>NZ_CP116256.1:0-4800000 GCF_027947575.1 Streptomyces rubrogriseus | reverse complement strand
GCTGGTACTCCGAGGTCGCCCGCACCGGCGTACTGCCCGGCGCCTGACCGGGCCGGTGCGGTACCCGACAGCCCGCCCCGCCGGGCGCCGCACCCGTGTTCCGCCCCCCTCCTCCACCGCACCGGCCGAGGACGGGGGCGGACGCGTGCCCGCCGCCGGCTCAGTCGAGCGGGGCGAGCGTGAGCCTGGCCTCGGCCGGGTTGCCGTCGTGCACCAGCGACTCGTGGTTGCCGACGTCGTCGAAGGCGAACGCGTACGCCTTCCCGTCGGCCATGCGCTCGTGGATGATCCGGGCGTAGTGGTTGGTCACGGAGTCCCGGTAGAAGTTCGCCGCCGAGGGATCGGGCTGGTTGGGGTTGCTCAGCAGCGTCGAGCGGTTGAAGCCGGCGCAGAGCGTGCGGGAGATCGGCCCGCGCACCTGGTCGTTGGGAGCGTCCAGCAGCCGGTGGCAGCCGAAGACGCTGGAGGCGTCGGGCTTCTGGAAGCTGGTGACGACCGCGCCGGAGGTGTTGGTGAAGTTCATGACGTTGCCCGAGACGCGCCCGGAGTACTTGGTGTCCGGCCGGTCCCCGAAGGGCGTGACGGTGAGCGTGGTCGTCGCGTACTTCTGCCAGACCCGGTTGATGTAGTCGTCCATGACCGACGCGGGCAGCGCCCCGGTCTCCACCCCGTACAGCGGTGCCAGCGCCCGCAGTACGGTGCCGTCGGGCCGGGTCTGGATCAGCCCGCCCCAGCCCGGCTGGGCCCGCAGCGCGTCGAACACCCCGCGGTAGCCACCGGCCTTGAGCTGTCCGGCGCTGGTCACGCCGCCGTCGGCGCGCTGCACGCCGACCGTGTACGGCGCGGAGAACATGTCGACCTGGGTGCTGTTCAGCCACAGCCCGCCGTCGTTGAGCGTGTACTCGGACCAGTTGAAGAGGATGTTGCGGTTCGGGTCGCTAGGGTTCTGCACGGCGGGCTGGACCAGGCCGCCTGTGGTGAGCCGGAAGTCCAGCTTCTGGCCGTAGGAGAAGTAGATGCGTCCCGACAGCTTCGGGATCCGGATGGTCTTGGTCTGTCCCGCGGCCGGTCCGGCAATGGACGCGTCCGGTGCGGGAGTGGGGGGATTGCCGCCGGCGGGCCAGGCGTGGAAGGTGCCGTTCTCGTCCGCCCAGCCCTGCCGGCCGGTCGTCAGCGAGGTGCCCAGGTTGTAGATGTGGACGGCGTCGCCACGGGCGGAGTTGTTGGTGATCTTCAGGGGGATGGTGGCGGGCACCGCGGCGTCCGCGGGTGGCGCGGCGCCGAACGAGAGCAGGGCGCCGGTCAGGCCTGCCGCCGCGGCCACGGCGAGCAGACGGTGTCCGAGTCGGGAGAGCACTCTCCACCTCCGTGCGGGTGTGGGGGAATTGGTCCGTACCGATTCTGAGAGCGCTCTCAGCGTTGCGCCGTAGCGCGTTCATGTCAATGGACGTGGCGGAACGGCGCGGGTTCCCGTCCCGCGCCGGGACCGCGGTGCACAAACCGCTGCCGGGGGCGATCTACCGCGACGCGGCGCACCCGTCCCGGCTCGTGCTGCCCTTCACGGCGGGAGCGGCCACCGCATAGTGCCGGACTCCGTCCGCACCCCGCCGCTCCGCCCCGGGCCACAGGCAGTCCAGGACCGAGGCGGACGGCGGGAACAGCGCGGACGGGAGCGACTCGCGGGTGAACCACTCCCAGCGCTCGATCTTGTCCGGCTCGGTGACCCGGGGCGCCCCGGCCGCCCGCCCGGTGACGGCCGCCGCCGTCACCCGGGTCAGCCCGCCCACGCCGTCGACGAGCACGGCCAGCACCCGCACCTCCGCGGGGGCCACCACGAGCCCGGTCTCCTCCGCCAACTCCCGGGCGGCGGCCGCCTCGAAGTCCTCGCCCGCGTCGACCTTGCCGCCGGGCAGCTCCCAGCGTCCGTCGTGACCGAGCCCCAGCAGCACCCGTCCGGCAGGGTCGAGGACGGCGAGGCCGACACCGGTGAGGCTCTGGGCGGCGGGGCGGGCGCGTTCGGGGCGCTCGGCGCCCGGTGCGGAGGAGTTCACCGGCTCATTCCACACCGTGGCGGCCCCCGGCAGCCACCGGGGGCAGCACGGCGGCCGCGTCGTGGAACGCCCGGCGCAGGGCGACGATCCCGTCGCCCGTCCTCGTCGGGTGCACCCGGTTGGTGAGCAGCACGGCGTACCGTCGTGTGGCCGGGTCGACCCACAGGCTGGTGCCGGTGAAGCCCGTGTGGCCGTACGACTCCGGGCCGAACACCTCCCCGGCGGGGGAGCCGACCGGGTCGCGGCCCTGCCAGGCCAGGGCGCGCCGCAGCGCCAGGCCGTCCGTGTGGGCGGCCGTCATCAGGGCGAAGGTCTCGGGCCGCAGGAGGCCCCGGCCGCCGGCAGCGAGGGCGGCGCCCAGCCGTTCCATGTCCGCCAGGGTGGAGAACAGGCCCGCGTGCCCGCCGACCCCGCCGAGCACCACCGCGTTCTCGTCGTGGACCTCGCCCACCACCCGGCGGCCGCGCCAGGGGCAGTCCTCGGTGGCCACCGCCCGCGCCCGGCGCCCGGCGTCCGGCCGGAAGACGGTGTCGCGCAAACCGAGCGGCGCGCACACCAGCCGCTCCACCAGCGTGTCCAGCGGCTCCCCGGCCGCCGCCTCGGCGATCAGGCCGAGGACGATGAAGCCCTGCGAGGAGTACTGGACGCGGGTGCCGGGCTCCGCGGTCAACGGCAGCAGCCGTACCGCCTCCAGCAGCGCCGCACGGGTGGGGTGATCGCGGTACAGCGGCACCTGGCCGGGTATCCCCGAGGTGTGCGTGAGGAGTTGACGCACGGTCAGCTCCGCCTTGTCGCCGTCCCGGTAGTCCGGAAGGTATGCGCCCACGGTGTCGTCGAGGCCGAGCATGCCGCGCTCGACGAGCGCCATGACCACGAGACCGGCGATCGGCTTGGTGACCGAGGCGAGGTCCCACAGGTCGTCGCCGTCCAGCGGCGGTCCGTCCCAGCGGCGGGTACCGGTCCAGCCCCGGTCCAGCGGCCCCCGGGGGCCCCCGACGGACCAGGCGGCGCCGGAGAAGATCCGCTGTTCCCGTCCTTCGGTGAGCAGTTCGGCCAGGGCGCTCACGCCTCCTCGCCTCCCCGTACCGTGTCCACCACGCCGAGTACGGGGGTGCGTGCGCCGAGCCCGGCGGACACCGTGCGCGCGGCGGCCCGCACCATCGGCCCGAACACCTCCACACTGCCGGGGTCGAGGGTGAAGATCAGTCCCGCGATGCCGATGGCACCCACGGCCCGGCCCTCCGCGTCCAGCACGGGAGCCGCCACCGACCGCACGTCCGCCTCGTCGTACTCGTCGTCCACGGCGTAGCCGCACAGCGCGGCCCGCGCGAGCACCGCCCGCAGCGCGGCCGGGTCGGTGGGCGTGCTCGGCGTGCGCGCCTCCAGGTCCGGTGCGTCCACGACCGCCTCGGCCTCCCCGGCGGGCAGCGCGGAGAGCATGGCGAGCCCCACGCCGCAGGTGTGGAGCGGCGACCGGTGGCCGGGCCGGGTGCCCATCCGGTACTCACGGGCCGGTTCCGACTGCTCCAGGTACACGGCGTCCGACGCGTGGCGCACCGCGTAGAACGCGACATGACCGGTGCGCCGGCGCAGGTCGGCGAGGGCGGGCCTGGTCAGCTCCAGCACCCGGCTGTCACTCAGGGCCGCCGCCGCCAGCCCCAGCAGCCGGGGCCCCGGGCGGTAGCTGCCGCCCTCGGCGGGTTCCGCGAAGCCGTACTCCGCCATGGTCCGCAGATGCCGGTGGACGGTCGGCTTGGTCAGTCCGGTGCGGCGCGCGATCTCTCCCAACCGGTGGGGTCCGCCGGGCTGGACGAGCGCATCGAGCACCTCCATCGCCTTGTCGACGGGGCCCTTCACGAGTTCCTGGTCGACCGACCGGGTGTTGACCGCTTTCACCATGTCGCTTAGCTTAACCCAACCGCATTCCATCTGACGGAACGGAGGTGTTGTTCAATGGAACGAAATCTTCAGGGGCGCACGGTGGACCGCAGCCGTCCCAGCCGACGCCGGGTCCTGCGGACCGGTGGTCTGCTGCTCGGAGCGCTCAGCGCTCCCGCGCTCCTGAGCGCGTGCGGCACGACCGCCGCCGCGGACCGGGCCGGCAACGTCCTGCGGGTTTCCCAGACGGGCGACCCGAAGACGCTGGACCCCCAGAAGCAGGGCGACATGGTGTCGATGAACGTCCTGATCAACATGTTCGACACCCTCACCACCCGCGGCCGGGACAACCGGCTGCACCCCAGGCTCGCCCTCTCCTGGAAGGCCACCGACGCGCGTACCTGGCGCTTCGTCCTCCGCCCGGGGGTGACCTTCCACAACGGCGAGGTGTGCGACGCGCGCGCCGTGGCCTTCAGCATCGAGCGACTGCTCGACCCGGCGACCAAGTCACCCATCGTCGAGCTGCGCTTCGTCAAGGGTGTCACCGTCGTCGACCGGCTCACCGTCGACATCCACACCACCGTGCACGACCCCATCCTGCCCGCCAAGCTCTCCCTGTTCGGCGGCGTCGTCGTACCGCCCCGCCACCTCGCCGACGTGGGCGACGCGGCCTTCGCCGACCACCCCGTCGGCACCGGCCCCTTCACCTTCACGAGCTGGCAGCGCGACCACGAACTGCGGATGCGGGCCTACGACGGCCACTGGAACGGACGCCCGGCCGTCGACGGGCTCGTCTTCAGCCCCGCCCCCAACGCCTCGTCCTCCCTGGCCGCCCTGCAGAGCGGCGGCGTCGACCTCGTCGCCGGGCTCACCCCGGACGCCGCCCAGCAGCTCGACGGCTACGGCGGCATCACCATCGACGGCTACACGGGGATCCGCACCGCCTACCTGTCCCTGAACACCCTGGAGAACGGCCCGCTCCAGGACCGCCGGGTACGCCAGGCGCTCAACCACGCGATCGACGTCCCGCTGCTCATCAAGGCCGTGCTCGGCGGCAAGGCCACCGAGACGCCCGCACTCGTCCCGCGCGGCTCCTTCGGCTTCGACCCCGCCGTCAAGCCCTTCACCCGCTCCGTCGACACCGCGCGGCGACTACTCGCCGAGGCCGGCCACCCGCACGGCTTCTCCACCACGCTCACCGCCTCCAACGTCGACGCCAACGTCGCCGAGGCCCTGTCCGGACTCCTCGCCAGGGCCGGGGTGGACGCCCGCGTCAACCTGCTCGACCCCGGCACCTACTCGGCCCGCCTCACCTCCGACAACCGCGGCGCGCTCGGCCCGATCTACCTCGCCGCCAGCACCGTCTGGACGATGGACGGCGCGAGTATCGTCCAGTCCAACGTGCGCAGCGACCGCCGCCAGAGCCGCTGGCACTCCGCCGAGGCCGACCGCCTCATCGACGCCGAGGAACTCTCCGAGGACCCCCGCCGGCGCGAAGCGGCCTTCTCGGACCTGCAACGGCTGATGCGCCGGGAAGCACCCTTCGTCTTCCTCTACCAGATCGACAACATCATCGCCCGCAACGACCGGCCCCGCTGGACGCCGGGAGCCGCGGGCGTCCTCTCGATGGAGAGCGCGGAGGTCTCCCGATGAGCGCCCTCACCCTCGACAAACCACCCGCCCCGGCGGCCGCCCCGGCCCGCCGCACGGACCGGACGGGCCCCCTGCGAGGGGTGCTCAAGCGCCTGCTCACCGCCCTGTTGGTGCTGTTCTGCACGGCGACCGTCGCCTTCTTCCTCGTCCGCCTGTCCGGCGACCCGGTGAAGATCCTGCTGCCGCCGGACGCCACGGCCGAACAGGAACAGGTGCTGCGCCACTCCCTGGGCCTGGACCAGTCCCTGTTCGCCCAGTACCTCGACTACCTGTGGGGACTGCTCCACCTCGACTTCGGCGACTCCCTCGTCTACGGCCAGCCCGTGAGCGAGATCCTCGCCGACCGGCTGCCCGCCACGATCGAACTGGCCGCCGCCGCGCTCGCGGTGACCCTCGTCGTCGCGATCCCGGCGGGCATCGTCGCCGCCATGCGCCGCGGCCGGGGCACCGACAAGACCGTGATGACCGGCGTCCTGCTCGGCCAGTCCACCCCGCCGTTCTGGGTCGGCATCCTGCTCATCCTGGTCTTCGCCGTCTGGCTGCGGGCCCTGCCCGCCTCCGGCTACGGCACCATCGCCAACCTGGTGCTGCCCGCCGTCACCCTCGCCGTGTACTCCGTCGCCGTCGTAGCCCGCCTGCTGCGCTCCTCGCTGATCGACGTCCTGTCCTCCGACCACATCCGCAGCGCCCGCGCCAAGGGGTTCGGGCCGCTGCAGGTGGTGCTCAGGCACGGACTGCGCAACGCCTCGCTGCCGGTGGTGACCGTCGTCGGCCTGGAGGTCGGCAACCTGCTCGGCGGGGCGATCCTCACCGAACGGGTCTTCTCCTGGCCCGGGGTGGGCCAGCTGACCGTCGAGGCGATCTCCAACCGCGACTTCCCGCTCGTCCAGGCCACCGTCCTGTTCTTCGCCGCCACCTTCGTCGTGGTGAACCTGCTCGTCGACCTCTCCTACAGCTTCCTCGACCCGAGGGTGAGGACGTCCCGATGACCGTCATGTCACCGGCCGCGACCGACGTGACCCCGGACAAGAAGCCGTCCAGCGGCTCCGGCTCCGGCTCCGGCTCCGTCGTCCTGCGCGGCCTGCTGCGCAACAAGCTCGCCGTACTGGCCCTCGCCGTGCTCGTACTGCTGCTGTTCGCCGCCCTGTTCGCCCCGCTGATCGCCCCCTACGACCCCAACGCGCAGAACCTCCTGCTGCGGCTGCGACCCCCCGCCTGGCAGGACGGCGGCAGCGGCGCCCACCTGCTCGGCACCGACCAGCTCGGCCGCGACATGCTCTCCCGCGTCGTCCACGGCACCCGGGTCTCCCTGCTCGTCGGCGCCGGCGCCGCACTGCTCGCCGGCGTCATCGGTACGGTCGTGGGCCTCGCCTCCGGATACTTCGGCGGCTGGGCCGACCGCACCCTCATGCGGCTCGCCGACGTCCAGCTCGCCTTCCCCTCCCTCCTGCTGGCCCTCGCCGTCGTCGGCTTCCTCGGCTCCGGCCTGTGGGTCGTGATCGTGGTGCTCGGCTTCACCGGCTGGGTCTCCTACGCGCGTGTCGTGCGCTCCGAGGTGATGTCGCTGCGCACCCGCGACTTCGTCACCGAGGCCCGCGCGATCGGCGTCACGGACGTCACCATCATGCGCCGCCACCTGCTGCCCAACGTGATGGCGCCGCTGGCCACCATCGGCACCCTGCACGTCGCCGCCGCCATCGTCGCCGAGGCCTCCCTCAGCTATCTCGGCCTGGGCGTCCCCAAGGAGACGGTCACCTGGGGCGGCATGCTCGCCGACGGCCAGCTCTACCTGGGCACCTCCTGGTGGGTCGCCGTCTTCCCCGGCATCGCGCTGATGCTGACCTCCCTCGCCATCAACATCACCGGCGACGCCCTGCGGGACGTCGCGGACCCGAAGGCCTACCGCCGATGACCAACGACCGACCGACCACCGGCCCCGGCCGGCCCACGGGGGACACGCCCCGGCGGCCCGCCGACCAGCGACCGCTCCTCGAGATCGACGGCCTCAGTGTCGACTTCCAGCTGGCGGGCTCCGTCGTCCACGCCGTCCGGGACGTCTCCCTCCACGTCCGGGCCGGCGAGACCCTCGCCGTGGTGGGGGAGTCCGGCAGCGGCAAGAGCGCCACCGCGCTCTCCGTCCTGCGTCTCAACCCGAGCCCGCCGTGCGTCTACACGAGCGGCGAGATCCGCTTCGACGGACGCGACCTGCTGCGGCTGTCCGAGAAGGAACTCGGCCGGGTCCGGGGCCGCGACATCGCCATGGTCTTCCAGGACCCGATGACCTGCCTCGACCCGCTCCAGCGCGTGGGCGCCCAGGTGGCCGAGGTCCTCAGGCACCACACCGGCATGTCCCGCGCCGAGGCCAAGGAGGCCGCGCTGGCGGCCCTCGACGAGGTCGGCATCCCCGACCCGGCCCTGCGCTACCGCCAGTACCCGCACGAACTCTCCGGCGGCCTGCGCCAGCGCGTGATGATCGCGACGGCGCTGGTGGCCCGCCCCCGCGTCCTCATCGCCGACGAGCCGACCACCGCCCTGGACGTCACCGTGCAGCGCCAGATCCTCGACCTCCTGGTCACGCTCCAGCACAAGCACGACATGGCCGTCGTACTCATCACCCACGACCTCGCGGTCGTCGCCGAGACCGCCGACCGGGTCGTGGTCATGAACCAGGGCAAGGTCGTCGAGACCGGCGACGTCCTCGACGTCTTCGACCGCCCGGCCGACGACTACACCCGCAGGCTCCTGGCGGCCACCCCTCGACTGGAGGCGGCATGAGCACCGACGCGACCGACACCCCCGCCCCCACGGCCACGCCCACACATGCCGGGCCCCTTCTCGAACTCGACGGCCTGCGCAAGGAGTTCGGCGGCAGGCGCCCGAACGTCGCCGTCGACGACGTGTCGCTCGAAGTCCGCGAGGGCGAGACCATGGCCCTGGTCGGCGAGTCCGGCTGCGGCAAGACCACCCTCACCCGGCTGCTCCTCGGACTCCTCGAACCGACCGCCGGAAGCGTGCGCTTCGACGGGCAGGACCTCGCCGCCCTCACCGCCTCCCAACTGCGCGGCGTACGACGGCAGATGCAGGTCGTGCTCCAGGACCCCTACTCCAGCATGAACCCGCGCATGCGCATCACCGACATCGTGGCCGAACCGCTGGTCACGCACGACCCCGAGGCACGCGGACGGCGCGCACGGGCCGGCAACCGGCAGCGGGTCGGGGAACTCCTGGAGGCCGTCGGCCTGGACGCCGGCATCCAGGACCGCTACCCGCACGAGTTCTCCGGCGGCCAGCGCCAGCGCGTCTCGATCGCGCGGGCCCTGGCGCTCCACCCCCGGCTGCTGGTGCTCGACGAGCCGACCAGCGCCCTGGACGTCTCCGTGCAGGCGACCGTCCTCGACCTCCTGGCGGACCTGCAACAGCGGCTGGGCCTCACCTACGTCTTCGTCTCGCACAACCTCGCCGTGGTGGCGCAGGTGGCCGACCGGGTCGCCGTGATGAGCCGGGGGAGCCTGGTCGAGGTCGGCGAGGCGGCGGCGGTGCTGCGCACCCCGCGCCATCCCTACACCCGGCAGCTCCTCGACGCCGTACCGGTCCTCGACCCGCGCCGGGGCCGGCGGGCCGCGGCACGCGCGTCCGCCCCGACGCACGAACCGACGCACGAACCGACGCACGAACCGACGCACGAACCGACGGACGAACCGACGGACGAAGCGAGCCGATGAACCGCCCCACGCTAGAGGTGCGACAGCACCAGACCCGCCCCGCCGAGCAGCGCCACGTCGTCGACCGCGGCGGTGCCGACCAGCACCCGCGGCTGCTCGGCCCCCGCGAAGGCGACCGCGTCCCGCAGCCGTTCCTCCACCACGGTGCGGAAGCGCTCACCGCCCTCACGGGCCTCACCGTGCAGGATGAACAGGCCGGGCGCGAAGAGCTGCTGCACGTTCACCAGCCCCAGGGCGAGGTTGTGCGCGTACTCGTCCACCACCCGCCCGGCGAGCGGGTCCCCGCTGCCGACCAGCTCGGCCAGCGACACCGCCGCCCCGAGCCCCGCGGCCCGCGCCCGGGACCGCAGCCAGCCGGTCGTGGCCAGGGTCTTCCAGCAGCCCCGGTTCCCGCAGGTGCAGCGCTCGCCGCTGGCCGACACGGTCATGTGCGCGCCGCTGCGCCCGCCGGGCGGCGCCATCACCTCACCGTCGTAGAGGACACCCACCCCGAGCACCTCGCCGGTCGAGACCGAGGCGAAGGTGCGCCGCCCCCGGCCCGCGCCGAACCAGCGGTCGCCGAGCACCTGGAGCCGCGCCCGGTGCTCCAGGTGCACCCCGGCGCCGGTGAGGGTGCCCAGCCGCTCCGTCACCGGAAAGCCGTGCAGCGCCGGCACGTCGTTGACCTCCAGGATCAGTCCCGTGCCGGGGTCCACCAGCCCCGCGGCGGCCACGCCGATCCCCTGGACCTCGTGGGCGGCGAAGACACCGGCCACCCCGGCCAGCGCCCCGTCGATGTCCGCGGGGGTCGCGGTGGCCGCGTCGTACGACGCCTCGGTGCGGTCGAGCACCCGGCCGCCCATGGACAGTACGGCCGCCGTGACCCGGCCGGGCACCAGCTCGACGGCTCCCAGCCGGCGCGGTGCCGCGGGAGCGGCCGGTTGCCGCGCGGCCTCGGGGACCAGTCGCAGCGGAGAACTTTCGTGGACCATGCGCCGACTCTGCCATGGCCCCGTTTCGGAGAGGTAGCACCGTGAGCCAATCGAGACTGACCGAACTCACCTGGCGACAGGTGCGGCGGGCCGGCGAGCGGGGCATCGCCCTGCTGCCCGTCGGCTCCCAGGAGCAGCACGCCGGCCACCTGCCGATGGGAACCGACACCCTCCTGGTCGAGGAGGTGGTGGACCGGGCACTGGACCTCCTGGACCGCGAGGCCCCCGAGTCCCCCGAGTCGGCCGAACTCTCCGTGCCGGAGATCGTGCGGCTGCCCGCGCTGCCCTTCGGGCACAGTCCGCACCACCTGTTCGCGGCGGCCGTCTCGCTCTCCGCGGCGACCCTGGGCGCCGTCCTCGACGACGTCCTCGACTCGCTCGTGACCAGCGGCTACCACCGGATCATGGTCGTCAACGGCCACGGCGGCAACGACGAGATCATGCGGCTCGCCGTGAAGCGGTTCGCACTGCGCGCCCGGGTAACGGTCGCCGCCTGCTCCTACTGGACCCTCACCGCGGGCGAGGACGAGGCCGGGCGCCCGGACGTCACCCCGGGTCACGCCGGCTGGTTCGAGACGTCCCTCATGCTCGCCGCCCACCCCGGCCTGGTGCGCACCCCCGTGCCGGCCCGTACCCCCGTCGAACCGCCCCCACTGTTCGACCACCCGCCCCACCCCGGCCTGACCGTCGAGCGGCACGGCGAGTGGGAGCGGGTCGACGGCTCCACCGACGACGCCTCCGGCGCCGACGCCGACCGGGGCGGCCGGCTCCTGGACGACCGGGCGCGGGGACTGGCCCGCGCGATCCGGGCCTTCGACGCGGCGAGCCGGTGACCCCGATGATGCGAGGAGAAGAAATGAAGATCACCGACGTCGACGTGTGGGTCGTGAACCTGCCACTCGTCAACCCCTTCACCAGTTCCTTCGAGACCAAGACCGGGGAGACCCGTACCGTCGTGCGGGTGCGCACCGACGCGGGCGTCGAGGGCTGGGGCGAGACGATGTGGGGCGCGCCGGTCGCCGCGATCGTGCGCCGGATGGTGCCGGACCTGGTCGGGACCAGCCCGTTCGCACTGGAGGGCTTCCACCGCAAGCAGCACATGGTGCCCTTCTTCTACGGCTACCTCGGATACGCGGCGATCGCCGCCGTCGACGTCGCCTGCTGGGACGCGATGGGCAAGGCCACCGGCCAGTCCGTCACCGACCTGCTGGGCGGCGCCGTCCGCGACGAGGTCCCGATCACCGCGCTGATCACCCGCGCCGACGCGCCGGGTGCGACCCCCGCCGACCTGCCGAAGGCGATGGCCGAGCACGCGGTGCGGGTCGTCGAGGAGGGCGGTTTCGACGCCGTCAAGCTCAAGGGCACCAAGGACTGCGCGGGCGACGTGGCCATCCTGCGCGCGGTCCGCGAGGCGTTGCCCGGCGTGAACCTGCGGGTCGACCCGAACGCCGCCTGGTCGGTCCCCGACTCGGTGCGGGCCGGCATCGCCCTCGAGGAACTGGACCTGGAGTACCTGGAGGACCCCTGCGTCGGCATCGAGGGCATGGCCCAGGTGAAGGCCAAGGTACGCATCCCGCTGTGCACCAACATGTGCGTCGTCCGCTTCGAGGACTTCGCCCCGGCCATGCGCCTGAACGCGGTCGACGTCATCCACGGCGACGTCTACAAGTGGGGCGGCATCGCCGCGACGAAGGCGCTCGCCGCGCACTGCGAGACATTCGGCCTGGGCATGAACCTGCACAGCGGTGGCGAACTCGGCATCGCCACGGCCGCGCACCTGGCCGTCGTGTCGAGCACGCCCGTCCTGTCGCGGGCCATCGACAGCATGTACTACCTGCACGCGGACGACATCATCGAGCCGCTGCACCTGGAGAACGGCCGGCTGCGGGTGCCCTCGGGACCGGGCCTGGGCGTGAGCGTGGACGAGGACAGGCTCCGCCACTACGCGGGCGTCAACGAGCGGGACGGTGACCTGACCGGATGAGCGAGCCGAACGGCAAGCAGGCGGTGCAGACGGACGGGGCGCCCCGTCCCGCGGGTGCCTACTCCCAGGGCGTGGCGGCGGGCGGGTTCCTGTTCACGGCCGGTTTCGGCCCCCAGGACCCGGTCACGGGCGCCGTACCGGAGGGCGTCGGGGCACAGACCACCCAGGTGCTGCGCAACGTGGGCGCGGTCCTGGCCGCGCGGGGCCTGTCCCCGCGGGACGTCGTGAAGGTCACGGCGCACCTCCAGCACCTCCGGCGGGACTTCGCCGCGTACGACGCGGCCTACCGCGAGTTCTTCGAGGAGCCCTGCCCGGTGCGCACCACGGTCGGGTCCGACCTGATGGACATCCTCGTGGAGATCGACGTGGTGGCCCTGCTGCCGGGCCAGGGCCAGGGCCAGGGCCAGCGCCAGGGCAAGGGCCCGGGCCCCGTCCTGCCCGGTTGACCTTCCGTGCCCGCCGGTCCCGCCGGGGCCGGCGGGCACCGCAGTCGTACGCTGATCAGCACCGACCGAGATCGTGTGGGAGTCGAACGTCATGCCCCTGCTGGAGCCCAAGCCGGAAACCCTCCGTCCCGGCACGCACCGTGCCGCGTCCGCCGACCGGGTGCCCGACGCCGGGGCCACGGGTACCCCCGAGCCGCTGCGGGCCGGCCTGACCGCTCTGCTGGGCCCCGACAAGGTCCGGTGGAAGGTCTCCGACCTGGTGAAGTACGCCTCCGACGCGAGCCCCTACCGGTTCGTGCCGCAGGTCGTCGTACTTCCCGAGAACATCGAGGACGTGGCCGCGGTGCTGGCGTACGCGCGCGACCACGGCCGCCAGGTCGTCTTCCGCGCCGCCGGGACCAGCCTCAACGGCCAGGCCCAGGGTGAGGACATCCTGGTCGACGTGCGGCGGTACTTCACGGGTATCGAGGTGCTGGACGACGGCGCGCGGGCCCGCATCCGGCCCGGCACCACGGTCGTGCGGGCCAACGCGACCCTCGCCCGGTACGGCAGGATCCTCGGGCCCGACCCGGCCAGCGCCATCGCCTGCACCGTCGGCGGGGTGGTCGCCAACAACGCCTCCGGCATGACCGCGGGCACCACCCGCAACTCGTACCGCACCCTCGCCTCACTGACCTTCGTGCTGCCCGGCGGCACCGTCGTCGACACGGCCGACCCGCACGCGGACGAGTCGCTGGCGCGCACCGAGCCGGAGCTGTGCGCGGGGCTGCTGGCGCTCAAGGCGGAGATCGAGGCGGACCCGGAACTCACCGCCCGCATCCGCGCCAAGTACGAGATCAAGAACACCAACGGCTACCGGCTGGACGCCTTCCTGGACGGCGCCACGCCCGTCGAGATCCTGCGTGGTCTCATGGTCGGCTCCGAGGGCACCTTCGGCTTCATCTCCGACGTCGTCTTCGACACCCTGCCGCTGGACCGCAGGGTCTCCAGCGGCCTGCTCTTCTTCCCCTCGCTGACCGCCGCCGCGGCGGCCGTCCCCCTGTTCAACGAGGCCGGGGCCCTCGCCGTCGAGCTGATGGACGGCAACACGCTGCGCGCCTCGGTGAGCGTGCGGGGGGTACCGGCCGACTGGGCCGGTCTGCCGCGGGAGACGGCGGCGCTGCTGGTGGAGTTCCGGGCCCCCGACGAGGCGGCGCAGGCGGCCTTCGAGCAGGCGGCGGCCCGGGTCGTGGAACGCCTCGAACTGGTCGCGCCGGTCGCCTCGGTGACCAACGGGTTCACCCGCGACGCCAAGGTGATCTCCGGCTACTGGAAGGCCCGCAAGGCCTTCGTCACGGCGGTCGGCGGCTCCCGCCCGGCGGGCACCACCCTGATCACGGAGGACTTCGCGGTGCCGCCCTCCCGGCTGGCCGACGCCTGCGAGGACCTGCTCGGCCTCCAGGCGCAGCACGGCTTCGACGCCGCCGTCGCCGGTCACGCCGCCCACGGCAACCTGCACTTCCTGCTCGCCTTCGACGCGTCGAAGCCCGCCGACGTCGACCGGTACGCCGCGTTCATGGACGACTTCTGCCGGATGACCGTGGAGCGGTTCGACGGGTCGCTGAAGGCGGAGCACGCCACCGGACGCAACATCGCGCCCTTCCTGGAGCTGGAATGGGGGCCCCGGGCCACCGAGTTGATGTGGCGGCTCAAGCGGCTGATCGACCCCGAGGGCGTGCTGGCCCCCCGCGTCGTCCTCGACCGGGACCCGAGGGCCCATCTGCGCGGACTGAAGACGATCCCCGGCATCGAGCCCGTCGCCGACCCGTGCATCGAGTGCGGCTTCTGCGAACCCACCTGCCCCAGTCACGACCTGACGACGACCCCGCGCCAACGCATCGTGCTGCGCCGGGAGATGCTGCGGCAACCGGACGGCTCACCGGTGGAGGAACAGCTCCTCGCCTCCTACGGCTACGACGCCGTCGACACCTGCGCGGGCGACTCCACCTGCGCGATCGCCTGCCCGGTCGGCATCGACACCGGCGCCATGATGAGGGACTTCCGCCACCGCAGGCACTCGCCGCGCGAGGAACGGATCGCCGCACTCACCGCCAAGCGGTTCAAGACCGTCGAGGCGTCGGCCCGCCTCGCGGTCGGCGCGGCCGAGAAGATCGCCGACCGGCTGCTGACCGCTGCCACCGGCCTGGCCCGCAAGGCCGTACGCCCCGATCTGGTGCCCGAGTGGCTGCCGGAGATCCCGGGCGCCGCCGCCCGCACCGCGCCGTCCACCTCCCGGGCGGGCGCGAGCGCCGTCTACTACCCGGCCTGCGTGAACCGGATCTTCGCCGGCCCGGACGGCGACGGCATCCCGTCGCTCCAGCAGGCCGTGGTCGACGTCTCGGCCCGCGCCGGCCGGCCGGTGTGGATCCCGGACGGCGTGGCGGGCACCTGCTGCTCGACGATCTGGCACTCCAAGGGCTACGCGGACGGCAACACCGTGATGGCCAACCGCGTCGTCGAGGCCGCCTGGGCCTGGACCGACGGCGGACGGCTCCCGCTCGTCGTCGACGCCTCCTCCTGCACGCTCGGCATCCAGCACGAGGTCGTCCCCCACCTCACCCACGCCAACCGGGAACTGCACGGGCGCCTGAAGGTGATCGACTCCGTCGTGTGGGCCGCCGAGGAGCTCCTGCCGCGGCTGACGATCCGCCGTACCACCGGTTCGGCCGTGCTGCACCCGACCTGCTCGATGCAGCACCTGGGCGACGTCGACCAGCTCCGCGCGGTCGCCGAGGCGGTCGCCGACGAGGTCGTCGTCCCGGACGACGCCGGGTGCTGCGCCTTCGCCGGGGACCGGGGCATGCTGCACAAGGAGCTGACGGCGTCGGCGACGGCGAAGGAGGCCGCGGAGGTGACCTCGCGCGCCTACGACGCCCACCTGTCCGCCAACCGCATGTGCGAGATCGGCATGGACCGCGCGACCGGCCGTGCGTACCACTCGGTCCTCATCGAGCTGGACCGGGCGACCCGGCCGGACCGGCCGGACCGGCCGGCCGGGCCGAGGCAGGCGGCCGGTACCTAGGACGTGCGGCGTGCCTGGTACACCGAGTCGTAGATCGGGAAGACGTGCCGCAGGCCGGTCAGGGCGAAGAGCTGCTTGGTGCTGGCGTCCGTGATGACGAGTTTCAGCTCGCCGTGCACCGACTGGACCCGTTTGAGGGCGCCGACCAGCACGCCCAGGCCCATGGAGTCGATGAACGCCACCGCGCGCAGGTCGACGACGAACCGACGGTGACCGTCCGCGAGTCGCTCGATCATGTACTGCTTGATCACGGGCACGGTGTACACGTCCACCTCTCCGCGGATCTCCACGATGGTCCAGTCCTCGACGGCGCTGTGGTCGATCTCGATGGGAGGTTCCATACGTACTCAACGGCATGCCGTGGGCAGAGGTGGCGCCGCACATTCGTTCTGCATATGCGTGAACGACTGGCCAAAGGATCACCCGGGGTGCTGTCCGCGGCATAGCGGCTTCGTCGGCTCCCGCCGTGCGGGTTCGGCCATTCGGGCCCATCCTTGAAGCCGGGCCACGAAGCCCACAGACCGACCCACCGGGAGGTCCTGTGATTCTGCTCGCGCTGCTTCTACCAGTCGTGATGATGGCCTTCCTGTTCGCCGCGGACGCGCTCGAGGATCTGATCTTCCCGCCCCCGGCGGCCCCGGACGAGGACGCCCCGGCCGCGGACATCGCCCGGACGACGTCCCCCTGACCGGGGTCGGGCGGCCCGGGGACCGCGGTCTCGGAAAGACCGCGGTCCGCTGCGGGTTCCGGGTGTGCCGGGCCCGAGGGTCGTCAGCCGTCGCTCGTGGTCACCTTCACCTCGTCGACCACCAGCTGCTGCGGGAAGGCGGTCGAGCCGTCGGGGTCGCCGGGCCAGTAGCCGCCGACGGCGAGGTTCAGGATGAGGAAGAACGGCTTGTCGAAGACCCACGCGTTGCCGCCCAGGTCGGCCGGTGTACGGGTCTGGTAGACGTTGCCGTCGACCGACCAGGTGATCCGGTCCGGGGCCCAGTCCACGGCGAAGGTGTGGAAGGCGTCGGCGAACGCCTCGCCGTTCGGCAGCGTGTAGGCCGCGCCGATGCCGCCCGAGCCGGAGTAGCCGGGGCCGTGGATGGTGCCGTGGACCGTGGACGGCTCGAACCCGACGTTCTCCATGACGTCGATCTCGCCCGAGTTCGGCCAGCCGACCTCGCCGATGTCCTGGCCCAGCATCCAGAAGGCGGGCCAGATGCCCTGCCCGCGCGGGATCTTCATCCGGGCCTCGACGTGGCCGTAGGTCGCGGTGAACCTGCCGGAGGTGTTCAGCCGCGCGGAGGTGTACTCGCACGTGCCGTACCAGCACTGGTAGTTGCCCGGGTTCTCGCGGCGGGCCTCGATCACCAGGTTGCCCTGGCCGTCGAGCTTCGCGTTGTCGGTGCCGGACGTGTAGTACTGCCGCTCGTGGTTGCTGACGTTGTCGCCGGTCTCGAGCTGCCACTTGGAGGCGTCGACGCCCGATCCGGCGGGCCCGTCGAAGGTGTCGGAGAACGTCACCGCCGCGGCGGTCTCCGGACCGCGTTCCGCCTGGGCGGGGGTCACCGCGGCGGCCGCGACGAGGGTGGCGGACAGGGTGGCGAGCAGGCAACTGCGGAGCAGTCGTGGGGAGGCCATGTCTCTCCCTTTCGTGGGCCCGCTCCCACGGGGCGGGAGCGGGCACGGGGGTGGGGGGAAGGTGGTGCGTCGGTTCGGGCGCGGGTGGGGCCGGCCCGGTCAGTCGAAGGACTCCAGCGTGATCGCCGCGTCCTTGGGGTCGCCGTCGTGCACCAGCGACTCGTGGTTGCCGACGTCGTCGAAGGCGAAGGCGTACGCCTGGCCGTCCCGCATCTGCGCGTGCACGAGACGGGCGTAGTGGTTGGTCACGTCGTCCCGGTAGAAGCCGGAGGCGTCGGCGTCGGGCTGCTCGGAGTTGGTGAGCAGCGTGGTGCGGTTGTACGCGGCGCACAGGGTCCGCGAGATGGGGCCGCGCACCTGGTCGTTGGGGGCGTCGAGCTTGTTGTAGCAGCCGAAGACCGAGTCGGAGTCCGGCTTCTCGAAGGAGGTCACCACCGCGCCGCTGCCGTCGGTGAAGTCCATCCTGTCGCCGTTCACCCTGCCGAAGAACTTCGTGTCCGGCTGCTCCTTGAACGGCGTCACCGTCAGCGTCTCGGAGGCGTACTTGCTCCAGACGCGGTCGATGTAGTCGTCCAGCACGCCGGCGGGCAGGTCGCCGGAGCCGACGCCGTGTCCAGGGGCCAGGACCCGCAGCGGCGAGCCGTCGCCCCGGGTCTGGACCAGCCCTTCCCAGCCGCCGCCCTGCTGGGCGAGCCCGTCGGCGACCGCCTTGTACCCGCCGGGCTTCAGCGAACCGGTCTGCTTGGTCGAACCGTCGCCCGCGGTCAGACCGACGGAGTAGGGGGCCGAGAACATGTCCACCTGGGTGGAGTTGATCCACAGCCCGGAGTCGTTGAGCGTGTACTCGGTCCAGTTGAACAGCGTGTCGTGGTTGGGGTCGTCGGCGTTCTGGACGGCGGGCTGCACGAGGCCGCCGTCGGCGAGCCGGAAGTCGAGTTTCTTGCCGTACGAGAAGTAGACCCGGCCGGAGAACTTCGGAAGCTGAACGGTCTTTGACCCGCCGTTTGCGGGGCCGGCGAACGAGGCGTCGGGCGCCGGGACGGGCGGGGCGCCACCGGCCGGCCAGGCGTGGAAGGCGCCGCTCTCGTCGGCGTACCCCTGCTGCCCCGAGGCGAGTTCGGTGCCGATCACGTAGACGTAGACCTGTTCGGCGCTGCCCGAGTCGTTCTTCAGGGTGAGCGGGATGGTGTCCGGTACCGCCGACGCCGGTTCGGCCGGCCCGACTACGACGGCCACGGCGCCGATCGACGCCGCGACGGCCAGGGACGCCGTCAGCTTGCGTGGGGAAAGCACACGGTCCTCCTTGGTGTGGGGGGACTTGCAGGGTTGTAGTCCTTCCCTGTGCATGTCAACTAGTTGAACGAGATCAATCGGAAGAAGGCGCTCCAGGTTCGGAAGGTGAAGCGGGGGGAAGGCGGTACCCGCCGGATGCCGTGCGTACCGGGGGCGTTGCGGTCCGCTCATTGACATGTTCGCCGTCAATTACGATCCTGGAGCCGCTGCCACCTTCCATCGATGTACATCACGGCCCGTGGAAGCGGAGGGACATGCCGCCCCTGACCGGAAGCCCGCCGAACGGGACCTGGAAGCTCTCCCGCCGCGTTCGCGGCACCGTCGCCTCCCTGGTGTCCGGTGCCCTCCTCGCCCTCCTGCTCCTGGTGGCCTCCGCCGGGTCCGCGCAGGCGGACCGGACCGCGCTGCGGGCCGCCGATCCGAGCGTGATCCGGGTCGGCGACACCTACGTCTCGGTGCAGTCCACCGGTGGCGGCATCGCCGTACGCCGGGCCGCGTCCACGGCCGCGCTGGCGGCGGCGCCCGCCCGCCAGGTCTGGTCGGACGCGCGTGGCCGCGGCGAGGTGTGGGCGCCCGAGATCGTCCGGGACGGCGGCCGCTACTACATCTACTTCACGGCCGGCCGCGGCGCGGCCCACCGGATGTACGTGATCAGCTCCACCGCCGCGGACAGCGGCTACACGGCCGAGAGCGAGCTGGCCCTGCCGGACGACAAGTGGGCCATCGACGGCACACTGTTCACCTTCGAGGGGCAGCGGTGGTTCGTCTGGTCGGGCTGGGCCGGCGACACCAACGTCGAACAGAACCTCTACATCGCGCGGATGAGCGGCCCGACCACACCGACCGGGGCGCGGTACGTCATCTCGCAACCGAGGGAGAGCTGGGAGCGGGTGGTGGGCAACCCGTTCATCAACGAGGGGCCCGAGCCCGTCAAGGACCCCGACGGTCAGCTGCACATCGCCTACTCCGCCAACGGCAGCTGGAGCGACCAGTACTGCCTGGCCGACCTGCGGCTGCGGGCCGGCGGCGACCCGACGTACGTGTGGGACTGGTACAAGTCCAACGGCTGCCTCTTCGGGTCGCACCGCGCCACGATGATGGCGGGCTGGGACCCCACCCTGTACGTCGACGGGCCCGGTCACCACAGCTTCGTCCTGCTCGACGGAGACATCGCCACGAGCCCGCCCGCCGGCCCCAGGTTCCCCCTGATGTTCCACGCGGTCGCGAAGGGGACGCCGTACTCGTGGGAGAACCGGTACTGGTACACCGGCACCTTCTGCTGGTGGGGCGGGACCACCTACAGCCGGGCCAACGTCCCGGGCCCCACCAGCGACATCGGCTGGAGTCTCAAGTTCTTCGAATAGGGACCTCGCGCCGGACCGCGGGGCGAACCCGCTCAGGGCGCCAGGGACCAGCGCGGCGCCACTCCGGCGAGCCCGCAGACGAGGAAGTACAGCGGGAGGGGCGCGGTGTAGGGCGATTCGCCGTCGGGGCCGTGGACCAGCCGCGGACCGGCCGGGCGGCCGCCGCCCGGCCGCGGCCGGGTCCAGGACGGGTCGCCGACGACGTAGTGGGTGCCGGACGGCCACGCGATCCCGATGTCGGATCCGGAGGGCACGATCCACCACCAGCGCCCCTCGTCGGCGAACACGCAGCCCGCACGCGGAAGGCGGGCCAGGACGTGTTCGCCGTGGGACGCCGAGGTGCCCACGGCGTCATGCCCCAGGTCGGCGCGGAGCCCGGCGGGGAGACTGAGCGGGGCCGGGCCCGGTCGGCGTCGGCGGGGCGGGCGGGCGGCGGCGCCGGACGGGCACGGGCGGTCACGGACGGTGGCTGCGGACGGACGTGGATCACGGGTGTGCTGCAGGTCCATGGGGGGTGGTCCTTTGGCCGCTACGGACGGCAGGAGAACGTTGTCAGGCGAGATCGCCCCATGGGTGGGTGTCAGGTCTCCAGCAGGACGGTCCGGGTGAGGGGTCGGGAATCGCAGGGGGCGGTGAAGCCACTGTGTCATCCGTCAACAACCCTGCGCAACCGGCAAGTTGAAAATTGCAGCTGACTGGATGCATGCTCCTGCGGCGGGCCTGAGCCCGTGACAGACTGGCGTGTCCGGGCCCGGGCGCGGGACGGCGAAGGGGAGACGGTGTGACCGCGGAGACCGACTGGGGCGGAGCACCCTCCGTGCTGCGGATGATCCTCGGCAGACAGCTGGAGGAGCTGCGCACCCGCGCCGGTCTCACCTTCGAGCAGGCCGGCGAGGCGATCGGGGTGAGCCACTCCACGATCCGCCGGCTCGAGGCGGCGAAGGTGGCCCGGCTGCGCCTCCCGGACGTCGAGAAGCTGCTCCAGATCTACGGTGTCCGCGACCAGCAGGAGATCGACACCTTCCTGAAGTCGGCGCGGGAGGCGAACAAGCGCGGCTGGTGGCACACCTACCGCGACGTCATGCCGGACTGGTTCGCGGCCTACCTGAGCCTGGAGCAGGCGGCCCTGCACATCCGCGCCTACGAGGCCGGGTTCGTGCACGGCCTGCTGCAGACCCCGGCCTACGCGCGGGCCCTGCTGAGCGCCGGCAACCCGCACGCCTCCTCGGTCGACACCGAGCGGCGGGTGGCGCTGCGCATGCGGCGCCAGGAGATCCTCACCCGCTCCTGTCCGCCCCGCCTGTGGGTGGTGATGGACGAAACGGTCCTGCGCTGGCCCGTCGGAGGCACCGAGGTGATGCGGCAGCAGGTGGACCATCTGATCGAGGTGGGCAGGCTGCCCCACGTGACGCTCCAGATCATGCCGTTCGCCGCGGGCCCGCACCCCGCCATGCGGGCCGGCGCGTTCGACCTCTTCCGGTTCCGGGCCCCCGAACTTCCCGACATCGTCTACCTGGGCGGCCTGGTGGGCGCCGTCTACCTGGACAAGGGCGACGACGTGGTGGTCCACCGCGAGGCCCTGGACCGGCTGGGCGCCCAGGCGGTGCCGGCCCGAGGCACCGAGGAACTCCTCGGCGCGCTGCGCAAGGAGCTGTGAGGACTTCCACCCGTACCGCACGACCCCACGGAGAAAGGCGAACGATGTCCGACAGCGGATGGCCGGCCGACCGGATCGACACCGAACACGCGCACTCGGCGCGGATCTACGACTACATCCTGGGAGGGAAGGACTACTACCCCGCCGACCGGGAGGCGGGGGACGCGATGGCCGGGGAATGGCCCGCCCTGCCCGTGCACATGCGCGCCAACCGGGACTGGATGAACCGAGCGGTGCGCTGGCTGGCCGAGGAGGCGGGGATCCGCCAGTTCCTCGACATCGGCACCGGCATCCCCACCTCGCCCAACCTGCACGAGATAGCGCAGTCGGTGGCCCCCGAGTCACGCGTGGTCTACGTGGACAACGACCCCATCGTCCTCACCCTGTCCCAGGGGCTGCTGTCCAGTACGCCCGAGGGCCGGACGACGTACGTCGAGGCGGACTTCCAGCGTCCCGAAGCCGTTCTCGAATCCGACGAGTTCCGCAAGACACTGGACCTGGGCGAGCCCGTCGCGCTCACCGTGATCGCCATCGTCCACTTCGTCCTGGACGAGGACGACGCGGTCGGCATCGTCCGCCGCCTCCTGGAGCCGCTGCCCGCGGGAAGCTACCTGGCCATGACCATCGGCACCGCCGAGTTCGCCCCCGAGGAGGTGGGCCGGGTCGCGCGCGAGTACGCGGCGCGCGACATGCCGATGCGGCTGCGGACCATCGACGAGGCGCACGAGTTCTTCGAGGGGCTGGAGCTGGTCGCACCGGGCATCGTCCAGGTCCACAAGTGGCATCCGGACGGCACCGGCGAGCAGGGCATCCGGGACGAGGACATCGCGATGTACGGGGCGGTGGCGCGCAAGCCGTGAGGTCCGCGGGCCGGGTCGGCCCGACTGCCGTGACGGCCGGGCGGGCCGGGCCGGGCGGCCGGCTCAGATGACGCGGAACAGGTCGGCGGCGGCGTGCACGTCGGTGAAGTCCTCGACGGAACGGAGGTTGTCGCACAGGGCCTCGAGGACCGAGCCGGCCGCCGCCACGCGCGGGGAGCCGACCCCCACGCCGAAGACCCGGAAGCCCAGCCGGCGCTTGGCCTCGTTCCAGCCCCGCATCCACGTCTCGGTGACACCGCAGTCGTCGTCGGTGAGCATCACGATGTCGCCGCGCGTGCGGGCGGCGTCGTCGAACTCCGCCTCGAGCAGTTCGCCCGCCGCCGACAGGGGCCGCTCGTAACTGGTGCCGCCGCCGAGGAAGGTCTCCGCGAAGTCGAGGGTACGGGCGAGACCGGCGGGCCGGTCGGCCGGGAAGCGGAAGACACGGAGCCGGTCGGCGGCGGAGAACACGATGCCGACGAAGTCCCGCCCCGCGTGACGGGCCTGGTCCAGCAGGGCCAGGGCGCACGCCTTCGCCCAGGCCTCCCGGGTGATGCCGCCGGGCCCCGCCTCGTACATGGAGTGCGAGGTGTCCACGCAGGCGATGACGGCGCCCCGGCCGGTGGCCTGTTCCCCCTGGCTGTCGTAGAGCATCAGTTCCCCGGCGGCGTAGCGGGCGGCGAACACCGCCCGCAGTTCCGGCAGTCCGAGGTTCGCCAGCTCGGACGGGATGACCCGGGAGAGGTCGTCGCCGAGCGTGACCCCGATCAGCTCCCCGGTGGCGTTCTGCACCTTGCGCGCGCGTTCGCCCTCGGCCATCTGCCGGAAACGGCCGATCAGTTCGGCCCACTCGGCGAGCCGTCCGGTGCGCAGCCGCTCGGCCAGCCGGGCGCGCTCGTCGAACGGCATCCGCTCCAGCTCGCCGGAACCGACACCCCAGGCCCGCATGAGCGCGGTCTCCTCCCGCGCGGCCGCCGCCGACTTCGCCACCGCACCGCGCGCGGCGGCACGGACGCCGGGGACCGCCGCGGCGAGCGACCGGGCCGCGTCCGAAGCGGCCCGCCTCCCGGCGGCGTCGGCCTCCCGGACCGCCCGCCGTACGGCGTCGGCGGCGGGTCCCGGCACGGTGCCGTCCTCGCCGGCCTCGTCGGCGGCCTGCCGGAGCGCCTCGGCGACGGCGTCCGCCGCGTCCTCGGCCTCCCGCCGGGCCCGCTCCGCCCGCTCGTCCCGGTCCCGGGCGGGCCGGGAGTCCTCCAGCATCCGGCGCAGCGCGCTGCCCTGGGCGAGCACGGCCATGGCCGCGGCGTACGGGTCGCCGGCCGTCTCCCGGTGCAGCTCGGCGAAGTCCGCAGACTCCAGCAGCGCGGCGACGAGACGGTGGTTGACCAGCCGGGAGGGTTCCAGCTCGGCGGGCTCGCGCAGGCGAGGGGCGGTCTTGTAGGCGGCCAGGAAGACGTCGGTGAGCAGGTCGGCCGTGTGCGCGTGGTGCTCGCCCAGGTCACCCGCCAGCTCGCGCAGCGCGGGCGACTGCTCGTAGGTGTCGCGCCAGGCCATGCGGTCGAAACGGTCCGCGGCCACGGCCCCGGTGTGCCGCGCGGGGGCGGCGCCCGACCGGGCCAGCCACGTTCCGGCGCGGTCCGCCAGCACGTCGAGCCGGCTCGCTGTTCCGCCCCCGTGCGTGTCCGCGTCCCTCGCCGTGCCCGTGTCCGTGGCCGTGCCCGTGTCGGTGCCCGTGCCCGTGGCCGTGTCCTCGTCCATGGTGCCGTCCGCCGCGGTGCTCAGAGCTGGGCCTGGACCGTGCTCGCGTCCACCCCGAGGGCCTCGGTGAGCACCCGGGCGCGGACGGCGCGCTGGCGGCCGGTGACCCGGTCGATGGCGGTGGTGGAGCGGCCCGCGCCCACCGCCTCCGCGCGCAGTCGCTCCAGCCGCTTGCCCGCCATGGCCAGCTGGTTGTGGGCCTTCTTGATGACCCACTCGCTCAGCGCCTCGCGGGACTGCCCGGCCATGGCGTCGAGCTGGGTCTCCAGCTCCTCGATGGTGTCGGCGAGGTCGAGCGCCTCCTTGGCGTCCGGATTGACCAGGTGCAGTACTTCGCGCTCGACCGTCGGCCGTTCGGCGGGGGAGTTCCACAGCACGTGGGTCAGCACCGACAGGTCGCTCTCCGCGACCGAGGGACGTCCGTCGAGGTACGCGGACGCCTGGAGCAGGCCCACCGCCTGCCGCCAGCGGCGGTCGGAGGCGATCAGCTCCTTGCGGCGCAGGGCGGCCCGCAGCGTGCACACGGCGTCCACGATCCCGTCGGGCACCTCCACGGCGGGAACGGCCTCGGCCACGGCGTGCCGCAGCGCGGCCAGGTCCACGGTGGTCCGCTTCGGCGTGGCCGGGCGGCTGACGGCGGAGCGGACCAGAGCGGCGAAGTTCGAGGGGTCCTCCAGGTACGTGACCTCGATCCGCACCAGGAGCCGGTCGTAGATCGCGGCCGAGTCCTCGCCGTCGGGCAGCTCGTTGCTCGCCGTGATGGCGCCGATGAGCGGGCAGCGGACGGGCTCACCGCCGCTCTCGGGGTGGTAGATCCGCTCGTTGAGGTAGCCCAGCGTCTCGTTCAGCGCCGCCGTGGAGCACTTGAAGATCTCGTCGATGAACGCGACGTGCGCGGTGGTGGCGCGCCCCTCGTAGACCTGGCGGTACTCGCCGCGAGCGAGCGCGGCGACGTCGACCGGCCCGAACATCCTCGTCGGCGCGGTGAACTTGGAGAGCAGGATCTCCCAGTAGGACGCCCCCACGATCCGGCCCGTGAGTTCCCTGGCCAGCTCGGACTTCGCGGTTCCCGGCGGGCCGAGGATCAGCGAGTGCCGACCGGCCAGCAGCGTCACCAGCAGCGTCCGTACGACGTCGGCCCGTTCGTAGAAGCGGTCCGACAACTCGTCGCCGATCGCCCGGAGTCGCTCGGCCGTGTCCTGGGCGGCCGGTGCCTCCCGCGGATCCTTCTGGCCCATGGCCGACTCCTCCTGTGGCGGTCCGGGTGGGCTGGCGGATCAGAGCCTATCCCGCACAAACGTCCACTTCCCCGCCCCGCCCCCGGTCACCACCTCGGCCCCCGCCGCGGTGGTGCCATCGACCAGACTGTCCGCCATGAACCGCTTCCTCTCATCGTCGGCCCGCTCCGTGTCGGCCGTGACCGCTTCCGTCCTGGCGGCCTGCTGCCTCACCGCGTGCTCCGGGGACGGCGGCGAGGCGCCGGCGGCCATCCGCGTCAACCAGGCCGGTTACCTGGCCGGTGAGAAGAAGCTCGCCTATGTCATGGGCGACCGGGACACCTTGGCGGACGCCGGGTTCGAGGTCCTGGACGAGCGCGGCGACACGGCCGGGCAGGGCGACCTCGGGCCCTCCCTCGGCGGCTGGAACGACACGTACACGGCGGTGCGCACCATCGACCTCTCCTCGCTGCACCGCACCGGCACCTACCGGCTGCGCCTGGTCGGCGCGGGCGGCGAGCCCGAGGTCCGCTTCCGGGTGGCGCCGGCGGGGCAGTTGCTGGACCCGCTGCGCGCGGACGGCGTGCGCTTCTTCGGCACCCAGCGGGACGGCGGGGACGTACTGGCCGACGCGACCGGGCGGGAGCCCTCGCACCTGACCGACGAGCGGGCGCGCGTCTACGAGCCGGCGGGCACCGGCCCGCCGGCCGAGGTCGGCGGGCCCGTGGACGTGTCGGGCGGCTGGTTCGACGCGGGCGACTTCCTGAAGTTCACGCACACGACGTCCTACGTGGTGGCACAGATGCTGAGCACCGTCCGCGACACACCGGCGGTGCCCGGACTGCGGGAGGAGGCACGGCACGGTCTGAGCTGGCTGGACAGGATGTGGGACGGGGAGACGGGCACGCTCTACGCCCAGGTGGGGCTGGGGTCGGGCGGCCAGGAGGTCCGCGGCGACCACGACGTGTGGCGGCTGCCCGAACAGGACGACCGGCGCACCGTGCGACCGGGCGACCCGGACTACCTCCTCAAGTACCGGCCCGTCTTCCGCGCCAACGAACCGGGGGAGCCCCTGAGCCCCAACCTCGCGGGCCGGGTGGCCGCGGCCTTCGCCCTCGCCGCGCAGACCGGGGCCGAGGACGATCCGGCACAGGCCCGCGAGTGGCTGGACAAGGCCGCCGCCGTCTACGCGCGGGCGGACACCCGGCCGGACGCGGGGAACCTGGTCACCACCGTGCCCGCGGACTACTACCAGGAGCACTCCTGGCGCGACGACATGGAGTGGGCGGCCGTCGAACTCTCCCGAGGCGCCCACGCCCTGGGCGACGCACGCGCCTCGCGGTGGCGCGGCGCGGCGGTCGACTGGGCCCGCGCGGCCCTGCGCGAGGAGCGCGGCGGCACCCTGGGCCCCGCCGACGTCAGCGCCCTCGCCCACGCCGACGTGCTCACCTCGGCGGACCCCGACGCCGACCTCGCGGCCGCCCTGGAGGCGGAACTGCGGCGGCAGGTGGAGGCGGGGCGAAAGCGCGCGGCCGAGGATCCCTTCCGCTCGGGCGTCATACCCACCGACTTCGACGCGGTGCCGAACACCTTCGGGCTGCTCGCGACCGCCGAGCTGTACGCGCGCGTCACCGGCGACCACCGGTACGACGACTTCGCCGCCCAGCAGCGGGCCTGGGTCTTCGGGGCCAACGCCTGGGGCACCAGCTTCGTCGTGGGCGCGGGCGACCTCTACCCGCACTGCCTCCAGCACCAGGTCGCCAACCTGGCGATGAGCCGCACCGGCCGCGGCGACATCCTGCGCGGCGCCGTCGTCAACGGGCCCAACGACGCGGACCTGCTGAAGGAGCAGGACGCCTTCGACGGGAGCCGTCCCTGCTCCTTCGCGCCGGAGGGCGGGCCGTGGTCGCGGTACGACGGTCACGGCGCCGGCTACGTCGACGACGTGCGGGCCTGGCAGACGGTGGAACCGGCGGACGACTTCACCTCGACGGCGCTGTACGCACTCTCCCTCACCGCCGCGCGGTCCTGACGCGAAGGGGACGCCGCACCTGCCCGGCGCCGGGTCAGGACGTGGTCGGCCAGGTCCGCAGCAGGACGTCCAGCGCGTCGAGGATCTCCGTCCAGCTCTCCTGCGAGTCGGGGGCGCTGTGGCTGAACCCGCCCGAGGCCTCCAGCCCGACGAAGCCGCTGAAGACGCTGCCCAGCAGCCGCACGGCATGGGTCTGGTGCGGTTCCGCCAGGCGGTACCCGCGCAGGATCGCCCGTGACATCTGGGAGTGCCGCCCCCCGGCACTGGCGGCCGCCGCCTGGGCGTCGAGCGGGAACTGCGTGGCGGCGAAGCGGCCCGGGTGTTCACGGGCGTAGTCGCGGTAGACGTTCGCGAACGCGGTCAGCGCGTCCTTGCCGGCCCGCCCGGCCACCGCCTCGGAGGCCAGGTCGGCCAGCTCCTCGAGGGCGAACAGCGCGATCCCGGTCTTGAGCTCGTGGGCGTTCTTCACATGCGAGTACAGACTCGCCGTGCGGACGCCGAACCGCCGGGCCAGCTCCGTCGGCGTGGTGCGCTCGAAGCCGATCTCGTCGGCCGTCTCGGCCCCAGCCCTGATCAGACCCTCGGTCGTCAGTCCTACCCGAGCCACACCCGTCCTCCGCATCGCTCACCCGGCAGCCGGGCAAGATTATGAGCTTGCCTAACGTGATTAGGCAAACTGGGCGTCCCGGTACTCACGGGCGGCCGTCATCAGGGCGTTGAGCGCGTCCCTGGTACGGACGAGGTCGGCGATGTGCTCGGTCAGCCGGTCCCGCTCCTGCGCCATGCGCTCCAGCGCGGCGTCGGAATGGGCCTCGCTGGGCGCGTCCACGCAGGGCAGCAGTTCGGCGATGGTCCGGCTGGACAGGCCCGCGGTGTACAGCCGCTGGAGGAACTGGACCCGCTCGACCTCGTGCTCCGTGTACTGGCGCTGGCCGCCGGCGCTGCGCGTGCTGGCCAGCAGCCCCTGGTCCTCGTAGTAGCGCACCGACCGGACGCTGACCCCGGCCCGCGAGGCCACTTCCCCGATCCGCATGTCCTGCTCCCTGCTGTGATCCGCGGCACACTTACTTGCCTCTGACGTCAGTGTCAGGTTCTAGCGTAGCCGTCGTGCCCGAGATCCGGGCCCGCGGACCGAAGGAGTCCTGACATGACGTCCCTCTTCGACAGTTACCGGCTCGGCGGCCTGACGCTGCCCAACCGGATGGTCATGGCCCCGATGTCGCGGGTGCGCGCCGCCGGGGGCGGCCTGGCCACGCCGTCGATGGCCACGTACTACGCCCAGCGCGCCACCGCCGGACTGATCGTCTCCGAGGGAGTGCATCCGAACGAGGTCGGCCAGTCCAACCCGGGGACCCCCGGGCTGCACACCGACGAGCAGGTGGCCGCGTGGCGCCCCGTCACCGCCGCCGTGCACACCAACGGCGGACGGATCTTCGCCCAGATCATGCACGGTGGTCGCGTCTCGCACCCCGACACCACGGGCATGCTGCCGGTCGGCCCCTCGGCCGTCCCGGCCGTCGGGGAGGTGTTCACGCCGACCGGGCCGCAGCCCGTGCCGACGCCGCGCGCGCTGGAGACCGCCGAAGTGCCGGAACAGGCCCGGTCCTACGCCGAAGCGGCCCGCCGCGCCGTCGACGCCGGATTCGACGGCGTCGAGCTGCACGGCGCCAACGGCTACCTCATCTCGCAGTTCCTCTCCTCGAACGCGAACCTGCGCACCGACCGCTACGGTGGCCCGGTGGCCCACCGGATCCGCTTCGCCGTCGAGGCCGTGTCCGCGACCGTCGAGGCCGTCGGCGCCGACCGGACCGGTATCCGCCTCTCCCCGGCGGGCACGTTCTGGGGCGTCGAGGAGACCGACGTGCTCGACCTCTACACCGAGCTGCTGACCGAGCTGTCGCGCCTCGGCATCGCCTACGTCCACCTTGAGGCCACCGCCGACGAGGACCTGCTGGTCGCCCTGCGCCGCGTGTGGCCGGGCACGCTCGTCATGAACCCGGTGCTGCCGATGGGACCCAAGCAGACCGGTCGTGAGGACGCCGACCACTGGCTCGGGCTCGGGGCCGACCTCATCAGCTTCGGCCGCGGCTTCATCGCCAACCCGGACCTGGTCGAGCGGCTGCGCACGAGCCTGCCGGTGGCACCGGTGGACGAGTCCACGTACTACCAGGGCGGTGACGCGGGCTACCTGACCTACCCGGCATACCAGCACACGGCCTGACGGCGGGCCCGGGGGTCGGCGAAGCGGTGCCGTTAGCATGTTCGAGCTCGTGACGATCCGTACGAGCTACCGATTCGTCCGACCCCTAGCAAACGGGCCAACAAGTGAAGACCACACCGACACGAATACTCTCGCGAAGAGACCTCGGCACCCTGTTCGCCGCGTGGCGCCGGCCGCGGGCCGTGCTGTGGACCGCGGCCGGTGTGGTGACCCTCGGTTTCCTCATCGCGCTGGAGATCGTCGCGCGCCACTACGGCGTGCGGGGCCCGATCACCAACCAGGCGCGGGAGGTGGTCTTCTCCCCGCGCTCCGGGCCCCTGCTGTACGCCGGTCTCGCCCTGACGATGGTGGTGCTCACCTGGCGCCAGCGCCTCGTCGCGGCCGGCGCGGCGATCGGCATCGACGTCGTCTTCCTGCTGGCGCGCTGGGCGGTCGGCGCTGACCCGAACTTCGGCAACGGCGCGCTGTGGGTGGTCCTCGGCTGCGCGGTCGTCGCCGTGACGCGCCGCACGGGCAGCGAACGGGCCCTGCTGCTCAAAGGCGCCGGGCTGGGCCTGCTCCTTGTGGCCGGGCACAAGACGGGCGACACCTGGCTGCTCATCACCTCGGAGACCCGCAAGACGGTGCTCGACCCGTACGTGGCCACCGCCGACCAGGCACTGGGCAACCCCTCGTGGCTGGTCGGCCGGTTCGTCGAGGCCACCGAGCCGGTCGGCGGCCACGTACTCCACCTCGTCTACGGCCAGCTGCCCCTGGCCGCCGCCCTCGTCGGGCTGTACCAGCTGCGCCACGTGGCGGCCGAGCGCCGGTTCCCGAGCCACCACCTCGTGCGCACCTTCCTCGTCATCGGCCTGCTCGGGCCCGCCGTCTACATGGTCTTCCCGGTCGTCGGACCGGTCTTCGCCTACGGCGCCGAAGGCGGTCAGTGGGCGGTGGCCAACCTGTGGCCGGGCACCCTGCCGCCGGCCGGTGCGCCGCACCCGATCCCGTTCGACGACATCACCCCGCGCAACTGCATGCCCAGCCTGCACACGGCGTGGGCCACGACGCTGTTCGTCCACTCCCGCAGGGGTTCCCGGGGCATGCGCTTCGCGGGCGCGTTCTGGCTGGTCGCCACCCTCACCGCGACCCTGGGCTTCGGCTACCACTACGGCGCCGACCTCCTCGCCGGGGTGGTCTTCGCGCTCACGGTCGAGGCCGCGATGCGGGCGTCCGCGCGGGGCTGGGACGGTGCGGCCGTCCGGCTGGTCGCGTACGGCACGACGGTGTTCGCGGTGCTGCTGGTGTCCTACCGGTACCTGCCGGGGGAGATGGCCGAGTACCCGTGGGCCGCCGGGCCGCTGCTTCTGCTCGTGACGGCCTCCGTGGTCCTCGGGTACCTGCGCACCACCCGGCGGTGGGAGGCGAAGGCCGTGCCGGCGCGGCAGCCGGAACCGCCGCGCCCCGCGGAGCCTCAGCCCGAGCTGGTCTGAGGCCCGGCCCGGGGCCCCTCGCGGCAGCCGGGGCCGCGGGAGGCCACCGGGCTACTTGAAGTAGTGGCCCTGCTCCAGGTCCTCGACGAGCCCGGGCTGGACGGGCTCCCATCCCAGCAGCTCGCGGGTCAGGACGCTGGAGGCCGCGCGGTTGGCCGCGAGGGGCCCCGCCAGCCAGCCGAAGTGGGCCTCCGCGTCCGCGGCCGGGACCGACACCACCGGCAGGCCCAGCTGCCGGCCCACCACCTCGGCGAGGTCCCGCACCGGCAGGCCCTCCTCCGCGACGGCGTGCAGCGTCGAGCCCGCCGGGGCCTTCTCCAGCGCGAGGCGGAACAGGCGCGCGGAGTCGAGACGGTGCGCGGCCGACCAGCGGTTGGCGCCGTCGCCGATGTACCCGGAGACGCCCTTGCCGCGGGCGATCCCGATGAGGGCCGGTACGAACCCGTTGTCCCCCTCGCCGTGATTGGTCGGCGCCAGCCGTACCACCGAGGAGCGGACACCGCGGGCGGACAGGGAGAGGGTCAGCTCGGCGGTGACGGCCCGGATGTGCTGGGCGTCGCCCCGGGCGGCCGCGGCCCGGTCCGCGTCGTGGCCGTCGCGCTCGGTAGCCACGTGCCCGGGGATCGCGGGCGTACCGGACGCGATCGTGAACGGCCGGTCGGACCCGGCGAGCGCCTCGCCGATCACCTCGACGGCCCGCCGGTCGGCCTCGCCGGCGCCCTTGAAGTCGCCGGAGAACGCGATGTCGTGCTTGAAGGCCAGGTGGACGACCCCGTCCGAGTCGGCGGCGGCCCGCCGCAGGACGTCGAGGTCGTCCAGGGTGCCCCGGACCACGCCGGCCCCGGCCGCGGTGAGCGCCTCGGCCGAGGCGTCCGAACGGGCGAGTCCCACGACCTGATGTCCGGCCCCGATGAGCTCGGGAACGACGGCTGAGCCGATCCAGCCGGAGGCGCCGGTGACGAAAACACGCATGAGATTCCTCCAGGTATGTCGGTGTACGGCGGCTGCCCGTCCGGGACCGGGTGCGGGTACGGGTGACGGGCGCGGCACCGAGACCTTCGATGACAGCCGCTGTCATCGAAGGTAACATGCGATGTCAGTGACTGTCATGGCTGGCCGTCAGCGAACGCGCCGCGGTGCCGCGGACGCATCAGCGCGAGGTCGTCGCCCCAGGCGTCCAGCGTCGCCGCGTGTCCCGCCCCGCGCGCCGCGGCCTCGACCCTGCCGAACAGCTCTCGCTGCACGTCCGTGCCACCGGCCCCGGTGATCCGTCCGAGCGTGGCCAGGAGTTCGTGCCCGTCCCACCCCGGGAGCGGGAACCGGTCCAGTTCCCACTCCAGGTACTTGTTGTAGGGGCGCGGACGGCGGTCGAGGGCGAACAGCAGCTCCAGCAGGAAGCCGAGGCTGTCCGCCGCGTCGAGCCGCGCGGCGAGCGGATGCCCGTCCCGGGCGTTCTTGAGCGACCGGTAGTGAGAGTTGGCGTAGGCGTCCAGCCGGGCGGCCGCGACCCGCGAGGCCTCCGCGGCGCCGAGCCGCCCCTTGGCGGTCACCATCCTCGCGATGCGCCCGCCGAGCCGGTCGAGCAGGACCCGGGCCCGCGCGATCGCGTAGCGCTCCCAGCCGCCGAGCCGGTCGAACTCCGCCACCGTCACGACGACCAGGTCCAGCCGGGCGGAGCGGAAACCGTCGAGTCCCCGCAGGCCGGTCCGCGCCTCGTCGGTGACCACGACGTACACGTCGTGGTCGGAGTGCCGGGTGGGCATGCCGTCGTGGGCGTGGGAACCCTTGAGGACCAGACCGACGACGTCGGGGTCGGCGGTGGCGTGCGCGAGGAACGCCTCATAGGTCATCGGATGCGGTGCGGACACGTGCGGACCTCCGGACTGCTTGACGGGAGACATGCCGAGCCGCCCTCGACGTCCGGTCGACGAGAGGGCGGTCACTCCGTCCGCGGCGGCCGAGGCCACCGCACCGCAGATCAACGCACGCCCGGATGCTAACAGCCCGCACTCCGACGAGCCCATGCCGCGACCTCGGCGCAACCGCCTGCGACGGAGTCCCGCCGGTCATGCGCGACGGGGCGTGCGCCGGTCGGCGCACGCCCCGTCGGAGCGGAGAACCGCGGGAGGACTCAGGCCTTGTCCTGCATGGACTGCCGGGCCGGATTGCGCTGCTCGGCGGCCTTGAAGTCCTTCTCGCCCGCCTTCGCCCGCACCCCCTTGGCGATGCGGTCGCCGATGGTCCTGTCGATGTTCGACCAGTACTCGAACGCCCGCTGCAGCACGGGCTCGGTCACCTCGTTGAGGAGGTGGTCCACCACGTTGTCGACCAGCCGGTCCCGGGCCGCGTCGTCCAGCACCTCGCGGACCAGGGTGCCCGGCTGCCCCCAGTCGTCGTCCTCGGCGTGGCTGACGTAGGCCGTGCGCGTGATGGACCCGTCCGTCTCCCAGCTGGGCGGCGTGCCGAAGTGCTCGGTGTCGGCGGCCGGACCCCCCTTGGAGTTCGGCGCGTAGACCGGATCGGTCGTCTTGCGGTAGGCCATCGCACCGTCCTTGGAGTAGGTGCGGACATCGACGACCGGGGCGTTCACGGGAAGCTGCTGGTAGTTCGCGCCGATCCGGTAGCGGTGGGCGTCGGCGTACGAGAACAGCCGGGCCAGCAGCATGCGGTCCGGGCTCGGGCCGATGCCGGGGACCAGGTTGTTGGGCTGGAAGGCCGCCTGCTCGATCTCGGCGTGGTTGTCCGTCGGGTTCCGGTCCAGCGTCATGCGGCCGACCGGGATCAGCGGGTAGTCGCCGTGCGGCCACACCTTCGTCAGGTCGAAGGGGTTGAACCGGTAGCCCGCGGCCTCCTCGTACGGCATGACCTGCACGTGCAGCGTCCAGCTCGGGAAGTCGCCGTCGCGGATGTGCTCGAAGAGGTCCCGCATGTGGTAGTCGGTGTCGGCCGCGGCCATCTGGTCGGCCTCGTGCTGGGTGAAGAACTCGATGCCCTGGTCCGTCTTGAAGTGGTACTTCACCCAGAAGCGCTCGCCCGAGGCGTTGATCCACATGTAGGTGTGGGAGGTGTAGCCGTTCATGTGCCGCCAGGTGCGCGGGATGCCGCGGTCTCCCATGAGCCAGGTGACCTGGTGCGCGGATTCCGGCGAGAGCGTCCAGAAGTCCCACTGCATGTCGTGGTCGCGCAGGTTGCTGTCCGCCCGGCGCTTCTGCGACCGGATGAAGTGCTGGAACTTCATCGGGTCCTTGACGAAGAAGACCGGCGTGTTGTTGCCGACCATGTCGTAGTTGCCCTGGCTGGTGTAGAACTTCACCGCGAAGCCCCGCGGGTCGCGCCAGGTGTCCGGGCTGCCGCGTTCGCCGGCGACGGTCGAGAACCGGGCGACCAGGTCGGTCCGCGTGCCCGGCTGGAAGACGGCCGCCTTGGTGTAGGCGCTCACGTCGTGCGTCACCTCGAAGTGGCCGAAGGCGCCGCTGCCCTTGGCGTGCGGCTGGCGTTCCGGGATGCGCTCCCGGTTGAACTGCGCCATCTGCTCGATGAGGTAGGCGTCCTGGAGGAGGACCGGACCCGCCGGGCCCGCGGTGAGCGAGTGTTCGTCGCTCTCCGCCGGTGCGCCGGAGTCCGTGGTGGTGGCGGGCGGGGTGTCCGTCATGAGACTGCCTTTCGTCGGGGAGTGGCTGACGCCCAGGAGCCGCGCGACTCGAACACGGGGTGCGGGACCCCCTCCGCCCTGCCTGGCAGAGCGGTCCCGCCGACGCCCGGGCCGTGCCCGGTGCCCCGGCCCGCGTGGTTCCCGCGGCACGTGTGCCCAGGAGCGGCCGCGCCAATCGGGAGCGGGTGCCGGCGCGGGCCGGGCAGGAGGGGGAGGGGCGGATCCCGTCGGCGCGTCGGCTCGTCGGCCGTGCCGCGTCCCGGCGCCGGGACGCACCGCGTGCTCGCCCATCCGTCCAGGCCTTCCGGAGTGCCGTCGTCCGTATCAGTCTCCGCCGCCGCCCGGCCCCGCAAGCGGAGCGGGCGCGGCGGGGCGGCGGATGCGGCGGTTGCTGCGGCCGTGGGGAAGACGGATCGGCGCCCTGTCCCGCCCGCGCCCCGGCTACCCGCGCCCGCCGGACGGCTCGGCGCACAGCACCCGGCGGACCGCGGCGCGCAGCCAGTGGTGCGCGCCGTCGGCCGTGTGCCGGGGATGCCAGGCCATGCCGATGGTCACCGGCGGCAGTGGCAGCGGGATGTCGAGGAGGCGCAGTCCGAGGACCGAGGCCTGTTCGGTGAGCGGGCCGGGTGAGGAGTCGCCGTCCGGCGCGGCGGGCACCAGCGCGACGACGTCGGTGCGGGCGGCGAGGGACAGGGCGGCCAGATGCCCCGGCAGGACGACGGCGACCCGGCGGCTGAGGCCGTGCTCGGCGAGGGCGGCGTCGACCGGACCGTCGAACCGGCCGCGGCGGCTGACTCCGACGTGCTCGGCGGCGGCGAACCGCGCCGCGGTCAGAGGCCCTTCGGTGAGCGGGTGACCGGGCCGGACGGCCGCCGTCATCCGCAGGGTGACCAGCTCCTCGACCTGCGTCTCGGGGTCCACGTGGTCGATCGCCCCGACCTCCAGGTCCACCCGGCCGTCGCGCAGGGCCGGTCCGGCCTCCAGTTCCTCGGCCCGAAACCGCAGCGAGATCCCCGGCGCCTCCCGTCCGGCCAGCGTCAGCAGCCCGGTGGCGAGGGCCGCGCCGACCAGGTCGGCGGCCTGGATGCTGAAGGTGCTGCGCAGGGTGGCCGGGTCGACGCCGGTGGCCGGGGTCAGCAGCGCGCCGAGCCGGCGTACGACGGTGGCGGCCTCGTCCCGCAGGGCCAGCGCCCTCGGGGTCGGCACCATGGTCTGCCCCGCCCGGACCAGCAGGGGGTCCTGGAGGAGACGGCGGAGGCGGCCGAGGGTGCGGCTCATGGCGGCGGGGGAGGTGCGCATGCGGGCGGCGGCGCGGGTGACGCTCTGCTCGGCCAGCAGGGCGTCGAGCGCCACGGCGAGGTTGGCGTCGATGACCGGCGCGATCCGATCTGTGCTGTTCACCAGTGTCATTCCGTTCTGGGCAACAATCCCTTGCTGAAGTTCCCATTGTGGCAACACCGCGCGGCTCCGCAGGATGTGGGCGTACCCGAACGGAACGACCCACGAGGTTTTCATGATCGTCATCACTGCCCCCACCGGGAACATCGGGCGCCGGCTGCTGCCCCTGCTCCTGGAGTCCGCCCCCGCCCGGGGCGAGGAACTGCGCGTGATCGTGCGCGACCCCGCACGCCTGGCCGACCCGGTGCGTGAGCGCGTCGAGGTGGTCACCGGCTCGCACGGTGACCCCGCAGTCGTCGACCGTGCCTTCGACGGCGCCGATGCCGTCTTCTGGCTCGTCCCGCCGGACGCCTCCCGCGCCCCGGACGACGCCTACCGGGGCTTCACCCGGCCCGCGGCGAACGCGCTCGCCGCACACCGTGTCGGCCATGTCGTCGGCGTCTCCGCACTCGGCCGCGGCACCCCGGTCGCGGCCCGGGCGGGGCTCGTCACCGCGTCCCTCGCCGTGGACGACCTCATCGCGGAAACCGGCGTCGCCCACCGGGCCCTGGCGAGCCCGTCGTTCTTCGAGAACCTGCTGGAGGAGGCCGCTTCGATCCGGGAGCGCGGCTGCTTCACCGACGTCGTCGACGCCGAGCGCAAGGCCCCCCTCGTGGCCGTCGCCGACATCGCCGCCGTGGCCGCCGGCCTCCTGCTCGACCGGTCCTGGACCGGCACCGGCAGCGTCCCGGTGCTCGGGCCGCGGGACCTGTCGCCCAACGACATGGCCCGCATCATGACCGAACAGCTCGGCCGCCCCGTCCGCTACGAACGCCAGGCGTTCGACGACCTGCGCACCACCCTCGTCGGCCACGGCCTCGACCGGGAGTTCGTGGACGGCGTCGTCGACATGAAGCGGGCCAAGGACGACGGCCTCGACGCGGGCGTCGCCCGCACCCCGGACACGGCCACCCCGACCACCTTCGAGGACTGGGTCGCCCGGACCCTCGCGCCCGTGGTCCTGTCCTGACTCCTCACCCCCGCACTCCGGCCATCCCCGCACACCCACTCTCGCCCCGAAACAAGGAGCAACCATGCCCGAAGAGACGGCCCACACCCCGGTCACCGCGTTCATGCTCGTCAAGACCACACCCGAGTGGCTCGCCCTGACCGTCGAGGAGCGGGTGCACGCCTTCACCACGGAGGTCGTCCCCGTCGTCAGGGCCAGGACCACCGGCGTCCGGTCACGCTTCTACGACACGGAGTTCTACTCCGCCCGCGTCACCGACGTGTGGGTCTGGGAGGCCGACGACCACCACGCCTATCAGCTCCTCGTCGACGCCCTGCGCGAGACGCCCTTCTGGGACCGGTACTTCGAGGTCGTCGACCTCCTGGTGGGCACGGAAAACGGTTACGCGCGCACCTACGGAGTCGAAGCGGTCACCACCATCTCCACCTGACCGCCGGCGGTCCGCCGGGGACCGCGACGCCGGACGGGACGAGTGCGACCAGGTGGATCACCCCGCCGACGACGGTGAGAAACTGACGGCGCCCGCGATGCCGCCGTGGCCGGACGGTCACGCGGCGCGGGCCGCCCGACCCGCTTCCCCGCCGGAGAACCCCCATGAACCACATCGCGGACCCCAGCCGCTACGACGGCAGCATGCTCTACCGCCGCACCGGACGCTCCGGGCTCGACCTGCCCGCGCTCTCCCTGGGCTACTGGCACAACTTCGGCGACGACAAGCCGTTCGAGGCCCAGCGGCGGATCGCCCTGCGCGCCTTCGACCTAGGTATCACCCACCACGACCTCGCCAACAACTACGGTCCGCCCTACGGGTCGGCCGAGATCAACTTCGGCCGGATCATGCGGCAGGACCTGGCGCCGTACCGCGACGAGCTGGTGGTCTCCACCAAGGCCGGGTGGGACATGTGGCCCGGCCCGTACGGCCAGGGCGGCGGCTCCCGCAAATACGTGCTCGCCTCGCTCGACCAGTCACTGAAGCGGACCGGTCTCGACTACGTCGACATCTTCTACTCCCACCGCCTGGACGCCTCCACCCCACTGGAGGAGACCATGACGGCGCTGGACACGGCGGTGCGGCAGGGCAAGGCGCTCTACGTCGGCATCTCCTCCTACGACGCCGAGCGCTCCCGGCAGGCCGCGGCGATCCTCCGCGACCTGGGCACACCGCTGCTGATCCACCAGCCGTCGTACAACATGCTCAACCGGTGGATCGAGACCGAGGGCCTGCTCGACGCGGCCGCCGACGAGGGCTTCGGCGTCATCGGGTTCACCGCGCTGGCCCAGGGGCTGCTCACCGGCCGCTATCTCGACGGTGTGCCCGAGGGGTCCCGCGCCACCCAGGGCAAGTCCTTCGCGACCGGCTGGCTCACCGAGGACACCGTCCGGCGGCTGCGCGCCCTGAACGACATCGCCGCCCGCCGGGGCCAGAGCCTGGCGCAGATGTCGCTCGCCTGGGCGCTGCGCGACCCGCGCGTCACCTCGCTGGTGATCGGTGCCTCCCGGCCCGAGCAGCTGGAGGAGAACGTCGCCGCCCTGGCCAACCTGTCCTTCGGCGACGACGAACTGGCCGAGATCGACGAGTACGCGGTCGTCGACGGTGACGTCGACCTGTGGCGGCGGGCCCGCACCGGCGACCTCGGCTGAGGCGTCCCCCGCCCCCAGAAGTGCTCAGGGCCCGCCGACGACGCGCAGCACCCGGGGCGGCTCACCGGCCGGCTCGGGCAGCCGCAGGGGCTCCCGCCCGGGCGTGATGCTGCCGAGCAGTGACGCCCGGCGAGCACCCGTCCCCGAGGGGATCGCCCCGGGCAGGCCGTTGACGGTCAGGAAGCCCAGGAGGGCGAAGGCAAGTGCCTCCTTGGCGTCGGACGGCAGCCCGAGCGCGTCGCTGGAACCGAGGGCCACCCCCGGCAGCTCCTCGGCGATCATGCCCATCAGCACGGGGTTGCGCGCGCCACCGCCGGACACGACGAGCCGCGTCACGCCGTGCGCCCGGCAGGCGTCGGCCACCGTGACGGCGGTGAGCCGGGCCAGGGTGGCCAGGACGTCGTCGGGTTCCGCCACGGGCGCCACGGCGAGCGCAGCCTGCAGATAGGGCAGGTGGAACTGCTCCTTGCCGGTGCTCTTCGGAGCCGGCCTGCCGTAGTACGGGTCGTCCAGCAGCACCCGCAACAGCCCCGGATCCACCCGGCCGGCCCCGGCCCGGCGCCCGTCCTCGTCGTAGGCGGCCGCACCGCCGGTGAAGTGCCGTACGGCGGCGTCCATCAGCGCGTTGGCCGGGCCGGTGTCGAAGGCCAGCGGCTCGGCGCCCGGGGCGACGACGGTGACGTTGGCGATCCCCCCGAGGTTGAGGGCGGCGGGGACGCCGGGCAGTGCCGCCATGGCCAGCACGTCGGTCATGGCCACCAGCGGCGCCCCCTGACCGCCGGCCGCGACGTCCCTGCCGCGCAGGTCGGACACGACGGGCAGACCGGTCGCCTCGGCGATCCAGGCGGGCTGGCCGAGCTGGAGGGTGCCGCGCACGGCACCGTCCTCCACCCAGTGGTACACGGTCTGCCCGTGCGAGACCACCAGATCGGCGGCGCCCCCGCACAGCTCGCGCACCGCCCGTACGGCCACGTCGGCAAAAGCCTGCCCGATGCCGGTGTCGAGCCGGGCCACGGTCCCGACCGTCGCCGCCGCCGGTGGCAGGCTGCCCGCGATCAGGTCCCGCAGCCCGTCCGGGTAGGGGGCGGAGAGATGGCCGAGCGGGCGCATCACCAGGGCCTCGCCCCGCAGTTCGAGGTCCGCGGCGGCCGCCTCGATGGCGTCGTAGGACGTGCCTGACATCAGGCCGATCACACGCACGATGTACTCCTGCGAGGGTTGAGCGGGCCGGACGCGGTCAGTTCCGGCCGGCCGTCGTGGTCAGCTGGTCGGGTCCGGCGCCGGGCTCGTCGTCGAGCGCCGGGGCCGCCGAGGGCTCCGGCGCCCGGTGGAACAGGCTCAGCACACCGCCGACGAGCAAGGTGATCAGTACGCCGATCGGCACCAGCCACTGGGCCGCGATCGCCTGGGACACCGTGGTCCCGCCGGTGGTGACGTCGATCTTCACCCCGCGCACGATGTACGTCATCACCCCGATGGTGACCAGGAAGGCCACGACGGAGTCGACCTCGTTGGCCCGTTTGACGAGCCGCCCCAGCAGGAAGGCGCCGAGCAGCGCGCCGTAGGTGTAGCCGGCGATGGTCAGACCGGTCAGGTACACGTTGCCCGTGCTCGCGCTGAAGGCGCAGGCGAAGACGGCCATGAGCGTCGCCCACACCAGCGTCATCCAGCGGGCGAGCCTGAGCAGCGCCTCCTCGGACGGTGTACTGCGGAAGAAGCTGTGGATGATGTCGGCGACCGTCGAGTTCGACATGGAGTTCAGCGCCGAGGACAGCGAGCCCATCGCGGCGCCCAGGATGCCGGCCACCAGCAGTCCCGAGACCACCACGGGCAGACCGTGCAGGATGAACTCGGGGTAGAGGTTGTCCGAGCTGGACAGGCCCAGCTCCGCGAAGGACCTGCCCTCGTTGTACGACCACAGCAGCGCGCCGACGAGGGAGAACGCGGCGAACTGGACGGTGACGAAGACACCCGAGGCGATCATGGCCTTCTGGCCCTCGCGCAGCGTCCGCGTCGCCAGCACGCGCTGGACGATCAGCTGGTCGGAGCCGTGCGAGGCCATGGCGAAGATGGCGCCGCCGACGATGGCCGTGGGCAGGGCGAACGGACTGGTGAGGATGTGGGCGAGGTCGAAGTCGGTGTCGAAGAGCGCGAACTTCCCGGCGTCCAGGGCGCGCGCGTAGCCGTCACCGCCGACGTGGGCGGAGAGCACGGCCACGGCGAGGACCGCGCCGCCGAGGTAGAGGACCATCTGGATGGCGTCGGTCCAGATGACCGCCTTGATGCCGCCCAGGTACGTGTAGACCACGGTGATGAGGGTGATCACGATGATGATCGCGCGGTAGCTCGCGTGCACACCGAACTCGTCGAGCAGCAGCTTGATCGGGATGGCGGAGGCGAACAGCCGCACGCCCTCGGCCAGGAGCCGGGTGAACACGAAGGTCACCGAGGCGAGCCCCTGCAGCTTCAGCCCGAACCGGTCGCCCAGGTACTGGTAGGCGCTGACGAAGCCGCCGCGCTTGTAGAGGGGGATCAGCACCGTGGCCACGACGACGCGTCCGACGACGTAGCCCAGGGCGAGTTCGACGTTGCCGAACCCCTGGCCGCTGTAGGCGCCGCCGGGGACGCTGATCACCGTCAGCACACTGGTCTCCGTGGCGACGACGGAGAAGGAGACCGTCCACCACGGCATGTGGCCTTCACCGACGAAGTAGTCCTTCGCCGACTTCTGCCGGCCTGCCTTCCGCAGGCCGATCCAGGCGATCCCGATCAGATAGACCACGATCACCACGAGGTCGAGCTGGCGCACGCTTGCTCCTAGACACTGGCCGGTGGGGTCGCCGGCGCGGGGAGAGGGGGGTTGGCGGCCGTCCGGCGGACGCGGACGACGAGGGCGGTGTGAGGGGTCGCGTGGTCCAGCGCCAGCAGGCGGGCCCCGTCCAGGGGATCGCCGAGCGCGGACGTGAGCCGCACGGGGAGTCCGGAACCGGCGAGGGCGGCGGTCAGCGGAGCCATCAGGGCCGGGCCGAGACCGGTCAGCCCACCGGTGACGGCCGTCGGCAGCGGCTCGCCGCCCGCGGCGATCCGGCCGGCCGCCGCGAGCGCGGTCTCGGCCAGGGCGGCGGCCGCGTCCCGGACGATCGCCGAGGCGACGGAGTCCCCGGCCTCGGCGGCGCGGGCCACCTCGGGGGCGAACGTGGCGGCCGTACGGGCGGGATTGCCGTCCCGTCCGACGGTCACCGGCAGCCGTTCGAGGTCACCGAAGAGGCCGGCGGCGGCGTCCAGCAGCACGGTGTCCGGGCCCCGCCCGTCGTGGGCCCGCAGGGCCGCGCGCAACCCGGCCGTGCCGATCCGGGCACCGCCGCCGTCGTCACCGAGCAGCGGGCCCCAGCCGTCGACGCGTGCGTACGTCCCGTCGGCGCCGATGCCGACGGCGACCGACCCGGTGCCGATCGCGAGCACCACCCCGGCCCGGCCGCCGAGCGCGCCGGCGTGTGCGGTGACGGCGTCGCTGGTGACAGCCGCCTCCCGGACGGGCAGATCCTCCAGAAGGGCATCCACCAGGGACCGGGCGGCCGCGGGCGCCGAAGCCGCTCCGGCGGCGCCCACGAGGACGGACTCGGGCCGGTCACCGCCCGGTTCCCGAAGGAGCGGCTCGACGGCGGCGCGCACGGCCGCACGCGCCGCGGCCACGCCGTCGGGCGCCGCCAGACCGGGAGCACCGGCCACGGAGCTGACGGCCCGTGACGGGTCGGCGCTGTTCCACAGCATGGCGCGGCAACCGGTCTTCCCGAGATCTACCGCCACTACTGAAGTCATACGGCTCGCCCTTTGCCCGAGTGACCCGGCACGTCGAGAGCCACCAGGTCGTCGGTGACCGGTGCGGATCGCCGTCCGAGTATGGGAACGCCGCCCTCCGGATGTCAATAAGTAACGTCGTGTTGGTCGGTGCGTAACTTTTTGACCCCCTCGGGTCACCCCATTACCCTGTGCTCACCACTTCCAGGCCTGTGCTCACCACTTCCAGGAGGGGCCATGGTCCGCCAGTCCTCGTCCCGCGTGCCGGAGCCGTCCGCCCAGGACGCCCCGCTCGCCGACATCCTCACGCGCGTCCGCGCCGCCCGGCCCTCCCTGGCACCCTCGGAGCGGCGGGTGGCCGACGCGGTCCTCGCCGACCCGGGTCAGGTCGCGGAACTGTCCATCCACGCGCTGGCGGAGCGGGCGAGCACCTCGGCGGCCACCGTGATGAGGTTCTGCCGCACGATCGGCACGGGCAACTACCCCCAGCTGCGCCTGGCGCTGGCGGCCGCCGCCGCGCGGGAGCACGCGCTGGGCGGCGAGCGGGCGGCGCAGGGCGGCACCGACATCAGTCCGACGGACTCGCTGGACCGGATAGTCAGCAAGATCATCTACAACGAGGTGCGGGCCCTGGAGGACTCGGGCGCCGCACTCGACGTCGACGCCCTTGGCCGGGCGGTGGACGCGGTCGCCAAGGCCCGCAGGGTCGACATCTTCGGCGTGGGGGCCAGCGCGTTCGTCGGCCAGGACCTGCACCAGAAGCTGCACCGCATAGGCCGGATGGCCTTCATCTGGAGCGACCGGCACGCGGCGCTCACCGCGACCGCCCTGCTGGGGCCCGGCGACGTGGCCCTCGCCGTCTCCCACTCCGGGGAGACCGAGGACACCACCGAGCCCCTCCAGGCCGCGGCCGAACGCGGAGCCACCACCATCGCCCTGACCAACGACCCGGGCTCCACGCTCGCGACCGGCGCCGACCTGGTGCTGACGACCTGTGCCCGGGAAACGCCGTTCCGTTCCGGAGCGACCGTCAGCCGCATCGCCCAACTGGCCGTCATCGACTGTCTCTTCGTCGGCGTCGCCCAGCGCTCCTACGACGCGGCGACGACCGCCCTCGAAGAGACCTACGGAGCCGTCCAGCGCCACCGGCGCCCCACGCGCCGCACCGGGTGACGGCGCGTCACGGCCGAACGGCGCCCACGCCTCCCGATCGCGGACACTCGCCCTCGCGCAGGCTCGTCACCAGCTCGCGCGGCAGACCGTGGGTGTCATGGAGGTAGTGGAAGTCCTCCTCTCCCAGCGGGCCCCGGAAGCGGGGCCGGGCGAGCACGTTCCGGCCGCGTTCCAGGAGCCGCCGGAACCGGCGCTCCTCCTCCACCAGCAGGCGCCGCACGAGGCCGGGGAGGCCGGGGTCGCCGTCCTGCCGGAAGTGGTCCAGGGTGTGCGTGACCAACTCGTCCGGCAGGTCACCGAGCCCGCGCGAGGGATCCTCCCGCCACAGCACGGTGAGCAGCCGCCGCACCAGGCGCCGCAGCACGTAACCCTGGCCGGTGTTGGACGGGCGGACGCCGTCGCCGACGACCACGACGGCCGACCGGAGGTGGTCGCAGACCACCCGGAACGACGGTTCGTCCAGCGGCCACAGGGTGGGCAGCAGCCGTCGCCACGGCTCGAAGACGTCGCACTCGAACACCGAGGACTTGCCCTGCAGGAGCATGGCCAGGCGCTCCAGGCCCAGGCCGGTGTCGACGTTGCGCTGCCCAAGCGGCACGAGGCGGCCGTCGTCCAGTCGGCGGTGGCGCATCATCACGTGGTTCCACACCTCCACCCAGCGGTCGTCGCCGGTGGGCGTGGACCGGGGCGGGGTGTCACCGCTCCACAGGAAGATCTCCGAGTCGGGCCCGCAGGGGCCCACCGGCCCGTTGGACCACCAGTTGTCGTCCACCGTCGGCTCCACGGGAACGCCGCGCTCCCGCCACAGCCGCAGCGACTCGTCGTCCGGTCCGACCTGCTCACCGCCCCCGTACACGGTGGCGTGCAGCAGGCCCGGGTCGACCCCGAGGCCCTCGGTGAGCAGCCGGTGGGCCCAGTCGAGGCTTCGCGAGCCCTCGTAGTCGCCCAGCGACCACGTGCCGAGCATCTCGAAGACCGTCAGATGCGTGCCGTCCCCGACCTCGTCCAGGTCCGTGGTGCGCAGACAGCGCTGTACGTTGACCAGCCGCCGGCCCAGCGGGTGGGGGCGGCCCTCCAGGTACGGGGTGAGCGGATGCATGCCGGCGCTGGTGAACAGCACGGGATCGCCCGGCTCGGGCAGCAGTGTCGAGCCGGTGATCCGGCGATGGCCCTGATCCTCGTAGTACTCGACGAACGTGCTCAGGACGCGCTCGGTGTCCATGGGGTGACTCCTTCGCTTCGAGGCGGGAGGGGGACCGGAGAACGGAACCGTGCGGTCCTCGCACCTGGGCGAAGGTGGCGGAGCGCCACGTGAACCACCGACGAACCGTTTCCGGTCGCCGGTGGGAAAGGGGGAAGGTCAGGCGGCGGCAACCGGCGAGCTGGTCGCTCGCGCGGTCGCGAAGATGTTCCTGCCGATGACGTTCATGCCTCGAAGATAACGCCCCGGGCGCGGGCGGGCACCCCGATTTTCCGCACCCGCACCCGCACCCGCGCCGCACTGCCTGCCCGACTCCTATCCCCCCAGCGGATGGCTCGGCGGAACGGGAGAGTCTCCCGCCCACACGGCGGGGATGCGGTCCGACCACGGCTGTGCCTGTTCGAGCTGGCCGGCCAGGCGGAAGAGGAGACCTTCGAGGCCGTAACCGGCGGCGAACTGCATTCCGACCGGGAGTCCGGTGCCGGTGTCGGCCGTCACCGGCACGGACATGGCGGGTGTGCCCGCCACGTTGAACGCCATGGTGAACGGGGAGTGGTCGTTGAGCCGTTCGATCCAGCCGAGCCCGTCGAGCGCCTCCGCGCCCGCGCCGTAGGCGCCCAGCTGCGGGGGCGGCTCCGGCAGGGTGGGGGTGAGCAGCAGGTCGTAGGTGCCGAAGTACCGCGCCAGGCTCCGGGCGACGCGGTTGCGGATCGCGAGGGCGGTGACGAACTGCGGGCCGCTGACCCGTTGCCCGTAGCGGTGGGCGGCCAGCGTCGCCGGTTCGAGGGACGAGGAGTCGACGGGCCGGCCCAGCGCCGCCGACAGGTCGTCGACCGAGGCCGCGATGTTCGCGGTCGACAGACGGGCGTTGGCCAGCACGAACTCCTCCCAGTCGGCGCCGAGGCCGACCGCGACCTCCTCCGTGCGGTGCCCGAGGGATTCGAGCAGCCGCACGGTGCGCTCCAGCGCCTCGGCCACCGGGGCGGCGGTGGGGCGCCCGCCCCAGGCCCGCGCCAGGACCCCGATCCGCAGCGAGCCCGGCGGGCGCGTGACTTCCTCCGCGTAGGAGCGGGACGGCTGCTCGGCGAAGTAGGGGTCGCCCGGCTCCGGGCCGCGTATCAGGTCGAGCAGCGCCGCGCTGTCCCGTACGGTGCGGCTGACACCGCCCTGGACGGCCAGGCCGTTGAATCCCTCGTCGAGAGCGGGGCCCATGGAGACCCGGCCGCGGGTGGGCTTCAGCCCGAAGAGGCCGTTGTACGCGGCGGGGATGCGCAGCGATCCGGCGGCATCGGTCGCGTGGGCGAGGGGGACCGCTCCGGCCGCCACGGCCGCGGCCGCGCCACCGCTGGATCCCCCGGCGCCGCGCCGGGGGTCCCACGGATTGCGGGTCGGGCCGTACAGCACCGGCTCCGTGGTGATGCTGTAGGCCAGCTCCGGTGTCGCGGTGCGCCCGAGGGTCACGAGGCCCGCGCGGCGGAAGCGGCGCATCAGGAAGGAGTCGGAACGGGAGACGTGCCCGGCCGCGAGTCGGCTGCCCAACTCCGTGCGCCGGCCCGCCATGGCGACCCCGAAGTCCTTGATCAGGAAGGGCGCGCCGGCCAGCGGCGTGCTGCCCGGGGCGGGCCGGTCGTCGGCCGGCCAGGTCTCCACGACGGCGTTGATCCGCGGGTTGACCCGCCGCACCGCCTCGTGTGCGGCGGCCTCCACCTCGGCGGCGGTCACCTCGCCCTTGGCCACCAGTTCCGCGAGCCCCACCGCGTCGTGGCGCACGTACTCGGACACTTTCACTGTCACTCCTAGGGACGTCGGAAGATACCTCTGAGTCCCACTCGATACCGATCGGTATCGAGTGGGACAGGCTGGTACCGTAACAGAGGAGCGAAGGGCCCCCATCGACCGGAACACCGGACACCACGGAGCAGGCATGACATCGACCGCCGCCAGGCCGGGCAGAGTGGCGAAGCTGCCGCCCCGCGAGCGCATCCTCGACGCGGCCGAGGAGCTCTTCCAGAGCGAGGGCATCCGGCGCGTGGGGGTCCAGGCGATCGCCAAGCGGGCCGAGACCACCAAGATGGCGATCTACCGGCACTTCGAGACCAAGGACGCACTGGTCGCCGAATGGCTGCGGATCCTGGCCGCCGAGTACCAGGCGGCCTTCGACCGCGTCGAGGCCGAACATCCCGGCCGGCCCCGGGAGCAGATCCTGGGCCTCGCCCGCTTCATCGCCGACGGGCTGCCGGGGCTCTCGCACCGGGGCTGCCCCTTCATCAACTCCCTCGCCGAGCTGCCCGACCGCTCCCACCCCGCGCGAAGGGTGGTCGAGGAGCACAAGGCCCGCCAGACCCGCAGGCTGGTCGGCATGTGTGCCGAGGCGGGGATGTCCGACCCCGAACAGGTCGCGGCCCAGATCACCTTCGTCCTCGAAGGGGCGCAGGTCAGCACGCAGAACGGAAGCATCGACCGGGCCGGGGAGCGGCTGATGCGCATCGTCGAGGCGATCGTGGGCCAGTAGCACGGGCCCGGCCGGATCGTGCCGGTGCCGCGGGCCTTCGGCCGGTGGGCCGGCGGGCTCTACTCCGGCCGGTCCGTCGCCCAGGAGGGCAGCCAGGTGTCCTCGGGCAGCGGAGCCAGGTTCGCGAAGTGGTTGACGACCGCCCGGAGCCCCGGGTGCGGATTGTCCCGGGGGAGGAGGAGCGAGAGCGGGTAGGCGAGCGTCGGACCCGCGATCGGGATGCGGCGCAGATCGTGGCCGGTCGGCCAGACGTACCGGTCGCGCGAGCCCACGAGGGTGGCCACGTCGTCGGAGTCGGCGAGGATGTCGAGGAGTACCTCGTTGCCGAAGTTGGGGCCCGCGGCGTCCACCCGGAGGCCGAACTCGGCGGTGAGCTGCTCGTAGAACTCCGCCCATTCGCTGCCCGGCGCGATACCGGGCACCCAGATCCGGTGCCCGCGCAGCCGGGCCGGTGTCACGGTGCGCGCGGAGGCGAGCGGGTGTCTCGGACCGACGACGAGTTCCAGCGGGGAGTGGAACGCGTGGATCATCCGCACCTCGGGCGGCAGCGCGGCCGGGTCGGTGACCGAGCGGAACGAGGCGTCGACGTCGCCCGCCCGCACGGCGGCCACCGCGAGACGCGGGTCGTCGACCTTGAGCGTCACCACGTCGAGTGCGGTTCCGGGATGTGAGCGCCAGTAGTCGTGCAGGACGACGGCCTGCGCGGACCGCAGGCCGAGGACGTCGATCCGCAGCGCCCGCGACCCTCGCCGGATCGCGGTGACGGCGCGGTCGACGTTCGCGACGATGTTCCGGGCGTGCGGCAGGAAGGCCTGCCCGTCCAGCGTCAGCTCGACCCCTCGGGGGGTGCGGGTGAACAACCGGACGTCCAGTGAGCGCTCCAGGGCCGTGATCCGTTTCGAGACGGCCTGCTGCGTCACGCCGAGTTCGTCGGCCGCGTGCCGCAGCTGCCCCAGCTCGGCCGCGCGGACGAACGATCGCACCGCCTCGGTATCCATGGGGGCGAGCATAGGGCTGCCCAACCCGTGGTTGTGGCTCAGGGCTCGGGCGTGGTGTCGGCCGCTCCCGGGGCTCCGGACGAGGCGGGCGCCGGGCGGTGCCGGGGCCTGTCCCGCGGTGCCATAACCTCGTCCGTGGGAACGGCGGTTGCCATGTGTGTCCACACCGAGGAGGCGGCGGTGCTCAAATGGGGCGGCTCGCGATTGCTGGTCTGCGCGGTGGCGCTGGCCTGCGTGGCACTGGTGGGGCCCAGTGCCCCCGGCGGTGCCCTGTCCGGCAGGTCGCTGCCCGCCGAAGCCGTCAAGGACGTCGTACCCGACCGGGTCATGACGTGGAACCTGTGCAACCCCTGCGACGCGAGCAACCTCGACCGGGCCGCGGAGATAGCCGCGCACGCGCCCCAGGTCATCGGCATGCAGGAAGCCTGCGCACGTGACGTCGACCGGATCCGGGACTACCTGGAGGCCTTCCACGGGCTCGTCTACCACGTCGCACACGGATCGGTCCTGCAGAACTGGGGCCGTTGCGGGGGAGCGCCGTGGAACCCCGGGGGCTTCGGCCAGGCCATCCTCTCGGCGGCGCCGATCACGGACGCGGTCAACGTCGAGTACCCCGACGGCGGCTCCGAGGACCGCGGATACCTCGCGGTCACCACCGAGGTGGGCGGCCGGTCCGTCCGCGTGTTCAACACACACCTCGCCCAGCGCCGTCAGGAGGAGTTCAGGACGGACCAGGTCCGCGTACTCGCCAGGGAAGTCGCCCGGCACCAACACGCCATAGTCGTCGGCGACTTCAACGCCGTACCGGAAGCCTCCGAGCTCGACCCCATGTGGTCCCTGGCCACCGACACCGACCCGCAGTGCCACCCCGCGCCCGGCGGAACCTGCGAGCCGACCACGGACTGGCAGAGCAAGTTCGACTACGTCTTCCTGCGCGGCATCGCCCCGCGCGAGCACCGCGTGGTCCGTACGGCGCACTCGGACCACGACATGCTGTACGCCGACCTGGACGTCACCTGAGGCCCCGTCACCGGATGCGGTGGCTCTCCCAGAAGGGGCCGAGGTCCTCGTCCGTCATGGACTGGGCCGCCCGCTTGAAGTCCTCGGTGGTGGAGACGCCGTACCAGTGGTCCCGGGCGTAGCGCTTGAGGAGCCGGGCCATGGCGTCGGCGCCGAGGGTGCGTTCCAGGTCGGCCAGGGCGCAGGGCCCGGCCGTGTAGACGAGGTGGTACTCGCCGCGGTGCCGCGACCAGTAGTCCATGGAGGCGGTCAGCTCGGTGCCGTCGTCGGGCCAGTAGACGTCCGACCAGCAGTCGCGGGTCTCCAGGCCGTAGAAGCGGAAGTTGGCGTACTGGGCGAAGCTCTCGTCCAGCCACGGCGAGGCGTACTCGTCGTTGCCGACGATGCCGTACCACCACTGGTGCGCCAGCTCGTGGACGACGGCGTTGCCCTCCTCGGTGGTGCCGAGCAGGACGAGGCCGGGATACTCCATACCGCCACCGAACCCGCTGGTCATCACGAGATCGACCTCGCCGTACGGATAGCGGCCGAACTCGCGGCCGAACCGGTCGACGGCGGCGACGGCTTCCGCGCGGGCGAGGCGGACGCCCGCGGCGGGTGTGCCGGGCGCCCAGAACGACTTCACGCGCACACCCCCGGGCGTGGTCCGGGCCGCCGTGCGGAACGGTCCCGCGGCCCAGGCGAAGTCCCGCACGCGCTCCGCGAGGCTGAGGGTCACCGAACGTCCCGGGGCCCCCGGGCGGGTCCTGGTGCGGCCCGTCGCGGGCACCGCCATGTCCGACGGGTGGTCGAGGCGGACCCTGAAGTCACCGGCGAGGGCGTAGAAGCTCTCGCCGACGGCCACGTACGGGTCGAGGTGCCACCCCTCGGCGTCGTGCACGGCGAGCACCGGCAGGGCGTTGCCGAGGAAGCGGAAGGCGCCCTCGCGGCCGAAGCGGGCGTTGCGGTCGGGCACCGTGATGGAGACGTCGAAGGCCACGGACGCCCGCTCCCCGTGCGCGAGGGGCTTCGGCAGGGCGATGCGCAGAGCCGTGCAGTTCACCGTGAGCGGGTCCGCCGTCCCGCCGCGCAGCCCCGACACGACGACGGGCGAGGGCGCACCGGGTGTGCCGCACCCGTCCTCGCCGTTGCCCCACAGGCGCAGGTACACCTCGCGCAGCGGCCGTTCGGACGCGTTGCGGAAGGAGACTCGCTGCCGCCCCGTCCAGTGGCCGCCGTCGGTGTCGGAGCGCAGGTCCACGTCGTAGCGGGCGCGATCGGGCGTCGCCGCGGACCCGCCGGCCCCGGCTGCCGCACCGGACTCACCCGCCGGCATGCCCACCGCCAGGAGCAGCACGAGCAACACCACGAACAGACGACGACCGGCCCGGTGCGACCACGGGGCGGGCAGGGACGTGCCAAGCGGCGACATGACAGCGGATACTGCCACAACTCCCCGCCGACCGAACCGACTTCGCCGAAGCCTCCGGTGGACCTCCGGAAGCAGCGGCGTAGCGGCAACCTGATCAGGGGCTCGCGGAACGCATAATCGGTTGCCGGCGGCGGCGGGGGTGGATGCAATGGCCGGCATGGTCACCCAAGAGACTCTGCCGGGGCGGGACGAGACGAACGGGCACGTCCGGATCGGTGCGCTCGTGCCGCTGACCCGGCCGGGCTGGGACGAGGCGGGCCGGCACCTGCTCGCCGGGATGGAACTGGCCGTACGCGAAGTCAATGAGGCCGGTGGCATCATGGGCAGGCCAGTGGCGCTGGTGGTGCGGGACACCGCGGCCGATCCCCACCGGGCCGCGGCGGCCGTGGAGGAACTCGCCGGGCTGGGCGTGGCCGCCGTGGCGGGGGAGTACCACAGCGTCGTCGCGCGTGCCGCCGCCGCCAGGGCCGATGCCCTGGGCGTGCCGTTCCTGTGCGCCTCGGCCGTGCTCGACGCGCTCACCGAACAGCCGACGCCGTGGGTCGCACGGCTCGCCCCGGCGCAGTCCCACGGCTGGCGGATCTACGCGGACCACCTCCTCGCCGCGGGCCCCCGCCGCATCGCCGTGGCCATCGACCCGAGCAGCGTCTACTGGGCGTGCGGCGCCCGCATCCTGCGGGACCACCTCGCGCCGCACGACGGCACCGTCCTCGACGTCGACGTGCGCGGCTCGACCGCCGCGTCGGTGTGCGACACGCTCGCCGACCTGCACGCGACCGCCCTCCTCCTCCTGGTCGGTCACCCCGAGCCGGCCGTGTCGATCGTCCGCTCCGTGCGCCGGGACCGGCGCCTGGCCGGGATCACGATCGGTGCCCCGGCCGGGCAGCCGGAGTTCACCGGATGGGCGACGGCGCTGGGCACGGACGGCGCCGCGGTTCCCTTCCTGCGCTACCTGCCCGAACGCCTGGGCCCGCTCGGTGAACGGGTCGCAACGGCGCTGCGCGAGCGGCTGGCCGAAGCGCCCTCCTTCGTCGCCTTCGAGGGATACGACACGGTGACGGTCCTCGCCGACATGCTGCGCTCGCACGGCCCGGACCGGGCGTGGACCCCCGAATCCTGGGCGAGCGTCTCGGTGGAGGGCACCCGGGGGCGGATCCGGTTCTCCCGGACGCCCGACATCGGCGTGTGGCAGTGGGCCTGGGCGCCGGTGCAGGTCGTGGACCGGGATCCGGCTGACCCCGGCCGCCTGCGGGTCCTGCGCACGGGCTGACGCCTCGGGTCGGCGCGCCTTGGTCAGCCGTACATCGCCACGCGGTGGAAGTCCGCGAGCGCGTCGTCGATGGGATGGGGCCGCGGCCTGCCCGCCGAGTCGAGCGCGTTCCACCTCTGGAGGTTCACCGCGACGGCCACGCGGCGCCTGCCGTCGGCGCTGATCGCGGCCAGCGCCCCGGCGCCCCAGGCCGTGCCGCCGTGGCCCCAGAAGGTGTCCTGACCGGGTGCATGTGTCGGGTGCAGGCCGAGGCCGTACTCGATGGTCCGCCCTTCCTGGGAGACCACCGGCACGGTACGCCGCATCTGCGCCAGCGACGACGGGCTCACGATCTCGCCGGCCAGCAGCATCCCGAAGAAGCGGTTGAGGTCCGAGACGGTGGAGATCAGCGACGCCGACGGCCCCACCCACGACATGTCGTACACGCTGTAGTCGCGCGGTGGGTCGATCATGCCGAACCAGGACTCGTAGAGGCGCGAGTGCGGCTCGCCCAGGTAGGGCCCGGTGGGCAGCTCGGTGTCCCGGAGTCCGGCGCGCTCGATGACGTTCCGGGTGATGCAGCGCTCGGCGCTGGTGCCGGTCACCTCTTCCAGGAGCTTGCCCAGGATCAGGTAGTTGGTGTTCGAGTACAGGCCCGGAGTGCCGCCCGGGGGGCCGACGGCGGGTGCGGCGACGCCGAGTGCGATCAGCTCGGCGGGGTCGAACCGGGTGAAGCGGTGGTCGTCCAGGCTCTGCGGCCTGGTGTCCGCGAGGGCGGGGAACGCCTCGAGGGACGAGTAGGCGTGGGGCAGGTACTCGGCGAGACCACTGGTGTGGTTCATCAGCATGCGGACCGTGACGGCCTCGCCGCGTCCGTCGGGAAGAAGCCCCGGAAGGTAGCGGCCGATCGGCGCGTCGAGACCGATCCGCCCCTGCTCGACCTGCTGCAGGACCGCGGCGGCGGTGAAGGTCTTCGTGATGCTGCCGACCCGGTGGCGCAGGTCGGCGGTGACCGGGCGGCCGGTGTCGACGTCGGCGACCCCGGCGGCGCCCCGCCAGACCTGGTCGCCGTCCCGCACCTCGGCGAACAGGCCCGGCATTCCGGCGCGGTGGACGTTCTCGACGGCTGCGTCCAGTACCTCGGGATCCAGTGCGTCACTCACGGCAGGTGTCCTCTCCCCGGTTCTTCGACGGCTCCTCGACATGCCCTTGCACCCATTATGCACGCAGTGCGTGCAACACCAAGTGCATGAAGGGGGAGAAGAAGGATCCGGTGCGGCCCGGCGTCGCGCATGCCCGCCGCCGCCCCGGGTAGGACGTTCCGGTACAAGGGCGTAACGAGAGGGCCCGAAGAGCGAGGAGTGTCGGACGTGATTCGAAAGCTGCAGGCGGTCGCGCTGGACTGCGCGGACCCGGTACGGCTCGCGTCGTTCTACGCGGAGCTGCTCGGCGGGCGGGTGGTCGCGGATCCGGACGACTCCGACTGGCTGGAGGTGCACGGCTTCGAGGGGACGCCGCTGGCCTTCCAGCGGGTGGACGGCTACCGGGCGCCCGAATGGCCCGGTCAGGACCACCCCCAGCAGCTCCATCTGGACTTCGACGTCGACGACCTCGAAGGCGAGGAGAAGCGGGCCCTCGCACTCGGTGCGACCGTCCTGGAGCGGACCGACCAGCTCCGCCCGGGCGCCAACTGGCGGGTCTACGCGGACCCGGCCGGTCATCCGTTCTGCCTCTGCCTCCACTGAGCCCGGACCCTGGCCCACCGGGGCGTGGCGACCGTCAGTTCTCCTCGGCCGCCGCGGCCAGGATCCGGGCCAGCTCGGCAGGCTTGGTGATCATGGGCCAGTGGCCCGAGTCGATGTCCGCGAAGTCGACGTGCTTGGCCCGGGCGAGTTCCGGAACGTCGCCCGCGCCGATCCACTCCCGCGCCTGCGCGGGCGTGAACTCGGGGCACACGACCACGACCGGCACTTCGTAGCGGCGCTCGTCGGACAGTCGCACCACGCCCCGGGCCACGGCCTCGGGCACCGGGATCGCGCCCGCCGCCAACTCGTGCCGCGCCGTCTCGTCGAGGTCGGCGGCATCGGGCCCCTGGAAGGGCTCCCAGCCCGGAAAGGGCATCACGCCGTCCCTGATCTCGAAGAAGTCCGCGTAAGCCCGGCCGTCGGGGGTCGGGATGCCTCCGATGAGCGCGACCTTGGCCAGCCGCTCCGGCCGCCGGTCGGCCGCCAGCCAGGCCAGCGCGCAGGCCGCGGAGTGCCCCACCACCATGGGCCTGCCGGGCGCGGCGTCCACCGCGGCCAGCACCGCGGTCACCTGATCGTCCAGCGTGGCGGTCGCCGCGCCGTCTCCCTGCCCCGGGAGCGTGAGCGGCACCGGACGGTGGCCGAGCGACTCCAGTGTGGACGCGACGCCCTCCCACACGGATCCGTTCAGCCACAGGCCGCCGATGAGCACGATGTCCATGATCGGTTCCCTTCGTCTGCGTGGCCCCACGGTAGGAGGAGATCCGGACGATCCACTGCCGGTTTGCTTCACCGACCACCGACCACCGACCACCGACCACCGACCACCGGCCACCGACGACCGGCCACCGACGACCGGCCACCGCCTACGGGCCACCGCCACCGGCTACGGGCCACCGCCACCGGCTACGGGCCACCCACCACCGTCGCCGGACCACCGCCGCGCCCGCGCCGCGCCGACTACCCTGCTCCCGTGCCCAACGACCCCGGCCCCACCGCGCGAGCGCTGCGCGCCCTGGAGATCCTCCGGACCCGCCCCACCACGACGGCCGACGAACTCGCCGTGCGGCTGGGCGTGACCGAGCGAGCGGCGCGCCGGTACGTGGGGATCCTCAAGGAGGCGGGCATCCCCGTGGAGTCGGCCCGCGGACCGCACGGCGGATACCGACTGGGACGCGGGACGAGACTGCCGCCCGTGCACTTCACGCAGGCCGAGGCCCTCGGCCTGGTCATGGCGGCACTCGGCGGCCGGCCTGCCGTGGCCGACGCCGACGACCTCGTCGGAACCGCACTGGGCAAGGTCGTCAAGGCGCTGCCGGAGAGCGTCGGCCGGCAGGCGGCACTGCTGCGGGAGTACGCGGCCGCCGCCCCCGACCCGTTGGCGGCCCACCCCGATCCGGCCGTGACCAGTTCCCTCGTCGAGGCCGTCGCGCACCGGCGCCGCGTGCGGCTCGCCTACCGCAGCGAGGCCGGCAACGCTTGGGAGGAGGAGGCGGATCCCTGGTCCCTCGTCGTCCGCCACGGGCGCTGGTACCTGCTGTGCCACTCCCACCGCGCCGACGCCGTCCGCACCTACCGGGTCGACCGGATCGGCGAGGTCCACGGCACCGGCCGCGGATTCGACGCGCCGGTGGACTTCGACCCGGTGGCGGTGCTGGAGGAGAACCTGGGCACCGGATGGGAGTTCGCCACCCGTGTGGTCTTCGACGTCCCGCCGGCCGAGGTCGCCCCCTGGATCCGCCCGCCCATGGGACGGCTCGAACCGCTGGGAGACGGCTGCGTCCTTCTCGGCAGCACCCGCAACCCGGACATGTACGCGCAGGAGTGGCTGGCGGGGGTGCCCTTCGCCTTCCGCATCGAGGGCGGAAAGGAACTGCGTGCCGCTGCCGCCGCCCTCGCGGAGCGGTTCACCGCGGCGGTGACGGACCACGACCCGGCGAGCCGTACCCGGTGACAGTGCTGCCGGGCATGCGCGATCATGACCGGAATGGACACTCGTTTCGTTGGCATACCCGAGGTGGTCGAGGCCCCGGCCGTGGCGGTCGTCGTCGACGTCATGCGCGCGTTCACCGTGGCCGCGTGGGCTTTCGCCCGAGGGGCGGAAAAGATCGTTCTCGCCGAGTCTCTGGACGAGGCCCTGGCCCTCAAGGAGCGCGACCCGGACCGGGTCGCGCTCAAGGACGGGCCGCTCACGCCCGGTTTCGACCTGGTCAACTCGCCGGGCCTGTTGCGCTCCGCCGACCTCGCGGGACGGACCGTCGTGCAGAAGACCACGGCGGGGACCGTCGGTGCCCTGGCGGTCAGGGACGCGTCGCTGGTGCTGTGCGCCGGTTTCGTGGTCGCGGAGGCGACGGCCCGGGTGCTGCGGGCACGCGCCGCCGAGCGCGTCACGTTCGTGGTCACCGGCGAGGACGGCCGGGCCGACGAGGACCTGGCGTGTGCCCAGTACATCGCGCGCCGGGCCACCGGGCACGGTGCGGACGCCGCCGGGTTCCTCGGCCGTGCCGCCGAGTCGCGCGCCGCCACCGAGCTGGCGCAGGGCGTGCGTCAGGGCGTCCACCCCGACGATGTCGCCCTCTGCCTCGAACTCGACCGGTTCCCCTTCGCCATGGTCGCGGCTCCGGAGGACTCGCTCATGGTCCTGCGCCCGTGCGCCGTGCCCCGGCCGTAGGGTTCAGGAGGAGCGGATCGCGGAGATGTCGAACTGCAGGCGGACCTTCTCGCTCACCATGCTGCCGCCCGCCTCGAGCCGCTGGTTGTAGACCAGGCCCCAGTCCCTGCGGTCGATGGTGGTGGTGCCGTCGAAACCCGCCCGCTCGTAGCCGAACGGGTCCACGACCGAGCCGAGGTAGTCCAGTTGGAGCTCGACGGGGCGGGTCGTGCCCCGGATGGTCAGGTCCCCCGTCATGCGGAAGCTCTCCGCGGACTCCTGGGTGGTGGAGGTGGAGCGGAAGATCATCTCCGGGTGGCGCCGCGCGTCGAAGAAGTCCTTGCCGACGAGGTGGGCGTCCCGTTGTTCCACGCCGGTGTCGACGCTGGCCACCCGGATGACGAGGTCGGCCCGGGACTCGGAGGGGCGGGCTCCGTCGAAGTGGAGCGTGCTGTCGTAGTCGGTGAACGCCCCGCGGACCGTGGTGACCATCGCGTGCCGCACGGAGAATCCGATCCGGCTGTGCGGGCGGTCGATGGTCCATCGCCCCGTCAGCGCGCGAAGGGCCGGGTCGGGCGTGGCGACCGCCGTCGCGGACCGCGCGGCGAACGGGTCCTGCCCGGCGGCCGACGGCTGCTCGACGGTGGCGGTCTGGCGGCGGCTGAAGATACCCATGAGTCGGCCCTTTCGAAATGGATCACTTCGTGTTACCACGAAGTCGATCAGCGGCCCACGGCAAGATGGGTGGCCTCGTCCGGGTTCCATGACCCCGACCGCAAAGCTGCACGGGTTGGACACCAGGCCCCCTCGCTCGTGCACATGGCGGCCCTGCGACCTGATCCGCCCAACAGGCCCTAGCCGAGCCGCCCCAGTGCCTCCCTCAGGCGCCGGGCGTCCCGCAGCCGTTGCTCGTAGGTGGCGCCGAGGACCAGCAGCACGAGACCGGCGAGGGCGGGAGGAGCCCAGCGGGGGAGCGCGCCGACGACCTGGGTGAGGTACGGGGCCAGTTCGTGCAGCGCCACCAGCGCGAGCACGGCCGGGCCGAGGACCAGTGGCGCCTGGAGCCGGTGCCGGGCGCCCGCCAGCGTCACCACGAGCGCGGCGACGCCGAGTGCCAGCGGACGCAGCCAGTGCCGGTCGTCCCAGGCGGCGAGCAGACTCGGCACCAGGGTGACGGCCAGCCCGGAGCCGTACGCCGTCCACGACGACACCGCGGCATCACGACGTCTGCGCAGAAGCCCGACGACCAGCACGGGTCCGGTCACCGGCAGGGTGTAGGCCTCCGGAGCGGCGACGTCCCAGGCCGCCAGGCGCACCCAGGTGGCCAGCAGGAACAGCGCTGCCGCCGCCCAACCGGCCGCCCGCCGCTCCGGGCGCAGCGCGGTGGCCGCCGCGACGGCACCGCAGAGGGAGAGCACCAGGGCCAGCATCGGCGGCTCCGGCGCGGCGAGCGCGAGCGCCAGCAGCCCCGCGGCCGCACCCGCCGCCTCGACCGGTACGGTGACGCGCGCCCCACCCGTCCGCGACGCGATCAGGGCGGCGACGGCGGGCACGGCGAGGACCAGCAGCGCCGTGTGGTGCGGCGGCCAGCCCGCGGACGCACCGATCGCGCAGGCGAGGGCCGTGGCGTGGCAGAGGGCGGCGGGCGCCGTGAAGGGCGCGGGCCCCGGGCGGAGCCCGGCGGCGGCGAACAGGACCGTCAGCGTCACGAGTACGGCGATCGTCGCGGGCTCGGAGGCCAGCGAGACGAGGGCGAGGCCGACCGAGGTGACGAGCGCCAGCAGGAGGGCCGTCAGGGACGGCGGCGACAGCCGCTTGTCCGCGCGGCCGGACCACGCCGCGAAGAACAGGGCCGCCGCGACCACGACCGCATGCGCCACCAGACCGGCCGCGTAGGGCAGTCGCAGCACCACCGGGAGGACGAGGACGGCCGCCCAGCCGAGGACCATCGCCACCACCGTGACCGCCGGGCGCCGTGCCGTGCGGCGTCCGGCCACCACCAGCACCGCGGCCACCACGGCGAGGACCAGCGGCGCGGTGCCCGCGTACGGCGGCCGGGGCAGGCCCGCGAACACGGCGTCCCGGAAATCCTGCGGCGTACCGGACCAGGGCCGCGCACCCCGGACCGCCGGACCGAGGACGCACCCGGCGACCAGGGGGAGCGTCCACAGCACCGCGAAGCCCTGAACCGCCACCGAGGCGCGCACCAGCCCCTGCCGCAAGGGCCGGTGGAGCGGCGTCAGCTCCGCCGCCAGCAGGGCGATCGCGCAGCCCAGGCACCCCGGCACCGTCCAGTCGCCGGGCACCGTCACCCGCAGCACCCCACCGGCCCCGGCGACCACGCACAGGCCGGCCGCGAAGGCGGCGCCCATGGAGATCTCCGGCCGGGGAACGAAGCGGCCGGCCACCAGCGCGAGCGCCGCCGCCACGAGCAGGAGCGCCGCCGCCCGAGCGGCCGGGCCCGGGCCGGACGCGCTCCAGCAGAGCCACCCCGCCGACAGCACACCGGCGGCGCCCGTACCCAGTGCGCCGGTGACGGCGACGATCCGCACCGGCAGCGGCGCGGCGCGCAGCGCGACAGCGGTGCCGCCGGCGGCGGTCGCCAGCGCCACCGCCGTGAGCGTGTACGGACCCGCTCCGACGGCGATCGCCCACAGCAGCAGGGGCAGATGGGCGGTCGCCACGGCGAGCGGGAGGGGGTGCCGGAGCCGGAGGCGAACGCCGTACACGGCCCACAGCGCCGCGAGGACGGCGGACGCGGTGGCCGTGTACCCGACACCGTCCGTGCCGGGGAACGTCACCTCGTGGAGCGCGTAGGCGTCGAGGACGGTCAGGGCGGTCCCGAGAGCCGCCACGGCCTCGGCCGTCGACCTCAGCCCGCGTCGCAGCAGGGCCACCGGCACACCGAGTGCCCCCACGGTCAGCGCACCGAGCACCAGAGCGCGTCCCGCGATCCCCAGGTGACCCCAGCTGACGAGGGTGAACGCGATCGCCGCGATCGTCAGCAGTACGCCACCGAGCACCAGCAGCACGTTCTGCACGCCGGGCGCGGTCGCCTCCGGGCGGCGTGCGCCGGCACCGGTGCCGGCGGGCGGTCCCGCCGGCGCGGTCCCGGGGCCGGGGGCGGGCTGCCGCGCGGCGGCCGCCTGCAGCGTGTGGACCAGCCACGCACGGCGCCGCAGCAGGGCGGCGCGGCGCAGGTCGAGTTGCCGCAACTCGGCGTCCAGGAACCGCAGCTCCTCGGCCGGGGGCGGAAGGTTCGTCATGCCTCGGAGTGTGGTCCTCGCCACGCGCCGGGACATGAGCGCGCATACTCAGCTCGTACTCAGAGGCGGGGTGCCCCGGCGGGGTCAGAGTCCGACCCGCAGAACCGCCCAGACGATGTGGCCCCCGGTGCGGTCGGAACGGGCCGTCCCCCACGAGTCGGCCAGCTGCTGCACGATCAACAGCCCCCGGCCGCTCTCGTCCTGCGGGCCGGAGCCGCAACCGGCCGGGCCGGCCGAGGTCCGCCCGTCGTCGTGCATCTCGATCCGCAGCTGCTCGTGCGAGGTCAGCGACAGGCCGCACAGCATGCGGTCGCTGCCGGAGTGGAGCACGGCGTTGGTCGCCAGTTCCGAGACGAGCAGTACCGCGTCGGTGCACACGTCGCCGGGAAGCCGCCAGGCGCGAAGCTGCCGGCGGACCGTGTCGCGCGCCGTCCGCACGCTGATTCGGAGCGAGGGAAGGTCGAACCAGTGTTCCAGGTCGGGGCGCGCCGGTGGTAACAGTCCGGGTGAAGGGCTCGTGTGGGGGGTCACGGTGATCGCCTTCCAGTGAGGACGGGCGCGATGCTCACGACCGCAACTATGCTCGCCGACGAGTTCAGCCTGCAACCGGATCCCTGATAATTTCAGGAAGACCCGTTCAGTCTGGTGTCGTCATCAAGTCGCTGTCACAATGGCGCCGGTGACAGCCCATCAGGAGGTGGGGCGTGAGTGAAGCTCGGTCCGGCGCGGGCACCAGCGCCCCGACGGTGCTGCGCATGATCCTGGGGCGCCGGCTCCATGACATGCGGCAGAGCGCGGGTGCCTCACTGGCCGACGCCGCCAAGGCACTGCGGGTGACACCCCTGACGATCCGCCGGCTGGAGAAGGCCGAAGTCGCCCTCAAACCCCTGTACGTCGAGAAGCTCCTGCAGACCTACGGCACCGGACAGCAGGAGATCGACGAGTTCGTCGCGCTCGCCGAGCAGGCCAACAAACCGGGCTGGTGGCACGCCTACCGCGACGTGCTGCCCAACTGGTTCACCGCGTACGTGAGTCTGGAGACCGGCGCCGGCACGCTGCGCACCTACGAACCCCACTACGTCACCGGGCTGCTCCAGACCCCCGCCTACGCCCGCGGCGTCCTGGGCGGGGGCTTTCCGAACGGCTCCGACGAGGAGTTGGAGCGCCGCGTCGGCCTGCGGCTGCGCCGGCAGAGCCTGCTGGAGCGGGAGAACGCGCCCACCCTCTGGGTGGTCATGGAGGAAGCGGTCCTGCACCGGGTCGTCGGCGGTCCGGAAGTGATGCGCGAGCAGATCGACCGGCTCCTGGAGGCGTCCGAGCTGGAGCACGTCAGCATCGACATCCTGCCCTTCGCCGTCGGCGCCCACGTCGGGGCCTGCGCCCCCTTCACCTACTTCCGGTTCGAGGAGCCGGAGCTGCCCGACGTCGTCTACAGCGAGATCCTCTCCGCGTCGATGTACCTGGACGAACGGGCCGACGTCGTCGCGCACCTGGAGGCGCACAACAGGATGTCGCTGCTCACCTCCACCCGGGCCAGCACGGCACTCCTGAACCGTATGCGCAAGGAGTACTCATGAGCACCACCGACGTCCCCGTCTACAACGGGATGCCCGCCCGCGACCTCGGCGAAAGCGGCTGGGAGCGCCCGTGGAGCGGCCCCAACGGAGGCCAGTGCGTGGAGACCAAGCAACTCGCCGACGGACGCATCGCCGTGCGTCAGTCGACGGACCCGGCCGGCCCCGCACTCATCTACACGCGCGAGGAGATCGGCGCGTTCGTCCGAGGAGTCAAGCAGGGCATGGCCGACCACCTGACGGCCGGCCGCAGGAAGGGAACGGAATGAGCAGCACCCAGGGCGCGCGGGGCCTGGACACCAGCAGGCCGCACTCGGCCCGCATGTACGACTTCTACCTCGGCGGCAAGGACCACTTCCCGGTCGACAAGCAGGCGGCCGAAGCGGTCGCCGAGGCCTACCCGGGCATCTTCACCTGTGCCCGCGAGAACCGCGCCTTCATGCACCGCGCCACTCGGGTACTGGCACAGGAGCACGGCATCCGGCAGTGGCTGGACATCGGCACGGGCATCCCCACCGAGCCGAACGTGCACCAGGTGGCACAGTCCGTGGTCCCCGAGGCCCGGGTGGTCTACGCTGACAACGACCCGCTCGTCCTGAAGTACGCCGAGCGCCTCATGCGCAGCACCCCGCAGGGCCGCACCACCTACATCGAGGCCGACGTCAACGACCCCGACGCCCTGCTGAACGCGCCCGAACTGGCCGAGGTGCTGGACCTGTCCCGGCCGGTCGCCCTGTCGCTGAACGCGCTGATGCACTTCATCACCGACGCCGCCGACCCGTACGGCATCGTCGAGCGGCTGATGGCGGCCCTCCCGGCGGGCAGCGCGCTCGCGCTGAGCCACTGCACGCCCGACTTCGACCCGCCCACCTGGGAGAAGGTCACCGACATCTACACCGGCGGGGGCACGCCGGTGCGGTTCCGCTCGCAGAAGGACGTCGCCCGCTTCTTCGACGGGCTCGACCTCCTCGCCCCCGGCGTCACCGTCGGTCACCGCTGGCGACCGGACCTCCCCGCCGGTCCCGACGCCCCCACCGACGCCCAGGTCAGCCTGTGGGCCGGGGTCGGCATCAAGGCGTAGCCCGGTTGCCGGACCCCTCCGGTGGGGCGCAGGGTGGAGGAGTGAGCGGTCAGGAGGGCCCCACGCTCATCTCCTCGGTGCAGCGAGCCTTTCGCCTGATGGAAGCGGTGGGCGCCCACGAGAGCGGCGTACCGGCCAAGCAGCTGGCGCGCGAGACGGGTCTGGCCCTGGGCACCACCTACCACCTGCTGCGCACCATGGTCCACGACGGTTATGTGCGCAAACTCGAGGACGGCACGTTCGTCCTGGGGGAGAGGCTGGGCGCGCTGCACGCGGGAAGCCGCGACCAGACGGCGCTCAGCAGGGTCCGCCCCACGCTCACCGAGCTGCGGGACGGCCTGTCGGCCGCGGCGTACCTGACCCTCTACGAGGAGGGTGAGATCAGGGTCGCGGAGATCGTGGACGGCCCGAAGGCGCCCCGGGTGGATCTCTGGGTCGGTTTCGAGGACGCGGGACACGCCACGGCGCTCGGCAAGAGCGTGCTGCGCGAGCTGGACGCCGAGGCCCGCGCCGACTACCTGTCCCGCCACGCGCTGAACGACCTCACCCCGCGCACCATCACCTACCGCGCCCAGCTGCTGCGGAGCCTCGACGCCGCCCCGCGCGGCCCGGCCGTGACCGACCTGGAGGAGTACCGCCTGGGCACCGCCTGTGTCGCGGTCCCCGTCCGCCGGGGCGACACCATCGGATCGCTCGGCATCTCGGTGGACATCAACCGCACGGCCTGCCTCGACGACGCCGTGACGACGCTGCTCGCCACCGCGGAACGGGTGTCCCAGGGGCTCTCGCTCACCATCTGAAAACCGGGCTCTTGCGGCATCGAGGCCCCACCGCGTTTCCTGGATGAGACGGGCAAATCGGGCATGGTCGCAGGGAGAACCGGAACGTGAGTGAGCAGGGCGTCGCAGGGCCGTACGGGCAGGTCGGCTGTCATGTGGCGAACGGCTGGACGGTCGTCCGGGCGGACGACGAGATCGACATCGCCTTCGCGCCGCTCGTCCGGGCCGAGGTGGGCCGGCGTCTCGCCGAGGGCCACCGGCACTTCGTACTGGACCTGTGCGACACGCCCTTCATCGACTCCATGGGCCTCGGCATGATCGTGGCCGTGACCAAGCTCATCCGGACCCATCACGGGTCGATGCGGATCGCCTGTCCGGACCGGCGGCTCCTGCACGTCTTCGCGCTCGGCGGGCTGGGCGCGGTCTACTCCTTCCACGACTCCGTGGACAAGGCCGTCGCGCAGCCTCCCGGGGCCGAGGGACTGGCCGGCTGGCCGTACGTGCACGACTGACGCCGCCGTCACCGCACGCCCCCGTGTTTGGGCCCGCCCGCGGCGGTTCACTTGAACGGAAGTCGCTGCCCCGCGTCCTCCCCGGAAGGTGGATCATGACGGCACGGGTCGGATACCGCAGAATCTACGAAAGTCCCACGCCCCGGGACGGCAAGCGAGTCCTCGTCGACCGGCTGTGGCCCCGCGGTGTGAGCAAGGAGAAGGCCGGTCTGGACGCGTGGCTGCGCGACGTCGCACCGTCGGCCGATCTGCGGCGCTGGTACCACCACGATCCACAGCGCTACGACGAGTTCCGGCGCCGCTACTTCGCCGAACTCGAGGATTCCGACCACGAGGCCGCGCTGGAGCGCCTGCGCGACCTGGCGGCCCGGGACAAGGTGACCCTGCTCACGGCCACCAAGGACGTGGACCACAGCGAGGCGGCCGCGCTCGCCCAGTGGCTGGACGGGTCCTGAGGGAGTCCCCGCCCGCGGCTCGACTGGCCGGAGGCCGAGCACGCCCCCTACTGACAGCCTCGCCGTCGCCCAGGCGTTCGAGACGGACTTCGAGACGGACCAGGAGCGAGGACTCCGCTCGGCGCCCACGGGCCCGGCACCGCCGTCACCGCACCGCCGTCGCCCCCTGCGCGGCGGCCCGAGTGTCTCGTCCGGTCCCGGTTCCGAGGGCCTCCAGGATCGCCTCGACGCTCTGTTTGGCGTCGCCGAAGAGCATGCTGGTGTTGTCCCGGAAGAAGAGCGGGTTCTGCACGCCCGCGTAGCCGGAGGCCATCGAGCGCTTGAACACGACGACCTGCTCCGCCTCCCAGACCCGCAGCACGGGCATGCCCGCGATCGGACTGGCGGGGTCGTCGGTCGCCGAGGGATTGACCGTGTCGTTCGCGCCGATGACCAGCACGACCGAGGTGTCCGCGAAGTCGTCGTTGATCTCGTCCATCTCCAGGACGATGTCGTACGGCACCTTGGCCTCGGCCAGCAGCACGTTCATGTGCCCGGGCAGTCGCCCCGCGACGGGGTGGACGCCGAAGCGCACCTCGACGCCGCGCTCGCGCAGCCGCCGGGTCAGCTCCGCGACCGGGTGCTGGGCCTGCGCCACGGCCATGCCGTAACCGGGGGTGATCACCACGGACCGCGCCCGTGCGAGCAGTTCCGCCGCCTCGGGCGCCCGTACCTCACGGTGCTCGCCCTGCTCCTGCGCACCGCCGGCAGGAGCCTCGATGCCGAAGCCGCCCGCGATGACGGAGAGGAAGGAACGGTTCATCGCCTGGCACATGATGTAGCTCAGATACGCACCCGAGGATCCGACCAGCGCACCGGTGACGATGAGCAGGTTGTTGTCGAGCAGGAAGCCGGCCGCCGCCGCGGCCCAGCCGGAGTAGCTGTTGAGCATCGAGACGACGACGGGCATGTCGCCGCCGCCGATGGAGGCCACCAGGTGCCACCCCAGGGCGAGCGCCAGGACCGTGACGGCCACCATCAGGGGCAGGCCCGGGCTGACGGTGAACCAGACGGTCAGCACCGCGAACAGGGCCAGCGCACCCAGATTGAGGGCGTTCTTGCCGGGCAGCGCCAGCGGCCGGGACTTGATCCGCGCGGACAGCTTCAGGTACGCGACCACGGAGCCGGTGAAGGTGACCGCGCCGATGAAGACGCCGATGAACACCTCGGCGTGGTGGATGCCGATCAGGTCGGCGGCGATCCGGCCCCGCGAGCCGTGCGCCTCGACCTCGAGATAGCTGTTCCAGCCGACCAGGACGGCCGCCAGACCGACGAAGCTGTGCAGCACCGCGATCAGCTCGGGCATCTGCGTCATCTCCACGCGCCGCGCCCGCCACAGGCCGATCGCGGCGCCGATCACCATGGCGAGCAGGATCAGCGCGACGGGCCCGGCGGACACGCTCCGCGCCGAGACCGCGACGGTGGCCGCGAGGGCGAGGGCCATCCCCGCGATGCCGTACACGACACCGGCGCGTGACGTGCGGTGCTGGGACAGACCGGCGAGGCTCAGGACGAACAGCAGGGCCGCCACCAGGTCGGCGGCGCGGGAAGCGGTCATGGACGTCATCGGGACTCGCCTCTCGAGAACATGGACAGCATGCGGCGGGTGACGGCGAAACCTCCGAATATGTTCACGCTCGTCAGCAGGATCGCCACGAAGGACAGCACGGTGACGAGCGTGCTCTCGTGCCCGATCTGCACGAGGGCGCCGATCACCACGATCCCCGAGATGGCGTTGGTCACCGACATCAGCGGGGTGTGCAGGGAGTGGTGGACCTTGCCGATCACGTAGTAGCCGATGACCACCGCCAGCGCGAACACCGTGAAGTTCTGGGCCAGTTGGGCCGGTGCGAAGGCGACCAGCAGGAAGGTCGCCAGCATGCCGAGGCCGATCAGGCCGAAGCGCCCGGCCGGGGTGAGCCGGCGCGGTCTCCCGCCCACCGGCGCGGCGGGCGCCGCCGCCGGGGGCGCGGTGGCGGGCGGGGCCGCCGACACGGCGACCGGTGGCGGAGGCCAGGTGACCGTGCCCGCGCGGACCACGGTCACGGTCCGCTGCACCACGTCGTCGAAGTCGATGACGATCCGGCCGTCCTTGCCCGGGGTGAGCAGCCGGAGCAGGTTGACCAGGTTGGTGCCGAACAGCTGCGACGCCTGGGCGGGCAGCCGGGCCGCCAGGTCCGTGTAGCCGATGAGGGTCACACCGTTGCCGGTCACCACGGTCCGGCCCGCGACGGTCCCCTCGACGTTGCCGCCCTGGGCGGCGGCCATGTCGACGACGACACTGCCGGGCCGCATCGCCGCCACGTCGGCGGCGGTCAGCAGGCGCGGGGCGGGCCGTCCGGGGATCAGCGCGGTGGTGATGACGACGTCCACGTCACGGGCCTGTTCGTGGTAGAGCCGGGCCGCGGCACGGTCGTAGTCGGCCGACGTCGCCTTCGCGTAGCCGTCGGCGCTCTCCTCCTGGGCCACGTCCACCGCGAGGTACTCGCCGCCCAGGGACCGCACCTGGTCCGCGACTTCCGGCCGGGGGTCGGTGGCGCGGACGATCGCACCGAGGCTGGAGGCGGCCCCGACGGCGGCGAGCCCCGCGACCCCGGCCCCGGCGACGAGGACCTTCGCCGGCGGCACCTTGCCCGCCGCGGTGACCTGCCCGGTGAAGAAGCGGCCGAAGACGTGCGCCGCCTCGATCACCGCCCGGTACCCGGCGATGTTCGCCATGGAGCTGAGCACGTCCATCGACTGCGCCCGCGACATGCGCGGCACCGCGTCCAGGGCGAGCGCCGTGACGCCCCGCGCGGAGAGCGCCTCGAGCAGCTCGGGCCGCTGCGCCGGTGCCAGAAGGGCCACCAGCGTCGTACCTTCGCGCAGTGCGGCGGTCTCGTCGGCGGTCGGCGCGTTGACCTTGAGTACGACGTCCGCGGCCCAGGCCTCGCCGACGCTCGCCCCCGCCTCGGCGTAGGCCTCGTCGCCGAAGCCGGAGGCCGCGCCGGCTCCCGACTCGACGACGACCTCGTAACCGAGGCCGAGGAGCAGACGAACCGTCGAAGGTGTCGCGGCGACGCGCGTCTCCCCGGGCAGGGACTCGGCGACGACGCCGACGCGCCGAGGCGGGCGGTGAGCGGGTTGGTGTCCAGTCATGTCCAGTCTCTCGTCGAGGCGTTGTTGACCGGTTCCGTACCCACGGGAGGGCGACGCGGCACCGAGAGACGGCCGTCGTTCTCGGACGCACCCGGTCAGGGACCGGGTGGCGGAATCCCGCGGCGCCCGCCACCCTCGGTGAGCAGGCGCGGACCTCAACTCCCCGGTGGCCGGGCGAGTCTGACGGCGACGGCGTCGAGGACCCAGTCCAGGCCGGTCGCGAAGGACTCCTCGGCATCCACGTGCGTGCCGTCGTGCACGGCCCTGGCCAGCGCCGGGTAGCGGCCGGTGGCCAGCATCCGGGTCAGGTGCGGGCCGTGGGCGCGCTGCCACTCGGGCTTGGACAGGCCCGTGGCGCGCTCCGCCCGCAGGTCCGCGATCTCGCGCCGGACGGCTCCGGTGAAGTAGGAACTGACCGTCTCCACGGCGCGCATGGCGGTGTCGACGTCGGCCAGGCCGTCGAGCGCGGCCAGGGTCGCCTCGGCCACGGCGAGACCGTTGGGCCCCAGGGCCGGGCGGCCGCCGAGCAGGTCGGCCAGCCACGGGTGGCGCAGCGCGGCCTGCCGGGTCCGGTGGGCCAGGACGCGCAGTGCCTCCCGCCAGTCACCGGCCCGTTCCTCGGGGAGGATCTCGGCGTACACCGCGTCCACCATGAGGTCGAACAACTCGTCCTTGGTGGAGATGAATCCGTACAGCCGCATCGGCCCGGCGTCCAGCCGGGCCGCCACCTTGCGCACCGACACCGCCGTCAGGCCGCCCTCGTCGGCGAGCGCGACCGCGGCGGCGACGATCCGCTCGCGGTCGAGCGGTACGGGGCGGTGCGGCGGCTCCGGCCGGTCCCAGACAGTCATGCTCCCACCGTTCTGTTGCGCTACGTCGTAGACGGAAAATACAGTGTATCGACATGAGACAACGTATCGCGGTGGTCGGCGGCGGCCCCGCAGGACTTGCCTTCGCCCGTGTCATGCACCGCCACGGCCGTCACGTCGCCGTCCTCGAACGCGACCCCGCCCCCGACGCCCGTCCCCCGGGCGGCGCCCTGGACCTGCACGAAGGGCTGGGCCAGCTCGCCATGGACAAGGCGGGGCTGCTGGCCGAGTTCCAGGCGTTGTCCCGGCCCGAGGGCCAGGCCATGCGCATCCTGGACCCGGACGGGGCCGTACTGCGCGACTGGCGACCGGATCCGGCGGAACGGGCCAATCCGGAGATCGACCGCGGGCAACTCCGTGACCTGCTGCTCGGCCCGCTCGACATCCGGTGGGGCCGAGGTGTGACGAAGGTGGTGCCGGGGGCCAGGGACGGTGTACTGGTCCATTTCGAGGACGGGCGCCAGGAGGCGTTCGACCTGGTGATCGGCGCGGACGGCGCCTGGTCCCGCACCCGCCCGGCGGTCTCCCCGGTGACTCCGCACTACACCGGCGTCACCTCGGTCGAGACCTCACTGGACGACGTCGACACCCGGCACCCCGACCTCGCCACCCTGGTCGGCGACGGCTCGGTGGCCGTGTACGGCGTGAACCGGGCCGTCGTCGCCCAGCGCAACAGCGGCGGCCACGTCAAGGTGCACGCCCAGTTCCGCGCGCCACTGGACTGGCACGCGCACCTCGACCTCGGGGACGCGGAGGCCGTGCGGTCGCGTCTGCTGACGCTGTTCGACGGCTGGACCGCTCCCGTCCTCGACCTCCTCCGCCGCGGCACCGCGTTCGTCCACCGACCCCTGCACGTCCTGCCCGTGTCCCACACCTGGACCCACGTTCCCGGAGTGACGCTCCTGGGCGACGCCGCGCATCTGATGCCTCCCCTGGGGGCGGGCGCCAACCTCGCGCTGCTGGATGGCGCCGAACTCGCCGAGTCCCTCGCCGACGGCCGCGCGGATCCGGACGACGCCGTCCGCGCCTTCGAGGAACGGATGTGGGCACGGGCCGGACGGTGGGCGAAGATCACGGCGGCGGGTCTGGAACGCCTCGTGAGCCCGGATCCCGCCGCGGCCCTCGCCGTCTTCGACCAGGTCCAGCCGTCGCGTTGAGCGGCCGGCCCGTCGGCCGCCGGGGCAGCCGTCGGGTCGGCCGCCGGGGCAGCCGTCGGGTCGGCCGCCGGGTCAGCCGGTGGGCTCGCCGAACCAGCGGGAGAGGTGCTGGTCAAGGTCCCGCTGGTCGTCGCCGATCCAGGCGACGTGGCCGTCCGGGCGCAGCAGGACGCACGGTACGTCCAGCTCCGCGGTGGGGTCCGCGAGCTGATCGACCCGGTCCGACCGGCCGCCGACGGTCAGGCGTCCGGTGCGGTCCAGCAGCAGGCCGCGTCCGCGACGCAGCAGACCGTAGAGGCTGCCCTGCTCGATGCCGATGTCCCGCATCCGGCGGCCGAGCAGGTCGGGGCCCGCACCGAAGTCGTAGCGGATGCCGGTGGCGGTGACCTTCTCGATGAGCCGGCGGTTCACCTCGTCGAAGTCCATCAGTTCGGTGAGCAGCCGGCGCACGGCCCGCGCGCCCGGTTCGGTGGAGAGCAGTTCCATCTGGGCGCGGGTGTTGTCCAGTACGTCCTCGGCGACCGGACGGCGCTCGGCCTGGTAGGTGTCCAGCAGTGTGTCCGGCGCCCAGCCGCGGATCCGCGCGGCCAGCTTCCAGCCGAGGTTGAACGCGTCCTGGAGGCCCAGGTTGAGTCCCTGCCCGCCGGTGGGCGGATGGATGTGTGCCGCGTCACCGGCCAGCAGCACCCGCCCGACCCGGTAGCGCTCGGCCAGCCGGGTGGCATCGCCGAAGCTGGACAGCCAGCGCGGCGAGTGCACGCCGAAGTCGGTTCCGGCGACGGCGCGCAACTGCCGCCGGAAGTCCTCCAGGGTGGGCGGTTGTGCGCGGTCACCGACCTCCGCGGCGGGGACCACGACGCTGTAGACCCCCGCGCCGAAGGGCCGCAGCCAGAACCGCTGCTGGGTGTCACGGACTCGGGCCACCCCGGCGGAGACCTCCTCCGGGGGCACCCCGACTTCCATCTCGCCCATCAGTGTCGCGTTCCGCGAGGGCTCGCCGGGAAAGGGGACGCCCAGCAGTTTGCGCACCGTGCTGCGGCCGCCGTCGCAGCCGACGAGATAGCGCGAACGCAGCCGTCGCCCGTCGGCCAACTCCACGGTCACCCCCTCGCCGTCCTGCTCGAAACCGGCGACCGCGCCCCCGTGCAGGACCCGCGCGCCCAGGCCGACCGCGTGTTCCTCGAGGAGCCGGACGACGACCGGCTGCGGGATGCCCAGCAGATAGGCGTACTCGGAATCCAGGTCCTCGGGCGCGGGCTTGGGGATGGCGGCGAAGACTCCGCCGACGGGGCGCTGCCTGCCGTGCCGCAGGAGGCGGTCCAGCAGTCCGCGCATGGCCATCAGCTCGATGCTGCGCATGTGCAGGGCGACGATCCGGACGAACGACGCGGGCTCGGTCTCCTTCTCCAGAACGAGTACCCGCACATCGTGCAGCCGCAGCTCGGCGGCCAGCATCGCGCCGGTCGGACCGCAGCCGGCGATGATCACGTCGAAGTCGTGCTCGGCCGTGTCCTCGGACGACGGCTCGGCGGTGAACTGCCCAGAGTTCATGGGTGTTGCCTTTCGGGAGTGCCTTGTTATCGAGGCGCTCCCGGCGACACCTGTGTCAGTCGCCGGCCATGACGGGAAGGGGGAGCACCCACGTCGATACAGCGTTCATGGGTCTCACCTCCTCGGGCGGTGTCACGGTCGGCTGCAGGCTACAAGTGCGGCGCTCGGCCCGTCCAATCCTTTTCGGCGATGACTTTCGGGCCGGACGGCGGTCGTATCCGGTAGGCAGACCCGGCAGACCCACCGCAGGGAGGAACGGACCGATGGCAAGTCTCATGGTCGACTTCATCATCTCGCTCGACGGATACGCGGCCGCGGACGGCTGGCCCGGCTTCTGGGGCATGGAGGGCCCCGAGTACCTGGCCTGGCTCGACGGGGACGCCGAGAAGCAGCACACGAGCCTCATGGGGGCCACGACGTACCGGTTGATGTCCGGCTTCGCCCGCGAGATGCCCGACGATCCCGGCTTCGAGGGGATCACCGCGATGCCCAAGGTGGTGTTCTCCTCGACCCTCCGGACCCCGCTGTCCTGGGACAACACGGAACTGGTCCAGGGGGACCCGGTCCCGGCCGTGCGGGACATGAAACGGCACGGGACGCGGCCCCTGCGCACCCTGGGGAGCCTCACCCTGTGCCGCTCACTGCTCCGGGCCGGTCTGGTCGACCGCTTCCGGGTGGTCGTCTTCCCGGTCATCACCGGGGCGACGGGCAGGGAAAGGATCTTCGACCAGTACCCGGACGTCACCCTCGACCTCGTCGGGAGCCGCACCTTCGACGGCCGGCTCCAGCTGCTGGAGTACGTCCCCACGGTCCTGGACGGACCGCCGGGAGTCGGCCAGAAGTAGCGCGTATTGGTCTAGGCCTGAAACGCCCGACCCCCTATTCTCGGCGGTGGCCGGCGACACCCCCCACCCCAGTCGTCGGCCGGCCCGGACGACCCCAGGTCCGGACCGGGCAGTCAGGTGCACTCCCCCCACTCACCGCCTCCGGGAGGCCATGGTGAACACGCGCACCAGAATGTCGGCGATCGTCGCAACACTGGGTCTCGCCGGATCCCTGGCCCTGGCCACGGCGTCCGCCGACGAGTCCCGCGCACCCGGATCCGCGGCGCAGGTCTCGCTGACCGAGGTGGCCCGGGCCCAGAACCCGACGGCCGGTGCCGCGGGCCCGCAGGACACGGTCTGGATCGCCGAACGCGCCGGCACCGTCCGGGTCCTCGGCGACGACGGACTCGGCGAACCCGTGCTCGACATCTCCGACGAGACCACCACCGACGGCGAACGCGGCCTGCTCGGCCTGGCCTTCGACGAGCAGTTCGCGCACCTCTACGTCTCCTACACCGACCTCGAGGGCACCAGCACCGTCGACGAGTTCACCGTCCAGGACGGTGCGGTCCTGGAGAACACCCGGCGCACCGTGCTGACCCAGGAGCAGCCCGAGTCCAACCACAACGGCGGCGCCATCGCGTTCGGCCCCGACGGCCACCTCTACATCGCGCTCGGCGACGGAGGGGGCGGCGGCGACCCCCAGGGCAACGGCCAGAAGCTCGACACCCTGCTGGGCAAGCTGCTGCGGATCGACCCGCAGGGCGGCGACCCGTACGCGATCCCGGAGGACAACCCCTTCGTCGGCGACCCGGACGCCAGGGGCGAGATCTGGTCGTACGGGCTGCGCAACCCCTGGCGGTTCTCCTTCGACGCCGCCTCGGGCGACCTGCTCATCGGCGATGTCGGCCAGAGCGACTGGGAGGAGATCGACTGGGCGCCCGCGAGCAGCCCGGGCGGCGAGAACTACGGCTGGTCGCAGATGGAGGGCACGCACCCCTTCCGCGGCGGCACCGAGCCCGCGAACCACGTCCCGCCGATCCACGAGTACGACCGCACCGGCCTCGGCTGCTCCGTCACCGGCGGCTACGTGTACCGGGGCGGGGCCATTCCCGGCCTCGCGGGACAGTACGTCTACAGCGACTACTGCGACGGCACACTGCGCTCCCTGGAGATCGAGGACGGCCGGGTGACCGGCGAGCACGACCTCGGGGTGAACGGCGGCGAGGTCGTGTCCTTCGCCCAGGACGGAGACGGGGAGCTGTACGTCCTCGCCATCGGGGGTACGGTTTCCCGCGTCGACCCGGCGTGACCCCGGCACCGGCCTGACCACCGGGCGCGCGTCGCCGAGGAGGAACGACCCTGTGAAGATCACCGCCGCCGACGTCGTCGTCACCAGCCCGGGACGCAACTTCGTCACCCTGCGCATCACCACCGAGGACGGGCTCACCGGCCTCGGCGACGCCACCCTCAACGGGCGCGAACTGGCCGTCGAGGCCTACCTGCGCGAGCACGTGGCCCCGCTGCTGCTCGGGCGGGACGCGCACGCCGTCGAGGACACCTGGCAGTACCTGTACCGGGGCGCCTACTGGCGCCGCGGCCCGGTCACCATGGCGGCCGTCGCCGCGGTGGACATGGCGCTGTGGGACATCAAGGGCAAGGCGGCGGGCATGCCGGTGTACCAACTCCTCGGCGGCGCCTGCCGCACGGGCGCCCTGGCCTACGGTCACGCCTCGGGCCGGGACATACCCGAACTGCTCGACTCGGTGCGCGAACACCTGGCGGACGGCTTCCGGGCCGTCCGCATCCAGAGCGGCATCCCCGGTCTGGACTCCGTGTACGGCGTCGCCGCCTCCGCCGCCGGCGACGGGGACCGCTACGACTACGAACCAGCCCGCCGCACCGGCGCCACGCACCCGCGCCCCACCGAGGAGACCTGGGACACCCGCGCCTACCTGCGCCACATGCCCACGGTCTTCGAAGCCGTACGGCACACCTTCGGCCCCGAACTCCCACTGCTGCACGACGGCCACCACCGCATGACGCCCATCCAGGCGGCGCGGCTCGGCAAGGAACTCGAACCCTACGACCTCTTCTGGCTGGAGGACGCGACCCCGGGAGAGGACCAGGGGGCACTGCGGCTGATCCGGCAGCACACCACCACGCCGCTGGCGATCGGGGAGGTCTTCAACTCCGTCCACGACTACACCACGCTGCTCCAGGAACGGCTGATCGACTACGTCCGCTCGGCGGTGACCCACGCCGGCGGCATCACCGCCGTACGCAAACTGCTCGACATGGCCGCCGTGTACGGCATCAAGTCCGGCATGCACGGTCCGACCGACATCTCGCCCGTGGGCATGGCGGCCGCCCTCCACCTCGACCTCGCCGTGCACAACTTCGGCATCCAGGAGTACATGCGCCACGCCCCGGCCACCCTCGAGGTGTTCCGCACCTCCTACCGCTTCGAGGACGGCCTCCTGCATCCCGGCGAGGCCCCCGGCCTCGGCGTCGAACTCGACGACGGGGCCGCGGCCCGTTTCCCCTACGAGCCCGCCTACCTGCCCGTGAACCGTCTCGCGGACGGCACGGTGCACGACTGGTGAGACCCGGGACATCCGTGGCGCGTGGCAGAGTGGAGATGCCCGTCGTTCCGTCGTCCCGCAGAAAGTCCCCGTCGCATGCGTCTCCTGCTCATCAGGCACGGCCAGACCCCGTCCAACCTCAAGCACCTCCTGGACACGGCCGAGCCGGGCCCCGGTCTGACCGCCCTCGGCCAGGAACAGGCGGCGGCGCTGCCCGAGGCCCTGGCGTCGGAGAAGATCGGCGCACTGTACGCGTCGACGCTGGTCCGCACGCAGCTGACCGCCGCCCCGCTGGCCTCGGCGACCGGACTGGAGGTCCGGGTCCGGGCCGGGATCCGGGAGCTGACCGCCGGCGATCTGGAGATGCGCGGCGACGACGACGCGGCGCGCACCTACATGCACACCGCGTTCGCCTGGTCCGCGGGGGACGTCCGGGCGCGCATGCCCGGGGGCGAGAACGGGGTGGAGGCACTCGCCCGTTTCGACGCCGTGGTGGCCGAGGCCCACGCGACCGGTGCGGACACCGTGGCACTGGTCAGCCACGGCGCCGCGATCCGCATGTGGGTGGCGGCGCGCGCCGACAACGTGGACGTCGACTACGCCAAGCAGCACCCCTTGGCGAACACCGGGATCGTCATCCTCTCCGGCTCGCCCGAGCAGGGCTGGCGGGCGCTGCTCTGGGAGGGCGAGTCCCTGGGACCCGTGCCCCTCACGCCGGGCCCGGACGACCCCACCGGAGCCGCCGTGGAGCAGCTCAGCCGGGGGGAGTGAGGAACTCCCGCACCGGCAGCGGCCGCCCCACGATCCGCGTGTCGCCCATCCAGCCGTAGAAGCCCTGCCCGAACCGCTCGTCGAACTGCGTGCCGCCCAGGACGAAGGGCTTGCCGAGGGTCGCTATGCCGGTCGACGGCTGCGTCGGATTGCGCGCGATCCTCGAGCCGTCCACGTACATCACCGTGCGGCGGCCGTCGTTGACGACGGCGATGTGCATCCAGCGCCCGACCGGCACCGCATGGCTCCAGGAGGTGGGGTCGGCGTCCTGGCGGTGCGGGTAGACCACGAACTGGAGGAACCGCTCGGGGGAGAGGTTGAGGCTGCACGTCGGCTCCAGCGGGGACCAGCCGGTCGTCTTGCCCGCGTCGCCGTTGCGGCCCTCCCAGCTGAGGATGCCCATCCAGTCGTGGTTGCCCTCGAACGGCTCGGGCAGCCGGACGAAGGTCTCGATGGTGTATCCGCGCGGGAACTTCTCGCTGTTCAGGGCCGCCCCGTCCGCGGTGGTGAGGACGGCACCGCGGTCGGGGCCCTGACCGCCGTCGAAGCGGAGGCTGGCGTGCGCGGGCTGGCCGCGGTGGTGCTCCCGCGACCAGGTGAGCGCCTCGGCGCCGGAGGCGTGCAGCCGGCGCACCGTCAGGTCGTTCCCCCGGCCGGTGAGGTCCTTGACCACCGTGCCGTCGGGCAGGGGCGCACCCGGCCGCTGGGCCGCGCCGGTTCCCGAGGCGTCGAAGCGCCAGTAGGCGAGGGTGCCGCGGGGCATCACGGCCCGGGCCGGCCGGGGCTTCGGCGCGGGCACGGGGGCGAAACCGGCGAACCGCTCGTCGAAGTCGATGTCGAGCGTGAACCGGTCGGCGGGGCCGGTGAGCTCCAGCGTCTCGGCCGCCAGCGGGGAGCGCGCCGCGGGGTCCCGGGCGAGGAACCAGGGCGAGAACGTCTCCACGTCGACGACACCGCGCACCAGGTCGAAGCCGTAGGTGCGGATCATGCCCGCGCCGCCGTAGTAGCGGTCCTGGTAGTTGGTGATGTGGACGTGGACGTCGTGCCCGGCGTCGTTGGTCAGTACGGTGCGGCCGGGCGGCCAGTAGTGCCCGCCCAGCGCCAGGAAGACCTGGTCGTTCCCCTTGATCAGGCCGTCCCACAGGCGTTGGCCGTGGTCGGACAGCCGGGCCTCGCCGTCGTCCCCGGACCAGGCGATGTCGTGCGTGGTCAGCACCGCCGGCAGGGTCGGGTGCCGGTCGAGCACCCCCTGCGCCCACGCCAGCCCCTGGTCGGAGACCCGCCAGTCCAGGGCGAGGACGAGCCACTGCCGCCCGCCGGCCCGCAGGACGTGGTAGCTGTTGTAGCCGTCGGGCGAGGCTCCGCCGAACGTCGGCATGGACCGGTAGCGGTCCGGCCCGAAGGCGGAGAGGTAGGCGGAGTCGCCCCGCTGGTCGTCCGTGGACGAGCGGATGTCGTGGTTGCCCGCCAGAACGCTGTACGGGACGCGGCCGTGCAGGACGCGGAAGGTGTCGGCCGCGAGGTCGATCTCGGCCTCGGTGCCGTGCTCGGTGACGTCGCCGAGGTGCGTCATGAACGCGATGTTGGCCGCGGCCCGCTCGGTGACGAGGTGGCGGAACGTCGCCCGCAGCGGAGCCGGATCGGCGCTGTCGGCGTCGAACAGGTACTGGGTGTCGGGCAGCACCGCCAGGGCGAACCGCGGACTGTCGGCATCGAAGCGGCCGCCGGACGAGCCGGCCGCGTCCGCCGCCCGTGCCGGTACGGCGGCCGTACCGGCGACGGCGGCACCGGCCGCCGGTACGGCCACCGCCGCACGCAACAGCACGCGTCTGTCCGGGTGACGGCGACCACTGCTCTGTTCCTCTGTGCTCATCTGGGCTCCACGGACCGGGTGACGGATGGCGATCAGTGCGCATGCTGCTCACCCGCGCCGACCGTCCGATGGCGCCGAGCTGAACACCGCCCGCCCGGCCGACGACGGCCCGTGGCGGTAGCCTGCGGCGGCGGGCCGGGAACAGGTGAGCCGTCACACGCTGTTGCATCGGCCAAGGGACCGGCGCCGCATCCGCGCCCGCCGTGTCCGGAGCATGACGTATCCCAGCAGGAGGACCCTCTCATGACCGACCGACCCTTGACGCTCATGGCCGTGCACGCCCACCCCGACGACGAGGCCACGAGCACCGGCGGGGTCCTGGCGCGGTACGCGGCGGAGGGCATCCGCACGGTCCTCGTGACATGTACCGACGGCGGTTGCGGTGACGGACCGGGAGGCGTCAAGCCGGGGGATCCCGGGCACGATCCGGCGGCCGTCGCCCTGATGCGCCGGCGGGAACTCGAGGAGAGCCGTGACGTCCTGAAGATCAGCGATCTGGAGACGCTGGACTACGCCGACTCCGGAATGATGGGCTGGCCGAGCAACGACGCCCCCGGTTCCTTCTGGCGTACCCCGGTGGAGGAAGGCGCCGCCCGCCTCGCGGAACTCATGCGGCACTACCGGCCCGACGTGGTCGTCACCTACGACGAGAACGGCTTCTACGGCCACCCCGACCACATCCAGGCCCACCGCATCACCATGGCGGCCCTGGAGATGACGACGCCGGCGCCGAAGGTGTACTGGACCACGGCGCCCCGCTCGATGATGCGGCGGTTCGGCGAGATCATGCGCGAGTTCCAGCCGGACATGCCGGAGCCCGACCCCGCCGAGGCCGCGGCGATGGCCGAGATCGGCCTCCCCGACGAAGAGATCACCACCTGGGTGGACACCACCGCCTTCAGCGGCCAGAAGTTCGACGCCCTGGCCGCCCACGCCAGCCAGGGCGAGAACATCTTCTTCCTCGGGATGGGCAAGGAGAGGTTCGGCGAGCTGATGGGCGTGGAGACCTTCGTACGCGTCCGGGACACCACCGGCGCGGCCGTACCGGAGAACGACCTCTTCGCCGGACTGCGCTGACCCGCCGCCCTGCGGCCCGTGGGCCGCAGGGCAGGGCATCCATGACATCGTTGTCCGGTCGCGGCTCGGCGCGTCGCCCTACGGCGTGTGGACGGCCTCGCTGCCGTACAGCTCCCTGGTGAACGCGGAGACGTCGGAGCTGCGGTCGCCGCCGTCGAGGTTGTACGTCAGATAGACGCCGTAGCCCTCGTCGACGGTGCGCCGGGCGAGGTCGGCGGACGTGCTCTGCGAGGTCCGGCCGATCTCCACGGCCGCCGGTGACAGCTTCGACTTGGGCAGCGCGATCCCAGGCACCTGCCAGGTGCCGTAGTACGGGTTCCAGGCGTAGTCGAATTCGGTGGAGACGTCCACGCCGCCGTAGGAGAGGCGCGAGGCGGCCGGACCGATGTTGTACAGGCTGATGATCTTGTCGGGCATGTTCGCGCGCAGGGCCGTCACCAGGTGGACGAACGAGCTGTCGTTGGGCTGCGCGGTGCCGTTGTTGCCGTACTCGGCGTACTCGTCGTCGAAGTCGATGCCGTCGAGCCCGTACTCGGCGACGGCGTCCGAGAGTTGCCTGGCGAACGCCGAAGCGGCCTGCTGGGACGGGAAGTTGGCGAAACCGGCCCCCTGGTGGTTGCCGAGCACCGACAGGACGACCTTGATGCCCTTCTGCTGCAACGGCCGTATCTGTGTGGCGGCGTTGTCGAGGACGCGCTGCACGTTCTCGTTGAAGTGCAGGTACGCCGACTTCGTGCCCGTGTCGTAGTTGATGTTCGCCGCGAAGATCACGGCGACGTCGAAGACGTTGCCGCCGCCGTCGGCGAGGGTGTACTTGCCCGCGTTGAGCATGCTGTTGTTGTTCGCCTCGATGTAGGCCACCGAGGTCGGTCCCTGTTTCGCGGGAGCGGGGGCCGCCGCCGCGCCGGTCGTGGTGGCCGTCGCGGTCGTGCCGAAGGCGAGGGCCGCGACCGCCGAGAGCGCGAGCGCGGCCCTGCGCGCCCTGCTCCGTACCGGAGTGCACTTCATTGATCGTTCTCCCATCTCGTGACCGGCGTCCGGCCGGTCGACCGGCGCCGAGTGAAGCCCTTCGAGTCTTCCCCGACCCGGACGGCACTGTCAGTGGGTGATGGCAGCCTGGACCCATGACGGATACGACGGCGTTCGACTGGCGGCCCTTCCTCGTCGAGTGGAGCGGGGAGTGGGCCGACTGCCTGCCCGAGGGGGAGACGCGCAGCGCGGACGACGCGTCCGCCCGGCGGTCTCGTTGGCTGGGGTTCCCGCCCGCCGACGAGGCGCGGGTCGCCGCGGCGGAGGCGCGCCTGGGCCGGCGCCTGCCCCCGTCGTACCGGGAGTTCCTGAAGGTCAGTGACGGGTGGCGGCACGCGGGCGGATTCGTGTGGCTGCTCGCGGGCACCGCGGACGCGCGCTGGCACGACGACGCGTCGGGCCTGGCGGACACGTTCGAGGAGGACCTGGACGAGGACGCCGGGCCGCAGGAGCGGCGGGAGGCGGACATCTGGCGGCGCGGACTGCAACTCGACGTCGCATCCGACGCCACCTACGTCCTCATGGACCCGGAGGACGTGGACGAGGACGGTGAGTGGTCCGTGTACACCTGGGCGGGTTGGCGGGCCGCACCGCCCGAGCGGCACGCGAGCTTCCGTGCGTTCATGCGGGAGATGCACCGCGAGTTCCACCGCCTGCGCGCCCGCCCGGGGGAAGGAGAGCCGGAGTTCGTCAATGACACGACGCGCCGGCTCGACCGGCTCGTCGAGGAGGCCCGGCTGGAGGCGCTGCGGGGCGACTGGGAAGGAGCCCTGCGACTCCTGGACGAGGCCGGGGCGTACGGCAGACCGCGAGCCGCCGGACTCGGCGACCAGATACGCCGTCTGCTCGGCAGGACCTACATGGTGGACTTCGGCGGTCTGGCCACGGACCCGCGGTACACGTCCGAGTTGTTGCCCCTGCTGACCGCCGAGCACGCGGCACACTCCTACCGCGACGATCGGACGCTGTCGTTCCACCTCCGGGGCGCCGAGGCGGACCTGATGGGACCGGCGCTGACGATGCTCGACGGGATGAGGAAGGGCACGTACGCGTACACGGCGCCCGGAGCGTTCGGAGAGGCGGTGGAGCGGGCGAGGGAGCTGGCCCGGTGGGGAGACACGGACGCGGCCTGGCGGGAGCTGACGAGCGCGCTGCCCTCGTGGGAGCCGCTGGGACCGGACCACCTGGCACCGGTGGGCTGGATCGCGGACCCGCTGCTCGGGTCGCTGCTGACCGAGGAGCGGGGGCGCGAGCTGCTGTCCACGCCCAGGGGCGGCGGGGCCGGTGCGGCACCCGGGCCGACGCCGCCGCTGGACCCACCCGGCCTGGCATGGCTCGCCGAGCCGGACCCGGGCGGCAGCCGCACGTGCTACCGGTTCGTACTGGTCGAAGGGGTCGAGCCCGAGGAGTTGCCGGCGCGGCTCGCGGACGGGGGCGGCACCGAGCTCAACGCCCCCATGACCTCCTGGCAGGCGCGGCACGGCTCGTCGCACGGCCGCGGGGAGTTCCCGGCCTACGAGGACCGGCCGCTCCTCGCGGTCGGCCGGGCGGGCGCCGGCTGGAGTTTCGCCTTCGACGGCGCCCCCGCCCCCTTCGACCGGCAGCGGTTCGTCCCGCCCGCGGCCGCAGCCTGCGCGGGCGCTCGGGCGGTGGTGGTGTGGAGCGGGCTGAGAACGCGGCACGGAGAACCCTTCTTCCACCTCTCGGTGGCCCGGGGCGGCGTGGAGCAGTACGCCTTCACGTACGACGAGGGGAAGATCCGGGAGAGCGGTCGGATACCGAGGACGCTGCGCCCGGACCAGTACTTCGGTGATCCGGGCGACGGCGCCGACGACGCGGAACGGGCGCTGCTGGCGGCGGTGGGCCGGGAGTTCGGTGTCCACCTGCCCAGGCAGGCGCTCGTGCACGGGAGGCTGCACACCTGCACCAGCCGCTCCTGGACCCGTCCCCCGAAGGAGGGGGAGGGCTATCTGGAAGTCCGCGTGCACGTGCGCCGACCGTGCTGATCGTGGTCGAGGCTCAGTCCTCGACGAGGACGGGCACCGGTCCCGCGACCGCCGACGGCGAACCGGCCGCACCGGCGAAGTTGTCCTCGACCTCCGCCTTCTCCGCGGCGTTCGGGTACGGGTTGGTGCACGGGACGCCCGCGCTCGATCCCGACATCAGACTGGAGCACGGCCCGGGTTTGCGGTCCGGCAGCCCCAGGATGTGACCGAGTTCGTGGGACGAGATGCGTACCGTGTTGTAGCCCTCGTCCACCGCCTGACGTCCGATCCAGACGGTGCCCCTGCCCAAGGACGTGGGGAGGGCGCGCGGCCAGCCGTCGTCGGCCAGGATCCGGATGTCGGCCCGCTGTCCGGCCGGGACCGGACGCAGCTCGGCACCCTCGACGCTCTCGTTCCAGATGGCCGCGCCCTGGTCGACCGCGGACCGGAACTCCGCGGAGCCGCTCGCGTCGTAGGTGAGTACACGGGCCGCGGCAGGTGATCCCGCGGCCACGGCCTGGCCGCTCAGCAGCGGCAGCGACAGCAGCGCCGCCGCGAGACATCCGGTCAGTGTGCGGACGTGCATGCTCGACCTCCTTGTGGGGGAGAGGAGTCGTGCTCATGACATCTGCCTCCCTGCCCAGAGGACGGCGCTGCCAATCAGTCAATTCGTATCGGCAGCTCCCGGCCGTCCGTGACAAGGCGGCCGGGCGGCGCCGGACGGCGTGCACGTACGATGCCCGGATGTCCGAGCCGTTGCGCACGAGCCGCCGCAGGTGGATTGCCGCGTGGGCGGTGACGGCTGCGGTCGGCCTCGTCGCCACCGCGGTGCTGGACGCCTCCTCGACTCCTGGCCCACGGCCCGAGGAGCCCGTCGGCGCCGTGTGCGCCGAGCGCATCGCGGACATCGAGAAGCAACTGGCCAGGGCCGGGCGGGAAGGTGACGACGGGGTGCTGACCTTCTCGCGAGTCGAGGGCGGTGCCGCGGACGACTGCGACGAGGAACTCCGGGACCACTTCGGGGGCGGTCGGTGAGCCGCGGAACCGGAACCGCGGCCCACCTCGTTGCGCGTCTGCTCCTCCTGTCTCGCCGGGGTCAGCTCGTCGGGAAGTCGTCGGTGGTGCTGATGCGGCTCTTCAGCAGAGCGCCGGACTCGGTCAGCACGCCGCTGCTGCTGTAGTCGGTGCCCTCACAGGTGCCCGGCTTGAACGCGGCGCTGCCCTCGTCGGCGTCGGAATACGTCCAGTTCGCATAGCTGATCTTGAGCTGGTCGAGCAGATCCAGCCAGGCGACGCTGCTCGACCGGTCCACCGCACCACCGCCGGTGGCGCTCACCGTGCCGAACTCCGACACGAACAGGGGAAGTCGGGTGGCCGCTCGGCTCACCGCCGCCCGGTAGTTGTCCTTGTGGCTGGCGGCGTAGAAGTGGAACGCGTACATGATGTTGGTCGCGTTCACCGGATTGTTGACCACCTCGCTCTCGTTCGCGCCGTCCGAGACGCCCAGCGAGGACCAGCCGCGGGTGCCGACGATGACGACGGCGTCCGGGTCGGCGGCCCGGATCACCGGGATCACCTGCTCGGCGTAGCTCTTCACGGCAGTCCAGCTGACCCCGTTGGGCTCGTTGGCGATCTCGTAGATCACGTTCTTCTTGTCCGCGTTGCGGGCGGCGACGGAGGAGAAGAACGTCTTGGCGCGGTCGAGGTTGTAGTTCGGGTCGCCCGGCGTCAGTGTGTGGAAGTCGATCACCGCGTACATGCCGCGGGCCTCAGCCATGTCGACCAGGCCGTTCACCCGGCTGGTGAAGCCCGCCGGGTCGGTTTCGTAGCCGTCCTCCTGGACGTACATGGCGACGCGGAGCAGGTCCGACTTCCAGTCCTGCGCCAGGGCGTCCAGGGACGCGTCGCCGTAGCACGGACCGAACCACTGGATGCCGTGCGTGCTCATGCCGCGCAGCTGTATCGGGCGGTCGTACTGGTTGCACAGATGCACACCGCAGACGTGCAGTTGGCCGTTGACGGCGGCCGGTGTCCCGGTCGCGGGCGGATCGGTCGGCGGGTCCGTCGGCGGATCGGTGACGGACCCGCTGCAGGTCGCGCCATTGAGCGTGAAGGACGTGGGCGCGGGATTGGCGCCCGTGAAGGAACCCACGAACCCCAGGTCGGCCGACGCGCCGGTGGACAGGGTGCGGTTCCAGTCGACGCCGCCTGCGGTGACCGCGGAGCCGGACTGCGACCAGGTCGCGTTCCAGCCCTGGACGACCCGCTGTCCGGCGTCCGGCATCGTGAACCCGAGCGTCCAGCCGCTGACCGGATCACCCAGGTTGGTGATCTTCCCCCCGGCCTGGAAGCCGCCCTCCCACTGGCTGGTGATCGTGTACTCGGCCTTGCAGCCGGTGGCGGCCTGCGCCGGGGGGCCGGCGAGCGCCGTCAGGCCGACGATCGACACGCCGGTCGCGAGCAGGGCCAAAAGGCGTTTCAAAGCGTTCCTCCTCGTGCGAAGCGGACACAACGCGATGGGAGCGCTCCCAAAGCCCATCGGCCCGAGACCGTACACCCGCACGCCGGTGCGCGACAGGGTGTCGGAACGCCGAACTCCTCGCCCGTGAAGCGCAATTGGCCCCTGTTGCCGTCAGGTGCCGGGCCCCGACCGGGGTGGCGCGGGGCGACCGGCGCGCACGGCTGGTGGGGCCGCCGACGACCACGTCGCGGCGTACGACATCGCCGACCTCGGCCTGCGTCGGCCGGGCTCCAGCTCCCGCCAGGTGCTCTGACCCGCCCCGCGCGCCGGTCTGCCCGCTCGGCGCGCCGGTCCGTCCCCTCGGCGCGCCGGGCCGGCCCCGCGAGGGGACGGTCGCGGCTCAGATCCGGCGCAGCGCGGAGCGGCCCGCGAACCGTGCCGAGGCGCCCAGTTCCTCCTCGATCCGGATGAGTCGGTTGTACTTGGCCGTGCGGTCGGAGCGGGAGAGCGAGCCGGTCTTGATCTGACCGCAGCCCGTCGCCACCGCGAGATCCGCGATGGTGGTGTCCTCCGTCTCGCCGGAGCGGTGCGACATGACAACGGTCCAGCCCGCCTCGTGCGCCGTGGCCACGGTCGCCAGTGCCTCGGTGAGGGTTCCGATCTGATTGACCTTGACCAGGACCGAGTTGCCGACGCCGGTACGGATGCCCTCGCGCACGAGTGTCTCGTTGGTGCAGAACACGTCGTCGCCGGTGAGCTGGCACCGGTCGCCGACGCGGCCGGTCAGCTCGCGCCAGCCGTCCAGATCGTCCTCGGCCATCGGGTCCTCGATGGAGACGACCGGGTAGGCGTCGATGAGCCCGGCCAGGTGGTCGGCGTGTTCGGCGGGGGACCTGCGCACCCCCTCGCCCGCGTAGTCGTACACGCCGTCGCGGAAGAACTCCGACGACGCCGGGTCCATGACCAGGCCGATGTCCGGGCCGGCGCGGTAGCCGGTGCGCTCGATGGCGGCCACCACGAAGTCGAGGGCCTCCTCGGCGGTGCGCAGCGCGGGCGCGAAGCCACCCTCGTCGCCCACGCCGGTGGAGTGCCCGGCGGCCAGCAGATCCCGGCGCAGGGTGTGGAAGACCTCGCTGCCCATGCGGACGGCCTCGGCGAACGTGTCCGCACCCACCGGCACGATCATGAACTCCTGGAAGTCCAGCGGATTGTCGGCATGGGCACCGCCGTTGACGATGTTCATCATCGGCAGCGGCAGCAGGTGCGCTTCGGTGCCGCCGAGGTAACGGTAGAGGGGCTGGTGGCGGGCCGCGGCGGCGGCCTTGGCGGCGGCGAGGGAGACGCCGAGGAGCGCGTTGGCGCCGAGCCGGGACTTCGCGGCGGTGCCGTCCAGGGCGATCAGCGCGGCGTCGAGACCCGCCTGGTCCGCCGCGTCGCGGCCGCGCACGGACGCCGCGATCTCCCCGTTCACATGGGCCACCGCGCGGTCGACGCCCTTGCCGTGCCAGCGGGTGGGGTCTTCGTCGCGCAGCTCCACCGCTTCCCGGGCGCCGGTGGAGGCGCCGGACGGGACGGCTGCCCGTCCCAGGGACCCGTCTTCCAGGACGACGTCGACCTCGACCGTGGGGTTGCCGCGGCTGTCGATGATCCGGCGGGCGGTGACGGTCTCGATCGCCGCGGCGGGTTCGACTGCTGTTGCGGACATGGGAGTTCCTTCCCGTTGTCGGTGCCGTGACCCGGCTGCGGCAACGCTGGCGCGGGGTCCGGCAGGTCAGACTCTACAGCAATGCTTAGCAGTTGTGCTGCTCAGTTTTGCTGAACAGTTTTGCTGTTGCAGGCTGTCTGTGCAGGTTGCCTGTGCAGTGGTGCTGCGCAGATTGGCTGTGCAGGCCAGGTGAACAGCTTTGCTGGTCAGCGGGGGTAAGATGCCCCATGCCCACCCCGGAAGCCGCCGCCATCGCCGCCGAACTGCGCACCGCGATGAGCAAGCTCACCCGACGCGTCAAGCACGAGGACCGCATCCCGTTGGGCCAGGTCGCCGTGCTCGGCGCACTCGACCGCGACGGTGCCATGACCACCAGCGAACTCGCCGCCGACCAGCGCGTGCGGCCCCAGTCGATGGCGCGGGCGGTGGGCCTTCTCATGGAACAGAACCTGGTCACCCGAAGGGCGCACCCCACGGACGGCCGCAAGTCGCTGGTCGAGCTGTCCGATGCGGGCCGCGCGGCGCTGGACGCGGAGCGCGGTCGCCGGGTGGGCTGGCTCGCGCAGGCCATCGAGGACGAACTCACGGACAGGGAGCGGGCGTTGCTGGCGGAGAGTGCCGTCCTGCTCGAGCGGCTGGCCACTCGCTGACGCCGTCTCGGTGACCGGGCCAACGCCCCTGTCTTCTCAGCGCTTGTTACGCCCCGGCACTCTCCCTGGCGGCGAACGCAGTGGTCAGCTCGTCGTGGAGAAGGGCCGCACAAGGGTGGGGGTCGCGGTACGGGGTGATCGTGTAGACGCCGCGCGTCGGAGCGTCGACGAGGCCCACCGTGGTGACGTCGGCCCGCAACGCACGCCTCAGCACCCCGGGCACCAGCGCGACGGCGTGACCGGTGGCGACCAGAGCGAGCTTGCCGGGCAGGTCGGCCGCACCGAGGTCGATGCGGACACCTACTCCGGCTCGGGCGGCGTGCCGGCGCAGGAGCGCCGCCGAGCCGTCGTTGTCCTCGGCCCAGGTCTCGTCGGCCAGCGTCCGGATGTGCACCGGGCCGGCCCCGGCCCGCGGATGGCCGACGGGCAGGACGACGACCATGCGGTCGAGTCCCAGGAACCGCCGTTCGACCTGGGGGGCATGGGGCAGGCCGGGTGGTGCGTCGGTGACGAGAGCCAGGTCGATGTCGCCGCCGATCACACGCCGGTGCAGCTGCCCGGTCAGGCCCGGCACCAGGCTCCACCGGAGGTGTCCGGCCCTGTCCAGCAGGCCGCGGACCGCTTCCGGGACGATCCCGGAGGCCAGCGAGGGGACCGCGCCGACGGCCAACGGCCGGCCGGATCCCCCGTCGCGGACGTCCCGTGCGGCCCGGACGGCGCGGTCGGCCTCGGTGAGCGTGGTCAGGGCGTGCCGGCGGAACACCTCTCCGGCCGGCGTGGGACGCACGCCCCGCGCATGGCGCTCGACCAGCGGCACGCCCAACTGCCGCTCCAGTCCGGCGATCTGGCGGGAAACCGCCGACTGGGTGTGGTTCAGCTCGTCGGCGGCCGCCGACAGCGACCCGAGACGGCACACGGTCACGAAGGTCCGCCACACGGTGAGATCCATCGCGCCAGTATCCACGCGCCCAGGCATGCGGGAACCGCAGGGCAGACCTGCGAAACCTGCGCTTGTCGCAGTCATCCGGGTGCACCACTGTGGCGGTCATGACCGCACCACACGCGCCGTGCACCATCGCCGTTCTCGGCCTGGGACGCATGGGAGAAGCGATCGCCGCCCGGCTCACCGCCCAGGGCCGGGACGTCGTCGGCTGGACCCGCTCCGGCCGCGCCCCGGGCACCGTCGAGGTGGCCCCCGATCCGGGCACCGCCGTGGCGAAGGCGGACCTGGTGCTTCTGTCGCTGTTCGACGGACCCGCCTGTCTCCAGGTCCTCGGCGACATCCGGGACTCGCTGCGCACGGGCACCGTCGTGCTGAACACCAGCACCGTCGCCCCCGCCGAGGCGGCGGGGTTCGCGCGGCACCTCGGCCGGTCCTACGTCCACGCGCCCGTGATCGGCTCCGTCCCGGCCGTGGCCGCCGGAACGCTCCGGATCCTCGCCGCCGCCGAGCAGGACACACTCGACGGCGTCCGACCGGTCCTGGAAACGCTGGGCACCGTGCGACGCGTCGACGACGCCCGCACCGCCGCGGCGCTCAAGCTCGTCGCCAACAGCAGCCTTGCCGGAGCCCTCCTGGCGCTGGGCGACTCACTGCGGCAAGGGGACGCGCTCGGCCTGCCGCGTACTCAGGTGCTGGACGTCCTCGAACTCGGTCAGCTCGGCGGGCTCGTCGCCCGCAAGCGTCCCTTCCTCACCGGTGAACGGGCCCCGCACACGGCCGATTTCACCATCGGCGCGCTGGCCAAGGACATGGCGCTGCTCGCCGATGCCTCGGCCACGCCCTTGCGGAGCGCGGACGCCCTGGCAGGGCCCGCGGCCGACCCCGCGTCCGACGTGGCCGTCGCCGCCGTGCCGACGGTTGAGGGCGATGTGGAGGGCGCCGTCCTCGATCCGCTCCGCGCCTACGTCCGCGGACACGCCACCGGCGACCCCGGCCACTTCCGTGACGCGTTCCTGCCCACCGCCCACATCGAGGGTGTCCGGGACGGCGCCTTCGTCTCCTGGGGCCTGGACGAGTACTGCGCCCTCTTCCGGGGCCGGCCTGCCGCGGACGAAGCGACCCGCACCCGCAGTATCGACGCCGTCGAGGTCCATGGCAGCGTCGCGACCGCCACCATGACACTGCGGCACGGCGCGGACCGGTTCACGGACGTCTTCCTGCTGGTGGATGCCGAAGACGGCTGGCGCATCGCGAACAAGGTCTACCACCGGCACGTCGGTCGGTCCTCGGGACACCGATGAGTTTTCCCGCCCGCCTCCGTCCTACCTGGTGAACGAAGGCCGAGGCAGTGGAGGCAGACATGAGCAGGGCCACCCGCGCCACCCACGTGGCGACGCTCGGGATTCGCGTCGCCGACCACGCGGACCCGCGCGCACGCGGCGCCGACGTGGACGCCGAGATCCTGCGGACGGGGCCCGGAGTGCCGCACATGATCGCTGTACGTGACCCCGACGGCAATGACCTCATTGTCGTCCAGACCTCCTGAACAGGCGGTGCCGACGATGGACAGGCAGTTCACCGCAACCTTGCTGAAGAGCCCGAACAAGGGCGGCTGGACCTACGTGGTCTGGCCCGAGTCGGTCGAGTACTTCGGCACCCGCGGCCTGGTGAAGGTCCGGGGCACGATCGACGGTCACCCCTTCCAGGGGTCCTTCATGGCCCTGGGCGACGGCAGGCACAAGCTGCCCGTGCGGGCGGACGTGCGCAAGGCCATCGGCAAGGAAGAGGGAGACACCGTGACCGTCCGCCTGGTGGAGCGGTTGGGCGCCTAGCCGTGCTGCCCCGGGACGTGTCGGCCGGCTTCGGCATCATGACCGGTACCGCTCACCCCTGTTCGCGCAGTCCCCAGGGCGACCCGTACTCGGTGAGCAGGTCGAGGAACGGCCGGGCGGGCAGCGCCTCGGGACCGAGGACACCTGCGCCGGACCAGGCCCCGGTGGAGAGCAGTTCGAGGGCGACGACCGGGTTGACGGCCGTCTGCCAGACGACGGCCTGCGACCCGTACTCGCGCATGGACCACTGATTGTCGACCACGTGGTACAGGTAGACCTCCCGGGCCTCGCCGCCCTTGGTGCCCCTGACCCACGTGCCCGCGCAGGTCTTCCCGGTCATCCTCTCGCCCAGGGTCGCGGGGTCGGGAAGGCACGCGGCGACCACGTCACGCGGGGAGACCCGCACCGGTCCGTCCTCGCCCGGCACGGTGACCCTGGCGGTCGAGTCCAGCCCCAGTTCGTGGAGGGTCTTGAGCCGGGCGATGAAATCGTCGCCGAGGCCGTACTTGAAGGTGACCCGCCGGGCGTCCAGCCAGCGGGGGATCAGCAGCACCTCCTCGTGCTCCACGTTCACGCACTCCACCGGCCCGATCCCCTCGGGAAAGTCGAACACCTCCGGTTCGCTGAAGGGGGCGGTGGTGAACCAGCCACGATCCTTCTCATAGACCACCGGCGGGTTCAGACACTCCTCGATCGTGGTCCAGATGCTGAAGGAGGGGGCGAACTCGTAGCCCTCCACGGTCAGGTCGGCACCGTCGCGGACGCCGATCTCGTCGATCTCGTCGAAGAGTTCGTCCGCGGCGTACCGGGCGAAGACGTCGGACAGACCTGGCTCCACCCCCATCCCCACCAGGGCCGTGCGCCCCGACTCCGCCCAGCGCCCGGCCAGTTCGAACTGCGCGTCGCCGAGCTTCACCCCGCACTCCTCGTACGGGCGGGAGGCGTGCGGAGCGGACAGCGACATGGCCATGTCCACGTAGTGGACCCCCGCGGCGAGGGCCGCCCGGAACAGGGGCATCACGAACCGCGGATCGGTCGCGTTCAGCAGGAGGTCGCACCGGTGTTCCTCCAGTGCCTTCCGCACCGCGGCCTGGTCGGAGGCGTCGAGGCGAAGGGCACTGAAACGATCACCCCGTCCCGGCAGCGCGTCGACCGCCGCACGCGCGCGGGAGTGGTCGTAGTCGGCCACGACCATGTGGGTCAGGAACTTCCGGCGGGCCACGATCCGGGTGACGGCCGTGCCGACACCGCCCGCGCCGACGAGGAGGACGCGCATGACAGAGACCTTTCGTGCGGGAGGCCGCTGCCTCCGGAGCGACCCCGATGCAACAGGACCGGCTGCTGTAAGGTCAACCGTGTTGGCATAAAGACGGGAGCGGGCGGATGCCGAAGAAGGTGGTGCCCGAGGAGGCGCGACGCAGGCGCAGGCCGACTCGGCAGGGCGCGGTGCTCTCGGAGGGCCTGATCGTGCGGACCGCGCTGCGGATGCTGCGCGAGCACGGCACCGGCGGACTGACCGCCCGGCGTCTGGGCGCGGCACTGGGGGCGGACCCGAGCGCCCTGTACCGCTATTTCGCCGGCATGGACGACCTGGCACGGGCCGTCGGCAACGAGCTGATGGGGCAGGCCCTGGACGGGTGGACGGCGCAGGGCGACTGGCGCGCGGACCTCCGCTCCCTCGGTCTCGCCCTGCACTCCTCGTACCTCGCCCATCCCCAGGCGGCGGTGCTCACCGCCAGCCGGGTCAGCGGACGGCCGCGCGAGATAGCGGTGGACGAGGCGATCCTCGGTCTGCTGAGGGGCGCCGGGCTGACCGATCGGGCCGCGGTCCGCTTCTACCACGCGTTCATCGACCTGGCCCTCGCCTTCGCGGCGCTCGACGCGGGTTCACTGGCCCTTCCGGAGGAAGCCCGCAGGTCCGACGAGGACATGTGGGGGACCACCTACGCCCGGCTGCCCGCCGAGACCCACCCGAACATCGCCGCGACCGCCGAGCGGCTCGCGGCCCGCATGCCGCACAGTGCCTACCCCGTGGTCCTCGACACCCTGCTGGACGGCATCGCCGCCGAACTGACCGTGACGGCACCGGAGATGTGAAGTCGTAGAGGTCCGGCGTGCGGCGCTCCGGGCGGTCTCGCGGTGACGATCCGTAGGTGTGAATCGACATCGAGCGGCAACTCGATGGTTAGCCAAGGAGATACCCACTGATCCACGACAGTTCGGGAGAAAGCATGGCGACCTACAGCAGAACAGGAACCCGAAGGGGCGGCAGGACCAGCGGACTGGCGATCGCCGGACTGGTCTGCGGCATCGTCGGACTCTTCATCCTGCCGATCGTCCTGGGCCCGCTCGCCATCGTCTTCGGTGCCGTGGCGCTGCGGCAGACCGGATCCACCATGGCCAAGTGGGCACTCGGCCTCGGAGTGGTCGACATCCTGCTCATGATCGTGATGTTCGCCGTGGCGGCCAACAACGGCGGCAGCTTCTCCTGGCACATCGGCTGACGCCGCTCGACCGGCTTCTCACCACGGTGCCCGCACCGCTTCCCGCAAGCGGTGCGGGCACCGTGCTGCGCGAAGGAGTTGCGACCTGGCGGCGACCCCCGCTTCGCCGCTCGCCACCGAGGAGGACCTCAAGTCGTGTCCAGGGCAACGGCGCTTCACACAACGACCGCGCGATTTCCGCCCGTTCGGGTGTTCCCGGCCCCTTTCGCCGACGCGGCGGCGGCAGCGGGCCGATAGTGGACGAGCCGCCGGAGGTGATGCCGGCGCACTCAGCCGGAAGCCGTCCATACCGAAAGTCCGAGGTGCACCATGACGCCCACCAGCGAGGCGACGGATCGCGTCCAGTTGGTCTTCTCCCTCTTCGACGCCGACGGGAACGGCTACCTGGAGCAGGCCGACTTCGACCTCATGAGCGGCCGCGTCACGGCGGCCGTGCCCGCGGCCCGCGACGCGGTGAAGGAGCGGCTCACCGCGTCCTTCGGCGGCTACTGGGACACGCTCCGGACCGAGTTGGACGCCAACGGCGACGGCCGGATCAGCCCCGAGGAGTTCACCTCCGTCGTCCTCGACCCGCAGCGCTTCGACACCGCCGTGGACGAGTTCGCCGAGGCGCTGGCCGCGATGGGGGACCCGGAGGGCGACGGCCTCGTCGCGCGGCCCGAGTTCGTCGCGCTGATGATCGCCATCGGGTTCGAACGGCGCAACATCGAGACGTTGTTCGATGCCTTCGAGCCGGACGACGGCGACCGAATCCGGGTGGCCACCTGGGCGGACGGCATCAGGGACTACTACCGGCCCGAGAAGTCCGGCATCCCCGGCGACCACCTGACCGCCGGCCTCACCCGCTGACCGTCGGCCTCACCCGTTGACCGGCGGCCGGCCGGAAGGGAGACGGCGCCGGTCGCCGTGATCATCCGGCATCCGAAGGGCGATCGGTAGCACGCCGGCAGGTCGGATGCCCCGCGTCGCGGACCAGGAGCGCGATCTGGACCCGGTTCTCGACCCCCAGCTTGGCGAACAGACTGCCGGTGTGCGCCTTGACCGTGGCGACGGTGATGCGCAGCCGTTCGGCGATCTCCGGGTTGCCCAGCCCGTCCGCGACGGCCCGGGCGGTCTCCCACTCCCGCTCCGTCAGCACGGACAGCCGTTCGCGCGCGGCCTCGCGGGTGCGGTCCCGGCTGTGTGCGGAGTCCGGGGCCGTGGCCGCGGCGATCACTCGTGCCGTTGCCGCCGGGGACAGCGCCGGATGGCCGTCCGCGACGGTCCGCACCGCGTCGAGGATGCGCGGGGGAGGGGTGTCCTTGAGGACGAAGCCGAGCGCCCCGGCACGCAGCGCCCCGAGCACGAGGTCGTCGGAGTCGAAGGTGGTCAGCATCAGCACCCGTGGCGGCGCGGGACGGGCGAGCAGCTCCCGGGTCGTGTCCAGACCGTCCCGGCCCGGCATCCGTACGTCCATCAGCACCACGTCGGGCCGCTGTTCGTCCACCACGGCGAGGGCGGTGTCCCCGTCGGCCGCCTCCGCCACGACGGTCAGGTCCGGTTCGCCGTCGATGACGAGCCGCAGGGCCATCCGCACCAGTTGCTCGTCGTCGACGATGACGATCCGTACGGTCCCGGTCCCAGTCCCGGGATCGGTCCCGGCCCCGGGACCGGGCTCGGAAACGCGGTCGTGTCGGCTGACCACTCATGCGCCCCTTTCATGGCGGTGGGCGGCGCCGTCCGGCCAGGGCAGCCGTGCGGTGAGGACGTACCCGCCGTCGGGCGTGGGGCGGTGGCCCAGTTCGCCGCCGGCGACGGTGATGCGTTCGCCGAGGCCCAGCAGGCCGAAGCCGGAGGCCGGCGGCCGTGCGGGGCGCAGCGGAGCCGGTCCGTTGCGGACGCCGATGTCGAGCGTGCCGCCCGCGGCGCCGTCGAGGGTGACCCGCACCACCGCGCCGGGCGCGTGCTTGGCGGCGTTGGTCAGCGCTTCCTGGACGATCCGGTAGCAGGTCCGTCCGACGCCGTCGGGCGGGGCCGCGGTCACGGTGCTGGTGAACCTGACGTCGAGGCCCGAGGCGCGGGTGTCGGCCACCAGCTCGGGCACGCGGTCGAGGGAGGGCTGCGGCGGTTCCGGGCGGCCGGGGTCCGCTCGTAGCACGCCGAGGACCTCCCGCAGCTCCTCCAGTGCCTGGTGGGCTCCCTCGGCGATGCCGTGGACCAGGACCCGGTTCTCGTCGGCCGAGAGGTCACCGCGGTGGTCGAGAACCCCGGCCTGCATGGCCACCAGCGAGATGCGGTGGGCGAGGACGTCGTGCATCTCGCGGGCTATCCGGTTGCGCTCCTGGGCCCGTACCTGCGCCGCCCGCGCGCTCTGCTCCCGTTCCGCGCTCTCCGCCCGCTCGCGCAGGGACCGCACCTCGGCCCGCCGTGCCCCGACCGCCATGCCCGCGGCCACCGCGATCCCCGCGGTCAGCGCCGGCACCACGACCTGGACCCACCACATCGAGTCGGCCGAACCCTGCACCGCGTAGACCTCGCCGGCGAGCCGTGACGCGGTCACGTAGGCCAGGACGACGATCCCGATCTCCGCCGGACGGCGGCGGGTGGCGACCGAGCACAGCGCCAACAGCGCGGCGCCCGTGGCGAGCGCCGACGCGGCCGAGGCGACCGTGACGGTCACGGCGACCGCGACGGGCCACCGCCGCCGCCACCGGAGCAGCGTCAGGCAGCCCAGGGCCACCAGCGGATCGCCGACGAGGAGCCAGGACCCCGGCTCGCCGGACCGGCTCCGCATCAGCGCGAGGGTCGAGAGCCAGACCGGCAGACTCACGACCGCGGCCACCGTCAGCCGCCATGCGTGCTGCCACGCCCCGAGCCGCGGCACATCGTCCGTGTTCACCACGCCATTGTCGCCGCACCGTGCGCCCGGCGGATCAGACCGGGGACCGATGCGCCTTGGACCCAGGTCCAACCGGCACCTCGCCCCGGGTCGGAGACGGAGCCGGTCCGCCCGGCCGATGTACCGGCCGCCGACGCCGAACAGACTCGATCCGTGCCGGTCAACCCCCCACCAGGAGGACACCTCATGCGCAGAAGCCTGTCACTCGCGCTCGCCGCCACCGCGTTGGCGGTGACCGCGCTGCCCGCGTCGGCCGCCCCGCCGGAGGCGGCGACGACCGCGTCGGCGCCGGGCGCCCTGCGGTGGGGCCCGTGCCCCGAGGGCGCCGCCGCGCCCCGTCTGCGGTGCTCGACACTCCGCGTCCCGCTGGACTACCGCGATCCGGACGGCCGTCGGATAGAGATCGCCGTCTCCCGGCTGGCGAGCGAGAAGCCGGCGCGACGGCGTGGCGTCCTGTTGACCAACCCGGGCGGCCCGGGCGGCTCGGGCCTCGTCTACCCGGCCGTGCTGGCCGCCTCGGGGCTGCCGCAGGAGGTGCTCGACTCCTACGACATCATCGGCTTCGACCCGCGCGGTGTCGGCCGCAGTACGCCGGTGACCTGCGACCTGACACAGGAGCAGCAGTGGCGGGGCAACTTCCCGCCGTACGCGCACACCGCGGCCGACGTCACGCGGGAGGCGGGGAACGCGCGGAAGATCGCCGAACAGTGCGGCGACTCGCGGACGGCGTGGATGCTGCCGCACGCCACCACCGCCAACACGGCACGTGACATGGACCGCCTCCGGGCGGCGCTGGGCGAGCCGAAGCTGTCGTACCTCGGCGCCTCCTACGGCAGTTACCTCGGCGCGGTCTACGCGACGCTGTTCCCGCGGCGCGGTGACCGGATCGTGCTCGACAGCAACATGGGTCCCGGCGGCTACGACGTCACGGCCATGCGGCTGTTCGCCCGAGGACTGGAGGACCGCTTCCCCGACTTCGCCGCGTTCGCCGTGGCCCACCCCGAGTACGGCCTGGGCTCCACGAGGGAGGAGGTCACCGACAAGTACTTCGAACTCGCGGAGCGGCTGGACGCGAAGCCGTACCAGGACGTGGACGGGACCGCGTTCCGCGGCTACACCTTCGACAGCCTCTACACCGACGCCTCCATGCCCCGGCTCGCCGAGTTCTGGCAGGCAGTCGACACGGGCGGGTCACTGCCGCTGCCGGAGCCGCCCGCGGGCCTGGAGAACCTGATGGCCGCGCGCTTCGCCGTGGTGTGCGGTGACTCGCGCTGGCCGGGGACGGTCCGGGAGTACCAGCGCAACGTCGCCGTGGACCGGCGCAGGTACCCCATGCTGGGCGGCTCCACGGCGAGCATCAACCCCTGCGCGTTCTGGCCGCGGGAAGGAACCGAACCGCCGGTGCGCATCACCGGCACGGGGCCGTCGAACGTGCTGATGCTGCAGAACGAACGCGACCCGGGCACGCCGCTGGCCGGCGCCAGGGAACTGCGGCGCGCCTTCGGCGGGCGGGCGACGATGGTGACCGCCGACCAGGGCGGCCACGGTGTCTACCCGTACGGTCGCAACACCTGCGCCAACGACGCGGCGACCGGGTTCCTCACCACCGGGGAACGCCCCGCGCGGGACCTCGCCTGCGCGGCGCGACCGGGCGAGTGAACTACCGCGCCCCGGCGGCCAGGGCGGCCAGGTAGTCGTCCAGCAACTCGACCTGGCGCTGCGGCGTGAACGTCACCGGGTCGAACAGGGCTTGGACCACCAGCCCGAGTACGAACGACTGCGCGGCGGCCGCGACCTGCGCGGGGTCGCCCGGGGCCAGTTCGCCGCGTTCCTGCGCCGCGACCACCCGGGCGCGCAGCCTTTCACGGCCCTCGGCGTACTTGCGGGCGTAGTCGGTGCTCAGGGCCGGGTCGGAGAGCGCGGCGTCCCAGGAGGAGACCCAGACGCGGTTGCTGTCCGTGGCCTCGGGGGTCAGCGGCAGGATGTCCAGCAGGGCGTCCCTGAGGGTGGCCGGGCCCCGGTCGGCACCGCGGCGGGGGCGGGAGAGAGTGCGCTGTTCGAGCAGGTCGAGGGCGTAGGCGACCAAGGCGCGCTTGGTGGGGAAGTAATGGGTGAGCAGGCCCGTGGTCGCGCCGAGTCGGGCGGCCACGGCACGCAGGGTCAGGCCCGCGAAGCCGCGGGTGGCCATGACCTGCCAGACCGCCGCGGAGACGTCCTGCCGCCGGGCCTCGTGATCTCCCTTGGTGCGTGGCATGCCGCCACGGTACATTGCCATAACAGTTGTTGTGCAAACGGGGAGGCTCTCATGTTCTCGATGTCGCTGGGTGGCGCTGCTCGACTCGGCCCGCTGGAGGTGTGGCAGGCCGAGGAGTTCGCGGGGCATCTGGACCGGGCCCGTGAGCACATCCGCCCCTGGGTCGGGCCCGGCTTCGTCACCCGCGACACGGACGGAGCGCGGGCCACCCTCGAGCGGTACGCCGCACGCCAGGCCGCCGACGGCGCCCGTCTGTACGGCCTGTGGAGCGAGGAAGTACTGGTCGGAGGCGTGATGTTCACCCAGTTCGACGCGGCCTTCGGCAACTGCGAGATCGGCTGCTGGCTGGAGCCGTCGGCCGAGGGGCGGGGGCTGATCACGCGGGCCTGCGGCCTGCTGCTGGACTGGGCCTTCACGGTTCGGGGGCTGCACCGGGCCGAATGGCACTGCCGGGCGGACAACGACCGCAGTGCCGCGGTGGCCGAGAGACTCGGCATGACACTGGAAGGAGTGCGACGCGAGGCGTGGCCGTACGAGGGTGTGCGTTACGACAAGCAGGTCTGGGCGGTCCTGGCCGCCGACCGGCGCTCACGGACACGGTAGGCGGGCGACGGCGGACGACGGACGGCGGCGCGAAGCCGCCCGCGCGGTGGGGCGCTGTGCACCGGTCCTTCAGCCGACGTGTGTCACCGTGAACTCGTTGCCGTCCGGGTCGAGCAGGAACGCCCGGCCCCGGGCCCCCTCACCGGCTGCGGAGCGGGTCGCGCCGAGCGAGAGCAGGCGGGCGGTCTCCGCCTCGAAGTCCGCGTCGGCGGGCAGCGCCAGCTCGAGGTGGAGCCGGTTGGCGCCGGACTTCGGCGCCACCGGGGGACCGCCCCAGGTGATCTTCGTGCCGCCGGCCGGGGACTGGATCGCGGTCTCCTGGTCCTGGTCCCAGACCAGCGGCCAGCGCAGCGCCTGACTCCAGAAGTAGCCGACCTCCTGCGTGCCGTCGCAGGCCAGCGCTCCGACGGCGCCGGTGCCGGCCAGGAAGTCGTTGCCCGCCTCGATGACGCAGAACTCGTTCCCGTCCGGGTCGGCGAGCACCACGTGCCCCTCTTCCGGGAGCTGGCCCACGTCGATGTGTTTTCCGCCCAGACGCAGCGCCCTGGCCACCGTCGCCCGCTGGTCCTCGGGGGACGCGCTGGTGAGGTCGAAGTGCGCCCGGTTCTGCCCGGTCTTCGGTGCTGGCCCCGGCAGGAACCGAAGGCGGTACCCGGAGCCGTCGGGCGGGACGACCGCGAGGTCGTCGTCCGCGCCGGCGGACAGCTCCCAGCCCAGGACCCCGGACCAGAACCGCGCCAGGTCCGAGGGCACGGAGGTGTTGAAGCAGATCGCGAACAGCTGACTGGTCATACGCCGTGCAACCTCGATCCATGAGGTGGTTCACCCGTCCCGTGGCCGCAGCCTAGGGGTGGCCGGGCCGGCCCCGCATCCGAGTTTCCGGCCCGGGAACAGGAGAGGGTGCGCCGTCCCTCATCCACCTCCCGCACTTCTGAATCCAAGAAACCACAGCTGTTGGATTTCTGGATCAGCGATTCCTAGAGTGAGCGCGGGGGACTCGCGCGGCACCCGCGCTCACGAGAGCGTCCAGGACGAGGAGAGCCATGCAGCAGCGCACCATCGGCGACCGGTCCGTCTCCGCGATCGGCCTCGGCGGGATGCCGATGTCGATCGAAGGGCGCCCGGACCCGGAGCGGTCGATCGCCACCATCCACGCCGCGCTCGACGCCGGCGTCACCCTCATCGACACGGCCGACTCCTACCACCGTGACGCGAACGAGGTGGGCCACAACGAGGAACTCATCGCCCGCGCGCTGCGCGAGTACGGTGCGCCCGCCGCGGACGTCCTCGTCGCCACCAAGGGCGGCCACCTGCGTCCCGGTGACGGCACATGGACGCGCAACGGGGACCCCGCATACCTCAAGCGTGCGGCCAAGGAGTCCGCCCGTCGGCTCGGCGTCGAGGCGATCGGCCTCTACCAGTTCCACCGCCCCGACCCCGGCGTCCCGTACGCCGACTCGGTCGGAGCCCTCCGCGAACTGCTCGACGAGGGCGTCATCCTGATGGCCGGGATCTCGAACGCCGGCATCGCGCAGATCGACGAGGCCCGCCAAGTCCTCGGCGGGCGGCTCGTGTCGGTGCAGAACCAGTTCTCGCCCGCCTTCCGCTCCAGCCGGTCCGAACTCGAACACTGCGCCGGGCTCGGTATCGCGTTCCTGCCGTGGAGCCCGCTCGGCGGTATCGCCAACGCCAAGGAACTGGCGGCGCGGCACGGCGTGTTCCAGCAGGTCGCCGACGAGACCGGCACCAGCGTGCACCAGGTCGCACTCGCCTGGCAGCTCGCACTCGCGCCGGTGGTGATCCCGATCCCCGGCGCCTCGCGCCCCGCGAGCATCCGCGACTCCGCCGCCGCGGCCGACCTCGAACTCACCGGCGACCAGGTCGCGCTCCTGTCGGCCTGATCCGTCTCCGCCCGATCCCTCCGCCGACCCGCCCGAGCCACAGCGAAAGAGCCGCATGAAGACCTTCACCCTGCCCGGCACCGACATGGTCGTGCCCAACGTCGTCCTCGGCCTGATGCGCATCCAGGACATGAACGACGACGAAGTGCGCACGCTCGTGCACACGGCACGCGACGCCGGCATCACCTTCCTCGATCACGCGGACGTGTACGGCACGGGCAGCCACGGCTGCGAACGCCGTTTCGCCGAGGCCCTGAAACTCAGCCCCTCGGAGCGCGAGCAGTTCGTCATCCAGACGAAGGCCGGCATCGTCAAGGACGGTCCGTACTTCGACTTCTCCCACGAGCACATCGTGGAGTCGGTGAACGGCTCGCTCGAGGCACTGGGCACGGAGTACCTCGACATCCTGCTGCTGCACCGTCCCGACGCGCTGGTCGAACCGGAGGAAGTGGCCCGCGCCTTCGACGAGTTGTCCGCGGCGGGCAAGGTGCGTGCCTTCGGCGTCTCCAACCAGACGCCGCGCCAGCTCGACCTCCTGCGCAAGTACGTGCGGCAACCGATCGTCGCGAACCAGCTCCAGCTCTCGGTCACCCACGCGCCGATGATCGCCCAGGGCATCGCCGCGAACATGCAGGGTCTCGACCAGTCGGTGGTGCGCGACGACGGAATCGTCGACTACTGCCGCCTGCACGACATCACCGTCCAGGCCTGGTCGCCCTTCCAGGCCGGATTCTTCGACGGCCCCTTCCTCGGCTCGCCCCGCTACCCCGAGCTGAACGCCGTGATCGACCGGCTGAGCGAGAAGTACGGCGTACCGGCCGAGGCGATCGCGGTCGCCTGGATCACCCGCCACCCCGCGCGGATGCAGGTCGTGCTCGGCACCACCACGCCCGAGCGGGTCGAGGCGGCCGCGCTCGGCTCGGACCTCCCGCTCACCCGGCCCGAGTGGTACGAACTGTTCCGCGCCGCCGGCTACACGGTGCCGTAACCGACGGCCCGGCCACAGGGGACGACGGGACGCGGGGAGGAACGAGGTGGCCCGGACGGGAACGACGGCGGTGCTGGCGCTGCTGCCGGACGCCGAACCGCTGTTGCGGGCGGCCGCCGCGGTGGACGGGTCGGCGGTGCGGCCGGGCCTGCCCGCACACGCCACCCTCCTCTATCCCTGGCTGCCCGCCGACGAGGTGGGAGAGCCGGAGCTGCGGCGGCTGCGGGCCGCCCTACCGGTCGGCCCGGTCCCCGTCAGGCTGGCCACGGTCGAACGAACCGGCGGGTTCGTCGGTGTCCCGGTGCCCGGACTGGACCAGGTGGCCGACGCGGTTCGCACGGCGTTTCCGGGGCAGGCGCCCTACGGCGGCCGATTCGGCCCGCGCCCCCAGGTGCACGTAACCGTGGCCCTGGACGCGGCACCGCAGGCCGCCGCCGACATCGCCCGCCGCACCGCGGCCGCCCTGCCGATCACCACGGCGGTCAACACCTTGCACCTGGTCACCCTCGCCCGGGAGGGGTGGCGGGGCCTCGCGGAACTGCCGCTCAGTCACTGACGCGACGAGCGGCAACCCCCGGCACCCGCTTGGTGACCTGACATTGCTGCACCCCGGCAAGGTGCTTCGAAAGCGCTGCGATCCGGCCAACCTCCGACCGTTTCCCACCTTCTGGACAACCGGGCATCCGAGCGCTCCCTCTCACAGCGCGGGCACAGCAAGTGCCCGCCTGCTTCCTTCCCACCGCACCCCCCAGCACCTGAAGGACGAGGGATCGATGACCAGAACGCGCACCATCCGGCTGCGGCGTCCACTGCTCACAGGCACCACGGCGGTCGCCGCCATGGCAGTGACCGCCGGGCTCGTGGCCGCCACCGCGGAGCCGGCGAAAGCGGCGACAGGGCCCAAGCTGAGCCTCATCGCCGCGACCACCTCACTCACGCTCACCTCCTGGAAGGAGGACCCGGGGGTCTACCTCGACCTCGGCACCTACCTCACCGCAGAGGGCAGGCCGCTGGAGCTGAAGGTGACCAGGAAATCCTACAAGGACCCGGTGACCATCACCCAGACCGTGTACGAGGGCGGCAAGGCCAAGGCCAAGACGCTGCCCAAGGGCACGGTGAAGGACTTCTCCGGACTGCCCGGCTTCGCGGAGATCACGATCACCGACAAGGCGGGCAAGAAGGTCCTGAACCGGACCGAGGACTTCTGTCCGAACAACGCCAGCGGCCGGGTCCGCCCCGACGCGCCCGCCACCTCCAAGTATCCGGAGAGCTGCCCCACCAACCCCTTCACCCTCGGTTCGGTGTGGGGCGTCGAGCAGGGCTGGGCGGCCAACACCTACGCGGGTTCCTACACCGACCCGGTCGCCCTGGCGGCCGGGACCTACACCGCCAAGGTCGGGGTCGCCAAGAAGTACCGCGACCTCTTCGGCATCGCGAACAAGCCGGCCACCGTCAAGGTGACCGTCGTGGAACGGAGTTACGAGGACGACCTGGGTGCCGCCGGGTCGGCCGCGTCCCGGTCCGCGACGGCGGGCGAGCACGCCGGTCACGGAGCCGCCCACCAGGCTCCGGCCGCACACGCGGGACACGGGCCGGAGCACGCGCCGACACCCGCGCAGGCCGCCGCGCCGGTCACGAGCGGGGCGGGTGCCTCGTACAACGTGGGCCACGGGCCCCTCAGGGCCGCGCCGCCCGCCCTGCCGTGGGCGCTGAAGAAGCAGCAGGCCGCGCGCTCCGCGCCGGTCGGCGACAAGGGAGGCCAGACCGACGGCTCGCGCAAGGCCCCGGCACTTCAGCCGCTGGCGCAGCGACCCGCGGGCAAGGCCTCCGTGCCGGACGTCCCCAAGCCCGACCTGCGCTCGCTGCCTGCCTACGGCATCGTCGTCAGCGACGGGGAGAAGGACGTCCCCGGCAAGGACTACCTGGCCTTCAGCGCCAACGTGTGGAACGCCGGTCCGGCCCAACTGGTGGTGGACGGCTTCCGGTCGCCCGGCAAGGCCAAGATGGACGCCTACCAGTACTTCTACGACGCCAAGGGCAAGCAGGTCGGCTACACCCCGACCGGCACCATGGAGTGGGACCCGCGGCCGGGGCACATGCACTGGCACTTCACCGACTTCGCCAGCTACCGGCTGCTGAAGGCGGACAAGAAGGAGGCCGTGCGCAGCGGCAAGGAGGCCTTCTGCCTGGCCAACACCGACGCGATCGACTACACGGTGAAGAACGCCAACTGGCACCCGTTCAACACCGATCTCTCCACCGCCTGCGGTGAGGAGAACTCCATCTCCGTCCGCGAGGTGCTCGACGTCGGCTCCGGCGACACCTACTCCCAGGACCTGCCGGGCCAGTCCTTCGACATCACGGACGTGCCCAACGGCACGTACTACATCCAGGTGCTGGCCAACCCCGAGAAGCGGCTCAAGGAGACCAACCTCGACAACAACAGCGCGCTGCGGAAGATCGTGCTCGGCGGCAAGCCGGACGCCCGGACCGTGACCGTACCGGCACACGACCTGGTGAACGCGAACTGACCCGACCCCGGGGCCGCCAGTGCCCCGGGCCGGAGGGCCGACGGCCGCCACCCGCGGCGGCCGTCGGCTCCACGCACCTAACGCGTCCCGACCCCTGGGGTGCCGGTCACCCGCGCAGGCGGACGAGCTGCTTGCCCAGGTTGTGGCCCCGGAAGAGCCCGGCGAGGGCGGCGGGAGCCTGGGCGAGGCCTTCCGCCACGGACTCCGCCAGGACGATGTCGCCCTTCGCGGACCAGGTGGCGAGCGCGCCGAACGCCTCGGGGAAGCGGTCGACGTGGTCGAGGAAGACGAAGCCCTCCATGCGGGCCCGGCGAAGGCCGAGTTGGAGGTAGTTGCGGGGGCCGGTCGCGGGGGACTCGCCCCGGTAGCCGGAGGCGACACCGCCGCACACCACGACGCGGGCGCGCAGCGCGAGGCGGTCCAGGACCGCCTCCAGCAGAGCCCCGCCCACGTTGTCGAAGTACACGTCGACGCCGTCGGGTGCGAGGCGGGCCAGTTCGGCCGGGACGTCGTCCCAGGTGTGGTCGACACACGCGTCCAGACCGGCGGTCTCGACCGCCCAGCGGCACTTGCGTTCGCCGCCCGCGATGCCGATCACGCGAGCGCCGCGCGCCTTGGCGATCTGGGCGGCGATCGACCCGGTGGCGCCCGCGGCCGCCGAGACGACGACGGTCTCGCCGGGGCCGGGGCGGCCCACGTCGGTCATGCCGAAGTAGGCGGTCAGGCCGGTGGCACCGAACAGGCCCAGCATGGTGCGCGGTTCGACTCCGGGCGGAACGGGGTGGACGCCGTACAGGCCGCCGGGCGCGCCGACGGCGTAGTCCTGCCAGCCGAGTTCGCCGTACACCTGCGTGCCGGTCGGGAGCGCGGGGACGTTCGAGGCGACCACCTCGCCGACGCCGCCGCCCCGCATCACCTCTCCCAGTCCCACCGGCGCACGGTAGTTGGGCCCGTCGTTGAGCCACCCCCGCTGAGTGGGGTCGATGCTCAGCCAGTCGACGCGGACGAGGACCTGGCCCGGCCCGGGTTCGGGCGCCGGCCCGACGCGCAGCTCGAAGCAGTCGGGACGGGAGGGGTCGAGGTCGCCCCGGGGGCGGCGGGTCAGCACCCACTGGCGGTTGGTGGCAAGCATGGGTCAAAGCACCTCCGTGAACCGGTGGAGCAGGGCGGCGAAGGCCTCGCGGTCCACGGGGCCGAGCGCCCGGCCGAGCAGCGCCGAGGCCTTGTCGGTGGCGACGGCCGTGGCCTCCTCGGCCAGTGCGGCCCCCGCCCCGGTCAGGGTGACCAGGGCGCGTCGGGCGTCGCGCGGGTCGGGGCAGCGGTCGACGTACCCCTGCTTCTCCAGCGGCGCGAGCAGCCGGGCCACACCGGACGGTGTGATGCCGAGCAGCTCGACGAGGTCGAGCCGGCGCAGCCGCCGCTCGGGGGAGTGCGCCAGGTGGTGCAGGACGGCGAACTCCCGAAAGGAGAGCCCCTGTACATCGAGCCGCCGCCGCAGACCCGAGGCGGCGCGGGTCAGCTCCAGGGCGAGTGCGAGGTCGTCCGCCTTCCGTGACCGGTCCATGATGTCCTTCACACGTTGAGAACACGTTGATACTTCGATGAGTACTCAACGATAATTCCGCAACCGGATCCATGGCAAACCGCGGCGGCAAGTGACCTACCGGCGGCTCACACGCCGTTCCCGGCGATCAGGTCGATCAGGCCCTGGGCCGTGTTGTCGGGGGAGTCCATGCCGACCATGTCGTCGCTCGCCGCCTCGGCACTGCGGGGGAACATGACCCGCTCGTACTCGGCCAGCGCCGCCTCGACGTCGCCCGGGTGCGCGGCGAGGGCCGTACCCAGTTCCGCCCCGTCGAGCATCGCGAGGTTGGCGCCCTCCCCGTTGGGCGCGGCGAGGTGGGCCGCATCGCCCAGCAGGGTCACCCCCGGTACCCGCTCCCACCGGTGTCCGGCCGGCAGAGCGTGGAGGGCGCGCAGGGTCGGCGCGACATCGCTGTCGGTGATCAGCGCGGTGAGCTCCGTCGCCCAGCCGTCGAATTCCCGGGCGATGCGTGCGGTTGCCGAGGCGCCGTCGGTGAAGTCGATCCCGGTGAACCAGTCCAGCGGCCGGGACAGTCCCACGTAGGCGTGCAGGGTGTCGTCCTTCTCCCGGTGCGCGAAGATCTCCTTGCCCGGTGCGGGAGCGATCAGCATCCCGCCACCGACCGTCTTCGCGGCCACCGGGTGGCGTGTGCCGGCGTCGAACAGGTAGGTCTCGACCACCGACCTGCCCACGTACTCGGGTGTGGCGGAGGACAGCAGCGGCCGGACACGTGACCACGCGCCGTCCGCTCCGACCAGCAGGCGGGTGACGACCGTGCCCCCGTCGGTGAACGTCACCTCATGGCGACCGTCGCCGAGCGAACGGGCACGGCCGACCTTGCGACCCCAGCGCACGGTGCCGGCCGGAAGCGAGTCGAGCAGAATCCGCCGCAGGTCGCCGCGCTGCACCTCCGGGCGTCCACCGGTCCCGTCGTCGGCCTGGTCGAGCCGGACGGTGCCGTCCGGGTCGAGAACCCGCAGGGCCTGGCGGCCCTCCAGAACAATGGCCCGGAACTCGTCCGTCAGCCCGGCCGCCTCGACCGCGAGCTGCCCGTTGTAGTCGTGGATGTCCAGCAGTCCGCCCTGGGCGCGCGCCGAAGGGGACGCGTCGGCCTCGTAGACGGTGACCGGGATCGCGTGGACGTGCAGGACGCGGGCCAGTACGAGTCCGCCGAGCCCGGCGCCGATGATCGTGACAGGGGTGTGCATGCTGGCTCCTTCGGGATCGAGCCGTCCGGTTCTTCCCCGGCCGGCCACCACTCGAAGGTGCCAGCTGCCGCCGACGGGCCACCGACATCCGACCGACAGCCCCCGACATCGCTCCTACGCGGTGTCGGCACGACACCGACACCGCAGGTCGGACGACGGGTTCAGGCGCGGCGGGCGCGGATCACGACGGCCGCGCCCGCCGCGACGGCGAGCACCGCCGCGCCGCCGAGGAACGCGGTCCGTCCGCTCGTGCCGGTACTGGCGAGACTCGGCCGCGCGTCGCCCGCCGCCCGCAGGATCAGTTTGGTGACGTCCTCCGGGTTGGTCTCCATGACGGCATGCGGGGCGTCGACCTCGACGGTGGTGGCGTCGGCCCGCTTCGCCATGAAACGCAGGTTGTCGGTGCCGATGGTGCGGTCGTCGGTGGGGACGAGGTACCAGGACGGGATGGTCTGCCACGCGACGGCCCGCGTCGGTTCGTTGCCGGACGCGGCGGTCGCGGGCCGCTGGGTGGCGGCCAGCACCTCGACGCGGCTCGCGTCGAGCCGGTCGCTCAGGAAGACGTCGCCGAACTTCTCCGGCTTGAGGTACAGGTCCACGTTCGTGGCGTCGCCGCCGAGCGGTACGGCGTTCAGCGCGGTGGGCACCGGCGCGTTCGGGTCGTCCGTCACCCGGCTGCCGGGGAACTTGGCCGCGAGCTGGAAGGCGGACTCGCCCTTGTCGGGCGCGAACCCGGCGATGTAGACGAGGGACTTGACGTTGGGGTTGCCGGCGGCGGCGTTGGTGATGACGGCTCCGCCGTAGGAGTGCCCGACGAGCACGACGGGTCCCTCGATGGCCTTGAGCCGCGCGGCGAGGTAGTCGGCGTCGCCGGAGAGGCTGCGCAGCGGATTCGCGGTGGCCACCACCGGATAGCCCAGAGCCTGCAGGTGCCCGACGACGCGGTCCCAGCCGGAGGCGTCCGCCCAGTAGCCGTGCACCAGCACGACCGTCGGCTTGTCGGCTCCGGACGTTCCACCGGGGGGTGTGGTATCGCCTCCGCTCTCGGACGCCAGACAGGGGCCTGCGGCCATCAGAGCGGCCGCGGGGAGGAGGACGGCCAGGGGTAGCGCCCGCCGGGTGGCGGCGCGTCGTATGTGCTCCATGACCCTGCTTTCTCTGAGGGGAGGGACTGCAGAACACACTGCGTTCGGGTGATGGACGCGGCACCACGGATATGACCGAAGGAGTGAAGATCGGTCACGGAGCGCAAAGGAGTGCCTCGCGCACCGGCGCGTTGTCGCCTCGTCGTCCCGGCCGGTGGCGGAGCATGCCACCCATGCTGTCCGGTCTCGTGGCCAGGTTGGTCAAACTGCTGCTCGGGCGCCACGGCGGTGCGCTGCACTGGAGGGCCGCGGGTGCCGCGACGGTCGTCCTGGTGATCGTGCTCCTCGCGGGCTCGTACTTGGCCGTCCTGGCCGAGCGCGGCGCACCGGGGGCGCAGCTGATCACGTATCCGCGGGCGCTGTGGTGGTCCGTGGAGACCGCGACGACCGTCGGCTACGGCGACCTGTACCCCGTGACCCTGTGGGGCCGGCTCGTGGCCGTGGTGGTGATGGTCGCCGGGATCACCTCCTTCGGTCTGGTGACCGCCGCGCTGGCCACCTGGTTCGTCGGCAGGGAACAAGAGCGCCGGGGCCACTTCGTGCGCCACACCGAGAAGGCCGCCGAGGAGGCGTACACCGAGGCGACCCGGGCGCTGCACCAGCGTTTCGACCGGTTGGAGCGGATGCTCGACGACAACCGCCGGTGATTGCGCCGGTGACTCCCCGCGCGGACGCCGCACCGATGAGTCCGCGGTGGTTGTGCGGTCTACCCGTCGACGAAGGGAGCGCATCATGCGCGAGATCATCGTTTGCACGTTTCTGACGCTGGACGGCGTCATGCAGGCGCCGGGCGGCCCGGACGAGGACGCCGAGAGCGGCTTCGAGCACGGCGGCTGGCAGAAGCCGGTGGACGACGACGAGGTCGGCGCGGCCATCGCCGGTTGGTACGAGGACTCCGACGCCATGCTGCTCGGCCGCAAGACCTACGACATCTTCGCGTCGTACTGGCCGACCGCCGACCCCGACAACCCGTTCACCGCTCGGATGAACAGCATGCACAAGTACGTGGCTTCCCGGACCCTGACGTCCCTCGACTGGCAGAACTCGACGCTGCTGGAGGGCGACACCGTCGACGCCGTACGCAGGCTGAAGGCGTCGGACGGCGGGAACCTCAACGTCGTCGGCAGCGGCGACCTCGCCCAGACCCTCATGCGGCACGGCCTCGTCGACGAGTACCGGCTGACCGTCCACCCGGTGATCATCGGGACCGGCAAGCGGCTGTTCGCCGACGGAGCGATTCCCACCGCGCTGGAGCCGGTCAGCGTCTCGACGACGAAGGGCGGCACCGTCGTCGGCGTCTACCGGCCGAGCGGTGCGCCCCGCTACGACAGCTACTAGGACGCCGGAGGAACCGAGGTGCCCCGGCGGGCCGGGGTCCGGTACTGTGCGGCCCATGTCGAGTCCCGAGTCAGACAGGGTGGGGGCTTTCGGTCACCCGTCAGCCCCCTGAATCACTGATTTCGCAGCCCTGCGTCGTCGTACCGCTCTCGCGGGCCGGACGAGCGCGCGCAGGGGGCCGGCCGTGGTGACGAGATGACCCTTCTCGTGCTTCTCCTCGCCTCGGAGCCACTCGATGCCTCTTCCGCTGTACCTGCTCGCCGTGGCCGTCTGCGCCATGGGCACCTCGGAGTTCATGCTCGCCGGCCTCGTGCCGGACATCGCCTCGGACCTCGGCATCACCGTCGGGACCGCGGGCACACTCACCTCGGCCTTCGCGACCGGCATGGTCGTCGGCGCTCCCCTCGTGGCGGCGCTGGCCCGCACCTGGCCCAGGCGTTCCAGCCTCCTCGGATTCATCCTCGCCTTCGCGGCGGCACATGTCGTGGGGGCCGGCACCACGAGCTTCCCCGTCCTGGTGGCCTGCCGGGTCGTGGCCGCGCTCGCGAACGCGGGATTCCTCGCGGTCGCACTGACGACCGCCGCCGCGCTGGTCCCTGCCGACAGGAAGGGGCGCGCGCTGGCCGTGCTGCTGTCCGGCACGACGGTGGCCACGGTCGCCGGCGTCCCCGGCGGGGCACTCCTGGGCACATGGCTCGGCTGGCGGGCCACGTTCTGGGCCGTCGCCGTCTGCTGCCTGCCCGCGGCGCTCGGCGTGCTGAAGGGAATCCCCGCGGGACGTGCGACGGCGGCGGCCGGTGGGCCGCCGCTGCGAGCCGAGCTCGCCCGGCTCAAGACCCCCCGGTTGCTGCTGGCCATGCTGCTGGGCGCGCTGGTGAACGCGGCAACCTTCGCGAGCTTCACCTTCCTGGCCCCGGTCGTGACCGACACCGCGGGGCTGGGCGAACTGTGGATCTCTGTCGCCCTGGTGCTCTTCGGCGCCGGTTCCTTCGTCGGCGTCACCGTCGCCGGACGGCTGTCCGACCGGCGCCCCGCCCAGGTCCTCGCCGTCGGCGGCCCGATGCTGCTCGTCGGCTGGCCGGCGCTGGCGGTGCTGGCCGACCGGCCGGTCGCCCTGCTGCTCCTCGTGTTCGTCCAGGGCGCCCTGTCGTTCGCGCTGGGCAGCACCCTGATCACGCGGGTCCTCTACGAGGCGGCGGGAGCCCCCACCATGGCCGGTGCGTACGCCACCGCCGCCCTCAACGTGGGCGCCGCGGTCGGACCACTCGTCGCCGCGACCACCCTCGGCCACACGACCGGCAACCTCGGACCGCTGTGGGCGAGCGGCCTCCTGGTCGCCGTCGCACTGCTCGTCGCGTTCCCCCTCCGCACGGTGATCACGACTGCCCCACCCGCCGACGCGATCCGGTGAAACCACCACCCGGCTGGTCCGTCCACCGTCGAGGCTCAGGTCGAGAACCGGAGAGTGCCCATGACGATGCTCCGGTCGTGAGCGAGGTCAGGTCGGCAGAGGTAGCGATCAAGGTAAGGGGCGAGCAGATCGGCGTCGGCGTCCGTCCCTTGCCCGCTTACTCCGGTCCACCGAGGCGGAGGGCGTCCTTCATCCCGTTGAGCTTCGCGGCAGCCGTCTCGGTCCACTCCTGCGGCCGGCCGGCAACACGCAGGGCTTCCTCGATCTCGCTGAGCTTCGCGGCGGACAGCACGCCTGCCCGCTCGATCAGGTCGTCGCGGGACACGGTGGTCAGCCACGTGCACGGGGTCAAGCCTGGACGCGGGAACGCGAACCGCAGCACGCCTTCGAAGGGCAGCCCCTCCGCGGCGCCCACGGCCACTTCCACACCCAGACCGCTGATGTCGACGCCCGCCGGAGCGACGACCTGCACCGCCCGGAGCCCGGACGCCTCGTCGCCCGGCAGCAGCACGACCGGCCTTCGCTCATCGAACTCGACCCACCAGACTTCGCCGGGCTGCATATGTCCTCCTGACACGATCTGCGGTGAGGGCGCTGTGGATCAGGCGGTGGCGGCAGGTCCCAGCGTAGACGGTGCGCGCCGGCAGGCGACTGCGCGGCCGGCTCAAGGGCGAGGTGGACGAGCAGTGGGGGTGGCGGGGGTGCCGGGGCGGCGTGCACAACTGGCGCTGTTCACGGAGAACTTGTCGAAGGATTCCTTTTCCGAGGAGGGTCGGCCTTGATACCGAGCTGATCAGAGGGCTCGGACCTCACCGTGTCCAGTGGTGGCGGGCACGGGCCATGTCCACGCGCGCCCCGAGCATCGGCGTTCCCTCGTCCCGCAGAAGGACCGGCGCCCGCCCGCCGTGGCAGGAGGGTGGCGTGCCGTCGGCGTACACGACACGCCACCACGGCACGTCCTCGTCGAGCAGACTCATGGCCCGACCCACCTGCCGTGCGCCGACACCGATCCGTTGACCGACGTCACCGTAGGAGGCCACGGCACCCGCGGGGATCGAGCACACCGCGTCCCGGACCTCGTCGACGAAGGTCACGGCGCCTCCGAGTCGGGCGGTGGTGGGTAGGTCAGGCGGCCGTCGCGGACCCGTGCGTGCTCGTTCAGGACCGCCGGCCTGGTGGCCGTCCGCGACATGATGTGCACGACCTCCACCCCGGCGACCAGCAGCGCGTCAGTGATCAGCCGGCGGTGGCACCGCCACGGCACCGCCTCGCTGCACATGATGGCGGGCCGCTCGTGCCGGGCCAGCCGGATCAGCTCGTCGAGGCCCTCGGCGAATTCGTCCCCCGCCATGTAGTCGGCGTAATCGCGGAACGCCTTTACTCGCCACGCACCGTTCTCACTGGGGACCCCCTTGGGGGTGTGCCGCCGACCGCCGAGCCGAGCGATCCACCGGTACTCGATGTCGGACGGCAGATTCTCCACGACGGCGGACTGGTTCCACTGGGGATGTTTCCTCGACGACGGGTACGAGCGCACATCGACCAGACAGGTGATGTCGTGGCTGCGCAGCATGTCCAGCACCTCGTCGAAGGCACGCGTCGAATGCCCGATCGTGTGGACCCGGCTCACCTCGGCCCCTACGCCTTCTTCAGCGCTCCACCCTTGTGCATGGCGACATGGTCGGTCTTGTCGCTCCTGATCTCGTACTGCGGGTCGTCCGCCGAGCAGTGACGGGTACGGCCCTTGAACTCCACGTCGCGGGTGTGCTTCTTGACGACGACGCCCTCGACGTACCCGGCCTCGGAGTTCCAGCGCACGTGGTCTCCCACGGAAAAATCGTCCGCCATGCGGTCCAGACTCTCATGTGTGCAGGGCGGCGGCCATCCCGTGAATGGCTCACTCCGCCGGGGGCGAAGTGGCCCACCCGGGCGGAGTGGCAGGAGCATACGGTCGAGGGCACGGCGCATCGCGTGCCCCCGCGACCGCGAGGGGGCACCGTGTGCGTGATGACCGCCGCTCGACCCCGAGGATCCGCTATGCAAGCCATCTCCGTCCATGACCGTGACGCGGGCGCCGAAGGGCTGGCCCTGACGGACATGCCCTACCCGCACGCCGCCGAGAACGACGTCGTCGTGCGTGTGCACGCCGCCGGTTTCACCCGCGGGGAACTCACCTGGCCGGGTACCTGGACCGACCGTGCCGGACGCGACCGCACACCGACTGTGCCCGGGCACGAGCTGTCGGGCGTGGTCGAGGAACTGGGGTACGGCACCACCGGCCTCACCGTCGGCCAGCGGGTGTTCGGCCTGGCCGACTGGACGCGCAACGGTTCGCTGGCCGAGTACACCGCGGTGGAGGCCCGCAACCTGACTCCGCTTCCCGCCGACGTCGACCACACCGTGGCCGCCGCGCTGCCCGTCTCGGGGCTCACCGCGTGGCAGGGTCTGTTCGACCACGGACGGCTCGCGACGGGGCAGACGGTCGTGATCCACGGCGCTGCCGGCAGCGTCGGTTCGATCGCCGTCCAACTCGCCCGCGAGGCGGGTGCCCGGGTGATCGCCACCGGTCGTGCCGCCGACCGGGACACCGCTCTCGGCCTGGGCGCCGAGGTCTTCCTGGACCTCCAGTCGGACCGGCTGGAGGACGCGGGGGAGGCCGACGTCGTGTTCGACGTCATCGGCGGCGAGATCCTGGACCGCTCGGCCGCCCTGGTGCGTCCCGGCGGAACCCTCGTCACCATCGCCGCGCCCCCCGTCGTCAGGCCGGAGAACGGGCGTGCGGTCTTCTTCGTCGTCGAATCCGACCGGGTCAGGCTCGCCGACCTCGCACAGCGGGTGAGGGACGGGCGGCTCAGGGTGTCCGTGGCAGAGGTGCGCCCGCTCGCCGAGGCACCCGCCGCCTTCGCCTCCGGCCGGGGCAGACACGGCAGGACGATCATCCGCGTCGTGACCGGGGGACCTGACGAGGCGGCGGGCCTCCGGTGACCCGTATGTCGCTCGACGCCCTGCCCGTGCCCGACAGCCCGGCGTCGGCCGCCGCCCTGGACGTCGCGACCGCCTACCTTCCGCCCGCGCTGCTCAACCACTCGCTGCGCGCCTACGTGTGGGCGGCCGCCCGCGGCACGGCGGAAGGCCTCTCGTTCGACCCGGAACTCCTCTACGTCGCCGCGCTCCACCACGACATCGGGCTGGTCCCGGCGTTCGACAGCCACACCGTCGCGTTCGAGGAGGCGAGCGGCCACGTCGCCCGCGTCTTCGCGGCGGGCGCCGGATGGCCGGCGGAACGCCGCGAGCGCCTGGCGGACGTGATCGTCCGTCACATGGCGCCGCAGGTGGATGCCGCCACGGACCCCGAGGGACACCTGCTGGCCCGCGCCACCGCGACCGAGATCACCGGCAGGGGCGCGGACGACCACCCGCCGCACTTCCGCGACGAGGTGCTGGCACGCTACCCCAGGCTGGACCTCACCGAGCGGTTCCTGGCGTGCTTCCAGGCCCAGGCCGCGCGCAAACCCGGCAGTTCCGCGGGCGGTGCGGTGCGGTCCGGGCTCGCCGACAGGATGGCCGCCAACCCGCTCGACCTCTGAGTCCGGCTCATGGTCTGCGAACCGGGCCCGTGGGCCGTGCCGGTTCAGCGCGAGGGCGTGAGGTAGCGCAGCAGCAGGGTGTCGTCCTCGGCGAGTGCGGTGGCCAGGCGCAGGCCGGTGGGCGGGGTGGGTGGCCCGGTGGCGATCCGGCCGGCCGGGCCCGCGGCCAGCAACGGGGAGACGGTCAGACGGAGTTCGTCGACCAGTCCGGCGGCGGTCAGTGCTCCGAACAGGTGGGGTCCACCTTCGCAGTCGATGCGTCGCAGCCCCCGCCCGGTGAGTGCGGCGACCGCCGCGGCCAGGTCGACGGTGTCCTCGCCCGCGACGACGACGTCCGCCCCGGCCTCCTGCCAGGCCCGACGCGTGGGCTCGGGTACCGAAGCGCAGGTGAGGACGGTGGTCGGGACGCGCGCCCGGGTGATGACGGGGGCGTCGGGGGGCAGTGATCGGCCGGTGCTCACGACGGCCGTCGGCGGAACGTCGGCCAGGCCGTGGCGGCGTCGGCGGTCGAGCGTCCGCCGGTCGGGGTGGACGCCGCGGAAGCCCTCGACCATGGCCGTGGTGGCACCGATCAGCAGGACGTCGGCGAGGTCGCTGCCGAGCCGCAGCACCTTGCGGTCGGGCGGGGTCGACAGGGGCCTGGCCAGGCCGCCGACTTCCACGGCCCCGTCGGCGCTGGCGACGAAGTTGACGGCGAGCCAGCGCTCACGGTCCGGGTAGGTGTAAAGGCGTTCCAGTTCGTCGTCGTCGATGGGCCGGGCGTGTTCGGCGGGCCAGATCAGGTGCATCAGGCGATCCAGGTACTCGTACGGGCGGGAGGACGGCTGCCGTTGATGCCCGCGGCCATCTCGACGACGTGCCGGGTGGGCCGGACCTGGTGGGCCCGGAAGACGGCGGCGCCGTCCCTGGCGGCGATCGCGGTCGCCGCGAGGGTGCCGGCCAGCCGGTCCTCCAGTTCCACGTCCAGCATCTCGCCCACGAACGACTTGTTGGACAGCGCCATCAGGACCGGCCACCCGGTCCGGGTGAACTCGCGGAGGCTGCGGAGCAGGAGGAGGTGGTCGGCGGTGTTCTTGCCGTAGCCGGTGGAGTCGATGAGGATGCCGCCGCGGGGCACGCCGGCGGCTTCGGCCCGCTCCGCCAGCTCGACGACGGAGGTGCGGACGGCGGCCACCACGTCGGGGTAGTCGGGCCGGAAGGGTTCGGCGCGGGGAGTGCGGCCGCCGGTGTGCGTGCACACGTAGCCGGCCCCGTGGTCGGCGGCCACCTCGATGAGCTTCGGGTCGGCGGCGGCCCAGGCGTCGTTGAGGATGTCCGCTCCGGCCCGGCAGGCCGCGTCGCCGACTTCGTGGCGCCAGGTGTCGATACTGATCAGCAGGTCGGGGTAGCGGTCGCGGGCCCATTCCACCAGCGGAACGACGCGGGCGACTTCTTCGGCGGCCGTGACCTCCGCTCCCGGACTGGCCGTGACGCCGCCGAGGTCGATCATGTCGGCGCCCTCGGCGACGGCCCGGGCGATGGCGGACCGGGCCGCCTCGGCGGCGAAGGTGGCACCCCGGTCGTAGAAGGAGTCCGGTGTGCGATTGACGATCGCCATCACCAGGGGCCGGTCGAGGACTACGCGGCGGCCGCGGAACTCCAGGTCGACTGCTGTGGTGGGCATGGTGTGTGCGGCTCCTGTCGTCGGCCGGTCGAGGGCGCTCATGGCCGGGGCGGTGCGTCGCCGGTGGCGAGCGCGTCGAGGTCCGCCTCGGTGAGCTGCTGGGCGGAGACCCGTGCGCGGCTGCCGACCAGGGCGGTGAGTGCGTCGCCGTGGTCCCAGGAGTTGACATTGAGGGCGGCGGCGATCCGCCCGTCGCGCAGCCAGAAGGCGAGGAACTCGCGGGTGACCGGGTCGCCGCGCAGGACCAGTTCGTCGCGGGCGGGGTCGGCGAGGCCGCGGTACTCGCAGCCGAGGTCGTACTGGTCGGAGAAGAAGTACGGGTCGGCGCCGTAGGCGTCGTGGCCGCCGAGGAGGTTGCCCGCGACGTGGGTGCCCTGCTCCTTGGCGTTGGACCAGTGCTCGACGCGTACGCGCCCCTCGTGGCGCGGGTGGTCGTGGGCGGCGATGTCGCCGGCCGCGTAGACGTCGGGGGCGGAGGTGCGCAGTGCGGCGTCGGTGGCGACCGCGCCCGCCGCGAGGTCCAGACCGGCGGCTTCGGCGAGTTCGGTGCGGGGCCGGGCGCCGACTCCGACGACCACCACGTCGGCGGGCAGCTCGCTGCCGTCGTCCAGGAGGACCGTCCGGCCGTCGGGGCGGACCTCGGTGCCGGTCGCCCCGACGCCCAGGCGCAGGGCGACGCCGTGGTCGGCGTGCAGGTCGCGGAAGACCGCTCCGACCTGGTCGCCGAGGACGTGCCGCAGCGGCAGCGGCACGGGGTCGACCATGGTCACCCGCGCGCCGTGGGCGCGGGCCGCCGAAGCGACCTCGCAGCCGATCCATCCGGCGCCGACGATCACCACGCGGGCTCCGTCGGTCAGCTTCTCGCGCAGGGCCAGAGCGTCGTCGAGGGTGCGCAGCGTGTGCACCCCGGGACCCTCGAAGCCGGGCGGGACACGGGGGCGGGACCCGGTCGCCAGCAGCAGCCGGTCGTAACCGTGGGCCGTGCCGTCGGCGTCGACGATCTCGTGGTCGGCCGGTTCGAGCGCGATGACGGCGGTGTCACGGCGCAGGGTGATGCCGTGGTCGTCCCAGTAGCCGGCCCCGCGGACCCAGTCAGGTTCGTCCCGCCGGCCCAGCAGGACGTCCTTGGACAGCGGCGGAAGTTCGTACGGGTCGTGGGACTGCTCTCCGAACACGGTGATGTCACCGTCGAACCCCTGCTCGCGCAGGGAGGCGGCGGCCGACGCGCCGGCCAGCCCGGCGCCCACGATCAGGATCCGCCGGGGCGGGTGCTGCGATGTGCTCATGACTGCCTCCCAATGGCCTGGTGCGTTGCTGCACTACCGCTGGACGCCGGTGAGGGCGAGGAACTCCTGGCGGGACGCAGCGTCGTCGCGCAGCGTTCCGAGCAGGGTGGAGGTGACGGTTCTCGATCCGGTGGCCCGCACTCCGCGCAGCGTCATGCAGGTGTGCTCGGCTTCGACGACGACCCCGACGCCCCGGGGCCGCAACTGCTCGGCGAGGTGGTCGGCGACCTGCTTGGTCAGCCGTTCCTGCACCTGGGGCCGGCAGGCGTAGTGCTCCACCACCCGGGCCAGCTTCGACAGCCCGAGGATCCGCGCGCCGGGCAGGTAGCCGACGTGTGCCACCCCCACGAAGGGCAGCATGTGGTGCTGGCAGACCGACCGCAGGGGGATGTCGCGGGCCAGGACGAGCTCGTCGTAGCCCTCGTCGTTGGGGAACGTGGTCATCCGGAAGGGGCGCGCGTTGAGCAGTTCGGCGTAGCCGCGGGCCATCCGGCCGGGCGTGTCCCGGTTTCCCTCGCTGTCCACCACGACCCCGAGCGCCTGCAGGAACTCCCGGGCGGCCCGCTCGGCGGCCTCCAGGTCGGGCCCGGTGACCTCGTCGGGCCCGGTGACGTCCTCGATCACCTGCAGTGCGGCTGTGGCAGTCATATCCACGGACCCTCCTGTGACATGTGCACGGCCCTCTGTCTATCGCCAACTTCTGTTGTTTTTACAGGCTGGCCACCGCGCCGGAGATTTGTCAAATCTCATTGGTGTTACATTGGGAATGTGGGTACGAACGAGGACCGTGACAGGGACGCCATCGGCGGACTGAGCAGCCTGGACGATCCGGTGCGGCGTCGGCTGTACGACTACGTGCGGACCTGCGACGAGGCCGTCAGCCGGGAGGACGCCGCGAAGGCGGCCGGGATCAGCCGCACGCTCGCGGCCTATCACCTGGACAAGCTCTCCGAGGCGGGCCTGCTGACCGTCGGCTACGCGCGGGCCGCCGGGCGCGGCGGCCCGGGAGCCGGCCGCCCGGCCAAGCGCTACACGCGGACGGACCAGGAGCTGTCGGTCAGCGTGCCGCCCCGCGACTACGGTCTGCTCGCCGGGGTGCTGGCCGAGGCCGTCGCCGCGGACGACTCCGGGGCGGTGCGGGAGGCCGTGGCCGCCGCCGCGCACGCGGCGGGCAGGTCGGCCGGTGGCGAGGACCTGACGGCGGCGCTGCGCGGCTGCGGCTACGAGCCCGCGACGACGGCCGGGGGCAGCATCGACCTGCGCAACTGCCCCTTCCACCGGCTCGCTCGCGAGCACACGGAACTGGTGTGCTGGCTGAACCTGCACCTGGTACGGGGCGTGCTCGAGGCCGGCGGACACCAGCCTGGCCGTGCGGTGCTCGCCCCCCGCCCCGGCCGCTGCTGCGTGGTCGTCGACCCACCGGAGCAGGAGCCCGAAGCCACGGCCGCCCGACGACCGCACCGGGGCGGCCCGTAGCCCTCGCGACGGGTGTTGAGGCACGCGTCGAAGTGATGATCTGTCTGCTCGATGAAGCGCTGAGGCCTCCGCCCGGCGCGGAGCCCGGACGCCGAACCGTCGGAGCCCGGGCCGCGCGGGGCCGGAAGGGGCTCAGGCCAGCGCGTTCACCGCTGCCGAGAACACGCGGGGCAGACGAGCGGCGGTGGGCATGATGCGGGGGGCGAGCGCGGGCTGCAGACGGGCTCGCAGCAGGAGTTCGGTCAGCAGCCGGTGCCTGCGGGTCGCCCTGCGCCAGTCGGCCTCGTAGCGGCCGGGTGTGCCCCGGCGCAGGTTGGCGACCAGGGCTTCGGCGCCGACGAGGGCGAGGGCGACGCCCTCACCGGTCAGGGCGTCGACGTATCCGGCGGCGTCGCCGACGAACAGGATCCTGCCGTGGGCCCGGGTGCGGGCCCGCTGCCGCAGGGGCCCGGCGCCCCGCACCGAGGTGACCGCCCGGTCCGGCGGCAGGCGGGCCGCCAGACCCGGAAAGCCCTCCAGGTGGGCGGTGAAGGAGGCGCGCCGGGTGGTCAGCACGGCGATCCCGACGAGCCGGGGGCCGATCGGGGTGACGTACGCCTCCGCGTCGCTGCCCCAGTGCACTTCGACGTACGGCGACCAGGGCGCCACCGCGTAGTGCCGGCGCAGCCCGTAGCGGGGTGCGCCACGGGTTGGCGCCTCCAGGCCGAGGGAGCGCCGCACACGTGAGTGCAAGCCGTCCGCCGCGACCAGCCACCGGGAGCGCAGCCCCGTGCCGGGCACGCTCACGCCCGCACCGTCCTGCCGCACCTCTGCCACGCGCAGCGGCAGCACCGGAACCCCGGCCGCCAGCACGGCACGGTGCAGCACGCCGTGCAGGTCGGTGCGGCGGACGCCCATGCCGGGGCCGTGACGGAACGGGGCCTGGACCCCGCGGGCGCCCTGGACGTAGCGGATGCCGCTGACGGGGACGCCGGGGACCGCCAGGCCGAGCGCGGCGAGCGAGCGGACCGCGCCGGGCATCAGCCCCTCGCCGCACGCCTTGTCGACCGGCGCCGGGCGGGGCTCGACGACGACCGTGTCGAGACCGGCGCGCGCCGCGTGCAGGGCGGTGGCGAGCCCGGCGGGCCCGCCACCGACGATCACCAGGTCGTGGCGGGCGCTCACGCGGGCGCCATCCGGGCGAGGGCCGTGTTCTCACAGCGCAGGCGGACGGTGAGCAGCATCGCGTTGGCCGCGGTGAAGACGGCCGCGGTCAGCCACGCCGAGTGGACCAGGGGCAGGGCGGCCACCTCCACCACGACCGCGAGGTAGTTGGGGTGCCGCAGGAAGCGGTAGGGTCCGGCGCCGACCGGACGCGCTCCCGGAACGACGATCACCCGGGTGTTCCAGTAGGGCCCGAGCGTCGCGATGCACCACCAGCGCAGGGCCTGCGCCAGGAGCGCGAGGGCCAGCATGGGCCACCCCAGGGCGGGCAGGAACGGGCGGTCGGCGAGCAGGGGTTCGAGCAGACAGCACGCGAGCAGGCCGGTGTGCAGGGCGACCATCACGGGGTAGTGGCCACGGCCGTGCTCCACTCCGGCGCGGGCGAGCGTCCACGCCGCGTTGCGGCGGGCGACGACGAGTTCGGCCACGCGCTCGGCGGCGACGGCGAGGACGAGAAGCGCGTACCACGGCATGAGAGCACCTCACCAGCGCAGCAGGACGAGTTCGGAGCAGAATCCGGGGCCCATCGCCAGGAGCAGGCCCCAGGTGCCGGGCTCCGGTGCACGGCGTGCCCGGATGCCCTCCAGGATGTGCAGCACGGACACGGACGACATGTTCCCCACCGCCGCCAGGGAGCGCCGTGAGCAGTCCAGGGCGTCCTCGGACAGGCCGAGGGTCTCGCTCACCGCCGACAGGATCCGCGGGCCCCCGGGGTGGCAGATCCAGGTTCCGATGTCGTCGACGGCCAGCTCGTGCTCGGCCAGGAACGCGCGCAGATGCCGTCCGAAGTGGCCCCGGACGATGTCCGGGACACCGGCGTCGATCACGACGCGGAAGCCGGCGGCGCCGATCTCCCACCCGAGGAGCCGCTCGGTACCCGGGTACAGGTGACTGCGCGTGGCGACCACGCGGGGACCGGCCGCGGGTGCGACCGCGCCACTGCTGTCGCCGTCGGTGTTGCCGCCGCGGGCGACGAGTGCGGCGGCGCCGTCGCCGAAGAGCGCCCCGGCGACGAGGTTGGCACGCGAGGAGTCACCGCGCTGGAGCGTGAGCGAGCACAGCTCCACGGTGAGCAGTACGGCGGTGTCGTCGGGGTGCCCGCGGAGGTGGTCGTGCACCCGGGCGAGACCGGCGGCGCCCGCGACGCAGCCGAGCCCGAACAGCGGAAGCCGCTTGACGTCGGGCCGCAGCCCCATGCGCCCCGCCAGCCGGGCGTCGAGTGACGGCGCGGCCACGCCCGTGATCGAGGCGAACACCAGCAGGTCGACGTCGGCCGGTGCCAGCCCCGCCTCGCGCAGCGCGCCCGAGAGGGCCTCCTCACCCAGTTCGAGACCCGTCTCGAGCCAGGCGTCGTTGCTGCGCCCGAAGTCACCCAGCCGGGCGTACCGCTCGATCGGCAGCGCGAGGTGACGCGTACCCACCCCCGCGGACGCGTGCACACGGTGCAGCAGGGCGCGGTCCGCCCCGGGGAACAGGCACAGGTCGCCGATGGGCCCGGTGAGCTCGTGCTGGGCGTACCGGTGCGGGGGCAGCGCGCACCGCACGGCGGCGATGCGGGGGCCCGCCGCGGACGGTGGCGACGCGCGCCGCGCGGGGGAAGCGGGAGCGGACGGCGAGGGAGCATGCTCGACTAGCACGGGGACACGCATGTCGTTCATGCCTTCCTCGGTCGCCGGTCCCACTACCGTGCGTACGTGTCACTCCACCCGTCCGGGGTTCTCCCGCGCTCGTCCGGCAGAGTCGTGGCGCTGCTGCGTGCCTGCCATCCGGAGCCGACGGTCGCCGTCACCGTCTTCGTGGCGGTCCTGGCGGTCGGAGCCGGCCGCGGACCGGCCGGGTCGGTGGCCGTGGCGCTCGCCGTACTGGCCGGCCAGCTCTCGATCGGCTGGTGCAACGACGCCGTCGACGCGCGGCGCGACTCGGCCTGCCGACGCGGTGACAAGCCGGTGGGCACCGGGGAGCTTCCGCGGGCGGCTGCCGCCGCCGCGGCGGGCACGGCCCTGGCCCTGTGCGTACCCCTGTCCCTGGTCTGCGGGCTCGCCGCGGGAACGGTCCACCTGGTGGGGGTTGCCGCCGGCTGGGCGTACAACCTGTGGCTGAAGCGGACGGTGCTCTCGCCGCTGCCGTACGCGGTGGGCTTCGCCGCCCTGCCGGCCTTCGTCACCCTCGGTCCGCCCCTGTCGGCCTGGCCCGCATGGTGGGCCACGACCGCCGGGGCCCTGCTGGGCGTGGGCGCCCACCTGGCGAACGTGCTGCCGGACATCGAGGACGACCTGGCCATGGGGGTGCGCGGGCTGCCGCAACGGCTGCGCCGGCCGGCCTGCCGCCGGCTGGCGCCGGTCGTGATGACGGCCGCCGTGGGAGTGCTCGTCGTGGGACCGCCCGGCGCGACCGGAGTCATGGACCGGGTGCTGACGGGGGCGGCCGTGGCCGCCGCCGTGGTGGGCACGGCCGTGCGGTCGGGAGCCCGCAGCCGGTGGCCGTTCCGCACGGCCATCGTGGTGGCCGCCATCGGGGTGGCGGAACTGCTGCTGCACGCTCCCGACATGAGCTGAGCGCGGGCTCCGAACCCGGACCCGACCGCTCCGGAACGTGCCGGCGGCACCGTGCACGGTCGGCCGCACTCCGAACAGACGCGGTGCGTTGGTCGGTTCGCGAGTCCTGGGGTGCACTGAGTCCGGTGGCCCCGAAGCGGGGCCGCGTGCTGCCCCGCGAGGCGGCCCGACGGTCGAGGAGACCCTCATGAAACGCATCAGGACAGCCACCGCGATGGCCGCGGCCCTGCTGGTCGCCGGCGCGGCGGCAGGGTGTTCGGACGATGGTGGCTCAGGCAGCGCCGGTGGTACGGAGACCCGCAACGCCGCGGACGCGCCGGACACCGACGTCGTCCCGGCGGCGACCTCGTCGAGCGCCCCCGCGGTCGACGTCAAGGACGGCACCTACGGCAAGTCACTCGTCGACGAGAAGGGCCGGACCCTCTACCTCTTCGAGAAGGACTCGAAGGACAAGTCGAAGTGCGACGGCGACTGCGCCAAGGCGTGGCCCCCGTTCACGGTCAAGGCGACCCCGACCGCGGGCAAGGGGGTGAAGAAGGACCTGCTCAAGACCATCAAGCGGGACGACGGCTCCGAGCAGGTGACGTACAACGGGCACCCGCTGTACCGGTTCGCCGACGACCAGAAGCCCGGTGACACCAACGGGCAGGACGTCGACGCCTTCGGCGCCAAGTGGTTCGTCGTCGACCCCGACGGCGACAAGATCACCACCAAGCCCAAGACCGGCGACGGCGGCTACTGACCTCAGGCCGGACCGGCCCACCAGCGCTCGGAGACTCCATGCCGTTCCCGTTCCCCACCGGTGCCGCCCGGCTCGCCGCGGCCGCCGTCTGCGCGCTCGCCCTGACCACCCTCGTCGGATGTTCCGACGGGGGAGGCGGTGGCGGCGACGGCGCGACCGAGTCGGCCACCCGCTCGTCCGCGAGCGGCGGGACTCAGGTCACCATCAAGGACTTCAAGTTCGAGCCCGCCTCCCTGACCGTCTCTCCCGGGGCGAAGGTCACCGTCGTCAACAAGGACTCGACGACGCACACCCTGACGGCGTCCAAGGGCGGTTCCTTCGACACCGGAGACATCGCCCCGGGCAAGAGTGCCACCTTCACGGCGCCGTCCACGGCGGGCGACTTCCCCTACGCGTGCTCGATCCACCCGTTCATGAAGGGCACGCTCACCGTCGAGTGACCCCGGCCGGTGGCCCCCGGCCCCGAAACGGAGACCTGCCATGTCGTCACAGTCCACCGCTCCGCCCCCGCGCCGAGGCGGCGCCGGCCGGGTCGTACGGGGTGCCGTGCGAGTGCTCGCCGCGGCCGGTCTCGCCGTGGACGCGTATCTGCACGCGCACCTCGCCGACCGGTACGACGCCATCGCGTCGAGCGTCGTCGGCCAGGGCACCCTCTTCCGCCTCGAGGCGGCCCTCGCGGCCCTGGCCGCCCTGCTCGTCCTCGTCTGGCGCCGCCTCCCCGGGGACCTCTTCGCCGCGTTGGTGGCGGTCGGCGGACTCGCGCTGCTGCTCGTGTACCGCTACGTGGACGTCGGCGAACTGGGGCCGGTCCCGGACATGTACGAGCCGGTCTGGTACGGCCAGAAGGAAGTCACCGCGGTCGCCCAGGCGGTCGCCGCGCTCGCCACGCTGTCCCTGCTGCTCCTCCGGCCCCGAGGAGGCCGCGGCCACTGAGCCCGCGGCAATGGTTGAATATGAATGTCGTTTTCCCTTAACGTCTGACCATCGCGTGTCGGCCGCGCCCGCGGCCGCAGGGGAGGGGCCCTCATGACTTTGGCAGGCCAGGCGTTCGGATCCGGGAGAGTCGGCGCCGAGCGGGATCGGTGTGTCGGGGCGGGGCAGTGCGTCCTCGCCGCGCCGGGGGTCTTCGACCAGGACGAGGAGGACGGGCTCGTGCGCGTCCTCGCCGAGAGGCCCTCCGCGGCCGAGTCGGACGCCGTGCGCGCGGCCGTGCGGGCCTGCCCGTCCGGAGCGCTCACTCTTCGGTAGCCCGCGCGGGCCGCCCGTCTTCCGGCCCCGCCTCGCCCACCGCCTCACTTCACGCGCCGCAGGTGTCCCGCGGTGCCCGGTTCAGCTCAGCAGAACGTCAAGGAGAAGCATGTCCAGACAGATCGATCGCCGTGCCTTCCTCCGTCGCGGCGCGGCGGGCGCCGCGGCCCTCGCGGTGGGACCCGGCCTGCTGGCGGCGTGCTCCACCGACGAGCCCGGCTCCGCCGGAAACCCCGGACCGGGGTCCTCGCCCCGGTCCGGCGGCACGCTCCGCGCCGCCTTCGTCGGCGGCGGCGCCTCCGAGACCCTCGACTTCTTCAACGGCCCCTCCGCCCTGGACCTCGTACGGGCCCGGGCCTGGCACGGCACGCTGGGCAACCTCGATCCCAGCGGCCCCGACGGGGTGCGCTACGGCGTGCTCGAAGGGATCGACATCGCCGACGACCTGTCGGCCTACACGCTGCGCGTGCGGCCCGGCGTCCGCTTCACCGACGGCTCCCGGCTGACCTCCGCCGACATCCTGCACTCGCTCAGCGCGCTCGCGGCCCGGAGCAAACTGCCCGTGTACCGGCTCGCCGCCGCCAACTTCGACCTCGCGCGCGCCAAGGCCGACGGCGACCTGAAGGTCGTACTGCCGACCCTGCGGCCCATAGCCGACGGCCGCCTGATCCTCTGCCAGGGAAACTTCCTCGTCGTCAAGGACGGCACCAAGGACTTCCGCGAGTCCATGCCCAGCTGCGGCCCCTTCCGGCTGACCGGATTCACGGCCGGCCAGGGCTCGGCGTTCGAGCGCTACGACGACCACTACGGTCACGTGCCCCACCTCGACGGCCTGGAGCTGCGGTCCATCGCGGACTCGACGGCCAGGGCGGGGGCGCTCACCGGCGGCGCGGTCGACTTCGCCCACGACCTCTCGCCCGTCACCGCGCGCACCCTCGCGGACGACGCGAAGGTCGAACTGGCGCCCACGAAGAGCCCTTACCTGGTCGGTCTCTCCTTCCAGCTGAACATGAGCGCCGAGCCCTTCGACGATCCGCGCGTCAGGGAGGCGTTCAAACTCGCGGTCGACCGCGAGGCCATGGTGAACACCGTGTTCTACGGCAACGCCGAGATCGGCAACGACCTGCCCTCGCTCGGCTTCCCCGACTACGCCGACGGCATCCCCCAGCGCGCCCACGACCCCGAGCGGGCCCGCGCCCTCCTCAAGGCGGCCGGTGCCGACGGGGTGAAGGTCCAGTTGACCACCGGCCCCGAGACGCCGGGCATGGTGGAGATGGCCACCCTCTTCGTCGAGGACCTGAAGAAGATCGGCGTGCGGGCGTCCGTCCGTGAGCTGCCCCCGGGCCAGCTCTACGCCGACTTCCCCGCGTACTCGGCACTGCCGGTGGCCGGCTCGTACCAGATGCCCGTTCCCGCGCTGTCGACCTACCAGATGAACACGGCGGGCGGATCACCGTCCGCGTTCGGCTGGAAGAAGCCCGAGACCGATGCCCTGGTGGCCGAGGCGCGCGCCGAGCGCGACCCGGAGCGCGCGAGGGAACTGGGCACCCGGGCCCAGCGCACGCGTTGGGACGAGGGCAACCAGGTGGTGCCGGTCTTCAAGCCGAACCTGAACGCCCGGGCCAAGGGGGTCGACGGGATATCCGACGACCTCTTCGAACAGTTCCCCGGCTTCTCCCGGGCGTCGCTGGCGTGAACCTGCTCGCCTTCGCGGCCCGTCGCCTCGCGGGGGCCGTCGTCCTGCTCGTCCTGCTGTCGGCCGCGGTCTTCGCGGCCACGGCGGTCCTCCCCGGGGACGCCGTCAGCGCGGTCGCCGGCGTGGACGCCTCCGCGGCGCAACGCGCCGAGGTCCGGGCCGGACTCGGGCTGGACCGGCCCGCCGTCCAGCGGTACGCCGACTGGGCGGCGGGCGCGGTCCGGGGGGATCTGGGCCGGGGCTTCGTGGGGGAGCGGCCGGTCGCCGACGTGCTCGCCACCCGCCTGCCCAACAGCCTGCTCCTCGCCGCACTGACACTCGCGGTCACCGCGCCGCTCGCCACGCTGCTCGGCCTGTGGACGGGGCTGCGCGGCGGCGTCGCCGACCGGGTCGTCTCGACGTCCGCCCAGATCCTGGCCGCCGTACCGGAGTTCGTCGTCGCCGCGCTGCTCGTCGCGGTACTGGCGGTGTGGCTGGAGGTGCTGCCGAGGGTCTCCGTCATCCCCCTGGGAGGCACCCCGCTCGACGTCCCGGACGCGCTGGTGCTGCCCGTACTGACGCTCAGCGCGGTCGGCCTGGCGGTGGCCACCCGGCTGCTGCGGGCCTCCGTCGCGGACACCGCGGCCACGCCGTACTGCGAAGCCGCACGGCTCAACGGCGTGCGCGGCGTGCGACTCGCGGTACGCCACATCCTGCCCAACGCGGCAGGACCGGCCGTGCAGGCGCTCACCCTCACCACGGGGGCCCTGGTCGGCTCCGCGGTGGTGGTGGAGAACGTCTTCGACTACCCGGGCATCGGCCGGGAGCTGCAACTGGCCGTCGCGGCACGGGACGTACCGATGGTGCAGGGCATCGCCACCGCCCTGGTCGCGGTGATGCTCGCGGTGCTGGTCCTGGGCGACGTCTGCGCGCGTCTGCTGGGGGCGCGGGAGGGGCACGGCCGATGACGACGGTACTGACACCACCGCGGAGGCGGGCACGCACGGCCCGCACCGCAGGACGCCGGCGACCGCCGCTGCTTACCGGGACCCTCACGCTGCTCGTACTCCTCCTCGCCCTCCTGGGTCCGCTGATCGCGCCGCACAGCCCCACCGCGCAGCTCGCCGCACCCTTCCAGCAGCCGGACGGCCGGTTCCTCCTCGGCACCGACGTGCTGGGCAGGGACGTGGCGAGCCGGGTGCTCGGCGGCGGCCGGACCATCGTCCTCACCGCGCTGGCGGGAACGGCGGCGGCCGGCGCCGTCGGGATGACCGCCGGCGTCCTGGCCGCCATGGTCTCCCGTCGGCTGGGCGACCTGACGGTCCGCTGCGTGGACGCCCTCGCCGTGCTCCCCGCCCTCCTGGTCGTCCTCGTGCTGGCCGCCGGTTTCCCCGGCAGCGACACCGCCCTCGTGACAGCCGTCGCCCTGGCCACCGCCCCCTTCTCCACCCGGGTGCTGCGAGCCGCGGCGGACACGGTGCTGCACAGCGGGTACGTCGAGGCGGCCCTGGCCCGGGGCGACACCCGCAGGGCCGTGCTGCGCCACGACGTGCTGCCCAACATCGCCGGACCGGCCCTCATGGACACCGCGCTGCGCCTGGTCGCCTCCCTGCACCTCACCGCCACCGCGGGCTTCCTCGGCCTGGGACGGGGAGGAGCGGCGCCCGACTGGGGACGCATGGTGAGCGAGAACGTCCCCGGGGCGACACTGGCCGCCGCGCCCTTCCTCGCGCCCGCCCTGCTGCTCGTACTGCTCTCCGTCTGCGTCGGTCTGCTCGCCGGACGACTGGCGGACACGGTGGGGAAGGGAGCCGCATGACCGGGAACGCGACCGCGCGTCCGCCGGGGGCGGACCCGCCGGCCGAGATCAGCGGGCTGTCCCTCGGACCGGTGCAGGGCGGACCGCCCGTCCTGCACGACGCCCGCCTCACGGTGGCGCGCGGACAGGTGCTGGGGGTGGTCGGCAGGTCCGGATCGGGCAAGAGCAGCCTGGCGTACAGCCTGCTCGGGCATGTCCGACCCGGCCTGGAGGTGCGTTCCGGAACCGTCCGCGTGGCCGGCCTCGACCCGTTCGACCGCGCGGACGCCCGCCGGCTGCGGGGCCGCGTGGTGTCGTTCCTGGGGCAGGACCCCGCTTCCGCGCTCAACCCCGCCCTCCGGATCGGCACGCAGATCGGCGAAGCGGTCCGACTGCGCTCGCCCGCCAGGCGTGCGCACGAGGTCCGTGCGCGGGTCGAGGAACTGCTGCTGTCCGTGCGGCTGCCGGCCGACCGGGCCTTCCGGCGGCGGCTGCCCAGTCAGGTGTCGGGAGGGCAGGCGCAACGGGTCGCCCTCGCCGTCGCCCTGGCCGGTAGGCCCGCCCTGCTGGTCCTCGACGAGCCCACCAGCGGTCTGGACACGGTGCTGGCGGACCGGATGCGTGGCCTGCTGGCCGAGGTCCTGTCCGGCGGGGACCGCGCCGCGTTGCTGGTCAGCCACGACCCGGCGTGGATCGCGTCCGTGGCGCACGAAGTCGTCCGCCTGGAGGGAGGCCGGATCGCCGGTGCCGGGAAGCCCGGCGCGCCGGTGCCCGCCCCGCGGTCGTCCACAGGCTTCCCGACCGCCGGCGGCCCCGGCCCGGGCGGCGCGCCGAGTACCGGCCCCCGTGAAGCGCCGAGTACCGGCCCCCGTGAAGCGCCGTGCACCGGCTCACGTGGCGCGCCGCGTACCGGCTCCGGCGGCGAGCTGTCCGTGCGCGGGCTGGACGCGGCCCACGGGCGTGTGTCCGTGCTGCACGGCATCTCCCTCACCGTCCCGGCAGGTTCCTGCACCGCCGTCGTGGGTCCCTCGGGCTCCGGCAAGACCACCCTCGCCCGGTGCCTCGCGGGGCTGCACCGGCCCGCGCGGGGGAGCGTCGAGTGGCGGGAGGACGGTCCGGAGGGAGGCCACGGCGCCCCGGTGCAACTCGTCGCCCAGGACGCGCGCGGCGCCCTCAATCCACGGGAGTCCGTTCGCGCCGCGCTCATGCGGCCCCTCCGGCGGCGCCATTGCGCCGCCGACGCCGCCCGCGAAGCCGTACGGCTGCTCGGCCTGGTCTCGCTGGACGCCGACGTGCTGGCCCGCCGGCCGGGGGAGCTGTCGGGAGGCCAGCGTCAACGCGTCGCGCTGGCCCGGACGTTGGCCGCGCAGCCGCGTGTCCTGGTCTGTGACGAGATCACCTCCGCGCTGGACCGGGAGACGGCGAGCGGGATCCTGGCCCTGCTGGGCTCGCTGCGCCGGACGCTGGGAGTGACGGTAGTGATGGTGACGCACGACCTGACGGCCGCCGCCCACCACGCGGAGCGGGTCGTCGTCCTGGACGCGGGCCGGGTGGCCGAGGCCGGGCCCGTGGACCGGGTGCTCACCGCCCCCGAGTACCCCGTCACCAGGGCACTGCTCACCCATGCGGACGGCGTCGTCCTCGCCGAACCGGATCAGCGGCGGTGAGAGGCGTCTTACGGCAGGCGGGAGGAGCGCCCCGGTCACCGGGCGCTCCTCCACGCCGGGTCTCACGGCCGGGGCAACTGCCGTGCCAGTGCCGCCTTGTCGACCTTGCCGACCGCGGTGAGCGGAAGCCGGGGAACCCGCACCACCTCGTCCGGAGCCTTGTACCCGGCCAGCCCGCGCTCCTTCAGATGGGCGGCGACCGCCCGGACGCCGGGAGCCGCGCCCGCACAGACGACGAAGGCGACCGACCGCTCACCCCACCGCTCGTCCGGCACTCCGACCAGCGCCGCCGCCGTGATCGCGGGATGCGTCAGCAGTTGCTCCTCCACCTCCACCGCGGCGACCTTCTCGCCACCGCGGTTGATCTGGTCCTTGAGCCGCCCCACGACCACGAGGTGACCGGACGGCAGACGCCGCACCACGTCTCCGGAGCGGTAGTAGCCGTCCGGCGTGAACGCGGTGCGGTTGTGCTCCTCGGCGCGGTAGTAGCCACGCAACGTGTACGGACCGCGGGTGAGCAGCTCACCCTCCGTACCGTCCGGCACGGGCCTGCCGTCGGCGTCCACCACGAGCACCTCGTCGTCCGGCGAGACCGGCCGGCCCTGGGTGGCGCAGACCAGGTCCTCGGGGTCGTCGAGGCGGGTGAGGTTGATCAGGCCCTCCGCCATGCCGAAGACCTGTTGCACGGTCACCCCGAGCGCCGGTCCGAGCCTGCGGGCGTGGTCCTCGGGCAGCCGCGCCCCGCCGACCTGCACCACCGAGAGGCTGCCGAGGTCCCAGGAGCCGGACGCGGCCTCGTCCGTCCAGTGGGGGACGAGCGGGGGCGTCAGCGAGGTCAGGGTCACGCCCTCCCGCTCGACGAGGGCGAACGCCGTCTGCGGGCTGGGGTCGGGCGCGACGACGACGGTTCCCCCGGCCATGAGGGTGCCCAGCACACCGGGGCAGGCGAAGGCGAAGTTGAACCCGAGGGGCAACACCGCGAGGTACACGGTGCGCGCGTCGAGTGCGCAGACCTCCGCGCAGGCACGCGCGTTGTAGGCGTAGTCGTCGTGGGTGCGCGGGATGAGCTTGGGAAGTCCCGTGGTGCCGCCGGACAGCAGCAGGAGGGCGACATCGGCGGCGTCCGCAGCGCCCTCGCCGGATGCGACACCGGATGCGGGGCCGGACCCGGGGCCCGACGCGGACGGTGTGTCCGTCCGCAGCGCCTCGAAGGGGACGAAGCCTTCGCCGGTCCCGGGATCTCCGACCACCACGACGTGCCGCAGCGAGCCGCCCGGCCCTTGCTCCGCCCGTACCTCGCGCATCAGTTCGCGGTGGTCGAAGCGGGCGTGCCGGTCCGGCACCACGCAGGCCACGGCGCCCGCCACGCGCACCAGGTGGCCGATCTCCAGGCGCCGGTGGCCCGGCATGGCGTGCACCGGAACGGCACCGACGCGCTGCAGCCCGAACCACACGAGCACGAACTCCGCGCAGTTGGGGAGCTGGACCACCACGCGGTCACCCCGCCCGATCCCGAGTCCCCTCAGCCCGCGGGCGACGCGGTCGGCCTCGGCGTCCAGCTCCGCGTAGGTCCACCGCCGGTCACCGTCGACCAGGGCGACATGCGCTCCGTGGACCGCCGCACTCTCCCGCAGCCGGGCGGCGAACGTCACCCCCTGCCAGTGCCCGGCGGCACGGTAGTGCGCCGATTCGGCTTCGGACCAGGTCCGTTGAGTCTCGCTCACGGGCTGTGCCTCTCTTTTTTTGCCGGGCCTCCGGCTCTGGCGCCGAGTCCCGTCGTGTGATTACGATGTGAACTATAGAAATGATAATCATTTCTATCTAGCACCGTCCGACCGGAAGGCAGCACCAGTGAGCGATGAAGCAGTCGTCCAGGCGCGGACAGCGGAAGGAGACGTCGGCAGCCGCGCCCGCCACGCACCCGCCGCGGTGCGGGAAGCCGTGGCGGGCGTGCTGGAGATCGCACCGGAGGAGCTGGAGGACGACCGAGACCTCTTCGAACTCGGCCTCGACTCGCTGGCCTTGATGTCCCTGGTCGGTACCTGGCGGCGCGAGGGCAGCACGGTCACCTTCCAGGACCTCACGAGCAGGCCGACCCTGCGGGACTGGACGACCCTGCTCGCGCGGGCCGCGAACGACGACACGGCCACCACCGTCCCGCCCGGGCCGCCCGCGCCGGTGGCCGGTGCGGATCCGGACACGGACTCCTTCCCGCTGGCCACGATGCAGCACGCCTACTGGATCGGCCGCCAGGACGGACAGCCCCTCGGCGGCGTCGCCGCGCACTTCTACGTCGAACTCGACGGCCACGGCGTCGACCCGGCCCGGCTGGACACCGCCCTGCGGTCGCTCGTGCTGCGGCACGGCATGCTCAGGGCCGTCTTCGACGAGGACGGCCGTCAGCGCTTCGGTGCCGCCGGGGCGCCGCTCACCGTCCACGACCTGCGGGAACTCGCCCCCGTCGAGTCCGAGTCCGAGCTGGAACGGCTGCGCGAGCGCAACACCCACACCCGCCCGGACATCGGCGCCGGTGACGTCTTCCGCGCGGCCCTGTGCCTGCTCCCCGACGGCAGGACCCGCCTCCAGATCGACCTGGACATGATGGCCGGTGACGCGCTGAGCCTGCGGGTCCTCCTGTCCGACCTGCGCCGCTTCTACGAGTGTCCGGACGAACCGCCGCGCGAACTCGGGCTCGACTACCGGCGCTACCTCGCGGAGCACGACTCCCGGCGACGGACCGAGCGAGAGCGGGACGCCGCCTGGTGGCGCGAGCGCCTGCCGGATCTGCCGCGGGCCCCGCGGCTGCCGACGACCGTCGACCCGCTGACCCCGGTCACCGCGGACGACGGCACGCTGACCCACTCCCGCCGCCTGCACCACTGGCTCGGCCCCGCCGACAAGGCCGCCCTCCTCGGCGCCGCCCGTCGGCACGCAGTCACCCCCGCCGCCGCCCTCGCCACCGCCTTCGCCGAGGTGATCGCCGCCTGGAGCGACAGCCGGCGCTTCCTGCTCAACTTGCCGCTGTTCGACCGGGAGATGTTCGCACCCGAAGTCGCCGGACTCGTCGGCGACTTCAGCAGCTCGGTCCTGCTCGACGCGGACCTGAGCGCGCCCCTTCCCTTCTCCCGGCAGGCCCGCGGCCTCCAGGAGCGGTTGCAGGCCGGAATCTCCCACGGCGCGTACGGCGGTGTCGAGGTGCTGCGCGACCTCGCCCGCGCCGAGGGAGCACCGGTACTGGCCCCCGTCGTGTACACGAGCGCCATCGGTCTCGGGGAGATCTTCGAGCAGGACGTCCAGAAGTCCTTCGGCCACCCCTCCTGGATCATCTCGCAGGGCCCGCAGGTGTATCTGGACGCCCAGGTCACCGAACTCGACGGCGGTCTCCTCCTTAACTGGGACGTGCGGGACGGCGTGTTCGAGGCCGGTGTGCCCGACGCCGCGTTCGATGCCTACCGCCGCCTCGTCACCCGTCTGGTGACCGACCCCGACGCCTGGGACCGGCCCGTGGACGGCCTGCTCGACCCCGACGTGCTGCCCCGGCGCGCGGTGGCCGCCCTGCCCGCCGCGCCCGTCGCGGACCGCGCCCTGCACACCCGCTTCTTCCGGCTGGCCGAGACCGGGCCGGGCCGCACCGCGGTGGTCCGCACGACCGGCGACACCCTCACCTACGGCGAACTCGCCCACGCCGCCCGGCGGATCGCCGCGCTGCTGCACGCCCACGGCGTGCGGGAGGGCGACACCGTCGCCGTCACCCTGCCCAAGGGCGACGACCAGATCACCGCGGTCCTCGGCGTGCTGGCCGCGGGCGCGGCCTACGCCCCCGTCGGCGTGGAACAGCCCGCCGTGCGCCGGCGACGCATCCACGCGGTGGCCGGCGCCTCCGCCGTACTCACCGACCGGGACCACGCCCACCTGTGCGAGGAGGTCTCCCCGGCCCCGGTGGTGCTCGTGGAGGACGCCTCGGCGCTCCCTCCCGCGCCGGTCGTCCGGCCGGACCCCGGCCTGGCCGCCTACGTGCTGTTCACGTCCGGCTCGACGGGGCGGCCCAAGGCCGTCGAGGTGTCGCACCGGGCGGTCGTCAACACCATTGAGGCGATGGAGGCGCAGCTCGGGCTCGGCCCGGCGGACCGCACGCTCGCCATCTCCGCGCTGGACTTCGACCTCGCCACCTGGGACGTCTTCACCCCGCTGTCCCTCGGCGGTCAGGTGGTGGCCGTAGGACAGGAACACCGCCGCGACGCCCACCACTGGGCGCGGCTGGTGCGCACGCACGGCGTGACGCTGGTCCAGTGCGTGCCCGCCCTGCTGGACCTGCTGATGGCCGCGGGGGAGGACGACGGCCTCGGGGACTCCCTGCGCATGGTGCTGCTCGGCGGCGACTGGATCGGGCTCGACCAGCCCCGCAGACTCCGCGCGCTCGTCCCCGGCTGCCGTTTCGTGGCGCTCGGCGGCATGACCGAGGCCGCCGTCCACTCCACGGTGTTCGAGGTGGAGGAGACCGACCCCGCCTGGAAGTCCGTCCCCTACGGCGTTCCGCTGCGCAACATGCGGGCCCGCGTCGTGGACGGACGCGGCCGCGACTGCCCCGATCTCGTCCCGGGCGAGCTGTGGATCGGCGGGCCCGGCGTGGCCAACGGCTACCGCGCGGACCCCGAACGCACGGCGGAGCGCTTCGTCGACCACGACGGCGAACGCTGGTACCGCAGCGGCGACCTGGCCCGCTACCGGCCCGACGGCGTGCTGGAGTTCCTCGGCCGCGCCGACCACCAGGTGAAGATCGGCGGCCACCGCATCGAACTGGGGGAGGTCGAGTCCGCGCTGGAGGACGACCCCGCCGTCCTGCACGCGGTCGCGACCGTCCTCGACACCCCCGTACGGCACCTCGCCGCGGCCGTGTCCGCCCCCGCCGGCGCACCGCACCCGGACGAGATACGCCTGCGGGCGGCGGAACGCCTCCCGGCCCACATGGTCCCCGAGCGCGTCCTCGTCCTGCGCGACCTGCCGCTGACCGCCAACGGCAAGCTCGACCGGACGGCCGTCCGGCAGGCGCTGACCGAGACCGCCGACCGGCCCGGACCCGCCACGTCGGCGCCGGCCGGCCCGGTGGAGACCGCCGTCGCGGCCGAATGGGTCGACCTGCTCGGCGTGGCCGAAGTGGGACGCGAGAGCGGCTTCTTCCTGCTGGGCGGCGACTCACTCGTCGCGACGCGCATGATCGGCCGGCTGCGCGCCGCGGGCTTCCCGGGCGCCCGCGTGGCCGACCTGTTCGCCCGCCCCGTACTCCGGCACTTCTGCGAGACGCTGCGCCCCGCCACGACCACCGACGAAGGGCCCGCCGCGGGCACCTCTCCCGTCCTCGTGCCCGATCCGGACCACGCGCACGAGCCGTTCCCGCTGACCGACGTCCAGGCCGCTTACCACACCGGCCGCGACGCCCGGTTCACCCTCGGCGGCGTAGGCACCTGGCACTACACGGAGTTCGACGGCACCGACGTCGACCTGGACCGGCTGGAGCGCGCCTGGAACATCCTGGTGCGACGGCACGGCATGCTCCGCGCCGTCGTCGAGGACGGACACCAGCGTGTCCTGCCCGACGTACCGCCGGTGCGCATACCCGTGCACGACGCCCGAGCCGGTGGCGCGGCCGAGGCCCTGGCCGGCCTGCGCGCCCGCCTGTCCCAGCAGGTCCGCGACCCCGCCCGCTGGCCGCTGTTCGCCATCGAGGCGGTGCGCCACCGGGCGGACGAAGACGCCGAGGAGAGGGGCGGCGAGACACGGACCCGGATCGGCATCGGCCTGGACTACCTCGTGCTCGACGCGCTCTCCATCACCACGCTCTACGCCGAACTGAACGCGCTCTACGCCGACCCGGAACACCGACTTCCCCCCGTCGACGTGTCGTTCCGCGACTACCTGACCCGCCTCCCGGCCGACCCCGAGTCGACCGCGCGGGCCCGCGCCCACTGGCAGGCCCGCCTGCCGGAGCTGCCGCCGCCGCCCGCCCTGCCCTTCGACCGGGACCCGGCGACGCTCGACGCCCCCGTCTTCACCCGGCGCCGGCTGAGCCTGCCCGCCGGGGACTGGCAGGCCGTCAAGCGGGAGGCCGCCCGGCACGGCCTCACCCCGTCCACCGTCCTGCTCGCCCTGTACGCGGAGGTCCTGGCGGCCTGGAGCGGGACCGACGCCGTGACCGTCACGCTCACCCTCTTCAACCGGCGTGACGTCCACCCCCACATCCACCGGGTACTGGGCGACTTCACCTCCCTGTCCCTCGCCGGCTACCGGCGCGAGGGCGCCGACTGGCCCGCGGCGGCCGCCCAGCTGCAACGCCGCCAGGCCGAGGACCTCGACCACGCCGACGTGCCGATCGACTGGCTGCTGCGGGAGTTCGGCCGGCGCACGGGCACGGTGGACGCCGCCGCACCCGTGGTGTTCACCAGCGCCATCGGCGTCGGGGACGCGACGCTCGCCGGACCGGGCACCGGACTCCCCCCGAAGGTCTGGGGCATCTCCCAGTCCCCGCAGGTCTGCCTGGACAACCAGGTCACCGAGGAGTCCGGGAACCTCGTCGTCACCTGGGACGCCGTCGAGGAACCGTTCGCCGAGGGCGTGCTGGACGCGATGTTCTCCGCGTACGAACGGCTGCTGCGGCACCTCGTGGACGGTGACTGGCAGGCACCGCTCCCCGACCTGGTGCCCGCCGCCCAGTACGAACGGCGGGAGGCCGCGGCACGGGAGGCCGCCCTGGAACCGGTGCCACCGCGCCCGCTGCACCAGATGTTCTTCACCCACGCGGCGGCCACCCCCGACCGCACCGCCCTCGTCACGACGGCGGGGCAGGAGGTGACCTACGGAGCCCTCGCCGCACAGGCGCTGCGCACCGCCGCCGCCCTCGCCGACGCCGGGGTGCGGCCCGGCGACCTGGTCGCGGTCACCCTGCCCAAGGGAACGAAACAGGTCGCGGCGGTCCTGGGCACGCTGGCGGCCGGCGCCGCCTACGTCCCCCTGAGCCTCCGACAGCCCGCCGCACGGCTGGAGCGGGTGCGTGCCACGGCCGGTTTCGACGTCGTCCTGGGCGCCTGGCCCGCCACGGACGGCACCGGCCCCCGCACCCTGTCCCCGGCCGACACGCAGGGCGGCGAGCCGCTGTCCACGCCGGTCGGAACGGCTCCCGACGCGCTCGCCTACGTGATCTTCACGTCGGGCTCCACCGGCGAGCCCAAGGGCGTCGAGATCACCCACGCCGCCGCCTGGAACACGGTCGCGGACATCAACGCCCGCCACGGCATCCGGGGCGACGACCGCGTATTCGCCCTGTCGGCACTGGACTTCGACCTGTCCGTGTACGACGTCTTCGGCCTGCTCGCCGCGGGCGGCTCCCTCCTGCTGCCCACCGAGGACCAACGCCGTGAACCGGCCCGCTGGCCGGACCTGCTGGACCGGTACGGCGTGACCGTCTGGAACACCGTCCCAGCCCTGCTCGACCTGCTGCTCGACGCCGACGGACAGGAGGGACGGGAAGGCCGCCGGATCGCGGGGCTGCGGACCGCCCTGGTCTCCGGCGACTGGATCGGCCTCGACCTGCCCGCCCGGCTGCGAGCACGGACCGGGCGGTCCTGCGCCTTCGTCGCCATGGGCGGAGCCACGGAAGCCGCCATCTGGTCCAACACCCTCACCGTCACGGAACCCGACCCCCGGTGGGTGTCCATCCCCTACGGACGCCCCCTGACCGGCCAGCACTACCGCGTGGTCGACCGGGACGGCCGCAACTGCCCCGACTGGGCGCCCGGCGAACTGTGGATCGGCGGCGCGGGACTGGCCCGCGGCTACCTGGCCGACCCGGCCCGCACCGCCGAGAAGTTCGTCGAACGGGACGGGCGGCGCTGGTACCGGACGGGAGACCTGGGCCGGTTCCGGGACGACGGACTGCTGGAGTTCCTCGGCCGGCTCGACAGCCAGCTGAAGATCGCCGGCCACCGCATCGAGGCCGGCGAGGTCGAGGCCGCGCTGGAGGCCCACCCGGCCGTCGCGCGCGCCGCCGCCCTGGCCGTGGGGGAGCGCACCGCCAGACGCCTGGTGGCGTTCGCCGTACCGCACGAACCACCGCCCGCCACCGACACCGGGACGGTCGAGAACCCCGGGCTCACCGAGGACCTCCTCGCCCTGCTGGCCGAGCGCGTACCGGTCTACGCCGTCCCGTCCCGCATCCTGGTGCTGCCCGCCCTGCCGCTCACCGCGAACGGCAAGGTCGACCGGGCCGCCCTGACCGCCCTCGCGGGACCCGAGGCGGTCTCCGCCGTCGCCGAGCCGCCACGGGGCGAGACCGAGACGGCCCTCGCCGCCCTCTGGCACGCATGCCTGCCGCACGGGTCGCCGGACCGCAACGCCAACTTCTTCACCGTCGGCGGCGACAGCCTCACCGCGCTGCGCCTGCTCACGGCGATCGAACGCCGCTTCGGGGCCACCGTGCCCGCCCGCCGCTTCTTCGCCGCACCGACCATCGCCGCGCTCGCCGCGGACATCACCCGAACGCTCGCGGCCCACGGGACCGCCTACGAGACCGGAGAGCTGTGAACATCGCTGAACTGCTGGCCCGATACGCGGACGAGGGCGTGACGCTCTGGGCCCAGGACGGACAACTGCGGTTCCGGGCCCCGCAGGGCCGGCTCACCGACACGCACCGAGCCGAACTGCGCACGCACAAGGAAGCCCTCCTGCGCCACCTGGAGGCGGCGGAACCCGCGCTGCGGGCCGACCCCGGCCACCGCCACGAACCCTTCCCGCTGACGGACATCCAGGCCGCCTACCTCGTCGGCCGCACCGACGCCTACGCCTACGGGGGCGTCGGCTGCCACGCCTACGTGGAGCTGGCATACCCGGACCTCGACATCGACCGCGTCACCTCCGTGTGGCGGCAACTCGTCCAGCGGCACGACATGCTCCGGGCCGTCATCCACCAGGACGGCCACCAGCGGGTCCTGCCCGAGGTGCCCGCGCTGCCCGTCGGGGCCGACGACCTGACCGCGCTGCCGGCCGCCACCGCCGAGGCACGGATGCGGCACACCCGGGCGCGGCTGTCCGCCCGCGAGGCGCCCACCGACCAGTGGCCCCTCTTCGACGTGCACGTGACCCGGACCGGTCGGCGGGCCGTACTGCACCTCTCCTTCGACATGCTCGTCGTCGACCACGCCAGCCTGCGGATCCTGCTCGCCGAGTTCCAGCGGAGCTACGGCGGCACCCCTCTCACCGACGCGCCGCGGATCACCTTCCGCGACTACGTCCTGGCCCGCCGCGCCCTCGCCGACACCGACGGCCACGCCCGCGACCGCGCCTACTGGACCGAACGGCTCGACACCCTGCCTCCCGCCCCCGAACTGCCCCTCGCCGAAGCCTGGCAGGCCGCGGTGGACGACCCGGGACAAGCAGGCCGCGGCCCGGCCTCCGGCGGCGACGCGGTGGCGTTCCGCCGACTGGAGGTGCTGCTGCCCGCGGCCGACCGGGACCGGCTCACCGAACGTGCCGCGCGGCGCGGGCTGACCCTCTCGACGGCCCTGCTCGCCGCGTACGCGGAGACGGTCGGCGCCTGGTCGCGCTCCAGCCGGTTCACGCTCAACGTGCCCACCGTCGACCGGCCCGCCCTGCACGAGGACATCGACCGACTCGTCGGCGACTTCACCTCGCTCGAACTCCTCGCCGTCGACCTCGACACCCCGGCCACCTTCGCCGAACGGACCGGAGCCGTCGGCGAACAGCTCCTCGAAGACCTGGCCCACCCCCTGTTCACCGGCTCGGAGGTGCTCGCCGAACTCTCCCGCAGGGCCGGCGGTCCGGTCCTCATGCCGGTCGTCTTCACCAGCGCCCTGGGCTCGGGCGCCACGTCCGAGGGCGTGCCCCCCGAGGTGGAGTACGCCGCGACCCGGACACCGCAGGTGTGGCTCGACTGCCAGGTCATGCACCGCGGCGACACCCTCAGCCTGTCCTGGGACATCCGGGAGGGCGCGCTCGCCCACGGGACGGCCGACGCCATGTTCGAGGCGTACACGGCACTCGTGCGTTCGCTGTCGGCCGAGGGCGAGACAGGCGAGAAGGCCTGGGACGCGCCCGTCCGCATCCCGCTGCCCGCGGCGCAGGCGGCGCGCCGGGCCGCGGTCAACGCGACCGAGGGCCCCCTCCCGGACGCCCTGCTCCACGTACCCGTACTCGCCCGGGCACGGACCACGCCGGACGCGATCGCGGTCCGCACCCCCGAACTGGCCCTCTCCTACCGGCAGCTCGTCGCCCGCGCCACGGGCCTCGCCCAGCAGCTGACGGCCTGCGGACTGCGCCCCGGGGAACCGGTGGCCATCTGGATGGACAAGGGCTGGGAACAGGTCGTCGCCGTCTTCGGCATCCTCATGGCGGGCGGCGCCTACCTGCCCGTCGACACGGCCCAGCCGGCGGCCCGCCGGGACACGATCATCGCGGACGCCGGCGTCCGCACCGTCCTCACCCAGTCCTGGCTCGCCGAACTCGAGGACCTCCCGTCGACGGTGTCGCCCGTCGCCGTGGACCTTGCCGGGGAGGCCACCGCGGACCGCCCGACCACCGCCCGCCGGGACCCGGACGACCTCGCCTACGTCATCTACACCTCGGGCTCCACCGGCACGCCCAAGGGCGTGATGATCAGCCACCGGGCCGCCCTCAACACCGTCGAGGACATCAACCGCCGCTTCGCCGTCGACGAGCGCGACCGCGTCCTCGGCATCGCCGGACTCGGCTTCGACCTGTCCGTCTACGACCTGTTCGGACCGCTCGCCGTGGGCGCCACCCTCGTCCTGCCCCAATCCGACCGGCGCGGCGACCCCTCCCACTGGGCCGAACTCGTCCGCGACTTCGGCGTCACGGTGTGGAACTCCGTGCCGGGCCAGCTCCACATGCTGTGCGACTGGCTCCGCTCCGAGCCGCCCACCGACGACGGCTCCCTGCGCCTGGCACTGATATCGGGCGACTGGATACCGGTCTCGCTGCCCGACCAGGCCCGTGAACTCCTGCCCGGACTGGAGATCGTCTCCCTCGGCGGAGCCACCGAGGGCTCCATCTGGTCCATCGCCCACCCGATCGGCGAGGTCGACACCGCCCGCCCCAGCATCCCGTACGGCAAGCCCCTGACCAACCAGACGTTCGCCGTGCTCGACCGGCACCTGCGGCCGCGGCCCGAGTGGGTTCCGGGCGAGCTGTACATCGGCGGTGCCGGTGTCGCCCTGGGCTACCTCGGCGACGGCGAGCGCACGGCACAGCGGTTCCTCACCGACTCCGCCACCGGAGAGCGGCTCTACCGCACGGGCGACCTCGGCCGCTACCTGCCCGACGGGACCATCGAGTTCCTGGGCCGGGAGGACGCCCAGATCAAGATCCGCGGCTACCGGGTCGAACTCGCCGAGGTGGAGGCCGCCGTACAGACCCACCCCGCGGTCGCCGCGGGCGCGGTCGTCGTGGACGACTCGGCGGCGGGCGGGCGGCGCCTGGCCGCGTTCGTCGAGACGGCACGCAAGGACGGCGGGCCCGCGGTGACGAGCCGCGAACAGGCGCGCACGGCAGCCGCCGAGGCGGTACGCGAAGCGGGCGCGGCCGTCGACGCCGCGCGGCTCACCGAATTCCTCGCCGCCCTCGACGACGTCGCCGTCGCCGAGATGACCCGGGTCCTCGCCGCCTCCGGCGTGTTCGACTCGGCCGCGGCACGCACGGCGGAGGAGGTGGGCACGGCACTGCGCGCCACACCGCGCCACCGGCACATCGTGCGCCGCTGGCTGCGCGCCCTCGCCGCCCGGGACCGGCTCACCCACCGGGCCGCCGACGCGACCTACACCGGCCTGCGCCCCGTCCCCGAGCCCGAGGCCGAACGCCGGTGGCGGCGGGCCGCCGACCTGGAGCACGAGATCGGGTGGAGCACCGAACTGCTCACCGTCATGCGCACCTGCGCCGAGCGGCTGCCCGAGCTGGTCTCCGGGGACGCAGGCATCCGGGACCTGCTCTTCCCGGGCGCGGCAACGGACGCCGCGGACGCCGCCTACCGGGACAACCTCGCCATCCGGCACCTCAACCGCGCCGTGGTCGCCGCGCTGCGCGAGATCGCCGCGGGGCACACCGGCGAGGAGCGGCTGCGGGTGCTGGAGGTCGGTGGCGGCGTCGGCGGCACCACCGGCGAACTGGTGCCCGTCCTCGCCGAGTACGGCGTCGACTACTTGTTCACCGATCCCTCGGCGTTCTTCCTGAACGAGGCCCGCGAGCGCTTCGCCGACCACGCCTGGGTCCGCTACCAGCGCTTCGACGTCGACGAGGACCCGCGCGCCCAGCACCTGCTGCCCAACACCTTCGACGTCGTGGTCTGCGCCAACACGCTGCACGCCGCCGCCGACGCGGACGCCGCCGTGGGCAGGCTCAGGGAACTGCTCGTACCGGGCGGACAGCTCGTGTTCGTCGAGAACACCCGCGACGAGAACCTCCCGCTGCTGGTCTCCATGGAGTTCCTGGAGGTCGCCGGACGGGCCTGGACCGACGTGCGCGAGCACACCGGGCAGTCGTTCCTCACCCACACCCAGTGGCGTGCCCTCCTCGACGGGCACGACGCGTCCGGGGTCACCTCGCTGCCCGACGCCGGGGACGCCCTGGCACGCACCGGGCAGGAGGTGTTCATCGCCACCATGAAGGACGACCGGCACCACGTGCCGGTGGGGGAACTGGCCCGAACGGCGGCCACCCGGCTCCCGGAGTACATGCTCCCCGCGGTGTGGCAGGTCGTCGACACCCTGCCCCGCACGGCCAACGGCAAGACCGACCGCGCGCGCCTGCGCTCCTGGCTGCCCCGGGAGAGCGCACCGGTCGTCGTGGACGAGCAGCCGAAGGACGAGCTGGAGCACAGCCTGGCCGACCTGTGGGCGGAACTCCTCGCGGTCGAAGGCGTCACCCGCAACGACGACTTCTTCGACCTGGGCGGCGACTCGCTCCTGGTGGCCCGGATGGTGGGCCGGCTGCGGGAACGCGTACCGCAGGCGGCGGACCTGGAGTGGGAGGTCGTCCTGCGCCACATGCTGCGCCGCCCCACGGTCGCGGGTCTCGCCGCGTTCCTGCGCGGCCTGGCCGGGCCCGAGGACACGCCCGCGTCCGGTGCCGTACGCACGGACCCGGTGATCCACCTGCACGGCTCCCCCTCCGAGGACGAGCCGACGACCGTGCTGGTGCACGCCGGAACCGCCACGATCATGCCGTACCGGGCGCTGATCACCGAGATCAGGCGCCGCTCGCCGGGCCTCGCCGAGGTCGTCGGTGTGGAGGTCCCGGACCTGAGCGGATTCCTCGCCGCACCGCCGGACGGACTCATCGAGCGGATGGCGGCCGACTACGCACGGGCGCTGACGGCGGACGGCCGCCGCCGCTTCCACGTCGTCGGCTACTGCCTGGGTGGCCTGATCGCCACCGAAGTGGCCCGCAACCTGGCCGAGTCGGGAGCAGAGGTGGAGAGCCTCACCGTCATCAGCAGCCACAGCCCCCGCTTCCGCCTGGACGACGAACTCCTCGCCGAGTACTCCTTCGCCGTCATGATGGGCATCGACCCGGCCGACCTCGGGTTCCCGGACGACCAGTACCGGGTGGCCGCCGCGGCCGACGCCGTCCTGGCCGCCAGTCCCGGTGTGCTGCCGGACGGCGGACTCGCCGCACTGGGCGAGGAGTTCGAGGACGTCGCGAGCTGCTTCCGGCGACTCGCCGACGTTCCCCGCGCCACCCGTATCGCCCGGATGTGCGAGGCGGTGCCCGCGTCGGCCGGCACCTACGAACCCGACCACATGACACGGCTCTTCCTCGCCTTCCGCCAGAGCGTCTTCGCCATCACCCGCTACCGGGCGGAGCCCTACGCGGGTGACATCACCTTCCTGCGCCACGACGGCGCCTACCCCTTCCCCGGCAGCAAGGACGCCGTCACCGCCTACTGGGAGGAACTGGCCCTGGGGGACCTGGACATCGTCGACATCGGCGGCGACCACTACAGCTGCCTGTCCGTCGAACACGCCCCCGGGATCCTCAAGACCCTCGGCGAGCTGACCCAGGGGGCGATCACCCGATGACCAAGCCCGTGATCGGAGTCCTGGGTGCCGCCGGGGCGGTGGGCCGCGCCGCCGTACGCGAGTTGCGCGCGCTCGGCCACACCGGGCTCCGCCTGGGCGGCCGGACCGTCTCCACCCTGCGCGCGGTCGCCGAGGAGGAACCCGCGGGCCGTGACGAGGCCGTGTGGGCGGACGCCGACGCACCGGACGGCCTGCGCGCCTTCACCGAGGGCTGCGACATCGTCCTCAACTGCGTCGGGCCCACCTACCGGCTGCGCGCCACGGTGGCCTCCGCCGCACTCGCCGCCGCGGCGGACTGCGTCGACGTGGCCGGGGACGACCCGGCCGCCGAAGACCTCCGCGAGGCCGGTGACCCGGCCCGCGACGGCCGCACGGTCGTCCTGTCCGCCGGAGCCCTGCCCGGCCTGTCCAGCCTCCTGCCCCGCTGGCTGGCCGGGCAGGGCCTGGACGGCAGCTCCGCCCTGAGCGCGCACTGCGGCGGACTGGAGACCTGCTCGCCGACGGTGGCGCACGACCTCATGCTCTCCCTCACCTCCGGAGGCGCGGACGGCGCGGCCTACGGCGAGGCCCTCGCCGCCGTCCGCGGCGGCCGGCGCGTCCCGCGCGCCCTGCGCACGGCCGAGGACGCCGAACACCGGTCCTTCCCGGGCCGGGTGGCCCTCCAGCCCTACCTCAGCCAGGAGAGCGAACGCCTCGCCACCCTCCTCGGCCTCGACCGGCTCGACTGGTACAACGTCCACCCCGGCCCCGCCGTACGCGCGCTGCTCAACCAGCTGCCGGGCCGCCTCGCCGCCGGGGACGACCCGGCGGAGCTGGCCGACCGGCTGATCCTCGCCGCCGACCTGGACCTGGCCGGACGCAAGCCCTGGTACGTCATGGACTTCGAGCTGTCGGGCACCGTGTCGGGGCGTCCGGCCACCGCGGGACTGACCCTGCGCACGGCCAGCAGCTACCGGCTCACCGCGGCGGTGGGCGCGCTCGCGGTGGACGCGGTGCTGCGGGCCGGGGTACCGGCGGGCGTGCACTTCGCCTGCGACGTGCTCGACCCCGACGCCGTGGTGCGGCACCTGCGCGACGGGAACGTCGCCGACCTCCGGCCCACTGGAGCGGCGGCCGGTGCCGACCGGGTGGAAGAGGGCGTGCTGTGAACACATCGACGCCCTTCAGGGTGCTGGTCTGCGGCACCAACTTCGGCCGCTTCTACGCCGAGGCGGTCCACCGGCGCCCCGGATACGCGCCGGCCGGCATCCTGAGCCGGGGCTCGGCCGCCTCGCGGGCCTGCGCGGAGCGACTCGGCGTCCCCCACTACACGGACGTCGCCGACCTCCCGGCCGGCATCGACGCCGCGTGCGTGGCGGTGAGCTCCGCCATCTCGGGCGGGCAGGGCACCGAGCTGGCCCGGGCGCTGATGGACCGGGGCATCCACGTCCTCCAGGAACACCCCGTCCACCTCACCGAGTTGACCGACAACCTCACACACGCACGCCGCCGGGGAGTGCAGTACCGCCTCAACACCCACTACCCGCACGTCGCCCCGGTCCGTGACTTCGTCGACGCCGCCCGCAGGCTCGTCGCACAACAGCGCCCGCTCTTCGTGGACGCCGCCACCCCGGTCCACCTGATGCACCCCCTGGTGGACGTCCTCGGGCGGGCGATGGGCACCCTGCGGCCCTGGCGCTTCGCGGACCCGGCTCCGCTGCCCGCCGACATCGGTCCGCAGCCGTTCCGCACCCTGCACGGCATGCTGGCGGGCGTACCCCTCACCCTGCGCGTGCACCACCAGCTCGACCCGTCCGACCGGGACAACCACGCACTGCACTGGCACCGGATCTCGATCGGCACGGAAGGCGGAGTCCTCACCCTGGCCGACACCCACGGCCCCGTGCTGTGGAGTCCCCGGCTGCACGTCGGACGTGACGCCGACCGGCGCTTCGTCCTCGACGGTCCCGGCACCGGCCACCTGGGCCTGGGCACCACGGCCGTGGTGGGGACCACGGGCACCTTCCGCACCGTCTTCTCCGACCTGTGGCCGGAAGCGGTCGGTCATGCTCTCGACGGGCTCCGCGCGGCCGTCGAGCAGGGCGGCGACGCCCTTCGCGCGGGGCAGTACGACCTGGCCGTGTGCCGCATCTGGACCGACCTCGCCGCACGGCTCGGGCCGCCCGACATCGTCCGTCCGGCCACCCCGCGGCCCCTCGCGGTCAGCGACGTCTTCCCCGCCCCGGAGGGGACTCGCGCCGACACGGACCGCGTCGACACGGCTCGAATCAACACGCACCGTACGGCCACGGACGGCGCCGACCCGGATGGGGCCGACACGCACCGCACGGCCACGGACGGCGCCGACGCACACCGCACCCGCGCCCCTTCGAGCGCCTCGCCCTACACCCCGTCGGCCGAGTTCTTCGACCTCGTCGCCGCCGAGCACACCGCGACCGCGAGCGCACCCGCCGTCGCCGCGCTCCTGGCCGACGCCGACCTGAGCGGTGGCCCCGTGGTCGACATCGGCGCCGGCACCGGACTGGTGACCGAGGCCGTCGCCCGGGCCCGGCCGGACGCCGAGATCCTGGCCTGCGAACCGGCGGTCGGTATGCGCGCGGTGCTCACCAGCCGGGTCTTCAGCGACCCGGACCTGCGCTCCCGCGTCACCGTCACCGCGGACGCCGCGCCCGACCTGGAGCTCCCGGACCGGGTGAGCGCCGTCCTGCTGTGCGGCGTCCTCGGCCACCTCGACGCCGACGGACGGGCCAGGCTCTGGCGCCGACTGAACCGGCGGCTGGCACCCGGCGGACTGGTGGTCGTCGAACTCATGCAGTTCGAGGAGCCGTTGACCCTCCCCGAGACCAGGCTCGCCACCACGACCGCCGGGCGGCACCGCTACGAGTGGTCGTTCGGCGGAGCGCCGGACGAGACCGAGGACGGCGTGATGCGCCTGCACTCCACCTGGCGCGTCTACCGCGACGACGCCACCGAGGCGGAGCGCGAGGTGCACGACTCCTACCGGTGGGCGCCCTTCGGGCTGAAGGAGGTGGTCGCCGAGTCCGGGATGACCGCCCGCACCCTGCCCACCCGCCCCGGAGCACCCCCGCTGGCCGTACTCACCCGGGCACCGGACGCCCCGAACACCCCTGCCCCCGTTTCCACCTCCACCCACGGCTGAGGACCACGATGACACCCCCCGAATCCCCGGCGGCCTCCCGCACCCCCGGCGCCACCCCGCCCCGCGACTTCCCGATCCGGCGCGGCTGCCCCTTCGCCGCGCCCGCGGAGTACGCCGCGCTGCGCACCGACGACCCGGTCGCCCGCGTCACCCTGCCGACCCGGCGGGAAGCCTGGGTGGTGACCCGCTACGACGACGTACGGGAACTGCTCTCCGACCCGCGCGTCAGCGCCGACATCCGCCGCCCGGGCTTCCCCGCTCTCGGCGAGGGCGAGCAGGAGGCCGGGGCCAGGTTCCGTCCCTTCATCCGCACCGACGCCCCCGAGCACACCCGCTACCGGCGCATGCTCCTGCCCGCGTTCACCGTGCGCCGGGTCCGAGCGATGCGGCCCGCCGTACAGGCACGGGTGGACGAGATCCTGGACGGCATGCTGGCCGCCGGCGGCCCGGTGGACCTGGTGAGCGCGTACGCCAACGCCGTCTCCACGTCGGTGATCTGCGAACTGCTCGGCATCCCGCGGCACGACCTGGAGTTCTTCCGGGACGTCACCCGGATCTCCGGCTCCCGCAACAGCACCGCCGAGCAGGTCTCCGAGGCCCTCGGCGGCCTGTTCGGCCTGCTCGCCGGGCTGGTCGCCGAGCGCCGGGAGGAACCCCGCGACGACCTGATCTCGAAGCTCGTCACCGACCACATGGTCCCCGGCAACGTGACGACGGAGCAGCTGCTGTCCACCCTCGGCATCACCATCAACGCCGGCCGCGAGACCACCACCAGCATGATCGCCCTGAGCACCCTGCTCCTCCTGGACCGGCCGGAGCTGTCGGCGGAACTGCGCAAGGACCCCGCCCTGATGCCCGCGGCCGTCGACGAACTCCTGCGCGTCCTGTCCGTCGCCGACTCCATTCCGCTGCGCGTCGCCGCCGAGGACATCGAGCTGTCCGGCCGCACCGTCCCCGCCGACGACGGCGTCATCGCGCTCCTCGCCGGTGCCAACCACGACCCCGAGCAGTTCGACGACCCCGAGCGGGTCGACTTCCACCGCACGGACAACCACCACGTGGCCTTCGGCTACGGAGTGCACCAGTGCATCGGCCAGCACCTGGCGCGGCTGGAGCTGGAGGTCGCCCTGGAGACACTCGTCCGCCGCGTCCCCACGCTGCGCCTCGCGGGGGAGCGGGACCAGGTCGTCGTCAAGCACGACTCGGCCACCTTCGGCCTCGAAGAACTGATGGTGACCTGGTGACCGCCGCCTCCCCGTCGAACTCCTCCGCCCGCGCCGGGCGTGCCGACAGCCCGTGGATCAGACGGTGGAACGAGGGCTCCGCCTCCCGGCTCACACTGATCTGCCTGCCGCACGCCGGCGGCAGTGCGGGCTTCTACCGGCCCTGGGCGGCACTCATGCCCCCGGAGGTCGAACTCGTCGCCATCCAGTACCCGGGCCGCGAGGACCGCTTCGACGACCCGGAGAGCGCCGGCATGGGCGAGCTGGTGACCGCGGTGGCGGACGCCGTACTGCCGCTGCTCGACCGGCCCTACGCCCTCTTCGGACACAGCATGGGCTCCGCCGTGGCCTGGGAACTGGCCCACGAACTGGACCGCCGCCGAGCCCCCGGCCCGCGCCGGCTCTTCGCCTCCGGCCGGGCCGCCCCCGGCACCGCGGTGACCGGGCACCTGCACCGCCAGGACGACGACGTGCTGTGCGCGGAACTGGCCAGGCTGGGCGGCACCAGCCGTGAGGTCCTCGACGACCCGGGGCTGCGCTCCCTCGTCCTCACCGCCGTCCGCCACGACTACCGGATCATCGAGACCCACCGGCCCGGGGCGCGGCCGCCGCTGTCCTGCCCGATCCACGTGCTGACCGGCGACGCGGACCCGGAACTCGGCGAGCGGCGCAGCCGCGCGGGGGCCGGCGGCTGGGCGGACCTCACCACCGCCCGCACCGAGGTCCGGGTCTTCCCCGGCGACCACTTCTACCTCACGCCGCGACGCCGCGAGGTGGTCGCCACCGTGCTGCGCAGGATGGACCCCTCGCTGACCACGGACGCCCGGCGCACCTGGCCGAGCACCCCGTGAGGAGACTTTCGTGATCGACTACTACTCGACCTCGGCCGAGTTCTACGAGCTGGTCGCCACCCGGCACACCGCCAGCAGCGGCCCCCCGCTGACCCGCGTCCTGACGGGCCTGGACGTCACGCACGGCCCGGTCCTGGAGATCGGCGCGGGCACCGGACGCGTGACCGAGGTCGTCGCCGCCGCACTCCCCGAGGCGGAGATCCTCGCCGCCGAACCGTCGGCCACCATGCGGGCCATGCTCACCTCCCGGGTCGCCCGCGACCCGGACCTGAGGCGCAGGGTGACGGTGGTCGACGGCGCCGCGCAGGACCTCGTCCTGCCCGAACGGCTGTCCGCCGTCGTCGTCTTCGGCGTGGCCGGCCACCTCACCGTGCCCGAACGCGTCGCCCTGTGGAAGCGTCTCGCGGACCGCCTGCCGGACGGCGCGCCCATCGTCGTGGAACTGATGGGCGTCTCCTCGCCCCGCCACATCCCCCCGGTGATGTCGCTGCGGGAGACCATCGGCCGCCAGACCTACGAGTGGTGGATCGGCGGCGAACCCACCGAGGGCGACGCCATGCGGTTCACCACGACCTGGAAGGTCCTGCGCGACGGCCGCACCGTGCGCGAGGTCGCCGACAGCTACGACTGGCACACCTTCGACGTCGCCCGCCTGGCCCGCGAGGCCGGCATGACCAGCCGCCGCATCACCGAGGCGGGCGGCCGGCCCATCCCCGAAATCGGAGTACTCGTCAAGTGAAGTCACAACCGCCCGAGACCGGCCCGGGTCCGGTGTCCCGGGCCCCGGCAGCCCCCGGCGCGGGCACCGGGGCACCTACGCACCCCCCGCGTCCCCTGCGCGAGCTGACCGGTCCCGTCCGGAGCCGACTGGCCGTCTCCGTCGGCCTCCAGACCGTCGCGGCCCTGGCCGGAGTGGTCCCGTTCATCGCCGTCTCCGAGATCGCCGGCCGACTCACGACGGGCACCCCCGCCGACGGTGACACCCTGTGGCCGCTGGTCGCGCTGGCCTGCGCGGCGGGGCTCCTCGCCCTGGCGTGCGGCACCGCGGCCGGCGCCCTCGCCCACATCGCCGACAACGACCTCCAGCTCGCCCTTCGCCGCCGGCTCGCCCGGCACATCGGACGGCTGCCACTGGGCCGGCTCACGGACCGGGGCACCGGCGAGGTCAAGCAGGCGGTGCAGGACGACGTGAGCGCGCTGCACACGCTGTTCGCCCACACCCTGCTCGACGTCGTCGCCGTACTCACCGCACCGGTCCTGGCCCTGGCCTACCTGTTCACCGTCGACTGGCGCCTCGCCCTGGTCAGCGTCGTCCCCCTGCTGCTCGGCGTGCTCCTGTTCAGCCGGGCGATGGCGGGCGCCGCTGCCCAGATGGCCGAGTTCGGCGCCGCGCTGGGGCGGATCTCCACCGCCGCCGTGGAATTCGCCTCCGGCATCGCCGTGTTCAAGAGCTTCGGCCGCGGCCGCAAGGCCCACGAGCGCTTCGTCGACGCCACCGAGGGCTTCGCCGACTTCTTCTCCCGCTGGGTCCGCACCACCCTGGTCAGCTCCACCGCCGCCGTGCTGGTGGTCGCCCCGGCCGTGGTCCTGCTGCTCCTGACCGTGGTGGGCGCCGTGTTCGTCACCCAGGACCGGATGACCGGCGCCGAACTCGTCCCCTTCCTGCTGCTGGGCCCCGCCGTCGCCGCCCCCATGGGCGTGGTGGGCCCCCGCATCCAGCAGATCCGGGCCGGCCAGGCCGCCGCCGTACGCATCACGGAGCTGCTGCACGCCCCGACCCTCCCCGAGCCCGCCACCCCCGTCCTGCCCGACGGCCACCACGTCCGGCTGCGCGGGGTCACCTTCTCCTACGACGGGCGCACCGACGTCCTGCGCGACGTCGACCTCGATCTCGCCCCCGGCACGGTCACCGCGCTGGTCGGACCCTCCGGCTCCGGCAAGTCCACCCTGGCCTCGCTCCTGCCCCGCTTCCACGACGCCACCGCCGGCACGGTGACCCTCGGCGGCGCCGACCTCCGCGACATCCCCGCGACCGAGCTGTACCGCCGGGTCGGCTTCGTCCTCCAGGACGTACGGCTGCTGCGGGCGAGCGTCACCGACAACATCCGGCTGGGCCGCCCCGAGGCCACCGACGAGGAAGTCGAGCGGTGCGCCCGCGCCGCCCGCATCCACGACCGCGTCACGGCACTGCCCGACGGCTACGCGACTGAACTCGGCACGGCCGTCACCCTCTCCGGCGGTGAGGCACAACGCCTCTCGATCGCCAGAGCCCTGCTCGCCGACGCCCCCGTCCTCGTGCTCGACGAGGCGACCGCGTACGCCGACCCGCACTCCGAGGCACTGATCCAGGACGCCTTGTCCGCGCTCGCGGCCGGCCGCACCCTGCTCGTCATCGCCCACCGGCTGTCGACCGTCCGCTCCGCCGACCGGATCGTGGTCCTGGAGGACGGACGCGTCACCGAACAGGGCCGTCACGACGACCTCGTCGCCGCGGGTGGCCGGTACGCCGCCCTCTGGGACGCCCAGAGCAGCAGCACGGACGCCATCCGAGAAGGAAGTGCACGATGATCCGTCAGCTCTACCGGGTCCTCGGGCCGGAAGGCTCCCGCCCGCTGAACCGGCTGCTCGTCCTCCAGTGCGCCGCCGCCGTCCTCCAGGGTGTGGCCTTCGCCCTCCTGGTGCCCGTACTGCGTGCCCTGCTCGGTCCCGATCCCGACGACGTGTGGCCCTGGCTGGCGGCGTTCGCCGGCTGCGCGGTCGCGCACGCCGCGCTCCAGGGCGCGGCCGTCAGCGGCGGCTTCACGGTCGGTTCCCGGCTCTCCCGGGTGCTGCACCACCGCATGGCGGACCAGGCACTGCGTCTGCCCCTCGGCTGGTTCGACGCCGGCCGCACGGCCGAGTTCAGCAGGCTCGCCGGACAGAACGTCATCCAGGTGATGAGCACACCGGCCCACCTGCTGCGCCCGTTCATCAGCTCCCTGCTCACCCCGGCGACGCTGGTGGCCGCCACGTTCTTCTTCGACGTCCGCACCGCCCTGGTGCTGCTGGTCTGCGCGCCCGTGCTGTTCGCCGTCCAGGCGGCGAGCAGCGCCGTGATGCGCCGGCTCGACCTGGGCCGCGACGCCGCGATCGGCGAGTCCGCCGACCGGGTCCTGGAGTACGCGCGCAACCAGCCGGTACTGAGGGCGTTCGGCCGGACCGCCGAGGGATACGGCGCCCTCGACGACGCCCTGGCGGCCGAGGCCCGCGCGGACCGGCGGCTCATCGCGCGGGGGCTGCCCGGACTGGTCTCGTTCTCCTTCGCCACCCGGCTCGTGTTCGCCCTGCTGCTCGCCCTCGGGGTGTCCTGGCAGCTCGACGGCTCCCTCACCGTGCCCACCCTGCTGGCGCTCCTGGTGCTGCTGGTCCGCCTGATCGACGGCGTGTCGTCGGCCGCCGAGGCCGGCGCCGGGATGCGCATCGCCCGCAACACCCTGGAACGCCTCGGCGCCGTCCTCGACGAACCGCCGTTCCCACAGCCCGCCGAGCCGCGGACGCCGCGCGACGCGAGCGTGGAGTTCGACAAGGTCGGCTTCCACTACGACGGCGGCGCCGACCCGGTGACCGGAGCAGCCGCACGCCCGGTCCTGAACGACGTGACCTTCCGCCTGCCCGAGCGCAGCATGACGGCGCTGGTCGGGCCCTCCGGCGCGGGCAAGACCACGATCGCCGGGCTGCTCGCCCGCTTCCGGGACACCACCGAGGGCACCGTCCGCATCGGCGGCGTCGACGTCCGCGAGATCGGCGCCGACGACCTCGCGGCCCACGTGTCCCTCGTCTTCCAGGACGTCTACCTCTTCGACGGCACGATCGAGGAGAACGTCCGCATCGCCGCCCCGCACGCGGACCGTGGCCAACTGGCCGAGGCCGCGGCGCTCTCCGGCCTCGACCGCGTGATCGAGGAGCTGCCCGAGGGGTGGGCCACGAAGGTGGGCGAGGGCGGCGCGCGACTGTCCGGCGGACAGCGGCAGCGCGTGTCCATCGCCCGCGCACTCCTCAAGGACGCCCCGATCCTCGTCCTCGACGAGGCCACCGCCGCCCTCGACCAGGAGAACGAGGCGCTGTTCGCCCAGGCCGTGCGGGCCCTGGCGGCCCGCAGGACCCTCCTGGTCATCGCGCACCGGCTGAGCACCGTCGTGAGCGCCGACCAGATCCTGGTCCTGGAGGACGGCGAGATCACCGAACGGGGCACGCACGACGACCTGGTGGCGGCGGCAGGCACGTACGCCTCCTTCTGGGAACGGCGCGCGCAGGCCCACGGCTGGCGACTGGAGTCGGCCTCGTCATGACCCGACCCGACATCCACGACCACCCCGACCCAGCGGCAGAGAGAAGGCACCACACGATGAGCACCGGATCCCGGAACCTCTGGGACGCGTGGGCGCGGTCCGTCCCACCGCTCGCGTGCGCGAGCACCCGCGAGCCCTGCCCCGACCCGGCCGCCACCGCCACCCGCCTCGCACGGGCGGGCCTCGCGGGCCAGTACGTGGTGTACGAGTCGGAGGGCGGAGTCTGGCACTTCGCGGCGGGCTCCGACGCCAGCGTCACCGCGGACGCCACCGCCATCACCGCGCGGGCCGCCGGGCGTACCTGGACCTCGCGCACGCAGCGGCGGCCGTTGACGGCGTTCGCCGACGCCCTCGCCGCGCTGTCCTCCGTATCCGCCTCGCCCGACGAGAGCGGCGAAGAGCGCCGCTTCTACGGCTGGGCGGCCTTCGAACTCGCCCACCTCCTGCACGCGGACCCCGCTACGGCCGGAGACCAGCCGCTGCTGCACGCCCTGATCCCGTCCGTCGAAGTGACCCTCACCGGCGACTCGACGGTGGTCCGCGCGGTGGACGAGGCATGGGCGCGCAAGGTCGCCGACCTGCTCGCGGAGCCCGCGGCCGAGCAGACCTCCCACGACCAACCGGCGCGGGACCGCACCGAGGACGTCATCGCCGTCGGTACCGCCGCCTACGGCCGCGCGGTCTCCCGTACGGTCCGGGACATCCGCGCCGGGTTGCTGGAGAAGGCCGTGGTCTCCCGGCAGGTCCCACTGCCCGCCGAGCCGCGCCCCGACTTCCCCGCGACCTACCTCGCGGGCCGCCGGGCCAACACACCGGCACGCTCCTACGTGCTGGACCTCGGCGGTTACCGGGCTGCCGGATTCAGCCCCGAGACCGTTCTCGAGGTCGGGGACGACGGACGGGTCAGCACCCAGCCGCTCGCGGGCACGCGCGCCCTGGGCGCCGACCCGGCGGAGAACGAGCGCCGGCGCGCGGAACTGCTCAGCGACCCCAAGGAGATACACGAACACGCCGTGTCCGTACGTCTCGCCTGGGACGAGATGGCGGCCGTGTGCCGTCCCGGCTCCGTCGTGGTCGAGGAGTACATGGCGGTCCGTCCCCGAGGATCGGTGCAGCACCTGGCCTCGCGGGTGACGGGCCGGCTCCGGCCGGACGCCGGACCCTGGGACGCCTTCGCCTCCCTGTTTCCCGCGATCACCGCCACCGGCGTCTCCAAACGCGCCGCGCTCCAGGCCCTGGCCCGCCACGAGGAAGGTCCGCGCGGCCTGTACGGCGGGGCGGTCTTCCGGGGGAGCACCAGCGGCGCCCTCGACGCCGCCCTCGTCCTGCGCACCCTGATCGGCGCGGGCGACGAGGCGTGGCTGCGAGCCGGCGCCGGGGTCACCGCCCAGTCCAGCCCCGAGCGGGAGACCGAGGAGACCTGCGAGAAACTCCGCAGCGTCGCCCCGTACCTGAGGTTCTCCCTCACCTCACCTGACCTCACCTGACCTGACCGGAACCGTGCCCTCTTGGGGTCTTGCTCGCCTCGGCCGGGGGGGGGGGACCCTTGCCCCCCGTAGCCGCCGGAGGGTTCACGCGCCGGCAGCCGTCGTGGACGGGCCGCGGTGCGAGGAGTGCCAGTACCACTGGGAGCTGGACCAGACCGAACCCGGCCGGCGTGCGGCCCCGGACGACGGGACGACCCGGCCACTGGGGGAGCCGGGGGAGGCCGGGAAGGAAGTCGCGTAGGTTCGGCTCACGGTCGGCACTTCCGTGCCGAGAGGTCAGGAGCGCAGCAGATCGGTTGAGACGGTCCACAGGCGCCGGGCGGCGGCGGGGTCCAGCGCCCACTCCTTGACACCGTGCGGGTGCTGCGCGAGGTCGGCATCGTTCGGCACCGTGTACGCCTCTCGCCCGTCGTCGAGGTAGTGACCCCCGGAGTGGGCGAACTCGGGGGCGACGGCCGCGACGACACTGGTGGCGGCGCCCTGCTCGACCGTCTTGTACGTGAAGACTCCGGCAGCCTCGGCCGCGTCGAGCGACGCCCTCTGTTCCGGCGTGAAGTTCCGCTGCAGACCCGTCGCGACACCGCCGGGATTGACCGCGTTGGCGACGATGCCGTCGGACCCCCACCGGCGGGTCGCCTCGACGGCGAAGAGGGAGTTCGCCGTCTTCGACTGTGCGTAGGCGGTCTGCGGGTCGTGGCGGCGGCGCTCGAAGTGGAGGTCGTCGAAGTCGACGCCGGACCGCATGTGCGCCGTCGAACTGACGGAGACGATCCGTGCTCCGCCGCGCTCGGCCGCACCGCGGGCCAGGGCCCGGCGCAGCCCGGTGGCCAGAGCGAAGTGGCCGAGATGGTTCGTCGCGAAGTGCAGCTCCCAGCCCTCGGGCGTCCGTTCGAGTCCGCCGGTGACCACGCCGGCGTTGTTGACGAGGAGGTGGAGCGGGCCCTCCCACGCGTCGGTGAACCGGGTGACGCCGGCCCGGTCGGCGAGGTCGAGTCGGACGACCCGGGGCGGGGCCGCCCCGGTCGACCTGGCGATCGTCTCGGCGGCGGAGGCACCCGCAGCCGTGTTCCGCACGGCGAGCGTCACCTCCGCCCCGGCGGCGGTCAGCGCACGAGCCGTCTCGATGCCGAGTCCGGAGGACGCTCCCGTCACGATCGCACGGACACCGGTGAGGTCGATGCCCTCCAGCACCTCGTCCGCGGTGCTGGAGGCGGTGAACGGCGTGGAGACGAGCGGGCGGGTATCCATGGCTCAACTATACGAACTGGACACTATTTGTATAGTGCGGCTCCTGCTCGTATGCTCGCCGCATGAGCAGGAGCGACGCCGGCCACCCGGCCCCGACAGGCGCGGATGCCGACCGTCGGACCATGGTTCTGGAGTCCGCCATGGCGACGTTCGCGCGCTTCGGATACCGGAAGGCGTCGATGGAGGAGGTGGCGCGGGCGGCGCACATCTCCCGGCCGGGCCTCTACTTCCTCTTCTCCTCGAAGGAGAGCCTGTTCCGTGCCGCGGTCACCCAGGCCCTGCATCGCGACATCACCGCGGCCGAACAGGCCCTGGCCGACGGTGACCGCCCCCTCCCGGAGCGCCTCGTCGAAGCGTTCGACCACTGGGCGGGCCGCTACGTCGGCCCGCTGACGCGCGACGTCGCGACGGTGATCGAGGCCAATCCCGGCATCCTCGGAGAGGTCGTCGAGGTCCTGCCGCGACGTTTCGAGGAGCTGATCACGGACGCGATCACCGGCGCGACGGGACGGGAGGAGGCCGTCCGGATCGCACAGACGATGATCAGCGCATCGACGGGACTCAAGCACCAGGTCGGGTCGAGGGAGTCGTACCTCGAACGTTTGACGGTGGCCGTCGGTCTCCTGCTGCGCTGAAACGCTCCGGCGGCACCTGCCCTCCGCGCCGGCCGTTGCGGCGTTCCGCCCGTCAGGCGCGGTCGTGGAGGGTGACGTGGTAGCCGTCGAGGTCGGCGAAGGTGAACGTCCGGCCGAACGGGCCGTCGACCGGTGCGGAGACGATGGTGTGACCGTCGGCGACGAGGGCGTCGTGGATGGCCTGGACATCGGTGCCGTGGAGCCAGATCGCGGCACCGATGCCGGGCTGCGCGACGGAGGCGAGATCGGTGCCGGGAACGATGTCGCGCAGTGCGAACGCGATCGGCTTCGTCTCGAAGACTACGGCGTGCGGAGGCCCGGCCTGCGAGCGGACGAGGCCGAGGTACTGCTCGTAGAACGCCTGCGCGGCGTCGAGGTCGCGTACCTGGAGGGAGACGAAGTCGGGACCGGTGACGGGCATGGTGGTGCTCCTTGTCTTGGCGTCGGACCTTCGTGTCAGATTCCTGACACAGGTCAAGGTATGTCAGAATGCTGACATGAGTCAAAAGGGTGCCGGCATCGACCTGGACAAATCACTGGGCTACCTGCTCAAGGAGGCTTCGAGCGCCCTGCGCGCGGCCATGGAGGAAGTGCTGCGGCCACTCGGGATGAGCGTGACGCACTACTCCTGCCTCGAACTGCTGGCTCAACGGCCGGGCTTGTCCAACTCCGAGCTCGCGCGGGGCGCGTTCGTGACCCGCCAGTCGATGAACGTGCTGCTCCAGGCCCTGGAACGGGACGGCTACGTGACCAGGCCCGCGGAGGCGCCCGTCGGGAAGGCGCTCCCCGCGCGGCTCACCCCCCGCGGCCGGCGGAGCCTGGAGAAGGCGACCGTGGCGGTCCGTTCCGTCGAGCTCAGAATGCTGGCCGGTATGACCGAGAGCGAGCAGTCGGGCGCGTTCCGGATCCTGGAGAGCATGATCCATTCCCTGCACGGAACGGCCGCCGGGGCGGCGCGGTCTCCTACTCGGCCCGCGGCCGCACCTCCGTCGGAGCCGACGGGCGGCTGATGACCGAGGCACCCACGGCCAGTCCGGCGACGGCGAGCACCGAGGCCGCCAGGAACGGGTCGCCGCTGTGCACGGTGGGGGCGAACCCGATCCCCACGTAGACCGCCACGCCGGCCGCCCCGCCGAGCTGGTCGGCCGCCCGCTGGACGCCGGAGGCGATCCCGGCGTCCTCGTCGGTGGTCCCGCTGACCGCGATGTACTGCAGCCCCACCAGCCCGAAACCCATCCCCGCGGCGATCAGCAGCATCGCGGGAAGCAGCCACACCGCCCCGGCACCCAGAGCCGCCACGAGCGCGATCGCCGTCATCGCGACCGCGGCGCAGCCGAGTCCCGCCAGCACGCACACGCGTGCTCCCCAGCCGGCCAGCAGCCGGGGCACGAGGACCGAGGCCGCGATCAGCGCGCCGGCCAACGGCAGCATCGTGAGCCCGGCTCCCAGCGGACCGAGCCCGAGCCGGTCCTGCAGGTAGAACGTGAACAGCAGGAACGAGGTCGACAGCGCCCCGCTGAGCAGCATGGTGGTCACGTTCGCCCGCACCCGGGCGCGGTGGGCGAAGAAGGCCTGCGGCACCAGCGGGGCCGGGGAACGCGACTCCACCCGCACGAAACCGGCGGCCGCCAGTACCGCACCGGTCAGCGCCACCAGGCTCACCCAGCGGCGCGCGCCGGACGCACCGGCCTCGACCGCGGCGTAGGTGAACAGCAGCGGGCACGCGGTCAGCAGGAGCGCGCCCGGCAGGTCCAGCCGGGTCCGTGCGCGGGCCGCCGGGCGGTCGGCCCGGACCAGGAAGAGCACGGCCACCAGCACGGCCAGGATGAACGGCACCGAGATCAGGAAGACCCATCGCCAGCCCAGCCGGGCGGTGACGATTCCCGAGAGGGCGAATCCGAGCACCAGCCCGCAACTGGCGACCGCGGCCCACACGCCCAGCGCCCGCGACCGGCGTGGCCCCTCCGGGAACAGCAGCACGACGGTGGCCATCGCGGCCGGCAGCGCGACGGCCTCGCCGGCCCCCTGGACGAGGCGCGCGGCCACCAGGACCGCGAACGAGGGCGCCAGCCCCGCCAGCAGAGACGCCGCGCCGAACAGGGCGGTGCCGGCCAGCAGCGTGCGGCGGCGGCCCAACAGGTCGCCGAGGCGACCGCCGAGCATCAGCAGCCCGCCGCCGGTGACGGTGTAGCCGACCACCACCCAGGTCAGCGCGTGGCCGTCGACGCCGAGATCCGCGCCGATCGAGGGCAGCGCGATGTTCACCACGGTCACGTCGACCGCGATGAAGAACTGCAGCATCGACATCGCGCACAGCGCCAACCGCGCACGCAGGGGAGACGGGCTTTGCCCGTGGGAAGAAGGAATGCCTGAAAGCATCGATTGCTCCGTCGCTCCGAGGAGTTCCCGAGCAGCGCGAGTCGCCGCTCCGGACCGATCACGAAGCGGCCGGACGTTCAGGTGGGTGCTGTGCGCCGAACGTCCCGCCGCTAGCGGGACGTCCTGGTCACTGCCGCGCAAGCGGCCGAGCACGATGCGGCTGACATGCCGCGCAGCCTAGCAGCGGCGGTGCGGCGGTGCGGTGGTGCGGCGGTGCGGTGGTGCGGTGGTGCGGCGGCGTGATCCGCCGTCGTCGGCGGGCTGTCCGGGCGAAGCCGGCCCTCCGCCTCCGTTCTCGGTCATGCGGTCCGACGCCGAGGTCAAGCGACGAGCAGGCGCAGGCCGAGATCCGCCGCGTCGAGGCCGGCGAGGTGGCTGTTCCGCTCGGCCCACCGGCCGGAGCCGAGATCGTCGCCGAGACTGCGCACCGCCCGTCGCTCGGCCTTGGGCCCGACCCTGGTCCACACCGACGCGGCCCGGCGCACATGCTCCGCCAGATACGCCTCGGGCCGGCGCCAGTACGCCTCGAACAGACCGTCGGCGCAGTCCCACGGAACGGGCACCGGCTCGGCGCGGGCCCCGATCGCGTCGGCCATCCCGGCAAGCGAGGGAAACTCCGCGAGGACGGTGGCGAACTCGGGAAGGTAGTCGCGGGTGAGCCAGAACCGGTCCTGCCAACCGGGCTCGTCGGTGTCGAACGTGAGCACCACCACGCGGCGGGCCACACGCCGCATCTCGCGCAGCCCCGCCATCGGGTCCCCCCAGTGGTGAACGGTGGAGACGGCCATCGCGCAGTCGAAGGAGCCGTCCGCGAACGGCAACCGCTCCGCTGCGGCGGCCACGCACGGCGCCGCCCCGGCAGGCCGCTGCTCCCGCATGACCGCCGACGGCTCCACCGCGGTCACGTCCCGATCGGCGGGCTCGTAGGAGCCGGTGCCGGCCCCGACGTTCAACACCGTCCGCGCATCCCCGAGCGCGTCCCAGATCCGCGCGGCGATCCGCGGCTCGGTACGCCGTGTCGTGGTGTACGCGCCGCCGATCTCGTCGTACAACCGTGCGCCCAGCGCCTCCAGTTGCTCCTCCGGTGTCACCTTCAGTCCCTTCGCCCGTACGTCGAGTTCCCTGTCGATGGCCGCCACCATGGCGTCGGTGCGAGCACGCCGCTCCAGCAGCAGGCCGCGCAGCCGGCGCAGGTGAGCGACGGCGTCGGCGGACGGGTCGCCGACGAGTTCCGCGACCTCCCGCAGCCCGAAGCCCAGTCGCCGATAGCCGAGCACCTCCCGCAGCCGCTCCACGTCGTCCGCCGAATAGGCCCGGTATCCGGCCGCGGTGCGCCCCGACGGCCGAACGAGCCCGATCTCGTCATAGTGATGCAGCGTGCGGACGCTCACGTGGGCCAGCTCGGCCACGCGTCCCACGGTCCAGTGATCCTCCACGGCACCGACTATGCCGCCTGACGCCACGTGAGGGTCCAGACCTTCTCGCACAGAGAGATCTCAACCAACGGGCCGATAAACCGCATTCGACCGATTATCACTGCTTCGGGGTAAGCCTCCCGTCACCTTGGCGGATGCGGCCGTTCCAGCAGCTAGCTTGCTGAAGGCGGACGGATTCACCTGATCCCTCCGGCCCGTCGTCCACCCCCTCCCGTCTCCCCGTCGGCGCAGCCGTGTGCGCCGGTCGACCCGTCGTGCAAGGAGAAGGCCTCCCGATGTCCGTCGACAGCATCCCGGAAGCTCAGACCCCACCCGAGGCGCCGCAGCAGTCCCTGAGTACCGCGGCTGCCCGCAACCTCGCCAGCACCACCAAGTCCGTGCCGCAGATGCAGGAGATCACCTCCCGCTGGCTGCTGCGCATGCTGCCCTGGGTCGAGGCCGCAGGCGGCGCCTACCGGGTCAACCGACGGTTGCGCCACACCCTCGGCGACGGCCGCATCGAGTTCGTCCAGGAGGGCGCCCGGGTCCGGGTGATCCCCGGAGAACTCGCCGAGCTGGCCCTGCTGCGCGGGTTCACGGACCCGGACGTCCTCACCGCCCTCGCCGACCGTTGTACGCAGCGGGACTTCGCGGCGGGTGAGGTCCTCGTCGAACGGGGCGGTCCCGCAGACCGCATCCACCTCATCGCCCACGGTCGCGTCAGCCAGACCACCGAGGGCAAGTACGGGGGAGAGATCACCACCGCGGTGCTCGCGGACGGCAGCCACTTCGGGGAGAAGGCGCTGTCGGACCCCGACGCCCGCCACGACTGCACCTTCACCGCGGAGACCTCCGGCACCCTCCTCACCCTCACGCGCGCCGACTTCACCTCGGTCCAGGACTCCGCGCCGCAGCTGCGGGCCCACGTCGACGACTTACACACCCGGGCGCGGCAGCGGCAGACCAAGCACGGCGAGGCCGAGATCGCCCTGTCGGCCGGTCACGTCGGCGAGGCCGAACTGCCCGGTACCTTCGTCGACTACGAACTGCGTCCGCGCGAGTACGAGCTCTCCGTCGCCCAGACCGTCCTGAGGATCCACACCCGGGTCGGCGACCTCTACAACGGGCCGATGAACCAGAGCGAGGAGCAACTCAGGCTCACGATCGAGGCCTTGCGCGAGCGCCAGGAACACGAGCTCATCAACAACCGCGAGTTCGGGCTGCTGCACAACGCCGACTTCAAGCAGCGCATCCAACCCCGCACCGGCGCGCCGACCCCGGACGACATGGACGAGCTGCTCTGCCGCCGACGTGGCACGAAACTGTTCCTCGCCCACCCCAGGACCATCGCCGCGATCGGACGCGGCTTCAACGGCTGCGGTCTCTACCCCGACCACGTCGACCTGGGCGGGCAGTCCGTCCCCGCCTGGCGCGGCGTCCCCATCCTGCCGTGCAACAAGATCCCGATCAGCAAGGAGCAGACCAGCTCCATCATCGCGATGCGCACCGGCGAGAAGAACCAGGGCGTGATCGGGCTGCGGCAGACAGAACTGCCGGACGAGTACGAGCCGGGCCTCTCCGTGCGGTTCATGGGCATCAACGAACAGGCGATCATCTCCTACCTCGTCAGCACCTACTACTCCGCCGCGGTGCTCCTGCCCGACGCCCTCGGAGTGATGGAGAACGTCCAGATCGCCCCGGTACCGCGCTGAAGTCCCGCACCGCCCGCAGGGCCGGGCCCGACCCGCCGCACGCGCAACAGAACGCCCATCCCGCCGCAGCAAGGAGCCGCCGATGCCCGACTCCGGGACCCTCGGAACACCACCCCCCGAGCCGGGGCCGACGCCGCCCACAACCCCGCCGGACATGCCCGCCCCGGTGATCCCGAGCGCTTCGGTCACGCCGGCCGCGTCCGACTTCCTGGCCGCGCTGCATCCGCCGGTCACGCTTCCCGACCCGGCACCCCCGACGCCCGCCCCCGCCGCAGGGGACTCGCTCGACACGGCCGCGGGCGGCTCCGTCCTCCAGCGGATCCTGCGTGGGCCGACCGGGCCGGGCACGGCTTCGCTCGCCCCGGCCGACGGATACGGACGGCAACCGGGCCCGGAGGCCCCGGCCTCCGCTCCGCCCGCCGCCGGACGAGCCGTCCCCGGCCTCTACCACCACCCCGTCCCGGAACCCGACCCCGTGCGCGTCGAGGAGGTGAGCCGCCGCATCAAGCGCTGGGCCGAGGACGAGGTCCAGCTGTATCCCGAGGAGTGGGAGGGGCAGTTCGACGGCTTCTCGGTCGGCCGCTACATGGTCGGCTGCCACCCCGACGCGCCGACCGTCGACCACCTGATGCTCGCGACCCGGCTGATGGTCGCGGAGAACGCGGTGGACGACTGCTACTGCGAGGACCACGGCGGCTCACCCGTCGGTCTGGGCGGGCGCCTCCTGCTCGCGCACACCGCGATCGACCACTTCCACTCCACGGCCGAATACACGCCGATGTGGCAGGAGTCCCTCGCATCGGACGCCCCGCGCCGGGCGTACGACAGCGCCATGGGCTACTTCGTCCGGGCGGCGACCCCCTCCCAGTCCGACCGCTACCGGCACGACATGGCCCGGCTGCACCTGGGCTACCTCGCCGAGGGCGCCTGGGCGCAGACCGGACACGTCCCGGAGGTGTGGGAGTACCTGGCGATGCGCCAGTTCAACAACTTCCGCCCCTGCCCCACGATCACCGACACCGTCGGCGGCTACGAACTGCCCGCGGACCTGCATGCCCGCCCGGACATGCAACGGGTCATCGCCCTCGCCGGCAACGCGACGACCATCGTCAACGACCTCTACTCCTACACCAAGGAACTCGACAGCCCCGGACGCCACCTGAACCTTCCGGTGGTGATCGCTGAGCGCGAGCAGCTCTGCGAACGCGACGCCTACCTCAAGGCCGTCGAGGTCCACAACGAACTCCAGCACTCCTTCGAGGCCGCCGCGGCCGACCTCGCGGAGGCCTGCCCCCTGCCCCCCGTGCTGCGCTTCCTCAAGGGCGTTGCCGCCTGGGTCGACGGCAACCACGACTGGCACCGCACCAACACCTACCGCTACAGCCTGCCCGACTTCTGGTAGAGAACGGACGTATCTGTGACCACTGAGACCACCACCACCGCCACCGTCACCGCGAAGATCCCGGCCCCGGCGACGCCGTACCAGGAGGACATCGCCCGCTACTGGAACAACGAGGCGCGGCCGGTCAACCTCCGCCTCGGTGACGTGGACGGGCTCTATCACCACCACTACGGCATCGGCGCCGTGGACCATGCCGCGCTCGGCGACCCGGAGCACAGCGAGTACGAGAAGAAGGTCATCGCCGAGCTGCACCGGCTGGAGTCGGCGCAGGCGGAGTTCCTCATGGACCACCTCGGCCAGGTCGGTCCCGACGACACCCTCGTCGACGCCGGCTGCGGACGCGGCGGCTCCATGGTCATGGCCCACCGCCGCTTCGGCAGCCGGGTCGAGGGAGTGACCCTGTCCGCCGCCCAGGCCGACTTCGGCAACCGGCGCGCGCGGGAACTGCGTATCGACGGCCATGTCCGCTCCCGCGTGTGCAACATGCTCGACACGCCCTTCGAAAAGGGCGGCATCACGGCCTCGTGGAACAACGAGTCGACCATGTACGTCGACCTCCACGACCTGTTCGGCGAGCACTCCCGCTTCCTGAAGGTCGGCGGCCGCTACGTGACGATCACCGGCTGCTGGAACCCCCGCTACGGCCAGCCGTCGAAGTGGGTCTCCCAGATCAACGCCCACTTCGAGTGCAACATCCACTCCCGCCGCGAGTACCTGCGCGCCATGGCCGACAACCGGCTCGTGCCGCACACCATCGTCGACCTCACCCCGGACACGCTGCCCTACTGGGAGCTGCGGGCCACGTCCTCGCTGGTCACCGGAATCGAGAAGGCGTTCATCGAGTCCTACCGTGACGGCTCCTTCCAGTACGTCCTGATCGCGGCCGACCGCGTGTGAGCGACGCGGACTCCGACTGAACGACTGGACCCAGCACGATGCGGCCCGTTCGCGGCCGCATCTCCTGGAGAAAAGCATGATGTTCAAATGTCTGATGTTTGTGTAGGCTGCCGCCATGAAACGCATCAGCGCACCGCGACGGACGGCCAGCCTGTCCGCACAACTGGTGGACAGCCTCCGCTCACACATCGAGGCAGGGGGCTGGCCCGTCGGGACGCGGATCCCGCCGGAGCACGCCCTCATCGAGGAGCTCGGGGTCGGACGCAGCACACTGCGGGAGGCGATCGGTGCACTGGTGCACCTGGGCCTGCTGGAGCCGCGAGCCGGCGACGGCACCTACGTCTGTTCGTCGAGCGAGCTGCAGTCCGTCATGGTGCGGCGGGCGAGTTCCGCGCAGCGGGACAAGGTGCTGGAACTGCGGACCGTCCTGGAGGAGTACGCCTCGGGAGCCGCGGCCCTGCGCCGGAGCGAGAGTCAGTTGCAGCAGTTGCGGGAGCTGCTGGCCGACGCCGACGCGGCCTGCGCCGGTGAGGATCCGGCCGCGGCCACGGGCGTCGACGCGCTGTTCCACCGGGCCGTGGTCCGGGCCAGCGGGAACGACCTGCTGATCGAGGTGTACGACCACCTCGGTACGGCGCTCACCGCGTCCCTCGGGGGCCTGCCCTGGGACGCCGTCCACGCCGAGGAACACGCCCGTCTGCACCGGCGGCTGGTCGACGCGATCGAGGCCCGGGACGCGGGCGGCGCCCGGGACGCGGCGGCAGCGATCGTCCAGCTCACCCGCGACCACGAGACCGACGCGCCACGAGCCGCGGGGGAACAGTGAGTCGGCAGCCGGCTTCGGCCCCCCGTCAGGACTCCGCCTCCGAAATACCGGCCGCCGACCGCGCCCGGCCCGCCGTGTCGGTCGGGCTCGTCGTCGCGATCTGTCTCGTGGCGGCGAACCTGCGTACCACTCTCACCGGTGTCGGCGCACTGCTGCCGGAGATCGAGCACGGCAGTGGTCTGACGTCGAGCTGGGGCGGGCTGCTGAGCACGCTCCCGCTGCTGACGTTCGCCGCGACGTCGCCGCTGGTCGCCAGGGCTTCCCACCGATGGGGCAGCGCCCGCCTGCTGGTGGCGTCGCTCGGTGTGCTGGCCGTCGGAACGGTGGTCCGCTCCCTTCCCTCCGTCGGCTTCCTGTTCACCGGAACGGTGATCCTGTCCGCCGCCATAGCCTTCGGCAACGTGCTGCTGCCCGCCCTGATCAGAAGAAACGTGCCCGCACACCGCATCCAGGGCGTCAGCGCGCTCTACGTGACCGTCATGGGCCTCATGGCCGCGGTCTCCTCGGGGGTGTCCGCGCCGCTGGCCCACACCGTGCCGGGTTCCTGGCGCACGGCGCTCGCCTGGGGTGTCGCCTTCACGGTCGCCGCGTTCCTCGCCTGGCTGCCCCGGATGCGAGGTGACAAGCCCCAGGCGTCCACCGGCGGGACGCACAGCCCGATGCCCTGGCGGTCGCGGCTCGCATGGCAGGTCACCTTCTTCATGGGCCTGCAGTCCCTGGCGTTCTACACCGCGGTCGCGTGGCTGCCCAGCATCCTGATCGACCGCGGCACGAGCAGCACCACGGCCGGATGGATGCTGTTCTACTACCAGGTGGTGTCCTTGGCTTCCAGCAGCCTCCTGCCCCTGCTGACCCGCGGCCGGCACGATCAGCGATGGACCGCCGCCGGGGCCTCGGTCCTCGTGGCGGGAGGTTTCACCGTGCTGGTCGCCGCTCCCGCGCTGCCCGTCCTGGCGTGCACCCTGCTCGGACTCGGCGGCGGCGCCTGCCTCGTCCTCGCGCTGACCTTCCAGAGCCAGCGGGCCGGCAGCTCCGGCGAAGCCGCCGCGCTGGCGGGCATGGCACAGTCCATCGGCTACCTCGTGGCGGCGGCCGGGCCCCTCCTGCTCGGCATCCTGCACGACACCACGCACAGCTGGACACTTCCGCTCAGCGTCCTGGCCGTCCTCGGGATCGCCACGGCAGTCGCCGGACACGGGGCGGGACAGGACCGGCACCTCCGTCAGGACTCCCGCTGACACGGTCCCGACCACGCGGCGAACGTGTTCGTTACGATCGGGGACATGGCAGCGAGAAGAGCCCCGATCAGCCGCCGGGACCGTCCGGCGAAGCCCGCACTGTCCCGGCGGTGGATCGTCGACACCGCGGTGGCGCTCATGCGTGCGGAGGGGTTGGAGAAGGTCACCATGCGCCGCCTGGCGCAGGAGCTGGACACCGGCCCCGCCTCCCTCTACGTGTACGTGGCGAACACCGCCGAGCTGCACGCGGCCGTGCTGGACGCCCTGCTGGGCGAGGTCGACCTCACCGGTGCGGGCGCCGAGGAGGGCTGGCGTGAGCAGCTGCGGGCCGTGCTGACCTCGTACACCCTCGTACTGTTCGCACACCCTCAGCTCGCCCGGTCGGCCCTGGGCGCCCGCCCCAGCGGGGAGAACTACCTGCGTCTCGTGGAACGGGTCCTCGAGCTGCTCGCCCGCAGCGGAGCCCCTGGCGCGCAGGTCGCCTGGGGCGTGGACAAGCTCTTGCAGGACGCCACCGCCACTGCCGCCGAGCAGGCGACCCAGGAACACGATCCGACGTCCCGCGAGGACTGGAGCGCCACCGTCCGGGCCCTGCGCGACGCGGACGCGGCCACCCATCCCGCGATCGCCTCCCACATGCCCCTGCTCATCGGCGGCTCCGCCCACGACCGCCTGCGCTGGTCGTTCGACGTCCTCGTCAACGGGATCACCCGCACACCCGTCCCGGGCCCGGCGCGCGGCGCGGACGGCTGAGGGGCCGCGCCCAGCTGCCGAACCCGTAGCTGCCCGGCCTTTCTGCATGCGCGTGAACGAACTTGTTCGTTACGAACATGTTCGTTACATTGGAGGTGTCCGACCGCGCACCCCTGGAGGCCACCATGAGCACCCCTCACCACCCCATCGCGATCATCGGCGGCGGCCTGGGCGGCCTCACCGCCGCCCGGGTCCTGCACGTCAACGGAATCGAGTCCGCGGTCTTCGACCTGGAGTCGGGCCCGGAGGCCCGCACGCAGGGCGGCATGCTCGACATCCACGAGGAGAACGGCCAGGAGGCGATCCGGGCCGCCGGCCTCCACGACGAGTTCCGCGAGATCATCCACGAGGGCGGCCAGGCGATGCGCCTGGTCGGCCGCGACGGCACGGTCCGTGTCGCCACCGAGGACGAGGGCGACGGCGGCCGCCCCGAGGTCGACCGGGGCGACCTGCGCGGCCTGCTGCTGAACTCCCTCCCCGACGGCACGGTCCACTGGCGGCGCAAGGCCACCGGCGCCCGGGCACTGGACGACGGCCGGCACGAGGTCACCTTCGCCGACGGCTCGGCCATCACCACCGACCTCCTCGTCGGTGCCGACGGCGCCTGGTCCCGCATCCGGCCGCTGCTCTCGGACGCCGAGCCCGCCTACACCGGCATCTCCTTCGTGGAGACCGACCTGCACGAGGCCGACACCCGCCACCCGCGCAGCGCGGCCCTCGTCGGCGGTGGCTTCTTCATCTGCCTCGCCGACCGGCGCGGCTTCCTCGCCCACCGCGAGACCGACGGCAGCCTCCACGTCTACACCGCGCTCAGGGCGGACGAGGACTGGATCGACACCATCGACTTCACCGACCACGGCGCCGCCAAAGCCGCGGTACTCGCCCACTTCGACGGCTGGGACGAGGGCCTGCGCGGCCTGGTCGCCCACGCGGAGACCATCACTCCGCGCCGCATCCACGCGCTGCCCGTCGGGCACCGCTGGAAGCGGACCCCCGGCGTCACGCTGCTCGGTGACGCGGCCCACCTGATGTCCCCCTTCGCCGGTGAGGGCGCCAACCTCGCCATGTACGACGGTGCCGAACTAGCCCTCGCCCTCGCCGCTCACCCCGGCGACACCGAGGCCGCGCTCACCCAGTACGAGGAAGGTCTCTTTCCCCGCAGTGAAGCGTCCGCCGTCGAGTCCGCCGAAAGCCTGGACACCATGTTCAGCCCGGACGGCCTGGAACAGATGATCGAGTTCTTCGGCTCCGGCCGCGCAGAGGCGTGACCAGACACTCACGGATCCCGCTCGCGGACCGGCTCGCGGGTCTTAACTCCCGGCCGGGTCGGACGCGCCCTGCCGCCGCTCACCGGCGTGCAGCGAGCCGAGAAGGCCCAGGGCGTGGGCCGACGGGCTGCCCGGCTCGGCGTGATAGATGACGAGTTGCTGCCCCGGAGCGTCACGGACGTCGAAGGACTGGTACGTCAGCGAGAGGGCGCCGACGTCCGGGTGGAGGAGCCGTTTGGCGTCCTGGGTCTTGCCGCGCACGGAGTGCTCCGCCCACAGGCGCCGGAACACGGCGCTGTGCTCGGTGAGCGTGTCCACCAGGCGCCTCAGACGCGGGTGCTCCGGATCGAAGCCGTGTGCCTGGCGCAGGTTGGCGACGACGGCCTGGGCGGCTCGGTCCCACTCCTGGTAGAACTCCCTGCCCGCCGGGTCGAGAAAGATCATGCGGGCCAGGTTGTCCGCGGGCGTGAAGGGGGCGAAGAGCGCGTCGGCCAGGGCGTTGGCGGCCAGGACGTCGAGGGTGCGGCTCATGACGAAGGCGGGCGTGTGGGCGTAGCCGTCCATCAGCTGACGCAGTGCGGGACCGACCCGTTCGGTCGCGTGCAGCAAGTCCCGGCCGGCCGGTGACACCCCGGCCAGGCGGTGCAGGTGGGCGCTGGCCTCCGGGTCCAGGTGGAGCGCGCGGCCGAGAACGTCGAGCACCTGCGGAGACGGGTGACGCTCGCGGCCCTGTTCCAGCCGGGTGTAGTAGTCGACGTTGACCCCGGCCAGGACGGCGACCTCCTCGCGGCGCAGTCCGGCGACCCTGCGCAGGCCGTGGCTCGCCATGTTGACGTCCTGCGGCCGCAGACCGGCGCGGCGCGCGCGCAGGAACTCCCCGAGGTGGTTGTCGTCCATGCCGCCAAGGCTAGGCGGCGCCCCGGTGCGCTGCCCGGGTGTGTCGCACCCAGGCAGCGAACGTCCTGGTGTGTCCGGGCCGACCTGCGCAGACTCGGCCGGGCTGAGGCAACTGCCCACCGAGGAAGGGAATGTGCGATGACAGCGAACGCGCGGGACCGGCGCAACCGTGAGAACGCCGACGTGGTCGGCATGTGGGTGACCGCGGACGGCCACATCAGGCAGGAGCTGCTGCCGGACGGGCGTTACGACGAGGCCCGGGGGAATCGGCGCAGCGCGTACACGGGCCGCTACACGGTGACCGGCGACCACCTCGACTACGTCGACGACACCGGCTTCACCGCCACCGGAGACCTGCGGGACGGCGTGCTCCACCACGAACACCTCGTGCTGTACCGCGAGGAGAAGCCCTCGGCGTCGTAGGCGTCACCACGCCGTGACCGGCGCCGCCGGGGCCCTCAGCCGATCCGGACACTCGCGCCCGGGGCCAGCCGACGGTAGCGAGCCGGGACCCCGGGGCCCCGCTCGCCGAGGAAGCCCTCGACCATCGCGGTGCCGACGTCGTTGAGGGCGCCGTCATGGACGGCGTAGGCATCGCGGGGAGCGACCTCGCGCACGTAGTCGATCAGATCGCCGACCGTGGACCAGGGAGCGTGCACGGGCAGCAGCAGCGTGCCGACCGGAGCGCCGGGGACGGTCAGGGCGTCGCCGGGGTGGAACAGGGACTCGTCCACCAGGAACCCGATGTTGGGCATGCGCGGGACATCCGGGTGGATGACCGCGTGCCAGGTTCCGTGCACCGTGAGGTCGAAGCCCGCGACGCTGAAGGCGTCCCCGTCCCCGGTGGTGGAGACCTGCGCGCCGAGTCCGTCCAGCCGCTTGGCGACGGAGGAGTTGGTCCAGATGCGCAGACCCGGACGTGCCGCGGCCGCCCGGCGCAGCAACTCCTCCGAAAAGTGGTCGAAGTGCTCGTGCGTCACGAGCACCGCGTCAGCGCCGTCCAACGCCTCGGGGTCGGTCAGACCGCCCGGGTCGATGACCAGGCGGCGCCCGTCCTTCTCGAGCCGCACACACGCATGACCGAACTTGGTGAGTTCCACGACCGCCATGTCCTTTGTCCCTCCGCCTTCACCGAGCAGCACTTGTGCTCACTTGTACAACTTAACTGTACAACTAGGTGCGGGATATCCGGCTAGGATGGCTCCATGGACGAAGACGTGCTGGCCGAGGAGCTGCGGCGGTCGATCGGTGAGCTGGTCCGGGCGGTGAGGACCGTGGACACCATGCCCCCCGGCGAAGCCGCCATCCTCGGATTCCTCGACCGCGACGGCCCCCTGACCACGGCCGACCTCGCCCGACTGCGCGGCGTCACACACCAGTCGGCCGCCAAGTCGGTCAAGGACCTCTCCGCCGCCGGCCTGGTCCGCGGGGAGCCGCACCCCGACGACGGCCGCAAGCTCCTGCTGCGCCTCACCGACGCCGGCCGCTCCAGTCTCCGGCGCGAGCGCACCCTGCGCGCGGGCGCCCTCGGCACCGCCATCCGCGAGACCTTCGACCCCGGCGAAAGACGGCGGCTGAGCGAGTCGGTCGCCCTGCTGTCCCGCCTGACGACCCACCTCACCGGACGCCGGTAGGCTGCCGCCTTCGAGAAGCCGATCGGAGTTCACCTGTGTACGGCACTCGTCGGCAGGTGTGCGGAAAACCGGGAGACATCGGCGATCACTCCCGGGGACAGTGGTCGCCCATGGATGAGGTCGAAGTCGTCGTCGCCCATTCCGAGCGTGCGACCCTGCGCGTCGGTGACGTGTTCCTGAAGGTGGACACGGACCGGGCTCGCATCGACGTCGAGATCGAGGCGATGTCCCGCGTGTCCGTCCCGACCCCGCAGGTCCTGTGGCACAAGCCGCCCGTGCTCGCGATCACCGCGGTGCCGGGGACGACGCTCGGGCGCCTGGGCGGGCCGTCGACCGGGTCGCCGGCGGGGTGGGCCGCGGCGGGCGCCGCCATCCGGAAGCTGCACGACGCGCCGTTGCCGCCCTGGCGGGGCCGGGCCGGCCGGAGCGTCGCCGTGCTGGCGGCGGAACTCGACGACGAGTGCGCGTCGCTCGTCACGAACGGCGTCCTGCCCGCCGACCTGGTCACCCGCAACCGCCGGGTCGCGGAGACGGCGCTCCGGCCGTGGACTGCGGCGTTCACGCACGGCGACCTGCAGATCGCGCACGTCTTCGTGGACGGCGACGAGGTCACGGGCATCATCGACTGGTCCGAGGCGGGCCAGGGAGATGCCCTGTACGACCTCGCCACATTCACCCTCGGACACGAGGAGCACCTCGGCGACGTCATCGCCGGCTATGGCGCCGACATCGACGTCGAGGTGATCCACGCATGGTGGTCGTTGCGAAGCCTGCTGGCGGTTCGCTGGCTGAGCGAGCACGGCTTCGACCCCTTCGCGCCGGGCTGCGAGGTCGACGTGCTGAGATCCCGCATGTGAGGCCACGGCCTGCGCGGGGGACCTCCGTGCCCACGGCGTACCGACGTCGGCGGTCGCGGTGCGGGGCGCACGGAATGAGACTTTCGGCAGTGGTCGGCCGTCGCCCGACGTCCGTACCGTCACCTCCGTGGACAGCACACTGACCGAAAGCGGGACGGCGACAACGCCCCGGAACACGCTCCTGCGGCGGGTACGTGATCCGGCGACCCTCCTCAACTCGGCTACCGCGGTGGCCGCCGGCCTGAGCGTGACCAACCTGTGGTGGGCGGTTCCGACCGCCGTCACCGCGTTCCTCGCAGGACGCCGGCCCGGGCGGACGGCCCCGACGGCGCTCGCCCTGCTCGCGGTTCTCGCGGCCGGTGTGGCGGCCCTGTCCGTCGTTCCCGCCTGGCTCCCGCTGGCCGGCCGGTTCGTGGCCGTGGTGGTCACCGCCATGATGCTGCCCTGGTTCGCGGGCCGCTTCTGGTGCCAGTACCGCCAGCTCGTCCGGGCCGGGTGGGAGCGCGCCGGTCAACTCCAACGCGAGCAGCGACTGATCGCCGACCAGGCGAGGTTGCGGGAGCGGACGCGCATCGCGCAGGACATGCACGACCTGCTGGGACACGACCTCAGCCTGATCGCCCTGTCGGCCGGCGCGCTCAAACTCGCGCCGGACCTCGCGGAACACCACCAGAGGGCGGCGGCCGACATCCGGGCCAGGGCGGCGGCCTCGGTGGAACGCCTCGGCGAGGTGATCGGTGTCCTGCGGGAGGAGACCGGCGAGGCGCCGGTCGAGCCCGACGACACCGGCCTCGCCCGGCTGACCTCCGAGGCGTCCGGGGCCGGCCTCCCCGTGGAGCTGCGCGTCGACGGCGAGGCGGACGACCTGCCGCCCGTGGTGGCGCGGGCGACGCACCGGGTGGTGCAGGAGGCCCTCACCAACGTGGCCAAGCACGCGCCGGGCGCGAGGACCACCGTGCACGTGACACATACGGCAACCCGGACGGAGGTCGTCGTGGAGAACGGCCCACCGCCGTCCACCGACCGCGTACGGACCCGGCCCGGCATCGGAGGGCTCGGCCTGATCGGCCTCGGGGAACGGGTCCGGCTGACCGGCGGCTCGTTCCGGCACGGGCCGCGCGACGCAGGGTACGCGGTCGTCGCCCGCATCCCGCACCACCCCTCGCCGCCCCCGCACCACCCCTCGCCACTCCCGCCCTCGCCGCTCGCGTTCCCGGCCGCCCGCGACGACGCGCTGCCGCAGGAACACCGGCGCGCCCGGCGCAGGGCGGGCCGGACGCTGGTCGCCGCGGTCATGGTGCCCCTGGTGACGGCGGCGCTGCTGAGCGGGGTGCTCATGGTCTGGGAGACCCGGTCGGCGGCACAGTCGGTCCTGGACCCGCGTGACTACGCCCGCCTGCACGTGGGGCAGGATCGTTCCGAGGTGCGGCGCCTCCTGCCGGAACGGCAGACCGACTACCGGCCGCCGGCCGACGAGCCGATGGGAGAGGGCACGACGTGCGAGTACTACGCGATGACGGCCGACCGCTTTGACGACCGGTCCGGCGACGCCTACCGGCTCTGCTTCCGGGAGGACACCCTGGTGTCCCTGGGTACGGTCGCCCCGTGAGCGCGCGATGATCCGGGTGCTGATCGCCGACGACGAGCCGATGATCCGGGCCGGGGTGCGCGCCGTCCTCGCCACTGCCGCGGACATCGAGGTCGTCGCCGAGGCCGCCGACGGGCACGACGCCGTGGAACTGGTGCGACGCCACCGACCCGCGGTGGCCGTACTCGACATCCGCATGCCGGGCCTCAACGGCATCGACGCCGCCGCGGAGATCCGCACCGCCGTGCCGGGCACCGGCGTCATCATGCTCACGACCTTCGGCGAGGACGACTACATCCTGCAGGCACTGGGCGGCGGCGCGGCCGGTTTCCTGATCAAGTCGGGCGAGCCCGAGGAACTGCTCACCGGAGTCCGTGCGGTGGCCGGGGGCGCCGCCTACCTGTCACCGCGGGTCGCGGCCCGGGTCGTCGCGCACCTCGCCGCCACGGGTGCCGGCACCCTGGCCGGTCGGCGTTCCGCTGCCCGTGACCGGGTCGCGGCCCTCACCGCCCGGGAACGAGACGTACTCGCCCTTCTCGGCGTCGGCCTGTCCAACGGCCAGATCGCCCGGCGACTGCATGTGGTGGAGGGAACGGTCAAAGCCCACGTGAGCTCCCTCCTGGCGAGGCTGGGCGTCGACAACCGGGCCGCCGCCGCGGTCGTGGCTCACGAGGCCGGCGTCATCGCGCCGCAGCCTCCCCAGCCGTGAGGCCGCACCCCGGGCCGCGGGCCAGAACACGAGGAGCACCGCCGCCACGACGGCGCCGCCGAGCGTCGCACCGGCGAGCACGTCGTGCGGGTAGTGCACCCCCACCAGCACCCGCAGCACCGCGGCCGCCCCGGCCAACGGCAGCGTGACCACGGCGAGCCGGGGCCGCAGGACGGCGAGACCGACGGCCAGCCCGGCGGCCAGGGTGGCGTGGTTGCTCGGGAACGACCAGTCCCCGACGTCCGGGCACTCCGTGACCGCCTCGGCCCCGGCACCGAGCGCACGACAGGGACGTTCCTCGTCCACCACGAGTTTCAGCGCCTCACTCCCCGCGTACGCCACGACGGTGCCGAGGCCGGTCAGCACGGCACCGGCGACACCTCGGGCGTCCTTGCGGCGCACCGCCGTCCACGCCGCCCACAGCAGCAGCGCTCCGAGGATCACGAGCGTGCCCTCGGTGGCGACTTCCAGAGCGGCCCCCGCCCATGACGGAGCGTCCGCCAACGCCCCCGTGACCGACCGGTACGCGGACGCCGAAGCCCCGCCGGTGACCTCGACGGGGCCGGCCCGGCCCAGTCCGCCTGGGGACAGCCACGCGACCACTCCTGCTCCGGTACCCAGGACGGCCGGCGCGCCGAGCCACCGGCCGGCCCGGGCCTTCTTTCGCGGTTCTCGTTCCATGAGCGGAAACGTAGGAGCACGCCCGCCCGGACACCCGGGCCGAACGGCAACCCCGGGCCGTGACGATCGTCGGGGTTGACAACTCGTCGCGGTCAGAGGCTCATACGGCTCCGGAGGAGTTCCACGCCGTCGCCTTCGAGGTCGTCGCAGTAGGTCGCGCGCCCCGTCATGGCCATCACCAGGGCCAGGGTGCGGCCGGACACGAGAGGTCCGGAACCGGTCGCGAACGGGCCGTCGTCCGCCACGAGTCTCAGCCCGCCGATGCGTCCCTTGGCAACGACGACGAGGTCGGAGCCCCGGTAGTACTCGGCCGCCTCGGTGACGACACCGATCGGGTGGTCGCGGCGGATGCCCAGCGGGCGCCGGATGTCCTCTCCGTGCACGATGGTCTCGCCCAGCATGGCGATCGCGGGCAGCGGAGGTTTGGTCGTGCTCGGGACGACGCGCCGGAAACGTTCAAGGGTCTCGCCCGGGGTCGCGCCGAGCTGCTCGGCCAGCCGCACGGCCACCTGCTTGTCGAAGTCGAACCGGCACCGGATCACACCCGCCAGCCAGCGCACGGTGTTGAGACTCGCGCCCGCCGTCAGGTGCGCCAGCACCTCCCGCACCGACAGACCGGCGCAGAGCGACGGCACGGACCACTGCTCGTCCGTCAGGTCTGCGAGATCGGCCGCCAGCGCCGCTCGTTCGGTGTGGATCGCGGGCCAGACCCCGGTCTCGCGATGAGGGTCTGCCGTCAGTGCCGGATCGGTCATGTGGCCTGGACTCCTGTCAAGGTCGCTGTCTGTGTGCCCCCGGCCCGACCAGTGAGCGTCCGGGGAGGGCGTTCCCGAAGGAGACTCCCGGTCCGGTGCAAAGTCATCGCCCCTGAGCGATCTCTTCTCGGCAACACGGGAACCAGGACTTGTTAGTCTGCGCGCATGTCAGACCTGGGCCCCGTCGCGTGGCCGCCGGTGGCGATCAGAACCGCGAGACTCGTGCTCCGGGGGTCCGGAGCCGCGGACCGCGCGGCGTTCGTCGAACTGCTGGCGTCGCCCGAGGTGCACACCTACCTCGGCGGCCCCCGCCCCCGTGCGGAACTGGAGCGTGAGCTGCCCGGGACCCCCGAGCGATGGCCCGGGAGCTTCGTCGTCGACCTCGACGGGGAGATGATCGGGCAGGTCCTGCTCAGGCGAACACGGGAGCACTGCTGCCCCGTTGCGGTGGGAAAGGTCGATCTCGGCTACCTGTTCCTGCCGCGGGCGTGGGGACTCGGGTACGCCGCCGAGGCGTGCGCGGCGGCACTGGACTGGCTCGACGGCGTCCTTCCCGGCGAGCCGGTGGTGCTCAACACGCAGACCGCCAACACCGGCTCGATGCGCCTGGCGGCGAAGCTGGGTTTCACCGAGGTGGAGCGGTTCCGGGCCTGGGACGCCGAGCAGTGGCTGGGCCTACGGCCCCCGCCCACCCCGTCGCCGTCCTGCTGAGCCGGGCGGCACCGGGAAGTTCGGTACTTCCCTCCCACCCGTACGCTGTTGTGTGAAGCTTTGCCCATGACTGATCCGCGTGAAGAAGTCGGGGCGCGACTCCAGACCGATCGGCCGCACTCCGCCCGGGTCTGGAACTACCTGCTGGGAGGCAAGGACAACTATCCGGTCGACAGCGCGGCCGGTGACGTCATCCTGACGACGTTTCCGGAGTTCGCCGCCGTCGCCCGCCTGCAACGCCGGTTCCTGGCACGCGCGGTACGTTTCCTGGCCGGCGAGGCCGGTGTCCGCCAGTTCCTCGACATCGGCACCGGACTGCCCACCGCGGACAACACGCACGAGCTGGCCCAGCGCATCGCACCGGAGAGCCGCATCGTGTACGTGGACAACGACCCCCTCGTCCTCACCCATGCCAGGGCGCTGCTCACCAGCACGCCGGAGGGTGCCTGCGCCTACGTCGACGCCGACGTCAGGGACCCCGAGCGGATCCTGGCCGAAGCCGCCAGAACCCTGGACCTCAGCCGCCCCGTCGCGCTGACCACCCTGGGGATCATGGGGCAGATCTCCGACGCCGAGCGTCCCGCGGAGCTGCTGGACACACTGATGGCGGCGCTGCCCCGGGGCAGCTATCTGGCCCTGAGCGACGGCACCGACAACAACGAGGCACTGAACAGGGCGGTCCAGGTCTACAACGGCCAGTCGGCCAACACCTACCACCTGCGCTCCCCGCAGGAGATCGCCGCCTTCTTCACCGGACTGGACCTGGTGGCCCCGGGGGTCGTCGCCACGGCTTCCTGGCGCCCGGACGCGGGCAGGCCCGAAGAGCCCACGGCCGACGTGTCCGTCTGCGGGGTCGCGGTCAAGAACTGACGCATCGTGCCGCCGGCCGGAACGCGTTCCGGCTGGCCGCCGACCGGCCGGACTCGGCCATCGGCCCCGACCGGGAAAGCTCGCCGGCCGCAGCCGCCGGCGGGCGCCTCGCCCGGACGGGCCCATGCGTCGGCGCGTTCCCCTGGGCCACCGGAGCGCCGGGCTAGTGTCGACGGGCGCGCGCCGCAGACCGCGGATCACTCGTGCCCCCGCCCCGTCACCCCGTCACCCCGTCGCCCCGTCGTCGCCGTCGTCCCGAGGGAGCGTGTTCAGCTTGGCCCGGAACCGCCGTCTGATCCTGAGTACCCCGTCCGAGGTCTGGAGCCTGCTGTCCGACGGACACCGCTACGGGGAATGGGTGACCGGAACCCAGCGGGTGCTCGCCGCGGACCCCCACTGGCCCCAGGTGGGCGCCCGGTTGCGCGTCCGGGTCGGGGCCGGCCCGCTGGTCCTCGACGACACCTGCGTCGTCCGCATCTGCGAACCCGAACGCCGCCTGGAACTGGAGGCGCAGGCCGAACCGTTCGGCGCGGCCCGCATCGCCATGAAGCTGGTGCCCTGGGGCGACGCCACGCTCTTCGTACTCGACTGGCACGCCTTGCGGGGCCCGGGCATCCGAATGCACGGACTGCCCGTGGACTACCTGGTCGAGGTCCGCAACGGCATGATGCTGACCAAGCTGGCCCGGATCGCGGTCCGGGAGCACGACCGCACCCTTCAGCGGGGCTGACGGAGCGGACGGCACGATCCCGACAGAGGTTCGCGGTGGCGTGCGGGCCGGGTCACATGTAGATCGTGGCGAGGTAGATCTCGTCCACTCCGGTGATCCCCTTGATCCCGTCCGTGCCGGCCGAGGGGTCGACGTCGAACTCGATGTCGTCGTCTCCCCAGCCGGCCGTCGCGACGGTCGAGACCTTGACACCGGAGGTCGTCTTCCAGCCGATCTCCCACATCACGAGAACGGCGCCGAACGCGGTGCAGTGGAGGTCGCCGTAGGCCCGGGCGGAGCCGTCCTCGTTGACGCACACGGTGATCGTTCCGTAGCCCTTGCTCACCTCCTTGGTCTCGGTGACACAGCCGGGTGCCGCCGACGCGGTGGCGCCCGGCGCGGTGACCGCCGAGGCGGCGGGTGCGGCGGCGACGGACACGCCGCCGAGGAGAACTGCGGAAAGCAGGGCCGAGGCGAGCTTCTTCACGGGATGCCTTTCACCGAACACGACAGGGTCACCGCGAAGCTAGCGGCGAGCGTTATCGTCGGAATATCCAGAGATGCACACGGCAGATGCCGATCGCACCCACTCAGCCGGCCGAAGGCCCCCGAGCCGCCTCGCGGGCTTCGGCGAGAGCGCGCGGCCTGAGGCCGCCGCCGAACAACTGCATCGTGGTGGCGGCCAGGATGTCGTCCCTGCCGACGGTCCGTCCGTCCCCGTGCGGCTGGACAGGGCCCACCTCCAGCTCGACGTTCCGGTCGATCGCCGAGAGAAGGTCCCCGGGAATCAGCTTCTTCCGGCCCGCCGCTGCCGCCCCGGTCCTCGCGCCCTGGACGATCTCCGTCAGCACCGTCCGTGTCACCGACCCGGCGGCCCACGCGGCCGACCGGGAGACGTGCATCGGGGTCACGGCCCCGAACACCGCTTTGACGAGGGAGGGCTTGAACGGCGAGCCACTCGTGACCGAGGCGGTCTGCCGACCGCTGCGCCCGGGGCCCGCGTGCTGGGTGGTCATCCCCGAGCCGCGCGGCAGTTGAGGGGGCGGATGTCCCAGCCGCGTCGGTGTCACCGCTGCCCACCTTGCTCCGCGGCGTCGAACGCGGGCGCGAGCGGGGCCAGCGCCGTGCGGAGCTGGTCCGCCAGTGAACCGGAGGGCACGAGCAGTCCTCCGGCGGGGAGACTCCCGGCGGTCTCCGCGCTCCCGGCAGGCCGCAGCCAGCCTTCCAGTGCGATGCGCACCGCCGCGGTCACGCTTGCAGCGAGGACGCGGGCCGGGTGGGCTTCGGCGTCTCCCAGGCGTTCGGCGATCACCGCTGTGAGTGGGAGCTCGATGCCGGCCGTGGTGTCGAGGAACGCGTCGCGCAGCGCGGTCCGGGTGGTGATCAGCAGCAGCGCCCGCTGTTCACGCTCACCGGTGTTCGTGTACTGCTCGACCACTGCTTCGGTGACGGCGTCGGCCAGGCGTACTCCCGCGGGCCGGGCCGCGACCGCCGCGGCGATGCGCGCCTCCCGGTCCGCGGTGACGGCGGAGACGATGGCCTGCTCGCGGCTGGCGAAGTAGTTGTTGTAGGTGCGCGACGAGACCCCGGCCGCCTCCGCGATGTCCTCGACCCGCACCTGGTCCGGTCCGCGCTCCACGGCCAGGCGCAGCGCCGCTTCGCGCAGCGCCTCGCGCGTGGCCCGCTTCTTCCGCTCCCGCAGCCCTGGTGGTGGTGTCGTCACGGTGTCAGCTTTCCACGCGCGACTGCGTGCCCGCAAACTTGCGTGCCCGCAAATCTGCTCCAGTGCAAACTTGCGTGCACGCATTTTCCCTGTCAGTCTCGACCCGCCGAGACCGACGGAGAGGACAGCGGCACCATGCGAGCAAGAGGAATGACCTACGACACCGGATTCGTCGTGCACGGCCAGACGTCCCGCGAGCACTTCGATCCCGCGGTGGTCCGGCGCGAACTCGCCGTCATCCGCGACGACCTGCACTGCAACGCGGTCCAGATCATCGGCGGCGACCCGGACCGCCTGGAGCTGGCCGCCGGTGCCGCCGCCGAGCTCGGCCTGGAGGTCTGGTTCTCGCCCTACCCGCTGGAACTGGACCCCGAGCCGATCCTCACGCTCTTCCGCGACTGTGCCGAGCGAGCGGAACGGCTCCGGCAGCGGGGAGCCACCGTCGTGTTCGTCGCAGGGGTCGAACTGAGCGTGATGAACCGCGGGTTCCTGTCGGGGGACAGCCCCGAGGAGCGGGTCGAGCAGCTGATGCGCCGGCCCGAGCGGCGAGCCGAAGCGATGGGCGAGCTCGGCGTGCGCGTCAACGCGTTCCTCCGCGAGGCCGCGGCCACGGTCCGCGAGCGCTTCCGGGGCAGGCTCACCTACGCGGCCATCCAGTTCGAGCAGATCGACTGGACCCCCTTCGACATGGTGACGTACGAACTGATCCGCTCCGCGGAGGTCGCCGACCGGTTCCGGGACGCGGTGCGCACCTTGGCGCAGGGGCCGAAGCCGCTCGCCGTCACCGGGTTCGGCACCGCCGCCTACCGCGGCGCGGGGGACCGTGGCGGTCGGGTGCTGGAAGTGGTCGAGCACGACCCGGCGACCAGGGCCCCGGTACGGCTGACCGGCGTGTACGAGCGTGACGAGGCCGGCCAGGCCGCGTATCTGAGCGAACTGCTGGAGATCTTCGAGACCGAGGGAGTGGACAGCGCGTTCGTGTTCCTGTTCGCCCTGCCCGGCTACCCGCACCGCCCGGACGGCGACCCCAGGGACGACCTGGACCGGGCCGGCCTGGGCATCGTCAAACTCCTCGAAGGACGCCGGGGGCAGACCTACCCCGACATGGAATGGGAGCCCAAGGCCGCCTTCACGGCCGTCGCGCAGCGGTACGGGCGGTGAAATCCGGTGCGGTCGGGTGATCCGGGGTGATAGGCAGGCGATGTGACAGACAGTCTTGAGTACGCAGCCCTGCTGCAACTGATCGACGAGCGGTCGGCCGCGTTCCGGAGTGCGGTTGCCGCCGGGGCGAGCCTCGACGCGCCGGTGCCGTCCTGCCCCGGGTGGACGTTGTTCGATCTGGTGCGGCACCTCGGTACCGGCCAGCGCTGGTGGGCCGCGATCGTCGCCGCGGGCCCGGCCGAGGCTCCGCCGGCCAAGAACGCCGCGGAGGTGCCGCGCGAGCCCGAGGCGCTGCTGGCCTGGTACTCCGAGTCGAACGAGCTGCTGCTGAGCGCGCTGCGCGAGGCCGGCCCGGAGCGCGAGTGCTGGACCTGGTGGAGCGCCGGCCTGTCGCCGGCGAATGCCTGGGGTGTCGCACGGCGCCGGGTGCACGAGGTGCTGGTGCACACCTACGACGCCCAGCTCGCCGCGTGCGCCGTGCAGCCGATGCCGCCCGACATTGCGATCGACGGCGTGGCCGAGTTCCTCGACACCTGCAACTCCACCCCGGCCGCCTGGCCGCACGAGGCCGCCACCATCCACTACCACGCCACCGAGGGCCGCTCCTGGCTCCTCGAGCTCGACGGCACCGGCGCCTGGCCCGCACCCCTCACGGACGACGCCGCGATCCCCTCCGCTTCGGCCACGGGCACGGCCGAGCAACTGCTCCTCTTCGTCTGGGGCCGCCTCACGCTGAGCGACCTGAAGACCGAGGGCGACCGGCAGGTGTTCGAGCGGCTGATCGCCTGGGAGCCCGAGGAGTAGCCGGTCAGAACCGCCGGCGCGATGGCCCTGGCGGGCGGTGCGGCGGTGCTCACCGCCGGCTGGTGCCGCACCTGGACTCCTGCGCGGCCACTGTCACGGGCCGGGGCGCCGGGCCGCGTACGGGATCTGGAGAACACGAACAGCCCATGGAAGGCTCATGACGCATGATCGATGAATTCGCGAAGCACACCCTGCACGGGAGACTGCGGCGGGACCGCGAGGCGCTGCTGTGGAAACTCGACGGCCTGTCCGAGTACGACGCCCGCAGACCCCTGACGGCGACCGGAACCAACCTCCTCGGCCTGGTCAAACACGTCGCCACCGTCGAGGCCAGGTACTTCGGCGAGGTCTTCGGCCGCCCCTCCCCGGAACCGCTGTGCCGATGGCAGGACTCCGACGGCAGCGATCAGTGGGCGGCCGCGGACGAGACCCGCGATCAGATCACCGGGTTCTACCGGCGCACGTGGCAGCACTCGGACGCGACGATCGACGAGCTTCCCCTCGACGCCCCCGGCCACGTGCCGTGGTGGCCGCAGCCCTGGTCCGACACGAACCTGTTCGCCGTCATCGTCCACGTCCTCGGCGAGTCCGTCCGGCACACCGGGCACGCCGACATCCTGCGCGAGGGCCTCGACGGCCGGACCGGGCTGCGCGCCGAACACGAGGAGCAGATCGACGAGGAAGCCCGCGCCGCCCACCGCGCGCGGATCGAACAGGCCGCCAGCTCGGCCGCCACACTCAAGGCCTGACGCCGCCCCGCCACCGCGCACCGCAGTCGGACTACCAGGGGACCTCTCGCCCCAGGCGGGTCAGAGTGAGCGTCAGGCAGCCGATCCACTCACCGTCGTCGGGATACTCCCAATTGCCGTCGTCGGCCAGCAGCGCGGGCAGCTCATCTCGCGCGATGGGCCGGCCGGCCCTGGAAGCCGCTGCTTCCGTCGGGCGCGGTCCAGGGGGTGGCCCGGCAGACGTCGATCCACCCTCTGTCGACGAGCGGAAGCAGGAGGGCGGCCAGCTCCGCACCGGGTGCGTCCCTGTACGGACCGTCCAGGTCGCCGCGTACGCCCGGGAGGATGTGATCTCGAATGCGTTGAGCATGAAGGCACGCTGAGGCGGCGACAAGGTCTGTGAGGGACTCATCCCGAGATAGTCGCATCCGCTCGAAGGCAAGGCCGCACGGTGGGCGGCGGACGATCGTGATGCCTGACCGGGGACGGCGTCACGGGTGGGTACGCAGCAATGCGGCGATGCCCTCCCGGTTCTCCGGCAGCCCGGCCGCGCGGAACCACAACCAGTTGCCGCCGATGCTGCCCGTGGCCTCGTCGGTGTCCACGAACGCCCGCAGCAGCGCGCGTTGGGCCGAGGTGAGCGAGTGCGTCGGGTCGTAGCCATCGGGGAAGGCTCTGAACAGGATCGGCCCGCTTTCGTGGTCGACGACGGATTTGTGGCCGGCGGCCACTATGGCGATGGTCACCGGTGCCACCTCCTCGAACGACACGGCCAGATCGAGCGCGGAACGCAGCACGGTGAACCGGAGCCTCCCGTCGACCCCGGGCAGCGGCTCGGGGAACCATCTGTCTGTTGTGCGGGGGTCCCGCAGCGCGTCGAGGAGCACGGCGAGGGCACGGGGCCGGTCGACTCGGACGGGACCGAGCGCGGCGCAGACCCGTACGGCCGGGTCGGAGTCGGAGAGCAAAACGGAGGTGTCCATTCCCCAAAGGCTCAGCGCCCGCGCCACGGCGGCTCGTTCCCGTCGGCCCGTCATGGTGCCCAGCCGGTCCCGGAGCAGTGCGGCGGCGCGCGGTACCCGGTCGGCGAGGGCCGGGGCCGAAAGGAGCGGCAGCGCGACGCCGAGCGCGGACTCGCAGATGTGGGGGTCGCGGGAGGAGAGGAACGGCTCGACGGCGTCGTACAGGGTGGGACGGATGTCCCGGCACGCTTGCAGTGCGGCGAGCTCGTCGGGGTCACGCTTGCCCCGCGTGTCCTCGTGCCAGGGCTGCCACTCCCAGTTTGCCCGGTCCCGCGCCGGATCCTCCCCGTAGGCAGCCGACTGGGCCACCTGGCCCAGCCAGTCGAGCAGGGCGGCCCGCAAGGTGCGCGGCGGCCCGTCGTCCCACGGGAGGTGCCCCTCGTGCTCGGCGAGGCACAGGGGATGGTCGAGGATCGCGGCGACGAACAGGGCCGCGGGCGCGGTGACCGTGTACAGAGAGCCCTGATGCAGCACGCCCATGTCCAACACGGCCAGCGCCTGGGATCGCATCCCGGCATCCTCGTCCAGGAGGGAGCACAGGGCGACGGGTATGTCCTCGCCGGAGCCGTAGGCGTGCCGGTGGGCAGCCCAGTCCGTCTCCAACAGCAGTTCTCGAGCCGATGCAGGCAACCCGCTGAGGATCCGCGTCATGCGGTCACGCTCGCTGTTCGTCATGCACGCACCCTGCCAGGACCCACTGACAACACCCCCTTTTCACAAGCCCACTGGACAGAGCCGGCACTCACCGCGGAGGTGGCCGACGGCGGCAGCCGGAACACCGAGTGACGACAGCCTCCACATCCGTACGAGCGCACCGGCGGGCGGCCCGGCAGGGCTGCTCCAACCCGCTGGCATCGGCGACGCCTTGTTCCTCGATCTGCCGTGTCCTCTAGCTGTAGGGCCCCCACGTACGGCCCAGGGTGTCGTACATGTACCGCGGCAGGCCCTCGATGGCGGTGGTGCGGAACGGGCGGCCGTCGTCGTCGATGCGCACGGTGCCCGTGCGGCCCTGGGAGGACCAGTCCAGCTCCAGGTACCAGCGGCAGTCGCACGCGCCGGTCGTGGCCGTGACCAGCAGGACCTCGGGGTCCTTTGCCGAGACGCGGTAGGGCATGCGCACGGCCGGGATCGGCGTGCCGGAGTCGTTCCCGGCGACCGCGCGGGCGATGGGCCGGTCCTTGTCCAGGTCCACGGCGAAGGACCGGGGAGTGATCGAGCCGCCGCAGCCCTGGTCCATGGCGTAGGCGTTGCCCTCGACCGGAGCCGCACGGCCGGTCACACGCACGCGCAGAGCCTCCAGTACGACGGCGGTGTCGCTGCGCCCCTGCACCGACAGCTGCACGAGCGTCTCTTTGCCGTGCACCGCGTTCTGTGTCGCCGCCCAGGGTGCCGCGTCCTGCGGAGCAGGGGGAGGGGGTACCTGGCCGGGTGGCTTGGCGATGACGTAGTCGTGGCCGCAGCCGAGTTTCCAGGCCTGGGAGTTGACGGACCAGGTGAGCGGCAGCCCGGCCGGCTGTTCGCCGGGGGACGGGGCGGTCGTCGTGCCGTGCGGGCGGGAGGTGCCTGGCTGCTGTTTCGGGGCGGCGGGGCCGCGCGGCTGCTCGGAGGTCTCGGCAGTGGGGGAGTCGCTCGGACTGGGTGACGCGTCCCGAGGCTCGGACGCTCTGGCCTTGGCCGTGCCGGACGCCGTCGGATCGGAGACGTGTGCGGGACCGTCGGCGGACGCCCGTTGCCTGTCCGGCAGTGCGGACAGGGCTCCGAGCGTTGCGAGTACGGCACACACGCAGGCCGTCCCCGCCACGAGCGGCCTACGGCGGTACCAGGGGCGGCGCGGGGGCCGGGGTGCGGGGGCCGTTTCGGCGGACGGGGTGGCGGTGGCTTTCGGCGGGGCGTCCGTGTCCGTGCCGCCGGCGGTCTCCTGATCCGTGTCGGAGTCGGCGGCGCCGGGCGCACCCCGCCCCGGTTCCGCCGTGCGGGGCCGGTGGCGGGCCGCTACGGCCAGCAGCCAACGGCGGTGGAGTTCGAGGCGTTGGCCCGGGGTCGCCCCGCACAGGGCGGCGAAGCGCTCCACGGGGGCGAAGTCGAGCGGCACCGTGTCACCGGCGCAGTAGCGGTGCAGCGTCGAGGTGTTCATGCCCAGACGGCGTGCCAGCGAGCCGTAGCTGCGGTCCGTGTGCTCCTTGAGCTCCGTCAGCAGCGCCGCGAACTCGGCGACCGCGTCCGTGCTGTCGCTGTCGTGCTGTGTCGGCACCGGTCTCCCTGTCCTCGTGCGGCCCCTGTCCAGCCCGGGACGGCATCCCAGGCATCCCATGTACCTGCACGTCAGACGGGCTGGGATGGTTCCACCGCGCGGCACGGGCCGTCGGCTGTTGCGCCCGCCCCGTGTGTCCGCCGATGCTCTTGGTGCCGCACCGACCAGGCCGGGGCCCACCCGGCAGGCCTTCCGCGGCACCCACGTTCCATGCTTCCGTCCACGGGGGGAACAGCCATGTCCCTGCACCGCCCAGCAAGCGCGCTCCGCGCACTCACCGTCGCCGCCCTCGCGGTGGGCGCGGTCCTGTCGGCACCGGCGGCCGGCGCCACTCCGCAGGAGGCCGCGACCGCGCGGTCCGCCACGCCCACGTTCCTGTCGGCGTCCCAGCTGCCGCCGCACCCGACGTCGTCCTGGACGGCCGGGCCGGTCACCGACGGCTTCCCGGACGAACTCGGCCTGTGCGTGAGCACGGAGGGCGTGCCCGGCTACGACTACCGGCACCGCCGGTTCTGGACCGACCTGGACGCCGGCGCCGTGCAGTTGACCGTCGTCGCGGGCACATCCGCCCAGGCCAAGGCACTGGCGCAGCACTACGACGACCTGATCCGCACCTGCGCCGACCGCGTCGAGGAGTCCTCGCCCGACGTCGAGGCCGAGGGCCGCGACTACGGCACCGTGCCGGTCGAGGAGGGTGCCCGCGTCCGGGGCCTGCACACCGAGACGACCTGGGGCGCCACTGACATCGCTCTGCTGTCGGTCGGACGGGACGGCAGGACCGTCACCGTCGCGAAATGGGGACAGATGGGCGGCTTCCGGGATGCGCCGGTGGCCGCCTTCAAGAAGACCACGCGCACGGCCGTCAACAAGCTGTACTGACCGGGCGGCCACCCGTAAAAGCCGGGGCCGTCCTCCCGCCACGGGGGTCGGGAGGACGGCCCCGTACCGGTCGGCTGCCGGGCCGTGCGCTGCGCCGGACTCCCTGGTACCGGTGAGCTTGGCGAGCTGCATCGCGAAGACGCCCACACCACCGGCTCCGCCCCCGATCAGAACGGAGTCTCCGCTCTTCACGCCGGCTGCCGCCGGCGCTGCGGAGGCTGTCGGTCCCGCGACCGCGAGAATGGCGGCCACCCCGTCGCCGATCTCTTCCGGAGTGTGCCGGAGGATGTCGGCCCCGCCAGGGTCGACGACCAGGAGATCGGCAGCCGAGCGTCCCGTGGCGCCCCCGTGGACACGGTCGCCGACGGCGAAGTCGCCAACGCCCTCGCCCACCTCGTCAGCGACCACGGCCCCGCCGAGATCCTGGTGATCCTCGACCACAACGGCGAACGCAGCCACCTCTCGCCCCACCCCTGCTGATCCGGCTGCCAACCGGTTCGACCGTCCAGAGGAGCGTGTCTGTCCGGTTCGTTCGAGTACCCAGGATCGGCCATGGTTGACCTGTCAACCAGCTGCCTCTAGCGTAGGTGACGCGTCAACCAAGAGGTGTGTGGCCACCGGCCCGGCCATCCCGTATGTGCCTCACTCGGGGCATCGAGATGTCGGTGTACTGCCGGAGACCCGCGGACGCGAAGTGCCCGAAGGGGAATCCTGTGAGTACTGGGGACAAGGCCGGACTCGGCGCGCTGCTGACGCCCGAGGAGAGTGTGCTCGCCCTCATCGACCACCAGCCGTTCCAGGTCGCCAACCTGCACAGCCACGAACCCACGATGGTCGTCAACAACGCTGTCGGGCTTGCCAAGGCCGCCAAGGTGTTCGACGTCCCGACCATTCTGACCACCGTCCTGGAGGAGCGCGGCGGCCTCATCCTCCCCGGGCTGCAGGAAGTGTTTCCGGAGCAGAAGCCGATCAACAGGACCTTCATCAACACCTGGCAGGACGAGCGTGTCGTGGACGCCGTCAAGGCGACGGGACGTAAGAAGCTGATCATTGCCGGCCTCTGGACGGAGATCTGCGTGGCCATGCCGGCGATACAGGCGGTGGGGGAGGGCTTCGAGGTCTTCGTCGTCACCGACGCGTCGGGCGGTGTCTCGAGGGAGGCCCACGACATGGCGGTGCAGCGCATGATCCAGGCCGGCGTGGTCCCGATCACCTGGATGGCCGTGCTGGGGGAGTGGCAGCGCGACTGGGCCCGCGAGAAGACCGTGGCGGGCGTCGCCGAGGTCCAGGCGCAGCACGGCGGCGCCAGCGGTGTGGTCTTCGCCTGGGAGATGCAGCTCCTGGCCACGCCCACCGGAAGCGAGGCCTGACAGCTGCGCCGGGGCGGCCGAGCGGGCTGCCCCCCGGCCGTCGTCGTCTCCAGCTCAAGTGCGGCCGACCGGCGGGGGCTTGCTCCCTGGGCGCCGAAGGCTGACGGGTCAACCACGCCGGCGCAGGTTCCGGTCAGTCCGGTTGCTTCTCCATGTGGTCCAGCACGCGCTGGGAGAGCCGGCCCAGCGTGTTGAGCTGGTTCGGGGTGAGGGCGTCGACGAAGAGGCGGCGGACGTGCTCGACGTGCAGCGGCGCGGCCTCCTCGATCGCCTCGTAGCCGGCCGGGGTGGCGACGATGAACGCTCCGCGCCCGTCGTCGGGGCACTCCTCCCTGGCCACGAGCCCGCGTTTCGCCATCCGCGTCACCTGGTGGGACATCCGGCTCTTCTCCCACTCGACGAGCTTGGCCAGATCCAGGAACCGCATCCGGCCGTTGCCCCTCTCGGTGAGGCTGACGAGAACGACGTAGTCGGCCGCCGACAGTCCGGAGTCGACCTGGACGCGCCGGGACAGTCGTCCGATGAGTTTCTCCTGCATACGGATGAAGCTGTCCCAGGCGGCCTTCTGCTCCGGGTCGAGCCAGCGCGGCTGTGCGTCCATGACGGCAGTCTAACGAAATCGTTGACAGCTCATCTACCAGCGGGCGCCGACGGTGCGACCTCACCGCCGCCGCTCCTGCCCCTGCCGCGCAGGTAAGTTGATGCGTCAACCTCGTGGGGTTAGGGTGACGCTCTGACCCATGGGATGAGGAGGACACATGACGGTCGAAGTCAGCGACGTGCCCGAGGCGAAGCGCTACGAGGCCCGTGTCGACGGGGAGTCCAAGGTGGCGGGCGTCGCGGAGTACATCCGTACGGCGGAACTCGTGGCGTTCGTGCACACCGAGGTCGAGCCCGAGTACGAGGGTGCGGGAGTCGGGTCCGCGCTGGTCCGAGCGGCCCTTGACGAGGCTCGCGCCGCGAATCTCCGGGTGCTGGCCACCTGTCCCTTCTTCGCGGGCTGGATCAGCCGCCATCCCGAATACCAGGACCTGCTGTACCAGTCCCGCAGCAGGGTCAGCGACTGAGATCGCCGTGCCGCCGGGCGGCTGACCGTACGCGGAGGCCCGGACCCGGCCTGCCTCCATGACATCAGGGTTGACGTGACAACTGGAATACTGAGGAGGTGCTCTCCGTGAACAGTCCGGAAGGCGATGTGGAGACTCTGCGCCGCGGTGCCGACCCGCTCGCCGAAGGCGACCGGCCGGCCGGTGCTCCCCGGGTCGAGGTCCTGTCGGCGCGTGAAGTTCCGCTCGGCGGCCCCCGTGCGATGCGTGTGCGCCGGACGCTGCCCCAGCGGGCGCGCACACTCATCGGGGCCTGGTGCTTCGCCGATCACTACGGCCCGCTCGAGGTCGCCACGTCGGGCGGCATGGTCATGTCTCCGCATCCGCACACCGGTCTGCAGACGGTGAGTTGGCTGTTCGGCGGAGAGATCGAGCATCGCGACACCCTCGGCACCCACGCGTTGATCCGGCCCGGCGAGATGAACCTCATGACGGGTGGGCACGGCATCGCCCACTCGGAGGTCTCCACCCCGCGCACCACCGTCCTGCACGGCGTTCAGTTGTGGGTCGCCCTGCCAGAGGAACACCGCCACACCGCCCGGGACTTCCAGCACCACGTGCCCGAAGCGGTACAGGTGGACGGGGCTGAGGTGCGGGTCTTCCTGGGTTCGTTGGCGGGCCGGACCTCCCCGGTCCGGACCTTCACGCCGCTGCTCGGCGCCGAGATCGTCGTCGAACCCCGCGCGACGCTCACCCTCGGTGTGGACGCGGCCTTCGAGCACGGTCTCCTCGTGGACAGCGGGGACGTCCGCCTGATCGACACCGTGCTGAGACCCGCCGAACTCGGCTACGTCCCGAGGGGTGCGGAAACCCTGACGATGGTGAACGAGACCGACGCCCCGGCGCGGACCATCCTCCTCGGAGGGCCTCCCTTCGAAGAGGAGATCGTCATGTGGTGGAACTTCATAGGCCGCAGCCACGAGGACATCGTGAAGGCCCGCGAGGACTGGGAGGCCTCCACCGACCGCTTCGGCACGATCGAGGACTTCCTCGGCGGCCGTCTCCCCACTCCGACCCTGCCGAACGCCGTGATCAGGCCGCGCCGGAACCCGCCGACCCGCTGATGTCCCCATCAACTTCCCTGACGAAAGGCGCACCATGACCGAGTCCTCCACCCCCGCGGTCGTCGAGCGGGCGGACGCCGATCGCCGGTACGAGATCCTGGTCGGCGGGCAACGCGCCGGTCTGACCGCATACCGTGATCTGGGCGCGCAGCGGGTCTTCTTCCACACGGAGATCGACGAGGCGTTCGCCGGCCAGGGGCTGGCCCCGCAACTGGTCCAGCAGGCGCTCGTCGACGTACGTGCATCCGGCATGCGGATCGTTCCGGTCTGCCCCTACGTCGCCAAGTTCCTCAAGCGGCACGACGAGTTCGCGGACATCACCGACCCGGTCACCCCTGAGGTCCTGCGGTGGCTGGAGGCGCAGCTCGGCTGAGTGAGTCCTCTCCTGAGTGCCTGGGGGGAATCTCGACGCTCGTCGCCGCGGGCCCGGCCGCCCACGTGGCCGGGCCCGGTCGTTGCGATGCGGGGCACGCCCCAACCTCGGAGAGACTCCGCGTCGACCGGAAGAGGCCGAGCAGCGATCGCCATGAAATCCGCTCGACCTGCTCCTCTCCCACAAGAGATCTTTGGGCATGGAGTTCCTCTGCTACCACCGCGACCGGCCCGCCTCCCTGTCACTGCGCTACGAACTCGGGGAAGCGCATTGGTCGTACATGGACCAGTACGCGAAGGAGATGATCGCCCGGGGCCCGACTTTCGACGACGACGGCGAGACACTCACCGGAAGCGTGCACATCCTCGACCTGCCCGATCCTGCCGCCGCCCGCACCTTCGCCTTCGACGAGCCGAACTACCAGGCCGGCGCCTACCGGGACGTGCTGCTACGACGGTGGCGCAACACGCTGGGACGCACCATGTGGGAGTTCCCCGGCGGCCGGACCGGCGGCAACCGGTACCTGGTACTCGGCCTCGGCGCCGGAGAGGCCGCCGACCTCGAAGTGCCGCCGGACCGGAACGAGCTGATCGCCTACGGACCGCTGCTGTCCGACAACGGCGCGACCTGGCTGGGCACCGCGGCGCTGGTCCGAGCGCCCGGCCCGGACACGGCACGCGCCATCCTGACCCCGGACCGGTACGCCGACATCGAGGTGCACAACTGGCAGTTCGGCGGGCGCCCGTCCTAGGTCATGCCCCTCCCAACTCCTCCTGGGCGGGCACGGAGACATGAAGCAGCGCCGATGCTCGTAGACTCGTGACGTGGCATTCATGAGCACCCCGCACTGCTGCTTCCTGTGACCGGAAGGCGCTGAGGGCGACGCCGGACGGCGTCGCCCTCCTCGGCGTGCCTGCTGCGCGAACCACGTTCCCGACGCTGCCCCTTCCTTCCCGAGGCAGTGAGGTACGGAGCGCGCGTGCAGGCACGGGTCTCTTCCCTTCGGTCCAGGAGTGCCTCGTGCCCGTGTCGTTCCCCCCTGCCCTCGAACTGTCCCTCGACCTGCTGCGCTGTCCGACCTGCCGCACGCGCCGTCTGAGCCCCGGCCCCGGCGCGCTGCACTGCCCCGTGGGCCACACCTTCGACCTCGCTCGCCACGGCTACGCCAGTCTGCTGACGGGCACCCGCGCCACCAGCGGCGATGACGCGGACATGGTCCGGTCGCGGGACCGCTTCCTGTCCACCGGCGCCTACGCCCCCATCAGGCAGGCCGGGGCCCGCCTGGCGACCGGCCCCGTGTCCGAGCGGGTCACGGTCGTGGACGTGGGCTGCGGCACGGGCTACTACTTGGCCGGCGTGCTCGACCAGTTGCCCGGCGCCCGTGGCCTGGGACTGGACACCTCGGTGCGTGCGCTGCGCTCGGCAGCCCGTGCCCACGACCGAGCCGCCGCGGTCGCCTGGGACGTCTTCCGCCCCTTCCCGCTGGCCGACGGGACGGTCGATGTCGTGCTGGACGTGTTCGCGCCGCGCAACCCGGCCGAGTTCCACCGCGTACTGCGCCCGACCGGTCGGCTGATCGTCGTCCGTCCCACCGGGCGGCACCTGGCCGAGTTGCGGGGCCAGGTGCCGAGGATGGTCGTGATCGACCCGGCCAAGGAACAGCGCCTGCACCGGGCGCTCGATCCCTTCTTCGAGCCCATGGTCACTCACCGGGTGGAGTACTCCGTTTCCCTGAACCGGCTGGACGTCCTGGACCTGGTGGCGATGACGCCGAGTGCACGCCACGTGAGCCGTGCGGACCTGGACGATGAGGGACTTCTGCCCGATCGGGTCACCGTCTCCGTGCTGGCCACCGCCTACCGGCCCCGGTGACCTGTGCCCGTCGCGCGGAGGTCGGCGGCGGGTGAGTACGCCCAGGGGGCGCGCTGTCCGCCGGCAGCGCGCCGGCCGTCCTCATGTCCACCCACGAGCCGCAGCGTCGGCTCACCGCGCACGGCACGATCGTCGCGGCCGCACGTCCCGGAATGTCGAGCACCGAGCCGACCCGCGACACCCCCGCGACCCTTCGGCTCCCGCCGCGGCCGCTACCTCCAGCGCGGAGTCGTACGAGGTAGCCGTCCAGCAGCGGCTTTGGGCCGCTTCCGGAGACCTCACCGGGGTGAAGTCCCCGAGGACCGGGCGACGTCAAACCTTGCGTACGAGAAGGTCGTGCGCGGACTCACGGAAGTGGGCGACGAGCGGGTTGGCGTCGGCGAGCCGAGTGGCGACCACCACCTGGCAGGGTTCCACTCCCTCGACCGGAACGGTGGCGAGGTCGTCGCGGAGTGTGCAGCGCCGGTCGTCGGCCGGCACGAGGGCGATGGCCCGGCCGTCGGCGACGACTTCGAGCTTGTCCTCGAAGGTGTCGACGAGCATGGGGCCGAGCGGAGCCGGGCTGCCGTCCGGACGCGGGTCGAGCCGCCAGAACCCGGTCCACAGCGCCGCCATACCGGCGCAGGCCACGAGGGGCTCGTCGGTGAAGTCGTCCGGGGTGACCGACTTCTTGCGGGCGAGACGGTGGAAGGCGGGCACGAGCAGCGCCCGGGGTTCGTCGTAGAGGACGGTCACGTCCAGACCGTCGCTCGGGATCGGCAGCGGCGTGCGCAGGACGAGCGCGTCGACCCGCCCCTCGGGCAGGGCGCGGGCCTCGTCCCAGTCCAGGTGAAGGGTGCGGACGTGGGCGTCGGGGTGACGGCGGCGCAGGCCCCGCACTGCTGGGGTGATGACGAGGTCCTCCACGTATCCGATGGTGACCGTACGCGGCGGCGCGGCGGCGCGTGCACTGAGCACTGCCCGGTGCGCCGCGTGCAGGAGGATCTGCGCCTGCGGGAGGAAGGCCGCGCCGGCGGCGGTGAGGCGACTGCCCTGAGTCGTGCGCTCCAGCAGGCGCACACCGAGGGCGTCCTCCAGCCGCTGGATCTGGCGGCTCAGGGAGGGCTGGGCAACGTGGAGCGCGGCGGCCGCCCGCGCGAAGTTCAGCTGCTCGGCGACGACCGCGAAGTACCGCACCAGTCTCAGGTCCAGGTCAGGGCCGGGGTTGCAGGCGGGCGAGGGGAGGACTTCGTCGGACATACCGGCAGCCTACCCGTCATGCAGATTCTGCATGACGGGGTGCAGAACGGGTCTTGGACGCCTGATCCGGACGGTTGTTGACTCGAACCCGTCCAGCGAGGTCCGACCGCTCGGACGAAAGCCCTACAGCCGTTGCAACAGATGGAGTGTGTCCGAAATGAGCAAGTACGCAGGCAAGCGTGTGGTGATTACCGGAGGCAGCAGCGGTTTTGGACTGGCCACCGCCCAACTGCTCGTGGGCGAAGGGGCACACGTGCTGATCACCGGGCGGAACCAGGCCACTCTGGATGCCGCCCGCGACCGGCTCGGCGAGAAGGCGATCGCGGTCCGCAGCGATGCCGCCTCGCTGCCCGACATCGAGGTCCTGGCCGACCGGGTGAAGGCCGAGTTCGGCACGGTCGACGCCCTGTTCGCCAACGCCGGCGTCAACGGCTTCGCGCCGTTCGAGGCGACCGGGGAAGCGCTCTTCGATGAACTGCTGACCATCAACGCCAAGGGTCCTTACTTCACGGTGCAGAAGCTCGCTCCGCTACTGGCGGAAGGAAGCGGTGTCGTGCTGACCACATCCGTGGCGAACGTGCTGGGGCTCCCGATGCTCAGCGCGTACGCGGCCGGCAAGGCGGCGGTGCGCTCGATGACCCGCAGCCTGGCGCGGGAGCTGCTCACCCGAAGGATCCGGGTCAACGCGGTCAGCCCCGGCCCGATCGACTCCGGAATCCTGGAGAAGTCGATGCCCCGGGAGGCGGCCGAACAGACCAAGGCACAGATGGCGGCCGGCAACCCCATGCTGCGCATGGGCGACCCCACCGAAGTCGCCAGGGCGGTGCTGTTCCTGGCCTTCGACGCCACCTACACCACCGGCGCGGAACTCGCCGTGGACGGCGGCGGCTCCCAGCTCTGACGCTCGGCGCCGGGAAGCGAGGAAGCGAGGAAGCGAGGAAGCGAGGAAGCGAGGAAGCGTCCACGCGTGTACTTCAGGTCGCGGCCGCGTCCTCCTTGTCGGAGTGCGCGATCGCGAGGATGCCGTCGAGACCGAGGTAGCGCCCGATATGCTTCGCGGAAGATCGCTTCCTTCCTCACCGCCAACAAGGCCCTCGACATGTTCCACCGGCGCGGACCAGGAACACTTCCCACCCGCTGCGAGCGGTCATCCACGCCTCGGGAGACTTCGACATGGTGCACGCATTGGCAGTTGGCGCCGTCGTGGCACTCTCTGGGCTTTCCTTCGTCGTGTACGCAGCCCTCCGGGCACTGTCAGACATTTTCGTCGGCAAAGTAAGACTCCGTGCACGGGGGGTGCGTGCCCGAGGAACGTGTGCCGGATATACGAGCGGCCGTTACGGCAATGGTGTCGTTGTCACGTTCGCGGACTCGTCTGGCATGACGAATCAGATGGTCACCAGCGCTTGGGAAGGTGTTTTGCCGGAAAGGGGCAGCGAGATAGGCATCGTCTACTTGCCGCAGAACCCGAAGGTGGCGGGGGTCTGGCCGGTTCGCGCACTCATTCCCAACGCCATCTATATGACAGTGGCGGTCCCGGTGCTTCTGGCGACGGGCACGGCGTGCTTGTTGGCTATGGCCTGGATCGCCAGAACCGTGTGGTTCTCTGGTTGACCTCGATTCCGGGAGAGTTCCTCCACCGCCGCCGGGGTAACGCTGCGGCGTGCCCGCTGCGGGCTCACGTTGATCGACCACCGCCGCCCCTTTGAGAACGATTCCGAATGGGCCTTGGTCAGTCGAGGCCTTCGACGATGCGGAAGTCGCGCTCGACGCCGTCGGAGAGGGCGACCAGCGCCTCCTGATAGGCCGCGCTCTCGTACGCCGCGACGGCCTGCTCGAAGCTGTCGAATTCGACCAGGACGGTGCGCTCGGCGATCCCGGCGTCATGCGCCACGACCCGACCACCACGGACGATGGTCCGGCCGCCCGCGGGCTCGACGGCCAGGCGGGCCAGCTCGTTGTAAGCAGCCAGCTTCTCGGGGTCTGAAATGGTGCGGTAGGAGCTGACCCAGTAGCCCTTGGGCATGGAACCTCCAGAGTCGGGGTGTGTGCGGCTGCACTTACGGGTTGGTCCGGGACGAGCGTCGGCGGGCTAGAGCGAGGCTGGCCAGCGTCGTGATCGCCATGGCGCCGATGCCGACCAGTGCCGCGGTGGTGTAGGCGCTGTCGTCGGGGAAGAGGCGGCCGGGGCCGGTGCCCGCGGCGAGGATCAGGCCGCTGACGGCACTGCCCAGGGAGTACCCGACGCTGCGGACGACGTAGTTGAAGCTCATGGCGCTCGACGTCTCGCTCTTCGGGGTGACGGCCAGGATGACGCCCGGCATCGCGGCCGAGAAGGCGCCGACGCCGAAACCGAGTACGCCCATCGCCGCGAACAGCTCGGGCAACTCCGACCGGGCCGCCGCGAACAGGGCGAACCCGCCGCCGACCACGATGGCGCTGCCGGCCAGGACCAGGGGGTCGGCGATCCGCGTCCGGACCCGCGGTGTGAGCTTGCCGGCGACGAAACCCAGGACCGAGAACGGGATGAGGACCAGCCCGGCGACGAAGGTCGTCAGCCCGAAGCCGTAGCCGGCGCCGGGCGGCGTCTGCGCGTACCGGGTGATGAGCGTGAGGAGGAGGTACATGCCGATCCCGCCGACGAACATGGCGAGGTTCGCCCCGGCGACCGCCGGGTGCCGCACCGCCCGTACATCGACCAGGGGCGTCGTGCTGCGCAGCTCAATGACGGCCCAGACGCAGAGCAGCACCACCGCGACGACGGCGAGGCCCGCCGCCACGGCCGGGTGGCGGCTCCACAGATTCCGTTCGCCGGCGAGGAGCAGCACCAGGCTCAGCGCAGCGGCCAGTACGACCGCGCCCGCCACGTGCACGTGGGCGGAACGGCCTTCGGGGGCTTCGGGTATGGAACGCCACGCGGTCAGGAGGGCGGCGGCAGTGACGGCCAGGCCGAGGCCGTAGGCGGCCCGCACTCCGCCGAGTTCGGCGAGCAGTGCGGCCAGCGGGTAGCCGACACCGGCACCGATGATCGAGACCACCGAGATCAGGGCGATCACGCCCGCGCTGCGCTCCTCGGGGAGGTGGTCCCGGGCCACGCCCATCATCAGCGCCGTCAGCCCGAGCCCGACACCCTGGGCCGCCCTGCCGGCCAGCAGCCACGCGAACGGCAGCGGCAGCACGGTGAGCGCGCTGCCGGTGACGACGACCGCCAGCGTGACGAGGATCGTGGCCCGCCGGTGCGGGCCGGCTCCGAGCCGGCCCAGGACCGGTGTGGCGACGGCTCCGCTGAGCAGCGCGACGGTCAGCGTCCACTGGGCGCTGCCGAGCGAGACGTGGAACGAGGTCGCCACGCTGGTGATCAGCGGCGCCCCGAGGCTGGCGACCGCCGCCACGACCAGTGCGATGAACAGCAGGGCGGGGACCAGCAACCGCGGCTCGGAACGCGCCGGCGGGGCCGCCTTCACCACGACCTCGCCGAGCGGCTGCCCGGTCATCGTTTCGGCCCTTCGCGGTCCTGGCTCTCGAGCTCCGCCAGATGCTTCAGCGCCGGAAGGGCGGCCACCAGCGCCTCGACCTCGTCGCCGGTGAGCTCACCGATCAACCGCTCGAACGCGTGCACGCCCGCCTGGTGCCGCGTCCGCACATACGCGGCGCCGGCCTCGGTCAGACACACCAGCGTGACCCGCTTGTCGGCCGCGTCGCCCCGCCGCTCCACCAGGCCCGACTCCTCCATCACCCGGACCAGGGCGGTCATCGCGGGCTGGGTGACGCCCTCGACCGCGGCCAGATCGGTGATGCGCCGCGGGCCGGTCCGGGCCAGGGTGGCCAAGGTGGCGGCGGACGTCAGGCTCATGTCCCGAGGCAGGCGTCTCGCGGCCCTGGTGGCCAGGCTGTAGAGGGCTGCCCCGATGGCGGAGGACGCGCCGGCAGCGGCGTCTTGACGACTCATGCCCGAAGCATAGCAGTTTTATATAGATAACTTATATAGATGGAGGAGCAGCGTGACGGCCGCTCCTGTCCTCCGGGGGCGTCGGGTCAGGGCTGGACGAGAACCTTGAGGGACCGGCGGTCGGCCATGTCCTGGTAGCCGGCCGGGACACCGCCGAGGTCGGTGGTGGCGTCGAAGACCCGGCCCGGTTCGATGGTGCCGTCGAGAATGGCGGGCATCAGCTCCTCGATGTAGGCGCGGGTGGGGGCCGGCCCGCCGGTCAGGCGGATGTTGCGGCCGAAGAGGCTGCCGAAGCCGACCGGGGCCTGCTCGTACTGCGGGACACCGACCCGGCTGATCACGCCGCCCGGGCGGACGATGCCGACGGCCTGCTCGTAGGCGGGCATCGCGCCCACACACTCGAGAACCACATGGGTGCCCTGGCCGCCGGTCAGGTCACGGACGGCCTCGATGCCGTCCGCGCCGCGTGCCGAGACGACGTCGGTGGCACCGAAGTCCCGGCCGAGATCGGTGCGCGCCTGGTGCCGGCCCATGAGGATGATCCGCTCGGCGCCCAGGAGCCTGGCCGTCAGCACGCCCAGCAGACCGACGGCGCCGTCGCCGATGACGGTGACACTGGTGCGCTGGTCGACCCCGCCCGCGACGGCGGCGTGGTGGCCGGTGCCGAAGACGTCCGAGAGGGTGAGCAGGGAGGGCATGAGGGCGGAGTCGGCGGCGACGGGCAGCTTGACCAGGGTGCCGTCGGCGAGCGGGACGCGGGTCGCTTGGGCCTGGCCGCCTTCCTCGGGCATGCCGTCCCAGAACCCGGCGTGCGGGTGTTCGCAGGAGGTGTGCAGGCCCTCGCGGCAGAAGACACAGGTGTTGTCGGAGATGGCGAACGGCGCGACCACCAGATCGCCCCGCTTGACGGTGCTCACCTCGGATCCGGTGTCCTCGACGATGCCGATGGACTCGTGTCCCATCCGTACCGGACCGTCGGCCGTAGTCATCGAACCGTAGGGCCACAGGTGCCTGCGCCGCGAAGAGGTCGCCGTCCTCGCCGGCGTCAGTACCGAGTGGTACATCCGGCTGGAGAGGGGCCACATCAGCGGCGTCTCCGAAGACGTTCTCGCCGCCGTCGCCGAAGCCCTGAAACTCGACGAGGACGAACGCACCTACCTCTTCGACCTGGCCCGCGCCGCCCAGCCCGCACGCCGCACCCCCGCGCGACGCAAGGACGTCCCCGTCCCGCCCCGGGTTCAGTGGCTGCTGGACTCCATGACGATGTCCTCCGCCTTCGTACGCAACGGCCGCATGGACGTCATCGCCCACAACACACTCGCACGGGCCGTCCACGCGCCCATGTTCGACAGCGCGACCACCAGCGAGTACGGCCGCGCCAACATCGCCCGCTTCCACTTCCTGGACCCCGTCGCCCGGCGCTTCTTCGTCGACTGGTACGCCGCCTGCCACGCCACCGTCGCACTGCTGCGCGCCGAGGCCGGACGAGAGCCCCACGACCGTGCCCTGCGGGAACTCATCGGTGAACTCTCCACACTCAGCCCCGAGTTCCGCAAGCAGTGGGCCGCCCACGACGTCCGTATCCGCCACGACGGCGTCAAGCGGCTGCGCCACCCCGAGGCGGGCGACCTGGAGCTGACGTACCAGTCACTGGATCCGCCCTTGTCCGACCGGGCGATGCACGACCTGACCATCTACACCGCCGAACCCGGCACCCGATCCGAAGAACGGCTCCGACTCCTCGCCAGCTGGACAGCACCCAGCCCGAGGCGCCGACCCCGCGCACCCGGGACACCGGCTGAGCCCACACGGCAGGGAGCTGCGGCGGTCAACCGGGGTCAGGTTGCGGAGCCGTGATCGGCTTCGGGCTCGGGCTCGGGCTCGGGGAAGGCGACGCTGATCCGTGTGCCGTGGTCCAGCCGGCTGTCGAGGTCGATGTGGGCGTGGTGGTGCTCGACGATGGCGGCGGTGATGGCCAGGCCGAGGCCGGTGCCGCCGTGGGTGCGGCTGCGGCCTTCGTCGGCGCGGTAGAAGCGGTCGAAGACATGGCCGACGGCGTGGACGGGGATGCCGGGTCCGCTGTCCTGGACGGCGAGGGTGACCTTGCTGTCGCCGGTGCGCAGTTCGACGGTGCAGGGTGCGGCGGGCGGTGTGTGCATGCGGACGTTGCTCAGGAGATTGGCGAGCAGGCTGCGCAGTTGCGCCTCGTCGCCGAGGACGATGACGCTGTCCTGGACGCGCAGTGTGTAGGAGCGGGCGGGTTCGACGGCCGCGGCGTCGCGGACGGAGTCGGTGACGATGCGGCTGAGGTCGACGGGCTCCAGAGGCGCTTCGCCTTCCTCGTCGAGGCGGGCGAGCATCAGCAGGGCTTCGACGAGTTTGCCCATGCGCCGCACTTCCCCGTGCATGCGGTCGATGGCGTCGTCGACGGAGGCTCTGTCGGGCAGTGCTCCGTGCTGGTAGAGCTCGGTGTAGCCGCGCAGGGCCTGCAGCGGGGTGCGCAGCTCGTGGGAGGCGTCCGCGACGAAGCGGCGCATGCGTTCTTCGGATGCCTCGCGTGCGGCCATGGCGCCTTGGATCTGGTCGAGCATGCCGTTCAGCGCGTGCGCGAGACGGCCGACCTCGGTGGTGGGGGCGGTGTCGGCCGCGGTGATCCGGCGGGTGAGATCGCCGGAGGCGATGGTGTCCGCGGTATCGGCGGCGTGCTCCAGAGGCCGCAGTGCCCGCCGGACCGCCAGGCTGCTGACCACGGCCACCATGCACAGGCCGGCCAGTTCGGTCGCCACGATGACGACCCCGTTGGCCGTAGCGAGCCAGGCCAGGGCGGTGGCGGCGAGGGCGAGTGCGCACAGGGCCGTGACGAGGGCGCCGATCCGGGTGCGCAGCGGCCGCCGCCGCAGAAGCCGCCTGCCCCGCCCCGCGGCCACAGCGGCACGCAGGCGCGCGATCTCCCTGTGAGGGGGAGTGCGGGAGGGTCGGGCCGCAGGGGTCATCGGGGTTCCCGGATGCCGTAGCCGACGCCGCGCTGAGTGTGGATCAGGGCGGGGCCGAGGCTGTCGATCTTGCGGCGCAGGTAACTGATGTACGTGGCGACGACGGTGTCGTCGCCGTTGAAGTCGTAGGACCACACGTGGTCGAGCAACTGAGCGCGGGGGACGACGCGCCCGCGGTGCAGCATGAGGTAGCGCAGCAGGCGGAACTCCGTCGGTGACAGGTCGACGACGCTGCCGGCCCGGCGGACGGTGTAGGTGGCGGAGTCGAGTTCCAGGTCCGCGACGCGCAGGACCGGGTCGGTGCCGGCCCGGGGCCGGGTGCGGCGCAGCACGGCCTGGACACGGGCGGCGACCTCGTCCAGACCGAAGGGCTTGGTGATGTAGTCGTCGCCTCCCGCTGTCAGGCCGTGGACCAGGTCCTTGCGTGTGTCACGGGCGGTGAGGAAGACCACGGCATGCGGCAGGCCGTCCTGGCGCAGACGGTGCATGACCTCGAAGCCGTCTCCGTCGGGCAGCATCACATCCAGCAGGATCAGCTCGGGGAGGAAGTCACGCGCGGCGGCGAGCGCTTCGTGAGCGGTCGTCGCGGTGCGCACGTCGTAGCCGACGAAGCGCAGGAACCGGCTGAGCGTGTCGAGGATCGCCGGTTCGTCGTCGACCACGAGCAGCCTTCCTTCGACAGCCGGGCCGGGAGCACGGCCGGAGTCGGTGTGTGCTGTGGCATCGTCTGGCATCGGGGACTTCGCTTCCTGCTGAGCATCGGTGTTCTGTTCGATCGTGTCCGATCTCCGCTCCGTCTTCCATGTGAGTTTCGTGGGAAGAGGGCCGTCCGGGCCCCGATCCGGCGCTGTCGCCCGAACCGCCGTTCTAGCGTGAGTGACGCCTCGTAGCGGGCCTGGCCCGGTCGGTTCAAGGGACGAGCCGGCCGGGCCCCCTCGTCCTTCTCTCGTCAGCACATCATCTGGGGGCTTTTGCGTGTCCACATTGCTCTACCGGCTCGGCCGTGGGTGCTTCCGGCACCGCAAGGCCGTCCTCGCCGCCTGGCTCGGTCTGCTCGCGGTGGTGGCGGTGACCGCGCTGGGTGTGATGAAGCCGTTCGCCTCCGCCACCACCATCCCGGGCACCGAAGCCCAACGCGCCCTCGACGTCATGGAGGAGGAGTTCCCCTCCACCGACGAGTCGCATGTCACCGGCAAGATCGTCATACAGGCGCCCGCCGGACAGAAGATCACCGCGGCTGCCCCCGCGCAGGCGGTCGCCGACCTGTCCGCAACGGCCGCCGACACCCCCGGCGTGGTCTCGGTGACCGGTCCCGCCGCCCGGAGCGGCACCGTCTCCTCCGACGGCCGCACCGGCATCACCGAGATCGTCTTCGACGCCGAAAAGGCCGAGGACATCCCCGAATCGACCTTGCTCACCCTGGAGGACGCGGCGCAGCGGGCCCGCACCGCGGGACTCGCCGTCGAGACGGGCGGGGACGCTTTCTCCCCCTCGACCGCGATCATGGGTCCGACAGAGATCATCGGCGTTCTGATCGCCCTGGCCGTTCTCGTCCTCGTCTTCCGGTCCCTGCGCACCGCCCTCATCCCGATCGTGACCGCCCTGGTCGGCGTGGCGATCGGTGTGCTGTCCCTCCTCGCGACGACCAGCGTGATCACCATGGACAGCACCTCCATCACCCTGTCGGTGATGCTGGGCCTGGCCGTCGGCATCGACTACGCCCTGTTCATCGTCTCCCGTCACCAGATCCAGGTCCGCCAGGGGATGGATCCGGAGGAGTCGGCGGCTCTGGCCACCGGCACCGCCGGCGGCGCGGTGGTCTTCGCCGGAGCCACCGTCGTCATCGCCCTGGCCGCCCTCGCCGTGGTGAACATCCCCTTCCTCACCGTCATGGGCCTGGGCGCCGCCGCCACCGTCGTGGTGTCCGTCCTGATCGCCACCACCCTGCTACCTGCCCTCCTGGGCTTCATGGGGCAGCGCATCACCTCCAGCCGCGTTCCGGCGCTGGCCCGCTCCGCCGCACGCGCCGAACGGCGACAGGCCGATCCCCGGCGGCCCGCCGCGGCCCGCCGCTGGGCCACGGCGACCACCCGCCGGCCCTGGCGAGTGCTGATCCTGTGCGCCCTGGGCCTGGGATTCCTCAGCGTCCCGGTCACCGATCTGCAACTCGGACTCGGCGGCGGCCCGGACCCGCACAGCTCCGCAGGCCGCGCCCAGAAACTGATCGACGACAGCTTCGGTCCCGGCCACAGCGGCCCCCTGGTCGTCCTGGCCCAGGGCCCCGACAGGGCCACCACGACCGCCGCCGCACAGCAAGCAGCCGACCGGATCAAGAACCTCCCCGGCGTCGCCTCCGTCTCTCCGCCCATCGCCTCCGACTCGGGCAACTCCGTTCTGATCCAGGTCACCCCTTCCTCCGGCCCCGATACGCGGGCCACCGCCACCGTCCTGTCCGAGATCCGCAGTGCGCGCGACGGCATCGAGCGGCAAACGGGCACCCGGCTGAACGTCACCGGCAACACCGCGGTCAACATCGACGTGGCCGACAAGCTCTCCGCCGCCCTGCCCGTCTACTGCCTGCTGGTGATGGGCCTGGCCCTGTTGCTGCTCACCGTCGTCTTCCGGGCCATCGCCGTACCGCTGAAGGCCGCACTCGGCTTCCTGCTCTCCCTCGGGGCCTCTCTGGGCGTCCTGGTGGCGGTCTTCCAGTGGGGCTGGCTGGCCGGTCCTCTCGGCATCGCGGAGACCGGGCCCGTCCTGAGTTTCCTGCCCATGCTGCTCGTGGGCATCCTGTTCGGCCTGGCCATGGACTACGAAGTCTTCCTCGTCTCCCGCATGCGCGAGGAGTACACCCGCGGCAAGCCCCCCGCCGAAGCGGTCATCCGCGGCTTCGGCCACAGCTCCAGGGTCGTCACCGCCGCCGCACTCATCATGATCGTCGTCTTCGGCGGCTTCGTCCTTGCGGAAATGCAGGTCGTCAAGGGCATGGGCCTGGCTCTGGCCGTCGGCGTCCTCGTCGACGCCTTCATCGTGCGCATGACCCTTGTACCGGCCGCAATGGCCCTGCTCGGCCATCACGCATGGTGGCTCCCGCGCTTCCTGCGGCGCATCCTGCCCAATGTCGACGTAGAGGGCGAACAGCTCACGCGCCAGGCCACGAACCCCCGAGCCCTGCCCCACCCCACACCGCACACCGTGCCGTCCCTGCCGGACACGTACGACGTGTAGCGCGGCTCCGGAGACCGGAGCACCCCGTGCCCCGCTGACGTCGCATCTGCACCCGAGCCATGTCAGCGCGGCCAGTGTCCCCGAGCGAGCCTCCCGGCGGGGAGAGGGCCCGGTCGCACTGTCGGGGTCGCCGTTGCCGCGGCGGACAGGACGGCCTGAGATCCCCGCGCGCAGGACTTCCCAGAGGTCGGCTTCGGCGGGCTGCTCGCCGATGGTGTCCGCCAGGACGCGCCCGAACCTGTCCTGGTCGCCCCCGAGAAGGTCTTCCTTGGAGCCGAAGTATCGGAACAGGGTGCGCTGGGAGACGCCGGCCTCGCGGGCGACGACCTCACCGTCTCCGGCGGTATCGGCGTACACGCGCGCCCCTGACGGTCAGTTCCGCACTGGGCTCCGACCGTGGAGCATCTCCACCAGGCCTGGCGCCCCGAGGCAGTGAGGGCACTGTCGCGCCGTGGACGGTCAGCGGTAGAGACGGAAGAAGCCGCGCACTCTCGGCGGCCAGGCGGCCTGGCCCGCGGGGGAGTCGGGGAGGCCGTAGCCGAGGGGCTGCGGCCTCGTCGCCTGGATCGCCGGGTATCCCCGGCCGGTGCGCCGCACCTCCTCCGCCGCCTGGTTCGCCCGCTCCGCGGGTGTCGGGCCGTCGAAGGTGCCCGCCTCGACGGACCCCAGGTTCAGGTGCGCGGCGGCCACCCGCCCGGGGGTGACCTCGCCCAGCGCCCCGGACACCGCGGACCCCAGTCGCCGCCCTGCGCGCCGTACCGCTCGTAGCCCAGAGAGTGTCAGGGGGCGCGCTTCACGTGGCGGACCAGCCACATCAGGAGGGCGTCCAGGTCGGCGGCGGCCGAGAGGACCCGTTCGACCGCCTCGGGCGTGTGCAGCCACACCTCGCAGCCGAGGGGCCGGGCGGCGATCAGCGAACGGTGGCGCAGCAGGTCCACACGGGAGTGGTCCGTCGGATAGCCGCGCGGGGGGCGTTTCATCACGTCCCCGGAGATGTCGTAGCCCTTGTTCCGCACGTCCTCGACGATGGCGGACAGTTCGCGACCGCTCCCCTCGGAGGCCACGGCTTTGCGGAACATGTCCACCTGGCCGGGATCGGGGTACCACCAGGCGCCTTGGATCCGCAGGCCGTCCAGGGCGAACCGGAGACCGATCTCGATCTTGCGGCCGAGTCGGATCACCGCGCCCTGGTGCTGCCACCACCAGGAGTTGGTGCGGTAGTGCCAGACGGAGAAGTCCTCGTACCGGGGGTCGGTGTCCGCGACCTCGTTGAGCAGGGCGATCATCGGCTGCCGGACCAGACGTTCGCGGTCCGCGCGGTGGCGTTCCCGGATCGCGTGGGTCGGTTCACCCTGGAGCTGCCACAACACGTCCATGGCCTGTTCCGGCCAGCCGGTGAACTGTCCACGCATGCGCGGAGGATAGCTCACCCACGATCCATGCGGTTCGTCGTGCCCCGCACGTTCTGGTCCGGCGCCATCAGCTTCGGCCTGGTCGCTCCTCCGGACCAAGGCCTGTCTCTTGGTCAGTTCTGGGCATGTCCCCCCTTTACGGCGACCACCGTGTAGTTCTCTGCGTCCGGGTCGAAGGTGTTGGACTCCACCTCAAGTCCGGCTGCATGCAGCTGCGAGACAAGCTCCTCCTGCCGGAACGGCCAGCACGACAGCCTTTCGGAGCATGTCAGTACCGACCCGTCCGCCGTCACCTGCGCCACGGCAATCTCCAGACGGTGCTCTTCGTCCCAGCGCTGCTCGATCTGCCAGTTGTAGACGACGACCGCGTCGCGTCCTTGACGCCGGACGAGTCGATGCCCCACGTCCAGACGAGATCCACGCGCTCGTACGAGCTCCCAGGTGCGGGATGTGAGGACGAGGCGTCCGTCGCGGCTCAAGAGCCGCGACATGGCGGTGAGTGCACCGAACCGGGCAGAGGCACCCTCGGCGTGGGCGAGCGAATTGCCCACGCAGAAGACCAGGTCGAAGGGCGGGGAACCGTCGAGACGGCCGGACAGCTCGTCCCAGCTGACGCGGAACGCGCGCAGCGGGACACCGTGTTGCTCCGCGAGTTGACGGGTCCGGCGCACCATCGCAGCGCTCGCGTCTGTCGCCGTCACGTCCAGGCCGAGCGCGGCCAGACCCACCGCGAGTTGCCCCGTGCCACACGCGCAGTCGAGAACACGTGCTTTCGGGGGAAGCCGTTTGACCAGGTCACCGAACGCAGCGGCAGAGCCTGCGGGAGTCAGCTTTCCTTCGGGCATCAGCCACTCATAGACCTCAGAAAGGGCCCCGTATCCAGCCACAGCCATACACCCCAACCAAACTCGACAACGTCCCAGGCGCACGTGCTCGTCCCAGAGAATCACTCCAGCCCTTCGACGCACCACAGGTTTGGAGCTCGGCCCCGCCCGACGGGCCGGGATTGGCGCTTCGATCCGATTCACCTCGAACCCGTTGGCCCACTGCACCAGGGTTCGCTCGGCGGTGCGTCTCGACGTCGACGACGAGGCCTTCGAATCACGCGAGCGACCGGCCTCCCCGCGTGAAGCCGCCCGCTGGATCACCACCCACCCGCACCGACGCAACCCCCAACGACAACGACCGTCTGCCCCGGCTCGTCGACCACTGCCCTGAACTCAGACAGACTCACGACCTGGTCCGTCGTTCCGCCGTCATGCTCGACGTCCATGACGCAACGCCCCTCACCGGCTGGCTGAACGACCTCTCACTCAGCGTCTTGGCCCCTCTCGCCGGTCTCGCCGCCCTTGCAGCTGATGTCTGCGACGCGCTGGGTCGCTGGCCTGCGGGTCGCGGGAATCAACTGGCGGCTGGGCACTGGTTCCGTGCAGATTGACCTTGCGGATTCGGCGAGAGGGCGGGGAACGGATGGCATCGGGCAGACCGCAGACGGACGGCAACGCAGACGCGGGCGACGACGTCCACAGACACTGGTTGCGGCTGCTCAATCGCTCCACGGGAAGCCCCTACCACCGGGATGAATGGTTCAACGAGCAGTGCGGCGGATGCCGGTTCTGGATCACGCTGAGCGGAGAACTGGGCCTGGACTGGGGGGCCTGCACCCACGCCGACTCCCGGTTCGACGGGCGCGTGCGTTTTGAGCACGACGGCTGCGAACACTTCTCCGTCCGCGACGATGGCACCTTCGGATGATCTACGGCTACGAAATTCTTGCCAGAGCCGCAAAAGTGCGCAGGCGCAGTACGGGTAAATATGCTCAGCCGGATGTTCGCCTGTGGGTTCGTCAGCTGTGGGCGTGCGACCATCGTGCGATGGAGAGTTCTGATCCGATGAGGGATGGGCTCTGGCTCGGCGGCTGGCCCGCCGGGTCCTCGTTGCGGAACTGGGTGAATGGCAGCAGCCCCTTCCGGAGATCTCTGTCATCCGGTGACGGGTCTCCGCTGTTCTCGCTGAGCGTTGTCCCGTAATGATCTACGCCATGTCAATTGGCCAGTGCTCTTTCCCGGTCGTCCGGCGAGGTGAGGTTCTGTAGGTGGGCGATGCCGAGCATGGCGTGGTGGACGCCGTCGCCTTTGAGGCGGCAGTCGCGGAGGATCTTCCAGGTCTTCATGCGAGCGAAGGCGAATCACCGGCAGGTGATCGACGGGATTCTTCACCGGGTGCGGACCGGGATGCAGTGGCGTGATCTACCCGAGAGGTTCGGGCCACGAAAGACGGTGTACGAGCGCCACCGGCTGTAGTCGGCCGACGGGACCTGGGAGTGTCTGCTGCAGCAAGTCCATACCGCGGCCGACGCCGGAGGTGATACCGACTGGGACATCGCGGACGACTTTCCGGAGCCGGCCGAACTGATCGGCCCGCACCCCAGTGATCTCCAGAGACACTCGCCCGACCCGGGCGTCCCAGCCCATCAACGGCTGTGCTCACTTCGCGTCCCTCTAAAACACCCCTTGGGCAGGAAGAGGCTGGTCAGCGAGCCGGGAGAGGCCCTTGACGGGTAGGGGATGCGCAGGAGCGGGATCGTCACCCTGGCCGGATGAGAACTTGATGCTTTCGAGGGGCATAGAGGAGATGGGCCTCAGCTGCGTGGGAGGCACCCTTGAGGGCAGTAGCCACCGGGCAGCACGTGTCTGGGAGGAGAGCGTAATGACAGGGGCGCATGACGAGGCGGCCGGGCAGTCGGTGGTCCCGGGAGCCACCGTGGCTGTGGAGGCCATAGGGGCCAGTGCGTACCTCGTCGACGAGCAGGGCCGCATCGTCGCGGTCAACAGTCTTGCCGAGCGGATGCTGGGCCGCCGGACCGAAGAGCTTGTCGGGCAGGACGCCCATGAACTGCTGCACCGCGGGCCCCAGGGCCAGCCGTTGCATGTCAGTCAGTGCGCCATGCGGCAGGCGTTCCACGCCGGCCACCCGGCGCAGGGCGACGACGACTACTTCGCTCGGGCGGACGGCTCCGTCCTGCCCATCTCCTGGTTCATCGCTCCGTACGCTGTGGAGGGCCGAAACGTCGGCACGCTGGTGCTTTTCCATCCGCGAACGCAGGCGTCGTCTACCGGATCGCATTCGGAACGGACCGCGGAACCGCTGAGTGAACTGGCACGACTCGCCCTGCTGGCCGAGACCACGACGCGCCTGACGTCCACCCTCAACGTCGACGAGGCGCTGCAACGACTGGTGGAACTGGTTCTGCCCAGACTCGCGGACTGGGCCGTCATCGATCTGATCACGGAGCACGACGAAGTGTGGCGCACCGCCGTGGTCCACTCCGAGGAGGAGCGCCTCGTGCCGTACGAGGAACTCCAGGGGCCGATGCCGCCCGTGCCCGAGCACTCCGCGATGCCGTTGTCACGAGCCCTGCGCGGAGTTGCCTCGGCGTTGGTCGAACCGGACGTCTACGACGGGCCGCCGGACTCCGGCATCGCCGTCGAGCAGCGCCGTCTGTTCGACGCCACCGGCATCCGGTCGGCCGTCGTCGTTCCCCTCCGCGGGACCCGGGAGGTGTTGGGAGCCTTCACGCTCGGCCGGACGCAGAAACAGGGGAACTTCACCACCGCGGACCTGCCTCTGATCGAGGACATCGCCCGCCGCGCGAGCCTGGCACTGGACAACGCCCGTCTCTATCAGCGTCAGCGCGCGGTCGCTGAGACCATGCAGAATCACCTGCTGCCGCAGATGCCCCGTGTGCCCGGGCTGCAATTGGCCGTGCGCTACCTTCCCGCGCCCGACGCCTCACAGGTGGGCGGCGACTGGTACGACGCCTTCAGCCTGTCTGACGGCGCGACCGCACTGGCCATCGGTGACGTGGTCGGTCACGACCTGGAGGCCACCGCCGGTATGGCCCAGCTGCGCAACATGCTCCGCGCCTACGCGTGGTCCCAGCAGACACCGCCCAGCCGCATCGTGGAGCGCCTCGACGAGGCCATCATGCCTATCACCGACGTCACGATGGCCACCCTCATCTGCGCCAGAGTCACTCGGACGGACAGCGGAAGATGGCACCTGACATGGACCAACGCGGGACACCCCCCGCCCCTGCTCGTCACCCGTGACGGCCTGACCGAGTACCTGACCGACGGGCACAGCCTGTTGCTGGGGACCGGGCTCGGCTCACGCCGCCCCGACGCCACGGTCGTGTTGCCGCCAGGCTGCACGCTGCTTCTGTACACGGACGGCCTCATCGAGGTGCCGGGGCAAACCCTCGACGAGGGGCTGGACCGACTTCAGCAGCATGCCGCGGCCCTCGCCCACCGCCCCCTGCCGTCCTTCACCGATGAACTTCTCCGGCGGGTCCAGCCGCCCGGACTCGACGACGTCGCCCTCCTCGCACTGCGTACACCGAAGGAACCCCTGTCACGGAAGGCGGCAGACACGTCGGGGTGACACCAAGATCGGTCCGTCGGGAAAGGCACCGCGGCAGACGCCGACGGCCCGCCTATCGCTACAAACCGCGCAGTTGCGGCTCTTCGGAGCCCCTGGACGCCCTCTCGCCCGACCGATTTGACGGGACAGCACCGTGAGGTGTCTGCCTGCTCGGCGGCATCGGTCGTGACCAGTACCGTCCGCCGGCGGGTGTGCGGTCTCATGCCGCGCGAAGGCAGGACGTCCGGATCCGGGTGCTCCAATGCGATGAATCCCCCTTCGCTCGCCGATGAGTGGCCAGTCGTTGAAGGACATCCACACCAGCAGGCCGAGCGGAACGGCGAAGAAGACGCCGACGACGAGGGCGGTGGGCAGGGCGAAGAGCATGCCGGCCCGGGACCGGTTGCGGGTGTGCGCGGACGCCTTCGGGCGTAGCGGAAGGGCAGTGGCCATGTCGGTCAGCCGTCGATCTGCAGAGCGGCCGTGATCGCTGAGTTGTCCTCGGCCAGCGCCTGGAGCCTGCCCACCACCTGGGAGTGGAGCAACTACACCGAGGCGTGGACGACCGGTCACATCGGCCTCTACGTACAGAACAGCCTGCTCGCCGTCGTCCCCGCCCTCGCGCTGATGCTGCTGCTGGGCACCGCCGCCGGCTTCGCCCTGCAGGCCATGGTGTGGAAGGGCCGCAGCCTCACTCTGCTGGTCTTTCTCGCGGGCATGATGGTTCCGCCGCAGATGATCCTGCTGCCCCTGTTCACGGTGTACTACCAGACCGCCTGCCGGCACCCTGTGGCCGCTGATCCTCACCTACACCGGCACGGGCCTCCCCCTGACCGTTGGTCCGCAACGCCCTGCTCACCGTCGGCCTGGTGCAGTTCGTCTTCGTCTGGAACGACCTGCTCATCGCGCTGACCTCCACGAACAACCAGGACCTGCGCGCCATCCAGGTCGGCCTGCTCAACTTCACCGGCGACTTCGGCGCCACCCAATACGGCCCCCTCTTCGCTGCCATCTGCATCAACGTCTTCGGCACCCTCCTGATCTACCTCTTCCTCAATCAAAAGGTCATGAAGGGCCTCACCTCGGGAGCGTTGAAGGGCTGACCCAGTCGCGCCCCGGCCTGCCGTCTCCCCGGGCCCCAGCCCCGGGGAGTTCGCCGCGCCCACCCGCCGCTCTCCCGGATGTGACCACACGTGAAAGAAGGGTCGCCCCTTGCTCCCCCCTCAGTCCTCCCCGGTCGGCTTCGAACACCTGCCGGACGGACTCGGCATCGGAGTCGCCTCCCCCCCCCGGCTGACCTGGACCTTGCCCGCAGGCACCGGCCGCCAGGTGTCGTACGAGCTGGAACTCGAACGCCGTGGCGGCATCCGCCGCACCGGGCGCGTCGACAACGCCGAGCAGGTCCTCGTGCCGTGGCCCGGCGCCCCCTGACATCCCGGGAACGCGCCACCGTCCGCGTCCGCGTCTGGACCCCCGACGCCGCGGACCCCTCGGAGTGGAGCACACCGTGTGACCGCTGCGCGGTCGAGTGAACGTCACACGAGCCGCTGCCACCCGACCCGGCCCTGACACCCCACGCCTCGCTCCAGCCCACCCCATTCCTCCTTCCCGCCCGGAGACCGTCCGTGACACGCACCTCACACCTGCTCGGCTTCGCCGTCAGCCTGGCGCTCGCAGTCACCACGACCACCGGGTGCGGTCCGTTCGGGACCGAACAGGACGGGCCGGTCGAGTTGTCAGTCAGGGCAAGCGCCACCGACAGGTCCGCGATGGACGCCGTGGTCGCCGAGTTCCACCGCCTCAACCCCGACACACACGTCACGGTCGACTACTCCGACACCGGCGACCTCCAGCAGGAACAGGTGCCGGGGAGGCCGGGGTGAGTGGGACGGTCGCCGTGGATGACGGGCCGCTTGCCGAGCTGGTTGCCCGGGCTCAGGCCGGTGGGGTGAAGCTCACCGGGGAAGGCGGCCTGGAGAACTACCGCTACGGGCACCGCCCCAAGATGGTGATTACCTAGTCGGGGCCGGTCAAGATCGCGGTGCCGCGGGACCGGGTGGGGTTGTTCGAGCCGCAGTTGGTCACAGCGGCAGCGGCGGTTGGTCGGGGTGGACGAGATGGTCCTGTCGCTGTCGGCGAAGGGGCTGCCGCATGGGGAGATCTCCGCGCATCTGGCCGAGATCTACGGCGCGGAGATCTCCAAGTTGACGATCTCCATGCGGAAGCCTCCGGTGGTGCTGCGAGCTACCGTCATCGCCCCCCGCGTTACTAGGGAACGCGGCTCGACCGCGCCACTTTGATACCGGTCAGGCGGCACCCGTACCGGCCACCGCGACGCCGGCAGCCGGTACGTGACATGTCGCCGTGGCGTCGCCCGGGTCAGATGGCCAGCGCCACCAGAAAGCGGGAGACCATGTTGTACGCCGCGACCGTGGCGACCGCCTCCACCGTCTGTGCCTCGCCGAACAGACGCTTGAGGTGCTCGATCACGTCAGCGTCCACCTCGACCCGGCGTGTCGACTGGTCGGTGAGAGTGATCAGAGCCCGCTCCTCCTCGTTGAAGAGCGTGCTGTCCGCGTCCTCTTTCCGAAGCGCCTGGCTCTTCTCGTCGCTCCCGCCCGCATCCAGGTACGCGGGGTGGTGCACGCCCCATTCGAACTCCGCCCTGTTCAGAGCGGCCACCCGGAGCATGATCAGCTCGCGGTACTCCAGACTGAGGTCGAACTCGGCACGGACCCGGCCCAGCAGGCCGTTCCAACCCGTGGCGAGCGGAACGCTCCGCAGCAGAACGCGGTCGATACCGATCAGCTCACCGCCCGGGCGGCGGCCTCGCATGCCCGCGAGCAGCTCGGACGGGGGAGACGGGACATCACCTTCCTGCCAGGGGGTGACTCGCACGGTGCTCACACTGTCCTCCTTCGCAGAACGGGGATGTCAGACGGTGTCGTAGACCCGTACGTCCGGGTCGCTCGACAGCAGCGGCGCGAGTTCACCCACGACATCCTGTGTGAACAGCTCGCTGTCCAGGTACGCGCGGGCGTCCGCGACCGACCGGAAGCCGTGGAGCACCTGGACGTCCTCGTCCCGGATCAGGAGCTCCTTGCTGGTGGCGCCGGAGACGCCGTCCAGGAACTGCTGCTTGTACTTCTCGTAGACGGCTGCCGCCGCGGGACGGTTGGCCGGGTCCACGGAGAGAGTGATCTCAAGATAGGCCACGATTATGTCTGCCTTTCCAGCTCGACGGGTGCGCTGCGACATCGTCGCTGCACATCGCCAAGTTAGGCAGACGGAATGCCGTCCGGTAGGGGAGAATGCTGAATCGCCATATAAGCAATCTGTATGGCTACCGGGAGGCGCCGAGCTGCTGGGCGAGCAGGACGAGGTCCGTGTGCAGGGCCGAGTCAGGGCTCCATACGGCCTCGAAGGAGATCTGTACCTCCCGGCCCGCGTTCAGCAGCGGGCGGTGCGGGACGGCCGGGGAAGTGAGCCGGGACTGGGGAAGCATGGCCGAGCCCAGGCCGAGAGCCGCCCATTCCTCCAGGACCCGGTAGCTGGCCGCTTCCCCGGGATAGGTGTGCAGCGGTACCTCGTTCGCATGGAAGAGCTGGGTGGTGAACGTGGTCAGCCCGCAGGCTTCCGGCACGAGGATGAACTGTTGGTTTCCGGCCTCGGTCAGTTCCAGCGAGGTGCCGTCGTCGGCAGCCGTGCCGACGATGACGACGGGCTCGACATCGATGACCCGGTGCTCGAAGCGCGGCATCGCGGTCACGGCCGGGATCAGGATCAGGTCGAGTCGTCCGGCCTGCAGCCCGTCGCGCAGGTCCTGCATGTTGGCCTCGCGCAGGACGAGGTCGCGGGGCGTGGGCAGGTCGCGGACGGCGGCGAACGCGCGGCCCACCAGATGCGGGCCGATGAGCGGGGAGACGCCCATCCGGATCTTCTGGTCGTCCGGTTCCGTGAGCCGCCGGGCTTCCGCGGTGACGGCGTCCAGGGCGGTGACAGCGCGCTCGACGAGTGGCAGGATGCGGCTGCCGAAGGCGGTCTGTGTCACGCCGCGAGGGGAGCGGTCGAAGAGCTTCCCCCCGAGCCGTTCTTCCAGTTTCGCGATGCCGTTGGACAGGGCCGGCTGGGTGACGCCGTACGCCCGCGCCGCCGCGCTGAAGGAACGGGTCTCGGCGACCGCCTGCGCGTAGCGGAGACCTTCGACGTTCAGTCGCTCCGTCATAGCCATCGCTTATCGCCTCATTCGCTGAAGTCGCCTACCGCTGCGGCTCACCCCTGGTTACCGTGGGCCGCCGATGACCTCGTCATCATTCACCCTTATAACACTCATCCGCGTTCCCCCAGGAAGTGCACTGTGTCGGATCCCACCGTCGCCATGGTCGTGACCGAGCCGCACGGGCCGTTGGTCGCGTCCGCCGTCGACACCGCCCCGCTGGAAGGACATCAGGTCCGGGTGTCCGTGCAGGCCAGTGGCGTGTGCCACGCCGACATCGGCACGGCCAGTGCCCCGAAGGCCGGCCGGGACACACCGGTGACGCCCGGACACGAGGTCGCCGGCGTCATCGCCGAGGTGGGCGACCGGGTGCGTGGCTGGACGGTCGGGGAACGCGTGGCCGTCGGCTGGTTCGGCGGAAGCTGCGGGCACTGCGCCTTCTGCCGTGACGGTGACGTCGTGCACTGCCCCGAGCGGAAGGTGCCCGGACTGTCCTACCCGGGCGGCTGGGCACAGAGCATCATCGTGCCGGCCGACGCACTGGCGCGCGTCCCCGACGGCCTGGACCTCTTCGACGCGGCGGTCTTCGGCTGCGCGGGCGTGACCGCCTTCAACGCCGTCCGCAACGCCGGTACGCGGACCGGGGGCGGGGTCGCCGTGTTCGGAGTGGGCGGGCTGGGACACCTCGCCGTGCAGTTCGCGGCGAAGCTCGGCTACGAGACGGTTGCGGTCGCCCGCGGCGCCGACCGCGAGGAACTGGCCCGTGAACTCGGCGCCCGGCACTACGTCGACAGCACCCGAGAGGCCCCCGGTGCGGCACTCGCTGCCCTCGGCGGCGTCGACCACGTCATCTGCACCGCCTCCACCACCGACAGGCTGGGCGAGCTGGTCACCGGCCTGCGGCCGCACGGCCGGCTCACGCTGGTGGGCGTGGACGACGGCGCCCTGTGTCTCCCGGTGGGCTTGCTGGTCGGTCAGGGCGTGAGTGTGACCGGGCACCTGACCGGCAGCGCGCGGGACACGGAGGAGGCCATGGCCTTCGCCGTCACCAACGGAGTCCGGCCCATGATCGAGCGGATGCCGCTGCGGGAAGCGGGTGCGGCCGTCGCGCGCCTGCGCTCCGCGGCACCCCGGTTCCGTATCGTGCTGGACCCGTCCCAAGTTTTCTGACCTCACCGGATCTCTCCCGTCCGCCCGTCGCGCCGGCAGCCTGCGGGACGGTCCTCCACCGTCCCGAAGGGAATCCGCCATGCTCGACAGCGGCACTCATGACGTCATCGTGATCGGCGCCGGCGCGGCCGGGACGACCGCCGCGACCGTACTGCACGAGGCCGGGCACAGAGTCCTGTGCCTGGAAGCGCGGACGAGGGTCGGTGGCCGACTGCTCAGCGAGCCCGTCGACGGCGGCGTCCTGGACCTTGGGGCCACCTGGTTCTGGCCGGGGGAGCAGCGCGTCGCGGCCCTGGCCGCGCGGACCGGGGCCGAGGTCTTCGACCAGCACCTGGCGGGGGACGCCGTCCTGCACGACCGGTCCGGCGTCCACCGCTACCCCGGCAACATGATCGACGTTCCCTCCTACCGCTTCGCCGCCGGGGCGCAGCGTCTCACCTCGGCACTCGCGTCGAGTCTGCCCCCGGGCGCCGTACTGCCGGACACGCCCGTCACCGCGATCCGTCCCGTCGGCGCGGACGGAGTCGACGTCCACGCAGCGGGGCGGGCCTTCCGCGCCACGCAGGTCGTCGTGGCCGTCCCACCCGCGCTGGCGCTGGAGCGCATCGACTTCGCCGGCGCCCTGCCCGACGACCTGATCCGCCTGGCCCGCTCCACTCCGGTGTGGATGGGGGCCGTCGCCAAGGTCGTCGCCCGCTACTCCACCGCCTTCTGGCGCGAGGACGGGCTCGCGGGCGCGGCCTTCAGCAGAGTCGGACCGCTCCAGGAGATCCACGACATGTCCGGCGTCGACGGACGTCCCGCGGCGCTGTTCGGCTTCGCGCACGCCCGGACCGTCCGGCCGGGCTTCGAAGCGGCAGTGGTTGCACAACTCGTTGCGTGCTTCGGGCCCGCCGCCGCACCCGAGGCCGTGTACGTGCAGGACTGGAGCCGAGAGACCTGGACGGCCCCGCGTTCCGTGCACGCCCTCAGCGACTACTCCTTCTTCGGCCACGACCTCTACCAGCGGCCGTTCCTCGACGGCCGACTGCACTGGGCCTCGACCGAGACGGCCACCGAATACGCAGGGCACATCGAGGGCGCGCTGCACTCCGGCGAGCGCGCGGCCCGTGCCGTATTGTCCGCGACCGCGCACGGCCGCGGGCTCCCCTTGAGCTGACCCGGGCAACCCGCGCCTGCGTCCCGACGACGTCTCCTTCGGCGCGGGCAGGACGGTGCGTCGGCTCTCCCACGCGCTGACGCTCGAGGCCACCTCGTAAACGGGGCCCCACACCTGGAGACGTCAAGCCGTCCGTCGCGGGCCCGGGTCGGCCGTTTCCCCCGCCGTCCGTGCGAGGCCACCGGCCACGTCCGGGCCCGCACGGGGCCGGGCGGAGGCCCGGCGGCGGTCGTCCGCGGACGCGGCGCCATACGGCCGCCGACGCTCGTGGTCGATTCAGCGTGCGCGCACGAGGACCGCCCAGAAGGCGAGCACGGGCAGGACCAGGACGGCGGCGACGGCGTTCAGAGCGCCGAAGCCGGCCCAGCCCATCAAAGGCCCGGCGAGGCCGGCGCCCACGGCCGCGACGACGTTCATCGAGGTGTCCGTGGTGCCCTGTACGCCGGGCAGAAGGGCGAGTGGCGTGGTCTCGCTGAGCATGGCCGACCCGGCCACCAGGCTGAAGGACCAGCCCAGTCCCAGGAGGAACAGCCCTGCCATCATCATGCCGACCGAGCCGTGGCCCATGCCCGACAGTGCGGCGGACACCAGGAAGACCGTCTGCCCGGCCACGATGGTCGGCATGTGACCGATCCGGTCGGAGAGCCGGCCGACGAGCGGGGAGAACGCGTACATGCCCAGCAGATGACCGCTTATGGTGACGCCGACCACGGTGAGCCCGTGACCGTGCTCCGACATGTCGACCGGGGTCATCGTCATGACCGCGGCCATGACCGTGTGGGCCACGACGATGGTCACGAACGCGAAGGCCGCTTGCGGGGTGCGGCGAAGGTGCCGCAGGCCCGCGCGCACGGTCCCGTTCTGCCGGTCCTTCTTCTTCTGCCCGCCGGTCTCGTCTTGTGCCGCCGGAATGCCCGTGTCCTTGTCCACGGGCGCGTCGGCGTCCTGGTACCGGCGGGAGAGCGTGAGCGGGTCGGGGCGCATCAGGCCCCACAGCAGAGCCGATGCCGCCGCCGTGCAGACGGTGGCCAGGACGAACGCCCCTGCCAGGCGCGGTAGGTGGAGAGCCGACGCCACGGCGGCACCGGGATCGGCGAGGTTGGGTCCGATCACCGAGCCGATGGTCGTGGACCACAGCACGATGGACAGCGCATGGGCCCGCCGGTGCGGCGCGGCCAGGTCCGCGGCCGCGTAGCGGCTCTGCTGGTTGGTGGCGCTGCCGACGCCGAACAGCAGCATGCCCACGATCAGCAGAGGGATCGACCTGCTCACCGCCGAGGCGATGAGCAGGCCCCCGCCGGCTGCGGCGACGAGCCATCCTGCCCCGAGAGAGGTCCGGCGACCGCGCCGTTGGGCGAGGAGGGCGAGCGGTATGCCGACCAGGGCGGCGCCCGCCGTGGTCGCCGTGCGCGCCAGTCCGGCGTAGGTCTCGCTCTGGGCCACGGACTCCGCGAGCAGGGGACCGACGGACACCGAGACGCCCACTCCGACCCCGCCGACGATCTGTGCCGCGGACAGGATCCGGACCGTGCGCTTCTGCACCGCGCGGACTCGGTCCTGCTCCTGCCACGGCGTCGGGGCTATGTCCTGTGGCGTGCTCACGTGTCGGCGCTCCTTGGTGAGTCGGCTGAGTGGGTGTCGGGAGGGCGAAGGGCGTGCGGGGTGGCCGGCCACGGTTCAGAGATCGTGCCGGGACGGTCCGGAGCGGGATTTCGGCCGGGGGCCGTCCCGGCGTGCCAGCAGGACGACGGCGGTGAGCGCCGCGGCCGCGGCCAGGACGAGCAGGAGGACGCGGTCCGGTACGGCGCCGCCGAGGCGTGCGAGGGGTTCTTCCAGCCCTGCCTCCGTCTCGACGCTGATCAGGGAGGGGAGGGCCGCCGTGCCGTCGAACAGCAGGAAGATCGCGCCGAGAAGCATGAAGAGGATGCCGCCGGCGAGGGAGGTGGTGTGCCAGGAGAAGCGTCCCAGCCGCACGGTGCGGCCCCGTAGCCAGCGTTTGTGGCCGAGGTCGAAGCGGTCCCAGAGCAGCGCCAGGGCGAACAGGGGGACTGCCATGCCGAGTGCGTAGACCGCGAGCAGCAGGCCGCCGTGGGCGGGCCGGCCGCCGAGGGCGGCGAGGGTGAGGATGGAGCCGAGGATGGGGCCTGCGCAGAAACCCGCCAGGCCGTAGACGGTGCCGAGGGCGAAGACGGAGACGGCCGATCCGGAACGGCGGGCTCCTGCGGCTTCCTGCAATCGGCGCACTCCGAATCCGATCCCGAGGATCTGTGCCGCTCCCAGCGCGATCACGGTCCAGCCGCCGATGGTGACCAGCAGGTCACGGTGGCCGTAGAAGAGACGGCTGGCGAAGGAGCCCGCGACGCCGAGCGGCACCAAGGTGGTGCACAGGCCGAGATAGAACAGGCCGGTGCGCAGCAGCAGCTTGGCCGGACTGGTGAAGGAGTAGGCGAAGAAGGCCGGCAGCAGCAGCGCGCTGCAGGGGCTGAGCAGGGCCAGCAGGCCGCCGAGGAAGGCGGCCAGCAGGCTCGCGTCGCCGTTCACCGGGCGGCCTTCGCGGCTGCCTCGATGGTCTGCTTGAAAGTGCCGACCGGCTGGGCGCCGAGGACGGGAACGTCGTTGATCAGGAAGGCGGGAGTGCTGGTCACGCCGAGGGAGTAGCCCTCGTTCTGGTCCCGTCGGATTGCCGTGTCTGCCGCGTCGGAGTCCAGGTCCGCGCGCCACTTGTCGAGGTCAGTCACCCCGGCGGCCTTGGCCATCGCGGTCAGCTTGTCGGTGGAGAAGGCGCCGGTGTTCTTCTTGCCTGTCTTGCTGTACGCCTGGTCGTGGAACTCCCAGAACCTGTCCTGTTGGCCGGCCGCCCAGGCCGCGCGGGCTGCCGCTTCCGATTCCTCGCCGAAGATCGGGAAGTTGCGCCACTCGATGCGCAGCACGCCCTCGTCGACGTAGGAGCGGATCAGCTCCGGTTCGGTGTCGCGGGCGAACTTCCCGCAATAGGGGCACTGGAAGTCGGAGTACTCGATCATGACGACAGGCGCGTCGGCGTCCCCCACGGCCAACGGGTCGTCGGTGTCCCGACGGGCCAGTGCGAGCAAGGCGCTCGACTGGGCGTCGGACGTGCTGGTGTCGGCGACGGCGGAGTCCTGAGACGCGGTGCCGGACGGCCCGTCGTCGAGGGTGAGGGCGAGAACCGCTGCGACGACGGCGGTCAGTCCGGCAGCGGTGGCGGCGAGTGTGCGGTTGCGTCGGCGGACGCGGGATGCGGCGGGGGAGGAAGAAGACGGCATGGCGGGAGACAACCTCGTGCTCGGTGGGTGAGTGACGGACAGCGGTAGGCGCACGGCGCTGTGGCCGTGCGCCGGGCCGTGACCGAAGGACGGCCGGTCGGCGCGCGGCGCGTGGGGAACGCGCGAGCGTCCGGCCTAGATCCGCATTCGGTCGGGTACGGCCCGTCCCGCCGGCGGGGAGAGTCCCGACGTCACCACGTCTCGGCACACGTCGGCCGAGATCGTGTCGAGCCCGGTTGCGGCCGGGGCGGTCGTCCGGGCCACCGGCTCCGCCGTCTCCAGGAGGCGTACGTCCGGCTGGGCGAGGAGCACTTTCCTGCACGGGGGAGGTGTGCCGGGTGCATCGCACTGGGCGGAGCCCGGTCGCACCCGATCGGTGGCCTCGCCCGGGCCCTGGACCGCCGCATCCGCCGAGGCGGTCACGGTCCTGGGACTCGACACCCCCGTGCCGACGTCGAGCGTGCGTGTTCCGCAGGCCCACGCACTCAGCACGACGAGCAGCGACAGCAGGGCGAGAAGACCCCGGCGCGCTCGCGCGGAGCGCGTCACCGCGGTCACCGCAGGGAGCCGGGGAAGAACTGTCATCACCTCACGTCACGTCCGGAAGGTGCCGATCGCCTACCGCCGCGCCTGTCACGTACAGGGGTGCAGGCACAGGTAGCCGTCGATACGGCGCACATGGTCGCAGTCCGGGTCGCCGGGCAGTGCGTGCCCGAGGTGCTCGGCGCGGACCTCGCCGATCCACTGGTCGTGCTGGTACTCGTGGTTGACGAGAGCGGTCAGCAGATGTGTCGCGACGATGGTCATCTGGGTGGGCGCGCCGGTCCTCCCGGCCGCGATGTCACCGATGCGTGCGTGTACCCGCTCGGCGACGGTCTCCCGGAAGGCCGCGAGCCGCTCCACCGTCGGGAGAGCGCCGCGGAACTTCTCCGGGTTGGCCGAGTCCATGAGCCCGTCCAGTTCCGGATCCGGGCTGGGCTCGGCTGCCGTGAGGTTGCGGATCATGAAGTGGGCGACGTGGGCCTGGTGCCCGAGGTGCCAGCCGATGGCGCTGAAGTCCTCTCTCGGCCGCCACACCACCTCGTCCGGCGTGAGGTCCCGCCACAGCTCGTCGGTGTACCCGCGGGCACGGTCGTACTCGTCCAACAGCGCCTGCAGTTCGTACACGGCTCTCCTCCACATGTGCGGTCGGGTCTGCGGGTTCGGGTTGCGCGAGGAGACTTGGCGCTCCTCGGACGGCGCGGCTGGTGGCGGCGGACCGCCGCCACTGTAGAGAGCCGCAGCGCGAGCCGGTAGGAGACGAACCCGAATGTCCTCATCACTGATCTGTATGGCCCACGCCGGGCACGGCGCGGTGGAGCGGCTCCGTTGGCCCCGGCGAGCTGGGATCCCGAGCCGGTTGGTCATCGGCCGACTTCCCTTTCGGGTCCCTGGTGTAGAAGGTGTAGGCGGCGAGTACCACCAGTACCCAGACGCCGGAGACGACCAGCGAAACCCGGGTGTCCGGGAGGATCGCGACGCAGACGAGGACGACGGCTATGAACACCAGGGCGAGGTAGTTGCTGTACGGGTAGAGAGGCATCCTGTACCGGATGTTGTCCGCCTGACCGCTCAGGACCTTGCTCCTGCGGAACCTGAGGTGGCTGACCACGATCGATCCCCAGGCGCAGATCAGGCCGAAGACGGTGACGGACGAGAAGACCGTGAAGACCTGATCGGGCATCAGCAGATTGAGCAGCACACCGGCGGCCATCGTCACGAACACCGCCGTGACCGCCTTCGAGGGAACGTTCCTGTCGTTGACGGTGCCGAGAAGCTTCGGCGCGTTGCCCTGGAGCGAGAGGTTGTAGAAGGTGCGGCTGTTGGTGAAGACGGCCGAGTTCACGGCGGAGAGGACGGCGGTGATGACGACGACGTTCATGACCGTTGCCGCGGCCGGTACGCCGATTCTGGCGAAGACGGTGACGAACGGGCTGCCCGAGCCGTTCAGTGAGGTCCAGGGGAAGACGGTGACCAGGACGGTGATGGCACCGACGTAGAAGATCATGAGTCGCCAGAAGGTCGCGTTGACGGCCTTCGGCATGGTCGTGGCGACGTCCTTGGTCTCGCCTGCCGCGATGCCCAGGTTCTCCACGCCGCCGAAGGAGAAGGCGACCATGACGATGGCGAGGAACGCGCCGCTGATGCCGTTGGGGAGGAAACCTCCGTGCTCGTGGAGATGACCGAGACCGATGGCGTGTCCGCCGTTGCCGACCCCGAAGGCGACCATGGCGAAGCCGAAGAGGATCAGCGCGATGATCGCCACCACTTTGATGAGCGCGAACCAGAACTCCGCCTCACCGTAGAACTTCACCCCGACGACGTTGACGACGAACATCACGGTGACCACCACGGCCGCCGTCGCCCAGATCGGCACCGCGGGGAACCAGTACTGCACGTAGTGCCCGAGAGCGTTGAGTTCGGCTGCGGTGGTGGCGAGGAGGAAGATGAACGCGTTCCACCCGTTGAGGAAGCCGGCGAACCGGTGGATGTAGCGGTTGGCGTAGGAGATGTAGGCCCCGGACACCGGTTCGGCCACCGACATCTCGCCCAGGGCCCGCATCACGAAGTAGATCGCCACGGAGGCGACGACGTAGGTGACGATGATGGCGGGGCCGGCGGTGGCTACCGCCGATCCGGAACCGTAGAACAGGCCGGTTCCGATGGAACCGCCGATGGCGATCATCTGGATGTGCCGGCTCTTGAGGTCCCGTTTGAGCTCTTCTTTTTCGTAGTCCTTCGCGGCTCTTGCGGTCATGTCACTGCTCCCTGGAGGAAAAGGGTGGTGCTCTGACGAAGGGACGTGCAGGTACGCGAAAGCCGCAGCGAGGGCGCTGCGGCGCGCGCCCGTGGCCGGCCACGGGCGCGTAAGGAGTGCGGGTGCGCGGGGGTTGTGTCAGACGGTGGCGATGATTGCTTCGATCTCTACCGGGGCCCGCATCGGCAGGGCGGCGACTCCGACGGCGGAACGGGCGTGCTTGCCCGCCTCGCCCAGCGCCTCGACGAACAGGTCGGAGGCCCCGTTGGCGACCAGGTGGTGTTCGGCGAACTCGGGAACGCCGGCGACGAACACGGTGATCTTCAGCAACTGGCGGATCTGGCCGAGGTCGCCCAGGGCTGCCTTGGCCTGGGCCAGGACGTTGGCCGCGCACCAGCGGGCGGCGAGCTGTCCGGTGGCGACGTCCAGGTTCTGTCCGAGCAGTCCGGTGGCGATCAGCGCGCCGTTCCGCAGCGGGAGTTGTCCGGAGGTGCGCAGCAGGTTGCCCGACCGGGTCCAGGGCAGGTAGTTGGCCACCGACCGGGCCGGCTGCGGCAGTGGCACGCCGAGTTCGGCAAGGCGGGTTTCGACGGCGGATATCATGCGTGTCCTCCGGTGGGGGCTGTGTTCGCTGTCCGTGCGGTGTTCAGAGGTTTTCGACGGCCGTCAGCAGCCGGTCGATGGCCTCGTCGACCGTGGAGCGGGGACAGCCCAGGTTGACCCGCATGTAGCCGTGGCCCTCAATGCCGAACTTCTGTCCCTTGTCCAGCCACAGCCGTGCCTTGGTGAGCATGAACTTGTCGAGCGACGCGGCGTCCATCCCCAGTTCCCGGCAGTCCATCCAAGCCAGGTAGAGGGAGTCGGCCGGCAGAACCCGCACCTTGGTCGTGGCGGAGTTGACCGACTGGGCGAAGTGGGCGTGGTTGCCGCGCAGGTAGGTGAGCATCTCCTCCAGCCAGGGCTCGCCGTGCGCGTAGGCGGCCTCGGCGGCGACCATGCCGAGCACGTTGACCAGCGGGAACATGTTGCGGTCGTACTGGCGGGCCAGTTCCGCGCGCAGCCTTGGGTCGGGTACGAAGACGTTGGCACTCTGCAGGCCCGGGAGGTTGAACGTCTTGCTGGGGGCGGTGCAGGTGATGCTGTTGCGTGCGAATTCCTCGCCGAGCGAGGCGAACGGGATGTGCTTGCGGTCCGGGTTCATGACGAGGTCCTGATGGATCTCGTCGGAGACGACCAGGACACCGTGGCGGGCGCAGATCTCGCCCATGGTCCGCAGTTCGTCCTCGCTCCACACGTTCCCGGTGGGGTTGTGGGGGTGGCTGAGGATGAACAGCTTGGTGTCGGGCCGGATGGCGGCCTCGAACGTCCGGGCGTCGAAACGGTATCCGCCGTCGGTCCGCACGAGCGGCGCGAACGCCAGGTGGCGGCCGTTGAGCAGGATGTCGTCGTGGAAGTGGGCGTAGACCGGTGGCTGGATCAGGACCGAGTCACCGGGCGCGGAGAACGCCTGCACCGCCGTCTTCAGTGTGGTGATGATGCCGGCGGTCTGCATCACCCACTCCTTGGGGACCTCCCAGCCGAACCGCTTGGCCTGCCAGCCGGTGACCGCGTCGAGGTAGCTGTCGGTCGCGCCGCCGGGGTAGCCGAAGACGCCGTGGCCCACGGCTTGGTGGAGTGCGTCGATGACGGCTCGGGGGGCCCTGAAGTCGGTGTCGGCGACCCACATGGGCAGCGGATCGGCAGCGGCCTCGTCGGCGGTCAGGAGATCGTGGGCGTAGGCCCACTTCATCGAGTTGCTGTTCCTGCGGTCGACGACGGTGTCGAAGATCGAACCGGAGCCGACTGCGGAGGCATCCTGTCGTGCTCGGTCGAGGGGGGAGGTCGTGTCGGTTGCCATGGCTGGATGCTAGCTACGACAAAGGGCAAAGTGTTCGTGAACTTTGCCCTTCTCTGTCGCCTGATAGCTAAGATCTAGCGCATGGATGTCACTGACCGCAAAATTGTTGCGCTGCTTCAGTCGGAGGGGCGGATCACGCTCACTGATCTGGCCGAGAAGGTCCGGCTCAGTGTGTCCAGGTGCCAGCGACGCGTCCGGGAACTGGAGGCGGCCGGGGTCATCCGTGGCTATCGCGCGGTGGTCGACGCCGCAGCCCTGGGATACGGATTCGAGGTGCTGGTGTTCGCCACGCTCAGCCGCCCCGACGCCGTCACCGAGTTCGATGCGGCTCTCGCCGAGGTTCCGGAGATCATCGAGGCGCAGCGGCTCTTCGGTGAACCCGACTACCTGATCCGCGTGGTCAGCGCGGACCTGGAGTCCTATCAGCGGCTGTACGAATCGGTGCTCATCCACCTGCCGGGCGTCCGCGGGCTGAACTCGACCATTGTGATGAAGCAGGCCGTCCATCCCCGGCCCCTGCCCGGGCGGCCGTCGCGTGAGCTGCCTCCGCCGGCAGCGGCCACCTGAGCGAGCGGACGTCACCCATCCGCCCCGGCACGTCGGTGAGCCGAACGTGGTCGTAGCCTGCGGCCCATGAGCGACGACAACTCCGACAACCGCGTCGGCCCCCGCGACGGCGCCGAAGTCGAACAGCCGATGAGATCCGCGTCACCGCTCCCCGAAGCCGACCTGACCGTCGATGGCACCGGCCTGCTCTGCGTCACCCTCCTGCTCCGCCTGCGCGCACAGATCGACGGCGCACCCCCCGGCACCGTCGTCCATGTCGTCGCCACCGACCCGGCGGCGCCGCTCGACCTGCCCGCCTGGTGCCACATGACCGGCCACACCTACCTCGGCCCCGTCCCCGGCGAGCGGCCGGTCTACGCCCTGCGGCTGGCCGCGGACGCCCGAGCCACCCGCCGAGACGCACCGTGGCACCCGGCCGGGCCGGAGCACACACGGGACCGGTGAGCGGTCCTCCCGTCACCCCGCCGTGGCGTTGCCCGGCACGCAGGTGCGACAACCGCGCAGGGCAGCCCCCGTGCACTGCCCTCCGCCTCCTGGAGAAACCTGCGACACCCGTAAACCTTCCTGCGTCCCTCGCAACCAACAAGCACCACGCCGCCCAGGCGTACGTGTCGACGAGCAGGAGGAATTCCGTGACGACAGCGCCTCACTCACCACCCCGTGCCGTGCCCCGGGCGGCCGGCCTCCGCAGGTCCCGGCGGGTGCTGCTCGCCCTGGGCGCGGTCGTCGCGCTCGTCGCCGGCGCCGGCGGGGCGTCCGCGGGCACCGATCACCATGGACGGCACCGGGCCATTTCCACGCCGGACGCGCCCGCGGCCATCGGGCCCTACTCGCAGGGTGTCTCGGCCGGGCACCTCGTGTTCGTCTCCGGGCAGCTCCCGATCGACCCCGCAACCGGTGAGATTCCCTCCGATGCCACCATCGAGGAACAGACACGCAGGGCCGCGCGCAGTGTCCAGGCGGTGCTGAAGGCTGACCGGCTGACGCTGAAGCACGTCGTCAGCACCACGGTCTACCTGGCCGACCTCGACGACTTCGACCGCTTCAACACCGCGTACGCCGAGTTCTTCGGCTCTTCCGTCCCGCCCGCGCGGGCCACTGTCGAAGTGGCACGACTGCCGCGTGACGCGAAGGTCGAGATCTCGGCGATCGCCGTCCGATGAGCCACCACCGAAAGGAGAATGACATGCCCCTGACATCATCGGGTGCCCGTGAGGGCAGTGGGGTCTCACGACGCGGATTCGTCGGACTGCTGGGCGCGGGTGCCGCCTCCGTCGGTATCGGGACGGTCGGAGCCGCCCCGGTCGCGGCCGCCGAGAGCGCGACGTCCGCCGCCCTGCCGCCTCCTTCTTCGCCGGGATACTGGAAGGCCGTCGAGCGGCTGTTCGTCCTGGACAAAAAAGTCCTGTTCATGAACGTCGGCACTGTCGGGTCGCCCCCGCGCGAGGTGCTCGACACCGTCGACCGGGTGCACCGCGAGGTGGCCGTCAAGGCGACGTCCTCCTACAGCGACTTCGCCGACGTGCGAGCCGTGGCCGCACGCGGATACGGGTGCGATCCCGACGAGGTCGTCATCACGCACAACACCAGCGACGGCATGTCTAAGATCCTGGCCGGGCTCGCGCTGAAGGAGGGCGACGAGCTCCTCACCACCAACCACGAACACTCCGGCGGCAACGTGCCGCTCGCACTGGCGCGGGACCGGTACGGGGTCGTGCTCAAGCGGGTGGCCCTGCCGGTCGGCAACGACCAACGGGCCGAGGACTACGTCGACCTCTTCCGCCGCGCCATCACCTCGCGGACCAAGGCCCTGGTGTTCTCCGCCCCCACCTACAAGACGGGCACGATGCTGCCCATCGCCATGCTGGCCAGGCTCGCCCAGGACCACGGCCTGATCAGCGTCGTCGACGGCGCCCACATACCCGGCATGATGGCGTACGACTTCCACGAACTCGGCGTGGACTTCCTCGCTGGTTCCGCGGCCAAGTGGCAGTGCGGACCGGGCGGTACCGGCGTCCTCTACATCCGCAACAAGGTGCTGCCCCGCCACAACCCCAACCCCCTGCCCGAGTTCTGGCCCGTGGTCTCCAGCGGCTACCCGGCCGAGGGAGGACTGCCGCCGCGCTCGTCGGGACCGACGGCGAGCTACGACATCGCCGCCACCCTCCAGAGCGTGGGCAACAGCAGCCTGGCGATCATGAGTGGTGTGCGCAACGTCTGCGAGGTCTGGGACCGCATCGGACGGGCCCGGATCCAGGACCACGTCCTCCAGCTCTCCGCCTACGCCAAGGACCTGATCGCCGAGCGATGGGGCGTTCGCGCCCTGTACTCGCCGAAGGACGACCCGCGCCTGGTGTGCGGGCTCACTTCCTTCGCGCCGTTCCGTGACCCGCGGGACGTGCACGACGCGAAGAAGACGGAGACGCTGGTGGCCCGGCTGAAGGACGAGTACGGCATCGTGATCCGCACCAGCGACTTCCCGGTCGCCGGATCGGCCAAGGCACACCAGGCGGTCCGCATCTCCACGCACCTGTTCCACCAGGAGGAGGACGTGAAGCGGGTGGTTGACGCCCTGTGGCGGTTGTCCCGCACCATGAGCTGAGCCCGTAGCACAAGCCAAGGGCCGCGGACGTTGTCCGCGGCCTTCCGGCATGTACGCACTGGGGGCGTCCGGACACCCGCGTCCTGACCTCAGGGCTGGACGATCACGTCGATCCGCTCGTGGCGCGGCGCCGGCTCGGGACCACTGAGGGAGTTCAGCGCCCACAGCCCCACGACGTCGGCAACGGCCACGATCAGCACCGCGAGCGCCAGCATGACCAGCCGCCGCCTCCGGTCCCGGCGCTGCCACTCCCTGCGCGCCCGGGCATACGTGTCCGGGGAGGGCACCACCGTGGAGGCGAGCGAGTCGAGGGTCTCGCGAAGCCGTGACTCGGGGTCGTCAACACTCATCGGCGTGTCCCCATGGCACGCGAAAGCGCATGCATGCCACGGGAGATGTGCGACTTCACCGCGCCCGTACTGATCCCCATCGCCTCGGCGATCTCCCGTTCCTTGAGATCCATCCAGTACCGCAGCACCAGAGCCTCCCTCTGCCGCGTGGGCAGCCCCTTCAGGGCGTCGACCACCTGCCGTTGGTCCTCGTGCAGCATCGCCGTCGACTCGGCGGAGGCGATGGGGTCGAGCTGCACGTCCGCATGACGGCGGGAGACCTGGAGTCGCCGTATCCGCATCCGGACGAGGTTGCACACCACAGAACGAAGGTACGCGGCCGCGGACTCCGGCGCACGGAGTCTGTACCAACGGCTGTGCAGCACACAGAACGCCTCCGCCACGACGTCCTCGGCGTCCTGGTCGGCTCCCAGCAGTACGGCCAGCCGCACCAGCTGGGCGTGATGGCCGTCGAACAGCCGGATCATCGCGGTCTCCCGCTCGACGTCACGCAGGTCGACGCCGGGTTCCGGATCCGCCGGGAGCTCGGAAGCGTCAGCGGTGTCCGAGAGGCCGGACGCCCGCTCCCCGAGTACGGTCGTGCGCCCCTCCGTACGACGCCAGGGCTTGTCCGTCTGCCTCACCGGGCCACCCCGTTCCGACGCACCGCACCGTCGGCAGGTCTCAGCAGACCCGACAGCCCGCGTGGCACACCGAGGCGGTCCAGCAGGGGACTCGCCAGCGCGACCACCAGGAGATTGACGACCAGGCCGACAACCCCCGCGTACACCTGTACGTCCAAGGGGCCGAACGAGATCCGCACGAGGGAGGAGAACCCGCCCCGGCTCACCAGCGCGGTGCCGACCACCATGCCGGACATCCAGCCCGCGAGCAGGGAGACGCGGTGCGGTGTGCGGTGCAGCAGGCCCAGCACTATCGAGGGCAGGATCTGAAGGACCCACACCGCTCCCAGCAGGTGCAGGTTGATGGCGGCCTGGTCACGCACGCCCAGGGCGAAGACCAACGCACCCACCTTGACGACGAGCGACATCAGCCGGGCCATCCGGGTCACCTGCACGACGGTGGCCGTCGGGTTGACGAACTCCAGGTAGACGTTCCTCGCGAAGAGGGTCGCAGCGCCGATGGACATGACCGCGGCCGGCACGAGCGCCGCCACGACGATCGCGCCCAGGATCAGCCCCGCCGCCCACCCGGGAGCGAGATCGAGCACGAGCAGCGGTACCGCGAGTTCACTGCGTCCAGGTGGAGGACTCACACCCGCCGCCAGTGCCGCGATGCCGAAGAGCGCGAACAGGCCGAGCATCGCCGTCCATCCGAAGAGCGTGACGGACGTCCTGCGCAGTACGTCGCCCGAGCGGGCGGAGAAGGCGACCTGGAGAACGTGCGGAAAGGCGAAGAGCGCCAGCGCCGATCCGACGGCGAGGGAGACGTACGCAGGCGCCAGCGAGGGATCGGGTACGAGTGAGGCAGTGCCGTCCTGCGCCGCGAACGCGGCGTCGGCCCGGGCGAAGAGATCAGCCGGCGACCCGAGACCCGTCATCACGAGACCTGCGACAGCCACGGTCGCGCCGACGACCAGTCCCGCCTTGACGACCGAGACGAGCGTCGGGGCCCGCAGCCCGTAGCGGTAGGTGGAAACGGCGAGTACGGCGAACACCGCGGTGAGCGCGGCGTCGCCCATGAGTCCGTCCTGGCGCATGCCCAGCACACTGAGGACCGCACGCAGGCCGAGCAGTTGGAGTGCGATGTACGGCATCAGCGCGAAGATGCCGGTCAGCGCGACCGCCAGCGCGAGGAGCGACGATCCGTAGCGCACCCGTACGAAGTCGGCGACGGTGACGTGTCCGTGCGCGCGTGCCGTCGCTGCCAGCCGGGGCAGCAGGACGAAGCCGATCGCGCAGATGATCATCGTGTAGGGCAGGGCGTAGAAGCCGATGCCGCCAGAGGTGAAGACGGCCCCCGGCACGGCGGTAAAGGTGTACGCCGTGTACACGGTGCCGCCGAGGAGACACCAGAGAAGTCCGCTGCCCTGCCCGCGGCCGGCCAGTGCCCAGTCCTCGAGCTCCGTCCGGGCACCGGGGCCTTTCGACCTCGGGCGGGCACTCCGCAGGGCGACCGCGGACCCGACGAGTACGACGGTCGAACATGTGATCACAGCGCCAGGGCTGTTCATGGCTCCTCCACGCTCGAAGTGACGCGATGTCAGTCCGGAGCGCGGCCGGTTCCGTTTCTGGGACGGCGATCTGTACCGCCAGAAGGAACTCGGCCGAGTCGCGCGGTAAACCCTCCCGGGTCACCGAGCAACTACCGGACGCGAACCCCGTGCCAGGAGGCCGTCGTCAGGCCGGAAGCCATCAGCGTCGAGCGAGATCGACCCTGACCGCTGAGGAGTGAACCACCGATTCCAGCCAATGAACAGCCCATCGACGCGAAGTCGTTCACGCGCGCATCGGTGGTCCTCACCTGCCCGAACGCCGGCGCACCGTGGCCCACCCGCAGGTGAGGCAGCCCGCCTTCCGCCGGCACAACGCCTTTTCCGAGACGTACCAACACCCTCGACCACTTGGAGCAACTGTGTCCGTCAACGGCGCCCGCAGCGCGCGGCCACCAGTGAAATCGATGCTGATATGGACGGGCGTGGCCCTGGTGGGCGCCGCCGCCTGGGGCGTGGTCGCCCTCTCCCGGGGAGAGGACGTCTCCGCGATCTGGCTGGTCGCCGCTGCCCTCGGCTCGTACGCGATCGCCTACCGCTTCTACTCGCGCTTCATCGCCCGCCGGGTTCTCGAACTCGACGACAAGAGGGCCACGCCGGCCGAGCGGCTCGACGACGGCATCGACTTCCAGCCCACCGACCGACGGATCCTGTTCGGCCATCACTTCGCCGCCATCGCGGGTGCCGGCCCGCTCGTCGGCCCGGTGATGGCGGCACAGATGGGTTACCTTCCGGGCACCATCTGGATCGTCGTCGGCGTGATCTTCGCCGGCGCCGTCCAGGACATGGTCGTCCTGTTCATCTCCATGCGGCGCGACGGCAAGAGCCTCGGGCAGATGGCACGCGACGAGATCGGCAGGGTCGGCGGGATCGCCGCGCTGATCGCCGTCCTCGCCATCATGGTCATCATCCTCGCGGTGTTGGCCCTCGTGGTCGTCAACGCTCTGGCGGAGTCCCCCTGGGGCACCTTCTCGGTGACCATGACCATCCCCATCGCCCTGTTCATGGGCTTCTACATGCGGTACCTGCGCCCCGGGCGGGTCCTTGAGACCAGCCTGATCGGCGTCGCCCTCCTGCTCCTGGCCATCGTCGGCGGTGGATGGGTCGAGAACTCCTCGCTCGCCGGTGCCTTCACGTGGGCACCGACCACGCTGGTCTTCTGCCTGATCGCCTACGGCTTCGTCGCCTCGGTCCTGCCCGTGTGGATGCTGCTGGCACCCCGCGACTACCTGTCCACCTTCATGAAGGTCGGCACGATCGTGCTGCTCGCCATCGGCGTGGTGTTCAGTGCGCCGCTGCTGAAGAACGACGCGGTGAGCCAGTTCGCCTCCACCGGCACCGGACCGGTCTTCGCCGGCGCGCTGTTCCCCTTCCTGTTCATCACCATCGCCTGCGGTGCCCTGTCCGGCTTCCACGCCCTCGTGGCCTCCGGTACCACCCCCAAGCTCATCCAGAAGGAGTCGCACGTCCGTCTCATCGGCTACGGCGCGATGCTCATGGAATCCTTCGTCGCCGTCATGGCCCTCATCGCGGCCTCCGTGCTCGACCCCGGCCTGTACTACGCGATGAACGCACCCGCGGGCCTGCTGGGCACCACGGTGGACAGCGCGTCCCAGGCGGTGGCGAACCTCGGCTTCACCATCAGCCCGGACGACCTGGCGGCGGCCGCCCGGTCCGTGGAGGAACAGAGCCTCATCTCCCGCACCGGAGGGGCTCCCACCCTCGCCCTCGGCATGTCGGAGATCTTCTCCGGATTTTTCGGCGGCGCCGGCATGAAGGCGTTCTGGTACCACTTCGCCATCATGTTCGAGGCGCTGTTCATCCTCACCACCGTGGACGCCGGTACCCGGGTCGGCCGCTTCATGCTCCAGGACATGCTCGGCAACGTCTGGAAGCCCATCGGCCGGGTCTCCTGGAAGCCGGGCATCTGGATCACCAGCGCCGTCATGGTCGCCCTGTGGGGCTACTTCCTCTACGTCGGCGCCACCGACCCCCTCGGCGGGATCAACCAGCTCTTCCCGCTGTTCGGCATCGCCAACCAGCTCCTCGCCGCCATCGCCCTCGCCCTGTGCACCATGCTGCTCATCAAGACGGGCAAGCTGCGCTGGGCCTGGGTCACGGGCATCCCCCTGGTCTGGGACCTGGCCGTCACCTTCATGGCGGGCTGGCAGAAGATCTTCGACTCCGACCCGAAGATCGGCTTCTTCGCCCAGCGGGACCTGTACGCGGACGCGCTCGACGAAGGCAAGATCCTCGCCCCGGCCAAGTCGCTCGACGACATGGAGACCGTGGTCCTCAACTCGACCGTGGACGGCGTCATCATGGCCGCCTTCCTCGTCATGGTCGCCCTCGTGGTCGTGCACGCCGCGTCGGTCTGCCTCCGCGCCGTGCGCTCACCGCAGCCGCTGCCCACCACGGAGGCCGCCTACGTCGAGTCCGCCATCACCGTCCCGGCCCCCCGGTCCGAGACGCCGGTCGGCGCACAGGCCGGACCAACGGACGGCGTATGACCGGGACGTCGTTTTCCGGCCCGCTGGCCCGGCTCCTACGAGGCATCCGCTGGTACCTGCGGGAGATCTCGGGCACCGCCGACTACGAACGCCACTGCAGACGGCACCGGGAGCAACACCCCGGCGAACCGGTGCCCACCCGGCGGGAGTACGAGAACCGCCGGTCGTTCCACCGCGAAGCGAACCCGCAGGGCCGCTGCTGCTGACTGGAGCGCCGTCGGGGGCTTGCGGCCTCAGGCCGCGTGCCCCCGACGGGGCTTGCGCCGCTCATACACGTCGCTTATGACGTGATTCAGAGAGCACGCCTACCGGACCACCGCGTGACGTTCTAACTTCGCTGGAACTCCGTGCCAACCGCCGCTCGCAACCATCAGTCAGGAGGCCGCGAACCTCGTGCCGGACTCAGCGACAAAAAGCAGGACTTCGTAAACCCCGCGACTGGGCATGGCAACTCATGAAGGATGCGGAGGCGTCCGATGGCGGGGCCCCGTACGGCTGAAGGGACGTGCTGTGAGCGAAGCGTTTTCCGAGGCATCACCGGAAGAGGCCGAGTCCGGCCCACGGGCGAGGACGTCACCGGTGTCCCGGCGCGGGTTCCTGGCCGGCGCCGGCGCCGCGGTGGCGCTGACCTCCTTGGCCGGGCCGAGCGCCGTCGCGGCCGGTCCCCGCACCGGCGGTACGGGCGACCTGCGGCTGGGCACGGGCACCACGTTCGGGGCACGGGTCTCGCCCGACGGCCGGTGGATCGCCCACGACCTGCTGGGGGTGCTGTGGGTGATGCCGGCATCCGGCGGGGCCGCGCGGCGGCTGACCAGCGACCTGTTCGACATCGCGCAGCCCGACTGGTCGCCGGACGGCAGCCGGCTGGTCTTCCAGTCCTACCGTGACGGCGTCTTCGACCTCTGGACCGTACGGCCCGACGGCAGTGGACTGCGCCGGTTGACCGAGGGCCCCTTCGACCACCGCGAGCCCCGCTGGTCGCCGGACGGGCGCACGATCGTCTTCTCGGGCGACGCGTCGGGCAGTTACGCGATCCAGACGTACGACGTCGGCAGCGGACGGATCGACGTGCTCGCCGACGGCTCGGGCGAGGAGTACGAGCCGGCCTGGTCGCCGGACGGCAACCAGGTGGCCTTCGTCGTGGACAACACCCGTATCGAGGTCGTGGACCGCACCACCGGCCGACGCGGCACCCGTCTCACCGTGCCCGCGGGCCAGGTGATCCACCAGCCGGAATGGACCCCGGACGGTGCCGGGCTGGTCCACCACCTGACCCACGACGGGCGGTGCCGGCTGATGACCGGTGACACGCCCCTGGTGGAGGACCAGGAGACCTTCCCCTTCCGGGTGTCGTGGCTGGATCGCGAACGCTTCCTCTACACCGCGGACGGCCGCATCCACGTGCGGTCCGTACATGACCCCGGTACCCGGACCATCGGTTTCTCCGCCGCCGTGACGACCCGCAGACCGAAGTACACCAGACGCCGGTCCGACTTCGAGAGCACCGGGCCGCGGCCGGTGCGCGGCATCGGCAGCCCGGTGCTGTCCCCCGACGGGGAGCACGTCGCCTTCCGCGCGCTCAACGACATCTACGTCATGAGGATCGGCCGCGCGCCACGGCCGTTGACCCGCGACCACTGGTGGAAGTGCGACCCCGCCTGGTCGCCCGACGGGAGGCTGCTGGCCTACTCCACGGACCGCGGCGGGACGCTCGACATCTGGATCAGGGACCTCGACACGGGCCGGGACCGGCAACTGACCGACCTCGGTACCAGGGCGGCGGTCTCGGCGGCCTGGTCGCCCGACGGAAAGGAGCTCGCCTTCCTGGACCAGGACGGCGCCCTGTGGACGGCCGACGCGGCGAGCGGCGACGTGCGTCGGGTCTTCACCGCGACCTTCGAACCCGGAAGACCCACCTGGTCGCCCGACGGCAGGACGATCGCCCTGGCGGCGGTGAAGCCGTACTCGGCCAGGTTCCGCGAAGGGCTGAGCCAGATCCTGCTCGTCGACAGGGCCACCGGGCGGGGCAGATACGTCGAGGCCGTGCCCGGCCGCTCGATCCAGACCCGGGGAGACGACGGACCGGTCTGGTCCCCCGACGGCAGGCGCATGGCGTTCGCGGTCGCCAGCGTCCTGTACACCGTGGACGTCGCCGCGGACGGAACGCCGGTCGGTGAGCCCCGGCAGCTCACCGACGAGGTGACCGACGCCCCGTCCTGGAGCGGCGACTCGAAGCACCTCCTCTACCTCAACAACGGCAGGCTCCGCCTCGTACCGGCGCAGGGCGGGCGTCCTCGTACGGTCGCCGTGCCGCTGACCTGGACCGCCGTGCGGCCACCGGCGCGCACCGTCGTCCACGCGGGCCGGATGTGGGACGGAGTGCGCCGGGAGATCCGGCGCGACGTCGACATCGTCGTCGAAGGGCACCGGATCAGGGCCGTGGAGCCGCACGCCGACGGCCGGGCGGGCAAGCGCATCGACGCGCGCGACCGGCTGGTGATGCCCGGACTCGTCGACATGCACCACCACCGGGAGATGCAGGGCTACGCCTACGGCGACCGGCAGGGACGGCTCTGGCTCTCCCTGGGCGTGACCACCACGAGGTCCCCGGGGAGCCCCGCCTACCACATGGTCGAGGAGCGCGAGGCCACCCGGTCCGGCGCCCGGATCGCGCCCAGGTACTTCGCGACGGGCGAGGCGGTCGACGGGCCGCGCATCTACTACAACTTCATGCGCCCCACGTTCAGCGACGCCCAACTGAGGCTGGAACTGGAGCGCGCCAGAAGCCTGGAGTACGACCTCATGAAGTGCTACGTCCGCCTGCCGGTGGCCTGGCACAAGCGGGTGATCGCCTTCGCGCACGGCGTCGGCATCCCCGTCACCTCGCACTACCACTACCCGGCCACGGCCCTCGGCGGCGACGGGATGGAACACACGGGCGCGACCAACCGCTTCGGCTACTCGCGCACCGTGACACCGCTCGGAACGGGGTACTCGGACGTCACCGACCTCTTCGTGGCCTCCGACATGGCCCGCACACCGACCCTCTTCGGTTCGACCACGTTGTACCGGGAGGACAAGTCCCTGGTCGAGGACCGTCGAGTACGGACGCTCAATCCGCCGTGGCGGTTGGCCGCCCTCCGGGAGAGCGCCGACGCCGCGGGCCGGACCGACCAGACCGCGCGGCGGGAGAACCTCCGGGCGCAGGTCCGCCAGGCCCTCGACCTCTTCCGCCGGGGAGGCCGGGTCGTCGCCGGCACCGACGCCCCGATCGACCACGCGGCAGTCAGCCTGCACATGAACCTGCGTGCCATGGTCACCTACGGGTTCACCCCGTACGAGGCGCTGACGACCGCGACCAGCCTGGCGGGCGAGACCCTGCACGAGGACCTCGGCCGGATCGCCCCCGGCATGTACGCCGACTTCGCCGTCGTCGACGGTGACCCACTCACCGACATCAAGGACGCCGCCAACGTCGAGCAGGTCCTGGTGTCGGGCATCGCGCACACCGTCGACTCCCTGATGCGGCCGTTCGCCGAGGCCGCGGCGTCCGGCTTCCGGAAGCCGGACGGGGGCGGCACCGTGCTGCCTCCCGTACCCGAACACCCGGCCAACGACGTGTTCTGGTGGCACGGACACACCTACGTGGAGGAGGCACGACACGCCTGCTGCAGCGAGTGATGAATCCCGCGCGTACGTTGGGCCGTATCCGTCACCTTCGGGCGGGCTACTCTGACGGCGTCGTCCCCACCTGGCATGCACGGTGCCAGGCAGGACGGTCCTTCGTGTGCGGCCCATGTCGGCGGTGCCGAGGGACCGAACGCGGTGACCGGCACTGCCTCCACGATGCGAGTGAAAGAGGTGGTTGAGCTGGTGTGGTGGCGCAGCCGGGTGCCCCGGGGCCGAGTGACGACGTCAGAGGCACAGCCGCGACGCTCAGATGACAAGGAATCCTGGTCCCACGACGTGCCGGGAGGGACCAGCGGCCACGCTTCGTGGCAGCCATGGGCTGGTTCTCCCGGGACGTCGTGGAGGCGGCTCTCGCTCTGCTCGGTCCAACTCCGGACAGGCCTCGCGTACATGGGTGGTGGCCACTACTCGGGCGAGCACCACGCCCTCGGTGGGTAGGGGTCGGGCCTCCAGCCTTCCCAGCGTGACTGGTCTGCCGACCGTACTCTCAGCGCGCCATGATCACCGCTTGACCTGAGCTTCATCTCCACAGACACCCTGTGTTCACCTCGAATACACGTAGAAGTCTCCTGTAATGCACCCGGAATCTTCAGCGGCTTCTCATGCGCCGTTGGTTGCCTGCTCGTGGCCCGTTGGTCCGCGAAGCACGATGAAGGAGGCGCAGGGTGTTCCTGCCGAAGGCAACCGCAGCGCGCAGAGGTTCGGCTGATCAGGGCCGGGCAGCCAAAACCGCGGAGAACACCGCGGGGAGCGAAGAGCCGTTGCACGTGGCGAGCAGGCTGCACGCGTTCAACCGGTTCGAGCTGAAGTACCTGGTCCCGGTGGAGCAGGCGGCGGAGATCCGGGACGAACTCGCCGAGCGCATGGACCGGGTGGATCTACACCGCGTCCTTCTACACCGCCCAGGAGGTCGGCTACAGCGAACTGGTAGCCCACCCGGAGACTCTCGACCAACTCAGACAAGACCTGCGCCTCGGTGGCTGGCATGACGCAGCCCGACTCGAGCAGTTCCTCACCCACCTCGGCGAAGGCGCCAGCGCGATGCTCTTCCGCTGCACCACTTGCGGCACCCATCTCGCCTACGCCGACGCCTCATGACGGCCCTTGCACCAACGGTCAGTCCCACCAAAAGTCCCAGCTGTTCACGCCGACTAGGCGTTCCGCATAGGCAGCGAGCGTGTAGGGGTGGGAGCTCTGCCAGATGTTGTCCGGGCAGAAGGCGAAGTGTTCGGCAGCGACCCGGAGGGCGCCCTGCGTGTTCGTGGGGGGTGCTGCGACGCTGAGGTGGAGACTGTCGAAGCCGACGGCTACGACGCGCACGCCGAAGCGGCGTTCCCAGTCGCCCACGACGGCCGAAAACTTGGCCGTGTCGTTGTGGTAGTTGACCGGTCCGCCCCAGCCGGCAGCCGTCAGCGCGTCCGAGCCGCAGGCAGCGGCAACGAGTCCGAGACGCGCCTGGGGGCGCTGGTCGGCAAAGACCTCTGCGTACTCCGCGGCCATCTCCTCGGAACAAGTCACGAGGTCATCGCTGACGAGCGGACCCGGCCAGGCCTGTCCGAACGGCGCGGTGACAGCAAGTCGTTCGCCCGGCGGCAGCAAGTTGTCGTCCTCGTCGGTCTCCGCGTACGCGCTCCACCACTGCGCCAGGAGTTCGGCCGGGCTGTGCGCTTGGGGTGCGCTCATGCGTTCCGGGAACAATTCGCCGGACGCCCAGGGGCGGAATTCGGCGTCGCCTGGGTCGTGGGCGTCAAGAAGCAGTGGCCACAGTCCTGAGGTGTTGTGCTCGGCGAGCAGCCGCGCCCACAGTTCGGCGGAAGCCGGGGAGTCACTCAGCCACAGTGGCTGTACCGCCCCGCCTCCTTCATCGGATGTGATCAACCGGCCCGCAGGGAGCGGGACAGCGAGAGAGGTCAGCAGCTCAGGGGTCACGAGCGGAGGCTAGTTCGAGGCGCTGACAATGAGGATGATGGTGCCGTGACGAGCGTGACTGATAACCATGTAAAGGTCCACTTCCGTATGGACGTGGACGAGGACGGCTGGCCGCCGGCGAGCGTGGAGAGCCTGTGGGCGACCGATCTCGGTGACGGAACAGTCCGCTTGGACAACACCCCATGGTTCGTCCGCGGAGTCGCCAGCGACGACATCATCCGCGTGGAGCTCGACGAAGGCGGCGTCCGTTGGGCCGGAGAGACCGTTCAGGCGTCGCAGAACTGCACCATCCGGCTGATCGTTCTCAAGGACGGTGGCTCTGCCGCGGCCCGGCAGAGCGTGCTGGACGTCTTTCACCGCCTCGGTGCGACCGGCGAGGGCATCGAGCAGTTCCGGATGGTCGCACTGGACGTGCCGCCGGATGCCGATCTTCGGCAGCTTCGCAGGCTCTTGGAGCACGGTGCGGCCAAGGAGTGGTGGCACTGGGAAGAGGGATGCGTCACCGAAGCCTGGAGGTCCACGGCGGCGTGACAGACGCCCCCGCCGCGAGTTGCTTCCCGGGCTGGGTTCTCAACGGCGGCTGGAGTCGGCCCATTCGTCGCTGTTCCACATGACGGGGATGGCTCCCACCGGCTCGAACCGGATGCCGGGGTCGTTGCTGTGGACTAGGGCGAAGAAGCGTCGCTGGACTACCGCCGCTCGACGGGCCTGTTCCGCAATGATGTCCAGCACGATCTGGGCCGTGCTGGGGGATGCGGCGGCGAAGCGGTCGTAGTCGGTGAGGGACAGTACGAGTCCGATTCCCTCGGCGGTCTCCTCGTAGGGCCCGAAGCAGGCGACGTCTCCGAGGCAGTCGTTGAGGGCGTCCAGGTTGTGGCCGTAGTAGTCGGGGAACTGCAGTGCTGCGGCGACAGCTTGGTGCATGTCACGTTCCGTCGTCCATGCATGCGCTTCGAGATGGACGACGCAGAATCCGCGGTTCTCAAGTCGCCGGACAGCCTCGGCGAGGACGCGGCGTCGCCAGAAGAGGGTCACCACCGTGTTGCTCATGTACTCGATGCCAGGGAGCCGATCCCACGTGTCATGCGAGGCTGGTTTCCTGGTGATGTCGCGCTGGAAGTGGTCCAGGAGCCGGAAGAACTCATCGACCGGCGTGGAGTCGGCTGGCGTGTGCCGCTCGATCTCGGCGGCCCAGGTCAGGGAGCTTGACGTCCCGTAGTGCTCGTGGAGCCAGTTGATGAAGTCTTCCTCGGGCCAGAAGGCGAAGGGCTCGTGGGCGGAGTGAACGGCGAGCGCCACGCGGTAGCCGGTGAGGATGGACTGCAAGTGCTGGAGCGACCCACCCGGCAGCCACATCCCGGGGCGCAAACGGATCTGCTCCAGGAAGTCGTACACGTCAGAGCACTCCTGCCAGTGCTTGACGACGCTGTCGGGGCTGTTGTCGGTCGGCATGCGGGCAGCCTACGGGGGCGTTCACCGTGCTGTGCGACCGGGAGACTCCCCGCAACTCGGTCATGAGATAGTGGAGTTATCGCCCGCCTCCGGGCCCGGATTCTCACCCAGCCGTGAGGGCTGTGACTCATGCTCGCCTGATGCGACGAGCCTCGTGGCGAAGGCCGCTGTCAGGGTTTCCGCCCTCAGCAGCAGCCCAGGGTTGGAAGTTCCCGCCACGCGGACAGAGACCTCATTGCCATCCACGGCCTGCGCAAGGTGCACCTCGAGGTGATGGTTCAATCCGAGGAGTGGATAGCTGTACCAGCGATCCGGGTGCTCATCATCGGTGGCCTCAAGACCGAGTTCGACCGCCTGCCAGTCGGTGCCATCGAAGTTGTAGCCGGCGTAACCCGCCAAGAGAGCCAAGAAGGGCAGGACGTTCTCGCTCCAGACCCACCCCTCTATCGCGCGTTCCCGGTCGCTCTGTGCCATCTGGTCAGAGTGTCACATTCGGCACGTTCGCCCCCGCCATATGTCCGTTCACGGAACTACGGACAGAGCCTTGCGAACGGCCGGGGCCGCTCCTCGCCCCACTTGCCAAGCCTTTGAACTGTGTGAGGGAAATGGGGATCGAAGAGCGGTCCTTGATCACCGGAACGTAGGTTCTGGCCATGACTGGCGACTGGCGGGCGGCCCGGATCGGGGCCGCGCTGAAGGGCGAGAACCCAACCGTGCTGCGACGGTTGACGTCGGGGTTCGCGGTGATCGGGGATGTTCAGTTCCTGCCGGGCTACTCGGTTCTGCTCGTGGACGAGCCGGATGTGCAGCGGCTGTCGGACCTGCCGAGGGCGAAGCGGCTGTCGTTCCTGTCTGACATGGACCAGCTCGGTGAAGCGGTCGAGCGCGCCTGCCGGCGGCTCGACCCGGCTTTCCGCCGGGTCAACCTGGAGATCCTGGGCAACACGGACCCGTTCTTGCACGCGCATGTCTGGCCACGGTTCGAATGGGAGCCGGCCGACAGGGTGGGCAAGCCAGTGTGGCTCTATCCGCGTGAACGGTGGAGTGACAAGCAGTTCAGGCTCGGGCCGCAGCACGACGCGCTGCGGGATGCGATCGGCAGCGAACTGGACCAGCTGCGCTCGCGGCCCTGACTGTTGCGGGCCCGCCGGCCGTCAGGTCAGCGGGCACAGTGATCGGTGACGGTCAGCCGAAGCTCACTGGAGGCGCCTGAGCGGGACGATGTCGGTGACGCGGTTGGTGATCGTTCGGCGAGCGGCTTCCTGGGTGGCGAGCAGGGCGACGATCGGGACGGGCCCATCGCAGTGTGGACAGTTCCGGACAGCCGTCCGGGCGCGCAGCGCGCTCCGGCCACCCGCGTACCAGTCGTTCCGCTGGGAAGCCCTTCGGGTCGCCGCCTGACGGAGCCCGCTGCGCGGGCCGGCCCTTCTGGAGTATGTGTCTCACCGGCCTGTCCGGAGGTTTCCGGGCGACGGTTGCGGCCGGAGGGAGAGGAGGGTGAGGTGCCACCAGTCGGTCAGGCGGTTGTCGAGGGCGGTCGTGTCCTCGAGTGCCTCGGTGAGAGTGCACAGGCCGAAGAACGCAGGCACCAGGGTGCGGGCCGCGCGGGCGGGGCGGATCCCCTCGTTGACGTGCCCTGCCAGTCGGGCCTGCGCGAGCAGTCGTGTGGTGGCGGTGGTCCAGAGCGCGAAGGGGTCGGGGATGGGGGCTTTGATGACGGTGCGCTCGACCCACAGACGGGCACCGGCACGGGTCACTGGGTCACGGGTGAGGGCGTGTGCGATGTCGTAGCTGAGGGCGACGAGCCGTTCGAGAGGGGGGACGGTGTCGTCTCCGTAACGTGCTGCGAGCTGGGGCCAGGTGGCGAACCGGTCCTCGACGACGGCGACGGCGATTCCTTCCTTGCTGGTGTAGTGGAAGTAGACGGCGCCGCTGGTACGGCCCGACCTCGCGCTTATGTCGTTGACGCTTGTGGCCGTGTATCCCTGTTCGGCGAACAGTTGGGCTGCCGCTTCCAGCAGTGATCTGCGGGTTGCCTTCGCCCGTTCCTGCAAGGTTCCGTCCGCCCTCGTCTGTTTTGATGTCGGGCCACGAATCTAGTGCGCCAGCGTACGCCCGGAGCCCAGACGGGCACTTTCGGGCGGCAATTACACAGTTCTTTCGAAGACGAACGCGTGCGAGTGGTAGGGGAAGCGCGACGCTCAGCCCTCGCATCGTCGATCGCGCCTGACAACTGACCGGCAGGCGCGTGGTGTTAACGCTCTCAATGGCTGCACCGTGCCCGTCGCCGCACAGGCATACGCCTGTTTCGGGCGCGCGTCGAGTCACTGAAATGGGTTATTGCCCGATTTTCCCGGACGGAAATAACGTAGCGGAAACTATCTTTCCGTTTCCTGTGGAGACGGGAATGCCACGTACATGCGAAAGCATGGGAGGCCCCAGTGACTACCTCGGACCACGCTCTGCTCGACTGGTCGCCCGAAGCCGTCGTCTTCGACTGTGACGGCACCCTCATGGACAGCGAACGCCACTGGCAGGAGGCCCGCAACCGGGCTTTCCGGGAGCACGGCCTTCAGCCACCGCCCGGATTCACGGAGCGGGCTCTTGGACTTCACTACGAGGACTGCGGCCGGCTCATGGCGCAGTCCGTGCACAAACCCGAACTGGCCGAGGACCTGACAGCCGCGCTTCTCGACCACTTCCTGGCACTCGTCACCGACGAACCGGTGACGATGCCGGGTGCGGTGCGGCTCGTACGGCTGCTCTCCGACCGCCTGCCGTTGGCGGTGGCCAGCAACTGCCCGAGGGTCGTGGTCGAAGGCAGCTTGGAACGGGCCGGGCTGCTCGTGCACTTCCAGCACCTCGTCGTCCCCGACACCGGGGACCGCGTGCGCCCCAAGCCGCATCCCGACGTGTACGCCGTGGCGGCCCGGCTCTGCGGTGTCCCCCCGCACAGGGCGCTGGCGGTGGAGGACTCCCTCACCGGTGTGGACGCAGCCCGCCGGGCAAGCCTGCGGGTCCTGGGCGTCGGCCCCCGGCCGCACGGCGACGGCGCCACCCTGGCCGACGGGTGGTTACCGTCACTGGACGCTCCCGAACTGCTGGCCTGGGCCCACGCGCTCGGCAGTCCGCGGGGGCCACAACAGCCTTGACAGTCCACCTCAGTCGGTATCGCAAAACGCTCACACTCCCCAGTGAGCAAGGAGGCGACACGCTGGGTGCCGCAGGGATACGCCGCGTCGTAGCTCGGTGATCAGCTTGCCGAACTGACGCGGTAGGACACCTGATCCCCGGCGCGGTCCGGCGGTACGTGCGCGTGCTCAGGAGCGGTATGTGCGGCCCGGTACGTCGATTCCGTACCGGCCCGTCTTTCTGTAAACGGTAGTGCGCTGCGCGAGAGCCGGGTGGCCCGGCAGCCGTACCGGGGCACCCGGTGCGCCCGCCGGGTGGCATCGTGATCCGCGTCGTCCGGGCCAGGACGGTGCCCGACGGCTGGTCCTCTCGCGTCGGCCGCCGCTTCAGACACGTGTCCCGCGTCAGCCCTGTGGGTCCCGTGAGCCCGGGAAGAAGCGGTCCCAGTACGCAGGAACGACCGTGGGGTCTCCCACGGGAGGACCGCGTGCTGCTGGTCATCGCGTACTGGCAGACCAACATGACACTGGGACAGCTCGCGCCGCTGTTCGGGGTCTCGAAGTCGGCCGCCGACCGCATCATCGACCACCTCAAGCCCGCCCTCGCTCTGCGCCAGCGCCGGCGGTTCCGCAAAGAGGCTGTGCTGCTTGTGGACGGCACCTTGGTCCCCACCCGCGACGACGGCATCGCCGAGCGTTCGAAGAACTACCGATACTCCACCAACCACCAGGTCGTCATCGACGCCGACAACCGGCGCATCATCGCCGTAGGTCGGCCCCTGCCGGGTAACCGCAACGACTGCAAGGCGTGGGAACTGTCCGGCGCGAAGGCCGCCGTCGGGCCGCAGTCGGCAAGACAACCGTGATCGCTGACGGCGGCTACCGCGGCACCGGCTTGGTCATCCCTCATCGCCGGGAACGCGACCAGGCTGAACTACCGACCTGGAAGGAGGAGCCCAACGCCTCTCACCGCAAGGTCGGCGCCCGCGTCGAGCACGCCTTCGCACGCATGAAGACGTGGAAGATCCTCCGAGACTGCCGCCTCAAGGACGAGGGCGTCCACCACGCCATGCTCGGGATCGTCCGCCCCCACAACCCTCACCCTCACACAGTGAGAGGCATCGTCGCCGGTCAATCGGCATTGTGACGAAGCACGACAGCTGTGACCGTTGGCATCCGCTGGGGCTGCGGCTTCAGCAGGGGAAGCACACTGGTTGTCACCGATGCGGCGGCCCTACCTGTCACCAGCGGCAAGCGAAGCAGGGGCTATGTCACCGCGTTCGGCTTCTGGTGAGCAGGGTGCTGAGCGGCGGCCCTCGGCGATCACGGACCGTATTTCCCGGGCCCTACGCGAACCCCGCCTCTTACGATCACCCGGTACGACTACTGGAGAGGGGCGGGAATGCTTGAAAACATGGGGGACGGGGCAGCGGCAGCAACGCAGCTCGCGGGTGGTGCGCCGATTCAGAGCACGCTCGATGCCACCGACCCCGCTGACTGGCTCGCGCTGGACGCAGCAGTGCGTGAGGTGGCCTGGCACCGCCCGCAGTTCCTGCCGGGGTGGGAGCCCTCGGCCCCACCGCCCGCTGAGCTGACTCAGCTCGGCGAGTCCCGGCTCGCACTCGCCCTCTGCCACCGAGACGGGCGGATCCGTCAGGAGGCTCTGCTCCAGTCGGTTCGGTACCCCGGCCTGCTGCCGTTGGTCGTGATCCGCTGCACCGACTGGGTCGAGCCGGTGCGCGAGCACGCCCGACGGCTGCTCCGTGAAGCCTTGAACGTGGGCTCTGCCCTCGACCTCGCGCCGCTCATCCTCCGCGTCGGCCGCCGCGACAGAGGCACCTTCGGCGTCGATGCGCTCGGCCACATCCTGCGCCAGGCATCTCCCGGGCAGCTCGCTGTTCTCTTCACAGACCCCGACCGCATCGTCCGTCGGTTCGCCTACCGGCTGGCCATCGACGGCCGACTGCTCCGTCCCGCCGAGCTGGCCCGCGCGGCCGCCCGGGACCAGGACATCGTAGTCCAGGACCTGTGTGCCACAGCGGCGCTCACAGCTCCGCGGGATGAGGAGAGCAACGAGGGTGTGCTGTCTCCGCTGCTGTCCGCACGCAACCCCCGTGTCCGTTCGGCCGGCGTCACCGCGCTGAGACGGGCAGGGCACTCGAAGCAGGCGGAGCCGTTTCTCAGCGACCGTTCGGCGCTCGTGCGTGCTTGTGCCCGCTACGTCGTACGACAGCAGGGTGGCGACCCGGCGGCCTGGTACCGAGAGCGGTGCATGGTGCCTAACGACCCCGAGTTGTCGCCCGGCGCAGTCATCGGGCTGGCCGAGTGCGGGAACCGCGCGGACGCCGGAGTGCTGCGGCCACTGCTCTCGCACCCGGCGGCCGGAGTGCGGGCGCGAGCCGTGGCCGGGTTGCGGACGTTGGACTGCGCGGATGCGAATCAGATGCGGCCGCTCCTCGACGAGCCTGCCGCCGAGGTCGTCCGCGAGACCGCCACCGCCCTGCTGCCCTCGGCCAAGGAACTGCCCGCCGACTGGCTACTGGAACGCACCAGCTCCCAGCGGCCGCGGCACGTCCGCGTCGGTGCGTTCCGGCTGCTCGACGCGCACGGCGGCATCGTGGCGCTACGGGCGGCGGTCGGTCTGCTCGAGGACCCCGATATGAAGCTGCGCACCTGGGCCGCGCAATCAGTGCAGCGTTGGCAGCCGTCCCCGGACGGCCCGCGCGGCGACAGGGAGGTGGGTGAACTGCTCGACCGGAGCCGACATCTCTTCAGCGACTTCGTACTGCGCCGACGCAAGTGGGAAGCCGGGGTGGACAGCTGAGGCTGCACCCAGGTCCAGAACTCCGCTCAGCACTCGCCGCCCGGTGGCTCTGATGACAACACGCCTGCCTCGGTGACAACTGCCGTGCTTTGGCTCAGGCATGCCATAGATCATTTATGGGACAGTCCTTAGCCGGGTAAGCAGTAGGGCCAGAGCACCGACCTCTTCCGGCCAGCCCGCATCGTCGATCGGGATTCCTTGGTGAGTTCCTACTGGTACTGCAGGTCGGTTCCGCCAACAGCGCCGGTCCCTGGCTAACGAGCTCGTGCACGGTAAGCGGTGAGACGTCGTGCCTCTGATCCGCGATCATGGCCATGTGGTGGGGAACGCATCTCGTGCAGCGATCATCAGCGACCGGAGGATCACGGGTCTATCGGCCAGCGTGATCGCTGAACTGGTCGCCGAGCTCGGCCCGTTGTGGCACGGACGTCACCAGGCCGAGCTTGCGTCCCGTCCGCGGAAGCGCGCTGTGGGTGCCGGAGCGAAGCACCGGTTGGTGTTCGTCGACCGGCTTCTGGCCACGCTCGTGCACTTCCGGCATGCCACCACGCACGACGTGCTCGCCTGCTGGTTCGGTGTCGACCGCTCCACCGTCACCCGTGCCATCGGGGAGGTGCGGCCCTTGCTCGCCGAGCGAGGGTGCACCGTCAGCCAGGGTGTGCGGCTGCGGACCCTGGCCGAGGTCATCGACCACCTCGGTGCCGACGGGAAGACCGGAATCATCGACGGCACCGAGATTCGGGTCCGCCGCCCGGCCGCCGGACGCAAGGACCGCGACAAGTTCATCTCCGGCAAGAACAAGCAGAACGCGGTCAAGACCATGGTTGTCACGGACGCGGACGGCCGCGTGCTCTTCTGCAGCCCGACCAAGCCCGGCAGCTGCGCGGACATCACCCACGCCCGCCAATTAGGGCTGGTCAGACTCCTGGCCGACGGACCCGCGGTGGAGATCCTCGCCGACGCCGGCTACCAGGGCCTGGGCGCCCAGACCGGCGGCCGGGTGATCACACCACCACACCGTAAGTTCAAGAAGAACACCCCCGACTGGTACGAGGAGATGTACGAGCGCCAGCGCAAGGCGCACTCATCACGGCGTATCCGTGTCGAGCACGGCATCGCCCATCTCAAGAACTGGCGGGCCCTGGCCCGCCACCTCGGCCGCCGCGAGCACATGAGCGACACCGTCCAAGCCATCGCCGGCCTGCTGTCCCACCAGCAGACAGCGGACCTGAACCTGACACGACAGATGTGACCACGGCCCACACCGGAGTCCGTGACGTCTCACCGCTTACCGTGCACGAGCTCGTAAGGCTTGTCCCGCAATGATCGAATAGTTGTGTCAGACAGCTCTGCGGCTGGGGCTCCTCGGGCTATCCGGCAAGGGCAAGGTTGTGGAGGCGGGCGATGCCGAGCACGGCGTGGTGGACGCCGTCGCCTCTGAGGCAGCAGTCGCGAAGGATCCTCCAGCCCTTCATCCGGGCGAAGGCGTGCTCGACGCGGGCGCGGACCTTGCGGTGGGAGCGGTTGTGTTCTTCTTTCCAAGCTGGGAGTTCGGTCTGGCCGGCGTCGCGGGGTATGGGATGACCAGGCCGGTGCCGCGGTAGCCGCCGTCGGCGATCACTGTCGTGTTGCCGACGGCTGCCTTCGCGCCGGACAGCTCCCACGCTTTGCAGTCGTTGCGCTTGCCCGGCAGAGGCTGGCCGACCACCACGACGAGCCGGGTGTCAGCGTCAACGACGACCTGGTGATTGGTGGAGTACCGGTAGTTCTTCGACTGCTCGGCCACTGTGTGATCACGCATGGGGACGAGGGTTCCGTCCACGATGAGGACGGTGTCCTTGCGAAACCGTCGGCGCGGCCGGAGCGCGAGAGGGGGCCCGAGGTGGTCGATGAGGCGGTCGGCTGCGGACTTCGAGACCGCGAACAGCGGACCGAGCTGGCGCAGCGTCAAGTTGGTCCGCCAGTACGCTGCGACCAGCAGAATCCGGTCCCCCAGCGACAGGCTCCACGGTCGGCCCCGCCGGACCGCGTCCGCTCCCTCGCGGCGCAGCGCGGTCACGAGCTTACGGAAACAGCGCGGGCTCAGCCCGGTGAACGGGCCTATCCAGGACGGCCGCGACGCCGTGATCACACCAGCCACACCGTGATCGTTCCAACTCGTCGGCCGGGGTCGGAACAGTCTCAGGGCTCTGGGATGAAGGCCGGGTCGATGCCCATCCCGGCGATGCCCTCGCGCACGGCACCGTCGAACCGCTTGATCTCTGCTACGAGAACGTCCCAAGGGACGGGTGGGGTCCAGAAGTCCGGCGTGAAGATGGAACCGACCCGCCAGCCCTCATCGGAGTGGACGATGCAGATCATCCCCTCCTCGGCCTGCATCGAATCAAGCTCGAAGTCCTCATGACCGGCAGCCGGGCTCTGGAGCCAGAGCGCCAGGTGGTACGCCAGCTCAGCCACCGGGAACGCCTCCTCGGACCACACCTCCCACCCCTGCTCCCAGATGGATAGCTCTGCCTCGATGTCGAGGAGCAGCACCTCCAGGAGCGCCTCCTGCGGAGTGAGGCCGCGCCGGGGCAGGTCCGACAGTCGAAAGTTCCGGCAGGCGAACTGCATCGCCCGGCCTCCATGAGATCTGAGGCCAGCTGAATGCCCAGGCCACCTAAATACGGACAACCGTACCAACTGATGCCGGGCGTCCCACCGGGCCCCTGTTTTACGGGACGCCCCTTAGACCCCGCATCACGGACACAAGGCCGCATGTTGTTCGTAGTCAGCCCCGTCCCCTTCACTGCTGCGCATTGTTCGTTCCCCGCAGGGAGAGGTTTTTCTCATCTCCTTGCATATGCTCAACGACTATGCGGAGACGGAGGATGTGCGGTAGAGACAGAAGGTGCACCAACTCGCTGGCACGCTTCTGCTCGACCTTGTGCGCATGGGGGTGAAGGGCCCACGCCAGACCTCTCTACGGCGTTGCGGATGAAGACGCAGGACGACAGGCTGCTGCTGATCTCGCCGGTTGCGCCTTGCCGGTGCCGCCGTCGCTCTTGGGTCGCTAACCCACCTGGTCGAGGACCTCGTTGTAGTGGATGCCGGCCGAACGCGCATACATCTTGCGTGCGGCGACCAGCCGCTGTCAGTTGCAGTTCTGGCGGTAGACGACGTTCTTGGCGTCCGGGAGTCCTGTATCGGACGATATAGGACTCCCGAACGGGCCCCATGGCCGAGTCGGCAGCGGCGTACAGCCACGTGAGCCGTGGCCGCGGAGGCCGGGCTGGAACGCGGAGCGGACAGGTTCAGTGAGGCTCGGCCGTGCGCTCGTGAGTGCCGTGTTCCGTCGCGGGGCCGGTGTGGCGGGAGAGGGTCAGTGCCCGGCGGCCGAGCACCACTGCGACCAGCCCGAGCGGGACGGCGGCGATGGCTCCGACAAGCCCGTTGCCGGTGCCGGGTCCGCCGCTGGAGGTGGCCAGATGCAGCACCGCGAGGACCATGCCTGCCACCCCTGCCCCCATCGCCGACAGGCCACCGGTGCGTGCGTTGCCGATGCTGATCCGGCCGGTGACGCGCATCAGAGCCGCCCAGCCGATGGCCAGGCCGATCAGCCCGACCCCGAGGGCCAGGTTGGCCCCGGTCCGCCCGTCTCCGATGATGCCGCCCTCGGCGGCGACCGCCAGGGCTTGTGGTGCGTTCATGCTGCTCTCCTCCTTCGTGCGCAGGGAATCTCCGTGCTTCCGCAGGGACTTGAGCATGCGCGGCGGACACACCCCTGGTCGTCCAGCGGGCGCGGACACTTCGTGCTGCCGCCGCTGCGGCAGCCGACTACCGCGGATACCGCAGCCGCCGCACGGCTACCGCGGTTGCGGTAGCCGCCGTCTCGTCCGCGGGCGGGACTCGCCCGCAGGGCCGCCCGGTCTAGGGTGCGTGCATGGACGTACGACGGCTCGGCGTTCCGGCCTGGGCCGGCGACTGGACGATCGCCGTCGCCGTGGCGGCGCTGCTGCTGGGCACCGGTGTGTCACAGGCACACCCCGGCGGGGGCGCGGGCCTGTTCGGCTCCGTCGTGCTCACGGCCGGCGGTCTTGCGCTCGCTGCGCGCCGACGGGCTCCGGTTCTGGTTCTGACCGTGACTGGACTGTGCGCGGTGGGCTACCTGGCGGCCGGGTTCGATGTGCTCTCCGTCGCGTACTTGGTCGCGGTGTACGCCGCGGTGCGGGCGGGGCACGGCGCCCTCGCCGTGACGGCGTCCGTGACCCTGCTGCTCGTTCTGCACGTCACGGCTCTGCTCTTTCGCGACGGGACCGAGAGAGATGCGCTCACCCAGGCCCGTAGTGTCCTGGAGGTGGCCTGGTTGATCGCGGCGTTTGCCGCCGGGGAGGCGCTGCGGCAAGCCGAGCGGCGGGCTGAGGAGGCCGAACGCACCAGGGAGGAGACGGCACGACGCCGTGCGGATGAGGAACGGCTGCACATCGCACGGGAGCTGCACGACGCGCTCACTCACCAGATATCGGTTATCAAGGTGCAGTCCGAGGTCGCCGTCCACCTCGCCCGTAGACGCGGCGAACAGGTGCCGGAGACGCTGCTCGCGATCCAGGAGGCAGGTCGCGAGGCGACCCGGGAGCTCCGCGCGACGCTGGGAGCGCTTCGGGACGACGGCACGACCCCGCCGCGCGCGCTCGATGCCGTACCGGAGCTGGTCAAACGGTTCCAGACGACCGGCCTGAAGACGATCCTGACGATCGAAGGACGGCCGTACGGCGTGCCGGCCACGGTGGGTCGGACCGCCTACCGGATCGTCCAGGAGGCGCTGACCAACATCGCCCGCCATGCGAACGCCACGACCGCCTTCGTCCGGATCGAGTACCGTCCGGCCTCTCTCGTGCTGCGCGTCGACGACGACGGCGAGGCCGCTGCGGGCACCGCACCGACACCCGGCATCGGGCTCCTCGGGATGCGTGAGCGCGTCACTGCCCTGGGCGGACGGGTGCGGGCCGAACCGGGCTGCGAGGGCGGCTTCACCGTCCAGGCCGAACTCCCCGTGGAGCAGACATCGTGATCCGTGTCCTACTGGTCGACGACCAGCCGCTCATCCGAAGCGGATTCCGCGCGCTGCTCGATCTCGAAGACGACATCGAGGTGGTGGCCGAGGCCGGCGACGGCAGCGCGGGCCTGGCGCTCATCAAGGAGCATCTGCCCGACGTCGCGCTCATCGACATCCGGATGCCGCTCGTCGACGGCATCGAGGCGACCCGGCGCATCGCCGCCGACCCGGCTCTGGCCCAGGTGCACGTGGTCATCCTGAGCAACTACGGTATGGAGGAGTACGTCCTCGACGCGCTGCGCGCAGGCGCCGCGGGATTCCTCGTCAAGGACATCGTGCCGGAGGACCTCCTTCACGCCGTACGGGTCGCCGCGCGGGGCGACGCCCTGCTCGCCCCGTCGATTACCCGCAGGCTCATTCACCGGTACGTCACCCAGCCGCCCCCCACCAGCAAGGCCACCGGGCTCGACGAGTTGACCCGTCGCGAACGCGAGGCGGTCGCCCTGGTCGCGCAGGGCCTGTCCAACGACGAGGTCGCCGACCACATGGTGATCAGTCCGCTGACCGCGAAGACCCACATCAACCGGGCCATGACCAAACTCCGCACCCGCGACCGGGCCCAACTCGTAGTCCTCGCCTACGAATCCGGCCTTGTCACCCCGCGCAACCACTGACCTCCACGCGAAAGCGACTGATCGCGGACAACAGGACACCGGTACGCCCCCCGACACCACCGACGGCTTCTCAGGCGCCGCCTGCTTCCCCGACGGCATGGACCGCGAGACGTACTACGAGCCCACCCGCAACGGCTACGAAGCTCAGATCACCTCCTCGCCGAGGACGAAGCGGAGAGCTGGACAGACATCAGAGCTTCGACTCTCGGCGCCGGCAGCCTTCATCGCGGCAAGGCGCCGGTCGACCAGGCCCACACAGGACGCGTCACCGCCGGGCAGGGGAAGGCGTCCTGCCCGGCGCGGGCCGGCACGACCGTCGTACGGGCCCGGCGGCCGACCTCGGGATGGAGGACCGAGCAGATCACCGCACGGGCGGAGGGCCCGACACCACCCGCATCCCCAGCCCCCGTACCCGGTAGATGCACGTGTCGTCGCCCCACAGCGTCGCGTCCGCGACGGCATAGGGTCCGCGTGCGTCCGTACCGGACTCCACGATGTCCATGTCCACCCGGATCAGCCGGTTGGCGGGGGTGATCTGGCCCCGGTACGTCCACACCGTCTCCCGGCCGGGCAGCACCGGATCGAATCGGGGGTGGACGATCCCGTCCGCCGCGCCGCCCTCGATCAGGTGGTACTGGAGCAGTTGGCACATGGCCTCGACCCCCAGGGAGCCGGGCTGCACCGGGTCCTGGAAGAAGTGGGCCCGGAAGAACCAGGCCTCCGGGCGCACGTCCTTCTCCGACCGCAGTCGGCCGAGCCCCGCGCTTCCGCCCTCCGGCCAGGAGCCCGTGACCCGGTCCAGCATCAGCAGCATGCGGCCCGGCAGGCGCGGCTCCCCGGCGCAGTAGCGGGCGGGCCGGACGGTCAGGTCGACCACTCGGTCGCAGGGCTCGTCGAGACGGGCGCGATCCTCGGCCGGGACCGGCAGCCCTTGCTGGTCGTCGAACGCCGACCGGGGGAAGTAGCCGAAGACCGTGGTGAGTTCGGCGAGGGGCGCGTCGTCGGCCGTGCACACCACCCGGAACGACTCGATGATCATGTCCCCGCTGCGCGAGACACGGGTCAGTTCGGCCCGGGTGCGGATCGTGCGCGTCCCGGCGGTGACCTCGCCGGTGACCGTCTTCACTCCGTCCAGGTTGCGAAACAGCAGGTCCTGCTCGCTGGTCGTCGCGCTGCCGGCGTACGAGGCCAGCCACCCGCAGGGCTGCAGCGCGACCTCCATGAGGACCGCGAGCGGCATGCGCCGGGACGGGTTCTGCTCGAAGTACCACGCCCGTTCCGGTACGTCGTACTCGGCGACGACGACGCTGCCCTCCCGCATGCCGCCCTGGACGCCGTCCACCGAGACGATCCGGCTCATGAAGTGGTAGGGCGGCCCGGGGAGCCTGGCGACCCTGCGGGTGCCGTCGAAGGGCTCGTACATGGTGCCGAACGCCTTGCTGGGCCTGCCCCAGGCGCATGCCAGCAACGACGCGTAGTCGAAGCGGAACCCATCGGCCGTGACGGCCACCGCCTTCTCCTCCCGGTGCCCGGACAGTCCGCCGAGCCGGGGCAGCGGCACCGGCGTTCCGTCCTCCTGCACGACGGGCGGGCCCGAGACCCGCCACTGCGACAACGGCCAGTCGGGCACCAGCCGGAGTGCCATGCCGCGCCCCAGGAACGCCTTCCTGCCGTCCACCGACCCGAGGACATCGGCGTGGAGCGTCGGCACCGGCCCGGCCGAGACGCCCCGGACGAACACCTCGTAGACGATCCTCCGGGACTCCGGAGTCGCCTGGCCCCGGCACTTGGCCCGGGACGGCTGGGCGTCGACCGGTTCGAAACGCCAGCCGTCCCGGTCGACGGTGTGGCCCGAGGCCGTCAGATAGAAGGCCATGGCCTGGAGACCGCCCTGGAGCATCAGGGTGCCCGGCATGCAGGGGTCGTTCTTGAAGTGGCCGGTGAAGAACCAGTCGTCCGGGGACACCGCCGTCTCGGCGCGCAGATACCCCCGGCCCCACGGCCCGCCGACCGGGTCGAACACGGTGACCTCGTCCAGCAGGCGCAGCCGCTCCCCGTCGAGCAGGGGTGTCCGCACATGGGCTGCCGTCGCCTCCCAGCCCGGCCCGAAACACTCCGCGGGCGACCCCTGCGCGAGGGACCGCACCCGGTCCGTGCCGAAGCTGGTCCGCTCGCAGCGTACGGCCGGAGGGTCGAACGGAAGGTCGTCGCCGGGAGGGTGCTCGGCCGGGTCCCAGCGCACCCCGCCGCCGGCGGCCAGTTCGGCGGGGGTGAAGAAGCCGGCTTGGCCCTCGCGGACGCTGAGCCGCAACTCGCCGTCCACGTAGCAGTCGTAGTGGAAGAAGGCCAGCCGGACCCCGCCCGCCTCCGCGTGGCCGTCCACATGGATCTCGAAGCACAGGGTGTCGCCGGGGCGGGGCGGGCCGCCGTGGAACGTCACCTCGCAGCCGAGCAGGCGGTAGGCGCGCTCGCCCCGGTTGAGCAGGTCCGCCCCCAGCCAGCTGAGCAGCAGCAGATCGGCCTGTCCCGCCTCGATCAGCACGCCGGCCGGCATGCGTCCCGTCGCGTCCAGGTACCAGCTGTCGGTCAGGATGTCGGTCTCCGTCCAGATCCGCCCGTCCGTGCGGACCGGCCCCGGCAGGACGAGCGCCGCGGGCACCGCGTCGATGGCGGTGACCCGGTCGGCGAAGAGCATGGGTGGTCCGGGCATCCGGGTCTGCACCGCGTACCGGTCCTGCTCGGCGAAGCGCGGACCGAACAGCGCGGAGATCTCCCCGGAGGCGAGGTACTCCAACTGGGCCCGGTCGAACACCGGCTTCCCTCCCGGGACAGGGACCGGAGCCGGAGCCGTGCCGGGGCGCGGGGCTGATACCGGGCCCGGCGGCCGCACGGGGACGGGCGGGGCGCACGGCGGTCGTACGGGGAGGGCGGCGGACGGCGGTACGGAGACAACGCCTCCCATGGGCAGGGAAACCGCCGCGCGTCCGGCGTCCGCCCTGCCGCCCGCCGTCAGCGCCGTGACGGCCAGCGCGGACACGTCCAGGAACCGCCGGTGGGCCTCCGCGTGCGCGGCCATGATCTCCTCGTGCACCAGGGCGGCCCGCCGGCTCTGCCGGGCGACCGTGCCCGCGACCTCCGGCGACCCCAACGCCGGGGACGCCGGGTCGGACAACCGGGCCACCGGCCCCACCGCGGCGGCGGACACGGCGGCAACCGGGGCACCGGGCCGTTCCGCGGGAGCGGGCCGCTCCGCCGGCACCGGCGCCAGCTCGGGGGCCCGGGGCAGAACGGTCACGGCGCGCTCCAGGGGCGGCAGGCAGGGCGTGGGGGGTACGGCAACAGTGACGGTGGGGCCGGGGGCCGGGAGGCCGGTGGCGGCCTCGGCGAGCCGGGCGGTCAACGCGTCGGCCCGCACCGGCACCCCGGCCACCACGAGTTCGCCGACGGCCAGGCACAGATTCCGCAGCCCGGCGTCGTCCGGGGTGTCCAGCGCGACGGCCACATGCTCCCGGTCCCCGAGGACCCGCTTGATCCAGCCGGTACACAGCTTCCGGGGCCCGTGCTCCACGAAGACGCGGACACCGTCCGCCCACGCCCGCTCGATCGTCGCCGCGAAGTCGATCGTGCCCAGTCCCTGAGCGGTGAGCGCTTCGGCGGCCCGCTCGGTCGTCGGACGGTACGCCCGGCCGGTGGCCGCGCTGTAGAACCGGACCCCCGGCACATCGACCGTGGGGCGGCGGTGGGCCTCGTGCCACACCTCGCGGACCTCCGCCAACTCCGGGGCGTGGGCGGCCATGTCGTAGTCCAGCTCGATCGCCCGGTCCACGCCCAACCGGGTGACCACGGCCGCGCATGCCTTAGCCTCGCCGCCGACGACGCAGACCCCCGGCGCGTTCACCGCCATCAGATGGACCGCCCGCTCCCCGGCGAGCTCCGCGCGGACAGCCTCAAGGGGCGCGGCGACCAGATAGCTCGACCAGCGGTCGCCGCCGATGCCACGCTGCCGCCAGTAGCGCCGCACCGCCCGCAGCTCACCCGTGAGCTCCGTGGTGAACAGCCCGCTCTCCTGCGTCGCCTCGTACAGCCCCGAGGCGTCCGGCCACGCGCCCAGCGCGACCAGTGCCGTCGACTCGCCCGAGGAGTAGCCGATCGCGGCGTCCGGCCGCAGGCCCAGCACCTCACGGCTGAACACGGTGTGGAAGACCGCCAGTTCGGCGACGGACCAGATCTGGTCGAGCACGCCGGGCCCCCTCCCGGAGCGCAGCCGCGTCCCGATCGCCCGGTGCCCCGCTCGGACGCTCTCGCCCAGCGACGGGCACGCCAGCGTCAGCGCGTGGCCCATCCCGGGGTACGCGGCCGAGCCGTTGGTGTACACGAAGGCGGTCTCGCCGCCGACCGGCGCGTCCCGGTACAGGACATCCGCCGGGCGGGCCCCGCCCTCCGCCAGCCAGCGACGGGCCGCTTCGCGCCGCTCCGCCCAGGCGGTGCCGCCGTCCGCCACGAGAGCCAGCCGTGCCGGGCCCGCCGAGGACTCGGTCCCGGCCTCCAGTGCGGCCAGCACCTGAGCGCGGTCCGCCCCGGAGAAGACGCGCAGGCGCGGGTCGGGCCCCGGCAGCCACGGCCGGGGGTCCCCGGCCCGCAGCCGGACGCTCATGGCCGACCCCGCCGCCGGTACGGCGACGACCCGCGCGGTGTGGGCGACGGCCGTCGTGTCGGCGGGAGCGTCGGGGCGGGGGACCGCGCGGTGCTGGAGCGAGAGCGCCGCGACGGCGACGGACACCAGCCCGGATGCCGCATGGGCGCGCCCGAAGGCGGACGCCGGATCGAATCCCGCGTCCGGGCCGTCGCCGATGACCATGTCGGGTTCGTCGCCGGCTTCCTCGTCCAGTACGGCGACGACGGTGTCCCCGTCCCGGCGGGCGGCGTCCAGCAGCTTGAGGACCAGGACGACCGCCGCGTCACCGGGCTCCACGCCGGGAGCGGACTCCCGCACGGCGGCCCGGTGGACCGCCTCGCAGGACAGGTCGGTGGCGCCGACGAGCACGGCGTCGACCTCCCCCGACCGCAGGGCGCGGGCCGCGGCCTCCAGCGCCACCAGCCCGGACGTCTCCTCGGCGGACACCGTGAAACTCGGTCCCGCCAGGTCCAGTTGGGTGCTGATGCGGTTCGCCGCCAGGTTCGGCATGCTGCCCACCACCCCCTCCGCCGTCATGGGCGGGGTGAAGGCGTCCCGGGCGAGGTCCGCCGACGCCGCGGTGACGGGCACACCCGACTCCTCCAGCCAGTGGGGAATCCGCCAGCGCGCGCCCGCCCGGGCCACCTCCGGGTCCACGCCGGCACCGATGACCACCATGGTCCGCTCCCGGGGCAGGTCCACCGTCCGGGCAGCCTCCCGGGCGGCCTCCAGCACCAGGAGCTGATGGCGTACGGTCCGCTCCAGGGCGAGCGGGGGGAAGCACAGGCCCGTCAGCTGCACGGCGATCTCCGCGACCGGGCCGCGCCGTCCACCGCCCAGCACCGCCCGGCGGAGGTCCTCGACCGATGTTCCCTCCCCGACCCGCGCCCCGATGGCGACGATCGCCACGGGTACCGCGCATGCCCCGGGCGTACGGTCGCCCGGCGCACCGCTGTCGGCTGCCGCGGCCGGGGTGACCGGCGCGTCGGGTCCCGGCACCGGGTCCTCCGGTGCCCGCTCCGCCGGTGCGGTCCGCCGCGCGGTGGACCGCGGTCCGTACGCCGGCCGGGGCCGGGAGGGCGGGGGAGCGTCGTCCGGGTCGTCGAGGAGCAGGTGGGCGTTGGTCCCGCCGAACCCGAACGCGCTGACCGCCGCCCTGCGGGGCCCCGCCCACTGCTCCGCCGTGTCCAGCACGCGCAACGGCGTGCCCGACAGGGCGTCCAGCGGCCGACGCGCGCCGAGTGTCGCCGGGCGCACCCCGGAGCGCATCGCACCCAGCACCTTCAGCAGCCCCGCCACGCCCGCCGAGGCCAGCAGATGCCCGACGTTCGACTTCGCCGAACCGATCGGCACGTCGTCGGCGGCCCCGAAGACCCGGGCCATGCCCCGTGCCTCCACCGCGTCGCCGACCGGGGTTCCCGTCGCATGGCACTCGACGAGCGACACCGACTCGGGAGCGACGCCCGCCACCTCGTACGCCAGGCGCATCGCCCGCACCTGGCCCTCCTCGGACGGGCTGATCAGACCGGACCCCCGCCCGTCGTTGGACAGCCCCACCCCGCGGATCACCCCGAACACGGGGAGTCCCGCCGCGCGGGCGTCGGAGAGCCGCGCCAGGGCGACGAACCCGGCGCCCTCACCGTGCACCAGCCCGTCGGCGTCCCGGTCGAAGGGGCGGCTGCGCCCCGTACGGCTCGTCGCGGACAGCCCGCAGAACCCCACGTGCAGGTAGAGAGGGTCGGGCCGGCTGACCGCACCGGCCACCATCAGGTCGGCCGTGCCGTCGTGCAGGCGGTCGCACGCCAGCTTGATCGCGTACAGCGAGGAGGCGCAGGCCGCGTCGAGGGACCACGCCCCGGCCCCGAGCCCGAGCGCGCGGGCCGCGAGCAGGGCCGGGAGGCCGGAGGAGAAGCGGTTGCGGGCATCGGGGCGGGGGCGGCGACCACCCGTCAGCAGCACGTCGCGGAGCTCCGGTCGCTGCGCCGACAGCCAGACGTGTTCGGCGAAGGCCGCCCCGGTGGGAGTGGGGTACGACAGGTTGCCCAGGATCAGCCCGCCGCGCCCCAGCGGTGCGGTGCGGCCCGCCTCCGTGAGCGCCTGCCGTACCCCGTGGAGCACCCAGTGGAAGAGCGGGTCCAGCGTCGCGATCCGCTCCGGGGGGACGAGGAAGCCTGCCGGGTCGAAGACGGATTCGAACCCCTCGACGTACCCCCCGATGTCGGTCCACGTGCGGTCGAGGTGGTCGTCCACCGTGCCCATGACCCGGTGGCGCGGCAGCCGCCACCGGCCTTCCGGGGCCGCCGTCAGACTCGTACGCCCGGCGGCGACGTTCTCCCAGAACCCGTCCGGGTCCAGTGCGCCGGGCAGGACACAGCCCCGGCCGACGATGGCGATCGGTTCGAAACGCATGCGGGTCTCACTTCACGGCGGGTTCGGACAAGAGGGAGAGCGCCCGGTCAGGAGGGGCGGCTGACGAGTTCGACGCCGGTCAGCTCCAGCAGGACGGACCCGCCGGGGCCGATCAGCGCGGCGTCGCAGCGTGCCCCGGTGTCGTGGGCCTTGCGTCCCCGCACCACACAGCGCACGGCGTCGTCCACCGGGCCCCGCCGGTACACCCTGCACTCCGCGACGGCCATCGGCAGGGTCGCCGTCCCGAGCACCTTCTCGCCCCAGAGCAGCGCGAGTTGCAGCGCGCCGTCCACGGCGGCCGGATCCAGCGGACCGTGCCCGCCCGGCCAGCCAAGGGACCGCAGGCCCGTTACCGTCGCCTCCGCCCCGTGCTCCGACACACCGCGCACTTCGCGCAGGGCGTGGAACCGGGGGCCGTGGAAGAGGACGCCCCCGTGGTACGGCGCGGCCACGTCGAGCGGCTTCAGGTCCCCCGGGGTGTCCCAGGAGGACCGGTCGGGCGCACCGTCGCCGGTGTCCACGACGGCACGGAAGTGCGCCGGGCCCTCCTCGCCCCGCAACTCCGCCTCCAGCCCGGCCGGGGAGCCGGGCGCGCCCCGGCTGCCGAACACGGTGAGCCGGTGGCCCACGCCTTCCAGCTCCGGCAGGTCGTACTTCCGGTACACCCGCAGATCACGCAGGACCAGCGGCCCCTCGGTCGGCAGCCAGGCCGCCGCGGCGCCCGCGAACCAGTTCAGGACCAGCGCCACGGGCAGCACCGGGACACCGGCGGGCGCGTGGTCGGCCAGCTGCGGCAGGGTGTCCGAGGTGACCAGCACCTGTGCGCGCAACCGCTCGTCCGCGGCGGCCGGCCTGTCGCCCGCCGTCAGCACGACACGGGCCTCGCCGGCCGCACCGTCCAGTTCGGCGGTGCAGGCCGCGGCCCCCTGGGCCGGGGGGATGAGCGGCACCCCGGCCCGGCCGAAGTGCGCGGCCAGGGCCGGGGTGACCATGCCGCCCTGCCAGGGTCCCCAGGCCACGCAGCGCACCAGGCAGTCGGGGCGGCGAGCCTGCTCGGCCGACGCGACCTGCTGGAGGACCTCGTTGGCCATGGCGTAGTCGCTCTGGCCCGCGTTGCCGAACACGGCGGCCACCGAGGAGAACAGCAGAATCGTGTCCAGCGGATCGTCCGCCGTCGCCGTCAGCAGGGCCCGCAGGCCGTCCACCTTCGTGGCCATGACCGGCTCGGCCTGCTCGTCGGTCTTGTCCGCGATCCGCTTGTCGGCGAGCACGCCCGCCCCGTGCACGATGCCGGTCACCGGCCCCCACGTCGCGCGCACCTCGCGCAGCGCCGCGGTGAGGGCGTCGGCGTCCCGGACATCCACCCTGACGTACCGGGCGGGCGAACCGGCGGCCTCCAACCCGGCCAGCGTCGCCCGTACTTCGCGGGCGGCGAGGATCCTCCGTGCCTCCTCCGCGATCCGGGCGGGCGAGGACCCCTCCGCATCGTCCCGGGCCCGCTCCGCGAGCAGTCGGGTGAGGGCCCTTTCGTCGGTGGCCGATGCCAGGCCGGCGGGCTCGGCGGCGGCCTCGGTCCGTCCGAGCAGGACGATCCGCGGCTGGTGGGTCCTGGCCAGGTCGAGCAGCGCGGCTGCGGTCACCCCGCGGGCACCGCCGGTGGCCACGATCACGGAGGTCTCGCCGATGCGCGGGGCGCCGCCGGGTGTGAGCGGGGCGGGCACCATCCGCAGCAGGGCGCGGGTGCCGTCCGCACGAAGGCCGACCTCCGTGTCGGCTCCGCCTTCGAGCAGTTCGCACACGATCGCGTCGGCGACCTCTTCGTCGTCCCGCCCGCCCCGCTCGCAGTCGAGGACCCTCACCTGGACGTCCGGCCACTCCTTCGCGGCGGTCCTCGCCAGTCCGGCCGTTCCGCCCAGCCACGCACGGCCGGGCGCGTGTCCGCCGAGCCCGAAGTCGCCGCCGGTGTCCTGGACGGTGACGAACAGGCCGCCGCCCTCGGCCGCCCGCGGTGCCAGCGCGCGCGCCGCGCGGAGCGCCGAGCGGTGGACCTCCCGGGCCTCGTCCGGTGTGCCGCTCGCGGACAGGCCGCCGAGGTGGATGACGCCGCGCGCCCCTTCGGGTACCTCCGCCACAGCGGTGGCGTCCACACCGCGCTCCGCCAGCTTCCGGGCCACGAGGCCGACGACCGGGCACCCCGTCACGTCCTCGCCGCTCACCACGACCGGCCCGTCCAGCAGCCCCGCCGTGGCCAGCCCGGACGCCGGGGACTCCACCATGCGCGGCGCCAGCCGGGTCAAGGGCGTCCACCCGTCCGCCCCCGCGTCACCGTCGGACCCCCCGGATCCGTCGCCCCGTACGGCCGGGACATCGACGGTCGTGGAGAACGGGGCGGCCTCGCGAGCCTTTGCCGGGGAGGGCTCGAACGCGTCCGCGCGGGGCGCGGGCACCCCAGGGACGCCCGGCTCCGGCGCGGACCCGGCGGCCCGGGCGCCGGAGGCGAGTGCCGTGGTGATCTCGCGCAGGGTACGGAGCTTGCCTAGCCGTCCGGCGTCCCCGACCGCCACGTCGCCCACCCGGCGGCGCACGGCCGACAGAATCTCGACACGCTTGATGGAGTCGACGCCCAGGTCCGCCTCCAGATCCATGTCCACGTGCAGCATGGCGGTCGGATAGCCGGTGAGGTCGGCCACCACCGACAGGAGCAACTCCTCCAGCTCCGAGGAAGACAGCTCCGAGGAAGACAGCTCCGAGGAAGACAGCTCCGAGGGAGCAGGCTCCGACACCGATCGGTCCGGCGCCGACGCGTCCCGTGCCGGTGCTTCGGTCGGCGGTGCCGGCTCCGATACCGAGGGGCGCACCGCGTGGCTCGCCGGAGGGGCGCTCGCCTCCGGCACGGGATACGGCGTCGCGGCCCCGACGACCGCCGCGGGAGCCGGCGCCGCCACGGGGGGCGCCACGGCGGCCGGTACGTCGAGCGGGCCGGCGGAGCGGGGGAGCGGCAGCGGAGCGGGTGCTGTCATGTCCGGGACCGCGCCCGGGACCGGCGCACCGAGCAGCGCGGCCAGGGTCGTCTCGGTCATCCTCAGGAAGGCCATATGGCTGTCCGTCAGCAGACGTTGACAGGCGAGGTGGGTCTCGGCGGTCTGCCGGTGAATGCTCTCGACGGCGAGCTGCCGATCGTCGCCGATGACCGGGCGGGCGTCAGCCGGCGCCTGGGCAGGGTGCGACGGCCCGAACTCCTGCTGCGAGGACGCGGCAGCCGGCACGTATACCGGTGGCGGTGGCACGTCGCCGGGGGGCTGCGAGGGCAGGGTGACCGCCGGTGCGGGGGCGGCGACAGCCGGTACGGCGTCGGGGCGCGGCCCGTATTCCGGGGCGTGCGTCGGTTCGACGTGCGGGGTTCCGGAGGGCGGGAGCTGACCGTAGTTGGCTCCACTGATCTTCACGGTCATTCGGGGCTCGCGCTCCTTCGCTGGTGTTCCGGGTGATGCGTAGGGGGTCCAGAGGGGGACGAGGTCGAGGGGAACGCCCCGTACGGCGAGTTCACCGAGCGCGGCGTGGAAGGTGTCGGCGCCCGCCCCGGCCGGCCGGTCAAGGGGCACGGCCGCGTGCTCACGGTCGCCGAGGATCTGCCCGACCAGGCCCGTGAGCGTGGCGCCCGCGCCGACCTCCACGAAAATCCGCACCCCCGCCGCGTACATCGCCTCGATCTGGTCCTGGAAGAGGACCGGCGAGGCGAGATGACCGGCGACCCGGCGGCGCACCGCGTCCGGGCAGGAGGGGTAGGGCGCCGCGTCCGTGTTGCCGTAGACCTCGATCCGGGGTTCCGAGAACGTCACCGTGCGCAGGTGGGCGGCGAGCGGCTCGACGGCCGGGGCGACCAGCGGGCTGTGGAAGGCGGTCGACGCGGACAGTGCGCGGGAGGCGATCCCCGCGGCCGAGAAGGCGCTCCTCGCCCTTTCGACCGTCGCCGCCGAACCTGAGAGCACCGTCTGACGGGGCGAGTTGTGGTTGGCGGGCCAGATGTCTTCGAAGCCACCGCCGGCCAGTACCTCCGTCACGCGTTCGCGGTCCGCCGCCACCGCCAGCATGGCGCCCGGGGTGGCCGCCGCCTCCCGCATCAGCTCGCCGCGGCGACGCGCCAGCCCGACCAGCGACTCCGCGTCCAGGGCGCCCGCGCAGTGCAGCGCCACCAGTTCGCCGAAACTGTGGCCGGCCACGCAGTCCGGCCGCAGCCCCAGTTCCCGCACCACGGCCAGCAGCGCGAGGGCGTGCACCGCCAGCGCAGGCTGAGCCCACTCGGTGGCGTTCAGCAGGGTCGCTCGGGCGTCACGCTCCTCCTCGGTGAAGGCGGGCGGCGGGAACACCGCCCGGTGCAGCGGCCTTCCGTCGAAGCGGGTGGAGCCCAGCCGGTCCCACACGGCCTGCGCGGCCGGGGCCAGCATCGCGAGCTCGGCCCCCATCCCGACGTACTGGGAGCCCTGCCCGGGGAACAGGAAGCCGATGCGGCCGGGCGCGGACTCTCCGTACGCGTACCGGATTCCGGAAGGGGCCGAGAACGACGCCTCGGGGCGCCGCCGGATGTGCGCGAGCGCCTGCGCGTACTTACCCCGCAGGTCGTCGGTGTCGGTGGCGACGACGGCGAGCCGCACCCGGGCGGTGGGCGAGAACGCGGCGTGGCTCTCCCTCGCCAGCTCGGTCAGCGGCCGCCCGTCCTCGGGCAGTTGTTCCTCCAGGGCGGACGGCGAGGCGGCGGCGAACAGGACCAGCTCGCTCGACGCCGTGCGGTGGCGCAGGGCAGGGCGGCCCGTGTTCTTCGGCGCCGGGCGCGCGGGGGTGTCCGCCTGCGTGCCCGACGAGGGGGTGGGCACGGTCGGCGGCGTGTATTCCTCCAGGGTGACGTGGAAGTTGCTGCCGCCGAAGCCGAAACTCGACACCGCCGCCCGGCGCGGATGACCGGCCGGCCGCACCCACGGCCGGGCCTCCGTGTTCACGTAGAACGGGCCGTCAGGGGCGGCGGCCGCCGGGTTCGGTCGTTCGACCTTGACTGTGGGCGGGAGCACCTTGTGGTGGAGGGCCATCACTGCCTTGAGCAGCCCCGCCGCACCCGCCGCGCACTTGGTGTGCCCGATCTGCGACTTCACCGAGCCGATCGCGCACCACTGGCCGTCAGGACGTCCCGAGGCGCCGAACACCGCGTTGAGCGCGGCCAGTTCCGCGGTGTCCCCGGCCTTCGTGCCGGTGCCGTGCGCCTCGACCAGCTCCACGGTCTCCGGCGGGTAGCCGGCCTCCTCGTACGCGCGTCGCAGGGCCCGTTCCTGGCCCTCGGGCAGCGGGGCGTAGATCGCTGTGCTCCGGCCGTCCGACGAGGTGCCGATGCCCCTGATCACGGCGTGGATCCGGTCGCCGTCGCGCTCCGCGTCGGACAGACGCTTCAGGGCGTACATCACGACCGCCTCACCGAGCATCGTGCCGTCCGCCGCCTCCGCGAACGGGCGGCAGTCGCCGCTGGGGGAGAGCGCGGGCGTCTTGGAGAAGCAGAGGAACATGCCGACGTCGTTCCCGGTGTCCACGCCGCCGCTGATGACCAGGTCCGCCCGGCGCAGGGACAGTTCTGCGACCGCCGTCGACAGGGCGGCCAGCGAGCTGGCACAGGCGGCGTCGGTGGTGTGGTTGACGCCGTGCAGATCGAACCGGTTGGCGATCCGCCCCGCGACGACGTTGCCCAGCAGCCCCGGGAAGGTCGACTCGCGCCACGGCTCGAAGCGGGCGGCGATGCGGTCGCACACAGCCTGCGCCTCGGCCTCGTCCAGCCCGCTCTCCCGCAGCCCCGCCAGCCACGCGGGGCGCTGGGAGCGCCCGTACATGTGCGGCAGCAGTTCGAGGGCGGCCGCCCCGAGGACAACGCCGGTCCGGTCCCGGTCGATCCCGGACGTCCCGCCGATGTCCCTCAGCACCTGGTCGGCGACCATGAGGGCGAGCAGCTGGGAGGTGTCCGTGGCCGGCAGATTGGCGGGAGGCACCCCGTAGGCCATCGGATCGAAGTCCACCTCGGGAAGGAAGGCGCCCCGGCGGGCGTACGTCTTGTCGGGGGCGGCCGGGTCCGGATCGTAGTGGTCCTCCACCCGCCAGCGGGAGGCGGGGACCTCGGTGATCAGGTCGCGGCCGCCGGTCACGACCCGCCAGTAGCCGGCTGCGTCCGTGGCGCCCGGAACCAGCGCCCCGACGCCGACCACGGCGATGGGGCACTGGCGGGGGGTGGAGCCGGACATGGTCTCTCCTCGGGGCCGGGCGGCGGCGGACGGTGCCGCGGCGGGGCCGCTCACGCCAGCTCGCGCGGCGTGTAGGTGAACGCCTCGGAAGGCAACGGAACGCCGTACGTGCGCAGTTGATGGGCGCGGGTGAGTGTCGCGGCCCCTTCCAGCAGGTTGAGGGCGATCTGCGTCACGGACCGGTGGAGCGGTTCTGCCAGGAAGGTGCCGGCCGCCCACCGGTTGAACGCGCCCATCGCCGGTCCGCACCAGATCTGGTAGTCGGCCCGCCGCGCGCTCTCCCCGGTGATCGCCCACCGGCTGGAACTGCCCAGGTACCAGCGGAACACCAGAGCCATGCGATGCCGGGGGTCGGCCTCCGCACGGACGGTTTCCGCCGGATTGCGCTCCTCCCAGAAGGCACGCGTGCGCTGCCAGACCTCCTCGAACGGGGCGCCCAGCACGTCGCGTTCGATGGCGGTACGCAGCGCGGGCGGGATCTCCTCCAGCGAGCCGTGGTCACGGTAGGCCGTGTACAGGCGGCCGGCCCGCCGGGCGAACATCGTGCCCCGCGACAGCACTTGCAGCTTCACGCCCAGCTCGAACATGTCGGCCGACGGCGCCATGGCGACATCGGCGATGTCCGCGTCGCACAGCATCGCCTTGGCCTCGTCGGACAGACCGGCCTCGACCGCCGTCTGGTTCACCGAACCGGTGACGACGTAGGACGCGCCGAGAGCGAAAGCGGCGGCCACCGCGTCCGGGGTGCCGAGGCCCCCGGCCGCGCCGAGGCGGACCGGCCGCCGGTACCCGAACCGCCGGCAGACCGTGTCGCGCAGGGCGGCGATCCGCGGCAGCAGGACCGACAACGGCCGGTTGTCGGTGTGCCCACCGCTGTCCGCCTCGACGGTGATGTCCTCGGCCACCGGCACCAGGGCCGCCAGAGCCGCCTCCTCGCGGGTCAGGCTGCCCCGCGCGACAAGGAGGTCCAGCAGAGCCGTCGGGGCGGGGGAGAGGAACCTCTCGGCCACCTCGGGACGGGAGAGCTTCGCGAGCAGCCGCGTACGCCGGACGACGCCGCCGTCCGCACCCCGGCGCAGGCCCCGCGCCGAGCACAGGACGACCGCAGGGGTCAGCTCCATGAACGCCGACACCGAGATCCGGGGGACACCGCGGCGCAGCAGAAGCTCCGCGACCCGCCACTCAAGCTCCGGTTCGGCCGGTGAGTGGATGAGGTTGACTCCCCAGTTCGTGCGGGACCCCAGCTCCTGCGCCAGGGAGTGCACAGCCCGCTCCACCTCCGGGAGGGGCAGGCCGCCCGCACCGAAGAAGCCGATCATCTCCGCCCGCGCCATCGCCGCGACCATGCCGGTGGTCGCGATGCCGTTCGCCATCTCCCCCGCCACATAGGGGAAGCGGACGCCGTGCGCCTCGCAGAAGGTCCGGCCGCCGAGCCACTCGGGGTACAGCGGCGGCAGCGTGCCCAGCACCGGACCGGCGGGCGGTGCCCCGGTCGCGAGGCCCAGCTCCCGGCCGTCCGGCCCGCTGACGACGTGCACGGGTTCCCGGATCAGCCGGACATGGTCGGCGATCCCCTCGGGGGAGAAGACCGGCGGACGCACGGGAAGGGCGTGGGGAGCGGCGAGAACGGACACGGAAGCTCCAACGGGGCGGGACGGTTGCTGCTGGTCGGGCGTACGCCGTCTGCGACGTACGGGAAGCTCAGGCGCACGGTGCGGGCGCAGGGGCGGGCGGGGTGTCCGGGGGCCGGGGGAGCGCCCCGCTCCTCGGGGCCAGTCCGGACCACAGCCGATCGAGACCGACCGGAGCGCAGACCGCCGCCGGACCGAGCAGGGTCCTCACCCGGGTGTCGTCGAACCGCCTCCGGTGGGTGAGGTAGGCCGTGATGCCCGGGTAGAAGTCGATCATGGTCTCCAGCGCCGAAGGGTCCTCCGGCTTGGCGTCGACCAGGTCGATCGAGAGGGGGACGAGCCGTTCCAGCAGGGCGACGACGGTGGGCACGGGGACATCGCGGTCATGGACGACGTGGTACGTGTCGACCCCGGGTGAGGACGGCAGTTCGGACAGGCGGACCATGACGTCGGCCGCGTGCTCCACCGGTAACAGGTTCAGCCGCCCGTGCGGGTGCCCCACCGTCCGTACCCGGGGCCGGGTCCCGGGGCCCGGCGACCCGGGAGCGCCGCGGGAAGGACCGTCCGGAGCCCCGGTGGGAGGGCCTGGGGCGGTCGGTGGTGCGGCGGCGGTGGCCCGTCGCGCGTCGCGCAGGATGCGCTCGACGACCTGCAGGGGGTGCGAAGGCAGCTCCGGGTGCGGGGGCACGTCCGTGACGAGGATGCTCGGCCGCAGCACCAAGGCCGGTCGCCCGTGCTCGCGGGACCAGGCGTGAACCAGCAGCTCCGCCTCGTACTTGGACTGTTCGTAGGCGTTCTCGAAACCGGCGCCGTCGTCCAGTTCGTCCTCGTACGCCACCCCGGTGCGCCGCGCGCCGGCCACGAACGCGGTGCTCACATGGCGCACCACCGGTTCCGCGCGCCCGGCGGCCGCCAGTTCCAGGACGTGGCGGGTGCCTTCGACATTGGTCCGTCGCAGCTCGGGAAGGTCCCCTTCCAGATGGATGCTTCCCGCGCTGTGCCAGATCTCGCCGAGGCTGTCGGCCAGCTCTCGGAACGCCCGTGCGGACAGGCCCAGCCGGGGCAGCGCCAGATCGGTCTCCACCACCCTCAGCCGCTTGGGCAGTCGTGCGAGGAACGCGCTCGGCGCACCCGTCAGTTCGAGGGCACGGGTGATGCGGTGCAGCGCGTCGCCCGAACCGGCGTGGGCCAGGACCGTCACCCACTCATGCGTGTCGAGCAGACGACGTAACAGGCGCAGTCCGAGGAATCCGGTGGCGCCGGTGAGTGCGACGTGCACGAGCGTGGCTCCCAGAGCGGTGAGAAGGGCGGTCCCCTGCCATGCGGGGCGTGCGGAGGCGGAGCACCGGCGGTGCGGCGGACCGGAAGCGGATACGAGCGGCACGGCGTCGACCGTCCCGCGGCGCGGGTCGTCGTCGGCGATCGCGCCGCGCACGGTCCGGATCGTCCCGCCGATCCGTGCTGCCGCTGCCCCCCGGCTCTTCCGACGCCCGTCCCGGACGGCGCTCACCAGGCCTTCGAACCCCGGTGATCTCCGGCGCCTTCCACACAATGGCAGACGGCGGACGGAACACACCCATCGATCCGCCCTGGCCACCCGAACGGAGGATGTCGCTCGACCGTGGGTGGCGCCGGCGCACGCCGCTCGGTCCGGTCCCTCTTTCGGGGGAACTCGTCGCGGTACCCCAGGATGACGCCCTCGCGGGCCGCGACCCGGGACACGGCCGCGCGCGCCGGGCACCGGGGCCCCGCCGCGGCACGGGAAAACGAGGCCGCGAGGTGCGGATAGCGGGTGGGCGGCGACCGTCGCGGAACCGTCCGGTACCCGCCCGCGGAGCCGGGACGGGCCGCAGCAGCCGGCCGACGCTGTCCCGGTCGCCGGTCATCCTGGTGAGCCGCCGGTCCCGGCAGCGCGACCGGCTCGGGTGGATGGGGCGCCCGGCTGCCGGAGTCCCGCCCTTCGCGCGCTGTCGTACCTCTGTCCCACCACCGGTGGTCGTCGCCACCGCCTCGGCCCGAACGGGAGCCCGCACCCGCATGCCCGACTCCGAGCAGTCCACCGTGTCCGCCCCGCCCACCGCGCCGGCGGGCCCCTCTGCGGGGTCCGACCGGCCGAAGCGTTCCGTCCCCCCGCCCTGTCATCCCACCCACGCGGTCGACCGCGCGTTCCTCGACCTGGAGCGCCGCCGCCCCGACGTCCGCTGGGACGCGGGCGGCGTCGCGTATCTCAGCGGCCCGCCCCCGAGCCTGGCCGATCTGCGCGCGTACGTGGCGTTCCGGCTCGGTGAACTGCCCCTGCTCACCAGCCGGGTGACGGGAGGCAGGCGGCCCGGGTGGCAGCCGTCCGAGGACTTCCCCGTCGACCGGCATGTGTACGAGGTGGTGGCCGACGGACCCGCCGACTGGGACAGAGCCCTGCACAGTGCGCTCAACGCCCCGTTCGCGCCGGGCGCCTACTGGGGGGTCTGGCTGATCCACGGCCACGAACCCGACGCGTACGCCCTCTGCTACCGCTTCCTCCACGCCTGCCAGGACGGCTCGGCCGCTGCCATGACGTTCCGCGCGATGCTGGGCGACGGGGAGCCGTCAGCGCGTCCACTGCCGGGCGGGAGCGGGGTGGTCGGCGTGCCCCGGCGGTTCGGCGCGGCCGCCGCGCTGGCCACGAGGTTCCTGGCGCGCACCTTCGCCGTACGCGGACACCGCCCGGACCCGGCCTTCGCCCCTACCGGTGAGCGGCGGCTGTGGCGGGGGCGCGTCCCCGTGGACACCCTGCGGCTGATCGGCGCCGGACGCGGTGGCTCGGCCCACGACGCGCATCTCGCCGCGCTGGCCGGGGCGTTGTCGGTGTGGGCGGCCCGCTCCGGCGTGCCGCTGCCCCGGGTGACGGCCGTGCTGCCCGTCGACGCGCGGCGGGCCGACGAGGAGCAGACCTGGGGCAACCGCTGCTTCGCCCTTCCGGTCGACCTGCCGGTTGGCCCCGCCCCGGGCCGCCCGGACGGCTCCCCGGACGAGGAGGCGCCGCTGCGACGGCTCGACCGGATCATGGCGGTGACCCGGAAGCTGCGGGGCCACACCTGGCGACAGGCCGTTCAGGACCTGGTCCGCTACATGCCGGACCGTCCCACCGCGTGGTACCTGCGCAGGATGCTGTCCCCCCGCGTCACCAACGTCATGGCCACGTCCATGCCGCTCGCCGAGAAGGGGAGCCTGGGGGAGACCCGGGTGACGGGGACGGCCCTGCTGCCGCTCCTCGTGCCGGGACACCTCTGCGGAGTGGGGCTGTCGTTCTTCGGCGACTGGGCGGAGGTGTCCTTCGTCGCGGACCGCGCCCTGCCGCTGGGCGAGCTGCTGCCGGAGCTGTGGGAACAGGCCGTGCGAGAGCTGGAGGAGAGCGTGCGGCGGTGATGAGCGGGTGTGCGGGCGCGGGCCCCTGCTGCCCCGTGCCCGCACGTGGCCGGCCCCGCCCCCGCACCGGCACGGGAGGGCTGGTCACACCGCGTCGGACACCGGAGCGGGACGAGGCGCGTCGGGGCGGCGAGCGGCGGCCCGGAGCGCTCGGCGCCTGCCCGCCCGCAGCTCCCTACGAAGGGCCCGCCGGTAGGCGCGGATGTCGATCTCGATCCCGTGCCGGTAGGTCGGCGCGTAGACCTTGTCGTGCCGTTCCCGCGCACGGGCGATCGACCGGGTCATCTCCGCGGGCGTCGGCAGAAGGACCTCCCCTTCGATCAGGTCGGCGATCCATTCGGCCTGCGGTTCGAGCAACGGGAAGGCCGCTCCCGCCGGTTGTGCGAGCCCCATGAAGAAGAGCCAGGGAAGCCGGGGCGGCACCGTGCGCAGATACAGCTCGGTGCGGCCGTCCGGCGCGGCGAAGACGGCGGGGTCCAGGAAGGGGAAGGACAGTGAGTACCCGGTGGCATACACCACGGCGTCCACGGCCTCGCGGCTGCCGTCCGTGAAAGACGCCGAGTCCCTGCCGAAGGAGCGGATGCCGGGCTTCGCGGTGACCGCGCCCCGGGCCAGCTGGACGAGGAGCTCGTCCGACGTGGAGGGGTGGGCGGCGAGAGGCCGCCGCACCGGTTCGGGGAGCCCGTAGAGCGCGGGGGTCCCACGGGCCAGCCGCAGCAGGAGTGCCATCGCCGGGTTCTTGAGGAAGCGGGGCAGAGCGGCCGCCCTGCTCACCGCCCAGTGGTCCGCGGGCCGCCCGAGCAGCATCTTCGGGAACACGTGCGCCACGGTGCGGGCGGAGAGGAACGTCCGCGCCGCCGAACGGGAGATCTCCGCCGCGATCTCGCACCCGGAGTTGCCCATCCCGACGACGAGCACCCGCTGCCCGGCGTACGGCGCGGGGGAGCGGTAGGCGTGCGCGTGGACGGCGGAGCCCTCGAACACCCCGGTCCCGGGCACAGCGGGGTCCGGAAGACGCGGGTCCCAGTGGTGCCCGTTGGCCACCACCACCTCGGTGTACCGATCGGTCACCGCCTCCGCCGCTCCTCGGCTCCGGCGGGTGACCTCCCAGCCGCCGCCCTCCACAGGGCGCACGGAGGTGACCTCCGCGCGCAGCGCGATGTGACCGTGCAGCCCGAAGGCCTCCGCGTAGCTCTCCAGGTAGGCGAGGACCTGGGTGTGGTGCGGGAAGACCGGGTAGGAATCCGGCATCGGCAACGAGGAGAAGGACATGCTCTCCTTGGAGATGTTCGCGTGCAGCGACGCGTACACCCCCGACATCCCGTTGTCGTTGCCATAGCGCCAGAGCCCGCCGATGCCCGAGCCCGCCTCGAAGCAGTCGAACGGGATGCCGCGCGAGGCGAGGACCCTGCTCGCGGCCAGGCCGGACGGGCCGGCTCCGATCACGCACGTTCTCCGCATGGCTGACCGGCCTTTCACATCAGATGGGTACGACCCTCCCGGAGCCCGGTCACGGTAGCCGCCGCCACCGCGACCGAGCCGGTTCCGGGCAGGCTTCCCGCCGCACGCGTGACGCGCGGGCGCCAGGTTGACACCGCAGGAAGCCGCTCTCCCGGCTGCCGTTTCCCCCGCCCGGCCGACTCGTTGGGCACGCGCGGACCGGTTCCGCGGACCGCAGGCCAGGTACGACGGAGCGAAGCGATGGACGTCCACGATGTGCACCATTCCTACCGGCAGCATGCCGTCCTGCGGGGCGTCGGCCTCCGGCTGAAGCCCGGCACCCTGGCCGGGATCGTCGGCGAGAACGGAGCGGGCAAGACGACCCTGCTGAAGATCCTCTCCGGTGAACTCCGTCCGGACCGGGGGACCGTGCACCACAGCGGCAGGTTCGGATACTGTCCGCAGACCGTGGTGCTGGACGACTCCTTCACCGTCCGCCAGCATCTCGACTTCTTCCGGAGCGCGTTCGGCCTCACCGGGCTCGAACGGGCCGAGGAGGTGATGGAGACACTGGCCTTCACCGAGTACCTCGACCAGCGCGCGGGCCGGCTCAGCGGCGGCTCGCGGCAGAAGCTCAACCTGACCCTGGCCCTCATGCACGACCCGGACGTACTCCTGCTGGACGAGCCCTACCAGGGCTTCGACTGGGAGACCTACCTGCGCTTCTGGGAACTGGCGACCATGCTGCGCGACGCCGGGCGTTCGGTGCTGGTCGTCTCGCACCTCGCGTACGACATCGACCGGCTGGACCAGCTCTGGCGCCTGGAGGGCGGGCGCCTGCACATCCAGCAACGGCCTGCGGAGGCCGCGGCGTGAGGCGGCACCTGTCCCTGTTCGTCACGGCATCGCGGTACGCGCTGATCGGACACGCCCGCAACCGGTTCGCGATGCTACTGGTGGTCGTGTACATCCCGGTGTGGATCGCGCTCGCCTATGTGACCATTCCCGATCAGCCCGCCCCCTTCCGGCTCCGGGCGACCGGCGAGGTGCTCTCCCCGCCCGGCAACCACCTCACTCAGATCACCGGCGCGCTGAACGCGGTCACCCTCATCGCAGGGTTCATGATGTTCGCGGCCACGTTCACCGGGGGAGCCTTCGACCGCCGACTGGCGATGGCGGGCTACCCCAGGTACCACCTCGTCCTCGCCAAGTTGTCCGCGCTCACGCTGGTCTGCGTCGCGATCTCCGTGTACGCCACCGCCGCCGCCGGGTTCGCCTGGACGCCGCGACAGCCCCTGCTGCTCACCGCCGCGCTGTTCGGCGCCGCCCTCACCTACGGCGCGCTCGGCGTGGTCTTCGGGTCGGTGCTCCGGCGCGAGGTCGAAGGGATGTTCGCCATCCTGATGATCAGTGTCCTCGACGTCGCCCTGCAGAACCCCCTCTCCAGCTCCGGGTCCGACAGTGCCGTCGTGCGCTTCCTCCCGACGTACGGGGCGGTTCAGGCCAGCATGTCCGCCGCCTTCTCCGACGCGTCGGGCGGCCGGGCGCTCCTGACCCAGTGCCTCTGGCTCACCGGCGCGTCGGCGGCGGGATTCCTGGTCTTCCGCCGACGTACCCGGAACGCGCTCCTGCGGCACAGGAAGCCATCGCTTCCGGCGTCCCGCGGCGCTGGAGCGACCGAGGGCCCCGGCGCTCACCGGCCCCCGGCTGAGTCCGGCCCGACGCCGGAAAGGGTGGGACCCGCCTGACCGCCCGGCTGCCCGGGGCCGTTCGGGGGACTCCGTCCGTCGCACGACGGCCGTCGACTCCGTGTGCGCCCCCTGTCCCGCCGATACGCCCGTGACCTGGGCAGGCGGTGATCGTTCAGTAGCCGTCGGGCGCTGGACCGGTGCCCGGAACGACCCGCTCACCAGTGCAAGGAGCACCGCCCCATGTCTCTCTCGCGTACCGCCCGCCGCGCCGTCCTCACCGCGGCCCTGGTCTGCGTCTCCACGCCGGCCGTCCCCGCCACCGCACAGGCCGCTCCGCTGCCGCCCGCGTGTCAGGAAGCGCTGCTCGAAACACTCGACAAGTTCCCCGTCGTGGACTTCACGGTCCCGGACAAGGCCAAGAACGCCATGACTGCCCAGGTGCTGGGGCTGAGCGAGGCCGACCAGGCAGTGTTCACCGAGGTGGCGTGCGCGGCCTGGAACACCTGGGCGACCCGGAATGGCCAGGCGGTCGCGACCGACCTGGACAGCCGCTACCGGAACGCCGCCGGACCCGTGTGCAACAAGTTCGCCAGGTCCGCACTGGCGACGATCAAGAAGTACGCCCCCAATGTCCCGGCCGAGACCCGGGAGATGGAGAGGGTGGCCAAGACGGTCTGGCGCGACTCCATGGAGAAGCTGGCCGCGGACGCCACCAACGCCGACTGTCGTACGGCCTACAACGCGGTGAAGGCCGGCTGGTAGCTGGGCGGCGCCTCTGCCATCCCAGGGCGTGCGGTGGTGTCGGCCGGGTTACGGCCCGCGCCTTCGGTACCCGTGGATGCTCCGCGGCGCCGCTCGCCCGCGGCGAGCACTCCTTGGAATAGGAGCCGGCCCCTGGGTGACCACGCCGGTCAGACGTACGCCCCTCGGACGGATCTTCCGTTATGCCCGCTGCAGTCCGAAGCGGCTCTCGTCAATCGCCGCCGCCATCCTCACCCTGGAGCGGAAGCGCTGAAAAGGCTCAGTTGCACGAGCGCTGGGGGGAGAGGGCGGCCATGGGCCTCCGACTTGCCGGTGTCAGCATGATCGAGGCTTGCCGCTGGTGCTGTCAGGTTCCGGGTTCCTGGTTCTGTTCCGGTTTCCAGGTGGCGGTGACCGTCAGGTGTGCCTGCCCGCTGCCACTGACGATGCCGAGTTTGAGGTCGTGCCCGAGCTGAACGCCGAAGGTGACGGATACTTCGGCGGGCGGGGTCGCCCCTGTGGTGATCGCGTCGTGCACGTCCTGGACCAGCGAGCCAAGGGGTTGCAGCGTGGTACGCAAGGCGTCGGCGGCGACGGCGGCGGCCGCTCGCCTTCGCCTGGAGACCGGAACGAGTGGGCCGATGCCGTCCGGTGCCTGCTCCGCGTCGGAGGTGGGACGCTCCGCGGGCCGGATCAGGAAGTGGACTGTGGTTCCGTCCGAGAGAGCGAAATCCTGTGAATCGGTCATGTGGATCATTCTGCAGGAAGGACCCCGACCGGACAGTTATGTTGCCGGACTCGGTCGCAGGATCTTCTCGTGCCTCCAGGTCAGGTGCAGGGGGGCTGTTCCGGGGTTCCGTCCGGCAGCAGTTCACGCTCGGCGGGGGTGTAGTCGCGGGCCGCGACTTTGCACAGGGCGCGGAACTGGGCCTCGGGACGCAGGTCGAAGGTCCTGCGCCGCAAGGTGAAGGACTCCTTCACCCCTCCGATGAGTACCTCCAGACGGTTCCCCTGCACGGAGGCCACCGCTTCTTCGGGGACGTTCAACGTGGTGGAGTTCTCGGCGTCGTTCAGGTCGTGGATCGTCACCCGGCCTTCCTTGTAGGTGAGGACCCGGCCTCCGGCACCGACGCCGATCATGTACCCGTCCGCGGAGCTGGTCGCGCTGCCGGGCAGAGGCTTGCCCCGGTCGACGTCCCACACCCGGACCTTCTTGCCGCTGGTCTGGACGGCCAGACGGGTACCGCGCTCGTCGAAGGCGAGAGGGCCGGGTGACGGGTCGTCGCTGCTGACGAACGGCGCCGAGATTGGCAGCCCCGTCAGGGTCTTGATGTGCCGGGGCGTGCGAAGGTCCCACAGCAGGATGTCGCCGAACGCGGCGCCGCGCCGGGTCACCGCCACGACCTGCCCGGGGTGGCGCGGCCGGGGGACGAGTCGGCCCTCGGTGAAGATGTCGTCGAGGGTGCCCATGCCGGACCGGTCGGGATCGGGGTGGGCCGGGACCGGCCTCGTCAGGAGGGCCCCGTTGGCTGTGTCGACCCGGGCGAGGCGTCCGTCGAGCGTCAGCAGGGCGACCTGGCTGCCGCCCAGGGCGGCGACTTCCTCCACCTCACCTCCCTGGTCGTAGTCTTCCTTCTCCGCCGCCTTCGCCCCGGGCAGCGAACCGTCGAGAGGCACCTTGTCCTTGAGGCTTCCTGCCGGGTACGCGGCGAGCAGGTTGCCTCCCCTGCTCCATACCACGACCCGTCGTGAATCTGCGGTCCAGGAAAGCGTCCAGGACGGCGCGTCGTCGATGAACGGGAGTGGCACGGACTGCGGCCGGGCGCCGGACGTGTCGACGACCTGCAGGCTGCGCTGGTCCGCGATGGCCATGAAGCGCCGGTCCGGGGACATGCTGGTGGCCGCGTCGCCGTGCGTGGCCGGGAACTGCTTGCGGTCATAGCGCTCGGCACGCACGACCATGAGCGCTGTGCCGAGCGGTACCAGGACCGCCGTCCCGCCGTCGTCGCGGGGCACCACCGCGAGGCCCGCGTCGGAGAGTTCCGTGTCGCGGGCGCTGGGAATGCGGGCGATGTGGGTCTGCCCGGTACCGAGGTCGGTCAGGATTCTCTCGTCGTAGAGTCCCTCGTCGGTGCCGCTCGAGGATTCGTTCGACGACACGTGGAAGCGCTGGGTGCTGTCCGCGCCCCAGCGGACGTCGAGCAGTTCGGTGCGACGGCCGGGGGTGGTTCCGAGGGGCCGCGCGTACGCGTTGTCACCGTTCAGGCCGATGAGAAGTTCACCACCGGCCGCCAGTCTGAAGCTCGAGTCCAGGTTGTCCTTGACGGTGGCGGTGTACCGCAGCCGGGAGGTGCGGAGGTCTCTGATCTCGAGGCGCTTGTGGCCCAGGTCGGGGGAGCTGATGATCGCGACGGAATCCGGGTCGGAGGTGAAAGCCGCCTCCTGTGCCCCTTCCTCGGGGACGAGCCCCTCCGGTACGCGGATACGAGCACCCGACTCGGTCTCCCATGCCTCGGCGAACGCGGGCGGGCACTTGGGGAGCGGGGCGCAGGTGCCCGAGGGCTTCACTGTCAGCAGCAGTCGCTTGCTGTCGCTGCTGAAATCGAGAGTGCTGTTCACCGTTCCGGCCGATGTGTGGGCTACGGACAGCGGCTCGGGGCGGAGGGAACCGTCCAGCCGCCACAGGAGCACGACATCGGATGAGCTCGTAGCGGCGAAGAAGCGGCCGTCGGGGCTAAGAGCCTGGTCGTGGACCAGTCCTTTGGGTACGCCGCTCAGCTCCTGTGCTCGGGGCGTGCCGCTCAGGGCGTCGGTGACTACGGTGAACCTGGGGCTGTCGCTGTTTCGCGTCGATGTGACCACCAGTACGCGACCGTCCGGAGTGGACGTCATGCCCGTGGCACGCCCCGTCCAGACCGACGGGTGACTGGCCATCAGGTGCTGCCCGCGGACGTACTGGTTCAGCAGGACCTGGCGGGTCGTGGCGGTCGGCCGGGCGTTGTAGGCGGCCAGCGCGAGTTGCAGGGCCGTGGCGGGATCGTCCGGCGGGCGCGCCTCGGAGGCTTGGGCGAGGAGGCCCGACGCCTGGAGACGGAGCTGCTGTTCGGCACGCTGCAAGCCCCGCCAGTTGGAGAGCGCCAGGACGACGGAGAGCGTCGTGAGCACGGCGAGCACCCCCACTGCGCCCCGGCGCACGCGAATCTTGCGCCGGGAGTGGCGGTGGCTCAACTGAATGTAGGTGCGCTCCTCCGCGGAGACGTCCTGGCTGTGTCCCTCGAGTCTGAGGTCCGCCTCGTCCAGGTCCGCGCCGCTGAGCAGACGCGCGGGATCGCTCTTCCGCGCCTGCCAGCGGCCCATGTCAGCACGCAGCTGCTCCTGCCAGGCGCGGAAGTCCCGGGACTCCACGAGCCAGGTCCGAAGGAGCGGCCAGAGTTCAGTCAGTGCTTCGTGTGCCAGGTCGACGATCTCCTCCTGTCCGGATTCCCCCGGGGCGTGCGAGAGGACGAGGAGTCTCCCCGATCGGGTCAGCTCGTGAACAAGTGCGAGGAGTTCGGGCGCTAGATCGGTGGTGCGGACGGGTTTCCGGGCGAAAGCGTCGCCGTCACCCGGCCGGGCCAGCTGCGCGAACAACCGGGGAGCAAGCTCTTGCTGTGTGCGCGACAACTTGCTGTAGACGCCGTCCGCATGCTTGGCCAGGCCCCCTGCAATGCCTCCGAACGCGTCGTAGGCGACATGGGTGAGCATCGAATTGCTGCGCTGGTGCCACAACTCGGTCAGGGCAAACTGGACCAGCGGCATCCGTCCGGGTTCGTCGCCCGCGTCCGCGACGATCCTCTCGGGCAGTCCCGGCTCGAACCACAGCCCCGGCACGGCATCGACGGGAGCAGTCACCGCGCGCTTCAAGTCGTCGTCGCTCAGCGGCGCAAGGAACTGCACGGCATCACTGACGATGTCGGACGTGTCGACCGTCACCACTGCGTCGAGAGAGTCGGGACGCGCCGTGGCGACAACCCGCAGGGCTGCCGGGCCTCGCCGGCCGACGAGGTCTGAAAGCATGCCGAACAGCTCGCAAGCCTCGGCGGGCACGGCGCGTGCGTACTCCTCGAACTGATCCACGAAGAGCACGTGCCCGGCGCTCGGGCCACGGGCCAGGATCCGGTCCCGCAGCGCCGCGAGGACATCCGGGCCGTCGGCGAGGAGCCAGGCCAGTTCCTCGGCCCTGACGAGGTGTTCGATCTCGCTGAGCCCCGGTTCCAGGATATCGGTCAGCACGTGAGCGAGAACGGAGGTCGCCCGGGCGCCTGGGACGGGACGCAACTCGGACACGCCGGCACCCTGGTCCCGCAACCGGGGCAGCACTCCGGCCCCCACCAGGGAGGATTTCCCGCATCCTGAGGGCCCGACCACCAGTACCACCGGCCGTTGGTCAAGAGCCTCCAGCACCCGGGTGGTGTCGGCGCCACGACCGTGAAAGAACTGCGACTGTTTCTCGGTGAAGGGCTCCAGTCCCTGGAATGGGCAACGTGCCGGCATGGTGTGCTCGTCGATCAGGTCGGCCGACGGCAGCAAATAGGCGGTACTCTCCCCTCGGTGCGCGGCCACGGTCATGCCGACGACCCCGCCCTGGACGTCGTCCCACACCGGGGACCCGCTGAACCCCTCCGTGACGCGGGGCCCGGGCAGGTGTGCCTCCATCTGCAGGAGCCCCGCCGCCATGCCGGCGCGCAGAGTGCCCCGCACCCAGACTCCGTGATCCGCACCGGTCGGGTGCCCGAACGCACGGAACGGGTGCTCCCAGACTTCGGCGCCGTCGACGAGTCGGACCGGCCTCGCGCCGTCGACGGGCTGGTCAAGCCGCAGCAGCGCGACATCGGCTTGCCCGTGGCGCCAGGAGACCACGCTGGCCCGCGCGGAGGGACCGGCGGACAGCAGCGGAAAGTCGAGATTCACCGTCCCGTCAGGGGCCTGGTCCACAGGTGCCGGGAGAGCCAGGGCCTCCTCGACGACGTGCGCGCAGGTGCACACCAGGTCCGCGGCAACCAGGAATCCGGCACCGGCCACGTCTCCGTGGACCGAGAATATCCGCACCTGGGAGGCCCCCAGAACGTCACTCCGAAACTCCGCGGCCATGACCCTGCTTCCCTTCGCCTCGGGACAAGGTACTCACGATCCACCGCCACCACGGGAAAGACAACTCGCCTCGCTAGTACCACTCTTGACGTCTGGAGGCATGCGTCGGTCGCCGAGGCGTGCTGAGGCCGTCGGTGCCGGTACGAGCGCGCCGCAGGGGTCGGCAGGCCCGCGGAATCCGGTCACGACGGTGTTGTTGGTTCTTCGCCGGAGGCGCCGTTGTTCGTCTGGGCGCTGGCTTCCAGAACCCGGTCGATGATGCGGCGGCGCATCTCGCTCTCGGGGTCCTCGCCCAGGTTGTGTGCCAGGCGCTCTGCCGTCAGGTAGTAGCCGGTTAGGACCGGCTGCTCGAAGTAGCGGTTGAGCTGGCTCAGCGTCTGCCCGTACATATGCAGGTAGGTGCGGTTGAGGAAGGCGGAGAGCGCCGCGGCGACGCCGGCGATGGCGGCGACGAAGACCTTGGTCTGGCCGTTGGCGAAGTACAGGCCGGCGGCGAAGCAGCCCACGATAACCAGCCGGCCCAACCCCATGGCCCGTTGCGAGGACCGGAAGGAGTGACGGTCGACGACTCGCCCGCGCCCCGTTCAACGGAGCTCACCCCGGTGTCTGCCGCCCGGCTCGAAGGGCCGGTGGAGAACCCAAGACCGGGCGCCCAGGGCTACCGCCAGTCGCTCGCAGCACCAGGAGACGGCCCGACCGTCCCGTGTGGACCTGTTGATCGCGGAGGCGGTGGAGCGGCAGTCCGCTGCGATGCGGGAGCTGAGCCGCCGCGCGTCCCCGAGCCGGACGCCGCCGCGGACGACGCGCCGGCCTCGATCGAGGCGACCCGGGCACAGCGCCGCCGCCAGGCTGCGGCGACCGAGGCCGCCGCCCTGCACCGGGTCCGGCAAGAGCGCCCGGCCCGGGCCGATGACTTACGCCCGCGGCCGTCACTCCCCGCTCAGTTCGGGCTCATTCGTGGTGCCGCAGCGGATTCCGGCACCGTCCGGACAGGCTTCCTCTGTACTTCAGCCGCGGCGCAGGAACGTGCGGGCGATGAGGCCGATCAGGCGGGTGAGGAGGGTGGGGTTCTCGCGCGGGTCGTGGACGGACGGGGTCGCGTGGCCGATGTAGCGGCGGACGCCGTGCTGCTTCTTGGCGGTAAGGATGTGGCCGGTGCCGGCGATCAGGGGCAGGCCCGTGGCCTTGCGATCCATGCTCGGGCCCAGTGCGCTGACGACGACGTCAGCGCCGTGGACGGCTGAGTCGATGGCGTCCTGGTCAGACATCTCGCCGACCACCATGCGTACCCGACCGCCCCAGGAAGCGGGGATCGTGCCGGGGTTACGGGCGTATGCGGTGACCTGGTGGCCGCGCTCCAGAAGCTCGGTGACGGTCAGGGAGCCGATCGCGCCGGTGGCACCGAAGACGGTGACGTTCATGCAACTTCATTCTTTCGCGGGGGCGGGGGGGCGAGAGGGGGGAGGGTGCCGGGTTGGCGAGGCGCCGTGACGGGGCGCCGTTCCCAGGTGCGGTGTTCACGGAATCCCGGCCTGGGCTGTCCGGCAGGTCAGCAGGACAGCGGTCGGCTGACCCGTCTTCCTGCGGTATGCGAGGGACACGGCGACCGGAGCGGGGCCGCCCGGCCTACTCAGGAAGCCGGGGGTCAGCCGTTGAAGACGAGGCTTCCCCATCACGGCAACGCTGCGGTGAAGCTCAGCGCCACGCCGCTGACCTGCCTCCTGGCACGTAGGCCACCTGCCTGCCACCCCGCGTGCGTCCCTGTTCTCGCGACAGGCATACTGCCGACACCCCCCACGACGCGCGTCACAGTGCTCTTCCCGGAGGGATTCGCCCAACCATGACACTCCTTGTCCTTCCCTGTCTGCTGCTGCTCTGGTGCTGGCTCAAGTACGGCCTGCTGCCACTGCGGTGGCAGAACTCCTACCTCGCCGGCCCCGATGCCCCGCTGCAACGCGCGTGCAGGGCTGCCACCGGGGGCCGCTGGGAGCCCGCGGCCCAGCTCCTCGAGAAGGCCGGCCAGGACTGGGAGCGCCGCTCCCTGTACGCACAGCGGTTGGGGGACGTTGCTGCCAGAGGGAGCGCCCGTTGGCTGACGGAATGGAAGAAGGCCCGGCCCGAGGACCCGGACGCCGCGCTCGTGGCGGCTCGCGCCAGAGTCTCGTACGCGTGGGAGCTGCGCGGGGGTGCGTACGCGGACAGGACGTCGCAGAATCAGTTCAATTCCTTCCACCGGGAGTTGCTGGTCGCGCAGGAGGACATCAGGCGGGTGGTGGCCCTGTGCCCCGGCGACCCCGCACCGCTCGTCGCGGAGCTGCGGGCGGCCCGCGGACTGGGCTACTCCCACGCGGAGACGGACGCGCTGTGGTCGCAGATCACGGACCTGGCGCCGTATCACTTCGAAGCGCACACCAGCGCCCTCCAGTACTGGACCGCGAAATGGCGAGGCTCGCATCAGCTCGCGCGGGAGTTCGCCGAGAAGTCGGCCGCCGGGGCGCCGCCGGGAAGCCTGCTGGCAGTGCTGCCGTTGATCGCTTGGTACGAGAGCCACAAGGACGAGCTGGGTCGTGTCGGATACCTCCCACCTGATATACGTGCACTGGTAGACGAGGCGCTCACTGACGCGGCACTCGCTGACCCGGATCACCCGAGGCTTGCGGAAGTACGGCACCTGCTGGGGTACTTCCTGTACCTGCAGGGCCGGTACAGAGCAGCCAGGGAACAGTTCCGCCATGTGGACGGCTTCACGGAGGCTCTGCCGTGGCGGTATTCGCGCCTTCCGGCGCCGCATTACCGTGCAGTCCGTACGAAGACGGGCCGCGGGGCACTCACGGAACGCCGGTGGCGCTGACGGCCAAGCCGCACTGGACGCGGCCTGGCCCGCCCGGCGGGGACGTATCCGTCGACTGAACCCCCGTGCGGGCACACACCAGCTGATCCCCAGGATCGCTACTGAACTTGAACTCGTGATGTCGGGTTCCTCGCGGGCTGACGTGCGTCAGATGTGGGCCCTGACTTGCTGCACCGGATGTCCGAGTGCGTCCCCGATGGCGGTCAGTTCCTCGTCGCTGAACCAGGCACGCTATGGGTTCCAGATGGCGATCTCGAATCGGGCGAAGCCACAGGGCCAGTCGTACTCCAGCGCGTCCAGCGAGGTCGCGGCGCCGCAGCAGGGGACCACCACGACAAGGGTCGCGAAGCCGTCGTCGCAGTGAGCTTCGAGTAGGTCGGCCCACCACTCGGTGTCGATCGACGCGCCGCACTGGGGGCAGCCGATCTTCTGCAGATTCTGACCACAGTCGACGACGGTGAGTGCGTCGTGCCAGGTGACGTCAATCTCGACGTCGACGCCGTCGGGGAGCCCGGGGGCCAGGTCCTCCACGAGCGACGCAGCACGCTCAGCCGCGGCCGGCTCAGGCTGCCAGTGCGGGTCGGTCGGAATGACAGAGAGGACATCGTCACTCACGGGCTCACTCGATTCGTCAGGCGAAACCTCATCCGGGCGATGTTGCCGAGCACGTATTCGGGTGACAGGTTCCCCAGGCGGGTCACGCCTCGAAGGCCAGGCCGGTGCCGATGAGACAGCCGTCGAGCAGCTCGGGCCGGTACTGAATCATCTTGAGCTTGCGCTTCACGGTCCGGGTGATCTGACCCAGGTCGGCGGCTGCGAGATTGCCCAGCTCGTGCTTGACCATGGACCACACGCCTTCCTGCGGGTTCAGGTCCGGGGCGTAGGCAGGCAGCTGGAACACCGTGAGCCAGTCGGTGTTGGCTGCGAAGAACCCGCGCAGGTCTGCGGTCAGGTGAATGCGGACGTTGTCCCAGACCAGCACGATCGGACCACCGAGTTGGATCCGGGCGCGAACCAGCAGGGCACGAAAGTCCCGGGAGCCGAAACCCTTCGGCTGGTCCTTGCGCCCGCGGTATTCGCGGACTGCGTAGATCAGCCGCGATCGTTCGCCGGCCTTGTAGCAGGTCATGCCCACCATGGACACCCGGCCCGAGCCCCGGCCTCTGACTCGCACCACCGGCGTCCGGCCGATTCGGCCCCATGTCCTCGCACGCGCCACCGATCTTTCAGACACCCGCAGAGCGCCAGCGATGACCTGGTTCCTGTCCCCGGCTTCGAACCGAGTCACCGCATCCAGCCGTACCCGCTCCCGGGCTGCCCTCTCGGCGTCGGTCAAGCCGCCGCCCTGCGCGTACCTCACGATGACAGTGGTACAGCGCAGCGAGCTCACCGCTCAGCCGAACGACCCGACATCACCCAATCAAGTTCAGTAGCAGATCGAGGAACTGGCGGCTACCAGCTGCAAAACCTTGCAACTGAGACCACGACATCACATACCTTCACGCCGTACGGGTCGCCGCGCGGGGCGACGTCCTGTTCCTGTCAACGACGAGGTCGCCGACCACATGGTGATCAGTCCGCTGATCGCGAAGACCCGCATCAACCGGGCCATGACCGAACTCCGCGCCCGGGACCGGGCCCAACTCGTAGTCCTCGCCTACGGATCCGGCCTTGTCATCCCGCGCAACCACTGACCTCCACGCGAAACGACTGAGCCACTTCGAGGTGGCCACCGATCGGGTGACGGTCCGTGAAGCGCAACGAGCGAAGCCCCCGGGCTGTTGATCGAGATGTCTGACGTCTCAATGAGCGCCAGGGCGTTCCGATCGTGGCCGATCTCGCCTACCAGGGCGCCGGTCCGTGGCTGACCACGGGCATCAAGGGCAGGCCCCTGAAGGAACTGACCCCTACCGAGAAGACCGCAACCGTGCCCTGGCCGCCACACGAGCCCTCGTCGAACGTGGAGTCGCCCGCCTGAAGTCCTGGCGGATCTTCCGCAGGTCCCGCTGCAGCCCCAACCGCACGACGTCAATCGCCAAGGCCGTGCTCACCCTGGGGCTGCAACGCTGAAGAAGCTCACTGAGCCGTCGGAGTGGCGGCGGGTGCCGACGAGACTCAGGTGGGTCAAGCACTGTGCCGTCACACCATACCGATCGGGGGAATCGGACAGGGTACGGGATTGCGCAGGGCATCTGTCAGGAAAGACGCCGAGGTAATGAAACTCCGGATAAGTGAGGTATCTGAGTATGCCCGTCACGCCCATCACGAGTATGAGTCAGTTCCAAAAGATCATCAACGACTCGAAACCGGCCGTCATCGACTTCTGGGCAGCCTGGTGCGGCCCCTGCAGGCAGATCAGCCCGGTGCTGGAGAACATCTCGAAGGAACCAGAGAGCTCCGGGATCGACTTCTACAAGGTGGATGTCGACGACCACCAGGACATCGCACAGGAGGTCGGCATCAAGGCCATGCCGACCTTCGTGGTGTTCAAGGACGGGAACAAGGTCGGCGAGCTGGTTGGAGCTAACCCGGCGGGCCTGAAGCAGCTGGTCCAGCAGGGCAACGCCCTGTGAGAGCAGCGAGGCCCACACCACTCGGCGGTGTGGGCCTCGCTGACGGTCTGGCGGGTCAGAAGCGGCCCGGTGTGCCGAGGGAACGGTGGAGTTGTGCCACCGTGGTGGCGAGCGTGACCAGGGCGGGCGGAGCTTCCAGGTCGAGGTTCTCAGGTTGCGGGGCGCGTGCGACGAGGCGTGGATCGACCGGTGGCCCGCCGGCGCACCACGAGCATACGGCTGTGGCCAGGTCTTCTGCGGCCTGGACTGCCGCGGTGGTGGCCGGGTGGTCGGGAGCCTCGTCGGACAGCCGCTGGGCCCAGTGGTACAGGCCCGGCAGGTGTCTCCAGGCGGCGACGGCCTGCTGGGCCGGCGTGGGGGGTCGGTTGCTGTCGACGTGGGGTGGGGCGGGGGCGAGTGCGGCCGCGACGAGATCGTCGACGAGGGGCCGGGGACCGGGTCGGGTGGTCAGCCGGATGGTGGCGGTCATGGTCTTGTCGGTGTTCGCCGTCGGGGCCGCGGTGCGCAGGACGCTGTCCGGCCCGGGCGGCGCGGGGACGGCCAGGCGCAGGGTGATGCGGGCGGATTCGACGTAGTAGAGGGGCCATCCGTGGAGGTCCGCGAGTGCGATGTGCCGGGACCTGCGCGCAGGGACCGTGGTAGCCGCCATCTGTACGACGGGCTGCGGTTGGCCGTCGTCACCGGCCGTGAGGAGGGTCCGGGCCGCGCTCGCCAGTGCGGCGCCCACCGCTCTGACTTGTCCGTCCAGCACTGTGCGGCAGGCCTGAGTAAGGAGCGCGGCCAGGGGCCCAGCGTGGCCCGGGCCCACGTGGCCTTCCGTGCGGAGCACGGGCGCCCGACCAGTGCGGGCGTCGTCCGCGCAGATCACGAGACCTTGGTGACGTTGGTGACCGTGTGGTCGGTGTCGATGAGGAGTGCCCAGAACTGACGGGCCATCTCGTTATAGAGCGGAACGGCGGGGTTCCACGTGTCCGGCCGGAGCCAACTTTCGCGACCCGGTGAGCGCCAAGTCGTGTTGACGAATGTGACCTTCTTGTTGAACCCTTCGAGGAATTCACCGAGCTCCCTTGCGTGGTCGTCTGGGTTCCATCTCCGGGCTCGCCAATCCTCCGTGTTTTTCCCCGTCCTTACTTTTTTGGCGTAATCGAGGGGCCACCCCAACGGGTTGACGGGCACACTGGGTGCGACGAATTTCTTGGCCTGCTGATCGAGCTTGTCCAGCAAGCTGTCGCACGCGTCTAGCAGTTCTTTGATCTCTTCGGTGCTCCTCCGGCTCTTGGTGCGGAAGTCGTCGGGCACTTTGCGGGCCAGCGCGTCCCACACATCCGTGGCAGCTGCGGCCAGCGTGTCCTGCTTGGCCCGGCACTCGCGGCTTTGCAGCTTCCACATCTTCTGGATCTCCGCAGCGGTCGCGTTGTAGCGCTGCAGAGTTGCGGCGACGGCCTTCGGCTGCTTGTACTGGTGAGCGATGCAGCCTTGCGCGACGTCCGATTCGAGCTGTTTTAGCTTTCCAAGCAGATCTGTCAGGCTCGGCACAGTGGCAGCGAGTTCAGCACGGGCGGTCTTGAACCGGTCGCGCAGTTGTTCCACGGTGGGCGGCCCGAATTCGGCGACTCGTGGGCTGGGCAGGAGGGCTTGCCACACGTCCCTGGCGGTCGCGATGAACGTCCACCGTAGCTGCGTGATGGTTTCAGGCTCGGTGTGCCGGTCGATCCAGGTCAGCTTCTGGCACCGGGCGTTCCAGCTCTGGTGGAGCGGGGGAATCTTCTCTGGCAGCCCGTCGCGGAAGGCGCTCACGGCGTCCGTGACAGCCTCCTTCAACTCCCACAACTGCTGCAGCCACTCCCGTACCCCCACGCCTTTGCCCTTGGAGCCGTCCTGGGCGACGGTGTCGATCAGTGCGGTGGCGGCTGCGCGGAACGGCTCCGCCCGGTCCAGGACCTGGTACCAGACGGTGTCGCGGTCGCTGACCGCCGCGTCCAGCAACTGGGACAGGCGGCTGCTTGCCAGCAGGTCGCGCTGCTTGAGGGTGGACTCGATGGTCATGACAGCGTTCTTGTCCGACTGGTGGACAATGCGCCCCTTCAGCTTGGGCATCTTGGCCGCTGTCGGCGTTTCACCGCTCGCGGTGGGGGCCTCGGCAGGCCCGGTTTCGATGTCCTGGCTGATCAGGTGCAGGCTCATGCTGATCTTGGCGCTGTCGATGCTGATGGATGGCGGGTTGATCAGCGACAGCAGTGGCACGGTGGCGTGCACGGTACGCACCTGCGGGCCGTCTTCCGTGGCCTCGGTGTGCTGGTAGGCGAAGCGGAAGGGCTTCGCGGTGCCGTTCCTCTCGAATCCCAGGTCCTTGACCAGTTCGACTGCTTCGCGCGCGGCCAGGCCCTGCCCGTGGACCACCGCCTCGTACGCCGCGCCGAGCAGCGCGCTGACCGGGACGTCGTCGTCGCTCATCGCTGGTCCCCCGCAGATCCTGCGGGGACGATGTGATATCGGCCGTTGGCCTCGAGCCGTTCCACCGGCCGGTTGCTCACGGTGAACCTGACCTCGTGCACGTGCTTGGCGTCGGCGAGGGCCTGCTGGTCCACGGCGATACGGATGTCTTCCCTGACCTGGCCGGAAGCGGGAGTGGACGGAGCGACCTGCTCAGTCACGAAGGAGAGGGTGAAGGAAACATCGTCAATGGCCATCTGCGGCTGGATTCCCACACAGTCGCTGTCCGGCTCCTGGGCCGCGCGCACCGCCTGGTCGGCTTCGGCCACGGCCCACTGCAGGCCCTGCAGCAGGTCACGCATCGTCAACTCACTCATAATACTCCCTGGTTGGTAAAGCCCCGGATCATGCCCTCTTCGCCGATGAACAGCGCCCCGGCAATCGCGAGCCATCCGAACGCGGGGGCAGGCGAGGAGCGGGCCGGGCATGGCAGGCAAAAAACCTCATGCGCGACGCGGGGTCCGGATACGGTCTGCGGCCGGGGACGGCACTGGAACAGGGACGATTCAGTGCCGCACCCGGATGTCCGCAGACGAATCCATGAGGATCCGGCGTCACAGTCCGTCAGTTCGTCTATGCGCTTTTCTGCTGGACGGTGACGGCATTGTCGGTCAGCATCGACAGGATCTTCTCCATGCCGCCCGGCATCGGCCCTTGCTCAGCCTCCACATGGACTGACATCGACGCACTCCGGCTGACCGTGTCCGAACTCGAACTGCTCGAGTCGTAGCTGGCCTTGACCGAGGCCGAGATGCCCCAGAAGCCGCCACTCGCCGACGCCTCGCCTCCGATTTTCTGCTCGCTCTTTTTGGTCGAGACCGAATCGATCTTCACATTGAAGTCGAGTGTCACCTTGGAGAGCTGCAGATAGGGGATCGGCACGACCGCGAGGAGGGGCACCTCGACCTGCGTCACCATCTTCTTCTGCTTGGAGGTGGTGTCGGCTGCCTCGGGCTCCAACGAGGTGTAGGAGAACGCCACGGTTCTGGCGCGCTTGTTCTCGTCGAAGCCGACGTTGTTGATGAACTGCGCGGTCTCGTTCGCGGCCAGCGCGCTGGACCGGATGACCCCCTGCAGCGGTCCGCCGATGATCTGCTCGAACGGCAGCGACAGCTCCGCCCCCAGATCGACCGGCTTGGACGTGTCGCCCGGGCCCGGCGCGAGCGGCACATCCTGCATGAGCGGGGCGTCCGGTACGGACGCCCTGGAGCCCGCGCGGCCGGACCCGCCCGGAGCCGGCTTCCTGGCCGGCGCCTTCGCCGCCGCCGTCTTCTTCCTCGTCGGACTCGTCTTCTTCGTCTCCGCCATCGGCCACTCCCTCAACCAGGTTCTGGATCTTGAAGCGATCTTCTGCCGGTCCCATTGCGCTCATTCACCGACACGCCAGAGCCCTTCGAAAGTCGTACGGGCACGCATCAGGACAAACGGAAGTACCGGGGTGCGACGGCGGGAACGCGGGTGCGAGTACGCGCGGTGGCTGATGCGGGCCAGCTCCCGGCCGTACGCGTCGGCGACGTGCTGGCCGGGGCTCACGTCCCGGTGAAGCGGACATGGTCGGCCGCCCAGTCTCTCAGCCGCTGCCACGGTCGCAGCGGCCCCGAGCAGACAGTCGGCCGCGAGTGCGGCGGCCCGCGGTGACGACGACGCCCATCACGACCACCGCATCCCGCTCGCGGACAGCAGCTCCATCCGCTCCGTCAGAGCCGCCGCCCGGCTGCGCTGATTCCCGATCCAGGCCCTCAGCTTGTGCACCCGCTCCTCCTGGCCCTCGCCGACGGTCCGCTCGACGAGCTTCCTGGGGACCTGGTTGGTGCCCCTCGCGCTCGTAGAACTGGCGGGCGGCCTCGCAGTGCATCGCCCACTTGTCGGCCTGCGTGCGGCGCGGCTCCGGCTTCTCATCCTCGGCTGGAGGCTGCTGAGGAGAGGCAGCTGTCCAAGACGATCGCCTGCTACGGCCGTGTCGACGCCCTGGCCGAGCAGGCCGCCGCGGGCTGGTAGGGAGTGCCGAATGCTGGCGCGGTCCTTTCGACCGCGCCAGCACGTCTCACGCGCCGGTGACTCCGTCAACCTGCTCGCGGATAAAGTCGGCATGACCGTTGTGACGTGCGTATTCCTCGATCATGTGCACCATGATCCAGCGCAGGGACACTCCCTGATCGCCGACGTGACCCGCTTCCTGCTCGGATAGGTGACCGGAGTCGTCCAGCGATGCGTCAGCGATCAGCTCGCGCCCTCGGGCGACCTCCGCTTGCCAGGCAGCCTTCGCCTCGTCGATTCCTCGTTCCGGCTGAAGGGCGAAGCCGTCGGGGTTGCCCTCCGCGAAGACAGGCGACACGGTCAGACCTGCGAACACACGCTGGAACCAGTTGCGCTCCACCTCGGCCATGTGCTGAACGAGACCGAGCAGCGTCATCGACGACGGTGACGCCGCAGCCCGCCGTAATTGATCATCTTTCAGGCCCGAACACTTCAGGGCCAGAGTCGCACGGTGAAAGTCCAGCCATGCTTCCAACATGGCGCGCTCGTCGGCATGCGCGGGCGGGATCGGCCGTCCATCCGGTGTCGTATTCATGAGCACACCCTGGCAGCGGCAGCCTTGGACCATGACCGTCTTCGCTCGCGAGCCGGTCCGCCTCCTTACGGGTGAAAGACCGCCATCGAGATTGGTGGAATGGGTCCAAACTGTGATCATTGCGGCATCACTCGGTGACCGTCGAGCCAATCCATAACCAGGAGTGGGTATGCCTGACACGCAATCGGACGACTACGAAAAGAAGTTCGCGAAGCAGCTCGAGCAGCTCCAGGGCATGGGCTTTACAAACCAGACGCAAAACCTGAAGGCATTGATCGAAACCGACGGAAACGTGCAAAGTTCCATTGAATACATTCTCAATGGCGGAGGTCTATGACAGGCACCACCGCCTGTGCAGCCGCTGAGAGGTCGTCTTCGCCCGATGTTTCATCCCGTAGTCGGTTGTTTTGTGGCCTTCATCAGGTCGCGTCAGGAGATGGTGTTCTCGCCGGTGAGGCGGCGGGCCATGAGGTCGGTCATGGCGATGTGGGTCACGGCTTCGGAGCGGCTGGGAAGGGTTTCGTAGTCACGCGCGAGGCGGCGGTGGAGCATGAGTCAGCCGTACGTCCGCTCGACCGTCCACCGTTTCGGAATCGGGGTGAAACGCCTGGTCCCGGGCTTGCGAGCGGTGATTTCCATGTCGATGCCCAAGGTGGCGGCGTGCTCGACGAGGTGCTGACGGTAGCCGCCGTCGACCCTGACCTTGCGGATCCCGGGGTGGTCGGCGGTGACGTGATCCAGGAGCCGGGCGCCGGCGATGGAGTCCTGCACGCTCGCCGCGGTGACCAGCACGGCGAGGAGAAGGCCGAGCGTGTCGGTGACGATGCTCCGTTTCCTGCCAACGATCTTTTTGCCCGCGTCGATGCCCTGACCGGATGCCGGGACGCCGGTCGAGGTCTTCACGCTCTGGGCGTCGATCACACGCTGAAGGCCGCCTTCCCGCCCTTCGCAAGGACCGGCTCGATCACTCCCAACGGGCATCGGACAGATCACTCGGATACGGACGTCGTTTCACCATGCTTCCGACGTACCGCTGCGGGCGGAGTGCGCCCAGGTGCACAGCGGCGGCAGTCGACGCACACACGACCGCGGAGACCAGGCATCCTGGGATGAGACAGGATTCGTCTCCTTCCGCCTCATCCGCAATCCCGCCCGCCTGATAGGCGGGCAGCGCAGGTGAAAACGACCTCTAAGGCCGGCCAGGCGAGAGTGGATGCCCGCTTCCCTTCTGTTCTCGGCACGGGGGAGGGGCCGGACGACTGTCTCATGTGAAACGGTATCGGGCGACTCGGCGGCGGTATGATGCCGTCATGGCCGCTCATGCTTCCTCCCGAGACGCCGCGTCGCGTGCGAGCGACCGCCCCGGAGACGCTTCGCCGTTCGCCCTGGGACTGCTCCTGCGCCGGGCGCACTGGCGCGCGGCGGGGGTGATGTCGGAGGCGCTGCGGCCTCTCGGGATCGAGTTGCGGCACTTCGCGGTGCTGATCGTGCTCGTCGACCGCGGCCCCACGGTGCAGCGCGACTTGGCGGCGGAGACGGGGACGGACAAGGCGGGGATCATGCGGGTCGTAGACGATCTGGAACGCAGGAACCTCGCCGTGCGCAGGCCCGTCCCCGGGGACCGCCGGGCACGGGCAGTGGAGATCACCCCGGAGGGGCTGGAGCTCTTCGACGCGGCCCATGTCGCGGCGGAGCCGCTGGCCGAAGGGCTGGTCGCCGACCTGGGACCTGACGGCTCCGAGCAACTGATGCGTCTGCTGACCAGCCTCGCGCATCCGGGCAGCCGCGAGGCCTAGACATTCCTTTCTCCTTCGGGTGGGTCAACCGCGCGTCACTTGCCGTCGTCCGCGGTGAGGCGCTCGGTGAGTTCCTTCGCCTTGGTGACCGCGTCAGTGTGGGCGCGCTCCCGCGAGGCCTCGAAGAGCAGCGTCAGTTCGGACATGGCCGGATTGCGCGGGGCCATGGTGAGTTCCGGGACGATGAACTCCAGATCCAGCCCGAGGGTGCTTCGGAGGACGGCCTCCAGGTAGTTCTGCACGAACTCGAAGTTCTCGCGCGGGGTGCCCGGCGCGTAGGAGCCGCCGCGGCTGGCGACCACCACGGCGGGGGTGCCCTGCGCGGAGGGCGACTCGCCGGCCGTGCGTCCGAGCAGGAGCACGCTGTCCAGCCACGCCTTCAGGGTGGATGGGACCGTGTAGTTGTACATCGGGGCCCCGATCAGGATGGCGTCCGCCCGCTCCAACTCCTCGATGAGCTCCAGGCGTGCGGCGAACGCGGTGGACTGGCGCGCGGTGCGCTCGGACGGGTCGGCGTAACCGGCGGACCACGCGTCCGCGGTGATGTGCGGGACCGGGGCGGCGGCGAGGTCGCGGTAGATCACCGTGCCCTCCGGGTGCTGCTCCTCCCAGGTTCGACGGAACACGGCCGTGACGGCCCGGGACGCGGACGCCCCGGCCGGGAACACGGACGAGTCGATGTGCAGAAGCGTGGCCATGGGGGTTCTCCAGACAGTGGTACGGCGCCCAGCGGCCGGGCGCTGGGCGGACTCGACATCTAGTTATACACGAGATGGTCGCGAATGATACTGTCGCAATCGCGACGATGATCATGAACGACTAGGGAGATGTGACTTCATGGATGTCTACGAGGCGGTCAAGAGCCGACGATCGGTCCGCCGCTTCTCCGGCCGGCCCGTCCCCCGAGAAGTGCTCAAGCGCGTGCTGTCCGCCGCCGCCTGGGCGCCCTCCGGGTCGAACCTCCAGCCCTGGCGCGCGTTCGTGCTCAGCGGCGGTCCACTGGAGGCGCTGAAGAAGCGCACCGGGGCTCGCCTTGCCGCCGGCGACCCCTTCGATGAGCCGGAGTACGAGCAGTACCCGCAGCAGCTGAAGTCGCCGTACAGCGAGCGGCGGTCCGCCTTCGGTGAGCAGCGCTACGGTGCCCTCGGTATCGCGCGCGAGGATACGGAGGCGCGCCAGCGGGCCGCGTCGGGCAACTGGCAGTGCTTCGGGGCGCCCGCCGCGCTGTTCTGCTACATCGACCGCGACCTGGGGCGTCCCCAATGGTCCGATGTTGGCATGTTCCTGCAAAATGTGATGCTGCTACTGCGCGAGGAAGGCCTGCACAGCTGCACACAGATGGCGTGGGCGAAGTTCCACCGCACTGTTGCGGAGACCGTGGCGCCGCCGCACGACCTGGTGCTCTACTGCGGCATGTCGATCGGCTACGAGGACCCCGCGGCGAATCCCGCCCGCACGGGCCGGGCTGCCTTGGAGGAGACGGTCACCTTCATCGACGGCCCGTGAGACTCCTTCCTTCCGGAGCTCTGAGCGCCGTTTCCCGCCGACGCGCACGCGGTGGGCCCAAGCGTCCGACCCGGGCGGTGTGACGTATCCGTCTGGCGAACGCCAACCCGGTCCATTCGGCTGGCGCCGAGCCCCGGCGCGCGCCGCCGGTACTTCATGGCCACGCCAACGGTGTGTTCCACCCGTTGGTGTGGCGTCGTGTTGCGGCGTCGACCGGGCACTACCCATGGTCGGCGTCATGTCGGCGAGCCCCTGGGTGAGTACCGCACCGAGGGCTTGGACCGTCAGGGCCGCGGACCCTCTCCGGCATCGCTCCGGCAGTGGTCGCGGATCAGCTCCACCACCGTGTCGGCGGTGCGCGCCAGATGGGTGCGGCCGTCGGGCAGCAGAGCGCTCCGGCTGATGTAACTGCGCGGTCCCACGTGGGTGGCCGGATCGAACCGGTGCACCGTGACCTTGCCCCCGCGGGCGGCCCGGTTCCAACCGCTGCCCCGGAACAGCGGCCAGCGCTGCGGGAACATCCAGGTACCCACCCGCTCGATCCGGTCACCGGAGCCGGTGAGCCGATGCACGTGGTCGGCGCGCGTGAGGTCGTTGGCACCGTTGTGGAAGCCGCCGAACATGATGAGCAGCAGGGGGCAGCCGAGCCGCTTGCACAGTTCGTCGACGGCGCCGGTGGCCACCTGCGCACCGCCGCTGTAGCTCAGCAGGACGACAGGGATGCCGCTGCCGGGCCGGTAGCCGGCCAGTCGCAGCTGGGTGGCGATCTGCGAACCGACGGCCCTGTTGTACAGCGGTCGGTAGCGGCGGTCGGCGGCCACGAAGATCTGCATCACGTTGTGCAGGAAGAGCACCAGCCCCACGCGGCGGCGCAACCACGACCACACCGGCCGGTCGGCGAGCGGGTCGGCCAGCGGGGAGTAGGGCTGCACCTGGCCCAACACTCGCAGTTCCGGCGCACCGGCCAGCACGGCCCTGACCAACTGGCCGCCGTCGCGGCTGTCCCGGACGCGACGCTTGCCGATCCCGTCCAGATAGACGAGATAGGCGTCCGGAGGGCGGTCCGGGTCGGCACCCCGCGCGTACGGCACCCCCTCCGGCAGTTCGGTGACCGGGGCACGCCAGCCGGCGCCGTAGGCCAGCACCTCGTAGCGTGCCAGCAGGCCCTCGGCCAGCAGAGCCGGTCCGAGGGCGACGGCCCAGAGCAGGAAGTCGTTCATGGGGCCTCCGCCGTGTCCGCGGCGCTCATCCGCACGACCAGCCGCCGAACGCCCTCGACCGCGACGCCGAGCACCACACCGGCCACGGACACGCAACCGGCCGCAGTCCACCAGCCGAGACCGCTCGCCGCGGACAGCGGACCGGTCAGGCCGGCTCCCACCCCCACGAAGAGCAGGAGGTGGAGCAAGGAACCGAGCAACGGGAACGCCAGTACGGCCGAGAGTACGAGGGGCGCGACGAGGCCGGGCGTCCACTCCACTCCGTCACCGGGGGGCGGCGACCCCAGCAGGAGCTCGGCCAAGGTCCAGGCCGTCAGCGGCCAGAGCGCGAACACCGTGCCCTCGACGACCGCGCCGGCCAGGACCAGCCGGAGCATCCGGCTACGGGGCACCCCTCGCCGGCGTACCGCGACAGGCGTGGCGCGTCCGAGCGCCTCGGACAGCCCGGCCAGCATCAGCAGGGCGACGACGCCGGGTGTCATCGTCAGCCTCCCTGCGGATCGACAGGAGCCGGGTGCGCGGCAGCGGCCGGGCGCAGGTACCGTTCGAGCTCGTCGGCGGCGCGCCGGTAGCCGCCCGCCTCACGCTGGGTGGCCCGCAGCCCGGACGTGGCGGCCCGGTAACGGGAGTCCTCGAGGAGGCGCCGCGCGACGGCGCGCACGGAGTCCTCGGTGACGTTCTCCGTACGGATCGACAAGCCGCCCCCCAGGTCCACGACGCGCCGGGCGACCATGGGCTGGTCGGCTCCCTGCGGGACGACCAGGAGCGGGACGCCCGCGAACAGAGCCTCGTTGACGCTGTTCATGCCGCCGTGGGTGATGAACAGCGCCGCGCGGTCCAACACCTGAAGCTGCGGCACGGAACGCCGCGCGAGCACGTTTCCCGGCAGCTCGCCCAGGGCGGCGGGGTCGGTCTTCCCGGTGGAGACCACCACGGTCCCCGCCAACGGGGAGAGCGCCACGGCGAACGTACGCAGCAGCAGGGGATCGGCGTTGAAGACCGTGCCCGGCGAGGCGTAGAGCACCGGGTCCCGGAGCTGGTCCGTCGGGAACGACGGGTCGTCCGGCCGGGCACCGATGCTCGGGCCCACGAACCGGTAGGACCGGTCGAACTCCTCCACGGCGGGCTGGAACGCGCGGGAGGTGTACACAAGGTTCAGCGGCTGCCGGATGTTCGCCAGGTCGAGCAGCGGCACGCCCGTCGCGGCGAAGCGGCGCCGCAGCGCCAGCCGGGCCCCCACGTAGCCCGCCAGGCTCCGCGGGTGAGCCGCGGCCCCGGCCAGCAGTTCCCGCGAGGCGCGGGTGGGGCTGGGCACATGACGGTTGTAGGCGAACGTGGTGAACGACGAGACCGCCGGGACGCCGAGCGCACGGGCGGCGAGCGCGCCCCACAGGCAGGCGCTGTCGTGGACGATCAGATCGGGGCGGTCGTCGCGCAGGTCGGCGAGGACGGCGGGCAACACATCCAGAGCGGTGCGGGCGAGCGCCTCCATCAGCGTGATGGGCGCCGGGGGGTCGGGAAGGGGCTGGTCTCCTCCCGGGTAAAGGCGCACGGCCGCGCCGGTGGCCGCGATCTCGTCCCGAAAGGCGGGGGAGGTGTGGTAGGTGACGGTGTGGCTGCGACGGACCAGCTCGGCCGCGACCGGCAGCGTCGGGTTGATGTGTCCGTGCATGCCGATGTTGAGGAACGCGATGGTACTCACAGGCTGGCCCTCGCAGGGGTGGAACGCGGTGCCCGCCGCGTCCTCGCCGACGCGGCGGCGTCGTATCCGGCCGCCGTCGCAGCGGTCGGGTCGTCCTCGGCCCGGTACAGGCCCGGTCCGCTGACGCGGAGGTCGTCGAGGAAGCGGCCGGCCGTCGCGGAGGCTGCTTCGACGAGCCGCCTGCTGTGGCGGAAGCCCCGGGGTGCGGGCCAGACGTCCGTCCCGGTGGGCAGGACGACGGTCGGCAGCCGGCGGGACACCTCCGCCAGGTCCCGTTCGATCTGACGGTGCATGAGCAGCAGACCGGCCCGCGACGCGGCGGCACCAGCCCGTCGGGACGGCAGAGTCGCCGGCAGCGGTGAGCTCTCCGGGCCGGCCGCCGCCACCACCACCACGCTGGCCGCTCCGGCCCGCAGGGCGGCCCGCACCGGGACGTAGGCGATCACTCCGCCGTCCACGAGGGTGCGGCCCTGGCGGGTGACCGGGGGCAGGAGGCCCGGGATGGCCGCGCTCTTGAGGAGTGCGGTCGTGAGGTCACCGCGGTCGAGCAGCGCCGGAGCGCCGGTGACCCGGTCCATGGCCACAGCGGTGAACGGCACCGCCAGCTCCTCGACCCGCGTCGGCAGGCCGGCCCGGGCGATCAGTCGGCGCAGCCCCCGGTCTGTGACGATGCCGGCACGCGAGGCCGGAAAGCCCAGCTGGTACACGCCGCGGCGGCGCAGCTGGGTCCGCACGTGCTCCAACCACGGCGCGGCCCGGTCGGGATGCGCCGCCGCTATGGCACCGTTCAGCGCGCCCACCGAAGTACCGATGACCACGTCGGGACGGAAGCCGTGCTGCTCCAGGGCGTGTCCTACGCCCACGTGAGCCGCTCCGAGCACACCACCCGCGCCCACCACCACGGCCACGGGCCGGGGGAGGGCCGCCAGGCCGACCGGTCCCGAGCTTCTCGGTTCGCCCTCGCCAGAGCCGCTGCACGGTGACGGGGCCCACGGGTCCCGGCGGCGGGTCAGCATGATGGTCTACCTCTCTCACCCGCGGCGGGGCGTGGTATCGCTTCGCTGAGAACAGGACCGGACAGCATGCCGATCTGTGACAGCGGCTTCGTCACCGGACCCCGACGGTCCGGTAGGGAGGGCGGAACGGGCATCCCGGCTGGCCCGAGAGACGTCGTCCGCGCCCCCTCGACCGGCCCCGCTTCGCGCGGCGACACCACCGCGCCGGGCGTAACACGGCCCGTAGCCTGGCCTAAGACACAGGCCCTGTTCGAGCGTATTCAGTCAGATCTCTCGCCAAGATCGGTGAAAATTTCATCCACCGGGACTGCTCGATGACCCTATTGCGACGATAGAAGTGCGTTTAGGCCAGTGAAGCGGTGGGGCGTATTCCGGCCCGTGTGTATATGGCGTTCGAGGGGACGCCGCGCCAGTTTGTGTGCGTCTTGTGACAGCTTGTGTGCCGCTGGTGACCGCTGGGGTCGCCGGGTCTGACTTCCTGTGGGGGGGGAAGCTGATGCACTCGCGTGCTGCGCGCACGCCCATGTGGCGTGCCCGGAGAACACACAGAACCGCTCTCGTCTCCGCGATCACCACCGCTGCCGTGGTGATGGCTGCCGCGCCTGGCCTGGCGGCCACGCCGAAGCCGAAGCTGCCGGAGCCGGAGAGCCCGTGGACGAAACCGACGAAGGTCGAGGCCCCGGCGACACCGGCCGGCAAGACCAAGGCCCCCGGCTCACAGCCGGAGGCCAAGCCGTCGGCCGAGGTGACCGCCTGGCGCTCAGCCCAGGAAGCCCGCGCCACGGGCGCGAAGGCCAAGAGCTCCGCATCCCGGTCCGCCGCGGCGGCAGATGACTACCTGCCCGAGGGGCAGGGCGAGGTGCCCTGGCACCAGATCCTCGACACCCGTCTGAACGACGCCCTGGTCGCGCGGGTGAACGTCTCCAACGGCAACCTGATGCTCGCCGCGACCGACTTCGACATCGCCGGCGTCGGGCAGAAGCTCCAGCTGACCCGTACCTACAACTCCCTCGAGGCGCCGTGGGGGAAGGTGTCCCAGCGCTGGTGGCAGGGATACGAGCGCTACCTCCAGATCAACGACGGCGAGGTCGACGTCTTCGACGCCACCGGCAACCTGCTGCGCTTCACCGCGAATGCGGACGGCACGTACACGACGCCGACGGGCTACTCGAAGGACCTGAAGAAGAACGCGGACGGCACCTTCACTCTGACCGACCGCAAGTCCGGCTCGAAGGACACCTACAACCAGTACGGCACGCTGCTGAAGGTGACGGACAAGAACGACGGCACGATTACCGTCGACCAGCATGACGAAGGCAGCGAGCACAAGGGCTTCAAGCTCACCGAGACCCGCTCCGGCCGCTGGATCGCCCTGGTCAAGACCTACCCGAACCAGTGGCAGGCCACGGACCACACCGGCCGCACCGCCGTCCTCGACCTCGACGGATCCGGCAACCTCGCCAAGGTCACCGACACCGCCGGCAAAGCCACGGCGTACGAGTACGACTCCTCGCGCCGGCTGACGAAGGTGACCACGCCGGAGGGCACGGTCACCCTGTTCACCTACGACAGCCACAACCGCGTCACCTCCATGCAACGCGCCACCGGCACGTCGGGCAGCGGGCACACCGGTCCGACCTGGCGCTACGACTACAGCGCGGCCACCCCGTCGGACGCGGGCACGACGACGGTCACCAACCCGGACGGCGACGCCACCAAGTACGTCCACAACGCGGACGGTGAGGTCACCAAGGTCACCGACCCGCTCGGGCACTCCCGCCACTCCACCTACAAGAACCATCTGACCCAGACCGCGATCGACGCGATGGGCACCGGCACGGACGGGACCGGCGGCAACACCACCACCTACGGCTGGGACGGCCGCAACAACGCCGTCTCCCAGAAACTGCCAATGGGCGCGACGGCGTCCGTGTCGGCGTACCAGACGATCGCTGGCACCGACCTGCCCAACGACTTCACCTCTGCCGACGGCCGCAAGGACTCCTTCAAGTACGACACCAACGGCAATACCCTGTCGGTCACCACCTCGGGCACCGCGGGCGCGACCCGTGAGTACACCTACAACGATGCCGACCCGACGTGCGGTGGCTTCGAAGGCCAGCGGTGTACGGCCAAGGACGGCAACGGCAAGGTCACCTCCTTCACCTACGACGACCAGGGCAACCTGATCAGGGTGAAGCCGCCGGCGCCGCTGGGGGAGACCACGTACACCTACGACGCGCTGGGCCGGGTGGAGACGGTCGAGGACGGCCGCGGCATCACCACCGTCTACGGCTACGACTCCCGCGACCGCGTGCGCGAGGTCTCCTCCACCAACTTCACCGTCACCTACACCCACGACGGCGATGGCAACGTCACGACCCGTTCCGACGCCTCGGGTTTCACCAAGTGGAAGTACGACAAGCTCAACCGCGAGAGCGTGCGCACCCTGCAGAACGGCGCGCAGACCGCGCTCGCCTACGCCCCGGGCGGGAACGTCGACTTCTACACCGACCCGACCGGGACGACGGACTACACCTGGGACAAGGCCGGCCGCCTGGACTATCTGGTCGCCCCGGACGGCGCGAAGACCGACTTCGACTACAACAACAACGATAAGCGCACCAAGACCGTCTACCCCGGCGGCACCACCCAGGCCGTCACCATCGACGACAACGGCCGCCCCGAGCGCATCAAGACCACCTCGGGCACGCAGACCTTCGTCGACCTGACCTACAGCTACGCCAGCGCGGGCAAGGACACCACCAAGATCCGCACCCGCACCGACCACCTTACGAACCTCAAGACCAGCTACACCTACGACTCCCAGGACCGCCTCTCCTACGCCCTGGAGGCAGACTCCGCGGGTGCGCGGAAGGCGTCCTGGCTGTACTGCTGGGACAAGGCCGGCAACCTCACCAGTCAGGACGGCAGCAAAAACGCCTGCCCGGGCGGCACCACGTACACCTACAACGACGCCAGCGAGCTGACCGGGAAGAACGGCTCCACCACGGGCTGGTCCTACGACAAGCTCGGCAACGAAACCGGCGCAGCCAGCGGCACCGCTCGCACGGACGAGTCCTGGACCGACTACAGCCAGCTCGCCGGCATCACCACTGGCGGCACGAACTACGACCTGGTCCACGCCGGCACCACCAATGCCGAGCGCACCAAGCTCGGTTCGACGTGGTTCCACCACACCGCACTGGGTCTCGCGTCCACGACCACGAACGGTGTCGACACCGGATTCATCCGCGAGCCGTCGGGCACGCTGAACTCCATGACGACTCGGGGGAAGTCCTACTACTACCTCACCGACGCCACCGGCAACGTCCTTGGCCTCGTCGACGCCACCGGCAAGCGGACGCACACCTATGCCTACGGTCCGACGGGCACGCCCCGAGGTACCACCACCGAGGCCGCCCCCCAGCCGTACCGCTACGCGGGCGCCTACGCCGACCCGACCGGCTTGTACAAGATGGGCCACCGCTACTACGACCCCACCCTCGGCCGCTTCACACAGCCCGACCCCTCCGGCCAGGAAACCAGCCCTTACCTCTACGCCGCCGGCGACCCGGTCAACCGGACCGACCCCACCGGCTTGTTCAGCTTCTCAGACATTCTGGACACCGGTAGTAAAATCTTCGGCGTCGTGTCGGGTTGCGTGTCGGGCATCGGTGCAGCCGCATCAACCGGAACTATCCAGTACGCCGCTGCGGTCGGAGGAGTGGTCGGTGCCGGAGTTGGCAGCGCGGTCGGCGCCGGTGCCGCCGTGGTGGGCAGTTGTGCGTTGGGAGGCGTCGCGGGCTACTACGGAGCCGACGTCATCACCTACGGATGACGTTCAATCAGACGCCAACCAGACCATCTACAGGGGAGTGACGTAAGAATGACAGCGAGCGACGCCCCGATGACGGACGCTGTACGCGCTGTGCGGATCTTTTCCATCATTCTGATGGTGGGAGGTTTGAGCGGATGTATCGCGGGAGTCGCGACCGGTGACGCCGTTCCGATGGTGCTCGGGGCGATCGCCGTGGCATGTGGAGTGCTCCTGGCAGTCTTTGCCGTACTCGCCGGCCGCAAGGGCAAGTCCTGACTCCCGATCCGTGAGGTGTGACCCTGCGTGCTGCAGGGTGACGGCGTCCTTGAGCGGGGAGTGAACACACGGAGGCGCTCGGCCGAAGATCACGGCCGAGCGCCTTACGTCGGACTGCACAGCGGGCCCCCGCCCGGGAGAACGTCCGCGTCGCGGGCGGCACGCCGCACGAGATCTGGCACACCCCCGACTGTCCGGAGTGGACCGTCATGCAGATCAGCTTGGAGGCAGGCTCCCGGCGCATCAAGGAACAGGACGCGTGGGCCAAGGAGCTCTTCCCGACCGTGCACGAGCGGCTGAAGCAGGCTGCCGAAACCCTGCCGCCGGACAATCCCGTCCAGCCGTGCGTCGACGCGCTGACCGAGCTGGTCAAGGCGCAGGCCGACACCACCGGCTTCGTGGTCCTGCACCAGTGGGTGGAGATCCTGGAGCGCCACGTCCCGCCCCAACTGCCCGACCCCGAGCACACCACCGAGTAGCGGCGGCCGCAGGGGCCCGGCGGACCCGGAGCAGTCAGGCGGCGTCGCCGTCGCCGGCCGGAAGCTGAGGCCGGCGGACGTACGGCCCACAGGGGGCAGGTTAGGAGTCGGTGACGTGGTCGAAACCGCTCAGCAGCGGCGTCAGCTCCTGAGCACACCCGCACAGCGTGCACAGCCGCGTCCCCGGGTTCTCCGCGACGTCCAGAGCCCGCTGCACATCGAGCAGCGGCGCTCCCTCGGGTGCCTCCTCGCAGTCCGGCGCGTGCAGCACGCCCCGGGCCGGGCCCCGCCCTTCGCGGGCCTTCGCCAGGACCCAGCCCGAAGGCCGGCGCTCCCCGAGGACCTCGCAGACCGTCGACGTCGGCGGAGCCGGCGGGAGAGGCTCGCTGGGGACCTGGTCGTAGTCGACGCCGTCGACCGGCCGCACATGGTCGGGCGCCCGGACCCACACCCGGTACTCCGCCGCCTCCACGCCGCCGTCCTCGAGGTCCCGGTACGACGGCGACCCCACGAGGTACACCCACCCCGTCTCGGTCTGCCGCCGCCTCCACAACCGCGCCACGACCTCCTGTTCCGGCTGCCCGAGCAGCGGGTCGGCGGGCAGCACGACCCGCACCGGCACCGGCCGGGCCGCGTCGTTGGAGGGTGTGGTCACGGCCCCACGGTAAGCGCCCGCCGCCACTCGAAGGCCCGGTTACGCCGTCCGGTCAGTCGGTCGTGGGCGGGCCGATGTGCAAGGACCAGTCGCCGGTGTATTCGTCCAGGTCGATCCGCCGGGGCTCCAGGGCGTCGGCGTCGTGGACGTCGGTCCGGATGATGCGGCCGGTGCCGAGGTGCAGGGAGACCCGAAGCTGCCGGCCTATCCGGTTGGGCACCTCCAGCCCGATGAGCGGCAGCGACACCATGGAGCCGGCCTTGAGGACGAACGGCAGCTCAATGCGCTCCGTCTCGCTCCCGACCTGCACCGGCGCCGCGAAGTGCACCGACGGGCTGAACAGCAGCTGGGTACGCCGGGCCCGCTTCCACCCCACGCGCCGGACGGCTCGCAGCTTCCACACCGCCCGCTTCAGGCGATGCCCCGGGATGTCACGCCAGACGGAGTAGCCGACGATCGTCACGCGTATTCCGTGACCTGTTCCGGTGAGAACAGGCATGGCTCCGGGAGGTACCACTGGGACTGGATGACCGGCGGCTCGGGCGGTGCGTCGAGGAGGTCGGTGACAGTGGCGGCGGAGCGCCAGACGAGTGTGGTCGTGGGGTGGGCGCGTTCGGCGTGGTCGAAGGGACACCACAGGACCTGGAGGAGGTCCGCGTCGGGCGGGCACGGGAAGGCGACGTCACGGGCGTAGAGCTGGGCGACGGGGAGCAGGGGGATCGGGCCGTCGAACCACGGACGTCCCACCTTGATCCGCTCCCAGTTCTCCCGTTCCTCGGGGGTGACCTCGGGCGCCTCGGGGTCGAGCCGCAGCCGCTCCTCCGCAGCGGCGAGATCGCGGCGCAGCAGCCGGACATCGTCCAGCGAGTGGACCGTCTGCGACGCGTGCCTGTCGTGCGGCTCGTCACAGTGCGGCCACGGCTCGCCGGCGGGCCACAGGAGCGGCCCACCGACAGAACTGTCGTGCACAGTGGGCGACCCCGGCCGCGGGTGCAGCCGCGTGCCCGTCCGCACCAGCGGAGCCAGTTGAGGGAAGAGCGCGGCGATGTCGAACGGCCGCGGTGGAGTGGTGAAGATGGCGCTCATAACTGTGATGCTGGCACCAGCGACTGACAATGGGTGTACCGATCCTCGTCAGCTGCCACCAGATATGTTCCCTGAGTCAGTAGGCGGACCTGCATCGGCATCAGCCGCGCGCCGCGGCGTTTGGGCGACGCCCGCCACAAGATTTCCGGAGTGGTTTCCGCTGCCTGCTCTGAGTGCCAAGGCTGGGCCGAGCAGGCTTCCTTTCTCTGCTCAGACCGCCCAGAGGGGCTTGAGCGCTGAATCACCTGGGGGCGCAGTCCTTACCCGCTCTCGTGGCCGCCCAGTTTCTGAACGCGGGGGACCGGTTCACCCACGAGTTTGGAAGTCATCGAGTCGAGTGGGCAGCAGGTCATCGGCGGACCATGATGCAAACCAAGCAGCGGATTCACCCGATCAGCAGCTTCATGCTGCCAACGACTTCGGTGGGTCGCAGAGTTTTGGGCAGTCAGTCTCCTCGAGAAAGAGTGGTCATGAAGCGTACCCGTCGCACCGGTATACGGTGCTCGTTGTCGCTGGTCGGCCTGCTGTCCGCCGCGTCCCTGATGGCCGTTGGCCCGGCCATGGCATCCGAGAGTGGTGGCGGCACTGGATCCCACGAGGACACCAAGCCCACCATCGTGCTGGTCCACGGCAGCTGGGCGGACGCCTCGAGCTGGGATGAGGTCGTCCGGAGTCTGCAGCAGCGGGGCTACCCGGTGGTCGCCGCCGCGAATCCGCTGCGCAGCCTCTCCGGCGACTCGGACTACCTCGCCGCCCGACTGAAGACGATCGAGGGGCCCATCGTCCTCGCGGGTCACTCCTACGGCGGCGCCGTGATCACCAACGCGGCAGCGGGTAACCCGAACGTCAAGTCGCTCGTCTACATCGCCGGGTTCGCCCCGGACAAGGGAGAGACCGCCCTCCAGCTGGCAGCCAAGTACCCCGGCAGCCGTCTGTCGGACGACCCCGACGCCCCGGTCCCCACGGCGCTCGACGCCGTGCCGCTCGGCGGCGATCCCGCCGACGTCGACCTGTACCTCAAGCCCGACAAGTTCAACGAGGTCTTCCTGAGTGACCGGGTCACCGCGGCCCGGGCGAACGAGCTGGCCGCCACTCAGCGGCCCAGCACTGCCCGGTCGTTCAGCGAGCCGGCCGAGGCCGCGGCCTGGAAGACGATCCCGTCCTGGTACCTGGTGGCCACGGATGACCGCACCATCGGCACAGAGAACCTGCGGTTCATGGCCGAGCGGGCCGGTTCGACCACCGTCGAGGTCGACGCCCCCCACGCGGTCACGGAAACGAACCCCGACGACGTCACCCATCTGATCCTGCAGGCCGCACACGACTCCCGGCCCGGCCTCGCCCACACGGGCACCACCGAGCAGACCTTGCTCGTCGGCTCCGCCGCGGTCCTCGCCGTCGCATCCGGCACGGTACTGGTCGTACGCTCCCGTCGTACTGCGCACAAGTAGGTCGCAGCCGGTTCGTCGAGGGGCAGGCGCAGGCCACAGGTAGCCCGTCAGGGGTGTAGACGGCACGACAACACTGAGCGGGTGGAGGGGTGGACTGGCCCCACTCATCGCGGCACTGCCCGGTTGCCCTCGTGGGCCAGATGAGACGGAGTGATCGGAGAGCCGGGCCGGTGGTTCTCGGGACACGTCAGAGACCTTCGGCGCAACGTGTCCGACCACGCCCCCTGCCCCTTGCCGGAGACGCACGAGTGACAGGACGAGCCGACTTGACCCCAGACGCTGATAGTTCCGGACGGCGGCGACAGCTCCGAGTCAGCGTCTGGTTGCAGCCCGCGCTGATCTCCTTGTTTATTTTGGCCGCCTTCATCGCCTGTTACATCGGGCTGCAGCGAGATCCGAAGCCACATGGCCTACCAGTTGCGGCAGTCGGACGCTCACTTGCTGCCGGCCTGGAAGGGGGCTTGGGCGACCAGGTCAGCGTCCAGACAGCCACGAGTAACGGTTCCGCGCAGGCAGCGTTGGAACGACGTGATGTAGTGGCGGTTGTGGGCGGCGATGACCGGCGGTTGCACTTGGAAGTAGCGGGAGCAAACGGCGTCTCCACAACGGTTGCCGTGGAGCAAGCTGTGAAATCCTATGCGGCCAGAGCGGGCGCGCAGCTCACAATTCATGACGCCGTCCCGCTTGTAGCGTTCGACCGCAAGGGTACAGCTGGCTTCTATGTCGTATTCGGAGTATCACTGGCCGGCTTTGTCTTCGCCCAGATGACGTTGGGGGTGGTACGGCTGCTAGCGTCCGTTCACCAACTGGTGATGGTCGCTGTCTTCTCGGCCGCCTCCGGTCTGGTCGCTGCCGCTGTCGCAGGGCCCGCGCTGGGAGCGGTGCCCGCTCCGGTGCTCCCACTTACCTGTGCGCTCGCCCTGCTGACGGCTGCTACCGCTTCTGCGACGGTGATGCTCTGTACCTACCTTGGCACCTTTGGCATTCCGGTAGCCACGCTGCTCCTGCTGACCGTGGGAATCTCGACGAGCGGCGCTACTACGGGCGTAGACCTGTTGCCTCTCATCGCCCGGAGTATCTCTCCGTGCCTTCCTCCAGGTGCGGCCTTCCGTGCGGTCACTGATTTTAGCTATTTTGAGGGAGCGCACGCAGCGGGCTCCTTAATCGTTCTCGCAGTTTGGGCAGTGCTGGCTACGGCGTTGACTTTTGCGCACCCGTTTGTTCGCCAGTTGCGGCGGAGAATCTTCCATCTATCGGCCGGGCGCAACGCGTCTCATTGAGGGCAGTGGCATGTGCGTCCCAGAGTAGTGCTGCAGCCACGTAAGTTTGACACGCTCAGGTGGAATCCGGAGACAATAAAAGTAGAGCGCTAGTCGACTCTGAACCCTCGGGCCAGTAGCAGGGTAACGTCGTCTGCTGGAGCTTTGGAAGGCAAGGTGTTGATCACTAGGGTGCAGAGATCGTCCAAGGAATCCGCGGGTTGAGCCAAGGCATGCTTCACCCTTTCCATGCCAACGTCAATATCGTTTTGGCGGTCCTCAACGAGCCCGTCGCTGTACAAGGCGATCAAGCTGCCTGCCGGCAGTGCGATTTGGGAGGACTCGTACGGCATCATTCCGACACCGAGTGGCGTACCTGGCGTAATTTCGGGAAACGTGACGTTACCGTTTGTGTGGAGTATAGCCGGGGGTGGGTGCCCGGCCACTGCCAGCGTACATGTTTGGCCAACTGGGTCATACACTGCGTAAACACAGGTGGCGCCTTTGGGCCCAGCTGTCGAGTGGGTTTCTTGCTCGTTTGCACCTTCGTCCTCGATCAACCGGAGGAACGTTCTATCGAGCCGGGTCAGCAAGTCTCCAGGAGGCAAATCAAGATCGGCAAGAGTCCGAATGGCCGTGCGTAGTTGGCCCATCGTAGCCGCGGCGTTGATGCCATGCCCAACGACATCACCAACTACGAGGGCGAGTCGGCCGTCGCTTAGGCCAATAACGTCGAACCAATCTCCACCGACGCTGTATTCGGTGTCCGCAGGAAGGTAGCGAGCGGCCACTTCCATGGCGTCGCCACCGTGCACCTGGCGAGGTAGCAGACTGCGCTGAAGCGTGAGGGCGGCAAGTCTTTCCCTGGTATAGCGGCGGGCGTTATCCAGGCTGAGCGCTGCCCGAGCCACCAGTTCTTCAGCCAACTGTTGGTCACCTTCGTCGAATGGTTTCGGATTTTCCGTGCGCACACATACTGCCACTCCCAAAAGGACTCCGCGGGCATGTATGGGGAGGATCAGAAGGGAGTGCATGCCAAACTCGCGGATCTTTTCGGCACGCGCTGGATCGTTGTCCAGCCAGGTGTCCCGGGAAGCGTCTAGCGAGGGTTCAAGCAAGGAGCGGCCGGAGGACATAACTTGCATGAACGGCGATGCCTCGGGCACGTAGACTACTTCTCCCGTAGCCCAGAGCGACTCTGGAATGTCAGTGTGGATAGAAGCTCGGCCCGCACGGCGGAATGTAGGAATGCGCCCGTAAGAGAGTCCCAGTCGTGCCAGCGGCTCCTCGCCGAGACGCACCGATTCAGTCAAATCGATAGTTACGTAGTCGGCGAACAAGGGCACCATGAAGTCGGCCAGTTCTTGGGCTGTACGCATGACGTTCAGTGTCGTTCCGATATACGCACCGGCCTCGCTGACCACGTTCAGACGATCGTTGGATCGCCGTCTGTCCCCTGCGCCCAAGACCAACAGGCATACTCCTATAGGCCGGTCTTCGGTGTCCTCTAGCCGCACGAAACAGGCAGAAAGTGCCCGGTTGCCCTTACTGGTCGGCACTCGGTACTCGTGACCGATGGCGCACGCTCCGGTGGCGAGAACCTGACGCATCACCACTTCAAGTTCGGCACTATTACCAGCCAGTGCTTCTCGTGGTCGATGCCCCAGTCGGCGCTCTCGTGAGATCCCGTCGTAGCGCTCAAGGGCGGCGTTGGACCAGATGCACCGCATCTCTGCATCCCAGGTCGCGAATCCGAGCGCTGAGTTCACCAACAGGGAAAGTAGCCCACAGGAGCCATCCGCTTCAGAGAGTGACCCTGTTGGTCCCATAGATACCATCCTTCAAAGGTACTCGCTGCCAACAGTCCTCTCGCGACGAAAAGACTCATAGTTGGGGTGGCCTGTGGGAGGACCGGTCCGCGCGCGGATGTGTCCAACTGGCTCCTTACAGAGCAAGCATGGGAAGGGGAAGATCGCCCCACTTGCCGACGTTGTGTGCACCCTGAGGAGCCCAAGCGGTCCCGTTTTCCCCAGCTAATGACTTGTTGAGTGTTCGACGAGTCACCCACAGAATAGGTGCGTAGTGGCTCGGCACGAGCTGGTGGACACACAGAAGCGGTTCCAGGCGTTGATCGTCATGATGAGCCTCGCCAGGTCATGCTCGTCAGTTAGCTCGAGGCCTCGGATATGTCTCATCAGTGATGATCGACGCGAGATAACCGGACGGTTCACCCGGCTGCAGGACATCCACGACCAGTGCTGCGTGAACTGGTGGGCCTGAAGGCATTCCTCGGTCCTGCCGGAGGGCAGCCCCACGTCGGTGTCTCTGTTGTCTGACCGAGACAGTCGCATCCTCGGACGTGTAGCCCTTCGAGCCCGCCCGCGAAGGCACGGTCATCGTCGCGTAGGACTTGAACGACGTGAGGTACCGAGCAGGGCCCCTAGATTCTCGACCGGCTCGAGTGGACGCCGGGCCAGACTCAGCACGAACACGTGAGCAACTAATGAGGCAGAGACCGTTTCACCTGCATCCCTTACGAGCCCTAAGTCGCAAGAGGACGGAGCGGTGAGCACAGTACCGTCGCTGACGTACTGTCGGCCCCGCAGATCGGTGGCGTCCAGCGAGCTCACCGGCCCTTTGACTGACCGCCCTTTTCAGCCTCGTGCGCAGACATGCCTCCGGGAGCAGCCACATCGCGTCCTGCGGATCGGGCAGCCACGTGTGATGATGGCCGGGAGGGCGCCTCCAATGGGCGCTTGAAGATCAGTAGATGGTGGTCGGGCCAGTCCCCGAGCCTGCTCTCGTGCAGTGTGAGCACCTCAACGGACTCACGTTGCAAGACCTCGTGTCCGTACGCCGAGACCACCTCCCGCCGGATTGCTGCGGAGTCTGGTGCCCGTCGCCGCAGTGCCTCGCGCAGGGTGGGTGTCGCGAGGCGGTGGCACGCCGCGCTCGACCCAGGCGTATCCGAAGTCGTAGAGCGTGCGGGTACTTTGGACTCGTGGTCAGGCGTTGGTGGCGGTGCGCAGATCGTTTGAGCCGATGCCCTCGGCGCTCCGAGCCGCCATGAGGGCGAGCGCGTCGCGTGGCAGGCCCTCGGTGCCGTGCCGCAACTGCCGCAGATTGCCGGCTCGGTCATGGCCAGTTCTCCTCCAGTCAGCGACACGCGGGCCCATCGGCCAGTCGCGGCTGGCTCACGGGAAGGCGGCTCGACGTGGCGCCCCGGGGGGTAGGGGCGACGCCGAGCCGCGTGGATAAGGTCAGTGCGAGCCGCCCGGGGTGTAGTGGCCGGGGATCATCCGGGTTGAGACGCCGAAACGGTTGAACGCGTTGATCGCCACGATGGCCGCGATCAGGTGTGCCAGCTCGGTCTCGTCGAACTCCTGGGCGGCCTTCGCGTACACCTCGTCCGGCACAAAACCGTCCGTGAGCACGGTGATCGCTTCCGTCAGTTCAATAGCCGCGATCTCCTTGGCCGTGTAGAAGTGCCTCGACTCCGTCCAGGCGCTGAGCTGCACGATGCGCTCCACGGACTCACCGGACGTCAGAGCATCGGTGGTGTGCATGTCCAGGCAGAAGGCGCAGTGGTTGATCTGCGAGGCGCGGATCTTCACCAGGTCGTGCAGCCTGGAGTCGATGTTCTTGCGTACGGCCGTGTCCAGGCGGAGAAGGGCCTTGAAGGCCTCGGGTGCCAGGGCCATCCAGTCCAGGCGTTGGGTGTGCTCCGCCAGCAGGTGCTGGTTCTCGTGTACTTCGGTGTTGGTCATGGGCTCAACGCTACGAGTCGAGAGGCATGCACATATAGTCCATTTCTATGATGGATTCACAGACCAATTTGACGACGGAGCTGCTCCTGCAAGCGGGAGTGGATCTGCATCTGGACGTGCGGGGTCCGAAGCTCGGCGCCAGTCTTACGGACGCCCTTCGTGAGGCCGTGCGCTCCGGTCGGCTGAAGCCGGGGGCCCGGTTGCCGGCGTCTCGGACGCTCGCCGCTGATCTCGGTATCGCCCGCAGCACGGTCACGGAGTCCTACGCCGAACTGGTTGCGGAGGGCTGGCTCACCGCCCAGCAGGGGTCCGCCACCCGAGTGGCGGAGCGGGCGACCGTGCGCCGTTCGGCGGCGGCCGTACACGGGGTGCCTGTGCGGCGGCGTGCGCACGGGCTGCTGCCCGGTGCGGCGGACTTCGCGGAGTTCCCGCGCGCCCAGTGGCTCACCGCGTCCCGCCGTGCACTGTCGGCGGCGCCGCCCGATGCCTTCGGATACGGTGATCCCCTCGGCAGGATGGAACTGCGCGTGGCGCTCGCCGAGTATCTTGCCCGGGTCCGCGGCGTTTACGCCGAGCCGGAGCGCATCATCATCTGCGCTGGCTTCCACCACGGTCTCGCACTGATGGCGCAGGCGCTCATCGTGCGGGGTGTCGGAGCGGTGGCCGTCGAGTCGTACGGCCTTGACCTCTACCGCCACCTGCTGACCCACGCCGGGCTGGGGATCCCCGCACTCTCGATTGACGAACACGGAGCAGTGGTCGATGAGCTGAGCGAATTGGCCGGAGTCGGCGCCGTGCTGCTGACCCCCGCCCACCAGTTCCCGACAGGTGTGGCGCTCTCCCCTGAGCGGCGGGCGGCCGTCATTGACTGGTCACGCACCACGGGTGGGCTAATTCTGGAAGACGACTACGACGGTGAGTTCCGCTACGACCGAAAGCCCGTGGGAGCTCTGCAGGGGCTCGATCCCGACGGTGTCGTCTACTTCGGCACAGCGAGTAAGTCACTGGCGCCTGCGCTGCGTGTGTCGTGGATGGTGGTACCCGACAACCTTCTGTCGGATGTCGCGGCGGCCAAGGGAGGCGTCGAGACAGTGAGCGTACTGGAACAGCTGACTCTCGCGGAGTTCATCACTTCGGGCGCTTTCGACCGGCATGTTCGCTCCCGGCGGCAGAGCTACCGTAGGCGCCGCGACCAACTAGTCCAAGCCCTGGCGCAAAGCGCCCCTGACATCCGGGTGACCGGTATGGCCGCCGGGCTGCAAGTGGTACTCGAACTTCCCGCTGGAACGGAGGCCTGGGTCGTCCAAGCCGCCTCCCGCCAGGGGCTGATGGTCAGCGGAATGGCGGAGTTCCGGCACGGAGGGCGCCACCCGCACGGGCCCCGGCGCGATGCACTCGTCGTCAACTACTCGGCGGTGTCGGACAGCGCCTGGCCCGGCGCGCTGAAGGCGCTGTGCAGCGTCATGCCGTAAGACACGTGCTCCAACCGGCTCCGCCTCCGTACAACAAGGGTTGCTAATTGGTCTGGAAAATGGCGGAGGAAATGGACGTCACAGCTAAGCCGATTGCTACCTAGGGTTGCTTTGGTAACGGCCTGAGGCCGAGTGGCTGACTACTCACCGCAACTTAGGAGCTCTTGTGCTAACGAAACAGCTTCGCGAAACCGCGGCTGCGCCCCCCAGTCGGCGCACCCTTCCCGCGGGTGTGACGCTGGCCGGGACCGCCGTCGCGTTCATGAGCCTCTACCTCGGGGCCGGCGCGCTGACACCGCTGCTGGTCACCTACAAAGAGCAGTGGCACTTCGAGCCGTCGATGCTCAACGTCGCATTCGCCGTGTACGCGCTCGGCTTCCTCGTCGCCGTACTCACCCTGGGTTCACTCTCCGACCACCTCGGCCGTCGCCCCGTACTGATCGGCTCCCTGATTGTCCAGGTCGCCTCAAATTTCCTGTTCCTCCTCGCGCCGGACATCAGCTGGGTGATCATCGGACGTATCGTCCAGGGCATCGCCAGCGGGGCCGCCACCTCGGCCTTCACCGCCGCGCTCGTCGAGATCGCGCCGGAGGACAAGAAGCGGCTCGGCACGATCCTCGGCAGCGTCAGCCTCACTGGTGGACTCGCTGCAGGATCCCTCCTCGCCGGACTCGCCATCCAGCTCACCCGCTCCGCGAACACCATCATATTCATAGCCCTGATCGTCCTCACCGTCGTCGGCGGCCTCGTCGTGGTCGCCTCCAGAGAGACGGTGACCCGTTCTGCCGGGGCGCTCCGGTCGATCGTTCCCCGCGTGTCCATTCCCCCAGCCGTGCGCAAGGAATTCATCGCCGCCGCGCCCGTCGTGGCCGCGGTCTGGATGCTCGCTGGCCTGTCCGGCGGTCTCGCCCCGAACATGGTCCGCAGCGTCTTCCATCTCGAAAGCGGTCTCCTCAACGGTATTGCCGGCTTCGTGGCGCCCGCCGTCGCCGCCTTCATCGGGCTCTCCTTCGCCCGGGTCAACTCACGCCGCGCGATGAGCATCGGCATCTACGCATCGATCATCGGTGCCGTCGGAATCATCAGCGGTGTATTTGCCGGAAGCCTCGCGATCATGATCACCGGGCAAGCCATCGCTGGTGTCGGGTTCGGTGCCTCGTTCACCGCGGCGTTGCGGCTGATCTTCCCGCTCGCAGAGCCCTACCAGCGTGCGGGGGTCGTCGCCGCGATCTACCTGGTGTCGTACCTCGCCTTCGGCTTGCCCATAGTCGTCGAGGGTCAGCTCGTCGAGCCACTCGGCGAGATCCCGGCTGTCGTCTGCTACACGACGCTCACCATCATTCTCGCCTTCATCAGCCTCGTCGCCCAGGCTCGCCTCAAGCGCCACGCATGAGAAGCACCCCCACCACGCATCATCCAAGAGAGAGCAGGTCCCCCTGATACCTCTCGCCATCGACACCACGGCGGGAGCACGAGGTGAAGAAGACCTCTCTTCGTACCAGCCCTGGGCGTTCGTCTTGAACTTGTAGTGCGGTGGTGTGACCACCCGGCCGCCGGTCTGCGCGCCCAGGCCCTGGTAGCCGGCATCGGCGAGAATCCCCACCGCGGGCTCGCCGGCCAAGAGCCTGACCAGCCCCAACTGACGGGCGTGAGTGATGTCCGCGCAGCTTGCGCGCCTGGTCGGGCTGCACCACAGGACGCGGCCTTCGCCGTCCGTGACGACCATGGACGTGACGGGGTTTTGCTTGTTCCTGCCGCCGATGAACTTGTCCGAGCCCTTGCGTCCGACAGCCGGGCGGCGAACCCGGATCTCCGTGCCGTCGACGATGCCGGTCGTTCCGCTCGCGGCGAAGTGGTCGACGACGTCGGCCAAGGAACGCAGCCGCACGTCGGGGCTGGCAGTGCCGCCTCACTCGGCGAGCTGGGGCCGCACCTCACCGACGGCCCGGGTGATCGCAGAATGGTCCGCTCCGAACCAGCGGGCCAGCACGTCGGGGTGACCCCGTGCCGAAGATGGACGAGCCTGTCCAGTAGCCGGTCGACCAACACCAGCCGGTGCTTGGCGCCGGCGCCGACGGCCCTCTTCCGCGGTCGGGCGGCAAGCCGCGCCTGGTGACGCTCCTGCCACAACGGGCCGATCTCCTGGTCGAGTTCAGCCATTATTCCCGCAAGTCCGGCGCGTGGTCCAGCGATTATTGATGATCACCGCTCGCGTTGAGTTTCCCACCGCTTGACCGTGATCAACCATCCAGGCTCGACACCTCACCACGTACCGCGCACGAGTTCGTCAGACCTTGTGTCGGCGAAGACCTCTTCGACGAGCCGCTCGGTCATCCTCGGCGCTTTCGGCCGCAGCAGCGTCACCAGCGCCGCCGGCCCTGGGGGATGTGAGCCGGTGAACCGAACCGCACCAGCAACGTAGGGACAGCAGGGTGCCGCAATCGCGGCCCCAGTACCCGTTCCAGCGATAGATGGATCGCGTCAGCAGGAGGTAGAGCCGGTTCGCGACTCGGGTACGGCAGGTCGTCGTCGAACCCGATCGCCCTCAGCGTGAGGGCATCGCGCGGGCTGCGTCCGCGATGATGAAGGCGCCCCTCACGTCTGTTGTCGCCTCGCCGGGGTAGAGGTCGGCGATTCGCCGCATCGTCAGGCCCGGCAAGTAACCCACCGGGCAGCCTCTGTCCCGGGCGACCGCCAGCGGCAGGGCACGTCGGTAGCGAGAACAATCGGGCCACGTCCTCCAGCCTGACGGTCAGTTCCCCGGCGGTGCCGGATCGAACTTGTCCGTCCCCCAGCCGTCCTCCTGCCACGTTCCGCCGACCAGTGGCGATGCCGCTGACAGTTCCGTTCCCAGGACCCGAACCATTGCGCAGGTCCCGCCACCGCACTCCCGACCTGACCTGATACAGGACGCTGATACTCGCCCGACGATGATCACTTCACCGGCCTCCCCGTGCATCACCGGGAGGCGAGTCACATCGTCAGCGGGAGCCGGCCGGACTGCGGTTGCGGACGGCTCATGGTAGGAGGACGGTGAAAGGAGGCGTTCGCCCAGATTGGCGGGCGGTACTGCGATGTTGGTACGACGCGACATATTCCTCAGTTATTCGAGTCTGGGAAGGTGCGGAAGATGGAACCGTTCCGCTCGGTCCTCCTCATCAAACTGCAACTTCAGACATGATTACGGCTGATTGTTTCGCGACGGAACCGTGGGCGCTGACGGAGACACCGCTCAACATGGAACTATTGCCACAGAGCGAATCGGTCTTTGCTCTTTCCAATGGTCATGTCGGGTGGCGCGGCAATCTTGACGAGGGTGAACCCCACGGCATGCCGGGTACCTATCTCAATGGGTTCCACGAATTGCACCCTTTGCCCTATTCAGAAAGAGCGCACGGCTACCCGGAATCAGGTCAGACGGCGATAAACGTCACAAACGGCAAGGTCATTCGTTTGCTGGTTGACGATACTCCGTTCGACTTGCGATACGGCCGACTACTGAAACACGAGCGAGTCCTCGACCTCCGCGCTGGGCAGCTGCAGCGTGAATGTGAGTGGAAATCGCCTGCGGGCCACACCATTCGGGTGCGTGCTGCACGGCTCGTCTCCTTCACCCAGCGTGCTATAGCAGCGGTCGCTTACGAAGTCGAAGCCATAGACACCTCAGTAGCAGTCGTTGTTCAGTCGGAACTCATTGCCAACGAAGAGTTGCCCACCCCGGCGAACGACCCGCGGACAGCCGTAGCCCTGACCTCACCGCTGGACCCTGAGGATGATGAGGCAGTGGATAACCGCCTACGGCTGATTCACCGGACTCGACGTAGCGGCTTGCGGGTAGCGACAGCAGCCGACCATGTTGTCGAAGGCCCTCCGGGGACCCGGAGCAGTTGCGAGAGCAAGCCCGACGTCGCTCGCCTCACAGTTACTTCCCGACTGGCTCCCGGGCAAAAGCTCCGTATCGAGAAGACGGTCGCATACGGCTGGTCGGGTGTCCGGTCGCTCCCCGCTCTGCGAGACCAGGTCGAAGCGGCGCTCGTAGCGGCCGCCGACGCCGGCTGGCGGGGCCTGGCAACCGAGCAGCGAAGGTATCTGGATGAGTTTTGGGCTAGGTCGGATGTCGAGGTCGATGGAGACGCGGAACTACAACAAGCTGTACGGTTCGCCCTGTTCCACGTACTGCAGGCCGGGGCTCGGGCAGAAGAGTGTGCCCTTCCCAGTAAAGGGTTGACAGGCACGGGTTACGACGGTCACTCCTTTTGGGACACCGAGATCTTTGTACTGCCTCTGCTCATCTACACCTCACCCGATGGCGCCGCCGAGGCGCTGCGCTGGCGGCAGCGAACCCTGCCACAAGCGCGTATCAGAGCACGCCAGCTCGGACTGCGGGGCGCAGCCTTCCCATGGCGGACCATTGACGGCTCGGAGTGCAGCGCCTACTGGCCGGCAGGTACCGCAGCGTTCCACATCAATGCGGGTATTGCTGACGCGGTGGCTCGCTACGTTTCCGCTACCGGAGATGCGGAATTCGGTCGAACCATCGGACTCGAGTTGCTGGTGGAGACAGCCCGGCTATGGATGTCGCTGGGTCACTTCGACGCTGCTGGGGCCTTCCACATCGACGGGGTAACCGGACCGGACGAGTACAGCGCGATTAAAGACGACAACCTCTACACCAACCTTATGGCTGGTAGGAACCTGCGCGCTGCAGCGGAAACTGCCGCCCGCTGGCACCGAGAAACAGCGGCTATGGGAGTAGGGGAAAAGGAAGTAGCAGCCTGGATCGAGGCTGCTAAAAGCGTCCATGTTCCGTACAGTGAATGTCTCGGGGTGCATGAGCAGCATGCAGGATTCACTCGTCAGGAGCGGTGGAACTTCGAAGAGACGAGGTTTGATCAGTACCCTCTGATGCTACACTTTCCGTATTTTGATATCTACCGCAAGCAAGTTGTGAAACAAGCCGATCTGATCCTGGCCATGTACACGTGCGGTGATTCATTCTCTGCTGAGCAGAAGGAAAGAAATTTTGCCTACTATGAATCCTGCACCGTGCGCGACTCCTCACTTTCAGCATGTTGCCAGGCAATCATAGCTGCCGAAGTAGGTCATGACGAGCTTGCTTATGAATACGTCGTCGAGGCGGCGTTGATGGACTTGCGGGATCTGGAGCACAATACGCGGGATGGCTTGCACATTGCCTCACTTGCTGGCACCTGGATGGCTCTGGCATGCGGGTTCGGAGGGATGCGTCACAACGGAGATGTTCTGTCTTTCCGGCCCGGCCTGCCCGATAATCTCACTCGGCTCGCATTTCATATAAGGGCATTCGACTGCATACTTTGCGTTGAGATTAGCGCCGACGGGGTCAAGTACACGCTTGAGGCGGGTTCATCCATGACCATACAACACTATGACGAATCCCTTTCTCTCGTTCTGGGTTCGCCATTTTATCGATCCATTTCCAAGGCGCCTCGCCAGGCAGCCCCGGCACAACCAGCAGGTCGCCCGCCTGGGCGTCCTCAAGTGCAGGACGAAATGTACGCACAGCGCACAGATAGTAGGGATGAAGAGAGTTCCTAAGCAATAGTGAAATCCGTGGTGGGGATAACGGTATCGAACCGTGAAGCAGCCAGTCTGAGACGGGGAGCCGTGGGCCGGTGTGGCCGACTGGTGCGGTCCAGCAAGGATTGCGTTCCTATCTTGTCCTATGTCATGCGGAAACTAGAGGAAAGGAGGTAATGATGAGCGCCCTCCCCTCTCATCCCGACCGGCTCCCATTGGGCCGAGTCGCTGACGAGTTCGTGCTGACTACGATTCTCCTGTTCCTCGCTGTGACCGTCGTACGGTGGCTTCGTGACCCCGATTCTCCTCTCTACATTGCCGACCTAGAAGTTGCAGTGGCCGTTATCGGCGTCGTGAGCGGAATCATCCTTACTGGCTTGATCCTTAGTCCACCTGGTAAACGCAGCGGAGGACATATGAACCCTGCTGTGACGGTCGCTTTGTGGCTGATGGATGCGTTTCCCGGCCGTAGTGTTCTTCCCTATGCTGCGGCCCAACTGGCGGGATCAGCCGCAGGCACCGGACTTGCGCGCCTTGTATGGGGACCTGTCGTCTCCCATGCCTCTATCAATCACGCTGCACTCAGGCCTGCGCCTACCTGGCAGCCTGCGAGCGTGTTTTTGGCTGAGGCTGGCAGCATGATGCTCCTCATCCTCCTTGTCGGCTTCATTTTGGCTTACCCGCGATATATCCGTTTGGTGCCCTATGTCATCGGCGCGTCTGTGGCGGTTGTCATCGCTTTCCTTGGAACTCTTAGCGGCGGCTCAATTAATCCCGCCCGTCAATTCGGGCCGGCGGCTATTTCTGGACAGACCCTCGATCTGTGGATCTATTTGATTGTGCCAGTCTTGGGGGCCACGATCGGTGCGGCAATCTATCATTTGTTTATCTGGCGTTTCAACGCCTGCCGACCCCTGACGTACAAGTTGGCTGGTAACCATGGCTCCGACGATACGATGGCATCCCCACACTAAGGTCGGTCGTTCATGCGCCACGAATGAGGCAGTGAGGATATTTACCCTAAACCAAATCAGGGTCGAATCAACGAAGGAAATGAGTCATCATGCGCATTCTGGTAGCCGGAGCCACCGGTGCGGTCGGACGCCTGCTGGTTCCGATGCTGTTGGATTCGGGTCATGAGGTCATAGGCCTATCTCGGTCCGCGTCGGGGCTCGAGCGAGTACGGCAGGCGGGTGCATCCGCCGTGCAGGCTGACGCGTTCGACAGGGACGGTATGCGGCAGGTGGTCACCACTGCTGCACCGGACGTAGTGGTTCACCAGCTCACTGCCCTGTCGGACGCAGACGGCGAAACCACCAACCGGCTGCGTGAAGAAGGGACACGCAATCTGGTTGACGCGGCTAAGTCGGCCGGAGCGCAGCGCATCATCGCGCAATCCATCGCCTGGGCGTACGCACCTGGTGAGCAGCCAGCGGACGAGGCCGTGTCACTCGACTTCGGCGCCGAACAGCCACGGGGCGCGATGGTGGACGGAATCCGAAGGCTGGAAGAGACGTCGGCCGAGATGCAGACCGCAGTGGCCTTGCGGTACGGCATCCTGTACGGCCCAGGCACGTGGTACGCACCAGGCGGTGCCGTAGCCGCCGCGCTTTCCGGTGACTCCAAGGCCCGCCTCCTCGCGTACCTGGAGGCTGATCGTTCTGTGACCTCGTTCATTCATGTCGCCGACGCGGCTCGGGCCACGGTGGCCGCCGTCGGCTGGCCGAGCGGGCCTGTCAACATCGTGGATGACGAGCCGGCGGAAGGCCGTCAGTGGGTGCCGGTCCTGGCCGAAGCCCTGGGAACACCTGCCCCCGAACTCGGAACAGGACGGCAGGACTGGGCACGGGGGGCGTCCAATGCCCTGGCCCACTCCCGAGGGTGGCAGCCGGAATATGCGACCTGGCGTACCGGCTTCGCAGAACAGGGACACAGAGGCACTGCCAGCACGGAGTGAACGTTCAGGTCGTCGCCGACGCCGCGGGCAACCTGCTGTGAATCTCGCCCGTCCTGCCCGGCCGCACTCACGACCTCTCCGCTGCCCGCACGCACCGCATCATCCGGATCTGCGAAGGCCAGGGCACTCCTGTTCTTGCGACCGCGCCTACATCGGAGCTGGCCCCTGGGTGACCATGCCGGTCAGACGTTCGCCCCTCGGAGAGCTCACACCGACACGGCGGACGGTCTTCAGCGTCTGGTCGGCGACCCTGCCCGGTATGCCGACGGTGACCGGCGCCTCCGGTGCGGGAGAAGCCTCCTCGATAGCGGCGTGGTCGGTCAGGAGGTCGGTGACGGCCGGGTGGCCGGCTTTCGTGGCCGCCATGGCGGGGCTCGGCCGCCCTTGCAGCCGTTGACCTCAACGGCGCACAGACCGCCGCAGGTCAGCTCGCGTTGGAGGCCGGGCTGCAGTTCGTCGTCGGCGGCGAGGCTCTGCACCACGAACTTCACCGTGGACAGCGCCTCTCCGGTGTCCGGTGACGGGCCGTGAGGCCCATTGCGGAGAACGTGCCGGCGTGAATGCGCAGCGCTGCCTGGTCGCGGTAGAGGACGTCGAGCACATCCAGGATGTGCCCGGTGACCTGGAAGAGACGGGTCATGCCGAAGATGGCACGGTGTCGCCCGGCCGCGCGTAGGTGAGCAGTTCGCGGACCTTCGGGCGCCGGAGGGGGTGGAGGCGACTGGCGGTGTCCGGACCCCCATCGAATCTACCGATTTCTCGATCCCGGCCCCGGCCAGGACGAGGGGCTGCCGTGCGGTGGACTGCTGGTCGGTCGACACCCGCTTGTAGACGAGATTGACCACGCTGCTCCCTCGGTTGCGGCTGAACATCACCTTCCGGGTACACTTCCATGATGGAAGTAACATACGGCGTGATGACAGAGGGTGAGTGAGGCTGTGGCGCGGCATACCAGTTTCGCAGAGATGCAGTGCCCCATTGCCCGTGCGCTCGATCAAGCAGGTGAGTGGTGGTCACTGCTGATCCTTAGAGACGCCTTCCAGGGTTCATCGCGATTCGGCGAGTTCCAAAAGGGCCTTGGCATCTCGGACAACTCCCTCACACGCAGGCTCAGTGACCTGGTGGGTAAGGGACTGTTGGAGCGCAGGGCGTATCAGGAGCGCCCGAAACGCTACGAGTACGTACTCACTGACGCTGGGCGGGACTTCCTGCCGGTCCTCGTCAGTCTTGCCCAGTGGGGAAAGAAGTACGACCGGCCCGAGCAAGGGGAAACGTGGGTGGCTGATGCCCAGACCGGGCGAATGATGCGCCCGGTCTTTGTCGACCGGTGTACCGGCGAGGAGATCTCCGGGCACGGTGTTGTCATCGTCAATACCGCGGCCGGAATCCAGACAGCCCGGCCGCAAGTCGATGAGATGGGGGCGCCGCCTTCATCTGCCACTGAGTGCTCCCATCCCAAAGAGGCATCATAATGGGCCGTGGACCAAGCGACATGTACGCGTTTGCTACGCTCAGTGATCTGTCGTCGGCCATGGACGCCGGTCAGGTCTCCGCTGTGGAGCTGGCACAAGCTGCGATCAGTCGGATCGAGCGCTATGACGCTGACATCAACGCGGTATGCGCAGCTGACTTCGACCGTGCCCTGGACGCGGCAAAGGAAGCCGACAACGCGCGGGCGCGTGGTGCGTCGGCTCCGCTCCTTGGCGTGCCGATGACGGTCAAGGAATCCTTCAACGTGGCTGGGCTTCCCACTACTTGGGGCATGCCGTCCTTCAGAGGCTTCACGCCGACGGAGGACGCGGTCACTGTCACCCGCCTCAAGAAGGCTGGCGCTGTCCTCCTGGGTAAGACCAATGTGCCCTTCGCGTTGGGTGATCTGCAAACTTACAATGACTTGTACGGTACAACCAACAATCCCTGGGACCTTGGCCGGACTCCGGGCGGCTCGTCTGGCGGCTCGGCCGCAGCTGTCGCAGCTGGATACGGCCTGGCGTCCATCGGCTCCGACATCGCTGGCTCTCTGCGGGCGCCAGCTCACTACTGCGGCATCTACGCCCACAAGCCGTCATCCGGCCTGTTGCCTTCGCGCGGTCACACGCCTCCGGCCACACCGCCACTCGCCTTCGATCGCGACTTGACCGTTCCGGGCGTGCTGGCGCGCAGCGCCGCTGATCTGTCCCATCTGCTCGGTGTACTGGCAGGGCCGGACGAATCCACCCTAGGAGTCGCCTACAAGCTGGTCTTGCCGCCGGCCCGTCATGACGAGCTGAGCAACTTTCGGGTCCTCCTTCTCGACACCCACCCACTCATACCCAGCGCATCGAGCGTCCGCCTTGCCCTGACCACCCTCGCCGAACAGCTCTCCGCCGCCGGCGTTACCGTAACCCGCCACAGCGCTCTGCTACCCGACCAGACGGACACGGCTCGCCTCTACATGCGCCTGCTGCTGTCAGCCTTGGCGGCCAACTACCCACTTGCTGTTTACGAACAGTTGCGCGAGGCCGCTGCGCGACTCGACGCGAAGGACTTGAGTCTGGCGGCTGAACGGACGCGCGGCGCCGCCCTCAGTCACCGCGACTGGATCGCCGCGGACACGGCGCGCGCTGTGCACCGCGAGCGCTGGCGCAAACTCTTCGCCACATTCGATGTCGTCGTGTGCCCGGTGATGCCCACCCCCGCCTTTCCTCACGATCAAACTCCTGACCAGTGGAGCCGCCGAATCATGATCGATGGCACGGCCTACAGCTACGCAGACCAACTCGTGTGGGCAGGGATCGCCACCACTTCGGGTCTCCCCGCGACCGTGGTACCGATCAGCCGGTCTGCTGAAGGCCTGCCAATAGGGGCACAGGTCATTGGTCCGATGAACGAGGACAGAACCCCGATTCGCTTCGCCGAGCTACTGGAGCGAGCCTTCGGCGGGTTCACAGCGCCTCCACTCTTGCTGTCCGACAGTGAAGGATGACGGCGTGGGATAACTGGTGCATCAACCTTCAGACCGTGCAACAAGTGATTCGATTAACGCAGCGTCGAAGGTCCTTGTGGCATCGTCCCAAACGGTCATCAGACGCATTCACCGTTCCCTAAAGGAAGTTCAGGGTTCCATCATGAAAGTCTGTGTTTTCCTTTCCGCTGCTGACCTCGACGAGCGCTACGTCCGCCCAGCGCGCGAGTTCGCCGAAATGCTGGGAAAAGGAGGCCACACCCTGGTGTGGGGCGGATCGGACACTGGCCTAATGAAGGTCGTCGCCGATGGCGTGCGGGAGACTGGTGGGCGACTCGCGGGCGTCTCCGTCGATTTCCTTCGCAGTTGGGCCAGGGAAGACGCCGAAGAGATGGCCTTCGCCAAAGATCTTGCTGAACGCAAGGCGCTGCTGCTCGCCGGCTCAGACGCTGTGGTCGTGATGGCGGGAGGCCTAGGCACACTGGATGAGCTGACCGAAATCTTGGAGTTGAGGAAGCACGGACTGCATACCAAGCCCGTGGTATTGCTCAACGCAGCGGGATTCTACGACGGCCTGATCCTCCAGCTTCGGCGCATGGAAGACGAGGGGTTTCTGCCGAGGTCCGTGGATGAACTAGTCTTCACAACCGACCAAGGAGCCGCCGCGCTGACATACATCGAGGAGACCACAACCTTGCGTGAGGAGGTGTGATGGCTCGGACACATCCGCCGGACACCCATGTGTGCAGGTGATGTGCCCAGGCGAGGTCCGCCGCCAACAGCGCGAGCAGGACACCGGCCACCCTTTCCTTGATCACCCCGAGTGCTGATCTGCTGGCGCGTTTTCGGTGCCTGTTGTCAGCATGTCCTGGTTTCCCTGTCAAGTCCTCGTGTTCACGTCTTGCTTCTGGGCGTGAAGGTCACCGTGGCGGATATCGGCGATCGCGATGCCGCCCACGTCCTGCTGGAGCGGCTGGCCGCCGCCCATCACCGCCTGGACCTGGTCTGGGCCGACGGCGATTACACCGGCAGCCTCGTCGAGCACTGCCTGGCGACGTCCGCCCTGGTGGTGGCGATCGTCAAGCGCGACAACGTGCAAGGGTTCGTGGTGCTGCCCAAGCGGTGGATCGTCGAGCGTTTTCGCGCATCCGATGCGAAGCCGCCGCCTGGTCCGCGACGTCGAGCGCCGCGTCGCCAGTACCGAGGCGATGATCTACTGGTCGATGATCGCTCTCACGACCCGCCGCCTGGCTCGCTCACACCGGGGGCGAGGATGAACCGGCCGGGTATGGGCTCGGCCAGCCAGTTGCGGGCGACCAGGCGTTTCGCCGTCGACCGCAATGCCTCCACCCGCGCCGGCGCCACGTCCATGCCGAACGCTGCGGCCATTTCCTGGCAGGTCAGCGGCCCCTGCCCCAGACGGGCCCGATCCGCGACTGCTTGAATGATGCGCTGGTAGTCGACCGACAGCACCGACGGGGCCATCCCCTCACGCCACACCGGCACCTGCGTTCTCGGCTTGGTCCCATCGCGGAACGTGGGCTGCGTGCCTCTGTCCTGCGGACCGGCGGCGGCCTGAGGCCCGGCGTCAGCGGCGCAGCCCGGAGCCAGAACCGTGTCGACCCGCCGCCGGGCGATCACCCACTCTTGCCCTTCCTCCTCGGCTGCGGCCAACTCGGCTTGGATACGGTCCGCTTCCTCACGCAGCCTGTCGCCCCGACGCCGAGCAGCGAGCTCGTGGAGTTCCAGTAGCCCGACAACCGACGGCATTCGCAGCCTCCCGGAGAGCGACGACCTGACAGGCCACTACTCCCAAGGGCCCACCGCACCTATCCACGACCAGCGAAAACCCGTCGATCACACCCGGGAAGACAACAGCTTCTCAGCTTTGGGCGGGGATCGTCCCGGGGGCGCCGCCGGTGGCGAGCCGCATGAGGGGGGAGCCGAAGTCGAGGTCGCCAGCGTCTTCGGCGTGTGCGAAGTTGCTGCCGAACTGATGCTGGTAGCCGCGCCAGGACCGCTGGACGATCCGCTCCTCGACGCCTGCCGACAGCAGGACGGTGTCCCCGGTGGCGGCGCGTTCGATGCGGCGTCCGAGGGCGGGGTCGGCCCAGACGGAGGGGGCCGCGAAGACCGCGGTGGGGAAGGTGACGGCGCGCATGAAAGTGAAGAGCGGGCGCAGGCGGTCATCGGCGACCATGGTGTGGCGGGCGCTTCCGGCGGTGGCGGCCAGGACGACGGGCTTGCCGATGAGGAGGTCGTCCATGACGTCGACGAAGGACTTGAACAGGCCGCTGAACCCGGCCTTGTAGACGGGGGTGGCGGCGACGACGATGTCGGCGAGGGCGAGCGAGGCGAGGGCGTCCTTCAGCTGCTCGCCGGGCAGTCCGCCGACCATCACGCTGGCGATCTGCCCGGCGAGTGGGGCCAGGTCGATGGCGTGGAGCTGCGCGGTGCGGCCGTTCTCTGCCTCCGTCTAGGCCAGTTTCGCGCCGATCCGGTCTGCGAGCAGCCGGGTCGAGGACGTGTCGCTTACCCCGCCGCTGATCAGCACGATCCTGGTGCGGTCGGTGTCAGTCATCGTGCGTTCTCCGGTCCGGCGGCGCGGTCGGCGTCCTGGTAGGGAGTGGGGCCGGTGAGGTTGTCGCCGCGGTTGGCATGGGGGCGGAACTGGCGGGTCGGCTCGCGGCACCGATCACTAGCAGGGCCACACCGACGGCAGCGATGGGCGTCCACATCGGCGCGATGTCGGCGGCGGCCGGGACCACCAGCCCGATCGCTGCCAGCACTTCCAGCACGCACGCCGATGCCTCTGATCTGGGTCGGGGTGAAGGAGTTCACCCACTTCATCGAGTCGTCGAGCTTTTCGCGGGACTGGACAAGCTTGAAGCCACCGGTGAGCAGCATGACCAGCGCCAGCAGGATCTGGACGACCCACAGGAAGACGTTCCTCACAGGTTTCTTCAGTAGAAGAAAGCCCGGGGGACGGCACAGCCGTCCCCCGGGCTTTCGGTGGTCAGATACGGGCGAGGGTGCGGCCCGCCGCGACGGCGGCGGTCAGGGCGTCGGAGTGCTGCTGGGCGCCGAGGTCCTTCAGGCCCTCCATGCCCGGGGTCGTCGCGGCCAGCGTCAGCTCACGCTTGATCAGCGTCAGGTCGGCCTCCCACAGGTCACCGACGATGCGCGTCAGGTACGGGGTGGAGTGGTCCCAGCCATCACGCGGGGTGCCGGGGCCGTAGCCACCGCCGAGCGTGGTGATCAGCGCGGTGGGCGTGCCCTTGAGGAGCGGGTTGGTGGGGCCGGCGCCCGCGAGCACGAGGTCCACCCACGTCTTGAAGTGCTGGGAGACACCGAAGTTGTAGAACGGCACGGCCAGCACCACGGCGTCCGCGCTCTGCAGTTCTTCGGCCAGCGTCATAGCCAGGGCCAGAGCACTGCTCTGCCCCTCGGTGCGCTGGTCCTCGGGGGCGAAGCCGGCGGTGGTGGCCTGCACCCAGGCGTCGGCGGGGAGCGGGTCGCTGCCCAGGTGGCGGCGGGTCACCGTGCCCTCGGGGTGGGCGGCGAGCCACTCGGCCTCGACGCGCTCGGCGATCTCACTGCTGGCGGACGCTGCCGGGAAGATGCTGGCGTCCAGACGGAACAGGCGCATGGGAATTTCTCACTTCTGCAAGGTGATCAACGGGCACGGCCGGAGGGCTCTCCGGCTCACGCTTCCACGCTAGCACGCAAACGGACTTTACCCCGCTTAGCTGTTTCGAGGGGGTACATTAGGGCCGTGAACCTGCCTGTCGTGCCCTTCGGAAAACCGCGCAGTGAACGTGCGGATGCGGTGCGTAACCGTGAACGCCTCCTGCAGACCGCCCGCGAGATGCTCGCCGAGCACGGAACCCAGAAGGTGACCATGGACGCCCTCGCCGAACGCGCCGGCCTGGGCAAGGGGACCGTCTTCCGCCGCTTCGGCACCCGCGCGGGCATCTTCCAGGCCCTCCTCGACGAGGACGAGCAAGCCTTCCAGGAACAGGTCCTGTCCGGTCCTGCGCCGTTGGGCCCCGGCGCCGGCCCGGCAGAGCGCCTGATCGCCTACGGCCGCGCCCGCATCGCCTTTCTCCTGGACCACCACGCCATCGCGCGGGCCTGCCTGGACCGCACCCAGCCCATCCCCGTCGGCGGCGCCACCATGACCCGCCCCCATATCCGCATGCTCCTCGGCCAGACCCGCCCAGCCCCGCCCTACCTCGACACCCTCGCCGTCCAGCTCACCGCGGCACTGGAAGGGCCTCTGCTGCTCTACCTGTCCATGGACGAAGCCGCCGCAGCCCCCGCCCCCGACACCGGGAACCCCCTGGCCGAGAGCTGGCAGAACCTCATCGAACGCGTCCTGCAAGGCGCAGCCCCCTCGGGGCAGCAGGGGGATCCCGCCTGATTCCGCTGCGAGTCGGCACCCGCTCTCGCGTCATCGCGGAGTACTGGCCGAACCCCACAAGGGAATTCGGTGTCGCCATGTGAGAGAGCTGGCCAGCGGTCTGACCCATCTTCCAGCTGCGCCTCGACCGGTTCGACGGCGCCAAGCTCATCGGCCCGGTCGACACCGCGGCCATGGCGCGCGTGGACGCCGCCCTGCGAGCCGTCCAGGACCCGTAGCAGGCGATCGGGTGACGGATGTGGGCCCGGCCCTGCGTCGGTCGACCAGATTGGTCGGCGCCGCCGTCTCCCGCCGCTGGAAAACCCCGTATGCGCAGGTCCCCGCTGCACGGCCGGCCGGGTTCACGGCGCCGGTCCAAGCAGGTCTGGCCAACCGCCCAGTCGCGGAATGCGCCCACCCTCGTCTCCCGGCACCGTAAGAGGACTTTGCTCACGACGAAGCCCCGCCCTCACCAGCGTGAGGCTGTCGATGCCGTACGGGCTGCCCTTGTGGTGTCTGCGGCCAGCACCGTCCCGGAGCGAGGGCTGCGCACGCAGGTCGTCATGGCGACCGGCTCGGGCGGGACCCCGGTTGCCGCACAGAGCGCGCACGAACTCCGGGTGGGCCGCGTGCACGCGACCGGATCGACACCGACATCGCGCACCTGATCGAAACCCGGCAGGCACTCTACGCGCTGCTTAGGGTCAATAGCCGATACCGGCTGAGCTGTTCACGGGTCTGGAACCGGCGGCGCAGTAGGCCTGATGCTGTGATCTGCGTCTCTGCCGGTTGCCCCTCACACCAATGTCAGAGGTGAGGATGGCGACAACGCCCGCAAGCACCGGGTCGGTCGTACGAGAGGCGGCGGGAGACGGGGCAGGCATGGGGTTTCGGCAGGTATGGCGGGCCCGAGGTGCAGGAGTTCTTCAATCGTCCCGGCCCTGTTCCGGTCGCGGCGAGGTGCGATGTGTGAAGAGGCCACCTTCGGCGGACGCCGGGGACCGCCTCTTCACGCATCCTTCCCTCGGCGCAGAAGACGAGGGCTCCCCACTGCCGACGGCTCACGCGCCGTACGGCGGCACTGCACGCGAAGTCAGGTCGGGACGTGCGCGGTGCATCTGTACCGGATGACGCCACCGGCCGGCCGCATCACGGGCGACGTCGACGGCGACTTCCACCACCAGCTGCGGGTCGACGAGCCTGGCGTCCAGGACGACGCGGCTGCCCCACCCGGCGGTGAACGTCCGTTCCGTCCACGGGTGCCCGCCGTCAGCCGGCGTCAGCACAGCCGCGAGACCGGTCGCCGCGGTGCGGGCGAGCGGAACGGTACGGCCGGTGTAGCGCAGCCTCCCTGTGTCGTCGTAGCGGCCGAGCAGCAGCGTGCGGGGTCCGGTCACGAATCCGGTGACGGCTCCGAGGATGGCCTCGGTGGTGGCGCGGACCTTGTACTTGCCCCACGCCCTGGTCCCGGCGCGGTACGGCTCCGCCAGCCTCTTGAAGCACAGGCCTTCCAGGCCGGCCGCGGTCCAAGTGAGCCACTCGCGGGCGGTGGCGGGGTCGCTGGTCGACGGGCACAGCGTTAACGGCGCCGTCAGGCCCGCGTAGTCGAACAGGGCCTCCAGCGCGGCCCGGCGCCAGGCGTACGGCCAGGGGGTGAGGTCGGCGCTCTCCAGGCGCAGGACGTCGAAGACGACCGGATGCGCGGGCCAGGTCTGCGCGGCCGCGAGCGCGCCGGCACCGCGGCGACGGGCGAGGCGCTGCTGAAGCCTTTCTTCCTGACCGGCGGGCAGGCCAACGACGCGCCTGCCTTCACCGAAGTGATGGCACGCCTGCGCGTCCCACGCCGCCGGGGCCGCCCCCGCACCCGGCCGGATGTGGTCCTGGCGGACATGGCCTATTCGTCCCGCGTGATCCGCGGGCACCTTCGCGACCGTGGCATCCGGGCTGTCATCCCGATCAGGGCGGACCAGAGCATCCACCGGCTGAGGCGCGGCAGTCGGGGCGGGCGTCCGCCGTCCGTCGACCGTGCGGCTTACAAGCGGCGCAACGCCGTCGAGCGGTGCATCAACCGCCTCAAGCAATGGTGAGGGATCGCCACCGCTACGAGAAGACCGCGACCCATCTACCTGGCCGGCCTCCACATCGCGGGCCTCTTCCTGTGGTCAGCCATCTGACCCGAAAGAAGCACCTCACTCGTCTGTGCGGGTGAGCTGGAATGGACGCCGGGTGGGTCGTGTGCTGGAGTCGAATGGATTCCGGTCTTGAAGAGGTCGCGCCGGTTCGCCGGCGCTGGGAGGCCGCATGCTGCTCGACGGTGTGATGCTGCTGTGGTTCCTCCAGGTGGTGATCGCCGTCTTGTACGTGGCCGTCGACATCCGTACGACGCCCGAGGCCACGGTCATGAAGTGGGGCTTCGTGATCATCACCGCGTTCAGTGGTCTGTTCGGAGCCCTGCTGTACGTGCTGAGCTGCCGCGAGCCGCTTCCAGGCACCCACGAGCAGTACGTCGCGGCGAAGTGGCGGCAGGTCGTCGGCTCCACAATGCACTGCGTCGCCGGCGACGGCGTCGGCATCCTGGCCGCCGCCGTGGTCACCTCCGCGATTGGGATCCCGATGTGGGCCGACGTCCTGTGCGAGTACGCCTTCGGCTTCCTGTTCGGCTGGACCGTCTTCCAGGCCCTCTTCATGAAGAGCATGTTCCGCACCTACCGGGAGTCCCTGAAGCGAACCTTCGTCTCCGAGCTGCTGTCCATGAACGCGGTCATGGGCGGCATGACCGCCGTCATGGTGCCGTGGATGAGTCATGACATGGCCGCCATGCACCCCACCGGTGCCCGCTTCTGGTTCGTCATGTCGATCTCCCTGTGCGCCGGCTTCCTCGTCGCGCTGCCGATGAACTGGTGGCTCGTCGACCACGGCCTCAAGCACGGCATGATGACCGTTCGCCACGACGACGCCCCCCTCCCCCAGGCCGCCGCGATTGCCCTCGCCGGCGCCGCGCTCACCGGGCATCAGCACCACCGGCCGGACCCGCACAGCGCACCCCAGCACACCGGCACGGCACACGGGCCTCACTCCGGCGCGTCCGGACACGAGTCCCACGAAGCCATCGCCCGCACCGGCCACGAGCAGCACCACATGCAGCCCACTGCGAGCCGCACCCAGCTACTCCTCATGACTGTCGTCAGCTTCATGATCTTCGGAGCCGGTTTCCTAGTGGCAGGACTCTTCGGCGCCCTCGCCATGCACCGCTGACACTCGTCGGCCGGGCACAGTGCTGGAGCCACCTTGCCGGCCAGGTTGGCCGCAAATCAGCGATCGGATGATCCGAACGATACGGCCTAGTGGTGTGACCGCATGGGTTCGCCGGGGCAGCGGTTGGAGTAGTTGGACGGGCGGCAGGCATCCGTGTCGACCGCTATAGCTCTTGGTGGCCAAGCCCTGTGCGCATTACGCAGACTGACCGATGCGGCTACGATCCACGGCGTGGGACGTAACGGGTGAGGGCACTGATCGGCGCAGTGGGGGCGAGTGCCTTGTGCTGGGGGGGTGGCTGGGACGGTGCATCTGGGGTTGGTGCGCCACAGCAATGGGCGGCGCCGTGACGGTTGGAGCCTTCCTGAAGGGGGAGGGCTCTACGAGTTCGCGTTCATGGCAGGAGCCATCGTGACGTTGTACTCCGTTCCCGGGCTGCTTCGGCGCAGGGAATGGTGGCCGGCGCTGAGCCTGAGCCTGGGAACTGTGGTGGGAGCGGTTTCCGTACTCGTTCTGGGACAGGAACCGCGGTATTGGGTCACTGCGGCGGTCATGGTTGCTGCCGGGGGTGCGGCACCCTTGGTGAGCCTGTGGTGGGGGCGTCGGCGGTCTGGTGCTGTGACCGCGTAGGTTCGCCAGGTTGATCAGGCCGCGGCTATGAGGGGACGTCCACCCCAGCGGACTTCCTTCTCGCTTCGGATGCGGGCGCGTTCCTTGCCTTCAGCGGCTAGGACGCCGGGGTGAAGGACGTTGGCGTTGAGCCATCGCAGGTAGGCGTGCAGGGCCCGAGCCTGAACCGTGTGGTTGGGGTAGTTCGACCGTCCTGGGCCGCCAGGCCGACCGCGCCACCCGCAGTGGCATGGGCTTCGACTACATCCTCTCTGCTGCTCGTTTTCGTGAACAGAGCCAAGCGGGTGTGTGCCTGTCTGCTCCGTCAGCGCAGCGCTACCCCGCGCGGTGCCGGCGCGGGCGGCGAGTGGCGGCGAGGTAGCGGGCGCACAGATCCGCGCCCGTGGGGCAGGCCGGTATCGATCAAGCGGCGGGTCCGCAGGGCGAGCCGGAGACGGAGGGCGTCCAGGTGAGTCCGGAGCCGCGACGGTTCCGTCCGGCAGGGGCAGACGAGTCGGTGCGGGATTCGGCACCACGGGCTGCCGTCACCGCTGGGGTGGGCGATACCTGCGCTGAGATGCCAGCGGCAGTCCTCAGGGATTACAGCAGCGGCCAGCTCTGCGGGGTGCAAGGCGATGAGTCGATGGTCCGCACGCGGGAAGAGCTCGGTCGGGTTTCCGCAGGCGCAGCAGTGGCGGGTTTGTCTTGCAGTCGGAAATCGGTCTGGGCTGGTGGTAGTTGCTCGCAGTGGCCGTCTGCGGGGGCGCACGGTGTGAGCGGTTCCGTGCAGAGGGGCGAGGTGGGAGCGCATGCGCGGACCGTGTCAGGCGACACGCTGTAATCGGCGTAATGACTGCCGAGGGCCCCTCGAACGGTCCAGCACGCGCGAACACATGCACGAAGATGCGTATGTGGGTGCGCCTCTCTCTCGCCTCTTCGGGTGATTCGCCGCGCCGCGAATTTGGGGGCGTGGCCGGTCGGTCAGGTGTCGTTGCCGCCGGGCGGGGTGTGGTTGTCGCAGAGCACCGCGAGCAGGTGCTCGATGGGTACGTCGAAGACGTGGGCGAGGGCGTGCCAGGTGGTGAGATTGCCGGGGGTCCGGCCGTGTTCGAGGTCGATGAGGGTGCGGCGGGCCAGGCCGCTGCGGCTGGCGAGTTCGTCGAAGGTCCAGCCGCGTTCGCCCCGCAGGCGTGCGAATTCCACGCGTAGTGCGCTGAAGTCGGGATCGGGGGGCAAGATCGTCACTCCACCATCCGACGGTGCAGAAGCCTGCCCTGTCAGTGCGGGTTTCTGCACTATCTGTGCTGATGGGGGTGACATTCACGGTGCGGAAATCTGCACTAGCGTGCTGGCGTCCTGGCGTCTGCCGCCAAGACGCCTGCCCACCAGTTGTGTTCACGGGAGGACGACGAGCCGATGAGGCTGGCCGGTACACAGACCGCGGTGCGGCGCGTCTGGACAGTCGAGCTGCGCCCGCGAGCGGGAGAGCTGAGACTGTTCTGCATCCAGTGCCAGGCCCACACGTCCCCGGTGGACGGGTCCTCGGCCCGGTCGGCAGCCCTGGCTCACCTGGCCAGCCATGCCAGGGCCGAGGCGCTGCCCGGGCACCTGCGCACGTGCCAGTGTCACGCCCTGGGCTGTTCGTGGCACTCCCGCACCCGGGGCTGCGGCGGGCCGGTGCTGCTGGCGCTCACCCGGCAGGCCGGCGGGCGTTCCTGGCGTTTGGCCGACGCCTGTGCCGCCTGCGCCGCGGCGACCGGCGGGACCGCCGTCGTGCCGGACACGCTGCTCGGCGCGCGCCGGCCCAAGCCGGCGGGCGGCATTCTGCGGCGTGCCCGCCGCGGCCTGTCTTCGGGACACGACGAGCTGGCCCGTGTGCGGGAGATGCTCACCTACCTGTCGGCTGCACTCCCCCAGTTCACCTCACCCGCTGCCCGGCTGCTCGCTCTGCAGTGCGCCCTGCGTGCGGACACCCTGGGCCGTGTCACGGTTGCGGACGGGCTGCTGCGCAGCATGCGGCTGCGCGGGCGCCGGGAGCTGTGGCTGGAGCTGGCTCAGGCCGGGTGGCTGGAGACGGTCGGCCCCCGGCCCGGATCCGTCGCCGTACGGCTGCTGGATGCCACCGTGCTGGACCAGGCGCCAGGCCGCGGCGCGCGGCGCCGCGCCGCTCACTGGGCGCTGCACCCGGCGCCTGTGGTGCTGCCGGCTGCGGCTCCTGCTGCGTTGCGGCTGACCGCTCTTGCACTCGCGTCGCATCCCTTCAGCACGGAGGACTTGGACGCTGTGTCCCGTCTATGCGGGCACTCCCCGCAGCAGACCGTGGAGTTGCTCGACCGGCTGGTTTCGGCTCGCACCCTGGTGTCCTGGCACCAGTGTCCGGAGACCGGTGACGTGCTCTGGCAGTTCCCGCAACGGCTGTCACAGCGTCCGGCAGATCGGGACCGCTGATGCTGCAACATTGGGAGTCCGGCTCAGGCGTGGGCATGGATGTGGTCCGAGAGGGCCAATCCTCATCTCGTATCCGTACTATCTGTGCACGGGGGTATGTGCGGCAGGTGTTGTTTCGCGCCTTTCAGGCGCAGCCCGCGCATCCGCGTCCGCAGTTCCCCCTCCACTTCCCTCACGCAGCCAAGGAGAACAGCACTATGTCGGAGACAGCGACCACGACCGAAGTGGCCTCGCAGTATGCCGCCCAGGTGGCCGGCGACCTCGAGCGCAACGCCCAGGAGCAGGAGCGCATCGGCGCGGACATCGCCACGCTGCAGGAGAAGCTCACCGTTCTGCAGCACGACCACAGTGTGCTGGTGAACATCCAGCAGGCGCTGGCCGGCACGGTACCTGCGCCGGCTGCCGAGAGCACTCCCGTGCCGTCGCCCCGCAAGAAGGCGGCCGCCGAGCCTGTCGGCGGCAGGCGTTCGCAGGCCGGGAAAGCCACTGCCTCGCGGGGCCGCGCAGCGGCCAAGAAGCCCGCCGCCAAGAAGACACGCGCCGCCAAGGCTGCAGGCAAGGCAGCAGCAGTGAAGAGCGACGCACCCACTCTCGTCGAACTCGTCCGCCGCCACCTTGCCGCGCAGAGCGAACCGCGGTCCGCGGCAGAGGTCACTGCCGGTCTAAACCAGGCCCATCCTGAACGCACTGTCCAGACCACCGTGGTTCGCAACACGCTCGAAGGTCTCGTCGCCAAGCAGCATGCCCAGCGCACCAAGCAAGGCTCCTCTGTCTACTACACCGCAACCGGTGCGCCCGGGCCCGTAGCCGCTCCCGAGGCCGCTGCACGAGCCGAGAAGAGCAAGTAGAAACCCAAGTCCGCTGTGCTCACCGCCCGCAGACCGGGCTTGTGTCGTGTCACGTCGCCGACGGCGTGGGTTGACACGACGGGCTCTGGCCCGGGCGGACGGCGGCGCCATGGACGTTCGCCTTCTTCAGCGTGCGGCCCTGCTTGAATCACAGGTGTGCCACCACCCTGGGACGAGCAGACCGGCCGCGGCTGATGAGGATCTGTGAATTCGGCTCTGACCGCAGTTCCGTGATTCCGCTGATCGTCAACGTTTGGGCGGCGGCGTGGGCCAGGGGTATCCATCTGGTGACGTGTTTGCTGGCCGTCCGGCCAGCACGTAGTCGAGATACTGGTCTTGGACCACGCCAGCGTTGACCCACCTTCCGCGTCCCGCTCCAGTGACGTCTTCGGCGGCTGCGAGGGCGCCGAGAGGGTCGTCGCAAGTCGTCACAAGGCGGCCGAACTCCTCTTCCTCATCGTCGGTGTAAAGAGGAGGGAACTCGACTACGTCAACGAAGGTTTCGTGACCGACGTCTTCCAGGGTGTGCAGGTAGATCTCATAGCGGGCCCTGGTCGGTCTGACCTCGACGTAGCGGATGCCGGGACGCTCGGGTGAGCCAGCAGGGCCGAGGAACTGCTCGATCGGTCGGCCCCGGCGCAGGGCACCTAGGGCGAAGGACTGCGTCAGGTAGCGCACGTGAGAAGCGTAGAGGCCCTGCATGGACGGTCGGCGTGATGCTCATGGCTGGGTGAGGATGCGGGTCCGGAGCAGTTCGGAGGAGGCTCGGCCATACATTGCCCTCTTGAGTGTTTTCACCGGTTCACATGTCCTTCGACCACCCCGGAATTCCACGGCAGGGTGAGTCCGGCAGTGACGGCGTCGAGGTCTTGGCGGAGGAAGCCGGCGAAGCCCTTCATCGGTTTCGGCGCATCCTGTTCAGCCTGCCGGATCCATTCCATCCGTCGGTATACGCGCTGGTGGCGGACCAGGTCGGCGAAGGCCCGGGCGAGGTCGCAGGCACGGGTAATGTCCGGGCAGGCGAGCCGGACCTGAAGGAGTCGCTCGTTCTGGCTGTCAGTGAGCGTCTCGGGGGAGCGCATGATCCACGAGGTGATCTTGCGCGGGCTGGGGATGTTGGCCCTGACCGGTTCGGCGGTGCCCGCGCGGAGGGCGGCGAGGTGTTTGCGGACGACTTGGCGGCGGCCGCAGTAGCCCCGGGTCTGGATCTCCAGGAACAGTCGGGTGCCGCTGACCTGGCCTTGTGCCTCGGTGAAGCGGGTGTTGAGGTATGCCTTGAAGGGTTCCAGGACGTCATTGGGGCGGCGTTCGCGGGCGGAGGCCAGCAGCTCGTCGAGGTCGGTGTCGCGGAAGCGGCGCACGGTCTTGCGGTCGAGGTTGAGTCGGCGGGCGATGGCGCTGATGGTCCAGCGTTTCACCAGGAGCTGGTGGATGTCTTCGTAGCGGTGGCGGGTGCGTTCGATGATCTGGGTGCGGGGCAGTTCCGCGGGCGGTAACAGCATCGGGGGCGGCTCCGGCACCTTGGTCACCGTCTCTTCCTCGGCACGTTTGCGCAGGCAGTCGCGGTGCTGGTGGCAAGTCTTCTGCACCGCGGCGGACAGAGTGCCATCGCCGGACCACATCCGCAGCCGATTGTAGACGCCACGCCAGTTGCCGTACTTCTCCGGCATCTGAACCCACTGTGCCCCGGTCTGAAACTTCCAGACGATGGCGTCGATCACCTCTCGGTGGTCGCGCCATCGGCCACCCCGCTTCGGTGTCCGGTCCGGCAGTAACGGCTCGATCCGCGCCCACTGCGCGTCAGTCAACGGCACCCTCGGACAACAAGCGGACGATCCGAAAGGAGCGACTACACGCAGCCGGTGGCATCGGTAGCGACGACAACCGTCCACCAGGAGGTCACTTTGGCAGCCATCGCTTCCGGCTCTGACGGAAGGGGGGTGAGACCGAAGTGATCTACCAGCTCATGCCGCAGGAACTCGCCGATCTCCACTTGGTCGGCGCTACGTCGGAGCCGCTGCAGGAGAGGGACGAGCATGCAGTCGTACTCGTCTTGCACCTCGTCAGCGACACCAATCGGGTCCCACTCATTGAGCAGGTGCCGCAGGCCGTTCTCGGTGACGTCGGTTCCAGGTCGCATCGCTCCAGGGTGCCACTCCGGAACCCCGGTGATCGCTCGCCCCAACTTGATCCAACGAAACCGCCTAGCTGCCCTCCTCCGGAGGGCAAGCACACGAGCATGGGCCTGCATTGCTGTCCCGGCGTCGGCTGCGGGCGCGTTCCAGTGCTGCCGAGGCTGTCAGGAGCGCTGTTGAGACGCCGCACCAGGCGCTCGCCATGGTTCCGTTCTGCGCGAGCAGTTCCTGCGCCGTGAGGAGGGCACCGACCGCGTCTCCCAGAGCGGTGATGACTGTGCCGGCCATGAGGGCGGCTGGTTTCTTGTGCCGGAGGCTAAGTTTCATGACGGCTCCTTGCCGAACTCGCTGAGCGGTGCAGCGGAGTCGTCAGTCTCGGGTGCGTCCGTCTGTTCGTCAGGGGCCGTTGCCGTTCGCTGTTCCAAGGCGCCGCTGAGCGAGCACACTGGAGATGGAATCCGGCGTGGCCATTCAAGGTGGCCCTTGACTCGAGCAGGGCATGGGCGCTAAGCGCCCCGAGCGCAGAGGGTGTGGCATGGCGACGCAGTGGACGTGGCAGAGGTGGTCGTCCCGTTGGGCGGGGGCCCCTGGCGAAGACCTGGCCTCTGTCTTTCGACGGGTCCGGGTCAGCCGCACGGCCAATACGCAGGCGACGTGGGCGAGGGACGAACGGACGCGCGCGTTCTGTGACCTGGGCGCATACCTGCTGCACCAGCATCATCTGAAGGGAGAAGCGGCCGCCGAGCGGCGTCTCTTCCGCAACCTCAGCGGCGAGGAGCTGATGCACGCGGCCGCGCGGCTGATCCCGGACCCGGAGCTTGCACAGTCGCTGGACAAGCAGCGGTGGAGCGATACATGGGGTCACCAGGAGGCATTCATCGAAGACCTTTTGGCCTACATCTTCCGCAGCGGCCCCACGCTGCGAAGAATCCTCGAGGCTCAGCAACAACTCGTCGTCCATGCACAGTCGATGTCGCTGGGCGAGCTCATCCGTGCCGGCGTAGAGGTGGAGATGGCGTCGAGCGCGGAAGACCCCGTCGTCGCCCTGCAGACCTTCTTCGAAGCTGCCTTGCCGCACAAGCCGAGCATCCGCGAAGCCGTTGCCCGGATCGAAAACGAAATGCTCCTCGTCTGGGCCAGTCTGTACGAGTCCCTGCTCACTGCCTACGAGGTGCCGCTGCGCCCAGGTGTGACCTACTTGGACATGGCCGGGTTGTTCAACACCATCATCGAGGGAGCTCTGATCCGCACGCGATCCCTTGGGGCGGCACCGCGAACCTCCACGGGTGAGCACATCCTCGCTGCGGCCATCATGAAAATGCTGCCAGGCCTGTGCGAGATCACGCCGCCTCAGATAGAGACACGCCAGCGCCTGCTGCCCCTCCCCCTCCCTCCCGACGCTCCCGCCGCGGGCGAGTGAGAGCAATCGGCTTTCGCCGAACTCTGAGACTCGGACCGCCGGAGGTCGCTCATCGCTCCCGCCGTGCATCGCAGCCGCTGAGGCATCGTCGCCACTGACCCCACCTCCAGAGTGGCAACGACACACAGGCCCTGATGCAGCCAGCTCTGAGGGATGGGCGGCACCGCAGCCCCAGCTCTACAGGCCAGCCCGGAGCCCTCCCCGGCTGGGGCCCCTCGGCCGTGCCGGAGCAGGTGAGGAATAGGGACTGCTGGTCCCTCGGTTTCTCCTCCGATCCGGTGGCCGTGCCGCCGGCCCCGGACGCGTCGGCGCCGGCACTTGGTAGCAAGAGCGCGAGCCGCCAGTTCTTCGAAGGGACATCCGTGCGTCGTACCCTCGCGCTCGCCGCCATCGTGACCGCCCTACTCCTCCCCGCCCCCGCCCACGCCGCCCCGAACGTCTGTCGTGCAAGGGAACACCGAAGAAGCCTGGGGAAGCCGCGGATGGGGAGATGTGGCACCGCCCCCCTGAAGGGGCGATCGGGCCTACCCGGCGGCTCGTGCAGCTGGCGGCGTACACGAACCGGGATGCCCTGCGGCCCTCTCTGACTCTGTGTTCGCCCTGGCCCTGGGCTCGTCCAGGGCGGTTGCCGCGGGCCCAAGCAGGTGCTGATGATGTGAATGCAGGCACCGGGGCCATACAGAAGCTGGTCGGTTCTTTCCTGAACTGCTGGGTTCGAGGGTGGCTTGATCGTCAGTACAGGCAGACAAATGGTGCGGAAACGTGAACATCGCACGGTGACGGGGAAGATCCGTGATGCTAGAACGCAGCCGCACGAGTGCCCGCGACGAAGGAGAAGACATGGCTGGCCTCATCGCATGCCAGGACTATCCCGTAGACGTGGACTTCAGTGGGTGGGCCTTGCAGGATTTTGACGATTCCCAGGTCCCGGTGCTGTTCCCCGAGGGTTTCGAGGCCGAAGCGTTTCTCACTGCTCACCGGGGCCGTCTGGACTTTCACAGCGCCGGCCACACGCACACCGCTTCGTTGTCGGTGGAGGTCTGGGACGTCGAGCCGGAGCCGCCGGAGGGAGTCTGGGAGGAGACTGCCACGGCGAGCATCGTCTGTGCGTCGGGCAGGCTGCGAGCGACGGGGGTTGCGGGAGGTCCGATGCCGTGGGTGATCGACTTGTCGGACGGTCCGGGTGTCTGGATGGTGCGGGTGGTGTGCTCGGGGCGGGCTCAGGTGGCAGCGCAGGCCTCGCACGGTGTGGTGCACGGGGTGGAGCGGTACGTGGCGCAGTTCTGGCCACAAGAGTAGGCGGCTGGGGCTCAGCGCCGTGGCGTGGTCCGCCCCAGCCGCAGGGAACGATCGCTACGGAGTGATCTCGACGAGGAAGCCGTCGTCGGGGCCGTCGAGGAGCCGGTTCTTGTTGTAGTACTGGCCGAGGAGGTTTCCGGCGGCGCCGTTGTCTTCCTTCTTCACGGCCATGACGCTGAAGTTACCGGGTTCGGCGAGCGGGTCGTAGGTCGGCTGGGCTGAACCCTCATAGGTGGCTGCCATCGGGTATTCGTCGCACTCGCGGGCGTAGCCTGCCGATGTCGCGTAGTCCTCGCCGAAGTACTTCTGGCAGTTGTAGACGGAGCGGTTGCGGTTCTGTTCCCGGCGCTTGGTGTCCCAGTAGAGGCGGGTCAGCGGAGCGTCGGCGGTCTGTCCCGGGACGTCCTTGGTCGCCAGGGGAGGCTGTGTTTTGCCCGGTTCGGTGAACGCCTTCTGGATGTGCAGGGCTACTTCTCTCTCTGGGGCGCCGGCCGCGGTGCTGTACTGCAGCGGGGTCATGACGGCCCAGGTGGCGGCGCCGCCTGCGGCTGCGTTGGGCAGGTAGTCGGCCTTGTCCCAGCGGGGCGGCAGCATGAACAGATTGCCTCCGGTGATGGGTTCGGTGGTCCAGGCCGGCGGTGCCTTGATGCTGATGTTCGGTATGTAGACCGCGGCGAGGTGATCGGCTCGTGTTCCGGTGGATCCCTGGCCTGGGGCGGCGTACACCGTGTGCTGGAAGGTGTCGGTTCCCAGCAGTTGTGTCCACGTCCGGGTGAAGGGCATGGCTACCCCGCCCTGGGTGTACTTTGCTGTCGATGGCCAGCTCTGGGCGATTCCGCCCTTTGTGGTGATGCCCATGGAGGGTGCGCCGTTGTCGCCGACCGCGGTGAAGTCGGTGAAGTGGTAGGTGATCGTGAGCGTCCTGCTGTTTAGCGGGATGGTGCCGATGGCGAGTACGTCGAAGTGGCTGGTGCCGACCGGGCGACCGTTGCGCAGCCAGACCTGGTCGAATTGCTTGCCGGAGCAGACTGCGTAGCGGGACTTGATGTAGATGGATGCTGTCGCGAGTCCCAGAACGCATTCCTGTTTCGTCATGGTGTGCGGGGGTTCGGGGAGGGTGACTGCTGACGGCGCCATGGCGGCGGACGGCTCGCGTCTGGGTGGCTGGTCACGGGCCGACTCTTCCGCTGCGCGGGGCGCGAAGGTCTTGGCGGGTCCTACCGTTTCATGCGGCAGGAGCCCCTGCGCAGCCGCTTCCTCCGCCAGGCCGCTCAGTGTGGATCTTCTCGACTGCTGCAGGTCTGCCAGGTCGAGAGGTGCGGCGTTGAGCGGCCGCATGTAGGTCTCGACGCGTAAGGCGTCGGAGTCGCCTGCATGCGCACTGCCCAACGGCACCAGGAGCGAGGCCAGCAGTCCCGGGACGAGTACGGCAGCTGCACGTATCCGGGCTCGTGAGAGCGAACGTCTTAGTGTCATCGGCACCCCAGTTCACAGGTACACGCCACATCGCGTGAGTCTCCCCAGGGCTACCGATCACAGGAAGTTCACAACCGGCGGACAGTCTCCACTGACGTGATCTCTGCGGAGGACGACCGAAAAACGGATCAAGGCCCGCACCAACGGGCTGATCCAACGGTCCGCGACGGTCCGATCCGTCGGTTTTGTGCCCGACGTAGACAGCTGATGGGTTTGCCTGTGAGGCGGACCGGTTCAGCGGCAGGCTTCACAGTGTTGGCGCGCTCGCCAGGCCACCAGAGCGTAGTGCTGCGGGGAGTTGGGTACGAGACGGACCGATCCGCCCCGCGCTCCTCTCGGGTATTTCTGGAGCGCTGGGCGCACGGCAAGGCCGGCCTCCCCCATACCTTGAGGGGATGCCGGCCTGGAGCGGTCTCACGCGGCAACGTGATCGCGCAGGGTTCCTGATCTGCTGGGTGGAGCCCGCAACTGTCAGGAGTGGCACATGCCGTCGTGCCGCTCGAATAGTGCCCGGGGCCCCTGAACGGGCTTTGAACACGATTGGGATGGCGCGGCATCTATTTGGCGTGACGGGGGCAAGAAGAGTTGCCGTCGGCGATAAACGTGCTGGCCTGCCGGGTGCTCGCCAGCAGCGGCGCTTGGACGGCCCCGCACAAAGGTCTTGGACGCCTACGCATCATCAATTCTGGGGGTATCCCCCGATCGGCGGGGCGGGTGGCAGGATGCAGGCCCCGGACGGCGTCGGCAAACGCCGTTCCGGCTGTTCGACATTGGAGCCCGCAACGCGCCCCCGTCTGGGCGGGGTGCACTTGATTCCAGGAGAAGACCATGCCTCGAACCTTCGCTTCAGTACGGTGCGTGCTGCACGGCTCATCGGCCGGGCACCGGTCCCCGTTCGCCGACGCCATGGTGATCGTGGTGATCGCCGTGCTTGCCTGCGTCCTGTCCGTCTACGGCCTGGAGCTCTCTTCGGTTCTGGCTGTGCTGGGCGGGGCCGGTCTCGTGGCGGCCGGCACGCTGACTGCCGTTCGTGGAGCGGGCAAGCGTCTGCACCGATCCGTGGTGCAGGCTGCGACCGCTCTCGCCGCCGGCTGACGACCATAGGGCTGTGGGGCGCAAGGAGAGACCGATCGCCTCGTCGAACCGGGCCCTGGTGAGGCTGGCCAGGTGGCTGCGCGACCAGCGTTCGAACACGGGCTGCTCATACGCCGAGTTGGCCGCACGTGTGGGCCTTCACGCCACCACACTGCAGCGGGCGGCATCGGGCCGGTCCGTGCCCAGTGAGCGCAGCGTTCGCGCATACGCCATCGCCTGCGGTGCACCGGTGGACACAGCGATGGATCTGTGGCGGCAGGCTCGCCGGGGCAGGCTTCGCAGTGCGGACTCTGCGCCGGCGAGCCCGCAGGACATCGACGGCGTGGAGATGCTCCGTGCGGCTTTGCGGGAGTTGTACGAGTCGGCCGGGCGTCCCTCGGTGCGTGTGATGGAGAGGCGTGCGGGTGCGGGGCGGCTCCCTCACAGCACCGCCCATCGCATCGTGCTCGGCCGGACGGTGCCGCGTGACGAGCACCAGCTGACCGGCTTCCTCACGGCCTGCCTGGTCGCCTCGTCAGAGCATGCGGCGTGGGTCGCGGCGTGGGAGCGCGTCCGGGGCGGGCAGCACGCCAGCGTGTTCTCTCCCCTGCCGCCGCACAGGCCCGCGGCTCCGGCCGTGCCTGTGCGGCCGTCGGTTCCCGCATCTGGCCTGTACGCCGCGGCGCTGGGGCCGGTGCGGCTGTGGCGGGATGGCGAGCAGCTGCCCACCGGCTCGCCCCAGCAGCGAGCCCTGCTGGCGGTATTGGTGCTGCGGGAAGGACGGACCGCGACAGCGGCGGAGATCGTTGACGCGTTGTGGGGTGAGGACCCGCCGCCTCAGGCCCTGGCCGCTGTACGGACATATGCCTCGCGGCTGCGTAAGGTGATGGATCCGGGAACGCTCGTGAGCGAGTCCGGCGGCTACGCGGCACGCCTCCCTGACCAGGCGTGCGACGTGACCATGGCAGCTCATCTGGCACGGCAGGCCGAGCAGCTGCGCATACGCGGAGATCTGCAGCGTGCACGGATAATCCTGCGGCACGCTCTGGGACTGTGGGAGGGCGAACCGCTTGCCGGAGTTCCAGGACCTTTCGCCGAGACCCAGCGCGTTCGTCTGGAGGAGTGGCGGCTGCAACTGCTCGAAAGCCGCGTGGACATGGACCTCGCATGCGGTCTGCACGCGGACGTCGTGCCCGAGCTGACTTCAATGGTGTCCGTGTATCCACTGCGGGAGCGTCTGCGCGAGCTGCTGATGCTCGCCCTGTATCGCGCAGGAAGGCAGGCTGAGGCCCTCGCCGTGTACGCGGACGTCCGTAGGCTGCTCGCCGACGAGCTGGGGGTCAGTCCGCGGGACGGGCTGGCCCGGCTTCAGCAAAGGATCCTCCAGGCCGACCCAGAACTCGCACTCGGGGCGGCTGCATCCTCCGGCGGCACGCAGGCTGCTGCGTTCGTGCGCCCCGCCCAGCTGCCAGCCGCCCTCCCCGACTTCGTAGGACGCTCAAGCGTGCTCGCCGAACTGACGAGCGTGCTGAGCGCCACCGGCGACGGCCTGCAAGTCGCAGCTGTCTGCGGCCCGGTAGGTGTGGGCAAGACCGCCCTGGCCGTGCAGGCCGGACATGCAGTTACGCAGTTCTTCCCGGACGGCCACCTCTATGTAGATCTGCACCGGACGACGCCGGAAACAGCGCTCGCGGCGGCACTGCGCGCACTCGGGGTGGCAGAGTCGATCATTCCAGCAGGGCTCGAGGAGCGCTCCGCGCTGTACCGCTCGGCGCTTCACAGCCGCCGCGTCCTCGTGGTCCTGGACCACGCAAAGGACGCAGGACAAGTCCAGTGGCTGCTACCCGCCGCACAGGGGTGCGCCGTACTGGTCACCTCCCGAACGCGAATGATCGACCTCCCCGGCGCCCACCTGGTCGAGCTCGACGAGATGTCCCCCACCGAGGCACTCCACCTCTTCACCCGGATCGCCGGCCGCCCGCCCACTGACGACCAGGGACCGGCCCGCTACGTGACGGCCGCATGCGGCTTCCTACCGCTCGCTGTCCGTGCCGCTGCCTGCCGTCTACTGGCACACCGGACCTGGACGATCTCAGATCTCGCGGACAGGCTCGCAGACGAGGACGGGAGGCTGGACGAGCTGCAGGCAGGGAACATGTCCGTAAAGCCGGTTATCGAAAGCAGCTACTGTCAACTCAGTGCCGAACAAGCCGCCGCTTTACGTATGCTGAGCACAGCGGACGCGCTGGTTTCCCTGCAGCAGGCGGCACGTACCCTCGACTGCGGCATGACTGATGCCGAGCGCCTTACGGAGGCCCTCCTCGACAGCGGACTGCTGACATCCGCCGGAGGCGGGCTCTATCAGATGCCTCTACTGGTCCGGCTCTACGCCAGAACCCTCCCCTGCCCATGACGTCGGCGTCCCGCGACTCCCCGCACAGCACAAGTGCCAGGCCGCCGACGCCCCTCCGACAGCCTCACCGACGGAGTTCACCCGATAGAGCGACGGAATGCGAACACGAGTACACAACTGGAACACAGGTCTTTCCATCCGGGTCACTCACAGCGCCGGCGCGGTGTGGCCCGGTCAGGGAACGAGACGCGCCTGGCAGCCTCCGGCCCATGTGCTCCAGCTTTGATGACTACGCGCGGGCCGACGATGCACTCAGCACCACCCCGGGGCGGCAGGCCCTGTGGAATGTGCGGTCGTGCGAGGTCATGACGATCGTATGCCCGACCTGCGGGGCTGCCAGAAACGCCCCGTGCCGAACTCTGTGGGACCGTCCCACCGCCGCGCTGCACCGCGGCCGCACGATCCGCTACGTGAAGATGCGCTTCGCCCTCGACCTCGCCGAGCCCCACGAACGTCCCGTCCAGCACCGGACCGGTCCCGTGCTCTCCGGCGTGGGCCTCAGGGCCACCCGTACGCCGCACCTGCAGCCGTGGCGGCTCCCTATGCATGAGCTGGCGGATCTGGTGACCGTGAGCTTCCTCGACCTGGCCAAGGTGGTCACCGCGCACGCATGCGGGCTCCAGCGAACCGGCCTGGACGAGCTGCTCTTCGGTCCGGATCGCATCGAGCAGAGTATCGATGCCCTCACTTACGCGGTGCACGACCGGCAGATCCGTCGTGAGGTCCGCGTCCTGTCCGGCAGCGGCCGCGAAGAGGTGGAGGACTTGGCCGTACAGGAGCGGGCCGTACGCAACCAGCTGCGCGATGCGGAGCGGCGCCTCAAGGGGCAGCGCATCGCGGAACTCACCGCCGCGGGGGTCCTCCCGTTCCCCGCGGCAACCAACGACTCCCGGCGCCTGGCACGGGCGTGGCTGGGCCGATACCTCCCGGAGGAGAAGGAGACGCTGGTACGCCGCCTGGCGGCAGACGCAGGCGTCGCTCCTTCGGCCACCGTGCACATTCGTTCCATCCCGGAAAAGATCACGCGCTGCATCGACAACGGATGGCTCGCCGCGCCGGTCACCGACGTGGTGCGCGAGTTGCTCGAGCTTGACGGGCCGGCCTTCCGGCGGCGCATCGTCGCGGACGCCGCACGGCAAGACGCCCGCGACGACGCGCTGTGCCATCCGCTGGTACTTAACCGGTGGCGCGACCAGCTCACCGAGGCCCTGATCGAGATGGCCCCGAGCGCGCGCAACCCCCACCCCAAACACCTGCACGACCTCACACTCACGGGCCGGCATCGCCACGCCCCACAGCTCGGACAACTCCACGGCCGACGACGCCTGTTCGCCGCACTACTGCAACGCCGCTCCGAATCCATCCGGCTGATCACCGCACTCAACGACGGGATGACCCTGGCCGAGCACCGGGACCCCAGCTACAAGCTGCTTAAGCAGGCCGGGGACCAGGCCTACGACGAGCTCGTCCGCCGCCACCCCGACCTCTACCGGCACATCCGCGCCCACCTGGCCCGGCACGAGACGCGCTACGGACGCCTGCAGCTCACGGAGCCGCGTGCCCAGCTACGCGCCCGAATCTACGACGAGCTGGACCGGATGCGGCAGGCGCCATTGGCCTCACCCGCACGCCGCTGACGTTCCGAGGGGGGCATATAGGTGGCCGATAGGCAGGGCAGGAGCATCGTGTCTCGTTCGTCATCCGCTGTGGTGCTCGTAGCCGTTGAGGCCGGCCGGACTGTGGTCTGTGTCCTCCCCTTGGGTGGGGTGTTCAGTCGGTACCGACGTGTCGTGGGCGTCTCTTAGTTGTTGTGCGATGGCCTCGCCACCGAATTCGGTGAGGGTGGTACTGAGGCGGTCGATGATGAATCTCTTGGCGTCGGTCGGCAGGTCCGCGAACCACTTGTCGAGGAGGAGCGCTGTCTGCACCCACCTGGCGCCGGGGGCGTAGGCGGCTACGGCCCTGGCGATTTGGGGGAGGATGTCCAGGGTTTGCTGGGTGATCGCTTGGGGCGAGTGGAGGAGTAGCTGCGCGAGGAGCAGGTTGGGGTCTTCGCGCAGCTGGTCTCGGTAGGTTTCGGCTTGGGCCATTGTCATCTGCTTGAGTTCCCACTGCGTTTGTGCTCGGGCGCGCAGGCGAAGGCGGGTGTGGGCCACGTGTTGAGTCTCTGGGTGGACGTGTACCAGTACACGTGCCCAGTTGAGGCTCACGGTGGTCTCTGGCAGTTGTCTTGGTCCGCCGAGGAGTGCGTTGACCCGGTGCTGCAGTTCTGCAGCGGCGAGGACCGAGTGTTCAGCTGCCAGCCGTTTCGTTTCGTCGATGACATGGCAGGTCGCGGATGCGGCGGGGTCGTGGTGGCCTCGGCGTGTGGCCCGCCAGTGTCCTTCGGCGTGCACGTCGAAGCGGAAGTCGGCCTCTGTGCTGGCAGCCGTGAACGTTGCTGTCAGCGTGCCCTGCCGTCCCGGCCAGAGCCGGATCCTAGTCACCCGTCGATGCGTCCTCTCTGTCCTGGCTGCGGTGAGGGTCTGCCTGCATGGTGCGGTGCATGAGCATGGTGTGGACGTGCTCGCGGTCGTGATGGTGGGTGGTGCCGTGCCGGATGAGCCATCGTTCGGCCATGCGGACGAGATTGAGGTAGCGCTGGCCCCGCAGATCGTGGCCGGCGACGTCGTGCACGGACCGGACCAGCGTGGTGAGGATGCGTTCTGTGGTGTCCGGTCGTGTCGTGGCTGCGTCGAGCCAGACGGCGCAGGCGTGGTGTGCGGTGGGGCTGGGCTTTTCAGCCTCGAGCGTGGTTCTCCAGCCGCGGATGACCCAGGGGGCTGCTTCGGCATTCGATGCGTGCAGCAGGGCTGGGAGGCCGGCTGGGTCGCGTTGTGCGGCGAGGTGTACGAAGGCGCTGGCCGCGGCATGTTGCAGGGCCTGGTCGGTGCTGGTGAACCATGAGTCGAGTGTCTGGCGGACCTGGGGGCGGAGCTTTTCGCTGCTGAACAGGGTGTTGAGAGCTTCACCGACGGCGTCCGCGACCCCTGGTTTCTGGGAGGAGGCGAGGGTGCCCAGTCGGCGGAGCATGCGTGCGGGTTGTGCGGGGGTGAGGGTTTGGAAGACGTGGGCGAGGGTCCGCAGGAGCGGTGGGCTGGTGTCCGGCTGTCCGGTCCAGCGGTCGGCGGCGTTCTTGACTAGTTGCGCGGTCTGTGGGTCGAGTATGGCTGCGACGATGAGGTCGTGTGCGTGGGGGGCCAGGGCGTCTTCCTGTGCCCAGTCGTCGGCCACCTGGCGCAGCAGTTTGGTGGAGCGGGAGGCTTGGAGGTCGTGCAGCGCCCAGGGGATCATGCGTTCGGCGAGCTGCGTACCTTGCTTCTTTCCGAGGTCAAGACAGAGTTTCGCTGTCCACCGGGTGAAAGGGGTGATGAGTTCGGGCCGGTCACGCCAGAAGTAGCGCACGACGGCCTCGGCAAATCCCGGCCCGGGAAAGCGCAGACGGCCGTCGGGGAGCGGATCGGCTTCGATCTGCCGTGCCAACTGGATCAGGCCCGGTCCCTGCTGGCCCTTGGGCCGTACTCCGGCCGGCTCCTTCTCGTCGAAGGCCTGTGAGAGCGAAGCGATCTTGGTGTGGACGCTGTCGATGGGTTCTCCGCCGTAGACGGCGGTCAGGAGCAGGTAGTTGCGGTCGTAGCTGGTTCTCTGCGGGTGGGAGTGCCAGATGGCAAGCACGTCCATCCATCCGGAGGTGGCATTGGCGGCGGCTGCGACGACCGCTTCGAAGCCCGGGCTCCGTGGGTCGGTTCCTCTGCCGGTGGCGCTGCGGTAGTGGCGTTCGGCGCGGATGAGCGTCTGGGCGTGCTCTTTGACCTGTCCTGGTCGCAGGTTGGCCAGTTGTTCGGTCAGGCGGTGGTCGGCGGCGAAGTCTCTCGCGTGCTCGAAGCCGGCGGACTGCAGGAGTGCGGCGAAGAGCGTGGCCTGGGCCGGAGGGGCTGGGGTGTGTGCAAGGTGGCCGGCTCCGTGTCCGATCTGGTGCCACAGACGGGTGCTGATGAGCACGACGAGGTGGGAGTCGTCCGCGTCCAGGTCCGCGGTGTGGCGGAGTTCGAGGCCGAAGTCGCAGGTGGCCGGGATGCTGTCGTCCGGATCGCGAAGGTCCAGGATCCAGCCGGTGCGTTTGTGACCTCTGATGCCTTCGGTGCTGAAGGCGTCGCCGGGCTCACGGCGGATCCGCCTCAGGGTGCGGGGCTGGCCGGGAAGCGTCGTCAGCAGACGCAGAGCCGTCGTCCACCGGCCGCTGCCGAAGTGATCTGCGAAGAGTACGACGACGCGGTCGTCCTGCAGTCGGCGAGCGAGTTCCGCCTCGTTCTTCACCGGCACGTAGTCGGCGAGTTCCCGGTCCACCCATTGCGGAGGCAGGGGGGCACCGCTGAGGCGTTCCACTGCCTCGAAGAACTGTCCGATCATGGTGCCGTGGTTGGTGTCGGCGTGAACGTCGGCGTAGGCCCCGCTTGGGAAGGCGGGCGCCTCGCCGGAGCCGTCCGCAGCGGCGTCGGCGGTGGCGGGAAGAGTGACAGCCGTCGGCTCACCGGGGGCCTCCGGCTGTGTGTGCCTCGTCGGCTCCTCCCCCCTCACGTCGCCGTTTCCCTCGCCGGCGCCGGGGGCGTCGTCGGTGTCCTCTGTACGCGCCGGACCGGCTTTGGGCGATTCCGCCGTGGTGTGTGCCGGGTACGCCGCTAGGTGAGGGGCGGCGGCCGGGGCGGGAGACGGTGAGGGCTCTCGTGTGCTGAGGTTGCCGGAACTCGGCGTCAGGGGCTGTCGCGTGTCCTTCTCATCGACGGACTGCGGGAGATCTTCGTCGGACCCTGCAGCTGGGTTGTCGGAGACGGGCTGGGTCATGCGGTGGGTTCCTCCTCGGGAGAGAGCAGAGGGGAGGCTGGCAAGGGCAGCGGTCAGCTGCGGCCGTCGATGATCGGGGCTTTCATCCCGACGACCCTGCCCCCGGCTTCGACGATCCCGGCCCTGATCGTGCTCGTGGCGGCGCCGAGGATGGCCTGCTCTGCTTCCATGCCGACCACTTCGCCGGTCACGGTGTCGTAGTGCTGGATGCTGAGGGGGCCGCTGCTCTGTCGCGTCTCCCCCTGGAAGGTGAACCGCTGGCCGTAGACGCGCTCCAGTCCTTCACGCACCCTTCCGAGTGCCTGCATCAGGTCGGCGTCGTGTGCGGTGATCAGGTGGGGGTCGCGGTCGTAGGGTCGCAGTCCGAATGCCAGGGCCTCCAGCACCGGGGCGTGGTCAGCGAGTTCCTCCTCGTCGATCCGCAGCGGCAGTTGGAGACTGCCGACCAGTTCCACCGGGATGTCCGGGTCGTGTTCCGGCTGCTCTGTCCGCGCTGAGCGACGTCGCTCCAGGGCCGTCTGCAGCCGCTGGAACAGGAAGGTGAAGGCCGCCGGCAGTGCGCTGCCAGCGATAAGAGAGAGGTCTGCGGCGTCATTCATGGCTTCCCCCCGGAAGTGGCGACCAAGGACTGGAATACGCGTGCTCTTCTTACCTCCGAGGCGGTGGCGCCCGCACTGTTTCCAGCACTCATGGCGCGAAAGAAGCTGCCAAATAGGCCACTTCACTGCAGCCGCGCGACTTTATTCGAACACTTTTCGAGCTCGCGCAAACGGTGGTTATGGAGTGGTCACTGTGGTTCGTGAGGAGGCGGTGACACATGGGCTGACGTCGTGTCCGATGCCAGGTGTGTACGGTGACCGGCCTCGCGGTAGACCAACTCGTCGGGGTGGGAGGCGATTCGCGCGGTCCGCCAAGCCACGTCGAAGGACAGGGACCACCCGGATTTCCGCATCAGACGTACTGCTTTCGCACAGGTTACCGGAGAAAGAAGCAGACGCATGGCCGTTGAATTCACGGACAGAGTGTGGCAGGCCCACCGACTCCACCACCCTGAAGATTCCAGCCATTACCCACTAGGAATGTCAGTCCCAATAGTTAACTTGCACCCCGCAAGGCGTGGCGCAGCACAGGTGAATCGCGTGCGAGAGTTCTGCCCGGCATCTTTGGTCCGCCAGATGTCTGGTGGGATCGTCGGTCTGCGGCCTGACAGCCGGGCTGCTTCTACCGCCCGCCTGGTCTGTCCTGGGCCTAATCGATGCGAGGGGCGTGAGGCGCGTCACGGTCAGCAGCCAGGAGAAGCTCCGGAGCGGGCCACCGCCCCGTCCTGGCGGCACTTGCACGAACCAGCAGTCGAACACGGCCTCGCCGCGCCCCGTCATAAGGTGCCCACATGACCGGCCAGGCCCGCACTCGTCGCGCCACAACTGCTCCCGCAGCCCGAGGAGAGTGGCAAGCGGCAGCAGCCCTGGGCACACTCGCCCTCCAGGACAGCCCCCTGCCGACGCACGGTCCCCTTTCTCCCCTGGCCACAGCCATCGGCCAACACGGCGGCTGCGTGCCGCTCCCGTACGGCAGGGGCAGTGCTGCGTCGCCCGGACCGGCGAGGCCGCTTCAGGAATACTGTATGCCACGCCCTCGATCCGGTGGCTTCAGCAACAACGGCTGCCTCACCGCAACAGCCTGATCCGCTCTCTCGTCGAGATCGAACTCCTCGCCGTCGCAGAATCCCACCGCACCCAGGACGTCGGGACCGCGCGTCGCCGCCCCCGGTGCCACTGGACGCCTGGGCCCACCTGGCGGGCTGACCGCCTCAGGCCGGCGGCACCAGAGCGGTCCGAGAGGCAGGCGATGCCACAGGGTGCTCGTACTGTGCAGGCAGGCACCAACTCACCATCGGAGGCCGACCGTGAACTCGAGCTACTACCGCGGCCTGCTGGACCGCAAGAGCAAGGAGCATGCCGCCGCAGAGAAGAAGGCTGGAGACTTCCAGACCAAGGCAGCCGGCAAACAGACCGCCGCCGCGAAGGCACGTGCCGCAGCGGGGAGGTCGAAGAACGCCAGCACCGTCAAGAACAAGCAACGCGAGGCGGACCGGTACGACACCCAGGCGAACACCGCATCCCGCGAGGCAGCCAAGTGGAACACGAAAGCCGCCGCCCTCGCAAAGGAGGTGGGTGAGACGCGGGCCAAGCTGGCCAAGGCGGAGAAGTCAGAGCGAGAGGCCACAGAGCGGACCCGCCAGCGTGAGCAGCTGACGGCCGACCGCCGTGCCGCCGCTGAGCAGAAGGACCTCCAGCGGCGCCTGAGCACGGCAGAGCAGCAAGTGGGCACGGTGCTGCGAGAGCTGAGGGCACCGAAGCCGGAGAAGCTCCGTGTGCTGATGCTGGGTGCGTCCTCCGAGGGAGATCTCCGGGTCGGACGGGAGCAGTCGCGTATCCGTTCCGCCGTTGAACGGGCCCTGCACCGCGACTCGGTGGAACTCGACGTCCGGCCCGCCGCCACGGCAGCGGACCTCCTGGACGGCATCACCCGGTTCCGGCCCCACGTGGTGCACTTCTCTGGCCACAGCGATGAGGGCCTGATCGTCTTCGAGGAAGACGTCGACCAGCCGCACGAGGGAGCTGTCGTCACCGCGAGGGCCTTCGCCCGTGCCGTCGCCGCTACCGACGAGACGCCCCTGCTCGTCCTGCTCAACTCCTGCCGCTCCGCCAGCCAGATCGACCAACTGATCGGCACGGTCGACTTCGCCATCGGCATGTCCGACGAGATCGGCGATGCCGACGCGATCTTCTACGCCGCCCAGTTCTACGCCGCCGTCGCCAACGGCCAGTCCATCGGCTCCGCCCACGCGTCCGGGCAAGCTGCCGTAGAACTTGCTGGCCTTCCCGACCACGATCTCCCAACCCTCGCCCACTCGCCCGACGTCGACCCTCGGTCCACCTTTCTCGTCACGCCTCCCCAGTAGTCACGATCCGCAAGGCACCACAGCGTGCTGCAAGGGCCGCCACCTTCGGCCTCGGAACTGGGCGTTCGCTGGGACCATGTGTTGCACAGAACCTCAACGGCCGGGCGCAGCGACATCCATGGCCAAGCATGTCCTCGGCGTGGCTCCGCGCTCGTACATGGAGGAACTCTGGAGTCGAACAGGTGACGGTTCGGCTGCTCGAGCGCGCGGGTCATCGCGAACATCCGCTGGCCTCACTCGGCGAGCGACGAGCCGTCGGCGACAGCGCCCGGACGTCCGCTCCAACCACGCGGGCCGCGGCCGCGTGTCGTTTCATCCCCGGACAAGAGCCCGTCCGACGGGCACGACCAGCAGCTGCGCGCGAGGAAGGCGTAGTTGTGGCGGACGGCCGCCTCGTACCCGGACGTCCCCGTCACGACAGCTCCAGCGGCAGGACACGGGGAACAAGCCGCGGGCGCCACCGTGCCTTCGGGGACAGCTCAGGGCCGTGGGCCAGGATCTGCAGGCAGATCCTGCGGGCGCTTACGGTCGGGGATGGCGAGTTCGAACCAGACTACTTTTCCTGTGGAGAGTCGGCTGACCCCCCACCGCCTCGCGATTCTGTTGACCAGGTAGAGCCCGCGGCCAGCCTCGTCCAAGCTTTCCGGCCGGCGAGCTCTGGGCAGGCTCGGCTCGTCGTCCAGGACTTCGCACCGTAGTACGTCGGTTCGCAGCAGCCGCAGCGTCAGGCGCTGGGACGTGTGGCGCGCTGCGTTCGTCACGAGTTCGCTGACCAGCAGTTCGGCGGCTTCCGTCATCTCTTCCAGCCGCCAGCGTGAGAGCGCATCCCGTGTGAGGGTTCGTGCTTCGCGTGGTGACCTGTCTGTCGCCTCGAGTGGCCAGTGAGCGACGTCGTCCGGGGCGATGCCGTCGAAGCGGGCGGCGAGCAGGGCGACGTCGTCCTCCCGCCATCTTTCGGCTGTTCCAAGAAGGGGCGTCATCACGTCATCGCAGAATGACTCGAGGTCGAACACGTCGCCGCTCTTGGCCCGCTGGCCTGCGGCGGCCTGCTCGCGCGCCTGCTCGATGCCGCTCCACACGTCACGCTCTCTCGTTTCCACCAGGCCGTCGGTGTACATGAGGAGCATCGCTCCGACAGGGGCGTCGACCTCTATGGTCTCGTAGTCCACCCCGCCCACACCGATGGGGGCACCGGGCGGCACCTGCAGTACCTCGGCCCGGCCGTCCGGGTGGAGCAGGATGGGCGGGGGGTGGCCGGCGTTGGCGACGGCGAGGCGCTGGGAGACCGGGTCGTAGACGGCGTAGAGGCAGGTCGCTAGGTGGCTTGGCCCGAGGCGCTGGGCTTGCTCGTCGAGGTGGTGCAGGACCTCGTGGGGCGGCAGGTCGAGGCCGGAGAGGGTCTGCACGGAGGTGCGCAGTTGGCCCATGATGGCGGCGGAGACTCTGGCGTGGCCCATGACATCGCCGATGACCAAGGCGGCCCGGCTGCCGGGGAGGGAGATGGAGTCGTACCAGTCGCCACCGACCCGCGCGGTCTCAGTGGCCGGTAGGTAGCGGAAAGCCAGTCGGATGCCGGTGGGCTGGGCGAGGCTGTCGGGCAGCATGGTCCGTTGGAGTTCCATCATCGCCGTGGCCTGACGCTGGGCCAGCAGAACCTGATCGATGCCGAGGACAGTGTGCGTGGCCATCTGCGCCGCGACCAGCAGGTCCGACTCGTCATAGGGCGTCGGGCCGTACCGCAAGAGGACGGCGCATCCGACCAGCAGCCTCCTGCTGTGCAGCGGGGCGATGATCGCGTGGGCCCGGGACCCGGCCAGGCCGGCGTCGATGTCCGCCAGCGCTGCGCGGGAGAGGGGGTCGCCGACGGCGACGGGCCGGACGCTGCCGAGGACCTCGGCCAGCGGGCCGCCCCCGGGGACGGCGAGCGCTTCGGGCACCGCGGGAGGCGGGTGGGCCGTCTGCCCGCCCGCCTGCTGGCGGGCCAGGCGTATGGCTCCGAAGATCAGCGTGTCGTAGTCCTCCAGCGGGTCCCTGAGGTAGAGGACGACTTGATCGGCGAAGTCGGGTACGGCTGCGCGGCCGAGGCCGGCGCTGACCTCCTCGATGCTGGTGCCGGCGGCGATGGTCTCCGCGGCGGAGGCGAGCCGCATGCGGTCCGGCGATGGTGCGGGGTTGCGGCCGGGCCCGTCCGGCGCGAACGGCGGGGTCAGGGGGTTGTGCGCAGTTGTTGGCAACAAAAGACCGCTGGCTTGCGTCTGAGACTCTGTGGCGAGCTCTGACCGTGGCAGGGCGTCGGTGAGGGCCTGTCCGGGGATCGTGCGGCTGCCGTGGTCCGAGCCAGCGGCCGGGGCGATGCCTATGCCGAGGTCCTCCGCGGCCTCTTGAACGGCTTCTTGCTCCAGGTCGAGCGCGGCGCGCACCTTCTCCAGCGTGTCGTCGACGGCGTCGAGGCCCGTCTCATCGGGCGCCGGCGGGACGGACACGGCGGGCAGCGCCTCGTCGGTGGGCCGGGGCGCGTTCTCTGTTCTGGCTTTGAGTACCTCAAGCTCGGCCTCGAGCTCTTGGATCCGCCGGGCCGCATGGTCTGCTACCGCCTGTGCCTGCTGGCGGTCGCTGTCCGCTCGGGCCAGCTGCGTGCGCAGTTCCCGCTCCTGACTCTCGGCCCGCCGCCGCGTCTGTTCGAGGCGGTCGATGCCCGCGGGGCTCTGCGGGGCGGAGCGGAGAGCGTCGATGCGGCGGGTGAGCTCCAGGACCTTCGCCTGGGCCTGGCCGAGCATTCCGAAGAGGATGGTGGCGATCTGCAGCGCCTGCTGTCGCCCCTGCTCGCTGGTCTCGAATGCCCGGCGGGCACGGTTGAGCTCCTCGTAGGCGGTGATGGCTTGGCGCTGGACCTCAAGGACCTCGCGCGCTGTCACCTGGGGACCGCTTCCGTCCGTGGCCGTCGGCGCGGTCTGGGCCAGACGCCACAGTTTTCGCAGTGGGGCCAGCCGCTGCCCGGCCGCCTCGTTGTCGTCGTCGGGGTGGCAGACGTCGGCCACAGCCTCCACCAGGTCCCACGACAGCCCTTCGCCTGCCAGTTGCTTGCGGAGCCTGGTCAGCGACGGCACCTGGCCGCTGACGAAGTGCTCGGCCGTCAGGAATTGGTGGAGGCGGGCCACAGGCATCTGGGCCACGTCCAGCCACGAGCGGAGCGTCCCGACGAGTTCGTTGATCTCCGCGCTGGGGCCGCGCGCCGCCGTCCACGGCCGCCCGGCACGAGTCCGCTCACCCAAAGCGCCGTTCCCTCCCGCCTATTGTTCTGACACAACCTACGGCTTGTCCCTGCAACAACATCCAAGCGCTCGCCCCCTGGGGAGCGCCGGGAAATCGTGGAAGCGCACTCCACGAACCGGTCGTCAAGCCACAGGCGGTGTCACGAATGTCTCCCCGATCAACAGTCGTACTGGTCCTTCTCGCCACCGTCCTCACGGTCTCCCTGGCCTCGGGCGCCGCTGCCGCCGCGCTGGCGCGCTGGGACAACGCGTCCGTCCCCGCAGCCATCACGCGTGCAGGCGTCACCTTCGCCGGCACGCTCTCCGTTGGCCTGGCCCTGACCGCGCTCCTCATCTCCGCGTGGCCGTAGCCGCAGCAGGCCGAGCTCCGGCGGGACGGCCCCAGGCTTCTGCGCGGCCCGTGCTGCAGACGGACGTTGCACCGGCGGTCAGGCGCCCGCCGCGTGGCCGGAGCTACGTAGACGCTCCCGCCCCAGCCGGGAGCCGCCAGCGCGGTCGTCAGCGTTGCGGGGTGTGGCGGGTGGTGGGGTCGAGGCGGCTGAGTACCCAGCGGATGAGGTCTTTGCTGAGGGTGAGGCCGGGGTTTTCTTCGAGGGCGTCGTGGAGAAGGAGGGTGATTCGTGCCCAGTTCCTGAAGGATCCGTGGCCTGCCATGTCGTCGGTGTACAGGATCAGTTCGGGCTGCGCGTCGGCCCAGATGCGCTGGTAGGCGGGGATGACGGCCTGGACTTCGGTGGGGGTGAGGGGGCTGAACTGGTACCAGTCGAGGATGCGGGAGTGCAGGGCGGGATTGTTGAGGATCTTCTGCCGAGCGTTGCCGCTGCCGACGAGGATGATGGGGGCGCGGCGTGCGTCGTCGCCCCACAGGGTGCGGAAGTACTCCAGTGCTTTGGTTCCAAGTCCTTGTACTTCGTCGATGAGCAGGACGCGTGGCTCGGCTTCGAGTGCGTCGTGGATCTGCTGGTCGCAGGGGCCGACGGACTGCGGGGGTGGTCCGGGCAGGTCGAGGCGGCGCCAGAGCTGGGTGCGGATTTCGTTCATGTTGGCGCCGGTGTTGTAGCGCAGCCGTACGGTCGTTTCGGGGGCGTGGCGTCGTAGGACGGTGTGGACGGCGAAGGTTTTGCCGAGTCCGACGTGTCCGTGGATGCAGACCAGGGCGTTGTGCTTGATGGCTTTGAGGATGCGGGTTTCGGTTTCGGCTACGGCTTTGGTGGCCATGGCGTTGGCTCCGGTGAGGCCCAGGTAGTGGTCCTGGCTGGGTGGTGGGAGCTGGCTGGGGCGGGGCGAGGTGGCGGGGGCGCTCACGGCTGGTCCTCGGGTGGTGCGGGCGGGGTGGATGGCGGTGTGGTGCGGGGGTCGAGTGGCCGGGTCAGTGCGGCGTCGGGTTCGGGCAGTTTGATGAGGTCGGGCAGGGCTTCTGCGGCCGGGGTGAAGCCGTCGAGGGTGCGCAGGTACTCGAGGGCTTCTTCTTCGGGCATCGTGTCCAGCGGGACGGGTGGTGAGGGGCGGGTTGCGGCTGCGTAGCGTTCGTTGCGGTTCTTCTCGGCCTTCTTCAGTTGGGCGCGCAGGCGGTCGGCTTCGCGGCGCCGGGCTTGTTTGAGGCTGAGGGCCTGTTCCGGGGTGGCCTGTGCGGTCATGGTGGCGGGGCCGAGGTGGCGGCCGGTGTGGGGGTCGTAGAGCTCGACGCGGTGATCGTGGTGCGGGAGGTAGCGCAGGTCGACTTTCTCGCCGACGCGGCCGTGCATCCAGTCTGCGATGTAGTTGCGCTTGCGCCACCGGACGCCGCTGTTGTTGATGGTCAGGGGTTTGCCGTGGCGTTCGAGGGTGTAGGTGTGGAGGTCTTCGGCCCTGACGGTGTCGATGAGTGCGGGGTCGGCGTCCCAGGCCTGGCGGGGAGTCCGGCCGTCCAGGCTTTTGAGGGTGTTCTCGTGGTTCCAGCGGTGGACCCAGGTGAGGACATGGTCGACGAACACTTCGAAGTGGAGCAGTGGCTGGTCGGGGTCGACGGGTTTGCCGCCGCGGAGGGTGGGGGCGTGGGTGTAGCCGGGCATGCCGGCGAACAGGGTCTTCTTGATGGCTCCGTTGACGGCTTCGACGTTGCCTTTGCCTTCGGGGGTGAAGGGCGGCAGGGCGATGATCTCGGTTCCCAGGACGCCGAGGGCTTCGGTGACCGTGGCGCACAGGAACTCTTTGCCGCCGTCGACGCGCAGGTAGGTGGGGATGCCGCCGAACGGGCCCTGGTGTTCGTCGATGAGGATGGCGTCGCGGATGGCGACGAGGACGCCCTCGCGGCTGGGGCGTTGTGGGCTGATGGCGAGGCCGCAGATGGCCGAGGTGGCGCAGTCGACGAAGAAGGTGATCCAGGGTTTGCGGATGTGGCCTTCGACGCGGACTTTGACGCTGGCTTCGACGTGGTCGGTTTCCCAGGCGTAGTTGCGGTGGTGCCGTTCACGTTCACCGGCCACGTCGAAACGCCGGCGAGCTCTCTCGCCGGCGCGGAGGCCGGCCCGCATGCCGGGGGTGAGGGCTTTGTTCGTGGCGCGGTGGAAGGTGGCCAGCGAGGGCACGGGGTGGCCTTCAGCTTGTAGTTCTTTCCAGGCGGCGGTGGCGTTGCCGCGCCAGCGGGTCACCGCGTCGAGCATGTGCGGGGTGAGGACGAAGCTGGTGCGGCTGGGGGGCTGGTAGGTGCCGTTGTTGGCTCGGGCGTTGGCGAGCCAGCGGTCAACAGTACGGGGATCGACGCCGAATGCGTCGGCGACGCCGGCGATCCGGGCGCGGGTGAGCCGCTCCGACTGCTCGAGGGTGTAGAGGCGGTGGATGGCGGCGGCGCGCAGGGCTTGATGGTCGGGCGGGTGTGGCATCCGGGGTGTGCCTTCTGGTCGGGGCAGGTCAGGCGGGGGCGAGGGAGAGGAGGCCGGCTCCGTAGCTTTTGGCCCGGCCGATGCCGTTCTTCAGTGCGTCGGTGAGGGGGGTGGTGTCGGTGATGCGGGCGAGGCCGTCGAACTGGGTGAGCGTGAAGTAGGGGGCCGAGCGCGTCACGCGGGTGCGGGGAAAGGGGCGTGGGAGGGAGGTGATGGTGACGGGTTCGAGTCCTGCGGCGGTGGCGCGGCGCTGCCACCAGGCGAGGGCGTCGTCGCCGGTGAGGTGGGTGATCTTGCCGCGGCGCTTTCCGGTGACGGGGTGGGGGTGGGGTTGCCTGCGGAGCGGGCGACGGTGGGGGCGGCGGTGATGCGGTAGCGCACCGTGCGGCCGGGGGTGAGGGAGTTCAGCAGAGGGGTGAGGTCGAGGGTGCGGCCGGTGCCGTAGTGGGCGGGCAGGGCGGTGAGGTCGGGCGGGTTGGCAGTCTGGACGAGGAGGACGGGATCGGGTCCGGGTTCGGTGCGGAACAGGAGGCCGGCCCTGGCCCGGGGGGTGGGACCGGCGTGGTCGGAGACCAGACGCATCAGGGTCTTGTGGAGGCTGTCGACGTCGGCAAGGTCTGCTCTGACCGCTGGATGGCCGGGGTCGAGGATGAGGCGGGAGAGGCTGGTCACGCGGGTGCTCCGTGCATATACGTGGTGAGGGCGTCGAGGGGCCTGGGGCCTGTGTAGAGGTGAGCGGGCAGAGCTTCGGTGGTCATCCACAAGGGGCGCGGCAGGTGGCGCCGGGCATGGCGGGTGAGGTTGACGGGTTCGCTGGTGCTTTCCCGGTCGGGCGGTGTGGCGGGGTCGGTGCCGGGGGGCGGGTGTTCCCAGACGAAGGTGGTGGGCAGGTGGGTGTCGGCGGGGCCGGGCGGGCGGCTGCGGGTCAGCGGGACGCGGGTGAGCAGTTCCTCGACGGGGTCGGGGCTGTCTGGGTTGAGGACGAGGGGTTCGTCGGGCAGGCAGGCTCGGCGGCCGAGGAACAGTCCGAAGCGGGGCCGCTCCAGGGTTTCGGCGATGTGGCCGATGAGGAGGGCGGGCCCGGTGACGGCGACGGTGAAGACGGCGTCGGTGAGGTAGTCGCGGTGGGAGACGAGGGTGGCGGCGGCCACCTTTCGCCGGGCGCCTTCGCCGGTGTGAAGGCCCTGCTCGCGGGGGCGGCCGCCGCCGACGGTGTGAAAGTCGCGGTAGCGGGTGCCGGGCTGGTCGATGCGGAGGCTGAGGGTCAGGTCGCGGTGGCTCGGGGCGGTGGTGTCACCGGGTGTCTTCAGGTGGGGGTAGGGGTCGAGGGCGTGTTCGCGGGGGCGGCCCTGCGCGGCGGCGAACATGCCGATGAGTGAGGAGCGGGTGGGGAAGGCGCAGGTGTCGCGGTAGTGGAAGACCCCGCGTTCGCCGGAGGACTGCAGCAGGCCTGCCAGGCGCAGGACGAGGCCGGTCACGGCCGGCCCGTGGGGGTGAGATCGGCGGTCGCGGCGGCGGCGCAGGCGGCGGCGAGGGCGTCGAAGGACGTGTGGCGGGAGCCAAGGTCCTTGACGGGCTTGGCCTGGGTGCCGGTGTGTCCGTGGGCGACGAGGTGGCGGGTGCCGAGCAGGCGGCTCATGGTGGCGGCGTAGTCGGCGAGCGCCTGGCGGGCGGGGGCGGTGTAGCCGCCGTGGGCGGGGGCGGTGACGGGCTGTTCGAAGGCGGCGCCGTAGGAGACGGAGCGGCGGTCGCGGACAGCGTAGTGGACGAGGTCGGGCACGGTGTGCGGTGCGGTGGCGGTCTTCTTGCCGCTGGGCATGCTGAGGATGAAGTGCTGGACGAAGAGTTCGACGAGATCCTTGACCGTGCCGGCGGTGGCGCTGGGGCCGAGATTGCGGTGGAGGTCGGTGATGTTGATGGTGGCGAAACGGTAGAAAAGGCTGGTGGTCAGGAACGCGGTCTGGAGGTGGGCGCTGCCGGAGTCCCCGTCCTGGGGGAGGTCTTCCACTGCGGTGAAGAAGTCGGGCTGCGGGTCGCTTTGGTGCACGGAGAAGGCGGGGGCCATCTGCACGGCTGCTTCGACGTGGCCGGCGGGGATTTCGGCGAGCATCCGTCCGAACAGGTTGATGCTCGCGGTGCGGCGGGTCAGGTGCGCGGCGAGGTCTTTGGCGGGCAGGACCGGTGCGATCTGCTTCTTGGGCCTGTGGGCGGCGAGTGCTTCTTCCAGGTCGGTGCGGTGCTTTTCGCACAGGGCGACGAGGTCGTCGATGACGTCCTTGGGGAGGTAGAGCATGGCCTGGGTGCGGTAGCCCTCCTGGTCGTTGTGCTGCAGGCCCTTGTCCTTGGCCGAGTGGACGATCTGGGCCGCCGCGAACGCGGCGAGGTCCTCGGGCCACTGGGCTTCCTGCAGTTTCCGGGCGACGAGGGGCGGCACCATGCGGGTGCGGGCGGCGTGCTCGCCCAGGTCCTGCTCGACGTTGAGGCGGATGGGCCGCTTCCACGCCTGAGGGGAGACGAAGGCCCGGGTCGTGTTCCCGAAGAGGATGGTCTTGGGGTCGCCGTCGGAGTCGCGGTTCAGGTTCGCCGCGGTCACGGGCTGCAGGATGTGCAGGTCGAGGAAGCGTGCGGGGGTGTGCATGAAGGGGCTCTTTCGCGGTGAGGCGGCGGGCATGCCGCTGATGCAGCCCACGGGACGGGGCTGCCGGAACAAGAGGGACGAGGGGGGCCGGCACTGTACTGGTGGCCGGCCAGTCGTGCGCCGTGGCATGGTGCGGGGTTTGGCGGGCGCCGGGGACGTCGGCAGGTCCTGCAGGGGCTGGCCGGAGCCGGCTGCCGCCTCTGCGTGCTTCAGATGCGCCGGGGTTCGGGAGTGGCGAGGTAGAAGGCGTCGCGCCAGCGCAGTCCGACCTTGTCACGGCGGTAGGGGCGCTGCACCAGGTCGTTCAGGAGGACTGCCCAGTCGGGGGTGATGCCGTCCTGCAGCAGCCGTGTGACGGGTGCGGGCAGCCGGCGGTGGAGTTGGTCGTCGCTGAGGCGGGTCAGGACGTGGAGAAGGCTCTCGGTGCGCTCAGCCTGGTGGCCCGCTCGGCGTACGGCGGTGGCGAGGGTGGCACCGAGGTTCGGCCGGGCGTACCAGGCGGCCGGGTCCGGCTTTGGTGGTGGGGCGGGTTCGACGGGGGCGACGAGCAGCCCGTCCGGGCCGTCCTCGGGGTTGAGGAGGCCGGCGTCGTGGTCGGGGCGGACGCCCGGGGTGTGGGACTGGGGTCCGGCCATCGCGATGAGGCTCGCGACGGTGTAGTAGGCGCGGCGTCCTTGGCGGTGCGCGGTGCGCCGGGCCAGGTAGCGGTCCATGGGGGCGCATTCCTCTACGGGTCGGCCTCTCCCCCGGCTGAGGCGGACCCGGACGCCGGGTTCGGCGCACAGGAGGTGGATGTGGGCGACGAACGCGTCGCAGGAGGCGCGGTGTTCGGCTGCGGTGGACATCAGGCGGCTTTCCGGGGTGTGGCGGACCGGCGGTAGAGCTCTTGGACGGCGTGGGCGACGGCGCGGGCCGCGGAGGTCTGGCGGGTCCGGGCGGCTTCGGTGGTCTCGCGCAGGGCGGCGGTGGCCGCGGCCGCGAACGCCGTGGGGGCTGGTGTGTCGGGTTCTTCCAGCAGTCGCCAGAACACCGTCTCGGCCTTCGGCCAGTAGCGGGTCAGTGACTTGTTCACCCAGGGGGGCGGTGCGGTGCGGCGGCGGCTGCGGCTGCGCATGGCGGTGTCCCATGCCTTTTTGGCGACGGTCTGCAGTCGCCGTGCGGCCTGTTCGGCTTCCCGGCAGCACTCGGCGATGCGCTGGGCCTTGGCCGGGTCGTGTTCCTGTGTCCAGTTCAGCAGGGGCGGCGTGATGGCGGTGTACCACTGGAGGTCTACGGCCTGGCCGTCCTGGTCGAATCCGTGGACGCGGATCCGCAGGCTGCGTCGCAGGGGTTCGGGGAGGTCGTTGAGAGTGTCGAAGATGGCCGGCCGGAGCTGTGTGCCGTGTTCGTCCGGGGCCAGGAGCAGGGTTTCCAGGTCACGCCACCATGCGCGGGACGCGGCGGCGCGGTGGATGATGCGGCGCTGGTCGACCTTCTTGGTTTCGGGGGTGATGCGGTAGGCGAGGTAGGGGTCGGTGGTGATCGGCTTGTCTTCCTGGGTGGCCCAGGTGAGGTAGGCGTCGGTGACGGTGGTGCCGTCGTCGCCGGGCACGAGGAGGATCGCGTGCCGGCTCAGTCCCGTCAGTTGCCGGCCGGGCCAGGTCACCGGACCGTGCAACGTGGTCTGCGGGCCGGGTGGCGTGGATTCTTCCCAGGGGCAGGTGTCCGCGCCTGGCGGCTGGTCGTCGCCGGTGAAGGCGGGCACACCGGCCAGGAGCGTCTCATGCAGGGTGCGGCCCAGCGGGTGGAAGGACACGCTGGACCGCAAGGGGCCGCTGGTCTGCTGCCGGCTGGTGACACCGTCCAGGGGGGTGCGGGTTGTGCCGGTGCCGGAACGCCCGTAGTAGTGGTGGATGAGCAGGATCTGCAGGGCTTCGGCGGTGGGAACGGGCTCGGCGGTGTGGTGGCCGTGCGGGCTGAACCAGGCAAAGTTGCGGCCGGCGGGCCGCCCTGGCACGAAGGCGTTGATGCCGGTGCTGTGGTCACACTCGGTGCGCAGTGAGGGGGTCTGCAGCCAGGGCCTCACGGGATCGAAGACGTCCCAGCCGTGCTGGTCGAAGTAGGTGTGGACGGCGTCCGGGTCGAAGCGGCCCTCGGTCAGGCGGCTGCGGCGCAGCGCATTCCACTGGGAGGCGGTGAGTTCGGGGTCGTCGAGGCCGGTGATGCGGGCCGTGATGGCGGCCGCGATCCGCAGGAGTGCTGACGCGGCCGGTGGTTGGGGCAGGGCGAGGTCGTCGATGCGGTGGGCGTCCAGGAACAGGGATCGCAGGCCCACTTGGTCGTACTGGCCGCCGGTGCGGACGTCGATCCAGGGGTGGTCGGCCGCGCTGAACGAGGTGGTGGGCGGGGGTAACGCAGACAAGAGCGTGTCTTTCGAATGGGGGCAGAAGCGGAAGGTGCGGTGAGGGCTTGGGCGATGGGGTGCGCCCGGGGCCAGGGTGGTGTTCCCTTGGGCCGGTGGCTGGGTCTGGCTCGGGCATGCGGCAGCTGCACGTGCCGCGCGTAGGCACGGCTGGGCAAGGGGTCGTCACCGCGCCCTTGTGGGGCGAGGGGAAGGATGTGCGAGGTGCGGTCGAGGGTTCGACGGGGTCGCGGGTACAGCGAACCATGCCGCTGCCGTCTCTCACGACCAGTGAGAAAGTCCGACGATCAAGTAATGGCGTAATGCTTTTGGCTCTGGGCTTCACGCATCGTGATTACTGCTGTTTGCGGTGTTGGAGGCCGAGTTCTTCGTCCATGCGGAGCCAGTGCTGGCCGAAATGATGTTCACTCTCACGGGTTACGGAGTCGGTGGGCAGCAGCACGATGTCGGCGAGCAGGGGGTGCTGCTTCCAGCTGGCGGGCGGCTGGTGCGGGGCGGAAGCGCGGGCGACCCAGGCGGCCGGGACGGGCAGTGAGTGTTCGAGGACGCTGCGCAGGTGGCGCGGGCCGAGGTGTTCCTGGTCCGGGAGCGGCAGCAGGCCTGCTGCGTCGAGCGTCAGCGTGCCGTCGGCACTTCGGTAACAGGGCAGCAGCCGGCGGGGCAGGACACCGGGCCTGGTTGCGGCCTGGGCGGTGGTGAGGTGCTGGCGGTGCAGGTCGGCCAGGGAAGAGACCCGTTTGGGCGGGGGTACCAGGTGGACTGCGCTGAGCTGCTCCTGGCGGCTGGTGCGGGCCTGGTGGGCGGCGGCCATCTGCTGCAGGCGCGTCGTCTGGGCTGCGAACCCGGAGGTGACACCGTGGACCTGTTCGACGAGAGCCTGGACGTCGTCGGGGACGACGAGCGGTTGTTTCTCCAGGGCCGGCAGGAGCCGGGCGGTTTCATGGAGGGCGACAGCGGGCTCGACCGTGTCCCAGCCGGGCGGCAGGGCGGTCGCGCCACGGGAGTTGACCGGGTGCAGCACCGTCAGCGTCGGACTGTTCTCCCCGTCCCACCAGACGGGCCGACGCCCCTGTCCGGTCCACAGGCGTGTGAAGCGGCCCAGACGGCCCATGCGCTGCAGCAGGCGTGCCACAGAGGCGAGGTCGCTGACCATCAGGTCGACGTCGATGTCCAGACTCACGTCGAGGAGACTGGTGGTGACGAAGACGCGCCGGGCCGGGCGCGGGCCCGTCGGACCCAGCCGGTGGCGGAGGTCTCCCAGTGTGCTCTGCCGTCGCCGCCCCCTCACCCGGGCATGGACGAGGACCAGGTCGTCAGGCGCGCCGCTCCAGATGCGGCGCAGGTACTGGTAGGTGTCCTGCGCGTCGCCGACCGTCGCGCACACCACGGCCGCGCACCCGCTGTGGCGGATGACCCGCTGGAGCACGTCGGCGACCACCGCAAGGCGCTCCCCCGCTTCGACCGTACGGCCGGCCGGCCCCAGGGGCCGGTAGGTGACCGGGCGGACGTGGATGCGTGCGCTCCTGCGTTGGACGGCCCGTTGCTCGTCCTGGGCCTGCTCGGGCATGCGGTGGACGACGGCGGTCGCCGCATCCGCGAACAGCCACCTGGGATAGCCGGGGGCGAACGAGGCACCGTGCAGACCAGTACGGCCAGCGCCCCACAGGTAGGCCCGCACCAGGTCGGTGGCGGTCGATGCGGGCATCGTCGCCGACAGCAGGACGACCGGGCAGTTCAGGGCTCCCAGCCACTGCAGCAGGCGCAGCAGCTGGAGCTGGCTGAACGGGTCCAGCGCGTGGGCTTCGTCGACCACAACGGTCTTGCCCGACAGAGCCAGCATGCGCAGCGCACTGTGGCGGACGGGCAGGACTGCCATCTGTGCCTGGTCAGTGGTGGAGACGGTGTACTGGGCCAACAGTGCGTTGTCCCTGCCACGCAGCCACCGGTCGGGCCCCGCGGCGCCCGGACCGTACTCGGTTTCGTCGTCGGCAAAGGAGTCGTCCTGGTCGTCGGTGAACGGGTCGTCGGGCGGCCCGTCCACGACGGTGGCGTCGGCCGGGGACAGGATCCGGCCGGTGTATGCCTCGTTGAGGTCGCTGTGGTGGTGCACCAGCGTCACCGGCGCGTACCCGGGCTGGTGGGCGCGCACATAGCGGTCCAGGACCTCGTAGGCCTGATCGGCGGCGGCCGTCGCCGGCAGCAGCCACATCAGCCCCTGGGTACCGCAGTGCTCGTTGAAGATCCGCGCCATCTCCAGCGCGGCCACGCTCTTGCCCGTGCCCATCGCGTCCGTGACGACCGCGATGCCGCTCCCCCGCTCGGCGACCAGGCGCGGCAATTCCTCCATCACGGAACGCTGCAGAGCGTTCGGTTCCTCCAGTCCCGGGTGCGCGGTGGTGAACGGGATCCGGTCCAATGCGAAGCGGGTAAGGCCGAGCCGCTCGACTTCCTCCTCTGCCTGCCGACGGGCGCGGCTGTGGTGCTCGGCGGCGCCGAAGGACGGCGTGTCCGCGTTGGGCACCCAGTACCGGCGCTGACTCGCAACCCGGTCCGCGACCATCGTCAGCCCCGTGATCAGCACGGCCGCCTCCACCGACAGCCGCTCCGAAGCCTCATCGACGCCGAACAGGTGCCACAGCAGCCGGGCGTAGCGGCGACGCAGATCCTGCCACGCGGGCCCGCCCAACGTGGCCTCCACCCGCTGGGCGGACGCCGCCCCGTCCACGTCGAGTTGCAGGAACCGGCCATGATGCCCGCCCAGACACTGCGCAGCACGAACAGCGGGACTGTCGTTACCGCCAACGGCGAATCCCAGTTCGCTCAGCAGTTGCAGCCCCACATGCATCGACGCACGCGCGTGCGGCACATGCACCACCGGGCCCGTGTCCGCCAACAGGTCCTCCCCCAGCCGCACATACGCCGCAGGCTCGAGAGCCTGGAAATACGGGATCAGCTTCCCGTTGTCGTGCATGGCAGCCAGGAAACACACCACCGAACGCGCCTGCTCCTGCGGCATGTTGAGCCCTGCGCTGATGACCCGGTGCTGGCTCGGGGTCAGGAACCGGTCCCACAGCACCCCGGCCACCGCCCCCACATCGATCAGGTGGAACAGCAGCGAGTACACCCTCAGCGTCGTGCGGTCGAACTTCCCCCACGGACGACGGTCAACACCGTCATACCGGGCATCCTCAACAACTCCCATCCCCCAACGCTGCCACCCCGTGCTGCTCACGAGACCACGAACGCCAGAAAGCAGAGATTCCTGCCGTGCATCCAGTCCCGTGTGCCATCATCTCCCAGCCAGTCAGAAGCAAATGACAGGCACACCATGCCAGAACCGCCGGGCCGGAGAGGGCAGCGCCCGCGCGAGCGGGAGTGACCCGCCGCTGCTCGCAATGGCCCACAGCGCCGACCAGCAGCGCCCGCGCGAGCGGGAGTGGCCCGGCGAGGTAGACACGGCGGCCGCCTTCGCAGTCGCAGCACCCGCGCGAGCGGGAGTGACCCGCGCACCGGCAGCAGCTCTACGTAGCCGGCGCCGCAGCGCCCGCGCGAGCGGGAGTGAGTGACCCGTTCGGGCTGTCCGGGAACGGCTGCCGGTTGCGTAGCGCCCGCGCGAGCGTGGGGACTCGGCGACGTACTCCAGTGCGTTTCCACAATGGGGTGGAGCCTGCGTGAGCGGAGTTGAATTGGCCTTCCGTGGCTGCAGACTTTAAACGTAAGTAGTACAGTCCGTGCGTATCAGAGTTGCTCAGCCAGCGACTCATGAACCAGGCCAGTGCAGTCCGCGGAAACGTGAATGACTCGACGACCGCGTCCCGGCCCACGATTCGCCACCGGTAGCGCCCGCGCGAGCGGGGATGACTCGACGGGCACGATGATCCGCGCAACCTTGGTGGAGTAGCGTCTGCGCGAGCGGAAGTGACTCGGCAGGATTCGGGTCGGTGACGTCGATGATCAGGTAGCGCCCGCGCGAGCGGGAGTGACACGACCATCAGTAAGAAGACGTACAAGCAGAAGACGCAGCGTCCGCACGAGCGGCGGCACCCCGGGGCGCCATCGGGTTGCCACTCTCCCGGAACGGACGGTGGACACCGCGGCCGGACACATACATGCGGCAGCCCCTACCGTGGCCTGGAGATCGCTCGCATGCGCCACGGAAGAGCGGAACGCCCGCGCGAGCGGGGGCACCGCGTCCAGCGTCTTTGCCGCGTTGGCCGTGGGAAACTTCGTGATCTATCCGGCCACGAGGCAGCGGGCTGTCGCCTCCGGGGCCAGCAACAAGGTCATCGGCTGGCTGGCGACTTCTGCAGTATGCCTGGAAGCAGTACGAGATCGTCGGTCGCATCATCATTCCTCTACCCAGACTCAAGCAAAGACGGGTAAATGCGCTAGGTTGCCCAGGTCAGAGAGGGTGACGCCCGCGCGAGCGGGGATGACTCCCGGCTCTCGCTCAACACCCGTTTCGATACGCCGTAACGCCCGCGCGAGCGGGAGTGATTCGAGGGTGGCGAACCGGATCGGACGGCCCCGAAGTAGCGCCTGCGCGAGTAGGAGTGACTCGGCCCGGGAGGTGAGCATGTTGTCCGCCGTCTCGTGCCGCCTGCGGGAGCGGGAGTGACCCAACGCTGGTGTCGATCCGGGTGGCCAACGGCCTGAAGAACCCGCGCGTTTGGACGATGAGGTAAGCCTGCGGTAGCGGGGGTGATCCAGACTTCCTGTCCAGGACGGTGACCGCAGCGTTGCCGAGCCCGTTGAGCGGGGGCAGGCGACTTCCGAAGCACGCCCCGGAGGCAGTACGAGGTCTTCGGTCGGTCGTATCATCCTTCCCCTACTCAACCCATGCAAAATGCAAGCAAAATACGCTAGAGTGTCCAGGCCAGAGAGGGTAACGCCTGCGCGAGCGGGGATGACTCGCCGTCCAGGCTGCTATGGATGATCACGTAGTGGAACGCCCGCACGAGCAGGGATGACCCGCGTCCGTCGTCAGTGGTGCCGATCGCTGCGGTGTGGAGCCCGCGCGAGCGGAAGTGACTCGTACGCGTACCTACTGAACGGGCTGAACACCAGGTTGTGCCTGCGTGAGCGGGGGTGACTCCCCTGGAGCTTTTGGCTGGCAGGGCCCGGTCCGGGCGTCCCGCCGCTCGTGGACGTAGCGCTCGCACGAGCGGGAGCAACTCGGTTCTCTGGCCCGCTGTGTTCAACGCAGGGATTCCGGCACACGCCGGGCTGTAGTGATCTCAGAGGTCGAGTCCGCTGGCAACACCGGCGCCGTGAAGCCTGCGCGAGCAGGAATGCTCCGACCGCACTGACCGAACGATCCCGCACGTTTCTGCACAGCCTGCGCGAGCGGGAGTGACTCCCACCCACTACAGCGCGCACGCGGCAGCAGTGATCGGGTGGAGCCCACGCGAGCGGGATGGAAGCGGGAGTGACCCGTCGGCGGGGATGCGAGTGTTGTCATGGAATGCATGGAGCCCGCGCGAGCGGGAGTGACCCGACGCTGACGACCATCGCCTTGCACTTCCATCGGCGGAGCCCGGACAAGCAGGAGTGACTCGATCTCTGTGTTCTGCAGATGTACCATCGGAAGCCCGCGCAAGCGGGAGTAACCCGGCGCATAAACCCTGACCGGCCACGGAGCGGGGGTGACTCTCTCCACTGCGGCTCAACGGTGGGTACCTGCCCGCAAATCCGCGTGAGCGGGAGTGATTCGACGATGTCCGGGCGGGCATGGATCGTTCAGTAGAGCACGCGTGAGCGGGTGTGGCTCCAGCGATCTCGTCTCGCTCTCATTGCTGCACCCATTACGCCCGCGCAAGCGGGAGTGACGCGGTCATGACGGTGCGCAGGTTTCACGGCGCCGCGTTACGCACGAGTGGGAGTGACCCGACCGCCCTGGTCGAACGGCCACGCGTTTCTCCGGAGGCCCTTCGACCGGGAGCCATGCCTATCACCACTCGGCCCGGTGAGACGTAACGCCCGCGCGAGCGGGGGTGATACGGCCTCGGTCTCCTTCACCATGTGGTGGAATACTTGGTGTCCGCACAAGCGGGAATGACTCGCGCCGCAGCTCATCCTCCTGCTTACGCAGAACGTAGTGCCCGCGCGAGCGGGGGTGACTCGGTGCCGCTGAAGCCAGGCTCCGCTTACATCCAGTAGTGCCAGCGCGAGGGGGGGGAGCCACCTCGCCCCCTGGTACACGACGAGCGCACAGAGCAGGGCCCGAGTAAGCTGAGAGCTCCTGGCGGGCTGGCATCTTGGTTGTGAACCCATCTACCAGGAACTCTCTTCATGCTCTGCCGGCGGCATCGAACCAACCACCCGTCAGGTCGGCCGATGTTCAGTGCCCGGTTTCTGCAGAAGATCTTCGTAGTCGCAAACGGGGACGGCCCGGTAACCGGCCTCCCGGACCGCTTCCAGGACCGTTGCCGTGTCCGACGCGACAGCAGTTGTTGAGGCGGCACGACGAGGTTGGCACACAAGGAGCGAGTACCAGTCCAGGAACTCCACGTCAGCGCTGGTGCCTTCGTAGTCGTTATGATCCCACTCCACCTCGACACATCCGTACGAGATCACGCGATCTGGTCCGAGCGACACGTGCAATACCGCTGCCAGCCGCTGAAACGGCACGCGGGTCCCTCAGGCCGACAGGCTTGAGGGACCCGCGTCCGCACCGACTCCCTGCCAGCAGCCCTCCAGACAGAACCGACTTCGCTTTATCGTCGGTGTCCTGCACGCCGGCTGCAATGGTTTCCCAGCCGGTTTCGTCGAAGGCGTATCCGCTGTAGCGGGACAGCAACTCAAGAAGGGCCCGCAAACTGTGCTCCCAGATCCATCCGGTGATCGGCTCGGTCATGCGTCCTCCGCCCCTCGCTCGGCACGGTCACGAGCCCGGCACGGAGCGCGCCGCGGCACGGTTGAGGGCTTCGCGTACTTGCGTCGTCCGGGGTACGTCGCGGCCAAAGTGTTTGTCTAGTAGGGGGTACAGGTTCGCCAGGGATTCCAGAGCCTCTGGTCGGTCTGTCATTTCCTGTAGCAGTGCGATCTCGCATCGCACGTCGAGCAGCAAGGGCTCAAGTGGGTCGTCCTGGGGGAGTGTTTCGGCCAGGGAGATGTAGGCGCTGAGGGCGTACTCGACGTTGCCTAGGCGTAGGTGGCAGTGGGCGGCTTTGGCTTGGCACTCTGCGGCCTCGGCTGCGTGGTCGGGGCCAGCGTCGGCCAGTTCGGTGCTGAGGGCGGAGTAGAGCGGTAGGGCCTTCCCGAAGTGGCCGGCGTGGAAGAGCGCGAGGGCTTGGCCCTTGCGGGTTGCGGCTGGAAGTTCCGGATTGGTGGGTTTGCCTGGCGGTGCGCTCTTCGGGGGTGTTGGGGGTGTCGCTGGTCGGGCAGTGACGTAGAGGGCGTTGAGCTGGTCGAGGACGCGGCGAGCGGAGGCGGGGCGCTCGGTGGTGTCTTTGGCCAGGAGGCTCATGACGAGTTCGACGATCTGTGGGTGTAGGTCCGGGCACAGGGTCTGCAGCGGTACTGGTGTGCCGTTGCGGTGTCCGTCCATGATGACGATGGCTTCGCCGGTGTATGGGGGTTCGCCCGCGAGCATTTCGTACATGACGCAGCCCAAGGCGTACAGGTCGGTCTGAGGAGCTATGAGACCGCTGCTGAATTGTTCTGGCGCCATGTAGGCGAGGGTGCCGAGTAGTTGACCTGCTTGCGTCAGGCGGGGGTTCGCGGTGCCGAACACCGCAGCTATGCCGAGATCGAGGAGTTTTACGGCGCCTGCGTCGGTGACCATGATATTGGCTGGTTTCACGTCCCGGTGGATCACCGGGTAGGAGTGCAGGCTGTCCAGCACTTGTGCTGTCTGCTGGGCGATGAAGAGGGCTTGGTCCGCGGGGAGGCGTCTGTTCTCGTCGAGGATTTCGCCGAGGTTTTTGCCCAGCACCAGTTCCCAGACCATGTAGAGGTCTTTCCCGCCTCCGTGTAGTTCTGCGTCGTGGAGTACGGGCATGTTGGGGTGGGAGAACCGGGCGCCGAGTTCGGCTTCGCGGCGGAAGCGGGCGATCATGTCTTCAGCTGTGAGGCCGTTGGTGGGGGTGGCGAGTCGTTCGGGGCTGATGATTTTGATCGCGATGGCGCGTTTGAGTCGGTTGTCCCAGGCTTGCCAGACCTGTCCCATGCTGCCCTGTCCCAGTAGGGTGCGCAGTTCGTAGCGGTCGTTGATGGTTCTCACGTCAGGCGCCGCCATCCAGCGCTGCGCGGGGGGTGAGCTGTCCGGCGAGGTCGGCGAGTGTGCTTTCGCCGGGCATGTACCAGCTGGCGGGGCCTCGGACCGCGACGGGGGCCTCGTTCCAGCGAGCTTCCCTCCAGATGTGCATGACGAGTCCGCTGGGTGAGTAGGCCTGCTGGTCGGCTTCCCAGATCAACGGGCGCTGACGGTCGTTGACCCATGTGGCGAGGTAGCGTCGGGGGTCTTCACGCAGCCAGTCGCCGATGGCTTGATCTTCGACAGGACTGCTGGGGCGGTAGATCAGGCGTGTGCCGTCCGGGATGCGGGCGTGGTCGACCAGGACCGAGACGCTGCTGGGGCGGCGCCTTACGTGAGGGGCAGGGCTGCCGTTTCGTGCTTGGTTGAGGGTGGCAAGCTCTCCGTTGACAGCCTCAGCGAGTCTGCGGCACTTGTGGGCGTCGGTGAACACGCTGGCCAGGAAGACGTTTTGCCCGTAGAGGTTCTTTGCGGCGGATGCGAGCGCGCGGACGATGTCCTTGGTCCATTCCAACGCCCAGTCCTGACTTTCCTGTGCGCTCTGAACCCAGTACTCGGTTTCCTCAAGGCCGATGCTCTGGAGGACAAGGTGACTGATCAGAAGGTTGCCGTGCTCCATCACGTCGCGCGTCCACGGGGATGCGGCGCGCGTGATGTCGGCCAGGGTGCTTTGGACCAGGCGGTGTGCCTGTACCACTGCCCAGATCTGGCGGCCGGGCGGGGCCTGGCCGAACAGGCGGGTGTAGGCGCCGGCCGGGGACGGGAGGAGGACGTACTCGAGGTCGGAGCTCGTGTGAGCGGTCAGGGAGACGTCCGGGTGGGCGCAGGCGAGGGCGACGGCTGCTTCCTGCATGGTGCATCCGGCGCTGGGTGCGGGGGGCGGGGTGCCCCGTTTGAAGACGTAGTGCTTTCCCAGCTCCGCGGCGAACTCCTCACGGATCTGCAGTTGCTGCGGGTCGGCTTCGATCCTGTCGAGGAGGTCCGCGCTGCTGTCGCTTTGGGAGGCTGTTGTGAGCTGGGAGAGGAAGTGTCCTGGTGCGTTGTCGACGCAGATCACACGCAGTGGGACGAGTGCGTGTTCGGTAGTGGCGGGGTGGCGTGCCACCGCGTGAGCCACCGAGGCGAGAGTGCTCGCCCCGTTGATGACTCGTGCGTTTTCGAGTTCGAGCCGGGCTGGTTCTCCCGGGATTCGGCGGGCGAAGAACTGCGCGCTGACGGAGTCGCACAGGATTGTGACGCCGCTGGAGAGGTACCAGAAGTGCTCGGGCTCGCTGATGAGTTGCTCGACGAGGGTCTGATCGATCCGGTCGTTGCGGGCGTTGCGCAGGGCCGGAGCCAGCAGGTGGGAGCCGTGTGCCTCGAACCATGCGGCTGCTTCGCCGGCGGGGACGCTTCCGATGTACGCCGGGTATGGCGTGTGAACCGCGTGCCAGCCCTGTGTGAGAGTCGCCGTGATGCGCACCGGTGCGTGGGCAGTGTGGAGGCGGGCTGAGGAGTGGAAGTCCGCCAGACCGAGCGTATGTACTTTGACCGGGGTACGGCCGTCGAAGCCAAACTCCTCCCCCACCCGGGCCAGCCGTTGTTCCGCTTGGTGGGTGAGCTGGCCGTCTCCGGCGAGGGCGGCGACCAAGTGCACGGTGCACCGCGGTGAACTCAGTGCCTCGTCGATCCCTGTGAGCAGGCGATTGATTTTCGCGTTGACGCCCTCGTAGTGGCCGCTGGCCAAGCGGCGCAGTCCTGCCACAAGCTTGAGGGCGCCCTCCTCTCCTAGTACCGCCCTGCCTCTGTCGCTCCACTTTGCCTGGATGAACCAGATGTCCGAGCCGTTCGGCGAAAAGGCGACGGCGTCGATTCCGTTGTCGTCCACGCCGTCTGTCACTGCGGCTGCGGCCTCCTGGGCGCTGCATTGGGTGAGGATGCGCACAGCCTGAGCTGCCAGGGCTCGCGAGAGGAAGCCCAAGTCCCTTCCGGCCGAGGGATAGCGGTTGAGGTCCCCCATGTCGATCAGGTCTGCGAAGGTCTCCGTGAGGTAGCCGCGCAGGAAGCGGATCACATCTGGCAGGTCATCGCCGGTGCCGTTCATGTGGGGCATCCTTCATCGTTCTGCGCGGTCGTGGGTCGTTTGGCGTGTCATGACTGGTTGTACGCGTACTCCACGGTCAGAGGGCTTGCCACGACCAGCCGCTGAGCGCTGTCCGTGGCCGGCAGTACGGACGTCACCCGGGCGTACCCGTGCATGAGTGCGGCGCTTCCCGCCTGCTCGTGCCGGGCGTCGAGTGCGTCCACCAGGTGCCGGACGCCGGCGCCGCTGAGGTCCAGACTCGGCGGTGGCGTGCTGTCTGCCGCGGGGTTGTGTTCCAGCGACAAGGCCTGTACCACGTGACCAGCGGTCGTCAGGAACGTTGTTCCGATGCTGGAGCCACCTTCGATCCCCTCAAGCGGGGGCCCGTCGATCGTGACGGGTGCGTATCCGAGGAGGTGTCGGGCGGAGCCGTGCATCAGCAGACGGCAGCCTGTTTCCTGCTCGTGTGCAGGGTCTTCCCCGGGAGCGGGATCAGCGAAGAGAACCAGGTGCTGGTATGCGCCCCGGAGGGTGATGAAGCGCAGCGGCGCCTCGAACCAGACCCAGCGGCCGGGGCGCAGTTCAGGGTCTGCGAACCAGTCGGCCTGGCTGTTGAGGTGCTTGTCGACCCGTTCCAAGTGCTGGAGCCGTCCACGTTCGGCGCCAGGGGTGCCCGGCTCGACGTCCAGGCCGCCCAGGGGCGTGGTCAGGCGTATGGCGCTGGGCCGCATCAGCCGGGACGGCTTGGGTAGGAATTGTTGCAGCTTTCCGTCTGATACGTACACAAACTCACGCATTGCGCCCCCTGGTGTCCGGCTGTACCCGCCTATCCTGCCATCGCGCTCCGACCAGTAAGCAGCGCGTACGTGCATCCGCACCGCGAGCCGTTTCACCCGAGGCAGAGCCGGGAGGGACCTGCGGCTGCGTCACTCCTTCGGCCGACGGTCGTTTCAGGTGTGGATCAGCGCCTGATGTGAAGGAGACCTGGTGGGCCCGTCGTTTGTGATCGAGAAGTTGGAGTTTCAGCGTGGCGACGTCTGGCTGGCCCGCTTCATCAGGGGCCTGGTGACCTTCCTTGTGGGTCACTCCGGGGCGGGCAAGTCCACTGCTCTGGAAGCACTGCTCTACCCTTTGGGCCTGACCACGGCGACGATCATGCCGGAGGTCGGTACGTGCCGACAGATCCGGCTGACGTTCCGCGTCGGGGGCACCCGCTGGCAAGCCACCCGCAGCGGCTCCAACCCGCGTGCCCGGGTGTCGGTGAGGAATCTGGACGAGGACGTCGAGCACTCGCTGCCCGTCAGGAGCGCGAAGGCCGGCGAGGTGACAGCCGGCGCGTTCATCCAGGACCTTTTGGGCCTGCCGCGAGCAGCCCGGGGGGCCACCCGCCTGGACTTGGATGACTACTACAACACCGTCCTGGCCCTGCGGCAGCACACGATCGCCTCCGCCTTCCTGGGCGGAGGTAAGGACGAGGAACGCGTCCTCGTCCTGGAGGCGATCCTCGGGCTGTGGGACACGGACCTCGCCGGTCTGGAGAAGAACGCAGCCGAGACCACTTCCCGGTTCAACAAGGCCAAGGCAGACCTGACGGCGTTCAAAAAGCTGCGGGACAAGGGCGGCCTCTCCGACCCGGACCGAGTCCGCTCCGACTACGAACAGAAGCAGCGCGAACACGCCGCGGCGGCGAGCACCTGGCAGAAGGCCGCCGCGGCCTTGAACGGCGCGATCGGAGAGCACGGCAGGCTCATCGCGCTGCACAAAGCCGCCGACACCGACCGCAAGAAGGCCGCCAAGCGGGCCTCCGCCGCGCACGAGAGGCTGCAGGGCGCGACCGCCGAGCACGCTCGCGCAGAAGGCGCCCTCGGTGAGCTGCTCACCCCGCCTTCCGAGGACTGCACCCGCTGCGGCCGGCCCCTGCCCGAGCGAGAGCCGGGCCTGTGCCGGCAGTGCGGGCAGGCCTGCCAGGACACCGTCGATCAGCGCGAGCGGAATATCGCCGCCGCCCGGGCGAAAGTCGAGCGTCTCCGGTTGAAACTCCGGCGTCTGGAGGAGGCCTTGGCCGCGGCCCTCTCGGCAGCAGAGTCGTCGGAGGACGCGGCAGCCGCCGCGCTCACAGAACGCGACGCCTACGACCAGCACCGCCTTCAGCCGGCTCGCGCTGTCGCTCAGCAGGCCGAAAAGTCCGCCCACGGGCTGAGCCGCGATGTCGCGCGGCTCAAGCAGTGGCTGGAGTCATCCGACTTCATCACAACGCAGCAGCAGGTCATCGACGCCGCCAAGGCCGACATGGAGACGGCGAAAGACGCCCGTGATGCCGCGCTCACCGCCCACGAGGTACGCCGCAAGGAGATCGTCGCTCGCTGGACCGAGCTCTTCTTGGCCCGGCTTCAGCAGATCAATCCGGACGTTGAGACTGCCTACATCGACCCCACCGACTTCACCACCCGGGTCAAGGAACGCGGCCACCCCGACAAGACGTTCACCGAAAGCTCGGTCGCTGGCAGCCCCAGAGTCGTCATCAACGTCGCGCTGCTGCTGGCGCTGCGCGATCTCGGCCGGACCGACGCCGCCGTCCGCGTCCCCCCTCTGATGATCATTGACTCGCCGCTCGCCGACCTCGGAGCCGTGGACCAGGCCACCGGACTGCGGCTGGTCGACACCCTCATCGACGTCGCCGGCGACCCCTCGTCCGACGGGTACGCCTGTCAGGTCATCGCCGCCATCAACGATCCGCTCCCCCACCCCTATCCAGGCGTCCGCGAGATCCCCGTCGACACCGACAGCCGGTTCTTCGACCACGCACCACGCAGCGCCTGAAATGCACTCGTCCTGCCGCCCTGGTGCCGGCCGGGCAGGCAGGGCGGTCGCGGCTCCCGCAGTCTCCCGGCTTGTGCTGCCGACCGGCGGTTTCCTTGATAGCCGGTCTCGGAACTGCGTGCCGGAGACCAGGACCTGCCTGCCATGACGCAGGAATGCCCTCCGCTGAGTGAGTTCTGGAAGGCGTTGATGGACAACGCCTCCTCACTGTCCGGCGGAGATGCCTACCAGTGCGCTCAGGGATGAGGTGACGATCGACAGGACTGCGTTGCCAGTCTGCCGTTGATCAGATCGACGCAGTGCCCGCGCGAGCGGGGGTGACTCGCGCCGCATCTCATCCTCCTGCTTACGCAGGACGTAGTCCCGCGCGAGCGGGAATGATTCGCTGCCGCTGAAGCCAAGCCCCGCCAACAACCAATAGTGCAAGCGCGAGGGGGAGTCCCCCGCCCCCTGGTATAAGGCGTCATCTCACGTGGTGGGGACCGGCTTCGGGGTTCGTTCAGTTACTACGCGACGCTCGCGATGAGCGTGTGGATCTCGGCACTGAGGTTGCGCATGTCCTCCCCTGCCGCGTGCATCGTGATGGTCTCGAACTGCCATTCCTCGGAGGGTGCCCGGTCGCGGATTCCCCACGTCAATCGGACGTGGCCACCAGGGTGGTGTTCCGCTGAGAGGATCAGGTCGTAGCAGAGGGAGTGCCAGGTGCGCACTCCTTTCCAGCCCCGGAAGTCTTCGGCAAGTGACGCGAGGAAAGTGTCGAGACCGTCGCCGTCCCAGGTCTCCACCGAGGTTTCGATACTTCCCCAGGGTCCGCGGGCCCTGATGAGGAAGTCGATTGTTGGTTCGTCCTCGTACCGCCGGGTCGGCTCCGAGAGCAGTAGGCGTGCGGGCCCGGAGTTCCCCACGTGGACCATAGGGCGGCCGGAGTCGTCGTAGTCGATCACGCGGTCAGGCTAGAAGACCGGGCTGGGCAGCCGTCGCGCTCCCGGCTGGGTCGGCATCGGACGGAGCCGCTTTGAGGCATGATCGCCAGTGTGGCTGTGGATCTTGAGCGCGATCTCATTCCTGACGGGCTGTGGGAGATTGCGGTGCCACTGATACCGCCGTTCAAACCACGTCGGCAGGGCGGTGGAACGGCTCCGGTGACGGACCGGAAAGTGTTCTGCGCGATCGTGTACGCGCTGACCACGTCGTGTGCTTGGCGTCGCCTACCGCCCTGCTTCGGCGTGAGCCCGGCCACTGCGCACCGCCGGTTTACTGCATGGACAAGGACTTCGTTGTGGCGGCGCCTCCACAACGAAGTCCTTGACAGGCTGGGTGCCGCAGGGGTGATCGACTGGTCGGCTGCTCTGGTCGACTCTGCCTCGGTCCGGGCGAAAAGGGGGGCCAGCTCGTAGGGCCGAATCCGGTCCACCGGGGCAAACCCGGCAGATCCACATCTTGACTGACGCCCAGGGTCTACCGCTGGTCACCGCGGTCTCTGCCGCGAAGACCCGCGACAGCCTTGCTCTCAAGCCTTAACGCCCGCACGCAAGAGCAACGCGGACAGCAAGGTGTTCGCCTTACACTTGGCCGGTCAGTCCGCGTGAGCGGGAGTGCCCCCGGGAGGGGTGACACCCGGCGCATGATGTCACGTGGATCGCCGAGGCTTATCGCCCGCAGGAGCGGGAGTGACGCGAGGTACCCGCGCGCCATGGAAGGCGCCCTTGCGTAGCGCCCGCGCGAGCGGGGGTTGCGGAGCGCGCCGGGGTGTTTGCGGCGATCAGGAGGTAGGGGCCGTGCACGCGGAGGCGCGACAGGCGGGACCACGCCGGTCGGGGATAGCTCAAGTACCGTCTCCGAGTGCAGGCTGGCGTCCACGCGAGCGGGAGTGCCCCAGCCCTTCTGCGGCCGCTTACGGCAGCACGCACGCACAGCAGCTTCGGCTGCTGCCCGTCTCGTACCGCGACGACTGGACGGCCGCCTCCGATGTGATCAGTCTGCCGGCTAGTGCTCTGACCGCATAGGTTCGCCGGGTTGGCGGCGTCGGTGCTCGGACCGGCTGGACTCGGTGTGGGAACAATGCGAGCGGTCGCAGAGCCGATCAAACTAGGCTCCCAGCATGTCTGGTCCGACGTTGGTGATCGAGTTGGCGGAGCCGCTCTCCCCGGCTGCGCTGCGGGAGTTTCGCGCGTTGATGGTGGGGCTCTCCTCCCACTTCGACGAGAAGCGGCCCGGGTTCTTCGACGTCAACGTGCCCGCAGAGCGACTGGGCGTCGAGGACAGGCGAGAGAAGGACTGGCGAAAGCCGTTCCCGCTGCCACTCCTCGGCAACACCTCCGCGGACGAGGAGCTCACAGGCCTGGTGGGATTCAATCCGCAGCGCGAGGACTGGCGTCGGCCCTTCCTGGTCTACTTGATGGGGCCGGGCGTCGGCGACGAGAGTACCTTCGAGGCTGAGCACGCGGACGAGCCCGAGGTGGAGGCCATCCTCGGCTTCAGACCGACCCATGCCATCAATGTCAGCGCCGGCTGCAATCGCGAGATCGACCATGTGACCACGGCCCTGCTGACCGCCGCTGTCATGGACGTCATCGGGGGCGTGGCCAATGTCGAGCTGCTGGATGGACAGGCGTCGGTCGTCGCTGGCCTTCCGGGGGTGTTGGGGATCGCGGGCGACGACTGGATGGTGCTGGGATCGGCGGAGTTCCTGCGGGCCTGGGTTGGGCACCCCGCCTTCCGGCTGGTCAAGTAGCCCAGACAGATTCGCGGCGGAGGTGGTGCTGTGACCTGGAACGTTCGCCAGGTCGCCTGATCATGCGGCGAGAGCGGGTCGGCCGCCCCAGCGGATGCCTTTCTCGCTGCGGATACGGGCGCGTTCCTTGCGTTCGGCGACCAGGACGTCATGGTGGCGGGCATTGGCATTGCGCCAGCGGAGGTAGCCGTGCAGGGCCCGGGTCTGCACGGTGTGGTTGGGGTGGTTCGAGTTGGCGATGGTGAACTGCCGCAGCGGTCCGAAGTGCGCTTCGATCGGGTTCGCCCACGAGGCGTAGGTCGGGGTGAAACACAGCTCGACCTTGTGCTTCTTCGCCCAGCGACGGATGTCGGCGCCCTTGTGGGCGGACAGGTTGTCCAGGATCACGTAGATCGGTGCGCCGTCGGGCCGGGCGGCACGGACCGATCTCAGCGCGGCCAGCGTGTTCACGGCTCCCTTCTTTCGCCGGTTCACGCCCCACAGCCGGTCGTCGCCGACCGAGTAGCAGCCGTGGAAGTACCGGACTCCGTGGGTGCGGTGGTAGGTGGCCGGCAGCCGGTCGGGATGCCGTTGTTCGGCCCAGCCCGAGCCCGCGGTGGGCCGGATCCCGAGTGGGCCGAACTCGTCGAAGGCGAACACCCGGTCCGGGAAGTGGTCCAGGACGTGCTCGACACGCTCCAGCTTCACCTCCCGCTCGGGGTCCGGGGACTCCTTCCAGGTCTTGGTGCGCTGGAAGGTGACGCCGCGGCGGGCGAGCAGGCACCGTAACGCCTCACGGCCGATGCGGATCACCCGGCCGTGCACTTTGCGCAGGTAGGCGACCAGCTTGCGCAGCGACCAGCGGGTGAACGGCTGGCCGAACTTGACCGGGCGGGTAGTGGCCGTCGCGATGACGAAGTCCTCGTCGTCATCGCTGAGTCGGCGGGGACGGCCTCCCGCCCACTGAGGGTCCAGACAGGCCAGGCCCTTCTCATTGAATGCGTGGATCACATCCCTGACGGTGTCCTCGTCGGCCTGCACCAGCTGGGCGATCACCGGCACTCGGTTCCCGCCGGCCGAGGCCAGCAGCATCATCGCCCGCCGGTAGCGAACCGAACTGGCGCTGCCCCGGCGCGCGATCTGCTGCAGCTTCTGACCCTCCTGGTCGGTCAGTCTGCGCACACGGACGGGCTCGGCCACCGCGCCTCCAGCGGTCGGATCGGATGTCACCGCACATCCAACCGCTACGACCGCCAACCCGGCGAACCTATGCGGTCAGAGCACTAGGAAGACCGGGTAGGCCAGGGCCGGCGCCGGCTGATGCCGGCGGGTAGGTACCGCGCCCGCCACGGCCACTTGGGCGGGATGGCGAGTCGCTCTAGGCAAAAGCCCCCTGTCTACGGCTTGATGCTGGCGTGTCATGCCTATGTCGGGCGGTGAGCCTTGAGTGAGGCAATCTCCAGGACGGCCGGGAGGATCTGCTTGTCGAGCGGGCCGGCGAATTCGGTGGACTCACTGCTCCACAGGTTCACGTTGAACTCCAGCGGCTGGTCGGGGATCGGTGTCGGGTCCCATGTCACCCGCTCGTGCACCGTGGTCCCGTCCACCCTCCACCGGATGTAGTCGGGCTGCCAGTCGATTTCGTAGTCGTGGAATGCTTCCGACGCGTCGAAGCCCAGGTCGATGACGGTGGGCGTGCCGCGGTAGCCGTGCTCCAGTCTCGTGCCGGGGTTGCCGGGGTTGTAGAAGACGTTGATGAGCATGCAGGTGGTGTCCCGGCCGAGGATCTCGATATCGATCTCTTGGCGGGGGCCGTTGCGGTGGAGGAACAGTCCCGTCACCAGGCCTGGTCCGGAGGGGACGCGCAGGCGTGCGTTGAAGGAGCCATAGGTGAAGGATGGACGGCTGGCTATTGCGGCGCCGGTGAGGTCACGGACTCTGGTCGCCTCTTCTCGGAGCGTGAGGGAGGCAGGCCCGTGCAGTGGCAGGGTTGCGTTGCCGGGCCGGAAGAGGGCTTTGTTGCTGGGGAAGGTGTCCTCTCGGAGGTACCAGTGACTGTCCTCGAGCCGGGTACCTTCGTGCCAAGTGATCGCGTTCTGGCTGGGCTGGAGAGCAGAGTCTTGGCGGGCTGGCGTTTTGAGCGTGATGCCTGGCCATCCTGCGCGTTGGACGATCCAGGGGCTGGTGTCCCAGGCCAGAGCGCGTCCGGAAGGTATCGCATCGCTGTGTGAGCGGGCTGTGACGTGTCGCTGGCCCTGCTCTGGCTGGCTGGGCCAGGGGTGAGCGGGATAGTCGCAGGCGAGGAACCGGGCGAGTGTCTGCCAAGGATCGGGGTCGTCGGCCGGGAGAAGGAGTCGGCGTTGGGGCCGTTGCAGCTTCCACGCCTGCTGAAACGGGGGCGACGGCTGTGCCGTCGCCGTCGCGGTCGTCATGATGAGACGTACCCGGGTCGAGGAGACGATGCCTGTGACCTCCCGTGGAGTGAGGGAGCCGATGTTGACGTAGGCGTCGAATATGCGGCGACGGCTCCCGCGGACGAGCGCCTGGGTTTCGTGGGCGGGCAGCGCCGTCAGGTCGCTGGCGCAGCGCAGTCCCAGAACGGAGAGGGCCTTGGCGACGGTGGTCAGGCCGGTCCCGGGTTCGCCGACGACCAGGATCGGTTCTCGGGCCGGGCGGTGCGGGAGAATTTGAGGTGATTCGCGTCGGAGGGCGCCCACCTTCGCCAGGACCGGCATGACCGAGTAGGAGTTGCTTGAGGCGATGCCGGGGCGCTGCTGGATGACCGGGCCGTCGGTCATCTGCACGTGAAGGCGGGGGAACTGCTGGTTGATCCACAGGTCGATGGGGCCGTGGGCCGGAAGTTGGTCGAGGAGTTTGCGTGCTCCGGCTTGGGAGAGGACGTAGCCGGAGAGCTGCCACACTCCCCCGTTGGGAGGCCGTAGCAGCGGCCTAGTGCGGCGTCGTGATTCTGTCTTCTCACCGGTCTCCTGGTAGGAGAGATAGAGAAGGTCGACGGAATGGCCGGCATTGGATGCTTCCTGTATGTCCTTCCAGGCATTGTGGAGCACGGACATGCAGGTCCGGGTGATGTATGCGTCGTCTTCGAGTATCAGGGTGTAGGGCGTGTTACTGGCGGCGATGAGTTGCCACACGTGGATGTGTGAGAGGGCTACCGCGATCTCTTGCGGTGTCATGTCGATACGTGTGGCGCGTGCGACGTCGTCGATGGTGAGGTGAGGGTGTGGGTCGACCAGAAGCTGCTCGGCCAGGGTGTAGGTGGGTTCGAGGAGGTCCCGCGGGGGCGGGCCCTGGAGGTATCGGGCGTCGATGGCCGGGAAGCGCCTGGCGAGGGTGTGCAGCGGGTGCCCTGTCGCTTCTCTGAACCGGCCGAGTTCCCGGTTGACCACGGTCCACCGCTCCTGGGCGCGATCGAGGTTGATCACGTATATACGCTCGATGGCGGTGGTCTCGTGGTGGGACGAGAACGCGCGACTCCATCGTCGGGCGGACAGACGTCTGATGCGGTAGCGGACGCGGTCCCGCAACGGGACGGACAGGCCGTGCAGAGAGTTGATGTTCATGAGTGGAAGACACTGCCTTGCTGGTTCCGAAAGGTGCGGCTGAGCGGGCGTCTGCCCCCAGGGGGTCACTGCTGCTGGCTCCATAGGCGCCAATTGCGCTCGTCATCGCGGTAACTGAGCGGCCAGCGGCTCACAGCCACGGTGTCCCAGTCCAGGAGAATCTCGGCGTCGACTGGTTGTTCAGCTTGCTGGCAGTGGAGGGCATGGCTGGCGAGTGCGACGGTGAGGTTGCCCGGCCCCGTCGTGGACTGGATGTCCAGGGGGCCGCCGGGGTGGGCCAGGAGCGCAGCCGTGGCTGCCTCCAGTGCTGCGACGACGACCGGATTCTCGGCGGGAGCGATGATCGGGTTGTTGTTGACGTAGTGGATGAACCTGTCGCCATGGCAGTCGGCCGTCAAGGCCTGCCGTGGGTCTGCCATGGTGCCGGAGATTGTGTCGTAGCACAGTGCCTGCAGGCGCAGCCGCGAGTCGCGGAACAGCGGGGTCCAGTCGGTGCCCTGGTAGACGTCGTCCGCGTCGACGTAGAAACCGCCGTTTCGGGCGAGGTAGCACAGCCGGAAGTAGTCGCTGCGCATCGCCGGGTGAGCACAGGCGTCGAAGGCTGCCGTGTGCGCGTCTGTGAACTGGGATTTGATCAGCGCGCGTGCCGAACCGTCGTCGTAGACCTCCCGCCGAAACCCCTGGTCTTCCAGCGCCGCCCAGCTCGTCATGCACTCCAGCACGTCGGCAGGGATGTCCGAGGTGTCGTCCCAGAACTGGACGATCACGTAGGGGATCGTGGAGGCCGGGGCTGTTGTGATGGGCTGGGACAGCATGCTCGTCAGGTGCCGAAGGTAAAGGGACCTGCGTGCGTGGTCCTCCTCGATGTCCTGCGCGGTGAGGGTGCATGCTCCCACTGTCTGCGACGGGTCGCGCAGCCCAGGTGGCGTGAGTGCGGTCATCGGCATTCCTGCCGAGAGGTCCCTCTGGTGGAATCCGCTGCTCCGGGCCACGGCACGTCCCCCCTTACCTTCCTGTTCTGTGGCCAGTGTGGCAGCAGGCACTGACAGCGTCGGTTCCCGCCACCCTGTCGGGCACCGACCGTGCAGCCCTCCGCTCTCTTTTCACTGCTCGTACCGGTGCTCGGCATCAACCAGGCATGGACGACTCTCCTCGGGACCGATGCCAGCAACTGGTGCCGCGAGCACATGGTCGGTCTCGTAGTACTCCGTTACGTGAGTGATCTACTGGTGGTGGGTGTCCTCTCCGGTATGAGGTTGGGGAGGCGGAACGGCTTTGAGGAGTTGTCGGACTTGGTTGCCGCCGACCGTCCATGGCCTGGTAGGCGTCTCGTACTCCCCTTCCAGGCCGCCGTCCCAGTAGAAGGCGGGATCGTCCCAGTCGACGGGATGCCCAATTCCTCGACGCAGGCGGTCCGCACCGCGATCAGTTGCTTCTCCGCGAAAACGGTGGCGGCCTTCGCCTCGGGGCCCTGCCAGGCGAGGGCTTTCATCCGCCACCCGGGAGACCCGTACCGTGCCTCGAAGGCAGCGGTCTCGTCGGCGTTCCGATCCTCCTCGAGGTACATCCAACGGCCAGCATCGGCGGCGTCGCCGTAGAACCGGTACACCTCGGCCAGACGACGGCGGAGCATCAGGTCGTGCGGGAAAGACTAGACGAGACCGCGCAGGCGCTGGCGCGCGAGGGGAACCCGGCCGGCGGCCAGATTGACACCGACTCGGGCAAGTGTCTCGACCTGGTTTCGCGGCTCCGCACTCATCTAGGTGCGCTGAAGACTGACTTGCCCAGTTGCTAGGCTGCAGGTGCACACGTCCCGCGCGAGCGGGAGTGACTCCACAGGAGACCCACCCCGTCAGGAGACACAGGTCTCGGGCCCCGCACGAGCGGGAGTGACTCATCAGGATTCGGGTCGGTGACGTCGATGATCAGGTAGCGCCCGCGCGAGCGGGGGTGACCCGTACGAGGAAGGCCGGAGAGAGCCGATCTCGGCCTCGCCCCTCCGCTAGCGGGGATGACTCGCCGGCCATCACGATGCCGATGAGAAAGAGCCCGCAGGAGCGGTGGTGGCTCGTGCTGTGAGCCTTGCCAGGTGGTCAACGGCCAGCGAGCCCGCGTGAGCGGAAGTGATCCCGACTTCCTGTCCAGGGCGGTGACCGCAGCGTTGCACTGTCCGCGCCAGCGGGAGTGGCCATCACGGCTCCTTCTCGCCCTCATGGCTGCACCAGCAGCGCCAGCGCGAGTGGGGATGACTCGTGGCCGAGGTCGTGCAGCACCGCGCACGACAGTCAGAGCCTGCGCGAGCGGGAGTGACTCCTACAGTGATCACCACAAAACTAGGGGCATCCCCGGTCCCGCGCGAGCGGGAATGACTCGTCGAACCACCAGCTGCTGCGAAGTACTTGAGCGTAGTGCCCGCGCGAGCGGGAGTGACCGTCGGCGAGCCGTGCACGCATCTGCTTGGTTACGAGGTGTACCGGTTCGGAGGGGCTGAACTCCCCGATACTGCGGCCGCACTGTCTGTGGTCGACGGCTTCTTCGATCAACTCCTGGAGATCTTGCTCCGCTGAGCATGACTGCCGCGCAGCTGCCCGCCGTCGAGGGTGCAGGACACGGAGGAGGGCCCCCGGAGTCCTCGGGGCCCTTCACTGTCCTGAAGGGCTTCGGTCCAGCCGTGCTATGACTCCCAGCCTGTGAGCTGGTGGCGGAGTGCATCGTTGAGCCGGTCCGTCAGGATGTCTCCCTCAGGGGTCAGGATGTGCGGCTGGTGGGCTCCCATGTCGGCCAGCAGGTCTGAGGCGAGTGCACAGGCCACGACAACGGCTTCCCGCTTGTCGGTGACGATGGCGGCGAGATCACCCACAGTCTGCGCGGGAACGGTAGGGAACGGTAGAGCCGGGCCGCGTTGGAAGGCGCTTTCGGTCACGACCAGTCGGACGAGTGTGTCGCTGCCGTCGTAGCGGTGCAGTGCGGCTGACAGCATCAGGTCGCCGGCCGCTCCGGTCTCTGCTGCCCAGGCCGCGGCTGCTTGCACCAGGGTGACGAGATCGAGTTCGAATGTCCGCTGGGACATCTGTTGGGGTCCGTCGGCGTCGCGCTGATCGTTGTGGAGGCTAATGGTCCGTGCGGCGTAGAAGCTGCCGTCTTGATGGAGTTGGCCGGTGGGGAAGCCCTCGAAGCGGACTTGCCGGCGGCCTACCAACGGGGGGTGCTGGGGCCGCGCGTTGATCGTCACTCCGTGGCAGGCGAGGTCGTGGAAGCGGTTGAAGGCAGCGTCGCGATCGGTCCGGGTGGCCAAGGGATAGGTGCCGCGTACGGCCGGAACTGCAGCAAGGCTGACCCAGCCCGGGTAGTAGGTCACCGGAGCACTATCGCCGTCCACGGTCCTGGTCAGATAGTCCGACAGGTAACGACGGCCTGCGTCGGTTACCTGTCGCAGGCGGTCGATGTCGTCGGAGGCTGCCTGGAAGCGGTCACGGTATCGCTGGGCGATCTCTGATTCAGCCAGGGTACGGGTCGTGGTTCCGTGCCGGACGTGCACGCGGAAGTTGTAGTCGTTGCCCGGAGACGCGACGGCGTGCGGGGCTTGGGTGCTTGGGAGCACGGTGAGGACCCAGTAGATCTTGCCATCGTAAGCAGTGGACTTCACCGGTCGCACGCCCACGTTGGGGACGACGGGCTGGATCCAGTTGGCGAGTACCGAGCGGATCCACTCCTCGCCGCGGCCCGGGACCGGCTCGGAGGGGGCCAGGGCATGTGCGTGGTCTCTTTTGCCGTCGTCGACGCCGATGATGACCATGCCACCGACGGTGTTGGCCATGGCGGATACGTCCTTGGCGAGCTCCTTCTTGCCCGCGTCGGTGCCCTGGTAGAAGTCCTTCTTCCAGTCGAGGTCGACGCTCTCGGGTATCTGGCTGTCAACCGCGCGCTGCAGATCGTTCTCGGTGAGGTGATCGGGGTGTCGTCCCACGGCGGCGGTGAGCCTGGTCGGCAGAGCCATCGGTACTCCGGAGTGTTCGGGCATGATAATGACGATCGTCAACTAGGTCACGCTAGATGAGGCCACCGGCTCGTCACCACGCAATTCCGAGATGAGGGCCGGGCCGGCAGGGCCGTCGCCATGCTCCTGCCTCGCGTGCAGGCCAAGGGATGGCAGTGGCCGCCTGTGCGGCACGTCAGAACCCGTCGCTGACGTGGCTCACTCTTCGTCGGTCAGGGCCTTGGTGAACAGCTCTTCGGAGTCCAGCGAACGGAGCAGGGGGCCGAGAAGCCTGCGGGTCACTGTGCCCGGTGCGTCACGCAGTTCCGCCAGCGTGGTGCCGGTGCTTTCCTCGTAGGTGTCGGCGCTATACCTGTAATTGCTGGGCCAGTGTGACTGTCCGGAGTACCTGCGGCGGCCGCGGAGCCTGCTGGCCCCGATCGCAACGGCCCAGTTTCCGTGGTAGCCCACGTCGTCGGAGATCAGGCGCGTCAGTTCCAGCATGTGCCGGGTGAGGATGACGACGCCGGCGTCGAAGAGGACCTGTTCCTCTTCGACCTCCGAGGCATGACTCTTGAGGCCGTCGGAGAGACGGGTCATGAACAGGCGCAGTCCGCCGTCTTCGAAGAGCTGGACTTCGATCACGTCTTCGTCGCGCCAGCCGCCGTCTGCGACATGGGTGCGGTCGGACCGGAGGCTAGAGGAGCTGAGAGCTATGCCCCTGGCGCGCCTGTGCCCTTGGTGAGCGTGGCTCAGGTCGGGACTGAAGCCCTTACCTTCGAGCGCTGCCCGCAGGCGCTGGTTCTCCTGAACGCGACGGATCAGGCTGTGCAGGCGCATGGTCCAATCCTGGGCGCCGGTGATCGGGAGGCACATGTCCCGTCGTCCGGCTGTGGGCTGGGCGACCAGGAAGAGGTGGGACTGGGCTCCCACGCCGCGCAGCGGGTCTTCCTCCATCTCCTTGCGCAGCAGGGTGAGGGCGTCGGCCTCGGCGTTGCGCCGGCGGGCGTGCAGGGCGACGACTTCGGCGTCGCCCATCTGGTACTTGGTCTTGTCGCCGCGGCCGAAGTAGCGGTTGTCGACCATGTGCGGTGCGACGGGGCTGGCCGGAATGTGCACGACGAGGTACCCGGTCCCGTCGTCGGCCGCCGTGCTGATTTCCTCAGTGAGGATGGTCAGTGGCGGGTCCGGGATCGTTCGTGCCACCTGCTCGATCTTCTCCGGCAGTCCGTTCAGCGGCTGGGGGGCGAGTTCGAAGGTGCGGCTTTCCTTGTTCTCCTGCACGCCGATGATCAGGGTGCCGCCGTCCACGGCGAACGAAGACAGGTCACGTGCCAGTTCCTTGTTGTCGCCCTTGCTGTTCGGGGCCTTCTTGAGGTCGAGGTAGTGACTTTCCTCGAACAGGCCTCCAGTGATAGCGGCCTGGAGGTCGGCCTCGGTCTTTGGTGTCCACCGGGGATTGTCGGACGAGAGGTAGATCGATGTCACTGTGTGGTCCCGCTTTCCATGCTCCAAGGCCCGGCGGGGCCGTAAGCCCCAGCAGTTGATGCCAAGGGTACGGAGGGGTACCGACAGCACAGCACTTGTCTACCCGGGAATGACTCCGCGGCCCTGTTCAGCTTGCTGCTCCGGCCAGGTGCTATAACGCCCGCGCGGGCGGGGGTGACCCGGACTTCCTGCCAGGGCGGAGACCGCGGCGTTGCATAGTCCGTGCGAGCGCGAATGACGCATCGTCGGCTGATCCAGGTGCGGCAAACGCGAGCGCAGTCGACTGCGAAGCGTGTTGAGACCATCTCGCCACCGCTCAGCGCGAAACAGCAGGTCACAGCCCGCGCCGTATTGTGATTCTCAGTGGACTGAACTCGTGATTCTCAGGTGCATGCATCAGCAGTTTTCATGCTGTGTCTGAAGCAAACCCATGACATCCCTACAACTAGCGGGCCATGGACATCTCTCAGCTGACATATAAATGAGAATCGCGTGCGGCACGGACGTGAGAGTCAGCACTCGAGGCCGGCCGCCACGTCCCGCCGGACCGCGTGTGGTCGGCGTGGCTCTGCGGCGACCACCTCGTGACGGAGCGGCGCGAGGTGCTGCGCCAGTTCGCCAACGGCATCGACGCAGCCGGGCGCCAGGTCCACCGCGCCTTCCTCGCCAGCGTTCGCGTGCTCGGGGAGGGCGTGGACATCACCGGCGAGCGGGGAGTCGAGGCCGTCTGCTTCGCCGACACCCGCGGCTCCCAGGTAGAGATCGTGCAGAACATCGGCCGCGCGCTCCGGCTCAACAAAGACGGCAGCACGAAGGGCGCCAGGATCATCGTGCCGGTGTTCCTGAAGCCGGTGAGGACCCGACCGACATGGTCGCCTCCGCAAGCTTCAAGCCGCTCGCGGCGGTGCTCCAGGGCCTGCGCAGCCACGATGAACGCCTGGTCGAGCAGCTCGCCTCCCGCGCCCTCACCCACGGCAAGCGCACAGTCCACCTCCAGCGCGATGAGGACGGGCAGATCGTCGGGGCTGGCGGAGAGGGCGACGGCGCGGACCAGGAGCAGGACGACACCGACGCCGCTGCCGAGTCCGCTCTGCTTCACTTCTCCAGCCCGCGCGACGCGGCGACGATCGCCGCGTTCCTGCGCACCCGGGTCTACCGGCCGGAATCGCTGGTGTGGCTGGAGGGCTACCAGGCCCTGATCCGCTGGCGGGCGGAGAACGAGATCACCGGCGTCTACGCCGTGCCCTACGACATGGAGGTCGAGGTCGGGGCGACGAAGGCGTTTCCGCTTGGGCGGTGGGTGCACCAGCAGAGGAAGACGCTGCGGGCCGGGGAGCTGGAGGACCGGCGCAAGGTCCTCCTGGACGCGCCGGAGGCCGGGGGATGGTCTGGGAGCCCGGCGAGGAAGCGTGGGAGGCCAAGCTCGCCGCGCTCCGGTCGTACCGGCGGGCCACAGGGCACCTCGCGCCGCGTCAGGACGCGGTGTGGGGCGAGGGCGAGGCGATGGTGCCCATCGGGCAGCACATGGCCAACCTCCGGCGCAAGGGCGCGAAAGACGGCCTGGGCAAGGACCCGGAGCGGGCCGCCGTACGCGCCGCGCAGCTGACGGAGATCGACCCGGACTGGGACTGCCCATGGCCGCTGGACTGGCAACGCCACTACCGGGTGCTCGCCGACCTGGTCGACGCCAACGGCCAACTGCCCGACATCGCACCCGGCGTGCTGATGGACAGCGACGACATCGGCAAGTGGCTCCAGCAGAAGCAGCCAGCCACCTGGGCACAGCTCCTGCCCGAACAGCAGGAGCGGCTGTCCCACCTGGGCATCACGCCCGCTGAGATGCCGTCTCCCGCCCCGGCCGCCAAGGATGCGACGAAGGGGCCGAGCAAGGCACAGCAGGCGTTCCAGCGGGGCATGGCAGCCCTCGCCCAGTGGGTGGAGCGGGAAGGTCACCGGCCGGTGCCGAGGGGCCACAGCGAAGAGATCGCGGTCGACGGCGAGGCGGAGCCGGTGACTGTGAAACTGGGAGTGTGGGTCTCGAACACCAAATCGAGGCGGGACAAGCTCACCCAGGACCAGCTGGCCGCACTGCGGGGGCTGGGCGTCAAATGGGCGTAAGACAGGACAGGAGGAAGCCGGTCGTGGAGCGCCAGGCAACCTTCCCCTCCTTGTCCAGATGTGGCCGTCAGCTCTCGGGTTCGCCGATGTAGGTGCTCGGCATAATGATCTGTTCGACGCCAGGGGCGAGAAGTGGTACTGCTACGGCCTGCGTAGAAATCACCTGTGCGCCGGTGGCTTGGGCGGCATCGGCAATGTCGCGGAGAACTTCGTGGACGACGTCGCTTGCGATTCCCTGCTGGAAGGGGTTGTCGAGCATGAGGAGTCCCGGATACGGGCAGTCGTCCCCCAGGTCCCTGGCCAGGAATAGTAGGGCCCTGCTATAGGCGAGGAAGAACAACACTCGCGCTTCGGCTCCTAGAACTTGGTTCCAGGGGCGGGTGCCGACGTAGAAGGTCAGGTCGTCCGCGCTGATCGCCGCATTCCCTGCCACCCAGACATCATCGCGGTGGCGGTTGAGGAATTCGTTCATCCGATCAGCAAACAGGGCGCAGCGGTCGATGGGCGTTCTCCCTGTGGTGGGGGTTTCATCGAGTTGCCGCTTCAGTTGGTTCAGTCTGTCTTGGGCCGCCTGGCACGTCTGCGTAGCGGCAATCTTGCGGGTGAGCATCTGCTCGATGGCGGGCAGCGCCATGAGTTTTTGCTCCAGGGCGGCGGTCTGGGCGGCCATCTCTTCGAGTCTGGCCATGAACGGTGCGAGGCGGGCGGCCCGGTCGACGTTTAGCTGCCTGGCAATGTCTTGATGGGTGCTCTGGGCGTGCCGGTGGTCGGCTTTTGCTTGGTCGAGGTCGCGGCTGGTTCGGGCGATGACTTCCTGGAGGTCGTCGGCCTCTGCGGCCAGGGACCGCTTCTCCAGTTCTCCGCGTCGTCTGCGCTGGTCCTCGGTCACTGGCTGGGTGCAGACGTAGCAAGTGCCCTCTGGGTGTTCGCGATGGATGTCGATCTTCTGCTCGCAGGCAGGGCACAGGCGCACCGGCAGGCTGTCGAAGATGTCGACGGAGGCTAGAAGGCGTTCCATGCTCCATCAGAACCGACTTGCGGGCCGAACTCGACGCGGTTGTCAGGCAACGTTCCCATCTGACCAGCGAAGTCACGCGCGATCTTTTCCGCGTAGATTGTCGCAATATCGGCCTCTGGCCGTCTGGTCCCCTGCAGGCCGCAGCCCACAACCGGTTGCGGATGTGGGCCGCGGACGGGACGTGGGAGAAGATGTTCACGGCTCTGCTCGCCCAGGCCGACGCCGAGGGCGACTTGGACTGGGTCGTCGCGGTCGACTCCACGATCGTGCGGGCTCATCAGCACGCGGCCGGGGCCCGTCAAAAGGGGTTCCGGCAGGCGAGCCGTCCGACCATGCCCTCGGACGGTCCCGTGGTGGTCTGACCACGAAGATCCACCTCGCCACCGATGGCCGCTGCAGGCCGCTGGCATTCGTCGTCACGCCCGGGCAGGCTGGAGACGCACCCGCATTCGAGCAGGTCATGGCCCGATTACGGGTGCCCCGCCGGACCGGCCGGCCGAGAGTCACGCCGGATGCGGTCCTGGCCGACAAGGCCTACTCTTGACGGGCGATCCGTCGTCATCTGCGGCGCCGCGGAATCCGGGCGGTGATCCCGCAGCCCGCCGACCAGGCCGCAAACCGCAAGCGGCACGGCAGTCGCGGCGGCCGTCCGCCAGCCTTCGACCGCGAGGCCTACAAGCAGCGAAACACCGTCGAGCGGTGCATCAACAAGCTGAAGCAGTGGCGTGGCCTGGCCACTCGCTACGACAAGACCGCCACCATCTACCTTGCCGGACTCCACCTCGCCGCCATCTTCATCTGGTCCGCAAGGTGATCCGAAGGAAACGGCCTAGGGCCGACCGTGGTAGTCGAGGGAACATTCCAGCAGTTCAGCGGTCATGTCACCCCCAGTCAGTACGTCCGATGTTGACTCGCCGAATCTCGTCCGAGCTGACCTCACGGTCCTCCAGCTCACACACTTTACGGGTCCGTACCCGGGCCAAGTCCTCCAGGTGCACCCGGTGGAAGTGGATGCTGTGGTCCTCGGTGGCGCTGACCACGTGGATCGGCACGGTGACCAGGCCAAAGCTGATGGCGCCGGACCAGATGGTGCGGGGCATGACGAACCTCCAAGGCAGCCCCGAGCAACGCCAGTGTGGGATCTCAAATTCCGCTGCATAGTCTCAGGGCCAATTGCACTGCGACTGCACTTGTGCAGTCAGCATGAGACCCACTGTTCAATATCGACGCCCATTCGAGTGACGGCACCAGATAAGCGCTCGTCCCGCGTCAGTCGAACGGCACCTTGGATTCGTTGGCCCCGTTCCTCGGGGTGGGGGTAGCACCACTAGAGCCTGTCTGACAATTCGCGTTAGATCAGCGAACCTCTGCCGAGCTGGCAGCCCGGGGTGCGCCGGCAGTCCGGCAGATATTTCCGGGCAGGACCTACGAGCGGCGGGCCAACAAATGAGCGTCGAGGAAGCCCCGCTCGGAGGCCGGATCGTGGAGCAACCGGGCGAAGGGAACGAGCCCGGCATCGGCCAGCAGTCCAGCGAGGCGATCTGCCGGCCAACTGTAGGCAGGCGCCACCTTGTGGTCGAACCGGACCGGTTCCTGCCCGTCGGTCCCGAAGAAGGAGACCAGGAGCAGACCACCTGGCGCGAGAACGCGTACCTGCTCGGCAAGCAGCTCCGGCAGTTCTCCCGGAGGGGTGTGGATCATCGAGTAATGGGCCAGTACGCCGCCGAGCGCGCCATCCTCGATCGGCAGGGATTCCATCCGCGCCTCCTGGAAAAGCAGCGCCGGATGGAAGGCGTGCGCCGGCGCCTCACCCATCACCAGGGCCTCCGGCAAGAAGTCGAGCATCACCCGCCGGTGGGTCAAGAACGACCGCCTCAACCACGCCGGCTACTTACAACGGCTAACAAAATGGTCGTCGGGCCTGCTTACAGGTATCCCGGCTCGCCGTCGGCGTTGAACCTTGTCAGGGAACGCTCCAGCAGCTCCAGAAACTGTCGTAGGTCATCGGCTACCTTGTCGAGCTCCGCTTCGTCCAGCGAAGCCGTCCGCGTCCGGTAAACGGCCCCATCAGGCCCCGCGACATAGATCAGGCCGCCGCCGTTCGAGCCGATGACCAGGCCACGGCTCCTTTTGTCCGTGCCGACGTCGACAACGCCGTACTCCTGGAGCCGCAGCAGGAGGTCACCGGCCGTATCGAGGAAGTAGCCGTTGCCGACGTCCTCCCAGGTGACATCACCGATGCTTTCGTAGAAGGTGATCAGGTCAGCCGGTGTAGGGGTGACTTGGGCGAGCGTGCGAGCCGCGGCTTGATCATCGTGGTCGGCCGGCCGGACCTGGTTGATCCCAGGAGGAAAGCCGTGCCGATGCTCGAACTCGCCCGTCATGGTCGTGAGAGTCCCGCTGACCCTCTCTGTCCACGAGGCCAGCCAGGCAGGCGAAAGCGATCGGTCACTCATGAGGCCGGATCATGGCATGAGCCACGGACATCCATGGAGTGCCCAGCGGTTCCAGTGTCAGCGCAATGCCCTGAGCTGCCGATGGGTGATGAGGCAGCAGGCGAGTCTCAGGAATGCTTCGTGAATGTCGGCTCGCCGCTCCCAGCGGATTCGCAGGCGACGGAAGCCGTGCAACCAGGCAAAGCTCCTCTCCACAACCCAGCGGTAGGTGCCCAGTCCGGTGCCGTGCAGGGTGCCGCGGCGGGCGATCGCGGGCACGACGCCGCGGGCGCGGACCTGGTCCCGGTAGATGTCATGGTCGTAGCCCCGGTCGGCGAACAGGGAGTCCGGCTTCCGGCGAGGATGACCGACCCGGCCGCGGACCGGCGGGATCGCGTCGAGCAGGGGCAGGAGCTGGGTGACGTCGTTGCGGTTGCCGCCGGTCAGCAGCACCGCGAGCGGAGTGCCGTGTCCGTCAGTGATCAAGTGATGCTTGGAGCCGGCTCGTCCCCGGTCAACGGGCGATGGGCCCGTGTGCTGCCCCCTTTTAGCGCCCTGACGTGCGAGGAGTCGACCACCCAGCGGGACCAGTCCAGACGTGCGGCAGCGTTCAGTTCGGCCAGCAAGATCTCGTGCAGCCGTTGCCAGACGCCGGCCTCGTTCCAGTCCCGCAGCCGGCGCCAGCACGTCATGCCCGACCCGAAGCCGAAGTCCTTGGGCAGGTACTCCCACTGGATCCCGGTGTGCAGCACGTACAAGATCCCGCACAGCACCTCCCGGTCCGGCAACGGCTTGCGACCTGGATGCCGGAACCTGCGCTCACGCTGCGGCAGCAGCGGCTCCACAAGGTCCCACAGTTCATCCGACACGATCCACGGCGACATCCCCACACCGAACCAAACGCTCAACTCCCGTGCCGGACACGGCAACCAGGACTCATCCACCTCATTGTGTTAGCCGTTGTTATGGGCCTTCTCCGCCATCACCACCTCACCCGGCGCTAAAGCCCACTACCGAAGGCGTCGCGACGAACACGGAGACTGGCATGCCGCAGCCCAGAGGAACCTCTTCAACCGCATGCTTGGACAGCTCTACCACTGCGTCCAGCACGGACAGCTCTTCGACGAGGCCGTCGCCTTCCCCACGGCGGCGAAGGCTCTCGCGGCATGAGTTCCATCAGCCACCGACTGCGCGGGACCAGCCCTTCTGGATGACTGCCTGCTTCCGTTCAAGCTCGGCATCCGTCATCCGGTTGGTGAAGGTCCCCGGAATCGTGAGCGAGCGGCCGTGGGCCCTGACGACCCGAAGGTCCCACCAGATTCCGCTCCGTGACACCCTCTGCCGCTTCTCGATGCGGGCGACCTCGCTCCAGGGAACCACTTGCCTGCTGACGAAGGTGCGGAACTCCAACCCCCTCGCGGTCAGGAGGACCCGGCCATAGATCGCGTTGATCGTGCTGAAGACCACAACCGCGGAGAAGACCCCTACTCCACCGACCCACCACCATTTTCCCGGCTCATGCGTGGTCAAGCTCATCGCCACCATCACACCAGCGAGCGTCAGCATCAGGATGCCGGTCCGCCACCAGTACCTCTGCCGATCACGAGAGTTGAAGCCGATCCACACATCGGGCATGTCCATAACACTACCGACGCACACAGGAACAACGACCACCCGGGCTTGACGAGTTACCTGCCTGAGGTGCCTAATCCGCCCGCCGTCGTCTCCCTTGTCTGCACGCTCATTCGCAGGCGTCGCCTCAAGACGGCGCGCTCTTGATCCTTTTACGAGCTCCAAAGAGCGCAGCTCGCTGGCCTTCCGGGCGGCATTCGCTGTACCGCGACAGAGCACGCACGCTGCCAGCCCGTCAGGGAAGCCGCAGGTCCCGCAGCTGTCGCCGGGAGGTGATGCTCAGCTTGCGGAAGATGCTGCGGAGGTGGGCCTCAATGGTGCGCGGGCTCAAGAACAGCTGTGCGCCGACCTCCCGGGAGGTCGCCCCGGTAGCTACCAGCCGGGCGATCGTCAGCTCCTGTGCGGTGAGCGCGTCCGAAGGCTGGGCGGACCGGCTGCGTGGGTGCTCGCCGGTGGCGCGCAGCTCGCGGGCGGCGCGCGCTGCGAACGCTTCCGCACCCATGTCCGACAGCATCTGGTGGGCGGTGCGGAGCTGCTGGCGGGCGCCTTGACGGCGGCCCTCGCGGCGTAGCCACTCGCCATAGACGAGATGAGTCCGGGCCAGCTGGGTGGCCACTCGGCAGTTTCGTAGCTGCTCGATCGCCTCGCGGTAGTACTCCTCGGCGGCCGGGCCGGTGCTGACCAATGCCCGTGAGCGCGCTGCCAGCCCGAGCCCCCACGGGGTGCCGCTGGCCAGCGCCCGTGAGCTGAGCTGGTCCAGCGCAGCGGTCGCATGCTCCGGCCGGCCGCTACGACATGCCGCTTCAATGAGCTCGGAGTGGGCCAGGTTGCTGTGGGTCAGCTCGTCGGACTCGAAAGCCCGCGTCGCAGCGACCAGAGCCGCCGGGTAGTCGCCCAGACCGTTGTGCAGCACCGCCATGGCGTACTGCGCCAGGAAGTCCTCGGTTCGGCCCCCACGCCCAACCGCTTCCCGGACCATGGTCGCGTGGACCTCGGTGGTCTCGTCCGAGCGGCCGCGCCAGGCAGCCAGGATGAGCTGGCCGTGGAGCACGGGCACAGTTCTGGTCGCGGCCGCGATCGCGGTCTGCTCGGCGGCCCGGGAGAAGTCACCAGAGAGCACCAGCATGACGGACTGGACGAGCAGTGCTGCCGGGAGCGTGGCCAGCGCGCCGGCTTCCCTGGCCAGCCGGACATGACGAGCGGCCAGCGCGTGCACCATCTGGTCGTCGAAGACCGACATCGCGGTCCGGCCGGCCAGCCACAGCCAGCGGCGGTCGTCGCCGTCGTTCACGGCATGATCGTCCCGCTCGTGACGATTGAAGGCGTCCAACGCCCGCCGCAGCCCGGGCACTCCTGCCGCGTAGCCCTGCGTGAACGTCGTCACCAGCCCGTCGAGCAACAGATCCACCGGCCTCGGCGACTCCGGTGGTGCGGGCGCGGCCCGGGCTGCGTCGGCCACCGCACGCACGCCGCCGGGTCCGCGGTCGCCGGTAACGATCGCCGCATCGAGCGCGTCCAGGTAGGTCTCCCGGGACAGCGCCGGGTCCAGCGGGGCGAGGGCCTTGGCGGCGTCCAGCAGCATCCGTGGCCCCTCGCCGCCCCTTGCCCCGTGGAACGCGATCCGAGCATGCAGCAGCTGTATGCGGGCCTGCGCCACGGCGTCCAACGGCCCGGCCGCGGCGACTGTCAGCAGCTCCAGGGCCTCGGGCGCACCGGCCTCGTGCTTGGCGTGCGCAGCTTCCAGGGCTCGTTCCGCCCGGACGGCCGGCCTAGGGGTCAGCTCGGCCGCACGCTTCAGGAACGCCGCCGCGGCGGCCAACCCGCCGCGGGCGCGGGCCCGTCCGGCCGAACGCTCCAGCTCCGCGGCGGCGTCCTCATCAGTGCCCACCACCGCCTGCGCGCGGTGCCAGGCACGCCGGTCCGGATCGACCTGCTGGTCGGTGACGGCGGCCAGCGCGCCGTGCGCCCGGCGCCGGTCGGTCGGTGTGGCCGCCCGGTATACCGCCGAGCGCACCAGCGGGTGCCGGAACCGCACACGGAAGTCGAACTCCAGCAGCCCGGCGGCCTCCGCGGGCGCAGCCGCCTCGCGGGCGATCCCCAGCTCCGCGGCCGCGCGCCACAGCAACGCCGCATCCCCGGTCGGCTCGGCCGCGGCAACCACCAGCAGCATCCGCGCGTCGGCAGGCAGGCTGTTCGCGCGGCGCTGAAAGCCGTTCTCGATCCGGCGCGGAACGCTCACTACGTCCGGCAGCTCGAACCCGCCCGCGAACTGCACCGCCGGAGCACCCCGGGGTAGCTCCAACAACGCCAGCGGATTGCCGCGCGCCTCGGCTACGATCCGGTCGCGCACCACATCGTCCAGCGGTGCGCGGACCGCGGTGGCCAGCAGCGTCTGGGCATCGGAGGCCCCCAGCCCCGCCAGGCGCAGCTCCGGCAACCCGCTGAACGCCTCGCCGTCGGTCACACCGGGATCGCGCAGCGCAAACACCATCACCACCCGCTCGGCCCCCACCCGCCGGGCCACGAAAGCCAGAACCTGCGCAGACGCCTGATCGAGCCACTGCGCATCATCGACCACACACAGCAACGGCCCGGCCTCGGCCAACAGGCTCAACACTGCCAACCCCACCAGGAACCGGTCCGGCGCAGCACCCTCGTGCAGCCCGAACGCCACCCCGAGCGCAGCCTGCTGCGGCTCGGGCAGCTCGACCGCCCGCGCCAGGAACGGAGCGCACAACTGGTGCAGGCCCGCGAACGCGAACTCTGCCTCGGCCTCCACCCCCGCCGCGTCCTGAACCCCGAATCCCACCGCCACGGCGGTCTCCCGCATGTGCTGCAAGAGGGCGGACTTGCCGATGCCGGCCTCCCCGCGCACCACCAACACCCCGCTGTCGCCGCCCTGCGCCCGAGCCAGCAGCTGCTCAAGCGCCGCCTGCTCGGCGCGCCGTCCCACGAGCATCGCCTGGTCCTCCCCTGGCGCCGACACGGTGTCTATCCGGTAATTCTCACCGACGCGAAGCGCGCGGGCAGCATCGGGTCGTCAAGATGCCGGCCTCCCCCGCGCCAGGGTCGGTGACGGGATAAGGGATTTCCACCGACGCGGACCAGGCGCCTTCCCCGCGACTCTGAGAGCCGACAGCAGAGCGACCGGGAAGGGAGCGGCCACCGTGATCAGCACCGAGGTGTTCTTCCCCGCCGACGAGGAGTCCTCCCGTTACGGCAGCAGCGCGAGCGGGTCGCCGTCCACGCCCTGGCCTACCGGGAGCTGCACGGCGGTGGGGCGGGCTGGCGGAGGCCAATCGCCGACGCCGGCTCACGCGCCCCTGACCACGCCGAAAACATTGGGGCCGACGACACGTCGGTCGACGACACCTGAAGGGAACAGCCGTGGCCTGGAGACCCCGCCAACTTGCCGATCTCGCCGATCTCGCCGATCTCGCCGGCACCAATGTGGGTGCGGTGCGGCACTACCCCGACGTCGGCCTGCTGGAGGAGCCGCCGCGGCGCGCCAACGCCACAACACGGCGACGAACCTGCCCCTCGACCTCCTCGGCGGACCTACCGCCGTGACCGCGTTCGCCTCCGGCCTGGATGACGCGACTACCCGTTTCGACCGCAACGAGCCACAGCTCAACGTCTCCACCGGCCCGGACGACGAGCGCGACACCACCACACCGGCCGCCATCGTCGAGAGCATGCGGGCGGTGCCCCTCGCTGGCGGCCTGCAGCCGGCCGGCCGCGAGCGGCGCACCACCTCGCTCGTCGCGAACACCACCGGCGACGCCACCATCCGGGCCGGCATGCCAGCCGGGTGGCTGATCGGGGACAGGACCGGGACCGAAGCACAGGGCGAGCGCAACGACGTCGGGATCGTGCTGCCCCCGGACCGCGCGCCGCTGGTCTCGCCGTCTACGCCGACCCGGCCGACCCGGCCGACCCGGAGTCTACGGCCGGCAACGCCACCATCGGCGAGGCGACAACGATCGCGGTACGGCGGCTCGTCGGTCAATAGCAGGCACACCACCCTCGGAAAGGAAAGATCATGGGACACGTAACCATCGGGAACGAGAACAGCACGCCGGTCGAGCTCTACTACGAGGACCAAGGCGCGGGTCAGCCCGTCGTCCTCATCCACGGCTACCCGCTCAACGGCCACAGCTGGGAGCGCCAGACGCGCGAGCTGCTCTCCGCCGGCTACCGCGTCATCACCTACGACCGCCGCGGCTTCGGCCGCTCGTCGAAGGTCGGCACCGGCTACGACTACGACACCTTCGCCGCCGACCTGAATGCCCTGCTGGAGACCCTGGACCTGCGCGATGTCGTCCTCGTCGGGTTCTCGATGGGCACCGGCGAACTCGCCCGCTACATCGCTCGATACGGCCACCAGCGGGTCGTGAAGCTCGCCTTCCTGGCCTCCCTGGAGCCCTTTCTCGTCGCTCGGGACGACAACCCAGACGGCGTGCCCCAGGACGTCTTCGACGGCATCGAGGCCGCGGCCAAGGGCGACCGCTACGCCTGGTACGAGCAGTTCTTCTCCAACTTCTACAACCTCGACGAGAACCTGGGCAACCGCATCGGCCAGGAGGCGGTCACAGCCAGCTGGAACGTCGCCATCTCCAGCGCCCCCGTGGCCGCCCATGCCGTCGTCTCCTCGTGGATCGAGGACTTCCGCGCCGACGTCGAGGCCGTCCGGGCCAGCGGCACGCCGGCCCTGATCCTGCACGGCACCGCCGATCGGATCCTCCCCATCGAAGTCACGGCCCACCGCTTCCGTCGGGCCCTGCCCGACGCGCAGTACGTGGAGATCGACGGCGCCCCGCACGGGCTGCTGTGGACTCACGCCGACGAGGTCAACGCCGCCCTGCTCGCCTTCCTGGGAGACCCACTCCCCAAGGGCGTCCGCTCCGGTTCGGAGGAGTCGCCATGACCACGGCCACCGGCGCCTCGCCCCGCCGCGCCGACCTCGGCGTGCGCCCGCGGCGAGCGCCTCGTCCATACGCTGCCCGTGCCCTGGCAGCGGTTCGGCGTGCTCGATGCGCAAGCTCGTCATCGACGAACGACGAACGGGACCCGACCCTACCCGCGGCAGCGGGGCCATCGGTCAAGGTAATCGGGCCCGTGGTCTGCGGGCCTAGAAGCACCTGCGGCAGGCCGCTGAGCATGCGCACACCATTCACGGTCAGGTCGGCACCACCGAACGGGACCCGGCTCGGTGGGGTGGCACTGCCACAGCAGCGGCCCGAGGATGCGCTCATCAGGATCCGAGCGGGGCTCACCGGCATCGCGCTCGTGCACGGGGTCGGCGTCCTCGTCGGGGCGTCGGACGATCCCGCCGACCTCGGACGGTACGGCACGGACCTCTGGGGCCGGAAGATGGTCACGGCTGAGAGGACGCGATGAGGGCAACCGGTGCTCCGGCTCCGCTCGTCGGACGACAGGCAGAGATCGCTGCCGTGACCGAGGTGCTCGACCGAGCCCGCCGTGGCTCCGGTGGCGCCCTGGTGCTCTGGGGTGAGCCGGGCATCGGCAAGACCGCACTTCTCGACCACGTCACCGCGGCGTCTCCCGATTTCGCCCCGCTGGCGGTACAGCCCGCACGGTGCGAGTCCGGGACCCCCTTCGCCGGCCTGGACACGCTACTCCGGCCGGTCGAGCACCTGATCGCGACTCTTCCGGTGTCCCAGGCGGCAGCGTTGCGAGGCGTGCTCGCGGGCGAGGTCACCGGAGCGGGCCGGTCACTCACCGCCGTGGCGGTCCTGTCCCTGTTGTCGACGCTGGCAGTCGACCGCCCGCTCCTGATCGTCGTGGACGACGCACACCGGCTCGACGCGGAGACCGAGTTCGTGCTCGGATTCGTCGCCCGGCGGGTGGGGACCGATCCGGTGGTGGTCCTCGTCGCCGGCCACGACGTGCCCGCCGACGGATCGTGGGAGGGGGTCGATCCGCTCGCGGTGAGTCCTCTCGCTGACGACCACGCCGCCCAACTGGTCGCCGCCGCTCACCCCGGCCTCGACGGCCCCGAGATCACCCGCGCGGTGAAAGCAGGTGGGGGCAACCCGCTGGCACTGCACGAGCTGCCTATACCAATCGACGATCTTGCCGCCGACACGGTGCCCGTGGGGCCCCGGCTGCGTAAGGCCTTCGCCGAGCGCCTGCAGACCATGCCGACCCCGGCACGCGAGTTCGTCGTGCTCATGGCCGCGGCTCGTGCCGACGGTGACCAGCTCACGCTCGCACGGTCAGCACGTTCCCGCGACGCCGAGGAGCCGGTCTGGGAGGAGACGACCTGGTCGGGCCTGCTCGCCGGGACGCCCGACCGGCCTGCGCTACGGCACCCGGTGGTCCGGGCCGCTGTCTACGCGAGCGCCTCCCCGTCTGAACGCAGGAACGCCCACCGGACCCTGGCCGCCGCTCTTCCCCCGGGCAGTCGCGGGCATGTCTGGCACCGGGCCGCGACCGTTCACGACGTCGACGAGGAGATCGCCGGGCTGCTCGAGCAGACGGTGCCCTCGGGCGCCGGCGCGGTACCGATCCTGCGGCGGGCCGCCGAACTGTCCGCCGACCCGGCCGCTGCGACCCGCAGGCTCGCCCGCGCGGCCGTGGCCGCCTGGCACGGCGGCGACGCCACGATGGCGCGTCGGCTGCTGGCCGATGCCCGGAGCCTGACCGACGAGGTCCTGACCACCCGCGCCAGCCGCGGCCTGCGCGGGGTACTCGAACTCGCCGAGGGGTCTCTGGAACGAGCCCACCGATCGATCAGTCGCGACATCGCCGCGTTCGACGATCCGCGCATGAGAGTGGAGCTCGGCGCCGCTGCCCTGCACGCGGGATGGTCCGCGGCCCGCGACGACCTCGTCGGCGAGACCCTCACTCGTCTCGCGGGGCTGACGACCCCTGGGCTGCCCGACGTCCTCCCGATCGTCCGGACGTGGTGGGGGCCGGCGACGGACCCGGCACAGGCAGCGTCGTCGGCAGAACTCGGTGACGTCATGGCGCACATCTCCCGGGTGGAGTCGCAGCTGCTCCCAGCGTCGCCGCTCGGACTGGTGTGGGGCCTCGACGAGCCACTCGCCGATGCCGTGCACGCCCTTGTCCGCAGGCACCGCCGTCACGCCGATGGCACCTCGCTTGCTGCGGCGCTGGCTCGGATCGCGCGACTCGACATCGCCGCGGGCCGGTGGGGCGCTGCGGAGGACGCCGCGGCCGAGGGGCTCGCGTCGGCCGAGCGGATCGGTGCCGAGCACATCGCTGCGGAGTGCCGGAACTGCCTCGGATGGCTCGCCGCCGCCCGCGGTGACGGCCGCAGCGTCGACAATCTGACCGTTCGGACCCTGCAGCTGGCCGGGCCGCGCCGCGACCGTGCGGTCAGCGCCTCGGCCCACTGGAACCGTGGAATGGCCGCTCTGGCGGCCGGTCGCGCCGATGCTGCACTCGACCTGCTCGCCCGCTTGGACGAGCACGGGCACGAGGCAGCACATCCGATCGTCGCTCTGCTGGCAAGCCTGGACACGATCGAGGCCGCCGTGCACGCGCGGCGGCCGGAGATCGGCCAGCGCCGCGCCGAGGCGCTCGACGCCTGGGTACGGCGCACCGGCGCGCACTGGGCGAGATTCACAGCACACCTGGCACGCGCACTGCTGGACGAACCCGCCGCCGAACGGTCCTACCGGGCGGCGCTGGACGTGCCCGGTGCGTCCCGGCGCCCGTTCGACCACGCACGGGCCCGGCTGCTCTACGGCGAGTGGTTGCGGCGACAGCGGCGGCGCCGAGACGCCCGCCAGCAGCTCGACGCCGCTGCCGAGACGTTCCACGCACTGGGAGCGCACCCGATGCTCGAGCGGGCCCGGCGTGAGCAGCGTCTGATCATGGCACCCGCACGCCGTAACACTGCCGCCGGCACGGGCATGGCAACGCTGACGGCACAGGAACGCCGGGTGGCCCAGCTTGCCGCCGGCGATCTGACCAACCGGGAGATCGGGGCTCGTCTGCGGATCAGCGACCGCACCGTCGGGCATCACCTATCCAACGTGTTCGCCAAGCTGGGGCTCTGCTCACGGCGCGACTTGGCGGCCACCGGCATCTCCGGACGGAGATGATCCCGGCTCGGTCGCGACGCCTCACCGCCTACCGTGCACGAGCTCGTTAGAGGGCATCTGATCTATGTAGTTGGTAGTTAGGGAGGATCTTGTGACTACCGGTGTTGGCGGTCGTTGGGCGGGGCGTGAGTGGCCGAGACCAGTCAGGGCATCGACGCCGGCAAGAAGATCAAAGGACGCAAGCGGCACGTCATCACCGACGCCCTCGGCCTGGTCCTGGCCGTCTTGGTCACCGCCGCGTCCGTGCACGACACCACCGGCGGCAAGCTCCTGCTCGACGACCTGGCCGCGGCCCACGCCACCGTTTCGAAGGTCTGGGCCGACGGCGGCTACCAGAGCAGCATCCTCAACCACGGCGCCGGACTGGGTATCGATGTGGAAGTCGTGCAGCGGCGGACGAAGGGTTCGAACCGCTGCCGAAACGGTGGGTGATCGAGCGGATCTTCGGCTGACTGATGCAGCACCGTCGCCTGGCACGGGACTACGAAGCCCTCCCGCAGAGGTCCCGGGCGATGATCCATCGTGCGATGGCTAACAAAATGTCCCGCGAGCTCACGGGAGAATCTACGCCAACGTGGCGAACCGAAACGGACATGCACGCCAGAACGGTGTGAACGTTGATCAGATGCTCTCTTAGAGCTGGCAGGTCAGCGGCGGGTGACGGCGTAACCTGCGTCGCTGACGGCACGAGTCCATACGTCGCGGTCGAGCCACTTGGTGATGTTCGGCTGCAGCTCGGTGATGGTGCGCATCCGGGCTTCCCAGTCGTGTCCGGCGGGGCCGCGGCTGCCGTATGGAAATCGCCCAGTGTCGGGGCGAGGGGAACGCGCCCCGGTCAGCGCCACAACGGTGACAACTAGGGCAACCCATCGTGCTTCAGCTCATTTCTGGCCCGGTGCGCACTATTTCCTCGCCCCACATCAGGTCCTGGGTGCCCTCGTGCTTGACCAGGCCGGGGTTGATGCCGAGCTTGAAGCCGCCGGGCAGCGGCTTGCCTTCCCGGTAGGGCAGGAAGTCCAGCGGCGAGGGCCCGCCTGCCGCGTAGACGACGCAGTCGGACAGGATCGCGATGGGGTACCGCCCGGTGAAGGCGGCGTGCTTAACGATCTTGCGGTGCAGGTTGATCCGGGTGCGGGAGATGACCGCCGCCCGGATGTCCGGCCGCCACGTCGGGCGGGACAGCGCACGCCACGGCTCGCCCGGTCTCCAGCCCTCGCCGCGGGGCCGCTCGCGGAGCTTGCCCAGACCTCCCTTCACCGTCGCCTTGACCGCCGTGACAACGATCGCCAGTTCCGGGTCATGGCCCTTGTAGCCGTCCATCGCCGCAAGGAAGTCCGCCGGGGCGAGGTCGGCGTCGACGCCGAGGTCGGCCATCGTGGCGAGGTAGGCGTCACGGAGCCGGTTGTACCAGCCGTCCAGGTACCGGCCTGCTCGTACCGGACCCACGCCTCAATCGGCCGCACCTCGTAGCCGAGCTCCGCCGCGTAAGCGACGGTGGGCGTCGCGTACCAGGCCGGGCCAGTCAGGCGCTCGCCCTTCGGCGTGAACGGAGAGGGCAGCAGCGAGCCGTCCAGCTCCACCCACTCCTTGCCGACCTTCACGCGGGACAGATCGCCGTGGGACAGGTCGACCAGCCAGGAGCCGGGCAGCTTCGCGTCGAACGCGGGGGCCTTGACGCACGCCGACGACAAGACGCTGGCCGCCCTGGCCGCCGCAGGCACGGTGACTGCCGCCGATGCGCTCGCCATCCTGCGGCACCGAAGGGCCTGGGCCGGGCTGGTCTCCGCCCTTGCACGGCACCCTGGGCAGGTCGAGGCCGCTATCGCTAAGCCTGCCTGACTCCGCTCGCCGCGTACCTTCTCCACTCGGAGCCCGAAGAGGGCTGGGAGGCCGTGTCCGATTTCTCAAAGGACTGGTCCCTGGATTTGGCCGGCCACAGCGGCTGGGCGATGCTGGCCCGGTGTCCCGAGCGGTGGTCGGAGCTCGCCACTCACCCCACACTCGGTGCGGCCGTCCAGCACCTGCTGCTAGACCAGGCCGAGACCCAGGCCCTCGAGGACTCCCGCCTCCGCGCCACCGACCCCGACGGCGCGGAACTCCCCGCCGATCCGGCGCCCGCTCTCAGCGAGAACCTGCTGCGCGCCTGCCTGCCGGCCCTGTGCCTGCCTGAGCTGGCCGGCCTGCCCAACCCGCAGGTGACCGCCCGCCGGACCCTGCACCACATCGCCAACCGCGTCCGCAGCAACCCGCGCCTGGCCGACCTCGCCGCCGACCAGCTGCACTCGGCCGCCGACGCTCTCGTCACCCGCGGCCAGCTGCTCACCTGGTCCGACAGGCAGGAAGACGATCACGAGTTCGACGGCCGCGTCCTGCGTCTCGCCGAGGACCCGGCCCTCCTCAGCGCCACCCCCGACCACCTCGCCGGGGCCTGCGCCCAGCTCGCCCGGCTGGATCAGCCGGCCGTCGTCTCCCCCAAGCCGAGCCGGACTCCGATCCGCGTCCTCGACAATACCGACCCCGACCGCCCGGCCCGGCTCCTGGAACGCCACTACGAGCACCGCCGCGTCCAGACTCTGACCGTCCTCGCCAGCCAACCCGCACACCCCGCACGCAGCTGTCATGGGCGTCTTGGGCGGGCTGCACCCTGCCGTACTGGCCTGGACCGCCGAGAAGGCCGACGGCCCCGACTGGTTCCTGGCCGCGGCGGCCGCCATCCCGGTTCCGGAAGACGAGGACGACGGTGTGGTGCGGCTGGTGGACGACGACGAACTCGGCAAGCACCCCGGCCCCGCGGCCGTCCTGCCGTCCTGGCTCGACTCCCCCGCCACCGGGGAGATCCTCTCCCGCTCCGAGGTCTACCGCGCCGTCGCAAAGTCCCGCTACCGCACCCTGGAGCACCTACGCCAGATCCCCGCCGACGAGGCCCTCGCCAACCACGAACCCGACGTCGCCCTGACGATCCTGCTGGACCGCTGCGGGCGCAGCACCGACCGGTGGGAGGCACTCGCCGCTGCCATGACCTTCGACTACGACGGCGAGAAGATCACCTTCCGGGAACTCCTCGACTCCTTGGACCCGACGCCCGCAGAGGCGCAGACATCCTGACCGTCGGGAGAACTGTAGGTTCTCGCGATTCGTGTCATACGACGCTGCTGTGACCTCGGGCTCGGCGGGTGTCTCAAGCCATGTCTGAGGCGGTCAGTCTCAAGGTCGTGTCGGAATCCTCTCCATCGCCGGACGCAGCCACGGCTCATCACCGTCTGTAGTGCAAAGAAGCGTCGCGAGCTGCCCGCAGGAATACGACGGCACCGGAATAGGTGCTCCGCGCCGGTACGGCGTCCGTCGCGGTCGCCGTAGTGGACCGGGACCGGTCGGCAATGGCGTACCGCATTGACGATGGTGAGCAGGACCTCGGAATCCGGATAGTCCGGTTCACGGGGCTCATCTCTGAGGGTGAGTTCGGAGAGCTGTTCCACGTACGGTTTGCCGGAGCGCTGAGGTTCACTCTGCGCACGGCTCCAGGCCCGCGTCGCGGGCCAGGAGCGCCGCTTGGACCCGGTTGTCGCAGTCGAGCTTGGTGAGGACGCGGCTGACGTAGGTCTTCACCGTCGCCTCGCTCATATGCAGGCGGGCGCCGGCGGCCGCGTTGGACAGTCCTTCGCCGAGCAGGGCCAGCACCTCGCGTTCGCGACCAGTCAGCCCGGCCAGGCGGCGGCGCGCCTCCTCGCCACGCACGGTGGCGGCGGGGGAAGCGAGGGTGTCCACCACGTGGCGGGTGGCGGCCGGGGACAGGTAAGCGTTGCCGGCCGCCGCCGCGCGGACTGCGTGGATCAGCTCCTGCGGGGCGGTGTCCTTCAGCAGGAAGCCCGCACTGCCGTGGCCGAGCGCCCGTAGGACGTTGTCGCGTTCCCCGAACGTCGTCAGGATCAGCACCCGTACCCCCGGCGCGGCACGGCCCAGTTCGGCCAGCGCGGTCAGCCCGTCCATCACGGGCATCTGGATGTCCAGCAGGGCCACGTCGACCGCGGTGCTCCGGGCGGTGTCCACCGCCTCCCGGCCGTCCCGTGCCTCGGCGACGACCTCGATGTCGCCGGCGGAGGTGAGGATCATTCTGATGCCTGCTCTGATGAGCGGCTCGTCGTCGGCGATGAGAACCCGGATCATGCGATCTCCTGCGCGGGATCGGTGTGACAGGCGGACAACAGCCCACCTCATGATGCCCGATCCAGCCGGGAGCGTGGTCACAGACCTCGGGTCAGGGGCTGTACGGGTAGGACACTTTGGAGGTGAGCTTGCCGTCGCGGAAGCAGAATCGGTAGACGATGTCCTTCTCGTCGTCCACGAAGTGTTCGCAGGCCGCGTCATCGGGCAGCGCAGGCCCCTGCTTCTCCACGCCGTCGGTGAGCAACGAGCCGCCTTCCGGGAACTTCCCGCGCAGGTCCGCCTCGGCCTCGCCGACTCGAGCCGACTCGTACACTCTCGCCGGTATGGCCCCCTTCTCCAACTCGTCGATTCCTTTCGACACCCCCCACACCAGAAGGGCGCCGACGCCCACGACGAGGACCACGGCGGTGGCGGCGCATCCCAGGGCGGCGTTCTTCTTGCTGCTCATGATGGCGGTGAACTCCTTGTGCGGTACGGCGCGTTCGAGGACGCCACCACCATTTCCCGCCGAGGCCCCGCCGATCTGCCCTCGGAAGTCGTCGTCCGCAGCCACCGAAGTCGCGCCGTCCGGAGGGAACTGCCGCTCGTCACCGGCGTACGGCAGCACACCGGCGAGGCGGAAGCCCCCGCCGGGGGTGAGGCCGGTGTGCACCATGCCGCCGACCAGCCGGGCCCGCTCCCGCAGGCCCGTCAGCCCCTGTTGGCCGCTGATCGCGGGGAGTGCGGCCGGAACCCCGGTCGGTACTGGGCCGTTTGCCACCTCGACTACAAGGCTGTCCGGTTCGTAGCGCAGCGCGACCGTGATCGGGGCGCCCGACGCGTGCTTGTGTGCATTGGTCAGTCCCTCCTGAACGATGCGGTACGCCGCCCGGTCGACAGCGGGGGTGAGGGTCCGCTGGGCGCCGGAGCGGTGCAGTTCCACCGTCGCGCCCGCCGCCCGCGACGACGCGACCAGTCCTTCGACAGAAACCTCGGCACGGTCCGAGGAGGGCCCGGCTCCTTGCGAACCGGGCCCGGACATCTCCGCGTCGTTGCGCAGGATGCCCACGGCTTCGCGCAGCTCCATCATCGCCGATCTGGATGCCTCCCGCAGGACGCCCACACCTTCCCGCTGGCGGCCGTTGAGCTCCGGGTCCACCTCCAGCGCCCCCGTGTGCACGGCGATCAGGGCAAGTTGGTGGCCAAGGCTGTCGTGCATGTCCTGGGCGATGCGCTGCCGCTCCAGCAGCCGGGCCTGGCGCGCCACCATCGCCCGTTCGCGCACCAGTTGGGCGTTGTGCCGCCGCAGGGCGTCCAGCAGGGCGTGCCGCTGGGCACGGTACCGGGCGGCGAAACCGGGCACCACCGCCAGCACCAGGAACGGGCCCCCGGTCAGTGCGACGGTCACCAGCACCGACAGTCCGAGGTCTTCATCTGGTGCGCTGGCCACGCCGGCGACAAGGTGGAGCACGAAACCGGCCGTGAACGCGGCCAGTGCCCGCGCCGGGCGCTCGATGCGGCTGCCGGCGGACCATCCGGCGCAGACCAGCAGGACGAACGTACCGAGAAAGGTGCCGGCCAGGGCTGACGCGGCCAGCAGTACCGACGCCGGCAGGGCGCGACGCGCCAGGGACAGTACGGCGACGACCAGGGCCAGTGCCCCGCCCTGTACCAGGGAGCCGGTCTCCGCCGTGCGAAGGATGCCTGCGATCCCGGAGAGCACTGGCGTGAGCACGGCCTCGCCGATGATCCGCCGCCGGGGCCAGGGGGAGGCGGCGGCGAGACGGAGGCGGAACGACGGTCCGGTACGGGGAGTTTCTGCAGCATCCACGTGCAGACGATAGACGGCTGCCCTCTGACGCCCGCATCCTTCCTTCGGTGCGGTCGCGCGCGACGAAGGGCGTCCTCGATTCCAGTGATTCCTGCCCTCTTTGGTCGTTACGGGTGACGACTTATGGAGACTGCCGCAGGGCGGGCGGTCCGGTGACGATGGCTCGGCCGGACGCACTCAGCGGCGGCACAGGGAACGACGGCTTCGGGAGCGGAACAGTGGACAGTGCGGGACAGTGGACCGGCAGACGTTTCACCGTCCGGCAGGAGAACCGTCTCAAGGCCGGCCGTTACACCGTGAGCGAGCTGATGCCGGACGGCTCGGAGGGCGAGGTCCTGGCCTGCGCCGAGGTGAAGCGATTCTCGCTCAAGGAGAAGATCACCTTCCACACCGGCCTGTCCGGGACCCGCGTGCTGTTCACCATCGAGGAGCGCGGCCTTCGCGGCGCCGGTGATGGCTACGACGTGTGGGACGCGGAGGGCAACCTTGTCGGCGGTTTCGAGGAGAAGGACGTCGCCTCCCTGGTGCGTTCGACCTGGGTGCTGGACCAGCCCGGATTCCCGGCCGCCGTCGGCCGGGAGCGTAACCGGTTCGTGGCTGTGCTCCGCCGCGCCTGGGACTTCCTGCCGCTGGACCTGCCGTTCCTGTGGCCGTACCACTTCGACTTCGAGACGGGAGGCAAGCAGGTGCTGAAGGTGGACAGGAAGTGGGGTCTGCGGGACCGTTACGTGGTCGACATCCTCACCCCCGGAACGGACCCCCGCCTGGCCGTCGCCCAGGCCGTGGCCCTGGACACGTTCCAGGACCGTTGACCCGAAGAGACTGGCGCCGACGGCGGGCAGGTGGGCCATGTCGCCGGTGGGAAAGCTCCAGGCCCATGGCCGGATACCTCCGGACCGGCCTCGAACAGCCACGGGCCTCGGTATCCAGCCAGGATGCACATGTTCTCCAGTTCTGCGGGCGGCAGCGCATCCCACACTTCGTAGGACGACCAGTACGCGCCGGAGTAACGCCACTGCCCTTGCGCCGGTGAAAGGTTCGCCACGGAGCAGCGGCGCTCAGCACGTCCGACTGACGCGGGGCGAGCGCTTATCTGGTGCCGTCACTCGAATGGGCGTCGATGCTGAACAGTGGGTCTCATGCTGACTGCACAAGTGCAGTCGGGGTGCAATCAGCCCTGACAAGCCTTCCGCTTACCGTTCGGCAGGCTTGAACAGTCGAACATGATTCCTGTTCGGGCCTTGACCGCGAGCAAGTGGGTTACGCGGCAAACGGGCGCAGGCCGATGAGTTTCTCGGCGAGTTCAGGTCATCATCAAGACGGCACGTATCCCCTACCGGAGGGCATGATGGTTCGGCTTGCTGTCGCTGCTTCACCAGTGCCGGTTGGCTGACCATGCCTCATTGAGGATGTGACATGTTGGACAGCGAACCGGAAGCTGCGCTGGGACCGTTTTCGTCTCCGGACGCGCAAGCGACGCCGTGGGCATCGGCGTTGGCGGTCCTCGGTGAGGCGGAGGTGTTCTGGCTTTCCACGGTGCGGCCGGACGGGCGACCACACGTGACGCCACTGTTGGCGGCTTGGAGTCTGGGTGGCATGTGCTTTACCACGGGTGGTCAGGAGCGCAAGGCGCGAAACCTTGAGCATAATCCCCGCTGTGCGCTGACGACTGGCACGAATGCCTTGACCGGTGTGGACGTCGTCATCGAAGGTGTCGCATCCGTGGTGGATGAGCGCTCCGAGCGTGAACAGGCTGCCGCGGACTTCGAGCGGAAGTACGGCACGCATCTGACCAGCCCCGAGGGTTCCTGGTATCGGTTCGGCGAGTCCGTCATCGCCGGCGACATCAGGCTGTATCGCTCGCGCCGACGGTCGGATTCGCTTTCGGCAAGCTACCGACATCCAGCCAGACTCGCTACACGTGGCCGAGCCGGTGACGATGATGCCCTCACTGCAGCAAAAGACCCAAAGCGTCCTCGACGAACTCGTTGATACCGGAGCCGAAACCGGCTTGCAGGTTGCCGTTTACCACCACGGTGTTCTTGTTGTCGACGCCGTCGCCGGCGTCGCCGACGGCCAGACCGGGCGCAGGGCGACCGCAGAGACCCTGTTCTTCGGCTTCTCTGCCGGCAAGGTCATGACGTCGCTGATCGCTCACCTGCTCGTCAGGACCGGTGCTGTCGGATACGACACACCAGTGGTCGACCTGTGGCCGGAGTTCGGTGCCCACGGCAAGGCGTCCGCGACTCTTCGGCACGTGCTGACACACTCGGTCGGCGTGCCGGCCATGCCTCGCGACATCGGCCCTGCCGACCTGACTGACTGGTCGCGGGTCTGCACCGCGATCGCCGACGCCGAACCGCGGTGGCGGCCCGGGACCGAGACGGGGTACCACTCGTTCACCTTCGGCTTCCTCGTCGGCGAGGTCGCACGCCGGGCCACAGGCAAACCGATGCGGCAACTCTTGCACGAGTGGGTCACCGTGCCCCTGGGCGTCGACGGTGACCTGTACTTCGGTGTGCCCCGAACCGACCTGGCCCGGCTGGCACGACTGGAAGACGCCGCACCGCGCCCTGTCGCCCCACCTGGCGGCGATGCCATCCTCGCGCCTTGGGAACTGCAACCGACCGCGGCCATGGGCAACAGCCGGGAGATCCTGCAAGCGGACATCCCGTCGGTCGGCACCTTCACCGCGCGGGCAATCGCTGCCATGAATGCCGCGGTCCTCGACGGTCGGCTCATTGACTCGCACCAGCTTGAGGAGTTGACGGCGGTGGCCTTCGAAGGCACCGATCAAGTCTTCGGCAACCATGCGCGGCTGGCCTTGGGCTATCCGCTCGGCCGCATCGGTACTCGGGCGGACGAGACAGCCACCACGTTCGGCTGGGTCGGTGGTGGCGGCAGCTACGTCTATGCAGACACCGCCACCGGCACCTCCTTCGCTATGACCAAGACCCGTCTCACCCCCGACTTCAACACCGCACAACGACTCGCAGACCTGACCACAGCCGAGATCAACCCACATGCTTGAGTAACGACACTGCGAAGCCCCCCGCTTACCGTTCGACAGACTTGATCAGTCGAACATGGTTCCTGTTCGGGTGATCTCTGGGCAGCCTGGGCATAACGGCAGGGCCTCCTGGTAGCTCGGGGTTGAGATCCCAACCGAGCAGCACCAGGAGGCCCCCTGTGCCGCAGTCTTTCGTGCTTGCGTTCGCGGAATCCAACGCGCCGTCACCAGCGTGTGACTGCCTCGCGCACAGGTTCGGCAACGCGGCGGACGGCCCGCAGCGTGTCCGGTGTTTCCGCTCCGACCTGACGGAGGCGGAGTGGCAGTTCGTCCGGCCGTTGCTGCCGGTGCCTGCTTGGCTTCAGGGGCGGGGCGGGGCGGGCGGCCAGAGGGCTACTGCCACCGCGTGATGCTCGATGCTGTCCGCTACGTCGTGGACAACGGAGTTAAGTGGGCCAACCTGCCTGCGGACTTCCCGCCGTATCGGCGGGTGCACGCCTTCGCCCGCCGCTGGCAGGCCACCGGCCTGCTTGCCGAGCTCGACGACCGGCTGCGCGTCAAGGTCCGCCAGAGGGAGGACCGCTCGCTGGACCCGACGGCCGCGATCGTGGAATCGCAGTCGGTGCGGGCGGCAGCGGATATCCCGCGCTCCACGTCCGGCTGGGGCGGCGGGAAGAAGGTGGGAGGTCGCAAGCGGCACCTGGTGGTGGACTGTCTCGGCCTGGTTCTGGCGGTCGCGGTCACCGCGGTGAGCGTGCAGGACCGCGACGCGGGGGTGGCGCTGCTGGAGCGACTACGCGCGATGTACTTCTCCATCCGCCTGGTCTGGGCGGACGGCGGCTATGCGGGCCGACTGGTGGACTGGGCGACCGAAAAGTGCCGGCGCACCCTTCAGATCGTCAAACGCTGTGACGAGACGGCGGGATTCGTGGTGCTGCCGCGCCGGTGGGTGGTGGAGAGAACGCTGAGCTGGCTGATGCGTTCGCGTCGTCTGGTGCGTGACTACGAGACGCTGCCCGCCATGCACGAGGCCATGGTGCTGTGGTCCATGACCATGCTCATGAGCTGCCGCCTGGCCGGACGCCACCCCAGCGGCTTCAGCCGGTCGGCGCCGCGAGCGCGCTGAACACCCCCGGCCGCACCTGCAGGATCCAACCCCGTTCCACCAGGCGTTTCGCCTTCGACCGCAGCCCCTCGACCTTCGCCGGCACTGCTTCCAGGCCCAGGGCCACGGCCAACTGCTGACACCGCAGCCAGGCCGCTACCTCGCCGCTGTCACCCAGGCCAGCACGCTCATCTGGCTCGAGACGTGATCGACAAGACGCTACCCAGTGCTTTGACCGCCAAGGTTCGCGGGGTTGGCGGTCGCGACGGTTGGATGTGCGGTGACGTCCATTCGATCGCTGGAGGCGCGGTGGCTGAGCCTGTCGTGTACGCAGACTGATCGACCAGGAGGGGCAGAAGCTGCAGCAGATCGTGTGCCGGGGCAGCACGAGTTCGGTGCATCGGCGAAGAAGCCGCCGGCAGCGGGTCCGCCGCATCGTCCTGCTCTCCACGCTCGGCGTGGTGACCAGGCCCTTCGGGGCGACGCGGATCGCGATGCGGGAGCTGGAGGACACGGTGCGGGAATCCGGCCTGGAATGGGCCGTGCTGCGGCCCGGCGGCTTCGCCTCCAACGCCCTGTGGTGGGCCGAGTCCGTCCGGGAGCGGCGGGTCGTCGCCGCGCCCTTCGGCGATGTCGGAGTGCCGGTCGTCGACCCCGCGGACATCGCCGCGGTGGCGGCGGCCTGTCTCCTGGAGGACCGGCACACCGGCGGCGCGTACGAGCTGACCGGCCCGGAGGTGATCACTCCGTGCGGGCAGACAGAGGCCGTCGCCGCCGCGCTGGGCTCACCCGTGGCCTTCCACGAGCTGACCCGCGACGAGGCCAGGGCCGCCATGGCACGGAGCATGCCGGCGGAGCTGGCCGACGACACCCTGGGCATCCTCGGCAACCCGAGCCCGGCCGAACAGCGCGTCAGCCCGGACGTCGAGCGGGTCCTCGGCCGCGCCCCGCGCCCCTTCGCCGACTGGGCCGCCCGCAACGTCACCGCGTTCCGCTGAGACCGGCCGCACCGGGGCGCCGTACCGGGGTCAGGCGCTAGAACACGTCGCGCAGGGTCTCCAAGAGGCGGGCGATGTTCGCCTCGTCGCGGCGGTAGTAGGTCCACTTGCCGCGTCGGGTGGCGACCACCAGCCCTGCCTGCCGCAGCATGGTGAGGTACTGGGAGGTGGTGGACTGTCCCAGGCCCATGCGCCGCTGGATGTCGGTCACGCAGACGCCGATCTCGACGTCCTCGGCCTTCTGGCCGGGGAAGCTCATGGGGTCCTTGAGCCACACCAGCATCTGGCGGCGGGCGGGGTTGGACAGGGCCCGGAATACGGACAGCAACTGCTCTTCCGAGAACACGGCGTGATCATAACCCATTCTCATATTGACGATTCGCGATACGACGATTTATCTTCGCCGTATGTCCTCTTCGATGCGTGTGATGGAACTCGTCCGTTTCGGTGGTGCGGACACCGCGTTCGCGGCACGGGAACGGCCCATGCCCAGCCCTGGGCCCGGCCAGCTGCTGGTGAAGGTCATGGCCACCTCCGTGAATCCCCTGGACCTGCAGACCCGCCGCGGCGACTACCGCGACCAGGTGGCGCTGCCGGCGGTGATCGGCAACGACGTGTCCGGCGTGGTGGTCGAGACCGGCACGGGGGCGGGCGACTACCGGCCGGGCGACGAGGTCTGGTACTTGGCGCCGGTGTTCACCGGTCAGGGGACCTATGCCGAGTTCCACGTGGTCGACCAGGCCCTGGTCGCCCGCAAGCCCTCCCGCTTGTCGCATGTCGAGGCCGCCGGTCTCGCTCTCGTGGGGGTTACGGCGTGGGAGGCGCTGGTCGAACGGGCCGGAGTGCGGACCGGGGAGCGGGTCCTGGTGCACGGCGGCGCGGGCGGGGTCGGTTCGGTCGCCATCCAGGTCGCACGTGCGCTGGGGGCCGAGGTGGTCACCACCGCGCGGGCGAGGGATCACGACTTCGTCACCCGGCTGGGAGCGGACGTTTCGATCGACTTCTCGGCCGGTGACTATGTGCCGCAGGTGCAGGCCCTGGGCGGGGTGGACGTCGTGTTGGACACGGTGGGCCAGGACACCCTCACCCGCAGTCCGCTGGCTCTGGCCGACCGAGGCCGCGTGGTGTCGATCGTGGACATCCCCGAGCCGCAGAACCTCCTCGCCGCTTGGGGCGTGAACGCGACCTACCATTTCCTCTTCGTCAGTCCCGGCCGGGCAAAACTCGAGGCCCTCGGCCGCCTGGTCGACCAGGGCGAACTCCGGCCGGTGATCGGCGCCGTGCTGCCGCTGGCCGACGTCGCCCACGCCCACAGTCTCTTGGAAGGCGGCTCCGCCGACGAAGGACGCCAACGCCCGCGCGGCAAGATCGCTCTCGCCGTGCGTCCCGTGGACGAGACCCCGCACGCGGCGGCGGCCCGGACCTGAGGAATGGGGCGCCTCGCGCACCCGTTGTCCTCTCATATGAGCGAAACAACTGCGGTAGTGGCGGGCGCGTATGGGGGTCCCGAGGTCCTGTCGGTGATCGATGTCGCCGTCCCGGAGCCGAGGCCGAACGAGGTACGGATCACGGTCCGCGCGGCCGGCGTCAATCCCTTCGACTACAAGTCGTACAGCGGCGCCTTCGGTGTCGATCCGGAGAGACTGCCGGTGCGGCTCGGTGTCGAGGCGGCGGGCGTGGTGACAGCGGTCGGTGCCGACGCGATCGGCCCCGCGGGCCCGATCGCGGTGGGTGACGAAGTGATCACCTACACCGCGCCGGGTGCCTACGCCGCCGAAATCGTCGTGCCAGCCTCGTCCGTGGTGCCGAAGCCCGTCGCCCTGTCCTGGGAGCAGGCCGGCGGGCTGCTGGCCGCCGGGGTCACCGCCGTACACGCGCTTGAGGCGGTCGGCCTTGGCAAGGGCGAGACGGTGCTGATCCACGGTGCCGCGGGAGGCGTCGGCCTCGTGGCCGTGCAGCTCGCGGTGGCACGCGGCGCGACGGTAGTGGCCACGGCGAGCCGGGCCAAGCACGACCTCCTGCGAGAGCTGGGAGCGATCCCGGTCGTGTACGGGCCGGGGCTGGCGGACAGGGTGCGCGCGGTGGCGCCGGAGGGCGTGCACGCGGCCGCCGATCTCGTGGGCACCGAGGAGGCGGTGGCCGTCTCCGTGGAGCTCGTGCCGGACCGCCTGCGTATCGCCACCATCGCGGGCCACGAGCGCGGGGCTCGCGCGGGAATCAAGCTCCTGGGTGGTGTGCCGGGCGCGGATCCCGGCACCGAGGTCCGGGAAGCCGCCCGACTGCAGCTCACGGAGGCCGCGACAGCAGGCCGCCTGCGCATTGTGATCGCGGACAGCCACCCCCTGCGCGAGGCCGCCACCGCCCACCGCGAGATCATGGCCGGCCACACCACGGGAAAGATCGTCCTGGTCCCGTAACCCGTTCCTGTCCCCGCATTGCTGAAGCCACACCGCGAGCGGCCGCCAGCGCGACCACCGGTCCCGGTACGCGACGGATCGAGTGCGTGGGCGGCCTGCGACCAGTTCGTCAGGTGTCCATGTCCTGGTTCCTGGCGCTCCATTCGATCAGCGGATGCAGGACGCGCATCAGGCTGGCGCCTTGTTCGGTGGGCCGGTACGTGATCTGGACCGGCGTCGTCGGTACCACGAGCCGCTCAATGAGTCGGTGGCCCTCGAGCTCACGCAGACGCTGGGACAGAAGTTGGTTCGAGATTCCGGGGATCCGCGCTCGGTAGTCGACGAATCGGCGCGCGCCCCGCATCGCCGCCAGGAGCACCGCGGCGCTCCACTTCTTGCCCACGATCTCGACCGAGCGCTGAAAACTGCGGCACACGTCGTCGTCGATGTGTTCGTAGCCTGCTTCCGGGCGGCTCTGGCCCGCAGTGGCGGAGGAATCATCGGGCTGTCGAGGACCGGTCATACGGTCACGATACTGGAGCGTGTCACTTTTGATGACCTGGTCATGTCCCGCTTGTCGCCTGTGATCATCGCCGTGCAGCCTTGGCCCATGAACGCACACTCGGCCTGTCACCACGCGCTATGAACTACGGGCACGCGCTGAGATTCGGGCTGCACCTGCCCTCCGACGCCGACTGCGGACCCGGCCGGTTGGTCGAAGTGGCGGGCCTGGCCGAGCAGTGGGGGCTGGACTTGCTGGTCGTCCCGGCCGGAACCGCCGGCGACGATCTCGAACCCTCGACTGTGGCGGCCTGGATCGCCGCGGCGACGGTCTCTCTCGGACTGGTGCTGGAGGCACGCCCCGACACCCTCCATCCGGCGATGCTCGCGCGAGCCGTCGCGGGCCTGGACCGGCTCACCGAAGGCAGGGTCGAACTGGCTTTCCGGGCGGGCCCGTCAGCCGCCGCGTCCGGGACAGCCGATTCGGTCGCGGCACTGGGTGAGGCGATCGCCGTCGTCCGCGAGCTCTGGAATGTCCTCGACCGTGGCCTCGGCCGGTTCACCGGCCGCTTCCACCGTCTCGCGGGAGCTGAGAAGGCCGCGCCCGCGCACGACGTGCCGATCTCCGTGGACGGCCAGGACCAAGACCTGCTCCGGCTGGTCGGGCTGCGGGCTGACGAGTGGTCGACGGGGTGCGACGCCGCCACGCTGACGCAGGGCAACCGCGCAGTCGACGAGGCGGCGCGAGGGGCAGGCCGCGATCCCCGCGAGATCCGCAGACGGGTCACGATCCGCGGTGGCTTCGGCGAGCGGACAGGCAGGTTCACCGGGACCGCCGCGGACTGGGTGAACGACCTGCTGCCACTCGTCGTCGAGCACGGGGTGGGCACCATCGTGCTGGACACCGTGGAGCGAGACGTCGCGGCAGGCTTCGCGAGCGAGGTCGCCCCGGCCCTGCGGGCGGCCGTGGACGCGGTGCTTTTGCGCGGATGGTCGGGCGCGCGGGTCCGGCGGTCCGCCGTGCGCGCCAGGCGCCGACCGGGGATCGACTACGAGGGCGCTCCGCCGGAGATGGCCGAGGTCGTCGAGCCCGGTGATCCGGCCTACGCCCGACTGCGGTCCGGATACCTGCGCGGTGGTGCGCCCGGCATCATCCTGCGGGCGGCGACGAACGAGCAGGTGACCCAGGCGCTCGCGTTCGCCCGCCGGCATCCCGGCGTGGCCCTGTCTCGGCGAAGCGCCGGACACGGGGTCTCCGGCCGCTCCACCAATGACGGCGGGATCGTCATCGACGTGTCACTGATGAATGCGATCGAGGTGCTCGACAGGAAGACACGCCGGGTGCGCATCGGCCCGGGTGCGCGCTGGGCCGAGGTGGCGGCCGCACTGGAGCCCTACGGCTGGGCGTTGAGTTCGGGCGACTACGGGGGCGTCGGGGTGGGCGGCCTCGCCACGGCGGGGGGCATCGGGTACCTCGCGCGCGGGCACGGACTGACCATCGACCGCCTGCGGGCCGTGGAGATGGTGCTCGCGGACGGCTCCGTCGTGCGGGCCGACGATGCGGAGAACCCCGATCTCTTCTGGGCCGTGCGAGGGGCGGGCGCGAACTTCGGGATCGTCACTGCCTTCGAGTTCGAGGCCGACGACGTGGGCGCGGTCGCCTTCGCCCGGCTCACCCAGGACGCGAGCGACCTCGAGCGCTACCTCGTCGAGTGGGGCCGGGCGGTGGAGGACTCACCGCGGGACCTCACCAGCTTCCTCATCGTGCCGCCCCCGCGCGGCGGACGTCCGGCGCTCGCGGTGAGCCACACCATGGTCGACTCCTCGGACCCGGAGACCGTGCGCGCCCGGCTGAAGCCACTGGCCGCGATCTCCGCGATCTATGCCCAGGACATCGTCATCACCTCCTACGCGGCCGTGATGGACAACGCGAGCGACGACCCACCGGTCTCCCAGGGTGAACCGGTCTCACGCAGCGGACTGCTCCGGCACGTGACCCCGCAGTTCGCTGCGGCGGCGGCTCAGATGATCCGCAGCGGCGCGATCGGATGGTTCCAGCTCCGCTCGGTCGGGGGCGCCGTCGCCGATGTCCCCGCGGACGCCACGGCCTACGCCCACCGCGACGCGAACTTCTCGCTGGTGGTGATGGGCGGTGACGACGAGGTGGTCGACCTGGCCTGGGCCCGGCTGAGCCCTTTCCTCGACGGCCTCTACATCAGCTTCGAGTCCAGCCTCCGGCCCGAGCGGATCACCGCGGCATGGCCCCCACGGACCCTCACGCGTCTGCGTGAGCTGAAGAGCGTCTACGACCCCGAGGGCGTGTTCGGCGACAACTTCGCCCTCACACCCGCCGCGAACCACCCCGGAGGAAGCACCCCATGAGCGACTACGGCCACGAACTGTGGTTCGGCAGCTTCATCACCCCCACCGCCCACCCGCCTCAGGCGCCGGTCGAGCTGGCCCAGACCTCCGAGAGGGCCGGCCTCGACCTGGTCAGCTTCCAGGACCACCCCTACCAGTCGGCGTTCCAGGACACCTGGACCCTGATGTCGTACGTCGCCGCACGCACCGAACGGATCCGGATCAGCGGCAACGTGCTGAGCCTTCCGCTGCGGCCCCCGGCCGTGCTGGCCCGCGCCGCCGCGAGCCTGGACCGGCTGACCGGCGGGCGAGTCGAACTGGGCATCGGCGCGGGCGCGTTCTGGGACGGCATCGTCGCGATGGGAGGCCGCCGGCTCGAACCGGCCCAGGCCGTGCGGGCGGTGGAGGAGGCCGTGGGCGTGATCCGGGGGCTGTGGGCCACCGACGAGACCGGTCCCCTCCGTGTCACCGGGGAGTTCTACACCGTGAACGGCGCCAAGCGCGGCCCGGCACCCGCCCATCGCATCCCGATCCGCATCGGTGCCTACAAGCCGCGCATGCTCCGGCTGACGGGCAGGATCGCCGACGGTTGGCTGCCCTCCCTGGGTTTCCTGCCCGAGGGCCCGGCATCGCTGCGCGCGATGAACGAGCAGATCGACGAGGCCGCCTCCGCCGCCGGTCGGGAGCCCGCGGCGGTCAGCCGCCTGCTCAACCTGAGCGGCCGATTCACGTCCGGCGCCGGCGGCGGCCTGTTGCAGGGGACTCCCGGCGACTGGGCCGAACAAATCGCCGACCTCGCCCTGCAGTACGGCGTGTCCGGGTTCATCCTCGCCTCGGACGATCCTGCCGACCTGAACCTCTTCGGTCACGAGGTCGCGCCGCGCGCCCGCGAACTCGTCCAGTCCGAACGCGTGACGTGATGCGGTGCGCGCGTGGCGGGCCCGGTGACCAAGCTGCGACAGGGGCAGCGCCGACGGAGCTGTTCGGACGCCGCGAGGAGACCGCGGTTCTCGACGGGCTGCTTACGCAGGCCCGCGGCGGGAGCGGTGGCGCGCTCGTGGTGTGGGGCGAGCCGGGTATCGGCAAGTCAGCTCTGCTTCGCCACGTGCATGGCCAGGCCGCGGGCTTCGTCCGGCTGAGCCACTCGGCCACCCGGCCCGAGTCGGACCTGGCTTTCGCGGGGCTGCACGGGCTGCTGCGACCGCTGGCCGATCGTGTCGAGCTGCTGGCGACGGCCCAGGCCGCCGCTGTGCGTACGGCGCTCGGGCTGAGCGGTGAGCCGACGGACCGCCTGGTGGTCGGGGCGGCCGTGCTGTCGCTGCTCCGCGGACTCGCCGAGCGGCAGCCCGTGCTCGTCGTGGTGGACGACGGGCAGTGGCTCGACGAGGCCACCGCGCTGTGCCTGGGGTTCGTCGCCCGACGCGTGGGAGCGCATCCCGTGGTCGTCGTGCTCGCCGATCACAGCGATCCGGCCGCCCGGCCCTGGGAAGGCGTGGCCGACGTGCGGGTCGACGGCCTGAGCGACGAGAGCGCGCAGCAGCTTGTGGCGGCCGTGGCGCCGCTCACCGACGAGGCGACGAGGCGACGAGGCGACGAGGCGACGAGGCGACGAGGCGACGAGGCGACGAGGCGACGAGGCGACGAGGCGGAGCATGGTCCGGGAGGCCGGGGGGCAACCCCTTGGCGCTGCACGAACTGGCCACGCTCGGGGGCGACCTCGACGACGCCGAGCATCGCCGGAAGCGAGGACGACCGCCCGTCGGGCCGTGCCTGCAGCGGGCTTTCCGTGCCAGGATCGAGGCCCTGAGCCCTCCGGCGCAGTTGCTGACCGTGCTCGCGGCGGCCGAGGAGCACGGCGACCGGCTCACGGTGCAGCGGGCCGGACGTGCGTCGGGTGCCGGTGACGCCGTCTGGGAGGAAGTGACCAACGCGGGCCTGCTCCACGTGGCGGGCAACCGCGTCGGTTTCCGGCACCCGGTCGTGAGCAGAGCCGTCTACGAGGGCTGCGGTGCCGCGACGAGGCGCCGGGCTCACCGCGCCCTGGCCGCCACGATGCCGGACGAGGCGGAGGAGCGCGCATGGCATCTCGCCGCCCTGGTCCACGGACGCGATGAGGACGTCGCGCGGCTCCTCGAACGGACCGCCGTCCGCTCCCGGCTCCGCGGGGCCACGAACACGGCGGCACGGGCGTGGTGGCGGGCCGCCGAACTGTCGGCCGTACCGATCGACGCCTCACAACGCCTTGCCGAGGCGGCCAGGGCTTCCTGGGACGCCGGGTGGGCAGCCACGGCGCAGCGCCTGCTCGATGACGCGGAACGGCTGGCCCCCGGTGCTCACGTCGCCCGGCGGAGCCGGGGCCTGCGGGGGATCATGGAGTTCGCCCGGGGCATGCCCGAGATGGCGCACCACTTCCTGATCACCGACATGAAGCGCGTCCCGGAACCGGGAACGGCGCTGGAACTGGGCACGCTGGCCATGCGCGCCGCCTGGTCCGTCGGACGCGGCGACCTGCGGGACAGAGCGCTGGAGCTGCTGCTCGAAGACGACGTCGCGGGCCGGACCGGATTACCCGGCACGCTTGCCTGGTGGAGCGACGACGTGTCCGCCGACGCGGCGCCGGCGGACATCCCCGACCTCGGTGATGCCGCCGCGCGGGTCCGTACGACCATCCTGCCGTTGCTGCCGCCGACACCCCTCGCCCTGGCCTGGGGGATCGACGAGCCGATGGCGGATGCGCTGCGCCGCCGGTTGCCGCGCCTGCGGCGGCGCAGCGAGCGCGCTCGGCTCGCCGCCGCCCTGGCCCAGACCGCGATGCTGGACAACGCTGCCGGCCGCTGGCCGCAAGCGGAGTCCTCGGCCGCGGAGGGACTGCGGCTGGCCCAGGACCTAGGTGCCGACCACATCGCCTCCCACTGCCGCACCAGCCTGGGCTGGCTCGCCGCGGCGCGTGGTGACGAACGCGCCGTCGCGGAGGCCACCGCCAGGACTCTGGAGACGTCACTCCCGCAGGGCGTCCGCGCGCTGAGCGCCGCCGCGTACTGGAACCGCGGCATGGCCTCGCTGTTTCGCGAGCGCCCCGAGGAAGCACTGGACATCCTGGTGCGCCTGACCGAGCCGGGCCATGGCGCGGAACACCCGACCTTCGCGCTCCTGACCGCTCTCGACACGGCCGAGGCGGCCGTGCGCGTCGGCAGGAGCGACCTCGCGGACGAACGGGTACGGGTGCTCGAAGCCTGGGCGCGACACACGGGAGCGCCGTGGGCCCGCTGTGCCGCGCACGTCACGCGCGGGCTCCTCGGCGGCGCCCGGGCCGAGGGTGCCTTCCGGGCCGCACTCGACGTGCCGGGTGCCCGATCCCATGCGCTGCTCTACGCGCGCGCTCAGTTGTCCTACGGCGAGTGGTTGCGACGGGGCCGCCGGCGGACCGATGCGCGCGTCCGGATCGGCGCTGCCTTGGAGGCGTTCGAGCGGCTCGGTGCCGAGCCGCTGCGCCAACGCGCGCAGCGCGAGCAGGACCTCACCGGAGCGCCGGGCCGCCGGGGAAGCTCGGACACCAGGGCGATGAACCAGCTCACCGCCCAGGAACAGCGAGTCGCCGAACTGGCCGCCGAACAGCTGACGAATCGCGAGATCGGCGTACAGCTGCGGATCAGCCACCGCACCGTGGGCCACCACCTCGGGAACGTGTTCGCCAAGCTCGGCATCAACACCCGAACCGAGCTGAGCCACCTTCACGCCGGTTGTGAGCCACCGTGAGCACAGGGAGGCCGCGGCGGAGCGGGCGCGCGACGCCTCCGGCGGAAGTGACGGATTGCCCGCCCGATTCGCTCACCGGCCCTCATTTGTAGCGTCGCTGACGTTGTCCCGCGTACCCGCGGCGAAACGCCGTGCGACGCATGACGAGAGGTCACCTCATGCCCAAGTCCGAAACCCTGCCGCACGCGCGCCACTACATCGACGGGCAGTGGCAGGACTCCGGCTCCCGCGGCGAGTCCCGCAGCCCCGCGACGAACGGCCTGCTCGGCACCTTCGCCGACGGCGGTGCGCGGGAGGCGAGGGCCGCCGTGGCCGCGGCCCGAAGGGCCTTCAACACCACCGCCTGGTCCCGCGACCGTCACCGGCGTGCGGCAGCGCTGCACGAACTGGCCGACCGGCTCGAGCAGCGCAAGGACGAACTGATCACCCTCCTGGCGCGGGAGAACGGGAAGGTGCTTTCCGAGGCGGCCATCGAAGTCGAAGGCACCATCCCCAAGCTCCGCTACCACGCGGCGCTGGCCCTCACCGACCACGGCAGGGCCGGCGAAGTACGGCCCGGCATGTACTCGATGACCCTGCGCGAAGCGGCGGGCGTCGCCGCGGTGATCGTGCCGTGGAACTCACCGGTCATCCTCTCGGCGCGTTCCTTCGCACCCGCCCTGGCGGCCGGCTGCACCGTGGTCATGAAGATGCCGGCGCAGACCGGCCTGGTCAACGGAGTGCTGAGCGAGATCATCGCCGACACGCCGAGCCTGGACCCGGGCGTGTTCAACGTCTTCACCGAGAGCGGCAACGCCGGGGCTCCGGAGCTGGTCTCCTCCCCGGACGTCGACGTGCTCAGCTACACCGGCTCCACCGCGGTCGGCCGCGTGATCATGGAACAGGCCGCCCCGACGCTGAAAACGCTGTCCATGGAGCTGGGCGGAAAGACGCCGATGCTCGTCTTCGACGACGCCGACCTGGACGCCGTCGTGCCCGTGCTCACCAAGGCCGTCACCATGTTCGCGGGCCAGTTCTGCATGACGGGCAGCCGGATACTGGTCCAGAGCGGCGTGGCCGACGAACTCCGGCGGCGGCTCGTCGCCGCCCTCGAGACGGTCCGGGTCGGGCCCGGCGACGACCCCGCCAGCGAGATGGGCGCCATGATCGACGAAGGAAACGCCCAACGGGTCGAACAGACCGTGGCCGCCGCGGCCGACTACGCCACCGTCCTCGTGCGGGGCAAGCGGGACCGGGCGCTCCTCGGCCCGTCCCTGATCGAGGTCGCCGACGTGTCCTCGCCGATCGTGCAGCGCGAAGTGTTCGGTCCGGTCGCCACCTTCGAGGTGTTCGACTCCGAGGCCGACGCCGTCGCGCGTGCCAACGCCACCGAGTTCGGCCTGGCCGCGAGCATCTGGACCCGTGATGTCGACCGCCCCCTGCGCGTCGGCCGCGAACTGCAGACCGGGACCGTCTGGACCAACACCTGGGCCATGATCCACGACCAGTTCGAGGAGGGCGGCTTCAAGCAGTCGGGAGTGGGCCGCCTGAACGGCATCCGCGGGATCGAGGAATTCCAGGAGACCAAGCACCTCGTGCATGTGGCACCGCAGCTCTGACAGCTCTCGACGGCGGAGTGAGAATCGATGACCGAGACGGACGACGTCGGCCCGGCCGACGTCACCCTGCTGACCGCGCGCGCTGTGGAACCCGGCTACGAGCAGGACTTCCGGGAGTGGTTCGGGCGGGTGACAGACACCGCCTCAGCGTTTCCCGGACACCTGGGGGACGGGTTGTTCCGGCCTGCCACGGCCGCCGGGCCATGGGTTCTGATCCACCGGTTCCGCGACCAGGAGTCCGCGCGGCACTGGACGACGTCACCTGAGCGGGCCGCACTGTTCGACCACTGCGAGGGCCATCATCAGAGCGAGGTGGCGCGTCGCGAACTCACCGGAATGGAGACCCTGTTCACCACTGCGCACGACACGCCCACGACGGCGCCGCCTCGGTGGAAGATGGCGCTCGCCGCCTTCGCGGCCGTACTCCCGATCTCCCTGATCGGCAACGGTCTGTTGGGGCCGGCGCTCCGTGCCTGGCCGCTTGTGGCGCGGGTGCTGATGCTCGCGCTGCTGTTCAGTACGTTGATGACGTATCTGATGATGCCGGCTGTGACCCTCGTCCTGCGCCGTTGGCTCTATGCCGCCACCTCGACCGCCCGCGAGGGACCGACGCGATGACGCGGCCCCCGGGGGCGGACCGCGCCGTCTCGCGGCTCGGCCTTCAGCGGGACAGTTACATCGTCTGACGCAGCAGTTCCAGGGTCTGGTCCGCGCCGCGGTCGGCCAGGTGGACGAAGTCGACGAAGACGTGGTCGACATCCGTCTCGTCTCCCGTACGGAAGATGATGTCCGCGATCCCCGGCACGGTTGACTCGGTGGCGGGGTCGAATGCGGAACCCCGGACGAGCACCGCGACGGGAGGTACGCCGTCCGCGCGGCGGGTCATCCGGCGTCGGGAGGCGGGGCGAAGCCGGACAGGTAGATCGGTGGCCGGGGGGCGCTGGAGCGGCTTGGGCCCGATGTGCGCGGCGAGGAAGGTGTGGTGCCTGCCCTCGTGTCGCGCGACGGGCTCGGTGGTCCACACGGCTTCCAGCACGTCGACCCGGCCGATGCCGCTGATCAGCTCCCACATGCCCGACAGGATGTCGCCGCCCTGCCGCGAGGGGATCATCACCGCCGTCATGAACCGGGAGAAGCCGAACGTCATCACCAGCACCGGCAGGATCCGCTCCTGCCCCGGTGCGACCGGCACTTTCGGTTCCGGGAACCACAGGTCTCACTGGGTGATCTCGCCCGGTTCGTAGGTCATCCGGTCGACCGGGTCGATGCCCACGTACTCAGGCCGGATCTGGGCCAGCTTCTTCTTCAGCGGAGACATCGAGTGCGGCCAGCCGATCCGCTCGTCGATCACCGGGGCCGGCATCCTGGGCCACTCGTTCAGCAGGAACCGGATCTGCGTCTCATAGGCGTCCGCCACCGACCCGCGTGGCGCCCGTTCGTACTTCGGCGGCCGGTCCGAGTTCAACGCGGCCCGCACCGCGTACCGGGCCACCCCCAGCCGCCGAGCGAGGGCACGCCCTCCGCTCGATGCAGACGGCGTATCTCTGCCCAGTCCTCCACTTTCAGCACCCTCCAAGAGTCAGGAGGGGTCAACTTTCGGAGAGCGCCTGGGGGACAGTTTTCACGAAGCGGCGACAACACGCTGCACGCGGTCGTCATGAACGGGAGGGCCTGCCTTCTTGCTCTTCCGCGCGACTTCTTCCCGAACACCGACCACCAGCCGTTGCTCGAGGCGATCCCCCACGCGGCCCGGTCCGACACTGCCTGACCGGCGGCGCGGGCCTCGTCGGCAAGGAACCGGTGCCCGAACTCCGTCGTTCTCCTGCTCCAGCAACCGGACGCGCTTGCGCAGCTCGCGGGGCCTCGTCCGACTCGGCTTTCGTCACACCGAGCTTGGCTCCCGCCTCGACGGCGGCCCGACGCATCCAGTGCTGCAGACATGTCTCACTGATTCCGAAGTCCGCCGCGATCTGACGCAACGGAACCCCGGGCTCGCAGTTCTCAGCGACGCGGACGACGTCATCGCGGAACTCGCGCGGGTAGGGCTTGTGCATGATGATCATCCTTCCAGTGATGCCTTCAGACACCGCAGTTCAGATGTCACCTGTCACCTGTCACCTGTCACCTGTTCCGACAGCGGACCCCCTCTTTCGGATGGTGGGTATGAGAACTTCCATCATCGAAGGGCCTCGACCTCGTCACCACGACCGCCACGCCGCCCGGCCGTCAGACGACGACTACACCCTCATCTGCGAAGAGCCGGGTTAGAGGTCGCGAAGATAGGCGCCGTTGGGGGCCTTGGCAACAGAACGGGCACAAGCCCTTGTGACCATGCAGCTATGACGCTCTGTGATCACTGGGGACCTGTGCCTGGGCTCCCATAATGGTCGACGCTCTGTGCGCGGCGGGGGCCGTTGCACCTGACCAACTCGTCCGCACCAGATCTGTGGCTCGTCACCTCTTGTTCAGGTCGAGCGATGCTGTAGTGGCCTCCCACAGCTGCGGCGCACCGGACACGACGCATTCCTCGGGTGTGCGGGTGACGAACCGCAGCAGCTGTCGTGCCGCCTTCTGCGGGGACTGGAAGAGCAGGCGAGGCACGGGTGTCCGGAACAGTGTGCCCACAGGGCTTCGGCTGGTCTGGGCGAAGTTCGACGCGACACCGCCGGGATGGAAGGCCACAGCGGACAGGCCCTGCTCGTGGTATCGGTCGTGCAGTTCCCGGGTGAAGAGGACGAGTTCCAGCTTGGCGTTGCCGTAGGCGCGTACGGGTGAGTAGTTCCGCGCATTGTCGAGGTCGTCCAGGTCGACGCGTGCTGACACTCGTGCGGCGTTGCTTGAGGTCTGCACGACGAGGGCCTGAGAAGCCAGCAGGGTGTCCAGCAGCAGGTTGGTCAGCAGGAACGGCGCGAGATAGTTGACCTGGAACGTCTCCTCAAAACCGTCTGCTGTGACATGGCGGGCCCCCGAGGATCGCCCCGGCGTTGTTGGCCAGTACGTCGATGCGCGGGCAGTGATCGGCGAGCTGTGCCGCCAAGGTGCGCACCTGGTGCAAGTCGGCGAAGTCGGCGACGAAATGGTGCACGCCGAGCTCGTCCGCAACCGCCTTGGTCTTGGCCGCGGACCTGCCCACGGCGACCACACGGTGTCCATCACATACCAGTAGGCGCGCCGCGGCGGCTCCGGTTCCATCGCTCGCACCAGTGATGACAACGGTCTTAGGCAAGACGGATTCCCTTCGAGCCGGATGCTGTAAGGGCGCCACGGGCCAGTGTGTGCCACGTGATCCGTTCGACTGGGCCCGAACGCGCCTGTCCTTCATGCCGGTTGCGTGCAGGGGCGAGCGAACTCCGGGCATAAACACGCACTCGCACAGCATAGGGGGCGGTTTCACCGATGCGACGTAGGAGATTCGTTTGGCCGCTCGCAGCCAGCACAGATCGGCGGCGTGCGAAGCTCTCACAGTAGGGCCGTGCACAAGCCTCAGTGATCATGGCTGTGACGCTTCGTGACCACTGGGGAGACCGTTGCCCGTCCTGCCATCTTGGCTGACCAACCCTCTCTGGGACCAGTTCGCGGCGCTGCTGCCCGAGCGCCCGATGGTCGATCCGACCCATCCACTGGACTGCCATCTCCGCCGCATCAGCGACCGGATCATCTTCGACAAACTGCTGCAACTGCTCCGGTTCGGCTCGACCGGATCGTCGGGCTGCTGCTCGACCAGATCGCCATCGACGGCTCCATCACCAAAGCCCCCCCGGCAGCGGGGAGATCGCCGACCGCTCACCTGTCGACCGCGGCAAACAAGGCCTCAAACGCTCGGACATGACGGATGGATACGGAATACCGCTCGACAGGGTCCTAGACGGAGCGAACCGACACGACTCCCCGCTTCTCGCTCCGACTCTGAACCGCCTCAAGGACCCGGGGCCGCTGCCCGACGACATCACCGTGCACCTGGACGCCGGCTACAACTCGGACCAGACCCGTACCGAACTCGCCGCCCGCGGCCTGCGAGGCCGCATCGCGCACAGAGGCGAGACGGCGCCGATCCAGGCCAGCCAGCGGTGGCACGTCGAGCACACCCAGCCTGGCAGAACGCCTTCCGCCGGCTCGCCCGCTGCTACGAACGGCGAGCCACGATCATCGACGCCTTCTTCGACCTTGCAGACACGATCATCACCCTCCGTATCCTGATCCGCCGGTCATGGACGACCCACCGCTGGGACAACCGCCCGAACCGCCGCCCATGAGCACACGCCTATCTGTACGAGCTCTTAGCTCGCGGATCGCCATCTCCTCGGGTCCTGCGGCAGTGCCCCTCCCGGGTTCAAAGACTGGAGTTCATTCGGTCGGGCGGGACAGATGCTGCCGATGACCTGTTTCAGCGGCCCGTGTGATCGCCTCGAGCACCCGGTGGCGATCGAGTGCGACCGCGAAATCCGGCGCATCGGCGGTTCCGTCGCGGAGGTCGGCGGCGAACTGGGCGTAGAGGCGGGCGACCCCCGCTGCGGGTGCGTCGAGTTGCAGGTCGGGAGCCGCATAGGCGGGGGCGACCTGTAGCACTCGGACGGGCTCGCTGCCGCGGCGCAGCGTGATGGTGAGATCGGTGAAATGGATGTAGCCCGACGCCGACTCCACACGCACACTGCCCTCGGTGCCCTGGATCTCCCATACCATCGCCGAGCCGGCGGACTGCCCGGCACTGTAGTGCAGCGAAGTGACGATCCCGCCTTCGAGAACGCCGGCGACGACGATCTCATCCGGCGTGTCCTTCGGCAGCGACGCGCCATCGGAGAGGCGGACGCCGTCACCGCGCTGATTGGCGACGACGGCGGACAGACTCTCGAACGTGCCGAGCACGCGGGCGAGCGGTTCGAGCCCGTGGCCGAGCATGATGCTCAGAAGCGTGGCGCCATGCTTTGCGTCAGCCATGTACTCGACCGGCGGGTCATACCGGCCGACCCACATGGCGTCGGACAAATGCGCTCGGATGCTCGTGCTGAGCGGCTTGCCGATCACGCCCTGCGCGATGAGGTCGCGAAGGAAGAGGATCGGCGGATGCAGGCCGCCCTGCAACCCGACAACCGTCCGCAGCCCCCGCTCGCGGGCAAACCCCTCCAGCGCTTCGGCCTCCGACAGGTTTCTTGCGAGCGGCCATTCGCAATAAACCATCTTGCCCGCGGCCAGCGCGTCGGAAACAATCCGCTTGTGCTCCGGCACCTTGACCGCAACCACCACCAGGTCGACCTCCGGTCGCTCGACCAGAGCCTCATGTGTGTCGAAGGCGAGATCGACGCCCAGCCGACGAGCGGTCGCGTTCGCGCTCTCCATACGAGTCGTACTGACGGCGCGGATCTGGAACGCGTCGAGCGCCTGCAGCGCCGGGACGTGAGCAATTGCGCCCCAACCCCAATCGGTACTGGCCCCGACAAGGCCGACGCCGATCCGGGTATGTGCTGAATTCGTCATCAGGATGCTCCTGCCTTGTGCAGCCCGGCAACGCTCTCCGGGCTGCGTCACGAAGAATCGCTTGCGGACACATGCGTGGTCACTCGGGCTCACCACGGCGAGCGAGCAATTACTGCCGTTCGCCATGGTGAGCCCGAGTGACCCAAGCGCAGGTTTTACACGTGAGCCCAGTGGGCCTCAAGTTCGCGCGCGACATCGGCCGGACGCTCTATCATCGGCCAGTGCGAGCTGCGCAGCTTGAAGACGGCACGTGCGCGTGTGGCATTACCGAGCTCGTCGGCGAAGCGGTGAGGAAGGAACGGATCGTCCAGGCCCCAGATCACTAGCGCTGGTGCGGTCACCTTGCTCAGACCCGGCTTCCACTCCGCCCCGACCTCGATCGCCGAACGGTAAAGGGCGAGAATGCTTGCCTTCATCGTGGCATCGATGTGCCGGACCGCTTCGTCTGCCGCGTCGCGCGGCATCTGCGCCTCGTTGAGGCTTGCCGCGAACTCCTCGAGGTCGAGGTCCGCCATCCACTGCTCGCCCTCGCCCGGCGTCTGCCAGATCTTGGCAAGATAGTGCCACGGATACTCCGGATCGATGGGACCGCTGATGCCTGTCCATGTCCGCACCAGTTCCGGTCGGACAGACGCGAGACGGCCCGTGAGTAGAGACCCCCAGTCATGACCGACCAGGTCGACGGGTTCGCCGATTTCCTCGATCCTCTCAATGAGCCAATCGAGATACTCTTCCTTCGTCGACGTGAATCCCTCTGGCAGGGGTACGCCAAACCCGGGGAGATCGATCGTCAAAACATCTTCGCGCTGAAGATGGGAACGGACGGTGTCCCAAAGCCGGTGGGTATCAGGTACACCATGGACGAGGACTGCAGGCATTTCGGATTCTCCAGTTGTTTGTTGTCGTGGTTGAAATGGTCGGTCGGCCGAGTCAGGGAAGGAGGATGACTTTGCCGTGGGTGTGGCCCGTGGCGACGAGGCGATGAGCGTCGGCGGCCTCGTCGAGTGGGAAGCTCCGGCCGATGCGTGCGGTCCATGCGCCGGCGGCGATCAGATTCAGGGCTTCCTGGACAGGGCCGCGGTCGCGGTTCCAGCTGCCTCCGGGGCTGAATACGACGCCGTGTTGTGCGGCATCGGGGTCGGCGAGCGTCACGATCCGGCCGGGGCCGCCGAGAAGATCGACGAGGGCGGGAACGAGCCCGTTGCCGACGGTGTCGAGCGCGGCATCGACCCCGCCCGGAGCGGCGGCACGGATGCCATCGACCAGGCCCGGGCCGTGGGCGACAGGGGTCGCCCCGAGACTCCTGACGAAGTCGGCGTTGGCAGTCCCGGCGACGCCGATCGCCGTCACACCGCGCTGTCGCGCGAACTGCACGGCTGCGCTGCCCAGAGCACCGCTCGCGCCGGTGACCACGAGCGTTTCACCCGGGCGAATGTTCAGAAGGCCGAGAGCCCTCGCCGCGTTGTCGGCGCCGATGACAGTGGCCGCGGCCTCCTCGAAGGAAACGCCGTCGGGGATCGTCGCGAAGTTGCTGCTGACCGTGTACTCGGCGTAGGAGCCCTGGGTGGCGGAGTCCGGCCAGCCCGCGACGCGGTTGCCGACCACGTCCTCGTCGACGCCCGGGCCGACCGCCTCGACGACGCCGGCGAACTCGAATCCGAGGATGGCGGGAGCACGCAGGCCGAACGCTCCGGCGCGTGCCTGGATCTCCGCGGGGTTCACCCCGGCGGCGTGAACCCGCACCAGTACCTGACCCCGACCCGGCACCGGTCGCGGAGCCTCCGCAACCCGCAACACGGAGGGTTCGCCGAACGAGGTGATGACGACGGCTTTCATGATGATCCTTCTCGTATACAAGGTTTGCTCGCACCGTTCAGAACGGTGTCAGGTCAGGAAGACCGGAGGATTCTCGCCCCGCAGGCGGTAGTCGGGCCGGGGCCGTTCGAGGCGGATCGATTCCAGCACGGTGTACGCGTGGTACTTGGTCTGGGTGGTGGCTCCTGCCAGCCGTTCCCACCAGAGCCGGCCGTCGCTCGTCTCCTTCTCGAGGACGTGGCGGGTGGTGTAGTTCGCCATGGAGCTGATCCAGTTCTCGGTACCGACGAAGATCCTGTCCCAGCCGGTGCCGGTCACTATGTCGACGAGCGCATCCGAGCGGCTGAACCGCTCGACCGCCGCAGTCGCCCCCTCGAGCACGTCGGCGAAGTACTCCACGCACAGCTTCACCTGCTCGTAGGTGCCGTAATGCATGTGGTGCCCGCCGACGAAGTAGTCGAAGTCGTATTCGAGGATCCGGGACTGAGCCTCGTACCAGCCGGAGATGTTCTGCGAGGCGTCGCAGTGCATGAACGTGACGCTTCCCGGACTGACGATGTCCACGGCCGTGAGCACCTTCTGCCGCGGTGCGTAGATGAAGATGTTGCCGGGGCAGTGGTTCTCCCCCTTGTAGGAGAGCTGCAGGCTCACGCCGCCCACTTCGAGGACGAGTTCGTCGTCGAACGTCCTCGTCGGCAGGGGACGCTTCGGGTCGGGGAAGCGCTCCAGGAGTTCCTTGGTGATGCGGTGGGCGACGATCTCGACGTCGGGACCGAACACGGAGGCCGCGCCGATGTGATCGGCGTGCCAGTGGCTGTAGATGACGTGGGTCACCGGTCGGTCGGTGACGTCCTCGATCGCCGCCAGCATGTTCTCGCCCAGCGTCGGGGGCGCGTCGATCGCGACCACGCCCTCCTCGGTCACCACGAACGCGGCGTCGTAGCCGGCACTGGTGACCCAGTAGAAGCCGCCGCGCAGTTCTTCCACGTGGTAGCCGTACTTCTGGAAGTGCTCGCTCTGGAAATACGGGGGGTAATAGTCCGCGGGGTCCAACGGGTCGTCCGCCCCCGCGCGGGGGAACCCATAAGGTTCGATCCCGTAGAAGCTCGGGGTTTCTTCGACCCTGATGGGTTTCTGACTGCTCTGGCACATCGACGGGACGCCTTTCTGTGTTCTTGGGAAGCTGTGGAACGGGTGGGCTATCCCGGTGACGTGAATCGAAGGACCGCCTTGGTGACGCGGCCTGAGCCCGCGTCCTCGAACGCGGTGTTGATATCGGCGAAGTCGTAGAAGGACAGCAGTCGGTCGATGGGGAACCGGCCCGCTCGATAGAGCTGGGCAAGGTCGTTGATCACGAGCGACGAGACGGCGTCGCCTTGGATGATGCCCTGAAGCGACTGGCCGAGCGTGAGCCGGCCGGCGTCGAGCACGGCGCCCGCTCCTTCGTGGAACGCCACGAAGCCGAATCGTCCCATCGGGGCCAGGGCGCCGACCCCGGCGTCGAGGTTCTCCGCGCGGCCGCTGGTGTCGAGCACGTACTCCAGACCGCGTTCGTCGACGGCGCGGAGCGCGCCGGTCAGATCCTCGACCCGGCCGGGGTCCACGAGGTGCGTCGCTCCGAGATCGCGGGCCAGATCGAGGCGGCCGGCGTCGACGTCGACGGCGACGATGGTGGTGGCACCCGCGACATGTGCCGCCATGACCGCCGCCAGGCCCACCGCTCCCACACCGAAGACCGCGAAGGACGCTCCCGCCGGCACGGCGAGGGCCTTGAGTACGGCCCCCGCGCCCGTCTGCAGCCCGCACCCCAGCGGAGCCATGACGTCGAGGGGCAGATCGCGGGGGACCTTGATCGTGTTCCGTTGGTGCGTCAGGGCGTGGGTGGCGAACGAGGACTGGCCGAAGAAGTGACCGTGCGGCTCAGCACCGTGGGCGACGTGGAGACCGTTCGAGCCGTCCAGGCGGGCACCTGCGAAGTTGGCCGCCCAGACGTTGTCGCAGTAGGCCGCGTGCGAGGACAAGCACGGCTTGCAGCGGCCGCACGAGTGATAGGAGAGGACGACGTGGTCACCGGGCTCGACGGTGGTGACAGCGGCCCCCACGCGTTCGACGACTCCTCCTCCCTCGTGCCCCAGCACCACCGGCAGCGGCGTTGCCATGCGCTGTGCCCGCACGTGAGCGTCGGTCGCGCATATTCCGGTCGCGACCATGCGAACGAGTACCTCGTCGGACCGCGGGTCCTCGATCTCAATGTCGCGGAACTCGAAGGGCCCGTCCTGCGCTTCGAGAACAGCGGCGCGCGCGGAGGTGGTCATACGCCGTGAGCCTGCCGCGAAGCGCCGCGAGGGCCATGGTGACGAGGACGAGGGACTGACATCATCAGCGACTCTCTGATCGGGGGGTGGGCCTCAGGAACCCTTCAGCGAGTCCGAACCTATGTCGGCCGCCCGTGCCCGCGGATCGGTCGCCGTATCCGTCACGGCAGTGAGGCACGGTGTCGCGAGGTGCGGCGGGTCACTGCCGGACGCCGGTCCGGGCGGCTTGTTCGACTCGGGCGATGAGACGGCTGTTGTGGGCGGCGTGCTGGAATCCCGGGGTGTGGTGGGTGCCGTTCGTGATGTCGCGGGCCAGGCTGGCGTAGACCTCGCCGACGTTGATGGAAGCGCCCGTCCAGATGTCGGCGGCGGTGGGTCCCGCGCCGGTGGCGACCGGGCGGTCGGGCGCGGTGAAGTCGACGCTCGACGAGAGGGTGAGGTCGCCGACCTGAACGCCCGCGGGGTGGTCGCCCGTCAGCTTCAGCCAGCCCTCCGATCCGCGTACCTCCAGACTGAAGTGGGCGTCGGGTGCGGGCACGCCCGCCAGGATCTGCACCCCGACCGGCGCCCCCGAAGAGGTCTTGGCGATGGCGTCGAGGTGATCCGGGACCTCGCGGACGGACATCGCGCCGGTGTCGACCAACTTCACCTGGGGCCAGAGGAGTTCGGTGCGGGCGTCGATCTCGGTGATGTCGCCGAGAACGGCCTCGACCACATCCAGGACGTGGCCCGCGGCGATGGTGAGGAAACCGGCTCCGGACGCTGCCTTGTCGAAGTACTCGTACGCGCTCACCGACTCCGGGCCGTTGCCGAAGGTCGTCGCGGCGACTCGCGCCGAGAGCAGCCGCCCGAGCCGGCCCTCGGCGATGATCTCCGACGCGCGGCGTACCGAGGGGTTGAGCCGGCCCTGCAGGCCGATCGCGGTGTGCAGTGAGCCGGCCGCCTCAGCCATCTCTTCCGTCTGCGCGACGGTCGCGCCCAGCGGCGACTCCGCGTACACGGCCTTGTTCGCCGCGAGGGCCGCCAGGACGAGCTCGCGGTGAGCCGGGACCTTCACCGCGACGGTGACGAGGTCGATCGAAGGGTCACCGATGAGCGCGTAGGGGTCCGCGAACCAACGCTCGGCGCCGAACGCCTCGGCAGCGCCGCGCGCGCTCTCCTCGTGGCGCGTCGCCACACCGGCCAGGTGGAAGTCGGGCTGGGCCGCCAGCGCTGGTATGTGCGAGGCGCCCGCCCAGCTCGCCTTCGTGTCCGCGCCGATGATGCCGACCCGGATGAGATTGCTTGACATGATGTGGTGTTCCGTTTCTTTCGCTGAAGCAGGACGTGGTGTGGTGCGCGGGGCAAATCGGTACGTGCGCGCTTGACTCACTGGTCGACGGCGGCCATGTCGGGCTCGGCATGGCGTTCGCCGGACGCCGGTGTGAGGTTGTTCAGGCGGGCGATCTGGCCCGGGGTGAGTCGGATGCCGTCGGCGGCGCTGTTCTCCTTGAGGCGGTCGATGCGTGTCGTCCCCGGAATGGGCGCGATGCCGTCTCCTTGCGCGAGCAGCCAGGCCAGAGCGACCTGCGCGGGCGTGGCCCCGACCTCGTCGGCGACCTCGCGTACCTCGTCGACGATGCGCAGGTTGCGCGTGAGGTTGTCGCCGGTGAACCGGGGATTGGAGCGACGCCAGTCGGCGGCGTCCAGGCCGTCCAGGGTGCGGATGTCACCGGTGAGAAAGCCGTGTCCCAGCGGTGCGTAGGGAACCAGTCCGATGCCGAGCTCACGCAGTGTTGGCAGCACCTCGGCCTCCGGGTCCCGCGTCCACAGCGAGTACTCGCTCTGGACGGCGGCCACGGGATGGACGGCATGGGCCCGGCGGACGGTCGCCGCTGCCGCCTCCGACAGCCCGATGTGGAGGACCTTGCCCGCCTCCACCAGCTCGCTCAGCGCCCCCACCGTCTCCTCGACGGGAGTATTGGGGTCGACCCGGTGCTGGTAGTAGAGGTCGATGCGGTCGGTTCCGAGCCGCCGCAGTGAGCCGTCGACAGCCGTGTGAACGTTGGCGGGGGTGCTGTCCGGGCCCGGCCGGCCGGTGTGGGAGACGAGGCCGAACTTGGTGGCGAGGACGACTTCGTCCCGGCGGCCCTTGATCGCGCGACCCAGCAGTTCCTCGTTGATGTAGGGGCCGTACACCTCGGCGGTGTCCAGATGGGTGACACCGAGGTCGACGGCGCGACGAATGGTGCGGATCGACTCGGCTTCGTCCCGGCCGGCGCCGGTGTAAAAGGCCGACATCCCCATGACACCCAGGCCGATGCGCGGGACATCGAGCCTGCCGAGCGACGTGGACTGCATCTGTTGTCCATTCCGTGTGGGGCGGGCCTCAGCGCCGCAGAGCGAACTTGACGCGTCAAGTTCTACTCCTCCGAACTTGACGCGTCAATAAGTGGGTCTAGGATGGCCTCATGGCGAGGACGGCAGATGACACGAACGGCCGGCGCCGTCGGCGTCCACGGAACGAACCGACATCCGAGGCGACGGCTCGTGCCGACGAAGGCTCCGGCTCGGGGGCGTCCACCGGTCCGGTTGCCGGGACGCGATGGCTGAACGGCGACGAGCTGGCGGCGTGGCTGGCCAACTCCGCGATCATGATCAGCCTGCCGGCCGCGCTGGATGCGCGCATGCAGCGCGAGGCTCAGCTGACCTTCTTCGAGTACATGGTGCTCTCGGTCCTCTCCGAGCAGCCGGATCGCACCATGCAGATGAGCGCCCTGGCCGCGCGAACGGCGGCGTCGCTGTCGAGGCTGTCCCATGTCGTCGGTCGGCTCGAGAAGCGCGAACTGCTCGCACGGAAGCGGATCCCCGGTTCCGGAAGGCGCACCACCGCGACGCTGACCGAGGCCGGTTGCGACGTAGTGGTGGCGGCGGCGCCGGGACACGTCGCCGCAGTCCGCGAGTACCTGATCGATGATCTCGGTCCTCAGGAGCTGGCGGCACTGCGCCGCATCGGTGCGGCGGTGGACGCGGCCATCAAGCGCGGGCAACCCGACGCGAGCGCTGCGGCTTCGCCTCCGGGGGACGGCGCGGTGGACGGCCAGTAACCCACGATTCATCCGGCTTCACAGCCTCCGGCCGACACCTTGATCGTGACTCCCCGCGAGCCCGCCGGCCAAGAGCCTGACCAGCCCTGACCGGCGGGCGTGAGTGAGGTCCGCGCAGCTTGCGGGCCGTGCTGGGCTGCACCACAGCACGCGTCCTTCACCGTCCGTGACGACCATCGACTTGACGGCGTTCTGCCAGTTTTTGCCGGAGGTGAACTTGCATACAAAAACGGGTGTGAGCCGGAATGCGGAGGCGGCTCGGCAGGGGGGCGTGTCGCCATCGCCACCCAACGAGTCGTTGGGCGGCTGGCCCAAGATCTTCATCGGACGCGCCTGGCTCTGTCGACGTTGAAGAGCAGCGTCTCGCGCCGTTCGGGGGGCACCTCGGCTGCCAGTTCGGGCAAGCAGCGAACAGCGGAACAGCGGAGGCATGTATGAGTCGTCCGGCCTGGAGGCACTGGTCCCCACGCCTGGCGCCTTTCCCGGTGCGTCCGCGCTGGAACAGACCCGCTCTGCAGGCAAGTTGGCCCCTCCATGACGCCTGGTGGGCGGCTGCCTGCAAGACGTCATGGTGACCGGGACGGCACCCGCGCTCTGATCGAGGTCCTGCTGCTGGGACGGCATCTTCATCACGAGTGCCTGGTGACCGGGCTCGCCCCCGCCCTCCGGGCCGGTGCCCTGACCGCGGACGCGGTCGCACTGGAAGCCCACAAGGCCCCGAGGCCGCCGATGCGCCTGCCACGACGGCAGATTCGGAGCCGGACCAGGCGAGTGTGACGTTCCTGACCGAACGGAGCCCGGCTCCTCTGCCGCCCGACAACCGGCCGCTGCCGTCGGTCCCAGCCCTCGACTAGGCGGTTTCGTTTGGATCAGCCGATCGTTGATCCGGGTGTGCCGTTGACCGACGCGCAGTGGGCGCGGATCGAGCCGTTACTCCCCGATGGGACTCCGAAGCGGGGTGGCCGGTGGCGGGATCGCCGTGAGGTGATCGATGCGATCGCCTGGAAGTTCCAGACTGGATCACAGTGGGTCCACCTGCCCGAGAAGTACGGGAACTGGAGGGGCGTCTACAACAGGCTGCGGATGTGGGCCATCGACGGCAGCTGGGAGCGGGTGTTCACCGCGCTCATCGCGCAGGCCGATGCCGAGGAAGACCTCAGGTGGACCGTCTCGGTCGACTCCACTGTCGTGCGCGCGCACCAGCACGCAGCCGGGGCCCGCAAAAAGGGCCCGGCCGGCGAGCCCGATGACAATGCCATCGGCCGGTCTCGTGGTGGACTGACCACGAAAATCCACCTCGCCTCTGATGCTCACTGTCGGCCACTGGCCTTCGTGCTCACCGCCGGACAGGCCGGTGACGCGCCCGTCTTCGCTCATGTCATGGCCCGCCTCCGCGTCCCTCGGCAGCGAGGACGTCCCCGTACCAGGCCGGACGTGGTCCTGGCCGATAAGGCGTACTCTTCACGCGCGATCCGCGAGCACCTGCGCAAGCGCAAAATCCGGGCGGTCATCCCCGTTCCGGCCGATCAACGCGGCCACCGGCTGCGGCGCGGCAGCCAGGGCGGTAGGCCACCCGCCTTCGACCGCGAGGCGTACAAGCAGCGCAACACCGTCGAACGCTGCATCAACCGCTTGAAGCAGTTTCGGGGCATAGCCACCCGCTACGAGAAGACCGCAACCATCTACCTGGCCGGACTCTACGTCGCTGGCATCTTTCTTTGGTCTGCCAGGCCAACGGCTCAGGAGCAGGAGCGAAGCGCATCGTCCCAGGCGCCAGGGCTGCGGTAGTGGTTCTTGTGCCCGGCGGCAAGTACGTGGCGCAGTTCGGCAAGGTGCTGGGTGTTCGTGGGGAGATCCAGCTGGCCGAGGAAGGTCAGTGCGACAGTCGGCTCCAGGTCGCCGTAGACGTCGTGGAAGCTCGCCAGGAGGCCGCGGAAGACGGCCGAGTGCAGGGCAGGAAGTCGCATGGCGGTGCGGTACGTCAGCTCCTTCACCGTCCAGCGCACCGGGCCCGAACACTCCAGAACCCGACGGGCTCGGCGGAGCAGGGCCTCCGATCGCTCGGCCACTATCCGGTCGATGTCGTTGCCGAGAACCTCGGCGAAGGCCGTCGCGGAAGTGGCGTGGTCCTCGAACCAGTCCACCCACAGCGAGTAGGTGACGGCCTCAGAGTCCCGGTCCGCCTCCAGTCGCTGACGGTAGCCGTCCCACATCACGTCGGCCGGCAGGGGACCCTCCGCACCCTCGTTCGCGAACCGGATCTCGCGCGTGACCCAGTACTCGTCGAGGAGGTCCAGCAGCCCGAAAGCCAACCTCACCTGGCCGGCTGCATCCAGGTCTTCGGTGAACACATCACCGGCCCAGGAGTGCGCTACCTCGTTGGTGGTGAGCAACGCGTCCGGCTTCTCGTCGCTCACCCACCCGTCGCGCACCTGACTGACACCCTGATCAGCCAGCCAACGCCGCGCTGCCTCCTCGGCTTGCATCTCCACTCGGGAAGTATGACAAGCCCTGCAAGATCCAAACGAAACGGCCTAGTTGCTGCGGTCGAGGCGGCCGGCCGACCACTTTGCCGTCGAGGGAGAAATGCCATGGCTACGTGCAGACGCCACCGCGAGGTGACAGAACAGGCCGCCGACGCTGCGGCGGCAACCTCATCCAGAACGGGGACCGGATCCTACCGCCCGGCCCTCACCCGAGCCCGGGCCGCCGCACAAGACGCCTCTGGCTGACGTCTAGGGCCTTTCGTTTGGATCAGTCGATCGTTAGTCTGGGTGTGCCGTTGGCTGATGCGCAGTGGGCGCGGATCGAGCTGTTGCTCTCGGACCGGACACCGAAGCGGGGTGGCCGCTGGCGCGATTATCGTGTGGTGAGCGAGGCGATCGCCTAGAAGTTCCAGACCGGCACGCAATGGGTTCACCTGGCGGAGTACGGCAACTGGCGAGGTGTCTACGACCGGCTGACGACACCTGGGCGCGAGTGTTTACCGCTCTGCAGGACACGGCGTCGAAGGGCCAGTTCTTCGGAAGTAGGCTGCTACGTGTGCTTCCTTGCCACGACATAGCCCCTCCTCGTCCTACACCTTTGCCTTACGCTGTGGTCTTTGTGTGGCCAGGAAGGGCCACTGAGTCATGGGGGGATGCGCTGTGCGCGCCTACATTCGCCGTGCCGTGGTACCAGCCGTCGTCCTGTCCGTAGTTCTGCTGACGGGCTGTGGAGTAAGCGACTCCGACGAGGGGGCCGCTCCGCAGAAGTCCTCCGCAGCGGAAGCTGCCGTCGACGAGCCCGCTCAGGAGCCGTCGGAAGAGGGGCATACGCCCACCCCTGGGCCAAGCTTGGGCCTCGCTAGCGGACACAGGACGTTCAGCGTCGGGGAAACCGATGAGTACGGGGAGAACTACAAGGTAACGACGAAGATGAGCGTCAGAGTCCTCGATGTGAAGTACATGACACCGACGGAGCTCGATGATGCGAAAGCCCTGACACTGGCGGAATTTGACAAGACGAACGAGCCGGAGCACGGTCAGTACCTCACACTGACGCTCATGCTGGAGAACGTCGGCGATGCTCCAGCGAAAATTACAACTTACGGCATGATGAAGTGGCAGGACGCCAACCACGCAGCGCAGGACGCCACGACGCTGGAAAGCGTCGGTGGTCCGGCGCTAGACAGGACATATGTGCCTGGCCAGTCCGTCATAGGGGTGCTCGTCCTCGACGTCGCCGCGAAGGGCGGGACGGTCAGTTACTACGGGACGAATGACCCGTCCGGGGAGCCGGCTTTCGTGGTGACCCTGCCCATCGCGTAACTGTCAAAGGCTGTGGACCTGGGCAGTTCGTTTGGATCAGTCGGTCGTTGGTCTGCTTGTGCCGTCGACTGATGCGCAGTGGGCGCGGATCGAGCCGTTGCTTCCGGACCGGACACCGAAAATCGAGGCGATCGCCTAGAAGTTCCAGACCGGCACGCAATGGGTTCACCTGCCGGAGAAGTACGGCAACTGGCGAGGTGTCTACAACCGGCTGCGCATGTGGGCCATCGACGGTACCTGGGAGCGGGTGTTCACCGCCCTGGTGGCCCAGGCCGAGCGGACGAGGACCTCAACTGGGCCCTCTCGGTCGACTCCACGGTCGTGCGGGCCCATCAGCACGCGGCCGGGGCCCGAAAAAGCGGGTCCCGGTCGGCGAACCCGGCGACCATGCCATCGGCCGCTCCCGCGGCGGTCTCACGTCGAGGCAGCCGAGGAGGCAGGCCACCGGCCTTCGATCGCGAGATTTACAAGCAACGCAACACCGTCGAGCGGTGCATCAACCGATTGAAGTAGTGGCGAGGAATCGCCGCCCGCTACGAGAAGACTGCCACCATCTACCTGGCCGGCCTCCACATCGCAGGCATCCTCCTCTGGTCCGTCCGGTGATCCAAACGAAACCGCCTAGCTGTTGTGGGGCAGGACGTTGGTGACGGGGGGGGCGCGTCACACCTGCCGCGGGCTGAGATCAACGTGGACCTGATTGAACCCCTGGTCCAGCAGGGCTGGGCGGTCCGCGTTCCCGTCTGATCGGGCCCACTGGCTGGATACAGCGTCGAGTACAGCCGTGGCGGCGTTGGTGAGCAGATCCGCGGTGTACGGGTCGAGGTCGGTCCCTGGCCGATCTCGGAGCGCGTCGCTGACTCGCCTGCGCCATTCGGTTCTGCGTTGGTGGAGTCGCCCGGCCAGTGCGGGCGTTGCCTCGATCAGGCGGATGGTTGCGAGCGCCTGCTCACTGGCGTGGATCTCTTCCTGCCAAGCCTGCAGGACCTGGCGCAGGCACTCCCACGGCCCTTCGCCCGCTGGTCGCATTGCGATGTCGGCGACGACGCTCTCTCCGGTGAGGTCAATGCCGTCGAAGACGACGTCTTCCTTGGTCGGGAAGTAACGGAAGAAGCTGCGCTTGGTCATGCCGGCCACTCGGGCGATGTCCTCGACGGTCGTCTCGTCGAAGCCCTGGCGGGCGAAAAGGTCGATGGCCACCTTGGCGAGCTCCGCCCGCACTGCTCGGCGGGTGCGTTCGCGCAGTCCCTCTTTCATGCGCCCAGTCTACTTTGCATCATTCGATGACTATCATGTCACCAAGTGACAGATGCGAGTGAGGTGGTGGCAGTGGAAGGCAAGACCGTCCTGGTGACCGGCAGCACGGGTGGCATCGGCAAGGAGACCGCGCGACAGTTGGCCGCGCTCGGCGCGAGCGTGATACTCGTCGGACGGGACAAGTACCGCGCCGACGCTGCTGTGGCGGATCTTCGTCACACCAGCGGGAACGACGACGTCACGGCGATCACGGCCGACATGTCCCGGCTGCGCGACGTCCGTCGCCTCGCCCAGGAGGCCACCGGCCGGACCGGCGGCGTGGACGTGCTGATCAACAACGCCGGAGCAACCCGATCCCACCGCGAGGTGACCGAGGACGGCATCGAGACCGCGTTCGCGGTCAACGTGGTCGCGCCGTTCTGCCTCACCCACTGGCTGATGCCGGCCCTGACCGCGTCCGGGCAGGCCCGGGTCATCAACATCACCGGCGGCATCCCCCGGGGGCACATCGACCTCAACAACCTGCAGGGCGAGAAGTCCTATGTCGGCCTGTCGTTCTACAACCAGACCAAGCTGGCGCAGATGGCGATGAGCTACCGCTTCGCCCAGGAACTTGCGGCCACACCGGTAACGCTGAACGTCGCCTACCCCGGACACGCCTACACCTCGATGAACAAGAACCTCACCGTCGGCACCTATCCGCCACTGGCTCGCCCGATCGTCCCGTTGCTGCGGCTGACGATGCCGGTCGTCTACGGCCGCCGGGCGCTGCTGAGGGCCACGCGCTCCAGCGTGTACCTCGCCTCCAGCCCCGAGGAGCGCAAAACGAACGGCGCCTACTTCAACAGCAAGGCCAAGCGAACCCCGTGGCCCGATGCCGTCCTGGACGACACCACCCGCAACACCATCTGGGAGCTGTGCGAGAGGCAGCGCAACCGTCCGACCACGGCGTAACGCTGTCACCGACGAGCATGGATGTGCTCATGGTGCATCGCAACGCCCCGCTCAGTCCCGAGGGGCGGCGCCGCCTGATCGCTCGGTGTCGCATCCGACCGATCGCTCACGTAGCAGCCGAGATGGGAATCTCGCGTGCGTGCGCGTCCAAGTGAGGGTGAACCGATGACGGCGATACGGCGAAGCCGGTCTTCAGGGCCGCCCTTCGACGCCGCACAGCAGCCCGACCGAGACACCGCCCGAGGTGATCCAACAGGCCGAGGCAAAGCGGCGTGAGCACAAGCGGACCGCCCGACGGATCACCGACGAACTCGCCGACTGGGCATCGTCGTCGACCGACGCACGGTCATCCGCCACCTGAGCCGGCTCGGGCTGGGTCGACGACGGTTCATCGCCCCCAGCGGCGGCACCAACCACAAGCCAGGAAAGATCATTGCCTGCCGGCCCGGGCACATCGTCCACCTGGACGTGAAGAGGGTCGGCCGGATCCCCGACGGCGGAGGCTGGCGGGTTCACGGCCGAAACAGCGACCAGGCCAAGGTGATGGCACGGGCGAAGACGGCCGGCGCGGAGCACGGCTACATCTACCTGCACTCCGTCGTCGACGCCACTCCCTGCTCGCCTACTCCGAACCCCTGCACGACGAGAAGGGTTCCACCGCGGCGGCGTTCCTCGCCCGTGCGAGGCTTTGGCTGCCACCCACGGCATCAACCACATCAACAGGATCGATCGTCACCGATAACGGCGCCTGCTACTGATCCGGCGGCTTCGCCCGGACCGTCGGCAACCAGACCCGCCACCAGAAGACCAAGCCCTACACACCCCGCCACAACGGGAAGGTGGAACGCTACCAGCGCATCCCGGCCGAAGAACTGTCCTACGCCCAAGACTTCACCAGCAAAGACGCGCGATCGGCAGCGATCGTCCGGGTGCTCGTAGGTCCGGGCGTGAGAAAGTGGGAAACTCGCCCCTCAACCCCGAGACTCAGCCCCCGGACCACCCGCGTCGCGGACGAGGAGGGCGATCTGCACCCGGTTGGACAGGCCGAGTTTGGTGAGCGACCGGCTCACATGGACTTTGACGGTGGTCTCCGCCATCCCCAGCTCACGGGCAACCTCCGCGTTGGCCAGCCCGCGGGCAACAGCGCTGACTACCCTTCGCTCGCGGTCAGTCAGGACCGACAGACGCTGCCTGGCTGCGACGAAGTCGGCGGAACGCTGTCCGGCGTAGGCATCGATCAGACGCCTCGTGACCGTCGGCGCGAGCATCGCGCTGCCCTCGGCGACCGCACGGACGGCGGCGATGAGGTCGCGCGGTGCGGTGTCCTTCAACAGGAACCCAGCGGCCCTTGCGCGCAGGGCGCCGTGGACGTACTCGTCGCGGTCGAACGTCGTCAGCATGATCACGGCCGGCGGGTCGGGCAGCCGGTTGATCTCCGTTAGTGCGCCCACGCCGTCGATGCCGGGCATACGTACATCCATCAGGACGACGTGCGGCCGGTGGCGCGCGACCGCGTCGACGGCAGCGGTTCCGGAGTCGGCCTCGGCGACCACCTCGATGTTCCCGGCGGCTTCGAGGATCATGCGCAGGCCGGTCCGGACGAGGGCTTCGTCGTCGACTACCAGAGTGCGGATGGGGCGGGAGGTCCGGGTCATGTCGGCAGTCTCGCAGTGACAGCGAACCCTCCGGCGGGTTCGGGGGCAGCCGCGAACTGCCCGCCGAGGAGTTCGACGCGCTCCCGCAGCCCCACGAGCCCCAGGCCGCTGCCGGGCAGCGGAGGAGCGGGAACGTGCACTGTGGTATTCGTTACTTTGACCTCCAACGCCGACGGCAGGTGCCGTACCGCCACCCGGACCGTGGGCCGGACGGCGTGCTTGTGGACATTGGTGAGCGCTTCCTGAACGACCCGGTAGGCGGTGTGCTCGACCATGGCGGGGACGTCGCGCACAGTGCCCTCGTCCTGCCGCTCGACGGGGATACCCGCCGACCTGGACTGCTCCAGCAGCCGTTCGAGGTCGGCGAGCGTCGGCTGCGGCAGGAACGAGTCGGCTGCCTCTGCTTCCGTCAAGACACCTAGAACTGAGCGGAGTTGAGCGAGCGCCTCCCTTCCCGTGGTGCGAATGAGCTCCGCCTCCTGCGCGGCCCTCTCGTCGGTGGTGCTGATCTCCAGGGCTCCGGCGCGCAGCACCATCAGGGAGACGCGGTGGGCCACGACGTCGTGCATGTCTCGGGCGATGCGGGCACGTTCCTGCGCGCGGGCCTGCTCGGTCCGTACGGCCTGCTCCCGCTCCAGCCGTTCAGCCCGCTCGCGCAGCTCGGCCACCACCAGCGCCCGGGCACCCCGCCACAACCCGCCCACGACGGGCAGCCAGACGAACAGCGCCACACCGCCAAGCGCCGACACCGCCTCCACTCCCGGCCGGGGCACCGCCACCAGCAGGCTCGCGACCACCGTGAAGAACACCAGGTGACGAGGCCGTCGGTACGAGGTCGCGGCCACATAGGAGGCCACCGATACCAGCAGCCCCGGCGGCCTGACCACGGAGTCGACGCCTGCGAGCAGAAACAGCAGCCACGGCCGCTCCGACGCGGTCCGGACTGCCACCGCCGCCAGCAGCCCCGCTACCGCGGCCACGACCGGGCCGGGCACCGAGGCGAGCACCGGCCATGCGGGCACGTACGCACCGGGCAGTGCGGCCGGAAAGAACGCGCCGCCGAACGCGACGACGGGAAGCGACCAGGCCCGCAGCCGACGACGGACCGGACTACTCTGCCTCGCCAACGCCCCTGCCACGCATGATGGTTGTGTCACCAGCTCAGGATCCTCAACGGCCTGCGCCCGGGCGCGAGCACCCCCCGGCTGCGCAGCTCAGGCACGGTGTCCCGGAGCACTCGGATACCGAGAGGGACGAACACCGCGCACAGACCGGCGGACAGGACGACGTCGAGAAGCCCGCTCTCCTTGAGCGCGCCGGTCCACAGCGATCCCCCGAGGAGGAACAGCACCAGCCGCCCCGTACCGAAGGTTCCCGACCGGAAAGCCCCGATGGCGAGCACCGCCGTGCCGGCGTACAGGGCGAAAGCGGCTGTGATGGGCACCCGCAGGGGCCCGTAGGAGATGTCCGTGTAGTCGGCCATCACCAACTGGGTGGCCCGCTCCAGCCCCAGCGGTTCGATCAGCTGGAAGGCGGTGTGGTCCACCCCGGCCCAGTACAGGCGGCAGAACAGGCCGATCACGACGAGCGTGCCGCCGGTGCAGGCGAGTCTCGGGGCGCGCACGGCGACGATCGCGGCGAGGGCGACGAAGGCGATACACAGCAGGACGGCGCCTGCGGCGAAGCATCCGTAGCCTGCGGTGGTCAGGCCGGGGCTGGCCTGGAAGACAGCGAGCTGGCCGTAGGCGGGGAACGGCTGGCTCTCGTACCACGCCAACTGCTCCGGCGTGAAACCCGCCGTGCGCACGGCTAGGTAGCGCAGGAGCAGCCCGACGCACCAGACGACAGGAGCAAGGATGCAAGCCGTCCCACCGATGAAGCGTCCGGGAAACCAGATTCCGCGCGGGAGCCGGACAGTTTCTTCTTGCGCGCCGCCCTCGGGGGCGGGCGTGTGGTGTAGGGACATGCCAGCAGCCTCGCCGCCCGCCAGCACCCTCACATCCGCCAATGGTTACGCCCCTCCGTCTCTTTTGGACTCCTCACAAAGGCGTTGGACGTGGCGATGGGTGATGAGGCAGGTGGCGAGGCCGAGGAAGGCTTCGTGGATGTCGCGCGTTCCGGTGGCGGGGCCGGTGGTCGACGGGCGGAGCGTGAACGGCGCGGTCAGGGCGTGTCCGCGAACAGGGTCTCCGGAGCGGTCCGCGCCGGGTGTAGGGCCACAGGGTGAGGTTGGCGCCCTCCAAGCTCAGGACGTCGAACACGACCAGGTACGCAGGCCAGGTACGGGCAGCCGTGAGCGCGCCAGCGCCGCGACGGCGGGCCATCCGCTGCTGCAACCTCTCGAACGCCAGCCGCGCGCCCTCCCGCACCACCAGTTCGCCGTCTATGTGAACTACCACGTGTTCCTCATCGCCTGCCCTCCCCGAGGAGGCGGTGTGCAAGGTGGAGCAGATCTGTCGGGTACAGCACCCGTCCGTCGAATCCTGGGAGGGGGACATGGAGCGGTTGGATCCAGCGGGCGGGAATTGCGTCCAGCCCGTAGCGGGCCCCCGCGAGGCCTCCGGTCACCGCGGCGACGGTGTCCGTGTCACCGCCGAGGTCGATCGCCGCGCGTATCGCGTGCTCGAAGCCGGTCGTGGTGCGCAGGGCCCAGACGGCCGAGCCCAGACAGAACCAGACGGCACCGTTGAACTCGGTCGCCTGCTCGGGGTGCCAGTCGGGCGCGAGGACGGTGGCGTAGCGGCCGCGGTGGTCGGGGTGGACAAGAGCCAGGACGTCCGGGAGCGCGGCGAAGGGGTCAATGTCCTCGAACGTGAGGCGGATGAGCTCGTGGAAGATCGCAGTGCCTTCCCAGGCCGCACGGTCCCCGTGGGTGAGGGCAGCGATACGGCGGGCCGCCTCCATAGTGGCTTCCTGGCCGGCGGCCGCGAAGTGGACCGCGGAGGTCGACGCCCGCATCAAGGAGCCGTTTCCCGCTGCTCGTTGGTTGACCTGGAAATGGATCGCTGCGGCGAGGTCCCAAGGCGCGCCGCTGGTCAGGACGTCTTCGGTCTGCAAGCCGATGTCCTTCGGCTCTGATGCCGCCCACCGCTGGAAGCGGGCAAAGATGTCCCGGAGATCCAGCCCGCACCGCTCCAGCAGCGACTCCGCGACCAGGACGGCCATCTGCGTGTCGTCGGTGGCCTCGCCGGGGTCCCAGCCACCACCTCCGCACATCTCACCACCCGCACCGGGCGCGGGAAACCGCGCAGAGAACGCTCCCTCGGGGCCAAACTCGAAGGGGGCACCCAGAGCGTCACCCACCGCCGAGCCGACGACCGCGCCAGCCGCCCGCTGAATCCACTCCATTCGCGCAATCTATCCGCGCCGCGCCAGCGGCCACACGCCCCCATGCCTCCCCTGGATCCGCGAGACGTCGGAGGCTAACGCGACTCGTCTACAGAGGGGCAGCGCCTGAGACACCCGTACAGCTCACATAACTTCGTCCAGGAACACGGTGGTGTCGTCGGGCAACTGGGTGGGGCGGCGTCTTGGATCTTCGGGAACGCGGCGGTCATATCCATGCGCGAGCGGGAGCGCAGCAGGACCCGGCAGTCGGCGTAGCGGGCGAGCTGCGCACGGAATCCGTCCTTCTCCAGACCTATGCATGTATCAGAGATACGGGCGGCTGCCCGGAACGGGCGGCGCAGTAAGGGCGTCCCCTCGAACACTTCCGCCTCCGCCTGACGGTCCTGGGCCCGTGGCCCAGGACCGTCAGGGGCCTGGCTTCTGGGCTGTTCGGCGTGTCAGTCGAGGGGGCGGGCGTACATCACGTACAGCTTGAAGCGGCTTCGCTGACCGTGTGCTGGCCGACTAGTTTGCATACCGCCCTTGCCTGGCCGCATCGGACCGCATGCCACAGGGGAAGTCGTTTCACGGCAGCCGGTGGTCTCCGTTCCTCGGAACGGGGCGCGGCTTCGGCCGCATGTCTCCGCCGTAGGTGGTGTGGTAGTCCGGGACAACGATCCGGCTCATCGGGGTCTCCTGGTGCACCAGTGCGACGAAGGCGTCCAGGTCCATCGCGGGGTCCCGGCGCGGTGTTTCGCTCAAGGGCTCCTCGAAGTTGTCCCAGTGGACGGGTACGACGACGCCGGGCTGTCCGAGTGCTCTCAGCAGCCGGGGCACGTAGCGGGACGTCGAGGCGCTGGACGGCACCGCGATCATCGCGAGGTCGGGGCTCAGTCCCTGGACGGCTCGTTCGGAGAAGTCGCTGGCGCCCATCAGGAAGGCTGAGGGTCCGCCGCTGCCGGTCGTCACCTGGTAGGCGAGTGTGTCGCCCTCCGGCAGGTCGGAGATGATACGGGGGGCCGTCGGCGGTGGCGCGTTCAACGTTCCCGGCGCGAAGTAGGTGTGCCGCTTGTTGCGGCTGTGCAGGCTCGATACGACCTCGACCGTGATCCCGTCGAAGTCCAGCACCTCACCGCCCTTGACCACCGAGATCTGCCCGGGGTCGACGCCGAACGCGACCAGCAGGTGGAACGTGGTCTCGGTGCCTACGATCCGCGCACCGGTGGTCTTGGCTATGTACGGCACGTCGGCGATGTGGTCCCAGTGGGAGTGACTGACCAGGACGATTTCAGGGCGGCCGACATGCTCCCGCACCCGCTCAGGATCGGACCTCAGCTTCGTCCCTGGTTTGAAGTTCCCGTCAAACAGGCCGGTCTTGAACCGGGTGATGTACGGGTCGAAGAGTACTGTCCGCTCCTCGACGTCGATGCGCCAGCCGGACGTGCCCAGCCAGCGGAAGGACGGCGAACCAGCCAGGGAGGCCCCGCGCGTCGTGGCAGTGTCGCTGGCGATGGCGTGAGCGGGGGAGGCGAGAAGCGGGGCGGCCGCGCCGAACGCGGCGCCGCGCAGCACCGTGCGCCGGCCGAGATCCTGGATGCGCCGCTTCGGGCGGGGTGCGTCTGTGTCGTCGCTCATGCGGCCAGGAGATCAGGAGACCCCCGCTACGGTCCAAGATCGAGATGTACACGCTCTCATATGCATACTCATATGGGACCAGGTCAGCTGCCGCGACGGTGGAGGAAGTCGACAGCGATTCGCGCCGCTGTGCCGATCGCCGCGTCGACGGCCGTACGTGATGAGGCGAGTTCCCGCGTGCGGGCGAAGACGGAGACCGCGTAGCGGCTTCCGTCGGGATACCGGACGACTCCCGCCTCCATGTGAAGGCCGGGAAGGGTTCCGGTCTTCGCCGCGACTGTCACCTCGTCAGGGAATCCCGACACCAGCCTGTGCCGGAATACCTGCCGGGACATCAGTTCCCGTACCCACGCGCAGGCTTGCGGTGGGCCCGCCTCGTCGCACCAGATGAGGCGTAGCAGCCGGGTGATCTCACGGGGCGTGCTGGCGTTGGTCCGCGAGGGGTCCAACACGCTCATCCGTCTTTTGCGGGCCTCCGGGAGCGCCGGGTAGCGGAGGGCGAACTCGCTCTCGTCGCGTGCGCCGACCTCGCTGAGCATCGAATGCAGCACATCGCGAGGACCGCCCAAGATCCGGGTCCGTTCGAGGCGGAGCTCTTTGACCAGGAGCCGTACCGTGTCCAGACCGATCTGCGCCAGCAGCAGGTCCGCCGCCGAGTTGTCGCTCACCGAGATCGCGAAGAGGGCCAGGTCGCGCAGGGACAGTTCGACATCGTCCGCACAACCGGCCGTACCCCAGCCACCGAGCCGGTCGCCGGCCGTGACCCGGACCCGTGCACGGGGGTCGAGTTGCCCGGCGGCGACCTGGCGCGCGAACTCCAGGACCAGCAACACCTTGAAGATCGAGGCGATCACGACGGGCTCGTCAGCGCCAACAGCGACCTCGTCGGCTGCCGCCCGCTCACCCACGGCCGCCGTGTCGCCCGCCGAACACCTGCCGACCGTCATCTCATCACAGCCCGGCTTCCCGGCGATGGGAACCGCGTGCAACAACCCTTCGGCTCCCGCCTTCGCGAAGGCCTCATGTATCCGGTCCTCGACCATCGCTTCGCCCCTCACGTAAGCTCGCTGGCTGTGGATCTCTTGCGCCACCTGCGCATCTTTGTCGCCGTTGCCGAAGAGCTGCACTTCAGCCGGGCCGCCGACCAGCTTGGCATGGCCCAGCCACCTCTGAGCCAGGCGGTGCGCAGGCTGGAGACGGAGCTCGGCGCCGAACTGTTCGACCGGTCGCGCCGGCAGGTCAAACTGACGCCCACAGGCGCCGTGTTGCTGGATGAGGCCCGTGCACTGCTGACCGGCGAAAAGCGGCTGCGGACGCTGGCCCGCCGCGCCGGGAATGGCGAACTGGGGACCCTGCGCGCGGGCATACCCCCCGGCACGATGGTTGCCACGCTGTCGCTGTTGCTCGGCGCATGTGCGGAACACTATCCGGGCATGTCCGTCGATCTTCAGGAGATCACCACCGACGAGCAACTGCGGCTGATCGCCTCCGGCGAGCTCGATGTCGGCCTCGTCCACCAGCCCGTGGACATCACAGAGCTCCGCATGGGTCCGGAGGTGTCCGTGGAACTCGGCGTCGTCCTGCCCCGCATCTCACCGCTGGCCCAGCTCCCGGAGGTCCCACTTGCCCACCTGGCGGGACACGACCTCGTACTCCTTCCCCGTGAGCAGGCCCCTGGCTGGTACGACCGGATTCTGGACACCTGTCGGGCTGGGGGCTTCGTTCCCACCAGACTGCGGCATGCCTCACGCCCCGAGCTTCTGTTGGCCCTGGTCAGCGCGGGGCACGGCATCGCCTTCGATCAGGAGGCGGTGGCCGGCAAGGAGCCGCGCGTCGTCTGGCGGCCACTGTCAGGCCGCCCTCTCATCCAGCGGACCAGCGCGGTCTGGTCCGCCGCCCGATCCTCCCACCCGGCCGCCCCTCACTTCGCCGAGCTCGCAGCCGACGTACTCGCCCGCGACCGTACGGCGACCCTGCACCGCGACGACGGCGCGCCCGCGGAGACAGCGCCGCCCCGGCCATGGGCAGTGGTGTACGACGAAGCAACATGGCGCTGGTAGGCGTTCTCGACTCCGTGGACGACCGGGGATGCTTTCCTGGGTTTCGTGCTGGGGTGCTGTGGCCGAGGCGATCACCCTGGCTGCACTTGGTCCGAAATACGACGATACGAGGAGGCAGGATGGGGCGTCGATCGGCCCCAGTCGCTCACGATCACTGGCCTGCTAAGCGTCCCGTACGATGGCGACTCGGGCGTTCGCTGGGCGGCCGAAGTTGCACCGGGACGAAGACGGGCGGATCGTCGGGCCCCCGGCGGCGAGAGTGACGGTGAGGACCAGGAGCAGGACGACGCCAACGCCGCTGCCGAGTCGGCCTTGCTCCATTTCTCTTCTCCCCGGGACGCTGCGACCATCGCCGCCTTCCTGCGCACTCGGGTCTACCGGCCGGAGCGGCTGGTGTGGCTCGAGGGATACCAAGCCCTGATCCGCTGGCGGGCAGAGAACCAGATTTCCGGTGTCTACGCCGTGCCTTATGACGTTGAGGTCGAGGTCGGGGCGACGAAGGCGTTTCCGCTTGGCCGATGGGTCCACCAGCAGAGGAAGGCGCTGCGGGCCGGAGAGCTGGAGGAGCGCCGCAAGACGCTGCTCGAGTTGCCGGAGGCCGGGATGCTCTGGGAGCCCGGCGAGGAGGCCTGGGAGCACAAGCTCGACGTGCTCCGCTCGTTCCGGCGGGCGACCGGGCACCTCGCACCGCGGCAGGACGCGGTGTGGGGCGAGGGCGAGGCGATGGTGGTGCCGGTCGGACAGCACGTGGCCAACCTCCGGCGGAAGGGCGGGCTTGGGAAGGATCCGAAGCGCGCGGCGGAGCGGGCGCAGCAGCTGGCGGCGATCGATGAGGACTGGAACTGCCCGTGGCCGCTGAACTGGCAACGGCACTACAGCGTCCTCGCGGATTTGGTCGACGCCGACGGCGTGCTGCCCTACATCGCGCCGGGCGTGCTGTTCGAGGGCGATGACATCGGGCGGTGGCTTCAGCGGCAGAAGAAGCCGGGCAACTGGAAGCTGCTGTCGAGCGAGCAGCAGGAGAGGCTGTCCACACTGGGCATCAAGCCCGCCGAGGCACCGTTGCCCGGTCCGGCAGCCGGTCGCGCAATGAAGGGCCCGAGCAAGGCGCAGCAGGCTTTCCAACGAGGCCTCGCGGCCCTCACACAGTGGGTCGAGCGGGAAGGCCATCGGTCTGTTCCCCGCGGCCACAGCGAAGAGATCGTGGTCGATAGCGAGATGGAGCCGGTAGTCGTGAAACTGGGTGTATGGGTATCGAACACTCGGGCGAGGCGGGACAAGCTCTCCCAGGAGCAGCGGGCAGCACTCGCTGGGCTGGGCCTCGAATGGGCGGCGGCCGCACAAGCTGCGGGATAGCCGGGGGACCACCGGCCCGTGTGAGCCGGGGCGGTGGCGCCGGTCAGTCGCCGTGCCGGTGGCCGGTGGCTAGGTAGTCGCCGGCCACCCATCCACGGCGGCAGTGGGGGCATCCGGGGTAGCGGGCCGGATGCCACCTCGACGTACGCCCACCAGGACTTGCCCGTGGTGCCCCGTCATCAGTTTCAGTCTGCGCCGGTCGGAGGGGGTCAAGTGCGGGGCTGATCCTGACCGGGCTGCGGGACGTGGGCTCCGCGCGGCGGACCGCTGGTGCCGGAGACATCCGGCAGACCGCTCAACGGCGTCGTCGAAATCGCCGGAACAGGACTGCCGGCGTCGCGTTGCGCCGAATCGGGCACGCTCCTTCTGCGCGCGGGCCAGCATAGGCAGGAGTAGTGCTGCGATCGTGCACGACGGCGTCGGAGGCAACATGAGTGCTGAGCGAGAACAGCAACCGAGGACGACCCCGTTCCTTCCCCATCAACGGCGTGCCTCCGGGAACACGTTGACCGTGACGGGCCGCGCCTTGCGATTTCTTGGGTACGCCCTGGCCACCGGATGCGGGTCCCTGCTGCTGAAGCACTTCGTCATCGCGCCCGGACCGCCGGTCAGTCACATCCCCTGGGTCCTGCGCCTGCTGATCATGCTGGGCGTCCTGGAGGGCGGATGGCTCGTCTTCCGCGCCAGTCGCAGGGTGGTGGTCCGGGGCAGACGGCACCGCGTCCGCGTCATCACCGGCTTCGAGGAGTTACGGGGTGAGCGCTACATCCTTTATCTGCGGCCTTTCGCTCTCGACGCCCGGATGTCGCTGCCCCCTCCTGAGGCTCCAGGATGGTGGATGCGCTCCCCGTATGAGCTTCCCGGGCTCACAATGGAGGACTTCCTCGTCCGCCAGTTCACCCGGCACGGCAGGGTCGTCGCGGTGGGGGAACCCGGCGAAGAACTGCCTCTGCTCGGCGCACAGCGGGGCTACCTGCCGCTCGACGGCTGGGAGAGGACCGTGAGCGAGCTGATCCAGGGGGCTCACTGCGTCCTCATGTCCGTGGCGCCGGGCCCGGGAACGGTGTGGGAGTTCACCGAGGCACTGCGAACGACGCCTCCGGAACGGCTGGTGCTCATGGTCTGCTGCGGATCCGAGGAGTACGACGCCTTCCGTACGGCTGTCGTGGAGAAGTACGCCGTCCGGAAGTCCGAGGAGCCGGGCAGCATTTGGGCTCCGCTACCACGACTGCCCGACTGTCCCGCGCGGCCCCCGGCCTCGAAGCGTGAGTGGCAGTCGCCCCTCAGGGCCTTCGTCACCTTCGACCAGCAGTGGCAGCCGAGCCTGCACTGGTTCGTCGTCACGGTCCCGCGGATTCGTCACGTCTGGACCATGCGCAGGTTGGTGCGCGAACGCATCGACGCGTTAGTGGGCGCGTGGGCGGCTCTGCCGCAGCGGCAGGCTGCCCCGGACACGATCCCTCCGCCGGCACCGGTCGTCACCACCCCTCCCCCGCCGCCTGTCCCTTCCCCGCTGCTGCCGCAGCAGCCCCTGCTGGGCAGCACAGTGGTCGGGCTGAACGTCAGACCACCAGACCGCAGAACGCGACGACGTGGGCGAAAGTGAAATAAGCGGCACCCACTGCTCGACGTGGGTCAGCGGCAGTTCGCGCCCCTCGCCGAGGGCCGCCCATTCCGCCTTGGAGTAGGCGTACGCCGGCAACCTCTACTCGAAGGCGCCGGTGACCTCGAACTTGGCCGCGTTGAGCTGTGACGAGGTTGCTGATGCCGTTGGTGGTCCACTCGGAGTGCTGCGCGTACTGGGCATGAGCGTGCAGGCCCCACTGGATCTCGGCCCGCAGCAGCGGGGGTAGGGCGTGGAGGTTGTCCAGCCCTGGCTGCGGAACCGCGGCGAAGAACCGGTGGCTCGCCGCCCCGACTACCTGTTCCGGCAGGCCGTCGCCGACTGGTCCAGGCAGTATGCCAAGGCCACGGGCATCGATCTCAGTGACCTGGCCAAGCTCAAGCGGAAGCGCCCTCAGTACCCCGACATCCCGTAGCTCAGCTCGGATCCTCGGGGCCGGGAGATGATCTCGCCGTGATCACGGCATCGGAGCCCCGCTGGACAAGCCCGTTCACCGGGCTGAGCCCGCAGCAGTTCGGCACGCTCATCACCGCTCTGCGCAAGGAAGGCGCGGTCCCGGTACGCAGGGGGACGGCCGTGGGGTCTCCCGCTGGAGGACCGCGTGCTACTGGTCATCGCGTACTGGCGGACCAACATGACACTACGACAGCTCGCGCTCGTGTTCGGGATATCGAAGTCGGCCGCCGACCGCATCATCGACCACCTCGGGCCCGCCCTCGCTCTGCGCCAGCGCCGGCGGTTTCGCAAAGATGCCGTGCTGATCGTGGACGGCACCTTGGTCCCCACCCGCGACCACAGCATCGCCGAGCGTTCGAAGAACTACCGATACTCCACCAACCACCAGGTCGTCATCGACGCCGACACCCGGCGCGTCGTCGCCGTCGGTCGGCCCCTGCCGGGTAACCGCAACGACTGCAAGGCATGGGAACTGTCCGGCTCGAAGGCCGCCGTCGGCAGAACAACCGTGATCGCTGACGGCGGCTACCGCGGCACCGGCGTGGTCATCCCTCACCGCCGGGAACGCGACCGGGGCGAACTACCGACCTGGAAAGAGGAGCACAACGCCTCCCACCGCAAGGTCCGCGCCCGCGTCGAGCACGCCTTCGCACGCATGAAGACGTGGAAGATCCTCCGCGACTGCCGCCTCAAGGACGAGGGCGTCCACCACGCCATGCTCGGCATCGCCCGCCTCCACAACCTCACCCTCACAGGGTGAGGGGCAGCGTCGCTGGTCAGTCGGCATGCCATAGATCATTTACGGGACAGCCCTTAGTGTGATCACGGCGTCGGAGCGGTCCTGGACAGCCCCGTTCACTGGGCTGAGCCCACGCTGCTTCGGCAACTTGGTGACCCACGTGCACCGCGGGATCGCGGGCGACTCGCAGCATGGGCGGCCGTGGTGCCTTCCCTTGGAGGATCGAGTGTTGCTGGTTGCTACGTACCGGCACACGAATTTGACGCTGCGCCAGCTCGGTCCACTTTTCGGCGTCTTAAAGCCGGCGGCCGACCGGATTATCAACCGCCTCGGCCCCAAGCTCGCCTTCCAGCCGCGTAGGCGGTTCCGCCAGGACGCTGTGCTCATCGTGGACGGCACTCTCGTGCCCACCCGCGATCACACACTGGCCGAGCAGTCGAAGAACTGCCATTACTCGACCGACAACCAGGTCCTCATCGATGCCGACAGCCGCCTCGTGGTGGTGGTCGGCCGATCACTGCCCGGCAACCGCAAGGACTGACGAGCGTGGGCGGAATCCGGAGCGAAGGACGCTGTCGGTGCCACGATGACCATCGCAGACAGAGGCTATCGGGGTACCAGCCTGGTGATTCCCCACCGCCGCGCGAACGGCCAAACCGAACTGCCGGGCTGGAAGCAAGAGCATAACCGCTCCCACAAACAGGTCAGGGCCCGTGTCGAGCGCGCCTTCGCCCGCATGAAGGGGTGGAAGATCCTGCGCGACTGCCGTCTCAGGGGCGACGGCGTGCACCACGCAATGCTCGGCGCCGCGTGCCTGCACAACCTGGCCCTGGTGGTGGGCTGAGAGGGCGTTCTCTCTCCGACCTCCCTGTGTGGTTTTCACTGGTCAGACATGAGGCCGGAGCTGGAGCCCATCGAGGCGATGCCCCGGGCGTGAAGCGTTGCCGATGGACTACCAGGCGTTGGTGAGCAGCGGAGCGGTTGCCCTGACGGGTCAGGGGGTGAGGGCGTACTCGGTGAAGTGGCCGCTGACGGTGAACCCGAGGCGGCGGTAGACGGGTTCCCCGTCGGCCGATGCCTGCAGCACCGCCGTCTCGTAGCCCGCGTCGCGGGCGGTGTACAGAGTGGCCGCGGTGATGGCGCCGCCATAGCCGCGGCGGCGGACGGTGGCGAGGGTGGCAATGTTGTAGATCCCGGCGACGCCTGCATGTAGGAAGACCTCGGCCGAGCAGACGGGCCGGCCGTCGACGTAGCCGACCAGGTAGCGGGCGGGGCAGTCCTCGGCAAGCGCCCAGTCGGCGGTGTCCGCGAAGAACCGGCGCACCGTGGCGGCGGGCGGGTCCCAGTTCGCGGCGAGGACCGTGGCGTAGTCGGCGAGCTGTTGAGGGGTGGTGGCCCGGCGGATTGCCAGGCCGTCGACGTGCGCGTCGGGGAGGGGGTCGCGCAGGTCCTTCCACATGCCTGCTTCCGTTTCCGACGCCTCCAGGCCGGCGGACTGAAGATGCTCGGCGAGATTGCCCGGCGTGGAGGCGGGGCCCACCCACCAGGAGAAGGGGCGCCCGGTGGCGGCCAGGGTCCGGGCCGTCTCCGCGGCGCGGGCCGGGGCGGTGCCCGGGGTGAAGCGGGCCCTCGCAACGATGTTGAAGGTGTCGTCGTCGAGACCGCTGTCGGCGATCAGCAAGTCGTCTGTCTCAGTGACGGACGCGCCCTTGAGGTTTCGGTGCAGGTGGCAGGCGTGTTCGGCGAGATTCAGCTCCATCGCGAGCGGAAGGTCAAATTCATTGACGGACGGAATGTGCATGGGGTTCATGATGATCCATCCCAGCATGCCGTCTGAGGTGCTCGCACGTCCCTTTTCCGTACCTGTGAACGGGCCGTCCAGGAGCTGTCAGCTGGATCACGGGGCATGCCGGCAGCGAAGACACGGTGTCACGGGTCGGGCGGTCAGTGCGTGAGCCTCGTGCCACACGCCTCTCACGCAGCCCTCACCCAGGACGCCACCGTGACCACACGACCCGTTCCGGGAGCAGGTACGGCAGACAGCGTCGTCTCGTTCTTTCCGGCCACCCAGCCAGCCCCCCGCTGCCCGTCGGATCAGCTCTGCCAGGTCAGACACGATTTCGGGACAACCCTTAGACGGCCAGGGTCTGTCGCTCGACGACGTGCAGGCGCTACTGTCTGGCGAAGGTCACAGCTGGCCCGGTCACCCGGCCGTTCGTGACGATGGCTGCGACGTCGGCGCCGTGGACCTGGCGGGCCGTGCCGTTGATGACCTGGAGGTCCGGCGAGCCCTGGGCGCCGTTGCGGCGGTGCTTGCACTGGATCACCAGCGCCGCCCGCAGAGGTCGGTGGCCTTCACGTCCGTGCCCAGGTCGCCGCGGCCACCGACCCGCTGGGCGTCCCGGTGCATCAGCTCTCGGACCGCATCCCCGAAGCGGCTGCGGTGCAACGCGTCCAGCTGCGGCAGACCGTAGCGCAGGCCCCGAGCCCGTACTGCCTCCCAATTGCGCGCGCTACTGCCGGTGGTAGAGCCAGCCCACGCCCGCGAGTACGGCGAGCGCCAGGGCGACGATGAGGATCCACCAGTGGGTGAGCAGCCAGTGGACCCGCATCATCACGAGCCCGAAGCCGGCCGCGGCCGCCACGGCGAAGGCGAGCAGCTGGGCGCCGCGCTGCTGCTGCCTGCGGGAGGGGCGCCGGTTGCGTCGCCGGACGGGCGGTCGCCGGCGGGTCACCGCTACGACCGGATCGGGTACGACACCGTGGGACGAGGCCGCGGCGCCCGCTCAGCGGGGGCGCCCTCGAACTGGACCGGGTACTGCACCGTGCTCTGCGGCCGCAGAGTCTTCCCGTCGCCTGCTCAGATGCTGCTGTTGCCCATGCCCACAACGGCTAAGGCCACCACAGCGAAGATCATCGCTTCTCGCCTCGCGCCCGGCGCCCATCACGAATGTCCACGCACCGGTGTCCCGCCGGAGTGTGCGTACGGCCGTACCCAGGGCATGCAAGCCTCCCCCTCGTCACAACTTCCCCCACGCCGGGACGTGCTGACAGCACCCACTGACAAGGCGTCAGCACATCAACACATCAGGTGATCAAGGAAGAGGAGAACAGGCCAGGTCATAGCGGGAGAGCCATCTGTACTCCTGCGTGCAGGGCGAGCAGCGGTCTACCGCGGCCGGCCGGCAGGGGACGGTGGAGGGCGCCCGACGCAGCCGCGTGGCGCCCGCCGGCTTCGCGTGTCCAAGCACCGCAACCTCGTCCCACCCGGTCACTACAGCTTCACGGCCTCTTCTCCGACCGCTGGCGCCCTGCGCCCTTGGCGCCCCTGACTCGCATGCGCTGGACGAGGACGAGAGTCAGGAGTGACGGGCAGGGCCTGGTCGAGGCCGTGACGGGTGGCCCCTCGGCTCAAGACGGCTGCGGGGTGCCGTTTCGCAGGCCGTCGTAGAGGAGGGTGGTGATCTGCCGGGCCTCGGCCAACCAGCCCTCTGTGGCGCGCATTGCGCAGATGCCGCCCAGGGCGCGCAGCAGGGTGGGGCCGGTGACGTCGTCGCGGACGGCGCCGGCCGCGTGGCCGGCTTGGAGCAGCAGGGAGAGGGCGTCTGCCATACGGGTGCGTGCGTCGTCGAAGACGGGTGAGTCTGTCGCCATGATGCTCTCCAGCACGCTGGACATGCCCTTGCCCACTGCCGCGTGGTCCACGAGCAGGAAGAGGAAGCGGCGTAGCGCCTCTTCGGGTGTGTGCTGGTTCAGCAGGACGCCGGGTGCGGCGCACAGGTCGTCGACCTCTTTGCGGTAGACCTCCTCGATCAGTGCTTCGCGGGTTTCGAAGTGGCGGTAGAGCGTTCCGATGGCAACGCCGGCGCTGCGGGCGATGTCCTTGACGTGCACGTCGGTGTCGCCGTCGAGGAATGCCTGGCGGGCGGCGGACAGCAGGGCCTCGCGGTTGTGTCGGGCGTCGGCGCGCCGGGGGCGTGGGGACGGCAAGGCAATCTCCATAAGGTGAGTCTGGTTCCGTTTACGTGTACCGTTTCCGGAGTCAGGTTCATCTTACGGAGGGGAACCCCCATGCCGAACATCGACGAAGGCCTGGCCGGCCTGCGGGTGCTGGTCACCGGCGGCAGCCGGGGCCTGGGCGCGGCGACCGTGCGCCGCTTCATCGCCGCGGGTGCCACCGTACTGACGGCGTCCCGCAGCCGGCCCGAAGAGGACAGCGGTGCCACCTTCCTCGCGGCAGACCTCGCCACGCAGCAGGGCGTGGCCGAACTCGCCCGCCGAGTCGTCGAGCAGGTGGGCGGAGTGGACGTCCTCGTGAACAACGCGGGCGCCGCGAGCGCCCCGGCGCCGACCCTTAACCGGTCGGACGAGTCCTGGCAGGCGGACCTGGAGATGAACCTGCTCAGCGCCGTGCGCCTGGACCGGGCCCTGGTGCCGGCAATGGCCGAGCGGGGCTCCGGCGTCGTCGTGCACGTCTCCTCGATCGCCAGCCACCTGCCTCAGCGCACCGAGGCGTCCTATGCCGCCGCCAAGGCCGCGCTCAACACCTACAGCCGTGAACTGGCCACCGAGGTCGGCGAACACGGGGTACGTGTGGTCTGCGTTCTTCCCGGCTTCGTCGTCACCGCAGGCGCCACCGCCCACCTCCGGCACATGGCCCAGGCGCAAAACGCGACCACCGAGGAAGTCACGCAGCAGATCGTGGACCACCTGAAGGTCCCCATGGGCCGCCCCGGAGACCCCGAGGACGTCGCCGAAATGATCGCCTTCCTCGCCTCCCACCGCGCGAAGTGGCTCACCGGAGCACAGTTCCGCGTCGACGGCGGCATCATCCCGACCGTCTGAGCAGCCCCCCGACAGCACGAACAGGACACCTCCATGCCCATCACCCTGACCTCCGTGATCATCGACGCCGCCGACATCGAGAAGGAGAGCTCCTTCTGGCACCGGCTGCTCGGCGGCTCCCTCACCCCCACACCGACCCACCACTTCGTCCAGGCCCCCGGCCTCCCGGTGATCGTCGTCCAGTCCGCTCCCGGCCACACCCCTCCGAACTGGCCGGACGGCACCTCCCAGCAGATGCACCTCGACTTCGGCGTCGACGACCTCACAACCGCCGACCGCACGGCCACCGACGCCGGCGCCACTCGGCTGCGGCCCGCCGACGAGGCCACCGCAGAAATTCACACCGTCAGCCGCGTCTACACCAGTCCGGCCGGACACCCCTTCTGCCTGCGCCCGACCTGAGCCGGCCGCTGACCACCGAACCCCTCCTGCCGCCCAACACCCCCCCACTGACGCCGAGCCGGCGCCAGGGTGCACGGGGTCGGGTCGCCATCGGCTGGGGCGTGAGACGAAGGGCGTAGACGTCTCGGCCCGGTTCAGGAACGGGGCCGAGGTAGTGGTGGCCGGTCATGTGGCACCAGGCGCGCAGGTCGAGCGGGGCGGCCGGGTCGGTGGCGATGACATGGACGATGGTGCCCGGTGCGGCGGTGTCGATCTCCTTGCGCAGGCGGAGCAGGGGGGTGACGCAGAGCAGTCCGGTGCCGTCGACGGTGACGCCGGACGTGGGGAATTCGGTGTTCATGGGGCTCATCGGCGGTAGGCGGTGGCGGCGACGGCGGGCAGGAGCGCGAGGGAGAGCGCTCCGCCGGTGAGGGCGAGGGCGGGGTAGCTGGCGGCGGCGACCATGACGCCCGAGGCCATGCCGCCGGTGGCGCCGGCGATGGCGATGGAGACGTCGACCATGCCCTGCGTCTTGGCGCGGGTGGCGAGCGGGACGGTGTCGGTGATGATCGCGGTGCCGGAGACGAGGCCGAAGTTCCAGCCGAGGCCCAGCAGAGCGAGCGCGAGAGCGAGCAGGAAGACCGAGTCACCGGGCGCTGCGGCAGCGAGGATTCCGGCGGCCAGCAGGGTGATGCCGGAGGCTGCGGCAATCTTCATTTGGCCGTAGCGGTCGACGAGCCATCCGGTCAGAGGCGAGGGCAGGTACATGGCACCGATGTGGATGCCGATGACGAGGCCCGATGCGGCGGTGGAGTGGCCGTGGTCGTGCATGTGGACCGGGGTCATCGTCATGATCGCGACCATGACGAGCTGAGTGAGGATCATGACCAGCGCGCCCAGGACCACACCTCCGCGGCCCTCGCCCGTGCCCGCGGTCTCGGCGCTGGCCGGGTCGGTCGCGGCGGCGTCGGCCTCCTTGGCCTGGGCAACGGCGCGGGCCAGGAGCAGCGGGTCGGGGCGCAGCCAGAGGGCGAGGACGAGCGCGGCCAGCGCGTACGCGGCGCCGGAGATGACGAAGAGTCCGGCGAGGTGGGGGATGCCGAGGTGTTCGGCGAGGGTGCCGGCGGGGGCGGCGAGGTTGGGTCCGGCGACGCCGCCGAGGGTGGTGGCGACCAGGACGCTGGAGACGGCACGTGCGCGGTGGCCGGGCGGGGCGAGGTCGGCTCCGGCATAGCGGGCCTGGAGGTTGGTGGCGGTGCCGGCGCCGTAGACGAACAGGGCGATGAACAGCAGGACGGGGTTGTCGAGGACGGCGGCGGTGATGACGCCGGCGGATCCGATGGCGCCGGTGAGGTAGCCGGTGGTGAGGCCGGGACGGCGGCCGCGGGCCTGGGAGATGCGGCCGACCGCGACGGCGGTGAGGGCGGAGCCGGCGGTGAGCAGGGCGCTGGGCAGTCCGGCGAGGCTGGTGGTGCCGAGCATGTCCTGGGCGAGGAGGGCGCCGACGGTGACACCGGCGGCGAGACCCGCGCCGCTGAGGATCTGGGAGGCGACCAGGACGCGCAGGATCCGCTGCTGGGCGTGGACTGGGCCGGATATGAGTCCTGGCGTGGCGGCGGGTGCGACGTTGGTCATCTCTCTCCTGAAGTGTGAGGAAGCCGGCCAGGTCCGGTGAGCTGGAGGCATGGCAAGTCGTACGGATTCCGTACGGTGTCAGACCGGTGGCCTACCTGCTGGGGTGCGGTGACGTCCTGGGCGGTGTCGTTCACGTCTGCGGGCGCCGCGAGGACGGCGCGTGCCGCGCGTTCTCCGGAGGCGAGGGCACCTTCGATGTGGCCGGCGTGGTCGGTGGCCGTCTCGGTCGACGCCCAGTGCAGGCTGCCGTTGAGGGCCGGCCGCCGGTAGAGGGGGTGGCCGAAGAGTGAGTAGTCGGTGAGGTGCTGCACGGTGGAGGGGGCGGTCCACCGTTCGCCGCTCCAGTCCTGTACGTGCAGGGTCACGGGGGCGCCGGCGGCCGGACCGAAAAGCCGGGCGAGTTGTGCGGTGACCGCCTGCTCGAAGCCGGGACGGACGGTGCGGGCGTGGGCGAAGCCGAAGAGCGCGGCGGGCTCGCCGTCGGGCCCGGACATGTCGTGCAACTCCTGAAGCGGGCCGGTCCTGCTGAATGCCGCTCCGGCCAGACCGTCCTGGCGCCAGAAGGCGCCCGGGTAGTGGGCGACGACCTTGACGGCCGCGCCCATCCAGACCGGGGTGGACTGGGCCAGGCGTACGAGGTCGGCGGGGAACGCGTTGTGGAAGTCGATGCGCTGAGGGCGAGGGCCCGGGGGGACGGCCAGGATCACGTGCTCGGCATGGAGTGTGCCGGCCGGGGTGAGCACGTCAAGGCCGCCTTGGCCGTGGTCAGCAGCTGGCTGACCTGCCCCGTGCTGGTTTCGAGGTCGCGGGCCGGGGCCTCGTCATCGCTCTTGTTATAACTGGTCAGGACTGCCATGGAGGTGCCGATCTCTCGCAGGGACAGTCGGCCGGACAGGGCCAGGAGGTGGTCTGCGGGCGAGTCGGCAACGGGCCACAGCGCGAAGTCGGTGGCGTCGTAGGTCTCCAGGACAGCTTCCACGATCAGCACGTTCCCAGTGTCGCTCGTCAGAGGGTGGCTACGCCTCGCTATTTCTGTGCAGGGCCCTCATTCCCACCTCTGCAGAGGTGCACCCGGATGAGACATCTCAAGGTGTCTGGAGAACCGTCCCACTTCGGCTCAGCGGCAGCTCCGGCTGGCAGGTCGGGGCCGGCCACCGGTGTGGTGAGCATCGGCTCCGGCAGCGTCCAGGTCATGCCTGATGCTTTCCACGCCCGCTCGCTTTGTGTGCGCCTGTGGGTCAGGCGGCGCGGAATTCGTGAGCCGGGCCGCCGCGCCACTCCACCCACCGCCGGTTGTCCAGCACGGCCTCGGCATCGTCGATGCCGGCGCCTTCGAGGAACACCACCAGGTCGTGATCGCTGTAGGCGGTGCCGAGTATCTCGTCCCGGCCGTGGCGGTGCACGCTGACCCGACGGCCCCCGGAGACCGAGGGCCGGTGCACGACGATGGGCGCGCAGCTCACGCCTCCATGGTGCTCCTGCCGGCCCGGAAGCGCGAGCAGCGCATGTGGGGCGGTCAGCGGCCGGCGTCGTTGATGCCGGAGGCCTACTGCCCCACGACGTCGAGCACGTCCTGTCCGAACGCGGTCGGCGCCACGAGGATGCCGAAAACCAGAACGATCAGCACGGTCAGCCTCTTGTCGTTGCGGCTGCAAGCGCGGGTCCGTCGGCGTAGCCAGACCATGATGATGACCGCGAGCAGCACGGCGGCATTGATGGTCAGCACGCACCCCCACCAGCTCAGTGAACGCCCCTGGTCAAGGTTGTAGCCAGCATGCTCAGCCGAGACGTCTGCGCCGTACAAGGATGGCCGCATATATCCGCCGGATCGGCCGGTTCGGCTGTCTTGTGTCTGGGCTCAAGCCTGTTTACGCCAGCGCGCGTCAGGCGGCGCACAGCCTCCCCCCCAGCGCAGAACTGCCTTGGAGTCGCAGTACTCACACAACGGGGAGCGGGCTCCGGAGCCGTATGTACGCGTCGGCCGGCGGCACGTGGAGCACGGGCCGATCCGGTCGCCGGGGCACGTGCGTGCCGAGGTGTCCGGCTCGCTGGTAGGGGGAAGGACACGGCTCGGACGGTAGCCGCCTGATCACCACACACCACACACGCCCGGGGCGGCGTCGCCTGCACACGGGCCAGCGTCTCCCACCGCGCGAGCGGCGCCGCAGCCGCCACCAGGCCACCAGGCCACCAGGCCACCAGGATCGATACCGTACCGGGTGAGCAGGTCGGCGAGCTCCATGCCGTCGCCTCCGTTCACCCACCCTGGATTGCTGCGTGACCTGGACCGCACCCGCCGCTGGATCGCCCACGAGGAACGCCGCGAAGCAGAACGCCGACGCGGCATCAAGGACAGGCCAGCCCCGCCCGACTGGCTCCTGGAACACGGCCAAACGCGCACAGCCCACCCGCCTACAGCCACACCGGCGACTGCCGGGACGCAGGCAATCGCAGCAAGGGCGTCAAGCAGGCGCAAGCCCGCCACACTCGCGGACGGCATCAGATCATGTCCACACTGCCGACCAGACACTGCACTGCGCATGCTCGACTGAACAACGCCGCGCCTGCTCCGCCAGCATGGTGGTGACCTGGCCGTTCCTCGCAGCGGGGTCAAACAGGGGCGTGCCTGCGGCAGCCTCCTCGCAGGATTCCGGCTGCGCCCCCGGGCGCTCCTTGTACGGCTATGACTCGAGCCCGGTGGCCGGTGGCCGCCGTCAGGGCTCATCGGAGGCAGCGCCCCTGAGGAACTGCTCGACTTCGTTGACAACACTCGGTTTCGCAGTCAGGGCGCGAGAGGCCGGGCGCGTGGAGCCCTCGTGCACTCCAAGGCCCCCGACCCAGTGGTATCCGAAGACGGCGTCCTCATCGATCTCGAGGGCGATCTGAATGTCGAGCTGCTTGAGCATCGCTGGAGTTGCCGCAGCGTAGACCACCGCTGTCACGCGGTGCTGTGGGGAGAGGTTGTTCTTCTTGGTGCGGCTGGAGCCGTAGACGTCGACGAAGGCCTGGTGCCCGTCACGCCCTGCCCGGACTTCGAAGTACTCCGGGCACTCATCGGGGTCGATGCTGTAGTACTCGCTGCCGCGGTTCTCGAAGGTGACCTGAAAGCTGACGTAGGTCAGGCCTTTGGCATCGTCGGCGCGGCCGCGCGGTGCCGTGGCCTCCTTGAGGTGATGCACGCGTACTCGCAGGCCGGCAAGCTCGTCGGCCTGATTCTCCTGCCAATCGCCGATGACGTTCGGTACGTCCGTGTCCCCACTCCTCGGTCTCCCCGCTGGTCAACGTACTGTGCCGCTGTGAGCGGTCGCGACCGGGCCTACCGGCGCTCAGCTCGTCGCGAAGTGGCACCGCTGAGCGGGGGTGTCCCGCGCCGTTACACCTCTCGACCCATCTACGCCCCGCCCTCATGAGGACGAAGGAATTCCCGGGCTCCTCGCAGGGGGGTGCGCAAGGTCCGCCGGATCGCCTGACTGTCGAGGCGCACGTCGATGGCTCCAGGAACCCCGCTCTCGGCTCGCAGTCCCGAGGCAAGACAGGAGGGGTCCAGACCATCGCGCCGCGCGATCAGGACGCCGAGTTCGTGGCGGCTCAAGGCGTCCGCTCCCGCAGCGTGATGGATTCCCGCAGCTCCGCTCAGCGCCAGTTCCAGCAGGGCACCGGCCAGGTCCGAGACGTGGACTGGGCACCGGATGTCATCGGTGAACAGGAGTCCGTCGGACGTGCCGGCGGCAAGTCGGTGGACCAGACGCTCGTGTTCAGAACGACCATGGCCGATGATCAGTGATGTGCGGACGACGGCCGCCTGCGGGTGGACCGCGAGGACCCCGGTCTCCGCTGCGGCCTTGGCTGCGCCGTACGGGGTGATGGGGTCCGGGTGACAGGACTCGTCGTAGTGGACACGGCCGTGGCCGGAAAACACTGCGTCGGTGGACATGTGGACCAGGCGGATTCCGCGTTTCGCCGCGACCATCGCGAGCTGGAGCGGGCCTTCTGCCGTGACCGCCCAGTCGGCCCTGCCGCTGGAAGCGTTGATGACGACGCGCGGGTTCACCTCCGTCATAACGGCATCCACATTTCCCGCGTCGCGCAGATCGAGGCGGTGCCATGCGCTCGGGGACGCCGCGCCCGGCCTGGTCGCGTACGTGGCCTCTGTCGTGTGCCCCGCCACTCGCGCCTGCCGGACCAGCTCGGCCCCCAGGAAGCCCGACCCGCCAACGATCAGAATGGTCATGCGCGCAACCGTAGCCCCGCAGGTCCCACGATGGCGGCGCTCACCCTGGCGTCCGGATGACCGCCGTCATCGTCCGACCGGTTCGAAGAGGAGCTAAAGGGTGAAGCACAAGGCCGCACCATGGGCATCCCCGTTGCATGCGTGGAGTGTTGAGGGCCGAGCGGGTGTGGGTGGAGACGTCCACCGGACTGCAGGTGGACCAGTTCAGCCGGTTACTGAAGGCTGTCCGGGAACGTGGTGGCGAGGTTGCGGGTGGGATCGGCCATGGCGGCGCTGGCCGGGCGGGTGCTGCTGGTGGCCGTGTACTGCCACACAGACCTCATGACGCGGCAGCCCGCCCCGCTGTTCGGCGTCTCGTCGGCGACCGTGTGCCGGGTGATCCAGCGGCTCGGTTCGCTGCTCGCGCACGAGCCGACCTACACCGCCCACGACGCCGCTGAGCGTCTGTGGATCGTCGACGGCACCCTACTCCCGGTCCGCGACCGCACAGTCGGCGCGTCGTCGCGGAACTACCGTTTCTCGGCGATAGTGCAGGTCGTCGTAAACGCGGAGACCCGCCGGGTGGTGACCGCGGCACGTCCGGTGCGCGGCAACACTGCAGACCCGAAAGCCTGCCGGGACTCCGGTCTGGCCGCGCACTGCGAAGGTGCGACGGTTCTCGGTTACGGCGCTCACAGCAACACCGGTCTGATCGTCCGCACCGCGAACGCCCCGGTCGCCCGTTGTTGAAGGGTGAGGAGAAGGACAACGCGCAGCATCGCAAGGTCCGCGCCCGTGTCGAGCACACTTTCTCCTGGATGAAGAACTACAAGATCCTCCGGGACTGTCGGCAGTCGCAGCGACGACCTTCGCTACACCGTCCAAACCGCCGCCCGCATGCACAACCTCGCCCGCGCCGCATGACCACACAGCCCCGGACACCCACTTCGACCTGCCTGATCACGGCCTTCTGCAACACCCCTCAGTCGCGGCTGGCGACCACCGGGTATCCATCGCTCTCGGGGTCGAAAGTGGTGGACTGCACTGAGCCTCCGCCAACTTGAAGCCGCAGACCAAACGGCTGGTGTGGCCCGTTCTCGGGGCGCTCACGCTGATCGTGGGCGGCTGTCTGAGGAGAGATCGTCCGTCGGGGGCGACTTGCCGGTTCCTGCTCTCTGGGGCAGAGGCGCCTTCTACGATCTGGTGTATGGATCCCGAACTACTGGCACGGATCACCGCGCGGCGTGCGGAGCTGGACGAACTCGAAGAACAGTTGGCCAAGGAGCCTTTGGCAGCCGCCCTCTGGCCAAGAACCCCGAGTCCGGCTTTGACTTGCTCGAACCCGGCATCGGCAGTGAAGGGACACGGACGTGCGCGCACGGGGCATCAACTACGACACAGGGTTCCTCCCAGGAGAAGAACTCTCCCGCAAGAGCTTCACCCCTGAGACGGTCCGGCACGACATGGCGGTGATCTCCAGAGATCTCCACTGTGATGCCGTTCGTATCTCGGGACGAGAGCCTGAACGATTGAGCATCGCCGCAAGACACGCTGCAGACGTCGGCCTTGAGGCCTGGTTCTCCCCCTTTCCCGTGGACCTCCCCCGCGACCAGTTGCTCCCGTTCTTCGCCGACTGCGCCGCTCGGGCCGAAGCCGTACGGGAGGCTGGCGCCGATGTGGTGTTCGTCGCCGGCTGCGAGATCAGCGCGTTCTGCGGCGGTTTCCTCCCTGGCGACACCTACGGCGACCGTATGCGGGCCATGGCTGCCGCAGACATGGAGTGGTGGTCCTCCCTCGGGCCGGTGCAAGAACGCCTCAACGACTTCCTCTCCCAGATCGCCGCGACCGTCCGTAGGCACTTCGGCGGGCAGATCACCTACGCCTCGGCTCCCTGGGAGTTCGTCGACTGGGGTGCGTTCGACCTCGTCGGCATCGATGCCTACCGGGCCGCCTACAACGCCGACAGCTTCCGTGCCGAGCTGCGTGGGCACCTCGCCCACGGCAAGCCCGTCGCGGTGACCGAGTACGGAACCTGTGCGTACCAGGGCGCGGGAGAACGTGGCGGCATGGCCTGGCAGGTGCCGCACGGCGCGGTCCCGGACGAAGACGAGCAGGCGCGCTACCTCACCGAATTGCTGGACATCTTCGAGGACGAAGGCGTGGACACCGCGCTCTGGTTCACCTTCGCCGGTTACAGCAGGCACGGGGAGCGAGACCTTGGCTCCTACGGCGTCGTCAGGATGCTCGATGAGAAGCGCTGGGAAGCGAAGAAGGTATTCCACACGATGGCAGCCAGATACCAACGTGGCTGACGCACCAAGACCTCCAGCCCTTGACAGCACCACTTGCCTTGCCGTCGGTGCGGCCGATCTCTGTCTGCACGGTCGCCAGGGCGGCGTCAAGGTTCTTGTCCGTGCGACTCGTAGTGGTTGCCGGTGTAGACATCACTTCGTCTCCAGACAGGGCTAGGCCCTGTCTCCTTGACCGTCTAAAGGCTGGGGCGTTTGTGGGTGGTCCATCGTGGTGCCGTCAGGATTCCGCCCGAAGGCGGCCTTTAGAACGTCAGGGAGGTCTTTCTCGGAGACTGTGGTCCGTACGTCCGTCAGAATCTGGGGAAAGTCGTCATCGTCGATGACTCCCATGTGTTCCTTGCGGAGTTGGTAGATGATCTCGACAAGCTCCGGTCTCAGCCGCATCCAGGAACGGGAGGTACGGATTTCTTCATCGACATGGTGCATGAACCAACGTATGACCTCGTACGGGACGTCAGCGTGCCCTGCGTGTGGGGTGAAGCAGACGGTGGGTTCCCGTGCCGGATCCTCGTCAGGGACGATCGCGGTGACGAGAGTCTCTTGCTTGGCCACGAGGTCCAGCTCCAGGTACCAGGCGTCATCGGGTACGGAGTACGTCGCGGAGATCGTGTAGTTGCCGTCGGGGTGTCGCAAGACCATTGCCGCATGCTGTCACGCTGACTGAGAAGGTTCCCCTCCAAAACAGGTGGCCCGACGCCTCTACGTCCGGGCCCGGATGAGGAGGGCGGCGACGTGGAGCGCCGCCTGGTAGGCGATGGCGAGTTTGTACGTTCGCATGGCCAGCCCTCGCCACTGCTTGAACCGGCCGATGCAGCGCTCAACGGCGTTGCGCTGCTTGTACGCCTCGATGCCGAAGGCGGGCGGTTGGCCACCCGAACGACCTCGGCGCCGACGGTGACCGGCCTGGTCGGACGGCTGCGGAATGACAGCGCGGATCCCGCGTTGGCGGAGATGCTTCCAGATCGCGCGTGACGAATACGCGCGATCTGCCAGAACGGTGTCCCGCCGGGTTCTCGGTCTTCCCGGCCTGCTTCGCGGAACACGGATACCGGGCATGACGGCCTCAAAGGCCGGGGCGTCAGCCGCCTGTCCCGCGGTGACGCGGAGGCCCAAGGGGCGCGCATGGCTGTCACTGGCGAGATGGACCTTCGCACTCAGGCCGCCGCGGGAACGACCAAGTGCATGGTCGTCGTGATTCCAGAGCAATGTCGCGACGTTCTTCTGTTTCAGATTTCGGGTTTGCGCGTTGTTAACCCAAGTCGCGTAAAGGGGTTTTCTGGCCCCTGCACGGGCGGATCTGCGGGCCCTGACCGCCCCGGTGCGTTGACAAGGGCAGACGGTTCGGCACTTGCCATCTCAGGCTGAGTTGCGTACGGAGGACGGCGCGGGCCGCAGTGCTGAAAGGGGCGTGCCCTGCGGGCAGCGCTCTTGCGCCGCCCGCAGGGTAGGTGGCGGTGAGGTTGCCTCCTCTGGTCAGGCGGTCACCAGGCTGGTGTGGTGGCGATACTGCCGCCCCAGGATTCCCGTTTGGTGCCCTCGGCGGAGTTCCACCACCAGTGCGAGAGTGTTCCGTCGGACGCGGCACCGTAGACGTGCTGGGTGTCACCGACCACTTGCGCCACCGGGTCCGAGGAGATCGGGCCGGGCCACACGGCGTAGTTGTTGCCTGTGGCCGGGTCCCACCACCAGTGGGCGAGCGTGTTGCCCGTGGTGCGGGCGAAGACATGCTGCTGTCCCCCGTGCACGAATGAGACGGGCGGTCCGGCGAGCGCGGTCGGGGTGCTCAGGACCTGACTCTTGACCACCTGGTCCGTGCTGTCCCACCACCAGTGGGTGAGCCGGTTCTCCGGGTCGGCGGCGTAGACGTGCAGCTGGCCCTTTTGGACGAGGGCCGTGGCAGCGCCCCTGGCCGATCCCGGCCAGAGTTCGTGGCGGATGCCCGGGCCCTTCGTCCACCACCAGTGGTGGAGCCGGCCGTCGGTGCCGGTGGCCCAGACGTGCTGCTGCTCGCCGTAGCGCACGGCGACGGGGTCACCGGCGAGGGTGCCCGCGGCGGCCCAGGTCTGCTGCTTCAGGGAGGCGGTGCCGGCGTCCCACCAGGTGTGCAGGAGCCGTCCGTCGGTCGTGCGGACCCACGCGTGCTGTTGGCCGGAGGCGACGTAGCCGGTGGGTGCTCCGGCCACTGTGCCCGCGGCGAGCCAGGTTTGTGAGGAGAGGCCGGTCGTGCTCCAGAACCGGTGGATGAGGCTGCCGTCGGTCCCGCGCACGAGGACGTGTTGTTGGGCGCCGTCGTTGAAGGCGAGCGTCTTCCCCGCGATGCCCGTGCCCCAGGTGCCGCGCTTGACCGTGCCGTCGGCCTCCTCGAACCAGTGGCCGAGGTCACCGGCGGGTGTGGGTGCGAACAGGTGCAGCTGGTCTGGGCTGGTGGTGGCCAGCGCGCCGGTGTTCTGGTTCAGGGTGAGGGAGCCGACGCCGACGGGGAGGTCCAGGTCGGCTTCGGTGAACGTGGCGAACCTGATGTCCTGATACTGCTTGGTGGTTCCGGCCTCGTAGAGGATGCCGAAGGTTCCGCCGCCCAGGGCGGTCATGGAGCTGTAGGCGGAGTACCCGTCCTTCACCAGGGCGCCGTCGGCGGCATCCTGCCAGGTGAGACCCCCGTCGAAGGAGGAGCGGATGGTGAGATCCTCGCGGTTCGGGCCGACCGGGGCGGCGAACAGGGCCCGGTCATAGCCGTCGCGGTTCATCTCGCGCAGGGCGAGGGTCGACGCCTGTATGCCGGTGCCGGGCAAGTCCATGTCCGGGAGGAGTGCGAAGTCGGACTTGAAGCTGAGCCCCTGATCACCGGAGACCGCGTAGACCGCCCTGTCCCTGGTCCCGGAGTCGCCTTCCTCATTGCGCGCCGTCACGAAGAGGCTGCCGTCACCGCGTTCGAACAGGCTCAGCTCCTGTGCTCCGATGGCGGGTTCGGCGCCGAGTGAGGAGGCGCCGAGCCTCCAGGTGAGGCCGCCGTCGTCGCTGTAGATAAGCGCTCCGCCCAGGTTGGCCGGCGCGGCCCCCGGTGCCACGCGTACCGTCATGCCGGCGACCAGGCGGCCGGCGTGCTGGCCGTGGGTGAGCTGGATGGCGCTCGCGGGACCTGTCGCCATCTGACCGGCGTACAGGGCTCCCCAGGCAGTTGACCAGACGTCGGCGGAGATGTCGTCCGCGGCCGTCCAGTGCAGGCCGTCGTCCTCGCTGGTGATGCGGTGGATGTGGTCGTAGTTCTCGGTGTACAGCACGACGACCCGACCCGAGGCGGCGTCGACCACCGGCGTCACATTGTGGTAGATGTGCCCGGCGCTGTGGCGGGCCACCACCTGCAGGGCACTCCATGCGCCGTTGACGTAGCGCTTCACGACGATGTCGATGGAGGCTGTGTCAGAGCAGCTGCCAATCCGGCCCTCGGCGAAGGCGAGCAGAGTACCGTCGGCGGCCTTGACCACCGCGGGGGCCCGGAAGCACACGTAGGAGGCGGAGGCCCCGGCCTCTCGCTCGCCCTCGGTGAAAACCGTCGTCTGCGATCTGGTCAACGGAGCCGCCGCCGCAACACCGGCGGGCAGGACCAGCGCGGACAGCAGCGCCCAGACCACCGCAACCACAGTGGTCAGGGTCAAGGCCCGCCTGCCGCCACTTGACGCCCGCAGCCAGCGCGCCGGTCCTGGTCTGGCCGTCGTTCCAACAGCACCCACGTCTCACTTCCCGTGCCCATGCAGGGATCGGGCGGCCGCGGCAACACTGGCCGGCTCCCCCTGACGAATGGCGACCCCCACCCGGCCACCAGTCAGTCTCAACGAGGCCGGTGAACCGCCGATGAGAAGAAGGTGAACGCGGCAACCGGCCCTGTGAGTCCGGCTGATGATCCTGATTTCCGTTCGGCCGAGCGTACCGGCGCCGAGAGGCCGTGCAGCCCACAGGCCGAGCCGAGGCCGACGACCTTGCATTCACCGCCCGCGACCACTGCCGCACCAAGCAGCCACTTCGGCTGCGGCTGTTGCATCGGCTGCAGCAACCAGACACCGTTGCCCTGCGTCGTGGTTTCCCGGCCGGCCCGTTCCAGCCCGCCCCGGCTGCCAGGGCTCCGCCTGGAGGTGAGCTCACGCAAGAACCAGGGAGCCGTGCTCAAGGCAGCCCTCCACCGGGTGCTGACGATCACACAGACTTCCATGGGCAACGTTCAGCTCGCGGAAAGCGGTCGGCTCCACCTGGCCCGGCACACCGGCCTGAACAAGTACTTCACCGACTACTTCGCCTTCGTCGACGCCCCCACCACCTCGTGCGCGCGGGCGGCCTCGACCCGCCAGCAGGTGACCGTGCGGGAGGTAGGAACCGCAGCCGTCGTCGACGAGGCGTCCCGCCACGCCATCCTGCAGACAGGCAGCAGAGCCGCCCACAGCATCCCGCTGACCAACGGCAAGGGCCACGTGCTGACGCCGCCTGGCCGACTTCACCTGGGCTCAGCTCGCCGCGCCGCAGCAGACGGGAACCGACGTCGGCCGCTGGCTGTCATGGCACTGCCACACCGTCGTCCTACACGCCCTGGAACACCTCCACACTCAAGCCGTCTGCGCCTCCCGCTGACCCGCCCCACAGACGCCCCCGGGGCTCACCACGGCTCGCATGCACCGTCCTCCGCATCAGACTTGCCGCCGGTTCAGTCGCACTGATGGAATCCGAACTGGTGGTGGAAGGCGGAGTCGACGTCGCCCGGAACGCTTCCGTCCGGTGACGCCACCCCGCACGCTGGCACCGCGCCCGCCCCGACCTCTCCCCCGCGAACCTTCCCCGCCTCACGCCACTGTCCCGGTGAGGCGGCACGGCGCGGCAGTCCCGGGCCGACGCGCAACCGGCTGAACGAACACCGATCCCCGGCCGCGGCCGTGCCGCCCGTTCCTTGCTCCCTCACTTCAGCCAGAGGACATGGCCGAGCGGCCGCAACGGGGATGTCAGCGGTCGACCACGGTGAAATCGTGTGGTGACCAGCGCGAACGAGGAGACGGTCCAACGGGTCGCGCAACAGCCAGGCGCAACCCTTGTCGCAACCCTGTGCTCCTGGTCGACCGAGGCGCCGGGTCAAGCGGCCCGGACGGCTCCCCGGGCACGAACCAGCTGGCGCAACTCGGAACCCGCCGCCGGTATCGAGGGGGCGCTCTCCCAGTAGGGGTGCCACCACAGCCGTACGGACAGGCGCAGCAGGCGGCGCAGGGCGGTGGTGTCGGGAGGCGGGGGCGGGGGCGGCGAGCGCGTCGTAGGTGGAGCCGGGCCTGTCTGGCCCCGTGGCGGTGCGACCCGTGCGGTAGCGGAGAGCGAGGCGGGGGACCGGATCACGCAAAAGCGGCACGCGAAGATTTGGCGTCGCACGGTGGGTCAATATCTGTGCGCGCGGTTAGAGTTTTCATCGGAGCATGCGGATAGATTCTCTGCCGCAATAAGCAGGGTGTCGTTCTTCATCGCACAGTCGCTGCCGAGGCGTGCTAGTGTCGTTGCCAGTTGCAGTTGTGGTTCCCGAAACTTCAAGTGCTCCGGTCGGGTCCTGTGCCCCTGGAAGCACTCTTGTATCTCCGGTCTTTTCCGGGCGGGGCGATCATCGCGGCGACACGAGGTTCGCAGGATGCGGATCCCGTATGCATTGCCCCAAAGGAGAAATGACATGGCTGCTGGTACCGTGAAGTGGTTCAACGCGGAAAAGGGCTTCGGCTTCATCGAGCAGGACGGTGGCGGCGCTGACGTGTTCGCCCACTACTCGAACATCGCCGCCCAGGGCTTCCGCGAGCTGCTCGAGGGCCAGAAGGTGAGCTTCGACATCGCGCAGGGCCAGAAGGGCCCGACGGCCGAGAACATCGTTCCCGCCTGACGCTGACTGTCACACACTTGTAGCTGGGGCCCGCATCCCTCGGGGTGCGGGCCCCAGCTACATGCGTTTTCCGCAGTGATTTCTCCCGTGGACGACACCCCGGACATCGTTGGCGGAACGCCCTTCGAGGGTGCAGACGCATCCCTTCACAGCTACAGCGCAGTGGGCGCTTCAAATATCGAGCCCATAGCGCACCCAATCCTTCCAGCGCCTGCGCCCGCACAGTTTTTCTGTTGGCCAGATTCGCTTTCAAGGCCCACCGGTCCATTCTTGCGGTTCTCCGTGCTGCTCATTGCTTCGGGAATTCCTTGATATGTGCCGCATCGAGGAAGGTTCCGCATGAACCGCACACGCACAAACGACCGCTTCGCCCGCGCCCGTAATGGCAGTGCCGACTCCGGAAAGGGCGGCAGCCGCTTCGGTTCGCCGGCGCCGCGCCGGTCGGCCGGACCCAGCCGCTCAGGCGGTTACGGCCGCCGGCCCGCCGCCGTCCAGGGGGAGTTCGCTCCCCCTCGGACGATCACTCCCGCGCTCCCGGCCGTGGAGGGCTTCGCCGATCTCGACATGCCCGGTGAGCTGCTGGCCGCGCTCGGCTCGGTCGGCGTCACCGTACCGTTCCCGATCCAGGCCGCGACCCTGCCGAACTCCCTCGCCGGCCGAGACGTCCTCGGCCGCGGGCGCACCGGCTCCGGAAAGACCCTCGCCTTCGGGCTGGCCCTGCTGGCCCGCACGGCCGGACGGCGGGCCGAGCCCCGTCAGCCGCTGGGGCTGGTCCTCGTACCGACTCGTGAGCTGGCGCAGCAGGTCACCGACGCGCTCGCCCCGTACGCCCGCTCTGTGAAGCTGCGGCTGGCCACGGTCGTGGGCGGGATGTCGATCGGCAGGCAGGCGAGCGCGCTGCGCGGCGGCGCCGAGGTCGTCGTCGCCACTCCGGGACGCCTCAAGGACCTCATCGACCGCGGCGACTGCCGACTGAACCAAGTGTCCATCACTGTCCTCGACGAGGCCGACCAGATGGCCGACATGGGCTTCATGCCGCAGGTCACCGCTCTGCTCGACCAGGTCCGCCCCGAGGGCCAGCGCATGCTGTTCTCCGCCACCCTCGACCGCAACGTCGACCTGCTCGTACGCCGCTACCTGACCGATCCCGTCGTGCACTCCGTCGACCCCTCGGCCGGCGCCGTCACGACGATGGAGCACCACGTACTCCACGTCCACGCCGCGGACAAGCACGCGGTCACCACCGAGATCGCCGCGCGCGACGGCCGCGTCATCATGTTCCTCGACACCAAGCACGCCGTCGACAGGCTGACCCAGGACCTGCTCAACAGCGGGGTACGGGCCGCCGCCCTGCACGGCGGCAAGTCCCAGCCGCAGCGCACCCGCACCCTGGCGCAGTTCAAGACCGGACACGTCACCGTGCTGGTGGCGACCAACGTCGCGGCGCGCGGTATCCACGTCGACAACCTCGACCTCGTCGTCAACGTCGACCCGCCGACCGACCACAAGGACTACCTCCACCGGGGCGGCCGCACGGCCCGCGCCGGCGAGTCCGGGAGCGTCGTCACGCTCGTCACCCCGAGCCAGCGCCGCGGCATGGTCCGCCTCATGTCGGACGCCGGGATCCGGCCGCAGCCCACCCAGGTCAGCTCGGGCGACGAGGCCCTTAGCCGGATCACCGGAGCCCAGGCCCCGACCGGCATCCCGGTCGTCATCACCGCCCCGGTGACCGAACGCCCCAGGAAGCGCGGCGCCACCTCCCGCGGCCGACGCCGCCCCGCCCCGGCGACCCGGCGTACCCCCGCACCCCAGTCCACTGCCGGTACGGCCGCCTAGAACCGTCCTGATCAGAAACCCCGCCCGTCTGCACAGGAGGCACCCTTTGACGCCAGGACAGTTGCAGGATCGCTCCGTAAGAGCTCGCCCATGGCACGGCACGGTGGTCGACGTCATGGACGCCGCCGGGCCGCAGGTCTGGTACGACATGACCGTCGAGGTGGCGCTGTCCGTAATGGCCGCCGCCCGGGCCGAGCATCTGGTCGTGTGCGACGAAGATGCCCGGTGCGTCGGCCTGGTCACCCAGGCCCGGCTCACCGCCGTCCGGGACAGCTCCGGATACACCGACCGGCTCCGCCTGGGTGACATCACCGACGACAGCGAGCCCTTCGTCTCACCGTCGGCCACGAGGGAAGAAGCCGAGGACACGGTACCTTTCGGGCGGCGCGGGCTGGTGCCCGTGGTCGACGAACACGGTAGCGCCCTGGGCGTCCTCGCTCTGTCCCGCTGAACCGCTGGACGGCGGTCGGCCCCGTTTTCTCTTCTGCCTGTGAGGCATCATGCGCTGTGTCATTGCCCGCTTCCCGTTCGACCTGACCAAGGGCGGCGTGCTGGAATCGATGAAGGGCGTCAAGCCGGAACCGGTCACCGGCGAGTCCGTGATCATCGGACGGCGTCACTACCCTGCCAAGCAGGTCGGCCAGGTCATCACCCGCCAGGACCGCCGCGACTTCAGTGCCGGCGAAGTCCTGAGGGCCATGGCCCTGCTGGGCTTCACCTGCCGCACCCTCCCTAGAGCCGCCCCCGCGCGGATCGAGAGTCCGTTGCAGCGGGCTTCCGCGATGCTCGGCGCTCCCCTGTCCGCCTGACCGACGCGACAGGCGCGCGCTGACACTGGAACAGCGTTGAGGGCCCGACCGGCGTGCCGGTCGGGGCCCTCAACGCATGCCGCTTTGCCCGATCGGTGCGCGAGTGAGGCGGCAGCGCCGTGACGCCGTAGTGAATCCTGCTGCTGCGGTCAGTAGACGGCGAGGGAGATGGCAATGTAGTGCGCGGTGAAGGCTGCCACGGTCAGAAGGTGGAACACCTCGTGGAAGCCGAACCAGCGGGGCGAGGGATTGGGGCGCTGGACCGCGTACACCACCGCTCCCGCACTGTAGAGGAGACCGCCGGCCACTATCAGGATGACTACGGCGGCTCCGCCGGTGTGCAGGAAGTCGGGCAGGTAACGCACCGGTGCCCATCCCAGGGCCAGGTAGCAGGGGGTGTACAACCAGCGGGGAGCACTGACCCACAGGACACGGAAGACGATGCCGACCAGCGCACCCGTCCACACGATCCACAGCAGCAGGGCCTCCCGGTCAGCAGGGAGGAGCACGGCCAGCGGCGTGCAGGTTCCCGCGATGATCAGAAAGATGTTGGCGTGGTCGAAACGCCGCAGAATCGCCTCGCCCAGCGGTCCCCAGGTGGTAGACGGCGCTTGTTCCGAACAGCAGCCAAGCAGTCACGGCGTACACGGCGCAGGCCCAGGTCGCCGGCGTCCGGGTCAGGCAGATCAGGACGATGCCGGCACTCAACGAGGCCGGGACCATCGCAGCGTGGAGCCAGCCACGTAGCTTCGGTTTGACCGGCTCGACCAGATCCGCCGCCCACCCGGCCAGGTCGGCAACAGGACGAGAGTTCTCTTCGGCATCGCCACGGCGTGATCCGCCGGAGAGACCGGCTACAGCCTCCCCCTCCACAACTCCCCGTGCCGGCCTGCTCCTATCGGCATCATCGAAAACCATCCGATCATGCTAAAAGCACGCCTGCGACAGCCTTGCGGAAGGTCAAGCTCCCACCGCCGGACCGGGAGCTCCAGACGGGGTGAGTGCTGCCCCTGAGACAGCGGGGGCGCCTGCGACCTGCCGCCGCTGGGTCAGTGAAAGACGTGCACGTCGGCTGACCGACGAGGTCCCCTCGGGCCGCCTTCGGCGAGCCTCTCCTGGACAGCCAGCAGGCGCACCATGCTGCACAACGCGGCGCGGCGTCCCTCGCCCCGAGTGGCTCGACCTCGCTGCAGAGACCGCCACCGCGCCTCCTCCCCAGGCCATCGACGCGATGGCGCCACGCAACACCGGTGCGGGCTCCGTACGGCTGGTTCCGATTCACGGCCGACTGCTCAGCAAAGGCGCGAGAGGTCAGTACGGGATACCTGACTTCATGCGGGTCAGCCTTCCGGCATCGCGGCCCACACCCGGGCGGCCATTGCCTCGGCCTCGTCCTGCGGTGTCCCCGCCCGCACCAAGATGATCCCGCGAGACTGGTCCGGGAACGTGACCTCCCGCATTGCCGTACCCAACGGGCCCGTCGGATCGTCCGACATGGCGCCTCCCTTCGGCGGCTGCCACCCACTCTAAAGGGGTGCCGCCCCGAAGACGTGGACCCTCGCCCAGACGGACGACAGCCCTGGGTCGCAGACAGCATGGGATCGCCTGCCATCTGACGGACACACACCCCCGACGTCAAGCGCCTATGGGGGCAGCCTGGATGAGGTGGACGACATTCTGGTGGGACCCGGGCTGGTGGTGGAAGTCGGAATCGATGTCCCCCGTGACACCTGCGCCGCCAGCGCTGGCATCGCCCCGTCCCGTCCCTCTCTCCCCCCACCGACGTTTCCCACCTGACGACGCGCCACACTTGAGTGATTTATGCAACTGTGACGTGAGGGTTGCATGTAGTAGGGGTTTCAGGGCAGTTGGGCGTCCACGAGCCGGATTGCTCAGGACAAGGGTGGCGGTATGGGGCCAGTGGTGCACGAAGACGCGGATCAGTCGCTGGCCGGCCGCCCTCTGCAGTCCGCGGTCGCGCTGGAGGGCGGAGAGCGGATCGGGGAAGCCCGGGACATGACCCGCCGTTTCATGGCCCGGGCACAGGCCGTGAACGGGCTCCCGGTGTCGGAGCGCGCGATGGGCCTGGCGGAGCTGGTGGTCAGTGAACTGGTGACCAACGCGCACAAGTACGCGCCCGGACCGTGCCTGCTGGATCTGGAGATCAGCGACGGTGCCGTGGAGATCAGCGTCTGGGACAGTGACCCGGGCCCGCCGATGCCCCAGGCGACCGACCCGCCCCGGGTCGGCAAGCACGGCCTGGAGATCGTGATGGCCGTGTGCCGCACCTTCGAGATCCGCCGCGAGCCGGTGGGAAAACGCGTCAAAACCGCCATCGTGCTGGCCGACGATCCCGGCGGGCACCCGGCAGCGCGACTGCCGTGACCTGTGACCGGCCCGGTTGCCGAACTGCCTGCGCATCTCCGCAACGCCCTGATCGCGCGGCACACGCCCGGCGGCGCCCCACCGACCGACACCCAACCGCACTCAAGCGTGTTCCGATCCGCGGCCTCAGCCCTCCCCTCCCGTCCAGCACGCGCAGCACGCGCAGCACGCCAGCGTCACACGGACGTCGTAACGCTTCGCATGGAAGGTTGGCGTACCACTCGCAGAGCCACTCTCAGCCCAAGCGCTGGTTTCCCACTCCCTCGAGCAGCCGACAACAGCCGGGACACCTCATACCGAAGTGCACCCATACGGGCGAGCCTGCTCAGGGCGCGGTGGGGCAGGCGCCCTCGATGGGATTCCTCGGAACTAGCGAACGCCTCATGGAGCAGTGGACAACGAGTGTGTGGCGCTGCATGCTGCCGTCCAGGCAAGAGCAGGGCGAAGCGTTGACCACGCTTTTACGGCAGTGTGACGCCAACACCCTGATCGTCGGCCGGCAACGCCTCGTGGCACCCAACGACTTCGTCATCGAGCTACTCCCGAAGACCCACCGGTTGATCGCGGCCAGCCCTCTGCCCGTGGCACCGGCCCTCGCCGCCCAAGTGCGCCGTCACGCCGCCGAACAGGGATACATCTTCGCCGGCCCTGTCGCCATCGACCTGCGCCCCACGCCCCACGACACTGCCGTCCGGTTCCGCGTCTACAGCCGCATCGCTCCGGCGAGAAGGCGAGAGTCCTAGCCTGAGCCGGGCCCGGCACATCGGTGCGGACAGCTGCCTCTTCGGTTACGGCAAGGGCTTCCCGCCTTGACAGCCGGTCCCTCACAGGACCAGCGAGCAGAGGCGGCCTCAGCCATCGGACTTGTCCACCAAGCCGCCGGGGCGCCTCTGCAGTTCCTCGTTGATACGCCGCGCTTCTTGAAGCTGGTCTTCCAGGATGATGATGCGGCAGGCCGCCTCGACAGGGGTGCCCTGGTCGACCAGTTCGCGGGCGCGGGCTGCGATGCGCAACTGGTAGCGGGAGTAGCGGCGGTGGCCGCCCTCCGAGCGGAGCGGCGTGATCAGTCGGGCTTCCCCGATGGCCCGCAGGAAGGCGGGGGTCGTGCCGAGCATCTCGGCCGCCCGCCCCATGGTGTAGGCGGGGTAGTCGTCGTCGTCGAGTCGGCCGTACGAATCGTCTGCTGTCATCTGCACCTCTCTGCGGAACGCGTGGAGGGGCCCTGGTGCCATACGGCACCAGGGCCCCGAAGGAACTCCTACACCATCTGCCGGCCCTGAGACTGCACCGGCCTTCTGTGTCCGCGGACCCGACCTGCCTGCTGCCGGGGGCGCGGGGATCGCGGTTTCTTGACCGGAGACCACCTCACTATCGATGTCCTGCGGTACCCAGGCCCAAAACTCCGCCCGGGCGATCCTGATGGCGCTTCGTTCCTCCGTTCTTTCCTCTAGTACTGCTCTCCTGCTGGTGCTACGAACATCTCAGTGACTTGTGACAGCGCCACTCTTCGGCAGCCAGCCCCGTTGCCCGTCCTGCGTCTGCTCTGGCTTGGAACCCCGCTGCCGAACCTCCCGGTGCGCGCGTCCGCAGCCGACGCCTTCACCGAGGTACCGCTCACTGACTTCACTGCTGGGTAGTGCCACTACGGTGGCGGCCCCTGATCACTGCGGGCCGCCCGGTCCGGTCATCAGTCCCGTCGCCGTCCTGCAACATCCTGGCTTCGACACTCCATCACCGCACCGTCCTGCAACTGCGGGTACTACTGCCCGGCAGTTCGTGTCTGTCGGGCCCTGCGATCCTTCTGGGTTACAGGAGAAACATAACCACACCACTACCCAATGTCTACTCCAGCCAACACAGATTTTCGCGTTCTTGGCATGAAGGTAGTCACTCCGGAACAGTAATGGGGTGACGAGCCGTGCGCTGCCTTCGGCGAGCTTGGGTCCGTCTTCAAAGATCATCGGGTGGTGGATCATGGGGGTGATACGTCGCCATGAGCTCACTGATCAGGAGTGGGAGTTGCTCGCTCCGCTGATACCGCGGGCCGCGACAGGCAGGCCCCGGGTGGCACACCGGCAGGTCATCAACGGGATGGTCTACAAGATCCGCACCGGGATCTCCTGGCGTGACCTGCCCGAACGCTACGGGCCGTGGCCGACAGGACCAGTTCGTCCAGTTCCGCGCGCCGCGCGGTGATCCGTTCCAGCAGCTCGGGATCCAACATGCACCGGATCGCAGGAGGCTGCCGGACCACGGCACGCAAGAACCGGACGGTTTAGCTACTTCAAAGCTCGATCGGTGCGAATGTCGGTTCTGGTCGGGCCTGCCATGCGACAGACGCTGAGCTTCGGCCGTGCCCTCGGCATCGAGCTGCGCCAACGTCCTATCCCCGTACTCAACGATGTCGTACTCGCCACCCCGACGCCCCACACCCCGACCGCCCGGGCCGGCACACCTGCCGACCCTCGGCGCACAGCGCCCGGCCCGGACGCCGGCACCACCTTGCTCATCCTATTGAGTTTCGATAGATTCCTGTTGCATTTCGATCGAAGGGGAAGTGATGAGAAAGATCACCGTGTTGGCGTTGCGTACCGTGCTCGTGGCACTGCTCGCCGGTTCGCTGTTCGTGCAGACCGTGATGGTGGCGCTGCTGGCCGACGACATGGAGGGCGGTGTGCTCGCGGACCGGCGCGTTCCGATCCTGCTGATCGTGGTCCTGGGCATCGGCACGGCCCAGACCGTCCTGGTCTGCGTATGGCGGCTGGTGAACATGGTGCGACGCGGGAACGTGTTCTCAGACGGCGCCTTCCGGTACGTGCATGTCGTGATCGGCGCCTTCACCGCTGCGGCGCTCCTGGTCTTCACACTGGGCGTCGTTCTGGCGCCGGGCGAGGCGGTGGCCCCGGGCGTCGTCCTGCTGCTCGGCGGTGTCTCCTTGGCGGTCTTCGCGGTCGCCCTCATCGTGCTCGTGCTGCGGATGCTGCTGGCCCAGGCGGTCGTCCGCGAGGTCGAGGCGACCCGGATGCAGGCCGAGCTGGCCAGGGTGATCTGATGCCGATCGTCGTCGACATCGACGTGATGCTGGCCAGGCGCAAGATGTCCGTGGGCGAACTCGCGGAACGTGTCGGCATCACCCCCGCCAACCTGGCGGTCCTCAAGAACGGACGCGCCAAGGCGGTCCGGTTTTCCACCCTGGCCGCGCTCTGCGAGGTCCTGGACTGCCAGCCCGGAGACCTGCTGCGCTGGGAGGCCGAAAGCCTGGCGAACGAGGCCACGGCCGCGGGGCGGCACCTGTGACGACACCGACCGGCTGCGACGGCCTCGGGCCCACCGCCCGTACCGACGTCCTGGTCGTCGGCGCCGGGCTGGCCGGCCTCCACACCGCCACACTCCTCGCACGGCAGGGCCACGACGTCCTCCTGATCGACCGGCGAACCAGTCTCGCCGGCGCGGTCCGCACCACGGGGATCTTCGTGCGGAAGACGCTCGACGACTTTCCGCTGCCGCCCGAGCACCTCGGCCCACCGATTCGTCGGGTCGTCCTCTACCCGCCCGACCTGCGCCGCCCGGTCACCCTGGTCAGTAGCCGCGACGAGTACCGCGTAGGAGACATGGCGCCTCTCTACACGGCGACGGCGGCCACCGCGGCGATCGCCGGCGTGCGGATCGCCCTGGGCACGCGCTACGCCGGACGGCACGGCGACACGTTCCGCCTCCTCAGCCGCGACGGGCCTACGGCGGTCCGAACGCGGTTCGTCGTCGGTGCCGACGGAGCACGCTCCACCGTCGCCCGCGACCTCGCCCTCGACCGCAATCACCACCTGCTGGTCGGAGCCGAAGAGGTCTTCGAGCTTGCCGGCCGCGACGAGCCTCCGACCTTCCACTGCGTGCTCGACCCCTCGCTCGCTCCCGGCTACCTGGCGTGGGTGGTCAACGACGGGCAGCACGCGCATGTGGGCGTCGCAGGTTATGCGGACCGCTTCCCGGGCGGACTTCGCGGAGCACTGCAGCGGTTCAGCGCGTCAGCGCCCGGGGTGTCCGGCGTGGACCGGCCGGAGGCGGTGGAACGGCGCGGCGGCCCGATTCCCGTCGGGGGCGTACTGCGCCGGATCGGCTGCGCCGCCGGCCTTCTGGTGGGGGACGCGGCCGGCGCGGTCTCCCCGCTCACCGCCGGCGGCCTGGATCCCTGTCTGCGACTGTCGGAGTTCGCGGCCGAAGTCTTGGACCACGCACTGCATGCCAGGCGGCCGGACACGCTGTCCGCCTACGACGGAGCCGCTCTGCGCGCCGCTTTCCGAGGTCGGCTGACCTTGCGCACAGGACTGGCCCAGGTGCGCACACCCACCATGGCCCAAGCGGCTTTCACACTGCTCCGCACGCCGGTCGGCCGGGCCGCGGCGGGCCGGATCCTCTTCGGCGACAAGTCCTTCCCGACTCCTGTCCGTTGATCACGAGACCGATCCCCCGCCACCCCCATGGGTCAGGGCGGTCGGTGGCCAGCCCTGCGTCGTGCCCCGCCGTGCGGCGCGGACTCTCCCCCTTCAGCGCGGCCGTCGGCTCCACGATTCCGGCCCAACAGGTCAGCGTCAAAAGGAAGAGGGCTCCCCCGCAGTCTCCAGGGGGCCTCCAACCCCTGCCCAGCTTTCGGCGTCGAGGAAGCACATCATCATGCAGGCCAGGCACGACATGGCCGCGACGGGTACGACGCCACGCGTGACTGCCCACGCCCCCCCGCTCTCCAAACTTGGCCCACCACCCGGCAGCCTCCGACCTGGCCCGGCAGGGATCACGCCACACCAACACGGCGCTTCTGATCATGTACCCGGCCAGAGCCGCCAACCCGAGCACGAGCACAATCCCCATGGTCGCCCTTGACCTGATGATAGCTGCGCCCTCGACTGAGCGGCCTGGACAGGATTCCTTCAAGCTGCGCTGGTCGGGCCCGGGTTGTCGTTCTGTTGACACGGGCAGCTGAGACCGGCTGACCGTTCGCGGTACCCGTGCGGATCACCGCATCGTTGGACAGCTGGACGACAGGACCGTCGTCCTCCACCTGCGCCCTCCAGCGCCGGAAGCACGGTCGGTCCGACCCCGGCGGGCGGCTGACCCGCACGCTGCTCGGGCCCGGTCCCGGGACGTGATGACCGGCGGGGCCGGCCGAACGCTTAGGGCCGGTGCACGTCGCCGCGGATGGTTGCGGATGAACGCGGGTGCGTCGGTGGTCGCGTCGGGGAAGACCGGCCCGGCGGGCACGTCGACCAGGACGGCGCGGTCGGGTTCCGGTGCGATGTCGCGCCTGGCGAAGCCCAGGTAGCTGGTCCGGACGGCGCGCGCCAACGCGAAGGGGGTGCGCAGGCGACAGGTGCCGGGGCGCCGGCGACCGACTGCAGGCGCACCATGAGAGTGCCGCTCTCATAGTGCGCCTCCCTCTCTGCCCTGTGCTGTGCGGCGATGCGGCGCAACTCCTCCTGAGGCTCCCGCTGGCGGGCGGCGTACTCGGCCTGCTTGCGGGCGTCGTGGGCTTCGCGGCGGGTTGCCGATCGCGTCGATGAGGGTCTGATTGTGCGGTCGGCCGAAGCGCCGGAAGACCGCTCCGGCCGGGCCGTGCTCCTTGAGCTGCTTCATGCCGGTGACCACGATGGGCAGCTTGCCGTCGTACGTGTGGAAGTCGCCGTCGTAGTCGTGTCCCTGCCAGTGCCGCTGGGTCTGCTCGGCCAGCTGCGCGATGACGGTGTTGGGGTTGTGCGGACCGATCCGGTTGAAGACGAGCTGCGGCTGGTCGTCACGGTGTCCGGAGCACCCCCGCGTCGGCGGGGGTGCTCCGCAGCGGCCGTAGCCGGGGTGTTTGGTGCCTTGGTCCTCCCACCGACGCGGGGTGTTGCGGTGAGGTCGCCGGGGTCGAAGGCGACGTTCTCGTTCTCCCCGCCGACGCGGGGGTGCTCCGAGGCCGAGGAGGGCCGGGAGTTCCATCGCCCGCACCCCCCTTGCATGTTCTATGCCATATCCCATAAGTTACCGACAGGTAGCCCGTCCGTTCGTGGAGGAAGGGCCACGTCGTGGGGAGGTGTAGGGCAGGTGAGTCCGCGCAGGAGTGACAGCCGTGACCGGATGATCCTCAGTGCTGCCGCTCTGCTGCGGGAGTACGGCGCGAGCGCGACCAGCATCGACCGGGTGCTCGCTCACAGCGGAGCCCCTCGGGGCTCGGTGTACCACCACTTCCCTGGCGGAAGGGCGCAGCTCATCGATGAAGCGGTGGCGCTGGCGGGGGACTTCATCGCGGGGCTGATCGACGCTGCCATGCAGGCGGATGATCCCGTGGCGGCGATCGACGCATTTTTCCTGCTGTGGCGTGAGCGGCTCGTGGAGAGCGACTTCAGGGCCGGTTGCCCGATCGTGGCGGTGGCCGTGGAGACCAATGACGACGCACCCCAGCTCGCCCGTTCCGCTGCCGCAGTCTTCGCCCGCTGGCAGGAGGCCCTCGCGGCCCTCCTCCTGCGGCACGGCCTGGGCGAGGAACGCAGCCGCCGACTCGGTGCCTTCATCATCGCCGCGGTGGAAGGCGCGGTGATCATGTGCCGGGCTGAGCAGAGCACGGCCCCGATCGAGGCTGCCGCCGCCGAAATACACGACCTGCTCCTCCACGCCCTGCGCGACCGCCCCGGCGTCGATTCCGGTCCCCGGCCGTAGCCCACAGCCGCCCAGCCGCTTCACTTGCACACCCCGAAGGAGTCGCCATGCCCTCGCTCGACCGTCACGACAACGTCTTCGTCCTGGACCTGGGAGACGGTGAGAACCGCTTCCACCCCGACTGGCTCACCGCCGTCAGCGCCGCGCTCGACGAGGTGGAGAAGGCGGAAGGCCCTCGCGCCCTGGTCACCGCAGCCACTGGCAAGTTCTACTCCAACGGGCTGGACCTGGACTGGCTGTTCGCCCACGCCGACCAGCACCAGGACTACGTCGTCTCCGTCCATGAACTGTTCGCGCGGATGCTGTCGCTGCCGGTCGTCACGGTGGCCGCGCTTCAGGGGCACACCTTCGCCGCCGGTGCGATGTTCTCCCTCGCCCACGACTTCCGTGTCATGCGTGCCGACCGCGGCTACTGGTGCCTGCCCGAAGCGGACATCAACATCCCCTTCACCCCCGGCATGGCCGCCCTCATCCAGTCCCGACTGGCCCCGCAGACCGCCCACGAGGCCATGCTCACCGCCCGCCGCTACGGCGGCACCGACGCCGCGGCCGCCGGCATCGTCGACCAGGCGGTCGGCGAGGACGCCGTGCGCTCCACAGCCATCGAGATCGCCCAGGCACAGGTGAACAAGGCCGGCGACACCCTCGGCACCATCAAGGCCCGCATGTACGCCCCGGCTTCGGCCACCCTGCGCGACACCACCAACCCGCTCGGCTGAGCCGACGTCTCACTATCCCCACCAAGCCGCGCCCCGGGCGCTTACCCCTGGGGCGCGGGCCGCACCAGCCTTCCACCGCATTAGGAGACAGGGCCGATGACAGCCGACGCCGCCTGGCACAAGAGTGCGTGCATCCTGTGCGAGAACAACTGCGGCATTCAGATCCAGACCGACGGCCGCCGCTTCGCCAAGATCCGCGGTGACAAGGAGCATGTCGCCACCGCCGGCTACACCTGCAACAAGGCCCTGCGGCTGGACCACTACCAAAACAGCGGCACTCGGCTGACGAGCCCGCTGCGCCGGGAGGCGGACGGCACCTTCACCTCCATCGACTGGGACACCGCCATCCGCGAGATCGCCGCCCGCCTGAAGACCGTGCGCGACACCCACGGCGGAGAATCGATCTTCTTCTACGGCGGCGGCGGACAAGGCAACCACCTCGGCGGCGCCTACAGCGGCGCCCTGCTACGCGCCCTCGGCGCCCGCTACCGCTCCAACCCCCTCGCTCAGGAGAAGACCGGCGAGGGCTTCGTCGACGCCCACCTCACCGGCGGACACACCACCGGTGACTTCCAGAACGCCGAAGTCTCCCTCTTCCTCGGCAAGAACCCCTGGCAGTCGCACGGCGTCCCACGCGCCCGCACCGTACTCAAGGACATCGCCAAGAATCCCCACCGCACCATGATCGTCATCGACCCGGTGCGTACCGAGACCGCCGACCTCGCCGACATCCACCTCCAGGTCAGGCCCGGCACCGATGCCTGGTGCCTGGCCGGCCTCCTCGGCATCCTGGTCCAGGAAGACATCCTGGACCACGCCTTCCTCACCACCCGCACCACCGGAGCCGACACCGTCATCGCCCAGCTCAAAGAGGTGGATGTCGCCAACTGTGCGCGGACCTGCGGCGTGGACGAGGACCTGCTGCGCCGGGCGGCACGCATCATCGGAACCGCCTCCAGCGTCGCGACGTATGAGGACCTGGGCGTCCAGCAGGGCCCCAACAGCACGCTCGTGTCCTACCTCAACAAGCTGACCTGGCTGCTCACCGGAAACTTCGCCAAGCCCGGCTCCATGCAGCCGCACTCGTGGATCGCCCCGCTGGCCCGCTACACCACCTACCCGCGCCGCACCCCCGTCACCGGTGCGCGGATGCCCGGCGGCCTGGTTCCCTGCAACGTCATCGCCGAGGAAATCCTCACCGACCACCCCGACCGCTTCCGGGCGATGATCATCGAGTCGTCCAACCCCGCGCACTCCCTGGCCGACTCCGCGGGATTCGCGAAGGCGCTCGCCGCGCTCGACCTCGTCGTCGTCATCGACATCGCCCTGACCGAGACCGGCCGCCAGGCCGACTACGTACTTCCCGCCGCCTCCCAGTTCGAGAAGTGGGAGGCGACATTCTTCACCTTCGAGTTCCCCCACAACACCTTCCACCTGCGCGCCCCGGTCCTCGACCCGCTGCCCGGCACCCTGCCCGAACCCGAGATCTACGCCCGACTCATCCGCGAACTGGACGCCGTCCCCCACGGCAGGCTCACCGCGCTGCGCGCGGCGGCCCGCCTGGGCCGCACCCCGTACAAGCTCGCCTTCGCCGCCCTGGCCGTCCTCGACAAGTCCACCTTCGCCATGGCCCCGCACCTGCTGTACGAGACTCTCGGTCCCACCCTGCCCGCAGGCGCCCGGTCCGCCGCGGTGCTGTGGGCCCTCGCACAGCGCATCGCCAAGGAGTACCCGGCCGCAATGCGCCGGGCCGGACACCGAAGCGCCGACGCACTGTTCGACGCGATGCTGGAGGGTCGGTCCGGGATGACGTTCACCGAGGACGAGTACGCCGACGCCTGGAACTACGTTCCCCATCCAGGCCACCGCATCCCACTGCCCATCCCCGAACTCCTCGGCCTCCTCGCCGACCTGGACTCCACCCCGGCCGTCCACACCACCAAGGACTTCCCCATCGTCCTGGCCGCCGGCCAGCGCCGGGCCTTCACAGCGAACACGATCTTCCGCGACAACGCCTGGCGCAAGCGCGATTCTCAAGGCGCCCTGCGCGTCAGCCCCCACGACGCCGAACAACTCGGCCTGTCCGACGGCGCCCCGGCCCGGATCACCACGAGCCGCGGCACCGCTCAGGCACTCGTCGAAATCGACGACCGTCTGCAACCCGGCCACGCGGCCCTGCCCAACGGTTTCGGCCTCGACCTGCCCACCGAGGACGGCGGCACCGAACGCACCGGTGTCGCCCTGAACACCCTCACCGACCGCGCCTGGCGCGACCCCATCGCCGGCACCCCCTGGCACAAGCACGTCCCCGCCCGCATCGAGCCTCTTCCCGCCTGACGAACACCGCCTCTCACGGCGGCGGCACCACAAGCACCATGCAAGGAGAACGACCCGTGACCACCACCGACTTTGCTGCCATGACCGGCCTGGAACTGATGCGCTGGGTGCAGACCGAACGCCCCACCGACATCCCCTCCATCGGCCGCCTGCTCGGCATGCGCTTCGACGAGGTCGGCCACGGCCGCATCGTCATCTCCCTCGACACCCGCCCAGACTTCGCCAACCCCCTCGGCACCGTCCACGGCGGCATCGCCGCCACTCTCCTCGACTCCGCCATGGGCTGCGCCGTCCACACCACACTCCCCGCCGGAACCGGCTACACCACCCTCGAACTAAAGGTCAACTACATCCGCGCCGCCCGCACCGACGGCCAGACCCTCACCGCCGAAGGCACCGTCATCCACGCCGGCCGACGCACCGCCACCGCCGAAGGGAAGGTCCTCGACGGACAGGGCAAACTCATGGCTCACGCCACCACCACCTGCATGATCCTTTAGATTGCCCGGCCGAAGACCGGGCGACGAAAACCGCTGGTTGTCCGCCGAAGGCGGCGGCCATGATTTGACTGACCGATCACTCTCCTACATGCTGTCCCCATGCCCAGACCGAGGAGCGACGACAGACGCGCGGCGATCATGGCCGCCGCCACGCGGATTATCGCCGCTCAGGGGCTGGGGGCGGCGACGGCGGCCATCGCGAAAGAGGCTGGCGTCTCGAACGGGTCACTGTTCACCTACTTCGACACCAAAGCGGATCTGCTGAACCAGCTTTACCTGGAGCTGAAGGGCGAGATGGGGGCAGCCGCACTCGGCGGCCTGCCGGCAGCCGCTGCGCGCACCCAGATGCTACACATGTGGTCACGCTGGATGGACTGGGCAACGGCCAATCCTCTTAAGCGCCGCACTCTGGCCCATCTCCAGGTCTCCGACGAGATCACGACGTCCACTCGTGAGTCCGCAAACCGGACCATGGCAGGCATCGGAGAGATCCTGGAGCGTGGGCGGGCGAACGGCCCGATGCGCGATGCCCCGGCGGCTTTGGTGTTCACGCTGTCCAATGCCCTGGCCGAGGCCACCATCGACTACATCATCGGCGACCCGGACCGCGCCGACGAGCACAAGCAATCCGGTTTCGACGCACTCTGGCGCATGATCGGCTGACCCGCCCCGGGCCCGCTTCCTCATGCTCAGCACACCCATTAATGACTGACCAGTCAGACATTCAAGGAGCGCCATGCCCGACAAGGTCTACGTCATCACCGGCCCGACCTCCGGCTTCGGCCGCCGCACCGCCCTCGAACTTGCCAAGCACGGCACCGTCGTGCTGGTCGGGCGCAACGCCGCCAAGCTCGACGACATGCGCAGCATCATCGTGGGCAGAGGCGGAAAGGCCCTGTCCGTCCTCTGCGACCTCTCGGACCCGACGAGCGTGCGACGCGCCGTTGCTCAGATCACCGAGCTCGGCCTTCCGATCACCGGCGTACTCAACAACGCCGGGATCTTCCCCAACCGTCCCGGCACGAACGCCCTTGGCTGGGACACCGCCTACGCGACCAACCACATCGGGCCTTTCGTGTTCACCGAGACGCTCGTGCCCCACCTCGAAGACGGCGCACAGGTGGTGTTCATCGTGTCGGCTGTGGAGGATCCTGAGCGCAAGGCCGCCACCATGTCCGGTTTCCGCGGTGCCCGGTACATCTCCGCCGAGGCGAGCGCCCGTGGCGAGTGGAAGCCCGGCGGCTCGAAACTGCCCGGCGCAGACGCCTACGCCACGTCCAAGCAGTGCAACCTGGCGACGGTGCTCGCCTTCGCCCGCGAGACACCCCGACTGCGGTTCAACGCTATCGAGCCCGGCTTCGCCCCCGGCACGAATCTGGGCCGCGACGCCGGCCTGTTCCTACGTCTGCTGTCGAAGTACGTGCTCTCGCCACTGGCCCCGCTCATCAAGTACTGGACCAACCCGGGCACCGCTGCTCGCATGATCACCCGGATACTCACCGACGAATCGGACACCACGGGCGTCTACTACGACGAGAAAGGACGACCAATGCGGGGTTCCGCACAGGTGCACGACCCGGCGTTCAACGCGCGGGTAGTCGCCGAGACCCGTGCGCTACTGGGGACAGTGGACGTCTGAGAAAGGACGTCACCCGGTGGTCCCCGGGCAACCGGACTCGGGCCACCGTTCGGATGGCTTCCCCCCCCACCCCCCCACCCGCCCTGCACCTGGGAGGCGTCGAGCGTGTCGCAAGAGAAGTCCAGCCGGTGAGCCTCCCGGAACCGGTCCAGCAGCACCTGTTGACCACGCGCCGGAGAAGTACCGGAGCGGGCGCCGGACCCTGATCCGCACCGACTCCGCGGGCGGCACCCACGATTTTGTCGCCTGGCTCGCTCAGCGGGGACGGTGGCTGTCCCACTCGGTCGGCATGGTGATCACCGAGGCCATACACAGCCACGACCTCGAGATCCCGGCATCGGCCTGGCCCCCGGCCGTCGAGACCGGAGGTGAGACCCGTGACGGGGCCTGGGTCGCCGAACTCGCCGGTGACCTGCTCGCGGGCCGGCCGAAGGACATGCGGCTGATTGTCAGGAAGGAACGGCCACATCCCGGTGCACAGTTGAGGCTCACGGACGCGGACGGCATGCGGCTGACCTGTTTCGCCACCAACACCGCCGACCGGCCGATCCCCGAGCTTCAGCTGCGTCACCGGCTGCGGGTGCGCGCGGAGGACCGAAGTCGGGCCGCCTCGACCTGCTGGCCTGGATGCCGATGCTCGCCCTGACCGGAAAGGCGCGGCTCTGGGAACCCCGACGTTTGCGACTGCGCCTGTTCGTCACCGCGGGACAGCTGGTGACCACCGGCCGACGGCAGATCCGCCGCCTGGCTGGGCACTGGCCCTGGACCAGCTACATCACCACCGGCCTCGAACGGCTCGCAGATGCACCAACAAAGCCGTTGTACGTGGCGGTAGGTGATCACGCTATGCGCAGGCGGCGGATTCCGTAGAGCCAGCAGAATCCCACGTCGGAAAACAGAGCTCACCAGACCTCGCAAGAGGCAAAACTGGGTAAACGCCAAGCTTAGGATTGTCATTTTCGCGGGTGTTGACCGCGCTGGGCATGGCCGATCCAGAGTCGACCCACGAGGCAGCTCTTGAACGGGCGAACGACCGAGTGAACGCGCAGGACGCGGAAAGCTGAGGCCTGACGAAGACGCTCCGGGTGTCGAGTTCCCCTCGGTCACCTGGCAATTGTCCGTCCCAAGTCCGTGCACTGCCTGGCCCCTGAACCGTAAGCCATTGTCCACGGGTACAAACCCGTCCGGCGCCGCTGGGTCGTCAATGCCGACAACGGACGTTTTGTCTCGTTTCACCGTCCAGACCACTGCGAGCGATCCCACGCGCCTACACCCGCGTGCCGCAGAACCTCCGAGAGCAGTCACCTGACGCATACCGGACGGGATCCCCGCGTACCGAGACTGGCGACGCGGGCGGTAGCCGGCCAGAACCTCGAGACACCCCTGGCGGTCGTGCACCCGCGAAAGGACCTACGGAGCACCATGGTGGCAAGGACAAAGGCAGCACCGTTGGATCGCATCGCCGCCTTTGACCCCGGGCTCACGCGTCTGACCTCCGCGATACGCGCCGTGCTCGGCACAGCCGCGGTACTTGCCGTGCTTACAGCGCTGGGAGCGCCCGAAACGGTGCTCGTGGTCGGCGGTTTCACCGCGATGACGACGTCACTGGCGATCAGCGACCTGCATCCACGCAACCAGCTCATCACCGTCGGGCTTGGCGTTCCGCTCTCTCTCGCGTCCCTGGCCGCCGGAGCTGTGCTGACGCCGTACCCGACGGCAGCCAAGCTGATCTTTCTGGTGGTGATCTACCTCGCCGTTCAGGCCCGCCGGTTCGGCTCACGAGGGCTGGGTCTGGGGATCTTCGGGTTCATGTTCTTCCTGCTGTCTCAATTCGTCCAGGCCCGAGCAGACCAGCTTCCGCAACTCGGGGCATCGGTACTCGTGGCTTTCGGGGCCGTTACGACCGTGTGGTGTTGCGTCGGCCCCGTCACGGCGGCTGGAGCTCTGAGACGGCTGCGGCACGCATTCGGCGTGTGTCTGTACGACGTCCTCCGGGACACGGCCTCGGTGGTCGCCACCGGGGAAGACGACGGCACCCGCAGCGGTCTGTTGCAGGAGCGCCTCGACAGACTGCACGCAGCCGCGCTGCTGATCGAGGACTTTCTCGACGAGCGCGCAGTCGACGAGGGCACCGAGGCCCCGCTGCGGCACATTGGTCGTGTGGAGGTGGCCGCGCAACGCCTGGTTGTACTCACCGTCCGCGCGGTCCGCACACCGGCGGCCCGCAACGATGTGGCGGAACGAAGGGCGCGGCAGCGGCTCGCACAGCGGATCCGGGCTCTCGGGCACCAGGTCACCACGGGAACGGCACCCGCATCCGAAGAGTGCGAGGACGGGAACGAAGACGGCCCGGCGAACCGGCCGGCCGGCTCCGCACATGTGCAGGACTGCTTCCTAGCGGTCGACGAACTCACCACAGCCCTGCGGGTTCTCGGTCCACGCGGCCGCCCGGAAGGGTTCGTGACACCGCCGCACAAAGCCGCCCCATCAGCCTTGGGTGCGGTACCGCGCAGGGACGCAGACACCGACAGCCTGAAGCGCCAAGCCACCCGCCAGGCGGTCCAGGTGACAACAGCCTCGGCCCTCGCAGTCGCGGGCGGTCATCTCCTGTCTCCGCACCTGTGGTACTGGGCAGTAGTGACCGCATGGGTCGTCTTCATCAAGACCGAGAGCACCGGCGAGGTCCTGCTGCAAAGTGCCCGGCGGCTGGCGGGCACTGTCGCCGGCGTGCTTTTCGGCTACGGCCTCGCAACCCTGGTCGGCGGAGACGGCCCAGGCCTCCTGATCCTGCTCCTGCTGTGCATGTTCGGAATCTTCTACACCCCATCACGAGCCTATTGGGCCGTAACGTTCTTCATCACCGGCACACTCAGCGTGCTGCTCGCGCTGATGGACACCTTCTCGACGCACGTGCTGCTTCTGCGTGTCCAGGAGACCACACTGGGAGTAACCTGCGGAATCCTCGCCGCTACCCTCGTCCTTCCCACCACGGTCCGCCGGGCCAGTGACGAGGAGCTGGTCGGTTTCCTGCGCGTCCTCGGCCGCCTCCTTCAGGCCATCGCGTCAGGAACCGCGGACGCGGAACCCCCGGCGAACCGGGTCCGCGCGGCACACGACCTCGACCAGGCACTGGAGTCCTTCCGCAAGGCCTGCCTGCCTCTCACCCATCCGCTCAATCCGCAGCGCGGCCGACGGCACCACACCCTCCACCTGCTAGAACTCCTTGAGGTCGGCGCGTACCACGCACGCAGCCTGGCCGCCACGGCCGAGCGTCTCTCAGCGGGCCATGCTTCGGAATGCGCCCCCCGCCTCACTGCCGCAGCCGACCGTGCGCACGAGACCGTGGCCCACCTGATCCGCGTCACCGGCCATCGACCGGGATCCTCCTCGCACACGGCACGTCCCAGAGTCGTCAAGGCACTGTCCCTGCTCTCGGAGGAGCCGCGCGTCAGCCGCAGCCGGCCGTCGCTGGAGTGTCGCCTGCAGCAGCACATCAGTCGCCTCGACGCGACCTTGACCGCACTGGTGCGAGCCGCGGACCCGCTCGTCCCGGACCCCGGCCGCACCACCATGGTCCTGCCCGAGAGCGTTGACATCCCCTCGCCGCACGGTCCGACCCCGGTTGTCGCGGTGCGCTGCGTCGACTTCGAGGACCAATGCAACGCCCAAGCCGGCTGACACCCGCCAGAACACATCAAGGGATGACCGCACCCCCTTGCATTTTGCTGTTTTGCAGGCATCAAAGCCGAGAGGGAAATCCCCGTGTCCATGGCCGTACGCACCGGTGCAGTCACGTGACGGATACCGCGCCGGCTGGGCCGCTCATACGGTTGGGTAAACCCTGAGAACCCCAAGGAAATCACATGGAACAGATTACGCTCGGCAACGTCTCTGTCACCCGAGTTTGGGAATACTACGGTTCTGTCGAAATGGAGCCCCACGCCTTCTTCCCGGAAAGCTCGCAGGAGGTCTGGAAGGACGGCGTCCACTGGCTGGCCCCGCATTTCCTGGACTCCGAGACCAACATCGTGAATTCCGCGATCCAGACCTGGCTGTTGCGCAGCGGAGGCAAGACCATCCTCGTCGACACCGGTGTCGGCAACCACAAGGAGCGCCCCTACGCGCCGGTCTGGAGCCGCCTGGAAACGGACTTCCTGGCCAACCTGGCCCGGGCAGGTGTTCAGCCCGAGGACGTGGACATCGTGATCAACACGCATCTGCACATCGATCACGTCGGCTGGAACACGTACTTGGACGGGCGGAGTTGGGTTCCCACCTTTCCGAATGCCACCTATCTGATGCCGAAGGACGACTTCGACTTCTGGAACCCGGCAAACGGCCACCAGCCGCTGCTCGGCCGCGGCAACCAGAACGTCTTCGAGGACAGCGTGGCCCCGGTACATCAGGCCGGCCAGACGCTGCTGTGGGAGAACAGCCACCAGATCGACGCCGACCTGCGCCTGGACGCGGCTCCCGGACACACGCCCGGCTCCTCCGTGCTGACCCTCAGCTCCGGGACGGACCGCGCGGTGTTCGTCGGTGACCTGCTGCACAACCCGGTGCAGATCGTCGAGCCGGACGCCAACAGCTGCTTCTGCGAGGACCCCGCGGGCGCCCGCGCCACCCGCCGCAAGGTGCTGGGCTGGGCTGCCGACAACAACGCGCTCCTGATCCCCGCGCACCTGGGTGGTCACGGTGCCACCGAAATCGCGCGTAACGGCAACACGTTCGACATCAAGGGTTGGGCGCCCTTCTCCCCGTACTCCGCGCAGACTGACGCCCCCGGAAAGGCATAGCCGTGAGCCACGATCTCAAGCCCGTCGTCACCACCGCACAGGGAGCCGTCCGCGGTCTCCGTCAGGACGACGGCACCGCCACCTTCCTGAACATCCCCTACGCCGCTCCTCCGACGGGCACCGGCCGGTTCGCCCCGCCGCAGCCGCACGAGCCCTGGCACGGCGTACGGGACGCCACCGTGCCCGGCCCCAACGCCCCGCAGTCCGAGCGGAAGCTCGGCAGCATCGACATGGCCCCCTACTTCGGCGCCGGCTGGAGCCGTGGCGAGGACTACCTCACCGTCAACGTCTTCCAGCCCGCCACCGCGAACAGCGGTCTGCCCGTGATGGTGTTCGTCCACGGCGGCGGGTTCGTCGCCGGATCGACGCGGTCCGCGCTGTACGACGGTTCCGCCTTCGCCCGCGACGGCGTCGTCCTGGTCACACTCAACTACCGGCTGGGCATCGCCGGGTTCCTCGACATCCCCGGGGCGCCCGCCAACCGCGGTCTGCTCGACGTCGTCGCGGCGCTGCGCTGGGTGCGGGAGAACATCGCCGCCTTCGGTGGTGACCCGGACAACGTCACCCTCTTCGGCCAGTCGGCCGGGGCGACCGTCGTCGGCGGCATCCTCGCCAACCCCGAGGCCGCCGGGCTGTTCCGCCGGGCGATCGTCCAGAGCGGCAGCGGTCTGGGCGCGTTCACCTCCGAGCAGGCCGCCCGTGTCACCAAGGCCGCGGCCGAGGAACTGGGCATCGAGCCGCACACCGACGCCTTCGCGGCCATCTCCGACGAGCGCCTGGTGGACGCCGCCTCCCGGCTCACGCCCATCGATCTGCGGATCGGGACGCACCACGATCCGCTGCTCGGCCTCAGCCCCTTCGGCCTGGTGCTCGACACACAGCCCGCCGTATCCGTCGGCGCCGGCCTGAGCGCCGATGTCGACCTGCTCGTCGGCACCAACACCGAGGAGGGCAACCTCTACCTGGTCCCGGTGGGCACGTACGCCACCTCGACCGCCGACGACGTCGACGACACGGCGGCGCGCTCGCATCCGAAGCCCGCGCAGCTCGTGGAGACGTACCGCAACACACGCCCCGAGGCATCCTTCGGTGAGCTGCGGTCGGCCATCATGGGTGACGCCCTGTTCGGCGCGGGCAGCTGGGCCCTGGCCGGCGCACATGCCGCCCACCCCCAGTCAGCCACGTTCAGCTACGAGTTCGCCTGGCGCTCCCAGGCCTTGGGCGGAGACCTCGGCGCCACCCACACGATGGAGCTCCCCTTCGTCTTCGACATCGCCGAACTCCCGCAGCTGGCGGGTGAGGGCGCCCTGCTCGGCCCTGACAAGCCTCCCGCGGACCTCGCCACCCGCATGCACGAGGCTTGGATCCGCTTTGCCAGGACCGGCAACCCCGGCTGGGACCAGTACGACGTCGCACGCCGGACCACGATGCACATCGACATCGAGTGGACCCAGGTCGACGACCCCCGTAGCCAGGAACGACAGGCCTGGGCCTGACCCCCGCGCACAGATCGCTCTGCGCGCCCTTCCGTCAAGGACACACCATGAGAACCGTCATCACCACCGAGAACGCACCCACTCCAGCAGCGCCGCTGTCCCAGGGCATCCGCAAGGGCTCGATTCTTCAGGTCTCCGGGCAACTCCCGTTCGACCCGGCCACCGGTGCGGTCGTCGGCACCACGGTCGCCGAGCAGACCACGCAGACACTGCGCAACGTCACCGCCGTACTCAAGGCGGCCGGCGCCGGACCGAAGGACGTCGTGATGCTCCGCGTCTACCTCACCGACCCCGCCCACCTGCCCGAGCTGAACGAGGCGTACGCGGCGGCCATCGGCGAACCCTTCCCCGCCCGCACTACCGTCTACATGCAGCTCCCTCCGGGACTGCTCGTCGAGATCGACGCCCTGGCAGTACTGGACGACTGACTCGGCTGCGGGGAAAGGCCGGTCTGGCGCGGCCCCAGGGACCGCGCCAGACCGGCCTCCATCCCTGAGAGAGGATGGGGACACGATGGCTGATCGCCTGCCGAGAGCGTGCGCCAACCTGAGGGTTGCGCCGGTGAATGAGGCGGGCGGCCCGTCGCCACCAGTTGGCGAGGTCGAAGAAGAACAAGCGCCGCGCAGTCGCCGCGCGTGCAGTCGCGATCGTCGGCGGCGGGCCGGCTCCCCTCGGTGGACCGACACTCCGACCACCGGGCCCAGACCGCCACCTCTCCGGGCCAACCGGACCCGAGCCCCCGCAGAGCGCACAGCACAGGGGCCGACGCCCGTCTTCGGCCCGTCGCAGCCGCACCCGTCGGCGGACAGTGCCGAGCCGCAGCAGTCCGTCGAGTCTCAGCACTTCGACGGCGACAGCCCCGCCGCAGAGCAACGACACCATACCTCCGGGACCACCTGGGGCCCGACGCCCCTACGGCCCCGGCCGGACACCGCCGCCCCGGCTTCCGGCGACACGCCCCGGAGGGTACGGACCGCACGAGGCGGCCGCCGCCGGCCTTCTCTGCGCCTGGCGACGGCGCCGACGAGGACGCGCCCTGGACACCACCCGCGGCGGAACTCTCGTCGCCTCAGGTCTGTCTGCTGGTGGTACGCCTCGGCTGACCCAGGCGTCCCTGCCGTGGGCGGGTGGCGGCACCAGCCCGCACAGCTATGTGGCATCCGTTTCACGAGCAGCGGTCGCGGCGTAGTCGGTCGGGGTCCTGCCGTAGTACTTGCGGAAGGCGCGGGCGAAGTGGCCGCTGTCGGCGAACTGCCAGCGGGCGGCTATCTCCGTGACGGTCATACGCCGGTGCGGTGCGACGAGCGCGCGGCATGCCTCCTCGAGGCGGCGGCGTCGGATGTAGGTGCTCAGCGGTCGGTCTTCCCTGGCGAAGGCCCGTTGAAGCGTACGCGGGGAGACGTTCAGCTCCCGGGCGAGAGCCGAGGGGGACAGGGCGGCGTCGGTGAGGCGACGGTCGGCCAGGTCTCGCGCGGCTTGGGCCAGGGCCGGCGACAACAGGGGCTCCACGTCGTCCAGGCCGCCCCCGGCGGCGGCCCGGGCCAACTCGGCCAGGGTGTTGCGGGCTGCGTCGGTCCCGGCCGGCCCGAGACGGTCCAGCATCCGGCCCACCATGGCGGCGTGCGCCGTCAGCAGCCGCACCTCGGCGGTGTCGGTCGGACCGGAGGCCGACCCGCCCCGTGGGCGCCGCACCTCCGCGGCGGGCAGAACGAGTACCTGCACGGCGGTGCGTGGCGCCGCGGAAAAGTGGGACAGCCTTCCCGTCTGTACCAGCAGCCGGCCGGCCGGTGCTGTGTACTCGGCCCCTCCCGGTTCACCGAACCGCCAGGCCCCCCGGTGGACGATCCACAGGCGCACGTGATCGTCGGCCCCGACCCGCCGGCCCCCCGTCCGCAAGGCGGCCGCGGTCTCGAACCGGTTGAACATCATGTCCCGCACCCGGAACCCATGGGACCGCACCGAGAAGCCGGACACGCTCGTCCGGCGGAAGGGCGCCAGAGCGAAGGGCTCGCCCATCCTGCTCCGCCACTCGTGCGCGAAGACGCTGAAGGCGTTCGCGCCGCTCACGTCCGCCGAGAAAGTACCGCTCATCGTTGTCGCGAATCTCCCGTTCGAGCTGACGCACCGGTCCGAGGCGCCGGGACCACAGGCTTCCTACCTTTGTTCCGGCATACATCGAAGATCCGACATCCGCGGTCCGGAATGTCGACACAAGGGTAACGAGGTAAGGAAATTGAGCACACTCGCGATCGTGGGCGCAGGTCCTCAACTCGGGCGCGCGATCGGCCGGCGGTTCGCCGCCGAAGGCGTCGACGTGGCGCTGATCGCCCGCAGCCGCACGACGCTGCAGGCAGTGGCCGACGAGTTGTCCGACACGGGCGTGCGGGCCGAGGCGTTCCCCGCCGACGTGACCGACCGTCCGGCTCTGCACGCCGCGCTCGCCGCAGCCGAGGAGCGGCTGGGGCCGATCGACATACTCGAGTACTCGCCCGCGCCGTCCCCGGCCGACCTGCGCCGGGCACCGCTGGTCGAGGCCACGAACGTCACCGTCGACTCGGTTCTGGCCCAGCTGGACCTCTACCTGCTCGGGGGCGTGGCGGCGGTGCAGCACGTCCTGCCCGGCATGCTGGAGCGCGGCACGGGAACGATCCTGGTCAGCAGCGGGGCAGGGTCGGGGCCCGTGATCGCCCCGCACGTGGCGAACGTCCAGATCGCCACAGGTGGGATGCGCAACTGGATCCTCAACCTGCACGCGGCGCTCTCCGGTACCGGCGTCTACGCCGCGCACGTGGCCATCGCCGCCTACATCGGACAAGGGGGCCACGACTCCCAGCCGCAGACGATCGCCGACGCCTATTGGCGGCTGCACACCGGGCGGACGGAAGCCGAGCTGGTCATCCAGGATCTGCCGGACGACTACCTGGACCGGGGACTGGCCGACAAGTTCGTCGAGCCATGAAGCGCCGGCGGCTGCGCGGCCGAAGCAGGCGGAGAGCGACGTGCCGTTCCGGCCGTCCACGGTGGTGGTGCCGTGGACGGCCGGAACGGTGACTGGGGGCCGGGCGGTGGGCGTTCCCGCCGACTGGCGCCGGTCTGCTGCCCGGCGCGAGCGTGGTTCACGGCCCCGCGGCCCGGGAGATCGCCAGACTCGCCCTGCGCAGCGCCGTCACGGCCGCGGTACGGGGCCCGCCCTGATCGGGGGCGACCAACGACAACGCGCCCAGTGCGTCGCCGCGGCGGTTCAGGATCGGGGCGGCGACGGTCGACATGGCGGCGGGCCCCGAGCGCAGTGGATTGGGCACCGTCACGGCGCAGACCCCATCGGTGCGGACGGTGGCCAGGAGCCGGCGGACGCAGGGCGCGTCCACCGCGCCGGCCAGCGCTTCCTTCCGTATGCGCCCGGGGGCGTGCGCCAGCAGGGCGATGCCGATGCCGGTCCCGATGAGGGGGAGGCGTCCGCCGACCCGGTACTTGACCGCCGCCGCGCCCCGTGCGGACAGCCGCTCGACCAGGACGGCCTCGTCGCCCTCGCGTACGGCGAGGAGGATGTGCTGGCCGGTGACCCGGTGCAGGTCCTGCATGAACGGCAGCGCGGCGGCGCGCAGTCCGTGGCCGCGAGGTGCCAGCGAGGCGATCTCGAGCAGTTGCAGGCCGACGACGAAGTCGCCGTTGTCGAGGCGTTCGAGGGCTCCCACGTCCGTCAGCTGGGCCGCGATCCGGGACGTGGTGCTCTTCGGCAGGCCCGCCCGGGCCGCGAGTGTGTGGAGTGCCAGGCCCTCGCCGGCCTCGGTAAAGGCCCCCAGCACCCGGAAGGCCCGCTCAAGGACCGGCTCGCCGCGCAACGGCCTGCCCGAGCGCGGGACTTGTACCGGTGTACCACTCATCGGAATCGTCGGTGCGCGTCGTCTGCCACGGTTCGAATAATAGCTCTGTGACGTGCCCACCCGGCGAGGGCGGGCGCCGGCTCTGACCACCGGCGCCGACCTGCGGGAAGCGCCGTCAGCCCGTAACGACGGGCAGCACAGACCGAGGAGACCACAATGGTGACCAGCCCCGCACTGCGCGACGTCCACGTCCCGCACACCTACCCCGAACAGCAGGTCGATCTCGGCGAGATCACCATGAACTACGCCGAGGCCGGTGACCCGGACCGGCCCGCCGTACTGCTGATCCCCGAGCAGACGGGGTCCTGGTGGTCGTACGAGGAGGCGATGGGCCTCCTCTCGGAGCACTTCCACGTCTACGCCGTCGACCTGCGGGGCCAGGGGCGCAGCAGTTGGACCCCGAAGCGGTACAGCCTCGACAACTTCGGCAACGACCTGGTCCGGTTCATCACCCTGGTCGTGAAGCGGCCCGTCGTCGTCGCGGGCAATTCCTCCGGCGGCGTCCTCGCGGCGTGGCTGTCGGCGTACTCCATGCCCGGTCAGCTCCGCGGCGTCCTGTGCGAGGACCCGCCGTTCTTCGCGTCCGAACTCGTCCCCGCACACGGTCACTCGGTCCGGCAGGGGGCAGGCCCGGTGTTCGAGCTGTTCCGCACGTATCTCGGTGACCAGTGGAGCGTGGGCGACTGGGAGGGCTTCTGCCGCGCGGCCGGCGCCTCGGCGTCGCCGATGGCGCGGTCCTTCGTGGCGGACGCGATCCCGCAGCACCTGAAGGAGTACGACCCGGAATGGGCGCGGGCCTTCTACGAGGGGACCGTCGGGCTGAACTGTCCGCACGAGCGCATGCTGGGCCGGGTCAACACGCCGGTGCTCCTCACGCACCACATGCGAGGCACCGACCCGGAGACCGGGAACCTGCTCGGGGCGCTCTCCGACGAACAGGCCGCGCAGGCCAGGCGGTTGATGGAAGCGGCAGGAGTGAAGGTCGACTACGAGTCGGTGCCGGGCGCGTCACACATGATGCACCAGTCCGACCCGGCGCGGTACGCCGAGACCTTCACGCGGTGGGCTGTCGCACTGGCCCCGTGACCGGGCGCCGCACAGGGGATCCGACCGCTGGACATCCGCGCGATGCCGGCCACCGAGTACGACATCTCCGGGTACCAGCCGGTGCTCTTCAGTGCACGAAGCCTGGACGAGGTCACCGACACGCTGGGCGGCTTCCTGTCGGGCGCTCGACGAGGAGAGCGCCCCGCGCTTCGGACGGACCGCCGAGTCCTGAGAGCTGGGCCGCGCCAGGACCGCGTCACGGATTCGCGGAGGTGAAGTAGACGAGTCAGTTCGTACCCGAAGCGCTGATGGATTCGCAAGACCAGTTCGCGCGGCGTCAGTTCGCCGACCAGCATTCGCAGGGCGGGGCTGTCGAGGCCGGTGACGAGCGCATTGCAGGCGCCGGTGACCACATGGGACGCAGGAATCTTGCCCAGGCTCCAGAGGGCGGCTCCGTCGTGTAGGACGAATGCTGCCACTTAGGTCGGCCACTCAGCCATGAATCCCCTCCTGGTGTGTCGTGGTCGAGCAGATTTCGTCGGAGGTGCTGTTCAGCGGCCGGAGCAGGGCTCGCGCGGAGTCCGTGGGGCTGTCCTCGGGCTTACCCCGCGACCTGAGGCCGACCCGCTCTCGTCCCCGGGTGGGACCCGCGGAGGGCGCAGTACTGCGGATTCAGTATCGCGCAGTGTCGGCAGCGGGACGACGACAGGACACTCCTCTCTTCAGGAGTCTGGAGGCACCTTCGAGACCCGGATGTGGAGACCTCCCCGTGGCTGCTTTTCTGTATCGAATGGGCCGCTTGGCCTTCAGGCGACGCTGGACCGTTGCCCTTGTCTGGGCCGCCGTGCTGGCCGCCGTAGGTCTTGCCGGCATGACCGCGCCGGAGGCTGAGGAGGAACCCTTCTCCATGCCGGGGATCGAGTCGCAGGAAGCCTTCGACCTGATGGAGGAGCGGTTCCCCGGCGCCGCCGCCGACGGCGCCACCGCCCGCGTCGTCTTCGTCTCGCCGAACGGCGAGAAGGTCACCGCCACCGAGAACAAGGAGGCCGTCGAGGCCGCGATAGCCGAACTCGGGGATGGCACGCAGGTCGCGAGCACCGTCGATCCGTACGAGTCCGGCGCGGTCAGCGAGGACGGCTCCACCGCGTACACGACCGTGACCTACAAGGTCGACGCCGCCGGCCTCACCGACGCCAGCCGAAGCCACCTGGAAGAGTCGCTCGAGCACGCCCGTGACTCCGGGCTCACCGTCGAGGCGGGCGGCGACGCCATGGAGGACATGGGCGGACCCAGCGGCACCGCCGAGGCGATCGGCGTCTCCGTCGCCGCCGTCGTCCTGCTGATCACCTTCGGCTCACTGGCCGCCGCCGGACTCCCGCTGCTCACCGCGCTCATCGGCGTCGGCATCAGCCTGTTCGCCATCACGGCCCTGGCCGGTCCGCTGGGCCTGGCCGACACCACCAGCACCGTGGCGATCATGCTGGGCCTGGCCGTCGGCATCGACTACGCCCTGTTCATCGTCTCCCGCTACCGCGAGGAGCGCGCCAAGGGGCGCACTGCCCAGGAGGCCGTCGCCCTCGCCACCGGCACCGCGGGCTCCGCCGTGGTCTTCGCCGGACTCACCGTCGTCATCGCGCTCGTCGGTCTCTCCGTCGTCGGCATCCCGATGCTGACGGAGATGGGCCTGGGCGCGGCGGGCGCGGTCGTCGTCGGCGTCCTCATCGCGCTGACCCTGGTCCCGGCCTTCCTCGGCTTCTGGCCCAACGCCATACTGACCCGCAAGGACCGCAAGGCCCGCCGAGCGGGCGGTACGCCGCGGGAGACGCGCAAGGTCAACGGCGGCGCCCGCTGGGCGAGCTTCGTGCTGCGCCGTCCGCTGCCCGTGCTGCTCGCGGCCGTCGCGGGCCTCGGCGCCCTGGCGCTGCCGATGACCGACCTTCAGCTCGGTATGCCCGGCGACGAGGCCAAGTCCACGGAGACCACCCAGCGCAGGGCCTACGACGCGCTCGCCGAGGGCTTCGGGCCCGGCTTCAACGGACCGTTGACCGTGGTCGTGGACGCCAAGGACGCCGACGACCCGAAGGCCGCGGCCGAGACCGTCTCCGAGCGGATCGGCGGCACCGAGGGCGTGGTGTCGGTGTCCCCGGCCCAGTTCAACGAATCCGGCGACACGGCCGTCTTCTCCGTCGTCCCCACCACCGCGCCGACCGGCCAGGAGACCAAGGACCTGGTCAACACGATCCGAGGCGACCGGCCCGGCATCGAGTCCGAGGCCGGGGCGACCTTCGAGGTTACCGGGACTACCGCGATGAACATCGACGTCTCCGAGAAGGTGCAGTCCGCGCTGGTGCCGTACCTGCTCGTGGTGGTCGGGCTCGCCGTGATCCTGCTGCTGGTGGTCTTCCGCTCGATCCTCATCCCGCTGAAGGCGGCCGCCGGCTTCCTGCTCTCGGTGCTCGCCTCGCTCGGCGCGGTGGTCGTGGTCTTCCAGCAGGGCCACGGCGCCGACCTGCTGGGTGTGGAGACCACCGGCCCCATCATGAGCCTGATGCCGATCTTCCTGGTCGGCATCGTCTTCGGCCTCGCCATGGACTACGAGGTCTTCCTGGTCTCGCGGATGCGCGAGGCGTACGTCCACGGCGAGCGGCCCGCCCAGGCCGTGACCTCCGGGTTCCGGCACAGCGCCCGGGTCGTCGTGGCCGCCGCGCTGATCATGATCGCGGTGTTCTCCGGGTTCATCGGGGACAGCGACGCCATGATCAAGATGATTGGCTTCGGCCTCGCCTCGGCCGTCCTGCTCGACGCCTTCGTGGTCCGGATGGCCATCGTTCCGGCCGTCCTCGCCCTGCTGGGCGAGCGGGCCTGGTGGCTGCCGAAGTGGCTGGACCGGATCCTGCCCCGGGTCGACGTGGAGGGCGAGGCCCTGACCCGCCCGGCCGATCCCGAGGCGGAACCGGCCGAAAAGAACCTCGCCCGCACCTGACCGGTGCGCAGGAGCCGCCCGGGGTCGCCCCAGCGTCCCGGGCGGCTTCGCATCGTCCACCATGGATGCAGCCCCTCACCGAGAGAGCCCACCATGAACAGCAGCCTGGAGCGCTACACCGAGCGCGTGGAACAGTACGCGTCGCGCTTCCCGCGTTTCCCTCGCTTCCTGGACGTGACGATGGTGCTGGCCCTCATCGGCTGCGCCTTCTTCGGCACCCACCTCAGCCTCCCCGGCGTCAACCGCCCGGACACCGGAAAGTCGCTGGAGGTCATGCTCGGCCTGTCCTGCTTCGTCCTGCTGAAGTACCGCACCCACACCCGCACGGTCGTGGTCGTGGTCGCCGGGGTCACCATCGCCGCGATCGCGCGCGGCTACCTGCTCACCCCGATGCTGCTGGCGCCGCTGCTCGCCGCGATGTACTGGCTGGCCGTCCTGTGCGATCGCCGGACCGTCCGCCCGTACGCGCTCGTCGTCACGGTGGCCCTGCTGACCGTGAACCTGTTCTCCGACGGCATGCGCGACCTCTCCCCCGTCCTGACCGTGATCGGCCCGGTGTTCTGGATGGCTCTGCCGCTCGTCGGCGGCAGCCTGGCCCGGCTGCGCGGCGACTATCTGGAAGCGGTCAAGTCCCGCGCCGAGCACGCAGAACGCACCCGGGAGGAGGAGGCCCGGCTGCGGGTCACCGAGGAGCGCATGCGCATCGCCCGCGAACTGCACGACGTCGTAGCCCACCACCTGGCGCTCGCCAACGCCCAGGCCGGCACCGCCGCCCACCTCTCGCACAGCAACCCCGAACAGAGCCGGAAGATCCTCGACGACCTCACCGGCACCACCTCTTCGGCGCTGCGCGAGCTCAAGGCCACCCTGGGCCTGCTGCGCCAGGACGACCGGCCCAAGGGCGCGGGCCTGGAACCGGCACCGGGGCTCGCCCGCCTGCCTGAGCTGATCGACTCCTACCGCTCGGCGGGCCTGGAAGTCGTCGTCCACCAGGAGGGTGTGCGCCGCCCGCTGACGCCGGGCGTGGACCTGACCGCGTACCGGCTCGTGCAGGAAGCCCTCACCAACGTCGCCAAGCACGCCCCCGAACGCGCCGCCCACGTCAGCTTCACCTACGCCGACTCCCGGCTGCTCATCACCGTCAGCAATGACGGCCCGGCCACCGCCACCACCGTCAACGGGACGTCCGGCGGCTTCGGGTTGCGGGGCATGCGGGAGCGCGCCCAGTCCATCGGCGGCGACCTGCGCGCGGGCCCCCGCCCCGAGGGCGGCTTCGAGGTCACCACCGCGCTGCCGCTGCAGCCGTCCGCCATCGTCGAAGGAGAGTCTCCATGACCGTGAAGGTGCTGCTCGCGGACGACCAGGCCCTGCTCAGGGCCACTTTCCGCATCCTGATCGACTCCTGCCCGGACATGGAGGTCGTCGGGGAGGCGTCCAACGGGGCGGAGGCGCTGGAGCTGGCCCGTACCCACCACCCGGACGTGGTGCTCATGGACATTCGCATGCCCGGGACGGACGGCCTGTCCGGCACCGCGGCGATCTGCTCCGATTCAGAGCTGGTGACCACCCGGGTGCTGATCCTGACCACCTTCGAGACCGAGGAGTACGTCGCCCAGGCGCTGCGGGCCGGGGCCAGCGGCTTCCTGGGCAAGGACGTCACCGCGGACGCCCTGTTGGCCGGCATCCGCACGGTGGCCTCCGGGGAGGCGCTGCTCTCCCCCGGCGCCACCCGCACCCTGATCACTCGCTTCCTCACCTCTCCGGGCCCCGGCACGCACCTGGTGCCCGCGGAACGGCTCGCCGACCTCACCGGACGGGAACGGGAAGTGATGGCGCTGGCGGCCGAGGGCAAGTCCAACATGGAGATCGCCGAGTTGCTGGTGGTCAGCCCGCTGACGGTACGGACACACATCCACCGCGCGATGACAAAACTCAACGCCCGCGACCGGGCACAGCTCGTCGTCATCGCGTACCAGACGGGCCTGGTGCAGGCGGGAGGGGACAACGGGGCCCTGCCGAGGCACAGGAGCTGCAATACACCCGATGGGATTCCTCGCTGAGGGTTCGTCGTCGCCGGACCTGTCGGAAGGGTGTCCGAGCCGCGACCGGACCAGCCCGCCGAGAGCAACCCGGCCGCGCCGCCGGAGTCGGGGCCGGTCAGCCGTTCCGCTGACGGCAACCGCATGACCTGGGGGTCCACCCGGCCGGCGCAGTTCCTACGGTCACATCGCCTACTTCCCCCAACGGCAGTCGTTGCCCGCCTGCGCGCGGCGGGAGCACGACGAGGCACCGGATGAGGTCGTCCGGGAACCAGCCAGGGTCGCAGCCGGATGACCGGCTTGATCGTCGCCCGTGCCCGCTCTTCCCACAGCAACAGGCCCCGAACTCCGGCTCGCCGACTACCTCGAACAACACGGCCGCACCACCCGCCGCCTACTGTGCCCGACCGAGCCCTTCGGGTATGCCGCTCACCCCCACCCAGGCACCGCGACGACCTTGAGGTCGTCGCGAGAACCACCGATCCGCGCAAGCCTCTCCAGTTCGAGGCATTTTGCGATGAACCGGGCTCGTCAGCGGTCCACGGTCGACCTGTCGGTGCCGAGGTCGGCCGCGGCCTGCTGGTTCGCCCCGCCTTCCGCGCAGCGCAGCACGATCTTGGCTCGTAACGCGAGGACCTGGGCGGTGCTGGCATGCCGCGCCCACTGCTACAGCTGCCTGCGCTCAGCGTCGTCGAGGATCAGGTCGACTTTGGACGGCCGATCCAGCCGGCGTCCTCAAGCCCGGCCATCCGCTCTGCGGCGAAAGCCCGACGCCACTTGCTGACCGTCTTGGCCTGGACACCGACGAGTCCTGCGACAGTCGTGTTTGACATGCCGTCAGCACACGGCAGGATGACGCGAGCCTTCTCGGCCGAGCGCCGGTGCGGCATGTTCGTCCGGCGCACCAACTCGGCGCACTCCGATTCGGACAACGTGATCGCCACAGCAGAAGGCCCCGGATGCGAGATGGCAATAGGGTACTTACTAGGGCCTGTCAGACAATTCCAGTCTGATCAGCGAGATTCGGCTGAGCTGGCAATCTGGAGGTGCGCCGAGCGGCTGGGGACTGGGCAGTGGCTACGAACGGCGGGCCAGTAGATGGGCGTCGAGGAAGCCCCGATCAGAGGCTGGATCGTGGAGCAGCCGGGCGAAGGGGTCGAGCCCAGCATCGTCCAGCAGTTCGGCGAGGCGATCCACCGGCCAGCTGTAGGCGGGCGCCACCTTGTGGTCGAACCGGACCGGTTCTTGTCCGTCGGTCCCGAAGAAGGAGACCAGGAGCAGACCGTCCGGCGCCAGGACGCGCACCTGTTCGGTGAGCAGCTCCGGTAGTTCTCCAGGAGGGGTGTGGATCATTGAGTAGTGGGCCAGCACGCCGCCGAGCGCGGCGTCCTCGATCGGCAGGGATTCCATCCGCGCCACTTGGAAGCGCAGCGCCGGATGGGCCTGCCGGGCGTGGTCGACCATGCCGGGGGCAAGGTCGAGTCCGAAGGCGTCCAGGCCGAGTTCGTGCAGCATGGCTGTCAGATGTCCGGGCCCGCACCCGACGTCCGCTGCCCGCGGGTTGCCCGTCGCGCGGACCAGTTCGGCGAAGGTGCCGATCATGGCCCGGGAGAAAGGTTGTGTCTCCAGCCGGTTTGCGAACAGCGATGCGTACAGCTCAACGACACCGTCGTAGGCCGTCCTGGTCTCGTCCTGATGATTCACCACGGGCAGGACTCTATAGCCGGTCTGATAATTGATCTTGTGGCAGGTCGAGGTGAGCTGATGGAGGCGGATAGAGCCCCTTTTGCCCCAGGTGGACGGACGGGGCCGTCCGTGGCGTGATCACCGGCAGGTGGTCAACGGGGTGCTGTGGCGGCTGCGGACCGGGGCTCCGTGGCAGACCGTCCACGAGCGGTTCGCCCGCTGGGAGGCGGACGGCACCTGGGCACGGTTGCTGGAGCATGTTCAGGTCCGCGATGACGCGGTGGGCCGGGTGGAATGGACGGTCTCCGTCGACTCCACCATCAACCGAGCCCATCAGCACGCAGTGGGCGCCCGCAAAAAAAGGGGATGCGAACGGGGACGAACTGGAAGATCCGGGCGGCTCGCAAGCGCGCCAGGCCCTCGGCCGCTCCCGAGGCGGACTGACCACCAAAGTCCATCTCGCCGTCGATGGCCGGGGCCTGCCCCTGTCGATTGTGCTCACGCCCGGCAACGTCAACGACGCTACGGCGTTCGGCCAGTCCTCGACGGCATCCGCGCCCCGCGCCTCGGCACGGGCCGCCCGCGCACGACACCGGATCGTGTGCTGGGTGACAAGGCGTATTCCACAGGTCCATCCGTCATCTGCTGAGGCGCAGGGGCATCGCTGCCACGATCCCCGAGCGCCGCGACCAGGCGGCGAACCGCCGCCGACGCGGAGCCCTCGGCGGCCAGCCGCCGGCCTTCGACAAGGTCACCTATCGCGACCGCAACGTCGTCGAACGATGCTTCGCCCGCCTCAAGCAGTTCCGCGCGATCGCGACCCGGTCCGACAAGCTCGGCGACCGCTACCGTGCCGGAGTTGTCCTGGCTTCCTTGATCCTCTGGCTCCTCGAGTCCACGGGTGATCATTTGTCAGACAGGCCCTAGCCCTCAGGATTTCTGGCGCAGCACACTAGCAAGCTGAACGAGGGCGCTGCGGGTTGGGAGCGCATGCTGCTTCCTGAGCCGCCATCACCTCATCACCGTACTTGAAGGCCCACGCCCCGACGGCGTCGATGGGAGCCAGCAAGGTCCGACCCAGAAAGGTCAGTTGGTACTCGACCCGAGATGGGTGGTCGTTGTCTGTCTGCCTGTCGACAAGTCCGTTGGACTGCAGTCGGCGCAGAGTCTCGGTAAGAACCTTGGAGCTGATGCCCCCGATCCGTTCTCGCAGTTCGACCGGGCGCCTGGGGCCATCGCGCAGTGCCCAGAGCACCACGGCATTCCAGGTGTTGGAGAGCAGGTCGAAGGCGAGTCGGGCGCGGCAGTCGGCGAGGAAGGCATTGGTCGTCACGTACCAAATGGTGCCCGAACGGTTGTCTAGCGTCAGCGTGAATGCTCGAAGCAGACACGGAGAGGAGCCGCGCGATGAGAATCGGTGTACTGGGCACGGGCAACATGGCCGACGCACTCGCCACCCACTGGGTGCGGGCCGGGCACGAGGTAACCATCGGGGGGCGGGACCCGCACAGGGCGGAGCGGCTCGCGACGCGCATCGGGGGCAGCGCGAAGCCTGGCAGTCTACGCGCGGCGGCCGAGTCCGGCCAGGTGGTGTTGGCCGCGCTGCCCTTCGGGGCGGGAGTAGACGTGGTGCGGGACCTGCACGCGGCCCTGGAGGGCAAGGTGCTGCTCGACTGCTCCAACGCGGTCGGTCCGGGTTTCGGGCTGCTCACGCAAGGAGGCCCCTCCGCCGCACAGCAACTCGCCGCGGCGGCACCGGGAGCCCACGTGGTCAAGGCTTTCAACCTTTGCCACGAGGACGTGTGGCGCATGCGGCCGCCCGTCTTCGACGGGCGACCGCTGGCCGTTCCGGTCTGCGGAGACGACGAGACTGCCCTCGCGCGTGTAAGCAGGTTGGTGCAGGACGTGGGCTGCGAACCCGTGGCCGGCGGCGGTCTCGTACATGCGGGACTCCTGGAAGCGACCGCCGCGCTCTTCATCGCCCTGTGGGTCGGTCAGGGAGCGGATGCGCAAGCAATCGCACCTCCGCTGGCATACGCGGCCGGACCGAGCCACCAGGAAACGAAAGACGGCACTGTGGCTAGCTGTTAGAAGTTCTGAATCTGCGCGACAAGCCGTGGCGCGACACCGTCCACGGCTTATGGAGGGGCGGCGTAGGCAGGGTAACCCCCTACCGTCGTCGGGCTGTGGTAGAGGACTTCGCCACGCGAGTTGGGGCACACCAGGATGCGGGCGACGGGTGGCACTCCCAGGCAGAGAGCGTCGCACGCCGAGGATCCAGTGGGAAGGAGTCCTCCGGCGCGTACCGTCGCTCTTCGGGTGTCACAGCAGCGCTACCCCGACGACGGCCGCTGCCACTCCGAGGCTCAGTGCCACGGTGCCACAGGTGATGTCGAGCAGGCGGGAACGGTCCTCGGACGCGAGGTTCGGGGTGAAGACGGCGGGGTCGTCGGGGTCGTAGTGGATCGTGACGTCGCTTCCGTGGGAGGTGGTGGCGTGGGGCAGGCCGTCAGGACAGTAAGCGGTGACGGCCGTTCCCTCGTGGGTGGTGAAGGCGATGACCGGTGTGTGGCTGGTGAAGGTGCCGCCCTCGCTGTCGGTGTCGGTGTCCGTAAGCACGGCGATGACGCGGCCCTGAACAGGGGGGCGGGAGTTCAGCGCGGCGATACGACGTCTCACCGCGCGGGCACTCTGAGGCATGTACCACACGCCGGACAGGGTCCAGGGCACACCGAATCCGATCAGAGACCACGGCCAGCTCCAGTCGATCGCGGCGAAGACCACCAGTCCGACGTAGATGAGGAAGAGGGCGAAGTTCGGCCATCCGAGTCCGTGCCGGCTTGCCTCGAGGTCGCTGGTGAAGTGGTACGCGTGCGGTCTTCCGCGCGGGTAGCGGACTCCGATCTCTCGTCCCGTCCAGGCTGCTGTGATCCTCTCCCCGTGGTCGCTGTCGTTTGTCACGGTGAATTGCTCACCGCTGTAGGGGTCTTCGAAGGAAACGACCACGGATATCCCGTCGCGTTGCGAGCTTCCATGCCTGGGTTCGCGGACCTGCTCGATCCGGCCCGTCACCCGGGCCGACCGCTGCGCCGCGGTCAACCCAGCCAGCGACCGGACGTAGCCGACGAGCGCGACGGTGCCGAACACCGCGCACCACAGTGCCAGATATCCCTCAAGACTCATGCGGCTCTACCTTCTTACTGGGTCTGGCCCAGCCATTCGTAGGGTTGGGGCACGCAGAGGAGTTGGGCGTCGCTACTGCCTGGGCCTGGAGAACGGTGGCCATACGCGCAGCCGCGATGGATGGGCAACGATGAGCCCGAACCGCTGAAGCCCTCCGGCCATGCCACCGATCCCCGGGATCCCGCGTCACCGGCGGCCAGGCCTGGATGCGGCGTGTCCTCCAGCCGATCCACCCCGACGTCGCCATCGTGGAACTGCGGCTGCTGACCGGTCTCCGTGTCGGCCTGGTCGCAGAACACACCTGTAGCCTCAGCAGGCTCATGTCTCCGCTGGCCATCACGTTCCCGGTCCCGGAACGGGCTCTCGCCCCGGGGACCAGCGGCGCTCTCGCGCTCCTGGCGGGCAATCCCCACCGCCCTCGGCGCTCCAGTCAGCGCCTCCAACGAGTCCTTTGCGTACCGGTGTTGGTGAGCGTTCAGTTCGCCCTGAACTCGCGCGATCTCGCGCTTGCCCGCCGACGCGTCAACGTCTCGCAGACCTTGGTACGTGGCCGCCGGTGCCGCCAAAACACACCTCCCGTCACTTTGACGGCTCGACTTCAGCCTTGGACAGCTTCCCCGCATCGGTGGGATCCCTTATCCGAGTGAGACCCGGTTGGCGCGGCGTCCGTCAGCGAGCCGGGGTGCGCCGGACCACCTTGGCGTCCCCGTCCGCCTCCAGCCATGCCGTCCCCCCGACGGCCGTCACACCGACCCTGATGGTGAGCGAGCCGGTGAGGCACTCCACCGTGAGCTCCCAGGTCTGCGGCGACCCGGTCCCCAGGCTGCTCTGCGCTTCCTTGACGAGGGCGGGGAAGCGGTCGTAGGGCAGGGAGTCCAGGTCGAATGTCGCGGTCTGCGAGCCGGTGTGCGCGTACACGACGGACAGCATCCGGTCCTGTACGACGACGGCGGTCCCCATCCGCACGTCCGTGCCCCGGGTGAGCGCGGTGATGGCCTTACGCAGCTCGCCCTGGTCGAGGAATGACTGGTGCGGTGCGAGAGTGACCGTGCCGGAGGCCGACGAGACCACCGTGGTCGACGAAGAGGTAGAGGCGGAGACCGAGGGCCGGGTGGGGGACGGCGACCCCGCGGAGGTGTCTTCGTCGAACAGGTCGGTGCGGAACAGCAGGAGCACACCGGCCGCGGCGAGCAGCAGGGCAAGCAGCCTGACGAAGCCGACGGCGGAGCCCTCGGGCTCCTCGCCGGCCAGGACCGGCCCCGGCGCGGGGTCGATGCGGGCGCCGGCCGCCCGCTCCTCCCACTCAGGCGTCGGCCGCTTCACGAGCCTGACCCGCCACGGCCTGTCCGGCGGGTACTGGACCACCACAACGTCGCCCGCCCGGTAGTCGGGCAGGTCGGCGAGGTGGACGTGCTGCGTGAACGCGACGCGGTATGCCGGTGCGTCGTCCGGCGCAACCGTCGACACGAACCGCACCGGCACATCACTGGTCGCCTCGTCCCTGACGGCTTCCACACTCTCGACCGTCGCCAGCGCCGTTCGCGGTGCGATCGCCGCCTCCCGTGCTCGACGCGGCACACCAGCGAGGAGGACGAGTAGGGCGTAGACCGCGGGCACTCCCAGTCCGGTGACGAACAGCGGTACGCTCCTGATGACGGCGCCGACGACGAGAGCAGTCAGTGATGCCCCGATCACACCGCCTCCCAGGGCCCCTCGGGCGAGGGTGAACAGTGTGTTCCGGGCCGGGAGCACGACGCCGGCGGTCATCGTCATGGGATGATTGTGTCGGAATTGGGTGACGGCCGGTAGATCTCCCCGTGTCTGACTTCGGGGCTGAACAGCCCGCCAAGGCTTCACCACTTCGACCAGTGCATGTCTGCCTGCTGCCGACTACCTGTCACGGCATCAGGTTCGGCGAGGGTCACTGGAGTGTATGGTGACGCCACTGCGCTTAGATGTGCGTGTCAACGTCACGGGGACAAAGGGACGTCGGCGTTTTTCACCTTAATCGTGACGACCATCGTGCTTACCGCACCCCAGCTCGGTGACGGCCTCTGCCGGGGGCGAGCGGGCCCTGTGTGCCGCCGGGGCCGTTCGTCCCGTAGACGCCGGGGACAGCCCTACTCGCGCACTTTCTAGGCGGCCAAAGTCTCGTCGTCCTGGGTAACGCTCGTACGGTCGGTGTACCGCTCGAGCAGTGCGTCCGCCGTGACCAGGGCGTCCTCGGCGGTGCGCGCTCCGGTGATCACACACAGCGTGTAGGTGGCGTCCTCGAGTGCCCGGCTGGTGCGACCGGTGGGCGACACGTCGTATTCCATGCGCGCGTGGGCGAACCGAGCCAGCACCGCACGCAGTTCCGTCTCCGCCGGAAGGATCATCGCGTTTCCTCTCCCCTGATGAATCCCGCCTGCGCGGCGGCCGACCGCCGCACCGCGAGGCGGTGACTGTCTCCATCTCCACGGGCCCCGCAACTCGGGCAGGGCCGCGCCAAACAGAATCTCGAATGCCCCGGGTCGAAAGGTTCATTCCGACCTCCCGGCCAGGACTGCGGAACCTAGCAGGTAGCGGCCTCCTTCACCGTCGCCCGCACCTTGAGGAGCGTGTCGACCCCGGTGATGTCGAGAAGGCGGCGCAACTGCTGTGTCGGGGCGGCCACTCGGAGGTCGACGGACCGTCGGGTAAGGATCAGCAGGTTCAGGAGAGTCGAGTCGGCGAAGGTGATGCCGGAAGCATCCAGAACCACCTTCGAATGCTCCGTCGCCGCCGCGGCCAATGCCTCCGACAGAGGCGTGATCGAGTACAGATCGTACGCGCCACGCGCACCGACGACGCGGACACCGCAACACTCGTACTGGGCCACCGAGGTCTGGCCGAGCTCCTGTGGCCCGGGCACGTCAGCGTCCGTGCGCCCAGTGACCGCCTCATACAAAGACACCTTCGGGTCCCTCCCGCGCACACGACCCCGTCATCTGTTACACGAAATGTATGTCATGTAGTTCGGTTCACGCAAAGACGGCTCGTAGAACACCCTGGAAGCCCGTAGTACCCGAAGCTCATCCCGGATGGGGCTTCGACACCAGCCACGCCCGCGCCGGCTGCCATCGACAACGCGAACCATTGCCGCCTCGTCGATCGCGCCGTCCAGCGGATCATCACTGTCTGCGGCATACGACCGGCTACGACGGGCAGATGAACGGACCACAAGCGGAGGGGAACCACGACATGACCACGGAGTCGATCGGGCGGCCGGAGGCAAGGGCCGGCGGGTGCTGTACATGCGCGGGGCACGGCGACGTCGCCACGGACGAAACACCGGAGACGCCACGCGAGCGGGTCAACCGTCGCTGGAACGAGATCATGCAGGAGACCCGCGTCGCTCAGACAGGAGTCCAGATCCTTTTCGGCTTCCTGCTCAGTGTCGCGTTCACCCCGCTCTTCCACGACCTGGACACCTTCGACCACGCCGTCTACGTCACCACCGTCATCTCGGGCGCCACGGCCACCGCGTGCCTCATCGCCCCGGTCTCCATCCACCGCTTCCTCTCGGGGCAGCGGATGAAGGACGAGATGGTCGAGGTGGCGCACCGGCTGATGATGGGCGGCATGCTGCTGATGGCCCTGACCATCGGATGCACCCTGCTCCTGATCCTGCACGTCGTGGTGCCCGGGCTCATGGCGCAACTGCTCGTCGGCGGCGTGATGGTGTGGTTCGCGCTGTCGTGGTACGCCCTGCCCTTGTGGCTTCGCCACCGGTCCGCCCGCCGTACGACAAGTTGACGAGAAGCGCAGTCCGCAGCAGAAGCGGAAAGAAGTAACGAAGTAGGGAACGAGTGATGTCACACCCGCAGATTCGCCGTGAAGAGCAGACCGTTGACAGGACTGCACCTCCCAAGCCGCAATGGCAGAACCTCTTCACGGCCCCCGTCTATGGTCCTGAAGTCGGCGAGGATCTCGCGCATGGCGAAGCACCACTCCCCCGACGCCCGCGACAGCGCCGCGGTGGACGGGGTCGCGTCCGGGCCGCCTGAGTTTCGGAGCCGGTCCGCTGCGGCGGACCGGCTACAGTCCCACCAGGAAGATCAGCGGCATCAGTGCATGGCAGAGGTACTGAAACTGACGTCGGATGGACGTGAGGCACCAACCACGCCCGCGTGCCGGCGGCCATCGCCGACAACCCGAACATCCGGATCCGCAACATCGCCGCCCACTGCCGCCTCACCGACCGCGCGGTCCAGCGGATCATCTCCGATCTCAAACGAGACGGGTACCTCTCCCACACCCGCGACGGACGCACCAACACCTACCGCATCCAGCCGGACAGGGTCCTGCGTCACCCCGCAGAAGCAGGCCTGACGGCGGCCTCCATTGCCGGCAACGCGGCGACGGCCTCCATCACGCGGTCCAGGCCGTCGCCCGCATGCACCACCTCGCCCTCGCCGCATGACCACACACGCCCAGACGCCACTCCGACCTGCCTCATCACGGCCTTCTGCAGCACCCTTTAGAGCAGGGCGCCTCCAGAGACTTCGAGGCGCTGGGCCGTGACCCAGCGCAGGCTGTCGGAGGCGAGGGTGGCGATCGCGTCGCCGATCTCGGCGGGTTCGCCGACGCGGCCCAGAGCGGTCTGCGCCGCCAGCGCCGCTCGCATGTCGGTGTCATCACGCATCGCGCCGCCGTTGAAGTCGGTGGCGGTCGGCCCCGGGGCGATGGAGTTGACCCGGATGCCGCGCGGACCCAGTTCCGCGGCAAGGGTGCGGCTGAGTGCCTCGATGGCGGCCTTGGACGCCGAGTAGACGGCGGTGGCAGGGCTGGTGTGGCGGGTCAGGGAGCTGGAGACGTTGATGACGCCGGCGGGGTCGGCGAGCAGCGGCAGCAGAGCCTGGATGAGGAAGAACGTGCCGCGCACGTTGGTTTCCATCATCGCGTCGAAGTCCGAGACGCTGACCTGCTCCAGGGGACCGAAGATCCCCACCCCGGCGTTGTTGACCAGGATGTCGAGCCACTCGGCGTCCCAGAGCCGCAGATGCTCGCCGAGCTGAACCGCAAAGGCGGGGAACGAAGCGACGTCACTGATGTCCAGGCGCAGCGCGAGAGCGGCGGACCCGGCTGCCCGCACCGCCTCGACCGTCTCCCGCGCCCCCGCCTCGTCGCCCCGGTGTGTGACGACCACCCTGGCCCCGCGCTGCGCCAGCGCCACCGCCGTGCTACGGCCCAGCCCCCGGTTGGCACCGGTCACCAGCGCGATCTTCCTGCTGTCCATGCAACTGCTCCTCGGGCGAAGGGGGAAGGGGAAAGGGGAAAGGAGACCGCCGGGTGTACTACCGCGGCGCGGGGGGGCGAGTCGACCGACTCGCCTCCTTCACCGTAGGGCTCCCCTAGAGGCGAGTCAAGTGACTCGCCTCGGCATAGGGGCATACTGTCCCCATGGCAGAAGGACTCTCCGACCACCACCGACGGCTGGCTCAGCAGAAGCGGGAAGCGATCACCTCGTCCGCCACCGCACTGTTCCTGGAGCGCGGATACGGCGGGACGTCTCTGGCCCGGATCGCAGAGGCGGCCGGGGTGTCGAAGTCGACGCTGTTCAAGCAGTTCCCGACCAAGGCGGCCCTCTTCGAGGCCATCGTGATCGAGTCGTGGCAGCAGGGGGCCGGCCAGGCACCGGCCCGGCCACCGGCAGGCGACCTGCGTGCGGGACTGGCGGTCATCGGCCGCCAGTACGCCGAGCTGATGAGCCGACCCGGCATGACGGCCCTGTTCAGGATTGTGATCGCCGAGCTGCCGCGCCTGCCCGAGCTGGGCAGGATGCAGTTCCAGCTGGGCAAGCTGCCCTACTTCGACTCCGTGCGGCTCTACCTCCAGGCCGAGCACGAGGCCGGCATCGCCCGCGTGCCCGATGCGGAGAGTGCCGCGAACCAGTTCCTCGGCATGATCGCCAACTTCGTCCTGTGGCCCCGGATGCTGCTCAACGACTGGGACCCTGCCGCGCGGGAGACGGGCTACGCCGTCGACGAGGCCGTGGAGACGATGCTCGCCCGGTACGGCACCGGCCGCCAGAAGCCGTGAACCCGAGCGCCTCCAAGTGTGCTCGCCACCGGTAGCCGCCACTGGGCGGCGCCGAGCGTCACCCGGCTCACGCATCGCGAGACTGACGCCCTGGCCCGGCTCGGCCGTCAAGACGGTGTTCCCGGTGTTCCCGGTGCTCGCGACGGCCGTCCGCGGCTCGATGCGGCGGTCAGCCGTCGTCACACCCGCGGCCGGGACCCTAGCGACTCGACGCGCGCGCGGTGCGGTATCCCTGTGCCGTCACCACCAGCTCGCCCGGCAGCGCACGCGGTGGGCAGGAGACGGTCACTTCGCACTCGTCACCGGGCAGCAGCCACAGGTAGTTGTCCGAGTAGAGGGCGGGCAGGACGCGGTTGCCGGTGCGGCGGTCGCGCAGAGCGAGCCGGACCATCGGCGCGACGGAGCGTCCCTTGTTGCGGACCGTCACAGTGACGCTGACACGGCCGTTCCGTCGCGAGACGCGATTTCGGGACACGTCCAGTTCGGCCCGGGCCAGGCCGTTGAGTGCCTGAAGGTCCCTCGCCTGCCCGTAGCGCCAGTACATGTTCTCCGACAGGCGGTCACCGGCCGCGTCGTACAGCCGCAGGCGTACCAAGTGCAGCGGATGGTCACCATCCGGAGCGGGAACGGTGAAGGCCGCCGCAGTCGACGCCGCGGGTATGTCCACCGCCTTGCGCTGCGTGTCTCCCAGCCGCTGTCCCGTGAGGTCGAACACCTCGGCGCGGATCTCGGCACCGCGCACCGCCTCGCGCGTGTGGTTGACGGCGATGACGCTCCAGTCCCTCGGGTCGGCCTGCACATGATGCGGTTCGCTGCCCGAACGGGCCCCGTAGTACGTGCCGTTGACGTCCAGGTCGTAGTCGTAGGTCTGCCATACGGTGCTGTGCCAGGCCGGGTTGGACATCCACAGCAGCAGACCGCTGGCGTCCTTCCACAGGTGGGCGTTCCATGCCTCGAAAATGGCCCGCATCGACTCGAAGTTGACGAACTGGGCCTTCACACAGAACTCCGCCAACGAGGAGGATTCGCCGAGCCGTTCGTCGATGGCGGCCTTGTAGCTCTGAGGGTTCTGGCCGCCGCGTTCCAGCCAGTCGTGGTGGTTCCACACCAGGCCGATGGGCCATTCCTTCTCGCCGCCGGCCATGTTGCGCATGCTCTCCTCGACCGAGACCGTAGGGATCCCGATCTCGGTGTGGAAGCCGAAGGTGCCGTGTGCGTACAGATCCGGGTCGTAGTACCGCGTCGGGTCGACCCAGGCGTACGGTCCACTGCCACTGACGATGCCGGCCGCCGAGTTGCTGATGTACGTCACGCCCGGGTGTTCTTCGGCGACGGCCTTGCGGACACCGGCGTCGATCTCTCCCGAGGGGGTGCCTTCGTTGGCACCGCACCAGACCACGATGGACGGGTGTGAGCGGTAGCGGCGGACGGTGTCGCGAGCCTGGTCGAGGTAGAGGGCGTGATGCGGCGGGTCGAGGAACCAGGCGTTCCAGAAGTCGTTCCACACCAACAGCCCGCTCTCGTCGCAGCGGGCGTAGAACTCCTCCCGGTTGCTGCTGCCGATCCAGTTGCGGATCATCGTGAAGTTCATGTCGCGGTGCATCCCGACGACGGCCTCCATCCGGCCGTCGCCCATGCGGCGCAGCAGTTCGTCCCAGCCCCAGTTGCCGCCGCGACACATGACGCGTATGCCGTTGACGCCGATCTGGAGTTGGTGCGGCTGGTTGTCGACGGCCTTCACGTCCGTCCAGGTTCGGCCGTCGTCGGAGACCTGCACGGTGAAGGTGAGCGCGTATGCCGTCTCCCACACCAGGGTGACCCGGTCGAAGTCCTTCGTCGCGCCGAGGTCGACGCTGATCCACTGGTCGTCGGCGTACGCCGACGACCATCGGGTGTTGTCGTCACCGTCCACGGCCGCCGCGGCGGTGTTGGTCGCGTTGTCGGTGGAGGAGGCGGTGGCGGGGGCGTGCAGCGCGAGGTCGGTGTCCGAGTGGGCGCTGTCGGTGACGGACAGGCGCCACAGCGAGGCGCCGTAGCCGGTGGCACGGCGGCCTGTCCTGATCCGTACCCAGCGGGCGTGCTGTGCCCCGATCTCGACGGCTTGCTCGAAACGGTTGCTGCCGGGTTCGAACTCGACCGGGTTCTCGGACGCGTAGTCGAACTGGCGCAGGCCGACGCGGAGAGTGCGCGCGTCACTCTCGTGGCGGCCCGTGGTGGTGGTGACGGCCAGGTCGTGCAGGGTGGGGGCGCCGTATCCGTTGGGCCACCACAGGTCGGGGTTCTTCAGCCTCAGGGCGGGGAAGTTTTTCGGTGTGAAGCTCACGTCGACGCTCTTGTCGGCGTCCATCTCGACCTCTTGGCTGACGCGGACCGAGCCGAGCCGGGCGGTGACCGTGACGGTCTTGGGCTCCAACGACGTGTTGCGCACGGGCACGGTGACGGTGACATCGGCGCGCGATCGGTCCGGCAGGGCGGGCAGGGTCGTATCCACGAAGGGGTCACCGATGACGGCATCGCCGGTGGCGCGGAGTCGGACGTGGTTCCAGATGCCCATGACACGGTCGCGGACGGCCGGCATCCAGTCCCAGCCGGTCACCGCCAGATAGGTGGGGCCGTTGCGCATCATCGTGTCGGAGCCGGCGTCTGCGTAGGAGTATCCGTCGGCGCCGCGGTCGCCGGGGCTGCCGGGGAACGGCATCGGTGCGATCCGAACGGCGAGGACGTGCCGGCCGCCTGCGTGAAGCCGGTCGGTCACGTCGAACACCCCACGGGCCGTTGGGTGTTCCAGCTCGCCCAGCTTCGTGCCGTCGAGCCAGATCTCGGCCTTGTGCTGGATGCCGTCCATCTCGAGCCGGACCCGGTCCTTGCCCGCGGCCCGGAATCCTCGCGGCACGGTGAACACGCGCCGGTACCACCAGGCCGACCTGCCCAGTGCCTCGGGGATCTGGAGGTTGTCCATGCCCTTCACCGGGTCGGGCAGGTGGCCCTCGGCGACCAGGGAGGCGAGAACGGTTCCCGGGACCCGAGCGCGCAGCCAGTGGTCGGTGTCCACGTCGTCCGAGGACAGGCGCGCCCCGTCGTCGGATCCGGCGAACTCCTCAAGGGTCAGGTTCCAGCCGGACTCGATCGGCACGGTGCCGTCATCCGCGACCTTCAGGGCGGGCACGGGGCGGGCCCCGCTCGACCACTCGGTCCACCCCTCGGCCGTGCGGCGCCTGCCCTGCGCCGTGCCTTGCACCTGGAAGGAGTTGAGGCCGAGCGGGTTGGCGTTGGACAGGCCGGTGCCCACCATGCGAACCCAGCGGGTGGTGACGGGTTCGTCCAGGCGCACTTCGACGGTGCCGCCCTTCCCGGTAGCACCCTCGTGCACCTGCTTCCAGGTGGTGCCGTCCTGCGACACCTCGATACGGAAGGTCTTGGCGTAGCTGGACATGACCTCCCAACCGGTTGTTCCGGCGTGCGGATTGACGCCCGGGGACGGCTTGAAGACGGTATCGCCCTCGGTGGCCTCGAAGACCAGGACAACCGCAGTGACACGGCAGGTGCCTTCCAGGTCGACGGCCACCCACTGGGGCTCCTCGGTGTCCGCCGCTCGCCAGCCGCTGCCGGTGACTCCGGCCCGGTCCAGACGATCGGTGACGAAGTGCGCGGGCGTTGGCGCGTAGGCGGTTGAGGAGACCCTCACGGGTCGGTGGAGCGCGAGGTCGGAGGCCGCGGCGGTTTCGGCGTCGGCGGCGGACGCGGCGAAGGCGCGGCCCGGCAGCGCGCCTGCCAGAGACACGCTCGCCAGGACCGTGCCCGAAGCGGTGAGGAAGCGACGCCTTGACGGTGCTCCTCCCGGGGTTGTGACAGCCGCTTGGTCGTCGTGCATGTGTGCTCCAGGTGAGTAGGGGGCGCCGTCCGGCGTGCGGACTCCGGACCGCCGGCTGCGAAGGCTTGCAGTTCCGGCAGGTTCCGGGCGTTGTTCTGCCGGGGTGAGCAAGATCTGACGGAACCCGGTTGCACCACGCCCGATACGGCACCGGGGTCCCGTCGACGGCCGCGTCGCCCGACTCGAACGAGGTACGCCAACTAGTCACCGGTTTCGCGGACACGGCCGACGTCGGCGCCGCCGCGTCCACGGCACCGCCGACGGCCACGGACAGCACGACGAGTCCGGTCGGCCGTCTGAGGCGCGAATGTCGCCGGCGTGGCCGCCAGGAGTGCGCTGACACGGAGAACTCCCTTCGGACACGTCTGGACGACACGTCTGACAACGTTGTCGCGAGAGTGGGGTTCTCAGTGTTCTTGTGGCTTCAGAAGGAGTCAAGGGGTATGCGGCAGCGGAACGCGCGCCGTCAACCGATGGGTGCGTCGACCGCATTGGGCTCGCCGGTGCGCACTTCGCTGACGGTCCCGGACGCCAGTATCGCGGCCGCGGAGCCCGGCGCGCCCGGTGGCGGCCAGGGCGCACGCACGGGTGCATCCTGACCGCGCTCGTCGGCCGGGCAGTCGGCAATGGCGTCAGGTACGCTGCACGACCGCGGCCATCAGCGGCTTCAGCCGACCGGCAGTACCCAGACGTCGGCGATCGAGGGATCGTAGTCGGCGCCGGTGTCCTGGAAGCGGAGTCGCACGGTGCCGTCCGATGTGCTCGCTGAGGGTGCCACCACGAATTGGTGGGTGATGGTGCCCTGGCCACCCTCGCTTCGCGTCAGGTCGACGCTGTGCGCGACCTCACCGTCGATCTTGACGTCGTAGGTCTTGTGCCGGGCGCCGTCGAAGGTCTCGACGATACGGACCACGAAGCGACCGTCGGCCGGTACGGCGGCATCGAACTCGAACCAGCCGCCCGGGTAGGAGGAGTGGGTGTAGCGCCTTGTCAGCCCGGCCTCCACGTTCGTCCCCGAGTGCTCCGACGCCGTCAGCCCGTGGGCGGACTCCGACGCGCCGTCGCCGAGGTCGACGCGATCGGTGGACTCCGTGGGCGGGGTGCGCAGCTCGACCGCGATCGTGCCGGTCGCCCGTTCCGCCGTGGTCGAGCCGGTCGCCACGGTGACCTCGGCCGCCCGGCCGACGACGGTGAGCGGCACCGTCACGGCGTCCTGGACGGTCGTTCTCTCTCCCGGATCCAGGCGGTAGGCGACCGGGTCCGGAGTGGGCCACCCATCCGGAAGACCGAGGGTGACCTGGCCGGACTGCACCACGTCGGTGCGATTGGCCAGGACGGTGCTGACGGTGACCTCCTCCCCGGCGCCGACCGGGTCGGGCGAGGTGGAGACGCTGTCGATGGCGACACCCGGGGCGACCACCAGCGCCGCTGACAGCGGCAGCGTCGCGGCCCCTGGGCCGTACCGGTAGGACACCGAGCCGGTGAGGTCGGCCATGGAGGCCGCCGCGTCCTTCGAAACGGTGACGTCGTAGGCGTGTTCGAGCGTGCTGCCCGCACCCGCGGTGGACTTGTGGGTGCCCGCGGACTTCACCGTCCAGCCGGCGGGTGCCCGCAGCGAGGAGTCGACGCCTGCCAGCGGGCGCTTGCCGGTGTTCTTCAGCGCCACTTTCACGCGCACGACGTCGCCGGGAAGGATCTCGTCGGCCGGCACGTCCAGCGTGGCCACGGCCCCGACCAGGCTGGAGGAGGCCCGTGAGAGGCTCCGCTCGATGCCGGCGAGTGCATCGCGCAGCCCTTCTGCCGCCGCCGCGTCGATCGTCCCCCGCTCGGCGTACGTCCGCGTCCATCGGTCGAGGTCCTCGGCACCGGCGAGCGCACGGTGCACGGTGGCGGCGATCAGCTGCTCCTTCGCGCCCAGACCCCGCAGCCGCCATGCGCCTCCGAGCTCTTTCCGCATCAGCCCGGTTCCGGACTGCAGGTGCCGCTTCGCGATCGCGCCAAGACCGTGTACGTCCAGGTCGTCGACATCACCGGCGAACGCGGCCGCCTGTGCCTGGGCGGATCCCAGGTGCCCGAGTACCGGGTCGACCGCGAAGGCGTAGTCCCCCGAGCCGACCTCCAGCACCACGTCCCCGTCGGCCTCCTCGACGTATCGCACACCGTCGACCTCGTCGATCGGCTCGCCGCCCTCGGTGACCGCCCAGCGGTTCGCCGCCGGGATGCGCACCTCGGCGGTGGTGTTCGCCGGCACGGTCACGTCGAGCGTCATCGGCCCGGTCTTCGTGTCCCACGCGCTGCGCACCGTCCCGTACGGCGTCTCGTGGCTGAAGTCGACGTGGTCGATGCCCTCACCGGGCTCGGGGTCGATCAGCACCTTCCGGTAGCCCGGCTCGGCCGCCGAGACGCCTGCCATCGTCCGGTACATCCACTCACCGACCGCGCCGTACGCGTAGTGGTTGAACGAATTCATCCCCACGTCGTTGAAGGACCCGTCGGGGTTGATGGAGTTCCACCGCTCCCAGACCGTGGTCGCGCCCTTCCCGATCTCGTAGCCCCACGACGGGTAGTCCTCGTGCTGCAACAGGCGGTAGGCGATGTCGGAGCGACCGGCCTGGGTGAGTGCCGGCAGCAGCCCGTCGACACCGAGGAAGCCGGTCGACAGGTGATAGTCACGCCGCTTGAGGGTCTCGACGAACCGGTCCACGACCGCGTCGCGCCGGTCTGCGGGCACGAGGTCGTTGGTCAGCGTCAGGATGTACGACGTCTGACTGTCGCCCTTCACGGTGCCGTCGACGCCGATGAACGCCGCCTGGTACGCCGACCGGATCGCCTCGTGGCGCCGCTGGTACGCCGCCGCGTCGTCGTCCCGGCCGATGGCCGCCGCCATCTGTGCGAACTCGCGCGTGCTCTTGGCGACGAACGCGGTGTCCAGCACGTCGGCCGGGGTCTGGTCGTCGAGGTTGAGCCAGTCGAGGTAGCCGCCGGCGGAACGGATGTGGCCGGTGGAGTCGGCGTCGAGGAAGTCGACGTACCGCTTCATCGTTTCGTAGTTCTCGCGGATGACCTCGGTGTCGCCGTACGCCTGCCACAGCGTCCACGGCACGTGCACGCCGGCGTCCATCCAGCCGGCCGACTCGTAGCCGCCGTCGAAGCGACCGGGCACCACCGGGGCGACGCCGGGGAGCGAGCCGTCGGGCCGCTGGGTGTCGCGCAGGTCCTGCAGCCACTTGGTCAGGAAGGACTGCGCATCCATGTTGTACACGGCGGTACGGGCGAAGACGTTGATGTCGCCGGTCCAGCCCATCCGCTCGTCGCGCGCCGGAGTGTCCGTCGGGATCGAGAGGAAGTTGCCGCGCATGCCCCAGACGATGTTGCGGTGGAGCTGGTCCACCAGGTCGGAGTTGGTGTCGAGGGTGCTGGTGAGATCGCCGTCGGTACCGACGACGACACCGACCAGGTCCTCGGCCGCCGGGGCCTCGTCGACGCCGGAGATCTCGACGTACCGGAACCCGTGGAAGGTGAACGACGGCTCGAACGTCTCCGGCTCGTCCGTGGCGAAGGTGTAGTGGTCGGTCGCCTTGGCGCTGCGCAGGTTCGCGGTGTAGAGCGTGCCGTCGGGGTTGAGCACCTCACCGTGCCGGACCTTCACCGTCCGGCCCGGCTCGCCCTTCAGGGTGAGCCGCACGTGACCGACCATGTTCTGTCCGAGGTCGTAGAGGTACACGCCGTCGGTCGGCGAGTGGATCCGTTTCGCGGTCTTCAGCTGCTCGGTGACACGCACGTCGACCGCGGTCTGGGGCTCCAGTACGGTCGTCGGCTCGTCGCGGACGTGCGCCGCGGCCCAGCCCGCGTCGTCGAATCCGGGCTCGTCCCAGCCGTCGACCTTCTCGGCCACCCGCGCGTCGTAGGACTCGCCGTCGAGCAGATCTGCCTCGCGGGTCGGTCCGTCGGCGGTGGTCCATGTGTCGTCGGTGCGCAGGACGGTGCTGGTGCCGTCGGTGAACTCGACCAGCATCTCGGCGATCACCGAGTTGTCCTGGCCGTAGACGCCGGTGCCGAACATCGCGACCTTGCCGGAGTACCAGCCCGGTGCGACCTCGGCGCCGAGTACGTTGGCGCCGTCGCGCACCTGCTCGGTGACATCGTAGGTCTGGTAGTCGACGCGTTTGTCGTACGCCGTCCAGCCGGGTGCGAGTTCGGCGTCGCCCACCCGCTCGCCGTTGAGCCGCAGCTCGTAGACGCCGCGTGCCGACGCGTAGACGCGCGCCCGAGACACCTCCTTGTCGCCGAGGTCGAACTCCTTGCGCAGCAGCGGGACCGCCTGCTCACGGCGCAACCATGCTTCGCCGCCCGTGCTGTCGACGCGCAGGCCGTCGGCGATCACGGTGCCGGCCGCGAACGTGCGGTCGTCTGCCGGGAAGTCGGTGTCGACGAGGACCGTGCCGTCCTCGCTGGTGACCGTGACGTCGTGGACCAGGCCGCGCTCCGCGCCGCTGGTGCGGAAGCCCATGATGCCGGGTCCGCCGAACGTCGCGACGGTGCGGCGGTCCAGTTGCTCACCGTCGACGACGGTGGTGATCGTGTCACCGTCGACGGATATCGCGTAGTCGTGCTCGGCGGCGAAGTCGAACCCGGCCGGGAACGGCGTCTCCTGGAGGGTCGAGTAGCCGCCGTCGCGTTTCACGTGCGGGCGCAGCGCCTTCTGTGCGTCGCTGATCTGCCACATGTAGGCGTTCTCGGTGTCCTGGCCGCGGACGTAGACGCCGAGCGCGCCGCTGATGTCCGAGGCGGTGAACTCGACCGTGTAGTCGTTCCACTCGGCGCCCAACTTCCGGGAGCCCGCACCGATCCACTCGGCGGTCCACGGTCGGTCGCCCAGACCGGTGCCGAACCGGGCGGGCTCGCTCCAGGGGGAGGTGTTGCCCTGGCCGTCCCACACCCGCACGGACCAGACGTAGTCCGTGCGCGGCTTCAGCGCGGGGCCGTCGTAACGGACGCCGACCGACTGACGGGTGGAGACCTTGCCACTGTCCCAGACGTCGGGGTCGCGGAGCCGGTCGGCCGAGGAGGCGACGTGGATCTCGTAGGCACGCTGGGTGACACCGCGGCGCGGGGAGTCCAGCTGCCAGCCGAGGGTCGGAGCCGTCAGCGCTGTGCCGAGGGGATCGTCCAAGGCGTTGGTGGTCAGGTCGCCGGCACTCAGGGCGGGGACGGCGGAGGAGGCGGGCGGGCTCGCCGCCGTCGCGGCCGCGGGTTCCCCCGCGACGACGACCAATGCAGCAACCAGGGCAGCGGTCAGCTGACGCACAGGCGCTCCTCAGAAGAGAGTGAATCGGTTCAACGTCACTATGATGCTCGCCCTGGCTCATGACAACGGGCGTGCAGAACTCGGTCTGCCCGATTCTCAGTTCATTGAATCGCTTCAATTGCCGTTGAGGCGGACTGACCTGCGGGCGCTGGTCGTCCGGGAGCGCCAGTCGTCGGCGTTCGGCGTCCTGAGGCAGCGCGGGGATCAGGCCCCTCATCGCCCGCCGAGGCGTCGTCAGCGGCTCTGGTCTCGGACGTCCTCGCCCTGGGCGAGGCCCGCCGGGTGCGCACCCAGGGCACGGCGGGCCTGACACGGGTGCGGGACCCGTTCGCAGCCGGTCAGGCATCACTCGAACTGCCCATGTATCAAGGCGGGTTCGCGTACGGACCGTTTCGTGGCGTCCTTCCTGCCCGGCGCAGGTGATCGCCGGTCTGCTCGACTCCGGCGAGTTCGAGCAGATCCTCCAGCGACTCGGTGACGAGTGACCGCCTCAGCTGCATTCTGAAACGATCAGTAGAGGGTGAGCGGGTGTGGGTGGAGACGTTCACGGGGTTGCGGGTCGATCAGTTCGGCCGACTGCTGCGTGTGGTGCGGGAACGTCGTGGCGAGGGCTGCGGCTGTGGATCGTCGACGGCACCCTCGCCCCGGTCCGCGACCGGATCCCGGCCTGACAGAGTCACAGTGATGTGACGAACCGTCAGGCTCGGTGCACGACATCGTCGCCAGGGGCTGCTCAAGTGGACCGGGCGAGGGATTCGACGGGATTCCCTGGACCGCCTGCGGTGCAAGACGCCGTGCGTTGCCGGTGTCCTACCGGTCGTCCGGCCCGAGGCATGTGCACGCGGGCGTGTTCCGGACGGAAAGGGCATGCGCAAGAGAGGACAGTTGACCGACTGGGTGGCTATGCCGTCCTACGTACAGAGGTGTCGCGATGACAACGCATGCCCTGGTGCTGAAGACATTCCCCGCCGGTTCGCCCCGAGGCTCCTGGCCGGCCGAAGAATTCGCAGCCCGCCTGCGCGAGCACGGGCGGGGAGCCGAGGTGGTCATGGATCTCGTCGCGGACTCCTTCCTCGTCGTCGAGGCCGCTCCTCCGCCCGCGCCCCAGGACACGTCCGGGCACGAGGCCCCGCGTTTGGGCGCCGTGGCCTGACACGCAGCACGTCAGCGTCCGTCGGACCGTCTGCGCCAGAGTGACGTCCGCGCGCCCCGGTGCCCGCAAGGACTCGGAAGCCCTTTAGGCCGACCTCCGGGTCTGGGGCAAAAAGTGGGACGAAGGACCTTTACAGCGCTCCTTCCCGTATATGCCGCAGCAATCCTGCCAAGCCAGATGATGTTCCAGTGGGTCGGAATGCTCCGTCGGACCTCCCGGAGCGGGGCTGCCGGCATTCCGAGTGGTACGACGGCGTACGGAGCAGGCGTGCGCGGCACTCCGCGCCTGTTCAGAGTACGCATATCACCCTACGGCCCAATTACCCCCACAGACCGTCCCCAGGGGCCCTCCTGAGTCGTTGGACACAGTCTTCGGACGCTAGGGTGACGGGCGCCTGACGGTTACCAGTCGCGGGCAACTGGGTTGTCGGCGTACGCATCTGCACACATGCGCGTGACTCCCAGAAGTTTGTCCAGTGTCCGACAACGTCGCACCGCTTGTGCCGAGAAGTGCCGACGTGGAGAGAAGAAGGTACGTGAGTTCCCTGCACAGCGCTCCCCGGCGCACTGGCGTCTCCCATGTCGGATCCATATCGCATGGTTGCGACGTCGACCCCGTAGGCCCTGGCTTCAGACCGGCGGGGAAACGGTCGGCGGTCCCGCGTTTCGTTCTCGCCGCCACCCCCGCCCCCTCCCCCGCCCCCGCGGGCACTCCCCCGACCCGGATCCGGGTCCGGACCTCTTCGGGAAGACATCGCCTGGCACCGGGAAGTGCCCGAAGAGCGCGCCCCGAATCGCTCACACCGGACCTCCTGGTCGGCGTGCGAGAACGAGCGGCGGGGGACGGAGGGGAAGGAGTTCGAGCCGCGCAAGAGGCGTCCGGTCTTCGGGTCTGTGCTCTTTCGGCAATCGAACAGGGCTGGAGTGGACGGTGACGGGCAGGTTCGAGTCCATGTACCAGAGCTCGCACCCCGACAGACCCACCGCCCCGGCAGACGATTGGGGCGGGGCCAACGCGGCCCACCTCGCTGCACCCGCTCGCATCGCAGCCGCCCCGGCCTCTGTGACTGACGAGGACGTCGCGCTGGTACGGGCCAGCCTGACGGTTGTCGCTCCTCATGTGTCCGAGCTGGCAGCGCACTTCTACAGCATCCTGTTCTCGCGTTACCCACAGGTCAGGGATTTGTTTCCGGCGGAGCTCGATGTCCAGCGGGAACGTCTGGTGCGCGCACTGCTGCGCATTGTGGAACTGGTCGACGACCCCGACAACCTCGTAGCGTTCTGCTCCCGACTGGGACGCGGGCACCGCAAGTTCGGCACGCAAAGCGGCCACTATCCTGCTGTCGGCGAATGCCTGCTGCAGGCCCTCTCCCACTTCGCGGGCCCGGCATGGCATCCGGCACTGGCGACGGCATGGCAGCGCGCCTACACGGCAGCCGCGGACGTGATGGTCCGGGCCGCGGAAGAGGACGCCCGTAACCGCCCAGCCGTATGGGACGCGCGCATCGTCGGGCATGTGCACCGGGGGCACGGAATAGCCGAGATCACGGTCCAGCCCCACCAGCCGTACCCGTTCGTGGCGGGCCAGTACGTGAGCATCGAAACGCCGTGGGCACCGAGGCAGTGGCGTCAGTACTCCCCCGCGAACGCCCCACGTCCCAATTCCGAACTGACCTTCCACGTGCGAGCCGTGCGCGAAGGAAAGGTCAGCAACGCGCTCGTCCACCACGCTCGTCCGGGAGACCCTGTCCGACTCGGCCCGCCGGAGGGCGACATGGTCTTGCGTCCAACCCGCCAGCGGGACCTGCTCTTCGTGGCCGGCGGCACCGGCCTCGCCCCGATTCGCGCCCTGATCGAAGAGGTGGCCCAGGGCAGTATCAGCGACGCACGTGAGGTCAGTCTGTTCATCGGCGCCAGAACGGCGGACGAACTGTACGGACTCGATGACATGCTGCGCATGTCCCAGCGCTACCACTGGCTGCGCGTCCGGGCGGCGGTCTCCGATGAGCGCATCCCGGGCCTGGAAGGCACCCTGCCCGAGGTGTTGGCGGAATTCGGCCCCTGGTACCGGCACGAGGCGTATCTGTGCGGCCCACCGCAGATGCTGAGCGGGGCCGTGCACGCCCTGCGGCGCCACGGTGTCCCGCCTCGCCACATTCACTACGACCCCTGGGACACCCCTGTGCTGACCGCACCTTTGGGACCGCCTCCGTCCGACGAGGAGGACCACCAGCTGTGAACGGCCCCGAGACACCGGGCTCCTCCGGAGAACACCTGCTGCAGCAGCAGCTCGGCACCACCGACCGGGCGGCCGTCTTCTACGACCGACAGGTGCACCCTTATCTGACCCCTGCCATGCGGGAGTTCATAGCCCGGCAGAACATGGTGTTCCTGTCGACCGCGGACTCGCGAGGAGCCTGCGACGCCAGCTTCCGCGCCGGGCCGCCCGGTTTCTGCGTCTCCCTCGACGACCGCTCGCTGACGTACCCCGAGTACCGGGGCAACGGCGTTCTGGCCAGTGCGGGCAACATGACCGAGAATCCGCAGCTCGGCATGCTCTTCATGGACTTCACCCATGACCACATAGGGCTGCACGTCAACGGAACGGTCCGGCTGTACACGGATCACGAGATCCGCGCGTGGTACCCGCTGCTGCCGACCGAAACCGCGCCCGGCCGCCAGCCTCACCTGTGGGTGCACCTCACTGTCGAGGAGGCCTACGTCCACTGCTCCAAGCACATCCCCCACCTCGAGCCGGCTCCACGGCCCCGCTCGGCCACGCAGCGAAGCCGCCCCAAGGACAGCGCGTACTTCCCGGAGCCCCTTCCGGTCCACCAGGCATCCGAACCGGCCGACGCCGGAGTCGGCCGCCCATCGTGGCGCGACCGTCTGCGGATCCGCCCCTGATCCTTCCGCCGGTCCGACGACACCTTCGCTCCCGTGCTCGGCCAGCCGCCTGCCTTCTCCGGTGGCGGCGTCGGGGATCCGGCGTTCAACGGCCGGCCGAGAACGAGACGTAGATCGACGCCACCGGGCCGCAGCGGGGTCGGTTCGACATCTCCGCCGCCGACCCGTCCGCCAAGCTCTGGTACGACGTCTACAACGTAGTAGAGCAACCAACGCCGGGCCCAGAGCGGAACGGCCTGCCGATTCCCAGCAAAGCGACCACAGCTGTGGGCCCCGCCACGTAGACGGGGCCCACAACCCGTCGTCCACCGGACAGAGGTCAACCGCTGACCGTGATGTTCGAGCTTCCACTGCTCTGATAGCCCTCAGTGGCCATGATCATGTAGTACCTGAACTGGCCCATGTTCATGCCCGCGCGCGCCCAGGCGTCGAAGTGGTTGCCGGTGGTGATGGTGCCGGAGCCGCTGGTCACCTTCGACTGCCGGACACTCCAGTACTGCTGGAAGGTCTTGGTGCCTTCCACGGAGGGGGCGTTGTACCGGGTCGTCTGGTAGATGTCGTAGGTGCCGCCGTCACTGGAGACGGTGCCCTTGTACGTACCGGTGGGCCGGTAACTGCCCCAGTTGTCGACGATGTAGTACTCCACCAGCGGGTTCGAGGTCCAGCCGTAGAGGCAGCCGTAGCCGTTGCCCGACGGGTTGAAGTAGCCGTTGTAGCGGACCGTCCGGCGTCCGCCGGTGCTCCAGCCCTTGCCGGCGACGAAGTTGCCGCAGTTGGTCCACTGGGTGCTGTAGCTGCCGCCACCGTTGAGCGTCATGGAGACGGAGCCGCCGCCGTCGGTCCAGAACGAGTAGTACATGCCGTCGGTGCCGGTCTGGTTGGTCGTGATGGTGGTGGCGGCGTGGGCCGTGCCGGGCAGCAACAGCCCGGACGCGGTAGCGAGCGCGAGGGTGCCGGCGCCACCGAGGAAGCCTCGTCGGCTCATTCCGTTGAGAGGGGCGGGATCCTGCTTGATCCGGTCCTGCTGTGTGCCGTCCTGCTGCATGCGTTCTCCCGATGAAGGCTGGTGGGGGGCGGGCGGCTGCTACCGCCCGCGGCCTTGCCCGAACCACGGCGGGGGCCGCCCGGTCGTCACGCCGCGACAACCGACCGCCATGCCCGGTCATATGTCGCGAGCGGACCGACGGCCTTCCTGTCGTTCGGTGGCCACAGTTTTCGTAGAACGCCATGACCCTGTCAACAGTTTCGACAGCCTTTCGGAAACCTTCTCTTCGCGGGCAGGGACCTTAGCCAACACGAACTACATGGTCACAGCGCCTCGCGCCCGAAACAGCGTGTGCACTGAGAAGAGAAACAGGCATGGAAGTACGCAAGCACATGCACACCGCTCGAAACTTTCGAGATCCCTCAGGAGTTGATTCGGCAGCCGGGAGACAGGCATGGCGAGACGGGCGGTGCGCACAGCGCCGTCGACCAGCGGGCAAGGAGCACAGCAGTGCCGATGCGTTCTCGTGCGGCGTGGGTTCGTCACGTTCGGCGCGGAAGCTTCGGCAGTGAGGACGTTCGGGGGACCCGGAATCGGGCCGATCAGTCTTCTTCGGTCACCGCCGCGTGCGCGGCAGCGAGGATCTCGCCGGAGATCGGGAGACCCTTGGTGGCCCGGGACAGGACCAGCGCACCGAACAGCGTACAGAGGCGAACGAGGCCGTCCTGATCGTCACGGGCCAGGAACTCGGCGAAGTCGGCCACCCCCTCGGCATAGACACGACGGGCCTCACGCCCCTCGCCCCCGCCCTCCCGCGCGATGTCGGTGGCGAGCGCGGCGACCGGGCAGCCGTCCGCCGGGGCGTCGCGGTGCTCCAAGGAGAGGTAGGCGTCGATCAGCGCCCGCTGGGCGGCGACGCGCTGCCCGTCGTGCCGCTCGAGCCCGGTGCTGTACCGCCGGGCAAGCTCGGCGAAGGCGTGTGCGGTGGCCTCGTCGACGAGCGCCTCCTTGGAGGCGAACTGCTTGTAGAAGGCGCCGTGGGTCAGACCGGCGGCCTTCATCAGGTCGGCGACGCTCACGTGGGTGCCATGCTCCCGGAACAGCCGGGACGCGGTGTCCACCACCCGCCTGCGGTTTTCCTCCGCCTGCGCCTGCGATACGCGGCTCATGACCAGCTCCCGTTTGGATGTCGACTGGCATCTATCGTAGCCCGGTCGTTTAGATTGGATGCATAATCTAATCTGAGCGGGTGGCCTGATCGCCCCTGCCAGGACGTAGGAGCAGACATGGAACTGAAGAACGCGGTCGCGGTCGTCACCGGCGCCAACCGGGGCTTCGGAAGACATCTGGCCGCCCAGCTCGTCGAGCGCGGCGCCAAGGTGTACGGCGCGGCCCGACGCCCCGAGACGGTCGACGTACCGGGCGTCATCCCGCTGCCGCTGGACGTCACGGACGAGGCGTCTGTACGAGAGGCCACGCGCGTGGCGTCCGACACGACACTGCTGATCAACAACGCGGGCGTCTCCACCGGCGCGACACTGCTCGGAGGCGACATGACCGAGGTACGCCGGGATATGGAGACCAACTACTTCGGCCCGCTCGCCACGACCCGGTCCTTCGCCCCCGTCATCGAGGCCAACGGCGGCGGAGCGGTACTCAACGTCCTTTCCGCCCTGTCCTGGTTCCACCCGGCGGGGCTCGGTTCCTACGCCGCGTCCAAGGCCGCCGCCTGGGCTCTGACCGGTGCGACGCGCGACGAACTGGCTCCCCGCGGTATCGCCGTCTCGGCGCTGCACGTCGGCTACATGGACACCGACATGGCTGCCGACGTGCCCGCCGACCAGAAGGTCGATGCCGGCGAAGTCGCAGCCCAGGCCCTGCACGGCATCGAAACCGGCCTGCCCGAGATCCTCGCCGACGAGACCAGCCGGCACGTCAAGCAGAGCCTGGCCGCGGCACCCCAACCGAACGCGGACTGACGCCCACCCCCTGTCGTGGGCCGCTACTGAAACGGACCCAGCAACTGGTGGAACAGGGCGAGTTGAACGGCGACTGTCGGATGCGGGTCGCGTGTTGCGTCTGCTGTGAGCGGGTCGGAAGAGATCGTTAGACTCTCGGCACCCGGCGGCTCGAAGGGACGACACTTCCGTGCGCATGTACGACAATCCGGTGATCAGCGGGTTCCACCCCGATCCGAGTGTGTGCCGGGTCGGTGACGACTACTACCTGGTCTGCTCCAGCTTCGAGTACTTTCCCGGGCTTCCGCTCTTCCACAGCAAGGACCTCGTGCACTGGGAGCAGATCGGCAACGTGCTCGACCGGCCCGGGCAACTGCCGCTGCCCCTCCCCGGCGCCAAGGCGTCCGGCGGCCTCTACGCCCCGACCATCCGACACCACGACGGCCGCTACTGGGTCATCAACACCAACATCGACGGCGGCGGCAACTTCGTCGTCTCGGCCCAGCGCCCCGAAGGGCCCTGGAGCGACCCCGTGTGGATCGACCTGCCCGGCATCGATCCCGACCTGGCGTGGGAGGAGGACGGCACCTGCTGGTGTGCCTTCTCCGGCACCGAGGGTGGCATCAACATGGCCAGGATCGACCCGGTCGAGGGCACAGTGCTGGAGCAGCCATTCGCCACCTGGTCGGGCAGCGGCCTCAAGTACCCCGAGGCGCCGCACCTCTACCGCATCGGCGACTGATGGTACCTGCTGATCGCGGAAGGCGGCACGGAACGCGGTCACAGCGTGTCCGTGGCCCGCAGCCGCTCGCCGCGCGGCCCCTGGCAAGGCGCACCCTCCAACCCCCTGCTGTCCCACAGCGGCACCCCCCGACCCATCCAGAACACGGGCCACGCCGACCTGGTGGAGGCTCCCGACGGCAGCTGGTGGATGGTGCTGCTCGGTGTCCGCCCCCGCGGCTTCACGCCCGACGTGCACGTGCTCGGCCGCGAGACGTTCCTGACCCCGGTGGAGTGGGACGCGGACGGATGGCCCCTCCTCGCGCCCGTTCCCGTGAGCCATGCCGCCCCGGGCGGTGCCTGGCACCCCGTCCCGGCCCCGCCCGCCCGCGACGACTTCGACAAGCCCGTCCTCGCACCGCACTGGATCTCACCGTTCACCCGCCACGAGGGCTCCTGGTCGCTCACCGAGCGGCCCGGCTGGCTGCTCCTCGGCGCCACCGGCCCAACCCTCGACCGCCCCGGCTACACCTTCATCGGACGGCGCCAGCAGCACCACGACTGCCGCGTCACCGCGCTGATCGACCCGGGCACAGGACGCGGTGGTCTCTGCGTGCGCCTGGACGAGGCCCACCACTACGAGGTGGAGGCCGGGGACGGGGAAGTCCGTGTCGTCGCCCGGATCGGGCCGCTGCGCCAGACCGTGGCCCGCCGACCGGTCCCGGCCGGGCCACAGCACCTCACCGTGACGATCCGCACGTCAGACCTCGTTCCCGCGTCGCCCGAACTCACCGACGGCGGGACCACCGGGCCCGACACCATCGCCTTCGGACTCGGCGACCCCGACACCCCGGACGCCCGGCTCCTCGCCGAACTGGACGGACGCTACCTGTCCACCGAGGTCGCCTGCGGCTTCACCGGCCGTGTGATCGGCATGTACGCCACCGAGGACACGGTCGCCTTCGACTGGTTCGAGTACGTCCCGGCGCCGTCTGTGTGAGGCCCATGAACGGCCGTCCGTCTGTTCCAACGTCGGCGGAGCGACCCGCGCCTCATGCCGATACCTGCCGGGCGTGGTGGCGAACTCCCGCTGGAGGGCGCAGAAGCGCGTGTAGGGGCCCCGTAGTCGACTCGGCCGGCGACGCCACTCCCCCGCCGATCCGCCGATCATGCCAAGTACGTTTTGAAGAACTCGGTGAGCTTGGCGACGGCAGGCGTGACCTACATCCGGAATCCCGCGGGACCGCGCACTGCGGCAGCAGCGAGGTCCCTGATCCGGGCGGTGGGTGCGGGGACGCCGGCGGCTTGCTGGACCCAGGTTACGAACTCCTCGGAGCTGAGGCCGGTCGGCGGTTGTCCGACGTACGGCAGGGCGTACAGCGGGGTGTTGGGTTCGCTGCGCCAGCTCTCGGCCAGCGTGCCGAGGTCCACGGTGTCGAAGCCGAGGAGGTCCAGCAGATCGGCCACCTCCTTCTTCGCGGTTGCGTCGTCGCCGGAGAGAGGAATCGCTGTGCGGTCGCGGGCTCCGGCGGGGCGGAAGAGTTCCAGCAGTTGCCTGGGTCCGATGCTGTGCAGGGCCTTGACCACCCTGCTGTCCGCGAGGTGGCTCTGCACCAGTTCGCTGGAGGTCAGCTCGTTGCTGTCGAGTTGCGGAATTGAGAAGCCCGGGTACAGCGCGTAGTTCATCGGGTCGATGACGGTCTTGCCGGACAGCGCCGCACGGGGCAGTCGCTCGTGCGCTGCCAGCGGTACTGCGGCGAGGACCAGATCACCGGCGGCCGCCGCCTCGGCGGGACTTCCCGCCTGGGCACGGACACCGAGCTCCGCGACCAGTTCGGCCAGCGTCTCGGGGCCGCGGGAGTTGCTCAGGACGACGTGTACACCCGCGTCGACGGCGCGGCGGGCCACCGCGACGCCGACCATGCCGGTGCCGATGATTCCCAGGGTCGTTCGGCTCACCTGTGTTCTCCGTTCAGGTCTCGCCGCCTTGCCGCGGCCGAACTCCTCGGCCGCCGCGGCGGTCTCACCCATCACAGCGATGACGTCCCGGGCGAACAAGAACCAGTCTCATGCAGCAGCGATCACATCATGTGATAGATCAAAGAGATGGAGCTCAGAGCGCTGCACTACTTCGTGACCGTCGCCGAAGAATTGCACTTCGGACGGGCGGCACAACGGCTGAACATCGTGCAGTCGGCGGTGAGCCAGCAGATCAGCCGACTCGAACGCGAACTCGGAGTACAGCTGCTCCAGCGCACATCACGGCGGGTGCGTCTCACCCCGGCCGGTGAACGGGTGCTCGGCGCGGCCCGTGAGACCCTTGCCGCGGCGGCGCGAGTACGGGTGGTGGCCGGGGAACCGGCCGCGGCCCTGCGGATCGGGACAGCGTCGTGCGCCATGTGGCGGCTCGACCGCGCGCTGGAGCGCCTGCGCGTGAGTGAGCGCCCTGCCGAACTGGAACTGGTCGATCTCCCGGTGGCCGCGCGAGTGGCCGCGGTCCGCGACGGCGAGCTGGATGTGGCGCTGGTACGAGGAACGATCGCCTCGTCGGCGGTGACGGTGGTGCGCGCATGGTCCGAGCCGGTGCACGCGGTGCTCGCGCGCGACCACGCCGCTGCCGGCGAGCCTGCGGTCGGCCCGCATCACCTTGACCCCCGAGGGCTGAGGCTCCCCGCCCGGGAGAGTGACCCGCCGCTGCACGACGCGCTCCTCGCCGCCGTGCCCGTGACCCCGCTCCGCCGGCCCGCCGGCGACCTGTCCAACGTACTGCTGGAGGTCGGCCGTGACCCCGAGGCCTGGACCCTGATGCCTGCCGAACAGCTCGCCGGGTTCCGCTCCGAGCGGTTGCTCCACGTACCGTTCGATCCGCCCGCGACCGTCGACAGCCACGTCGTCACCTCGCTGGCCACACCGGAGTCGTGCGTGGAGTCGTATGTGGCCGCGTTCGCGGACTGACCTGCCGCCGCCGACGAACGGGTCCCGTCCCCGTCCTCCTCGGCGAATGTCAGTCGACGGAACCCGCCGACTGGGTGGCAAACAGGCCGAGCCACGCGATCACCCGTCCGAGCCGGCCCCGGTGTTCCCAGGCGCGTGACGTCAGGTTCGCCCGGTAGTCGCGCTCGGACATCAGGTCCTCGAAGTCGAGATGCGCGCTTCTGTGGGTGATCGAGCCGAGGCTGACCACCCGAGGCACTGTTGCCAGCGGATGGAGCAAGGTCGCGAGGTACGACCGTCCGACGGAGTCCTGGACGCGCTCGCCGACGCGCTCAAGCTCGACGACGATGAGCGTCGGCACCTGTTCGCCTGGCCCACGCCACCCTGCGGCCGGGGCTCGCCCGGGTGGAGCGCGGTGCGGAGCGGGTGCCGGAGAGCACACGGCGGCTGCTGCGGTGGATGGACACCCCGGCAGTCGTGCTCGGTAGGCACCTGGACCTGCTTGCGTGGAACTCGACGGGAAGTACTGCTCGGTCCCCCGCCCGGACACGCCGGTTACTACCGATCCGGAGGCACTTCGGACGGCGGCGCCGTCGAGGCGCGTACGACGAGTTCGGTGGCGAGCTCGATGTGGTGGGACTCGACCTTCTCGCCGTTGGCGAGTCGGAGCGCGGTGCGCAGGGCGGCACCGCCCATCTCCCGCAGGGGCTGACGCACGGTGGTGAGGGGCGGTGAGGACATCTGGGCGAGGCTCGTGTCGTCGAAGCCGACCACGCTCAGGTCTTCCGGGACGCGCAGGCCTCGGCCCCGAGCGGTCTCGACGACCCCGACGGCGATCTCGTCGTTGCCTGCGAAGATCGCGGTCGGAGGCTCCCCCAGGTCCAGCAGTGCCGCGGCTCCGAGCAGTCCCGTCTCGTACGTGAATTCTCCCGGCCGGACGTAGGCCTCCGGTACCTGGGCTCCTCCCGCCTCCATGGCGGCGCGGTAGCCGTGCATGCGTGCCTGGTTGCAGACGGCCATGGCGGGTCCGCCGAGGTAGGCGACGCGGCGGTGGCCCAGGGAGAGCAGGTGCTGCGTCGCGGTCAGTCCGCCGGCGAAGTTGGTGGCCCCGACGCTGTTCACCCGGTTGTCCGGCAGGTGCAAGGGGTCCAACACGACCAGCGGCAGCCCGGACCGTGCCAGTTCGTTCAGATGCGCCGTGGTGTACACGCTGGTGACCGCGATGACGGCGCGGCGCCCGGCGGAGACCAGGTCCCTGGCCCAGTGCGGGGCACTGGACGCCTTGCTGATCACCACTGAAGCCCCCAGTTCGGAGGCGGAGTCGATGATCCCTTCCAGGGTTTCGGCGACGTACGGCTTCAGGCCGCCCTTGAACTGCACCTCGATGGTCGGGCTTTCGACGGCCTCGGTGTGGCGGAACACGGGGGCGAGGTAGTCGTGGTGGTGCAGCAACTCCTGCACCCGGGTTCGGGTCTGCGGCGCCACGTCACCGCGGCCGTTCACCACTTTGGACACGGTCGCGACGGAGACCCCGGCCGCTTGGGCGATGTCCGCCAAAGTGGTGCGTCTCGCGTTCGGTCGCATCGGTTCCCCTCCCGTGTTCGTCCACCGGTGCCGTGAGTCGCCGGTCGGGCCGGCACCTCGGGTGGTGGAACCGGTCAACAGTACGGCACCCCCGCCACGAGCCCGTCCGGGAGGCGTCGACAAGCCCTGCGGTCCGGGCACGGTCTGACCAGCATCGAGGGCGCTCAAGCAGAGATCACTGCCTGAACTGCCTACCCTTGGTCAGGCAGTTTCGAAACACTTTCGTAGCGCGCGAGGCTACCTCGGGAGCCGTACAGGCCCGTAGTTGCAGGGTTCTTGCGCACTTTCAGAAGCGCATGCACGTCCCTTGACAGGCCATCAGCCCGAAACCTAATTTGCTCGCACAGAGTTCGGAGAAGGCTGTTTCGAAAACCTTTCACCATGACTCACGAGAAGCCGGTGGCTCTCGAGTGCGGAGACAAGACATGGCGCTCTCCCGACGTACCCTCCTCGGCCTGGCCGCCGCTGTACCGGCCTCAGCGGCACTGGCGGCCTGCGGCTCGTCCGGCCCCGGCAAGAGCGATGGCGGGGCCACGTACTGGTACCTGAACGGCCAGCCGCAGGAAGGCGTCCGAGCCGGCGCGGTAGACGCGTTCAACAAAGCCCATCCCGACGACCGGATCGACGACACGACGTTCCAGAACGACGCGTACAAAACGAAGATCAAGACCGCCATCGGTGCCGGACAGGCGCCCACCATCATCTGGGGCTGGGGCGGCGGAACACTGCGCACCTACGCGGAAGCGGGCCAGGTCGAGGACCTCACGGCGTGGTTCGACGAGCACTCCGAGGTCAAGAAGGGGCTGTTCCCCTCCTCGTTCGGCGCGGCCACCGTCGACGGCAAGATCTACGCGATCCCGTGCGAGACCGTGCAGCCGATCATCCTCTACTACAACAAGAAGGTCTTCGACCAGGTCGGCGTGGAGCCGCCGGAGTCCTGGGACGACCTCATGGCTCTGGTGCCCCGGTTCAACGCGAAGGGCATAGCGCCGCTCTCCCTCGGTGGCCAGTCCCGGTGGACGAACATGATGTGGCTGGAGTTCCTGTTCGACCGCATCGGTGGTCCCGAGGTGTTCCAAGCGGTCATCGAGGGCGAGAAGAACGCCTGGTCGAACCCGGACGCCATCAAAGCGCTGACCAAGGTGCAGGAGTTGGTCAAGGCCGACGGGTTCATCAAGGGGTTCTCCTCCATCACGGCGGACTCCAACGCCGACCAGGCGCTGCTGTACACCGGCAAGGCCGCGATGATGCTGCACGGTGCTTGGTCGTACGGCATCCAGCAGGCCGACGGCGGCGACTTCGTCTCCAGCGGCCAACTGGGCTACATGAACTTCCCGCCCGTCGACGGCGGCAAGGGCGACCCGAGCAACGCGGTCGGCAACCCCGCCCAGTACCTGTCCATCTCTTCGAAGGCCACCGACGAGGAGAAGAAGGTCGCCAAGGACTTCTTCGCCACCGGGGTCCTCCAGGAAGCCGAGGTGAAGGCCTGGATCGACAACGGATCGGTTCCGGTCCGGCTGGGCACGGAGAAGCTGCTGGCCGCCTCCAAGAGCGCCGACTTCCTCCAGGTCAACTACGGCATCGCCAGCAAGGCCAAGACGTTCGTGCAGTCCTGGGACCAGGCACTCAGTCCGACGGCCGCCGAGACCCTCCTGGACAACATCGTCAAACTGTTCCAGCTGTCCCTCTCCCCGGAGCAGTTCGCCGCCAACCTCAACGCGGTCATCGGCACATGAGCACACTCACCGGTCACCCGCAGCAGCGCCGAGCGCGCAGCGTCCTGCCCTGGCTGGCGGCACCCGCCCTGGTGGTCTTCGTCGGCTTCGCCGTGGTCCCGCTCGTCGGTGTCTTCGCACTGAGCTTCACCACCTGGGACGGAATCGGCGCCATCCACCAGTCCGGGCTGACCAGTTGGCGTGCGGTGCTCAGCGACCCCGGGCTGCCGCACGCCCTCTGGGTGACCTTCATGGTGATGGCGGTGTCGTGGGCCGTTCAGACGCCGGTGAGCATCCTGCTCGGCACGTTCCTGGCGGGCCGCCAGCGCTACCGTGCGGTGCTCGGCGTGGTGTACTTCGTCCCTCTGATGCTCAGCTCCGCGGCCATCGCCATCGCGTACAAGGCCCTGCTGGATCCCAACTTCGGGCTCGGGGCCGGGTTGAAGCTGCCCCTGCTCAGCCAGGACTGGCTGGGACGGCCCGGGCTCGCCTTCGGCATCGTCGTCTTCGTCGTCTCCTGGCAGTTCGTCCCGTTCCACTCCCTGATCTACCAGGGTGGTGTCCAGCAGATTCCGAATTCCCTCTACGAAGCGGCCCAGTTGGACGGGGCCGGACGGATCCGGCAGTTCTTCAGCATCACGCTGCCCCAGCTGAGGTACACGATCATCACCTCGTCCACGCTGATGGTGGTCGGGTCGCTGACCTTCTTCGATCTCATCTTCGTCCTGACCGAGGGCGGTCCCGGAGATGCCACCCGGGTCCTGGCACTGGACATGTACAAGCGGGGATTCCAGGCCAGCCTGATGGGACCGGCCAGCGTCATCGCGGTCATCCTCGTCCTGGTGGGTCTGGCCCTCGCCCTGCTGCTGCGCCGGCTCGGGGGCCGCGACGCCGGGGCGAGCCAACTCGAGGGGGCCTGAGTGACCGCCACGCTGCCCGAGGCTCGGCGACCCCACAAGACCGCACGACGCGAACGACAACGCCGCTCCCCCCAGCCGACGCGCCGACGCAACTGGGCCGGCGGCCTGGCCGGATGGCTGTGGCTCGTGGTCGTGGCCGTGCCCCTCTACTGGACCCTCATCACCAGCCTCAAGGCCCAGAGCCGTTATTACACGAGCAACCCGCTGGTGCCTTCGGGCGACCCGACACTGGACAACTACCGGCTGGTCATCGAGTCCGACTTCCTCCGCTACTTCCTGAACAGCGTCGTGGTCACCGCGGGCGCCGTGGTGCCGGCGGTCGTGTTCTCCTTCATGGCGGCCTACGCGATCGTCCGGGGCTGGCGCATGCGGCTGCTGCGCGCGATGAACGGGCTGTTTCTCATGGGCCTGGCCATCCCGCTGCAGGCGACGGTGATCCCGGTCTATCTGATCATCATCAAGCTGCAGTTGTACGACACCCTGCTGGCGCTGATCCTCCCGTCGATCGCCTTCGCCATCCCGCTGTCGGTGCTGGTGCTCGCCAACTTCATCCGTGACGTGCCCAAGGAACTGTTCGACTCGATGCGGGTCGACGGCGCCACCGAGTGGACGACACTGTGGCGGCTGGCGGCACCACTCACCCGGCCGGCCATCCTCACCGTGACCATCTTCAACGCCCTGACCATCTGGAACGGATTCCTGCTGCCGCTGGTGCTCACGCAGAGCCCGGAGCGCCGGACGCTGCCGCTCGCGCTGTGGACCTTCCAGGGCCAGTACGGGGTCAACGTCCCCGCCGTCCTCGCCGCCGTCGTCCTCACCACACTGCCCGTCCTGGTCCTGTACGCGTTCGGCCGCCGTCAACTGCTGAGCGGTCTGACCGCCGGATTCAGTCGTTGACCGACGCCGACCCGGGTCCCGGACGGTGCCGGAACCCGGACGCGCCCCGGCCCGCATCGAGTCCGCTCGTCTACTTGTTCGCCCGTAACGGCCCACGTCGAGGGTCCGCGGGCCGTGGGAGGGAAAGTGAACGCCAACGTGGCCGTAGACAACACCGCCGGAGTCTCCCGCTGGAACGACACCACCGTTTCCGTCACCGCGAGAGTCGACGCCCTGATCGACGCGATGACCCTTCAGGAGAAGACCGCCCAGCTGTACGGAGTCTGGGTGGGCGCCTCCGATCAGGGCGGTGAAGTGGCTCCCCACCAGCACGACATGGAGGAGCCCGTCGATCTCGACGCGCTTCTGCCCACCGGCTTGGGCCAGCTGACCCGGCCCTTCGGCACGGTTCCGGTGGACCCCGCCCTGGGAGCGCTCTCCCTGGCCCGCACCCAGGCCCGGATCGCCGCCACGAACCGGTTCGGCATCCCCGCTCTCGCCCACGACGAGTGTCTGGCCGGCTTCGCCGCCTGGGGCGCGACGGCCTATCCCGTCCCGCTGTCCTGGGGTGCCACCTTCGACCCCGAAACGGTTCGGCGCATGGCCTCCGCCATCGGGCGGGACATGCGTGCCGTCGGCGTTCACCAGGGACTCGCGCCCGTCCTGGACGTCGTGCGCGACGCCCGCTGGGGCCGGGTCGAGGAGACCATCGGCGAGGACCCGTACCTCGTCGGCACCATCGGAACGGCGTACGTGCAGGGTCTTGAGTCGGCCGGGATCGTCGCCACCCTCAAGCATTTCGTCGGCTACTCGGCCTCGCGCGCCGGGCGCAACCTCGCGCCCTCCTCCATGGGCCCGCGGGAGCGCGCCGACGTCCTGCTGCCCCCCTTCGAGATGGCGATCCGGGAAGGCGGCGCGCGGTCGGTGATGAACGCCTACACCGACACCGACGGCGTCCCCTCCGCGGCCGACGAGGAGCTGCTCACCGGGCTGCTGCGCGACACGTGGGGCTTCGAGGGCACCGTCGTCGCCGACTACTTCGCCATCGCCTTCCTCAAGACCCTGCACGGCGTCGCGGCCGAGTGGTCCGACGCCGCCGGCCTGGCGCTGCGAGCGGGGATCGACGTCGAACTGCCCAACGTCAAGACCTACGGCGCTCCCCTGACCGAGGCGGTCGCCGACGGCCGTGTTCCGGAGGCGTCGGTCGATCGGGCCCTTCGCCGGATACTCACCCAGAAGGCGAGGCTCGGCCTGCTCGATCCGGACTGGAATCCTCTGCCGGCCGCACTCGAAGGGGCGGACCTCGACGATCCGGCCGCCCTGCGCGGTCGGATCGATCTGGACACTCCGGAGAACCGCGCGCTGGCCCGCACGGTCGCCGACGAGGCTGTCGTGCTGTTGAGCAACGACGGCACGCTGCCGCTCGACAGGCCGCGCCGCATCGCCCTGCTCGGCCCCAACGCCGACGAGCCCGTCGCCGTACTGGGCTGCTACTCCTTCCCTCAGCACATCGGCGTCCGTCACCCCGGGACCCCGCACGGCATCGAGTTGCCCACGCTGCGCGAGGCCCTCGCCGCCGAGTTCCCGGACACGGAGATCACGGTCGCCCGCGGTACCGGCATCGACGACGGCGACCTCACCGGGCTGGGCGAGGCCGCCCGGGTGGCTCGCGAGGCCGACATCGCCCTGGTGGTGCTCGGCGACCGAGCCGGGCTCTTCGGGCGCGGCACCAGCGGCGAGGGATGCGACGTCGAGACGCTGGCGCTGCCCGGGGCGCAGCAGCAACTGCTCGACGCCCTGGTGGACGTGGAGACGCCCCTGGTCACCGTGTTGCTCGCGGGCCGACCGTACTCCCTCGGCCGCGCCGTGCAGGAGTCCGCGGCGATCGTGCAGTCCTTCTTTCCCGGTGAGGAGGGCACTCACGCGATCGCCGGTGTGCTCAGCGGACGCGTCAACCCGTCCGGACGGCTCCCGGTCAGCGTGCCGCGCGGGCCGGGGTCCCAGCCGGCCACCTACCTCGGAGCGAGGCTCGCCCAGGCCGGCGAGGTGTCCAACGTCGACCCGACACCGGCGTTCCCCTTCGGTCACGGCCTGTCCTACACGCGGTTCGACTGGACAGACCTGATCGTGGACGCCCGGGAGGCGCCGACGGACGGCGAGTTCACCCTCGCCCTCACCGTCCGCAACACCGGTGGGCGGTCCGGGACCGAGGTCGTCCAGCTCTATCTGCACGACCCGGTCGCCTCCGTCGTCCAGCCGGTGCAGCGCCTCGTCGGCTATGCCCGGGTCGACCTGGAGCCGGGTGAGGCCCGGCGCCTGCGTGCCGTGGTCCCGGCCGATCTCGCATCGTTCACCGGACGCGACGGACGGCGAGTGGTCGAACCGGGCGAGCTGGAGCTGAGGTTGGCCGCCTCCAGTGCGGATCCACGCCTGATCGCAAGGGTCACGCTGACCGGAGCCGAACGCCATCTGGACCACACGCGGCGCCTGTGCTCCGTGGTCGAGCAGGAGCCGGCTGCCCGGGCATGAGCCGAGCGAGCCAGGACGTCCCGCCGGTCGGTCGCCGCGCCGGGGTCGCCGGGTGCGGCACGGCAGGCGGCCGACCGGAGGCCTGGTGGTCCTCGGTGTCTCACAGGACGCCGCGCCGGGCCAGGTTGCGTGTCAGCGCTCGTACGCCGAACGTCCAGGGCGCGGCCTGCTCGCTCGGGACGACGGTGTTGACCAGGGCGCCGAGTCGCGGGCTGGAGATCCGCACGACGTCGCCGTACTCGTGGGTGAAGCCCGCGCCGGGTGCCTGCCGGTCCTCCGTGGGGGCGAACAGCGTTCCGGTGAACAGCACGAACCCGTCCGGGTACTGATGGTGCGGACCGTGCGTGGCGGCCACCAGGTCCAGCACGTCGCGGCTGATCCCCCGCATCGTGCTGCTGCCGTGCAGTACGTACCCGTCCGTGCCGTCGACCCGCAGGCCGATGTCGAGCCCGCGTACGGTGTCGAGGTCGAAGTCCTCGTCGAGCAGGCGGATGAACGGGCCGATCGCGCACGAGGCGTTGTTGTCCTTCGCACGGCCCAGCAGCAGGGCGCTGCGTCCCTCGATGTCACGGAGGTTGACGTCGTTGCCGAGCGTCGCACCGCGCACCCGGCCGCGCGAGTCCACGACGAGGACGACCTCGGGCTCGGGATTGTTCCACACCGAGGCGCCGAGCACCCCGATGTCGGCGCCGACGCCGACCGCGGACAGTACCGGTGCCTTGGTGAACACCTCCGGGTCCGGCCCGATGCCGACCTCCAGGTACTGCGACCACAGTCCCTCGGCGACCAGTAGTTCTCTGGCCCTGTCCGCCTCGGGCGATCCCGGACGGATGCCCTCGAGCGTGCCGCCGACCGCCTTCGTCACCCGCTCCCGCACCCGGGCGGCCTGCGCCGGGTCGCCGCCGGTGCGCTCCTCGATGACGCGTTCCAGCAGGCTGCCCGCGAAGGTGACGCCGGCGGCCTTGATCACTTGCAGGTCGACGGGGGCGAGCAGATGGGGGACGTCGCGGCGGCCGACGGGTGCTTCGAGCAGTTCGTCCAGACGCCAGCCGTGTCCTGCGTCGGCCTCGCGGACGACAGCCACCGCGTCGTCGCGTTCCATGAGGTCGGAGACGGTGGGAACGACGGCCGTCAGGTCGACTACGCGCTCGCCGCGAACGGCGGCCACACATGGCCCGTCGTACTCGGGGGCGTGAACGCGTGCGACGAGGGTCGCGCGATCGGCGTCCTCCGGCAGGACGGAGCCGGTGGTGAGGACCGGACGCGGGCGCGCTGCTCCAGGTTCCACGATCGCTGCTCTCCTGGGTTCGAGGGGTGCGGTGGTCGGGGCCCGGGCTCAGTGGGAGTCGCGGGGGACCTCGTGTCCGCGGGTTCCGCGCAGGAACCCGAAGTCGGCGCCCTGGTCGGCCTGTTCCACGTTCTGCGTGTACAGCCAGGTGTAGCCGCTGTCGTACCGCTCGTCGGGTGCCCGCCACGTCTTCCGGCGGCGGGCGAGCTCGGCGTCGTCCACGTCCAGGCGCAGGGTGCGGTTGGGGACGTCGAGGACGACGGGGTCCCCGTCGTGGACCAGGGCGAGGGGTCCGCCGACGGCGGCCTCGGGCGCCACGTGCAGGACCACCGTCCCGTACCCGGTGCCGCTCATCCGGCCGTCGCAGACGCGCACCATGTCGGTGACGCCGGCCTTGAGCAGCTTGGCGGGCAGCGGGACGTTGGAGACCTCGGGCATGCCGGGGTAGCCCTTGGGGCCCGCGTTGCGGATGACGATGACGGTGTTCTCGTCGATGTCGAGTTCCGGGTCGTCGGCCACCTCGTGGTAGGCCTCCGGGGAGTCGAAGACGCGCGCGGGGCCGCGGTGGGTGAGCAGGTGCGGTGACGCGGCGGACTGCTTGATCACGGCCCCGTCGGGGCACAGGTTGCCGTGCAGGACGGCGATACCGGTGCCGGCCGGCTGGAAGGGGGCGTCGAGTCGGGTGATGACGTCGGAGTCGAAGCGTTCGGCTTCCTCGGTGTTCTCGGCGATGGTGCGTCCGGTGACCGTGATCTGCCCGCCGTGCAGCAGATCGCCGTCGAGCAGTTCGGCCAGGACGGCCGGGAGGCCGCCCGCGTAGCAGAAGTCCTCCATGAGGTACTTGCCGCTGGGCATCAGGTTGACCAGGGTCGGCACCGCGCGCGCCAGGTCGTCGAAGTCCGACAGGCTCAACTCGACGCCGACACGTCCGGCGAGGGCGGTGAGGTGGATGATGGCGTTCGTGGAGCCGCCGATGGCCGCGTTGACCCGGACGGCGTTCTCGAACGCCTCCCGGGTCAGGATCCGCGAGGGGCGCAGCTCCTCCTCCACCATCCGCACGATGCGCTGCCCGGCCGCCTGCGCGGTCTCCATCCGGCGGGAGTCGACCGCGGGCCAGGCCGCCGAGCCCGGCAGCTGCATGCCGAGCGCCTCGGCCATGCAGGCCATGGTCGAGGCGGTCCCCATCGTCATGCAGTGCCCGTTGGAGCGGGCCATGCAGCCTTCCGCGAAGTAGCACTCCTCCTCGGTCATCCGGCCGGTCTTCAGGTCTTCCTCGAACTTCCACACGTGGGTGCCCGAACCCACGTCCTGGCCGCGGTACTTGCCGTTGAGCATCGGGCCACCGGTGACCATGACGGCGGGCAGGTCGACACTGGCGGCTCCCATGAGCATGGCGGGGGTCGTCTTGTCGCAGCCGGACAGCAGCACGACACCGTCGAGCGGGTTGGCCCGGATCAGTTCCTCGACCTCCATGGCCATGAGGTTGCGGTACAGCATGGCGGTGGGGCGCATCAGGGTCTCGCCGGTGGCCATGGTGGGGAACTGCAGGGGCAGGCCGCCCGCCTGCCACACGCCGCGCTTGACGGCTTCGGCGACGCGGGTCAGGTGGGCATTGCACGGGGCGAGTTCGGAGGCGCTGGTCGCGATGCCGATGACGGGGCGCCCGTCGAACACCTCGTGCCCGAAGCCCTGGTTGCGCATCCAGGAGCGGTACACCATCCCGCTGCGGCCCCGTGCGCCGAACCACGCCTGGCTGCGGCGACTCGTCTGCTGACCGTCCGTCATGTAGGCACTCCCGTGGCTCTGGCGTTCGTCCGCTTCGCGATGGGTCGTGGTCGGGTGGTGGCCCGCAGGCCGTACCCTGTCACACAATCATTGAATGATTCGATGAATGGCGTCCAGAGGGAAGCGGAGATCGTGGAGAATTTCCAGACCACGCACCAGCGCGTGGTCGACGAACTCGGACGGCGCATCGTGGCGGGGGTGTGGGTGCCGGGGGCCCCGCTGCCGGTCGAGGACGCCCTCGCGGCCGAGATCGGCGTCAGCCGAGGGGTGTTGCGGGAGGCGGTGAAGTCACTGGTGGCCAAGGGCATGCTGCATGTACGGCCCCGCACCGGCACGCGTGTGCTGCCTCCGGAGCAGTGGAACCATCTGGACCGTGACGTACTGCGATGGAAGCAGGCGGGAGACGCCACCGCGCTGCTGCGCGACACGGGTGAACTGCGCCGGATCGTCGAGCCGGAGGCCGCCCGGCTCGCCGCCGACCGGGCGGGCCCCGACGACGTACGAGTCCTCTACGAGTCCCTGGCGGCCATGGAGGCCGCGGCGGCGGCTCCCGGTCGCAGCGGGTACGTCGAGGCCGACATCGCCTTCCACCGGGCGCTGCTCGACGCGGGCGGCAACCGCCTCCTCGGCTCACTGGGCCGCGCTGTCGAGATCGCGCTGGAACACAGTTTCCTCATCAGCACCCAGACCCCCGGCGCGGTGGAAGCCTCACTGCCGGGTCATCGCGCCGTCGTGCAGGCCGTCGAGGCCCGTGACCCCGTGGCCGCCGCGGATGCCGTGCTGGCCCTGATCGAAGCCGCCGAACGGGAGATCGCCCAGTCACCCGGATCGCCGGGTGCCACCGGCGATGGTGTCTGACCTGTCACCACGGCGACCTGCGGAGGCCACGTCGACCGGGAGGTGGGACGCCACGGCGCTCCGTGGTCCAACGGCTCGTGGACCGCGGGCTCTGGTCGGCCCCGCCGCCCGGCCCCGGCGTTCGGACGACGGTCGGCTGCGCCGGCAGCACGTGGTCTTTGACCTTGTCCGTGCTCAGGCAGAGTGAACAGACCACGGCGTCGTGTGTCTGGCACGCGGCCAGGTCGGGACGCTCGTAGGGCTGGTGGCAGACGTGACAGTCGTACGTCGTCGCGCTCGGGTTGCCGTCGGCGTCGAGCAGTGGCTCGTCGATTCCGTCGCCGGCGCGGCGCAGGTCGTACTTGCCCTTGGTGACGACGGCCGTCAGCGGGGTGAGGACGAAGGCGATGACGGCCGCGGGTCGGTCCCGCGTTGGGCTGGCGGCCGGTTGCCTGACGGCCACCACGCCGTGCGAGCGGCGGAGCCGTCCCCCGCGTGTCCCGGTCGCGCGTCTCAGTCGGTGGTGAAGGCGGCAACCACCAGGTCGGTCAGGAGGGCGCCCGCGCTGCCGTCGGGGTCCAGGTCGGGGTCGTAGATGGTGACGTTGAGCCCCGCACAGCGCGGGGACCGTACGAGCGGGCGCAGCAGGGCGGTGAGTTCGCCGGGCAGCAGGCCGTCGGGGTCCGGGCTGTCGACCGCGGGCATGACCGAGGGGTCGAGGACGTCGGCGTCCAGGTGGACCCAGAAGCCGTCGAGGGCCGCCGCCCCGAGGTCTGCGGCGGTCGCGGCGCCCAGGCTGCCGGGGTCGGTGCGGCGGAGGTCGGAGACGGTGGTGACGGGGACCTTCAGCGCGCGCAGTTCGGCGACGTCCACGTCGTCCACGAACGCGTCCCGGGTGCCGAAGAGCCGGACGTCCTCGTCCCGGAGGTAGGGCCGCAGTCCTTCGAGGTCGGTCAGGTCCTCCTGCCCGCGCCCGGTCGCGAGGGCGAGTTCCTCGCCGCCGGCGGCGCCGATCCGGTCGGAGGTGCCCGGATGGCGGAAGTCGGGAGAGGCGTCGATCGACACCAGGCCGTACCGGCCGAGACGGCGCAGGGCCAGCGCGGCACCGAGTTGGATGGAGCAGTCCCCGCCGAGGACCAGGGTGAAGTGACCGGCGGACACGTGCCCCTCGATACGGTCGGCGAGGGAGCGCGTGTAAGCGGCGATGGCGTGTGCGTTGAAGACGCCGTCGCCCTCCTGCCAGTCGCCCCGGTCGTAGCGAGGTGGCACGACGACACCGCCTTCGAGGGCGCCGAGCCTGCGTACGATCCCGTTGTCCCGCAGCGCCCCGGCCAGCTTGTAGCAGCCGGGGACGGTGCTGGGGGCCGGGGGGCGCAGGCCCAGGTTCGAGGGGGCGTCCATGACCATGATGCTTCGCATGCCGTCATCCTTGCCGTCGGGCGGGTGACGTTCATCCTTGCCGCTGGGCGGGTGACGTTCATCCTTGCCGCTGGGCGGGTGACGTTCAACCGGTCTTTCGCGAGGCGCCGGTTGTTCGGCGGCTGAGGGCTCAACCGGGCGGAGTGGCCCCGGGCGCCGGGCCGGTGACCGCTTCGAGCAGCTGTGGGCCGTTGTTGCGGACGTTGTTGACCGCCGTGGAGACGGGGCGGGCGTCGAGCCGGCCGCCGGCGGGCTGCTCCAGGAGGTCGCGCAGCGCGCCGGTGTCCTGGCGGGAGGGGTCGAGCCACACGTCGTAGTGGTCGTCGGCGACGGTCAGCGGCATGCGGGGATGGACGCGTCCGGCGGAGTCGGTGGCCTCGGTGGTGATGATGGTGCAGGTGGTCAGCCAGGCCGACGGGTCGTCGTCGTGTCCGGCGTCCGGGTCACGCCAGTACTCGTACAGCCCCGCAAGGGCCATCGCCCGGTCGTCCGCCGCGTGGATGAAGTAGGGCTGCTTCCGGGCCTTTCCCGTCTCCGGGTCCTCGATGCGCTGCCACTCGTAGAACCCGTCGGCCGGCAGGAGGCAGCGGCGCCGGGCGAACGCGGTGCGGAAGGCCGGTTTCTCGTGGACCGTCTCCACCCGGGCGTTGATCAGTCGGGCGCCGATCTTCGTGTCCCGGGCCCAGGAAGGTACCAGGCCCCAGCGCAGCTTCCGCAGATGTCGTGCCGCCGGGGCGCCGCCACCGGCGTCGGCCGGGATGCGTTCGAGGACGGCCCACACCTCGTCGGTCGGCGCTACGTTCCAGCTCGGCGCCAGGGGATCGTCGAGGTCCCGGTCGGCGATCTGGAACTGCCGGGCGAGATCTTCAGGACCGCGGGTGGAGACGTACCGGCCGCACATGACCCAACTTTCGCGCACCCTTGGTGTTCGCCGCGACCGCACGGACCGCCCGTGTCGCACGCCAGGAGCGCCTCAGGCCCGTCGCACACACCGCTTCCGCGTGAGGCGCCGCCGATTCGGCGAGGCGCGCCGCCACTGCGCCGGTCGGGTGAGGGCAGCCGGGGATCTGATGCGGTGGCCCTACCGGGCAGTCACGCTCTCGGCAAGGTGTGTCGCCGTACGGAACCGCGCACCGGGGCGTCCTTGGCTCGGTCGCCAGCCAACGCCGGGGACGCCAGTGAGGCGACTGCCGGCACCGGCCGCATTCGACGGCCCCGGGGAGTGAAGTGCCTTCGAGGGAGACCCGGCCGGTCCGGGTCCAGGGCCGGGTCCGGGTCCGGGTCCGGCGACGGCACGGGCTGCGACCGGGGGCTGCCCCGCGGTCAGGGTTGACCGGCGGGCAGGGCTGACCGCGGGCAGGGCGCGGGTGCCGTGGCTCGGATGCGGTCCGGGCGGTAAGTGCGTTTCCGTCCGGGACGCTAATCTCTGCTGGTCCGCCCGCCCGGGGCGGTTGTCGGGGAGGGGCGTTCATGCGGCAGCGGAGAGTGGGCGGACGACTGAGAGTCGCGGGCTGGGTGTTGGCCCCGCTGGGGCTGGCCCTGGTGCTGGGGAGCACGGGCTACTTCTTCGCGCGTCACCAGGGGGTCACCGTCCAGAGCGAGTCGATGGAGCCCGGGTACCGCCAGGGCGAGCACCTGGTCGTCGAGCACATCGGCGTGAACGAAATACGCCGAGGCGACGTCGTGCTCGTTCGTGTGCCCGGCCGATACCAGGGTGCCCCGGTCCTGCGGCGGGTCATCGGGAAGGGCGGTGATCACGTGGAGAGCGACGGGGCCCGTGTCGTGGTGAACGGGAAGCAGCTCGACGAACCCTACGTACGGCGCGACGAGTTGTCCTCCGCGGCCGCACCGTACGACGTGCGGGTCCCTGACGGGCGCTTGTTCCTGCTGGGTGACAACCGGGGAAACTCGAACGACTCACGCTTCTCCCTCGACGAGCAGTCGGGCAGCGTCACGGCCTCCGGCGTGCTCGGGCGCGTACGGGAGGGGTTCGTCGTACCGCCGGTGCCGCTGGCGACCGGTGGGCTCGGGCTCGTGCTGGCCCTCGTCGGGGCGGGGCTGTGGATCGGCGGGTACACGGCCCGGCGCGACCGGCGGCCGCTCGCGGCTGCGCCGCGATGGCCCGCAACGTGAGAAGGTAGTCGTCGCCGGTCATCGTGCCGTGCTCCTTGGTCGGGCCCGCTTCGGCGTATCAGTGCGACGAACACATCGGCTGGCACCGGCCGGTGACCTCCAGCTCCAGGAACGTCACGCCGCCGGGCGCGGTGTTGGCCGACGGTTCCAGTACTGCGGTCATCCGGCCCGGGGTGGGTCGCGGCGGGGTGGAGGCGTGTGGCAGACCCGTCCCGCCGGAGGCTTGCGGTCCTGCGACGGGACGGGCGTGATTGGCGTGCGACCCTGACCCTGCGGCCGCCGCGGGGGTGCGTCAGTTCGGTGTCCGCGCCAGCACCAGGGCGAGGACCGGCACCGAGACGGCCGCCACGTGCACGAGCAGCCCGATGATCGCCTTCACAACCGCATCACCTGCACGAGAAGGACCCGGGGTCAGGATGCGGACGGCCGCCGGGTCGGGCTCCACGATGTTGACGGCACCGCAGTCGAAGCACGCCTCGCCGTGCAGCCGGACGATGCTGACGCGCCCCTCGATGACTGCGGGCGCGGACGGGAGTGTGTCCGGCATCCCGGTTCCCCCCTGGTCGTTCCTAGGCGTGGAACAGATGGTGAGGGCCGACCGAGGGCACAAGTACCCCAGCAAGGGGTAGCCGGGGGGCGGTTCAGTTCAGGTGGTCGCGCACCACTCGGCGAAGTTCGTGAGCGTCTCCGAGTCGGCACGCTTCAGGCAGCGCAGCTCCTTCCTCCGCCTTCCCGGTGCCCGACCCCGACCGGGCCGACCCGGTCCACCGCACCTGGCTGGATGCTTGTCGCTGTGGCTCGCCACGGCGTCGTCGGCGGGACCGGGCCGTCGGCCGCGTCAGTTGTTGATGTCCTCCTCGAAGTCGTTCGCGCAGGCGTCGCGCTCGCTCTGGGTGTCGGCGTGCTGAACGCAGTCGTCGAAGTCCTTGAACTCGTCCGAGTTCAAGATCGACGCGCCGATCGCGATGATCACCACGGAGGCGATGAGTCCCAGCGTCCCCAGCACTGCCGCGACGATGGACATCTTGCGGTGCGGTGCTCGGCCGCCTCGGGCCCTGCGGGCGCCGATGATGCCGAAAATCAGCGCCAGGATTCCCAGCACCACCCCGCCGACGACGGTCCAGAAGAGGAGGACGGCCAGGATCGCGAGAACGAGCGCGGCGACGGCCAGTCCGTTGCTGCGTCCCGTGTCGGCTCCGGGGTGCGTCCGTGCCGCGTCGGCGGGAGTTCCCGGGTGTTCGGGGTAAGTCACGTCATCACGCTCATCTCTGGTCGCGTCGGGACGAGTTGCCGTGCATTGCGACTGCCCCGGCGTGCGTGACGGATGCTTCCGAGGCCGTCCGGGGTCCCACAGGCCCGCGACACCGCCTGTGCGCACCAGGCGCTCACCTCGATGGGCGTGCCCGACAGTGCAGTCCGGGGCAGAACGACCGCCTGACCGCGCGGTCACATCCGGTACCGCGGCACCGTTTCGTTCCAAGTGCGGGAGAACACACGGCGACCCGCTTCCTAGCCGTCGAGCGTGACGTCCACGAAGAAACTCTGTTCGTCGCAAGGTGAGCCGGGAGTGGGTCACGACGTTGACGTCCCAGTCGTCGCGCCTGAGGTGCATGGTCCACGTCGACTCGCCACGCGCCGAGGTGAGGTCGTCGGCGGTCGCCGCGTACCGTTCGTGAGCCCGGCGGCCGACGCCGACGCCGATGTCGTCGCGGCGGATCAGGCCCCGGCACTCCACGATGTCCAGTTGGGCGTGTAGCCGATCAGGTTGCGCTTGACTTCCCAGCGTTCCTCTTCAGGTCTTCTTCAGACGCGACGCTCCTTTCAAGAACGGCGGGGTGCCCTGTCACGTCCGACCCGACCTCGCGGTCATCGAAGTCACGGAGCGGCGGACTCGACGGAGACGGTCACCGTCGACGACGGCACCGGCTTCCCCACCGCCTCCCACCTCGCCCCCTATGTCGGCCTCGCCCCGGCCACGAAGTCGTCCGGCACCTCGATCCACGGCGAACACGCGCCCCGAGGCGGAGCCGGCAGCTCAAACGGACCATGTTTCTCTCTGCCTTCGCCGCCCTGCACGAACCCACCTCCCGCACGTCTTACGACCAATGCCGGGCACGTGGGAAAACCCACACGCAAGCCCTCCTCCGCCTCGCCCGCCACCGCATCAGCGTGCTCTTCGCCATGCTCCGCGACGGCACCTTCTACGAACCACGCCCCCCCGAAGCAGCCACCGCATGACCAACTCGGGCTTGACGACGGACGTAGTAGCCCTCCACCCAGCCACTACCTCTGACGTAATCGACCACGCTCCCGTGCTGCGGCAGCGTGGTCCATGTCAACGAGATCCCGACGAGGGTTCCGGCACCTTAGGCGCGAGGAGCAACCATGCCCATCAAGTCCTCTGACCTCACCGCGAGTTCCGTCACCGACACCACCCGCCACGTCGTCCAGGAGTTCCTCGCCGCCCGGATGGCCGGGGATGTCGAGCGGCTCGTCGCGCTCTTCGCGGACGACGTCGACTGGCTACTCGCCGAGAACCCCGCCGTACCGTGGATCCGGCCGCGCTCTACCGGAGCCGAATGCGCCGCCCAGTTCACGGAGCTAGCCGACCACACGGTGGCCGAGGATGCACGGGCCTCCGTCGACACGTTCCTCGTTGACGGCACCGACGCCGTCCTGATGGGCTACCTCTCGGGGACCGTACGCGCGACGGGGAAGTCCTTCGAGGGCCCCTTCTCGCTGCGCCTCACCGTTGAGGAGGGCCGGATCACCCGGCATCATCTCTACGAGAACAGCGTATCGATCGCCGAGGCGTGCACACCTTCCTGAGTCCCCCGAGTTGTGACTCGGCTGGTGCCGGGGCAGGCCCTCGCGGAGATGGTCCGCTCGCCGAGCGGCTGGCATAGCGCGGCCTTCGGAAAGACCCATACCCGAGCCCCCTTTGCCTGGTCCGCCACCGCACCAGTGCGCTGTCTCGATGCTCCGCGACAGCACCTTCTACGAGCCCAAAACGCCGCGCGCCGCTTGACGAAAGACATAGAGGCCCCCCGCCGGACCGTCGGCCTGACCGCCATCGCCCCCCGCCGCGTGCAGCACCACGGGCGACGCCAACGAAGGCACCGTCGGCTGCCCCTCCCCCGTTGCTGCACCGCGCGGTGATCCGTTCCAGCAGTTCGGGATCCAGCATTCACCGGATCGTGGAGGGACACCCACCCCCGGCAGGTAGGAATCGGTTGTCCGGGGAGTGTCGGGTGGCTGGATCAGCGGGACGGGAGGGAAGCCAAAGGGAGGTCCCACTCGTCAGCCGCGTGCAGCAGCGCTGCGGCGTCCAAGCTGACCTCCACGCCGTACTGGTAGATGCCAGGCCCACCCTCGCCCTGTTGCCACGGAGGTGCCGCCTCCAGAGACAGATGAACGCGGATCACCTGGGTCCCGCCCTCGATTCGATGCGCGAGGCTGAAAGCCACGACCGGCTCGATGAAACACGTGTCCGGCGACAGCTCACCGTCGGCATCAGGTTCGGTGACGTCCACCGTCCCTGCGGCTACCGCGCGCAGCCATGCAGACACCTGACGGGCCTCGTCGGTGAGCAAACACGGATCGGCGAACGACCACTTTCCCTCAGAAGTCGCCACCGTGCCCTCAATGACCAGCCAGTTGTCGTCGTGCGAGTCGCCCCGAACGGTGGCGAACTGATAGCGCACTGGGCGGAGGTCGACACTGCAGGCGGGATCGTTCACCGTCGCCTCGGGCTGCACGGTCAGTCCGCTGATACGCGGCCGGGAGCCGCAATTCGTCTCCCGGTGCTGGCGCACATCCTGCCGTGGACCGTGGTCGGGGCTGTGGTCGGGCTGACCACGAGGGCCTCTCCTGCTGGCGATATCTGAAGTTGGCTCTGTCCCCAGTTCCGTGAAGGAGCGTGTCAGTGGCAGGGAGGGGCCGTCCCTGCCTGGGTGTTCCTGTCGTCGGGACCAACGCGTTCAGGGACGCAGGGGCAGTGGTCGGCTGTCTTGTGGTGATCGACGGCTGGGCGGGTTCATGCCTGGAACTCGGTGAGGTCGATGGCGTGAACGCGCAGTGGGTAGCCGTATACCGGGTGGGTCGTCTCCCGCTCGGGCGCCATGCCAAGCTTGCGGATGACGTTCTCGGAGGCGTTGTCCCCCACCCGGCTGATGCTGATGACACGGTCCAGGCCGCGGTCCTGGAGTGCGAACTCCAGTGTGGCGTGCGCGGCTTCGGACGCGTATCCCTGGCCCCAGAACGGTGAGCCGAGCCGCCAGTTGATCGCCACTGCGGGCATCACCTCCGGCAGGAACTCGGGCACGGACAGTCCTGTGAAGCCGATCAGTTCGCCCGAGGCCAGCAGTTCGACGGCGAAGAGTCCGAATCCCTCCTCGTCCCACTCCTCCTCCCAGCGTTCGATGTCCTCGGCTGTGCGGTCCAGGTCGCGCACCGAGCCGTCGTCAGTCCAGCGCATAACCCGTGGGTCGGCGTTGATGTCCGCCATCGACGCGAGGTCGTCGTCGTGCCAGCTACGGAGGAGAAGACGGGGTGTACGGATTTCGGTCATGCGCCCATCCTGCCGAAGGCAGGGACCGCATCGGTAATCCGGCGCTCGCCGGCGCTGCCGCTTCGACAGCAGGGACGAGAGGCCAGACCGATTCAGTGGCAGCCTGCCGCAGCACCAAGATCACGTACGGAATCGAGGCCAGGCTTCCATTTCAAGGATCGCCATCATCGGCCCGCCCAAGACAGGCGGCCACCACCACCGACCACCCTCCACAAATTCGCGGCATGCCCTTGACCAGCCAGGGTCGGACCCATGGTCGTACCGACCACGGGTGCCTTTCACGTGCCAGGCGGTGTGCACACTCGCAGCTGCACAGTGGTCTCGGCGCTCAATGCGCACGCGGCGGCTACACAACGAGGGCGGGGGTCCTGCGCAGCCGGAGGGCGTGGCGAGTGCGCACAACCCGGATGCACAGTCGCCTCGGGCTGCACAGTCAGTCCGCTGACACAGCCGGGAGCCAGGCCTCGTCCTCCCGCATGCCGGCACGCGCATCCTCGTCCCGTCGTGATGGTGGCTGGAGCCGGCCGCCGTGGACCTGTGGCGGCCGTGGTCGGGCTGACCACGGGTTTCGTGCCTGTTCGTGATCGTGGTCGGGTTTGTGTGGTCGGTGGTCGGGGCCGACCGGTTCCCTCAAGGTCAGCAACAACTAACCGGAGTGCGCGCGGTTTCCTGAGCGGTCGGCGGTGGATCGTCCAGGCATGTTGGCAGGTCAGGGGCGTGCGATGAGGCCGTACCCTCGGGTCCTCGATTTCTGGCACAACTCGGCCACCGCGTTACAAGTTGCTTGCGCAGCTCGGTGCGCGGTCCCGCTTCGTGGTCGTCGCCCACACGCCGGTCGTGAGGTCGGGGTTGGCGAGCGCCCACTTGAGGCATTGCGCGGTGTTAATAGCGGACACGCCGACAAAGTCGTCGAATGACCATTGGCTGTCCGCTTCTGAATGGTGGAGGTGTCAGAGACGGGCACACCATGGAGAAGTGCCGCGGCCCCCAGCTGCCCGAGGTGGCCTGGCACCCCCTAACACGGCACCATCGATGTATGAAGGAGAGGCCATGAGCGCCGCCGCACCTACGGCTCCGACTGCGCCAGGGGCGCGGTCCTGGTGGGGGATCCCGTACGCCACTGCCGAGCGGTACCGGCGCCCCGTAGTCGCAAACTTCGATCCGAACCTCCCCTACGACCGCAAGGGCGTCGTCTCCGTCCAGCCCGGCATTGTGTTCGCCTTCGCCACCGGCGAGCACTCCCGCCTGTGACCCGCTGTCCCGGACAGACCCGTCGCGTAAACCGTAGGCAACTCTTCTTTCGAGGGCACAGCCCACTATCAGCAGGTCCTCGATCTGTGGGAGGGCATCGACCGCCCTGACGGCGGGCGGGCCATCATCCGGAACAGCGTGCCGAGAGGCAAAACGGAGTGAGGATCGCGCTATGAGCCAATCAACAGCAGCTGGCGACGCCGTACAGGCGATGATGCGGGCCGTCGTCGTCACCCGGCCCGGCGGCCTCGGGGCCCTGGAGATCAAGGAAGTGCCGGTGCCCGTACGCGAGAGGGGCTGGGTGCGGATCCGGGTGAAGGCGTTCGGCGTCAACGAGTCCGAGGTCACCACCCGCAAGGGCGAGTCGGACCCGGAGGTCACCTACCCCCGTATCCCCGGCATTGAGGGCGTCGGCGTGGTCGACGAGGCCGACGAGGACAGCGGGCTGCGCCCGGGCCAGCAGGTGGCGACCATGATGGGCGGCATGGGCCGCACCTACGACGGCGCCTACGCCCAGTACGTGAGCGTCCCCGCGGCCCAGGTCATCCCGTTCGAGACCGGCCTGCCGTGGGACGTCGTCGGCGCGCTGCCGGAGATGTTCCAGACCGCGTACGGCTCCCTGACCACCGGCCTCGATCTGCGGGCGGGGCAGACGCTGCTGATCCGCGGTGGCACCTCCACCGTCGGGCTGAGCGCGGCCACGCTCGCGAAGGACCTCGGCGCCACCGTACTGTCCACCACCCGCAGCCCGGACAGAACCGGGGAACTGAGGGATGCGGGCGTCGACCACCCCCTCATCGACAACGGCACCGTCGCCGACCAGGTACGCGAGCTGATGCCGGACGGTGTCGACGCCGCTCTGGAACTGGTCGGCTGCTCGGTCCTCGCAGACACCCTGCGCACCGTCCGCCGGCACGGCACCGTCTGCTTCACCGGAGCACTGGCCGGGCAGTGGTCGATCAACGACTTCACCCCGTTCATGATCCCTGTCGGGGTGCGGCTGACCAGCTATGCGGGCGAGGCCGCCGACCTCCCGGCGGACGTTTTCGCCCGCCAGCTCGAGGCCGTCGCCGAAGGGCGCCTGAGGGTCCCGGTCGCGAAGGTCTACCACGGCCTGGAACAGGTCCAGGACGCCCAGGACGACGTCGAATCCGGCACCACCCCGGGCAAGCACGTCGTCGTCCTGGACGACTGAGAACCGATCGCGGGACGCGGCTCCCCGACGGCATGGACCCCGAGTCGTACTACCAGCACACCACCGCCGGCAATGAACGCGCGATCACGAAGCGACTCCGCCACGGGGAGCAACTGCCATCCGGCCGCGAGGCCACCAAGGACACGACCGCCACCGGCGGCGACTCTACGACCTGAGACGACACCTGATCCCCGTAAGGACTCTCTCGCATGACCAGCACCACTACCGCCGAACCGGGCGCCGTGCGTTCGTGGCTCGGCATCCCGTACGCCACCGCCGACCGCTTCCGCAGCCCGAAGGCCGTGCCCTTCGACCCCGACCTTCCCTACGACCGGAAGGGGCCGGCGCCGCTCCAGGCCGGTGACACCAGCTGGCTCGAGGCCGACAACGGGTTCAGCGAGGACTGCCTGAACCTCAACGTCTGGGCACCCGCCGACGCCGGGGGCAAGCCGCTCCCGGTCATCGTGTACGTCTTCGGCGGCGGGTGGATGCTCGGCGCGAACACGCAGACCACTTCCAACGCCTCAGGTCTCGCCGCGACCGGCCGCGCCATCGGCGTGTCCCTCAACTACCGGCTCGGCCCCTTCGGGTGGCTCTCCCTGTCCCAGTACGGCGGCGCTCTCGCAGAAGCGTCGAATCTCGGCCTGCAGCACATCATCGCCGCGTTGCAGTGGGTGCGGGAGAACATCGCCCGATTCGGTGGTGACCCCAACAATGTCACGGTCACGGGTCACAGCGCAGGCGCGTTCTCCGCCCTCAGCCTCCTCGCCGCACCGTCCGCAGAGGGGCTCTACCACCACCTGGCCGCGTTCTCGGGCATGCCATCGCGTCAGGTGCCGGCCTGGGGCGCGGAAGAGCGCGCCCACGCCGTCCTCACCGCGCTCGGGCTGCAGGACGACCCCGAGCAGCTCCTCGCCGTGGACGCGGACCTGCTCGCCAAGACGATGACCAATACGCAGTCGCCAGATCCCGGTGCCGCGCACGGCGTGGACAACGAGGTCATCGCCATCACCGATGACCGGGAGCAGCCGAACGGCGTCCTCACGGACCACCCCATGCGCGTCCTCGAGTCCGGTCAGCACCGCGACGTCGACATCCTCTTCAGCAGCACCACCCACGAGACCGACTGGTGGGTCCGGCACCGGACAGAGGACTTCGACCCGGGCAGCATCGACGCCCTCGTTGCGGAGTTCGCCAACCGGAACCGTATCCCGCGCAGCCGCGCCCGCAGGATCATCGCCGCCTACGACATCGACGGACGCACTTCTGTCGAGGTCCGCGGGGCGCTGCTCACCGACTTCTCCTTCACGTTGCCGCAGACCCGGGGCGCGCTCGCGCACGCCGCGGCCGGCGGAATCGCGCACCTGCTCGTCGTCGGCCCGGTCGAGGGAGCGCACGCCGTGCACGGCACTGAGATGTACGGCATCGTCGGCCAGACCCGCCCCGGCGCCAGCGACACGCAGATCGCCCGCGACACGTTCGTCCGGGACGCGCTGCTCGCACTTGCCTGCGGGGACACCGGTGCGCTGTGGGAGCCCGTCACCACGGTGCCGACCGCCAAGGGGATCGGCGACATGCCCTACGACGCCACCGCTCACGCCAAAGAGGTCCTCGAGACTTTCTCGGGCGTTAACCGCCCGTAGCTGCTTCGCCGGGGGTGAGAACCGTCTGAGTCTGTGCGGTCGTCCCAGGGGGCGGTCGTGTCTTCTCCGGACGCGAACGCGGCCGGGGTGAGGCCGGTGCGGTCACGGAAGAAGCGGCCGAAGTTGGCGGTGTCGGAGAAACCGAGATGTGCGGCCACACTTCGGGCGTCCCACCGGGCACCTCCCAGCAGGCGCCGGGCTTCGAGCAGGCGCCGCTCGCCGATGAGGTCACGCACCCCTTTGCCGGTGGCATCCCGGGCGGCTCGGCTCAGGGTGCGCACCGAGCAGCCAAGCAGTTCGGCGTAGTCCGCCGCCCGGTGCAGTTCACGGAAGTGCAGCTCCAGGGCATCCGCGAACCGGCCGTAGGCGTCACCACGGCCGGTGCCGGCCGTCGTCGCGCCCGTAGGGGTGGTGCCGGGGGCGTTGGCCAGGCGCAGCAGCAGCGATTCGAGCAGGCTTCGCCGCAGGGCATGGTGGACATCGAGGGGGCGGCGTCCGAGAGCGCCCGGTGTTCGTCGAGGAGCTGGAGTGCCGTCAGGTGGAGCCAGGTGGCGTCATCGGGGTGCGGGCTGAGCACGGCGGGGGCCTCGTGCGAAGTGAGCGGGGCCAGGAGGCGGGCGGTGCCGGGTGTGAGGACGTCCGGTTCGAACAGGATGAACGGGCCGCGGGCGGTGCCGGGCGGATGCCAGCACAGTGTGTGCCCGGGCCGCACCCACAGCCACTGGCCGGGGGCGACGCTCCGCGTGAGGTGGTCGACGTCGTGGAGCAGCTCACCCTCGGTGACCGCGATGAGGTAGTGGAAGGAGACGCGGACCGGACGGGGCGGGTTCCACGGCCAGTCGTCGTGCTCGGCGAAGAAGTCCTCCACGGTGCTCACCTCCAGCCCGAAGGGCGTGCCCACCGGGGGCTGGAAGCCGTACAAGGGGACCTCTGCCGGGCCGGCCTGGCCAGTGGGGGCTGGATGTCTCTTGTCGACCATCATGTGTCCGCAGCCTACCGCCCGTTTTCGGCGGTTTCCGGGCAAGGATGGACTGTGCCGCCGCACCTGCCCGGCACGCACTCTCCAGTACGGCAGCCCGCCACTACCTCAAGGAGGACAACGCCTCATGACTCTGTACAAGTCCGCCGCCGACAGCGCGCATGAGCTTCCCGGAGCCGAGCTGGGTCATCCCTTCGGGGACGACTGGGAGGTTCTCAAGGTGCGCGGCAAGGTGTTCATGCTGATGACCGAGGTCCCCGGGCGTCCCGTCGTGATCCTCAAGTCGGATCCCGGCGAGGCGCTGGCCCTACAGGAACACCACGTCCACATCACCCCCGGCTACCACATGAACAAGAAGCACTGGATCACCCTGGAGGACGGGGACGGCGTGGACGAATCCCTCGTCCGCGAGCTCGTCACCGAGTCCTACCGGCTTGTCGTCGCTCACCTGCCCAAGGCCGCGCAGCCCGTCGACCCGCACACCTGCGCCGACGGCACGCGGGCGTCCCGGTGAGCGCGGCCGGTGACCGGCTCCAGGACACCGCCCGCAAGGCGGCCCTCGCCCTGCCCGGCGTCAGCCACTCACGCCCCTTCACTCCCCAGCTCGACGTGTACAAGGTCGCGGGCAAGGTGTTCCTCATCGTCACCGACGACCCGGACGAGCAGATCATCACGGTCAAGTGCGACCCCGAACACGCCCGTGCCCACATGCACGCCCACGCCTCGATCACACCGGGCCGCTACCTCGACAAACGACACTGGATCACGCTCGGACCGGGAACCGGCATCACCAAACGGCTGATCACCGACGCGGTCGAGGACTCCTACGACCTGGTCGTCGCCCAGTTGCCACAACGCGATCGCCCCCGCCCCCGGTAAGCACTCCCAGCGCGCCCACCAGCGGCTGCGCCAACGCCTGCCAGCACCCCCGCACAAAGCTAGAGAGCCATGGAACCGACCCTGCCGCTCTTCGGCGAGGAGCCCGCCCGGCCACTCGCCGACCGCCTGCGCCCCACCCGGCTCGACGAGGTCGTCGGACAGAACCACCTCCTGGCCCCCGACGCCCCGCTGGGTCGCATGATCGCCCAGCAGCGCCTCAGCTCCGCCGTCCTGTGGGGCCCGCCCGGCGTCGGGAAGACCACCATCGCCCGACTCCTCGCCCACGCCGGCAACCTGGCCTTCGAACCGGTGTCGGCCACCTTCTCCGGCGTGGCGGACCTGCGCAAGGTCTTCACCGCAGCCCGCAGTCGGCGCACCGTCGGCCAGGGCACCCTGCTGTTCGTCGACGAAATCCACCGCTTCAACCGCGCCCAGCAGGACAGCTTTCTGCCCTACGTCGAGAACGGCACGATCACCCTGATCGGCGCCACCACGGAGAACCCGAGCTTCGAACTCAACGGCGCCCTCCTGTCCCGCACCCAGATCCTCGTCCTCAAACGCCTCGACGAAACCGCCCTGTCCACGCTCCTCGCCCGCGCCGAACACCTCACCGACCACCGGCTGCCCCTCGACGACGACGCACGCAGTGCCTTGATCGCCATGGCCGACGGCGACGGCCGCTACCTCATCAACATGGCCGAACAGCTCCAGGCCCTCCCCGACACCGGGGCCATCCTGGACACCCCCGCACTCGCCCACCACATCCAGCAGCGCGCCCCGCTGTACGACAAGGCGCAGGAGGGCCACTACAACCTGATCTCCGCGCTGCACAAGTCGATGCGCGGCTCCGATCCTGACGCGGCCCTGTACTGGCTCGCCCGCATGCTCGACGGCGGCGAGGACCCCCTATTCGTAGCCCGCCGTCTGGTCCGCTTCGCGAACGAGGACATCGGCATCTCCGACCCTCACGCCGTCCAGCAGGCCCTGCCGCCTGGGACGTGTACGAGCGGCTCGGCTCCCCCGAAGGCGAGCTGGCGATCGCCCAGGCCGTCGTCTACCTCGCCACCGCCCCCAAATCCATCGCCGTCTACCGCGGTTTCAACTCCGCACACCGCGCCGCCCGCCGCACCGGCTCACTCATGCCGCCCGCCCATATTCTCAACGCCCCGACCCGGCTGATGAAGGACATCGGCTACGGCAAGGACTACCAGTACGATCCCGACACCACCGACGGCTTCTCCGGCGCCGACTACTTCCCCGACGGTATGAACCGTGGGACGTACTACCAGCCCACCCGCAACGGATACGAAGCCCAGATCACCGAGCGCCTGCGCCACTGGGCCACTCTGCGGGCGCGCAGACAACGCGGCTGACACGAAGAGGCCGGCCCGGACAACCACTACTGCGCTCAACCAGCAGTACGGCGTGGCTCACGGCCATCTCATCTGCGCCGCGACACTGATCTCGTCACACCGCGGCGGAACTGAGCCGGAACAAGCCCGGGACGCGCTCCAGGTCCCGCTGGGTGAACAGCTGAACCTACGGCTCCCCATGCCGTAGAGAACAACGCCCGACCCGGTAGCCCGAGACCGTGGCGCTCCGCGTCCAGCCACGGCGAGCAGTGCAACCCGTCATACTCTTCCTCATGGAGCGGCCACTCACGCGCGGGTTCCCCGGATTCCAGCTCCAGTTCGCGACGAGGCCGCTCGCTTCGCCGGGCGGCACCGTGGAGTACGCCGCCGCGACACCCGAGCACACCCTGCACCGCGAAGCCACCGAGGAAGCCCAACTCCCCCTGGCCGACCTGGTGCGACCGGGCTGGGTACTGGACATGACCGGCAAGGTGTACGGCGGTGTGGGACCCAACGCCCGGCTCCGTCCGGCCGCACGGGGTCACCGCCGTCGGACCAGCGGCCGTCGACCCTGCCACCGGTCCCCCTTCGCCCGCCTGCTCACGCCCGCCCGGGCACCCCAGGCAGCCGCCTTGCTGGGATGGGGCCCGCCCGGCGCGCGGCAGCCCAGCTCACGGTGGACACCGCACGCGAGCGGTGGGACCCGCCCCACGCGCAGGTCCGTCGCCATCCAAGAGGTCCCGGTGGAGGGGATGCGGCTGAGCTGACCCGGACGCTGCCCCGCCTCGACTCGGCCCGCTCCACACCCTCTGAGGTATCCCATGCCGCTGTCGCACGACCACATCCGCACCACCGTCGAAACCTACCTCGCTCGCCATCCCCACGAGCACGAGCAGCTCGGTGCCCTCTTGGACGCCCTGGAACGTCCCACCGACATCGCCAGCCGCACTACCTTCACCGGACATATCACCTGCGGCGCGATAGTCCTCGACCCGCTCGGCCGCGTCCTGCACGTGCTCCACCTGGCGAGCGGGAAGGTCCTCGCCCCCGGCGGACACGCCGAGCCCTCTGATGAGTCCCTGGCCGGGACGGCGCTACGGGAGCTGCACGAGGAGGCCGGGATCCCGCCCCAGGCGGTCGCACCGTGGCCCGCATACGAGACGGTGCCGTTCGACATCGACATCCACGACATCGACGCCCACCCGGACAAAGGCGAACCCGGCCATCAGCACTTCGACCTCCGGTTCCTCTTCCGCCTGCACACCACGAACGAGGCGCCGGTGGTGCCGCAGGAAGAGGAGGTCGGCGGCATCGAGTGGCGTCCCGTGGACCGGGTGGCCTCCCCGGCACTGCGCGAGAAGCTGCTCAAGCTCCCCCTCGAGGCCGAACCGGAGACGGCCAACGCCTCCGCACTGATCCACAACGACCGTGGTGAGTACCTGCTCCACCTGCGCGACTACTTCCCCGGTGAGATCTGGGAGCCGGGCATGTGGTCCCTGCCGGGCGGCGGCCGAGAGCCCCAGGACGCCACCCTGGAGCACACCGTGCGGCGCGAACTGGCCGAGGAAACCGGCCTCGACCTCGGCGACCTGACCCCGTTCGCCACCGAGTACGCCTCCGACGACGACGGCGTGAGCGTGCCCATCGCCATCTACGCCGGCCGTTGGAACGGCGACCCCCGTGACATCCGGCTGACGGAAGGGGTCATGCTGGCCTGGTTCGCCCCCGACGACCTCCACCGCCTGCGTATCGCGGACACCACCTCCGACCTCGTGCGGCGCCACGCCGCCAGCCATCCCGCCGGCACCGCGCCGCAGGGCAGGCTCGTGCGGCAGGAGCAGCGCCGAGCCTCGCCGCACGGCACGGTCCTCAACGTCATCGGCGTCCACCTCTACCTGGAGCGGTCCGACGGGACGGTTCTGCTCGGGCTGCGTCACCCGAACTCCGCGTTCGCACCGTCGACCTGGCATGCCCTGGCCGGCCACTGCGAGCAGGAGAACGCCGTCACCTGCCTGATCAGGGAAGCGAGGGAGGAGGCCGGCCTGCACATCGAGCGCCAGGACGTCGAACTCGTTCACGTCATTCACCACATTGACCGCACCGGGGGCCGGCCCCGCATGGGCCTGTTCTTCCGCGCCCGCGCCTGGAGCGGCGAGCCGGAACTGCGCGAGCCTGACAAGTGCACCCAGTGGAGATTCTGGGACCCCGCCGCGCTCCCCGACGACCTCGTCCCCTACACCCGCCAAGCCATCGCGAAGATCCAGAACGGGGAGCTGTACAGCGAGACAGGCTGGCCCGCATGACCGGCGCATCGACCGGGCGTCCGGATACCCGCCTCGTGGTCGTCCGCGGCAACTCGGCGTCCGGCAAGACGAGCGTGGCCCAGGGCCTGCGGAATCACTACGGCCGCGGTATCGCGATCGTGGGCCAGGACGTGATCCGCCGGAACGTGCTCAGGGAACACGACACCGCGCGCGGCGCCAACATCGCCCTGCTGGGCACGATCGCACGCGCAGCCCTCGACGCCGGCTTCCACGTCGTACTCGAAGGGATCCTGTATGCCGACCGCTACGGCCACATGATCACGTCTCTGGTGCGGGATCACCGCGGGGTCTCCAGGTGCTACTACCTGGACGTGCCGCTGGAAGCGACGTTGGTACGGCACGCGTCGAAGGCGGATGCCGCCTACCTGGCGCAGGTCACCGACGACCATCTCACCTCTTGGTACCGCGAGCTGGATCTGCTGCCCGGCGGGCTGGAGAGCGTAATCCCGGCCGACAGCACGCTGCAGGACACCGTCGCCCGGATCGTACGCGAGACCGGTCTGACCGTTCTCGCCCCCGCCTCGCCGCCTCAGCGCAAACCGTCACAAGGAGACTCGCTGATTGCTCCGGTGCCGATGTCCGATCCGCAGGTCGCGGCGATCCCCGTGCGCGAGTGCGGAGAGCCGCTCGTCGACGTGCGCGACCACGACTTCCGCGTCGACCCCCGCAAGCAAGACCCGCTGGGGGCGTTCGCCCACGTCCGTGAAGGCGTCCTGGTCCAGCTGAAGCGCGCCCGCTCGCTGCTACCCGCCGGCACCGACCTTCTATTCATCGAGGGCTACCGGCCACTGGCCCTACAGCAGCGCTACTTCACTGATTACCGTGAGGAGCTGGCCGCAGCTCACCCGGACTGGACACCTGAGCAGCTGCACCAGGCCGCCAGCCGGTACGTGTCGCCGCCGGAGATCGCGCCGCACTCCGCGGGCGCGGCCGTGGACATAACCCTCGTCGACCAGGACGGCCACGAACTCGACCTGGGCACCCGCGTCAACGCCTCCCCCGAGGAGAGCGACGGCACCTGCTACACACACGCCCCGAACCTCAGCGCCCAGGCGCGCCACCACCGCACCCTCCTACTCAACGCCATGGAGAGCGCAGGTTTCACGAACTACGGGACCGAGTTCTGGCACTTCTCGGCAGCGGACCGGTACGACGCGCTGATGCGGCAGGAGCCGCACGCCCGCTACGGACCGATCGAACTGGCCCAGCCCACCGACAGCCGCGACACAGGAGCCCGCCACAGTACCCCCGCCCCGGTAGCGCCCCCCAGACCGGCAACGGACGGGGAAGCATCGAGCGGAGGCACGTGTGCCTGACGAAACCCAGCAAGCGACCCCGGTCATGCCGAGCCCGACAGGCGGCGACGTACCGCAAGAACACCACATGCACCTGCTCGGCCGGTACTACCGTCAAGTGGAAGCTGGCCGCAAGACGATCGAGGTCAGGGTGGCCACCCCGAACAAGCGGACCGTCGTCGCCGGCGACACGGTCGTCTTCCATGACCGGGACACCGGCCGGGAACTCGACGTCACCGTGCAGCGGATCACCTCGTACCCCTCCTTCAAGGAGCTGCTCGGTTCGGAGGATCCTGAGCGCATCGACCCGGACGGACCGCCCGGGGAGCTGCTCGCCGCCCTCCGCAGCATCTACCCGCCCTCGACCTGATCCAGGAAGCGGTCAAGCTCACCAATCCCGCCACCCCGGCGGCAAGCTCATGCTCGTCCCGTGACCACCTTGCTGGCCTGCTCAGGCAGAAGGAGCCCACACACCCCGATGATCACACGGTGACCACACCCGTTGCCGACCAGGATTCCTCTTCGCGGCTTGGGCATCTCTCAGCGGTCCTGACCCAGACGGAACTAGAACTTCCGCAGCCGCCAAGCCTCTGCGGGATCTGGACCTGACGTTGGTGTCGGATGACGAGCGGGTTCTGCTGAAGGTCTACAGGAACTGCTCGCTGCTCATCGATGGGCTGGAGGCCCGCCTCCGCTACTGATCCACCGCAGCCTTCTGTTGGCACGTTGACAACCGCTTTGCAAGTTAGCGTCGGGGGGATCAGCCGGTCGTTGGTCCGGGCCCCGGTTCACCGACCGTCGTCCGCCGACCGTTTCAGGTACGCGTGGTTGTCCTCCATGAGGTGGTCCAGCGCGGTCCTGGCGGCGGCGAGGCCGTCGATGGCCTCGGACAGCCGGGCCCGCTCGCGGCCCATGATTCTCAGTGCCTGCCGCGCCCTGTCCTCGGTCGGCTCCGACATGCAGGGCGCCATCTCGGCAATGGTGCTGCTGGGCATGCCTGCTGCCAGGAACGCCTGTATGAGGCGCACCCGCTGAACGTGCTCGTCCTCGTAGTGGCGCTGTCCGGTGGGTGAGCGGGAGCTGACGAGCAGGCCCTGCTCCTCGTAGTAGCGCAGCGACCGGCGACTGGCTCCCGTCCGGGCGGACAGCTCACCGATCCGCATGCCGGACTCCTTTCATGCCGATGACTCACTTGCCCTTCACATTGATGTGAGCTTTTAGGTTAACTCCATGCTGAAGCTCATCTTCATGATCAACCGCGCCGAGGGTATGTCGTACGAGCGTTTCGTCGACCATCACCGGAACCGGCACGCGCCGCTGTTCACCTCCATCCCGGAGGCGGATCGCTACGTGCGCAAGTGCACCGTGTCCCACCCGGTCCCCGCCGGGAACTATCCGCCCCGGGCCTACGACGGCATGACCGAGATCTGGTTCGACGACTGGGAGGATCACGACGCCTTCTTCGCCTCCGAGAACTATCGGACTCTGGTCAACCCCGACGAAGCACGCTTCATCGACATGGAATCGGTGGCCGTGATGGTCACCGAGGAGCGGAAGGTCATCTGACGGGCCGACTCGACAGACGGACAGCGATCTGGCTCCCACCGCCGGCCCCTGGTCGCGAAGCGAGTGTCGTTCTTCGCCCCAACGACCGCTGCCGATCCTGAGCACAGCCGGGCTGCGAGGTGGCCCGGCTGCAAGGTCACACGGCGAGCACGCCGCCGACGAAGGTACGTTCCGGCGGTGACGCGACGAGCTCGACCATCGTGCCGGCGCGCAGGTCGTCACCGACGACCTGCGTGATCGCGTCGGTGAGCGCGGTGCCGAGGCGTGCGGTCGTCCGGTCGGCATCGGGGCGGTCGAAGACTCCGGCGCGGACTCCCAGGATCACCGAGGCCTTCGTATCCACGGCCTTGCCGCCCTGGGCGAAACGGCCTGCGGGGACTCCGGCCAGGCGGATGCTGACGAGGTCGCGGGCCCATTCGCCATAGACGTCGACAACAGCGTCGGTCAGTGCGGCGACGAGCACGGGCTCGTTCCCGGTCAGCCTGTTCTCTGGAAGGTGGACCGTCAGATGCGGCATAGTGAACCCTCGTTCCCTTTGAACTCAAAGCCTTTGTCTTCAAAGGTATCTGGAAGAGGTAACCGATGTCCACGGAATCGGACGGCCCAGCCGTCAACGAGGCCGTCCGCACCCTGCTGTTGCTCATGCCGCGGCTCGTGGGCCGCGCCAAGCGCCTGCCCATACCGCCCGCGCTCCAGGCTCTGGACCTGGCACCGCGGCACCTCGCACTGCTGGCCCACCTGGAGTACGACGGCCCCACCAGCGTCAACGAGCTGGCCGCTCGGCTGGAGGTGGCCCCGACGACCGTCAGCCTCATGGTCAGCGAGCTGTCACGGCCGGGCGTCCTGCAACGCACTGCCGATCCCGCCGACCGCCGCCGCCGCATCGTCGCCATCGCCCCCGCCTACGCCGCACCGATCGGCGAATGGCTCTCCGGCAGCGCCTCTGCCTGGGAACGCGTCATGCGCGGTCTCGACCCCGCGGAACGCGCCACGGTCATCACCGCCCTGCACGCCTACGAGACCGCCTTGGAGCAGGCAGGCGACCAGCATCGGAACACGCAGCCGCGTTAGCCTGCCTCAGCAGACCAGCGATGCTGCTACCGGTTGGCTCGCGGAGAAATGCTTCGACTCCCGAGTCGGATCGCTTCACATCCTTGCTGCCTGCTGCTGCCCTCAAGGCGGAGCACAGCCCGAATGACGAGAGAGCCGCTGCTGAACCGACGGACCGGCCCCGCCGTTGAAAGTCGAGCGGACGATCGGCTGGGCCGGGCCAGCAGGTTGGCCGCTTGTCGTCCCGCCGAACTCACGGCTGTCCTCACTCAGTGGCCGGCCGGCCCGAGCTGGATGGATGCCGCGTCGACCGTCTGAGCCAACAGGACCGCGATGGTCATGGGGCCGACCCCACCAGGAACCGGTGTGATCAAGCGGGCCCGAGTGCGGGCGGTGTCGAAGTCGACGTCGCCGACGTTGCCGGGGTTGTATCCGGCGTCGATCACGACGGCTCCCGGCTTGACGTCTTCGCCGCGAATCAGTCGAGGCCGTCCCACGGCCGCCACGACAACGTCCGCTTCCCGCACGGTCGCGGCCAGATCGGTCGTACGGGAGTGGCAGTAGGTGACCGTGGCGTCCCGGGCGAGCAAGAGCATCCCGACGGGCTTGCCGAGGATCGCGCTTCGACCCACGACAACGGCGTGCCGACCTGCGAGTTCGACCTCGTACTCGTCCAGGAGCCGCATGATCCCGCCCGGGGTGCACGAAGCGAAACCAGGCAGCCCGAAGCTCATCGCCCCGAAGGAGCTCATCGTGACCCCGTCGACGTCCTTCTCCGGCGCGATGGCCTCGAACGCTGCCCGCTCATCGATGTGAGGGCCCACGGGGTGCTGAAGCAAGATGCCGTGCACTCCGGCGTCCTGCGAGAGGGACTGGAGGGTCTCCACCAGCTCAGCCGTCGTAGTGGTGGCCGGCAGGCTGACAAGCCGAGACTCGATGCCCGCCTCAGCGCAACGCGCCCGCTTCATCCGGACGTACGTCATCGAAGCCGGATCCTCGCCCACCAGCACCGTTGCGAGACAGGGCGTCACGCCGACATGTCGCGCAAGCGCCGCCGCCCTGTCCGCCGTCTCCTCGACGATGCGTCGGGCAAGGCCGACACCGTCCATGAGCAGGGCTGTCTGTGTCCGGGACATGGTCGCCTCCAGGCGTCGCTGACCACTCGCCCAGGCGCACGGCATCGACCGATTCGTCAGACCGCTCCCCGGTGGTACTCCACCTCAGCGCCAGTCACGGCCCACGCACCACTCTAGTGGCACTCTTCCGTTGATCAGAAGGGATGTAGCTGGGACACCTGGAACATCACCCAGCGTTACTCGCCACCTGGCCGTAGCTGTACGAGAACAGGGCAGCCGATGCCGATGTCCTTGGTCGGCGCGGTCCTGGGTTCGCCAACTGCGGCCACGCCGAACCCGAGTTCGTCCCGCGCATGATCCAGAACCCCTTGCCTCCCCCGGTGCCACCCCCTGTTTACTTGGCGCATGACCGACAAGATGAGTCACAGCAATGTCCACCTGATTACGGCTCCCGCTCCCGGCGCCGAGATGGTCGAGCCGTACGGAGGCGGGACCGGATTTCGGTTCAAGATCCGCAACGTGAAGATCGATGGTCGGGCCGACGTGGTGCACGTTCGCGGAGGAGGTTCGCACGAGGTCACCTTCGACCTGCTGCACGACTGCTCGCAGTGCGGCAACGCCGTCAACCAGGTGATCGTCGGCCTGGCGGGCCAGGACCGGGCCCAGGCATCGGTGTGGAACGGCAAGCAGCGCAGCGGGGGCGGCGTGAAGGTGGTCAATCCCGGCACGCGCGTCGAGGCTTTGGCTGAGGACAACCCGGGTCCGGCGCAGTGGGTGAACGTGTCGTGCGACGTCGTTGTCCCCGACGAACCCGGCGTCTACTCGGTTCGAGCACGTTACGCCCAGGCATACCAAGGACGCCTGATGACTGCCGAAGGACGTGCGGTCCCGCAGCCGGAGTACCAGGACGTGCTGGGGTGGTGGAAGGTCGACCGTCCGGAAGGGCCCGGCGCGGAATCGACCATAGGCACCATCGTCGTCGAGGCGTGAAGCTGCTGGTCAGACTCTTTGGCCAACTCCACGGCCTCGGCCCGGCCCGGCCCGGGCCGGGCCGGGCCAGCCGCCGACGTCGATCGCGGCCCAGCGGCCCGCCTGGCGGCCCCGAGAGCGACGCGGTTTGCCTACTCTCGGCGGGTTTGCGTTGCATGGGGATCGTCTGGCTGTTGTCGAAGCCGTTGGTAACAGTCGAGGAGTTGGCTGTGGATCTCCGGCGTGGTGCTTGACCGCGAGGTGTAGTCGAGGACTGCGGAACATCGGAACGCAAACCGGCGCCAAGTGGCGAAGAGCCAGACCGGTTGGAGCTCGGCGGGCCGTCTCCAATCCGCTGGAGCGTCACACATGTGCCGCCGAACTGCGCTCCGCGTGGTTCCTACTCGACCGCCCACCGCAGATCGCTGCTGGTCAGGCACTACTGCGTCCACTCGTACGCGTGATCGGACACGAATTCGGCAAAGGCACGCGGTGGACGGCCGGTCAGTTCGAGCACCGCGGTGCTGACCTGGTCTTCGCGTCCCTCCGCGATTCCGCGCTCGACGGCGGCAAGGGCGTCTGCGAACTCGGGCGGCATTCCGGCGGCACGGTGGGCGGCAGCCTGTTCCTCCTCCGTAATACGCTCCACCCGAACCTGTCTGCCGGTCTGCGCGGTGATGATCTGCGCGGCCTGTGGATAGCTCATCCCGTGCGGCCCGGTGATCAGGTAGTCGCTTCGAGCGTCCACCTCCAGGTCAGCCAATAGCGCGGCGGCACTGGCCGCGATGTCCCGCGTATCGACCCACCCGAGTTTGCCGTCACCGGCTGCTGTACGGATCTCACCGAGTCGATGGATGTGTTCGGCCAGTGGGTGCGGGCGCAGGAAGTTCTGCATGAAGCCGGAGGCGCGGAATACGACACCTCCGGGCTGAGCCTGAACCTGAGCGGCCATCTCCACGGCGCTGGGCGCGTTCGGCAGAACAATCGCGGAGCCGAGCATCACGAGGCGCTGGATACCGGCCCGCTGTGCCTGGCGCAGGAAGGGCTCGACCAGCGGCAGTGGGTCCACACTCTCCACCGGCGGAAGCAGGAAGACCCGGTCCATCCCGTCGAGCGCAGGTCCGTATGTGGTCGGGTCATTCCAGTCGAAGCGGATCGGATCGGGGTCGTCCGCGGCTGGGTTCCGGCTGGCGACCCGAGCCTGCACACCGGCGTTGCGGAGCACTTGCACCAGCGCCTTGCCGGTCTTGCCGGTCCCTCCGGTCACGAGCACTCCGGACATCAGGCGTCCTTCCGTTCGAGCGAGTCGATCAGCTCGGCGAGAGTCCCGGCAGCGGCGGCCGCCGACAGCGGGCTCCAGTAATCCCGGAACAGAGCGATCAGCCCGTCGCGGACCGTGAGAACCACGATGTATTCCAGGAGGTAGGGCTGGGAGCTGGCCACGGTGCGGCCGGTGGCCGTCCACTCCACCACGACGGTGTCCGTTTGATCCGTGGGCCGCACGGTAAGCGCGGCCACCTCCTTCATGTCCATCAGCTCCGGGTAGTGAGCGAGGTAGGCGCGTACCTCCTCACGTCCGCGGAGAATCTGGGGGGAGCTCCCGGCTGCGAAAGGGAATTCCGCAATTCCGTCAGGAGCCCATAGATCTGCCACGGCATTCATGTCCTTGGCCAGCAGCAGGTCGATCATGCGGCGAAAAGTTTCCTCAGGCGTGCTGTGCACCATTCCTCCTGGTAGTCAACAAACCGACTGGACCACCATGCACAGCAGCTTCGCGGGCGCGGAACGGACGGCTGAGCCCCGGACCAACAGTGCGAGGCTCAGCCGTCCTTCCTGTGACAGCATGGGGAGAGTGAGCAGCCAGGAACTCGCAGACTTTCTCCGCCGCCGCCGCGAGGACCTGCGACCAGAAGACGTGCGGGGCGAAACGACGCTTCCACCAAGTCGGCGCGCCCGTCGCACACCCGGATTGCGCCGCGAAGAGGTAGCCGCCCTGGCGCAGATGTCAGTGAGCTACTACGAACGGCTGGAACAGGCACGGGCACCCCGGCCCTCACCGCAAGTGCTGTCCGCGCTGGCGACGGCTCTCCAACTCACTGAAGCAGAGCGTGACCATCTGGCCCGCCTGGCCGGACAAGTGCTGCCGGCAGAGAACGGCGGCGCACCGGAGCACGTGCCCGAGGACGCCCAACAGCTACTCGGCAGACTCGACGGCATCCCTGCCTACGTCGTCAACGACCGGCAGGACATCGTCGCCTGGAACGCGGCGGCTGCAGCTCTGATCACGGACTTCTCTCGCCTCACACCCGACGAGCGCAACCTCACGCGCATCTCAACGAGATTCCGTGACACCCTCTGCACCGGCGCGCCCGGTTCGGAGTCTGATTTCTCTCAGCAGGTAGCCGCTCAATTGCGTGCAGCCAGCGTTCTGCACCCGACAGATAACGTGCTCGCGGAGCTGATCAACGAGTTCGCAACCCACGATCCAGATTTTGCGCGCAGCTGGCGCAATCACGCTGTGCGCCCCATACCCGGTGTGCGAAAAAACCTGCATCATCCCACACTGGGCGAGCTCGAAATCGACCGGCACACCCTTAGCCTGCCCGGCTCAGGTTTCTCCTTGGTGATGTACACGGCGGAAGCGGGCAGCCCCAGCGCCGCTGCACTGAAGAGCCTTTGACCACTGTCACCCCGGGGGCGTTCATCGCGGTCGGAGGCTCAGGAACCAGCCACGTTTGTGGGCGGGGTCCAGCCGGTCGCTCGGATCCACTCGGCCAGGTCCAGGGTGGCCGGCTCGATCGCGCGCACCGCGGAGGGGTCCGAAGGGGACTCCGCCGCCTTCGCGAACTCGCGGAACATCACCCTGTCGAGGTCGGTGGGAAGCACGCTCAACGGGAGGGCCTCGTACCGTGCCGGAAGCCCGGCGCGCGCGCCGAACGCCGCAGCGATCTGAGGTCCCGTCAGCTCGTCGCCCACGAGTTCGACGGCTCCGTCGGGTGCCTCCGCGGTGCCGATCAGGAGCGCGGCGGCGACCCGGCCGATGTCCCTGACCGAGATCATCTTCAGGGCGACGTCCTCCGGCAGCGGCAGCCTCAGCACGATCTCCCCGTGCTCCAGGCTGGGTGCCATCACGTTCGTGAAGTTCTCCATGAAGGCGGTCGCGCGAACCATCGAGGCCCTGAGGCCGGACTTCCTCAGGCGCTCCTCGATCAAGTGCTTCGAGTCGTGGTGCGGCACACCCGACTCCCGGTCCGCTCCGAAGACCGAGTTGAACACGACGTGCGGGACGCCGGCCTCGGCCGCCGCGTCGACGAGTGTGGTACCGATGCGGATCTCCGCCTCGACCTCTTCGAGGCTGTTCGCCTCCGGGGTCATGAAGTAGAACCCCTCGACCGTCGCCAACCCGGCGACCAGCGACGCCGGGTCGTCGGCCCGGATGGCCGCCAGCTCGACACCGCGGGCGGCCAGCGCCTGAGCCCGGTCGGACTGCGGGTCGCGGACCAAAGCCCGCACTCGCGCCTTGTGCTCCAGCAGCGCGTCGACCACCGCCCCGCCCTGTTGCCCCGTCGCGCCGAAGACCGCGATCGTGCCGGTCGTCTGTGTGCTCATCGCTGCCACCTCTCAGTAGTTCATGCCGTGAACCAAATTAGTTCACGGCATGAACCTCGTCAAGGTGCTGGGTCAGCGGGACCTCACGGTGTGATCGGTTGGTTCGAGGTGGGCGCAGAGAGATCCGAGGTGTCCACGACGGCGGTGGCCACGCGCTCGAAGTCGCGCTGGTCGTCGGCGTCGAGATTCCTCGCGATCTCGGGCAGGCGCTTGGCGACCTCGGCGTAAACGGCCTCGCCGAGCACCTTCCCCGCGGGCGTCGCACTCAGCATGACCACCCGTCGGTCCTGCGCCGAGCTTGCCCGGCCGACCAACTCGCGCCGCGCGGTGCGATCGACCAGCTGGCTCAATGCGTTCTTGGTCATACCCAACGACGCGGCGAGGTCAGCCATCCGCCGCGGCTCGTTCCTGACCGCGCAGAGCAGCGTGGCCTGCGAGGGGGTCAGATCGAACTCGGCGCAGACCTCCGCGTACTTGCGTTGAATCACAACCGAGAGCCAGAAGAGCTTGTCGCCATAGTCCACGCCGACCTCCCCGGTCCGATAGCAAACGACCAGCCTACTCGTCACGGGCCGGCAGCCCGCACTGGGCGGCCTTCTGGACTCGGTCATTGGTATTCGTCCCACAATGCGGAGAATGACCGTACCGCCGACCGCCTTCTGGCTGGTCCCGCCGTTGAGCCCCGCAGGCGAGACCCCCGAGCTGCCGCTCACGGCCGCGTCAGACCAGCCTGGCCGGACAGGCGATACAGCTACGTCGCCAGAGGCAGCCGAAGGATCAACGGTTACCCGAGCCCCGAGCAGGACTCGACCCCCGCGCCCAGCACATCATCGAATCGCACGTACAAACGAACCGGCGATGCGCCTGACACAGCTCCACCTCATGGAGCGGGAACAGCCGCGCGACCTGGGCTACGGCCAGCCGGAGGTCATCAAGCCCGGCAGCCACTCGCGGGTGGTCGCATGGTTCGCAGCCCGCGCCGCAGCCGGACTCTTACTGCACCTCAACGGTGGCGGCCACCAGGACCGCGACTTCGTCCACGTCGACGACATTGCGGAAGGCACCCTGCGCGCCCTGACCGAGCCCGCCGTGGAGGGGAGGACAGTCAACATCGGGACCGGACGCCACACCACCCTCCACAGGTCGCCGACCTTGCATGAGGCCACTTCCCCGGCCCCCGTGTGGTGGAGACACCGATGCCACCGGGCAACCCCCTGGGCGGCTGTGCCGGCACCCCCTGAGGCAACGGATCCTGGGCTGGCAGCCCGCCATCACCATCGAGGACGCAGTCGCACGATATGTGCGCTGGATGAAGTCCACACCCGCCGCGCTGCCCGGCCGGCTGGCTGGCTGGCTGGCTGGCTGGCTGCGCCAGGAGGCCGGACAGCGCGTCTAGATGACCGGGGGGCGGCCCAGGCGTGTCATCCGTGCCACCGTCGCCCACCGCATCGGCCGGCGCGGCCCGCCCGACTCACGGACACCCTCGGCAAACCCGCCCGCCCAGGCCCGCAGACCGCCCCAGGATCGCGTACGCGCCGCCGCCAGCACCGTCCATACGCCGAGGTAGGCCGGGATCAGAGGGGCGGGCAGATGCCGCTTGGCCAGCCACACCCGGTTGCGGGCCGTCATGCGGTAGTAGACCGCGTGCCGTGCCGGTGACGTCCAGGGGTGCTGCAGCAGCAGCGACGGCTCGTACACCACCCGCCACCCGTCATCCAGCGCTCGCCACGCCAGATCGGTCTCTTCATGCGCAAAGAAGAACTTCTCCGGCCAGCCGCCGATCCTGTTCAGCATCCGCATCGACAGCCCGTGCCCGCCGCCCAGGAAGGTCGTCACCTCCCCGGCCCGCATCGGGTCCTTCGACCGCAGCCGCGGCACGTGCCGGCGCTGTGTGCGACCGCGTTCGTCGGCGATCCGGAACGACACGATCCCCAGCCGTTCATCGGCCTCGTACATCGAAGCCAGGTGGGCGAACGCGCCGGTGTCCACGAGCAGCCCGTCGTCGTCCAGGTCGACGACGACGTCCACATCCCCGCACGCCCGAAGGTACTCAATGGCCTCATTCCGGCCGCCGGACACCCCGAGGTTCTCCTCCAGCTCGACCCCGTCCACGCCTGCGGGCAGCTCCGGCAGTGGGCTGCCGTTGCCCACCACCACGATCCGTGTGGCCGGCAGCGTCTGCCGCGCTACCGACTCCAGCAGCGCCTTCAGTTCCGCGGGCCGGTTGCCCATGGTCAGGACCGCGATTCCCAAGCGTGGACGACTCACAGGTGAACTCCGATCGACGTAGCCTAGCGGCCCGCCATCCCCTCCCCACGACACCGACAGGAGACCACCGCATGACGACCCCGCCGTTCCTCGTACGCCCGACTGGCCTCCAGCGATCTGGCCGCATGGCTGACCCAGTGGCCCGACCTCCACACGCGGGCCCTCGACGCTCTTCCCCGCGGCGGCGGGGTCTTGAGCCCAGGTTCCCTACGGGCAGCTACCAGGAAGGCATGATGCGCCGAGCCATGAAGCAGGTTCTACGGGGCGGGGTTGAGGGTCCTGTGTACGGCGCCGACGGATACCTTGACGGCTTCGGCGATCTCGCGGGCGGAGTGGCCTTCCGCCGAAGCAGATCACATCGAGGGCGTCGTGCTGACGCTGGGCCTTCTGTTTGTCGGTGCTGACGCGAACCAGGCCGATGAGCACCACGGGTCAATAGTTGCTCTTGGAGGCGTCGGTTCTTCCGTCGGGCGGCGGGGGTCGCGTTCGGGGTGCTGGGTGACTGCGTCGACGCCGGGGCGGGCGTAGTTCTTCCAGGAGGGGGTCTACCAGCGTGAAGGGACAACTGAGGCTCGGCGCCGGCAGCCGAACTACGTCCTTGGATGCACGATGCATTTCCCCGACTGCTCGCACAGTCTCCATGGCTGGACGATGAAGCCCCACGTCTCCCGAGCGTCCGTCGGTACGGAGTCGGTGCGTATACGCAGGGGCTTGCCGTTACTGTCCTTCAGCTGCACCCACCGTGCGGTCTGGTGCGAGTCGGTGTAGCGAACCTTGATGCCCCACTGGCACGACTTCCCCCATGGGGCGATCGCGTGCACCTTGAAACCGCCCGAGGACTGGCCGCCTCCGACCTCGATGTAGTGGGTGCTGAAATAGGACTCGCCCTGTCCCTCGATCTCGTCGGTCAGCACCGGTTCGCCGACGAGGGGCGGAATATGAAGCTGGAGACCTTCGTAGGACGCTCCGCCCTGCTCCGGAAGCTGCACCACGGTGTGCCCGGTGCTCCTTCGGCAGTGAACGTCGGTGACCTGCCAGCCGTTGATGACCACCGAGGTGGACCGGGTGCTCATCACGTTCATCTGGAACACGTCGGCGTATCCTCCGACGGTGCTTGACGCCAGCTGATCCTTGTACCGCTTGGGGGCCTTCTCCAACGTGGCCACGGTGGCGAGCGGGCGACCGCCCAGTTTCATCAGGTATGAGAAGGCGCCCGAGGGGTCGTTCTCGACGGCTACCAGTTTCTGCTTCTCTTCGGGCGTCAGTGCCCGGTCGAGAACCACGGCCCACGTCTCGGGCTCGCCTTCTGCGGGCCGCACGGACACCGTGAACGGCACCGTGTTGGCGTCGTACTCCTTGTTGGCGTCGTTCTCCCTGGTCACACTTGGTTTGATCATGAGGTAGCCGGTCAGCGTGTCCCGGAAGACGGCCATGAAGGCGATCGACAGCATCACCAGCAAGGCCACCGCTCGTCGCCGCCGAGAGGAGCCGGGTGCCAGACCGAGTGCCTCCGCGACGATCGATGCGAAGCTCTCACGGGCTCCGTTTCCCTCGTCGGCGTCGCTCTGCCGTGGGGGCTGCGGGGCGCCGGTCAAGTCCCCGTTGTGCCCGGCCTGTTGCGGGCCCGGCTCCGCAAGGGCGCCGTCAGCACCGCCCGGCTGCGGATGATCCCGTCTCTCGTCCGGTGGCTCGATTGCCGTCATGCTCGTCCCCCGCTGGTCCGCCACGCTTCCGTCCACGGGTTGCACCCTTGACGTACAGTGCCCCGTCGGGCAGGCGTCGCCTCCGGTGACCGACCCGTCACGGCCGAGACGCGGCCGCCGTGGACCTCCGCTGTCCTCTCTACGCCTATGCTCAGCATCGACGACAGCACGCGATGTCGCTATAGCCTTCGCCTTCACACGCGAAGAGCCCGGCTGCCCGTTGCACGCCGCCCGGGCCGTCCTCAACACCCGGCCACATTCGGCAGGACCCGTGCATCGTTCTACTGCTGCAGGCTCGACTCGCGGTCGGCCGTGCCCGCACCGCCGACCGCGCCGCAGTTCACGGTCACGCGCCGACGCTGTCGTCAGGGCCTACGCCGTCAATACCTCCGCCGCCGGGCCCAACACGCCTCGGCCACCCAGGCCGCCAGAGTTTCCAGCGCCACGCTCGCCCGGTGACCCGCGGCCGCGACGACGCCGAGGCCCGCGAGAACGGAGAGCTCGCGAACCCGCGCGACGACGTGTTCGTGGACTTGTACCGGCGTCTGATGAACCGGCAGCTGACCGTGCAGGAGCCCCGCCAGCGCCTGGCCCGCGCGATCACCACGGCGGCCGGGCCGGATCCGCCGGGCATATCGCGAAGGCCAGGAGGACCTGCCGAGGACCTGCTGACCGAACTACCGGAGTCCCGAAATTCGACGCACGGTGACGGGGCCGGGCACCAGTCCGGTCATTCGGCTCCGGACGCGTACGGTGCCGACGGCGCCCTGGTAAACCTTGTCGGCCCGCAAATCCACCCCGGCTCCCGCCAGGGCACCGACGATGCCGTGGATTCTTGCGGCCTTGATGTCGTGGACAGATCCCGGCAGCGCTGGCGAGGCCCACAGCAACCGTCCTGCCGGGTCGGCGATCCCCCGCACGCGCATGCCGCGCTTCTTATGTTTCCCGGAGTAAAAGGGTCGGTCGGCGGCGATCCGGTCGATCGGCAGCAACGTGCCGTCCAGGAGCATGAAGGCCTTGCCGGAGGCTGTCCGCACCGCCTCGGCGAGGGTTGGAGCCAGAGCGGCCAGGATGTCGACGGCCTCTGCGATGTGCCAGTAGGCGGTGGTGACGCCCGCACCGAATCCGGCGGCGAGCTGAGCGTGGGTATGGCCGCATCGTAGATGAGCCACCACGGGCGGTGCCTGCCGTCCGGTGGCCAGCCGGCGCCATCATGTCCCTTGCGCAAGACGACGTGCGGTCAACTCACGGGCGAGGTAGCGCAGAGCGGAGGTGGACAGATCGACCCCGGCTGGGCAGACAAGCATGCGGAAAGCTCCTGGCAGGATGGCTTGGACTCGACACGCGCCCGTCTACCAGGAGCTTCTCTACGCCCGGACCTCGCCCTCACCACCCAGTGGCCCTGCTCCGCATGCAGATTGAGGAATCCTCAGTGGGTGTGGGCGTGAGGGAGTGCGCGGAAGAGTTCGGCGCCGATCACGAGCGCGGGACGGCGGTCGAAGCGACACCGACCCTATTTATGCCCGCGTCGTGTTCGGCTGCGTGCGAGCCGGGCGCGGTGGATCCGGCCGAGCTCGCGGCTCAACTCGGACTCCCCGCCGGTGTGCTCAGCAGTATTCAGCTGTGTTCAGCGAGGAGTGGTACCGCCCGGGGACTCTGAGCCCAGGAGCATGAGCAGCCCGGGGAATCTCTTCTCGATGTCCGCGCGTCGTAGCCGGATGCCCTTGCGGTTGCCGTAGTCGATCTCGTCAACGAGACCTGCCTCGCGCAGGACCCGGAAGTGGTGGGTCTGGGTCTGCTTCGAGATCGGCAGGTTGAACGAGTTGCAGCCCCGCTCGTTGTCGCTGCGGTCGGCGGCCAACTCCGTCATCACCGAACGACGGTTCTCGTCGGCGAGGGCGCGAAACACCGCACCCAGATCGAGCGCATCGACCTCCGGGCCGACCAGGTTCCTCCGGGCCACGCCGCACCTCCTTCAGGTATGGCTTGCATCGTACCTGAAGGGCATGCTTTCCTGAGGTACGAAAATGATCGTACCTTTGTCCGGTTGCACCTTCCCGTGCCGCCGCTCCCTCAGGCCCGGCCCGGCACTCGCCGGTGACCTGGTCATCGACACTCCGAGAGGTCATCGTCATGAAGAAGCCCGAGGTGCTGATAGTCGGTGCCGGAATCGCAGGGCCCGCACTCGCGTACTGGCTGTCCCGGAACGGATACCGGCCGACTGTCGTCGAACACGCCCGGCAGCTGCGTTCCGGTGGTAGCGCGATCGTCGTGAAGGGGCCCGCGATCCCGGTCGCCGAGCGCATGGGCATCCTCCCGCAGCTCCGCGAGCTCGCCACCCGCAATCGGTCGCTGACCCTGCTCGACCCCGGCGGCAGGCGAATCCTGCAGCTCCCGCTCACCTCGGACAAGGCGCCGACGGTCGAGGTGACCCGAGCCGACCTGTCCGAGGTGCTCCACCGGTCGGCGCAGACCGAGGCCGAGTTCTTGTTCGACGACACGGTCACCGCTCTCGACCAGGATGAAGGCGGGGTGGACGTCACCTTCCGGCGGTCCGCGCCACGGCGCTTCGACTTGGTAGTCGGTGCCGACGGGATGCACTCCACCGTACGGCGCCTGGTATTCGGCCCCGAGCGGCAGTTCACGAGCGACCTGGGCCTGTACGGCGCGACCGTCCCGCTGGAACCCGACGCCATCGAGGATCCGACCGAGATGACCATGCTGACCGCGCCGAACCGGATGCTGGTCCTCCACCCTTCGCGGACCACCCCGCTGGCGATCTTCACCTTCCGGGCCGCACAGTCGGCGCCCCACGACCGCAAGAACGTCACCCTTCACAAGCGGACCGTGGCCGACGCCTACGCCGACGTGCGGTGGCGGGCACCGGAGTTCGTGGCAGCCTTTCTCGACCACCCGGCTCCGTTCTTCGACCCCCTGACCACCGTCCGGGTGCCCTCGTGGTCCCGCGGACGGGTCGTACTGCTCGGAGACGCGGCGGCGGCGACAGCCCTGCTGGGCGACGGGTCCAGCATGGCGATGGCGGGCGCGTACGCCCTCGCCGAAGAGCTCGCCGCCCAACCCGGTGACCACGCCCGGGCCTTCGCCGCCTACGAGTCCCGTCTCCGCCGTGAGGTAGGCCCGCGGCAGCGACGCGTCGGGCTGCTCTCCAGGCTCATGGTGCCCCGCACCCGGCCGGGGCTCGCGGTGCGCAACGCGATGGGCCGCGCGGTCGGTCGCACAAACCGGATCCCCTCTCGGGAAGCCGCGAACCGGTAGACCGGGCCGCACCGACCGGTCACCGGTCGGTGCGCAGCTCCGCGGTAGCTCTCAGCCGGGTCGGCACCGGCATGTCCGACGAGCCCGGCGTGGCAGGGCATCGCCGATGCGGCAGGTCGGCTGCCGGCGCCCTCAGTCACCAGCAGCATCCGGGCGCTCGCCGCGACATGGATGCTGCAGGTGACTCCCCCCCGTCACGTCTTCGTTGGCTCCGCAATGGGGCCTCCGGCGAGAACCAGCGGGGGGAGTCTGCGGTGTGAGGGGTAACAGCAGGGTCCCCCACCTCTCGCGGCGTCTTCCTACGCTGGCCGCATGGACAACCAGGAAGAAGTCAGTGCATTCCTGAAATCGCGCCGGGCGAGGATCACCCCGGAGCAGGCAGGCCTGCCCGTGTACGGGCAGCGGCGGGTGCCGGGGCTGCGCCGGGGCGAGGTCGCGGTGCTCGCCGGGATGAGCGTCGAGTACTACACGCGCATGGAGCGCGGCAGCCTCGCCGGGGCCTCCGACAGCGTCCTGGACGCTCTCGCTCAGGCCCTGCGCCTCAACGACACCGAGCGGGACCACCTGTACGCGCCGGCGCCGGGCCCGGGAGCAGCGGGGCCGAAGAAGGCGACCGTGCGGCCCGGCGTGCTGCGCATCGTCGAGGGTCTGCATGACCAGCCCGCGTACGTGCGCAACAACCGGATGGACATCCTGGCCGCCAATCCACTGGCCCGCGCCCTGCACTGCAAGCTCTTCGAGACCGGAGCCGAGCCGGTCAACACCTGCCGGTTCGTCTTCCTCGACCCACGGGCCACCCGCCTCTACCCCGATTGGGAACGAGTGGCCCGCGAAGGCGTGGGGGTCCTGCGGGTCGAGGCCGCCAAGAACCCCTACGACCGCGAGCTGTCGAACCTGATCGGTGAGCTGTCCACCCGCAGTGACGCCTTCCGCACCATGTGGGGCGCCCACGGCGTGCACGTCTTCACCGAGGGGACGAAACGGTTCCTGCATCCGGCGGTGGGCGAGATGGAGCTGGTCCACGAGTCGTTGAACCTGCTCGGCGACGAGGGCCTGGCCCTCACGGTCTACAGCGCCGACCCCGGGACACCGGCCGCCGACGCTCTGAAGCTGCTGGCCAGCTGGGCCGCCACCCGGCAGCAGGACCCAGCCGACCCGCAGCCCCGGCCCGAGCGTTGACCCCAGGCGGGTCCGGGCCGGTCCGGGCCGGTCCCACTCTCCGGCGGCCGTGTGACCGCTGCCGCCGCCCGGGGCCGGACCCTGCTGTCCTGCGTGTCCCGGTGCGCTCCCGGGCGGGGTCGGGACGGAGGGGGCCCCTGGCGCTACTCCTCACGAGCGTGACTGTCTGCCGTGGGCAGCAGCTGGTTCCGTAGATCCAGTAGATGCCAGCGGGGTGTGAACGCCCCGACCGTACGTCTCCACGGCACGTCCGCCCTCCCCGGCCGCTTCCCGGCGGCCCCGGCACGCGCCGCCTGCTCGAAAGGATCCCCGGTGGCTTCCACCGCATCCCCGTCCCCCACCACCCGGCAAGCCCCTCCAGCCGGCGCTCCGCAACGGCACGGCGAGAAGCCCGCCCGTGCCGGGAGAGCCAAGCTGCCGCCGGTGGTGTAGCTGCTGGGCGCCATCACCTTCGTCATGGGCACCAGCGAGATGATCGTCACCGGCCTGCTGCCGCAGCTCTCCGCGGCCCTTGGCGTGAGCGTGGCCAGCGCCGGCACGCTGATCACCGTCTTCGCCGTCGGCATGATGATCGGCGCGCCCGCGATGTCCGTTGCCACCCTGCGCCTGCCGCGCCGCACCGCCCTGATCGCAGCCCTGGTCGTCTTCGCCGCCGGCCACGTCGTCGGCGCACTCAGCTCCGGCCTGGGACTCGCCCTGGCGGGCCGGTTCGCCGCGGCGCTGGGCAACGGCACGTTCTGGGCCGTGGGCGCGGTGATCGCGACGACCGCCGCCGGCCCGGCCGCCAGCACCCGTGCCATGGGCGTCATGGTCGGCGGCACCACCCTCGCCAACGTCGTCGGCGTGCCCCTGGGCACGGCCGCCGGCCAGCTGTCCGGCTGGCAGACCCCCTTCTGGGCGCTCGCCGCTCTCGCGGTGGCCGCCGCCGCTGTGATCGTCCGGCGGGTGCCCGCCGACCGCAGCGGGGCAGACAGCACCCTGCGTGCCGAGACGTCCGCGCTCAGGCGCCCGCGCCTGTGGCTGGTCTATCTGGCCATCGCGCTCATCCAGAGCGGCATCATGGCCTTCTACAGCTACGTCGCCCCGCTGCTGACCGACCGTGCGGGCCTCGCCGCGGCGGCGGTACCGCTGGCGATGCTCGGCTTCGGCGCCGGAGCACTGGCCGGCACCGCGCTCGGCGGACGCCGCGGCGACGGCAAGCCCTACGGCACCCTCGTCCCCGCCACCGCGGTCACCGCCGCGGTCCTGGCCGCGCTCACCCTGTGGGCGACCAGCAGCGTCGTGGCCGTGGTCCTGGTCGTACTTCTCGGCGCCGCGGGCTTCGCGACCAACCCGGTCGTGGTCGGTGAGGTGGTCCGCGTCGCCGGAGCCGGCCGGGCCCTGCCCATGGCGCTGGCCACTTCCGCCTTCCAGGTCGGCATCGCGCTGGGCCCCTGGGCCGGCGGCGCCGCCCTCACCTCCACCCTGAACACGCAGGGTCCGCCGCTGGCCGGCACGGCCCTCGCCCTGCTGGCCCTGGTACCGCTCGGCCTGTTGTCCGCCACGCACCGCAAGGCGGCACCTGGCGGGCCGAGCGGACCGAGCGCACAGGGCGCACAGGGCGAACAGGGCGAACAGGCAGGCCAGGACCTCGCCGGCGGCCATCCGGCCGATGTTCACCGCGTCGATCCAGCCCCTGAGCCGTCGGCTCGCCGACGCTGACCACACCCCTCTCCCCGAAGGAGCAGCACCATGCGCTACCGCCAGCTCGGCAGTTCGGACCTTCAGGTCTCGGAGATCTCCCTCGGCTCCTGGCTGACCTACTCCGGCGGCATCGAGGCCGACCGGACCCGCGCCTGCACCGAAGCGGCGTTCGACGCGGGCATCACCTTCTTCGACACCGCCAACGTCTACGGACAGGGCGCCGCCGAGACGGCGTGGGGCGAGATCCTCTCCGCCCAACCGCGTGACTCCTACGTCCTGGCCACCAAGGTCTGGGGCCCGATGTCCGACGACCCGGCCGACCAGGGACTGTCCCCGGCGCAGATCGCCCAGCAGATCGACGCCTCACTCACCCGGCTGAAGACCGACTACGTCGACCTCTACCAGGCGCACCGCTTCGACCCGTCGGTACCGGTCGAGGACACCGTCGAGGCGTTCCAGAAGGTCGTGGAGCAGGGCAAGGCCCGCTACATCGGCTTCAGCGAGTGGACCCCCGAGCAGATCCAGGCCGGCATCGACATCGCCGGACCCGGCCTGTTCGTCTCCTCCCAGCCGCAGTACTCCATGCTGTGGCAGGCCCCCGAGGCCGAGGTCTTCGGCCTGTGCGCGGCCAACGGCATCTCCCAGATCGTCTGGTCGCCGCTCGCCCAGGGTGTGCTGACCGGCAAGTACAAGCCCGGTCAGCCCGTACCGGAGGGCAGCCGCTTCGCCTCCGCGGACATGGCGGTCTCCCAGGACCTCGTCTACAGCGACGCCACCCTCGAAGCGGTCCAGCGCCTCGTCCCGATCGCCGAGCAGGCCGGGATGAGCATGCCCACCCTGGCTCTCGCCTGGGTCCTGCGCCGCACCGAGGTCGCCTCCGCGATCACCGGCGCCTCCCGCCCCGAACAGGTCCACGCCAACGCCGCCGCCTCCGGCATCGCCCTGACCGACGACCTGCTGGCCGCAGTCGACGAGGCGCTCGGCGACGTCCCCGTCACCACCCCCACACTCGCCCCCGGCGCCCAGCCCGGCATCCTGCACCGCTGACCGCCCCCACCACCGGAAAGAGAAGGCTCCCCCGATGACCGTGAAGATTCCCCGCGTCACCCTCAACAACGGCGTCCAGATGCCGCTCCTTGGCTTCGGCGTCTTCCAGATCCCCGACGACCAGACCCAGAAGGCCGTCGAGGACGCGCTCGAGGCCGGCTACCGCCTCATCGACACCGCCGCGGCCTACGAGAACGAACGAGCCGTCGGCCGGGCCGTCGCCGCCAGCGGCATCCCCCGCGACGAACTGTTCGTCACCACCAAGCTGTGAATGCAGGACTACGGCCAGGACAGCGCCAAGCACGCCTTCAAACGCTCCCTCGACCGCCTCGGTCTCGATCACCTCGACCTCTACCTGATCCACCAACCCTTCGGCGACCACTACGGCGCCGGGCGGGCCATGGAGGACCTCAACCGGGAGGGCCGCACCCGGGCGATCGGCGTCAGCAACTTCTACCCCGACCGGCTCGCCGACCTCATCACCCACAACGAGATCGTCCCCGCCGTGAACCAGATCGAGACCCAGTCTTCTTCCAGCGCACCGCCGACCACCGGCTGATCCGCGAGCACGGCATCCGGCACGAGTCCTGGGACCCCTGTCCCAGGGGGGCAAGGGCTTCTTCGACAGTGACTTATCGGGCGAGCAGTGGTCGTTGATCGAGCCAGTGATCGCCGCTTGGAAGAACCGGCACCGCTCGGTCAGCGGCCACCAGGCTGCCTACGACGTGCGGGAGATCGTGAACGCGATCCTCCAGCAGTCGCGGACCGGCTACCAGTGGGCTTACCTCCCGCACGACCTGTCTCAGAAGAGTGCAACCTACTACTAGGTCTGTCTCCCCGGTCACGACCAGAGAGACACACCGTCGACGTGACGTCTACTCAGTTCTTATGTGCGGTTACCAGAGCGAAGGAGAGGAATTCTCCGCGGTCTGTGGTGAGCATGTCGATAACGGGCTGGTTCGCGCTCTGGCCGTCGGGATGGTGTTCAGCGCCGGCCCGGGCCCACAGCAGCCAGTGCTGCCAGGCGTTCTGCTGCAGTCGCGCGGATGTGACCTTCACCAACTCGGTGATGTCCCACTGGAAGCGCCACCACTCCGCCGTGTGCCAGGCGATCGCTTCCCAGCCGACCACGTCCTTGATGTGGGGCGGGATCATCCCGAGTTCACGGATCTCCTGTGTCATGGCGGGGGTGGCCATGCCCAGTTGTCCCCCGGGCCGGAGGAAGCGCAGCAGGTAGGGCAGGAAGTTGTCCGCCGTACCGAAGTACTCGAAGGCGTCCACGCTGACGATCGCGTCGAAGCTCTGCTCCTCGAACGGCAGGGCGTGCGCCTCCGCTCGCACAGCCTCCACCTGGTCACCGACACCCGCCTCGGCGAAGACCGCTGCCGCCTGTTCGGGGGCGATCCACAGGTCGGCCGCGACGACCTCGACTCCGTACTCGCGGGCGAGGAACACCGACGTGGCGCCCTTGCCGGAGCCGAGGTCGAGAACCCGCATGCCCGGGCGCAGGTCGAGATCGTGTGCGAGGTCTTCCAACAGCCAGAGCGGGTTGGGCCCCATGTCGAGGTCGAGCAACCAGGCGGGTTCATACCGGGAGGAGCGTGGATAGCGGTCCGGACGTACGAGATCGTTCAATGCAGTCACGAGCATGCACCCAAACCGATCACATGCCCGACCGCAACCCGTTTTGGCCCTACTACGTCGACTCTCGGTCCACATGGGACGGTGAGGGCGGCAGCCGGATATGCCTCCGGTCACGAGCGTAGCCAGATCAGGAGTGCTGCGGCGGTGACGGTCCCGAGGGAGACGTATCCGCGCTTGTCGTAGCGGGTTGCAACAGCTCGGAGCTGCCTCAGTTCATTGATCGCACTCGACGGTGTTGCGCTTCTTGTAGCGGTCCTTGTCGAGCCCGGAGGCCGTCCGCCGCGGAATCCTCTGCACAGACGGCCAGCTATCTGGTCCCGCTTCCCTGGGATCACGTGTCGGCTACTGCGGCTGACTTCGACACACCCAAGAGCAGGACGAGCTGCCGCATCGTCAAGTTCGTTTGCCAGTAAGCCGCGACCAGCAGCGTCCGGCCCTCCAGTGACAGGCTCCACCGTCCCGCCTCACCGACGGCGTCCCCCCCTCGTGCCGCAGAGTCGTCACCAGCTTCCCGAAGGAACGCGGGCTCAGTCCGGCGAACGGGGCTATCCAGGACGGCTGCGACGCCGAAATCACACCAGTCACAACTGGACCATCCCAGTTGCCGCTGCCACCCCATGCCCTCGATTCTCATTGAGGGGGTTGGTCCTCTCCGGGATGTGAGGGCTTCGGCGTCGAGCGCCTGGCGCACCGATGAGTTTTCTGCGCTGCGGGGGTCCTATTGGCAGTAACGCACACCACAGCAGTACGGCCCCTACGTGAACCGGAGAGACAAACATGGCAACAGCGCGAGAGCAGTCGGCCGGAGCCGAGGCCCGTGTCGCCTCCGCCGACGGCACCAACATCGCGTTCGAGCAGTCGGGCCGCGGGCCGGCCGTCGTCCTGGTTTCCTCGGCACTGGCAGACCGCTCGGACACGACCAAACTCGCGGCTCTCCTCGCCCACCACTTCACTGTGATCAACTACGACCGGCGCGGGCGGGGTGCCAGCGGTGACGCCAATGCTTACGCCGTCGACCGTGAGATTGAAGACATCGCCGCGTTGGTCGAACACGTCGGCGGTTCGGCGTCGCTGTTTGGCTCGTCCTCTGGAGCGGTCCTCGCCCTGCGTGCGGCAGCGGCCGGAGTCAACGTCGACCGCCTGGCTCTGTATGAGCCGCCGTTCGTGGTCGCCGAAGGCGACGACGGGCCGCCCAAGGATCTCGCGCAGCAGATCACCGCGCTGCTTGCGGAAGGCCGGCACAGTGACGCGGTCAAGTACTTCATGACCAGGGTGCAGGGCATGCCCGGCATCGCTGTGTTCTTCATGAAGCTCATGCCGAAAATGTGGGCAAACCTCACCAAGATGGCCAGCACTCTGCCCTATGACATCGCGGTCATGGGCGATACCCAGCAAGGCAAGCCGCTCGATGCCGAGGAGTGGAAAGGGGTGGCCGTACGCACCCGCGTGTTGACCGGTGGCAAGAGCCCGGCCGCGTTCCAGCGCGCCGCCCTCGCCGTCACCGAAATCCTGCCGCAGGCCGACCACCGTACCCTGCCCGGACTGAACCATGGCGCCGTCGTCATGGCCCCGAGGAAAATCGCTCCGCAGATCATCGAGTTCATCAAGGGATGAGCTTGTCGTTCGGTCGGTTCGGCGGCGCTTGGTACTCCTCCGGGTACGCGGAGCGGAGCGCGACCCACCTCCAACTGACCGCCGACCCCCGAACGACGACAATTTACGGGACAGCCTTCAAAGCGGGGTGGCCGCTGGCGCGATCATTGTGTGGTGATCGACGCGATCGCCTACATCCAGACCGGCACGCAATGGGTTCACCTGCCGGAGAAGTACGGCAACTGGCGAGGTGTCTACAACCGGCTGCGCATGTGGGCCGTCGACGGCATCTGGGAGCGGGTGTTCACCGCCCTGGTGGCCCAGGCCGACGCGGACGAGGACCTCAACTGGGCCGTCTCGGTCGACTCCGCGATCGTGCGGGCCCATCAGCACGCGGCCGGGGCCCGAAAAAGATCCACCTCGCAGCCGACGCCCACTGTCGGACCCTCGCGTTCGTTCTCACCGCCGGACGAGCCAGTGATGCACCGCCTGCACCGAGGTCATGGCCCGCCTACGCGTTCCCCGTCCGCGAGGACGGCCTCGCACCAGGCCGGACCTGGTCCTGACCGACAAGGCGTAGTCCTCCCGCGCGATCCGCCAGCACCTGCGCGGGCGCGGAATCCGGCAGTGATCCCCGTCCCCGCAGACCAGCGCAGTCACCGGCTACGTCGAGGCAGGCCGCCGGCCTTCGATCGCCAGACCTACAAGCAGCGCAACACCCTCAAGCGGTGCATCAACCGATTGAAGCATTGGCGAGGAATCGCCACCCGCTACGGGAAGACTGTCCCGGGCACGCCCGACGCACCCGGCGTCGGCTACGGGCGACGCCCTCGCGGGTGTTGCAGCGCTAGAGCGTGTCTCCTTGATCTGCTCGTCGGTTGAACGGATGTGTCTGTCCGGTGGGTGATCACTGATGCGATGTGGAACCGGATTGAGCCGTTGATGCCGGCCGATCCGGTCCGTGGTCGGCGATGGGCCGACCGTCGTCGAACCCTGGAGGCCATCGCGTGGAAGTACCGCACCGGCTCGCCCTGGCGGGACCTGCCGGACGAGCTGGGCTCAATTCCAGACCGCTCACAAACAGTTGCTCAGGTGGGCCGTGGACGGCACCTGGGAACGGATCCTCGCCGCGCTCCTGGCAGCGGCCGACGGTGCTGAGGACGTCGGCTGGACCGTGTCGGTGGACTCCACCGTCTGCCGGGCTCACCAGCACGCCGCCGGAGCCAGGAAAAAGGGGCGCCATTTCGGGCCGAGCCCGATGACCATGCGCTCGGGCGTTCGCGCGGCGGCCCGAGTACGAAGGTCCACCTCGTCAGCGACAGCCATGCACGACCTTGACCCTCCGCGTCTCCGCGGGCCAAGCGGGCGATGCGCCGGCCTTCGAGGTTGTCATGGCAGGCATCCGTGTTCCGCGAGGTGGACCGGGAAGACCGCGGACCCGGCCGGACGTCGTCCTGGCGGACCGCCCGTATTCATCCCGCGCGATCCGTGCGCATCTCAGGCGGCGAGGTATCCGTGCCGTGATCCCGCAGCCCACCGACCAGGTCGGTCACCGACTGCGGCGAGGTCGCGCCGGTGGTCGCCCGCCCGGCTTCGACGCTGAGGCATACAAGCAGCGCAATGCCGTCGAACGGTGCATCAATCGCCTCAAGCAGTGGCGTGATCCGGCCATGCGAACCGACAAGCTCGCCATCGCCTACCAGGCCGCACTGCACCTCGCTGCGATTCTCATGTGGACACGGCCCTGACCGAGGGCCAGAGCCTAGGACAGCGGCCGACCGCCAAGGCCAGTCCGTCTGACGCCACGAGGTGAGAACGTCATCGGTCCTATCCACCCCTGGCGGACGAGGGCGATCTGGGAGGGCAGCGGTGACACCGGGTCGAGTGCCCTCCCGCGCACCCAGTTCTCGAACAGCCCCTCGGTCGTCTCGACGGCGGACACCACCATGGTCACCTTCAGGTCCCCGTCGCTCCAGGTGTTCCACAGTGCCCAGCCCTCCGGCCTGGGGGCGACGCCGATCCGTGCACACACCTCCTCGTACGTTTCCTCCACCCCGGCCGGCATGGCCCCGGGCTTCAACACCGAGGCTCCGACGAGGCGGACCAGAGGCCGGTCCTCGTCCAGACAGCCGTCACCCTCGAAGTGGTAGTGGCGGAGAGCCCGAGCAAGCACGTTCACGCTGAGCCGGAGCGGTGTCGCCTCATCCGGGTCTGCCTGGAACGAGAGCCATCCTTCGTTGGACGCCTCCACACTGACACGGTTGGCGAGGCGCTCGATCTCCCGGAGATAGTCCAGGTCACTGAGCTCAGGTGAGGTCATGGCCCGAAGTTTCACACGATGCCGCCGACGCCGACACAGGTTATCGATCCGGCATGCAGCACCCTGCGCACCGCACTTCCAAGAGACAGACTCTAGACGCATAGCCCCCGGCACGGACGGCCTTGGGAAACATCAGTGCAGACGTTGGCGCTGAGACTGACAATGGTCGGCTAGCGGGATGAATGATCGCCCGGCCAGCGCCCCTTGCCGTCGCTCTGCGCCAGGTGGACATCGAACTCTCCTTCCTTATCGGCGTGCCCGTGCCTCATGCTGAGCCGTGAGTCGATGAACCGAGGGGCGAGCATGACCGAGGACGAATTGATCGCGGTGATCAGGAAGCAGACGTCTGCCGGCAACCTGGCACCGGTCGCCACACCCGCTTTGATCGCCGCCGTCGAAGCGGAGATCGGTCATCCGATGCCCCGTTTCCTGCGCAGGCTCTATACCGAGGTCTCCAATGGCGGTTTCGGCATCGACGGCCGGGAATGCGCCTCACTGAGCCCGCTCCCTGACCACTACTTCTGCGATGGCGAGGACATCCTCGAGCTCTACCGCAGTTTCGCCACTCCCGCCGGAGACCCCGGCGACGAGACCGTCCTCCCGCCAGGCATCGTTCCGATCATGGACCGGGGTTGCACGATGTGGACCCTTGTCGATTTCCGTACGCCCGACGGTCGCATCTGGGTCTGAGACGGTGCCGCGTGCTGCCGCAAGCTCCTTCCCACCACCATCACGTCTGTTCGCGAGTACTTCACCGAGGGCGTCGCGGGCCGACTGGACGGCCCCGCCCCGCTGGAAAGCCAGTTGGCGCGGGAGTCCTGCGGGCACTGAGGATGCCCCGCGCGCGGCCAGGGAGTCGAAGTAGCTGTCGTTGACGGGGCCCCCGAAATTGGCTCTGGCCGCAGTTCCAGCCCGTCCTCGAAGATATCTGCCTGCCTCGCACCGGCCCCGGACGCCCGCGCACCACGCCGGACAGGGTCCGTGCCGACAAGGCCTACGGCTCCCGCACGAACGGCTCCCACCTGCGCAGACGCAGGATCGGATGCACCCATCCCGGAGAAGGCCGACCATGTACGCAACCACAGAAAGCTCGGCTCCCGAGGCGGCCGGCCGCCAGCCGCCGGCCTTCGCCAAAGACGGCTACAAGGACGACTGCGAAGAACGCCACACCGTGGAGTGTGGGATCCATCGGCTGAAACGGAACCGCGCTGTGGCCACGAGGTACGACAACCTCGCCGTCCCGTACGAGTCGACCGTGCTGGTCGCAGCCCTCAACGAATGGCTGTGACCAGCGCTTTCGGGACCGACCGACTCTAGGCGTGGAACGTGGTGGTTGCCTCCAGGTCCGCCCGGCCCGTCGCGACCCGGTTTACCGGCGCATCCTCGTCGGCGTAGCCGAAGGAGATACCCACAAGCAGCTTCCCCTCGTCCACTCCGAGTTGATCGCGGACGGTGTCGGCGTAGAAGCTGAGCAGGCCCTGCGGGCAACTGGCCAAGCCGTAGCCGGTCATGGCCAGCAGCAGCGTCTGCAGGTAGGCGCCGACGTCGGCGGCCAGGCGCGGCCCGCCGTCACCGGTGACGAACAGGAACGCGGCGTGCGGCGCCCCGTAGAAGCCCAGGCTTTCCGCGTCGTAGGCCGCGCGAGCCGCGTGGTCGCCGGGACCGATGCCCAGCGCTCCGTACAGACCGGCGCCGAAGGCGGCCCGCCGTTCCTGGTGGACGGGGGCGTACATGTCCTCGGAGTACGGGTAGTCGGCCGTGACGCGTCGCTCGGCGTGGGCCGTTCGCAGGGCGTCGGCCAGACGGTCTCGCCGTGCGCCACCGACCACCTCGACCCGCCACGGCTGCGCGTTGGAATTGGACGGCGCGGTGCCGGCCAGGGAGAAGACCTCGCGCAGAGTGTCCTCGGGTACCGGGTGGGGACGGAATGCGCGGGTCGCGCGGCGCCCGCGGATCAGCTGCTCGGCGTACTCCGACGTTCGCGTCCGGCCCGGCCGTGTCCCGCCGGTGGGTGCCTCGCCCGTGCGTGTCCGGGTGAAGACCGGTCCGCTCATGGAACTCTCCTCAGGGTCGCCAAAGTAAACACAACCGTTTACCTGAAGGCCACTATAGCCAGCCACCTCCTCCGAAGTAAACGTCGGCGTATACTTACGTCATGACCACGACGACGACGGCGTCTCGACGGCCGGGGCGAGGAGGGCGGGAGCGCATCCTGGCCGCCGCGGCCGGACTGTTCGCGGCCCAAGGGATCAACGCGACCGGCATGGAGCAGATCGCGGAGCGGGCGCCGGTGTCCAAGCGCACCCTCTACGCGCACTTCAGGACCAAGGACGAGCTGGTCCTCGCCCACCTCAAGGACCTCTCCTCGACGGGACGCACCCTGGAGGGCGTGCTGGCACGCGAGGACATCCCCGCCAAGGAGCGAATCCTCGCGCTGTTCGACCCGCCCCCGACCGGCACGGATCCCGTGCGCGGATGCCCGTTCATCGACGCCGCCGCGGAGTTCCCCGATCCCCGGAACGCGGTCCACTCCTACGCCCGCGAACAGAAACTGCTGATGGTGCGGCTGGTGACCGACCTGGTAGCGGAACTGGGCTGCCGCGAGCCCGCCCTCCTCGCCGAGCAACTCGTGACCCTCGCGGACGGCGCCGCCAGCCGCGCCATGGTGCTGGGCGAGTCGAACTACGGCCGGCACGCGCGGACAGCGGCAGAGACCCTCCTGGAAAACGCGCTGCCGACCACGGTCTGACGGGCCCACCGGGTTACTGCGGGACGAGCTCGGTTTCGACCGGTACGCCGCCCACGGCGGTGACCTGGGCGCGGGGATCACCTCGCGCCTGGGGGGGCCTACGCGGAGTCGCTGGCCTGCATCCATCTGCTCGCCGTCGCCGCACCCCAGGAGTACGACGCCGCCAGCCTCACCCTGGACGAACAGGCCTACCTCGACCAGGTCGCCACCTGGAGCGCGAAGGAGGGCGGCTACCAGCACCAGCAGAGCACCCGCCCGCTCACCCTGGCCCACGCTCTGTCCGACTCCCCGACCGGCCTGCTGGCCTCGCTCGTCGAGATGTACCGAGCCTGGAGCGACTCGGGCGGCGACCTGGCGTCCCGGTTAACCGACGACTTCGTCCTCACCCAGGCGTCCTTGATGCAGTCTCCGCATCGGTGGCAGTCGGCGCAGCATGATCGCGACCGGGCCATACTGCGGCACGCGCCGACGTGCGGTTATCGCGTTGCGGCGGCCAGTGCCGCGCGGATGACGTCCGGGCCGGTCGGCCGGCCCTTCTCGTTCGAGGGCGGCCCGTACGGGGTCCCCCACACCGGTGTGCCCGTCGCCTGCCGCCAGCTGTCGGCCAGGAGGCCCGCGTCCACCACGCCGTACCCGATGGAATCGATGAATTCGGTGGCTGCCGCCTTCGCCGGCCCGGAGTCCCCGGCGATCGGCAGGTATGAGCGGTCGGCCGCCCCCGCCGGACGGGCGAGCGACAGCAGGTGCTTGAAGTAGATGTTGTTAAAAGCTTTCACGAGCATGGCGTCCGGGACGTATCGCAGCAGCAGCTCGCTCGAGGTGAGCGACGTGTCGTCAAGCTCGGGGATGTGCCCGTCGCGCTCGGGCCCGTAGTTGCACGTGTCGATGACCGTCTTCCCGGCCAGCCGCGCGGGGGGCATGGCGGGGAAGGCCGCGACCGGCACCGTCACCACGACGATGTCACCGGCCGCCGCGGCCTCCTCGCTCGTCCCCGCCGACGCCTGGGGGCCCAGTTCCGCCACCGTGTCCGCGAGCGACCCGGGACCGCGCGAGTTGCTGAGCACGACCTGGTGTCCGGCCGCGACGGCGAGCCGCGCGATCGTACTACCGATGGCCCCGCTTCCGATGAATCCCACAGTGGTCATCAGATTGCGGGGACGTCGGCTGACGGGAAGTAGTGGCCGTTGTCCAGGTCGGCGAGGAGGCCGGGCTGCGCGGGTTCCCAGCCGAGGGTCTTGCGGGTGATGAGGTTGGACGTCGGGTAGCTCCGCGTGACGATGTTGGTGAGAAACCCGAAGTGTCCCGGCAGCATCAGTTCGTCCAGGGGCACGCTCACCGCGGGCAGGCCCAGGCGGTCGCCGATGGCCTCCGCGATCTCGCGGACCGGGATGCCCCCGTCCTCGACCGCGTGCCAGTAGCTGCCGGCCGGGCCCTTCTCCAGCGCCAGGCGGAACAGGGAAGCGGCGTCGCGGATGTGTACGGCGTTCCACAGGTTCGTGCCGTCTCCGGGGTACCCGGCGAAGCCCTTCTCCTTCGCCAGGGCGATCAGGGTGGGGAGGAAGCCGGCACGATCGGCCGTGCTGTGCGCGATGTTGGCAATCCGTACGACGGAAGACCGGACTCCCCGCTCGGCGAGGCCGATTATCGTGGTCTCGACGACGTTACGGGCCCGCAGGGTGCCCTTGTGCTCATCGCCGACGGGGAGGGCGGGATCCTCCTCGGTGGACGGTCGGCCCAGGTTCCGCCCGGTCCCGGGCGAGCCGATGCTCCCCGCCGCGACCAGTGGCTTTCCGGTTCCCGCGAGTACCTCGCCGTAGGCGAGCACGATCGGGAGCTCGGCGGCGGCCACGGCGTCGATCCCGCCGGACGGAAGCAGGTCCTGCCTGTGCGCGACGTGGATGACGCCGTCGGAGTCCACGGCCGCCTCCTTGAGCCCGTCGAGATCCCGGAGGTCGCCGCGGCGGACCTTCGCGCCGAGCGCGGACAGGGTCGCCGCGGCCGTGTCCGACCGGGCCAGGCCGGTGACCTCGTGCCCCGCGGCGACGAGTTCGGGAATGATGTGCGAGCCGGAGTGGCCGGTCCCGCCGGTGACGAAGACGTGCACGTTACTCCTCCTTGTGAATGACGCGGCGTGAGTGATGTGGCGTGAGTGACGCGGCCGAAGAAGCGGTGGGTGTGGGGTGCACTCAGCCGGGCAGGTCGACGTTGAGGGCGATGTCGAAGGTGCCCGCGCCGTTGCGGGCCAGGCCCATCAGCAGCGGCCCGATCCCTTCCAGCCAGCGAGCCATCTCCAGACCGCCGACATCGAGCGGGCGCAGTCCGAGGCTCTCGATGAACGCCGACACGTTCGCCTTGGCGCCCTCGTCGTCTCCGGCGAAGAGCACGTCCAACGGTCGTTCCTGGACCAGGACGTGGCCGAAGACGGTGTTGAACGCCTTCACGACGTGCGCGCTCGCCGGGGCCGCCTTGGCGATCTCCTGCGCACCCGATGTGCCGTCGGGGGTTACGAGCCCGGTGGTGTCGGCGTTGAAGGTGTTGGAAATGTCGATGATGACCTTGCCGGCCAGGGCGTCTCCGTACTGGGCGACGACCGGCACAGCGCTGGTGTACGGCACGGCGAGGACGACGAGGTCGCTCTCGGGGACCGCGCCGAAGGTCCCCGCCGTGGCACCGGCGCCGAGTTCGGATGCCAGGCCCTTGGCCTTGGCCGGGTCGCGGCCGATGAGCTCGACGGAGTGGCCGCCCGAGACCGCGCGGGCGGCGACGGCATGGGCCATGCCCCCGAGGCCGATGAAACTGATGCTGCTCATGGTGAATGCTCTCCTTCTTGGTGGTCGTTTCTTGAGTGAACGTTTCTTGGCGGGTCACAGTCGGCCGATGCCCTCGATCACCTGGGCGGCGAAGTCGAGCGGCTGGTCAAGACTGGTGAACATCGCGAAGGCATCGAAGTACGCCTCGCCGACGCCGGAGTCGGCGTACCGCTTCAGCCGCTCGACCGGTGTGGACCGGTGGCATGGTGAAGAACTCGCTGTCTCAGGACACGGGATTGGTCGTTCACCACGCCTGCAAGAGCGCCAGCGTGTCATCGAGCATCTTGCCGCGCCGCTGCCAGTCCGCGTTGCGGGCGGAGCCGTACTCCTGCTTCATCCACCCCAGCCCCGCACCGACGCCGAGGCGGCCGTCGCCGAGCACGTCGAGCGTGGTCAACTGCCGGGCCAGGTGCGGCGGCTCGTAGTAGACCGTGCTGAGTGTGCTGGTGTTCAGGCGCACCCGGCTGGTCGCCGCCGCGGCGACGGTCAACAGCAGCACGGGGCCGAAGGGGCGGCCCGTCTGCGGGCCTCGGGTCAGGTAGTTGCGCCCACTTCTTCATCGACGGGCGTGACCAGGCGATCGCCGACCCACAGAGCGTCAGAGCCGCAGCCCTCGAGTGCGCGGACGAGGGCGCTCAGCCGTCGACTTCGTTGACGCCGAGGGCGAAGTCTCGGTGGCCAACTCCGTTGCCCGCGAGGCCTACTGTGAGCAGGCCCGCCCCCTCCAGCCAGTGCGCCATCTTCAGACCACCTACGTGCATCGGGCGCAGTCCGAGGCTCTCGATGAATGCCGCCACGTCCGCCTTGGCCTGCAGGTCGTCGCCGGCGAAGAAGACGTCGGGCCGGCCGTTCTCCAGGACGCCGCGGAAGATGGTGTTGAAGGCCTTGAAGACCTTGGCGTCGGCCGGGGCGACCTTGGCTACCTCCTGCGCGATGGACGTCGGCTCGCTGTGGGCCAGGCCGTCGAACGCGGCGTTGAAGGGGTTGCTGATGTCGACGATGGTCTTGCCCGCGAGTGCCTCTCCGAACTCGGCGACGGTGGAGACGACACCGGCGTACAACACGGCCGTGATGACGATGTCCCCGGCCGGAACGGAGCCCCACTCACCTGTCGTGGTGCCGTTGCCCAGAACCTTGGCCAGGGCGTCGGCCTTGGACTGATCGCGTGCCATGATCTCGACGGTGTTGCCGCCCGCCACCGCGCGCGTGCCGATCGTGCGGGCCATGTTCCCCGCACCGATGAAGGTGATGCTGCTCATGAGCCGTGCCTCTTTCTGTTCGCGAGGCGCCTGTCCCTCAGGCGCCGCCATGACTCGGTCGGGTCTGGTTCAGATGGCGGTCGTGCCGCCGTCGGCGACAAGTTCCAGGCCGTTGACGTAGCTGGAGTCGTCGGAGGCGAGGAACAGGGCGATGCTGGCGATCTCTTCGGGGCGGCCCATCGTTCCGCGGGGAATGAGGGACTCGAACGAAGCCCTGGTCGCCTCGTCGAACAGCTCTTCCTGCTTGGCGGTGGCGACCTGTCCGGGGGTCAGGACGTTGACCCGGATCTTGCGGTCGCGCAGCTCGTTGAGCCACACGCGAGCCCACGCCTGTTGGACGGCTTTGCTGCCCGCGTAGAGGCTCCAGCCGGGGAAGGCGCCGAGGGAGGCGTTGGAACCGGTCATGAGGATCGAGCCGTGGTCGTTGATCAGCGGCAGGGCCTTCTGCACGGTGAACAGGGTGCCGCGCGCGTTGAGCGAGAAGGAGCGTTCGAACTGTTCCTCGGTGATCTCGCCAAGGACGCCGGGTTCGCCGAACCCGGCGCTGGCCCACAGCACGTCGATCGAGCCCTTCTCCCGCTTGACGGTCGTACAGGCGATCCAGGTCGTCCAGATCGGACGCGTCACCCTGGACGGCGGTGACATTGCGGCCGATCAGCTTGACGGCCCCGTCCAGGGCTTCCTGCCGCCGGGCCTGGATGAAGATATGCGCTCCTTCCTCGACGAACAGCTTGGCCCCGGCCAGTGCCAGGCCGGTGGACCCACCGGTGATCACCGCTACCTTGCCATCGAGCTTTCCCACGACCACTCCTTTGAATTGATGAATTTCCGAAACGGAAAAGAAAGGGCCAAATAATCGACGCGCATGCGCTCATTCTGATTTTGGACCCTGACACCAAACGCCGATCCCGAATTTCTTGAACCGGATTGCCCCGGCCCAATAGACAATGTCACCGGCCTGATCGCGTGTCCAAGACCTGTTTCAACCGCGGTGATACCCTTAAGGCATTGCCGGACCGGGAGGCCCCGTGGATCTGGACCTGCGCAAGCTGCGCTACTTCGTCGCCGTCGCCGACCGGTTGCACTTCGGCCGCGCCGCCGATGAGCTGCACATCGCGCAACCGGCGCTCAGCCGGCAGATCCGCGCACTGGAACAGGATCTCGGCGCCTCGCTGTTCACGAGGGACAGTCACGGCGTCACGCTGACCGCCGCGGGCCGACAGCTGCTGGACGACGCGGGCCCGCTGCTCGCCTCCGCGCACGCGGTCCGGCGCCGAGTCTCCGTGGCAGAACGCGGCGGCCAGCGACTGGTGGTCGGCTTCCGGGCAGGCATCCCGGTCATCCCCGCGACGCGGGTGTTCGAGGCGCAGCATCCGGACGTGGTCGTCGACGTGCAGCGCATGGAATGGGACGACCAGGCGCCGATGCTGCTCGACGGCCGCGTCGACGTCGCCTACGTGCGGCTGCCCATCGACGAGACGGGCCTGCGCCTGACTTTGCTCTACACCGAGCCCCTCATGGTGGCGCTGCCCGCCGATCACCGGCTGGCCGGCAAGGATCAGGTCACCGAGGCCGACCTGGCCGGTGAGCCGCTGATCTGGCATGCCGACGCGAACACGCAGCCCACCCGGCGCCCGCACCCGGACTCCGGACTCCGGGTGCGCGGCGTGGAGGAGAAGCTCGAGCACGTCGCGGCCGGCCACGGCATCTCGTTCGTGGGGCGTTCGGAGACGGTGTTCTTCTCACGTCCGGACATCAGCTACGTGCCCGTCCCGGACCTGGCTCCCGACCAGGTATTCGTCGCAATGGCGGCGTCGCGCACCTCGCCGCTGACCGACGACTTCTTCGCCGCGGCTCAGGCGACGGCTGAGATCACGGCAGAATGCGGGAACTACGAGATGTGGAAGCTTGCGACCGACGCTTCTTCGAAGCGCGATTGAGCAGCTCGGCTGCCCTGTTCGTTCCTGGCCTGGTGCGACGTTCGGCTTGTCAGCCACGGCGCGCTGATCGACGACGTGATGCGCCCGGCCTCGGCACCAGGCCGGGGAACAACGCAGTCGGCCGATCGCCGGCTGAATGCGAGGGCTCCCCCGCACTCAGCTGTAGTAGGCGATCTTCTCGTCGAGGACCGTCATGGCCCGACGCAGCGCCACCACCCGCTCCTCCAGAGCGGCGCGCCGCTCGCGGAGGAAGGCGACCCGGTCCTGCGGAGAATGATCGGCGCGCAGGATGGCGACGAATTCCCGCAGGGCCGCTATTCCGAGGCCGGCCTCGCGGAAGCACGTGACCATGCCGATCCAGAAGACGTCGTCCTCGGTGTACTGCCTGCGCCCGCCGGCGGAGCGCCCGATCGGCCCGATGAGCCCTTCGCGCTCGTAGTAGCGCAGCGTGTCGATGGAGACGCCGGTGCGGTCGGCCGTTGCCGCCGGGGTGAGTGTCGTCATGGGGGTTCCCTCTGTGACCGTCGCTACCGCGCTTCGGCGAAGCGCGCCAAGTGCTCGTCGTCGAGCCGCACGCTGCGGGCGGAGAGTGCCTCCTCGATCTGCTCCGCCCGGCTCGCGCCGACGATGGGATCGATCCCCTGCCGCATCAGCCATGCGAGGACGACCTGATTCCGTGTGGTGGAGAGTTCGCCCGCGACGTCGTCCAGGACCGCGAGCACCCGGGTGTTCCCGGGATGATCATAGGTTTGCGGAAGGGGTTTGTCCGCGCGTACGTAAGAACCCCACATCAGCGAGCTGTACGACCATACGGCGAGCCCCTCCGACCGGGCGAGGTCCAGATCCTCGGCGGTGAGCATGCGGTGGCCGGCCTCGGGGACGGGAGCGAACGGGCGTGGCTGGACGAGCGAGTGGCGCAGTTGCAGGGCCGTCCACGGCTCCACGCCCTGGTCCCGCGCGAACGACCGGGCACGCTCGACGCGCCAGGCAGCATGGTTCGCCGCCCCGACCCGCAGAGCCACTCCCTTCGCGACCAACTCGCCGAACGCACCGACCGTCTCCTCCAGCGGCACCGTGCGGTCCTCCGCGTGGGCCCAGAGCAGATCGACATGATCGACGCCGAGACGCTCCAGGCTCGCTTCCACGCCGTCGTGGACGGCGCGGGCGGAGAGCCCCTCGGCGCTCTGGGGCCAGGAGTGCGGGACGAGCGGGTTCTGCCGGACCTTCGTCGCGATCCGCACCGCGTCGCGCGCGCCGGGGCGGGCCCTGAGCCACGCGCCGATGACGCGCTCGCTGGCGCCGCCGACGCCACTGGGGTCGCTCCAGAACGAGTAGCAGTTCGCGGTGTCGAGCCAGACACCGCCTCCGGCGACGAAAGAGTCGAGGACCGCGAAGGCATGGTCGGAAGCGATACGGGTGCCGAAGTCCATCGTCCCGAGGACGATCTGAGGGCTGGTGATGTTCATGCCGCCCATACTCGAATCTGGAGCGCGCTCCAGGTCAAGAGCGGTGGCGGGCAGCCTCGTCGAGCACACGTCGCCGAGCCCCGTGGCCTCGGTACGCGATGGTCTTCGGCGCGGGGCTCGGCCCGCTGCTCGCCGGCGTGCTCTCCGAGACGGTGCCCGGACCGACCGTCACCGTCTTCGTCGTCGAGGCCGCGCTTCTGATCACCGCGGTGCCCTGCGTGTTGCGGATGCCGGTGCGCCGTCCCGAGGTGCGTACCAAGGGCGCCCGGGTGCGGGTGCCGGGCGTGCCGCAGGGCGACGGTCGTCAACTCGCCCTTGGAATTGGGGTGTTCGCGCCCGGCATCACCGCCACGTCCTTCGTGCTCTCGTGATGTTCCTCGCCGGCGGTGGCGGTGCTCATCCTCTCCGCCCTGCTGGCCGGAGCCGGCCAGGGCATGGGCCGGCTCGGCGGACTGTCGCTGCTCAACTCCAGCATCCCGCCGCAGCGCCTGGCGGAGACCAACGCCGCGCTGAACGTGGGCGGATACGTCCCGGCCGGTGTGCTGCCCGTGTCCGCCGGCTACCTCAGCGACGCCGTGGGCCTGACCAACGGCGCCACGATCTTCGGCGCGGTCCTGATGGGCGTCGCCGTGATCGGCGGGCTGGTGGTCCTGGCCACCAAGCGTCAGGTGACGGACCCGGCCTGACCGGGGCCCGCCCGACGGGACCGACGGGGTCGGCCTGCTCCTGGGAAGCGGCGCACCGCTGGATGGCGGCGGTGCACCGCTCCCCCGGCACAGGCCGGCCACGGCGCCCCACACCCCCGACCGCCCGGGCCGGCGCACCTGCCGACCCGCGGCGCACAGCACCCGGCCCGTTCCTCGCGGTGGGCCGGGTCGTCCCGTGTCGCTCGCCGGGCGAGCCCGACGCTCCAGTCGTGGCCAGCCACGACGGTGATGCCTACGGAGCCCCTGCCAGGGCGCGGAGCTGTTCGGCCAGTCGATCCAGTTCGGCTGTCGCCGAGGGGGAGGTGTCGTTGAGTGCGCTGCGTGCGGCGGTCTTGCTGCGCAGGAAGCGCCGCAGCAAGGCGACGAGCATGCCTTCCGGCAGGGTCTGCAGTGCGCCGAACACGCGCGGGACCGGTGGTGTCGGCATGGCGGCCATGCCATGCCGCATGAGGCGGAGCATGCCGCCTACGGCGTCCCCATCCTCGGCCAGCGCTGCCGGCCCGCCTGCTGCGCGCACCGCCCGGCCGAGCGGTATCTCGAACGCGGCGTGGGTCTTGAGCCAGGCGTCCATCCGTGGCTCGGCCTTGACCTTGATGTTCGCGGCGCGGAACTCGCGGACGATCCGTTCCGACCGCGGGGTGGTGCGCCCATGGGGCTCACCGATCGGCATCGGGACCCGGCCGGCCATGAAGCTGAGCGCCCGGTGGCGGACCACGTCGCCGTCCATGGTGCCGCCGGCCAGAGCCGGGGGGAATCCGAGCAGAACACGCCCGCGGCCGATCGCTGCTTCCAGCGGCTGCGCACCGGCGGCCCAGTTGTGGAGGAACAGGACGTCGCCGTCGACACCGGCCAGCGATTCCAGCACCGCGTCGACCTGATGGGTGCGGACGGTGACGATGACGAGGTCGTATCCGCCTGCCGGGTCCTCGATGACCGGGACCGGCACCTGCCGGACGGCAGGGCTGTCCTCCTCGGCGAGCTGCACGCCGTACCGGCGCAGGGAGGCCAGACGGGGGCCCCTGGCGAGGAGTGTGACATCACGCCCGGCCTCGTACAGGTGGGCGGCGAGCAGGCTCCCGCACACCCCGGCGCCGTAGACGAGCAGTTTCATGCGATCACATCCGAATTGGTCAAACGTTCGTTTCAATCGATCGTTTGTATAGTACGGGACATGGTGCAGACCGATACCCGGACCAAAGTCCTCGATGCCGCCGAACGCCTCTTCGCCGAGAACGGCTACAGCGGAACCTCGGTCCGCGCGATCACCGGCCTCGCCGGAGCCAACCTGGCCGCGGTGGCCTACCACTTCGGGTCGAAGGCGGACCTCATGGCCGCGGTCGTCCGCCGCGTGATCGATCCGATCACCAACGCCCAGCGCACCCGGCTCGACGAGCTTCTCGCGAGGGCCGGGGAGCCGCGGGTCGCCGATCTCGTAGAGGCCTTCGCGGGTCCTCTGTTCGACGACATGCCCACCGATGGCGACCGCGGAGTACACGCGTCCCGGTTGATCATGACGATCCTCAGCGATCCCGCCGAGGAGGCCCGCGGCTGGACCGGCCCGGACGACGCCGCCGTTCGCGAGCGCTACCTGACGGCCTTCGCCCGCGCGCTGCCCGGCCTCACCGCGCCCGAGCTGCTGTTTCGACTGCGGGGAGTCCTCGCCGTGACGGCCGTGGACCGCGTCGAGGCCCATCACCAGCCGACCCCCACATGCCCAGCCGCGACCGGCCGGGCCGCCCGCAGCTGGGCGATCACCTTCCTGACCGCTGCCATGAGCGCCCCGGCGACCGAAGCCGGGAAATAGCGCCCGCACATTTTCCCCGCGTGCTCGCGGCACCCGCACGACGGACTCGACGTCCGTCAGCGTTCCACCGTGCCGATGAGCCGGCCCCGAGCCAGAACGGGGGAGCTGAGGCGAGAGCAGGGCACGGGGCCTCGCCGCGGTGTCCGTCTCGCCCTGCAGACGCGGTCAGAGCGGCATCCGAGCGGTAGCGAGCGCGAGGAGATGTCTCGCGGCATCGCCGCCGGGGAATCAGCCCGGCAGCCGGCCAAGCGGCTTGGCCGATCTCCTTCGACCGTCTCCCGCGAGATCTCCCGCACCGGAGGCCGTAACCGCTACCGAGCCGCCACGGCCGACGCAATCGCCTGCGACCGCGGGCGCCGCCCCAAGCAGGCCGAGCTCGCGCAGCGGCCCGCTCTGCGCGCCTGGTGGAGACGAGGCTGGTCCTGTGCCGGTCGCCTGAGCAGATCCCAGGATGGCTGCGGCGGCCGTTTCCTGGTGACGCCCGGGCGCACGCCGATGTCGGTGGACAGTGAACGGCGCGGCGTGACACGGGGCGCACTGTTCGGAACCGTGACCCGCCATGTCATTCCCTAATGGGTGAATATCCCCGCGGCACGGTGTGTCGCGACCCTCGCGTCAGCACTCTTCCGCTGATGGCTCACGCGGTGGGCGGGGCAGTAGGGGGTTCACGTGATGCGGCGCCAGCGGCCGGTTCCATGGCGACACCGAGCGCGTTATGTCTTCGACCGGACACTGGCCCGAAGCACGGGGGCATTGCTCGGGTGGCTGGCGGCCTGCTGTCTGGCGATCGTCGTTCCCGTCAGCACGCTCCTGGTGTGGACCGACCCGCGGGCGCCCCGCTCCCTCTCGGAGCGGCTCGTCGCCGTGTGGCGTACGAGCGCCGAGACCCTCCGCCTCGGAGGGGTGACCGGCGCGCCGCTCCGCATGCTCCTGTCGGTGTTTCTCGGATTGATCGCTCTGTTGTGTGTCTCCACGCTCGTGGGTGTGATCACGACCGGGCTGGGTGACCGGTTGGAGGAACTGCGACGGGGCCGGTCCACGGTGCTGGAGAAGGGGCACGCGGTGGTGCTCGGCTGGTCCGACCAGGTGTTCACCGTCGTCGGTGAGATGGTCGTCACCCAGGCCGGCAGGGTGCGGGGAGCCGTCGCCGTGCTCGCCGATCGCGACTCCGCCGCGATGGCCTCGGACTTGAACGTCGCGCTGGGGGTGACGCGCGGAGTACGCGTCGTCTGCCGTACGGGCGCGCCGACCGACCCGGCCAGCCTCACGCTGCTGTCCCCGGCCGCGGCGCACTCCGTCCTGGTGCTGCCGGGCGACGACGACGCCGCCGACGCGGAAGTGGTCCGGGTCCTGTTGGCCCTGGGAACGCTGCTCGGCTCCGAGGCGGGCCCGCCGGTGGTGGCCGCCGTGCGGGACGAACGGTTCCTGACTGCGGCCCGGCTCGCTGCCGGCCCCCGGGGCGTCGTCCTGGACGTCGAGTCCACGACGGCGCGGCTGCTCGTCCAGGCCGCCCGGCACCCCGGCTTGGTGGCCGCGCTGAAGGACCTCCTCGATCTCGCGGGCGCCGAGTTGCACGTTGTCCACGCACCGGACGCCGTGGGGCTGACGTTCGCGGAGATTTCGCTGCGGTACGAGGAGGTCTGTGCCGTCGGGTACCTGGCGGCCGACGGTCGTGCCCTGCTCACACCGGCGTCCAGCGCACGATGTGGCACTGGGGACCGTTTGATCGTCGTCGCGCGGGACGATCGGCCGCCTCTTCCGAAGCAGGAGGGCACCGCTGTGGATCTCACCGTCATGGCGGTCCCGCAGGACCAACAGCGGGCTCCGTCGAAGACGTTGCTGCTGGGGTGGAACCGTCGCGCTCCACTGGTCCTGGACTTGCTGAGCCGCACCGCGCAGCCGGGCTCACACCTGCACGTCGTCACCGGTTCCGACGACGGATCGGTGACCGCGGGGCCCGCGGACCCCACCGGCGACGGAAGGGTCACCGTGGCGTACCACGTCGGGGAACCGACCCGACCCGACACCCTTCGTGCACTCGACCTGTTCGGCTACGACAGTGTGATCGTGCTCGGACCGGACGTCGGACCACACCTGGCCCGACCCGACGACCAGCTCCTGCTCACGCTGCTGGCCCTGAGGGCCGTCGAGGAGGAGACGGGCCGGGCCCTGCCCGTCGTCGCCGAACTCAACGACCATCGGGGCCGGATGCTCGCTCCACTGGGCTCGGAGGCGGACGCCGTTGTGCGCGGCGAGCTGACCTCCCTGGTCATGACCCGGATCGCGCAGAACATCGGCATGGCCGCTGTGTTCGAAGAGCTCTTCGCCGCACGGGGTGGTGCCCTGGCCCTGCGCCCGGCCTCGCACTACGTGCTTCCCGGCCGGGCGGCGTCGTTCGCCACCGTGGTGGCTTCCGCCCTCAGGCGTGGGGAGTGCGCGATCGGGTATCGAGCGCACGACGCATGCACCCCGCGCCGGGATGTCGACGTACGTCTCGCCCCCGGCAAGGCGGAACGACGTGTCTGGACTTCCTCGGACGAGGTCCTGGTCGTGACCCCGTCGGCAGCGGGATCCCCCTGCCCAGGTAACGCGTCCGACGAGCGCCCGGCGCGCCCTGACGTGCTCCCCGAAGCCCGGCGGAGCACAGACGACAGGCCTGCGCGAGGCCCCGCCCCTGAATGAGGTGCGGAAGTCGGTTTCCCGGGAAGGTCAACCTGCGGGAGATCCCGGTTCGACCAGGACCGGGGTCTCGCCCGGTCCTCGCGGGGGTCCTCCATGACTGGCCGTGGGCGACACCCAGTCAGGCTGCTGGCCTGCGGGTGATCCGACCAACAACCTTTGCCTCAGGCGACACCACAAGTTCCACCTCAGTAACAGCCCGCCTACAGGTCGAACTCCAGGTGCTCGATGTCCGTGAACCGGACCTCCTCCAGGGAGCCGGCGCGGCGGCCGCCGTCCTGGAAGTACACCTCCTTGAGTGCTTCGGCCGCGATCTCCTGGAGTCCGGCGTCGCCGGCGCCGGCTTCCTGGGCTTCGAAGAGGCGGGCGGCGTACTGCGGCGGCAGGGCTACGGTCAGGTGACGGATGCGGTCCTGGTCCGTGGACCCGATCGGTGCGGTGTAGCCCATGCGGGCGCGGGTGTCGATGACGATGCCGCCGGTGGTCGCCGCCTGCTGCCGGGCCCTGGCGCGGACCTGCGGCTGCCACCGGGCCTTCACCTCGCGCTCCAGACGGGCAGCGAGGTCGGGACGGGGTCTCCTGATCTGGTTCTTCACGTAGCGCTCGACGGTGCGCTGGGAGACCCGCAGCATCTGGGCGACCGCCTTGGTGCCCTTGAGCTGCTTGACCAGGTACCGCATCTGCGCGCCCGCGCTCTTGGGCGCCGGGCGGGTGAACGCCTTCTGCACGGCGGCGTCCAGGCCGTCCCCGAACAGGCTCATCGCCGGCTCCTACTCTCCGCTGTCGGCGTCGGTGACGGTGCCGTCCTTGATGTACCGGGCGAGGTTCAGCTCCGGGGCGTCGAACCGCTCGCGGACCTCCTCACCCCACAGGACGCTCTGCGTGCCCTCGTGTTTGACCAGGCCCGGGTTGACGCCCAGTTTGAAGCCACCGGGCAGCGGCTTGCCGTCGCGGTAGGGCAGGAAGTCGAGCGGCGAGGGCCCGGCGGACGCGTAGACGACGCAGTCGGACAGGATCGCGATGGGGTACTGGCCGGTGAACGCCGCGTGCTTGACGATCTTGCGGTGCAGGTTGGTGCGGGTGCGGGAGATGACCGCCGCGCGGATGTCCGGCCGCCATGTGGGCCGGGACAGGGCGCGCCACGGCTGCCCGGGTTTCCAGCCCTCGCCCCGGGGGCGCTCGCGGAGCTTGCCCAGGCCGCCCTTGACCGTCGCCTTGATCGCCGCGACGACGATCGCCAGCTCGGGATCACGGGTCTTGTAGTCGGCCATCGCGGCGAGGAAGTCGTCCGGCGCGCGGTCGGCGTCGACGCCGAGGTCGGACATCGTGGCGAGGTAGGCATCCCGCAGCCGCTGGTACCAGCCGTCCAGGTAGCGGCCGTTCTCGTACCGGACCCACGCCTCGATCGGACGTACCTCGTAGCCGAGTTCCGTCGCGTACGCGACGGTGGGCGTCGCGTACCAGGCCGGGCCCTCAGGATGCTCGCCCTTCGGCGTGAACGGGCTGGGCAACAGCGAGGCGTCCAGCTCCACCCACTCCTTGCCCGCCTTCACCCGCGACAGGTCGACATGGGAGAGGTCCACCAGCCACGAGCCCGGCAGCTTCGCGTCGAACACCGGTCGCTCGACGCGGGTGGGCGCTCCCAAGCCGACGGTCAGACCGTTGGCGCCGGCGGCGAAGGCCATGTTGACGTCGATGCCGACCAGGTGCCGCAGCATGCATTCGTCGTCGGTCATGGGCCGGGCCCAGTCGTAGGCCTCCTCGAACAGCTTCTCCGCCGGGCCGCGGACGTGGAAGCGCGGCAGGTCCGCCAGGAGCGGGTGGCCGTCGGGGGCCTCGCAGGGCGCGCAGTCGACCGGGTCCTGGCCCAGACTGCCGGGGTTGCGCTCGGAGTGCCGCTTGCCTGCCGCGTCCGGCTGGGAGGCGCGGGTCGGCGGGTGTAGGGCGGTCATCAGCTCCAGGCCGGTGACGGCGGTCGAACCGCGCGGCGTCATCACCCTCGATGCGTACACGCCCAGGACGCGGGCGAGTTCGGCCGGCGGGAGCTGCTCCGCGTGGCCCCAGTGCCGAGTGTCCAGCGCGTGCCAGGAGGGGATGCACAGCTGCACGCACTGGCGGTCCGAGCTCTTGGCCGGGCGGTAGATCCGCGCCCACGGGCCGAACCCGCGCTTCGTCAGCTTCCACTCCGCGCGGACCAGCTGCTTGACGACCTTGTGGCCCTCCGGAATCCGGCCGGCGAGCCGCTCCTCGTCCGTGAGCGTGACGGGCAGGCCGTAGCGGTGCAGAGCGGCTTCGGTGAGCACGAGCAGCGGGTCGGCGTCCTTGCCCGGCCCGGACAGCTTCGGCTGCCCGAGCCTCGCCTCCGCCAGGGTCCAGTCCACCAGGGCCGCAAGGCTCTTGGCGGGCACGTCCAGGACCAGACCGCCCGTGCAGTACGCCCGTACCTGCCCGTCCTCTACATCGACGACCGCCAACGGGCCGTTCTCGAACCGCGGATCGGTGCCACCGGCCGGGGCGGTGTGGAGGGAGGCAGCGCTCTGCTTCCCTTCCCCGCGCCTCGCCGCCGGCTGTCTGCCGGGCGCCGCCGGGCGGGACGGTGCCGTCGGCGCGGCGGCCGACGGGGACGGCGGGGCGGCAGGTGCGGACGGCGAGGGGGCGCCCGGGTCCGGCCGCGGCGGGGCCTCACTGTGGCCGGACGGCGCGGCGGACGCCGGGAAACGCCGGGACAGGCCCTCCAGGAGTCTGCGGTAGGCCTCGAGGCGTTCGGCTTTCGGTTCGGCGCGGCCCGTCTCCCATGCCTGGATGCTGGCTACACGCACGCCGAGGGCCTGTGCGACGGCGGCCTGGGTCAGTCCGGCCGCCTCACGCAGGCGGACCCGCTCGTCCAGGACCGGCAGCACGTCACCGTCGTCGACGGCGGCGAGCAGCGCGTCGACGGCGGTGAGCAAGGGCTGCGGCTGGTCTGTCATCTGTTGCGCTCCTCTACCGGACACCCTGACGGATCTCCTCCAGGCGGGTCACCAGCCGCTGGTAGCGCTGGGAAGCCGCCTGGGAGGAATTCAGGCCCTGATGCCCGGCGATCTGCCGCCAGTCCATACCCCGGCGCCGGGCCTCGATGACAACCTGCGTCTCCAGCCGGTCCAGTGCCACACGCATCTCCTCGAACAGACTCAGCCCAGCGGCCACCTCGTCAGCACTCACGTCCGGACGCTGCCCACCGTCCTGCCGGTGTTCTGCGGCGGCCGCCAGCAGACGCCCCAGCAGCGCAGCGTCCTGTTCCAGTTGATGCGCCGGACCCCATCTGCCGGCCGGATCCTCCGCAACCGCGGACAGCCGCGCGCGGGCCCGGCCATGAGCTTCAGCTGCCATACCGGCATGCTACCGCCCCCGTGGAAGGAAACAACGAACCGTTGTTTCCTTCCACGGGGGCGGTTGCGGACGTGGACGGCGGGTCCGCCGGCGGACCCCGCGACAGCCACCACGCCCCCACCCCCACACCCCCTGCCAGCACACCCACACCACGAACCCTCTGCAGCCCACTCGATGACACCCCGCCGCCCACTCGCAGAGCGCGATAGTTGGCCAGTCTGAGTACTGTCGAGCAGCTCAGTCGGTGTGGCGACGAGCCCTGCGGCAAGGAACTGCTTTCACATGCAGCCGCATCCTGTTCCGTAGAACAGCAGGAACACGGCGGTCGCGGCGGTCAGGGTGAACCCTGCCGTGGTCGCGGCGGCAAGGGCCCGATGACCGCGGCCCTTCGCGGGATCGCGGAAGAGCTCCCAGGCGCCGTGGGCGAGGAACAGGCTGAGCAGCCCGGCCGCCGCCACGGTCAGGCGCGGGCTGAATGACCAGCTCAGGTAGACGATCAGAGCCAGTCCGACGAGCAGGGCGCAAGCGAGCAGGGTGAGGATCACCTCGGCGACGGCTTCCCCGACTGTCTCCAGCAGGAACTCACTGATCCCTCTCGCTACCCGCCGGACTCGCACAGCGTTCCCCCGTCCTCAAGCACCACTCTCCCCTCCCAGGGGCTGAAGTACAGGACCCATGCAGGGTCGGAATGGTTGCTGACCCACGTGGCCCCGTCGACGAGTTCCACACCCTCCACTGGCCAACTAGGCCGTGTTTTAGGTAGCGCGGGTGGCCAGCCATTCGGTGAGTTTGCCCGCGATCTGGTCGATGCTTGCCTCGACGATGGCGTCGTGCTCCGCGGCTGCAGTTGGAGGGTGGCGCGACCGTGTCACAGGTCGCCGAGCGCCTCGGCGTGGTCAGGTCGACCGCCCTCCGGCTGCTGGCCATGCGCGTGTACCGGGATTTCGCCGTGCACGGCGGCAACTGTGTCTACCGCGCCGGGCCGGTGTTGGAGCTGGCCGCGCACTCCCAGTCCCTGGTGTCACGGTTGCGCGCCACGGCCCTTCCGTATCTGCACCGGGTTGTGAGCCTCCTGGACGAGGCGACGAACCTGATCGTGCGCACCGGGGACACCGCCCGGTTCATCGCCAACGTCGAATGCCGCCAGGCGTACAGGGTCGGCTCCCGCGAGGGCATGGTATTCCCGGCCCACCGCACGACGGCGGGACTGCTGACGCTCGCGGACCTCGCCGACGAGGTGTACGCGCCCGAGCGCTACCGCGACCGTCCGTCCGAACGGCCGGATCCCGCCCGGCTGCGGACCGGGCTGAAGCGGCTGCGCCGCAACGGGTTCGCCGTCAACAAGGAGCGCTCAGAGCGGGGTCTGATCGCCGTCGGCGTCCCGGTGCGCGACCGGGACGGCACCGTGCTGGCCGGCCTGTCCGTGTCGATGCCCGGCGTGCGCTACGACCCGAAGCGCTTGCAGTCGCTGGTCGCCACGCTGGAGGCGGCAGCGCACGCCATCGACGAGGACCTGGACGACCAGCTCTGAGACGCGATCAGGTCGTCGGCCGTTGTAGTCCGGCGCGCGTTCTGCTGGCGTTTCGGTCGCGGGACCGGCTACGCAGCTGGAAGTGCGCCGAGGTGACCGGGTCGGTGCCGCGGCGATGTACCGCATCTGGGCGACGTTGGTGCGCGGGTCGTAGCCCAGGGTCTGCGTCAGCGCCTCGTGGCGGGCTTGCACGGTGGAGTGGTGCATGCCCAGTGCCGCGGCGGCGGAGCGGATGCTGTCGGCTTCCACCAGCGTGCGGAGTACGCCCGCGGAACGCGCGTCGAGTCCGGCGAGAGCGCGCACGTCTTCGTGCGGTTTCTGTGGGTCGAGGAGCGCTGCGTGGCAGGGCGGCGCTTCCGAGGCTCCGAGGCCGTCGATCGAAGCAGGCGTCATTTGCCGCTGTAGACGGGGAACGCGCTGTGCTCGCCGTAGTCCACATCCCGCAGGCCGCGCAGGACGTCCATGTCGTCGTCGGTGATCTCGAAGTCGACCTGGGCGTTGGAGCGCATGTGCTCGGGGTTCGCCGTCTTGGGCAGCGACACCGTGCCCAGCTGCAGGGTGTAGCGGATGCACAACTGCGGGACGGACACGCCGTACCGCTCCGCCATCGCCTGGATCTCGGCATTCTCCAGGATCGCTCCGTGCGCGATCGGCGAGTACGCCTCGACGAGGATCTGCTTGCCCTCGCAGTGGTCGAGGAGCTGCGACGGGGTGTTGCCCGCGTGGACGAGCAGCTGATTCACGTGCGGTACGACAGTCGCGCCTTGGAGGAGGTTCGCCAGGTCCTGCTGCTGGAAGTTGGACACCCCGATGGAGCGGATCCTGCCGGCTCGGTGTGCCTCTTCGAGCGCGCGCCAGGCTGCGCGGTTGCCCTCGGCGTAGTCGCCGCCGCGGAAGTCATTCCACGGCTGCGGGCTGTGGATGAGCATCAGGTCGATGTACTCGAGGCCGAGCTTCTGGAGCGACTCGTCGATCGAGGCGACCGCCTCGTCGTAGTCCTTGATCTCGGCGGCGAGTTTCGTCGACACGAACAGCTCGTCGCGGGGTACCGCGACGGTGCGCACACCCTCGCCGACGCCGCGCTCGTTGCCGTACGCCTGGGCGGTGTCGATATTGCGGTAGCCGATCTCCACAGCCGCGCGGACCGCGTCGGCCGCCCGATCGTCGTCGATGAACCAGGTGCCGAGTCCCAGCTTGGGGATCTCGACGCCGTTTGCCAGCGTGTAGGTCTCGTCCAGGATGGTCATGCGTTCGCTCCGTTCCTCGGCAGCTTGCCGTACACCTCGTCGGTGACGGGCTCGAGCCATTCGTTGCCGACGCCTTCGCCCGGGGTGATGAAGGCGAGGTGGGAGAACCACGAGTCGGCCTTGGCTCCGTGCCAGTGCTTGGTGCCCGCGGGGACGCGGATCACTGTTCCCGGCTCCATGCTGATCGGGTCCTCGCCCTCGGTCTGGTACCAGCCGCTCCCCGCCGTACACAGCAGGATCTGGTCACCGCCGCCGCCCGTGCCGTGGTGGATGTGCCAGTTGTTGCGGCAGCCCGGCTCGAAGGAGACGTTGCTGACGGGGACGCTTCCGGAGGCGAGTGGGGCCAGGTAGCTCTGGCCGATGAAGTACTGCGCGTAGGCGTCGTTCTTCTCACCGAGCGGGAAGATCTGGTCGAATCCAGTAGCGGCCATGTTGTTGCTTGCTCCTTTGCTGTGGTGCATATGCCCCGCCGATCGTGCGAGCCCTGTTTGCCGCTCGCGCCGAGGATCAGGCGGAGCGCTCGTCCGCGATCTTCTTCAGCAGAGTGATCGCGGTCATGGCGTTGGGCCATCCGGCGTAGAACGCCAGGTGCGTGATCGCCTCGGACAGCTCTTCCACGGTGAGCCCGTTGTCCAGGGCCACCCCCAGGTGGTACGGCAGCTGCTCGCCGCGGTGGAGGGCGGCCAGCACACCGACCGTGACCAGACTGCGGTCCCGCAGGGAGAGCCCTGGGCGCTCCCACACGTCCTGGAACAGGACTTCGTTGGTGAGATCGACGAGCTTCGGCGCGATGCCAGCCAGTTCCTGAGGCGCGGACAACTGTGCCATGAGGTGACTCCTTGCGAGGGTACGAACACGAGGGCGCGGCGTTGAACACTGTCGGTCACCCGGGGCCGACAGGCATCCGCAAGAGGGTGCCCGCCTACCGGACCCGGGGCCGCACCCGCTGCCACCATCGAGGAAACCGCAGCTCACAGGCGTGCGGAAGGTGCTGTCGTTCCAGGTACTGGCAGAACCTCCCAGTCGCGCTCCACTGCTCCTAACCTGGGCAACATGGACACCGCCCGCGAGATCCGCGAGTTCCTCGCCACCCGCCGCGCCAAGATCACCCCGGAGCAGGCCGGCCTGCCCGCCTTCGGAAACGGCAACCGCAGGGTCCCCGGACTGCGCCGCGAGGAAGTCGCCATGCTCGCCGGTGTCAGCGTCGACTACTACGTCCGCCTGGAGCGCGGCCAGCTCGCCGGAGCCTCGGAGGGAGTCCTGGACGGGCTCTGCCGCGCCCTCCGGCTCGATGACGCCGAACGCTCCCATCTGAGCGATCTCGCCGCCGCCCAGCGCCGCCGTCCGGCCCGCCGCACCGCTCGCCGGGCCGGGGACACCGTCCCCGCCGGCCTCAAGCGGGTCCTGCGGTCCATGACCGGCTCACCGGCCTTCATCCGCAACGGCCGTCTCGACATCCTTGCCGTCAACGACCTCGGTCGTGCCCTGTACGCTCCCCTGTTCACGGCCCCGGCCCCCACCCCGGTGAACATCGCCCGCTTCCAGTTCCTCGACCCGACCAGCCGCGGCTTCTTCCCCGACTGGAACGCCTCGGTCAACACCACGGTCTCGCTGCTGCGCACCGAAGCCGGCCGTGCCCCGGGCGACACCGACCTGACCGGTCTGATCGGTGAACTCGTCACCCGTAGCGAAGAGTTCCGCGTGGCCTGGGCCAGGCACAACGTGCGCCTCCATCACACTGGGCGCAAAGCCTTCCGTCACCCAGCCATCGGCGAGGTCACCCTCGACTTCGACGCCATGGAAATGCCCGCCCACCCCGGCCTCGCCCTGACCACCTACAGCGCCGAGCCCGGCACGCCCGACCACGATGCCCTCATGCTGCTCGCGTCCTGGGCAGCCACCGGTCAGGAACGGGCCGACACCCGATCCTGACCGCGCTACCCACCGCTACGAGATCCGCGAGTGCGCAGTGACCCTTCTCGTCCACTTAGTGGTCTCCTTGACGAGTCGGGGACGGCCCGGCGCCGGGGCGCGGCGGTACACGCGCCCCCGGTCGGGGTGCCCCGGTTCGGGGCGGTGTTCAGTGTGTGGTGTATCCGCCGTCGACGGGCAGGGCGACGCCGATCACGAAACTGGCGCCGGGGCTGCACAGCCACACGGCCGCGGCGGCGACTTCCTCGGCCTGGCCGAGGCGCCCGATGGGCTGGTCGCTCATGATCGCGGCCATGGCCTCGGCCTGGCCTTCGAGCATGTCGGCGACCATCGGCGTCTCGATCACGCCGGGGCAGACGGCGTTGATGCGGATGCCCTTGGGCGCGTACTCGACCGCGGCGCTCTTGGTCAGGCCGATCACGCCGTGCTTGGACGCGTGATAGGCGGCGCGCTCGGGCAAGCCGACCAGTCCGCCGAGAGAGGAGCAGTTGACGATGGCGCCGGAGCCCTGGGTGCGCATCTGGCGCAGTTCGTGCTTCTGCGCGGCCCAGACGCCGCGAAGGTTGACGGCGTTGACTCGGTCGAAGTTCTCGGCCGTCTCGTCGGCGGCGTCCGAGGGCGGGGCCTGGATGCCGGCGTTGTTGAAGGCCATGTCCAGGCGGCCGTAGGTGTCCACCGCGCTCTGCACCATGGCGGCGGCCTGGTCCTCGTCGGTGACGTCGCACACCACGCCGATGGCCTGGTGCCCGGCGTCGGTGAGTTCCTTGGCGGCCGTCTGCACGGCGGCCTCGTTCACGTCGGCCAGGACGACGGCGGCGCCGGCCTGGGCGAAGGCGCGGGCGGCGGCCAGTCCCATGCCGGAGGCGGCACCGGTGACCAGGGCGACCTGGCCCTCGAAGTTGTACTGCGGGTTCATACTCAGGGGTCCGATCTCTGTGGCCGGCGGTCCCGGCGTCGGGCACCGCCTCGTGCTGGGGTCGGCCGCGTTCTGGCCGCGGCGGATGAGCCTGCTGGTGGTTCTCAGGGGCGCAGGAGGGTCTTGATGGCGCGGCGCTCGTCCATGGCCCGATAGCCTTCGGCCGCTTGGTCCAGGGGGAGTTCGAGGTCGAAGACCTTGCCCGGGTTGATTCGCCCGGTGAGGACGCGCTCGATGAGGTCGGGCAGGAAGGCGCGGACCGGGGCGGGGCCGCCGCGCAGGGCGACGTGGGAGAAGAACAGTTCCTCTCCGTCGAGTTGCACGCCGTGCGGGACGCCGACGAAGCCGACGTTTCCGCCGGGGCGGGTGGAGTGCAGGGCCTGCCGCATGGACTCGGGGCTGCCCACGCACTCCAGGACGGCGTCCGCCCCGATGCCGCCGGTCAGCGCCTTGACCCGGGCAACACCCTCGTCGCTGCGCTCGGCGACGACGTCGGTGGCGCCGAACTCTCGGGCCAGCTGCTGGCGCGGGGTGTGGCGGGACATGGCGATGATCCGCGTCGCCCCGAGTTCCTTGGCGGCGATGACGGCGCACAGGCCGACCGCGCCGTCACCGACCACAGCGACGGTGTCGCCAGGCTTGACCTGGGCGGCGGTGGCCGCGTACCAGCCGGTGCCCATCACATCGGAGCAGGCCAGCAGGCTCGGGATGTGCTCCTCGGCCACATCGCCGGGGACGTGGACGAGGGTGCCGTCGGCGAGCGGGACGCGGACGTACTCGGCCTGGCAGCCGCCGACGAACTCGCGATGCAGGCAGTTGGTCTGGTAGCCGTTCTCGCAGTTGGGACAGGTGTTGTCGGAGGCGAAGAACGAGCCGACCACGAGTTGTCCGGGCTTGATGCTCGCCACCTCGCTGCCGACCTCTTCGACGATGCCGACGTATTCGTGGCCGCCGGGGGTGGGCCCGTCGATCGCGTTGATTCCGCGGTAGTCCCACAGGTCCGAGCCGCACACACAGGTGGCGACGGTCCGGATCACCGCATCGGTGGGCTGCTGGAGGGCGGCCTTGGGCCGGTCTTCGACCCGAACGTCGTGGGGGGCGTGAAGGACGGTTGCGCGCATGATTCTTTCCGTAATCGTGAGAGGTGGAGTGCGGGACGCCGGATCGGACGCAGGTATCCAGGAAGGTCAGGAGGTTCGGGCGGGGCGGCGGCGCCCCGAGGACTCGTTGACCGTGGGGTGGATGAAGGGAGGAGTGTGCATCCGCCGTCGCTCGTCGCATTGCGGGCGGCGGTGAGCGCGGACGTGACCCTGGGCCGTTCGAGGCAGGACGCCATGTGGTAGCGTCGGGATCAGCTCCTTGGTCGCTGTGTGCGTTCGCCCGGGCCTTGCCCACACGGAAGGCGAGCTGTTCGCTGCTGCCATCCGGGCCGGCCCTGACCGGGCTCCAGTCACGCGGGGCCGGTCGTGGCCCCCGCACTCTCGCCGCTCGAACAGCGCCTCCTTGCCGCGTCGCGTCAGTGCCGGGGCAAGATCCCCCGACTGCTGACGCGGCGCTTCGGGCTGCTTGTCCTTCGCCATCACCGACTCCTTTCCGTGTGGAGGCTCAGCGCGTTCCCACACGCGCGGGAGGGCATCGTCTTCCATTCCGCCTTGCCCGGATGGTGTGTGCCACCTGACGGCAGGGCGGCCGTCTGCTGGTGTGACATCGATGAAACGGCAGGTCACGCGTGTGCGGAAGGACCCGCTGTTACACGTACTGGCAGGGCACCCCTCACAAGCCGCGATCGTCGTAGCCTCGAAGGCATGGACAACCGCAGCGAGGTCCGCGAGTTCCTCACCAGCCGCCGCGCGAAGATCACCCCGCAGCAGGCGGGTCTGCCGGACGCCGGACACCGGCGGGTCAAGGGACTGCGCCGCGAAGAGGTCGCGATGCTCGCCGGGGTCAGCGCCGAGTACTACGCCCGCATGGAACGCGGAAACCTCTCCGGTACCTCCGAAGCCGTCCTGGACTCCCTGGCCGGTGCGCTGCGGCTCGACGAGTCCGAGCGTGCCCACCTCATGGACCTGGCCAGGACCGCCAGCACCGCGCGCCGGCCCGCACGCCGCCGCACCGCGCAGCCCATCCGGCCCGTCCTGCAACAGCTCCTCGACGCGATGACCGACGCGCCCGCCTTCATTCGCAACGGCCGCCTCGACATCCTCGCCACCAACAACCTCGGCAAGGCCCTGTACTGGCCGCTGTTCCAGGACCCCGCCCGGCCGGTCAACCTGGCTCGCTACCAGTTCCTCAACCCGGGCGCCGAGCAGTACATGACGGAACTGGACCAGCAAAGAGCCGCAGCCGCGGCCCTCCTGCGCACCGAGGCCGGACAGGACCCGTACAACCGCGACCTCAGTGACCTGATCGGCGAACTCTCCACCCGCAGCGAGGACTTCCGGTCGTTGTGGGCCGCACACAACGTGCGCCTGCACCACACCGGAATCAAACGCTTCCGCCACCCCGCGGTCGGCGATCTCACCCTCGCCTTCGAGGCTCTGCCCGTGCCGACCGACCCCGGTCTGGTCCTTACGGCCATGAGCGCCGAACCCGGCACCCCCTCGGCTGACGGCCTCAAACTGCTTTCCAGCTGGGCCGCCACACTCGACGAGGACCACCAACCGGGCAACGAGCCCAGCATCGACCAGGACGCCAGGCACCGGCCCTGAGCGTACGACTGGAAGCGCGCGGAGCTTTCCCGCTACTCGCTCCCCAACGCGCGTATCCGCACCCTTCGTTGAACCGCGTCATGCGGTCACAAGGACCGCCGCCGGTGGAGAACCGCCAACTGCTCGCGTCCGATCCTCTGCAACACGTCGATGATGGGCCTCCACTCGGAGGAGGAAGGCCACGGGGCGGCCCGGGACGTCGGCGCGGTCGGTGCCGGTGCCGGAGCCGCACACAAGATGGCCTTCGGTGACCGTCTGCTGGCCACGCCGGTGCAATACAGACAGCAGAAGGACGCACAGGACCTGAACAGCCCAGGCCGGGGGTCTGCCCCTCATCGGGACGGGGCGAGGACTCTGCAGGCCGGACTCAAGGGCTCATCCCCTCGATGGTTTCTCGGACCCGGTATGCGGGCCTAACCAGCGGTCGCCGACATGTTCGGAGACGATAGGCCCAGGTCCGATTGCGCATGACAGCGATCCCGACCTGCGATGACATTGCCGAGGAGTGCCTCCGTGGCCGAACCCAGCAGTCCCAGGAGCCGCTGATGTCCGAGAACCTGAGCCAGGCGCAGCCGCCGGCCGTCGACCGCGCCACCTTCGAGCAGCAGTTGGAGGCGCTGCGGGCGAGGGAGAAGGCCCACACCCGTGAAGGGGACGCGATCGCCGCAGCGCGCCGCAGGCTCCCGATGGTCGAGGTGGCCGCAGACAGCCCACTGCTGGGACCGGACGGCCCCACGACGCTCCTGGACGCGTTCGAGGGGCGACGGCAGATGATCGCCTACTACTTCATGTGGTGGCCCGGCCGGCCGGCCGCCGAGCAGTGCGAAGGCTGCACCTGGGTAATGAGCCACGTGGGCGAGCTGGCCTATCTGCACTCCCGCGACATCACCTTCGCCGTGCTGTGTCAGGGGCGGAATGTGGCCTACGGCTTCGGGGACGCTCGGACGTCGTACGAGGAGAGCCTGCACTACCGCACCTTCATGGGCTGGACAATGCCGTGGTACTCCGCCCAGCCCTCACTCGACTCGCTCCTGGTCGGCCGGGAACCCGGCCTGTTCCATCTGGTGTGCTACCTGCGTGACGGCGACCGGGTCTTCGAGACCTACTGGACCAACCGTCGCGGGGCCGAAGCGGTGGACTACAGCTACGCGCTCATGGACCTCACGGCATTCGGGCGCCAGGAGGACTGGGAGGACTCACCGGCAGGCTGGCCACGCCTCGGGCAGGCCACACGGACCTTGGGCGGGGCTCCCGACTGGCCGCCACTGCGGGAGGCGCAGGGCGGACGCCCCACGGCTCAATGGCCACGCATCAACCCCAACCACTCCCCCGTCCCGGACACCACCGCCCACTCTGCCGGCGGACCTGGCCATCAGTGCTGAAGGTCGCTCAGGTTTCCGTACCGGGCCCGCTGGATGGGCGCCCGCGACCAGGGGAAGTTCGGAAGAACCCGCCTGAGGACACAGGCACAAGGCACCCGTCAGGGCTCGTCGATCAGCTCGATCGCGCGTGTCACAGCGGCGAGGGCATCGGGGCAGCCTGTGCGCCGGTGAACATCAAGGCAGGTGTCGGCGAGCTTGATGACGTGTTCATCCTGGTGGCGGACGGCAAGGGCGAAGGTCTCTTCCGCCGACCGGTGGGCGGTGGGCAGGGCGTGCCGAGGTAGAGGTGCGGCAGGGGCGTAGGCCGCCGTCACGGCCGCGCTGGCCGCCCAGGCCGCGTGCAGACTCATGACCCACTGGGTGCTGGGGAGTGCGGGCAGGGTACGCAGGACGGCCATGGGCGCGGTCGCGGAGTGAATCAGCATGACGGGTGAGCCGTGCGCGTTGGGGAGGTAGCGCACGGCGGCAGCCGTCGTCAGACCGGCCAGCAGGTCGCGGGCCTGCCCGGCGTCCGCGGCGGGTGTCAGCGCGGCCAGCGCCGCGGCCCATCCGCTCAGGTCGGTGAGCTGGCCAAGCCGGTGGTCGATGTCCGCGCTCTGATCCGCGATGCGCGGAACGCCCGCAAGAGCGGACGCCGGACCGGCGGTTCCGGAAGGGACGGCGGACGGCACCTGCTGCCAGCGCGCCGCCCAGTAGCCGAGAGCCTGGCCGAGCTCGGCCAGGCGGGGGCCGTCCTCGTGGGCCAGCAGCGCGTGGACGGCGTGACCAGTACGGATCACCCCGTGGGTTGCCCCGGCCGCGATGCCGGGCACAAGCCGTGGCCACCACACCTCCAGTACGGCGCGCCACGGCTGTTCGGTCACCTCGCGGTCGAAGAACGCGAGCCAGTCCCCAAGGCGGCGAGGATTCCCAAGCGCCGAGCGCCATCCGACGGCGGTGATGGGACAGGCGCCGCGAGGCCGATCGTCCAACCGACGCATATAGAGGTCCAACCAGCGGTGAACCTCTCGGGCGTATCCGCGTCTGACCATGGACTCCACCGCCATGGGACCGTGATTGGACAGCCGGCCTCCGAACTCCGGCCCGGTCCGATACAACCGTTCCAAGGCCTCATCGAGCGTGCCGTCAGTCCCCATACGAACCGACACTATCGACGCAACGACCCAACACCATCGGACCAGAGACCCAGACACACCCCTGCGCCAGACCTAGTACTCCAGCAGGACTTCACGATCCGACCTCCGGGTTTCGCATCGAGGAGTGCTTCCGGGGCGCGAAACAGAGACGCGGCCTGGATGGCTACCGGGTTCGCCGCCATCGCGGGTGGCACCCTGGCCACCAGCCACGGCAGGCACCGTTGCAGTACTGGCGGGTACAGCGGCCGTCCGGGCAGTGACGACGGGGCCGCAGTCCCGTACGCAGGCAAGGTGGTCGGGCAGGCAGCTCTACCCTCAGGCACGAGCGGGCGACCACGGGCTCCGGCGCAGCCGAAAGACGTAAGCCGCCTTACGGCCGCTTGCTGCCCGCCTTCGCGAGTTCGCGGGAGATCGCCGCTTCGCCCTGCCCCTGCACGCTCTCTTCCAGACTGTGGTCGTCGCGCTGCGAGAACCGCTCGCCCTTGGCGAAGTCGTCCTCGCTCAGCACCTTGCCGCACCACTCCCCCCGCCCCGCCACACGGTCGTCGAACGGCACGGCAGCCCCTTCTCCCAGGACGACCCACTGATCGGCCTTCCAGCGCAGGGCAAGGACATACATGTGCCCGATCTCCAGCCGGGGTGCCTCGGGAGCCGTGCCCTTGACCCGTTTGCCGTTGCGGTACACCGACCAGCCAGGGGCGGTCATGTCGAACTCGCTCCCCAGTTCATGCCGGGGGGTGGCGGCGGACCACAGCACCTTCTCCTGCCGGAGCGTCACCGCCCGGTCCACCGTGTGGCTCACCGCCCCCATGGCGACTTCCTGCCTGTTGGTTTCCCGCTCGGCGGTCGGCAGCGCCACCACCACGTGGTCCGCGCCCGCTTTCCAGTCCGCCGCGGTCTGCGAGGGGAAGGGGTCGTCGGGCGCGCCGCAGCCCACCACGGTGCGGAGACTCTCCCTGCCGACCAGTACACCTGCGGTGATCCCGACGAGCGCCAGCACGGCTATGGCAGGTCTGCCGGACAATGAGCGACGCACCGGGGAACTCAACTCATGACTCTCTTTCTCGAACAGCACTGGGCCAGTCGTCCCATACCTGGATTGATCACTTTCCTCGCCGGTCGGTTCCGAGAGGGCGGCAGCGATGTCACGGGCGGCACACAGATGGCACTCGTCCAGTCTCAGGGCGTGCCCGATGGCTTCGACGACGGCAGGGGACGGAGTGATGGGGCGGCCCTGCTCAAGACGGGCGTAGTAGTCGGCGGAGACCCCCGCCAAGAGGACGGCTCTCCCGACGAAGTCCCGGCACTCGCCGCACCCTTACGTCCGGCGGCAGCCCCACCTGCTCGGGGTCGCGCTGGGCACGGGACCGCTTGAGGGATGCGGTGAGCTCATGGTTGACGAGGCCATAGGAACAAGTCTGTGGCACGAAAATCGCCGGTGGCCGCCGAAGCTGGGTCTCTCAGTCCTAGTCAGCAACGACCTGGGGCGCACGGTGCATGGCATGCCCCCCACACACAGACCGCTCCCTCGCACATCACGCTTGAGTCAGCGCCGGATCAGCAGTCCTGATCCGGCACAAGGCGGGCTACGGCTTCCTCGCGGCCGGGGAGGAGACCAGCGGCGAGGACGTGCGGAACATGTTCGACGTCCGGGTCGCCGGGGTGTGGAACCTGCTGCGCGCGCCGCGCTCCCGGTCCCAGGGTGGTGAGCTGCACCGGACCTGCCTCTGCGGACGGCCGCCGTCACCGCCCATTGGGGGCGGCACGACGACCTCAACCTGACCTGCGGCGCCGTGGGCTGCGGGTCAACGGAGGGAGTGGCCTGCGACGGGCCCGCACACGTAGTTGCCCGGCTCGGCGGGGTCGTCACTGATCCAGAACTGGATCCACAGCGCGGCGAACTCGGATCGGCTGAGGTGACCGTCGGCATCCTGGTCGAGACGGTCGAACACGTCGCCGGTAGCGATCCCCTGCCCGTGCCACAGGTCGATCAGCCGCTGGTGCTCGTTCCTCGAGATGCGGCCGTCACCGTTCTCGTCCACCGCGTCGAAGACCGTGTCGGCCGTGGCGGCCACGGCATCCTGCATGGTGGGCAGCCGGTCGACCATGGCAAGGAGGTCGTCCATGTCGATCCTGCCGTCGTTGTCCGTGTCGACGGCCTGCGAGAGGTGCTGCCACCACCCCAGCAAGACGCCCTCGACCCGCGCGGCCAGTTCGCCGTCCGTCCGCACGCGGGGCAGTCGGCCCCACCGGGACGCGAGGGCAGCGAAGTCCTCCTCCTCCAGGCAGCCGTCGCCGTTCACGTCGAAGGCATTGAACATGTCCTGCAGCTTGGTCCGCTGAAACTCACTGGCCATCACATGCCCCTTCTCTCGCGGTGCTGAAGGGATGCTGTCCGCGCACGTCGGCCGGCCAACGGCGCTTAAGGGCGCAAGGTGTCACAGCGATGCCTCCGAGCGCCCTGTCCGTGCGCCGAGCGCCGGAGGAAATAGGGGTCACTTGCCAGGCCAGGGCTGCGATCCAACCTGTCGAAGTTGTCCACCAGTTGGGGTGACATGGAAGTGAAGCCCCTGGCAGACGGGGCCCCTGCGGGCACCTCCTAACCTGGTCCCATGTCCACTTCTGTGCACGCTCTGGCCCACTGCCCCCTGACGCCGGATGCGGTGACAGAGTTCTTGGCCCTGGCACATCAACCAGCGGTCACGGGGGACTTCGACGCGGTCGACGCCGTTCTGCGTGCTCGGGGCTGGAGTTGGGAGCATGAATGTGTGGCCGACTCATATCGAACAGGCTTCGGTCACGTCCTGTGTACCGAGGGTGACACCCCGTTCGGGGATCCGACGGCGCGACGCTTCCTCGCGTTCGGGGAGCTCTATCCTGTCGACCCGGACGACCCGGATCTCGACAACATGCCCTGGCTGGGCGCACTCGTGGACGACTGGGGCCGGGCCCCGGGCTGGACCGTCCGGCGCCCGGCCGCGGTGGACGCGTGTACCGAGGTACTGGACCGGGCCGCGGACGCCGTCTCCGCACACCTCGGGGCCGCGCCGGAGGTGACGGTCATCAGCGACGCGGCCGTGGTCACGGGCCCGGCGATGCCCCACCGGATCTGGCGCACCGAGACGCAGGCCGTGGTCGTGGGCCCGCACGCGGACAACGGCCCGTACGGCTACCTCACCCATCTGCAACTCGCCGCCTCTCCCCTCAACCTGGCCCCCGAGTTGCCGCCCACAGGTGAGACCGCGGCACTGGACCGCTGGATCGAGGCACACGTCGACTGGTGACCTGCCGACGTCAGTAGCGCGTGCCCTGATGGGGCGGTGCGGAGAGGAGGTCGTGATCCGGTCTGCGAACTCGACGGGGAGCTGGAGTGGAGACCGGCCAGGGTCGCGGCCGATTTCGCCCATGCCGCAGGCGAGGTCCCCCGTGTCCGCCACTCTGGAACTGTCGAAACCAAGGACTCCCTCCGCAAGGCGACGGTGACAACAGGCCGATCATCTCCGATCATTGACGGCGTTTGCGCTTCACGAGCGCCGCCGATCCGCGGTGGTGTGCCGGAATCAGGGGTGGGAGCAGAGTTGAGGAACAGGTTAAGAAGAAGCGGCAGGGCAACGAAGGTGCTGCTGGCGAGCGTGTTGGTCGGGACGGCACTGGCGGCGGCCCCCGCTGCCGGCGCCGCGGCCTCGGGAGTCACCGCCACCGGCACCGCCGACTCGACCGTGGTGCCGTCGGGGCCGGGCATGGAGCTGCCGACTGTGTCGTTCACCCAGATGACGGTGGACGAGGCGAGCCGGCGCGTGTGGATAGCCGGCGATCGGGTCTATCCGGACGGGTCGCGGGACGGCGAACTGCTCGGTGTGCTCTACGGGGGCGCCGGGCCCGCCTTCGCCAGTGCCCACCTGGCCGCCCCGCTGTCCGGCGTCGCGGTGGAGCCGGACGGCTCGAAGGTCTACGCGGGACAGTCGGACCACATCGCCGGCTACTCGCACACCAATGGGTCGCTGTCGCCCCTGGATCCGATCGCGGCGCCGCCCGATGCGTGCGGGCGGGAGCTCGTGCACACCGGCGGGCGGCTGTTCTTCACCAGCCGTCCGGCCACGGGCCCCGGAGGCTGCACCGACGGGCTGGGCACGGTCGGCGTCGTCGCGACGGGCGAGGGCGGCACCCCCGGAACCGTCATGTACACGGGCGCTCGGACACATCTCGATGCAGGTCCCGGAGGTCTGCTGGCGATCGCTCCGGAGCGCTCGTCCCCGACAGACGACCCGGACCTGGGGATCTACCGGGTGACGGACGGGGCGGACGGGAACCTTCTGGAGTTCCTGGGCGAGCGCCGGTTCGCCGCGGACGGCACGGGAGAAGGCATGGACTTCCGGGACGCCGACTTCGCCGCGGACGGTTCCGTCCTCGCGGTGGCCGACGGAACTCGGGGAACCGTGCTGCTCGACGGCCGGGAGGCCCGCTTCCTGGACAACCACTACGCGCCGCTGCCGGCGGGAGTGGCGGCGACGGCCGTCGCCTTCAGCCCGGACGGCAAGTGGTTCGCGCAGGGCGGCGCGGCGTCGGGCGATGCGGCCGACCTGACCCTGGCCTTCGCCGACCCGTCCATCGAGCGGCAGCCACTGCGCATCAGCTTCGAGGACGAGGCCGCGGGGCACCGGGTCGTCCCGCGGGGGATGGAGTTCTCCGGGGACGGGGAACAGCTCTTCGTCGTGACCTCGAACGAGGACGGCTCGAAGTTCTGGCTGCACACGATCTACACCCGGCAGGCCCTGGCCCCGTCGCGCCTCGTGGACGTGACGCACGGACCGGCCGTCGCCGGGGAACCGTTCAGGGTCAGTGGCCGACTGGACCTGGACGGACTGGCCCCCACCCAGGCGCCACGGATCACGGTGCAGCGGCTGAACGGCCTGGAAGTCTCCGACCTGCCGCCGGTCCCTGTCGCCGACGACGGAACGTTCGTCCTGGAGGACGTGCTGCCGGAGCGGGCGGGCAACGTCCAGTACGTGCTCGGCTACGCGGGGGACGAGGTCCACTACCGCTCGGAGTACTGGCTCGTGGTGGACACGGTCGAGGCCTCGGGCCCGGTGACCCGCACCCACCGGTGAACGCTGCGCGGGGCGGCGGGCATCCGTAGCGTTCGTCCGGCATGTCCGGCGCGAGCCGGGCCCGGCCCGGGGCGGATACGCCCCGGGCAACGTGCCCCAGCGGGGCGTATCCTGTAATCAGGTGAAGTGCATGACGACGTAGGTCTCGTCATGAGCAGTCTCATCGAGGACTACGCCCTTCTCAGCGACTTGGAAACTGCCGCGTTGGTCGGCAGGGACGGCTCGGTCGACTGGCTGTGTCTGCCTCGGTTCGACTCTCCCGCGTGCTTGGCGGCACTGCTGGGAACGAGGGACCACGGTTACTGGCGCGTCGCCCCGCGAGGCCTCGACGGCCCCTGCGTGCGACGCGCCTACCGGCCCGAGACCCTGGTCCTCAACTCCGAATGGCGGACCGGCTCCGGCTCGGTCCGCGTCACCGACTTCATGCCGCCCCAGGCCGGTACGCCGTGCCTGGTGCGGGTCGTCGAGGGCATCTCCGGCGCGGTGACCGTGCGCAGTGAGTTCAGTCCGCGGTTCCATCAGGGCAGGGTCGTGCCGTGGACGCGTGACGCGGGCGGCTGCGACGTCGCCGTCGCCGGGCCGGACGCCGTCTGGCTGGGAACCGACGGCCCGACGGGGGAACGCGTCAGGACCGCCGCCACGGTGACCGACTACAGCGTCACGGCGGGAACGCGGCTCGCGCTCACGATGGCCTGGGCGCCCTCCCACCGCGCCGCTCAGCCCACGGCACTGCTGGTACCCGCCGAGACCTTCCAGAAGGAGACCGTCGACTTCTGGCGGCGCTGGGCGGCTCGATGCCGCTATCAGGGCCCCTGGCGCAGTGCCGTCCTGCGCTCCCTGATCACCCTCAAGGCACTCACCTACGCGCCCACAGGCGGCATCGTGGCCGCTCCGACCACCTCCCTGCCCGACCGCATCGGCGGTCCGCTCAATTACGACCACCGCTACTGCTGGCTCCGCGATTCCGCACTGACCCTTTCCTGCCTCCTGCAGAGCGGCTACCGCGAGGAAGCCGCCGCGTGGCTGGGGTGGCTCGTGCGTGCCGTGGCCGGCGACCCCGCCCGGATCCAGGCCGTCTACGGTGTCGCGGGCCAGCGGCTGCTGCCTGAGGCGGAGGCTCCGTGGTTGCCCGGGTACGAGGATTCGCGCCCGGTACGTTTCGGCAATGCCGCGATGGGCCAGTGGCAGCTCGATGTGTACGGGGAGGTGCTGGACACGCTGTGGCTGTCGTTGCGGGCCGGGATCGAGGTGCCGCCGCATGTGTGGAGTCTGGCCAAGTCCCTCATGGAGTACCTCCAGGAGCATTGGCGGGAGCCCGACCACGGGCTGTGGCAGGAGCGGGGGCCCGCGCGGCAGTTCGTCCACTCCAAGGTGATGACCTGGGTGGCCGCCGACCGCGTGCTGCGGCTCGGGGCGCTGTTGGGCGCTGACGTCCCGTCCTTCTGGTATTCGCTGCGGGACGAGGTCCGGCGGCAGGTGTGCCGGCACGGGTGGGACTCCGGGCGACGCTCCTTCGTCCAGGCGTACGGCTCGTCCCGGCTGGACGCGTCCGCCCTGCTGATGCCGGCCCTGGGCTTCCTGCCGGCGACCGACGGCCGGGTGTGCGACACGGTGCGGGCGATGGGCGCCCTGGAACACGGCGGGTACCTCAGCCCTTACCAGGAGGCCGACCGCGCGCAGTGCCGCGAGACACCGTCCGTCGCGTGTTCCCTGTGGTACGCGCAGGCACTGAAGTCGGTGGGTCGGCCGGACCGTGCCCGGGCTCTGCTCGACCGGGTGCTGGCGATCCGCAACGACGTGGGGCTGCTGTCGGCACGATGGGACCCGGACGACGGGCGGCAACTGGGCAACGCCCCGCAGGCGTTCAGTCATCTCGCACTGGTGCAGACGGCCTACGCTCTCACGGAGGGGAGGTCGCGGTCACCGCGGTGAGCAGCACCATGCCGGAGTCGCCGTAGTCCGGCAGGGTCGGGTCGGCGTCGATGTGCGTCACGTTCAGCTCTTGGACCAGAGGAGCGAACACTCCTTCGACGATCTGCGGGTCCACCGGGCAGCCCGGCCAGCGTGATTCGGGTCCGATGCGATAGGTGGGCATGTTCTCCATGAAGGCGGCCACCAGGAACCCGCCCGGCGACACGCAGCGCGCGAAGGCACGGCAGAATCCCGTGAACTCCCCGATGTCCTCGGTGGCCCCCTCCGCGACGAAGTGCATGGACGCCAGCCCGTAGGCCCCGGCTTCCAGATCCCGCACGTCTGCGCGTATCACCTCCACCGGCATGAGCGCATCCGTCAGTGTCGCGGGGACGTCCGGGTTGAGGCGTCGGCACAGCCGGTGGAAGGGCAGCCAGCTCGGGTCGGGACCGACGCGGACCTGCCGCTCCAGGTAGTTCACGTTCCCCTCGCCCGCCTCGACGGCGTCCACCCGGCGGCTCACCGCCGACGCGAGGATCAGCGGGTAGAGGTTCGGGCCTGCCCCGAACTCCACCGACCGGTCGACCCGGTGGGGTGCGAGGCCCCGGTAGAAGGCGGAGTGGTGGGCGATGACGGCCGCGTCTGCGGGGTGCAGCACCCGGTAGTTCTCGGCGAGGTAGTCGGTGACCGGCCAGCCGTCCCAGTCCACGTCGTCGTTGTGCGTCGGCATGGCCCGTCAGCCCTTCGGCCGGAGCGCGAAGCGTTCGGACAGGCGGGTGAGCGTGCCGTTGAGCCGGTCGATGTCGGAGTCCGAGTTCAGCGCCGTGACCTGGATGCGGAATCCGACGCGTTCGCGTGGCACCAGAGGGTGGGGGGCCAGGGTCGCGTAGATGCCCTCGTCCCACAGGAAGCCACCGACCGCGTCGAGGTCATCGGCGTCCGCCAGCGGAATCTCCAGGATCGGCAGCCGGTCCTCGTTGAGGGTGTCCACACCCAGGGCGTCGAGCTGGTCGAGGACACGGGCGGTCTTGCGGTAGAGGCCCGCCCGGATGGCGTCACCCCGGCGGTCGTTGACCTCAAGCCCGGCCATCGCGGTCGCCAGCGAGGCGGTCGGCGACGGCCCCGAGTAGAGGTAGGGCGCGGCCAGCGTCTTCAGCCGGCTCTTCAGTTCCGTGGGCAGTGCCAGGAAGGCCAGCAGCGACGAGTACGCCTTGGAGAACCCCCCGGCGAGCACGACCCCTTCGTAGGACTCCCCCGTGTGCCGGACGACGCTGTTGCCCCGCATGCCGTACGGGCACGGCTCCGCGGGCCCTCGCTCGCCGATCACGCCGAAGCCGTGCGCGTCGTCCACGTACAGTGTCGCGCCGTGCGTGCGGCAGATCGCGGCCAGCACGGGCAGGTCGGGAACGTTGCCGCTCATGCTGTTGACGCCGTCGATGCAGACCAGCCGGGGCCTGTCGGCCGGCGCCGCGGACAGCAGCTCGGCGAGTTCCCCGGGCCGTTCGGCGTGGAACCGGTGCAGGACGGCGCCCTGGCCCCGGGCCGCCACACAGCCGTCGTACACCGTCCGGTGCGCGGTCGCCTCGACGAAGACCTGTCCCCCGTCGGCCAGCAGCGGGATCACCGAGGCATGGATCAGGGTGAGGGTCGGCAGGAGGAGGGTGTCCTGGGCGCCCAGGAGCGCGGCGAGGCGCTCCTCGATCTGCGGATAGAGCCGCGGGCTGCCCAGCAGGCGCGACCAGCTGGGGTGACTGCCCCAACGGCGCAGCGCGGGTTCGACGGCGGCGGTGATCTCGGGGTCCCAGTCGAAACCGAGGTAGTTGCAGGACGCGAAGTCGATCAGCCAGTGGTCACCGCTGCGGATGTGCCGTCCCCGCACCTCGTCGAGGACGGCGTCGCTCATGGGGTTGGTGCGCCGCAGGGAGTCCAGGTCCGTCGTCGGCGCGCGTCGGCGCCCCGCTGCCGCGGGTCGGCGCTCACCGTGGCCGGCGACGCTCTTGGCCGGCTTCCGGTGGTCACGGTCGATCCTCCGGCGCAGGACCCGCGCGCTCTGGTGCGCCGTCATGGGACGGGCGAACAGGTAGCCCTGCCCGAACCGGCAGCCCATGGCCGCCAGCTGGTTGCGCTGTTCCGGGTGCTCGATGCCCTCGGCGATCACCTGCAGACCCAGCGTGTCGGCGATGCGCACGATGCCTTCGACGAGCGCGACCTGCCGGGCGTCCTGCGGGATGTCGTCGATGAACGACTTGTCGATCTTGAGTACGTCGATGGGGAAGTCGCGCAGGTAGCGCAGCGAGGCGAACCCCGTGCCGAAGTCGTCGACCGCGATGCGGACTCCCAGGTCCTTGATGTCGTGCAGAACCGTCTGGATCCGGTCGTCGCTGCGCAGCACTACCGTCTCGGTGAGTTCCAGCTGCAGGGAACCGGGGGCGAGGCCAGGGGTGCGCAGCACGTCTTCCACCTGCTCGACGAAGCCGGAGTCCCGGAACTGCCGTGCGGAGACGTTGACGCTGATGTAGGGCGCCCTGCCGGGCTCGTGCTGGAGGCCCACGGCGTCGCGCACCGCGTTGCGCAGCACCCACGTTCCGAGATTCCTTATGTGTCCGGTCTCCTCCGCGAGGCGAATGAACCGCTCCGGAGCCACGGGCGGGTGCGGCGGGTGCGGCCAGCGCACCAACGCCTCGAAGCCCACGACCTCACCCTCGGTGATGTCCACGACCGGCTGGTAGCGCAGGGTGAACTCCTCGTCGGCCACGGCGCGGGCGAGTCTGCCCTGCAGATCCTGCCGTTGGGACATCCGGGTGTGCAGCCGACGGCGGAAGCGGCGCCACTGCCGTTTGCCGGCCGACTTGGCCGCGTACAGAGCGAGGTCGGCGTGCCGGAGCAGTTCCTGTACGTCGTCGCTGTCGCGGGCGGTCGCCACGCCGACACTGGCGGAGACGGGCACCGGCTCGCCCGCGAAGGTGAACGGCCGGGACAGGGTCTGGATGATCTGTGCTGCCAGCAGTTCCGCGTCGAGCGGCTGTCGGGCGTCCTCCATGAGGACGGCGAACTCGTCACCACCGATACGGGCCGCGGTGTCGGTGCGGCGCAGGGTCCGGGCCAGACGCTGGCCGACATCCACCAGGAGGCGATCGCCGGCGACGTGCCCGAGCGTGTCGTTGACCAGTTTGAAGTCGTCCAGGTCGATGAAGAGCAGGCAGGTCAGGGCAGCCTCGCGACGGCCGCGCAGCAGGGCCCGCTCGACCCGCTCCAGCAGCAGAGTCCGGTTGGGCAGGCCGGTCAGGGGGTCGTGGAAGGCCCGCTGGGTCAGCTCATGCTCCAGACGACGCTGTTCGGTCACGTCGCGGAGGGTGACCACGAGCCCGGCCACGGTGGGCTCGTCGCGGAAGTCACTGCACCGCACCTCCACCTCGACACCGTCGGTTTCACCCCCCACCCGCCAGTGACCGCGGGTGTTCCTGGCCCCGCTGTCACGCACCGCGCGCAGTTCCTCGCTCGCCCGAGACCGGTCGCGCGCGTCCAGGAGCCTGGGCAGGGGGCTGCCGACCAGGTCGACCGTGCCGAAGACGGACTCGGCGGACGGGCTGGAGTACCGCACGCGGTCGTCGTCGTCCACGATGAGGATGACGTCCGAGGCGTTGCGGACGAGGGTGCGGAAGTACGCCTCGCTCTGGCGGCGGATGACCTCCTGACGCAGGAGGACACGTTGCATGGCGAGGCCCGCATGCGAGGCGAGGATCTCCAGGGACGCCCAGGTCTCCAGCAGCCGCTCCACGGGCCCGGCGACCAGCAGCGCGCCCGCGTTCTCGCCCTTCGGCCGGTCCGGGTGGGTCATGGGGCACACGAGGACGTCGGCTTGTCCGGCCAACTCGTCGGCGACACCGGGCCCGAGGTCGGCGGGGTGGGACAGACGGGTGTGCTGGGGTGCCTGCTGCCGTGTCACGTCCTCGGGAGGCAGCAGCAGTGTCCGATGCGGGACCGAAGGGCCCATCAGACCGGCGACCGCCGTCTCGCAGGCGCCGATGACCTGCCGCGGCCGGACGGCCGCCACGAGCGACGCGCCCGCCCCGAGCAGCGCCCGCTCCCGGGTCAGGGCCCTTTCGTGCGCCACGACCATCCCCCACAGGCGGATGATGACCAGCAGGAACAGCAGCGCCGAGAACACGGCGATGGCCGGGGCGTCGTGCGTGGCACCGGCCAGCCCCTCGTAGAGCAGGATCGCCGGAGCGATCAGGGTGACCACGGCGAGTACCGCCAGCCGGTGGTTCGGTGGCAGCGGGGACTGACGTCCGGGCTTCGAGGCGGTGACCTCCGCCATGCTCGGATGCAGGGCGGCCAGGCCCCAGGACGTGTAGAAGGCGATCCATCCGATGTCGAGCAGGGTGCCTGCCTGCCACGTCGCGTTCAGCTGGAGGATCCCGTAGGCGATGTCGAAGCCGAGCAGGGTCGCCGTCCCGGCCACCAGCCACCGCACCGCACGATTCGAACCGCCGACGGGCCCGGGTAGCAGCAGACGCACCAGCAGAGCGAGCACCAGTACGTCACCGAGGGGGTAGGCGATGCTGATGGCCCGCTGCTGCCAGGTCAGCCCCTCCACCTCCGTCAGCGGGCGCACCAGGTAGACCCACACCGGCAGCGCCAGCCCGGCGGTGAGAGTCAGCGCGTCCAGCATGCTCGGCAGATCGCGGCCCGCGTGCCGCTGCCGTTCCAGGCCCCACAGGCCGAGGGCGAAGAGCGGATACGTCACGAGGTAGATGGCGTCCGCGGGCGACGGGAAGGGGTTGGATGCCTGGAAGTACTCCTCCAGGACGTTGTAGTACGTGTCCCCCGCGATGAACGCGAGCAGCCCAGTGGCGAGGACCCACCAGGGCCAGGGAGGGACGGGGCGGTGGAGCCGGATGCCGGCCGCCATGGCCGCCACACCGGCCAGGCCGATCACGGCCCACACCGGAGTGCGCATGCTGGGAACGGTCAGGTAGACGGCTGTGGCGAAGGCCACGAGCGTGACGAGGGCGGCCATGAGCCGTCGTGCTGCCGCCACAGGCATACGCCTCCCTGGCGGAGGGGACCGGGCTCTCCACCCTGGTCTGCTTCCTCACCCGATCGTCACACCGCCCGTGCGCGGCTGCATCTCGGGCACCTCACGGCTGGATGGCCCCGATGTCGGGTGGCGTGGGCACCGTGTGGCCGAACAGGTCGACTGCCGCGTCGTCCGTACCGAACTGCCCGCGTAGGTCCAGTCCCGGGCGCGGACAGCGGGGGGCGAGGAGGCGGGCGTCAGCGGGCCTGTCGACGTCCGGCAGCGCGCCGCCGGTCAGGCAGGGCGCGGCGGACGTCCCCGAGGAGCGGCCCTCCACGCGCTCCTGTCCGGTGTGCGAGCGCCAGGCGTCGAGGTCCGGGTAGCGGTGCGCACCCCACTTCACGCTCCAGCGGCCGGAGGACGCGTACTGGTTACCCTGGAAGAGGACCCTGTCGGTGGTGAGGGCCGTGTCGGCGGACACCAGCGGATCACCGTCGGAGACCAGGAGGTTGTTGCGGAAGGTGATCCCGCTGTTGCCCGGGCGCAGCAGGACCACCGTGCCCGGTCCGCCGGGGGAACGGGACATCGTGACGGTGTTCTGGTAGATGCTCAGGTCACGCACCTGGGACCCGTAGACGGTCAGGGCGCCGTGGGCGGGCAGTTTCCGTCCGTCGTCGGCGCTGACGTTGTACCGGATGGTGTTGTCGGTGTGCGCGCCGTTGCCGGTCGCCGAGTACACGTAGTAACCGGAACCGTCGTTGTGGAACGACGTGTTGTACTCCACCGTCGAGTGCGACACGTTGGAGTCGAGGCCGAAGCCGCCGCCGTCCACCTTCGATCCGGTGTGGTTGCGGTACGCGGAGTTGTGCTCGATACGGACACGGGTCGAGTCGTAGGCCCAGATTCCGACCGGTCCGGCCGGTGCCCGTCGTGCCGACCGGGCTCCGTTGTCGTACGCGCTGGAGTCGCGCACCGTGGCCTCGCGGACACCGCCCAGGATGATTCCGCTGCCGGTGTGCCGTTCGGTCGCTGTCGGGTCCCCGGCGTTGCCGTGCGCGTGCACCGCCTCCACGACCACGTCCTCGTGGGCGTATCCCGGGTGCTTCGGGTCGAACGCGGGTCCGTAGGTGAGCAGCCCCGCGTCCCGGTTGCCGTGCAGGTCCACCTGGCGGACGGTGACGTCCCGGAATCCGGGACCGGCGCCGGAGGCACCCACCGCTACTCCGACCCGGAAGCCGGACACGTCGACGTCTTCGACGGTGACGTGCCGTCGGTCCCCGCCGTCTCGCGCGTCGGCGTACAGGTTGACGCCCGCCTCACCGGTGTGGTGTGCGCCCGGCCCGGTGAGAGCGAGGTCGCGGATCTCGACTCCCGCCGTGTTGTGCACGGACACCCCGGGGGTGTGGGTCGAGGTGATGGTGGCTCGGCCTGCGCCGTACGAGCCGACGGTCACCGGCCGTGACGCGTCCCCGGCCTCCCCCTTGGCAACCGTCACGGTACCGGCGAAGCGCGCGCCGCCCTGGAGCAGCAGCCGGTCGCCCGGTCGCAGCTCCGCCTTGTCCGCCCGCGTCAGCGACCGCCAGGCGGCGTCGGGCGAGGTGCCGTCCGCGCTGTCGTCGCCGCCTGGACTGACGTAGTAGGTGGTGCCGTGCGGTACGTAGTGCGGGGTGGCCGAGCAGCCGGCGGCGATGCCCGCGGCCAGTGCGGCGGTGAGGGCGAAGGCGGCGCGGCCGGGCATCGTGATCAGGTCCCGACCGGGTCCTGCACACGCGCGGCGGCCGCGACCGTCCGTCCGCCGAACCAGGCGACCGTACGGCGCAGCCCCGTCTCCAGGGGTACTTCGGGTTCCCAGTCCAGCAGGGAACGCGCGCGGCGGATGTCCGGGCGGCGTCGGGCCGGGTCGTCGACCGGCAACGGGCGGTGCTCGATCCGTGAGCTGGAGCCGGTCAGTCTGAGCACCAGGTCGGCCAGCTCGCCGACCGTGCACTCGACCGGGTTGCCCAGGTTGACCGGCCCGGGGTGCGGAGTGTCGAGCATCGCGACCAGGGCACGGACCAGGTCGTCCACGTAGCAGAAGCAGCGGGTCTGGGTGCCGTCGCCGTGGATGGTCAGCGGGGCGCCGGCCATGGCCTGCCGGACGAAGGTGGAGACGACGCGGCCGTCGTGGGGACGCATCCGGGGCCCGTAGGTGTTGAAGATCCGGACGATGCCCGTGTCGACGCCGCAGGTCGTGCGGTATGCGGTGGTGAGGGCCTCGGCATACCGCTTGGCCTCGTCGTACACGCTGCGCGGGCCCACCGGGTTGACGTTGCCCCAGTACTCCTCCGGCTGCGGGTGCACCGCCGGATCGCCGTACACCTCGCTCGTGGACGCCAGTACGAACCGCGCACCGTGGCGCTGCGCCAGGCGCAGGGCGTTCTCCGTTCCGCGGCTGCCGACCGCCAGGGTTTCCAGCGCCAGCCGGGCGTAGTCGGGCGGTGAGGCGGGGCTGGCCAGGTGGGCCACGCCGTCGACCGGGCCCGGCAGCGGGTGGGCGCGGGTGACATCCGCCCGCACGAGTTCGAAGCCGGGACGGCCGAGCAGATGGGCGACGTTGACCGGCCGACCCGTGCAGTGGTTGTCCAGGCACCAGACGGTGTCGCCGCGGCGCAGCAGGGCCTCGCACAGGTGCGAACCGACGAAGCCGCTGCCGCCGGTCACGAGCACTCTCATGACACGGCCTCCGTCCCGGAGCGGCCCAGAGCGCGCACGGTCCAGCCACCGGCTCGCCAGGCCGCCGCGTCCAGGGCGTTGCGGGCGTCCAGGAGCAGCGGCCGGCGCACGACGGAGAGCAGCGCGCGCGGGTCGAGCCGACGGTAGTCGGGCCAGGGGGTCAGGTGCAGGACCAGGTCCGCTCCCTCGCACACCTTCGAGACGTCCGGGGCGTACGCGAGCTCCGGCCGGGCGGCGCGCGCGTTGTCCAGGGCCGCGGGATCGTGGACGCGGACGGCGGCACCCTGCGCGTGGACGGCGGAGGCCACCGTGAGCGCCGGCGAGTCGCGCACGTCGTCGCTGCCCGGCTTGAACGCGGCGCCCAGCACTCCGACCCGCCGACCGGTGAAGGAACCGCCCAGCAGCCGCCGGGCCTGTTCGACCGTACGGCGCCGTTGCCGGGTGTTGATCCGGTCGACCTCGTGCAGGAACACCACCGCCTCGGGGGCGCCCAATTCCTCCGCGCGGGCCGCGAAGGCCCGGATGTCCTTGGGGAAACAGCTGCCGCCGAAGCCCAGACCGGGGTCGAGGAACAGCGGGCCGATCCGCGAGTCGGCCCCGACCGCCCGCGCCAGCAGGGGGGCGTCGGCGCCGGCCGCCTCGCAGACCTCCGACATGGCGTTGATGAAGGAGATCTTGGTGGCGAGGAACGAGTTCGCCGCCACCTTCACCAGTTCGGCGGTGGCGGTGTCGGTGCCGAAGTAGGGCACTCCCGCCCGCAGCATCGGCCGGTACACCTCCCGCAGGATCGTGTCGGCGCGCCGGGAGACGGTTCCGACGACGAGCCGCTCGGGGTGCAGCGTGTCGTGGACCGCCGAGCCCTCCCTCAGGAACTCCGGGTTCCAGGCAACCTCGCGGCCGGGCGCGACCGCGTCGACCCATCGGCCGAGGCGGGCCGCCGTACCCACCGGGACCGTGGACTTGCCGACGATCAGCGCACCCGCGCGCAGATGGGGCAGGAGCCCCCGGACCACCGCGTCGACGTAGCGCAGGTCGGCCGACTCGCCGTCCGGCCGCTGCGGGGTCCCCACGCATATGAAGTGGACGTCGGCGAAGGCGGCGCCCTCGGCGAGCGAGGTGGTGAACCGCAGCCGTCCGGCGGCGGTGTTACGGGCGAGCAACTCGCCCAGTCCGCTCTCGTGCACGGGCGGGCGCCCGGCCGAGAGCGCGGCGATGCGGTCCTCGTCGACGTCGATGCCGAGGACGTCGTGACCGAGGTCCGCCATGCACGCGGCGTGCACGGTTCCCACGTATCCGGTGCCGATGACTGTCAACCGCATGACGGGTCACTCCTTCGTGCCCGGCCGCCGGTCCGATCCGGCGTAGCCGTGCGGGTTGAGCTGTTGGAAGTGCCAGGCGTCCCGGCACATCGCGGCCAGGTCGCGGGTGGGGCGCCAGCCCCAGGCGCCGGCGACGGCGCGGGGGTCGGCCACGAGTTCCGCCACGTCTCCGGGACGGCGGCCCACGATGTCGTACGGAATGGGCCTGCCGCAGGCCGCGCTGAACGCCCGGACCACGTCGAGGACGGAACTTCCCTTTCCTGAACCGAGGTTGAAGGTCCGCATCCCCCTCAGGCCGACGAGATGGTCCAGGGCCACGCGGTGTGCCTCCACCGTGTCCATGACGTGGAGGTAATCGCGGATCGCGGTGCCGTCGGGGGTGGGATAGTCGCCGCCGAAGACACGGAGGCGATCCCTTCGCCCGAGCGCCACCTGTGACACGTAGGGCATGAGGTTGTCGGGCTCACCGCCCGGCGCCTCGCCCAGCAGCCCGCTGGGGTGGGCTCCGGTCGGGTTGAAGTAGCGCAGGCACAGCACCGCGAGGTCGGGCCAGTGCCGGCAGACGTCGGCGAGGATGCGCTCGCACAGCCACTTCGAGGCCGCGTAGGGGTTGGTGGGCCGGGCCGGAGCCGACTCGTCGAGCGGCCGACCGCCCGTGTCGCCGTAGACGGAGCACGACGAGGAGAACACCAGCCGGCGAACGTCGTGACGGCGCATCGCGGCCAGCAGACAGGTGGTACCTCCCACGTTGTTGTCGTAGTACTGGACGGGCATCCGTGTCGACTCGCCCACGGCCTTGTGCGCGGCGAAGTGCACGACGGCGTCCACATGGTGACGGTCGAATACGGCCGACAGGGCGCGCCGATCACGAATGTCCAGCTCGTAGACCGCACCGACGAAACGGCCCGCGATGCGTTCGACGCGCTGGAGGACTTGGGGGGTGCTGTTGGAGTGGTCGTCGACCACGATGACCTCGTAACCGTGGTCCAGCAGCTCCACGCAGGCGTGACTGCCGATGAAGCCGGCCCCGCCGGTCACCAGCACGGTCGCCGCGGCACCCGCGCGGGTGGCGGAGCGGGTCGAGGAGGCGTTCACGTGGCTCACCACCCCAGGACGGCGGCGGCGTACGCCGGGAAGAAGACGAGGGCCGCGACGACCGGGAGGGCCGAGAGCGCGCCGAGGGCCAGCGGAAGCCGTGCGAGGGGCAGCAGCCCGGCGGGCCGCAGACCGACGCGGCGTCCGGCCTCGCGCAGATGCAGAAGGGGCACGGCGACCGCCACGGCTGCGTATCCGACCGCGGCGAGCAGGCAGAGGAAGACGTAGCCGACCGACGCGCTGTTCAGCTCTCCGTACAGGGCGACGCCGGACAGGCCGGCTGCGAGAGTCGCGAAGGGGAGGATCAGCCGGGCGAGCAGGGGCTGTGGGCCCTCGGCGCCCTTGGGCGTGACCTTGAAGGTGAGAGGCCGGGGCCGCAGCCGCTGGGCCGCCGCTCCCACCAGCCCCCAGACCACGAACGGCCAGCGGGCGAGGGCGAAGAGCCACACCTCCCAGCTGACCAGCGGCGCACCGGGGGGCCGCAGGAGCCCGCGTCGGCGCAGCAGGAGCAGGGTCAGCAGCAGCCAGCCCGGAAGGGACCAGAAGTGCAGCAGGAAGTCGAAATAGTCGACGGCCACCCAGGGGATGCCGGTCACCACGGCTACCGGTGGCAGCACCAGCCCGGCGATGACCATCAGTCCGAGGATCGGGTAGTAGGCCAGCGCGTAGGTGAACCTCAGCCGCAACAGGGCGGACAGCCGGCGCAGATGGCCCGGCAGCAGCCCCAGCAGCATGGTCGCCAGGCTGCGCGACCACTGGTACTCCTGGGTGACCATGTCGCCGAAGGTCAGGGGGCCGTCGCCGTGCGCCTCGGCGTCGATGGCGAACGCCCCGTGCCAGCCGGCGGAATTGAGCAGGTACGTCGTGGAGAAGTCCTCGGCGAGCTCGGGCCCCAGCCCGCCGATGTCCCGCAGGGCTCGGGTGCGCACCGCGTAGTGCGAGCCGATGCACATCGGCGCGAGTCCGTCGCTGTGCCCCAGTTGCACCGCACCGTGCCACACGGCCTCACGGTGCAGCCGACCGCGGGCCGACCAGGACTGTGACGCGTTCGCGTCGCAGATGCTGGGGGCGGCGACGTAGCCGAGGGCGGGGTCGCCGAACGGCCGCACCATCTCGGCGAGATACGTCGGCTCCGGCACGTGGTCGCAGTCGAGCTGCGCGACGACCTCGTACCGCTCGTAGCCCCAGTGGTCGTAGAAGTAGGCGAAGTTGCCCTCTTTGCAGCGGGTCCGGCGCGGCCACTGGGACCGGTGGTAGGCCGGCACGCCGGCGCGCGAGGAAATCCGTACACGGTTGGCCCGGCACCACCGCGCCGACTCCGCGGTGGGCTGCTCGTCGCACAACCACACGTCGTAGGGGTACGGGTAGTCCTGGGTCAGCATCGCCTCCAGCGTGCGCCGGGCCGTCGGCCAGGGTTCACTGGGCGCACGGGTCACCGCGAAGGCGACCGACAGCGCGGGCACCGGCAGAGCCGGGTCGACCCGGCGCACCCTGAGCGCGGTGACGAAGAAGTACGCCGGCAGGGCCGTGAGGTACAGCAGCAGCGCGCTGTTGATCACCAACCCGGCCCAGCCCACGCGGTGCTCGGGCTGGAGCCACCAGGTCCAGAACCAGACGAAGCTCGTCGTCCAGCCGAGCGCGATCACGGCGAGCAGGAAGCGGTCGCGGCGTCGCACGGCGGGGACGAAGGTGCCGGGGCGGGCCCTGCGGCGCTCGTGCGGGGCCGGGCGGAAGAAGGGGCCGGCCGGGGTGACCCGGACGACGTTGCCGTCCGAGATCTCTGTGAGGTGGTGCTCCACCTCCAGCAGGTCTGGCGCTCCCCCCGGTCCGTTCTGCGTCATGGTCGCTCCTGACGCCGTACGCAGACGCCGTATGTTTACGACGTATATGTACGATATTGCGCTTATCGTGGACTTGCGTCAAGGGAGAGCAGAGTGCCCCGAGGGCACGGTTCGAGGAAGTGAGGTGACGTAGCGTGCCGGAAGAGGTGAAGGCTGGCGACGACGGGCGTCGGCGGCGCGCCGGCGACCGGGGGCGGTACGGAAGGCTCAACCGTGAGCTGGTGATGGCCTCGGCACTCGAGGTTGTCGACCGAGACGGGCTGTCGGGACTGAGCATGCGCGGACTGGGAGCCGAGCTGGGCGTCGAGGCGATGGCGCTGTACCGCTATGCGTCGGGGAAGGACGAACTGCTCGACGGGCTCGTGGGGGCGCTCTTCCTGGAGCTGGAGGAGGAGCTCGGCCAGACACCGGACGGCGACTGGCGTGCCGGGCTGCACCACATCGCGCTCGCGACCTACCGGGTGGCGATGCGTCACCCGAATGTGGTGCCCCTGCTCGCCACCCGCCTGCTGTCGACACCACTCGCCCGTCGGCCCGAGCCGGTGCTGCGCGGCGACGAGCGGATCCTCGCCCTCCTCGCGGACCTGGACGAACATCGCGCTCTGGCCCTGCACCGCGCCTTCACCGCCTGGCTCCTCGGCTATCTGATCGTCGAACTGCGAGCCATGGACGACGCCCCGGACGAGCCGGACCCCGCCTTCCGCATCGGGCTGCACCGCATCTCGGCCCAGCAACTGCCGCATCTGCGTGCCACCGCCACCGGGCTGACGGAGCGGGGCGGCCCGGAGACACTGGCCGCGGGGCTCGACGCCCTGCTCGACCGGTTCGGCTGACCGGACCCTCCGCCTCTCGCCCACTCTGCGGGACCGCTGTCCTGGAGCGGGCCGGCATTCAGTCCGGCACCGCACCCGAACAAGCCTCGGCGATGGCACGCGCCCTGTGCCGGATCATCGAGCGGACCTTCTACCACGCCTCACAGGAGTCCCGCGAGAAGCTCCTGGAGGCGTCGGCGGCCTGTGAGCACGTCCGGCTGATCAGCGCTGGGCCGATCAGCCAGATGCGTCTGTCATGGCGGCGGTGAGCCGCCGATCGCGCCGGGGCCCGTACCGCAGGCGGCGCGCTGCGTGCGGGCCACATGCCGCACGCTGCGCGCCGCCGGTTCGATACGGAGCGGACTGGGTTCGACGAGCGGGCGAATCACTCGCCGCGGAGCGCCGGTGAAGCACCCCGGCGGCCTCAGAAGAAGTGCTTGCGTCCACCGACCGCGCGTCCGGTGGCACCCAGGATCCACAGGATGGCGCCCACCAGGATGAGGATGCCACCAATCGTCGTCAGCAGACCCATGCCGACGAGCAGGCCGATGATCAGCAGAATCAGTCCAAGAATGATCATTTCAAACCCCATCCCTCAATCGCGACTCGGGCGCGTGTGCGTACAGGCCCCACAACGGCCCGAGTTCGCCTGTCAGTTGATCGATCCCTACCGGCCCCGAACGTCGGGACCTCGGTTCGACAGCCCTTGTGCCCGGCCACACGGTGTTCACGCACCTCCCGGGAACTTCACTGGCGAAGCGACCCCCCAGGCATCCTCGGACGACCACCGGCTACTGGGGCCAGACCCTCCCCCTGTGACCGGCGCCACTATTGAAACCCCGTATTAATTCATATTTAATGGCTGCGCTTGCCGCTTCCGGCTACGTCCCCGGCCTGCCCCGGGCCCCAGGAAGGAACTTCGATGAGCACAGCCCCCGGCGCGCCGACGGTGTCGCGCAGCGCGCTGCCCTGGGTGGAGCGCATAGGCATCCCCCGCCCCCTGATGTGGGGGTACGTCGCGGTCCTGATCTTCATGATCGGTGACGGCGTGGAGTCCAACTACCTGGAGCCGTACCTCCGCGACAGCGGCTTCACCTCCTCCGGCGCGGGGCTCGTCATCAGCGTCTACGGCGCCTTCGTCGCCCTCGGCTCCTGGCTCTCCGGCGCCCTGTCCAACGTGTGGGGACCGCGCCGTGTCATGCGGATCGGCGCGGTGCTCTGGATCGTCTTCGAGGTTCTCTTCCTCACGCTGGCCCTCCCCAGCGAGAACCAGGTTCTCGTCTACGTCTTCTACGGCCTGCGCGGCATCGCCTATCCGCTGTTCGCCTACGCGTTCCTGCTGTGGATCCAGCTCACCGCCCGCAGGGAACTGCGCGGTTCCGCCGCGGGCTGGTTCTGGTTCGCCTACAGCGCGGGCCTGCCCACCATCGGCTCCGCCATCGCCGCCGTCAGCATCCCGCTGGTCGGCGCCTATTCCACCTTCTGGCTGTCCCTGGGGCTGGTCGCGGTGGGCGCGGCGATCGGCTCCTTCGCCGTCAAGGAGGCACGCGGTACGCGGCCGATGGTCGACACCACGGCCCCGGGCTTCTCCTTCCGGTCGGAGCTGCTGCGCGGCGTCAGTGTGCTCAAGCGCCATCCGCGCATCGGGATCGCAGCGGTGGTCCGGATGATCAACACGACGCCGTACTTCGGGTTCTTCGTCTTCCTGCCGTCGTTCTTCACCGACGAGATCGGCATCAGCGAATCCAAGTACCTGGCCCTGGTCACCTTCATGGGTGTCATCGGCATTCTCGCCGACCCGTTCTTCGGCCGGATCAGCGACCGGCTGGGCTGGCGCTCCACCATCGCCTGGGCCGGCGGCGTCGGCTGCGCGCTCGGTGTGGCGCTCGTCTACTGGGTGCCCCAGCTCGCGCCCGGCAACTACGCCGTCGCCCTGCTGGCCACGGTCGTCTACGGCATCATGCTCGCCGGTTACATCCCGCTCTCCGCGCTGCTGCCGTCCCTGGTGCCCGAGGAGGACAAGGGAAACGCCATGGGCATCTACAGCCTCGCCGCCGGGCTCTCCACCTTCGTCGGGCCCCTGACGTATTCCGTCGTCGACCCACTCGTGGGCCACACCGGCGTCGTCATCGTCTACATCTGCATGTACCTGGCGGGCGCCCTGCTCACCTGGCGCTACCTGGACGTGCCCGAGGACCCGGGGTCGCGCCGCGCCGGTGGCCCCGTGCCGGCGGTCTCCCTCGCACCGAAGGACCTCCAGTCGTCCTGACCGGGCGCGATCCCTTCCCCACCTCCACCACTCGAAGCAATGAGGACCGACATGAGCACGGACTCCCACACCGCCACGATGACCGGCGCCTTCCTGCCCGGTGACGGCACCGTCGACCTGCGCGAGACGTCCCGGCCCCGGGCCGGCCACGGCCAGGTCGTCCTGCGCACACGCGCCTCGGGAATCTGCGGCAGCGACATCCACTACATCTACAACGGCCACATCGGCGAAGGCGGCGCCCGCTACGACGACGTCGTGGCCGGCCACGAGCCGGCGGGTGAGGTCGTCGCCGTGGGCCCCGGCTGCAAGCGACTCAAGCCCGGCGACCGGGTCGCCGTCTACCACATCTCCGGCTGCGGCCAGTGCGACGAGTGCGCGCGCGGCTACTTCATCGGGTGCACTTCTGAGTCCCGCGCCGCCTACGGCTGGCAGCGCGACGGGGGCCATGCCCCGTACCTCCTCGCCGAGGAGAACACCTGCGTCCCGCTGCCCGAGCCGCTCACCTACGTCGACGGTGCCTTCATCGCCTGCGGCATCGGCACGGTCTACGAGGCACTCTCCCGAATCGCCCTGAGCGGCGCGGACCGACTGCTGGTCACTGGGCTCGGCCCGGTCGGCGCGGCGGCTGCCATGGTCGCCCGCGCCTTCGGTGTGCGCACCGTGTACGGCGCCGAGGTCGTCCCCGAACGGATGGAGTGGGCCCGCTCGCTCGGGCTGTTCGACGAGGTGCTCGACTCCTCCGCCGAGCCGCTGGAGCGGGTGCTGGAGCTGACCGGTGGCACCGGTGTCGAAGCGGCCGTGGACTGCTCCGGTCACCCCGCGGCCCGCTCCCTCGCCCTCAAGGCACTGCGAGTACGCGGCCGGCTCGCACTCGTGGGCGAGGGTGGGCAGATGAGTCTCGACGTCTCGGACGACGTCCTCCACAAGCAGGTGCTCATCTCCGGTTCCTGGGTCACCTCCGTACAGGGCATGACCCGGCTGGCCGAACTGCTCGCCCGGCAGGAGCTGCACCCCGAGCGGCTGGTCAGCGACCGCTTCCCGCTCGCCGAGGCCCAGCGCGCCTACGAGGCGGCGGCCGGCCGCGCCGCCGGCAAGGTCTGCCTCGTCTTCGAGAACTGACCGCACGCCTTTCAAGGAGCACCTCAGTGAGCAGTACACCCGCACACCGAGCCGACCAGGGCAGGGTCAGCGCCTTCCGGCGGGCGCGCGCCGGACACGAGATCGTGGAGGTGGGCAACGGCCTGATCAGCCTGGTGCTCAGCCCCGTGTTGGGCGGCCGCCTCCTGTCGGCGGTCCGGGACGGCCGCGAGTTCCTGCACCGCAACCCGGAACTCCTGGACGAGGCGCTCAACGCCCGGGATCCGCGTGCCGTCGGCCCCCACGACGGCCCGATGTCGGCGTGGCACAACTGGGGCGGCGACAAGACCTGGCCCGCCCCTCAGGGCTGGTCGGGTCCCGAGGAGTGGGCGGGTCCCCCGGACCCCGTCCTGGACTCGGGGGCGTACGCCTGCGAGGTGGACGTCGCCCACGACGGCTCGCGCGCCGACATCACCCTCACCAGCGGCGACGATCCACGGACCGGGCTGCGCCTGACCCGCCGGATCACTCTCGCGTCCGGGCGGTGCGACTTCGCGCTGAGGCTCAGCGCCGACAACGTCTCGCCGCGGACCGTCCGGTGGGCGCTGTGGAACGTCACCCAGTTGCCTGGGCATCCCGCCGAGCGGCCGGGTGACGGGGTCTGGCTGGGGACGTCCGGGGCGGGCGCGCCGGTCACCGACCTGGTCGCGGGCACCGGCCGGCCGCGCGTCGAGCAGCACGGCGACGTCCTGCACGTCCCGGCGCAGGACGTGGTCGGCAAGGTCGGCTTCCCCGACGCGGTGGGGTGGATCGCCCACGTCGGCCCGGCCGGCACCTGGACCTACCGCTTTCCGGTCGACCCCGACGCTCCGTACCCGGACGACGGCTCGCGGGCCGAGGTGTGGATGGAACACCCACTGGACGCGCCGCTGGAACACCTGGGGGGCCTGCGGCCACGTCACCGAGTCGTGGAGTGCGAGGCGCTCGGCCCGTACCGGGAACTGGCGCCCGGCGACACCACCACGTTGGACGGCACGGTGTCCCTCGGTCCCCGGCTCGGCGCGGTGACCTCGGTCGGCGCGCACGCCTGGTGGAGCGAGCCGCTCACCTACGCCGGGGGGAAGGTGACCGGCGTGTGCGTGCTGTCCGGCGGCGGCACGGCCGCCGTACTGCTGCGGGACATGGCCGGCCGGGTGCTCCGGCGGCTGCCCGTCGGTGAGTGCGGGGCGGGTGCACCCCTGGTGCTGGACACCCGGTTGCGCGCGGACCCGGGCGCTGTGCGCGTGGAGGTGTGCTGCGGAAGGGACGTCCTGGGAACGGTGGCGGTGCTGCCCGGCTGAGCCTTGCCCATACACCCGTGCCCGGTACCTCGGGTCCGCCGAGGCACCGGGCACAGGCATGTCGGGCGTACGGCGGTCAGGTCGCCGTGGAGCGGTAGGCGGCCGTCGGCAGGCCGGGCACGTCCACCCGGGCACGGAACACCGCCCCGTCGAGTGGTCCGGGGGCGGCGAGTCCCACCCGGGCCGTCGTGACGTGGAGGGTGTGCCCGTCGTCGCCGCCGAGGCAGACGCCTGCGGCCTGGGTCACCGGCAGGCGCAGTACGGTCGCCAGGGTGCCGTCGGGCAGGTATCGGCGGACCTCGCCCGCGCCCCAGACCGCCGTCCACAGAGCACCCTCGGCGTCCACGGTCATGCCGTCGGGGCTGCCCTCGGTGACCTGGGCGAACTCCTCGCCCTCGCCGAGGTCTCCGTCGCGCGGGTCCACTGAGTAGCGCCGTACGAGCCCACGCGCGCTGTCGGCGAGGTACATGGTGGTGCCGTTCCGGTCGAAGGCCGGACCGTTGGGGATGGTGATGCCGTCAAGGACCCGGGTGACCGAGCCGTCGGGGCCGGTCCGGTACAGGGAGCCGGCGTCCGGTGTCCCGTCGTAGGCCATGCTCCCGGCCCAGAAGCGGCCGTGCGGGTCGGCGCAGCCGTCGTTCATGCGCATCGCGGTCGGCGCGGACCGCTCGGGGTCGGCGAGCCACTCGGGATCGGTGCCGGTGGTGAGCAGGCAGATGCCGGTGCCGGCGGCCGCGATCCAGGTCCCGGGCCGGCCGGCGACCGGGGCCACCGCGCCGAGCGGTACGTCCAGGCGGGCAAGGGTCCGCAGCGGGGCCGTGCCGTCACCGTCCGGGGTGAGCAGGCGGCCGGTGAGGATGTCGACGCAGACGAGCCGGCCGTCGGCCCAGCGGATGCCCTCGCCGAGCTCCAGGCGGTCCGGTGCGCCCAAGGGCGACAGATCGGTCATGGTGAGGCGCTCCCGGTGGTGGTGGACGGGTCAGCGGATCGTGGTGCCCGGGGCGGCGGCGAGCAGACCCAGTTCGTCACGGCGGGGCAGGCCCTCCCAGTCGCCGTCCGAGGCGACGGCGAACGCACCGAGGGTGTTGGCGCGGTCGAGGCGTCCGTCCGGGGGCAGGCCGTCGAGCAGACCCGAGAGGTAGCCGGCACAGAACGCGTCGCCCGCTCCCACCGTGTCCCGAACGGGCACCCTGAGGGCGGGGACTGTGTACCGGGATCCGTCCCGGTCGCGGAATGCGGCTCCCGCTCCCCCGCGTTTGACGACCACTTCCCGCACCCCGGCCGCCAGCAGCGCGTCCACGGCGGCCTCCTCACCCTGCGGCTGCTCGGCGAAAGCGCCGGTGACGACGGGGAGTTCGTCGTCGGAGGCGATCAGGACGGTGACGTGCTCCAGCAGCGGCAGCAAGGCCTTGCCCGCATCCTCGGCCGCCCACAGACGCTGCCGGTGGTTGACGTCCAGGACGACGGTCCAGCCGTCGGCGTGCGCGTGGGCGGCGGCCTCCTGCACCGCCTCCAGCGGACCGGGGCCGAGCGCGCAGGTGATGCCCGTCAGGTGCAGGATCCGGGCGCCGGCGTCCAGGGCTGGCGCGAGATCGGCCGGGGCGAGCAGGGAGGCGGCGGAGTGGCGGCGCCAGTAGTGGACGCGGACCAGGTCGGCGACACGTCGCTCACGGAGCATGCCACCGGTGGGTGCCTCGGGACGGACGCCGGCGTGCGAGGTCTCGACGCCTTCGCCGCGCAGTGTGCGCAGGATCAGCCGGCCCGGTTCGTCGTCGCCGACCAGGCCCGCCCAGGCGGCCCGGTGGCCCAGCCTTGCCAGGCCGATGGCCACGTTGGACTCGGCACCGGCGATGGTGGTGCGGGCCTCGGCGCCGATGGCGAGCGGTCCGGGCAGCTGTGCGGCGAGCATGGTCTCGCCGAACGTGAGGACGTCTGCGGCGACGCGCCCTGTGTCGGGACCGGTGCTCATGCCTGTCCCCGCGCGGTGTCGGCGGCGCAGAGTTCGACGAAGCGGCGGGCGCGTTCGCGCAGGGCGTCCAGGTCGCCGCCGTGCGCGGCGTCGCCCACCAGCGGGGAGCCGACGCCGACCGCGACGGCGCCGTGCGCGAGGTACTGCTCGGCGCTGGTCGGGTCGACCCCGCCGACCGGTACGAGGGGCAGGTCCGGGAAGGGGTCGCGGAGGGCCTTGAGGTAGGCGGGGCCGCCGATCGAGGCGGGGAAGAGTTTGACGGCGTCGGCTCCGGCGCGCCGGGCGGCGACGGCCTCGGTCGGGGTCAGGGCGCCGGCCAGGACCGGCAGGCCGACTCGGGCCGAGGCCGCCACGGACTCGGTGAGCGCGGGAGTCACGATCCAGCTCGCGCCGGCCTCCCGGGCGCGGGCGACGTCGTCCTCGGTCAGCACGGTGCCCGCGCCGACGAAGGCCGTGGGACCGGCCTCGGCGACGGCCCGGCGGATGACACCGAGGGCGTCGGCGGTGTTGAGCGAGACCTCGACGAGGGACACGCCCTCGTCGAGCAGGGCCAGGACGGCGCGCAGCGCGGCGTCGGCATCCGGGCCGCGCACGATGGCGGCCAGCCGGGTGCGCCGCAGCACGGCGGAGAAGCTGTCGGTGGCGCGGGGCTGCGGGGCGTTCATGGTCACGTCCAGAAAAGTCGGGGTCGGGCGGGGGCACCGGGCCGGGTCACCATTCGGCGAAGGAGCCGTCGGTGTGCCGCCACACCGGGTTGTGCCAGTCCGAGACGGTGTTGTCGGCGGCGCGGACCGCCTTCTCGTCCACCTCGATACCGAGGCCGGGGACGTCGGTGCGCAGCAGGTGGCCGTCGTGGAACCGCAGCGGCGAGGTGTCGACCAGGTAGTCCAGCGGACCGGCGCCCACGTTGTAGTGGATGCCTATGCTCTGCTCCTGGATCAGGAAGTTCGGGGTGCCGAAGGCGACTTGGAGGCTGGCGGCGAGCGAGACGGGCCCCAGCGGGCAGTGCGGTGCCATGAGTACGTCGAATGTCTCGGCGAGCGCGGCGATCCGGCGGACCTCGGAGATGCCGCCGGCGTGCGAGAGGTCGGGCTGGAGGACGGCCACTCCGGCGGTGAGGGCGGGCAGGACGTCGGTGCGCGAGTAGAGGCGCTCGCCGAGGGCCAGCGGTACGGGGGACGACGCGGTCAGGTCCCGCAACCGGTGGGTGTACTCGGGGAGTACGGGTTCCTCGACGAACAGCGGGTTGTACGGGGCGAGGTGCGGCAGCACTTTGGCGGCGTTGGCGACGGTGAAGCGGCCGTGGAAGTCGACGGCGAAGTCCCGGTCGTCGCCGAGGGCTTCCCGGGCTGCGTCCGCACGGGAGACGACCTCGTCGATGTCCCGGACGGTCGCCAGCCGGTTCATCCGGCCGCAGGCGTTCATCTTGACGGCGGTGAAACCCGCCTCCACCTGCTCCCGGACGGCTTCGGCAATCCGTGCGGGCTCGTCGCCGCCGACCCAGGTGTAGGCCCGGACCCGGTCACGCACGGGGCCGCCGAGCAACTGGTACACGGGGGCGCCGTACACCTTGCCGGCGATGTCCCACAGTGCCTGGTCGAGTCCGGCGACGGCGCTGGAGAGAACCGGACCGCCACGGTAGAACGACCCTTTGGACATGGTCTGCCAGTGGTCCTCGATACGCAGCGGGTCCTGGCCGACGAGCAGTTCGGACAGCTCCTCCACGGCGGTGCGAACAGTGGCCGCACGGCCCTCGACCATGGGCTCGCCCCAGCCGACGACGCCGTCGTCCGTCTCGACACGGCACAGCAGCCAGCGCGGCGGCACGGCGAACGTCTCGATGCGGGTGATCTTCATGCTTCTCCTTGGTGCGGTCCGGCACCGTCGGCCGGTCGGGAGACCGGACACGGGCGTCCTCCGCGGGACTGGCACGGTTCAGGAAGAGGTCTTGTAGGCGCTCCAGCCGCCATCGACGACCAGCGATGCGCCGGTGACGAAAGACGCGTCCTCGCTCAGCAGAAAAGCCGTGGCCCCGGCGACCTCTTCGGGACGCCCGAGCCGCGCGGCGACGGTCTGCTCGGCGCTGCGCCGCCGGTCCTCCTCGCCGATACCGTCCCAGGCGCGCGTGAGGACGGGACCGGGCAGCAGCGCGTTGACCCGGACGTCGGGCCCGTACTCGACGGCCAACTGGCGGGCCAGTCCGGTGAGTCCGGCCTTGGCCGAGGCATAGGCGGGGCGGCCGGGCAGTCCGACGAGGGCGTGGACCGAGGAGACCAGGACGGCGCTGCCACGGGTGGCGCGCAAGTCGTCCAGGCAGGCGCGAAAGCCGAGGAAGGCGCCGGTCAGCGTGACACCGAGCTGCTGGTTCCACTGGTCGAGTGTGGTGTCGTGGGCGGGGGCGACGCGCACGGCGTAGGCGTTGGAGACGAGAGCGGAGACGGGACCGTAGGCTCCGCGAACGGCGTCCAGCGCCGCGGTCCAGGACTCTTCGTCGCTCACGTCGGTCGGGTGGAACATCGCCTCTCCCCCGGCGTCCCGGATGGCGCGGGCCGTGCGCTCCCCTTCCGTCGTGTCGATGTCGGCGACCAGGACGCGGGCCCCCTCGTCGGCGAGCCGTCGCGCTACAGCCGCGCCGATCCCCCCTGCCGCGCCCGTGACCACGGCGACGCGTCCGTCGAAACGGGGCACGGCCCCGGAAGGCGGCGGATACATGGACGGCATGAGCGGCTCCGAAGGCTGTGGCGCGGACGGGACGGAACGGAACGGAACGAGATGGTTGCGGTCGGCGGCCATGACCACCCCCTCATGGATATTAAATATGAATTATTGAGTGACGCCAAGATGTCTCGACGAGGCACCGATCACAAACGAGGAACGCGCCGCCCCCGTGACCGGCGGCGGCGCGTCGGACGGACGCCCGATCAGCCGGTCCGGGAGGACCTGCGGCCGGCGGCATCGACCGATCGCCCGGCGACCTGGTCCAAGTCTTCGACCGCCTTCGCCAGCAGGTCGAGCATGGCGAGTTCGGCTCGGGCGGCGTCACCGTCGCGCACGGCATCGAGAACGGCACGGTGACTGGGCACGGGGTCGTCGACGGACGCATGGGCATGGACGAGACGGTCCCGCTCCCGCAGGCCCGGTTCCAGCAGCATGTCCATGCGGGCCAGCATCTCGTTGCCGGTGGCCACCAGAAGCGCGCGGTGGAAGGCCGCGTCGGCCTCGGCCGCGTCGGACGAATCCGTTCGGGCCCGCCCCATGAGGCCGAGCGCCGCTTCCAAGGCATCGAGGTCGGCCTGGGTCCGGTGCAGGGCGGCACGATGGGCAGCGGCAGGCTCGATGATGGACCGGACATCGGCGAGGTCTCGCATCAGATCCTCACCGGCCCCTCCTTCGACACGCCAACGGATGACGTCCGCGTCGAGCAGGTTCCAGTCCTTGCGCGCCCTGACGAACGTGCCCCGCTTCTGCCGTGCGTCGACGAGGCCCTTGCCGGCGAGGACCTTCAGCGACTCCCGCATGACGGTCAGACTGACGTCGAGCTCCTCCCCCAGCGCCCGCACGTCAAGCGTGGTGCCCTCCGGTACGGCGCCACCCACTATGCGCGCTCCGAGCGACTGGACCACCTGTCCGTGCACGCCGCGGGTGCTGTAGGCCGCCATGCCGCCATCTCCTTGACATCAGGCGCACGCGAGGCGCGCGGGGTGGGCGCCGCGGGCGCGAACGCGGACCTATGATATCGCCAGGCATTAATTATTAATACATCTTGTCAGGTCTGACAGGTCTCTGAGCAGCACGGTCACATACCGACTACGACAACGCGGAATCGATCGACGGGGCTGGTCTTCTCACAGGCTCATGGCAGCGTCTGTGCGCCGATCACGGAGAGCAGCTGGAGCTTCTCGTAACTCTCGCCGCCGGGCGTGGCGGTGTAGACGAGAAGCATGTGCGCCTGGCTCGGATCGAGCAGCGTCTGGCAGGTCAGCTCCAGTGCGCCGACCTCGGGATGGACGAAGCGTTTCACCTCCTTGGGCCGGATTCCGACCATGTGGTCCTTCCACACCCGGCGGAATTCCTCGCTTTGGGCAAGCAGCAAGTCGGCGTAGCGGGCCGCGCGGGAACCGGGGCCTCGCAGCGTGGCCACCTCCCGCAGGCCGGAGGCGAACATCCGGGTGAGGAACGCGTGGTCGTCAGGGTGGTAGAGCTGTCTTGTGGCGGGGTCGGTGAACCAGCGGTAGCCGATACTGCGGGCCGGGCCGCTGTAGCGGGTCTGGTCGCCAGTGAGTGCGATGCCGAGCCGGGTCTGCCGTAGCGTTTCGCCGAGCTCGGTGACGATCTCCGCGGGAGTGTCGTCGAGGCGGTCGAGGATGCGCAGCAGGCCGGGACCGATGTGCTCGCCGTCCGTGCCCCGCGGGGGCGGGGTGTGCCCGGCCAGCCGGAACAGGTGGTCGCGCTCGTCGAGGGAGAGATGCAGGCCCTGCGCGATGGAGACGATCATCTGCTGGGACGGCTGGGGCCCGCGCTCTCGCTCCAGACGTGCGTAGTAGTCGGTCGACATGTGGCACAGCGCGGCCACCTCTTCCCGGCGAAGCCCGCTGGTCCTGCGGCGCCGTCCTCGCGGGAGACCGACGTCCTCGGGCTGCAGCGCCTCCCGGCGCTGCCGTAGGAACTGTGCCAGACCGGATCGATCGATCACTGTCCACGCCTTCCGTGACGTACATGGCCCGTTCTCTGCACAGATCTACCTGAGGCGCTTCTTGATATCCACGGATTCCTGATCCCCCCTTCACGCATTGTGAGACGTGCGGTGCCGGCCCAGGATGAGAGACGTGCTCCATGATCGCCATGGGCTTGTCCGGCCCACCAGCGTGCGCAGGAGCAGCCGGTATGCCGTTGCGCCCCGGCGCGTCCCCCGACCTGATTTCCGGACTCGTCCCGCACTGCCCGCTCTCGCCCTCGTCGGCGCCCGTGGAGTCACCGTGAATCCACTGCGTCCAACCGACTCCTCAGGAAGCCGTCTCACATGCCACGTCGACACATTGACATCACGATTCCCGACCTGCGTGACACGCGGGCCGTCGTCACCGGAGCGAGCGACGGAATGGGACTCGGTATGGCGGTCCGCCTGGCCGCAGCCGGCGCGCGGGTCATCCTGCCCGTCCGCAATCCACGCAAGGGCGAGGCGGCGCTGGCCAAGATCCGTCAGCACGCCCCCGACGCGGACGTGTCGCTGCGCAGCCTCGACCTGTCCTCACTCGCCTCCGTCGCGGCGCTCGGCAAGACGCTGCTGGAGGAGGGCCGGCCCATCCACCTGCTCATCAACAACGCCGGCGTCATGACCCCGCCCGAGAGGCAGACCACCGTCGACGGATTCGAGCTGCAGTTCGGCACCAACCACCTTGGGCACTTCGCCCTCGTAGCCCACCTGCTCCCCCTCCTGCGGGCCGGACAGGCACGCGTCACCTCGCAGGTCAGCATCGCGGCCAACCAGCACGCCATCAACTGGGACGACCTGAACTGGGAACGCTCCTACAACGGCAGGAAGGCCTACAGCCAGTCGAAGATCGCCCTCGGGCTCTTCGCTCTGGAACTCAACAGGCGTAGCCAGGAAGGCGGTTGGGCCATCACCAGTAATCTCTCCCACCCCGGGGTGGCTCCTACGAGCCTGCTCGCGGCACGCCCCGAGGTCGGCCGGGACAAGGACACGGTGCTGGTTCGCATGATCCGGGCCATGTCCGCCCGCGGCGCCGTCGTGGGGACCGTGGAGACCGCGCAGCTTCCCGCTCTCATGGCCGCTACTTCCCCCGATGCCAAGCCCGGCGGATTCTACGGGCCCAGCGGCCCCGGCCACCTGGGTGGGCCACCCGGAGAACAGGAGCTCTACTCCCGCCTGCGCAGCGGCGAGGACGCCCGGCGCGTCTGGCGAACCTCCGAGGAACTCACGGGCACCCGCCTGCGGTAACAACCGGAACCCGCGGCGCTTCCAACGGCGGACAACCGTGTGATCGTCACTGATCCCCCGCCGGCACCGAACTGATCACTCTTACTGTGGGGAACGCCCTCCGGTGCTGCTTGCGGAGCGTTGCCTGCCGGCGGACTCGGGGTGGGAGAGTCCGGCGAGAAGCCGTAGTTTCTCGTCGCTGTCGCTGTCCTTGTCGGGGTAGTACACGACGAGGATGACGTCGTCCACGGGGAGTTTGTCGCGGTGGAGGCGTAGGTCACCGACGACGGGGTGGTGGACGGTGGTGCTGCCTCCGTCGAGGCTGCGGACGTCGTGGCGGGCCCACAGGGTACGGAACCGCTGACTGGACAGTGCGAGTTCTCCGACGAGTTCGACGAACCGGGGGTTGTCGGTGTCGTCCCCGATGGTCGTGCGAAGGGCGGCGACGAAATCGGCGGTGGCCTTCGGCCAGTCCTGGTGGAACTCCTGTTCCTCCGGGTCGAGGAGGAGATCGCGAAGCCGGTTCTGCCCGGGCCGCAGGCGGGGGGAGAGTGCGACGGCCATCGGGTTGGAGGCCAGGACGTCGAACGCGCGCCCTTCGACGAACGCGGGGATCGGAAGGTGGGCGAGCAGTTCGTGCACGCGCGCCGGTACGTGCTCGGGCCGCTTGCGGCGCGGCGCCCTGGGGTGGGCCGCGGCGAGGCCGAGCAGGTACGTCCGTTCGATGTCGTCGAGCTGCAGAACGCGTGCGAGTGATTCGAGAACCTGCGGTGAGGGGTTCTTGTCTCGCCCCCGTTCCAGACGCAGGTAGTAGTCGGGACTGATTCCGGCGAGCAGGGCGACTTCCTCCCGGCGCAGGCCGGGCACGCGGCGGTTGCCGCCGGGCGGGATCCCCGCCTGGGCCGGGGTGATCAGCTCACGCCGGGCACGGAGGTAGCTGCCGAGCCGGTTGCCGGATTCGTCCTTCATACCGACACCGTAATGCGGTGCGTGGACTCAGTGGGGGCCCTGACAGGACCAGGGAAGACGGGGGAACTGCCAAGTCCGGCGGACGACAGCAAGGATTACGGCACCACTGTTCGACGGGGACAGAAGACCTCACTGTCCGCGCCACGGGGCTGCACGCCGTCGTCGCCCCGGACTGAAGGGAAGAACTCGTGGATCTCTCCAACCGCACCGTTCTCATCGTCGGCGGAACCTCGGGCATCGGGCGAGAGCTCGCGTGCCGGTTCGCCGCTGCGGGCAGCGTCGTGGCCGTCGCCGGCCGCAGTCCGAGAGCGCTTTCGGAACTCGCCGAAGAAGGCTTGGGTACCTTCCTTGCAGACGTTACCGACAGTTTCTCCGTCGAGTCCCTGCGTGACGCCGTGCTCGACCGGTATCCCGAGCTGGACACCGTGGTGACCATGTCGGGCGTCATGCTCCTTGAGGACCTGCGCGATCCCGCGCACTTCGAGGCGGCCGACACGACGATCGACACCAACCTGCTCGGCACCATCCGGGTCATCGACGCCTTCACCCCCCACCTGGTCCGACGGGGCGCCGGTACCTTCATCACCGTCTCCTCCGGCATCGCCTTCCTGCCGTTTCCGCCCATGCCCAGCTACGCCGCCTCCAAGGCCGCGGTGCACGCCTACTCCGAGGCCCTGCGCGCGCAACTCGACGGCACCGGTGTCGGCGTCGTCGAGCTGGTCCCGCCGGCCGTCGCCACGGCGGGACAGGAGGAGGTGAATCCGCACGCGCTGCCACTCGATGACTTCGCCACCGAGGTAATGCACCTGCTGGCGCAGGACCCCACCCCCCACGAAATCCTCGTAAAGGGCGTCCTCACGCACCGCTGGGCCGAGCGCGACGGCACCTATGACGACCTCGTCGCCCGTCGCTCCCGTGCCATGATCCGACCTCATGAGTGATCGTTCGCTTTCTCCCGCCTGGGTGGCCTCGTGGGCCAGCAGGGTCTCGGAGACCCTGGAGGCAATGACAGACGACTTCGAGCGCCGGCACGGCTTTCCCCCGGGAGTCAACGAGGTACGGCTGGCCGACAGCGCCGACCGGGCCGCGGCTCGCACGCTCGCCCGGGACGGCCTCGTCCCTGCCGACCTGGTCACCTTCTACGGCAGCATCGGCGAGGTCACCTGGGCGGACGTCGGTAACGGCTGCTTCGTCGACCCTGCAGCCGATGTCCTTCTGCGGTTCAAGCACTACGGCACTGTCGATGTCGATGCCGGCCAGAAGAACCGTGGTCTGGTCATCGGCTCCAACGGTGGAGGCCTGTCCTATGTCGCCGGCCCTGGCGGATTGATCCACCGGACACGGACGTCGTCGCTGGACGAACCCGAACTCGACCGGGTAGCTGATGACCTGCGGCAGTTTCTCGAACTGCTGGAAAGTTCCCTGACACGGTTCGTCACCGACGGCGATCCGGGGTGCCTGTAGTTGGTGCCTCGGCGGGTCGTTGTATTAGCTGCCGTGAGTGAGCTATGTCCAGCTCAGAGGCTGCTGCCCTGCTCACCTGGACCACCAGCCAACGCCCGCTCGACCTCAGCTGCGGGGAAGGGAGTGCGCTTGCTCTGGGTAAGCAGTCGGTGATGGAAGTCGTCCAGCACGATTGCGTGCGGAGCGTGACGGTCGATGATCGCGCCGATGTCGGGCGCAATGTCGGCGGGTTGGCAGCCGTCGACCCATTCGCGCAGGAAGGCTCCGTGTTCGGTGCCACCGCGCACGTGGTGTGGCAGGTGGTGGCGAAGCAGGTGGTTCGGTGCGTAGGAGCGGTCGTACACGAGGTGATCATCGAGGAAATCACGCTCCTCCGACGAGAGTTCGAAATCGCGGCTCAACGCGAGCCCGAAGTCCGCGAAGTACACCCGCTGTCCGTCGGTGAGCAGATTGGCGAAGTGCGCGTCGAAGTGGACCAGTCCGCGCGCGCTCATCAACTCCGTCCCCCGGGACAGCGCATTCTCGACCCACGGATAGGGCGACTCGCCCGACTGCCGTGGGGTCGCGTCTCGGCTGTCGACCAGCCACTCGGCGAGCGTCTGTGGCACGTGCTCCAGGAAGAGCACCAGGCTGAAGGAGGAGCTACCGATGGCCTCCAGCCGACGACGCACGGCCGACGATCCCTCCCAATGTGCCACGGCGCCCTCCACTCCGCCGAACCCGTCAACGAAGCCGGCAGGAGGACTGTCCGGCAATACCCGCCAGTGATACAGCAGCGGGAAACCCGCGTACTCGTTCTTCAGTGCCCATCCCGTCGTCAAGATGTGCGCGGCCAGCTCACGCCAGGCACCGAACCCCGTCGACCCCACGCCGTACTGGTAGAAGAGAGGGAGATCGAACACATTGGCTGTCGACCGCACGTGCTCCGGCCGCAACTCGATGTCTGTCAGCGGGACCCGCTTGACGAAGACGCGCATCCCCTCGACGTCCAACTCCGCCGCCCTACCGCCGATACCGCGGCCGAGACTCGGCGCCGCGGACACCGCATCCCCAAGCCGACGGTCACTCAACAGGGACAGCCGTGATCCCACGGCCGCGTAGGCGGACACTCGCGCGGCATGCCCTGACTCGGTCACATCCATCGGCGGCTCCAGACTGACGTCAAAACCCGGATTCTGTTGATCAGGCCAGAGCCTTGAAAGCGACTCCCGAAGCCGACGTCAAATGACCCCGTGCCGACGCCAGACGACTCCTCAAGGAACCTCCACCGCCGGTCTGCTTCTCCGCAGGCCGACCGGTCAGGCAGTAGGCGGTGCGGCGAAGGGCATGACGAGCAACCAGTGTTGATTGACACCAGAGTGTTCGCTCCACAGCACCGGCCAGGTGCCACGCTCCGCTTCATGCGGCCTGTCGAGCACCAGACCGGTTGCGGCGTTCTCAAGATAGTGCGCGCGATGGCCGGGAGCCGGCTTGAGGCGCCACCGCTGCCGCGGCCCATTGGTCTCGGCGCACATCTGCGGATGATCCCCCTCGTGACTGCCGCGGCCGTCGAGAAACAGGTTGTTGCTGAGGGAGACGATGCGCACTTCGCCTTCATGCCCCGAGGGAATGAGCCGCCACAACTGATGGACCTGACCGTGCGCTGTCCACAGATGCGGATGTGAACTGTCCTCGGTCCGGAAGGCCGTGTCCATCGCAAGGCCGGAATCCACGGATATGATGAGGAACGGGCCCGTCTGTGTGACGCTGCGTCGACGCCGCCGGAAGATCGCACCCACATCGGTGGTGGTGATCTTCAGAAAAGGTGGAAAGGGACTGATTTCCGCGCCGATTCGACGGTCTGCATCTGTCACGAACCCAGTGTAGTGCTGGAGCCGGAACGCCGTTGGGGACACTTAGATGGCGGCCCCTGCTTCGATGTCGAAAGGGACACCCGTGAGCTGTTCGCTCGCCGCCCAGAGCCGCCTGCCCGCCGCGGGGTCGTCGGCGTCTGTGGGGAGCTTGGCGGGCCTGGGGGTGCCGGAAGTCTGGTCGCGTCCGGCGGGGCCGATGAACCAGCCCGACTGGACGTGCGGACTGGTCGCCGCATACAGAGAAGGCCAAGCGGCGCCCTCGGCAGAGCCCATGAGCAGGCGTGCGGCGATCGGGGTCACCAGGCGGCTCAGGCTGCCGGTGCCGTGCTGCTGGAGATTGGTCATCGCCGACCCCGGGTGCACGACGAGTGCCTCGACGGGGCTGCTCGCAGTGCGGCGCGCGAGTTCGAGGGTGTAGACGATGTTGGCGCGCTTGGACTTGGCGTAGGCGCCCATGGCGCGGTAGCTCTTTTCACTCATCAGGTCCTCCAGCCTGCCCATCGGCCACCGCGCCGCGATGGCACTGACGGTGATCACGCGCGCTGCGGTCGAGCGGCGCACGGCCGGCCAGACCTGGGCGTTGAAGGCGAAGTGGCCGAGGTGATTGGTGCCGACCGTCATCTCGAGGCCGTCGTGGGTGGTTCGCCGCTCGGGCAGGTTCATCACGCCCGCGTTGTTGAAGAGCAGGTCGACCGTCTCGGTCTCGGCGATCCGAGTGGCGGTGTCGCGGACGGAGGAGAGGTCGGAGAGGTCGAGCACGAGGGTGTCCGTCCGGGCCTCTGGGGTCGCGGCGCGCACAGCCTCCGCGGCCTGGTCCAGCCTGGTCTGACTGCGGCCGGCCAGGATGACGCGGGCCCCGTGCCGGGCGAGCGCGTGGGCGGTCTCGAGTCCGATCCCGCTGTTCCCGCCGGTGATCAGCGCGGTGCGGCCGGCCTGGTCGGGGATGTCACCGGGGGTCCAGTGGTTCACTGTCGTCACGCTCCTCGGATGGTTTGACTTGTGCTCGGTCATGCGTCGCTGTAGCCGGAGTTCTCCCGGGCTGCCGCCGCGCCAGGTCGTGTCGTCCGCCCAGAACTGGTCGACAACGTCGAGACAGTCCCTGTAGACGACTTCCTCGATGAAGGGCGCGTCGGTCCTGGGGTCCTCGTGCGCAGCCCAAGACCTGCCCCCTCTTTTCAGACCGGCGGTCTGTTCGGCTGGAGCCAAACGTAGAAGACCGCCGGTCTGATGTCAAAAGACCGGCAGTCTGTAGCCTGGGGGCATGACGAACTTCCAGCGCGCGCGCAGTGAGGAGCAGCGTGAGGTACGGCGCCAGGCCATCCTCGACACCACCGCCGCCATGCTCGAGGAGATGCCCATCGGAGAGGTCAGCCTGAACGAGCTGAGCCGCCGCGTCGGGCTGGCGAAATCCAATGTGCTGCGCTACTTCGAATCGCGCGAGGCCATCCTGCTGGAGCTGCTCGACCGTGCCTGGCAGCAGTGGGTGGCCGACCTGCCTGCCCTTGTGCACGCCGGCGTCGACCGGGCAGCTCCGGTGAGCCGGCGGGCAGAGCAGTTCGCCGCCGTCATCGCGGCCTCCCTCGCCCGGCGCCAGGTCCTGTGTGACTTGCTCAGCGCGCAGGCGGGCGTGCTGGAGCACAACGTTTCTCCGCAGGTGGCCGCCCGTTACAAGCGCGCAGCCGTCGCCAACGTCGCCGACATCGCGGCGTTGGCCCACCAGCACCTCCCTGAGCTGGGCGACAGAGCACCACAGTTGACCGCAGCCATGATCATGGCGGTCGGGGCCGTATGGACACACGCGCGGCCCTCCCCCGCGATGCTCGCCGCCTACGAAGCCGACCCCTCGCTCACCGCGTTCAAGCTGGACTTCGTGACCACCCTGCAGGAGATGCTGGCCACGCTCACCGCAGGCACCATCGCCCGCGCCTCCGCCTGAGCCCGTCCAGGCAGCACCCGCTGGGCCCAGCCGACGGTGACGGCGGCGGTGGTGGCACCGGGACCGGGAGCGGTCCCCGCCCCGGCTGCGACTTCCGGCCCACCGGAGACCGCTCCATCCAGGACTCCCCCGCGCCGCCGCGTCACACTCGTCGCTGAGCCGTTCGGTGAGTACCTTGCGCGAAATGCCGAGGTCGGCCTGGATATGGTCGAAGCGGCACACCCCGGCCCACACGTCGCGCAGGATCAGCAGCGACCAGGGCTCGCCGATCACGTCTTCCGAAGAAGTCCCGGAGGGGATTCGATGACATTCATCAGACGCTTCGACCACGTCGGCATCACGGTCTCCGACCTCGACGCCGTGACGGCGTTCTTCGTCAGTCTCGGTCTGGAGGCCGATCGGAAGATGGCCGTCGAAGGCGAGTTCCTGGACACGGTGATCGGCATGACCGACGCCCGCACCGAGATCGTCATGCTGCGTCCGCCCGGCGGAGGTACGACGCTGGAGCTGTCGAGCTTCACGCGGCCGGACCACCTTCCGGGTTCGCCTGCCGCGCCGGCGAACGAGCTCGGCCTGCGCAACATCGCCTTCGAGGTGCACGACCTCCAGGCCGCGGTTGACCATGCAGTCGTCGACGGCTACGGCCTGGTGGGGGGCATCGGCGAATACGAAGGCGTGTGGCGGATGGCCTACGTCCGCGGGCCAGAGGGAATCATCGTCTCGCTGGCCGAGCGCATCGAGAAGTGAGGGGACATCATGAGCACCACCGTGACTGACGAACAGGTTCGGGCTCTGGCCGCGACCGCGAAGCCGTACAGCCTGGCGTTCCTTCGGTGGGGGCCGGAGCGGACCATGGACGGGGCGGACGCGATCGAACTCGAACACCAGCGGCGCATGGTGTCGCTGCGTGCTGAGGGGGTGATCGCGATCCTGTGCCCGGTCGCCTCCGACACCGTGGCCGGCGTCGCGATCATGACTGTGCCGGCCGAGGAAGCCGCGGAGATCATGGCCGGAGACCCCTGCGTGCGAGCAGGGATGATGAGTTGCGAGGTTCACCCGTGCCACGGCTTCCCCGGAGACGCCCTCCCCGCATGAACGATCCCGGCCGGGACAATCGGCACCTGTCCAATGGGCGCCGGTGATCGACTCGCCTACAGAGGCTCCTCGTAGGCGGCTGTCTGCGGCGAAGTCCGTCGGTCAGCGTCCGACTTCGATGTCCGACTTCGATGTTGGTCAGCACGAGCAGGGCGCCAACGGGCGCGGCTGCGTGACGCGCGTGCATGCGCTGCTTGCTGATGACGCGCCAGTTGTTCCGGCGTGCGAACGCGTGCGCCCACAGGTGGTGGTGATGCCGGTCGACTACGACGCCGAGGCTGGGGCCGCGCACGCAGCGGATGGTCGGCCTCGGTGAACACCGCCATGACCTGCAGGTAAGTGATCGTGCCGCCCTGCTGGAGGATGCCTCGCCTGCTCTACATGCGGCAGTACGCAGGAAAGTCGTTCGTCCATGTGCTCGACCATCAGGCAGCGGCGTCGTCCTCCAGGCGACCGAGACGGCGACGGCGAACACCGACGACGCCGTACGCCGTGTCTGCGAAGCCCGAGGCGCCGCGCAACCTCGAACCTTGATTCGATTATCATCGCACCCGTGCATGAGAACCCACCTGCTCGGCGACGTGGCCGCTCCCGCCGGGAGCAACGGCGTCGCCGCAGGGCCAGGCGACGCCGCATCACGTGGACTGTGACCTCGGTGGTCCTGATCAGTGGCGCCGCCACCTATGCCATCACCGGGACCGACTCCGGTGAGTCGTCCGCGCCCGCCCCGGCGAAGGCTCCGTCCTCACCGGCCGTCTCGGCGCGGGCGAAGGCAGGTGAGGCGCCTGCGGACACGCCGGAACCGGTGCCGTCGCCCACCTCGACGCTGAAGCCGTTCGACCTCGAACCGGCTCTGGCCCCCGTGACCGCGCTCTTCGGCGACAACCGGATGTCGGTGGCGATGCTGGACGTCGAGAGCGGTGCCATGGCGACGTACGGACACGACGCTTTCGACACCGCCAGCATCGTGAAGGTGGACATCCTGGCGACCCTGCTGCTCCAGGCCCAGGACGAGGGGCGGCGGTTGACCACCGAGGAGCGCGCCCAGTCCGCTGCCATGATCCAGAAGAGCGACAACGACTCCACCAGTGCGCTGTGGACCCGGATAGGCAGTGCCCCCGGGCTCGACGCTGCCAACGAACGGCTCGGCCTGATCCAGACACAGGGCGGTGAAGGAACCGTCTGGGGCATCACCCAGACCACGGCGGAAGATCAGATACGTCTGCTCCAGTCCGTGTTCGGCGACAAGTCGCCCCTGAGCGAGGCGTCGCGTGCCTACATCCAGGACCTGATGCAGCACGTCGTGGGAAGCCAGACGTGGGGCGTGTCCGCAGCAGCCGACTCGGGCACGACCGCACTGAAGAACGGTTGGCTCAAGCGGACTCAGACCAAGAAGTGGGACGTCAACAGCATCGGTCGGATACAGCATGACGGTCGCGTCTATCTGATGGCGGTACTCCTCAACAACTGCAGCACCCAGGAGGTCGGCATCAGCATCGTGGAGCAGGCAACACGCGCGTCCGCGACGGCGTTCTCCCGAAAGCTCAAGGAGAATCCCACTACTTGATGCCCGGAGCAGGGCAGAACCGCCTTCTCGAACCGTTTCGCGCGCGGTTCGGCCGCCCGGCTGACCTTGAAAGTCTTGGTGCCGTCCACGGAGGGGGCGTTGTACCGGGTCGTCTGCTGGCTGGACACGTTCAACATCGCTTATGGCCCCGTCGACCGGAAAGCCGGCTCGATAGGGCAGGCTCACTGCCTTGCGCTACCTCACCCCCGACGGCGCCGATCACGCCAGCCACGAGAAGCAGGGCAGCGTGTCCGCCGCTACATCATCCGGCGGAACAACGCGGTCCACAGGAAGGTCACGCCAAACAGCGCTGACTCTGGGGGCTCCTCCCGCATGCGGCGCAGTTCCACCTCCACCAGGTCCGAGAAGATCCAGCGCAGTGATTCGGGGGTGTAGGCGAGGCCGCCCTGCAACTCGCGTTCGCAGTAGAGGTCAGCGTCCGTGAGTTCCGACCCCATTCCCCCCTCGCCGGCGGCGAAGCAGGTCAGTGCGAGATGGCCGCCAGGGGCGAGGACCCGGTCGAGGAGGGCCAGGTAGCTGACCCGGCGGTGCGGCGGCAGGTGGTGGAAGCAACCCGAGTCGACGACCAGGTCGTACGGGCCGCTCAACTCGGCAGCGGGGAGTGCGAAAGCATCGCCGCACAGGAAGCGGACGTCGACTCCCGCCTCGTGAGCCCGGTCCTCCCCCCAGGCGACGGCCACCGGGGAGAGGTCGACTGCGTCCACCTCGAAGCCGCGTTCAGCGAGGTACACGGCATTGCGCCCCGGCCCGCATCCCAGGTCCAGGACCCGGCCGGGTGCGATCAGGCCCTGGTCGAGGTAGGCAGCCAGGTTCTCGTCCGGCTTCGACACGAAGAAGGGGACGGGCCTTGACCGGTCGGCATAGAAACGGTCCCAGAAGCCCCTGCCGTCGCCTGTCGCCGAGCGACTGGCCTCGGATTCGGATACGAAGAGCCCGTCCAAGAGCGCGAGAACGTCCTCGACGGTGCGTACGGTCCGGTCCATCCGGCCCCCTTTCGACCAATACCGATCATAGGAACGAGGATGCCAAAAGACCACGTCAAGACATGACCCCGACGCCGCGTCCGCCCAGCCATTCGTCAAGGGCCGGAACGCCCCGTCCGCACCCGAGCGGCCGGGTACTTCGGTCGGGTGTAGCGGGGGCTCTCCCGGCGCGTTCGCTGTCTGCGTCGGAGGGGCCGTCGTCCGGTTCGACGGAGCTCGGCCCTGTGGCTGTCCCCACCCCGGGGACGGTGGCTGACCGGCTCCTGGCAAGATCTCCAACTCCATACATTGAGCATCATGTTGAAGCGGACAGCACACATGGCCGTCACCCTCGGTCTCACTGCGGCAACCGTGGCCGCGACGGGCACCGTCGCCGCCGCGGAACACGGTGACAACTCGGTGGTACGGACCGACAAGGGCGCCGTACGTGGCACGACGACCGGCCCGGTGCGCGCCTTCCGGGGCATTCCCTACGCCGCCGCGCCCACCGGCGATCGGCGCTGGACGCCTCCCGCACCCGCGGCCCGCTGGTCCGGCGTCCGCGATGCCACCCGGCCGGGCAGCGCCTGTCCGCAGACCGGCTCCGTCCGGCCGGCAGGTCCCGCTCATCCAACGAGGACTGCCTCTATCTGAACGTCACCACCCCGCGCACCCCCGCCGCCGAGCCCAGAGCCGTCATGGTCTACCTGCACGGCGGCGACCACACCGACGGTTCCGGCGCCATGCACGGCGCCCAGCAGCTGGCCGCCCGGGGCGATGTGATCGTGGTGACGGTCAACTACCGCCTCAGTGCCCTCGGATATCGCGCCCATCCGGCCCTGGAGGCGCGCGGCGAGTCCGGCAACTACGGCTTCCTCGACCAGCAGGCAGCCCTGCGCTGGGTGCGGCGCAACGCCGCCGCCTTCGGCGGTGACCCGGACAACGTCACGCTCTTCGGCCAGTCCGCCGGCGCCCACAGCACCTGCGCTCACATGGTCGCCCCGTCCTCGGCCGGGCCCGAGCACCTGGTGTACGGCTTCGGCCAGAGCCCCTAACCCTACGGGCCGGTCTACGGCGGCACCCTGCTGCCGCGCACGCCGCAAGAGGCTTTCGCACCGGGCAGTACAACAAGGTGCCCGTACTCCAGGGCATCAACCGCCACGAAGGCCGGGCGGGAGCGTATGCGGCGGAGATGGGCAAGAAGGGAGCCACCGGGGACCCGGAAGCGGTGCTCGACCAGGCCGACTACCGCGCCCGTCTGGAACAGGAGTTCGGCCCGCGCAAGGCCGTCGCCATCGCCGCCCGCTACCCCGTCAGCGCCTACGACGGCAGCCCGGCCCTGGCACTGGGAGCGGTACTCACCGACGCCGACCAGGCCCGGCGCACAGTCGACACCGGTCGGACGCTTGCTCGGGGTGTCCGTACCTACACGTACGAGTTCGCCGACCACGAGACTCCTTGGTACGCGGATGCCGCGACGTACCCCAAGCCGTCGTTCCCGATGGCAGCCACGCACACGTTCGAGCTGCCCTACCTTTTCGAACTCACCGAGTTCGACCCGCTCACCGAGCCCCAGCAGGCTCTCTCCGACGCGATGATCCGCATCTGGTCGAACTTCGCCCGCACCGGCAAGGCCCCGTGGAAGCCCACCACCACCGCCTCCCCTAACGCGCAGTCCCTCGCCTCGGGACCGGACGGCGTGCACCCGGTCGACTTCGCCAAGGACCACCAGTACGACTTCTGGAAGTCCCTGGACTGACCACAGCGCGCACGCAGGTGTCGAGCAGGGGTCGACGGCGAGATTCCGGAGTGGCCCCGGCCCGCCGATGCACGCCTCCTTCACATGGCTGGTCGGCCCGCTCGGCCCGCGCACAGAGCGCCCTCCGGGTGACGGGGCGCTCGGACCGAATGAGCCGGGTCGCTATGCGGCCTGCGGGGGCTGGAGGTAGCGGGCCAGCAGGTCGTCCAGGCTCACGATGCCGGTGAGCCGCCCCGCGCCGTCGCGGACCACGGCGAGCGACGCCCGCCGTCGGCGCAGGACCTCGATGGCCTCGGCGACCGTGGCGTCCTCCGCCAGTTCGGGCACGGGGCGTGCCAGCGCGCGGGCGCCGGTCGCTCGCCCTTGCGCTCGCGCCACCAGGACGTCGCGGGCGTGCACGGAACCGAGAATCGCGTCCTCCTGGCGGACCAGCAGCCGGGTGCGGTCGTGCGCGGCGGCCAGGCCGAGGATCTCCTCCGCCTCGGCACCGGCGTCGACCGCGACGATGCCGGCGGCCGGGGTCATCAGGTCGCGCACGGGCGTCTCGGGCTCGGTCAGTGACCGGGTCAGCAGGTCGGAGTCGGTCTCGCTGATCAGACCGAGCCGTTCGGACTCCTCCACCAGGTGGGTGAGCTGGTCCCGGTTGTGGACGGAGGCCAGTTCGTCGCGCGGGGCGACCCGGCAGAGGCGGACCAGGGCGTTGCTGATGCGGTTGAGGACCCAGATCAGCGGCCGTACGGCGGTCGCGACGGCGCGGAAGGGCGGGGCCAGCAGCATCGCGGAGCGCTCGGGGTGGGCGATCGCCCAGGACTTGGGCGCCATCTCGCCGAGGACCATGTGGAGGAACACCACGACGATCATCGCCACGGCGAAGGCCACGCCGTAGCTGAGCGCGGTGGGCAGGCCCAGCTCGTGCAGCAGGGGATCGAGTTCGTGGGAGATCGCGGGCTTGGACACCGAGCCGAGTCCCAGCGTGCACACGGTGATGCCGAGCTGGGCGCCGGCCAGCATCAGCGAGAGTTCCCGCATGCCGGCCAGTGCGGCCTTGGCGCCACGCTGCCCGTCGGCCACGGCCTTCTCCATGCGGTGCCGTTTGGCGGCGACCAGCGCGAACTCGGCCGCGACGAAGAACCCACTGCCGACGAGCAGCAGGACGGTGACGAAAAGAGCCAACGGGAAACTCATGCCTGCTCCTCCGCCTTCTCGGCCAGCCACTCGATCCGGATCCGCTCGGGCACGTGCCGGTCCAGCGTGCGTACGTCGATCACGGCGCTGCCGCCTCCACGCAGGTCCACGGTGAGCCGGTCCCCGATCGCCGGGAAACGGCCGAGCCGGTCGACGATGAGCCCGGCCACGGTTTCGTAGTCGTCCTCCTCGGGCAGCTCGACGCCGGTGGCCTCGGCCACCTCGTCCAGGCGGCGCCCGGCGTCCACCAGCCAGCCCTCGCCGTCCGCGACGGCCACCTCGGTGACGGTGTCCGACTCGTCGGCGATGTCACCCACCAGTTCCTCGGCGATGTCCTCGTAGGTGACGACGCCGGCCACGCCTCCGTGCTCGTCCAGGACGACGGCGAACTCGTCGTCGTCCTCGCGCATCCGCTCCACGGCATCCGGCAGTGGCAGGGTGTCGGGCAGCAGCAGGGGCCGCCGGGCCGCTGCCCCGGCCGTGGTGACGGTGACCTGCCCGGCGGGCAGTCCCATCAGCTCCCGCACACCCAGTACGCCCGCGACGTCGTCCGGATGGTCGCCGAGTACGGGGTAGTTGGAGTGGCCGTGCTTGGCGATGAGGGTGACGGCCTCGGCGGCCGTGGCGTCCTTGCGGACGAAGACCGCGTCGGCGCGCGGCACCATCACCTCGTGCAGCGTCCGCTCGGAGAACTCCAGCGCGTGGTCGAGCAGCCGGGCCGTTCCCCGCGGCAGCTCCCCCTGTTCGTGGGACTCGCCGATCAGGTGGCCCAGCTCCTCCAGGGTGGCCCCGTGGTGCAGTTCCTCGACCGGTTCGATACCGACCCCGCGCAGCAGCCTGTTGGCCGCCCCGTCGAAGATCCGGACGACCGGGCCGACCACCTTCAGGTAGCCCAGTGTGGAACCGGCCAGTGCCTTGGCCAGCCTTTCCGGGACGGCGATGGCGAGGTTCTTCGGGGCCAGCTCGCCCAGCACCATCTGCACGACCGTGGCGAGGACGAAGGCGAGGACGACGGAGATGCCGGTGACGGCGCCGTCGGGGATGCCGACGCCGGACAGTACGGGCCGCAGCAGCGCGGAGACGGACGGCTCGGCGATGAAGCCGACCACCAGACCGGTCACCGTGATGCCGAGCTGGGCGCCCGAGAGCATGAACGACAGCCGCTCCAGCACCCTCAGGGCGCGCGCGGCCTTCTTGTCCCCCTCCTCGGCCTGGCGGGCGAGAGCGAGCCGGTCGGCCGAGACGTAGGCGAACTCCTGGGCGACGAAATACCCGGTACCCGCGGTCAGTACGAAGACGGCCAGTACACCCAGCCAGGCTTCCACGGCGCTCATCCCACATCACCCCACTGCCTGCCGTGCTCAGGAAGTACTGGGCGCAATGGTCGAGGACTGTGCCCCGCGGGGTCCGTCGGTCTGGCGGACAAGCTCTGGCTCCCTCGGTAGATGTGCGGACAGAGAACGATTGTGGCCGAAAACGCGTTCCCGACACCGGCACGCCTCGGCCCTGTGTCGGGACCGCTGCCTGCTCCGTCCTGGCAGATCACCGCAGGCCGACACCCTCGGGAGGGGCCTCTTTGGCCAGGTCAGGAACGTCTTTCGGCCTTTCCGGACGCGGCACGCCGGGACGCGCTCCCTGCCCGTCGGGTCAACTCTATGCTTCTACTCGTTTGTAGAAACAGGGCCGGGCACAACCCGGGCCGCACACCGATGGAGACGACACGTGGTTTCGATCGAGCTCGACAAGGTGACGGTGGCGGACCTGGCGGAATCGAAGCTCGTCCGCCGGGCCCGGGCACTCGCCGCTCTCGAAGCCGCCAAGTAGTCATCCGGCAGGTGGGCTCCGTGCCGTCCGCGCGCCCCCCTTCCGATCGGACGGCACCAATTCATGGAACACAAGTACGCATAAGGAGTGGACGCCACGATGGTGTTCAAGCGACTTCTCGGCTCGCTCGGCGTGGGCGCCCCCACGGTCGACACGGTTCTCGATCCGGCTCCCGTCCTGCCCGGCGGCACGCTCACCGGTCAGGTTCACCTGCAGGGCGGGCAGGCCGACTTCGACATCGAGCACATCACCCTCGAGCTCGTGGCCCGGGTCGAGGCGGAGCACGAGGACGGGGAGAGCGAGGGCGTCGTCGTCTTCGACCGGTTCACCGTCGGCGGCGGCTTCCGGCTCGGGGCGGAGGAACCGCGCAGCGTGCCCTTCCGGGTCACGCTGCCCTGGGAGACGCCGATCACCGAACTGTACGGGCAGCCGCTGGGCATCGTGCTCGGCGTGCGCACCGAGCTGGCCGTCGCCGGCGCCAAGGACAAGGGCGACCTGGACCAGCTCACCGTCACGGCCCTGCCGGTCCAGGAGGCCGTCCTGGAAGCCTTCGGGCAGCTCGGTTTCGGCTTCAAGTCCGCCGACCTGGAGTACGGGCACATCGGCGGGACGGGCCAGCAGCTGCCCTTCTACCAGGAGATCGAACTCGTCCCCGCCCCGCAGTACGCCCACCGGCTCAACGAGATCGAGCTGACCTTCCTGGCCGGACCCGGCGGGCTCGAGGTGGTCCTGGAGGCGGACAAGCGCGGCGGGCTCTTCTCCTCGGGCCATGACGCCGTCACCCGCTTCGCCGTCGGCCACCACGACGCCCGCGACTGGGCGACCGAGGTGGAGGGCTGGGTCCGGCAGCTCGTCGAGCACCACACGACGTACGGGGCGCAAGGTACTTATGGGCACGGCACGCCGTACGCCGACCACGGACACCACGACGCCCACGGCAACGGTGGTCATCACCACGACGACCATCGCTCAGGCCCGGGCGTGGGCACGGCCGTCGCGGCCGGAGCGGCCGGGCTCGCGGTCGGCGTGGTCGGCGGCATGGTGGCCGCGGAAGTCGTCGACGAGGTCGGCGACTTCTTCGAAGGCGACGACGAGGAGGAAGACGAGGGCTGAGCGCCTGCGCCCGCCCCAGGAGCACAGGTTCTGAACGGCGTCGCGCACAAGCGACCACCGATGCCGGACCAGTGCAGCGGTCAAGCCGGGGACGGCGAGGAAGGCGAGGAAGGCGAGTAAGTACGAACCCCTTCCTTCGTATCGGACGGTGTGGCCGTCGGCGGCTTTGTGCTGCGCCCCGTCGGTGCCCGGGCGCGCTCGTCGCCGCGTGCGCCGCCGTCGGTGGATGCGGCGCGGTCAGGCGGTCCGGAGTTCCGGGTAGTGCGGGAGCCGCCAGGCGCCGCCCCGGTCCCCCTTCGAGAAGCGGGTGGCCAGGTCGGGCACCCGCAGCCTGGTGGCCATGCCGGTGACGGTGAGGAAGGCGTCGATCGCCCGCTGGGTCATGGGCATGGCGAGTTTCAGGAGACGCGGGTTGACCTCGCCCTGGATCTCGTCGGTGAAGGGCCGCAGCGTGGTGTCGTAGTGCGCCAGCGCGGTCGGGAGATCGTCCGGGCGCCGGTTGATCTCGCCGGCCAGGACGTGGGCGCCGACCAGGCCGCCGGAGGTTCCCATGCCGCTGTAGGGGGATGCGCAGTGCGCGGCGTCGCCGGCGAGGACCACGCGGCCCCTGGACCAGGTGCCGGTGCGCACCTGGACGATCTCCTGGGAGTAGAAGAACGGGCTCGTCCTCATGCCGTCGACGAAGCGCTTGGTCTGCCATCCGGCGTCGCGGAACCTGTCGGCCCAGAACTCCCGCTGCTTCTCGACGGGTTCGCGGTGGATCGCGGATGCCTGCGCGGAGTCCTCGCGCAGGACGAAGTACACCTGTGTCTCGGTCGGGTTGTGGCTGCGGCGCATGATCTGGCGGCCGCCCGGGACCATACAGGTGTCGCGGATGTTGCTGTCGGAGGCGATCCGCGGGACGAACCAGTAGGCCATGTGGATGCCGACCCGCCAGTACGGGTCAGTGCCGTCCGGGAGGATCGCCCGCCGCAGCCGGGAGCCCTGTCCGTCCGCGGCGACCAGGAGGTCGTAGGTCTCCGACGATCCGTCGGAGCAGTGGGCGACGACCTCGCGCTCGTCCTGGTCGAAGCCGTCCACGCTCGTGCCGTAGACGTACTCCACGTCGTTTCCGGTCGCCTCGTGAAGGATGCGCACCAGGTCGCCGCGCATGATCTCGTACTCGGACGTCAGGCTCTGCCGGCCCCGGCCGGAGGTGTTGGCCATGAGGGTCGCCCTCGGCCTGCCGCGGGCGTCGAGGAAGGCGACACCCGCCTCGTCGACGAGCTTGCCGCGGACGGTGTCGAGCAGCCCCATGCGCCGGACGGCCTCGATGCCCTGGCCCCGGAGGTCGACCTGGGCGCCGGTGGCCCGCAGATCCGGGTACCGCTCCCTCACGGTCACCCGGTGCCCCCCTCTGACCAGCCAGTACGCCAGGGCGTGTCCGGCGATCCCGCCGCCGCCCACGAGAACCCGCAGGGAGGTCGTCCCTGACCGCTGTGCCATCGCCCTCACCCCAGAATCTATCGGTGAATGATTCCTTCCCAGAGTCATCTATCAGCGATAGGTTGTCAACGTGACCAAGATGAACCGGGAGACGGTGATCACCGAGGCGCTCGACCTGCTCGACGAGGTGGGACTGGACGGCGTCAGCACCCGGCGGCTGGCGAAGCGCCTGGGCGTCGAACAACCGTCGCTGTACTGGTACTTCCGCACGAAGAGGGATCTCCTGACGGCCATGGCGCAGGCCGCCATGGCCCCGCACGCGGCCGAACCGCTGCCGGAGCCCGACGAGGACTGGCACGGCTGGTTCCTGCGGAACACGCGCAGTTTCAGACGCACTCTGCTCGCCCGCCGTGACGGTGCACGCCTCCACGCCGGCAGCAGACCCACCACCGACCTCGACCGGGTCCGCCGCAAGATGGACTTCCTCGTCGCGTCCGGTGTGCCCGAGCGCCATGCGCAGATGGCGCTGCTCGCGGCCGGCCGCTTCACCGTCGGCTGCGTCCTGGAGGAGCAGGCGGAGACCGGCGCCGGTGACACGGCGGACCTCCCGGTCGACGTACCGGAGATCGGTCACGAGTCGGCGTTCGAGGCCGGGCTGGCCCTCATCACGGACGGGCTGGCCCGGCATGTGGACGCGAGGTAGGCGTGCCCACCTCGCCTCGTACACCAGCTACGTACTGCGCAGGCCCTCGCGGTGAGCAGGGTGCCGACGACTTTCCGGGCATGACGCGGAAGTGTGTACGACCAGCATGTCCCCACGAGTCCCGGCAGGCCTACCCGGGGCGTGCCCCCGGGTCCTCTGTCACGGGCAAGCATTCGGCGAGCAGGTCGACGACGTCGCGCCAGGCGCGCCGCGCGTGCCGTGGGTGGTAGCCGACGCCGGGGACCGTGGGGTGGTCGACGGGCGGGTGGTGGAAGGCGTGCAGGGCTCCGCCGTAGACCGTGAGGCGCCAGTCGACGCCCGCGGCCTCCATCTCAGCGGTGAACGCGTTGCGTTGCGCGGGCGGCATGATCGGGTCCTCCGACCCGACGCCGGCCCACACCGGGCAGCGGATGCGCTCCGCCTCGCCGGGCCGGCCCGTGGTCAGTGCGTTGACTGTCCCGATCGCCCGCAGGTCGACGCCATCACGCCCGAGTTCCAGCCCGACGGCACCCCCGGTGCCGTAGCCGACGGCGGCGATCCGGGCGGGGTCGGTCCGCTGCTCGGTGCGCAACACGTCCAGCGCCGCATGGCCGATGCCCCGCATCCGGTCGGGATCGGCGAGCAACGGCAGGCAACGGGCCAGCATCTCCTCGGGGTCACCCAAATAGCGCCCGCCGTGCAGGTCGAAGGCGAGCGCCGCATACCCCAGCTCGGCGAGGGCATCGGCCCGACCGCGCTCGACGTCGCTGAGCCCCATGCCCTCCGGTCCGAGCAGCACCGCGGGCCGGCGGTCGGCGCCAGGCGGGAGCGCGAGGTGCCCGATCATCGTCAAACCGTCGGCCGGATACTCGACCGTACGCGTCGTGATCGTCGTCATGGGACCGGACTGTAGTGATCGTCGAGCCCGGTTCGGCCGGTGTTCTGCCGCCGGCAGAACTCGGCCTCGCCGGGCCGGCCGTTGACGCGGGCATCGCGGATGCGTTCGCGGATCGTCCGCGGAGGATCTGGATGCCACCGGCATCGCGACCACCGCCGGTGCCACCGGTGGCCCGCGCCCGCCTCAGCCCCGGGCGGGGAGGGTGATGCCGTAGGCCCGCATCTTGCGGTAGATCGTCGTACGGGAGATGCCGAGCCGCTGGGCCGCGAGCAGTTTGTTGCCGTCCGCCTCCAGCAGCGCCTGGACCAGGGTGTCGCGCTCGGACGCCTCCCAGACGCTCAGGGACCGGCTGCCCGCGCTGTGCAGGGAAGGCGGCAGGTCGCCGGCCTCGATCCGGTACGTACGGCGGGCCGCGGCGGCCTTGCTCAGTACGAGGCTCAGTTCGCGGACGTTGCCGGGCCAGTCGTGCCGGCGCAGCGGCGGTAGCACCTCCGGTGCGCATTCCACGCCGCCGCCGATGCGCCGCAGCAGGCAGTCGACCAGCGCCGGGAGGTCGGTGAGGCGGTGCCGCAGCGCGGGCACCGCCGCGGCTTCGAGGAAGCAGTGTCTGAGCGGCTCCGGTACGCCCGGTGCGCGCTGCAGGGTGCCGACCACCCAGGTGCCCCGGGCCGCCGCCGTGTCCAGTGCTTCGGCGACGGCGGCTTCGTCCTCGGGGCGGACGTCGTCGACGTTGCGCAGGATCAGGGCGCGGCCCGGTCCGGCGGGCGCCGCGCGCAGGGCGGCTGCCGGACCGGGCCCGGCGTGCGGGGTGCCGGGGGCGGCGGCGTCCACGACGACGGGCGCCCAGGGCGCCCCCGTCAGCGCGTGCGCGGCACGGACCAGGGTGGCCTTGCCGGTGCCGGTCTCGCCGTGGAGCAGCAGCGGGGTGCGCTCCCGTGCGCAGCGCGTGACCGTGCGGGAGACCGAGTTCCAGGCCGGGTCCGTGCCGGCCAGGCCCGGCAGCGGCCAGGGCACGGCCGCGCCGCTCTCCGCGCGGGAGCCATGGCGGGTTCCGGTACGTGATCCCGTGTCGAGGCCCGGGGCGTCGGCGGGCCGGTCCGTGAAGGCCAGCTCCAGCAGGTATCCGGCCGCGCCCGCGGAGCTGTCGACCTGCCGGCAGCGCATCATGACGCTCGCCCCGCCGGTCAGCCGCACCTCCCTGCGGGTGCGGGGCGCGTGCCCGAACTCGGCGGCGGCCTCGTGCAGCAGCCGGTGGTCGTCGCCGGTGAGCCTCGCCGAGGCGGCGGTGTTGGCGAGCACGAGGTCCTGGCCGAGGCAGAGCACCGGCCGGTCACCGTAGTGGGTGACCTGCTGGAACGCCTCCAGCAGAGCGCGCTGGTGCGCGCTGCTGAACTCGTACATCACGCGTTCGATGTCTTCGACGGCTTCCTGCACGAGGGCTGCCATGAGAGGGCGCGCCGGACCGTTCCAGCAGGTCAGGTTCATGGCTCCCTCGACCCGCCCGGTGACCGTGTTGCGGATCGGGGCGGCAGCGCAGGAGACGCTCTGCAGGCGTTCGTTGAAGTGCTCGGTGCCCAGGACCACGTTGGGCCGGCGTTCCTCCAGCGCGACCCCGATGCCGTTCGTGCCGACGAACTGTTCGGCGTAGTTGAAGCCGGGTGCCAGGTGGACCCGGTCCAGGTGCGCCGAGAGCCGCTTCTCGCCGACGCGGCGGTCGCGCACCCAGCCGTTGCGGTCCGTCACGATCACGCTGGCGTCCGAGCCCGTCAGCGCCTGCTCCAGCCGGTCCAGGACCGGTGTGGCGGCACGTACCAGGCGGCTCTCCCGGTCGTAGTCCGGCTGGTAGGGGACGACCACCTCGTCCGTGCCGATCCCCAGGTACTTGGAACGCTGCCAGGAGTTGAGGATGCCCTCGGGGACGACCGCCGCAGGCAGTTCCGCGTTCTGCAGGAACCTCAGGCGTGCTCGCGCGATGGTTCGGTCGCGCGCTGTGCTGTCACTGAGCATGGCGCTCCTCCGGTGAGCGTGTTTCCGCCATATTACGAACGCGTTTGCACCTGTCAACGGGTGCTTCGGTACGGCTTTTCCCCGCCTTCGCCGTGCCCTGATCCGGGGCGGGCCGGGTGTGTTCCACATTGAAAAAGTCGACGGCGCTCCCCGCCCGCACGCTGTTGGACAGCACCGCACGAGAGCGCGGAGGCTCCCCGCCGAGCAGTCGAACCCTGGAGGACCCATGACTTCCGTCGACAACGCCACCCCCCGTATCGCCGTCGTCACCGGCGCGGCCCGGGGCATCGGCCGCGGCATCGCCGAGCGGCTGGCCGAGGACGGTCTCGACGTGGTCGTCGCCGACCTCCCCGGCATGGCCGAGGAGTTGAGCGCGGTGGCGGCCGGCATCGAGAAGACCGGCCGCCGGGCCCTCGCCGTGCACGCCGACGTGACCAGCAAGGAACAGACCGACGCGCTCGTCGCCGCGGCGGCGGACCGCTTCGGCCGGGTCGACGTCTACGTGGCCAACGCCGGTATCGCCCGGGTGACCCCGCTGCTGGAGACCGACCTCGACGAGTTCGAGCAGGTCATGGCCGTGAACCTGCGCGGCGTCTTCCTCTCCTACCAGGCCGCCGCGCGGCAGATGATCGCCCAGGGCGGCGGCGGCAAGATCATCGGCGCCGCCTCGATCGTCGCGCACCGCCCCTTCGCACTGCTCGGCGCCTACTCGGCGTCGAAGTGGGGCGTACGCGGGCTGACCCAGGCCGCGGCGATGGAGTGGGCGCGCCACGGCATCACCGTCAACGCGTACTGCCCGGGCATCGTCGGCACCGACATGTGGGACCTGATCGACGAGCGGCTGGCCGAGGAGGCGGGCATCCAGAAGGGCCAGGCCATCAAGAAGCACGCGGAGGCGATCGCCCTCGGCCGGGTCGAGGAACCCGCCGACGTCGCGTCCTTCGTCTCCTACCTGGCCTCACGGGACTCGGACTACATGACCGGCCAGTCGGTGATGATCGACGGCGGCATCCAGTTCGCCTGACCCGCGCCGTCCATCCCTCCTGCCCGGCACCGCCGAGCGCCCACTCGGCCGACCACCCACCGCGAACGAGGAGTGACCGATGTATTCCAAGGACGGCGAGAACTACTTCATCGTGGACGCGCACGTCGCCCTCTGGGACGCGCGCCGCGAGAACCAGCGCAACATCCACGGCAAGCAGTTCATCGACTGCTTCTACGACTACCACCGCAACCTGAGTCCGGCGTCGGAGCTCTGGCCGTACGAGGACTTCTTGTACCAGGGCGGCGAGCGGCTGATGAAGGACCTGTTCACCGACGGGTACGTGGACCACGCGATCTTCCAGCCGGCGCATCTCGGGGCGTTCTACAACACCGGCTTCGGGCAGACCGAGGAGGCCTTCGCGCTCACGCGGAAGCACCCCGGCATGCTCACCTACAACCACTGCTTCGACCCGCGCTTCGAGGAGGCGGGCCTGAGGCAACTGCGCGAGGACGCCGCCCGCTTCGGCCTGAAGGGCGTCAAGCTCTACACCGCCGAGTGGAAGGGCGACTCCCGCGGCTACAAGCTCAGCGACCCGTGGACCTACCGCTACCTGGAGGCCTGCCGGGAGCTGGGCATCAAGAACATCCACATCCACAAGGGCCCCACCATCCGGCCGCTGGACCGGGACGCCTTCGACGTGGCCGACGTCGACGCGGCAGCCAGCGACTTCACCGACCTGAACTTCGTGGTCGAGCACTGCGGTCTGCCCCGCCTCGAGGACTTCTGCTGGATCGCCACCCAGGAGCCCAACGTGCACGCGGGGCTCGCCGTCGCGATCCCGTTCATGCACACCCGGCCCCGCTACTTCGCGCAGATCATCGGCGAGTTGCTGTACTGGCTGGACGAGGACCGCATCCAGTTCTCCAGCGACTACGCGCTGTGGACGCCCAAGTGGATCGTCGAGCAGTTCGTCGACTTCCGGATCCCCGACGACATGACGGGCGAGTACCCGCAGCTCACCGTCGCCCAGAAGAAGAAGATCCTCGGACTGAACGCGGCCGCCATGTACGACATCGAGGTCCCGGCGGGCCTGGGCCTCGCCGAGCCGGCGGTGGTCTGACATGTGGGCCGCGCAACTCGAGGTGGCGGCGCGCGCCGCGCTCGACACGGTGTACGACCCCGAGCTGGACGAGCCCGTCACCGACCTCGGCTTCGTGCGCTCGCTGACCGCCGATGACGGCCGCGTCACCGTGCACCTGCGGCTGCCGACCTCGTTCTGCTCACCGAACTTCGCCTACCTCATGGCCTCCGACGCCAAGGACGCGCTCAGCGCCCTGCCCGGTGCCCGGGAGGTCACGGTCCTGCTCGACGACCACCACGACTCCGATCTCATCAACCGGGGGCTGGCCGCCGACGCCGGGTACCGCGGCACCTTCGGCCACGAGGCGGAGCAGGACCTGGAGGAGCTGCGGGGCATCTTCCGGCGCAAGGCGCACACCGCCGCGATGGAACGGGCGCTCACCGCGCTGCTGCGCGCCCGGCCCGACCTGGCCGAGGAACAGCTCGGCGACGTCGTCCTCGGCGACCTGCCGGACACCTCCGCCACCCGGGCACTGCTGCGCCGCCGCGCCGCCCTCGGGCTCGGCACCGCCCCTGCCGACCCGGCGCTCGTGGACGACGACGGCCGGCCCTGCCCGCGGGGGGAGATCCCGTTGCGGCTGCGGTTCGCCCGCTCCGTGCGCATCTCCGTCGACGGCAACGCCCACTTCTGCCGGGGCCTGCTGCGCACCCGGTACCCGCAGTCCGCGGCCGACCAGTCCATGCGCCCGGAGGAGTTCCCCGCGGGCGGGAAACCCGTAGGGGCCGGGGAACCCGTACCCGCGGCCGAGCTCTTCCGGCGCTCCGCTCCAGCGAAGGAGAACGTCTCGTGAAAGCAGTCCAGGTGGTGGGCTACGGCAAGAACCTCGAGCTGGCCGAGGTCCCGGCCCCCGAGGTCACCGGCCCGTACGACGTGATCGTCAGGATCGGCGGCGCCGGGGTGTGCCGTACCGACATCCACATCCTGGAGGGGCAGTGGGCCGGGAAGTCGGGGGTGGAGCTGCCGTACACGATCGGTCACGAGAACGCCGGGTGGGTCCACGCGGTCGGCAGCGCCGTCACCAACGTGTCCGAGGGCGACAAGGTCATCGTGCACCCGCTGATCACCTGCGGGCTGTGCCGGGCGTGCCGGGCCGGTGACGATGTGCACTGCGAGAACAACCGGTTCCCGGGCATCGACACCGCGGGCGGTTACGCCGAGTACCTGAAGACCTCCGCGCGCAGTGTCGTTCGGCTCGACGACTCCCTCGAACCGGCGGACGTCGCCGCTCTCGCCGACGCGGGCCTCACGGCGTACCACGCGGCGGCCAAGGCGGCCCGGAGACTACGGCCGGGCGACCGCTGCGTCGTGATCGGCGCGGGCGGTCTCGGTCACATCGGCATCCAGGTGCTGGGCGCCCTCACCGCCGCCGAGATCGTCGTCGTCGACCGCAACCCCGACGCGGTCGACCTGGCCGTCTCCGTCGGGGCCGACCACGGTGTCCTCGCCGACGGCGGCCACGTGGACCGGGTGCGCGAGCTGACCGGCGGGCACGGGGCGGAGGCGGTGATCGACTTCGTCGGTGAGGGCGGCTCGACCGGGGACGGCATCGGCATGCTGCGGCAGGCCGGCGACTACCACGTGGTCGGCTACGGCGAGAACATCGACGTCCCGACCATCGACGTCATCTCCGCCGAGATCAACTTCATCGGCAACCTCGTCGGTTCCTACAACGACCTGTGCGAGCTGATGGTCCTCGCGGCGCGGGGCCGCGTGCGCCTGCACACCGCCAAGTACTCTCTCGACCGTTTCCAGGACGCCCTGGACGACCTGGACGGCGGCCGCATCCGGGGCCGCGCGATCCTTGTCCCGTGACCCGGCCCCGGGTGACGGAGCCCCGAGCACGAACAACGAAGGAAGCAAGGCCTTGATCTTCATCACCGCGAAGTTCCGTGTCCTCCCCGAGCATGCCGACCAATGGCCGCAGGTGGTGGAGGAGTTCACCCGCGCCACGCGGGCCGAACCGGGTTGCCTGTGGTTCGACTGGTCCCGCAGCCTCGACGACCCGACCGAGTACGTCCTCGTGGAAGCCTTCCGGGACGACGAGGCCGGTGCGGCGCACGTGGGCTCGGCGCACTTCAAGGCGGCCCAGCGGACGCTGCCGCCCCACCTCGCGACGACCCCCAGGATCGTCAACGCCAACGTGCCCCAGGACGACTGGTCGCTGCTCGGCGAGATGGCGGTCGACGCGGGCTGACGCCGGCGAGCGCGGCAGGGGGGCGGCAGCCGGTGGTACGGCTGCCGCCCCCGCGGCCGGTCCGGCAGCCCGGCCGAGGTCAGCCGATCTGCTTGATCACGCGGGCGGGCACTCCCGCGACGACGGTGCCCGCAGGGACATCACGGGTGACCACCGCACCGGCGGCCACTACCGCGCCCGCACCGATGGTCACCCCCTGCGTGATCACGGCGGCCGTGCCGATCCAGACGTCGTCCTCGACGACGATCGGGGCGAAGGAGAGGTGTGAGCGGCGCTCGGCCAGGGGCAGCGGATGGCCCCCGGTGATGAGGCCGGCCTTCGGGCCGATCATGACTCGGTTCCCGATGCGGATGCCTCCCTTGTCCATGAAGGTGCAGCCCTGATTGACGAAGACGTTCTCCCCGAACGTCGTGTTCAGCCCGTACTCGGTGAAGAACGGCGGGTAGATCGTCACCGATTCCGGCAGCGCACCACCGAACACAACGGAAAGTAGTTCCGCACGACCTTCACTGTCGCTGAACGGAAGCACGTTCAGTCGAGACGTCGCATCGGTCACCTCCACGATCCGCTCCGCATGACGCGCGAACTCGGGCGTATGGACATACATGATCTGCTCTGTGCGGGTGGACATGCGCCGATCCCACCACCGCACGGAACCTTCGATCAAACAACCCTCACCACATCAGACACAACCCACAGTTGTGGAAGTAGGCTGACGGTGTGGATGTGGAAGCGCTGCGGACGTTCGTGGTCGTCGCCGGGACCGGTCAGTTCCAGGCCGCCGCCGACGAGCTGGGGATCAGCCAGCAGGCGGTCTCCAAGCGGATCGCGGCCCTGGAAAGGCATGTCGCGGTCACGCTTCTGGTGCGAAGTCCCCGAGGCTCCCGGCTGAGCCTGGACGGGCAGGTCTTCCTGCCGCACGCCAAGAAGGTCCTGGCCGCCATCGAGCAGGCCGAGCGGGCCGTCAACGCGGGAAGCCGCCCGTTGCGCGTCGATGTCCTCAATCGGCGCATCTCCCCGGCCCAGGCCGTCTACCGGTTCTACCGCTCCCGCCCCGAGACGGACCTGGACGCGGTCACGCTGGACCAGGAGAACGCCGCACAGGCCGCCCGGGCGGTGCTCGAAGGGATGGTCGACGCGTCCTTCCGCGCCTTGCCGGCGGACCGGGTCCCGACCGGGATCAGCGCCGAACGACTCCTGGACGAACCCCTGGAACTGCTCGTCGGCCCCGGCCACCCGCTGGCCGACGCGCCCCGGATCAGCCCGGTGGACCTGGGCGGCCACCGCATCTGGATCCCCGGGATCAGGCCGGGCACGGAGTGGGCCGCGTTCTACCAGGCGCTGTCCGAGGCCTTCGGCCTGAGCATCGACGCGCTCGGCCCCAACTTCGGCGACGAGGCCCTGATGGACGCGCTCGCCGACTCGGCCTCACTGGCCACCCTCGTCGGGCGGGGCGACCGTTACCTCTGGCCCCGGACCCACGACCTGCGGCGCATCCCGTTGCACGACCCGACCCCGGTCTACCCGCACGTGCTGCTTTTCCGCACCGGAGACCGGCACCCCGTGCTGACCGCGCTACGTGACCACCTGCGCACCACGGCCCCGCGCACCCCGCACGACGCGTGGACGCCGGACTGGACAGTGACAGTGCACTGACCGTGCGTCTCCCGGACCGGCATTCAGAGCACGTACTGCTCAATGCTGCGGTGGCGGACGACGCCGTGCGCGAAGTCGGGTACGTGTGCGGTGCCCTCCCGCAGGTCGTCCAGGAGGCGTTGGTAGGCGTGGGCGACCGCGTAGGCCGGCGCGTCGGCTCGGGGGTCCAGCCGCGGGACACGGGCGTGCGCTTCCGGCACCGTCAGGGGCGCGAGGGCGGTGGACGTTCCGCGGCCGCCCTCCAGGGTGAGCGGGCTGAGCTGCGGGTGGCCGACCGGGGCGGTGAGGACGAGGTCGCCCTCGGTGCCGTTGATCTCCCAGCGGAAATTGGTGCCCCGGGACGTTCCTCCGCGGTAGTGGAAGGTGGCGACCGCTCCGCCCGGCAGCCGTCCCGAGGCCACCACCTGGTCCGCGGCGGTCATCGGCACGGGCCGCCCGGTCTCGGTGTCCACGGCCGACGTACGCCGGGACGCCGCCCGGATCCGCAGTTCCTCGGGCTCTCCGAGGACCGACGCGACTCCGTCGAGGGCGTGCCCGAAGGGAACGGTCAGCAGCGTCGCGCCGTTCGCGGCGTCGAGCACATGGTGGTCGGCGGGGCCGACCGTGGCGCCCCAAGCGCCGCCGGAGCCGACGACCGTCGTGGACAGTACCTCCCCCACGTAACCGTCGGCCACGAGATGCCGGGTGTAGGCGAACGCGGGGTGGGACCGTGCCTGGAGTCCGACGACGGTCGGCACGGCATGAGCGCGCGCCAACCGCGCCATGTCCTCCGCCTCGGCGAGCCCGTTGCCCAGCGGCCACTCGCACAGCACGCTCTTGCCGGCGGTCAGCACCGTCCGTACGAGTTCCCGGTGGTGCGGCACCTTCACCGCCACGACCACGAGGTCCACCTCGTCGCAGGCCGCCAGTTCGGCGGCCGTACCGAAGGCACGGCGCACACCGTGCTTGTGTCCGGAGCGCTCCGCCGACTGCTTCGAACTCGTGCTCAGGGCCCGCAGCTCGAATCCCGGGACGGCACGCAAGGCGGGGAGGTGAGAGCGTTCGGCCCAGCTCCCGCGCACGCGCCCCGAGTCCTATGACCCCCACGCCGATGGGCCTGCCGGAGCGGGCCAGGTCGGCAAGCGATGACCCGGGTGTGTTCATGATTCGTCACCTTTCCGGCGGAACTGCTAGCGTTGACATCTCAACACTAAGGAAGGGCGCGTTGATATGTCAACACACGGCGGGGTTCCCGAACCGCAGGAGGGCACGAGCGAGGCAGCACTGGATCCCGTCGGCCTGTGGTCCGCCTTCAAGCGCGCCCACGAGGTCGTCCGAACCCGCGTGATAGCCGACGCCGCGGAGGCGGCGGGCCTCTCCGAGCCGGACCTGACCATCCTCGCCGACCTCAACAAGGCGGGAGGCGCCTTGCGTCAGAGCGAACTCGCCGCGTCGCTCGGCTGGGACCGCACCCGCGTCTCGCACCAGCTCACCCGCATGAGCAAGCGCGAACTCGTCACCCGCCGGCGCGCCAACGGCGTGATCGTCACCCTCACGGACGCCGGGCACCAGGCCATTACGGCCGTGTACCCCGGCCTGGACGCCGCAGTACGCCGCCACTTCACCGACAAGCTCTCCGCGCAGGAGGTCGAAACACTGACCGCCGTCCTTGACCGGCTGTAGCCGTCCCGGCCCGCGCCACCGCACGGTGCGCCGGCGCGACGGGCGAGAGTCGCCACGGGGTGTCACGCTGGATCACACAGGAACTGCGAAAGGGAACGTCCGTGATCACCAACGACTTCGTCCCCGGCTCCCCCTGCTGGCTCGACCTCGGGTCCCCGGACGTCGCCGGGACGGCGGCCTTCTACGGCGGTGTGTTCGGGTGGACGTACGAGGCCATGGGGGAAGACGCGGAAGGCGGCATGTTCCGCAAGGACGGCAAGATCGTCGCCGGTCTCGGCAAGCTCACCGAAGAGGGCGCGCGCTCGGCCTGGATGATCTACTACTCCGTCGCCGACGCGGACGCCACCACTCAGGCGGTGCAGCGCGCCGGCGGCACGGTGCGGGTGGCGCCGACGGACCTGGACGACTGGGGCCGGATGGCTCAGTACAGCGACCCGTCCGGCGGTCAGTTCGCCGTGTGGCAGCCGGGCCGGACCAAGGGCGTCGAGCTCGTGGACCAGCCCGGGACGCTGTGCTGGACGGAGCTGTACACGAGCGACGCCGCGGCGGCCAAGGAGTTCTACGGCGAGGTCCTCGGCTGGCGGTTCGGCGACATGGCGGTGCCGGGCGGCGAAGGCACGTACTCCCTCATCACTCCTTCCGGCCTGTCCGAGGACCGGATGCACGGCGGCCTGATGCAGCTCGACGAGCGGGATCTCACCCTGACCGGCGGCCGGGCGTACTGGCACCCGGTGTTCGCCGTCACCGACTGCGACGCCGCGGTCTCCGCGGTCACGGCGCACGGCGGCAGCGTGCAGATGGGGCCGGCCGACGCGGAGGGCGTCGGACGTCTGGCCGTGTGCCTCGATCCGTCGAAGGCGGACTTCGTGGTGCTGGCTCCGACCTCGGGGTGACCACCTGGACGCGGCGGCCGGGCAGCCCCCGCGGTGGCTGATCACGTGACCGGTTCCGGCGGCGTCGAGGTGTTCGGGACCCCGGTGCCGGTCGCCGCCGCCTGCCACGCGCCCGGGCGCGCGCCCGTGGCCCTGTGGAAGAACACCGAGAAGTTGGACGCGTCGGGGAAGCCCAGGACGCCGGCGCAGCGGGCGGCGGTGAGGCGGTCGTGCGCGAGGAGCCGCTTGGCTTCCAGCACCAGCCGTTCCACGACGTATGCCTTCGCCGTACGGCCGGTGGCCTGCCGCACCGCACGTGAGAGGGTGCGGGGCGCGTATCCCAGCGTGCGGGCGTAGTAGCCGGCGTCGTGGTGCTGCCGGAAGTGCGCCTCGACGCTGGCGCGGAACAGGCGGAACACCGGATGGGCGAGTCGCGCTTCGGCGTGCGGCGGGTGCAGCCGCGCGACGAGTGCGGAGAGCAGGATCGCGGGCAGCTCCGTCGAGGAGTCACTCGGCGGGGCGGACGCTTCGAGGCGGAGATGGCCGCGCGCCGCGTCGACGAAGGGCCAGTCGGCGGCGGGGACGGTCCAGTGCGCTGCCGGGTCGGGAGCGACGACGAGTTCGCGGGTGGCGCGGGTGACGGGAGCGGTCGGCACGAACAGTACGAGGTGCCCCTCCACCTCGGCGACGTCGTCCCACCGGTGCACCGCCCCGGGGGGAATCCACACCGCGGACCGGTCCTGGAGGGGGTGGAGGTGGAAGTCGACCGTGACGGCGCCCCGTCCGGCGTCGATGACGGCGAGGACGTGGAAGTCGGCGCGCTGCGTGCCGCCGTCGTTCAGCTCGCGGAGGCGGCCGAACGTCATCGTCTCGACCGAGGCGGCGCCACGGCCGGGGGGCTGGTAGGTCATCTGCCGGATCGTGCTCACGTGTCCAGTTTTCACCATCGGGCGACCGGTCGCGCCGATGCCCGGCCCGGGGTGCGAGGGGTTCGATGAACACAGGGGGCAACCACCCCCGGGCATCGAACGAGAAGAGCCATCATGAGCACCACGCAGCACACGCTTCCGCCCGTTTACGACCATCGGACCGGGACCGGGCCGACCCTTGTGTTCCTGCACTACTGGGGTGGCTCCGCCCGCACCTGGGACCTCGTCGTCGACCGCCTGCCGGGCCGTGCCGTGGTCGCGGTCGACTTCCGCGGATGGGGCCGGTCAAGGGCGCTCCCCGGCCCTTATACCCTCGGTCGCCTCGCCGACGACACGCTCGCCGTGCTCGCGGACGCGGGGGTCACCGACTACGTGCTGGTCGGACATTCGATGGGGGGCAAGGTCGCCCAGCTGGTGGCGGCCACCCGGCCCGCGGGCCTGCGCGGAATCGTTCTCGTCGCCTCCGGACCCGCCAAGCCCGCCGCCCAGGTCACTCCCGAGTACCGGGAAGCCCTGTCCCACGCCTACGACTCGGCCGAGTCCGTGGCCGGGGCACGGGATCACGTCCTCACGGCGACCGAGCTGCCCGCCGCGCTCAGGGCGCGGATCGTGACCGATTCGCGGAACGTCGGCGACGCCGCCCGCATCGAGTGGCCCTTGCGCGGCATCGCGCAGGACATCACCGAGCACACCCGCAGGATCGACGTGCCCGCGCTCGTGGTCGCCGGGGAACACGACCAGGTGGAACCGGCCGGTGTACTCCGCGACAACCTGGTGCCCTACCTCGCCCGAGCCGACTTCGTGGTGGTCCCCCGCACCGGACACCTGATCCCGCTGGAGGCTCCGGCCGACCTGGCCGACGCCGTCACCGCGTTCGCCACGGCGGTCTGACCGTCCCCATGGGTCCGGGCGGGCCGGGCGCGGGAACCGACACTCCCCAGTCCTCGGGAACGGCCGACTCTTGATCAATGGCTCGTTTTCGTCTACCGACTGTCAGTGGCGTGGGCAATGGTTGCGCATGTCCGGGCCCCGACCGGGGCCCTGCGTTTCGAGTCCGTGCACCCCAACACCCAAGGGAGAAGCATGCGTACCGAGATCGTTCTGTCCCACGAAGCCCCCGAGCTCGACCTCGACCTGGACCTCCGCGTCTCCGATCTCCCGGAGCAGGCCGCGCAGTTCGGCGAGGGCACCTTCACGTCGCCGAGCAGCTACGCGATCGGCACGCGCTGCCCCATCTGTTGCTGACGGACTGAGGCCCCCTCGGGGCTCTTCCGAGCGGGGCGGCCCCGAGTCCGCCCCGCTTTCCGCACGACGGCGAGGAGCACACACGTGGCGGCGGAGTCCGAAGCCCACCGAGCAGCAGCGGTCTTCGAGGTACGGGAGCCCGTACTGGTCCGGATGGCGAGCCGGCCGCGCGGAGCCGCTCCGGCCACGGTCGACGCGGCCGAGCCGGTATCCGGAGCGCGGCAGCTCGCCGCCGATCCCCTGCTCGGCCAGGCGGTCCGGGTCGCCAGCGGTTCGCTGGCCCACAGCCTGGCCCGTCTGACCACTGACGAGGGCGCCTCCACCCTGGGACGCAAGCGGACCCTGAGCGCCGCGCGAACCCTGACCCGGTACGCCCGCCGCGCCGCAGCGCGCCCCACCCCGTTCGGCCTGTTCGCGGGTGTCGGCACGGCCCGGTTCGGTTCCGTGGCCAAGGCCGAGCCGGGAACCGGTGAGGTCGCGGTCCGGCTCGACGGGGCGTGGCTGCGCCGACGGGTCCTGGCCTGGCTCGGGGAGCCCGCCGTCCGCCGACGCGTGGACGTCGTACTCAACGACCTGTGTTTCGTCCGGGACGGGCGGCTGTATCTGCGTACCGGCGCGCAGGAGCAGTCGGTGCGCGACAACGCGCTGGTCGGCGCCGTGCGCGAGCGGGCGCGCAATCCGGTGCCGTACGCGGATCTCCTCGGGTCGCTGACGGAACGCTTCCCGGCGCTGGACGCCGAGCGGCTCGACGGTCAGCTGGCCGGGCTCCTGCAACACGGCTTCCTGCTCACCTCGATCACCCCGCACCGCATCGACGCCCCGCTGCTCGACGGCATCGAGACGGTCCTGGGCGGGGTGCTTCCCGACGACGCGCGGGCGCTGCGGAACATACGGGCGGCCTGCGCCCGGCATCAGGACGATCCTCCGGGGCTGGGCGGCGGCTCCTGGCAGGACGCCCTGGACGCGGTCCGCCGACTCGATGTCCCCGGCACGGGCGACGACGCGCACGCCCGGCCACCTCTGCACGTGGATCTGCACGTGCCCGGCGAGTTCGTCGTCCCCGAGGCGGTCGGCCGGGAGGTGTGCCGGTACGCGGCCGCGATCTGGGAGATCACCCCGCAGTGGACGACGCTGGCGTACATGCGGGACTACCGCGAGCGTTTCATCGAGCGCTACGGCACCGCCTGTGCCGTGCCGTTGGGCGAGCTGGTCGACCCGCACCGCGGTCTCGGTCTGCCCTCCGAGTACGGCGCGGAGCCGGTGTACGCGCGCAGCGGCCCCGGCGACGAGGCGGACGGGCCCAGGCGCGCGATGATCGGCGAGTTGTTGCAGGAGGCCGTCCTGTCCGGCCGTGACCTGGTGCTGACCGACGAGGTCGTAGGGCGTCTCGGCGAGGTCGCCGGGCACGATCCCGCAGCCGCGCCGCCGCGCAGCCTCGAACTCTGCTTCCAGGTGCTCTCCGAGAGCACCGCGGCGCTGGACCGCGGTGAGTTCCGGCTGCTCGGCAGCCCGCACATCGGCGCCTGGACCGCGGGCGCCACCGCGGGCCGGTTCGCGGCGGCGGCCGGCCTCACCGACGAACTCGCCCGGCTGGCCGCCGAGAGCGCCGACGACACGGTGATCACGGCGCAGGTCGAGTTGATGCCCCACGAGCCGCGCGGGCTCAACATCGTCCAAGTGCCCCGGCTGCTGCCGTACCGCATCCCGATCGGCGTACCCGACGACCGGCGCGACCCCCGCTGTCTGGACTGGCGCTCGCTGCTGGTCGCCGCCGGCTCCGACGGACTGCGGCTGCTGGATCCGCGGAGCGGCCGTCCGGTCCGTCCCGTGCTGCCGCACATGCTGGCCCTGGACACCCAGGCCCCGCCGGTGGCCCGGTTCCTCGTGGATCTCGCGACCGCCCGGCCCCGCGTGTGGTCGGGCTGGAACTGGGCGGGGCACGACGCGCTGCCGTATCTGCCGCGGGTCCGGTACGGACGGGTGGTGGCCGTGCCCGGGCGCTGGCTGCCGGGCCGGCGGCTGCGCGACGCGGCCCGGGCACAGGGCGCCGGGGCATGGGAGCAGGGCCTCGACGCCTGGCGCCGGCGGCTGGCCGTACCGGACCGGCTGCAGATCGCGCGCAACGACCAGATGTACCCCGTCGACCTGCGTGAGCGGTGGGACCGGGACCTGTTGCGCGCCGAACTGACCGCCGCACATCCTCGGTTCGTCCTGTACGAGGACCTGACGGCCGACGGCGCCGGGCTCGGCTGGAACGGCGGGCACAGCACGGAGATCGTGGTGCCCCTCGCGGGGGCGCGACGCGCCGCCGGGCGCACGGCGCCGGAGAGTGCCGAGCCGGCGCGGGGACGGACCGCCCCGCCCGCCCCGCCCGTACCCGTCCGGCCTGCTCCGGTCCGGATCCATCTGCCGGGCGAGGACTGGCTGTTCGTCAAGTGGTACGCCGAACCGTCGGCCCACGACGCTCTGCTCACCGAGCGTCTTCCTGCCTTGCTCTCCGAGGTGGAGGACGAGGTCGACCGCTGGTTCTTCCTGCGCTACCAGGACCCCGAGCCGCATCTGCGACTGCGGTTCCACGGCGATCCCGAGGCATTGAACGGCCGGGTGCTGCCCGCGATCAGCCGGGTGTCACGGGCTCTCGTTGACAGCGGAGCCCTGCGGACGATGACCCTCGACGCGTACCGGCCCGAGAGCGACCGGTACGGGGGCGAGGCCGTGCAGGAGGCCGCCGAGCGCTTCTTCCGCACCGACAGCCTGTCGGCGCTCGTCCAGTTGCGCGCGCTGCAGGGTCCCGCGCGGGCGGTCCCCGGTGCCGTGCTCGCCGGGCTCGGCCACGCGGTGCTGCTGGAATCCCTCGGGGACTGGGACTGGCGCGGCTGGGTCGACCGGATGTTCACGAAGACCGTGGAGCACGAGGTCTACCAGCGACACCGGGCCGTCGCGGACCGGCTGATCGGGCCGGGCCGTGCGGTGTCGTCGGCCGCGGCGGTCCTCGGGGTGCCGTCGCTCGGCGCGCTGTGGTCCGAGTCGCCCGAACCACGTGCCTACGGGGAGTTGATCCTGTCCGCCCCGGAGGCCGACCGCGACGAGGCCCTCCTGTCGCTCCTGCACATGCGGCACAACCGGCTGTTCGGCATCGACCGGGCGGCCGAGGCGCGGGGGTACGCGGTGCTGCGTGGCGCGGTACGCACCCATGCCGGCCGCCGGCGGCACGTGAGCGGGAGCGGGAGCGGACGATGAGCGGCACCACCGAGGGCGGGTCACGGGAGCACGCGACGGACGGGTCCGGGAGGAGCGGGACGCGCGAGGATTCGGCCGTCGAGTCCCCCCGGTCCCTCCGGGAACGGGCCGGAGCCGTCTCCGCCGAGATCCTGGACCGGCTCGCCGATCCCGCCGCCACGATGGCGGCCACGCGTATCCCCGCCCGGGCGGCGGACGACGGGGTGGCCGAGCCGATCTGGGCCGAGCTCACCCTCGGCAGCGGCAGCCCCGGACTGGCACTGGCGTTCGCGGGCGCCTCCCGGGACGCTGCGCGGCAGGTGCCGCGGGCTCACGCGTATCTCACGGCGGGAACCCGCGCCGTCTCGGGGCGGCCCGGCACCGCGGGCGGGGTCTTCAAGGGGCCGGGGGCCCTGGCGTTCGCCGTGCTGCTCGCCCACCGCACCACCGGGGGCTACGTCTCCGCGCTCCAGCGCTTCGACGCCTACCAGCGCGACCTCGTGCGGACCGTCCTGCCGCCCGTGGAGGACCGGCCGCTGCCCACCATCGGTCACTACGAGGTGGTCCGTGGTCTGACCGGCGTGGGCCGCTATCTGCTGGCCCGCGCGGAGAGCTGCGAGGAGCCGCTGACGGCGGTGCTCGACTACCTCGTGCGCCTGTCGCTCGGCACCGTGGAGCACCAGGGTGCGGACGTGCCGCGCTGGTGGGCCCTGGACGCGCCCCGGATCGGCTCCGAGGCGGCGTTCCCCGGCGGCCACCTCAACCTGGGCCTCTCGCACGGCGTCGCCGGGCCGCTCGCCCTGCTGGCCCTGGCCTGGGAGAAGGGTGTGCGGGTGCCGCGGCAGCGGGAGGCCGTGGAGGCGACGGCCGCGCTGCTGCGGACCTGGGCGGTCGCGGACCGATACGGCGTCTTCTGGCCCGGCTACCTCTCCTTCGCCCAGTGGCAACGGGGGCCCGCCGCCTACGACGGCGCCGCGAAGTGGCCGGCCTGGTGCTACGGGGCTCCCGGGGTTTCCCGGGCCCTGCAACTGGCCGGACGGGCGCTCGGCCGGGCGGACTTCTCCGACCTCGCCCGCGCCTCGGTGGAGCGGCTGCTGGTCCTCCCCCGGTCGGCCTGGGGCATCGACGACCACGCCCTGTGCCACGGTTGGGCCGGGGCCCTGCACCAGCTCGGCCGGCTCAACGAAGCGTGGCAGGACCCTCGGCTGGCCGAACTGCGGGACGACATCGCCGCCGGACTCGTCTCCGCCTTCGACCCGGAAGTGCCGTTCGGACTGCGCTTCACGATGACGAAGGTGCCGTTCGGCTCCGATGTCTCCGGCTACCTCGACGGGGCCGCCGGTGTCGCACTCGCCCTGGACTCGTACGCGGCGGCCGGCACACCGGCCGACTGGGACATGCCCTTGCTGCTGGCCTGACCCGCGGGGCCGGGGGCGATCGTGCGACCGCCCGTCCACGGAGGTCCGGGCTGCCTCCGCGATGGCGGAAGGCGGCCGTCTGCCGCGTCGCGGTCTGCATGTCCGCATGGAATCAGCCCTCCGGGAACGGATGGGGAGTCAGCCCTCCGACGGCGCCTGGCCTGTCGGCCGACCTCGCCATTATGCGTGAGCATTGACAAAGTTTCGCTCTTGCTCATCAATATGTTGTCCACGGTGCCCCACTGGCAAGAGGTGCGGCGCGAATCCCTTCGGAGGGGAACCATGGGCGCACACACGGCGGTGGCGCCACCGCATCCAGGTGCCGGTACGTCGCCGGGCGGGGCCCCGGCGCCGCACCGGCCTCGCCGGCCCCGCGACGACCGGAAGGCGGCGTGGCTGTTCCTGGCGCCGGCCCTGCTCGGCTTCGCGCTCTTCTACGCGTATCCGACCGTGCGGGGCATCTACTACTCGCTCACCGACTACAGCCTCATCGCCACGCCCGACTTCGTCGGCGGGGACAACTACAGCCGGCTGATCGGCGACGAGCAGTTCTGGAACGCGCTGCAGGTCACCGGCTACTACGTCCTGGTGAACATCGTGTCGCAGACCCTGCTGGCACTGGTCCTGGCGACGCTGATGCACCGTCTGACCAGGTCGGTGGCACTGCGGGCGATGCTGCTGGTCCCCTGGCTGGTGCCCAACGTGACCGTGGGACTGCTGTGGATGTGGCTGCTCGACACCAACCTCGGCCTGGTCAACCATGTACTGAACTCCCTGGGCGTGGGCACCACGGGCTTCTTCACCTCCCCCGACTGGGCGATGCCGAGCGTGGCGGCGGTCAACACCTGGGCCTACACCGGCTACACCGCATTGCTGCTCTACGCCGGCATGCTTCAGGTCCCGCAGTACCTCTACGAGAGCGCCTCGCTGGACGGGGCCGGTGAGTGGCGGATGTTCACGAGGATCACGCTGCCGTTGCTGCGGCCGGTGCTCTCGCTGGTGCTGGTGGTGTCGCTCATCGGCTCGTTCCAGATCTTCGACACGATCGCCGTGACCACCAAGGGCGGGCCGGTCAGCGCCACCCGGGTCATCTACTACTACATCTACGAACAGGCCTTCACCAACTTCCACATGGGCTACGCCTCCGCCGTGGCCGTGGTGCTCGCGCTCATCCTCGGCGTGCTGACGGCCGTACAGATGCGCCTGCTGCGCGCTTCCCGCTCGGACCTGGCCTGAGGAGCAGACCATGACACGCATCAGGACCAGAGTCTCCCCCGGCCGGATCGCCGCGTGGGCCGTGCTCGTCGTCGCGCTGTTCGCGACCGTCTTCCCCTTCTACTGGATGGTCCGCACCGCGCTGACCCCGGCGGCCGACCTGTACACCGACTCCACCGGGCTGGTCCCGGACCACCCCACGATGATCAACTTCCTGCGGGTGCTGGGACTGACCAGCCAGGAGGAAGCCGTGGCGGCAGGCGGCTCCGGCGCACAGGTCGACTTCCTGCGGTACCTGCTCAACTCGGTGGTCTACAGCGGGCTGATCGCGGTGCTGCAGACGCTGTTCTGCGCGATGGCCGGCTACGCCTTCGCCCGGCTGCGCTTCCCCGGCCGCGACGTGGTCTTCGGGGTGCTCGTCGGCGCGCTGATGGTGCCCCCGATCTTCACCGTGCTGCCCAACTTCGTGCTGGTGAAGGACCTGGGCTGGCTGAACACCTTCGTCGGCATGGTCGCGCCGAGCGTGCTGATGACGCCGTTCGCGGTCTTCTTCCTGCGGCAGTTCTTCCTGTCGGTCCCCCGCGAGGTGGAGGAGGCCGCAATCCTGGACGGCGTGGGTCCCTGGGGGATCTTCTGGCGGGTGGTGATGCCCATGACCCGCGGCCCGCTGCTCACCGTCGGACTCACCACCACGGTGTGGGCCTGGAAGGACTATCTGTGGCCGCTGCTGTCCGGCCGGGACGAGGAGACGCGGGTACTCACCGTCGCCCTCGGCATCTTCCAGCAGCAGTCGCCCAACACCCAGCCCGACTGGACCGGGCTGATGGCGGGGTCCGCCCTCTCCGTGCTGCCCGTGCTCGTCCTCCTGATCCTCCTCGGCCGCCGGCTCGTCGAGTCCCTGAACTTCACCGGCATGAAGTGACCCGCCCCCGCGGAGCCACCGCCTGTCCCCCACCGCCCCCACCGATCCCGTACGAGCCAGGAAGGCCCCTCGCGATGAGACCCCGACACCTGCGCGCCGGCGCGGCCCTGCTGTGTCTGGCCGCCCTCACCACCCTCGTCTCCTGCGGCAGCTCGGACGAGGCGGGCGACGGGCGGACCACCGTCGACTACTGGCTGTGGGACGACCTCCAGCTCCCCGCCTACCAGGAGTGCGCGACCGCCTTCGAGAAGGCCAACCCGGACATCGCCGTCAGGATCACGCAGACCGCCTGGAACCAGTACTGGCAGAACCTCACCACGCAACTGGTCTCCGGCGAGGCGCCGGACGTGTGGACCAACCAGGCCACCTACTATCCGCAGTTCGCCGCCGGCAACCAGCTCCTGGACCTCCAGCCCTACGTGGAGCGGGACGGGCTCGACGTCTCCGCCTACCAGGCGGGCCTCGCCGACACCTGGGTGAAGGACGACAAGCGCTACGGCCTGCCCAAGGACTGGGACACCATGGCCGTCGTCTACAACACCGGCATGCTGAAGAAGCAGGGCGTGGACCCCGCCGCCCTGAACGACCTGACGTGGAACCCGGCGGACGGCGGCACCCTGGAGCAGGTGATCGCCAGGGCCACGGTGGACAGCGAGGGCCGCAACGGTCTCGACCCCGCCTTCGACAAGGACCACGTGGAGGTCTACGGCTTCCTGCCCGAATGGGCCGACGGTGCCCAGGGCCAGAACGGCTGGGGCAACTTCGCCGCCGCCAACGGGTTCGAGTACCTCGACAAGAACCCCTGGGGCACGCACTACAAGTTCGACGACCCCAGACTCGCCGAGACCGTCTCGTGGTTCCGGCACCTGATCGACAAGGGCTACGCACCCCGCCTCGACCAGCAGTCGAGCGTGGCCAGGACCGAACTGCTCATCGCCGGGAAGGGCGCCATGTCGCTCGCGGGCTCCTTCACCGTCTCCAGCTTCACCGGCCCCAAGGTCGAGCAGGACTTCGGGTTCGCGGCGATGCCGGTCGGCCCGGCCGGCCGCAAGAGCGCCCTGAACGGTCTCGCGGACTCCGTATGGGCCGGCACGGACCACAAGGAGGAGGCGTGGAAGTGGGTCAAGTACCTCGCGTCGGCCGACTGCCAGGACCGGGTCGCCGCGCACGGTGTCGTCTTTCCCGCCCTGAGGAGTTCCACCGAGAAGGCCCTCGCCGCCCACGAGGCCGACGGTGACGACGTGCGCGCCTTCACCGACGCCGTCGGGACGAAGGGCGTCGCCTTCCAGCTTCCCGTCACCGAGCACGGCACCGAGATCAGCCCCCTCGTGCAGGACGCCATCCAGTCGGCGATCCTCGGCCAGGAGGACGCCGCCGATGCCCTGGAGTCGGTCAACGGCAAGGTGAACGACCTCTTCGACTAGGCGCGGGCCCCGGCCCCCGTACCCCCGGGCCTCCCCGTACCGCACGCGCCCCCGTCCGCACCGCGAAGTCCATCCGTACCGCAAGCCCCACCCGTACCGCAGGTACCGCAACGCAAGGAGACCCATGGCCCAGCTCGTAGAACTCGGCGGGCGCACCCTCGCCGTCGAGCTCGCAGGCGACGCGCCGCCCCGAGCCGTGGAAGGCGGCCTGCTGCTGCCACCCGGCCGGATCGCCGTGCTCCACGGTCTCGGGGACGCGCTCTTCTACCGTCACGGACACAACTCGTGGAGCCCGTGCGGCTGGCGCCGGCTCTCCGAGGCGCCGCTGCGGATCGAGAGCGCCGAACGCCGTCTGACCGCCGACGACACCGTGTGGGACGATCCCGCCCGCCACCACTCGTCCGCCGTCGCCGCCCTGGAGGGGCCGGACGGGCGGGTGCTGCTGCTCGGCGCGCTCGGCCTCGACGTCCCCCGCCTGACCGCCGACCGGGACACCCTCGCCGGGTGGTGCGAGCGCGACGGTGCCCCCTGGTTCCTCGCCCTCGGCAGCGAGGAGGAGGTGTTCGCCGCCTACGCCCGGCACCTCGGCGACCGGCTCGGGCGCAGCGACAAGCGGGCCGGCAACGTGTGGTGCAGCTGGTACGCGTACTACGAGAGCATCACCGAGGAGCAGCTCACCAAGGACGTCACGGCGCTGCGCGGCCTGCCCTTCGACGTCGTCCAGGTCGACGACGGCTGGGAGCGGGCGGTGGGCGACTGGGAGGCCAACGACAAGTTCCCGTCCGGGATGCGCGCGCTGGCCGACCGGATCACGGACGCCGGGCTGCGGCCCGGACTGTGGATCGCCCCGTTCATCGTCCTGCCCGGCTCCCGCACCGCCCGGCAGCGGCCCGAGCTGCTGCTGCGCGACGGGCGCGGCGAGCCGGTGGTCGCCGGGCACAACTGGGGCGTCGGCTACTGGGCGCTCGACCTCACGCTGCCCGCGGCGCAGGAGCACCTGCGCGAGACGATCCACCGGGTCGTCCGGGAGTGGGGGTTCAGCTACCTCAAGCTCGACTTCGTCGGCGCCGGCGCCGTGCCCGGCGTGCGTTTCGCCGACGTGGGCCGCGAGGAGGCCTACCGCACCGGCCTCTCGATCGTCCGCGAGACGGCGGGCCCGGACGCCTACCTCCTCGGCAGCGGTGCCCCGCTGCTGCCCTCGCTGGGGCTGGTCGACGCCATCCGCAGCGGTCCCGACGTCGCACCGATGTGGGAGCACTACGCCACGCAGGACCCGTCCGACGCGCTGGCCCGCAATGCCGTCGTCAACACGGTGCACCGGTTGTGGCAGTCAGCGCTGCTGGAGGTCGACCCGGACGTCGTGTACTTCCGCAGCCGCCTGAACCTGCTGACCGACCAGCAGCAGGGGCTGCTGCGCGACCTGGCCGACGTCTGCGGGTTCCGGGCCGTCTCCGACCCGCCGGGATGGCTGCGCCCGGAGGAACTGCAGGCGATGGAGGCGTACTTGACCGGCCGCCCGGAGGTGCGCCGGCTCGGGCGCTACCGCTTCGCGCTCGACGGCCGGGAGGTGGACTTCGGCGCGGCCGTGGCACCCGGCGACGAGCAGCGCTATCCCATCGCCTGACCCCGTACCCGCACGCGGCCACCGCCATGAATTAGTAAACTCTTCAGCAATATTCGGCGGTGGCCACCGCAACGCCTCCAGGGAGCACCAACATGGCGACGACCGGAACGGACATGTCCCGGATGCGCGAGATGAACCAGCTGTCCATCGTGGGAGCACTGCGCGGCAACCCGCCGTCCACGGTCACCGAGCTGGCGTCCCGCTCCGGCCTGTCCCGTCCCGCGGTGGACGTGCTGGTGCAGTCCCTGGTCGCCGACGGCTGGGCGGAGGTGGAGGAGCCGGGGGCCAGCAGTGTGGTGGGTCGTCCCGCGCGCCGTTACCGGTTCCGGGCCACCGCCGGGCACGTGCTGGGCATCGACATCGGCGTGCACAAGATCCTCGTAGTCCTCAGCGACCTGGAGGGGAACCTGGTGCGCACGGTGCGCCACCCGGCCGCCCCGGAGGCGGCGCCCGCCGAGCGGCTGGCGGCGGTGGACCGGGTCGTCGACGAGGTGCTGGCAAGCGCGGGCATGGCGCCGGGCGACATCTGGGCGGTGACCGTCGGGGTGACCGGTCCGGTAGACCGCAGCGGCCGGACGACGCTGTCCAGCCCGCTGCCCGGCTGGAGCGAGGCCGACCCGGCCGCCCACCTCGGTGCCCGGTTCTCCTGCCCCGTGCAGGTGGAGAACGACTGCAAGCTGGCCGCCGTCGCCGAACGGTGGCGGGGCGCCGCGCAGGACGCCGACGACATCGTGTACCTCCTCGCCGGGCTGCGCACCGGCGCCGGTCTCATCCTCGACGGCACCCTGCGCCGGGGCCACGGCGGCGCCGCGGGAGAGATCGGCGCGCTCAAGGCCGTACGGTGGCTCACCGCGCCCGACCACCTGCAGACCTGCCCCGGAATGCCGGCCACCGCCGCGGAGGGCGAGGCGGCGGCCTGGGTCTTCCAGGCCGCCCGGGACGGCGACCGGGACGCCCGGACGGCCGTCCGGCGCTACACCCGCGACCTCGCGGTGGGGGTGGCCGCCCTGGTCCTCGCCCTGGACCCGCAGGTCGTCGTCTACGGCGGCGGGTTCTCCCGCTCCGCCGACGTGGTCCTCGGTCCCCTGCACCGCGAACTGACCAAGCACTGTCTGCGGATGCCCGAGCTGCGCGCCTCCACGCTCGGCGACGAGAGCGTGGCGCTGGGGGCGGTGCGGCTGGCCCTGGACGAGGTCGACAGCCGGCTGCTGAGCGACGGTCTTGCGGCGCCCAGCGCACCCCGACGCTGACAGCGTGGCCGGGCACCCACCCGGCGCCCGTACGCAACACCCGACAGGAACGAAGGGACAGCCCAGTGAGCACCCGTGACCAGATACCCGATCGGCACCTGCGCGTCGGCGTCGTCGGCGTCGGACAGCGCGCGGACATGGCCGCTCTGGTGAACCGTTCCGGCGCTGCCCGGATCGTGTCCTGCGCCGACCCGGACCCGCGGGGCCGGGAGGACGCCAGGCGTCTGTTCGGCGCGGACGTCGTGGTGCACGACCGGTACGAGCGGATGCTCGACGACGAGCTGGACGCCGTGTTCGTCCTCACCCCCGACCACCTGCACACCGAACCCGCGCTGTTCTTCCTCGCGGCGGGCGTGGCGGTGTTCGTGGAGAAGCCGCTGACCATCACCGTCGCCGACTGCGACGCGCTGCTCCAAGCCGCGTTCCACTCCCGCACCCGGCTCTACGTGGGCCACAACCTGCGTCACCTTCCCGTAGTGCGGCGGATGCGCGAGCTGATCGACGACGGCGTGGTCGGCCGCGTCCGCGCGGTGTGGTGCCGCCACTTCGTCGGCCACGGCGGGGACTTCTACTTCAAGGACTGGCACGCGCAGCGGGCCAACACCACCGGCCTGCTGCTGCAGAAGGGCGCCCACGACCTCGACGTCGTCCACTGGCTCGCCGGGGGCTTCTCCCGCAACGTGGTCGCCCAGGGGGCACTGGCCGTCTACGGCGACAACCCGCGCCGGACCACGCAGGAGACCGCGCCGCCCGGTCAGCGCATGCCCGACTGGTTCGACCCGGAGATCTGGCCGCCGTCCGCCCTGCGCGACCTCAACCCCGTCGTCGACGTCGAGGACATCAGCATGATGCTGGCCCGCCTGGACAACGGCGTGCTCGCCAGCTATCAGCAGTGCCACTTCACCCCCGACTACTGGCGCAACTACACCGTCATCGGCGACGAGGGCCGCCTGGAGAACTTCGGCGACGGCATCGACGGCGATTCCGCACGGGTCGACGTGTGGAACCGGCGCCGCTCCGGCTACCGTGCCGACGCCGACCTCTCCGTTGCGGTCGTGGCGTCCGACGAGGAGACGCACGGCGGCGCTGACCGGGCCCTCGTCGAGGAGTTCCTGCGCTTCGCCGCCGCCGGAGGGCCGACCGAGACCTCGCCCGTGGCCGCCCGCGAGGCGGTCGCCGCCGCGGTGGCCGCCACGACCTCACTGCGTTCCGGCAGCACACCGGTCGACGTTCCCCCGCTCGACCCGGCGATCGTCCGCCACTTCGCGGAGCACCAGCCCGCCGGGGGGCCGACGGGAGCGGTCCGCAGCCCCGGTGAAGGTGTCGGCGGGATCTGACCGACCACCGGTCGGGTCGAGGGCCGGATGCCGGCCGCTCACGGGTGGAAGCGCCACCGGCCCTCGGTAACGACGTCCACCTCGCCGTCCCTGACGCGAACCGCCGTCTCGTCGTCGATGAAGTAGATCGGGAAGTCCGCCCGCGCGGTGATCCGATCAGCCCAGGCGTCGTCCCGCTCGGGGAAGTCGGGCGAGTAGAGGTGGGGCTTGAGGTACCAGTCGAAGAGACCGAACGGCGGCTCCACGCTCGTCGCACCGAGCACGTGGAGGTCCGCGGCGTCCCCGATGACGTCGGCGGAGTGTCCGGTGAGATTGCGGCTGAAGATCATCGACCCGGCGCTGACCCCCACGTAGACACGGCTCCGCAGCGCGTCCAGGAAGCCGTCGGCCAGGCCGTTGCCGGTGATGCTGCGCGCGAGGTGATAGTGGTTGCCGCCTTCGACGTAGACGACGTCGGCGTGGAGCAGCCGGTCGAGCACCAGCTGCTGGGGCAGGCCGTTCAGCTCAAGGATGTCGAACTCCTTCCAGCCGAGGCCGTGCAGGCGGTTCATGTCCGCGACGAGCCACCCGTGGTCCCCGGGGCCCGCGACGGATGCCGTGGGAACGAACACGACGTTCGCCGATCCGAACGGTTTGCCCAGCATGTCCCGCAGCGCATCCCGCAGCGTCTCGTTGCGCAGGCCGCTCGCCGTCAACAGGAAGTTCATCGGGCGAGCCAAGCACGTCCGACGGACGGCACGCAAACCATCCCCGGGCCGGGTCGACGCGGCTCCGGACGTCGGGGCCGAAGACGTCCCGACCGGGGGTGACCCGACGGGCGGTTGTCAGTGGCGCCTGCCAGGATGCGCCGATGACCTCAAGCGACCACCCGCTCAAGGCGGCCCTCGACGAGCCGCGGGCCCACCTCCTCGATCTGATCGGTGCTGTCGAGCCGTGGGACGACCTGGAGCGTGCCCACCTGGAGTCCGCCAGGCACTGGATCGCCGGCGGCGCCCCGATCCATCGGGTGCGCAAGCCGGATGTTCCGCCCATGCACCTGGTGAGCTACTTCGCCGTCCTCGACGACACGCGCGGGCAACTGCTGCTCGTGGCGCACCGCAAGGCGGGTCTGTGGCTGCCTGCCGGAGGCCACGTCGAGCCGGGTGAGGACCCGTGGGCCGCGGTGGTCCGCGAGTGCCGTGAGGAGCTGGGCATCGAGGCGGTGGCGTCGCCCGTCGCGGGCGAGCTTCCGTTCTTCCTGACCGTCACCGGAACCCGGGGGCAGGGCGCGCACACCGACGTCTCGCTGTGGTACCTCCTCGACGCCGACGCCCGCGCCGTCACCGACTACGACCGGGGCGAGTTCAGCGCCGTTCGCTGGCTGACTCACGAGCAGGTTCTCGCCGAGCCGGCCGAACTGCTCGACCCTCACATGCACCGCTTCACACGGAAGCTGGCGTGGGCGCGGGCGGGTCGGGGTGGGTGAGAATTGCGGCGGTCACCTGCTCGAGAGCGGCGGCTGTTTGTCGGCACGTGTCCACCACGAGTCCCGCGAGGACGGTCCACCATGACCATGCAACCCTGGTTCAACGAGGCCAAGCTGGGCATATTCGTGCACTACGGAATCTACTCGGTCGACGGAGTGCCCGAGTCCTGGGCCCTTTTCGACCAGGTGGTGCCGCACGAGCAGTACATGCGCCAACTCGACGGCTTCACCGCCTCCGCCTTCGATCCCACCGCTTGGGCCGGGCTCTTCGCGCGTGCCGGGGCGGGCTACGCCGTGCTGACGGCAAGGCACCACGACGGAGTGGCCCTGTGGGACACGCGGTTGAGCGACCTGAGCGTGGTCGGGCGCACCCCCGCGGGACGCGATCTGGTTGCCGAGTTCGTGAGCGCGATGCGCGCCCGGGGCCTCAGGGCCGGCCTGTACTACTCGCACTCCGACTGGAACCATCCGGACTACGCATCGGTGCGGCACCCCCGGCCGCCGCATCCGGAACTGGTCGACAGCCCCTACGTCTCCCCCGCCCCGGGTGCCGAGGACCCGCTTGCCTGGGAGCGCTACCTCGACTACCGGGACGGCCAGGTGCGCGAGCTGCTCACCCGGTTCGGACCGGATCTGCTCTGGTTCGACGGCGAGTGGGAGCGCTCGGCCCAGCAGTGGCGGATGTCCGAACTGGCGCGGTTGATCCGTGATCTGGCACCGGACACGGTGTGCAACTCCCGGCTGCTCGGCCACGGCGACTACGCCACACCCGAACAGGGTCTGCCGATCTCGGCGCCGGAGACCGACTGGGAGTTGTGCCTGACCGTCAACGACTCCTGGGGACACCGGCCGCAGGATGTGAACCACAAGACGGTGGGGCAACTCGTGCGGTACTTCGCGCAGACGATCGGCATGGGAGGAAACCTCCTGCTCAACGTCGGCCCGCGCGCGGACGGCACCATAGCTCCGGAACAGGCTGAACGGCTCGAAGGGCTGGGCGACTGGATACGGCGCCACTCGGCGGCCGTCCACGGCACCGTGGGAGGCCTGCCGCCGGGACACCACTACGGTCCGAGCACCCTCTCCCCCGACCGCCGTACGCTCTACCTCGTCTGCTTCGACCCGCCGAGCGAGACCGTCTGCGTCCGTGGCCTGCGCAACGCCGTACGCCGGGTCAGCGTCCTGGGCACCGGGACGGAACTCCCCCACCGGCGCACCGGCGGCCTGCACGACGTCCCCGGAGACCTGTGGATCGAGGCGCCCGCACCGGCGGACCTCGCCCCGCACGGCAGTGTCCTCGCCCTCGAACTCGACGGCGAGCTGGAGCTGTACACCGGTCCGGGCCGCGTGTGACACGGGCACCGATGGGGCGTCACGTCGCCGCGTCGGCCGGCGCGGGTGAGCGGCGCCGGCTGGGCGGGGTGGTGCCGTCGGTGTCCGCCGGATGCGGTGCGAAGGGGCCGTGCAGGGCCGCCCACTGCAGGAGAAGGATGGTCTTGCCGTCGGCGATGCGCCCGTCGCGGGTCATGGCGAGGGCTTCGGTGAAGGGCACTTCGAGCACCTCGATGTCCTCGCCCTCCTCTTCGACGCCGCCGCCGGTTCCGGTTCGGTCGGCGGGGGTGTACGGAGCGGCGAAGAAATGCAGGCGCTCGGTGACGGAGCCGGGGCTCATGTAGGCGTCGAGGACGTGGGTGAGCGGGCCGAGGTGGACGCCGAGCTCTTCGGCCGCCTCCCGGCGGATGGCGGCGGGCGGGTCGTCCGCGTCGAGCAGCCCCGCGGCCGCCTCGACGAGCATCCCGTCCGGGTGGTCGTTGACGTACGCCGGGTAGCGGAACTGGCGGGTGAGCAGGACCCGGCCGCGTCCGGTGTCGTAGGGCAGGACGACGGCGCCGTTGCCGCGGTCGTAGGTCTCCCTCGCCTGGGTCTCCCAGCGTCCGTCCCGGCGGCGGTAGTCGAAGGTGGTGCGCCGCAGGACGTGCCAGCCCCGCGAGGTGAGCTCGACGTCGCGGACCACGACGCCGGGGTTCCGGTCGAGCTCGCGTCCCGCTCGGTCGAGGCCGGTCCGGCCGCGGTGGTCCGGGACGTCCACACCCGGGCGGGCCCTCACCGCTCCGCCTGCCGGTCGAGGACGGGTATCTGCGCGACGTCGTGGTAGACGGGCAGGCCGCGACGGCGCGCGTGGGCGACGTCCCGGTCGGCTCCCGTGGAGTCGCCGGGCAGCCGCAGTACGGCGTCGCAGCGGGCCAGGAGGCGCTCCGCGGTCGGGTACAGCACCTGGTCGGCGAGGGGGTCGGTGGGGCCCGCGCCGGCCGAGTGCAGCACGGGCAGGGCGATCCATTCCCCGATGACGGGGAGGTGGCCTGCGGCGAACACGGGCCACGCGGCCGCTTCGAGGCGTGCGAGGTTGGCGGCCATGGCCTGGGGGTCCCCGTCGGTGCCGGAGCGATAGGGCCCGGCGATGAGGATGAGCATGGGTTTGTCGGTCACGGGCGCTACGATACATGCAGAAACGTGCAAGAACAGGAGAGAACACGGATGCTGGCTGCTGAACGGCGGGACCATCTGCTGGGTCTGCTTGCCCGGCAGGGCAAGATCGTCGCCAAGGACGTCGCCGCCGAGCTGCGGATTTCCGAGGACACCGTGCGGCGCGACCTGCGTGACCTGGCGAGCGAGGGGCTGTGCCAGCGGGTCTACGGCGGGGCGCTCCCCGTTTCGCCCGCCGTGGCGGACTACGGCGCCCGGCAGACCGTGGCCCCGGACGGCAAACGGAGGGTCGCCTCGGCGGCCGCCGGGCTGGTGCGGCCCGGCGGGGTGGTGATTCTCGACGGCGGCACGACCGCCCTGGCCGTCGTCCACGCGCTCCCCGAGGACCTGGACTGCACCGTGATCACTCACAGCCCGACGATCGCCGCCGCCCTGCTCGACCATCCGCGCGCCGAGGTGTTCGTACTCGGTGGCCGGCTGTTCAAGCACTCGGCGGTCGCCTGCGGCGCGGCGGCGGTCGAGGCCGCGCAGAACGTCTCCGCCGACCTCTTCCTCCTCGGCGTGACCGGCGTGCACCCCGAGGCGGGACTCACCACCGGGGACGCCGAGGACGCCGCGATGAAGCGCGCCCTCGCCGCGCGCGCCGCGGAGACCTACGTCCTCGCCTCGTCCGAGAAGATCGGCACCGCTTCCCGGTACCGCGTCCTGCCCTGGGAGGAGATCAGCGGACTGATCACGGACACGCCGGCGAACGATCCGGTGATCGAGCGGCTCACGGCAGGCGGCGTCGAAGTACTGGCGGCGGACTGAGGGCGCGGTGCCGTGTCAGTCGGTGTCGGGCGGGCGACCCGGGCCGGGTCAGCGTCTGCGGCCGGCGTGCAGTTCCAGCTGCTCGGCTTCGAAGCTCGCGCGGAAGGCGCGGTCGTGCGAGACCGCGACGACCGCTCCCGGGTAGGCCGCGAGCGCCGCCTGGAGGTCCTCGACCAGGTCGAGTGCGATGTGGTTGGTCGGCTCGTCGAGGACGAGGAGGTCTGCGGGCCGGGTCACCAGGGTCGCGATCTGCAGCCGCCGCCGCTGCCCCACGGACAGGGCGGCGACCGGAACGCGCAGATCCTGCTCGCGGAACAGGCCCAGGGACAGGAGCTGTTCGGCGTACTCGTCCGGCAGCCCGGGCCGCCCGGCGGCGAACGCGGCCAGCAGCGGCAGCCGGGTGGCGTGCTCGGGCAGTTCCTGGGCGAGGTAGCCGATCCGGGCGGGGCGCCGTGCCGAGCCCGCGTCCGGCCGCAGGTCGCCCGCCAGCACGCGAAGCAGCGTCGTCTTTCCCGCGCCGTTCTCGCCCGTGACCAGGAGGCGCCCTGCGGGCTCGATCGCCAGGAGCCCTTCCAGGCACAGCCGTCGTCCGACCCGTACGTCGGTGAGCTCGGCGAGTGTGCCCTGCGCCGGACCGCCGGCTGCCGGCTGCAGTGCCGTCGTGAACCGGAGCGGTACCGGCGGCTTCGCCACCGGGTCGCGCCGCAGCCGGTCCAGGCGCTCGCGCACCGAGCGCACCTGCCCGCCGAGCTTCGCCTCGCTGGAGCGGCGGTGCTTGCCGAAGCCCTGCTTCGGGTCGCGGCCGGTGGTGTTCAGCCGTCGGGCGGCGGCCGCCAGCAGCTCCTCCGCCGCGGCCACCTCCTCGGTCCAGTCCGCGTACCGCTGCTCCGCCCCGCGCCGGGCGGCGGCCCTCGCGGCGCGGTAACCGGCCCACCCGTCGCCGTACCGGCGCACGGTGCGCTCGTCCCGGTCGACCTCGAGGATCGTGGTGGCGATGCGCTCCAGGAAGCCGCGGTCGTGCGTGACGGCGACGACGGTGCCGCGGTGTGCGCGCAGGTGTTCCTCCAGCCAGCGCACGGCCGCCCCGTCGAGGTGGTTCGTCGGCTCGTCGAGGAGCAGCAGTTCGGGGGCGGCCGCCAGGGTGCAGGCGAGGGCGAGGCGCGACTGCTCGCCACCGGACAGGGAGCCGAGCGGACGCTCCCGGGCGATCCCGGCCAGCCCGAGACCGTGTGCGGCGGCATCCACCCGGGCGTCCGCCTCGTATCCGCCACGTTCCTCGAAAGCGGTCAACAGCTCGCCGTATGCGGCGAGTTCTGCTTCGGACGCGCCGGCGAGGGACTGCTCTGCCGCACGGAGCGCTCGCTCCATGTCGCGCAGTTCACTCAGCGCAAGGTCGACGGCGTCCTGTACGGTGCGGTCCGCCTCGAGGCCGAGGGTCTGGGCGAGGTGACCCGTTCCGCCGGGGAAGCGGACGGTGACCTCCCCGGCGTCCGGCGCCTCGACCGCGGCGAGCAGCCGCAGCAAGGTGGACTTGCCGGAGCCGTTCTCACCGATGACGGCGGCCTTCTCGCCCGGCCGGATGGTGAAGGAGACCTGGTCGAGGACGGTCCGGGTGCCGTACGACTTGGTGACGGACCTGACGGACAGCTGTGCCACAGCGGTGGCAGTGGTGGGCAGGGCGGTACTGGCGCGATGGCGCATGAAGCTTTCCCTGGGCATGCGAAGGGTCTACGGGCGGCAGAAGCGGCGGCGGGGCCGCGCCCGGACTCAGACGAAGAAGAGGAAAGCCATGCCCCCACGATAACAAGACGAGGCGTCTCGCCTCAATTCCGCGGGGCACGGAATTCACGATCTTCCCGGAGGCGACGGCCGACGTCGGTCGTCAGGTGCCGGCGAGACGCCACAGTGAAGTGACTTCCGCGGTTCGAGCGGCGTGGAGGGGGTCAGCGGTGTCCCTCGCCCGTGGGTGCCGCGGCCGGGTGCCGGTCCTGTCCACCACGCGCAGGCCCGCCGCCTTGATGCCGGCCAGAAGTTCAGCACGCGTCCTGAGACCGAGGTGTTCGGCCAAGTCCGACAGGATGAGCCATCCTTCGCCTCCCGGCTCGAGGTGCGCGGCGAGTCCGTCCAGGAAGTCGCGGAGCATGCTGCCGCCGGGGTCGTAGACGCCTTGCTCCACGGTGGAGGTGGGCCGGGCCGGAATCCAGGGCGGATTGCAGACGACGAGTTCCGCGCGCCCTTCGGGGAACAGACCGGGCGGCGCGATGTCGATGCGCTCGGTGAGGTGCAGCCGGCGGACGTTCTCGCGTGCGCAGGCCAGGGCACGCGGGTTGATGTCGGTGGCCACGACGTGGTCGATCCCCCGGCGGGCCAGGACGGCGGCGAGGACTCCCGTCCCCGTCCCGAGGTCGAATGCGGTACGGCGACCAGCGCGGCGGGCCGCCGGTGCGGGGAGCGGTGCGTGAGCGACGAGGTCGACGTACTCGCCCCTGACCGGGGAGAACACGCCGTAGTGCGGGTGGATGCGGGCGTCGAGGGCCGGTACCTCCACGCCCTTCGTGCGCCACTGGTGCGCTCCGATCACGCCCAGCAGTTCCGTGAGCGAGACGGCCGTCGGCCCGGACGGCGGGCCGTACGCCTCCGTGCATGCCTGGCGGGCATCGGGAGCTCTGCGCAGGTTCAGGCGGTAGTCGTCCTCCAGCAGGACGAGGAGCCTGCCCAGCACGCGGGCGCGGTGGCTGCGGGCCCTGCGGTGCAGGTGGAAGGAGTCTGCCGGGCCGTCGCCTGGCCGGGGAGGTTTCCGGTCGATGCGGCGGCCCATCGCGTGGAGCAGCTGACGTGCGTTGTGGAAGTCGCCCTGCCACAGCAAGGCGGTGCCTTCGCAGGCCAGACGGTGAGCAGCGTCGGCTTTCATACGGTCGTCCGCGCCGACGACCCGGCTGGGAGGCGGTGTCGAGCTCTCGGAATGCCAGCGGGCGGATCGGGGGGTGTTCGTCTCGGTCCAGTGGATCGTGGACACCACGTACTCCTCGTGATCGAACGTGCGGGGGCACGAAGCGCACTTCGACGAGGAGCAGGGGGAAACGGCCCGTGCCGCGGCACGGGCGCGCGTCTCAGGGCAGGAAGGGCTGCCGTTCCCGCGTCGAAGCGCGAGAGGAGGAGTCGCCGAGAACCATGCCTAGCGTCACGACCAGCCCTTTCGGAGGAGGGAGGAAAAGGCTCGCACAGCGTTCTCTCCGCAGGCAAATCAGGCGGGATCGCCGATGCCACGGGCGTGCTTTTGGAGGAACACGCCCGCGTGGGCCGCCGCTTCCTCCGCGGTCGCGTACGGTGCCCCGTCGGCGGCCGCGCCGGACGCTCCATCGGCACCCCGACCGGTCCAGCTCCAACCACCGGAAGACGACCGCACCAGCTCAGCAGTGCCTCCGAAGAGCGCCAACGTGCGCCTGCCCGCCGTCACGGATGCCGGGCGGCTGACGGCATCGGGCCATTTCTTGCGGGCACCCTGCCGGGTGATGCCCCAGACGGCTCCCAACTGCTCATAGCTCGCGCCGTAGGAGCCGGCGGTCACTGCCGCCCGTTCCGTGAGCCGCTTGACCTCGCCGTCCAGCACCTTCCACGCGGCCAGGACGGACAGCGCCACTTCGACCGGACTCGCGTCCCACATCCGGTCGGTGGGCAACCCGGTCTCCCGGGAGCGGATGGCCATGGCCAGCGGGTTCAAGGCGTCGTACAGGGCCTCGTCGAGCTCTGCCTGCTCTGCCGGGGTGATCTCGAAGACCGTCATGCGACAACTTTAGTTCACGAAAAGGTTCACGTAAACCAAAGTTTCCACATCCCCGCCGCCTGTCGTCCGGACCCGAGAGGCCGGTCTGCGCTTTTGTGGAACACAGTTCGAAACGGCGAGCAGAATCAATCACGACTGCACTCTTTCCATCAGCCCTCAGCGCCTCTACTGTGAGCGCGCGCTGACGGTGCGTGCCCCCGCACGCACCCGCTGCCGACGAGCCGCGGAGGAACATGACAATGCGTCACCTTCCCATGCGTGTACCGCGCGTCATCGGGCGCAGAGCCCTGGGCGCCATCACCGCCGCACTGCTCACCACCGGAGGCCTGGCGGTGAGCGCACAGGCCGCCCCGGCCGCCGCGCCGGGCCCGGCTCCGGCGTCGTCCGGCCACGAGCCACTGGCCCTCACCCCGCCGATGGGCTTCAACAACTGGAACTCCACGCACTGCAGGGACGAGTTCGACGAGTCGATGGTCAAGGGCATCGCCGACCTCTTCGTCGAGCGCGGTCTCAAGGACGCCGGCTACGAGTACGTCAACCTCGACGACTGCTGGGCGCTGCCGGAGCGCGACGCCGACGGCCAACTGGTGCCGGACCCCAAGCGCTTCCCGAACGGCATCGAGGCCGTCGCCGACTACGTCCACTCCAAGGGCCTGAAGTTCGGCATCTACACCAGCGCCGGCACGAAGACGTGCAGCAGCATCGGCTTCCCCGGCGCGCTGGGCCACGAGTACAGCGATGCCCGGCAGTTCGCCGACTGGGGTGTCGACTACCTCAAGTACGACAACTGCAACAACCAGGGCATCGACGCGAAGCAGCGCTACACCACCATGCGCGACGCGCTCGCGGCGACCGGCCGGCCGATCGTGTACAGCATCTGTGAGTGGGGCGAGAACAAGCCCTGGGAGTGGGCGGGCGACCTGGGCCAGCTCTGGCGCACCACCGGGGACATCAACGACTCCTGGGGCTCGATGTCGTCGATCATGAAGAGCAACCTCGAGCTCGCCGAGTACGCGCGTCCCGGCGGGTGGAACGACCCCGACATGCTGGAGGTCGGCAACGGCGGCATGACGGACACCGAGTACCGTACGCACTTCTCCATGTGGTCGATCATGGCTGCCCCGCTGCTGATCGGCACCGACCTGCGCACGGCGCCCGAGTCGGCGTTCGAGATCCTCACCAACGACGAGGTCATCGCCGTCGACCAGGACCCCTTGGGCAAGCAGGGCGAGGTCGTCTCCTCGGAGGGCGGCCGGTGGGTCGTGTCGAAGGAGCTGGCCGACGGCAGCCGGGCGGTCGCGCTGTTCAACGAGGGCTCGCGGGCCCAGCGGATCGAGACCACCGCGAAGGCCGTCGGTCTGCCGAAGTCGCGCGGCTACACCATGCGGGACCTCTGGAAGCACAGTGACACCAACACGACGGGCAGGATCGCCGCGACGGTGCCGGCACACGGCACCGTGCTGGTGCGGGTGCACGCCGACAAGAAGTGGGCCCAGTACCCGCCCGCCGTGGACGTGCACGCGGGCGGCGACACGGTGACCGAGGCCGGGCGGACCGTGCGGATCACCTCCGAGGCCACCGACCTGGGCGGCACCGCGGCCCACTCGGTGAGCGTCGCCCTGACCGGCCCCGACGGCTGGCGCGTCACCCCCAGGTCCGCCACGTCGGCCCGGGCCCTGAAGCCGGGCGCGACCCTGGCGACGGACTGGGACGTCGCCGTCCCCGCGGGCACGTCCACGGGCGACCAGATCCTGACGCTCACTGCCAGGCACCGCACGCACTCCGGCTCCTGGCTCACCTCCACGGCACCCTTCACCGTGCGCGTCGGCGTTCCCCTGCCCGCGGGCGAGTCCGCTCTGTCGGACGCCGATCCGCTGAGCGCCACCAACGGCTGGGGCCCCGTCGAGCGGGACCAGAGCGTGGGCGAGCGCGACGCCAACGACGGCAATCCGCTCACCATCGGCGGCACGACCTTCGCCAAGGGACTCGGCGTCCACGCGTCCAGCAGCGTCGAGTACTACCTCGGCGGCGCGTGCGACAAGGTGACCGCGCAGGTCGGTGTCGACGACGAGTCGGGTGACAAGGGCACCGTGGCCTTCGAGGTCTGGGCCGACGAGACCCGGGCCGCGTCGACGGGCACGCTGACCAACGCCGACCCCGCCCGCGCGGTGTCCGCCGACGTCTCCGGCGCGGACGTCGTCCGACTGGTGGTCACGGACGCCGGAGACGGCAGCGGATACGACCACGCGGACTGGGCGGACCTGCGGGTCACCTGCGCCTGAGGCACATGACGCGCCGGTCCGGTCGCCGGCGCCCCGAGCAGGAAGTCGCACGGTGGGACCGTTCCGGTTGGTGCCACTCAGCGGTCTTCCGTGTCGGGCGGGAGAGGGCTCCGGGCAAACGGGGCCCGAGCAGTGATAATCGGCGTCGTGAGTGGTCAGGAGCCCGAGGAGGCGACGCCGAGCCTCTCTGCTCGGAGCACGGCGCGATGGCGGACCTTCGTGCGGACCGAGACGAGCAGCGCGGTGTTCCTGCTGGCCGCGGTCGCTGCCGCCCTGGTCTGGGCCAACGTGGGTCCGCACTCCTACGAGGCGGTGTGGCAGGCCAGGTTCACCGTGGGGTTCGACACGCGCCACCTTTCGCTCACCGTGCACGAGTGGATCAACTCGGGGCTGATGAGCCTCTTCTTCTTCGTGGTGGGCCTGGAGGCGCGGCGGGACTTCGACATGGGAGAGCTGCGCGACCGCCGCTGGCTGCTGCTCAGCGCGATCGCCGGTCTGAGCAGCATGATCGTCCCGGCCCTGATCTTCGTCCTCCTCAACGCGGGGCGGGACTCGGTGCACGGCTGGGGCACCGCCATGTCCACCGACACCGCGTTCGCGCTGGGCATCCTGGCGGTGTTCGGGTCTCGGCTGCCCGCGTCGTTGCGCGCGTTCCTGCTGTCGGTCTCCGTCGTCGACGATCTGGTCGCACTGCTGGTGATCGCCGTCTTCTACAGCGACGAGATCCGTCTGCCGGCCCTGGTGGTCGCCGTCTGCGCGCTGCTGGCGATCGCCCTGCTGCGCCTGGCCGGCGTGCGCGGAACCCCGTACTGCGCGGTGCTGTCGGTGGTGGTGTGGGTGGCGCTGCACGAGGCGGGGGTCGACCCGGTCGTCGCGGGTCTGGCCGTGGGTGCCCTGGTGGCGGCCTACCCCGCGCCCCGCGGGGATCTGGAGCAGGCGAGCCGGCAGTTCCGGCTCTTTCGCGAACAGCCGACGCCCGAGCTGCACCGCAGCGCCGTCCAGGGGCTGGATGCGGCGATCTCGCCGAACGAGCGGCTGGAGCAGCGGTTCCTGCCGTGGGTGAGTTTCGGCATCGTCCCGCTGTTCGCCCTGGCCAACGCCGGTATCGAACTCTCCGGCTCCGCCCTCGCCGACGCCTTCACCTCGCCCGTCACCCTGGGCATCGTCTTCGGCTGCGTGGTGGGCAAGGTGATCGGCACGGTCGGGTCGATGGCGGCCGCCCGCCTGCTCTCGGGTGGGCGGCTGCGGCCGAACGTGGGCTGGGGATCGGTGACCGTCGGCGGCGCGATCGCCGGGGCGGCGTTCACCGTGTCGCTGCTCATCGCGTCCCTGGCGTTCGACGGCGAGGAACTCGAAGAGGCGCGGATCGGCATCCTGGTCACGTTGGTCGCCGCGTTCCTGACCAGTTGGGCGGTGACCGCGGTGATCGGTCTGCTGCCGGAGAGACGCAGGGCGCGGGCGCTGCTGGGCGACGTGGACCCGCTGACGGACCTGGCCGTGCCCGTCGACCGGCGACACGACCGCATCCGTGGGCCCGAGAGCGCGGTGGTGACGGTGGTGGAGTACGGGGACTTCGAGTGTCCGTACTGTGGGCAGGCCGAACCCGTGGTGCGGAACCTCCTCGGCCAGGAGAGCGACGTCCGCTACGTGTGGCGGCACTTGCCGCTGAGGGACGTTCATCCCAGGGCCCAGCTGGCCGCGGAGGCGTCCGAGGCCGCTGCCCGGCAGGGCCGCTTCTGGGAGATGCACGACCTGCTGCTGGCCCGGCAGAACGCCCTCGCCGCACCGGACCTGCTGCGCTACGCCGGTGAGCTCGGTCTGAACGTCGAGCGATTCCGGCAGGACCTCAAGGACCATCTCGGTGCCCGGCGGGTGGCGGAGGACGTCGACTCCGCGGATCTGAGCAGGGTGTCCGGCACGCCCACGTTCTTCATCAACGGGCGCCGCCATCACGGCGCCTATGACATCGACGCGCTCACGCGGGCCGTGGAGCTGGCCCGGCAGCGTGCGCTGACCGGGTGACCCGGTCCGGGCCGGATGAACGGCCCGGACCGGCCCACCGACGCTGTTGGCCTGCGGGGCGGACGCCGGACGCCGACCTCAGGGCCAGAGGTCGGCGTCGGCAGACGTCGTGGTGACTAGAAAGGAGGGTTGAGGCAGGAGATGTACGTGCCGCCCGCGGTGTACAGCGGCCACCGCATCTTTCCCCGGGTCGCCGGCCCGTAGTCGCCGTCGGCGCTCACGCCGAGCCGGTTGGCCTGCAGCCACCGGACGGCATCTTCTGTGCCGGTGCCGTAGGCACCGTCCGCCCCGCCGGTGCCGATGATCCGCCTGGCGGCGTAGGTGTCGTCGTAGCACAGAACGATGGCGTTCTGCAGCGCCGTCACGGCGTCGTCACTGCCCGTCTGATACTCCATGTAGCAGTTCAGGCCGTTACCGGTACGGGCGGGGATCTTGTAGTGGTTGCCGGGGACGCCGCCACTTCCCAGCCCGTCGGTGCGCTTCACCGTCGTGTTGCACGGACCGTAGGCGGCATGGGCGGGCGCGGTCATCATCGGGCTGGCCGTCAGGCCGGCGGCGAAGAGGAGAGCCAAAGCCCCCAGCACTCCGGTCCGCGTGCGGAGCGTGGTCGGTACTCGTTGCACGATGCAGTCCTCCCGTTCGGTGATGGCGTCTCGGTGACGGCCTCGTCCATGGACCTTAGATTCACCGTGATCCTCGGACTTTGTCGTCCGTGCAGGGGAATGTGTCAGTCGCGCACAGCCGCTCGCTGACGCCGTGTCGGGCCGTTGCGTGGCGAGTTCGAGTCCTGACAAGCTGACGGCGGGAGCTGTCCGGGTCGGGGAGGGCGCTGGTGAGGGAACGGACCGAGGGACGGTCGGGCCGGCTGTACGAGCGGCGCAGACGAGGGTCCGACTCATGAGCCCGGTTCTGGACACGGCGTTCATTCCGCCGCGCGACCGGGAGGAAGTGGTCCGTAACGCCGTGTGGGACTCCGTGGTGGCGGTCGACATCGATCACCGTCCTCCCGCTGAGGACCTGTCCGTTCGTATCGGGCTCGGCACCGTCGGACCTCTCCGGATCTGTTCGGCACGGGCGACCGCGGTCACGATCCGTCGTACGGAACGCCTGGCCCGGGAGGACGAGGAGCCGGCCGTCTTCGTCGGTCTGCAGGTGACGGGCACCAGTCTCGTGGCGCAGAACGGACGCGAGTGTGTACTGGGGCCGGGGGAATTCGCCGTCTACGAATCGATCGCTCCCTATACGCTTCTCTTCGACGAGGGAGTCGACCACCACTTCCTGCGCTTCCCCCGCGCGGCACTCGCCCTCCCCGACCGGCTCCTGCGAGACACCAGCTCGGTCACCCTGGGACCCGGCAACCCCACTGCGCGTCTCGCCTTCAGCTACTTCTCCCAACTGGCCGCCGACGACGCATTGCACCAGGGCGTGCACGCGGACGCCGTCGTGGAGCCCAGCGTCGAACTCCTTCGCGCCGTCCTGACGACCCAGCACGGCAACTCGGACCTTGCCAGGGGCCCGTTGGAGTCAACGCTCGGCCTGCGGATCACTCAGTACATCCGGGCGCACCTGGCCGACCCCGATCTGTCGGCGGCGCGGATCGCCGCCGCACACGACATCTCCGTACGTCATCTCTACGCAGTGCTGTCCGGCTTGGGCATCAGCCTCGGAGACTGGATCCGTACACACCGCTTGGCGGAGTGCAGGCGAGAGTTGTCCGGTCCGAACAGCCGGCTGCGGACCATCGCAGCGATAGGACGAAGGTGGGGCTTCGTGAACGCGACCCACTTCAGCAAGGTGTTCAAACAGGCGTACGGGCTCTCGCCCCGGGCCTGGCGCGACCAGAACCACTCCCACCCCACCGGGTGAGGGACGCCCCCGCCACGCGCACCGGCCCGACGCCCTGGACAACTCCCTGCGCGACCGGGGAGATTCGGGGATCATGGGTGACCGTGACAGAACCTTTGGGCGGTACCACTTCGGGCAGTGAGGCAAAGGCGCTTCTTCGGGTCCTGGACGGGCAGCGACGGCATGTTCTCGGCATCCTCGACGGGCTCGACGCGAAGGATCTTCGACGGCCCGTACTGCCCTCCGGATGGCACTGCCTGGGACTGGTCCAGCACTTGGCGCTCGATGTGGAGCGGTTCTGGTTCCGAGCGGTCGTCGCGGGGGACGAGGAGGTCATCCACGCTCTGACAAGCGGCGACGAAGCGTGGCAGGTGGCTTCGGAGACGCCGGCCGTCGACGTGCTCGACCGGTACCGGCGGGAGGCGGAACTCGCCGATGCCGTCATCACCGCCACGCCTGCCGACGCCCCGTTGGCCTGGTGGCCCCACGACCTGTTCGGTGAACCGCACCTGCACACCCTGCGCGACGTCCTGCTGCATGTCATCACCGAGACCGCGTGCCACGCCGGTCACCTCGACGCCGCCCGAGAGTTGATCGACGGACGCCGGTGGCTGGTCCTCACCTCGTGAGATCCCGGACGGCCGTGGTGATCGGCTCACGCGTGGTTCAAGAGGCCGTCCGTCGCAGCTCGGTGGCTATGCGCGCGATGTCCGCCGGGGTTCCGGCCATGATGGTGCGGGCGTGTTCGGTGACCAGGTCGACGGGCCAGTCCCACCAGGCCGCGAGCCGCAGCCGCTCGATGTCCGCGTCGTCGAAGCGCTGCCTGATCGGTCTGGCCGGGTTGCCGCCGACGATCGTGTACGGGGGAACGTCGGCGGTCACCACGGCACCGGCCGCGATGATGGCGCCGTCGCCGATCCGTACGCCCGGCATGACGGTCGCCCGGTAGCCGAACCAGACGTCGTTGCCGACGACGGTGTCGCCGCGGCTGGGCATGGCGGTGACGATGTCCAGCGTCTGCTCGGCCCACCGGCCGCCGAACATGGTGAACGGGTACGTCGACACCCCCATCGTCGGGTGCTCGGCGCCGGCCATCAGGAAGGTGGTGCCGGTGGCGATCGCGCAGTACTTGCCGATGGTGAGGCGCTCCGGCCCGTAGGCGTAGAGGACGTTGCGGTGCTCGAAGTCCGTGGCGCCCTCGGGGTCGTCGTAGTAGGTGTACTCGCCCACGGTGATGTTCGCAGAGGTGACCAGCGGGTTGAGGAACACCACGCGTTCGTGGGCGGGCAGCGGGTGCAGAGTGGTCGGGTCAGGGGACAAGGTCGGGGTCCTTTGCGTGGTCGCGGGGCGGTGTGCACCGCCCCGGGCGGGAGGTCGCGTCTTGCCGGTGGAGGCGATTGTCGTGGTCAACGGCTGTGCGTGGAAGCCTGGTTCGCGGAGGTGAACGGGTCGGCGCCGGTGGAGGGTGCGGCGGGTGTGGAGTCCTTCGCGGGCCTGGACCTCGTCAGCCACAGGCCGGTGAACACGGCGGTGGCCGCGGTGACGGTGCCGGCCACGAGGAAGGCGCTGTTGAGGCCGGTCTCGAAGGAGGCGCCGCCCGACTGCCGGGTGCGTACGACGGCTCCGAGCACCGCGACGCCGAGCACCGCGCCGATCTGGCGTGTGGTGCTGCTGATGCCTGACGCGAGGCCGCCCTCCTGCGGGCTGACCGCCTGGATGGCGGCGCCCGTCAGCGGGGACATGGCCAGGGCGAAGCCGGCGCCGGCGAGTCCCAGCCGCCACCACACGTTTCCGTAGCCGGTGTCGGCGTGCACCGTGCCGAGCGCCAGCAGTCCCAGGGCGGCCAGGGCGAGGCCGGCGGTGACCACGATACGGAAGCCGCACCGGGCGGCGAGCCGGCCCGCGTACGGGCTGACGATCACCATGGCCACGGACATCGGCAGGGTCTGCAGGCCGGCGCGCAGGACCGAGCTGCCCTGGACGTACACGAAGAACTGGGAGAAGAAGAACGACGAACCCATGAGCGCGAACCCCACCACGACCATGGCGGTGTTGGACACCGTGAACAGGCGCTGCCGCAACAGCCGCAGCGGCAGCATCGGAGCGTCGCGACGGGCTTCGACGGCGACGAAGGCGGCGAGGAGGATCACCGCGGTGGCGAAGCTGCCCAGGATGACCGGCGAGGTCCAGCCGCGGGCACCTCCCTCGATCAGCCCGTAGGTCAGTACCCCCACTGCCGGCACGGACAGCACCGTGCCCGGGACGTCGATCGCGGGCGCGCCGGGGTTGCGGGACTCATCGAGGTGGCGCAGGCCGACCAGCACCAGGACCACGCCGATGGGCAGATTGACGAGGAAGACGGCGGGCCAGCCGAAGGCGTCCGTCAGTACGCCCCCGGCGACGGGGCCTGCGGCCAGACCGATTCCACTGATTCCCGCCCACAGTCCGATCGCCCGGACCCGTTCCTGCGGCACGGGGTGGGCGGCGGCGAGCAGCGCCAGCGAGGCCGGGCTCAGCGCCGCGGCCCCGATGCCCTGCAGCATCCGGCCGGCGACCAGCCAGCCCAGTGAGGGCGCGAGGCTGCACAGCAGCGACGCGACGGTGAACACGGCCACACCGGTCAGGTACACCCGCTTGCGGCCGAACCGGTCGGCGAAGACCCCGCCGGACAGCAGCAGCATGGCGACCAGCAGTACGTAGGCGTCCACGATCCATTGCAGTCCGGTCAGCTGCGTGTGCAGGCTCTCCCGCATATCGGGCAGTGCCGCTCCGACGATCGTGTTGTCGAGCAGCACCATGAACTGCCCCAGGCAGGTCACCGTGAGCAGCACGGCCCGGTCCGGCCGACTGCCTACGGTCGCATGCGGTGCGGCCATGGGATCCCCCTCCGTCATTGGCTGCGCCCGGCCATCCGGGCACCCCTAAAGCAGTCAGTGACTGCGTTAGGCGACTATAGGGAGGCTCCCCCCACAAACGCAAGTCCTGACTGCGTTAAGGTGGGGACATGAACGAGCAACAGCGAGCCCGGCGACCCGGCGGGCGCAGTGCCCGTGTCGGCGCGCAGGTACACCAGGCCGTCACCGAACTGATCAGTGAGCGCGGCTACGGCAGGTTCACCGTCGGCGATGTCGCGGACCGCTCGGGCGTGGCCGACAGCAGCATCTACCGCCGGTGGGGCAGCCTCGAGACTCTGCTCACCGACGTGGCACTCACCCGCCTCAACGCGCAGTCCCCGATGCCCGACACCGGGAGCCTCGCCGGCGACCTCCGTACGTACGCCGCCCAAGTGGCCCGCGAGATCACCGGGCCCGACGGTCCCGCGGTGCTGCACCTGGCGGTCGCCCTGTCGAGCAGCGGCCCGCAGGGCCGGCAGGCGGGGACCGACCTGAGGGCCGAACGCACCCGGCAACTCCAGTCCATGCTCGATCGTGCCCGCGACCGCGGCGAGCCCGCACCCGACGCGCTGGACGTGCTGGACCACGTCCTGGCCCCGATGTACATCCGCGTCCTGTTCGGCATGGTGCCCCTCACCCCCGACTACACCGACGGGCTGGTCGACCGACTGCTGGGGGACACGGAGACTTAGCCCGTGCGCCCCCCGGCGGTCTGCGGCAGGGGCGGAACAGGCCCCTCCGTGATCATTTGTGGCTAGTTCGGGCCTCACACCACCACCCCGTGTGGCCGCTACATTCACCCGGACCGAACCCACTCGACCAGGGGGGAACAGGCAACGATGCGCTCCACAGGACCCGTCAGCCGCATCGGCAGATCACTCGTGGCGATGACCGCCACGGCGGCCGCAGGGGCGGTCGCCGCCCTCAGTCTTGCCGCCCCACCGGCCGCCGCGGCGCCCACCGACACGACGGCGCCCCGGCCCGGCGACACCTGTACGGCGGCCGACCTCGGCACCCGCCACCCGTACATCAAGACCATCGAGGTGTCGCCGGCGATCACCCACTTCAAGGGCTGGTACGTCACCGAGGGCACCACCGGCCAGCAGACCGTCAGCACCGACACCACGACGGTCATCGCGGTCTCCGTCGGCCTCAACGACACGATCGAGACCAGTTTCGCGGTCGAGGCGCTCAGCAACGTCAAGGCGACCGTCGGTCTGGACGTGAAGCTCGAGTACACCTCCACCAGCAAGGAGTCGAACTCGGTCACCTGGAACCTCACCCAGCCGGGCTACTACGGCTTCTACAAGGGCACCAAGAAGGTCACCGGTACGTACGGAAGCCTCAACTGCAACCGCGCCCAACAGGACGACGGGAGCTGGGCGTTGGAGTGGACCGAAGGGCCCGGCAGCGGCAGCTTCACCACCTTCACCACCCTTGAGGAAGGCGCGGTGCGCTGCCAGGACAGCGTGCCCGCCGACAGCATCATGGCCAAGGCACAAGCCCTCCTCGACTGCGGCTCGGCCGCCGCGAAGGCCGACGACCCGGCGGGTGTGGTGACGAGCGGCGCCTCCGCCGAACAGTCCGGGCCCACCGGGCACAGCGCGCGGGCCGCTCTCGACTGCTCGGCCGAGGCCTACAAGATCGCCGTACCCGGCAAGCCCCTGTCCTGGGGCGCACCGCTGCTGGCGGACGACGGTGTCCGGCTGCGGCCCTCGTCGATCTTCAGCGCTCACCTGGACAACTGGCGCCTGTGCAACGTGACGGAGCAGAACGGCGTCCTCGAGGCGTCCCTGTGGAACTGGGGTAACGGTGGCTGCGCGACCGTCGCCGAGGAGAACGCGGCCACCGATCGGGCGGTCCTGATGACGGCCCCCTGCGCGGAGGACGACCTCCAGCGGTTCTACATCTACCGCGACGTCCCGGGCAGCTCGAAGATCGGTGTGCAGAACAAGTACACCGGTTCCATGATGGGCTACGACCGGTACGCGGACGGGGAGTTCATACGTCAGTACTCCAGCGGCAGGCAGGACGGTACGGGGACGTTCGACCTGATCGGAGTCTGACGGTCCGGGGTGCGGCCGACGGGCTCCCGGCGCGGGCGGTCACAGCCGTCCGCGCCGGGCGGTCACAGCCGTGTGGCCGTGCGGATGAGCCCGGCGAGGGCGGGGGAACTGCTGTGCGCGGGCCAGGCGATGTGGGTGACGACGGGGGGCGCGTCGGTCAGCGGGACGGCGGCGTGCTCGGCCCACAGCCAGGCGCGGGCCGAGTCGGGGTAGACGGCCACGGTGCGTCCGAGGGCGATCAGCTGGGCCAGCTGTGTCTGGTCGTGGATCTCCGGGCCCGGGCCGGGTGGGTACGTGCCGTGGCGGGACCAGCGGGCGAGCGGGAGACCGGGGATGTCGCTGACGTCGGCCAGTGACAGGGCCCTCCGCGCGGTGAGAGGGTGCCCGGCGGGCAGCACGGCGATCTGCCCCTCGGTCATCAGCTCCTCGCTGTCGAACCCGGCGAGGGAGTTGAACGGCGCGTGCATGAGCGCCACATCGGCGCGGCCGTCGCGCAGCATGCCTTCCTGCTCACAAGTGCCGCTCGGCAGCACCTCGATGTCGGCGGCGTCGGGCTCGGCCGCGTAGGCGTCGAGGAGCTTGTGCAGCAGCTCGTGGGACGCACCGGCCTTCACCGCCAGCACCAGGCGGTTGCGGGGGCCGCCCGGGCTGTCGGCGCCACCTGCGCGACGGGTGCGGCGAGCGGCCGCGGTGGTCGCGTCGAGGGCCGCGCGGCCCTCGTGCAGCAGCATTTCTCCGGCGCCGGTCAGGGCGACGCCGCGGCGGTCGCGCTTCAGCAGACGTACGCCAAGACGCCGTTCGAGCTGCTGGATCGCCCGGGACAGCGGTGGCTGGGCCATGCCGAGGCGCTCGGCGGCACGACCGAAGTGCAGTTCCTCCGCGACGGCCACGAAGTACCGCAGCTCGCGGGTCTCCAAGGCGTCCATGGCCACAGCGTACCTCGGTGATACCTACCGGGTATGACAGAGCACCGCATCGGTATTGGATGCGCAGCCGGTGCGCGAGCGAACATCTTCGGCATGAGCGAAACCGTGAACACCCCCTCCACGTCACTGCCGGGCGGCACCTGGACCCTGGGCGACCTGACCGTCACCCGCTTCGGCTACGGCGCCATGCAACTCGCCGGCCCCGGGGTGATGGGCCCGCCCGCCGACCGCGAGGGCGCACTCGCCGTCCTGCGCGAGGCCGCCGCCCTGGGGATCACCCACATCGACACGGCCGGCGCATACGGACCTCGTGTCACCAACCGGCTGATCCGTGAAGCGCTGCGCCCTGGGCCCGCGTCGGCGCACATCGTGACCAAGGTCGGCGCGGTCCGCGATCAGCAGGGCGGCTGGCCCCCTGCCCGTCGGCCCGAGGATCTGCGCCGGGCCGTCCGCGAGAACCTCGAGGACCTCGGACTCGATTCGCTCGACGTGGTCAACCTCCGGCTCGGCGACGCTCAGGGCCCCCGGCCCGGCTCGCTCGCCGAGCCCTTCGAAACCCTGGTCGAACTTCAGGATCAGGGTCTGATCCGGCACCTCGGGGTGAGTAACGCCACCGCGGAACAGGTCGCCGAGGCACAGGCGATCGCACCGATCGTGTGCGTCCAGAACATGTACAACCTCGTCCACCGCCAGGACGACGAGCTGATCGACGAACTCGCCGACAAGGGCATCGCCTACGTGCCCTTCTTCCCGCTGGGCGGCTTCACCCCGCTGCAGTCCACGGCCCTGTCCGCCGTGGCCACCCGGCTGGGCGCGACACCGATGTCCGTCGCCCTGGCCTGGCTGCTGCGGCGGTCGCCGAACATCCTGCTCATTCCCGGCACCTCGTCGGTGGCGCACTTGCGCGAGAATGTGGCCGGCGCGGGGCTCTCACTCTCCGACGAGGAACTCGCCGAGTTGGACAGGATCGGGCATTAGCCCCGCCCGCTCGGGCCCCCTGGGGATCAGGAGCTCGTCGAGGGAGTACCCGGTGTCGCGGGCCGCCGCTCCACCCGCTAGTCCGCGACGACTCCCACGGTCTTCAGGACTCCGTACACGCCGACGCACAGGATCGCGGCGCTGCTGACGACGAGCGCCGCGGTCAGCCACGGATTGGTGCGGAAGCGTGCCGGCACTCCGGTGTGGCGCAGTCGCCAGACAGCGACGACCACGGCCAGCAGGAAGATCCCGCCGCCGATGCCGCCGAAAGACGACGACGGAGACGAGGCAGGCCCGTTCCACCAGGCTGTACTTGCCGGACTGGAGCAGGCAGATCGCGGCGAGCGTGACGACGACCGCCCACAGGGCCAGCGAGCCCCAGCTCAGGGGGTCGCCGACGACCGGCCACAGCACCGAACAGGCGGCCGCCGTACCGCCGATGATGCCGCCGCGCTGGAACATCTTGGCGAAGTCCATGCCGATCCAGAGCCAGTTGATCCAGCTCAGCCGACCGATGCGCGGGCCGACCTCGCGGTAGCCCTCCAGCGCGGTGCGCCCGTTGAGGATGGTCCAGCGGGCCAGTTCCATCTGGACCCAGACCTTGACCGCGGTCGACAGGACCACCAGCCACAGCAGCGCGAAGCCGGCCTTGGCGCCGAGCGCGGTGGTCGTGATCAGCTCGCCGGAGCCGACGACGGCGGCCGACAGCACGAAGCCCGGGCCGAGATGGCGGAGCCGGTCGCGGAAGGTCTCGGGAGCCGGACGGGCGTCCTCGGGGCGCAGGGCGTACGGATCGGTCTGCGCGTGCTCCGCCGCACGGGCGGGGGCGGTGGTCGACATGACGGTGTTCCTTTGCTGGTTCCGGCGCCGTCGCCGGAGCGGAAGGCAAACAGGACGGGGCGAGCAATGGGGGGTGACGTGGCGGGGAGGGGGACGGATCAGCCGGCCGGGTGGTGCGGGGGTTCGCCGGCCAGGACGCGCAGGACGTCCTCGGCGACCATCAGGCCCATCGCGCGGTTGGCCTGCGGGGTGCAGGCGGCCATGTGCGAGGTGAGGGTGAGGCGGGGAGCGGTGCGCAGGACGTGGGATTCGGGGAGGGGCTCGGCGGTGAAGGCGTCGAGGGCGGCGGCGGACAGGTGGCCGGAGTGCAGCGCGGCGGCCAGCGCGGTCTCGTCGACGAGGTCGCCGCGGGCCGCATTGACGAGGATCGCTCCGGGTTTCATGGCCTGCAGCCGGGCGGCGTTCAGCAGTGGTTCCGCCGCGGGCGGCAGGTGGAGGGTGACGACGTCGGCGTGGGCGAGGAGCGCGTCGAGCGTGGCGGGCTCGGCCTGTGCGGCCGTCACCGCGTCGTCGGGGACGTACGGGTCGTGGGCGAGTACCCGCATGCCGAAGGCGCGCGCGTAGCCGGCCACGAGCCGCCCGATCCGGCCGAAGCCGACGACGCCGATGGTCCGGCCGTGCAGTTCCGGACCGAAGAGCTTGGGCCAGCCGCCCTCGGTGACGGCGGTGTGGGAGGCGCTGATCCGGCGGGCGGCGTCGAGCACGAGCCCGAAGGTGTACTCGGCGACGGCCCGGGAGTTGGAGCCGGGCGCGCAGACGACGGGGATGCCGCGGTCGCGGGCGGCCGCGAGGTCGATGGTGTCGGTGCCGACGCCGTGCTTGGCGATGACCTTCAGCTTCGGGGCGGCGTCCATGACCTCGGCGGTGACCGCGTCCATGCCGGCGACGAGCGCGTCGGCGCCGGCCATCCACCGCAGCACTTCGTCGTGCGGCAGTGCGCCGTCCTCGCGGGGACGGACCGGACCGGCGCCGCCCTCGGCGAGCAGGGTCCAGGGGTCGGCCGAGTGGCGGGCGAAGGTGGGGGTGGTGATGAGCGTGGTGTGGCCCGGCGTGCTCATGCCCGCTCCCCCCGGGCGGCCGCCAGGTGGGTGGCGGCGATCTGCTGGAGGTGGACCACGTCGGCGGCGACGGAGGCCGACGTGGCGCCGTTCACCGCTCGCGGGATCGCGGTGGTGCTGGCCGATCCCCTGGAGGAAGCCGGACGGGAGCGGCCCACTCCCCCGGACGCGGCCTGAGGACGGCCGGCCGAAGCGCCCGCGGGCTGACGCGGTCAGCGACGACGCGGGCGGGCCGGCCCGGCCGTTGGCCGGGGCCCGTCGGCATCGGGCGACGACTGACCCGCGGCATCCACGGCGGCGGCGACGAAGGAGGCGACCAGGCGACGGCGGTCGTCCTGCGACCACGCGACGACGAGCTCGCTGTCGGGGGCGTCGGTCACGGGACGGTAGACGAGGTCGGGGTGCAGAGGCCGGGCCAGTGAGCGGGGAAGGATCGCGACGGTGCGCCCCAGCCTGATCATCTGCATGACTTCGGCCGCGTCCGTGACCTCGGGACCCGGCCTGGCCTCGGGTGCTCCGGTCCAGCGCACGCCTTTCCAGCGTGGCAGTGTCTCCTGGGCGAGGTCGGCGAGGGTGACCTCCGGGCGAGCGGCGAGCCGGTGGTCCGGAGGCAGGATCGCGACCCGTCCTTCGACTGCCAGGGTTACGTGGTCCAGGCCGGTCATGTCGTCGAACGGCGCGTACAACAGGGCGACGTCGGCACGGCCGTCGCGGACGTGATCGGCGCGGTCGGTGGCTCCGCCGAAGATGATGTCGACCTGGCGGGCGTCGGGCCGGCCGGCGTAGCCGGCGAGGATGCCGGACAGCAGGTTTCCGTCCCCGCCGGGTTTGATCACCAGGCGCAGGTGGGCTTGCCGGTCACCGGCCCGGCGGGTCTTCTCGGCAGCCGCGCCGACCGCGTTGAGCGCGTGCCGGCCATGGTGCAGAAGCGCTTCGCCGGCGGTGGTGAGGGTGACGTGCCTGCTGGAGCGATCCAGCAGCCGCACTCCGAGCCGGGATTCCAGCCGCCGGATCGCCTTGGACAGGGCCGGCTGCGCGATCGCCAGGCCGCACCACATCGGCGTCCCGGGCGACGACCACGCCCCGGTGGCCGTCGCCAGCGCCATCGTGCGACTGCGCCTGGCCGACCTGGACGCCCTCGACGCGATCTTCGCCCTGCCCGGGGCCGTCGGCCTCATCGAGCGCCGGCAGGGCCGCCACCCCTACAAGGCGATCTGGGTCAACCACGAGCCGCTGGAGTGAGCGGCTGCGCGCTCCGCCGGTCCAGGCGCCTCACCAGGCCGCAACGGGCTGGGTGAGGTTCACCGGGTTGCCGTCGGGGTCCTGGATGTGGGCGACGCGCTGGCCCCACGGCATGTCGTTGGGGCCGCGACGGACCGTGCCGCCCAGCGCCGCCACCCGGCCGAGTGTCTCGTCGACGTCGTCGACACCGATGCTGAGCAGGATCCGCGGCGCCTCTCGGTCCCCCGGGTCCGGCTTGGCCACCAGCCCGAGGTCGGTGTCGCCGATGCGCAGGCCGAGGTAGAAGACCGGACCCTTCTCCGGTACCCGGAAGATCTCCTCGGCGCCGAACAGTTGCGTGTAGAAGTCGAGCAGGACGTCGTGGTCGGCGGTAAGGATCACTGGCTGAATGGTGGACATGGCACTCCTGTCGGGAACGGTCGTGTCGTTGGGTGAGACCGTTCGAGGAGGCGGAACTCATCGGCGACACCGTCTGCTCGGCCCGGACAACGCCGCACCCACCTCCGTGCGGGTCAGCGGGCAACGGAGACGGCGAAGGGCGTGAAGCCGTTGCGGCGGATGATGTGGGGGACGACGAGGATCATGGCTTCGGTGGCGCGGGCCGTGGTGATGTCGCCGAGGTCCTCGATCCACCCGGGCTGCCAGCCCAGGTCGCCGAGAAGACCGGTGACGGTCTGCTTGGCCTGCTCGTCGTTTCCCGAGAGATAGGCGGTGGGCGGGGTGGCCAGCGTTCCCGGGGCGGTCATGACCATGAACAGCATGGTGTTGAGGGTCTTGACGACGCGGGTGTCGGGCAGAGCGTCCTGGAGCCGTTCGGCGAGGCTGCCGCCGGGGTGGCACAGGTCGCCGGGCAGGCCGTCGGCGGCGTCGTGGGTGGCGTTGGAGACATCGATGAGGATCTTGCCGGCGAGTTCGGCCCGCAGGGCGGTGAGCCGGTCGAGGGTGCTGTCGCCGGGGGTGGCGTTGATGACGACGTCAGCGGTGCGGGCCGTGGTGGCGTGGTCGGCGTAGCGGACGGCGGATCCCGCCAAAGGCGGCGTGCCCGTCTCGGCGCCGTGTTCGCGGCGGCCGAGGGTGACGCGGTGTCCCGCCTCGGTGAGGGTGCGGGCGAGGGTGGTGCCGACGCGGCCGGCGCCCAGGATCCCGATGCTGGTCATGGTGGTTTGCTCCTTGCGGACTGACTGGTTCGGGTGGACGGAGGAGGTCAGATCGACGGTCGGCCTGTCGGCCGGATCGCGGAGAGGACGTCGAGCGCGGTGGCGTGAATGCGGGGTGCGGCGGCCAGGAAGTCGCGGCCGGCCGCGGTCCAGGGCCTGCCGTCCAGGTCGGTGACGGTCCCTCCGGCCTCGGTGACCAGGAGGGCGCCGGCGACCAGGCCGGAGCGGACGTCGGAGAACTGCCAGAAGGCGTCCATGCGTCCGGCGGCGACGTGGATGAGCTGCAGCGTGGCCGGGACCGACACGCGGACCACGAGGCCGGCGGTGAGCATGGCGGTGACCGATTCGCCGATCCGGCGGAAGGTGTCGGTGCTCTCGCCGGGCCGGGCCTGTCCGGTGCCGACCAGCGCGGCGCCCAGGTCGCTCTTGGCCGACACGGTCAGGGGACGGCCGTTGAGATGGGCGCCGCCGCCGGCGGTGGCGGTGTAGGTGTCGCCGGTCAGCGGGAGGTGAACGACCGTCAGGACCGGCTGGTTGTCGCGCACCAGGGTGGCGGTGACGGCCCAGTCGGGCAGGCCGTGGACGTGGTTGATGTTGCCCTCCGCCGGGTCGCAGACCCACCACTCGCCCGGCGGGAGCGCCCCGCCCGCCAGCTCGTCCTCCACCCAGCGCGCCCCGGGACGGGCCTTCAGCAGCGGCTCGCGCAGCACAGCGAGGACCGCCTCGTCATTGGCGTGGATCTCGCCGACGACCTCCTCCAGGCTCACGCCTCGGGCGTGGGTCGTGCGGCGCTCCCGCAGGGTGACTCCGGCGGCCCGCACCGCGGCGGTCACCGCGGGCAGGAGCGTGGTGTCGAGGCCGGAAGGCATGGCTGTGCTCATGGCGTACTCCCTGGTCTTGGTGGAAGCGGGGCGACCTCGGGCGCTTTCCCCCGGGCCCCGCACCTCGAAGGTAGAAGCCTGGACCGTTAACAACAAGTGCATGGTTCTCACTCGTACAGTTACTGTCATGCAACTGGATTTGAATCTGCTCACCGCTCTGGACGCCCTGCTGGAAGAGGGCAGTGTGGCCGGGGCCGCTGCCCGCCTCCACGTGACCGCCCCGGCGATGAGCCGCTCTCTGGGCCGTATCCGCAAGGCCACCGGGGACCAGATCCTGGTCCGTACCGGACGTCACATGACGCCCACCACCCGTGCGCTTGCCATGCGCACCGAGGTCCACGCGCTCGTGCAGCAGGCCCACCACCTGCTGTCCGCCCAGTCCGAACTCGACCTGGCGGCCCTGGAGCGGGTGTTCACCGTCCGCTGGCACGATGCCCTCACCACCACCTGCGGGACCGCACTGATCGTCGCGGTGCACCGCGAGGCCCCGGGGGTGCAACTGCGGCTCACCGCCGAACCCGGCGACGACACCCCCGAGTTGCGTCGCGGCGAGGTCGACCTCGCCTCCAGTGCCGGCCCGCCGTCCCTGCCCGACATCCGTCACCGCCTCGTCGGGCACGACCGGCTCGTCCTCGCCGTCCGCCCGGGCCACCCGCTCACCGAACAGCCCGTGACCGCCGAGAGGTACGCGGCGGTCCCTCATCTGACCGTCTCCCGGCGCGGGCGCCTGCGCGACCGGATCGACGGCGTCCTGGCCGAACGCGGCCACGAGCGCCGCGTCATCGCCTCCGCCCCCACCACGGCCACCGCGCTGCAACTCGCCCGTGACACCGACCTCGTGGTCACCCTGCCCGACGCCGTCACCCGCTCGATCCGCCACCAGCTCGGCCTGATCACACTCCCGCTGCCGATCGAACTGCCCGAAGTACCCCTCTGCCTGCTCTGGCACCGGCGCCACGACAACGACCCCGCCCACACCTGGCTGCGCGAGACAGCCATCCGCATCCTCCGGGCCCCGTTCACCCCGCCGGCCACCCCCGACCAGTAGCGGCCCTTCGCCCTGCCGTGCACGGGCCGCTCAGGGGCCCGACGACGCCGACGGCCGACGGCCGGCGACCGTCGGCGCGGTAGCGGTCGGGGCGTGGCGGTGCGGGTGAGCCAGCGGAGCAACAACGGGCATGATAGGCACAGGAGTTGATGCCGCACGTCAGAGGCAACAGGTACCTGCGGAGGGGGCACGGGGGACGCCATGAGCGATGCCGTGGAAGAGACCGAGGCGCGAGCGGTGGAGCCGGTCGGTGCGAAGCAGCGCGACGCCTTCATCTCGTACAGCCAGAGCAAGAACGCGCCGCTCGCGAAAAAACTCCAGCGCGGCCTGGAGCGGCTGGCCGTCTCGCGCTTCAGGCCCATGCGGATGAGCGTGTTCCGTGATGTCACCAGCCTGCCGGCCAACCACGACCTGTGGCAGTCGATCCAGCTCGAACTGGCACGCTCCCGCTATCTCATCCTGCTCGCCTCCCCGGAGGCCGCCGCCTCGCCCTGGGTGGCCAGGGAAGTCGACTACTGGCTGCGCGAGCGCGACACGGAGCACCTGCTCATCGCCGTCGCGAGCGGTGAGATCGTGTGGGACGACAGGGCCGGCGACTTCGACTGGCAGAAGACCACCTCCCTGCCGCGAAACCTGGCGGGCCACTTCACGGCCGCGCCGCTCTGGGTGGACCTCCGGGAGATCGGGGAACGGTCCCATCACTCCATGCGCTACCCACCGTTCCGTGCCGCGGTCGCCACCCTGGCATCGCCGTTGCACGGCCGTCCCAAGGAAGAGCTGGAGCACGACGACTTCCGGCAGCTCCGGTTCGTCAAACGGCTGAGCTGGTCGGGCGTCGCCCTGCTCGTGGCGCTGCTCGTCCTTGCGGTCTACGGCTTCTTCGACGCCAGCAGACAGCGCGAAGAGGCCCTGTCCCAGGCCCGTACCTCCGCTTCCCAGGCGCTCGCCGCCCGCTCCGGGCAACTGCTCGGGACCAGCCCCAACCAGGCCGCGCAGTACGCCCTGTACGCCGAGGAGACCAGGTCCACCCCGGAGTCCCGACGCGCTCTGGCCCAGGCCGTGACCGCCGCGCCGTACGCCAGACGGCGGCTGCGGGCGGACGCCGACTCCGTGACGGACATGCGGGGTGCCTCGCGTCCGGCCGCCACGGACGTCGTCCTCAGCGGGGACGGTACGACTGCGGCATACCGCTCGGTGTTCGACGAGGACCGGGTCGTGCGCCTCTACGACGTGCGTTCCGCCCGGCAGTCGGGCGTGGTGCGCGCCGAGGGCACGCCCAGGGCGCTGAGCCGTGACGGCCGGATCCTGGCCATGGAGGTCTACCTCAACCGGGTCCAACTGTGGGACACCCGGTCCGGCAGACTCCTGAGCACGATGGCCACCGGGCACACGGAGAACCTCCCCCGCGCCGGTCACGGGCTCCACGCCCTGGCACTCTCATCCGACGGACGGTGGGTGGCGGCCTCGCACTACACCCCGGAGGGTGAGGCGTTCGCGGTCGTGTGGCGCGCGTCCGACGGGCGCGAGATCACCCGCGTTCCGGTGGGCGACGCCAGGGTGGGCCTCGGCTTCTCCGCGGACGGGTCCCGGCTGACCCTGGTCGACAGGGACCGTCGGGAGGTCCGGGAGTTCCGGACGGACTCGACGCGCTGGGAGGCGGCCCGGTCCCTGCCCGGAATGCCGGGCAGCACGGCGGAAGCCCTGCAGTACAGCGAGGTTCTCCTGTTCGACGGGGCGCGCAAGGCCCTGACCCGGACGTCCAGGCGTGCCGAGGTGTGGGACCTGGAACAGCGCCGCCGCACCGCCGTCCGGTCCTTGGGGCCGTACGAGGACATGACGGTCGCCGACGACAAGGGGACCTTCCTGCTGGGCGGGCAGGACGGCACGGTCCGGCTCTACGACGCCGCGCTGCGGCCCGGTACGACACTGGGCCGGCTGACCCGGCCGGCCAGCACCATCGCCATGTCGGCCGACGGCACCCAGGTGGTCGTCGCCTCGTACGGCGGAGAGCTCAACCTCTTCACCACCGGGGTCCGACGGGGGCAGCAAGTGGCTTTCGACGAGAAAGAGTTCACCTACGGGGATCTGACCCACGACGGTCGGATGGCGGTGCACCGGTCCGAGGGGCGCACCGAGTTCTGGGATCCGGGGACGGGCCGCAGGCTCGGCGTGATTCCGTACGCCAACCTGTCGGTGAACCTGGAGGACACGGCCTACACGCTCAGCGGCGACAAGCGATACGTCGGCATGCAGAGCGTGGAGGGCTTCGAGGACGAAGGGCGGTTCGACATCTGGGACCTGCGTACCGGAAGGCGCACGGACTGCGGGACGGCCGTCGGCGGATCCTCCTTCTCGCTGATCCGCCGCCCCGGCCTGTCCTTCCTCCCGGGCGACCGGTACGTGGTCGGCGAATGGAACGGCGGCGTGGAACTGCTCGACACCCGCACCTGCACCCGCAGCACGGTGGCGGAGGACTCCGGCAGGTTCGCCCTGAGCGGGGATCGCAGGACGCTGGTTCTCCTGAACGACGACGGTGTCGACACCTTCCGCTGGGACGGCGATCACGCCTTCGCGCAGGTGGCCCACACCACCCTGCCGAGCGAGGCCCAGCCCGTGGACATGAGTGTCGACCACGAGGGCAGGCAGGCGGCCTTCGCGGACATGGAGAGCCATGTGTACGTCGTACGGCTCGACTCCGGCGAGCGCGTGCGCGCCACCGGGTACCTGCCCGACGACAGCGACGTCGTGGCGTTCAGCCGGGACGGCCGTCTGCTCTTCCAGGGGTTCATGACCGACAGCACCCGGGGGGTACGCGTCCTGGACGCCGGCAGCGGCGATCAGCTCGACATCTGGACCACCGACCCCCCGGCCGGCTCCGTGCAGCCCAACGAGGGCATGCAGGTCGTCCCCGGCCCCGGCGACGACATCCTCACGCTCGGCCCCGACCACAGGGTCGTGCGCCGCACGGTCGGTGTGGCGGCCTGGCACGACCTGTTGTGCGGCCTGGTGAGCCAGCCCCTGCCTGCCCGGGAACGGGACCGCTATCTGAAGGACCTGGACGTGGCGGATCCCTGTCGCTGAGGGACGCGAGGAGCGCCCTGCCGCAGGTGGGTGGTGAGGAAGGCGGTGAGCTTGGCGACGGCCGGGGTGACGTGCTCGTCCCGGTCGTAGAGGGAGACGTGGGTGCCGCCGTCGATCACGAAGAGTTCCTTGGGCTCGGCTGCCTTCTCGATGGCATCGCGGCTGAAGTGCGCCGTGACGGCCTCGGAACCGACGATCATCAGGAGCGGGCGGGGCGCGATGAGGTGGATCAGGGCGTAGGAGTCGTACTGGATGATCTGGTCGAGACTGCGGACCGGCCAGGGCTGGACCGCGCCGGGGTGGTGGCCGCGTGGGGTGCGGTAGTACTCGCGGGTCTCGGCGTCCACGGCCTCGGTGATCCACTCCTGCCGGGGGACGGGCTCGCCGCGTGCCTCCGCGGTGCGTGCGGCGCTCGCGCGTTCGAGCATGGAACGCAGGGCCCGTGGATCCCGGGCGGGGCCGGAGCTGTCGCGCATCACCGAACCCAGGTCCACCGCGCTGACCGTGGCGACCGCCTTGATGCGCACGTCGGTCTGGGCGGCGTAGGGGACGTAGCCGCCGGAGGCGCAGATGCCCACGGCGCCGATCCGGTCCGGATCGATCTCGTCGCGGGTGACCAGGAAGCTCACGGCCGACTTGATGTCCTCCGCGCGTTGGAAGGGGTTCTCCAGGCCGCGCGGCTCCCCTTCGCTCTCGCCCTGGTGGGCGGCGTCGAAGACCAGTGCGGCGAAGCCTTCCCGGGCCAGGCGCTCGGCGTAGACGCTCGCGGTCTGCTCCTTGACCCCGCCGCCGGGGTGGCCGATGACGACGGCCGGGAGCCGGCCGGCGGTCGGTGTGCCGGGCAGGAAGAGGGTGCCGGCGAGCGTGAGACGACTGCTGCGGAAGGTGACGTCGGTCTTCATGCCCTCGACCCTGGCGGGTGCCGCACGCCGGGACAATGGGCCAGGGTCGGCCCCCTCACCGGGCCGGCCCGCGGTGCGAGACTCGATCACATGAGCAGCGAACTGGGTGACTTCCTCAAGGCACGGCGCAGGGAGCTGAGCCCCCCGACGGCCGGGCTCCCCGACGACGGGCGCCGACGGGTCCCGGGCCTGCGCCGGGAGGAGGTCGCCGTGCTCGCGTCGATCAGCCCCGGTCACTACACCCGTCTGGAACAGGGACGGCGCCGGGCCTCCGAACCGGTGCTGGACGCGCTTGCCCGCGCGCTGCGGCTCAGCGCGGACGAGCGTGCCTACCTCTTCGACCTCTCGGGCAAGGACGCCGGCCGACCGCCGCGGCGGCCCGGACAGCAGGTCCGTCCCCAGTTGCGGCGTCTGCTCGACGATCTCACCCACACTCCGGCCCTCGTCCTCGGCCGGCGCACCGACATCCTGGCGTGGAATCCACCGGCCGCCGCGCTGTTCACCGACTTCGCGCTGCTGCCGCGGGACGAACGCAACTTCGTCCGTCTGGTCTTCCGCGACCCGGCGGTGCGGGCCCTGTACACGGACTGGCCCTACATGGCGCGGGCCTGCGTGGCGCAGCTGCGCATGGAGGCGGCCCAGGATCCGCACGATCCGCGTCTGTCGGCGCTGGTGGCAGAACTGTCCGCGCAGGACCCGGACTTCCGGACCTGGTGGCAGGACCATCGCGTGGCCGTCCGCAGCGCGGGGACCAAAGACCTGCGCCACCCGGTGGTCGGCGAACTCACCCTCGACTGGTCCGCGCTCACCGACACGGCCGACCCGGACCAGCAGCTCATCGCCCTGACCGCCGCGCCCGGCACTCCCTCCCATGACGGCCTGCGCGCCCTGCGCGACCTGGGCGCCGTCACGTCGGGGCCGACCGGTCCCGGCGTGCCCGGTGGCGGTGGCGAAATCGCCGGGGTCTCGGCGCGGTGATCCGCGGCCCCCAGGGCCTGTCTGACAATTCGCGTCGTCGCCCGAAGCGCGGCAGACGGGAATTGTCAGACAGGCCCTAGGCTGCTGCCCCACACGGGTGTCAGCCGGAGGGGGGCCTTGTGCCACGGTCCGACGCAGCGGTCAGGGTTCGTACCCGCCTGCTTCTGATGTACCACCTCACGCCGCAGGTGCACGTTCCCGACGACAGGCTCCGTCCACTGTCCGAGGCGCTCGGTCTCGGCCGGTTCACCGCCCACGTCGAAGCCGCCGGACTGCTGCTGCCCCGGCTGGTGCTGCACGAGCGCGTCTCCGAGATCACGCTGCCGCCGAACGCGGCCCGGGTCGACGGTGCGGGCATCACCCTGGCCGTCACCCCTCGCCAGGACCCGCTGCTCTTCGTGGACGTCGAAGTCCCGGACGAGGCGGGCGACTCGGACACGATCGCCGAAACCCTCTATGCCACCTGGCAGGACCGCTCCGCCACCCGCGTCGGCGGGGTGCCGCTGACCGCATGGCTCGACGAGCGCTTACGGGCGTACGGCCTCACGGACCGGACCGCGGACCGGCAACCGCTCGAGTTCGGCCGGAACGTCCACCAGAGCGTCTTTCCCGGAGCGGCCCTGGCGGGAAGGCTGTTGGCGGAGCACGTGCCCGGCGACGCGGTCGGCCAGGACGTGGTGACCATAGTGCTGCGCGGCACGCTGGACAGCGGTACCGGCGCCACCCTGGGCATTCGACGGCCCGAGACGCTGAACAACGCCGGCCAGACCATGGTCGCGCACGGCAGAGGCGTGTCGTTGATCGTCGGCTACGCACCGCCGGTGGAGAACGCGTTCGGGCTGGCCGCCGCCGGCATCCTCACCGCGGTCGCGGCCGTGCACCGCATCCGACGCCAGGCGTTCGAGGCACTGGAACTGGACCGGGCGGCCGCGGTCGAGACGACGGACGACGCCCGTGCCCTGGTCGCGCAGCTCTCGCACCGGCTCAACGATCTCCAGCTCGACCTGAGCTTCAGCGTCGAGGTGTACGCCGACACGATCCTCGTACCGGAGCTGCTGGTCGAGAGCTTCCACGCGTCACTGCGCGACGTCTCGTCACTGGCGGACGCACTGGCCAACACCTCCCGCATCGTCGAGCGCGTGAACGCCGTCCTCGCCACGCGCCGCGTCGGCCTCGAGACGGCGGCCCAGCAGTACGCCGAGGACCGTGACCGGGTACTGGCGGCGGTGATCGCCGTCGGCTCGCTCATCGCGCTCCCGCCCGCGCTGCTCCTCGCGTACTTCGGCGTCAACAGCAGCGACGTGGACCCGAGCCGGTCGATCCTGGACTTCCGGCATTACGGTGTCGCGTACGCGATCGCCTGGTCGCCGTTCCTGCTGCTGATCCTGGTCGGTCTGCTCGCCCGCCGCCGGATATCGCTGCGGTTGCCCGCCCGGGACGCCGCCACGTCCGAGCGACGATCCCGGCGTTTCTGGCGTTCCTTGCGTTCCTTGCGTCCCTGGTTCGGCCGGTCGCGACGGCCCGGGCGGTGACGCCGCCTGGAAGCTGCCCGGTGCTCTCGCAGGTCACGGGCGACTTCGCCGGTGGTGACCGGGCACACCGCCGACGGAGCGAACGGCAGCTGCCGGCCCTGTCCCGCCTCACGCGTTGAGGTGCACACCGATCGACAGGAAGGCCTGGACCAGGGGGACCTGAGGGACCGCCGGGGAGACCACCTGGGAGGCGTAGTGGACGACGACCAGGTCCAGGGCGGGTGAGACGAACAGGCGCTGACCGTGGATGCCGCTGGCCATGAAGGATCCGTACGGGTCGTTCAGGATCCACCACAGGTCGTGGTACGAGAGGGTGGCCGGCGAGTCGGCCGGCGCCGCGGGGAAGCGAACGCGCCGCGGATAGCCGTCGGGGACGCTCCCGGCCAGGGCGGTCACCGCTTCCGGCACGATCTGGCGGTCGCCCACGGCCCCGCCGCGGCGGACGAGTTCGCCGAGGCGGGCCACGTCGCGCGCGGTGGCACTGAAGCCGCCGCAGGCCGCCTCGGCGCCGTCCGCGTCGACGAGGTAGTAGGCGTCCTCCTCCGCCCCGATCCGGGACCAGATCATCTCGGACATCAGCGCCGAGGTGCTGAGCCCGGTGATCCGTCGCAGTACCTCGGCGAGCGCCTCGACGTTGCCGTTCTCGTAGCGGAACTCCGTGCCGGGCTCGCCCGTGGCCCTGGCGGTGGCGAGATGTTCCCGGATGGTCGCGGGCCCCGAGTAGCCGTAGGGGCGCAGCCGCGGGGCGAGGACGGCGAAGTAGCGCTGCGCCTCCAGGGCCTTGTCGTACGGGCGGCCGGCGTAGCTCATCCGCGTGCCCATGTGCATCAGGTGGTCGACCCGGGCGTCTCCGAAGGCGGTGCCGGAGAGTTCGGGCACGTACCGGGTGACCCGGGCGTCCCGGTCGAGGTGTCCTTCGTGGGCGAGGGTCGCGGCCACGAGACCGAGGTAGGACTTGGCGGCCGAGGCGTTGAAGTGCGGGACGTGGGCCTCGTAGCCGTGCCGGTACTCCTCGTGGACGAGCCTGCCCCGGTGCAGGACGAGGAGGGCGTCGGTCTCGGCCTCTGCGAGAAGTTCGGCGAGGGTGAGAGTACGTCCGTACGAGCCGGTGACGCGGAGGCCGTCGAGGGCGCCCGGCGGCGACGCCGGCAGGTCACCGGGGCCGCCCCGGCCGCGCCAGACGCGACGGCTGGGCAGGATCTCCCGGCCTGCCGTCGTGTGTCGTCGCGCCCAGGCCGGGTCCGTGAAGCCGCGCGCCCAGACGAGGTCCGCCAGTGAGTCCGTGCCGGTCACATCTCGCTCCGCTCGTTCGGTATCAGCTCATCACGAGATCGATACCGTACACGCTGTTCGGAAACGGAGGAAGGGGTCGATCGCCAGAGCGTGACTACCGGGGTTCGGCACCCCGCCCCCCGGGGAGGTCGACGGCTCCGGGCGCGTCCACCGGGGTCAGCCCGGTGGCCCAGACCCTGCCGTAGACGGAGAGATCCCGCAGGTGGGCGGTGATCTGCTCGGCGGTGTAACCCGTGTCGTTCTCGACCCACCAGCCCAGCACCGAGATGAGTTCTCCGGTCCACGCGCGCGCGACGATGCCGAGCGGGATCCTCGGCTCCACGCCGAGTTGCCGCGCCCGGTCGCGGAAGGCCATCTCGGCGTGCGAGCGGATGAGTTCGGTGAACTCCCGCAGCGCCCGCCCGTCACCCTCTCCCCGCAGAATCACCTGGTAGACGCCCCGTTCCTGGGCGGCGTGTTCGAAGATGTACTTGACCGGCAGACCGGTGAAGCCCTGGGCGTGCGCCTGCCGAACGGCCGGCAGCAGACGCTCACGGTCCTGCGCGAGGTCGCGGACGATGCCGACCAGGAGATCCTCCTTGTCCCGGTAGTGCGCGTAGAAGGTGGCCCGGCCGATGTCGGCCCGCTCGGTGATCTCCTCGACGGTGATGGCCTGGAACCCCTTGGCCAGCACCAGTTCGACCAAGGCCTTGCGGAGCGCGGCGCGGGTCCGCCGGACGCGGCGGTCTTCGGGCTTCATGTCCACTTCGATTCCTTCTCGTCAGGACCGTTGACCTGACCCTAGCGCTGCCCGTACCTTGCCCGACAACCCGATTGATACTGAACACATTGTTTCGAAACTCTGGAGGCGGCGATGAACCTCGGGCGTTACGTACGCCGGACGGCGGAGCACCACCCGGACGCGGAGGCGGTGGTCTGCGGCCACGTCCGGTTGACGTATGCGGAACTCGACGACCACAGCGACCGGCTGGCGGCCGCGCTCACCGGGCTGGGCCTGAGCCGGGGCGAGCGCGTGGCGACGCTCGCGGCCAACCGCGCGGAGCTGGTCGTCACGGAGGTCGCCCTCTACAAGGCGGGCCTGACCCGGGCGCCGGTCAACGCCCGCCTCGGCGACGGCGAAGTCGCCCATCTGCTGCGGGAGTCGGACGCCCGTGTCCTGCTCGCCGACGCCGCCCACCTGGACACGGCGCGGCGGGCGGTGCCCGGTTCGGGCGTGAAGGCCGTCATCGGCTACGACGGTCCCGCCGACCTCGGGCCCGGCTACCCGGAGCTCCTCGCGGCCACCCCCCGCGAGGCCGTCGACGTGGAGTGCACCGAGGACGACATCGCCGTCCTGCACTTCACCTCCGGCTCCACCGGGAAGCTCAAGGCGGCCGTGCAGACCTACGGCAATCGGCTGGCCCTGCTGCGCAAGTCGGTGATGAACCAGGCCACTCGGGTCGGGCCGGGCGACCGGCAGATCCTCGCCGGACCCGTCACCCACGCCTCCGGCATGCCGCTGATGGGCATCTTCTTCGCCGGCGGATGCGCCGTCGTGCTGCCGCGCTGGGACGCCGCGGAGTTCCTCGCCACCGTGGAACGGGAGCGTGCCACCCACGCTTTCCTCGTCCCCACCATGGTCAACACGGTCCTCGCGCTGGAGAACGCCCGCGACCACGACCTCTCCAGCCTCCGCCACCTGCTCTACGGCGCCGCGCCCATGTCACCGGCCCGGGTCCGGGCGGCCTGGGACCTCTTCGGCCCCGTGCTCAGCCAGGGCTACGGATGCGGCGAGACGACCTCCGGGGTGCTGTTCCTCTCCACGGAGGACCACCGCCGCGCCGTCGAGGGCGACGACGAGGAACTGCTGCTGTCCTGCGGCCGCCCGCTGGCCGAGGCCGAGGTACGGATCGTCGACGACGGCGGCGATCCGGTGGCGGACGGCGAGATCGGCGAGATCGCGGTCCGCGGGCCCGACGTCGTTCCCGGCTACCACAACGAGCCGGAACTGACCGCGCGGAGCTTTCGCGACGGCTGGTTCCTCACCGGCGACCTGGCGCGGCGGCGCCGCGACGGTTACGTCTTCATCGTCGACCGCAAGAAGGACATGATCATCTCCGGCGGTTTCAACATCTACGCCGTCGAGGTCGAGTCCGTCCTCCACCAGCATCCGGGCGTCTTCGAGGCCGCGGTCGTGGGCGTACCCGACGAGCAGTGGGGCGAGGCGGTCAAGGCCGTCGTCGTCCCGCGGGCGGGGGTCACGCTCGACGCGCAGGAACTGATCGCCTTCTGCGCCGAGCACCTGGCGCGCATGAAGAAGCCCCGCTCCGTCGACGTCGTCGCCGCGCTTCCCCACAACCCCAACGGCAAGATCGACCGCCGCGCCATACGCGACACCTACTGGTCCGGCGCCGAGCGCCGCGTCCACTGAACAGGGAACCACGCCATGCCCTTCACCCTCACGCCCCGCTACGACGACAACCCCCGCCTGGAGGATCTGGTCGGCCGGCTGCGCACCTACCTGACCGACGAACTCCTCCCGTACGAGCGGGCACACGGCATCACCCCCGAGAGCAAACTGGACCGGGCCACGCTGGAGAGCGTCTGGAAACGCAGCGCCGAGCTCGGCTTCTACGGCATCAGCCTGCCGCCGGAACTCGGCGGCCAGGGGCTGAGCTTCACCGAACTGTGCGCCCTGAAGGAGGAACTCACCGCCTCCGGGGCGGCGTTGTCCCACTCGGTCCTGGGCGACATGGGCGGACCGCTGCGGGTCGGCGCGATCGTGAAGTACGCCACCGACGAGCAGCGGGAGCGCTACCTCCTCCCGGTGGTCCGGGGCGAGCGCGCCTGCTGCTTCTCCCTCACCGAACAGGACGCGGGTTCGGACGTACGGCGTATGCGGACCACCGCGACGCGGGACGGCGACAGCTACGTACTGAACGGGCACAAGGTGTTCAGCTCCGCCGCGCCGTTCGCCGACTTCGCGGTCGTCGTCGCCCGGATGGCGGACAGCGAGGAGACGTACAGCGCCTTCCTCGTCGATCTGGACACCCCGGGCTGCCGTGTCCTGGACGGCGCCGTGCCCATGTCGGGCCAGCAGATGGAGGGCGACCTCGTCTTCGAGGACTGCCGCGTCCCGGTCGCGAACCTGCTCGGGGAGATCGGCCAGGGGCTGCGCATCGGCATCGGCCGCATCACGCTCAACCGGCTGCTCCACTGTCCCTCCCTGATCGGTGCCGCGCGACGGGCCTGGGACCTGTCCGTCCACCACGCGAAGACCCGCGTCGCCTTCGGGCAGCCGCTGCTCGCGCTCCAGGCCATCCAGCACAAACTCGCCGACATGGCCACGGACCTCTACGCGGCGCGGTCGATGGTCCTGGCCACCGCCGCGAAGGCCGACCGCGGCGAGAACATCGCGGTGGAGGCGAACATGTGCAAGCTGTTCACCGCCGAAGCCTGCTTCCGCACGGCGGACCAGGCCGTGCAGATCCACGGCAAGGACGGCCTGACACGCGGTCACGAGGTGGAGCAGATCTTCCGGTCCCTGCGCATGTTCCGGATCGTCACCGGCACGACCGAGATCCACAAGAACGCCATCGTCAAGGCACTCGTCTGACCCCGGCGCCACCGGCGGTCCGCGCCCGCCGGTGGCCGCCCCGCATCCGCAGGAGTCACCCATGGCAGCCCGATCCTCCGCGCCCCCCGCCGACCGCTCCGCCCGGCGGCCCGCCGGCCGTCCGTACGACCGCCGCCGCGCCTGGCTGGTGACGGCCATGATCGTCACCTTCATGGTCATCAACTTCGCCGACAAGTCGGTACTCGGCCTCGCCGCCGTCCCGATCATGGACGAGCTGAACATCAGCAACAGCACCTACGGGCTGATCTCGAGCTCCTTCTACCTGTTCTTCAGTCTCTCCGGACTCGTCGTCGGATTCTTCTCCTCGCGCGTCTCCAGCCGGACCATGCTGTTCGTCATGGCGCTGCTGTGGGCGGTCGCCCAGCTGCCCGTGCTGGCCGTGGCGGCGGTCCCGACGCTGATCGCGGGCCGCGTCCTGCTGGGGGTCGCGGAAGGCCCGGCGGCCTCGATGTCCATGCACGCGCTGTACAAGTGGTTCCCGCCCGAGCGGCGCGGGCTGCCCTCGGCCCTGCAGATCGGTGGCGCCGCGATCGGCACCCTGGTCTCCGCGCCGGTACTCACCTGGCTGATCACGGATTTCGGATGGCGATCGGCGTACGCCGTCCTGGCGGTGGTCAGCCTGCTGTGGGCGCTGGTGTGGCGGCGGACGGGTCATGACGGGCCGTTCGACGAGACACGCCCGCCTCGGGCCGACGTCCCACGGCCCGTGAGACACCTGCCCTACCGCAGACTGCTGCTCACCGGAACCGTGCTCGGCAGCATCGCCAGCGCCTTCGGAGCCGCCTGGGCGCTCGCTCTGGCCCATGCCTGGCTGCCCGCCTACCTCAGGACCCAGCTCGACATGAGTCCCCACGCGGTGGCGACCACCATCAGCGCCATCTCCGCCCTCAGCCTCGTACTGCTGCTGACCGTCACGCCGCTCGTGGACGCCCTCAAGGCGCGCGGGGTGTCCAGCCGTTGGTCCAGCGGTGCCGTACAGGGAACGTCGGTATGTGTCGCCGGCTGTGCCATGGCCGCCTTCCCCTTCACCGACGGCGCCGTCGTCCGCCTGCTCCTGGTCGCAGTGGCCTTCGGCACGGTCGCCGTCGCGATCCCCCTGCACTACGTGACCGCCGCCGAGGTCGTCCCGGGGGCCCGGCGCGGCGCTGTCTTCGGCATCGTCGCCGCGACGGGCACCCTCCCCGGACTGATCGCCCCCTTCGTCACCGGTCGCCTCATCGACACGGCGGACACGGCGTCCTCCGGCTACACGACCGGGTTCCTCATCGCGGCCGCGGTGATGCTCCTCGCCGGCGCCGCGGCCGTCATCGCCATCCGGCCGGAACACGACGCGCGACGCCTCGGCCTGCTCCACCCCGCGACCGACCCCGAGAAGGGTGTACACGCATGAATCCGATGAACCGGCGCGGCTTCGTCGCCGCTGCCGCGGGCGCCGCCGCGGCGACCGTGCCCCTGAACGCGCAAACGGCCGAGGCGTCGCCCGGCCCAGGTCCCTCCGGGACACCGACTCCCACCCACACCGGCGATCTCCGCTACGACGACCGAACCGACTTCGCCGACGCCGACCGTGGCTTCGTCGCCGCGTACACCGGTGGACCCATCACCACGCCCTCCGGCGGCACCGCCTGGGACACCGACGCCTACCGCTTCCTCACGGACGCCGCCGAGACCTCACCCACGACGGTCGATCCGAGCCTCTGGCGCCAGGCCAGGCTCCTGTCCCGCCAGGGGCTCTACGAGGTCACGCACCGGATCTACCAGGTCCGTGGCCTGGACCTGGCCAACATGACCGTCGTCGAGGGCGACACCGGCATCATCGTCATAGACCCGCTGACCTCCGCGGAGACCGCGGCCGCGGCGCTCCGGCTCTACCGTGCGCACCGCGGGGACCGCCCGGTCGAGGCCATGATCTACACCCATCCACACGTCGACCACTTCGGCGGCTGCCGGGGCGTCCTGCCCGACGACACCGAGGGCGTTCCCGTACTCGCGCCGAAGGGCTTCATGGAGCACGCGGTGAGCGAGAACGTCTACGCCGGTCCCGCCATGTCCCGCCGCGCGGGCTACATGTACGGCACCAACCTGCCCACCGACGCCGCCGGCCAGGTCGGCTGCGGACTCGGGCTGGCGGTCTCCACCGGCACCATCGGCCTGATCCCGCCCACCCGGTACATCGAGGTCACCGGGCAGGAGGTCACCCTCGACGGGGTGAGGTTCCGTTTCCAGCTGACTCCCGGTACGGAGTGCCAGGAGGAGATGAACTTCCTCCTTCCCGACCTGCGAGCCGTGTGCATGGCCGAGAACGCCACCCACACGATGCACAACATCCTGACGCTGCGCGGCGCACAGGTCCGCGACGCGCACGCCTGGGCGGGATACCTGACGGAGTCGATCGGCCTCTGCACGGGCACGGCCGACGTGGCGTTCGCCTCCCACCACTGGCCCACCTGGGGCAACGACGACATCGTCGCCCTGCTCACCCGGCAGCGGGACCTCTACGGCTATCTGCACGACCAGACCGTCCGCCTGATCAACATGGGCCTCAACGGCACCGAGATCGCGGAAAGCCTGCGCCTTCCGCCGCAGCTGGAGCAGGTGTGGGCCAACCGCGGCTACTACGGCTCCCTCAGCCACAACGTCAAGGCCGTCTACCAGCGTTACATGGGCTGGTTCGACGCCAACCCCGCGCACCTGTGGGAACACCCGCCGGCCGAGGAGGCACGGCGGTGGGTCGAGTCGCTCGGCGGACAGGCCGCCGTACGTGCCCGCGCGCGGCACTACAGCGAGCGCGGCGACCTGCGCTTCGCCGTGACGCTCCTCAACCACGCCGTCTTCAACGACCCGTCCGACACCAGGGCGAAGCAGCAGCTCGCCACGCTCTACATCCGCCTGGGCCGGGCCGCGGAGAACGCGGTGTGGCGCAACTTCTTCCTCACCGGCGCCCGGGAGCTCGTGCACGGAGCCGAGCCGGCTCCCAAGCCCACCTCGGGACCGGATCTGCACCGGGCACTGACGGTCGGACAGCTCATCGACGGCCTGGCCGTACGCGTCAACGGGCCCGAGGCGTGGTCGCTGCGGCTGGCCGTCGACTGGCACATCGGCGACACCTACTGGCACCTTCGGCTCGCCAACGGCGTCCTCACCTGGACCAGCGACGCGAGCCCCGACCCCGACGCGGGGCTGACCATGACGATGACCAGGGCGCAGCTCCTCGCGGTGCTCGCCGGCAGGGGCACCGACGGCGTCACCATGACGGGCGACGGCACGCAGCTGGTGCGGCTCCTGTCGGTCCTGGACACTCCGGACCGCCGCTTCCCGGTGGTCACTCCCTGAGCCGATGCCCGATGTCCGGACCCCCGCCGGTGGACTACCGCTCCGCGGCCCGGCCCGTGCCCAGTGCCACCAGGGCGTCCGCCTGGGCGAGTCCGCTCTCCTCGACGACGGAGCGCACACTCTGGGCCTCGCGCACGAGCGCGAAGGCGATCTGCCCGCGGGAATCCGTCCGGTACCCGTAGACAGCGGGACGCGGCAGGGAATTGTAGGAGAAGTGCGAGGAGAAGTAGTACGCCCCGGTGTCGTACAGGGCCACCACGTCGCCCGGTTCGACGGCCGGCAGCTCGCGCCCCGTCGCGGTCAGGTCACCGGCGAAACAGCACGGGCCCGCGATGTCGACGACCTCGGCCGGGCCCTGCTTGGGCCGGCCCGCGGCGTCGAACACCCCGACGCGCAGCGGCCAGGCGTCCGGCATGAAGACCGTGCGGGTGGCCACCTGCGCACCGGCGTGCGTGACAGCGATCCGGCGGCCGCCGGCCGACTTGGTGTACTCGACGACCGAGGCGATGGTGCCGCTCTTGGCGAGCAGGGAACGGCCGAACTCGGTGATCAGAGCGTAGCGGCCGTCGAACAGCCCGGGTGCGGCGGAGCGTAGCTCGGCGACGTGGTCGGCGTACGTCGGACGGTCGTCCTCGCCGTCGAAGTTGACGGGCAGGCCGCCGCCGATGTCGAGCCCGGTGATCTGGGCGCGTCCCAGCTCCTTGTTGATGCGCTCGGCCAGTTCGTACGCCGCCCGCACCCCTTGGGCGATGAGCGGCAGCGGGCAGCCCTGGGAGCCGACGTGGGCGTGCAGCCGGTTGAGCCAGGGCCGGCGCGCGAAGGCCTCGATCACCGCGTCGACGGCGCCCTCGTCGCGCAGCGCGACGCCGAACTTGGAGGTCGCGGTGGCGGTACTCATCGCGCCGATGGCTCCCGCACCGACCTGCGGGTTCACCCGCAGTCCGATGGGTCCGGAGGCCTCCCGGCCGGCCAGCAGGCCGTCGACGCGGGCCATCTCCTGGAAGTTGTCCAGGTTGATCGCGATGCCGTGGGCCAGGGCGAACTCCAGCTCCTCGACGGTCTTGGCGGGGCTGTCGAACACCAGCCGGTCGTAGGTGAATCCGGCCGCCAGCGCCTGCTCCAGCTCGCCGGGCGAGGCCACTTCGCAGCCCATGCCCGCCGCCGCGAGCAGCCGCAGCACCGGCACCAGCCCGCACGCCTTCGCCGCGAACGTGTGCTGCACCGGGGCGGGTCCCTCGAACGCCTCGTTCAGCGCGTCGACGGCGGCGAGCACGCCGTCGACGTCGAGGAGACCGACCAGGGGCGTTCGCGGGCCCAGCAGGCCGTCCTCGACCGCCCGTGCGAGCGCGGCCTCACGGGCGCTGCCGCGTTGGTGGAGGGAACCGGAAGTCACTGCACCACACTCCAGAGGTGTCGTCGTGCACGGCGCTCGTGGGAGCGGCCGGCCGTTCTGCCTCGTACAGCTTCGCTCCGCCGAGCCCGGCGCGTCTCCGTGCCACGCGACCACGGTCGGGGCGGTTGCCTGTGCGGCAGGACAGCTGAACGATCAAGGTGATCGGGTAACCGCCCCGGCTCCAAAGAACCAAGCCTCACTCCGTGTGCCGCGCCAGCCGCAGTCCGAGGTCCGCCAGGAGTCGCAGGGTGGGGTCGGCCAGGTCGACGCCGAACAGCTCCCGAGCCCGCCGCAGCCGGTACCGCAGGGTGTTCGGATGCACGTTGAGACGTTGAGCGGCCGTGCCCGTGTCGCCGAAGGCGTCGATGTAGGCGCCGACGGACGCCCCGTACTCCGAGCCGTGCGCGCGGTCGTGCTCGACCATCGCGTGCACGGGGCCCGACAGGCTCTCCCACAACGGTGCGATCAGGTCGAGCACGCGCAGCGCGGACACCTCGGGAACGACTTCGCCGAACGCGGCCACCGCGGAGACCACGTCCGCGGCCGGCCGCCGTGCGGCCCGCTCGCGCAGCACCCGCACCACCAGCTCCGCGGCCTCGCGCGACGCGGGCAGCCCCGACAGGTCCGACGCGACCGGACCGACGCCGGCGAACAGCACACCGCGCGGCACCGACCGCGCCGTCGCCGCCAGGGCACGTGCCGGGTCCGTCTCGCCGTCCTCCGCCGGAAGCAGGACGTACAGCCGCCGCCCCGACCGCGCGGTCACGCAGCCCGGCCGGTAGGCCTCGGCCTGCAGCGCGAGCACGTCCAGCATCCGCTGCCCGGCGGCGCCCCCCGTGGCCGGGGCGGGCACGGCCGTCAGGTCCCGGCTGTCGTACGCCTCCGCGACCAGCACCGTGTACGGCCGGTCCGGCGCGACCCCGGCGTCGTGCGCGACGCGGGCCGCCGGGCCGCTGCCGTCGAGAAGTGCGTGCACCGCGCCCTCCCGTGCCCGGGCCGCGGCCCGGCCCCACGTCTGGTGGTGGGCGAGGTGCGGCACGGCGGCCCGCGCCGCCGTGTGCAGCGCCGCCGCCGCGTCCTCGGCCAGCGGCCGGCCGTCGGCGGCGGCCCAGAGGGACCCGAGGATCTCCGACCCGTGCCGCACCGCGACGGCCAGCCGTTCCGCGTACCGGTCGTCGGCGGGCAGGCGTACGACGCCGTCGGTGTTCCACAGGGCCTGGAAGAAGCCGCTCTCACGCAGTTCGTCCACCCGCCAGCGCGGCACCTCCTGCCCGAGGATCGTCAGCCTGCGCATCGGGTCGGGCTCGTGGTCCATCCGCGAGTAGGCGAGCACCCGCGACTGCGGGTCCTCGATCGTGATCGCGCCCCCGACCAGGGCCGCCACCGTGTTGGCGAGTTCCGGGAGGTCGCCGAGCCGCAGCCCCTCCACCCCGGTCCCTCCGGTCGGGGCGCTGTGGGCCACAGCGGTGCGCAGCTGCCCGAGCACCTCCGTCCACCCCTGCCCCGGCCGCCGGGTGAGCAGCGCGGTGCGCCCAGAGGCGGCCGCCTCCAGCAGCGCCGCCCGGGGCCCGCGGGCTCCCCGCCTCAGCACCACGGCCGCGGCCCCGGCCCGCTCCGCGCCACGCAGCACATCGATCGCCTCCGGCGAGGCGGCATCCACCCCGACCGCGAGCAGGATCAGTCCGGACGCCGCCCAGGTGCCGTCGTCCCGCTCCTCACCCGGGTCGTACAGCACCACGTCGGCCACCGGCACACCGGATCCGCGCGGCGCCACGACGACATCCAGCATGCCGGGGGCGATCAGCCGGAGGATCTGCTCGAGCGACGGCCTGTCGTCGCGCCGGTCCGGTTCCCTTGCTGCCATGCCTCCATCATGGTCGGCCCGGCTGCTCGCCGGCCCGCAGGGTTCTCCCCACCTCGGCGGAGGGGCAGGTCGCTACGGCCGCTTCCGGGGCCGGGCGGGTGAGCGACGGGTCCTGTCGCGTGCGCGGCCGGTCTCCCGTGGTACGCCCGCCCGGTCGGCCAGGGGTGAGGATCACCGCCAGGACCACCGCTGCCATCACCGCGGACATGACGGCGAAACCGGTGGAGAAGGTGGCCGCCTGCGCCGCCAGGCCCAGCGCGAGGGATCCGAGCCCGGTACCGGCGTCGTAGCCGATGTTCCAGGCGACGGAGGTCACGTGCCGGTCCTCCGTGCCGGCCAGGTCGAAGGCCTGCACCAGCGTGAGGCTCTGGAGTCCGCCGTACGCGGTTCCCAGCAGGAGCAGTCCGGCGAGCAGGGGGAGCACGGTCTCGCCGTCCGAGCCGACGGCCAGGGCGATCAGGGCCAGTCCCGCGCACGCGGTCGAGGCGAGGAGGGCGGTGATCGGGCGCAGGGCGATCCTGTCGGCCAGTTCTCCGCAGCCCCAGCGGGCCAAGGCGGCCGTGGCGGTGAGGGCGAGCAGACCCGTGGCGGCGAGCGCGGGGGTGCTCGTGAACTGCGGGGCGAAGGTGAGCACGGCACCGCCTGCCGCCGTGACCAGGAGCAGGACGGTGAGCGGGAGCAGGATGCGCCGGAGCACCGTGGCGGCGGGGGCGGGGTGCCCGGCACGGCCGTCCTGGGTGGGCGGGCCGTCCGTGCGGGCCTCGACCGCGCGGCCGAGGGCCCGGGTCCAGGGCAGCGCGAGGACGGGGAGAACACCGCAGGCGACGATCGCGGGGAGGGCGAAGGTGCCCATCAGCCAGGGTGCCGCCGGGGTGAGGACGACCTGGGGCAGCGCCACGGCGAGGCCGTACAGGCCGATGGCCGCCCCTTGGCGACCGCGGGGGGCCAGGGCGGCCGCGGCGGTGGCTCCGCAGACGGTGACGATGCCGAAGCCCGCTCCGCGCAGGGCGGTCGTCACCAGGATGGGCACCAGGTGGTCGCTGAGGCTCTGCAGGAGGGCGGGCAGGCCGAGCAGGAGAGCACCGAGGGCCAGCGTGCGGGGCCAGCCGATGGTGCGCAGCGCCGTTCTGACACACAGCTGGGCCAGGACGGTGGCGGCCATCAGGACGGCCGTGACGAGTCCGGCACCGAACTCGTCGGCGCCTCCGGCGACGGCCCACGCCGGTGAGACGGGGAGCAGCAGGGCCAGTCCCGCGAAGCAGAAGGCCCCCACCGTGAGGAGGTGGGGTATGCCCGGGGACCGCAGGACGGATTCCGTCGCTCTTTCAGACATGGTTGCCGATTGTCCTTGATCTCCGAGCGGTCGTTCCAGTGACCGACCGGTACGGGCGCTGGGAGAGAACCCGATGGCGGACACTCCGGGACCGTTGCACAGCAGCGCCTGCATCCTGCTGCTGTCCGCACGGCACGGTCCCAGGTGCCGGATGCTTCGGGGAAGCGGTCCGCCTACCGGAAGCCGAGGTGCGGATCGGTGGTCCCGGTCAGTTCCGCGCTGGCGGCCCACAGGTGAGCGGCGACCGCCGGGTCCGCCATGTGTGCCGGGACCGGCTCACGTCGCGGTCGGCCACGCAGGCCGAAGACCCTCGGCCCCCACAGCTGCCCTCCTTGTACGTCGGAGTCGAGGACGGCACGGACGACCGGCCACGCCCCGGCGTCCTTGCCCTGCACCATGAGCGCCGCGGGCAGACCGCGCAGTCGCTCGCCGGGGGTCGACGTGCTGACCGGCGGGCGGGAGGGGGTGAGGGAGTCCAGGGCGCCGCCGGGGTGGGCCACCACACTGAGCACCGTACTGCCGACGGCACGCAGCCTGCGGTCGAGTTCGAAGCCGAAGCACATCTGCGCGAGCTTCGACCGGCCGTAGGTGCGCTTGGGCCGGTAGTCCCGGGTGGACTGGAGGTCGTCGAGGTCCAGCCGCTCGGATCGCGCCGCGAAGCTTCCCACCGTCACGACGCGGCCCGCCGGCGCCGCGGACAGAAGGGGGGCCAGCCACCGCGTCAGCGCGTAGTGGCCGAGGTGGTTGGTGCCGAACATCAGCTCGTGGCCGTCCTCGGTCTCCCGACGGGGCGGGTCGTCGAGCGCGACCCCGGCGTTGTGGACCACCGCGTCAAGACGACCGACGTCCAGCGTCAGGCCGTCCACCGCGGATTTCAGGGTGGACAGGTCGGCGAGGTCCAGGTGCAGGTGCCGCACCCGCGCGCCCGGGACGCGCGAGCGGATCGAGGCAAGGGCGGCGTCGGCCTTCGCGGGGTTCCTGCTGCCGACGACGACGAGGGCGCCGGTGGCGGCGAGCTGCTCCGCGGTGAAGTAGCCGATCCCGGCGTTCCCCCCGGTGACGAGGAAGTTCCGTCCCTCGGCGGACGGCAGCCGGTGTACGTCCCACGGTCGGCTCTGGGGTGCGGAGGACACGATGACAGACTCCTTGTGCTCGGGCGGCGTGCTCGTGAGGAGCACCGACTCGCCCAAGGTCGCTCCCCCGGCCGACAGATCGCCGACAGATCACCCGCACCGCCGACAGAGGACCGACACCCCCACACCCACGCCCCGGCGGGGGCGGTGCCACCACTGCACGTTCACCCCGTCCGGATGAGGAAGCGCTGGTCGGCCGCGTCGGTACAGCGTTCCTCGACCGCCTCGGCTCCCACGGTGGTGTCGTCGTCGGCGATGCCGATGCACCTGCTGCTGCCGACCGGGCGCAGCCGGAAGCCTCCGCCGTCGTCAGCGGCGGCTGCCACCCGGAACAGTGTGGCCTCGGAACAGTCGTCCCAGGGCTCGAGCATGCCCTTCACCGGGCCGGTGCTCATGACCGTCAGGCATCCCTTCCCCTCCTCGGGGTGGTGCCACTGAATGCGGTAGAGGCCGTCACCGGCCGGTTCGAGGTAGGTACGCGGGACCGTGGCCCGGGCGCAGGGGAGCTGGGCGGCTACGGCGCTGGCGTAGGCGCCCTCACGGTCGCGTCCGTCGGTCAGACAGAGGTCGGGCGTCCGGGCGGGACGGATGGTGACCCAGCCCTCGGCGGGGGCCTGGGAAGCGGCCGGAGCTTCGGAGCCGTCGGGCAGCAGTCCCCAGGCGCCCAGGGCGAGCGGCGGAACCATGAGCGAGGCCACGAGCGTGAGCGCGCGGCCTCTGGACCGGCGTCGCGGCCCGGCTGCGGCCTCTTCGGCCCCAGATTGCTCGGCCGCGGTGCTGGGCCCCGAGCCGGGGGCCACGGACGGCACGGCGGCGATACCCGCGGCGATCCGGTCCCTGGCGTCCAGCCAGACACCGACCCGCTGCTCGTCCCCGCAGGCGCGGACGAAGGCGGCCAGCACGTCGGGGTGCGGCAGGCTCGTGCGCCGCAGGATGTCGGACAGTGTGCTGCGCGCCAGCACGTCGCCGTTCCGGGCGGCCCGCTCCTCCAACGCGCGGTAGGTCAGTCCCGAGCGGTCCTTGAGACGCTGCATCGACTCGACAAGGCCCGCGGCGTCTCGGGCCGCATGCGGCGACACATCGCCCCCCAGGTTCCCCATGAACCTCATCTTGCTGCGACCACGTCAAAGGAGCAACACCGGAATTCCGCCATGCCCCGCTGTCCGGAACGCGATCCGGACAAGGCTCTGACCAGCCCGGACAGCCCGACGCTGTCCGGGACAGGCGGTCGCCGTTGCTCCGGCCCGGCGGTGGTCGGCAATCTCGGTGACACCCGGCTCGCCGCGTTCGAGTCCGGGGTCACCGCGGACCAGCGGCGGTACGAACGCCGTGTCCGGGTCCGCGTTCGTCTCTCAGAAAGGTCAAGGCAATGGCTGCGTCCTGTTCACCCGGTCAAACGTGGTACGAGTACGCGTGCATCACGGCGTCCGCGGGCAGTTGTGAGACGACCCGGCGCAAGTACACCCAGCGCCGCACCTACGCCTGCTACGACGGGTACCCGGTCGAGGTGTCCGGCGACCGCAAGTTCATCCGCTGCGGCTGCTGATCCGCAGGTCCGTTCCCTGACGGGGCCGCCCGCCCGTGCCGGTCTCCGGTGGGCGGGCGGCCCCCTTCCCTCCAGAAGGTACCCACGTGCTGGAAGCCCTCATCGAGGTGGGGCGCGGTGCGTTCACAGCTCTGTTCGCCGTGGCGGCGGTCAGTAAGCTGCGGGCCCCCGCCTTCGCCGACCTGTCCGCCTCTCTCGCCGCGCTCGGCCCGACCGGTACGCGTTTCGGCCGATTCTGTGCCGCGACGCTGATCGTCGCCGAGGCCACCGTCGCGACCGTGCTGCTCCTGGGCCCGGCGTCGGCAGGGCTGGGCCTTGCCGCGCTGCTGCTCGCCGTGCTCGCCGGAGGTGTCCTGATGAGTACACGGCGGCAACTCGGCCTGCGCTGCGCCTGCTTCGGGACGGCTCGCGAGACGCTGGGCAGCCGTCACCTGTGGCGCAACACCACCCTGTCGGCGCTCGCCCTGTTCCTTGCCCTGGCACCAACCGGCCCGACGCTGCCGGGCACCGCCGAGCGCGTCCTGCTCACGGCGACCGGCGCCGGGATCGGCATCGCCGTCGTCCTGCACGAGGCCGTGGCCGCGGCCCTGACCCCGAGGAAGCGATGACCACCCTTTACGTCGTCTGCGGCGCCCTGGCCGTCGCGGTGTGCGCGAATCTCGTCCTGACCACCCGCCTCGCCCGCGCCGTCCGACGGGACCCCACGCGCCCATCGGCGGAGCTGGAAGGCCCTGACACGGTCTCGCTGCCCGTCGGACATGAGCTGCCCTCGTTCGAGGCCAAGTCGTTCGAAGGCCTGCCGGTCGGTGCCGCGGCGATGGACGAGTATGTCGTGGGGTTCTTCATGATCGGATGCCCGCCTTGCCAGGCGGCTGTGGACGACTACGCGGCCCTGGCCGGCCGGCTGGCGGACAGCGGAATTCCGGCGATCGCCGTCATCCGGCACGAACCCCACGAGCTGGACCGGCCGGCGGCCCGCCACGAGTTGGACGCCGAGACGGAACGGCTGAGCCGGACCGCCGTCGTCGTGCACGAGGAGGGCGACGGCAGCATCATCACCGCGTTCGGCGTCACCGCCTACCCGCTGTTCTACCGGGTCCGTCGTGAGGGCCGACGGCACGTCGTCGTTGCCGAGGCTCCCACCACACGTCACTTCCGCCTCATGGAGTCGGTGTGACCGTGCCTGGCGAATCCGCGCGGACCCGGCGTCGGCGCGCTCGGATCGTCCGCGGCGTGCGGACCGCGGCCGCGCTCGTCGTCGGCTCGGCGCCCGGCTCCTTCGCCGGCTACATCGCCGTCAGCCTGCTGCTCGCCGCTGTTCCGCTGACCAGCGCCTGGGCCACCAAGTTCCTTGTGGACGGGCTGATCGACCGGCGGCCGGCCGGGTACCTGCTCACCTGGGGAGCGGTGATGGCCGCCACCGGGGTGGCGCTGGCGGTGCTGCCAGGCTTCTCAGCCTACTGTGTCAAGGAATTGCAGCGGAGCACCCGGCTGGCGGCGCACCGACGTGTGGCCGAGGTGATGAACTCCTTCTCCGGCCTCACCTACTTCGAGTCCCCGCGCATGGCCGACCGGATTCGCATGGCGCGCGACTCGGCGGGATCGGCTTCCCTGGAGCTCGTCGAGTCGGGGACGACCGCGATCAGATCGCTGGTCATCTCGGCGGGGTTCGCCGCATCGCTCCTGGCCCTGCGGCCCCCGCTCGCCGCTCTGGTACTCCTCGGCGCACTGCCCGCCGTCGTCATGGAGACGCGGATCCACCGCCAGCAGGTGCGCACCATGTGGCTGCTCAGCCCGGTCCACCGCAAGGAGTCCTTCTACTCCGAGCTGTTGACCGGGCATCGTGCGGCCAAGGAGATCCGGCTGTTTCGCGCCGGCCACTTCGTAGCCGGTCGTGCCGCCCGGGAGATGGCCGGCGCCAACGCCGTGGCCCGGCGGCTGGACGGCAGGGTCCTGCGATACGAACTGGTCGCCGAATCGATCGCCGCTGTCATCACGACCACCGGCCTGGCCTGGGCCGCGACGGACGTGTGGCACGGCAGACTCAGCGTGGGCGACCTCACGCTGCTGCTGGCGGCGATCACCGCTGCCCAGGGGGCACTGTCGGGCCTGGTCAACGACAGTACGCGATGCTACGGCGCACTTCTGCACTTCGAGGCGTTCCTGGACCTGTGCGACACCCCCGACGACCTGCCCCGGTGCGAGGCACCGGCCCTCCTGAGCCCTTTGCGGGAAGGCATCAGCGTCGAGGACGTCTGGTTCCGCCACCACGACGATCAGGACTGGATCCTGCGCGGCGTGACCCTGCACATCCCGGTGGGCCTCACCACCGCGCTCGTCGGGGTCAACGGCGCGGGCAAGTCCACGCTGATCAAACTCCTCTGCCGCTTCTACGACCCCTGCAAGGGCCGCATCCTTTGGGACGGCGTCGACATCCGCGACTTCGCGCCCGAGGTGTACCGGGCCCGGCTCAGCGCCGTGTTCCAGGACTTCATGGAGTACGACCTGACCGCCGGGGAGAACATAGGCATCGGCCGGCTGGAGGCGCTGGGCGACACCGCGGGGATCGAGCGCGCCGCCCGCCGCGCGGGCATCCACGAGGAGATCACCCGGCTGTCCGGTGGTTACGACACGCTGCTGAGTCTCGTGTTCCGCCAGGACGACCCCCAGGCCGGCAGCCACAGCGGCCACACCCTGTCCGGCGGCCAGTGGCAGCGCCTCGCGCTGGCACGGGCGATCCTGCAGGACGACGCCGACCTGCTCCTGCTGGACGAGCCCAGCTCCCGGCTCGATCCCGCCGCCGACCACCGGCTGCGGGCCCTGCTGCGCTCACTGCGCCAGGGCCGCACCACCCTCCTGATCTCCCACCGGCTGGACTCCGTCAGGAACGCCGATGTCATCGCCGTCCTCGACGAGGGCCGCACGGCGGAGACCGGCACGCACGGGGAGCTCCTCGCCAAGGGAGGGACGTACTCCGGACTCGTCGCCCTGCAGTCGGACGCCCTGGACTTCCGCGACACCCGGCCCGGCTGACCCCGCACCGCCGACAGACGACCGACACACCCCTCAGAAACCCGGAGCCGGGAGGAAGTCCGACCACCGCCCCGAGACACCCGTGCAGTCGTCTGTTCTCCATACGTCCCTCCATACGTCCCTCCATACGTCCCTCCGTCCGTCACCCCTTGCCGACCGGCCCGACTCCACCGCGGACGACGAACGAGCCTTGACCTCGATCGGACTTGAGGTTGGAGGGTGGGCGGGATGTCGCCTCCAGCGAAGGGTGCTGCTCATGCATGCGATCCACGTGACCTCGTTCGGTGCTCCGGACGTGCTGACCCTGGTCGACCTGCCCGACCCCGTGCCCGGCCCCGGCCAGGTGGTCGTCGGCATGGTCGCGGCCGACGTCATCTTCCTGGACACGCTGCTGCGCGGCGGCTGGGGTCAGGACTTCTTCCCGCGAACGCTGCCGTACGTGCCGGGTGGTGGCGGAGCGGGCGAGGTGCTGGCAGTCGGTGACGGGGTGGACCCGGGCTGGATCGGCCGGAGCGTGGTCGTGCGAACCGGCACCGGATACGCCGAACGGGTCGTCGCGGATGCGGAAGAGATCATGCCGGTTCCGGACGGGCTGGCCGCCGTGACGGCGGCCGCGCTGGTGCACGACGGCGTGACCGCTCTCGGCTTCCACCGGCTGGGGGCGCCGCGGAAGGGGGAATGGGTACTGGTCTCGGCGGCGGCCGGTGGGGCGGGCACACTACTGGTGCAGTTGGCGGTCGACGCGGGGGCCCGGGTGGTGGCCGCCGCGTCCAGCGAAGCCAAGCTGGCCATGGCCCGGGACCTGGGCGCCGAGGCCGTCGTCGACTACACGCGGGCGGACTGGGTCGAGCGGGTGCGCGAGGCGACCGGTGGCGGTGCCGCGCTCGTCTACGACGGTGCGGGCGGGGCGCTCGGTGCGACCAGCGTCGACGCGGTCGCGGACGGTGGGCGCTTCGTCACCTACGGGACCGCCGGCGGATTCGCCGCCCCGGACCGGGAATCCGCCGCGCGCCGGGGCGTCCGGCTGCTCATGCCGCTCATGGACGGCCCTCCGGACCGGGAGACCGCCCGGGAACTGCTGGGCCTGGCACTGGAGAGCGCCGCCGAGGGACGCCTGCGCCCGGCCATCGGCGCCACCTACCCGCTGGCGCGGGCCGCCGACGCCCACCGCGCTCTGGCCGCGCGTACGACGGTGGGCAAGTCACTGCTCCTGATGGACGGTGAGTAGGCCCGCTCCGACCGGCGGAACCAAGATTGACAACACCGGAGCGTCAATCCTGACGATCTTGGTGTTGGTCCCGGCCGGCCGGGCGATGCCATGCTGTGCCCCGTCCCACAGGCGTGCGGCGAGAGGCGGTCCCGGTGGACGTGTTCAAGACCCGGCACGGTTCGGTCCGGGGGTTCCGGGTCTCCGGCGACGTCGTCGCCGTCCTCGGTGTTCCGTATGCCGCCGCGCCGTTCGGCGTCCACCGGTTCCGGGAGCCGGCTCCGGCACCCGCCTGGACCGGGGTGCGGGACGGCAGGAGATTCGGTCCGGTCGCCCCGCAGTCCGCGCGGCTGCCCGGGGCGCCCGTGTGGTCTCCCGGCGACGAGGACGTCCTCACCGTCAACCTGTGGACGCCGGCCCCGGACGGTGGCCCCCTGCCGGTGCTCGTCTGGATCCACGGCGGTGCCTACGCCTTCGGCTCGTCGGCCCAGCCCGACTTCGACGGCACCGTACTGGCCCGTGCCGGACTGGTCGTGGTGACTCTCAACTACCGCATCGGTTTCGAGGGGTTCGGCCACGTCCCGCCGGACGGGCCGATCGTTCACCCCGACAACCGGGGGCTGCTCGACCAGGTCGCCGCCCTGCGGTGGGTGCGCGAGAACATCGCCGCCTTCGGTGGCGATCCCGACAACGTCACCGTCGCCGGCCAGTCCTCCGGAGCCGCCTCGGTCGCCTGCCTCATGGTGATGGACCGCGCCCGCGGCCTGTTCCACCGCGCCATCGCGCACAGCCCCGCCAGCCCCTGTTACACGCGCGACACCGCGGCCGCGACCACGCGCGAGATCGCCGCCGCGGCGGGCTGCCCGGCCACGTCGGCGGGTCTCCTCTCCACGACTCCGCAGGCCCTGGTCGCCGCCGCCGACCAGGTGGTCGACGACTACCGGCACGACCCCGCCTCCGGGTCCCGCCACTACGACCCCTCGCTGTACGCCCCGGTCCTCGACGACGACGTCCTGCCCACCGACCCCCTCACGGGGATGGCGGCCGGTGCGGCCCGGGACGTGGACCTGCTGGTCTGCCACACCACGGAGGAGTACTGGCTGCTCGACGCCGTCGGCAGCAGCGCGAAGGTCACCACCGACGAGCAACTAGCCCGCTTCGCCGAGGACTTCGGCCTCCCCGACGGCCTGGTGGCCGGCTACCGCGCCGCGCTCCCCCAGGCCCCGGTGCTGGACGTCTACCTCGCCGTCTTCGGCGACCTGCTGTTCGGTGAGTACGCCGACCGACTCGCCGAAGTCCACGCCCGGGCCGGCGGCCGGGCGTTCCTGTCCCGCTTCGACCGGCGCCGCGCCGATCCGGGTGGGGTGGTACGCGCCTGGCACTGTGCGGACGTTCCCTTCGCCTTCGGCAACCTGGACGACGAGCGGCTGGCCTTCCTCATCGGCGGCGCACCCACCGCCGCCGACCAGGAACTGGCACGCCGAATGGTGCGCGCCTGGGCCGACTTCGCCGCCACCGGAAGCCCGGGCTGGCCACCTGCCCGGGACTCCTCCACCGAGGTCACCGGGACGACCGAGGCCACCGCGGCAACCGCGGTAAGGGTGTGGACTGCCGACCATCACGCCGCCCGCACCGGCGACCGGGCCGCCGCCCTCCGAGCCCTCTGGGCCGAGGCCGACTTCCCGGTCCTACGCCCCTGAACCGGGGCGCGGCCGGTGTGCCACGACCGCGGGCTGTCCCGTCCGGGCCCCCGGTGCCGCCGGCAGTGTCAGACGCCTGCCCCGGAACCGCCCGCGCAGCGCGCGATCGTGTGTGACCAGCACGATCGCCCCCGAGAACCCGGTCAGCGCCTCTTCCACTTCCTCGACCAGCGCCGGTGACAGGTGGTTCGTCGGCTCGTCGAGCAGAAGGAGGTCGGCGGGCTCCGAGACCAGGCGGGCCAGTTCCACGCGGCGGCGCTGGCCGTAGGACAACTCGCCCATGCGCAGGCTCAGTTCCGCCGGGCGGAAGAGGCCGAGGGCGAGCAGGGCGTCGGCGTGCTCGTCGGCGGCACCCGCTCGGCCCAGCCCGAACGCCTCGGCGACCGTCAGCTCCGGCGGCCACGGCGTCTCCTCCTGGCGCAGATGCCCTACCCGGCCCGGTACTCGCACCGAGCCCTCGTCCGGCCGCAGTTCACCGGCGAGCACCTTCAACAGGGTGGTCTTTCCCGCGCCGTTGGGGCCGGTGACGAGAAGCCGGTCGCGGCGGCCGAGGCCGAGGCAGCCCAGGTACAGGCGGTCGCCCACGCGCACGTCCGACAGCTGTACGGCGGGGAGCGTCGCGTCAGCGGTCCCGGTGGCCGTCGTTTCCTCCGCTGCCGTGGCCATGCGAGCGGTGAACGCCAGCGCGTCCGGCGGTGGCGCCACCGGTTTCTCGGTCAGCCGCGCGACCCGCTCGCGGGCGTTGCGGATACGGGACATGGCGCCGTGGGCACGGCCGCGGGCCCGGAAGCCACCGTGGCCGAAGTTGGCCAGGGACGCCTTGCGCGGAATGGCGCCGAGGCGGGCGGCGTGGCCGGTGGCCAGCCGCTCGTTGCGAGCCAGCTCCGACCGCCACTCCTCGTGTTCCTGGAGCCGGCGGCGGCGCTCCGCGGCCTTCGCCGTACGGTAGCCGGTGTAGCCGTCGCCGTAGCGGGCGACCCTACCCCCCTCTGCCTCCAGAATCGTGCTGGTGAGACGCTCCAGGAAGACGCGGTCGTGGGTGACCGCGAGCACCGTGCCGCGGTGTGCCCGCAGCTGCGTCTCCAGCCACTCCACGGCCTGATCGTCCAGGTCGTTGGTCGGCTCGTCCAGCAGAAGAACTTCCGGGCGGCCCGCGAGGACGCCGGCCAGGGCAAGACGGGAGCGCTCGCCCCCGGAGAGGGTGCCGAGCCGGCGCTCACGGCGGAGCGCCGGCAGGCCGAGGTGGTGCAGCGCGATGTCCACCCGGCGGTCGGCGTCGTGGCCGTCTCGGGCCTCGTAGCGCTCGACGAGCACGGTGTACGCGGCGAGCACGTCCGGATCCCGGCCGGCACCGAGCGCCTGCTCGGCCCGGCGCAGCTCGGCCTCCAGGGCACGCAGGTCCGCGAGGGACAGGTCGACGGCGTCCTGGACGGTGGCGGTCGGGGGCAGGGGGAGGGACTGCGGAAGAAAGCCGATGCCGCCGTCGGCGGTCACGGTCGCTTCGCCGCTGTCCGGGCGCTCCTGGCCTGCGACGATCCTGAGGAGGGTGGACTTGCCGGCGCCGTTGTCACCGATCAGTCCGGCCTTCTCGCCCGGCTTCAGCGTGAGGGAGACCTGGTCGAGAACGGTGCGGCCGGGGTAGCGCTTGGTGACATGGGACAGGGTGAGTTGTGAGGTGTGCAAGATCGGGTCCCTCCTGGCCGCACGGGATCAGCCCGGGCCGGATCGGGGTGGATGGACGGCACGGCGAGGCGCGGCGACGGCGGAGCGGTGCTCTACGCCGTCGGCGCCGGTGATCTCACAGGGAACCCATGCGAAGGACGGTACGCCACAGCGCGCGCCTTGGCAAGACGATACGTCTCGCCTTGTTCGCCGGCGCGGCCCCGAGCGCGGTGCACCGTGAACCGGTGAAGATCAACTGATCGGCGCAGCAGTGAATCGTTACGCCGGGTGAACAGCGCCGCCATCGCTGAGAGCGCCCGCGCCGATGCTGTGAGTCTGGGCGTCGCATCGACAACGGATCGGCAGACAGCGGCAGTCCCGCCTGGCGATCCCCTACGTTTGGAGCTCTCCTTGCCCCTTCGTCGTATCGTGACCAGCGCCCTCGCCTCCCTCGCCCTGGCACTCGCCTCCGTCGGCGCCATCACCCTGAGCGCCGGTCCGGCCGCAGCGAATCCCTGCGGCTTCTACGAGACCGCCTCCGACGCCTACTACAACCACTGCACCTCGGACGGCTCGCACATCGTCATCGAGATCGACGACTGGGGGCCCAACAGCGAGCGGTGTGTGGTGCCCGGCGTGACCTGGATCGGCTCCAGCTCCGACATCGACGGCGCCTGGTACACCGGCCGCACCTGCTGAGACCCGCGGCGGGGACGGCCAGAACCGGTGCAGCCCGGCCCTCTCGGGGACGGCCGGGCTGCCCGGGGCTTCCGCAAGGCTAGGGTTCCGGGATGACGTTGGAACTCGTACAGGTGAACTTCAAGGCCCGGGACGACTCGGCGCTCGGCCGCTTCTGGGCGGAGGCGCTCGGCTGGAGCGCGTCGAGCGAGGGGCCGGGCGTCACCAACCTGGAACCCGTGGGCTTCGACTGGCCGGACCCGTCCGCCGTCTGCATCGATCTCGTCCGCGTCCCGGACCCGGAGACGGTGAAGTACCGAGTCCACCTCGAGCTCGCCACCACCTCCGAGGCCCACCGGACGGAGTTGGTCACCCGCCTCGAGGAACTGGGCGCCACACACGCCGGCGTGGGCCGGAGCGACGCACCGTGGACGGTACTGGCCGACCCGGAGGGCAACAGGTTCGGCGTCCTGGAGCCCAGCGAGCGCTACCGGGACACCGGGCCGATAGCCCGCGTGGTTGTCTCCTGCACCGACCCACGGGACCTGGCCGGCTTCTGGGGCGAGGCGATCGACTGGACCGTCCACGAACTGACCGACGACCATGCTCTGCTGCGCTCCGCCAAGGACGTGGGACCGTACCTGGAGTTCCGCCGCACACCCGACGACGAGACCGGGTGGAACCACATCCACCTCGACGTGATGTCCGACCCGGTCGACGATCAGGCCAGGGAGGTCGCTCGGCTCGAAGCCCTCGGCGCGACACGGACCGATGTCGGTCAGGGCGATGTCTCCTGGGTCGTCCTGACCGACCCCGCGGGCAACGAGTTCTGCGTCCTCGGCCGGGGCTGACGCTCGTCCGTCAGCCCCGGCGGCCGAAGACCTGTCGGGCCGTGCCGAGGTCCAGGAAGACGGTCTCCCCGGTGGCGTCGTCCAGGGCGTCGTTGTCGGTGACGGCGTAGACGCGGCCGTCACCGCCCACGGTCAGGCCCTCGAGCTTCTCCTGCGTCCAGCCGTTGGTGGCCCGCAGGTCCGGCAGCACGTCCCGGGCGAGCCTCTTCGGCAGGACCCGCAGGGCTCCCGAGGGCGCCGCCGACTTCGGCAGGTCCACGGTGTAGATCCGCTTGACCCTGGCGGCGGGCCCGTTCAGCTTGTCGCGCTCGATCACCGCGAGCCGGTCTCCGACCGCGGTGATCTCGGACAGCCCCATCCAGTCACCGGCCGTGCCGGTGGATTCGAGCCGGTAGCCGTACCAGCTCCAGGTGCCGGCCGTCACGTCGTAGCGTCCCAGCCGTACGACACCCGCCGGGTCGCCCTCGGCCTCGCGCTGGAGCGCGGCCCACACGACCTCGTGCCCGCGCCGGTCGGTGGTGGCGGTGACCCCCTCGAAGCCCTGCTTGCCGAGGCCCGCGGCGACGTCGGCCGGCAGCGGAACGACCTGCCGGGTCACGCCCCGCGCGTCGAGCCGGACGAGCTTGTTGCCCGCGCCCGTCCCGCCCTCGACGGCGAGCCAGAAGCCGCCCCGCGGCCGGGCGTGGATGCCCTCCGCGTCATAACCCACGGGCCGCCCGTCGGCGTCCTTGACGGTCAGTTCCCGGGTGATGACGGCGGGGCGGCGGGCCGTGTCGACGGTGAGGATGCGGGTGGTGGAGTACGCCGCGTCGGTGACCGTGTAGAGCTGGTGGGGCTTGCCCGGTGCCGCGGACAGCGCGCCGAGCGCTCCCCAGCCGATCGGGGCGCCGCGGTCGTCGTCGGCCGAGACGATGCCCGGGAACGAGGGGGCGTGCCCGGTGGACCGGCCCAGCCGGAACAGGCTCACGGACGCGCGCACGCCCGCCTCGGCGTCGTCCACCTCGCTGGAGACCGCGAGCAGTCCGCGCGACGGGATCGGCAGCAGGCCCTCGGGGCCGTTGGTGGCGGGCAGCAGCTGGCGGAAGACCGGCCTGGTGGGGCGGCTGACGTCGTAGACCGCGACGAAGTTGTCGCGCTCCGAGCCGACGAAGGCGTAGGGCACGCCGTCGTACTCGGCGATCGCGATGCCTTCCGGCTCGGCGCCCTTCTTCCCCGACCGGCCCTCGTCGTGCAGGCCGTGGCGCACGGCGAGCCGCTCGAAGCTGTTGCCCGCGTCCCACACCGGCTTGCCGGTGCGGCTGTCGAACACGGACCAGCCGCGGGTGCCGCCGCGCCAGTCGCCCTCGTTGGCGGTGGCGAGGTAGCGGTCGTCGATCCAGCCGACGGCGTCGGGCTCGCGCGGGAGGTCCTCGATGGACCCGCTCTGGTCGATCCTGCCGTCGGATTCGGTGTCGATGCCGCGCACCGAGGCAGTGCCGGCGCCGAACGCCTTGGCGATCCGGCCGGTCGGCAGGTCGATCAGGACGACACCGTTGTTCTCCTGGAGCGTCACCGCGAGCTGGTTGCGGCTGTTGATCGAGACGTACTCCGGCTCCGGGTCCGTCGGTTCGGCGATTTCGGCCTCGGCCAGCACGGGCAGCGCCCGGCCGTCGGCCCGGGTCAGCGGAACCGCCCGGGTCCGCCAGTGTGCGGGGGCGGTGCCCCGGCCCAGGTCGACGATCTGCACGAAGCCGGCCGGTGCCTGCGGCAGGTCGCCCTCGTCGCGGCCGGGCGGTGTCGCCTCCTCGTCGCGTTCGTTCTCGACCGCGACGGCGGCATAGCGCTTGTCCTCGCTGACGGCGACGGAGTCGGGCTGCCCACCGAGGTCGAAGCTCGCCACCCGCTCGCGGTCGCGCAGCGAGACGACGTCGAGCCGTCCGGAGGGCCGTGCGTGGCTCGCGCTGGTGTTGACGACCACCAGCACGTACTGGCCGACCACGGTCACCGAGGTGGGCTCGTCCTCGGCGTCGCCGAGTCGGGCCAGCGACAGGGTGCCGAGGCCGCGCGGGTGGCCGGGGTCGGAGATGTCCAGGAAGCCGATCCGCCGGGCCACCGCGTCGGTGTGCACGAGGGTGCGGCCGTCCTCGCTGACCGAGGAGATCTCCGCGACGGTCCCGGCCGACGCGTCCTCGCCGGCCGGACGGTTGTGGAAGACCGGGTAGGTGGCGGTGCGCTCGAACAGGCTCGGCCGCCCCTGCTGGTGCTGTTGGGCCTGCCGACCGCCCTGCTGCTGCCCGGGGTGCGGCTGCTCCGCCCGCGCGGCTCCCGCGGTCGCCAGGCTGCCGGCGGCCACGACCAGGGCGGCCAGCGCGGCGCGGGTTCTCTTGCTCTTGGGGGACATCTTTCCTCCGGTCCGGTCCACTCCGTCGCCGAACGTTTTCAGCCGAGGGCGAGTGCCACGGGGACGGCCGGTGAACGACGGGCGAAATCCGGGGGGGCCGCGGCTCCGGCTCGTACGGTGCGCGACGCGCCGCGGGCCGAGCCGCCCCGGCCGGGACCAACTGGCCGCCGACGGCTCCGTGGTGGGCGGCCGGCCGCTACCGTACGTCGTACGGAGCGCCTCTCTTCGGACAGTGGGGCGCTCGTCACTACGGAGCGGACGAGTGCCGCGGTCACCCGGTCCCGCTCGCCGACGCGGCAGGCGGGGGCCAAGGAAGGACGCACGCGTGCGCCGAGTACTGCCGCTCGTCCCGCTGCTGCTGCTCGCCCCGCTGCTGCTCGCCTCCGGCTGCGGACCGGCCCGGTCCTCCCGGAGCGAGGCGACCGATGCCGCACGGGAGGCCGCCAGGACGGTGGGCGAGCGACTGTACGGCCGGCGTCCCCGCACGGCGGAGGAGGTCGGGCGGGCCGCCTCGCAGATGGCCGGGGTGGAGGTGATGCGGGTGACCGGTACCTCCACGCACGAAGGGGACGGCGTCGAGGTGGTCGTCCGCACGTCCGGCTCGGCGTACAACTCGTGGGTCGATCTCGAGGAGGTCACCGTGCGAAGCTGTTTCACGGTACGGGTGTCCCCCGGGTCGCGGTGGCGCGAGGACCCTCACGACGTGGACTGCCCGGAAGGCCCCGCGCTGACCTTCGCCCCGCCGCCCGAGCCGCCCGAGATGCCCGCCGAGGAGCTTCGGACGACGCTTCCCCGGATCCCGGCGGACGGCCGGGTGGACGAGGCCGAGGTTCGCCGCACGCTCGCCGCGCTCGACCTCGATCCGCGGATCCGGACCGAAGTGGAGGCGGACGGCGGCCGGGTCGGCGTCCTGCTGTCGGTGAAGGGCAACCGCTTCGACCCGCAGGACTGTCTGCTCGCCCGCGTCGTCCCCGGCGCGACCGAGGTCTGGGTGCCGCCCCGCATCCAGCGGATGCCCGGGGAGGGCGGCTGCAGCGTGGCCAACGCCCTGGACCCGGCACCGGCACCGCACTGACGGCACGGCGGGAGCGGAGCCGGCGCGCGGGGCGATCGAGGTGGAACGGCACCGTCGCGGCCGGGTGGGGCACTCGGGGCCGGAGCGCAACCGGGTGCGGCCGGGTGGGGCACTCGGGCCCGGACCGCTACCGGGTGCGGCCGCTCGGCGACCCGGACGGTGACGAACCGTGGGGCCGGCGGCTGAACGGCCACCACCCGGCCGTCCACGCGGACCCGACCGCGGCCGGGTTCGCCGACCGGACGCAGCCCGGGCTCAGGCGTCCGCGATCCAGCTGCCGTGGAATCCCAGCGGCACCCGGCCGGGCAGCTGAACGCGGGCCAACGGGTGACCGCCGAAGTCCTGGGCCGAGAGGATCACCAGGTCGGTCGCGCCGCGGTCGGGGTCGTTCACGTACGACAGGACGTAACCGTCGTCCTCGTCCCGCGCCCCGCGCCGCGGGACGAACACCGGCTCGCTGACCGCCGCGCCCCGCGGGAAGCGGTGGGACTGCCTGCTGCCGCGCAACATGTCGTGCTTCACCAGGTAGTTGGTCAGCTTCTCGTCCGGGCACGCCCCGTCGACGGCCTCGTACGCGCGCCACATCTCGGCCGCGCTCGCGGTGTAGGCGTAACGGTGCCGTCGGGAGACCAGGGATTCGTTGATGCGCGGGAACTCCTGCGGCCGGTCGTCCAGTCGAGCGCTGCGGACCCGGTCCGCCCGCAGGTCGATCGTCCACCGGTCGAGCGTCGGGGCCCCGGTGGCGGAGGGGCCGCCCGTGCCGCGCCCGGCGGCGTGGAACGGCGCCGGGAAGCCGATGTACTCCAGCACGACCGTGTCACCCTGGTCGTAGGCGTTGAGGGTGTGCGAGTAGTACACGGGGTCGATCTCGAACCAGCGCGTGGTACCGCCGGTGCGCGGCAGCAGCCCGATGCGCATGGGGTGCCCGTCGTTCCACACGTACGGCACGATGGCGCCGGCCTCCGCGGCGGCACCGTCGAAGGTGATCGGGACGTCCACGATCACCACGTACTTCTCGGTGAGCGCGAAGTCGTGCATCATCGGCGCGTCCGCGACGGGGATCCGGGTGGCCGGCCTCGCCCTGCCGGTGCGGTCGATCACGAGGTGACGTACGTGGTCCCAGGTGGGGTAGTACGCGATCGCGTGCAGCTCGTCGGCCGCCGCGTCGTACTTGGTGTGCGCGGCGAACGCCCCCTGGAGCGTGCCGCGGAAGTCGTGGGGGCGCACGGTGTTGAGTTCGCCGTCCAGCTCGTACGGGAGTGGCCCGCTCTCCTGCAGCGCGAGGATGCGGCCCCGGTACGGGATCACGTGCGTGTTGCACGCGAAGTCGTCCGGCGGTGCCTGGCCCGGGTAGGTCTCCCCCAGCTTCGCCGTCACCTGTGAGGCCCGCACCCAGCGGTTGCGGTACCACTCCGCGCGTCCGCCGCGCAGCCGGACCCCGTGCACCATCCCGTCGCCGATCATCCAGTGGTGGGCCCGGACGTCCTCGACGCCCAGCGCGTTCGGGCCGTTGCGCAGGTAACGGCCGTCCAGGTCCCGCGGGATGCGGCCGACGACGTTGAGGTCGAAGGCGGTCAGCTCCTCGGTGACCGGGGCGAAGGCCCCCTCCAGGAACGGGGTCGTCCCGCTCCCACCGGGCTTCGGGGCCGCGGGCGCCGCCTCGGCCGGAGCCGAGAAGAAGCCGGGCCCGAGTCCGCCGCCGACCACACTGCCCGCTGCCGCGACCGCGGCGCCCTTGAGGAGTCTCCGCCGCGTGTGACTGGCCATCTTGATCCCTCGCTCCGTTGTCGGTGTCCGGCCGCGTCGGCCGGATGCGTGGTGACGGATCAACCCTCTCCCGCCTTCTCCCGGGAAGCAGTTGGCCCAGACTCCGGATCTCGGGTGGTGCCGGCACCACCCCCCAGGTGCCTTCGGCGGGCACGTTGACAGCCCGTCGGCGCCGGAACTATCGTCTCGACGATTTCACGAACAGTGTTCGAAATAGCGAACCCCGCGTCTCCCGTACATCCAGGCTCCGCACGGCGAACGAAGAGGTGGTTCCATGTCCAAGCCCCTCAGCAGAAGGCGCATGCTCCAGATCGCCGGGACGACGGCCGCGGCGACCGCCGTCGGTCCGCTCGCCGGCGGCTCCCCCGCCCACGGAGCGGCCCTCCCTCCGGCCCGGGCCGACATCGGGGCGCTGGTGTTCCCCTTCGACCTCGGCCGGGTCAGGCCGACCGCGAGCAGGTGGCTGGACAACCAGGACCGCACCCGGAGCTATCTGCGTTTCGTCGACGTCGACCGGCTGCTGTACAACTTCCGCGCCAACCACCGCCTGTCCACGAACGGCGCGGCCGCAACCGGCGGCTGGGAGGCGCCCGACTTCCCCTTCCGCAGCCACGTGCAGGGCCACTTCCTCACCGCGTGGGCGCAGGTGTACGCCGTGACCGGGGACACCGTCTGCCGGGACAAGGCCCGGTACATGGTGGCCGAGCTGGCCAAGTGCCAGGCCAACAACGGAGCCGCGGGCTTCGGCGCCGGGTACCTCTCCGGCTACCCCGAGTCGGACTTCGCCGCCCTGGAGTCCGGAACGCTGACCAACGGCAACGTGCCGTACTACACGATCCACAAGACCCTCACCGGCCTGCTGGACGTGTGGCGGCACCTCGGCAGCGACCAGGCCCGCGACGTACTGCTCGCCCTGGCCGGGTGGGTCGACCGGCGCACCGCCCGGCTGAGCGGCACGCGGATGCAGACCGTACTGGGCACCGAGTTCGGCGGCATGAACGCCGTCCTGACCGACCTCTGCCAGCAGACCGGCGACACCCGATGGCTCGCCGTCGCCCAGCGGTTCGACCACGCCGCGGTGTTCGACCCGCTGGCGGCGGGCCAGGACCGGCTGGCGGGGCTGCACGCCAACACGCAGGTACCGAAGTGGATCGGGGCCGTGCGCGAGTACAAGGCCACCGGCATGACGCGCTACCGGGACATCGCCACCAACGCGTGGAACATGTGCGTCACCACCCACACCTACGCCATCGGCGGCAACAGCCAGGCGGAGCACTTCCGCGCCCCGGACGCGATCGCCGCGCACCTGGCGAACGACACCTGCGAGAGCTGCAACACCGTCAACATGCTCGGCCTCACCCGTGAGTTGTTCGCGCTGACTCCGGACCGGGCCGAGTTGTTCGACTACTACGAGCGGGCGTGGCTCAACCACGTGATCGGCCAGCAGAACCCGGCCGATCCGCACGGCCACGTCACCTACTTCACCCCGCTGAGGCCCGGCGGTCGGCGCGGTGTGGGCCCGGCGTGGGGCGGCGGCACGTGGAGCACCGACTACACGACCTTCTGGTGCTGCCAGGGCACCGGCCTGGAGATGCACACACGGCTGATGGAGTCCGTCTACTTCCACGACGGCGGCACCACCCTGACCGTGAACCTGTTCGTCCCCTCGGTCCTCACCTGGGCCGAACGCGGCATCACCGTCACGCAGACCACCTCGTACCCGGCGAGCGACACCACGACGCTGCGGGTCACCGGCGACGCCGGCGGCAGCTGGGCCATGCGCGTACGCATCCCCGGCTGGACCACCGGTGCCAGCATCCGGGTCAACGGCGTCCCGCAGGACATCGCCACCGACCCCGGCACCTACGCGACCGTCGACCGCGCCTGGACCTCCGGGGACACCGTCACCGTCCGCCTGCCGATGCGCACCGTCGTACGGCCCGCCAACGACAACCCGGCCGTCGGTGCCGTCACCCACGGCCCGGTCACCCTGTCCGGGAACTACGGGGACACCGTCCTGTCCGCCCTCCCCGCCCTGGACGTCGGCTCCATCAGGCGGACCGGCTCCACCGCGCTGGCCTTCACCGCCACCGCGAACGGTGCCACCGTGGACCTCGGCCCGTTCCACGACGCCCACGGGCACAACTACACCGTCTACTGGCACACCAGCGGCCTCGCCTCCGCCCGCATCGCCAACGCCGCGAGCGCCCTGGTGCTGGGCATCCAGGACATGTCCACCGCCGACGGCGGCCGCGCCCTGCTCTGGACCGACTCCGGGACCGCCGACCACGACTGGGAGCTGGTGCCCGACACCGGCGGCACCCACCGCCTGCGCAACGTCCACAGCGGCAAGGTGCTCGGCGTGCTCGACATGTCCACGGCCGACGGCGCCACCGTGCTGCAGTGGGCGGACAACGGCACCGCGGACCACCGCTGGACGCTCCTGGACCAGGGCGACGGCACCTTCACGATCCGCAACTCCCACAGCGGGAAACTGCTCGCCGTCCGGGACGGCTCCACCGCCGTCGGCGCCTTCGTCGTACAGGACGCGGACGACGGTACGGCCGACAACCGCTGGCGCATCCTGCGCTGAACGGCCATTGACACGGGTGTGCGGGTCGTTCGAGGATGACCGCGTTGACAACGTTGTCGCCTGGTGAAAAGGACCATCATGGGCCCCGTTTCCCTCCCTGTAGGCCGCAGGCTCCTCCTGCAACTCCTCGGCGCGACCGGCGCCGCGGCCGCCCTCCAGCCGGCCCTGGGGTCCCCGTCGGCCGCCGCGGCCCCTTCCGGAGCCGCCCGTAGCGTCGACCCGCCGGACGACGTCGCCGCCACCTACCACCGCGTGCTGCTGCGGCACACCCGCTGGTCCGAGACGCAGTGGGACGAGGCCAAGGGGGCCTACAGCGACCGGAACTTCGGGTTCGCCGTCGTCCTCGGGCATGCCGTACTGCTGACGCACGGGGCCTTCGACGAGGACGCGGCCGGCGTCGACCGGGAGACGCTCAGGCGCCGCACCCTGGCGACGCTGCGCCACTACGCCGCCTCCAACCGGCTGACCGGCGGCACCCAGTGGGGCCGCACCCTGTTCTTCGACACCACGTTCCAGTCGTACTTCGTCCTCGCCGCACACCTGCTGTGGGACGAGCTCGACGCCGCCACCCGCTCCGCGGTCGACACCATCACCCGCGAACAGGCGGCGTACACGCACTCCCTGGGCACGGGCGACGACCCGTACTCCGGCTCCTGGACCCCGAACGGACTCGCGGGCGGGTACGTCGGCGACACCAAGCTGGAGGAGATGGGGCTCTACGCGCAGACCCTCGCTCCGGCGCTGGCCTGGGCCCCGGACGACCGGCGCCGTTCCGAGTGGGCGGCCGACTACGGCACCTGGTCGCGCAACGAGGGCGGCCTGCCGCCCGCCGACCTGGCCAACCCCGCGCGGGTGGACGGGGTACCGGTCTCGCACAACACCGCGCACAACGCGTACGACACCTTCATCGTGGAGAACCACGGCTCCTTCGGTCCGCACTACCAGGAGGAGATGTGGCGCACCTCCGGGCGCAACGCGGCACACTTCCTCGCCGCGGGGCAGCCGCTGCCCGAGGTCCTGACGAGACAGCCCAACGCGGAGCCGCTGTGGCGGACCCTGCTGGGCGTCATGTCGGACGCGGGCGAGCCGCTGATGCCGATGGTGGACGACCGCGAGCACCTGTACGGCAGGGATGTCATACCGCTGGCCTTCCTGTCGCGGGTGGCGGGAGACCGGGCGGCGGCCCGCGCCGAGACGGAGCTGGCCGCACGCCTGGAGGCGTACCAGGCCTACCCGCCCGAGTACCGGCTGGCGAAGTTCTCGGGCGAGCCCAAGTACGAGCCGGAGGCGCGGGCGGAGCTGGCCATCAGCTATCTGCTGCACGTGTGGCCGCAGGCGGGGCCGCGGGTACGTCCCCTGTCCCGCGCGGAGTTGTTCGCGTACGCGTCGGGGGTCACCGACTTCGGGACCGGTCCGGGTCTGGTGTCCCACCAGTCGCCCGCGGCCTGGGCGGGTGCGGTGACGAAGCCCGGGTTCGTGAAGTTCGCCTGGCAGCCGGCGCACGACGACTGGCTGTTCCGGCTCGGCGGCGCCACCCCGATGTTCCTGCCCTCGACCGCCGCGGAGGTCACCGGCAGGACGGTGCGCGTGCACACGGCGCTGCGGGACGGCTTCGACGGCAGCGCCACGGTGCTGCGCCTCGGCGAGGGCTTCGCCGGGTACGCGACACTCCCCACGGGCGCCGTCGTCTACGCCTGCGAGGGGCCGGGTGCGGCGGCTTCGCGGCTTGAGGTGCACAACCTGACCATGCCCGGGGTGGCGGGCCTCGACGGCAGCCGCACCTACCGGTTCGCGGAGGGCTCGGCCACGGTCCGCGCGCAGGACGCCACGCCCTCGGCCGCGGGGCGCGTCGACGAACTGACCTTCCCCGGCACGACGGTGCGGCACCTGCGCATGCTGGGCGTCCAGCCCGACCCGGCGTACGGGTACTCGCTGTACGCGGTCGAGGCGCGGGACGGGGCCGAGGGGCCCGACCTCGCGCGGGGCGGCACGGCGACGGCCTCCTCCCAGTCGGCCGGCATGGGGCCGGAGCTGGCCGTGGACGGCAACGGCGCAAGCCGCTGGGCGGTCTCGCGCGAGGACCGCAAGCGGGCGGACAGCTGGTGGGCCGTCGACCTCGGCGCCGAGCGCGCGCTGGACCGGGTCACGCTGCGCTGGGAGGCGGCCGCCGGCCGCTCCTACCGGGTGCAGGGTTCGCCGGACGGCGAGCGGTGGACCGACCTGGCGACCGGCCCGGCCCCCTCGCTGCGCAGCGGCGGCGGCTGGCTCGACGTCGACGGCCGGGCCGGGCTCGTCGTCCGCGGCGGGAGCGAGCACACGCTGGCGGTGTACGGCGACACGATCGTCCCGGCCGAAGGGGCCCGGGAGCCGCTGGTGATCGAGGGGCACTGCGGTGTGTCCGCCGGGGAGCTGAGCGCGCTGGCCCGTCGCGCCGCGCCCACCGCCGGGGACGGCCGGGTCCGCGCGGCGCGGGTGGACGGGTACCTGAGCCTGTTCAACCTGTCGGCCAACGAGGTGGAGACCCGGGTCGCGGTGCCGCAGCAGGGCGGCAGCCGGGAGGTCTACGAGGGTGAGCAGACGGTGACCCGGGAGGGCATCGACTACGGTGCGCGGCTGGACGCGGCATCGGCCTCGCTGCTCGCGCCGCGCTTCACCCTCAGTGCGCTGTCCGGCCGCTCCCTGCCCTCCGGGCTGCGGGTCCGGGTGGCCGACGGGGCGACCCTGATCCTGTCCGGCGCCCACTGCCGGCTGCGGATCGAGGCCCAGGGCCGCGGCACCGAGGCGACCGTGCGGGGCGGACGGGAGACGCGGGTGACGCTGCGCGGGGCGCAGGCCTTCCCGCACCACGACCACGCCCTGGGCCGGAACACCTTCCCGACCAATCCCCTGCCGCCGGGGATGTCCAGTCCTGACGCCGCCGTGGACGGCGACCCGGACACGGCCTGGCGCCCCGGTCGGGACGGTCGCATGGTGGTCGACCTGGGGACGCGCGCCGAGGTGCGGTGGGTGGAGGCGCGGTGGAGGACCGGCGCGGCGCCGGCGGCCCGCGTGGAGTTCAGCACCGACGGGGTGCGCTACCAGCAGGCCGGCACCCTGGACGGCCGTGGCCGCGTGCGCCGGCTCACCCGGGCGGGCTCGGCCCGGTACGTCGCGGTGACGGTGCAGGGTGCGCCGCACGCACACGAGGGGCTGGTCCGGCTCTCGGTGGGCTGAGCCCCGCCGCCCGCGCCGCGTGGCGTCCGGCCGTACGAGCGCGAGGGCACCGCGACCGGCCGCCGCCCGGCCCCACCCGGGACGGCGGCGGCCGGTGGACGTCAGTCCAGTACGAAGGTTCCGCCGGCGCTGGTCGCCAGGTCGGCTCCGAGGGCGGCCGCCGGTGTCCAGGCCCCGGGTCGGCCGGCGCCGCGGGCCAGCAGTGCGGTGACGGTGGCGGTGACGTCGGTCGTGAAGTCCATGCCCTCGCCGGCCCGGAGCCAGCCCTCGCGCCGGGTGCCGTCGGCCCACTCCACGACGGCGTGGCCCCAGGAGTGCTCGCGTGGACGGGGCGCGGCCTTCACGGTGACCCGGCCGAGCCGGTCGACGGCGAGGCGCCGCAGTGCCGGGACGGACAGCAGGCGGCCGAGCAGCGGTACCACGGCGCGCAGGAGCGGAGCGGTCGGCGCGAGGGAGGACGTCGCGGTGACGAACGGTGCCTCGGCCGCCGCCCGCGCCGCGACGAGTTCGCCGGAGGCGACACCCGCCGTCTTGGCCGACGTCCCGTCGGGGAAGGTGAGTCGCCGCGGGTCGGCGCCGAGGCGCGAGCGCACCAGCTCTCCGTCGGCGTAGCGCCGCCCGCCGGCGGTGAGTGCGTCCACGATGCCCGAGGCCAGGGCGGCACCGAGGGCACCGGCCTCGACGGCCACCGAGGCCACGGAGTCGACTCGCACCCGGTGCGGCGCGGGTCGCCCCTCGCACAGCTTCAGCACGACCGCCTCCGTCGCCAGCACCCCGAATCCGGCGCCGGTGACCAGGGTGCTGCCCGCTCGGGTCGCTTCCTCGTGCAGGGCGAGGAGTCCCCGGACGGCGACGACGTCGTTGGCCTGGTCGACGTAGTGGCCGCCGCCGGACATGCAGGCACGGGCGATCACCGGCGCCGTGGTGGCGTAGTCGCCCATCGTGTTCACCACGACCCGGGGGTGCCGGCGCACCACCTCCTGCGCGATCCGCTCCGCCGAGTCGGCGACGACGACCTTCGCGTCGGCGGGGAGGCCGGCTTCGGCGCCTGCCGCGGCCATCCGCTCGCGGCTGCGCCCGACCGGTACGACCGCCAGTCCCCGCGCGGCCAGTCGCCCGGCCACGCCCCGGCCCACCCGGCCGGTGGCCCCGACGATCCACACCTCGTCGTCCGTCCTGTTCACTCCGGTCGTTCCGCCGGTCCCGCTGGTCTCGGTCATGGCCCTGTCCCTGTCTGCTCCGGGCGGCACCGGGACGCACACCCCGGTGATGACACACCGTGCCATGACTTCAGGCTAGCACTGACGACACAGCGAGACATCACCTGTTAGAGTCGGACCATGGCAAGGTGGGACCCGGGTGCGGAGCAGCGCCTGAAGCGGGCGGCTCTGGAGCTGTACCTGGAGCGCGGCTACGACGACGTGACCGTGACCGACATCGCCGAGCGGGCCGGACTCACCCGGCGCTCGTACTTCCGTTACTTCCCGGACAAGCGGGAGGTCCTGTTCGGCGGCTCGGAACTCCTGCCCCCGGCGCTGGCGGAGGCCGTCCTGGCGGCGGAGCCCGACGCGGCTCCGCTCACCGCCGTCCTCGAGGCGATGTCCCGTGTCGGCACCGAACTGGTGGCGCAGGTGCACGACTCTGCGGAGCGGCGGACGGTCATCGACGCCAGCCCCGAGTTGCAGGAGCGCGAACGGACCAAGGCGGCCGCGATCACCCGGGCGGTCCGCGACGCCCTCGTCCGGCGGGGGGTGGAGACCGACACGGCCGAACTCGTCGCACAGCTCGCCACGGTGGCCTTCGGTGTCGCCTTCCGACGCTGGATCGACGCCGGGGGACGCATCGGTTTCGACAGCTGCCTGGACACGGTGACCGACCGGCTGCGGGCCGCCCTCGCCGGGACGTGAGCCACCCCGGTCAGGGAAGCAGGCGGGTGAGTTCGTCCGCGCGGCGGTGGTCCTTCGGCCGCCCGAGGGCACGGCGCATGCGGATCAGGTCGTCGAGTGCGGCGTAGCGGACGGTGAATCCCGACGGGTCGTGGGTGGTCTCGGCCCGGGCCAGGCAGGGCGACACATCCATGTCCCCCCAGGGAAGCACGGGGGTGCACAGGTCCCCGGCGGCCCCGGTGACCTCGTATGCCGCCTGTTCACGGCCCAGGTCCGGCGGTTCGGCGCAGCCGCACGCCGCGAGGGCGGCACGCAGGGCTCGCGCCTCGGCGGGGGTGCCGTCCCACAACAGGTCCAGGTCTCCGGTCAGTTCGGTGGAGCCGTGCATGATGCCGGCGACCTGGCCGATGACCACCGCGTGGGAGCCGGCGTCGTGGAGTGCCCGGAGGAAGGGGAAGGGGTCGAAGTTGAGCGCCCCGTCCGTGGCGAAGGTGCCCAGCACGTCGTCGGCCTCCTCCGGGCGGCGCCCCTCGGGCGCCCGTTCTCGCGTCGCGTCCCGGGTCCGGGCGATCGCCCGCCGCAGGCGCAGGGCAGCAGCTGTCTGGCTCATGCGCCCATCCAACACGGTCCGCCGCCCGCCGCGGCACCGCGGTCGTCCCGTTCCGGTGGGGCGACCGCGGTGGACGGGTGAGGGGGCGTGGCGCCGTTACCGGGTGACCGGTGCGAGGCGGTACCGGCCCCCGCGGCGGGTGCCGAAGGACACCACACCCCGCTCGGGGTGGTCGGCGTCGACGCCCTCGACGCGCACCGGGTGCGGGGTGCGGATCCGTACCGGGTCGCCGAGCAGCGAGCGCACCTCCGCGCGCGTGATGCCGTCCCCGGTCCACTCCAGGTCGACCTCGAACCCGCCGCGCGCCCGCAGGCCCCGGAAGGATCCGGTGGGCCATGCCTCGGGCAGGGCGGGCAGCAGCTCGATCTCGCCCGCGTGGCTCTGCAGCAGCATCTCGGTGATGCCGGAGACGCCGCCGAAGTTGCCGTCGATCTGGAAGGGCGGGTGGAGGTCGAAGAGGTTCGGCGCGGTGCGCGCCGGGGTGAGCAGGTCCGCCAGGTGCTGGTAGGCCCGCGCCGGTTCCAGCAGCCTGGCCCACATGTTGATCTTCCAGGCGAGGGACCAGCCCTGTCCCGCGGTGCCGCGCAGCTCCAGGCTCTTCTTGGCGGCCGCGGCGAGTTCCGGGGTGCCCCTCGGGGTGATCTGGGCGCTGGGGAACACGCCGTACAGGTGGGACACGTGGCGGCTCCTGACCAGGGCCGCCTCCTCCCAGTCCACCAGCCACTCCTGGATCTGGCCCAGGTAGCCGACGCGGGTGGGGGCGAGCCGGTCACGGACCTCGGTGACCCGGCCGACGAGTCGGCTGTCGCGGTCCAGCACCTCCGCGGCCTGACGGTAGGCGTCGAAGAGGTCCCGCAGCAGCTGCATGTCCATGGTGGGGCCGGCGCAGATGCTGACGCTCTCGCCCTCGTCCTGGTGGTGGGTCACCTCGGGCGACTGGGAGGGGTTGGTGACGAGCCAGCCGGTCTCCGCGTCCACCTGGAGGGTGTCGAGGAAGAACTCCACCGCTCCCTTCATCACCGGGTAGTTGCGGCTCAGCGCGCCCGTGTCCCCGGTGAACCGGTAGTGGTCCCACAGCATCACGCACAGCCAGGCACCGCCGGTCGGCCACATGCCGTACTGGGCGGCGTCCACCGGCGCGGTGCCGCGCCAGCCGTCGGTGTTGTGGTGGAGCACCCAGCCGGGGGCGTCGTACAGCTCCTTGGCGGTGCGGGCGCCCGACTCGGCCAGTTCGTGCACCATCCGCACGGCCGGGTCCCAGCACTCGGCGAGGTTGCCGGGTCCGGCCGGCCAGTAGTTCATCTCGAAGTTGATGTTGACGGTGTACTTGGACTCCCAGGCCGGGTTCGGACTGTCGTTCCACAGGCCCTGGAGGTTGGCGGGCTGTCCGGGCGAGCGGGAGCAGGAGGCGAGCAGGTAGCGGCCGTACTGGAAGTAGAGCGCGGCCAGTTGGGGGTCCTTGCCGTCGGCGAACAGCGGGATGCGTTCGTCGGTGGGCAGCTCGGCGCGCTCCGAGGGACCCAGGTCGAGGGCGACCCGGCCGAACAGACGCCGGTGGTCGGCGACGTGCCGGTCGCGCAGGTGTGCGTACGGCTTCCTCGCGGCCGGTGCCAGGTGGTTGCGGGCCCGGGCGGCGGGGTCGGCGCCGACGTCGAGGTAGTTGCGGTAGCTGGTCGCCAGGGAGATGACGAGGGTGGCGGCGTCGGCGCCCTCGACGGTGAGTGTTCCGCCGTCGGTGGACACCCGGCCGCCCTCGGACTCGGCGCGGGCCAGGCCCCGGAAGCGCACCGAGCCGGGCCGGCCGTACCAGTCGCCGCCGACACCGTCGAGGGCGATGGTGTGCGCGTCCACGGCCGAGTCGCCGGAGCGCTGGGGGCTGGTGAAGCGGGCGGTGAAGCCGACGGCGCCCGGGGTGTCCGCGCTCAGCCGGACGACGAGGACCTGGTCGGGGGCGCTGGCGAAGACCTCGCGGACGTGGCGTACCCCGCCCCGGGTGTAGGTGGTGCGGGCGACGGCGGTCTCCAGGTCCAGCTCGCGTTCGTAGTGGGCGACCTCGCCCTCACCGGCGAGGGTGAGTTCGAGGTCGCCGAGCACCTGGTAGGCGGCCTGCTCCGAGGGGCTGCCCAGGAACTCGGCGTCGATGAGGCGCTGTGCCTGGTTCCACTTCTCCTCGACCACCAGGCGGCGGATCTCCGCCAGGTGCCGAACGGCGTCGGGACGGGCGTAGTCGCCCGGACCGCCGGCCCACAGGCTGTCCTCGTTGAGCTGGAGCCGTTCGGTGTCGGTGCCGCCGAAGACCATGGCGCCGAGCCGGCCGTTGCCGACCGGCAGGGCCTCGAGCCACTCCTGTGCCGGTGCGCGGTACCACAGCCGCATCGGGGCGGCGGCGTGGTCCTCGCCCGGCGCCGCCGACGCGGCGGGGTCCGCCGCCTGCGGCGCGGCCGGTGCGGGAGCGGCGCTCAGCGCGGTCGCCGCAGCGGAGGCTCCGGCCGCGGCCAGGACGTTTCGTCGGGAGAACTCGGGCATGGCAAAGCCTCCAGGTACGTGTCGAGGGCGGTGCGAATGCTCTGTGCCGGGCGCGGGCGGTCCGGGGCCCGCGCCCACCGCACCCCGGGCAGCGGCTCGTGCGGCACGCTGCCCGGGGGCGTTCGTCGGACGGGGGCCGGTCAGCGACCGCTCACTGGGTGTCCCCGTCGGGCAGCGGGTAGGGGAAGGAGGCGGTGACGCCGATCTTGTCGTACTCCATCTTGGAGGCGTCGTACCCGTCCTCCCAGTTGGCGTTCTTCACGTCGTTGCACTGGTAGCTCTGGTAGGACTGGTCGGTGGTCCTGCCCACCTCGATGTCCTCGAAGGTGAAGCCGCAGCCGCCGGCGTCCATGTGGATGCCCCGGGTGCCGCTGTCGGGCATCGACTCGTCCGGAATCACGTCGCCGACGACCATCTGGCGCACGTGGTTGTCCATCGGGTACGGCTCGACGTTGTTGACGCCGTAGGTGTAGAAGGCGCCCATGTCGCCGCTGTCCAGGCCGGCTTCGTCGATGCGCAGGTACTCGAAGGTGTTGCCGCGGGCGTAGTTGTCCTCGAGGGCCACTTCCGGCCGGACCTCGAGGCTGATGCCGTAGCGGGCGCTGTGCCTGACGTGACTGTGGCTGACCGTGTTGTGCCCGGTGTTCATCAGCTCGATGCCGGAGGCGTCACCGGGGTTCAGTTCACCGTAGTGGGTGATGTAGTTGTTGGTGAGCAGGTGGCCGTTGGAGGTGTTCCCCTCGCCCGGGTAGGGGCCCTCCACCTTGATTCCGTCGGCGCCGATGTTCTCCAGCAGGCTGTCGCGGACGGTCAGGTGGTCGTTGGCGGCGAGTGCGTAGACGGCGTGGTAGCCGGTGTCCGAGATCTTCAGCCGGGACAGGGTGACGTCCTTGCTGTTGGTGACGGAGACGGCGCCGAAGCGGTTGCGCGGCATCTCGATCTGCCGGTCGTACTCCGGGTACTCGTGCACCTCGCCGGAGTCGCCGTCGCTGATCCACCCGTTGCGGTACCAGTCGACGAAGTCGGTGTACTGCAGGGCGAGTCCGTCCAGCGTGACGTTCTGGACCCGTCGGTCCGGTGCGGTGCCTGCCAGGTCGAACAGGGTCTTGACCGTGGGCCGCAGCACGGTGACGTCGTCGATGTCGCCGCGGGGCTTGTAGTAGAGCTGCCCCTTCTTGAAGTCCAGGTAGTACTCGCCGGCCTGGTCCAGGAAGTCGAGGGAGTTCTGGAGGAAGTAGCGCGAGCCACCGCCGGAGTTGTTGAGCGCGTACCGGGTCCAGTACTTGAGCGTCATCTGGTTCTTGGCCGGGTTCCAGTCCCGGATCGGGACCGTGTCGGTGAACCAGCTCCAGCTGCCGCCGGACCAGACCACCGCCTGGGCGTTGCCGAGGTCCCACGTGGCGTCCCAGTCACCGGGGTTGGAGTACAGCCACTGGTGGACGGCCTCCTTCTCCGGCTCCGGGAGGGTGGAGGTGAGGTACGGGGCCCACTCCTCCTCGGACTTGCGGTTGGGGTAGCGGGCGGTGGTGGCGCGGGTGCCGTCCTCGAAGAGGGTGTAGAAGGGGTTGTCCGTGCCGACGTCGGCACGGTAGATGCCGTCCTTGTACTCCTCCCAGCCGGTCACCGGCTCGGCGCCCGTCACGCGGGCCTTGCCGGGGCCGTCGTAGGAGCGGTAGACGACCTGGTGGTCACCGGCGCCCGAGTCGCGGTCGTCGAGTTCAACGGTCCGGCTCACCGGGTAGTCGCCGGCCCTCAGGTTGACGTGGATGTCGCAGCGCATCTTGCCGGGCCGGTTGAGACCCTTGTCGCGGATGTGGTCGCGGGCCTTCTCGATCGTCTTGAAGGGCTTGTCCTTCGTACCCTTGGCCTTGTCGTTCCCGTCGGGGGACACGAACAGCTCGGTGGCCCTGCAGCCCGCCGACTGGGCGCTCGCGTCGGGCGTGTCCAACGTGGCGCCGCCGACCAGCAGGGCGCCGGCCGCGAGCAGCAGGGGGAGTCTTCTGGTCCGTCGTCGTACGGGGCGTACCCGGGTGGTTGGCACGAGGTCTCCTTGTCGCACGGAGTGCGTGAGGGTGCGTGGTGTCGTTGTCCGGATCCACGTGGGCCGGACGGGTGTGTGTTCCGTGGCGTCACGGACGCCGGAGCCGTCGGCACGGATACCGGTGTCGCGCGGGATCGCGGTCCGGGTGCGGGGGCGTCGTGCCCTCCGGCGGCCCTGGGGATGCCCGTTCCGGCGGAGCATCCGCACGGCATCGCGTACACGATTAGTGGGTCACTGATCGAGCAACGATAGTTAATATGTTCGTGCCGTGGTGTCGTCAATACGCGTGGCTGAACCTGAAATTGATGACGTGAGGGGCGACGAACTCGCGGCCCGTGAGTCATAAGTTCACGCATCCCAGGAAGCGCGGTGCCATGACCGATCCCGTCCTGCCGGAGTTTCCCCAGCTCGGTGCTGAGGAGCGGGCGGCCCTCGCGGATCTCGCCCGGCGGCAGCAGGCCGGCCTCCGGCTGCGCGGCCGGATCGTCCTGGCCTGTGCCGAGGGACTGACCAACGCGGAGGTCGCGCAGCGGCTCATGGTCAGTCCCGCCACGGTGGCCAAGTGGCGGGAGCGCTATCTCCGGCGGGGCCTCGCCGGTCTGCACGACGCACCTCGCTCGGGGCGCCCCCGCAGCAGCAACCGGCAGGAGGCGGAGGCCCGGGTCGCGGCCGTGGTCGAACAGGCCCGCGCCGGTGCCCCGGTGCCCTCGACCCGCTCGCTGTCCGACACGCTCGGACTGTCGCAGTCCACCGTCGCCCGGATCTGGCGGGAGCAGGAGGCCAGGCTGCCCGAACGGCCGGACGGACGCCCGGGCGAGCCGCACGGGGAGGCGGACGGGCAGGAGGGCGGGGAAGCGAGCCGAACCGGGGGCGGTCCGGTGCCGGGCACGCCGCGCATGCCGCGGCAGTTGCTCTCCGACCACGTGTACACGCTGCTGCGCGACTGGATCGTCAGCGGCCGGCTGGCACCGGGGCAGCGCCTGGTCGAGTCGGAGATCGCACGCGGTTTCGGCACCAGTCAGGCCCCGCCCCGCGAGGCGATCAAACGCCTCGCCTACGAGGGCCTGGTCATCTCCCAACCGCACCGCGGCACTTATGTCGCGCGGGTCTCAGAACGGCAGGCGCAGGACATCCGGGACATCCGGGTGATGTTCGAGGAGTACGCGGCCCGCCGGGTGGCCGGACGGCTGGACGCCGAGCACACGCGGCTGCTCACCGAGGACGTGAGCCGGCTGCGCCGGGCCGCCGCCGAGGACGACATCGGCGCCTTCCGCGACGCCGACATGTCATTTCACCGGCATGTGTGCGAAGCCGCCCGCAACGCGGCCCTGATCCGTCTGTGGCGCATGATCGAGTCCAGCCTGTGGGACCTGCACGTCCTGGGCGACCCGCGCTACGCGGGCAGCTGGGGCGCGATGGCCGAGCACCACGCCGAACTGCTGGACGTCCTGCGCTCCGGTGACCCGGATGCCGCCGGGCCGATGTTCGCCGACCACGCCGCGGGCGAGGCCGCCCGCTACCTGCCCGACGGGTCCGGGCCCGCCACCGGCCCCGGACGGTGAGCCGGGCGCCGCCGGCGGTTTCGCCTCACGCCGCTCCGCCCATCCTCCGCACGACACCCTTGATGAGCGCGGCGAGCTCCGCCACCCGCTCGGGGCTGGCCTGGGACTTGAGCAGCGAGGAACTGACGGCGAAGGACCGGTCGCCCCCGGCCGGTCCGGGAACGGCCGCCGCGACGCACACGATCCCCTCGGCGGCCTCCTGGTCGTCGACGGCGTGCCCGGCCGTGCGCACGTCGCGCACCTCCGCGAGCAGCGCGTCCAGCGTCGTGAGGGACCAGGGGGTGCGCGCCTCGAACGGCTCCCGGGCGGCCAGCAGTTCACGCACCCCGCTGTCGTCCAGGCCGGCCAGCATGGCCTTGCCCAGCGCCGTGCAGGTGACCGGCAGCCTCGCCCCCGCCCGGCTGGTGAGGCGCATCAGGACGGTGCCCTCGTGCACCGCCAGATAGACGACGTCCGCGCCGTCCATGGTGGCCAGTTGGAGGGTCTCCTCGCGGTCGCCCAGGCGGCTCACCTGCTCCCGGAAGCTGCGCACGGGATCGAAGGCGTCGAGATAGGACTGGGCGAGCCGGAGCAGGCCCGGTCCGAGGGCGAAGCCGCCGTCCACGGCGCGGACCAGTTCCTGTTCGCGCAGGGCCGCGCAGATGTTGACGACGGACGCGCGCGGTATGCCGCCCGCGGCGGCGGCCAGCTGGGCGGGCGACAGCGCCCGGCCGCGGGCGTCCGCCAGCGCGTCGAGGATCGCGCCCGCCCGCAGCACCGCCGGCGCCGGTGCGGCACTGGCCCATACCGATCCGTCCCGAGTAGTCATGGCGTCACACCCTAGTTGTCAGCCTGTTGACAGTAAACCAGTCAATTGACAACAAGCGGTGCCGTACACCGATACTGGGCCCGCAAGCCCCGGAGCGGCGGCGCCGGCACGGCGCCGATCACGGCGGACGTCCGCGCGCACCGGGAAGTCGGCACCCCCTCGTCACGGTGCCGACCGTCTTCGCCATCTCCACACCGGCCGGCCGGTACGGACGTGTCCGGCGCGAGCGGCGGCACGGCCGGACCCGGCTCCCGACCAAGGAAAGCGACCCATGAAACTCGTACGGCTCGGAGACCCCGGGCGGGAACGCCCCGCCGTCATCGACGACCGGGGCGTCACCCGGGACCTCTCCTCCCTGACCTCCGACATCGACGGCACCTTCCTCGCGGCGGACGGCATCGCCCGCACCCGTCGGGCCCTGGCCGACGACGCCCTGCCCCCGCTGCGGACCGAGGGGCTGCGCTTCGGACCGCCCGTCGCGCGGCCCGGCGCGGTGGTCTGTGTCGGCCAGAACTACGCGGCCCACGCGGCGGAGTCCGGCAGCGAGCCGCCCACCCGCCCGGTGATCTTCTTCAAGCCGCCGAACACGGTGGTCGGCCCGAACGACGAGGTGGAGATCCCGCGCGGCTCCGCCAGGACGGACTGGGAGGTCGAACTCGCCGTCGTCATCGGCCGGACGGCGCGGTACCTGGACTCCCCCGGGCAAGCCCTGGAGCACGTGGCCGGCTACGCCGTCTCCAACGACGTCTCCGAGCGCGACTTCCAGCTGGAGCACTCCGGGGGCCAGTGGTCCAAGGGCAAGTCGTGCGCCACGTTCAACCCGCTCGGCCCCTTCCTGGTTCCGGCCGACGAGGTGCCCGACGTCCAGGCACTGCGGCTGCGGTCGTTCGTGAACGGCGAACCGCGGCAGGACTCGCGCACCGCCGACATGATCTTCTCCGTCGCGCAGCTCGTGTACGACCTGAGCCAGTACCTGGTCCTGGACCCGGGGGACGTCATCAACACCGGCACCCCGGAGGGCGTCGCCCTGTCCGGGCGCTTCCCCTACCTGCGGCCCGGGGACGTGATGGAGATCGAGATCGAGGGACTGGGGCGCCAGCGCCAGGCACTTGTCGCCGCGCAGACCTCTTCTCAGTCATCACTTGTATGATACGTTACGACTCGATGAGGGCACGGTTGCGGGACTGATTCCCGACGGCCGCACGACGCCCGTTCCCCAGGCCCGACGGCACCTCCCCCACCTCCCACGCCCCCTCGGTCTTCCCTGGCGCGGGGTGGGTGGGCCGACGGGCGGGACGGCGAGGAGAGCACAAGAGGGGGAGCAGTTGAAGATCACCGGATTCCGGAGCCTGACGACGGTGCACCGCTGGGGGCGCCCCGTCGGAGACGCCAACGGCTTCGTCGCACAAGGCGTCACCGAGGTCCCGGTCCTGCTGGTCGAGACCGACGGCGGCCTCACCGGAGTGGGCCTCGGCGCACACGGCGACGCCGAGCGGGTCTTCCCCGCCCTCGACGGTCAGGACCCACGGGCCGTCACCACGCTCTACGACCGGATGCTGGCCCACACCTTCAAGAGCGGCCACGCCGGCACCGCCTTCGGCACCATCGGCGCCTTCGACACGGCGCTGTGGGACCTCAAGGCGAAGATGGCCGGCGAGCCGCTGTGGCGCACCCTCGGCGCGGCGGACCGTTTCGTGCCCGGCTACGCGTCCGGCCTCGACATCGCGCTGGACGACGAGGAGTTGGTCGCGCTGTACTCCGGCTGGGCAGCACGCGGCTTCACCGGCGCCAAACTCAAGGGCGGCCTGGACACCGAACGCGACATCGGCAGGCTGCGCGCGGTCGCGGAGGTGCTGCGCCCCAACACCCGCTCCCCCGCCCTGATGCTCGACGTCAACGAGTCCTGGGGCAGGCACCAGGCCGTGCGGCTGCTCGCCCGGATCGAGGACCGCGTCGAACTCGCCTGGATCGAGGAACCGGTGCGCCGCTGGGACGCGAGAGGACACCGGGCCGTGGGCCGGGCCGCGCGCACCGCCGTCGCCAGCGGTGAGAACCTGACCGGCCTGGAGCAGTTCCGCCCCCTGCTGGCGGCCGACGCGCTCCAGGTCGTACAGACCGCAGGCGTCTGGGGCATCACCCACTTCCTGCGGGTGGCGACCCTCGCCCACGGCCACGACCTCCCGGTCAGCCCGGTCGGCTACCACGCCAACCCGTTGGCGCACGCGGCCGCCGCCGTCCCCAACCACCTGGTCACCGAGGTGCAGGACACCGGCACACCGGCCGGACTGACCGTGGACCAGGCGATCGAGAACGGCGGCATCGTCCTCGGCGACGCGCCGGGGCTCGGCATCACGGTCGACGAGAGCGCACTCGCCGCCCCGCGGCAGAACGCCGGCTGGGCCCGCCCCGACGGCCCGCACGTACGCCCCCGCGACGCCGGCCTGCGGCTGGTGCCCGAGCCCGGCCCTCCGGGTCCGGCCACCCGCGTCCGGGCGGGCACCCCTTCCCTGGGCGTGCCCGGCCCCGCCCACCGTCCCGCGCGCAGCGAGCACACCGAGAGGGAGAACACGCCGTGACGCGACCACGCGCCGTCCTCGCCATGAACCCCCGGCTGGTCCACGCCGTCTTCGACGACGCCGCCCTGGCCCGGCTGCGCCGCGCCGCCGACATCGACACCGGCCAGGTCCTCGCCGAACTGGACTCCGCCCGCTCCCGCGACGCGCTGGCCGGTGCCGAGATCCTCGTCGCGGGCTGGGACGCGCCCGTCGTACCGGCCGAGCACCTGCCCGGCACCGAACGGCTGCGGGCCGTGGTCTACGCGGGCGGGGTCGCCGCGACCTGTCTGGAGGACCCGGCGGCCTTCGCCGCCCGCGGCGTGGTCGCGGCCAACGCCCGCGCCGCCAACTCCGGGCCGGTGGCCGAGTACACCCTCGCCATGATCCTGCTCGCCAACAAGCGCGTCCTGGCCGAGGAGCGCCGCTACCGCGCCTCGCGGACCCTGCCCGACCACTTCGGCGCGTACGCCGGACGCGGCAACTACCGGCAGACGGTCGGCATCGTGGGCGCCTCCACCGTCGGCCGCGCGGTGCTCGGCCTGTTGCGCCCCTTCGACCTGGACGTCCTCCTGTACGACCCGACGCTCACGGCGGAGCAGGCGGCCGCCCTCGGCGCGCGGCTGGTGCCGCTCGACGAACTGATGGCGCACAGCCGCGTGGTGTCCCTGCACCAGCCCCTGACCCCCGCGACCCGCGGCCGGATCGACGCGGGACGGCTCGCCCTGATGCCGGACGGCGCGACGCTCGTCAACACCGCGCGGGGTGCCGTCGTCGACCAGGAGGCTCTGCTGGCCGAACTGCGCACCGGCCGCATCGACGCCGTCCTCGACGTCACCGACCCCGAGCCGCCGGACCCGGGCAGCGAGCTGTGGACCCTGGACAACGTCGTGCTCACCCCGCACCTGGCGGGTTCGCTCGGCGGGGAGCTGCACCGCATCGGTGACGCCGTGGCCGACGAGGTGGAGCGGTTCGCGGCCGGCCGGCCCTTCGCCCACCCGGAGGACCTCGCGGCCTCCGCCCGTACGAGGGTGTGGTGAGGGCGATGCGTTCCCGTACCCTCCCCCGCGGTCCGGTGCTGACCGCACTGGGCCTGGGCGCCGCCCAGTTGGGCAACCTGGCCCGCGAGACCAGCGACACGGACGCACGGGGCGCCGTCGACGCGGCCTGGGACAGTGGTGTCCGCTACTTCGACACCGCACCGCACTACGGACTCGGGCTGTCGGAACGCCGCCTCGGCGCCGCCCTCGCCCGGCGCCCCCGGGACGAGTACACGGTGTCCACCAAAGTGGGCCGGCTGCTGGTGCCCAGCCCCGGGACCGCGCACCGGCAGGACGACGGCGGCTTCGCCGTGCCCGCCGCCTTCCGGCGCGACTGGGACTTCTCCAGGGACGGCATCCTGCGCTCCCTGGAGGGCAGCCTGACCCGGCTCGGGCTCGACCACGTCGACATCGTCTACCTGCACGATCCCGACGAGCACTGGCAGCAGGCCTCCACCACCGGCGTCGACACCCTCGTCGGACTGCGCGACCAGGGGGTGGTGAAGGCGGTCGGCGTGGGCATGAACCAGGCCGCGATGCTCGCCGAGTTCGTCCGCCGCTCGGACGTCGACCTGGTCATGGTGGCCGGGCGGCACACCCTGCTCGACCAGTCCGCACGGGACGAGCTGCTGCCGCTCGCCCAGGAGCGCGGGGTGGGCGTCGTGGCCGCCGCCGTCTACAACTCCGGCCTGCTCGCGGCCGACCGTCCGCCGGCCGACGCCACCTACGACTACCTGCCCGCGCCCCGCGAGCTGATCGCGCGGGCCGGCGCACTCGCGGACGTCTGCGAGCGGCACGGCGTCACACTGCCCGAGGCCGCGATCGCCTACCCGCTGCGGCACCCCGCGGTCGTGTCGGTGGTGCTCGGCGCCCGCGACGCGGAGCAGTCACGCACGAACGCGGCGCGGCTCGCGGCCGGCGTTCCGGACGCCCTGTGGACGGAGCTGGCGGACCTCGGTCTGCTCCCTGAGGTCGGCGCGCCGTCCACTCCCGGGGAGCCGTCATGACCGTCGTCGACGCCCATCTGCACGTGTGGGATCCCGGACGGGCGGCCTACGACTGGCTGGGCCCGGCGCTGTCGCCCGTCGACCGCGCCATGCGGTTCCACGACGCCCGTCCGGCCCTGCGCACGGCCGGGGTCGACGCGGTCGTCCTGGTCCAGGCGGCCGACAACGACGCGGACACCGACCTCATGCTGGCGACCGCCGCCACGCACCCGGAGGTCGCCGGTGTCGTCGCCTGGGTTCCGCTGGACGACCCGGACCGGGCCCGGGCCCGCCTGACCGTGCTCGGCCGCGACCCGCACGTGGTGGGCGTACGCACCCTGCTCCACGAGCGGCCGGACCCGGAGTGGATCCTCGGCCCGGGGGCCGGTGCGGGCCTCTCGCTGCTCGCCGGGGCCGGTCTCGCCTTCGACTACTCCACCTCCTCGCCCGCCGCGCTGCGCCATCTGCCCCGGCTGGCGGCCCGGCACCCCGCGCTGCGCCTGGTCGTCGACCACCTCGGCAAGCCGCCCGTCGGCGGCGGCCGCGAGGACCGGGCCGAGTGGCACCGCCTGATCGCCGCCGCCGCGAAGCACCCCGGCGTCCACGCGAAGCTCTCCGGCCTCTACTCGGCCTCGGGCGCTCTGGACGCGTGGACCACCGACGAGGTGCGGCCCTTCGTCGAGGACGCGCTGGAGCTGTTCGGGCCCGAGCGGCTGATGTACGGCGGCGACTGGCCGATCTCCCTGCTGGCGGGAGGCTACGCGCGTACCTGGGAGGCCATGTGCGAACTCCTCGCCCCGCTGGCCCCCGACGAACGCGCCGCCGTCCTCGGCTCCACGGCCACCCGCTTCTACCGCCTCGACCCCGCCCTGCTGAACACCGCGCACGACGCGGCCGTGTGATCCGCTGCGGAAGGAACGCCAACACCATGGAACACCAGACCACGACGCCGGACACGGCCGCGCTGGCCGGCTGGCTGCACAGCTGGGTGACGGCCGAAGGGGCGATCAACGGCTTCCACAACCACAGCGTGTGGGGCACCAACCCGGCCACCTTCCTCGACTTCACCAGCGGACACACCACGTTCGCCGGTCCGGCCGTCGGCGCCTGGGCCCGGGCCCTGGCCGCCCGGCCGGACGAGCGGGGCGTCGCCCTGCTGCGCCGGCTGCTGCGTTACCAGTGCTCCGAGGTGCAGCCCGACGGACAGTACGCGCACATCGGCTTCCAGGTCGGCGAGTCGGCGACCAGCGGCCTCATCCACAACGCCGTCGGCAGCCTCGGCATGCTGCTCGCGGTGCGCCACGCCGGGCACCTGCTGCCCGCCGAGGAGGTGGCCGCCGTACTGGCCGCCGTACGGCGCAACCTCGACGCCTGCGAGGTCTACGGCGGCGGGCGCCCCGGCGAGGACGGCACCTGCAACCAGGAGTACGCCCGGGTCTGGGTCAAGCAGCTCTACACGGAGCTGAGCGACGACAAGACCTACGCCGACGAGATTCCCGAGGACCTGGCGGAGCTGATCCGGCTCTTCCACCACCGGGGAGTGCCGGACCCGGAGAGCACCGGCACGTTCCGCACCGTGCGCGACCGCGCCGAGGGCGGCATCCTGGAGCCCGCCGAGTACTACGGCCTCATGATCGTGCCGCTGGTGCTCGGGTACCGCGCCCAGGGCGATCTGGAACTGCTCGCCGAAGCACGGCGGTTGTGCCGCCACGTGGCCCGCTCGGCCTGGACCGACGAGACCGGCGCCACCCGCTACCACCGCTACTGGTACGTCCGGGGCGAGCGCGCCCTGAAGACGGACACCCCGATGCTCATCGCGGGCATGGGACTGACCCTGTACGGCATCCACGAGGTGCTGGCCGAGGGCCCGGACGCCGAGCTGGAGGCGTTCACCGAGGCCTGCCTCGCCACCTACGCCCACTACCAGACGCCGGCCGGGTACTTCGCCTCCGCGAGCGGCTGGCACAACGAGGCCGACATCGCGCCCAGCACCGCCTGGCACGCGCACGACCTGCTGTTCCTGATGGCCCGGTACGGTCCGGAGGACGACTTCTGGGACCGGGTGACCGCGCCGCGCGACCGACGGTCGGTGCTGGTCAGCGATCGCGCGTACTGGGCCGAGTCCGGCGTCCACTGGTCCGTGCGCAGCCCGCTCACCGCGGGCGACCTGCACCTGTACGGCCGCAAGGACCGGGCCGTCTTCGCCCGGGAGTTCTTCGCCTGGACGGACCGCGAGCCGCTGCCCGAGGAGCTGCGCCACCCGGACGTCCCCGAGTTCTTCGTCGCCGACGACGGCATCTACCGCGTCGACCACGGCGAGGCCCCCACCGACATCACCGCCGTCGGCCCCCTGCCCTACCGGGGACGGCTGTGACCACCGAACGACATCGCCGGCTTTCCCCACCGAGGAAAAGAGAGATGACAATGACGTCGACCAACAGAGGGAGCAAGGCGCGCGGTGCCGCGCTTGCCGCCGTGGTTCCGCTGCTCCTCGTCGCGGCCTGCTCGTCGGGCTCCGGCTCCGCGGAGGGCGAGGACGGCGAGATCCGGATGATGGTGAACCTCACCGACAACCTCAACCAGGCCTACTGGGAGAAGCTGGTCAAGCCCTTCGAGGACGAGACCGGCCTGAAGGTGAAGATAGAGGGCCCGACCGGCAAGTCCGTCGCCGAGTCCTTCCCGCAGCAACTGGCCGCCGGCACGGCGCCCGACGTCATCCAGTCGATCTTCCCCGACGACGACACGGCGCCCGAACTGATCGACCTCGGCGGCGAGGCCTGGGCCAAGGGCACGCCGATGTTCGACGAGTACGCCATGGGCGACGCCCACTACGCGGTCGGCGTCGGCACCCAGACGCAGTCGCTGGTCTACTACAACAAGACCGCCTTCGAGAAGGCCGGGATCAGCAGGCCGCCCACCACCTGGGACGAGCTGACCAAGGACCTCGGCGACCTCAAGAAGGCCGGGTACACGCCGATGCAGACGGCCGGCGACTTCCAGACCGGCCTCCAGCTCCAGCAGATCTACCACCCCACGCTGAACCAGCTGCACCCCAAGTGGCAGACCGCCGTCGCCGACGACCAGCTCTCGGTCGGCGACGCGTACGAGCCCGCGTTCCAGATGTACGCCGACTGGATCAAGGCCGGCTACATCGGCAAGAGCGACGTCGGGCTCAGCCCCTCCCAGGCGGACGGCAACTTCACCGCGGGCAAGGTGGGTCTCTACACCAACGGCAGCTGGTTCGCGGCGAGTCTGGACAAGGCGGGGGACCTCCCCTTCGAGGTGGGCGTGTTCTCCCCGCCGGCCGCGGACGGTCAGGCGTACCCGGGCCCGCAGGGCGCCACCATGGCCAACCCCTACATGATCCGCAAGGGCACCGGGGACGAGGACGGCGCCAAGCAGCTGGTGGAGTACCTGGTCACCGACGCCGAGGCCGTCGAGGCGCAGCTCGGCTCGGACGGGGTGTTCCGCAAGGGCGCCGAGCCGAAGCGGTCGGGGGTCGACGCGCAGATCCAGGGCATCCTCGACGACGCCCCCGCGCTGGTCGCCGTGGGCGAGGGGCAGGGCAACGTCCGGCTGCCCGTCACCGGCTTCAACCCGAAGTTCACCGAGATCGCGCAGAGCCTGTACACCGGGGCGGGCCCGGCGGACGCCGCCAAGAGCATCGACCAGTGGGTCGACGAGAACCGCTGACCCATGGAACGGACATCTGTCTCGAAGCCGCGGGCCTGGCGCGACCTGGGCGCCCGCGTCAGCATGGTCGTGCCCGCGGTGCTCGTCTACGTCGCCCTGCTGGTCGTACCGGTGATCTACGCGATCTACTACAGCTTCACCGAGTACAACGGATTCCCGCACCGGGTCCCCGAGTTCGTCGGTCTGGACAACTACCGGACCATGTTCGGGTCCGACGACATCACCGGCACCATGGTGGTCACCGCCGTGGTGGCCGTGGTGGGCGCGGTCGCGGTCAACCTGGCCGCGCTGGGCCTCGCGCTGCTGCTGCGGCGCACCAACCGGTTCAACACCTTCGGCCGGGTCGTCATGTTCTATCCGCACGTGCTCAGCGCGCTGGTCGTGGGCTTCCTGTGGCAGGCCGTCCTCGGCCCGCAGGGCGTGGTCAACACCATGCTGGAGAAGGTCGGCACCGACAGCCTGCCCTTCCTCAGCGACCCCGACTGGGCCCTGTGGTCGATGATCCTCGTCATCGTCTGGTCGCTCTTCGGCGTCCAGCTGATCCTCTACCTGGCGGGTCTGCAGGCGGTGCCGGCGGATCTGCTGGAGGCGGCCCGGATCGACGGCGCGAGCAGGTGGCAGACCTTCCGTGCCGTCACCTGGCCCTCGCTGGCGTCCACCGTGACGGTCGCCGTCATCACCTCGGGTATCTCCCTGCTGAAGACGTACGACGTGGTCGTGTCGCTGACCGGGGGCGGCCCGGCGGGCTCCACCAAGACGCTCGCCTACTCGATCCTCGCAGTCTCCTTCCCGCAGCGGGACATCGGCCTCGCCTCGGCCCAGGCCGTGCTGCTGATCGTCGCCGCCGCGGTCCTGGCCATCACAGTCCTCGTCCTGCGCAGGCGAGCCGAGGACGACGCGGAGTCCATCGGATGAAGAAAACACTCACCTCGGCCGCCACCGTCCGGGTCGCGTTCGTCTCCCTGGTGTCCCTCGGCATGCTCGTGCCGATGTACCTCCTGGTGGTCAACGCCTTCAAGAGCCAGCAGGAGATCCTCGCCAACCCGTTCTCACCGAGCTTCGGCACGGCGACCTTCCAGTACCTCGCCGACGCCTGGAACAACCCCGACTTCAGCATCCTCAAGGGCTACGGCGTCACCATCGCGCTGGTGCTCTGTGTGAACGCGCTCGCCATGGCGGTGTGCGCGCCCGCGGCGTACGTGCTGGCCCGCACGCCGAAGCCGGTCTCGCGGCTGCTGTTGTTCTTCTTCGTCGCGGGCATGTTCATCCCCACCCAGGTGATCCTGGTGCCGGTCATCTTCGTACTGCGGGGGATCGGCCTGATGGGGACGCTGCCGGGGCTCATCCTGTTCATGACGGCGACCACCATCCCGTTCACACTGTTCGTGTTCTTCGGCTACATCCGGGTGCTGCCCAGATCGCTGGACGAGGCCGCGGCCATCGACGGGGCCGGCCGGTACCGCACGCTGTGGCGGATCATCCTGCCGTTGATGCGGCCGATCGTCGCCACGGTCTTCATCCTCAACTCGCTCAGCGTCTGGAACGACTTCGCCAGCCCGCAGATGATCCTCGGTCCCGGCAGCGGCGTCTACACCGTCACCACGGGGGTGTACGCGGCCGTCGGCCAGTACTCCACCGACTACACCAAGGTGTTCCCGACCCTGCTGCTCGCGGTGATCCCGATCCTGGTGATCTTCGTCGTGATGCAGCGACACATCATGAGCGGGCTCGCGGCGGGGGCGGTCAAGGGCTAGCCGGCCCGTGCCCGCCCGCGCCGGGCCCGTCTCCCGTCTCCCGTCACCCGTCACCCGTCACCCGTCACCCGCCCGGAAGCGACCCGTTTCGCGAAGGAGTGACCAGCCATGCCCGCACCCCGCACACCCCGCCGGGTGGCGTCCGTGATCCGGCTGCGCCCCGAACACGCCGAGAAGTACCGGAAGTTGCACCGTGCGGTGCCCCGGCCGGTGCTGGACACCCTCTCCCGTGCGCACGTCACCAACTACTCCGTCTTCCTGCGCGACCACACCCTGTTCGCCTACTTCGAGTACACCGGCGACGACTACGAGGCCGACATGGCCGCCATCGCCGCCGACCCCGAGACCCAGCAGTGGTGGACGCTCACCGATCCCTGCCAGCAGCCCCTGGACTCGGCGCAGGCCGGGGAGCGGTGGGTGACCGGCGAGGAACTCTTCCACCTGGACTGACCGCCACCCATGCGAAGGAACACCGTCATGCCGCACACCCCCACTCCCCCGGCCCCCGAACTCGACGGTCTCGCGGCCGTCGTCACGGGCGGCGCGTCGGGGATCGGGCTCGCCACGGCCAGGCTCCTGGCCCGCCGCGGCGCCCGGGTCGCCGTCCTCGACCTCGCCCCGGACGCCGTGCCGGCCACCGACCGCGAGGCCCTGCTCCCCGTCCGGTGCGACGTCAGCGACGACGCCTCCGTCCGGGCCGGTCTCGACCGGGCGGTGGATCTGCTGGGCGGCCTGGACATCCTGGTGAACAACGCGGGCATCGGCGCCCAGGGGACGGTCGCGGACAACGACGACGCCGAGTGGCGGCACGTCCTGGACGTCAACGTCCTCGGCATCGTGCGGACCACCCGGGCCGCACTGCCCCACCTGCGCGCCTCCCGGCACGCGGCGGTGGTCAACACCTGCTCGGTCGCGGCGACCGCGGGGCTGCCCCGGCGGGCGCTGTACAGCGCGAGCAAGGGCGCCGTGCAGTCCCTGACCCTCGCCATGGCCGCCGACCACATCCGTGAGGGCATCCGGGTGAACTGCGTCAACCCCGGTACGGCGGACACCCCGTGGATAGACCGGCTGCTGTCGAGCGCCGACGACCCGGCCGCCGAGCGCACCGCGCTCAACGCCCGCCAGCCGACCGGCCGTCTGGTGAGCGCCGAGGAGGTCGCCGCGGCCATCGCCTACCTGGCGTCCCCGGCGGCGGCGTCCGTCACCGGCACGGCCCTCGCCGTGGACGGTGGCATGCAGGGCCTGCGGTTGCGCCCCGACGGCGACTGACCGGGGCACGGCGCACCGGACCGCACCCCCACGTCAGTCGCACGAGCACCGGCGACAGGGCGGACGGCCGTGACCGGCCGAACCCGCGTCGCCGCGCGGCCGAGGCGCCCGTCCGAGGACGGGTGCCTCGGCCGCTTCGTGGTGCTTCCTAGGCGTCGGGCGCGTCGGCCGGGCGGCGGCGGGCCCACGACGACGTGATGTGCTCGCGCATCGCCTCCGCGGCCGCGTCGCCGTCCCCGTCGAGCACCGCGGCGGCGACCCGGGCGTGGGCCTCGTGCGTCAGCTCGATGTCCTCGCGCGTCGGGTCCCCGCTGTACTGCGGGGAGCGCACGGCCTTGCCCTGGATGCTGGCGACGATGGCCCGTCCGAACGCGTCCCGGGAGGCGTGGTGGATGATCTCGTGGAACTCGATGTCCGCGCGCGAGTAGGCCTCGGGATCGTCGATCAGGCCCGCGAGTTCGTCGAGCTTGGCCGAGAGCGCCGCCGACTCTTCCCCGTCGATGCGCCCGGCGGCGCGGGCGGCCATCGCGCACTCCAGGGTGGTCCTGATCTCGATCAGGTTGTCCAGATAGACCAGGCGGTCCTCGCGCTGGAACAGCGCGTCGAGGACCAGCGGGTCGAGCAGGCTCCACTGGTCCTGGCCCAGGACGACGGTCCCCCAGCCCTGACGGGTCGCCACCAGCCCCTTCTCGGCGAGCGTCGTCGTCGCCTCCCGGATCACGGTCCGGCTCACCTCGTACTCCTCGCAGAGCTCACCCGCCGACGGCAGCGCGGTGCCCGGCGGGTACTCCCCGAGCACGATGGCCGTCGCGAGGCTCTGGACGACGGCCGCGGCGAGCGGCGGCCGGCGTCGTTGAGGGCGGGACACGGCGGTGGTGTCCGCGGATGGCTTGATCATCTGGTCAGAGACTCCCAATGCTCGTGCAGGTTCGCCCGGCCCCCGCTGTCCAATGACCCCAGGTTAGCCGAACATGCTAAGGTCATCACTCGTATCACAAGTTACGACTCGGCCGTGGGAGACGCGATGCGCATCACCGGATACCGGTCCCTTGCCACGGTCCACGAGTGGGGACGACCGGTGGGCGACGTGAACGGCGTCGTCACCACCGGCGTCACCGAGGTGCCGGTGCTGCTGCTGGAGACGGACGAGGGCCTGACCGGCGTGGGCCTCGGCGGCCACGCCGACGTGGCGCGGGTCTTCCCGGCGCTGGATGGCCAGGACCCCCGGGCGGTCACCTCGCTCTACGACCGGATGCTCGCCCACGTCTTCAAGTCCGGTCACGGCGGGCACGTGTTCGGCACGATCGGCGCCCTCGACATGGCGCTGTGGGACCTCAAGGCGAAGATCGCCCAGGAGCCGCTGTGGCGGACACTGGGCGCCGCCGACCGCTTCGTTCCGGGCTACGCCTCCGGCCTGGACTACGCGCTGAGCGACGACGAACTCGTCGCGTTCCACGAACGGTGGGCGCGGCGCGGCTTCACCGGCGCCAAGGTCAAGGGCGGCCTCGACGTGGACCGGGACGTACGGCGCCTGGCGGCGGTCCGCGACGTGTTCCGGGTCAACAGCGAGCGCCCCGCGCTCATGTACGACGTCAACGAGTCCTGGGGACGGCACCAGGCGGTGCGGCTGGCCCGGCAGGTCGAGGAGCGGGTCGAACTCACCTGGATCGAGGAACCGGTCCGGCGCTGGGACGTCGCGGGACACCGCGCGGTCGCGACCGGCATCCGTGCCGCCGTCGCGACCGGGGAGAACCTGACGGGTCTCGAGCACTTCCGCCCGCTGCTGGCCGCGGACGCGGTGGGGGTCGTGCAGACCGGCGCCGTGTGGGGCATCACCCACTTCCTGCGCGTCTCGACGCTCGCCTTCGGGCACGGCCTGCCGGTGAGCCCCGTCGGGTACAACGCCAACCCGGTCGCGCACGCGGCGGCCGCCGTGCCCAACCACCTGGTGACCGAGGTGCAGGACCTGGCCTTCCCGGTCGGGCTGCGGGTGGACCAGGAGATCGCCGACGGCGGAATCGTCCTCGGCGACGCCCCGGGACTGGGCATCGAGGTGGACGAGGAGCGGATCGTCGCACGGGCCGCGGCGGGCGGGTGGTCCCTCCCGTCCGGACCGCACGTCCGTCCGGCCGACGCCGGCCTCAGACTCGCGCCACAGGCGCGGTGAGACGGCATCGGGGACACGTCGAGCGCGTCGAGGGCGCGTGGAGGGAGCAGCAGATGAGCATGCGGAAGGCCCTGGTGGTCCGCGGCGGGTGGGAGGGCCACGACCCGGTCGGCTGCACCGAGTCGGTCATGCCCGCGCTGGAGCGCGCGGGGTTCGAGATCGAGATCGCCGAGGACCTGGCGGTGTACGAGGACCCGGGGCTGCTCGCCGCCACCGACCTCGTCGTGCACTCCTGGTCGGCGGGCGGGCTGACGGCGGACCAGGAGGCGAACCTGGTCGACGCGGTGGAGGCGGGCACCGGCTTCGCCGGCTGGCACGGGGGCGTGGTCGCCACGAATGTCGCCAATCCCCGCTACCTGCGGATGGTCGGAGGCCGCTTCCTGTGGCACCCGGACGGCTTCCAGGAGTTCACCGTGCGGATCCGCGCCACCCCCGACCGGGAGGGCAAGATCGTCGAGGGGGTCACGGACTACGACGTGGAGACCGAGCACTACTGGGTGCTCACGGACTCCCTCAACACCGTCCTGGCCACGTCCGTGCTCACCCCGGGCCCGGCCGACCCGTGGGACGAACCCGTCGAGTTCCCCGTGGTGTGGACGCGCCGGTGGGGATCGGGGCGGGTCTTCGTCTGCACTCTCGGGCACCGCGTCGCGGACCTCCGGGTGCCGCAGACTGCGGCGATCGTCGGCCGCGGACTCGTGTGGGCGGCGCGCGCGTGAGGCCCGGGGGCGTCCGGGCCGCCCGGCGCTCCCGCCCGCGACGGCCCGGCGCCCCGCCCGTGTCAGGTGCTCTCGCGCGCGACGACCCGGTACCCCACGTCCCGGTGCGGGACGTCGACCGCGGCACCGCGCATCCGCGCCAGCAGCAGTTCGGCGCCCAACTCCCCGATCCGCGCGCTGGGTACGGCCACCGTGGTCAGCGCCGGAACCAGGTGCCGGGCCAGTTCGAAGTCGCCGAAGCCGGCCACGGCGAGCCTGCCCGGCACGTCGATGCCGCGCCGTACGCAGGCCTGGAGGGCACCGGCGGCGAAGACGTCGCTGGAGAACATCACGGCGTCGGAGTCCGGGTACCTCTCCAGCGCCAGGTCCAGCAGGGCGACACCGGTGTCCATGGTGACCGGTTCGGGACCGGCGTCCACGGTGCGCGCCTCGCCGCCCAGCAGGTCCCGGACGGCGCCGGTGTAGCCGTCCAGGCGTTCCGCGGCCCGGGGGTCGCCCGAGGTGTGCCGCCCGGCGAAGGTGATCCGCCGCCGGCCGCGCTCCACGAGGTGGCCCACCATCGCCGCTGCCGCCGCCGCGTTGGAGAAGCCGACCAGCAGATCCACCGGGTCCCCCGACCAGCCCCAGGTCTCCACGACCGGCACCCCGGCCGCCTTGAGCAGCGTCAGCGTGCCCGGGGTGTGGCGGGTCCCGACCATGAGCAGCCCGTCCGGCCGCCGGCCCAGGAAGCTGCGCAGCACCGCCTCCTCGTGCTCGGGCCGGTAGTCGGTGGTCCCGACGAAGATCTGGTAGCCGTGGGCCGCCAGCGCCGTGGAGAAGGCGTGCACCGTGTCGGCGAAGACCGAGGCGTTGATCTGCGGTACCAGGGCGGCGACCGTGCGGCTGCGGTTCGAGGCCAGGTTGCTGGCGGCCAGGTTGGGCACGTAGCCGGTGGCCTTGAGGGCCGCCTGGACCCTCGCGCGCGTCTCGTCGGACACCGACAGGGGGTCGCGGACGACCCGGGAGACCGTCTGGGCGGACACCCCGGCGGCGGCCGCGACGTCCGAGAGGGTCACCGAACGGGTCGCGGATCGTTTGCGGGGACGGCGGGGCGGCGGCTGGGTCACGCCGGAAACGATATCGGGCGTCACAGTGCTCCCCGCGCCACCAGCGCCCGCATCAGGTCCGCGATGCCGAACGTCCACGGCACGCAGGCGTCGCTCGGCCGGATCCGGTTGGCGAGCGTGCCGAGCTTCGGCGTGGCGACGGCGACGAGGTCGCCGTCGTGATGCGTGAACCCCTGCCCGGGCACGTCGCGGTCCTCGACGGGCGCGAACATGGTGCCGAGGTAGAGCACGGCGCCGTCGGGGTACTGGTGGTGCGGGCCCAGCAGCTGCGCCACGAGGTCCAGGGGGTCGCGGCTGATGGCGGCCATCGAGGACTCGGCGTCCAGCCGGTAGCCGTCGGCGCCCTCGACGGTCAGGGTCACCGTGGCCCGCCGTACGTCGTCCATGCGGAAGCCCGGCTCGAACAGGCGCAGGAACGGGCCGAGGGCGGCCGAGGCGTTGTTGTCCTTGGCCTGGGGCAGCAGCAGTGCGGAACGGCCTTCGACGTCGCGGAGGTTGACGTCGTTGCCGAGTGTCGCGCCGACCACGGCCCCGGTGGAGGAGACGGCCAGCACCACCTCGGGCTCCGGGTTGTTCCAGCGCGAGGCGGCATGGACTCCGGCGTCGGCGCCGCTGCCCACGGCGGCCAGCACGGGCGCCTTGGTGAAGATCTCGGCGTCGGGGCCGATGCCGACCTCCAGGTACTGGCTCCACGCCCCCTGCGCGACCAGGAGCTCCTTGAGCGCGGCGGCCTCGTCCGAGCCGGGTCGCAGGGCGGCCGGGTCGTCGCCGACGAGCCGGCGAATCTGCTCCCGGGCCTCGGCGGCGCCCGCGGCGTCCCCGCGGACGCGTTCCTCGATCACCCGCTCCAGCATCGAGACGACGAAGGTGACCCCGGCGGCCTTGACGGCCTGCAGGTCGACCGGCGCGAGCAGCCACGGCCGGCGCGGGTCCCGGGTGTCGACGGGCGTGTTGGCCAGTACCTCGTCGAGCGCGGCGATCCGCTCGCCGCGGGCGGCCCGCAGGCGGGCGGCGGGGTCCGGCGTCTCGCACAGGTCGCGCACGGTCGGGAAGGCCGCGGTGATGTCGTGCAGGCCGTCCTCGCGGACGGCCACCACGGACGGCCCGAGGCCGGGGCGCCAGACGCGGCCGACGAGCGCGCCCCCGGTTCCGTCGGCGGGCAGGGTGGTCGCGGCGTCTGGCCACTGGTTCATCGGATTCCCTTCGTTGCTGCCCCGGCCCCGTCCCGAACGGCGCGAGGTGGTCGGGGCGGGGACGTTGACACTGCGAGCGGCGCCCGCCTAGCGTGCATGTTAGCGCTATCGATAGCGCTAACAACAGGCTAAGGAGTCCCATGGCTTCGCGCGACAAACCCGGCGTCCTCGCCGGATACCGGGTCCTCGACTGTTCCATCGCCATGGCCGGCCCGTTCGCCGCCCAGCGCCTGGGCGACCTCGGCGCCGACGTCGTCAAGGTCGAACCGGTCACCGGGGAGTGGCAGCGCCACGCCGCGGCCGGCGGGGCGGGCGGCAACCGGATCAACGTCTCCTTCCTCTCCCTGAACCGCAACAAGCGATCCCTCGCCGTCGACCTCAAGGATCCGGCGGGCAAGGAGGTCCTGCGCCGTCTCGTCGCGAGCGCCGACGTCTTCCTCCAGAACTACCGCCCCGGCGTAGCCGACCGACTGGGCGTCGACTACGCCTCCCTGGCCGCGATCAACCCCTCCCTCGTCTACGTCTCCATCTCCGGGTACGGCGAGGACGGCCCCTACGCCCAACGTCCGGGCCAGGACCTGCTGTTGCAGGCGATGTCGGGTGCCATGCTGTCCAGCGGCCGCGCGGGCGAGGCACCGCGGGCCGCGGGCCAGTACCTCGTGGACGCCGTCACCGCCTCCACCGCCTTCGAGGGCGTGCTCGCCGCACTGCTGCACCGCGAACGCACCGGCGAGGGCCAGTTGGTGACGGTGAACATGCTGGACGCCGTCACCACGCTCCAGATGCAGGAACTGTCGGTCCACACCGTCGGCGGGCTGCCCCAGACCCGCTCCGCCGAACCGCATGCCCACGTCTACATCCGCTCGCCCTACGGCGCCTTCCAGACCTCCGACGGCTATCTCGTCCTGGCCTTCCCGCCGTTGCAGAAGCTCGGCGAGATCCTCGGCGAGGACACCTTCCTTTCCATGGAGGACGAGGAGCACGGCTGGACCCACCGGGACGAGATCTTCGCCCGCACCGCCGCCCGGCTGCTGACCCGGCCCTCGCGGCACTGGCTCGACGCCTTCGCCGCCGCCGGCATCTGGGCGGGCCCCGTCTACGGCTACGCCGACCTGGTCCAGGACCCCCAGATCCGCCACAACGGCACCTTCGTCACCTACGACCACCCCACCGAGGGCACCGTGACCGTGCCCGGCTTCCCCTACAGGTTCTCCGCCACCCCGCCCCGCATCGACCGCGGCGCCCCGCTCGTCGGGGAGCACACCCGCGAGGTGCTGACCGAAGCGGGCCTCGCGGAAGGGGAGATCGAGGAACTGTTCGCCACCGGCGCCGTGACGGAGACGGCCTCATGACGCACACCGGCCCGCCCTACCGCGGTCTCACCTGGGACCACCCCCGCGGGTACGACGCACTGGCCGCGTGCGCGGGTGGCCTCGTGCACTGGGACGTACAGCCGCTGGAGGGCTTCGAGTCCCACCCCGTCGACGAGCTGTGCGCCCGCTACGACCTCGTCGTCCTCGACCACCCGCACCTCGGCGAGGCGCGGGTCACCGGGTGCCTGCGGCCGCTCGACGACCTGTTCACCCCGGCGGAACTGGCCCGCTGGGGCGCCGGCTCCATCGGCCCCACCATGCGGTCGTACGCCATGGACGGCCGTCAGTGGGCGCTGCCGCTGGACGCCGCCACCCAGGTCGCGGGCACCCGGACCGACCTCGCCGGTGAGCCGCCCGGCACCTGGGACGAGGTACGCCGCCTGGCCCGCCGGGCCCCCGTGGCCCTGTCCCTCGCCGGACCGCACGCCTTCCTCACCTTCGCCTCCGTCGCGGTCGCTATGGGCGAGGAACCGGCGGCCGCCGACCCCGACCAGCTGATCGGCGACGACACGGGGCTCGCGGTCCTCGACCTGATGGCCGACCTCGACGCCCTCGCCCCGCCCGGGACCCGCGCGCTCAACCCGATCGGGCTGCTGGAACTCATGGCCGGCACGGACCGGCTGGCACACTGCCCGCTGGTGTACGGCTACGTCACCTACGCCGACCGCCTGACCTTCACCGACGCCCCCGCCGTGACCGCGGGCGGGCGCCCGGGCTCCACGCTCGGCGGCACGGGCATCGCGCTCAGCACCCGCTGCGTCCCCTCCCCCGAACTCCTCGCCCACGTGCGCTGGCTGATGTCCCCCGAGGCGCAGGGCGACTTCCTGCCCCGGCACAGCGGACAGCCCAGTGCCCGCGCCGCCTGGACCAGCTCCGAAACAGTCGCCGCCGACTTCTACCGAGGCACCACCGCCACCTGCGAGCAGGCCTGGGTACGTCCTCGGCATGCCGGATACATCGGCTTCCAGACCGCCGCGTCGGCCGCCGTACGCGCCGCGCTCGCGGGCGAGACCGACCACCGTGAAGCACTCGCCCGGATGCGCGCCCTGTACCGGACGAGCCGGACACCGAAGGAACGCCAGACATGAGCGACACCGGCCCCCTCCCGCCGCCCGACCTCGGCACCGACCTCGTCCTGCTGGACGTCACCGACCGGGTCGCCACCCTCACCCTGAACCGGCCCGCCAAACTCAACGCCGTCACCCCCGGCATGTCCCGCGCCCTCGTAAGGGCGATCGAGTGGTGCGACACCACTGACGACGTACGGGCCATCGTCGTCACCGGGGCGGGCGAACGCTCCTTCAGCGTCGGCTCGGACATCGGCGCACTCGACCAGTACGCCACCCCGTGGGACTTCCGCAACCGCGTCGACTACTGCGACGCCATCCGCGCGGCCCGCACGCCGACCGTCGCCGCGGTGGGGGGATACGCCCTGGGCGGCGGACTGGAGACCGCCCTGTCCTGCGACATACGCCTCGCCGCGGACACCGCGTCCTTCGGCGCACCGGAGATCACGCTCGGCTGGATCGGGGGCGGCGGCATGGCCGCCTTCCTGAGCCGCGCGGCCGGCCCGAGCAACGCGGCACTGATGCTGCTCACCGGCGAACGCATCGACGCCGAGCGGGCGTTGGCCTGGCATCTGGTGAGCGAGGTCGTGCCCCGCGCCGGGCTGCTCGACCGGGCCCGTGCCCTGGCCGCCGTGATCGCCTCCCGGGCCCCGGTGGCCGCCGAGACCGCGAAGATCAACCTGCGGGCCGCCGGCAACCTGCCCGAGGACCAAGCGCTCGCCTACGAGCGCGACCTGCAGACCGTCTGCTTCGCCACCGAGGACGCGGCCGAGGGCAGGCGCGCGTTCGCCGAGAAGCGCACCCCCGTCTTCCACAAGCGCTGAGAGGAACGTCATGAAGCAACCCCGAGCCGCACTCGTGACGGGTGCCGGTGGCGCCCTCGGACGGGCCACCGCCGTCCGGCTGGCCGCCGACGGACTCGACGTCGCCGTACTCGACCGCGACGCCGAGTCCCTGGGGAACACCGCCGCGCTGGTCGAGAAGACGGGCGCACGCGCGCTCGCCCTCACCACCGACCTGCGCGACGCGCGGGCCGTCGAGGCGTCCGTGGAGCGAACCGTGTCCGAACTGGGTCCGCTGCACGTGCTGGTCAACAACGCGGCCGTGTACCCGAGCCGGGCCTTCCTCGACGTACCGCTCGCCGAGTACGAGGAGGTGGTGGCGGTCAACCAGCGTGCGTACTGGGTCGCCGCGCAAGCCGCCGCCCGGCACATGACGGAGACGGGCGGCGGGGCGATCGTCAACGTCGCCTCGATCACGATGCACGGCGGCTGGGACTCCCTGGCCGCCTACGTCTCCACCAAGGGGGCCGCCGTCGCCCTGACCCGCGCGCTGGCCCGGGAGCTGGGTCCTGCCGAGATCCGCGTCAACTGCGTCTCCCCCGGCGCCTTTCCGACCGCGGCCGAGGACATCCACGAGGACCCCGCGGCCTACCGGCGGCACGTACTCGACCACCAGGCCCTGAAGCGGCGCGGGCGGCCCGAGGAACTGGCCTCGGTGGTGTCCTTCCTCACCGGCCCGGACGCCTCGTTCGTCACGGGTCAGTGCCTCGAGGTCAACGGAGGGTGGGTGATGGCGTGAAGCTGTACGGACGTTCCCACGACCGGCGGTCCCTCGCCCGGCACGCGGGCGACCTGAGCGCGGCGGGCGGGGTGCGGTCCGTCGTCCTGGACGACGGCTCCGAACGCGGCATCCGCACGCTGGAGTTCCGGACCGGCGCCGGACTGTCGTTCGACGTGCTGGTGGACCGGGCGATGGACCTGGGCGGGGCCGAGTTCGAAGGCCTGGGCTTCGGCTGGCGCTCGGCGACGGGCTTCCGGCACCCCGGTCTGCACGAGTACCGCGACGACGACGGCCTGTCCATGATGCGCAGCTTCTCGGGGCTGCTGCTCACCGCGGGCCTGGACCACACGCTCTTCGGCGCCGAGGTGGACGCCTCGCAGTACCGCTACCCGCCACGGCGCACCGCCGTGCACGCCCTCCACGGGCGGGTCGCCAACCTGCCGGCCCGGCTGACCGGGTACGGCGAGCGGTGGCAGGACGACGGCCGCTGCGTGCTCTGGGCGGAGGGCGAGGTGCGCCAGGCCGCGATCTTCGGGGAGCATCTGCGGCTCACCCGCCGCATCGAGGCCGACCTGGACGGCAGCGAGATCCGTCTGACCGACCGGGTGCGCAACGCCGGCTTCGACCCGACGCCGCACATGTACCTGTACCACGTCAACGTCGGCTGGCCCTTCCTCGACGAGGGCGCACGCTACGAGCTGCCGCCGCACCGCACCCTGTGGCGCAGCGACAGCGTCGCCGAACAGGGCGTCTCGCACACCGGGATGCCCGCCCCGCTGCCGGGCTTCGTCGAGCAGGTGTACGAGCACGAACTGGAGGCCGACGCGGCGGGTCTGGCCCGGCCCCGCCTGGTCAACGAACGCCTCGGCGTCTACTTCGAGCTGGAGTTCGACACGGTCCGGTTCCCGTCCTTCTTCCAGTGGCTGCACCTGCGCGAGGGCGCCTACGCGGTCGGCTTCGAACCGTCCACGCACCATGTGCAGGGCGAGGCCGCGGCCCGGGAGGACGGCTCCATGACCTTCCTGGAACCCGGCGAGGAGCGGGAGTACACGACGACGTTCCGGGTGGGTCACCTGGACTGACCACGGGACCCGCGGCTCGGGCGACACGGGGGGTGCGGCGCGTCAGGACGCGCGCCGCACCCCCGTACGCGCGTGCACCGTCAGCCACGCCGCCGTCACCAGCAGCGCGGGGAGCAGCGGAGCGGCTTGGGGCAGCAGCCGCTCCAGCAGCGTGGCGGCGGCCGCGCCCAGGATCAGGGTGATCGTCGTGACCAGGACGCGCCACTGGATGCGCCGGTCCGTCACCGCGTCGGTGACGGCCCCGGTCAGCAGACCCGTCAGGTACGCGGTCGGCAGCTGTGCGCCCATCGCGACGCGGACACCGGCGTTCTGGCAGCCCATCGCGGCCGCCACCGTACCCAGCATCGCCGTGCGCTCCCCGCCCGACGGGTCCCCGTCCACGGCGAGCCACCACCCGACGACGGCCCACAGCAGGAGGAGTTCGAGCAGGAGGAAGTCGGCCCGGTGCGGGCGACCGCCACGTTGCGCGTGACCGGCCGCCCGGCCGGCTGCCGCCGCGCCGAGCACGTAGCAGAGCACCGCGACGGCGGCCAGGCCGCCGAGGGTCGGGTCCGCGCCGCCCAGCCCCACCCCGATCAACGCCGAGTTGGCGGTGACCACGCTGGTGAAGACGCCGCCGAGGGAGAGGAAACCCCAGGCGTTGACGGCCCCCGCTGAGAAGGTCAGCAACCGCGCGGCCCATGTGTCCGCGCACTGCCGTGACCCCGGCGGGAGATCCCGAGACCGATCGCCTTCCGTGGTCCTCTCCTCGCCTCGTCCGGGCCCCGGACCGAATCCTGGCCGACCGTCGTGCCGGCCCGGACCGCGACATGCCGGGCGGGGCGAGCGCGACCTACGGTCGGCCGTCCCGCCCCGCCCGGCTCCGCGTCCTAGCGCCCGCTGGCCATGGTCGACCGGAAGGTCCAGTGGCCCGAGCCGACCTCGTACACGGCCTCGTCTCCCGTCAGGCGCAGCAGCCGTGCCCCGTCGGGTGCCTGCGCACGGCTGCCGCCGACCGGTACGTGCACCTCCGCGGTGCTGCCGGCGGGGACGTCCACGGTGAGGCGGAAGCGGTCGTCCGAGCGTTCCCAGTCGGTGCGTGCGACGCCGTAGGGGGTGCGGTAGGAGCCCGCCGCGGAGGTCATGTCGCCCTCCACCGCCGGGTCGACGAGGAGTTTCGCGTAGCCGACCGAGTCCTCGGTCTGGGAAATGCCGGCGACGCGGGTGGTGAACCAGGAGTCGATGGCGCCGAGCATGAAGTGGTTCTGGGACTGGCCGGGTCCGCCGTCCCAGGACTCGCCCAGGGTGGTGTTGCCCGCGAGTACCTGGTAGCCGTAACTGGGGCTGGTCGTCTGCGTGGCGATGGCGTGCACGAGGTCGTCGCGGTCCGCCCCGCTCAGCACCCGGAAGGCGGCGGGCAGCGAGATCTCGCCCAGGACCAGGTGGTTTCCGGCGTCCTCGATGGCGCCGGTGAAGTGGGCGAGCAGACGGTCCCGCTCCCCTTCCGGATAGGCGCCCATGTCGAGGGCGAGTGCCTCGGCGCCGTGTCCGCCGCCGCCGAAGGTGCCCGTGGTGGCGTCGTAGTACTTCGCCGTCAGTGCCTCGACGCTCGCGGCGGCCTTGTGGCGGTACGCGTCGGCCTCGGCGGTGTCGCCGAGGAGCGAGGCGATGCGGCCGAGGGTGTCGACCACGCGCCAGTACCCGTACGTGCCCGCCACCGCGCGGGGGAAGGTCCGGTCCGGGGTGAACCAGTCGCCCAGGCCGTAGTCGAGGATGCCGTCGGCGACCTGGGTCTCCAGGAAGGCGGCGTAGCGCCGCATGTCCGGGTAGTACGTCTCCAGGGTCTGGCGGTCTCCGTAGGTGAGGTAGAGCTGCCAGGGGACGAGGACGAAGGCGCCGCCCCAGTTGGCGTCGTTGCGGTAGGCGCCCGGGAGGCTGGTGTACTCCGGGACGGTGCTCGGCACCAGCCCGTCGGTGGTCTGCGCGTCGGCCATGTCCCGGACGATCTTGCGGAGGTAGGACCGCATGTCGTAGTTGCCCGCGAGGGCGGGGAAGACGAGCTGGTTCTGTTCGAGCCAGCCCAGCTTCTCGCGGCTCGGGCAGTCGGTGAGCACGCTCATCATGTTGCCCTCGATGGAGCGGCGGATCAGCGAGTGGATGCCGTTGATCAGCGGGTCGGAGCTGGTGAAGTCGCCGGCCGAGGTGTTGTCTGTGCGCAGTACGTGTCCTCGGACGCTCACCGTCGCGTTCTCGGGCACGCCCCGCAGTTCCAGGTAGCGGAAGCCGTGGTAGCTGAAGCGGGGGTGCCAGGTCTCGGCGTCCCGGCCACCGGTGGTGTAGCTGTCCCACAGAGGGGCGCCGACGTTGCTGATGGACTGGAAGGCGTGGCCGTCCTTGAGGCTCTCGGCCGGGTAGACGCGGATCGGGGTGCCCTTCGGCGCGCTGACGGTGATCTCCGGCCAGCCCGCGATGTTGCGGCCCAGGTCGAAGACGCGGCTGCCCTCGGCGCCGTCGACCTCCTTGCCCTTCAGGGTCTCCACGACGCGGATCGGCTCGGTCTCACGGGCGCTGAGCAGGGCGGGTCGGCCGGCGGTGCCGGGGCCCGCCACCTCAACCGTGTGCCGCCAGCCGCGCCGGTCGCCGGAGGGCTGGTCCCACCGCGCGATCTCGCGGCGGGCGTCGTAGTCCTCGCCGCCGTACCAGTTGGAGGCGGTGGTCGGGCCCAGCGTGGTGCGCCAGTCGTCGCCGCTGGTGATCGTGCGCACCCGGCCGTCGGCCAGGGTCACCTCCAGGCGGGCGATCAGTTTGGGGTCGCTGAGGTTGCCGTAGAGCTTGCGGTAGCGGTCGGCGGTGCTGACGACGTTGGACATGCCGTTGCCGAGGCCGACGCCGAGGGTGTTGGCGCCGGTGCGCAGTTGGTCGGTGACGTCGTAGGTGGCGTACTGGACACGTTCGGCGTAGTCCGTGTTGGCCGGCTCCAGGACCGCGTCGCCCACCGGTTCGCCGTTGACGGTCGCCTCGTAGACGCCCAGTCCCGCGATGTAGAGGCGGGCGCTGCGGACCCGCTTCGGCAGGGTGAAGTCGTCGGTGAGCAGGGGCAGTCCGGCGGGCAGGTAGGGGGTGGGCTGCCGTTGGCCGGTGACCTCGGCGAGCCGTGTGGCGGGTCCTTCGGCGCTGTCGGCGGAGGAGACGGTGTAGTCGACGGGGAGGCCGGGGATCCGGCCGTCGTCGGTCAGGACGTCGGCGCGGGGGTAGACCGCCACCTCGTCGAAGGTCTTCGCGGTCTTCAGGTCGAGGGTGAGGGTGATCGGCGCGTCGGAGACGTCCGGACCGGTGTGCGCGGCGCTCGCGTAGCCCGCCGCGGTCTGCAGGGCGCTGTTGGGCAGGCCGTCGACGGCGAGGGCGGGTTCCCAGGTCTTGCGCACGGTGTTGCTCTCGGACGCGGTGACCGCGGCCCCGCGGGCCAGGCCGGTGGTGGCGGTGCCGGAGTCGCGGACGTCGATCTCACCGAGCTGGAGGCGCCAGGTGCGGTCCGGGAAGGACTCGGCGAGCGGCAGGCCGAGCCGGGTGACGTCCAGTCGTACGAAGCGGGCGGTGGTGCGGGGCAGGCGGACGACGACCGGTTCGACGGTCCTCTCGCTCAGCCGCCAGTCGGGGTGGGTGATCCACTGCGCGTCCCAGTCCGACTGACGGGTCAGGCCGGTCTCGAAGGCGGCGGTGGTGCTCCAGCCGCTGTGCCGCTTCCCGTCGCCGGACCAGAGCATGACGCGCCAGTACACCTTGGCCCGGGAGCCCGGGTCCTTCCCGGCGTACGTCGTCCCGGGCACCGCCGACTCCACCTTCCCGGAGTCCCACAGGTCGGGTCGGGAGGCGCGGAGCCGCTGGAGGGAGCTGGCGGCCTGGACACGGTAGGCGGTCTGGCGCGTGTTCGGGGCGTCGGCGGTGGTCTGCCAGCCGAGTTCGGGGGTGGTGTCGTCGATGCCGAGGGCCTCGGTCAGGTGCTGGGTGCGCAGCTCGGTCGGGGCTATGGCGCCGGTGGTCGCGGCGTCGGCGGTGACCGCGCCGGCCAGCAGGGTGACGAAGGCGGTGACACCGGCGAGGGCGGCGGCGGTTCGGTGTCTGCCGAGCGGGTTCGTTCCGGGCATGGCGGCTCCTTGCCGGGCGGGCTGGTACGGACGGGGTGGGGTGGGTGAGGTGGTTCGCACATGGCGCGGGGGAATCGGACAGGGCGCAGGGAGGGCTGGGAGAAGAGGGGCGGACGGGGCCGGGGGCTGGTTCAGACGCGGCGCAGTTCGACGGTGGTCCTGCGCCGGAAGCGCAGGGTCACGGGGCCGAGCAGGCCGGACGGCAGTGGCTTCTTGCGTTCGTTGGACAGCGTGTTGGCGACCCGGACCCGCAGCGTGTTGCGCCCGGCCCCGAGGTGCCCGGTGACGTCGGCCACGAACGGCGCCCACAGCAGCGGCGGCAGCGCGGTGCCGTTGACGGACACCTCCGCGACGTCGCGGACGTCCCCGAGGTCCACCAGGACGCGGCGGCCGTGCAGCCGGGCGGCGTCGACATCGATGTCGGTGGTGTACGTGCCGCTGCCGGAGAACAGCTCGTCGTGCTCCGTCCAACTCCCCAGCGGTCCGGTGACGGGTCCGGCGCCCTCGCGTTCGAAGGTGAGGGTCCAGTCGCCGTCCACCGGGAGCGGGGCGAGCGGGTCGTCGATGCGCACGGTGCCGTGGTAGCGGTGGCCGCCGTCGACGCCGGAGAGTCGGTGGGTTCCGGCCGCCGAGGCCTCCACCGTGGCGCGGAGCACGGGCCCGTGGCGCTCCACGGACCGGACGGGCACGGTCGATTCGGTGAGGTGGGGCCGGTCGCCCCGGCCGCCGCGGACCACGACCACGGTGGTCCGGTAGGGCTCCAGGTCCAGCGGCACCCGTACGCCGTCCTTCGTGGCCCGGTACACGGGCGCGGGTCCGCCGGTGCCGGTCGCGGGATCCCAGGTCTCGGGCAGGCCGGTGGCCGGGAGCGCCGCGACGGTGCGCACCTGCGCGCCGCTCTCGTTGTTGATCAGGAAGACGGTGTCGGGGCCCCGGCGCACCCGCAGTACCCGCACGGCGTCCTGGGCCGGGTCCAGGACGGCGGCCGCGGTGCCGGACTCGACGGCGGCGGCTCCCAGTGCCCCGGTGTCCGCGACCCGGACGGCGTGTCCGCGGCCCAGGGAGCGGCGCGCCGGAACCCGGTCGCCGAACAGGTCGGAGAGTGCGTGGGCGAGGGTGCGGTCGCCGCCGTCGGCCTCCTCGGTGTCGAGCGCCCCCACCGCGATCACGGTGCCGCCGGCCCGGACGAACTCGCGCAGCACGCGCACCCCGTCGGCGTCCAGGACCGGTGTCCGCGGGATCACGACGAGGTCGTAGGCGGCCGCCCCGACGGCCAGGCGTCCCTTGCGCACCTCGGCGTGGGCCAGCAGCGCGGGGTCCCGGGTCAGGGCGCCCTCGTGCAGCAGGTCGAAGTCCACCTGGGCGCGTTCCAGGGCGTAGGCCGCCTCGGCGAGCGGGCCGTCCACGTCCTGCTGCCGGTCCGTGCCGGTCCACTGCTCGGCGGCCCGCTGCGGCTGCAGCAGCGCGGTGCGGGCGGCGGAGATGCCGCGGCCGGCCTCCATGACCCGGCCGATCCACTCGGCGAGCGGCCGCATGGCCCACCACCAGGGGGCGCGCGGGCCGAAGGGCGGCGGGAAGTACACGCGGCTCTCGTCGGTCCACAGGGCGTGCAGCACCGTCAGATTGACGCCGCGGGCGGCCTGCGCGCCGACGGTGGCGTGCACGAAGCCCGGGGTGACCTGCCAGCCCATGTTGCCGAACATCTCCAGCAGGGCCCGCTCGCGGCCCATCTGGTGGGCCACCGACACCGGGTTGCGCGGGATCATGGTGGGCTCGCCCGCCACGTACTCGGCGGTGATGATGTCGCCGCCGGGCACCTGGGCCCACTGGTTGACCTTGTGCAGGTCGCCGGTGGAGGCGATGCGCTTGGCGGGGGCGGTCTCGTCGTAGAGGGGGTTGGTGATCAGGGCGACGCCGCGCTTCTCGTACCACTGGGCCTGCTTGCGGAAGGCGGTGGCGAAGCGGTCGGAGACGGCCTTCCAGTAGTTTCCGCGGGCGATGCGGCCGGAGCGGCCGAGGTCGTCGAACGCGGCGGCGTAGGCGGTGCCGGGGGTGACGCCGACGGTGCGCAGGGCGCGGTCGAGGGCGGGTGACCACGGCAGGCGCTTGAAGTGGGCCTCGGCCGAGGCGAAGAACGGCTCGTCGTCCCAGAAACCGGGGACGACCGTGCCGAAGTAGCGCCCGAACCGGCGGTGGTACTCGCCGGGGAGGATGTCCAGGAACAGCTCGACGGGTTCGTCGTCGAGCAGGTCGACGTAGCTGCGGCTGTAGCCCTGGCTGTCGTCGGCGAGGAGCACGCCGCCGAAGAGGTCGACCTGCCACTCCCCCGCCGGGACCTGCCAGGTGTGGCCGCCGGTGAGGCGGTCGGTCAGGTCCACGACGTCGGTGGCGGCGGTGGCCGCCGTGGGCCGGGCGGCGGCGGCCGCGACGGTGAACCCCGCGGCCGGCAGCGCGCGTTCGGGGAAGTCGCCCGCGGCGGCGGAGCGGTCGAAGGAGCCGGTGTACAGGCTGGTGCCGTCGGCCGCCTCGACGGTGAGGCTCTCCCACACCGCGCGCTGGTCGCCGACGGCGCGCACGCCGACTCCGCCCGTCCGCTCGGTCAGGTCCTCCAGGGTGCCCTTGTCCTTGCCGTCGAGGGTGACGGAGAGGCCGTCGGCGCGGAGGGCGACATGGAGGGTGTGGAACTTGGTCTTGTTGAAGCCGTCGGTGCGGGTGCTGCGCAGCAGTTCGGCCGGTTCGGCACCGTCGGTCAGCCGCTCCACGGTGACCACGCCGGTCTGGTCGAAGGCGACGGCGTATCCGGTGCGCCCGTCGGCCGAGGCCCGTACGAGGAGTCCGGCCGCGCCGTGCTCGGCCTTCGCGCTGCCGGTGACGGTGCACTCGCCCCACCCCGTGCTGTCCCGCAGGACGGCGGCACCGTCGAGCACCGCGGCGTCCGCGACCAGCCGTCCCGCGTCCACGCCGAGGCCGGTGCTGTGCCGGAGATCGATCGACGCGGGCCCGCGCACCACGGTGGTGGAGCGGGCGAGCGCCTTCAGCCGCAGCTCGGGCCGGGGGGCGTAGGTGCGGGTGCCGACCTGTCCGCCCTTGACGATGAACTCGCCGGCCCGCCCGCTGGGGAAGTGGTCGTCGTTGAACAACCAGACGCGCATTCCGGTGCGTTCGGCGGTGCGCAGGACGTGGCCGACGATGTCGAACCACTCCTCGGTGAAGAACACCGGCGTCATCTCGGCGTTGTCGAAGGAGAAGAGGATCACCTCGTACATGCCCTTGGACCTGAGGTCCGCGAGCTGGCGGTCCACCAGTTCGGGCGTGACCGGGCCGTTCCAGTACCAGTAGACGGTGGGGCGGCTGTCGTGGCGCGGGTCGGCGAAGTGCCGGGCGGACCAGGCGTCGCGCTCGTGGCGGGCCGGGTCGGCCGGTAGACCGGCGGCGTGGGCGGCGTCGGGCAGGCCGACGGCGACCAGGGCGCCGGTGGCGCCGGCCGCGGCCACGAAACGGCGTCTGGACAGGGGGTGTTCGGGCATGGCTGTGCTCCCGGGTGGTGGGGTGGTGCGGAGGGCCGCGGTGGTGGTGGTCAGCCCTGGGCCAGCTGCCGTACCTGGTAGGCGGTGAGGGCGCGGTTGTGCAGCCGGAAGTCACGGACGGCGCCGTGCAGGTACGGGTGGGTGCTGTTCTGCGACCGGCCCAGGTAGTTCCGGCTCGTCCGGCCGAGCAGGAGGGGACCGGCGACCATCGCCGGGTTCCGCCCGGCTTCCGTTCCGTCGACGTAGAGCACACCGGTGCCCCCGGCGAGGGTGAGCGCCACGTGCGTCCATCGGCCGAGGGGCAGCGGTCCTGCGGCGTCGACGAAGTCCTCGGCCTCCATTCCGGCGATCTTCAGGGCGGCGCGGGCCTTCCCGGCGCCCGTGGTCGCGGTGAGGAAGAGGTACGTGTCCTTGCTGTAGCCCAGGTCGAAGACGCGGACGGAGGGGACGAGGGTGTCCACGCGGACCCGGGCGGACACGGTCAACTCCGCCAGTCCGCCGGGCAGTCCGGCGGGCAGGACGACGTGCCCGCCGCGCCCGTCGAGCGTCACCGCGGTCGTGTCGCCGTCGGTGCTCCAGGTGGCGCCACCGGCCAGGGAGCCGTCGGCGAACGCCCCCGTGCGGTCGGTCACCGAGGTGCCGCCCCCTTCGTCGAGGGGGTAGCGGGCCACGTCACCGGGGGGTGCGGGCGGCGGTGCGACGGACCAGTACACGTTGTAGCGCTGGTGGTGGATCTCGTGGAAGGGGCGTAGGGGGACCTGCCGGCCGTCCGCCAGGGCCGTGAACCGGGTCGGCTCGCCCGATGTGCGGCGCAGCGTCTCGGGGCGGATGGCGGGCAGCGTGGCGAGCGGCGTGTCCCCGTAGCCGCCCGCCAGGACGAGCGGGCCGTACGACACGCTCTTGACCTGCGGATTGTCGGGAGCCGGGCGCCAGACGGGAGTGCGGGGCAGGACCAGTTCGACGCGGTCCCCGGTCCGCCAGCGACGTGTCACCGTCGCGTAGGTGCCCGGTTCGAGGCGTCCGCCGGCGCGTCGGCCGTTCACCGTCAGCTCGGCGTGGCGATCGCTCCCCGCCAGCCAGCCGGGCACGCGGATCCGCAGCGAGAACCGGGCCTCTCCCCCGGTGACGGTCAGACGGGTGCGGTCGCCGGTGGGCATGTCGCTCTCCTGGCGGAGCGTCACGCCCAGTTCGTCCCAGCGCACTTCGGAGGGGATGAACAGGTTGACGTGGAGCGCGGGCCTGCGGGTGCCGGGTGTGCGGAAGTAGACGGTGTCGGCGAACTTGGTGTGCGTCTCCAGGCCCGTGCCGTGGTCGCAGGAGAAGTTGTCGTAGTCCGCGCTGTAGCTGCCGGGGGCCGAGCCGAGGCCGCCCTTCGGTTCGCGCCGCGAGCCCGCCCACAGCCCCGTGTAGTAGGTGACGAAGCCGTGCGCCGAGTCGGGGTCCTGCTCGGCGAGCATCTGGTTGTACAGCGTCCACTCGTAGTGGTCCAGGTACTCGGTGCGTTCGGGGTCGTGGCGGAAGAGGTCCCGGCCGAGCTTGAGCATGTTGTAGCTGTTGCAGTTCTCGCAGGTGACCTCCGAGAGCCGGCTCGCGATCTCGTCCGGCGGTCCGAAGAGTTCCTGGTTGGAGTTGCCGCCGATGGCGTACGAGTGGTGGCGTACGACGGTGGTCCAGAAGGTGTCGGCGATGTCCAGGTAGCGCCGGTCGCCGGTGGCCTCGTAGGCCGGTACGGCACCGACCACCTTGGCGATCTCGGTGTTGGCGTGCCGCCCGGCGAGTTCGTCGCGGCCCGCGGCGAGCGGTGTGTACAGCTCGTCGTGGTCGAAGCGGCGTGCGGTGCGCAGGTGCACCGGGTCGCCGGTCTCCAGGTGGAGCCGGGCGAGGACGTCGTTCATGCCGCCGAACTCGACCTTGAGCACGCTCTGCATCCGCTCGCGCGAGAGCGGGGCCGTACGGGCCTCGACCCAGGCGGCCATCTCCAGCAGGACGTCGAACGCCTCCCGGTTCCCGCTGAGCCGGTACTGGTCGAGGAGACCGGCCATGATCTTGTGCAGGGTGTAGTACGGCGCCCAGGGCTTGCCCCCGGCCTCCAGCTGGTCGAAGACCGATTCCGGGAACGCCGAGAGGTAGCCGCGGCTGAACCCGGCCGCGGGCGCCGCCCGCTGGCACTCGGCCAGCGCCGAGACGAGCAGCCGGGCCCGGTCCGCATAGGCACGCTCGCCGGTGCTCGCGTGTGCCTGGGCCAGGGCGCTGAGGAGATGTCCGGTGGTGTGGCCGCGCAGTTGGACGTCGGGGGCCTCCCAGCCGCCGCAGGGCTCGGCCGAGGAGGGCAGGCCGGCGTTGAGCCGGAAGGTGTGCAGCAGCCGGTCGGGGTCCACGAAGAGGAGGTACGCGCAGGTGCGCCGCATGTTGGCGCGGAAGGGGCTGTCGAGGAGGCGGACGGCCGAGAGCGGGAAGGCGTCCAGCGCGGGGCGTGGGCGCCGCGTGCCGTCCGTCGGCCGGGGTGCCGCGGCGGCGCTCGACGGGGCTCGGCGCGGCGGGTGCGGTGGGGGCCGCCCCGGCGGGTGCGGTCGGGATCGCGGTGGCGGCCGCGGCGGCCGACGCGGTGAACAGGACCTGGCGTCGGGAGGGGACGGGTCTGCTGTGCGGTGCGGGCATGGTGCGGGGCTCAGCTCCCTTCGATTGAATCGTTTTACTCGATTCGACGGAGACGCTAAGTGGCACCACCAGGAGCGTCAAGGGTTCTCACAAGAACCGGCTGACGCCTCATAAGTCCCTTGGCAGCACAAGTCGGCGGACGCTGAGCGGGCATGACTCGACGCGGACGGGCCTGGGCACCGTCCGCGTCATTTTGAATCGTTCAATCCGGTCGGAGTCAGACCGTCCGCTGCGCGTACGGGACCAGCCGGACCGGTCCCACCAGCCCGTACTCCTGGCGGGTGAGCCCGCCGAAGACCTCCGGGCGGCTCACCCGGAGCCGGTTGACGAGGGGCGTCGCGACCTCGATCTCGATGGTGTTCGCGCCCCTGCGCAGCAGCGGACCCACGTCGACGACGGGGCCGAGCCGGTCGACCGGGTCCGCGTCGCGGCCGTTGACGCGCACCCGGAAGGTGTCGGCCACCTGCCCCAGCTCCAGGAGTGCGCCGTGGGCCGCGCTCCAGTCGCCGGGGAGGGTGACCGTGGTGCGGTAGCGGCCGATGCCCGCGCAGTCCTCCAGTTCCGGGATGCTCGACCAGGGCAGCAGGGTGTCGAGCGTCAGGGTGCGGCGTTCCTTCTCGGTGCGGGTCGGGCGGTCACCGGGACGCCAGTCCTCGACCTCGACGCGCCAGCGGCCCGGTTCGATCGGGCCGGGGACCGCGGGGAGGGTGGTGGTGACGGTCCGCCCCCGGGACAGCCGCGTGCGGTAGGTGCCGGCCGCGGCGGCCCGTACGGTGAGGCCGCGTTCGGTGAACAGCACCTCGTCGGCCTCCGAGGAGAGGGCGTGCGGGCGGTTGCCGTGCCGGTCGCCGAGGAGTCCCGGCCGTCCCAGCGCGACGACGAGCGTCTGGCCCGGTCGCAGGGCGACCCGGAGGGTCACGTCCCGGCCGTCCTGGGTGTACCGGCCCACCCGTACCACCCGGCCCGTCCAGGGGTCGAGGAGGTACGGCACCGCGTCGCCGCCTCGCGTGCGGCGCAGTGTGACGTCGTGGTCGATCGCGGCCACGGGCGGTTTGACGGTCTCGGCGTGCTTGCCGTTGACCAGGTAGTAGTAGTCGGCGTCCGCCGTGGCCCGGTGGGCGTTCAGGAGCGTCGAGGGTACGGAGTGCCGTACGTCCGGGGTGACACCGAGCTCGGCGAGGGCGTCGCCGACCGCGGTCTTCTCGGTGACCCGGACGACGCCCGGCAGCGCGAGCAGGCGGGCGAGGACGTCGCGCAGCCGCTCGGTCTCACCGGTCGCCGGCACGCCCGGGGTCAGCGCCTGGTCGAAGGCGCCGAGGAGCACCACGGGCAGCCCGGCCTGCGCGAATCCGAGGATCCTGCGGGCGTCGTCGAGGGCGAGGGTCGGGGTGGAGCCGTAGAAGAAGTCGCCCTCGACGAAGAGCGCCTTGTAGGCCGGTCCTTCGGGGGCGAGCCGGCCGCCGGAGACCGTCGCGTTCGGCAGGTCGAGGAGCGGGCCGCTGAGGAACTGGTGCGTCCAGCCGAGCGGGACACCGGTCGAGGTGAACCAGGACGCGCCGATGCCCGTGGCCGTGTAGCCGGTCTGCCGGAAGACGGCGACGTCCGCGCGGGCGGTGCCCGACTGCAGGACGGCGTGGACGCGTCCGAGGTAGCCGGCGATGTCCCCGGCGTGCCGCCAGGTCGGCTGCCGCGGCCCCCACGACTCGCCGTATCCCGGCGCTCCGTTGTAGGGGCTGAACGCGGCGAAGCCGGGCCACTGGGCCTCCGGGGCACTCGCGTAGGAGAAGCCGTGCATCACGGTCTGGTTGACGCCCGCCGCGTAGGCCCCGCCCATGGTGCGCAGCACGCGGTCCCACGTGGTGCCGTAGGCCGAGCCGTTGTAGGCACCCGCCTCGCAGGAGAGCACGGTGTGCCCGGCCATGTCGCGGCCGCCGGCCAGGCACCGGTAGTCGTCCAGGTTCTTGAAGCCGAGGGACTCCCCCTCCGCGATGTCGAGGATCGCCGCGGTGGCGATGGCGTCGGTCTGCAGGCCGTACGGCTGGGCGCGCAGGGTCATGCCGAGGGAGTGCGCCCAGCCCTTGAGCGCGCCCACGTGGTGCCGGTTGAACAGGTCGGAGACCGTGGCCCAGAAGTCGTGCCGGATCTGCCGGGTCAGCTGGGCCTCGAACGCGAACACCTGGTTGCTGTCGTCGAGGACGAGGGCGGGCAGCCAGGGCAGCAGTGGTCGGCCCGTGCGCTGTTCGAAGGCCTCGGGCAGGCGCGCCGTCCAGACCAGGCCCTCGGACTCCAGTTCCACCGAGTCCTCGAAGAAGGCGCCGCCCGCGGCCTTGAGCAGACGTCGCAGTGAACCGGTGAGGACGTGCCGTTCCCAGTAGTCGGTGACGGCCGTGGTGCCCGCCGCACTCAAGTGGTCCACCACGAAGGCGGCCGGTGCGGAGTGCGGCCCCGATTCCGGCTGCTGTCCCGAGCCCCGCTGCCAGTAGGAGATCAGCATCCACTCGCCGTCCGCGGGTGCCGTCCAGGTCAGGCCGCCGTCGGTGACGGTGTCCGTGAGGTCGCGGACGCTGTCGGGGTCGAGGCCGGTCTCCTTGCGGGTGGAGTTGGCGGGGTCGACGCGGGCGGCCTGGACCGCGAGGAGGCGCTGGGCGCGGACGCCGGTCGCGGCCTCGTGGACGGGTGCGGGCACGGGGCCGCGGTACGTGGCCCCGGCGGCCAGTGCGGTGTGCCCGTGGGCGAGTTCCTGGGCGGCGGCCTCGTCGTCGGGGGTCACTCCGGGGACGGCCACGGGCCAGCTCGGGCCCAGGGTGAGGTCGACGGTCAGGCCGCGTCGCACGGCCCGGCGCAGGGCGGCCTCGACGCCGTCGCGCCAGGGTCTGCTGCCCCAGCCGTGGTGGGCGGTGTCCAGGAGCGACTTGTCCCGGATGCTGTGGTGGACGGCGGCGATCTCGGCTCCGCCGAAACCGGCGTCCGCGATCTGGTCGATCTCGCGGGCCACCTCGTCGGGGTCGACCATGCCGTCCGGCCACCACCAGCGGAACTTCGGGCGCACCGACCGGGCGGGGTCGGTGAACCACCGGGCCGGGCCGGAGGCCCGGTCGGCGGCCGGGCCGGTGGGGAGGGCGGCGGCGCCGGGCGAGGCGGTGACGGCGGTGGCGGTCACCCCCGCGGTCACGGCGGCGGCCAGCACCGCGCGCCGGGACATCCCGCCACGCTGCGAGACGAGTTCGTGCATGAGTGCGCCCCAGGGTTCGGAGAGGAATTCCTCGATTGAATCGTTTCAATCCGGTTCAAACGCGGGAACGGTAAGCCGAGGCGATCATGGGGGTCAAGACGTGTCGCGCCGGTAACTTCCGTACGCCGCGGCGCCGGCAGTTCGTTCCACCGGCGCGGTGCGGTGTGCCGACCGCCTGGCGGACGGCACCCGATAGCATGCACACGGTTCCGGGGAAGGGCTCCGGACGGGTGGGGTTTTCAGAGGTTGGGGGTCCGCATGGTCGCGGGTCGTGTGGTGCGTTTCGACAGTACGCGGGGCTACGGGTTCATCGCGCCGGAAGACGGCGGCGAGGACATCTTCCTGCACGTGAACGATCTGCTCATCCCCGAGGAGTACGTGCGCTCCGGGCTGGTCGTGGAGTTCGAGGTGGAGAGCGGTGAGCGAGGGCTGAAGGCCTCGGGCATCCGGCTCCCCGAGGGAGAGCGGCACAAGCCCGCGCGGCGCCACCAGGAGCCGGCGCCGAGGGTGGCGATGTCCGACGAGAACGGCCAACCGCTGTGCGATGTGCTGAGTTCGGACGAGTACCGGCGTGACGTGACGGAACTGCTGCTGACCGCCAGTCCGCAGTTGACCGCGGAGCAGATCCTCACCATCCGCGGCGCGCTCCTGAAGTTCAGCGAGGGCCACGGCTGGATCGAGGACTGAGGCCGCCTTCCTACTGCCCTTCGCGCATCCCTCGCTCCGGCGTCGGGCAGCCGCGGGCGAAGTCGGCGAGCGCCCGGAAGTCGTCGTCGCGCAGCCCGATCCGGGGATTGACGTGATGCAGAAGTCCAGGCGCTCGGTGATGGGTGGTCACGTAGGCCCGGTCGGGGTCGCCCTGTTCGTCGTCCACCCAGGCGAAGGGGCGTCCGTCGGCGTACTCCACGAGCGGGGCGGTCTTCCAGTGGACCCCGTCGGGGCGGTCCTGGAGCAGGGCGTCCGCGAAGTCGACGAACGGGAGTTCGGGGAGGCCGACGACGGGGGCGATCCAGCGGTTGGCGTCCGCCATCCACGTGGTGGCCCAGCACAGTTCGTAGTCGAGCCGGAGCAGTTGTGCCCCGTGCCGCGGATCGAGCCAGACCCGCAGGGGGCGGCGGCGCACCGGAGGAGACCGGTGTCCCTCGCGGTCCAGGCCGTCCCAGGGCACTCGGACGGTGGTGTACCCGGGCGGTCGCTTGTGCGGCTTGGCCGCGTACGGGTTGAGGGGCCCGTCCACGTCCAGGAACAGTAGCGGTCGCCCCACGGCCCCTCCCCCTGTCGTACCGATGGCCGGCTGCGCCGGTGGAGGCAGCGTAGTCGCTGCGGCGTTCTCCGGGCCCGGCCACCGCCGTGTGCGACGGCGTCGGCGGTTCGGCCAACCTCCATGCTCCGCACGGCTGTTGCCCCACACGGGTCCGGGCATCCGCCACCCACCGACACGCGCGGAACGTCGGGTCGCGACCGCGACTGAAGGCGCATCACCATCGTGGTCACCCACCGCCCGGAGAACACGAGGATCGCGGATCACATCGTCGTCATGGAGCACGGCCGGATCACCGAGCAGGGCCGTTACGACGACCTGGTCAACGCCGGGGGCGTCTTCGCCGAACTCCTCGAACTCTCCCGGGACCGCTGACTCGCCCGTGTCACGGGCCGGTGAGAGCCTCGGCCGCCTCCGGTTCGTCCGCGTCCGCGGGTGCCGTTCTGCCGGGCCCGCGGAACGCGACGTAGACGAACAGGACGCCCATGACGGCCACACCGGCCCACATGGCCTGCTGCCAGCCGTCGACGAAGGACTGCTGGGCGGCGTGCAGCAGGTGCGGGCCGTACGGACCGGCGCTGCCCGCGGCCTCGACGGCGTTGGCCACGCCCTCCCGGGCGCTGTCCGCGGGCCCCTGGGGAATGCCGTCCAGCCGTCCGTCGACGGCGCTGCGGTAGCCGGTGGCGAGCAGCGCCCCCAGCAGGGCGACACCGAGTGCGGTGCCGAACTCGCGGGTGACGTCGTTGAGCGCGGACGCGACGCCCTGCTTCCCGCGCGGCAGGGAGCCGGTGATGGCCTCGGTGGACGGGGTCATCGACAGGCCCATGCCTATGCCCATGGCCAGCATGCCGGGCAGGATGGTCAGGTATCCGTCGTCCACGGAGACGAACAGGGCCATGAGCGCGAGGCCGGCCCCGGCCAGGGCGATGCCCGTCGCCATGGTCGTACGGGAACCGACCCGTGCGGCGAGCATGGGGGCGAGGCCGGAGGTCGCCATCATCATGACGGCCATGGGCATCAGCGCCACCGTGGAGAGCAGGCCCGACCAGCCGAGCACGGCCTGGAAGTACGGGAAGAGGACCACGGCGATGCCCGCCTGGACGCCGAAGACCACCAGGAGCGTGATCGAGCCGCCCGCCAGGCCGCGCTCCCGGAACAGGCGCACGTCCAGCAGCGCGGCGGTGCGGCGGCGCAGTTCCCAGGCGACGAAGCCGACGGCGGCGGTGATGCCGACGACGAGGCCGGTCAGCGTCACCGGGTTGGTCCAGCCGCGTTCGGGGCCTTCCTGGAGGACGAAGATGAGGCCGGTCACGGCGACGGTGGAGATCAGCGCTCCGCCCGTGTCGAACCGGTGGGCAGCGGTCTCGCGGGAGTCGGGGACCGACTTCAGCGCCATGGCCAGGGCCACGAGGACCAGGACCACCGGGAGGACGAACAGCAGCCGCCAGTCGGCGACGTCGACGAGGAGGGCGGAGAGGAACATGCCCAGGATGCCGCCGCCTCCGGCGACACCGGTCCACACGCCGATCGCCTTGCCGCGCTGCTCCTCGGGGAAGGTGGAGGTGATCACGGCAAGGGTCACGGGCATGATCATCGCGGCGCCGACACCGCCGGCCACGCGGGCGGCCAGCATGACCTCGGCCGAGGGGGCCAGTGCGGCGAGGACGCTCGCCGCACCGAAGACACCCAGACCGGCGACGAGCATGGGCTTGCGGCCCAGTCGGTCGCCGACGGCCCCGAGCGGGAGCAGCAGCGCGGCCAGGGCGAGCGTGTAGATGTTGATGATCCACAGGACCGTGTTCTGGGAGGCGTCGAACTCGACGGCCATGTGGGTCTGCGCGACGTTCAGACCGGACACCGCGGCGACGACGGCCATCAGCGCGACGGAGACGGCGATCAGGATCGTGCGCAGTCGACGCGCGTCGGGGGTGTTTCCGCCGTCGGCTTCGGGGGCCCGTACGGGTGGGCTGGTGCTCATGGGTTCCTTTCGCAGGGCATGCCGCCGCCCGACGGGGCGTGGAGGGTGTCGGGGAAGTGCGGCTCGACTGCGTCCGAAGCTAAGCCCGCGTTGCGTTCGAGGCATACGATGTTGCTCATGACGCAAGAAGATGGAGATCTGGACAGCCTCGTACGCAAACGCATCCGCGCCCTGCGGGTCGCGCAGGGCTGGTCCCTGGAGGAGCTGGCCGGGCGTGCCAAGCTCAGCCAGTCCTCGCTGAGCCGCATCGAGAACGGCCGGCGCCGCCTGGCCCTGGATCAGCTGGTCACTCTGGCCCGCGCCCTGGACACCACGTTGGACCAGCTCGTGGAGACGGCCGACGACGACGTCATCACCAGTCCGATGATCGACAGCACCCACGGCCTGATGCGCTGGCCGGTGAAGGGCGATCCCGGCATGACCGTGGTGCGTCAGCGCATGACCCAGCCGCCGCCCGAGAATCCGGCGCGCATGCGTGCCCACCCGGGGCGCGAATGGCTCGTGGTCCTGTCCGGCACGGCGGTCCTCATGCTCGGCCACCGCCGCTTCCGCGTCGAGACCCACCAGGCAGCCGAGTTCCCCACGATGATGCCGCACGCGATCGGCACCGCCGGCGGCCCCTGCGAGATCCTGGGCATCTTCGACCGCGACGCCCGCCGCGGCCACCAGCGCGAGGGCGGCGACAGCGAGGCCCGGGACACGGCCGAGTGACGGCGGGGGGCGTCGGGCCCGGCGGGAAGGGCGTGCGCGAGGAGGGGCAGCGCCGCGGCCCGCACGGGCCGGCGCTGCGCACCGGGCCGGTGGTGTGCGAGCGGGGCACGCCCGCTACTCGATCAGGGCGTCCGCGGCGATGATCACCAGGCCGATCAGCATGTCCAGGGCCCCGGCCCGGCAGGAGGACAGCCGGCCGAGCCCGGCGGTGCGGGCCGCCGAGGTGCCCAGGGCGAAGAGCAGGACGGTGTTGAGCACCAGGGCCGTGTCGGCGGCCGCTTCCTCCGCCCACCACCCGGCCTCGGCGGCGAGCAGCATCATCACGGTCGGCAGCACGGCGACGGCCAGCGGCCACTCGGCGAGCACCGCGCGCAGCCTGCTCGGTCCGGCCGTCCCGTCGCCGGACGCACGCTGGGCGATGACGTGCGCGTACCCGTGGGCGGCGCCCGACGTCAGCGCCGTGAGCAGTACCCACAGCGCGTCCTGGCCGGGGTTGGCCGCTTCGCCCGGCACGTCCAGCGCCGCGACCAGCGCGCTGGCCAGTACCAGGCCGTAGATTCCCTTGAACAGCCACCGCTCCGGCCGGTGCCGCAGGATTCCTTTCGGCGCGGCGTCGCCGGTCGGGCCGTGGCCGGCACGCTCGGGCATTCAGGAGAGCCAGTCGGCGTACCGGGTGGGGGCCAGGTGGGCGTCCAGGTCGGTCAGGACGTCTCCCTCGACCGCCCCGAACATGCCGGCACCCGGATCGGTGACGACCGTTCGCGCGTCGCCCTTGTGGGCCAGGGTCAGGCGGCCCAGCTCGTCCAGGGGGAACACCTCCGGTCCGCCGATGTTGCGGATGCCGTTCAGCGGAGGGCCCACGGCGACGTCCGCGACCGCGGCCGCCACGTCCTTCGCGGCGATCGGCTGGATCGGCGTCGCGGGCAGCCGGACGGAGTCGTCGGAGGCGGTCCAGGACAGGACCGCCTCCATGAACTCCATGAACTGGGTGGCGCGCACGATCGAGTACGGGACGGGGCCCTCCCTGAGGACCTCCTCCTGGAGCGTCTTCGCACGGTAGTAGTCCAGCGCCGGCACCCGGTCGACACCGACGATGGAGAGGATCACGAAGTGCCCCGTCCCGGCCCGCCGCGCGGCGGCCAGCAGGTTGTCCATCGACGTCCGGAAGAAGGCCGGTGAGGCGTCGTCGAAGGTCGGGGAGTTCGTCAGGTTGACCACGACCTCGGCTCCCTCGACCGCGTCGTCCACTCCCTTGCCGCTGACGACGTCGACGCCGGTGGACTGGGAGTGGGGCACCGCCTGGTGCCCGGCCGCGTTCAGGTCCTTGACGACCTGCGAGCCGATCAGCCCCGTCCCGCCGATGACCGCGATCTTCATGCGCACGCCTCTCTTCCTTCCGGAGCCGGGTGGCTCGGGACCACAGGAACCACTGTGTCGGTGTCCGCGGGGGACGGCTCCCTGAAGGCCCCGAAGGGATGAGAACGGACCGGCTCGGGGGTGCCGCAAGGCCGGAGTGGCCGAGCCTGGCGGCCCCCGTCCCGGCGGGGCGCGGCACCCTAGCAGGCTTCGGCATCAATTCAAGAGCGAATATTGCTCTAGATGTCGCCTTGCCTTAGATCCTGTCCAAGGTAGGGTGGTGGCTGCGAAGAACCACACCGAGGAGCAAGCCTTGCCTGAGAACAACCAGAAGCCGCTGACGACGGTCGCCGGTGCACCGGTTCCCGACAACCAGAACTCCCTGACCTCCGGCCCGCGCGGCCCGATGCTCCTGCAGGACGTGTGGTTCCTGGAGAAGCTCGCGCACTTCGACCGGGAGGTCATCCCGGAGCGCCGGATGCACGCCAAGGGCTCGGGCGCCTTCGGCACCTTCACGGTCACCCACGACATCACCCGGTACACCAGCGCGAAGATCTTCTCCGAGATCGGCAAGAAGACCCCGCTGTTCACCCGGTTCTCCACCGTCGCCGGTGAGCGCGGTGCCGCCGACGCCGAGCGCGACATCCGCGGCTTCGCCGTGAAGTTCTACACGGACGAGGGCAACTGGGACCTGGTCGGGAACAACACCCCGGTCTTCTTCTTCCGCGACCCGCTGAAGTTCCCGGACCTCAACCACGCGGTGAAGCGCGACCCGCGCACCAACCTGCGCAACGCCGAGAACAACTGGGACTTCTGGACCAACCTCCCCGAGGCCCTGCACCAGGTCACGATCGTGATGTCGGAGCGCGGCATCCCGGCCTCCTACCGGCACATGCACGGGTTCGGCTCGCACACGTACAGCCTGATCAACGCCGAGGGCGAGCGGTTCTGGGTCAAGTTCCACCACCGCACCCAGCAGGGCATCAAGAACCTCACCGACGCCGAGGCCGAGGCCCTGGTCGGCAGGGACCGCGAATCCCACCAGCGTGACCTCTTCGACGCGATCGAGGACGGCGACTTCCCGAAGTGGAAGCTGTTCATCCAGGTCATGCCGGAGGCCGACGCCGAGAACTACCGCTTCCACCCCTTCGACCTCACCAAGGTCTGGTCGAAGAAGGACTACCCGCTGATCGAGGTCGGCGAGTGGGAGCTCAACCGCAACCCCGACAACTACTTCGCGGACGTGGAGCAGGCCGCCTTCAGCCCGGCCAACGTGGTCCCGGGCATCAGCTTCTCCCCCGACCGGATGCTGCAGGGCCGCCTCTTCTCCTACGGCGACGCCCAGCGCTACCGCCTCGGCGTCAACCACCACCAGATCCCGGTCAACGCCCCGAAGAACCCGGTGAACTCCTACCACCGCGACGGCGCCATGCGCGTCGACGGCAACCAGGGAGCCACCCCGGGCATCGAGCCCAACTCCTACGGGCGCTGGCAGGAGCAGCCGGCCTACCGCGACCCGGCCCAGGCCGTGGGCGCCGTCGCCGACCGGTTCAACTACCGCGAGGACGACGACAACTACTTCGAGCAGCCCGGCAACCTGTTCCGGCAGATGAGCCCGGAGCAGCAGCAGGTTCTGTTCGAGAACACGGCACGCGCCATCGACGGTGCCTCGGCGCAGACCATCGAGCGCCACATCGGCAACTGCACCCAGGCCGACCCGGCCTACGGCGCGGGCGTCCGCAAGGCGATCGAGGCCCTGGCCGCCGGCAACCTCTGATCCGGCCGGTCAGCGACACACGCGGTAATCCGCACCGTACCGGCACGGGCACCCGAGAGGTGCCCGCGCCGGTACGGGCGTACCGCCACGGAGAACTACTTCATGGACATGCACAACAGCGGTGGACTGACTCCCGAGCAGACGGAGCGCGTGGTCGCCATCGCCATGGATCTGGCCCGCGAGGGCGGCACCGACCAGTTGGTGGAGTTCGTACAGCACGGGCTGCCGGTCGACGTACGGGACCCCGCGGGCAACTCCCTCCTCATGCTCGCCGCCTACCACGGTCACGCCGACACTGTGCGGACCCTGATCCGGCACGGCGCCGACCCGGACCTCCGCAACGACCGCGACCAGTCCCCCATTGCCGGCGCCCTGTTCAAGGGCGCCGACGACGTCGTAGCGGTACTGCGTCGGGCAGGCGCGGACCTGGACTCCGGAACGCCGACCGCGCGGGCCGCCGCGGCCATGTTCGGCCGGGAACACCTGCTCGCGACCTGAACCGGCGGTGGCGTCAAAGGCGGAGCCGGGGACCGGGCACTCGACCCCCCCGCATGGCGTGAACCATCGGTCTGGCCCGCGCCGGAAGCGGAAGAATGGCCGTCCAACTCGACACCCCGCATTACGTGGTGGCGCGAAGGCATCGGTGGACATTCACAGGTTGCTTGATCAACTCCCAAAGCGTGAGCACGAATTACACACATCCCCTCTACACAGTGGCCCCGATGGTCTAGATTGACCGTGCTTCAGCTGTTCAGGCACGAGGCGACCGGTAATGATCTTTAGGTCGGGGGCAGGGGGGTCTGCTGCTGTCACTGTGTATTGCTCGTATTGATGTGACATAGCCGGAACGTTGTGCGCGGACAGGCCGGGGGGCCGTCCGTGGGGAGGAACAGCGCGGCGCGGGAGGCGGGGGCCTCCCGAGGGGGAGGAACAGTGCTAGGCGAACACGTCGAACCACTGGGAACCTGGGGGGTTCTGTGCGGCAAGGGGGATTGGTCAGCCCGTTTCCGTCTGCGCGCGGGCAGTTGGCGGACGGGGCAACCAGCCGGCTCGCGAGCGACTGGGAGCACCGGTACCGCCGTACCGTGATCACCAGCGATACCGTGACCACCGCTGTCGTGGTGGCGGGCATCGGCAATTTCTTCGGGGTCCGGGACGCGGCCAACTGGCACGAGAAATGGGGAATTCTCGCGTTCGGCACCTGGCTGCTGGTGCTGGGCGCCCTCGCGGTGAGCCGGTCGTGGTCACCGGCCGTGCTCGGCCAGGGCGCCGAGGAATTCCGTCGGCTCGGCCGCTCACTGTTCATGGCGACCGTCGTGCTGGCGCTCGGCGGAATCGCCCTCACCTCGCGCAACATCAAACTCTGGATCTTCGTCGCCGTTCCCGCGATCGCGATCTTCATCATGGTCGCGCGCTACGCGCTGCGCGTCCGGCTGCACAGACAGCGCAAGCAGGGGCGCTGCCTCAGACCCGTGCTCGCCGCCGGAAGTCCGGCCACGGTGCGCGATCTGATCGCCCGGACCCGGCGGTTCCCGCACCTCGGCTGGCGGGTGGACGCGGTGTGCACGACGGACGACGGGCTCGAGGGCGACCAACTGGACGGAGTGCCGGTCGTCGGCCCGCTGGAGCACGTCGCCCACCACGTCCGCCGCGACGGCTACCGGGTGGTCGCGGTCACCCCGGACCCGCACTGGTCACCGCACCGCCTGCAACGGCTGGCCTGGAACCTGGAGGGCAGCGACGCCGAGATGGTCGTCGCTCCCGTCCTGATGGAGGTGGCCGGCCCGCGGCTGCACGTCGACGCGGTGCTCGGTATCCCGCTGCTGCGGGTCAGCATGCCGACCTTCACCGGGGGCCGGCGCGCGGTCAAGGCGGTCGTCGACCGGTTGGGCGCGGCTGTCCTGCTGACACTGTTCGCGCCCCTGATGCTGTTCGTCGCGCTGCTCGTCCTGGTGGACAGCAGGGGCGGGGCGTTCTACCGCCAGCGCCGGGTCGGCAAGGACGGCCGCGAGTTCACCATTCTCAAGTTCCGCACCATGGTCGCGGGGGCCGACGGGGCACGTGCCGCGCTGGCCGACCGCAACGAGGGCGCGGGCCTGCTGTTCAAGCTCCGCCGGGACCCGCGGGTCACCCGGGTCGGGGCGGTGCTGCGCCGCTACTCGGTCGACGAACTGCCGCAGCTCTTCAACGTGCTCGCCGGATCGATGTCGCTGGTGGGACCGCGGCCGCCGCTGCCCGAGGAGTCCGCCGCCTACGGCCCGGACATCCGAAGACGGCTGCTGGTCAAGCCCGGCCTCACCGGTCTGTGGCAGATCAGCGGACGCAGCGACCTGCCGTGGGAGGAGGCCGTCCGGCTGGACCTGCGGTACGTGGAGGACTGGTCGCTCGCCCTGGACACGGTGATCCTGTGGAAGACGCTGCGTGCGGTGGTCCACGGACAGGGGGCGTACTGATGCGCGGGGGCCGCCGGCCCGTCGCGCGGACCGCAGGCCGTCAAGGCCTGCCTGGGGGGAGGAACGGGTCATGAGGGTCAGCGTTTTCGGCCTCGGCTACGTGGGCTGCGTGTCGGCCGCGTGCCTGGCCGGCATGGGGCACCAGGTCGTCGGGGTGGATGTGAACCAGGTGAAGGTCGACCTGGTCAACGACGGCAAGGCCCCGGTGGTCGAGGAGCGGATCGGCGAGCTGATCGCCGAGGTCGTGGGCAGCGGAGCACTGCGCGCCACCGGCGACGTCCGCGAGGCGATCATGGAGAGCGAGATATCCCTGATCTGCGTGGGCACCCCGTCGGAGCCCAACGGCAGCCTGTGCACCACGTACTTGGAACGCGTCACCGAGGAGATCGGCGCCGCGCTGGCCGAACGGGGCGGGGGCGGCGGGCGGCACACCGTGGTGTTCCGCAGCACCATGCTCCCCGGCACCTGCACGAACCTGCTGGTGCCGATCCTGGAGAAGTACGTCGGCGGCACCGCCGGGGTGGACTTCGGGGTCGCGGTCAACCCGGAGTTCCTGCGCGAGGGCACGAGCGTGCGGGACTTCTTCGACCCGCCCAAGACCGTCATCGGCGAACTCGACCCGGCCAGCGGCGACGCGGTGCTGGCCCTGTACGACAGCTTGCCCGGCGAGGTGTTCCGGGTGCCGGTCGCGACGGCCGAGGCGATCAAGTACGCCGACAACGCCTTCCACGGCCTCAAGATCGGCTTCGCGAACGAGCTGGGCGCGGTGTGCCAGGCACTCGGGGTGGACTCGCACCAGGTGATGGACGTGTTCCTGGCCGACCGCAAGCTGAACATCAGCCCCGCCTACCTGCGGCCCGGTTTCGCCTTCGGCGGCTCCTGCCTGCCCAAGGACCTGCGGAGCCTGGTCCACGCGGCACAGCGGGCCGACGTGTCGGTGCCCATCCTCTCCCACGTGCTGCCCTCCAACTCCGCGCACCTGGAGCGCGCGGTCGAGCTGGTGGAGCGCACCGGGAAGCGCCGGGTGGGGATGTTCGGACTGTCCTTCAAACCCGGCACCGACGACCTCCGCGAGAGTCCGCTCGTAGAACTGGCGGAGCGCCTCTTCGGCAAGGGCTACGACCTCAAAATCCACGACGCCAACGTGAGCCTGTCCCGGCTGCTCGGCGCGAACCGCGAGTACGTCGAGACCCGGCTGCCGCACCTCGCCCAACTGCTCGCGGACTCCGTCGACGAGGTCCTCGACCACGCCGAGGTGTGCCTGGTCGGGACCAGGGATCCGGCCGTGCTGTCGGCGCTGCCCCACGGCGCCGGGCCGCTGCTGATCGACCTCATCCACCTTCCCGACGCCGACGCGCGCCGGACCGAACCGGGGTACATGGGCCTTGCTTGGTGACACGACGTCTGGTGAAGCGCCGTTCGGTGGCACAGCCGGCGACCGGCCGGGTCGGCGCGCCCTGATCCTGGTGGAGAACCTGTCGGTGCCCTTCGACCGGCGGGTCTGGCAGGAGGCGACGACCCTGCGCGACGCGGGCTGGGACGTGCACGTCATCTGCCCCCGGGGCAGCAAGCGGGACACGGAGCCGGAAGCGGTCGTCGACGGGGTGCACATCCACCGCTACCCGTTGCGCGCCGCCACCGGAGGCCCGGCCGGCTACCTGCGTGAGTACGGGGCGGCGCTCTGGCACACGGCCCGGCTGGCCCGCCGGGTCGGCCCGGTCGACGTGGTCCATGCCTGCAACCCGCCGGACCTGCTGTTCCTGCCGGCCTTGTGGCTGAAGAGGCGCGGTGCGCGGTTCGTCTTCGACCAGCACGACCTGATACCCGAGCTGTACCTGTCCCGGTTCGGCCGCGGCAAGGACCTGCTCTACCGCGCCGTGTGCGCGCTGGAACGGTGGACCTACCGGGCCGCGGACGTCGTGCTCGCCACGAACGAGAGCTACAAGGACGTCGCGATACGCCGGGGCGGCCGCCGCCCCGACGACGTCTTCGTGGTGCGCAGCGCACCCGCGACCGACCGCTTCCAGCCGGTGCCGCCCGAACCGGAGTTGAAGCGGGGCAAGCCCCATCTGCTGTGCTACCTGGGCGTCATGGGACCCCAGGACGGCGTCGACTACGCCCTGCGGGCCCTCGCGAAACTGCGCGACGAGCTCGGTCGGACGGACTGGCACGCGGTGTTCGTCGGCTCCGGCGACGCCTTCGACGCGATGGTGGAGCTGTCCCGGTCGCTGGGGCTCGGCGAGCAGGTGCGGTTCACCGGGCGCATTCCGGACGCCGACCTGGTGCGCCACCTCTCCACCGCGGACGTGTGCCTCTCCCCCGACCCCCGCAATCCGCTCAACGACGTGTCGACGATGAACAAGGTCCTGGAGTACATGGCGATGGGCCGGCCGATCGTCTCGTTCGACCTCCGCGAGGCGCGGGTCTCCGCCGGGGAGGCCGCCCTGTACGCACCCGCCAACGACGAGTCGGCGTTCGCCCGGCTCGTCGCACGGTTACTGGACGATCCGGACGAGCGCGCCCGGATGGGCAAGATCGGCCAGGAGCGGGTCACCGGACAGCTCTCCTGGCGCAACTCGCAGGCGGCGCTGCTCGCCGCGTACGCCGCCGCCTGCCGTGACCACACTCCGGTGTCGGCGGGCGCCCCGGTCCGAACAGGGTTCAAAGCAGGGAAAAGGCCGCGCAGTTGAGCGATGACACGATACGCCTGGTCACGGTCGGGCGAATTCTCCGACGGCGCCGGCGGCTGCTCGCCGTCCTCGTCGTGGTGGGCGCGCTCGTCGGCTACGGCGTCTCGGTGCTGTTCCCGCCGCGCTACACGGCATCGGCCTCGGTCCTGCTGCCGGGGCAGTGGGAGCAGCGCGAGCTGGTCACACAGGTGGAGATCGCGACCAGCTCGGCGGTGGTCGACCGAACGGCCGACGAGCTGCGCTGGAACGGGGTGGGCAAGAGCGAGCTGCGCGAGAGGGTGAGCGCCGAGACCGCCGACGGGAACATCGTCAAGATCTCGGGGACGGCCGAAACCCCGGAGCGTGCGCAGCGGCTCTCCGACGAGATGGCCCAGCAGTTCGTGACGTACGCGGCGCGGATCGCCGGCGGCACCACCGGCACCGACGAGGCCGCCGCTGGGCCGGAGGCGCTGCGGGAGCAGGTGACACGGACCAACCGCCGCATCACCGACCTGGCCAACGCGGCCGATCCCGGGCAGACCGTAGAAAGCGTCCAGGCCCGCACCGAGCTGGAGAAGCTGCGCAGCGCGCTGCAGGACGCCATGCAGAAGCTGGAGGAGGCCGATCCGGCGAACAACCGGGCCGGCATGGTCGTCATGGGTCCGGCGGCCCGGCCGGCCGGCGAGGCTCCGCCGACGCGGCTGCAGCTGATCGGCGGCGGTGCGCTGCTGTTCTTCGTGCTCGCCGTCATCGCTCATCTCACCGCGGCGCGGGTGAACCGGCGGCTGCGCTCCGAATCCGAGATCGCCGCGGCGCTGGGCACGGCGCTGCTGGGAACCGTGGACGTACCCGGTGACCGGCGCGCCCACCGCCCGAAGGCGCGCGGCGCGCGGGCCCGGTTCCGGCGGCTGCTGGGCGTCGACGTCCGGTGGGACCTGCCGGCCCCGCGGTCCTCCGGCGACGAGGTCGGCCGGCGGCTCCGCTACCGGCGGGTCCGGGCCCGCCTGCGGGAACGGGTGCCCACGGCCCGGCGGCTGCTGGTCGTCGTGCCGGACGACGACGAGGTGGCCCGCCGGGCGGCCGGACAGCTCGCCGCCGACGCCGGGGACGATCCGCGGCTGCGGGTGGTGGAGGTCTCGGTGGCCCGGCCGATGGTGCCCGACCGCGACACCGAGTCGGGGGCGCTGGTCGTGCTCAGCGCGGGCGCCCGTACCGCCGAGGAACTCGCCGGTGTCGCCGAGGCGTGCGCGGACGGCGGGCACGAGGTCGTCGGCGTCGTCGTCGCCGGCGCGGTCCGGGCCGCCCGTCCGTCGGCGTCGGCCGACGCGTCCCGGGGGGACGCCGCCGCAGGGGCTGCGGTGCACGACCACGCGACGGGAGGTGCCGCATGACGACGACGGGCACGGCTTCGCAGCCGTCGGCCTCCGCTCCCCTGCTGGACCTGCAGGCACTGGTCGTGGCGGTGCGCAGACGACGGCGGGTGTGGGGCTGTCTGGCCCTGCTGGGTCTGCTGCTCGGCGCTGCGGTGGCGGTCCTGCTGCCGCCCCGGCCGACCGCGGTGACCAAGGTGCTGGTCGCGCACAAGGACGACCAGCCCAACGACACCGGAACGCTGATCCGCACGGATGTCGAGCTGCTGGACACCACGCGGATCGCCGCCGCCGCGCTGCGGTCCCTCGGTTCCCGGGAGAACCCGGAGGACTTCATGCGGGACTACCGGGGCACCGGGCTGACCAACAACCTGCTGCGGATCGACGTGACGGCCGACAGCGACGCGGAAGCGGTCGCCCGGGCCAAGGCACTGGCCGACACGTTCGTCGCGGACCACGTGCGGCGGATGCGGGAGGCCGCCGAGGCCGAGTCCAAGTCCCTGCTGGACCAGCGCGACCGTATGCGCAAGGAGCTGGCCGAGGTCAACAGCGCGATCGGGGACCGCTCACCGGACGACGAACCGAAGGCGTCGGCGAGCATCGAGTCGCTCTTCGCCCGCCGGGCCGAGCTCGACTCGCGGATCGCCGAATTCGACCAGCGGGCCGCGGAAGCGCTCACCGGCACGCCCGAGGTCGTCGCCGGCACGCAGATCGTGGACGCCCCGCACGCGGTGGAGCAGTCGCTGCCCAGGGCCGTGGGTACCGACGCCGCCATCGGGCTCGTCCTCGGCCTCGTCCTCGGGCTCGCGCTCTCCGCGGTGGGCGCCGTGGTCGCGGACCGCCCGGTGCTGCGCCGGGAGATAGCGGCGAACCTGGGCGCCTCCGTCCTGGCGGAGCTGCGCCGCGGGCCGCGCCGGTCGGCCCGGTCGTGGCGGCGCCGGCGGAGCCGGGCGGCACGTGAACGGCTCACCACCACCCTGACCCGCCTCGTGCGCGGCTCCGCGGAACCGGTGTCCCTGCTGGAACTGGGCTGTGCGCGCGGCACCGGTCTGATCGCCCTGGACGTCGCCGGGGCGCTGGAGGCGGACGGGCCCGTGGTCGTCGTCGACGGTCTGCCCGGCACGCGGCTCGCGGGCGCCCACCGGGGGACCGGCGGCCCGACCGTGCTGAGCGGCGAAGGGGCCACGGCCGAGGGGCACCAGGGGCGCAGGCTCGGCGTCGGCTCGGTGGCGCCCGGCACGGCCTGGACCGACCTGCGGTACCTCGGCAGCCGGACGGTGCTCGTCGTGCGGGCCGGGCACGGCAGCACCGCGTGGCTGCACACCGTGGCGCGGCAGCTCGCCGACCAGCGCATCGCGGTGATCGGCGTGGTCCTGATCGACCCCGATCCGCGTGACCGGACCGACGGCACGCTGTGGGACGGTCCGCACCTCGCGCGGCGGGTCCCCGGCGAACGGCCGAAGCGGCACAACGGTGGGGGGACCTCCCACGCCGTCCAGGCAGTGGGGGAAGGCCGGCTCCGGGCGGAACGGCCTTCGATGCCGGCCGCGACGGTCCCGGACAGCGATCAGGAGGCGCGGTAGCACATGTGCGGCATCGCAGGCACGTACCACTGGCCGGACGGCAAGGCCGTGACCGACCGGCTCACCGACGTCCTCGCCCACCGCGGTCCGGACGGGGCGGGCCGCTACAGCCATCCGGCCGGCGTGGGCGAGGTGCACCTCGGGCACCGCCGGCTGGCCATCATCGACCTGTCCGGGACCGGGGCCCAGCCGATGGTCTCGGACGGGCTCGCCCTGTCGTACAACGGCGAGCTGTACAACGCGCCCGAGCTGCGCACCGAACTGGAGTCGGCCGGGGCCCGCTTCCGCGGCACCTCGGACACGGAGGTGGTCCTGGAGGCCTGGCGGCGCTGGGGCACGGACTGTCTGCCGCGGCTGCGCGGCATGTTCGCGTTCGCGGTCTTCGACGAGCGCACCGGTGAACTGGTGCTCGCCCGCGACCAGCTCGGCATCAAGCCGCTGTTCCTGCTCCGGCGCGGCACGGGCCTGGTGTTCGCCTCCGAGCTCAAGGCGCTCGCCACCGCGACCGGCGGGAAGCTGGAGGTGGACCACGCGGCGCTGGTGGCCTCGCTGCTGTACTACTGGGTGCCGGACTCGCGCTGCGCGTTCCGCGAGGCGGAGAAGCTGCCGCCGGGCAGCTGGCTGCGGTGCCGGCCCGACGGCCGGGTGGAGCGCGGCCGGTTCTGGAACCTGCGGGACGTCGCCGCCGCGGGCCGGGAGCGGGCCCGGAGCGGCGAGCGGCCGGACCTCGCCGCCGTCGTCGAGGAGTCGACCCGGCGCCACCTGCTCTCCGACGTGCCGGTGGCGACGTTCCTCTCCGGCGGGCTGGACTCCAGCTATCTGACCGCGCTGGCGGCCCGCGACCGGCCCGGGATCTCCGCCTACACGATCGGGTTCCGCGCCGAGGACGCCAGGTTCGAGGCGATGCCCGACGACCTGCGCTACGCCCGGCAGGTGGCCGAGCGGTTCGGCGTCGATCTGCACGAGATCGAGATCGCCCCGAACGTGCTCGACCTGCTGCCGCGGATGACGTACCACCTGGACGAGCCGATCGGCGACCCCGCCGCGATCAACACCTTCCTGATCTGCTCGGCCGCCCGGGAGGCCGGGGTCAAGGTGATGCTCTCGGGGATGGGCGCCGACGAGCTGTTCGCCGGCTACCGCAAGCACCTGGCCAACGTGCTGGCGCTGCGCTACCAGCGCGTCCCGCGGCCGCTGCGGCGCGGGGTGTCCGCGGCCGTGGGCCGGCTGCCGGTCGCGTCCAGCCGCCGGGGGTACCGGTCGGTGCGCTTCGCGAAGCGGTTCCTGTCCTTCGCCGACCTGCCGCAGGAGACCGCCTTCAGGCGCAGCTACACGATGTACGACCGGGAGGAGCTGCTCGGCCTGATCGATCCGGATCTGGCGGGCACGGTCGAGGACGTGCTGACCGAGCACGCGGACGTCTACGAGGACAACGACCTCGACGACTTCGTGAACCGCATGTGCCTGGCCGACGCCCGGATGTTCCTGCCGGGCCTGAACCTCGCCTACACGGACCGCTCCAGCATGGCCGCGTCGACCGAGGTGCGGGTGCCGTACGTGGACGTCGAGGTGGTGAAGGCGGCGTTCGCCGTGCCCGGTGACCGCAAGATCGTCGGGCGGCAGGGCAAGGCCGTCCTGAAGGAGGCGGCCACCTCGGTACTGCCCCGGGAGATCGTGTACCGGCCCAAGGGCCTGTTCAGCGCCCCGCTACGGGCCTGGATGAGCCGTGACCTGGCGCCGCTGGTGCGCGAGGTGGTGAACGACGGCGAACTCGTCAGGTCCGGCTTCCTGCGCCGGGACGCGCTGCGGCGGCTGGTCGCCGAGGACGCCGCCGGGCAGCGGGACTTCTCCAAACACCTGTGGCACGTGCTGACCCTCGAGTACTGGTACCGCGGCGCGACCTCCGGGTCCGGCCACCATTCCTCGTCGACGGCTTAGCACCTCGGCACTCCCACTGCACCTCGGCACCCCCTACACCTCAGCACCTCCCCCGCACCACGACCGGCAGAGAGACAAGAGGACCTTCGGTGAAACAGGTTGTGCAGAACTACAAGAGCGGCGAGCTGGCGCTGCTCGACGTGCCGGTGCCGGGCTGCAAGCCGGGCGGTGTGCTGGTGCGGACCGCCTACTCCCTGATCTCCACCGGCACCGAGCTGATGAAGGTGTCCGAGGCCGGCATGTCGATGCTCGGCAAGGCCAGGTCCCGGCCGGACCAGGTGGCCAAGGTCGTGCAGAGCGTGGCCACCAACGGGGTGCCCGCCACCTACCGCAAGGTGATGGGCAAGCTGGACTCCTACACCCCCCTCGGCTACTCGCTGTGCGGGGTGGTCGAGCAGGTCGGCGAGGGCATCGACGACGTGAAGGCCGGCGACCTCGTGGCCTGCGCCGGCAACGAGCACGCCCTGCACGCCGAGCTGAACTGGGTGCCGCGGAACCTGTACGCCCCGGTGCCGGACGGTCTCGCGCCGCGGGACGCGGCCTTCGGCACCGTCGGTTCGATCGCGCTGCAGGGCGTCCGCCAGGGCGAGTCGCGGCTCGGCGAGACGGCTCTGGTCATCGGGCTCGGTCTGATCGGCCAGCTGGTGGTGCAGCTGCTCGTCGCCTCCGGCGTCCGGGTGGTCGGTGCGGACCCCGACGCGGAACGCTGCGAGCTGGCCGAGCGGCTGGGCGCCGCCGCCTGCGGCGACCCCGCGTCCCCGGCCGTGGAGAGCGCCGTCGCCGAACTCACCGACGGCCACGGCGTGGACCAGGTGTACCTGGCGGCCGGCGGCGGCAGCAACCAGCCCGTCGAACTGGCCGCGCGGCTGTGCCGGGACCGCGGCCGGGTCGTCGACATCGGCAAGTGCCGCCTGGACCTGCCGTGGAACGCGTACTACGAGAAGGAGCTGGACGTCCGGTTCTCCCGCTCCTACGGCCCCGGTCGCTACGACCCGGAGTACGAGCTGGAGGGGCGGGACTACCCGATCGGCTACGTGCGCTGGACCGAGCGGCGCAATCTGGCCTGCTTCCTCGACCTCGTCGCCCGGGGCCGGGTCGACGTGGCGCCGCTGATCACCCGTACCGCCGACTTCGACGACGCGGTCGAGACGTACCGGAGTCTGCAGGACGGCGCCCTCAAGGCCGTCGCCGTGCTGTTCCGCTACCCCGGGCAGCCCGACGGCGAGGCGCCGGCCGGGGCACCGGCGGTGACGGTGCCCGCGGTGCGGCGCGGCGGCAACGCGTCCGCGCCGGCACGGGCCGCCCGGACACCGGTGCGCCTGGCCTTCGTCGGCGCCGGCAACTACGCGACGTCGATGCTGTTGCCGCATCTGGCCCGGCGCGAGGGCGTCGAGCTGTCCACGGTCGTCACCACGACGGCGCTGTCCGCGGCCAACGCGCAGCGGAAGTTCGGGTTCGGACGGGCGACCACCGATCTGGACGCCGTGCTCGGCGACGCGTCCGTGGACGCGGTGTTCGTGGTCACCCGGCACAGCTCGCACGCCGAACTGACCCGCAAGGCGCTGCTGGCCGGCAAGGCCGTTTTCGTGGAGAAGCCGCTGGCGCTGACCGGGGACGAGCTGACCGGAGTGCTCGCGGCGGTGGAGGAGTCCGGCAACGACCGGTTGCAGGTGGGCTTCAACCGCCGGTTCGCGCCGCTGCTCCAGGAGGCCAGGAAGCGGTTCGGCGCCCGCACCGGGCCGGCCAGCCTGCGCTACCTCGTCAACGCGGGGCGGCTCGACCACGGCAGCTGGTACCTCCAGCAGGGCACCGAGGGCTCGCGGTTCGCCGGTGAGGGCGGGCACTTCGTCGACACGGCGAGCTGGCTGCTCGGGGCCGACCCGGTCTCGGTGTACGCGCTCGCCCCGTCGGGCAACGAGGACCTCCAGGTCGTGCTGGGCTATCCGGACGGGTCCACCGCCACCCTCAGCTACGTCACCACCGGCGCGGCCGGCTTCCCCAAGGAGACGCTGGACCTGGTCGCGGACGGCAAGGTGCTGCAGCTCGACGACTTCGTCCGCAGTTCGGTCTACGACGGCCGCAAGCGGTGGGTCAGTTCGCGGCTGCCCAAGGCCCGGGACAAGGGCCAGTCGGCCGAACTGGCCGCGTTCGTCCGGGCGGTGCGGACCGGCGGGCCGATGCCGGTGCCGCTCGAGTCGCTGGTCGCCACCACGGCGGCCACCCTCGCCGTGCGGACCGCTCTGGCCGCCGGTGCTCCGGTGGATCTGGCGGAGGCGCGATGACCGTGACCCCGGGGAGTGCGGGCTGGTACCTGCGGCGGCTGTCCCGGATGGGGCCGCGCGAGGTGGGCGGCCGGGTGGGCGACACGGTCCGCAGGCGACGGTGGCGGTCGGTGCGGCCGGCCGCCCCGGACGTGACCGGGGCCCGGTTCACCGCGGTCCTGCCCGCCGGGACGATCGCCGCGGTGCCGCCGGACGCCGCGAAGCGCCTCGTCGCCGAGGCGGACCGCCTGCTGGCCGGGCACGTCGAGTACTTCGGCGTGCTCCGGGACGACCTGGTCGATCCGGACTGGTGCTTCGACTCGAAGACCGGGCGCCGGGCGCCGTGGGGCTACGCCTTCGACGTGCCGTACCGCGACGAGGAGGCGGTAGGGGACATCAAGCAGATCTGGGAGCCGTCCCGGCACCAGTACCTCACCGTGCTCGCCGCGGCCTACGCCGTCACCGGCGACGAGCGGTACGCCGAGCGCGTGGCCGAGCACCTGCGGTCGTGGTGGGCGTCCAACGCGCCGCTGCGCGGGGTGCACTGGGTCAGCGGCATCGAGCTGGGGATCCGGCTGCTGTCCTGGGTGTGGATCCGCCGGCTGCTCGACGGCTGGCCGGGCGCCGCCGCGCTCTTCGAGGGCAACCCGGCGGCGCTGAAGCAGATCTGGCACCACCAGCGCTGGCTGGCCGCCTTCCCCAGCCGGGGTTCGTCGGCGAACAACCACGTCGTGGCGGAGGCCGCGGGGCAGTTGGCCGCGGCCTGTGCCTTCGGGTGGTTCCCCGAGTCGGTACGGTGGCGGGACGACGCGCTGCGGTCGCTGGAGCGGCATCTGCGCGGCAACACGTTCCTCTCCGGCCTCAACCGGGAGCTGGCCACCGAGTACCACGGGCTGGTGCTGGAACTCGGCCTGGCCGCGGTGGCGGAGGCGGACGCCGCCGGTGTGCCGGTTCCGACGACGGTCCGGCTGGTGCTGCTGCGGATGACCGACGCGCTCGCCGCCGTCGTGGACGACCGGCTGCGGCCGCCGCGGCAGGGGGACGCGGACGACGGCCACGGCCTGGTGGTGGACGGCGCGGGCACCGACCGCTGGGGCTCGCTGCTCGCCACCGGGGACGCCGTGTTCGGTTCGCTCCCCTGGTGGCCGACGGTGACCGGCACGGATGTGCGCACCCCGCTGCTGGCGGCGCTGGTCCGGCCGTACGGCGGGGACGGAGCGGGCCGGGCCGTGGCCCGCCCGGCGCGCAGGCCGGCCCACTTCGCGGACGCGGGGCTCACGGTGCTGCGCGGTCCCGGCGGGATCTGGTGCCGCTGCGACGGCGGTCCGCACGGCTTCCTGTCCATCGCCGCGCACGCCCACGCGGACGCGCTGTCGGTGGAGGTCCGGCACGACGGGGTCGACGTGCTCTGTGACCCGGGGACGTACTGCTACCACGGGCAGCCCGCGTGGCGGGGGTACTTCCGCTCGACGCTCGGCCACAACACCCTGGAGCTGGACGGCGCCGACCAGTCCGTCTCCGGCGGCCCGTTCCTGTGGACCCGGCACGCCCGCACCCGGGTCCTGGCCGTGGACACGTCCGACGAGAAGGTGTCCCGCTGGTGCGCCGAGCACGACGGGTACGGGGACTCCGTGCACCGCCGCCGGGTGGAGCTGACGGCCGCGAGCCGGGAGCTGCGGGTGGTGGACGAGGTGCGCGGCCCGCGCCGGTCCGTGCGCCTGGCGTTCCACCTGGGTCCGGCGGTCGCCGCGGACCTGGTGGGCAGCCGCGCCGCGCTCACCTGGACCCGGGACGGCGAGGAACGCTCCGCGGTGCTCGACCTGCCCGGCGGACTGTCCTGGCGGGCGCATCGCGGGGAGACCGACCCGCCGCTGGGCTGGTACTCCCCCGGCTTCGGGCGCAAGGAACCGGCCACCACCCTGGTCGGCACCGGTGTCACCGACGGCGTGCGGGAGTTCACGACCGTACTCGGCTTTCGCGGCTAGGCGGGGAAGGAGGGAGGACGCATGAGGATCGGGTGCCGGAGCGGGGCCGTACCGGCCGCGGCGTCGCTGGCGCTGGCGCTGGCGCTGCTGGCGGCCGGCTGTACCGGTACGCCGGACGCCAAGGCTCCTGAGCCGACCGCGCCGTCCTCCCCGTCCGGGACGCGGGAGGTGGCCCGGGTGTGCGAGAAGCCCGCCGCCGGTCCGGCGAAGGCGCCGGCGGGTGCGGTGACCGTCGATCCGGCGGTCGTCGGCGACTTGGCCGACAAGACCCGGAACAGCCCCGCCGGCACGACCTTCTGGCTCCGGCCGGGCAAGCACCGGCTCGCGTCCGACCGGTACTCCCAGGTCGTCCCCAAGGAGGGGAACCGCTACCTCGGCGCGCCCGGCGCGGTGCTCGACGGCCGCAAGACCAACCAGTACGCGTTCGGCGGCGCCGCGCGGGACGTCACCATCAGCCATCTCACCGTGCAGGGTTTCGACGCGCCCCACGACGAGGGCGTGGTCAACCACGACTCGGCCGACGGCTGGGTGATCGAGCACGCCACGATCCAGCGGAACTCCGGCGCCGGACTGATGGCCGGTGACCGCCAGCAGGTCCGGGCCAGTTGTCTGCGCGACAACGGCCAGTACGGCATCAACGCGTACAAGGGCAACGGCGTCATCAACGACCTCGTGGTCGAGGGCAACGAGATCACGGGCAACAACACCGGCGACTGGGAGCGCAAGCGGCCGGGCTGCGGCTGCACGGGGGGCGTCAAGTTCTGGGCCGTCCAGGGCGCCGACGTGCGCGGCAACTGGGTGCACCACAACCGCGGGACCGGCCTGTGGGCGGACACCAACAACAACGACTTCCTCATCGAGGACAACGTGCTGGAGGGCAACGACGGTGCCGCGCTGATCTACGAGACCAGCTACAACGCCGTCGTCCGCGAGAACACCGTCCGGCGCAACAACTGGGTCGAGGGCCGCGAGAACACCGACGGCGGCGACGACTTCCCGTACGCCACCGTGTACATCTCCGAGTCGGGCGGCGAACCCCGGGTCGAGGCGCGCACGGACAGGATCGAGATCTACCGGAACGTGCTGGAGGACAACTGGTCGGGCATCACCCTGTGGGAGAACGCGGACCGGTTCTGCAACAGCCCGGCCAACACCTCCTCGGGCGACTGCACGTTGCTGGTGGAGGACGTCGACCGCTGTGTCCGCCCGGCGATCGCGAGCGCGCCGCTGTACGCGGACTGCCGGTGGAAGACCCAGCGGGTGGACATCCACGACAACCGCTTCACCCTGGACAAGTCCGTCGTCGAGTGCACGGACGGTTGCGACCGCATGGCGCTGCTGGCCAACTACGGCACCTATCCGGACTGGTCGCCGTACCAGGGCGAGCGGGTGGCCGAGGCCGTCACGCTCCGCCAGGACAACCGCTGGCACGACAACGTCTACGTCGGACCGTGGAAGTTCGTCGCCCACGACCCGAGCCGGGTGCTCGACTTCGGGCAGTGGCGGGGCGCGCCCTACCGGCAGGACGCGGACAGTTCCCTACGTGCCGGGGACGGTGATTGAGATGGAGACCGGGCGCACGCCGAAGCTGGTCGGGACGGTCTGGGGGCTGCTGATCCTCAACACGCTCGGCTCCACGGGGGCGGAGACCGTCGTCCCGCTGCCCCGCTCGCTCATCCAGATGGTCACCATGGGCGCGCTGGCCGTCGCGTTCTCGCTGGCGCTCGCGCTCAATCTCCGGCTGCGGGTGCGCGCCAGCGCCTTCCTGTTCCTGCTCACCCTGCTGCTGGTGCCGAGCGTGATCTCCAGCGCGGACCTGGAGTCCGGGGTCGGCGCGCTGTTCCGCTGTGCCCGGCTGGCCCTCTTCGTGGGCACTCTGTGGCTGCTCAGCCGCTGGTGGGACGGCGGCGCCACGTTCGTCCGGCACCACATCCGGATGTACTTCGCGGTGCTCTGCACGGTGGCCGCGGGCGCGCTCGTCTCACCGGGTGCGGCCATGCCCGACCTGTACGGCGGGCGGCTGGTCGGTGCTCTGTGGCCGCTCACCCCGCCCCAGATCGGCCAGTACGCCGCGGTGATCATCGGCCTCGCCCTGCTGCTCGTGCTGAGCCGCCAGACCGACCGGCGCAGCGCGGCCCTGGTGATCGTTCCGTCCCTGCTCCTGCTGGTGCTGACCCATACCCGCACGGCCACCCTCGGTCTGCTCGTCGGCCTGACGCTCGCGATCGGCTCGCTCACCCTCACCAGCGCCGCCGCCCGCCGGTTCTTCTCCTGGGCGGTGCTGTGCGCCGCGGTGGCCGGGGTGGCGTTCGCCTCCGCACTGCACGCGTGGTTCCTGCGCGGCCAGAGCGAGGAGAACTTCAGCAATCTCACCGGCCGGGCCAAGGTCTGGGACGCCCTGCTGGCGGCCCCCAGGACGGCCGGCGAGAAGGTGTTCGGCATCGGCCTGGGCGACAAGTCGTTCGACGGGCTGCCGATCGACAACAGCTGGCTGGCCGTCTACCACGAGCAGGGTCTGATCGGCATCGCCCTGGTGGCGGCGGTCCTCGTCGTGCTGGGCGGCGTCGCGTTGCTGCGGCCGCCGTCCCCGGCGCGGGCCTGTGCGATCTTCCTGATCAGCTACTGCGCCCTCGCGTCGTACACGGAGGCGGGTCTGGGCGACGCCTCGCCGTACCTGCTGCACCTCGCCGTGGCCGCCTCGCTGCTGGCCTCGCCCGCCGCGGACACGCCCCTCGCCACGCCCGAACCCCCGCGCCGACGCGTCCCGCGCTGGGCCCGCACCCCGGAGGTGACCTGAGCATGCACGTCCTCGTGGTGCACAACCGATACAACTCGGCCCAGCCGAGCGGCGAGAACAACGTCGTCGACCAGGAGGTGGAGCTGCTGCGCGCGGCCGGCCACCGAGTGGGCCTGTTCGAGCGGCGCAGTGACGACATCGCCTCGCGGTCCCTGCTCGGCAAGGTCGCCGTGCCGCTCCTCGTGCCGTGGAACCCGGCGGTCCGCAGGGAGCTGGCCGACCGGCTGCGCACCGAGCGGCCGGACGTGGTGCACGTGCACAACGTCTTCCCGCTCCTGTCCCCGGCGGTGCTGGCGGCCTGCGCCGACGCCGGGGTCCCGGCCGTCGCCACGCTGCACAACTACACGCAGGTCTGCCCGCCCGGCACGCTCCAGCGCGACGGCCGGCCGTGCACCGAGTGCGTCGGGGCGGCGCCGCTGCCCGCCGTGCGGCACGGCTGCTACCGGAACTCGCGGCTGGCGACGGTGCCGCTCGCGGTCGGCCTGTCGGTGAACCGGCGGCGCTGGTGGTCCGGTGTGGAGCGGTTCTTCTGCATCTCGGCGGCGCAGCGTGAGGTCCTGGTGGGGGCGGGCCTGCCGGCCGAACGGCTGGCGGTGAAGCACAATTTCGTGCCCGACCCCGCGGCGCGCCGTGCGGGCCCCGGCGAGCACCTGCTGTACCTCGGCCGCCTCGCGGAGGCCAAGGGCGTACGGCTGCTCATGGAGGCGTGGGACGAGCTGGCCGCGGACGGCGGGGTGGGCGTTCCGCTCGTCGTCGCCGGCACGGGGCCGCTGGAACGCGAGGTGACCGCCTGGGCGGCGGGCCGGGACGACGTGCGCTACGTCGGCCTGTACGACCCGGAGCAGTGCAGGCAGGCCCTCGCCCGGTCGGTGGCCGTGGTGGCTCCCTCGACGTGGCTGGAGGCGTTCGGCCTGGTGGTCGTGGAGGCGATGGCGGCGGGGGTACCGGCCGTCGCCGCCGGGCACGGCGCCTTCGCCGAGCTCGTCGACGACGGGGTGACCGGGCTGCTGCACCGGCCGGGCGAGGCCGCCTCGCTCGCGTCCCGCATCCGCCGGGTCGCGGCGGAGCCGGAGCGCAACCAGGAGATGGGCCGGGCGGCCCGGCGCCGGTACGAGCAGGGCTTCAGCCCGGCCGTCGGCCTGGAGCGCCTGCTGGAGGGGTACCGCACCGCGATCGCGGGGCGGTCGGCACTGGCTCGCGGCGGGGACGTCCGCGCGGGCAGGGGGGATGGGGGCAGTAGATGACACGATGCCGACTCTGCGGTTCGGCGGCGATGGAGAGCGTCGTCGATCTGGGAGCGACTCCGCCGTGCGAGAGTTTCCTCGCCGCGGACCAACTGGACCGGCCGGAGCCGGCGTACCCGCTGCACCTGCGGGTGTGCACCGACTGCTGGCTGGCGCAGATTCCCGCGCTGATCACGCCCGAGGAGACGTTCACGCAGTACGCGTACTTCTCCTCGTACTCGAGCTCCTGGGTGGAGCACGCGCGGACGTTCGTCACCGGCGCGGTGGAGCGGCTGGGCCTCGGCCCGGACTCCTTCGTGGTCGAGGTGGCGAGCAACGACGGGTATCTGCTCAGGCACATGGTGGACCGCGGGATCCGCTGCCTGGGCGTGGAGCCGTCGGTGAACGTCGGTGCGGCGGCGCGGGAGGCGGGGGTGCCCACGCTCACGGAGTTCCTGAGCCCGGACACCGGCGCGGCCGTGTCCGCCGAGCACGGCCCGGCGGACCTGGTGGTGGCCAACAACGTGTACGCGCACATCCCGGACGTGGTCGGCTTCACCCAGGGACTGCGTGCCATGGTCGCCGACGACGGCTGGGTCTCGATCGAGGTGCAGCACCTGCTGACCCTGATCGAGGAGAACCAGTACGACACGATCTACCACGAGCACTTCCAGTACTACACGGTCGCGTCCGCGATCCGGGCGCTGGCGAGCGGCGGCCTCGCGCTGGTGGACGTCGAGCTGCTGCCCACGCACGGGGGTTCCATCCGGCTGTGGGCGCGGCCCGCCGAGGCGGCGGGTGAGCCGAGCCGCCGGGTGAGTGACGTGCTGGACCGGGAGAAGGCGGCCGGGCTGCGGGAGCTGTCCGGGTACACCGAGTTCTCCTCCCGGGTGGCCAAGGTGCGCCGGGACCTGCTGCGGTTCCTGATCGAGGCGGCCGAGCGCGGCGACACGGTGGTCGGCTACGGCGCCCCGGGCAAGGGCAACACGCTGCTCAACCACTGCGGCATCCGGCCCGACCTGCTGGCGTACACGGTCGACCGCAATCCCTACAAGCACGGCAGGTTCACCCCGGGCACCCGTATTCCGATCCTGTCGCCCGAGCGGATCGCCGCCGACCGGCCGGACTACGTCCTCGTCCTGCCGTGGAACCTGCGGGAGGAGCTGGTCGAGCAGCTCTCCTTCGTGCACGAGTGGGGCGGCCGCCTGGTCTTCCCCATACCGGAACTGAGCGTGGTCGAGGCCGCGTCCGAGAAGGGCACAGCATGAAGGTCGTACTGTTCTGCGGGGGCTACGGGATGCGGATGCGCGAGGGCGCCTCCGACGACGTGCCCAAGCCGATGGCGATGGTCGGCCCGCGGCCGCTGATCTGGCACGTCATGCGCTACTACGCGCACTTCGGGCACAAGGAGTTCATCCTCTGCCTCGGCTACGGGGCCCACCACATCAAGGACTTCTTCCTCAACTACGAGGAGACGACCTCCAACGACTTCGTGCTGCGGGGCGGACGGACCGAGCTGCTCTCCACCGACATCGCCGACTGGACGATCACGTTCGCGCAGACCGGTATCGAGTCGCCCATCGGGGAGCGCCTGCGCCGGGTGCGGCACCACCTGGACGGCGACGAGATGTTCCTCGCCAACTACGCGGACGTGCTCACCGACGCGCCGCTGCCCGAGATGATCGACTCCTTCGCGCGGCGGGACGCGGGCGCCTCGATGATGGTGGTGCCGCCGCAGTCCTCGTTCCACTGCGTGGACCTCGGTGAGGACGGTCTGGTCGGCGGCATCACCGCGGTGAGCGACCTGCCGCTGTGGGAGAACGGCGGCTACTTCGTGCTCCGCCAGGAGGTCTTCGACCACATCCCGGAGAACGGGGACCTGGTGGCCGACGGATGCACCGAACTGGCCAAGCGGGGGCGGCTGGTGGCGCACCAGCACCGGGGCTTCTGGAAGCCGACCGACACGGTGAAGGAGCGCGCCGCGCTCGACGCCGCCTACGCCCGGGGGGAACGCCCGTGGGCCGTGTGGGAACGGGACGGCGCGACGTCGGCCGCCGGGGTGAGGACCGCGTGATACGCCTGGGTGCCGGGGGCCCGGAACGGATCGTCGCGGTGGGCGCGCACTGCGACGACATCGCCATCGGCGCCGGCGGCACGCTGCTGACGGTGTGCCTGGCGCGGCCGGGGGTGCGCGTCGACGCGCTGGTGCTCTCCGGCGGTGGCGGCGAGCGGGAGCGGGAGGAGCGGGCCGCGCTGGCCGCCTTCTGCCCAGGCGCCGACCTGCGGCTGACGGTGCTCAAGCTGCCGGACGGCCGGATGCCGGCGCACTGGGAGGAGGCCAAGGCAGCGGTCGAGGAGCTGCGCGGGCGGACCGAGCCGGAGCTGGTGCTGTCCCCGCGCACCGACGACGCGCACCAGGACCACCGCGGTCTGGCGAAGCTGATGACCACGGCGTTCCGCGACCACCTGGTGCTGCGCTACGAGATCGTCAAGTGGGACGGCGACCTGGGCCGCCCGACGGCGTACCAGCCGCTGTCGGAGGACGTCGCCGAAGAGAAGGTGCGGCTGCTGCAGGAGCACTACCCCTCGCAGCGGCACCGCCCCTGGTACGACCGGGAGGCCTTCCTCGGCCTCGCCCGGATCCGCGGCATCGAGTGCCACGCCCGCTATGCCGAGGCGTTCGACGTCGCCAAACTCACTCTCAACCTGGGGGGTTGAACCTTGCGCGTACTGCTCACCGGACACCAGGGCTACCTGGGCACCGTGATGGCCCCGGTCCTCACGGCCGCCGGACACGAGGTCGTCGGCCTCGACTCCGGACTGTTCGCCGACTGCGTCCTGGGCCCGGCGCCCGACGACCCGCCGGGTCAGCGGGTCGACCTGCGCGACCTCACGGCCGAGCACGTGGCGGGGGTGGACGCGGTGATCCACCTGGCCGCGCTCTCCAACGACCCGCTGGGCTCGCTGGCACCGGAGCTGACCTACGACATCAACCACCACGCGTCGGTGCGGCTGGCCCGGCTGGCCCGCGACGCCGGGGTGCAGCGCTTCCTGTACGCGTCCACCTGCTCGGTATACGGCGCCGCGGGCGGGGGCGACCTGGTGACCGAGGACGCCCCGCTGCGCCCGGTGACGCCGTACGCGGAGTCCAAGGTGCGGGTGGAGGACGATCTGCACGGCCTGTCCGACGGCGACTTCAGCCCGGTGTACATGCGCAACGCCACCGCCTTCGGCTTCTCGCCCCGGCTGCGCGCGGACATCGTGCTGAACAACCTGGTGGGCCACGCCCTGCTGTCCGGCGAGGTGCTGGTGCTCTCGGACGGCACCCCGTGGCGCCCGCTGGTGCACGCCGCCGACATCGCCCGGGCCTTCGCCGCCGCGCTGGTGGCGCCGCGGGAGGCGGTGCACGACCGGGCGTTCAACATCGGCAGCGAGGTCAACAACGTCACGGTCGCCGAGATCGCCGAGGAGGTGGCCGCGGCGGTGTCCGGCTCGAAGGTGGTCATCACCGGGGAGACGGGTGCCGATCCGCGCTCGTACCGGGTGGACTTCTCCCGCTTCCGTGCGGCGATCCCGGGCTTCGACTGCGAGTGGACGGTGAAGCAGGGCGCGCTCGAACTCGCCGAGGCCTACCGGAAGCACGGGCTGACCCGGGAGGACTTCGAGCAACGCTTCACCCGCCTGGCCGTGCTGCGCGCGGCCGCCGGGACCGGCTCCGTCGACGACACCCTGCGGTGGCGCCGATGACCCAGGCCGGAGGGGAGATGTACGCGCTGGTGGAGCGGTTGTACCCGCTGTGCCGGAGCATCACGGGCGACGGTGTGCGCGCGACCCTGGACATCGTCGACGAGTACATCCCCCTGCACATGCACGAGGTGCCGACCGGGACACAGGTGCTGGACTGGACGGTGCCGCAGGAGTGGAACATCCGGGACGCGTACGTCGCCGACGCCACCGGCCGCCGGGTCGTCGACTTCGCCGCGTCCAGCCTCCATGTGCTCGGCTACAGCGTGCCGGTGTCGGCGACGATGCCGCTGGCCGAGCTTCGTCCGCACCTGCACACCCTGCCGGACCACCCGGCCTGGGTGCCGTACCGCACGAGTTACTACCGGCCCCAGTGGGGCTTCTGCCTGGCCCAGGAGACGCTCGACGCGCTGCCGGAGGGCGACTACGAGGTCCGCATCGACTCCACCCTGGCGGACGGCCATCTCACCTACGCCGAGCACGTGGTCCCCGGGCAGGTGTCCGACGAGGTGCTCGTCTCCTGCCACACGTGCCACCCGTCGCTGGCCAACGACAACCTGGCCGGCATCGCGGTGGCGACGTTCCTGGCCCGGGAGCTGGCGGAGCGGAACCCGTACTACACCTACCGGTTCGTCTTCGCGCCCGGCACCATCGGGGCGATCACCTGGCTGGCCCGCAACCGGGAGCGGGTGGAACGGGTCAAGCACGGCCTGGTGCTGGCCTGCGCGGGCGACCCCGGGCAGGTGACGTACAAACAGAGCCGGCGTGGCGACGCGGAGATCGACCGGGTGCTGCGGCATGTGCTGGCCGACTCCGAACGGCCGCACCGGGTCGTGGAGTTCACGCCCTACGGCTACGACGAGCGGCAGTACTGCTCGCCCGGCTTCGACCTCGGCGTGGGCTCGCTCACCCGGACTCCCTACGCGGGCTATCCGGAGTACCACACGTCCGCGGACAACCTGGACTTCGTCTCCCCGGCGGCGATGGCGGACACGCTCGCGGTCTGCCGCGAGGCGTTCTCCGTCCTCGACCGCAACCGGCGGTACGTCAACCTCAGTCCTTACGGGGAGCCGCAGTTGGGAAGGCGTGGGCTGTACGACTCGGTCGGCGGCCGCAGCGACGCCAAGCAGGCCCAGATGGCCATGCTCTGGGTGCTCAGTCTCTCCGACGGAGAGCACAGCCTGCTCGACGTCGCCGAGCGGTCCGGGCTGCCGTTCGAGACCGTCGTCGAAGCGGCCGACGCCCTGCACGGCGCCGGACTCGTCAAGGCGTGACGCCGATGACCGTCGAAGGGGAGAAGACGACGACACCGGCGGAACCCGCCCGGCGGGGCGTCGTCGGCAGGCTGTCCTGGGGGCTGGCCGACCAGGCGGCCTCCAGCCTGTCCAACTTCGTGGTGGGCATCTACGTGGCACGCTCGCTGGGGCTGACCGCGTTCGGCGTGTTCAGCCTGGCCTGGGTGACCTACGGCGTGGTCCTCAACGTCTCCCGCGGGCTGGCCACCGACCCGCTGGTGGTGCGCTTCAGCGGCGTGCCGGAGTCGTCCTGGCGCGGCGCGGTGGCCCGGGCGTCGGGTGCCGCGCTGCTGGTCGGCGCCGGGATCGGCACGGTGTCCCTGGTCGCCGGGCTGGCCATCGGCGGACAGGTGGGAGTCGCGTTCGCCGCGCTCGGCGTCGTACTGCCGGGGCTGCTGCTCCAGGACGCCTGGCGGTACTCGTTCTTCGCCGCCGGCGTCGGCCGCAAGGCGTTCGTCAACGACGTCGTGTGGGCCGTCGCGCTCGTCCCGGCCATGGTGGTGGCGGCCCGCGTGGGCAGCGTGCCCGCCTTCCTCCTCGCCTGGGGCGGATCCGCCGCGGTGGCCGGGGTGTACGGCTGGTTCCAGTCCGGCATCCGGCCGAGGCCGGCCGGGGCCCGCGAGTGGCATCGCGACCAGCGCGACCTCGGCTACCGGTACCTGGTCGAGAACGTCGGCGTCAGCGGCGCGAGCCAGATACGGGCGTACGGCCTCGGCGCGATCGTCGGGGTCGGCGCCGTGGGTGTGATCCGGGGCGCCGAACTGCTGCTCGGCCCGTTCCTCGCCGTGCTGATGGGGCTGTCGCTGGTCACCGTCGCGGAGGCGGCACGGGTCCTCAGACAGGCCCCGCGGCGGCTCGGGAAGTTCTGCTTCCTGCTGGGCGCCGGGCAGACCGTCGCCGCGCTGCTGTGGGGCGGGGCGCTGCTGCTGGTGCCGGACCGGCTCGGCGAGCTCGTCCTCGGCGACGTCTGGAGCGGCGCCTCGGAGCTCATCGTGCCGGTCACCCTCAGCGTCGCGGGCGCGGGGCTCGGCACCGGCGCGGCGGCCGGGCTGCGCGCTCTGGCGGCGGCCCGGCGCAGTCTGCGCTGCCAGTTGTTCGCCTCCGCCTGCTACGTCGCGGGCGGGCTCGGCGGTGCGGTCGCGGGCGGCACGGTCGGTTCGGCCTGGGGCGCCGCCGCCGCGTCCGTCTGCGGTTCGGTCGTGTGGTGGCTGCAGTTGCGGGCCGCCCTGCGCGAGCGCGACCACCATCCCATTCCCGAAGTGAGGACCACATGACCCCCCACCCCCGGCTGAGCATCGGCCTTCCCGTCTACAACGGCGAGGAGTATCTGGCCGAGTCGCTGGACGCCCTCCTGGGGCAGACCTACGAGGACTTCGAACTGGTGATCTCCGACAACGCGTCGACCGACGGCACCCAGGACATCTGCCGCCGGTACGCCGCGCAGGACTCGCGCATCCGGTACATCCGGCTGCCCCGCAACATCGGCGCCGCGCCGAACCACAACTACGTGTTCACCGAGTGCCGCGGCGAGCTGTTCAAGTGGGCCTCGCACGACGACCTCTACGCCCGGGACCTGCTGCGCAGCTGCGTGGCGGCGCTGGACGAGCGGCCGGAGGTGGTCCTCGCGCACGCGGGCCAGGCCGTCATCGACGGCGACGGCAAGGTGAAGGTCCCCTACGAGTACGGGCTCGCCACCGATTCCCCGCGCGCTCCGGAGCGCTTCCGCAGCCTGCTCTTCGAGCCCGGGGGCGACGACTTCTACGGGGTGATGCGGTCCGCGATGCTGCGCCGGGTGAAGCCGCACGACAGCTACCACCACGCGGACCGCACCTTCGTCGCCGAGATCACCCTGCACGGCCCCTTCCACCAGGTGCCGGAGCTGCTGTACTTCCGCCGCGACCACCCCACCCGCGCCGAGCGGGCGAACCCCTCCAAGCGCTCCCGGTGCGTCAACCTGGACCCGCGCCGCGCGGGCCCGCTGCACCCGACCCCCCGGCTGCTCGCGGAGTACGTCTGGGGCTTCGCCTCGGCGATCGGGCGGGCGCCGCTGTCCTCGGCCGACCGGCGTGCCTGCCACCGCCATCTGGCGGCGTGGCTGACCAGCCGGGTCCGGCCGGGCGCCGGCGAGCGGGTCGAGGACCGCGCTCCCGTCGACCCTGACCGGCTCACCGTCTCCGTCGACGACCTGGTCGCCGGCCGCGAGGGAAGGCAGGCATGACCTCCATGCGCGAAAAGCCTTTACGCATCGGCGTGTTCGGCCTGTTCGGTGCCGGCAACAGCGGCAACGACGGGTCGCTGGAAGCCGTGCTCGACCATCTGAGGGCCGCACATCCCGACGCGGTCGTGGACGCGATGTGCGGCGGACCCGAAACCGTCGCGACGAGGTACGGGGTTCCCGCGACGCGGCTCAACTGGTACCGCGGGGAGTACCGGACGGCCTCACGTGCGAGCGCGATCGCCGCCAAGGCCCTGGGCAAGCTCGTCGACGTCTTCCGCACCGCCGCCTGGGTGCGCCGGCACGACGCGGTGATCGTGCCGGGCACGGGGGTCCTGGAGACCACGCTGCCGCTCAGGCCCTGGGGCTTCCCGTACTCGCTGTTCCTGCTCTGCCTGACGGGCCGGTTGACCGGTGCCCGCATCGCGCTGGTCAGCGTCGGCGCCGGCCCGATCGGCAACCGGTCGACCCGGGTCCTGACGCGCTGGTCGACACGGCTGGCCGCCTACCGGTCGTACCGGGACACCCAGTCGCGCGAGGCGATGCGGGTGATGGGCGTCGACACGGCACGGGACGAGGTCTACGCGGACCTGGTCTTCGCCCTGCCGGGGCCGACCGCGAGCGAGCCCGTGGAGACGCGGGGCCCGGTCTGCGTCGGCGTGATGGACTTCCACGGCAGCAACGACGAGCGGGACGTGGCCGAGGAGATCCACCGGCGCTACCTCGACGGGACGACGCGGTTCGTCCGTGCGCTGGTCGAGGAGGGCAGGCCGGTCCGGCTGCTCACCGGCGACGAACTCGACCGGCCGGTGGCCGCCGCGATCGTCGACGCGGTGGGCTCGCCGCTGGTCACCGTCGCCGAGGCGGCCTCGCTGGCCGACCTGATGAAGGAGACGGCCAGTGCCGACACCGTGGTGGCGACCCGGTACCACAACCTGGTCTGCGCCCTGAAGGTCGGCACACCGACCCTGGCTCTCAGCTACTCGGGCAAGAGCGACGCGCTGATGGCCGAGATGGGGATGGGTGCCTACTGCCATCCGGCCCGCGAGGCCGACGCCGACCGGCTGCTCGAACAGTTCCGTGAGCTGGAACGGCGGTCGGGCCGGGTGCGGCGCACCCTCTCCGAGCGGAACCTGGTCGTCGCCCGGCGCGTCGAGGACCAGTTCGCCGCGCTGACCACGGCGCTGTTCCCGGCGTCCGACCACGCCCAGGCCCTGCGGGAGGCACCATGAAGGCGACCGAAGTGCCGGAGATCTCCGGCGCGTACCTGTTCCGCCCCACGCCGCACGCGGACGAACGCGGATTCTTCTGCCGCACCTTCGACGCCGACGTCGTCCGCTCGGTGGGTCTCGACCCGGCCACCTTCGTCCAGGACAGCGTGTCGCGCTCGGTCCGGGGCGTGCTGCGCGGCCTGCACCTGCGCTCCGGCGCCGGTGAGGCCAAGCTGGTGCGGTGCTCGAACGGGAGGATCTTCGACGTCGTCGTGGACCTGCGGCCGGACTCGCCGACCTATCTGGGCCGGGCGTTCTTCGAGCTGTCCGGCGAGACGCAGGCGACGCTGTACATCCCGGCGGGGTGCGCGCACGGCTTCCAGTCGCTGACGGAGACCTCCGACGTCTCGTACCGGATCGACCGCCCGCACGACCCGGCCGAGGACGTGACGATCGCCTTCGACGACCCGGACCTCGCCATCGACTGGCCGCTGCCGGTCACCTCGGTGTCCGCCCGGGACCGGGAGGCGCCGGGCCTCGCCGACTTCCTCAAGCACAGGGAGGGATGAGCCCGAAGTGAACGCCGAAGAACTCGGCCTGCCCCGGTCGCGGCAGGCCAACGAGCGGCTGCACGCCATGGTCCCCGGCGGCGCGCACACCTACGCCAAGGGCGACGACCAGTACCCGGAGAACCTGGCCCCGGTGATCAGTCACGGCCGGGGCGCGCACGTGTGGGACGTCGACGGCAACCGCTACGTCGAGTACGGCTCCGGCCTGCGGTCGGTCAGCCTCGGCCACGCCCACCCGCGCGTGACGGAGGCCGTACGACGGGAGCTCGACCGGGGCAGCAACTTCGTCCGGCCGTCCATCGTGGAGGTCGAGGCCGCGGAACGCTTCCTGGCCACGGTGCCGACGGCGGAGATGGTGAAGTTCGCGAAGAACGGCTCCGACGCCACCACGGCAGCGGTGCGCCTGGCCCGCGCCGCCACCGGACGGCCCCGGGTGGCGGTCTGCGCCGACCATCCGTTCTTCTCGGTCGACGACTGGTTCATCGGCACCACGCCGATGTCCGCCGGGATTCCGGCGGCGACGAACGAGCTGACCGTGGCGTTCCCCTACGGCGACCTGGCCGCCACGGAGGAACTGCTCGCCCGGCACGAGGGCGAGGTGGCCTGCCTGATCCTGGAGCCCGCCACCCACACCGAGCCGCCGCCCGGCTACCTCGCCGGTCTGCGCGAGCTGGCCGACCGGCACGGGTGCGTCCTGGTCTTCGACGAGATGATCACCGGGTTCCGGTGGTCGGAGGCGGGCGCACAGGGCCTGTACGGCGTCGTCCCCGACCTCTCCACGTTCGGCAAGGCGCTGGGCAACGGGTTCGCCGTCGCCGCGCTGGCCGGGCGCCGGGAGCTGATGGAGCTAGGCGGACTGCGGCACTCCGGCGACCGGGTCTTCTTGCTGTCCACCACCCACGGGGCGGAGACGCACGCGCTGGCGGCCGCGATGGCGGTGCAGAGCACCTACGTCGAGGAGGGCGTCACCGCACGGCTGCACGCCCTCGGCGACCGGCTGGCCGCCGGTGTCCGGGAGGCCGCGGCGAGCATGGGCGTCGGCGACCACGTCGTCGTCCGGGGCCGGGCCAGCAACCTGGTCTTCGCCACCCTCGACGAGGAGGGGCGGCCGTCGCAGCGGTACCGCACCCTGTTCCTGCGTCAACTCCTGGCGGGCGGGGTGCTGGCCCCGTCCTTCGTGGTGAGCAGCGCGCTCGGCGACGCCGACCTCGACCACACCGTGGACGTGGTGGCCGAGGCGTGTGCGGTGTACCGGAAGGCGCTGGACGCCGCCGATCCCACGCCCTGGATGGCCGGACGGCCGGTGAAGCCGGTGTTCCGCCGCTTGGTGTGACGCCGGGCGAACCGTGGAGGGGCGACGCGGGCCGACGTGACGTCAGCGGCCCTGCTGCCGGCCGGCGTCGGCCCTCCGCTCGGCCCGCCGGTCGGAGGGCGGGCCGGCCGTCCACTCGTCCGGCGGGTGGGCCGGGAGGCCGGCCCACCGGTCGGTCAGCCGGTCGGCCGTCCGGTCGACCAGCCACGCGGTGACCGGGAGCACCGTCAGCGCGGTGCACCAGCCGCCGAGGGTGTCGGTCGCGTAGTGGGAGCCCAGGGCGACCTGCGCCCAGCCCATGGTCGCGCCCGCCACCAGCCCCGCCGCGAACACGAAGGCCGTGCCGGCCGCCCTGCCGAGGCCCAGGCGTCCGGCCGCGAGCAGCGACACCATGAGGGCGATCGCGGTGAGGAAGGCGGTGTGCCCGCTCGGGTAGGAGAGGTTGTCGCCGTGGATGGTGCGCCCCACCACGGGTTTGAGCAGCGTCGTCGTACCCACGGTCAGGCCTGCCCCGGTCACCACGAACACCGCCGCGCGCGGGTGCCGAAGCAGCAGGCAGCCGGTCACGACGGCCGCGACCAACAGCACCGCCCCCGCGGGCTCCCCCAGGAAGTCCGTGACCACGGCGACGTGCCGCCACGGCGGCCCCACCCCGTCCACCGCCGCGAAGATCCGGATGTCCCACTCGCGCGGCTCGCTCTCGTCGCTGTACACGACACCGAGGACGAGGACCACCGGCGCTGCGAGGCAGGCGATCAGCACGAACCACACCCGCAGCCACGACGGCAGCACCGCGGGCCCCGGCCGGCCGGTCACCCGCCCACCGCCCCGGGCGGCCTGCGGTACTGTCCCACGTCCTCGTCCACTCCCCCGCTTCGCCCGGCTCGGCGGCGGTCGCGCCGGTCAGCCTCCGGTCCAGGCCACCGTAGTCGCTCCAGCGGGCCGGATAACAGCCGATTCGCGCCATTGCGCAAAGGGTGCCGCGAATCGTTCGGACGCGGTCCGCATGCGCGCGTTCTCACCGTTCCGTCCGGCCGGACGGTGCGGCCGACGCGCGTCTGCGGGCTCTGTAGGCCGCGGCCTTGACGCGGTTGCCGCACTCCTCCATCCCGCACCAGGCGCGCCGGGCGCCGCGCGAACGGTCGGTATAGACGCGGGTGCAGTCGGCGCGGCCGCACTCCTTGAGGCGGGCGCCGGGGTCGGCGAGCACGGCGATACCGCCCCTGGCCACCTGGGTCAGTACGGCGGGCAGGTCCCCGGACATCCGCACCCCCGCGTCACCGAGCCGGACGGTGGGCAGCGGCCCGGCGGCGGCGTCGTTGACGACCTCGAGGCTCGGGAGGTGGAAACGGCGGTCGAGGACGCGGTCGAGCGCGAGACGGTAGACGGCTTCCCGCAGGGTCAGTGCCGCGGCGAAGGCCGAGGGGGTGGCGGTGACGCGGTCGGGCAGCCCCTCGCAGGCGGCCACCCACCGCTCGAGGTCCGCGGGCACTGCCAGCAGATCGACCGGCTCGTCCCGGCGGGACAGCACGGTGCCGGCCAGATCGAGGGCCGGGTTGCCACTCACGAAGGCGAAGTCCACGTCACCATCTTGACCGGTGACGGCTAGGTGGGCAAGGTGATCCCGTCGTCACCTGTTGAGGTGGTGACTCGGCGGCGAGCGGGTGCGGAGCCCGGGAGAAGGAGTGAGGGCGGGCATGGCTGGTGGGATCCGCGGCATCGAGGTCGTCGTCTTCGACGTCCTCGGCACACTGGTGGACGAGCCCGGCGGGCTTCGGGCGGGGATCCGGGAGTCGGTGCCCGCGGCCGACGACGCGTCCGTCGACGAGTTGCTCGCCCGGTGGCAGGGGCACGTGGAACGGGAGCAGCTGCGCATCGTGCGGGGGCAGCGCGCGTACGCCGACAGCGGGATCATCGACGCGGAGGCCGCTCGGCTGGTGGCCGACCGTGCGGGCGTCGGGGATCCGGCGGCCGTCGACCGGCTGGCCGGGGCGGGTCGGCGCCTGCCGCCCTGGAGCGACTCCGCCGCCGGACTCGACCGGCTGACGCGGCGCCTCGTGGTGCTGGGTCTCTCCAACGCCGGTCACACCGCTCTGCCGCGGATCGCCGCGTACGCCGGGCTGCGCTGGCACGGGGCCCTGTCGGGCGAGACCGTCCGCGCCTACAAGCCGGCGCCGGAGGTCTACCGGCTGGCCGTCGACACCGCGGGGTGCCCGCCGGACCGCGTGCTCATGGTGGCCGCCCACGGCTGGGACCTCCGTGGCGCCCGGGCGGCAGGCATGCGGACCGCGTACGTGCACCGCCCCGGCGGAGATCCGCCGACGGGCTCCGACGACTTCGACGGACGCTTCGAGACACTGGCCGAACTGGCCGACGCGCTCCGCCTCTGAGCACGTGACCGTGAAAACCGGGCGGCCGGTGCTACGGCTTGCGGGCCATCCCGGCGGCGATGAGACGCTCCCAGACGGTCAACTCCCGTTCACCGCCGCCGTTGTGCGTTCCGGCGGTCGCCTCGGGACGCCACAGGGACGCCGGCACTATCCCCGGCTCCAGGATCTCCAGCCCGTCCAGCAGGGCCTCGATCTCCGCGTCCGTCCGCCACCGGCCCCGGCCGAACGTCCCCTGGAGGACCTTCTCGGCCTCAGCCGTCTCCGGGTTGTTCCCGGAGCGGAAGTGGCTGACGAAGAAGAGGCTCCCGGACGGCACTTGGTCGCGCCAGTAGCGGACGATCGCGGCCGGGTCCTCGTCGTCGTTGACGTGGTGGAGGATGGCGCTGAACATGACGGCGACGGGACGGTCGAAGTCGATCAGCTCCCGGGTGTCCGGGTGGCTGCGGATGCCCTCGGGGTCGCGCACATCGACGGGTACGAACCGGGTCCGGTCGTTCTCCTCCAGCAGCGCCCGCCCGTGGACGAGGACCTGCGGATCGGTGTCGACGTACACCACCCGGGCCTCGGGTGCCCGCCGTTGCGCGACCTGGTGCACGTTGTCGGCGGTGGGCAGGCCGCTGCCGAGGTCGATGAACTGGCGCACCCCGGTCCTCGTCACGATCTCCCCCACCGCCCGCGTCAGCGCCGCGCGATTGGCGAAGGCGATCGCCACCGAACCCGGCAGGTCGCGCTTGAACACGTCGCCGATCTCGCGGTCCGCCGCGTAGTTGTCCTTGCCGCCGAGCAGGTAGTCGTAGACCCGGGCGATGGTCGGCCTGGTGCTGTCGATGGAGGAACTCTCTCCCGTCATGGCACCCATCCTCTCCCGCGCGGGGGCACCCCGACCACCACTTGTTTGACCTTGACACCGTGACAAGGTCTTCACTGGCTGCCCAGGAGGTGGTCCCGATGACCATGACGAGACAGGACACGGATGCCCTGCGAGCGTTCGAGAGCCTGGCCGACCCACGTGCGTCCGTGCGACTGCGGGCGGCCCTCGCCGTAGGTACGGCACCGGACCCGCGCTTCGTGGAACGGCTCGTCGAACGGTCCGCGGTCGAGCCGGAGTTCTTCGTCCGCGACATGCTGACCTGGGCGCTCACCCGTCATCCGGTGGCCGCGACGCTTCCCCCGCTGGTCCGTGAGGTGGGCTCGAGGCTCCCGCAGGCGCGCAGCCAGGCGCTGCACACGCTGTCCAAGATCGGGGACCGGCGGGCGTGGCCGGCGGTCAACGGGGCGGTGCTGTCCGACGCCGACGACGAGGTGGCGCGCAGCGCCTGGCGGGCCGCGGTCGTCCTCGTCCCCGAGGGCGAGGAGCAGGCCCTGGCCCGGGCGCTGGCCCCTCAGTTGGGGCGCGGCGACCGGGAGACGCAGCTGAGTCTCAGCCGGGCGCTGGTGGCGCTGGGCGAGCCGGCCGGGGCGGTTCTGGAGGCCGCGACGACCGCCCCCGCCCCGCACGTGCGTGCGCACGCCCTGGCGACGCGGCGGCTGCTGCGCGACCCGGACTCCGGGTTCGAGGCGGCGATCGAGGAGGCGAAGCGCGTCGTGGCCCTCGGCGGGTCCGGTCACGAGGGACGATAGAGCGTGTTGATCGGTGAGGTGGCGCGACGGTCCGGGGTCAGTGCCCGCATGCTCAGGCACTACGAGTCGCTCGGCCTGGTGCGGCCCTCGGGACGTACGGGCTCGGGATACCGGGAGTACTCCCGTGCGGACATCCGGCGGATCTTCCACATCGAGAGCCTGCGGTCGCTGGGGCTGTCGCTGCGCGAGATCGGCCGCGCGCTCGACGAACCCGGGTTCGCTCCCGCGGCACTCGTGGACGACCTCATCCACCGCACGCGCGAACGGATCGCGGCGGAGACGGAGTTGCTCACCCGGCTGCGCCGGATCGACGCGGCGGGGCCGGCCGGCTGGGAGGACGTCCTCCAGGCCGTCGCGCTCCTCCAGGCGCTGGGCTCGAAGAGCGCGGACGCACGCCAGCGCGCGGCCCTCTCCTCGGTCCAGGACGCCTCGGTACCGGTGGAGGCCCTGGTCGACGCGGTGCTGAGCGAGACGGACACCAATGTCGCCGGAGCCCTTCGCTGGGCGCTGGCACGATCGGGCGACGATGCCGCGGCACTGCTGGCCCGGGGGCTGGACTCACCGGTGGCGGAGGTGCGGGCGCGTGCCGTGCGGGCGCTCGCCGAACTGTCCGGCGCGGAGGCCACCGCGCGGCTGCGGCACGCCCTCGACGGACCCGACGCCGTGGTCCGCGGGTACGCGGCACTGGCGCTCGGGTCGCGCGGGGTGGGCGAGGCGGTGCCGACGCTCATCGGCATGGTCGTGGCGGGACGGAACGACACCGACGCGGCCGACGCGCTGAGCGTGCTGGCGAGCGACACCGCGACGGCGGACCGGATCGCCGCCGGGCTCGTCGGCCGTCTCGCCGACGCCACCAGCGACGCGGCCGCGCGCGGCCGGCTGACGCAGGCGCTTGCGGGCATCCCGGGCCCGCGGGCGTCCGGTGCCCTGGCGGAACTGTCCCGGGACGAGGACCGCGCCGTCGCGCTCACCGCGACGTATCTGCTGCGGCTGCGCGAGGAGCCGTAAATGCTTCGACAGTTCGCCTCCCGCCGGGCAACATGGCCGCCCGTGACGAGCAGCCAGCTGTGGACCCGTGAGACCGCCGACCGCTACGACGCCGAGGAGGCGGAGAGCGGGATGGGCTCCGCCGCCGTTCTGGGACCGACCGTCGACTTCCTCGCCGGGCTCGCCGGGGAGGGCCGGGCACTGGAGTTCGCCATCGGGACCGGGCGCGTGGGCGTCCCGCTGCGGGAACGCGGCGTGCCGGTGGCGGGCATCGAGCTTTCCGAGCACATGGCGGCGGTCCTGCGGCGCAAGACCCCCGAGGAGACGCTGCCGGTGACCCTCGGGGACATGGCCACGACCGTGGTGCCCGGCGAGTTCACCCTGGTCTATCTCGTGTACAACACCATCACCAACCTGCTCACGCAGGACGAACAGGTCGAGTGCTTCCGCAACGCGGCCCGCCATCTGAGCCCCGGCGGCCGATTCGTCATCGAGCTGGGCGTGCCACCGCTGCGGTTCCTGCCGCCCGGGCAGGTCGCGGTGCCGTTCGACGTCTCCGAGCGGCACCTCGGCTTCGACACCTTCGACCTGGTCGAGCAGATCCTCGTCTCCAACCACTTCACGCGGGACCCCGGCGACGGCTCCTACCGCCGGGACAACTCCCGGCACCGGTACGCCTGGCCGGCGGAGCTCGACCTGATGGCCCGGATCGCCGGACTCGAGCTGGAGCGACGCGTCGCGGACTGGGACGGGGCTCCGTTCACCGAGGACTCGGCGAAGCACATCTCCGTGTGGCGCAAGCCGGCCTGAGTCGCTCACGACGTGCTCCTGCGGGAGCGGAGAAGTTCGAACGGGGGCTCCGCCGTACGGTGGAGCCCCCGGCCGGTCCGGCACCCGCGTCAGCGTTCGCCGGCGAACCAGTCCTTCTGCGGGGCCTTGGCGGCCAGCGCGCCGCAGTTGGAGCCGTAGTTCCAGGCCTGCAGATTGCCGATGACGCCGCCCCACTCGACGCAGGCGCCGCGCGCGGACACGTACACCGGCCCGGCGTACGACCGGTAGTCACCCTCGTCGTACTGGTCCGCGCCGCTCTCGATGTTGCGCACGTAGGCCACCATGTACGTCGGTGTGCCCGTCTTGTTGCGGATGGTCACGGTGCAGTTCTTACCCGTGGCCGAGTTGTAGGTGAGATACACCGTGCCGGTGGAGCCGATCGGCATGGAGTTCACCACCTTGTAGCCGGAGCCGCAGACCCCGTTGTACGACGCGGTCGCGCCCGCGGTCGCCGCACCGGCGGCGGGGGCCGACACCAACAGCCCCGCCCCGATGGCCGCGACGGCGGTCAGCGTCGCCCCTACGGCTTGCATGGAACGCTTCATGGCACCTCGATCCGTGAAACGACTGGCCTCCCCTTGGTGTTGCCGAAGCCACCAGTTGAGACCTTTGCACCCCTTCGGGGGTTGTACGTCGTTGGCAGATGTTTACGACTGTTCGCGGAGAAGATCACCGGTGGCCCCTTCGGCGCCCGGCACCGGCAGCGCCAGATGGGCGAGGTCTCCCGGTGGCGGCGTGCTCACCGGCCACAGCGGGGCGGGCGTACCGTCGGCGACCGCGGCCGGGGCGTCGGTGAGCCGCATGCGCTCGCGCAGGCGGCCGTAGAAGTCCATGGGCCCCAGCCGCACCGCCCGCAGCCGGCGCGGGGCGGCGTAGACGCCGAGCCAGTCACCGGGATCGAGCACGCCCCGCAGCTGTCCGTCGATGCTCACGGCGGCCCGGCCCGACCGTTCGAGGATCCGCAGCCCGACGGGCTCGTCCGGTGCGGTGACCACGGAGCGGTCGAACGTCATGTGCGGGGCCACCGCGGTGAAGACGAGCGCTTCGGCGCGGGGCGACACGACCGGGCCGCCCGCGGCGAAGCTGTAGGCGGTGGATCCCGTCGGGGTCGCGACGAGCAGCGCGTCGGCGGAGTACGAGGCGAGCAGCCGGCCCGCGATGTAGACGCCGACGGAGATCTGCCGGTCCCTCGACAGCTTCTCGAGCACGACGTCGTTGAGGGCCGTGACGTTCAGGGCGATGCCCCATTCGTCGCCGCTCTCGCAGTCGGTCCGCACCCTCGGGGGCGGCAGCAGGGGTCCGCGCCCGTACCGCAGGAGCGCTTCCATCTCCGAGGGGATCTCCAGGAGCCGGGAGGCACGCAGAGTGAGCAGCATGCGGCTCTCCGGCTCCAGCCCGCCGTCCCGGACGGCGTCGAGGGCGGAGCGCACCGCCACGGCGGGCACCTCGGTCAGGAACCCCACTCGTCCCAGGTCCACGCCCAGGATGAGGGCGTCGTTCTCCGCCGCCAGCCGCGCGCCGCGCAGGAAGGTGCCGTCACCGCCCAGGGTCACGACGAGGTCCGGGTCGCCGGCCGCGTCCACCTCCTGTCGGGCACTGTGCCGCCCGGCATCGCTCCACACGTCGATGTCCGTGCAGGCGACGGCGTTCTCGTCGCACCACTCCCGGACCTCCCGGGCCGCTTCGGCGGCGCCCTCGCGACCGCCGTGGACCACGAGTCCGACCCGCTCGATCGTCACCACTGCCTCCTGCCGCCGGGCCGTGCTCCTGGAACCAGGAGCGACAAGATCCTCGCCGACCCCCGTGGCGGGGCGGGCCGCGACATGCCGGGGCACCCTCTCCCGTCCGGCGAGTCGCGCGTCAGGTACCGAGTAGGTACCATGCCGGTACGCCATCACTGAACGTGACCTTCACCGAGGAAGAGATGGAAGGCGTCCGCGCTGCCGCCGCAGCCGAGGGCAAGAGCCTGAAGCAGTACATGCACGACCTCGGTGTCCGCGAGATGCAGCGCAAGCGGTTCGTCGCCGGGGCCGTGTCGTGGGCGGACCGGCTGCGCGCCGAGTTCGACGAGGCCTTCCCGGACGAGATCCCCCCGTCCCAGCGCGGCGAGGGAGTCACCGCCGCCTGATGAGCGAGCCCCTGTACATCGATGTCCCCTGGCTCCTGGACGTCCAGGACGCCGCCCTGGACAACGAGGACGTGTCGGTCACGGACTACTCGGCCCTGGTCGCGGCGGTGGCCCGCCACAAGACGCGGATGCCCACCCTGGCCGCGTCCAACCCCGACAGCGCCTGGCGCGCGGCCGCGCTCCTGCACACGGTGGTGCGGCTCGAACCGCTCCCCCACCGCAACAGCCTCTTCGCGGCCTTCGTCACCGGTCAGTACATGGACCAGTCCGGGGAGGGAATCGACCCGCCCTACGGGGCGCTGTCCGACCTGATCAGAAAGGTCCGCGAGACCCGGCTGAGCATCTACGACATCGCCGACGTGCTCCGTTCCTGGCGCATTTGACCTCCGGATCTCCAGCCGCCGGAGTCGTCACATCCCGCGCCAGATGTTGTCGAACGCCGCTTCCTCGATGCTGCGGCGCTGGCGGATCGCGGCCAGTTCCACCACGGCGTCGTTCACCGCGGCGAGCACCGTCGCGACCCCGTCGTCCTCGGGATCCGCCACCTGGTCGGCCGACTCGTGCCGGACGCCCACCGCGGCCGCGAGCCCCGCGAGCACGGGGTCCGCACCGGACCAGCGGTCGGTGGCGCGCCGATGGGCCGCCGGATCGGCCGGGGCCGGACGGCCGGTACCGCCGCGTGCGTTCCGTCGCGGGCGCCTTCGGCCGCCCTCGTCCGCTCCCGCGGCCGCGAGGTACTGCGCCGCCAGGCCGTCGCCCCGGCGCCACAGCCAGTCCGTCACGGACTCGGCCTGGTCCCCGGCGAGCAGCGACGCCGCCGCGTCGAGGAGCCGGTCACCGGACGCGGCCCGCGACACCGGCCGCAGCAGGTCGCCGTCCAGCGCGACCGTCCCCGCCTCCATCAGGTCGATCAGTTCCGCTCCGGCCAGGGCCAGCGACAGGTCGCCGCGCTCGACCGGATAGTCGGAGGGGACTTCGAGAGAGACGATCGTCAGGTCGTGCGCCGTGGTCATGCGGATCTCCACATCTGTCAGATCTGCTGCGACACACCGGCCGCGATCCCGTTCAGCCTACCCACGGCCCCAGCTTCTCGGGGTTGCGGACCACCCAGATGCGGGTGACGCGGCCGTCGGCGACGTCGAGGGCCGCGACGGTCATGACGGCGCCGTCGCGCCGGGCCACCAGGCCCGGTACCCCGTTGACCGAGCGCTCCAGGAGTTCGAGTCCCGGGGCCTTGTCGGCGATGGCGGCCATGTACTGGGCGATGCGGGCGCCGCCCTCGATCGGGCGCAGGGCGGTGCCGACCATGCCGCCGCCGTCGGCGGTCATGACCGCGGCCGGGTCGAGGAGGTCGACGAGAGCGGCGATGTCCTTGGTCTGCCACGCCTCCTTGACCTGCCGCACCACGTCGGCCCGCACTGCGGCCGGTGTCTGCGGAGCCCGCGCGCCGCGCACCCGGCGGCGGGCCGAGGCCGCGAGCTGCTTGCAGGCCGCTGGGGTACGGCGGAGGATGCCCGCGATGTCGGCGAAGGGGTAGCGGAAGACGTCGTGGAGGACGAAGGCGACCCGCTCGGCCGGCGTCATCGACTCCAGGACGACGAGGAAGGCCATGGTCACCGACTCGTCCAGGACCATCTGGTCGGCGGGATCGGCGCCGTGGCCGGGGCCCCGCTCGGTGTGGGCGGGGAGCGGATCCGGCAGCCACGCGCCGACGTAGCGTTCCCGCCGGGCTCGCGCCGAGCCGAGCGCGTCCAGGCAGACCCGGCCGGTCACGGTCGTCAGCCAGGCCCCCGGGGAGACGATCTCCTCCTGCCGGCTCCGGGGCAGCGCGTACCAGCGTGCGTAGGCCTCCTGCACGGCGTCCTCGGCCTCGACCAGCGAACCGAGCAACCGGTAGGCGACATTGATCAGTTGACGCCGCTCGCCGACCGTCGCGTCGGTACTCGTCCCAGCCGTCCCCATCCCCGACCGCCCCCTCGCCTTACCTTTCACCGGCCCGCGTCGTCGGGCTGGTGAGACCTTACCGATCTACTGCCCCCCGGGGCGGAAATGGGGACCGCGGCATGGCAACCCAGGCGACGGCGCAGCACCGACTCTCGTTCCTGCGGATCGCGATAGCCCTGCAGACACTCACCATCTTCCTCCAGGCGGTCTCCGCCGGACTGCTGCTGACCGCGTCCTACGGGGAGACGCTGCACAGCGTCGGTGCCCGGGTGATGTACGGGGCGTCGATGCTGTACGTGCTCGCGGCGGTGCTGGCGTGGAAGCCGGGCGGCGGTCCGCTGCGGCCCGTCTGGCACGCCTGCGGCTTCCTCGTCCTCGCCTCGGTCCAGGTCGTGCTCGGCATCGCGCACGTTCCGTCGGTCCATCTGCCCCTGGGGGTCCTGATGTTCGGCCTGAGCGTGCTGGCGCTGGCGCGGCGTTGAGCGCCCTCACCCTTCCGGGGCCGTCCCCGGTCGCCGGGCGTGGCGGAGGCAGGAGGCGGCCACCACGAAGGGCCACAGCGACTGGAGGGAGGTCACGACGCGTTCGGCGACGCCGGCGTCGCCCTGTCGCCGCATCTCGATCAGGAACCACACTCCACCGGCGGCCATCAGGGTCGTCACGGCGATCGAGGGCGCGAGACGCAGCGCCCAGGGACCGGCCGGATCTCCGTTGACGGCCAGCACCGGCCAGACCGCCAACAGCGTGAACCCGACCACCACCACCGCGCCGTGCCGCAGGGAGCCCCCGCTGCTGGGCGCGGGGAGCGCCACCAGGACCAGCGCGGCGAGTCCGCCACCGCCCAGCGCCACGCGTCCGGCGGTGGCGGCGGTCCGCAGCCCCCAGGCGGTCAGCAGGTGGCAGACGCCCAGGGCCAGGAACGCAGCCGTCATCACCCAGAATCCGGCGGCTCCGTAGGACCCCAGAACGCTGATGGTCTGCGTTACGGGATCGTAGGAAGCCCCTTCGGCGTACGCGGCGCCGGTCCAGCCTGCGATCAGCAGTACGGGTGCACATCCCGACGAGAGCAGGACCCATCTGGGAACAAATCGCATCGGGCAACCATAAAGCGGGCGGCACCGGGACGCACCGCACGCACCGCCGTGCTCCTGGACCTCACGCGGGCGGGTTGTGCGCGCGGAAGTACGTCCAGCTGGTCTCGTTCGGCTCGCTCCACTTCCGCGGGGCCCGTGCGAACCGCGGGTGGTGGTCGGCGATGTGGGCACGGGTGCGCTCGGGCACCTCCGTGTACGAGCCGAGCTTGCGGCCCCGGCAGTGGTAGGTGAGGCCGCCGGGCCGCCCGCCGCGGGCCATCCACGGGACCCACGGGGACATCCGGGTCCACGACATGGTCGCCGGGACGCTGGGGTCCGGTCCGGCCAGGTCCTCGCGGCGGGCGAAGAACTGGAAGAGTTCCAGGGCCCGGTACGTGTCACCGGCCGAGTGACGGGGGTACTGGGCCGTCGGCAGGGGCGAGGGGTAGGCGAGCGGGATCTCCAGGCTGAAGCAGACCTGGTCGCCCAGGTCGGTCGTCGGGACCGGGAAGGGGCGCCACTTCTGGTTCGCCGGGTCGTTCCAGACGTGCACCACCGGCAGGTCCCGCCAGGTCTCCAGGATGTCGCCGGTGACGGGGTCCAGGTAGAACGCGGCCTCACGGGTGAGCAGCCGGTAGGAGTCGGGGCCGTCCTCCGCGTCGTGGACGAGGCGGGCGACGTTGACGCCTTCGAAGCCGAAGAGGCGCTCGTAGGGCTCGTCGGGCGCCCATGCGAACACACTTCCGGACCACCAGTACGTGACCTCCTCGCCGTCGAGGGAGGCCCGGGTTCGGGCGAGGGAGCGGAGCGACTGCGCGGGTGTCGTCATGGGACGTACTCTGCGCGACCGCCGCCCCCGCCGGCCGGGAATCGGGGCGACCCGCCCGATGAATTCGGGCGGCGGAGCGGGTCTCCCCTGTATGACTCGCATCATCGCGGACATCTCGATCTCCCTCGACGGCTGCGTCACCGGGCCCGATCCCGGCCCGGGCAACGGTCTGGGCACCGGCGGCGAGGCCCTGCACACCTGGGCGTTCTCCGACGATCCCGAGGAGCGCCGGATCGTGCGCGAGACGACCGCCCGGTCGGGCGCCGTCGTCCTCGGCCGCCGGCTCTTCGACCTGGTGGACGGACCGGGCGGCTGGGACGACACCGTCGGCTACGGCGCCGCGGAGGTCGGCAGACCGCCGTTCGTCGTCGTGACGGCCTCGCCACCGGAGTCGGTCCGGCTCACCGGCCTCGACTGGACGTTCGTCACGACCGGTCTGCCCGACGCCGTCACCGCGGCGCGCGAGCGTGCCGAGGCGGCTTCGGCGGACCTCGGCCGGGACCTCGACGTCGTCCTGATGGGCGGCGGGGCCCTGATCGGCTCCGCGCTCGAAGCCGGGCTGGTCGAGGTGCTGTCCCTGCACCTGGCTCCCGTCGTGCTGGGCTCCGGAACGCCGCTGTTCACCGGGGGAACACCGCACGCGCTCGTCCGGCGGAGCGCGTACGCCACACCGAACGCCACGCACCTGCTCTACGAACTCCTCTGACGTGCGCCGCGACGCACCCGCGACCCCGGGCCGGGCGGCCTGTTGACGGGTGCGGACCCTGCCACTACGGTGCCCTCACCGCGCGACCCGCTATCGGTGCCGGGGGTCCCCCGAGGGGATGGTGGCAGGGCGATGAAGGCAGTGGTCCAGGAGCGGTTCGGTCCCCCGGACAGCCTGCGGCTGCGGGACGTGGACCCGCCGCACGCCGGTGCCGGCCAGGTGCTGGTGCGCGTGCACGCCGCCGCCGTGAACCCCTACGACTGGCACATGCTGCGCGGAGACCCGTACGCGGCACGGCTGCTGGGCGGCATGGGGCTGACCCGGCCGAAGTGCCGGGTGGCCGGCATCGACGCGGCGGGGGTGGTGGAGCGGGTCGGCGCGGACGTGCGGGGGCTCGGTCCCGGCGACCGGGTCCTGGGGTTCTGCCCGGGAGCCTTCGCCGAGTACGCGTGCACCACCGCACCGATGCTGGTGCCCGTGCCCGAGGGCCTGACCTTCGAGCAGGCCGCGGCACTGCCGATGGCAGCGGTGACCGCCCTGCGCGGCATCCGGACCGTCGGTCGCGTACGGTCCGGACAGCGGGTCCTGGTCAACGGGGCGGGCGGCGGCGTGGGCACCTTCGCGGTGCAGATCGCGGCGGTCCTGGACGCGGAGGTCACCGGGGTGTGCAGCGCCGCCAACACCGACCTGGTGCGTTCCCTGGGCGCCGCCCACGTCCTGGACTACGCCCGGGAGGACTTCACCGACGGACGCGGGCGCTACGACGTCGTGCTGGACAACGTGGGCAACCACCCGCTGGGCCGGTTGCGCCGGGCGCTCACCCCGGCGGGTGTCCTGGTGGCCAACGGCGGCGGCTCCCCCGGCCGGGTGTTCGGGGCCATCGGCGCCATGCTGAGACTGGCGGCGGCCAACGCCGTCACACGGCAGAGGCTGCGTCCGATCCTGCCGGCGACCCCGGACGGGCCGGTCCACGAGGACCTGTCGGCCGTCACCGCGCTCGTCGACGCCGGGCAGCTCACGCCCGTGGTCGGCCGCACCTTCGCATTGGCCGACACCGCGCGGGCGCTGCGGCACGTCGAGGAGGGCCACGCACGCGGCAAGACCGTCGTCACCGTGGCGTAGGCGCCCTTGGCCGAGTCGCCGTACCCCCGCCCGCGTCAGTGGAAGCCGGTGCGCGCGGCCGTGACCTCGACGGTGTCCTTCACCAGGGCCAGCGCCGCTCCCACCGGGCTCGACCGCCCGCCGCTCACGGTCACGTCGCCCGCGTCCGGACAACCGAACACCACGGCCTTCTCGGGCCCGGTCAGCGCGTGCAGCGGGTCCCCGGGCTCCGTCTCCTCAAGCCGTACGCGCACCACGCCGGGCTCGGCCACCGACGCGCCGGCGACCGCCCGCAGCCGACGGGACCGGGCGGCAGCGGCCAGGGCCCGCCCCGCCGTGGTGCCGTCCACCGGCTCCGCCCGCACCCGCACCTCGGCCGGGTCCCAGCCCCAGGCCAGCGCGGCCAGCAGCCGCACCTTGGTGGCGGCGTCGTCGCCCGACAGGTCCGCCGAGGGATCCGCCTCCGCGATGCCCCGCAGCCGCGCGGCGCGGATCGCGTCGCCCAGCGTGTCGCCCTCGGCCAGTCGGTCGAGCACGAAGGTGGCGGTGCCGTTGGGGCAGGCGCGGATCGTCCGGCAGTCCAGGCCGCGCAGGGACGTGCGCGACAGGTCGCCCGCCGGGAGCGCCGCCCCGGTGGCCCCGGAGATCCGGATCATGCTGCCGCCCGCCCGGGCGGCCGCGTCGAGCTCCCGCCAGTGCGTGAGCAGATGGCTCTTGGTGGCCGTCACCACGTGGATGCCCCGGCGCAGTGCCGCCAGGGCCTCCTCGGCGGCGCGCTCCCGCAGTCCGGGCGAGGACGGGACGGCCTGGACGAACACCCGCGCGCCGGTGCGGTCGAAGGTCTCGTCCAGCGGTCTCGCGGGATCCCACCGCGAGCGCGGCGGCACCGACCCGTCCGCGTCCGGCCGGCACTGGGCCGCGCTCGCTCGTACGGCGGCCACCCTCGGTCGTACGCCGTGACGGCGGGCGAGCGCATCTCCGTCCCGGGCCAGCCGGTCGACGAAGGCCTGCCCGACCGGGCCGTACCCGGCGAGGACCACAGCGGTCGTCGTCGCTCCGGTCGTCTCAGTCGCTCCAGTCGTTCTGGTCGCTCCGGTCACTCCGGTCGCTCCGGTCAGTTCGTTCATGGGTCCGGGATCCTCTCACACCACCGGCCGCGAGAAGGCCCGTCAGCGGGGCGGCCGCGCGAGGCCGGAGCGGTAGGCGTGGGCGACCAGTTGGGCGCGGTCCCGGGCGCCGAGCTTGGTCTTGGCGCGCTGGACGTGGGTGCGTACCGTCAGCGGGCTGAGGAACAGTTCGGCCGCGATCTCCTTGTCGGACTTGCCGTCCGCGACCAGGGCGGTCACCTCTCGCTCGCGGGCGGTGAGGGCGGCCAGGTCCTCGGGCGGCACCGGGGACGCCCCGGGGTCGGGGGAATCGAGGAACCGGGTGATGAGGCTGCGGGTGGCCGCGGCGGACAGCAGGGCGTCTCCGGCGGCCACCGTGCGGATGCCGTCCAGGAGTTCCTCGGCCGTGACGTCCTTGCCGAGGAATCCGCTCGCCCCGATGCGCAGCGCCCGGGCGACGTGTTCGTCGGTCTCGAAGGTGGTGAGGATGAGGACCCGGGTGCCCCGGAGGGCGGGGTCGGCGCAGATCTCGGCGGTGGCGGCGAGGCCGTCGGTGCCGGGCATGCGGATGTCCATGAGGACGATGTCGGGTCGGTGGGTGCGGGTCAGCGCGACGGCGTCCCGGCCGTCGGCGGCTTCGGCGACCACGTCCATGTCCTCGCTGTAGTCGATCAGGATGCGGAAGGTCGACCGCAGCAGGGCCTGGTCGTCGGCGAGCAGCACGCGGATCGTCATGAGGGCTGTTCCCTTGCTGGTGGCGGGGCGGGGAGTTCGGCGGTGATGGCGAAGCCGCCGTCCGCGAGGGCGCCCGCGCTCAGTCGTCCGCCGGAGGTCTCGGCGCGTTCCCGCATGCCGACGAGGCCGAAGCCGCCGCCGGGGCCCGGCGGGCGCGGGGAGGCGCCGCCGTCGTCGGTGACCGTGAGGGTGAGGCGGTCGTGGGCGTAGGCGAGGTGTACGTCGGCCGTGCCGGCGTCGGTGTGTTTGGTGACGTTGGTGAGGGCCTCCTGCACGATCCGGAAGGCGGTCAGGTCGACTCCGGGCGGCAGGGGGCGCCGCGTGCCCCGGACGGTGACGGTGACGCGGAGCCCGGCGGAGCCGAACGCGGAGACCAGTTCGGGGAGTCGGCCGAGCCCCGGGGGCGGTCGCAGGTCGTCGGAGCCGCCGGTGTCGCCGGGGCTGCGCAGGAGGCCCACGGTGGCCTTCAGTTCGCGCAGCGCCGACGCGGTGATGCCGGTGAGGTGTGTGAGGATCTCGTGGGCCTGCTCCGGGTGGGTGCGGGCGAGGTGGGCGGCGGTGCCGGCCTGGGCGTTGGCCAGCGCCATGTGGTGGGCGACGACGTCGTGCAGTTCGCGGGCGATGCGGATGCGTTCCTCGGCGACGCGGTGGCGGGCCTCCTCCTCGCGGGTGCGTTCGGCGTACTCGGCCCGGGTGTGGACGGCGTCGAGGTGGGCGCGACGGCTGCGGACCGCCGTGCCGGCCAGGACCGGCAGCAGGATCCAGAACACGGGGCCGACGCTCTCGTCCATCCACGGCTGGTCGTCGCGTCCGGAGAGCAGGGCGGCGGGGACGACCAGCGCGACGGTGGCGCCGTAGCAGGCGAACGCGGTGCGCTGCGGGGTGCGGACGGCCAGTTCGTAGAGCGCGATCAGGACGGGCAGCAGCAGGAGTGGGGAGATCAGGTAGCCGAGAGCGACGGAGACGGCGGCGCAGACGGCCGTGACGAGGACTGCGGCGCGCGGGTGGCCGCGGCGCGGCAGCAGGCCCGCGGTGGCCACGAGCGCCAAGGGCTGGCCCTGCCACCAGCCGGGACCCTGGTGCACGTACTGTCGGCTGGTGACGGCGAGCACCAGCAGCAGGAAGGCCGTCTCGACGAGGTGCGGGTGGCTGTCGGCGTACCGCCGCCAACTGCTGAGCATGGTTTCCTCCTGGGACCAGGATCGCCGATGCGCCCGCCGCGCGGCGGGAGGCCGCCCGTGTCCGGCACGGGTGGCCTCCCTGCGGCGCGGGTCAGGCGCGTACCGTGTCCTGCCGGTCGGCGTCGGGGACGGCCGCGAGCGCGGGGGCCGGGGTCCGCCGGCCGAGCGCCTCGCCCTCCACGTCGACCCGCGGCAGCAGCCGGTCCAGTCGGCGCGGCAGCCACCAGGCGCGCTCGCCGAGCAGGACCAGGACGGCGGGCACGAAGGCCATGCGGACGACGAAGGCGTCGAACAGGACGGCGATCGCCAGACCGAACCCCACCATTTTGAGGAGGGTTTCGCCGCCGGTCATGAAGCCGGCGAAGACGGACGTCATGATGACGGCGGCGGCGGTCACGACCCGGCCGCTGTGGCGGAATCCGGTGACGACGGCCTCGGCGGGCCGTTCCCCGTGGACGACGGCCTCCCGCATCCGCGACACCAGGAACACCTGGTAGTCCATGGCGAGGCCGAAGACGATGCCCACCAGCATGAGCGGCATGGTGCTCATGACCGGTCCGGTCTCCTCGACGCCCAGCAGCCCGGCGCCGTGGCCGTTCTGGAAGATGGTGACCAGTGCCCCGAAGGACGCCCCGACCGACAGCAGGAAGCCGAGGGCTGCCTTGAGCGGGACGAGTACGGAGCGGAAGACGACGAGCAGCAGGAGGAAGGCCAGGCCCACCACGACGAGGAGGTAGGGGATCAGGGCGTCCGTCATCTTGCGGGCGACGTCGATGTTGAGCGCGGTGGTGCCGGTCACCTCGAAGGTGGCGCCGGTGGCGGACTCGGTGGCGTGCCGCTCGGCGCGGATGGTGTGGACGAGTTCCTCGGTCCGCTCGCTGGTGGGCGCGGTGGCCGGGACGGCCTGGATCACCGCGGTGTCCTTCGCCGCGTTGAAGCGGGGCGGCGCCACGGAGACCACTCCGGCGGTGGCGGCGAGCCTGTCGGAGACGGCCGCGACCGCCGACCGCGGGTCGTCGGCCTGCCGGGCGTCCACGACGACCGTGAGCGGGCCGTTGAACCCGGGCCCGAAGCCGTCCGCGAGGGCGTCGTACGCCCGGCGTTCGGTGGTGGAGGTGGGCTTGGCCTCGTCGCCGGGCATGCCGAGCCGCAGGTCGAGCGCCGGTACGGCGAGGGCGCCCAGGAGGACCGCCGAGCCGAGCAGTACGGGCACCGGGCGGCGCTGTACGAACCGGGCCCAGCGGACGCTCCACGCCCCGGCCTCGCCGGCGCGCCGGGCGGCGCCGCGGCCCGGACCCCTGCGGAACCGGAACCGGACCCGGCGGGCGGGAGGGGCGCTCCGTGCCTTGCGGACCCGGCGGGCCAGCAGGGCGTCGGGCCAGAAGCCGCACAGCGCCGGGACCAGGGTGAGGGTGATCAGTACCGCGACGACGACCGCGCCCGCGGCGGCCAGGCCCATCTTCGTCAGCGACGGCACTCCGATCACCGACAGGCCGGCCAGCGCGATGACGACGGTGAGTCCGGCGAAGACGACCGCGGATCCGGCCGTGCCCACGGCCAGCCCCGCCGCCTCCAGGGCGTCGTGCCCCTTGGCGCGTTCCTCGCGGTAGCGGGAGACGACGAGCAGGGCGTAGTCGACGCCGACCGCGATCCCGATCATCATGGCCAGGTCACCGGTGGCCGTCGACATGCCGAGGGCGCTGCCCAGCGCGACGATCGAGGCGAGCGTGAGGGCCACACCGGCGACGGCGGTGATCAGCGGCAGTCCGGCGGCCGCCAGCGAGCCGAAGGTGATCAGCAGGACCACCGCGGCGACGCCGATGCCCAGGAACTCGCCGATCCCGGCCGGCGGCTCACCGGCCACGGCCCCGCCACCGGCCTCGACGGTCAGACCGGAGGTCCGGGCCTGCTCCACCGCCGCCGTGAGGTCCGCCCGTCCGGCGTCGGTGACGTTGTCCTCGGTCACTTCGTAGGTGACGGTGGCGTACGCCGTGGATCCGTCCTCGCTGACCGTCGACGCGTCGAGGGGGTCGGAGACGGCGGCGACCTGCGGTCCGTCGGCCACCTCGGCGACCAGGGTGTCGATCGCCGCCCGGTACTCGCTCGCCGTGACCTGCCGTCCGTCCGGTGCGACGAGGACGATCCGGGCACCGGCGCCTTCCGCCTCGGCGCCCGGGAACCGCTCGTTGATGAGGTCGAAGGCGTGCTGGGACTCGATCCCCGGCATCGAGTCCGAGTCGTCGGCCGCCTCGCCGGCGTTCATGGCGCCGAACACGACGCCGAGGAGGACGGCCGCCCACGCCAGGGTCACCCACCGGCGCCGTCGGAAGGCGCCACGGCCCAACCGGTACAGCAAAGTTGCCATGGAGAGGTCTCCGCATCTGATCTGGGGAACCTCTCCAGACTCACGGCGCGGCCACCGTCCCGTCGTCGTCCGCATCGACCGTCGCGTGTACTCACTTTCGAGTACCGCGGCAGAGGTCAGACGCCCGGGTGGACGGCCGGCCTGTCGCACGTGCCGAAGCGTCCACGTGCCGCGGGGCCGGTCGCGGAGACCCGGGCGGCGACCCTCGGGTGTCCGCCGTCCCGGCCGCGCAGTGCGTCGAGGACGCGGATCGCGTCGGCGCGGGTGCGGGGGGGGGCGGGGTCGGGGTCGGGGTCGGCGAGACGGTCCTGGGGCGTCTGCGCCGCGCCGCGGCAGGCCGGCCGTGACGACGTAACCCTCGCTGCACGTCAGGTGCAGGTGCGGGTACCGCCGCCGGGCAGTCCCCCGACGGTCGGCCAGTCGTACACGGTCAGGCGGGACATGCCGGCCGCCCCCGGGAAGCCGGCGTACGTCTGGCTCACCACGCGAGTCCCGCCAGGTGCGCGGCGACCCGCGCGCGGTTCCAGGCGCCGTCGGCGACGACCACGCGGTAGGCCCGGGCGAGGGTCTCGCCGGGCGGCAGGACGAGTTCCTCGTGGAAGGCCCAGGAGGGCGCCACCGCGGCGAAGGGGTCGCTGCGCACGAACCAGTGGGCCGGGTGGGTGCCCTTCTCTCCCGAGTGGTCGTTGGAGGGGGCGTGTTCGAAGACGAGCGTGGCGTGGCCGTCCCGTCCGTCGTGCTCGCCCACGTAGGCCAGCCAGCGGGCGCTGGAGCCCATCGGGTCGGCGTCGCCGGGCTCGCCGGACTCCGCGGAAGCGGCGGACTCCGCCGTGAAGACCCGGCCGCCTCGGAAGGCGCGGGGCCCGCGCCAGAACAGCCCGGTGTAACCGGCGGCGGGGCGTCCGTGGGTGGTGGGGCTGCCGAACCGCAGTGGTTCGGCACGCCGGTTGGTCACCGCGGACGTCCAGGTGAGCGTCCAGCTGCCGGTGTCCGGGTCGACGTCGCGGACCTCGACGCGGCGCTCCTCCTCGGCCCACAGCTCGCCGCCGTGCGGGTGCCAGGTCAGCCGCTCGGCGATGACGGCGCGGTCCGCCTCGACGTCGATCTCCTCGAAGGACACGTGGGCCATCGAACCGACCCGCTCCGGCAGCGCGCGGTAACCCTCGCCGTGCACATAGGTGTTGCCGCCCCACAGGTTCTGCCCGGACAGGTGGGAGGCGGTCAGTTGGAGCCCCTTGTGCCAGCGGTGGTCGTTGGGGCGGTAGTCCGTGACGACTGCGCCGGACAGGGTCCGGACCGGGTGGAGGTACGGCTTGGGCGCCTCCCACGCGGCCTCGGGGCGGTACACGTAGGAGAACAGCTCGGTTCCGGCCGCCCCGTGGGCCACCGTGACGCGGTCGCCGTGGACGTGGGTGAGTGAGAGCGTCATGAGGTCCTCCTCCTCGCGGCGGACGTATGCCGCGGCACCGTCGGGCGATCACGATAGCAAGCGCTTGCCGCAAGGCGGCTCGCCGCGCGACCTGGCCACATGGGCACCGGCGGGGGCAGGGACGAGTGCCCTCGTCGAGAGCACTCTCGCTCGGCGAGACACTGGGCCGCGCCCGGTGCCGCCCTAGGCTTTTTGACCATGGAAATCCCGAGACACCTCATCGAACTCCGGCGCGCCGTCGAGGCGGCGGACAACCGCTACCGCAGCAACAGGGGCGAGAACGCCACGGTCGCCCTGGCGGTCTGGTCCGATGCGACCGCCGCGCTCGCCCGGGGCATCGCCGCCTACGCCGACGAGACCGGCGTACCGCACCGCGAGGTGGAGCTGGCCGTGCAACGCGCGACGGGACGGCACACCCCTGCGCGGTGAACGCTCCGGACGGGCCGTTGACAGTGGCGGCTAATGGCAGTAGCTTTTAGCTAAAGCTATTAGCCCTACTGGGGAGTGACATGACCGAGCGCCTTGCCGTCGACGGCGGCACGATCGCGTACGAAGTGACCGGGTCCGGCCCGCTGATCGTGCTCGCGCACGGCATGGGAGACAGCCGCGCCGCGTACCGCGCCGTCGTCCCCCAGCTGGTGGCGGCCGGTCACCGGGTCGCCGCGGTGGACCTGCGCGGCTGCGGCGAGTCGAGCGTCGACTGGCCGGAGTGGAGCCGCACCGCCATCGCCGGCGACCTGATCGCCCTGATCCGTCACCTGGGCGGCCCGGCCGTAGTGGTCGGCCACTCGGTCTCGGGTGGCGCCGCCACCATCGCCGCGGCCCTGGAGCCCTCCCTGGTCACGGCGGTCGTCGAGCTGGCGCCGTTCACCCGCAAGCAGTCGGTGCGCCTCGGCGACCTGCGGGTGAAGCGGTTCCGGCGGGGCATGCTCCGCCTGCTCGGCGCGGGCGCGTTCGGCAGCCTGCCACTGTGGCGCTCGTACCTCGACGTCGCGTACCCGGGCGTGAAGCCGGCCCACTGGGGCGAGCGGCTCGGCCTCATCGAGTCCCGGCTGCGCGAGCCGGGCCGGATGAAGGCCATGCAGGCCATGGGCCGCAGCGCGCCGACGGACGCCGGCGCCCAACTCGGCAATGTCCGCTGCCCGGTTCTGGTGGTGATGGGCACCCTCGACCCGGACTGGGCCGACCCGCACGCGGAGGGCTCGGCCGTCGTCGCGGAGCTGCCCTCCGGGCTCGGCCGCCTGGAGATGATCGAGGGCGCCGGCCACTATCCGCACGACCAGTTCCCCGACGAGGTGGCCGCGCTCGTGCTCGCCTTCCTCCGCTCGGACGCCGCCCGTGCCTAGGGCGGGCCTGGATCCGGCGGCCGTGGTCGCGGCCGGTGCCGCGCTGGCCGACGAAGTGGGCTTCGCCAACCTGACGATGGGCCTGCTGGCCGAGCGGGTCGGCGTACGCACCCCGTCCCTGTACAAGCACGTGGGCGGCCAGGACGACCTCACCCGGCGGATCGCGGTCCGCGCCCTGGACGAGGCCGCGGACGCCGTCGGCGGCGCGGTCCAGGGATATGCGGGGCGTGACGCCCTGGCGGCCGCCGCGCGCGCGTTCCGCGCCTTCGTCCTGGAGCACCCCGGCCGGTACGCCGCGACGATCGGCCAGGAACCCTCGGGGCCGGACGATCCGCTGGCCGCCGCCGGGCAGCGGCTGCTCGGCGCGTTCACCGCGGTCCTGCGCGGCTACGACATCGAGGACCGCGACGTGAACCACGCACTGCGCCTGCTGCGCAGCCTCTTCCACGGCTTCGCCACGCTGCAGGCCTCGGACGGCTTCCAGTGGAGCACCGACGTCGACGACAGCTTCGAGTGGCTCATCGCCTTCGCCGACCGGGGCCTGCGCACCCTGTGACAACACCGGCGCCGCGCTAGGGCCTGTCTGACAATTCGCGTCGTCGCCCGAAGGGCGGCCGCGCGGCGTCAGGTGCGTGCTCTCGGTGCGCCGGCCCCAGACCCGCGTACTGGCCGTACTCGGGTCTGGGGCCGGTGCGGCGAGAGTGCGTGCATGGCGTCGCCCGGCAGACGGGAATTGTCAGACGGGCCCTAGCGCCCGCCGGGCACTCCGGCCGGGGCGGTGGCACCCCGGGCCGGTGTCAGCCGAGCGGCACGTCCGCGGAGCGGCTGCGCACGGCGTCGAGCGCGGCGAGGGACGACGCGTCCAGGGCGATCTCGCCCACGGCGAGGTTCGCGTCCAGATGACCGGCGTCGGCGGTGCCGGGGATGAGCAGCACGTTCGGGGCGTGGTGGAGCAGCCAGGCGAGACCCACCTGGGCCGGCGTCACGCCGAGCCTGTCGGCCACGGTGTGCACCGCGGGCTCGTCGGCGACCTTGGGCATGGCGGGGAACGCGCCGCCGAGCGGGAAGTACGGCACCCAGGCGACGCCCTCGGCGGAGCACAGCGCGAGCATCTCCTCGTCGTCCCGGCTCACGACGCTGTAGGCGTTCTGCACGCAGACGATGCCCGCCGTCAGGGCCCGGCGCAGTCCGTCCGGCGTCACGCTGCTCAGACCGATCGCACCGATCTTGCCCTCGTCGCGCAGCGCCGTCATCACGGCGAGCTGGTCGTCGAGGTCGACCGCCTGGTCGCCCTCCGCGCGCAGGCCGGGGCCGGTGTCGAGGCGGCGCAGGTTCACGACCGGGATCCGGTCGGTGCCGAGGCTCCTGAGGTTGTCCTCGACGCTCGCCCGCAGCTCCTCCGGCCGCTGTGCGGGGCGCAGCGGGAGGGGGCCGCCGGGGTCGGGGTCGGCGCCTACCTTGCTCACCACCACGACGTCGTCCGCGGGGCGGAGCGCCTCACGGATGACCTCGTTGACGAATCCGTCGCCGTAGAACTGGGCGGTGTCGAGGTGGTCGACGCCGTGCTCCACCGCCCGGCGCACGAGGGCGACGGCGGCGGCCCGGTCGGCGTGCAGGCGTTCGAGCTGCATCGCGCCGTAGCCGATCCGGGAGACGGTGCGGCCGGCGAGCGATCCGGCCCCGCCGGGGCGGGGGGTGCCGCCGTGCGTGGCACGGGAATAGGAGGGGGTGCCGGTCGACGTCATGGGAAGTCCGTCCTCGTGCGATGATGACAGAAGCGGAGGACCCTCCGCTTCTACGACTGTAGCACTACCGGAGGATCCTCCGCTTTGAGTCCGGACCAGGAACCGAGCGCTGCCCCCGGCCGACCCGACCGGCTAGTCGGCGCCGAACGCCCGCTGCGCGCGCACGCGCGACGCAACCGCGAGAAGCTCGTGGCCGCCGCCCGGGCCGCGTTCACGGCCGCGGACGACACCGTCCCGCTGGACGGCATCGCCCGCGAGGCGGGGGTCGGCATCGGCACGCTCTACCGCCACTTCCCCACCCGCGAGGCGCTGGTCGAGGCCGTCTACGCGGCCGAACTGGACGACGTCACGGCCAGTGCCTCCGCGCTGCTGGACACGCTGCCGCCCGAGCGGGCGCTGCGCGCGTGGATGGAGCGCTACGCGGCGTTCGTCGCGACGAAGCGCTCCATGCTCAACACCCTCCACAGCGGCTGGGCCTCGGGACGCCTCGCCACGCCCGCCACCCGCGAGCGCATCACGGCCGCGATCGGCACCATGCTCGCGCGGGGCGCACGGGCGGGCTCGCTGCGCGGGGACGTGGCACCCGACGACGTCACCGCGATGCTGCTGGGCGTGTTCCTCTCGACGGCCGCCGACGACGAGCCGGAGCGCACCCAGCGGCTGCTCGATCTCGTCGTCGACGCCCTCAGGCCGCCGGGGAATCCATGACCCGCGCCGGCGGGTCACCGGTCACCGGCGGGCCGACGCCGCCAGCATCGGGAGGGAAACGATGTCGGCGAGGGCCTGCTGGCCGGCGATGTTCGCGTGGACGCCGTCGCCGGTGTCGTAGGGCGGGTTGATGCTGTTCGGCCGTACCGGGTCCTCGAGCACCTGGTCGAAGGGGAGGATCCCGTCGCAGGTGCCGCCGCAGCTGTTCCACTTCGAGACGAACGTGCCGACGGCGTGCCGGTCGCGGTTGTGCTGGTCGGTGTAGCCGGGACGAGGGGTGATGGGCGTGACGTACACCTTGATGCCCGCGGCGCGCAGTCGCTGGAAGACCTCGCGGTAACTCGCCTCGATTCGGGCGGCGTCGCAGCCGGCCGGGAGGTCGTTGGTCCCGTAGTAGTAGAGGACTCCCGTGACCCCGTGCAGGGACAGCACGTCGCGCTCCAGCCGGGCGGCGGCGTCCAGACCGCGGACGGGCTCACCGATGCCCGGGCAGGTGGCGGCGCTGGTGGTGCCGCCGATGCCCGCGTTGGCGACGGCGAACTGCCGGTTGGGAGGCAGTTCCGCGGTGATCCGCCGGGCGAGGTCGTCGGTCCACCTCAGATCGGCGCCCGGGCGGCTGCAGTCCGGTCCGCAGTTCGTCGACCCGGTTCCGTCGACGACCGAACTGCCGTAGGCGACCAGGCTCCCCCGCAGGCGCGGGTTGCGTACGTCGACCGCGCTGACCAGGAGCGTGGAGCCGGTCGTCCCGGTGAACGCGGTGCCGTCCGGGTCGGCGGTGTGGTCGCCCGAGCCGGGCGGGGTCAGGTAGTTGGTGCGGAAGGCGCTGTCGTGGCGCCCCGGAGCCACCGTGCCGGAGACGGAGAGCGACACCGCTATGTCGTCCTGGGCGGCGGTGCGCAGCCCGGTGCTGTCGCTCCACACCTCACCGCCGGGCGGGACGACGACCCGGCGCCGGCCGTCGAACGTCACGGGACGCGGGCGTCCCTCCGTCGCGGCGTCCTTGCCGTCGCTGTGGGCCACCGTCGCCGCGTCGACGGTGAGCGGTGCGTCGCCGAAGGTGTTCTGGACGCGTATCCGGACCGCGTCACCTCCCTGGCTCAGGTGGGTGATCATGCGCATCGACTGGTCGCGCAGCGGTGTGGGCGCGGCGTTCTGCTGTGAGGCGGCCCAGGACGTGAACCAGGCGTCGCCTCCCGGCCGTCCGTCCCGCTCGGTGCCGGCGGGAGCGGCGGCCGTGCTCGTGGACGCGGCCAGGACGGAGGACGCCAGGGTGAGGGCCAGGGCGGCCGCTACGCCTCTGGCCAGGGGCGCACGGACGGGGTCGGGTACTCGGGCGAGGAGACGGCGCATGGGTGCCTGCCTTTCCGACGTGACGGGGTGCAGGGCTGGATCCTCCCCGGCCGTTCCCCGGCTCACGCCACTCGCGGCCCGGCTGTGTCCCGCGCATCGCCCGGCACGCCAACCCCACGCCCCCGACACCGGGTTGCATCCGCCGTACACCCCGGCGGTGCCCCGGTGTCGCCCTTGCGACATGTCCCACCTGTGCCACCCGAATCGAATGACACCCCGTCTTCGGCGAGCTCATTCTGGCCAACGCACCACCTCGCATCGAACGCATGGGAAGGCAGCGCACTGATGAGACGGATCCGCCTGTTGGCCGCGATATCGGCCGGTCTGGCGCTGGCCGCCGGCGCCGTGGCCCCCGTACCCGCACTCGCGGGCACCCCGCGGCCGGACGCCGTCGCGCCTCCGACGGACCACGGCACCGCGACGGACCACGGCACCGCGACGGTCAAGCTGATCACCGGTGACAGTGTGACCGTCACCCGGGCCGCGGACGGACGCCAGGCGGCGTCCGTCACGCCGGGGCCCGGGAGACGGGGCGTCCTCTTCCGCACCCTCGAGCAGGACGGCCATGTGACGGTCCTCCCGTCCGACGCCGACGCCCTGGTCGCCGCCGGACGCCTGGACCGGGACCTGTTCGACGTGACGGCGCTCCTCACGCAGCGGTACGACACCGCGCACACCGACGCGCTGCCGCTCATCGTGGAGCGGGCCGAGGGCGTGGCCGCCTCCTCCGTGAACGCGTTGACCGACCTGGCGCGGGACGCGTCGGTCCGCGAACTCGACAGCATCGACGCGCGTGCCGTGCGGGTCGACGAGGCGGACCTCGGCCGGTTCTGGAAGCGGCTCGTCCCGGCAGACGGGCAGCGCGCGAAGGCCGCGGCCACCACTCCGCGCGTGTGGCTGGACGGCCGGGTGGCCGCGTCCCTGGACCGCAGTACGGCCCAGATCGGCGCTCCGGCCGTGTGGTCGGCCGGCTACCGGGGCGACGGCGTCAAGGTCGCCGTCCTGGACACCGGTGCCGACCAGAGCCATCCCGACCTCGCCGGCCGGGTCGCGGCGGCCAAGGACTTCTCCGGCAGCTCCGGCACCAACGACGTCTTCGGGCACGGCACCCACGTCGCCTCCATCGTCGGCGGCAGCGGCGCCGCCTCCGGCGGAAGCCGTCAAGGTGTCGCGCCCGCGGCGCGGTTGCTGGTCGGCAAGGTGCTCGGCGACGACGGCTTCGGCAGCGAGTCGCAGGTGATCGCGGGCATGGAGTGGGCGGCGGACCAGGGCGCCGACGTCGTCAACATGAGCCTCGGCTCCTCCGGGGCCACCGACGGCACCGATCCCATGAGCCAGGCGCTCAACGACCTCAGCCGGCGCACCGGCACGCTGTTCGTGGTCGCGGCCGGCAACGAGGGCGAGCAGGGCCCCCGCACGGTCGGTTCGCCCGGGGCCGCGGACGCCGCGCTCACCGTCGGGGCCGTCGACCGGGACGATTCCCTCGCCCCGTTCTCCAGCCGCGGCCCGCGCCTCGGCGACGACGCGGTGAAGCCGGACGTCACGGCCCCCGGTGTGGGCATCGTGGCGGCACGCGCGACCGGGTCGGCGATGGGCGACCCGGTCGACGAGCACTACACCGGCGCCTCGGGCACCTCGATGGCCACCCCCCATGTGGCGGGCGCGGCCGCGCTCCTGGCCCAGCGCCATCCGGACTGGACCGGCGCGCAGTTGAAGGACGCGCTGGTCAGCACGGCGGTCACGGTGGACGGCCAGAAGGTCACCGAACAGGGCGGCGGGCGGATCGACGTGCGCACCGCGGGACTGGGCGCGGTGACCGCCACCGGCACCCTCGTCATGGGGCCGTTCACCTCTCGGGACACCGAGCCCGTGACGTCGAGGGTCAGGTACACCAACTCCTCCGACGAGGACGTCACGCTCTCGCTCGCCGTCGAGCTGGCCACGGAAGGGGGCAAGGCGCCCGCCGAGGGATCGGCGCGGCTCGGCTCCGACTCGGTACGCGTGCCCGCCGGCAGCTCGGCCGAGGTGCCGCTGACCGTCGATCCCGCCCGCGCCGGACAGGGCAAGTTCTACGGCTACGTCACCGCGACGACCGCCGACGGTTCGGTGGCCGCGCACACCACGCTGAGCCTGGTGGTGCACGGGCCGACGCACCGGATCACCGTGAAGACGATCGACAAGGACGGCGAGCAGGTCGCCGACCTCCCCACCATCTGGGGCGCGGAGGGCTTCGTCGGCTACAGCGACCCGGCGGCCGCCGTCGCCGAGGTCGAGGAGGGCGTGTACCAGCTCAACACCAGCTGGACCACGTCGGCCGAGGACGGCGAGGAGCTGCGCCACGTGGTCCTGCCCGAGGTCAGGGTCACCAAGGACATGACCGTCACCCTGGACGCCCGGAAGACGGTTCCGGTGGAGATCCGCACGCCCCGGCCCGCGGAGCAGCGCGGGATCATGAGCTACCAGACCTACCGTGAGATCGGGGGCCGCAGCCTGACGCAGGGCACGATGTACTTCGACATCGCCAAGCGGCTCTACATCAGTCCGACGGCCGAGGTCACCGAGGGCACCTTCGAGTTCGCCTCCCGCTGGCAGCTCGTCGCCCCGCTCGTCGAGGCGAAGGTGTCCCGCACGCGGTTCGACCTGGGCGCCTACTACATGCCCGCGTCGCCGCTCTTCCCCGAGCACGGCGCGACCCTGACCGCGGTCGACGCCGGTGACGCGGCGGACGCCGACTTCGGCCGCGCCCGCGGCAAGGTCGCGGTGGTGGACAACCCGACGGGAGCCGGCGAGCGGACCCTGGTCGAACGGGCGGCCGCGGCCGGGGTCCGTGCGGTGATCCTCGTCCACTTCAACGACACCGGCTGGACCCGCTGGCGGCCGACGGGCGACCGCAACGCCCTGCCCACGCTGCGGATCGGCAAGGACACGGGCGCCGAACTGCTCGCGCGCATCGCCCGCGGCTCGACCTCGGTGCGGTTCACCGGCACCGCGCGCAGCCCGTACCTGTACGACGTCATGCAGGTGTCCGAGCAGCAGGTGCCCCGCAAGGTCGTGCACTCGGTGTCCGCCCGCAACAGCGCGGTGGTCCGCACCACCTACGCCGACAACGGTGTCACGGGATGGGCGAGCGAGCAGCGCTTCGGCTGGCGGCCGTACCAGAACACCGCCTGGCTGCAGTACACCCGGTTCGTGCCGCTCGGCTTCGAGCGCACCGAGTACGTGAGCGCGGGCGACACCGCCTGGCAGCACCGGGTGCACCACACCACGACCTTCGACGTGGACCAGCCGCTGATCGCCGGGATGCGGGACGATCCGCGCACCTACCGGGCCGGCGGACAGCCCCGGGAGACCTGGCAGGGCGCGGTCGTCCGCCCGTCGATCCCGGCCGGCACCACGGCGCCGACCGTGCGGGACGGCAACGTACTGCGGCTGAGGGTCCCGGAGTTCACCGACTCGCAGGCCGGGCACTGGTCGCCCACCACCGGCGGGGACACCGCGAGCGCCGTGCTGTACCGGGACGGCGAGCGGGTCGACGGGGTCGGCAGCGCCTGGCAGAACGTGACCGTTCCGGCCGAACGGGCGCGCTACCGGCTGGACATGGAGACCTCCCGCGACTCCGAGGCCTGGACACGGGGCGTGGCCACCAGTACGTCCTGGTCCTTCGAATCGGGTCGCACGGACGCCGCCACCCCGCTGTCGCTGCTCCAACTGGACTACGACGTACCGGTCGACGTGCGCAATTCCGTCCGCGGCACCCGTTCGCACCATGTCGACGTGCGAGTGCGCGCCCAGGAAGGGCTGCCCGTTCCGCGGGGTGTGAGCGTCCGGGTCGAGGCGTCCTACGACGACGGGCGCACCTGGTCGGCGGCGCGCACCCACGCGCACGGCCGCAACGCCTTCCGGGCCTCGCTCACGCCGCCCGCCCACGGGGAGTCGTGGGTCACGCTCCGCGTCACGGCGCGCGACGCGGCGGGCGACTCGGTTCGGCAGACGGTGCAACGCGCCTACGCGGTACGCCGGTAGCGGCCCGTCCGGCACGAAGGGTGTGCGGCGGCTGACGCCGTACACCCCCGCCGCGCCCTCCCCACCTGTGCAGTACGGTGTTCAACCGTCACGGCCCAGGATCCGGGGAGGGCGTTCGTGGTGCTGGAGATCGCTGGGCTGTCGCCCGACGAGGAGTCGGTGTACGCGCTGCTCGTGGCCTTCGGCCGGGCCGGCGCCGCCGACCTGGCGGAGCGTGACGGCATGCCGGTCGAGCGGATGGACCGCGTCCTGGAGTCGCTCACCGCGAAGGGACTCGCCAGCCCCACCGACGGCGTCCCCCGCCTCTACCAGGCGGCGCCGCCCGATGTCGCCCTGCTGCCCCGGCTCAAGCGCAGTGCCGAGGCGCTGGACCTCGCCCAGCACGAGGCGGCCCGGCTGATCGAGTCCTACCGGGACACCATGCGCAGGCGGGACGCGGGCCAGCTCCTGGAGGTCATCACCGGCGCCGAGGCGCTGCGCCAGCACCTGCGGCAGATCCAGACCAGTGTGCGCGAGGAGATGCTCTGGTTCTGCAAGGCGCAGTACGTGGCCATGCCCTCGGGCAGCAACACCGAGGAGTTCGAGGCGCTGGCCCGCGGCGTGCGCTACCGGGTGCTGTACGAGAAGGCGTTCTTCGACGACGAGGGCGCGGTCGACAACGTCGTGGCCGGTGTGCGGGCCGGTGAGGTCGCCCGTGCCGTGCCGCAGCTGCCGCTGCGCCTGGCGATCGCGGACCGCGCGGTGGCCGTCTTCCCGCTCGTCGCCGGGGGGCCGCACGGGAGTCCGGAGGAACCCACGACGGCGCTGGTCAGGGACAGCAATCTGCTGGCGGCCCTGATCGCGCTGTTCGAGCGGTACTGGGAGGACGCCGTACCGCTGGACGTCGACGACTCGGGCGAACTCTCCGGGACCGACGGACCCGCGGCGCCCGACGCGCTGGCCCCCACCGACCGCAGGCTGCTGTCGCTGCTGGTGGCGGGAGTGGCCGACAAGGCGATCGCCTCCCAGATGCAGCTCAGCCGCCGCACGGTCCAGCGCCGCATTCAGGGCATGATGGAACGCGCCAACGCCGCCACCCGCATGCAGCTCGCCTGGCAGGCGGCGCGGCGGGGGTGGTTGTGACGGGCGGAGGCACGGGCGACGGGACACCGTGGACAGTCACCGACCCGCTGTGATGTGATCCCTGCGGCGGCGTCTTCCCCCCAGCCGCCCGTTCCGCCCGCCGGCCCGCGCCGCGTCGTCACGACGAGCGGACGGGTCCGTCCCCCAGGCCCGAAAGTTCCGTACACATGCAGAAGACCAAGGCCGCGCTCTGGGAATTCCTCCAGGGGCTCGGCAAGACGTTCATGCTCCCGGTGGCCCTGCTCGCGTTCTGCGGCATCATGCTGGGCATCGGCTCCTCGCTGTCGAGTGACGCGGTCACTGACAACGTTGCCTTCCTGAAGGGCGAGGGCTTCCACCTCGTCTTCACCTGGATGGCCAACACGGGCCTGGTCGCCTTCACCTTCCTGCCCGTCCTCTTCGCCATGGCGATCCCGCTCGGCCTCGCCCGCGAGGACAAGGGCGTGGCCGCGTTCTCCGGTTTCGTCGGCTTCGTCGCCATGAACCTCGCGGTGAACTTCTACCTCACCGCCAAGGGCGTCGACTTCGAGGACGAGAAGGCGATCGAGCACTACGGCATAGCCGACGTGCTGGGCGTGCAGTCCATCGACACGGGACTGCTCGGCGCCGTGGCCGTTGGCATCGTTGTCAGCCTGCTCCACCGGCGCTTTCGCACCCAGCGGATGCCCGACGCGCTGGCCTTCTTCGGCGGGCTGCGCTTCGTCCCGATCGTCTCCGCCCTGGTCCTGAGCGTGCTCGGTCTGCTCATCCCGCTGGTGTGGCCGACCTTCAACGGCTGGATCAGCGCGGTCGGCCGCGGCATCGGGCACACGGGCGTCTTCGGACCGTTCTTCTTCGGCATGGGCGAGGTGCTGCTGCGCCCGATCGGCCTGCACCACATCCTCGTCGCCATGTTCCGCTTCACGGACGTCGGCGGCTCGGGAACCGTCTGCGGCGACCACGTCTCCGGCGCACTGAACCTGTTCTACGCCCAGCTGGACTGCTCGGCGGCACCGGGCTCCGCCGTCACCGACGCCACGCACTTCCTCTCCCAGGGCAAGATGGCGGCCTACCTGGGCGGCCTGCCGGGCGCCGCGCTCGCGATGTACCACTGCGCGAAGCGCCGTATGCGGCCGGAGATCAAGGCCCTGCTCGTGTCCGGTGTGGTGGCCTGCGTGGTCGGCGGCATCACGGAGCCGCTGGAGTTCCTGTTCCTGTTCGTCGCCCCGTGGCTGTACCTCATCCACGCGGTCCTGGTGGGACTGGGCTTCCTCACGGCGGCCGTGCTCGGCGTGTTCATCGGCAACACGGACGGCAACGTCATCGACTGGCTCGTCTTCGGTGTACTCCAGGGCTCGACGACCAAGTGGTATCTGGTGCCGGTGATCGCGGCGGTGTGGTTCGCCGCGTACTACTTCCTGTTCCGCTGGGCCATCACCCGCTTCGACCTCAGGACGCCCGGCCGGGAGGACCCGCCGGCGGACGAGAAGCGGGACGAGCAGGACGAGCACGACGGAGCACACGGCGCGGAACACGAGGACGAGCAGGTCGGAGCGGCTCCCGAGCCGGTGCGCGAGCTGGTCGCCGGGAAGTACGACGCGGCCGCCATGCTCGACGCGATCGGCGGCGCCGGCAACATCCGGTCCCTGGACAACTGCATCACCCGCCTGCGCATGACGGTGGCGGACGCCGAAGTGGTGGACGAGGCACGGCTGAAGAAGCTGGGCGCCGTGGGCGTCATCAAGCTCGACGGGCACAACGTCCAGGTCATCATCGGTCCGCAGGTGCAGTCCGTGAAGGACGCCATCGCGACGATGGTCCCGGCGGGCCGACCGTGACCGCGCACTCGTCTCCCGCCGCACCGGGGCCCGCGTCCGGGTCCGCGCCCTACGACTTCGACACACCGGTGGACCGGCACGGCACCTGGTGCACGCAGTGGGACTACGTACAGGACCGGTTCGGTGTGCCGGACCTGCTGCCGTTCACGATCTCCGACATGGACTTCGAGACCGCCCCCGAGGTGCTGGCGGCGCTGCGCGGCCGTCTGGACCACGGGGTGCTCGGCTACTCCCGCTGGCGCCAGGACGACTTCCTGTCCGCGATCGTCCACTGGTACGCGGCACGGCACGGCACGGCCGTGGACCCCGGGTCGATCGTCTACGCGCCCTCCGTGGTCTACCAGGTCTCACGGTTGCTGCACCTGTGGTCGCGGCCCGGTGACGGGGTGGTCGCGCACACCCCGATGTACGACGCGTTCCCCAGGACGGTCGCGGCGAGCGGTCGGCGGCTCCTGGAGTGTCCCCTGGACGACTGGGCGGAGCTGGAACGGCTGCTGGCGCTCCCCGACACGGCCGTGCTGCTGCTGTGTTCGCCGCACAACCCGACGGGCAGGGTGTGGTCGGCCGCGGAGCTGGACCGGATGGCCCGGCTGTGCGCACGACACGGCGTGGCGGTCGTCAGCGACGAGATCCACTCCGACCTGGCCCACGCTCCGCACCTCCACCGCCCCTGGGTCCGGCACGACGGCGACGGCCGCTGGGCCGTGGTCACCTCGGCGTCCAAGTCCTTCAACATTCCCGCGCTGACCGGAAGTTACGGCATCATCGGCGACCCGGCCTCGCGCGACGCCTACCTGCGGCAGCTCAAGGACGCGGACGGGCTCTCCTCCCCCGCGGTGCTGTCGCTGGTCGGCCACATCGCCGCATACCGCGAGGGGGCGCCCTGGCTGGACGCGTTGCGGACGTATCTCGCGGGCAACCTCGCGATGGTCGCCGACCGCCTCCGGGAGGCGTTCCCGGGGCTCGACTGGCGGCCGCCGCAGGCGGGTTACCTGGCGTGGATCGACCTGCGCCCGCTGGGCGTCGACGACGAGGAGCTGCAACGCGAACTGGTGGAGGTCGAGAAGGTGGCGGTGATGCCCGGGGCCGCCTACGGCTCCCCGGGACGGGTACGGCTCAACGTCGGGTGTCCGCGGTCGAAGGCGGAGGCGGGCGTCGAGGCGTTGGTGCGGGCGCTGGGACGGCTCACCGGCGCACAGCGGCGATGAGCACGGGTGCTCCGGGAACAGACACATTCAACATGAACATCGTTTTCATGTAGGGTCGGGGTTCCACGCCCGAAAGGAGCCTCACCATGGCCGTTCCCAAGCGCAGGATGTCCCGCAGCAACACCCGCCACCGCCGGGCCCGGTGGAAGGCGAGTACGCCGGATCTGGTGCCCGTGACGGTGGACGGGGTGACGCTGCGGGTTCCGCGGCACCTGGTGCCCGCGTACCGACGCGGCCTGCTGCGCCCGGAGGACTGACCCGACGTCAGTGTCGCGCAGCCGGCGGAGCCACCGGGTCGAGGGCCAGTGCGGCGAAGGTGGCCAGCCAGTGGTCGGTGGTGAAGTCACCGCGTTCCACCGCCGGCAGGCCGGCCGTGAGATGCGCCCCGGCCGCCTCGTCCAGGCGGGCGCGGACCGGGCCGCCGGGCAGGGCGTCGGCCAGGGCACGCAGCGCGGCGGCCCTGCTGAGTGTCAGACCGAGCAGATGGCCGATCTGCGGGTCGGCGTGGTCGGAGACGACCGGCACCTCCAGCAGTGCGCAGCGGGCGCCGGTCCCGAGCCCGGGCAGGAAGCGGTCGAGCCATCGCGCGAGCCGGTCCGGCGCGAGGACCCTGCGCATCGCGTCGGCCTCGGTGAGCGCCGGGGACAGGAAGTCCTGCCCGGACGGTTCCCAGTGCGCGGGCGCGTCGTGGTCGTCGGCGAACCAGCTCAGCAGGCGTTCCCGTACGGCCCGTTCGGTCCCGGCCGACAGTTCGCCCGAGTCGAGGGCGAGGCCCAGTGCGAAGGCGCTGTTGGGGTGGTTGCCGTGGCGTACGGGATAGGTGGCCTTGGGCAGCCAGTCGGCCAGCAGAGCGTCGACGGCGGCCACGGCCGGTTCCAGGGCTCCGGCCCACCGTTGCCCCTCCGGGCCCCCGTGCGCCCGGCACTCGGCGGCGAGCGCGAGCAGCCACGCCCAGCCGTACGGGCGCTCGAAGGACGGGCGCTCGCGCAGGTAGGCGGCCTCGGTGGCGAGGTTGCCGGGGGTGAGGTGCCGGTCGAGCACGGCGACGGCAGGCGCGGTGTCGGGCAGCGCGGGGGTGCCGCCGTGGCGGCGCAGCAGGCGGACGAGCAGCCAGTGCATGTGCACCGAGGAGTGCCAGTCGTAGGCACCGTAGAAGGCGGGGTGCAGCGAGCGGGGTTCGAGCCGCTGGTCGGCGGAAGTGATCAGATGGGCGGGGAAGTTGGGGTACTCGCGGGTGATGTTCGCCAGGGCGAGCTGGGCGAAGGGGGCCGCGTGGGTGCTGAGCGGCATCAGTGGGTGGCTCCTTCGGTGACCTTCAGGTCCTGCTCGGCGGGGGTGCGGGCGGCGGCGGCCAGCAGGGCGCGCAGGCCGTGGGCGACGGTGGCGGGCGGGAGGGCGGGCGCGGTGCCGTCGGGTACCTGTTCCGGTGCCCAGGGCACGTGCGCGAAGCCGCCCCGTATGTGGGGGAACTCGGTGGCGATGAGGTGGCCGAGGCCGTAGGCCACGTGATTGCAGACGAAGGTGCCGGCCGTGTTGGAGACGGCGGCCGGGACCCCCGCCTCGCGCATCGCGGCGACGCACGCCTTGACGGGGAGGGTGGAGAAGTACGCGGCGGGGCCGTCCGGGACCACGGGTTCGTCGATGGGCTGCCCGCCGGCGTTGTCGGGGATGCGCGCGTCGTCGACGTTGATGCCTACGCGCTCGACGGTGACCCCCGGGCGTCCGCCCGCCTGCCCCAGGCAGAGCACCAGGTCGGGGTTGTCCGCCCGGATGGCGTCGCGCAGGGCGTCGAGGGACTCGCCGAAGACACAGGGCAGTTCGGCGGCGGTGACCGCGAGCCCGGCGGGCGGTTCGGCGGCCACCAGGGAGGCCGCCTGCCAGGAGGGGTTCACCCGCTCCCCGCCGAAGGGGGCGAAGCCGGTGATGAGGACACGGGTCATGGGCGTTCCTTGCCGTGCGGGTCGGATGGCGGGCGCGGGGGCGGGAGTCAGAAGGCGAAGAGCGCCATGATCACCGTGCAGCAGCCGAGCAGTGCGATGCCCGTCGGGAGCTGTGCCTTGATCGGCCCGTACTGGTCCTTCAGTTCGAGCAGGGTGGCCGGGACGATGTTGAAGTTGGCGGCCATCGGGGTGCACAGGGTGCCGGCGAAGCCGGCCAGCATGCCGATCGCGAGGACGGCGGGCTCGTTGCCGTGCATCTGCTGGATGAGTACGGGCCAGCCGATCGCCGCCGTCATCACCGGGAAGGCGGCGAAGGCGTTGCCCATGATGACGGTGAACAGGAACATGCCGACGCAGTAGGCGAGTACGGCGAAGTACTTCGAGTCGTCGGGAAGGACCTTGTTCATGATGTCGCCGACCTGGTCGCCGACCCCGGCGGCGGCGAAGATCGAGCCGAGCACGGCGAGGAGCTGGGGCAGCAACAGGGCGGAGCCCATCGCCTCCAGCATGGAGCGGCCGGAGTGGATCGGGACGGAGAGCTTCTTCTCGCCGGTGACGAGCATGCCGACGACGAGCGCGGCGACACAGCCGAGGCCGAGCCCGAGCAGGGTGGCCTTGCCGGTCTCGAAGAGCCCGGACTCGTCGAGCACGGAGGCGCAGACGATGGCGACCAGCGGGATGGTCAGCGCGGGGACGAAGATCTTGTTGCCGAGCCGGGCGGCGGCGGCCTCGCGCTGCTCGCCGGTGGTGGTGACCGGGACGCCCTTGCCGAGGAAGTTGAAGCCGGCCAGCACGATCAGGGCGAGGACGGCGACACCGAGCGGTTCGGCGGGCAGGGTCCAGCCGCCGTTGCCCGCGGTGGCGTTGGCGACGCCGGTGCCGTAGGGGAAGGTGAGTCCGAGCAGGCCCCAGAAGGCGGCGGACGTCCACCGCTTGGGGTTGCTGCGGTCGGTGGCCATCTGCACGGCCATGACGACGAAGACGAGGCCTATCAGCCAGTACAGCCATTCGACCTTGATCACTTGTCGGCCCCCTCGGGAAGCGGCAGGTCGTGTTCGGCGGCGGCCTGCGCCATCTCGCGTTCGAGCTGCTTGTCCATGAGCAGCAGCCGGGCGCCGTGGATGAGGAAGGCGCAGACGGCCAGCGGGATCGCCCACAGGGCGAGCTGGGTCGGCTCGATGTCCTGGTGGTACGTGGAGTTCACGAAGCCGGTGATCAGCAGGATGGAGCCGATCGCGATGAAGCAGTCCTCGCCGAAGAAGACGCCCACGGTGTCGGCCGAGGCCGAGTAGGAGCGCACCTTCTCGCGCAGCTTGTCGGGCAGCTTGGCCCCGGTGGAGCGTTCGGCGGCGGCCTCGGCCATCGGTGCCACCAGGGGCCGCACGGTCTGTGCCGGGCCGCCGATGCTGTTGAGGCCGAAGGCCGCGGTGACCTGCCGGACCAGCAGGTAGACGGTGAGGAACCGGCCGGCGCTGAGCTTGCCCAGCCGGCCGATGAGGTTGCGGGCCTGCTCGCGCAGGCCGTAGCGCTCGAGCAGCCCGATCACCGGGAGCACGATGGCGTAGACGGTGACCGAGCGGCTGTCGGCGAAGGACCGGCCGAAGGCCGCGAGGACCTCCAGCGGGTTCATCTTGCCGAGCAGTCCGGTGACGATACCGGCGACGCCCACCACGAGGACGGGGTTGCGGCGCGTGACGAATCCGAGGATCACCACGACCACACCGAGGAGAACGATCATTCGGTGGCCTTCTTCAGGCATGAGGGGGCAGGGCACGGATCCGGAGCTTCGGAACGTGACTCATGTGGTCCCGGGGACCATAGCTCCAGATGTGTGGCAGATGCACGGACACTAGCGATCGTTGAACGATCTAACAAGAGGTGAATCCTCACCGGGTCCGCGGGGAGTCGAGCGGGGCTTCTCTTGTCGGATCGTTCAACGATCGTCTACTTTCAAGGTGTGATCGACCTCAACGCAGATCTCGGTGAAGGCTTCGGCCGCTGGACCCTCACCGACGACGACGCCCTGCTCTCCGTCGTCACCAGCGCCAACGTCGCGTGCGGCTTCCACGCGGGCGACCCCTCGGTGATGCGCCGCGTCTGCGACCTCGCCGCGGAGCGCGGGGTGCGGATCGGGGCGCAGGTGTCCTACCGCGACCTGGCGGGCTTCGGCCGGCGCGCCATGGACGTGCCCGCCGACGAGCTGGCGGCCGAGGTGGCGTACCAGATCGGCGCCCTCCGGGTGTTCGCCGAGGCCGCCGGCGCCCCGGTCGCCTACGTGAAGCCGCACGGCGCGCTCTACAACCGCACCGTCCACGACGAGGGCCAGGCCCGTGCCGTGGTGGCCGGGGTGCGGCTGGCCGGCGGCGCGCTGCCCGTGCTCGGCCTCCCGGGCTCGCGGCTGCTCACGGCCGCCGCGGAGGCGGGCCTCACCGGCGTCCCGGAGGCCTTCGCGGACCGTGCGTACACCGCGGCGGGCAGCTTGGTCCCCCGCAGCGAGGCGGGCTCGGTGGTGACGGACGAGGACGCGGTGGTGCGCCGCGCGCTGGCGTTCGCCGTGGAGGGCTCCGTCGAGGCCGTGGACGGTACGGCCGTCGCGGTCGCCGCCCGCTCCCTGTGCGTGCACGGCGACACCCCGAACGCCGCCCGGATCGCGGCCCGGGTGCGCGAGGCGCTGGAGACGGCCGGGGTGGGGATCGGGGCGTTCGCATGACGGACGGACGGCCCCTCACGGCGCGCCCGGCGGGCCGCCACGCCCTCCTGGTGGAGTTGCGCGACGCCGAGCACACCGCGGCCTTCCACGCGGAGGTGCTGCGCCGTCGCGCCGCCGGGACCCTGCCGCCGGTCACCGAGGTCGTGCCGGGGGCGCGGACCGTCCTGCTGGACGGCGTGCCGGACCCGGACGCGCTGGCCCGCCTGATCGCCGACTGGCAGGTGCCGCCGGTCGCGGACGACACGGGCGCCGTGGTGGAGATACCCGTGCGCTACGACGGGCCGGACCTGGCCGACGTGGCGGCGCTGTGGGGCGTCGGGCCGGACGAGGTCGGTGCCCTCCACCGCTCGTACACCTACCGGGTCGCGTTCTGCGGCTTCGCCCCCGGGTTCGGCTATCTCACCGGACTGCCCCCTCGGCTGCACGTCCCCCGCCGGTCCACGCCCAGGACCCGTGTCCCGGCCGGCGCGGTGGCCCTCGCCGGTCCCTACAGCGCGGTCTACCCCCGCGCCACGCCGGGCGGGTGGCAGCTGATCGGCACCATGCCCGACCCACGGCCGCTGTGGGACCCGGCCCGGGAGCGGGCGGCGCTCCTCACGCCGGGGACTCGTGTGCGATTTGTCACGGCGGACGGCGCCACGGCGGACGGCACCGGTCCGGGCCCCGGTTCCGGGACCGGCGACGATCCGGCGGCCGGCACGAGCCCGGAGGCCGGGGCATGACCACCAGACTCACGACGGTGCGCGCCGGGGCGCTCACGACGGTGCAGGACGCGGGCCGACCCGGCCACGCCCACCTGGGCGTGCCCCGCTCCGGTGCGCTGGACGCGCCCGCGATGCGGCTCGCCAACCGCCTCCTCGGCAACGACCCGGACACGGCCGTCCTGGAGACGACGCTCACCGGCTGCGCCCTGCGTCCCGACCGGGACGTCGCCGCCGTGGTCGGCGGGGCGCCCTGCGCGGTGACGGTCGACGGCAGGCCGGCCGCCTGGGGCGCCCCGGTGCGGGTGCCAGCTAGCTCGGTCCTGGACGTGGGGGCCGTGACCGGGGGCGTCCGCTCGTACGTGGCCGTCGCGGGCGGCATCGCCGCCGAGCCCGTCCTGGGCAGCCGTTCGACGGATCTGCTGTCCGGGCTTGGCCCGGCGCCCCTGCGGGACGGGGACGTCCTGGCGGTCGGCGCCCCCGCGCGGCCCGCGCCGCCGCCGGTCGCCGCTCCCTGGCCGGGACCGCCGGCCGAGCTGGTCCTGCCGGTACGCCCCGGCCCGCGCGCCGACTGGTTCACGCCGGCCGCGCTGCGCACGCTCACCTCGGCCGCCTACCGCGTCTCCCCGCACAGCAACCGCATCGGCCTGCGCACCGAGGGCCCGCCGCTCCAGCGCCTGTCGACGGGCGAACTGCCCAGCGAGGGCATGGTCCTGGGCGCCGTGCAGGTCCCGCCGGACGGCCGCCCGGTGATCTTCCTGCACGACCACCCGACGACGGGGGGCTACCCGGTCGTCGCGGTCGTCCCGGAATCGGCTCTGGCCGCGGCCGCCCAGGCCGTGGCCGGAACTCCGGTGCGCTTCACGCTCGTCTGACGGCCAGCAGGCCGGTCACCGCGCCCACCGCGTACCAGAACAGATCCGGTGCGTTGAAGGTGGAACCCAGCACCAGACGGGCCGCCGTACTCTCCCGGGCGAGGTGCGCCGGCACGTCGCTGAGCTGGAGGAACTCCACCCCCCAACTCACCGCCAGGGCCAGGGCGGCGGCCTTCGCCGGTGCCGTCCTCGGCGCCGCCACGAACACGAGGGCGAACAGCAGCAGGGTGTACAGCGCGTCTCCGCCGTACTTGGCCACCTCACCCGCCGCCACGGCCCTCAGCGCCAGTCCGGCGCCGACGATCGACGCCGCGGACGCCGCCGCCACCGACCGTGTCCGCCTCGGATCGTCCCGCACGGTGACGCGGGCCCGGGAAGAGGAAACCATGCGCCCATTGTGCGCGGCAGCGGTCCCGCCCGACGCTCAGCAGGTGGGGACGCCCGGGAGCCAGGAGTCGGCCACGTCGACGAAGATGTTGGAGACGTAGCCGCCGTAGTCGGGCAGGTAGGACCAGGCGTCGTTGCTGTAGCCCTCGTAGTTCACGAGCTGGCCGTGGACCTGGCAGCGCACCCGTACGGTCGTGGGCCCGGGAAGGCTCGCCACGCGGGTGGAGTCGGTCGTCGCCTGCTGCCGCACACTCACGTCGGTGCCCCAGGTCGGGAAGGACGTGGTGTCGCCGCCGCCCTCGGTCCACAGGTAGGTGACGGTCACCCAGCCGTTGTCGTTCAGGCCGACGTTGTAGAAGGTGCCGTCGGCCAGGTCGATGCCGGCCGGGTTGGCGACCTGCCGGCCGAACTCGTCGCGGCCGCCGTTGTACCCGTCCTCGTAGGCGGCCTGCGCCTGGGGCAGCCCCTGCGGCAGGTCCTTCCACTGTTCCCGCTGCGCCGAGGGGTTCCAGTGGTCGTCGTGCGTGTTCCACGGACCGACGTCCCAGACCGGCGCGGTCTCGCAGCGGGCCGGCCCGCACACCTGCACCGAGTACTGGCCGCTGCCGTTCGGCGACAGTGCGCGGCGGGAGGGGAGTGCCACGAAGTGGTCGTTCGCCCGGATGACGTGACCGTTGGCGGTGGTGTGCCCGACGAGGCCCTCCCGGGTGGCGTAGACGCGGGCGGAGAAGGCGGCGGCCCTGGTGGCCGGGGCGGGCTCGGCGGGCGCGGTGCCCGCGTCGTCGGCCGTCAGGGTCACCGCGCGCACGGCCGCGGTGGGCCCGCCCCTGGCGTTCCACAGGGTGAGCCGGGCCTGGACGTCTACGACGTCGCGGGGCAGCTCGGCGGGGGCACCGGGCGCCGCCCGCCGCCACTCGGTCCAGGTGCCGTCGGCCGCGCGCCCGCGCACGTCGACCTCGACGCCCGCCGTGCCGGGCACCGTCGCGTCGAGGTCCACGGCGACCCGGTCGACGGGCCGGTCGACGTGGTGCGGGTCCAGTACGGCGGAGGCGTAGCCGCGGTCCCGGCCGAGGGAGGCGGGGCCGAGGGAGCCGTCCCGCACCCGCAGGGCGCCCGTGTCGTACCGGACGTTGACGTCGTCGGCGCCGGTCCTGGACAGGTTCGCGCGCCAGGACACCGGAGCGGGCGGCACGGGGTCCGCGGCCGGGGCGGGCGCGGCGGCGAGCGTCGTACCGGAGAGGGCGAGCAGGCACACCGTGCCGGTCAGGGCGCGTGCGGTACGGGGTCTGCGCCGCGGGGCGGATCCGCGGCGCCGGGACGAGGGGGTCGGCATGTGGGCACTCCTGGGAGCCGGGCGTCGTCGACGTGGATGAAGAGGTCGGACACGTAGCCGCCGTGGTCGGGCAGGTACGACCAGGCGTCGTTGCTGTAGCCGTCGTACTCGACGAGGCCGCCGTGGACCCGCCGGGCCACGCGGACGGACGTCGGTCCGGGCAGACTCGCCACCCGTGCGGAGTCGGCCGTCGGCTGCTGACGGCCGCTCACGTCGGTCTCGCCCGCGGAAGGCGGGAGTCGTCCGCGCACCGGTCGTCACATGATGGACCGCCAGATTTGACGTGGGCAAGTCATTGCAGTCTGCGCAAGAGTCCTCCCGGCCACCCGTACGGACCATACATACAGCTAAAGCTGTACAGTCCGAGCTGTGGACATTAGCCTGGGGGCATGAGCGAGAACGAGAGTCCTTCACCGTCGGCGGTCCAGGCCTCGCGGGAGGTCCGCGCGGTCATCAGCCGGTTGCGCCGACGCATCCTCAAGGCCTCCGAGGTCGAGGACCTCACCCTCGGCCAGTCCTCGGTGCTGGCCCGGCTGTCCGACCAGGGGAGCGTCACGGCCAGCGAACTCGCCGCGATCGAAGGGGTCAGACACCAGTCGATGACGGCGACGGTCACCGCACTCGCCTCCATGGGGCTGGTCGAGCGGCGCCCCGACCCGGACGACGGGCGGCGCCTGCTGATCACGCTGACCCCCGAGGGCGTCCGCCGCGTGGAGGAAGGGCGGCAGGTACGCACGGAATGGCTCGCCGAGCGGTTGCAGGACAGGTGCACCGAGGAGGAACGGCGCACCGTGATCGCGGCCATGGCCGTACTGGAGCGATTGAACCGTGACTGACGCGAAGGCGGGCCGCTCCGAGGTCGGCACGGACAAGCCCGGCTTCGACCGCGGACTGCTGCCGCCGATGCTGCTCGGTTCGGTGCTCAACCCGATCAACTCGACGATCATCGCGGTCGCCCTCGTCCCGATCGGCAGAGCGCTCGGCGCACCGGCCACGCAGACCGCCTGGCTCGTCTCCGCGCTCTATCTGGCCACGTCGCTCGGTCAGCCGGTCGTCGGCAGGCTCATCGACGTCTTCGGGCCGCGCCGGCTCTTCCTCCTCAGTACCGGCCTCGTCGGCGTCGCCGGTGTCGTGGGCGCACTGGCTCCCGGCCTGGGAGTGCTGATCGGCGCGCGGGTCCTGCTCGGGTTCGGCACCTGCGCCGGCTATCCCGCCGCGATGGCCCTGGTGCGCAGCGAGGCCGAGCGCACCGGACGGGACAGCCCCGGCGGGGTGCTCACCGCGCTGGCCGTGGCCAACCAGACCGTCGCAGTCGTCGGCCCGCTGCTGGGCGGCCTGCTGATCGCGGTGGGCGGCTGGCGCGCCACCTTCGCGCTGAACGTGCCCCTGGCCCTCGCGGCCGTACTGCTGGGGCTGCTGCGGCTGCCCAAGGCGAAGAGCCCCGAGGCGAAGCCCACGGCGCAGTCCATGGCGAAGTCCATGGCGCAAGCCGCGGGTGGACCCACACCGCGCGGGAACCTGGCCGCCCGGCTCGATCTGCCCGGCATGGGACTGTTCGCCGCGATGCTCGTCGCGCTGCTGCTCTTCCTGATGAACCCGCACCTGCGCGACTGGTACCTGCTCGCGCTCGCCGCCGCCGCGGGAGCGGCGTTCGCGGTACGGGAACTGCGGGCGGCCACGCCCTTCATAGACCTGCGGGTGCTCGGCGGCAACGTCCCGCTCCTGGCCACCTACGGGCGGGCGCTCGTCGCCTACGTCGTCTCGTACTCCTTCCTCTACGGCTTCACCCAGTGGACCGAGGAGGGCTTCGGGCTGAGCCCCTTCCACGCCGGCCTGGCGCAGATCCCCATGTTCCTGCTGGCGATAGGGGTGTCCATCGTCTCGGGGCGCAGCACGAGCGTCCGGGGGAAGCTGCTGCTCGGCGCGGTCGGGCAGATCACCGCGTGCCTGGTGATCCTGGTGCTGGGCGGGGACAGCCCGCTGTGGATGCTGCTGCTGGTCGCCCTGATCTTCGGCGTCCCGCAGGGGCTGAACAATCTGGCCCTGCAGAACTCCGTCTACTTCCAGACCGATCCGGAGCGCACCGCCTCCTCCGCCGGGCTGCTGCGCACCTTCGCCTACATCGGCTCGATGGTCGCCTCCTCCGCGACCGCGGCCTCCTTCGGGCAGCACGCCGACACCGGCGGCCTGCACCGGCTGGCCTGGGTCATGCTCGGTGCCGGCCTGCTCTACCTGCTGCTCACCCTCTTCGACCGCACACTCGGCCGAGCGTCGGGGACGGGCACGCGGGCCTCGCTCTGAGAACCCCCGCAGGGGCAGGCCTGAGCGGCCGCGGGCTCAAGAACTGTGTCCCGCAAGTGCATTGACCACAAAGGTGTTTCTGCCTAACGTCCCGGTCAAGCTTCATTGAATCCTTTCAGCGCCCTGGCCCCACGCTCGGGCGGCCCCCACGCGACCTCCGCGCACCCGCAAGACCGCCATGGCTGAACGCACCTGGTGAACGGTCTGCGGTCGCCGCATGTCGACTCGTCGAAAGAAGCACATGCACAAGACCCCCGCACGCCGTGCCTCCGTACTCGTCGCCGCCGTGTCCTCCCTCAGTCTGCTCACCGCCGGATGCGGCGACGGCGACGGCCCCGCGGACGACGACACGGCGACGAACGCCAAGAACGCCGAGGCCTCCCCCAACGCGCCCACCAAGACGGGTCTGACCGTCGGCTTCCTTCCCAAGCAGGTCAACACCCCGTACTTCGCGGTCGCCGACCGGGGCGGGGAGCGCGCCGTCAAGTCACTGGGGTCGACCTTCAAGGAGGTGGGCACGGACCAGGGCGCCGACGCCTCCGGGCAGGTGTCGCACATCAACGGCCTCACCGAGCAGAAGGCCGACGCGATCGCCGTCTCGGCGCTGGACCCCGACGCGCTGTGCGACGCCCTCAAGAAGGCCATGGCAGAGGGCGTCAAGGTCGTCACGTACGACTCCGACACGAAGCCGGAGTGCCGCTACGCCTTCGTCTCCCCCGCGAGCGCCGAGGACATCGCCGTACGGCAGCTGGAACTGCTCGGCGAGCAGACCGGCTACCGGGGCGACATCGCGATCCTGTCCGCCGCCCAGACGGCGACCAACCAGAACGCCTGGATCAGCAGCATCAAGAGGGAGCTGGAGGATCCGCGGTACAAGGAGATGCGGCTGGTGGACGTCGTCTACGGCGACGACGAGGCCGAGAAGTCGTACCAGAAAGCCGAGGAACTGCTCCGGGAGCACGGGAAGCTGAAGGGGATCATCTCCCCCACCACCAACGGGATCAAGGCGGCCGCGAAGTACCTGTCCCAGTCGGAGTACAAGGGCGAGGTGAAGCTCACCGGGCTCGGCGCCCCCAACGACATGCGTCCCTACATCAAGGACGGCACGGTGGAGGCGTTCCTGCTGTGGGACCCGGCCAAGCTCGGCGAGCTGGCCGGTCACGCCGCGGTGGCCCTCGCCTCCGGGCAGATCACCGGCCGGGAGGGGCAGATGTTCCTGGCCGGGGACATGGGCTGGTTCCAGCTCACCGGGAACGGGGTCATCACCCTCGGCGAGCCGACGGTCTTCGACGCCGGGAACATCGACGACTACGACTTCTGACGCCCGCGCGCACTTGCCCGGACGAGTGCCGTCCGGGCGGGTGCCGCCGGCGGGAGCGAGCCCGGCACCGCGCTCACCGGCCGTCTCCGCCGGGCTGACCCGGTGCCCCGGAGCCGCCGGCGTTCAGGTGCTGCAGCGCCTCGACCAGCTCGTGGCAGGCGCGCTCCACCGACCGTCTGGTGTTGAGCTGTTCGCTGATCACCGCGGAGAGCAGGAGCGCGGTCAGCCCCAGGGTCCCGTTGAACGCCTGGAGCTTCATCATCGTCTCGACGTCGGTCAGCTTCCCGAAGGAGCCGGCCCCCTGCCGGGCCACGACGGTGGCCGTCACCGACACGAACAGGGCGCACGGGATGCCGCCCGCGAGCTGGAAGCGCAGCGCCGACCAGATCAGGATCGGGTAGGCGAGGAACAGCACGCTGACCGAGCTGTACATGATCAGCGGCACCAGGACGCACACGACCGCGGTGAGCGCGGCGGCCTCGGGCCAGCGCGCGGACGGGGGCGGCAGGCGGGCGCGGTACAGCAGGAGCAGCAGCGGGGTGACGAGGACGACGCCCATGGCATCACCGACCCACCAGGCCAGCCAGACGATACCGAGGTGGTCGGTGGGGAGTTTGCCCGACAGCAGGAGCATGCCGATGCCGGTGCCCGAACTGATCAGCATCGCGGTCAGCGCCCCCAGGAAGACGAGGGCCAGTCCGTCGCGCAGCCGGCTCAGGCTCAACCGGAACCCGACCGCGCGCAGCAGCAGCCAGGCGCAGACGGGGGCGGCGGTGTTGCCCGCCACGATGCCCGCGGCCTCGGGCCCGGGGGCTCCCAGGGAGACGATGACCAGCAGCGCGCCGAGGGCGATGCCCGGCACGCACCACGGACCGAACAGGAGCAGGCAGGCGACCGCGAGGCCGGTGGGCGGCCAGATGGGCGTGACGGTCGAACCATCTGCGGTCAGCTGCTGCGACAGCCCCAGCCGTCCCGCCGCGTAGTAGCAGCCGGCGAGCAGCAGCGTCGCGCAGGTGAGGACGACCGGTCGAGGCCACGCACGGATACCCACCACAGCAGCCATCAGACACCGGTGCCGCCGGGTCGGCGAGGCGAGGGGTGCCCCGTGACGCCCTACGGCGTAACGCCGCGCGTAGCGCCGCGCCTGTCATGGCCGACGACGAGCACGGCCGCGTCGTCCTCGTGACCGATCAGCTCGGCGTTCTTCAGCACGGCGGCCGCCAGCGCGTCCGCCTCCATGCCGACGGCGGCGGCGAGGCTCGCCAGTCGCACCACCCGTTCCAGGCCCTCGTCGACGCTCAGCGAGGGTCCCTCCACCACGCCGTCCGTGACCAGGACGAACACTCCGCCGGTGGCGAGCCGGTACCGGGTCACCGGGTACTCGGTGCCCTCCAGGACGCCCAGCGGGGGTCCGCCCTCGTCCCGGCAGACCTCCGCCCTGCCGTCCGCCGTGGCCCGCACGCAGGGGATGTGGCCGGCCCGGGCGCTCTCCAGAAGGCCGGTCGCCGGGTCGTAGCGCATGAAGGTGCAGGTGGCGAACAGGTCCTTGTTGAGGGACAGGACCAGCTCGTTCGTGCAGGCCAGCAGGTCACCGGGCTCGCTGGTCACGGAGGCCAGCGCCCGCAGGCCGACCCGGACCTGGCCCATGAAGGCGGCCGCGTCGATGGCGTGGCCCTGGACGTCGCCGACGGAGAGGCCGATGCGGCCGTCGGGGAGAGCGAAGGCGTCGTACCAGTCGCCGCCCACGTTGAGCCCGGCGTACGCGGGCGAATAGCACGCGGCCAGGTGGATGCCGGGGACGGCGGGCAGGTCCGCGGGGAGCATGTCGCGCTGCAGGGCGATCGCCAGCTCCACCTGCGACCGCCGCAGTTCGGCGAGCTCCTTCGCCCGTGTGGTCAGTGAGGCCAGCCGGGCGAGCAGCTCTTCACCGTCAGGTGCGGGACGCTTGCGGAACATCGACCACTCCCGGCCAGGCCGCCTCTCCCGGCAGGAGCCTCACGGCCCCCTGGACAGTGCAAGTCTGTCACCCGGGACGGAAAAGGTCATGCCGGGGCAGTCCGGGCGCGGTGGCGGGCGGGTGGCGGCGGCGCTCCGGAGGCGGGCGACGTCGGTGTGCGCCCCGCCACGCCGGGGACGGGGGCGCGTTCCGTACCCTTGCCGCATGCGCATGCGGCCCACTCTGAGCTGGACCCCGGGAGCGGACCTGCCGCCGGGCACCACGGACCTGGCGCCCGTCGCCGACGCGCTGCGGGCCGGCGGGGTGCTGGTGCTCAGCGGGGCGGGCATCTCCACGGAGTCGGGCATCCCCGACTACCGGGGCGAGGGCGGCAGCCTGAGCCGGCACACCCCGATGACCTACCAGGACTTCACCGCCCACCCCGAGGCCCGCCGCCGGTACTGGGCGCGCAGTCACCTCGGCTGGCGCACCTTCGGCCGCGCCCGGCCCAACGCGGGACACCGGTCGGTGGCGGCGTTCGGGCGGCACGGCCTGCTCACCGGCGTGATCACCCAGAACGTCGACGGTCTGCACCAGGCCGCGGGCAGCGAGGGCGTCGTGGAACTGCACGGCAGCCTGGACCGGGTCGTCTGCCTGTCGTGCGGCGTCCTCAGCCCGCGCCGTGAACTCGCCCGGCGCCTGGAGGAGGCCAACGTCGGCTTCTCGCCGGTGGCCGCCGGGATCAACCCGGACGGCGACGCCGACCTCACCGACGAGCAGGTCGGGGACTTCCGGGTGGTGCCGTGCACGGTGTGCGGCGGCATCCTCAAACCGGACGTGGTGTTCTTCGGCGAGAACGTACCGCCGCGCCGCGTCGAACACTGCCGCGAGCTGGTGCGCACAGCGTCCTCGCTGCTGGTCCTCGGCTCCTCGCTGACGGTGATGTCCGGGCTCCGCTTCGTCCGCCAGGCGGCCGAGGAGGGCAAGCCGGTCCTGATCGTCAACCGCGACGCCACCCGTGGCGACCGGCTGGCCGTCACCAGGATCGCGCTCCCGCTGGGACCGGCCCTGACCACCGTGACGGACCGGCTCGGTCTCGGCGTGCAGGACGCGGCGGAGGACGCGGCGACGGCCTGACCAGGCAGCCCGCATCGCGCACGGCTCCGGAAATCTCCCCGCGCCACCCCCTTGACCGTGGTCCCGCCACTCCATACAGTCCTCGCACCTCACGAGGTACATCGATTAACCAATCGTTAACCGCTTGGTTGGAGACCACCCCTGTGCGCTCATCGCTGACACGGCGCGAACTGCTCGCCGCCGGTTCCGGTCTGGCCGCGGCCGCTGCCCTGCCCGCTCTGTCCGGCTGCTCGTCGCTGGCGTCGGCGGACTCCGACCCGGACACCCTCGTCGTCCACACCCAGCTCGGCACCACCGCGCCGGGCTCCCCCACGTATCTCGCGGCCGTGGACCGCTTCCGCGAGGAGAACCCGGGGGTGAAGGTCAAGAACCTCGTCAACGGCGACGACCTCGCCCAGGTCTACGAGACCTCACGGCTGGCCCGCAAGGAGGCCGACGTCGTGATGGTCAACCTGTACGACAAGACGCTGGCCTGGACGGACGTCGGCGCGACCGTCGACGTCCGGCCCTATCTCGACGACTGGGGGCTGCGCGGGCGCGTCCTGCCCGCCGCGCTGGCCGACTGGACGGACGACGAGGGCCGGGTCCGGGCCTTCCCCTACTTCGCCACCAACTGGCCCGTCGCCTACAACCGCGCCCTGCTCGACCGGGCCGGGGTCGACGCGATCCCCAGCACGGGGGACCAGCTGATCGCCGCGGCCCGCAAGCTCCGCGCCAAGGGCATCGCCCCGGTGACCGTGGGCGGCAACGACTGGACCGGCCAGAAGCTGCTGGCGCAGATCATCCAGACGTTCCTGTCCCAGGACGAGGCCCGGCACGTCTACTCCACGGGTGACTTCGGCGGGCGCGGCGCACGCCTGGGCATCGAGTACTTCGCGCACCTGCGCGACGCCGGTGTGTTCGCGGACAAGGCCCAGGGCCTCACCTCCGACTCGATGACCACGCAGTTCAACACCGAGGAGGCGGCCGTCCAGTCGGCGATGTCCTCCGCGCTGGCCAAGGTGCCCGAGAAGGTGGCCGGGCACACGGAGGTCGGCGGCTGGCCGCTGGCCGACGGGGCGGCGCACGACGGTCCCACCGTCATCCGCGCCTACACCCTCATCGGCTTCTGGATCAGCCCCAACGGCGTCCGCAAGATCGAGCAGGTCGAGAAGTTCCTGCGGTTCATGTACCGCCCGGACGTCGTGGCGCGGTTCGTGACGGAGAGCGGCCGGGACATGGCCCTGCGCACGGACGCCGTCTCCACCGGCTTCCCACTGGTCGGGGCGGCTCAGCGGCTGGGCTCCGAGGTGAGCCAGGTGCTGCTGCCCGACGTGTACGTGCCGCCCGCGGCCGCGCAGCCGCTGATCACCGCGACCTCTACCTCGTTCACCCGGGGCACCAGCCCGGCCCGGGTGCGCGCCGCCCTCGAGTCCGCGTACCGGTCCGCATGACCCGCCCGGACACCGACGGCTCCGCCGCCCGGCTCTCCCTCGCCCCCCTCACCCTCCCTCTCCCCCTCCCCCGTTCCACCCGTTCCCCGGGAGTCACCGCATGACGACGCTCACGACGACGCCGGACGGGAGCGCGGCCCGCAGGTCCGTCCCGCCGCCCTCCCCGCCCCGGCCGCGGGCCGGCGCCGGCAGGGCGGCACCGTGCTCGCGGTGCCCGCGCTGGTCTGGTACCTGGTCTTCATGGTCGGGCCGCTCCTCGCGATCTTCGTGATCGCGGCCCTGCACTGGCCCGGCATGCTCCAGCCGGTGTCCTTCGCCGGTCTCGACAACGCCCGGGTGGTGCTGGACGACCCGGTGTTCTGGGACGCGGTCCGCAACACCGCCGCACAACTGGCCGTCGCCGTCCCGGTGATGATCGTCTGCGCGTTCATGCTGGGGTACTACGTGGCCCAGCGCCCGCCCGGTCACCGGGTCGTCCGGTACCTGCTCTTCATCCCGGGGCTGATCTCGACGCCCGCGAAGGCGATGGTGTTCTACGCGGCGCTGTCGCCGGACGGCCTGCTCAACGGCGGGCTGGAGAGCGTCGGCCTCGGTTCCCTCGCCGACGCCTGGCTGGCCTCGCCGTCGACGGCCCTGGCGTGTCTGATCGCCCTGGACATCTGGGCGGGCATCGGCTTCACCGCCGTACTGTTCGCCGCCCGGCTGGGCAGCGTGCCGGACGAGTTGGGCGAGGCCGCGCAACTGGACGGGGCGGGGCACTGGCGGACGATGTGGTCGGTCCACTTCCCCGTCATCCGCGACTACGTGGGCGTGGTGACGATGCTGCAGTTCCTGTGGACGCTGTTCGGCTCCGCGCAGCACGTGCTGCTGCTGACGCAGGGCGGCCCCGGAACGTCGTCCACCACGCTGTCGTTCCTCGTCTACCAGAAGGCGTTCATCGCCGCCGACCTCGGCTACAGCCAGACCGTCGGCGTCCTCCTCTTCCTCGCCGGACTCGTCGGGCTGCTGACGATCCGCCGCGTCTTCCGCCAGAACTACTGATCGGAGCAGCACTGATGAAGCTCGGCAAGCGCTGGCTCCCGGCCCACATCCTGGTGTGGACGTACGCGGTACTGCTCGTCGTCCCGCTGTACTACTTCCTCGCCTCGGCGTTCAAGTCGAACGACGAGATCTTCGCGCACCCCTTCGCGCCGCCGTCCTCCCTGGGGCTGGGCAACTTCCGGACCGCGTTCGAGAGCGCCGACCTCGGGCTCGCGGTCGTCAACTCGGCGCTGGTGACGGTCTTCTCGCTGGCGCTGACCCTGCTGCTGGCGATCCCGGCCTCGTTCGCGCTGGCGCGTTCGACCGGGCGGCTGGCGGGCGTGGTCGAGAAGGTCTTCTCGCTGGGCTTCCTGATCCCGACGTTCGCGGCGCTCTTCCCCACCTTCCTGCTCGCGGCGGCCACGGGGCTGTTCCACACCCGGATCTTCATGGTGCTGTTCCTGCCCGCGACGGCGCTGCCGCTGTCGGTGGTGATCCTGGTGCAGTTCATGCGCACCATCCCGCCGGAGATGGAGGAGGCCGCCCGGCTGGACGGGGCGTCCACCTTCGCGGTGCTGCGGCACGTGTACACGCCGATGTGCCTGCCGGGCATCGCCACGGTGCTGCTGCTGAACTTCCTGACCTTCTGGAACGAGTACCTGTACTCGCTGGTCATCATCGGACCGGACCCGGCGCAGCGCACGGTCCAGGTGGCCCTGCCCACGCTGAAGTCGATCACCGGCACGGACTACGGCGTGCTGACGGCGGGCACGGTACTGACACTGGTGCCGGTGTGGCTCGTCTACACCCTGCTCCAGAAGCGCATGCAGCAGGCCCTGGTCAGCGGGGCGGTGAAGATGTGAGCGTCTCCACCGAGCGGGCCGCACGCCGGCCCACGATCAAGGCGGTCGCGGCGGCGGCCGGGGTGTCGACGGCCGCCGTGTCCCAGGCCTTCAACAACAAGGGCCGGCTCTCCGAGGCGACCCGCCGCCGGATCCTGGACGCCGCGCTGGAGCTGGGCTGGTCGCCCAGTGCCTCCGCCGCGGCCCTGCGCAACGCGCGCACCCGCAGCCTCGCCCTGGTGGTCCGGCGCCCCACGGACGTGCTGGGCTCCGACCCGCACTTCAGCGAGCTGATCACCGGCATAGAGGGCGAGTTGGCGCCGCGCGGCTACGGACTGCTGCTGCACCTGGTCAGCGGTCACCGCGAGGAGAACGCGCTGTACGAGCGGCTCGCGGCCGAGGGCCGGGTGGACGGCGCCGTGCTCACCGACGCCCGCGACGACGACGCCCGTCCCGCGCTGCTCGCCCGGCTCGGACTTCCCGCGGTGCTGCTCGGATCGCCCGACGACACGGCCGTCGTCCCGCGCGTCGGACTGCGCGACCAGGGCGCGGGGATCACCGAGGCCGTCGCGCACCTGCTGGGTCTCGGCCACCGGCGCGTCGCCTACGTCAGCGGGCCGCCCGAACTCCAGCACACGCGTGTGCGCAGGGCGGCCTTCGAGGGCGCCCTGCGCGAGGCGGGCCTGCGCCCGTTCGCGGTGCTGCCCACCGACTTCAGCGAGCGGCGCGCCGTCGGTGCCACCGAGGCGCTCCTGGACTCCGCCGACCGGCCCACCGCGATCGTGTACGCCAACGACTCGATGGCGGTCTGCGGCATCGGCACCGCGCAGCGCGCCGGACTGGCCGTTCCCCGGGACGTGTCCGTCGTCGGCTACGACAACCTGCCGCTCGGTTCCTGGCTCCATCCCCGGCTGACCACGGTCGACCAGCAGGTGCAGCGGGTGGGCGCGGCGGCCGCGCGCATGCTGCTCGCCCTGTGCGGCGAGGAGGTCGAGGACACCGCTCTCGCCGAACGGCCGCGCCTGGTCGTACGCGAGTCCACGGGGCCCGCCCCCACCTGACCACCACCCGGCCGCGGCACGTCGCCGCGGCCAAGCACCATCCGCACCCCCACCACCCGAGAAGGACCATGCGACGCCACAGCGCCCAGCTCACCCACCAGCCCGACGTCCTGCCCTGGCTCGGCGCCAACTTCTGGTCCCGCACCGGCGGCCCGCTGATGTGGCGGAACTACGACCCCGCCGTCGTTCGCGAGGAACTGCGGGTGCTCGCCGACCACGGCCTGAACACGACCCGTTCCTTCTTCTACTGGCCGGACTTCCACCCGGAGCCCGACCGCGTCGACGACGAACTGTGCGCGCGGTTCGAGGACTTCCTCGACGCACACGTGGAGACGGGCATGGGGTCCATACCGACGTTCATCGTCGGCCACATGTCCGGCGAGAACTGGGACCCCGTCTGGCGCGGCAACCGCGACCTGTACGAGGACGTGTGGATGGTGGGCCGGCAGGCGTGGTTCGTCTCCCGCATGGCGCGGCGCTTCAAGGACCACCCGGCGGTCACGGGCTGGCTGATCACCAACGAGATGCCCGGGTACGGGCGGATCTACCAGGTCGACCCGCCCGCCACCGACGTGGTGACCGCGTGGGCCCAGGCCATGTGCAACGCGGTCCGGGCGACCGGCGCGACACAGCCGGTGTCGCTGGGCGACGGGGCGTGGGGCATCGAGGTGACCGGCCGCGACAACGGCTTCTCGCTGCGGGAGACGGCCGAGTACGTCGACTTCGTGGGCCCGCACGTGTACCGCTCGGACACCGACCGGCCGCGGCAGCACTACCGGGCCGCCTTCGAGTGCGAGCTGGCCTCGGTGACCGGACAGCCCGTCGTGCTGGAGGAGTTCGGGCTGTCCACCGACACGGTCTCGGCCGCCAACGCGGGAATCTTCTACCGGCAGACGCTGCACAACTCGCTGCTGGGCGGAGCGACCGGCTGGCTCGCCTGGAACAACACCGACTACGACGGCCTGTGGGACCAGTCCCCCTACGACCACCACCCCTTCGAGATGCACTTCGGCATCACCGACTCCACCGGGGCGCCCAAGGAGCCCCTGCGGGAACTGGCCGCCTTCGCGGGAGTGCTGAAGGCGGTGGACTTCCCCCGCTGCTCCCGGAGCGACGCGGACGCCGCCCTCGTCGTCCCCGCCTTCCTCGAACGGGGCTACCCCTACAGCCGTCCCGCCGACCGACCGCTCATCTTCACGTCCCTGCACCAGGGTTACGTCACCGCGCGCGCCGCCGACCTGCCGGTGGCGCTCACCCGCGAGGCCGACGGGATGCCGGGCGAGGCGTCGCTCTACCTGCTGCCCGCCACCCGGCAGCTCACCACCCGCACCCGCAGGGAGCTGGCCCGCCGGGCCGCCGAGGGCGCCACCGTGTACCTGTCGTTCTGCTCCGGCGAACACCCGGTCACCCGCGGTCCATGGTTCGACGACCTCGACGGGCTCTTCGGCGTGGAGCTGCAGTTGTCCTACGGCGTCGCCGAGCCGATCGAGGACGACGTGCTGGAGCTGACGTTCACCGAGGACTTCGGCGACCTGCGGGCCGGCGAGGTGCTGCGTTTCCCGGTGGCGGGGAACGAGGACAGCCGCGCCTACCTGCCCGTCGTACCGCGTGCGGGCCGGGTCGTCGCGGTGAACGCCCACGGGCGGCCTGCCCTGGTCGTCCACGAGACGGGGGTGGGCCGGACGGTGCTGTCCACCTATCCGCTGGAGCACATGGCGGCCCGCACGGCGCGTGTCAACCCCGACGTCACGCAGCGGCTCTACGGCGCGCTGGCACAGCTGGCGGGGGTGCGGCGACCGGTCACGGTCGCCGACCCGCACGTGTCGGCGGACGTCCTGGTCCACGCCGACGGCCGCCGTTTCGTGTGGCTGGTCAGCCAGAGTCCCGACCCGCTGGTGGTCCGTCCGGCCGCCGAGGGGAAGCTGCACGGCCTGGCCGACGGCGCCCCGGTGGAGGACGTGGCACTCGACGCGTACGGCGTGGCCGTGCTGGAGCTGCGATGACCCTCCCGCGCTACCGCGACCCGGCCGCGCCGGTGCCGGACCGGGTCCGTGACCTGCTGGGCCGCATGACGCTCGCGGAGAAGGTCGGCCAGGTCAACCAGCGCATGTACGGCTGGGACGCCTACGAGCGCGCCGGGCAGGGGCACCGCCTCACCGATGCCTTCCGCGCCGAGGTCGCCGCCTTCGACGGCATGGGCGCGCTGTACGGGTTGCAGCGGGCCGACGCCTGGTCCGGCGTCGGCTTCGCGGACGGCCTGGACGCACGGGACGGGGCGCGGACGGCGGCGGCCGTGCAGCGGTACGTCGTGGACCACAGCCGGCTGGGCATCCCCGTCCTGCTGGTCGAGGAGATGCCGCACGGCCACCAGGCGCTGGACGGGACGGTGCTGCCGGTGAACCTCGCGGTCGGCGCCACCTGGGATCCGGACCTGTACGCCGACGCGGTGGCCGGGGCGGCCGCCGAACTGCGGGCGCGCGGCGCGCACATCGCGCTGGTCTCGGCGCTCGACCTGGTGCGCGACCCGCGTTGGGGGCGCAGCGAGGAGTGCTTCTCGGAGGATCCGTACCTCGCCGCGCGGATGACCGAGGCGCTGGTCGAGGGTGCGCGGCGGGCGGGGGTGGCGGTGGTCCTCAAGCACTTCGCCGGGCAGGGCGCCACGGTCGGCGGCCGCAACAGCGCGGCGACCGAGCTGGGGGCGCGCGAGCTGCACGAGGTGCACCTGGCGGCGGCCCGGGCCGGGGTGGCCGCCGGTGCGGCCGGGGTGATGGCCGCCTACAACGAGTTCGACGGCCTGCCCTGCGTCGCGAACCGGTACCTGCTGACCGATCTGCTCCGTGCGGAGTGGGGCTTCGAGGGCGTCGTCATGGCGGACGGCACCGCGGTGGACCGCCTGGTGCGGCTGACCGGCGACCCGGTGCGGGCCGGGGCGCTGGCCCTGAACGCCGGGTGTGACCTGAGCCTGTGGGACGACTCCTTCGCCCAGCTGGGCGAGGCGGTGCGGCGGGGTCTGGTGCCGGAGTCGGTGCTGGACGCCTCGGTGGCGCGAGTCCTCACGCTGAAGTTCCGTCTCGGCCTGTTCGAACAGCCGTCGGCTCCGGCCAGGTCCGAGGCGGTGGATCTGCCGGACCCCGCCGAGCTGGGCGAGCGGGTGGCCCGTGCGTCGGTCACGCTGCTCGCCCATGGGGGCGGCGTCCTCCCCCTGTCCCGTGCGGTGCGGCGGATCGCCGTGCTCGGTCCGGGCGCCGACTCCGTGGCGCAGCAGATCGGCGACTACACGGCGCCGCAGCGGCCCGGTGGCGGGATCACCGTCCTGGCGGGCATCCGCGCGGCGGTCGGGCCGGGCACCGAGGTGGTGCACGGCCGGGGGTGCGGTCTGGTGGGTGACGACGTGTCGGACGTCCCGGCGGCCGTCGCGCTGGCGGCCGGCTGCGACGTGGCCGTGCTGGTGCTGGGGGGCTCCAGCGCCCGCTCCCCGGACACGGTCTTCGACGCGAACGGGGCGGCCGTCACCGGTTCCGGGACGCCGTCCGGCATGACGTGCGGTGAGGGGGTGGACCTGGCGGACCTGGCACTGCCGGCCGGGCAACGGGCCCTGCTGGCGGCGGTGTCGGCGACCGGGACCCCGGTCGTGGTGGTGCTGGTCCAGGGCCGGCCGCACGCCCTGCCCGAGCTGGACGCGCCCGCGGCGGCGGTGGTGAGTGCCTGGTATCCCGGGCCGCGGGGTGGGCGTGCGGTGGCCGAGGTGCTGTTCGGCGACGCGGAACCCCGCGGGCGGCTGCCGGTCTCCGTGCCCCGGTCGGCCGCCCAACTGCCCGTCTACTACAACGGGAAGGACCACCGCTACCGCGGATACGTCGACCAGAGTGCCGGGCCGTCGTATGCCTTCGGGCACGGTCTGTCGTACACGAGCGTCGTGTACGGGGCACCGCGCCTGTCGCACGCCCGGGTCGGCACCCGCGCGCCGCGCCTGACCTGCCGGGTCACGGTCCGCAACACGGGGTCCCGGCCCGCCGAGGAGACGGTCCAGCTCTACGTGCGTCGCCTGTCCGGGAGCTCGTCCTGGCCGCGCGTGCGCGAGCTGCGGGGCTTCGTCCGCCTGAGCCTCGCGCCCGGTGCGCAGGCCGACGCGGTCTTCGAGGTGGGCCCGGACACGCTGGCCTCGCTGGGGCGGGACCTCCGCCCGGTGGTGGAGCCGGGGTCGGTCGAGCTGGAGACGGGCCCGGCGTCCGACCGGACCCGCGGCGCACGGCTGGAGATCACGGACTCGGAATCGAAGCCAACTTAGGCTAGCCTTGCCTTCATGGCGAAGGTTCGGCGGCTCACGCCCCAGCATCCGGAGATGTTCCGCGCCCGCGTCGTGCGGACCCGGCGGGTCTCCCCGTCCATGCAGCGCGTCACGGTCACCGGGCCGGGGCTCGGCGGCTTTCCGTGGCTGGGATACGACCACTGGTTCCGCCTGTTCCTCCAGCTCCCCCACCAACGCGACCTGCGCCTGCCGGAGTTCACGGGCTCGCAGTGGTGGCAGCCGTACCTCGCCATCCCGGAGGACGAGCGGCCGCACTGCGCCAACTACTCGGTGGCCGACTACCGTCGCACGGCGGCCGAGCTGGACATCGACTTCGTCGTCCACCGCGGGCCCTCCGGCGAGGTCGAGGGCAGGGCCGCGATCTGGGCCTGCGGTGCCCGTCCCGGGGACGCACTCGCCCTGCTCGACCAGGGCATCCTCTTCGACTGCCCGCACGACGCCTCCGAGGTCACCGTGGTGGCCGACGAGACCGGGCTGCCCGCCACGGCGAGCATCATGCGTTCGCTCCCCGAGGGCACCGTGGGACGGCTCATCCAGGAGATCCCCACCGACGCCGACCGCCGCGAGCTGAACGCCCCGGCCGGGGTGGCGGTCTCCTGGGTGGTACGGCGGGAAGGCACCTCGGTCCCGGGTGCCGCCGCGCTCCGTGAGCTGCGCCGGCTGACCCGCGCCGACGCGTCGGGTTACGCCTTCGTCGTCGGCGAGTCGACCCTGGCCACCGAGGGACGCAGGCACCTGCACCGGCTGGGACTGCCGAAGGAGCGCATCACCTTCTCGGGCTTCTGGAAGCACGAGGCGATGGCGGCGGCCTGACGCCCGGCCCCGTTCCCCCTACGCCTGGGGCGCCTTGGCGCGCTGGTAGTGCCGCCGGGCCTTCATCCGGTTCCCGCACTCGGCCATGGAGCACCAGCGGGCGCTGTTGGGCTTGCTCCGGTCCAGCAGGAAGCGCCGACACTCCGGGTTGCCGCACGGCTTGAGCCGTCCCGGCCTGGCCTCCTCGACGTGCGCCCAGGTCAGCACCTGCTCGACGGCCAGGCGGTGCGCGTCGGGGACCTGAAGCACCCATCGCAGCCCGCCGTCCTCGATGACCGGCACCCTGCTGACGCCCTGGAGGAACCCGCCCAGGCAGGCGGGGTCCCGCCGCCCCCGGACGACGTCCTGGAGAGCGTCGCGCACGGCGACCAGAAGGGCGACCTCCTCGTCCGACCCGGTGCCCCCGCGACCACGCGCCCACGCGCGGCCTTCGGCGGGCGTTCCCAGGGCGTCGCTCACCGAGCCCCGTACGACGGGAGTCGTGTTGAGCAGCTCCAGGAGGACGTCCTCCGCGGCCCTGTCGGTCACCGCTCTCACCTCTAACCGTTTCATCGACATTGGCAGGTTACAACAACCTGACCTAACCCCTTAAGAGCGCTTGACAGGTTACTCATGGAGTGCTGGACTCTACCTAACCGCTAAAAGTGACCAGAGGGGTTTGCCATGAGTGTCGCCGTGCACCACAGGACCGCCACCGTCGACGGCCTGGACGTCTTCTACCGGGAGGCCGGTGACCCGCGGGCACCGGCCGTCGTGCTGCTGCACGGCTTCCCGACCAGCAGCCACATGTTCCGCGGCCTGATCCCGAAGCTCGCGGACACCTACCACGTGATCGCACCCGACATGATCGGCTTCGGGTACTCGGCCATGCCCGCGGTCGACGCGTTCGACTACGGCTTCGACTCCCTCACGGACGTGACCGTCGGCCTGCTGGACCAGCTCGGGGTGGAGCGCTTCGCGGTGTACGTGCAGGACTACGGCGCCCCGGTGGCGTGGCGGATCGCCACCCGGACCCCGCACCGCATCACCGCGATCGTCACGCAGAACGGCAACGGCTACACCGACGGCTTCGTCAAGGACTTCTGGGACGGGCTGTTCGCCTACACCGACGACCCGACCCCCGAGACCGAGGCTCCCGCCCGGGCCGCGCTGAGCCCCGAGATGGTCCGCTGGCAGTACCTGAACGGGGTCCGCGACCAGAGCCTGGTCAGCCCCGACACCTGGTCCCTGGACCTGGCCCTGCTGGACCGGCCGGGCAACGACGCCGTCCAGCTCACGCTGTTCCGCGACTATCCGACCAACGTCGGCCTCTACCCCCGGCTCCAGCAGTACTTCCGCGACACCCGGGTGCCGCTGCTGGCCGTGTGGGGAGCGAACGACGAGATCTTCGGCCCCGACGGCGCCCACGCCTTCCGGCGCGACCTGCCCGACGCCGAGATCCACCTCCTCGACACCGGGCACTTCGCCCTGGAGACCCACCTGGAGGAGATCACCGGTCACATGCGGGACTTCCTCGCCCGGGTCGGGAAGTAGACCTCCGCGCGGTCACGACCCGGCCGGCCGGCCGAGGACGTACGGAGCGAGGATGTCGGCCACCGTCCGGTTGCGCGGTACGGGCACGTCCAGCCGGTCGGCGAGGTCCACCACTCCCCCGCTGAGCCAGGGCAGTTCGAGGCGGTTGCCCTTCCCCAGGTCGTTGTGCATGGAGGAGGTCATGGCCGCGGGAAGGGTGTCGCAGAAGGCGAGCCGGTCCTCGGCGAAGCCGCTGTCCAGCCGCACCCCGGACGCCTGCGCCACGGCCACCGTCTCGGCCATGACCTCGTACAGCAGGCGCCTGCTCCGCTCGTTGGCGCGGACGACTCCCACGGGCTGCCGGACGGTCGCCGTGGTGGCCGACAGACCCACCAGGAACACGAACTTCTCCCAGATCGCCCGCTCGATGTCGTCGCTGCCCTCCGCGTCGATCCCGGCGTCGCGGAACGCGGCCAGCACCGCCCGGCCGGTCTCCGTCGAGCCGGACCGGTACGGGCCGAGCACGACCTTCTGCAAGGGGCCGTTGTGCCGGACCACTCCCGGTTCCTCGATGAACGCGGAGATGAAGCAGACCCCGCCCAGGACCTGTTCGTCCGTCAGCCGGGCACGCAGGACGTCGTCCTTGTGGACGCCGTTCTGCAGGGACAGCACCGGCGCCCCGTGCGCCGCCGAGGTCCGCAGCTCCTCGGCCACGGCCTCGGTGTCCCACAGCTTCACGGCGACCAGGACCAGATCCGTGGGACCCAGCTCCGAGATGCTCGCCACGACGGAGTCGGGCGAGGTGCGCAGCTCCCCCAGGGGGCTGTGGACGACCAGTCCGGACCGGCGCATTGCCTCCAGGTGCCCGCCGCGGGCCACGAAGGTGACCTCGTTCCCCGCGGCGGCCAACCGCGCCCCGAAGTAGCCTCCGACGCCGCCCGCCCCGATCACCGCGATACGCATGACTCCGCCCCCGCTCTCTTAGTAACCATCAGAACGGTTACTATAGAACCATGGACGCCGAGCAGCACGAGCCGCCCCGCACCAGGGTCACCGCCCGACTGCGGGCGCTCCGCTTCGACGCCGGAACGCTGTGCCTGAACCTGGTGGCCACCGTGGGCCGCCGGCCCGGGGTCCCCGTCGAGCGGATGGGCGACGCCGAACGCCTCGAAGCCTGGTGCCGGGGCGTGGGGTTGACGCTGGAGGACGGGTACGACCCCCAGGACGTCCTGTCGTCGCTGCACGCACTGCGCGCGGCCGCCCACGACATCGCCTCCGGTGCCCTTGACGCGCACCGGCCACGGCAGGAGTCGGTGGACCTGGTCAACCTCCTCGCGCGGACCGCGCCCCCGGCTCCCCGGCTGGAGTTGACGGCCGATGGTGCGTGGGTGGCGGCGGGGGGCCGGACACTGAGCAAGGGGGCCCTGCTGTCGCTGGTCGCACGGGACCTGATCGATCTCATGACCGACGAGGCACGCCGGTCCCGGCTGACCGCCTGTGCCTCCGAGGTGTGCCGGATGCTCTGCCTCGACTCCGGTGGCGGCCGACCGCGCAAGTGGTGCTCCATGCGACGCTGCGGCAACCAGGCCAAGGCGGCCGGCCGCCGGCTGCGGGCGTCGGCGCCCTGAGGGGTCCCGAGGGCGCCACGGGGCCGGGCGGGGGCACTCACTCACAGGCCCCGGGCCAGCAGCAGGGTGACGTCGTCGGGCGGGGGCGTGGCGGGCAGGGTGCCGATCACCGCCGTTCCCAGGTCCTCCAGGGAGGAGGCGCCGCGGCTCAGGGCGCGCCCCACCCGTCGCAGCCCGACCTCGATGTCCTGGTCGCGCTCCTCGACGAGCCCGTCGGTGAACAGGGCGAGCAGGCTGCCCGCGGGCAGTTCAAGCTCCGCGGTGGGAAAGGGCAGCAGGCCGACCCCGAGCGGCAGGCCGTGCGGAAGGTCGGGGAACGAGTAGTCACCGCCCCGGTGCACGACGGCGGGCGGCGGATGCCCGGCCAGGGCCAGCGCGCAGGTCCGGGTCGCGGGGTCGTAGACCGCGTAGACACAGGTGGCGCTCATGGCCGCGACCTCCCCGCCGCCCTCCTCCTCGTCCTCGGTCAGCCGGATGAAGGTGCGGTCCAGCCTGGTCAGCACCTCGCCCGGCGGCAGGTCGAGGTCGGCGAGCGTGCGGATGGCCATGCCCAGGCGCCCCATGGTGGCAGCGGCGTTCACGCCGTGCCCGACCACGTCGCCCACCACGAGGGCGAGCCGGCCGCCCGGCAGCCCGATGACGTCGAACCAGTCGCCGCCGACGCCTTCCTCCGCGTCCGCCGGCAGATAGCGGGCGGCCACCTCCATGGCCGTTCCGCCGTGCACCCGGCGCGGCAGCAGACTGCGTTGGAGGGCGAGGGCGGTGTTGTGCTCCCGGGTGTAGCGGCGGGCGTTGTCCAGGCTCAGCGCGGCCCGGGCCACCAACTCCTCGGCCAGCAGCCGGTCGTTGTCGTCGAACGGCGTCGGGTTCGAGGTGCGGACGAAGACCGCGACGCCCAGCAGGACGCCCCGGGCGTGGATCGGCAGGATCAGCAGCGAGTGCATGCCGAACTCGCGGATCTTCGCGGCCCTCGCCGGGTCGTCGGCCAGCCAGGCCTCGTGGGAGGGGTCGAGCACGGGTTGCAGCAGGGGGCGTCCCGAGGACAGCACCTGCATGAACGGCGAGGTCTCGGGGACGTAGACGACCTCGCCGTTCAGCCACAGGGACTCCGGTGATCCGGCGTGGACCGAGGCCCTGCCCGCGCGCCGGAACTTGGGGACGCGTCCCTGGGAGCGGCCCAGCCGGTCGAGCGGCTCCTCGCCGAGCCGCACCGCCTCCGTCAGGTCGACGGTGACGTAGTCGGCGATCAACGGCACGGTGAAGTCGGCCAGTTCCTGTGCCGTGCGCATGACGTCCAGGGTGGTGCCGACCCGGGTGCCGGCCTCGCTGACCACGGCCAGCCGGTCGCCGGCCCACCGCCGGTCGGTGACGACCAGCATCAGCATGCACACCCCGAGGATGTGGCCGCCGTCGTCGTGCAGGCGCACGAAGGAGGCCGAGAAGGCGCGGTCGTGGCGGCTGTCCGGCGCCGTCGGAACCCGGTACTCACGGCCGGTGACGCACCGGCCGGTGGTCAGCACCCGCCGTACGAGCGCCTCCAGTTCGCCGGTGTCCCCGGTCAGCGACTCCCGCGGGCGGCGGCCCAGCCGCCGCTCGCGGGCGATTCCGTCGTAGCGTTCGAGGGCGTCGTTGACCCAGACGCACCGCAGGTCGGTGTCCCACACGGCGAGTCCGACGACCGAGTCCGTCAGCAGGGCACGCAGGGCCGCACCGGCCTCGCCCTCCGGGATCCCGCTCACGACCGCACCGGTGCTACGACTTCACGAAGGCCAGGAGGTCGGGGTTGAGGACCTCCGGGTGGGTCGAGAGCATGCCGTGCGGAAGCCCTTCGTACGACTTCAGGGTGGCGTTCGCCAGGAGTTCGGCCGACTTCGGCGCCGCGTCCGCGTAGGGCACGACCTGGTCGTCCGTGCCGTGCGCGACCAGGACGGGGACGTCGATCCGCTTGAGGTCGTCGGTGAAGTCGGTCTCCGAGAACGCCGCGATGCATTCGTAGTGGGCGTTGGCCGCGCCCGTCATGCCCTGGAGCCACCAGTGGTCGATCAGCCCCTGGGAGACCGTCGCGCCCTCCCGGTTGAAGCCGTAGAAGGGACCGGACGGCACGTCGATGTAGAACTGCGCGCGATTGGCGGCGAGGGCGGCGCGGAACTCGTCGAAGACCTCGAGCGGCAGACCGTCCGGGTTGGTGTCGGACTTCACCATCACCGGCGGGACGGCGCTGACGAGTACGGCCTTGGCGACCCGGCCCGGCTCGGCGCGCGCCACGTAGCGCGCGACCTCGCCGCCGCCGGTGGAGTGCCCGATGTGCACCGCGCCCCGCAGGTCGAGGGCCTCGGTCAGGGCCGCGACGTCGGCGGCGTAGGTGTCCATGTCGTGGCCGGTCGAGGGCTGGTCCGAGCGGCCGTGGCCACGGCGGTCGTGGGCGATCACGCGATAGCCGTGGGAGAGGAAGAACAGCATCTGGTTGTCCCAGTCGTCGGCACTGAGCGGCCAGCCGTGGTGGAAGACGATCGGCAGGCCGTCGCGCGGGCCCCAGTCCTTGTAGAAGATGTTCGTGCCGTCGGAGGTCGTGACGGTGCCCATGGCTGGTCCTTCCGCGTAGGTGACTGATCCGCGCCAGCCACCTTACGCCGATAACCGGCATACCTCATTTTTCACCCATAATGACCAGATCATGATGAAGCGGATGGCGGAGGCAGCAATGACAGCGGGACCGCACAGGGTGGTCGTCCTCGTGTTCGACGGCATGAAGCTGCTCGACCTGTCCGGTCCGGCGGAGGTCTTCAGCGAGGCCAACCGGTTCGGGGCGGACTACCGGCTGAGCATCGTCTCGGCGGACGGGTCGCCGGTGCGCTCGTCCATCGGCATGCGGGTGCCGGCGGACACGGACGTCCGGGCCGCCGCCGCCCACGACACGCTGGTCGTCGTCGGCGGCGACGCGTTGCCCGACTCCCCCGTGGACCCCGTCCTCGGGGCGGCCGCGAAGGAGCTGGCGGAACGGGCGGGGCGCATCGCCTCGGTGTGCACCGGCGCCTTCGTGCTCGGCGCCGCGGGCCTGCTGGAGGGGCGGCGGGCGACGACGCACTGGCAGCACACCGCGACGCTGGCCCGCCGGTGTCCGTCGACGCGGGTCGAGGCCGACGCGCTGTTCGTGAAGGACGGCAGCACGTACACGTCCGCCGGGGTGACCGCGGGCATCGACCTCGCCCTCGCCCTGCTGGAGGAGGACCACGGTCCCGGCCTGGCCCGTCAGGTCGCCCGCTCACTGGTGGTCTACATGCAGCGGGCCGGCGGCCAGTCGCAGTTCTCCGCCTCGCTCCAGGGCCCGGCTCCCCGCACGCCGGTGCTGCGGCTGGTCCAGGAGGCGGTGCAGGGCGATCCGACGGCGGACCACGGTCTGGAGGCGCTGGCGGCCCGGGTGCGGGTCAGCCCGCGGCATCTGACGCGCATGTTCCGGGCCGAGCTGGACACGACGCCGATGAAGTACGTGGAGCTGATCCGCTTCGACATGGCCAAGGCCCTGCTCGACGCCGGGCACAACGCCACGGAGGCCGCCACCCGATCGGGCTTCCCGAGCTACGAGAGTCTGCGCCGGGCCTTCGCCCGGCACCTGGGGCTGTCCCCCATCCGGTACCAGCAGCGCTTCGCCACCACCTCCCGGGAGTCCTGAAGCGCGGAAGTCATGACCGGTTCCGAGGGGTTCGTGGCCATCGGGCAGCGGACGCGGTCCGGCCGTCCGGCGCAGGGTGGAACCGACACGACAGGCATCGTCCCGGGAGGACCACCATGACGGAGACCATCGCCGGAATCGACATCCCCGACAGCTCGCTGGCGCGGGAGGCGACCGAACTCGTCCGTGACACCACACCGCCGCTGATCTTCGACCACTCGCGGCGCGTCTACCTGTTCGGCAGTCTCCAGGCCGCCGCCCTGGGCCTGCGGCCGGATCCGGAGCTGCTGTACGTCGCCGCGCTCTTCCACGACACCGGCCTGGTGCCGCCGTACCGAGGCGACGACCAGCGCTTCGAGATGGACGGCGCGGACCAGGCGCGGGCGTTCCTGCTGGCCCACGGCGTGCCGGAGACCGACGCGGACACGGTGTGGACGGCCGTCGCGCTGCACACCACCCCGGAGGTCCCCTACAGGCTGGCGCCGGAGATCGCGGCGACCACCGCGGGCGTCGAGACGGACGTGCTCGGTCTGAACCTGGCCCGCATCACCCGGGCGGAGATCGACGCGGTCACCGCCGCCCACCCCCGCCCGGACTTCAAGAAGCAGATCCTCCAGGCGTTCACCGACGGATTCCGGCACCGTCCGCAGACCACCTTCGGCACGGTGAACGCGGACGTCCTGGAACACTTCCTGCCGGGCTTCCGGCGCACGGACTTCGTCGAGGTGATCGAGAACTCCGCCTGGCCGGAGTGACCGACCGTGCCGCACGCCTTACTGCCGGCGAACCGTCGTCCGGGCTCCACCACCAGTCGCTCGGCGGCGGTCCCGTCCCGCATCCCGGGCGTTGGGCCGCGTCCGGGCGCGGGCAGTGCGCTGCTCGGCCGAGGTGTCCACCTCCGTGCATACTCCCCCGTGCAGGGGGTATTCGCCGATTCGGCTGTCTGTGAGTGGGCAGCGAACCGGGAGGGCACATCATGACGACGACGACCGCGCGAGCCACCGACCATGCCACGACGGACATGCCGGAGATCGCGGACCCGTCCAAGGTGGCGCCCAGGGACGCGCGGGAGTTGTCGAAGCTGTTCTTCGAGCAGCTCACCGTGGTGGAGGAAGGCACCCCCGAGCACCAGTACGCACGCAACACGCTCATCGAGATGAACATGTCCCTGGTCCGCTTCGCGGCCGGCCGCTTCCGCAGCCGCGGCCCCGAAGAGATGGAGGACATCGTCCAGGTCGGCATGATCGGCCTCATCAAGGCCATCGACCGGTTCGAACTCACCCGCGAAGTCGAGTTCACCTCCTTCGCCGTGCCGTACATCGTCGGAGAGATCAAGCGGTTCTTCCGCGACACCTCCTGGGCCGTACACGTCCCCCGACGCCTCCAGGAAGCACGCGTCCAGCTCGCCCGCGCCACCGAGGAACTGCGCAGCCGCCTCGGCCGCACCCCCACCACCCAGGAACTCTCGGAACTCATGAGCCTGCCCGAGGACGAGGTCGTCGAGGCCCGACTCGCGGCCAACGGCTACAACTCCGCCTCCCTGGACGCGGCCATCAACGGCAGCGAGGACGGCGAATCCGCCCTCGCCGACTTCATCGGCACCGACGACGCCGCCCTCGCCCTGGTCGACGACTTCCACGCCCTCGCCCCCATGATCGCCGAACTCGACGACCGCGACCGGCAGATCATCCACTGGCGGTTCGTCGAAGAACTCACCCAGAAGGACATCGGCGAACGCCTCGGCGTCTCCCAGATGCACGTCTCCCGACTCATCTCCCGACTCCTCGCCCGACTGCGCGAAGGCATGCTCAGCACCACCTGAGCAGGACCCGGGACCTCGGACCCCGCTCTCCCACTGGTCGACGAGTACGGTGGCGACGGAAAGCGGGACCATCACAAGAACGACAAATGTTTCCATGGCGCGGGAGGCGTCGGCGCGCCGTGCACGGCTCGGGGGCAACGTGGCGGTTGGAATGAGTGAGACCGGACTGAACGGTTCGTCGATACAGCGGGCACCGGACGGTACCGGCCTGCGGAAGGTCTCGGTGACGTACCGGCGCGAGGCCATGTGCATCGCGGACGCCCGGCACTGCGCGACCGAGTACCTCACGATGTCGCGGCGTGGCCGACGGACCCCGTTGAGGGAAAGCTCGGCGGAGGCCGTCCAGCTGGTGGTGAGCGAGTTGATGACGAACGCGGTCAAGTACGGGTCCGGCCCCATCGAACTCACCCTGGAGTGCACGGAGGAGGCGGTGACCGTCACCGTGCGGGACAGCGACACCACCCTGCCGACTCCCAGGCCCGCCGACCCCGCAAGGGTCGGTCAGCACGGACTGGAGATCGTGGCGGCATTGAGTCAGGCCGTAGACATCCACCGCGAGCCGTCCGGCAAGCGCGTCTCCGCGCGGATCGCCCTCGATTAGCCCGGTGACCGGCTCGTCCGGGGTCCGGCGTGCGGCGTGCTGCTCGCCTCGGAACGCCGCCGAAGCGGAACGTCCCCCGTGGGCCGGGCGCCCCGGATGTCCGTTACCCGCTCACGCGGCCAGGGTCTCGCCCTCCACGGAGACGTCGGTGCGCTCGGCGTACCGTTCGAGCAGCGTGTCCGCCGCGCGCAGGGCCTGTTCGGCGGTGCGGGCCCCGGTCATCACGCACAGCGTGTAGGTGGCGTCCTCGAGGAGCCTGCTCGTGCAGCCGGTGGGACGCACGTCGTGGTCGATGCGCGCCTGGGCGAAGCGGGCCAGCACCGCGCGCAGTTCCTTCTCCGCCGGCAGGATCATCGGTGTCTTTCCTCTCCCGTCTCAAGCCTCGTATCCGCTTCCCCGAGCGACACGCCTCGCGTTCGGCCGGGGCTTGCATGCGGTGGTCACAGGGCGGCAGCGGCCTCTTCCACCGTCGCCCGTACCTTCAGGACGGCGTCGACGCCCGTGACCTGCAGGAGCCGCCGCACTTGCTGCGTCGGCGCGGCCATCCGGAAGTCGGTCGCCCGGTGGGTCAGGATCAGCAGGTTCAGCAACGAGGAGTCGGCGAAGGCGATGCCGGAAGCGTCCAGAACCACCTTCGGGCATTCCTCGGCCGCTGCTCTCAGCGCGACGGCCAACGGCTCGACCGAGCACATGTCGTACGAGCCCCGAGCGCTGACGACCCGGGCACCGTGCAGTTCGTACTGCGACTGCGTGGGTTGGTCCGTGACCGGGAGCCGGCTCCGGCCGGTGTGCGAGCACCCTGCGACCGCTTCATCCAAAGACACTCTCGGCCCCTCCTACGTCTCCCCTGGACAGAACACGTCACCTGTAGCGCGAAAAGTATGTCATGTATTTACCGTCGCGCAAAGACGGTTCCACGACTGCCCGCACCGACCGCCGACAGGCAGTCGTGCGACACATGTGTCACGTATAGAATGTCTCCCAAAGTACTCTCTAGGATGATGCGCATGGTTGAAGTGCCTGGATCTCACTCCGGATGGACGTTCGTCACCAACCACGCACGTGTGCTGGCCGCCATCGCCGACAATCCGAACGTGCGGATCCGCGACATCGCCGTCCACTGCAGACTCACCGAACGCGCCGTCCAGCGGATCATCTCCGACCTGGAGCAGGACGGCTACCTTTCGCACACCCGCGACGGGCGCAGCAACACCTACCGCATCGAACCGGACAAGGTCCTGCGCCACCCGGCGGAAGCGGGCCTGACCGTGGCCGCGCTGCTGTCCCTGCTCGTGCAGGACGAGACGGACCACGGACGGTCCGCCGGTCCGGCCTCCCGCACGTCTCCGTTCAGCACCGCGCGATAGGCAGGCCGCGCGGCCTGCGCACGCGGGAGGTCACGGGGCGGCTTCGCGCCTCGGGCCGGGGGCGGGGACGCCGAGGGCGAGGAGAGCGGTGTCGTCGTCCAGGCCGTCGCCGAAGCCGTCCAGCAGTGCGGTCAGGGCTTCCATCACGGCCTGGGGCGACTCGCCGGCGTGTGAGGCGGCCAGCGCACGCAGCGCCTCGTCCCCGTACCGAGCGGTGCTGTCCTCTCCCGTACGTGCTTCGGTCAGGCCGTCGGTGTACAGGAGGAGGGTGTCCCCGGGCCCGAGGGCCGTCGTGGCGGTGGCGAAGGAGGCCGTGGGCAGGATGCCGACGAGCAGCCCACCCGGCGTGGGCAGGAAGTCGGCCGTGCCGTCCGCGCGCAGGATCAGGGCCGAGGGGTGGCCGCCCGAGGCAAGGCGGACGGTGACTTTTCCGGAGGCGGTGTCCGGTTCCAGCGTGCCGAAGATCACGGTGCAGTAGCGCGGGTCGTCTCCGTTGTAGCGCTCGTGGAGCACCTGGTTGAGGGTTGTCAGCGCGGCGACCGGATCCGGGTCGTGCAGGGCCGCGGCGCGCAGGGTGTAACGGGTCAGCGAGGTGATCGCCGCGGCCTGCGGACCCTTGCCGCACACGTCACCGAGGAAGAAGGCGAAGTTCTTCCCGTGACTGGGGAAGAGGTCGTAGAAGTCGCCGCCGAGGCGGTCGGGGGAAGCGGTGCGGTAGTGCGCGGCCGCCTCCATCCCCGGCACCGACGGCAGATCCGCGGGCAGCAGCGACTGCTGGAGAACGGCCAGGGCGTCCTGGAGCCTGGCCCGGTCCCGTTCCGCCTGCTCGCGCGCCTGTTCCGCCGCCCTGCGGGCTCTGAGCAGTTCCTCTTCGTAGGAGCGGCGGTCGCGGGCGTCGAAGACGGTAGTGCGGATCAGCAAAGGTTCGCCGGTACTGCCGTGCTTCACGACGGAGGAGACCAGCACCGGCATGCGGCCACCGCCGGCCTGCTTCACCTCCAGCGCGATCCCGCTGATCTCACCCTGCATCCGCAGCAGCGGCGCGAAGTGCGTCTCGTGGTAGAGCTTGCCACCCACGGTGAGCAGGTCGGTGAAGCGCAGCCTGCCGACCACCCGGTCCCGCTCGAGGCCCAGCCACCCCAGCAGGGTGAGGTTGATCTTGGCGATGGTGCCGTCCATCAGCGTGGACAGGTACCCACAGGGCGCGTGCTCGTAGAGTTCCTCCGCGCTGTCCTCCAGCAGGGAGGCGAACGCCGCGCTCGCCTCCCCGTTGTCCGGGTCGGAGGGGTCGGGCTCGTCGTGCCCGGTGCGGCACATCACTGCAGTCGCACCAGGAATTCGGTGATCGCCGCGTTGGTCGCCTCGGGCGCGGACAGCTGCGGACAGTGCCCGGTGGCGTCCAGTGTGACCAGGGTCGAGCCGGCGATGGCCTGGTGCACGAAGGCGCCGACCTCCCGGGGCGCGATGACGTCCTGGACGCACTCCAGCACCAGCGTCGGCACCCCCACCCCTTTGAGGTCCTGCCGCGAGTCCGACAGGAACGTGGTCCGGGCGAAGATCCGGGCGATGTCCGGGTCCGTGGCGCAGAAGCTGTTCTTCAGCTCCTCGCCCAGCTCCGGCCGGTCGGCGTTGCCCATGATGACCGGTGCCATCGTCGCCGACCAGCCCAGGTAGTTCGACTCCAGGGAGGCAAGCAGCTCGTCGATGTCCTCGGCGCTGAAACCGCCGCGGTAGCCTTCGTCGTCGATGTAGCAGGGAGACGGCGCGACCATCACCAGTGCTCCGATCCGCGACGGCACCCTCCCGGCGGCGAGCACACCGATCATCGCGCTCACGGAGTGACCGACGAAGACCGCGTTGCGCAGGTCGAGCTCTTCGCAGATCTCCACCACGTCCGTGGCGTAGCCGTCCAAGGACGCGTAGCGCTGCTCGGAGAAGACGGACAGGTCGGAACGCCCCGAACCCACGTAGTCGAAGAGCACCACCCGGTAGTCGTCGGCCAGAGCCGGCACGGTGTGCCGCCACATGTTCTGGTCACAGCCGAACCCGTGCGCGAGCAGCACCGTACGCCCCATCGGGTTGCCCGTGACCGAGACGTTGTTCCTGCGCTTCACGTCCATGTATCCACCTTCTCAGGTTCCCCCGCCCTTCCGGCGGCGGGACGGTCGCCCCGCGACCCAGCCGCCGTCTTCCCTGCGCAGGCACATGCACACGCCGGACGCCCCCTCATTCCCGCCACCGCTCCCCTGCGACTGCGCTGGGCGGGCGTCCTGCGCCGTTCTCCTCGACGGGCCCGACGTACGGTCGGGCGGCACTCCCGGTCAGCGCCTGTTCCGCCGCGGCTTCAGGGGTACGTTCGGCAGCTCCGGCGCGGGCAGTGGGGAACCGTCGTAGCCGTGCACCTCGCCGAAACGGTCGCCGTTCGTCCAGTCCTCGCGGGCCCGCACGATCTCGTCGTGGGACCGGCCGACGAAGTTCCACCACATGATGATCTCCTCCGGGAAGGGAGGACCGCCCAGCACCAGCAGTCGGGCGGCGGCCGGTGCCTGGTTCGTCAGGGTGAGGGTCCGTCGTCCCGGGGCGGCGTACGCCAGTTCGGCGGGGCGCACGACCGTGCCGTCGAGGCGTACGTCGCCGCTGTCGACGAGGACGCCGTGCTCGAAGCCGGGGTCGACGTCGAGGGTCACGGTGGCGCCCGGGGCCAGGGTCACCTCGGCGCCGAGCAGGGGCGTGAAGGTGCCGACCGGCGAGGTGTCCCCCGCGAGCGAGCCGAGGAAGACGCGTGCCTCGCCGCCGTCCAGGGCCACCGGGGCGGGGACGTGGTGCTGGAAGGCCGGAGCGGTGTCGCGGTGCTCCGAGGGCAGCGCCACCCAGAGCTGGACGCCGTGCAGGACCGCGGTGTCCGGCGTGGACACCTCGGAGTGGCTGATGCCGTGACCGCCCGTCATGAGGTTCACCTCGCCCGGCCTGACGAGCGCGTGGCTGCCCACGCTGTCCCGGTGCTCGATCTCCCCGCTGAACAGCCAGCTGACCGTCTGGAGGCCGATGTGCGGGTGCGGGGCCACGTCCATGCCGCCGGACCGCGAGACCTCGTCGGGACCGTAGTGGTCGGCGAAGCACCAGGCTCCGATCAGCGTCCGGGCCCGCTGCGGCAGGGTGCGGCGCACCGTCATCGCGCGCGGTCCGCCGAGCGGGACGTCCCGCGCCGTGAGGATCTCCACGCCGGCGGCGGGCGCCCCGTCCTCCCCTGCCCCGCACCTGACTTCGGCGGGGTGCGTCTCCGTGTTGCTCACCGCTCGGTCCTCCCACTCGCCCCTGAAAGTTTCAATTTCAACTTCTATGGTTCGATGATAGGACGTGAGAAACGGTATCGCGCGACGGAGGACACCCCACATGACACAGACGCCTGTACGCACCGACGCAGGCACCCCTGGAGGCACCGGCGAACGACGTGTGTTCGTCGACAAGCAGAGCCCGGAGGCCTACGCGGCGCTGCGTGCCACGGCGGAGGCGGTCCGGGGCGTCGCCGAGGCGGCCGGGCTCGACCGGATCCTCGTGGAACTGGTCAACATCCGCGTCTCGCAGCTCAACGCCTGTGCCTACTGCCTCAACGCGCACACCAGGGCCGCGCTGCGCGGCGGCGAGACCACCCAGCGGCTCGGCGTGCTGCCGGCCTGGCGCGACACCGAGCTGTTCTCGCCCAGGGAACGCGCCGCGCTGGCCCTCGCGGAGGCCACCACGCATCCCGCCGACGCGGGGGCGCAGAGCGCCGCGTACACCGAGGCGCGGAGTGTCCTGTCGGACGACGAGATCTCCGCCGTGATCTGGGTGGCGATCAGCATCAACGCCTTCAACCGGGTCTCCGTACTGAGCAAGCATCCGGTGCGCGGCACCCCGCACGCCTGACCGTCGGCGGGGGGGGCGGCCGGAGCGGCGGGTGCGGCCGGAGCGGGGACATTCGTACAAGACCCGTGTCCGGCACCGGGCGCACCCTTGCGGCATGAGTCAGTACGACAACCGTCTCCCGCACGGCATGCACGTGGTCCACGACGGCCCGCCGCAGGCGCCGCCCGTCCTGCTCATCCACGGTTCCGGCGCCTCCGGCGCGTCGTGGAACCGGGTGGTCCCGGCGCTGGCCGAGCACCGTCGCGTCCTGCGCGTCGACCTCCCCGGCTGCGGCAAGTCGCCGCCCACCCCGTCGTACGACGTGCCGCTGCAGGCGGGTCGGTTGGCGGCGCTCCTGGACGACCTCGGCCTGCGTTCGGTGACCGTGGCCGGCCACTCCAGCGGCGGCTACGCCGCCACGGCGCTCGCGGAGCGGCGACCCGACCTGGTGGGCGGCCTCGCCCTGGTGAGCACGGGCCCGGATCTGGACGCGCTTCTTCCGCAGCCGGTGATCCTCCGGCTGCTGCTGGCCCCGCCCTTCGGCCCGCTCCTGTGGCCGCGGCGCACGGACGCGATGCTCCGCAAGGCGATCGCCGCGACGGCCGCCGGTCCCCTGGAGGTCCCGGCCGAGATGATCGACGACGTGCGGGACATCTCGTACCGCTCCTTCAGGACGGTGGCCCGCGGGAACACGGCCTACCTCGCCGAGCGCGGCGTACCCGAACGCCTCGCCGCCCTCACCGTCCCGGTGCTGGTGCTCTTCGGTGCCGCCGACCCGCGCTGGGACCCGGCGTCGGCGCACCGGTACGAGGCCGTACCGAACGCGCGGCTCGAGCTGCTGCCGGGCGTCGGGCACCTGCCGCCGCTGGAAGCGCCCGGCCCGACCGGCGAGTCGCTGCTCCGCTTCACCGCCCGGGACGCGGACCTCCCGGCCGTCGGCCCCGAGACCTAGACTGGCGGCGTGTTGTCCACCGGGACACCGACCGGCGCGTCGGCCCCCGCATCTGCCGACGCACCGACCGGGGCGCCGCCGGACTGGTCGATCGTGGACGTCGCGGTCCCGCGTCCCTCGGCCCGGCTCGCCGGGGTCGGGATGGCCGGGTTCAGTCAGCACGTGTCCGCCTTCGTGGACATGGCCATGGTCGCGCATCCGTCCGTCACCCTGCTCATCGACCTGAGCGACGGCGACGGCATCCTGTACAGCGCCCGGGACCGGCACGGGCACGGCAGCTTCGTCGTCGGGCTCGCTCCGGGCGGCCTCAGGGCGGCGGGCCGCGTCGGCACGTGCCTGCAGATCCGGCTGGAACCGGCGGTGGCGGCCGCGGTGCTCGGTCCGTCGGCGGGGCTCGGCGGGAGGGTGGAGTCGTTCGAGGACGTCTGGGGCCGTGAGGCGGGGCGGGTCCAGGACGAGCTGCGCGCCGCCGGGTCCTGGGACGAGCGGTTCGCGCTCGCGGCGGACGTCCTCCGCCGCCGCACGGCGGACCGGCCTCCGGTCGATCCGGAGGTCGCCCACACCTGGGGCAGGACGCTCGCGGGCCGGGGGCGCGTACGGGTCGAGGGTCTGGCCGAGGAGGTGGGCTGGAGCCGCAAGCGGCTGTCGGCCCGCTTCCACGCCCAGCTCGGCATCACGCCCAAGCGGGCCGCCCGGCTGGTGCGGTTCGACCATGCCGCCCATCTGCTCGCGGCCGGCCTGGCCCCGGCCTCGGTCGCCTTCGAGAGCGGCTACGCCGACCAGTCCCACCTGCACCGGGAGGTCAAGGAATTCACCGGCCTCACTCCCACGGCCGTGGCCGGCGCGCCGTGGCTCGCGATCGACGACGTCGCCTGGCCGGGCTCGTCGCCGGCGCGGTCCGTGAGCGCCACGGCGTCCGCGGGGTCCGCCCCGCGCCGAATGGCACGGCCCGGCCGTGCGTGGAATCGTGGACGGACGCCATGGACGGATGCGCACTGACACGGAACGCGCACCGATCGGACGTCTTCCGAAGGAGGCACGCATGTCCTCGAAGCGACGCCGGAAGAAGAAGGCACGCCGCAATCACCCGGCCAACCACGGACGGCGGCCCCAGTCCTAGGGCGGCTGTTCGGTACGTCCCCCCGGCACCCGCGGTGCCGGGGGACGCGCCCGTCAGTGGCCCGCGACCGTTCCGGACAGCTCGTTGGTGCCCTGCGGCAGGGTCACCGAGGTTCGCTTCCCGGATTCGAGGTCGATGGCGTGCACGGCCTTCTTGCCCGGTTCGGACACGTAGGCGGTGTGGTCGCGGACGAACAGGGTGGGCCGGGCCTGCTGCCAGTCCAGGGGTTCCTGCCACTCCCCCACGGCGGGGATCTTCTTCTCGACCGTGCCCTTGTCCGGATCGACGACGTGGATGGCGCCGTCGGTCCCGAGGACGAGCGCCTCGCCGTGCGGTCCGCGGGCGAGGGAGCGGAAGGAGTAGCTGGTGCCCAGCTCGACCAGGCGGAGCTTCGCCGTCTCGGTGTCGATCAGGGAAATGCGGGTCGGCCGTTCCAGCTCGGCGTCCGGGTCGGTCTTGTAGTCGCCGAGGAGCACGGGGGACGCGTCGCTGCCCGCCTGGTTGCCGGTGCGGCCGTAGTCGTCGGGGGCGTCGACCTTGGTGAACCCGCCCTCCTTGTAGATCAGGACGCCGTCCTCGCAGCCCAGGGCGATCGCCTCGCCGCGGGCGGCCGCCTCGCCGTGGACGCCCGGGCAGTTCTCGCTGCGGGCGATCTCCTTGCCGTTCTTGTCCAGCACCAGGGCGCCGGTACGCTTCTCCTCGTCCCCCAGGGTGGTGAGGAGCCGGCCGTCGCTCAGCTCGATGGCGACGCCGTGGTGGGCCTCGGCCGACCTGTAGGTGCGCCCGTCCGGCTTCTCGCCGGTGCCCAGGTCGGCCGGCGCGAAGACGTTGACCTCACCGGTGCCGTCGGTGAAGAGCACGGTCTTCCCGGCGTGGCGCACGACGTGGCCGGGCTTGGCGCCCTTGTACTCGATGTCGGTGAGGGCCTGCCGAGTGGCGTTCAGCAGTCGGAAGCCGCTGTCGGTGGAGACGACCACGTGGTCCTTGTCCCCCGCGGGGTTGACGCGGTTGAAGCCGGGCAGGTCGATGGTCCTGGTGAGTTCGAGGCTCTTGCCGTCGAGGATGTACAGGCCGCCGTCGAAGGTGGCCACCAGGGGATCCCGCACCGAGGCCGCGGGTGTCGCCGACGCGGGGTTCCCGTCGCCCTTGGAGGCGGCGTCCGACGAGGAGGTGTCGCCGCCGCCGCAAGCGGTGAGGACCGCGGACACCGCCAGGGCGAGTGCCGTCCCCGTGACGGCCCTGTTGCGTATGGACGTGTTCAACTGTGCGTTCCTTTCGGGCTGCCGACGGTCAGTCCGTCGGTCATGGCGGTGGTGTTGGCGCGCATCATCTGCAGGTAGGTGGCGGCGCCCTCGTTCTCGGCGGTGAGGGACTCGGAGTACAGCTCCACGACCCGTACGCCGTCGCCGAGTTCGGCGCTCAGGACCTCGGCGAGCCGCTTGGGCCGGGAGGAGTCGGCGAAGACCGTCCGGACCCCGGCCCGCTCCATGGCCCTGGTGAGCGAGCGCAGGTCGGAGGAGCTGGGGGAGGCCAGCGTCGTGCCGCTGGGTATCACCGCGCCGATGACGCGGAAGCCGAAGCGGTCGGCGAGGTAGCCGAAGACGTGGTGGTTGGTCACCAGGTTGCGCCGGTCCTCGGGCACCCGGTCGAAGGACTTCTCCATGAAGGCGGTGAGGTCGGCGAGTTGCTCGTCGTACTCGGCGGCGTTGGCCCGGATCGCGTCGTGGTCCACGCCCGACACGTGCTCGCTCACGCGGTCGGCGATGAGTCCGGCGGCCGTGCGCACACGGTCGGGGTCGGTCCAGAAGTGCGGGTCGGGCCGGCCCGACTCCCCCTCGGGTCCGCCGTCGTCACCGGAGTGGAAGGTGAGCGGGTCGACCGCCCTGCCGACCTCGAAGGTCGCCACACCCGCCTCGCGGGCGGCGTCGACGTGCCGCAGGACGTTCTCCTCCAGACCGAGTCCGTTGAAGACGACGAGGTCCGCGCGTTCCAGCTGGGCGGCCTGCACGGCCGACAGTCCGAAGGAGTGCGGGTCCGCGTTGGGCTTCATCAGGACCGTGACCTCCGCCTGGTCGCCCACGACCTGGCGGGTGATGTCGCCCAGGATGTTGGTGGTCACGACGATGCGGGGTTGTTCGTCCGTGGCGGAGCAGGCGGTGGCGGTGGCGGCCGCGACCAGGGCGAGCAGTCCCACCAGCAGGCGGCGCAGCCGTGCCATCCGGATGCGGGTGCGTACCGTCCCCCTCATCGGCCGGTCTCCGCCATCAGCACCGGTTCGATGTCGAGGCCGAAGGAGCGCGCGACGCGCAGGGCGTCGTTGTAGTCGATCTCGTACACGCGTTTACCGGTGCGGTCGTTGACGTAGGCGCGGCTGCGGTCGACCTCGACGACCGGTGCTGCCGCGCCGGCGGGGCTCTTCGCGGTCCCGGTCAGGAGGGGCTCGGTCCGAGCCGTGTGCCTGCCGGTGGCGATGTCGTAGCCGTGCAGTGCGCCGTCGGTCTCCAGGACGAGGAGCGGTGAGCCCTCGCCGGCGGTGTTGGCCGCCAGGACCGGGCCGGTCCTCACCCGGGTCCACTCGCGGTCGGTGACGTCCAGGACCCAGACGGCCCGCTCGCCGGCGGGTGCGGTCAGCGTGTCGCTGCCGGCCCGGTGGCGGAAGGCCGTGGCCCGTTCCTTCTCGGGCACGTCCTGCCCGTACGGAATCCTCTCGGCCGTGAACGTCCCGTCCTCGGCGCTCACGAGCAGGGCCCCGTCGGCGCACCCGAGGACGACGCCGCGGCGGGTGACGGCGTCGCCGCTGGGCCGCTCGCACGTCGCGTCGGGCGAGGCGACCCGGCGGCCCGCGCGGTCGTACACGGCGACCTTGGCGGACTCGTCGTCCCCGTCGAGCGCGACCAGGTGCTCCTCGTACGGGACGACGGCGCCGGCGTGCACACCGTCGAGCGTCCGGGCGGGCCCCACCTCGCCCTTCTCCAGCGCCGTCCGGTCGTACAGCGTCGTCCGGCCGTCCGGGTCGGTCGCCGCGGTCACCGCGGCGTCGCTGCGGATCTCGGCGCCGCGGCCGCCCGGCAGGTCGCCGACGTCGCGTATCGCCGCCCGGTAGTAGTGCACGTGGTCGCCGTGGTCCACCGTCCAGGAACCGCCGTCGACCACGTGCGTGCCGTGGTCGGTGTGGAAGAAGCCGAAGCGGCCGTCCGTGCTCAGCCCGTCGGCGCCGGTCACCGGCGCGCTCTCGTGCACCTTGCCGGTGACGAGGTCGAGCACCCGGCTCGCGCCGGTGCGGGGGGCGCCGAGGATCAGCCGGGACTGCTCCTCGGCCGCTTCGTGCGCTCCTTCGACGTAGCCGTGCGGGGTGGCGGACGACTCGGTCGCCGCGGGCTCCCGCCCGTCGTCCGACTGCTCCGAACAGCCCGTGGCGAGCAGTGCGGCGCTGAGGACGAGTGCGGTCGGGAGCCGGCGGGTGGGGTTTCTGCGGACGGTCGGTTCCATCGCCTCGGATTCCTTCAGTCGACTGTCGGGTGGGGGGTGGCGGGGCGCGTACGGAGGTGCCGCAGGCCGGACGCCGTGTGGGAGAGGAAGAACAGGGCCACCGCGACGGCCGAGACGGTCGCGCCGGCGGCGGTGCTCAGGTGCCAGGACAGGAGCAGCCCGCCGAACGTGGCGACGACGCCGAGGAGTGCCGCGAGGGCCATGACGCCGCGGACGCCGCGCGCCCAGGGCAGGGCCGCGGCCGGCGGCGCGATGAGCAGGCCGAGGACGAGGAGCGTGCCGACGATGTGGAAGGAGGCCACGATCGCGAGGCCCAGCAGGACGAGGAGCACCGCGTGGGCGAGCCGCGGGCGCAGCCCGAGGGTGTGGGCCTTGCGCGGGTCGAACGCGAGGGCGAGGAAGGCCCGGTGGCCGAGCACGGAGACGAGCAGCGCCACCAGCAGGGCCCCGCCCAGTACGAGCAGGTCCTGCTCGCGGACGGCGAGGACGTCGCCGAAGAGGATGCCGGTCAGGTCCACGGCGAAGGACTGCGAACGCGACACGATGATCACGCCGAGCGAGAGCATGCCGACGAAGAGCAGGCCGATGCCGGTGTCCTGGGAGAGTCTCGGGGTGCGCCCGAGCGCGGTGACGCCCGCGGCCATGACGGCAGCGCTGGCCACCGCTCCCAGCAGCAGGTTGCCGCCGAGCAGGGCGGCCAGCGCCACCCCGGGCAACAGCCCGTGGGACATGGCGTCGCCCAGGAAGGCCATCCCCCTGAGCACGACCCAGGTGCCGGCCAGGGCGCAGATGGCGGACACCAGGATGCCGCCCCACAAGGCTCTTTGCACAAACGTCACTTCGAACGGGGCCGTCAACCAATCCATGCGGAGGACACTACAATGAAAATCATGTTCAACAAATCCCGCCCCTCGCCCCCTGCCGCGCCCGGACGGGCGGCACGAGTCCGTCTGACCGGGCTGAGCGCCGGCTACCCGGGACGACCGGTCCTGAGGCAACTCACCTGCGAGATACCGGCATTGGCCGTCACGGCTCTGGTCGGGCCGAACGGCAGCGGCAAGTCGACGCTCCTGGGCGTGCTGGCCGGTGTGATCCGCCCGACATCGGGAGACCTGCACCGGGACGGCGAGCGGCCGCCCGCCTTCGTACCGCAGCGCGGCGCCGTCGCGGACGCCCTGCCGCTGACCGTCCGGCAGACCGTGGAGATGGGGCGGTGGGCCGAGCGCGGCCCCTGGCGCCGGCTGAACCGCCGGGACCGGCTGATCGTGGACTCGGCCCTGGACCGGCTCGGCATCGCTGACCTCGCCCCGCGTCAGCTCGGGGAGCTGTCGGGCGGGCAGCGGCAGCGCGCCCTCGTCGCCCAGGGACTCGCCCAGCAGTCCGACCTGCTCCTCCTGGACGAACCGACCACCGGCCTCGACCCGGAGGCCAGAGAGCGCATCACCGCCCTCCTGACGGACCTGGTGGCCGACGGCGTGACGGTCGTCCACGCCACCCACGACCTGGAGGCCGCGCGCTCGGCCGAGGCCTGCCTCCTGCTCCGCGCGGGCACCCTGGCGGGACAGGGCCGCCCCGGCCGGGTGCTCACCACCTCGGCCCTGGCCGAGGTCTGGGCCGTTGCCGGACACGCGGGCCCTTGATAGGCAGGTGATGTCCCGGAGGGTCCGGAGAGTCAGCAGGGTTCCGGCCCGCCCGAGCACCTCATGACCCGACCGCCCGGAACCCACGTACCGGAGATGACCCCATGAAGATCCACCTCACCAGCGTCTTCGTCGACGATCAGGCGCACGCGCTGCGCTTCTACACCGAGACCCTGGGCTTCCTGAAGAAGCACGACGTGCCGGTGGGGGCGGGTGGGGACCGGTGGCTGACCGTGGTCTCGCCCGAGGCTCCCGACGGGACCGAGCTGCTGCTCGAACCGTCCGGTCACCCCGCGGTGGGGCCGTACCGGACGGCGCTGGCCCAGGACGGCATCCCGGCCGCCTCCTTCGCCGTGGACGACGTACGGGCGGAGCACGACCGGCTGCGCTCGCTCGGGGTGCACTTCACGCAGGAGCCGGTGGAGATGGGCGCGGTCACCACGGCGGTCCTCGACGACACCTGCGGGAACCTGATCCAGATCATGCAGGTCCAGTAGCCGGTGGGGCGCGCCCTGCCGCGCGTGCCGGCTCGGCTCGCGTCGTCCGGCGTCACGCGCCCGGCGGGCGGAACTGGGGGCCGTAGGTACTCCGGCCGCCCGGGATGCCGGTTTCCATCAGCTCCACGGCGGGGCCCTCCAGCCCGCGCATCGTCCGGACGGCCGAGCCCAGGGTGCGCGCGTCGCCGTGGGCCCAGGCCGCCTCGAGGGTGCTGAGCACCTTGGCGTAGGCGGTGTCGAAACGGTCGAGGAGCTCCCCGACCCGCTGCGAGGGGCCGGGCCAGCCGCCGGCCGGGACCCGGGCCATGGGGCGCGCGTCGGGGAAGGGCACGGGGGCGCCGGTGAACCGCCAGCCGTCGTCCTCCTGGCGCAGTTGCCGGCCGTGGTAGATCTCGCCGAAGGCGTAGTAGTGGGCCGGGTAGTCGTCGCCGAAGGCGTCCTCGGGAGAGCCGGCGGTGCCCTCGCCCTGCTCCTTGATGATCTCGATCGCCCGCTCGACGCCGTCGAGGTCGGTCACGGGTTCCAGGACGTCGGAGCCGATGCGCTGGGACAACTGCCCGTCGGCCGACAGCGGCGGCGCCGTGGCCCGGAAGGCGCGCAGCAGACCGTCGTAGAAGTGGCCGATGCCGGGCGAGTTGTGCACGCCTCGGGCCAGGGGGTCCTCCGGGGCTTCGATGGCCATCATCACGTCGCGCACGAAGGGCCTGTTGAGACCGGAGAGATAGACGTTCACCTCCCCGCGCACGCCGCCGGGCAGCGGGCCGGGGTAGGCGACGGCGGCGTCCGTGATCCGCGGCCGGCCGCCCACCGCCACCAGCAGGTTGCAGACGACGCCCATGTGGTACATCTCGTCGCCGATGATGCGCCGGATCAGCCGTGCGACGTGGCTCGTGCGGTCGCCCACGGACCACCATCCGCACAGGTAGGGCGGGATGGTGGCGAGTTCGAGTGCTACGGCGACCTGAAGGGCCTCCCTGAGCCAGTCGACACCGCGCCCGGTCTCGGGGACCGCGAGCAGGTGCGCCACGGACCGGCAGCCCGACGCGGCACCCTCCGGCCGCCCGGCCGCGAGGGCGGGCGCGGCGGCCGGGACGGACGCGGCGGCCGCCACGACGGCCGACGCCATGAAGGTCCTCCGCCCGAACGGGGCACCCGTCCCCGACGCTTCCTCGCGCACACCAGTCACCCGTACTCCCTCCGCAGGCGGCGCCCGGATGCGACCGGGACGTCCGCATTCGTCCGACGGCTGGCGAAACTAGCAGCGGCGAGGCCGTTTCCCGGGCGGTTTCCCGGGCGGGCGGCACCGAGTGGGGCATCCTCTACCCGGTCGGCCCTACCGGGGACGGCCCTCACGTATCAGCGCCAGCAACAGCGCGTGCGTCCCGGCGTCGGCGGCCGCCACGAGACCGCGGCCCGCGGGGCCGACGGGCTCGCCGTCGACTCCGGTGACGACGCAGCCGGCCGCCCGGCACAGCGCGATACCGGCGGCGAAGTGCACGCTTTCGGCCAGGCCGGTGCCGTCGGTGACGTAGGCGGCGCGCTTCCCGGCCGCGACCCAGGCCAGGGCCAGCGTCGTGGACAGGACCCGCGGCCGCAGGCGCCGCACGAAGCCGGGGTGGGCGAGCAGGTCGACCGCCCTGAACGCGGGCGCGCCCGGGAAGGGCGGGTCCAGGTTCACGTCGACCAGCCGGGTGGCCGCACTGGGCACCAGCGGTGTGTCGTGGCCGTCGCGCCGGACCCGGGCGGTCTCGCCGTCGGTGAAGAGGACCTCGCCGCCGAACGGGTCGGCCACGGCCGCCGGGCCGCCGCGCAGCGCCACGTTGACGGCCACCGCCATGGTGCCCGCGGCGTAGTTGAGCGTGCCGCACAGGGGATCCACCAGCCACTGGCGTGCCGCGTCGGCCGCTCCCCGCCGCCCGCCCTCCTCACCGCACATCGCGTCGTGGGGCCGCGCGGCACGGATGACGCCCAGGATCGCCTCCTCGGCGGCCACGTCGGCGTCGGTGGCGAAGTCCCCGCCGCCCTTGTCGAATCGGGTCAGCCGCCGTCCGTAACGGGCTCGCACGGTCTCGGCGCCGGCCCGCGCGGCGGCGATCGCGACTTCGGTGTCGTCATGTCGCGCACCGTGGTCGTCGTGGGGCACAGGCAAGTTGATCACGGTGTGCAGGGTAACGGCCGAAGCTTTCCGGTCCTCCGGGCCTCTTCTCCGGCGACGGCAGGGGGCCTTGGGGGGCTGCTTCAGGAGGTCCCGGCGCGGCAGGACCGGCCGGTGCGCAGGTTCCCCGTGGCGCCGGTGATGACGGAGTCCAACCGGTCCCGAGTGCCGAGCAGTTCGGCGATCCGGCCCTCGACCCGCTCCCGCTCGGCGGACAACCGGTCGAGCAGCTCGGGCGTGGCCCTGCCGTCGGCCGCGTACGGCATGAGTTCGACGATGGTCCTGCTCGACAGGCCCGCGGCGTAGAGCTGTTGGATCAGCCGGACGTGGTCGACCGCGCCGCCGGGGTAGTGCCGCTGGCCGCTGTGGCTGCGCTCCGGGACGAGCAGTCCCTGTTCCTCGTAGTAGCGCAGCGCCCGCACGCTGACGCCCGTCCTGGCGGCGAGCTCCCCGATGCGCATCCCGCGCCTCCTCTCGTGAGGCGGTCGTACGACTTGCCTCTCACGTCGGCGTCAGGTTTTAGCGTAACCCCCGAGCCCCCCGACTCGTCCCGGGTGCCGCTCCCAACCTCGTTGACCAGCAGAAAGAAGGCCCTTTCATGACCGCACCAGCCCTCGCGGCGGCCGGCGCCACCGCCACCGCCACCGCCACCGCCACGGTCACCGCTCCGGTCGTCTCGGTCAAGCCCGTGGTGCTGCCCGCACCCGAGCGTGGCCGGGACCTGCGCCTGCGGGTGTCCGCCCCGGTGACCGGGCACGGCCTGCCCGTCGTGCTCCTCGCGCACGGCTTCGGCTCGTCGCTGGACGGATACGGCCCGCTCGCCGACCACTGGGCCGCCCACGGCTTCGTGGTGATCCAGCCCACCCACCTCGACTCGAAGAGCGTGGCCCTCCCCGAGGACGATCCGCGACGGCCCGGGTTGTGGCGCTCGCGCGTCGAGGACATGAAGCGCGTCCTGGACGGCCTGGACCTGGTGGAGGCGGCCGTTCCGGGCCTCCGGGGGCGTCCGGACCGAAGCCGTGTCGCGGCGGCCGGGCACTCCTTCGGCGGCCAGACCGCGGGCATCCTGCTGGGCCTGCGCGTGCGCGACCCCGCGACCGGGGAGGCCGAGGACCTGTCCGACCCCCGGGTCAAGGCGGGCGTGCTGCTCGCGACGGCCGGCAACGGCGGCGACGATCTGACGCCGTTCGCGGCCCAGCACCTCCCGTGGCTGAGGCACCCCGACTTCACGCACATGACCACCCCGGCACTCGTGGTCGCGGGCGACCGGGACGACCTGCCGTTCACCGTACGCGGCGCGGACTGGACGGCCGATCCGTACGTCCTGAGTCCCGGCCGGAAGAGCCTCCTCACCCTCTTCGGAGCGGAACACTTCCTCGGCGGGATCTCCGGCTACGAGGCCGCGGAGACCACCGACGAGAACCCCGCCCACGTCGCCCTGGTCCAACGGGTGACCCTGGCCTACCTCCGCCACGCCCTCGGCGTCGACAGCACCGACTGGACGGCGGCGCGACGGGACCTCGCCGGGACGACCCATCCCCTCGGCCGACTCGATTCCAAGTGAGCCCAATCCGCGAGATCGCCCGGCATCCCGCGCGCCGGACACCGGCGTTGACACACTCTTGACACGGTCACGTCGACCGCTTGTATGGTCTAGTCCAACAGAACTCACCGCTCCGTTTACGGAGTTGAGCCCTGCCGGGGTCCCACGCCCCGGTGGGGACGGTGAGTGCGCGTCACCTTCGCGCCTCCTGGCCCCACCCACGAGAGGCCGTACTCGGCGTGCGCGCGGTCCCCCCACACACGGCCGCGCGTGCCCTGGGACGGCCGGATGTGAAGGAGTTCCCATGCACGCACGTAGGAAGACCGCTGCCCTGATCGGCGCGGTCCTCGCCCCTGTCGTGGCCGTGAGCCTGCCCGCCTCCTCGGCGAGCGCGCACGGCTACATCTCCGACCCGCCCAGCCGCCAGGCCCAGTGCGCCGCGGGCACGGTGTCCTGCGGCGACATCACGTACGAGCCCCAGAGCGTCGAGGGCCCCAAGGGGCTGACCAGTTGCAGTGGCGGCAACAGCCGCTTCGCGGAGCTGGACGACGACAGCAAGGGCTGGCAGGTCACCCCGGTCTCGAAGAACACGACGTTCTCGTGGCGGCTCACCGCGCAGCACGCCACCAGCACTTGGGAGTACTACGTCGGTGGTCAGCGGATCGCGCTGTTCGACGACGGCGGCGCGAAGCCGGGCGCGGTCGTGAACCACCAGGTCGACTTCGGCGGACTCACCGGACAGCAGAAGGTCCTGGCCGTGTGGAACGTCGCCGACACGTCCAACGCGTTCTACGCCTGCATCGACGTCAACGTCGGCGGCTGACGGGCCGGTCGGAGCGGTCCGGGAGCGGTCGCACCCCTCTTCGAGGGTGCACGGCCGCTCCCCTCCGCCCGCCTCTCCGCCCCTCCCCCGGCCCTCCCTCCCATCGAGCAGGAGCAGATACCGTGCAGCACCGCAAGCTCGCACTGCTGGCCGCCACCGGTGCGGCCGCCGCCCTGTGCACGCTGACCATGGCGCCGTCGGCCGTCGCCGAGAAGTCCGACTCCCGGACCGCCGCCGCCGAATTCGTGGTCAGCGAAGCCCAGTTCGACCAGATGTTCCCGAGCCGGAACTCCTTCTACACCTACAGCGGCCTCACCGCCGCGCTCAGCGCCTACCCGGGGTTCTCGAACACCGGCAGTGACACGGTCAAGAAGCAGGAGGCCGCCGCCTTCCTCGCCAACGTCAGCCACGAGACCGGCGGGCTGGTGTACGTGGTGGAGCAGAACACCGCCAACTACCCGCACTACTGCGACGCGTCCCAGCCGTACGGCTGCCCGGCCGGCAACGACAAGTACTACGGGCGCGGGCCGGTCCAGCTGAGCTGGAACTTCAACTACAAGGCCGCCGGAGACGCCCTCGGCATCGATCTGCTCAACAACCCCGACCTGGTCCAGAACGACTCGGCCGTGGCCTGGAAGACGGGCCTGTGGTACTGGAACACCCAGACCGGGCCCGGCACCATGACCCCGCACGACGCCATGGTCAACGGCGCCGGGTTCGGCGAGACCATCCGGTCCATCAACGGCAGCCTGGAGTGCGACGGGGGCAATCCCGGGCAGGTCCAGAGCCGGATCGACAACTACGAGCGCTTCACCCAGCTCCTCGGCGTCGAGCCCGGCGGCAACCTGAGCTGTTAGCACCCGTCCGGCCCACCCGCCCCCTCGTGCCCACCGGCGCGCCCGGTCACGAGGGGGCCGGGTCGGCGCCGGAACCGGCGTCCCGGGCCGCGTCGGGTCCGGCGAGGACCACGGCGAGCCGTCCGGCCCCTCCCCGGGCGGGCCCGCCTCACTCCCGGGGTCCACCGTCCGCTCCGGGCGCACCGAGCCGCGCGAGGTCTTCGTCGTCCGGCTCCTCCAGCAGGAAACCGGCACCGCCCTCGAGCATGCCGGCGATCTCGGCCGAGCGCGGAAGCATCGTCTTCTCGTAGGTGCGCACGGCATCGTCGACGGTGGCGGACGCCGCGAGGGCGAGCGCGAGTTCCGCCGCGTCGAGCATGGCGAGGTTGACCCCGACCCCGAGCGGGGGCATGAGGTGCGCGGCGTCGCCCAGCAGGGTCACACCCGGCGTGGGCCGCCAGGTGTGCGGCACCGGCAGGGCGAAGAGCGGACGGTCGACGTACGGGCCGTCGTTCTCGGTGATCATCCGGAGTATCCGGGGTGACCAGCCGGCGTACTCGGCGAGGAGCCGGGCCCGGATGCCGTCGGTGTCGTCCGGACGCAGCCCGCTCGTCGTCATCCAGTCCAGGGCGACCCTCCGCATGAGGTAGACGCGCATGTGCCCACCGCTGCTGCGCTGCGCGAACAGGCCCCGCTGTCCGTCGGCCACGTGGGCGCTGCCCCGGCCGACCAGTTCGGACAGCTCCGGGTGCGCGGATTCCATGTCGTCGAACCAGGCCTCGAGGAAGCCGACCCCGGTGTAGCGCGGTACCGCGTCGGACACCGCCGCGCGGACGCGGGAGAAGGCGCCGTCCGCTCCGATCACGAGGTCCGTCTCCACGGTGCTCCCGTCGGTGAACGTCAGCGTCCGCGGTCCGTCGGCCGGCCCGCCCACCGATTCCAGGCCGTGTCCCCACCGCACCGTCCCGGCGTCGAGCGATCCCAGCAGGAGCTCCCGGAGCTGACCGCGGTCGATCTCCGGGCGGGCCGTCTCGCCCTCGTCCGGCAGCCGGTGCCCGAGGAGCCGCCCCGCGGCGTCGAAGCGGCGCTCCTCCTGGCTCTCGCACCTGGCGAGCGCGAAGAACTCCTCCAGCAGGCCCGCTTCGCGGAGCGCGAGCTGGCCGTCCTCCTCGTGCAGGTCGAGCGAGCCTCCCTGGTCGCGGGAGGCGGCGTCCGGATCGCGGTCGTACACCGTGACCGCGATGCCGTGCTGTCGCAGCACACGTGCGCAGGTGAGCCCTCCCGGGCCCGCACCGATGATGCTGATCCGCGCGGCGGCGGGCGTCGGAGAGTTCATGGTGGCTTCCTTCCGTTGGTGGGTCCCCCGTGGAAACCACCAAAGCAGAAACGAGTGAGAAACTGCAACTGTTCCAGTTTCTTACTCACCACACTTCCAGATCCGGTTCGGTTTCTGTGTCGTTCCAGCCATGCGCTAGAGTGGCGCCATGTCCGACTCACCGACCCCAGGCCGCCGCGAGCGCAAGAAGGCGGCGACCAGGCAGGCGATCGCCGACGCCGCCCTGCGGCTGTTCCTGGAGCACGGTTTCGACCGGGTCAGCGTCCGCGACGTCGCCGAGCAGGCCGATGTCTCGACGACGACCCTCTTCGCGCACTTTCCGAGCAAGGAGTCGCTGGTCTTCGACCGCGAACAGGACGTCGACGCCGCGCTGGCCGCCGCCGTGCGGGAACGGCCCGAGGGCCAGGGCGTGGTCGAGGCACTCCGGGCACACGCCCTGGAGTCCTGGGTGCCGATCGTGACCGATCCACGCCGGGCACGCTTCACCGCCCTGGTCAACGACACGCCCGCGCTCCGCGAGTACGGGGAACGCATGTGGATGCGACACGCCGACACCCTGAGCACCGTGATCGCGGAGGAGCTCGACCGGGAGCCGGACGACCCGGCATGCGCGGCGCTGGCCCGGTTCGTCCTGGAGATCCCCGCCCTGACCACGGGACGGCAAGATCCCCGGGCGACCGTGGAAACGGTGTTCGACCTGCTTCTGCACGGCTGGCGGTCACAGGCGGGCCCACGCCCCCCTCAGGCGGGCCGCGGATAGTCGGGCAGTTCCAGGGAGGAGTGGGCGGCCCGGCCTTCCCTCACTGGCGACGTGTGACGGGGCCCGGTCTCAGGCGTCCGCGGAGCGGGCGAGGGAACGCGGGCGCAGGTCGGTCCAGTTGGCCTCGACGTAGGCCAGGCAGGCGTCCCGGGAGTTCTCCTCGAACACGGTCGTCCATCCGCCCGGCACCGCCGCGAAGGACGGCCAGAGCGAGTGCTGGCCCTCGTCGTTCACCAGGACGAGAAAGCGGCCGTCGGCGTCGTCGAAGGGGTTGGTGCTCATACCCGGTGCCTCCCAATGGATTAGGTTAGGCTCGCCTAATGAGCGATGAGCTTAGCCTTCCGGATTTCCGCTCCACAAGGACACGTTCATGAGGTGGGCGGGGCCGGACACCTTCGCCGCGTTCGGGCTGACCGCCGTGCCCGGCACCGACGCCTTCTGGGACGGTCTGACGACGCCCCTGTCGATACCCGACGGCGACGGGTGGACGACCCTGTTCCTGCGGCGCGGGCCGCGGGCGGCGAGCATCGACTTCGAGAGCTGGTCGGCTCCGGTGCCCTTGCGGCGCTGGCGCGACACGGACTGCTGGTACGCCGAGGTGCGCATGCCGGCGCGACTGCGGGTGACGTACCGGTTCGTCGAGGGCGAGGACGCGTACGCCGACCCGTACAACCCCGCGGGCGCGGGCGGCGAGCGGTCCGTCGCCGCGACCCCGGACGCCCCGGCCCAGCCGCACTGGCCACTGGTCGACGCCGGCGACGTCCTGCCGCTGCCCCGCACCCGGCTGCGCTGGACCAGCGAGCGGCTCGGCGGGCGGCGTACCGTGCGGGTCCATCCGGTGGGCGGGGGCGGGCCGGTGGTCCTGCTGCTCGACGGGGACGACTGGCTGTACCTGCACCCGGCGACGTCCGCCTTCGACTCGGCCGTCGCGAGCGGTGAGATGCCTCCGGTCACCCTGGTCTTCCTCCCGGCCGGGGACCGCGGCGCCGAGTTCGGGTGCCGGCCCGCGCTGTGGGAGGCGGTGCGGGACGAGTTGCTGCCCCTGGTGGCCGGGAGCGGGGTGCGGGCCGACCCGGGCCGGACGGTGGTCGCGGGGCAGAGCCTCGGCGGTCTGAGCGCGCTGTACGCGGCGCTGGAGTTCCCGGAGCTGGTGTCCCGGGTCGCCTGTCAGTCGGCGTCGCTGTGGTGGACGCCCGGCGCCGCGGATCTGCCGGACCCCCTGGGCGGCCCGGTCGGCGGCACGATCGCGGCGCGGCTGCGTGCGCGTCCCGACCTGTCCGGGCTGCGGATCGCGTTCGACGTGGGGGAACACGAGCAGCGCATGCTCCCCCACTGCGCCCTTGTCGAGTCCCTGACGGAACAGGCCGGTGCGACCGTACGGGTCTCCAGGTCGGCCTCGGGCCACGACCGCGCGGGCTGGCGGCACGCGCTGCTCCGGGACGTGGCCTGGGCCCTCGCCTAGGGGCCGCCGCCACCGGCCGGCCGGGCCCCGGTCCGCCCGGTCACCTCGTCACCTCGTCACCTCGTCACCTCGTCACCTCGTCACCGCCAGACAGTACGCATCGTCGGTGGCGAGGAGGTTGCGGTGCGTGTCCTCGGCGGTGATGACGCCCTCGTCAAGGACGAGGACGCGGTCGGCGGCGTCCAGCAGGGCGGGGCTGCTGGTGATCACGAGGGTGGTGCGGTCCCGGCGCAGCTTGGCGACACCCCGCGCGATGAGCTGTTCGGTGACCGCGTCCACGGCCGTCGTCGGGTCACGCAGCACCAGGACCTCGGTGTCGGCGGCCAGGGCGCGGGCCAGGGACAGCCGTTGGCGCTGCCCGCCGGAGAGGTTGGCGCCGCGGTCGCGGACGGCGTAGTCGAGTCCCTCGCGGTGCAGGGCGACGACGTCGGTGAGCATCGAGGCCTCGACGGCTTCGGGGATGGTCCGGCTGGTGCCCGAGGGGTCGATGTTGGAACGGAGGGTGCCCGCGAAGATCTCACCGTCGTAGGGGTTGACCAGCAGGTGCGCGCGTACCTCCTCGACCGCCAGTTCCGCGAGGGCCCGTCCGCCGACCCGGACCGTCCCCTCGTACGCGTCGGGCGGGACGTGCAGGGCCAGGACCGCGGCGAGGTCGGCCGCCGCGAGCGGCTGGTACGCCGCGACGGCCACGAACTCGCCGGCGCGGACCCGGAACCGCACCTTGCGCAGCGCCCCGTGCCGCACGCAGTCGACCTCCAGGTCCCCGCCCGCGGCCGGTCGCTCCGTCCCCGGTGTCGTCACCGCCGGCGCGGTGAGGACGAGCGCCATCCGTTCGGCCGAGGCACGCGCGATCATCACGTACTTCGGCATCTCCGAGAAGAGCTTCAGCGGTTCCATGATGAACTGCGCGAGGCCCACGGCCATGACCAGCTCACCGATGGTGATCCGGCCCCGGAAGGCCAGCCAGCCCGCCGTGAGGGTCACCGCGGCGGCGAGCACCGCGTTGAGGGCCAGCGCCGTGCCCGCGTAGACGCCGCTCACCCGGGCGACGGTGACGGACTGGCGCTTCGCCTCCGTGCTGATCTCGCGGTAGGAGCGGAACGCCGCGTGGTTGCCGCCGAAGCCGTGCAGCGGGCGCAGGCCGATGATGAGGTCGGCGACCTTGGCGCCGGCCCGGGCCACCCGGGCCTGCTGCTCGCGGGTGCTGGAGCCGATGCGCCTGGACATCACGCTCAGGACGGACAGGATCGCGACGGTGCCCACGATGACCAGCAGTCCGAGCCGGAGGTCGGCCAGCCCCAGCGCCACCGCCGCGATCACCACCGCCACCAGCGAGCTGATCAGCAGCGGCACCACCTCGATGATGTCGGCGGTCTGGTCGGCGTCCTCGGTGGCGATGGTCAGCACCTCGCCGGACTTGAGGTCGACGTCCCTGGCCACCGGCTGGAGGCCGCGGCCCGCGACCAGGACCCGCCAGCGGTGCGCCTCGGTGGTGTTGGCCTTCTGCAGGATCCGCATCCCGAACCGCCAGGACAGGGAGACCGTCGTGATGATCACGGCGAGGGCGGCGACGGAGACGCCGAGCGCCTCCGGGCTCCGGTCCCGCATGGTGTGCTCGACGATCAGGCCGAGCGCGATGGGGAAGGCGGTCTCACCGGCCTGGTAGAGGCCCATGAGGAGGGTGCCCCACGCCATCGCGCCGACGTTGCGCCGCAGGGCGGTGCGCAGGATGTCGGACCCCGCTCGGGGCCGCTGTGTGTCAGGAGTGGTCATCGAGGTGGCGGGCAATCGCTTCCGGGGTTCGCAGGGTGAACAGATCGCGGATGGTGATCACTGGACCGTACTCCCGGCGGAGCAGCCCGGTCAGCCGCACCGCCAGCATGGAGTGGCCGCCGAGGGCCACGAAGTCGCTCACGGCGCTCACCTCGTCGTCGTCCAGGTCCAGGGCCTCGGCGAAGAGTTCGCACACCGTCGTCTCGGTCTCCGTCTCCGGCGCCCGCTCCCCGGCCGTGGTCAGCGCGCCCAGCGGCCTGGCCTCCGGGAGCGCCTTGGTGTCGGCCTTCCCGTTCACGGTCAGCGGGATGCGGTCGACCTGGGCGTAGTGGGTGGGACGCAGGAAGTCCGGCAGCGCGGCGCCCACTTGGGCGGCGACCTCGGCCAGATCGGCACCGTCCAGCACGAGGTAGGCGGCCAGCCGGTGGGCACCGTCGACCTGCGGGTCGGGCTGGGCGACGGCGGCCACGAACCGCACCGCCGGGTGGGCGGCGAACGCGGCCTCGACCTCGCCGGGTTCGACCCGGTGGCCGCGGATCTTGACCTGCTGGTCGGTGCGGCCGAGGTACATCAGGTTGCCGTCGGGGCGTCGCACCACCAGGTCACCGGTGCGGTACATACGCTCGCCGGGCGCGCCGAACGGGCAGGCGACGAAGCGGTGCGCGGTCTGGGCGGGCTGCCCGAGATAACCGCGCGCGATGCCCACCCCCGCGACGTACAGCTCGCCGGGCACGCCGTCGGGCAGCGGCCGCATCCACGGGTCCAGCACGTACACGTCGGTGTTGTCGATCGCGACGCCGACGACCGGGTCCGGGCACTCGAAGGTGCCGACCCCGAGGGTGTTGATGGTGTATTCGGTGGGGCCGTACAGGTTGTAGCCGACGGTGCCCTCGGTCCCGGCCAGCCTCGTCCACAGTGCCGGGGTGACCGCCTCGCCGCCCAGCAGCACCAGCGCGGGCCGGCGGGCCGGGTCGTCGAGCAGGCCCTCGGCGAGCAGTTGCTGCGCGTAGGTCGGGGTGACGTTGACGACGTCGATCCCGTGCTCCAGGCAGTACGCGACCAGCCGGGGTGCGTCGCGGCGCAACTCCTCGTCGCAGACGTGCACTTCGTGACCGTCGGCGAGCCACAGCAGCTCCTCCCACGACATGTCGAAGGCGAAGGACACGGTGTGGGCGACGCGGAAGGTGCGGTGACCGTGCCGCGCCAGGACCGGTTCGAAGATCCGGCGCTGGTGGTTGACGAGCATGTTGGTGAGTCCGGCGTACTCGGTCACCACCCCCTTGGGCCGGCCGGTCGAGCCGGAGGTGTAGATCGTGTACGCGGGGTGCCGCAGCCGGTTGGGGTCGCCCGGCGCGAAGGTCACGCACGGCTCGGCGTCCGGCAGCGGCCGGTCCAGCTCGATCAGGTCCGGGCCGCCGGTGAGCCGGGGCGTCACGGTGCTCACCGTGAGTACGGCGTCGGGGCGGGCGTCCGCGACGATGGCGGCGATCCGCTCGTCCGGGTGGTCCAGTTCCAGCGGCACATAGGCGGCGCCGGTGCGCAGTACGGCGAAGAGCGCCACGATCGAGTCCAGGGAGCGCGGGAGGGCGAGGCCCACCGTCGCCCCGGGGCCGATGCCGCGCCGGGCCAGCACACCCGCCACGGCCCGGCTGCGGTCCCGCAGGTGCGCGAAGGTCATGGTGGAGCCGTGGGCGACCAGCGCCGTCCGGTCCGGTTCCCGGTCGGCCGCCCGGTCGAAGCGGTCCACGACGGTGTCCGTGCCGATCTCGGTGCGCGGCGCGGGCTCGGGGGCGGGGGCCAGTCCGGGCAGGGCGCCGATCGGCGCCCGGGGCTCGGCGGCACCGGTGCGTCCGGCCAGGTCGTCGAGCACCCGGAGGTAGTCGTCCAGGAGGGCCCGGGCGTGGGCGGTGTCGTGGTCGCGGTACTCCAGTTTGACGGTGAGCCGGTCGCCGGGGGTGACCACCCAGGTGAAGGGATAGTGGGTGGAGTCGTCGGCCCGCACCGAGGTGATGCCGTGCCGGGCGTTCATCTCGGCGAAGGCGTCCAGGTCCAGGAAGTTCTGGAGGACGAACAGGTTGTCGAACAGCGTGTCGTGGCCGCCGGCCCGCTGGATCTCGCCGAGCCCGAGGTGTTCGTGCTCCATGGCGTCGACCCTGGCCTCCTGCACGGCCGTGAGGTAGGCGCGGACGGTGTCGTGCGGCCGGGCCCGGGTCCACATGGGCACGGTGTTGAGCAGTACGCCGACGATGTCGGCCAGTCCTTCGCCCTCGCGGCCGGAGACGGTCACGCCGAAGACGGCGTCGGCGCGGCCGGTGCGGGCGCCGAGGAGGAGGCCGAGGGCGCCGGTCAGCACCGAGTTCAGCGTGACGCCGTACGTCCTGGCGGCCGCCCTCAGCGCGTCCGACCGTTCGGCGGTCAGCGTGTGCGCGAGTGCGCGCGGCAGGTCGTCGGGGAGGTCGGGCGCCGGTCCGGCGAGCAGGGTGGGGCCGGACAGGCCGGCCAGGTGCCGCGCCCAGAAGCGTTCCGAGGCGGCCGGGTCCTTGGCGGCCAGGGCCCGGGCGTGGTCCTCGAAGCCCGGCGCGGCCGGCCCGGGGTCGAGGGGCTCGCCCGCCAGGACGGCACGGTAGGCGTCGAACAGGTCGCGCAGCACGATCTCGCGCGACCATCCGTCCCACAGCAGCAGGTGGTAGCTGAGCAGCAGGCCGTCTCGGTCGTCGGGCAGGCGCACCACGGTCAGGCGGATCAGCGGTGGTTCGGCGGGGTCGAATCCGCGTTCCCGGTCCCGCAGGCGCAGGGCGTCGGCCTCCGCTTCCGTCGCCGCCTCGGCCGTGTGGACGTCGACCCGGCGGTCCGCGGCGAGGACCTGGACGGGGTTGCCGTCCTCGTCCGTGGTGAAGCCCGCGCCGACCGCCGGGTGCCGGGCGAGCACGTAGGCCGTCGCCCGGGACAACGCGTCCGGGTCCAGGCGCCGTTCGAAGGTGAAGTAGCTCTGGGCTACGTAGTGTCCGGCCGGGCCCGTCAGCTGGGCCTGGAAGTACAGGCCCCGTTGGAGGGGGGTGACGGGTGCCGTGCGCTCGGCCGTCGCGGCGGCTTCGGCGATCCGTTCCAGTGCGCGGTGCCAGTGCTCGGTGATCTCGTCCGGGACGCCCTCGGCGAGGGTGAAGGCCGCGTGCAGGCTGCCGGTGGCCGCGTCGGTCCAGGCGTTCACCTCGACGGCGTACGGGCTGCCCGTGTCGCCGCCGGTGAGGCGCGGTGCGCCCGACTCGTCGCCGCGGCCCAGGTAGTTGAACAGCACTTGCGGCCGGGCGGTGCCCAGCAGCGGCGCGGTCTGCGGGTTGAGGTACCTGAGGGCGCCGTAGGCGACGTGCGCGTGCTCGTCCGGCCGGCGTTCGGTGACCTCGCGCGCCGCGGCGACGGGGTCGGTGTGCGCGGTGAGCCGTACGGGCGCGATGGCGGTGAACCAGCCGACGGTGCGGGTGTAGTCGTGGTGGCCGAGAGCCGGGACCCGGCCGTGCCGTTCCAGGTCGATCGCGAGATCGGTGGGCGTCCGCTGGACGCGGGTCAGCGCGGTGCGCAGCGCGCCGCACAGCAGCTCGGTGAGGCCGAGGCCCAGTGCGGCGGGTGCGGTGCGGGTCACCCGGTCGCTCACCCGGGGGGCTAGGACGACCGTCGTCCCGCGCCGCTGCCCGGCGGCGGGCAGCGGTGCGGGCGCCCGGAGCGTGCTGATCCAGTGGTCCAGGCCGTCGGTCTCCTGTGCGGACCGGTGCGTGAGTGCCTGTGCGTACTCGGCGTAGGACGTGGTCGGCGGTGCCGGTGCCGCCCCGCGCATCGCGGCGGCCAGGTCGTCCAGCAGGATCAGCCAGGACACGGCGTCGACGGCGAGGTGGTGGACGGCGACCACCAGGGTGCGGCTGGTCTCCAGCCAGGTGAACGCGACGATGTCGCCGTTCTCGGGATCGAGTCGGCCGGCCGCCTCGTCCGCGGTCCGCGTCACGTCGGTTCCGGCACCGCGGGTCACCGTGACCTCGCGGTCGGGTTCGGTGCTCAGGGACCACACCCCGTGCTCGGCGCGGAGCCGCAGCCGCAGTGCCGGGTGGGCGGCGACGACGGCGCGCGCGGCGCGTTCCGCGTCGGCGAATCCGGTTCCTTCGGGTGCGGACAGTGTCCTGGCCTGGGCGAACCGGGCGAGGGGGCCGCCCAGTTCCCGTTGGCGCAGCATGATCGGTGTGGGTGGCAGCGGGCCGTCCTGGTGGCCGGTGCGGGCGGGGGATGCCTCGGGCAGCGGTGTGCGCGTCGCCAGGTGCTCGGCGAGCGCGCGGGGTGTCCGGAGCAGGAACACGTCGCGGGGTGCGACGGGCAGGCCGGCCGCCCTGGCCCGGTTGATCACGGTGATGGCGACGATGCTGTCGCCTCCGGCGGCGAAGAAGTCGGTGTCGGCGTCCGGTGCGGAGCCGGGCAGCGTCTCGGCGAAGAGGTCGACGAGGATGGCGAGTACGGAGTCGTTCCCGCCGTGCGGTGCGGCCTCCGCGCCCGGCGTGCGTGTCGCGCGCTCGGTCAGTGCCCTGCGGTCGAGCTTGCCGTTGACCGTCAGCGGCAGGGCGTCCACGGGCAGCACCCGGCCCGGCACCATGTGGGCGGGCAGCTTCGCCGACAGGAGTCCGGTGAGGTCCGCAGGCACCCGGCCCACGACGTGCGCGACCAGGTGGTCGTCGGTGTCCGCCACGGTGACGGCGGCGTCCACCACGCCGTCGAGGTCGCGGATCGCGGACTCCACCTCGCCCGGTTCGATGCGGAAACCCTTGAGCTGCACCTGGTCGTCGGCGCGGCCGGCGAACTCCAGCTGCCCGTCGAGGGTGCGGCGGGCGAGGTCGCCGGTGTGGTACATGCGGGAGCCGTCGGCCGTGAACGGGTTCGCCACGAACCGGCCGGCGGTGAGCCCGGGCCTGCCGAGGTAGCCGAGCGACACCTGGTCGCCGGCGACGTAGACGGCGCCCACCCGGCCCGGCGGCACCGGACGGAGCCGGTCGTCGAGCAGGTGGGTGACGAGGCCGGGGAGCGGGCCGCCGATCGGGCTGGCGGCCCGGTCGCCGGGGGCGAAGTCGGCGGCGGTCAGCACCCGGTGGGTGACGTGGACGGTGGTCTCGGTGATGCCGTACATGTTGACCAGTTCCGGCGACTCGGTGCCGTGCCGCGCCACCCAGTCGCGCAGCCGTGCGAGGTCCAGTCCCTCGCCGCCGAAGATGATCCTGCGCAGTGCTGGCAGCGGTTCGCCCGCGTGCCGGTCGGCCTCGGCGAACCGGTGGAAGGCCGACGGGGTCTGGTTGAGCACCGTGACCCCGCGCTCGCGGACCAGGCGGTGGAAGTCGACCGGGGAACGGGTCAGAGCGTAGTCCGGCACCAGCAGCTCACCGCCGTACGTGAGAGCGCCCCACAGCTCCCAGACGGCGAAGTCGAAGGAGAAGGAGTGGAACTGGACCCACACGTCCTCCGGGCCGAAGGCCATGGCGGGCCGGGTGTTGGCGAGCAGCGTCACCACGCTGGAGTGGGGGACGACGACGCCCTTGGGTCGACCGGTCGATCCGGAGGTGTAGATCACGTACGCGGGGTCGTGCCAGCCGGCTCCGGGTCCGGCCTCCGCGGCGGTGGGCGGCTGCTCCTCCCCCGGTACCAGCAGGCGGGCCGACACGTTCGCGCGGTCCAGCAGCCGCGTGAACCGGTCGCGCTGCTCCGGGGCCACGAGGACGACCTGCGGGGCGGAGTCGGCGAGGACGTACTCCAGTCGCTCGTCGGGGTACGCCAGGTCCAGCGGTACGTAGGCGCCGCCCGCGCCGACCACGGCGATCAGGGCGACGACCTGCTCGACGGAGCGCGGCACGGCGACGGCGACCCGCTTGCCGGGGCCGACCCCGGCCGCCCGTAGGACGGCGGCCAACTCGTCCTTGGCCCGGGTCAGTTCGTCGTAGGTGAGGGAGCGGGTGGCGCCGTCGAGGGCGCACTGGGTGACGGCGGTGGCGGCCGGGTCGCGGCGCGCCGCGGCGTCGAACAGTTCGCCCAGGGTGGTCGGCGAGACCGGCTCGACCCGCCCGGTGCCCTCGGACGCCAGGCCGCCGACCGGCGCGTCCGGCCGGGTGAGCAGATCGGTGAGGGTCCGGGTGAAGGTGCGCAGGATCTCGCGGACCTCGGGTTCCCGCAGCAGCTCGGCGTCGTGGATCAGGTTGAAGCGCGGGCGGCCGTCCGGTGTGCGCTCCACCACCAACGTCAGCGGGTAGTGCGGGGCGCCCTCGTTGACGATGCCGGTGACGGCGAGGGTGTCGCCGGGGCGCTTCAGTCCGGCCACGTCGGTCGCCACGTCGAACACCACCAGGGTGTCGAAGAGCGCTCCGGCACCGGCCCGGCGGGCGATGCGCGCCAGCGAGACGTGCTGGTGCGGCAGCACCGCGGCCTGGTGCGCCCTGACGGCGGCCAGCAGTTCTCGCGCGGTCGTGGTGGCGGTCCAGCGGGCGCGCAGCGGGATCGTGTTGATGAACAGGCCGACCATGTCCTCGATGCCGGGCACGTCCGCCTCCCGCCCGGACACCGTGGAGCCGAACACCACGTCGTCGCGGTGCAGGATGCCGCCCAGGGTGAGGGCCCAGGCGCCGTGCACGGCGACGCTCAGCGGCACACCGGCCGACCGGGCGGCCGCGTCGACGTCGAAGTCCGCCGTCGTCGCGGTGTCGGCGAAGTGCGCGGAGGGCGGGTGCCCCTCGGCGATCAGCGACGGGCCGGGGAGGTCCGCCAGTTGCTCGTCCCACACCCGGTCGCCCGCCGCGTCGTCGCGTGCGGCGAGCCGGCGCACGTGCTCGGGGAAACCGCCGAGCGCAAGTCCGGAACCAGGCGCCCGGTATTCGGCGAGCAGGGTACGCAGCATGGGCGGCACGGACCAGCCGTCGGCGACGATGTGGTGCACCGTCTGCACCAGGACATGTCTGCCGGCTCCCGCACGGACGAGGGTGTACCGCATCGGCGGACCGGTGGCCAGGTCGAATCCGGCGCGGCGGTCGCGCTCCGCGTGGGCGCGGATCTCGTCGTCGGTGATGCCGGGGCGGTCCAGCACGGTGAAGGGCGCCTCGTGCCCGCTCTCCAGTACGGAGACCACACGGCCGTCGGCCAGGGGCACGAAGCGCGCGGCCAGGTTCGGGTGCAGGGTCAGCAGGCGGGTGGCCGCCTCGGCCAGTCTGCCGGGGTCCACCTCGCCCTCCAGCGTGAGCAGTTGCTGCTCGACGTAGCTGCCGGTGGCGTCGCCGTCGTAGACCGAGTGGAAGTACAGGCCCTCCTGGAGCGGGGTCAGCGGGAGGACGTCCCGCAGCGCCGGGCCGTCGAGGGCGTCGACGTCTGCCTGGGTGAGCGGCAGCGGATGGAAGTCGCTGGGCGAGTGGCCGCCGTTCTCCAGGGCGGCCAGCCCCCTGAGCGCCTCCACGTAGTAGGCGCCGAGGGTGGCGATGTCCGTGTCGGTGAACATGCCGTCCGGCCAGGAGACGGCGGTGACCAGCGTGTACGCGCCGGTGGCGTCGGGTTCGGCGATCGCGTTGAACTCCAGGGCGCGGGGCAGCCGCATGCGCGGGTCGCGCCTTTCGCCCAACTGACCGTTGACGCTGGCGAGTTGCCAGTCCTCCGACGAGCCGGCGTCGAAGCGGCCCAGATAGTTGAAGAGCACCTGGGGGGCGGGGGCGTCGAAGGCTGCCTGGGCCAGATGGCGCAGCGCGCCGTAGGAGACGCCGTGGTCGGGTACGCGTGCGAGGTCCTCCTTGACCGCCTTGAGCGCGGCGGACAGATACGCGGGTGCGGTGGGGTCCGGTGCGGTGCCGGGGTCGACGGTCACCGGGAAGAGGGTGGTGAACCAGCCCACGGTCCTGGAGAGTTCCGGCTCGAAGCCGGCGGACGGGGCGACGAACGCGGCCTCGCGGCCGTGGCCCTCGAGTTCGATGTGCGCGAAGGTCTGGGTCTGGCCGAGGTCGTGGCGCCGTCGGGCGAGGGCGACGGCGAGCGCGGTCACCAGGACGTCGTTGATCCCCGCGTGGAACTTCGCGGGCGTGTCGCCCAGGAGCGCGGCCGTTGTCGCGGGGTCGATCGAAACGGTCCGGATCCGCTCGCGTGCCACGGTGTCGTCCGCGCTCAGGGGGCGCCGCCCCAACGGCTCGTCGGGCCCCGGCAGGGCGCGGCGGAAGTAGGCGCTGTCCGCGTCGAACGCCGCGCGTTCCAGCAGCTGGGTCCAGCGCCGGAACGACGTTCCGGCCGACGGGAGTTCCACCGCCGAGCCCGAGGTGAACTGCCGCCACGCCGTGGCCAGGTCGTCCATCAGCACCCGCCAGGACACGCCGTCGATCACCACGTGGTGGACGACGAGGGCCAGTTGCCGTGCCTCGCGGCGCCAGACGGCGCGCAGCATCGCGCCGCCCACCGGGTCCAGTTCCTCGGTGGCGAGGGCGAGGCACGCGTCGAGCGGCTGGTCGCTCTCCCGCCAGAGCGCCACGGCCGGTACCGCCTCCGCCTCCGCCTCCGCCTCCGCCTCCGGGATGTCGAATCCCCAGCGCTCGCCGCGCACCAGGCTGGCCCGCAGCATGGGGTGCCGGCGGACCACGGCGGCGAGGATCAGGTCGAGGGCGTCGGCGGTCAGGTCCGCCGGGGTGTTGAGCACGACCGACTGGACGAATCCGTCGATGGCGTCCGTGGTCTCGCCGAGCCACTGCACGACGGGCGACCCCACGACGCTTCCGGTGGGCACGTCACGGTGGTCCACGACGGTGGTGTCCTCACGGCTCGCCACCGCCGCCAGCGCTCCCACCGTGCTGTGGGTGAAGATCTGCCGGGCCGTGACGTAGAGTCCCGCGTCGCGCAGCCTGCCGAGCAGCGAGATGGCCAGGATGCTGTCGCCGCCGAGCTGGAAGAAGTCCTGGTCGACGCCGACCCGGTCGAGTTGGAGCAGCGCCGCGACCGCCGCGCACACCGTCCGCTCCTCGTCGGTGGCGGGCGGGGCGGACGAGCCTGCGGGGATCACGGGCGCGGGGAGCGCGTTCCGGTCGAGCTTGCCGTTCGCGGTGAGCGGGAACTCCGTCATCACGACCACGTGGGTGGGCACCATGTACTCCACCATGTGCCGGCCGGCCCAGGCCTTGACCTCGTCCGGCCGCAGGCCCTCGTGTCTGGCGGCCGGGATGACGTATCCCACCAGGTAGGTGCCGCCCGCCGTGTTCTTCCTCGCGACGACGCAGGTGTGGCGCACCCGGGGGTGCTCGGCGAGGCCGACCTCTACGTCCTCGATCTCCAGGCGCATGCCCCGGATCTTGACCTGGTTGTCCGCGCGGCCGAGGAAGTCGAGCGAGCCGTCGGGGGCGAAGCGTGCGAGGTCGCCGGTCCGGTAGAGCCTGGAGCCGTCGTCGGCGAAGGGGTTCGCCACGAACCTGGACGCGGTCAGGCCCGGCGCGTTCACGTAGCCGCGGCCCAGCAGCAGTCCCCCGGCGTACAGTTCGCCGCCGACGCCGACCGGGACGGGGCGCAGTTCGTCGTCCAGGACGTACAGCCGGGTGTTGGGGTTGGCCCGGCCGATCGACGTCGACAGACGCTCCGCCGCGCCCCGGTAGACGACGTGCGACACGCCGATCGTCGTCTCGGCGGGTCCGTAGCCGTGGTAGAGGGGGATGTCGAGCCGGGTGCGGAAGCGCTCGTAGAGTTCGGGTGTGAGCACCTCGCCGCCGCACCAGACGTGGCGGAGGCTGTCGAGGCGTCCCGAGTCGCCGGCCATCTCCAGCAGCACGTCCAGCATGGACGAGACCAGGTAGGTGAAGGTGACGCGTTGTTCGTCGATCACGCTCAGCAGGTGGTGCGGGTCGCGTTCGCCGCCGGGCCGCAGGACGACGAGTCTGCCGCCGCTGACGAGGGGCAGGAAGATCTCGTTGATGGAGATGTCGAAGGACAGCGGCGCCTTGAACAGGGACGCGTCGTCGTGGCCGAAGCCCAGGATCTCGTGGATCTGCCAGAGCAGGCGCTCGGTGATCGCCTCGTGCCGGATCATGGCGCCCTTGGGACGCCCGGTCGAGCCCGAGGTGAAGATGACGTAGGCCAGGGCGTCGCCGGGGACGGTGACTCCGGTTCCCTCGGTGGGACGGTCGCCGAACCGCCAGTCGCGGAGGTCGACGGCCACGGCTTCCGGTTCGCCCGGGGCGGGCTCTCCCGAGGCGTTGAGCTGTACGACGACCCCGGCGTCCTCGATGACGACGGCCCGGCGCTCGGCGGGCCAGTGCGGGTCGAGCGGGACGAACGCGCCGCCCGCCTGGAGGACGGCGAGCAGTCCGACCACCATCTCGGCGGAGCGTTCCAGCGAGATGCCGACGACGTCTTCCGCGGCGAGCCCTCGTGCGAGCAGGTGATGGGCCAACTGGGCCGACAGTTCGGCAGCCTGCCGGTAGGTCAGAGTGCAGCGCTCGTCGACGACGGCCACGGCGTCCGGCCTGGCGCACGCCTGTTCGCGGAACATCTCCACCAGGCCGGGGCGGACCCGGTCTGCGTCGGTGTCGTTCCACCCGGCGAGAAGCTCCAGCCGCTCCGCCGGGCCACAGGGGGCGATGGTGCCGAGCGGGCGGTCCGGGAAGTCGGCCAGGTCGTCGAGCGCGAGCTGCGCCTCGTTCGGCACGACGTCGTCCGGGATGGTGATGGACCCCGCGTCGACGCTCCAACCGGTGGGCGCGGTACCGCCGTTGTCGGCCCAGCCCAGCACGTCGGTGAACAGGGTGCCCGGGGTGAGGTCGAGTCCGGCGGGGCCGCGGCCCTCGGCCCAGTACGCCAGTGCGACGGCGCACGCCTCGGTGATGACCCGGTCGGAAAAGTCGCCGGTGCGGCGGCGCAGGCCGGTCAGCCGCGCGGGAGAAAGCCGTACGAGAGAAGCGGTCGGTTCCATCATCGAAGACTCAACGCCCCTTCCAAGGAATGAAGGCAGGCTAACCTAACTTAGGCATGCCTAACACCCCGCCTGGCCACCCTCCCGCCAGGCCCGCCACAGCCGTGCGTAGCGGCCGCCCAACGCCACCAACTCCGCGTGCGTGCCCTCCTCGACGACGCGGCCGGCGTCCAGGACGGCGATCCGGTCCGCCGCCATCGCCTGGGTCAGGCGGTGCGCCACGAAGAGCGTGGTGCGTCCCGCGCACGCGGCGAGCACGGCCCGTTCCAGCTCCGCGGCGCCCTCGCTGCCCGCCTCGGCGGTCGACTCGTCGAGGACCACCACGGGCGCCCGGCCGAGCACCAGCCGGGCCAACGCGAGCTGGGCGACCTTGGTCACGTCCAGGCGCTCGCCGCCCTCACCGACAGGTGTGTCCAGCCCGTCGGGCAGCGCGTCCACCCACTGACCGGCGCCGACGGTGCGCAGGGCGTCCAGGAGTTCGGCGTCGGTGGCCTCCGGCGCGGCCAGCCGCAGGTCGTCGGCGAGCGGGCCGGAGAACACGTGCGTCTCCTGGGTCAGGATGCTCACCAGGGCCCGCGCCCCGGCCTCGTCCAGCTCCGCCAGGTCGGCCTGCCCGACCCGCACCGACCCCGCCTGCGGGGTTCCGATGCCCGCGACCAGCGCGGCCAGCGTCGTCTTGCCCGCGCCCGTCGCCCCCACGAGGGCGAGCGAGCCCCCTGCCGGGATCGTCAGGTCGACGTCCCTGAGGACCGGTTCGTCGGCGCCGGGGTAGGTGAAGGTCAGCCCCCGCACGGTCACCGGGTACGCGCCGGCCGCCGCCGTCCCGACGGAGGCGTCGCCGACCAGCCGGTCCGCCGCGTCCTCCCCCAGCACGCCGACCAGCCGGGTCAGGCTCGCGCCCGACTTCTGCGCCTCGTCGAAGGTGAACATGATGGCGCCCAGGGGGGTGAACAGCCGGTGGAAGAGCAGCGGTGCCGCGGACACCTCGCCCAAGGTGGCCGCGTCCGCCTCCAGCAGCGCGTAGCCCACCACGATGATGAGGGTCAGCCCGATGAACTCGGCGCGGTTCTCCCGGCCGACGAACCGGCCGAAGAACCGGAACACCTCGATGCCCAGCTCGCGCACCCGCCACGACTCCCGGGTGACCCGCTCGCGGAAGGCGCCCTCGAGCCGGTAGGCCCGGACGGTGTCGATGCCGTTCAGGCCGCTGATCAGGGCCTGCGCCCGGTCGGCCTGGGCCACCCGCTGCTTCCGGTACAGCGGCGCGGACCTCGGCAGGTACCAGCGCAGGGCCAGCGCGTACGCGGGCAGCGCGCCGGCGCCCGCCAGACCGAGCCGCCAGTCGAGCCCGAACATGCCGGCGGTGGCGATGGCGACGAGGACTCCGGCCGAGAACACCGTGGGGACGGCGGTGCGGATTCCCTTGGAGATCACGGCGACGTCGTCGCCGACCCGGGACAGCACGTCGCCGCGGCCCACCTCTTCGACCCGGGCGCTGGGCATCGCCAGGACGGCGCGGACGGCGCCCTCCCGCAGCCGGGCGAGCAGGTCGGCGCCCAGCCGCCCGATCAGATAGGTCGACACCGCGGTCGCCGCCGCGCCGAGCAGCGCCGCGGCGACCATCAGGGCCCCGATCGTGGCCAGGACGGACTGCGACTCGCCCCCGGCCACCGCGTCGACCACCCGGCCGAGCAGCAGCACGGGGAGCACCTGGAGTGCCGCTCCGGCCACCGTGGTGAGCACCGTGGCGGCCGTCAGCCACGGCACCTCTCGGCAGTGTGCCGCGACCCACCGGCCGGCCTCGCCTCCGGTCGCCGTGCGCAGGACGGCCGGTGCCGTGGCGACGCGGGTGTCGGTGACGCTCACACCTACCCGGCCGACTTGACGAGTTCGTCGACGGCGTACGGCATGGACAGCAGGGTGCCCTGGGAGATGGCCGCGCCGACCGCCGGTCCCTCGCTGTCCAGCAGGTACGACACCTTGCCGTTCTTGACGGCGTCCAGGTTGGTGAACAGCTCGAACTTCTTCAACGCGTCCTGGTCCGCCTTGTCGTTGATGACGAAGACGCGGTCCACGTCGACCAGGTCGACGCGCTCGGGCGAGAGCGTGGTGTAGAAGTCGCCGCCGGCGACCTCGTCGATCTTCGTCTGGTACTTGAAGCCGATGCCGGTCACGAGCCGTCCGCGCACGTCGGTGGAGGTGAACGGGGCCACCGAGTCCTTGTACCAGGACAGCACGACCGCGGTCCGGTCCGCGAACTCGGGGTGCGCCTGCTTGGCCGCGTCCAGCTTGCCCTGGATGTCGGCCACCATCTTCTCGCCCTCCTCGGCCTTGCCGAGCGCCTTGGCGATGTGCAGCGCGTTGTCCTGCCAGGGAGCGCTGAACGGCTCCTTCTCGCCCTTGGTCCGGCCCACCGTGGGCGCGATCTTCGAGAGCTTGTCGTAGGCGGCCTGGTCGATCTCGGAGTAGACCGCGACGATCAGGTCGGGGCGCAGGGCGGCGATCTTCTCGTAGTTGGGGCCCGTGTCACCGTTCTTCATGATGACCTCGGGCTTGGTGTCGCCCCACTTGTCCTTCACCCAGGGCCACTGGGTGTTGATGTCGGGGCTCTGGCCGGCCGGGTTCGGGTACTGGTCGACCATGCCGACGGGCTTGATACCGAAGGCCAGGACGGTCTGGTCGTCGGTGTAGCCGACGGAGACGACCCGCTCGGGCGCCTTGTCGATCCTCGTCGTTCCGAACGCGTGCTCCACGGTGACCGGGAAGGCGCCGGCTGCGGCCGGGGTGCCGCCGCCCGCCTCGTCCGCCGGGTCGTCCGAGTCGGAACCGCAGCCCGCGAGGAGTCCGACGCCGAGCGCTGCGGCGGACAGGGCCGCCGCGAGTCGTCGCCAGGGCTTCATACGCGTCGTTCTGAGGAGCATCCCGGGCATCCCTTTGCTGTCGCGCCAACCAGTGTGAGGTAAGCCTACCCTCACTTCACCAACTCGGGTGCCGATCGGTCGAGTTCGACATGGGTGCGTCCGATCGGCACGATGAGCGGGCGGTCCCCGACCGGGTCGTCGATCACCTTGGCGCGCAGTCCGAACGCCTCGTGCAGCAGGCCGGCGGTGATGACGTCGCGCGGGTGTCCCTGTGCCAGGATCGCGCCCTCCCGCATGACGACGAGGTTGTCGCTGTAGCGCGCGGCCAGATTGAGGTCGTGCAGCACCATGACCACGGTGCGCCCGGACTCGTGCAGGTCGTCGACGAGGTCGAGCACGTCGACCGCGTGCGCGAGGTCCAGATAGGTGGTCGGCTCGTCCAGCAGCAGCAGGTCGGTGCCCTGGGCCAGGGTCATCGAGATCCACACCCGCTGGCGCTGGCCACCGGACAGCGAGTCGACCGGGCGGTCCGCGAGGTCGGACACCCCGGTCATGGCCAGTGCCCGCCGTACGACGTCGGCGTCGTCCGAGGACCACTGCCGCAGCCAGCTCTGGTGCGGGTGACGGCCCCGGGCGACCAGGTCGGACACCGTCAGTCCCTCCGGGGCCACCGGCGCCTGGGGCAGCAGGCCGAGCTTCTTCGCCACGTCGCGGGTCCGGAGCGCGGCGATGTCCTCACCGTCCAGCACGACCGTGCCGCCGGTCGGCTTCAGCAGCCGGCACAGGGTGCGCAGCAGGGTCGACTTGCCGCAGCCGTTCGGTCCGATGATGGTGGTGATCACCCCGGGCGGGATCGCCACGTCGAGGCCGTCGATGACGGACCGGGACCCGTACCCGACGGTGACGGCCCGGGCCGCCAGGCGTGAGGCGCCGTCAACTTCCGGCTCGGTCCCGGTGATGGACTGAACGACCACAAGGCCCCCTCGATTAGGCTCGCCTTACTTTGTACCAGCTATCTGCGGTTCGCCCGCACCAGCAGATAGACCAGGAAGGGTCCGCCGATGGCGGCGGTGACCACGCCGACCGGCAGCGAGACGGGCAGGGCGGTGCGCGCGAGAAGGTCGGAGCCGGTCAGCAGCAGCGCCCCCACCAGGCCGGAGGCCACCAGCGGCGGGGTCGGGCACCTGGCCAGCCGCATCGCCACCTGCGGCGCCACCAGCGCGACGAACGGCACCGGTCCGGCCGCGCTCACCGCCACACCGGCCAGCAGTACCGCGCACAGCAGCAGGACCGCGCGCACCGTCCCGTACCGGACGCCGAGTCCGGCGGCGACCTCGTCGCCGAAGTGCAGCGGCTTGAACTGGAAGGCGACCGTGGTCACGACGACCAGCAGGACGAGCGTGCACCACAGCGCTACGTGGACCTCGCCCCACGACCGGTTGTCCAGCGAGCCCACCAGCCACGCCTGGGCCCGGGCCACGTCCCTGATGTCGGCGGTGACCAGCAGCCATGTCGTGATCGCCTGCATCACGGCGTTCACCGAGATGCCGATGAGGATGAGCCGGAAGCCGTCGATCCCGCGGCGCCACGCCATGAAGTACACCAGCAGCCCCGTGCCGAGACCGCCCGCGAGCGCCGCCGCCGACAGGCCCACGGAGTCGGCCACGGCCGTGGCGGCACCGCCGGACACCGTCACCAGGAACACCGCGACCGCGCCGGCGCCGCTGGTGATGCCGAGGACGTCCGGGCTGGCCAGCGGATTGCGGGCGATCGACTGGGTGAGGGCGCCGGACACCCCGAGCGCGACGCCCACCACGAGCCCGGCGAGGGCCCGGGGCATCCGCAGGTCCATGATCACGAACTCGTCGACCTGCTCGCCCCGGCCGAGGACGGTGGCGAGGACCCTGGGCAGGCCGATGGGGAAGTCGCCGACTCCGATGGACAGGCAGAACACCAGGAAGCCCGCCACCGCCAGAAGCAGGGTGACGCCCGCGATCCAGGGCCGCCACACGAACGACAGGCCGCCGAACCGCACGCCGGGCGCCACCGAAGTCCGCACGTCCGCCTTCACGTCCACCGCCGCATCCGTCCCGTCCGCCCTCATGTCCGTGCCGTTCACGCGCTCTTGAACTTCCCGCGCCACACCAGGACGGCGAAGAACGGTGCGCCGAGGAGCGAGACGACGACCCCGGCGTCCAGTTCCCCCGGCCGTACGACCAGGCGCCCCACGATGTCGCAGACCAGCAGCACCACGGCCCCGAGCAGACCGGCGTACGGGACCAGCCAGCGGTAGTCCGGGCCGGTCAGGTAGCGGGCCACGTGGGCCACCATGAGCCCGAGGAAGGCGATGGGGCCGCAGGCCGCCGTCGCCGCCCCGGCCAGCAGGGTGATGGCGACGATGCCGACGGTGCGGGTCAGCGCGGTGTTCACCCCGAGTCCCCGTGCCACGTCGTCGCCCAGGTTGAGCAGGTTGACCGAGGGCAGTGTGGTCAGCGCCAGCAGCAGCCCGGCGGCGATGAAGGCCGACACGGGCCAGATGACGTCGAAGCCGACCCCGGTCAGCGAGCCCGCGTTCCAGAACCGCAGGGCGTTCAGCGAGGCCTTGTCCGTCAACGCGACCGCCGTGGTCATGGCCGCCAGGAACACCGTGACCCCCTGCCCGGCCAGCGCGAGCGTCAGCGGGTTGCCCGCTCCCCGGCCGATGCTCGACAGCCCGAACACGACGGCACCGGCGACCGCCGCGCCCGCGAAGCCGAACCAGACGTACTGGAACGGGCTGCTGAACCCGAAGGCGGCGATCCCCGACACCACGGCGAACGAGGCACCGGAGTTGACCCCCAGCAGCCCCGTGTCGGCGATGGGGTTGCGGGTGTACCCCTGGATCAGCGCCCCTCCGACGCCGAGCGCGATGCCCGCCACCACGGCGAGGACCGTGCGGGGCACCCGCACGGTCTGCACGATGAGCCTGATCTCGGTGAGCCGCTGGTCGGACTCGGGCGCCGCGAACAGTCCGTGCCAGACCTCGGCGGGGCTGAGCGCACGCGCGCCGACGGCCAGTGAGGCCGCCGCGGCGACGAGGAGGAGCGCCGCGAGCAGTCCCAGACCGGCAACCCGGCGCCGACGCGCCTCTGTTGGGCCTCGGGGAGTGGGCGCGGGACGCTCCACCTCGGTCGTGGTCATAGCGCCGTACATTAACGCGCGCCGGTGCCGGTCCCGTCGGCGACCGTGCGGGCCTCGTCGGAAGCGGACTTGAGGCCCCGGTCGAGGAGCGACTCGAGGATCTCGCCGACCCGGACGGCGGTGTTGGAGAGCAGCGACGAGGTGATGCCGTGCGTGTGCTCCGTGCCGCCCTGAAGGTAGATGCCGCAGCGCAGGGCGGGGTCGGTGGCGACGCGGTAGTCGCGCTCGACGCGCACCCGGCCCTCGTCGTCGCGCAGGCAGCGGTCCGCGACCTCGCCGAGCAGGCCGAGGGGGTCGGCGGGTCCGTAGCCGGTGGCGAGGACCACGACGTCGGCGTCCAGGTGGCTCTCCTCGCCGGTGACCAGCGACGTCACGGTGGCGCGCGCCCGGTCCGGCGTCTCCTTGACGTCGGAGAGCCGGGACACGTTGAGGAAGCGCAGCCGCTCGGTGCCGAGGACCTTCTCCCGGTACATCTGCCGGTACAGGTCGTCGATCAGGTCGATGTCCACCACGGAGTAGTTGGTGTTGCCGTGGTAGTCCATCAGCCGCTGTTTGACGCCGTCGGGCGCGGTGAAGTAGTCGTCGACCGCCGCCGGGTCGAAGATCCGGTTGGCGAACGCGCTGTCGTCGGCGGGGCTGTAGCCGTAGCGGGCGAAGACCGCGCAGATCTCCGCCGAGGGGAAGCGGCGGTGCAGGTAGGCGACGTTCTCGGCGGCGCTCTGCCCGGCGCCGACGACGACGAACCGGGAGGGCGAGGTGCCCTCCAACGCGTCGACCCTGGCCAGCAGTTCGGAGTTGTGCCAGACGCGGTCACCGCGCTCCACGCCCTCCGGTACCAGGGGGCGCAGCCCGGTGCCGACGACGAGGTTGCGCGCCCGGTGGACCTCGAGCCCCTCCCCCGAACGCACCGTCACCTCCAGGTGGTCCACCACGCCGTCCCGCACGACGGGCGCGACGCCGACGACCTCGTGGCCGTAGGAGACCATGTCGTCGACCTTGGCCGCCGCCCACTCGAAGTAGTCGTGGAACTCGACCCGGAGCGGGAACAGGTTCTTGTGGTTGATGAAGTCGATCAGCCGCCCCCTGCTCTGCAGGTAGCAGAGGAAGCTGTACTCACTGGCCGGATTGCGCAGGGTCACCAGGTCCTTGAGGAAGGACACCTGCATGGTCGCGTCGTCGATCAGCATGCCGCGGTGCCAGCCGAAGCGCGGCTGCTGCTCGAAGAAGCGGGCGTCGAGCTCCTCCTGCCCGCCGGCCTGTGCGTTGTGTTCGCGGATCGCGATCGCCATGGCGACATTGGACGGTCCGAAGCCGATACCAATGAGGTCGTGGACCAGCGTTGAGTCAGCAGGAAGAACCTGTGACATGTCACTCCCATCGTGCGCCGGAAACTTAGGTGAGCCTAAGCTAATGAGATACGGCTGTCGACAGGGCGCACCAGAGGTCGATTCGAGCCAACTCGGGACCCTCGAGGCGGTGTTGCGCACTAAGGTAAGCCTTGCTTAACTGCCCGGGTCAGTCCCTGCCTTGAGGAGGAACCCCATGCGGGTCGTCATGTTCGGCTACCAGACCTGGGGCCACCGCACCCTGCGAGCCCTGCTGGACTCCGAACACGACGTGGTCCTCGTGGTCACGCATCCCAAGAGCGAGCACGCGTACGAGAAGATCTGGAGCGACTCCGTCGCGGACCTCGCCGAGGAGCACGGCGTCCCGGTGCTGATCCGCAACCGCCCGGACGACGACGAGCTGTTCGAGCGCCTCAAGGACGCCGATCCGGACATCATCGTCGCCAACAACTGGCGGACCTGGATCCCCCCGCGCATCTTCGGCCTCCCGCGCCACGGCACGCTCAACGTGCACGACTCGCTGCTGCCGAAGTACGCCGGGTTCTCCCCGCTGATCTGGGCGCTGATCAACGACGAGACCGAGGTGGGCGTCACCGCGCACATGATGAACGACGAGCTGGACGCCGGTGACATCGTCCGCCAGGAGGCCGTGCCGGTGGGCCCGGCGGACACCGCCACGGACCTGTTCCACAAGACCGTGGACCTCATCGCCCCGGTCACCGTCGGCGCCCTCGGGCTCATCGCGTCGGGCCGGACGGAGTTCACCAAGCAGGACCGGTCCCGGGCGAGCTTCTTCCACAAGCGGTCCGCCGAGGACATCCGCATCGACTGGAACTGGCCTGCCGAGGACCTGGAGCGACTCGTCCGGGCCCAGTCCGAGCCGTACCCCAGCGCCTTCACCTTCCACCGGGGCAGGCGGCTGGAGATCCTCGCCGCCGTGGTCTCGGAGGGCCGTTACGGCGGCACGCCCGGCCGGATCTTCTACCGCGAGGGCGAGGGCGTGGTGATCGTCGCCGGGGCCGACGCGCGCCGGGGCCGCAACCACGGCCTCGCCGTCACACGCGTACGGACCGAGGACGGGCGGGAGTTGGCCGCGACGGAGTACTTCACCTCGATGGGCGGCTACCTGACCGCCCGCCCCTGATCGGCGCGGCCGGACACTCATGACGGGCAGGGCCCGACCGTGCCGTCACGGTCGGGCCCTGCCGGGTTGCGGGTCCTGCGCGGCCTCAGCCGCTCTTGCGCCGGAACGACCGCTGGCTGGCGGCCGGCCCGTGGGTGCCCCGGATCTTCGCCACATCGGCGTTGGCGGCGAGGGCGGCGGCCTCCGCCTGTTTGCCGCGCTTGCGCTCCAGCGCCTCGCGGAATTTGTCCTTCAGGTTGTACTGACCGTCGGCATCGGGTGTCAGGGCGGTGCTCTCGGCCTCCGCCGGTTCCGAACCTGCTTGCGATGAAGACTCTTCAGTCATGGCGACCTCCTGGGCTCGGACAACAGGAGCCCAGCTTGTCACGACCGGCCGCCCGGAACCACCGAGAATGTTCCCGGCCCGGCCGGCAGGCTCACCGTGTACTGACGCAGATACGTGTCCAGGTACGGCGACCGGTCACCGGCGGTGGCGACGTCCTCCGCCGGGTTGTCCAGCGCCAGCCTGAGCCCGGCGCCCTTGATTTCGACGGTCTCGCCGGAAGGCGTGTCGCGCCAGGAGCCGGTCTGGATGGAACCGATCTCCACCGCCAGGACGTGCCCGGCGGCGAGGGTCCAGTCCGTCGCCTTCAGGTCGACGCTCATCCGCCCGGACTTCACCAGGGAGACCTGCTCGTCGAACATGACCGCGGTGCCGTCGGGCGCGACGTCGTACAGCTTGAGCATGACGTTGCCCTCGCCGCGGGCCGTCAGGGACACCCGCGGGGTGCCGGTGACGCGCGTGGTGCTCTTCAGCGGCTTCGACCACACGAAGAAGCTGGAGGCGACCTCACCCGTGCCCTGACGCTTCGCCAGTTCCGCGGCCAGCCCCGCCGGGGCGGGCTGCTCGGTCGCGGGCGCGTTCTCCATGTCCCACCTGCCGGCCGGCTGCGGCGGAGCCTTCGGCGCCGGGCTGCCGGACGCGGTCAGGGCCGCCCGGGCGGACGCCCCGCCGTCGTCCACGTAGGAGCCGCCGCCGAGCGGCAGCGTGACCGTCCGTTCGGTGACGGGCCAGGTGCGCTGGGCCCGCCAGGCACCGGTGGAGTCCTCGACCGCGTAGGCCGGGTAACGCACCGTCGGCCTGGTCCCCTTCAGGTACTGGTCGTAGAAGGAGAGGGTCTCGTCGTACCAGCCCGCCCGGCCCATCGCCAGGCGTCCGTCCTCGACCCGGTCGCCGCCGCGCACGTGGTCCCACTGGCCGAGCCAGCCGCGCTCGGGGCCACGGTGGTTGTCGAGGTACTCCTCCATCTCCTCGGGCTTGGTGTTGTTCTCGACGAAGCCCTGCGTGACGAAGAGCGGGGTGTCGCTGCCCCGGGCCATCCTCGCCAGGTCACGGGAGGTCCAGTGCGGGTCCCGCTGGTCGGATATCCGGTAGCCGGCCGAGTTCCCCGTGAGGCACTCCGGGTGGCTCTCCTCGTAACGGGCGGCGGCCTGGTACCGCGGGTCGTCGTCGGCCATCGGGGGCATCGAGGCGATGGAGTTGTACGCGCCGGCGGTGCCCGTCACGTTCGGGCGGGGCACTCCGTTGGAGTAGATGTACTGGTACATGTCCCACACGGGCTCCTGGGCGACCACGGCCTTGAGCGCGCGCTGGTCCAGGTTGTTGCCGATGAGGCCCGTGACGGCGTCGTAGGACTTGCCGTACATGCCGACCGCGCCGGTGGACCACGGCTGCTTCGCCGCCCAGTCGATCGCCGCCTTCACGTCCGCCTGTTCGCCGGGTCCGCCCCAGTCCAGACAGCCGGTGGAGCCCCCGAAGCCGCGCAGGTCCACCATGACGAAGGCGTACCCCTGGTCGAACAGGTCGGTGCCCTCGATGAAGTCCTGGAAGCGGGCGGAGGGACCGGTGCGGGACCAGCCCTCGGGGCCGGTCTGGCCCGCGTGGGCGAAGTACGGGCCGATCGACAGGATGACCGGCACCTTCTCCTTCCGCTTCAGCCCTTCGGGCAGCAGGACGTCGGCGTGCAGCCGGGTGCCGGAGCGGTCGGCGGACGGGAAGTAGTGCTGGGTCCAGACCGAGCCTTCGGGGACACGGTCGTTCTCCTCGTGGGTGACGGGACCGGTCCCGGTGGTGGCCGGCCCGGCCTCCGCCTCGTGCGCCGCGACGGCGGGGCCCCCGAGGCCGACGGTGAGGGCGAGGGCGGCGACGAGTGCCGAGGCGGTCCGGACGACCGCGCGACGGGGTCTCACATGCTCCTCCTTGGAAGGCGGGTGCAGGTGGTACGGGTGGTGCAGGTCTAGCAGCGAAGTTCCTGCCCGTCGATGGGGCGCAATCGCAACTTCCCCGGCCACATCGGGCGTTGACGGACGCGACCGGCCGTCCGCCTCCGGCCGGGCCCGCGGGACGACGGCACCCGGCCCTCACCGGCCGGGCGTCCGGCTCCGCGTCCGCGGCCGCTCCTGAATCGCCCGCGCCCCGATCCCTGCCTAGGCTGGGCACGCCGACGGAACCGGAGTCCTTGCCGACCGCAGGAGAGTGGGGCGCCATGGCGCGGGGTGTCGAGTCGATCCGGCGCACCGCCCTGGGTGCCCTCGGTGCCGTCCTGCTGCTGATCGGCGTCGCGCTGCTGGTGCTGCCCGGGCCGGGCCTGCTGCTCGTCTTCGCCGGAGTGGTGCTGCTGGCGCGCGCCGTTCCGGCACTGGACCGGTTCGTCGCCCCGGTCCGCGTCCGGGCGATGCGTGCCGCCGAGGAGAGCGTCTCCTCCCGATGGCGCATCGCCGGCTCCGTGCTCGTGGGCCTGTTCCTTCTCGCCGCCGGCGCGGCCTGGGGTCTCGTGCCCGAGCTGCCGTACTCCGGTTGGGCCACCGGGGCGAGTCTGATCATCTCGGGCTTCGTGCTGTTCGCCCTGCTCGGGTGGAGCCATCGCCGGCTGCGGGCGGCGCGGCGCGGGTCGACGCCGGATTCGGAAAGCACGCGTTGACCAAACGGGACAGCGTTCCGTATATTTAACCGGGACAGCGTCCCGCTTTTGCCGCGCCGACGCGCCCACTCCCGAACGGCCTCGCCGTCTCCGCCGTCGACACATCGAACGGACACCCGCAGCATGAGCGCACAGACCCACCCGACCGACTTCGTCCCCCCGGCCGCTCCCGTCCTCTCCGTAGCCCCGGTCGTGCTCCCGGCCCCGGGCCGCCCCGTGGACCTCCGGGTGCGGGTCTCCGCGCCGGTGACCGGGACCGGCCTCCCGGTGATCCTGCTCTCCCACGGCCAGGGCTACTCGAACCACCTCTCCTCCCTGAACGGCTACGCGCCGCTCGCCACCTACTGGGCGGCACACGGCTTCGTCGTGATCCAGCCGACCCACCTCAGCTCCCGGACGCTGGCCCTCGATCCCGGGACCCCCGGAGCGCCCCTGTTCTGGCGGTCGCGCGCCGAGGACATGACGCGTGTCCTCGACGGGCTCGACCTGCTGGAGAAGGCCGTCCCACAGCTCTCCGGCCGGCTGGACCGGAGCAGGGTCGCGGTCGCCGGGCACTCGATGGGCGGACACACCGCGAGCCTGCTGCTCGGCGCCCGGCTCACCGATCCGGACGACGGGACGGAGGTGGACCTGACCGAGCCCCGGATCGGGGCGGGCGTCCTGCTGGCCGCTCCCGGCCGGGGCGGCGACGCCCTCAGCGAGTCCGCCGCCGAGAACATGCCCTTCTTCCTGAGCACCGACTTCTCCCGCATGACCACGCCCGCGCTCGTCGTCGCCGGCGACCGGGACGACTCGGCCCACCTGACGGTGTCCGGGCCCGAGTGGCACGCGGACCCCTACTCGCTCTCCCCCGGCCCCAAGTCCCTGCTGACCCTGTTCGGCGCGGAGCACGGGCTCGGCGGAGTGGCCGGATACGACGTCGCGGAGACCACCGACGAGGACCCCGGCCGAGTCGCCGCGGTGCAGCGGCTCACCTGGGCCTACCTGCGTTCCACGCTGTATCCGGGGGACCCCGCCTGGCAGGCGGCACGGGACGCGCTGGACTCCGGTCCCGACCCGCAGGGCCGGGTCGAGTCCAAGCAGGCCCCGCGCCCTCGGCCGTGAGGCGGGGCGGCGCCCGCTGGTAAAATGGGCGCACGCTTTGAGGCGCCCGGGTCCGTACCGAGGGGTACGGACCCGGTCGCGTTCCGGGCGCCTGATCAGAAAGGTCTCCCATGAACGCGAAGCCGACCGCATCCTTCGACGGCCTCGGACTGCCGCCCGTGCTGGTGGAGACGATGACCTCCCTCGGGGTGACACGGCCGTTCCCGATCCAGGCGGCGACCCTGCCCGAGGCGCTGGCCGGGCGCGACGTCCTCGGCCGGGCGCGGACCGGCTCCGGCAAGACGCTGGCCTTCGGGCTGGCCCTGCTCGCCGGGACCGCCGGCCGGCGCGCGGAGTCGAAGCGGCCGCTGGCCCTCGTCCTGGTGTCGACCCGGGAACTGGCCCAGCAGGTGAGCGACGCGCTGGCGCCGTACGCGCGGGCGCTGGGCGTGCGCCTGACCACGGTCGTCGGCGGGCTGTCGATCAACCGGCAGACCCAGGCGCTGCGCGACGGCGCCGAAGTGGTCGTCGCCACTCCGGGCCGCCTGACCGACCTGGTCTCCCGCCGGGACTGCCACCTGAACCAGGTGCGGATCACGGTGCTGGACGAGGCAGACCAGATGTGCGACCTGGGGTTCCTGCCGCAGGTCTCCGGCATCCTGGACCAGGTCCCCGCCGACGGGCAGCGGCTCCTGTTCTCGGCCACCCTCGACGGCGACGTCGACCAGCTGGTGCGGGACCACCTCCACGACCCCGTCCCGGTGTCGGTCGACCCGGCGTCGGCCTCGGTGAGCACGATGGAGCACCACGTACTGACCGTCCACCCGGCCGACAAGTACGCGACCGCGACCGAGATCGCCGCCCGCGACGGCCGGGTGCTGATGTTCCTCGACACCAAGGCCGGGGTCGACCGGTTCACCCGGCAGCTGCGGGCCGCCGGGGTGTCCGCGGGCGCCCTGCACAGCGGGAAGTCGCAGCCGCAGCGCACCCACACCCTCGCCCAGTTCGTCGAGGGCGGGGTCACCGTGCTGGTGGCCACCAACGTCGCGGCGCGGGGCATCCACGTCGACGACCTCGACCTCGTCGTCAACGTCGACCCGCCGGCCGACGCCAAGGACTACCTGCACCGCGGCGGGCGTACGGCGCGGGCCGGCCGGGCGGGAAGCGTGGTCACGCTCGTCACCCCGGACCAGCGGCGCGAGGTGAACCGGATGATGTCCGAGGCCGGGATCCGGCCGACGGTGACCCCGGTGCGGTCGGGCGAGCAGAAGCTGACGGACCTCACCGGCGCGAAACGCCCGCCGGCCGGACGGGGCAAGGAGAGCGGCAACGCCGCCTTCCGCGGGATGGGCACCCGTCCGGGCGGGGGCGCGAAGGGGTCCCGCAAGGCCGTCGAGGCACGCAGGGCCGCGGAGGCACGCGCGGCCGCCCGGGTGCGCAGGGGCCGCTGAGCCGGCGGGCGAACGCGCCGTCCTGGCGGGGGACTTGACGTCCGGAACTTTGCACACACCGATGACAAAGTATGGACATGCCCAGCGGAAGTCTCCTACCTTGGCGGCGGAACGTCCGTCACACCGCACAAGACCGGAGCGATATCCGGCACGGTCCGGTCCCCACCACCCGGAGGACCAATGCACCCACGGCTGTTCTCGCGTGCCCGAAGACACCTCATCCTCCTGCTGACCTCGGCCGTCGCGCTCGGCGGCGCCTGGGCCGCCCCGGCGTCCTCGGCGGCCCCCGCCGACATCCCGCCGCAGGAACCCGGCGTCACGCTGCGCGTGTTCGACGTCCAGACGCCGCTGAACGAGCTGTGCACCCTCAAGCCGGGCCAGACCCCCAACCACGACAAGCTGATGCCGACGGTCGACTGGTCCACCACCGCCGACTTCGGCGGCATCGCCGACAACTTCGTCTCCCAGGCGTCCGGTTACCTGGTGGCGCCGCGTGACGGCACCTATGTGTTCCGGCTCGTCAGCGACGACGGCTCCCGGCTGACCCTCGACGGCTCCACGGTGATCGACCACGACGGGCTGCACGGCGCGGAGCCCAAGGACGGCACGGTCGAACTCACCGCGGGGGCGCATCCGTTGCGCATCGACCACTTCGACCGCGGCGGCGGCCAGCAGTTGCAGCTGTCCTGGATGCCGCCGGGCGAGAGCGCGTTCACCGTCGTACCCACCGAGGCGCTGAGCACCGACGCCGGGGTCGTCCGGGTCACGGCGCCGGGCCGCAAGGAGTGCGAGGCCGGGCGCGACACCCCCGGCGACGGTCTGCCGCTCACCTCCGTGCGCCCCGACCTCGACCTCACCGATCTGCGCCCCGAGGGCTTCGAACCGCAGGTCACCGGCATGGACTGGCTGCCCGACGGCCGCCTGGCGATCAGCACCTGGGGCGGCACCGACAACGTTGCCGGGGAGGTGTACCTCCTGGACAACGTCACCGGTGAGACCAGCCGCGACAAGGTCACCGTCGAGAAGGTGGCGAGCGGGCTGCGCGAGCCGATGGGCATCAAGTACGTGGACGGCTCGCTCTACGTCTCGCAGAAGCACGAGCTGACCCGGCTGGTCGACAGCGACGGCGACGACGTGACCGACGAGTACCGCACGGTCGCCACCTGGCCCTACGGCGGCAACTTCCACGAGTTCGCGTTCGGCCTGCTCTACCGGGACGGCTACTTCTACGTGAACCTCTCCGTCGCCATCGACCTCGGCGGCGCGACCACCGACCCGCAGCCCGCGCCGAACCGCGGGACGACGTACAAGATCAGCAAGAGGACCGGGAAGATCAGCCCGATCGCGGGCGGGCTGCGCACGCCCAACGGCATCGGCTGGGGACCGGGCGGCAGTCTGTTCGCCACCGACAACCAGGGCGGCTGGCTGCCCGCCTCGAAGCTCGTCCAGATCAAGCAGGACCGCTTCTTCAACCACTACACCGAGCCCACCGGGCCCTTCGAGGACTCCCCCGTCACCGAGCCGGTGCTGTGGCTGCCGCAGAACGAGATCGGCAACTCGCCGTCCACCCCGCTGTACCTCACCAAGGGCACGTTCGCGGGCCAGATGCTGATCGGCGACGTCACCTACGGCGGCCTCCAGCGCGCCTACCTGGAGAAGGTCAAGGGCCAGTACCAGGGTGCCGTCTTCCGCTACACGCAGGGCCTGGAGGCGGGCGTCAACCGGGTCTCCATGGGCCCCGACGGCGCGATCTACACCGGCGGCCTGGGCGCCGACGGCAACTGGGGGCAGGAGGGCAAGCTCAAGTTCGGCCTGCAGAAGCTGACGCCCAACGGCGGCAACACCTTCGACGTCCAGAGGATGCGGGCCGTGCCCGGCGGCTTCGACCTGACGTACACCCAGCCGGTGTCCGAGGAGACGGCCGCGGAGCTGGCCGCCCGCTACGAGGCCCAGCAGTGGCGCTACACGCCGACCGGCGCCTACGGCGGCCCGAAGATCGCAGAGGAGGATCTGGCCGTGCGGTCCGCGACGCTCTCGGACGACGGCCGCACCGTGCGGCTGCGGCTGGACGGCCTGAAGCCGGACCGCGTCGTGCACGTGCGCTCCCCGCGCCCCTTCACCTCGGCCTCCGGTGAGACGCTCTGGAGCACCGAGGCCTGGTACACGCTCAACGAGATGCCCGGCAGGCAGCCGCCCGCGGCCACCCTGTACGAGGCCGAGGAGGCCCGGCTGACGGGGAAGGCGGGCATCAACACCGACCACGTCGGCTACTCCGGCAGCGGCTTCGTCGACCGCTACGCCACCGAGGGCGACGTCACCACGACGTTCGACGTGACCGTCCCGAAGACCGGCACCTACGACGTGGGCCTGCGCTACTCCAACGGCCCCAACCCCTTCGAGGGCACCAAGTCGCTCTCCCTGTACGCGGGCGGGAAGAAGGTCCGCCAGACACAGCTCCCCTCCACCGGGGACTGGGACACCTGGTCCACCCGCACCGAGAGCGTGCGGCTGCGCGCCGGCCACAACACGGTCTCCTACCGCTACGACCCCGGCGACACCGGCCACGTCAACCTCGACCTGATCACCGTGCGCCCGCACGGCGCGCGGGTCGCCCTGTTCGACGGCACCGCCGCCTCTCAGGAGCAGTGGCAGCACACGGACGGAAGGAAGGTGGCCTGGCCGCTGGCCGAGGAGCGGTCGATGGAGGTGTGCTGCGGCGACATCCGCACCAAGGACGCCTACCAGGACTTCAAGCTGCACGTGGAGTTCCGGGTGCCACTGCTGCCGGACGACGTGACCGGCCAGGACCGCGGCAACAGCGGCATCTACCTCCAGGACCGCTACGAGCTGCAGATCCTCGACTCCTACGGCGACACCACCCTGGACACCAACGAGGCCGGGGCGATCTATCTGAAGAAGGCACCCGACACCAACGCGGCGACGGCTCCGGAGACCTGGCAGACGTACGACATCGTCTTCCGTGCCGCCCGCTTCGACGAGAACGGCGCCAAGACCGCCGACGCGCGGGTGACGGTGGTGTGGAACGGCAGGACGGTCCACGACGACGTCGCGCTCGACGGTCCCACCGCGGCGGGCCGGGCCGAGACTGAGGCCGCCGGGGCGATCCGGCTGCAGGACCACGGGAACAAGGTCCGGTTCCGCGACATCCGGGTCGAACCGCTGGACTGACCCCTCAGGCGTGCGGGGCGGTCCCTGACGGCCGCCCCGCACCTCCCGCTCCATGGATCCGATGGGCGGACCGGTGCTCCGGCCGCCTCTGGGTAGGGTGAATCGAGGAACACCCTGCCCGTCGAACAAGGAGCGGAATTGAGCGAGCCGGCGTCCATCGCCCTGCAGAAGGAGATCGCCCGGGAACTGGAGGTCGCGGAGACCTTCGACGCCGAACGGGAGATCGAGCGCCGGGTGGCCTTCCTCGCCGAGCGGCTGACCTCCACGGGTCTGCGCGCGCTCGTGCTCGGGATCAGCGGCGGGGTCGACTCGACCACCGCGGGCAGGCTGTGCCAGCTGGCCGTGGAGCGGGCCCGCGCCGAGGGGCACGAGGCGCTCTTCTACGCGATGCGGCTGCCGCACGGGGTCCAGGCCGACGAGGACGACGCCCAGGAGGCGCTCTCCTTCATCCGGCCCGACCGGGTGCTGACGGTGGACATCAAGCCCGCGAGCGACGCGGCGCTCGACGCCCTGCTCGCCGCCGACGTGGCCTTCCGGGACCCCCACCACCAGGACTTCGTGCACGGCAACATCAAGGCCCGGCAGCGCATGATCGCGCAGTACGCGGTGGCCGGGGCGCACGGCGGCCTGGTGGTCGGCACCGACCACGCGGCCGAGGCGGTCTCCGGCTTCTTCACCAAGTTCGGCGACGGCGCCGCCGACGTCGTACCGCTGACGGGCCTCACCAAGCGCCGGGTGCGCGCGGTCGGGGACGCGCTGGGCGCGCCCGCCGCGCTGGTCCGGAAGGTCCCGACGGCCGACCTGGAGACCCTCGACCCCGGCAAGGCCGACGAGGACGCCCTCGGAGTCACCTACGACGAGATCGACGACTTCCTGGAGGGGAAGCCGGTGGCGGAGCAGGCGTTCGAGACGATCGTCACCCGCTACCGGCAGACCGACCACAAGCGACGGCTGCCGATCGCTCCCTGATCCGCTCCGTCGCGCGGTCTCAGTCGGTCGCCGGCCCCGGCGGGAACCCCACGCCGGTCAGCCGCTCCGACAACTCCCACAGGCTGCGGCCGGTGGCGGCGTCGGCCGCCGCCGGTGACAGCCGGACCCGCTTGGGTCCGCCCCGCAGCTCGCCCGGGCCGTCCGGGCCGATGAACTCGCCGCCGCGCACGCCGGGGTCGGTCGCCGCGTACAGCTGCGGCAGGGCTCCCCGTTCGGCGGACTGGGCGAGCGGCCGCAGTACGCGGCCGAACAGCATCCGCACCATGCCGACCGGTGCGCTCGTCTGCAGGCGGGTGGCGCTGTAGCCGGGGTGTGCGAGCACGCTGCGCACCGGACTGCCGGTCTCGGCCAGCCGTCGGTGGAGTTCCTGCCCGAAGACGGCGTTCGCGAACTTCGACTGGTTGTAGAACGCCATGGGTGAGTAGTGGCGCTCGCCGGTGAGGTCGTCGAGGAAGAGGCGTCCCTGCCGGTGGTTGGTCGACGTCACCGTCACCACCCGGGGGTCCTTGCCGACCGCCAGCAGGTCGAGCAGCAGCCCGGTGAGCGCGAAGTGGCCTAGGTGGTTGCAGGCGAACTGCGACTCGTGCCCCTGTGGGCTCAGCCTCCGCGGCGGCGCCATGATGCCCGCGTTGTTGACGAGCACGTCGATGCGCCGATGTGCGGCACGCATCTCCCGGGCGAAGGACCGCACCGAGTCGAGGTCGGACAGGTCGAGCCGGCGCACCTCCAGGCGGGCGTCCGGCTGCCCGGCCAGGACCAGCTGCACGGCCCGCCGGCCCCTCTCCTCGTCGCGCACGGCGAGGATCACGTGTCCGCCCCGCCCGGCGAGCGCCCGCACGGTCGCCAGGCCCAGGCCGCTGTTGGCTCCGGTGACGACGAACACCCGGGTGCTCTGGTCCCCGATCCGCTCGGCGGTCCAACGTCGCTGCTGTGTCATGCGCCCCACGATGCCGAAGATGACACCAAGTGTCAACGGTGATACTTCATGCCATGGGAGGCATGGAGTTACGATGGTGACGTGAGCACTCGCCCCGAAGTCAGCCTCGCCCAGCGCAAACGCCAGCTCGTCTCGGACGAACTGACCGAAGCGGCCTTGCAGTTGCTGGCCGCCAAGGGGTTCGACGCGGTCACCATCGACGAGATCGCGTCCGCCGCGGGAGTCTCCAAGAGGACGTTCTTCCGCTACTTCGCCTCGAAGGAGGACGTGGTCGTCCAGTTCCTGACGGACATGGGCGCCGACATCCACCGGGAGCTCGCGGCCCGCCCCGCCGGGGAACGACCGTCCCTGGCCCTGCGGAGCGCCCTCTCCGGCCCCCTCGCGGCCTGCGCGGATCACTCCGACAGAGCACTGCGGGTGGTCCAGCTGATTCTGCGCACTCCCGCCCTGCACGCGCGTTTCCTGGAGCGGCAGGGACGGTGGCGGGAGGGCCTCGCGGCGGAGCTGGCCCGCCGCCCGGACCTCGGCCCCGGCCCCGGCCCCGGCCCCGAGCTGTACCCCGAGCTGGCCGCCGGGATGGCGCTGACCGCGTTCAACACGGTGCTGCACCACTGGAGCGACAGCGACGGCACGGCGGACCCCGGGACGCTGACCGAACAGGCTTTCGCCGTCATCGCCCCGGCCCTCGACGGCACCGGCCGGCAGACCTGAGCGGCACATGTCCTATATGTGCGGTCGGCCGCGAGTCACCTTAATCTGACCGAGGGGGTGCTCGAACAGTCGACGGCCGGTCACGCCGGCGGAATGTGAGCTTCCATGGCTGACTTCATCGGCGCGGTGGACCAGGGAACCACCAGCACCCGGTTCATGATCTTCGACCACGGTGGCAACGAGGTCGCGAAGCACCAGCTGGAGCACGAGCAGATCCTCCCGCGCTCCGGGTGGGTCGAGCACGACCCGGTGGAGATCTGGGAGCGCACCAACTCGGTGATGCAGAACGCGCTGCGCAACGGCGGTCTGTCGGGGACGGACCTGGCGGCCATCGGCATCACCAACCAGCGGGAGACCACGGTGGTCTGGGACCCGCGCACCGGCCGCCCCTACTACAACGCCATCGTGTGGCAGGACACCCGCACCGACGCCATCGCGGCGAACCTGGAGCGGTCGGGCCGCGGCGACGTCATCCGCCGCAAGGCCGGGCTGCCACCCGCGACGTACTTCTCCGGCGGGAAGATCCAGTGGATCCTGGAGAACGTCGACGGCGTCCGCGAGGCCGCGGAGCAGGGACACGCGGTGTTCGGCAACACCGACTCCTGGGTCCTGTGGAACCTCACCGGCGGCCCCGACGGCGGCATCCACGCCACCGACGTGACCAACGCGAGCCGCACCATGCTGATGAACCTGGAGACGCTCGACTGGGACGACGAGCTGCTGGGCTTCTTCGGCATCCCGCGCGGCATGCTGCCGAAGATCAACCCCTCCTCGCACCCCGAGGCGTTCGGCACGACCCGGACCTCCCGGCCGCTGCGTGCCGCCGTGCCCATCACGGGAGTGCTGGGCGACCAACACGCGGCGACCGTCGGACAGGTCTGCTTCTCGCCCGGCGAGGCCAAGAACACCTACGGCACCGGCAACTTCCTGGTCCTCAACACCGGCACGGAACTGGTCCGCTCCCAGCACGGCCTCCTGACCACCGTGGCCTACCAGTTCGGCGACAACCCGCCGGTCTACGCGCTGGAGGGCTCCATCGCGGTGACCGGGTCCGCGGTGCAGTGGCTGCGCGACCAGATGAAGATCATCAAGACCGCGGCCGAGAGCGAGGAACTCGCCCGCACCGTCGAGGACAACGGCGGGATGTACTTCGTCCCCGCCTTCTCCGGCCTGTTCGCCCCGTACTGGCGCTCCGACGCGCGGGGCGCCATCGTCGGCCTCGCCCGGTACAACGACAACGCGCACCTGGCCCGGGCGACGCTGGAGGCCATCTGCTACCAGAGCCGCGACGTCGTCGTGGCCATGGAGCAGGACTCCTCGGTCCACCTGGACGTGCTCAGGGTCGACGGCGGGGTGACCGCGAACGACCTGTGCATGCAGATCCAGGCGGACGTCCTGGGCGTCCCCGTGAGCCGTCCCGTCGTCGCGGAGACCACCGCCCTCGGCGCGGCCTACGCGGCGGGGCTGGCCACGGGATTCTGGCGGGACACCGACGAACTGCGCACCCACTGGAGCGAGTCCAGGCGCTGGGAGCCCCAGTGGTCCGAGGAGCGGCGCGCGGAGGGTTACGCGGGCTGGAAGATGGCGGTGGAGCGCACGCTCGACTGGGTCAAGGTCCCGGAGAGCTGACACCGGGGCGGATCACCGGCCGACGGTCCCGGCGGCGTACTCCCACAGACGGTCCGCGGCGTGCGGGTCGAGCGCGTGCGGAGCTACGCCGCCGCTCTGTTCCGCGTCCCCGTCGGCGACCGTCCGCGCTTCCCGGTTGTCCTCGAAGTAGCGCCCCGTGACGCCCTCCACCAGCGGGGACGCGGCCAGCAGCACGGAGGTCGCGGCGCCCTGGAGGGGCGTCTTGCAGTAGGGCTGCTCGATGATGTTCCCGTCGTCGTCCATCGCTCCCAGGGCCCGCATCGTCGCGTCGTCGACGTACCGCTGGAGGTTGGTGCTGATCCAGCCGGGGTTGAGCGCGTTGGCGGTGATGCCGTCGGTGAGCCAGCGGCGGGCGCCCACGGCGAACAGGACGTCGGCGGTCTTGGACTGGGCGTAGGCGGCCCAGCGGTCGTACGGACGGCGCGCGAAGTGCGGGTCGTCGAAGTCGAACGCCGCGCTGCGGTGCGCGCCCGAGCTGACCACGACGACGCGGGCCGAACCGGCCGCCCGCAGCTGCCCGTGGAGTCCGAGGGCGAGGGCCAAGTGGCCCAGGTGGTTGGTGGCCAGCTGGAGTTCCCAGCCCTCGGCGGTGATCCGGCGCTCGGGCAGCGCCATCACGCCGGCGTTGGCCACGAGGACGTCGAGCGGCCCCTGGCATCCCGTACGGGCTGACCGAACTCCCATTTTTGGACTTGCCAGTCCATTTTATTCGCCGCACAGTGGCATCCGCGCCCCGGCCGCCGGCCGGGGGCGACGGAGAAGCACACGGCTGAGACGGCAGGCAAGGAGCAGGACATGTCGATGCGGCTTGCGGACAGGACCGCGCTGGTGACCGGGGCGACCAGCAACATCGGACGGGCCATCGCGGAGGCCTTCGCGGCCGAGGGGGCCCAGGTGGTCGTCTCCGGGCGCAGCGCCGAGCGGGGCGAGGAGGTCGTCGACGGCATCCGCGCCGCCGGCGGCCGGGCCGACTTCGTCCACGCCGACCTGGACGGCAGCGCGGCCGCCTCACGGGCGCTGGCCCGCGAGGCGACCCGCGTGCGGGGCGGACGCGTGGACGTGCTGGTCAACAACGCCGGGATCTATCCGCCCGGCACCACCACCGACACCGACGAGGAGACCTTCGACCGGGTCTACGCCGTGAACGTCAAGGCCCCGTTCTTCCTCACCGCGGCCCTGGCACCCGCCATGGCGCGGGCCGGGGGCGGGGCGATCATCAATCTGGGCTCCTGGATCGCGCGCCTGGGCGTCCCGGTCGGCGCCCTCTACAGCTCCACCAAGGGTGCCGTGGAGACCCTGACGCGGGCCTGGGCGGCGGAGTTCGGCGCGCGAGGCGTACGGGTGAACGCCATCTCGCCGGGTGTGGTGCAGACGCCCCCGCCCGGCGAGGTGCACCCCGCCGAGGTCATGATGAAGGGCACCCCGGCGGGACGGATGGGCACGCCCGAGGCGATCGCGGGCGCTGCCGTCTACCTGGCCGGCGAGGAGTCCTCGTTCGTGCACGGCACCGTGCTCGACGTCGACGGCGGGCGCACCGCGGCGGCCGTCATCGCCGCCTGACTCGCGGCGGGTGCCGCGTCACCGCGCGGCGGCACCCGCACGCCGGAGGTCCGCGATCCCCTGGTCGAGGGCGGCCCGCAGATGGGTCGACCGCCCCGTCGAGAGCAGGATGGACACACCGCCCTGAATGGCCGTCAGCATGGCGGCCGCCCTGGTCTCCACGTCGAGATCGGCGGGGAGCGCGCCGGACCCCTGGAGCGACCTGATGCCCGCCGCGAGGCTCTCCTGCCACTGGCGCAGCAGCTCGACCACGATCGCACGCGTGCCCGGGGTGGAGCGGCCGATCTGGAGGAACAGCGACCCGAGCGGGCACTGGTCACCCTGCGTCTCGTAGCGCTCGATCACGACGTCCCGCCATTCCTGCCACGCCTCCCACGAGTCCAGGCGGCCGAGCTGGGGCTGCTGGTCCTCCAGCACCCGATCCGCCTCGAACCTGGCCACTTCGACGAGCAGTTCGTCCTTGCCCGCGGGGAAGTAGTGGAACAACTGGCTCTTGCTGGTGGCGGTCCGCGCCATGATGTCGTCCAGGGTCGTCGAGGCGACGCCCCGCTCCCGCAGCTCCGCCGCGGCGCCTTCCACGATGCGGCGCCGTGTCGCCCTGCCCTTGGCCGTCAACTCACCGCGCACGTCGCACACCTCGAAAAATATTGGACTGGCGGGTCCATCGTACGGACGTCCCCTTAGGGTGATCACATGTCTGCCGGATTGAGCGCGGCGAGGACCCGGGCCGCGCTGCGCACCAGCGCGCGCGTCTCGGGCGAGCTGCTGCTGATACTTGTCATGCTCGCAGTGACCCTGTGGGTCCTCGGCCGTATGTGGTCGGTGGTGTGGCCGCTGCTCGTCGGCCTGCTGCTGACCACGTTGACGTGGCCCCCGGCCCGCTTCCTGCGGCGGCACGGGTGGCGCCCGGCACTGGCCGCCGCGGTGGTGACGGTGGCCTTCCTGCTGGTCGTCCTGGGCATCGTGGCGCTGATCGCCGTGCCGATGTCCTCCCAGACGGACGAGTTGACCGACGGCGTGGTCGAGGGCATCCAGCGGCTGCGCGAGTGGGCCGCGGGGCCGCCGCTGAACATCGGTGACGACGAGATCACCGGTGCGATGGATTCGGCGGTGGCACGCATCCAGGACAGCGTCGGCAGCATCACCACCGCGGTGGCGACGGGGGTGGGCGCGGTGGTCAACGGCCTGATCACCGCGGTCCTGGGCGTGTTCCTGATGTTCTTCTTCCTCAAGGACGGCCCGCGCTTCCTGCCCTGGCTGGGACGCCAGTTGCCCGGCCGGCTGGCCACCGACGTCCCGGTCGTCGCCCTGCGGGGCTGGGAGACCCTGGGCTCCTTCGTGCGGTCGCAGGCCCTGGTGGGGCTGCTCGACGCCGTGTTCATCGGCCTCGGCCTGTGGATCCTGGACGTGCCGCTGGTGCTGCCGCTGGCGGTCCTGACCTTCGTGTCCGCCTTCGTGCCCATCGTGGGCGCGCTGTTCGCCGGCTTCGTGGCCGTGCTGATCGCCCTGGTGTCGAACGGCCTGACGGACGCGCTCATCGTGCTCGCGATCATCGTGGTGGTGCAGCAGCTGGAGGGCAACGTCTTCCAGCCCATCCTCCAGAGCCGGGGCCTCGGTCTGCACGCGGCGGTGATCCTCCTGGCGGTGACGCTGGGCGGCAGCCTGTCCGGGATCGTGGGCAGCCTGCTCGCCGTACCCCTCGCCGCGCTGATCGCGGTGGTGTGGAACTACGTGCGCGACCAGTTGACCGACCAGTTGACCGACCCGCCTGAGGCGGCCGCGACCGCCGACGGCTGAGCCCGACCGACGGGCCCCTCGTGTCAATGACGGGCTCCTCGCGCGAATTGGGTCGCGACCGGGCGGGCGGTGGTGTTGGCTGACGGGCGTGGATCTCTTCTCCCGCTCCTGGTCGGCCCTGCTCGCCGCGGTCGCCGACCTCGCCGACGAGGACTTCGCACGGCCCTCCGGCTGCGCCGGCTGGCTCGTCCGGGACCTGGTGTGCCACCTGGTCGTCGACGCCCAGGACGTCCTGATCACCCTGGCCACCCCGACCGCCGAGGAGCCGACCCGGGACGCGGTGACCTACTGGCAGGTCGTCGAGCCCCCGACCGGGGACGACCCGCTCGACGCGCTGATCGTCCGCCTGGCCGCCGCCTACGAGCAGCCGGGGCTGCTCAAGTTCCACCTGGACGACGTCGGTTCCGCCGCCGGGCGCGCCGCCGCGCTCGCGGACCCCGCGGGCCGGGTCGGTACGCAGGGCCAGGTGCTCAAGGCGGGCGACTACCTCTCCGCGTACGTACTGGAGTGGTCCCTGCACCACCTCGACCTGATCGCACACCTCCCGGAGGCGGCGCCACCGCCCGCGGCGGGGCTCAGGCGCTCACGGGAGCTGCTGGAGGGGGTCGTCGGTACGGCGTTGCCCACCGCGTTCACCGACCGGGACGCGCTGCTGATCGGCACCGGACGCCGGACGCCGACCCCGGCGGAGACGGCCGCGCTGGGCGAGTTGGCGGCGCGGCTCCCGTTTCCGGTCGGCTGACCGGCATGTCCGGGCCCCAGCCGTCGAAGGGGCCCGGGAGTCGTCCGGCGGGTCGTCCGATCGGACGACGAGGTCGTCGTCCGTCCGGCGGGCGGGGAGCAGCCGGTGCGGCGACGCCTGCCGACGCACCGCGGGTCCAGGCTGGAGGAACACGTCCCCGACACCGTGGAGCCGTCCCACCATGACCGCCAAGCCACCCACCCCCGCCGACCTCGCCCTGTCGGACGCCGTTCGCCGCGGCGACGCCGATGCCGCCCGGACCGCGCTGCGGGCCGGCGCCGACCTGGAACTGCGCGACGAACAGGGCCGCACGCCGCTGCTCCTGGCGGCCCTGGCCGACCGGGTCGCGGTCGCCGAGGTCCTGGTGGCGGCCGGCGCGGACGTCGACGCGCAGGACGCGCGGGAGGACAGCGCGTGGCTGGTCACCGGGGTCACGGGCAGCGTCGCGATGATGCGGGCGCTGCTGCCCGGCGGTCCGGACGTCACGCTGACCAACCGCTTCGGCGGCGTCTCGGTCATCCCGGCGAGCGAACGCGGCCACGTGGCCTACGTACGCGCCGTGCTCGCCGAGACGGACATCGACGTCGACCACGTCAACCGGCTCGGCTGGACGGCGCTCCTCGAAGCGGTCGTCCTCGGCGACGGCGACCGCGCGCACCAGGACGTCGTGGCGGCCCTGCTCGCCGCGGGCGCCGACCCCTCGCTGCCGGACGGCGACGGTGTCACGGCCCGTGCCCACGCCGAACGCAGGGGCTTCGAGGCCATCGCGGACCTGCTACAGCGGGCCGAGTCGCGGGGCGGCGACGACCCTCGCGCCGAGGGCGGCAGGCGGTGAAGCGGCGTTCCCTCGCGGGCCGCCTCGCCGCGCTGGCCGCCGTCACCGCGACGCTCGGCGGATGCGCGTCGGACGGCGACGACGACGGGGCCGCGTCCCCGGTGTCCGCCCCGCCCGGCACCACGGCGCAGCGCACCCCCGACTCCGGCGGCACCTCGGCACGCACACCCCGAGGCACCCTGCTGGTCACGGACTTCGGCTCCGACACCGTCACCTTCGTCGACCCCGCCGGGCGGGGCGAGGCGGCCGACCTGGGCTCGGTACGGGTCGGGACGGCGCCGTACGGGATCGCGCTGGGCGAGGACGGCACGGCGTGGGTGGCGACCGCGGAGGGCGTGGCCGCCGTGGACACCCGTACGCGCGAGCGCACCGCCCTCATCCGCTACCGGACGGACACGGGCCCGGTGACGACCGGCGAGTACCGGGGCGGCGGCATGGGCATCGCCCTGTCCCCCGACGGCAGCCGTGTCTACGTCGGGGTCAACGTCCCCGGCGGCAAGGGCACCCTGGAGGTCGTCGACACCGTACGGCGGGAGGTGACGCGGGTGGTCCCGGTCGGTCGCCGTCCCTTCGACGTCGACGTCTCGCGCGACGGCCGGCAGGTCTACGCGACCAACCACGACTCGTTCGACGTCAGCGTCGTCGACACGGACGACTGGACGGCGCGCCGCATCGAGGTCGCCCCGTACGGCACCGAGGGCGGCCTCGGCTCCTGGCTCAAGCCGCACTACACCGCCGTACGCCCCTCCGACGGGGCCCTGCTGCTGCCCTTCGAGGGCGAGCGTCTGGCGGTGGTCGACCCCGGCACCGGGCGGGTCCGGATCGAGGACATGACCGCCAACACCCACCAGCACGGCGTCACGGCGGGCGCCGACGGCACGCTCTACGTGGTGGGCACCGGCCCGATCGACCCGTCCGAGGACGACGGTCCGTCCCTGACCGTCCGCTCGCCCGACGGCGACGAACGGGTCGTCCCGCTGGACGGCCCGCACGAGACCGTCGCCCTCTCGGCCGACGGCCGCACCGCCTACGTCTCGGGCGGCTTCACCCGCGACGGCTACTGGAACGGCCTGAGTGTCGTCGACGTCGCGACCGGCCGCGTGACCCGGCTCCCGGTCGGTGAGCGGCCGCTGGCCGTCGCGGTCCTCGGCGGCGAGCGGGGGACCGGCGCGGACTGAGCGCCCGCGCGGGGCGAACCAGGGCCGAACGGCCCATGCCGGGGCCGAGCGGCCCCTGGTGTTCCGGGCCGGCCGGAGGGACGCTCGGATCGACAGCCCCCGGCGTGCACCCGAAGGGAACGGCGAGAGGCGGCCGGACGAGCGGCGGTCCCGGACCGTCGGGCCGACCGTCCCGCCGAGCGGTTCCCCCGCCGTCCGTCCGCGGTGACCGCACGAAAGGAGCCGGAGCGATGACCTCTGCCACCACCCTGTCCGCGGCCCTCCACGGCGACCACCGCGAGCGCCTCATGCGTGTCGCGCGGGAGGTCTCCGTCGCGGAGGGCACCCGCCTCTTCGAGGAAGGCCGGCGTGCCGACCGGTTCTGGATCGTCCGGACCGGGACGGTCAGCCTCGACCTGCGTGTCCCCGGCCGCCGGTCCCCGGTCATCGAGACGCTGGGGCACGGGGAACTCGTCGGCTGGTCCTGGCACTTCCCGCCGTACCTGTGGCAACTGGGCGGCGAGGCCACGACTCCGGTGCGCGCCTGGGAGTTCGACGCGGACGTCGTGCGGGAGTTGTGCGGCCGCGATCCCGAGTTCGGCCGTACGGTCGCCGTCTGGGTCGGCAAGGTGGTCGCCCACCGGCTGCACGCCGCTCGGATCCGGCTGCTCGACCTGTACGCGCCGTACGGCAGCGGCGGGCTGCTCTGACCCGGCGGGCCCGGCGTTCAGCCCTGGTCCGGCACCGGTGCCCGCCACTCCAGCACGGTGCCGCCGTCGGCGGGTTCGGTGAGCCGCAGCTCGCCGCCCAGCTGAGCGGCGCGTTCGGCCAGGTTGCGCAGCCCGCTGCGGCGCCCGCCGGACGGGATGCCCACGCCGTTGTCCGTGACGCTCAGCCGCACCTCGCGGCCGTCGGTCTCCAGGGCGACGGCGACCCGGTCGGCCCGCGCGTGCCGGGCCACGTTGGTCAGGGCCTCGGACAGCACCGCGACCACGTGCTCGGCGATCCGGCCGGGCACCTCCGTGTCCAGCAGGCCCTCCATCCGGAGGCTGGGGGCGAAGCCCAGGACCGGGGCCGCCTCGCCGACCACCCGCACCGTACGGCCCCGCAGCCCGGCACCGGCGGCGGTGCCGCGCGACCGGAGGCCGAAGATCGTCGACCTGATGATCTTGATGGTCTCGTCCAGGTCGTCCACCGCCCGCAGCACCCGCTCCGAGGCGGAGCCGTTGTCGATCAGGCGGCCGGCGCTCTGGAGCGTCATCCCGGTGGCGAACAACCGCTGGATCGCCAGGTCGTGCAGGTCCCGGGCGATCCGGTCCCGGTCCTGGAGCACGGCGATCTGCTCGGCGTCCCGGCGCCGCTCCGCCAGCTCCATCGCGAGCGCGGCCTGCGCGGCGAACCCCTGCAACGGCTCGGTCTCCTTCGCGGAGAACACCGCCTTGCCCGCCTGCCGCACCAGCAGCACCACGCCCCGCACGCCCTCGTCCGCGGCACCGAAGGGCACGGCCACCGCTGGTCCGAGACCGGTGAACCGGGGGGCCGCGGCGGACACCCGCGCGTCCCGGGTGATGTCCGGGCTGCGGACGGGCTCGGCGGTGGCGAAGGCCAGGCCGGTGAGGCTGTCGTCGATGGGCAGCACCAGACCGCAGTGGTCCTCGGCGCCCTGTCCGGTGGCCAGTTCCACCACCAGGGAGTCCGTGTCCGGCATGGGCATGGTGAGCACGGCGAGGGCCGCGCCGGTGATCTCCCTGGCCCGCTCCGCGATCAGGCCGAGTGCCGCGCCGCGCTCGCTGCCGGACATCAGGCTGTGGGTGATCTCCGCGTTCGCCTGCAGCCAGCGCTCCCGCAGCCGCGACTGCTCGTACAGGCGCGCGTTGTCGATGGCGACGCCCGCGGCCACGGCCAGCGTCGACAGGACCGACTCGTCCTCTTCGTCGAACTGCGCCCCGCCCCGCTTCTCGGTCAGGTACAGGTTGCCGAAGACCTGCTCGCGGACCCGGATGGGGACACCGAGGAAGGTGCGCATCGGCGGGTGGTGCGCCGGGAAGCCGTACGAGGCGGCGTGCTCGGAGAGGTCGGGCAGCCGCAGGGGCTCGGGATGGCGGATCAGCTCGCCGAGGATGCCGTGGCCCTCCGGGTAGGGGCCGATCCTGGCGATCTGCTCCTCGCTCACGCCGACCGTGTGGAAGGCCGAGAGCCGCTTGCCGTCGGGGCCGATCACGCCGAGGGCGGCGTAGCGCGCGTCGACGAGGGCGGCCGCGGCCTCGACGATGCTGTGCAGGACGTGTTCGAGATCCAGTTCGCGGCCCACCGAGAGCACCGCTTCGAGCAGGCTGTGCACCCGGTCGCGCGTGCCCCTGGCGGCGTCGAGCCGGGCCTGGAGTTCCTCCAGCAGCTCGTCCAGCCGCAGCTGTGGCAGGCGGACCCGGGCTTCCGCCTGGTCAGGGCTGTCCACGGGTGATCCTCCAGGTCCTTCCGACGCGCCGGCAGCCGGCCGCCCCGGTCTCGTTCCACGGTAACGGGCCCCGGCCGGTGCCGTCCGTTCCGGGTCAGTGTCCTTCCCGGCGGAGCCGGTCCTGCGCCTGGGTGGCGATCACCGCGGCCTGGATGCGGCGCTCGACGCCCAGCTTGGCCAGCAGCCGCGAGATGTGGTTCTTCACCGTCTTCTCGGCCAGGTACAGGCGCTGTCCGATCTGGCGGTTGGTCAGGCCCTCGCCGATCAGGGCGAGGATCTCCCGTTCGCGGTCGGTCAGGCCCGGCAGGGCGTCCGGCTCCGCCTCCTTGGCCGGTTCGCCGCGCAGCCGCGCCATCAGCCTGGTCGCCGCGCTGGGGTCGAGCAGGGACTGGCCCGCGGCGACGGTGCGCACGGCGGTGACGAGGTCCGAGCCCTGGATCTGCTTGAGCACGTACCCGGCCGCGCCCGCCATGATCGAGTCCAGCAGGGCCTCCTCGTCGTCGAAGGAGGTCAGCATCAGGCAGGCCAGCTCGGGCATGCGGGAGCGCAGTTCCCGGCACACGCTCACCCCGTCGCCGTCGGGCAGCCGCACGTCGAGCACCGCCACGTGGGGGCGGAGCGCGGGGACCCGGACGAGGGCCTGCTCGACGGTGCCCGCCTCCCCCACCACGCTGATGTCCGGCTCGTCGTCGAGCAGGTCGCGCACTCCGCGCCGCACGACCTCGTGGTCGTCCAGCAGGAAGACCCGGACCGGGTCCGCGGGGCCGGGCCGCTCGGTGTCCGCCATCGACATGCTCCTCGTCTGCGTTCTCGTGGCGAGCCGCTCCCTGGTGGGGACGGCGGCTCCTGTTGCGGAGATCCTCCAGCGCCCGGGGCCGAAGGACCAGGGCCGGTCGGCCCCGTCTCGCGCGCGGGGTCGCGCCGGGCCGGGCGGAGCCGTTCCGGGGGCCGAACGGCCCTAGCGCACGGCTCACGGACGGCGCTCCAATGAAGCGACCGTACCTCTGACCGACCCGAAAGCATGCCATGACCTGCGAGCACGTCCCCTCGGCCCCGGTGGCGCCGCGGCGCAGCATCGAGCTGGGCCCCGAGGAGGCCCTCGCGCTGCTGGGCAGCGTGTCCCTGGGGCGGGTCGTCTTCACGCGGCAGGCGCTGCCGACGATCCGGCCGGTCAACCACGTCCTGGACGACGGCGACATCGTGATCCGCACCCACGAGGGGGCGGCCCTGACCTCCCGCACGCCCAAGGCCGGTGATCAGGGGGTCGTGGTCGCCTACGAGGCCGACTCCATCGACCCGGACACGCACCTGGGCTGGAGCGTGGTGGTGACCGGCTACGCGCAACCGGTCACCGACCCCGGGGAACTGAACCGCTATCAGGCCCTGCTGCGCCCCTGGGTCGACCGGTCGATGGACTACGCCATCCGGATCGTCCCCGACCTGATCACCGGCGTCCGGCTCATCGAGGCGCGGCCCTCGCCGACGGTGTGACACCGTCCGACGGCGCGGAGGCAGGGCCGCACGGAGGCCTGTCCCAGGGACCTTGAGCCCCGGCACGAGGCGGCCCCATGGGGACCAACGGCCCTGTTCCGGCGTCCGTTGGTCCCGCGTACGCCGCCCGGGGCGCAACGGGGCGAGAAGGCGGGCCGCCCGCTGGTACACAGGAAGTCGCCGCCGCATCCAGTGCCGCGGTCATCGACTCCCCCATCCCCTTACGGGAGGTTCCATGCTGTCCGCAGAGTCCGCGTCCGTGGTCCGGGCCACGCTGCCCGCCGTGACCGGAGCGCTCGACGAGATCGCCTCGCGCTTCTACGCCACGATGTTCCACGACCGGCCGGAACTGCTCGACGGGCTGTTCAACCGGGGCAACCAGGCCAGCGGCGCCCAGCGCAGGGCGCTGGCCGGTTCGATCGCCGCGTTCGCGGGCGCGCTGCTCGACCACCCGGACACCCGTCCGGACGCCCTGCTGGAGCGCATCGCGCACAAGCACGTCTCCGTCGGCATCACCGACGACCAGTACACGATCGTGCACAAGTACCTGTTCGCGGCGATAGCCGACGTCCTGGGCGACGCGGTCACCGCGGAGGTGGCGGCGGCCTGGGACGAGGTGTACTGGCTGATGGCCGGTGCGCTGATCGCCATGGAGGCGCGTCTGTACCACGCGGCGGGGCTGCGGCCCGGTCAGGTCTGGCGCCGGTGGACGGTGGTGGAGCGCCGCACGGAGACGGCGGACGTGGTGTCCTTCGTGATCCGCCCGTCCGACGGCAGGCCCGCGCCGCGCGCCCGGGCGGGCCAGTACGTCAGTGTGCGGGTGCTGATGCCCGACGGGGTACGGCAGTTGCGCCAGTACAGCCTGTCCGCGGAGCCCGGCGGCGAGCTGCGCCGGATCACCGTCAAACGGGTCGCCGGCACGGACGGGGCACCGGACGGCGAGGTCTCCAACCTGCTGTTCGGCGACGTGTGCCGCGGCGACGAGCTGACCCTGTCGACGCCGTCCGGCGACATCGTCCTCGACGACGCCGATGACCGGACTCCCGTCGTGCTGGTCTCGGCGGGCATCGGCTGCACGCCCCTCACCGGGATGCTGTCGCACCTCGCCGCACTGGGGTCCACCCGCCGGGTGCTGGTCCTGCACGCCGACCGGTCCCCCGCCGAGCACGCCCTGCGCGCCGAGACGCGGGAGCTGGTCGAGCGGCTGCCGGACGCCCGTGCCGTGTTCTGGTACGAGCGTCCCGGCCCGGAGGAGCCCGAGGCTCGCGAGGGCCTGATGGACCTGTCCGGTCTCGAACTGCCCGACGGGGCTTCGGTGTTCATGTGCGGTTCGCTGCCGTTCATGCGCGGGGTGCGCACCCGGCTGCTCGCCGCCGGTGTCCCGGCCCGCCGCATCCGCTACGAGGTGTTCGGCCCCGACCTGTGGCTGGCGGACGCCGCGGACCCGGCGCAGCCGCGGGTCTGACGACGGCGCCCTGCCCCCTCCGGTCACGCGGCCGGAGGGGGCAGGGCGCTGCCCGCCCGCGCCACGGGCCGTGCGCACCCTGCTGATCGGGGACACCACCACGTCGTGTTCGGGGGCGAGTTCGGCGATCGGGGTCAGCGACCGACAGCCGTGCGGCGCAGCCGGGTCGCGGTGTAGGTCAGTGCCGCGGCCGCGACGGCCCCGAGGAGGAGCAGGCCGAGCGCGTACGAGCCGTAGGTGCCGTAGAGGGAACCCATCACCAGGGGCGGCACGAAGCCGCCGAGGCCGCCGGCGGCACCCACCACTCCGGTGACCGACCCGAGCCTGTTCGCCGGTGCCAGCAGGGCCACCAGGGCGAACACCGCGCCGCTGCCCGCGCCGAGGGCGGCCGCCAGGGCCAGGAAGGCGGCGGTGCCGACCGGCGTCAGCGCGGGCGCCGAGGACTGGACGAGCGACGCGGCCAGCACCACCACCAGCGTGCCGCTCACCACCCGTACCGGTCCGATCCGGTCGGAGAGCCAGCCGCCGACCGGGCGCATCGCCACGGCGAGCAGCACGAACCCGGCCATGCGGTTCGCCGCGTCGGCCTGGGTGAGCCCGTAACCGGTCTTCAGGTAGGTGGGGAGGTAGACCGAGAAGGCGACGTAGCCGCCGAAGGCCACCGCGTACAGCGCGGACGCCTGCCACGTGGTGCCCAGGCGCAGGGTCGAGGCCAGCCGCCGGGCGAGCGGCTCGGTGGGGACGGCGCGTCCGGGGGCGTCCCTCAGCAGCAGCGCCGCCGCCACCGCGTACACCGCCAGCACCGCCGCGGTGATCAGGAACGGGGCGGCCGTGCCGTAGGCGTCCACGAGCCGCACCGTCGACAGGGCGCTGATCGCGGTGCCGCCCATGCCCATGCCGAAGACGCCGATGGCGAGGCCGCGCCGCTCGGGCGGGAACCATGCGTTGACGAAGGGCACGCCGACGGCGAAGGAGGTGCCGCCGATCCCGAGGAGGAAGCCGCCGGCCAGCAGTGCGGCCAAGGACGAGTGCCCGGCCAGACCCACGTAGAGCACCGGCACGATGGTGGCCGCCGACACGAGCGGGAACATGACGCGCCCGCCGTACCGGTCCGTGAGGGCGCCGACCGGGATCCGGCCGAGGGAGCCGACCACGACGGGCACCGCCACCAGCAGCGACTGCTCGAACGAGGTCAGCCCGAGGCTCTCCTTGAAGCGGGGGCCGAGCGGGCTGAGCAGCGCCCAGGCCCAGAAGTTGACCGCGAACCCGGCCGTGGCCAGGCCCAGCATCGGCCAGGCCCGTCGGGGAGCGGGCCGGGGCCCGTCCGTGCGTTCCGGTGGTGCCGTGTCCCGCTCTTCGCTCACCTGCTGGACCATGCCGTCCGTCCTCGTTTCCGTCATCCGTCGCGGAGTTCGTCCTTGATCACTCTCGCGGCGTACGGCGGTGCGGCGGCATGGGCCGGGGGTCCCGGCCGGCGGTCGGAGGACCCCCGGCGGGAGGGCCGGGGGTCCCGGCGGCGCGCGGGGTGCGGCCGCCCTCCGGTCCGTAGCCGAAGCGGATCAGCAGGTGCGGGTGGTGGCGCTGCCGGGTGCCGCTCATCGCCGCCCTCAGGTCGGGCCATTCCATCGCCTGGTGGAGCATCGAGGTGCGCACCCCGTGCGCGGTGGCGGTGAGCAGCACGCGTTGCAGGGCCTGCCCGGCGCGCAGCCAGTCCTGGCGCCGGTCGTGCGGGGTCCACAACAGGGCCACCTGGACGTGGCGTTCGAAGCGCGGGGCCGGACGGCCGAGCGCGGGCAGCGGGGCGGCGAAGTCCCGCATCGGCACGCGCCCCGAGCCGTCGCGGGGTCCCAGGGCGGTCGCGGGGATGCCGTACGGGGTGGCCGAACCCGGCGCGGTGAGCCAGGCGCGGGTCTCGGCGACGCGCTCGGCGTCGGCGGCGTTGCGGGCCTCGGCGGCAGCGGTCAGCCGCAGCAGGCGGCGGGTCGCGACGATGTCGGGAACGTCCAGGTACGCTCCCTCGGCGCGGGCGGCGGCGATCATCTCCGTGACGACGGGGTCGGGCACCGGACGTCCGGTGAAGGGCATCCGGCTGGTGTGCCGGCGCTCCACGGCTTCGTACAGCGCGCCCGGCCGCGGCGGCTCGCCCGGCCACCGCCGCGCACCGTTCGGCGGGCGTTCGGCCAGTCGTACGGTCGCCAGCAGGCTCGGGGCGCCGACCGGGGGCAGCAGTTCGACGACCGGGTCCCAGCCCAGGTGGTCGGCGGCCAGGCGGAGGTTGAGGACGGCGGCGCCCACGGACAGGTGCTGGGCGCGCCGCCCGGGGTCGGCGGCCGGGAGCCACCGTGCGTGGTCGGCGTGTACCTCGATGGTCCGGCTGTCCACGTCCAGGCCGAACCGCCAGGGCTGCGTGTTGTGCACGGACGGTGCCGCCACGGCCGCGGCGAGCAGGGTCTGGACTGCGGTGGCGTCGACTTCCCGGGTCTGCATGGCGGCTCCTTGGCGAAAGCTCTGCCCGTTTCCCGTTCACCCTGCGTCGCCGCCGTGCCCGGGGGGAGGGTTGAACGGCCCCCGGCGGCGGGCCGGGTGGCCCCGCCGGCCGTGCCACGCGTTGGGGGCTCATCGCGCGCCCGTCCTGGTGGCGAGCCCCCGCCGTGTTGATCGCGTCCGGCCGTGGTGGACGGCCGGACGCGTGACCGTCCGGGCGGGCGCCCCGACGCACCCGGGTGCCCCGGCCGGGGACGGGGGATTTCAGCGGCCGGCGGCCTGCGGGTGCGTCGGTCCGATGGGCGGCGCCCGATCGATCACCGCCAGCATGCACCCGGGGGGCGGGCCGGGCCGTGCGCCGACCGGCCCTGTTTGCGGGGCCGTTGGTCCCTGGACGGGGCTTGGGAAGGGGGCCGGTCGCCCGGCGGGCGGGGGCCGCGCGACCCCGGGTGTGCCCGGCGGGCGCGGCCTAGCGTTCCGGACCATGGAGAACGATCGCGAGGGGCGGCGCCGGCAGTCGGGCGTCGCGGAGAACTGGCCGCTGGCCGCCCGCAGGCTGCTGTCCCGCCGGGAGGTGTCGGCCGACGGACGCGCCGTGTTCGGCGAGGGCGACGAACGCTGGGAGGGCTTCTACCGCGACCGCTGGTCGCACGACAGAGTGGTGCGCTCCACGCACGGTGTGAACTGCACCGGGTCCTGCTCGTGGATGGTGTACGTCAAGGACGGCCTCATCACCTGGGAGCACCAGGCCACGGACTACCCCTCCATCGGCGCCGACTGCCCCGAGTACGAGCCGCGCGGCTGCCCGCGCGGGGCGTCGTTCTCCTGGTACACCTACTCCCCCAGCCGGGTCCGCTACCCGTATGTCCGGGGCGTACTGCTGAAGTTGTGGCGCGAGGCCCGGCGCCGGCTGGGCGATCCGGTGGCGGCCTGGGCGGAGATCACCGGTGACCCGGCGAAGGCCCGGGCGTACAAGCGGGCCCGCGGCAAGGGCGGTCTGGTGCGCGCGGACTGGGACGAGGTCAACGAGATGGTCGCCGCCGCGCACGTGCACACCGTCAAGGCGTACGGCCCGGACCGGGTGGCGGGCTTCTCCCCCATCCCGGCGATGTCGATGGCGTCGTACGCGGCCGGTTCGCGCTTCATGTCCCTGATCGGCGGCACGCTGCTGTCGTTCTACGACTGGTACGCCGACCTGCCGCCCGCCTCCCCGCAGGTCTTCGGCGACCAGACGGACGTACCGGAGGCGGCGGACTGGTGGAACGCGGGCTATCTGGTGATGTGGGGCTCCAACATCCCGGTGACCCGCACCCCGGACGCGCACTTCCTCACCGAGACCCGCTACAACGGCACGAAGGTCGTCGCGGTCTCGCCCGACTACGCGGACAACGTGAAGTTCGCCGACGAGTGGCTGGCCCCGCACCCGGGCACGGACGGGGCGCTGGCGATGGCCATGGGGCACGTGATCCTGCGGGAGTTCCTCGTCGACCGCGAGGTGCCGTACTTCTGGGACTACCTGAGCACCTACACCGACGCACCGTTCCTGGTGACCCTGCGCGAGAGCGGTCACGGGCTGGTCCCGGACGGCTTCCTCACCGCGGCCGACCTCGGCGGCGAGGAGGAGCACGCGCGGTTCAAGACGGTGCTCCTGGACGGGGCCACCGGAGAGACGGTGGTCCCCGGCGGCTCGCTCGGCTTCCGGTGGGGGGAGGCCGGGCGGGGCCGCTGGAACCTCGACCTCGAAGGCGTCGAGCCCGAGCTGAGCCTGCTGGAGACGGCCGAGGAGATGGCGGAGGTGGCGCTGCCCCGGTTCGACGAGGGCGCCACCGAGGGCGGCTCGGTCATGGTGCGCGGGGTCCCGGTACGGCGGATCGGCGGCCGGCGGGTCACCACCGTCTTCGACCTGATGCTGGCCCAGTACGGGGTGTCCCGGCCCGGCCTGCCGGGCAGCTGGCCCGCCTCGTACGACGACGCCGACCAGCCGTACACGCCCGCCTGGCAGGAGACGATCACCTCGGTGCCGGCCGCGCAGGCGGCCCGCATCGCCCGCGAGTTCGCCCGCAACGCCGAGCGCACCGGCGGCCGTTCGATGATCGCCATGGGTGCGGGCACCAACCACTGGTTCCACTCCGACACCATCTACCGCGCGTTTCTGGCGCTGACCACCATGACCGGCTGCCAGGGCGTCAACGGCGGCGGCTGGGCGCACTACGTCGGCCAGGAGAAGGTCCGTCCGCTGACCGGCTTCCAGCATCTGGCGTTCGCCTTCGACTGGCAGCGGCCGACGCGGCACATGGCGGGCACCTCGTACTGGTACCTCAACACCGACCAGTGGCGTTACGAGGCCTTCGGGCCCGAGGAGTTGGCGTCCCCGCTCGGGGAGGGCCGGTTCCGGGGCAAGGGCTTCGCGGACTGCCTGGCGCAGGCGGTGCGGCTGGGCTGGACGCCGGGGCACCCGGGCTTCGACCGCAATCCGCTGGACCTGGCCGACGAGGCGGCCGCCGCGGGCCGCCCGGTCGCCGAGCACGTCGTGGACGAGCTGAAGGCCGGACGGCTGCGGTTCGCGGTCGAGGACCCGGACGACCCGGCCAACTTCCCGCGGGTGCTCACCGTGTGGCGGGCGAACCTGCTGGGCTCCTCGGGCAAGGGCAACGAGTACTTCCTGCGCCATCTCCTCGGCACCGACGCGGCCGTCCGCTCGGCCGAGACCCCGCCGGAGCAGCGGCCCGAGGAGGTGGTGTGGCACGAGCGGGCGCCGGAGGGAAAGCTGGACCTGCTGGTCACCATGGACTTCCGGATGACCTCGACGGGGCTGTTGTCCGACGTGGTGCTGCCGGCGGCGACCTGGTACGAGAAGGACGACCTGTCCAGTACGGACATGCACCCCTTCGTGCACGCCTTCACCCCGGCCATCGCACCGCCGTGGCAGTCGCGCACCGACTACGACACCTTCCTGGGCATCTCCGACCGCTTCAGCGAGCTGGCGGCCGAGCACCTGGGCACCCGCACCGACGTGCTCGCGGTGCCGTTGCAGCACGACACCCCGGACGAACTCGCCCAGCCGGGCGGCGTGGTGCGCGACTGGCGGGCCGGCGAGTGCGAACCGGTGCCGGGGCGGACGATGCCGAAGCTGGTCGTGGTCGAGCGGGACTACGCGGCCGTCGCGCAGAAGATCCGCGCCGTCGGCCCGCTCCTGGACACCCTCGGCACGACCACGAAGGGCGTCACCGTCCACCCCGGCCGGGAGGTCGAGGAGTTGCGGCACCGCTGCGGCACCGTGCGCGAGGGGGCGGGCGCCGGGCGCCCCTCGCTGGCCACCGCCTCCGACATGTGCGAGGCGATCCTCGCGCTGTCCGGCACCACCAACGGCCGCCTGGCGACCGAGGGGTTCCGGGAGCTGGAGCGGCAGACCGGCAGCGAGGGGTTGGTGGAGCTGTCCGCCGAGCGCGAGGCGGAGCGGATCACGTTCGCCGACACCCGCACCCAGCCCCGTTCGGTGATCACCTCGTACGAGTGGTCGGGCTCGGAGACGGGCGGGCGCCGCTACTCGCCGTTCGTCATCAACGTCGAGCACAAGAAGCCCTGGCACACCCTCACCGGCCGCCAGCACTTCTTCGTCCAGCACGACTGGATGGCCGAGCTGGGCGAGCAACTGCCCGCCTACCGGCCTCCACTGAACGCGATCGGGCACTACGGCGACGGGCACCTGCACGAGGACGGCCGGGCGGAGGTCACCGTCCGCTACCTGACCCCGCACTCGAAGTGGTCCATCCACTCCAACTACCAGGACAACAAGTACATGCTCGACCTGTCCCGGGGCGGCCCGGCGATCTGGATGTCCACGGCCGACGCGGAGCGGATCGGCGTCCGGGACAACGAGTGGGTCGAGGCATACAACCGCAACGGCGTCGTGGCGGCCCGTGCGGTGGTCACCCACCGGATGCCCGAGGGCACGGTGTACATGTACCACGCCCAGGACCGGACCGTGAACGTGCCGAGGACCGAGATCGGCGGCAGGCGCGGCGGCATGCACAACTCGCTGACCCGGCTGCTGCTCAAGCCCACGCACCTGGCCGGCGGCCACGCCCAGCTGACCTACGCCTTCAACTACTACGGGCCGACCGGCAACCAGCGCGACGAGGTCACCGTGATCCGCCGCCGAAGCCAGCGAGTGGAGTACTGACATGCCCCGTGGCGAAGCCACCGTCGGACGGGTGATGGCCCAGGTCGCCATGGTGATGAACCTCGACAAGTGCATCGGGTGCCACACCTGTTCGGTGACCTGCAAGCAGACCTGGACCAACCGCACCGGCGTCGAGTACGCCTGGTTCAACAACGTGGAGACCAAGCCCGGCATCGGCTATCCGCGCCGCTACGAGGACCAGGAGAAGTGGAGGGGCGGCTGGACCCTGGACCGCCGGGGGCGGCTGGTGCTGCGCTCGGGCGGCCGGGTCAGGCGGCTGCTGTCCCTGTTCTCCAACCCGGACCTGCCGGTCATCGAGGACTACTACGAGCCGGTGACCTACGACTACGACAACCTGGTGAGCGCGCCCGCCGGACCCGACCTGCCGGTCGCCCGGCCGCGCTCGGTGCTGACCGGCCGGCCCGCCGCCATCACCTGGGGCGCCAACTGGGAGGACGGCCTGGGCGGTGCGCCGGAGCACGCGGGCGGCGACCCCAATCTGAGCGGGGAGTGGGCCGAGAAGGTCCGCTTCGAGTTCGAGCAGACCTTCCTCTTCCACCTCCCGCGGCTGTGCGAGCACTGCCTCAACCCGGCCTGTGTGTCGGCCTGTCCGTCCGGCGCGATGTACAAGCGGGTGGAGGACGGCATCGTCCTGGTCGACCAGGACCGCTGCCGGGGCTGGCGGATGTGCGTGACGGCCTGCCCGTACAAGAAGGTGTACGTCAACCACGCCACCGGCAAGGCCGAGAAGTGCACGTTCTGCTTCCCGCGCATCGAGGCGGGCCAGCCCACCGTCTGCTCGGAGACCTGCGTCGGCCGGCTGCGCTACCTGGGACTGCTGCTGTACGACGCCGACCGGGTGGGCGAGGCGGCGGCGACCCCGGACGAGCAGGACCTCCTGGACGCACAGCGCGGCGTCTTCCTGGACCCGCGCGATCCCGAGGTGGTCGCGGCGGCGCGGGCGTCCGGCATCCCGGAGGACTGGCTGGCGGCGGCCCGGCGCTCGCCGGTGTACGACCTGGTCGCGCGGTACCGGGTGGCGCTGCCCCTGCATCCGGAGTACCGCACCCTGCCGATGGTCTGGTACGTGCCGCCGCTCTCCCCCGTCCTGGACGCCGTCACCGTGGCGGGCGGCGACCAGGAGGACCCGGACCACGTGTTCGCGGCGGTGACCCGGCTGCGCATCCCCCTCGAATACCTGGCGAGCCTGTTCACGGCCGGGGACCCGGACGTGGTGGGCGGGGTGCTGATGAAACTGACCGCGCTGCGCTCGTACATGCGCGCCGTGTCCCTCGGCGAGGAAGGGGACGAGGCGGCTCTCGGCGCGGTCGGGCTGGACACCGCCGAGGCCCGGGACCTGCACCGGCTGCTGGCGGTGGCGAAGTACGCCGACCGCTACGTCGTTCCGGCCGCGCACAAGGAGGACGCGGCCGCGCTCAGTGCCCTGGAGAGCGGCTGCCCCGTGGAGTCGGCCGGTGCTCCGGCCGGCGGCGGGGTCGCCCTCGGCATGCCCACCCTGCGCCGTACGCCGTCGGAAGGCCCCGCATGAGCCCGCTGCCCACCACCGTCCCCGCCATCGTCCGCACCCGGGTCCGCGCGGCCGTCCGGCGCCGGGCTCCGATGTCCCCCCGGGAGGCTCGGGAGCGTGCGCTGGTGCTGCGTCTGCTGTCGCTGCTGTCGCAGTACCCGGACGAGGAACTGGCTGCGCACCGGCCGGGGTTGGCGTCCGCCGTCGCGGCTCTGCCCCGGTCGTCGGCCGCCGCGGAACTGAGCGCCTTCATGGACTGGTTCGGCGTCCAGGAGCCCGACGCGCTCGCCCGGCACTACGTCGAGACCTTCGACCTGCGCCGCCGGAGCAGCCTGTACCTCACCTACTACCTGCACGGCGACACCCGGCGCCGGGGCATGGCCCTGCTCACCCTGGCCCGGCGCTACCGGGCCGCCGGGTGGGACACCGACGGCGGGGAGCTGCCCGACCACCTGCCGGTCGTGCTGGAGTTCGCGGCGCTGGCCGGTCCCGGCGCGGGCGAGGCGCCGCTGCGGATGCACCGGCGTGGGCTGGAGCTGATCCGGCACGCGCTGACCGAGTCCGGCTCCCCCTACCGGCACCTGCTGTCGGCGCTGCTCGGCCTGTTGCCCCCGGCGACCGACGCGGACCGGGCGGCGGTGGCGAAGCTCGCCGCGGAGGGACCGCCCGAGGAGGAAGTGGGCCTCGATCCCTACGGAGCCGCCCACGGAGCAGGTCACGGGGTGGGTCACGCCCACCCGGCCTACGGGGACGGCGAGTTCGCCCCGCCGTCCGCCTTCGTGCCGCCGACGGCCGCCCCGCCCGCCCGGGCCCCGCGCACCGCGGACGGCCCCCGCCCCGAAGGACGTTCATGAACGCCACCTCCTCGTCCCTCGTCGCCGCGTCGTCGTCCGGAGCCGATCTCCTCCTGTGGGTCGCCGTCCCCTACGTCTGCCTCGCCGTGTTCGTGGCCGGGCACGTGTGGCGCTACCGGCAGGACCAGTTCGGCTGGACGTCGCGCACCAGTCAGCTCCTCGAGCACCGGTGGCTCCGCTGGGGCAGCCCGCTCTTCCACCTGGGGGCGTTCATGGTGATCGCCGGTCACGTGGTGGGTCTGGCGGTGCCCGCCTCCTGGACCGAGGCCGTGGGCGTCGACGAGCACCTCTACCACGCGGGTGCGGTGTGGGCCGGTTCGGTGGCGGGCGTGGCGATGGTCGCGGGGCTCGGCATGCTGTGCGCCCGGCGGCTGCTGTCCCGGCGGATCCGGCTGGGCACCGACCGCAGCGACAAGGTGCTGTTCCCGCTGCTGTCCCTGACCGTGCTGCTGGGCATCTCCGCGACCGCCGCGCACAACGTCCTCGGCGGTGGCTACGACTACCGGGGCACGGTGTCGGTCTGGTTCCGCGGGCTGTTCGCGCTCGGGCCCCGGCCGGAGGCGATCGCCGACGCCCCGCTGCTCTTCCGGCTGCACGCGCTGAGCGCCTGCCTGCTCTTCGCCGCCTGGCCCTTCACCCGGCTGGTGCACGTCTGGAGCGCACCGGTCGGATACCTGGTCCGCCCCTATCTGGTCTACCGCCGCCGCGCCGCCCCGGCACGGGTCTCACGGACCCGCTCGACGTCGGGGAGGTAGTCCGGCGACGACGACGGGCTAGTCCTGTGCGGTGGGACGGACCACGATGTCGCCCACGTCGACGCCGTCGGGCTGCTCGACGGCGAAGGCGACCGCGCGGGCCACGGCCTGCGGCGGGATGGCGATCCGGTCCCTGGTGTCGAGGGTCCGGGCCCTGGCCCCGGCGTCCGGGATGCCGTCCGCGAAGTCCGTGTGGACGAATCCCGGTGAGACCACGGTGACCCGCAGACTGTCACCGGCCTCCTGGCGCAGCCCCTCCGACACGGTGCGCACCGCGTTCTTCGTCCCGGCGTAGACCGACATGAGCGGGCTGATGCGCAGTCCGGCGGTGGAGACGATGTTGACGAAGTGGCCGGAGCCCTGTTCCCGGAAGACGGGCAGGGCCTCGGCGATGCCGTAGAGGACACCCTTCAGGTTGACGTCGATCATCCGCTCCCAGTCCTCGACGCGGAGTTCGTCCAGGGGTGAGATCAGGCCGACGCCGGCGTTGCCGACGAGGACGTCGAGCCGGCCGAAGCGTTCGCGGGCCAGGGCGACGAGTGCGGCGAGGTCCTCGCGGCGGGTCACGTCCGTGCGGATCCAGGCCGCCTCCCCTCCGCTCCTGCCGATGCGCAGGGCCAGGTCCTCCAGACGCTCCGGGCGGCGCGCCCCGAGCACGACCTTGGCTCCGCGCTCGGCGAGCAGGAGTGCGCTCGCCTCGCCGATGCCGCCACTGGCACCCGTGATCGCCACGACCTTGCCTTCGATTCCCGACATGTTGGGCAGTCCTTCCGGACGGGGACATGGGCAGAGCTGTGTCGTGCCCTAGAGTGAAAGTGGAGGCGCCGCCACTTCCGTCACAGTAAGCGGGGGCGCCTCCACTTAGCAACCGGCGACGAGGAGAGGCCGCTCATGTCCGACGCCACGAAACGGCCACTGAGGGCCGACGCGCAGCGCAACCGGGACAAGATCCTGGCCGCGGCCGTGCGGGTGTTCAGCGAGGAGGGGCTGGACGCGCACCTCGAGCGCATCGCCAGGGAGGCGGGCGTCGGCAGCGGCACCCTCTACCGGAACTTCCCCACCCGCGAGGCCCTGATCGAGGCGGCGTACCGCAACGAGGTGGCGCGCCTGTGCGACTCCGTGCCCGGACTGCTGGCCCAGCTGCCCCCGGCCGAGGCGCTGCGCGCGTGGACCCGGCGCTTCATCGACTACGCCACCGCGAAGCTCGGGATGGCGGAGGCCCTGCGGGCCGTCGTCGCCTCGGGCGGCGACCCCTACGGCGACAGCCGGCAGCTGATCCAGTCCGCCCTGACGACCCTCATGGACGCCGCCGCGGTGGCCGGTGAGATCCGGTCCGACACCAGGTCGACCGACATGTTCGCCGCCCTCGCGGGCATCGCCCTCACCTCGTCCCGACCCGACCAGCGCGAGCAGGCCGAACGCCTCCTCGACCTCGTCCTGGACGGCCTGCGCCCCACGGCACCGCGCCCCGCATGACAGTGCCTGCCCTCACGTAGAATCCGCGCCATGGGTCGATGGGAGCCGAACGCGCGCGGCCGCCTGGAGCAGGCGGCGCTGGAGCTGTACGTGGAGCGCGGCTACGAGCAGACCCCGGTGGCCGAGATCACCAAGCGTGCGGGGCTGACGGAGCGGACGTTCTTCCGGCACTTCGCCGACAAGCGGGAGGTCCTCTTCGCCGGGTCCGGCAGGCTGGAGGAGCTGTGCGTGGGGGCCGTCGCGGCGGCGCCCCCGACGGCGAGTCCGATGGAGGCGGTGGCCGCCGCACTCGACGCCGCGGCGGGCGCCTTCGAGGAGCGCGGTGACCTGGTCGGCCTGCGGCAGGGCGTCATCGACGCCAACGCGGAGCTGCGGGAGCGGGAGCTGATCAAGCTCGCCGCCCTGTCCGGCGCGCTCGCCGACGCGCTGCGCGGACGCGGCGTGGCCGAACCGGCGGCGGAGCTGACCGCCGAGTCGGCGATCGCCGTGCTCAAGGTGGCCTTCCGGCGCTGGATCGACGGGGGCCGGGAGCGGCCGCTGCGGCCCTTGCTCGCCGAGTGCTTCGACGTGCTCCGCGCCCTGTCCGCACGGGGCGCCGCGAGCGCCGGTTAGCCACCCGGGCCGCCCGCACACCGGGCTCCCCGCACACCGGGCTCCCCGCACACCGGGCTCCCCGCACACCGGGCTCCCCGCACGCCGCAGTCCGCGCGCACCGTCCTCCTCGCGCACCGCACCCCGCCGGCCGGGCGGTACAGCCCCGTCCGGGAGTCGTCGTCCCGCGTTGCCGGGGTGTGCCGCACCCAGGCGGGGAGCGTCCTGGTCCGTCCCCGATGTCCCGTACAGACTCGGCGCAGCAGATGCGGGACCATCCATCGGAAGGACATCGTCATGACGCAGACCTCCAAGGTCGTCCTGGTGACCGGCGCGAGCAGCGGGATCGGCGAGGCGACGGCCCTGCGCCTGGCCGCCGACGGCCACCGGGTGTTCCTGGGCGCGCGCCGCACCGAGCGCCTGGAGAAGCTGGCCGCGCGGATCGCCGAGGACGGCGGCACCGCGGGCTTCCGGCAGCTCGACGTCACCGACGCCGCCGACGTGCGGGCGTTCGTGTCGGCCGCGGTCGAGCGCTGGGGACGGCTGGACGTCATCGTCAACAACGCGGGCGTGATGCCGCTCTCGCCGCTCTCGGAACTGAAGGTGGCCGAGTGGGACCGGATGCTCGACGTGAACGTCCGCGGGGTGCTGCACGGCATCGCGGCCGCCCTGCCGGTCATGCGGGCGCAGGGCGGCGGGCACGTGGTGAACATCGCGTCGGTCGGCGCGTACGAGGTGGTGCCGACCGCCGCCGTCTACTGTGCGACCAAGTTCGCCGTGCGCGCCCTGTCCGAGGGGCTGCGCCAGGAGTCGGCCGGGGACATCCGGGTCAGTGTGGTCTCCCCGGGCGTCACCGAGTCGGAGCTGGCCGACTCCATCTCCGACCCGCGTGCGCGCGAGGACATGAGGACCTATCGCTCGGTGGCCGTTCCGGCGTCCGCGATCGCCGACGCCATCGCCTTCGCCGTCTCCCGGCCCGCGGAGGTGGACGTGAACGAGATCGTGGTGCGCCCGGCCGCCAGTGCGCAGTAGGCGACCTGTGTGCCACCCGGCACGTCGCTAGCCGGCGTCCAACGGCCGTTCGAAGAAGGTCTCCAGGACCACCGTCGCCTGGGTCCCGCTCACCCCGTCGATCGCGTAGAGGCGGCGCAGCACGTCCTGGAGCCGCTCGGTGGTGGCCGTGCGCACCTTCACGAGGACGGCCGCGCTGCCCGCGATGACGTGCGCCTCCTGGATCTCCGGCACGGCAGCGAAGTCCTCGGCCCGGTCGCCCATCCACGCCGTCGAGTCGACCAGCACGAAGGCGAGGACACCGCGGTCGAGCGCCTCGGGGTCGACGTCGACCGTGGTCGACCGGATGACGCGCCGTTCGCGCAGCTTGCGGACGCGCTCGTGGGCGGCGCCCGCCGACAGACCCACCTCCCGGCCCAGTTCGGCGTACGGCCGGGTCGCGTCCTGCTGGAGCAGCGCGATCAGTCTCCGGTCGATCTCATCCACTGACTTCATTCGTGGACCATATCTCGTTCGGTGATGTGCGTGCTACGTTGAACGAGGTACTGATCACCGCGCTGAGAGGACACCATGTCCACCGACGGCCCGTACGAGATCCTGGACGACCGCTTCCGCACCGGACGCTGTGCGAACGGAGACAACAGGCTGGAGGTCCTGTACGACGGCTGCCGCTGGGCCGAGGGCCCGCTGTACCTCCCCGCCTGGCGTCAGCTGGTCTGGAGCGACATCCCCAACGACCGCATCCTGCGCTGGGACGAGGCCACCGGTTCGGTCGGCGTCTTCCGCACTCCCGCGGGCCACAGCAACGGCAACACCCTCGACCGGCAGGGCCGCCTGGTCACCTGCGAGCAGGGCAACCGGCGCGTCACCCGTACCGAACCCGACGGGACGGTGACCGTCCTGGCCGAGCGCTTCGACGGCAGGCGGCTCAACAGTCCGAACGACTCCGTCGTCCGCTCCGACGGCACCATCTGGTTCTCCGACCCGGACTTCGGCATCACCAGCGACTACGAGGGCCATCGCGCCGAGTCCGAGATCGGCGCGTGCCACGTGTACCGGATCGACCCGGTGTCCGGGCAGGTGCGGCTCGCCGCCGACGGTTTCGACGGACCCAACGGCGTGATCCTCTCCCCCGACGAGCGGCGGCTGTTCGTCTCCGACTCGCGGGCCGCCCGGATCCACGCGTTCGACATCCGGGAGGACGGCACGCTGTCCGACGGGAAGGTCTTCGCCGAGGGCCGGGGGGACGTGCACTTCGACAACATCCGCTTCGACGACGAGGGCCGCCTGTGGGCCGCCGCGCTGCACGACGGTGTCCACTGCTACGACCCCGACGGCACCCTCATCGGCCGTCTGCGCGTGCCCGAGCCCGTCTCCAACATCGCCTTCGGCGGCCCCAAGAACAACCGCCTGTTCATCACGGCCACCACGTCCCTGTACTCACTGGTGATGTCGGTGACGGGGGCGCCGCGCGTCTGAGGACCGGCACCGTCCCGACGGGCCCGGTCGCATCCGGGCCCGTCGGTTAACCGGTGTACAGAAAGGGGCCGTTGCGACGTAGGTTGTGGGCAAGCACCCACGCCTCGGCTGAAAGACGGACCGCACCCATGAGCGACCCCTCGACGACTCCCGGCCACACCGCGCAGCAGAAGATCGACACGTCCGTGCCGCACTCGGCCCGGATCTGGAACTACTGGCTGGGCGGGAAGGACAACTACCCGGTCGACGAGCAGGCCGGCGACGCGTACACCGCCGTCTTCCCCGGCATCGTCACCGTCGCCCGCAGCAGCCGCGCCTTCCTGCGCCGCAACATCACCCACCTGGTCGCCGAGGCGGGCATCCGGCAGTTCCTCGACATCGGCACCGGTCTGCCGACCGCGGACAACACCCACGAGGTCGCCCAGCGCATCGCGCCCGAGAGCCGGATCGTCTACGTCGACAACGACCCGATGGTCCTCGCCCACGCCCGCGCGCTGCTGTACTCCACGCCCGAGGGTGCGACCGCGTACATCGACTCCGACGTGCTCGACCCCGACACCGTCCTCGAGGCGGCCGCCCGGACGCTGGACTTCGACCGGCCCATCGCGCTGATCCTCAGCAACATCCTGGGGCACATCCCCGACTACGACCAGGCACGTTCCGTCGCCGCCCGGCTCGTCGACGCCCTGCCGTCCGGCAGCTACCTCTCGATCAACGACGGCTCGCGCGGCATCGACCCGGAGTTCGACCGGGCCCAGGACGGCTACAACGAGAGCGGTGCCGCGCCGTACATCCTGCGCACCGTCGACCAGATCACGGCGTTCTTCGACGGGCTGGAGCTGGTGGAGCCCGGCGTGGTCCCGGTGACCCGGTGGCGCCCGGACCCGGACGCCGAAGACCCCGGGCTGATCGGCGAGCACGGCGGACTCGCCCGCAAGCCGTGACCTCCTGACCCGCGCCGAAGCGAGAGGAACCCGCACCATGTCCGCATGGCCGTTGCCCGAATCGTTCACCGGCGGTTCGGGCACCGTCCGCTGGAACCGGCTGGGCGCCCCGGACGGGCGCCCCCTGGTCCTGCTGCACGGCACGCCCTTCTCGTCGTACGTCTGGCGTGCGGTGGCCCGCTCGCTGGGGCGCGACCACCAGGTGTTCGTCTGGGACATGCCCGGCTACGGACTGTCGGAGCAGAGCGCCGGGCAGGACGTGTCGCTGGCCGCGCAGGGCCGGGTCTTCGCGGAGTTGCTGGAGCACTGGGGGCTCGAGGAGCCCCTGGTGGCCGCCCACGACTTCGGGGGTGCCGTCGCCCTGCGGGCGCATCTGCTGCACGGTGCCCGGTACGGGGCGCTCGCCCTGGTCGACCCGGTCGCGCTGGCGCCCTGGGGGTCGCCGTTCTTCCGGCTGGTCCGCGACCACGCCGAGGTCTTCGAGCAACTGCCCGAAGCGCTGCACCGGGCGCTGGTGCGCGAGTACGTCGGTTCCACCGGCGGTCCTGGGCTGCACCCGGCGGTCCTGGACCGGCTGGTCGAGCCCTGGCTGGGCGAAACGGGGCAGCCGGCCTTCTACCGGCAGATCGCCCAGGCGGACCAGCGGTACACGGACGAGATCCAGGACCGGTACGCCGGCATCGACGTCCCGACGCTGATCTGCTGGGGTGAGGACGACGCCTGGATCCCCGTGGCCAAGGGACGCGAACTGGCCGGTCTCGTCCCCGGTTCCCGATGGGAGCCGATCGCCCATGCGGGGCACCTGGTCCAGGAGGACGCGCCCGCCGAGCTGACGGCCGCCCTGCTCGACTTCTTCCGCCGCTTCCCCTGAGGGTCCTCGTCCGGCGGGACGACATGCCACAGGGCGGGGCCCCGGGAAACGAGTGTTCCCGCGGCCCCGCCCTGCTCGGCGATCTCCCGATCAGGCGGGGGTGATGTTCTCCGCCTGCGGGCCCTTCTGGCCCTGGGTGATGTCGAAGGTCACGGCCTGGCCTTCCTGCAGCTCGCGGTAGCCCTGAGCGTTGATGTTGGAGTAGTGCGCGAAGACGTCGGGGCCGCCGCCGTCCTGCGCGATGAAGCCGAAGCCCTTTTCAGAGTTGAACCACTTGACAGTTCCGCTGGCCATGCCTTTTGCCTTTCAGCCGTTATCGGATTCGCACCGCGCGAACCCGGAGGTGGTCGTCCTGGTCCTCCGGCATTGCACAGCAAACCGCCCGCACTCCTGGGCGGGCGGTCTGGGCGAACCACGACATCTGCTGCTGACGCTACACGGCATGTCCGAGCCTCACCAGTGAGTAAGGGGTGTGAGCGGGAACCTTGTTGCCGACCCGAGTCCTCGGCCACCGCCGTGCGGGTCCCCGCTGCGCCATCCGGGGGAGACGGCGAGGCGACCGCACAACCCGGTTCCGGAAGTGGTCTAGCTATGAAGAGTCCACACACGGAGTCGGAGATCGATATGACCGTCAGGAAAGCGCTGGCCCTGGTGATCGGCGCTGTCATGTGCACCGGCGTGCTGGCCACCGGCTGCGCCCGGGAGCACGCGGGCGCCTCTTCCCAGGAGGCGCACGCACCCGGGAGTTCCACCGCCCCGCGCCCGGCTCCCCCACGCTCCTTCCCCCGCCCGCTGCCCGGGGTCGGCCCGGTCATGCGGGACCGGCTCCCGGACGGCACCCGGCAGGCCCTCGTGGTCACCGGCGAGACCGAGAGCTCCTCTCAGGCGCGGGTGGTGCTCTACGAGCAGTACCCGGCCGAGGGCTGGCGCGCGGTCGCCGGTCCCTGGCCCGCGCACAACGGCCTGCGCGGCTGGACCGACGACCACGAGGCGGGCGACCTGCACACGCCCATCGGCGTCTTCGGCCTCAGTGACGCCGGCGGCAGACTGCCCGACCCGGGCACCCTGCTCCCCTACGACGAGGACCCGGAGTTCTCCGTGTCGGGCACCGGGTACCTGGGCGAGCCCCTGGAGGGGTCGTTCGACTACGTGGTCGCCATCGACTACAACCGGGTGCCCGGCACCACCCCGCTGGACAAGACCCGCCCCCTGGGCGAGGACAAGGGGGGCGGGGTCTGGATCCACGTGGACCACGACGGGCCGACCAACGCCTGCGTGTCCCTGAGCGAGGAACACATGCGCGCGTTGCTGACCGCCCTGGACCCGGACAAGGAACCGGTGGTCGTCATGGGCCCGCGGGAGGTCCTGATGCGGTAGCGGGGGCCGGTGGGTCCGGCACGGCCGTGCTCAGCCGACCGGCGGCATGTCGGTGGGCGCCGAGTCCAGACCCGGCCTGCGCCCACGCCAGGCACCCCGGGTGAAGTCGGGTATCTCGACGGGGCGGCCGCCCCGGGCCAGCGACGTGACGCTGAGCGGGACGGGCGAGCACCAGGCGGCCGAGTCGTACACGTCGATGTCCGGTACCAGTCCCGCGCGCATCAGCTGGACCGTGCGCCACTGCAGGACGTAGTCCATGCCGCCGTGGCCGCCGTTGTTCGCGGCGTCGTCGCCCACCTTCCGCCACAGCCAGTGGTCGTACTCCTTGCGGTAAATCTCGAAGTCGCGCCAGGTGTGGCCGCCGTGGTCGGGTTCGACGTAGATGCGGGCGCCGGTCGGGGCGGGACCGGCGTAGTCCTCGACGATGCCGCGGCTGCCCGCGAGGGTGTTGATCCGGCTGTAGGGCCGGGGCGAACTCACGTCGTGCTCCGCCCGGACGGTCCTGCCCTGCGCCGTCTCGATCAGGCAGGTGACCAGGTCGCCGTTGATGTAGGTCTCCTTCCAGGACGGGTGGTCCCGGGGGACGAAGCGGGCCCGGTAGTCGGCCAGCCCCTTCGGGGCCGTCGTGGTGGCGCGCAGGGTGGTCATGCGGTCGCCGCGGTTGACGTCCATGGCCGCCGCGATCGGGGCGAGACCGTGCATCGGGTAGAAGGAGGCGGTGCTGCGGGTGTGCCACAGCCGCCGCCAGGAGTCGGTGTAGTAGGTGTCCGAGAAGAGGAGTTCGCGCAGGTCGTGCAGGTAGCCGCCGTGGCCGTTGGTGAGGTCTCCGAACAGGCCGTCGTGCGCCGCCTTCAGCATGGCCAGTTCGTTGCGCCCGTAGTTGCAGTTCTCCGACAGGAGCAGGTGCCTGCGGGTGCGTTCGGAGGTATCGACGAGGTCCCACAGCTGGCGCAGCTCCGTCGCGATGGGCAGTTCCACCACGGCGTGCCGGCCGCTGAGCAGCGCGGCCCGGCCGTGCTCGTAGTGGAACTCCCAGGGCGTGGCGACGTACACGAGGTCGATGTCGTCGCGGCGGAGCATGCGGGCGTAGGAGTCGCGCGCCCCGCCGTACTCGGCGGGGCGCGGGTTGCCCTTGCTCTCCAGTCGGTCGGCGGCGCGCTCGGCCCGGTCGGCGCGGATGTCGCAGACGGCGGTCACGGTGCAGCCGGGCACGGCCGCCCAGCCGGTGATCATGCCGCCGCCCCGGTTGCCGAGGCCGATGACCGCGACGCGGACGGTTCTGTGGGCGGCGAAGGGCACGCCGATCATCGACTTCTGGCCGGGCCTGCGGCGGGGCGTCTGCTCGGCCGCCGCCGCGGTTGGGGCGGCGGCCCCGATACCGGTGGCGAGGGCGCCGGTGGCGGCGGCGGAGCCCAGGAGCAGTCGGCGTGAGACAGCGGGCGTTTCGGACATGACGGCAACACTCCTCGTGGCGGTTCGCATCACGGGCGGGGCGCGGTCGGGCAACGTCGGGCTGTCGAACACTTTCGGGGCATGACTCTGCGACGTCAGCCGTGACATGTCAATACATGCTCGATACAAAGCCGTTCCGAGCATTTCCGCGCAGTCTCACGCCGTTCCGTGCACCTGAGGTGCCGCTACATGCCGTCCTGCACGACCCCGCGCGTGGAGAGCGGGACGGGATCCTTGGTGGCGAAGTCCCCGGGCGGGATGCCCGGGTGGTGGCCTTCGCCCGGGGGTGGCGCCTGGTCGCGGGGGCCCAGGGTGAGCCGGGAGACGATCCGGTAGCGGTCGCCCCGGTAGAGGGAGTGCACGTACTCCACGGGGCGGCCCCGGGTGTCGGTGGTCAGGCGCTCGAAGAGCAGCGCCGGGGAGAGCTCGGGCACGTCTAGCAGGTCGGCCTCGGCGCGGGTGACCACGGTGGGTTCGATGGACTGCACGGCCTCGCTGACCCGGACGTCGTGTCGCTCGCCCAGGTGCTCGTACAGGTCGCCCTGCTCCAGTTCCTCACTGGTCAGGTCCGAGACGAGGTCGGCCGGTACGTGCAGGTACTCGATGGCCATGGGCGAGCCGTCGACCAGTCGAAGACGTGCCACGTAGTGGATCTGCGCCGCCGGCGACATGCGCAGCTTGCGCCCCACCCGGGCGCCCGCGGGCAGGGTGCGGACCTCCAGGAGCCTGCTGGTCCAGGCGCCGGCGGCCTGCGGGAGACTGAGGGACCGGCGGTCGGAGACCAGTTCCTGGGTGATCTTCTCGGCGGCGACGAACATGCCCCGGCCGTGCTCGCGCACCAGCAGTCCGGCGACCACCAGTTCGTCGACCGCCGCCCGCAACGTGGGGCGGGAAACGCCGAGTTCGGCGCAGAGGGTGCGCTCCGAGGGAATCGCGTCCCCGGGGCGCCGGTCCTCGATGAGTTCCAGGATGGCGTCGCGGACGCGCTCCCGCTTGAGCACCGCACCGGAAGCGGCGGCGTCGATCTCCATGCAGTACTCCCGTGACTGGTCTGCTGGTCAGCCGAGCTTACCTGTCCACCTAGGACGCGAACCAGCCACTCTCCGCGAACGACGGGCCGAAATCCCGTACATACGTGAGGGGTTGACGCCCTCATTGGTCCATGCCACCTTCGACCAACGCCGACTGGTAAGTCCTGCGCCCCTTACTGGTCAAGTGCGGGTGCGTCGTCCCTTCCAGCTCTCCCAGAGGTGAACCGTGAAGTACCGTTCGCTCGCCCTGCTCTCCACGCTGGCGCTCGGCGCCGGGCTCGCCGCCTGCTCCTCGTCCGGCGGCTCCTCCGACGGCGCCGGGGACGGCAGGACCGCCCTCGACGTGTGGCTCATGCGCGACAGCGTCTCGGCCGGGTTCCAGAAGGAGTTCGAGACGGGCTTCGAGAAGGCCCACCCCGAGATCGACGTGAAGATCCAGATCCAGGAGTGGGAGGGCATAGGCGAGAAGGTGACCGCCGCCCTGGCCAGCAACGACGCCCCGGACGTCATCGAGGTCGGCAACACCCAGGTCGCCCAGTACGCCCAGAGCGGCGGCCTCACCGACTTCTCGGACCGCGTCGCGGAACTGGGCGGCGGCGACTGGCTGGAGGGGCTCGCGGAGCCCGGGTCGTACGAGGGCAAGCAGTACGGCATCCCGTACTACGCGGCCAACCGGGTGGTCATCCACCGCACCGACCTGTTCGAGAAGGCCGGGATAGATCCCTCGCGGATCAGGACCAGGGACCAGTGGATCGCCGCCACCCGCAAGCTGAACACGGGCGGGACCCAGGGCATCTACCTGCCGGGGCAGAACTGGTACGTGCTGTCCGGTTTCGTCTGGGACGAGGGCGGCGACCTGGCCGTGAAGTCCGGCGGCGGCTGGAAGGGCGGCCTCGACAGCCCCGGGGCGCTGCGGGCCATGGACTTCTACCGGCGCCTCCAGGCCCTGGGCAAGGGCCCCAAGGACTCGGACGAGGCCCAGCCGCCGCAGGCGGAGGTGATGGCGAAGGGGCAGGTCGCCCAGATCATCGCCGTTCCGGGCGGGGCCAAGGTCATCGAGGAGAAGAACCCGGAACTCAAGGGAAAGCTCGGCTTCTTCCCGGTGCCCGGCAAGACCGCCGACGGTCCGGGCGCCGTCTTCACCGGCGGCTCCGACCTGGTCGTCCCAGCTGTCGCGGCGCACCAGGAGGAGGCGTTCACCCTCATCCGCGAACTGACCGGTGACGCCTGGCAGAAGAAGCTCGCCGTCGCCATGAGCTACGTACCGAACAAGACCACCCTGGCGGGCGCGGTCGCCGACGACCCGGGCACCGCGGCCATGGCGGCCGGCGCCGTGAACGGACACGCCACGCCCAACACGCCCCAGTGGGCGGCGGTCGAGGCCAAGAACCCGATCAAGGAGTACATGACGGCCGTGCTCACCGGCGAGGACGCCGAGTCCGCCGCGGCCGAGGCCTCCCGGACCATCACCGAGACGCTGGGCGGCGACTCCTGACCCCCTGCCGTCCCCGACCCCACGACCACGAGACCAGGAGGCCACGTGTCGACCGTCCGTGAGCGGAGCGTGCCGCCCGGCGCGGCGGGCCGGGGGGCCCTCTGGCCGTACCTGCTGGTCGCGCCCGCCGTGCTGGGCATGCTGTACCTGCTGCTCTATCCGCTGGCCCGGGCCGTGCTCATCTCCTTCCAGGACTTCCGGCTGCGTCAGCTCATCCTGGGGGACGCCGACTTCGTCGGGCTGCGCAACTACCGGACGCTGCTGGGCGACCCGGAGTTCTGGGAGGTGGTGCGCCGGACCTTCGTGTTCATGGCGGTCGACGTCTTCGCGATCATGGTGCTCTCCATCCTGGTCGCGCTGATGACCGAGCGGCTGGGCCGGGCGGCCAGGACCGTGGTGCTCAGCTCCCTGGTCCTGGTCTGGGCGGTGCCGGTGGTCGCCGCCACCACCGTCTTCCAGTGGCTGTTCCACTCCGAATTCGGCATCGTCAACGAGACCCTCACCGGCCTCGGGTTCGAGTCGTACGAGGGCTATCCCTGGTTCGCGCACGGCGGGGCCGCGTTCGGCATCGTGGTGGTGCTGATCGTCTGGCAGTCCGTGCCGTTCGCCGCGATCACCCTCTACTCGGCGCTGGTCACGGTGCCGGCCGAACTGTACGAGTCGGCCCGCATGGACGGCGCGGGGGCCGGCCGCGTCTTCCGGTCGGTCACCTTCCCGCTGATCCGGCCGATCTTCATGCTGGTGCTGTCCCTCGAAGTGATCTGGACGTTCAAGGCGTTCGTGCAGATCTGGGTGATGACCCGCGGCGGACCGGGCGAGGCCACCACCATCCTGCCGGTGTACGCCGTGCAGACCGCGCTGGCCGGGCAGCGCTACGACCTGGGCTCCGCCGCCTCGATGCTCACGGTCCTGCTGATGAGCGGCGTCCTGGTTTTCTACTTCCGCCAACTGTTCCGTCAGGAGGGCGAGCAGCCGTGAGCACCCCGCGTCCCCGCCCCCGGGTGCGCCGCGCCCTGCGCCGCCTCCCGCTGAACGCCGCCGCCGCGCTCACCGTGCTGGTCTGCCTGTTCCCGGTGTACTGGATGGTCACGACCGCGTTCAAGCCGTCGACGGACATCCAGTCCTACGATCCCCGGCTGGTGCCCGGCGCCTGGACGTTGGAGCACTTCCGGAAGGCGGTCGGCGCCGACGGCTTCGCGCTGTTCTGGCGCAACAGCCTCCTGGTCACCCTGAGCGCCGTCCTGCTGGCCCTGCTGGTCGCCCTGGGCGCCGCCTACGCCGTGGCCCGCATGCGCTGGCGCGGGCGCCGGCAGTTCATGCTGGCGGTGTTCGTCGCCCAGATGGCGCCGTGGGAGTCACTGATCATCCCGATCTACATCATCTCCCGCGACACCGGGATGCTCGACCGGCTGCCGACGCTGACGCTGATCTACTTCATGATCACGCTGCCGTTCACGGTGGTCGTGCTGCGCGGCTTCATCGCGGGCATCCCGCCGGAGCTGGAGGAGGCGGCCCAGGTCGACGGCTGCACCCGGGCCGGGGCGTTCCGCAGGGTGGCGTTCCCGCTGCTGGCGCCCGGGCTCATGGCCACCTCGCTGTTCGGCTTCATCACCGCCTGGAACGAGTTCACCTACGCCAACTTCCTCATCATCAAGCAGCAGGACAGCCGCACGCTCCCGGTGTGGCTCTCCTCGTTCCAGTCGACCTTCGGCACCGACTGGGGGGCCACCATGGCGGCCGCCACGCTCTTCGCGCTCCCCGCGCTGGTCATCTTCCTCGCCCTGCAACGGCACGTGACGGCCGGGCTGGCCTCGGGAGGCGTCAAGGGCTGACCGGGACCGCCCGCCCTGCCCCTCCTTCCGTCCTCTCCTCCGCACCCCCTTCCGCCTCCCCCGCCCCGTCGCGCACCGCCGACCACCGGAGCCGCCCCGTGGACCTGCCACGCCCCGAACTGGCCCTAGTCCCCCGCCCCCGCCGCCTCTCCACCCGTTCCGGCCGATTCCGGCTCGACGACACGACCCGGCTGCGGGTCGCCCCCGGGGCCGGTCCCGCCGCGGTCCTGCTGCGCACCCTCCTCGCCCCGGCCACCGGACTGCCCCTGGAGTCCGCCGCCGACGGGGCCTTCGTCATCGCCCTCGACCCCGCCCTGGCCGGCCTCGGCGACGAGGGGTACGGCCTGACCGTGAGCCCCCAGGGCGTCCTGCTGCGGGCCGCCCGCCCGGCCGGACTGCTGCGCGGGGTGCAGACGGTGCGGCAGCTCCTGCCCTACGAGGCCCTGTCCGGCGGGCCGGTGCGCGGGGTGCCGTGGGAGCTGCCGGCCGTCGAGATCACCGACGTACCCCGCCATGCCTGGCGCGGCTCCATGCTCGACGTGGCCCGGCACTTCCAGCCGGTGTCCTATCTGCGGCGCTACGTCGACCTGCTGGCGCTGCACAAGCTGAACGTCTTCCACCTCCACCTCACCGACGACCAGGGCTGGCGGATGCCGGTGGCGGCCCACCCCCGGCTGACCGAGGTCGGCGGCCGGCGTGCGGAGTCGATGGTGGGCCCCGCGGGCAGCGACCGGTTCGACGGCGTGCCGCACGGCGGTTCCTACACCCGTGCGGAACTGCGGGGCCTGGTCGCGTACGCCGCGGAGCGCGGCGTGAGCGTACTGCCGGAGACCGGTGTACCGGGGCACGTCCGCGCCGCCCTGGCCGCTTACCCCGAGCTGGGCACCGACCCCACCCGCCGACTGGACGTGTGGACGCACTGGGGCGTGTGCGAGAACGTCCTGGGCACCGGCGGCCACGTCCTGGACTTCTTCCGCACCGTCCTGGACGAGGTGATGGACGTCTTCCCCTCGCCGTACGTGCACATCGGCGGGGACGAGGTCCCCACCACGGAGTGGGAGCTGAGCCCGGCGGCGCGGGCCCGTGCTGCCCGTGAGGGGCTGGCCGGGCCCCGAGCGCTGCACCCCTGGTTCATCGCCCGGCTGTCCGAGCACCTGGTGCGCGCGGGCCGCAGGCCGGTCGTCTGGGCCGAGAGCGGCGTCGCCCTGCCCCTCGACTGCACGGTGATGAGCTGGCGCGATCCGGCGCACGCCCGGGCGGCGGCACTGCGCGGGCACCAGGTCGTGCACGCCGACCACCGCGCGACCTACTTCGACTACCCGCGCGGCGCCGGTCCCGGGGAACCGCCCGCGCAGCCCGGGGTGGTGATCGACCTGCGCGCCGTCCACGACGTGGACCTCGCGCCGCCGACTCCGCAGGCGGCGTCCCGGGTGCTGGGCGCCCAGGGCCAGTTGTGGACGGAGTTCGTGCGCACCCCGGAGCACATCGAGTACCTCACCTTCCCGCGGCTGTGCGCGCTCGCCGAGCGGGTCTGGGACGGCACGTCGGGCTGGCGGGACTTCACGGCCCGGCTGGCCGGACACCGGGCCCGGCTGGACGCCCTGGACGTCCCGCACGCCGCCCCGCCGCCGGGTCCCCCCATGTCGTTCCCCCACGTCCCGCACCACCCGTCGACGCTCCCGCTCGGGCGGGAGTCGCGCCGAAAGGATCCCGCATGAGAAACCGACCCACCGCCGGCCGCGCCCGCCTGGCGCTCGCCCTGTCCGTTCTGCTGGGCGGCGGTGCCCTGACCGCCCTCCCCGCCCAGGCCGCTCCGGCCGCTCCGGCCGCTCCGGCCGCTCCGGCCGATCCGGCCGATCCGGCCGATCCGGCCGCCGACGGTCTCACCGTCCAGTACCGCACCAGCGCGAGCGGAGCCACCGCGGACCAGACGGAACCCTGGTTCAAGGTCCGCAACACCGGCTCGTCCACCGTGCGGCTGAGCCAGGTGAGGATCCGCTACTACTTCAAGGCGGACTCCCCGAACGCCTCCTACCGCTTCGCGTGCTCCTGGGCGGTGCGCGGCTGCGCCGCGGTCACCGGCACGTTCGGCACCCTGGGCAACCCGACGGCGACGGCCGATCGGTACCTGGAGATCGGCTTCACCTCGGCGGCGGGCACCCTGGCGCCCGGCGCTGACACCGGCGACCTGCAACTGCGCTTCTACCAGGGCAACTGGCAGCCGCTGCGGCAGAGCGACGACTACTCCTTCGGCGGCGGCCAGACCTCGTACGCGACCTGGGACAAGGTCACCGCCCAACTGGCCGGCGCCACCGTCTGGGGAACGGCTCCCGAGGGGAACGACCCCACGGACCCGACCGATCCGACCGACCCGACGGATCCGCCCGGCGGCGGCCAGACCCTGTTCGACGACTTCGACTACAGCTCGCACACGGATCCCGCGATCGCGGCCCACGGCTGGAGCGTGCGCTCCAACTCGGGCGGACCCGGCGTCCCCGGCGCCACGTGGGACCCGTCGAAGGTCACCTTCGTCTCCGCCGGAGGCAACTCGGTGATGAACCTGGAGACGTCCACGGCCGGCACCGGCGCGTCCACCACCCAGACCGAGGTCCTGACCAAGTCGACGAAGTTCAAGGACGGCACGTACGCGGCGCGGGTCAAGTTCGCCGACACGCCGAGGTCCGGGCCCGACGGGGACCATCTGGTGCAGACCTTCTTCACCATCAACGACCTCAAGGCGCCGATGGCCGACGACTACGCCGAGTACGACTTCGAGTACCTGCCGAACGGAGGGTGGGGCGAACCGTCGAACATCCTCTACACGACCTCCTGGGAGACCTACGACCCCGATCCCTGGCAGGCCGTCAACCAGCACTCCGAGCAGCGCAGCAGCTACGCCGGCTGGCACGACCTGGTGGTGACGATCGACGCCGGCGCCATCACCTACTACGTGGACGGGCAGCCGTTCGGCACGCATGACGCGCAGTACCTGCCGGAGCGGCCGATGTCGATCAACTTCAACCAGTGGCTGATCGACCTGAACGGCCAGACGTCGACGACGCCGCGCTCCTACGACCAGCAGGTCGACTACGTCCTGCACGTCAAGGACCAGGTGCTCACCCCGGCCGAGGTCGCGGCCAAGGTCGCCGGGTACCGCGCCGCCGGTACCGGGTTCGTGGACGAGGTGCCCGCCGCGTGATCACCGGCGGGGACGGTCAGAACAGCGGCTCCTGACCGGGCGCGGGCCGTCCCCGCCGGCTGCGCGGCCGGGTGCCGGGTGCCGGTGCCGTCTCGCCGAACAGGGGGGCGGTGCCGTACTCGTCGGGCTCGGCCGGGACGGTGGCGGGGCCGGTGCCCACGTTGAGGACCAGGGGGGCGTCCCGGTCGAAGTCGCCCGGCGTCATCGCCACCCAGTCACGGTCCTGCCGCTCTCCCACGCACCGACACCTCTCTCGCGCCGCCCGCCGCGACCACGCGACGCTACCAGCCGCGCGGCAGCGCCGTGATCACGGCTCCCGCCCGGCCCGCATCCATCGTTCCCGGGTACCGGGGAACCGACGCCTGCTGATTGTTTCTGCACTCTTGGAGCCGTTTTCGATCATCTTCATGCATCGCCTCTCTCGTTTCGAACCCTTGACAGGGCCTATATCCGGTCGATTTACTCCCGATCAACGCCGATGCCGTGTGATCGGCGGCAGAGGTACGCCCAGCCGGTAGCTGGCTTCGCGCCAGGAGCCCGGACTGAGTCGCCAGGACGGCCACGCGCCTCCGAGGCGGGGACGTGCCCACCATCCTCCGGAGCTCGAACCATGAGCCGTACACAGGTGCACACCCCCAGGAAGCCGGTACTGGCCGGCATAGGTGCCACCGCCGTCCTCGTCACCGCCGCGGCACTCGTGCCGGGCAGCACCCCGGCCGAGGCGGCCACCTACACCCCGCCACCCGCCCACGCGGGCTTCGACTACCAGATCGGCGGCGCCTACACCCCGCCGGCCGGTGTGGAGGTGGTCAGCCGCGACCACACGGCCTCCCCCGCGCCGGGCGTGTACAACATCTGCTACGTCAACGCCTTCCAGGCCCAGCCCGGCGCCGAGCAGGACTGGGACGACGACCTGCTGCTGCGCGACGCGAACGGCGACGTCGTCTACGACACCGACTGGGACGAGGCGTTCCTCGACATCCGCACCGCCGACAAGCGCGAGCGCATCGCCGAGCAGGTCGGCACCTGGATCGACGGCTGCGCGGACAAGGGCTTCCAGGCCGTCGAGCCGGACAACTACGACAGCTACACCCGCGCGGGCGACCTGCTGGACGCCGCCGACGCGCAGGGCCTGATCAAGCTGCTGGCCGAGCGCGCGCACTCCGACGGGCTGGCCATCGGGCAGAAGAACACCGTCGAACTGGCCCCGAACCGGGAGGCGAACGGGCTGGACTTCGCGGTCGCCGAGGAGTGCGGCGAGTGGGACGAGTGCGGCGACTACACGGCCGAGTTCGGCGACCGGGTGATCGTCGTCGAGTACACCGCCAAGGGCCTGTCGAAGGCGTGCGCGGGTTTCGGCGACGAGCTGAGCATCGTCCGGCGCGACCTGGACGTGTCGCCGAAGGGCAGCAGCGGCTACGTCCGTGAGACCTGCTGACACCGCCCGACGGCCAGTGAAGTCCTTGGAGGTACAGATGGATGCGGTCCGACGTGCCGCGCGCCCCTCGCGCCGGGGTGTGCTGCGGGCCGGCGGCGGTGCCGCCCTCGCGGCGGCCGCGGGCACCGCGGTGACCGGCTGCGGGGCGGGTACGGACGACGGCGTCGCGGCCGACGGCACGGTCACCGTCGAGATGTGGCACGGCCAGGCGGACACGGCGAAGAAGGTCCTGGAAGGGCTCGTCGCCGACTTCGAGCGGGCCCACCCGAAGATCAGGGTGAAGCTGGGCGGCGGTGTGCTGTCCGACGTGATGCTGCAGAAGGTGACGGCCGCCCTCGCCGCCGGTTCCTACCCCGACATCGCCTACATCTTCGGGTCGGACCTGGCCCGGGTCGCCCGCAGCCCGCAGGTGGTGGACCTGACCGACATGGTCGGGTCGGGACCCGTGCCGTGGAAGAACTACTGGGCGGCCTCCAGAGACGCCGTCACGCTCAACGGCAGGGTCAGGGCCGCCCCCGCGGTGCTCGACTCGCTCGCCGTGGTCTGCAACCGGAAGCTGTTCCGCGAGGCCGGTCTGCCGCTGCCGAAGGCGGGCTGGACCTGGCAGGACTTCGTCTCCTCGGCCCGCGCGCTCACCGAGTCGGGCCGGGGCCGGTTCGGCACCGGCTGGCCGGGCACGGGCGACGAGGACACCGTGTGGCGGCTGTGGCCGCTGATCTGGGACCTGGGCGGGGACGTCGTCGACGACGACGGCAAGGGCATCGGCTTCGCCGACACCGGCGCCCGGGCGCTGGAGGTGGTGGCCGACCTGGCCCGGGACAAGAGCGTGTACGTCGACCCCAAGCCCGGCAGCGAGCAGATGTACCAGGTGTTCCAGTCCGGCCGCATGGGCATGGTGGTCACCGGGCCGTGGCAGCTGCCCGACATCGAGACCGCCGGGATCGACTACCACGTCGTTCCCCTGCCCTCCTTCAGCGGACGCCCGGTCACCATCTCGGGGCCGGACACCTGGACGGTGTTCGACAACGGCGAGGCCCGGTCGAAGGCCGCCCGGACCTTCCTGACCTGGCTGGCCCGGCCCGAGCAGGACGTGCGCTGGGACATCGAGGCCGGCAGCCTCCCGCTCAGCCGCCGCACCGAGGCCCTGCCCGCCTGGCGGGACAAGGTCGCCCGCACCGAGGGCCTGAACGTGTTCACCACGGCGTTGGAGACGGCGCGGGTGCGCCCCGTCCACCCGGCGTACCCGGAGGTCTCGCAGGCGCTGGGGCAGGCGATCGTCGCCGTGCTCCTGGGGCGCAGCAGTCCGAAGAAGGCGCTGCGTGCCTGCGCCGACGAAGCCAACGCCGCCCTGCTCATTCCGCGTTGAGGAGCCACACCGCCATGCCGCGCCTCCCCCGCCCCATCACCGTCGTGGGTCCGCCGCCGGACCCACGGCCACTGCGCCGCAAGCGCCGCCGCGAGACCGGCACCGCCTGGGCGTTCGTCTCACCGGCGGTCCTGATCGTCCTCGGCCTGAGCATCGTCCCGGTGATCTGGTCGCTGCTGCTGTCCTTCCAGGCCAGCGACCTGGTGACGCCCAGCCGCTGGGTGGGCCTGGACAACTACCGCGCCCTCGCCCAGGACCCGAACTTCAGCCAGGCGGTCCGCAACACCCTGCTCTACACGGTGCTGTACGTGCCGCTGAGCCTGCTGTTCGGCCTGGCCCTCGCCATGGTCCTGAACCGGCGCATCCGCTTCGTCGGTCTCTACCGCACCCTGATCTTCGTGCCGTTCGTGCTGTCGGCGACCGCGCAGGGGGTGCTGTTCTCGTTCATCCTGGACCCGGAGTTCGGCGCCGCCAACTCGGTGCTGCACCGCCTCGGCGTCTCGTCGCAGGGCTTCCTGTCCGACCCCTCCCAGGCGCTGCTGGTGCTGGTGGCGATCACGCTGTGGAGCGGCACCGGGTTCTGTGTCGTGGTCTACCTCGCCGCCCTCCAGGACGTGCCGCAGTCCCTGATCGAGGCGGCCCGCCTGGACGGCGCCGGACGCCGGCACCTGCTGCGCCACGTCACGATGCCCACGCTCACCCCGGTCACCGTCTTCCTGGTGCTGTGGCAGGCCATCCAGTCCCTCCAGGTCTTCGACCTGGTGTACGTCACCACCAAGGGCGGTCCGCTCGGCTCGACCACGGTGATCGTCTACTTCATCTGGGAGCAGGCCTTCAAGAACGCCACGGCGGGATACGGGGCCTCGGCCGCCTACGTCCTGGCCGTCGCGCTCGGTCTGGTCGCCGGGGCCGTCCGCATCGTCCGGCGTCGGGGACGCCACCGTCTCGAAGGGGCCCGATCATGACGGCGACCACCACCCGGCCGGCCACCGCGAACGCCGTGGCGACCCGCCCGGCCGCCGTACGGCGCCGCCCGCGGCTCCCGTTCAGTCCCTGGCACCTGCTACTGGCACCGCTCGCCCTCGTCTTCGCCGTGCCGCTGGTGTGGCTGGTGCTCAGCTCCGTGATGAGCAACGCGGAGATCAACCGGTTCCCGCCGGCCCTGTGGCCGTCCGGCGTCGACCTCGGCGGCTACCGGTACGTGCTGGGCAACGCGATGTTCCCCCGCTGGTTCGTCAACTCGCTGATCGTCTCCGCCGTCACCGTCGCCGCGAACCTGGTCTTCGGGTCGCTCGCCGGGTACGCCTTCGCCCGGATGCGGTTCGCGGGCTCCAGGGTGCTGATGGGGCTGATGCTGGCCACCATGGCGGTGCCGTTCCAGCTGACCATGATCCCGACGTTCCTGGTGATGAAGAAGCTGGGTCTCATCGACACCCTGGGCGCGCTGATCGTGCCGTCACTGGTCACGCCGTTCGCGGTGTTCCTGCTGCGGCAGTTCTTCCTCTCACTGCCCAGGGAGCTGGAGGAGGCCGCCTGGATCGACGGCTGCTCCCGGCTGCGGGTGCTGTGGCGGATCGTGCTGCCGCTGTCCCGTCCGGCGCTGGCCACGGTGGCCGTGCTGACCTTCCTGACCACGTGGAACGACCTGACCTGGCCGCTGATCGCCATCAACCACGACACGCAGTACACGCTGCAACTGGGCCTGACCACGTTCCAGGGGCAGCACCACACCCAGTGGGCGGCCGTGATGGCGGGCAACGTCATCACCGTGCTGCCGGTCCTGCTCGCCTTCCTCGGCGCGCAGAAGACCTTCATCCAGTCGATCACCTCCAGCGGACTCAAGGGCTGACCACCCGCCCTCCGTCCGCCGCCACCCGCAACGGAAAGAACCCCGCATGAGCACCGCCCACCCGTCCGCACCCAAGATCACCTTCGTCGGAGCCGGCAGCGTCGTCTTCACCCAGGGTCTGCTCGCCGACCTCTTCGCCTTCGACGAGCTGAAGTCCGCGCACATCGCGCTGCACGACATCGACGCGGAGCGCCTGGCCACCGCGCGGGCCGCCGCCGAGTACATCGCCGCCGAACGCGGCGCCCGGCCCCGGGTCACCGCGCACGCCGACCGCCGCGAGGCCCTGGTCGGCGCCGACTTCGTCATCAACATCGTGCAGGTCGGCATGGGCGAGGCGACCCGTACCGACTTCGAGGTCCCGGCCCGGTACGGGCTGCGCCAGACCATCGGCGACACCCTCGGCGTCGGCGGCATCTTCCGGGCCCTGCGCACCTTCCCGCTGCTCAAGGCGCTCGGCGAGGACATCGCCGAGGTCTGCCCGGACGCCTGGTTGCTCAACTACACCAACCCGATGGCGATGAACGTCCAGTACCTCGCCGAGGCGACCGGCCTGACGCGCGTGGTGGGACTGTGCCACTCCGTGTACTGGACGGTCCAGGGCCTGTGCGAGCTGCTGAAGGTCCCGTACGAGGAGGTCACCTACCAAGCCGCGGGCGTCAACCACCAGGCGTGGGTGCTGCGTCTGGAGCACGGGGGCGAGGATCTCCACCCGCGCCTGGACGCGCTGATCGCCGAGGACCCGCAGCTGCGGCGCCGGGTCCGCATGGACATGTACCGGCGGCTCGGTCACTACCCGACGGAGACCAGCGAGCACTCCTCCGAGTACGTGCCCTGGTACCTGCACCACGACAGCGAGGTCGAGCGGCTGCGGCTGCCCGTCGGTGCCTATCTGGGCATCGTGGACGAGAACGTGGCCGAGTACGAGCGGACCCGCGACGCGCTGGCGTGCGGCGCGCCGCTCACCGTCGAGGGCACCATGGAGTACGCGCCGCAGATCATCCACAGCATGGTGACCGGCACGCCCCGCACGGTCTACGGCAACGTGCCGAACCACGGTCTGATCGAGAACCTGCCCGCCCGGGGCACCGTCGAGGTGCCGTGCCTGGTCGACTCCGCGGGCCTCCAGCCCACCCGCGTCGGTGCGCTGCCCCCGCAGCTCGCCGCCCTCAACCGGGCCTACCTCAGCACCACCGACCTGGTGGTGCGGGCGGCGACGGAGGACGACCCGCGGCACATCAGGCACGCGGCGATGGCCGACCCGGCGACGGCGGCCACCTTGCGGGTCGAGGAGATCTGGCAGCTGTGCGACGACATGGTCCGGGCCCATGGGGACCGGCTGCAGCCGGGGCTGCGAGGCGTACTCGCCCCCTGAGCCGGTGCCCGGCCGTGCTGGTGCGGCCCCGCGTACGGGGGAGAACGCGGGGCCGCACCAGCAAGCTATCGGAGTAATCGGCCGCCTGCCAGACCCGGCGCGTCCCCCGGCCGGTACGAACTCCCGTACCCGGCCGGTCCCGGCGGGCTCCGCCCCGGGCTCGCACCGGGTGCCGTCACCCGACCGGCGGACAGGAGCGTCGCCGGGAGCGGGAAGCGCGGCGACGGCGCGCGCTGCGGGACGGGCCGTGCGGCAACACACTGGGGTCATGGTTTGCCCCGATCCGCCGGCGGCGGTGTCACGGCGTTTCTCCGACGGGCCGGCAAGCGTGGCGGCGGCCCGCCGGTTCGTGCGCGGCGCGCTGGACGGTGCCGCCCGTGACCTGGTGGACACGGCCCAGCTCCTGGTCAGCGAGCTGGTCACCAACGCGGTGCTGCACGCGCGCACCGAGGTCGAGGTGAGCGTGGCGCGTCTGGAGGGCCGGGTGCGCGTACGGGTCGGGGACCGGCGGCCGGGCCGTGGCCTCGTACCGCAGCGCTGCTCGCCGTACGCCGGTACGGGGCAGGGTCTCGCACTGGTGGAGCAGCTGGCCTCGCGGTTCGGGGCGGACAGTGGCGACGGGGGCAAGACGGTGTGGTTCGAGCTGTGGCACGACGGTCCGGCGCCGCCGTCGGCCGGGTGGGAGACCGCCGCGCCGCCGCGGCCCGCCGAACGGACCGTGACGCTGGTCGACATGCCGACCGCCCTGGAGTCCGCGTGCCGCCAGCACCGGCACGCGGTGCTGCGCGAGCTGACCCTCGCCGCGTCCGCGGGAGACCTCCTCGGGGTGCCGCCCGAGGACCTCGTCGCGGCCAACGACGTCAACAACGTGATCAGCGCCGGTGTGTCGGCCGCGCTGGAGGCACCGGCCCCCGAGTCCGGTCTGCGCGCCCTGCCCCTCCCGCTGTCGGCCGACGCCCTGCCGGCGGTGCGGGCACTGCGCCGCGTACTGGACCTGGCCGAGGCGCGCGCCGGGGAGGAGCGGCTGCTCACGCTTCCGGCCCTGCCCCGCGGCCGGGCCTTCCAGAACTGGCTCTTCGACGAGATCGCCGGGCAGTTGGCCGGGGACCGGCCCACCGCGTGGACCGTGGTCCCCCGCGCGCCGGAGGTCAGCTCCGCCGAACTCGTCCCGTGGGACGTCGGCCAGGTGCGGGCCAGCAGGATGCCGACCGTCGCCGCCGACGAGGGCAACCGGATCGTGGCGACCAACGGGGCCGCGGCGGACCTGCTGGGCTGGGAGCCGGACCAGCTCGTCGGACGCCGTCTCACCACCCTCATCCCCGAACACCTGCGCGAGCGGCACACGGCGGCGTTCACCTCGATGCTGCTCACCGGCCGCACCCGCATCGTGGGGCGCTCGGTGCCGCTTCCGGCGCTGCACCGTGACGGCCGGCTCATCCCGGTGCGGCTGTACATCCAGACGCAGGAGACGGCCGACGGCCGCACCGTCTTCGTCGCACAGCTCGTCCCGAGGGCGACGACGTTCCTCGACGGACCGAGGACTCCCGGCAGGATCCGGGAGGCGGCGGTCGGGGAGCCGGACGGGGGCCGGTCGCCCACCGTGCCGCCGACGGGGATCAGGACGCCCGGTGCCCGGGGCGGTATGTCGGCGCTGGACCGGCTCACCCTCCTGGCCGAGCTGGGGGCGCAGCTCAACAACACCCTGGAGCTGGACGAGGGCCTCCAGCGCGCCGGCCGGCTGCTGACGCGGCGGCTGGCCGACTGGTGCGTGGTGGACCTGTTCACCGCCGACGCCCGGGTGGACCGGGCGTGTGTCGTCCACCGCGATCCCCGGGCCCTGCGCCCGGGGGCGTACGAGGGCATGCTCCCCGGGCTCTCCGAGGAATCGCGCGGCCCGCTGGCCCGGGTGCTGCGCGGCGCCGGGCCCCTCCTGCTCTCCGGCGCCCCGCAGCCGGGGCAGACCGGGAGCGCGCTGGACCGGGCCTATGCCGACCTGTTCCGGGAGTTGGGGGCGGGCAGCGCCGTCGTCGCCCCGCTGCGGGCCCGCCGCAAGATCTTCGGTGCCCTGACCCTCGCCCGCGCGCCCCGCGGGCGGCCGTTCACCGAGGAGGACCTGACGCTGGTCGACGACCTGGTGCACAGCCTCGCGCTCGGGGTGGACAACGCCCGCCTGTACCAGGACACCCGCTCCATCGCCGAACGGCTCCAGCGCTCGCTGCTGCCGGTGCTGCCGAAGGTCGAGGGCCTGCGTCTGGCCGCCCGGTACGCCGCCTCCTCGACCACCGCGCAGGTCGGCGGGGACTGGTACGACAGCTTCGTCCTGCCCGGCGGGAACACCGCGCTGGTCATCGGCGACGTCACGGGGCACGACCTCGACGCGGCCATCGCGATGAGCCAGTTGCGCAGCATGCTGCGCGGCATCGCCGTGGACCGCGAGGAGCCGCCCGCGGAGGTACTGCGCCGGCTGGACCTGGCGAACCACAGTCTCCATCGGGAGGCGACCGGCACCTGCGTCTACGGCCTGATCAAGGGTCCCCCCGAGGGCCCCTGGGAGCTGACGCACTCCTCGGCCGGCCATCTGCCGCCGCTGCTCACCACCCGGGACGGCCGGACCCGCTACCTCGACAGCGGTGCCGGGCTGCTGCTCGGCATGGACCCCCACGCGTCCCGCGGCACGGCCCGTGACGCGCTGCCGGCCCACTCGACGCTGCTGCTGTACACGGACGGCCTCGTCGAGCGCCGCGACGAAGCCCTCGACGAGGCCCTCGACCGGCTGCGCCGGCACGCCGCCGACCTGGCCCGCGAGCCCCTCGACACGTTCTGCGACGAGCTGCTGATCGGCCTGGGGGCGGACAGCGCGGACGACATCGCGGTCCTCGCCGTCCGGCCCTCGCCGCCCTGACGCGGGTGCCCGTTCGGGCATCTCCTTCTGCCTCGGCGGCTCGTGACGTCGGCACAGGGGTGGCGATAGCGTCGCCTCGTGAGCAACACGTCCCGGCGAGCGGCCAGATGAACGACGAGCGGCTGACCGTGGCGCCGACGGCCGACGACACGGACGACCCACGGCAGGAACCGGAGCGGCCGGAAGGCCCCGAGCCCGGCCCCGGGCGAAAGCGCCGCGGACCGGGCCCCGTCACCCTGTTGCTGCTGCCGGCTCTCGTGACCGTCACCGGTGTGGCCGCCTTCGTCGCGCTGGGCGGGCTGCCGGACCCGTGGCCCGACGACTCGGACGCCAAGGCGTCGGCCGCGGCCGACCTCGACCCCTCCTACGTCCCGTGGCTGCGCAAGGCCGCCTCGGCGTGCACCGTCCTGGAGCCGTCGGTGCTCGCCGCGCAGATCGACCAGCTCTCGGGCTGGAGCGACGACTCGGACGACCTCTCGGGCCAGAAGGGCATCGCCGCGTTCACCGACAGCGAGTGGCGGACCTGGGGCAAGGACGACGACGGCAACGGGCACTCCTCGCCCCGCGATCCGGCGGACGCCATCATGGCGCTGGGCCGGCGGGACTGTTCCCTGGCCGAGAAGGTCACCGGGCTGCGCACCGAGGGGCGGGTCAACGGCGACCTCGTGGAGCTGACCCTCGCCGCGTACGCCGTGGGACCCGACGCCGTGACCGGGGCGGGGCGGGTACCCGCGGCGGCCAAGACGTACCTCACCGAGGTCCAGGCCCTGGTGCCGCGGTACGAGGCGCTGGACCGGGAGGACTCCGCCGACGGCTCGGGCGGGCCGGCCGGTGCCCTGCTGACCGCGCCGGTGAGCCCGCTCACCATCACCTCGCCCTTCGGGTCGCGGGAGCACCCGCTGACCGGGGTGACCAAGCTGCACACCGGCGTGGACTTCGCCGCGCCGCAGGGCGCGCAGGTCGTGGCGGCACGGCGGGGCCGCGTCGTGTTCGCCGCGCTCACCAGCGCGTACGGCAATCGCATCGTGATCGACCACGGGACCATCCAGGGCAAGCGGGTGGAGACGACCTACAGCCACCTCTCCTCCCTGGGGGCGTCGGTGGGGCAGACCGTGGAGGCCGGGGCGCCGATCGGACGGGTCGGCTCCACCGGCCTGTCGACCGGCCCGCACCTGCATTTCGAAGTCATCCTCGACGGGTACTACACCGATCCGCGCCCCTGGGTCGTGGCGAACGGGGTTTGATCCGGCGGATCGTGTCGAGAACCTCAACATGACCCAGTCGAAGCGCGAGACAGAACGGAAGTACGAGCCGCCCTCCGACGGCCTCGCCGGGCTGCCGGACCTCACCGGCGTCGGACCCGTCGCCTCGGTCACCGCGGCCGGGCCCGAGGAGCTCGACGCCGTGTACCACGACACGGTGGATCTGCGGCTCGCCGGGTCCTCGGCCACCCTGCGCCGCCGTACGGGCGGTCCCGACGCGGGCTGGCACCTGAAGCTGCCGCTCACCGGGGACACCCGCGAAGAGGTGTGGGCCCCGCTGTCGGACGACGTGCCCGCGGCGCTGCGCGAGCTGGTGCTGTCCCGCACGCGGGGCGCCCCGCTGCGTCCGGTGGTGCGGATCCGGTCCACCCGGGCCGTGCGGCGGCTGCTCGACGCCGAGGGCGGGGTGCTGGCCGAGCTGAGCCTCGACGAGGTGCGGGCGGACGCGACGGCGGCGGGCGGCGGGCGTGCCGAGTGGGGCGAGTTGGAGGTCGAACTCGCCGAGGGTGTCCCTGCCGGACTGCTCGACACCGTGGAGAAGAAGCTCCGCAAGAAGGGGATCGTCCGGGCCGACAGTCCGTCGAAGCTCGCCCGGGCGCTGCGGGACACCGGCGTGGGCGAGGCGGGCGTGCGCCGGCCGCCCGCCGGAGGGGTCGCCGGGTCCTCCGGTTCGTACGTGCTCTCCTACCTGCGCGAGCAGGTCGGCGTGCTGGTGGACCTGGACCCGGCGGTGCGCCGCGAGCTGCCCGACGCGGTGCACCGGATGCGCGTCACGTGCCGCCGGCTGCGCGGTTGCCTGCGTTCGTACCGGTCGGTGCTGGACCGGCGGGTCACCGATCCCGTGGCCGCGGAACTCCGGTGGCTGGCGGGCGAGCTGGGCGCCGCGCGGGACCAGGAGGTGCTGCGCGAACGCATCGGAGCGTCGCTGGACGGGCTCCCCGACGAGCTGGTGCTCGGCCCCGTCGCCGCCCGGCTGCGGGTGTGGGACGTGTCCCGGGACGAGGACGTGCGGTCCCGGACGCGGAAGGCCCTGGACAGCCCGCGTCATCTGCGCCTCCTGGACGCTCTGGACGCACTGGTCCGGCACCCGCCCCTGCGCTCCGGGGCCGGGCGGAAACCGGCCCGGACGATGGCCCGGGCGGTGCTCAAGGAGTACCGCCGTCTCGCCGGGCGCATGGACCTCGCGCTCGCGCAGCCGTCCGGCCGGTCCCGGGAGACGGAGCTGCACGAGGCGCGCAAGGCGGCCAAGAGGCTGCGCTACGCGGCCGAGGTCGCGCGTCCCGCGCTCGGCAAGCCCGTCGCCCGGCTCGGCAAGCAGGCCAAGGCGGTGCAGCAGTTGCTCGGCGAGCACCAGGACGCCGTGGTCGCCCAGGACACCCTGCGCCGGCTGGCGGTGGCCGCCCACGCGGCGGGCGAGTCGGCGTTCACCTGGGGGGTGCTGCATGGCCGGGAACGGGCGGGCGCGGAAGCCCGGCAGCGGGAGCTGCCCGGGGTGTGGCGGGCCGCGTCGGATCCCGCGCTGCGGGCCCCGCTCGAACACTGAACGGCGACAACTCCTGTGCGGACTCTTGCCGGATCGAAGCCTCACCACTTAAATCACACCTTGAACTAAGCCGCTGCACACAGCGGTTGGTCGGTCCTGTCCGCACCCGCAGAAAGCTCACGCATGAGACTGAGATCCATGGGTGTCGCGCTCGTCGCCACGGCGGCGCTCGTCACCCTCCCCGCTCCGATGACGGCCACCGCGGCCGACACTCCCCTCTCCCAGGGCCGGACGGCCACGTCGTCCTCGGCCGAGAACGCCGGCACGCCGTCGCAGAACGCCGTCGACGGCGACACGGCCACCCGGTGGTCGTCGGCCGCGAGCGACGACCAGTGGCTCCAGGTCGACCTCGGCGCCACCGCCTCCGTCACCCGGGTCGTGCTCGACTGGGAGGCCGCCTACGGCAAGGACTACAAGATCCAGCTCTCCCAGGACGGGAGCACCTGGACCGACGCGAAGACGGTCACCGGCGGCGACGGCGGCACCGACGCCCTCGACGTCTCGGGCCAGGGCCGCTACGTCCGTATGCAGGGCGTCCACCGGGCCACCCCCTGGGGCTACTCGCTGTGGGAGTTCCAGGTCTTCGGCACCACCGGCGGCACCGCCCCGGGCGGCTCCTGCGGCACCGCCAACGCCGCGCAGGGCAGGCCCGCCGCCGCCTCCTCCGTGGAGAACGCCGGGACACCGGCCGCCGCGGCCTTCGACGGCGACACCGGCACCCGCTGGTCCAGCCAGGCCTCCGACCCGCAGTGGGTGCGGGTCGACCTGGGCGCCGTGAAGGACCTGTGCAAGGTGGACCTGAACTGGGAGGCCGCCTACGCCAAGGACTTCCGCATCGAGGCCTCCGCGGACGGGCAGAGCTGGCAGACGCTGAAGAGCGTCACCGGCGCCACCGGCGGCAAGGCCTCCTACGACGTCAGCGGTTCGGGCCGCTACGTCCGCGTCCACGGCACGGCCCGCGCCACGGGCTACGGCTACTCGCTGTGGGAGGTCGCCGTGCACACCGGCACCACCGGCACTCCCCCGGTCGAGGGCGGCGGCGACCTGGGACCGAACGTCATCGTCGTGGACCCGTCCACGCCGAACCTCCAGCAGAAGTTCGACCAGGTCTTCGCCCAGCAGGAGGCGAACCAGTTCGGCGGCGGGCGCTACCAGTTCCTGCTGAAGCCGGGCACCTACAACGGCATCAACGCCCAACTGGGCTTCTACACCTCCGTCTCCGGTCTGGGCCTCAACCCGGACGACACGCAGATCAACGGTGACATCACCGTGGACGCCGGCTGGTTCAACGGCAACGCGACGCAGAACTTCTGGCGTTCGGCCGAGAACCTGGCCATCACGCCGTCCAACGGCACCGACCGGTGGGCCGTCGCCCAGGCCGCCCCGTTCCGGCGCATCCACGTCAAGGGCGGTCTCAACCTCGCCCCCAACGGCTACGGCTGGGCCTCCGGCGGCTACATCGCCGACTCGAAGATCGACGGCACCGTCGGCCCCTACTCCCAGCAGCAGTGGTACACCCGGGACAGCTCGGTCGGCGGCTGGACCAACGGCGTCTGGAACATGACGTTCACGGGTGTCGAGGGCGCCCCGGCGGGTAACTTCGAGACCGGCCCGTACACGACGCTCGACACCACGCCCGTCTCGCGCGAGAAGCCGTTCCTGTACCTGGACGGCAACGAGTACAAGGTGCGGGTCCCCGCCAAGCGCACCAACGCGCGTGGCGTCTCCTGGCCCGCCAACGCCGGTGGCACCTCGCTGCCGCTCAGCCAGTTCTACGTCGTCAAGCCCGGCGCGACCGCGGCGACCATCAACGCCGCGCTCGACCAGGGTCTCAACCTGCTGTTCACGCCCGGGGTCTACCACATCGACCAGACCATCGAGGTCGACCGCGCCAACACCGTCGTACTCGGCCTCGGTCTGGCCACGATCATTCCGGACGGCGGCGTCGACGCCATGCACGTGGCCGACGTCGACGGTGTGCGGCTCGCGGGCTTCCTCATCGACGCGGGTCCGGTGAACTCCGACACGCTGCTGCGGATCGGGACGCCGGGCGGGAACGCCGACCACGCCGCCAACCCCACCACCATGCAGGACGTGTTCATCCGCGTCGGCGGCGCGGGACCCGGCAAGGCCACCGACTCCGTCGTGGTCGAGAGCGACGACGTGATCATCGACCACACCTGGATCTGGCGGGCCGACCACGGTGAGGGCGTCGGCTGGGAGACCAACCGCGCCGACTACGGCCTCAGGGTCAACGGCGACGACGTGCTCGCGACGGGGCTGTTCGTCGAGCACTTCAACAAGTACGACGTCTACTGGAGCGGCGAACGCGGCCGGACCATCTTCTTCCAGAACGAGAAGGCCTACGACGCGCCGAACGAGGCCGCCATCACCCACGACGGCATCGTCGGCTACGCGGCCTACAAGGTCGCCGACTCGGTGAACGTGCACGACGCGGTGGCGCTGGGCAGCTACTGCAACTTCACCGCCGACCCGGGCATCGTCCAGCACCACGGGTTCCAGGTGCCGGTCAAGCCGGGGGTCAGGATGCGCAACCTCCAGGTGATCTCGCTGGGCGGCATGGGCCAGTACCGCCATGTCGTCAATGACACCGGCGCGGCCACGTCGGGGACGGACACCGTGCCGTCCAAGGTCGTCCAGTTCCCGTGAGGGACGACGCGCCCCGCAGCGGTGCGGGGCGCGTCACCCACCGGGTGAAGGGAACCGTGCTCAGGCGAGTTGGACGAGGAGGTCGCCGCCCTCGACCTGCTGGATGCGGTTGATGGCGAGCCTGGCCACCGTGCCGGACTTCGGGGCGGTGATGGAGGCCTCCATCTTCATCGCCTCGATGGTGGCCACGGTGGCACCGGCCTCCACCGCGTCGCCCTCGGCGACGGCGAGGGTCACCACCCCGGCGAACGGCGCCGCGACGTGGCCGGGGTCCGCCCGGTCGGCCTTCTCCGTCACCGGGACGTCGGTGGCGGCCGACCGGTCGCGGACCTGGATGGGGCGGAGCTGGCCGTTCAGGGAGGACATCACGGTGCGCATGCCCCGCTCGTCGGCGTCGCCGACCGCCTGCAGCTCGATGAGCAGCCGGACACCGGGGTCGAGGTCGACCGTGTACTCCTTGCCCGGACGCAGCCCGTAGAAGAAGTCCTTGCTGTCGAGGACGCTGGTGTCGCCGTACGAGGCGCGGTGGGTGTCGAACTCCCGGGCCGGTCCCGGGAACAGCAGCCGGTTGAGCGTCGCCCGGCGGTCCTTGCCGAGGCCGTCGCGGTCGTCCTCGGACAGCTCGGCGAGCGGCTTGGCCTCGGCGCGGCCCCGCAGCGCCTTGCTGCGGAACGGCTCGGGCCAGCCGCCGGGCGGGGTGCCCAGCTCGCCCCGCAGGAAGCCGACCACCGAGTCCGGGATGTCGAACCGGTCGGGGTCCTGCTCGAAGTCGGCCGGGGAGACACCGGCGCCGACCAGGTGCAGGGCCAGGTCGCCGACCACCTTGGAGGACGGGGTGACCTTGACCAGGCGGCCCAGCATCCGGTCGGCGGCGGCGTACATCGCCTCGATGTCCTCGAAGCGGTCGCCGAGGCCGAGCGCGACGGCCTGGGTGCGCAGGTTGGAGAGCTGGCCGCCGGGGATCTCGTGGTGGTAGACCCGGCCGGTCGGGGACGCCAGACCCGCCTCGAAGGGGGCGTAGACCTTGCGGACGCTCTCCCAGTACGGCTCCAGGTCGCCGACGGCCTGGAGGTCGAGGCCGGTGGGCCGCTCGGTGTGGTCGGTGGCGGCCACGATCGCCGAGAGGGACGGCTGCGAGGTGGTCCCGGCCATGGACGCCACCGCGCCGTCGACGGCGTCGGCGCCCGCCTGGATCGCGGCCAGGTAGGTGGCGAGCTGGCCGCCGGTGGTGTCGTGGGTGTGCAGGTGGACCGGCAGGTCGAACTCCCGGCGCAGCGCGGAGACCAGGGTCGCGGCGGCCGGTGCGCGCAGCAGACCGGCCATGTCCTTGACCGCCAGCACGTGCGCTCCGGCGTTCACGATCTGCTCGGCGAGCCGCAGGTAGTAGTCGAGGGTGTAGAGCCGCTCGGAGGGGTCGGACAGGTCGGCGGTGTAGCAGAGCGCGACCTCGGCGACGGCGGTGCCGGTCTGCCGTACGGCCTCGATGGCGGGCCGCATCTGCTCGACGTCGTTGAGGGCGTCGAAGATGCGGAAGATGTCGATGCCGGTGGCGGCGGCCTCCTGCACGAAGGCGTCGGTCACCTCGGTCGGGTACGGGGTGTAGCCCACGGTGTTGCGGCCGCGCAGCAGCATCTGGAGGCAGAGGTTGGGCACCGCCTCGCGCAGCGCGGCCAGCCGCTCCCAGGGGTCCTCGGCGAGGAAGCGCAGGGCGACGTCGTAGGTGGCGCCGCCCCAGCACTCCAGGGACAGCAGCTGGGGCAGGGTGCGGGCGACGACGGGCGCCACGGCGAGCATGTCCTTGGTGCGCACCCGGGTGGCGAGCAGCGACTGGTGGGCGTCGCGGAAGGTGGTGTCGGTGACGCCGATGGTGGACGACTCGCGCAGTCGGCGGGCGAACCCCTCCGGCCCCAGCTCGGCCAGCAACTGGCGGGAACCGGCCGGGGGTTCACCGGTGGGCACCGTCGGCAGCTTGGTCAGCGGGTCGATCAGCTCGGGGCGCTCGCCGTGCGGCTTGTTCACCGTGACGTCGGCGAGGTAGGTGAGCAGCTTGGTGCCGCGGTCGGCGGAGTGGCGGGCGGTCAGCAGGTGCGGGCGCTGTTCGATGAACGAGGTGGTGACCCGGCCGGCCTGGAAGTCGGGGTCGTCCAGGACCGCCTGGAGGAAGGGGATGTTGGTGGCGACGCCGCGGATGCGGAACTCGGCGACCGCACGCCGGGCCCGGTTCACCGCGGTGGTGAAGTCCCGTCCCCGGCAGGAGAGCTTGACCAGCATCGAGTCGAAGTGCGCGCTGATCTCCGTACCGGCGTGGGTGGTGCCGCCGTCGAGCCGGATGCCGGAGCCGCCCGGCGAGCGGTAGGCGCTGATCTGCCCGGTGTCCGGACGGAAGCCGTTGGCCGGGTCCTCGGTGGTGATGCGGCACTGGAGTGCGGCACCGCGCAGGGTGATGTTCTCCTGGGCGAGGCCGAGGTCGGCCAGCGTCTGGCCGGCGGCGATGCGCAGCTGGGACTGGACCAGGTCGACGTCGGTGACCTCCTCGGTGACCGTGTGCTCGACCTGGATGCGCGGGTTCATCTCGATGAAGACGTGGTTGCCGTCCCGGTCGACGAGGAACTCGACGGTGCCCGCGTTGCGGTAGCCGATCTGCCGGGCGAAGTTCACGGCGTCGGCGCAGATCCGCTCCCGCAGGGCCGGGTCGAGGTTGGGCGCGGGCGCCAGCTCGATGACCTTCTGGTGGCGGCGCTGCACCGAGCAGTCCCGCTCGAAGAGGTGGATGACGTCGCCCTCGCCGTCGGCGAGGATCTGCACCTCGATGTGGCGGGGCTCGACGACCGCCTTCTCCAGGAAGACGGTGGAGTCGCCGAAGGCGGACGCGGCCTCGCGGGAGGCGGCCTCGATGGCCTCGCGCAGCTGGGCGGGTTCCTCGACGCGGCGCATGCCGCGCCCGCCGCCGCCCGCGACCGCCTTGACGAACACGGGGAAGCCGACGTCGTCGGCGGCGCGCACCAGTTCGTCCACGTCGGTGGAGGGCGCCGAGGAGCCGAGCACGGGTACTCCGGCCTCCCGGGCGGCGGCCACCGCCCGCGCCTTGTTGCCGGTCAGTTCCAGGATCTGGGCGCTGGGACCGACGAAGGTGATCCCGGCCTCCTCGCAGGCGCGGGCGAGTTCGGGGTTCTCGGAAAGGAAGCCGTAGCCCGGGTAGACGGCGTCGGCCCCCGCACGGCGGGCGGCGCGCACGATCTCCTCCACGGAGAGGTACGCGCGGACCGGATGCCCCTGCTCCCCGATCTCGTAGGCCTCGTCGGCCTTGAGCCGGTGCAGCGAATTGCGGTCCTCGTGCGGGAAGACGGCGACGGTGCGCGCGCCGAGCTCGTAGCCCGCCCGAAACGCACGGATCGCGATCTCACCGCGGTTGGCGACCAGCACCTTGCGGAACATTCTTGATCCCTTCAGCCTGCCGGGTGACGAGACCATGGTGTCGGCGCCGCCCTCCGTACGCCATGTGAGCCGGGCCACTCCCGGCCGCGTCACCGCAGGGCGGCAGTCAGGCGCAGGCGGATGCGGTCGAGGCCGGCCGGTGTGCGGGAGGGGGCGGCGGTGGTGCAGCCGGGCAGGCCGGCCCGGGCCAGGGTGCTCAGCAGCGCCCGGGGGCCGCTGTCGAGGTAGGTGGTGAATCCGGCCAGGCGCAGCGCGCGCAGCGTCCGGTGGAAGGCCAGCGGCTCGGCGAGGTGGGCGGCCGCCACCGTGCGCAGCTGGGCCGGGGTGCGGGCGGGCCCCGGCGCGGCGGCCGTGTACACGGGGAGCGCGGGCGGGGCGACGGGCTGGGCGCGCAGGAGGCGCCGGAAGGCCCGCTGCACCTCGGCGAGCAGGGGGTGGTGGTAGGCGGTGCGGCTGGTCAGCGGGGTGGCGCGACGGCCGAGCGCCAGGGCCGCGCTCCGGACGGCGGCCAACTGGTCGTCGGGTCCGGCGAGGACGGTCTGGCCGGGGGCGTTGCGGGCGGCGATCCGCACCTGCGGCAGGCCCTCGGCGCGCAGCAGGTCGGCCGCCAGCTCGGCGGTCAGGTCGGTGGCCAGCAGGCCCGCCGCCGGCAGCGCGGCGTCGCGCAGCAGCCGGTCGCGGACGTGCAGCAGCCGCACGCCCTGGTCGATCGTGATGACCCCGGCCACGGTGAGCGCCGCGAGGTCGCCCACGCTGTGGCCGAGCACCGCGTGGACGGGCGGCGTCGCGAGATCGAGCAGGACGGCGGCGGAGGCGACCACGGCGGCGTACGTGGCCAGGTCGAAGGCGAGGGGGTCGGTACGCACGAGCAGGTCGGGGTCGGGCGCGGCGCTGTCGGTGAGGAGACGGCCGACGGGGGTGCGGGCGGAGCCGAGTGCGGTGCTGTGGGCGTCGACCGTCCCCAGCACCCGCGAGACCGACGGGACGCCGCTCAGGTGGCGCAGGGCGCCGGGGAGGTAGGCCCCCTGGCCGGGGCACATCAGCACGGTGCGCGGTGTGCCGCCGGTGGGGGCCGGCCGGTCCTCCGTCATGAGGCGTCGGCGAAGGCGAGCGCGACGTTGTGCCCGCCGAAGCCCATGCTCGTGCTGACGGCCGCGAGGGGCCCGGAGGGCAGTGCCGCCGGGTCGCGGCCGACGACGTTCAGGCCGATCTCGGGGTCGACCCGTTCGAGGCTGCAGGCCGGCGGTGCCGTCCTGTCCCGCAGGGCGAGGACGGTGAGGACGGCCTCGATGGCTCCGGCGGCACCGAGGGTGTGCCCGAAGGCCCCCTTGGTGGCGCTGACCGTGACGTCGTCCACCCCCTTGGCGAAGACACTGTGCAGCGCCTGCGCCTCGCCGAGGTCGCCGAGCGGTGTGGCGGTGGCGTGGGCGTTGACGTGCTGGATCTGCTCCGGCACGAGCCCCGCGTCGCGCAGTGCGGCGTCGACGGCCGCCGCGCAGCCCGTACCGCCGGGCGCCGGCTGGGCCACGTGGTGGCTGTCGTTGGTGATGCCCGCCCCGGTGAGCCGGCCGTGGACGCGGGCGCCGCGGGCGGCGGCGTGCGCGGCGCTCTCGACCACGAGCATGCCGGCGCCCTCCCCCATCACGAAGCCGTCCCGGTCGGCGTCGAAGGGCCTGGAGGCCCCCTTCGGATCGTCGTGGCGCCGGGAGAGGGCCTTCAGGCGAGCGAACCCGGCCAGGGCCAGCGGATGCAGCGCGGCCTCGGTTCCGCCCGCGACCACGATGTCCGCGCGCCCGTCCCGGATCATGCCGAGGGCCTGGGCGAGGGCCTCGGCACCGGCGGCGCAGGCACTCACGGGGGCGTGCACCCCGGCCTTCGCGCCCACCAGGAGCCCCACTTCGGCGGCCGGGTGGTTGGGCAGCATGACCGGGATGGTGCGCGGGCTCACCCGCCCCGCGCCCTGCGTCCGCAGGCGGTGGTTCTGCTCCAGGACGCTGGTGAGGCCGCCCAGCCCCACCCCGACGACCACGGCCACCCGCGAGCCGTCCCCGGCGAGCGCGGACGGGTCGGGGAACCCCGCGTCGCGAACGGCCTCGCGGGCGGCCACGAGGGCGAACTGCGCCGAGCGGTCGCAGTGCGCCGCCTTGGCGGACGACAGGACCGTCCCGGGGTCGACCGCGACCTGGGCCGCCAGGTACACCTGTGCGGGCCCGGCCGGCTCGCCGAAGTCGACGCGTTCGACGCCGCACACGCCGTCCAGCAGGGCCCGCCAGGTGGTGGGGACGTCGCCGCCCAGCGCGGTGGTCAGTCCCAGCCCCGTGACGACGGCGGCCCGCTCCTCGGGGGCCGGGCCGGCCGCGTGCCGTGGACTCACGCGGTGCCGCCCGCGGGGGCGGCGACGGCCTCGGCGAGGTGGGCGGCGATCTGCCGCACCGTCGTGAGCCGGTCCGCCTGCTCCTGGGGGACCTCGATCTGCCAGCGGTCCTCGATCGCGGCGACCAGTTCCAGCCGGGCCAGCGAGTCGACGCCCAGGTCGTCCTGGAGCGAGGAGTCGGGACCGATCTCCTCCGCGGTCAGGTCCTCGACCGTGGCGGCGAGCAGGTCGCACAGCTCGTCGAGCAGCTGTCGTTCGTCGGCGGTGGACGGCATGTCCGGTACCTCCTCGGTCGGTGCACGGCGCGCCCGGAGCCGGTGGGCGGGAGGACCCGTTCCCCGGGCGCGCCGGTGGTGTCCGGCGACCTGCCGGTGCACGCCGACAGGCTGTCCGGCCGTGCGGCACGGTAAGCGCCGGGGACGGGGGGACGGCGGAGCATCGGGAGCACGGGACGGGCTCCTGCGAGCACCCGTGTCCCACCTTCACCTTGAAGCGCCCCGGGACCGACCGAGGGTGGCGGGCGGCGGGCGCGTAAGGGACCGGACGGGGCGAAACGGGGCGCCGGGCATCCTCAACGGACTTTGGCGGCTCCTTTAAGGCTTTCTGAAGATGACCTTCGAACGGGCGTTTCCACGCCGCCGGCGTCCTAGGCTCTCGCACACCCCCCACAGTCCCGGTGGGCGCGGTCGCGTCCACCGGGTACGGGGGCTCCGCCAGCCGACCGACAAGCCGAGGTGTCCTGCGTATGGGTTCCCGCCGAGCCGCTCGCCCGTCCCGCTCCCACGCCCGCCCGCGCGGCGGACTCAGGAACCGCGGTACCGCGCTGGCACTCGGTGCCGTCACCTTGACCGCGGGCGTCGGCATCACCCTGGCCGTCGGCGACGGCGACGACGGCGGGGCCTCCGACCGGGTCACCGCGAACGCCGCCGACCAGGCGTCGAACGCCGAGGAAGCGGCAGGCGGTGCGGCACCGCTCGCCTCCGCGTCGGCGAGTCCGAGCGCCACGGCCGGCGGCTCGCCGAGCCCGAGTGCCGAGCCGAAGAGGACGCCGGCGAAGACGGCGAGCCCGGCGACCAGTGCCCCCAAGGCTTCCCCGCCGGCTTCCAAGGCTCCCGTCAGGGCCACCGCGAGGAGCGGCGTCGACCGGTCCGGTGGCAGCGGGTCAGGCAGCGGTTCGGGGTCGTCCGGCGGCGCGGGTTCCGGCTCGGGTTCGGGTTCCGGCTCGGGTTCCGGCTCGACGGGCGGTGCCGAGGCACAGGTCCTCGCCCTGGTCAACGAGGAGCGGTCCGCGGCGGGCTGCTCCCCGGTCACCGCGAACAGCAGGCTGACCCGGGCCGCCGACGACTACAGCGACGTCATGGCGAGCAGCGGTGTGATGTCCCACACCGGTCCCGACGGCTCCACGATGGCGAGCCGGGTCGAGGCCGCCGGTTACCAGTGGTCGGCGCTGGGCGAGAACATAGCCCAGGGCCAGGCGGACGCCGCCTCGGTGATGGAGGCCTGGATGAACAGCCCCGGCCACCGCGAGAACATACTCAACTGCTCCTTCAAGGAGCTGGGCGTCGGCGTCCACTTCGGCGACGGCGGCCCCTGGTGGACGCAGGACTTCGGTACCGGTCGCTGACGCCGGTCGCCGCGGCCGGCGCGTCACCGGTCACCGCCGCCGGGACGTCACCGGTCACCGCCCCCCGGCCGCCCGCGCGTCCGCCAGCGCGAACGACACCGTCACCCGCGCGCCGCCCAGCGGCGCGCGGGTGATCGTCAGTTCGCCGTCCGCCGTACGGGCCGCCCGGGCCACGATGTCCAGGCCGAGCCCCGTGGAACCGCCCACGCTGACGCCGCGGGTGAGGGCCGCCTCGGGGTCCGCGACGCCCGGCCCGGCGTCGTCGACCGTGAGGCGCACGTGCCGGTCCCGGCGTTCCACGCGCACGACGAAGCGGGTGCCCTGCGGGGTGTGCCGGAAGACGTTGCCGATCAGGGCGTCGACGACGGCGGCGAGGTCGTCCTCGGGGAAGGCCACGGGGGCCGGACGCGGAGTGAGGGAGCGCTCGAACGGCCGGTCCTGCTGGGCGGCGAGGACCGACCAGAAGTCCAGGCGCATGGCGACCACCTCGGCGACGTCGCACGGTTTCGCCGTGCCCGCCCCGGTCCCGGCGAGCTGTGCCGCCGCCAGGGGTGTGCGCGCCGCCGCGATGATCGAGTCCAGCTCGCGTTCGAGCTGCCCGGCGGCTTCCGTGACCCGCCGGGCGCTCGGTGTCGTGCCCATCCGGTCGGCCTCCAGGTACAGGGCGGTCAGCGGGGTGCGCAGCCGGTGCGAGAGGTCGGCGACCAGCTCGCGCTCGACGGCGAGCAGGTCGACGACCCGGTCGGCCATGGTGTTGAACGCCGCTCCGGCCTCCTGGAGCTCGGGCGGGCCGTCCGGTTCCACCCGGACCCCGAGATCGCCGGAGCCGAGGGCGAGCGAGGCGCGCTTGAGGCCCCGGGAGGAGCGCACCACCCGGGCGCCCAGCCGGTCGGCGACCAGCACCGAGCCGCCCACCAGGCCCACGGCGAGCAGTGCCATCACACCCCAGGAGGCCGTGACCCCCCGCGTGAGGTCGGCGGCGGGCACGTAGGCCTCGACGACCGCGACCCGGTCGCCCCGCAGGACGACGGGCTGCAGGTAGGCCCAGCCGTCCGCGGTGTCCACCGCGAGCGTCTCCCGCCCCCGTACGGCCCGGTCGAGGGCCTCCTCGGACGCGTGCGGGGTGCCGACGAAGCCGCCGTCGGGCAGCCGGACGACCAGTTGGTCGGCGGAGCCGAGTTCCGCGACGGCCTGCTGGACGTCGGCGCGGCGGGTGGTGAGGGCGAGGACCGGCGAGAGGGCCGCGGCGCGCTGTTCGGCGGCGGTGGTGACCCGGTCACGGGCCTGTTCGCGCACGAGGAGGGCGAGCGGGATGAGGAACGACAGCGCCACCATGGAGGTGACGGCCAGGGCGATCCCGGCGAGGGCGCGTCTCATGGCGCGCTGACCAGCTTGATGCCGATCCCTCGCACGGTGTGGAGGTAGCGCGGCTTTCGCGCCTTCTCACCCATTTTGCGGCGAAGTGCGGAGAGGTGGACATCCACCGTCTGGTCCTCGACGTACGGCTGCTGCCACACCTCGGTGAGGATGCGCTGCCTCGAGATGACCTGGTCGGCGTTGGCGGCCAGGTAGGCGAGCAGGTCGAACTCGCGCCGGGTGAGGGCCAGTTCCTGCCCGCCGAGGTGGGCGGTGCGCGCGGTGGGGTCGATGCGGAGGTCGGCGACCCGGAGGACGGGCGGCCGTGCGGCGGGGAGGTCGGCGGGCGCGGAGCGGCGCAGCACGGCGGCGAGCCGGGCCGCGAGCTGGCCGCCGGAGAAGGGCTTGACCATGTAGTCGTCGGCGCCCGCGTTGAGCAGCCGGATGATCTCGGTCTCGTCGTCGCGGGCGGTGGCGACCAGCACCGGGCCGCGGGATATCCCCCGGATCATCCTGAGCACGTCGAGTCCGTCGAGGTCGGGCAGCCCGAGGTCGAGCACGACGATGTCCGGCGGGCTCTGGGTGATGTCGCGCAGCGCCTCGAAACCCTGGTGTGCGGTCTTGACCGCGTAGCCGTGTCCGGTGAGGACCTCGATCAGCGCGGCCCGGATCACAGGGTCGTCCTCGACGACAAGTACGGAGGCCATGGGCAGGCACGTTAGCCGGTCCGTCACTATGGTGTCGTGTCCCGCCTCCTGCGCTACCTGATCATCTGGCTGTCCTGCACGGCGGCCAGTGTGACGGCCGTCATCATCACCATCCACTTCGTGGTGGGATCGACCCGGCCGACCGCACCGGTCGCGCAGACGGCACCCGAGGAGCTCCCGGCCCCGCCCCGGCCGACCGTCTCCAGGACCGTGACGGCCACGCCCAGCCCCTCGCCCACCAGCCGGGCGCCCAGCCCGACGCCGTCCCGCACCAGCGAGGAGCCGCCCGAGCCGACGCCGACCCCCACGCCGACGCCGAGCGCCCGCACCACTTCCCCGCGGTCTCCCGGGGGCGGGGGTGCCCCGGGGTGCGAGGAGGGCGGCGCGGGCGTGTACACGGTGCCGTCCGAGGGCGGCAAGGCGACCGTGCGGTTCGGCGACGGCGGGGTGTGCCTGATCTCGGCGGTGCCGAACCAGGGCTTCACGGTGAGTACGGAGCAGAGCGCGCCGCAGACGCTGGAGGTGACGTTCGCGGCGAGCCGCCACCGCTCGGAGATCACCGCGACGACACAGCCGCAGAGCCGGGCCGACGTCCGTGAGGTGTCGTGGTGACGTTCCTCACCCGCGCCCTGCCCTCGCCCTCGGTCAGGTGGTGACGCAGGAGGCCCCGTCGAGAGTGAACGCGGCCGGGGCGGTGTTGGTGTCGCCCTTGCGCGCCGTGAAGCCGAGGGTGACCGTGCCGCCGGCCGGGATGGTGGCGGTGTAGGAGGCCGGGGCGACGCTGACCGCGCCCGCGTTCTGGGTGGCGGTGCCTCCCCACATGTTGGTGATGCTCTGCCCGTCCGCGAAGGCGAACGCGAGCGTCCAGGGGCCGACGGCGGCGCTCCCGGTGTTGCGGACGGCGATCTCGCCCTGGAAGCCGCCGGGCCACTCGCCCACGACGCGGTAGCCGACGGAGCAGGTGCCGTCGGGGGTGCCGCCGCCCTCGTCGGTGGTGACCTCCACCGTCGCCGAGCGGGCGGACCGGTTGCCCGCCGCGTCGCGGGCGTGGACGGCGAAGGTGTAGGTGGTGGCGGCGGTGAGTCCGGTCACGGTGGCGGTGGTGGTGGTCGAGGAGGCGACCGTGGTCCCGGCGCCGTCGCCGACCAGGACGACGTCGTATCCGGTGACCGCGGTGTCGTCGGTGGCGGCGGCCCAGCCGAGCGTTACGGAGGTGTCGGTGACCGCGGTGGCGCTCGGGGTGCCGGGTGCCGTGGGGGCCTCGGTGTCGTCCGGGGCGCCGCCGCCGTAGACGGTGGCCTCCTCGGAGGTCTGTGCGATGCCGTTGACGCCGTGGAAGATGCGTTCGCCCCAGCCGCTGAGCCTGCTCGGGTCGAAGTCGAGCGCCAGGTCGAGGACCGGGTCGGTGTTGCCGCTCCACGACCAGGCGAGGTAGCCGAGGCCGAGCTGCTCGGCGGTGGCCATCATGGTGTCCTCGTCCGGGTCGCCGTACTGGTCGGCGGGGCCGCCGAACTCGCCGATGAGGATGGGCAGTTCCGCGTCGACGAACGCGTTCAGGTAGTCGGTGATCTCCTGGGCGGTGTCGAAGACGCTGTACATGTGGATGGAGAAGATCAGGTTGCCGGTGGGGTCGGCGTCGTAGACGGACCGCGCGTTGGCCCGCATGACGCCCTGCCAGTCCTGGCCCCAGTTGGGGGCGTCCACCATGATCGTGTGCTGGAGCCCGGCGGCGCGCAGCTTCTTGACGGCCGCCGTCGTCGGCTCGGTCCAGCCGGCCGGGTCGGTGTTGCCCCAGGGCTCGTTGCCGATGTTGACGATGACGTAGTCCTCCTGGCCGGCCAGGACGTCCTTGAGGCCGATCCAGTAGTCGGCCGCGTGGTCGAGCGTGCCGGCCGCGGCGTCCTCGCCGTAGCCGGTGGTGTCGTGCACCTCCAGTACGCAGATGAGCCGGTTGGCCTTGCACTGCTCGATGACGGCGGCGACGTCCGCCGGGCCGTTCTCGCTCCAGCGGTGCCCGTCGGAGAGGACGACGCGGACGCTGTTCGCGCCCAGCGCCTTGACGTCCGCCAGCGACTGCGTCTCGCCGGGGTACCAGGTGTGGGCGTGGTTGACCCCGCGCATGACGAAGTCGTTGCCGTTGCCCTCCAGCAGCCGCCCGTCACTGATGTGCAGTCCCGCCGCCTGCGCGCCGGGCGACGGGGCCGCGGCGGACCGCGCCGCGGGCGACTGGGCCAGGGCCGCGCCCGGACAGAGGGCGCCGACGACGACCAGCCCGATCAGCGCGGCCAGTCCGGTCAGCAGGCGGGCCGGGAGGGTTCTCGGTGTATCGCGTCTCGCTGGGCGCACGGCGACTCCAGGGCTGAGTGGTGCGGATAGGGGGAACCGGGGAACGGCGAACGCGTGGGAGCGCTCCCACATCTGCCCCATGAAACTCACTACGGCGCGTACACGTCAAGGCAACGGACAGAAAACGCTTGCCGTCCGGTGTGACGTCAGTCCACCGTCACCACCACCGAGTGCCGCCCACTGGCGCCGTCGGGCACGGTGCGGGTGCGCCTGTCCGTCTGCACCTCGCCGGTCCGGTCGGTGGCCCGCACGGTGAGGGTGTGACCGCCCTTGGTGGCCCGCCAGGCGTACGACCACTGTCGCCAGGTGTCGCGCGAGTCCTCGGCGGCCAGGACGGCCTCCTCCCAGGGGCCGTCGTCGACGCGGATCTCGACCTTGTCGATGCCGCGGTGCTGGGCCCAGGCCACACCGGCGACCATCACCGTGCCCGCCTTCGGCCGGGCGAACGGCTTCGGCGTGTCGATCCGGGACTGGGTCTTGATCGGCGCCTCGCGGGCCCAGCCGCGCTTGACCCAGTAGGCCTCGTAGGAGTCGAACGTGGTCAGTTCGATGTCCTCGATCCACTTGCAGGCCGACACGTAGCCGTAGAGGCCGGGCACGACCATGCGGACGGGGAAGCCGTGGTCGAAGGGCAGGGGTTCGCCGTTCATGCCGACGGCGAGCATCGCGTCGCGGCCGTCCATGACGTCCTCGACGGGGCTGCCGATGGTCATGCCGTCCACGGAGCGGGCCACGAGCTGATCCGCCGGACCGCCCGCCGACGGCGGCCGGACGCCGCACTCCTCCAACAGGTCGGCGAGCCGGACACCGATCCAACGGGCGTTGCCGACGTACGGGCCGCCGACCTCGTTGGACACGCAAGTGAGGGTGATGTCCCGCTCGATCAGCTCCCGCCTCAGCAGGTCGTCGAAGGTCAGCGTCTTCTCCCGGGTCACCCCCTCGCCGTGGATGCGCAGCCGCCAGGCCGTGGCGTCCACCTTGGGGACCACCAGGGCGGTGTCGACCCGGTAGAAGTCGCTGTTGGGAGTCGTGAAAGGACTGACCCCCTCCACCCTGGCCCGCGCGCGCCGGGGCACCGCCGGAGCACCCGAGTCGGGCGGCGGGAGGGTGATGTTCTCGCGGGAGGCGACCGCCTCCCGCCCGCTCGCGCCGCTCAGGGCCCGGCCCAGGACGCCAGCCCCGGCCGAGGCCGCCGCGACGGCGGTCGCCGCGATCACGAAGCGGCGCCGGTCCCAGCCCTCGCCCCGCTCCCCCGGCGCCTCTCTGCGTGGTGCCGGCAGGAGGCCCACGAGGAGGTACAGGAGCACCGCTCCCGCTATCGCCCCGAGGACGGAGGGGAAGGCGTCCGTGACACCGGCGGAGTCGGGCCTGCCCAGGGCCGCCGCGGCGCCGACGACGCCGAAGACGAGGACTCCCGCGGCGCCGGCGCGCCGGTGGCGGACGGCGAACGCGCCGAGGGCCAGGGCGAACAGGGTCAGCACGGCGAGGATGCCGAGCTGGAGCACCAGCTTGTCGTTGGTGCCGAAGGTGCGGATCGCCCAGTCCTTCACGGCGGTCGGCGTACGGTCGACGGCGGCCCCGCCGACCGCGACGACCGGGCCGGACCGGGGACGTACCGCCGCAGCCGCCAACTCGGCGACGGCGAGGGCGGCGCCGCCGGCCAGAAGACCGCTCAGTGCGCCCAGCCCGAGGCGGGTCCAGGTCCTCGCCGACGGATTCCGTGGTGTCTTGTCGTGGTCGCTCACGCGGGTAATCCGACACCGGACGGAGGCCGGATTGGTGGGGCGCCGCCCACCGTCATCGTGCGTGCCCGCCGAAGACGTGGTCCAGCACCGTGCGCAGCGCGTGCCGCACCGCCGTGCGCGACTCGTCGGTCAAGTCGATGGTCTCGAAACCGTGGTGGCCGTGCGGCACGTCGACCACCTCCACGTCGGCCCCGCAGTCCTTGGCCGCGGCCAGGAACTCCTCCACGGTGGCGGCGATCTCGGGCATCTCCCGTCCCACCCGGGTGAGGACGACGGGCAGGGCACCGGCGTTCGCCACGGCGCGCACCGGTCGGAAGCGGGATTCGGACAGTCCCCAGTTCGGCAGCGGCGCCAGGACGGGGTAGGTGGCCGCCAGGCAGCGCAGCCAGGTCGGCGGGGCGTCCAGCCAGTCGGCGGCGATCAGGCCGCCGCCGGAGAAGAACCACAGCGCGACCCGGTCCCCGTCCACCCGTGGATCGGCCCGCACCGCCTCGACGGCGGCGGCCACGTCCGCGGCGGCACGCTCGAAGTCGCCGAGGTCGTGCAGGCGGTGGTCGAGGAGCACGCCCACGGCTCCGTCCCCCGCCACGCAGCGCGCGTACCCCGTCAGCCCGGGCCAGTCCCGCGGGGTGGGCCGGGCGTCGGCGGGGACCGGCCCGCCGTGCACGAGCACCACGGCGGGCCGCGGTTCCTCGGCGTCGGGCAGGTAGAGGTCGACGTTCCCGTGCCGCTCCCTCGGGACGTCGGGCACGTCCATCAGGAACGGCCGCAGGTGGCCGGGCCCCGCGGTGTCGTCGACCGGCTCCAGCCGGTGTCCCTCGCCCGCCGCGGCCCGCAGCAGTACGTCCGTCAGCTCGGCGGGCATGGACAGCATGGGCCAGTGCCCGGTGGGGAGTTCGAAGAAGCTCACCCGGGGGTCGGTCAGGGGGCGCAGCGCGGGATCTCCGAGGCGCACCAGCATCTGGACCAGCTCGATGCTCGTGCCGTTGCCGGTGCACAGCACGCCGGTGGTGGGCACCGGGTCGACGGCGCCGGTCAGCCGCAGCGGCTGGAGCAGGGTCCCCAGCGGCTGCGGCGCGGCGAGGGCGGTGAGCCGGTCCAGGGCCGCGTCCGGTACGCCCGCGGTGCTGCCCCAGCGCGGCCACTCCTCGTGCGCCGGGGCGGCAGCTGCCCGTCGGCCCCGTCGGCCCCGGCGAGGCGCTCGCGCAGGGACTGGTCGGGCACGGCGGCCAGGGCGGGGACGCCGTCCCGCGGCAGACCCGAGTCCAGGTGGACGATCCGGTCGACGCGCTCCGCACGCCGGTCGGCGGCGCCGACCGCCGGGTGGATTCCGTAGTCGTGGCCGACCAGCACGATCCGCCGGTCCCCGGCCGCGCCCACCGAGTCGATCACCGCGAGCACGTCCGCGATGTGGGTCTCCAGGTCCACGCCGGGCGCGGCGGCCGCGCGCGGTCCGTCGAGACCGGTGAGAGCGACCGTGTGTGCCTCGGCGCCCCGGGCGGTCAGGCGCGCGGCGGTGTCCTGCCAGATGTGCGTGCCGGTGAACATGCCCGACACCAGGATGAACGCGGTCATGGTCTTCTCTCCTCCGTCCACGGCGCGGCCCGGCCCGATCACCGGCCCGCTGTCGCCGGTACGGTAGGAACTCCCCCTGAGGGAGGTTCAAGTGTTCACCTCGAACGACGGTCTGTGCGGCATCGGCGAGCTGGCCGAGGGCGCGGGTGTCACGGTCAAGACCGTCCGTTTCTACTCGGACCGGGGGCTGCTGCCGGAGGCGTCCCGCAGCGCCGGCGGGCACCGGCGGTACGGTCCGGAGGCGCTCGACCGGCTGCGGCTGATCCGTTCGCTGCGTGCCCTCGGCCTGGCCGTTCCCGAGGTGCGCCGGATCCTCGACGAGCGGCACGCGCACGGCACGGCGGGCGGCGAGGGCGGGGCGCTGGAGGCCGCGGTGGCGGGCCGGCTGCGTGAGGTCGGCTCGGAGTTGAGGGCGTTGCGCTGGCGCGAGGCCGCGCTGCGGCTGGTGCAGGAGGCCCCGCCCGGCGAACAGGCCGACCGGCTGCGGTTGATCGGTGCCGTGTCCGTCCCGCCGAGCACGGCCCCGCTGGTGCGGTTCTGGCGGGGCTGGCTTCCGGCGAGGATGCCGGCCCGCTCGGCCGGCGCGTTCCTGGACGTGGCGGTCCCGCAGCCACCGGACGAGCCCGCCCCGGCCCAGGTCCTGGCCTTCGCCCGCCTCAACGCCCTCACCCTCGCCCCGTGCCGTCCGGGCACCGTCCAGCCGCAGCCCGAGGCGCACCGGGCCGCCGGGGCACGGGGGGCCGCCCTGCTGTACACGGGGCTCGCGGAGGCGTACGAGCTGGCCGGGGTGCAGCTGCGCCGCGGCCGGGAACCGCACCCGGGTGAGGCCCTGGACGCGTTCGTCGCCTCGTACACGAGCGCGTACGGGGTGCGGGACACCCCCGGCTTCCGCCGCCGGCTGGCCGGGCAGCTCGCGGCCGACCCCCGGCTGGACGGCTACTGGGAGCTGGTGGCCGAAGTGACCACCGCTCCGGGCGCGCGACCGGAACCGACGCCCGGGTCCGCGCACGACTGGCTGCTGGCGGCGCTGACCGCCGGCACGGGGGTGGTGCCGGATCAGGGCACGTCGCCCCGCCAGTCCAAGCGGCGGACGTCGCCCGGCCTCGGCGTGTAGGCGGAGCGGCCGCCCGGGCCGTAGCGGCCTATCTCCGTCGCCAGGGTCACGCCGCGGGCGCGCTCCTGTTCCGTGAGGTCCGTGACGTCCAGCAGCAGTCCGTCCAGGGGGCCGCCCACCAGATGCGCGTAGACGCGTCCGGCGCGCGGCCCGGGGTCGTCGTGGTCGGCGCCGTAGACCCTGCCGCGCATGAACTCCACCTCATCCATGACTCGAAGCCTCGCATCCGCCACTGACAACGGCACCCGAGCGCCGGGGACGCCCTGCGGACGAGCCCTCCCTACAACGGTGGTTCGTCCAGCAGTTCGAGGAGGCAGCGGGCGCCCGCCGCGGCCGTCGCGGCGCCGGACGCGCCGGGGAAGAGCCTGCCGTAGGCGGCGGCGCGGTTGAGGGCGCTGAGCCGCCAGGCGAGGCTCACCGCGCGCCGCAGCTGCGCGGGCGTACGGCCCTGGCCGGTCCAGGGTTCGAGGTAGGCGTCGCGCAGGCGCGGCAGCACCTGCGGCCCGTAGTGTTCGGCGGCGCGGCGGGCGGGGACGGCGAGGCTGGAGAAGGGCTGGGCGACGACGGCGTCGCCCCAGTCGAAGAAGGTGAACCTGCCGGGCGCGGGGCGGAACACCTGGCCGTCGTGCAGATCCGCGTGGTCGAGGGAGTCGGGAACACCCAGGGCCGTGAGTTCCGCGCACCAGTCCAGCAGGCGGGGGCGCAGTTCCCGCAGCGCGGCCCGGTCCCGGGCGGACAGCGGCGCGGTGTCGAGCCGGTCCAGGACGCCGGCCGCCGCACCGGCGGGCACGGCGGGCACGCCCAGGCGTTCGATCTCACTCGCGCGCGAGGTGAGGGCGTGCTGCATGGCCGCGTACTGGCGCAGGAGTTGCTCCCAGTCGCCGGGTCCTACCGGTTCGCGGGCGAGCACGTCCCGCAACAGCGGCCCCCCGTCGGGCAGCAGCGACCAGCCCCGGGTGGCGTCCACCGCCAGCGGCTCCAGTACGTGCCCGGGGACCCAGCGGGCCAGCGAGGCGGTCAGCGCCCCCTCGAAGGCGCCGGCCGGCGGGCCGGCCTTGAACCAGACGGCGGCGTCTCCCCCGACGCACAGCCGCAGCAGGACGGACCACGGCCGCAGCCGCACCCGCCACCGCCCCGTCGGCCGCAGGCCGTGGGCGGCCAGCCGGGCCTCGATCCAGCCGATGGCCTCGGCACGCCAGGCCGGTTCCTCCCAGGGGGTGACGGTGTCGTGGTACCGCCCCCGGTCCACGGTCACCGGCGTGTCACTGAGCATCGGACCATCCCAGCACCGTGCACCGCGTGCGGCCACCGGATTTCGCCCCGCCCGGGGCGTCCCGGGCGGGGCGGGGTGGATCAGGCCAGGTCGAAGCGGTCGAGGTTCATGACCTTCACCCAGGCGGCGACGAAGTCGTGCACGAACTTCTCCCCCGCGTCGTCGCTCGCGTAGACCTCGGCGAGCGCCCGCAGCTCGGCGTTGGAGCCGAAGACCAGGTCGGCGCGGCTGCCGGCCCACTTGACCTCGCCGGTGGCGGCGTCGCGGCCCTCGAAGGTGGTCTGGTCCTCGGAGGTCGACTTCCAGGTGGTGCCCAGGTCGAGCAGGTTGACGAAGAAGTCGTTGGTCAGCGAGCCGGGCGTGCGGGTGAAGACGCCGAGCTGGGACTGCTGGTGTCCCGCGCCCAGCACGCGCAGGCCGCCGACCAGGACGGTCATCTCGGGCGCGCTCAGGGTGAGCAGGTTCGCCCGGTCGAGGAGCAGGAACTCGGCGGGCAGCCGGTTTCCCTTGCCCAGGTAGTTGCGGAACCCGTCGGCGGTCGGTTCGAGGGCCTCGAACGACTCGGCGTCGGTGTGCTCCTCCGTCGCGTCCACGCGGCCCGCGGCGAAGGGGACCTGCACCGGGAAGCCGGCTTCCTTGGCGGCCTTCTCGACCGCGGCCGAGCCGCCGAGGACGATCAGGTCGGCCAGGGAGACCTTCTTGGCGCCGGAACCGGAGTTGAACTCCCGCTGGACGCCCTCCAGGACGCGCAGCACCTGCGCCAGCTCGTCGGGCTCGTTGACCTCCCAGCCGCGCTGCGGTTCGAGGCGGATGCGGGCGCCGTTGGCGCCGCCGCGCTTGTCGCTCCCGCGGAAGGTGGACGCCGACGCCCACGCGGTGGTCACCAGCTGCGACACCGACAGGCCGGACTCGAGGAGCTTGGTCTTGAGGGTGGCGACGTCCTCGGCGTCGATGACCTCGCCCTCGGGCTCGGGCAGCGGGTCCTGCCAGACCAGGGTCTCCTCGGGGACCTCCGGGCCGAGGTACAGGGACTTCGGGCCCATGTCGCGGTGGGTCAGCTTGAACCAGGCGCGGGCGAAGGCGTCCGCGAATTCCTCCGGGTTCTCGTAGAACCGGCGGGAGATCGGCCCGTAGACCGGGTCGAGGCGCAGCGACAGGTCGGTGGTGAGCATCCTGGGGCGGTGCTTCCTGGCCGGGTCGTGCGCGTCGGGGATGATCTCCGGTGCCTCCTTGGCGACCCACTGGTTGGCGCCGGCCGGGCTCTGCTCCAGCTCGTACTCGAACTCGAAGAGGTTCTTGAAGAAGCCGTTGCCCCACTGGGTGGGCGTGCTGGTCCAGGTGACCTCCAGGCCGGAGGTGATGGCGTCGCCGCCCTTGCCCGTGCCGTGGGTGCTCTTCCAGCCGAGGCCCTGCTGCTCCATGGCGGCGGCCTCGGGGTCGTCGCCGACGGCGTCGGCCGGGCCGGCGCCGTGGGTCTTGCCGAAGGTGTGTCCGCCGGCGATGAGCGCGACGGTTTCCTCGTCGTTCATCGCCATGCGGCGGAAGGTCTCACGGATGTCGCGGGCGGCGGCGATCGGGTCCGGGTTGCCGTTGGGGCCTTCCGGGTTGACGTAGATCAGGCCCATCTGGACGGCGCCGAGCGGGTTCTCCAGCTCGCGGTCGCCGGTGTAGCGCCGGTCGTCGAGCCAGGTGGTCTCGGGGCCCCAGTAGACGTCCTCCTCGGCCTCCCAGACGTCGGCGCGGCCGCCGGCGAAGCCGAAGGTCTCGAAGCCCATCGTCTCCAGCGCGACGTTGCCGGTGAGGACCAGCAGGTCGGCCCAGGAGAGGTTCTGGCCGTACTTCTTCTTGACCGGCCACAGCAGGCGGCGGGCCTTGTCCAGGTTGCCGTTGTCGGGCCAGCTGTTGAGCGGGGCGAAGCGCTGCTGGCCGGCGCCCGCGCCGCCGCGGCCGTCGCTGATGCGGTAGGTGCCCGCGCTGTGCCAGGCCATCCGGATCATCAGCGGGCCGTAGTTGCCGAAGTCGGCGGGCCACCAGTCCTGCGAGGTGGTCAGCACCTCGGCGATGTCCCTTTTCACGGCCGCGAGGTCGAGGGCCGCGAAGGCCTCGGCGTAGTCGAACTCCTCACCCAGCGGGTTGGCGACGGCGGGGTTCTTGGCGAGGATCTTCAGGTTGAGCCGCTCCGGCCACCACTGACGGTTTCCGCCGCCCTGCGTGGGGTGCGGGGCGCGTCCGTGGGCGACCGGGCAGCCGTCCGTCTCCTCGGTCTTCGCGTCGGTCACGATGGCGTCGTGGTTCTCGGACATGGGAGGGGAATCCTTCCGAACGGGGCGGATCAGGGTGCGGGGGAACTGCCGGGGGTGGAGCAGTCGGGGCACAGGCCCCGGTAGATGACCTCGGCCTCGTCTATCACGAAGCCGCGGTCGTCCGAGGCGGTCAGACAGGGCGCGTCGCCGACGGCGCAGTCGACGTCGGCGAGGGCGCCGCAGGACCGGCACAGGACGTGGTGGTGGTTGTCACCGACCCGTCCCTCGAACCGCGCCGGGCTGCCGGGCGGTTCGATACGGCGCACGAGCCGTGCCGCGGTGAGGGCGTGCAGGGCGTCGTACACGGCCTGGAGGGAGACGTGTCCCACGCGTCGGCGCACCCCGGACGTGAGGGCCTCGGCGTCGAGGTGGTCCCCCGCCCGGACGGTCTCGAGCAGCGCGACACGGGCGGCGGTCACCCGCAGTCCCGCCCGGCGCAGCTCGTCGGCGGTGGCCGGTTTCCGGGAGTTCCGGGATGCCGTCATGGCGGCGAACCTACTCCCTGGGACACGAACGGCTCAAGGAAACGAACGACTCCAGCGTGGTAAACAACGTGCGTGGCGGGCACTGGCAGGTGATGCCGCCCCGTACGGCACGACGACAGGAATGAGTGGCCGGTGCTTGTGAAGACGTTCCGCTGGGCTTTCGCCGTCACGGCCCTGGGCCTGGCCGCGGGCGTGCTCTACGACGGCTGGACCGCCCTCGGTATCGTGGCGATCCTGTCCGTCCTGGAGGTCTCGCTGTCCTTCGACAACGCGGTGATCAACGCCGGGATCCTGAAGAAGATGAACGCCTTCTGGCAGCGGATCTTCCTCACCGTGGGCATCGTGATCGCGGTGTTCGGGATGCGGCTGGTCTTCCCGGTGGTGATCGTGGCGGTCAGTGCCCGGCTGAGCCCCTGGAGCGCGGTGCACCTGGCGCTGACCGACAAGGACCGCTATCAGGAGCTGGTGACGGACGCCCATCCGTCGATCGCGGCCTTCGGTGGCATGTTCCTTCTGATGATCTTCCTCGACTTCATCTTCGAGGACCGGGACATCAAGTGGCTGGCCTGGCTGGAGCGTCCGCTGGCCAAGCTCGGCAGGATCGACATGCTGTCGGTCTGCATCGCCCTGATCGTGCTGCTCGTCTCCGCGACCACCTTCGGCGCCCACGCCCACCAGCACGGCGGCACGCACGCCGACAAGGCGGAGACGGTCCTGCTCGCGGGCGTCGCCGGTCTGATCACGTACATGGTCGTGGGCGGTCTCTCCGGCTTCTTCGAGCAACGCCTCGAGGACGAGGAGGAGCGCGAACAGGCGGCGGAGGAGACGGCGGAACGGGCGGGGCGGCCCGGGTCCCCCGTCAAGCTGGCGGGCAAGGCGGCGTTCTTCATGTTCCTCTACCTGGAGGTCCTGGACGCGTCCTTCTCCTTCGACGGCGTCATCGGCGCCTTCGCCATCACCAACGACATCGTCCTGATGGCCCTCGGCCTCGGCATCGGCGCCATGTACGTCCGGTCCCTGACCGTCTACCTGGTGCGCCAGGGCACCCTCGACGACTACGTCTACCTGGAGCACGGCGCCCACTACGCCATCGGCGCCCTGTCGCTGATCCTCCTCGTCACCATCCAGTACGAGATCAACGAGATCGTCACCGGCCTCGTCGGCGTCGTGCTCATCGGCGCCTCCTTCTGGTCCTCGGTGCGCCGCAACCGCGCGCTGAGCGACGCCTCATGACGGGTAGCCCCGATCGCCCGGGGCGGCCCTGCGCCGTCACCGCAGGCGCCTGATGTCACCGCGCACCCGGTAGAAGCCGCCCGACGCGGCGTGCAGCGCGTCGACCACGTAGCGCGCGCCCGGCTCCCGGATCGCCCTCGGGAACTGGACGTTCCACGATCGGTCGTACCCTTCCGTCACCACATGGATCCGGGTACGGCCGTGCTCCTGGACGCATTCGACCACGACGGAGCCCGCGGGCGCCGCGGTCACGGTCGTGACGGCGGTGGCGGCGGTGGCGGGCGCGTACGTCGGCAGGGTGGCGGCGAGCTTCACGTCCCGGGCGACGGGCACCGAGCCCTGCTGCGCCGCCGTGACCGCCGCCTCGCTCGCGTCCACGCACACCAGGGAGCCGTCGGTGGTGACGAGGAACAGCCGCTCGTCGCGGTACTGCATGGACAGGGCGGAGCCGCCGCCCGTGCCCAGCTTCCACAACCGGGTGCCGTCCCGGTCGAAGCAGTACACCGAGGAGGCGGAGTCGCCGGCGAAGACGAACCGGCCGCCGGGAGAGGTGGCGCACGAGTACACCGGGCTGTCGCAGTGGTACGTCGCCTCGATGCCACCGGTGGTCTTGGACAGCCGCTGGACCGTGTGCCGCGCCGTTCCCGCGTAGACCGCGTCGTCCTCCTGCCAGCCGAAGAGCACGGCTCCCTGGGTGGGCGTGTGCCACAACTCGGTGCCTCCGTCCGGGGAGTGGGCGGTCACGCCGCGGGTGTGCCCGTGGTAGACGGCCCGGTCGTCGGCGCGCACCATCCAGGCGTGCTCACCGCGTCCGCCGCGGGACCACTGGTGTTCGTCCTCGTGGTCGATCACGGTGAGCCGTCCGGCGCGGTCCGCGACGTTCAGCACGCCCTCGTGGATGTCGAGCCAGAAGATGTCCACGTCGGCCGCGATGTCGTAGGCGGCGAACGGCAGTTTGGACGACAGGTCGTAGACCCGGCCGTCGTCGCAGCCGGCGTAGATCCAGAAGTCGTCGGCGACCAGGCACTTGACACCGTCCGGCAGCTGGTAGCGGGCGAGGACCTCGCCGCCGTGGGCGAGGGTGTAGACGTCGCCCGCCTGGTTGCCCACCCAGCACCGGTCCTCGTCGATGTGGATGCCGAAGGCCGCGGAGCCGGTGCGGAACCGCCACAGGACCGGTGCGACCGCGCGGGCGGTGGACGGCGCGGAGGACACCTGCCGACGGGTGACCGCGCGGGGCGCACGCTGTCCCTGCACGGCGGCCTCGTAGCCCTTGCGCACCTTCTCGCCTATCTTCTTGGCGGCCGCCGCCTCGGCCTTCTGGGCGGTGGGGAAGGTCGACGTCTGGGTCTGTCCTGCCGCGCCGATCCGGCCGTAGCGCACCGTCACGACCTGCCCCTGGACGGTGACTTCGTAGAACTTGTGCGCGCTCCCGTCGTCCTGCGACAGCTCCAGGTACGTCCTCGACATGGCAGACCTCTCCCCGGTCGGTCCCGCGGCGTGTTCCGCGGGTTCCACTGATCACACCGTACGAGGCCCCACTGACATTCGGCGGTGCCGGCGGACCGGCGGGTGCGGCAGGTGCGGAGGCTCAGGAGACGGTCGGGGGCGGCGGGGTCCAGCGGCGGGTGCGGGCGGCGGCGCCGGAGACGCCGTACTCCTTCCTCAGCTGCTCGGGGATGGCGTAGTGCATGACGCGTCCGCGGGTGAGGGAGGACAGTTCGAGGGCCGTGGTGAGGTGGCCGAGCCGGTCCAGGGCCCACGCGCCCAGCGGTGAGCGGTCCTCGATCGTCTCCAGGACGCCGAGGAGGTGCGGGGCGGCCTTGACCAGGGTGTCCCAGGTGGTGCGGGGCACGTCCAGCCAGTCGGCGCACGTGTCGCCGACGAGGTGGCGGATCAACGCGGAGACGACCGGGTCGAAGAGGGTGCCGGGGACGACTTCCTCGTAGAGGTCGATCAGTTGCCTCGTCAGGTGGGCGCCCTCCTCGGAGGGGCCCATGTGACGCAGCATGTACAGGTCGAGGAACCGGCGTGCCTCGTCGAGCGTGGCGGGGACGGCCGTCTGGTCGACGCCGAGCATGGCGCCGACGACGCGCCAGGCGTAGTAGTAGGCGTCCGCGCCCTCGGCGGACATGTGGATGCCGAGTCGGTGCAGGCTGTCCAGGACGAGCAGGGAGAAGAACATCTGCCCGCCGATCATGTCCTCCTGGCAGATGGGGACGCCGAGGGTGTCGGTGTCCCAGCGGTCCTCCCGCTTCAGGTGGTGGCGGATGGCGGCGTGCAGCAGGCGTACCTTCTGGGCGGCCGGGATGAAGCGTCCGCCGGACTCGAAGGCGTCGGGCCGCATGAGGTAGACGGTGAACTGGCCGGTCTCCGCCATGCGTTTGGAGGGATAGTTCAGGCCGTGGGTGGCCGACAGCAACCGGGCCACGTGCGGGACCAGGTAGCAGGCGGGCATCGACGCGAAAGACAGTGCGGTGGAGATGTGCACGTTGTTGTCGATGAAGAACAGGCGGGCCCGCTCCATCTCGGCCCAGTCCACCCAGTCGGGCGGGGTGCCGGTCACCCGCAGGTACTCCCGGGCGACGCCGGGGAGGCCGTCCGGGAGGTCCTGGCCGGTGGTGGAGACGTAGCGCATCAGTGAGTTGAACGTGCCGACCTCGCCGCGCTCGAACAGGGTGGCGACGACCGCGTCGGCCAGTTCGTCGCCGCTGCGGCGCAGGGCGTCCATCGACTTCTCGGTGTGGGGCATCGCGGTCTCCTCGTCAGTGCGTGCGGTCGGTAGCCTGCTGGGCGAGTTCGCGCAGGGCCCGGCGCGCGTGCGGTGGTGCCCCGGCGCCGTCCAGGGCCCGGGTGGCCCGCTCCACGCGGTCGGCGATCATCTGCTCGATCCGTTGCGGCGCGTTCAGCTCGCGCATGAGCCGGCGCACGTCGTGCAGGTGGGTGGCGTCCAGGTCGCCGCGGCCCAGCAGGCGGCGCAGCCACTGCCGTTGGGGCCCGTCGGCGGCCTTCCAGGTCTCGGCCAGCAGTGCGGTGGGCCGGTGGGCGCGCAGGTCGTCCAGACTCGCCTTCCCGGTGCGTTCCGGGTCCCCGAACAGGCCGAGCAGGTCGTCGCGCAGCTGGAAGGCCTCGCCGAGCGGCAAGGCGTAGGCCCGGTAGGTGTCCCTCAGCGCGGGGGCGGCGCCGGCCAGCAGGCCGCCGATGAGCAGGGGGTGCTCGACGGTGTACTTGGCGGTCTTGTAGCGGACCACCTTCAGGGAGGTCCCGGTGTCCGGGGGGCCACCGGTGTGCAGGATCTCCAGGCACTCGCCGGCGACGAGTTCGCGGGCGAGCACGGCCCACAGGCCGCGGGCGCGGGCGAGATAGGCGGCCGGCAGACCGCTGGTGGTGAACAGGAGGCCGGCGAGAACCATCAGCTGATCGCCCACCAGCATGGCCAGGGAGCGCGCCGCCGTGCGGGCGTCGGGGCGGCCGTCCCGGGCGAGTACGGCTTCCAGGGCGACGTGGACGGTGGGCAGGCCGTGGCGCAGGCGGCTGTCGTCGATGAGGTCGTCGTGGACGACCGCGGCGGCGTGCACCAGCTCCATGGAGGCCGCCGCCCGTACGAGCGCGTCGCTCTCGGGCTGTCCGGCCGCCCGCCAGCCCCAGTAGCAGAAGGCCGCCCGCAGCCGTTTGCCGTGTCCGGCCGCCTGCCGCAGCTGGTCGGCCACGGGCGCGAGGGCTGCGTCGACCGCCTCCAGGTGGGCGGCCTCCTCGTCCAGGAAGCTCCGCAGGACGCGGTCGACGCGGGTCTTGAGGCCCGTCTGGTCCCAGCGGTCAGACATCGCCGTCTTCGGCTGCCCGGCGGGCCTCCACCTGCTGGGCGAGAATCTCCAGGTGGGCGGGCGGCACATGGGCGCACCGGTCCAGGGCCAGCCTGCCCCGGGCCTGGAGGTCCTGCTCCGCCTCCCGTACCAGGTCGGTGGTGTCCGAGCGGCCCAGGAGCCCGCGCAGCCCGCCCACGGCCGAGCCGATCGTGCTCACCGCCAGGTCGGCGAGTCCGGCGACCAGCAGCAGGGCCCGGTCGTCCCCGCCCGGCCCCTGTCGTCTCGTATGCGTCATGCTTCCGCCCCAGTCGGTCACGTGGTCACGGACGCGCCCGGTCGACTGCGCGCCCGGTCAGAGCATGACCGGACGAGGGGGGCGGAAGATCCCGAATACCCCTTTGAGCGATGTGGGGAACAGGTGTCAGGCGGACCGCTCGACGCTCCACCGCGGCAGCAGCTCGAAGAAGGCGACGGCGTCCTCGCGCCACCGCGGACGCCAGCCCCGAGCCACCAGCCGGGCCCGTTCGGCGTACTGCCGCATGTCGGCACGCATCCGGTCGGCGACGCCGGCGCGCTCGCCGATCGCACGGATCTCGGCGATGGTCTCCGGCGTGCAGGCCGGATCGCCCAGGGCCCTGTCGACGAAGTCCCGCTCGGCGCCGCTCACGGCGGACAGCAGGCGGACGACGGTGTACGTGTGCCTGCCCTCGCGGATGTCGCCGCCCGTCGGCTTGCCCGTGGTCCGCTCGTCGCCGAACAGGTCCAGCCAGTCGTCGCGCATCTGCCCGCAGATGCCGACCAGCCGCGCGTACCGGCGCAGCTCGTCGTCGTGGGCGCCCGGTTCGGCACCCGCCGCCAGGAGGCCCAGGCGCATCGGCGCGAGGACCGAGTAGCGGGCGGTCTTGTGGTCGGCGACGTCGTGCAGCACCTCCGCGTCCGGGGCCGCGGCGGTGAAGTCCCGTTCCAGGTCGGCGATCTGGCCCACGAAGGTGTCGGTCGCCGCCCGGGTCTGGACCTCGACCATGGCCTGACGCACCGCGCCGGGCAGCTCGGCCTCCAGGAGTACGCGCAGGGAGAGGGCGAGGGCGAGGTCGCCCGCGAGCACGGTGAGGCCGAGGGCCGCCCGCGGATGCCCGGGGAACCGCTCCCGGTAGGCGTAATAAGTGGTGGGGCCGCCCCGGCGGGTGGCGCTGTCGTCGATGAGGTCGTCGTGCACCAGGCCGTGGGTCTGCAGCAGTTCGATGCTCAGCGCGGCGGCGTCCAGCCCGTCCACCGGCTCGGCGGTCACCAGGCGCGCCGCCTCGTGCAGCAGCACGACCCGCATCCGCTTGCCGCCGCGCAGCGACAGGTCGCGCAGCAGTCCGACGCAGTCGGGGGTGAACCGGCTGAAGGCCGGGGCGTCCAGTGCCGTGCCCAGCGTGTCGAAGTACTCGGCGAAGAGCGCGTTGAACCGGTGCTCGATCCGGGCGGCACGGTCCAGCGGCTGCTCGGTCATGACGAAGTCCTCCTGGGGCCTGGGCGGGTGGCGCGCCCAGCAGTGTGTCAGGAGGCCCGGAGTGTCCGGCGACCTGTCCGGGGACACGGGTCGCGTAAGCCATAAAACGGGATCAATGGCCGTTCGAGTTGAAGGAGATGTGGAGATACCTCCATCCTTCCTCCATGTCTCTCGCGTCTGCCGCCTCCGATCTGTCCGACCTGCGCGACTACGCCTTCGAATGGGCGCTGGTCGATGTGGAGACCTCGGGTCTCGTACCGCGCCGTGACCGGGTGCTGTCCGTGGCCGTGGTGACCCTGGGCGCCGACGGCGAGCAGACCGGCGAGTTCTCGACCCTGCTGAACCCCGGCTGTGATCCGGGGCCGGTGCACGTGCACGGGCTGACCGCCGAGCGGCTGCGCGGGGCGCCTGCCTTCGAGCAGGTGGCCGGGCGGATCGGCGCCCTGCTGGAGGGCCGGGTGCTGGTCGCCCACAACGCCCAGTTCGACTACGACTTCCTCGCCCACGAGTTCACCCGGGCGCGGCTCCGGCTGCCCGTGGCCAGGCGGCTGTGCACCCTGGCGCTGAACCGCCGCGTCGACCCGCCGACCGACGACCTGAAGCTCGGCACGCTCGCCGCGCACTACGGCGTGCCCCAGCTCAAGGCGCACGACGCGCTGGACGACACGCGGGTGCTGGCGGGGGTGCTGCGCGCCTCGCTGCGGGAGGCGGCCCAACTCGGTCTGCCGCTGCCCCTGGTGGCGTGCCCGCCGCGGCAGGACGCGCAGTTCGCGCCCAAGCCGCCGAAGACGCCGTGCGCCTTCCGCAACCCGGGGCGGCTCACCGCGGGCGGGCCGCTGGTGCAGGGCATGAAGGTCGCCGTCACCGGGGAGACCCGGACCGCCCGGGCGGACCTGGTGCTGCGGGGCGTCGCGGCGGGACTCAACATGATGGGCTCGGTCAGCAGGCACACCAGCGCCCTGGTCACCAACGAGCCGGCCGCGAACTCGGCCAAGGCACGCCGGGCACACGCCGAGGGCGTCCCGGTGATCGACGAGTCGGCCTTCCTGCGGCTGCTCGGCGACGTCCGCCCCGGCACGGCCCACGAGGGGACGGCCGCCCCGGTACCGCCTCCGGGAGCGGCACCGGCCCCGGAGCCCGCCACCGCGCTGCCGGCCGTGCCGACCCCACGCGCGCCGGAGCCGGAACCGGAGCAGGGCGAGGCCGCCGGTGCGCAGTCCGGCAGGAAGCGCACCGCGAAGCCGCGCGGGCCGCTGACCGGGCGGCGGGTCCTCGTCCTCGGCGGCACCCACCCCGAGGCGGTCGCCGCCCGCACCCGCGTCGTCGAACTCGGCGGCGCCGCTGCCATCAACCTCTCCGCCGGCGTCACCGACGTGGTCGTCCTCGACGGCGGCCGCACGGACCGCCGGCTGCCCCGGATCACCGCGCTGCTCCTGCCCACCCACGACGCCGCGTGGCTGGCGGCACCGGTGGTCACGGAGGCGCCCGGCGCCGCGGGCGGGCGGGCGGCCGCCCACGTGCTGCCGCGCGGTGGCGTCGTCGACCTGCCCCTGCCGAAGGGGCGCGGAGCGCAGCACCGCTGGACGGTCACCGCGTCCTGGGCGCAGCAGACGGCGTGCGAGATCGACGTGGTCGCGTTCGTGCTGGACGAGGACGGACAGGTCTCCTTCGACGAGGACTTCGTCTTCTACGGCGCCCCGGAGAACCCGGGCGGCACGGTCCGGCTGCTGAGCGACGGCCCGACCGAGCAGACCGTGAGCGTGGAGCTCGCCACGCTGCCGCCCTCGGCCCGCAAGGTCGTCGTCGCCGCCGCGATCGACGGCTCCCCCGCCTTCGGGGAGGTGGGCGCCCTGCACATCGTCTCCGGCCCGGGCACGAGTGCGGCGGCCCTGGCGCAGGCCACGCTGGACGCCGCCACCACGGAACGCACGATGCTGCTCGCGGAGATCTACCGGCGCGGGCAGAGCTGGCGGCTGCGGGCCGTCGGCCAGGGCTACGACCACGGCCTGGGCGCCCTCGCCCGGGGCTACGGCGTCGAAGTGGACGACTGATCCCGGCCGCGTGCCCGGGCGTACACGCCACGGCCCGGCCCCGTGGATCGCGGGGCCGGGCCGTCGAGCGCGCGGGTGCTCAGCCCTGACGGGCCTTGAAGCGCGGGTCCTTCTTGTTGATCACGTACGTCACGCCCCGGCGGCGCACCACCTGGGCGCCGGGCCTGGCCTTGAGGGCGCGCAGGGAGTTGCGGACCTTCACGACTGCCTCCTCACTTCTCGGCACTTCTCGGTGCCGCTCAGCGCTCCTCGCGGAACGGCACGTGCTCCCCCGCCACCGGGTCGTACTTGCGCAGGACGAGCCGGTCGGGGTCGTTGAGGCGGTTCTTGCGGGTGACGTAGGTGACGCCGGTCCCGGCGGACGACTTCAGTCTGACGACCGGGCGTGCGGTGCTGCGTGCCATGGTGCTCCTTCCGACCGCGGCGCGGGCTGCCGTTCTGTCCCGCGCATGTCAGTCACGCGGCACAACGCCGGCGGCCGCCGGGGCATTCCCGTCGGCCGTGGCGCGTCAGCAGTCCTGCCAGAGCCGGGTCATCACCCGCACCCCGAACCGCAGGCCCTCCAGCGGCACCCGCTCGTCGACGCCGTGGAAGAGCCGCCCGTAGTCGAGATCGTGGGGCAGCTTGAGCCCCTTGAAGCCGAAGCAGCGGATGTCGAGCTTGGTGAAGGCCTTGGCGTCGGTGCCGCCCGGATTGCAGTACGGCACCGGGTGGCCGTCGGGGTCTTCGGCGCGGACGGCGGCGCACATGGCGTCGACGAGAGGTCCGTCGAAGGAGGTCTCCATCGCGATGTCGTGGTTGACCCACTCCCGGGACACCGAGGGCAGGAGCAGGGCGTCGATGGTGTCGATCAGCTCCTGCTCGTGCCCCGGCAGGAAGCGGCCGTCGACGCGGGCGGTGGCCCGGCCAGGGATGACGTTGGTCTGGTAGCCCGCGGTGAACATGGTCGGGTTGGCCGAGTTGCGCAGCACGACCTGCATGAAGTCGGCCACGTGTCCGAGCTTGGCCAGTTCGGCGTCCAGGTCCTCGGCGTCGAGGTCGAGGTCGACCCCCTGGAGGCGGGCCGCCTCGGAGAGCAGGGCGCGCACCGGCTCGATCAGCCGGACGGGGAAGGTGTGGCGCCCGATGCGGGTGAGCGACTCGGCCAGGTCGGTGACCGCGTTCTCGTCGTTCGGGGAGGATCCGTGCCCGGCGCGCCCGGCGGCCGTCAGCTCCATCCAGGCCATGCCGCGCTGGGCGTTCTCGATCGGGTAGAGGCGCCGGGTGTCGTCCAGCGCGTAGCTGAAGCCGCCGCCCTCGCCGATCGCCTCGGTGACGCCCGCGAACAGCTCGGGCCGGTGCTCCACCAGCCAGTGGGCACCGAACCTGCCGCCGGCCTCCTCGTCGGCGAGGAAGGCGAGGACGATCTCGCGGGCGGGCCGGGTGCCGGTGCGGGCGAAGTGCCTGGCGGTGGCCAGCATGACGGCCACCGTGTCCTTCATGTCGATCGCGCCGCGGCCCCACAGGTACCCGTCCCTGATCTCCCCGGAGAACGGCGGCACCCGCCACTCGGCCGCGTCGGCGGGTACGACGTCCAGGTGGCCGTGGACCAGCAGGGCGCCGCGGGAGGTGTCGGCGCCGGGGATGCGGGCGACGACGTTGGCGCGGCCCGGGGCGCTCTCCACCAGCTCGGAGGGGATTCCGGCCTCGGCGAGGCGGGCCACGACCCAGTCGGCGCAGGCCCGCTCGTCGCTGGTGGGGTTGGAGGTGTCGAAGCGGATCAGCTCCGCGCACAGGTCGACGACCTCCCGCTGCGCCTCCTCGGAGGCCGGGACGGTTGCGGGTGCGGTGGTGCTCACGGTGCTCCTACGGTGGCCGTGCCGGAGGCGGCCGGGGTGGGTTCGGTGGTGTCGTCCAGGGCCGTGGTGCCGTACGTCCTGATCCAGCCGGCGAGGCCGAGGACGCAGTAGAGGACGAAGGCGGTCAGCAGCGAGTTCAGGGCGGGGATGCCGCCGTCGTAGAACTTGCCGACGCAGAAGGCGGCCGCCCAGATGACCAGGGACATGGGCACCCAGGTCGGTGACGTGGCGGGCAGGGTCTCCGCGTCGCGGGTGGCGTCCAGGGGTGCCCGCATGCGGCGCACCACCCAGTACTCGGCGACGATGATGCCGCCCACCGGCGGGATGGCGACGCCCAGCACGGACAGGAAGTCGGTGAAGTGGGTCATGATGCCGACGGCGGAGAGCAGGGTGCCCGCGATGCCGAGGACGATGGTGACCGCGCCGCGGTGCACGCGCTTGCCGAAGACCACCTGGAAGAAGTTGACGACGCCGAGCGAGGAGCCGTACAGGTTCCAGTCGTTGATCTTCGCGGTGGACATCAGGACGACCAGCACGCCGAAGACGCCGGAGGTGGAGAGCACGATCTGGGAGACCTGGCCGCTGCCCACCATGTGGCCGAGCAGGACGCCGGTCAGGCCGACGATGTACTCGGAGAGGATCATCGACGAGGCGCTCTGCAGGAAGACGTGGCTGCCCTTGCGGTTGTAGCGGGTCATCTCCGGGGAGACGATCGCGCCGGTCATGAAGCCGCCCGCGATGGCGGTCGCGGCGACGGCGAGCGGGATGGTCTCGCCGGGCGCCGGGGAGTGGATCAGCTCGGAGAACGAGTGGTCGCTCAGCGCGTCGGTGACCGACCAGGCGACCATGGCGAAGAACAGCGGCGTGACGATCTTCGCGAAGACGGCCATGTACTTGAAGCCGAAGATGACCAGCACGGTGATGGCGACGCCGGCGGCCGTGCACCACAGCCAGGACGGGCCGCCGACGAGCGCGGACACGCTGTCGCCGAAGATCGTGTTCTGTACGCCGAACCAGCCGACGAGGCTGACCGAGATGACCAGGCTGACCAGCGCGGAGCCGTTGCGGCCGAAGCCCGCCCAGCGGGTGAGCAGCGGGGTCGCCAGCCCCTCGCGCATGCCCGCGAGGCCGATCGCGAAGATCACGACTTCCAGGATCACCGCGCCGAGGGTGAAGGCGAGGAAGGCGTCGCCGAAGGTCATGCCGACGCCGATGGTGGCGCCGAGGGTGAACTGCGAGATGGAGCCGGACTGGGCGAGCCACTGCAGCAGCATCGTCCAGAAGCCGAGCCGTTTGTCGCGCGGAACGCGGGAGAGGGCGTAGTCGTCGCTGCCCACGGCTCCCGTGGTCGCCTGCGCCGATTCCGCGGCGGTGTTCTTGTCCATGGCCATGATCACGACCCCCCGGGTTCGCGGCCGAGGGTCTGCAGCCGGGTCAGCGAGCCGTAGCGGGACACGAGGGCGTCGAACTCCTGGTCGTCGTGGAAGTCGAGCTGTCCGCCGCCGTAGGCCTTCGCGGTCTCGACGGCGAACCGGGCGGCTGCCGCGATGTCGGTCTCGTGGCTGGCGCCCGTCTGGCAGCCGGGCACCGCCGCCGCGGAGGTGATCGCGAGACCGACCACCGGTGCGGCCGTCGCCGTGGCGGGCTGCAGGATCGAATTGATGTGGTGTACACCGTTACCGTACGGGGTGATGTCCTGGGTGGTCACGGGGTACGTGACCAAGGGCTCACCGGTCACCACGGCCAGCAGCTCGCCGAGCCGCTCGCTCACCCTGAGCACCCAGCCCTCCTTGACGGTGGGCGACAGGGCGAGGCCCTTGTGGTTGATGATGCGGTTGCCCTTGGTGGTGTCGACGGAGAGCACGGCCTCCATCTCACCGGTGACCTCGTGCCGGTTCATGGTCGCGATGTCGACGGGCGAGTCCATGAAGGGCACCGGGTCGTGCGGTGCGGTCGGGGCGTCCGGGCAGATGTGCGTGGCCACGATCACGTCGCCGTCGAGCACGTCGCCCCGGCGCCGCATGTCGAGCAGCTTGGCGGCGGTGGCGAGCGCCGCGACGGCGCCGTCCGCGTCGGAGACCAGGCCGACGGCCTCCGGGCGCGCCCCGACGCCGCCGAGCCGCCCCACCACGCCGAGCGTCCGCGCGGAACCGCCACGGGTACGGCCGGCCCGGCCCGGTATCCGTACGAGCACGAAGTCCGTCGAGCCGCGTTCGCCGGTGACGGTGGTGACCTCGGCGCCGGAGCCCTCGGGGCCCGCCACGGAGTCGAGGTGGGCGGCGACGCGCTTGCCGTCGACGTCGGGATCGTCGAGCAGATCCACGAGGTCCAGGACGTACTTCAACATGGGCAGTTCTCCTGATCCGCACCGGGGGCGGTGCTCCCAGCAGGTTCGGGATGGACTAGCGTTGTCCGCAACTGTTTCCCGTTATCTGCAATACGGGTCTGCATGGTGAGATGCGAGGGTGAGAAGTGGCTGAGAGGAGCCGTCATGGCCGGTCGCCCGGTTGAACCCGTGGACCGCAGGACGCCGGCCGGGGCGCTGCAGACCGTCGACCGCGCCCTGCTGGTACTGCTGGCGTTCGAGCGCACCCGCCCGGACTGGGGCGTCACCGAGATCGCCGCCGAGTTCGGCTGGGACACCTCGGTCGCCCAGCGGCTGCTGTCCACCCTCGCGGGCCGCGGTTTCCTGGTCTCCGACCCCGCGACCCGCCGCTACCGGATCGGCCCGGCCGCCCTGCGCCTGGGCCGCCTGTGGGAGCGTTCGGGCTCCCTGGAGCTGCTCGCGGAACCGGTGCTGCAGGAGTTGCGGGCGGCGACCGGCGACACGGTGCTCTTCTGCCTGCCCGACAGCTTCCACATGCGCTGTGTCGCGGCCGTCGAGGGCGAGGAGGGGCCGCTGCGCTACTACCCGCTGGTCGGCGAGCTGTACCCGGCGCACGCGGGCGCCACCAGCAAGTCCTTCTACGCCTTCCTGCCCGACGAGCAGCGCCACCGGCTCTTCCGCGGGCGTCCGATGGCGCGCTTCACCGAGCGCACGGTCACCGACCCCGATCAGCTGGAGCGCGAGTTCCGCACCGTCCGCGCTCAGGGCTACGCGTGGACGGTCGGCGAGTACGACGCCGGCATCGGCACGGTCGCCATGCCGGTGTTCCTCGGCTCGGAGCCCTACGGCAGCCTCAGCCTCGGCGCCGCCAAGGAGCGCTTCCCCGAGGGGCCCGAGGACCGGCTGGAGGTGCTGCGCCGCGCCGCCCGGCTGCTGGAGCAGCGCCTGACCCACCCGCCCCAGCACCACCGGCGCCCGCGCGCGCCCCGTAGTACGTCCTGACGCACCACCGATCCACCCCGTCGACGAGGAAGAACCCGTGAACCTCCTGCTCCTGTCCAACTCCACCCAGCACGGCCGCGGCTACCTGGAACACGCCCTCGACACCGTGACCGGCTTCCTGCCCGCCGGTGCCCGGCTGGCCTTCGTCCCGTACGCGCTGGCCGACCACGACACCTACACCGCGCGGGTCCGGGGCGCGCTCGCCGACGCCGGGATCGACGTGCGGGGCGTGCACGAGGGCGGCGACCCGCTCGCCCGGCTCGACGAGGCGGACGCCGTGTTCGTGGGCGGCGGCAACTCCTTCCGGCTGCTCTCCGCGCTGTACCGGACGGGGCTGCGGGAGGCGCTGACCAAGGCCGTGCGCGGCGGTCTGCCGTACATGGGGGCCAGCGCCGGGACCAACATGGCGGCGCCCTCGCTGCGCACCACCAACGACATGCCGATCGTCGAGCCGCCGTCCTTCGAGACGCTGGGCCTGGTGCCGTTCCAGATCAACCCGCACTACCTGGACCCGGACCCCGGCTCGACGCACAAGGGCGAGACCCGCGAGGAGCGACTGCGGGAGTTCCTGGAGGAGAACGACGTGCCCGTGCTGGGCCTGCGGGAGGGTTCCTGGCTGCGGGTCGAGGGCGACCGGGCGGTGCTCGGCGGCGAGCGCGACGCCCGGCTGTTCCGGCGGGGTACGGCCCCGTGCGAGTTGGCGGTGGGCTCGGACCTGTCCGAACTGCTCGACGTACGGGGCGAGTTCGACACCAGCACCCGCTCCTGAGCGCACGCGGCGACGCCGGAGGCCCGTGCGGGTCTCCGGCGTCGCCCGTAGCTTTGGGTCAGCGCTTGATCTCCTTGATCTTCAGCATGCGTGTGATGACCTTGTCCAGCTCCTCGTCGTCGAAGACCTTCTTCCAGTCCTCGCGCACGATGGACTCACGGCCGTAGTCCATGGCGATCAGGCAGGCGTCCGAGAAGGGGTTGGAGCCCTTCAGGGTGTTGGCGAGGGCGACCTGGGTGTGGCCGAGCAGCATCGCGCGGGCCGCCTTCTCGGGGACGCCGACGGTGTGGACGGTCTCGTGCAGGGCCTCGGTCAGCAGGGCGCCGACCATGCAGGCGATGGTCTCGACGAGGGTCGGCTCCAGCACGGCGAGCTGCTTCACGGTGACCCAGTGGACGTCGACGACCGGGGCGTACATGACGCGGATGACGGAGTCGGCGAGTTCCTGCTTGGCCGCGTCCCCGCCCTCGTAGGCGGCGACGACCTCCTGCGGGGCGGCGATGCCGCCGAAGGTGTCCTGCCACTCCTCCTTGGTGGTGCGCTCCAGGAACACCGAGGGGTGGCAGGGGTGGGCGCAGGCGTAGTGGATGTCCTCGCGGGCGAAGAGCAGACCGGCGTAGGCGGCGGCCGGGTCGAGGGTGAGGACGACGGTGCCCGGCTTCATGAGCGGCACGAGTTCCTCGGAGACCTTGCCGAGGACCACGTCGGGCACGGCGAGGACGACGACGTCCGCCTCGGCCGCGGCGGCGGCGGACTCGGTCAGTTCGCGGCCGAGGTCGCGGATCAGCTCCTGCCCCTTGGGCGACGCCTCGCTGAAGAGGACCCGGAAGTCGCTGTCGACCAGGTTGTTGGAGACACGCTGGCCCATCTTGCCGGCGGCCCCGATGACGGCGACGGTCTGCACGTCGGCGCGGGTCTGGATCTCGGTGGCCATTACTTGCTCCTCAGGAGGGTGTTGATGCTGTGCTGCGTCCACTGGTGTTCGAGCCGGGCGGTGGCGTCGTAGCCCTCGTCCTGCCATGGGAGCCAGTGCTCCACGATCTGGTTGATGCCGCGGTCCCCCGGACCCACTGCGGCGATCATGGCGTCGTAGTCCAGGAGGCCCTCGCCGAGCGGGCAGCCCGCGTAGGTGAAGCCGACCCAGCCGTCGCGGCGGGTGAAGGCGAAGTCCTTGACGTGGATGTTGACCACGTACGGCGCGGTGGCGACCACCACGTCGGCGGGGCGTTCCAGCCGGGCGACGCTGTTGCCGGGGTCGAGGACGATGCCGAGGTGCGGGTCGTCGACGGCGCGTACGACGCTCACCAGGTCGTCGGTGGCGACCTGCTCGTAGGTCTCCAGGCCGAGGGTGACGCCCGCGGCGGCATAGCGGGGCACGGCCTCCTTCAGGAGGGTCACGGCCTCGGCGGTGTCCGGGCGGTGGTCGGCCGTGTTGAGCATGGAGCGCACCAGGGTCACGCCCAGCTCGCCCGCCAGGTCGAGGTACGTGAGCAGGTGGTCGGGACGGATGCCGCGGGTGCCGAGTTCGAGGGTCAGGCCGAGGTCGGCGGCGGTGTCGCGGAGGTCGGCGAGCCGCGCGCGGTCGTAGGACTCGATCGGCGCGTAGTCGCAGATCTGGAAGACCTGGCCGCCCAGCTCCGCCGTGTCGCGGAGCATGTCCGGCAGGCCCATCGGCTGGGGGGCGCGGGCCGAGAGACGCCAGAAGTAGGCGTAGGTGCTGATGCCGTACGCCATCACGCCACCGCCGCCGAGGTGGTGGCCGGGGACCGGATCTCGTCGAGGATCGCCTCGACGTTGGCCGGGTCGTGGGCGAAGCGGCCGAGGAACAGGCCCTCGGCGGTGCCGGCCAGGCGGGTCAGCAGGCCGGGGCCCGCGCTGCCGCCGTAGATGACGGTGGAACCGGCGTGCCGGGGGTGGGAGTCGAGCCAGCCGCGCAGGGCGGTGCAGACGGTGGCGATGTGGTCGGCGGAGGCGGGCTCGGGGGCGCCGATGGCCCACTGCGGCTCGTAGGCGAGGACGACCGCGCCCGAAAGGCCGCCGAGCAGCCGTTCCGCCTCGGCGACCGTGCGGGAGGCTGCGTCGGCCGGGTCGGCCGCGTCGCGTTCGCCGACGCACAGGACGGGGGTGAGGCCGTTGCGCAGGGCGGCGGCGGTCTTGGCGGCGACGACGGTGTCGCCCTCGCCGTACAGGCGGCGGCGCTCGGCGTGGCCGACCTCGGCGTAGCGGCAGCCGATCTCCTTGAGGACCGGGCCGCCGACCTCGCCGGTGTAGGGGCCGCTGTCCTCGGTGGCGATGTCCTGGGCGCCCAGCGCCACGCCGTAGGGGGCGAGGATGCCGGTGGCGGGGACCAGGGCCGGGAAGGTGGGCAGGACGAAGAGGCGGGCGGCGCCGGAGGTGACGGCGGGGTGCCGTTCGGCCAGGGCCGCGATCCCGCGGGACCAGTTGAGCGTCTGGTGGTGGCCGAAGTACATCTTGAGGCTCACCCCCAGCAGCACGGGGGACGGTGCGGGGGCGGGCATCAGGCGGCCGCCCCGCCGTCGGCCGCGCTCCCGCTCGCCGCACCGGCGTCGTCGGCGGTCTCGTAGTCGCTCATCAGCTGGACCTTGGCGGCCGACGCCGAGCTCTCGTCGAAGCGGTAGGTGAGCCATTCGGCGGCGAGGCGGCGGGCCAGTTCGAGGCCCACGACGCGCTGGCCGAAGGTGAGGACCTGGGCGTTGTTGGACAGGACCGCCCGCTCGACGGAGAAGGAGTCGTGCGCGGTGACGGCCCGGATGCCCCTGACCTTGTTGGCGGCGATGGCGACGCCGAGGCCCGTGCCGCACACCAGCAGGGCGCGGTCGGCCTCGCCCCGGGCGACCATCTCGGCGGCGGCGATGGCCACCTTGGGGTAGGCGGTGTGGCCGTCGGCGTCGACGCCGACGTCGGTGACCTCGGCGACCAGGGCGCTGCCGCGCAGGTCCTGCTTGAGGGCTTCCTTGTACTGGTGGCCGGCGTCGTCGGAGCCGACGACGATGCGGAGCTTGTCGGTCATGGCGGCTTTCCTCAGTGGTGGTCGAGCAGTGCGCCGTGGACGGCGCGGGTGATCAGGGCGAGGGAGTGGGCGCCCGCGTCGGGGGTGCCGAGGGACTTCTCGGCGTGCGGGCGGGCCCGGCCCCGGCGGGGCAGCAGGTCGGCGGTGCCGGCGGCGGCCGCGGTGGCGGCGGTGGCGGCGCGGTCCCAGGCCTCGGCGAGGGGCAGGCCCTCGGCCGTGGCGGCGGCCAGCGCGTCGGCGAAGGGGACCAGGACGTCGACCATGGTCTTGTCGCCGACCTCGGCCCCGCCCAGCCTGCGTACGGCGGCGGAGGCCTCGGTGACCCCTTCGGCGACGCGGGCGGCGTCGGGGGCGTCCCGGTCACCGAGGGCCGTGCCGAGGGCGCGCAGGATCGTGCCCCACAGCGCGCCGGAGGTGCCGCCCGCCTTGTCGGCCCAGGCGTCGGCGGCGCGGGTGAGGACGGTTCCGGCACCCCCGCCGAGCCCGTGGGCGTCGGCGGCGGCCCGGTGGGCGGCCGTGGAGCCGCGTTGCATGCCGATGCCGTGGTCGCCGTCACCGGCCACGGCGTCGATACGGCCGAGTTCGTCGGCGTGGGCGTCGACGACCCGGGCCACCGCGTCCAGGGCGGCCAGGACGGTGTCGGCGGCCCGGCGGGAGGCGTCCGAGGCGGCGGGTACGGCCGTGATGCCGGAGGCGGCCGCGTCGGATACGGCGGTGTCCTCGGCAGCGGCGGTCGCGGCCGCCCGGTCCTGGTCGGGCTCCGGGCCGCCGAGGGCGCCCTTGCGGTAGGCCGGTGTGTCGGCCGGGGCCCGCCACAACTCCTCCAGCCGGTCGTCCAGCCAGGTCAGCGTCAGCGAGATGCCGGCCATGTCGAAGCTGGTGACCAGTTCGCCGACCTCGGGATCGACGATCTCCACACCGGCGTCGCCGAGGAGGGCCGCGACCTCGCGGTAGACGACGAACAGCTCCTCGTACTTGACCGAGCCGAGGCCGTTGAGGATCACCGCGGCACGCTGTCCCGCCGGGTCGGCGACGTCCTCGGGCAGCTCCTTCAGCAGGGTGTCGACCAGCAGCCGGGCCGCCTCGTCGGCGGTGGGCAGGGCCTCCTCGCCGATGCCGGGCTCGCCGTGGATACCGAGGCCCACGGCCATCCGGGCCTCGGGCACGGTGAACAGGGGATGGTCGGCGCCGGGCAGGGTGCAGCCGGAGAAGGCGATCCCGAAGGAACGGGTGCGGGCACCCGCCCGTTCGGCGACCCGCAGCACCTCCTCCAGGGGCAGGCCCTGCTCGGCCGCGGCGGCCGCCGCCTTGAAGACGGGCAGGTCACCGGCTATGCCACGGCGCTTGGCGGATTCGTCGGGGCCCGCGCTGGAGATGTCGTCGGCGACGGCGAACGTGCGGGTCTCGACGCCGTCGGCGGCGAGCCGCTCGGCGGCCTGTCCGAAGTGCAGGACGTCACCGGCGTAGTTGCCGTACATCAGCAGGACTCCCCCGCCCCCGTGCGCGGCGGTGGCCACGGAGTGGATCTGCCGGGCGGAGGGCGAGGCGAAGACGTTCCCGACGGCAGCGCCGTGTGCCAGACCGCGGCCGACCAGGCCGGAGAACGCGGGGTAGTGGCCGGAGCCGCCGCCGATCACCACGGCGACCTGGCCGGCCGGGGTGGCGGTGGCCCGGACGACTCCGCCGGTGACCGGCCGGACCCAGCGCCGGTGCGCGGCGGTGAAGCCCTCCAGCGCCTCGTCGGCGAAGGCGGCCGGGTCGTTGAACAGGCGGGTCATCGCAGGGCCTCCTCGGCCTGGGGTTCGGGGGCGGTGGCGGGCTCGCCGGTGCGGTCGCGGGCGGCGAGCAGGATCATCAGCACGGCGGACAGCAGCATGAAGAAGCCGACGAGGTAGAGCGGTACGTAGTAGGCGCCGCTCCAGTCCTTGAGCCAGCCGGTGATGTAGCTGGAGGCGAATCCGGCGACGTTGCCCGCGGTGTTGATCAGGGCGATGCCGGCCGCGGCGGCGGCTCCGGTCAGGAAGCGGGAGGGCACCGACCAGAAGACGGGCAGCGCGGCGAAGATGGCGCAGGCGGTCACGGTGATCACCGCGACGGTGGCGGTCGGGGAACCCATGTAGAGCGCGAGGGGGATGGACACGCCGCCGACTACGGCCGGGCCTGCCACGTGCCAGGTGCGGGTGCCGTGACGGGTGGCGTGCCGGGTCCAGAAGAAGAGGACGACCGCGGCGGGCAGGTACGGGATGGCGGTGATCCAGGCCTTGTCCATGACGCTGAACGTGGTGTCGTACTGGTCCTGGAAGCCGTTGATGATCGTCGGCAGGAAGAAGGCGAGGGCGTACAGGCCGTAGACGAAGCCGAAGTAGACGGCGGCGAGGGTCCAGACCCGTCCGCTGCCGAAGGCCTTCCTGAGGTCGCCCTTGGCGTGCTTGCTCTCGTGGCCGGTCTTCTGGGCGTTCTCGGCGGCCAGTTCGGTGGTCAGCCAGTCGCGCTCGGCGGGGGTGAGCCACTTGGCGTCGGCGGGCTTGTCGATCAGGTAGAACCAGGCGACGACACCCAGGACGATCGCGGGCAGCGAGACGAACAGGAACATCACCCGCCAGCCCTCCAGGCCGAAGAGCCCGTGCCGGCCGATCAGCCAGCCCGCCAGCGGGGCGCCGAAGACGGTGGTCAGCGGCTGGGCGAGGTAGAACAGGCCGAGGATCTTGGTGCGGTGGCGGGAGGGCACCCACTGGCTCAGGAAGAGGATCGCGCCGGGGAAGAACCCGGCCTCGGCGACGCCGAGCAGGAAGCGCAGCGTGTAGAGCTCGCCGCTGCTGCTGACCCAGGTGAACAGGAGGGAGACGATCCCCCAGGTCACCATGATCCTGGCCAGCCAGCGGCGGGCCCCGAAGCGGTGCAGGGCCATGTTGCTGGGGACCTCGAGCACGATGTAGCCGAGGAAGAAGATCCCGGACGCGAAGCCGAACTGGGCGGCGGTCAGGGCGAGGTCCTGTCCCATGCCGTTCGGTTCGGCGAACGAGACGGCCGTGCGGTCCAGGTAGTTCACGAAGAACATCAGCGCCACGAACGGCACGAGGCGGACTGAGACCTTCTTGATGGCAGTTCTCTCGACTGCCGCGGATGGCGCTTGGGCACCCATGGGCGACTCCTCGGCTCGCCCGGACAGCTCCGTCCGGGTTGGGTCACTCCGGGTGGTCCGCCACGGGGGCGGCCGACCGGTTCGCCTTCACGCTAAGCCTCCGATGCAAATTGGTCACCAATTTACCAGTGTGGTGAGAGTCATAGATCCACCGCGGACCCAACTCTTGACAAACTGCCACCGAGAGGGGGATGAACTGCCTGGTCAGCGGGGTGCGCACGGCATCTGGTTGACTGGTGACCGTGACCAGTCAGCCTGATCAGCACAGCTCCGCCGGCGCGCCCGACCTCGCACGGCTGCTGCGCCCCGTGGTGCGCGAGTCGTCCGTCAGCGAGGTCGCCAAGCGGCTCCTCGACCACCTCTCGGCCGGGGACATCCGGCCCGGCACCCGGCTGCCCGCCGAGCGGCAGCTGGCCGAGGCCCTGGGCGTGGCGCGGTCCAGCGTGCGCGGTGCCCTGTCGGCCCTGGACGTGCTCGGGATCATCGAGATCCGCCCCGGCTCGGGGTCGTACGTGCGCGAGGGCACCTCGGAGTTCCTGCCCCGGGCGATCAACTGGGGCCTGATGCTGGGCCAGCGGCGCACGCAGGACCTGGTCGAGGTCCGCACCCACATGGAGGGCGTGTCGGCCCGGCTCGCGGCGGAGCGGGCCACCGACGCGGACGTGGCCAGGCTGGAGGAGCACCTCCAGCACATGCGCGACGCGGGCGGGGACGTCACGGCGTTCATCGACGCCGACATCGCCTTCCACCTGGAGACGGCCCGCATCGCCCGCAACACCGTGCTCAGCGACATCCTGCACAGCATCCGGGCGCTGCTCCAGGTCTGGATGGAGCGCGTCAGCGACATCGAGGGCACCGTCAGCGGCACGTTGTGCGAGCACGACGCGGTGCTCCAGGCCATCCGGGCCCGTGATCCGGAGGCCGCGGACCGGGCGATGGCCGAGCACATGCGGATGGCCGGCGCACGGCTGCGCGCCTCGGTGGACGGCGAGGCCTGACCCGGCGGCAACCGCCCCGCCGCGCGGTCTGTCGGAGCCGGCGCCTCGTCAATAGCCTGGTGCGGCAATGGCGTTGTCGACCGAGGAGTCCCATGTCCACCGCGCAGCAGGTCCCCGACATCCTCTCCCCCGAGTTCGCGGCGAACCCGTACCCGGCCTACCGGACGATGCGGGACAGCGCTCCGCTCATCCGGCACGAGGCCACCCAGAGCTGGATCGTCTCGCGCTACGAGGACGTGGAACGCGTCTTCAAGGACCGCGCCGGTCAGTTCACGACGGAGAACTACGACTGGCAGATCGAGCCCGTGCACGGCCGGACGATCCTCCAGCTGAGCGGCCGGGAGCACGCGGTCCGGCGCGCCCTGGTCGCCCCGGCCTTCCGCGGGGCCGACCTCCAGGAACGGTTCCTGCCGGTCATCGAGCGCAACTCCCGTGAGCTGATCGACGCGTTCCGGCACACCGGGCGCGCCGACCTGGTCGCCGACTACGCGACCCGGTTCCCCGTCAACGTCATCGCGGACATGCTGGGCCTGGACAAGGCCGACCACGACCGCTTCCACGGCTGGTACACGTCGGTCATCGCCTTCCTCGGCAACCTCTCCGGCGACCAGGAGGTCGCGGCGGCCGGTGCGCGCACCCGGACGGAGTTCGCCGAGTACATGTTCCCGGTCATCCGGGAGCGTCGCGAGAACCCGGGCGACGACCTGCTGTCCACGCTGTGCGCCGCCGAGGTGGACGGCGTCCGGATGAGCGACGAGGACATCAAGGCGTTCTGCAGTCTGCTGCTCGCGGCTGGCGGCGAGACCACCGACAAGGCGATCGCCGGCATCTTCGCCAACCTGCTGGCCCATCCGGAGCAGTTGGCGGCCGTGCGCGAGGACCGGAGCCTGATCCCCCGCGCCTTCGCCGAGACGCTGCGCTACACCCCGCCGGTCCACATGATTATGCGTCAGACGGCGACCGACGTCACGCTCAGCGGCGGCACGATACCCGCCGGTGCCACCGTCACCTGCCTGATAGGGGCGGCCAACCGGGACGAGAGCCGCTACCGGGACCCGGACCGCTTCGACATCATGCGCGACGACCTGACCACGACGACCGCCTTCTCGGCCGCCGCCGACCACCTCGCCTTCGCGCTCGGCCGGCACTTCTGCGTCGGCGCCCTGCTGGCGAAGGCGGAGGTAGAGATCGGGGTCGGGCAGCTCCTGGACGCGCTGCCCGGCCTGCGGACCGAGGACGGCTTCGAGGTGGTGGAGCAGGGCGTGTTCACCCGGGGCCCGCAGTCGCTGCCGGTCCGCTTCACACCCGTGGCCTGAGGTACCGCGCGCCGGTGCTCAGGCCACCACGGGGGTGAAGAGCGCGGGCAGGGCGGTCAGGCCGCGCATCCAGATGGACGGACGCCAGGTCAACTCCTCGGGCTCGACCGCGAGTACGAGGTCGGGAAGGCGCTCCAGCAGCGTCTCGACCGCGGTGCGGGCGACGACGTCGGCGAGCAGGGGTGCCGGGTACGGGCACCGGTGTTCCCCGTTGCTGAACGACAGGTGTGCGGAGTTCTCGGCGCCGACGTGGGCCTCGGGCCACAGCTGCGGATCGGTGTTGGCCGCGGCGAAGCCGAGCACGAGGCAGTCGCCGGCCCGGATGTGCCGACCGCCCAGCTGGGTGTCGTTGACGGCCCAGCGTCCGATGAAGTTCTGCGTGGGCGTGTCCAGCCACAGCACCTCGTTGAGGGCCTCCCCCACGCTGAGGCGGCCGCCGGAGACGTTCAGGGCGAAGCGCTCGTCGGTGAGCAGCAGGCGCAGCGTGTTGCCGATCCAGTTGGCGGTGGGCTGCTGGGCGGCGGCGATGACGGAGATGAGGTCCTGGACGATCTCCTCGTCGGTCAGTCCCGCCGGGTGGGTGAGCATGCGGGAGGTGACGTCGGGGCCCGGACGCTCGCGCTTGTGGCGGACCAGTTGGTGGATGCGCTCGCCCACGCGTGTGTAGGCGGCGACCGGGTCGTCGCCCTCGGCCGCGTCCAGGGAGATGCGCAGGTCCTCGACGAGCTGCTGGGTGTCGGCGCCGGTGTGCGGCATCCCGCACATCCGGACGGCGGCGAGCATCGGCAGGGGGTGCGCGTAGCCGCTCATCAGCTCGGCCCGGCCGCTTCCGGCGAAGGCGGCGATGAGCCGGTCGGCGAGGTGCCTGCAGTCCCGGGCCAGTTCGAACTGGTCGATGCCGGCCAGTGCCTGGGTGATGACGCCGGCCCGCCGCCGGTGCTCCTCGCCCTCGGTGAACAGGACGGACGGCTGGTGGCCGACGTAGGGCAGCAGGGGCCAGTCGGGCGGGATGCTGCCCCACTGGTTCCAGCGGCGCGAGTCCCGGGCGAACAGCTCGTCGTGACTGGTCACATAGCTGACCTCGGGGTAGCCGAGGACCAGCCAGGCGGGGATGCCACCGTCCAGGAGCACCGGCGCGACGGCGCCGTGTTCGGCCCGCAGACCTCGGTACAGCTCCGACGGCGTCTGCTGGTACTCCAGTCCGGCCAACGGCACGGCGTCCGGGTGGGCGGGGCAGCCCGGTGCGGCGACGGGGTGGGGTGACGGGTCGATGTCGGTCACGATGCGCTCTCCTGGGCCAGGGCCAGTTGGTAGAGGTGGTCCACGAGGCTGACCAGCACGTGCTTGCCGGAGGTCCGCACCCGCGCGTCGCAGTCGATCAGCGGCACGTGGTCGGGCAGCGCGAGGGCCAGCCGGATCTCGTCCAGGGAGTGCCGGGCGGTGTCGTCGTCGAAGCGGTTGACGGCCACCACGAACGGGGTGCGGTGGTGTTCCAGCCGGTCTATCGCGTACCAGGAGTCGTCCATCCGGCGGGTGTCGACCAGGACGACCGCGCCGAGGGTGCCGGAGAACAGCCGGTCCCACAGGAACCAGAAGCGTTCCTGGCCCGGGGCGCCGAACAGGTACAGCACCATGCGTTCGTTGAGGCTGATCCGGCCGAAGTCGAAGGCCACGGTGGTGGTGGTCTTCGACGTGACCCCGCCGGTCTCGTCGACGCCGACCCCGGCCTGGGTCATGACCTCTTCGGTGTTGAGCGGCCGGATCTCGCTGACGGAGCGGACGAGGGTGGTCTTGCCGACTCCGAAGCCGCCCACGACGACGATCTTCAGCCCGGTCTCCGCGGCGTCGGTCAGGGGCTTGCGGCCGGAGGTCGTGGTGGAGCCGGAGGCGGCCGGGTCAGAGGTTGCGGAGCCCATGGAGCACCTCCTGGAGAAGGGCGGTATCGGGGTGGGACGCGGCGGTCTGCCCCAGGCGCGGGTGGCGCGCGGTGATGCTTCCGGTGGCGAGCAGGTCGCCGAGCAGGATGCGCACCACCGTGATCGGCAGGGCCAGTTCGGCGGCGAGTTCCACCACGGCCGTGGGGTGCCGGCACAGGTCGAGGATGCGGACGTGCTCCGACTGCATGCCGGCCGACGGCCCGCACTCGGCGACGACCAGGGTGACGAGGTCGAAGGAGTCGTCGGCACGGCTGCGCCCGCCCGTGACCGTGTAGAGCCGGTCGGGTGCGCCGGTGTCCACGGGCCTGCGCGTCACGAGGAGCTGCCCCCGGGGACGGCGTGGCGCGGCTCGGCCCTCAGGTGTTCACCGATCTGCTCGACCAGCTCGGTCATCTGGTGGCCGACCACGCCGGGGTCGGCGTCCTCCACCGCGACGACGGCCAGGTGCGCGCCCTCGCCCGCCTCCACGATGAACAGCAGCCCGCCGTGGAACTCGGTCATGGAGTGCCGCACGCCGCCGGTGCCGTTGCCGAACTCGACGGAGGCGCCCTGGGCGAGGGCCTGGATGCCCGAGCAGATCGCGGCGAGCTGGTCGGCGCGGTCCAGGGTGAGGTGTTCGGTCCAGCAGAGCCTGAGGCCGTCGCGGGAGAGGACGAGGGCGTGGCGGGTACCGGGGGTGCGGTCCAGGAGGTTCTGCAGGAGCCAGGTGAGGCTGTTGTCGGTGGTCTGCATGTTGGGTGCGGGGACGGTGGTTCCTGGTGTTGCGGTCACCGGCCCGTTCCTCCAATCTCACGAGCGACACGAGCGGTGGGGCGAGGGGCGCCGGTGCGCGCCGGGGGGCGTGCTTGCGGGTGCGGTGCGGGTGCTGTGCGTTGGGGCGCGGTCCTGCCCGCCTCCTAGCCCGGGGCGGGCGGTTCGGACTCCGACGCCCCGCCGGCCGCCCCGGACCGGCGCCCGCGGTGGAAGGCGCCGAAGCTGGCCCCGGCGTCGCGGGAGGCGGACGCCGCCGGGTCGACGGGCGGCCGGTGGTGGTCGCGGCGTTCCCGCTCGGCCTCCGCCTCGGCCATCGTGCGGCCCGGGGAGCGCATGGGCAGACCGCCCGGCGTGGCGGTCGCGGGACCGGGGCGTACCGCCTGTTCGGGCAGGACGGTCCGCTCCACCGGCCGGACGTCCGGGACCCGCCGCGTGTACGCCGGGGCCTCCGCGGCCGGGGCGGGGCCCGGGACGGTGGGGGCGCCGCCGCCGAAGGTGCGGCCGGTCAGGACGGGCCCGGGGTCGCGCTGCTGGGCCAGCAGCTGGGGCGGCACCAGGACGACGACACCGGTGCCGCCGCGCGAGGAGGGCCGGTAGCTCACGCCGACGCCGTACTTGGCGGCCAGCCGTCCCACCACGGCGAGACCGAGGCGGGTGCCCTGGAGCGAGGCCAGGTCGTTCGTCCGCCCCGACACCGCCTGTTCGGCGTGGCGCATGGCGGCGTCGGCCATCTTCAGCCCGCTGTCCTCGATGGTGACGACGATTCCGGCGGTACGTTCCTCCACGTAGACGTGGACCTCGTCGATGGGTGGCGAGAAGTTGGCCGCGTTGTCCATGAGTTCGGCCAGCAGGTGCATGACGCCCTCGGCCGCGTAGCCGGAGATCGCGGCGTCGGTGGAGCAGTGCATCCGGACCCGCTGGTAGGCGGCGATCCGGCCGACGGCGCCGCGCAGGATGCTCTCCATCACGATGGGTCTGTTCCAGGCCCGGCTGGAGCGGCCGCCCATCAGGAGGGCCAGCCGGTCGGTGATGAGACCGAGCTGCGAGGTGCTGTGGTCCAGGCGCAGCAGATCGCCGAGGACCTCCTCACCGTGACGATCCTGCATGTCCCTCAGGTCGGCGAGCATGCTGACGGCCTTGGCCTGGACTCGGCTGAGGGACTTGGCGGAGGCGGCCTGCGCGGCGGCGGTACGCCGCTCGCTGTGGGCCAGTTCCCGGACGAACAGCTCGGCACAGGCGCGGGCCTGTGCTCCCCGCGGCCAGTCCAGTTCGGCGAGGACGATCTCCGCCGAGGTGCCGTCCCGCAGTTTCCCCACGGCGGCGGGCAGGGTGCTGTTGGTGAGGTGTTCCAGCTCGGCGACGCCCCGGCGCGTTTCCCCCAGTGCCTGCTGCCGCCTGGACTCGGCGTCCGCGGCGTGCCGCACCGCGTCCTCCACCAGGACGGCGAAGCTCTGGACGACCTGCCGCAGGTGCGGCCCGGAGGAGGGAGCGGTGTTGGCGACGGCCTCGTCCGCGCCGGTGCCGTCGCGCACTTGCTGCGCGATACCCGGTAACGCGACGTTGACCAGGTGCACCAGCCCGGCGTTCTCCTGTGCGAGCTGGGCCTTGAGGGCGCTGATCTCCGTCCGCCGGGCCGCCGCGGTCCGGCGCGCCCGTCCGACCAGGTGGGAGCCGAGGACGACGGAGACGGCGACGCACAGCCAGGACGTCACGGCGAGGGTCGCGGTCCAGCTCCGGGCGGTCTCGGGAGCGGCCGCCCAGGCGGCACCGGCGGCAGCGGCGGCGGCCGGCAGCACGAGCAGGGGGACGGCTGGGGTGGAGCGGTGAGGTTTCTGCGTCCGGGTCGGGGTGGGGGGTGCAGACACTGACATTCCGCGGTCCCTCGGGTCCTTGAGAGCGGGGAAAGGGCCGGTCGACCTGGGTCGACCGCGGGCCGGAGCCGGGCCACCGGCGAATGGTGATCACTCCGGCGGGCTTGCGGCTCATGCTAGTCAGCGGGTTGACCGGGCACGCCGGACCGGCCGCAGACCCCACCGAGGAGCGAACTTTCCCGACATCTCACCGATCGAACTCACCGATGTGGTACTGGCGTTCTGCCTGGGGCGGGTGTTCCGGGCCGGCGCCTCGGGTCGGGCCCCGGGTGAGCGGCGGTCAGTCGCCCAGATGACGGACGAGTGCCCGGGCGACCTCCTGCGCGGCGGGTGCCGTCCAGCGCCTGCGGTGCCGGGCGAGCCGTACCGGTGCGGCGGGGAAGCCGGGGCCCTCCACCCGTACCAGGCGCCCGCGGCGGAGTTCCTCCGTCACCGTGGTGAGCGGCAGCAGCGTGAGCCCCAGCCCGGCCGCGACGCAGTTGCGCGCCGCGTCGACGCTGCCGAACCTGGTCAGCCGGGGCCTGGTGTCCGGCACCTCGAGCAGCCGGCGGGCCAGCGCGTCGCTGTAGGAGCAGCCCTCCTCCAGCAGGAAGAAGCTCTCCTCGGCGAGTTCCGGCCAGCTAGCCGCCCGCCCCCGGGCGGCCAGCGGGTGTCCGGGAGCGGCGACGAGGGCGAGCGGCTCGCGGCCGACCGGCTCCGACGTCACGTCCGGGAACTCCGTCTCCTCCTCCAGCAGCAGGGCGAGGTCGAGGCGTCCCGACCGCAGCCCCTCGACGCACTCCCGGGTCCCGGCCGCGTACAGGTGGACGTCCACCTCGGGGTGGCTCGTGCGCAGCGCGGCGACCAGTCCCGGCAGGCGGCTCGCGCACAGGGACTCCGGGCTGCCGATCACCACCCGCCCCGACACGGCGCCGGCCTCCGCACTCCCGGCCCGCAGCCGCGCCACGGCGTCGAGCACCTCCTCGGCCCGCTCCAGGAGGCGGCGGCCGGCGTCGGTGAGCAGTGCTCCGGTGGGCAGGCGGTCGAAGAGCCGCACGCCGAGGTCCCGTTCCAGGGTGCGGATGTGCACGGTGACGGTGGACTGGGCCAGGTGCAGTTCGGCCGCGGCTGCGGTGAAGCCGCCGGTGCGGGCGAGGACGGTGAAGGTCGTCAGCAGTCGGGTGTCCACGGAGCCAGGGTATGCGGTTCGCCGATGGAGGAGATCACGAACGATCGTTGGACACGATCGGCGGGCGGCTGGCAGCGTGTCCGCCATGACGACAGAGATCCTGCGCTACTCGGCCTTCACCCACGACCCGGCGGGCGGCAACCCGGCCGGAGTGGTCCTCGACGCGTCCGGGCTGGACGACCCGGCGATGCTCGCGATCGCCGCCGAGGTGGGCTACTCGGAGACCGCGTTCGTGACCGGCGGCGACCCGGAGCGACGGCGGTTCCGGGTCCGCTACTTCAGTCCGCTGGCCGAGGTGGCGTTCTGCGGGCACGCGACGGTGGCGCTGGCCGTCGCCCTGGCCGAGCGGCTGGGTCCCGGCGAGGTCGTGCTGGACACGCCCGCCGGTGAGATCCCGGTGTCCACCGCGGTCGACGGGACCGGAGCGGTGCGGGCCACCCTCACCAGCGTGCCGACGCGTTCGCGCCCGGCGCTGCCCGCCGAACGCGACGCCGCGCTCGGAGCGCTCGGCTGGACGGCGGCCGACCTGGATCCCGCCCTGCCCGCCCACGTGGCGTTCGGGGGGAACGACCACCTGGTGCTCGCCGCGGCGTCCCGGGCCCGGCTGGCCGACCTCGACTACGACTTCGACGCGCTCGCCGAGGTCATGCGGCGCTACGGCTGGACGACGGTGGACCTGGTGTGGCGCGAGTCGGCCGAGCGCTACCACGCCCGCAACCCGTTCCCCGTCGGCGGCGTCGTGGAGGACCCGGCGACGGGTGCCGCGGCCGCGGCGTTCGGCGGGTACCTGCGCGAACTGGGCCTGGTCACCGGCCCGGCCAGGATCGCCGTCCGCCAGGGCGAGGACATGGGCCGGACGAGCGAACTGCTGATCGAGGTGGGTCCGCGCGATCCGCGCACACGGGTCACCGGACAGGCCGTGCCCGTCTCCGGGGCCTCGGTCTGAGACCACCCCCAACACCGTCTGGGCGACTGTGGGATGCGGTGCGGCCCGACTGCGGTTCGGATGGGTGCCATGCGCAGACCCATAGCCGTGGCTCAACGCCACTCACGCCTGCTCACCTCAGGCGTCATCCTCGCCGCCCAGTCGCTCCTGCTGACCCTGGCCGCCGTACCGGCCACGGCCTCCGCCGACGACACCAGGACGCCCGCTCGTGGCACCGCCCACATGGGCACCGGCGTCCTCGCCCACGAAGGTGTCCAGGGCCGCCCCGTCGGCACCCGCGCCGCCCAGACCGAGGGGGTGGACGTCTCCAGCCACCAGGGCAACGTCGCCTGGTCGACCCTCTGGAACAGCGGCGTGAAGTGGGCCTATGTGAAGGCCACCGAGGGGACCTCCTACCGGAACCCGTACTTCGCCCAGCAGTACGGCGGTTCGTACGACGCCGGGATGATCCGCGGCGCGTACCACTTCGCGACCCCGGACACCGCGGGCGGCGCCGCCCAGGCCGACTACTTCGTCGATCACGGCGGCGCCTGGTCCAAGGACGGCAAGACGCTGCCGGGTGTCCTCGACATCGAGTACAACCCGTACGGGGCCACCTGCTACGGACGGACGCACAGTCAGATGGTCAGCTGGATCCGGGCCTTCCTGGACCGGTACAAGCAGCGCACCGGCCGCCACGCCGCCATCTACACCTCCACCAACTGGTGGACGCAGTGCACCGGGAACTACAGCGGCTTCGGCGCGGACAACCCGCTGTGGATCGCCCGGTACGCCTCGACCGCGGGGACGCTCCCGGCCGGCTGGGGCTTCCACACGATGTGGCAGTACACCTCGTCCGGGCCGACCGTCGGGGACCACGACAAGTTCAACGGCGCGCTGGACCGGGTCAAGGCCCTGGCCAACGGCTGACGCGGACGGACGGAGCCGGCCGCCGGTTCAGCGGTCGGCGAGGGGGCCCAGGACGCCGGCGACCTGCTCGCGCACCACGTCCCGGGCCCCGGCGGGCAGCGCGCCGATGTCCGTTTGCCCCAGGGCGTCGAAGGTCTCCTCGGCGTCCGTGCCGCATCCGGTGGTCCCGCTCAGCACGTCGTAGCCGTCGCGCACGGCGACGCGCAGCCGGAGCCCGCCCTCGCCGTCGACGTGCACGGCGGTGGCCACCACCAGGGGCGGCGGACCGCCGGCTTCGGCGGGCTCCTTGCGGTAGCCGCTGGCCAGCGGCGTGCGCCAGCGCAGGCCGAGCAGCAGGTGACGCTTCGCCATCACCTCGGCCAGATCGGTCTCGTAGGGGCGGTCCGGGCCCAGCACCGTGGCGCGGGCGTCCAGCACGAGGGCCGCGGGCAGCAGGCAGCGCAGGCTGCTGCCGACGAGGTTGCCGCCGACCGTCGCCGTCCGGCGTACGGCTCCGGTGCCGACCGAGCCCGCCGCCCGGCGCAGCACCTCGGGCACCCGGTCGTCTATGCGGTGCAGCACCACGGCCGCGCCCAGCGACTCGGGTTCGACGGCGGTCGCCTCCGGCAGTCCGCGCAGCGACATGGCCAGTTCCGGGAAGCCGTCGCGTTGCCAGGTGGCCCACACGAGCGTGGCCCCGCCGACGGGCACCGCGCCCTGCGCCATGCACTCCTGCGCTTCGGTCACGGTGGTGGGCTGACGCAAGAGCATGACGATCGACCTGCTTCCCGGGAGTCGGCGGCCGGACGACACCGCGTCTTCCGCCGGGTGATCACGGTCACTGGGATTGTCCGTACCGCGAAGGGGGCGCGTACAGGGCTCACTCGATTCTCGTGTGCGCCCTTTGCGCGCTGCCGCGCGGGCGAACGTCCGGCGCCGGTTCAGGGACCGAGCAACGCGTCGGCCAGTGCGGCGCTCAGTCGCTCGCCGTCCTTGCGGACCAGTGCGGGGACCTGTGCGTTCCACGCCACCGCGGCACGCTCCAGTGCCTCGGCACCGGCCCGCCGGGCGCGGCGCCCCAGCACCGCCGCGGCGAGGGGCAGCAGCGGACGGGCGAAGGAGCGGCCCCTGACCCGTGCCTTAACGGTCACCCGCCAGCGTCCGTCCGGGGCGGGGCGGGGAACGACGGTCACCGAGACGCGGACGAGCGCGTGCGTCAGGGACCCGCCCAGGGGAGCGCGGGAAGGGTGCCGGCCGTGGCTCGTCGCCTGCCACCACCGGCCGAGGTCCAGGCGCAGGCGCCCGGTACCGCCGAGGTACTTCGCCCGCTTGCCTTTGGCCGAGTGCAGCGTCGCCGTCAGCCACGCCTCCCGTGGCCGTTCGACACTGGTGAGCCCGAGGGCACAGACCAGTCGCGCGGGGTGGTCCTGGTCGTCGTCGAGGGTGACGACCTCCAGCGCCGTCTCCCCGCGGCGGTCCCAGGCGAGGACGGTGAGGCACTGGTCCGCGTCCGGTTCCCCGTCCTTCTCGTTCACGGGCCGGTACCGCGCGCCCGGCCCCGGATGCCGCCCCTCCGCCAGCACCAGGCCGGGCAGCGGACGTCCGTCGGGCAGCGTCAGCCGCCCTCCTTCGGCGTCCGTGCCCTCCGCCAGGTCGTGCAGCGCGGCGACGCACGACTCGAACCAGCGGCGGGGTACGGGGGCGAGGGTCACGGTGTGCTGGAAACGGGCCATGCGGTGAGGATGGCCGCCCGGAGGATGCCGCGTCACGGGGGCGGCCGGGCAGTGAGCGGGCGGCGTCGGCTGCCGGTACCGGGAGGTCCTCCCGGAGCGGGCGACGTCAGGCCCCCTCCTCCTCCGGACGCCGCGCGACGAAGACGAACTCCCGCCCCGCCCGGTCGGGGGCCCCGCGCACCTCCTGTAGCACGTACCCCTGTTCGGCCAGATCGGCCGCGACCTCGTCCCGCTCCCGGAAGCGCAGCGTCGAGTCGGAGGTCAGCACCGCGCCGTCCGCGCCGAAGACGTAGGTCCACCGGAAGGTGACCAGCGGGCCGCTCACGTCCAGCAGCCGGCACCAGCTCTCGACGGTGCCCGTACCGGGGACCTCCGCGACCTGGTGGGTGCGCTCGCGGGTCCACTCCTCCCAGGCGCGCCGGGCCGGGTCCCGGGTCTCGAACACCAGGTGCCCGCCGGGCCGCAGGGCCTCGTACGCGCCGCGCAGCGTCCCCTGCCAGGCGGGCCGGCCGGTGATCGCCTGGGCGACGTTCGCCGTCATGGTCGCGAGGTCGACGCGCAGCGCGGGCAGCGAGGTGGCGTCGCCCTCGATCCAGCGCACCCGGTCGGCGCCCGCGCGGCCTCGCGCCACGTCGAGACTGGCCCCGGCCGGGTCGACGCCGACGACATCGAGGCCGCGGTCGGCCAGCAGCAGGGCGAACACCCCGGTTCCGCAGCCGATGTCCAGCACGCTCCGGGCGCCGAACTCGTCGGCCGTGCGCAGATACGGGACGAGGTCGCCGCGGTCGGTTTCGAGCACGTCGTAGAGCGCGGCGAGCCGCGGATGCCGGAAGCACTCGTCAGCCATACGGCCGACGATAGCGTCAGGCCCGCCGGGGAACACGGGTAGGCATGCGCGCACTCGTGATCAACTGCACTCTCAAACCCTCCCCCCAGCCGTCGAACACCGAGGCGCTGGCCGCCACGGTCGTCGCGGCGCTCAAGGGCCACGGGGCGGAGGTGGACGTCGTACGGGCCGTCGACCTGAACCTCAGACCGGGGGTCGAGACCGACATGGGCGACGGGGACGACTGGCCGGGCGTGCACGAGAAGCTGCTGGCCTCGCAGATCCTGGTCATCGCGTCGCCGACCTGGCTCGGCCGCCCCTCCTCCGTGGCCCAGCGGGTCCTGGAACGCATGGACGCCATGCTCGGTGAGACCGACGACGAGGGCCGTCCGGTCGCCTACAACCGCGTCGCCGGTGTCCTGGTCACCGGGAACGAGGACGGTGCCCACCACGTCATCAGCGAGATCGGCGGCGGCCTGGCGGACATCGGCTACACCATTCCCGGCCAGGCCTGGACCTATTGGCACCTCGGCCCGGGACCCGGTCCGGACTTCCTCGACGACGAGCGCGGGCACGACTGGTCGGTCTCCACCGGCCGCGCCATGGCGTCCAACCTGGTGCACGCGGCGCGCGCCCTCGACGCGATGCCGCTCCCGGCCCCGCCGTCCTGATCCCGGCCCCGCCCGCGCATGTCTGCCTGAGCCGATACGGGGCATTCGTGCACGAGCAATGACGTACGAAACGCATGAGGAGCTGAGGTCCGCCATGACGCACGACCTGACCCCGAAGTACACGGTCCCCGGCATCGAGCGCGAGGCCGCCGGACGGCTGATCGGTGTGCTGCGGCTGCGCCTGCACGCCCTCAACGACCTGCACCTGACCCTCAAGCACGTGCACTGGAACGTCGTGGGTCCGCACTTCATCGCGGTCCACGAGATGATCGACCCCCAGGTCGACCAGGTGCGCGAGATGGCCGACGACGTCGCGGAGCGCATCGCCGCGCTCGGCGGGGTGGCCCAGGGCACGCCCGGGGCGCTGGTGGCCGAGCGGAAGTGGGACGACTACTCCATCGGACGGGCGGACGCCATCGCCCATCTCGGCGCGCTCGACGTCGTGTACACCGGCGTGGTCGAGGGCATGCGCGCGGCGGTCGAGGAGGCCGGCAAGATCGACCCGGCCACGGAGGACCTCCTGATCGGTCAGCTCAGGGACCTGGAGCAGTTCCAGTGGTTCGTGCGGGCGCACCTCGAGAGCGCCGGCGGCACCCTCGCGACGGGCAGCGCGACATCCGAGACGGAGGCGGCGGCACGCGGCGCGGAAGTCGCGTAGCCGGACCGCCCGAGCCCGCGGTGACGGTGCTCGGGCCGCGCGGCCCGAGCACCCCCCACGGCCTTCAGCGGCGGCCGAGGCGGCGTTCGCCGCGGCTGCCCGGCTCGTGGGGCAGGTGGTAGTGGGCGAAGACCGCGCCCTCGTCCTCGGCGGCCAGCTCACCGTCCGGGTCGATCCCGGGGGCGTCCTTGACCAGGGATTTGTCGTAGGTGACCTTGAGGTAGGACGGTCCGACCGTGGCCTTGTCCACCGGCACGAAGACGAGCCGCCGACGGGTCGGCAGACCGATCGTGACCGTGGCGAAAGCCGGCCGGTCGGTGAGGGTGTCGAAGTAGATGGACTCCAGGGTCCCGATCTTGCGGCCGTCGTAGTCGACGACGTCGAGGCCACGCCAGTCACGAATGTTCTCGGCTTCAAACATGCCCAGTCTTCCCTTCCGACCTTCCGAGGACGCGCTCACTCTGCCGTGTTCCCCGATCCGCCCGACTGTCGCCGGTTTGTCCCCTCACCGGCGTACGACGCCCCGATCGGGATAGGCTGCCTGGCCGGAAGAAGTGCCCGGGCAGCCGACGTATGCCCGGCGGAGTTCCGAAGGGGATCGAGTGTGGATGGCACAGGCGCCGCGGGCGGCCCGGCCCGCACGGGCGGCGGTGTCCTGCTGGACGTGGGTCCGCTGTCCGGCCGTCCGGGCATCCGGGCCAGTGGTGAGATCAACGTGAGCACCAGACTCTCCTGGGAGACCGCCCTGACCGAGCTGTCCCGGCAGCACACGGACGTGTCCTACGTGGAACTGTCGGCGGTGCGGTTCGTCGACGTGGCCGGGGTGGCGGCACTGGCCGTCACGGCCATGAACCTGCCCGTCGGCCGCGTCGTGGTGGAGCGGCCGCCCCCGCAACTGCCACGGGTACTGGAGCTGTTCTGGCCGTCCCTGCACCGGATCGAGGTGGCGCCACGATGAGCACGGCGACCGCCGACGAGGCATTCATCCATCCGGCGCTGTTCTACCGTTCGCAGGCCGAGTACACCGACCGGACGGCGGCGTTCGTGCGGGAGGGGCTGGCCGCGGGCGAGCCGGTGGCGGTGGCCGTGCCCGGCCCCAACCTGGAGCTGGTCCGGGCGGGACTGGGCACGGACGCGCGGGACGTCACCTTCCTGGACATGACCGAGGCCGGACGCAATCCGGGGCGGATCATCCCGGGCGTGCTGAGGGCGTTCGCCGACGCGCACCCGCGGGTACGGGTCCGGATCGTCGGCGAGCCGGTCTGGGCCGGGCGCAGCGCCGCCGAGTATCCGGCGTGCGCCCAGCACGAGGCGTTGATCAACGCGGCCTTCGCGGGCCGCCGGGCGACGATCCTGTGCCCGTACGACGAGACCCGGCTGGCCGCGGACGTCCTGGCCGACGCCCTGGTCACCCACCCGACGGTCATCGCGGAGGGGAGTGAGCGGGTCAGTGAGGGCTACGACTGGCCGGCGGTCGTGGCCCGTTACAACGAGCCGCTCGGCGGCGCTCCCGACGCCGTCGTCCTGGCCTTCGGGCCCGGGGAGCTGCCCGAGGCTCGCCGCTTCGCGGTCGGCGTGGCCGCCTCGCTCGGACTGTCCGGGCGGCGGCTGCAGGACGCGGAACTGGCGGTGGCCGAGCTGACCACCAACAGCGTGGTCCACGGCGGCGGCAGCGGAACGGTGGCGGTCTGGGCCGAGGCGGGGCAGGTGGTGTGCGAGGTCCGCGACGCGGGACGGCTCACGGATCCGCTCGCCGGCCGACGGCCCCCGGAGCACGGGCAGATCGGTGGCCGCGGCCTCCTGCTCGTCCACTACGTCGCCGATCTGGTGCGGGTTCACACGACCGACGAGGGCACCGCGGTCCGCTTCTACCTGGGCGTCTGAGGCACCGGTCCGGACCCCGCGCCAAGAGTTGCGGTACTCCGGCAGGTGTGCGAGGCCTGACCCGGGGTAGGCGATCGGTCGTCGGCCGACAAGGTGACAACGACGACCGATCCACCGGGAGGGCACATCATGACGACGACGACCGCGCGAGCCACCGACCATGCCACGACGGACATGCCGGAGATCGCGGACCCGTCCAAGGTGGCGCCCAGGGACGCGCGGGAGTTGTCGAAGCTGTTCTTCGAGCAGCTCACCGTGGTGGAGGAAGGCACCCCCGAGCACCAGTACGCACGCAACACGCTCATCGAGATGAACATGTCCCTGGTCCGCTTCGCGGCCGGCCGCTTCCGCAGCCGCGGCCCCGAAGAGATGGAGGACATCGTCCAGGTCGGCATGATCGGCCTCATCAAGGCCATCGACCGGTTCGAACTCACCCGCGAAGTCGAGTTCACCTCCTTCGCCGTGCCGTACATCGTCGGAGAGATCAAGCGGTTCTTCCGCGACACCTCCTGGGCCGTACACGTCCCCCGACGCCTCCAGGAAGCACGCGTCCAGCTCGCCCGCGCCACCGAGGAACTGCGCAGCCGCCTCGGCCGCACCCCCACCACCCAGGAACTCTCGGAACTCATGAGCCTGCCCGAGGACGAGGTCGTCGAGGCCCGACTCGCGGCCAACGGCTACAACTCCGCCTCCCTGGACGCGGCCATCAACGGCAGCGAGGACGGCGAATCCGCCCTCGCCGACTTCATCGGCACCGACGACGCCGCCCTCGCCCTGGTCGACGACTTCCACGCCCTCGCCCCCATGATCGCCGAACTCGACGACCGCGACCGGCAGATCATCCACTGGCGGTTCGTCGAAGAACTCACCCAGAAGGACATCGGCGAACGCCTCGGCGTCTCCCAGATGCACGTCTCCCGACTCATCTCCCGACTCCTCGCCCGACTGCGCGAAGGCATGCTCAGCACCACCTGAGCAGGACCCGGGTCTCAGGCCGCGGTCGTCGTCTTCTTCCGGCGGCCGCGGCTGCCGCTTTCCCTGCCGCGGCCGTGGCCGCGGTCGGTGAGCGCGTCGACGAGTTCCTGGCGGCTCATCCTCGAGCGGCCCGCGATGTCCTGTTCGGTGGCCCGCCGGTACAGCTCGGCCTTGCTCAGCTCCCGCAACCGGTCCCGCTCGGGCGGGGTCCGGCGGGAGGGCGCGGTGGCCTTCTTCCGCGACCCGGCGGACCGCTTGCCGCCCGTGCCCGCGCCCTTCGCCTGCTCCAGGCTGCCGCGCAGGACCTCCATCAGGTCGACGACGTCGGTGGCCTTGGGCGCCTCCTCGGCGACGGCGACCTCCTCGCCCTCGGCCTTGGCCCGGACCAGCTCGCGGACCTTGTCCTGGTAGGTGTCGCGATAGCGGGCGGGTTCCCAGTCGCCGCTGAGGGCGTCGATGAGCCGCAGCGCCATGTCCAGCTCCTTGCCGCGGCCCACCCGGTCGGACGGCAGTTCCGGAAGCTCCTCGACGGGGTCGCGGACCTCGTCGGCCCAGTGCAGCGTCTGGAGCAGCAGGACCCTGTCCTCGGCGCGCAGCGCGGTCAGGTACTGCCGGTTGCGCAGGACGAAGGTGGCGACCCCCGCCTTGCCGGTGTCCGCGAGCGCGGTGCGCAGCAGCTCGTAGACCTTGAGGTACTCCTTGCCGCGCGGGGCGAGGTAGTAGGTGCGGCCGAAGTAGACCGGGTCGATCCGGTCCAGGTCCACGAAGTCGGTGATCTCGAGGGTGCGGGAGCGGCCCGGCGCGATCTCGTCGAGTTCCTCGGGCTCCACGACGACGTATTCGCCCTCGCTCACCTCGTAGCCCTTGACGATGTCCTCGGCGCCGACCTCCTTGCCGGTGCGCTCGTTGACCCGCCGGTTGCGGATCCGGTCCGAGGTGCCCCGCTGCAACTGGTGGAAGTGGACCGTGTGGTCCTCGGTCGCCGTGAACAGACCCACGGGCACCGAGACCAGCCCGAAGGTGATCACACCCGTCCAGATCGCCCGCGCCATGGCCTCCGCTCCGTCCGTCCCGTCCGTGCCCGTCGCACCGCCCGGTCCCGCCACGCTGCCATCCGGTGGGCGGCCCCGCGCGCCGGACGGAGCACCCGGGTGGCCGGGCGGACGACAGCGCGCGGATCGGCGTCCGTCGTTGTTCCCTGTGAGGTGTGCGGGCCGGCGAGCGCGCCCGCGTCCCGGCCGCCTCACCGCTGAGCAGCCACACCGTCGCACCGTCGAACGAAGCCGAACAGAGGGACACCTTATGAGCTGTCGTCTGCAGCCGATCACCCGCGAGGAGCATCTGCGCTTCGTCGCGGCCCGGCCTTCCGTGAGCCACCTCCAAGTCCCCTCCTGGGGCGACGTGAAGCCGGACTGGCGGGCGGAGAGCCTGGGATGGTTCGACGAGCGCGGCGAGCTGGTCGGCGCCGGTCTTGTACTGCTGCGGCCGCTGCCGCGCCTGAAGCGGTACCTGGCGTATCTGCCCGAGGGGCCGGTCATCGACTGGTCGGCGGACGGTCTGGAGCGGTGGCTGGAGCCGATGCTCGCGCATCTGAGGGGACGCGGCGCGTTCACGGTGCGGATGGGGCCGCCGGTGGTGGCGCGCCGCTGGAGCGCCGACGCGGTCAAGGCGGCGATCGCCGACCCCGGGGCCCGGCGGCTGGGCGACGTGGAGGCGACCGAGCACGAACCCGGGGCCGACGACCTCGCCGAGCGGCTGCGGCGGATGGGCTGGCGGCGCACCGAGCCGGGCGGCGCGGACGGCTTCGCCGCGGGCCAGCCGCGCCACGTCTGCCAGGTACCGCTCGCCGGACGGTCCCTGGAGCAACTCCAGAACGGCTTCAACCAGCAGTGGCGGCGGAACATCAAGAAGGCCGACAAGGCCGGTGTCAAGGTCGTCCGGGGTGACCAGGAGGACCTGCCCACCTTCTACGAGCTGTACGTGGAGACCGCCCGGCGGGACCGGTTCGCGCCGCGTCCCCTCGCCTACTTCCAGCGGATGTGGCAGGCGCTGACGGCCGAGGACCCGGACCGCATGCGTCTGTACCTCGCCCATCACGACGGGGAGGTGCTCGCCGCTGCCACGATGCTGACGGTCGGCGAGCACGTCTGGTACTCCTACGGCGCCTCCACCGTCCGTCGGCGGGAGGTGCAGCCCAACAACGCCCTCCAGTGGCGGATGATGTGCGACGCCCGTGAACTGGGCGCGGCCGTGTACGACTTCCGCGGCATCACCGACACCCTGGACGAGGACAACCACCTGCTGGGACTGCTCCGGTTCAAGGTCGGCGCGGGCGGACAGGCCGTCGAGTACCTCGGTGAGTGGGAGTATCCACTGAACAGGGTGCTGCACAAGGCCGTGGCCCTGTACCTGGCGCGCCGCTGAGCCGGCGCGACGCCGGGTCCGGACGAGGTGGGGCGGGGTGGGGAGATGGCGCGGCTCTTGGTGGTGCAGAACCATCGAGGCGGTGGGGCGGGCCGGTTCGGTGACTGGCTGACCGCGGACGGGGTGTCCCTGGACGTGGTGCACGCGTACGCCGGTGGGGCCCTCCCCCGGCGTCCGGAGCACGACGGCGTCATGGTGCTCGGCGGTGGCTACCTGCCCGACGACGACGTGCGCGCCCCCTGGCTCGCGCCCACCCGGGCCCTGGTCGCCGAGGCGGTGGACCGGGGTGCCCCGGTCTTCGGGATCTGCCTCGGCGGGCAGCTCCTCGCCCGGGTCGCCGGGGGCACGGTGCGTGGTGAGCACGGCCGGCCGGAGTTCGGCAGCACCCCGTTGACGGTGCGCGCCGAGGCCGGTGCCGATCCGCTCTTCGGCGGGCTGCCGGAGCGGGTGACGGCGATCGAGCACCATGTGGACGCCGTCACCGCACTGCCGCCCGGCGCGGCGTGGCTCGTGTCGAGCGAGGGGTGCCCGTACCAGGCGTTCCGGGTCGGCGAGCGGGCGTGGGGCGTGCAGTTCCACCCTGAGGCGACGGCGGACCGGGTCAGGTCGTGGGACGCGGCCAGGCTCGAGGCCCTGGGGCTGGACCCGGTGGAGCTTTCCCGCCGGGCGGAACTCGACGAGCCCGCCGCAGCGGCGGTCTGGCGCGAGGTGGCCCGGCGTTTCGCCGCGGTCGTCGCCGGGTCCTGAGCCCCGGCGCACGAGGACCGGGCCGTGAAGACCGGGCCGGATTGCGCAGGCCGGGCCGTGCGGCTCAGTCGCCGAAGGCGCCCCGGTCGGCGAAGGCGCCCCGGTCGGCGAAGGCCAGCTCGGCGAAGCGTTCGCCGATCAGGCGGTGGGTGGCGGCGTCCGGGTGGATGTCGTCCGGCAGGGGCAGGTCCGCCGCGTCGGCCTGTCCGTAGAGCTCGCGGCCGTCGAGGTAGTACAGGTTCTCGTCGTCGGCGGCCCGCTCCGACACGATCCGGGACAGCTCGTCACGGATGACGTTCAGGGTCAGTTTCCCGCTCGCGCGCTCCGCCGGGTCACCCGTGGCGACGAACCGGAGCCGGCCCTCGGCGAGGCCCGAGAAGTCGGGGGCGAGGGGACCGGGGGTGTCCTCCTGTACGGGGCACAGGATGGGCGAGACGACCAGCAGCGGGGCGGTGGGGTGGCCCTCCCGCACGGTGTCGAGGAAGCCGTGGACGGCGGGGCCGAAGGCGCGCAGACGCATGAGGTCGGCGTTGACCACGTTGATGCCGATCTTCACGCTGATCAGATCGGCCGGGGTGTCGCGCATCGCCCGTGCGGTGAACGGGTCGAGCAGGGCGCTGCCGCCCAGACCCAGATTGATCAGTTCGACGCCGCCGAGGGAGGCCGCCAGGGCGGGCCAGGTGGTGGTGGGGCTCGCGGCGTCCGAGCCGTGGCTGATCGAGCTGCCGTGGTGCAGCCAGACCCGGCGGCCGGGGTCGGGGGCGGGCTCGACGGGGGCGTCGGTGCGCAGGGCGACGAGTTCGGTGGTCTCGTTGTGCGGCAGCCAGATCTCGATGTCCTTGGTGCCCTCGGGCAGGTCCGCGAAGCGGAGGGTGCCGACCTCACCGGGTTCGACGGCCGCGGCGCCGGTGGTCATGTCGATGGTCAGGGTGTTGCCGCCCACGACAGTGCCGCGGCCCGCCGGACGGCCGTCGACGAGCAGGTCGTACACGCCGTCCGGACGTGGCGGGACGCCGACGTAGACCCGCTTGGTGGGCAGGGTGTCCAGTTCGAGGACGGTGGCGCGGGTGCGCAGGGCCAGGCGTACGCCGGAGGGCTGGGACTCGGCCATGGCCAGCTGGCCGTCGTTGTTCTGCGCGCGGGCCCTGGCGGGCAGCCGGTGGGGCAGCAGACCGCGCTCGGTGCGCTCCACGTCGAGGGCGCCCCGCAGCAGGTCCCGGGTGAGGGGCGTGGTGATCCAGTCGTCCGTGGTGTGCATGTCGCCTCCGGCGGTGGTGCGTCTCGCTGCGTAGCGTCTTCCTTTTTCGATTGTGCATTAGCCTAATTGTATTAGGCAAATTGCTTAGCGTGATAGACGGGTGGTTCGGTCGGCCGCCTGTGGCGGGAGTGACAGCTTTCGACGGGAAAACGCCACGCCCACCGGTCACCGGCCCGCGAGGAGGTACTTTCCGGCCATGCACACCGTCGCCGTTCTCGCGCTGGACCGGGTGATCCCGTTCGACCTGTCCACCCCGATCGAGGTCTTCTCCCGTACCCGGCTGCCCGACGGCCGTCCCGGCTACCGGATCCGGGTGTGCGCCGAGCGCCCCGAGATCGACGCCGGCGCGTTCACGCTGCGGGCCCCTTGGGGGCTGGACGGACTGCGGGACGCGGACACCATCGTCGTGCCCGGTACGGCGGCCGCCGACCCGCTCTCCCCGGCCGTCCGCGAGGCGCTGCGCACCGCGGCCGGGAACGGCACCCGGATCGCCTCCATCTGCTCCGGCACCTTCCCGCTGGCGGCCACCGGGCTGCTCGACGGACTGCGGGCCACCACCCACTGGACCGCCGCGGCGGCCCTGGCCCGCGCCCATCCGGAGGTCGACGTCGACCCGGACGTCCTCTACGTCGACAACGGCCGCATCCTCACCTCGGCCGGTGCCGCCGCGGGCCTCGACCTGTGCCTGCACATGATCCGGCGGGACTACGGCTCGGCGGTCGCCGCACACGCGGCCAGGCTGTCGGTGATGCCGCTGGAACGCGAGGGCGGCCAGGCCCAGTTCATCGTTCACGACTATCCGCCCGTGCCGCGCGGCTCCGCCTTCGAACCCCTGCTCACCTGGCTGCGGGAGAACCTCGCCCGCGACCTGTCCCTCGCCGACATCGCCGCGCACGCGGGGATGAGCACGCGGACGCTGATCCGCCGCTTCCGGGAGCAGACCGGCAGCACCCCGCTGCAGTGGCTGCACCGCGCCCGGGTCCGCCAGGCGCAGCACCTGCTGGAGACCACGGAGCACTCCGTGGAACGCATCGCCGCCCAGGTCGGCTTCGGCTCGCCGACCGCCTTCCGCGACCGCTTCAAGCGCACCACCGGAGTCAGCCCGCACGCCTACCGGCGCACCTTCGGCTGACCGCGCCGCCGGCCCGGCACCGTTCCCGGGTGGGCCCCGCCCGGGTCGCGGGGCGGACCGCGTGAACGTAGACAGAGGGCATGGTCGTGTGCGGCGACGGAGGGTCGAGGTCATGCAGCGCAAGGGCGGGCGTCGCCGGGACACCGGCGCACCGGACGCGGGAGGGGTCGAGCAGATCCTGGACGAGCTCTACGGCACGCCGCCGTCCGCCTTCGTCCCCCACCGTGAGGAACGCGCCGCGGCCGCCAGAACGGCCGGCCGGAAGGAGGACGCCCGTCGTATCCACGCCGCCCGCCGGCCCACGCTCGCGGCCTGGGCGGCCAATCTCCTGACCCGCTCCCGGCCGGAGGAGACCCGGCGCTTCCTGGAACTGGGGCAGGCACTGCGCGAGGCACACCGCACCCTGGACGCCGCCGGACTCAAGGAACTCTCGGCACAGCGCCGGCGCATCGTCGCCGCCCTCTCCCGGCAGGCCGCACAGCTCGCCGGTGAGGCCGGGCACCGGCTGTCCCAGGCGGCGCAGCGGGAGGTGGAGTCGACCCTGCGCGCCGTCCTCGCCGACCCGGACGCGGCCGACCAGTGGGCCGGGGGACGCCTGGAGGTCTCCCTGACCCCGCCCGCGGACTTCCCCTCGGGCACGGCTCCGGCGGAACCGGCGCGGACCGCGGAACCCGAACCGGCGCCTCGCCCGAAGTCGCCCCGCACCGCCTCCGGAACCCGGGCGAAGGACGAACTCGCCGAGCGGCGCCGGAGACGGCGGGAGGAACTGGAGCGGGCCGAGCGGGAGGCGGAGCGGGCCGCGGGACACCTGCGGGACGCACGCGCCGAGCAGACCGGCGCGCAGGAGTCGCTCCACCGGGCCGACGACGAACTGGACCGGATCCGCGAGACGGTGGCCGCCGCCGAAGAGAAGCTGCGCGAGACCCGCGACGACCTCGACCGGGCCGAGCGGGGACGGCGGGCGGCGCGGGAGAGGCACCGAACGGCCGCGGACGCCGTCGCGGGGGCCGAGCGGGAGGCACGGGCGAGCGCACGCCGACTGGACCGGTTGGCCGGCCGCGACGGGTCATACGGCTCGTCCGATTGAGTACCCGTACTCATGAGGTGCTTCCCCCCGACGGGGGACGCTTGCCGCACCAGTCACCCACAGGGAGTCAACCGTGCGTACCAGCAACCCGGTTCACCGGCCGGCGGCCACGCCCCCCGTCCGCATGCGGCGGTCCGTTCCCGGTCTCGTCCTGGCCTGTGTCGCCGCCGCGGCCGTCCTGACCGGCTGCTCCATGGAGGAGGCCACCTGCGGCGGCGGTGAGTACCCGGTGCTGTCCGTCGGGGGCACCGGCAGCGCGTGTGTGCCCAACGGCGAGGAGCCGCCCGAGGGTTACACCCGCTACCCCGAGGGCAAGGTCCCGGAACACGTCGGTGACAAGTGGGACACCTACTGGCAGACACACACCGTCGACGAGCAGGGCAAGGTCGTGGAGGTGCCCGAGGGCGGGTGAACGAGGCGCTCCGCGGCCCGAACACACACACGGGGTTGCGGCGGCACATACCACGAGGGCGGCCATACGTGGTATACCGACTCGGCAGTGAACAGGGCAACAACCGGGGGCTGCGCGTCAGCCTTCACGGCCGCGAACCAAGGAGAGTCAACCCCATGTCCGAGAGCACGATGCAGTCCGCCACGGAACTGGCCTCGCAGTACAGCGTCCAGGTGACCGACGACCTGGAGCGCAACGTCAAGGAGCAGGAACGTGTCAGCACGGAGATCACGGCTCTCCAGCAGCAACTGGCCGCGCTGCAGCACGACCACGCCCTGCTCGTGAACATGCAGCAGGCCCTCGGCATCACCCCGCAGCCGGCCCAGACCGCGCCCGCGCCCGAGTCGGCCTCCTCGACCGGGGCGGCCACCGTGCCGGCGCCGCGCGGCAGTGCCGCCCCGCAGTCGGAGACGGCCGGGCGTACGCGGGGCAGGAAGACCACCACCGCGCCCAGGCGCGCCGCGGCCCCGAAGCCCGGTGCCAAGCCCGCCTCGAAGCCGAAGGCGAAGAAGGCCACGAAGTCCACCGCCACGGCCACCACGAAGGCCACCACGAAGGCCACCGCGAAGACGGACCCGAAGGCGGACCCGAAGCCGAGCACGAAGACCGGCACGAAGGCGGCGCCCGACGCGGTCAGCACGGCACCGGCCAAGTCGGCCGCCAAGCCCGCCGGCAAGCCCGCGGCGAAGAAGGCGGCGGCGCGGGCCACCGCCCAGCCCACCCTGGTGGAGCTGGTGCGCGAGCACCTCGTCGGGCAGCGGGAACCGCGGTCCGCCGCCGAGGTCACCACGGCGCTGAGCGAGGCCCACTCCGGACGCACCGTCAAGACCACGGTCGTGCGCACCACGCTCGAGGGTCTCGTCGCCAAGAACCAGGCGCAGCGCACCAAGCAGGGCACCTCGGTCTACTACACCGCCACCGAGGCCCCCGCGTCCGAGCCGAAGCAGGAGCCCGCGGCCGGGGCTCAGTCCACACGGAACGACAGCTGAGCGAGAGCTGAGCGACAACTGAACGCGAGCCGAGCGCGAGCTGCGCCGCCCCGCCGCCCCCACCGTTCCCGCCGGGCCGCGGGCGCGCGGCCGGGGGGATTCGGGGCGAGTATCGGTGGATGGGTGTTGTCCTGCCGGTGCTCTTCGCACTCCTCGCCGCGTTCAGCAACGCGCTGGCCACCGTGCTCCAACGGCGCGCCGCGCTGAGCGTGCCGCAGTCCCGGGGATTCCGCCCCGGGCTCGTCCTCGACCTGTTGCGGCGGCCCGTGTGGCTGGGCGGAATGCTGGCCGTCGTGGTGGCCGGCGTGGGGCAGGCGGTGGCCCTGGCGACGGGGCCGCTGTCACTCGTCCAGCCCCTGTTCGTGCTGGAACTTCCGCTGGCCCTGCTGCTGGCCTCGCTCCTGACCGGCAACCGGCTGCCGGAGGTCTTGTGGCTCGCCGTGGGCGGGGTGGTCGTGGGCTTGGGTGTCGCGCTCGCCTCGGCCGCGCCCGGGGGCGGCGAGGCCGAAGTGCCCCTGGACCGCTGGGTACCGGCCCTGGTGGCCTGCGCCGGGGCGGCCGTGCTGCTGGCCGCCGCGGGCCTCAAACGCCCCGTCGGCAAGGCCCGTGCCGGTTGCCTCGGCGCGGCCACGGCGGTGTGCTACGCGCTGACGGCCGGTCTGATGAAGGACTCCATGCGCGCCCTGGACTCCGACGGTGTGGTCGGCTTCTTCACCGCCTGGCAGACCTACGGATTCGCCGTGGCCGGGGTGTGTGCCGTGCTGCTGCTGGAGCACGCCATGCAGGGCGGCCCGCTCGTCGCCTCCCAGCCCGCCCTCACCCTGGGCGACGCGACGGTGAGCCTGCTGCTCGGCGTGGTCCTCTACCGCGAGGACGTGCGCGGCGACTGGTGGGTCGTGCCGCAACTGCTCGGGGTGGCACTGGTCGTCGTGGGTGTCCTCAGCCTGGCCAGGCGCGGGGCGGATCTGCGCACCGCGCAGTGAGCGCGCCGTGGCCCGGGTGGCGAAGTGCGCCGCGCTCCCCGCGAACCCGCAGGTCAGTCGTTTCCGCAGGTCAATGGGGGTGGCGTAACTTCGGCGAAACATGACTCGGGTTACCGTGAGCGGCATGGACCACCACGGGGGACGGCCGCGTGCCGAGCGGGCCCGGGCACTGGCCGACGCGCTGCGGCAGCAGATCACGGACGATGCCTTCGCCGACGGCGTGCTGCCCGACGAGCGGGACCTTGGCCGCCGGTTCGGGGCCTCGCGCAACGCGGTGCGGGACGCCCTGGCCCTGCTGCGCGAGGAGGGCCTGATCACCCGGCGGCGCGGGGTCGGGACGACGGTGCTGCTGCCGAAGTACGGGCACGGTCTCGACCGGCTGACGGGGCTGGCCGAGGAGCTGACCGGCCGCGGCACCGTGACCAACGAGGTGCGGGTCGCGGTGGAGGTGCCCGCGCTGCCCGACGCGATCGCCGCCCGGCTGGAGCTTCCGGCCGGGGCGGGCGGTGTGTACGTGGAGCGGCTGCGCCGGCTGGACGGGCTGCCGCTGTCGTTGGACACCAGCTATCTGACCGCCGACGTCGGCCGTGCCGTGCTCGCCGGCGACCTGCGGGACCGGGACGTGTTCGGCCTGATCGAGGAGGCCGCGGGCGCCCGGCTCGGGCGCGCCGAGGTGGCCGTGCACGCGGTCAACGCGGACCCCGGTACGGCACGGCTGCTGGGGATCGAGCCCGGGGCGGCGGTGTTCGCCCTGGAGCGGCTGACCCGGCTGGCGGACGGCCGGCCGGTGGACGCGGAGTCGATCCGGATCCGCGCGGACCGGATGGCCCTGCGCGCCACGCTGCGTCGTGGTGGGCCGCGGACCCCGTGAGAGGAGGCCGGTGATGGCCGGTGCGAGTGTGCCCGTACTGGTGGCCCTGGGGCTGCTGGGACTGGTCGGCGGGGTGGGTATCACCGCCGTCGGGCCGGGCGGTGTGCTGCCCACGATCGGTCTGTTCGCCCTCACCGGCCTGACACCGGCGCAAGTGGCCGGGACGGCCATCGTCACCCATGTCGCCACCGGGATCCTCGCGACCGCCGCCTACACCCGCTCCGGGCAGTTGCGCGAGCCCGGGACCCGGCGCACGGCGCTGGTCCTCGCGGTGAGCGCGGTCGCCGGGACCCCGCTCGGCGTCCTGGTCAACTCGTATGTGTCCAAGCGGATGTTCGGGCTGGTGCTCGGCGTGTTCGTGGCGGGCGTGGCGGGCCTGGTGTGGTTCCGCGAGCACCGCCGTCCGGCCGCCTCGCGGGCCCACCCGCCGACGGTGGTGGTGGCGGGGATGGGCTGCGCGGTGGCCGTCGCGGCCGGGGTGGTCGGCATCGGCGGACCGATGCTCACCGTCCCCCTGCTGGTGGCGCTGGGCGTCCCCGTGCTGGAGTCCCTCGCCTCGGCGCAGGCGCAGTCCGTCGTCATCGCCGGTGTGGGCACCGTGGGTTACCTGGCCCAGGGGGCCGTCGACTGGCCGCTGGCGGTGCTGGTCGGGGTTCCCGAGCTGGCGGGGGTGCTGCTGGGCTGGCGGATCGCGCACGCGCTGCCCACCCGCCATCTGAAGTACGCCCTGATCACGACGTTGCTCGCGCTCGCCCCGTACCTCGCCCTGCACGGCTGACCGCGAACAAGATGCCCCAAGCCACCACATGTTGCACAGTGGTCACAATCGATCGGCCATCCGGAGGGACGGCATGTCGCAGGCCGCTGCTTCCGACGTCGACAGCGCAGCCCCGCCCGCCGCGAAGGTGGGTCTGTTCACCCTGACCTCCATGGTCGTCGGGTCGATGGTGGGCGCCGGGGTGTTCTCGCTGCCGGGGCGCTTCGCCGAGGAGACCGGGGTCGCGGGCGCGCCGATCGCCTGGGCGATCGCGGGCACCGGCATGCTGACGCTGGCCTTCGTCTTCCAGTCCCTCGCCGTGCGCAGACCCGACCTCGACGCGGGCGTGTACGCGTACGCCAGGGGCCTGTTCGTGATGGCCCGCCGGGAGCAGGGCCGCAGGCTGTTCTCGCCCGGGGAACCGGTCGTCCTGGCCGTGTCCGTGACCGGCGCGGCGGTCGGCCTCCTCGCCCTGGTGGCCGGGTGGATCAGCCTGTGACCTGACCCCCTTCCCCGTCCCCCTCCCCCGCTCGTACGCATCCCTCCAGGAGGCCGTGTGACCAGCAACGAGAGCGCCGTGAGTCCCGCGCTCGGCGTCCATTCCGAGGTCGGCAGGCTGCGCAAGGTCCTGGTGTGCTCCCCCGGTCTTGCGCACCGGCGGCTGACTCCGACCAACTCCGACGAGCTGCTCTTCGACGACGTCATGTGGGTGGAGAACGCCCAGCGCGACCATGCCGCCTTCGTCGGTGAACTGCGCCGGCGCGGGGTGGAGGTGGTGGAGCTGCACGATCTGCTGGCGCAGATCATGGCGATCCCGGAGGCCAAGGCGTGGCTCCTGGACCGCAAGATCGTCGCCAACCAGGTCGGCATCGGCCTCATCGACGCCACCCGCGCCTACCTGGAGACCCTCTCGCCGAGGGAACTCGCCGAGTACCTCGTCGGCGGGCTCGCCACCAGTGACCTGCCCGAGGACTTCCGCTCCCCGCACCTCGCGCTGGCCCGCGAGTCCACCGGCGCCCGCGAGTACCTGATGCCGCCGCTGCCGAACACCCTGTACACGCGCGACACCACCTGCTGGCTGTACGGCGGTCTCACCCTCAACCCGCTGTACTGGTCCGCGCGGCACGACGAGACGCTGCTGATGAAGGCGATCTACACCTTCCACCCCGACTTCAAGGGCTCGAAGGTGTGGTGGGGCGACCCCGAGCGGGACTGGGGCCAGGCCACCTTCGAGGGCGGCGACATCATGCCGGTGGGCAACGGGGTCGTCCTCATGGGCATGAGCGAGCGCACCTCCCGGCAGGCCGTCACCCAGGTCGCCGCCGCGCTGTTCCGCAGCGGGGCCGCCGAGCACGTCGTCGTCGCCGGGATGCCGAAGCTGCGGTCCGCCATGCACCTGGACACGGTCTTCACCTTCGCCGACCGCGACGTGGTGACCCTCTACCCCCGCATCATGGACGCGGTGCACACCTTCTCGCTGCGGCCCGGCGACCGGGCCCCCGGGTTCGACGTGGTCGACGAGGGGTCGACGCCCTTCGTCGACGTCGTCGCCAAGGCTCTCGGGCTGCCGAAGCTGCGGGTGGTGGAGACGGGCGGCGACGCCTACGCCTCCGAGCGCCAGCAGTGGGACAGCGGCAACAACGCCGTCGCGGTGGAGCCCGGCGTGGTGTTCACCTACGACCGCAACACCCTCACCAACGCGCTGCTGCGCGAGGCCCGGGTGGAGGTCGTCACCATCGTGGGCGCGGAACTGGGCCGGGGGCGCGGCGGGGGTCACTGCATGACGTGTCCGCTGGTGCGCGACCCCGTCGACTTCTGACCTCCGCGCACTCAGCGGCAGAACCCGTACGCCTGCTCCAGCCAACGGTGCAGCGCCGTGTGCACGCTTCCGGGGAGCACACTGAGCTGCTCGATGGCGGCCCGGTCCCCGGCGGAGGGCGCGATCCCGGCGGCGGTCAGCAGGGCGAGCAGGTCGAGGCGGCGCAGGTCGACGGGGTCGACGCGGCAGGTGACGCGCCGGGCGGGGTCGGGCGGCTGGAGCAGGAAGTCGCCGCCCGTGTCCCGGGAGCGCGAGTGCGTCGGGGCGGCGGCGGTCGGAACAGTCGTCGGGTGCATACCGCGGTCCTCCACGTGAGGGGGCGCCCGGTCGGGTCGCCGTTCTTGACGGCATGAGACACCGGGGCGCGGACGACGGTTGCGGACCGCCGGGAGGACCACACGGGGGATGCAATCGGCGTCTTGTCGCACGAACCGGACGGCCCGGCCGACGCGCAGGTCCGCGCCCTCGGGGGCCCGGCCGCTGCTCCGTACGAGTGGTGCGTTCACGAACACGGTCGTACGGTCGGAACGGAGAAAAGGGGCAAGCGGAGACAAGCGACCCCGAGACGGCGGGAGCAGACATGGGCAGGAACCCGATGAGGGCAGCGGTCACACTCTGTGCCGCCGCCGCGCTCGCAGTACCGCTGGGCACGGCCTCCGCCGCGCCGTCGGCGCAGCCCGCGGCACAGACCCGGCAGACGCAGGATCCGGTGCTGGTGGACTGCTCCGGGCAGCCGGAGATCGGGCCGGAGGCGTACGTGCTCGCCTGCGGGGACGGAAACAGCCGACTGGTCTCCCTGCGCTGGTTCCGCTGGGACGCGCAGGCCGCTGTGGGCCGGGGCACCAACGCCGTCAACGACTGCGACCCCTACTGTGCCGCGGGCGCCTTCCACTCCTACCCGGTGACCGTGCGGCTCGACATGCCGACGGGCGGCGAACAGGGCACGGGCCAGTCGCACTTCACCCGGATCACCCTGACCTACACCGACGGCAGGCCGGACGGGTCCCCGCGCACGGTGAGCTACCCCTTGCCCGGCTGACCGGCCGACGGGCGGGCCCGGTCAGTCCGGCAGCACCAGCCGGCAGGTGTCCCCCGGCTGGAGACGCACCTCGCGGTCCGGCAGCCGGACGTCGATCGGCAGCGGTCCGGCCGCGGGCACGGCGATCTCCAGCCGGCCGTGCTCCAGCCGGAACCGCACGCCCCAGTGGCCCTGGTAGCGCACGGAGAACCCGTACGACGACAGCTCCGGCAGCGGCACCGGGTCCAGCCACAGGGCGCCCGCGCGGGTCTCCAGGCCGGTCAGGCCCCGCTGGACGAGGTCGAGGGTGCCGGCCATGGCGCCGAGGTGGATGCCCTCGCCCGTGGTGCCGCCCTGGAGGTCGGCGACGTCGCCCTTGAGCGCCTCCTGGAAGTAGTCCCAGGCCTCGGCGCGGCGGGCCCGGGCCAGGATCCAGCCGTGGACGAGTCCACTGAGGGTGGACCCGTGGCTGGTGCGGGCCAGGTAGTGGTCGACGGTGCGCTGCCAGGTCCGCTCGTCGAGGGTGTAGCCCAGGCGCCGGAACAGCGACCGGAGTTCGGCCGGGGAGAACAGGTAGCCGAGCATGAGGACGTCGGCCTGTTTGGAGGCCTGGTAGTTGTTGACGCTGTCGTTCTCGGCCTCCAGGAGTCGGTCGAGGCGCCGGATGTCGCCGTACCGGTCGCGGTAGCCCTCCCAGTCCAGTTCGGCGAGGTCGCCGTACCCCTCGAACTGGCTGACGACGCCCTCGTGGAAGGGGACGTGCAGGGTGCGGGAGACGCTGTCCCACTGTTCCAGCTCCGCGTCGTCCAGCGCGGTGCGCTCGCCGAGTTCGCGGCGGCGGGGCTCGGGCAGGTCGTCCAGGACGCGGAGGGTGCGGGAGAGGACCCAGGCGGCGGTGACGTTGGTGTAGGCGTTGTCGTCGAGCCCCGGCCGGTCGGCGCCGGGGTAGGCCTCGTGGTACTCGTCGGGGCCGACCACGCCCCGGATGCGGTGCCGCCCGAGGCGTTCGTCCCAGGTGGCGGAGTCGGCCCAGAAGCGCGCGATCTGCAGCAGCATCTCGGCGCCCTTGGTGTGCAGGAACTCGGCGTCGCCGCTGGCCTCGCAGTACTGCCACACGTTGTACGCGATGGCGGAGCCCACGTGGTGCTGGAGGTGCGAGTGGTCGGGGAGCCAGCGCCCCGAGCGCGGGTTGAGGTGCAGTTGCTGGGTCTCCTCGCGGCCGTCGCTGCCGCTCTGCCAGGGGTAGAGCACGCCGCGCCTGCCGATCGCGCGGGCCGCGGAGCGGGCCCTTTCCAGGCGGCGGTGCCGGTAGTGCAGCAGGGCCCGGGACACCTCGGGGAAGTGCAGGTTCAGGTAGGGCAGGACGAACAGCTCGTCCCAGAAGACGTGGCCGCGGTAGGCCTCGCCGTGCAGTCCGCGGGCCGGTACGCCCACGTCCAGGTCGGCGGTGTGCGGCGAGAGGGTCTGGAGTACGTGGAAGAGGTGCAGGCGCAGGATGCTGCCCGCCTCGCCGGGCACCTCCAGTTCGGCGCGGCGCCACAGCTGGCCCCAGGCGGTGCGGTGCGTCACCAGCAGGTCGTCGAAGCCGGGAGCCTCGGCCACCCGGTCGACGGCGGCCTGGAGCGGGTCGCTGATCGCCGGGTCGCGCGAGGTGTGCAGGGCGACGACCTTGTCGACGGTGGCGGTGCGGCCCGGTTCGGCGCGCAGGGTGACGCGCTGGGTGACGCACAGGTGCTCGCGGGCCGCGGTGACCGGCGCGTCCGCGGTGGTGCGGGCGGCCATGCCGGTCCGGATGTCCGAGGTGCGGGTCCGGCAGCGCAGCCACACCGTGTCGTCGTCGGCGCTGCCGGTGTGCACGTGCGTGAGGTGGTGGCCGTCGAGGTCCCGGTAGCGCGGCACCCCGGAGTTGGTGACGCCGCCGTCGAGAGCCGCCTCCACCTCCAGGTCGACCGGGCCGCCCTCGGCGGTGAACTCGGTGCGCAGGGCGGCGAGGTGGGGGTCGGCCATGTGCACCAGCCGCAGCTGGCGCACGGACAGCACGCGCTCCCCGTCGAGGCCGAAGCGGGTGAGGCGCTCCAGGACGCCTGAGTCCAGGTGCACGGTCTGCCGGTGGTCGAGCACCTCGGCGGTGTCCGGTGTGAGCCAGTCCCCGCCGACGGGCCTGAAGCGCAGCGGCAGCCAGTTGGGGAGGTTGACCATGTCCTCGTTCTCGACCTCGCGCCCCGCGACGGTGGAGGTGAGCCGGTTGTAGCAGCCCGCCACGTAGGTGCCCGGGTAGTGCACGTCGTCCGCGGCGCACTCGGGCAGCGCGCCGCGGGTGGCGAAGTAGCCGTTGCCGAGGGTGCACAGGGACTCGCGCAGCCGTTCCTCGGCGGCGTCGTAGTGGTCGTAGTCCCAGGTCGACGGGGTCGCGGTCACCGCGGCGTCTCCCAGGTCCAGTCGGCGACCTCGGGCAGGTCCACACCGTGTTCGCGGATCCAGTCGTGGTGCCGCTGCCGGACGTCCTCCATCCGCTGCCGCAGGGCCGCCGCGCGCACCGCGAGGCCGGGCACGCGGTCGATGACGTCCATGACGAGGCGGTAGCGGTCCAGGTCGTTGCCGACCACCATGTCGAACGGCGTGGTGGTGGTCCCGATCTCCTTGTAGCCGCGCACGTGCAGATGGGCGTGGCCGGTGCGCCGGTAGGCGAGCCGGTGGATCAGCCAGGGGTAGCCGTGGTAGGCGAAGATCACCGGCCGGTCGGCGGTGAACAGGCCGTCGTACTCGAAGTCGCTCATGCCGTGCGGGTGTTCCCCGCTGGGCAGCAGGCGGGCGATGTCGACGACGTTGACCACGCGCACGGCGAGTTCCGGCAGGTGGTGGCGGATCAGCTGGGCGGCGGCCAGGATCTCCTGGGTCGGTACGTCGCCCGCGCAGGCGAGCACCACGTCGGGTTCGCGGCTGCCGTCCTCGGTGCCGGCCCAGTCCCAGATGCCGGCGCCGCGCGCGCAGTGCGCCTTGGCCTGGTCCATGGTCAGCCAGTCGAAGCAGGGCTGTTTGCCGGCCACGATCACGTTGACGTAGTCGCGGCTGCGCAGGGCGTGGTCGGCCACGGAGAGCAGGGTGTTGGCGTCCGGCGGCAGGTAGACCCGTACGGCTTCGGGGCTCTTGTTGAGGATGTGGTCGACGAAGCCGGGGTCCTGGTGGGAGAAGCCGTTGTGGTCCTGGCGCCACACGTGGGAGGTGAGCAGGTAGTTGAGGGAGGCGATGGGCGCGCGCCAGGGCAGGCGGCGGGTGACGCGCAGCCATTTGACGTGCTGGTTGACCATCGAGTCGACGATGTGGACGAAGGCCTCGTAGCAGGAGAACAGTCCGTGCCTGCCGGTGAGGAGGTAGCCCTCCAGCCAGCCCTGGCAGGTGTGTTCGGACAGGATCTCCATCACGCGGCCGTGCCGGTCCAGGTCCTGGTCGACGGGCAGCGTCCGCTCCTGCCAGGCCTTGCCGCTGGCGGCGTAGACGGCCTGGAGGCGGTTGGAGGCGGTCTCGTCGGGGCCGACGAGGCGGAAGTCGCGCCGGTCGGTGGTGGCGTCCATGACGTCCCGGAGCAGGTCGCCGAGGACCCGGGTGGGCTCGTGCGTGCTCGCGCCGGGCTCCTCGACGGGCACGGCGTACTTCTCCAGCGGGGGCACGGGCAGTTCGCGCAGCAGGAGGCCGCCGTTGGCGTACGGGGTGGCGCCGAGGCGGCGGGGCCCCTCGGGGATCGCGGCGAGGACGGCGGGCCGCGGCGCTCCCGCGTCGTCGAACAGTTCCTCGGGGCGGTAGGAGCGCAGCCACCGCTCCAGCTGCGCGAGGTGCTCGGGGTTGGTCCGTACGGCCGACAGGGGCACCTGATGGGCGCGCCAGGTGTTCTCCACGGGCAGTCCGTCGACCTCGGCGGGGCCGGTCCAGCCCTTCGGGGTGCGCAGGACGATCATCGGCCAGCGGGGACGGCCGGTGGCCCCCTCCTCGCGGGCGGCCCGCTGGATCGCGGCGATGCGGTCGAGGGCGGTGTCCATGGCGCGGGCCGTCGCGCGGTGCACGGCGGCCGGGTCGTCGCCGGTGACGTGGACGGGGTCGTGGCCGTAGCCGCGCAGGAGTTCGTCCAGCTCGCCCTCGGGGAGGCGGGCGAGCACCGTCGGGTTGGCGATCTTGTAGCCGTTGAGGTGCAGGATCGGCAGGACGGCGCCGTCGTGCACCGGGTCGAGGAACTTGTTGGAGTGCCAGGACGTCGCCAGCGGCCCGGTCTCCGCCTCGCCGTCGCCGATCACGCAGGCGACCACCAGGTCCGGGTGGTCGAAGGCGGCGCCGTAGGCGTGCGAGAGCGCGTAGCCCAGCTCGCCGCCCTCGTGGATGGAGCCCGGCGTCTCGGGCGCGACGTGGCTCGGTACGCCGCCGGGGAAGGAGAACTGCTTGAACAGCCGGGCCATGCCGGCCGCGTCCCTGGTGATGTCCGGGTAGGTCTCGGTGTACGAGCCCTCCAGCCACGCGTTGGCCAGGACGGCGGGTCCTCCGTGGCCGGGGCCCCAGACGCACAGGGCGTCGAGGTCGCGGGCCTTGATCACCCGGTTGAGGTGGGTGTGGACCATGTTGAGGCCGGGTGAGGTGCCCCAGTGGCCGAGCAGGCGCGGCTTGACGTGCTCGGGGCGCAGGGGTTCGGCCAGCAGGGGGTTGGCCATCAGGTAGATCTGGCCGACGGCGAGGTAGTTCGCGGCGCGCCAGTGGGCGTCCAGGCCGGCGAGCTCCTCGTCCGTGGGCTCGGGGGGCGCCTGCTGCGTGTCGACGGACATCGGTGGTCCTTCCGTGTCGGGACAGCCGGTCGGGGCGCGCGGGCACGGGGTGCCCGTGCACATCCCAACCCTGCGCCGACCGGGCGGGTACCCGAGAGGGCCGTTCGGGTCACGTGGTGTTCCGAACGGGTCACGGAGCGCCGGGGCCGCCGGGCGACGGAGAGGAGGTGCCGCGGGGCGGCGGGCGGCGGTGCGTGACGAGAACAGCACGGCCGTCACCGGCGCCGACCCCGGTGTCGACCGTGCCGACGCACCGGATACCCCAACTTCGGCGACGTACACCGGAGTTGCCCGAACGTTGCGGCACGGTCCCGCAGCGGCGGCGCACTCGGCCCGCGACCGCGCGGGTGGACGGCGTGAGCAGACGGCAAGAGGGCCCCTCGATACCCCCCTGGGTATATCTGTTACGGTGGCCGGAAGAGATACCCCAGGGGGTAATTCCGGAAGGAGAGCGTGCCGTGTTCTTTGTCGACGTCCTGGAGACCGAGTCACTGGGCAACCGCAGCTATCTGGCGGGCGGTCCCGAGGCGGCCGTGGTCGTGGACCCGCCGCGGGACATCGACCGTGTCATCGCCGCGGCCGCCCGGCGCGGGGTGCGGATCGCCGTCGTCGCCGAGACCCACGTCCACAACGACTACGTCACGGGCGGTCTGGAGCTGGCCCGCCTCACCGGCGCGCGCTATCTGGTGCCGGCCGGGGCCGAGGTGGCGTACGCGCGCGTCGCGGTGGCCGACGGCGACGTGGAGCCGGTCGACGCGGGGCTGGAGCTGCGCGCGGTGGCCACCCCGGGCCACACCCCGCACCACACTTCGTACGTCCTCGAGGAGGCGGGGCGGGCCGTGGCCGCCTTCACCGGCGGTTCGCTGCTGATCGGCACCGTGGGCCGGCCCGACCTCGTGGAGCCCCGGCTGACCGAGGAGCTGGCCCGCGCGCAGCACGCCTCCGCGCACCGTCTCGCGGACCGGCTCGAGGACGCGGTGAGCGTGCTGCCCACGCACGGCTTCGGCAGCTTCTGCTCCTCCACCGCCGCAGGCGGCGAGCACAGCACGATCGGTGCCGAGAGGGCCGCCAACCCGGCGCTCGTCCAGGACGTGGAGACCTTCGTCGGCGAGCTGCTGGCCGGGCTGGACGACGTGCCCGCCTACTACGCCCACATGGCGCCGGTGAACAGCGACGGCCCCGCTCCCCTGGACCTGACCGAGCCCCGCCGCGCGGACGCGGACGAGATAGCCCGGCGCCTGGCCGCGGGCGAGTGGGTCGTGGACCTGCGCTCCCGGGTGGCCTTCGCCGCCGGGCACGTCGCCGGGTCGCTCAACTTCGAGGCCGACGGACAGCTCGCGACCTACCTGGCCTGGCTGATCCCCTGGGGCAGGCCGGTGACGCTGCTCGCGCACGGCGCCGACGACCTGGCCCGCGCCCAGCGCGAGCTGGCCCGGGTGGGCATCGACCGCCCGGCCGCGGCGGCGGTGGGCTCCCCGGCCGACTGGGTCGCCGAGGGGGAGCGGCCGGCCTCGTTCCGGCGCGCCACCTTCGCCGAGCTGGCCGCGGCGCGGCGGGACGGCGCGGACGACATGGTGGTCCTCGACGTACGGCGGGCCGCGGAACGCGCCCACGGGTGGGTCCGGGGCAGCGTGCACCTGCCCGTGCACGAGATCCACCGGCGCCTGGACGAGGTGCCGCCGGGCACGGTGTGGGTGCACTGCGCGGGCGGGATGCGCGCGGCGGTCGCCGCGTCCGTGCTGGACGCCGCCGGGCGCGAGGTGGTCGCGATCGACGACGGCTTCGCCGCGGCGGCCGGGGCGGGCCTCCCGCTCGTGACGCCCTCGGACGCCACCGCCGTATGACGCCGCTGATCCTCGCGCTGCTCGCCGGCGCCGCGGCCGGCGTGTCCCTGGGCGCGCTGGGGGCGGGCGGCAGCATCCTCACCGTGCCCGCGCTCGTCTACCTGCTCGGTTTCACCCCGGCGGCGGCGACCACCGCGAGCCTCGTCGTCGTGATCGTCACGTCCGTCACCGCCCTGGTGGCCCACGCCAGGGCGGGGGCCGTGCGGTGGCGGGCCGGGCTGCTGTTCGCGGCCGCGGGTGTGCTGCCCGCCGCCGGGGCTGGCGCCCTGTCCTCACGGGTCCCGGCGACGGTGCTGACACTGCTGTTCGCCGCCCTGGCCGCACTGGCGGGCCTGCACATGCTGGGCCGCCGCGCGCCGCGCGAGAACGGCACCGTGTCGGGCACGCGCGCGGCCGGGGCCGGGGCCGGTCTCGGTGCGGTGACCGGGTTCCTCGGGGTCGGCGGCGGCTTCCTGGCGGTACCGGCGCTGGTGACCGTCCTCGCGGTGCCGATGAGCGCGGCGGTGGGCACGAGTCTGCTGGTGGTCGGGGCGAACGCGCTGGTGGCCCTGGCCGCCCGGGCGTACTCCTCCGTACACCTGGACCTCACGCTGCTCCTGCCGTTCCTGGCGGCCGCGGTCCTCGGCGCGTGGGACGGCAGGCGGCTGGCCGCGAAGGTCTCCGCCGGGACGCTGCGGCGCGTCTTCGGCGCCGTGCTGCTCGCCGTGGCCGTGGCGATGGGCGTGTCGGCGGTACTGTGACCCGCCGATCCCGCCGACCCACCGACGCCGGCCGCCCGGCGAGCCCGCCGGCGTCAGGCCAGGGAGAGGAAGAGCTTCTCCAGCCGGGCCCGCATCTGTGCCGAGTCGCGCACCTCGGGGTCGTCACTGGTCATGCACTGCTGCAGTCCCGTGGCGATGATCGAGAACCCGGCCCGGTCCAGGGCGCGCGAGACGGCGGCGAGCTGGGTGACCACGTCCTCGCAGTCCCGGCCCTCCTCGATCATCCGGATGACTCCCGCGAGCTGCCCCTGGGCGCGCCGCAGCCGGTTCAGCGCCGACTTCAGTTCGTCGGCCGACATGTCGAGCTCCACGCTTCTCCCTCTCCTCCACCCGATACCTCACCGAACCCCACATACCCCCGCGGGTATCCTACCTCGCGGGGGGACGAACAACGAGAAAGGTCTCGCTCCGTGATCACCCCCGCAGCAACCGCCACCGCGCTGACCACCGGGCAGGCGGCGGCCCGCCTGGCCGAGTTCACCGTCGTCGACGTCCGCTCCCCCGGCGAATTCTCCGGCGGCCACCTGCCCGGCGCCCACAACGTTCCGCTGGAGCGCCTCGACGAGGCCGCCGACACCCTGGCTGCGGCCGCCGCGCGCGGGCCGCTGCTGCTCGTGTGCGCCTCCGGGAACCGGTCCGCCAAGGGCTGCGCCCGGCTGGCGGCGCGGAACGTGGCGGCGGCCACGCTCGACGGCGGCACGAGCGCCTGGGCGGCGGCCGGTCATCCCGTCGAGCGTCCGGCCGGGGCACGTACACCGTGGCCCATGGACCGGCAGGTGCGCCTCGCGGCCGGGTCGCTCGTCGCCGCCGGCTTCGTGGCCGGACGCTTCTGGCGGCCCGCGCACTGGCTGTCCGGCGCGATAGGCGCGGGACTGGTCTTCTCCGGAGTGACCAACACCTGCGGCATGGCCGCGGCACTGGCCCGGCTGCCCCACAACCGGCCCACCGGGGACGTCGCCTCCTTCGAGGAGACGCTGGCCCGACTGGCCGCCTGAGCCGCACCGACGACGGCGGGCGCCGATCCCTTACGGGGTCGGCGCCCGCCAATTTTGCATGTCGTGCATCTTTGCATACCATGCAACTTATGTCGGAGAAGGGTGCCGCGGGGGGCGGTCTGCGGGAGCGGAAGAAGCGGGCCACCCGTGCCGCTCTGGCCGAAGCCGCGGTGCGTCTCGCCGCCGAACACGGGGCGGAGAAGGTCACCGTCGAGGCGATCAGCGCCGCGGCCGGGGTATCCGTGCGCACCTTCTTCAACTACTTCGACAGCCGCGACGAGGCCTTCGTGGTCATCGACGCGGACGCGGGCGCACGCATGCGGCGCGCCGTCCTGGAAGCACCGGCCGATCTCTCCCCGCTGGCAGCCCTGCGCGAGGCCATGGCGGCGGAGCTGGCCGAGGCGGAACAGCAGCACGAGCTGTGGCGGCTGCACGCCGAGGTCCTGCACGCCTCACCGCACCTCCTGGCGCGCGGCGTCGGGGCCCACATGGCGGCCGAGGCCGACCTGGCGGACGCCATCGCCCTGCGCCTGCGCGGGGACGGCGACCCGGGCGGGGACGGGCCGGGGCTCTACCCGCGACTGCTGGCCGCGGTGGCGGGCGCCGCGGTGCGCACCAGCATGGACCACTGGTCCGCCCACCAGGAGGAAGCCGCCTTCCTCGACGTCTTCCACGAGGTGTTCACCCTCCTCGCCGCCGGTCTCCCGGCACCCTCCGCGTAGCCTCCGCGCCGGGCTCGCGACCCCTCAGGACCCCACCACACGAAAGAGATGCCGTGACCGCTACCCAGGCGCCCGCCGACGCGCCTCCCACCTCGATGACCCACCGGCAGATACTCCAGGCCATGTCGGGCCTGATGGCCGGCATGTTCGTCGCGATCCTGGCCGGCACCGTCGTGGCCAACGCGCTGCCCACGATCATCGCCGACCTGGGCGCCAGCCAGTCGTCGTACACGTGGGTCGTCACCTCCGAGCTGCTCGCGATGACCGCGACGGTGCCCCTGTGGGGCAAGCTGTCCGACCTCTTCAACAAGAAGCTGCTGCTCCAGCTGTCGCTGAGCATGTTCGTGGTCGGCTCGCTGCTGGCCGGCTTCTCGCACGGGGTCGGGCTGCTGATCTTCAGCCGGGTCGTGCAGGGCATCGGCGCGGGCGGTCTGACCGCGCTCGCGCAGGTCGTGATGGCCTCCGTCATCCCGCCCCGCCAGCTGGGCAAGTACGCCGGCATCTTCGGTGCCGTCTTCGCCGTGGGCACCGTGGCCGGACCGCTGGTCGGCGGTGTCCTGGTGGACACCTCGTGGCTGGGCTGGCGCTGGTGCTTCTTCATCGGCGTGCCGTTCGCGCTGCTCGCCATCGCCCTGCTCCAGCGCACCCTGCGACTGCCCACGGTCAAGCGCGAGGTGCGCATCGACTGGCTCGGCGCCTTCCTGATCGTCGCCGGTGTCTGCGCCCTGCTCATCTGGGTGTCGCTGGCCGGCAACGAGTTCGACTGGGCGTCCTGGCAGACCGGTGTCCTCACGGGCGGCGGCGTACTGCTGCTGGTCGCGGCGGTGTTCGTCGAGGCCCGCACCGCCGAGCCGGTCATCCCGCTCGGCATCTTCAGGAACCGCACGGTCACCCTGACCACCGTCGCCAGCCTCCTGGTCGGTGTCGCCATGTTCGGCGGGACCGTCTTCCTCTCGCAGTACTTCCAGATCTCCCTGGGCAAGTCGCCGACCGTCGCGGGTCTGATGAGCCTGCCCATGATCCTCGGCCTGCTGGTGTCCTCCACCGTCGCCGGACAGGTGATCAGCCGGACCGGCAAGTGGAAGCGGTACCTGGTCGCGGGCGCGTTCATCATGGCCGTCGGCCTCGCCCTGCTGGCCACGATCGACGCGAAGACCAACTTCGGCCTGCTCAGCCTCTACATGGCGATCCTGGGTGTCGGCGTCGGCATGCTGATGCAGAACCTGGTGCTGGCCGCCCAGAACGACGTGCCCGCCGCCGACCTGGGCGCCGCGACCTCCGTGCTGTCGTTCTTCCGCAGCATGGGCGGCACCATCGGCGTCAGCGTCCTCGGCGCGATCCTCGCCAACCGGGTCGCCGACGAGACGGCCAAGGGACTCGGCGACGCCGGTATCACCGCCCCCGGTGGCGGTGGCTCCGGCGAGGGCAGCGTCCCGGACATGTCCACGCTGCCCGGCCCGCTGCGGACGATCATCGAGCACGCCTACGCCGTCGCCACGGCCGACCTGTTCCTCGTCGCCACGCCGTTCGCGGTGCTCGCGCTGGTCGCCGTCGTGTTCATCAAGGAGAAGCCGCTGAAGACCACCAGCGGCATGGAGCGCCTGGCCGAGGAGTCCGGCGAGGGCCCCGCCGCGCCGACCGAAAAGGACCCGGCGCCCGTCGCCTGAGGCACCCGGCGGGAAGACAGCGGGGCCGTACGTCCGATCCGGACGTACGGCCCCGCTGCCGTGTGCGGCGGCGTACCGGGGTCAGCCGCGGGCCATCGCGATCGAACCGGCCAGCCGCTCCCCCGCCTCGTAGATCATGTACGGGACGCCGCGGTCGGTGCCGAAGGACGGGGAGGCCGCGCGGCCGTTCTCCGGTGCCGAGGAGCGGGAGTTGTAGAAGACCCCGAGGTGGTCGCGTCGGGAGAAGTCGTTGCCGACCTCGGTGATCATCAGGTCGCCGCCGCTCTCCTTGTCCTTGTTGTAGACGACGTACGTGCTGTTGTTCCGGTGCAGCAGGTGCGGGCCGCCGACGTTGACCGCGCCGACGTCGCCGTGGCGCACCAGGGGCTCCTGGGCGAACGTCCAGGTGCGGCCGTCGGCGGACCAGCCCCAGCCGATGTCACGGTGGTTGGTGGTGTTGTTGACCATGAAGACCATGACGTAGTGCGCGCCGCGCGAGGTCAGTTCGTGCGGGAAGACCCGCGCGTAGGAGGTCTCGGTGGTGCCGGACGGCAGCATCGAGGTGTTCAGCACGACCTTGTCGTAGGTGAAGTGGATGCCGTCGGTGGAGCGGGCGAGCCTGGTCGTGGTGTTCTCGCCGTGGAAGTACAGCCACATCTCCTTCCGCCCGGCGTGCCACATCACGTGCGGCGAGGAGACGTGGCTGACGGAGTAGTGCGGCGACCACTTGTTGGAGACGATCGGGTTGTCCGGGTACTCCGTGAAGGGGCCCTCCAGCGAGTCGCCGTAGGCCAGGCAGATGCCGCCCGGGGCGTCGTGCGGGGCGTAGTAGAGGTAGTAGCGGCCCAGCCGGCCGCTCGCGGGCAGCCGGTCGTAGACGCCTCGGACGGTCGGGAAGATGATCTCGCCGGTGGGGTTGTAGGCGAGCTTGGACGGCGTCAGCAGGGTGCGGACGTAGGTGTACTCGGGGAAGCCGCCGGGTGCGGCGGAGGCGGTGGGCACGGCGGTGGCGCCCAGAGCGAGGGCGGCGCCGGTGACGGCCGTGCCCTTCAGGAAGAGACGGCGGTCGAGGTGCGGCTCGTGCATGTCGACTCCTGGGTGAGGGGGTGTCACACGTACGGATGTGTCACAGGTACAGGGCGGCGGTGACGCACATGCCGCCGAGGGCGACCAGCCACACGTAGGGCAGGGTGCGGACCATGACCTGCTGCGGGCTGACGCCCGCGTACTGCGCGGCCCACACGGTCTGGGTGCTGGTCGGGTCGGCGACGCCGAAGACCTGGTTGTACGAGGTGGCCATGCCGAGGACGGCGACGGCCGGGTAGATGCCGGTGGCGATGAGGACGCCCGCGATGCCCGCGCCGAGCCCGAACACGTTGAGCGGGCCGCGGTACAGGCACAGCGGCACCAGCACGGTGAAGACGATGACGAACAGCACCGGGTTCTGCGGGCTGACCGCCTTCATCAGCGGCTCCAGCGCGTCCACCGCGCCGGGGAGTTTGACGGCGGCGAGCAGGATGCCGATCGCCACGAACAGGGCGAGCGGCGGCGCGGCCACCTCGAAGCCGCCGTACAGGGTGCGCAGCAGCCGCTTGTTCATCTCGCCGGGCCGGGTGGTGGTGACCAGCGCGTAGAGCACACCGGCCAGCATCGACGGGATGATGGCCACTTCCAGGCCGAGGGCCAGGACCAGCGGGATCACCGGGGCGAGCAGCGCGTACCAGGGGGCGTCGCCGAGGCGTTCGCGGCGCGGGGCCGGGCGCGCGGAGACCGACTTGAGGGACCAGGCGTGCTCGGTGCCGCGCCGCCGGTTCTCGATCACGACGTAGGCGACGGCGGCGACCAGGGCGAACGGGAAGAGCTTCACCATGAAGCCGCGGACGGTGTCGACCGGCAGGTCGAGCGCGGTGGAGAAGAACTGCCAGACCGGCAGTTCGAAGGGGACGCCGACCGCGATGCCCATCAGCACCGTGCCCGCGGCGGTCACCTTGGGCACGCCGACCGCGACCATCGCGGGGATGCCGATGATCCCGGCCAGCATCGCGGCCGGCGCCGATCCGGTGACGGTGCCGACGAGTGCGGAGACGGCGAGGACACCGAGGGCCACGACGGTGGGCCGGTCGCCGCCGAACTCGACGATCTTGCGGACGAGGGTGCCGGCGATGCCGGTCTCGTCGAGCAGCTTGCCGAGCCAGGAGCCGAGGATGATGGCGACCATCGTCGCCGCGAGCGCCGGGGCGCCCTCCTGGAGCACCGTGTCCAGGACGCTGTTCTTGCCCGTCAGGGGCGCGCCGGAGAGGAAGGCGATGACCACGGCCAGCAGCACCAGCGCGAAGGCGGTGGGGAGCTTGCGGGTGAGCATCGCGGCGACGCCGGCCGCCATGACGAGGAGGATGACGACACCCATGGGTCAGTTCTCTCTTCTTGCGTCACGTGCGGGTGGTGGGTTGCTCCCGTTCGCGGAGCCGGACCGGGCCTCGGCCTCGGCGGCCAGGGCGGCGGTCAGCAGCAGGGGGCTGCGGCCGAGTCCGCAGACGGTGCGGGCGTAGGCGTGCGCGGCCACCTCCTCGGCCCCGGCGACGTGGCCGGAAACGCGCAGCCGGCCCAGGCGCAGGGCGCTGTGGCCCAGGGCGCGCTTCAGTGCGGCCTTGGCGGGGCCGTGGTGGAGGTGGACGTGCACCGCCTCGTGGGCGAGGGCGGCCGCCCGCACGGAGCCGGGCGGGTACCAGTCGCGCCAGCCGCGGGCGTCGACGACCCGTTCGGCGAGGTCGATGGTGTCGGTGTACAGCTCGACGGTGGGCGGTCTGGAGGTGTACCGGGCGAGCAGCCCGAGTTCCAGTCCGCCGTCGCGCTCCACGATCCGCGCCTCGCACGCGACGGGTGCGAGGGCGGAGCCGAACGCGTCGGCCGCCCGCGCCCACCGGCGCAGCAGCTCCGGGTCGCGGTGCTCGTGGGTCGGGGTGGCGGCCAGCAGCCGCACCGCCCACCCGATGTCGTCGGTGGCGGCGAGATCCGCCCGCGCGGGGGCGTCCTTGACGGTCATTCGCGCACCTCCAGTACGGCGACCACCGGTTCGTCGGCGGCGCGGGAGCGCAGTTCGCTGCGGGCGAGGGCGAGCAGCGGCTGCGGGTCCAGGACGCCGGAGAGGTCGGCGATCCGGGAGCCGAGCAGCAGCCGTACGGCGGGGGCACGGACGCCTCCGTCGCCGTAGGAGGTGTTCTCGGTGACCAGCTTGGCGAGTACCTCGGGGGCGGCGGCGACGGTGGTCGCCTCGACCCGGGCGTCCGGCGCGTGGTGCCGGACGACCCCATCGGCGTCGACCACCCGCACCGGGTGGCGGACGGGCCGGAAGCGTCGGTGGACCTCGGTGCCGTACACGGTGTGGGCCGGGGTGCCCGCGAGGACGTGCACCTTCGACGGGTCGGTCTTGAGGCTGGTGGCGGCCAGTCGCAGGCGTTCGGCGTCGTCGGCGCGGTGGGCCCGGTCCTGGGTGCGCAGTTCGGTGGCGCCGGTGGCGATGGCGCGTACGACGTTGGTCTGCGGGTCGACGGTGACCTCGACCTCGACGCCGTCAGCGGCGGCGCCCTGTTCGACCACGGCGCGCTCGGCCTCGGCGCGGACGGCGAGGATCTGCTCCTGGGTGGCGCCCGGCACGATCCGCTCGACCTGTTCGCGGACCAGCGCGAGGGCGACGCCGATGGGGCTGATGACCTCGCTGTGCTGCGCGATGCGGCCGGTCATGTCGGTGCGGGCGGCCAGGTGCGGGGTGACCGACGCCGCGCCGCCGCCCCCGCCGACCAGGACGGCGGTGTCCGTGTCCAGCCGGTACTCGCGTACGAGGTCGTCCACGACGGACTTCACCTGGTCGGTGCCCGCGTCCAGGAGCCGGGCGGCCGCGGTGTCCACGTCGGTGCCGAGGGCGGCGGCGAGCGGGGCCAGCGCGGCGCGGGCGGTGTCGGGGTCGGCGTGGGCGAAGTCGCCCTCGGGGACTCGGCCGAGCGCGTTGGCGGCGCAGGTCATGGTGAGGGCGAACCGGCCGCCGGCCGCGTCCAGGACGGCGTAGTCGGCGGGGTCGCCGGGCAGCGGACTGATGGTGGTCAGCTTCGCGTCCCGCAGGTCGGCCGGGTCGGCGTAACAGGCGTACGGCAGCCCGGCGATGTGCGCGCTGCGCGGTCCGGTGCCGGTGACCCGGCCGCCGGAGACCCGGACCATGGAGCCGCCGCCGACGCCGACGGTGCGGACGTCCAGGGCGTTGAGGTAGGAGGTCCGGCCGAGCAGCACGGCGTGCCGTACCGCGACCTTGCCGCGCTTGACGACGCTGATGTCGGTCGAGGTGCCGCCGGTCTCCAGGAACACGCCCTCGCTGACGCGTTCCTGCATGAGCGCGCCGGCCACCCCGGCGGCCGGCCCGGACAGCACGGTCAGCAGGGGCCTGCGCCGCATCTCGTCCAGGGACATCACTCCCCCGTCGCAGCGCATCACCATCAGCGGGGCGGTGACGCCCGCCTTGGTGATGGAGGCGTCGACGAGGTCGGCGGTGGCCAGCATGCGCGGCAGGATCGCCGCGTTGACGACGGCGGTGCGGGTGCGCTTGCGCAGCCCGTACAGGGAGGTGATCTCGTGCGCGGCTGTGGTCGGCAGCCCGGTGGCGCGGGCCGCGTCGGCGACCGCCTCCTCGCCCTCGGGCCGGTCGACGCCGAAGGGCTCGCTGGCGACCAGGGCCTGGGCGCCCGCCGCCGTGAGCTGTTCGACGGCGGCCCGTACGGCGGGGGCGTCCTCGGGGTCGGACACGTGCGCGTAGTGCAGCGGGAGCCGTTTGCCGGGGGTGAGTTCGAGCTTGGCGAGGGTGGCGAGCCGGCGGGTGAAGTACGTCCCACCACCGGTGCCGATGCCGAGCAGGCCGACGGTGGCGACGTCACCCTCCAGCAGGGCGTTGGTAGCCTGGGTCGTGCCGTGTGCCAGGAAGGCCACGTCGGCGGGTGCGTGTCCGGTCTGTGTCAGCAGCCGGTCGAGCGCTTCGACGATGCCGTGTGCGACACCGTCCTCGTGATGGTGGCTCGTGGGGACCTTCACCTGGCCCACGAGCCGGAGCGTCGTGGCGTCGACCGCCACGGCGTCGGTGAAGGTTCCGCCCACGTCGATGCCGACGCGGATGCGGTGGGTGGTCATGTCCGGGCACCTCCTTGTGCTGGGTCGGTCCACGCGCGGGCGGTCACCGGGCGGGGCAGGTGGTGCTGCCCCGCCCGAACTCGCGCCGCGCGGGGTCGTTCAGTAGCCCCTGACGTCGGGCCAGTGACGCTGTACGCCGTCGTGGTCGAGCACCCTGGCGAACTCCTCGAACCGCTTGTCCTCGGCCTGCACCTGGTGCGGCTCGACGTCCTCGGCGAGGCAGTGGGCGGCGAGGGCTCCGGCGACCTCGCCGACGTTCCACTCCACCGGGTGCAGGCGGTAGCAGCCGTTGGTGATGTGGGTGGTGCCCAGGTTCTTGCCGGCCGGCAGCAGGTTGCGCACCCGGCGCGGCACGAGCGCGCCGAGCGGTATCTCGAAGGGGACGGAGCCGATGTCGACGTAGCCGTCGCCGCCGGTGGAGGGGTGCAGGTCGATGCGGTAGTTGCCGACGCCCACGGAGTCGCGGTGGCGGGTGCGGCCGTAGGGCCCGAGCAGGTCGATGGAGACGTCGTGCTCGGTGACGGTGGTGACGGCCTTGATCCGGCGCGACTCGCGGACGTAGGCCGCCTTGGCGAGGCCGTCGGCGGTGCCCGTCACGTCGGGGCGCGGGCGCAGTCCGGGGAAGCCGGTGCCGCCGTCGGTGCGGGGCGCCTCGGTCTGCAGCCAGTACAGCACCGACAGGGACAACTGCCGTGCCTCGCGCAGGGCTTCGGCCTCCTGACCGATGTAGGGCTTGAGCCAGTAGTCGTTGAGCGGCCAGTTGACGAGGGTGATGTCGGAGTCGAAGGCGCCGTCGGTGTGCAGCTTGCGGGCGAGGATGCGGCGGAAGCCCCACAGTTCCTTGTCGCCCGCGTCCGCGCTCTGGTCGGCGCTGACGGCCAGCGGGTCGAGGTCGGGGTTGGGTTCGAAGGTGCGCGGCACCGGTTCCAGGGTGCGCGGGTCGGGGGCCTCGAAGCCGAGCAGCGGTCCCGGCCAGAAGTCGGGCTTGTAGTCGCGCCAGAAGTCGTAGTCGGCGGGACGGTCGATGGTGTGGTCCTCGCCCTCGTGGTGGGAGAGGGCGAAGCAGACGGTGATGCCCTGCTGGTTGCCCGGCTGGGCCTGGTCGGGGGCGTGCGGTTCGTCGAACTCGGCCCGCGACTCGGCGCCGTTGACGTGCTCGACGCCGGCCAGGTGCAGCAGTTCGCCGGTCTCGGTGGCGTCCAGGACGTAGCGGGCGGGGACGGTGCGGCGGGTGCCGTAGCGGAGGTCCTCCAGGGTGACGGCCCGTACGACATCGTTGTCGGTCTCGGCGGCCACCGGACGGTGCTCGGTGAGGACGGTGAGGCGTCCGGCCGCCCGGTGCGGGGCGAGCATGCCCTCCAGGACGGCGAGGGCGACGCGCGGCTCGTGGCAGAGCTTGCTGACCCGGCCGGCGCCGGGGTTGAGGTCGGTGAGGGCGGCGGCCTCGGCGCGCAGCGGGTACCACTGGCGGTAGTACTGCCGGATGCCCTCGCGCAGTCGTCGGTAGGTGGCGGTGGTGCCGAACTGTTCGACCCACGGGTGCTCGTCGGGCGGCACGGCCTGGCTGGTGAGCTGGCCGCCGATCCAGTCCGTCTCCTCGGTCAGGACGACACTGCGGCCGGCCCGGCAGGCTGCGAGGGCCGCGGCGACGCCGCCGAGGCCGCCGCCGACGACGAGGATGTCGGGTTCCGGTATCACGCTGCTGCTCCTTGGGTGGTGCGGTCGGTTCTGTGGGTGGGGTGGGTTCAGGGGACGGCCGGTGGGCCGGCGGTCGCGCCCGCCCTGAAGGCGCAGGCGACGAGGGTGCCCTCGGCGGGACCGCCCGCGATGCGGGTGGCGAGCAGCCGTACGGCCTCCGCGCCGAGCGCCGGGCGCGGGATGTCGAAACCCATCGGCTCCGGTCCGTCGGCGAGGTCGGCGGGCGGGCTGCCGAGCAGCGCGAGCGACACCTGGCCGGGGCAGTCGAGGCCCGCCGCGTCGACGGCGGCGCGCAGCGCCCGCCAGGCGGCGCCGGTGTCGGTCTCCTCGGCGACGAAGGCGGTGACGCCGTCGGCCACCCAGGCTCGGACCCGGTCGGCGGTGAGGTCGCCGCGCGGGTCGCCGGAGCGGAAGAGGGCTTCGGGTCCGGCGGGCAGACCACTCGCCGCGAGCCCCTCCAGGAAGCCGCGTTCACGGTCGGTGGAGGCGGGCGCGTCGTCGTCCTCGCGGACGAGGAGCACGCGCCGGTGACCGAGCCCGGCGAGCGCGGTGACGACCTCGCGGCTGGCGCTGACGTAGTCGGCGCCCACCCAGGCGAGGCCCTCCGGCTCGTCGCGCCGGCCGACGTGGACGACGGGGAAGTCGTCGGCGACCAGTCGGCGCAGCTCGTCCGAGGGGGCGTGGCGGCCCAGGAAGAGGCAGCCGTCCGCCAGCCGTACGCGGTTGAGGGCGCCCGCACCGCCGGCGCCCGCTCCCCCGGTGCTCGAACCGGTGAACAGCACCAGGTCGTAGCCCTGCGCCGCGGCTTCCTGCTCCACGCCGACGAGGAACGGGTAGTACGAGTGCCGGACGTCGGTCGGGAACGTCGCGGTGAAGCTGAAGACGCCGAGCAGGTTGTTGCGGGCGGCGGCGAGCCGGCTGGCCGCCGGGTCGGGGACGTAGCCGAGGCTGTGGGCGGCGTCCAGGACCTTGGCCCGGGTCTCCGCCGAGATCGGCCGGCCCGTGGCGAGGTCGCGCCCGGACAGCACCAGGGACACCGTCGCCTGCGAGACGCCGGCGAGCCTGGCCACCTCGGCCTGCCTCGGCCGGGCCCGCCGACCGGGCGGCGCGGGGGCCCTCCCCGGCCTCGCCCGCCCTGCGGCTTCCTTCGCCACCACCGCTCCTCTCCTTGCTCCGTCGCTCTGTCGGGAGCTGTTAATGCGCATTACCTAATGCGCATTAACGAGTAATGTGAAGGACCGCGGGCGTCGGGTCAAGGGGTTGCGTCGAGGAAATGCCGGGTGGCGGCGGAAGAGGCTCCCGCCGCCACCCGGCGTGACGGATCAGATGCCGAACGGGGCCGCGTACCGGACGGTTCCGGCGGGCAGCGGGTGGGCGGCGTCCAGGGTGAGGGCCATCAGGGCCTCGTCCGGGACGTCGATGCTCAGCCGGATGCCGTGGGCGGAGGCCCTGCCGAAGCCGAAGCGGGGGTAGTACTCCGGGTGTCCGAGGACGACGACGTGGTGCTCGCCGAGGCGCCCGGCAGCCACGAGCGCGGCCCGGACCGCGGCCGCGCCGGCACCGCTGTTCTGGTGCTCGGGCCGGACCGCGACGGGCGCCAGGCACAGTGCCGGACTGTCCCCGATGTGGCAGCGGGTCATCAGGGCGTGCCCCACGGGCCGGTCGGTGCCGTCCACCGCGACGAGGGACAGACCCACGATCCACGCCCCGGCGTCGGCGCGCAGCGCGTCGACGAGGGCGGCTTCCTCCGCTGTGGGGAAGGCGGCCCGGACGATGTCACGGATGACGGGGACGTCGGCGCCGGTCTCGGCGCGGGTGTTCCAGGAAGAACCGGAAGAAGAACTGGAAGAGGACATGGCGGAATGAGAATCCGTTTCTCGGGTTGCGTTCGTGGGAGGCGGGGTCAGGCCGCCGCTCGGGACGCGAGGGAGACCACGAGGGACATCCGGGCATCGCGAAGGACGGCGTCGAGCACGGTCATCAACCTCACCTCCCTGTCTTCCCGCTCCTGTGGAGCACGATCGAACGCGAACGCGGCCACTGTACCCCTGTGGCCCGTGGGAGGGTGTGCTTTTGACGAGATCACCGCGACTTCGCGCGGCCCGCGACCAATCCGCAGGCCGCGCGGCTCCGGATTACGCGGGGACATCCCCCGCCCGTCGCGCATTCTTTGGAGCAACCGTCGTGAAGGAAGCCGTACACATCGGCAGAAATCCATCGTCCCAGCCCGATCTGCAGCAGTTGATCCGGGAGGTTGCCCTGGGCGATGAGGACTCCTTCGCCGCCGTGTACGACGCGGTGGCGGGGTCCGTGCTGGGGGTCGTCCGGGCGGTGCTGCGCGACCAGGCGCAGTCGGAGGAGGTCGCGCAGGAGGTGCTGGTGGAGGTGTGGCGCACGGCGCCCCGCTACCGTCCGGAGCGCGGCACGGTGATCAACTGGGTCCTGACCCTGGCCCACCGGCGGGCCGTGGACCGGGTGCGGTCGGTGGAGGCCGCCGCGGCCCGTGACCACAGGGCGGCGCTGCTCGACCGGACACCCGAGTACGACGAGGTGACCGAGCAGGTGGAGTCCCGTCTGGAGCGGGAGCAGGTGCGGCGCTGTCTGCGCACCCTGACCGACATCCAGCGCCAGTCCGTGACCCTCGCCTACTACCGCGGCCTGACCTACCGGCAGGTGGCCGAGGCGCTCGCGCTGCCGCTCGGCACGGTCAAGACGCGGCTGCGCGACGGTCTCATCCGGCTCCGTGACTGCCTGGGGGTGAGCGCGTGATGCGCACCGAGGACCTGCACAGCCTGACGGGCGCCTACGCCCTGCACGCGCTGCCCGACTACGAGCGGGCGGCCTTCGAACGCCATCTGGCGGGCTGCGCCACCTGCGAGCAGGAGGCCCTGGAGTTCGCCGCCGCGACGGCCCGGCTGGGGCTGGCCGCGACGGTCGCCCCCGCTCCCGCGCTCAGGGACCGGGTGCTGCACCGCGTCACCACGGTGCGCCAGGTCCCGCCGGGCGGTGGCACGGCGGAGAAGGCACGCCGCGTCGCGTCCCGGGGACGCGGCCTGGCCAGGTGGGCGCTGGCGGCCTGCGTGGCAGCCGCGGCGGGGCTCGGCGGCACGGCGGTGTGGCAGTACGAGCGGGCCCAGGACGCCGGGCAGCGGGCCGCGCAGGCCGAGCGGCGGGCCGAGACCCTCGCCGGGGTGCTGACCGCGCCGGACGCCGAGTCCCGCACGGCGCGGCTGGCGGACGGGGCGAGCGGCACGCTGGTCGTCTCCGAACGCCAGGACCGGGCGGTCTTCCTGGCCTCCGGCATGGCCGAGCCGCCGCGGGGCAAGGTGTACCAGCTCTGGTTCGACGACCACGGCACGATGCGCTCGGCGGGCCTGATGGATCCCGGCAGCACCAGTCAGGCGGTGCTGATGGACGGCGCCGTCGACGGTGCGGCGGGTGTGGGCATCACGGTCGAGCCGGCCGGCGGTTCGAAGCAGCCGACCTCCGACCCGATCGCGCTGCTGGGCATGCCGGCCTGACGGGGTGGGGGCCGCGGCCCCCACCCCCGCCGGCCGAGCCCTACGCGGACCGGGACCGGCGCGGCGGCCGTGGGAAGAAGCCACTGGTGCGCGCCGCGTACTCGGCCCAACCCGGCCGGTCCGCCATGTGCCGCTCGAGCAGCCGCTTCCCGCTGCCGCCGATCAGCAGGAAGCTCATCACCAGCGGGGAGACGACGGACACCGCGGCGGCCGCGGGGCCCGCGTCGCAGGCGATCAGGAACAGGCCCCACCAGACGCAGAAGTCGCCGAAGTAGTTGGGGTGCCGGGTCCAGCTCCACCGTCCGCGGTCCATGACGCGACCCCGGTGGGCGGGGTCGGCCTTGAACCGGGCCAACTGGGCGTCCCCCACGGCCTCGAAGGCCAGCCCGACCGTCCACACGACCGCTCCGGCCCAGGCCAGGACCGACGGGGGCCCCGGCCCGTACGAGGCGGCCTGCACCGGCAGCGACACCAGCCACACCAGGGCGCCCTGGAGCAGGTAGACCATGCGCAGGGCGTAGAGGTTCCGGTTGCCGCGGGCCTTGGCCAGCATCGCGTCGTAGCGCGGGTCCTCGCCGTGGCCCCGGCCGCGCCGGGCGATGTGCGCGGCCAGCCGCAGACCCCATACGCCGGTCAGGGCCGCCACCAGCGTCCGGCGTCCGGGGTCGCCCTGCCCGGCCGCCGCTACCGGAAGGCGCCGAGGACCTCCTTCTCGCCGGGCGTCGGATCGGCGAGCAGTTCCAGTGCCTGGTCGGGGTGGACGGCGATCACCAGGTGGTCGTAGGTGTCGGTGGTGCCGTCGGCGGCGGTGACGTCCACGCCGTCCGCGTGCCGGGTCACCGTGCGGACCGGGGTGGCGGTGCGCACGTCGGGCAGCCGCTCGGCGATCCGGTCGACGTAGGAGCGGGAGCCGCCGGTGACCGTGCGCAAGACCGGGGAGCCGCCGACGGCGAGCATGCCGTGGTGGTGCAGGAAGCGGAACAGGTGGGCGGCCGGGTAGCGCAGGGCCGTGGCGGCGTCGCAGGACCAGGCGGCGGAGACGACGGGCGTCATGAAGTGGGCGCGGAATTACGGCGAGAAGCCCTCGCGGTCCAGGAACCCGCCGAGTGTCAGGGCCCGGTCGGCGTCCTCGGTGAGCAACCTGCGGGCGGCGCGGTGAAACCGCGGCACCTGGGCGAGCATGCGCAGGTAGGGACCGTGCAGGGCGTTGCGCGGGCGGGCGAGCAGTCCGGCGGGGCCGCGAGCACCGGCGTACTCCATGCCGCAGCCCTCGCACCGTACCGACACGCTCATCTCCGACTCCTGGGTGGCGACCCCGAGTTCGTCGAAGAGGCGCAACAGGTTCGGGTAAGTGCGGTGGTTGTGCACGATGAAGCCCGAGTCGACCCGGTGGACACGGCCGTCGGGCGCCGTCAGGTCGTGGGTGTGGGCGTGCCCGCCGAGGCGGTCGTCGGCCTCGTAGAGGGTGACGCGGTGTTGGCGGCCCAGTACGTACGCGGCGGTCAGTCCCGCCACTCCACTGCCGACGACGGCCGTGCGACGTGCTCCCTCGCCTGACGCTCGCGGCATTTCGCTGTACCTCCACCCCACTGTGATCGACACTTGCGTGGGTAATCCGGAGCCGTGGGGTGGGCGGATTGGACGGCGTCGAGGACCGTTTCGGCGACCGCCGGTCCCGGGGCGGCACGGCAACGGATCACAGGTTGCGGGGAGATGAAGGAAGCGGAAGGGAAGGGGCCGGCATGGGCGCGGAGGACGATCCGTCGAGGGCAGGGGCACTGCGGGTGAGGCGCCGGCCGCCCCGGACGCGCGCGGCCGTGCTGGTGCTGCACGGCGGCCGGGCGGAGAGCCGCAGCGCGGCGCGCCCCTGGCAGCTCGCGGCGCTGCGGATGCACCCGTTCCTGCGGGCGCTGGAGGCGGCCACCGGCCGCGACGACGTCCTCCTCGGCCAGGTCCGCTACCGCAACCGAGGCTGGAACGGCGCCGCCGAGGACCCCCTGCGGGACGCCCGGCGGGCCCTCGCCGAGCTGCACGGCCTCGTCGGCGACGTGCCGGTGGTGCTGCTCGGTCACTCCATGGGCGGCCGGGCGGCCCTGCGCGCGGCGGACGCCGGCCCGGTACGCGGCGTGGTGGCGCTCGCGCCCTGGTGCCCGCCGGGGAGCCCGTCGCCCAGCTCCGGGACCGGGCCCTTCTCGTGCTGCACGGCGGCCGGGACCGCGTCACCGATCCCGGCGAGTCGGCCGCCTACGTCGCCCGGGCCCGGGCCGCCGGGGCCCGGGCGGGCATGCTGCTGCTGGAGAACGGCGACCACGCCATGCTGCGTCACCGCGCCCGCTGGCACCGCACCGCGACCGCGGCGGTGGCCCACCTGCTCGCCCCGGAAGCGGCGCCCTGCGAGCTGTTCGCCCGGGCCCTCTCGGCGGACGGGCCGACGGTGCTGCGGTCGGCGCCGCCCGCCTCGTCCGACGCGGCACGCGGGCCGGTGCGGGAGCCCGGCTGCTAGGCTGGTGGCGACGTTGATCGCGCAGCGAGGGAGTCGCGGACATGGTGGGTGACGACGACATCTCCGGGTGAGACCCGGTTCCGGTAGGCCGCAGCGGGCGTGTTCGAGCGCCGTCGCAGTGGCCCCTTCGTCGTCCCCTTTTCCCGTTCCGCCTTTCCGGGCAGAGCTCTGTTCGCTGCCCCTCACCGCCACGAGGTCGTCTTCATGTCCGACGCCGCTGTCCGCTGCTCCGACCTGTCCTTCTCCTGGCCCGACGACACCCCCGTCTTCCAGAATCTGTCGTTCACCGTGGGCGTGGGCCGCACCGGCCTGGTGGCCCCCAACGGTGCCGGGAAGTCCACCCTGCTCAAGCTGATCGCCGGTGAGCTGCGGCCCACCGGCGGCTCCGTCACGGTCTCCGGCGTCCTCGGCCACCTGCCGCAGGCCCTGCCCCTGACGGGTGGCCTCACCGTGGCCGAGGTCCTCGGCGTCGACGCCGTGATCCGGGCCATCGACGCCGTGGAGTCCGGTGACGTGTCCGAGGAGCACTTCGCCACCATCGGCGACGACTGGGACATCGAGGAGCGCACCCGCGCCCAGCTCGACCGCCTCGGTCTCGGCGCCCTCGCCCCGGACCGGCGGCTGAGCACGCTGAGCGGTGGCCAGATCGTCTCCCTCGGACTCGCCGCCCAACTGCTGAAGCGGCCCGACGTGCTCCTCCTCGACGAGCCCACCAACAACCTCGACGTGGCGGCCCGCGGCAGGCTCCAGGACGTCCTGATGGACTACAACGGCTGCCTGCTGCTGGTCAGCCACGACCGGGAGCTGCTCGACCGCATGGAGCGCATCGCCGAGCTCGACCGCGGTGAGCTGCGCTTCCACGGCGGCAACTTCACCGCGTACGAGGAGGCCGTCCGTGCCGAGCAGGACGTGGCCGAGAAGAACGTCCGCAACGCCGAGCAGGAGCTGAAGCGGGAGAAGCGGGAGTTGCAGCAGGCCCGCGAGCGCGCCGACCGCCGGGCGAGCAACGCCGCCCGCAACCTCAAGAACGCCGGGCTGCCCCGGATCTTCGCGGGCAACATGAAGCGCGGGGCGCAGGAGTCCGCGGGACGGGCGGGGCAGACCCACGCCAACCGGGTCGGTGAGGCGAAGGCACGGCTGGACGAGGCGGAGCGGTCGCTGCGCGAGGAGCAGCGCATCACGCTGGACCTGCCCGAGACCCGGGTACCCGCCGGACGCACCCTCTTCCTCGGTGAGCGGCTGCGGATCCGGCTCGGCGACAGGGACGTGTTCGGGGACCGGGGCGTCGACCTGACGGTCCGGGGCCCGGAGCGGATCGCGCTGACCGGGGCCAACGGCACGGGCAAGAGCACGCTGCTGCGCCTGGTCGACGGCGACCTGGATCCGGAGGGCGGCGACATCAGGCGCGCCGACGGGCGGGTCGCCTACCTCTCCCAGCGGCTGGACCTGCTGGACGACGAGCGCACCGTCGCCGAGAACTTCGCCGCCTACGCCCCGCGCCGGCCGGAGGCCGAGCGGATGAACCTCCTCGCCCGCTTCCTCTTCCGGGGTGCGCGCGCCCACCTGCCGGTCGGCCTGCTCTCCGGCGGCGAGCGGCTGCGGGCCACGCTGGCCTGCGTGCTGTGCGCGGAACCGGCGCCGCACCTGCTGCTCCTGGACGAGCCGACGAACAACCTCGACCTGGTCGGCGTGGGCCAGTTGGAAAGCGCCCTGAACTCCTACCGGGGTGCGTTCGTGGTCGTCAGTCACGACCGGCGGTTCCTGCGCGAGATCGGCGTCGACCGCTGGCTGCGGCTGACCGAGGGAGAGCTGACGGAGACGGGGGCGCCGGAGGAGTAGGCCGTCGGCGGCGGACCTCCCGGGCGCCATGGTGTCCGTTTGCGGTCGGGGGGTGCCGGGCGGCAGGCTGCCGGTGTGGCCACTTTGCTGATCGTGCATCACACGCCGTCGCCGAACTGCCAGGCGATGCTGGAGTCCGTCGTGTCCGGGGCGACCGCGCCCGAGATCGAAGGGGTGCGGGTGGTCCGGCGGGCGGCGCTGGCGGCCACGGCCGTGGACGTGCTGGAGGCCGACGGGTACCTGCTGGGCACCCCGGCCAACCTCGGTTACATGTCCGGTGCGCTCAAGCACTTCTTCGACCAGGTCTACTACCCGTGCCTGGAGGAAACGCGCGGCCGTCCCTTCGGCTACTACGTGCACGGGGGCAGCGACACCACGGGCGCGGTGCGCGGCATCGAGTCGGTCACGACCGGGCTCGGCTGGCAGCGTGCGGCGCCCGCGGTGAACGCGACGGGGGAGCCCGGCAAGGCCGACCTGGAGGCCTGCTGGGAGCTGGGGGCCACGCTCGCCGCCGGGCTGATGGACGACTGAGCACGCCCCGGGCGGCCGCTCGGGCCGGCTGCTTGCCCGGCAGCTCCCGGGAAGCGCACGTGCGGGCGGTCCGGCCGCGCCGGTACGCGTGATCTCGCCGTCGCCCCGGCGGACGGACCCGGGTTCGACCGGGCGGAACGCCTTCTCGGACGGCGTACGCCGCCCAGGGGCCGGTTCCGCCCGGCCCCCTCACCCCGCCGGGGGGCGGGCCATGGCCCGACCCGCTCCCCCGGCCCTCGGGCCGCCACGCCCGCTCGCGCCTCAGCTCTTCGGCATGAGGACGGTGTCGATGATGTAGACGTTGGCGTTGGCGGTCTTCACGTTGCCGCAGACGACCTTGGCGGAGTCGTTGACCTGGTAGGACTCGTCCGAGCCCGAGGTGGTGAGCTTGGACTTCTGCAGGGTCTCGAAGGAGCCGTTCGCCAGGTCCTCGGGCGCGAGCTTCTGGCCCACGACGTGGTAGGTCAGGATGTTGGTGAGCATCTCCTTGTCGTTGAGGACCTTGTCCAGGTCGGCCTTCGGAATCTTGGCGAAGGCGTCGTTGGTGGGCGCGAACACGGTGATGTTCTCGGCGTTGTTGAGCGTGTCGACGAGACCGGCCTGCTTCACCGCCGACACCAGCGTGGACAGGGCCGGATTGTTCGAGGCGGCCGTGGCGACCGGGTCCTTGGCCATGCCGTCGAAGGAACCGGCGCCCTCCTTCGGCACCGTGGAACAGGCCGGGCCGAACGGCTCGTCGGAGCCCGCCATGTCGCCGGAGCTGTCGGCCGGCTGGTCGTCGGTCGCCGCGGGGGCGGACGACGCCGCCTGCGCGGAGTCCGAGGAACCGCTGTCGCCGTCGTCGGAACAGGCGGCCAGGGACAAGGGCAGGACGGCGGCCGCGACGACGGCGACGGCGGAGCGGCGGATACGGGCGTTCATGGACGATCTCCCTGAAAACGGGCAGCGCAAAGGCTGCGTTGGCGCGAAGTCGTGACGCGGAGCTGAAGTGGTGTGCGGCGGGCCGCCGAGTACGCGGTGCCGTTACGTGGCGGCCGGCCGACCCGGTTCCGGGGTCAGCCGCCGGTTCGCTGCCGGCACGGTCTCGGTTCTTCCCTCACACGGGGAATCCGGAGCGGGCCCCGGCCCGGATTGGTCGCTCACCCGATCGAGTGAAGAAGAAGCGGCGGCACTTCCGTGGCCTGCGAGACTTCCGGCCCGTCAACACCCGTCAACACCCGTCAAGGAGTGAGGACCGGTCAGAACGGCGTCGCGGCCCGCAGGATGAGGAACATCGTGACGGCGGCATTCGCGGACGACATCGCCGAGACGGCGGTTCCGGCGGCCGCCGCCCACGCCGCCAGACCCACCGAGGTGAAGACCGGGGGCCAGGTGCGGACCGCGGGGGCGGGCCCGAGCAGGGCCGCCACCCGGCGCGGCACCGGGCCGGGCGCCGCGAGACCGGCGAGGGTGGCGACGGGTGTGCCGCGGGAGACCAGGGCCGCCTTGCCGATCGCGGTCGCGACCGTCCGCCGGTCGCCGACCGTCCGTGCGGCCGCCTCGTCCGCCCACCGCTCCGCCGTGTAGGACACGGCGGTCCTGAGCGGGCGCAGGAACGGGTTGGCCAGCGCGGCCAGCCGTACGGCGAGCAGGAAGCGGTGGTGCCGGCCGGCGAGGTGGGCGCGTTCGTGGGCGAACAGCGCGCGCCGCTCCCCCGGTTCGAGGCAGTCGAGCAGGGCGGTGCTCACCACCACGCGGTCGCGGTGTCCGCCGGGCAGCGCGTACGCGTAGGGCACGTCGTCCGGCAGCACGGCCACCCCGGTGTCCGGCAGTCCGGCCAGTGCGCGGTGGGCGGCACGGCGCACCCTGCGGTGCCGCCACAGGGTCCGCGCCGATGCCGCGACCACGGCGCACAGCGCGGGGATCGCCGCCTTGCCGACGACCTCGTCGTAGGGCACCGCCGCCCGCACCTCCGGGTCCGACCAGCCGTCGGGCAGCGGGTTGCCCGGCAGTTGCGCGGTGCCGACCACCATCACCAGGGCCAGGCACAGCGTGCTGCACAGGGCCATCACGACGGCGACGGCGGTGAGCAGCCCGGTCGCGGTGCGCGGGTGCAGGTGCTGCTCGGCCAGCCTGGCGATCGGCCACGCCGTCAGCGGCAGGACCAGGGGCAGGAAGACGAAGACTCCCATGCGGCGTCAGCCGTCCTCCGCGGCACGCGCGTGCCCCAGCACTTCGCGCAGCAGCCGTTCGTCGTCGGGGTCGAGGCCGGTGACGAAGCTGGCCAGCACGGCTTCCCGGTCGCTCTCGGCGTCCAGGACCTTGCGCATCTTCCGGGCGGCCAGTCCCGCCTGGTCGGCGGCGGGCGTCCAGGCGAAGGACCGGCCGGCCCGCTCGCGGCTCACGGCACCCTTCTCCAGGAGCCGGGTCAGGATCGTGATCACCGTGGTGTAGGCGAGGTCACCGCCGAGGCGCTCCTGCACCCAGCCGGCCGTCGCGGGCCCGTCCGCCTCGCGCAGCGCGGACAGCACCAGCGCCTCCAGCTCACCCTGCCCCCGTCGCCGCGGACGCCGGTCATCCGTCACGGCCCGCCTCCTTCCGCCGCCGATCGTCTTCCGGAGCGACATCGTATAGAAAGCTTTCTTCTACAGTGTTGTAGATTGAACGCTGGCACGCACACACGGAACACGACGGACGCGACGAAGGAGAACGCAGTGGGAGTTTCCCTGGCCAAGGGCGGCAACGTCTCGCTCAGCAAGGAGGCGCCCGGCCTGACCGCCGTGCTGGTGGGTCTGGGCTGGGACGTGCGCACCACGACCGGCACCGACTACGACCTCGACGCCTCCGCGCTGCTCCTGGACACGTCGGGCAAGGTGCTCTCGGACCGGCACTTCGTCTTCTACAACAACCTCACCAGCCCCGACGGCTCGGTCGAGCACACCGGCGACAACCTCACCGGCGAGGGCGAGGGCGACGACGAGGCGGTCAAGGTGAACCTGGCCGGGGTCCCGGCCGAGGTGGACCGGGTCGTCTTCCCCGTCTCGATCCACGACGCGGAGAACCGCGGCCAGAGCTTCGGCCAGGTCCGCAACGCCTTCATCCGGGTCGTCAACCAGGCCAACAACCAGGAACTCGCCCGCTACGACCTGTCCGAGGACGCCTCGACCGAGACCGCGATGGTCTTCGGCGAGCTGTACCGGCACGGCGCCGAGTGGAAGTTCCGCGCGGTCGGGCAGGGCTACGCCTCGGGTCTGGCCGGGATCGCCGCGGACTTCGGCGTCAACGTCTGATCCGTCTCCGTCATCGGCTCCGCCTCCGGCCCTGGGCCGGGGAGCGGCCGGACGGCGTCAGTGGTCGGTGGCACAGCAGCCCGCGTCGCCACCGGCGGCCGGGGCGGTCTCGAGGCGGCAGAAGCAGGACGCCTCGACCGGCACGTCCGCCAGGGCGGCGGCGAACCGCAGCTGCTGTGCCACGATCCGCGCCTCCCCCGCCCTGCCGAGCCGTACCAGGCACTCGTGGAGTCCGTGCAGGGCCCAGACGTTGTTGGGGTGCTGGAGCGGGCGGGGCAGGGTGTCGTCCAGGCCCAGGTCGGCCCGGTAGACCGCCTCGGCCTCGGCGGTCCGGCCCTGTTCCAGGAGCAGGGCGCCGTAGGCGTGCCGGGTGGGCTGCATCCAGCCCCAGGGTTCGTCGTAGGGCAGGTTGTCGTCCAGCTCGATGGAACGCTCCAGGGCGGCGAAGGCGGCGGTGTGGTCGCCCCTGCGGTACTCCAGCTCGCCGTCGAGCATGGCGGAGGCGATGGCGAGGATGTCGGCGCAGGTGTTGTTGAACAGCGTGCGGGACCCGGGCACCCGGTCGACCGCCGCCCGGAACAGATCGCGTTCGGTCTCCGCCTCCGCGACCCGGCCGGTCGCCGAGAGGGCGACGCCGCGGGCGTAGTGCAGCATCGCGGTCGTCACGCAGTACAGGCGCGGGTCGTCCGGCAGCGGCAGGGCGAGGACGTCCGCCCAGCGGCCGAACCGGATCAGGACGTGCACCCGCATGGCCAGGAAGGCCTCGAGCCAGTCGGCCATGGGAGGGCTCTCCACCCGCAGCAGTTCCTCGGGTACGGACGCCTCCAGGCGGGCCGCGGCGTCCAGGGCGACCTCGTACTGCCCGAGGAACATCGCGCCGTAGATCTTGAAGTGGTGGTTGTGCGCGCGGTAGAGGGTGTAGAAGTTCATCGCCCCCGACCGTGCGAGGCACTTCTCGTCGGCGGCGATCGCGGCCTCGTTGTCCGACACCACGCGGCGGTAGTCGCCGCACAGCACTTCGAGGTGGGAGGGCATGTGCAGCAGGTGCCCCGCGTCCGGGACCAGGCCGCGCAGCCGGTCGGCGACCGCGAGGGCCGCCTCGGGGGTGGGCGACATCTCCATCAGGTGGATGTAGAGGTGCACGACGCCGGGGTGGTCTCGGCCCCCCTCCGCGGCCAGGGCACGGTCCAGCACCTCCTTCGCCGCCATGGTGCGCGCGCCCTCCGCCGGCAGCCCGGTGCGCAGGTCCCACAGCTGCCAGGGGGTCAGGTTCATCAGGGCGTCCGCGTAGAGGGTCGCCACGTCGAGGTCGTCGGGGGCCAGTTCGTACACGGCGCGCATGCCGTCGGCGTACGGCGCGTTCCACACCGAGCAGTCCTCGACGGCGCTCGCCTGCGGGTAGCGGGCGCGCAGGGCGCCGATCAGGGCCCGCTCGACCGCCGTGGCCCGGCCGGCCATGGCGTGGGCGCGTTCGACGGCGGCGTGGGTGCGGTCGACGGTCCGGGTCAGCTCCTCGGCGTCGAAGGCCTCCCACGGCTTGTTGTAGTTGGGGCCGAGTGCGTGGGCGATGCCCCAGTGGGCCATGGCGCAGTCCGGGTCCGCCGCGACGGCGGCCTCGAAACAGGCGACCGCCTCCTCGTGGTGGAAGGCGTACGTCCACACCAGCCCACGGTCGAACCACCGCTGGGCCTCGGGCGACGAGGTCGTCACCGGGCGCCCGTGGCGGCCCAGGTCGTAGTAGTCCATGGGGGACGTATACCGCACCGGGGACGGTCGCGGAGCGCTTCGGCCGACGGTCACGGCCGGTGTCCCCGCCGGACGCGGGCGCGCCCGGCGGGGGTGGGGGGACGGGAGTGGCGCGGGTCAGCCGAAGTCGACGTCGCTGCACAGGAAGTAGGTCTGGTCCATGTGCGAGGCCTGCCAGATCGTGTAGACGACGTGCCGGCCGCTCAGTCCCGAGGTGCTCACCGGGATTTCGTAGTTCTGACTGGGCCCGTAGCTGCCCGTGCGCGCGACCTGCTGGAGGTCTCCCCAGGTCAGGGCCTGGGTGGCGGGGTCGAAGCCCTGTTTGGTGACATAGACCAGGAAGTAGTCGGCACCGTGGCTGGCCTGGTCGTGGAGCTTGACGGTGAAGTCGTCGGTGACGTCCGTGGTCTGCCACGGGCCCACGGCGTCGAGGGAGTTGTAGCGTCCGCTCTCGGTCCGGCCTCCGCTGCAGAGCTGGCCGTCGGGGACGACCGCCTCGAAGTCGCCGGCCGAGCCGTTGCGGTACAGGCCGTTCCAGTTCCACATGGCGTTGGGGTTGTCCTGCCACGCCTGCCAGCACATGGGGTCCTCGTCGGCCATGGCCGGGTTCTGGAAGTCGTCGCCCCAGCGTTCCCAGCAGCCGTAGTTGCGGGAGGCGGGGTCGACGACCGAGCCGTGGGCGACGGCGGTGCCGCTCCAGGGGATCAGGGTGAGCAGGACCGCGGCCAAGGTGCTGACGACGAGGGTCGTCGCCCGTCGGGTCCTGCCGGCGAGTTCACACTTGGCGCGATCATGACAAATCATGAGGCGTCCTTCTTCCACGTGGGGGGACGGGGAGAACAGGGACTCGCAAGCATGCATGGGAGCGCTCCCAAGGTCTGTTCGAAGACCAGGCTGCGCCCGGGTGCGGAAATTGGCAACATCCCGAATGAGCCAAACGGCGGGTGGGCGGGGAACGGCCCCGCCCACCCGCGCTCATGCGGCTCCGGAACCGTTACGGCGTGCGCCGCCTGGAACGGAGCAGCAGCACGCAGCCCCCGGCGAAGAGCACGCCGCCGACCGCCGCGGGCCAGAGCCCGAGTCCGGAACCCGTCTCGGCGAGCCCGCCCTGAGCCTGCGGTGCGGGTGCGGGTGCGGACCCGGTGCCGCTCACGTCGTTCGGGGCGTCGGCGGGTGTCGTCGCGGCCCTGGGCTCGGCGCTCGCGGATGCACCGGCGTCCTGGCCCTCGGCCGGGGGCGCGGGCTCGTCCCCGCCGGTGCGGCCGTCGTTCTGCTGCTCGTTCTGCCCCTCGTTCTGCCCCTCGTTCTGCTGCTCGTCGTGCCTCGCGTTCTGCCCCGGGGCCTTCCCGGCGTCCTTCCCGGCGTCCTTCCCGCCCGTCTGCCCGTCCTGCCCGTCCTGGCCGTCCTGGCCGTCCTGGCCGGTGTCCGCGGGGGCCGAGGCCGTGGCGGTCTGTTCGGCCGGGGGCTCGGCGGTCTGCCCGTCGTCGTCGCCGGGCTGTTCTCCGTCGTTCCCGCCGGGCTGTTCCCCGCCCTGGCCCGGCTCGGACCCCGGAGGTGTGTCCGGACCGCACTCACGACCGGAGTTGATGCACTCGACCATCTCGCGCATCAGGTTCTCGTCGAAGACGTTGATGAAGTCGCTGTGATCGGTGACCGGCTTGTGCAGCTGCTCGGGGAAGGAGTCCACGGCGAACAGCGGTACGGTCCGGCCGCCGTCCTCCAGGCTGGGCGCGGCCACGTCGTAGACAACCCGCTGCACCAGTCGCGGAACGGCCCGGAATCCCTCCGGGCAACTGCCGTCGGCGGCGGCGAAGGCCATGTGGGTGCGGTGGTTGGCGCTGTCGATGTTGCGTCCGTCCCAGCAGCTCTGGAAGGTGAAGGTGCGCACCACGTCGCTGCCCGAGGGGCACAGCGGGTACTTGTCCTTCAACTGCCGGTCCTCGAAGCCGGTGCAGCTCCAGGACGCGTTCGCGTTGGTGTTGCCGTTGACGAACGCCTTGGCGTCGCCGGTGATGATGCGCAGCAGCCGCGGCATCTCCGTGACCTCGCCGCGCTCGTTGCCCTGGAACGTCAGCGTGACCTCGGCGGGCGTGACGATCTCGCCCGCGTTGCCCTCGATGCCGCCGCCCGGCGACTGGGCGTCCTGTTCGTCGGTGCCGTTCTGGAGCCGCAGCACGGGCCAGTAGTACGAGGACTTGTCGCCCTGGTCGGCGCAGCTCGTGTCGCCCGCGGCCAAATCCTCGTCACTGGCCAGGGCGTTGTTGGCCTGGTTGCCGACGTAGTCGTGGAAGTGGTGGGCGCCGTTGCCGACGCCGGGGGCGGCGATCAGGTTGTCCGAGTTGAACAGGCCCTCGGCGTTGACTCCGCACCTGGTGGCGAAGGAGCCGGTCGAGGCCTTCTGCTGCCGGGGCGCTCGCACGGCGTTGGGCCGGACGGATTCGATGTCGACGTAGTCCGCCGCCACGGGGCCGTTGCCGGCCTGTCCGCCGTTGCCGGGCTGCTGCTGCCCGTCACCGGGCGCCTCGCCCTTGCCGTCCTGCTGCCCCTGCTCCTGGCCTTCTTCCTGCTCCGGGCCCTGGCCTTGTCCCTGCTCCTGCCCCTGCCGGTCCGGGCTGCCGGTCCCCGCGTCCGCCGGCGCGATCCCGGTGCGGCGCAGGGTGCACTCGGCCAGGTCGTCCAGACCCTCGGGGCGGTGGCCCGCCTGGTCGATGGCGGCGGCGATGCGCTCGATCGTCGCCGCGCGTTCCTTCTCGAGCGGGTCGAGGATCGCACCCTCGTCGAGCGTGCCGTCGTCCGCGGTGCGGGCGGCTTCCTGAAGCCCGCGGTAGGCGGCGGCGATCTGCTCGTCGAGCTGGGCGAGTTCGGTGTCCACCGCCGGCCTGGCCTGCTCCGGAACGTCGGTGAGCCGCTCGGTCGGATCGGGGCAGTCGACGGTGGCCGCGACTCCGGAACCGCCCAGCGGAACGGCGGCGTTGCCGGACTCGGTCGCGGAGGCGAAGACGTTCACGGCCACCAGTCCGCTGCCCCCCAGTATCAGCGCGACCGCTCCGAAGGTCGCGCGCCGCGCCCCGGTCGGGCGTCTGCGCCTGTTGTGTCCCAAGGCGTGCTCCTGTGTCGTGACGGACTCGGACGTGAAATGCCCCCGGCTCCATACGGAACCGGGGGCCGGAGCGTTCAAACGCCGCTGGGATTCTCAGCTTTCCCTCACCTCACGGGCGCAGCACCAGCCGGATCGGGTCGCCCTCCTTCTTCTCCAGCCGGGCGACCGCTTCGGCGGCCTCGGCCAGCGGCAGCACTCCGCTGACGGACCCGGAGAAGTCCAGCCGTCCGCCCTGGATCAGCCGCAGGAGCTGCGGCAGGGCCACCGGCATGTCGGAGCCGTAGTGGCCGAGGATGCGCTGCTGGAGGTAGCTGAACCGGGTCCCGTCCGTGACGGTGAGCGGCTTGTCGGTCAGACCGGCCAGGACCAGCCGCCCCTTGGGCGCGAGGACGGAGACCGCCTGCTCCCGCACCGGCGGCACGCCCGCGAAGTCGAAGGCGGCGGCGAGCCCCGCGCCGCCCGTCGCCGCACGCACCGTCTGCCTCAGCTCCGGGTCGGCGGCGTCCAGGGCCAGGTCGGCGCCCGCGGCCAGGGCCCGTTCGCGGGCGACGGGGTTGGGGTCGACGGCCACCACCGGGCAGGCACCGATCGCCCGGAGCAGTTGCACGGCGTGGACGCCGAGGCCGCCGACGCCCCACACGCCGACCGCCTCGGCGGGCCGGACCTCCCCGGTCTCGGTGATCGCGCCCCACGGGGTGGACACGGCGTCCGGGATGATCGCGCCCTGTTCGAAGGGGATGGCGTCCGGCAGCGGCGTCATGGCGTCGGCGGCGGAGAGGGCGTACTCGGCCCAGCCGCCGTCGTAGTCGACGCCGCGGGTGTAGGTGACGCCGTCCCGCTGCTCACCGGCGTGCAGCACCACCCGCTGCCCCGGCGACCAGGCGGTGACGCCCGCCCCGGTCTCGGCGACGGTGCCGGAGACCTCGTGGCCGAGGGTGACCGTGTCGCCCCGCAGGAGGAGCGGGGTGAGGGTGCCGTCGATGAGGTGCACGTCGGACAGGCAGACGCCGGCCGCCTCGACCTTGACCAGCACCTCCCCCGGGCCCGGCTGCGGGCGGGGCACCTCTTCGAGCCGCAGCGTGCGGCTCGGGACGTGCAGGCGGGCGGCGAGCATCTGCGCCATGACAGGACCTCCTCGGTGCGGCGGCGACCTCTGGACGGTCCCCAGCGGTCCATCGCAGGTCGACTTGCGTTAACCGTACACCCAATGCAACCCCACTTGCTTTACGCTGGCCCGATGAGCTCACCGGAACCCCCCGCCCCGCCCCTGCGCCGCCGCGGGGAGCGCATGCGGCAGGCCGTACTGGCGGCCACGGTGGAGCTGCTGTCGAGCCGGGGCCTGGCGGGCGCGACGGTCGGCGCCGTGGCGCGCGCGGCCGGGGTGCACGAGACCTCCGTGTACCGGCGGTGGGGCACGCGGGAGAACCTGATCCTGGACGCGCTGACGACGGAGCTGGACGCCGCGCTGCCGGTCCCGGACACCGGGTGGGTCCGGGACGACCTGCTGGCGTTCTTCTCCGCCCTGGCCCGCCTGCTGGGCACCCCGCAGGGCCGGGCGCTGCTGCGGCTGAGCGTCGAGCACGACGACACCCTGGAGGACCGGCGCGGCCCGTACTGGAGCGAGCGTCTGGACCGCGCCGTGGTGATGGTGCGGCGGGGCGTCGAGCGCGGCGAGCTGGCCGCGGGGACGGACGCCGGGCTGCTGATCGAGGCGGTCAGCGGTCCGCTGTTCGTGCGGGTGCTGCTCAGCGGGGCGCCGCTGGACGACGTGCTCGTACGGGGGCTGGTGGACCTGGCCCTTGCCGGGGCCCGTCCGCGGTGAGCGGTCCGCCCCGTGGTGGACCGTGCGGGTGCGACGGCCCGGATCGGGGCACCCGGCGGTCCTCAGGGGCGCGGGTGCGCCGAGGACGGAGGAACCATGGACGGCAGCAGGCCGCTCGCCCTGGTCACCGGGGCGTCCAGCGGAATCGGGTACGAGCTGGCCGCCTTGTTCGCGGAGCACGGCTACGACCTCGTGGTCAACGCCGAGGACGAACGGCTGGAGCACGCCGCCCGGCGGCTGCGGGAGACGGGCGTCCAGGTGCGGGCCGTGCGCGCGGACCTCAGGAACCCCGACGGTGTGGACCACCTGGTCGCCGCCCTCACCGGGCTCGCGGTGGACGTGGCGGCCCTCAACGCCGGGGTCGGGCAGGGCGGCGCCTTCGTCGACACCGACCTCGCGGACGACCAGGCGGTCATCGACCTCGACGTGACCTCCACCGTGCGGCTCACCAAGCCGCTCCTGCGGGACATGGTGGCGCGCGGGGTGGGCCGGCTCATGTTCACGTCCTCGGTCGCGGCGACGATGCCGGGCTCCTTCCAGTCGGTCTACAACGCGTCGAAGTCGTTCGTGCAGTCCTTCGCGCAGGCCCTCCAGGAGGAGGTCGCGGACACCGGTGTCACGGTCACCTCCTTCATGCCGGGGCCGACCGAGACCGACTTCTTCCGGCGGGCCGGCATGTTGGACACCAAGGTCGGCGCCATGCCCAAGGACGACCCGGCGCAGGTCGCCCGGCAGGCGTTCGACGCCGTCATGAAGGGCCGCGGGAAGCTGGTCACCGGCTCGGCGAGGACCAAGGCCCAGGGGGTGGCTGCCAAGGTGCTGCCCGACCGCGTCAAGGCCGCCGTACACCGCCGGGCGGCCGAGCCGGGAACGGCGGGGGACGGGGGCGGCTAGGGGATGTCCGACGGTTCGCGCCGTCGCCCGAAGGGCCCCTTGTCGGCGGCTCGCTCCCGGTGGAACGATGCCTGGGCACCGGCTCACCGCACCGAAGGGACCGACCGTCGTGACCGACGACCAGGAACACCCCCGGGCGGCCGCCGCGTTCGACGCGCTGGGCGTCGAGTACGAGAAGGCGTTCGCCGCGTCGAAGACGCACCGCCGGTCGCTGGAGTGGCTGCTGGCACGGCTCGCGCCGGGCAGCCGGGTGCTGGACGTGGGCAGCGGCACGGGACGGCCCACCGCCGAGATCCTCGCGGGCGCCGGGCACGAGGTGCTGGGCGTCGACATCTCCCCCGTCATGGTGGAGCTGGCCGCACGGCAGGTGCCCGCCGCCACGTTCCGGTGCGCCGACATCCGTGACGTACCGCTGGCGGACGAGTCGTTCGACGCCGTCTGCGTGTACTTCTCGCTGCTCCAGCTCGACCGGGCGGAACAGAAGGACCTCGTCCGGCGACTGGTGCGGCTGCTGAAGCCCGGGGGACATCTGGTCCTGGCCACCGTGCCGCTGGACGTGGAGGGCGTCGACGCCACCTTCATGGGTCAGCCGGTGCGTGTGACCAGTTTCCCCGCGCAGGAGCTGACCGCCCTGGCCGAGGAGGCCGGGCTGGAGGTGCTGGCGCAGGAGGCGTCGATGTTCACCCCGGCCCACCCCGACGCGCGGCCGGAGCCGCACCTCTTCCTGCACTGCCGGCGCCCGGGGCAGCCCCGGATGGGGTAACCGAGCACGCCAGGAGCGGGGTTCCACGGTCACAGTGGGCTCATGACAGAACCTGGCGAGCGACGGCGCCGCTCCACTTCCACCGCCACGCGCGAGCGCGGCGTGCGCGACGCCCGGGACGCAGCCCGGCGCGCCGCCGACGCGCTGTCCGAGCTGATCCGGCACCACCTCGAAGGGGTCTCCGCGGTGTGCCGGGGCGAGGACGGCGGCTGGATCGTCAACGTGGACGTGCTGGAGGTGGCGCGCATCCCCGACACCACCAGTCTGCTCGCCACCTACGAGGTCGAGCTGGACCCGGCGGGCGACCTGCTCCAGTACCGCAGGATCGCGCGCTACCGGCGCGGGGCCCAGGACCAGTGAGCGGACCGTGAGGCCCGCACCCGGAAGGACCACCCCATGATCACCTACGACGACGAGGTCGTCTGCGCGCCCCGCGCCGGAACCCTCTACGACGTCCTCGAACTCATCCTCGACCGCGGCATGGTGATCGACGTCTTCGTGCGCGTCTCCCTCGTCGGCATCGAGATCCTGAAGGTGGACGCACGCATCGTGGTCGCGAGCGTCGACACCTACCTCCGGTTCGCCGAGGCCTGCAACCGGCTGGACCTGGAGCACGACGTGCGTTCCAAGACCGTGCCCGAGATGTTCGGCAGCCCGGTGGCCAAGACCGTGGGCCGGGCCGGTGCCAGGCGGACGGCGCGCTCCCTGACGGACAAGGTGCGCGACGTCCTCGCGCCCGAGCACGAACACGAGGAGGAGCCGGAGGAGGCGGAGGACCGTCCCCGCTCGGGCACCGAGCGCGGCCGGAGCACGCGGCGGCCCCGCAGCCGGCCCGCCGCGCGCCCCCGCGACGAGGACGACCGCCCCCGTTCCCGCTCCCGCCGGCGCACCGAGGAGGAGGACCGATGACCGCGCCCGCCACCACCAGGGCCCCCGGATCCGCTCCCGAGGCGGCCCCGGTACCGCAGGCCCTGTACGTCTACGGCATCACCCCGGCCGGAGTACGCACCCCGCGCTCCGCGGGCGTCGAGGGCGCCCCGGTACGGCTGCTGACGGAGTCCGGGCTGAGCGCCGCGGTGTCGGCCGCGCCCCCGCGGCTGCGGCCCCGGCGCCGTGACCTGATGGCCCACCAGTCCGTCCTGGACGAACTGGCGGCGCAGGGACCGGTGCTGCCCATGCGGTTCGCGGTCCTCAGCCCGCGCACCGACGCCCTGCTCTCCCAACTGCGTTCCGACGCGGCCCACCTGACGGCGCAGCTCGACGGCGTACGGGGGTGCGTGGAACTCAACGTCAAGGGGACGGTGGTCCCCGGCCACTTCGCCGATCTGGTGCGCCGGGACGACAGGCTGCGGACCCTGGCGCTGCGGACCCGGCGCCGGCCGGACTACGAGGCCAACGTCCGGCTGGGCGAGGCGATCGCCCTCGGTGTGCGCCGCGAGGCACGGCGCGCGGCCCGGGAGGTCGTCGACCGGCTGTCCCCGCTCGCCGTCCGTACGGTCCAGGGCGCGACCGACGACGAGCAGGTGCTCAGCGCGTCGTTCCTGCTCCGCTCGGCCGACGAACCGCGGTTCAGGGAGGCGGTGGCGGCACTGGCCCGGGACCGCGGCGACCGGCTGGCCCTCAGCGTGACCGGTCCCCTGCCCTGTTACAGCTTCGTCGACCCGCGCCCCGCGGCACCGGCCGGCCGGTGACGGCGTGGGCATCGTGAGCGGTCTCCTCCTGCTGCCCCTCGCGCCGGTGCGCGGCACGGCGTGGATCGCCGACCACCTGCTCCAGGAGGCCAGGCGCCAGGCCCACGACCCACGCGCCGTACAGGCGCGGCTGGCCGCACTCAACCGGGCCCTGGACGACGGCGCCATCGACGAGGCGGCCTTCGAACGGGAGGAGGAGCGCCTCCTCACCCTCCTCGAACGCCCGGCCGGGTCCACCGGTCCTACGACCCCTACGAATCAAGCGCGGAGACGACACCTATGAACGACAGCAGGACGGCCATGGCGGCTGCCGTGGCGGGCGGCTATCTCCTGGGGCGCACCAAGAAGGCCAAACTCGCCTTCGCGGTCGGCTCCTACCTGGTGGGCCGACGTGTCGGCCTCTCCCCCGGCCAGGTACTCGGCCAGGGGCTGGGCAGTCTGCAACGTGCGCCGCAGTTCCAGGAGTTGACCGACCAGGTCCGGGGCGAGCTGCTGACCGCCGGACGCGCGGCCGTCACCGCCGCGGCGAACCGGCGGCTCACCACCCTCGCGGACACGCTCCGCGACCGTACCGACGTACTCACCGGCGAGGGCCGACGGGACGACGGCGGCGACGAGACCTGGGACGAGGACGCCTACTTCGACGAGGAGGACCGGGCCGAAGACCGGCGGCCCGCGCCGGCAGCGCCCCGGAAGACGGCCAAGAAGGCCGCTCCGCGCAAGGCGGCACCGCCCGTGAAGAAGGCCGCGAAGAAGACGGCCGCCAAGAAGGCGGCGCCGGGGAAGCGGACGGCCGGTCCGGCCGCCCGGCGCGGGGGTGAGCGGGCATGACCCCCGACCGGAAGGGCGACGGCGGACCGTCCCCGCTCGGCGACCTCAAGGACGCCCTGGGCGGCTACCTGTCCGCCGCGGGGCACGGACTCGTCGGCAGGGCGGGGGACCGGCTCGGCTCGCTGACCGACCGCCTGACCGAGTCGGCCGACGGCGGTGGCGCCAAGGGTGGGACCGGTGGTTCCAAGGGCGGTTCCGGTGGTTCTCGGAACGGGTCCGACGGTTCCAAGAGCGGATCCGGTGGTTCCAACGGCGGATCCGGTGGCTCCAAGGGCGGATCCGGCAGCTCCAAGGGCGGCGGCAGCGTCAAGGCGACGCACATCATGGAGACCGTGGACATCGGCGTCCCCCTGCGCACCGTCTACGACCAGTGGACGCAGCTCCAGGACTTCAGCGACTTCACCAAGGGCGTGCAGAGCGTCAGCCCCCACGACGAGGTGACCACGGACTGGACAGCCAAGATCGCCTTCTCGACCCGCAGTTGGAAGGCGACCGTCCAGGAGCAGATCCCCGACCAGCGGATCGTCTGGACCTCCGAGGGCGCCAAGGGCAGTACCAACGGAGTCGTCACCTTCCACGAGCTGGCGCCCCGGCTGACCCGTGTCGTCGTGGTCGTCGAGTACTACCCGGCGGGCTTCTTCGAGAAGACCGGCAACCTCTGGCGCGCCCAGGGCCGGCGGCTGCGGCTGGATCTGAAGCACTTCGCGCGGCACGTGACCATGGCGGACGCCGAGGAGATCGAGGGCTGGCGCGGCGAGATCCGCGACGGAGAGGTCGTCAAGAGCCACGAGGAGGCGCTGGAGGAGGACGAGGACGCGGCGGACGAGTACGAGGACGACGAGGAAGACGAGGCTGGTGAGTACGACGAGGAGGAGCCGGACGAGGAGGAGCCGTATGCGGACGAGGACGGCGACGAGTACGACGACGAGGACCAGGACGAGGATGACGACGAGGACGAGGACGAGGAACGTGCCCGTCGGCGTCGCTGACGACGCCGCCGCGGGGAGTACGCGGTGACCGACCTCGACCACCGGTACCCGGGCCAGGAGACCGAGCCCTACGGGCCGCCCTCCGGGAGCCTGGCCGACCTCCTCGAACGCGTCCTCGACAAAGGCATCGTCATCGCCGGCGACATCAAGATCGACCTGCTCGACATCGAACTGCTGACGATCAGGCTGCGGTTGTTCATCGCCTCCGTGGACACCGCGAAGAAGGCGGGCATCGACTGGTGGGAGACCGACCCCGCGCTGTCGTCCCGGGCCGCGCGGGACGCGCTCGCCGAGGAGAACGCGCGGCTGCGGGAGCGTCTGGACGCCCTGGAGGGGGCGGCCGGGGAGACGACGGGAGCGGTGCGATGAGCGCGTCCGCCGCCGGACCGGCGGCCCCCGCACTGGTGTGCGCGTTCGCCGTCACCCGGACCCCGCCGGACCCCGCGGGGCTGGCCGCGGCGAGGGGGCACGAGGAGGGCGGCGCGCTGCGCGTGCTGCGCGCGGGCGACCTGTGCCTGGTCGTGCAGGACGTCCCCGCCGCCCTGTTCGGCGAGGAGGCGCTGACCGAGCGTCTCAACCGGCCCGAGGACCTGGAGCGCTGCGCCCGCGCCCATCACCGGGGCGTCGAGGCCGCGGCCGGGCGGGGCCCCGTCGTGCCGCTGCCGATGGCGACCCTGTACCGCGGCGACCGGACCGCGGAGCTGGCGGTGGCCGCCCGGCGGCCGGTGCTGGACACGCTGCTCGCGCGTCTCCGGGACCGTACGGAGTGGGCGGTGAAGGTGCACGCCTCCGAGGCCGCGCCCGAGGCCCCCGCGGACGCCGGTACCCGCGCCGGGCCGGGCAGCGGTGGCCGCGCCTACCTCAGCCGGGCCAGCGCACGGCGGCGGGAGCGGCAGGGTGCGCACGGCAGGGCGCTGGCCGAGGCGGAGGCCGTCGACGCGGCACTGCGGTCCCACGCGGTCGCCGCGACGCGGCACCGCCCGCAGAGCGAGCGGCTGACGGGCCGTCGAGACCCGCAACTGCTCAACGTCGCCTACCTGGTGGAGGACGCTCGGCGCGCCGACTTCACCGCCGCCCTGGCGCGGTTCACCGCCGACCGGCCGCTTCCGGGCGTGCGGGTGGAGGCCTCGGGCCCGTGGATCCCGTACTCCTTCGCCCGCTGGGACGAGGACCCGCGGCCGGCCCCGGACCAGGAGACCCCTTCATGACCGTCCCGGACACCCGTACGCCGGGCCCCGCTCCCGTGCCCTGGGGCGGACCGGAGGCCTGCGCACCGGTCGGTGTGCCCCTGGTCGACCTGCTGGACCGGGTGCTGGCGACCGGGGTCGTGGTCAGCGGCGACCTGGTCCTGGCCATCGCGGACGTGCCCCTGGTGCGGATCTCCCTGCACGCGCTGCTGTCGTCCGTGAACGAGCGGGTGCCCGCTCCCTGGCCGGACAGCGGGCCGCTGTGACCGCGCCCCGCGACCGTGCCGCCCATGCCCTCGACCTGGATCCCGAGCGGGTGACCAACGACCTGGCCGCGCTGGTCCTCACCGTGGTGGAACTGCTGCGCCAGCTCATGGAACGCCAGGCCGTGCGCCGCTTCGACGAGGGGACGCTGAGCGCGGAGCAGGAGGACCGGCTCGGCACGGCGCTCATGCTGCTCGACGAGCGCATGGACGACCTGTGCGCCCAGCACGGCCTGAGCCGCTCCGACCTGAACCTCGACCTGGGCCCGCTGGGCCCCCTCCTCGCCGACCCGGAACCGTAGGGACACCGGCACCCGGTGCGAGCGATCGTTATGATGGCGCGGAATCGCTCAAACGAACATTCACGGGTGGGGAGACCTGATGCGGGAGCCGGTCGATCTCAGGCGCCAGCGGATACTGGCGGCGGTCCAGGCGCGCGGTACCGCGCGGGTGCGTGACCTCGCCGACGAGTTGCAGGTCTCGGTGGTCACCGTGCGCCGGGACGTCGAGGAGCTGACGCGCGAGGGCAGGCTGAGCCGCGGGCACGGTGTCGTGCGGTCGACGCTGCCGGCCCGGGAGACGGCCCACGATCCGGTCCCGGCGGGCGGGGACCGGGTGGCCGTGGTGGTGCCCGTACGGCACTCCTACCTGACCGAGACCCTGCACGGGGCCCGGACGGTCCTGGAGCGGGCCGGGGTGCGCATGGCCCTGCACCTCGCGCCGCAGGCGTCCGGCGCCGAACGCCCGCTGGTGGAGCGGGCGCTGGCGGACGGCGCGGACGGGCTGCTGATCGCACCGCGCTGGCGGGGCCGGGCCGACGAGGAGGCCGACCACGAGTGGCTGGCCGGGACCGGGGTGCCGACGGTGCTGATGGAGCGCCGCCCGTGGCGCGGCAGCGCGCTGCACGCCCTGGACTCGGTCTGCTCGGACCACTGGTACGGCGCACACCTGGCGGTGGAGCACCTGGTGGGACTCGGGCACCGGCGGATCGTGATCGCCACCCGGCACGACAGCCCCACCGCCCGTTCACTGCGTGCCGCCTTCACGGAGATCGCCGGGGCGCATCCCCTCGTGGAGCGGTGGGCCTGGACGCTGGTCGCGCCGGAGGCCGGGGCCGACGGACCGTATTCGGCGGACGAGACGGCCGAGCCGCCGGCGCTGATGCGCAAGGTGGGCGCGACCGCGATGGTGCTGCACGGCGACGTGGACGCGCTGATGGTCGTCCAGCGGCTCGCCGAGGAGGGGGTGCGGGTGCCGGAGGACTGCTCGGTGGTCGCGTACGACGACGTCGTGGCCGGTCTCGCCGCGCCCCCGCTGACGGCCGTGTCGCCGCCCAAGACCGAGGTCGGTCACGCGGCGGCGGAACTGCTGCTCCAGCGGCTGGCCGAGGCACCCGGCGGCCGGCAGCCGGGCCGGCGGGTCGAGCTGCTGCCGCGGCTGATGGTGCGGGGTTCGACGGACCGGTCGGCCGAACCGCTCGACGAATGAGCGTTTGAGCGTTTCATTTTCTTCTGATCGATCTATTGACCGTTTGACGCGGGGCGTTCAGGATTCCGGTGTCTCGAAGAGTCGTGTCCGCACCCCCGCGGACCCGCAGGAGCCGCGGAGGCGCCATGCCCGGACGACCCAGCCGTCGCTCCGTGCTCGCCGCGATGACCGCCCTACCCCTTGCAGGAGCCGCGAGCGCCTGCAGCGGGGGGAACGGCGCATCGTCGGCCCGCACGGGCACCACCACCCGCATCACCTTCTGGTCCGCCCTGCGCGGCAGCCAGGAAGTGGTCGACGCGTTCAACCGCACCCACCGCAACGTCCAGGTGGAGTTCCAGCAGATCCCCTCCGGGGGCCAGGGCGGCTACGCCAAGCTCAGCAACGCCGCCCGGGCCGGGAACGCGCCCGACGTCGCCACCCTGGAGTACCCGCAGGTCCCGGGGTTCGCCATCGACGGCGTCGCCCGGGACATCACCGATCTGATGAGCGACGGCCTGCGCCGCAAGCTGCTGCCGCAGGCGCTCGGCCTGACCACCTTCGAACGCCGGGTGTTCGCCGTGCCGCTGGACGTCGAACCCATGGTGATGCACTACCGCGCCGACCTGTTCGACCGCTACGGGCTCGACGTCGCCCGCACCTGGGACGAGTTCGCCGAGCAGGCGGCGACGGTGCACCGCAAGGCGCCGGACCGCCGGCTGGTGCTCTTCCCGACCGACGGGATGACGCAGTTCGCGTGCTACGCGTGGCAGGCGGGCGCCCAGTGGTTCGACACCTCGAAGGGCGCCTGGAACGTCTCCCTCGCCGACGCGCCCTCCCGGCGGGTCGGCGAGTACTGGCAGGGTCTGATCGACCGGGACGACGTCTTCATGAACGCCGTCGAGAGCAGGCAGTCCGACGCGCAGATCGGCAACGGACTGGTCCTCACCCGGCTCACCGGCGCCTGGGACGCGGGCGCCCAGATGAACGCGCGGCCGGGGCAGAAGGGCCAGTGGCGGATCGCGCCGCTGCCGCAGTGGGACACCGGCAGCCCCTCGACCGGCACGCACGGCGGCTCGACCTTCGCGATCACCCAGGACAGCAAGCACCCGGAGGCCGCCATGGAGTTCATCGAGTGGCAGGTCTCCCACCCCGACTCCCTGCGCGCCCGGCTCTCCAGCGGCACCAGCAGCCAGTACCCGGCCGCCCCCGGCCTGGTCGCGGTGGGCCGCGAGGCCTTCGACCGCTCGTACTACGGCGGTCAGGACATCTACACCCTGTTCGAGCAGGAGGCCGAGAAGATCGGCGACCAGTGGCTCTGGGGCCCGCGGATGAGCGCCACCCAGAAGGTCATGCAGGACTCCTTCGCCCGGGTCGGCGGCGGACAGGGCAGCCTCGTCGAGTCGCTGCGCACCGCGCAGGAGGGCACCATGCCCGACCTCAAGGCCCTGGGCCTGTCCACCACCCAGCACAGCACCTGAGCCGACGAAAGGCAGGTGACACACCCATGACCACCACCACCCGCGCACGGGTGCCGGCCGGCGCCGCCCGCGCCGCCTCCCCGGCACCCTCCGACTCGGGCCCGCGTGCCCGCAGAGCGGCCAAGCGCCGTCAACTGACCGCAGCCGGCGTCCTCATGACGCCGTTCTTCGCCCTGCTGGTCACCGTCTTCCTGATCCCCGTCGGCACCGCCGTCTACCTCAGCTTCTTCAGCGACGACCAGCCCGGTCTCGGCTTCGGTCCGGAGCGCCAGGTCTTCGTCGGGCTGCGCTCGTACGCGGCCGTGCTCACCGACCCCACCTTCCTCGGCGGGCTCGGCACGGTCGCCCTGTACTGCCTGATCTACATCCCCCTGATGGTCCTGGGCGCGCTCGTCCTCGCCCTGCTCCTCGACTCGGGCGTGGTCCGGCTGCGCGGCCTCGCCCAACTCGGCCTGTTCCTGCCGCACGCGGTGCCCGGCATCATCGCGGCACTGATCTGGCTCTACCTGTACACGCCCGGCATCAGCCCGGTGATCGAACTGTTCGCCAAGGGCGACATCACGATCGACTTCCTGGGCGTGCACACCGTGGTCCCGTCCATCGTGAACATCGCCCTGTGGAGCAACCTCGGCTACAACATGGTGGTCTTCTACGCCGCCCTCCAGGCCGTGCCGCGCGAGGTGATCGAGGCGTCCGTCGTCGACGGCGCCGGACCGGTGCGCACGGCGCTCCAGGTCAAGACGCCGCTGGTACGCGCCTCCATCGTGATGGTCTCGATCTTCACTCTGATCTGGGCGCTCCAGCTGTTCACCGAGCCGATGCTGCTCAGCCAGTCCTCCCCGATGATCAACTCGCGCTTCTCGCCCAGCATGTACATCTACGACGCGGCCTTCACCCGCAACAACTACAGCCTCGCGGCGGCCGCCTCGGTGGTCCTGCTGGTGTGCACCATCGCCCTGTCCTACGGCGTCACCCGCTTCACCAGCCGCGCCGACTCCGAGGAGGCCCGATGAGCGCCACCGACAGCTCCCTGCTCCGCCCGAAGCTGCTGGGCCGTGCCACCGTCAACGTGGTCGTCGCCGTCTCCGTCCTCTACACCCTGCTGCCGGTGCTGTGGCTGGTGCTGGCCTCGACCAAGAACCGCGACGCGCTGTTCAGCAGCGACCTGCTGTCCCTGAGCGACTTCTCCCTCGTGCAGAACCTCAAGGACGTCTTCGCCATGGACGGCGGGCTGTACGGCCGCTGGTACGTCAACAGCCTGCTGTACGCGGTGATCGGCGCCGCGGTCGGCGCGCTGGTGAGCGTGGCCTGCGGCTACGCCTTCGACAAGTACCGCTTCCGGCACAAGGAGAAGCTGTTCGGCCTGGTCCTCGCGGCGGTGATGGTGCCGCAGACCGTGCTGGCGCTGCCGCTGTACCTGATGGCCTCCGAGGCCGGCCTGGTCAACACCTTCTGGGCGGTCTTCATCCCGGTGCTGTTCAATCCGTTCGGCGTCTACCTCGGCCGGATCTTCGCGCGCGGCTACGTGCCCGACGAGGTGCTGGAGGCGGCGCGCGTGGACGGGGCCGGGGAGCTGACCACGTACGCCCGGGTGGCGCTCAGGATGCTCGGGCCCGGTCTGATCACCGTGTTCCTCTTCCAGCTCACCGCCATCTGGAACAACTTCTTCCTGCCCATGGTGATGCTGTCCGACCAGGACCTGTATCCCGTCAGTCTCGGCCTGTACCAGTGGAACAGCTCGGCGTCCGTGTCGCCCGAGTACTACCCCGTGGTGATCATGGGCTCGCTGCTCGCCGTACTGCCGCTCATCCTCGCCTTCGTGCTGCTCCAGCGATTCTGGCGCAGCGGCCTGACCGCCGGAGCCGTCAAGTGACCGTGCACGCCCCCGGACCCGGCCACCGGCCCCGTGCCGCCGTGGCCATGTCCCCGGACGCCGCCTCGGCCGTCCTGGACCCCCAGTCCCTCGCGGCCTTCCGCCGGGTCTGCGACCTCGCGCCGTTCCCGGTGCTCGACGACCTGTCCACGGCGCGGGCGAGATCCGTACTGGCGGACGTGGAGCTGCTGATCACCGGGTGGGGCTGTCCGCCGCTGGACGCGGAGGTGCTGCGGTCGGCGCCCCGGCTGCGGGCCGTGGTGCACACGGCGGGCAGTGTCCGCGGGCATGTCACCGACGCGTGCTGGGAGCGGGGCGTCGAGGTCTCCTCGGCCGCCGCCGCCAACGCGCTGCCGGTGGCCGAGTACACCCTCGGCATGATCCTGCTGAGCGGCAAGCGGGTCCTGGAGCGGGCCCGCGACTACCGGGCCTCCCGGGTGCGCGGGAACTGGCTGCGCACCTCGCGGGGCGTCGGCAACTACCGGCGGACGGTGGGCATCCTGTCCGCCTCGCTGATCGGGCGCCGGGTCGTGGAGCTGCTGCGGCCGCACGACGTCGAGGTCCTGCTGCACGACCCGTACGTGAGTGACGCGGAGGCCGCCGAGCTGGGCGTCGGGAACGTGGGGCTGCGGGAGCTGTTCGCGCGCTGCGACACCGTCAGCGTGCACACCCCGCTGCTGCCCACCACCCGCGGTCTGGTGAGCCGTCCGCTGATCGAGGCGATGCCGGCCGACGCGGTGCTGATCAACACCTCGCGGGGCGCGGTGATCGACCAGGACGCGCTCACCGACGCCGTGCTGGCGGGCCGCATCCGGGCCGTCCTGGACGTCACCGACCCGGAGGCGCTGCCGCCGGAGCACCCGCTGTGGGACTGCGAGCACGCCCTGATCACCCCGCACCTCGCCGGTTCGGAGGGCAACGAGTGGCGCCGTCTCGCCGATCTCGCCCTCGCCGAGACGACCCGCTGGGCGTCCGGCACCGGCTTCCTCCACCCCGTACGACGCGAAAGGCTGGCGTTCCTGGCATGAGCATCCCGTTCGAACTGCCCACCGAGGACCGTGCGTCGAGCCCGTACACCGGTTACACCCGGGCCCACTGGGAGGCCGTCGCGGACGGGCTGCTGTGGGCCGCGTGGCGCTGGAGCACCCCAGGCCGCGCCCTGCTCGACCTGCCGGGTCGGCCCTCGCGCTCGGGGGTGCGCTCCGACGGCCTGGAGGGCTTCGCGCGGACCTTCCTCGCGGCGGGCTTCCGCGTCGCGGGGGCGGACGGCGCGGACCCGCACGGCTGGCTGGACCGCTACGCCGAGGGCCTCGCCTCGGGCACCCGCACTCCCGGCCGCGACGACGCCGAGTCGTGGCCGCTGATCCTCGACCACGACGTGCAGGGCCAGCCCATGGTCGAGTCCGCCTCGGTGGCGCTCGGGCTGCGGCTGACCGCGCCGTGGCTGTGGAAGCACCTCGACTCCGGCGTCCAGGACCGGGTGGAGGAGTGGCTGCGCGGGGCGCTGCGGCACGTCCCGGCGCCCAACAACTGGTACCTGTTCCCGTACACCGTCGCGGGGTTCCTGGAGTCGGTCGGCCGCGGCGACGCCGAGACGGCCGCCGCGCGGCACCGGGCGCTGGAGCTGATGGAGGGCTGGTACCGGGGCGAGGGCTGGTACGCCGACGGCGACGGACGCGCCTTCGACCACTACAACGGCTGGGCGCTGCACCTCTACCCGGTGCTCGACGCCCACCTCGGCGGCGACACGGACGCGCTCGCCCGCTACGGGGACCGGTTGCGCACCCACCTGGACGGCTTCGCCCTGATGTTCGGCTCCGACGGGGCGCCGCTGCACTTCGGGCGCTCGCTCACCTACCGTTTCGCCGCGTCGGCGGCCGTCGGCCTGGGCGCGCTGACCGGGCACACCCCGCTGACGCCGGGTGCCTCGCGGCGGCTGGCCAGCGGCAGCCTGCGGTACTTCGTGGACCACGGGGCGCTGACCGACGAGGGGTTGCTGAGCCTCGGCTGGTACGGCCCGCACGAGGCGACCCTGCAACCGTACTCGGGTCCGGCCTCCCCGTACTGGGCGTCGAAGGCGTTCGTCTCGCTGCTCGCTCCCGCGGACCACCCGCTGTGGACGGCGCCGGAGGAGCCCGCGCCGGTGGAGGAGGCCGACCGCGTGCTGGCCCTGTCCGCGCCGGGACTGCTGGTGCAGTCGACCCGCGCCGACGGGATCGTACGGCTGCACAACCACGGCAGCGACCACGTCCGCCCGCACGAGGGCGAGTCGGCGGCCGAGGACGACCCGTACTACGGCCGGCAGGCCTACTCGACCCGGACGGGTCCCACGGCGCGGGAGAACGTCGCGGACAACCACCTGTCGGTCGAGGTGAACGGCCGGCCGAGTGTGCGGCGCCGCGTCCATCCGCTGGGGGCGGGAGGCGGCGACGGCTGGGGCTGGGCGGCGTCCTGGCACCGGCCCGTCTTCGTGTCCGGGCCGCCGATGGTGCCGGGGCTGCGGGTGGAGAGCGTCACGGTGGCCCGGGGGCCGTACGAACTGCGGGTGCACCGGGTGGTCGGGGCGCCGGCCGGGGCCCGGGTCACCCACACCGGGTGGGCCACCGGTCCCGAGGAGCCGCTGACCTCCACGCTGCACGGGCTGCGCGGCTGGGAGCCCGAGGCGGAGACCGTGCGCGCCCCGCAGGGCACGGCGTACGTGCCGTGGGCGGAGCTGCCCCGGCTGTCCGCTCCGGCGGGCGGCACCTCGGTGCACGTTTCCCTGGCCGCCCTGACCGGTGCGCAGGTGGGCGTCCCGGCCGACGGGGCCGTCGCCGAGGTGGTGCCCGGTGAGGACGGCGTGGAGGTCGTCTGGACGGCCGACGGCGCCCGCACCAGGGTGTCGTTCGAGCCGGTGGCGGTGACGCACCGGGAGGGTTAGGGCCCGTCAGGTGCTTGCAGGGCTCCGGTCCGCGGCGGCGGCCGGGGCCCTTCGCCGTGCGCGCTCCCCCGTGCGCGCTCCCCCGGTGGCGTGCGACGGCCGGGCCGGTGACGCTGGGACGGCACCGGTGAGAAGGAGCCGTCCCCATGCGCAAGTCGTCGTGCACCGTCGTCGCGGCCCTGGCCCTGTCGGTCCTGGGCGCCACCGGAGCGGAGGCCTCGGCGCCGCGCGCGCCGAGCGTGGCGAGCGACGTGACGGCGACCGAGTGCCTCCAGGGCGGCGGGGGGATCGTCGTCACCGCGGACGGGGCCGGGGCCCTCACGGCGTTCTGCCGGGGTGGCATCCACGACGGACAGATCGTCACCTGAGCCAACCCCCTCCGTTTCCCGCGCCCATGCCTCGAGTCCCGAAGGCTGGGTACGCGGTCACGGCCCACCACGGCAGTCGGTACTCGAACACGACCGGGCGCGTGCAGCGGCCCGCCCAGAAACGGAGAAAGGCCGATGAGCGAGGCCAACCCCCTCAAGCGAGTAGCCCGCAAGGTGACCGAGGGCCTGCACGGCGAGGCCGGCGGGCCGCCGGACGGGATCCCCGGCAGGCCCGGCCCCGAGTCGCCCTCCGTCGCCGAGCCCACCGAGCCCCGCGAGCCGCTGCCCCCGAAGCCGGACCAGACCGGCCCGGACACCGTGTCCCCGACCGGTCAGCCCACGGGTGCCGACCAGGCCCGGGTGGCGCAGTCCGGCAGTTACCTGACGAACGCCCAGGGGACCCGGCTGTACGACACCGACCACTCGCTGAAGGCCGGGCCGCGCGGTCCCGTGCTGCTCCAGGACCACCACCTGCGCGAGAAGGTCATGCACTTCGACCACGAGCGCATCCCGGAGCGCGTGGTCCACGCGCGGGGCGCGGGCGCGCACGGGGTGTTCCAGAGCTACGGCACGGCGGCCTCGGTGACCAAGGCCGGGTTCCTGGCCGCGGACGTGGAGACGCCGGTGTTCACCCGGTTCTCCACGGTGGTCGGCTCGCGCGGTTCGTCGGACACCGTGCGGGACACCCGCGGGTTCGCGACGAAGTTCTACACCAGTGAGGGCGTCTTCGACCTGGTCGGCAACAACATCCCGGTCTTCTTCATCCAGGACGCCATCAAGTTCCCCGACGTGGTGCACGCGGCGAAGCCGCACCCGGACCGGGAGATCCCGCAGGCGCAGAGCGCCCACGACACCTTCTGGGACTTCGTCTCGCTGCACACCGAGGCGACGAACCACACCATCTTCTTCATGGGCGACCGGGGCATCCCGCGCTCGTTCCGGATGATGGAGGGCTTCGGCGTCCACACCTTCCGGCTGGTGAACGCGGAGGGCGCCACGACGCTGGTGAAGTTCCACTGGAAGCCGAAGCTGGGCGTGCACTCGCTGGTCTGGGACGAGGCGCAGCTGATCAACGGCGTCGACCCGGACTTCCACCGCCGGGACCTCGCGGACGCCATCGAGGCGGGCGCGTACCCGCAGTGGGAGCTGGGCATCCAGACCTTCCCGGACAACCCGGAGCAGACCTTCGAGGGCATCGACCTGCTGGACCCGACCAACTTCGTGCCGGAGGAGCTGGCGCCGGTGCAGCCGGTCGGGCTGCTGACCCTGAACCGCAACCCGTCCAACTTCTTCGCCGAGACCGAGCAGGTCGCCTTCCACGTCGGCCACCTGGTGCCCGGTATCGACGTCACCGACGACCCGCTGCTCGCGGGACGGCTGTTCTCGTACCTGGACACGCAGATCACGCGGCTGGGCGGCCCCAACTTCCCGCAGCTGCCGATCAACCGGCCGCAGGCGCCGGTCAACGACATGCTGCGCGACGGCATGCACCAGAGCGCCGTGCACCGGGGCGTGGCTCCCTACCGGCCCAACTCCCTGGACGGCGGCTGCCCGTTCACCGCGGGCGCGGACACGAACGCGTTCGTCGAGGCTCCGGTGCGGGTGCCGGAGGGGCGCAAGGTCCGCGAGGCCCCCGAGTCGTTCGCGGACCACTTCAGCCAGCCGCGCCGGTTCTGGCTGAGCATGAGCCCGGTGGAGCGCGAGCACATCATCGGCGCCTACACCTTCGAGCTGGGCAAGTGCTACGAGCAGGCGATCCGGGAGCGGACGCTCCAGGTCCTGGCCAACATCGACCCCGAGCTGTGCGCGGGCGTCGCCGAGGGCCTCGGCCTGCCCGCCCCGGAACCGACGGTGCCGCTGGCCGAGGTCGAGCCCAGCCCGGCGCTGTCCCAGGTGGGCGGCACCTGGCCGCTGGACGGCAGGGTCGTCGGCATCGTGACCGGCGGGGCGGACCTGGAGGGCGTGGGCGCGGTACGGGAGGCGGTGCTGAACGCCGGGATGGTGCCGCTGATCGTGGCGCCGACCGGCGGCACCCTCGGCTCCGGCGACGCCGCGCTGACCGTGCAGCGCAGCTATGTCACCGCGCGGTCGGTCGAGTTCGACGCGGTGCTGATCGCGGGGACGCCCGACATGGGCGGCGACGCGTACACGCCGCGCGACTACAAGGCCGGGCCGGCGCCTGCCGGGCCGGGGACGGTCGACCCGCGGGTGAGCCTGTTGCTGTCGGAGGCGTTCCGGCACGGCAAGGCGATCGGCGTCTGGGCCGGTGGCACGCCGGCGTTGGAGGCGTCGGGTGTCCCGGCCGACGCTCCGGGTGTGATCGTCGCCGACTCCGGCACCGCCGCCCTGGAACAGGTGACCGAGCTGATGGGCTCGCACCGGGTGTGGGAACGCTTCACCACGCCGCGGGGCTGATCCACCGGACCGCGGGGCCGGGCGCCGATCCGGGCGCCCGGCCCCGCGGTGTGTTCAGCACAGGACGCGCAGCGCTCCGGGCAGCACCTTCGCGGTGACGGGTACGACGGCCTCGACCTCGCCGTCGGCGCCGTAGGGTATCGCCCGGTCCGCCTCGATGCGGACCTCCCGGCCGCGCAGGACGCGTACCTGGGGCCGGTGGACGTGGGCGCCCGTGGAGAGTTCGTTCATCAGGGCGAAGAACAGCCGCCGCGGGGCGTCGGCGATCATCACCACGTCCAGCAGGCCGTCGTCCACCCGGGCGGAGGGGGCGACGAGGCGGTTGAAGCCGTAGTAGCCGGAGTTGGCCGCCACCACCGTGTAGCCGCTGAAGGCGTGCTCCTCGCCGTCGACCGTGACCCGGTAGCCCGCCGCACGCCAGCCCGCCACGGCCCGCACCGCCCCCGCGTAGTAGGAGGCGGCTCCGCGCAGCAGCCGCGCGTGGTTGGCGTGCCGGTTGGCGAGCGCGTCGACACCGGCGTACACGCTGCCGAGGACGACGGTGCGGTCGTGGACGGCGGAGGTGACCTCGACGGTGTCGACGGGGCGGGGTTCGCCGTGCAGCAGCACCTCGGCCAGTTCGGCCCCTCCCGTGGGCAGCTCCAGGGCACGGGCGAAGTCGTTGCCGCGCCCGGCCGGTACCAGCCCGAGCACGGTACCGGTGCCGCTGAGGGCGCCGCCGATGCCGCCCGCCATGCCGTCGCCGCCGACCGCGAGCACCACCCGGCCCCGCTCCCCCGCCCGCCGGGCGAGTTCGCGGGCGTGGGCGAGGCTGTGGCTGTACTCGGTCTCCAGCCCGGCCCCCGCCTCCCGCAGCAGGCGGGCCACCCCGAGGAGCGCGGCGGCCGAGGTGGCGCCGCCCGCGGTGGGGTTGACGACGGCGGTGAACTGTCGCATCGATGTGCCTCCGGGCTGACGGGTGGTGCCGGACTGTTGTCTCACGGGGTGGGAGCGTGCCGTTCGGCGGGGTCAGTCCGCCGGCAGCAGGACGCCCGGACTGAGCAGTCCGGCGGGGTCCAGGCTCCGCTTGACGGCGCGCAGGGCCTCGACGCCGAGGGGGCCCGCCTCCCGGACGTACCAGTCGCGGTGGTCGGTGCCCACCGCGTGGTGGTGGGTGATGGTGCCGCCCGCGGCGAGGATCGCGTCGTTGGCGGCGTGCTTGGCCCGGGTCCAGTGCGCCACGGCGTCCGCGCCCTGCGCGGAGACGACCGTGAAGTACAGCGAGGCGCCGTTCTCGTAGACGTGCGAGATGTGGCACATGACCAGGGGCGGGGTGCCGGACTCGGTGAGGGTGGCGGTGAGCGCCTCGCGGACGGCGGCGTACAGGGCGGGGAGGCGGGACCAGAGGGCCGCCGTCTCCAGGGTCTCGGCGAGCGCCCCGGCGTCGAGCAGGGAGTCGCGCAGGTACGGCGCCGAGTAGCGGCCGTGGGCCCAGCGCTCCCCCGGCTCCGCACCGGCGAAGGTGCCGCCGCTCTCGCGCAGCAGCTTGGCGGCGCCCTCGCGGCGGTGCGCGGTGTCCTCCTCGGTGCCCTCGAAGCCGACGACCGCCAGGCAGCCGGTGTCCTGGCGCTCCAGGGAGGCGCCGATGGCGTCGGGCTGGGCGAGGCCGATCAGGGTCTCGGTCTCGTCGGACAGCCGCAGCACCGTGGGGCGCGGGCCGTCCTGGGCGAGGCGGCGCAGGGCGGCGGTGCCCTCGTCGAAGGAGGCGAAGCGCCAGCCCTCGTAGCGGCGGACCTCCGGCACGGGCCGTACGCGCACGGTGACGGAGGTGATGACGCCGAAGGCGCCCTCCGAGCCCAGGACGAGCTGGCGCAGGTCGGGTCCGGCGGCCGAGCGCGGGGCGCGGCCGGTGTCGAGCGTGCCCCGGGGGGTGGCGAGGGTGAGGCCGAGGACCATCTCGTCGAAGCGGCCGTAGCCGGCGGAGGCCTGTCCGCTGGAGCGGGTCGCGGCGAAGCCGCCGACGGTGGCCCACTCGTAGGACTGGGGGAAGTGGCCGAGCGTGTATCCCTGCTCGGCCAGCAGCGCCTCGGCCTCGGGGGCGCGCAGACCGGGCTGGAGGGTCGCGGTGCGGGAGACCTCGTCGAGGTCGAGCAGGCGGTTCATGCGGCGCAGGTCGAGGGCGACGAACGCGCCCTCGCGGCCGGGGGCGAGGCCGCCGACGACGGAGGTGCCGCCGCCGAAGGGGACGAGGGCCAGGTCGTGTTCCGCGCAGGCGGCCAGCACGGCGAGCACCTCGTCGTGGCCGTCCGGGAGGACCACGGCGGCCGGGGTGTCGGTGACGTCGCCGGCGCGCATCCGCAGCAGGTCGGGGGTGGACTTGCCGCGGGTGTGCCGGATGCGGCTCTCCGCGTCCGTGCGCACGTCCCGCGCGCGCTGCCCGACGGCGGCCTCCAGCGCGCGGCGGGCGTCCGGGTCCAGCGGCGACTCGGGTACGTCGATCTCCTCCAGCGGGAGGGGCGCGGCCTCGCGGGGAGCGACGCGGAGCAGCTCGCGCAGCAGCCCGGTCACCGTGTCGGGCAGCGGCGTCGCCCTGGCCGGGTCGCCCCAGCCGTTCCACAGCATGTCCATTGCCTGTCGTCCTCACGGTCGCTTCGAGGGATGCCGTCCGCACCGCCCCACTGGGCGTTACACTGTTACACATGACGCCCAACCGTCACAACCAGTCGACCAGGCCGACCCCCTCCGACAGCGACACGGTGCTGGACGCCGTGCGCGACTGTGTGCTGGCCGTCGGGGTGCGGCGCACGACGATGACCGATGTCGCCCGCCGGGCCGGCGTCTCCCGGATGACGCTGTACCGGCGCTGGCCGGACGTGCGGTCCCTGGTCGGCGACCTGATGACCCGCGAGTGGATCGCGGTGGCCACCGGCGCCGTCCCGGAACCCGCGCAGGACACCGACATCCGCTCGCGGATGGTCGAGGGCCTGGTGGCGGGGGTGGAGGCGTTCCGCGCCCATCCCCTCTTCCGCAAGATCGTCGACGTCGACCCGGAGCTGCTCCTGCCCTACGTCCTCGACCGGCGCGGGGCGAGCCAGGAGGCCCTGCTGGAGCTGCTGGCCGAATCCCTGGAGGAGGGCCACGCCGACGGTTCGGTCCGCCGGACGCACACCGGGCGGCAGGCACGGTCGGTGCTGCTGGTGGTGCAGTCCTTCGCCCTGTCGCTGCGGACCATGGCCGACGAGGACGACGCCGAGCTGACCACCGCCGCCCTGCTCGCGGAGCTGCGCACCATCCTGGAGAGGACCCTCGCACCATGAGCCCCACCAGCCGCCCCGCCACCGGGGCCTCCCTGTCCGCCGCACGGCGCTCGCGCGAGGTGGCCGACACCGTCGGCGGCCCCGTGGTGGACGTCCTGGTCGTCGGTCTCGGCGCGACCGGTGCCGGTGCCGCGCTGGACGCCGCCGCCCGGGGACTGAGCGTCGCCGCCGTGGACGCCCACGACCTGGCCTTCGGCACCTCCCGCTGGAGCTCCAAGCTCATCCACGGCGGACTGCGCTACCTCGCCTCCGGCCAGCTCGACGTCGCGCACGAGAGCGCGGTGGAACGCGGGGTGCTGATGGAGCGCACGGCGCCCCACCTGGTGCGCGCCCAGCCGTTCGTCCTGCCGCTCACGCCGCTGGTCTCCCGCGGCCAGGGCGCGCTGGCGTGGGCCGGGTTCCGCGCCGGGGACACCCTGCGTCTCGCGGCGCGCACCGCACGGGCCACCCTGCCCGCGCCGCGTCGGCTGTCCGCGGTGGAGACCCGCCACCTCGCACCGGCGCTGCGCCCCGACCGGCTGCGCGGCGGGCTGCTCTCCTGGGACGGCAGGCTCACCGACGACGCCCGGCTGGTGACCGCGCTCGCCCGGACCGCGGCGGCCCGCGGCGCGCGGATCCTGACCCGGGTCAGGGCACTGGAGCTGACCGGGTCCGGCGCCCGGGTCCGCGACGAGACGACCGGCGAGGAGGGGGTGATCCGGGCCCGCGCGGTGGTCAACGCCTCCGGGGTGTGGGCCGGCGACCTCGTGGACGGCATCCGGATCCGCCCCTCCCGCGGCACGCATCTCGTCCTGCGTTCCGACCGCCTCGGCCCGCTCCCGGCCGGCCTGCACGTGCCGATCCCCGGCGAGACCAACCGCTTCGTCCTCGTGCTGCCCCAGGACGACGGCCGCGTCTACGTCGGCCTCACCGACGAGCCGGTGGAGGGGGGCGTCCCGGACGTGCCGGAGGTCCCGGAGACCGACGTCGGCTTCCTGCTCGACGTGCTCGGTTCGGTGCTCGACCTGCCGGTCCACCGCGAGGACGTGGTGGGCGCCTTCGCGGGCCTGCGCCCCCTGCTCGACACCGCCCCGTCGGACCGGCCCGGCGCCGCGCCCCGTACGGCGGACGTCTCGCGCCGGCACGCCGTGCTGACCTCGTCCGAGGGTGTGATCACCGTGGTCGGCGGCAAGCTCACCACGTACCGGCGGATGGCCGAGGACGCCGTGGACGCCGCCGTCGCCGCCCGGGGCCTTGCCGCGGGGCCGTCCCCCACCGCCGCGCTGCCCCTGGTCGGCGCCGCCGCCCCGCACGCCCTGGCCGGGGTCCGGGCGCCGCGCCGCCTGGTGCGGCACTACGGCACCGAGGCCCCCGCGGTCCAGGCCCTCGCCGCCCGGGACCCCCGCCTCGCCGAGCGCGTACTGCCGGGCCATCCCGTCACCGGCGCGGAACTGGTGTGGGCCCTGCGCCACGAGGGCGCCCTCGACGAGGCCGACCTGCTCGACCGGCGCACCCGCATCGGCCTGGTCCCCGAGGACCGCGCGGCGGCCCTGGACGCCGTGCGTGACCTCGTCGGCGAGGTCACGGCGGACCTGCGCTGACGACGGAGACCGCACGCCGGCCGGGCCGGGGCGGGCGAAAACGTCCGGGCCGGGGCCCGGGGCGGACCGGACCCACCCGACGACGGCCGAGCGCCGTACGGCCGGTCGGCCACGCGTCGTGGCCCGGCCCGGCGACCCGGCGCGGGCGGTGCCCGGCCGAGCCCCGGGCCGGGTCCGGCCGGGCGGTGCCGCAGGTGACCGCAAGGGCTGGGGCCCGGCCGGTCAGGTGTTGCGGTCGTCGTCCTGGACGGCCTTGCGGAGCTTCGCCTCGATCTTGTGCCGGGACTGGCCTCCCTCCTTGACATACTCCGCCATCGCGGTCCGCGCGTCCCGGTCCAGGTCGCGCCAGGCCCGTACGGCGGTCTCGTAGGTCTCCGACTGCCTCGGGGTCCACTGATGCTGCGTGGGAGGCCCGTACGAGTCGCGCAGCTCCTCGACCCGGTGCTGAGCCAGGTCCGCCGCGCGGCGCTTGTGCACGAGCTCCTCGAATGTGTGTGCCACCACACCTTCGACCGTAGTCAGAGGAACGCCGTCGCGCGCGCCGAGCCCGGCGGGGCCGGGTCCGGCCGATGCGTTCCGGTTCGCACGAGTGGGCCACGCGGGCCGCGAAGGGCCTTAACATCAAGCCACCCGACGACGGCCGGGCACATGCGGCGCACGCGAGAAGTGAGGGCAGTGTGGCGGAGATCGAGGGAGCGGCGGTACCGGAGCGGCTGCTGATCACCCGTACCACCACGGGCGACGGCGTCTGCCTCGTGGTCCTCGCCGGAGAGGTCGATCTCGACGGCAGCGGCCATCTGCGCGACGTCCTGCTGTCGTCGGTGGAGTCCGCCCCGGGCACGGTGGTGGACTTCGGCGAGGTGGGGTTCCTGGACTCCAGCGGCATCAACGTCCTCATCTCCGCGCACCGGGCCGCCGAGTCCCGCGGCGTCTTCTTCCGGCTGGCCGCACCGCGCGACGCCGTCGAACGCGTGCTGCGGCTGGTGGGCGTCGACGCGCTCATCCCCTGCTACCCGAGCGTGGAGCAGGCCCTGACCGCCTGAGGCGCGGGTCAGACCAGCGGCAGGCGCGCGTACACCGTCTTCCCGGTCGCGTGCGGCTTGGTGATGACCTCGCCGCACAGCCGCGTCACTATCTCCAGCCCGTGCCGGCCGACCCGCACGGGGTCACGGGGAAGGAAGGTGGGGAAGGCCTCGGCCGTGTCCGACACCGCGATCTCCACCCGGTCGTCCACCAGGGTCAGCTCCAGCCGGCAGGGGCCGGGGGCGTGCCGCAGCGCGTTCGTCACCAGCTCGCTCGCGACCAGACGGGCGGCGTCCAGGAAGGCGTCCGTCAGGTCCAGGCCCCGCTCGGAGAGTCGCGTGACGAAGCCGTGCACGACGTCCCTGGAGGCGGGGATCATCGCCGATCCGCCGCTGAACTCCACCACCGCGGACACGACGGAGGCGTCCGCGGTGTCGGGTCCGTGCGCCGGAGTCATACCGAGCCTCACCGTCCGGTCCGGGGCCGAGTGGCGGGAGCGGGGGCCCCGGCTCTCACGATACGCACCAGGACGCTGCTCACGAACCCTTTGCCCCAACTTCCGCCGGAGGCGCCGTCTTTTGCGCGGATCCGGCCGACCGCGCCCATGTCCGGCGGAAGTTCGGGCGTGAGGTCGGGCGGACGCCCGGGTCAGGAAGCGGTGCAGCTGCCGACCGCGGGCGCGGCGTCGCTGCCGTTCTTCGCCGCGGTGAACCCGAAGCTGGTCGACGCGCCGGCCGCCAGGGTGCCGTTCCAGCTCGGCCGCACCGTCATCACGTTGCCGCTCCAGGTGGGCGTGCCGTTCCAGAGCGAGGAGACGGACTGCTGGGCCGGCAGCGTGACCGTCGCGGTCCAGGAGCTGATCGGCTCGGCGCCCGCGGTGATGGTGACCTGGCCGTTGTAGCCGCTGCTCCAGTCCGCGGTCCTGGTGTAGGTGGCCGTGCAGCTCGCGCCGTCACCGGGGTCTCCCGGGTCGCCGGGGTCGCCCGCGCCGCCGAGGGCGGACAGGACGGCGTCGTAGGCCGGCTTCTCGTTGTAGTCGCCGTCGAACAGCAGCGGGGTGCCGCCGCTGCGCCACGAGTACTTGTCGGTGACGCCCCACACGGTCATGCCGGTGCAGCGGCTCACCGCCAGGCAGGCCTCGACCACCTTGGTGTAGTCGGCGGCCTGGGCGGAGCCGGAGCCCTCGATGTCCAGCTCGGTGATCTGCACGTCCACGCCGAGGTCGGCGAAGCGCTGGAGGTTCTGCCGGTAGTCGGACGGGACGGGCGAGTTGCTGTTGAAGTGGGACTGGAAGCCGACGCAGTCGATGGGCACGCCCCGGGACTTGAAGTCCTTGACCATGTTGTAGACGGCGTTGCTCTTCGCGTTGACACCGTCGGTGTTGTAGTCGTTGTAGCAGAGCTTGGCGGCCGGGTCGGCGGCGCGGGCGGTGCGGAACGCCTCCTCGATGAAGCCGTCGCCCAGCTTGTCCTGGAAGGGCGAGCTGCGCCGGGCGCCGCTGCCGCCGTCCTGGAACGCCTCGTTGACGACGTCCCAGCTGTGGATCTCCCCCTTGTAGTGGCCCATCAGGCCGTTGATATGGGCGTTCATTGCGGTGCGCAGGTCGGAGGCGCCCAGCGGGCTCACCCAGGAGGGCAGTTGGGAGTGCCAGACCAGGGTGTGGCCGCGCACGTCCATGCCCTGGCTCTGCGCGTGGTCGACGATCCGGTCGGCGGAGGTGAAGGTGAAGCTGCCGCGGCTGGGCTCGGTGGCGTCCCACTTCATCTCGTTCTCTGGCGTCACCGAGCTGAACTCCCGGTCCAGCGTGGCGGCGTAGTCGGTCTCGCCGAGGTGGCTCGCCGCGACGGCGGTGCCGAAGTAGCGGCCCTGTCCGGCGGCCGCGGACCCGAGCGTGTCGGCGGCTTCGGCGGAGTGGGCCGCGGCCGTCAGCGCGGCGGCGGCCACGAGACCGGCGGTGGCCGCTCTCGACAGACGTCTGACGATCATGCTCATGTCATCCCGTTCCTTGAATCGGTGTGCGGAGGCCGTTCGGAAGGGCGGAAGCCACCGAACTTCACCCGGGGAGGTCGAAAGTTTCGGAGCGATTTCCGAATGTCGCGGAGGAGATTACGGACTCCGGTCCGCCGGGTCAACGCCCCGTCACCGCCGGGTCACGCTCACCCGTGCGGTCCGACCGGGTGCGCGACGCCGGGCCGGGGCGCATTCTTGCTGTGTCGCCCGCGCGGCGGCGCACGGACGAGGTGGGGCCGATGAGTACGGGCGCCGAGAACACCGAAAGCACCGCCCGGATGCCGGGACGGCTGACCGCGCTGCTGATCGACGCGTCCACCCGGGCGATCGACGCGGCCGGCGGCCGGGTGGGCGGTGTGTACCTGCGCTCTGCCACGCCCGGCCTGCTGCGGCTGGCCGTCCTCGCCGGACTGCCCGGGCCGCTCTTCCGCCCCTGGTGGCGCCTGCACGCCGACAGTCCGTTCCCGGTCGCCGACGCCTACCGGCTGGGCGTGCGCGTGGTGCTGCCCAACGCCGCGGAGACGATGCGCCGCTACCCGCAGTTCGCGGCCGGTCTCCCCTTCCCCTTCGGGTCCCTGTACGTGCCCGTCGCCGGGGCCAGCCGGACCTACGGCGTGCTGACCGTCCTGCGCCTGCCCGCCCCGGACGCCGCCGACGTGCTGGAGGGCGCGGACCTCGTGGCCGGACTGGCCCAGGAACTGGGCGCGGCCCTGGAGCGGCTGGACGCCGACCGTGACGCCCCGCCGGTCGCCTGGGAGGGCGAGCCGCTGTGCGTACGGCCGCCCGCCTCGGGGCGGCACCCGCAGCACGCCGGAAGTTTCGGCTGGGACCCGGACACCGGCGCCGTCACCCTCGACGAGCCCCTGTGCGTCCTGCTCGGCCTCCCGTCGAGTGCGGCCGGGACCCCGGCTGCCCTCGGGAGGCTCACCGGGGTACTGGCCCCGGACGACGGCCACCGGATCGCCGCGGCGCTGCGGGACACGGCCGCGGGCCGGCCGCCCCGGCTGCCCCTGCACGTGCGCACGGCGGAGGGTTCGCTGCGCCTGGTGGAGCTGTGGCGGCCGCGGTCCGCACCGCCCGGTGGCGGGCCGGTGCGCGGCGCCGTGCGCGATCCCTTCGCCGGCACCGTGGCCGACGCCGCGGCCGACCTGCTGCCGGAGGGCGTCTTCTGCGTGGACCGGCTGGGCACCGTCGTCTACGCCAACCCCCGCGCCGTCCGGCTGCTGGGCAGGCCGCGGGCGAGGCTCCTCGGCCGTTCCCTGTGGGAGGCCGTCCCCTGGCTGGACCAGGCCGCCTACGAGGACCACCTGCGCGGTGCCCTGCTCTCCCCGGACCCGGTCCGCTTCCACGTCCGGCGACCTCCCGACGCGAGCCGCCGCGCGGCACCCCGGCCCTACGAGGGCGACTGGCTCGCCGTCAGCGTGTATCCGGGGCCGGACTTCCTCACCGTCACGCTCCGCCCGGCCAACCGGGTGGCCGACGCGTCCGCCGGTCTCACGCCCGAGCACGGCGCGCCCGAGGACACCCCAGGACCCGAGGCCGGCGGTCCGGCCCCGCCGGTCACCACGACGGCACCGGAGTACCGCCCCATCGTCCTGGCCGTGGCCCTGACCGAGGCGGTCACCGCCCGCCAGGTGTCCGAGGTGGTCGTACGGGAGCTGCTGTCGGCGTTCGGCGGCCGCCGGCTCGCCATCTACCTGCTCCAGGACCGCCATCTGCACCTGGCGTGGGAGACCGGGTTCCCGCCCGGTTTCCTCGCGCCCTTCGAAGGGGTGCCGCTGGACGCCCGGCTGCCCGGGGTGGAGACGCTGACCAGCGGCCGACCGCTGTTCTTCGACTCGATGCGGGCGCTGGCCTCCGCGTACCCGGGCATCCCGCTGGACGCCGCGGAGGGCGCCCGCGCCTTCCTGCCGCTGATCGCCTCCGGCCGCCCGGTCGGCTCCTGCATCCTCGGCTTCGAACGTTCCCGGGGCTTCAGCACCGAGGAGCGCACGGTGCTCACCGCGCTCGCCGGGCTCATCGCGCACGCCATGGAGAAGGCCCGGCGCTACGAGTCCGAGACCGCGCTCGCCCGCGGACTGCAGGAGGTGCTGCTGCCCCGGCGGCTGCCCGCACACCCGCTGCTGGAGACCGCGGGCCGCTATCTGCCCGGCACCCAGGGCCTGGACGTGGGCGGGGACTGGTACGACGTGGTCGCCTCGGGGGACGGCATGGCGCTGGTCATCGGGGACGTGCAGGGCCACGGCGTGCAGGCCGCGGCGACCATGGGGCAACTGCGCAGCGCCGTACGCGCCTTCGCCCTCGGCGACCGGCCGCCCGACGAGGTGATGAGCGGCGTCAACCACCTGCTGGCCGACCTGGACCCGGGTCTGTTCGCCAGTTGCTGCTACATCCGGCTCGACCCGGCCACCGGACGGGCCTGCGCGGCCCGCGCGGGGCACCCGCCGCCGTTGCTGCGCCACCCGGACGGACGCACCGAGACGCTCGACCTGCCGGGCGGGGTGGTGCTCGGGGTGGACCCGGGCGCGCCCTACCCGCTGACCGAGTTCGCCGTCGAGGCCGGCGCCGTCCTCGCCCTGTACACGGACGGCCTCGTGGAACGGCCCGGCACCGACATCGACGAGGGGATCACCGCGCTGCGCCTGGCGCTGGCCAGGGCCGGGGCGCCCGCGGCGCGGCCCGGGAACCGTTCGCTCGCGGGCGTCGCGGACCGGATCGTCGTGTCCGCCCGCCACACCGCGGACCGTCCCGACGACATCGCCCTGCTGCTCGCCACCCGCCGTGCCCGCCCCGGGAACCCCCGGTGAGGGCGGCCGTACGAGACCCGGTGCCGGCCGGCCCGAACGCCCGCGGTTCCGGTCCGGCGGGCTCCCGCGTCACGGGGAGTGCCCCTCGCCTCCGCGGGCCCGGCAGTGTAGACATGGGCACATGGTCCGACTGATGGGTCGATCGGGAGAACGGTCACCCCGTCGTCCCGGCGGCCCGCACGCCCGACACCGGCAGGACGCGGACCGGTCACGGCGGGGAGGGGACGCGAGGCGGCCTGCCTCGGCACTGCGCTCGGCGCTGTCCGGCCGCAGTGTGGCCGGCCAGGTCTTCGTGATGAACGTGGTCATCGTGCTGCTGCTGGTGGTGGCCGCGGCCGTCGCGCTGGTGCTCCAGGTACGGCACGACAGCACCGTGGAGGCCCGCAACCGCTCCGTCTCGGTGGCCGAGACCTTCGCCAACTCCCCCGGCATCCTCCAGGCGCTGCGCAGTCCCGACCCCACGGCGGTGCTCCAGCCCCGCGCCGAGGCGGTGCGCAGGGCGACGGACGTGGACTTCGTGGTGGTCACCAACGACGAGGGGGTCCGCTACACCCATCCCAAGCCGGACCGCATCGGCAAGAAGTTCGTCGGGAACATCGCCCCCGCGCTGGCGGGGAGGACGGTGACCGAGGAGATCGAGGGGACGATCGGCCCGCTGGTGCAGGCCATCGCGCCCGTCAAGGACCCCGACGGCAGGGTCGTGGGTCTGGTCTCGGCGGGCATCACGACCGAGAACGTGGGCGGGGTGGCCGACCGCCAGCTGCCCCTGGTGCTGAGCGCGGCGGCCGTCGGACTGGCCCTGGCGACGGGGGGCACGGCCCTGGTGAGCCGCCGGCTGCTGCGGCAGACGCACGGCCTGGGGCCGCACGAGATGACCCGGATGTACGAACACCACGACGCCGTCCTGCACAGCGTCCGCGAGGGCGTGCTCATCGTCGGCGGCGAGGGCCGGCTGCTGCTCGCCAACGACGAGGCGCGGCGGCTGCTCGCCCTGTCCCCCGACGCCGAGGGCCGGCACGTCGGCGCGCTGGGGCTGCCGTCCGACCTCGCGGAGCTGCTGGCCTCGGGCCAGGCCGCCACCGACGAGGTGCACCTGGTCAAGAACCGGCTGCTGGCCATCAACCAGCGCCCCACGGACGTACGGGGCGGTCCGGCCGGCAGCGTCGCGACGCTGCGCGACTCCACCGAGCTGCGGGCCCTGTCCGGCCGGGCCGAGACCGCCAGGGAGCGCCTGGACATCCTCTACGCGGCCGGGGTGGGCATCGGGACCAGCCTGGACGTCACCCGCACCGCCGAGGAGCTGGGCGAGCTGGCCGTGCCGCGGTTCGCGGACTACGTCAGCGTCGACCTGTTCGACACCGTGCTGGCGGGCGGCCAGCCGGGCGGCGTGACGCCGCTGCGCCGCACCGCGCTCAGCGGGATCACCGAGGAGGTCCCGCTCTATCCGGTGGGCCGGCAGATCCGCTACGTGGACTCGTCCCCGCAGGGCCGCACCCTGAGGACCGGACGGGCCGTCCTGGAGCCCCGGCTCGACGAGGCCCCGGGCTGGCAGGCACAGGACTTCGAGCGCTCCGCGCAGGTGGTGGAGTACGGGGTCCACTCGCTGATCACCGTCCCGCTACGGGCCGGGACCCTGGTGCTCGGGGTGGTGAGTTTCTGGCGTTCGGTCAAGCCCGAGCCGTTCGACGAGGACGAGCTGGCGCTCGGCGAGGAACTCGTCGCGCGGGCCGCGGTCTCCATCGACAACGCCCGCCGCTACACCCGTGAGCACAGCATGGCGGTGACCCTCCAGCGCAGTCTGCTGCCGCGCAGGCTGCCCGAGCAGAACGCCCTGGACGTCGCCTACCGCTACCTGCCCGCGCAGGCGGGGGTGGGCGGGGACTGGTTCGACGTGCTGCCGCTGCCCGGGGCCCGGGTCGCGCTCGTGGTCGGCGACGTCGTCGGGCACGGGCTGCACGCCGCGGCCACCATGGGCCGGCTGCGGACGGCGGTGCACAACTTCACCGCCCTCGACCTGCCCCCCGACGAGCTGCTCGGGCTGCTGGACGAGCTGGTCGGCCGGATCGACCAGGACGAGGTGGCCGACGACGGCACCGCCCCGGTGACCGGCGCGACCTGCCTCTACGCGATCTACGACCCGGTCGCCGGTTCCTGCGTGATCGCCCGGGCGGGCCATCCGCCGCCGGCCCTGATCCGGCCGGACGGCACCGTGGAGTTCCCGGAGGTGCCCGCGGGGCCCCCGCTGGGCCTGGGCGGCCTCCCGTTCGAGACGACGGAACTGCGGCTGGCCGAGGGCAGCCGTCTGGTGCTGTACACCGACGGGCTGGTCGAGGACCGCGTGCACGACATCGACGTCGGTCTGGAGCAGCTGCGCCGGGCGCTGGAGACAGCGGGCGAGACTCCCGAGGAGACCTGCCGGACCGTCCTGGACGCCCGGCTCCCGGACCGGCCGGGCGACGACATCGCCCTGCTGGTGGCCCGGACCCGGGTGCTGGGCCCGGACCAGGTGGCCGAGTGGGACGTCCCGAACGATCCGGCGGCGGTCGCCGAGGTCCGTTCCCAGGTCACCCGGCGGCTGGCCGACTGGGGGCTGGACGAGCTGGCGTTCACCACCGAGCTGATCCTGAGCGAGCTGGTCACCAACGCGATCCGGTACGGCGGCGAGACCGTCCACGTCCGGGTGGTGCGCGACCGCAGCCTCATCTGCGAGGTGTTCGACAGCAGCAGCACGTCCCCGCACCTGCGCTACGCGGCGATGACGGACGAGGGCGGGCGCGGGCTGTTCCTGGTCGCGCAGCTCGCCGAGCGCTGGGGCACCCGCTACACGCCGGCCGGCAAGGTCATCTGGGCGGAGCAGCCGGCACCCTGACGGACGCGGCCCCGGCCCCCGCTCCGTACCAGTTTCGTGCACGACGGGTGCCCCGCACGCCCGTCTTCTGGTAGGAAACTTTCCTATCAGTGCCCGGCACTCCCTTCCTCCACTCCCCCACACCTGGAGATTCCGTGAGGCACCCCTTCCGCGACCCGGCGCGCCCCGCAAGTCCCTCGCGCCGTACCGTGCTCGCCATGGCATGCGCGTCCCTGGCGACAGTCCCCCTGTTCACCCCCTCGCGCGCCGCGGCGGCGTCCGCGCGCGCGACGGGACTCGACGACCCGGCGAAGAAGGAGATCGCCATGCAACTGGTGTCGAGCGCCGAGAACTCCTCGCTCGACTGGAAGGCCCAGTACCGGTACATCGAGGACATCGGTGACGGCCGCGGCTACACCGCGGGCATCATCGGCTTCTGCTCCGGCACCGGCGACATGCTCGACCTGGTGGAGCTGTACGGCGAGCGCAGCCCCGGGAACGTCCTCGCGCCCTATCTGCCGGCGCTGCGCCGGGTGGACGGCTCCGACTCGCACGAGGGCCTCGACCCCGGCTTCCCGGACGACTGGCGCCGGGCCGCCGACCAGGACCCGGAGTTCCGCCGGGCCCAGGACGACGAGCGGGACCGGGTGTACTTCGACCCGGCCGTACGGCGCGGCAAGGAGGACGGGCTGCGGACGCTGGGGCAGTTCGCGTACTACGACGCGATGGTGATGCACGGCGACGGCGGCGGGCTCGGCTTCGGCAGCATCCGCGAGCGGGCCCTCGGCCGGGCCCGCCCGCCGGCCCAGGGCGGTGACGAGGTCGCCTACCTGCACGCCTTCCTCGACGAGCGGGTGTGGGCCATGAAGCAGGAGGAGGCGCACAGCGACACCAGCCGGGTCGACACGGCGCAGCGCGTCTTCCTGAACGAGGGCAACCTGGACCTCGATCCGCCGCTGGACTGGCACGTGTACGGGGACGCCTACCACATCGGCTGACCCGCACCCCGGCCTTCACCCCCGCCGGGGTGCCCGGGCAGGACACGGGCCGCGGAACCGGCCGTACGCCGGGTTCCGCGGCCCGTGTGCCGCCGGTTCCGCGTTCCGTGTCAGTGCCGGAACGCGTCCTTGCCCTTCTCCTTGGCCTGCCGGGCGTCGCCCTTGGACTGCGCGGCGCGGCCCTCGGCCGTCATCCTCTCGTTCCCGACGGCCCGGCCGACCGCTTCCTTGGCCTTCCCCTTGGCCTGCTCCATCTTGGCCTTGGACTTCTGGTTGCCGGCCACAGTGGCTCACCTCTCGGCGTTCGCTTGCGAATGTCCTGCCCTGCGGGTCGCCCGGTGCGGCGCGCCCAAACGTGCGAACGCCCGGCAGGGGTGTGCGGCGGGGCCGTGGGTACGAGCACGGCAGGGCAGAACATCACGCCGTCGACTCGGAGGAACGTCATGGCCGGAGTACTGGACCGGATCAAGCGGTTCGCGCGCAGCCCGCAGGGCCGGCGGGCGGCCGAGCAGGTGCGCAGGGCCGCCTCGGACCCGCGCCGCCGCGCGCAGGCCCAGGAGATGCTGCGCAGGTTCGGCAAGCGCCGCTGAGCGGCCCGTCCCCGGGAGCCGGCGGGGCGGTCAGGTCTGACCGGCGTGGGTGTGGCTGTGGGACGTCTCCGGCGGACAGCCCCGGTCGTCACCGGGGCGGTCCCGGTGCCAGTCGCGGACCGCGACGGTCAGCGCGCACAGCATGGCGGCGACCCCGGTGCCCACCGACAGGGCCACGGCCTCGTGGTAGTCGTCGTGGGTGGCGTTGAGCGTCAGGTAGAAGAGCCCCGGCAGCGCGGCGGTGCCCACGGCGCCGCCCAGCCGCTGGCCCGTCTGGAGGGCGCCCCCGGCCGCTCCCGCCATCCGCACCGGTACGTCGCGGAGCGTCATGGTGATGTTCGGGGAGATCACGCAGCCGCTGCCGAGTCCGCCGACCAGCAGGGCCGGGGCGGCGAGCCAGGCGGCCAGGTCGGAGGGGGCGAGCCAGAGCAGCAGCGCGGTCGTGCCGAGCCCCGCCATGACGGCGACCAGTCCCCAGACGGTCAGCAGCCGGCCCAGCCGTTCCACCAGCCGGCCCGCCACGGCGGCGGCGACGGCCGACCCGACGGCGAACGGGGTCACCGCCAGGCCCGACATGAGCGGTGAGTAGCCCAGCCCGTTCTGGAAGAAGAGCGCGAAGACGAGCCACACCCCGCTGAACCCGACGAAGTACAGGGCGGCCAGGCCCGCTCCGGTGGCGTAGCCGCGGGTCTCGGTGAGCAGCCCGGGTTCCAGCAGCGGCTGACCGCCCCGCCGGGCGATCCGGCGTTCCCACCGTGCGAAGGCGAGCAGGACCAGCGCCCCCGCCGGGAACAGCCACCACACCTTGGTCAGGCCGCCGCCCTCGGCGAGGACCAGGGGCAGCATCAGCGCCAGGATGCCCGCGCCGAGGAGCGTCACGCCCACGGGGTCGAGGTGTCCCCGGCCGCCGGGCGCCACCCGGGGCAGCAGGCGGAAGCCGAGGAGCAGGGCGAGCAGGCCGACCGGCACGTTCACGTAGAAGATCCACCGCCAGCCCTCGGGCCCCGCCAGCGCCAGGATCAGACCGCCGACGACGGGTCCCACGGCGCTGGAGACCCCCACCGTCGCGCCGAACAGCCCGAACGCCCGCCCGCGTTCCGCGCCCCGGAACAGTTGCTGGATCAGTGCCGAGTTCTGCGGCGCGATGCTGCCCGCGGCGACGCCCTGGGCGAGCCGGGCGGCGACCAGCAGTTCGATGCCGGGCGCGGCCCCCGCCGCGGCGCTGCACAGCACGAAGGCGGCCAGGGCGGCGAGGAAGACGCGGCGTCTGCCGAACGCGTCGCCGATCCGGCCCGCGGTGACCAGGGTCAGGGCGAACGCGAGCGCGTATCCGGAGACGACCCACTGCACGGCCGCCGGCGAGGTGTGCAGCCCCTGTTGCATGGAGGGCAGGGCGACGGCGACGATCGTCACGTCCAGCAGGGTCATGAAACCGGCAACCAGAGTCACCCACAGGGCCCGCCACCGGTTGGGGTCCAGGCTGTCGTCCGGACGCTGCACGCGGACTCCCCTCGCGAGACGGCACGGGACGCCATTGCGTCCCACGCCTGCGTCACCCGTGACCGGCCCTTCAAACCCGCACCCAAAGCCAAGCCGGGAGATCCCATAAGATGTCCTTATGACCTCATAGACCGGACCCACGTACCGACTTAGGCTTGCCTTAGCTTAGGCTTCCCGGAGAGTCGATCTGTCACCGCTCGAAGGGAACCTGAACATGCCCCGCCCTCTGCGGGTAGCCATCGTCGGATCCGGCCCGGCCGGCATCTACGCCGCCGACGCCCTGCTCAAGTCCGAAGTGGCCGCCGACCCCGGTGTTTCCATCGACATCTTCGAGCGCATGCCCGCCCCGTTCGGGCTCATCCGTTACGGCGTCGCGCCCGACCACCCGCGGATCAAGGGCATCATCACCGCCCTCCACCAGGTGCTCGACAAGCCGCAGATCCGCCTCTTCGGCAACGTGAACTACCCGACCGACGTCAGCCTGGACGATCTGCGCGCCTTCTACGACGGTGTGATCTTCGCCACCGGCGCCACGGCGGACCGGGCCCTGTCCCTCCCCGGCATCGACCTCGACGGCTCGTACGGCGCGGCCGACTTCGTCGCCTGGTACGACGGCCACCCCGACTTCCCGCGCACCTGGCCGCTGGAGGCGGAGAAGGTCGCCGTCCTCGGTGTCGGCAACGTCGCCCTGGACATCGCGCGCGTCCTCGCCAAGACGGCCGACGAGCTGCTGCCGACCGAGATCCCGCCGAACGTCCACGAGGGCCTCAAGGCCAACAAGGCGCTGGAGGTCCACGTCTTCGGCCGCCGCGGCCCGGCGCAGGCGAAGTTCAGCCCGATGGAGCTGCGGGAGCTGGACCACTCCCCCAACATCGAGGTGATCGTCGACCCCGAGGACATCGACTACGACGAGGGCTCGATCGCGACCCGGCGCGGCAACAAGCAGGCCGACATGGTCGCCAAGACCCTGGAGAACTGGGCGATCCGCGACGTCGGCGACCGGCCGCACAAGCTCTTCCTGCACTTCTTCGAGTCGCCCGCGGAGATCCTCGGCGAGGACGGCAAGGTGACCGGCCTGCGCACCGAGCGCACGGAGCTGGACGGCACGGGCAACGTCAAGGGCACCGGGGAGTTCAAGGACTGGGACGTCCAGGCGGTCTACCGGGCCGTCGGCTACCTCTCCGACCAGCTGCCCAAGCTGCCCTGGGACCTCGAGACGGGCACCGTCCCGGACGCGGGCGGCCGGGTCCTCCAGGAGTCCGGCGAGCACCTTCAGTCGACGTACGTCACCGGCTGGATCCGGCGCGGCCCGATCGGCCTGATCGGCCACACCAAGGGCGACGCCAACGAGACGGTGTCCAACCTGCTGGACGACTACGCGAACGGCCGTCTCCAGACGCCCTCCTCCCCCGCTCCCGAGGCCGTGGACGCGTTCCTCGCCGAGCGGAACGTCCGCTTCACCACCTGGGACGGCTGGTACCGGCTCGACGCCGCCGAGAAGGCGCAGGGCGAGCCGCAGGGACGTGAGCGCGTGAAGTACGTCGAGCGCGAGGACATGCTCCGCGAGAGCGGCGCCTGAGCCACCACGTCCGGCGCCGGTGGCCTCCTCGCGGAGGTACCGGCGCCGGTCGTGTGTCCGCCGGTCCCGCGGCGGGTGAACGCGCGGCCGGGATCAGACCTCCAGTTCGGCCTCGATCCGGCGCAGTTGGTGGCGGGCCATGGCCAGGTTGGCCCGGCTCGCGTCCAGCACCAGGTAGAGGAACAGGCCGTTGCCGCCGCGGCCCTTGAGCAGGCGGATCATGTGGTACTGGCTGCTCAGGGTGATCAGGATGTCCTCGATCTCCTCCTTCAGACCGAGGTGCTCCATCGTGCGCAGTTTGGACCGCACGACATCGGTGTTGCCCGCGGCTGCGACCTCGAGGTTGAACTCCTTGCCGCCGCCCAGGGTGCCGAGGGCCATCCCGCTGGTGTAGTCGACCAGCGCGGCGGCGGTCGCTCCGTCGATGGAGCTGAGGCATTCCTTGAGCGAGGTCTCCAGGTTGGCCATGGTGGTTTCCTTTCCGGACGTGATCCGTACGCGATCGGTGGGTCAGGTCGGCCGGTGGGTGCCGCCGGCCTGGGGGGTGGGCTGGTGTGCGGGTCGTTGCGGGGTGCGCACCGGCAGGGTGCCGATGGGACGGGGCGGCTGGGCGGGGAGCGTCGCACCGTGCCCGGCGGCGGGGGCGCGACCGCGTTCCGCCCCGATCCCGGCGGCGACCAGCTCCCCGATCCGCGCACCGCTGCGTCGGCCCTCCAGGTGGAGGCGGCCCACGTTGACCCGGCCGTCGGCGAGCAGGGTGAGCACGGCGGCCGGACCGGCGGCGTAGGTGGCGACGTAGCCGTCGGTCCCGCGCAGCAGCAGCTCGCGGAAGCCGCCGCGTGTGGTGGCCTCGGCCATGCGGTGCGCGACGCCGAGGGCGGCCGCGGTGAGCGCGGCGAGGCCCTCGGGTTCGGTGCCCGGCGCGTCGTGGGCCAGGACGAGCCCGTCCACGGTGGCCGCGAGCGACCCGGTCAGCTGGGGCACGCGGTTGCGCAGTCGGTGCAGTTCGTCCAGGACGTCGCTCTCGACGGCCATGAGCAGTCTCCTTTCGTCGCGACGGCGGCGCGCGCGGATCACAGGGCCTCCAAGGCGTCTCGGAGCCGTCGCAGCAGCGCCGTGTCGGGGTCGTCCCACACGACCGCGCGAGGTTCCGGGCCGGGGACGACGGGCGGCGCGGCACGGACGAGTCCGTCGGCGGCGAGGCGGCGCAGTTCGACCAGGGTGTGGTAGGTGCGGCAGGCGAGCGCCGACGCGATCTGAGCGGCGGTGCGGACGCCGTCCACCTGCGTCAGGGTGCGGCCGCGCCGCACGGGCAGCTCGGCGGTGTCCGTGCCCGGCACCCGGGTCAGGGGGAGGGTGTCGATGGCGGGGTCGGGCCAGATCCGGTCCAGCAGGGCGCGCCGGCGCCCGGACTCGCGGACGACGACGTCCACGGGGACGGAGCGGACCGCGCCGAGCCAGTGCACCGCGCCGGGCCTGAAGCGCTGTGCGCGCGCGTCGTGGGCCAGCACGAAGTACGCGGCGTCGAACAGTGCGCCCAGGTGGCAGACCTCCAGCGCGCCCGCGGTGAGCCGGCCGCTGTCCACGAGCCGGTGGCCGACCCGGTGCTGGGCCCCGCCCCGGTCGACCGCGTCCCACCAGCCGTCCGACGGGACCGCGCCGCTGCGGGTGAGCAGCGCGCCGAGGTCGGGGGTGAAGGCCGATTCCACGTGCACGACGCGGCCCGCCGAGAGGTAGACGATGCCCCGCTCGCCCGACAGCGCCCCGGTCGCCCCTTCGGCCGCGAGGACCCCGAGCGCCTCGGACGTCGTCTCGTGCGTGGTCCAGGTGGTCTTCACCCGGGTCATCCGAGCACCAGCCGGTCCGCCATCTCGGCCAGCCGGATGCGGGCCAGGGCGAGGTTCCCGTCGTTGCGGTCCAGCCACAGGTGGAGGAAGACGGTGCTGTCGAACGGGGTGCTGACGAACCTGAGCAGGTGGTAGGCGTCGCCGGTGGTGGCGATCAGGTCCTCCACCGGGGGTTCCTTGCCGGGCTCCACGGTGCCACCCGTACCGGCCGCCGCGAGGGAGCCGCTCTCCGCGACGTGCCGGCCCAGCTCCGCCGTCTCCGCGGCCGTCGCCTCCCAGTCGCCGCCCGGCGCCTCGCCGACGGCGCCGAGGGCGAGCCCGCTGATCCAGTCGACCAGGGACGCGCCGCGCGCGCCCGGCAGCCGCATGGCTTCCAGCAGACTCTCGTCGATTCCGGGCACGCCGGATCCCCTCCCCTGCACGGCAGTACCGCGAACGTGACGACGACACTACGGAAAGTGCACGCATCCGGTGAGCGCTTTGGCATTTTCCAGAGGAACGTGCGCGCGGACGGGCATACTGCGCTGTTCGGCCCGATCCAGTGGACGGCGGACGAGCGTGCGGACGCCGAGACTGGCAACCCGGGGGGCATGGCCCGACTCCACTTCCCCCGCAGCGGGAAGCACACGAAGGACGCGACGGCGGACGTACCGACCGGCGAGACGACCGGCGGGACCGGCGAGAGGACCGGCGAGGACTACGGTCCGGACGCCGCCACCGAGCACGCCGCCCCCGACTCCCCCGCCGAACTGCCCGGCCGTTCCTGGTCCGCGCTGTTGCGGCGGGTGTTCGCCGAGTTCAAGGACGACGAGCTGACCGACCGGGCCGCCGCGCTGACCTACTACGGGATCCTGGCGCTGTTCCCGGCCCTGCTGGTGCTGGTCTCGCTGCTCGGCATCGCCGGGGAGTCCGCCACCCAGGAGGTCCTGGACAACCTGAAGAACCTCGCGCCCGGCTCCGCGCGGGACGTGCTCACGAACGCCGTGGAGCAGTTGCAGGCCAAGGCCGGCCTCGGCTCCGTGCTGGCGGTCGTCGGTCTGGTGGGCGCCGTCTGGTCGGCGTCCGGATACGTGGCGGCGTTCATCCGCTCCGCCAACGCGGTCTACGACGTGCCCGAGGGGCGCCCGGTGTGGAAGGTGCTGCCGCTGCGCGTCGCCCTGACCGTGGTCCTGCTCGTGCTCGCGGTGGTCAGCGCGCTCATCGTGGTGTTCACCGGAAGCCTGGCCCGGCAGGCGGGCACCGCGCTCGGTGTCGGCGACACCGCGCTGACCGTCTGGTCGATCGCCAAGTGGCCGGTGCTGGTCCTGCTCGTCACCTTCATGATCGCGATCCTGTACTGGGCCGCGCCGAACGCCCGGGTCAAAGTCTTCAAGTGGGTCTCCCCCGGCAGCCTGGTCGCGCTGCTGATCTGGCTGCTGGCCTCCGCGGGATTCGCCTTCTACGTGGCCAACTTCGGCTCCTACAACAAGACGTACGGCACCCTGGCCGGCGTCATCATCTTCCTGGTGTGGCTATGGGTGACGAACCTGGCCATCCTCCTCGGCCTGGAGTTCGACGCGGAGCTGGCCCGGCAACGGGTCATCGACGGCGGCCACCCGCCCGAGGAGGAGCCGTACGTCGAACCGCGCGACACCCGGGCCTGGAACGAGGCGGACCGGCGCCGCGCGGCCTCGGACGAGTAACGCCAGGGACGCCAGGGACGCCAGGGACGCCAGGGACGCCAGGGACGCTACGGCAGGATCGAGTCGACGTATCCGCCGTCGACCCGGACGGCCGCGCCGGTGGTGGCGGAGGCGAGCGGGGAGCTGAGGTACACCACCAGGTTGGCGATCTCCTCCGGCTCGATCAGCCGCTGGAGCAGGGACTGCGGGCGGTGTTCGCGCATGAAGACGCGCTGGGCCTCGTCCCAGGGCAGGTCACGGTCGACCAGCTGGTACACGAAGTCCTCGACGCCCTCGGTGTGGGTGGGTCCCGCGATGACGCAGTTCACCGTGACACCGCTGCCCGCGGCCTCCTTGGCGAAGCCGCGGCCGACGCCGAGCAGGGCCGTCTTGGAGACTCCGTAGTGGATCATCTCGGCCGGGATCACGACGGCCGAGTCACTCGCGATGTACAGCACCCGGCCCCAGCCGCGGTCCCTCATCCGGGGGAGATGGGCGCGCGTCAGCCTGACGCCCGCGAGGACGTTGATCTCGAAGTAGCGGCGCCACTCGGCGTCGCTGATCTCCAGCGCGGGTGCGGCGCCGAAGACACCGAGGTTGTTCACCAGGATGTCCACGTCGGGCAGCGTCTCCAGGGCGCGCTCGGCGCCCTCCTCGGTACCGAGGTCGGCCGCGACCGGCACGAACGTGCCGTCCGGGACCTCGGCCCGCAGCTTGTCGACGCTCTCCGCCAGGCGGCCGGCGTCGCGCCCGTTGACGCCCACGGCGGCACCGGCCCGCGCAAGTCCGGCGGCGATCGCCGCACCGATGCCCTGCGAGGAGCCCGTCACCAGCGCGGTGCGTCCGCCGAGGTCGAGGTTCATCAGGTCGCTCCTTGTCCTGCCGTACGGTCGGTCGGGTTGCTCCTGCCCACCCTCGCCCACGACGCACCCGGCCGCACCGCGCGCCCGCCCCGGCACGCCCGGTCGGCGGACCCCCGGTGCTCTCGGTTGACCTGCGGCGACGATACTTGCTACGTCCGTGCCCCTGCTGCCCGATGGACCCATGCCGACCTCTTCCACCGCCCGCCCCACGCATCCGCCCACGCTGTGGGCCGCTCGCGGCCGCCATGTCGGCTCCGCCGCCGAGGACACCGTCCGGCAGCGGCTGCAGCGGCTCAAGGACGACCACGTCGTCGACGACTTCCTGGAACCGCCCGACGAGCCGGCGGCGGAGCCCTCGGCCGCCGGGGCCCCCGGCCCCCGCGTTCTCGAGGCGCGCTGGAAGGCCGCCGGGGCCGTGACCGTACGGGCCAGACTGATCCTGGAGCCCGCGTCGGCGGGCGGGCAGGAGTGGACGCTGCTCGCGGAGGCCGAGGAGGCCTGGGACCTCGCCTGGCCCTCCCCCGCCGGCGTGTTCTGGCCGGACGACCCGGACGTCACCTGGGACCGGGACGCCGCCACGGGGCTGCGCCTGCGGGGCATCAACACCCTGCCCGACGACGACAAGGCCGTGCGCCGGCTGCTCAAGGAGGCGGGGCGCAGCCCGTGGAACATCCACGTGGTGGTGCACGAGGCGATGACCCCGGATCACCGCGGCCGAGTGCCGCTGGCGCAGCGGCTGCCACCCGGTCTGCGGCACCGGGTGGTCGAGCACCGCGCCGCGCCGCAGCAGCTGCGGGTGGTGAACTGGGCCTTGGAGGACTTCGGGGTCCAGGTGCCGCGCGGCGGCGCCGTGGTGCTGCCCGGTACACCGGCCCCGGCCGACTACGCCGCCGGTGACTTCTCCGTGCGCACCGTGTTCCTGGACGGCTCCGAGCCCACCGCGCTGATCGCGGCGGTGACGTCCTTCGCCGCGCTGCCCAGGCCGCTGCCCGACGACGCGGTGGCGGCCCTCGCCTCGCTGCGGGAGGACTGGCGGCTGCTGACGCTGGAGGAGGAGCTGGAGCGGGAGCGCAAGCTGGTGGCGATGTACGCCGAGGCGCTCGAGGCCATGACGCAGTCCCGTGACCTGTACCGGGAGGCGGCGGAACGCGCGGCCGAGGCCCTCGCCGTGTACCGGGAGTCCGCCGCGGCGGCGCCGGCCGGACCACCGCCGTCCCAGACTCCGTCGGCCTCTCCCCTGCGGGGTCTTACCCGCACGCTGGAGCGGTTCAGGGGTTCCACCCGGACGCCCCGCCCGGACCCCGCGGACCGCGGCACCGCGGAGCCTCCCGGGAGCCCTACGACCGACGACGGGCCGCCGCCCGGGTGAGGGCACCCTCACGTGTCATCCGGCGGGAGGTGGATACGCGGACGGCACAGGAGCACCGGCCCGTCCCGGAAGGTCACCGACGCCATGGACAGCCAGCACGACAGCGCCCCCGCTTCCCGCCCACCGGAGTCCTCCCGTTCCCAGACCACGCTCCGGGTCAACGGCAAACCGCACACCCTCACCGTCGATCACCGCCGCGTCCTGCTGGACCTCCTGCGGGAGGACCTCGAACTGGCGGGCGCCAAGAAGGGCTGCGACCACGGCCAGTGCGGCGCCTGCACCGTCCTGGTCGACGGGCGGCGCGTCAACAGCTGCCTGCTGTTCGCGGTCGCCCTGGACGGCTGTGAGATCACCACCGTCGAGGGTCTCGCCGGGGACGGCGAGGAGCTGCACCCGCTCCAGCGCGCCTTCCTGGACCGCGACGCCTTCCAGTGCGGCTACTGCACCCCGGGCCAGATCTGCTCCGCGGTCGGCGTGCTCGCCGAGGCCGCGAACGGGCACCCCTCGCACGTCACCGACCCGGCGGCGCCCTCCGGAGAGCCCGTCGCGCTGGACCGGGAGGAGATCCGGGAGCGGCTGAGCGGCAACCTGTGCCGCTGCGGTGCCTATCCCCGCATCGCCGACGCCGTCGAGGACGTGATCCCGTGAAGCCCTTCGCCTACGTTCGCGCGGGCAGCGTCGAGGAGGCCACCGAGGCCTTCGCGGCCCATCCCGGCGCCCGCTACCTCGGCGGCGGCACCAACCTCGTCGACCTGATGAAGCTCGGAGTGGAGACGCCCGCCGCGCTCGTCGACGTCACCCGGCTGCCGCTGGACACGGTGGAGGAGCTGCCCGACGGCTCGCTGCGGGCCGGGGCGATGGTCCGCAACAGCGACCTCGCGGCCCACCCCGCCGTCCGCGACCGTTACCCCGCGCTGTCCCAGGCGCTGCTGGCCGGCGCCTCCGGGCAGTTGCGCAACGCCGCCACCACCGGCGGCAACCTGCTGCAGCGCACCCGCTGCCCCTACTTCCAGGACGTGTCGAAACCCTGCAACAAGCGGGAGCCCGGCACCGGCTGCGGCGCGCTGGAGGGCGTGCACCGGGACCACGCGGTCCTCGGCCACTCCGACCAGTGCATCGCCACCCACCCCTCGGACATGGCGGTGGCGCTGGCCGCCCTCGACGCGCGCGTGGAGCTGCACGGCCCGGAGGGGGCCCGCAGCGTGCCCGCCGCCGACTTCCACCGGCTCCCCGGGCTGCATCCGGAGCGGGACACGGAGATCCACCCCGGCGAGCTGATCACCGGCGTGGTCCTGCCCGCGGGCACCGCCGGGCTGCCCTCGGCGTACCGCAAGGCACGCGACCGGGCGTCGTACGCCTTCGCGCTGGCCTCCGTCGCCGTCGTGCTGCACCTCGCGGACGGGGTGGTGGAGCGGGCCGGGATCGCGTTCGGGGCGCTGGCGCACCGGCCCTGGCGGGCCCGGCGGGCCGAGGACGCGCTGCTGGGCGCGGCCCCCACGACGGCGGCGTTCGAGCACGCGCTCGACCTGGAGCTGGCCGCGGCGGAACCGCTGCGGGACAACGCCTACAAGGTGCCGCTGGCCCGGCGGCTGGCACTGGACGTACTGGGCCGGCTCGCCCCGCCCGCCACTACCTGACGACCGAGGCGTCCACGAGGAGGACTCCATGACCGCCACCGATGCCGTCCTGGGCGCTCCGGTCGAGCGCCGGGAGGGGCGGGAGAAGGTCACCGGCACCGCCCGGTACGCCGCCGAGTACCCGGCGCCGGGCCGCGCCCAGGCCTGGCCGATACCCGCGACGGTCGTACGGGGCCGGGTGACCGGCGTCGACACCGCGGCCGCGCTCGCGCTGCCCGGCGTGCTCGCGGTGCTCACGCACGAGAACGCGCCCCGGCTCGGCGCCCCGGACGACCCGACGCTGGCCGTGCTGCAGGGCCCGCACGTCCCGCACCGGGGCTGGTTCGTGGGCCTGGTGGTGGCCGAGTCGCTGGAGGCGGCCCGGGCCGGTGCCGCGGCGGTGCGGATCACCTACGAGACCGAGCCCCACGACGTGACGCTCACCGCCTCGCACTCCGGGGCCTACGTCCCGGATTCCGCCAACGGCGGCTTCCCGGCCGTCACCGAGCACGGCGACCCGGACGGTGCCTTCGCCGCCTCGGCGACCCGGGTGGACGTCGCGTACACGGTGCCGCCGCTGCACAACCACCCCATGGAGCCGCACACCAGTACGGCGCACTGGGACGGCGAGCGGCTGACCGTGCACTCCTCCAGCCAGGGCACCTCGGCGGTGCGGGGAGAGCTGGCCCGCCTCTTCGCCCTGCCCGAGGACCGGATCACGGTGCGCGCGGAGCACGTGGGCGGCGGTTTCGGCTCGAAGGGCACGCCGCGGCCCGAGGTGGTGCTGGCGGCGATGGCGGCGCGGGAGACCGGACGGCCGGTCACGGTCGCGCTGCCGCGCCGCTACCTGCCCGCCGTCGTCGGACACCGCGCGCCGACCCTGCACCGGCTGCGTCTGGGCGCGGACGCCGGCGGCCGGCTCACGTCGCTGGTGCACGAGGTGACGACGCACACCTCCCGGGTGAAGGAGTTCGTGGAGCAGGCCGCGGTCCCGGCCCGCGTCATGTACGGCACACCGGCCCTGCGCACCGCCCACCGCGTGGCGGCGCTGGACGTTCCCACGCCGTCCTGGATGCGCGCCCCCGGCGAGTGCCCCGGCATGTACGCCCTCGAGTCCGCCATGGACGAGCTGGCCGCCGAGCTGGGCGTCGACCCGGTGGAGCTGAGGATCCGCAACGAACCGGAGAGCGAGCCGGACAGCGGAAAGCCCTTCAGCAGCAGGCATCTGGTGGAGTGTCTGCGCGAGGGCGCCCGGCGCTTCGGCTGGGAGGGCCGCGACCCCCGGCCCCGGTCCCGCGAGGAGGGGCCCCTGCTGATCGGCAGCGGCGTGGCCTCGGCCACCTATCCGGTGCTGGTCTCCCCGTGCGTCGCCTCGGCGCGTGCCCTGCCCGACGGCGGTTTCCTGGTGCGGGTCAACGCCACCGACATCGGCACGGGTGCCCGGACGGTGCTCGCGCAGATCGCGGCCGACGCCCTCGGCACCCCGCTGGACCGGGTGCGGCTCGACGTCGCCGACAGCGGCATCGGGTTCGCCCCGATGGCCGGTGGTTCCTCGGGCACCGCGTCCTGGGGGTCGGCCGTCCACGAGGCGTGCGTGCGGCTGAACGGCCGGCTGGCGGAGCACTCGGGGCGGCTGCCGGACGAGGGGATCGCGGCCGAGGCCGACACCTCCGGGACGGCGGACGCCGAAAGCCCCTTCGCCCGGCACGCGTTCGGCGCCCATTTCGCCGAGGTGGGCGTGGACACCGTCTCCGGTGAGGTCCGGGTGACGCGGCTGCTGGGTGTCTTCGCCGCGGGTCGCATCCTCAACGCGCGCACGGCCCGTTCCCAGTTCATCGGGGGCATGACGATGGGGCTCGGTATGGCGCTGACCGAGGACAGCACGATGGATCCGGTGTTCGGCGACTTCGTGCAGCGTGACCTGGCGGCGTACCACGTGCCCGCGCACGCCGACGTCACCGACCTGGAGGCGCACTGGGTCGAGGAGGCGGACGACCACCTCAACCCGATGGGCAGCAAGGGGATCGGCGAGATCGGAATCGTGGGCTCGGCGGCGGCCGTCGGCAACGCCGTCCACCACGCCACCGGCATCCGCTTCCGGGAGCTGCCGCTCACTCCGGACCGGGTGCTCACCGAGTTGCTCGCGCACGAGCACCCCTCGGGCATGCTGGGCGTCTGACGACGGACAGGTGGTGGTCCGCGCCGGTTCACCGTCCGGCGCGGACCACGCGGTGCGGGGGCCCGGCGGCGGTCAGTCCGCGGCGGTGCGGCTGGACACGGCCACCGGACGGGCCGGCCGGCGTCGGGCGGAGTCCTGCGAGGCCACCCGCACGCACAGCGCCGTGAGCGCGACGAGCGAGGCCGCCACGGCCACGGCGACCGCGACCCAGACCGGTGCCAGCGTGAGGTCCGTGACCGGGGCCACCCGCGCCGAGGGGGTGGCGCTGCCGTAGAGCTTGGCCGCGGCCAGCGCCGCCGGTCCCACCACCGCGGCGGCGAGTACCGGCACGGCCGGGCGCACGGTCAGCAGCAGGGCGAGCACCAGGCACAGCGCCGACAGGCCGAGCGCCACCCCGTAGGCCGGTGCGGAGGCGTCACCGCGGTGCAGTGGGAAGTAGGCGACGCCGCACCCGGCCAGGACCGCGACGGTGAGCCAGGCCGGCCAGGCCGGACCGCGGGCGGCCCGCCGTGCCGCGCGGTCACGCACCGCCCTGGCCTTGTCGCGCTCGCGCACCGCCCGGGCCCGGTCGCGGTCGCGCGCGGTACGGGCCCGGTCGCGCTCGCGCGCGGCGCGGGTCTCGCCACGGTCACGTCCCCGGCGGAACGGGCGTGGCGGCCTGCGGCGTTCACGGCCGCGGCGGTCCGCTCCGGCGGAGGTGCCGTCGAGCCCCGCCGACCGGGGCACGAGCCCGTCTCCGTCCTCCTCGTCGGCAGCCTCCCGGTCCGCCCGCAGCCGCCGGGCGTCGGGACGCTCCGGGCGCATGTGGCCGCTCTCGGCGAGCCGGCCGATCAGTTCGACCAGTTCCTCCACGGGCCGGCCGGTGGCGGCGGCGCGCACGGCCGCCTGACCGCAGTGCGGTTCCAGGGGCGTGCGGTGCAGCAGCGCCATCAGCCGGGTCACGTCCTCCACGGAGCGGCACTCCGCGGCGGCCCGGATCGCCTCGTCCGCGCTGTCGGACTGGCGCGGCGGCCGGGTCAGCAGACCGACCAGCCGGGTGACGTCCTCGACGGACCGGTTCACGCCGACCGCGCGGAGCGCGTCGACCGTGGCCTGTGCGTACTGGGGTGACCGCTCCAGCGTCGTGATCAGGTCGACGACCTCGTCCAGCGGCCGGTCGGCCACGGCGGCGCGCACGAGGTCGCCGACCGGATCGCCGTACCCGTGATCGGCGTCGGCGTCGGCGTCCGGGTTCGCGCCGGCGGCAGGGGCCGGGCCGGCGGCGGCATCGGGTGTGCGGGGGCCGGGGCCGTCGGGAGCGGGGAGGCCGGAGGCGGGGAGGTCGGGGTCGGGCTCCGGTTCCGGCAGGTCGGCATCGTCGAAGTCGACGTCCCAGATGTCGCTCTCCTGCTCGGGCGAGGGCCGGGCGGAAGAGGCCCGTGCCTCGGGTTCCGCGCCCGGCGGTCGCGCCGTGCCGGTGGTCGTGGTCGTCTCCCCGGTGGGCAGGTCCAGGGCGGATATGGCGTACTCGGGCGAGCGGGATGATGAAGAGCCGGTGGTCATGATCTCTCCGTGTGGTGGGGGTGCGGCCGCCCTGCGTCCCCGACATGCGACCCGCGCTGTGTGCTGCCATTACTAGGCACGTCCACCGCGCCGTGCCACTCCGGGTGGGCCACAGGGATGAGAGAACCCGTCCCCCGGTCTTGCCAACGCCTCCGGCGGGCATCCGGGTAGGGAGGCGCGTGCCGCGCGCCGAAGGAGGGGGCCGTGGATACGACCACAGTGATCGTCGTGGCGGTGCTGCTCGCGGCGCTCGTCCTCGCGGCGGCGGTCGCCGTCCTGGTGCGCCTGGTCCGCACCCGACGGGACCTCAGGCGGGCCGGGCTTCCGACGGGTCCCCGCTGGGTGTTCTGGGGGGCGGTCCTCTACTTGGTCCTCCCGGCCGACCTGTTGCCCGATCCGGTCTACCTCGACGACATCGGCGTACTGCTCCTCGCCCTGCGGTCCGCGCGCGGCGCGACCGGGGGCCGGCACGGCCCGGCGGAACGGCGGCGGACCACCGGCCCGCCCGGTGATTACGCAGCGTAAGGAAACCAATCACCCGTTCGATTCGTATAAGTCTCTGGAAGCCGAAGGAAGTCGGCGGACCAGACGACGGCGCAAAGGGACCGTCTTCTGATCGGCGCAGCACCGACTAGGGAGAGACGATGCAACCGTTCGCGCTCAACTACGCACGGCCGGCAGTGGAGTTGGAAGCCACCACTCCGTACGTCTACGACTCCGGGCTGCAGTTGAACGTGCTCCTCGACGGGCGGGTGGCCGCCTGCGACCACGCGCTGCTGAGAGAACTGGGGACCACGACCTCCACCGCGGGGTCGAAGACTCACTTCGACGACTGAACACGGGTCGTCGAGAATGACCGTGTTGATCCTGACCAGTGAAGAGGACGTCACCGCCGACATGGTGGTGGTGCACCTGAACGCGTCGGGGGTGCCGGTGGTCCGGCTGGACCCCGCCGACCTCACCGACTCCGTCGCCCTCTCCGGCGAGTTCGTGCACGGCTCCTTCCGGGGCCATCTGTCCTCGGGGGGCCGCCTGGTGAGTATCGGGGGACTGCGGTCCGTCTGGGTGCGCAGGCCGGGGGGTGCGGCCACCCGGGCCGCCGAGCCGTCCGCGTGGCTGACCGAGGAGGCCGGTCAGGCGCTGTACGGCATGCTCCGCGGCTCGGGAGCACGCTGGATGAACCAGCCCGACGCCGCGCACCGGGCCAGGTACAAGCCCTGGCAGCTGCGTCTCGCCCAGCGGTGCGGGCTGCCCGTGCCGGCGACGCTGATCACGACGTTTCCGCGGGCGGCGCGCGAGTTCGCCGAGCGCTACCCGGATCTGGTGGTCAAGCCCGTCTCGGGCGCCCACCCGCAGGATCCGCCGCTGGCGGTGCCGACCAGCCGGGTCCCGCCCGAGGCCGACTTCTCCGCCGTCGCGCACGGCCCGACACTGCTGCAACGCCGGGTCGCCAAGCGGGCCGACATCCGGCTGACCGTCGTCGGCGAGGAGCTGCTGGCCGCCCGCAAGACGGCACTGGCGAGCCTGGACCCCGACGAGGTGGACGTCCGCTTCGCCGGGTCGGGCGAGCCGTGGCGGCCGGCCGAGGTGCCCCCGCGCGTCGCCGAGGCGGTCCGCGGCTACCTCCGGGCGGCCGGACTGGCCTACGGCGCCCTCGACTTCGCCGAGGACGGCGACGGCACCTGGTGGTTCCTCGAATGCAACCAGTCCGGGCAGTTCGGCTTCGTCGAGGTGGACACCGGCCAGCCGATCGCCCGCACCATCGCCGACTGGCTGGCCCGGCCCGGCGCCGAGGACGCGGTGGAGCCGGGCGGTCCCGACGCGGCGGCGGTCGGGTGAGGTGGGGTGCGGCCGTCAGTGCGGGCGCGGGCCGGGCAGCAGGGCGGTGCGCTGCCAGCCGGCGCCGGGGGACGGCTGACGCTCGGCGCCGGGCAGGTGCCCGGGGGCGCGCAGCGGACGCATGACCACCTCCAGTTCCCTGCTCACACGCTCGGCGTCCCGCCGCACCTGCTCGGGGACGTCACCGCGTTCGGCGACGAGTCGGTCGTAGATGGGGGAATCCTGGAACACCCGTCAACGTGCCTTTCGTGTCGTCCGCCCCCGCACGGAGGCGCGACTGAGCAGTCTAGGCGCCCGTTCACGTGGTGGTGCGCATTCCGCCAGGATGTGAACGGGGGCTCAGGCGCCGGTCGTGGAGCCGGGCCGCACGATCATGAGGACGGTCACGGTCGCCCACAGCAGGTTGAACACGCCGGTGAACATGGCGAGCCGGGCCGTGCGGGCCCGTTCGACCGGCCGCCCGTCGGCCAGTTCCTCCAGCAGTTCCTCCTGGCCCGGCAGCACGAAGGCGGCCAGGAGTCCCGCGGCGACGGCCGTGAGGGTGATGGACGCGACGAGCCAGGCGTCCGACAGCACGCCCATCGCGGCGGCGGTGGCGAAGCCCAGGACCGGCACCGCGATGCCCAGACCGGCGTAGACCCGGCAGATGCGGTGCAGCAGCCGGACGGTGCCGACGCCCCCGGCATCCCCGGCTGCCGCCCCGTCCGCTCCCCCGACGGTGGCCGCCACCGGCACCCGCCGGGCGGCGGCCGGGAACATGCTGGCCGCGACGGTGACCGGTCCGACGGCGACGATGGCCGCCAGGACGTGCAGGGACAGCAGGATCTTGGTCATGGGGCGGGCTCCGGGGGATCGGGCGATGCGGTGATCGAGAACCACGGTAGGAAGGCGGCGAGCGGTCGCCCAGAGGCTGAAACGACAGCTTCCGACGGGATCTCGCCAGGCCCTCCACCAGGGGACGGCGAGCAGACCCGGGATCCATCTGGGCCTCTGTGGCCGGCGGGAACCCGCCTAAGCTGCTCCGCATGCACTCGGTCGCGATCCTGGTCCTCGACGACGTGGTGCCGTTCGACATGGCGGCGCCCATGCAGGCCTTCGACTGGACACGGCTGCCCGACGGCCGCAGTCCCTACCGGGTGAGCCTGTGCGCGGAGTCGGCCGAGGTGCGTACCGAGGGACTCGCCCTGCGGATCGACCGGGGCCTGGAAGCGCTGGAGACCGCGGACACGATCATCGTGCCGGGACGCTCCGAGGAGTCCGGCCCGCCGTCCGACCGCGTCCTCGAGGCGCTGCGCCGGGCGGCCGGCGCGGGGACGCGGATCGCGTCGGTGTGCGTGGGTGCCTTCGTGCTCGCCCGGGCCGGGCTGCTGGACGGGCTGCGGGCCACCACCCACTGGATGGCGGCCGCGGAACTGGCCCGCCGTCATCCGCGGGTGGACGTACGTCCGGACGTCCTCTACGTCGACAACGGGCAGATCCTCACCTCGGCGGGCGCGGCCGCCGGTCTGGACATGTGCCTGCACATGATCCGCCGGGACCTGGGGTCGGCCGTGGCCGCGCACGCCGCCCGCATGTGTGTCGTACCACTGGAACGGGAGGGCGGGCAGGCGCAGTTCATCGTGCACGAGCATCCGCCGGTGCCGCGGGGTTCGGAGTTGGAGCCGGTTCTCCGGTGGATCGAGGACAATCTGGCCGGGGAGGTCACCCTCGGGGCGATGGCGGCGCGTTCGGGCATGAGCGAGCGCACCTTCAGCCGCCGGTTCCGCGAGCAGACGGGCACCACTCCCCTGCAGTGGCTGCTGCGGTCCCGGGTGCGGCGCGCCCAGTACCTGCTGGAGAACGGGGACCAGTCGGTCGAACGGATCGCCCGGCAGGCGGGTTTCGGCTCCCCCACGGCCTTCCGCGAGCGGTTCCGCCGGGTGGTGGGCACGACGCCCTACGCCTATCGCGCCGCCTTCCGGGCGAAGACCTCCGCGTCGCCGGACGGCTCCGAGGTCCCGCTCGGGGTGTCACACGGCCAGTGACAGGCCGCTCTCCCCGTCGGCGTCCGCCGGGCACGCCTCCGGTGTCGCGCGTCCCTTGGCGAGCAGCAGCGCGTCCGCCTTCGCCACCGCGTCGTGGACACTGTTCGTCGCCAGCATCACGCACAGTGTGTAACTGACGTCCGTCAGTTCCCGCGTCACCGCGGGCCGCGGCCGCTCGGCCTGAGCGATCCGCAGCGTTGCGTACCGCGTCAGCAACTCCCTGACGACCTTCGGGTCCGGTTCGAGCACGAAGCGCCCCTCTCTCGACTTTCGCTGCGTATGCCCGGCCCCCGCCGTCACAATCGCACCGCGCCCACCCCCGCCCGCAATTGACCGGATCCGGGCGTTCAACGCTCTGCCGACTCCCTTTCCACCACCTCCCGGAAAGCGCGCGGCGGGCGGCCGGTGACGCGTTCGACGGTGTCGGTGGTGCGGTCCTCGGCCCCTTGGGCGATCGCCCGGTCCAGGTCGGCGAGGAGCGCGGCGAAGTCCGGTGGCACCACGCTCGCGAGTCGGGCGCGCAACTCCTCGGGGGTCAGGCGGCGGTGGACGACCGGCCTGCCGCCGGCCCGGGTGAGGACGGCGGCGATCTCGTCGTGGTCGAGGGCCTCGGGGCCGGTGAGGACGAGATCGGTGTTGGGTGCGCGGTCGTCGGTGAGGGCGTGCACGGCGACGGCGGCGATGTCGTCGGCGTCGACGAAGGCCACCCGGCCGCTCCCGGCGGCGGTCCAGATGGTGCCGTGCCGGCGGATGCCGTCGGCGTGGGCGTGGGCGCCGGTGAAGTTCTGCATGAACCAGGAGGGCCGGAGCACGGCCCACTGGTCGAACAGGCCGGGCAGTTCGCGATGCACCGCGCCGACCGCCGGGCCGCCCTCGGGAACGGCGGAGGAGCTGAGCAGCACGGCGCGACGCACGCCGGCCGCGCGGGCGCGGCGCAGGAAGGGCAGCATGACCGCGGCCGGATCCGTGTCGCCCACCGGCGGGACGAGGTAGACCCGGTCCGTTCCGTCGAGGGCGGCTTCGTGCGTGGCGGCGTCGTACCAGTCGAAACGGACCGGCTCCGCGCCCGGCACCGGGGCCGCGCGCCGTCCGGCGGCCTTCACCCGGTGACCGGCGCCGACCAGCCGCGCGGTGGTGCGGCTCCCGGTCGTGCCGGTGGCGCCGACGACCAGTGTCGTGCCGATGCCGGTCATCGGGTGCCTGCGGCGAAGCCGGCGCCGGGTTCCAGCACTGCCAGTGGGTTCCAGTAGTCACGGTAGGACGTGAACCGCCCGTCCTCGACGGTCACTACGACGATGTAGGTCATGTCGAAGGGGGCGTCCGTCCGCACCAGCCGGCCCACGCCGCGCATCTCCACCACGACGGTGCGTGCGTCGGTCGTCTCGTGGATCCGCAGTTCGGGGAAGTCGTGCAGGTCGATGTGGTCGGGGTAGTGGCGCATGTAGGCGGCGACCGCCTCCCGCCCTTCGAGTCGCCGCGGCCAGCCGTCGGGGGCGAAGGGGAACTCCGCCACACCGTCGTCGGCCCACAGGCCGACCCAGGCGTCGATGTCCTTGTCCAGCAGCAGGCGCAGCCCGTGCCGGAACAGGTCCGACGCGGTGGCGGGCGCTTCGGAGGGGTGGGGGACGGGGGTGGACATGGGTGTGCTCCTCTGCATCGCGCCTTCCCGGCGCGTTCGTCGCATAGAATGCGGACCGTCGGTCCGCTTCAAACAATACGGACCGGCGGTCCACTTTTGCAACAGCCCCCACTCCTTCGACGCAGGAGACCCCGTGACCGAGCGCAAGCCCCGCAAGGACGCGGCCCGCAACCGGGCCGCCGTCCTCGCCGCCGCCGACGAGCTCTTCGTACGCTGCGAGAGCCCCGACGACGTCACCATGGCCGACGTCGCGACCGCGGCCGGGGTCGGCAAAGGAACCCTCTTCCGGGCCTTCGGCGACCGGGTCGGACTGGTCGCGGCGCTGTACGCGGCGCGGCTCGAACCGGTCGAGGAGGCCGTCGAGACGGGTCCACCGCCGCTCGGCCCCGGCACCCCGCCGCGGGAGCGGGTCGCCGCCCTGCTCGACGCGATCCTGTGCTTCAAGCTCGACAACCGGGGCCTGGCGCTGGCGCTGGAGGCCGCGGGGCGCGACAGCCCCTACGGCGCCGGACACTACGAGCGCTGGCACGGCCTGCTCCGTGCGGTGCTGGAGGAGGTGCCCGGCCTCGACGACGGGGAGTTCGCCGCCCACGCGCTCCTCGCCGCGGTCCGCGCCGACCTCGTCGAGCACCTGGCCGGCCGGCCGGGCGTGTCCCGCGAGCGGATGCGCGCCCAGCTCGCCGACTACACCGCTCGGGTCCTCGGCGGCCCCTCCGCGCGGGCGTGAGGGAGGGACTCGCAGGCGCTCAGGCGACCTGACCGCTGTGGAGTGCGGCGTACGCCCCTCCCCCGGCCAGCAGTTCCTCGTGCGTGCCGATCTCCTGGATGCGCCCCTCGCCCATCACCACGATCCGGTCCGCACCCCGCACCGTCGACAGCCGGTGCGCCACGACGAAGGTGGTGCGGCCGCGCAGCAGCCGGGCCAGCGCCTGCTGGACGAGCGCCTCCGAGCGGGTGTCCAGCGCCGAGGTGGCCTCGTCCAGGACGAGCACCCGGGGGTCCCTGATCAGCGCGCGGGCGATGGCCAGCCGCTGGCGCTGCCCGCCGGACAGCCGGGCCCCGTGCTCCCCGACCAGGGTGTCCAGGCCCCGCGGCAACCGGTCGACGAACTCCAGGGCGTTGGCGTCGCGCAGGGCGCCACGCACCGTCTCCTCGTCGGCCTCGTCCATGCCGTAGGCGACGTTCTCCCGGATGGTGCCGTCGAACAGGATGGACTCCTGCGGCACCACCGAGACGAAACGCCGGTAGGTGCGCAGGTCGAGGGTGTTCATGTCGTGGCCGTCGAGCAGCAGCCGCCCCGAGGTCGGCCGCAGGAAGCCGATCACCAGGTTGAGGACGGTGGACTTGCCGGCGCCGGACGCGCCGACCAGCGCGATGGTCTCGCCGGGCTCGACGGAGAGGGTGAAGTCGCTGACGGCGGGCCGTCCGTCGCTGTCGTAGAGGTGCCCGACGCCCTCGAAGGCGACGGCTCCGCGCAGTGCGGTCAGCTCCTTCTTGCCCTCGTTGTCCTCCAGTTCGGGGGCCTGCAGCACCTCGCCGACCGAGCGGACGGACTCCAGGCCCTTGGTGATGACGGGGGCGAGGCCCGCCAGCGTCGTCGTGGAGTTGGTGAGAGTGGTCAGGAAGGCGCTGAGCATGACGACGTCACCCGCGGTGACGCCCCAGACGTCGTAGTACGAGATCAGCGCGGCACCCGCCAGCACCAGGACGCCGACCACGTTGAGCACGACCCAGGACAGCGAACCGAAACGGCCGTTGACCAGGTCCAGGCGCATCCCGGAGGTCAGCAGCCGGTCCAGGGTGCCGTCCATGCGGCGCAGCGCCTTGCCCTCCAGGCCGTGGGCCCGGGTGACCGGGATGAGCCGGGTCATCTCCGTGACCCGGGAGGACAGGGCCTCCACCTCGTGGCGGAAGCGTTCGTTGTGGGTGCGCAGCCGGGCGCGGAGGCGGGCCACCAGGAGGGAGGCCGCGGGGACCACGACGAGGAAGACGGGCAGGAACTCCGGGGTGCGCACGGCGATGATGACGAGGCCGCCGGTGAGCACGGTGAACGCGCCCAGCCCGGTCTCGGCGGTCTGCTGCACCATCTGCTCCACCGTCTCCACGTCCCGGACCACCTTGGCCTGCAGCACGCCCGCGCTGACCCGCGAGTGGTAGCCGATGGAGAGCTGCTGCATGCGCGTGCACAGCGCGGACCGCAGGGCGGTGCCCATGCGGCGCACGCTGCCGTACAGGAGGCGGACGTAGAACAGGTGCAGCGGGTAGTTGACCACCAGGATGAACATGATGAGCCCGGTGCTGGTCCACAGGTCGGTGATCGGACCGTGCTGGACCACGGTGTCGACGATGGTGGCGGTGACGAGGGGCAGCAGCCAGATCGGGCTGTGCTTGACGGTGAAGACGGCGACCGCGCCGGCCAGTCGGCGGCGGTCGGCGCGGAACAGGTAGACGAGCGTGCGTATCGGGTGTTCGCCCCGGTAGCGGTGATCGAGCGGCTTTTCCATCGACGACGCCATCGGCGTGGTCCTCCTGGTGACCGAGTGGGGCAAGCGCTTGCTTCCCGCGCTTTCCTACCCTGTCGGCCGGGAGCACGCCACACCGTTCCGCGCCTTGGGAGGGACCCGCGCCTTCTCCCCCGTGGAGGGCGCGGGTCCCGGTCCGGGTGGGTGCCGGTCTCAGTCCCCGAGGGTGCGGGCGAGTTCGCTGGTGGCGCGCATGATCTCGGTGTCGTCCTCCGCCAGCAGCCGCTCCAGTCCGTCCCGTCGGGCGCGGACGGCCTGCCGCGCCGCGCGCTCCCAGGCCACCGGGTTCTCCCGGTGGTTGAGCAGCTTGGGGTAGGCGGTGGCGGTGGTCTCCCACTGCCGGGCGTCGGCGATGTTCTTGAGCAGCTGGATGATCTGAGCCCGGCAGCTCACCTGGGGCCGCTGCGCCAGCTCCCACAGGAAGGGCACGGTCGCGGCGGTCGCCTGCTCGACGACGAAGCCGTACTGGCAGATACGCCTGCGCAGGTCGCCGAGGGCGGCGCGGGCGGTTTCGGCGTCGCCCCGGGCGACCTTGCGCAGCAGCCGCGGAATGGCCGCCGCCGAGCCGGTGGAGTCCTGGATGTCGCTCCAGGGCACGCCGTCCAGGCCTGCGAGCAGGGTGGTGGCACGGGGGGAGCCGGGCGGCGTCTGACGGTCGGTGCGCCGGATGCTCGGCTCGGGTGTCGGAGCGCTGCGCATGGTGTGGGGCCCTTCCGCGGCAGTCGGGTCAGGTGAGGGGGCGGGTCGACAACGCGGCCCAGACCGTCTTGCCCGCCGGCGGGCGCGGGGTCCAGCCCCACTCCTCGGCGAGGGCGTCGACGATGCACAGGCCGCGTCCGTGCTCCCGGAGTGCGGAGCCGTCGGACGGGTCGAACCGGGGCGCGTTGTCCCCGTGATCGGAGACGGTCAGCGTCAGCCGGCCGGTGCCCAGGGCGAGTCCGAGCCTGATCTCCGGCCCGTCGGCCACCGACGGCGGCACCGCGTGCGTCAGTGCGTTGGAGACGAGTTCGGTGATCACGAGGACCGCGTCGTCACCGAGGTGGTCGAGCGACCACCCGCGCAGGGTGTCCCGCGTGAAGACCCGGGCCCGGGCGAACCCCTCCCCGCTGCACGCGACGCGCAGTACGGCGGCGGTCGGGCGGCCGCCGCGGGCGGGACGGCTCGCGTGCGGGGCGGACGACGGCGGGACGGCCCGGCCGGCGGTGGCTCGCACCGGGTACGGGAGCCCTCCGGAGCGGGTCGTCGCGCCTGCCTCCGACACGGGTTCGCCGGGCGACCGGAGCGTTGGATGCGCAGGTGACGGCACAGCATCTCCCTGATGCGACGTCAGAACGGGGCGTCGACCGGGGGGTTGACGCCACGGCTATTATCCACGCTTAGAGCGCTCGCGTGCAATTGCACGAGAAATTGCGCGAAAAAAGTCGGATGGGGGCGCTCGGGGACCGGTACGACTCGGTCCGCTCCCCCGAACAGCAAGGAGACCGCGGTGCCACCAGTGCGCAACGGAGTGCAGGCCAGCTTGTTGGACGCCTGCTGGAAGAAGAGTCGGCACAGCAACGCCGAGGGCAACTGCGTCGAGGTCGCCCTCGTGGACGGAGGCATCGCGATGCGCAACTCCCGGGACCCCGACGGCCCCGCGCTCGTCTACACCCCGGCCGAGGTGGCGGCGTTCCTGGCGGGGGCGAAGGACGGCGAGTTCGACCACCTGGTGTAGGGCGCGGGTGGCGCGGCGACCCCGGAAGCGGAGCCCAACTACCCGATTTCCGCGGGCGGATGCGGTGGGCACCGAAGGGATGAGATAGTCTTTCCTTCAAGTCTGCCGGTCTGCTGGGAGCCAGGATGTCCGCCGCGTCGCATCGCATCTCCCGTCTCGAACCCTATCTGGATCGGGCCGAGCCGGCTCCGACCCTGCTGAAGATGCTCGTCGGCGTGCAGCTGGCGGGCTTCCGGGAGGATGCCGGCCTCTCCCAGGACCAGGCCGCACGCGCGCTCGGCTTCAGCGCCGCGAAGCTCTCGCGCATCGAGTCGGGCAAGGGCCGCAGGCCTCCCACGGAGACCGATGTCCGGGCGCTGCTGGAGAAGTACGACACCGATCCGTACGAGGCCTCGGTACTGCTCAAGCTGTTGCAGCGGGCGGGCGAACCGGGCTGGTGGCAGCGGTACGACAAGCGCCTGATGCCCGAGTGGTTCGACCGCCTGGTCGGCCTCCAGGAGGCCGCGGCGACCATCCGCACCTTCGAGATCCAGTACGTCCCCGGTCTGCTGCAGACCGAGGCCTACACCGATGCCGTGGTCAGGCGCGGCCTGCCGAACGCACCGGCGAGCGAGGTCGGACGCCGGGTCGAACTGCGCCAGCGTCGGGCCCAGTTGCTGGACCGCAAGGACGCGCCGCAGCTGTGGGCGATCATCGACGAGTCCGTGCTGCTGCGTGTGCTGGGCAGCCGCGAGGTCATGCGGGAGCAGCTCGCCCACCTGGCCGCGATGGCGAAGCTTCCCCATGTGACGCTGCAGATCGTGCCGCTGGACGTGACGAACGCGTCGGCGCCCGCGATCCCCGTCCCCTATCTGCGTTTCGGTGGCACCAGCCTGCCGGACGTGGTCTACCTGGAGCACATCAGGAGCGCCAACTTCCTGGAGGACCAGGACGAGACGGAGGAGTACCGGGTCGCGCTGGACCGGCTGGCCGACGAGGCGCTCACTCCGCGGGAGTCACTGGAGCGGCTGCGCGAGACGATGGCGACGCGCTACTCCGACAAGTAGCGGCACGGACACGACGGAGGAGGGGCCACGCGCGGCGCGCGTGGCCCCTCCTCCGTCGTGTCCGTGGTGCTCTCGTGCGGGCGACCGGCCCGGCCGTCGTCAGCGCAGACGCCCCAGTCCGCCGAACTCGATCCACTCGTCGGTGAGCTGACGAGGCGCCACCTCGGTGTCGGGCCGCCAGGTGGAGACCTCCACGAGCCCCGGCTCCAGGATGTCCATGCCCTCGAAGAGTGCCTCGACGTCCTTGGGCTCCCGCACCCGGCCCCAGTGGCCCTGCGTCGCCTGGTCCATGAAGTCCGTGACGAACTTCCGCACCTCGGCGTCCTCGCTGACCAACTGGCACATCACCGCGAAGCTGCCGGGCGCGAGCCGCTCGGTCACCCGGCGGACGACCGCCTGGGGACCGTCCGTGTCGCTGTCCGGGATGCAGTGGAACACCGAGTTGAACAGCACGGCGACCGGCTGCGAGAAGTCGATCAGGCGCCGGGTGTCCGGGTGGGAGAAGATCTCCTCCGTCGCCCGCATGTCGGCGTGGATGACGGCGGTCTGGTCGTTCTGGTCGAGCAGCGCCCGGCCGTGGACCAGCACCATCGGGTCGTTGTCGACGTAGACGACGCGGGAGTCGGGGGCGACGCGCTGGGCGACCTGGTGCACGTTGTCCTGCGTGGGCAGGCCGGAGCCGTGGTCGAGGAACTGGCGTATGCCGTAGTCCTCGGCGAGGACGCGGACGACCCGCTGGAGGAAGCGCCGGTTGTTCAGCGCCAGCCGCCGCGTGCTGGGGACGACCTTGTCGAGTTCGCCGACGGCGGCCCGGTCGGCCGCGTAGTTGTCCTTGCCGCCCAGGTAGAAGTCGTACATACGTGCCGCTGTCGGCACGTTGGCGTCGATCTCCGTGGACAGCTGCTTGTCGGCTTGCATCGTTCCCCCAGCTCCGTACCGGCGCCAACTGGACTGGCATGACAGACAGTACATCCTAAAGACCTAGTGGTCAGCCAAACCAGAGGCCGGACCGGGTGGCCGTCAAACCCGTTGTCATCCGGTCCAGTTGACGGCCACTCGATCGGGTCAGCCGCGACCGGCCAGGTACGCGTCCACTTCGGGCGCCTTGTGGGCCTCCTCCACACCGACCAGGCCGCCGAGCGCCTTGGCGTCGGGCTTCAGCACGTACGTCGACCGGCTGGCCGGCGCGGTCACGTAGGTGAAGTTCTGCGGGGTGCCGAGGCCGGTGTCGGCGTTCTTCTGCGAGCGGTGCGCCTTGACCACGTCCTGCCGGGTGAGGCTGCCGCCCTCGCAGGCCTTCTTCAGGTCGGCTCCGGTCAGTTGGGCGGCGTTGTATCCGGAGAGCACCCCCGAGTCGACCGGCTCGCCCGGGTACGCCTTCTGGTAGGAGGCGACCATCTTCTTGACGCCCGGCAGGTCGGAGCTGACCGCCGGCGCGGCACTCACCACGTGCACCATGGCTTCCAGCGCCGGCGCCGCGGGCGTCTTCAGCAGCTGCGGCGCGTAGCCGGGCGCGCTGCTGACGATCGGCACCTGCAGACCGCGGGCGGCGGCCACGCCGGCCAGGGAGGCGGTCTGGGCGGGGCCCGCGCTGATCAGGATCGCCTTCACCCCGGCCTTGCTCAGGGCGGACACCTGCGCGGTCAGGTCGGTGTCCGTGGCTTTGATCTTCTGCCCGGCGACCTTCATCCCCGCCTGTTCGGCGGCCCACTCGGAGCCCTCCAGCGCGTTGGCGCCGTAGTCCCCCTCGAAGTAGACGTGGCCGATGGTGTCGCCCTTGGCGAGCTTCTTGGTACGGGTGAGGAAGTCGACGGCGGCGATCATGTCGAGGTCGTAGGTGGTGCCGAGGACCTGGACGGAGTCCCGGCCGAGCAGGGAGGCCGCCCAGGCCTGCGGGAAGGTCAGCATGTGGTCGCGCTCGATGTCGTCGAGCAGGGCGGCGACCACCGGGGAGCCGATGACCTGGGGCAGCGCCACGACATCGGGGGCGATGTCGGCGTAGGCGGTGACCGCCTTCTGCACGTCGTAGCCGTGGTCCTTGACCACGATCTCGACCTTGCGTCCGCAGATGCCGCCCGCGGCGTTGGTCTCGTCGGCCCACATCTGCTGGGCCTGCACGATGCTCTTGCCCAGGGTGGCGTAGGGGCCGGTGAGGTCGGTCAGGGCGCCGAGTCTGATGCTCTTCTCGCTGACTCCGGGGCCGGACTTGACGCCGTCGGCGGCGTCGTCGGTGCTCCCGCCGTCGGCCTTGGAGCTGCAGGCGGTGCCCGCGAGCAGCACGGCGGCCAGGGCCGCGGCCAGGGCGGCGGTCCGGGTGGTGCGGGGCCTGGGGTGCTTGACGTTCACGGGGTGTGCTCCTTGGCTCGTGCGGAGGTGTCGTCGGTGCCGGTGGTGCCGGTGGTGCCTGTGGTGCCGGAAGGGGCGTCGGGGTCGGGTCCGGACGCGGGGCCGGTGCCGGGTGGGCCGGTGACGGGCGCACGGCGGCGCAGGCGGGCGCGGATGCGGCGGGCCAGTCCGTGCAGGCCGTCGGGGGCGTAGAGGAGGATCACGACGATCGCCGCGCCGTAGAGGTAGCGGGACGCCTCGGTCGGGCCGATCGAGCCGCCGCCGGACCCGGGCGCCGCGACCAGGGGCAGCTGGTCGGCGTAGCGGGTCATCAGCAGGGGCAGCGCGGTGACGAAGACGGCTCCGGCGGTGGCTCCGGCCACCGAGCCGAGACCGCCGATGACGATCATGGCGAGGTAGTCGACGGAGAGGGCGAGGGAGAAGTAGTCGGGCACCACGCGGCGGAAGGAGAGGGCGAGCAGGACGCCGGCGAGGCCCGCGTACATCGACGAGACGACGAACGCGGCCGAGCGGTACCGGGCCACGTGCACCCCCATCACGGAGGCCGCGGTCTCGCTGTCGCGCACCGCCGTCAGGGCGCGTCCGGGCCGTCCGCGCAGCAGTCCGCGCGCGGTGAACCAGGTGACGGCGAACAGGGCCAGGCCCAGGTACCAGAGCCTTTCCTCGGCGCCGAACGGCACGCCCAGGACGGTGAGTTCGGGGCCCGACTCGGCGAAAGTGAAGCCGCCCAGTTCCAGCGGCGGCACGGAGCGGCCGTTGAAGCCGCCGGTGACGGAGTCCGCGGTGAGCAGGACGTGGTGGCCGAGGAAGACCAGGGCGAGGGTGGCGACGCCGAGGTAGATGCCCTTCACGCGTCCGGCGACGGGGCTGAACAGCCCGCCCGCGGCCCCGGCGAGCAGGACGGCGAGGACGGCGGCGACGGCGGGCGGCAGCCCGGGGCCGGGCTCGCCCGCCAGCCAGACGTAGCCGTAGGCGCCGACGGCCAGGAAGAAGGCGTGCCCGAGGGAGAGTTGCCCGGCGGTGCCGCTGAGCAGACCGAGTCCGACGGCGCCGATGGCCGCGGCCATGGAGAACAGGCCGATGCGCAGCCAGAAGGCGTCCAGGTAGAAGGGCAGGGCGCACAGGAGCAGTGCGGTCAGCAGCAGCGGGCCGCGCTTGAGGAGGAGGGGGCGCGGGTCAGACACGGGCCGCTCCCTTCGCCGCGAAGAGTCCGGCCGGACGCACCAGCAGGACCAGCACCATCACGGCGTACGGCGCGACGTCGCCGAAGCCCTCGCCGAGGACGTGCAGGTCGGACTGGTAACCGGCGACGAACGCCTCGGTGAGGCCGATCAGCATGCTGCCGACCAGGGCGCCGACCGGGGAGGTCATGCCGCCGAGGATGGCGGCCGGGAAGGCCTTCAGCGCGATCTGCCCGGTGGTGCGTTCGAGGCCGGGCGCCGGGAAGGCGACCAGGAAGACGGCGGCGAGGGCGGCGAGGGCGCCGGCCAGGCACCAGGCGGCGGTGCGTACGCGGGTGAGCCGTACGCCCATGAGGGCGGCGGCCTCCCGGTCCTCGGCCGCCGCGCGCAGCGACAGGCCCCAGGGGGTGTACCGGAAGAGGGCGAAGGCGCCGCCGATGGCGACGGCGGAGACCAGGATCGCGGCGATGCGGCTGTCGGCCACGGTCACCGGACCGAGGTCGGTCACGGCGGAGCCCCAGGGGTCGCCGAGCGGCAGCAGGTCGCCGCCGATGCGCCGGGCGAGGTCGGTGACCAGGACGATGTCGACGCCGATGGTGACGATGGTCTGGACGTGGGCGGCGTGCGGGTCGGTCCCGCCGACGCGTTGCAGCACCAGCCGGTCCAGCGCCCCGGCCACGGCCGCCGTCACGAGCACCGCGACGGCCAGCGCTCCGGCGAAGCCGATGTCGTCGTGGAGGACGGCGACGAGGTACCCGCCGAGCAGCAGCAGCGAGCCGTGGGTGAAGCTCAGGACTCCGGAGGCCTTGAAGATGGTGACGAAGCCGAGGGCGATCAGGGCGTACACGGAGCCCAGGGCGAGGCCGCCCAGCAGACTGTCCAGGAAGCCGGTCATGCCGCGTCCTCCCCCGTCGTGGCGGTGCCGAGGTAGGCGCGGAGCACCTCGGGGTCGCGGCGGACCTCGTCGGGGGTGCCGTGCGCGACGACCCGGCCGAAGTCGAGGACGGTCACCTCGTCGGCGAGCCGCATGACCAGGCCCATGTCGTGCTCGACCAGCACGACGGACAGGCCGAGTTCGGCACGGATCTCCCGGACGACTGCGGTCATGCGGGTGCGTTCGGCGGCGTTCATGCCGGCCACGGGTTCGTCGAGCAGCAGGACACGGGGCTCCAGACACAGGGCGCGGGCGAGTTCCACGCGTTTGCGGTCGCCGTACGACAGCAGCGCGACGGGTGAGTCGAAGTGGGCGCCGAGGCCGGTGAGTTCGGCGATCTCGCGGGCCTTGGCGAGATGGGCGCGCTGTTCGCGCCGGGCGCGCGGCAGACGCAGGGCGCTGGCGGTGAAACCGGCGCGGGACAGGGCGTGCCGGCCGAGCATCAGGTTGTCGGCGACGGTGCCCTGGGTGGTGACGATGTTCTGGAAGGTGCGGGCGACGCCCAGGGCGGCGATCCGGTGCGGGGCGAGCCGGGTCAGTTCGGCGGCGCCGAGCCGTACGGTGCCCGCGGTGGGCCGGTACAGGCCCGACAGGACGTTGAAGCAGGTGGACTTGCCGGCGCCGTTGGGGCCGATGACGGCGTGCACGGTGCCGGGGGCGACGGTGAAGGAGACGTCGTCGAGGGCGAGGAGACCGGCGAAGCGCACGGTCACGCCCCGCACGTCGAGTGCGGGCGGTGCGGCGGCGGAGGCGGTCACGCGGCCCCCTTGCCGTCGGCGCCCTCGGTGGTCTCGCCGAGGTAGAGGCGGCGTACGGCGTCCGTCCGCGCGAGGTCGGCGGCGGCGCCGGACAGCCGGACCTCGCCGACCTCCAGGACGTGGGCGTGCTCGGCGAGCGACAGGGCCATGCCGGCGTTCTGTTCGACGAGGAGGACGGCGGTGCCCTGGGCGTTGATCTCGCGGACGACCTCGGCGATGCGGTCGACCATCATCGGGGCGAGCCCGAGCGAGGGCTCGTCGAGCAGGAGCAGGCGGGGCGCGGCCATCAGGGCCCGGCCGATGGCGAGCATCTGCTGTTCCCCGCCGGACAGCAGACCGGCGGCCTGGCGGGTGCGCTCGGCGAGCCTCGGGAACAGGGTGAAGACGCGCTCCCTGGCCTCGCGGACCTGGGCGGGGGCGCGACGGTTCAGGCCGAGCCCGCCGGCCCGGAGGTTCTCGTCGACGGTGAGTCCGGCGAACACCCGCCTGCCCTCGGGCACCTGGACGACTCCGGCGCGTACGGCGGCGACCGGGTCCCGGCCGTCCAGGACCGTGTCGCCGTAGCGGACCCGGCCGGCCGTGATCGCGCCGCGGTGCAGGCGCAGGGTGCCCGAGACGGCCCGCAGCAGCGTCGTCTTGCCGGCGCCGTTGGCTCCGAGCAGGGCGACGACGGCGCCGTGCGGGACGGTCAGGGACACGGAGCGGAGGGCGGACAGTGCGCGCCCGTACGTGACGTCGAGGCTCTCGACGTGCAGCGCGGGCGCGCCGTCCGGTGGTGCTGCGGGCATCGCGGCTCCTTGGGACCGGGCCGGAACGGCACGGTGACGGGTGAAGGGGGGAGCTCACGACAGCACGGACCCCGGGGGCCGTACAGGGTGGTCCGGCAGGGTCGCTGCGGGGTCCCAGTCCGCGGGCGCAGAGTCTGTGCGGATGCCCAGAAGCAGGCCTCGCGGGGCGGCCCCGAACGGCCGGGGACACCGCCGCCCGGCTGCGGCACTGGAGCCGGGGGCGGTGCGGGAACGCCGGGAGACCGTCTGCCGCGGCAACGGCCCGGGGCAGCCGAGCGCCGCGTACCGGACGGGGGCAGGGCGGATCCGGACGACGGGGGCGACGCCGCCGGGCCGCGGTACCTGAGTCGGGCGGTGGCTGCGGTCGGTTCAGGCGTCGGTCGCCGGGTGCCTCAGTCGGGCAGGACGCGTCGCGCCGTCAGGGCCAGGCTGAACTCGACCAGGTCGGCCGGGCGGGCCAGGGACCGGCCGGTGAGCTGCTCGCAGCGGCGGAGGCGGTTGAGGACCGTGTTGCGGTGGCAGTAGAGGCGTTCGCCGGCGCGCTGGGCGGAACCGTCGCAGTCGAGCCAGGTGGTGAGGGTGTCGAGGAGCACCTCGCGGTCGGCGGACTCCAGGCGGAGCAGGGGGCCGAGCACCTTCTCGGCGAGGGCCCGGCCCAGCTCGGGGCTGGAGACGACCAGGGCGGCGGGGAGCTGGTCGGCCAGTCGTACGGTGCCCCCGGCCGGGGGGCAGATGGTCAGGGCCGTGTCCGCGAGCCGACGGGCGTCCCCGACGGCGGCGAGTCCGTCGACCGGGCTGCCGACACCGATCCGGAGGCCGGGGACCGGGACGGGGGCGGGGACGTCCTGCGCGGCCTCCGGCCGGTGCGGTTCCGGGAGCCCGTCCTGGTCGCCGAGCGAGACGATGCCGTAGTCGGCCTCCGCCCCGGCGTGCCAGTGGACCCGGCTCCCGGGCGGTACGGCGGCGCGGGCGGCGTCGGGCCGGGCCGGTGGCCCGCCGGCGACGGCGACGACGACGTACCGGCCGTGCTCCGGGAGGCCGAGGGCCCGGGCGGCCTCGGGCAGGTCGGCGATGCGACCGGTGCCGTCGAGCAGGCCGGCGGCCAGCTGCCGGACCCGGTTCTCGCGGCGGCGGCCGATCTGCCACTCGGTCTGCCGGTAGGCGTCCGCGACGAGGGTGCAGTGCTCGTCGACGAAGTTCCACACGTCCGCGGCCACGTGCACGAGGAGCCGCACGTCCTCCGGGGCGGCCCTGGAGGTCTCCTCGACCAGCCGCTGCCACACCAGCGAGCCGCCCAGGCGGAAGGCGTGCAGCAGGGCGTCCAGCGGGAGTCCCTGCTCCGCGCGGGCGGCGCCGATCCGCCAGGAGCAGCGGCGGGCCGCGTCCCGGGCGCCGCGCGGGTCGAGCAGCGAGGCCACGCTGTGCCGCAGGGAGCGGTGGGCCTCCTGCCAGGTGGCGGTGGGGTCCTGGGTGAGGGCGGCCCGGTAGGCGGGCTCCTGCTCCCGCAGCAGCGCCATCAGCCGGTCGGTCAGGTCGGGCAGGTCGTCGAGCAGGGCGCGGGCGGCCCGGTGCAGGACACGCAGGGCGTCGGCGTCGATCAACGACGTGACTCCGGGTGTCCGCGGGCGTGGAACGGGCGTCAGCCCGGTGCGGATCGCTGCTCGTGACCGTACGGCGTGCTGCATCGCGGTCCTCCCCGGGGCAGGGCTTGCGGAGGCGCCTTCCCGCGACGGGCCGTCCCGCCGCGCCGGGCCTGCCCCCTGACTCGTCCTGCCCCGAAGGATGGCATACCGTCCGGTCGGTCCCTAGGGTTGTGCACCGGTCTTTTCCTGGTGTCCGGCTCCGCGCGCGTCCTGGGCCGCCTGCGCCTCCTCGGCCCGCTCGGCCTGCCCGACCATCCGGGCCAGCTCCAGGCGGGACCGTACGCCGAGGGCGGCGAAGACCTTGCGGAGGTGGTAGTCGACGGTGCGGGTGCTCACCGCGAGGGTCAGCGCGACCTCGCGATTGGTGGCGCCCTCGGCGACCTGCCGCGCGATGCGCAGTTGCTGCGGGGTCAGGCGGCCGAGGCGGGCCGGTGTTCCGGCTCCGGTGCCGGGGTCCCGCGGGGCCGCCCCGAGGGCGCGGAGTTCGTCGCGTGCCTGCGCGGCCCAGACGCCGGCGCCGCAGCGCTCGAAGCCTAGCCAGCGCGGCACCGAGGCGGCCGCGGGCCTCACGGGGTCTGCGGCGCCGGCGCAGCCACTTGCCGTACAGCAGCGCGGTACGGGCCCGCTCGAAGTCGCCGCCCGCCTCGTCGTGCCGGTCCAGGGCACGGCGGTAGAGGGCGTCGGCGTGCTCCGCGTTGGCGAGGAGGGCGTGGCAGCGGGCGAGTTGGGCGGCGGCCTGCGGGTCGGCGCCGAACGCCGCCCAGTCGGCGAAGTCCGTGAGGACCCGGCGGGCGTCCTCGTCGCGGCCGGCGAGCACGGCGGCCTCCACGAAGCAGGGCACGGCCAGCCGCCACACCGCGAAGTGGCCCCGCCCCGGCCCGGGCAGGACCAGGAGCCCGAGCCGGTCGGCCGCGTCGAAGGGGCGCCCCCGCCCGAGGTCGGCGCGGGCCGTCGCCCACTGGGCGAGGGTGGCCGCCTGGGCGAGCCCGTGCCGCCGGGCCGTGTCCAGGGCGGCCGTGACGTGCCGGGCGACGGCGTCCGGCTCCTCCTCGATCGAAGCGGCGAGCGCCAGTACCGCCCGGTGGTGGGCCGCCGTGTTGCGCTGCCCGGCCCGCAGGGCGGTGCGCAGCCCCTCCTCCGCGTGGGTACGGGCCTGCGGGTGCCGCCCGGCGCGCAGTTCGGCGTAGGCGAGGTACTCCAGGGCCTGCGGGACCAGCGCGTCCGAGCCGAGCTGCCGGGCCGCGGCCAGCGCCCGGGCCCCGCCGCTGCGGGCCGCGTCCACGTCCCCGAGCAGCAGGGCCGCCGCCGCCGACCGCAGCAGCGTCTCCGGCCGGTCCCCGGTCCTGCCCCGCCGGACCACCTGCCCGAGCGGTGCCCCGGCCCGGTCGAGCCGTCCTTCGAGCAGCGCCCGCATCCCCACGCGGTGGTCGTGTACGACGGCGGCGGCCGTGCGGGCCGCGGGGCCAGGGGCTGCGGCGGGCCCGTGGGACGGGTGCTCGGCGCGGAGCGGGGCTCGGGGGCGAGCGTGGCCAGGCACGCCGGCAGGTCGCCCGCCGCCCAGGCCGCGTCGGCGGCGGCCAGTGCGGCGGTCGCGGCCTCGGCCGGATCGTCCGCGGCGAGCAGGGACGCGGCCAGCAGCAGGGACTGGTGGGCGTCACCGACCGGACCGTCCCTCAGTTCCGTCACACCGCGCAGCAGCTCGGCCCGTCCCCGTACGGCGTCGGGGGCGGCGCGGTCACGGGCCGCGGCGAGCAGGGGGCGCGCCCGTTCGGGCCGCCCGGCGAGCAGGGCCTGTTCGGCCGCGGCGGTGTAGCGCTCCGCCCGCCGCGCCCCGTCGGCCGTCAGCTCGGCGGCACGGGCGTACGCGATCGCGCGCAGCCGGTGCGAGGCGGGCACCGCGCCGTCGGCCGCCGTCGCCGCCAGCCGGTCCGCCGACGCCGGTGCGGGCGCCGTACCGCCCAGGGACCATGAGCGGTGCAACAGCGCCGTGAGCCGGTGGCCGCCGCCGTCCAGCGCCTCGGCCAGCGCGCGGTGCACGGCGCGACGCCGGTCCGCGGCGGCGGTGGCGTGCACCGTCCGACGGACCAGCGGGCTGCGGAAGCGGAGCCGGTCACCGGCCAGGACGAGCTGCTCGGGCAGGGGCTCCGCATCCGGATCGGCATCGATACCGAGGCCGAGGCCGAGGCCGGGACCGGGACCGGGGCCGAGACCGGGACCGAGGCCGAGACCGAGGCCGGGGCCCGGACCGGCACCGAGACCGAGGCCGGGGCCCGGACCGAGGCCGGGTCCCGGGCCGGGTCCCGGTGCCGGCCGCAGGCGTCGCAGCGCGTCGCGGACCAGGCCCGCGTCGGCGTCCGACCCGTCCGAGGCCTCTCCGGCCGCCGCCACCGTCAGCAGCAGGTCCCGCGCTTGGGCGGACGGTCCGGTCGGCACCCCGCCCGCGGCCTCGGCGAGGGCACCCGCGTCGGCCAGCGGGCTCGGCAGCGGCCGGTGTCCGCGCAGCTCGGCGGGTGACAGGCGGCGCACGAGGGCGACGAGCAGGGCCGGGTTCCCCTCCGCCTCGGCCAGGAGTTGCTCGCGGACCGCCGGTGCGGCGGCGCCGTCGGTCACGTCGTCGAGCAGGGCGGCGGCCCTCGCCGGTGCCAGCGGGTCCAGGTGCACGACGGGCAGCCGGGCGAACTCCGGGCCGACGGCACGGTCCGAGGCGACGGTGAGCAGCAGGCCGACCCGGCCGGCGGTGGACAGGCGCCGCGCCGCACGGGCGAGCGCGGTCCGGGCCGGCGCATCCCACCGGTGGGCGTCGTCCACACACACGAGTACCGGCGCCGCGACGGCCGCCGCCCGCAGGGTGTCGAGCAGTTGCCCGGCGGTGAGGTGCGCGTTCACGTCGGGGCCGGGACCGAGGTGGAGTACGGGACCGGCCCGGAAGGAGCGGGCGGCCCACTGGAGCAGAGTGGTCCGGCCGAGTCCCGGTTCGCCTGCCAGGAGGAGCCGCCCGCCGTGGGTGGGCAGCGCGTCCAGCATCGCGCGCAGCGCCCTGCGTTGCGCGCTCCGGCCGTGGACCCGCACGGCCGTACGTACGGTCGTCTGTCCGGTCATTCCCGGGAGGTTACGCGCGCGTAACCCGGCACGGAAGGCGTCGATCCGCCCGTGCCCGTCCGGGCATCGTCGCTGTCACCTGCGATTGTGCGCCCGGGTGAGCGGCACGTGCACTGTGCCGGCGCCCAACGGGCACCGGTCCCGGTCGTGCGCCGGCACAGCGGAGGGTGTCAGGAACCGTGCGGGCAGTTGCCCCGGTACTCCTCGATCGTCAGGCTCGGCCGCGGCAGCGGGCACAGGAACTGCTCGTAGCGGGTGTCGTCGTCGATGAACCGCTTGAGCCAGGAGATGCTGTACTTCGCGATCGTCGTGTTGGACGTGTTGGGCGAGAAGTGGGTCGCGTTGTTCAGCTCCAGATAGGCCCGGTCGGTCGACGAGGGCAGGCCGGAGTAGAACGGTTCGGCGTGCGAGGCCACAGGGGCGATCGTGTCGCCGTCGGCCCCGACGACCAGCGTCGGCGTGCTGACCTCCGGCCAGCTCTTGTCCAGGTTCCAGGGGGTGAGGGGGATCGCCGCCTGGAGCGACGGCCGGGACTTGGCGGCCTCCAGGGTGCCGCCGCCGCCCATGGAGTGGCCCATGACGCCGAGTCGGGCGCTGTCGATCCGGTCGCGGACGGAGCTGCGCCCGGTCAGGTAGTCCAGGGCGGCCAGCAGTTGCCGCCCGCGGGAGTCGGGCTGGTCCAGCGTGGTGTTGGTGTCGATGGTGAAGACCACGAAGCCCTGGGAGGCCAGTCGCGGACCGAGCCAGGCGATGGACGACTGGTACGCGGTGAACCCGGGCGCGATGACGACGGCGCCGAACGTGCCGTCGCTGGTGCTGGTCGGGTAGTAGATGGTGCCGCCGCCGAATCCGGTGACCGCGAGGGAGGAGACGCTGGTGTCGGCCACGGAGTAGGGGCCGCGCAGGGCCTCGATGCTGGACTCGGTGGGCGCCGGGCCGCGCTCGTACGGGTTGTCGGCGGCCTGGGCTCCCGGGCCGGTGAGGGTGCCGAGCACGAGGGCCGCGGCCACGGCCGCCGTCACGCCGGCCAGCCGCCGCCGGACGCCCCGCAGGACGGGGCGCGCGGCACCTGGGGCGGCGTGGGTGTGGGGGTTCTGCTGCACGAGGGGGTGTCCTCTCGGTCGTGGCGACCGGCCCGGCCCGGCGACGCACACGGCCCGAAACGCGTGGGGTCGCGTCCGGGCCGTCCGCCGGACGGACCTCGCCGATGGGTTGGCGTTGCCACTGTCGAGGGGCGGAACGGGCCGGGGGATCGGCAATTTCACCGGTCTCGTACGACTCCGGTGGTACGGCCTCCGGGGGCGCGGACGCCGGACCCGGGACGGCGAAGGCGCGGGGGTCCGGCACGGCGAAGGCGCGGGGCCCGGCACGACTCCCCCAGCCCCCGGTGCCCTCCGCACTGTCCGCACGCCCCTTGGGTGTGACACGCTCGGCGTCGGCCGGGCTGTCGCACGCCGGTCGTCATGGAGGATCGTCGGCCGCCCGTCATCGGGTCGGCACCGTGGAGAGGCGACGGGATGCGCATCGGACTGCTCGGCACCGGCCCCTGGGCGGACATGGCGCACGCCCCCGCCCTGGCCGGGCACGACGACCTGGACTTCGCGGGGGTGTGGGGCCGCCGCCCGGACGCCGCCGAGGAGCTGGCCAAGCGGCACGGCACCCGGGCCTACGCCGACGTCGACGCCCTGCTGGCCGACGTGGAGGCCGTGGCCGTCGCGCTGCCCCCGGCCGTACAGGCCGACCTCGCGGTCCGCGCGGCGCGGGCCGGGTGCCATCTGCTGCTCGACAAGCCGCTCGCGGCGACGGTGGCGCAGGGGCGGGCGGTGGTGGAGGCGGTGCGGACGGCGGACGTCGCCTCGGTGGTCTTCTTCACCGCCCGGTTCCAGCCCGAGACCGAGGCGTGGATCAGCGAACAGGCGGCCGGGGACGGCTGGTTCACGGCCCGGGCGCAGTGGCTGGGCGCCGTGTTCGGCGACGGGGACAGTCCGTTCGCCGACTCGCCGTGGCGGCGGGAGAAGGGCGCCCTGTGGGACGTGGGGCCGCACGCCCTGTCCGTGCTGCTGCCGGTGCTCGGTGACGCCCGGCGCGTGGCGGCGGCCGCGCCGGGTCCCGGCGACACCGTCCATCTGGTCCTCGACCACACGGGCGGGGCGTCCAGCACGCTCACGCTCAGCCTCACGGCGCCGCCCGCCGCGGCGGGCGCCACGGTGGAGCTGCGCGGCCGGGCCGGGGTGACGCTGCTTCCGGAGACCACGGAGGGTCCGGTGCCGGCCCTGCGGCGGGCCGCGGACGCGCTGCTCGCCGCCGCCGGTGGCGGGCGCCCGCATCCGTGCGACGCCGCGTTCGGGCTGCGGGTCACCGAGATCCTCGCCGAGGCCGAGGGGCTGCTGACCGGCCGGGAATGAGCGCCGTCAGCCCTCGGTCCGCGCCCGCCCGGACGGTTCGTCGCTCCACCGGAACCAGGCCCGGTCGCCCTTGATGTGCAGCAGGAACTCGGCGACCGGTCCGTCGGGCGACACCAGCCGCACCCGCCGCTCGATCTCGTCGTGGACCGCCTCCCACCGGGCCCGGTGCCCGGCGTCGTCCGCTTGTGCGAGGGCGAGTTCGCGGGCGAACAGGTCACGGACGGCGCCGTAGGCCGGACCCGCGCTGAACCGGCCCGACAGCCAGGGGAAGTCGGCCTCGTCGATCCGGATCTCCCCGATGTCGCCGGACTCCGCGTCGGCCGTCCGGCCCGGGTCCGGCGCCCGGCGCACGTGCCAGACCTCGCCCTCGAATCCCATGCCGCCTCCGCCGTACCCGCGTCGCCCGTCACCGTGGGGGCCAGCATGTCATCCGGCACCGGCGACCGGCCGCCGACGCCACCCGCCGCCGGTTGGCCGATTAAGCGCGCCTTAAACACCGGTTAAGCGTTCCCCGCCCGACGTCACGCACCCCAAGTCCCAGCTGGGACAACGGGTTTGGAGCCGGACGCGGACGGTTGGCCGGGCCGGACGTGCTGCGTACCATCGCCGCACCGCGTGAGAGCGCTCTCAGGCTCTGTCAGGCCCCGATCTCTGGAGACCCCCCACATGACTCCTCGTCACCAGCGTCCGCTCGCCCGCCGCAAGCTGCTCGTCGCCCTCGGCGGGGTGGTCGTGGCCGCACCGGTCGCCGCCGCCGTCGCCCCGCACGCCCTCGCGGGCATCGGCTCGGACGGCTCGGCCCCCGCTGCCGGGGCCGCCGGCGCCCTGCCGCTGACGATCGTCAACGACACCGGCTCCTTCGGCAACGCCGACGTGCACGTCTACGTCGTCGGCAACGTGGACGGCCGCCAGGTGCGGGTCACCCCCGAGGGCACCGTCGCCCCCGTGTCCCTCTCCGACAACGGCGCCGACGGCTACACGGACTACGCGATCGGCCTCGCCGGCAGCGGCGAGACCAGGCTGAACCTGCCCCACCTCTCCGGCCGGATCTACGTGTCCCTGGGCGAGAAGCTGAAGTTCAAGGTCGTCGCGGACGGCGCGGGGAACGCCGCGCTGCAGTACCCGGCGGGCTGGGTCGAGTCCGACCCCAACTACGCGGTGCTGCACGACTGCGCGGAGTTCACCTACAACGCCGCCGGGATGTTCTGCAACACCACCATGGTCGACATGTTCAGCGTGCCGCTGGCCATCCGGCTCACCGGTGCCGGCGACCGGACCACCGGCACCGTGCGGCCGGGTGGCCGGGCGGCCGTGTTCGAGGCGGTGCGGAAGGTGGAGGAGTTCGCGCCGCTGGTCGTGGACGACACCCGGGTGATCGCCCCCGGCCACGGTCTTGACGCCGGTCTGTTCCCCAAGGACTACCTCGCCCCGTACATCGACGAGGTGTGGAGCACCTACACCGGCAGGGACCTGAGGATCACCACCAACGCCGGGACCTTCACCGGCCGGGTGCGCGGGGACCGGCTGACCTTCGACGGTCCCGCCCAGGTGTCCTTCGCCAAGCCGTCCACCCGGGACGTGCTCTTCTGCGACGGCAACCTCGCCGCCCCCAACGACGGTACGACCGGTCCCGTCGCCGCGGTCCTCGGCGCCGGTTTCAACCGCTCCACGCTGGTCTCCTCCGCCGAACAGCCCACCACCGACCCCGCGACGTTCTACGGGACCGCGCTGACCAACCACTACGCGAAGGCGGTGCACGCGGCCACCGAGGACGGCCGGGCGTACGGCTTCGCCTTCGACGACGTGGCCGACTTCGCCTCCTACATCCAGGACACCGCCCCCACCGGCATCCGGCTGACCCTCGGCGCCTTCTAGGAGCCGTCCGGGGATCGTCCGCCCCCGCCCGTTCCGCGTGCGGACGGCGCGGCGGCGTAGGAGCGTGGGGGTGTGCGAAAGGTGTCCGCCCCGCCGCGCCGGGGCGAGGACCGGCGGAGCTGGCTGAGCGGGGCGCCGCCGCCCCGCTGGGTACGGGTGCTGCCGCCGGCCCTCGTCGCGGCGATCTGCGCGGCGACGCTGCTCAGCGACGAGCCGCTGGAGATCGGGTTCCTGCTGGGCGCCATCCCGCCGCTCGCCGTACTGTCCTACGGTCCGCTGGCCACCGCCGTGCTGGGCGGTGTGGTGATCGCGCTGCTGCACATCCCGGCCCTCCAGCTCGACCGGCCGGGCGACGCCGACCTGCTGACGATCGTCTTCGTCGCCGTGCTCAGCGTCTTCGTGTCCTTCGTGCGCAGTCGCCGCGACGCCCAGCTGGGCCTGGAGCGCACGGTCGCCGAGGCCGCTCAGCACGCCGTCGTGCCGCCGCTGCCCGAGCGGGTGGGGGCGGTGCGCTGTGCGGGGCTGTACCGGGCGGCACAGCGCGGGACGCTGGTCGGGGGCGACTTCTTCGACGTGCGGGACGGTCCCTTCGGCGTACGGGCGGTGATGGGCGACGTGCAGGGGCACGGCCTGTCGGCGGTGTCGACGGTCGCCTCCCTGCTGGGGGCGTTCCGGGAGGCGGTACTGGACCAGGCGGACCTGGCGTCGGTGGCGGGGCGGCTGGACCGCAGGCTGCTGGTGGACTCGGCGGACGCACGGCACGCCGAGCTGTTCGCGACGGCCGCGCTGCTGGAGTTCTCCGCCGACGCGCTCGAGGTGCGGGTCGTCGTGTGCGGGAACCCGCCGCCCCTGCTGCTGCGCGGCGCGGACGCCGCGGAGCTGGAGGTCTCGCCGTGGACGCCGCTCGGGCTGGGGCTCGCGGACGCCGGGGCGATCGAGGCGTGCACGGTGTCGCTGCGCCCCGGCGACCGGCTCTTCCTCGCCTCCGACGGGGTGGTCGAGGCGAGGGACGGCAGCGGCGCCTTCTACCCGCTGGCACAGCGGCTGAGCGGCCTCGCGGGAGAGGATTCCGCCGCCCTCCCCGACCTGGTCTGGGCGGACCTCGCAGCCTTCTGCCCGGACGTGCAGGACGACGTGACGATGCTGGTGCTCACCCCTTCGCCCCCGGCCGGCGAGTGACCCGCCGCTCCTCCTCCCCCGCCCCCCTCCGCGTCGATGTGCGGCAGGATCCGGTCGAGCCACCGCGGCGTCCACCAGGCGTGCCGCCCCAGCAGCGTCATCACGGCCGGCACCAGGAGCAGGCGGACGACGGTGGCGTCGACGAGCACGCTCACGGCGAGGCCGAGGCCGAGCATCTTGACCACGATGCTGTCGCTGACGACGAAGGCGGCGAAGACGCTCACCGTGATCAGGGCCGCACAGGTGATGACCCGTGCGGTGATCTCCAGGGCGTGGGCCACCGATCCCTTGGCGTCCCCCCTGCGCCGCCAGGCCTCGTGCACCCGGGAGAGCAGGAAGATCTCGTAGTCCATGCTCAGTCCGAAGATGATCGCGAACATCATCATCGGGACGTAGCTCTCGATGGGCACGGCGCCGGACACCCCGAGCGCGGGCCCGCCCCAGCCCCACCGGAAGACGGCCACGACGACGCCGTAGGCCCCATCGGCGCAGGCCGCCCGCTCCCGCCTTCCCCTGTTCCCCGGCGCCGGTCCGCCTGCGTGCCATGGCCGTGATCCTTCTACCCGGGCGAAACGCTCGATCGAGCTCATTACACGCCGGGACACCCCGGACGGCACCTCGGGCCGCGGTCCGCACTCCCGCCCTGCGGATGCGCGGTCCGATTCCGCATTGAATGGTGATATCGGGATATTCGGGACCGACAACAGCACGGCACCGAAGCAGCGATCCGGACTCGAGGAGCACTGATCATGTCGACGTCACAGCCCGACGCCTCCCGGCCCTCCGAAGCCCGCGCGGGCGACGACCGCGCCACTCCGGACGACCTGCTCCACACCCGCACCGGCACCGAGGTGTCCCCGGAGGATCTGGTCCTGGCGGCCGGCCGGGACGTCACTCCGCAGAACCTGGAGTGGGCCAGGCGCAAGCTGGCCGACGAGGGCCCCGCGGCCCTCGACAAACTGCTGCCGTGACCGCGCCGGAGCCCCGGCCGGACGCGTGCGTCCCGGCCGGGGCTCCGGCGCGGCTCCCCGGGCCGCCCTAGGTCTCCGGCAGCTCCGTCTCGTCCTCCACCACGTGCACGGCGGCCTCCTCGGCGCCTGCGGCTCCGCCGTCGATGCCGACGTCCTCGGCCACCGTCTCCTTCGTGGTGTCGGTGCGCACGCCCTCGTCGGGGGCGACGAGCCGGCCCGCGCGGTCGGTGCCCGCCTCCGGATCGACCGGTTCGCCCTCCCCGTCGGGCTCGTCGCCCACGCCGTCGCCGTCGGGCGCGGACACGTCGGGCACCTCTTCGGCCAGCCGTTCGTCGAGGGTCTCGCCGTCGTGCTGCTCGGCGGCCGTGGTGCCGTGCTTGGTCACGCCCAGGGGCTTCTCCGGCGGGGAGTAGCCCTCGTCGAGCGTGTCGTCGTAGGTCCGCTCGTCGAGGGCGTCCTGGAGGTCGAGGGGCGCGGCGTCCTCCTGCTCCTCGTTGCCACCGGTGGGCTGGTAGGCGTCGTCGGCCATGGGGTCCGTGCCCATCGCTGCCTTCCTCTCGCGCTCGCGTCGGATCGTGCTCTCGCTGTCCGGTTCGCGTTTCCCGATACGCGATCCCTAACCCGGGGGTGCGACGCGGATCTCCAGGTCGGCGATGCGGTGCGGGGTCCAGTCGCGGGCGTATCCGGGCGGGGTGCCGCCGGGTCCGGTGATCGCGGCGACCGGGATCCGCCGGGCGGTGCCGACGATCTCGGCGGCGGTGGTGTTCTCGTTGTTGCCGCTGGTGGAGCCGGAGGAGCAGCCCGTGTAGTAGCCGACCGGGATGGACTCGTGCCCGGTGAGCAGGCAGGGCGGCCGGACCCCGAGCCGGTGCAGTTCACCGGCGACGCGGGCCCAGTCCTCGCGGCTCTCGACGTTGCGGTCCACGGTGCCCGCGAGCACCGAGAACTGGACCGCCAGGTGACCGGCGACCACGAGCGCGACCAGGGTCGCGGCCACCGGCCGCCACCGGTCGCGCCCGGCCCCGGCCAGGTGCCACAGCGCGTCGGCGACCGGTACGGCGAGCAGGGCGTAGGCCGGCTGCAGGAAGCGGGGTGCCGCGTAACCGATCATGAACAGGTACGGCACCGCGGCCGTCACGGCGCAGGCGAAGGGGACCAGCGTCGCGGTGGCGCGGCGGGCCCGGACCGCGACGGCCACGCCGAGGACGGCGACGACCGGGAGCAGCAGCCACCACAGGGTGACGACCGGGTGCGGCATCGCTCCGGTGCACGGCCGGCACAGGCCACGGCCGCCCAGGCTGCGCATCTGGTCGTCGACGGCGATGTTCCAGCCGAGGCCGCCCTGGATCTCGGAGGCCCGGGACAGCCGCTCACCGAGGCCGCCGTACCAGGCCTGGGCCTCGATCACCCACTCCGCTCCCCCGGCCGCCAGGCCGCCGGCCAGGGCGAGCAGCAGCGGCCAGTGACGGCGCACGAGGACGAGGGCGAGCAGGGGCAGGGTCACCCAGACCGCGTCCGTGGGCCGCATCAGTGCCATCAGCACCGCCCCGGCCGCCACCCCCCACAGCGCGCCCCGGCCGGAGCGCCCCCGCCCGGCTCGCAGGGCGCGCAGGGAGCAGCCCACGGTGATCAGGGCGCCGATCGCGACCCAGTAGTTGGGCATGGCCTGCGGACCGTAGAAGAGGGTCACCCACAGGGTGGCGAAGAACGCGCCGGCCGTGGCGAGGACCCGGGCCGGAAAGAGGCCCTTCCAGGCACGCAGGCCGAGGTACAGGCCCAGTCCCGAGAGGAGGGCGAGGTAGACGCGCAGGAGTTCGGTGGACGCCGACCAGGAGGCCACGGGTGCCACCAGCAGGGAGACGCCGCGGGCGCGGGGCGCGCTGAAGAAGGCCGCGGGGTGGTGGGTGGTGACCTGGCTGACGTAGACGATCTCGTCCCAGCCCAGGCCCATCGTCGGGGGGACGAGGACCAGTTGGGCGAGGGTGAAGACGGCGGCCACCGCCGCGGCCGGGGCGGCGGCGCGCAGCCGTCGGGGGGCGCCGGAAGTCCCCGCCTCCCCGCCCCCGCGTACACGTCTGCCGGCGAGGGTTGCGTTCGCGCCGTCGGCCATGGTGCACCCCTCACCCCCGCTCGTCGCGGGGTCGCTCGTCGCTCACCTCCTGCCGTCAGTGGCTGGAGCCCGGGGACCGCGGGAGCGCGGAAGTCCGGAAAACATGGTCAAACTAACCCGCGGACCACCGACACGCAGGGCGGAACTCGGCCAGTCACCCGGACTCATCCGTCGTTCGGGACCGGCCGCTCGGTGACGCCCGGGCGGCGGTGCGGGGGCTGTTCGGGCGTGGGCCGCCACTTCGGCGCGGAGATGCCGAGGGTGACGGGCTCGGCCCCGTCCACGTGGACCTCGGACCCGTGGTGATGGATCGTCAGGGGCGGTCCGCCCAGCAGCGAGTACGACGCCCGGTCGGGTCCGATCTCCACCTGGAGGCACCGGCCGCGGAACTGGAGCCGGAAGGCGAGGCGGCTGAACTTCTCGGGCAGCCGGGGTGTGAAGCGCAGGCTGTCGCCGTCCCGGCGGGTGCCGCCGAATCCGGCGACCAGCGCCATCCACGTACCGGCCAGCGAGGCGATGTGCAGTCCGTCGCGGGTGTTGTGCTCCAGGTCCGCGAGGTCCATCAGGGCGGCCTCGGTGGCGTAGTCGTAGGCGAGGCGCAGGTGGCCGGTCTGCGCGGCGACGACCGCCTGGCAGCAGGCGGACAGGGAGGAGTCCCGCACGGTCAGCGGCTCGTAGTAGGCGAAGTTCGCGGCCATCTGGTCCTCGTCGCAGTGGGCGTCGAACCAGCTGCCGCAGGTGTACATGGCGAGCACCAGGTCGGACTGCTTGACGACCTGTTTGCGGTAGACGTCGAAGTACGGGAAGTGCAGCATCAGCGGGTACTGGTCGGCGCCGGTGTTCGCGAAGTCCCAGCGCTGGTGGCGGGTGAAGCCGGCGTGCTGCTCGTGGACGCCGATCTCCTCGTTGTAAGGGATGTGCACGGCCTCGGCCGCGTCCCGCCAGGCGGCGCTCTCCTCTTCGTCGACGCCGAGCCGGGTCGCCTCCTCCGGGTGGCGTTCGCACACGTCGGCGGCGGCGAGCAGGTTGGAGCGCGCCATGAGGTTGGTGTACGTGTTGTCGTCGACGACGGCGCTGTACTCGTCCGGCCCGGTGATGCCGTCGATGTGGAAGACGCCGTGGTGGTCGTGGTGGCCCAGCGAGCGCCACAGCCGGGCCGTCTCCACCAGGAGTTCCAGGGCGGTCTCGCGTTCGAAGTCGAGGTCTCCGGTCGCCGCCGTGTAGCGCACCGCGGCGTGCGCGATGTCGGCGGCCACGTGGAAGGCCGCGGTGCCGGCCGGCCAGTACGCGGAGCCCTCCGAGCCGTCGATGGTCCGCCACGGGAAGGCGGCGCCGCGCAGCCCGAGCTGGGTGGCGCGGTCGCGGGCGGCGGGCAGGGTGGCCTGCCGCCAGCGCAGCGCCTCGGCGACCGCCTTGGGCGCGGTGTAGGTGAGGAGCGGCAGCACGAACATCTCGGTGTCCCAGAAGGCGTGGCCGTCGTAGCCGGAACCGGTCAGTCCCTTGGCCGGAATCGCCCGCTGCTCGGCGCGGGCGCCGGCCTGCAGCACGTGGAACAGGGCGAACCGGACGGCCTGCTGGATCTCCTCGTCGCCGTGCACCTCGACGTCCGCGCGGGCCCAGAAGTCGTCGAGGTAGTCCCGTTGTTCGGCCACCAGGCCGTCCCAGCCGCCGTGTGCGGCGGCGGCCAGCGCGGCCTCGACCTGGTCGCTCATCGCGGGCCGGGAGCGGGCGCCCGACCAGCCGTGGGCGACGGTCTTCTGCACCCGCAGCCGCTGTCCCGGGTCCAGCACGGAGGTGATGGTCAGGCGGGACACGTCCGTGTTGCTCTCGCTGCTGGTGGTGATCTCCCCGGGCGCGTCGACGACGTGGTCGGCGGCCACGGCGACCCTGAGGCCGCTGCGCCGGGTGCGGTGGACCAGCCGCAGCCGGGAGCCGATGGCGAGGTCCTCCTCCGGTTCCAGCGGGGACTGCAGCGCCTGGGCCGCCCTCGGGTCGCCGTCGGAGGAGGGCAGGCTCTCGTTGGCGACCAGTTCGGACTGGATGACGATCCGGGTGCGGGTGTCGACGGGCTCTACCTCGTACTCCACCGCGGCGATGGCGCGCTGGGTGAGCGAGACCAGGCGGGTGGAGCGCACCCGGACGGTCGTACCGGCCGGGGAGGTCCACTCGCAGCTGCGCTCCAGCACGCCGCGCCTGAGGTCCAGGGTGCGTTCGTGCTTGCCGAGCCGTCCGTAGCGCAGGTCGAAGGGCTCGTCGTCGACCAGCAGCCGCAGCAGCTTGCCGTTGGTGACGTTGATGACGGTCTGGCCCGACTCGGGGTAGCCGTAGCCCGCTTCGGCGTAGGGCAGCGGGTGGAGTTCGTAGACGCCGTTGAGGTAGCTGCCGGGCAGGCCGTGCGGTTCGCCCTCGTCGAGGTTGCCGCGCCAGCCGACGTGCCCGTTGGACAGCGCGAAGACGGACTCGCTCTGTGCGAGGAGGTCGAGGTTGAGGGCGGTCTCGCGCACCCGCCAGGGCTCCACGGTGTACGTCCGGTTGGTGATCACGCGCGGCTCCCCAGCTCGGCGAGGTCCTTGACTACGCGGTCGGCGCCGTGGGCGTAGAGGGCGTCGGTCTGGCCGACGCGGTCGACTCCGACGACGTAGCCGAAGTGTCCGGAGCGTCCCGCGTCCATGCCGGCCAGCGCGTCCTCGAAGACGGCGGCGCGGGAGGCCTCGACGCCGAGGTCGCGGGCGGCGGCGAGGAAGGTGTCGGGGTGTGGTTTGCCGGGCAGTTTCCGTTCCCTGGCCACCACGCCGTCGATCCGCACGTCGAACAGCCGCTCGGCGTCGATGGAGCGCAGTACGTCCCGGGTGTTGGCGCTCGAGGAGACGATCGCGGTGGCGAGACCCGCGGCGCGGACAGCGTCGATGTAGCGCAGCGTGCCCTCGTAGGGTTCCACGCCGTCGGTGCGGATCTTCTCCAGGAGGAGTTCGTTCTTGCGGTTGCCGACGCCGTTGACGGTCAGCGCGTCCGGCGGATCGTCAGGGGTGCCCTCGGGCAGTTCGACGCCGCGGGAGGCGAGGAAGGAGCGGACGCCGTCGGCGCGGGGGCGGCCGTCGACGTACTGGTCGTAGTCGGAGTCGGTGAACGGCCGGAAGTCCGCGCCGTCCCGCTCGCGCAGGAAGGCGTCGAAGGTCGCCTTCCAGGCGGCGGCGTGCACCACCGCCGTCCTGGTGACGACCCCGTCGAGGTCGAAGAGGCAGGCCTGGATGTCGTCGGGGAGTCCGAGCTGCGTCGTCATACCCCCACAGTTCCCCGCCGGGGCGGGTCCGATCAGGTGACACACTGTCCGGTGTGCCGCTGACTTTCGACGACCTGCTCGCCCGTGCCCGCCGGCTGCCGCGGGACGGGCGGCGCGCGATCCTGGGTGTCGCGGGCAGCCCCGGCGCCGGGAAGTCGACGCTCGCCGGGCACCTGGTGCGGGAGCTGAACGGCGGCGGCGAGCCGTGGGTGGCGCAGGTGCCGATGGACGGGTTCCACCTCGCCGACGTTGAACTGGACCGGCTGGGCCGCCGGGACCGCAAGGGGGCGCCGGACACCTTCGACGCGGCCGGGTACGCGGCGCTGCTCGACCGGCTGCGCGCGGAGCCGGACGGCGAGACCGTGTACGCGCCGGGCTTCGAGCGGGAGCTGGAGCAGCCGATCGCCGGGGCCGTACCGGTGCCGCCCTCCGTCCGGCTGGTCGTGACGGAGGGCAACTACCTGCTGCTGGAGACCGGGGCCTGGGCGCGGGTGCGGGCCCGGCTCGACGAGGTGTGGTTCTGCGGGCCTGCGGAACCGGAGCGGGTCAGGCGGCTCGTGGCGCGGCACGAGCGCTTCGGCAAGTCCGCCGCACAGGCGGCCGCGTGGGCGCTCGGCCCCGATCAGCGCAACGCCGACCTGGTCGCGGCCACCCGGCACCGGGCCGACCTGGTGGTACCTGACGGCGTGGTCCCGGGCCCGCCGCCCGGCGCACCGGGGCCCGCGCCCTCAACCCCTGCGTAAGTAGGTCACGCCTCCGTAGCCCGGCCACTCCTCCCCGACCCGGTCACTCCTCGTCGAAGTCGTCGGGGCGGACGTGCGCCTCCTCGAGGGCCTCGCGCAGGGTACGGCCGGTACCGCCGGGCGGGCGGGGTCCGTCCTCCTCGCGCTCGCGCCGACGCCGGCCGAGGACGTCGTCGGTGGTGTCGGTCTTCGGCCGGTTCTCTTCCGGGACGGTCATGACGTCGGCTCCTCGTCCGTGTCTGCGGGTCCTTCCGTGACGGCGGGTTCCCGTGCGACGCGGTGCTATCCCCGACGGGTCGGTCCCGTCACCGGTCCGGGCGGTCCGGTCGTCGGGCGGCGGGGGTGGGCTATGTTGACCTCCGTGGGAGACATGGGAGACGAAGGAGGCGCACCCGTGCCATCGCCGCAGCAGGCACGTGCGCAGGCGTCGGCCATCACCTCGGGCCGCGCGGCCCCCGAGTCGGAGATCTCCCCCACCTCCCGGCTCAGGACGCTCTTCGACCGGCCCCGCCTCTCCCCGGGACAGCGCCGCATCGCTCAGTACCTCATCGAGCACCTCACCGAGGCGGCGTTCCTCTCGATCACCGACCTGGCCGACCGGGTGGGCGTGAGCCAGCCGTCCGTGACGCGGTTCGCCTCTGCGGTCGGATTCAGCGGTTACCCGGCGTTGCGGGAGCAACTCCAGGCGATCGCACTGGGCGGCCGGGGCGGGTCCGCGGCCGAGGAGTACCGGGGCAACGAGCTCCAGGCGGCCGTGGACGCCGAGATCGAGAACCTGGAAAATCTGCGGCGGGACTTCGCCGACGCGGACCGGGTGATCGACGTCGGCCGCAAGCTGGCCGCCTCGGCGCCGCTGACCGTGCTCGGGCTGCGCATCTCCGTCTCGCTCGCCGAGTACTTCGCCTACGCGGCCCGCCGGGTCCATCCCGACGTGCGCCTGGTGACCCGGGGCGGCACCGTCGCCTACGACGCCCTGCTCCAGTCCCGGGAGGCGGGCGGCACCTGGGTGCTGGCCTTCTCCATGCCCCGGCACGCGCACGAGACCCTGGGCGCCGTCCGCGTGGCCCGCGGGGCCGGGCTGAAGGTGGCGCTGATCACCGACCTGGCGCTCGGCCCCGTCGTGGACGAGGCCGACGTCACCTTCGCCACCGGCACCGGGTCCCGCCTGGTCTTCGACTCCTACGCCGCGCCGGGCGTGATGTGCGCGGCGCTGCTCCAGGCCATGACCGACGCCGATCCGGAGCGGACGCAGGCGCGGCTGGAGGAGTACGAGCAGGTCGCGGACCAGCACCAGTTCTTCCTGCGGGACTGAGCCGGGACGGTCCCGCCCGGCGATTGGTCGGCGCAGACGGGGCCGTCCCCCGTCAAAGCAGACATGAATGTTTTCATACGTCTTGCAAAGCGGTTGGCATATATAAATACTGCTCACGGATCGCGACCCGGCCGCCCCGGAGCGCGTCCGCACCTGCCGCGAACACCTCGGCCCGCCGACTCCTACCCGCTCCGGCGCACCGGGTGTTCCGGTCGGGCATCGCCTGCGCGAGCGCCCGCGGCGGTCCCGGTCGTCCCCTGGACCGGGGCCGCCCCCACCCGTCGCCCACCCCGTCGACGCCGCACACCCGGAAGCGATGATCATGCCCCTGACGACCACGCGCATCAGCCCGGACTGGCCCTGCCAGGTGAAGACCCCCGGCAGCTACGACTGGGAACGCTCGGCCACCAGGTGGCTGCGCGAGCTGGTCCCGGCGCGCTACGCCGGCTATCCGGCCCTGATCCGGCACCCGGTGCTGCTCGCCCGGCACGCGCAGATCCAGGTCCAGCACGAGATCCGGGTGGCCCGCACCGCGCTGCAGACGGCCCGGGCGGACCTGCCCCGGCTCGGCCTGCACGAGGCGGCCATCGAGCACACCATCAAGCTGTACGCGGCGGAGGTCCTTCAGTTGCAGCACATCGCGCGCAGCGTGCGGGCCGTCACCGAGGCGCTGGCCGAGCGGGGCACGGCCGGACGCTGAACGGGCACGGAACGGACGCCGGACGGGCACCGACCGGTGCCGACGGCGGGGCCGCGTCAGTCCACCGGATGCCCGGGCCGGACGGTGCGCGCGTCGGCGAGCCGCAGCAGCGGTCCGGCGGCCCGCTCGCGCCCGCCCCACTCGACCGGATCGAGGACGAAACCGACGTGGTCGCCTCCCTGCATCCGCTCCAGGATCCGCCCGACGAACCACGCCTCGGCGTCCTCCAGCACGGCGGCCCCTCCGTACGCCTCGCGCCAGCGGACCCGGTCGAACTTGTCGACGTCGTCGCCGGTCAGCCCGCCGAACAGTTCGGCCGTCGCGCGCTGGTCGCGGGCCAGCAGGTGGACCGCCAGGACGTCGGCGGACCGTGCGACGCGGAAGGTCCGGTTGACGTCGGAGATCCACACGACGTACCGCACGGGCTTCAGCGAGCACTGCGAGGAGAAGGCGACCAGGCAGCCGGCCCGTTCTCCGTCCGCGGCGGCCGTGACGACGCACATGTCCGGGTCGAGCCGGTCCAGGAACACGTCCATGGCCGCCATGCTAGGTGCTGCCGGGCCGCGCGGGGCGGCTCAGTCGGCGAGCAGGCGTCGCAGGGCCGTGCGCAGGGCGGTGACGAACGCGTCGCGGGCCGGTTCGCCGAGGGCGTCCAGGGACAGGTAGGGGTTGAGGTCCTCCAGCTCGACCAGCAGCAGTTCCCCGCCGGGCGCGCGGCAGGCGTCGACGCGCTGGATGCCGTGGTCGATGCCGTTCCACTCGATGAACCGCCGCGCGAAGTCGAGGTCGGCCACGGTGGCGTCGTACGGCTCCAGCTGCCAGCGGCGGTCGGGGTGCGGCGCGTACAGGGCGTACTGGTAGTCGTGGTCGACGAAGTAGAAGGAGACCTCGTAGGCGAAGTCGACGCGCGGCTGGACGAGGAGGTCCCCGGCGCCGTCCAGCGCCTCGGCCACCCGGCCGGCCGGGACGATCCCGAGACCCGCCGAGTCCGCGCCGAGCCTCGGCTTGACGACGTACTCGTCCGCGACGGGCAGCCGGTGCAGGTCCTCGGCACGGTCCACGGTGGGGATGACGGGGTACCCCGCGGCGGTGAGGTCGAGCAGGTACTGCTTGCCGACCATGTCCGCCCGGCCGGTGAGCTGGTTGTAGACACGCGTCCCGCGCTCGGTGGCGCGCTCGCGGAAGGACTCGTGGGCCGCCTCGTACCCCTGCACGGGGCCGCTGTTGCGGACGACGACGGCGTCGAAGGCGTCCAGCAGCGCGGCGGCGTCCCGGGGATGGCACAGGGCCAGGTCGAACTCCTCGCGCAGCCGCGAGGTCAGGTAGATGTCCTCGTCGCAGTAGCGCCGCCCGCGCGCCTCGTAGGCCAGGTCGGTGACGTACAGGATGCGGGAGCGGGTGAACGGCATGCGGGACTCCTCCGGGGCTGATCGGAAGTGATCGTATGCGACCGGAACGGTGGGGCGGCAGGTGCACTCAGTTCCCTCTGCCTCCTGCACTGAGTGCCATGCGGCTCGGCGGGCTGCTACGTTCCCCCTCATGAGCACCAGCAGTGCGGCGCCCCGCCGCGGCGACGGGACGGACGCGGCGGAGGTCCGGCCGCCGATGCGGGAGGCACTGGTCGCGGCGGCGTTCCGGCTGTTCCTGGAGCGGGGGTACGAACAGACCACCGTGGACGACATCGTTGCCCTCGCCGGCGTCGGACGGCGTTCCTTCTTCCGGTACTTCCCGTCCAAGGAGGACGTGGTCTTCCCCGACCACGAACGGTGCCTGGCCGACATGCAGGCGTTCCTGGCCCGCTCGCCCGAGGACACCGACCCGGTGCGGCGGGTCTGCGACGCGGCCCGGCTGGTCCTCGGCATGTACGCCGAGAACCCGGCGTTCTCCGTGCAGCGCTACCGCCTCACCAAGAAGGTCCCCGGCCTGCGCGCCTACGAGTTGTCGGTGGTGTGGCGCTACGAGCGGGCCCTCGCCGAGTACCTGCGCGGGCGGCTGGGCGGACGCCCGGACGGCAGCCTGCGCGCCGACGTGATCGCGGCCGCGGTGGTCGCGGCCCACAACAACGCCCTGCGGTCCTGGCTGCGTTCGGACGGGCGCGACGACGCGGGCGCCGCGGTGGACCACGCACTGGCGTACGCACAGTCCGCGTTCGGCGACGTCCCGGTGCCGCCCCGCGGCACCTCGCCCGAGGACGTGGTGGTCGTGGCCGCGCGTCGCGGCACACCGCTGTGGCAGGTGCTGCGGGAGATCGAGACGGCGTTCGCGCACGACTGACCGCCGGACACGACGGCCTCACGCGTCCATTCACTCGTAATCAAGGGTACCGAGTGCCTTTACGCGTGACACTCAGTGCCATACGCTGTGGTGCGTGCACGGCGGCACGGTGAGCCGCGCACCCGCGTGCCCGGCGACCGCGCACGCGGGATTCCGGCCCGAGCGCAGGGAGTTGACCAGCGTGTACCACTCAGGAAACGTCGCTCAGCAGGCGGCCGGCCCCGCGACGGGCCTGCTCGACCCGAGGACCGCGGACCGGGGCCAGGACACCGAGGCCGTCTTCTACCAGCGCTGCACCTGGTGCGGCACCGCCGTGTACCACCGGGTGCTGTGCCCGGTCTGTCGCGGCAGCGAGCTGCGGACGGAGCGGAGCGAGGGCACGGGGACGGTGCGTCATGCCACGGTGGTGCACCGCAACACACCGGCCGCACGCAATGTCTCCCTCATCGAGATGGCCGAGGGGTTCGTGCTGCGCGGCCGGGTCATGGGTCCGCTGATCGGCATACACAGCGGGGACCGGGTGCGGCTGTCCACGGCCAAGGACCCGGTGCGCGGCGAGCCGGTCTTCCAGCTGGTCGACGAGCCGTACCGGGCCTGGACCTGAGAGCGGGTCAGTTCCCTGCCGGTGGCCCGGACGTGAGCGTGACGCGGATTCCCAGGGTGCCGTCGAGCCCGCGGCGCAGCCTGCTGCCGAGCAGGGTGAGCCGGCCGACGACGCCGTACTTGCGGGCGAGCAGCCGCCGGTAGCGGGCCGTGGTGGCCGCGTCGCAGATCTCCGCCGTGCCCGGGACCTGCTCACCGGTCGGCCTGCCGCGCACGTCGCAGGGGCCGACCAGGACGTCGGCGCGGTTGCGCACGCGTTTGACCTTCCAGGAGTCGGCCACGGTCCAGACGCCGAGCGCGTCGCCGTCCCGCACCACCCACACCGGGGTGGCGACCGGCGTGCCGTTCTTCCGGTACGTGGTGACCAGCAGGTACTTGCCGGCGCCGAGCCGGGCCAGTGACGCGTCGTCGTCCATGCTCCGGAAGTCTAGGCCTGCCACCCCGGCGCCCCGGCGCCGCCCCGCCTCACTCCAGGGCGGCCGCCATCCTGCGCACCGCCTCCGTGAGCAGCTCCGGCGAGGTGGCCAGGTTGAGCCGCACGTGCCCCGCCCCGCCGCTGCCGAAGGGAACGCCGGAGCTGAGGGCCACCCGGCCCCGGTCGAGGAAGACGTCGGCCGGTTCGTCACCGAGGCCGAGGGCGCGGCAGTCGAGCCAGGCGAGGTAGGTCGCCTCCCCGGCGCGGTGCACGACGCCGGGCAGCCGCTCGGCGAGCAGGCCGGTGAGCAGCCGCCGGTTCTCGTCGAGCCCGGCGAGCACGGCGTCCAGCCAGGCGGTTCCGTCGCGCAGGGCGGCGGTGTGGGCGAGGACGCCGATGTGGCTCGGCCCGTGACCGACCTCCTCGGGCATCCGCGCCAGGTCCGCTCGGGCTCCGGAGCCCGCGACGGCCAGGGCCGCCTTGAGCCCGGCGAGGTTCCAGCCCTTGGACGCCGACATCAGGGAGAGGCCGCGCTCGGCGCCGGGCACGCTCAGGTAGGGCACGAACCGCGCGTCGGGGGCGGTGACGACCGGGGCGTGGATCTCGTCGGCGACCACCCGGACGCCGTACCGCTCCGCGAGGGTGGCGAGGGCCGCCAGTTCGTCGGCGGTGTGGACCGTGCCGGTGGGGTTGTGCGGGCTGCACAACAGGAAGGCCGCCCGGCCGCCGCCCGCGACGGCCCGCCGGAAGGCATCCTCCAGCACGCCGAAGTCGATCCGCAGGTCAGGACCGAGCGGCGCCTCGACGACGCGCCGGTCCAGGTGGGTGACGAACTGGTAGAACGGCGGGTACACCGGCGGATTGACGATCACCGGGTCGCCGGGCCCGGTGACGAGCTTGAGCATCTCCACGACGCCCAGCATCACGTCGGGCACGATCGCCGTCCGCTCCACGGTCAGGTCGTCCCAGCCCCACCGCTTGGCGGCGAAGGCGGCGAGGGCCTCGGCGTAGGCGGTGCCGACGGGGTAGCCGGTGTCGCCGAGTTCCATGGCGTCGGTGACGGCACGCACGACGGGTCCGGCGAGCGGCACGTCCATCTCGGCCACCCACAGCGGCAGTACGTCCGCCGGGTGGGTGCGCCACTTCATGCTGGTACGTCGGCGCAGCTGGTCCGGCGTGAGTGCGCGCAGCGGGTTCGGTTCACCGGCCTGGTCCCACGGGTTGCTGGTCATGGGGCCAAGATAGGACGCGGTGACGGGGCCGGGGAACAAGACGCCGGCCCGGTGAACACCGAGGTTCCCGGCGCCGTAAGGGAGGAGGGTGCTCGACGTCCGGAGGCCCCCGCGGCGGCGACGCCGCGCGGTCGGGTTCGGGAGCGCAGGCATGAGGCACGCACGACGACGCATCGTCCGGCGAGTGGCGCGACTGGCGGCCGTCGGCGGACTGCTGCTCGGGGGGACGATGGTCACCCGGGCCGTGGCGAGCGAGCCGCCCGACGCGTCCGCCGCGCCGCGGACCTTCGCCGAGACCCCGTCCGGCGCCGGCGCCGACCTCGTGTCCCGGCTCGGCACCGATCGTACGGCGGGTCACTGGGTCGACTCCGACGGGCGGCCGGTCGTGGCGGTGACGGACGAGCGCGCGGCCGAGGCGGTGCGGCGGGCGGGTGCGACGGCGAAGCGGGTGCGGCACAGCATGTCCGAGCTGAGGTCGGCGGCCTCGACGCTGGGCTCGGCGCCCCGGGTGGCCGGTACGGCGTGGGCGCCGGACTACCGCTCCAACGAGGTGGTGGTCCGGGGCGACCGCACGGTCTCCGGGTCGGACTGGTCCCGGCTGACGGGAATCGCGGAGGGCATCGGCGGGTTCGTCCGCATGGAGCGTACGGAGGGCACGTTCACCACCCGCCTGAACGGGGCGGAACCGATCCTGTCCACGGCGGGCCGCTGCTCGGCGGGATTCAACGTGACCGACGGCACGAGCGACTTCATCCTGACCGCCGGGCACTGCGGCCCGACGGGCTCCGTCTGGTTCGGCGACCGCGCGGGTGACGGGCAGGTCGGCAGGACGGTCGCCGGGAGCTTCCCCGGGGACGACTTCTCCCTGGTGGAGTACGCCGACGGCAAGGCGGGCGACGGCGCCGACGTGGTGGCGGTCGGCGACGGCAAGGGGGTGCGGATCACGGGGGCGGGCGAACCGGCGGTGGGACAGCGGGTGTTCCGCAGCGGAAGCACCAGCGGGCTGCGCGACGGCCGGGTGACGGCACTGGACGCGACGGTCAACTACCCGGAGGGCACGGTCACCGGTCTGATCGAGACCGACGTGTGCGCCGAACCCGGGGACAGCGGTGGGCCGATGTTCTCCGAGGGCGTCGCGCTCGGGGTGACGTCGGGCGGCAGTGGCGACTGCGCCAGGGGCGGCACCACGTTCTTCCAGCCGCTGCCGGAGGCCATGGCGTCGCTCGGGGTCCGGCTGATCGTCCCGGGGCGGCAGGGTGCCGCCGCGGGCACCTCGGCACCGGCCGGCCAGACACCGGGCACCGGGGCGCCGGGCGCCTCCGGGGCGGGGGCGTCGGCCCCCGGGGCGGGCGTCGACGGCTCGACCCTGCTCGCCCGGCTCACCGACCGCCGGAACATAGGACCGGGCCTGCTGGTGGTCGCGGGCAGCCTGGTGGCACTGGTGGCCACGCGGTGGATCCGCGAGGAGCAGGACCGCAAGGCCTATCGGCGGCGGTACTCGGCGACGTGGAGCTGACCGGGCCGGTACGAGGCTCGGCCCTCGGGGCTGCCGGAGGGCCGGGACGGTGAGGAGTCCTGGGCGGCGCCGGTCAGGCGGCCTTCACGGACTCCGGGGCCGCGTTGGCCCACTCCATGACGAGCCGCTGGTACTCCGCGCGCTGCTCGACGCTCAGTGTCCCGCCCGACCGGAGCCACAGGGCCCGGATCTCCTCGTTGACCTCGGCAGCCGATCGCTCGGAGGAGGGTTCAACAGTGGTGGACATGCTGTGAAGCATACGGCGCCTGGCGTGAAGACGATGTGAGTAATCGCGAGCCAAGCGGACATATCGGACCGTGTTACTGATCACGTCCATGCTCTCATCTGTCAAGACCTACCGGCGAGTTCGTTCGCATCAGATGTGTTCTGCCGCACACGGCCCGACCGTTCACCCCGACCGTTCAGCCCGACCGTTCAGCCCGCCCGTTCAGCCCGCCCGATCGCCCCGTCCGCTCGGAGCCGGTCACACCGGCGCGGCACCCAGCACCAGCACCTGGATCGCCGGCACGGCCGCGCCCCGGGCCCAGTCGTGGAAGTCGGACACCCGGGTCTCCAGGCCGACCGGCGCGGCCCGCGGATGCCGGTTGTCCCGGACGGCCTCCGCCACCGCGTCGCCCGCCACCTCCATCAGCCCGACCCCCTCCCCCGCGAGCAGGATCTTCTGCGGCATCACGAAGTTGGCGATCTGCGCCACCAGGGTGCCCAGCGCCCGCCCGGCCTCCGCCACGACCCGGGCGGCCATGGGCTCCCTGGCGGCGGCGGACGCGAGGATCTCCTCGTAGGTCCGGTCGTGGCCGGTCGCGGCCCGCACCTGGTAGCGCATGTTGGGGATGGTCAGCAGGGAGACGGCGCTGCCGCGCCGCCCGTCGGGGGTGAGCGGCCCGTGCGGGTCGAGGATCCAGTGCCGCCCGAAGCCGCGGTCCTCGTCCCCGGCGTACGGCACCCGCCTGCCGCCCAGTACCAGCCCGTACCCGATGCCGGCGCCGATGGTGAGGACGACGAAGCGGTCCAGTCCGCGCCCCGCCCCGAACCAGGTCTCCGCCTCCACGAAGGCGGCGGTGTCGTTCTCGACGACGACGGGCAGCCCGGTGCGCTCCTCCACCAGCGCGGCCAGCGGCACCCCGTGCCAGCCCAGGAAGGGTGACTCGCCGACGACGGCCCGGTCCTCGACGAGCCCGCCGACGCCGATGCCGATCCCGGCGACCCGGGGCCGGCCGCGGGACAGTTCGGCGGTCATGCCGGCCAGCAGGTCGGCGACCTCGGCGGGGTCGTGGGTGGCGAGCGCGCGGTCGTGGCGGGCGACGATCTCGCTCCTGAGGGTGGTGACGACGCCGTACACCATGTCCTGAGTGATCTTGAAGCCGAGGAAGTGCTGGGAGTCCGCGACCACGTCAAGCGGCCGGGACGGACGCCCCTGCCGCACCCCGGCCGGGCCGCCGCCCGCCTCCGGGACCTCGACCAGCAGCCGCGACTCGATGAGCGGTTTGGTCAGCCGGGTCAGACTGCCGGGCGAGAGGCCGAGCCGCCGGGCGATCTCGCTGCGGGAGAGCGGGCCGTGCAGGAGGACCTCGATCGCCACGGAGCGTTCCCCGGGGCTCAGGGGCGGCCAGCTTTCGGGACGTGTGGGCATGGGCTCGCAGCCCCACTTTCTTCCGCATCGGAAATAACAAGGCGACTCTACGTCCGGAGGATCCGCCCCACGGGACGAAAATGCATGTCCGCGCACCCCTTGACGGCACGATTGTTCCGCAGTGAAAGTAAATGGAGTCCGAGCCGCCGCCTGCGACAGTGAAGGGCAACGCCATCATGACGTTCTCCATCGGCATCGTCGGTGCCGGCCAGTTCTCCGGGCAGTTCGCCAGGCTGTTCCGGGCGCACCCGGGCGTACGTGACGTGTACGTCACCGACCTGCTGCCGGAGCGGGCCGAGCGGCTCGCCACCGACGAAGGCCTGGCCGGCACCTTCCCGGACTACGAGGCGATGCTGGAGTCCCGGGCGGTCGACGCCGTCGCGATCTTCACCCAGCGCTGGACGCACGGCCCGCTCGTGCTCCAGGGGCTGGGTGCGGGCAAACACGTGTACTCGGCGGTCCCCATGGCGATCAGCGCGCAGGAGATCGCGGACATCATCGACGCGGTCGGCGCGACCGGCCTGACGTACATGATGGGTGAGACCAGCCAGTACCACCCGGCGACCGTGCACGCCCGCAACAAGATCGCCGAGGGCGCCTTCGGCAGGCTCTTCTACGCCGAGGGTGACTACGTCCACGACATGGACCTCGGGTTCTACGACGCGTACCGGTACAGCGGCGGCGCGGACTGGAAGGCCACCGCGAGCTATCCGCCGCTGCTGTACCCCACGCACTCGGTGGGCGGGGTGCTGGGCGCCTGGCGGACGCACGCGGTCAGCGTCTCGGCGATCGGCGTGGTCGACGAGCGCGGAGACGGGGTCTTCGACCGGTCGGTCAGCCGGTTCGACAACGACGTGTCCAACGCGACCGCGCTGTTCGAGGTGGCCGGCGGCGGGTCGTTCCGCACGAACGAGTTCCGCCGGGTCGGCTATCCCTCGCACATCAGGGAGTCGCGCTTCCGGTTCTTCGGCACGGAGGCGAGCATGGAGCAGCTGGCCACGGTGGCGTTGTGGCAGGACAAGGCCGGAGTGGCGGACATCGGCGAACTGCTGGAGCCCAAGCCCACCACGTCCCCCGACGACCCGTCGCTCCGGCACATCGCGCCGGAGCTGCGGGCCGCCTTCACCTCGGGTTCGGCGCCGGTGCACGACCGGGCGCGGCTGCCGCGGGCCTACGACCGGATGCACAACGGGCACGAGGGCAGCCACCACTTCCTGGCGGACGACTTCGTGACCGCGGTCAACTCCCGGACGCTGCCGCCCGTGAACGCCTGGGTGGCCGCCCGTTACACCCTGCCGGGCATCGTCGCGCACGACTCCGCACGGCAGGGTGGGGTCCGGCTGGAGATCCCGGACTTCGGGGACGCCCCCGGGCGGTGAGGCGCCGCGGCGCGAGCCGGGCGCCGGTGTCCGTCAGGTGCCCGGCTTGCGGCCGTACACGTAGACGTCGTCGCCCTTCTTCAGCAGTGACCAGTACTTCTTGGCGGCGGTCTTGGTCATGTTGACGCAGCCGTGCGAGCCCGGCGGGTTCCACATGCTGACGCCGACGGAGTGGAAGGCCTGGCCGCCGTCGAAGAACTGGCTGTAGGGCATCGGCACGTGGTAGATGGTCGAGACGTGGTCGATGTTGCGCCAGTAGACCTTCTTCAGACCGGTGCGGGTCTCGTAGCCGTTGCGCCCGGTGCGGACCGGCACCGGCCCGTACACCAGCTTCTTGCCGTCCTGGATCCAGCTCAGCTGGAGGCTGAGGTTCACGCAGGCGATACGGCCCTTGTTGGTGGGGCACTTGCCGGCTTTGTTCGGGTTCTTTCCGACGGCCTTCTGCTTCGTCATCAGGTCCATCACTCCCCAGGTGACGGGGCCCGCGTAGCCGGCGTTGGGCTGGATGCCGTGCTTGGTCTGGAAGGCGCGGATCGCCTTGCAGTCGGCGGTGGACTGCTTTCCGTCGGCCTTGCGGCCGAGGAACTTCTCCACCTTCTTCTGGTACGGACCCGCCTTCGCGGTGCAGCTCGCGGCCTGGGCCGGTGCCGCCGTGAGCGCGAGTGTGAGCGGTGCCACCAGTGCGGTGACCCCGAGTGCGACGGCTCCCCGTCTGCGTATGTCCCCCATGGTCGGTCATGCCTTTCGCGTCGAGGCGGTGCGCTGGGCGGAAGTTCGCCTTCGTGCGATCCCGGCATGCTAGACCGCCGTCCGGCGGCTTTGGTTGCGTGCCGCCCGCCGCCGCGACGCAACCGTGACAAACGCCACCGGACCGCACCTGACCGCACCGCATCTGACCGCACCGGACCGCACGGACGCGTCAGTCCGAGCCCTCCGCCCGCGCGATCGCCCGCCGGAAGCCGGTGTTGACCGCGGTCAGACCGCCGTCGACGGCCAGGGTGGTCCCGGTGATCCAGGCGGCGTCGCGCGAGGCGAGGAAGGCGACGGCCGCCGCGACGTCCTCTGGCTCGCCGACCCGCCCCAGCGGATACAGCCCCCGCACCGCCGCCAGTTCCTCGTCCCGGCCCTCCCAGGCCGTGGTGCGCACCGTGCCCGGCGTGACGAGGTTGACGCGGACGCCGCGCGGGCCCGCGTGTCCGGCGAGGGTGCGGGTCAGCGAGGCGAGACCCGCCTTGGCCGCGCTGTAGGCGTGGTTGCCGAAGTCCTGGACCCCGTTGACCGAGCCGATGCTCACGATCGCGCCGCGCCCGGCGGCCGCGAGGTGGGGCAGCGCGGCCCGGCAGCAGCGTTGGGCGCCGGTGAGGGTGACATCGAGGTCGCGGGCCCAGACGTCGTCCGGTTCGTCCTCGAAGAGCGGGGCGTCCGGCGTACAGGCGAAGGCGTTGTTGACCAGCACGTCCAGACCGCCGAAGGTTTCCACGGCGTGGGCGACGGCCGCCTCGACGGACGCCCGGTCGCTCACGTCGCAGGCGAACGCGGTCACGTCGAGCCCGTCGTCCGCCAGTTCCGCCGCCGTCCGCCGCGCCGCCGCGAGGTCCACGTCGGTCAGCAGTACCCGGGCTCCCTCCGTGGCGAGCCGGCGTACGGTGGCCGCGCCGATGCCCCGGGCCGCGCCCGTCACGAGTGCCGCGTGGTCGGTGAATCGCCTGGTCTCCGTCATGGGCCAGACGGTAGTACCGCGACGATCACAGCGGCAGATAGCGTGCGGCCATGTCCGCGTTTGTGCAGCAACTCCCCGCGCTCATGGGCGTCGTCATCGGCGCGCTCGGTTCCTATCTCGCCGTGGTCCGCAGTGACCGGGCCCGGTTCCGGCGGGATCGGGAGGCCCACTGGCAGGAGCGGCGGTTCACTGCGTATGCGGACTACGCGCGGGCGGTGAAGACGTCCGTGACCCTGACCTACCGGGGAGCGTCCGCGCTCGGCCTGGATCCGCACCCGCATCCGCTGCCGCCCCGGGAGGCCGACGTGTCGATGGCCGAGGCCACGGCGGCCCGCGACCCCTACTGGGAGGCGCTGCTCCTGCTGGGCAGCCCCCAGGTCGTGGAGAAGGCGCGGGCCTGGGTCGTCGTCCTCATGGACATGGAGCGGCTGGTACGCGACGGTCCGGCGTGGCGGGAGCTGCTCGAACGGCAACGCGTCGCGCGGGCGGACTACTACACCGCAGTACGGGCCGACCTGGGCCTGCCCACCGGTCATTCCGCCCGTATGCCCCTGCCGACACTCAGCGATACCCCGTGACGTCGGCGGGCTTGTCCGCGTCCTGGACCTCCACGAGATAGCGCCAGGCGTCCGGGCGGCTGCCGTCGAGGTCGGTGAAGCCGTACTCCTGGGCGAGCGAGCCGCTGGAGAAGGACCGTCCGTTGAAGCGCGCCACACCGGGGTCGGCGGCGAGGGCGGTCACGGCGCGGCCGACGTAGCGGGGCGTCTCGGAGATGGCGAAGTGCGGGACGCGGTCGAGGGCGTCGCGCCAGTTCTCCTCGCGCACGCCGAAGTGGTCGAGCATGATCTCCGAACGCAGCCAGCCGGGGGTCACCGCGACGGCGGTGGCGCCCCGCGGTCCCACCTCGTGCCCGAGGGAGAAGGCCATCCGCAGGACGGACGTCTTGGCGAGGTCGTAGAAGAACGAGTTGCGGTAGTGGTCGCGGTTGTAGGCGTCGGTGCCGTCGGTGACCTCGACGACCAGTCCGCCGGGGCGGCGCAGCAGCAGCGGCAGCGCGTGGTGGCTGGTGATGGCGTGGGTCTCGACGGCGAGCCGCAGCAGTCTGAGGCCGTTGTCGAGGTCGTGCTCCCAGACGGGGCTGTCCCACTCGAAGAGGGTCTCGCCGCCCCAGATGTCGTTGACCAGGATGTCGAGGCGGGCCTGTTCGCTGGCGATCCGGTCGACGACGGCGGCGACCTGGGCCGGGTCCAGGTGGTCGGCGGGTACGGCGACGCCGTGGCCGCCCGCCTCGGTGACCAGGTCGGCGGTGTCCTCGATGGTCTCGGGGCGGTCGTACTCCGAGCGCCGGGCGCGGGTGCTGCGGCCGGTGACGTAGACGGTGGCGCCGGCCGCGCCCAGTTCGACGGCGATGCCCCGGCCGGCGCCGCGGGTCGCCCCGGCGACCAGTGCGACCCTGCCCGCCAGCGGACCTTTCGATGACCCTGTCATGTCCGGCTTCCGTTCCTCTCCCACACGTCCCGCACTAGCGATGTCGTGTTCGAGAGTGCCCGGGAAGCCGGACATCTTCTGTCACCTTTACCGCGTGTCCCCGCGTTTACGCGTTTGGGCACTTGCCGGGGCGGTCTCGGCGGCTGCCGTCCAGGTCAGTGCCCGCGCTTGATCCACTCCTCCAGGTGCGGGGCCTCGGCGCCGATGGTCGTGGAGTCGCCGTGCCCGGTGCGAACCTCGGTCTCGGGCGGGAGGACCAGCAGCTTGTCCCGGATCGAGTCGATGATGGTCGGGAAGTGGGAGTAGGAGCGGCCGGTGGCGCCCGGTCCGCCCTGGAAGAGGGTGTCGCCGGTGAACACGGTGCCGAGACCGGGGTCGTAGAGGCAGACCGCGCCGGGCGCGTGGCCCGGGGTGTGCAGGACGGTCAGGTCGGCGCCGGCGGCCTCGATGACCAGGCCGTCGGTCAGCCACGCGTCCGGGGCGCGGTCGGGGTGGGTCTGTTGCCACAGGGGCAGGTCGTCGCGGTGCAGCCAGACGGTGGCGCCGGTGCGCTCGGCGAGCGCGGGCGCGGCGCCCACGTGGTCGTTGTGGGCGTGGGTGCACACGATGGCGGTGAGCCGCCGGTCCCCGACGGCCTCGGCGATGGCGTCGGCGTCGTGGGCGGCGTCGATGACCACCACCTCGTGGTCGTCGCCGACCAGCCAGACGTTGTTGTCGACGTCCCAGGTGCCGCCGTCGAGGCTGAACTGCCCGGAGGTGACGAGGCGTTCGATGCGGGGAGCCATCAGAGCACCACCACCGAGCGCAGCACGTCACCGGCGTGCATCCGGTCGAAGGCCTGCTCCACCTCGTCGAGGCGGATGGTCTCGGTGACGAACTTGCCGAGGTCCAGGCGGCCCTGGAGGTGGAGGTCGACGAGCATCGGGAAGTCGCGGGAGGGCAGGCAGTCGCCGTACCAGGAGGACTTGAGCGAGCCGCCGCGGCCGAACACGTCGAGCAGCGGCAGCTCCAGCTTCATCTCGGGAGTGGGCACGCCGACCAGGACGACGGTGCCGGCCAGGTCGCGGGCGTAGAAGGCCTGGCGGTAGGTCTCCGGGCGGCCGACGGCCTCGATGACGACGTCGGCGCCGAAGCCGCCGGTCAGTTCACGGATCGCCTCGACGGGGTCGGTCCCGCGGGAGTTGACGGTGTGGGTGGCGCCCATGGAACGGGCGGTCTCCAGCTTGCGGTCGTCGATGTCCACGGCGATGACCTTCGACGCGCCCGCCAGGTACGACCCGGCGATCGCCGCGTCGCCGACGCCGCCGCAGCCGATGACGGCGACGGTGTCACCGCGGCCGACGTTGCCGGTGTTGATGGCGGCGCCGATGCCGGCCATCACCCCGCAGCCGAGGAGCCCGGCCACCTCGGCCGAGACCGCCGGGTCGACCTTGGTGCACTGTCCGGCGGCGACCAGGGTCTTCTCGGCGAAGGCGCCGATGCCGAGCGCCGGGGACAGCTCCTGGCCGGTCGACGCGAGGGTCATCCTCTGCTCGGCGTTGTGGGTGTCGAAGCAGTACCAGGGCCGTCCGCGCAGACAGGCCCGGCAGGTGCCGCACACGGCGCGCCAGTTGAGGATCACGAAGTCGCCGGGGGCCACGTCGGTGACCCCGGCGCCGACCGACTCGACCACGCCCGCGGCCTCGTGGCCGAGCAGGAACGGGAACTCGTCGTTGATGCCGCCCTGCTTGTAGTGCAGGTCGGTGTGGCACACCCCGCAGGCCTGGATCTTGACGACGGCCTCGCCCGGGCCGGGGTCCGGCACGACGATCGTCTCGATCCGCACCGGCTCGTCCTTGCCCGGCGCGATCACGCCGCGTACTTCCTGCGCCATGGTCCTGACCCCTTCCTCGGCCGTTCAGCGTTCCCCCAGACCCTACGCGCAAGTGATCGGAAAGGGGCAGGTGACAGGGCGGTTCGCGGAGTGCGGGTGGTCTCGCGGGACCGGCGCGTCGTGGCGTTCGGCGCCGACGTAGCCTGAGTGCCCCGTCCGTGTGCCGAAGGAGCGACGTGACCACCGCACAGCCTGGGACCGGTACGCCCGCCTGGCGGCTGCTCCTGTCCTACGTACGACCGCACCGCACGGCCCTGTTCGCGGGCGCGCTGCTCTCCCTGCTCACCGGCGCCACGGGGCTGTTGCTGCCACTGGTGGCGCGGGAGCTGATCGACGACCTGGCGCAGGACCGGGCCATCACCGGTGCGCTGCTCGCCATGTCGGGTCTGGTGGTCGCCAACACGGCGCTGGGCGCGCTGGGTTCGTACGTGCTGCGGCGCACCGCGGAGTCGGTGGTGCTCGGGGCGCGGCGCACCCTGTCGTCGTACCTGCTGCGACTGCGGATCGCGGCGGTGGACCGCACCGAGCCCGGTGACCTGATGGCCCGGATCACCTCCGACACGACGCTGCTGCGCGAGGTGACCACCGACTCCCTCATCGGCCTCGGCACCGGTGGGCTGACGCTGGTGGCGACGCTGGTGATGATGGGCGTCGTCGATCCGGTGCTCCTCGGGGTGACGCTGGCGGTGGTGCTGGGCGCGGGCACGGTGCTGGGGCTGATCGTGCCGCGCATCAACCGGGCGAGCCGGCAGGCGCAGGACGCGGTGGGCGTGATGGGCGCCGCGCTGGAGCGGATCCTCGGCGCGCTGCGCACCGTGAAGGCGTCGGGCGCCGAGCCCCGGGAGGAGCGGGTGCTGCACGAGGCCGCCGAGGAGTCCTGGCGGCAGAGCGTGCGGGCCGCCAAGTGGTCGGCCGCCGCGGGCCACACGGCGGGGCTCGCGATGCAGATCGCCTTCATCACGGTGCTCGCGGTGGGCGGGGCGCGGGTGGCGACGGGAGCGATCGACGTGGGGACCCTGGTCGCGTTCCTGCTGTTCGTCTTCTATCTGATGTCCCCGATCCAGCAGGTCGTCGGCGCGATCACGCAGTACCAGACGGGCCGGGCGGCGCTGGGCCGGATCCAGGACGCGCTGGGCCTGCCCGCGGAGCCGCAGGCCCGGCCGGTCCCGCTGCCGTCGACGGGCGCGCCGCCGGCGTCCGTCTCCTTCCGCGAGGTCCGCTTCCGCTATGCCGACGATCTTCCGTACATCCACCACGGGGTGAGCTTCGAGGTGCCGGCCCGGGGGATGACGGCGTTCGTCGGTCCGTCCGGTGCGGGCAAGACCACCGTCTTCTCCCTCCTGGAGCGGTTCTACGACCCGGACTCCGGTGAGATCACGCTGGACGGCCGGAGCCTCGGGGACTGGGAACTGTCCTCGCTGCGGGCCTCGATCGGCTATGTGGAGCAGGACGCCCCGGTGCTGTCCGGTTCGCTGCGGGACAACCTGCTGCTGGGCAATCCGGAGGGGGACGAGGCGACCCTGGCCGCCGTGCTGAAGACGACCCGCCTGGACGGCCTGGTCGAACGGCTGCCGCACGGGCTGGAGACGCTCGTCGGGCATCGGGGCACGAAACTGTCCGGGGGCGAGCGCCAGCGGGTGGCCATCGCCCGTGCGCTGTTGCGCCGGCCGCGTCTGCTGCTGCTCGACGAGGCCACCTCGCAGCTGGACGCGGTCAACGAGGCGGCGCTGCGCGACACCGTGGCGGACGTGGCCCGGACGACCACGGTGCTGGTGGTCGCGCACCGGCTGTCCACGGTGACGATGGCGGACCGGATCGTGGTGATGGACGCGGGGCGCGTGCGTGCGGTCGGCACGCACCGGGAGCTGGTGACCGCCGATCCGCTGTACGCGGAGCTGGCGGCCACCCAGTTCCTGGCAACCGGTGGCTGACGCGGGCGTCAGCCCAGGGCGGGGACCACGCCGAAGACGGGCGAGACCAGGCCGGTGACCTGCTGCAGTTGCTGGAGGTCCTGGAGCCGGTGCAACTGCTGGGACGGGAGCGGCATCCGGGCCCGGTCCTCGGCGGGCATGTCACCGACCGCGAGCGAGTCGAGGGTGTTCGTCACGCTGAGCTTCTCCGTGCCCAGCGGACCCCCGCCGGCCGCGCTCGCCATCGGCGCGGCGAGGCCGGTGACACCGGCGGCGAGCCCGACGACGGCGACGATACGTCGTGTTGAGATCATGTGCTGAGCAACGCGGACGGGCACGGCGTGGACACGGGCGGGCGGCGCCGCTCACCCATGAGGACCAGTGTCACGGTCACCGTTGCCGTGGCCGCCCGGACGGAGGAAGCTCGAAGGGAGAGGGCCGAGGCGGCCCGTTCGGGCTCCGGGTCGCGGCCCTCGACGTCCGAAGGAGGTCGTCATGGGTACCACGGCAGGCCCCGGCTTCGACACCGAAGCGCTGCGCCGGGGCATCGAAGGAGAGACGGCGGCACCCCTGTTGTCGCTGTACGCGCGGGACGCGGAGGTCCGCATCGTCGACCGGTACGACCAGCCCAGCCGCCCCAAGGTCCTGCACGGCCGGGACGAGATCGCCGAGATGCTCGACGACGTCTACAGCCGCGACATGACCCACCGGATGGCACGCTGTGTGGTCCAGGGCGACCAGGTCGCGTTCTCCGAGGAGTGCACCTACCCGGACGGCGTGCGGGTGCTCGCGGAGTCGATGCTGTCGCTGCGGGACGGTGAGATCGTCGAGCAGACCATGATCCAGGCCTGGGACGAGTAGCCGGCGTTCGGGCGACGGGCGGGCCTGTCAGCCCTCCGGGAACGGGCCGGGCGGGCGCAGGACGGCCAGGAGCTGGTGGACCAGTTCGTCGACGACCTCGTCGAGGGTCGCGTCCACCCAGCCCGCGCTGTAGTCGTGCAGCAGGCCGTTGACGCCGCCGATGAACGCGGTGGCGGCGAGCCGGTAGTCACGGGCCGCCGCCTCTCCGCGTACGGCGGCCGACCGGGCCTCGGCACAGATGAGGTCGACCCAGCGGGCCCGGCGGGCCAGCCGCTGTTCCTCCAGGCGCGGGCTGACGCCGACGATCTCCACGAAGGTGATGCGGACGCGGCGCGGATCGGCGGTGACGTTGGCGGCGTAGGCGCGGAAGATCACGGCGGCGCGGTCGGCGAGGTGCAGGCCGCGGGCACCCTCGGCCGCGGCGCGGACGGCCTCCTCGGCCCAGGAGTTGACCTGGAGGTGGAGCGCGGCGAGCACGTCCTCCAGGGTGCGGAACTCCTCGTAGAACTGGCGGGTGGACAGACCTGCGGCCTCGCTGAGGGCCGCGACGGTCGTGGCGCGGTAGCCGGGGCTGTCGCCGAACAGCTGGAGCGCGGCGTCGAGGAAGCGCCGGCGGCGCTCGGCCTGGCGCTGCGCGGCCGACTTGCCGCCGTAGCGGCCCGTCGGCGCCCTGAGCCTGCCCGCCACCCGCTGCCCCCTCCCTCGCGCCAACTCCTCGTCCTCCGGCCGATTTTGTCGGGTCCGGGACCTTGTGGAGAAGGGCGACCCTTCCTTACTTTGCAGTAAGTTCACTCTGAAAGCGGCTGTGTTCAGACTGCGCGCGTCCGCGCGCCAGCACCCCATGCTCCAGCGCCCCCACCACGCCCCCTGCCGGAGGAGAGCACCATGCCCGCCTTCTCGACCAGGCACCTCGGCGCCGTAGCCGCCGCCCTCGCCCTCACCGTCGCCACCCCCGCCGCCACGGCCTCGGCCGCTCCGGACGCCCCCGCCGGCCTGCGCGAGGTGATGTTCGTCGGCAACAACTGGGACGGCACCGCGGACGTCATCCGGTCCACCGGCGACTTCGCGCGGATCGGCCGGATCGACGTCGTCCCGGACAAGGCGGAGCGGATGGCGGAGATCAACGCCGATCCGATCAAGTGGATCTACTTCCAGGCCATCCGCAACGGCGTCGGCGAGGGACACGACCAGCTCGTCGACGACATGTACTCGACGCCGGACGGTGCCTCGGTGGTCGTCTCCCGGCCGAGCTTCGCCGACGTGGTCTCCGTCGACCTCGCCACCGGCGACATCAACTGGCGCTTCCCCGTCTCGGGTTACCGCTCCGACCACATGGCGATCTCCCCCGACGGCACCCGGGTCGCGGTCTCGGCGTCGACCTCGAACACCGTGCACGTCCTCGACATCGGGACGGGTGAACAGGTCGGCTCGTTCGGCACGGGCGACAAGCCGCACGAGAACATCTTCACCCGCGACGGCCGGTACATCTGGAACATGTCGATCGGTGAGGTGAACACCGCGCTCGACGCCCCCTGGCTCGACTGGACGAAGGGCGACCGGCGCATCACGATCGTGGACGCACGGACGTACGAGCGGGTCAGGGTGGTCGACATGCGCGAGCGGCTCGACGCGATCGGCCTCGGCGACCACTCGGACGCGGTGCGGCCCGCCGTCTTCTCGCCCGACGAGTCCAAGCTGTACTTCCAGGTCTCGTTCTTCAACGGCTTCTTCGAGTACGACGTCGCCGGGGACCGGATCACCCGGACGAAGACCCTGCCGAAGAACCCCGCCACCAGCGAGGACCGCACCACCTGGGTCAACGACTCGCGCCACCACGGTCTCTCGATGAGCCCGGACGGCGCCAGGATCTGCGTCGCCGGCACGATGGACGACTACGCGACGGTCGTGGACCGCGACACCCTCAAGGAGGGCCCGCTGGTGCCCGCGGCCAAGCCCTACTGGGCCACGGTCAGCGGCGACGGGACGCACTGCGTGGTCTCCGAGAGCGGCGCCGACCAGGTGACGGCCATCGACTTCGCCACCGGCGAGAAGTCGGTCTCCGTCCCCGTCGGCGATCACCCGCAGCGGGTCCGCATCGGCCAGGTGGCGGCGGACTGGACGGGGCCGTCGGCCGACTGAGTCACCACGCGGTCCGGGCCCGGCGGGGCGTCCCCGCACGCATGTGTGAGCCGGCCCGTCCCGGGTAGTCGCCCGGCAACGGACGAGGCATGCATGCCCTCGACACCACTGCCCCGGAAGGAGGTCCGTGACAGCGCACTCCAGAAGAAGCGCCCGGGCCGCTTCCCGCGACACGGAGCGGCCCGGTCCGCACCGGGCGGCGCCCTCACGGGTGCCGCCCGTCCCGGTGCGGGCCGCCGCTCACCGCGGCGGCAGCCGGTGCAGCTCGACGTCCCGCAGCCGGCCGTCGGCGACCGTGGCGGTCATGTAGGTGTGGTACGGCTGACGGCGCCGGTCCGTCGGCGACCCCGGGTTGAGCAGCCGCAGGCCGGTGGCGGCGGTGGTGTCCCAGGGGATGTGGCTGTGCCCGAAGACCAGGACGTCCAGGCCGGGGAAGCGGGCGGCGCAGCGGGCCTCGCGCCCCGGTGCGGCGCCCGTCTCGTGGACGACGCCGAAGCGCAGGCCGCCGAGGTCCGCGTACGCCACCTCGGGCAGCCGGGCACGCAGCGCGGGTCCGTCGTTGTTTCCGTGGACGCCGACGAGTCTGCGGCTGCGGCTCTCCAGCAGGTCGAGGGTGGCCGTGTCGACCCAGTCCCCCGCGTGCAGGACGACGTCCGCGCGCGGAATCTCCGCCAGCAGCGGCGCCGGCAGTTCTTTCGCGCGCTTGGGCAGGTGGGTGTCGGACGTGATCAGCAGACGCACGTGTTCCAGCTTAATCGACAGGTAAAACTGTGCAGGCTTAGCTGGACAGTTTTACCTGTCGAACTTACGGTGGGGTCGATCGCGGCCGAACCGTGTGAGAACCATCCGAAAGGCACCGCCCCATGACCGTCACCGCCCTGGACCCCCGTACCGCCCTCGTCGTGATCGACCTCCAGGCCGGTATCGTCGCCGCGCCCACCGAGCCGTACTCCGGCGCCGAGGTCGTGGCCCGGAGCGCCGAACTGGCCGAAGCCTTCCGGGCCCGCGACCTGCCCGTGGTGCTGGTCCGGGTCTCGTTCGCCGCCGACGGGGCGGACGCCGTGCCCGGTCGCACGGAGGCCGGGGGCGCCGGCGGGCCGCGGCCCGAGGGCTGGGACGTCGTCGTCGACGAACTGGCCGGGCACCCCGGCGACCTCACCGTCACCAAGCGCAACTGGGGCGCCTTCCACGGCACCGGCCTCGATGTCCAGCTGCGCCGCCGCGGTGTCACCCAGATCGTGCTGACCGGTATCGCCACCAGCATCGGTGTGGAGTCCACCGCCCGGGCCGCCCACGAACACGGCTATCACGTCACGCTCGCGACCGACGCGATGAGCGACATGAGTGCCGAGGCGCACCGGGGCAGCGTCGAGCGGATCTTCCCGCGCCTGGGCGAGACGGGCACCACGCGGGAGATCCTGGAGCTGCTGGCCAAGACGCACGGCTGACCCGTACGGAAGCGGCCCGTCAGCCCGCGTCGGCGCACCGCTCGAGCGACTCCCACCAGGCCCGGTTGTCCCGGTACCAGGCGACGGTCTCGGCCAGCCCGGTCGCGAAGTCGCGGTGGGGGCGGTAGCCCAGCTCCTCGCGGGCCTTGCTCCAGTCGACCGAGTAGCGCAGGTCGTGGCCCTTTCGGTCCTCGACGTGCACGATGCGGTCCGGCCCCGCGCCGCAGGCGTCCAGGAGCAGGCCGGTGAGGTCGCGGTTGCTCAGCTCGGTGCCGCCGCCGATGTTGTAGACCTCGCCGGCCCTGCCACGGGTGCGGACCAGGTCGACGCCCCGGCAGTGGTCGTCGACGTGCAGCCAGTCGCGGACGTTGCGGCCGTCCCCGTACAGCGGGACCCGGTGGCCGTCCAGGAGACGGGTGACGAACAGCGGCACGAGCTTCTCGGGGAACTGGTGCGGGCCGTAGTTGTTGGAGCACCGGGTCACCCGTACGTCGAGGCCGTGGGTGCGGTGGTAGGAGAGGGCCAGCAGGTCGCCCGACGCCTTCGAGGCGGAGTACGGAGAACTCGGCCGCAGAGGGTGCTCCTCGGTCGCCGAGCCGACGCCGACGGAGCCGTAGACCTCGTCGGTGGAGACGTGCACGAAGGGCCCCACACCGTGGCGCAGGGCGGCGTCCAGCAGGTTCTGGGTGCCGACGACGTTGGTCAGGACGAAGTCGGAGGCGGCGTGGATGGAGCGGTCCACGTGGGACTCGGCGGCGAAGTGCACCACCTGGTCGGCCCCGGCCGTCAGCCGGTCCACGAGCGCCGCGTCGCGGATGTCGCCGTGCACGAACTCCAGCCGGGGGTGGCCGAGTTCGAGGTTCGCGGTGGATCCGGCGTAGGTGAGGGCGTCCAGCACGGTGACCCGCGGGGCGCCGGGCGCGTCGGAGGCGAGGAGCCCGCGGACGTACCGGGAGCCGATGAATCCGGCGGCGCCGGTGACCAGGATGTTCATGAGCGGATCCGTGCCTTGTCGCGGGCTCCGTGCCCTCGTGCGGGTGGTGCGGGACCCCTGACGCTACCGGCGCGCCCCTCGCGGTCCGCGACCGCCCCGAAACGCGCACCGCGCCGGCACCGAGGCCGGCGCGCTGGGCGGTGTCACCACCCTCGGGGCTCGGTCAGTCCTCGCCCCGGACGATGTTCGACTCCTGGCCCGATTGCGGTGCGCGGACGGCGCTGCCGTCCTCCACGGCGGGTACGCAGGTGCGCATCACGCCCCTGCTCCGCAGGCGGCGGGCCTTCGACCATCCTGTCTCCAGCCGACGGACGGCGGGTTTGCCGCCGGTGTCCGTGGTCACGGGGCATCATCTTCCTTCTGGTTCCGCTTGTGGTGCGCTCGCCCCTGCGGGTCCCCGCGCGGGGACCCGTGAAACCCGGGGGCCGTGCGGGCGGCGCGGCTCAGCCGCCGCCCACCGGGATCTCGCTCCACACCTGCTTGCCCCCGCTGACCGGCAGCGTGCCCCAGGTCGCCGACATCGCCTCGACCAGGAGGATGCCGCGTCCGCCGGTGGCCTCCCAGCCGATGCTGGTCGGCTTGACCGGCGTGCGCGGCGAGGCGTCGGCGACGGCCACGCGCAGCCGTGCGCCGATCAGGGTGAGGTCGAGCCGTACCTTGCCGTCGGTGTGCACCAGGGCGTTGGTGACCAGCTCGGAGACGATCAGGAGCACTCCGTCGATGTCGTCGTCCGGTACGCCCCAGGTGCGCAGGGTGCGCCGGGTGAAGCGGCGGGCGTGCCGTACGGCCTCCGGCAGCCGCCACACCGACCAGCTCTCGCGCAGCGGGCGCAGGGCCATGCCGTCGTAGCGCACCAGCAGCAGGGCCACGTCGTCGTTGCGGCGCGCGTTGCCGAGCAGGGCGTCGGCGACGAGTCCGAGGTGGCCGGGGGCGGAGACGGCCAGCGCGTGCGCGAACCGGTCCATGCCCTCGTCGATGTCGGACTCCGGCGTCTCCACGAGGCCGTCCGTGGTGAGGGCGATCAGCGTGCCGGGACGCAGCCGCAGCGGGCTCATCGGGAAGTCGGCCTGGGTCACCACGCCGAGCGGTGGGCCGCCCTCCACCTCCGCGATCTCGGTGCTGCCGTCGGGGTGGCGCAGCACCGGTGGCAGGTGCCCCGCGCGCACGCACCAGGCGGAGCCCTCCTCCATGTCGAGGTCGACGTAGACGCAGGTGGCGAAGAGGTCGGTCTCCATGCCGGTAAGCAGCCGGTTGGCGTGGGAGACGACGACGTCCGGCGGGTGACCTTCGACGGCGTAGGCGCGCAGGGCGGTGCGCATCTGGCCCATGAGGGTGGCCGCCCCGGCGCTGTGTCCCTGGACGTCGCCGATGACGAGGGCGACGTGGTGGTCGGGCAGCGGGATCACGTCGTACCAGTCGCCGCCCAGCTCCAGGCCCGCCGTGCTGGGCAGGTAGCGGGCGACGGCGACCGCGCCGGGCAGCTTGGGCAGTCGGCGCGGCAGCAGCTGGCGCTGGAGCATGCCGACCAGCTCGTGCTCGGCGTCGAAGGCATGGGCGCGCATCAGGGCCTGCCCGGCCAGGCCCGCGGAGGCGGTGAGCAGGGCCCGTTCGTCGGGGCCGAAGTCGTGCGGGGCGTCCCAGCCGATCAGGCAGGCCCCGGCCATGCGTCCGCCGGCGGGCAGCGGCAGCACGGCGAGGCCGCCGGGGCCGACGTCGGCGAGGGCGGGCTCCAGGTCGCCGGTGCCGGCGGGCCAGATCCGGGCGCGTCCCTCGCGCAGCGCGGCGGCCAGGGTGGGCATGGCCCGTACCGGGGCGTCCGGCCACTCGGTGCGCCACTCCAGGCGCCACAGTTCGGGCCAGGACTCGGGGTCCGGCGGGTCCAGGACGGTGACGACGAGCCGGTCGTTCTCCAGCTCGGCCAGCGCGATGCGGTCGGCCCTGAGCGGTCTGCGCAGGGCGGCGACGACGGCCTGGCTCACGTCGCGCACGGTCCCGGCGGTGGCGAGCGCGGCGGCCAGCCGCTGGACGCGGGCGACGTCGGTCACGTCCGGGCGCAGGGTGGAGGCGTCGGCGACGGTGCCGACCAGGAGGGCCGGCCGGCCGTCGCCGCCGGGCAGCAGGCGCCCGCTGAGCCGCAGCCACTTCGGCGGGCCGGTGGGCTGCAGCACCCGGAACTCCAGCTCGCGCTCGCCGATGGTCATGTGGTCGGACTCGGTCACCGACATCAGCGACGGCAGGTCCTCCGGCACGGTGAGGCCGAGCAGCGTCTCCACCTTGCCGTCGAACTCCCCGGGGGCCAGTCCGAACAGCCGCAGGATGTCGTCGCCGACCTCCGCCCGACCGGTGTCCATGGCCAGGGTGAAGGCGTCCGGCTGGAGGTCACCGGCCTCGACACGGTCGGCGCTCCCGGCCGGGGCGGGGCAGGTCATCGCCTCGGCGATCACCTCCAGGCACGTACGGTCGTCGGCGTCGAACCCGTCCGGGCGCTCGGTCAGGGCGAGGAAGCAGCCGCCGCCGTCCCCGCGCACGGGCAGGACGGCGAGTGAGAAGCCGCTCGACGGCACGTGCCGTGACTCCGCCGATCCGGCGAACTCCTCCGGCCCGATCCACACCGCCTCGCCGGCCCGGTGGGCGTCGGCGACCGGGGAGCCGCCGGACGCGGGGTAGCTGTCGCGTACGCCGTACAGGGAGCGGGGCACTCCGGCCGACTCGACCAGGCAGAGCAGCTCGCGGTCGTCGCCCGGCGTGTAGAGCGCGGCGAAGGAGGCGCCCGCGAAGACCAGCGCCTGCTCCAGGATTCCGCGCAGCCGGTCCTGCGGCACCGGTCCGGCCACGATCGCGTTCAGGGCGCCCTCGGCACGCAGCGTCCTCGGTCCGCGTTCCGCAGCGTCCTCTCCGGCCACCTCGCCATTACAGCGCTTGTGAGGCATCCGCGCAGCCCCTGCGGGCCGGGGAGCGGCGATCAGGAGCACTCCGGGGCTCGCGGACGGGCGCTTCGCGCCTCCGGACGGGTGCGGGCCGGGACCTGCCGGCGGCCAGGATGAGGTGGCGGACACGCGCCGCCGCCCGCGGGGCAGGAACCGGAGCGTCGGGCGGCGCGGCAGGGGCGCAGACCGGCCGCGCCGAGCCGACGTGGCCTCAGCCCGTCGGCCCGTCAGCCCGTCAGCCCGTCGGCCCGTCAGCCCGTCAGCCCCGAGCCGTCCCCACCGCCGACGGCCGCACCGTCACCCGTCTCACCCGCGTCACCTGCGCCACCCCCGTCACCCGCACCGGCGCCGCCGTCGCCCGCGTCGCCCGCACCTCCTGCGTCACCCTCCTCGCCGGCACCGGCACCAGCACCGCTCGCGTCTCCGGCACCCGCGCCGCCGTCCTCGCCCCCGAGGGTGGCGCCGACCGCCGCCAGGGCCGTGGTGACCGGCTGGAAGAAGGTCTCGCCGCCGACCGTGCAGTCACCGCTCCCGCCGGAGGTCAGGCCGATCGCGAGGCCGTCCCGCGTGAAGAGGGAGCCGCCGCTGTCGCCTGGCTCGGCGCAGACGTCGGTCTGTATGAGGCCGGTGACCGTGCCCTCGGGGTAGTTGACGGTGGCGTCCAGGCCGAGCACCTGCCCGTCGGCCAGTCCGGTCGTACTGCCCATGCGGAAGACCTCCTGGCCGACCGCCGCCTCGGCGGCCCCGCTGATCGGCAGGGTCTGGTCGCCGAGGTTGACCTCGCTCGGCGCCTCGGTCGCCGGGTCGTCGTATTTGACGAGCGCGAAGTCGCCCTGGCCGGGGAAGACCGCCTGGTCGACGGTGGCGATCGGCTGTCCGCCCTGTGCGTCGGACCACTGGTCGGCCGCCACCCCGCAGTGACCGGCCGTCAGGAAGGCGGGCGAGCCGTCGCCCGCGGTGACGTTGAAGCCGAGTGAGCAGCGCGCTCCGCCGCCGAAGATCGCGTCGCCGCCCGACGCGAAGGTCTTGAAGGTGCCGGCGGACTTCCTGACCGTCGCCATGCCGGAGCCGAGGCCGTCGACGGTGGACTCCAGCCGGTCCCACCGGTCGCCGGTGACGGTGCTGTCGGCGGTCACCAGGATCTTGTTGGTGCGCGGGTCGATCGCCCACGCGGTCCCGGGGATGCCGGCCTCGGCCTTGAGGGTCTGAGCGCCGCTGCGCAGCTCGCCCATGCTGTTGTCGACCTGGCGGACCTTCGCACCCGCCTGCTCGGCCTGCGCGACCACCTGGTTGTCGTCGCCGGGGACGACGTTGACGACCAGTTGCCGGGCGCCGGAGTCGTAGTAGGAGCCGGCGAAGGTGTCGCCGAGCAGGCCGGCGAGCCGTGCGGCGAGATCCGACGCGTCCGCCGCCTTGAGGGTCCTGGGTGCCGCGGCGGCATGGTCCGAGGAGCCGCCGTCCTGCGAGGCGTTGGCGTTCGGCAGCAGGATCGCGGCCGCGCCGAGCGCCACCACACCGCCCGCCGCCATCGCGGCCCTGCGCTTCGGGATTCGCTTGTGACTCAACCTACTCGACCTCCTGGGACCGGGGTTGGTGCCCGCCGGTCCGGCAGCTGTTGGGGGCGCCTGGACGGCTGTTGGTACGCACGGGCCGGGCGGGGTGTTCAGCCGGACCCTCGCGCCACGCACGATCGACACCCTCCGCATCCGGAGTGCGACGCACCGTCGCGATCACGGAGCGGAATGACTGCTTCAGCGAATCTGCACATCGAATGCCCAACCCGGTCACTCCCGTTGGAGCATCTGCACAAGCCCGCGGCGGCCCGTACGCCTTTGGGGCCGGAGTGTCCCAATCGCCTCGGCAGGGGCAAGGGGCCGCACGAGCCGATCTCGCGCACCGTGTGAAGAAGTGGCCGCGAAGGCGTGCGCGCCCCTGCACGCTTGGGCCCGCAGACCTCGCAAGTGTGCTGGTGAGAGGGGTGTTTGATTGGAAGCCCGGACCGGCCGCGTGCTTTGATCCATCGCACCGCGGGGGCCGCGGAGGGCTCCGGAAAAGGGCGCCCGGCGCCCGCGGTCGCGGCCGTCATCTGTCCCCAGAGGGGGCCGCTCCCCCCTTGTGAAATGGCTATACGAAGGGAAGTTCCATCATGAACTCCACCCCCCAGGTTGAGACCGTCGAGATCTCCGACGCCGACCTCGACAACGTCTCCGGCGGCCTGAACGTGAACGCCGTCGGCACCGTCACCGGCCTGGTGGACGGCATCGCCCCGGTCTCCGGCCTGCTCAACACCGCCGTCGGCACCGTCGAGGGTGTCACCGGTCTGAACACGGCCCCGGTCACGGGCCTGGTCGCCGGTCTCTGATCGCGCCCTTGCGTCGCTGAGTCCCGGAGCCGTCCAGGCTCCGGGACTTTTCGGCCGTTCTCCCTTCGGCCGTTCTCGTCCCCCGGCCGTTCTCGACCCCTGGCCGTTCTCGACCCCCGGCCGTTCTCACCGAGCCCTGGATACGTCAGCCGTGCAGTTCCGCCAACAGGCCCTCGCAAAACTCCAGTCACCGGAGGAGCTCGATCTCCCGGTGCGTTTCGCCCGTCCCCAGGGCTGGCTGGTGCTGTCCGTGACGCTGGTCGCCATGGCCGCCGCGTCCGTGTGGGCGGTGGGCGGCTCGGTGACCTCCACGGTGTCCGCGCCCGCCGTCCTCACTCACGGCCAGGGCAGTTACCTCCTGCAGAGCCCCGTCTCCGGGCAGGTCACCGCGGTCCTGGCCCGTCCGGGGCAGCGGCTGGCCGCCGACGCCCCGGTGCTGAAGGTCCGCACCGCGAAGGGCGAGACGGTGGTCCGCACGGTGGACGCCGGCCGGGTCAGCGCACTCGCCGCCACCGTCGGGCAGATCATCGGTACCGGCGCGAACGTCGCGTCCGTCGAGAAGGTCGCCCACGCCGACGACCCGCTCTACGCCACCGTGTACGTCCCCGCGGAGAACGCCGCCGCCATCCCCGCCCACGCCTCGGTCGACCTGACCGTTCAGTCGGTGCCGACGCAGCAGTACGGCGTCCTGCACGGGGAGGTGAAGTCCGTGGACCGCTCGGCCCAGTCGGCGCAGACGATCGGCGCGTTCCTCGGGGACAGCGCGCTCGGCGAGCAGTTCACCGAGGACGGCAGGCCGGTGGCCGTGACGGTGCGGCTGGCGACCTCGAAGTCCACGAAGAGCGGCTACGAGTGGTCCTCGGCCGACGGACCGCCGTTCGAACTGACCTCCATGACCCTGGCCTCGGGCTCGATCCGGCTGGCCGACCAGCGTCCCGTCGATTGGCTGCTGCCGTGAGCACCGCACAGGAGACCCGGGGCAGGCGCCGCGCCGCCCCGCCGAGGCGCAGCGTGCCGAAGAGCCGTGCGAGGACCGTCCGCACGCCCACGGTGCTCCAGATGGAGGCCGTGGAGTGCGGTGCCGCCTCCCTCGCCATGGTGCTGGGACACTACGGCCGCCATGTCCCCCTGGAGGAGCTGCGGATCGCCTGCGGTGTCTCCCGCGACGGGTCCCGGGCGAGCAATCTGCTGAAGGCCGCGCGGAGTTACGGGTTCACCGCCAAGGGCATGCAGATGGACCTGGCCGCCCTCGCCGAGGTGACGGCACCGGCCATCCTCTTCTGGGAGTTCAACCACTACGTCGTCTACGACGGCGTGGGCCGCCGGTTCGGGCGGCGCGGGGTGTTCATCAACGACCCGGGCAAGGGACGCAGGTTCGTGTCCCTGGAGGACTTCGACGGGTCCTTCACCGGTGTCGTGCTGACCATGGAGCCCGGTGACGGCTTCACCCGCGGCGGCCGCAAGCCCGGTGTGCTCGGCGCGATGCCCGCCCGGCTGCGCGGAACCGCGGGCACGCTGCCCGCCGCGGTGCTGGCGAGCCTGCTCCTGGTGGCGGTCGGCGCGGCGGTGCCCGCGCTCAGCCGCACCTACATCGACATGTTCCTCATCGGGGGGCAGACCTCGCTGCTCGGCGTGCTGTTCGCGTCGATGGGGACCTGCGTCCTGCTCACGGTGGTGCTGACCTGGCTCCAGCAGGCCAACCTGCTGCACGGGCGCATCATCTCCTCCACCCTCTCCAGCGCCCGCTTCCTGCGGCACCTGCTGCAGCTGCCGGTGACCTTCTTCTCCCAGCGCAGCCCCGCCGACCTGGTGCAGCGGCTCCAGTCCAACGACGCGGTCGCCGAGACGCTGGCCCGCGACCTCGCCGCGGCGGGCGTGGACGCGATCGTGGTCGTCCTGTACGCCGTGCTGCTGTACACGTACGACCCGCAGCTCACCTTCGTCGGCATCGGTGTGGCGCTGCTCAACATCCTGGCGATGCGGATCGTCATCCGGCTGCGCGCGACCCGTACGGCGAAGCTGCGGGCGGACACGGCGCGGCTGACCAACACCGCCTACACCGGTCTCCAGCTGATCGAGACGATGAAGGCGACCGGCGGCGAGGACGGCTACTTCCGCAAGTGGGCCGGCCAGCACGCCACCACGCTGGAGGAGCAGCAGCGGCTCGGGGTGCCCAGTGCCTGGCTGGGCGTGGTCGCGCCGACGCTGGCGACGCTGAACAGCGGGCTGATCCTGTGGATCGGCGGCATGCGCGCGGTCGAGGGCCACATCTCGGTCGGCCTGCTGGTCGCCTTCCAGGCGCTGGTGGTCCGCTTCACGGCGCCGCTGACCCGGCTGAACGGTGTCGCGGGCCGCATCCAGGACTTCGCGGCCGACGTGGCCCGCCTCAAGGACGTGGAGAACTTCCGGGCGGATCCGCTCTACGACCGCCCCGGTGGCGGTGACTCCACCCGCCGGCTGCGCGGGCACGTGGAGCTGCAGAACGTCTCCTTCGGCTACAACCCGCTCGACAAGCCGCTGCTGACCGGTTTCGACCTGACCGTGGGACCGGGGCAGCAGGTGGCCCTGGTCGGCGGTTCGGGCAGCGGCAAGTCGACGGTGTCGCGGCTGATCTCGGGCCTGTACGCGCCGTGGGACGGCGTGATCCGCATCGACGGGCAGCGGCTCGACGACATCCCGCGCGGGGCGCTGGCGTCCTCCGTCTCCTTCGTCGACCAGGACGTGTTCCTGTTCGAGGGCTCGGTGCGGGACAACGTGGCGCTGTGGGATCCGTCGATCCCCGACGACGCCGTGGTGGAGGCGCTCAAGGACGCCGCGCTGTACGACGTGGTGAGGCGCAGGCCGGGCGGGCTGCACAGCCCGGTGGAGCAGGACGGCCGCAACTTCTCCGGCGGGCAGCGCCAGCGCCTGGAGATCGCGCGGGCCCTGGTGCGCCGGCCCAGCATCCTCGTCCTGGACGAGGTGACCAGCGCGCTGGACGCGGAGACCGAGCTGGTGGTGATGGACAACCTGCGCCGGCGCGGCTGCGCCTGCGTGGTGATCGCGCACCGGCTCAGCACGGTGCGGGACAGCGACGAGATCGTCGTCCTCGACCACGGCACGGTCGTGGAGCGCGGGCGGCACGAGGAGCTGCTGGCGCGCGGTGGCGCGTACGCGGCACTGGTCGGGGAGCGGTGAGATGACAACCGTGCACGAGGGGCAGGGCGACCTGGTCCTGGGGGCGCTCGGCTCGCTGGGCACCCGCGTCGACTGCGCCGGGTTCAACCGCCTCGACCTGGAGGGGCCGCAGGTGCTGTGGCTCGTGGTGTCCGGCGCGGTGGACCTGTTCGCGGTCGACGCCGGGGAGCAGGGCCACTGGCACCACCTGGGGCGCCTGGAGGCGGGCTCGGTGCTGCTGGGACCGGTCGCCGGGCCGCAGCACACGCTGGTGGCACGCCCGCTGCGGGACTGCGTGGTGCACCGCATCGGACTGCGCGAGCTGTACCAGCCGGCGCCCACCCAGACGTGGTCGTACGACGCGTACGGAAACCCCCAGTACGTGCCGCCGACGACGAGTCCGCTGGAGTACGCCCTGGCCCTCGGCGTGGGGCGCGGCCTGACCGTCCTCTTCCAGGCGCCGATGGCCACGGAGCGGGCCGGCGCGCCCACGGACGACGACGTGTTCTGGATGCAGGTGCCGCCGGGCAGCGTGCAGTACGGGGCGGTGTACGGCGAGGAGGCGGCCGCCGACCTGCTGATGGACCCGGCGCTGTGGCAGAGCATGGTCGACCAGCAGTACCGGCTGCTGACCACCCTGGACCGGTGGATCGAGCAGTTGGAGCGTACCCACGAGACCCGCACGGCGGCCGGTATCAAGGCCGGTGAGGCGGTGCGCGCGCGGGCCGACCGGACGCTGCTGGCCTCCATCGGCAAGCGCTCGGCGCAGCGCACCACGGCCGCCGACGCCGACGCCACGTACGCGGCCTGCGGGCTGGTCGCCCGCGCCGCCGGGATTCCGCTCGCCGAGCCGGCCTCCGGCGGCACCGAGAGCGACCGGCTCGACCCGGTGGAGCGGATCGCGCTCGCCTCGCGGGTGCGGACCAGGTCGGTGCGGCTGGCGGACCGCTGGTGGCGGGAGGACGTGGGGCCGCTGGTCGGGCACCGCACCCTGTCGGGGGCGCCGGTGGCACTGCTGTGGCGGCGCGGCGGCTATGTGGCCGTGCATCCGGCGACCGGTCGCGAGACGCCGGTGGAGCGGGCGAACGCCGGGGAGTTCGAGCCGCGCGCGGTGATGTTCTACCGGCCGCTGCCGGAGCGGCGGCTCAGTCCGCTGCGCCTGTTGCGGTTCTGTCTGGCGGGCACCCGCCGGGACCTGACGTCCCTGCTGCTCGCCGGACTGGTGACGGTGGCGCTCGGCGCTCTGGTGCCGATCGCGACGGGCCGGGTGCTCGGCGAGTTCGTGCCGAAGGCGCAGACCGGGCTGATCGTGCAGGTGTGTCTCGCGGTGATGCTGAGCAGCGTCGTCGCGGCGGCCTTCATGCTGCTTCAGAACCTCACCATCCTGCGTCTGGAGGGCCGCATCGAGGCCACCCTCCAGCCCGCCGTGTGGGACCGCCTGCTGCGGCTGCCGACGAAGTTCTTCACCGAGCGCTCCACCGGCGAACTGGCGAGCGCGGCCATGGGCATCAGTGCGATCCGCAGGCTGCTCGCGGGGGTCGGCCCGACGGTGGCCCAGTCGGTGACCGTCGGGGCGATGAACCTCGGTCTGCTGCTCTGGTACAGCGTGCCGATGGCGTTCGCGGCGATCGGCATGCTGGTGGTCGTCGCCGGGGTGTTCCTCGGGCTCGGGCTGTGGCAGGTGCGCTGGCAGCGGCGGCTGGTCAAACTCACCAACAAGCTGAACAACCAGGCGTTCCAGACGCTGCGCGGGCTGCCGAAGCTGCGGGTGGCGGCGGCCGAGAACTACGCCTACGCGGCGTGGGCGGAGCGGTTCGCGCACAGCCGGGAGCTGCAGCAGCGGGCGGGCCGGATCAAGAACCTGAACGCGGTGCTCGGCGCGGTGTACCTGCCGCTGTGCACCCTGTTGATGTTCATGCTGCTGGCCGGCCCGGCGCGGGGCTCGATGTCGGCGGCGGAGTTCCTCACCTTCAACGCCTCGGTGACGATGCTGCTGACCTCGGTCACCCAGCTGACCGGCGCGTTCGTGTCGGGGGTGGCGGCGCTGCCGCTGTTCGAGGAGATCCGGCCGGTCCTGGACGCCACGCCCGAGGTGCGGACGGCGAGCACCCGGCCGGGGCCGCTGTCGGGGGCGATCGAGGCGCGCCGGCTGTCGTTCCGGTACACCGACGACGGGCCGCTGGTCCTGGACGACGTGTCCTTCGAGGTGCGGCCGGGCGAGTTCGTGGCGGTCGTCGGCCCCAGCGGCTGCGGCAAGTCGACCCTGCTGCGGCTGCTGATCGGCTTCGACCGTCCGCTGTCGGGCAGCGTCCTGTACGACGGTCAGGACCTGGCCGCGCTGGACCAGTCGGCGGTGCGCAGACAGTGCGGGGTGGTGCTCCAGCACGCCCAGCCCTTCACCGGCTCGATCCTGGACGTCATCTGCGGCACCGAGGCGTACACGCCCGAGGAGGCGATGGCGGCGGCCCGGATGGCGGGGCTCGCGGAGGACATCGAGCGGATGCCGATGGGGCTGCACACCATCGTGTCGGGCAGCGGGGCGGTCTCCGGGGGCCAGCGGCAGCGGCTGATGATCGCGCAGGCCCTGATCCGCCGGCCGCGCATCCTCTTCTTCGACGAGGCGACCAGCGCCCTGGACAACGAGACGCAGCGCACGGTGATCGAGTCCACCAAGGCGCTGAACGCCACCCGGATCGTGATCGCGCACCGCCTGTCCACGGTCCTGGACGCCGACCGCGTGATCGTGATGGAGGACGGCCGGGTCGCCCAGCAGGGCCCGCCCGCCCGGCTGCTGGCGGACACCGGCGGCCGGCTGCACGAGCTGGTGCGGCGGCAGCTGGCCTGATCGGCGCTCGAATGGGTACCTGTTGCCCTCATGCGTACCAGCGTGGTGGATGTGGGGTCGAACACGGTCCGGCTCATGGTGGCGGACGCCGAGGGCGGCGTTCCGCTGCCGGTGCACACCGCGAAGTGGCGGCTGCGGCTGTCGGAGCAGGTCAGGCCGGGCGGACCGGTCCCGGAGGAGGCCGTGGAGCGGCTCGTCGGGGCGGTCGCCGAAGCGAGCAGGACCGCGGACCGGTGGGGGGCGTCGGGGCCGCTGGCCTTCGCGACCGCGGTGGTGCGCGCCGCGCCGAACCGGCGTGAGGTGCTGCGCACCGTCCAGGCCCGCACCGGTGTGCCGCTGTGCACCCTGCCGGGCGAGGTGGAGGCGGAGCTGACGTTCCTCGCGGCCCGGCGCTGGATGGGCTGGCGGTCCGGCCCGCTCGCCCTGCTCGACATCGGCGGCGGCTCGCTGGAGGTCGCGTTCGGGCGCGGCCGGCTGCCCGGCTTCGTGGCCTCGCTGCCGCTGGGGGCCGCCCGGCTGACCCACGAGTTCCTGGCGGGCGGCCGGGACCCGGCCTCGCCGGAGCAGGTCAAGGCACTGCGGCGCAGGGTCCGCCACCAGCTGCGGGACGCGGCGGCGCGGATCCGCTGGGAGGGGCCGCGGACCGCCGTGGCCACCTCGCGGACCTTCCAGCAGCTCGGGCGGCTGTGCGGCGCCCCGCCCGGCCGGTACGGCCCCTTCACGGAGCGGCGGATGCGCTGCTCGGACCTGGGGGACGCGGTGGGCCGGCTGGCCGCCCTGTCCGCGGCCGAGCGGGCCCGGCTGCCAGGCATCTCGGCGCCGCGCGCGGCCCAGAGCCTGGCGGGCGCCGTCGTGGGTCACACCGCGATGAAGCTGACCGGTCTCGAGGCGGTGGCGCTCTGCCCCTGGGCGATCCGCGAGGGGGTCCTGCTGCGCCACATCGAGGACGGGCCGGCCTGGTGGGCCGAGGTGGTGCGCCGCAGCGACGAGGCCGCTCCCCCGGCGCCGGTGCCCCTGCGCCTGGCGTCCGCGTCGAACTGAACGACCGCGAGCAGGAGCCGTACGACGAGAAGCGAGAAGGAGGACCCCGTGTCCCAGGACGGCGAGCACGACCACAAGCAGCCCGAGACCGCGGTCGAGGAGGTTCTGCGCGAGATCGAGGAGGCCAGGCCCCGCGACGCGGAGTCCGACGAGGGCGAGCACCGGGGCGAGGCGGGGGACGCCACCTCCCCGAACACCGGCGCCCAGGAGGACGTCGAGGGCGAGTGACGCGCCGCTCCGCGCGGCCGGGGGTGCCACGGCGCCGGCCGGGTACTCGCGGCGCATGGAGTACGACCGCGAAGAACCACGCCTGCCGACGGCCCGGGGACCGGTCTCCGAGGCCGTCGGCGCACATCTGCTCGGCACGGGCCCACTGCCCTCCCCCGACACCGTCGCCGCCGCACCGGTGTACGGCGACGACCTGCAGCTCGCCCTGTACCAGTGCTACGAGCTGCACTACCGGGGTTTCGCGGGTGTCCGCCCCGACCTCGAGTGGGACCCCGGCCTGCTGGGCGTCCGGGCCGCTCTCGAACGGCGCTTCCTGGCCGCCCTGCGGGCCGACACCCCGGTTCACGACGGCGTCGCGGACGCGGTCGGGGCGCTGCTCGTCGAACCCGTCCACGGCGAGGGGGTCAGCCACTTCCTGCGGGACGAGGGCGAGTTGTGGCAGCTGCGCGAGTACGCCGCCCAGCGCTCGCTGTACCACCTCAAGGAGGCCGACCCGCACGCCTGGGTGCTGCCCCGGCTGTGGGGCCGCGCGAAGGCGGCGATGGCGGCGGTGGAGTTCGACGAGTACGGCGGCGGGCGCGCCGACCGGGTGCACGCCCGCCTGTTCGCCGACCTGATGACGGACCTGGACCTGGACACCAGGTACGGGGCACATCTGGACGCGGCCTCGGCCGAGTGCCTGGCCACGGTGAACATGATGTCCCTGTTCGGCCTGCACCGGTCGCTGCGCGGGGCGCTGGTGGGGCACTTCGCGGCGGTGGAGATCACCTCGTCACCCGGTTCCCGGCGGCTCGCCGAGGCGATGCGCCGCACGGGCGCCGGTCCGGCCGCCGAGCACTTCTACGACGAGCACGTCGAGGCCGACGCGGTACACGAGCAGATCGTGCGGCACGAGGTGATCGAGGGCCTGCTGGAACAGGAACCGCACCTGGCGGCGGACGTCGCGTTCGGCATCGACGCCACCGGGTACCTCGAGGAGCGCCTCGGCGCCCGGCTGCTCGCCGACTGGCGGGCGGGGCGGTCGTCGCTGCGTACGCCGCTTTCCGCCCCGAGCCGCGTTCACGGGGAAATTTCTCATATTCCGTGACGGCCGGGGTACGTGGGATCCGTGAATTTCATGGTGCTACCGGGCGTCTACGCCCCTCAGGAGGACACCGCCCTGCTGGCCGGGGCGCTGTCCGACGAGTCGCTCCCGCCGGGCGCCGCCGTGCTCGACGTGGGGACCGGCTCGGGCGCCCTCGCCCTGGCGGCGGCCCGGCGGGGCGGCCGGGTGACCGCGGTGGACGTGTCGTGGCGCGCGGTGTGCGCCGCGCGGCTCAACGCGGCCCGGGCCGGGCTGCGGATCCGCGTCCGGCGCGGCAACCTCTTCACCCCCGTGCGCGGCGAGTCGTTCGACCTGGTGCTGGCCAATCCGCCGTATGTGCCGGCGCCGGCCACCGGCCGCCGGCCGCGTGGTGCCGCGCGGGCCTGGGACGCGGGCCACGACGGCCGCATGGTCCTGGACCGGATCTGCCTGGAAGTGCCCCGGCTGCTGCGCCCCGGCGGGGTGCTGCTGCTCGTGCAGTCGGCGCTCAGCGACCCCGCGAGGACCGAGGCGCTGCTGCGCGAGGCGGGGCTGAAGGCGGCAGTGATCCGGCGGCGGCGGATCGCGTTCGGTCCCGTGGTGCGCGGCCGGGAGCGCTGGCTGCGGCAGCGCGGGCTGCTGTCCCTGGCGGACTACGAGGAAGAGCTGGTGGTCGTCCGTGCCGAACTCCCCGTCTGACCCCCCGCGCCCGTCCGACGCCCGGCGTCGGATCAAGGTGCAGCGCCGGGGGCCGCTGCTGGTGGAAGGTCCGGTGGAGGTGGAGCTGGAGGACGGGACGACGGTGTCCTCGGACCGCTTCCGGGTGGCGCTGTGCACGTGCCGGCGCAGCCGGCGCTATCCGTGGTGCGACACCAGCCACCGTGCCCGGTCCGCCAAGCCCGCGGACGGCCCGGCCGCGAACGACTGACCGTGCCCGTGAACCGGGAGGACGGCGGACGGCCCCACTCCGTCCGCCGTCCCCGGTGCGGGCCCGCGGAACCCGTACGGCGGCGCTCGCACTCCCCAGTGGCGAGCAGCCGATCACGCCGCACGGTCCCTGCGGTCCCGGTCCCTCAGAACGTGAAGACGCTCGCGCTGCCCGCGTTCTTCACGCACTCGTTGGCGAAGGTGCGTTCGTAGGAGAGGCGCCGGCCCTGCCAGACGCCGTCGACGGTGACGACCACGGGGGCGTACTCCCGGGTGCACATCACCGAGTCCTCGGCGGCCAGGGCACCCGGGTCGCCGTGCGCGGCGCGCAGTTCGGCACAGGCCGCGCCGGCCGCCGGGTGGGTGCCGGAGGCGGTCGGGGCGCAGGTCAGGGTGACCGCGCGCAGGGGTGCGGCGGTGGCAGCGCTCTCTCCGTGCCCCACGGTCAGCACCAGGGCCGAGGGGGCGTAGAGCGACGCGGGGGCGGTGGCCGGGGAGGCGAGGGAGGCCCCGGCGAGGGGCCCGCAGACGGCGGTGGCCGTCAGGCCCAGAGTCGCTGCCCAGCGCGCGGTGTTCCGCATTGTGTGCATCCTTCCGCTCGTTTCGAGGGTGGTGCCGGTCCGGCCCGGTCGGTGCCGGAGCGGCGAGCGCGAGTCTGCCGAGTCCGGCACCGAAACTCATCTCGACCCCATGGGTTTCGGTAACCTTGCGTATTGAATCAGTGGCGTGAAGTCACAAAATTAGAACGTTCCAAGTCCGGAACTGGGCGTTTCTTGATCGATTATTGAGAACAGAACTGGCCGAATGGCGTGATCCACACCTTCGTCAATAGGCCTGAAACACCCCCGGAACAGGCCCGTCGACCCTGACCGCGACCCCCGGCATACCCGCGGGTATGGTGCCGGGCAGCGCGAGCTCGACGACGAGAGGCGGACCTGGGATGCCGAAGCACTGGGCGGATTTCCAGTACGAGATCTATCTGAACGGCATGACGGGCGCGGTCCCGCGGCTGCCCACCGACCTGACCCGGCTCGAGGAGCTCACCGAGCGGCGCCTCGGGCCCGGCCCCTTCGGATACGTCGCGGGCAGCGCGGGCGACGGCAGCACCGCCCGGGCCAACCGGGCGGCGCTGGCCAGACGCCGGATCGTGCCGCGCATGCTGCGGGACGTGCACGAACGCGACCTGCGTGTCGAGGTGCTGGGCCGTGCCCTGCCCGCCCCGCTGGCGCTCGCGCCGGTCGGTGTCCTGTCGATCATGCACCCGGAGGCGGAGCCCGCCGCCGCCCGGGCCGCCGCGGCCCAGGGTGTGCCGTTCATCCTCTCCTCCGCCTCCAGCACGCCCATGGAGGAGGTCGCCGAGGCGATGGGCGACGCCGAGCGCTGGTTCCAGCTGTACTGGCCGAAGGACCGCGAGGTGGCGCGCAGCTTCCTGGACCGGGCCCGGGCGGCCGGGTACACGGCGCTGTTCGTCACGCTGGACACGCCGCTGCTGTCCTGGCGCCCGCGCGACCTCGACCAGGCGTACCTGCCGTTCCTGCACGGCGTCGGCACCGCCAACTACTTCTCGGATCCGGCCTTCCGGGCCGGGCTGGCCAAGCCGGTGCACGAGGACCCGAACGCGGCGGTGATGCATTTCGTCGGCATGTTCTCCGATCCGGCCAAGTCCTGGCCCGATCTGGCGTTCCTGCGGGAGAACTGGGACGGTCCGATCGTCCTCAAGGGCGTCCTGCACCCGGACGACGCCCGGCTCGCCGCCGACGCCGGGATGGACGGCGTGGTCGTCTCCAACCACGGGGGCCGTCAGGTGGCCGGTTCGGTCGCGGCGGCCGACGCCCTGCCGCGCGTGGTGGAGGCGGTGGGCGACCGGCTGACCGTGCTGTTCGACAGCGGTGTCCGCACCGGCGACGACGTCTTCAAGGCGCTCGCGCTCGGCGCCCGTGCGGTGCTCCTGGGCCGTCCCTACGCCTACGGGCTCGGCCTGGACGGCCAGGCCGGCGTCGAGCACGTGATCCGCTGCCTGCTCGCCGAACTGGACCTCACCCTGGCCCTGTCCGGGCACGCCTCACCGGCCACGCCCGGGCCCGCGGACCTGGTGGAGGACCCGGTGTGAGGGACGGCGGCACCGTCCCGCACACCGCTGACGGCGCCGTCGTGGGCACACCGGAGGCGCACCGTCCCGCTCAGCCGCCGGACAGGTCCACCGCCCGTGCTCCCGGGGCGTCAGTACGGGCGATCGACAGGGAGCCCTCCGCCGTCGGCACCGGGTCGGTGCGCCAGCGCTGGTCCTCGGAGCCGTCGTGCACCTTGACGACGACGTCGGCGTCCGGGGCACGGGTAGTGGTGGCGAGCGCGAGCAGTTTCTGCCCGCGCGGCACCAGTTCGCCCTCGCCCGTCAGCTCGTAGCGCACGTCCTCGCCCCGCTCGGTTCCCTCGTCGGCGCAGGTACCGAGAATGACGACTCCGGCGTCCGCCCGCGAGTCCAGACACAGTCCCGGGTCGGCGACGCTGCGCAGCAGCCCGTCGTCCTCGTAGGTCCACTGCTGGGTCCCCGCCTCGGAGCACTCCGCCAGCCGGGCGCCCGCCCCGGCCTTCGGCTCGCCCCGGACGTCGAGGCACAGGCCGGCGGCGACGTTGCGCAGCCGCGTGCGGTCCGCCGACGTGGGCATCCCGGCCGCGTCGGGCGGTTTCGGACGGCTCGTCGCGGACGTCTCGCCGTCGCCGTCGACCGCGCTGGTGGAGGCGGCCGGATCGGCGCCACCGCCGTCGTAGGACCACACGCTCACCACGAGCACGACGGCCAACACCCCGGCGGAGGCGGCGCCGAGCTGTCGCAGCACCGACCGGCCGGAGCGCGGGCGGCCCGGCACCCGGCGCACGGGCACGGGGATCCGGGCCAGCAGCCCGGTGCGTGAGCCGCGGTGCCGGGCGGCGCCCTTGGCCAGCACACCCAGCGTCGCGCGCGCCGGACGGGAGTCGAGATAGCGCCGGGCGCCCCAGCCGAGCACGGCCTCGGCGATCAGCGTGCCCAACTCCCGCTCGAAGTGACCGAGTTGGTCGGCCGCGTGCCGGCAGTGCCGGCAGTCGGCCAGGTGCTTGCGGACGTCCGGCAGCAGGGCACCGCCCCGGCGAATCGGGACGTCGAGCAGTCGGCTGTGGAAGCGGCACTCCTGGCTCGGCGCGAGCTGCCGGTGGGCGTGCAGACATCCCTCGCGGAATTTCTCACGCGCCTGTTCGAGAGTGGCCGACGCGGTGTCGGTGTCCATGCCCAGCAGACCGGCCGGGACACTTATGGACTCTCCTTCGACCTCCGTGTGCCACAGCAAACAACGGGCCGGTCCGGGAAGAGAGGCGAATGCCCGGGCCGCCAACGTGCGGTTTTCCGGAGTCAGCGACTTCGCCGCCCGCATACCCCGCCCCCCGGCGGGTTTGAGCAACTGCGGCAGGGCGCCGGATATCGCGTCGTCGCCGGACCACTGGCGGACCGTGTCGCGCACGGCCACCAGCAGCCGGGGGCGCAGCGCGGTGGCCGGCTCCCCCTCGGCGAGGCGGGCCAGCACCCGGTGCCAGGCCGCGGCGGTGACCATGGCGGTGACCTGGGCCGAGGTGGCCAGGCAGATGGTCGCGTAGTCGTGTGCCGGCTGCCAGTGGCGGGCCATCAGCAGCGCGGCGATCCGGGCGGCCTCGGTCTCCGGGCCGTCGCGGAGCCGCGCGGCCAGCAACTCGTCGGACTCCCCGGGATCGCCGCCGGAGGGCGGGTAGGCGGGCCGAGGGGGGTGGGGGGTGGGCACTGAGATGTTTCCTTCCCACGCGCAGGCGACTCAGAAGTTCCGATCGCCGAAAAGGACCCACGGATTGGTGTGTACCTCTTGGGCGGAGCACGGGAGGCGTGAATTCGCCATGGCGAAATCGGACCCGGTCCGTCAAAGCGCGTGCGAGACCCGGCCTTTACCCCCCGCACGGGTGCTTCACTCTCGCACAAACCACTCATGGTCAACAAGGCGACCGGGCAACATCGGCCGCCTTTGAAAGAAGGTCAGAATCCCCGGCATGCCATGATCCCCGACATGCCGAGAGGGCCGCACCGGCTTTCCGCATTCTCCCGCGGAAGCGGCGCGGCCCTCGGGCGCGGTGCGCAGGGGTCAGCCGGTCATCCCTGGTCCGCCACGAAGGAGGCCATCCGGGCCAGCGCGGCGTTCCAGTTGATCGTGTGCTCGTTGGTCGACCAGGACTGGATGTCGTCGATGAAGCAGAACTGGCCGACGCAGCCCTGGAGTTTGCTCTGCGCGTAGGGGTCCTGGATGCTCGAGTTCGGACCGCCGGACAGGGTGCCGTCGGGCGGCGCGGGCAGGGCGGGGTCGAGCTGGTGGGCGTACCAGCGGCTGTGCTGGTTGTGCGCGTTGACCTCGCCGTATCCGGTGACGTACGACATGTTCAGGGCGTTGCGGCCGAGGATGTAGTCCATGCTCTGGACGGCGCCGTCACGGTACTTGGAGCCGCCGGTGATGTCGTAGGCGGTGGCGAGGACGACCGCGTTGTTCAGGATCTGGTGACTGGAGCCCCAGTCGTACACGTTGCCGACGGGCGCGTAGGGCATGCCGTACGGATGGGCCTGCAGCGTGGCCAGGTAGCCGTCGGCGCCCCGGACGACGGAGCGGCGGACGTGGTCCCGGCCGGGCAGGCGGCTGGGGACGGTCGCCAGGTCGAGGCGGGCGGCGGCCGCGGTGCGCGCCCAGTCGAAGCCGATCGGGCCGAAGATGTCGGCCGTGTGCACCGGGGAGTCCAGCACGTACTCCTTGAAGTCCCGCTCCCCCGTCGTCAGGTACAGCTCGGCCGCGGCCCAGTAGAACTCGTCGGCGACCTCGTTGTCGGGGTAGGCGCCGCCGCCGATGCCGTCGCTCTCGTCGGCGAGCAGGTCCGGGTGGGCGAGTGCGGCGGCCCAGGCGGTGCGGGCCGCGTCGAGCGCCTTCGCGGCGAACTCCCGGTCGTAGGGGCGGTACAGGCGCGCGGCCTGCGCGGCCGTCGCCGCCAGGTTGAGGGTCGCCGCGGTGGTCGGCGGGTGCAGTTCGCGCTTTTGCGGGTCGTCGCTCGGCAGCAGCGGCAGCCCGGTCCACTGCTCGTCGTGGATCTTGTGGTGCGCCATCCCGGCCAGTGGCTGCCCCTGCGGCACCTGCATCTTCAGCAGGAAGTCCAGTTCCCAGCGGGCCTCGTCGAGGATGTCCGGCACCCGGTTGCCGCTCTCGGGGATGTCGAGCGAACCGTCGCCGAGCCTGCTCGGCTCCCCGGTGCGGGCGTGCAGCGAACGCTCGTAGGTGCTGAGCAGTTCCCAGGTGGAGATGCCGCCGTTGACCACGTACTTGCCGTGGTCGCCCGCGTCGTACCAGCCCCCGGAGACGTCGAGGGTGTAGTCGCACACACCGGGCCGGCAGGGCACCTCGGTGTCGCCCTGGTTGGGTGCCGTGCCGACGTGTCCGGCGGGGCGGCCGTAGCCCGGGCGGAGTTCGTCGCTGATGGCGACGCCGCTGCGCTGCGTGTAGTAGTACTTCGCGGAGTCCAGGCGCAGCCGCTCGTAGGCGGCCGTGCCGATGTCGAAGGGGCGGCTGGTCTCGCCGTCGGCGACCAGGGTGTAGCCCTCGCCGCGCTTCCGGTAGCGGCCGAAGTCGATCGAGTGGACGTTCTGTCCGGAGGAGGCGTCGACGCCGCGCGGCACGCTCCAGCCGTGGGCGACGGTCCGTCCGGCGTCGTTCCTCAGCTGCCAGCGCAGGCGCGAGGTCGCGTCGGTGACGAGGGTGGCGTTCTTCGGTCCCGACGGCAGGTAGGCGACCTGGTTCACCCGCACCCGCGGCCCGGTGTCCGGCACGTACGGCTCCGGTGCCACGCCGCCCAGCAGGGACACGTCGTCCACGCAGAACCGCCACGCGTCGGGCGTGCCGCCGAGCTGGAAGCCGACCTGGCCCTGGGCGGTGTCGACGGGCGAGGTGAAGGTGTACGAGTAGGTGTTGCCCGAGACGCTCAGCTGCGGGCTGACCTCGAAGTAGGTGTCGTACGGGGACACCGAAAGGCCGACGATCGCCCGGACCACGTGGTCGGCGGGCGTACCGGTGGCGGTGAAGGAGAACTCGTACGACTCCCCCGCGACCAGGGTGACGTCGTTCTGGCCGAGGGCCGCGTCCCAGCGGTTGGTGGTGCCGCCGGGGGCGTCGGCGCACAGCCGGCCGTCGGTCACGGCGGCGGTGACGTTGCTGCTCGTCCACCAGGAGTCCGTGCCGTTGTCGAAGGTGCCGTTCCTGACCTGCTCGGTCTCCTCGGCGCCAGCCGGGGCGGCGGGCAGCGCGGTGACGGCCGCCGCCAGCAGGGCCGTCAGGGAGACGAGCGCGGTTCTGCGTCTTTTCACGTCCGGGCTCCTCGGGGGAGGTGGCGCTCGCCGGGAATGGGAGCGCTCCCAAATGCGGTCGCAGGACATGCTTGTGGCAGACATGACACGCCGTCAACGGTCCGGACGGGACCGGTTTTCCGACCGGCTCCCGTCCGGACCGTGGTACGGCGCTTCAGGCGGCGGGCGCCTCCAGGCGGCTGACCCGGACCGCTCCCCGCGCCTCGCCGGGGTGACGACTGGTCAGCGTGAGACGGATCCGGGACCCGCGCAGCGGCCGGAAGCCGATGACCGTGGGCTCGTCGGAGGCGGTGGCCCACTCGGTCCGCACCTCCGTGGCCGCACGCCAGGCACGGCCGTCCCAGACGTCCACCGCGACGGTCGCGGGCAGGCTGTGCCCGTCGTCCACGGTGAAGGAGACCTCGACCCGGTCGTAGGTGCGCGTGCGCCCGTGGTCGACCGATATCCAGTCCTCGGCGCGGGCCCCGTCGAAGGCGGGCAGCAGGGCGGTGGCCGCCTTGTGGAAGCCGTTGGACCAGCCGGTGGCCGGCTCGCCGTCGAGCACGGCGGCGGGGAGGGTGTCCGGCCTGCCCGAGTAGCTCGCGTCCGCGTGCGGGTGCTCCACCGGCGCCGGGTGCTCGGGGCGGAACTCCGGGGCCGGCGTGGTCGCCGGGTCCGGGGACCGCCGGGCACGCACCGCCGCCGTGTCCGTGCGCAGGCCGTCCGCACGCGCCGTCACACGTACCGTGCCCGGCCGGGTGCCGGACCGGACGATCGCCAGCGCCTTGCCGTGGAAGGCGGTGCGGGTGCTCGCCTGGTAGCGCTCGGCGCTCTCCTGGCGGCCGTTGTCGAGCCCGGCGAGCGAGCCGCCCGCGACGTCGAAGGAGATCAGGTGCTCGGCGCCCGGCACCACCACGCCGTGCCGGTCGACCACCTCGGCGGTCACGAAGACCAGGGAGCGGCCGTCCGCGTCGACGGACTCGCGGTCCGGGGTGAGGCGCAGGGCGTGCGGCGCCCGGGCGGTGCGCAGGACGTCGGTGGCCACCGTCCTGCCGCCGCGCCGGGCGACGGCCTTCAGCTCTCCTGCCTCGAAGGGCACCGTCCAGGTCAGGTGCAGTTTGCCCGCGCTGCCGTTCGGACTGGTGTAGCTGCCCGGGTAGGGGCCGTCGGTGAAGGTCTTGTCGTCGCCGGTGGCCTCGGTGGTCTCCAGGTAGGTCCGGCCGTCGACGGTCTTCTTGGTGTCGAAGCGGCGGGTGCCGAGCGACTTGCCGTTCAGGTACAGCTCGACGGTGTCGACGTTGGTGTAGGCCCAGACCTCGACGGTGTCGCCCTCGCGGTGGTTCCACGTCGTCGGCAGCAGGTGGACCATCGGCTCGTCCGTCCACTGGCTGCGGAACAGGTGGTACATGTCCTTCGGGAAGCCGGCCGTGTCGACCGCGCCGAAGAAGGACGCCTTCACCGGGAAGACGTCGTACGGCGTGGGCTCCCCGATGTAGTCGATGCCGGACCACAGGAACTGCCCGGCGAACCACTTGCGGTCCCGGTCCTTCTTGTGGCCGTACTCGCCGCTCATCGTCCAGGAGGCGAGGTTGTTGTCGTAGGACGAGGTGGCCCGCCCGCCCGGGGTGTGGTTCTCGCCGGTGTTCAGGTGTTCGGGCTCCTGGTAGGTGCCGCGGGTGGAGGTCTCGGAGGACGACTCGGACTCGAAGAGGAACAGGTGCGGGTAGACCGCGTGCAGGTCGTCCACCGACTTGGCGGTGTTGTAGTTGAGGCCGAGCCCGTCCAGCTTGGCCAGCATCAGGTCGGCCGCGGAGCCCTTGGCGGGCAGCCGGCGGTATTTGTCGGAGCCGATGATCAGCGGGCGGGTGTCGTCGGCGGCGCGGATCGCCTCGATGATCCGGTCGGCCATGGCGAGTCCGGCGGTGGCGGTGGAGTCGGGGACCTCGTTGCCGATGGACCACATGACGACGGCGGGCGAGTTGCGGGCCGCGAGCACCATCTCGGTGGCGTCCCGCTCGCACCACTCGTCGAAGAACCGGCCGTAGTCGTAGCGGTTCTTGCCGGTGCGCCAGCAGTCGAAGGCCTCCACCAGCATGATGATGCCCATCTCCTCGCAGACCTCGATCATCTCGGGCGAGGGCGGGTTGTGGGAGGTGCGGAAGGCGTTGACGCCCATCGACTTCATCAGGGTCATCTGGCGGCGGATCGCGTCGATGCTGACGGCGGCGCCCAGCGCGCCGAGGTCGTGGTGCAGGTCGACGCCCCTGATCTTGGCGTACCTGCCGTTGAGGTGGAAGCCCTCCTCGGGGTCGACGTGGAAGGTGCGGATGCCGAACGGGGTGCGGTACGTGTCGACGGTCCGGCCGCCCACGCGCAGTTCGGTGTGCAGGGTGTAGCGGTGCGGGCTCGCGAAGTCCCACAGCCGCGGGCGGGCGACGGTGAGTTCGTGGGTCTCGGACGCCGCGTCGGTGACGTCCACCGTGGAGGCGGTGCGGGCCACGGTGCGGCCGTCCGCGTCCCGCACCACCGACCGGATCTCGACCTCGCGCGCGGTGCCCGTGGCGTTCACCACCGACGTCCGCACCCGGACGACGGCGCTCTCCCCGTCCACCCGCGGCGTGGTGACGTACGTGCCCCAGCGGCGTACGTGCACCGGCTCGGTGACGACCAGTCGGGCCTCGCGGTAGATGCCGCTGCCGGAGTACCAGCGGCTGCTCGGCAGTTGGTTGCGCACCCGCACCGCGAGGACGTTCTCGGTCCGGCCGTCGGTGTGCACCAGGTCGGTGAGGTCGAGGGCGAAACCGGTGTAGCCGTAGGGGTGGTGGCCGACCTCCCGGCCGTTGCAGTGGACGCGGGAGTCCATGTACACGCCGTCGAACTCGACCGAGATCCGCTTTCCGGCGAGGGCGGGCGGCAGCGTGAAGGCGAGGCGGTACCAGCCGAGACCGCCCGGCAGGAAGCCGGTGCCGCTGGTGGTGCCGTGCTCCGTGGTGGGCGTCTGCTCGATGCTCCAGTCGTGCGGGACGGCGACCTCGCGCCACGCCGAGTCGTCGTGGGCGGGATCGGCGGCGTCCGTGACGTCCTCGGCCGCCCCGTCGGGGTCGACCAGCCGGAAGCGCCAGCCGTCCCGCAGGGCGAGGGTGCTGCGGCCCGCGGAGCCGCCGGTCGCGTCCGCGGCCCACGCCGACGGGGCGGCGAGCGCCATCCCGGCCGCGGGTGTGGCGGCGGTGGCGATCAGAACCGATCTGCGCGTGACCGTCATGACGGATCTCCCTCATCAGAACTCATCGTCGAGGCTCATCAGAACTCAGAAGTACTCACAAGCGATCGTGAACAAACAGATTCTGACGTCGAGCCATACGCGCCCGTCAAGGCCACGGAAAGCACTTTCTGCCCTGCGCCGCCCGGAGCGGACCGGTGACCCGCGGGGCGGTCCGGCACCGGGCGCCCGATGCGTACGGGTCCGCGCCGCGCCCGAACCCACTAGGCTGGAAACAAGGTGACGCGCTGATCACCGTGAGTGTGCGCAATGGAGTGGCGACGATGAGTCCGGTCAACCCGTTCGACGATGCCGCCACGGCCCGCGCCGTCGTCGACGGCTCCGGCACCTTGCGGGAGTGGAACGAGGGCGCCCGCCTCCTGCTCGGCCACCCGGCCGCCGAGGTGGTGGGGCACCCCGCCGCCGACCTGCTCGCCGACGACCACGACGGCACGCCACCGGGACACGACGACGAACAGTGGAGCGGCACCCTGGCCCTGCGGCACCGCGACGGGCACACCGTGTCGGTGTGGGTGCTCGCGCACCGCAGACCCGCGGCGGACGGCGCCCCGCCCACGTGGCTCGCGGCCACCCCCCTGGAATCCGGCCCGGAGCCGGAGGACGACCCGCTGGTCAGAGCTGCCCTGACCCAGTCCCCCTGCGCCATGATGATCTTCGACGAGCGGCTCCTGCTGCGCGGGGTCAACGACGCCATGTCGCGGCTGCTGGGGCTCCCGCCCGACCGCGTGCGCGGGCTGCGGGCCACCGACTTCAGCGGCCGGCCGCAGAACGCGGAGCTGGAACGGCAGATGCGGCGCGTGCTGGCCACCGGCCGCCGGCACGACATGCAGGCCCGTCTCCGGGCCGTCGGCGAGAGCCGCGCCCACGCGTGGAACGCCCGTATCGCGCCACTCACCGACGCCGACGGCCGGGTGCTCGGCGTGTGTGTCAGCGCCCACGACTTCACGGAGCAGCACCGCGCCCGGGAGCGGCTGCAACTGGTCAACGAGGCCAGCGTGCGCATCGGCACCACCCTCGACGTCACCCGTACGGCCGAGGAGCTGGCGGACGTGTGCGTCCCGCCGCTGGCCGACTTCGTCAGCGTCGACCTGCTGGACCCGCACGAGCACGGCGGTGAGCCCGCCACCCTGGTGGAACCTCCGGTCGGGCTGCGCCGCACCGCGCACCGGTCGATCAGCGAGGGCCGCTCGCAGGCGGTGGCCGAGACCGGGCAGCTGGACGTCTATCCGGCCGGCTCCCCCCAGGCCGAGTGCCTGCTCTCGGGGCAGGTGATCGTGGCCTCGGAGGCCTACGGCGACCTGGAACGCTGGCTCCAGTGGGACCCGGCCCGGCTGCGGCGGGTGAAGGAGTACGGCATCCACTCCACGATGTCGGTGCCGCTTCAGGCCCGCGGCACCACCCTCGGCGTCGCGGTCTTCACCCGGTTCCGGCGTCCCGACCCGTTCACGCACGACGACGTGCTGCTGGCCGAGGAGGTCAGCGCCCGTGCCGCCGTCTGCATCGACAACGCCCGCCGCTACTCCCGCGAGCGCGAGGCCACGCTGACCCTCCAGCGCAGTCTGCTCCCCCGGTGGCTGCCGCCCACCGCCGCGGTGCAGGCGGCCTCCCGCTACCTTCCCGCGGCCCGCTCGGGCGTCGGCGGCGACTGGTTCGACGTCATTCCGCTGTCCGGGATGCGGGTCGCCATGGTCGTCGGGGACGTCGTCGGCCACGGCATCCCGGCCTCGGCCACGATGGGCCGGCTGCGCACCGCCGTGCGCACCCTCGCCGACATCGACCTGACACCCGAGGAGCTGCTCACCCACCTCGACGACCTGGTCGTCCGGCTGTCCGAGGAGTCGGGCGACGACCGGGCGGGCGAGGTCGGTGCGACGTGTCTGTACGTGGTGTACGACCCGGTGTCCCGGCGCTGCTCGATGGCCCGGGCCGGACACCCGGCGCCCGTGCTGGTCCCGCCGGACGGTCCGCCCGAGCAGGTGGAGCTGCCCTCCGGGCCACCGCTGGGCGTGGGCGGGCTCCCGTTCGAGTCGGCCGAGTTGGAGCTGCGCGAGGGCACCGTGCTGGCGCTGTACACCGACGGACTGGTCGAGAGCCGGGACCGGGACACCGACGCCGGCCAGGCGCTGCTGCGCGAGGCGCTGGCCGCCCCCGCCGACTCCCTGGACACCGCCTGCGACCGGGTGCTGCACCGCCTCCTCCCGTCGGGCAGTGCCGCCGACGACGTGGCGCTGCTGCTGGCCCGGACCCGGGGACTGCCCGCCGGGCAGGTCGCCACCTGGGACATCCCCGCCGACCCGGCGCTGGTGGCCCCGGTGCGCAAGCAGGTCCTCGACCAGCTCTCCGACTGGAACCTGCTGGAGGCGACCTTCACCGCCGAGCTGGTGGTGAGCGAGCTGGTCACCAACGCCATCCGGTACGGCTCCCCGCCGATCCGGCTCCGGCTGATCCACGACACCGCCACCCTGATCTGCGAGGTCTCCGACACCAGCCACACCGCGCCGCACCTGCGCCGGGCCAGGACCTGGGACGAGGGCGGGCGCGGTCTGCTCCTGGTGGCGCAGCTCACCCAGCGCTGGGGCAGCCGGCACACGGCCGAGGGCAAGACGATCTGGGCGGAGCTGGGGCTGCTCGACGACGAGGCGTGACCCCGTCGCCCCGATGCGGAGTGCGCCCCCTCGTTTCCCGGGCCGTACCGCGGGACACTCGCACTACGGGGGCCTGCGGTACCGGTCGCCCCGGGGCCGCGGGCGAGTCCGACGGGAGTGTGGAGAAACGATGACTGACACGTCCCGGCCGCTGCGCCGGACGGCCCTGCTCGCGAGCGGGGTCGCGCTGCTCGGCCTGTTGACCGCGTGCGGCACCGAGGGCGCCACGTCGAGCGGGACCCCGCGGCCCAGCGAGGCCGCCCGCACGGCCGGCGCGGACCCGGGCAGCGGCACCCCGACGGCCGGCGACACCTCACCGACGGTCGGCACCGCACCCACCGACACCGCGGGCTCGGCCTCCGCCTCGGCCCGCACCGACGGCCGCTGCCACACCGCCGAACTGCGGGCCACCGTCGGCCGCGTGGACCCGGGGGCCGGCCAGCGCAACTTCCCGGTCGTGCTGACCAACACCTCCGACCGCACCTGCACGGTGTACGGCTATCCGGGCGCCGCCTTCGTGGACGCGTCCGGCAAGCAGCTGGGCCCGGACCCCGAGCGCGCGCCGGGCTCCCCCGGGACGGTCACGCTGACGCCGGGCAAGAGCGCGTGGGCCGGGCTGTCCTTCTCCAGTCCGCAGATCAGCGGCGCGCGCACGGCCACCCCGGCGGCGCTGCTCGTCACCCCGCCGGACGAGCGGGAGCCCCTCAAGGTGACGTGGACGGCCGGCGAGGTCCCGGTCGGCGGCGACGAGTCGTCGGTGTCCGTCACCGCGCTGGAAGCGGGCACCGGCCCCTGAGCCACCGCACCGGTGGCCCGACGCCGCCGGTCCCCCGCTCAGTGACCGGCGATCGGGTGCGGCGCGTAGGGCCGCTCCAGCTCCTCGATCTCCTTGTCGCTCAGCGTGAGTTCGACCGCCGCCGCGGCGTCCTCGAGGTGGCCCGGCCGGGAGGCGCCGACGATCGGCGCGGTCACCGTGTCCTGGTGCAGCAGCCAGGCCAGGGCCACCCGGGCGCGCGGGACGCCGCGCTCCCCCGCGATGCGGGTGACCGCCTCCACCACGGCGCGGTCGCCCTCCTGGTACAGGGTGCTGCCGAAGTCGTCGGTGGCGCTGCGCCCGGTGGCGGTGTCCCAGTCGCGGGTGAGGCGGCCGCGGGCGAGCGGACTCCAGGGCAGCACGCCGACGCCCTGGTCCGCGCAGAGGGGCAGCATCTCGCGCTCCTCCTCGCGGTAGACCAGGTTGTAGTGGTTCTGCATGGACACGAACTTCGTCCAGCCGTGCCGCTCGGCGGTGTACTGCATCTTGGAGAACTGCCAGGCGTACATCGAACTGGCCCCGATGTAGCGGACCTTGCCCGCCTTGACCAGGTCGTGCAGCGCCTCCATCGTCTCCTCGACCGGGGTGTGCGGGTCGAAGCGGTGGATCTGGTAGAGGTCGACGTAGTCGGTGCCCAGGCGCCGCAGGCTGTGGTCGATCTCGGTCATGACCGCCTTGCGGGAGAGTCCGGCGCCGTTCGGTCCGGGCCGCATCCGGCCGTTCACCTTGGTCGCGAGCACGATGTCGTCGCGGCGGGCGAAGTCGGCCAGCGCCTTGCCGACGATCTCCTCGCTGGTGCCGTCGGAGTACACGTTGGCGGTGTCGAAGAAGGTGACGCCGGCCTCCAGCGCCTGCCGGATCAGCGGACGCGAGGCCGCCTCGTCGAGGGTCCACTGGTGCGTGCCGCGGTCGGGCACGCCGTAGGTCATGCAGCCCAGGCAGATCCGCGACACGTCCAGACCCGTCGAACCGAGCTTCACGTACTGCATCGTTGCTGCTCCTGTCGATCGCCGATCATCGCTACCAGGGCGAGCGTACGTCTTCGCGCGGGCCCGGCCCCGGCCGGGTCAGCGCCGTTGGACCAGGTCGAGGGCCCGTTCCCAGCCGAACTCCGGACGGCCGCCGCCCTGCGCCGCGTCCCCGGTGTTCCCGGCGTGCGGGTCGCCGAAGCGCACCCCCATCCCGCGCAGCCGGGCCAGGCTCTCCCGGTAGGCGGGGTGGGAGGCCAGCGCCTCGCCCACGCACGGCAGGACGGCGACGGGGACGCCGAGGCCGCTCGCCTCGCACAGGGTGGCCACGGCGAGCGTGTCGGCCAGGCCCGCGGCCCACTTGTTGATCGTGTTGAAGGTGGCGGGAGCGACCACGACGGCGTCGGGCGCCGGGAAGGGCCGCGGCTCGCCGGGGGTGCGCCAGGCCGAGCGGATCGGGCGACCGGTCCGCGCCTCGACGGCGTCCGTGTCGAAGAAGCCGCCCATGGCGACCGGTGTCGCTATGACCCCGACCTCCCAGCCGCGTCCCCGCGCCGCGTCGATCAGCCCGACCACGCCTTCGGCCACGCCCGCGGCGCAGACGACGACGTAGAGGAAAGGTCGTGCGGCCTCGCCGCTTCCAGCCCGATCGCTCATCCCGGAACCCTACTGGGCGGGCCTCGGGCCGAGGATGCGCCGGTCCTCCTCCTCGATGGGCACGTCGTTGATGCTCGCCTCGCGCCGGGTCATCAGGCCGTGCTCGTCGAACTCCCACAGCTCGTTGCCGTAGGAGCGCCACCACTGGCCGTCCGCGTCCTGGGACTCGTACTGGAAGCGGACGGCGATGCGGTTGCCGTCGAAGGCCCACAGGTCCTTGCGCAGCGCGTACCGCCGCTCGCGCTCCCACTTGGCGGTCAGGAACTCGACGATGGCGGCGCGGCCGGTGAAGAAGGCGTCGCGGTTGCGCCAGACCGAGTCCTCGGAGTAGGCGAGGGCGACCTTGTGCGGGTCGCGGGTGTTCCAGGCGTCCTCGGCGGCCCGCACCTTGCGTTCGGCGGTCTCCCGGGTGAACGGCGGCAAGGGCGGCCGGTCGGTCGTCGTCATGGCTCAACCTCCAGGGGCAGCAGTGGAGAACGAGCGTTCTCCACCGGACTGCTACCGTAGGAGAACGCACGTTCTCCGGTCAAGGAAGAGGTCCCCATGGACAGCGAGGTCGCCCGGGAGCGGGCGCTGGACGCGGCGGAGGAGCTCTTCTACGCGCGGGGCGTGCGGGCGGTGGGCATGGACGAGGTCCGCGGTGCCTCCGGCGTGTCGCTCAAGCGCCTCTACCAGCTCTTCCCGGCCAAGGAACAGCTCGTCGTGGCCTGTCTGGACCGGCGCGACGTGCGCTGGCGTGGACGGCTGGCCGAGTACGTCGGCCGGCACGAGGAGCCCGGCGCGCGCCTCCTGGCCGTCTTCGACTGGCTCGGCGGATGGTTCGCGGAGCCCGGTTTCCGCGGCTGTGCCTGGATCAACGCCTACGGCGAACTCGGCCCCGCCTCACCCGCCGTGGCGGAGCGGGTGCGGGCGCACAAGGCGGCGTTCCGCGCCTTCCTCGACGCTCTGGCGGCCGGCGCGGGGCTGCCCGCCGCGCTGGGCGGGCAGCTGTTCCTGCTGGCGGAGGGCGCCATGGTGACGGCGGGCGTGACGGGCGATGCCGAGCCCGCGCGTCAGGCACGGGAGGCGGCACGGGTGCTGCTGGGCGCGGCCGGGGTCAGCCGACCCGCTCCGAGACGGTGATCGCGCCGACGGGGCAGGCGCGGGCCGCCTCCCGGACCAGCGCGCTGCCGCCGCCGTCCTCCCGGCCGGGCCTGAGCGTGCTGTAGCCGTCGTCGTCCTGGGTGAAGACGCCGGGGGCGGTCAGGGCGCACTGGCCCGCGCCGATGCAGATGTCCTTGTCGATGTCGATACGCATGCCGGGAGCCTCCTACCAGGCCACGGGGAGTTCCAGCATCCCCTGGATCGTGTCGCCGGGCTTGAAGGGGATCTCGTCCGCCGGGGCGGCCAGGCGCAGCGTGGGCAGCCGGTCGAAGAGGCTCTCCAGGGCGATCTCCAGTTCGGCGCGGGCCAGGTTCTGACCGAGGCACTGGTGGATGCCGAACCCGAAGGCGACGTGGTGGCGGGCGGGGCGGTGCCAGTCGAGGGCGTCCGGTTCGGGGTAGACGCTCTCGTCGCGGTTGATGACGGAGGTGGAGAAGACGACCCCGTCGCCGGCCCGGATGGTCTGCCCGTCCACGTCGATGTCCTCGGTGGCCATCCGCAGCAGCCCGTCGGCGATCGACAGGACGCGCATCAGCTCCTCCACGGCGCCGGGCAGCAGCGCGGGATCCGCCCGCAGTTCGGCCAGCCGCCCGGGGTTGGTCAGGAGGGTGTAGGTGCCCAGCGAGATCATGTTGGCGGTGGTCTCGTGTCCCGCGACCAGCAGGATCACCGCGAAGGCGATCAGCTGCTCGCGGTCGGTCGCACCCTCGCTCGCCTGTCGCCGGACCAGGTCGTCCAGCAGGCCCTCGCCGGGCGACCGCCGCTTGCGGTCGACCAACTCCCCCAGGTACGCCTCCAGTCGGTCGCGGGCGTCCCTGGTGTCGGCGGGCAGCGGGCCGCGCAGCAGCCGGCGGGACTGTTCCTCGAAGAACTCGTGGTCGGCGTAGGGGACACCGAGCAGCGCGCAGATCACCATCGAGGGCACGGGCAGCGCGAAGGCCGTCACCAGGTCGGCGGGCGACCCCTGCGCGATCATCGCGTCGAGCCGTTCGCCGACGATCCGCCGGATGCTGGGGCGCAGTGCGGCGGCGCGTTTCAGGGTGAACTCCGGGAGCACCATCCTGCGCTGGGCGCGGTGCTCGGGGTCGTCCACGCCGAGCAGGGCGGTCCTGCGCTCGCGTACGGCGGCCAGGCGCGGCGACGTGGCGGGGAAGCCGTCGCGGGTGCGGTCGGTCGACAGGCGCTGGTCGGCCAGCAGCCGGCGCGCGGCGGCGTGCCCGGTCACCAGCCAGGCCGGGCGGCCGTCGAAGAGCGTGATCCGGGCCAGCGGACGCGCGGCGCGCAGCGGGTCGTAGGCGGCGGGCGGGTGGTAGGGACAGGTCCGGTCCTGGGGGAAGGCGACGGGGGGTGCCGGGTGGGTGTTCGTCGTCGTGTCGGTGTTCGTCGTCGTGTCGGTGTCCGTCATGGAAGACCTCGCAGACGAGGAGTGCGTCGGATCGATCTTCATTAGATGCCTGGGGCACCTATGGGGCGACGGCAAGTTCGGCCAGATCGGTGGCGGAGGCAGACTGGCCGGGGAACAACCCTCCGGAGGTGGTAGGACCCTCCCGTGCCGGTCTCCGCCGCGACGCGCGTGGCGCGATCGCGGCCTCCCGCGGCCCCGATCGCGCCCCGTGACTGGCCGAGCGGCACGGGTTCGGGGGCGGGAGGCGGTAAGGACTGGAACGCGCCGGTCCGCCGGCCTCACATCACGACGAACAGGGACGGATGCACATGCCTCTTGACGGCGAGTACGAACCCAGCCCGACGCAGTGGGTGCGCGATCAGGTCGAACGGTACGAGAGCTCGGGCGGCACCGAGGGCACGACGCTGATGGACACCGGTCTGCCCGTGATCGTGCTGACCACCCGGGGTGCGCGCAGCGGCAAGCTGCGCAAGACGCCGCTGATGCGCGTCGAGCACGAGGGCCGCTATGCCGTGGTCGCCTCCCTGGGCGGGGCGCCCAAGCACCCCGTCTGGTACTTCAACGTGAAGGCCGATCCCCGGGTGGAGCTCCAGGACGGTCCGGTGAAGCAGGACATGACGGCGCGTGAGGTCACCGGCGCGGAGAAGGCCCGGTGGTGGGAGCGCGCGGTCGCGGCGTATCCGTCGTACGCCGACTACCAGAAGAAGACGGAACGGGAGATCCCCGTCTTCGTCTTGGAGCCGTCCCACGCGGGCTGAACCGGGCGTGCGGGAGTTTCCCGGACCGGCGTGCATGGGCCGGGCGGTTTCGGGAACACGTCGTTCAGGCCCCGCCGCGTTCCCCCGTCGCGGCGGGGCTTTCCGCCGCCTCCCGCGCGGGCCGGTCCGTGACGTCGAGGAAGACCTGGTCCGCCTCGCTGACGGTGCGCGCGATCGACTTCTTGATGCGTACGGCGACCTCCTCCACCCGCTCGCTGTCCAGGCCCGGCACGAGATCGACGCGGGCCGCCACCAGGGTCGAGTCCAGGCCGGTCTTCATGGTGAACAGCGCCTCGACACTGTCGATCTCCGGCTGGGCGCGCAGCAGTGCCCGGATCCGGCCGCTGGCCTCCGGGTCGGCGGCCTCGCCGATCAGCTGGTCGCGGGCCTCGCGGCCCAGCCGGTAGGCCACGTAGACGAGCAGCGCGCCGATGGCGAGCGAGGCGCAGGCCTCCCACACCACCTGCCCGGTGACCATGTGCAGCGCCATGCCGGTCATGGCGAGGCAGACGCCGAGCACCGCGGTGCCGTCCTCGGCGACGACCGTGCGCAGCGCCGGGTCCCGCATCCCGTCGGCGAGCCCGCCCTGGCCCCGCACCTGGTGCAGGGCCCGCAGCAGGGAACCGCCCTCCGCGAGCAGGGCGACGCCCAGCACGATCAGTCCGGCCACGTAGCCGCCGAGTTTCTCGTCGGCGCCGGTGCGCAGGGCCTCGACGCCCTGGAAGAAGGAGAAGCACCCGCCCATGACGAAGATGCCGACGGCCGCGAGGAGCGACCAGAAGAACCGTTCCTTGCCGTAGCCGAAGGGGTGCCTGCGGTCGGCGGGGCGGCGGCTTCGGCGCAGGGCGGCGAGGAGGAAGATCTCGTTCATGCTGTCCGCGACGGAGTGTGCCGCCTCCGACAGCAGCGCGGGCGATCCCGCGACGAATCCGCCGACCGCCTTGGCGGCGGCGATCACCAGGTTGGCCGCCAGGGCCACCAGCACGGTGACGCGCGTCCTGCGGTCGGCCTTCCGGTCCGTCTTCTCTTCCCCACCTGTCCCACTCACGAAGCCCCGACTGCCCCGGCCGGCGCGGATCACACCCCGCCTTGCGGGTGGCCGCCAGTGCCGACCGGCGAAATCGGGGAACGCCTCTACAAGGGGCCGGTTCGAGGACGCGGGGCCGGTCGAGGAAACGAACGCACGGACCCACGGACCCACGGACTCGGACGGACTCGGACGGCGGGAAGGAAGGCAGGGGCATGAGCGGTGACGACGGGACGCCCGGGAACAGCGGCTACGGGAAGAAGGCGTTCAAACGGTCCCGGAGCCACTTCGCGGACCGGATCACGGCGGACGGCCGGGACGGCTGGCCGGTGGAGGCCGGCCGCTACCGCCTGGTGGTGAGCCGGGCCTGTCCGTGGGCGAGCCGGGCCCTGGTCTCCCGGCGACTGCTCGGTCTGGAGGACGCCCTGTCCCTGGCGGTCGCCGACCCGGTCCAGGACGACCGCAGCTGGCGGTTCACACTGGACCCGGACGGCCGCGACCCGGTCCTCGGCATCCGCTACCTCAGCGAGGCCTACGACCGGCGGGAGACCGGCTACCCGGGCGGGGTGAGCGTGCCGGCGATCGTGGACGTGCCCAGCGGGGCGCTCGTCACCAACGACTACCAGCAGATCACTCTCGATCTCGCGACCGAGTGGACCGCGCTGCACCGGCCGGGCGCGCCCGACCTGTACCCGCGGGCCCTGCGCGACGAGATCGACGAGGTGATGGCGGGCGTCTACGAGGACGTCAACAACGGTGTGTACCGGGCGGGCTTCGCCACCGGCCAGGAGGAGTACGAGGCGGCGTGCACCGGTGTGTTCCGGCGGCTGGAGCAGTTGACGCCCCGGCTGGAACGGCAGCGCTACCTGGTCGGGGACACGATCACGGAGGCGGACATCCGGCTGTTCACCACGCTGGTCCGCTTCGACGCCGTCTACCACGGCCACTTCAAGTGCAACCGCTGGAAGCTGACGGAGAACCCCGTGCTGTGGGCGTACGTCCGGGATCTGTTCCAGACGCCCGGATTCGGGGACACCGTCGACTTCGACCACATCAAGCGCCACTACTACCGGGTGCACACCGGCATCAACCCGACCGGCATCGTGCCCCTGGGCCCGGACCTGGCCGGCTGGCTCACGCCCCACCACCGGCAGGAGCTGGGCGGGCGGCCGTTCGGCGAGGGCACCCCGCCGGGGCCGGCCCGGGCCGAGGAGGAGGTGCCGGCGCGGGGCAGGCCCTGATCCGGGATCCGAGATCGGTACGACCATTCAGCGCACACCAGGCAAGGAGATTCCCATGGCGAAGACGGCGAAGAAAAAGAAGAAGAAGCTCCCCCTCGCCTACAAGCCCGTCGGGTTCGCACTCGGCTGGCTGGGCGGCACGCTGGCCGGAATGACCTTCCAGAAGACCTGGAAGGTGATCCGTCACGAGGACGACGCGCCCGACGCCCTCGACCCGGACCGCGGCTGGGGCGAGATCCTGCTGGCCGCCGCGATCCAGGGCGCCATCTTCGCCGCGGTGCGCAGCGCCGTGGACCGTACGGGCGCCAAGGCCATCGAACGCTCGACCGGTTCCTGGCCGGTCCCCGCGAAGGGCCGGGACTGACCCGCACCGCCCGGCAGCGTCTAGCCCTGCTTGGGTGCCGTCGGGGCGAGGGCCCGGCGGAGGGTGAAGGAGTGGCCGGCCGGGTCGGAGAAACCGCGCTCCTCGTGCGGGCCGGCCGGGTCCTTCGCCTCCACCGGGCGTCCGCCGAGCCCCACGATCGCGCGCTCCGCCTCGTCCAGGTCCGCCACCACGAAGTCCAGGTGGACCTGGAGGGAGTTCTCCGGGCGCGGCCAGCTGGGCGGGGTGGCGTTCACGTCCCGCCGGAAGGCCATGCGGAAGCCGCGGGGTCCCTCGATCTCGATCCGGTTGGCGCTCACGTCGCTCTCCTCCGCGCCCAGCAGCCCCTTGTAGAACTCGGCGAGCCGCTCGGGTTCGGCGCAGTCGAGCACCACGACGCCCGCGTTGACCAGTGCCATGTCTCCTCCGAAGGATTCCGGGCGCGGGCGTCCTGCCCCCTGCCCTGTACCTTGCGGATATCCCGGCCGGGCGGAAACAGTCGGCGGACGGCCCCCGGCCGGTACGGTCACGGACCGCGCCACCCGTGCCGTCCCGTCCCCTTTCCTCCCTCCGCTCCCTCCCCTCTCCCCCCTCCCGAGTTGCGAGGTCTCGATGAACACCATGCGCGCCATCGGACAGGACGTCCTCGGCGGTCCCGAGGTCCTGAAGGAAGTACGGCGCGAACGCCCCGAGCCGCGCCCGAACGAGGTGCTGGTACGGGTGCGTGCCGCCGGGGTGAACCCGACCGACTGGAAGCACCGGGCGACCGGCGGCTTCCTCGGCGAACCGCCCTTCGTACTGGGCTGGGACGTGTCGGGCGTGGTGGAGTCGGTGGGGATCGGCGTCGCCGCGTTCCGGCCCGGTGACGAGGTCTTCGGCATGCTGTCCTATCCGTTCGGCCACGGTTCCCACGCCGAGTACGTCACCGCCCCGGCGCGCACCTTCACGCGCAAGCCGTCCGGGATCGACCACGTCCAGGCGGGAGCCCTGCCCCTGGTCTCGCTGACGGCGTGGCAGGCCCTGGTGGAGCGCGCGGAGGTGCAGCCGGGGCAGCGGGTGCTCGTCCACGCGGCGGCCGGCGGTGTGGGCCATGTGGCGGTGCAGATCGCCAAGGCTCGGGGCGCCCGGGTGATCGGCACGGCCAGCGCCGCCAAGCACGAGTTCCTCCGCTCCCTGGGGGCGGACGAGACCGTGGACTACCGGGAGACGGATTTCGCCGAGGCCGTGAAGGACGTCGACGTCGTCCTGGACACGATCGGCGGCGACACGTCACTGCGGTCCCTGCGGGTGCTGCGGCCGGGCGGGGTGGTGGTCTCGATCCTGCCGGTCGGGTCGGACGACTTCTACGAGGAGGCCGGCCGGCTGGGTGTGCGGGCGGTGCGGATGCTGGTCGACGCCGACCGGGCCGGTATGGAGGAGATCGCCCGCCTGGTCGGGGCGGGGCGGTTGCGCGCCACGATCGCGCAGACGTTTCCGCTGGCCGAGGCGGCGCGGGCGCACGCGCTGGGCGAGACCGGCCGCACCACGGGCAAGCTCGTCCTCGAGGTCGACTGAGCGGTCGGCGGAAGGGCGGTCGTCCCCCTGACCGGCGGACGATCGGGCACGGCTCTGAGATTTCGGTGACATATGTCAATCGAACATGCTCAAACTCGCTCGATCGGGGTAACTTTCCGAGCGGACTGGGTAGTTGAGCCCCCGGAAGCAGGCCGGAAAGGCCGCGACAGGCTGGAGGCAAGGTTCGTGCGGCAGGAATCCGCGTCGCCCACCCGGCACCTACGCGTGCGCCACCACCGGGGACACACGGTGCTGGAGTTCCGGGGCGAGATCGACATCGCCTCGGCGGCGGAGATCGCCCCCTACCTGGACCGGGAGACCGGCAGTCCCGGTGCCCGGGTCGTCCTGGACCTCGGCGGCGTCGAGTTCTTCGACTGCTCCGGGCTGCGCCTGCTGTACCGGGCCCGCAGCCAGGTGCTCGACGGGGGCGGGCAGGTGCACCTGGTGTGCACCCACGCGCTGACCCTGCGGATGCTGCGGATCACCGGCCTGGCGCGGCTGCTGCCGCCGTGGCCGACCCTGGACGAGGCCCTCGGCGTCAGCCGGCCGGCCGGGCGTCGAACAGGGCGCTGACCGACTCGCCGTTGTGGATGCGGCGCACCGCCTCGGCGAGCGCCGGGGCGATGGACAGGATCCGCAGCTTGTCCGTGTGGTCGTCCGCCGGCACCGGCACGGTGTTGGTGCACACGATCTCCAGCACGTCCGGCTGCTCGCTGAGGCGGCCCAGCGCACCGGCCGCGAACAGCCCGTGCGTACAGGCGAGGCGGATGGTGCGCGGGCCCGACTCCCGGAGCCGGTCGAGGAGTTCCAGAACCGTGCTGCCCTTGGCGATCTCGTCGTCGAGCACGATGACGTCCCGGCCCGCGACGTCCCCGATCACCGAGCTGATGCTGACCCGGTCGTCGGCGTACCGCTGCTTCGCGCCGGCCGCCACCCGGGCGCCGAGCATCCGGGCGAACGCCGCGGCCTCCTTGGCGTTGCCCAGGTCCGGCGAGACGACGGTCGCCCGGGAGAGGTCGTACTGCCGGAAGTGCGCGGCCAGTTCCCGCAGCGCGTGCAGGTGGTCGACCGGGACGGAGAAGAAGCCGTGCACCTGGGGCGAGTGCAGGGTCATGGCGAGGACCCGGCTCGCCCCCGCCGCCACCAGCAGGTCGGCGACCAGGCGCCCGCCCAGCGAGATGCGCGGGGCGTCCTTCTTGTCGGAGCGGGCGTAGGAGTAGTGCGGCATGACCACCGTGATGCGGCCGGCCGACGCCCCGCGGGCCGCGTCGCACATCATCAGCAGCTCGACGAGGTGCTCCTGGACCGGTGTGACCAGCGGCTGGACGAGGAACACGTCCCGCTCGCGGCAGTTGGCCATCAGCTGCACCTCGAGGCAGTCGTTGGCGAACCGGCTGACCCGGGTGGGGCTGAGCGGCACGCCCAGCTGTGCGCAGACCTCCTCGGCCAGGTCGGGGTGGGCACTACCGCTGAACACGGCGATGTCTCGCACGGACCGCTCCTCGCGTGATCCTGTCCGGCCGGGATCCCCAGCTTACGGAAATCCTGTTGCGCCGCGCCCCGGACCCCGGGCCATGATGGCGCCGTCCGAACTCCCACCGCCCTCCTCACGTCAGGATCCCCCGCATGCGCCGACTCCTCGGATTCCCCCAGCGCCCCTTCCGGCCCACGGCTCCCGAGGACTCCTCCACGCATGCGCACCCTGAACATCGGCATTCTGGCCCACGTCGACGCGGGTAAGACCAGCCTCACCGAACGGCTCCTGTTCGACCACGGCGCCGTCGACCGGCTCGGCAGCGTCGACGCCGGCGACACCCGTACGGACGACGGCGGCATCGAGCGCCGCCGCGGCATCACCATCCGCTCCGCCGTCGCCGCCTTCACCGTCGGCGACACGCGCGTCAACCTGATCGACACCCCCGGACACTCCGACTTCGTCGCGGAGGTCGAGCGGGCCCTGGAGGTGCTCGACGGCGCGGTGCTGCTGCTGTCCGCCGTCGAGGGCGTGCAGGCCCGGACCCGCGTCCTGATGCGCGCGCTGCGGCGGCTGCGGCTGCCCACGCTCGTGTTCGTCAACAAGATCGACCGGGCCGGCGCGCGCACCGACGGCCTGCTCGGTGACGTCCGGCGCCTGCTGACGCCGCACGTCGCGCCGCTGACCGAGGTGACGGACGCCGGTACCCCGCGCGCCCGGGTCGCCCGCCGCCCGCCGGACGGGCGGACCGCGGAGGCGCTCGCCGAGGTCGACACGGGGATCCTGGCCGCACTGGTCGACGGCCCCGAACCGACCGGGCAGGACGTGGCCCGCGCCCTCGCCGCCCGTACCGCCGACGGCTCGTTCCACCCGCTGTACCACGGCTCGGCGCTCGGCGGACAGGGCGTCGCGGAGCTGGTCGAGGGCCTGCTCGGCCTGGTCCCGGCCACCACGCCGGACACGTCCGGCAGCACGTCCGGCGGCACATCTGGCGGCACGGAACCGCACGGCACGGTCTTCGCCGTGCGCCCCGGACCCGCCGGCGAGCGCACCGCGTACCTCAGGCTGTACGGCGGCGAGGTGCACCCGCGCCGGCGGCTCACCTTCCTGCGGCGCGAGGCCGACGGGCGGACCACCGAGGTCTCCGGCCGGGTGACCCGCCTCGACGTCGTCGGCGGCGACGCCACGCTCACCGCCGGGAACATCGCCGCGCTCACCGTCCCCGGGGGCCTGCGCGTCGGCGACCGGCTCGGCGGACCGACCGACCGCGCACCGCAGTTCGCGCCACCGACCCTGCAGACGCTGGTCCGGGCCCGGTACCCGGAGCAGGCGGCGCCGCTGCGCTCCGCCCTGCTGGCGCTGGCCGACCAGGATCCGCTGCTGCACGCCCGTCCGGCGGCGTCCGGCGCCACCGCCCTGCTCCTGTACGGCGAGGTCCAGATGGAGGTGCTCGCGGCGACACTGGCCGAGGACTTCGGGATCGAGGCGGAGTTCACGCCGGGCCGCGTCCGGTTCCTGGAGCGTCCGGCGGGCACCGGTGAGGCCGCGGAGGAGATGCCGTGGCTCGACCACACCCGGTACTTCGCGACGATCGGGCTGCGCGTCGAACCCGGTCCGCGCGGCTCCGGCGGGGCCTTCGGGTACGAGACGGAGCTCGGCGCGCTCCCCCGGGCCTTCCACCAGGCCGTCGAGGAGACCGTCCACGCCACGCTGATGACCGGGCTCACCGGGGCGGCGGTCACCGACTACCGGGTCACGCTGGTCCGCTCCGGCTTCAGCTCGCCGCTCAGCACGGCCGCCGACTTCCGCGGGCTGACACCGCTCGTGCTGCGCCGTGCCCTCGCCCGGGCTGGGACCGTGCTCCACGAGCCGTACCAGGCCTTCGAGGCGGAGGTCCCGGCGGACACGCTGGCCGCCGTGACCGCCCTGCTGGCCTCGCTGGGCGCGGACTTCACCGGAACGACGGGGGGCGACCCGGCCTGGATCGTCACCGGCGAGCTGCCGGCCCGGCGGGTGCGGGAGGCCGAGCTGCGGCTGCCGGGACTGACGCGCGGGGAGGCGGTCTGGTCCTCCCGCCCCTGCGGGGACCGGCCGCTGAAGCCCGGAAACTCTGGGCCTGGCAAGGGAGTTGGCGGGCATTCGGGTGAGTAGGAAGGAGGGCCGTCGCCATGACGACTCCCGTCAGGAAGCCCACGAGCCCCGTCGAGACGCCCGCACGGCGCATGCCCGGCTGGGCGAAGGCGCTGACCGCGCTGGTGCTGGTGCTCGTCGTGCTGTTCGCGGGGCTGCGCCTGAGTGTCGTACCGGGGCTGAAGGACCTGTTCGGCTCCGAGACCCGGGACCGTTCGGGTCCCGCCCTGCTGAAGTCCGTCCAGGACATCAGCCGGTACGACGCCGCATCCGGCAACTTCCAGGTCGTCGTGGACCTGGAGAAGGACACCAAGTTCCTGCCCGACGCGATCCGCGGCACCCGCACGCTGTACGTCGGGGCCGGCACCGTCGACGCCTTCGTCGACCTCGGCAAGGTGGGCGAGGAGGACGTGACGGTCGACGACGCGCGGACCTCGGCCACGCTCCGGCTGCCGCACGCCGCGCTGGGCGAACCGGCGCTCGACCCCGACCGTTCCTACGCGGTCTCCAAGCAGCGCGGGCTGCTCGACCGGCTCGGCGACCTGTTCTCGGACAACCCGAACGGCGAGCAGGCCGTGCAGAAGCTCGCCGCCCGGCACATCGGCGACGCGGCGAAGGACAGCGAGCTGAAGGCGCGGGCCGAGAGCAACACCACCGCCATGCTCCGGGGGCTGCTGACCTCCCTCGGCTTCGAGGAGGTACGGGTGACGTACGGGACCTAGGAGGCGTCGGCCCGGGGTGACGCCCGGCTCACCCGGACAGCACGCCGGGGAAGGCCAGTGCCCCCAGCAGGGCGGTGCCGACCAGCAGCCACGCCACGTAGTCGCCGACGTGCCCGGACTGCAGCCGCCGCAGCGGCAGCACCCAGTCCGGTACGGCGAGCAGCCCGGGACGGCCGACGGCGACGGCGGCCAGCACCACGGCCAGGACGGTCGACAGGAGTCCCAGGCCGACGCCCAGGGGCGTCCAGTGCACGGAGGTGTGGACCAGACCGGCCGAGGTGGCCTCGCTCATGGCGCGGGCCACCGCGGTGCCGAAGCCGGGGACCGCACCGGCCGCGAGGGCCCCGGCCAGCAGGAGGGCGGGAACGGCCGTCATGGTGTCGGGCACCCGGCCGAGCGGCCGGCGGGTCTCCGGCTCCTCCCCCGCGCCGGTCGTCTCGTACGCGTCGGCCCCGCCCCCTGCGCCGGCGTCCTCGGGTGCGGGGCCCAGGCCCCAGAACACCCGGGCCGCGACCCGTAGCACGGCGGCCGCGGTGACCGCGCTCGCCAGGACGTAGAGCACGGTGAGCGGGCCGCCCACCGCCTCCTCGGTGACGGACTTGCCGAGCGCCGTGCCGAACGGCGGCAGTCCCGCGAGGCCCAGCGCGCCGACGACGACCATCGCGCCGACGCCGCGCAGCGGACGGGCGCGGCCGTGCAGGACGTGTTCGTCGACGCTGCCGTACCGGTCGAGGAGGATCCCGGCGCAGGCGAACAGCGCGGCCTTCACCCCGGCGTGCCCGACGACGTACAGCGCGACGCCGTCGTCGCCCTCGGGCGTGAGGGTGCCGATGCCGAGCAGGAACAGGCCGGTGTGCGCGACCGTCGAGTACGCGAGGAGCCGTTTGATGTGCCGCTGGTGCCAGCACATCAGCGCGCCGAGCGCCGCCGTCAGCGCGCCCAGCACGGTCAGCACCCGCTCCGCGTCGGTGGCGGGCAGTCCGCCGGGGCCCGAGAACACGGTGTCGTAGACACGCCAGACGCCCAAGACGCCCAGCTCGACCATGACGCCGGACAGCAGCATGCACACCGGGGTGGGAGCGACCGCGTGCGCGTCCGGCAGCCAGAAGTGGAAGGGGACGGCGGCCGCCTTGACCAACAGGCCGGTCAGCACGAGGACGAAGCCGGTCAGCACCAGCGCGTCGGGCGGGCCGTGGGCGTCCAGCGCGCCGCCGATCCGGGCCAGGGCGAGTTCGCCGGTTCGGGCGTAGAGCAGCGCGATGCCCATGAGCAGGGCGTAGGCGCCCAGGGAGTTGACCACGGCGAAGGTCAGCGCGCCCTGCACGGCCCTGGCCTCCTCGACCCGGTGGCCGGTCAGGGCGTAGGCGACGACGCTCATCAGCTCGAACCAGACGAACGCGTTGAACAGGTCGCCCGCGATCACGAAGCCGCACATGCCGGCCTGGAAGACCAGCACGAGCGCCGGAAACGCCCCGGCGTGGCCGTGCGGCGGCTCGTCGAAGGAGCGCCAGGAGTAGGCGAGGGCGGCGAGGGTCAGCACGGACACCAGCGCGGCCGTGCCGAGTCCGGGGCCGTCACCCGTCAGGGCGATGCCGACGCTGTGTCCCGCCACGGGCTCCCAGCCGCCCACCCACTCGGTCAGTGGCGGCGAGGAGTGCGTCAGCAGGAGGACCGCGAGCACCGCGGTACCGGCCGCGACGGCGCAGGCGGCGCCCTCCGCGACGGGGCGCGGGACGAGCCGGCCGCAGGCGGCGAGCAGGGCGGCGCCCAGCAGTGGGAGGGCGACGAGGAGCGGCAGCAGGTGGTGCATCAGCCGCGCAGCTCGCTCAGTTCGTCGGGGTCGACCGTGCCGTGCCGCTTGGCGACCTGGACGACCAGGGCCAGCAGGAGGGCGGTGACGGTGGCGCCGACGACGACATCGGTGAGGGCGAGGGCCTGGACCACGGGGTCGACCACCGGCCGGGAGCCGGGTGCGAGGTCGGAGAAGACCGGTGCGGTGGCGCCGTCTCGGTAGCCGACGGCCAGCAGCAGGACGTAGGTGGCGGCCTGGCACACGGAGAGGCAGCCCACGGCGTGGACCAGGTCGCGGCTGGTGGCCAGGCCGTAGCAGCCGGCCAGGAAGACCCAGGCGGCCACCAGGTAGGGCAGCACGTGCGTCGGCTCGGACATGGGGCTCTCACTTTCCGCGCTGGTCGGGGTCGTCGTGTGCCTGGGCGTTCTCGCCCTCGTCCACGATCTCCACGGCCTGGTCCAGGAACCCGGCGAGCAGGACGACGACCGCGCAGGCGACCTCCATGCCGATCGCGGCGTTCAGCAGCGGGACGGTACCGGCGGAGGCGAGCGTGTTGAACGTGCCGTACGGGAGCAGTGTGTTGGCGAGGAAGGCGGAGCCGCCGAGCAGGGCGGCCAGGCCGGTGACGAGGTAGGCGGAGGCGGCGAGCGCGTCCCCCGTTTCGTACGGGACGAGGGGCCGTACGCGTTCGAGGGCGCGGTAGTCGGCGCCCAGGTAGAGCAGGTGCAGGGCGGTGGCGGCGACCACGCCGCCCTGGAAGCCGCCGCCGGGGCTGACCTGGCCGTGGGCGACGACGTAGAGGCCGGTCAGCAGGGCGACCGGCAGCACGAGCAGGGCGTAGCGGCGCACCGGCCGGGAGACGGCGGCCGGTTCGGGGCGGGCCCGGTGCTCGTCGCGGGTCTGGCGCAGCAGGACCACGCAGCCGAGGACCGCCGCGAACAGGATGCTCATCTCGCCGAGCGTGTCGAAGGCCCGCTGGTCGAAGGTGACGGAGGCGACGGTGTTGGCGGTGTGCCGGCTCAGGGACGCCTCGACGGCCCGGTCGCCGTAGGGGTGCCGGTCGCCGCCGAAACGGGGCAGGTCGAGGCAGGCGGCCACGAGGAGCGCGGCGAGACCGGCGCCGCCCACGGCCACCAGCCACAGCCGCGTACGGGGGCTCACCGGCCGCTCTCCCGTCCGCGCCGCCCGGCAGGGCCGCCGTGGCCGCCGTGGCCGCCGTGCCCGCCGTCGCCGTGCCCGCCGTCCTCGTGTCCGCGCTGCCCGCGCCGGCGCACCTTGCGGACCGTCAGCAGCAGCAACAGGGGTGTCAGGGCGGAGCCCACCGCCAGCTGCGACAGGGCGACGTCGGGTGCCTGGAGCACGGTGAACAGCACGGCGAGGACGACGCCGAGGACGGCCAGCACCAGCGACTGGCGCACGGGGTCGCGGACCGCCACCGCCGCCGTGGCGGACACGGCGACCAGCAGCAGCGCGAGGACGATCACGGCCTCAGTCACGGCGGCCCTCCTGCATCCCGCCCGCGAGCGCCCGGGAGGCGACCAGGTTGCCGCCGACCAGCAGTGCCCCGACGACCAGCAGCTTGACCAGGGCCCTGCCCGGTCCGGTGGCCACGCCCACCGCCACCACGACCGCGGCGCCGAGGACCGCCGCCGTGAGGGTCGGGCCCCGGGCGTGCGGCGGGTCGTCGGCCAGTTCGTCGGCGAGCAGCCGGGCGAAGACGAGTGTGCCCACCGGCCCGAGGACGGCGAGCACGAGGGCGAGGTCGACGTACGCGGGCCGTTCGTAGCCCTGGGCCAACAGCAGGAGGGCGGGGCAGGCCAGCGCGCTGGACAGGTTCTGAGCGGCGGCGCGACGGCGCAGGGGGCCGGTCACCACCCCCCACAGGGTGGCTCCGACTCCTGCGGCGAGCACCAAGGCCGCGGCGAGGAGCCAGCCGTTCACGGGCCGGTCACCGCCCGCCGCGCGGCCCGTGCGACGAGCGCCGTCAGGGCCGAGGCGCCCGCGCCCACGGCCAGTTCCAGGGGGTCGACGGTGCTGACGAGGACCAGCCAGAGCGCGGTGAGCGGTACCCACCACGCGGCCACCTCGGCAGCGGCGAGGAGTGTCCTACGGCTGCGCACAAGCACCCCTTTTGTCACTGTTGTTCCGGCTTCGCCGTCATCCAAGCACCGTGCGAGCGGCGGCCGACGGCGGCGCGCGGCGGCACCCCCGGCCGGAGTGCCCCGGCCGGGGGAGGGAAAACCGGACAGCTGTGCGCGGGGGCGCGCGGTTCGCCGGGCATCCTCGGCGGTTCGGCGGGTAACCGCGCTACCACGCGGGGAAGTTGACGACTGGAGGACCGACATGGCTCGCGCCGTCCCACGACCACGTTCGCGGCCGCACCCCCGCGCCGGCAAGCCGCGGGACGGCGACCGTCCCGAACGGCACACCCTCGCCCTGCCGTTGCGGCTGCTGGCGACGGCGTGCGCGTTCGTCTTCATGGTGGCGTTCGCGGTGGTGCTGGCGCGGCTGACCCTGCAGCCCTCCCCCGCGTCCGAGGCCCTGACGCACACCAACCTGCATCCGGGCCGCTCGCTGAAGGCTTATCTGGACCAGCCGGCCCTGCGCGACGCGGTCAAACAGATCGGCGGGAACATCCTGCTCGGCGTGCCGTTCGGCGTCCTGGTCCCGGTCGTCGCCCCGCGCACGCGCGGGGTGCTGCGCGTGCTGGCGCTGACCGCCGTCGTGATGCTGCTGGTGGAGTCCGCGCAGGGCGTCCTGGTCACCGGGCGGGCCTTCGACGTCGACGACGTCATCCTCAACACCGCTGGGGCGCTGATCGGATACCTGCTCCTCGGCCGGCGCATGAGCCGTACGGTGCACGCGCGCGGGGGACGTACCTGAGACCGGGTCATCCGGTCCGTACCAAGGTATTGACCGACCCTTATCTCACTACTTGAATAAAGAGGCGTCACCCCCAACCCCCCACCTCGGTCGGCGCCTTCGCGCGAGGCGCCGTACGGAAGGGAGAGCCGTGGCCCGCCCACGCCTGCTCCGCAGATGCCTCCTCGCCGCCGCCCTGTCCGCCGGGCTGGCCGCTTCCCTCGTGACCGGCCCCGCCCAGGCGGACCCGGAAACCTCCCGGGCCGCCGGGCCCGCCTCGTCCTCCGCGGCGGCCGCCGTGGCCTTCTCCGACACCTTCGACGGCCCGGCCGGGGCGGCCGTCGACTCCTCGAAGTGGCAGATCGAGACCGGCGACAACGTCAACAACCACGAACGGCAGTACTACACCTCCGGCAACAAGAACGCGGCCCTGGACGGCCAGGGGCACCTGGTCGTCACCGCCCGCAAGGAGAACCCGGCCAACTACCAGTGCTGGTACGGCACCTGCCAGTACACCTCCGCCCGGCTCAACACCTCGGGGAAGTTCACGGCGCAGTACGGCCACGTCGAGGCACGGATGAAGGTGCCGCGCGGCCAGGGCATGTGGCCCGCGTTCTGGATGCTGGGCACCCCGGTGAACTGGCCGGACTCCGGCGAGATCGACATCATGGAGAACGTCGGCTTCGAGCCGTCCACCGTGCACGGCACCCTCCACGGCCCCGGCTACTCCGGCTCGGGCGGCATCGGCGCCGGATACACCCTGCCGGGCGGCCAGGCCTTCGCGGACGCCTTCCACACCTTCGCCGTCGACTGGGCGCCCGACTCCATCACCTGGTCGGTGGACGGCACCGTCTACCAGCGGCGCACCCCGGCCGACCTGGGCGGGAAGCAGTGGGTGTTCAACAGGCCGTACTTCCTGATCCTGAACCTGGCGGTCGGCGGCTACTGGCCCGGCGACCCGGACGGCTCCACGGTCTTCCCGCAGACCCTCGTCGTCGACCACGTGTCGGTGACGACGGGCGACTCCCCCACCGGCGGCGCGATCCGGGGCCTGGCCGGCAAGTGTGTGGACGTCGCCGCGGCGAACACCGCCAACGGCACGCCCGTACAGCTCTACGACTGCAACGGCACGGCGGCCCAGCGGTGGACGGTGGGCTCCGACGGCACGGTCCGGGCGCTCGGCAAGTGCCTGGACGTCAACGCCGGCGGCACGGCGGACGGCACGGTCGTCCAGCTGTGGGACTGCAACGGCAGCGCCGCCCAGCGCTGGGTCGTCACCGCCGCGCGCGACATCGTCAATCCCCAGGCCGACAAGTGCCTCGACGTCGCCGGCAACAACTCGGCCAACGGCACCCGGCTGCAGATCTGGACCTGCACGGGCGGCGCCAACCAGAAGTGGACGGTCGGCTGAGGCGCCGGGCGGGGGCGGGGGCTCCTGCGGGCGCTCCGCCTAGCGCGGCTTCCAGGTGAACTTGTCCCCACCCACCCAGCGGACCACGTCCGGGTCGTCCAGGTCGTGGACCGTGATGCCGAACGCGGCGGCGGCCTCCAGGACGTCGGTGACGGCCTTGGCCTCACCGACCACCTGGCCGTCGATCTCCACGATCCGGAACGGGGGCGGGCCCGCCTGCACCCCGAGCACGAGGATCCGCGGACTGCCGATGTGCGGGCTGTCGATCTCGGTCATGCCTAGAGGGTAGGCCGCAACCCGCGCGAGCGAGGACCCGGGCGGTCCGGGACGGGTGGGCCGCCCGGCTCGTGGTGCGGGTCCCGGTGCCCTGGGGAACCCTGGACATGCCGGTGGAGTCCGGTGGGGAGCGGTCGAGGGCGCACGAGGAGGTGGCGATGGACCCCGTCGAGGCACTGGAGCGGATCGCGTTCCTCCTGGAGCGGGCCCAGGCACCGACGTACCGTGTCCGGGCCTTCCGTACCGCCGCGGGGGTGCTCGGTGGGCTGTCCTTGGCCGAGCTGCGCGAGCGGGCGGGTTCACTGGAGTCCCTGAAGGGGGTCGGCCCCAAGACGGCGCAGGTGGCGCGCGAGGCGCTGGACGGCCAGATGCCCGGCTACCTGGCGAAGCTGGAGGACGAGGCGGACTCCCCGCTCGCCCGGGGCGGTGAACGGCTGCGGGAGCGGCTGCGCGGCGACTGCCATCTGCACTCGGACTGGTCCGACGGCGGCAGCCCGATCGAGGAGATGGGCCGGACCGCGGCCGCGCTCGGGCACGAGTGGGCGGCTCTGACCGACCACTCCCCGCGGCTGACGGTGGCCCGCGGGCTCTCCCCGGCGCGGCTGCGCGAGCAACTGGACGTGGTGGCGGAGCTGAACGCCACCTGGGCCCCGTTCCGGCTGCTGACCGGCATCGAGTGCGACATCCTCGACGACGGCTCGCTCGACCAGGAGCCGGAGCTGCTGGAGCGGCTCGACGTGGTGGTCGTGTCCGTGCACTCCAAGCTGCGGATGGACGCCCGCTCGATGACCCGCCGGATGGTGACCGCCGTCCGCGATCCGCACGCGGACGTGCTCGGGCACTGCACCGGCCGGCTGCTGACCGGGCGGGGGCGCCCGGAGTCGGCGTTCGACGCGGACGAGGTGTTCGCCGCGTGCGCGGAGTCCGGCACGGCCGTGGAGATCAACAGCCGCCCGGAGCGGCTGGACCCGCCGCGGCGGCTGCTGCGCCGTGCGGTGGCGGCCGGCGTGCTGTTCTCGATCGACACCGACGCGCACGCGCCGGGTCAGCTGGACTGGCAGATCCACGGGTGCGCCCGGGCCGAGGAGTGCGGGGTGCCCCCGGAGCGCGTGGTCACCACCTGGTCCCTGGGCGAGCTGCTGGCCTGGACGCGTGAGGGCCGTACGCCGTCCGGAGTGACGGGCCGCTGACGTGGTACCCGCCCGCCGATCAACGGGCTGAAGGGGCCGGGAAGGGGACAGCGCATGGAACGGGCGGCCGTGTTCGACGTCGACGGGACCCTCGTCGACACCAATCACCTGCACGTGACCACCTGGTGGGAGGCGTTCCGGCAGGCGGGGCACCGGGTGCCGATGCACGCCGTGCACCGGGCCGTGGGCCTGGCCTCGGGCGACCTGGTCGCCCGGCTGCTCGGCGAGGACCGGGACAAGGAGCAGGACGCGGCGCTGAGCGCCGCGCACAAGGCCCTGTACGGACAGTACTTCGACCGGTTGCCGGCGCTGCCGGGCGCCGGGGACCTGCTGCGCCGCCTGGCCGCGGACGGCTGGAAGGTGGTGCTCGCCACCTCGGCGGGCGGGTCGGAGCTGGGCGCACTGCGGCGCGCGATCGACGCGGACGACGCGATCGACGCCACCGCGAGCGCCGACGACGTGGACGCGGGCAAGCCCGCCCCGGAGCCGGTCGAGCACGCCCTGGAGCTGGCCGGGGTACCGGCCGAGCGGGCCGTCTTCGTCGGCGACACCGTCTGGGACATGCAGGCGGGCAGCCGCGCCGGAGTGCGGTGCGTGGGCGTGCTGTGCGGCGGTCTGCCCCGCGCCGACCTGGAGGAGGCGGGAGCGGAGGCGGTCTACGCCGATCCGGCCGACCTGCTGGCCTCGCTGCACGGGAGCCCGCTGGCATGAGGCACCGGTCCCTGCCCCGCACGTCCCCGCCGCGATCCCCTCGCCCGCCCCGCCGCCCGGGCACCGAGACGGGTCGGCCGCTCGATCGCACGTCCGGCACCGCATGAGCGCTGTGACACACACCCTCCGGGAGGCACTCCGGGGACGGCGGCCCGCGGCCGCGGTGTGGTGGGAGGCGTGTGCCGTCGGACGGGCCGTCCGCGCCGCCTGGCGGGGGCCGGGGCGGGAGCGCGACCTGGTCGTGCAGTCGCTCAAGGCCGCGGGCGCGGCGCTGATCGCCTGGACCGTGGCGGGCGTGTGGCTGGGCGACCCGATGGCGCTGATGGCCCCCTGGGTGGCGCTGGTCCTGGTGCAGGCCACCGTCTACAGCTCGGTGCGGCAGGCCGGGCAGCAGTTCGCGGCGATCTGCGCCGGCGCGGTGCTGGCGTCGGCGGCGCAGGCGATCACGGACGACAACACGGGGGCGCTGGTGCTGTCGCTGCCGGTGCTGATGCTGGTGGCGAACTGGTCGCGGTTCGGCGGCCAGGGCATCTACGCGGCCACCACGGCGGTGTTCGTCCTGGCCTCCGGCACGGCGGTGTCGGCCGCCGCGGTCGGCCACCGGGTGGGGCAGGCGGCGCTCGGGGCGGTCATCGGCGTGGCGGTCAACGCCCTGGTACTGCCGCCGATCCACCTGCGGGACGTGCGGGAGAACCTCGCGGCGCTGGCCCGGGAGGCGGGCGACCTCCTGCACTCCGTCGCCGCCGACCTGCGGGAGACCCAGTGGGACGCGCAGAGCGCGGCCGGCTGGTCCAGTGACGCGGCACGGCTCGAGCGGCGGCTGGAGGCGCTGTACTCCGCCCGGTCGTGGAGCCGGGAGAGCCTGCGGCTGACCTCGGGCCGGCTGCGGCGGCTGCACCGCGGGCCCACCGTCGTGCCGCCGGAGGACGAGGACCGGCGGTGGAGCCGGGTCACCGGGAACCTCGGCGCGCTGACCCGGACCCTGGCGGTGGCGGCCGACGAGCACCGGACGCCCGCACCGCCCGAGGGTCCGGTCCTGGACCTGTACGCGCGCCTGCTGCGGCTGATCGGCGACGCCTGTCACACCGAGGCGGGCCGGTGGGCGGGCGAGCGGACCGAGGCCGATCCGACGACGGCCACCGAGGAGACGATGGAGGAGCTGCACCGGCGGCTCCAGGAGGGACTGCGGGAGCACGCCGGGCAGGGCGCCGCCCGGACCGCGGTGCTCGGCACGCTGCTGCTGCAGGCGGAGAACCTGTGGGCCGAGATCGTGCCCGAGCCCCGTGAGTCCACCGAGCAGTGACACACATCACCCCAAACCACGACAGACGGTGGAACACCGGCCGGTGGTTCACCGTTGAACAGGACGTGGGTACGGACGGGACAGTGTCCCCGGGCCCCACCTATTGCCCACAGGGACGATCGTTCGGCTGAAGCCCTGTGGAGCCTTTCGCCGCGAGGCGACCGCCGTCCGTATCCACCTCGCACCGCCCCGATCGTGATTCCCCCGTCGCGGTCGGGGCTTCTCCTTGCGTGCCCTTCCCCGGCCGCGGGTACCCGGTGCTCTCCGCACGGGCAGGTGGCCGAGAGGAGCACAGGGTGAGCAGCGCAACGGGCAGCAGGATCGTGGTCACGGGCGCCACGGGCAACGTGGGTACCAGCGTGGTGCGGCTTCTCTCCGAGGATCCGGAGGTGGGGACCGTGCTGGGGCTGGCCCGGCGGATCCCCGACTGGTCGCCCGCGAAGACGGAGTGGGCCGCGGTCGACCTGGCCTCGGAGCAGAGCGACCTGACGGGCCACTTCGCGGGCGCCGACGCGGTGGTCCATCTGGCCTGGGCGTTCCAGCCGACGCACGACCCGGCGACGACCTGGCGCACGAACGTGCTCGGCTCGATCCGGGTGTTCGAGGCGGTGGCCGCGGCCGGGGTGCCGGCGCTGGTGCACGCCTCGTCGGTCGGCGCGTACTCGCCGGGACCGAAGAACCACGCGGTGGACGAGTCCTGGCCGACGCACGGCTGGCCGGACGCCGCGTACTGCCGGGAGAAGGCCTATCTGGAACGGGCCCTGGACACCTTCGAACGCGATCACCCGGGGATCCGGGTGGTGCGGATGCGGCCGGCCTTCCTCTTCAAGCGGGAGTCGGCCAGCGAGCAGCGCCGGATCTTCGGCGGCCGGTTCCTGCCGGGACCGGCGGCTCGTCCGGAGCTGCTCCCGTTCCTGCCGGACGTCCCCGGTCTGCGGGTACAGGCCCTGCACACGGACGACGCGGCCCGGGCCTACCGGCTGGCGGTGCGGTCCGCGGACGCCCGGGGCGCGTTCAATCTCGCGGCCGAGCCGCCGGTGGACGCCGAACTGCTCGGCGAACTGCTCGGGGTGCGTCCGGTGCGCCTGCCGCGCGCCGCGGCCCGCTCGGCGATAGCGGCCGCGTGGGGGATGCGGCTGCTGCCCGCCTCGCCGCACCTGTTCGACGCGGTGCTGCGGCTGCCGGTCATGGACTGCACACGGGCGCGGGTGGAGCTGGGCTGGCGCGCGACGCGCACCGCGACGGAGGTGCTGGAGGAGTTCCTGCGGGGACTGCGGCAGGGCGCGGGGGCGGACACGGAGCCGATGCGCGGACGCAAGGTCGGCTGAGCCGCGCGGGCCGGCCCCCGGCCGACCTCGCCCCGGGTCCACCGGGGCCGCCGGGCCTCAGCCGGAGGACTCGTCGGGCACCGGGTGCTCGGGGTGCACGGCGGCCGAGTGCGGTGCACCCTGCCGGCCCGTGCCCGCCTCGTCGGTGTCGGGTACGTCGGGCACGGGTCCCGTCTCCGCGTCACCGGCGCTCTCCGCGTCGTCCTCGGGCCGTTCGCCGTCCGGGGCCTGCCGGTGCTCGCTCTGCTCGCGGGTGGGCGAGGCGGCCTCCCACGGGTCGTCGTGGTCACCGGCCTGCTGGTCGGGCATGTCGCGCGGGACGGGGGCACCGTTCTCACCCGGCCCTTCGTGGCGGTGGTCGGACACGGCGCGCTCCCTTCCCGTGGGTCTCCTGGCCCCCGGGCCGCACGAGGCCGCCCGGGGTCGTCCGAGGGCCCTCGGAGCGGCCGACGGCCTCGGAGCGACGTCGGGTACCTCCGCGGCGACCGGCGAAACCTCAGTGCGGCGCCCGCTCCTCGAGCGCCGTCCGCCAGGCCGGGACCGGGTACTCGGGGGCCGGTTCGGGGCGTCTGCCGCCGCGGGCGAAGAAGTCGGCCAGGGGCAGGATCGCGGCGCCGACGGTGACGGCGTCCGGGCCGAGCCGCCCCAGGTCGACCGTCACCTTCCGGGCGGGATGGCGCAGCGCGTACGACACGGCGTGGCGCCGTACGGCGGGCAGGAAACGGGCACCGAGCTGGAGGCCGGCCCAGCCGCCGATGAGGATGCGCTCCGGCTGGAAGAGGTTGATCAGGTCGGACAGGCCCGCACCCAGGTACTCGGCGGCCTCCTCCAGGACGGCGAGCGCCACCGGGTCGGCCGCCGCGCCGTCGGCCGGGTAGGCGGCGGCGAGCATCGCGGTGAGGGCGGTCTCCTCGTCGGTGCCCTCGGGCACCCGGCCGCCCTCCTCCCGCCAGCGGGCCAGCAGCGACTCCGCACCGGCGTACGCCTCCAGGCAGCCGAGTGCTCCGCAGCGGCAGCGGCGCCCCCTGACCCGGACCGTCAGGTGCCCCCATTCGACCGCCCGGCCCTGCTCGGCCTCGGGGGTGACCAGGCTGGCGCCGACACCGGAGCCGAAGAGGACCACGACCGCGTTGCGGGCACCGCGGCCCGCGCCGAACCACATCTCGGCCTGGCCGAGGGTCTTGGCGCCGTTGTCGATGAGGCACGGGACGGTGTCGGGCAGTGGCGAGCCGGCGCGGAGCAGGGCCTCCAGCGGGACCGCGTCCCAGCCGATGGTCTGGCCGTGCACCACGGCACCGCGGTCGGCGGTGTGCTCGACGATGCCGGGGACGCCGATCCCGGCGCCGAGCAGCCGCTCGGGCGGCAGTCCGGTCGTGGCCAGCACCTCGGCGATGCCGTCGCGGACGTGTCCGACGATGACGTCGACGTCGTGCCGTTGCGGGGCCAGCGGGCGTTCGGCACGGGCGAGTTCGGTGAGCGTGAGGTCGAACAGCTCGACCCGCACCCGGGTCTCGCCGACGTCCACGCCGATCATGTGTCCGCTGGCGGGGGCCACCCGCAGCAGGGTGCGGGGCCTGCCGCCGTCGGAGTCGACGCTGCCGGCCTCCTCCACCAGTCCGTCGGCGACGAGATCGGCGACCACGTTGCTGACGGAACCCGAACTGAGGCCGGTCGCCGGACCCAGCTCGAAGCGGCTGAGCGGTCCGTCGAAGTAGAGCCGTTGCAGCACGGCCGTACGGTTGGCCCTCCTGAGGTCGCGCACCGTGCGCCCGTTCCGCCCCGCCATGTGGCTCCTCCCGTACCCGTGCCCGGTCTGCAAGATACCTCCGCCGGACGACCGCACGCGACTTCCCTTTGCTCTTAATTCATGCTATGAACTCGCCTCCCCGAAATCCGGTGGCGACTCCGTCCGTAGGCTATCTACGCTAGGCGAAAACCTAGAGATCCTAGGTTCCTTCGATCCAGGGGAGGCTCCCGTGAGAGCACTCGACGAGCAGGACGTCCGCACCTCCTTCATCAACTGCTCGAAGGGCGAGGCCAAGCGGCTGGCCGTCCCCCGCGACCTGGACGAGCGCCCCTGGGACGATCTCGACTTCCTCGGCTGGCGGGACCCCGGGGCGCCCGACCGCAGCTATCTGGTCGCCGACCTCGACGGGCGCCCCACCGGTGTGGCGCTGCGCTTCCAGCCGGCCCGGAGCGGCTTCTTCCAGCGCAGTATGTGCGCGCTGTGCCTGACCACCCATCCCCGGGGCGGCGTGGCCCTGATGACGGCACGCAAGGCCGGAGCGGCCGGCCGTGAGGGCAACTCGGTCGGCCTGTACATGTGCACCGATCTCGCCTGTTCCCTGTATCTGCGGGGCAAGAAGGTGTCGCAGAGCGGCGCCCGCTTCGAGGAGAGCCTCACCCTGGAGGAACAGGTCGCCCGCACGCTGGGCAATCTGTCCGCGTTCGTCGCCAAGGTGACCGGCTGACCCGTCCGGCGGCGCCCGGCGCGTGAGAGGGGGTCCGGCCGCCCGCGTCCGGCTACCGTCCTGATCGGACACGTTCGAGGCGCCTGCGGAAGGGAACAGCCCGAGGATGCGGGATGTGCTTGAGGCCGCGAGGACGGCTCTGCGGCGGGTGAAGTGGCTGCGGGACCCCATGGTCGTACAGGCCCTGCGCTCCGCCGCCGCGGCGTCGATCGCCTATGTCATCGCGGTGCGGCTGACCCCCGACAAGTCGGCGGCACCGCTCACCGCGCCCCTGACCGCGCTGCTGGTCGTCCAGGTCACCCTGTACGCCACGCTGAAGATGAGCTTCCGCCGGGTGAACGCCGTGGTCGCGGGTGTCCTGGTCGCGATCGCCTTCAGTCAGCTGGTCGGGCTCAGCTGGTGGAGCCTGGCCCTGATCATCGTGGCGGCGCTGGGCGTCGGGCACCTGGTGCGCGCCGAGGAGTTCACCGCCGAGGTGGCGATCAGCGCGATGCTGGTGCTCGGCGTCACCTCGCACGGGAGCCTGGCCTGGGCCCGGGTGGTGGAGACCCTGATCGGGGCGATCGTCGGTCTGGTCTTCAACCTGATCCTCGCGCCTCCGGTGTGGGTGGAGCAGGCCGGCGAGTCCGTCGTGGGACTGGCCCGGCAGGTGCGCCAACTGCTGCTGCGGATGGGCGAGGAGGCGGCGGGGAGCACGCCCTTCCACGAGGCGGCGGCCCGGCTGCACGAGGCCCGCCGGCTCGACCACGACATCGGCGAGGTGGACGAGGACCTGCGCCAGGCCGAGGACAGCCTGCGGTTCAATCCCCGGGTGCGCGAGGGGCTGCTGCACCGGGTCGTGCTCCGTACCGGCCTGGACACCCTGGAGATCTGCACGGTGGTCATGCGGGTCCTCGCGCGCAGCTTCACCGACCTCGCCAAGGAGCGCGAGCCGGAGCCCCTGTTCGCGCCGGAGACGGGCGCCGCCGTCCAGCAGTTGCTGTCCGAGATCGCCGACGCCGTGGTCAGCTTCTCGGTGCTGGTCACCAGCAACGCCAGCGAGAACGCCGAGTCCGCGGAGGAGCGTCTGGCCACCGAGCTGCGCCAGGCCGCGGCCACCCGGGACAGGCTGGCCGACCTGCTGCTGGAGGAGGTCCGGCGCGACGCCACCCAGTGGCAGCTGCGCGGCGCGGTGCTGGCCGAGGTGAACCGGATCATCGACGAGATGGACACCGAGCACCGCTCCCGCCGGCTCCTGGAGGAGCTGGACCGCCACACGCGTGAGCAGCGTGAGCGCATGCCGCGGCTGACCCGGCTGCGGGACCGGACGCGCGACCGGCTGCGGGCCGGCCCGCGCGGGCGGAACCGCGACACCGCCGCGCGGCGTTCCTCTTGAGGAAGGACGAGGCGCGCGCGGCCGGCGAAGGCGCGTCAACGGCGAATGAGGGGGCGTTCGGATGACCGACACCAGTGTGCGGATCGACGGGAACCGGCTGTCGCTGCCGGGCGGGGCGACGGTCCGCTTCATACGCACCCTGCGGCTGCCCGAGACGGGCACGCATCCGCTGCCGCCCGGGCTCGGCGAGTTCCCGGTCCGCCGGGTCGCCGACTACGCCGGCAGTGTGCCCGAGGAGTGGCGGGCGCGGGGCGGCGTGATGCTGCCGGTGTACCTGCGGGAGGCCATGTGGCTGAGTTTCGCGGGCACTCGGGAGCCCGCCGCGCTCCAGGTGGGGGTGGGCAAGGTGTGCGCGGTCTCGGGCAGGCCCTGGAGCGACCGGCTGTCCCGGGACCCGCAGAACTACGTGGTGCTTCCCCGCCAGCCCTGGCTGGACGGCATCAACTCCGGGACCGGCACGGTCCGTCAGTTCGTGGCGGTGCCGCTCGGCATGGGGGCGAGTGTCGAGGGCCAGGTCACCGGCGAGGAGGTCTGGGGAGGCGTCCAGTTGCAGGCGTTCACCCTCAACGACACCGAGCTGGCCCGCTGGCGCGAGGAGGAGCGGCGCCGTGCGGAAACGGCCCGCAGGGCGGCCCGTCCGGGCGGGGCACTCGGCGCTCCGGCACCGGCGTCGGCACCGGCCGCGCCGGGCGCGGCCCCGGCGTACGGCGGTGCGGCCCGGCCCCGGTCGGCGCCCGCCATGGGCCTCGGCGTCGGCGGCTCCATGCGCCAGGAGGTGTACCGCGACCAGCGGCCGCCGACGGACTGGGCCGAGCGTCCGGCGGGCCGGGTCTTCGTGCACCTGGTGACGCCGCCCGAGTGGCGCCGCATCACCGGCGAGGCGCCGCCGCCGTCCCCCGTGGACCGGGCCGCGTACACCCGGGCCGGCCTGCCCTGGTACGACTACTACGACCAGGACGCCCACGACCTCGCGCCCACCGGGCCGTTGCAGGACGTGAAGCCGGTCGGGGACTGGATCGGCGACGACCACGAGTCCTGGCAGCCGCCCGCGCCCGGCCAGGTCCACCCGCTGGGGGACGCGCCGGGCAAGCCGGTGCAGGACGGGGACTGGTAGCGGCGCGAGGGCCGGTACGGGTACGGGAGGGCGGCATGGACGGGGTCGGCTGGAGCAGGCGGCGGCTGGTCGGGCTCCTCGCCCGGACCGCCGCCGCGGCGGCGGCACTCCCGCGGCGGCGTGCGGCGGCCCGGCGGAGACGCAGGCGCCGGCCGCGGCGCCCACCGCGCCCCGGGCGAGCGGCGGTGCGTCCGGCAGGGAGCGGGGGTCCTCCGGCCGGCGCCCGCTCCTCCTCGGCACCTACACCTCCGCCGAGGGCGGCGGCCGGGGCGTCGGACTCGCGGCGTACGACCCCGCGACTGGCCGGATCACCAAGAGCGGCCTCCTCGCCGAGGTCGACGACCCCTCGTACCTGGCGGTGCATCCCGACGGCCGGACCGTGTACGCGGTGAACGAGCGCGAGGAGGGGGCGGTGACCGCCGTCCGGCTGTCGGACCGCAGGGTGCTGGGCAGCCGGAGCACCGGCGGCGCGGCGCCCTGCCACCTGTCGGTGCACCCCAGCGGGCGCTGGCTGTTCAGCGCCAACTACGGCTCCGGAAGCGTCGCCGTACACCCGGTCGACGCCTCCGGCGCGCTGGGAGAACGCACCGGCCTGGTCACGCACTCCACTCCCCCGCCGGGCCCGGGACAGCGGGGTCCGCACGCCCACCAGGTCGTCACCGCCCCGGACGGGGCCCATGTCCTCGCCGTGGACCTCGGCACGGACACCGTGTACACCTACCGTCTGGACGAGGGCGCGGGGACCCTCGTGGAGGTCTCGCGGGCCCGGACCCGGCCGGGCTCCGGTCCCCGGCACCTCGCCTTCCACCCCGCCGGACGCCACGCCTACGTGGCCAACGAGGTCGACAACACCGTCGCGGTCTGCGCGTACGATCCGCGGACGGGACGGCTGGCCGTCGGCGAGCCCCAGTCCACCGGCGCGCCGTCGGCCCCGGGGACCGGCGCCAACTACCCGGCGCAGATCCTGGTGACCTCCGACGGCGCGTACGCCTTCCTCGCCAACCGGGGGCACGACAGCGTCACGCGGTACGCGGTGGAGGCGGAGGGTGCCCGGCTCCGGCTCCTCGGCACCGTGCCGGTGGGCGGCGTCTTCCCCCGGCAGATCGCCTTCTCCCCGGACGGCCGGCTGCTGTTCGCGGCCAACCAGCGGTCGGGCACCGTCAGCACGTTCCGGGTGGGCGCCGGCGACGGCGGACTGCGGCGCACGGGAGAGCCCTTCGCCTCACCCGCCGCCGTCTGTGCGCTGCCGCTGTAGGGCCCGCGGGCAGGAGACGGCGGCCGCCTGCGCGAGGAGCACGTGCACCCGCTCCGTGAGCTGCGCGATCTCGTCGGCGGGCGCGTGGAACGGCAGGCGTACGTCGCCGTGGTCACGGACGCGTTCGACGCGCAGGGTCAGCCCGTGCCGGTCGACGGCGAGCGGCCGCACCCGGACCGCTCCGTGCAGGCTGTCCGGATCGACGAGCCGGGTCAGCCGCTGCACGGCGTCGTCGTGGCAGTCGGCGAGATGGGTCAGCAGCCGCGCCTCGGCCAGGGCCAGCGGATCGGGCTTCGCGGCGGTGAACTCCTCGACGTCGACCACCACGGCGCCGGACGGCCGCCGCAGCACCACCCGGGTGGGCCGGAAGGCCAGGTGCCCGTCCGTCACGGCGAACCAGCCGGCGAGCCAGAGCCGGGCCCTGATCCGGCCCCGCACCGGGACGGGCGCCACGTCGGCGAACTCCAGCACCCCGGACGGCTCTCCGCGGGGCGCGCACACCGCCGCGGCGAGCAGCGCGCTGTCCTCGGGCACGCGCAGGAGCACCCGGCCGTCGTCGGCCACGGTGTGCGCGCCGACGAACTCCTCGCGGCCGCCCTCCGCGGTCACCGCACAGGACCAGGCGGCGGCGAGCACGGAACGGGCCTGTTCCGCCGCGCCGGGCGCTGCCGTCCAGGTGTGGCTGTCACCCATCCCAACCTCCGTTCACAGTTCATTAGGTAAGGCTCACCTAACCTAGCGGAGATCGGGGAGTGCGCCAACCATGACATCCCCTCGAACCGACATCCGGACCGGCGCCGTCAGGGCGCGATGGCTCCCAGCAGTGCCCTTGCGCACAGGTCCCGCACCTGCTCGCGGGCGGGCTCCGGATCCCGCAGCCACTCCAGGCACACCGCGGTGGTGAAGGCCAGCCAGCCGCGCACCGCGAGCCGCACGTCGCCGCGTTCCTCGAAGGCCGGGCCGAACTCCGGGTCGGCGGCGAGGGCGGCGAGGATCTGCCGCTCCTGCGCGGCGAGCGCCTTCTGGTAGACGCGGCGCACCGCGCGGTCCCCCGCCGCGTCGGCGCGGTGGAAGGCGCGGTAGCCGTGCGCGTGGGCCCGGACGTACTCCAGGTAGGCGTCGAGGCCCGCGGTGAGCTGCTCACGGACCGGGACGCCGGGCACGGCCGCCGTCATCCGCAGCATGCGCTCGCTCTCGCGCTCGACGACCGCCGCGAAGAAGTCCCGTTTGTTCGGGAAGTAGTGGTACAGCAGCCCGCGGGAGACGCCGGCGATCTCGGCGACCTGCTCGATCCAGACCTCGTCGTAGGGGCTCTCCGAGAACAGCCGCGCGCCCACCGAGAGCAACTGCTCCCGGCGCTCACCCGTGCTGAGCCGGCGGCGGATGCGCTCGCCCTGGTTCGCGGCCATGCCCCGCACCTTACTTGACGCGGGTTCAACAACGGGTCGAGACTGGGACGCGTTATTGAATCCATGTACAACACGCTCGCCTCGGCTCGTGCAACACGCCGCTGCGTCAAGGGAGATCGCGTCATGGCCCAGACAGCGAGGGAACCGGCCCGGGACGGACTGCCGAAGGGCTTCCGCAGCGCCGATCTGGGCTGGCCCGAACTGCACCGCATCCCGCACCCCCCGTACCGGCTGCCCCTGCTCGGAGACGTGGTGGGAGCGAGCAGGCGCACCCCGATGCAGGACTCGCTGCGGTACGCACGGCGGCTGGGGCCGATATTCCGGCGGCGGGCCTTCGGCAAGGAGTTCGTGTTCGTGTGGGGCGCGGCCCTGGCCGCCGACCTGGCGGACGAGGCGCGGTTCGCCAAGCACGTGGGCCTGGGGGTGGCCAACCTGCGGCCGGTGGCCGGGGACGGGCTGTTCACGGCGTACAACCACGAGCCCAACTGGCAGCTCGCGCACGACGTGCTGGCGCCCGGCTTCAGCCGCGAGGCCATGGCCGGGTACCACGTGATGATGCTGGACGTGGCCGCGCGGCTCACCGGCCACTGGGACCTGGCCGAGAAGTCGGGCCGGGCGGTGGACGTGCCCGGCGACATGACCAAGCTGACGCTGGAGACCATCGCGCGCACCGGTTTCGGCCACGACTTCGGCTCCTTCGAACGCTCCCGCCTCCATCCCTTCGTCACCGCGATGGTGGGCACGCTCGGCTACGCGCAGCGCCTCAACACGGTGCCCGCGCCGCTCGCCCCCTGGCTGCTGCGCGACGCGAGCCGCCGCAACGCCGCCGACATCGCCCACCTCAACCGCACGGTCGACGACCTCGTCCGTGAACGCCGGGCGAACGGCGGCACGGGCGGCGCGACCAGCGGAAGCGGCGGAACCGGCAGCGGCGACGGCGACCTGCTCGACCGGATGCTGGAGACGGCCCATCCCGAGACCGGTGAGCGGCTGTCGCCGGAGAACGTCCGCCGGCAGGTCATCACCTTCCTGGTCGCCGGTCACGAGACCACCTCGGGCGCGCTCTCCTTCGCCCTGCACTACCTCGCCCAGCACCCCGACGTCGCGGCCCGGGCCCGCGCCGAGGTGGACCGGGTGTGGGGCGACACCGAGGCACCCGGCTACGAGCAGGTGGCCAAACTGCGCTACGTGCGCCGGGTGCTGGACGAGTCGCTGCGGCTGTGGCCGACCGCGCCGGGATTCGCGCGCGAGGCCCGCGAGGACACGGTGCTCGGCGGCGCCCACCCGATGCGCCGCGGGGCCTGGGCGCTGGTGCTCACGGGCATGCTGCACCGCGACCCCGAGGTGTGGGGAGCGGACGCCGAGCGGTTCGACCCGGACCGCTTCGACGCGAAGGCCGTACGGTCGCGCGCCCCGCACACGTTCAAGCCGTTCGGGACCGGGGCGAGGGCGTGCATCGGGCGGCAGTTCGCGCTGCACGAGGCCACGCTGGTCCTCGGGCTGCTGCTGCGCCGCTACGAGCTGCGGCCGGAGCCCGGCTACCGGCTGCGGGTGACCGAGCGGCTGACCCTGATGCCGGAGGGACTGCGCCTGCACCTGGCCCGGCGGACCGCGGCCGTGCCGGCGCCCGGTGGCCGCACGGCCGACGCGGGCGGAGCGGGCGCGGCCGACGTTGCCGGGGACACCGTCTCAGCGCCCGGCTGTCCAGTGCACCGGGCGGGTGACTGAGTCCGGCAGCCTGGTGCCGGGGCCGCCCCTGGCCGCGTTGACCTGCGGCTGGGTCAGGAAGAAGGCGCCCGTCAGGTCCGCGTCGGTGAGGTCGGCGTCGCGCAGGTCCGCACCGATCAGGTCGGCGCCCCGCAGGTCGGCGCCGGTGAGGTCGGCGGCGATGAGGTAGGCCCCGCGCAGATCGGCACCCGCGAGGTCGGCGCCCTTGAGACGGGCGCCCATCAGGTCGGCGTTGCGACGGTTCTTCTTCCGGCCGCGGGTGCCGGCCCGGACCAGTTCGCTGGTGCGCAGCAGGAGCACGTTGACCCGCTGCCGGTGTGCGGCCACGTCGAGGGCGGCCAGCTCCTGCGGGGTCCCCCCGGCGAGGCGTTCGGTGTCGGCGAGGGCACCGCGCAGGTCGGCGTGGACCGGGCGGGCGGCGGGCAGGGTCAGCGCCTCGGTCAGGTACCAGAGCAGCTCGTGCAGTTGGCGGACGACCGGGAACACGTCGAACATGCGGCGGCTCTGCTCCGGCGGGCCCGCGCGCCAGTCCCGGCCGCCGAAGGTGAGCTGCGAGACCCGTTGCCCCGCGCCGAAGCAGTCGTAGACCGTGCAGCCGGTGAAGCCGCGCTCCCGCAGCGTCGCGTGGATGCCGCAGCGGTGGTCGGTGCGGAGGTTCGGGCAGGGCGTTCCGGCGTCCTTGTCGATCGCGAAGTCCGCCGAGCGGGCGAACGGCAGGGCGGCGCAGCACAGGCCGAAGCAGCTCGCGCAGTCGCCGCGCAGTTCCGCCCCGGCCCGCGTCTCCGTCCGGTCCGCCGTGTGTTCTCGCATGACGCCGAGGATACGGGCCGCCGCCGCGCGGGGTCGCGGGCGACCCCGCGCGGCCGGTCAGGCCCCCAGCGCAGACACGTCCAGCCCGGCCAGCCGCTCCGGGTCGGACAGGATGTACAGGCCCGTGATGAGGCCGTCGGCGACGGTGACGTAGGTGACCGACACGGGACGTCCGTCGGACAGGGCGACGGTGCCGACCGCGTCGTTGACCAGGACGACGTGGGCGAGAGGGGCGAGGTGGCGGAAGTGGAAGGCCCCGGTGGCGACCGTCCGCGCTCCGCGCACCACCTTGGACGCCGCGACGCCCCGGGCCAGCGCGCCCGCGTCGGCCCGCAGCACCACGTCCGGGTGGAGGACGGACACCAGCGCCTCGAAGTCACCGGCGCGGCTGGCGGCGAGGAACGCCTCCACCACCCGGCGCTGACGGCCGAGGTCCGGTTCGGCGGCGGGGGTGGCGTCGCGCACCCGGCGCCGGGCCCGGCTGGCGAGCTGCCTGGTGGCGGCCGGGCTGCGCTCGACGACCGGCGCGATGTCGTCGAAGGGCACGGCGAACATGTCGTGCAGGACGAACGCCAGCCGCTCGGCCGGTTCCAGCCGCTCCAGCACCACCAGCAGGGCGATGCCCACCGAGTCGGTGTGCAGCGCCTCCGCCTCCGGGTCCGCCCGGGGCAGGGCCCGCAGCACGGGGTCGGGCACGAAGGCGTCGAAGCCCTCGGTCATCGGCTCCTCGCGGCGCGCGGTGCGGGAGCGGAGCAGGTCGAGGCAGATCCGGCCGGTCACGGTGGTCAGCCAGGCGCCGAGGTTGTCGATGCCGTCCGCCTCCGAGCGGTCGAGCCGCAGCCAGGCCTCCTGCACGGCGTCCTCCGCCTCGGCCAGGGAGCCGAGCATGCGGTAGGCCACCGCCTTGAGCTGCCCGCGGTGCTCCTCGAAGCGCTCCGCGAGACGCTGCTGTCCCCGCGCCTCCCGCTCCCCCCGCACGTCCCGTTCTCCTCCCGTGCCGCCCTCTCCCCGCATGTCCCGTTCTCCCCCCATGTCGCCCTCTCCCCGCATGTCCTGCTCCCCCGTCATGCCGCTAGCGGGCGAAGACTTCGAAGGTCACCGCCGGCCTGCCGCCGAACCGCTCCCCCGCGGCCTCGGCGAAGCCGGTGAGGAACCCGCGCACGTACGTCTCCGGGTCCTCCTCGGTCAGCACCTCGATGTAGGTGCGGTGTTCGAGCAGCGAGCGCACCGCACGCTCCAGACCGGGGGTGGCGTCCACGGCGTGGGTGGGCGAGGAGGAACCGGCGACCGCGACCCAGCGCACCCCGTTCCAGGGCTCCAGGCCCCGGTCGGTCAGTTCCGGGAAGATCCACCGGTTGCCGGCGTCGGCCGCCGCGTCGAGCGTGGCGCGGCCGACGGCGACGTGGTCCGGGGTGTTCCAGGCGACGCCGCCCCAGGTGTCCCGGTGGTTCATGGTGATGACCAGTTCGGGCCGGTGACGGCGGATCGCGGCGGCGATGTCGCGGCGCAGCGCGGGGCCGTATTCGACGACACCGTCCCGGTGGTTGAGGAACTCCACCTCGCTCACCCCGACGACGGCGGCGCTCGCCCGCTGCTCCCGCTCACGCAGCGGGGCGCACTCGGCGGGCGCCAGCGTGTCGATGCCGGCCTCGCCCCTGGTCGCGAGCACGTAGGCGACCTCGCGGCCCTCGTCGGTCCAGGCCGCGATCGCCGCCGAGCAGCCGTACTCCAGATCGTCCGGGTGGGCCACGACGGCGAGGGCGCGGCGCCAGTCGCCGGGCATGGGCTCCAGTTGCGTGATCGTCGGCTCCGTCATGCCCGCACACTAACCCGCGCCACCGGCATGCCACCCGGAGATTCCACCCGGACGTCGCGCCCGGCGCCGCTCAGGCCTCGTCGCGGGCGAGCGCGAGCAGCCGGTCCAGGACGCGGGGGCCGCCGGCCCGCACGCCGTCGTGCTCGAACTCGTCGGTGACCCAGGTGCGCAGGCCCCGGATCGTCCGGGCGGTGCTCAGCGCGTGGGCGGTGTCGACGTACATGTCGTCGTGGTAGACGGCCGCGGCGGCCGGCACCTCGTTGGCGGCGAGGCGGGCGGCGTCGTACAGCGGGGTCCAGTCGCCGCGGGCGGCGAGCAGCTCGGCCGTCTCGCGCAGCGGGCGCAGCGCCGGGTCGCAGTCGAACATCCAGGGGTGGACGGACTCGCCGGTGAACAGCAGGGGTTCGTCGCCCGCGAGGGCCTTCGCGGCGTCGAAGCGCGGGAACTCGGCGCGGACCCGCTCGGCGGACCAGTCGGTGGGCCGGGCGTCCTGGCCGTAGATGGCCTCGTGGACCAGGGCGTACAGCGGGTTGGCCGCGTAGGAGAGCAGGCCCTGCGCCTGCTCCTGGAAGGCGTCGGACAGCTCGTGCCCGTTCGGGGTGCGGACGAAGGCGTCCTCCAGCAGGTAGTGCAGCCGGTGGCTGCCCTCGCTGCCGCCCAGCATGATGCCGAGGGACTGGAAGGCCTCCACGGTGAGGCGGTACCCGTTCGGCAGGACCACGTCGTGGGTCAGGAGGTGGTCGGCGATGCGGCGGGCGCGCTCGACGTCCTGCGGGTAGCGGGCGTAGTGCGCGACGACCTTGCGCTCGATGCGGGGGTAGGCGGCCCGGTAGACGTCGTCCGCGTGGGCGTCCAGGGAGGGCAGGCCGCCGGTGATCAGCGCGGCGCTCAGGCCCTCGGGGGCCAGCGACAGGTAGGCGACGGTGCAGAAGCCGCCGAAGCTCTGGCCGAGGACGGTCCAGGGGGCTCCGCCGGTGACCTGGGGGCGGATGGCCTCGCAGTCGCGGACGATGGCGTCGGCGCGGAAGTGGGTGAGGTAGTCGGCCTGCTCGGCGGGGCCGCCGCGCAGCGGGAGCGTCTGGCGGTTGGCCGGGGTGGAGGCGCCGGTGCCGCGCTGGTCCAGGAGCAGGACGCGGTACTCCTTCAGGGCGCGGCCGAACCACGCGGGCCGGCCGATGAAACGGTTCGCCCCGAAGCCCGGCCCACCCTGGAGGTAGACCAGCCAGGGCAGGTCCTTGTCGGCCTTGTCGCTCGCGACGGCTTCGCGGGCGTACAGCTCGATCGTCTCCCCGGTGGGGTCGGCGTGATCGAGGGGCACGGTGAAACGGCGGTCGGTGAGGACGACGCCTGGCTGGCGGTAGCTGACGCTCAAGGGGTCTCCCGGGGCGGACGGATCTGGCGGCCGATGCTTTCGGCCGCGTCCCAGTTCAGCACACCGTCCTGGGGCCGCCGACCCCCGGGATCATGAAATCGTACGGAAGGACCTACTGAACGGCCGATCAGCGTGCGGCGAGGCTGGAGCGCCGCACCACCAGCTCCGGCTGGAGGACGACCCGCCGGTGCGGGTGGGGCCGGTCCGTGCCCTCCAGCTCGGTCTCCTCCAGGAGCAGCTCGGCGGCCATGGCGCCCATGGTGACGGCGGGCTGGCGCACGGAGGTGAGCGGGACGGCCGCGGCGGCGGCGAACTCGATGTCGTCGTAGCCCACGATCGCGAGGTCGTCGGGGACGCCGACCCCGGCGGCGTACATGGCCTGCAGGACGCCGAGGGCGAGCAGGTCGTTGGCGCAGAAGACGGCGGTCGGCCGCTCGGCGAGGCCCAGCAGGCGGGCGCCGGCGTCGCGGCCCGCGGCGACGTCGAGACGCTCGGTGGGCAGTTCACGCAGCGCGTCGGGGCCGAGCCCGGCCTCGGCGAGCGCGGCGAGGGCACCGGTGCGGCGGTCGCGGACCTGGTTGAGGCCGGGCGGGCCGCTGACGTAGGCGATGGAGCGGTGCCCGGCGTCCACGAGGTGGCGCACGGCCAGCGCGCCGCCCGCGACGTCGTCGACGGAGACCGAGCACTCGGTGGTGCCCTCGGCGACGCGGTCGACGAGGACGAAGGGGATGTTGTGGCGCCGGAAGCCCTCGATGTTGCGGCCGGTGGCGTCGGCGGGGGTGAGCAGGACGCCGCGGACCCGCTGCTCGGCGAAGAGCGAGAGGTACTCGGCCTCCTCGCCCGGGTTCTGCGCGCTGTTGCAGACCATCACGCCGAGCCCGGCCTCCCGGGCCGCCCGCTCGGCACCGCGGGCCACGTCGACGAAGAACGGGTTGCCCATGTCCAGGACGAGCAGCCCCATGATGCGGCTGCGTCCGGCGCGCAACTGGCGCGCGGACTCGCTGCGGACGTAGCCCAGCCGGTCGATCGCGGACAGCACCCGCGCACGGGTCTCGGTCGCGACGGTGTCGGGGCGGTTGATGACGTTGGAGACCGTGCCCACGGAAACTCCGGCGGCGCGGGCGACGTCCTTGATACCCACGGAATGGGCCATCGGGCAGGGACCTCCGAGGTCGAAGTGGGTGTGGGGGGCGGCCGCGGGACCTTCACACAGTACCCGGGCCGCCCCCCTCGGGGCCTGAGTCAGGCGAGGTGGAACACCTCGGTGAGGGGTTTCATCGCCTCGTCGGGGCGTTCCCCGTCGAGGGACTCGAACAGCGGGCCCATCTCCGCCTGCCAGCGGGCGTTGACCTCGGTGGCCTCCATGCCGGACCGGGCGGCGGCGAAGTCCTCGGTCTCCAGGTAGCCGACGAGCAGGCCGTCGTCGCGCAGGAAGAGCGAGTAGTTGTGCCAGCCGGTGGCGGAGAGCGCCTCGCACATCTCCGGCCACACGGCGGCGTGGCGTTCGCGGTACTCCGCGATGCGGTCCCTCCGGACCTTGAGCAGGAAACAGACGCGCTGCATGGACTGCCGCTCCCGTACGTTCGTGACTAGAAGTCGAACTGGTCGACGTTGTCGGCGGTGAACACGGTCGGCTTGCCGAGGTCGATCACACCGTTCTTGCCGATGGTGTACTCGCCCATGGCACCGGCCTTGAAGGTCTCGCCCTCCTTGCCGGTGATCTGCCCGGAGGACAGGGCGACGGCGGTGCGCGCGGCCAGTTCGCCGAGCTTGGCCGGGTCCCACAGCTCGAACGCCTCGACGGTGCCGTTCTTGACGTACTTGCGCATGTCGTTGGGGGTGCCGAGGCCGGTCAGCTTGACCTTGCCCTTGTACTTGGAGCCGGACAGGTACTGGGCGGCGGCCTTGATGCCGACGGTGGTCGGCGAGATGATCCCCTTCAGGTTCGGGTGCTCCTGGAGCAGGCCCTGGGTCTGCTGGAAGGACTTCTGGGCGTCGTCGTCGCCGTAGGCGACCTTGACCAGCTTGATGTCCTTGTACTTCGGGTCCTTCAGCTCGTCCTTCATGATCTCGATCCAGGCGTTCTGGTTCGTCGCGGTCTGCGCGGCGGACAGGATCGCGATCTCGCCCTTGTTGCCGATCTGCTCGGCCAGCTGCTGCACCTGGGTGCGGCCGATGTCGTCGGCGGACGCCTGGGAGATGAAGGCGTTGCGGCACTCGGGGTTGGTGTCCGAGTCGTAGGTGACGACCTTGATGTCGTTCTTCATCGCCTGCTTGAGCGCGGTGCACAGGGCGCCCGGGTCCTGCGCGGAGACGGCGATGGCGTCGACCTGCTGCTGGGTGAGCGTGTTGACGTAGGAGACCTGGCCGGCGGTGTCGGTGCCGCTGGAGGTGCCGACCTCCTTGTAGCTGGAGCCCAGCTCCTTGAGGGCCTTCTCGCCGCCCTTGTCGGCGACGGTGAAGTAGGGGTTGTTGACCTGCTTGGGCAGGAAGCCGACGGTCAGCCCCTTCTTCGTCGCGGCGTTCGGGTCGGCCTTGCCCGCGGCGGCGGCCTTGCCGCCCTCGTCCTTGACGTCCTCCTTCGTGGTGCCGCCGCAGGCGGTGGCCGCCAGGGCGAGGGAGGTGACGGCGGCGAGGGCCGCGCAGGTACGGCGGATGGACGACTTGCGCATGGTGGGTTCCTTACGAGGGTGGACGGGGTTACGGGGTGGGGGCGGGCGCCTTGGACGGGGGCGCCGGTGCCGCCCTGCGTCCGGCCCTCGCTAGGGAGATCTGCCGTGCGACCCGGGGGCCGAGCACGGAGAGGACGAGCAGGACGCCGGTGACGACGATCTGGGACTGGGCGGAGACGTCCTGGAGGCTCATCACGTTCTGCAGCGCGCCGAGCAGGAACACGCCCGCGACCGCCCCGCCGAGCGTGCCCTTGCCGCCGTCGAAGTCGATGCCGCCCAGGAGCACGGCGGCGACGACGGACAGTTCGAGGCCGGTGGCGTTGTCGTAGCGGGCGCTGGCGTAGTGCAGGGCCCAGAAGACGCCGGTGAGGGACGACATCAGGCCGGTCAGCGTGAACAGGATCAGCTTCTGCCGCTTGACCCGGATGCCGGCGAAGCGCGCGGCCTCCTCGCTGGCGCCGATGGCGAACAGCGACCGGCCGAACGGCATGGCGTGCAGGGCGACGACGGCGACGGCCAGCAGCACGAGGAACGGCAGGAAGGCGTACGGGACGAAGGTGCCGTCGATGCGTCCGGCCGCGAAGTCCAGGTACTGCGAGGGGAAGTCGGTGACCGCGTCGGAGCCGAGCACGATCTGCGCGATGCCCCGGTAGGCGGCCATGGTGCCGATGGTGACGGCGAGGGAGGGCAGGCCGAGGCGGGTGACCAGCAGGCCGTTGACCAGACCGCAGACCACGCCGAGCAGCAGGCAGATCGGGATGATCGTCTCGATGGTCATGCCCTGGTTCCACAGGGCGCCCATCACCGCGCCGGACAGACCCGCGGTGGAGGCCACCGACAGGTCGATCTCGCCGGAGACGACCAGCAGGGTCATCGGCAGGGCGATGAGCGCGATCGGCAGGGTGTTGCCGATCAGGAAGGACAGGTTGAGGGCGTTGCCGAACCCGTCGACGAAGCCGAAGGAGAGCAGCAGGACGACCACGAGCAGGGCACCGACGACCGTGTCCCAGCGGACGGCGCGCGTCAGGGAGGTGTCAGCCATGGCGGGCGTTCCTCTTCTTCAGGGCGTTGGCCACGCGCAGCGCGACGATCCGGTCGACGGCGATGGCGAGGATGAGCAGGATGCCGTTGATGGCCAGCACCCACACGGAGCTGACGCCGAGGGCGGGCAGCACGCTGTTGATCGAGGTCAGCAGCAGTGCGCCGAGGGCCGCACCGTAGACGCTGCCGGAGCCGCCGGTGAAGACGACGCCGCCGACCACCACGGCGCTGACGACGGTCAGTTCGTAGCCGTTGCCGGTGCCCGAGTCGACGTTGCCGAAGCGGGCGAGGTACAGGGCGCCGGCGAGTCCGGCGAGGGCGCCGCAGAAGGTGTAGGCGGCCAGGATCCGCTTGCGGACCGGGATGCCGGCCAGCCGGGCGGCCTCCGGGTTGGAGCCGAGGGCGTACAGCTCGCGTCCGCTGCCGAAGTGCTTGAGGTAGTACGCCGTGGCGACGAGCACCGCCAGGGCGATCATGGCCAGCCAGGGCACGGCGGAGATGCCGCCGGAGCCGAAGTCGACGAAGCCGCCGGGCAGGTCGGCCGCGGTGATCTGCCGGGAGCCGACCCAGATGGAGTCGATGCCGCGGATGATGTAGAGGGTGCCGAGGGTGACGACCAGGGCGGGCACCTGGCCGAGGCTGACCAGCAGGCCGTTGAGGAGGCCGAAGCCGATACCCATCAGCACCGCGAGCAGCACGGCGACGACGGGGTTGCCGCCGTCCTGGAGGTAGACGCCGGCGGCGAAGGCGCTGATGCCGAGGGTGGAGCCGACGGACAGGTCGACGTTGCGGGTGATGACGACCAGGGACTGTCCGGTGGCGACCAGGACCAGGATGGTCGCGTTCAGCAGGAGGTCCTTGATGCCCTGCTCGGACAGGAACTCGCTGTTGCCGGCCTGGGTGACGCCGATCATCACCAGGAAGACGAGCAGGATGGCCAGTTCGCGCATCTTGAAGATGCGGTCCACCAGCCTGGTGGCGCCGGCCTTCGGCACGTCGGCCGCGGGGGCCGTCTCCGGTGCGGTGACCGTCATGCGGCGGCCCTCCCCGTGGCTGCGGCCATCACGGTCTCCTCGGTGGCGTCGGTGCGGGATATCTCGGCGGTCAGTCGGCCCTCGTGCATCACCAGGACGCGGTCGGCCATGCCGAGCACCTCGGGCAGGTCGGAGGAGATCATCAGGACGGCCACGCCGTCGGCGGCGAGCTGCGAAAGCAGCCGGTGCACCTCCGCCTTGGTGCCGACGTCGATGCCGCGGGTGGGTTCGTCGACGATCAGCACCTTGGGGCCGGTGGCCAGCCACTTGGCGAGGACGACCTTCTGCTGGTTGCCGCCGGACAGGGTGGCGACGGTGTCGGCGATGCGGGCGTACTTGACCTGGAGCTTGACCGCCCAGTCGAGGGAGCGGCTGCGCTCGGCGCCGCGGTCCACGAGGCCGGCCCTCACGGTCGTCCGCAGGCCGGTGAGCCCGATGTTGCGTTCGATGGACATGTCCATCACCAGCCCCTGGGCGCGGCGGTCCTCCGGGACCAGCGCGAGACCGGCGGCCATCGCGGTGGACGGGGCGCCGTTGACGAGCGGCTTGCCGTCGACCTCGACCTCCCCCGCGTCCCAGCGGTCGACGCCGAAGACGGCGCGGGCGACCTCGGTGCGTCCGGCGCCGACCAGTCCGGCCAGCGCCACGATCTCGCCGCGCCGCACCTCGAAGGAGACGTCGGTGAAGACGCCCTCGCGGGTCAGCCTGCGCACGCTGAGGGCCCTCTCGCCGGGGGTGACCTCCTGCTTGGGGTACAGCTCGTCGAGGTCGCGGCCGACCATGCGGCGCACCAGGTCGTCCTCGGTCATGCCCTCCAGGGGCTCGCTGGCGATCCAGGCGCCGTCGCGCAGGGTGGTGACCCGCGCGCAGATGTGGAAGATCTCCTCCAGCCGGTGGGAGATGAACAGCACCGCGGCACCCTGGTCGCGCAGGGTGCGCACCACGCCGAAGAGCCGGGCCACCTCGCTGCCGGTGAGGGCGGCGGTCGGCTCGTCCATGATCAGGACGCGGGCGTCGAAGGAGAGAGCCTTGGCGATCTCCACGATCTGCTGGTCCGCGATGGACAGACCGCGCGCGGGCCGGTCGGGGTCGAGTTCGACCCCGAGGCGCAGCATGAGTGCGGCGGTGGCGTCGTGGGTCGCCTTGTGGTCGATGCGGCCGAGGGCGCGCCGCGGCTGGCGGCCCATGAAGATGTTCTCGGCGATCGAGAGGTCGGGAAAGAGGGTGGGCTCCTGGTAGATCACGGCGATGCCGGCGTCGCGGGCGTCGCCGGGACCGTGGAACACGACCGGTGCGCCGTCGAGCAGCACGTGGCCGGCGTCCGGCCGGTGCACTCCGGCCAGCGTCTTGATGAGGGTCGACTTTCCGGCGCCGTTCTCACCGGCGAGGGCGTGCACCTCGCCGGGGAACAGCTCCAGGGAGACGTCCCGCAGCGCACGGACCGCGCCGAAGGACTTGGAGACGTCCCTGAGCGCCAGAACCGGGGCCGAACCCGTGTCGGACGGGTGGGTCATTGGGGGCTCCTCGACGACGCCGGCGGGACGGCCCTCACGGCGTCGTGAAAGGTTTCAACTCGGTTGCCGGGGACGTTAGGCAGCGAGGGTATGTCACGTCAATGGTTCCGGGTCCAAAAACTTTCGATAGCCGAAGGTCACGACCGAGTCACGAACAGTTGGAGTGACCAGAAGGGTTGACACCCCTTCGGGCGGCTCATAGCTTCGCGTTCTGAATCGTTTCACACATGGTCGTACTCACAGCAGGCCACGACCCGATGCCACAGGAGCGCCGAAGTGACCGAGCTCGCCGCGGTGAAAGCCGCGCTCAAGACCCAGGCCGTCGAGACGCCGTCGTGGGCGTACGGCAACTCGGGCACCCGCTTCAAGGTGTTCGCCCAGGCCGGTGTCCCGCGCGACCCCTTCGAGAAGCTGGACGACGCGGCGAAGGTGCACGAGTTCACCGGCGCGGCCCCGACCGTCGCCCTGCACATCCCGTGGGACCGGGTCGAGGACTACGCCGCGCTGGCGGCGCACGCCGAGAAGCGGGGCGTGCGGATCGGTGCGATCAACTCCAACACCTTCCAGGACGACGACTACAAGCTGGGCAGCATCTGCCACCCCGACGCGGCGGTGCGCCGGAAGGCCGTCGACCACCTGCTGGAGTGCGTCGACATCATGGACGCCACCGGCTCGCGCGACCTGAAGCTGTGGTTCGCCGACGGCACGAACTACCCGGGACAGGACGACATCCGGTCCCGGCAGGACCGGCTGGCCGAGGGCCTGGCCGAGGTGTACGAGCGGCTCGGCGAGGGTCAGCGGATGCTCCTGGAGTACAAGCTCTTCGAGCCCGCGTTCTACACGACGGACGTGCCGGACTGGGGCACGGCGTACGCGCACTGTCTCAAGCTGGGCGAGAAGGCGCAGGTCGTGGTCGACACGGGGCACCACGCGCCGGGCACGAACATCGAGTTCATCGTGGCGACGCTGCTGCGGGAGGGGAAGCTCGGCGGGTTCGACTTCAACTCGCGGTTCTACGCCGACGACGACCTGATGGTGGGTGCCGCCGACCCGTTCCAGCTGTTCCGGATCATGTACGAGGTGGTACGCGGGGGCGGGTTCACCTCCGACGTGGCGTTCATGCTCGACCAGTGCCACAACATCGAGGCGAAGATTCCGGCCATCATCCGGTCGGTGATGAACGTGCAGGAGGCCACGGCGAAGGCGCTGCTGGTCGACGGTTCGGCGCTGGCCGCCGCGCAGGCCTCGGGGGATGTGCTGGAGGCAAACGCGGTGTTGATGGACGCGTACAACACGGATGTGCGTCCGCTGCTTCGGGAGGTGCGGGAGGAGTCGGGGCTGGACCCCGAGCCCCTCAAGGCGTACCGGGCGTCCGGTTGGGGCGAGAAGGTCGTTGCCGAGCGGGTTGGTGGGCAGCAGGCGGGGTGGGGGGCCTAGGCCGTAGGCGTCTGCCGGGTTTGTGTTCTTCGCGGACTGCGGGCCCGTTGTGGCTGGTCGCGCAGTTCCCCGCGCCCCTTGCAGGGGCGCTGTTCTCCGCCCTCGTTGAAAAGGACTGCCAGTCATGGGGATCCACCCCTCAGCCTCTGCCCTCCTCGCCCGTTCCCATCGGCTCGGTGCCGATCCGCGCAACACCAACTACGCCGGTGGCAACGCGTCCGCCAAGGGCACCGCGACCGATCCCGTCACCGGGGGTGATGTGGAGCTGATGTGGGTCAAGGGGTCCGGCGGGGACCTCGGGACGCTCACCGGCGCCGGGCTCGCCGTGCTGCGGCTGGACCGGATGCGGGCGCTCAAGGACGTCTACCCGGGCGTAGAGCGCGAGGACGAGATGGTCGCCGCCTTCGACTACTGCCTGCACGGCAAGGGCGGTGCCGCGCCCTCGATCGACACGGCGATGCACGGGCTGGTCGAGGCCGCGCACGTCGACCACCTCCACCCCGACTCCGGGATCGCGCTGGCCTGCGCGGCGGACGGGGAGAAGCTGACCGCCGAGTGCTTCGGCGACACCGTGGTGTGGGTGCCGTGGCGGCGGCCCGGTTTCCAGCTCGGGCTGGACATCGCGGCCGTCAAGGAGGCCAACCCGCAGGCGATCGGATGTGTGCTCGGCGGGCACGGCATCACCGCCTGGGGCGACACCTCCGAGGAGTGCGAGCGCAACTCGCTGCACATCATCCGCACCGCCGAGGCCTTCCTCGCCGAGCGCGGCAGGGCCGAGCCGTTCGGCGCGGTGATCGACGGGTACGCGGCGCTGCCCGAGGACGCGCGGCGGGAGCGGGCGGCCGCGCTCGCGCCGTACGTGCGCGGTCTGGCCTCGCAGGACCGGCCGCAGGTCGGGCACTTCACCGACGCGGACGTGGTCCTCGACTTCCTCGCGCGGACGGAGCACCCGCGGCTCGCCGCGCTCGGCACCTCCTGCCCGGACCACTTCCTGCGCACGAAGGTGCGCCCGCTGGTCCTGGACCTGCCTCCGACGACGCCGCTGGACGAGGCCGTCGCCCGGCTGGGGGAGCTGCACGCGGCCTACCGCGAGGAGTACGCCGCCTACTACGAGCGGCACGCCGAGCCCGACTCCCCCGCCATGCGCGGCGCGGACCCGGCGATCGTGCTGGTGCCGGGTGTGGGCATGTTCAGCTTCGGCAAGGACAAGCAGACCGCCCGGGTGGCCGGCGAGTTCTACGTCAACGCGATCAACGTGATGCGCGGGGCCGAGGCGGTGTCGACGTACGCGCCGATCGAGGAGTCGGAGAAGTTCCGCATCGAGTACTGGGCGCTGGAGGAGGCCAAGCTCCGACGGATGCCGAGGCCCAAGCCGCTGGCCACCCGGGTCGCGCTCGTGACCGGCGCGGGCAGCGGGATCGGGAAGGCGATCGCGCGGCGGCTGGTGGACGAGGGCGCCTGTGTGGTCGTGGCCGACCTGAACGCCCAGAACGCGGCGGCGGTCGCCGAGGAGCTGGGCGGGGCCGACAAGGCCGTCGCCGTGACCGTCGACGTCACCTCCGAGGAGCAGATCGCCGAGGCGTTCCAGGCAGCCGTGCTCGCCTTCGGCGGAGTCGACCTGGTGGTCAACAACGCGGGGATCTCCATCTCCAAGCCGCTGCTGGAGACGTCCGCGAAGGACTGGGACCTCCAGCACGACATCATGGCCCGCGGCTCCTTCCTCGTCTCCCGCGAGGCGGCCCGGGTGATGACCGCGCAGGAACTGGGCGGCGACATCGTCTACATCGCGTCGAAGAACGCCGTGTTCGCCGGCCCGAACAACATCGCCTACTCCGCCACCAAGGCCGACCAGGCCCACCAGGTGCGCCTGCTCGCCGCCGAGCTGGGCGAGCACGGCATCCGGGTCAACGGCGTCAACCCGGACGGCGTGGTCCGGGGCTCCGGCATCTTCGCGGGCGGCTGGGGCGCCAAGCGCGCCGCCGTGTACGGGGTGCCGGAGGAGAAGCTGGGCGAGTTCTACGCGCAGCGGACCCTGCTCAAGCGCGAGGTGCTGCCCGAGCACGTCGCCAACGCCGTGTTCGCGCTGACCGGCGGCGACCTGACGCACACCACGGGTCTGCACGTCCCGGTCGACGCGGGCGTCGCCGCCGCGTTCCTGCGATGAGCACCGCCGTGGACGTCAAGGCGTTCGCCGCGGTCGACCTCGGCGCGTCCAGCGGGCGCGTCATGGTCGGCCGCGTCGGCGCCGACCGGCTGGAGCTGACCGAGGCGCACCGCTTCCGCAACCGCCCGGTCCGTACGCCCGACGGGCTGCGCTGGGACGTCCTCGCGCTGTACGCCGGCGTGCTGGACGGTCTGCGGGCGGCGGGCCCGGTGGACTCGGTCGGCGTGGACAGCTGGGCCGTCGACCACGGCCTGCTGGACGCGGACGGGGCGCTGCTCGGCAACCCCGTGCACTACCGCGACGCCCGCACCGAGGGCGTCCCGGAGAAGGTGTGGGCCACGCTGCCGGCCGGGGAGCTGTACGCGGCGACCGGGTTGCAGTACGCGCCCTTCAACACCCTGTACCAGCTCGTCGCCGCCCGGGGCACGGCCCAGTTCGCGGCGGCCCGGCGGCTGTTGCTCATCCCCGACCTGCTGACCTACTGGCTGACCGGCGAGCAGGGCACGGAGCTGACCAACGCCTCCACCACCCAGCTGATCGACCCCCGCACCCGGGACTGGTCGCGGGAGGTCGCGGACCGGCTGGGCATCGACCTCGGCCTGTTCGCGCCGCTGCGCCGGCCCGGGGACGCGGCGGGGCTGCTGCGGCCGGAGGTGCTGGAGGAGACGGGGCTGGCGGGGCCCGTGCCGGTGACGGCCGTCGGTTCGCACGACACCGCCTCCGCGGTCGCCGCCGTACCGGCATCGGGCGAACGGTTCGCCTACATCTGCACCGGCACCTGGTCGCTGGCCGGGCTCGAACTGTCCGCTCCCGTGCTGACGGAGGAGAGCCGGGCCGCCAACTTCACCAACGAGCTGGGGCTGGACGGCACGGTCCGCTACCTGCGCAACATCATGGGGCTGTGGCTGCTCCAGGAGTGCGTGCGGGCCTGGGGCGACCCGGACCTGGGTGAGCTGCTGCTCGCGGCGGCCCGCGTGCCGGCGCTGCGGTCGGTGGTGGACGCGGGTGACGCGGGGTTCCTGGCGCCGGGGCGGATGCCGGAGCGGATCGCCGAGGCGTGCCGCGCCACGGGGCAGCCGGTGCCCGAGACGCCCGCCGAGGTGACCCGGTGCATCCTCGACTCGCTGGCGCTGGCCCACCGCGCGGCCGTCGAGGAGGCGCAGCGGCTCGCCGGGCATCCGGTCGACGTCGTGCACGTGGTGGGCGGCGGCACCCGCAACGCGCTGCTGTGCCAGCTGACCGCCGACGCCTGCGGGCTGCCGGTGGTGGCGGGGCCGACGGAGGCCGCCGCGCTGGGCAACGTGCTGGTGCAGGCCCGCGCCCACGGCCTGGTCGGCGACCTCGCCGGGATGCGCCGGCTGCTGGCCCGCACCCAGTCGCTGACCCGGTACGAACCGCGCGGCGACCCGGCGCGCTGGCGGGCGGCCGCGGCCCGACTCGCCGACCGGTGAGCCGGGGCTCCCCAGCGCCGGATCGGCCGACTAGTCTGCACTCATCATTCATCCGATGATCGAACACGAGGAGCCGCGATGCGTGTCGCTCTGTTCCTGACCTGCGTCAACGACACGCTCTATCCGGAGACCGGCCGTGCCGTGGTGCGGCTGCTGACCAGACTCGGTGTCGAGGTCGACTTCCCGATGGCCCAGACGTGTTGCGGGCAGGCGCACTACAACACGGGTTACCGGCACGAGGCCGAGCCGCTGGCCCGGCACTTCGCGGACGTCTTCACGGACTACGACGCGATCGTGACGCCCTCGGGCTCCTGCGGCGCGATGGTCCGGGAGCTGTATCCGCGGATGGGTGAGCGGGCGCGGGCGGAGGGGCGCGGGGACACGCTCGCGGCCGTGCTGGCGCCGGTGGTGCCGAAGACGTACGAGCTGACGGAGTTCCTGGTGGACGTGCTCGGGGTGACCGACGTGGGGGCGTACTACCCGCACACGGTGACGTACCACCCGACCTGCCACGGCCTGCGGAGCCTGGGCCTCGGCGACCGGCCGCGGCGGCTGCTGGAGGCGGTGAAGGGGCTGGAGCTGGTGGAGCTGCCGGGCGCCGAGGAGTGCTGCGGCTTCGGCGGCACCTTCGCCGTGAAGAACTCCGACGTGTCGGCGGCGATGGGGGCGGACAAGGTGCGCAACGCCGAGTCGACCGGCGCGGACGTGCTGTGCGCGGCCGACAACTCCTGCCTGATGCACATCGGCGGGACCATGACGCGGCTGCGCACGGGCATGCGGCCGGTGCACATCGCGGAGATCCTGGCGAGCACCGGGGAGGCGGCCGTATGAGCGGGACGTTCGTGGGCATGCCGGCCTTTCCCGTCGCGGCCCGGCAGGCCGTGGGCAACGAGACACTGCGCGGCAACCTGCGCCACGCCACCCACACCATCCGGGACAAGCGGGCCCGCGCGGTGGCTGAGCTGGACGACTGGGCGGCGCTGCGGGAGGCCGGGAAGCAGATCAAGGACCACACGCTGCGCCACCTCGACCGGTACCTGGTGCAGGTGGAGGAGGCGGTCACGGCGGCCGGCGGCACCGTGCACTGGGCCGCCGACGCGGACGAGGCCAACGAGATCGTCGCCCGACTCGTCGAGGAGACCGGCGAGTCGGAGGTGGTCAAGGTCAAGTCGATGGCGACGCAGGAGATCGCCCTCAACGAGGCCCTGGAGGCGCGGGGCATCCACGCCTACGAAACGGATCTCGCCGAGCTGATCGTGCAGTTGGGCAAGGACCGGCCCTCGCACATCCTGGTGCCCGCCATCCACCGCAACCGCGGCGAGATCCGGGACATCTTCCGCTCCGAGATGAGCGAGTGGGGCCGACCCGCGCCCGAGGGGCTGACGGACACGCCCGCCGAACTGGCGGAGGCGGCCCGGCTGCACCTGCGGGAGAAGTTCCTGCGGGCCAAGGTCGGCATCTCCGGCGCCAACTTCGTGGTGGCCGAGACCGGGACGCTGGTGGTCGTGGAGTCGGAGGGCAACGGGCGGATGTGCCTGACCCTGCCCGAGACGCTGATCTCGGTCGTCGGCATCGAGAAGATCGTGCCGAGGTGGCAGGACCTGGAGGTCTTCCTGCAGACCCTCCCCCGCTCCTCGACGGCCGAGCGCATGAACCCGTACACGTCCATGTGGACCGGCACCACCGGTGAGGACGGCCCCCGCACCTTCCACCTGGTCCTGCTGGACAACGGCCGCACCGACACGCTCGCCGACGAGGTCGGCCGCCAGGCGCTGCGCTGCATCCGCTGCTCGGCCTGCCTGAACGTGTGCCCGGTCTACGAGCGGGCGGGCGGTCACGCCTACGGCTCGGTGTACCCGGGCCCGATCGGTGCGATCCTCAGCCCGCAACTGCGGGGCACCAAAAGCGAGATCGACGCCTCACTGCCGTACGCGTCCTCGCTCTGCGGCGCCTGCTACGAGGTGTGCCCGGTCGCCATCGACATCCCCGAGGTGCTGGTGCACCTGCGGGAGCGGGTGGTGCAGGGCGGGCCGGCCGTCCGGGGCGGCAACCGGGTGGTGCTGAAGCCGGCCAAGGGGCACGCCGCCGAGCGGGCGGCGATGCGGGCGGCGCAGTGGGCGTTCACGCACCCGGGCGCGCTGCGGACCGGGCAGCGCCTGGCGTCGCGCACCCGCCGCCTGCATCCGCGCACGCTGCCCGGTCCCGGCCGGGCGTGGAGCGGCACCCGGGACCTGCCGGCGGTGCCCGCGGAGCCGTTCCGGGACTGGTGGCAGCGCACGCGCGGCGGGAAGGACGGAGCGAAGTGAACAGCAGGGAACGCATTCTGGGCCGGGTGCGCCGGGCCCTGGCGGACGTGCCGGACGACGCGCGGCCCTACGAGGAGGCCGTCGCCCGGGACTATCTGCGCGAGCACGGGCAGCGGTCCGTCGCTCGGACGGTGGACCTGCTCGCCGAGAACCTGGCGGACTACCGGGCCCTCGTGCACCGGTGCACGGACGGGGAGTTGCCCGAGCTGGTGGCCCGGCTCCTGGCTGCGCACGGTTCGGGCAGCGTGGTGGTTCCGCCGGGGCTGCCGACGGGGTGGCTGAGGGCCGTGGACGCGACGCTCGTCCAGGACTCGGCGGCGAGTACGGCACCGGAACTCGACCGGGTCGACAGCGTGGTGACCGGCTGCGCCGTCGCCGTCGCCGAGACCGGCACGATCGTCCTGGACGGCTCCCCCGACCAGGGACGGCGGCGCATCACCCTGGTCCCCGACCACCACGTCTGCGTCGTGCGGGTGCCCGGCCAGGTCGTGTCGTCGGTGCCCGAGGCGCTCGAGCGCCTCGACCCGGCCCGCCCGTTGACGTGGATCTCCGGTCCCTCCGCGACGAGTGACATCGAGCTGGACCGCGTCGAGGGGGTGCACGGCCCACGCACCCTGGAGGTGGTGTTGCTGAGCGGCTCGTAGCGCTGCCGGGGTGTCGCTGAGTACACCCCCCGATACGGGCTCTGCACCCAGTGTGGTGCGGCCCCACTCTCCGTAGCGTCTTCCACGAGGCACCGCACAGGGCGTGCCACACGGAAGGTGATGAGGATGTTTCGCTCCGGCGCACGAGGCAACCACGACCCGGGCCCCGCCTCCGAGGCCCTCCGGCTCGTCAAGGTGACCCGGACGTACGGCTCGGCGGACAACGCCGTGACCGCCCTGGACGGGGTGACGCTGAGCCTGGGACGCGGCACGTTCACCGCGGTGATGGGACCGTCCGGTTCGGGCAAGTCCACGCTGCTGCAGTGCGCGGCGGGCCTCGACCGGCCGGACAGCGGCATCGTGTGCGTGGACGGCAAGGAGCTGACGGGTGGCGGCGAGGCGGAGCTGACGAAGTTCCGGCGCGGCCGGGTCGGGTTCGTCTTCCAGCAGTACAACCTGCTGGAGACGCTGACCGTCGCGCAGAACACGGTGCTGCCGCTCAAGCTGGCCGGGCGGCGCGTCGACCGGAAGCGGGCGCGGGAGGTCCTGACGTCGGTCGGTCTCGGGGACCGGCTCGGCCACCGCCCCGCCCAGCTCTCCGGCGGTCAGCGGCAGCGGGTGGCGATCGCGCGGGCGCTGGTCACCGAACCGCGGGTGATCTTCGCGGACGAGCCGACGGGCGCCCTGGACACGCGCAGCGCCCGGCAGGTGCTGCTGCTGCTCCAGGAGGCGGTCCGGGTGCACGGGCGGACCGTGGTGATGGTGACGCACGACCCGGTCGCCGCCTCGTACGCCGACTCGGTGGTCTTCCTCGCCGACGGACGGCTGGCGGGGCGGATGGACGCGCCGAGCCCGGACGCGGTCGCGGAGCGCCTCGCGCACCTGGGCGACGACGTGCCGGCGGGGGTGTGAGCGATGTTCGTACTGGCTCTCCGGTCGATCCGGCGCCGCCCTGGGCGGTTCCTGGCGACGCTGCTGTCCGCCTTCCTGGGGGCGGCGATCATCATGACGTTCAACTCGATGCACGACACGGCCGGGCAGGACGGCGTCGACCCGGTCAGCTCGGAGACGCTGGGCACGGCGGCGGGGGTCGTCGGCGGCTACGGGACTCTGCTGGTGTTCTTCGCGGTGGCCTCGACGCTGACCGTCAACGTGCGTCAGCGCACCGCCGAACTGGACCTGCTGCGCTGCTCGGGGGCGACCCCGGCGCAGATCAAGCGGATGGTCGTGGGCGAGGCGGTGGCGGTGGCGCTGGTGGGCGCGGCGCTGGCGATCGGCCCGGCGATGCTCGGCGGCCGGGCACTGCTGGACATGTTCCAGGACAGCGGCCAGGTGGCGCGGTCGGTGGACTACTCGTTCGGCCCCGTCGCGTTGCTGAGCGGCGTGGGCATCACCCTGCTGGCGTCCGCGGGCGCCGCGTTCCTGGCGGTGCGGCGCCTGACCCGCGGTGGCCGGGAGCGGACCCGGGCGAAGCGGTTCCTGGCCGGTGCGGCGCTGGTCACCGGTGCCTCGGCGGCCGGTGCCACCTTCCTGTTCTCCGCGACCGACGAGATGCTGATGGCGGCGCCGGCCTACGGGGCGATCCTGCTGTCGGTCGGTTTCGCGCTGCTGTCGCCGCGGCTGCTGAAGGGCGTGCTCGACCGGCTGCCGCTGAGCGGCGCGAGCGGCTGGCTGGCGGTGCGCAACCTGCGTGAGCGGGCGAGTCACCTGGCCGGGATCCTGGTCTCGCTGATCCTGTTCACCGCGGTGTCGACGGCGACGCTCACGATGCAGTCGGTGGAGAGCGACGCGGTCGAGGCCTCCGGTCTGGTGAAGTCGGTCGACGCCAAGAACCTGGAGACGCTGAACCTCACGGTCGTCGGCATCATCGCGGTGTTCGTCTGCGTGATGCTGGTCAACTCGCTGTACGCGGCGACGACGTACCGCTCGCGAGAGTTCGGTCAGCAGCGGCTGGCGGGGGCGACGCCGGGGCAGGTGCTGGGCGTGGTCGGCGCCGAGGGCGTGATCCTCACGGTCACGGGGGTGTTCTTCGGCACGGTGGCCGCGCTGGCCGGTGTGGTGCCGTTCACTGTGGTCCGCACCGACGCGGTGCTGCCGGACCAGTTCCTCGGGGTGTGGCTCGCGATGGTGGCGCTGGCCGCGGCGGTGACGCTGGGTACGGGCCTGGGCACGGCCCGGCGGGTGCTGCGCACCCCCGCGGTGGGCGCGGTGACCCCGGCCGCCTGAGCGGGGAGGACGCAGGGGAGGGCGACCGCCGTGGCGGTCGCCCCCTCCCCCGTTGCCGGCCGGCGCGCTAGTCGGCCTTGGCGTACTCCTTGGCCATGCTGCCCGCGAAGTCGTACACGACGCACTGTGCGTCGCCCACGACCCAGGCGTCGTGGCCCGGTGAGCAGACGAAGACGTCGCCCGGGCCCACCTCGCTCTCGGTGCCGTCGTCCATGCGGACGTGCATACGTCCCTCGACCACGTAGCAGTTGTGGTGGATCATGCAGCTGTCGGTGCCCGCGATCGGCGCCACGGACTCCGACCAGCGCCAGCCCGGTTCGAAGGTGGCGACGGCGAAGTCGAGCCCTTCCATGTGCACGGCCTCGATGTGCCCGCGGGGGAAATCGCGCCGCTCGTCCGGCTTGTCGAGCGTCTTTGCCTCCAGCATGACGCTCCTCCTTTCCCTGTCCCCACCACTCCATCGTCCGCCTGTCAACTCGGCGGCGCCATCCGGGGGACGCGCGCGGCTCAGCGGGGCGCGCCGCAGAGTTCGGCGAATCGGGCGGCGTCCACGTTGCCGCCGGAGAGGATCACGCCGACGCGGCGCGGCAGGGCGTCGATCCGGCCGTTCATGAGGGCGGCCAGTGGAGTGGCACCGCTCGGTTCGAGGACGGTCTTCAGCCGTTCGAAGGCGAACCGCATCGCGTCCCGGATCTCGTCGTCGGACACCGTCACGATCCCGTCGAGCAGGCGCCGGTTGAGGGAGAACGTCAGCTCGCCGGGGGTGGGCAGGGCCTGGCCGTCGGCGATGGTGCGCGGGACCGGCACGGTGACCCGCCGGCCCGCGGCCAGGGAGCGCCTGGTGTCGTCCCCGGCCTCCGGCTCGACGCCGATCACCCGGGTGCCGGGGTGCAGGGCCTTGACCGCGGTGGCGCTCCCGGCGATCAGTCCGCCGCCGCCGACCGGGGCGACCAGCGCGTCCAGCTCCCCCGTCTCCTCGACCAGTTCGAGGGCGGCGGTGCCCTGGCCCGCGATGACGTGCGGGTGTTCGTAGGGCGGGATCAGGGTCAGCCCGCGGTCGGCGGCCAGCGCTTCGGCGACGGCCACCCGGTCGCCGGTGTAGCGGTCGTAGGTGACGATCTCGGCACCGTAGCCCGCGGTGGCGTCCCGCTTGGAGGGCGGCGCGTCCTCGGGCATGACGATCACCGCGGTCGTGCCCAGTTCACGGGCGGCCAGGGCGACCGCCTGGGCGTGGTTGCCCGAGGAGTAGGCGGCGATGCCCCGGGTCAGCTGCTCCGGGGTGAGGCGGGAGGCCGCGTTGTAGGCGCCGCGGAACTTGAAGGCGCCGACCCGCTGCTGGTTCTCGCACTTGAGGAAGACCTCGGCGCCGACGAGGGCGTCCAGGGTGCGCGAGCGCAGCACCGGGGTGCGGTGCGCGACGCCCTTGATGCGGGCCGCGGCGGAGCGGACGTCGTCGAGGGTGACCGGCGGGGTGGTGGTCGTCACGGGTGTCCTCAGGGGGTGTCGGCGGCCGGGCCGGTGTCGGCGCGGGCCTGGGAGAGGTAGTGGTAGGCGGAGGCGCGGGAGATGCCGAGCCGGGTGGCGACGTGCTCGACCGAGCGGCGTACGGCGAAGACTCCGCGCCCGTCGAGGTCGCGGAACAGCTGGAGCCGCCGGTCCCGGTCCAGCGCCGCCCAACTGGTGTCGCGGCGCAGCGGGTGGGCGTCCACGATGGCGTCGACCACGGCGTCGATGTCGTCGCCGAAGGTGGTCGCCGGTACTTGGGCGGGGGCGCGGGCGGTCCCGGCGAGGGCGCCGAGGAGGGCGTGGGCCCGGTCGACGGCGGTGACGTCCAGGTTGACGCACAGGGCTCCGAACACGGCGCCCGTGGAGTCGCGCAGCACCATGGTGGAGGACTTGAGCAGGGTGCCGTCGGCCGTGCGGGTGACGTAGTTCAGCTCGTCGTGCGCCTCGTCGCCGCGGGCCAGCACGCGCATGCCGATCTCGCTCATCGCCCCGCCCACCGTCCGCCCGGTCACCGCCCCGGCGACGGCCACGACCGAGCGCTCGGGGCGCCGGTAGTCGTGCAGCACCGCCTCGCAGACCGGTCCGAACGTCGCGGCGATCCCCTCGACGACGGGGCGCAGCGCGGCGAGGACGGCGTCGCGTTCGGCGTCCAGTGCGGGCTCGGGCATCTTCTGGGCCTCCTTGCTCGGCTCCGGGCCCTCAGACTACATGTCCAGCACCTGGACCGAAAGTCCAGAGCGCTGGCCGGAGAACCGCGGGAGCGCGCGGGCCGGCGCGGGTATGTGTCCCGCTACCACGAGCCCGACACGGCCCGCGACTCCCCCCCCCGGCACTCTCCTTGTCCGAGTCATTCGTACGGAGGTCGTTCCCCCGATGCCCAAGGACGCCAAGTCCCCGAAGAAGCTGCGCAGCGACCGCGCCGCGCTCACGCACAAGGTCGGGTACGCGCTGCGCCACCCCGAGCGCGTCGGCCCCTACGTCCGCCGGGCCGGCCGGGACGCGTGGCTGCGGGTCAGGCACCCCGACCACGTCGGTTACTACCGGGCGGTGATGGCCTCCGACGCCCGGCGCAGTCCCGAGGCCGCGGTCGGCAGCCGGACGCACGACCGCTGGCTGGCGCTCGGGCAGATGCAGTTCGACTACCTGGTCGAACACGGACTGCGTCCCGGGCACCGGATGCTCGACATCGGCTGCGGCAACCTGCGCGGCGGCTGGCGGTTCATCGACCACCTCGACAGCGGCCACTACTACGGCGTCGACATCTCGCCGGACATCCTGATCGCCGCCAAGAGGACCCTGACCGAGCGCGGACTCCAGGCCAAGCTGCCCCACCTGACCATCACCGGGGACCTGCGGCTGGAGTTCCTGCCCGACGACCACTTCGACGTCGTCCACGCGCACAGCGTCTTCTCCCACTCGCCGCTGAACGTCATCGACGAGTGCCTGGCACACGTCGGGCGCGTCCTGACGGACACCGGGTTCTTCGACTTCACCTTCGACCGGACGGAGGGCACCGAGCACCAGGTGCTCCGCGAGGACTTCTACTACCGCACGGACACGCTGCTCACCCTGGCCGCCCAGCACAACCTGCACGCGCGGTTCATGGAGGACTGGGAGAAGCGGCCGCACGGCCAGTCCAAGATCCGGGTGAGCCGCTCACCGCTGCCGTCGTAGGCGGCCGCTCCCGTGGCCCGGGGGCCGGACGGTTCGTCCGGCCCCTACGGGCGCGGGTTGACCCGCCGCCAGGCGGGCCGCGAGTCCGCGCCCCGGCGGCCTACCGCGGCGGCGCAGCGCGGGCAGACCCGGCGGACGGCGTCGGCGGCGCCCCCGGACTCGGGCAGCACGTCGGTCCAGGCGACCGCGGAGAACCGGGAGAGCCGCGAGCGGTGGAGGGACAGGCCGCACACGGTCTCGTTCCTGCCCGGCTCGCGGGCGTGCACCTCGCCGGCCGGCAGCCAGCGGCCGTCGTCCTCGTCCCACCAGCGGCCGGAGGCCGCCACCTCGTAGCGCCGTGTCCTGGCCATGGCCCCCGGGTGCCCGGAGGGGCCGCGCCCACACGCGCGTACCTCCTCCTGTGTGATCACTCCGCAAGCCCTTCCGGTTTAGGGCGTTTTGTCTGCTTAACATGCGGGGTCCGCGCATCGCCCCGTTGTACGAGAGGACACCAGATGGCGCCCACGGGCCGACCCAGCGCACTGGCCGAGCACGCCTTCTCCCCCCACGACGCCGTGCTGGGCGCCGCCGCCCGGCACCTCGGCCGAAGGCGCTTCCTCACCGTGACCGCGGCCGCCGCCGCGCTCGCCTTCTCCACCAACCTCCCGGCCCGCGGGGCGGTCGCCGCACCCGAACGCACCGCCCGGATCAGCAAGGACCCCTTCACCCTGGGTGTCGCCTCCGGCGACCCGCTGCCGGACTCGGTGCTGCTGTGGACCAGGCTGGCCCCCGAGCCGTTCCTGGAGGACGGCGGGATGGGCACGGAGCGGGTCACGGTCGAGTGGGAGGTGGCCCTCGACGAGTACTTCGCCGGTGTCCTGTTCCGGGGCACCGCCGACGCCCACGCCGAGTACAACCACAGCGTCCACGTCGACGTGAAGGGCCTGACGCCCGGGACCGTCTACTACTACCGCTTCCGCGCCGGTGCCTGGCTCAGCCCGGCGGGCCGCACCCGCACCGCCCCGGCGGCGGGCAGCGCCACCTCGTCGCTGAAGCTCGCGGCGGTCGCCTGCCAGGCCTACATGGACGGCTACTACACCGTGCTCCGCCACGTCGCCCAGGACGACGTGGACGTGGTGTTCCACCTCGGCGACTACCTGTACGAGTACGCGGTGAACTCGGAGGGCGGGGAGCGCCGGTACACCGACGTCACACTGCCCGACGTCTTCAACCGCGAGACGATGACCCTCGCGGACTACCGGCTGCGCTACTCGCTCTACAAGACCGACGAGGATCTGCGGGCCGCGCACGCCCGGCATCCGTTCGTCGTCGCCTGGGACGATCACGAGACCGAGAACAACTACGCGGGCAGCACCCCGGAGAACGACATCCCGCCGTCGGAGTTCCTGCTGCGCCGGGCCGCCGCGTACCGGGCGTACTGGGAGAACCAGCCGCTGCGCGCCGCCCAGCTGCCGCAGGGCCCGGATGCCCGGCTGTACCGCCGGCTGCACTGGGGCACGCTGGCGCAGTTCGACATCCTGGACACCCGCCAGTACCGCTCCGACCAGGCCTACGACGACCGGCCGCACGCCCCCGGGGCCGAGTCGGACGATCCGGCGCGCACCATCACGGGCGCCGAGCAGGAGCAGTGGCTGCTCGACGGCTGGAAGGGCTCGACGGCGCTGTGGAACGTGATGCCCCAGCAGGTGTGCTTCTCCCAGCGCAAGTTCGACGTGACCGCCGACGCCGCGCTGTCCATGGACGCCTGGGACGGCTACCGCGCCTCGCGCGGAAGGGTGGTCGCCGGCGCGAAGGCCGCCGGGGTCGACAACTGGCTGATCCTCACCGGCGACGTGCACGTGGGCTACGCCCTCGACGTCAAGGAGGACTTCGACGACCCGGCGTCCGCCACCGTCGGCACCGAGGTCACCTGCACCTCGGTGGCCAGCGGCCGGGACGGCGTGGAGAAGCCCGCCAACTGGGACCTGTACATGCAGGCCAACCCGCACATGAAGTTCTACAACGGCAAGCGCGGCTACGTCCGGGCCGAACTCGGCCGGCAGGCCACCCACCTCGACTTCAGGACGGTCGCCGCCATCAGCACGCCCGGCGCCGCCGTGACCACGGCCGCCTCCTTCGTCACCGAGGCGGGCGAGCCGGGGCTGAAGCCCGCCTGATCGGGCCCGGCCGCGGCGGGAGGGTGCCCGCGTACTGCACATGGCACCCACGGCGTCCCCCATCGCGCGAAACAGCCCGGGGTCGGGCTTCGCCGCGGATCTCTGCGGCAATGCCTGTGACTTCGCCGCAGGCGCACCGTGATCCACGGTCGCCCACCGAACCCCGCTGTCTCGCACAGCGTCCGAAGGAGGCACATCGCATGGTCGGCAGACATGCCGCGCGCAGCCGCCGCGCAGCCCTCACCGCGCTCGGCGCCCTGGTCCTGACCGCACTCCCCTCGGCCGCGTCGGCCGCACCGCCGCCCGTCCCCGGACCGCGGCCCGCCGTGGCCCGCACGCCGGACGCCGCCGCCGCGCCGGCGCGCATGCTGAGCGCCATGGAGCGCGACCTGAAGCTGGCGCCCGGACAGGCTGAGGCCCGGCTGGTCAACGAGGCGGAGGCGGGCACCCGCGCGGGCATGCTGCGCAACACGCTGGGCGACCGCTTCGCGGGGGCCTGGGTGAGCGGGGCCACCTCCGCCGAGCTGACCGTCGCCACCACCGACGCCGCGGACACCGCCGCCATCGAGGCGCATGGCGCCAAGGCGGCCGTCGTCGGCAAGAACCTCGCGGAACTGCGCGCGGTCAAGGAGAAGCTGGACACCGCCGCCGTCCGCACCCGGACCCGGCAGACGCCGGTCTGGTACGTCGACGTGCGGACCAACCGGGTGACGGTCCAGGCCACCAGCGCGTCGGCCGCGACCGCCTTCCTCACGACCGCCGGGGTGCCGGGCGAGGAGGTGGGCGTCCGCGTCTCGTCGGACCAGCCGCGCGTGCTGGAGGACCTGGTCGGCGGCGACGCCTTCTACATCAACGACCAGGCCCGCTGCTCCATCGGCTTCTCCGTCACCAAGGACGACCAGCAGGGCTTCGCCACGGCCGGGCACTGCGGCGACCCGGGCGCCACCACCACCGGGTACAACGAGGCCGACCAGGGCACCTTCCAGGCCTCCACGTTCCCCGGCAAGGACATGGCCTGGGTGGGCGTCAACTCCGACTGGACCGCGACGCCGGACGTCAAGGCGCAGGACGGCGAGAAGATCCAGCTCGCCGGGTCGGTGGAGGCGCTCGTGGGCGCGTCGGTGTGCCGTTCCGGCTCGACCACGGGGTGGCACTGCGGCACGATCCAGCAGCACGACACGAGTGTCACCTACCCGGAGGGCACCGTGAACGGGCTGACCGAGACGACGGTGTGCGCCGAACCCGGCGACTCCGGCGGGCCCTTCGTGTCGGGCGTCCAGGCGCAGGGCACCACGTCCGGCGGCTCCGGGGACTGCACCAACGGCGGGACCACGTTCTACCAGCCGGTCAATCCGCTGCTCAGCGACTTCGGCCTCACCCTGAAGACCACCTCCGCCGCGACCGGGACACCCGCGCCGCAGGACAACGCGGCGGCGGACGCCTGGGCCGCGGGCCGGGTCTACGAGGTCGGCACCACCGTGTCCTTCGACGGTGTGCGGTACCGGTGCCTGCAGGGCCACCAGGCACAGGGCGCCGGGTCACCGGCGAGCACGCCGGCCCTGTGGCAGCGGGTCTGACGGACCGTACGCCCGGCGCGGGGTCGCTCGACGCGGCCCCGCGCCGACCCGTGTACCGGCGCTATCCCTCGGCGAGGAGCGCGTACGCCGTGGCGATGAACGGGTCCCGGGCGCGGAACCGCCGGGTGCACACGGCGGCCAGGGCGGTGTCCGTGTCGGGCCTGTAGCCCAGGAACGCCTGCTGGCCCAGGGTGGCGCCGCTGTGGAAGTACATGGGCCCGCCGTCCGTGGGGTGCCGGAACCACGCGACCGTGTGCACGTGCCGGTGCCCGAGGCCCCGCCGGAGCACCGGCACCCGCACCGCGCGCAGCGCGCCGGCGGCCGGTGAGCGGGCCGGGTCCAGGTGGGCCTCCAGGAAGGTGAGCAGGTCGTCGGGGGTGGACCGGACGGCTCCTGCCGCCTGGAAGCCGCCCGCGTCGAAGGGCGGGACGGGGGTGCGGCCGTCCTTGCGGTGTCCCACGGCGTCGGTCTCGGGTCCCTCCGCGCGCAGGGCCGTTCCGCTGAGGCCGAGGGCGCGCAGCACCTGCCCGGTGATCAGGTCCTCCCATGCGGTGCCGGTGGCCGCGGCGATCGCGTGACCGAGGACGGAGACGCCGTAGTTGGAGTAGTGCCAGCGGGTTCCCGGACGGTGCCTGGGCGCGTGGTGCAGGAAAGTGTCGGTCAGCCGCCCGGCGGGGTAGCGGGCGTAGGGGTTGGTGCGCCAGGCGGGCAGTCCCCGGCGCACGAAGTCGGCGGGCAGCGCGGACAGCCCCGACGTGTGGGTGATCAGGTGCGCGAGGGTCACGGGGTGCGGGCCGGCGTTCCTGCCGGGGTCCAGGCAGGTGGCCGCCGCCTCGCCGCCGGTGAGCACGCCGCGCCGGATCAGGCGCATGAGCAGCAGCGCGGTGAACGTCTTGGACGCCGACCCGATCTCGTAGCGCAGGTCCTCCCGGGGGACGCCGGGCGGCGGGGCGGTGCCGCCGCCGTGCAGGGTGCGCCGGCCGCGCCGGGAGACGGCGAAGACGACGTCGGGTGCGTCGGAGGCGTCCACGGCGTCGGCCAGCCGCTCGCGCAGCGCGGCATCGTCGGGCGGCCCGGGCTCCGGCGGGGGGTACTCCGCGTGCTCCTCGGTGGCGGGTTCGCCCGGCCAGGGCGTACGACGGCCCGTCACGACGCGGAGTGCGCCAGCTCGGTGAGGGCGCGGGAGGTGGCCAGCAGGGAGGCGAAGGCGGCGACCAGCGTCGGGTGGTAGACCACGTCGAACACCGTGTCGGGGTCGCCCTCGGGCATCGTGCGTACGGCGGGCATGGCGCCGTCGGGCTGCTGTGCGGCGGCGAAGCCCCGCCAGGCGGCCTCGTCGAGGGTGGGCCGGGGCAGGCAGGCGTCCACGACCAGGAGTTCGCCGAGCAGGTCCCAGCGCTGGAGGTCCAGCCAGTCGTCGATCCACACCGGGAGCCAGGTCGCGAGGTAGTCGGCGACGTCGGGCGGCAGGCCGCCGGGGTTCTCGCCCCAGTCGGTGAGGTGGAAGACGGTGTGGGTGATGTCGTAGGCGGTGTGGCCCTCGACCGTCCACGGCTCGGGGGTCCCGGCCAGCCAGGTGGCGGCGACCAGTTCGGCCTCGGGCGGTCGTGCGGTCAGGCCGAAGCGGCGCTGGAAGGCGGACAGGCCCAGGCGCCGGGTCGCGGTCACCGGGAAACGCGTCCAGCTGTCCAGCCGGTGGTTGAGGACCGTGGCGCGTTCGATCTCGGGCTGGCTGTAGCCCAGCTCCTTGAACGGCAGGTACACCTCGAAGGGGACGGGCGAGAAGGGTTCGACGCGCTGGCCGCGCACCAGCATGCGACCGCCGTCCAGGATCTCGCGCCAGGTGTGGTCGAGCAGTTGGCGTGCGAGCTGGGCCTGCCGGGATCCGGCGACGCCCTCGCGGAAGAGCACCGTGCAGATGAGGGCGAGTTCACCGATCGGCTTGAAGCGTTCCAGGAAGCCGACCTCGGGGTCCACGTCCGATTCGAGGCGGAAGCCGTCCCGGTGGGCCCACAGCCACTCCAGGGCACCGGCTCCGACGCGGTGGATCAGGCGGGTGTCCGTCATCCCGGCGCTCCTTGTCCGGCGTGACGCGCCGCGTGCCGCGCGTCCGGCGGGCGTGTCGTGGCTGCCGTTGCGAGGGCCGCCGCGAACGCGGCCATCAGGGTGGAGTGGTAGCAGTCGGTGAAGTCGTAGGGGTCCGGTCCCGGGTCCGCACCGGCGGCGTCCTGGGCGGCGCCCTCCTCGGGGATCGCGCCGGAGCCGGACTGGGCGGCGGCGACCCGCTGCCAGGCGTCCTCCAGGACGGCGGGTTCCGGCGGGCGCGGCAGGCTCGCCGCGACGGCGAGCAGTTCGCAGCTCAGGTCCCACATCCGGGCGTCCAGGCAGGTGTCGAGCCAGGGCGGCAGCCAGTGCAGGAGGTACTCGGCCAGGTCCGCCGGGACGCCCCGGGCCGCCCGTCCCCAGTCGGTGAGGTGGAAGACGACGTGGGTGAGCGCGTAACCGGCCGCGCGTTCGAAGGTCCAGGGTTCCGGGAGGCCGCCCAGCCAGGTGCGCCCCAGCGCCCGCGGCACGTCCCCGTGGGGGTCGATGCCGCTGCGCCGCTCTGCCTCCAGGACGCCGAGGCGGCGGGTGGGGTACTGCTCGGTCAGCCGCCAGCCGCGGGTACGGGCCAGCACCGCGGCGGACTCCTCGTAGCCGGGGTGCCGCAGTCCGGCCGAGGCGAAGGCCGCGTAGACCTCCAGCGGGTAGGTGGCGAAGGGCTCCAGCGTCTGCATGAGCGGGAAGAGTTCACCGCGGTGGGTCTGCTGCCAGGCGAAGTCCAGCAGTTCGGACACGCGGGTGTGCAGCGGGTCCCCGGGCGGGGTGCACCGGGAGACGGAGGCGCAGACCTGGGTGAGCTCGCCCAGGGGCTTCCAGGTCCGGTTGACCTGGCCGTCGGCCGCCAGCGCGTCGTCGCCGAGCGCGAAGCGGTCGCGATGGGTCCACACCCAGTCCAGTGCGGCCGCCTCGACGTCGCGGACGCGCCCGTCCGGGACGCTCACAGCAGGACCCCGGCCGGCATCAGCCGTGCCGCCTCCAGTTGCAGGGCCACCCGCGGGTCGGAGCCGCCCATGAGGCGTACGAAGTCCAGTCCCGCTTCCAGACCGAGGGTGTCCGGCACCCCGTCCAGAAGGGTGAGCCAGCGCCCGGCTCCGGCCGCCTGCTGCCAGTCGCGGCGGCGTACCGCGCGGACGAAACCACGGGCCACGTCCACGGGGCGGCCGCGCGCCACGCGGGTCACGGCGCACTCCTCGCCGGGCAGCGCGAGCGGCGCGAGGACGGCGAGTTGGTGGGTGAGGAACTGCCAGCCGGCGTCCTCGAGCCAGCGGGCGTCGGGTTCGGCGCCGGGCTCGTCGACGGGCGGGCCGGTCAGAGGCTGTTCGGTGCGGCGCAGGGCACGGGTCATGGCCCAGTGGCTCCACACGACGGTGGGGGCCGCGTCGCCGCGCGGCGGATGCGCCGCCACGGCCTCCTCGAACACGGCGAGTTGTCCCGGGTCCGGCGGGACGCGCAGCAGGACGCTGGGCAACAGGGCGTCGGCGCCCAGGACGCGTACCGCCGCACGGGCGACGCCCTCACCGGCGCCGCCTCCCGTCAGGGTGCTGCCCGCTCGCACGTGGTCTCCGCTCCGAAGAGCGGAGACCACGTCTGAAGCGAGGTCCAGCACCGTTCCCTGCAGGAGGGCCGATGTGCTCGACTGCTCCATCTCATTCTCCCGTCGGTCCGTCAGCCCTTCTTCGGGCGCGGGGTCGGCGGCGAGAGCAGGAGGCTGGTGCCTCCCGACTGCAGGGCGAGCGCGGCGCACTCGCGACTGTCGCGGAAGACTCCGTCAGGCTCGGCGGGGTCGAGTGCCGCGTCGATGTCGATGTTCTCGGTGCGGGTGACTTCCTCGAGCACCTTGTCCTTGGAAGGCATTTCACCATCTCCCTCTGGTAGCCAAATGGCCTTCACCTCCAAGGGTGTCCGATAAGTCCCAGAACATGCCTTTCTTCACAAAATTCTCGGGAGGTAACTCGTTCAACGACCTCAGGCCCGCCGCAGCCGCCACACGTGGTCCTCGCGGAAACCCTCGACACCGTCGGGCGAGACGCTCGGCCGACGAGCGGTCCGACGCGTCTCGACGCTCCACTCCCCCTCGGGCAGGGCGAGTTCGGCGAGGACGCCGTCCAGGGTGGGGAAGACAGCGTCGAACGGCGGTTCGGTCTGCCAGGAGGGCCAGCCGGCGTGCATGACGACCAGCAGGGTGCCGCCCGCTGCCACGGCCCGCGCGGCGGCGCGCAGCACCGTCTGCTGGTCGAGGGCGACCGGGGACTGCAGGTAGTGGGCGCTCACCAGGTCGAAGGAGCCCTCGGGGAACGAGGGTCCCAGCTCGTGGCGTTCCCAGGCGACGCGGTCGCCGACCCCGGCCTCGGCGGCGTGCCCGGCGGCGCGTTCGAGGGCGGTGGCGGAGATGTCCGCGCCGGTGACCCGCCAGCCGCGCGAGGCCAGCCACACGGCGTCCGCCCCCTCGCCGCAGCCGAGGTCGAGCGCGGTGCCGGGGGTGAGTTCGGCCGCCTCCTGGACCAGCAGCTCGTTGGGGCGGCCGCTCCAGACGCGGCCGGTGTCGCGGTAGCGGGCTTCCCAGAATTCCGCGGCGGGAGCCGGCGCGGGGATGTCGGTCATGGTGCCTCCTGGGGCGGGCGCGGTGGTCGGCTCGGCGGGGCGCGCGAGGACCGCGCACCCCGTGTGCAGGCTGCCCCGCCCGGTCGGGAGGCGCCAAAGATGTTTGCCGGAACGGCAAAACCGCGTCGCCGGGCGACTCCGTCAGCGCGTGAGCGCCTCCGCGTCGCCGCCGGCGCCGTCGGTGCGCACCCACACCGCCCGGCGCGGGAAGGGGATCTCGACGCCCGCGTCGTCCAGCGCCTCCTTGGCCCGGCGGCGCAGTTCGCGGGTGACGCCCCACTGCTGGAGCGGCACCGTCTTGACGGCGAGGCGCACCAGCACGCCGTCGGCGTCCAGGGACTGCACGCCCCACACCGCCGGGTCCTCCAGCAGGACGTCCGCGAAGTCCGGCTCCTCGCGCAGCGCGCGGCCGGTGTCCTCCAGCACGCGGTAGACGGTGTCGAGGTTCGCGTCGTGGGACACGGCGACGTCCAGGACGGCGCGGGCCCACTCCTGGCTGTCGTTGCGGACCCGCAGGATCTCGCCGTTGCGGATGTGCCACAGGCCGCCGTTGAGGTCGCGGACGTGGGTGAGGCGCAGGCCGACGTGCTCCACCTCGCCGACGGCCTCGCCGAGGTCGACCGAGTCGCCCACGCCGTACTGGTCCTCGACCATGATGAGCAGCCCGGACAGGTAGTCCGCGACCAGGCTCTGGGCGCCGAAACCGATGGCCAGGCCGACCACCCCGGCGCTGGCCAGCAGCGGGCCGAGTGCGATGCCGACCTGGTCGAGCACCATGGCCACGCCGACCATGAACAGCACGATGGTGACGGCGCTGCTGAGCACCGAGCCGATGGTGCGGGCCCGCTGTTCCCGGCGTTGCCGCGCCCGGGACCGGTCGCGGTGCAAAACCGCGGCTCCGCGGGACGTCCTGCGGGGGCGGCTGCGTTCGGCCTCGCCCGCCGACGGTTCCAGGACCCGCTGGACGACCCGGGTGATGGCCCGCTTGGCCACCGCGCGCAGCACGAGCAGGATCACGACGATGAGCACGATGCGCAGCGGTATCCCGATCAGTGCCGTGGTGTGCTCGCCGACCCAGTCCGACCACGAGCCCGCCAGTTGCGGGTTCGTGGCCGGTTCGGCGGGCGGGGAGGTGTGCGACATCGGCTCGGCTGCTCCGTTCCTCGGGGGCGTCTTGTCCGTCGTCGGAGCCGCCTACCCAACCGCCGCGCGAACATGACGGCTTTCACCGGCGCCCGTCGGGGCACCCGCCCGGCGTCGTCCCTCGGCGGAAGGGGTCCCCCGGCGTGGTCACCGTTGCCGTCCTGCTGCTGCCCGCACTGGGCCTGCTGCTGTTCACCATGACGTATCTGGAGGACCGGCTGTTCGGTGATCCGGACCCGCCCCGGCACGCCCGGCGCAGGCATCTGCGTCTCCTCCCGGGCGGCGGGAGCGGCGCGGACCGCAGGACCGGCGCGGGCCGGGCCTCCGACCGCGACGCCGCCTGACACCGCTCTCCGGCACGCCGGAGAACCGGCGGGTCGGCCAACCGGCGGGTCGGCGGACCGCACGCACCCCGCCGAGCGGCCGGACGGCCCGCCGGGTGATGCTGGTGCGCACGGGACACACGTGGCACGGCCGAGGAGAGTGGATGGACGCCGGGGAACAGCACGAGGCGGACGACGAGTTCGTCAGGTTCTGGCAGGAACGCCGGGTGTGCTTCCTGTCGACGCGGCGGGCCGACGGCACGCCGCACCTGGTCCCGGTCGGGGTGACGTACGACCACGCCACCCGCACGGCGCGGGTGATCACGAGCCGGGACACCGCGAAGGCGCGCAACGTGCGACGGGCCGCCGGGGCGGTCGTCGCCGTGGGCCAGGTGGACGGCCGGCGCTGGTCCACGCTGGAGGGCGTGGCCCGCGTGCGCGACGACGCCGGGGCGGTCCGCGACGCGGAGACCCGCTACGCGGCCCGCTACCGGCAGCCCCGGGCGAACCCGGAGCGGGTCGTCATCGAGATCGACGTACGGCGCTTCCTCGGCACCGTGCGCCCGTCGGAGCGGCGTCCGCGGGCGTGACGGCCGGGGCGCGGCGGCTCAGTCCCGTCCCGCCCGGGTCCGGTGTCCGAGCCGCCCGGGCCACCAGGCGACGGCGCCGATGTCGCGGGCGAGTGCCGGGACCAGCAGGGAGCGCACCACCAGCGTGTCCAGCAGGACGCCGAAGGCCACGATGAAGGCGATCTGCAGCAGGAAGGCGAGCGGGATCACCCCGAGCGCGGCGAAGGTGGCGGCGAGGACGACGCCGGCCGAGGTGATCACGCCGCCGGTGGCGGTCAGCCCGCGCAGGATGCCCTCGCGCACGCCGTGGCGCAGCGCTTCCTCCCGCACCCGGGACATGAGGAAGATGTTGTAGTCCACTCCCAGGGCCACGAGGAAGACGAAGCCGTACAGCGGGACGGAGGCGTCGGTGCCGCTGAAGCCGAACACATGGGTGAAGACGAGCGCCGAGACGCCCAGGGTGGCCAGGAAGTTCAGCGCCACCGTCGCCACCAGCAGCACGGGCATCAGCAGGGAGCGCAGCAGCAGGACCAGGATGACCAGGATGATGGCGAGGACCACCGGCACGATGAGGGTGCGGTCCTCGGCCGCGGTCTCCTGGGTGTCGTACTGCTGGGCGGTGTAGCCGCCGACGAGGGCGTCCGCCCCGGAGACCTCGTGGACGGCGGCCCGCAGCAGGACCACCGTGCTCTTGGCGGCGTCGCTGTCGGCGGGCGCCTCGAGCGTCGCGTCGACGCGTACGCGTCCGTCGACCACCAGGGGCGTACCGGCGCCGGGTCGGCCGGAGTCGGTCACCGGGGCGGCCGAGGCGACGCCGTCGGTGGCGCGGGCGGCCCGGAGGACCGGGTCGAGGCGGTCGGCCTCGGCGATGACGACGGCGGGGTTGCCGGAACCGCCGGGGAAGTGTTCGGCGAGGGTCTGCTGGGCGGCGACCGAGGGCGTGTCGTTCACGAAGATCTCGTCGAGCGGGACGCCCTTGGAGCTGAGGGTCGGTGCGAAGGCGGCGCAGGCGAGCAGCGCGGCCAGTGAGACGGCCCAGATGCGGCGCGGAGCGCGGTCCACGAGCGCCGCGACACGGTGCCACAGCCGGTGTCCGGCCTCCGGGTCGCCGGTCCGCACCGGCTTGGCCGGCCAGTAGGCGACCTTGCCGAGCAGCACCAGGACGGCGGGCAGGAAGGTGAGCGTGCTCAGCACCGAGCAGACGATGCCGATGGCACCGACGGGCCCGAGCGCGCGGTTGTTGGTCAGGTCGCTGAGCAGCAGGGCCAGCAGGCCGAGCGCGACGGTGGCCGCACTGGCGACGACGGCGCCCCAGGAGTCGCGCAGCGCGGCGCGCACGGCGCCGAAGCGGTCCGGGTGGCGGGCGAGCTCCTCGCGGAAGCGGGCGGTGAGCAGCAGCGCGTAGTCGGTGGCGGCGCCGATGACCAGGATGGAGAGGATGCCCTGGACCTGTCCGTCGACGCGTACGACGTCGCGGTCGGCCAGGGCGTAGACGATGGCGCACGACAGGGCCAGTGCGAAGACCGCGCTCAGGATGATGACCAGGGGCAGCAGCACGCTGCGGTAGACGAGCAGCAGGATCACCAGGACCGTGATCAGCGCGACGGCGAGCAGCAGTCCGTCGATGCCCGCGAAGGCGTCGGAGAGGTCGGCCTGGGAGGCCGCGGGCCCGGCGAGCTGCGCCTGGGTGCCGGGGACCTGCCCGGCGGCGTCACCGATGTCCGCCAGCACGTCCGGGAGCCGTTCGCCGAGGTCCGGCTCGACCTGGACGACGGCCTGGAGTGCCCGGCCGTCCTCCGAGGGCAGCGCGGGGCTCGCGGGTCCGACGATCCCCGGGTCGCCTTCGAGGCCCGCGACCGAGCGGGTGGCGGCCTGCTGGTGCGCGGTGACCGCGGCGTCGCCGTCGCCGTCTGCGGTCCAGACGACGATCACGGGGAGCGTCTCGTCCTGCTGGAAGGCCTGCTGCGCGTCGACGACCCGCGTGGACTCCGCGCTACGGGGCAGGAAGGAGGCCTGGTCGTTGGTGGCGACCTCGCCGAGCTTGCCGGCGTAGGGGCCGAGCGCTCCGCCGACGACGAGCCAGACCAGGAGGAGCAGCACCGGGACGAGCCAACGGGCGCGTCGGGCACTTCGGGACGGGTGGGAGGGGTGGACATCGGTGTCGGGTCTCCAAATCTCGGGGGGCGCTGGCACCAAATGCAGCTCGATCATAAACAATCTCAATCATCGAGTTATTTTCGGGTGCCCTCGGGCGCCGGGCGCCGCGACACGCCGCCGTCCGCCGGGGCGGCGGCCGGCTCAGCGGTCGTCCGACGCCACCTGGCTCAGCTCCTCGTTCAACGCCGCCAGGAAACGGGCCACGACGGCCAGTTCGCCGTCGTCGAAGTGCGCGCGGGCGGCTACGGCGGCGTCGGCCAGCGGACGGAAGTACCGTCGGGCCGCCTCCCGGGCCTCGGGCACGTAGTGCAGGTGGACGACCCGGCGGTCGGCGCTCTCCCGGACCCGGCGCACGTGTCCGGCGCGCTCCAGCCGGTCCACGCACGCCGTCACCGCGCCCGAGGTCAGCCCCAGGTGCCGGCGCAGCCGTCCCGGCGTCATGGGTTCGGGCGCGTCCAGGATCGCCGCGAGGGCCTGGATGTCGGTGGCGTGCAGCGTGTGGGCACCGGCGAAACCGTGCACGACGCGGTTGATCTCGCCGTTCATCCGCCGCAGCTGGACGGCGAGGACGTGCAGGTCGCTCGCCTCGGGGCCGGATCCGGCCCCCCGCTCGTGCGCGTGCTGTCCGCGCTGGTTCGCTGTCGCCACGTGATCAGCGTATAGAAGGGTCGACCTGGGCCCGGACGCGTCAACCCCGTCCCCTTCGGGGGAAGGGGTCACGGTGACGACTGTCCCGCGAGCGACGGAGCCGCATGAGCCAGGCAGACGAAGGACCCGACCGGACGAGTGGGGCGGGCAGCGGGGCGGGCCCGCGCTGTCTGGTCACCGGGGCGACGGGATACGTCGGGGGGCGTCTCGTGCCCGAGCTGCTGGACGCCGGACACCGGGTGCGGTGCCTGGCCCGCTCCCCGCACAAGCTCCGCGACCACCCGTGGGCAGGACGGGCGGAGGTGGTGCACGGCGACGTGACCGACGCCGACTCGGTGGCGCGGGCGATGGAGGGCGTCGACGTCGCCTACTACCTGGTGCACGCACTCGGTACCGGCGACGACTTCGAGGCCACCGACCGGCGGGCGGCGCGCACCTTCGCCACGCGGGCCAAGGCGGCGGGCGTGCGGCGCATCGTCTACCTGGGCGGTCTGACCCCGGCCGGGGTGCCGGAGGGCGAGCTGTCTGCGCACCTGCGTTCCCGCGCCGAGGTGGGCCGGATCCTGCTGGCCTCCGGCGTGCCCACGACGGTGCTGCGCGCGGCCGTCGTCATCGGCTCCGGGTCGGCGTCCTTCGAGATGCTGCGCTACCTCACCGAGCGGCTGCCGGTCATGGTCACGCCCAGCTGGGTCCACACGCGCATCCAGCCGGTCGCCGTGCGGGACGTGCTGCGCGCCCTGGTGGGCAGCGCGACCATGCCGGACGAGGTGTCCCGGACCTTCGACGTCGGCGGCCCGGACATCCTGACCTACCGGGAGATGATGGAGCGCTACGCCAGGGTCGCCGAGCTGCCCAGACGGCTGATCCTGCCGGTGCCGATGCTGTCCCCCGGGCTGTCCAGCCACTGGGTCGGGCTGGTCACACCGGTCCCGGCGGCCATCGCGCGCCCGCTCACCGAGTCGCTGCGGCACGAGGTGGTGTGCGGCGAGAACGACATCGTGCGGTACGTGCCGCCGCCGCCGGGCTACCCCCTCGGCTTCGACGACGCGCTGCGGCTGGCCCTGCAACGGGTGCGCGAGGCCCGGGTCACCACCCGCTGGTCGTCCGCGTCCGTGCCGGGGGCGCCCAGCGACCCGCTGCCCACCGACCCCGACTGGGCCGGCGGCAGCCTCTACACCGACGACCGCGCGCTGACCGTCGACGCGCCGCCGGACGCGCTGTGGCGGGTCGTGGAGGGCATCGGCGGCGACCACGGCTGGTACTCCTTCCCCCTGGCCTGGGCGGTACGGGGCTGGCTGGACCGGCTGGTGGGCGGGGTGGGCCTGCGCCGGGGGCGCCGGGACGCCGCGCGGCTGCGGGTCGGCGACTCGCTCGACTTCTGGCGGGTGGAGGAGATCGTCCCCGGGCGGCTGCTGCGGCTGCGCGCCGAGATGCGGCTGCCGGGACTCGCCTGGCTGGAGATGTACGCCGAGACGGACGACGCCGGGCGGACGCGGTACCGCCAGCGGGCGCTGTTCCATCCGCACGGGCTGGCGGGCCATGCCTACTGGTGGAGCGTGTGGCCCTTCCACGCCGTGGTCTTCGGCGGCATGGCCCGCAACATCGCCCGCGCCGCCGCCCGCGCCGCCGGACCGCCGCGCCCGGTACCCGACGTCACCGGATCCTGAGCCCGGCCGGGCGGCGCGGGCGGGCGCACCGCCCGGGCGCGCCGGTGGTCAGCGCGTCCCCGCGCCGGGGGACCGCCGGTCCGGTACCGTCGCCCGCCCGACACCCCCCGCGAGGAGCGCCATGGCCACGTCGGTCGTCCTGTTCACCCGCGATCTGCGGCTGCACGACCATCCGCCGCTGCGCGCGGCCCTGGACCGCTCCGATGCCGTGGTGCCGCTGTTCGTCCGCGACCGGGCCGTGGACGCCGCCGGTTTCGCCGCACCCAACCGGCTCGCCCTCCTCGCCGACTGTCTGCGGGACCTGAACGCCGGGCTGCGGGACCGGGGCGGGCGGCTGGTCGTCCGCTCCGGCGACCTGGTCGAGGAGGTGTGCGCGGTGGCCGGGGAGGCGGAGGCCGACGAGGTGCACCTGGCGGCCGACGTCAGCGCGCACGCGCACCGGCGCGAGGAGCTCCTGCGGTCCGCCCTGTCGGCGCGGGGCTGCCGACTGCACGTGCACGACGCCGTGACCACCGTGCTGGCCCCGGGATCCGTCACCCCGGCCTCCTCCGACCACTTCGCGGTCTTCACGCCGTACTTCCGGCGCTGGAGCGAGCGAGCCGTCCGCGAGCCGCTGGCCGCCCCGCGGGGGGTCCGGGTCCCGGACGGCGTCGGCTCGGAGCCGCTGCCCGCCCGCGGGGACCTGACGGGGCTGTCCCCCGGGCTGGCGACCGGCGGGGAACGGGACGCCAGGAAGCGCCTGACGGCGTGGCTGCGCGGCGGCATCGCCGGCTACGCGGACCACCACGACGACCTGGCCGGCGACGCCACCTCCCGACTCTCCCCCGACCTGCACCTGGGCGCCCTCTCCCCCGTCGAGCTGGTCCACCGGGCCCGGCGTGCGGGCGGCCCCGGAGCCGAGGCGTTCGTGCGGCAGCTGGCCTGGCGGGACTTCCACCACCAGGTGCTGGCCGCCCGCCCGCACGCGTCGGCCGCCGACTACCGCACCCGGCACGACCGCTGGCGCACCGGCGCGGCCGCCGAGGCGGACGCCGCCGCGTGGCGGGACGGGCGCACGGGCTACCCGGTCGTGGACGCCGCGATGCGCCAGCTGCGGCACGAGGGGTGGATGCACAACCGGGGCCGACTGCTGGTCGCCAGTTTCCTCACCAAGACGCTGTACGTGGACTGGCGGGTCGGCGCCCGGCACTTCCTGGGGCTGCTCGCGGACGGCGACGTGGCCAACAACCAGCTGAACTGGCAGTGGGCCGCGGGCACCGGTACCGACACCCGGCCGCACCGGGTCCTCAACCCGACCACGCAGGCGCGGCGGTTCGACCCCGACGGGGCGTACGTCCGGCGCTGGGTGCCCGAGCTGGCCGGGCTGGCGGGCCGCTCCGTGCACGAGCCGTGGCGGCTGCCGGCGGGGGAGCGTGCCGCGTACGACGCCTACCCCGACCCGATCGTCGACCTCTCCGAGGGCCTGGACCGCTTCAAGCGGGCCCGCGGACGCGACTGAGCCCCGGGCCGGGGCGGGGGAACGGTCAGCCGCGGGGGCCGTCCGGCCGGGAGGTGTGGTCCGGGTGGTTCCGGGTCCGGCGGACCTCCTTCAGCTCCGCCTCGTACAGGTGGCGGCGGCCCTCGGCGAGACGCGCCACCGCGTCCCGCTCCAGGTCCCGGAACGGCTGGTAGTACGTCCGGTCGTAGGCGTCGACGATCTGGAACGTCCAGTGGCCGGGGATCACGTTGCGGCCCAGGATCTCGGTGCGCACCCGTTCCGCCAGCTCCGGGTGCCCCGCGGCGCGCAGCAGCTCGACGGCGCGGTCGAGTTCGAAGTCCGCCGAGCCGGTGTGCTGGTGGAAGGCGAACAGGTGGCCGCGGGCGCACTCGGTGGTCTCCAGGGCCTTGGACAGGGACCCGAGGGCCTCGACGGTCTCGTCGCTGACTCCCTCGGGGCGCCGGTGCGGGTCGTCATCCATGGTGAGCCAGGGGGTCGTGGCCCCAGTTCATGAGCGAGTACCGCCACCGGGTGTCCTCGACGTCGCCCGACGGGCGCTGGGCCAGGTGGCGGCGGACGTAGCCGACGACCTTGCGCATGTGCTCGTAGTCGTCGTCGGAGAGGTCGCCCTTGTTCTTGTGCAGGATCTCGACGATCCGGCGTCCGGAGGCGTGTCCGACGGACTCCCCGCCGTCCTGGTGGTGCCCGGCGTCGCGCGACTCGTCGGTGTCGAGCCACCGGTCCAGTCGGGCCGGTGTCATGTTCACCAGTTCGTGGAAGTCGTCCCGGGTCCGGTCCTGCTCGTTGCCGTCCATGGCGCCTCACTTCTTCTTCAGCGCGGACGGCTTGTGCACCGCCGACCTGCCCGACTTGTCGCTGCGGACCTGGTACTGCGGGTCGTCGGAGGAGGCGTCCACGGTGCGGCCGGCCGCCTCGGTACGCTTGGTGATCTTCTTCTCCACCTCCCCCTCGGTGCGGGAGCCGTGGCTGCTCCAGGTGACCTTGTCGCCCTTCTTCAGGCGCTCGCGGTCGTCGCGGTTCTTCGCCATCGTGGTACTCCTTCGCCTGCGCGCCCCCGCCTTCGGCATTCGGGCCACCTGGGTTCCCAGCCGGGGGCGTCCCACTCGGCCGGGGCGGTGATTCGCCGCCGAACTATCCTGGTCGCGGCCCCGCCGTCGTTTCAGGAGCAGCCCGTTGAACACCAGCACAGCGACCCCGGACAGCTACTACGAGCGGATCGACGAGCACCGCTACAAGCCCACCCCGCACGCGGGCGGCGCGTGGAGTGCGGACGAGCAGCACTTCAGTCCGCTCGGGGGTCTGATCGTCCACGCCGTGGACCGCCATCTGGCGGGTCGTGCCGGTGCGGGCATGTCACTGAGCCGGATCAGCTTCGACATCCTGGGCCGCCCGGCGCTCGACGAGTGCGAGATACGGGTGGAGACCGTCCGGCCGGGACGCACCATCGAGCTGGTCGAGGCGACCGTGCTGATAGCGGACCGGTCGGTGGCACGGGCCAGGGCGTGGCTGCTGGCCGACGGGGACACGAGCGCCGTCGCCGGCGGCGGTGCCGACCGGCTCGCGTCGCCGGACACGCTGGCCCGCTGGCCGATGGACACCGAGTGGCCCGGCGGATACATCGCCTCCCTGGACGTGCGCCCGCTCGCCCCGCCCCGGCCCGGTCGCACCACCGCCTGGGTCTCCACCGGCCTCGACCTGGTCGCCGGGGAGAGCGCGAGCCCGCTGGCCTCCTACGTCACGCTGGTCGACACGGCCAACGGCATCGCGGTGCGGCAGTCGCCGCGGGAATGGATGTTCCCGAACGTCGATCTGGCCCTGCACCTGCACCGCGCGCCGCGGGGGCGCTGGACCGGCCTGGACACCACCGTCGTCTTCGGGCCCACCGGTCAGGGCGTCACCAGCACCGTGCTGCACGACCTGGACGGCCCCGTGGGTCACGCCCAGCAGATGCTGACCGTCCGTCCGCAGCCCTGAGCAGCCCTGCCGGAGCCGCAGGAGGGGTCAGCCCCCGCCCGCGGGCGGATCGGCGAGGATGCCCTCCAGCAGCCCGGTGGCCTGGCCGACCTCGATCAGGTATCCGTCGGGGTCGCGCAGGTAGCACCGCAGCTCGGCCTTCCGGTCGATCGGCGGGGTGAGGAACTCGGCGCCGAGCGCGCTCCACTCACGGTGGCAGCGCTCGATGTCGGCCACCCGGATGTTGAGGAAGCTCGTCGCCGTCCCCCCGGGGTCGTCCGGCGGGCGCAGGGTGACGTCGGGTTTGTCCGGCGTCGGTCCCCCGCCCGGGTTCATGATGATCCAGCTGTTCGCGAGCTTGACGATGCACGGGTTCTCCGCGAGCACGACCTCGCCGCCGAGCACCTCGGAGTAGAAGGCACGCGAGCGCGGCACGTCGGCCACGGTGAGGAAGTGGGTGAGCAGCAGTCCCGACTCAGGTGCCGGCAGGTCTTCACGGCGCATTCCTGGACCCCCACGCTCTGGTCACGGGTTTCGGGTTCCGGTCTTCGGTCTCGGGTTTCCTTCGACATGCCCATCATGGACCGCTCGGGGCCGGCCGGAAAGACGATCAAGAGGTCAGGAGGGCCTGAGGACCAGACGCCCCCGTACCTCGCCGGCCTCCAGCCTGCGGTGGGCCTCGGCCGTCATCGACAGCGGCAGCCGGTCGGCGATGCGCGGGCGCCACGGGGTGTCGGTGAGGACGCCCACGACGCCCCGCGCCGCCTCGGCCAGGTCGGCGGTCGTGGCGTTGCTGATGGCGAACCCGACGATGCTCGCGTCCTTCGTGTAGAGCCCGCCCACGGACAGCGCGGCCGGCCCGGCGCCCAGTCCCACCATCGCGACCAGCCGCCCGCCCCGCGCCAGCGAGTCCACGGCGTCGGCGAGCACCCCGTGCCCGGACGTGTCCAGGTGCACGTCGTAGCCGTCGGGGGCGGCCCCGCGCACGCGGGCGCCGAGGTCGGGCGCGTGGTGGTCGAGGACCTCGGCGGCGCCCAGCTCACGGACCGCCGCCGCGTCCTCGGCACGCGCCGTGGCGACCACGCGGGCCCCGGCCCGGGAGGCCAGGGCGACGGCGGCGCCGCCCACGTTCCCCGCGCCGCCCCCGACGTACACGGTCTCCCCCGCCCGCAGCCGGCCGTGCCGGAACAGCGCGAGCCAGGCGGAGGCCGCCGGGTGGGCGGCCGCCACCAGGTGCTCCGGGTCGATGCCGGACGGCGCCGGGTAGAGGCGTTCGGCGGCGACCGTCGCGTACTGGGCGAAGGAGCCCTGCCGGCCCGCGTGCCCGAGGCTGTTGCACCACACCCGCTGCCCGACGGTGGGGCCGGCGGCGCCGGGCCCGGCCGCCGCGACCTCGCCCACCAGGTCACGGCCGACGACGAAGGGCAGCGGCAGCGGTGTGGCGTACGCACCGGACCGTACGAAGGTGTCCACGGGGTCGGCGGCGACGGCCGCCACCCGCACGAGCACGTCCGTGGGGCCCACCGGCGGCACGGCGAGTTCTCCGTACCGGATGGCGTCGGCCGGTCCGACGGCGTCGATGTACGCCGCCCGCATGGTCTCCGGGACTGTGCCGTTCATGGCCTCATGCTACGAACCGCCCGGAAGCGGTGCAGCCGAGGGCCGCTCGCGCAGCCGGCGGCCGCGGCGGGTGAGTCCCCAGGGCTTGAGGAGCGAGAGGACCGTCATGAACACGTAGGCGGACAGGGAGACCGCCGGCCCGAAGAGCACGTCCCCCGCGTCGGGCAGCGGCCGGCCGGCGGCCACGGCGGCGACCGCCGCGTTCACCCCGGGCCGCAGGGCGAAGAACGTGGCGACGGTTGTGCCCAGGGTCAGCCAGAACTTGGTGTACACCCACCGGTGCCGGGCGAGGCCCCACGGCGTGCCCAGGGCCAGCACCAGTCCGCTCACCAGGGTGAGCAGGGCGAGGGGGAGCAGCAGCCGGTCGGCGAACAGCCGCATGCCGCGGACGGCGGCCTCCACCGCCACCGGGGAGGTGGCGGTCGCCGCGGTGACGCCGAGCGCGAGCAGCCCGAGGGTGAGCCCGAGCCAGGCGGCGGAGGCGACGACATGGACGACCAGAAAGGCCCTGCGTGCGGGGCGGCCAAGTTTCACGTCACCCACGCTGCCGGTCGGCGGCCGCCGAGTCGTCCCGCGGCGGGAGTATCCGGTCGTACTGGCCCGGGCGTACGCGGCGGGGGCGCCGTGACCCGATCGGCGCAGGCCTCGGACGCCCGCACTGCGCGGGTCGGGCGCCCGTCCTAGCCTGGGCGTGTCTTCGAGGAATCGCCGCTAGGAGTTCCCATGCGTCTGCCCATCGAGCTCAGGCACGTCGCCCCGCGACTCGCCACCGGGGCCTTCATTCTCAATTCCGGCCTGGCCAAGCGGGGGGCCGATGAGCAGACCGCCGCCATGATGCACGGGATGGCGAAGAACACCTATCCGTTCCTCGGCAGACTGCGGCCGGCGACCTTCCTGCGCCTGCTCTCCGCCGGTGAGATCACGCTCGGTGCGGCGCTGCTCCTGCCGGTCGTGCCGACGGCTGTCGCGGGCATCGGTCTGACCGCCTTCTCGGCCGGGCTGGTGGGTCTGTACCTGCGCACCCCGGGCATGCGCGAGGAGGGCAGCCTGCGCCCGACGCAGGACGGGACGGCCCTGGCGAAGGACACCTGGATGCTCGGCATCGGGATCGGTTTCGTCGTCGACGGAGCCACCAGCAGGGCGTGCTGCTGACGCCCTACGACACCGGTGCCCGGCACCAGTCCTGCTCGGTGAGGGACAGCATGGCCGCGACGGTGTCCTCGTCGGGCAGGGGCCCGTGGTCCCCCACCACCTTCAGCGCCGACGCCGCGGTGATGTGTCCCAGGCGCAGGGCCCGGGTGAGGTCCGTACCGCGCCACAGTCCGGCGAGGAATCCGGCGGCGAACGCGTCGCCCGCGCCCACCGGTTCCACGACCTCGGTGGCCGGCGCGGGCACGGTGCACGCGCCCTGCCCGGTGAACGCGGTGGCGCTCCGCCCGCCGTCCTTGACGACGAGGACGCGCGGGCCGCTCAGCAGCCGGCGGACGTCCGGCGCGGTCAGGCCGGCGCCCCACAGGTCCTGGGCCTCGTCCAGGCCGACGAAGGCGATGTCGGCGCGGTCGGCCAGGTCCCGGAGCACCTCGGCGGCCGTGTCCGGCGGCCACAGCGCGGGGCGGTGGTTGACGTCGAAGCTGACGGCGTGGGTGCGCCGCGCAGGCGGAGTGCGCAGTGCCCGTTCCACCAGGGCCCGGCAGGACGGGGAAAGCGCCGGGGTCACCCCGGTCAGGTGGAGGAGGGCGGCCCCGCCGAACCGTTCGTCGTCCAGGACGTCGGGGCCGAGCGCCGAAGCCGCCGAACCCCGGCGGTAGTAGTGCACGCGGGTCCCGGCGGCGCCCGGCTCCTTCAGGAGCAGGCCGGTCGGCCGTGCCGGGTCGGTGCGCACTCCGGAGACGTCCACGCCCGCCCGCGCGACGGCCGCCCGCACCCGCCGGCCGAGCGCGTCGTCGCCGAGTGCCGAGAGCCAGGAGACGGGCAGGCCCAGGTCCGCGAGGTACATGGCCACGTTCGACTCGGCGCCCGCCACCGACAGGCGCAGGGACTCGGTGTCGTCCAGCGAGTCCGACGGGGCCGGGGCCATGGCCGCCATGGTCTCCCCCAGACACACCACCGGTCCCCGCGGCGGCCGCCAGTGCCCCGTGGCCGGACCGGCCGCGTCATCCCCGGGCCCGCGTACCGGGGTGTCGTCGTGCTCCTCGGGCGCGGGCCGTGCGGCGGTCACGGACGGGTCTCCCGTACGGCGGCGCGGAAGGCGCGGGCCCGGGTGCGGAGGCCGTCGAGGCTGCCTCCGTCGGCGGCGTCACCGATCAGCGGGGAGCCGACCCCGACCGCGGTGGCACCCGCCGCCAGATGGGCACGGGCCGCCGCCTCGTCGACACCGCCGACGGGCACGAGGGTCTCGTGCGGGAAGGGGCCGCGCAACGCCTTCACGTAGGCGGGTCCACCCGCCTGGGCCGCCGGGAAGATCTTCAGCGCGGTGGCGCCGAGGGCGCGCGCGGTGATGACGTCGGTGGGCGTCATGACACCGGCCAGGACGGGCAGGCCCCGTTCGCGGGCCGCCGTGACCCCCTCCCCCAGCCCCGGCGTGACCGCGAAGTCGGCGCCGGCCCGGTGGGCGGCCACCGCGTCGTCCGCGCCGAGGATCGTCCCGGCGCCCAGGGGCCGGTCGGGGCCGAGGGCCGCTCTGGCGCGTTCTATGACCCGGAGGGCGTCCTTGCCGGTCAACGACACCTCGATGAGTTCCACGCCCTCCTCCGCCAGCGTCAGCACCGTGCGCAGCGCGGCGTCGGCGTCGTCTCCGCGCACGATGGCGACGAGGCGGTGTGCGGCCAGGGCAGCTCGCAGATCCACAGACTGGTCTCCTACTCCGGGGCATCGGGGGCACGGGCCGGCCGGCCCGCAGCGGCAGTCGACGGCCAGGGTAGGACGCCGCCGCACCTGGCCGGAGGCCGGGGTGACATCCCGTTACGTACGGGGTGTTTCCGGCACGAACCCGAGGCGATGTCCAGGTTGTGCGTTTTGCGCCATTCCTCATGGTGACCCGAGTGGAGGACATCCACGTGCGACGAGGTGAGGAACATGCTGGTGCTGGGTCTCCTGCTCATGGCGGGCGCCGCCGCCTTCGCAGGCCTGCTGATCGCGTACAACCTGTCCGGCGGTCCGGACTACACCGTGACCCTGCTCGGGAGCGAGCCATTCACGATCAGTACGCTCGGGGCGTTTCTCGGCGGCATCGCCCTGACACTGATCTTCGGCCTGGGCATGTGGATGCTCCTGGCCGGGACCGTCCTGGCACGCCACCGCGGCAAGAAGCGCCGCCGGGACCGTGAGACCGCCGAGCAGGCCGCCGCCGAGCGCGATGCGATGGCCGGACGGCTGGAAGGCCGGGGCAGCACGAACGACGCGGCCGAGCCGGCCGGACACCGGCGCCCCGCCGCGCACCGACCGCAGTGGCTGCGTCCGCACGGCCACCACTGACCGGCCGGACAGGGGCCGACCGGCCCGGCTCACCCGCCGGACCGGTCGGCCCCTCCCGTGTGCGCTCCGCCGACGGGCCGGTAGATGCGTTGGAGGCGCCGGGGGTCATTCCGGGGCGACGCGGAACTCGAATTCGGGACGGTCCCAGGGCACCGCGGGCGGACTCGCGAGAGCGGTCCCGGTCCGCACCGCACCGGCGCGGTGGTAGAAGCCCTCGGCGGGGAGATGCGACACGACCCTGACCCGGTCGAGCCCGGCGGCTCGGGCCTCCGCCCGCATGTGCGCGACGAGCAGCCGTCCGATACCCCGTCCCTGCGCTTCGTCGGCGACGAACAGCAGGTCGAGCTCCGGTGGAGCGAGGACGAGCGAGTAGAACCCGAGGACCCGGCCTCCCTGGCCGTCGGCGCCGTCGGCACCGACGGCCACGAAGACACGGTGGGCTTCGATGTAGTCGGGCCCGACCCGGTAGCCCGCGACCGCGGCCGCGTACTGGCCCGCGTAGGCGCCTGAGCCGCGCACGAGCCGAGTGAGCCGTTTGGCATCCCGCGCGACGGCCCTCCGTATCGTGATCGGCGGGCTGACCGGGGAAGTGCGAGGGCTCATACGCAGAGTATTTCCCATGGTGGCGCGCCTCGTGCGGCGGAGGTCGTGGCGAGGGTGCGGGCTTGGTCGTGGGCGGCCGTCACGGACGCCTGGTGAAGGGAACGAGCGGGGTGAGGGCCGGGGCGTGGCCATAGTCGGCTCGGGCGTCACGGTGGTGACGTCCAGGGCGACTCAGGGTTGTACTCCCCTCACACCGCCGCCGGAGTGTCGCCGGCCTTGCTTCCGGCCTTCCCGTTGCGACGACGGTCCGCGGCGAACATGAGGGCGACACCGGCGAGGGTCCACAGGCCCAGGACGAGTGCCGGCCCGCCCGCGCCGGTCCCGTCGTAGAAGGCGTTGGCGCGCAGCAGGCTGCCGGAGGCGCCGGGCGGCAGGAGCTGACCGAGCGTGGACCAGCCGTCGGGCAGCCAGTACGGGCCGGTGGTGAGCCCGGAGAGCGGGTTGCCGAGGAACATCATCACGACGGAGCCCACACCGAACCCGGCGTAGCCGAGCAGCGACTCCAGCCCGAGGAACGGAACGGCGAGCGCGGCCATGCCCAGCCCGAGACCGAGGGATGTGACCCAGTAGTCGCCGTCGAGGGTGCCGATACCGAACTGGAGGACGGCGGTCACGGCGGCTCCACCGGCCAGCGCGAAGGCGACGACCCCGGCGAGACGGGTCCGCAGATTGGCGTGGCCGGGGAAGAACTGGAGCAGGGCGATGGCGGGCAGCATGCCGCCGAAGATCATCGGCAGCGCGGCGGAGGCGAGTCCGGTGCCCCGCGGGTCGTCCTTCGGGAAGGGCACCACGTCGTGGACGGTCGCGGAGACGTGCTGCTGTTCGGCGAGCGCGGTGCCGAGCCCGCTGATCGCGTTGCTGATCATCTGGCCGCCCGCCGTCGCCGTGTAGACGGTCAGGCCGTCCCCGTCGAAGGCGAGGCCGCCCACGGCGTCACGTTCCTCGACGGCACGGACCAGGGCACGGGAGTCGCCGTACGCGGTCACCTCCCAGTCGTCGCCGGGGAGCTGCTTCTGCACGGCGGCCACCGCGGACTGCGGGCCCGTGACGCCGAGCGGAGCGTGGTGGGGGCCGCCGTTGGCGGACGGCAGACCGAAGGCGCACAGCATGAGGGTGATCGCGGCGGTCAGGCCGACGACGATGGCGGCGAGTTTCGCGACGAGCCCCCGGCCACCGGGCGGACCGGCTTCCGGGGTGTTGCCACTCGGCTGTGAGGTGGTGGATGCGTCGAGGTTGGCAGTCATGGCAACCGTTCCGTAAAGGTGCTCCGCCCCGGCAGAGGGGCGGAACGGCGGACGAAGTGCGGGAGGCGTCCGACTCGGCCCGTGGGTCGGGGCAGGCGGAACGGACACCGGTGGCCGGGCACGCTCGGTGACGCCGACGACTTCACTATATAACTCATCGGGCAATGAGTTCATCACGTGATGAGTTTCGAGGGGCGGAGTTCGGAGCGGGCATGATGGGGGGCATGGAGAGCGTCAGCGATACGCGTGAGGTGGCTGGTTCCGGCCGCGAGCAGGCCGGGGACACGGCGGGCACGGCCGCGGCGGCCGGTCCAGCGACTGGTCCGGCGGCCGGTCGGGCGGCCGGTCGGGCGACGAAGCACGCCGGGGGCAGGCGGCCCGGGGAGACCCTTACGCGGGAGGCGATCCTCGCAGCGGCACGGGTCTGTTTCGCCGAGCGCGGTTTCGACGCGACCAGCCTGCGCCGCATCGCGGAGACGGCGGGGGTGGACCAGTCGCTGGTGCACCACTTCTACGGCACGAAGGAGAACCTGTTCCTCCAGGCGCTGGAACTGCCGGGGAAGATCGAGGAGGCCATCACCGCCGCGGCGCAGGGCGGACTGGACGGGGTCGGGGAACGCGTGGTGCGCGCCCATCTGTCGGTGTGGGACGACGTGTCGTCACGTCCGGCACTCATGACCATGGTGCGCTCGGCCGCCATTCACCGTGCCGCCGCCGCCCGGCTGCGCGAGACCGCGACCGGCATCCTGGCGCGCGCACTCGGCGGGGTGATCACGGGCGAGGACGCGATGCTCCGGACGAGCATGGTCGCCACACAGCTCGTCGGGCTCGCCATGATGCGGTACGTGGCGCATCTCGAACCCCTCGCCTCGGCCGACACCGACACGGTGGCCCGCCACTACGGCCGCGCTGTTCAGGCGATCGTGGCGGACTGAACCGGCGACCACCCGTCACGCGCGGGCACCGTCGCACCACTCCCCCGGTGCACTGACGGCGCCGGCGTGCGCCTCGAGCCGTGGCTCGCAGCCACCCTGCGCCGTGAGGGCTTCCACGGGATGGCTCAGGAGGCGGCCCGCTCGATGTCCCCCGCGAAGACGATGACCTGGTCGATGAGGCTCCGTCGCAGATGGACGATGTCCGTTCCCGCTAGGCGGGGGCCTCCGTCGGGTGTGGTGAAGACCCACTGGTACCGGGCCCATTCGTCAGGCATGTCCACCGCGGAACAGCGCACCATGGTGCCGGGCCCCGCCGGGTGGCGCCGGATGTCCAGCACGAACCGCTCGACCTCCGCGATTCCCTCGCTGCGACCCAACGGTCCCCAGAAGACCACGTCCGAGGTCAGGGCCTGGGAGAGCAGGGCTGTCACATAGCTGTCGTCCGAGGCGTTGAACGCGGAGATGAACATGTCGATCGCGGAGCGTGCGGTCTCTTCCTGCATGCCCCAGTAATACCAGCCGTTTCGGGTGCGCTGCCCCCACGGGTGTTCCTCGTCGAGATCGCAAGTCCGCGCGGTGCGTTGACCGCTGACGACCGCGAGGAACTCGCCGGCGGCGTCGTCAGGATCCCGGCCGGACGACCACCGCCAGCACCTCCATGCGCCCACTGTGTTCGAAGTGAAGGGTGAAGGGCACCAGATCGCCCGCCTCCCAGCGTGCCGCGACCGGGACGGTCACATCGCTGCCGAGCGGCGACATGTCGAGGGTGCCTTCGGCGGGGACGGGGAGCGACTCCGTGGGCCGGCGGTAAGCGGCCCCGCCGGCGGTCATCCGGTGACTGCTGAGCGAGATGCCCCCAGGCACGTCGGACGAAGTCACCCCGACCAGCCGGTCCTGGGCGCCCCCGGTGTTGATGATCTCGAAGAACGCCGCCGTCTCCGGAACTCCTCGGGACGGGAGGAAGAGCCGTGCGTCGGTGACACCGATGCGTGCGGGGGTACCGGCGTTGCCCGTAACGGTCCAGACCGCGAGCGCGCCCAGGGCCAACACGCAGGCGCAGATCGGTGCCAGGGCGGCCAGGGCCGTGTCCGCGAGTCGGCGCGGCGTGGGGGTCCAGGCGGAGGGTGTCATCGAAGGCTCTCCCCGCGGGCGGTCGAGTCGGACAAACGGCTGCGGACCCGTGACGGCTGCCAGGCACGCAGCCGCAGGCTGTTGCCGACCACGAGGAGTGAGCTGACGGACATCACCGCGGCGGCCAGCATCGGGTTGAGCAGGCCGACCATGGCCGGCGGCACGGTCACGACGTTGTATCCGAAGGCCCACAGCAGGTTGACTCGGATGGTGGCCAGCGTGCTGCGGGAGAGACGGACGGCGTCGGCGAGGGCGTCGATGTCTCCCCGGACCAGGGTGACGTCGGCGGCTCCGATCGCCACGTCGGTGCCGGTGCCCATCGCGATGCCGAGGTCGGCTCCGGCCAGGGCCGCGGCGTCGTTGACTCCGTCTCCGACGACGGCGACCCGGTAGCCCTGTTCTCGTAGTTCGCGGACGAGCCGGGCCTTGTCCTCGGGGGTGCGGCGGGCGTGTACGTCGTCGATGCGCAGGGCGGTGGCGACGGCGCGGGCGGATGCCTCCCGGTCTCCGGTGGCCAGTACCGGCCGTACGCCCAGGCGCCGCAGCCGGTCCACGGCCCGGTAGCTGCCCGGCCGCAGTACGTCGCCGACCTCGACGAGCGCCTCGGTCACCCCGTCGACGCGGACCACGACGGGCGTGTGGGCGGCCGACTCCGCGCCGGACATCGCCTCGTCGAGCGGTACGGGCAGCTCGTCGTCCGGAGCCGTGACCTCCACGAGGCGTCCTTCGACCTTGCCCCGCACGCCCCGTCCCGGCAGAGCGGCGAAGTCGGTCACCTCCGGCAGCGTCCCCTTCGGCATGGTGCGCCGGGCGTACGCCGTGACGGCTTGGCCCAAGGGGTGTTCGGAGCCCTCTTCGACCGCACCGGCCAGCCTGACCGCCTGCTCCTCGCCGATGCCCCGGGGCATCGCCGTGACCCGGACGACGCTCATGTGTCCGGAGGTCAGGGTGCCGGTCTTGTCGAGGACCACGACGTCGATGTGCCGCAGTCCTTCCAGGGCCTGCGGACCGCTGACCAGGACGCCCAGTTGGGCGCCACGGCCGGTGGCTGCCATCAGGGCGGTCGGGGTGGCGAGGCCGAGGGCGCAGGGGCAGGCGACGACCAGGACGGCCACGGACGCGGTGATCGCCGCCTGGGGAGCGGCACCGGCGCCGAGCCAGAAGCCGAGGACGGTGGCGGCCAGGGTGAGCACGACCGGGACGAAGACGCCGGCGACCCTGTCGGCGAGGCGCTGTGCCCGCGCCTTGCCCGCCTGCGCCTCGGTGACCAGGTGGGTGATGCGGGCAAGTCGGGTGTCGGCGCCGACCGCGGTGGCCCGCACCGCCAGCAGGCCGCCGACGTTCACGCTGCCGGCGATCACGGCCGTGCCGGGAGCGACCTCGGCCGGTTCGCTCTCCCCGGTGACCAGGGAGAGATCGACGGCCGAACTGCCTTCGACGACCGTGCCGTCGGTGGCCACGCGTTCTCCGGGCCGCACGACGAAGACCTGCCCCACCCGGAGGTCCTCGACCGGGATGCGACGCCCGCCCGTGCCGTCGCGTACGGCGACCTCCTTGACGGCCAGCTCCGCCAGTGAGCGCAGGGCCGCTCCGGTGCCACGGCGGGCCCGCGCCTCCAGGTACCGGCCCGCCAGGACGAACAGGGGGACGCCGACGGCCGCCTCCAGGTAGACGTGGGCGACGCCGTCCGACGCCGTCGGCACCAGGCTGAAGGGCATCCGCATGTCCGGGTCGCCGGCGCCGCCGAGGAACAGGGCGTAGGAGGACCAGGCGAAGGAGGCCACGACACCCAGCGACACCAGGGTGTCCATGGTCGACGTCGAGTGCCGCAGTGCCCGCGCCGCCCGCCGGTGGAAGGGCCAGGCTCCCCAGGCCACGACGGGCGCGGCGAGCACGAAGCACAGCCACTGCCAGTTGCGGAACTGCCAGTCGGGGACCATGGACAGGACCAGCACGGGGACGGCGAGCAGGGCCGTGACCGTCAGCCGGTCGCGTTCCCGCCGTGCCTCCGTCCCGGCGTCGACATCGCTCCCGCGGCGCCGCTCTTCGACGGGCTGGGGCAGCGCGGCGGTGTATCCGGCCTGTTCGACGGCGGCGACGAGCCGCTCCGGGAGCACCTCGGGCGGATGGTGCACCCGGGCCCGCCCGGTGGCCAGGTTCACGCTCGCGCTGACGCCGTCCAGCTTGGCCAGCTTCCGCTCCACCCGCGTCACGCAGGCCGCGCAGGTCATGCCGCCGACAGCGAGGTCGGTCACCTCCTGTACGGACGTCGGTTCGCCGGCCATCAGTGCCCGCCCCCGTGGTTCATGCCGCCCATGTCGTCGTCTTCCGTGTCCGTGCCGCCGTCCCCTTGACCGTCCTGGGTGATCCCGGGGCCGTGCATGCCGGGGGCGACGGGGCCGACGCCCCTGCCGACGGCGTAGGAGGCGGCGAACGCCAGTGCCAGCAGCACGAGGAACCCGAACAGGGCGGGAGGCGGCACGATGCGGTGCACCGGGCCGGGCTGCGCACGGGAAGCGGATTGCCGTGTCTGCGCCATCTGTCGACTCTCCCGATCGGCTCGCGCGTCGTACGGCTTCCACTGGACCGAGCCGCACCGGTACAGGAGTCGGACGCGTCGGCACGTGAGTTCCCCGGGATGAAAGTGACGCCTGTCACCGGGCGGGACCGCGGGTGGGCCGGGACCGTACTCGCAGGTGCCCGCCAAGTCCCGCGGGGACGCCGCCCGGCCACCCCCTACGCGAACAGGGCGAACATCACCGCCATGCCCAGCGCCATCACCGCGTGGCAGGCCGGGTCGAGTGCTGCGGTGGTGTCCGTACCCGCCGGTGCCGGACCGCCCCCGGGCAACGGTGCCTGCCCCCGGGCGAGGTCGAGGGCCCGGGCGAGCCAGACCAGGCCGATCGCGGTCAGGGCCACGGCGAGCAGGGCGGACGCCACGCTCGGTCCCGTGCCGGTGAGGCTCATGGAGGCGAGACCCGCTCCGGAGGCGGCGTGGCCCTCGTGCCCGCCGTGGCCCGTACCGCCCCCGTGACCCGCCGTCGCACCCGAACTCCCCATCGCCGCGACCATCCAGGCCATGGCGCCCATCATGAGGGCGTGCGGCCAGGCGGCCTTCACCGCTCCGGCCCTGGAGTGCTCACCGGGCCGGACGAAGGAGGCCGCGACGAACCACAACGCACCCGCGGTGAACAGGACCACCTGGGGTGCCACGGCCAGGTCCATGCCCCACGGCCAGGCCATCGCGATCATGAGGACACCCATCGCGGCGTGCAGCAGGTGGCCCACCCGTCCGGTGACGTCCGTCGTCGGCCGGACCAGCTGCCACAGCCCGTACAGGGCGGGTGCGGCGAACATCAGCGTCAGAATCCAGCGGAGTCCGCTCGCGGCGATCACGCGGCGGCCCCCGTCCCGCGGCGCCGCACCACGCCCACCGTCACGTCCACGACGAGGAACACCAGCAACGGCAGCCCGAACAGGGGCAGGTAGTAGCCGATGACGGCGGCGAGCACCACGGCGGGGGCCAGGAGGCGTCCCGGTATCCGCCGCCAGGCGCCGCGCGCGGGCGCACGGCCGAGAGCGAAACCCTCGCTGCGGGTCGGACGGCGCAGCCACCACATGCGGTACCCCCACAGGATCATCGCGATCAGCCCGGTCGCGAGCAGCGCCAGGAGGATCTGGTTGACCAGGCCGAAGAGCAGACCCATGTGGGCGTCGATGCCCCATCTCGTCAGCTTGGCCAGTACGGGGAAGTCGTCGAAACGCAGGGCCTGGGTCACCTCGCCGGTGGCCGGGGCGACCGCCACCGAGTCCTGCCGTACGGGCCAGGAACGGGTGTTCTCCTTCACGACGTACACGGTTCCGGCCTCGGCGGGCGGGGTGACGACCAGCACGCCGCGCAGGCCTGCGTCCTGCGCGGAGGCCACCGCCGCGTCGATGCCGACGTCCGTTCTCCCGGCGTCTTCCTTTCCGCTGCCGACGGCGGGAAGCGCGGTGGACACCGCGGGTGTGGAGCCGCCCAGCGCGTCCTGGACCTCTCCGATGCTCGCGCCCGCGTGAGCGGACCAGGTCAGGCCGGTCGCCGACAGACCGAGCAGGCCGATCGAGGCCCACAGTCCCACCGCACCGTGCCACGACATCGTGCGCCGCCGCCCCTTGGCACCACCGCCCGGCACCGCCAGACGCCGCAACCGCCGCCGGTTGCGCGGAGTGCCCGCCCACAGGGCCAGCCCGCCGAGCACCTCCACCCACAGCCAGCTGGCGGCGAGTTCGCTGTAGTTGCGGCCGAACTCGCCCAGGTGCAGGTTCCGGTGAAGGTCGTCGAGCCACGCTCGCGCCGGCAGCCACTGCCCGAACGTTTCCAGGGTGCCCAGTACCTCGTGGTCGTACGGGTCGACGAACGCGGTCAGCGTGTAGCCCTCGGCCAGCCCGTCCTTGCTGAAGGCGACGCGGGTGGAGTCGGAGGGCCCGGCCCCCTTGGTCACCGACAGCAGCGTGCCGTCCGGGACGGCGCGTTCGGCCGCGGCCACCTGCTCGGCGAGCGGTTCCGCCGAGCCCCGCGGCGTCACCTTCAGCTCGTGCTCGTAGAGGATCGACTCGATCTGCGGTGTGGCCGTGTAGGCGAGTCCGGTCACCGCGGCGACGAGGAGGAACGGGCCGATGACCACGCCGGCGTAGAAGTGCAGGCGCAGCAGCAGGGGACGCAGACTTCCCCAGGTCGTACCGCTGCCGTCACCGGTCGCCGTCAGGGGCTTGGTGGCTCCGTCCGACCGGGCCGGCAGGACTTCGGCCGCCGCGCTCGCCGGTGGCGTCACCGGTGTGTCCGGCAGCGGTGGGCTCTCCGACATGTGCGTCTCTCTTCTCTCCCGGTCGACCCACCGAAGTGGTGCTCGCAGGAGGAGTCGGAGGGAGGCCACCGCGAGTTCCCCGAGTCGAATGTGACGCCCGTCGCGCAACGGCTCGGTGCCGACCGGGAGTTCCGGCCGATGCCCGTTGCATCGAGGGCGCCGGGCATCGGCCGGAGAGCTCTGATCGGTCGTCAGGCCGCGGCCGGCTCCACCGGGTGGCGGGTGACGGCCTCGTCCGCGGCCCACTCGGCCAGGGCGGTCCGGGCACGGGACACCCGGGAACGCACCGTGCCGACCGGGCACCGGCTCAATTCGGCGGCCTCGGCGTACGGCAGCCCCAGGAGCTGGGTCAGGACGAACGCCTCACGGCGCTCACCGGGCAGGGAGTCGACCAGCTCCCACAGCGCGATGCCCTCGTCGAAGCCGGGAAGCCCGGTCGGCTGGGCGCGTTCGGCAGCGGCCTGCCAGTCCTCGGTGCACGCCGTCCGGGGCCGGCACGCGGCGCGGCGCAGACTGTCGACGACGGCCCGGCGGGCGATCGACAGCAGCCACACGCGCGCCGAGGAACGCCCCTCGAACCGGGGCAGTGCCGTGAGGGCGCGCAGGAACGTGTCCTGGGTCAGGTCGTCCGCCGTCTGCACGTCGTCGGCGAGGTACGCCACGTAGCGGCGCACATCGCGTTGCAGCGCCCGGACGAGGCGGTCGACCGCCTCGCTGTCGCCCGCGGCGGCGGCGAGCGCCCAGGCGGTGACCGTCTCGTCGGTCACGGTGGGCAGAGCAGGGGTCATGGTCCTGTGGGTCCTTCCTGGGTCCCGCGCACACCGGCCGGGCACGGCACGGTGACCGTCGGCGGAGGCACGGGTGAGGGGGAGAGTCCCGCCGCGCGGTGGCGCGGACGGGAGACCGCGGCCGCGCGGAGGGCGGTGGCGGTGTTCCGGCTGTCAGACGACAGCGGTCTCCCCGGGAGGGCCCCGGGTGGTGAGGACGTGGACGAGCAGGAGCTGCCGCAGCCGCCACCTCGGCCGCGGAGCCGGCCGGAGCGAGGGCGGAGCGGGAGGGGGGCAGAGCACGGCCAGGACCAGCCGCAATGGCACGAACGCACGGTCGGCGCAGGCGCGGACCGTCTTGAAGATCGCGCTCTCGCCCTGGGCCAGCCACAGTCCGCACAGCAGAGCGGCCAGCAAGTGGGCGCCCAGCATGCCCCAGGAGGACATGCCGGCCATGTGCGTCATGTCATGCATGCCGCCCGTTCCGGCCATGGATGCCACGCCGTGGCCGACCGACGCCAGGCTGTCGGCCCCGTGGGTGCCCGCGTGTTCCGGGTGGCGCAAACCCGCGGCTACCGCGATGTCATGGGCCCGGACAGCCTGGGCGGGTGTCGGGACCGGGCCGCAGAGGAACTGGTCGGCCCACTGCCGCAGGGACTGCGTAGCGTCCGGTGCCGCAGCCGGCCGGCCGCCGGACTGCGCGAGCGTGAAGGCGAGGTGCAGGCAGGCCTGCACGGCGACGGTCAGACCGGCCACCGTACGGCGACGCCGCTCGTGGGCCCCGATGGCCCAGCCGACGGCCCCGACGGCCGAGGCGCCACAGAGGAGTACCCACCAGGGCAGCCCCTCCCCCGACATCAGCACGTGTCCGAGGGCGGCGAGCACCACGCAGACGGCGGCGAACACCGCGGCCCGCAGCACACGCAGAAACCCTCCGACCGACATGGCGCCCCATCCTGACACCCGGTGAACGAGCACCGGCACCGGGGGACCCGCCCGGCCGATGCTAGTGAAGGCCGGCAGGGCCCCGTTGACGTCGTTCTTCGGCCAGACCGGTGCGGGTGCCGGTGTCGATGACGGCCTCGATCGTCTTTCCCGTCGCCACCGGCGTTATCGCCACGTGGCGACTGAGCCGGCGTATCAGCGACCAGCCGAAGCCCCCCGGGGCCAAGGGGCGGCTGTGCGGTACGGCGCGGGGCAGGTCCGGTGAGGCGTCGGTGACGCTGATGGTGATGGTGTCGTCCTTGAGGCAGGCGTCGAAGGCGGTCAGGCCACCTCCGTGCCGGTGGGCATTGGTGATCAGTTCAGTGACCACGAGCAGGACGTCGTCGATGGTCACGGGCAGGGTGTCGGGGGCACGGGCCAGCAAGAGCTCCCGGACGTGAGCACGGGCGGTCGCGGCGCTGAAGGGCGGCTGCAGCCGACCGTATTCGGTGTCCGTGGTGTTCATATACGCCTTTCATCCCGCTCGCCCGCGAAGCCTGGTTCGCGGCTGCCCGGGGCCGTGCGATGTACACCGTTCACTGTCGGCGAGAGCTGGACTTGCGGGCGTGGACCGTTTCCGTGGCGGTCGGAACCGTCTGCGTCACGGTGAAGGCACGGGCGACGTCGGTCAGATCCAGCAAGCGCTGGAGAAGCGGTGTGACTTCGGCGAGTACCAGGGGGATGCCGGACTTCTGGTGCCGGGACCGGGCAGCGAGCAGCGTGTGCAGGAACGAGGAGTCGGCGAAGGTCACCTCGGCGAGGTCCACCACGGTGCCGGAGGTGCTGCTCTCGGCGGGGAGGGCGAGAGCATGCGCCAGAGCTTCGGCCCCCTCGGCGTCGAATTCTCCGACGACCCGAACGATCCGCACGTCATCGACCACGGTGACGGTGACTTCGGCTTCGACGCTCATACCGCCATTCTCCTTGGGCGCCGGACGGTTGGGGAGACCGGGGGTGAGCCTGCCACTCGCCGGCCGTGCGGGAGCGTGGCGTCGAGGCGGGACGGGCAGGGTGGCGGGACGCGACGTCGGTTCTTCACGGCTGCGCCGGCGGACGGGGGGCGCGTGCCGCGGCGGCGTGGCCCTGCTCGCCGCCGTTTCCTCGGTCGGTGTCGTGCGCGTCGGACGCGGCGTCGCCGAAGACGTGACTGGTGCCGGTCGTCTCGAACAGCCGTTGGAGGGCCGCGGGACGATTCGTCAGGTGCAGCCGGGTGCCGACTTCGGTGGCGTGTCGATGGATCATCAGCAGGGAGGCCAGGCCCAGGGAGTCGCACAGGGTCAGGTGCTCGCAGTCCAGGCGGAGCCGGCGGGGAGCGGGCTCGGTGCGCAGGCAGTCCGCCGCGGTCCTGGTGAGTTCCTCCGCGGTGTCCCAGTCGAGATCGCCCGTGATGCGGATACGGGCGTTCCCGTTGTCGTCCCAGGTCGTGGTCAGGCCGAAGCTGTCGTCGTAGTGCGTGGTCATGCGTCGTCACGGAGCCGGGGGATCGTGTGGGGGTGCGAGCTGCCGTCGAGCGCTGCGCGGCCCCGGGTGAGCAGGGCGAGGGCGCGGGGGAAGTCCCGCAGTTCGTCCTGGAGCAGGGCCAGAGCGGGGTCGAGTACCCGCGCGGGTACCCCGCGGGCCCGCAGGATGTCGCCGGTCCAGTCGAGGAAGCCGGTGAACAGGCGGGTGTCGTCGAGGTAGAGGGCGGTGGCGAGGAAGTCCAGGATGTGAGCGACGTCTTCGGCCGTGCGTTCGCGCTGGGCGTCTGTGTAGGCGCCCATGGCGGGCAGCCGCTCTTCCAGCCCGGCCAGGGTGTTCTTCACCAGCCGGCGTTTCGCACGCACGACCATGGTGTACTCCTGGTCGGCCAGGTGAGGCAGGTCCTCCAGCGGCTGCCGCATCGCGCCGGTGTCCGGGCGGGACAGTCCGCGGTCGAGGAGGGTGGCGGCGGTGCGGGCGTCGGGGGCCCATGCGTCGGCACCGAGCCGACGGGCGTACCGGCCGTCGGTGGCGAAGGCCGCGCCCCCGGCGATGACGGGCACGCCGGTGGCCTGGGCTGCGGTGATCGCCGCGTGGGCGCTGGGCAGGCGGGTGGCGAGGGAGGAGGACAGCGCGAGCGCGGTGGGAGCGGTCTGGTGCAGGTGGGCGATCAGGTGCGGGGTGGGGACCTGCGCGCCGAGGAAGTCCACCCGGTGGCCGTGCAGCCGCAGGACCTCGGCCAGTATCCGGGCCGGCAGGGCATGCCACTCGCCGTCCACACAGGCGACCGTCACCAGGCTGGTCCCGCCCGGGGTGGCCGCGACGGGTGTGCGGTGGGCCATGGCGGCGATGATCCGGTCGTGGATGGCGGTGGCCGCGTGCTCCTGGGCGACGCTGAACCGGTCGGCGGCCCACTCGGCGCCGACCCTTCCCTGTACCCGAGCGATGACTTCCAGCAGGACGTCCTCGGCGTCGGCTCCGGCGTCCAGGGCGGCGAAGACCACCTGACCGGCGGCGTACTCGTCCCGCTGGCTCACGGCCTGCCACAGGTTCTCGCGGGCTCGCTCCAGCAAGCCGGTCCTGTCCGTGCGGGTGATGGGAGAGGGGGTCACGCGGTGTACCTGCCCGGGGTGTGTCCGTCCACGGCTGCCAGATGCGTGGTGTGGGGCGCGGTGATCGCCATGACGGCGATGTCGTCGTGCCGGTTGTCGTCGATCCACTCGGACACGAGCATCTGGACACGTTCGACGACGGCTTCGGCGGGCAGGCCGGCGCACTCTCCGAGCGCGGCACGCAGGCGCTCCTCGCCGAACATCGCCTCGCCCAGTGGTCCGCCCTTCGCCTCGGTGACACCGTCGGTGAACAGCAGACACGTTTCGCCCGGCGCCAGGCTGGCCTCGACGGTGGTGGACCTGATGTCGGGCAGTACGCCGATCAGCGTGCCCGAGGTCGCCGCTTCCCGCACCGTGCCGTCGCGCCGGAGGATCAACGGCGCGGGGTGGCCGGCGCTGGTCAGCCGTAGCCGGGTGAGGCTGCCCTGCCGCAGCACCGAGGCCAGGACCAGGGTTGCGAAGCGGGTGTGCCGGCTGTTGATGAGGGCCCCGTTGAGCAGTGCCAGCAGTTTCTGGTGATCGTCGGCCATCGGCAGCAGCGCCTGGAGCGTATTGCGGATCTTGCCGGTCAGGACGGCGGCATCGAGGCCCTTGCCGCACACGTCGCCCAGTACCGCGAGGATCTCGTCGTCGGGTCCGGCTCCGGGATGCACGTCGTAGAAGTCCCCTCCGACGCGTTCGGTGTCCTTCGCCGTGCGGTAGCCGCCCGCGAACTCCACTCCCTGTGCCTGTCGCAGCAGGGGAGGCAGCAGGTCGGCCATGAGTGTGGCGGTGACGTCGGCCTGGCCCTGGTAGAGGCGGGCAGCGGACAGCGCTGCTCCCGCCCGGGCGGCGAACACCCGGGCGAACGTTTCCTCAGCGGGGCCGAACGCGTCACGGCCGCTGCGACGCAGCAGGATCAGCGCCCCGGCCGGGAAACCGGGGCCGGGCAGTGGAGTGACGACCACTGATCCGACCGGGCCGGTGAAACCGTCCGGAACCGCCCAGTCGGGCAGCACCGCCGGATCGATCCACCGCGACGGCACGGGCGGGAAGCCCTGCAGGGCCTCGGCCAGACCGGGCACCGTCGACGGGTCCATCTGCAGCGAGCGGTGCGAGACGCTTCCGTCGAATCCGATGGCCAGCGGATGGCGTTTGCCGGCCGCGGGGGCGACCAGGACGGCCGCGTCGGCCAGATGTTCGGCAGCCAGCGTCACGGCCAGCTCCGTGCACCGGTCGAGATTCAACGAGGCCAGCATCTGGGTCGACGCCTCCGTCAGGAAGGCGTTGCGCTCCTGTTCACTGCGCAGCGCCGCCTGGGTCCGTGCCCGTTCGGTGTCGTCGGCAAGCCACCACACCACGGTGCCGTCCGGTCCCAGGGTCGCGTGTCCCTCCAGCGACCACTGCGCGTGACGGCCGCGCACCGGCTCTGTCGAGTCCTCACCGGTGAGGACGACCCGCTGGTGCGCCTCGGCGAGCCAGGAGGGCGCCACATCCGCCAGGCGGGCTCCGCGCAGTGGCTCCGGGAACAGGGCCGCGGCCCGCGCGTTGGCCTCCACCACGACGCCGACGGCGTCGGCGACCAGTACCGGGCAGGGCGCCCGCATCCACGACGCGCCCACGGACGAGGTCACATGCTCCGGAATACGCGACGAACTGTCTGAGCCGGTCGGACTCAATCGAGTGACTCCTCAGGACGCGGGTCGGCTTCCTTCCGCGGCGGCTTCGACAACCGGCCGACGCGGGCGTACCTGCCTTCCCAAGTACCAGCACCGAGGGTACTCATCGCGACCGTACAGGCAAACCGCCGTGTCAGGCCGGGCGCCGGGGCAGGCGTACCACCTGCACGAAGAAGTCGTCGATCTGGCGGACCGCGGCGATGAACTGGTCCAGATCGACGGGCTTGGTGACGTAGGCGTTCGCGTGCAGCTTGTAGCTGCGGAGAATGTCCTCCTCGGCCGACGAGGTGGTGAGCACCACGACGGGGATGTCGCTCAGATCCTGATCGGACTTGATCTTCTCCAGCACCTGACGCCCGTCGTACTTGGGCAGGTTGAGGTCGAGCAGGATGAGGTCGGGCCGCGGGGCCTCGGCGTGCCGGCCACGTCGGTAGAGGAAGTCGAGGGCTTCCTCGCCGTCCCGCACGACGTGCAGGGTGTTGCCGATCTTGTTGTCCTCGAACGCCTCGCGGGTCATCAGCTCGTCGCCCGGGTCGTCCTCGACGAGGAGCACGTCGATGGGGGTGGCGTCATAGGTGGTCATGACAGGGTCTTGTCCTCGGTGTGGGAGTCGGTGCCGTCGGCGGTGCCGCCGCCGGAGGGCAGGGTGAAGCAGATGCGAGTGCCGCCGGTGTGGCCGGTGTCGAGCCGGATGTGACCGCCGTGGTGTTCGACGATCTTCTTGCACAGGGCCAGTCCGATGCCGGTGCCGCCGTAGGCGTCCCGGCCGTGCAGCCGCTGGAAGATGACGAAGACCTTCTCCGCGAACTCCTCGGGAATGCCGATGCCGTTGTCGGTGACGCACAGTCGCCAGGTACCGGGGCTGTCCGCGTCCTCTTCGCAGGTGATCCCGACCTTCGGGACGCGGTCGGGGTGCCGGAACTTGACGGCGTTGCCGACCAGGTTCTGCCAGACCATGCCCAGCAGCATCGGATCGCCGACCACCTTGGGGAGCCGCTCCGGTCGTTCGACGTGTGCGCCGGTCTCCGTGATGGCCGTGTCCAGGTTGGCCAGGGCCTTGGTGAGGACCTGGTCGAGGTCGACTTCGACCCGGGCGTCGTTGAGGCGCCCGACCCGCGAGAAGGTGAGCAGGTCGTTGATGAGTACCTGCATGCGCTTGGCCCCGTCGACGGCGAAGTCGATGTACTGCCGGCCGCGGTCGTCGAGTTCGTCGCCGTACCGCTTCTCCAGCAGCTGGCAGAAGGAGGCCACCTTGCGCAGCGGTTCCTGCAGGTCGTGGGAGGCGACGTAGGCGAACTGCTCCAGTTCGGCGTTGGAACGGCGCAGTTCCACTGCCTGAGCGTCCAGGTCGGCGGTCTGCCGGGTGAGTACCTCCTGCTGGCGGTGGGAGGCGTCGAGCTCGGCGACGATCCGCTGCCGCATGCCCTCGACCGCGTCCGCCACCGCGGCGAGGTCGGCCGGCCCGCCACCGAGGATCACATGGTCGAAGTCACCGTCGCTCACCCGGCGGGAGGCTTCGCCGAGGGCCTGGACGGGACGGTCCACCAGCACCTTGATGAGGACGGCCAGAACCCCACCGGCCAGCAGGAAGACCACCACCATGGCACCGAGGATCACGTTGCGATCGGTACGTGCCCCGGCGAGGTCCTCCTTGCCGTCCGCCACGGCCTCGGCAAGGTCCGCGTTCTGGGTCTCCCAGGCGTCGCGGATCTCGTCGAAGACCTTCTTCCCCCGCTCAACCGTGGCCCGGACGGACGTTCGGGGCTCGCCGGAGGACACGTCGGCCACGAGCGGCTCGGCGTAGGTGCGCCGCCAGTCGGCCGCCTGGCGCTCCACCGCCTCCAGGTCCGCGAGCAGCCGGGGCTGGTCCCCGATCAGCTCACGCAGCCGCGCCGCCGCCCGGGTCTCCTCCGCCTTGCCCTGCGTGTAGGGGGCGAGGAACTGGCGGTCGCCGGCGATGGCGTAACCGCGCGCCCCGGTCTCCTGGTTGATCAGCGCCGCCTGCAGTCTGTACGTCTCCGTCTGAGCCGGCTGCAAGCGGTCGGTCAGCCGGTCGGTGACGTCCGACGTCTCCTCCAGCAGCCGGGCACCCACGACGCTGCCGCCCACCACCATGAGCACCATCAGCGCCAGGACCACCTGGAACCAGCCCTGCACCGTCAGCCGCCGGCCCATGCGCCGACCGCCCGTCTCCTCACCCACCGTGTTCTCCGACACCGTTCTCGTTCGCCCGTCTCATTTCCAGCGCAGGTGCAGCACGGCCACGTCGTCGGCCAGGCCGCCCTGGCTCTCCGCAAGTGATTCGGCCCGCTCGATCAGCTCGTCGACGAAGGCGTCCGGGGGCAGGGTCGCCACCTCCCGCGCCATGTGCAGCAGCCTTTCCTCGCCCAGCCGCTCCCTGCCACGGCCGATGTGTCCCTCGAAGAGCCCGTCGGTGAACAGCACCAGGGCCGCGTCCTGCGGCACCTTCAGTTCCTGCACCGGCCAGCGCGCGGCATCGGGTACGACGCCCAGCGCGGGACCGCCGTCGACCTCCACCCACTCCACTCGGTCGCCGGTGCGCAGCAGCAGTCCGGGGTGCCCGGCACGGATCATCCGCACATGCGGTTCCCCCGGTCGTCTGGTGAGGCTCGTCAGCGTGGCGAAGACCTGCGGTCCGCCGCGCTCGGCCACCAGGATCTCCTCCAGCCGGGCTATCTGTTCGGCGCCGGTGACGCCGCTGAGCACGAGGGTGCGCCAGGCGATGCGCAGTGCGACACCGAGGGCCGCCTCGTCGGGCCCGTGTCCGGAGACGTCGCCGATGAGCGCGTGTACGGCGCCGTCGGTGCTCTGCACGATGTCGTACAGGTCGCCGCCGAGCAGTGCGTGCGCGCGGCCGGGCCGGTAGCGGGTCACGACGTCCACCGTGGCGTCGTGCAGCAGGGGGCGGGGCAGCAGGCCGCGCTCCAGCCGGGCGTTCTCCTGAGCCTGCATCTGACTCGCCTGCAGGGCCACGGCCGCCTGCTCGGCCTGCTTGCGCTGGATCGCGTAGCGCACCGCCCGCCCGAACAGCTCGGGCTCGACACGCCCCTTGACGAGGTAGTCCTGGGCCCCGGCCGCGACCGCCGCCAGTCCTGTCTCCTCCTCCGCGAGGCCGGTGAGCACGACGACGGCGACCTGATCGGCGTGGACTCGAATGCCGGACACCGCTTCCAGGCCCTGGGTGTCCGGCAGGTTCAGATCCAGGAGGACGCAGTCGGGTCTCTGGACCGCGAGCGCCTCGCGTGCCTCGGCCATCGAACGGACCCAGCGCAGGTCCATCTTCACCGTGCTGTCGGCGACGAGTTCCTCCACCAGCAGGGCATCCCCCGGGTCGTCCTCGACCAGCAGAACCGAGGTCTCCCGCCATTGCCAGGATGTCCCCGAGTCGTCACTCCCGCCGGACGAGGGCACACGTATGCCCCATGGTTGTGCCACCGACACGATGCTCCCGTCTTCCCGCCCCCTGCGTCGGGCAGGCTCCTGCTGCCGAAGAGCACCCGCCGACAGTTTACTGGACCCAGGACCGGTGCGGGACGGCCGGCGACGCCGACCGGTCGGTGCCGGCGTCGCACCACTCGGCCGTCTACCGGGTCAGCGCAGCCTGCCCCGCGGCTTCAACGGCACCGCCGGCAGTTCCGGTGCGGGCAGCGGAGCACCGTCGTAGCCCTTCACCTCCCCGAACCGGGAGCCTTCCGTCCAGTCCCGGCGGGCCTGCTCGATCTCCTCCTGGGACCGTCCGATCCAGTTCCAGAACATGATCAGCTCCTCGTCGAACGGCTCGCCGCCCAGGAGCATCAGCCCCGCGTCCGAGTCGGCCCGCAGGGGCAACCCGTCGCGGCCGCAGCCGAGGTAGAGCATCGAGCCCGGCACCAGGGGCACGCCGTCGACGTGGGCCTCGCCGCTCATGGCCAGTACGGCGTACTCGAAGTCCCGTTCCAGCGGCAGGCGTACGTCCGTGCCGCCGGTGAGGGCCAGGTCGGCGCCGACGAGCGGGGTGTACGTGGTGCCGGGCGAGGTGGCGGTGTCGAGGGTGCCGAGGAGCACGGTGGCGGCCAGGCCCGGGGCGGTGACCCGGGGCAGCTCGGCGTGGAACTCGAAGCGCGGGTCGGTGTGGCGGTGCGCGTCCGGGAGGGCCACCCACAGCTGCGCGCCGTGCAGGAGGCGCGCGTGCGGGCGCGGGCTCTCCTCCGAGTGGCTGATCGCGCGGCCGGAGGTCATCAGGCCCAGCTGGCGCGGGCGGATGGTCTGCAGGCTGCCGGTGGAGTCGCGGTGCAGTACCTCGCCCTCGTGCAGCCAGCTCACCGTCTGCAGGCCCATGTGCGGATGCGGTGGCACCTGCATGCCGGGCTCGTCGGCGATGTCGTCGGGGCCGTAGTGGTCGACGAAGCACCAGGCGCCGACCATGCGCCGGCCCAGGTTGGGCAGCAGTCGGCGGACCTCGGTGGACTCGCCGAGCTTGACGTTGCGAGGGCTGAGAAGTTCCCGTACGGGCTCCGTCACCACGAAGCCGCGGCCGCCGCAGAGACTGGGTACGGCCTCGCGATCAAGGTTGCTCATGCCGCCCAACCTAGACCCGGCGGGGCCTTCGCGTCAGACGGACCGCGGGCCGTCACCGTGGCGGGCGACGGCGTCCCCGCGCGCACCACCGGGCACCTCCACCAGTAGTGGAATGTTCAACCGTGTGGCGTGGTTGGAGGGCGCGAAGGAGGTTTCCAGTGGACATGACGTACTACGACCACGGAACGCCGGCGGAGCGCTGGGAGCGCGCGCGGATGTTCTTCGACGCCAAGGACTACGCCGCCGCGGCGCGCGTCCTGGACGGACTGGTCGCGCAGGTGCCCGAGCAGACCGGCCCCCGGCTGCTGCTGGCGCGCTCGTACTACCACTCGGCCCAGCTGCGGCGGGCGGAGGCCGAGCTGCGGGTCGTCGTCGAGCGCGATCCCGTCGAGCACTACGCCCGGCTGATGCTGGGCCGCACCCTGGAACGACAGGGTCGGCAGGAGGAGGCCGACGCCCAGTTGCGGATCGCCTCGGCCCTCGCGGGCGACTTCGCGGAACTCTGAGCGGTGACTCGTGGCGTGGCATCCTGACGCGATGGGAACCGCGATGGGAACTCCGAGTGATCGTGCCCCGCTGGCCGAGCGGGTCGAGGAACTGCTCGCCGTCGGCGGCCCGTTGCCGATCGTCGCGGCCGGGGATCCGGTGCTGCGCCGTGCGGCCGAGCCGTACGACGGGCAGTTGGCGCCCGCGATCTTCGAGCGGTTCGTCGAGGCACTGCGGCTGACCATGCACGCGGCGCCCGGCGTCGGCCTGGCCGCGCCGCAGGTCGGGGTGGGGCTGAGGGTCGCGGTGATCGAGGACCCGGCGCCGGTGCCGGACGAGGTGCGGGTGGCGCGGGGGCGGGTGCCGCAGCCGTTCCGGGTGCTGGTGAACCCGTCGTACGAGCCGGTCGGCGCCGGGCGGGCCGCGTTCTTCGAGGGGTGCCTGAGCGTGCCGGGCTGGCAGGCGGTGGTGGCGCGCCACGCCGAGGTGCGGCTGCGGGCACGGGACGAGCACGGCCGGGCGGTGGACGAGGTGTTCGCGGGCTGGCCGGCCCGGATCGTGCAGCACGAGACGGACCACCTCGACGGCACGCTGTACCTGGACCGGGCCGAGCCGCGCTCGCTGGCCTCGAACGCGGCGATGGCGGAGCTCTGGTCCCAGCCGACGCCGCGGCGGGCGGCGTCGGCGCTGGGATTCGAGCTGCCCGGCCCGGCGGCCTGACCGCCCGCCCGCACGGGCCGGGCTGCTCCGCTCGCCGGGTCCGGGCCGGGCCGGCCGGACCGTCAGTTGTCCCGGTAGGTCTCCAGCAGCCTCAGCCACACCTCGCTGATCGTCGGGTACGACGGGACCGCGTGCCACAGGCGGCTGATCGGTACCCGGCCGGCGACGGCGATCGTCGCGGAGTGGATCATCTCGCCGACGCCCGGGCCGACGAAGGTGACGCCGCGGACGATCTCCTCCTCCAGGTCGACCACCATGCGGGCGCGGCCCTTGTAGCCGTCGCCGTACAGGCTCGACCCGGCCACCGCGATGGGGACGTCGACGGCGCGGACCCGGTGTCCCGCCTGCTCGGCCTCGGCCAGGGTCAGGCCGACGGACGCGGCCTCGGGGTCGGTGAACACCACCTGGGGCACGGCGTCGTGGTCGGCGGTCGCGGCGTGCGCGCCCCAGGGGTCGGACTCCAGGATCGGCACCCCGGAGGCGCGGGCGGCGATGGCGGCACCGGCGATGCGGGCCTGGTACTTGCCCTGGTGGGTGAGGAGGGCGCGGTGGTTGACGTCGCCGACGGCGTAGAGCCAGTCGCTGCCCTCCACGCGGAGGCTGTCGTCGACCGGCAGCCAGGAACCCGGCTTCAGGCCGACGGTGTCCAGTCCGATGTCGCCGGTGCGCGGCGTCCGGCCGGTGGCGAAGAGGATCTCGTCGGCCTCCAGGCGGTCGCCGGTGTCGGTGACGGCGACGACGGTGCCGTTCTCGCGGGTGACGGACTCGACGGAGACGCCGCTGCGGATGTCCACGCCGGCCTCGGTGAGCGCCTCGGCGACCAGTTCCCCGGCGAACGGCTCCATGCGGGCGAGCAGGCCGCCGTCGCCGCGGACCAGCATCGTCACCCGGGAGCCGAGGGCCTGCCAGGCGGTGGCCATCTCGACGGCGACGACTCCGCCGCCGACCACGATCAGCCGGCCGGGCGCGCGCTCGGCGCTGGTGGCCTCGCGGCTGGTCCAGGGGCGTACCTCGGCGAGTCCGGGCAGCGGGGGCAGGGCGGCGGCGCTGCCGGTGCAGACGGCGACGGCGTGCCGGGCGGTCAGGGTCCGGCGGGCGCCGTCGGGACCGGCCACCTCCACGGTGCGCGGTCCGGCGAGCCGTCCCTGTCCGCGGTACAGGTCGGCGCCGATGCCCTCGACCCACTGGACCTGGCCGTCGTCCTTCCAGTGCGAGGTGAACTCGTCCCGGCGGGCGAGGACGGCCGCGGCGTCGAGGGGTTCCTGGACCGCCTGGGCGAGGCCGGGCAGGCGGCGGGCGTCCGCGCGGGCCAGGACCGGGCGCAGCAGGGCCTTGCTGGGCATGCACGCCCAGTAGGAGCATTCGCCGCCGACCAGTTCGCTCTCCACGATCGCGGTGGACAGTCCGGCCGCCCGGGTGCGGTCGGCGACGTTCTCGCCGACGGGGCCCGCGCCGATCACGACGACGTCGTACGTGAGGGAATCCGATTGCGTCATGGGGTCAGTCTGGTGGGTGGTGTGCCACGTGGCCACATGGGTACGTGCGCGGAATACCCACCAGGTCGGCAGTGTTGTGCCGACGGCTTCTCCCCCGAAACCAGGAAGAGGGATCACCTCATGACCAGCACCGTGGAACTCACCAAGGAGAACTTCGACCAGACGGTCACGGACAACGAGTTCGTGTTGATCGACTTCTGGGCGGAGTGGTGCGGTCCGTGCAAGCAGTTCGGGCCGGTCTACGAGAAGGCGGCGGAGGCCAACCCGGACCTGGTGTTCGGCAAGGTGGACACCGAGGCGCAGCCCGAGCTGGCGCAGGCCTTCGGCATCAGTTCGATCCCGACGCTGATGATCGTGCGGGACCAGGTGGCCGTGTTCGCACAGCCGGGCGCGCTGCCGGAGGCGGCCCTCACCGACGTGATCGGCCAGGCCCGGAAGCTGGACATGGACGAGGTCCGCAAGGCGGTCGCCGAGCAGCAGGCCCAGGCCGGGCAGGACGGCCAGGAAGGCCAGTAGCGGGCGGTTCGGCCGCCGGTCAGCTCGACTCCCGGTGCACCACCGTGGCGCCCAGCACCTTGTGGCGTTCGGGCGCGGCGCCGGGGTCGTGCACCGCCCGGTCGACGAGTGCGGCCAGGTCGCGGCCGGCGGGCAGTTCCAGGTGGACGGTGCTCAGCCGGGGCCGCAGCAGCCGGCCCAGCATCAGGTCGTCGGCGCCGATCACGGCGGCGTGGCCGGGGATGTCGAGGCCCTCGTCCTGGAGGGCCCGCATCAGCAGCATCGCGTACTCGTCGTTGTACGCGAACACCGCGTCGAGCCCCAGGGGGCGCCAGCGCGCCGCGAGGCGGGCGGCGTCCCCTTCGTCGTAGGCGAGGGGCAGCTCGGTGACGGTGGCGCCGGTCCCGGACACGGCCTCGCGGGCGCCCGCGAGGCGCGGCGCCGAGAAGACGTCGAGGCCGCCTTCCGCGGGCACGACGACCCCGATTCTGCGGCGTCCGCGGTCGTACAGGTGGCGGGTCGCGCCGCGGCCGACGCCCGCCTGGTCCGTGAGCAGCGCGTGCGCTCCGTCGACGGCTTCGGGACCGAGGGTGACGATCGCCCGGGCGCCGGAGCGTTTGAGGACCTCCACGCCCTGGGGGCCGAGGTCGGAGCCGGGTGCGAGGACGGCGACCGGGCGGAGTTCGGCCCAGGCGCGGGCGGCCTCGTCGCCGCGCAGGCCGACGGTGCCGTACTGGACGACGGTGTAGTCGAGGCGGCCGAGCGCCCACTGGAGTTCGCTGAGGAACCGGCTGTAGAGCGGGCCGGCGGGGAAGGACGGCGCCGGCATCAGGACCATGCGGCTGTGCCCGGCGCGCAGTGAGCGGGCCGCGGCGTGCGGGACGTAGCCCAGTTCCCGGGCGGCCTCGCGGACGCGGCGGCGGGTGGGTTCGCTGATCCGTACGGCGCCGGTGTTGTTGAGGACGTAGGAGACGGTCGCGCGCGACACACCGGCCAGCCGGGCCACATCGGCGCTCGTGGGCACGGAGCGCGGTGCGGAGGGGTCGGAGGGCGGTGGATTCGGTATCTGCACCATGACGTACGGCATCCTGGCAGAAGCCGGACGGGAGGCGTCGGGCGGGGCAACGCCGTCCGCGGCGTACTCAGTTCAGGCCGACGGCGCGACGGCCGGGGGCACGGCCCCGGGGGCCGGGGCCTCGGTGCGGGTGACCCGCGCGACCAGGTCGAGCCAGCCCTCCCGCACGCGTTCGGCGGGCAGCCCGCACTGCCGGGTGAGGTGGTGGATCAGGGCGGCGTCGAGGTAGGCCATGAGGGTGTGCGAGAGCAGTTCGCTGTCGGCGTCCGGCACGGCCTCCCGCAGCAGCAGGGCCACATGGTGGCGCAGGAAGCGGCGCGGCGGGAAGGTGTGGCGGCGTTCGGCGCTGGGTTCCCCGGCCAGGAGGAGGTCCAGTTCGTCGATGGAGCGGCGCAGCAGCGCGCAGCCGAAGGCCCGCAGCCGCTCGACCGGAGGTGCGCCCGGGCCCAGCGGCGGCGGACCGCTCAGGAGCGCGGCCTGGAACTTGCGCTCCGAGTGGTCGAGCAGTGCCGCGAGGAGTCCGGTGCGGTCGCCGAAGCGGCGGAAGACCGTGCCCTTGCCCACGCAGGCCGCGGCGGCCACCGCCTCCATGGTGAGGGCGCCCGCGCCGTGCTCGGCCACCAGCCGCTCGGCGGCCTCCAGGAGCCGGGCGCGGTTGCGCGCGGCGTCGGCGCGCAGGCAGGGCTCGTCCTCGGCGGTCCCGGTGCCGAGTTGCAGCAGCTCGGGCGGACCGGCGTTCTCCTGGGGCTGCGGGAAGGGCGGCGGGGCGGCGGACATGAAGCCAGCGTAAAGCATCGGGAAGAGAACTGGACCGCGGTCCGTTTGAGATGTTAGAAATTAAACGGACCCCGGTCCGGATTTGTTACCGCAGTGTTTCGGCACGCCTGCCGACACGTGTTCCAGCAGTGGGAGTACTCATGTCTGTCCGCATCCTTGCGCTCGTCGGCAGCCTTCGCGCCGGTTCGCACAACCGCCAGCTCGCCGAGGCGGCCGTCAGGTTCGCACCGGAGGGCGCCGAGGTGCAGCTGTTCGAGGGGCTCGCCGAGATCCCCTTCTACAACGAGGACATCGACGTCGAGGGCAGCGTCCCGGCCGCCGCCGCGAAGCTGCGCGAGGCCGCCCAGGGCGCGCAGGCCTTCCTGCTCTTCTCGCCCGAGTACAACGGCACCATCCCGGCCGTCCTGAAGAACGCCATCGACTGGCTGTCCCGCCCGTACGGCGCCGGCGCCTTCACCGGCAAGCCCGTCGCCGTGGTCGGCACCGCCTTCGGCCAGTACGGCGGCGTGTGGGCGCAGGACGAGGCCCGCAAGGCCGTGGGCATCGCCGGCGGCAAGGTGATCGAGGACATCAAGCTGTCCATCCCCGGCTCGGTGACCCGCTTCGCCGAGACCCACCCGGCCGACGACGCCGAGGTGGCCGCCCAGCTGACCGAGGTCGTGGCCCGGCTGCACGGCCACGCGGACGAGGCCATCGCCGCCTGACCGGCGCGAGAGCACGTCGTACGGGACCGGAGCTCGGCCGAGCTCCGGTCCCGCCGTGTGTCACGCCGTGTGCCGGTCCACCGCGGCGGCGGCCAGCGTGCGCAGCTCCTCCAGCGCCGCCGCGACCGCCGCGCGACGGTGCCCACCGCCGCGCGTGCAGGTCAGCAGTTTGCGGTGCGGCCGGCCGGCGCAGGGCACGCGGACGATCGGCAGCTCGGGGGTGAGCCGGGCGAGCCGGGGCACCAGCGCGACGCCGAGCCCGTGCGCGACCAGGTGGGCCGTGACGTTCCAGTCCACCGCGAGATGGACCACGTCGGGGGTGAACCCGGCGGCACCGCAGGCCGCCACCATGTGCGTCCGGCAGGGACTCTGCGGCAGCGGCGCGATCCAGGGCTCGTGGGCCACGTCGGCGAGGTCGGCCTCCGCCCGTCCGGCCAGCGGATGGTCCAGGGGGACGACCAGGTCGAACGGCTCGTCCAGGAGCGGCCGCTGTTCGAAGCGCGTGTCGGCCGAAGGCGGGCTGACCGGAGTCGCCTCCACCACCGCCAGATCGCTCTCCCCCTCGAAGAGCAGGTCGAAGCTCTCCGCCACCTCGACCTCCCGGATCCGCACCGACAGCCGGGGGTGCCGCTCGCGCAGCCGGGCCGCCATCGGGGCCAGCAGGACGGAGACGGCCACCGGGAACCCCGTCACCCGCAGCGGTCCGGCCGGGGCCCCCTCCCCGGCCCGCAGATCCTGTTCGGCCTCGTCCCAGCGGGCCTCGATCGCGTCGGCGTGTTCCAGCAGGCTCTCCGCGGCGGCGGTGAGCCGCACCCCGCGCCCCTGCGGCTCCAGCAGGTCGACGCCCAGGTCCCGGGCGAGCTGCCGGATCTGCTGGGAGGCGGCCGAGGTGGTGAAATGCAGGGCGCGGGCCGCCGCGGTGACGGTGCCGTAGTGGGAGACGGCCCGAAGCACGTGCAGCCTGCGCAGATCAATCATGAAGTGCACGCTTCACGGTGGAGTCCGTAAAGTCAACCTGGACGTGAACGGATCCGTGGCCGCACCCTGTCAGTGGCGCCACGGTGGGACCGAAGCCCACACCCGCATCCCGACGTACCACTGACGCACGAGGAGTCGCCATGCCCAGCACGACCGGTCTCGTCTGCCCGCACTGCGGGTGGCCCGACGGCGCCGAGCCCTTCCAGGTGCTGTCCGCGCACGGCACCGCGGCGGGCGGCACCCTGTGGACCCGGTGCGCCTGCGGTTCGCTCCAGGCCCGTGTCGTGGACGGCCACGGCACCCGCGTGGTCTCGCGCGGCAGGCCCACTCCCGCCGGCTGCTGACCACCCGCGCCGACCGGGCGACCGGGCCACCGGGCCACCCTGGGGCGACCACAGTGCCTACGGCGCCTACCAGGCCAGCGGGCCCGCCGCGTCGAAGTAGCCTCCGGTCGGTCCGTCCGGGCCCAGCCGGGCCATCCGGACGATCACCTCGGCGCCCTCGGCCACGGTCTGCGTACCGGTGTTGCCGTTCAGGTCGGTCGCGGTGAAGCCCGGCTCGACCGCGTTGATCCGCATCTTGGGGAACGCCTTCGCGTACTGCACGGTCAGCGCGTTGACCGCGGTCTTGGACGCCGGGTAGGCGAGGCCCGGGTAGCCGTACCCCGGGCTCCCCGGCGACGTGAGCCCCGTCAGGGAGGCCAGGCCGCTGCTCACGTTGACCACGACGGGCGCGGCGGAGCGGCGCAGCAGCGGCAGGAACGCGTGGGTCACCCGCACCACGCCGAAGACGTTGGTCTCGAAGACGGTGCGCAGCAGGTCCGCGGTCGTGCCCTCGGCCCCGGTCACGGAGTTGTGCTCGCCGCGCTGCTCGATGCCGGCGTTGTTGACCAGTACGTCGAGGCCGCCGCCGGCCGTCACGGTCCGCACGGCGGCGGCGACGGAGGCGTCGTCGGTGACGTCGAGGACGAGGGGCCGCGCGCCCAGTTCCTCGGCGGCGCGGCGGCCGCGCTCGGGGTCGCGGGCGGCGGCGTAGACGGTGTGGCCCGCGGCGAGGAGGCGGCGGGCCGTCTCGAAGCCGAGGCCCTTGTTGGCTCCGGTGATCAGTGTGGTCGTCATGCGGCCAAGCCTGCGGCGCGCCGGTACGGGCAGCCAGGCGTCCGGTCTTCCTGGGACCACGGGTACCAGGAAGACCGGACGTCCGCGGTGTTCACTGGGAGCATGACGGCTACGGAGTTCGGACGGGCGCTGCGGCTGCGCAGGGACCGGGTCTCCCCCGAGGCGGCCGGGCTGCCCGCGGGCGGGCACCGGCGGGCGGCGGGGCTGCGGCGCGAGGAGCTGGCCCTGCTGGCCGGCGTCTCCGTCGACTACGTCACCCGCCTCGAACAGGGCCGGGCGGCCAACCCGTCGGCCCAGGTCGTCGAGGCCCTCGTACGGGCACTGCGGCTGCCGGCCGAGGAGCGCGCGCATCTGTTCCGGCTGGCCGGGCTGGCGCCGCCGGGCCCCGAGACCGTTCCCGCGTACATCCCGCCGAGTGTCCACCGGCTCCTGGACCGGCTGGCCGGCACGCCGGTGGCCGTGTACGACGCGATGTGGACGCTGCTGCTGGCCAACCCGCCCTACGCGGCGCTGATGGGTGATCCGTCCGGGTGGCACGGCCCGGAGCGCAACGGCGTGTGGCGCAACTTCGTCGGGCCGGGCAGCCGGGCCCGGTACACGCCGGGGGAACGCCGGTCCCTGGAGTCGGCGCTCGTCGCGGACCTGCGGGCCACCGCCGCCCGCTATCCCGCCGACCGGCGGCTCGGCCGGCTGGTCGCGGAGTTGCGCGCCCGCAGCGAGCGGTTCGCCGAACTGTGGCGGGCGGACGCGGTCGGCCGGCACGAGGCGGCGCGCAAGACCATCGACCATCCGCGGGTGGGGCCGGTCGTGCTGGACTGCGACGTGCTCGGTGTGGCGGGCAGCGATCTGCGGATCATGGTCTACACGGCCGAACCGGACACCGCCGACGCGGAGCGGCTCGCGCTGCTCACGGTCCTGGGCACCCAGGAGCTGGTGGAGTAGCCCGCGCCGGTGCCCACCGTCATGCCCGCTCCTGCCGCCGTGTGGCCCACAGGCTGGTCGCCGTGGTGACCGCGAGGACCAGCACGATGAACCCGAGCGAGAAGGGGATGCCGATCTCGGGCACGTGGACGCCGGACTCGTGCAGGGCGTGCAGCACCAGCTTGACGCCGATGAAGCCCAGGATGACCGACAGACCGTAGGAGAGGTGCACCAGCTTCTTCAGCAGACCGCCGATGAGGAAGTACAGCTGCCTGAGGCCCATCAGGGCGAACGCGTTGGCCGTGAACACGATGTACGGGTCCTGGGTCAGCCCGTAGATGGCGGGGATGGAGTCCAGGGCGAAGAGGATGTCGGTGAACCCGATGGCGAGCATCACGACCAGCATCGGGGTCATCACCCGCCTGCCGTTCTCCTCCACCCACAGCCGGGTGCCGTGGTAGCGGTCGGCGACGCCGAAACGGCGCTCGATCGTCTTCAGCAGCTTGTTCTCCTCGTACTCCTGCTCGTGCCCGTCCTTGCGGGCGTCCTGGATGAGCTTCCAGGCGGTCCAGATCAGGAAGGCGCCGAAGACGTAGAAGACCCAGGAGAAGGCGGAGATGATCGCCGCGCCGGCCGCGATGAAGGCGGCCCGCAGCACCAGCGCCACCAGGACGCCGACCATCAGCACCCGCTGCTGGTACTGCGAGGGCACCGCGAACTTCGCCATGATCAGGACGAAGACGAAGAGGTTGTCGACGCTCAGCGACTTCTCGGTGAGGTACCCGGCGAAGAACTCCCCGCCCGGCCCACCGCCGCCGTACACCAGCAGACCCACGCCGAACAGGCAGGCCAGGACCACCCAGACGGCCGTCCAGATCCCGGCCTCCCGGAGGGACACGTCGTGCGGCTTGCGCCCGATGAAGAAGTCGGCGGCGACGAGGACGCACAGGCCCGCGACGGTCAGCAGCCAGACGCTGAGGGTGACGTTCACCGGTGCTCCTCGTGCGGTACGGGTCGCGTACGGACGGTCCTTGATCAGGGTGTTTCCGGGATGCGGCGCAGGCAACCCGGCACGGTGCGCGGCTCCACGCGCCGAAAACGGCGCGCGCCGGCCGATTCCGACGTGACGGGAGCCCCCGATGACCCTTCGGCCCTCGCCTCCCCGCCCCGACCGCCGGGGCCCGCGCATCGGCGTGCTGGGTTCCTACGGCGGCTTCAACACCGGCGACGAGGCGATCCTGACCTGTGTGCTGGGCTGTCTGCGCGCCCGGCGGCCGGACGCGCACCTCGTCGTGCTGAGCCGGAACGCGGAGCACACCCGCGCCCACCACCCCGACGCCGACGAGGTGGTGGCCTGGGAGGGGGTGAGCCGCAACCACGTCCTCGACGTGCTGCCCGGCCTGGACCTGCTGGTACTGGGCGGCGGCGGCATCCTCTACGACGGCGAGGCGCGGCGCTATCTGCGGCTGGTGCGGGCCGCGCAGACCCGGCACGTGCCCACGTTCGCCTACGCCGTCGGCGCCGGGCCGCTCACGGACCCCGAGGACCGGGACGCGGTGCGCACGGTGCTGGCGGAGATGGACGACGTCGTCGTGCGGGACGAGGAGTCGCGGCTGGTGCTGGAGGAGGTCGGCCTGGAGCGGGAGGTCGCGGTGACCGCCGACCCGGCGCTCCTGCTGGCCCCGGAGCCGTTCACCGAGGCGATGATGCGCGACGAGGGCATCCCGTCCGGCACCCGGCTGGTGGGGATGTCGGTGCGCGAGCCGGGGCGGGCCGCCGAGAAGCTCGACGAGGGCGACTACCACGCGCTGCTCGCCGACGTCGCGGACTTCCTGGTCCGCCGGCTGGACGCGCGCGTGGTGTTCCTGCCGACGGAACGGCACGACGTACGGCACGCGCACGCCGTGCTGTCCCACATGACCGCCCCGGACCAGGGCCGCATCCTGCACGGCGACTACAGCCCGGGACAGGTCCTCGGCTTCATGCGCCATCTCGACGTGGCCGTGGGCATGCGCCTGCACTTCGTGATCTTCGCCGCGCTCACCGGCGTACCGGTGCTGCCGCTGCCGTACTCCGGCAAGGTCTTCGACTTCGCGCGCCGGCTCGGCGCCCCGGCGCTGGTGGGGGTGGCGCGGGAGCAGGCCGGGCTGCTGCTGGCGGAGGTGGACCGGCTGTGGGACGAGTACCCGCGGCGCCGGGACGACCTGCGGGACCGGATGGGCGAGCTGTCCGCGGCTGCGCGGGAGACCTGCGAGCGGTGCGGGGCCCTGCTCGACGGGATCGCTGCCGCACGCGGGCCGGGTGGCGTCCCCGCGGCGGGTGCGGGCCCGTACCGCGCCGAGCCGCGGCCGTTGAACGCCTGACCGGAGGGTGAGCGATGCCGATCCTGGAAGAGCCCCACGAGTCCCGCACCGTCACCCTGCCGCCCCGCCCGGCCCGGCTCGGGGGCCGCTGCGACGTCCTGGTGGTGGGCGGCGGCCCGGCCGGCTTCGCGGCCGCGGTCGGCGCGGCCGACGCCGGGGCCGACACCGTGCTGGTGGAGCGGTACGGCTTCCTCGGCGGCAACGCGACCGCGGCGCTGGTGATGCCGCTGATGTCGTTCCACAACGAGCACAAGCAGGCCGCGTTCACCGAGGCCGGGGACACCTCGCGGCTGCTGCCCACCGACCACGGCGAGGGCGAGCCGGTGGTCGCGGGCGTCCTGTGGCAGTTGCTCGACCGGCTGATGGGGCGCGGTGGCTGTCTGCCGCCCTCCCCGAAGACCGGGTACACGGTCCCCTTCGATCCGGAGCTGTTCAAGTTCTGTCTGCTCGAGATGGCGGACGAGTCGGGGGTGCGGATGCTGTTCCACTCCTTCGCCTCCGGCGCGCTGCCGCTGGACGACGGCTCGGGCCGGCGGGTGGTGTTCGAGACCAAGTCGGGGCCGGTGGTGATCGACGCCGGGGTCGTCGTGGACGGCACGGGCGACGGCGACGTGGCGGCGGCCTGCGGGGCGCCGTACGAGATCGGGCGGCAGGAGGACGGGCTGGTGCAGCCCATGACGCTGATGTTCCGCGTCGCCGACTTCGCCCGGCCGGACTTCGCCGCGTACGTGCGCGAGCACCCGGACCAGTGGCGGGGTGTGCACGGACTGTGGGACCTGATCGAGGAGGCCAGGCAGAACGGCGAACTGCGGCTGCCGCGCGAGGACATCCTCTTCTTCGCGACCCCGCACCCGCACGAGGTCGCCGTCAACAGCACGCGGGTGAACCGGGTCCTCGGCACCAGCGTCTGGGACCTCACCCGCGCCGAGTACACGGCCCGGCACCAACTGGCGGAGATCGACCGCTTCCTGCGCACCCGCGTGCCCGGGTTCGAGCAGTCGTACGTGGTGCAGAGCGGCACCCACATCGGCGTGCGGGAGAGCCGGCGGGTGCTCGGCGACTACCAGCTGACCGGTCACGACATCCTGGCGGCGCGCACCTTCCCGGACGTGATCGCGCACGGCGCCTATCCGGTCGACATCCACAACCCGCGCGGCTCCGGCACCGTCCTCAAGCGCGTGCCGCGGGGCAGTTTCTACGACATCCCGCTGCGCTGTCTGCTGCCCCGGGACACCGACCGGCTGCTGGTGGCGGGGCGGTGCATCTCAGGGACGCACGTGGCGCACTCCTCGTACCGGGTGATGCCCATCGCCATGGCCACCGGTCACGCGGCCGGGGTGTGCGCGGCGCTGACCGTACGGCACGGCAGCGGGCCCCGCGGCCTGCCCTACCGGCTGGTGCAGCGGGAACTGCTCCGGCAGGGGGCCCGGCTGCGGACGGAGCCGCACTAGGTCCGGTCCGGTGCTCTGGTGCGGGTCAGCTCGCCCAGTCGAGGAGGCGTTCCCGGTTCTCGGGGGCGCGCAGGTGGGCCAGGGACTCCTTCTCCAGCTGGCGGACGCGTTCGCGGGTGAGGCCCACGTGCTGGGCGACCTGTTGCAGGGTGCGGGGGCGGCCGTCGTGCAGCCCGTAGCGCAGGCTGAGGATCAGGGACTCGCGGGGTGCGAGGGTGCCGACGGCCTCCCGCAACTCCGCCGCGAGCGCCTGGAACTCGGCGACCTCCGGGGCGCGCAGCACCTCGGTGTCGGGGATGAGGTCGCCGACGACCGTGTCGCCGGTCTCGTCCACGGGGGTGTCCAGGCTGACCGCGTCCCGGCCCACCCTGCGCAGCCAGACGACCTTGTCCACGTCGATGCCGCTCTCGGCTGAGACCTCCTCGGTGGTCGGCTCCCGGTCGAGGCCCGCGCGGAGCTTCCGTTCCACCTTGGCCAGCTTCTGGAGCTGCTCCACGACGTGGACCGGCAGCCGTACCGTGCGGGCGTGGGTGGCCAGGCCCCGTTCGATGGCCTGGCGGATCCACCAGGTGGCGTACGTGGAGAACTTGAAGCCCTTGGTGTGGTCGAACTTCTCCACCGCCCGGATCAGTCCGAGGTTGCCCTCCTGGATGACGTCGAGGAGGGGCAGCCCCCGGTGGGCGTGGCGCTTGGCCATCGACACCACGAGCCGCAGGTTGGCCCGCACCATGTGGTCCTTGGCCTCCTGGCCGTCGTGGACGGTCTCCTCCAGTGCGCGCCGCCGCCCGGGCGTGGGGGCGGGCTCGCCGGTGTCGACGGCCTCCAGTTCCTCCCTGGCCCGCACTCCCGCCTCGATACGGGTGGCGAGCCGTACCTCGTCCTCGGCGGTCAGCAGGGGGGTGGCCCCGATCTGGGTCAGGTACTGGCCGAGCAGGTCGGGTTCCTCGTCGGGTTCGGGGATGCGGGTGCGCAGCCGCGCGGTGCGGGTGGTGGCGCGGCGGTCGTCCCGGGTGCGTGCCGTCGGTGTGCGTGCCGTGGGCGCCATGTCGTTCTCCTCCGTCCCCTTCCGGATCACGGGCTCCGGGGCCCGCGTCCGCTGGTCAGCCGGCGGACCACCACCAGCAGGTCGGCGGCCGCCAGCATGGTGAGCGCCGCGCACACCACGGCGACGACCACGAGCATGCCGCGGCCGGGGCTGTCGCCGGGGGCGGTGTCCGCGGCCCACACGCCGAAGAACACGGCGCCCGCGAGGAACAGCGGCACGAAGACCGCCGACAGCAGCAGTCTCAGCCGCAGGGCGCTCCGTGCGTGGATCGGCTCGCTCATGACGGCCCTGTGTCAGTGGCCGGGTGCGGCCCGGCTGATGTCCGCGAGCGCGGAGTGCGGGTCGTCGGTGGCCGCGAGGTCGCCCAGGGTGACCACGCCGACCGGGACACCGCCGTGCTCGACGACCGGGAGCCGGCGCACGGCGTGGCGGGCCATCAGCTCGGCCGCGCGGTCGGTGGTGTCGTCGGGTTCGAGGGTGACGACCGGCGGGGGCGTGCACACCGCGCCGACCGTGGTGGCGTCGGGGTCCCGTCCGTCGGCGACGCTGCGCAGCACGATGTCGCGGTCGGTGAGGACGCCGAACAGGTCGCAGTCGTAGGTCACCAGGACGTCGCCGACGTCCTCCTCGCGCATCAGCCGGGCCGCCCGGGCCACCGTCGTCATGGGCTCGACGGCCACCGCGGCCGGTGACATCACGTCTCGGATCCGCCGTGTCATCTCACGCCTCCCGGGGTCGGTACGTGTCGGTACGGGACTGCCTGCGGGCCGCGTAGCCCGCACCCGGGCCGGTAAACCGTTCCGCGGCGCCGGGCTCAGCCGAGGTCGATCAGGGCCAGGCCGATGTCGGGGCGGTGGGTCTTGGCCAGCTCCGCCGGGCTGTCCCGGACGACGACCTCCAGCGTCGGCCAGACGCGGCCGGACAGCAGGTGGCCGCCGCGGGTGGAGCCGTCGGACAGGCCCAGTACGGCGTGCAGGTGCGGGGTGGGTCCGTCGTCGGCGACGGCGATGTCCCCGAGCAGGGACAGCACCTCGCACTGCTCCCGCACCGGGATGTGCCGGTAGTCCTTGGCCTGCCGGTCGAACCAGCCGACGACCGCCTGGGAGAAGGCGCCCACGGCGGTCACCTGGGAGGCCCCCAGGGACCGGTCGCGGGCGAAGGCGGTCAGCTCGGCGACCGCGTCCTCGCCCTGGTCGAGCACCACCACGTACACCGCGGACGGACCCTCCTGGACCTGCTGCCACTTCATGGTCGGCGGGTACCCGGCGCGGGCCGGGGCAACCCCGGTCAGCGTCCCGGCCCGGGGCCCGGGGCGGCGAGAGGGCGTGCATGGCGTCGCGCGGCAGACGGGAACTGTCAGACAGGCCCTGGGTCCGCCTCCAGGGCCCGGCGGATCGCACCGAGCCAGCCGTCGACCGGCCCGAAGGTGAGCAGCCCGCTGCCCGCGCCCGCGAGTTCACCGGACGCGGGCAGCAGCCGGTCGTGGGTCCGCCGCAGCGCCGGGCGGTCGTCGAGGGCGAGGGCGAGCGCGGCCTCGGCGCAGCACAGCGCCTCGTAGAGGAGGTCGGGCGGCGGTTCGGCCAGGGCCCGCAGGGCGCTTCGGGCCTCGGTGCCGCGGCCCTCGGCCAGCAGGGCGAAGGGCTCGGCCCAGGGCCGGTACGGTCCCCAGTCCGCGCCCGGGTCCACCTCCGGGGGCCGGCCGTGGGCCAGGCGCAGGCCGAGCAGGGCGAGCGGCAGGAGCCCGCGTTCCAGGCCGGGCATCCCCGCGCCGTCGAGCCGAGCGGCGGCCGACCGGTAGGCGGCCTCGGCGCGGTCGTGGGAACCGGCGGACGGGCCGGCGGTGGCGGCCCGGCGCAGGGCCAGGTACCAGGCGGTGAAGACGGCCACGAGGGGCCGTTCATGCCGTTCGGCGAGGCGGTCCACGGCCGCCGCGTGTTCGTCGGAGGCCGTGAAGTCCGCGCGGGCCGAGCGGGCCTGGAGCCGGATCAGACGGCCGAGCACCTCGTAGTTGACCAGGCCGTGCCGGGCGCCGAGGGCGACGAGTTCGGCGCCGACGCTGTCCCGGCGCGGCGCCAGCCCGGCGCGGGTGCAGGACTGCATGAAGACGCCGTTGAGGGCGAACGCGAGCAGGGCGGGGTCGTCCAGGCGGCGGGCGATGCCCTCGGCCTCGGCGGCGGCCCGCGGGCCTCGCGGGGAGCGCACGCCCCGCGACTCCAGGGCGACCGTGGCCAGCAGACGGCAGCGTGCCGCCTCGGTGCCGGGGCCCTCGGGCAGGGCGGCGAGGGTGCGCTCGGCGGCGTCGACGAGGCGCCTGGCCAGGGCGGGGTCGTCGCTGCGGGTCCAGTTGGCGGGGACGTCGTAGGCGCCGATCACCCGGGCCGTCAGCTCCGCGTCGCCCGTCTCCTCAGCCGCCTGGACCGCCGTCATCCGGTGCTCCCGGGCGGCCTCCAGGCCACCGCCGCCGGTGACCGCGAGGCTCCGCAGCAGGCCGACGGTGGATTCCAGGCGGGCGCGGGAACCGGCGGCGACCGTACGGTCGTACGCCTCGGTCGCGCGGGCCCACAGCCGGGCCGCCGCGTCCGCCGGTTCGCCGGGCGGGTCCAGGTCCGGGTCCTGGGCGAGGATGCCGGCCTCCAGGCGGCGCAGCCGCGGGCCGGGGTCGATGCCGAGCCGCCCGGCCAGCAGGGCGCGGGCCCGGCGCAGCACGGCGAGGGCGTCCGCCTGCCGTCCGGTCCGGTACAGGGCGAGCGCGAGCAGGCGCCAGGACTCCTCGCGCCAGGGGTGCTCGGTGAGGTGCGCGTCCAGGTCGGGGACGGCCTCGGCGGCGCGCCCGAGTTCCACGAGCAGCTCCGCGCGCCGCTCGACGGCGCGCAGCCGCAGCTCGGTGAGCCGGGAGCGTTCGCCGCGGGCCCAGTCCGCCGCGCCGAACTCGGCGTAGGCGGGTCCCCGCCACTCCCCCAGCGCCGCCCGCAGCCGCTCGGGGCCTGAGCGGCCGGCAGCCGGTCCGCCTCGGCGACGGCGGCCTCGAAGCGCCACGCGTCCACGGTGTCCGGCGCCGCGCGCAGGGCGTAGCCCGGTCCCTCGGTGACCAGCAGCCGGGCGGGGCGCGCGGCGGGCGGTCGGGTTCCAGGGCGCGGCGCAGGTCGCCGACGAAGGTGCGCACCGCTCCGACGGCCCGCGGCGGCGGGGCGTCCCACAGGTCCTCGACCAGGCGGGCGACGGGGACGACCCGCCGCCGGGCCAGGATCAGCCGGGCGAGCACGGCCCGGTGCCGGGGGCCCTTGAGGGCGAGGGCATCGGGGCCGCGCCGGGCGGTGACCGCTCCGAGCACACCGAACGTGACCGCTTCCATGTCCGTGTTCCGTCCGCTCCGATCCGCCACCGCGTGTGCGATCACCACGGTACGCGTGCGGGCCGGTCGCCGGCCGACTGCTGATCGGTCGCCGGCCGGCTGCTGATCGGTTGCTGATTCGGGCGCGGCAGTGTCGAAGGCGTCGCCAGGACGTGTGACACGAGCAGGAACAGAGAGGCGCTGACCACCATGACCACCCAGACCACCCGGACCACCGTGGAACCGGCCATTCCCGGCTTCACCCGCGAACGCGTGACGGTCGCCGACGGCGTCGGCCTGCACGTGGCCGTCGGCGGCACGGGCAGCCCGGTCGTGCTGCTGCACGGCTTCCCCCAGACCCACCTGATGTGGCGGCACGTCGCCGCCGACCTGGCGGCCGACCACACGGTCATCTGCCCCGACCTGCGCGGCTACGGCGCCAGCGACAAGCCCGCCGACCCGGACGGCACCGCGTACGCCAAGCGGGCCATGGCCGCCGACGTGGTCGCCCTGGCCCGGGAGCTGGGTCACGAGCGGTTCGCGCTGGCCGGTCACGACCGGGGCGCGCTGGTCGCGGTGCGCGCCGGGCTCGACCACCCCGACGCGGTGACGCACCTGGCCGCGCTGGACGTGCTGCCGACGCTGGACATGTGGGACGTCCTGCACGGCACGACGGCGGCGGTCGGCTTCCACCTGTATCTGATGGCACAGCCGCCGGGGCTGCCGGAGCAGCTGATCGGCGCCGCGCCGGACGCGTTCTTCGGTCACTTCCTCGACGTCTGGACCCGGGACCCGGACGCCCTGCCCGCCGACGTCCGCGCCGCCTACCTGAAGGCGTCCCGCGAGGCGGTGCCGTCCATCGTGGCCGACTACCGGGCCTCGGCCGGCGTCGACGTGGACCACGACCGGGCGGACCGGGAGAACGGCAACCGGCTCCGGATGCCGGTGACCGTGCTCCAGCAGGACTGGGGCGCCGCTCTCGGCTACGACGCCGCCGCGCTGTGGCGGGCGTGGGCCCCGGACCTGCGGCACGAGACCGTCGGGTGCGGGCACTTCATGGCGGAGGAGGCGCCGGACGAGGTCGCCGGGGCGCTGCGCGAGCTGCTCACCCGGTAGCACTTGCGGCACTCGCCTCGGGGCATGCGCACAACGATCGGTTGTTCGTGCCGCCCGGCCGGTTGTTTGATCCGCCCGGCCCCGGCTCGCTTGGATGTCGGGCGTGACGGAGTCGGGTGTGGTCGAGTCGGACGTGGTGGGCGGCGGGTCGTTGGGGCGGAGGTTCGGATGGCTGTGGGGTGCGTACACGGTCAGCACGTTCGGCACCCGGCTCGCCTTCGACGCCTTTCCGTTGATCGCGGTCATGGTGCTGGACGCCGGTCCGGCACGGGTGGCGGCGCTCTCTGCGGTCGGCCTCGCGGTGGGCGCGGTGGTGGCCGTGCCGCTCGGGCCGTGGGTGGAGTTCCGGCGCAAGCGGCCGGTGATGATCGCGACGGACCTGCTGCGGTGCGCGGTACTGCTGAGCGTGCCGCTCGCGTACGCCCTCGGCCGGCTCGGCTTCGCCCAGCTGCTGGTCGTGTCGGTCGTCGTCGCCGCGGCCGACATCACTTTCAGGGCCGCGGCCGGTTCCTGTCTCAAGGCGCTGGTACGAGGGCCGGACCTGCTGCGGGCCAACGGCCGGTTCGAGGCGACGACCTGGACCGCGGCCATGCTCGGACCGCCGATCGGCGGGGCCGCGATCGGGCTCTTCGGCCCGGTGGTGACGGTGGCGGCCGACGCGGTCAGCTATCTCCTCTCGGCGCTGGGCATTCGTGCGATCGGGGGCGGGGAGCCGTACCCGCGGCGCGCGGCGGCGAACCGGCTGCGCGCCGGTGACCTGCTGGACGGCTGGCGGTACGTGCTCGCCTCACCGGCCCTGCGTCCGCTGTTCCTCAACACGGTCCTGGTCAACGGTCTGATCATGGCGACGGCACCGCTGCTGGCCGTGCTCATGCTGGGCGACCTGGGTTTCGCCCCCTGGCAGTACGCGCTCGCCTTCGCCGTGCCGTGCCTCGGCGGGCTGGTCGGCTCGCGCATGGCCGGACCGCTCGTGGCCCGCTTCGGGGAGCACCGGGTGCTGGTGACCAGCGGCGTGCTGCGCGTGTGCTGGCCCGTGGGGCTGGCCTTCGTCGGCCCGGGGCCCGGGGGGCTGGTGCTGGTGATGGCCGTCGAGTTCGGACTGATCGCGTCCGTGGGCGTGTACAACCCGGTGTACGCCACCCGGCGGCTGGAGCTGACGCCCGCGGACCGGGTGGCGCGCACGCTGTCGGCCTGGACGGTCAGCGGGAAACTGACGACCGCCGCGCTGACCGCGCTGTGGGGACTGCTGGCCGGCCTGACCGGGACGCGTACGGCCGTCGCGCTCGCGGGCGTGCTGCTCCTGGCGACCCCGCTGCTGCTGCCGCGACAGCCCCACCCGTCGGCTCCCTCCCCGTCCCGGCCCGCCGCCGACGACTGAGGTCCCACGGTCACGCCCACGTCCGGCGCCGCCCCGACACAGGCCGGGCGACCGCCGAGAGCCCCCCGGCGAACCGGACGCGACAGCCCACGCGCCACCCCCACCGGGCGCAACGCCCGTCGCGCCCCGCCCCGAACCAGCCGACCGGACGCGAAGGCCCGTCGGACCCCCGCCCCGCACGCCCGCGCCGACCCGTCCGCACCCCGGGCCGGGCAAGCAACCGAGGGCCCCGGCGAACCGGGCCCGCACCCCGGGCGCGCACGCGACCCCGTCGGGACACCCGTCCCTGCCCGGCCCCGGGCCGGCGCGCCGAGCGCGAAAGCCATCAGTCGCCCCGGCCCTCACGCCCCGGCGGCCCGTCCACACCCAGGTCGAGGGCGCCGAGGGCCCGGCGGACCCGGTGCGACAGTCGGTGCGCCACACGTGCCCCGTCGGGACACCCGGCCCCGGGCCAGCCCGCCGAACCCGAAGGAAGACCGGACGCCCGCCCCTCAGGCCTGCGGCGACGCGTCCGCGCGCAGGTCGGGGAAGCGTCGGCGGGCCTCGGCGAACAGGGCCGGGTAGTCGGTGCCGTGGGTGACCGCGGCGGCGAAGAGGGCGCCGAGCGCGGCGCGCAGGGGGTCCGGGTCCGCGGCGGCGCGCAGGGCGGGCAGGGCCAGGGCGCGGCACAGCGGGGCGCCCTGGCCCGCGCCGGGCGGGTCGGGCGCGGTGAGAGCGGTGCGGGCGTCGGTGAAGAAGCGGTCCCAGGCCCGCCGGGGATCGTCGAACGGGGCCGGCAGGGGCTCGCCCCGGTCCAGCGCGGCCAGCGCGGGCGCGATCCAGTCGACGCCGTCCAGTCCGGCGGCGGTGAGGGCCCGGCGGGCGGCCCAGCGGGCGAGGCCGCGCTGGGTGGCCCGGCACGCCGTGTCGACGGCGTCGAGCAGCTCCCGGTCCAGCGGTACGAGCCCGCGCGCGTCGGCACCGGCCTCCCGCACCCGCAGGCTGGGCAGCCGGCCGCCCCAGGACCGGATCTCGGCGCGCTCCCGCTCGGTCCGCGCCCCCGGAACGGGCCGCTCCAAGGCGCGCGCGTAGCGGTGTTGGTGTGCGGCGCTGCGCGAGGTCTGCCGGACCACCCGGTCCGCGGTCGGCGGCGCCGGCCAGAACTGCAGCAGATACTGGCCGACCGGTCCCGCGTCCCGGGCCGTTGCGGGCCCGGCCCCCGCGCCGCCGTCCATGCCGCGTCCGCAGTAGCGCACCCGGTGGTCGGCGGCCGGCAGGGCCCATGCGCACAGTGCGCCGCGACCGCAGGGGAGGACGGCGGTCGAGGCGGTCAGCGGGCGGAAGGACGCCTCCACCACGTCCTCCCAGCGGTCCTCGAGGGGCGGCGCGGTGCCGTGCACCTCGACGGTCAGGGCGACCTTGCCGCTGCTCAGGCCGGTGCAGAGGAAGAGGCAGCCCGGGACGGCCGCGCCGCACAGACCGTTGGTCTGCCCGGCGCAGGCCTCCGAAGGCACCGGCGCCCACGGCTCTCGACGGCTGTCCACGTGGAACCGCCCGTGGACGACCGGTAGTTCACCCCTGTACACCGTCCGCATCCGCACGGCCAGTCCCCCTCGCATCCGGCACTTCGAGGTCACCAGTATGCGGAGGGGGTCTGACAACGGTCCCGGCCGTTGGCCGGTGACGGCCTCGGGGACGCCGGTCAGCAGGCCCCGGGCACGTCCTCGGTGACGCCGTTCAGCGGCGAGGCCGGGTCGCTGCCGTAGGGGCGGGTGAAGGCCTCCATGCCGTGCCCGGACGGGTCGCTGAAGTACACGCCCCGGCCGCCGTCGTTGCGGTTGATCCGGCGCGGGTGCCGGCCGGGCGGGTCGGCCTGGATGGGGATCCGGCCCTCGACGAGCCGGGCGAGGATGCCGTCGAACTCGTCCTCGGACACGAGGAACGCGTAGTGCTGCACGGGGATGTCGATGTCGACGGTGGCGAAATCGAGGGTGACGCCGTTGGCGGTCGTCACGGGCAAAAACATTCCGGCCGGTTCGCCGACCTCGAGACCGAGGATCGAGGCGAGGAAGTGGGCGGACTTCTCCCTGTCCTGGGAGAGAACGATGGTGTGGTTGAACTCGACTGACACGGGGCAATGCCTCCACGGGCAGCTCCGCGGCTCCTCCATGCCTCACCCGGACGGTGACCGACACGCGATGCCGCACGATGATCATACGCCCCTGACCCGCCCCCGCGTCCACCCCCGAGCCGTCCCTGACCCACCCCTGATCCGCCCCTGAGATGTGTCAGGAATCTTTGACAGGTGTCTCCGGCCCCTGTCAGCGTTTCCTGACAGGTACGACGGAAAGGGGTGCGATGCCCGGGGCCCCACCTCCGGCACCGACCGGTGACGAGTTGCTCAAGGTGCTCTCCGCGCTGGGCAATCCGCACCGCATGCGGATCGTCGCGGCGCTCCTGGAGAGCCGGAACTACGTCAGCGCACTGGCCCGCCTGATCGGCATGGGCCGTCCGCTGCTGCACATGCACCTGCAGCGACTGGAGGCCGCGGGCCTGGTCGCCGGCACGCTCGAGGTCGCGGAGGACGGCAAGACGGTGAAGTACTACGACGTCACCCCGTTCTTCTACGAACTCACCCCGCGGGTCGTCGCGCAGGCGGCCGCGACGCTCACCGACACCACCGAGACCGACCGGACCGCCGGCCGGAGTGCGAAAGAGGAAGCGAAGTGAACGAGGACGTGGTGACTCTCGCCGCAGGGGCCGAGGAGCTGGGGGTCCTGGTCGGCGCCGTGGGCGCGGCCGGGTTCTTCGGCCTGATGATCGTGATCGTCCGGCAGGTCGCCGCCACCTGGCGGGCCCGGATGCTGGCGGCACGCGAGGAGCAGTACAAGGAGCTGGCCACGCGGTACGCGCGACTCCTGGAGGACACGGTGGAGTTGCAGCGCCGCACGGTGGAGGAGCAGCGGCAGACCCTCGACGAGCTGACCCAGACCCGGCTCGCGGTCGGCTCGATGGAGAAGATGATGCGCGAGATCGAGTAGACACCGCCACCGGACACCGCCGCACACGTACGGCCGGGAGCTGCAACTCCCGGCCGTACCACGGTGGAACACACCCGACATCGCCGGATGCCGCACCACCCGCGGTGTGCTGGAGGGCCCGACCAGTCCATGGCGCAGCGCGCTCGACCTGGGCCGCCGGTTCTGGTGGCCGGGCGCGCTGTTCCGGCGCCCGGCACGGCAGGAGGCGCCGGCCGTCAGCCCGACTGGGAACTGTCCTTCAGCTCCCCCCAGCCGTGCCAGCGCTCCACCTCGATCCAGGCGCTGACCCGGGGACGCTCCCGGTTCGGGTACGGGTTGCCGGTGTAGTGCCGGGAGAGACGGTCGATGCCGGAGAGGTCCTCGTCGTCGCGCATCTCGGCGACGCGGCCGATGAGGGTGACGTGGGTGTACCAGTCGTCGCCCGAGAGGACGGTGAGGGTGACGCGCGGGTCGCGGCGCAGGTGTCCCAGGCGCACGCGGCCCGCGTCGAGGTTGATCAGCACCCGGCCGTCGTCGTCCCACGCGTACCAGGTGGGCGTGGAGACGGGGGCGCCGTCCTTGCGGAGGGTGGCCATGACGCAGGGGTTGGGGCGGCGCAGCAGTTCGACGGCCTCGGGCGGCAGCGGCGGCTTCGACATGCGGACTCCTCGCGGTGTGGTGTGGTCCGGCACCGGGTCCGAGTCCGGTCGCCGGTGTCGGTGTCGGTGTCGGTGTCGGTGTCGGGGTGTCTCGTGCACCCGGTACCCCGGGTGGGCTCAGTCGCTCGCCTTCTCCTCGAAACTGGCGAAGTAGGCCGCCGCCATGTCCTCGTCGCCGTGTCCCTGGGCGGCGGCCCGGGCGAAGCGTTCCGCACCCGCCGCGGCGAGGTCCAGCCGGACGCCGTTCGCCTCGCCGGCCTCGACGATCAGGCGGGCGTCCTTCTCGGCGGTGGCGACGGCGAACTGGGCCGGCGTCAGCGCGCCGTCGCGGATCAGGCCGGCCTTGGCCCGCAGGTAGCCCATGTCGAGCGGACCACCGGCGATGGCGTCGAAGAAGGTGTCCGGGTCGACGCCCAGCGCCTTGGCGAGCGAGAGGGTCTCGCCGCCGGCGTTGGTGACGGCGAGGACCCAGCTGTTGGCCACCAGTTTCAGCCGGGTGGCGCTGCCGGCCGCGCCGTCCTCGCCGGTCCACACGGTGCGCGAGCCGACGGCGTCGAACACGGGCGCGACGGTCTCCCGCGCCTCGCCCGGCCCCGCCGCCAGCACCAGCAGCTGACCGGCCTCGGCGGGCTGCCGGGTGCCGAGGACGGGGGCGTCGAAGAAGACCAGGCCCCGCTCGTGGGCGTAGGCGGCCAGGTCGGCGACCGCGTCGACGCCCGCGGTGGTGGACTGCGCCCACACGGTGCCGGGCCGCAGGCCGGGCTCGGCCCGCCGCATGACGTCGAGGGCGGCCGGGCCGTCGTACAGCATCGTGAGGACTACGTCGGCGCCGCGTACGGCCTCGTCCGGGCTGCCCGCGACGTGCGCGCCGTCGGCGGCCAGCGGCTCGGCCTTGTCGCGGCTGCGGTTCCAGACGCGGACGGCGTGTCCGGCGCGGGCGAGGTTGCGGGCCATCGCGGCACCCATGATGCCGGTGCCCAGGACGCTCACGGTGAGCTGGTCGGTCATGACGTCGCCTTCTGACTCGTACTGTCTCGTGTCGCCGGTGGCCTGGCTCCTGCGAGCCGGGCCCGGGGGCCAGCCTGCCACCGGACGCGGGTCCCCGCGCGTCCGCGCGGACCCGTCCCGTACGGTACGGCCGTGAACGCCTTCACCGACGACATCGACAGCAACGGCGAGACCGCCCCGGGCCGTTACGGACCCGCCGCCACCACCGAGGCCGACCCGCGGGAGGTGGGCCGGGTGCGGACCGAGTACTCCCCCGCGCACGACGGCGATCCCGATCCCGGCGAGATCGTCTGGACGTGGGTGCCCTACGAGGAGGCGGACGGCCGCGGCAAGGACCGGCCCGTGCTCGTGGTGGCCCGGGAGGCGGCCGGGACGGTGCTGGCCGTGCAGCTGTCCAGCAGGCGGCACGACGGGGACCGGGAGTGGGTGCCGATCGGCAGCGGGCCCTGGGACCGCTCCGGACGGGACTCCTGGGTCGACGTGGACCGGGTGCTGCGGCTGCACGACGCGGGGATGCGCCGCGAGGCGTGCGCCCTGGACCGGATGCGCTTCGACCTCGTGCGGCAGCGGCTGCGGGAGCGCTACGGCTGGAGCTGACCGGGACGGCCCGCGCCCTCCGGGAAGGCACGCTCGAAGGCCGCCCGGACGGTGGCGCCCGGGGTGCGGTCCAGGATGCCGAAGGCCACCCGTTCGAAGGCACCGGCGAACCGCCCGCCGGGCCCGAGCAGTGTCCGGAACGCGCCCGCCACCCGGGCGGGGTCGTTGCGGAACACGCCGCACCCCCAGGCGCCGAGGACCAGCCGCCGGTGCCCGTGGGCCGCGGCCGTCTCGAGGACCCGCTCGGCGCGCCCGGTGAGGGCGGCGGGCAGGCCGGCGGCGCGCTCCGGGGCCGTGCGCAGCACCACGCCCGCGTTGGGCGCGGCGGAGGTGAGGAACCCGGCCGTGAACGGCTCGTCCAGCAGGCGGCCCCGGTCGTCCCGGAAGACGGGGACGCCGGGCGAGTGGACGACTCGGTCCGTGTAGAACGGGTCGCGGTGGGCGCGGTGGTGGTTGTAGAACTCACGCGCCCGCAGCAGGCAGGTGTAGAGGGCGGAGGCCCGGCACAGGGCCTCCTCCTGGGCCTGGGCGCCGTTGAGGTAGCCGCCGCCGGGATTGCGCGCGGAGGCGAAGTTGAGCACGGCGACGTCGCCGCCGAGCCGCCGGGCGGCCTCCAGGCTGCTCTCGCCGGTGACCTCGAAGACCGTGCGCGCCCCGGCCGGAACGGTCACCTCGACGGGTCCCGGCCCGTACATCCGCGTCCCGTCCCGGGCCGCCCCGACCGCGGCCGCGAGGGGCACCTCACGCCCGTCGGGCGTGAGGTAGGACCCGGCCGCGACGATCTGCTCCGTCTGCTGTGCGATGCCCCGCAGGCGCGCGCTCACGGCGCCACCCCCGTGGACGCCGTGACCGCGCGCGGCGCGGTCTCCTCCGTCGTGCTCATGCGGGAATCCTGGGTGATGCTGAGGGTGCGGTGCAACGGAGTTTCCCGATCGGCGAACGACGTGGAAAGCCCTCGGAAACGGGCGGATCGCGGAGATTACCGAGCGGGAACGTCCCGAAATGCATCCTTGTGCGGAGCGGCACGAGGGTCTTGGGTGGGACGAGTGTGCCGGCCCGGCCCACCGCAGAGGGGCCGGCGGCATGGTGGAATCTCAGGAGGATCCCGACATGTCCGATTCGGTTGGTGGCTGTATCCGGCCACGTACCGCGGTCAGTGAGGCCGAGGTCGAGGCGCTGGTCCGCGGCATCTGCTTCAAGACCGGTCCGCCCAGGCTCCTCGGCGTCGAGGTGGAATGGCTCGTCCACGAGCTGCGCGCGCCGCGGCTCCCCGTGTCACCCGAACGGCTCCGTGCGGTCTACACCGCGCTGCGGGCCGTTCCCCTGAGGTCGGCGCTGACCGTCGAACCCGGCGGCCAGCTGGAGCTGAGTTCGCTCCCCGCCGCCTCGCTGACGGAGTGCGTCCGCGCCGTCTCCGCCGACCTGGAAGCCGTCCGCGCCGTGCTGCGCGAGGACGGCCTCGCCCTGGTCGGCCTCGGCCACGATCCCTGGCAGGCGCCGCGCCGGTACCTGCGGCAGCCGCGCTACGACGCCATGGAGTCCTGTCTCGACCGCACCGGCCCCGGTGGCCGCTTCATGATGTGCTCCTCCGCCTCGGTGCAGGTGTGCGTGGACGCCGGGCACGAGGAGCCGGGGCCGCTGGGGCATGTGCGCCGGTGGTGGCTGGCCCATCACCTGGGCGCGGTCCTGCTGGCCGCGTTCGCCAACTCCCCGCTGTCCGGCGGGCGCCCCACCGGCTGGCGGTCCACCCGGCAGCTGCGGTGGACGCAGATCGGCGCCGGGCGGGCGGGCGGTCCCCCGCTGGACAGCGACCCGCGCGGCACCTGGGCGCGGCACGTGCTGGACGCCCCGGTGATGTGCGTGCGCCGCGACGGCGGCCCCTGGGACGTGCCGGAGGGCCTGACGCTGCGGGAGTGGACCCGCGAGCTGGTGCCCCGGCCGCCGACCCGGGAGGACCTCGACTACCACCTCACCACGCTCTTCCCGCCGGTCAGGCCGCGCGGCCACCTGGAGCTGCGCATGATCGACGCGCAGCCCGGGGACGACGGCTGGATCGTGCCGCTGGCGGTGACCGCCGCGCTGTTCGACGACCCCGAGGCCACCGAGACCGCCTACCGGGCCGTCAAGCCCCTGGCGGAGCGCACCCTGGGCCTGGCCGCGCCGCACAATCCGCTGTACGAGGACGCGGCCCGTGACGCCCTCACCGATCCCGAGCTGCGCGAGGCAGCCGTCACGTGTTTCACCGCGGCACTCGCCGCGCTGCCCCGGCTCGGCGCGGGCACCGAGGTGACGGACGCCGTCGCCGCGTACCGGGAGCGCTACGTCCTGAGGGGCCGCTGCCCCGCCGACGATCTGCTGGACATGCCGGGCGGCGCGGACCGTGGCCCGCACGGGAGGGAGACCCGCTCATGACCGACCCCACCGACGCGCCTGCGACCACCACCGCCGAGGCCCTGCGGGAGCGGGCCCTGACCACGCTGGTCACCGCCCGCGAGCGCACCACGCTGCTGACCAGCTGCGTGGAGGGTCCCGACCTGACCGCCCAGGTGTCGCCGCTGATGTCCCCGCTGGTGTGGGACCTGGCGCACATCGGCAACCAGGAGGAGCAGTGGCTGCTGCGCGCGGTCGCCGGGCAGGAGGCGATACGCCCGGAGATCGACAGCCTGTACGACGCCTTCGAGCATCCGCGCTCCGAGCGGCCGAGCCTGCCCCTGCTGTCGCCCGCCGAGGCCCGCAGGTACGCCTCGGACGTGCGCGGGCGGGCCCTGGACGTGCTGGAGGCCACCGCGTTCGACGGGACGCGGCTGACCGAGGCGGGCTTCGCCTTCGGGATGATCGCCCAGCACGAGCAGCAGCACGACGAGACCATGCTGATCACGCACCAGCTGCGCAAGGGGCCGCAGGCGCTGACCGCGCCCGACCCGGATCCGGCGGGGCTGTTCACCGGGCCGGCCGAAGTCCTGGTGCCGGGCGGCCCGTTCGCCATGGGCACCTCGACCGAGCCGTGGGCCCTGGACAACGAACGCCCCGCGCACCGGCGCGAGGTGGCGCCCTACTTCATCGACACCGTCCCGGTGACCAACGGCGCCTACCGGGCGTTCATCGACGACGGCGGCTACGACGACCCACGCTGGTGGACCCCCGAGGGCTGGGACCACATCCGCCGGCACGCCGTCACCGCCCCGCTGTTCTGGCGCCGGGACGGCGGGCAGTGGCTGCGGCGCCGCTTCGGGGTGACCGAGGCGGTACCGGCCGACGAGCCGGTGCTGCACGTGTGCTGGTACGAGGCCGACGCGTACGCCCGCTGGGCCGGACGCCGGCTGCCCACCGAGGCCGAGTGGGAGAAGGCGGCGCGGTACGACCCGGCCGGGGACCGCGTCATGCGCTATCCCTGGGGCGACGCCGACCCGGGCCCCGAGCACGCCAACCTGGGGCAGCGGCACCTGCGCCCGGCACCCGCGGGCAGCTATCCGGCCGGTGAGTCGCCGCTCGGTGTACGTCAGTTGATCGGCGACGTCTGGGAGTGGACGTCGAGCGACTTCGCCCCGTACCCGGGCTTCCGGGCGTTCCCGTACAAGGAGTACTCGGAGGTCTTCTTCGGCCCCGAGTACAAGGTGCTGCGCGGCGGTTCCTTCGCCGTGGACGCGGTGGCCTGCCGGGGCACGTTCCGCAACTGGGACTATCCGGTCCGCCGGCAGATCTTCTCCGGGTTCCGCACCGCCCGGTCGGCGGAGGCCGCCTGATGTGCCGTCACCTTGCCTATGTGGGCCCCGCGGAGCCGCTCGGGGAACTCCTCGTGACGCCGCCGCACGGTCTGTACCGCCAGTCGTGGGCGCCGCGGCACCAGCGGTACGGCACGGTCAACGCCGACGGGTTCGGCGTCGGCTGGTACGCCGACGGCGATCCGGTGCCCGCCCGGTACCGGCGGGCCGGCCCGATCTGGGCGGACCAGTCCTTCGCCGACCTCGCCCGGGTGGTGCGGACCGGCGCGCTGCTCGCGGCGGTGCGGGACGCGACGCTGGCCGGTGCCGACGCGGAGGCGGCCGCAGCGCCGTTCGCCGCGGGGACCTGGCTGTTCAGCCACAACGGCGCGGTGGCGGGCTGGCCGGGGTCGCTGGCTCCGGTGGCCGCGACGCTGCCGCCCGGGGAGCTGCTGTCGCTGGAGGCGCGCAACGACTCGGCGCTCGTGTGGGCGCTGGTCCTGGCCCGGCTGCGGGCCGGGGACGACGAGGGCCGGGCGCTGGCCGAGACGGTGCTGGAGGTCGCCGCGGCGGCCCCGGCCTCCCGGCTCAACCTGCTCCTCACCAACGGCTCCACCGTCACCGCCACCACCTGGGGCGACACCCTGTGGTACCTGTCCCACCCGGATGGCGGCACGGTCGTCGCCTCCGAGCCGTACGACGACGACCCCCACTGGCAGGAGGTCCCCGACCGCACCCTGCTGGCGGCGAGCCGCACGGACGTGCGACTGACCCCGCTCAAGGACCCGGGCGGGACCGCCGCCCCCGCCCTCGGCCCGACCGACGCTTTCGTCTCTGCGAAGGAGCCCCGCACGTGAGCCAGTTCCGTCTGACCCGGACGCTGCCCGAGGACGCCACGGACGCCGCCCTGCGCGCCGACGTCCTGGCGGGCCTGACGAGCACGCCCAAGTGGCTGCCGCCGAAGTGGTTCTACGACGCGCGGGGCAGCGAGCTGTTCGAGGCGATCACCGCGCTGCCCGAGTACTACCCGACCCGGGCCGAGCGGGAGATCCTCGTCGACCGGGCCGGGGAGATCGCGGCGGCGACCGGTGCGCGCACGCTGGTGGAGCTGGGCTCCGGCTCCTCGGAGAAGACGCGGGTGCTGCTGGACGCGCTGACCGGGCGGAACGGGCTGCGCGGCTACGTGCCGGTCGACGTGAGCGAGAGCGCCCTCACCCAGGCCGGGCAGGCGCTCGTCGCCGAGCGTCCCGGCCTCCAGGTGCACGCGCTGATCGCCGACTTCACGGGTGGGCTGACGCTGCCCGACACGCCGGGCCCCCGGCTGGTGGCGTTCCTCGGCGGCACCATCGGCAACCTGCTGCCCGGGGAACGCGCCGGGTTCCTGGCCTCCGTGCGCTCCCTGCTGTCCCCGGGCGACACCCTGCTGCTGGGCACGGACCTGGTCAAGGACGAAGGGGTGCTGGTCCGCGCCTACGACGACGCGGCCGGGGTGACGGCCGAGTTCAACAAGAACGTGCTGTCCGTGGTGAACCGCGAGCTGGAGGCCGACTTCGCGCCCGCGGCCTTCGATCACGTGGCGCTGTGGAACGCCGAACGGGAGTGGATCGAGATGCGGCTGCGCTCGCGCACCGCGCAGACCGTGAAGATCCAGGCGCTCGACCTGGCCGTGGACTTCGCGGACGGGGAGGAGTTGCGCACCGAGGTGTCCGCGAAGTTCCGGCGCGAGGGTGTGCGGGCCGAGCTGGCGGCGGCCGGTCTCGACCTGGCCCACTGGTGGACGGACGGCGAGGAGCGTTTCGCCCTGTCGCTGAGCGTGGCGCGCTGAGTCCGGGGCGCCGGCCCGCGCCCCGGCACCCGTCGGTCAGCGCGTGTTGACGTCCAGCAGTTCGGTGATGCGGTCGGAGGCCTTGCGGGCCTCCGACTTCGCCTTCGCCCCCTTGAGCACGTTCGTCATGTACTCCTTGATCGGGTTGTCCGCCTCGACCGCGCCCCAGCGGGGCGTACCGGGGGTCGCCCGGCCCTGTGCGGCGCCGGCCGCCATGGCCTCGATGCCCTCCTCGCCGGAGACGTCCTTGGCGAGCGACTTCTTGTTGGGGACGTAGTTCATGGTGCGGGCCAGGTCGGTGTTCCACTTGGTGCTCACCAGCGCCTCGACCACGGCACGGGCGCCGTCCTCCTGGTCGGTGTTCTTCGGGACGACGAGGTCGGAGCCGCCGGTGAAGACGGCGCCGGGCTTGTCGGCGCTCTTGCCGGGCACGGGGAAGAAGCCGATCCTGCCCTTGAGTTCGGGGTTCTCGCGCAGGATGGACTGGGCCTGGCCCGGCACCGCGATGATCTGCGCGACCTGTCCCTTCGCGAAGACCCCGGCCTGCGGCGGGTGTTCCTCGTCGGCGTCGACCGGGCCGTCGCCCAGGGCCTGCAGTTCGCGGTAGAAGTCCATGCCGCGCAGGGCCGCCGCGGAGTCCAGCGCGCCCGTCCAGACGCCGCCCTCGCCGTCCTGGGTGGCGAGTTCGCCGCCCTCGTCCCAGATGAATCCGGAGAGCGTGTACCAGTCCTGTCCGGCCAGGTAGATGCCCTGGTCGCCGTTCTTGTCGAGCTTCTCCGTGGCGGTGAGCCACTCCTCGCGGGTGCGGGGCGGCTCGTTGATGCCGGCCTGCTCGAAGAGGTCCTTGCGGTAGATGACGACGCGGTTGGCGGCGTACCAGGGGATGCCGAACTGCTGGGACATCCACTGCCCCGGTTCGGCGAGACCCGGCAGCCAGTCGCGGATGCCCCAGTCGCGCATCGACTCCAGGGTCAGGTCCTGCAGCCGGCCGCCCTCCGCGTACTGCGGGACCTGGGTGTTGCCGACCTCGACGACGTCGGGTCCGTCCGTGCCGTCGGCCTTCAGCGCGGCCTGCACCTTGTCGCCGATCCCGGTCCACTCCTGGATGCGGATGTCCAGGTCGAGGTCGGGGTGGTCGGCCTCGAAGCCCTCGGTGAACCGCTTCAGGAAGTCCTGCGAGGCACTGTCCTTCATCAGCCACACGGTGACGGTGTGCCGCTCGCTCCCGCCGTCCTGCGAGATCAGGCCGCAGCCGCTGAGCACGGTGGCGGACACACAGACAAGGGCGAGCAGGCGACGTCTCACGAGGGGTCCTTCTGACTGACGAACAGAGGGCGCGGGCAGGTGTGTCCTGCACACGCGAAGGGAGACCCGACGTGGGGGACGAGCCCGAGGCTCGAACGGGTGTCTGGGATTTTGGTATGGACCATTACAAAGGTCAAGGGGAGGTACCGGAGGGTTTCCACCGCGAAGGCCGATGCCTCGCGCTCCGTCCCGTCTTGGGGCACGGTGGAGTGACGCAGGGCACACCGCTGCCCCGTGGAAGGGAGCCCCGCATGTCGAACCACACCTACCGGGTCACCGAGGTCGTCGGCACCTCGCCCGACGGCGTCGACCAGGCCGTCCGCAACGCCATCACGCGCGCCTCGCAGACCCTGCGCAAGCTGGACTGGTTCGAGGTGACGCAGGTGCGCGGCCAGATCGAGGACGGGCAGGTCGCGCACTGGCAGGTCGGGCTCAAGCTCGGCTTCCGCCTGGAGGAGTCCGACTGACGCCCCCGAAGTCCCCTCCGGCGACCACCTCCCTCAGGTGCGGCCCTCGCGCTCCTGCGCCACGCGCAGCTCGGCCGACCGGGCCGCCCAGCGTGCCCGGAGTACGGGGAATCCGGCCCGTTCGGCGTCGTCGCAGACCAACTCGTCGTCGTCCACCAGCACCCGGACCTCACGGGTCCGCGCGAGCCGCCGCAGGATCTCCAGCTTGGTGCGCCGGGCGGGCCTGCGGTCGGCGTTGCCGCGCATGTGCACGTCCCCGTCCGGCAGGCCGTGCGCGGCCAGCCAGTCCAGCGTGTCGCGCCGGCAGCGCTCGGGCCGTCCGGTGAGGTAGACGATCTCGCACTCCTCGGCGCTCTCCCGCACCAGCGCGATGCCCTCCGCGAGCGGCGGATCGTGCGGCGCTGCGGCGAAGAAGGCGTCCCAGTCACGGGGCCTGCGCTCCAGGAACCGCTGCCGGTGCGCGGTGTCGGCGAGGGTGTTGTCCAGGTCGAACACGGCCACCGGAGGCCTGCTGCTGTCGCTCACCCGTCCACCCTAGGGCCCGTCGCCGGGAATCTGTGCGGCGTGCGGGTGTTGAAGAGGGTGTGACCTCTGCACTCGCCGGCACCCGCTTCTCCGTCCTCGACCGCTCCCGCATCCGGGCGGGCCGCACTGCCGGGGAGGCACTGCGCGACACCGTGCGGCTGGCCCGGGAGGCGGAGCGGCTCGGCTACCACCGGTTCTGGGTGGCGGAGCACCACGGTGTGCCCGGAGTGGCCGGCTCGGCGCCGACCGTGCTCGCGGCCGCCGTGGCCGGGGCCACGAGCCGTATCCGGGTCGGCACCGGGGGCGTGATGCTGCCCAACCACCGGCCGCTGGTGGTCGCCGAGCAGTTCGGCGTGCTGGAGTCGCTCTTCCCCGGCCGGATCGACATGGGGCTCGGCCGCTCGGTCGGCTTCACCGACGGCGTCCGCAGGGCGCTGGGCCGGGAGAAGGACGACGCCGAGGACTTCGACGCGCAACTGGCCGAGCTGCTCGGCTGGTTCCGGGGGACCTCGCCCACGGGCGTGCACGCGCGCCCCGCGGAGGGGCTGACCGTACCGCCGTTCGTGCTGGCGATGGGCGAGGGCGCGGCCGTCGCCGCCCGTGCTGGGCTGCCGATGGTCATCGGGGACCTGCGCGACCGGGACCGGATGCGCCGCGGCATCGACCGCTACCGCGCCGCGTTCCGCCCCTCCGAGTGGAGCGCGGAGCCGTACGTCGTCGTCTCCGGCACCGTCGCGGTGGCCGCCACGCCCGAGGCGGCCCGGCGGCTCCTGGTCCCGGAGGCCTGGTCCATGGCCGAGGCCCGCACGCGGGGCGCCTTCCCGCCGCTGCCGACGGCCGAGCAGGTCGAGGCCCGGACCATGACCGGCAAGGAGCGCGACCTGTACGAGGCCGGTCTCGCCGGCCACCTCACCGGCACCGAGGAGCAGGTCGCCGACGAGCTGGAGACGCTCGTGAAGGAGACGGGCGCGCAGGAGGTGCTGGTCACCACCAGCACGTACGACCGTGCCGCGCTGCTCGACTCCTACCGGCGGCTCGCCCGGGTCACCGGTACCGGGCCGCTCGACGCCCCGGCGTAGAATCGCGGGGTTTGTCCCACCCACGGTACGGAGCCCGCCGCGATGCACAGCCCCCACGACCCGTACGTCCGCGTGCGCGACGCCCGCGAGCACAACCTCAAGGGCGTCGACGTGGACGTCCCCCGGGACGTGCTGGCGGTGTTCACGGGCGTCTCCGGATCGGGGAAGTCGTCACTGGCCTTCGGGACGGTCTACGCGGAGGCGCAGCGGCGCTACTTCGAGTCGGTCGCGCCCTACGCCCGGCGGCTGATCCACCAGGTCGGCGCACCCAAGGTCGGCGGTATCACCGGGCTGCCGCCCGCCGTCTCGCTCCAGCAGCGGCGGGCGACGCCGACGTCCCGCTCCTCGGTGGGGACGGTCACCAACCTCTCCAACTCCCTGCGGATGCTCTTCTCCCGGGCCGGCACGTACCCGCCGGGCGCCGAGCGGCTGGACTCCGACGCGTTCTCGCCGAACACGGCGGCGGGGGCCTGCCCGGAGTGCCACGGGCTGGGCCGGGTGCACCGCACGACCGAGGAGTTGCTGGTCCCGGATCCCTCGCTGTCGATCCGGGACGGTGCGATCGCCGCGTGGCCGGGCGCCTGGCAGGGCAAGAACCTGCGGGACGTCCTGGACGCCCTCGGGTACGACGTGGACCGGCCCTGGCGGGAGCTGCCCGCCGAGGCGCGGGAGTGGATCCTGTTCACCGACGAGCAGCCGGTGGTCACGGTCCACCCGGTGCGGGACGCGGGCCGCATCCAGCGGCCGTACCAGGGCACGTACATGAGCGCCCGGCGCTACGTGCTGAAGACGTTCGCGGACTCGAAGAGCGCCACGCTGCGGGCGAAGGCGGAGCGCTTCCTGACCAGCGCGCCCTGCCCGGTGTGCGGCGGCGGCAGGCTGCGGGCCGAGGCGCTCGCGGTGACCGTCGGCGGCCGTACCGTCGCCGAGCTGGCCGCGCTGCCGCTCGCCGAGCTGCCCGGCCTGCTGCCGACCGAGGGCGAGACGGCCAGGGTGCTGGCCGAGGACCTCACCTCCCGGATCGCGCCCGTCGTGGAGCTGGGGCTCGGCTATCTGAGCCTGGACCGGCCGACCCCCACCCTGTCGGCGGGCGAGTTGCAGCGGCTGCGCCTGGCGACCCAGCTGCGCTCCGGGCTGTTCGGCGTCGTGTACGTCCTGGACGAGCCCTCGGCGGGACTGCATCCGGCGGACACGGAGGCGCTCCTGACGGTGCTCGAACGGCTGAAGGCGGCCGGCAACTCGGTGTTCGTGGTGGAGCACCACCTGGGTGTGATGCGCGGCGCCGACTGGATCGTGGACGTCGGTCCGCTGTCCGGGGAGCACGGCGGGCGGGTGCTGTACAGCGGCCCGGTCGACGGACTGGCCCGCGTCGCGGAGTCCGCCACCGCCCGTCACCTCTTCGACCGCTCCCCCGCGCCCGTGCGCGAGGTACGTATCCCGCGGGGCGCGGTGACGGTCGGTCCGGTGACCCGGCACAACCTGCGCGGGGTGAGCGTGCGGGTCCCACTCGGTGTGCTCACCGCGGTGACGGGCGTGTCCGGCTCCGGCAAGTCGACGCTGGTCGGCGAGATCACCGAGGACCTGCCGGGGGTGGACCGGCTGGTCTCCGTGGACCAGCGGCCCATCGGCCGCACCCCGCGTTCCAACCTGGCCACCTACACCGGCCTGTTCGACGTCGTACGCAAGGTCTTCGCCGCCACCGACCGGGCGCGGGAGCGCGGTTACGGCGTGGGCCGGTTCTCCTTCAACGTCCCGGGCGGGCGCTGCGAGACCTGCCAGGGCGAGGGTTTCGTCAGCGTCGAGCTGCTGTTCCTGCCGAGTACGTACGCGCCGTGCCCGGACTGCGGCGGGGCGCGCTACAACCCCGAGACGCTGGAAGTCGCGTACCGGGGGCGGAACATCGCCGAGGTGCTGGACCTGACGGTGGAGGGCGCGGCGGAGTTCTTCACGGACACTCCGGCGGTGGCCCGCAGCCTGGCCGCGCTGCTGGACGTCGGTCTCGGCTATCTGCGGCTCGGCCAGCCGGCGACGGAGCTGTCCGGCGGGGAGGCGCAGCGCATCAAGCTCGCGAGCGAGCTTCAGCGGGGGCGCCGCGGGCACACCCTGTACCTCCTCGACGAGCCGACCACCGGTCTGCACCCGGCCGATGTCGAGGTGCTCATGAGCCAGTTGCACGGTCTCGTCGACGCCGGGCACACGGTCGTCGTGGTCGAGCACGACATGAGTGTCGTCGCGGGCGCCGACCACGTGATCGACCTGGGTCCGGGCGGCGGCGACGCGGGCGGCCGGATCGTCGCCGAGGGGACGCCCGCCCAGGTGGCGGGCGCAGGCGGAAGTGCCACGGCGCCCTATCTGGCCCGGGCCCTGGACGGCGGGGAGCGCCGGTGAAGTCGCTTCACCGGCGCCCGGTCCCGCGACCGCGGGAAACGGTCACTTGCCGCCCCGCCGCTTGTCGTCCCGGGCGTTCTTCGTCTCACCCTCGGTGAACGACTCGGTCTCGGCCTCGATGCGCTCCTTGCGGACCTGGCCGCGCACCGTCTCGTTCTCCGTGAGCTCCTCCGTGGTCATCCGGACCCGCTCCACCGGTACCGTCTCCGTCTCCACGACGGGACGTTCCGCGTGCAGCGTGACCTCGTGCTCGGCCTCGCTGATCTCCGGTCCGGCCAGGGCCTCGTCACGGTTGGCGTCCGTGATGGGCTCGCGCACCACCCGCACTTCCTCGTGGGTGACCGGGACGGTCTGCTGGACCTCTTCCGTGACCACGTACTTGCGGAGCCTGGCCCGGCCGGACTCGTGGCGTTCGACGCCGATGTGCATCTGCTCCTCGGAGCGGGTCATGGCCTCGTCGCCGCGCATGCCCTCGCGCCGCATGGCGTCCTCGCGTCCGGTCCTGCCGCCCGCCGTTCCCGCGGCACCGGCCGTACCGGCCGTACCGGCCAGTCCCGCGGCACCAGCCGTTCCGGCGGCTCCGGCGGCTCCGGCGGTGCCCGGTCCCGTCGCGAAGCGGTCGTCGTCGGTGCGCTCGGCCTCGGACAGCACGCTGTCCCAGTTGATGCCGTAGTAGTCGTAGAGCCGGTGCTCCTCGGTCTCCGACAGATGGCCGCCCGCGTCGACGTCGACAGAGGGCGCGCCCTTGACCTGGTCCTTGCCGTAGGGAACCTCGAGGTGGTCCTGCACCAGTGCGGCGTCCCGGATGGGCACGAAGGACTCGGTGGAGCCGAACATGCCCGTCTTGACGCTCACCCACTCGGGGCGCCCGGTCATGTCGTCGAAGAAGACGTGCTTCGCGTCGCCGATCTTGTTGCCGTCACCGTCGTAGACCGGTTGGTCCAGGACGTTGGCGATCTCTTCACGGGTGATCATCTGCCATCACCCTCCTTTCGAGTGCCTGCCTTCCGGTTGTCCGCATCCAGCGGTATGGAAACGGCACAAACCTCACAAAGCACACATACTTTTCGACGGTGCTTTCCCCTGGTCACCGTGGACCGCGTACTCGGTGGCCCGGGCGAGGGCACGCCGGTCGCGGTGGCGGCCGGGCGGTACGACGGGCCGCACCTCCACCTCGGCGGTCAGTCCGCGCGCCGACGCCACCCGCCACAGGGAGGCGAGCAGCGTGTCCACGCCGACGAACGCGGGCGTCGTGCTCACCGCCCGCTCCCCGGCCCGGTAGCGGATGCGGACCGGCTGGACCGGGACCCCGGCGTCCAGGGCGGCCTGGAACACCGCCCGGCGGAAGGGTCCGTGGGCCCGTCCGCACCACGTGCTGCCCTCGGGGAAGGCAGCCACGGCGGCGCCCGCGCGCAGGGCCCGCGCGACGGCGTCGACCGTGCCCGGCAGGGCCCGCGGCCGGTCCCGTTCGATGAACAGCACCCCGGCGCGCCCCGTCGGCCCGCCCGCCACGGGCCAGTGCCGGATCTCGCTCTTGGCCAGCATCCTCGCGGGGCGTACGGCGGCCAGCAGCGGAATGTCGAGCCAGGAGACGTGGTTGGCGACGAGGAGCAGCCCGCCCCGGGGGACGGCGGCTCCCGTGACGCGGACCCGGACCCCCGCGGCCCGCACCACCCACCGGCACCAGCGCCGCACCAGGACCGCGGGCAGCCTGCGCCGCAGGCCGGAGGGGGCCAGCACGACGGCGATCCCGGCGAGGAGCAGCACGGCGACCGCGGTGAGGCGCAGCACGGCGCGCGGTACGGCCGCCGCGGCCCGGGTCCGTTCCACGCACGCGGCGGGCGTGCAGGGCGCCAGGGGCAGCCAGCCGCTCATCAGGCCGGTGCCAGCGAGAGGAAGTGCCGCAGGTAGCGCGGGTCGACCCGGTTCATCGGCAGCAGCACGTACAGGTCCGCGACACCGAAGTCCACGTCGTGCGCGGGCTCGCCGCAGACCCAGGCGCCCAGCCGGAGGTAGCCGCGCAGCAGCGCCGGCAGCTCGGTGCGGGCGGCGGGCGCCGCCGGGCGGGGGACCCACGGCAGCAGCGGCCGTACCCGGTACTCCTCGGGCGCCAGGTGCTTGGTCCGCACCCGGTCCCAGGCTCCGGCGGCGAGGGCGCCGCCGTCGGCGAGCGGGAGGGAACAGCAACCCGCCAGCCAGGCGTGGCCGCGGTCGGTCATGTAGCGGGCTATGCCGGCCCAGACGAGTCCGATGACGGCGCCGTCGCGGTGGTCGGGGTGCACACAGGACCGGCCGACCTCGACCAGGGAGGGCCGGATCGGGTCCAGGGAGGTGAGGTCGAACTCGCTCTCCGCGTACAGCCGTCCGGCGACCGCGGCGCGCTCCGGCGGCAGCAGCCGGTAGGTCCCGACGACCTGCCCGGTCGTCTCCTCGCGCACGAGCAGGTGGTCGCAGTACGCGTCGAAGGCGTCGACGTCGTAGCCGGGTTGCGGGCTCGCCAGCAGCGCGCCCATCTCCCCGGCGAACACGTCGTGCCGCAGCCGCTGGGCGGCCCGCACGTCGTCCTCGTCGCGGGCGAGGGTGACGGTGTAGCGGCGGGGAGCGGCGGGCTTCGGGGGACGGTCAGCGGTCAGTACGCCGGTCATGGGTGCTCTCCTGGTCGTGAGAACGGTGGTCGTGGGGACGGCTCCGACCCAGTTCTTCCGACGCCGGCTGTACTGCACATGACGACTGCCGGGAGCGCGGATGTGGGCTTCCTGAATGCCGGGCTCCCGCTCGCGCCTTCCGGACGCCGGGCGCGCGCAAGCGAAACGGGGCCGGGAGGAGCACCTCTCCCGGCCCCGTCCGTCCGCACCTGTCGGCGAACGTCGTGGGGGCTACTTCTTGGCCACCTTGCGCGTGGCCCGCAGCCATTCCTTGTTCATGCTGGTGATGGAGACCAGCGGGATGCCCTTGGGGCAGGCCGTCGCGCACTCGCCGGTGAGCGTGCAGCCGCCGAAGCCCTCCGCGTCCATCTGCCCGACCATGTCCAGCACCCGCGTCTCCCGCTCGGGCGCGCCCTGCGGCAGGACGTTCAGGTGGTTCACCTTCGCGGACGTGAACAGCATCGCCGCGCCGTTCGGGCACGCGGCGACGCACGCGCCGCAGCCGATGCACTCCGCGTGCTCGAAGGCGAGGTCGGCGTCCGGCTTCGGCACCGGCGTGGCGTGCGCCTCCGGCGCGGCACCGGTGGGCGCGGTGATGTAGCCGCCGGCCTGGATGATCCGGTCGAAGGCCGAGCGGTCGACGACGAGGTCCTTGACGACCGGGAAGGCGGAGGCCCGCCACGGCTCGATGTCGATGGTGTCGCCGTCCTTGAAGGACCGCATGTGCAGTTGGCAGGTGGTGGTGCGCTCGGGGCCGTGGGCGTCGCCGTTGATGACCAGCGAGCAGGCGCCGCAGATGCCCTCGCGGCAGTCGTGGTCGAAGGCGACGGGGTCCTCGCCCTTGAGGATGAGCTCCTCGTTGAGGGTGTCGAGCATCTCCAGGAAGGACATGTCGCTGGAGATTCCGTCCACCTGGTATGTGGACATGGCGCCGTCGGCGTCGGCGTTCTTCTGCCGCCAGACGCGCAGGGTGAGCTTCATGCGTAGCTCCGCTGGGTGGGGTGGACGTACTCGAAGACCAGGTCTTCCTTGTGCAGGGTGGGGGCCTCGCCGGTGCCGGTGAACTCCCAGGCGGCGGCGTAGCCGAACTCCTCGTCCCTGCGGGCCGCCTCGCCGTCCGGGGTCTGGGACTCCTCGCGGAAGTGGCCGCCGCAGGACTCGGCGCGGTGCAGCGCGTCGAGGCACATCAGCTCGGCGAGCTCCAGGTAGTCGACGATGCGGTTGGCCTTCTCCAGCGACTGGTTGAACTCCTCGCCGGTGCCGGGGACCTTGATGCGCCGCCAGAACTCCTCGCGGATCTGCGGGATGCGCTCCAGGGCCTTGCGCAGGCCGGAGTCGGTGCGGGCCATGCCGCAGAACTCCCACATCAGCTCGCCCAGTTCCCGGTGGAAGGAGTCCGGGGTGCGGTCGCCGTCCACCGACAGCAGCAGGTTCAGCCGGTCCTCGGTCTCGGCCAGCACCTCCTGCACCACCGGGTGGTCGTCGTCGACGTCGTCCCCCAGCGGGTTGCGGGCGAGGTAGTCGTTGATGGTGGCCGGCAGTACGAAGTAGCCGTCGGCCAGGCCCTGCATCAGCGCGGAGGCGCCGAGCCGGTTGGCGCCGTGGTCGGAGAAGTTGGCCTCGCCGATCGCGAACAGGCCGGGCACGGTGGTCTGGAGGTCGTAGTCGACCCACAGGCCGCCCATCGTGTAGTGCACGGCGGGGTAGATCCGCATCGGTACCTCGTACGGGTCCTCGTCGGTGATCCGCTGGTACATGTCGAAGAGGTTGCCGTACTTGGCCTCGACCGCCTTGCGGCCCATGCGCTTGATCGCGTCGGCGAAGTCCAGGTAGACGCCCTGGCCGCCGGGGCCCACTCCCCTGCCCTCGTCGCAGACGTTCTTCGCGGCGCGGGAGGCGATGTCGCGCGGGACGAGGTTGCCGAAGGACGGGTAGATGCGCTCCAGGTAGTAGTCGCGCTCGTCCTCGGGGATCTTGTTGGCGGGACGGTCGTCGCCCTTGGCCTTGGGCACCCAGATCCGGCCGTCGTTGCGCAGCGACTCGCTCATCAGCGTCAGCTTGGACTGGTGGTCGCCGGTGCGCGGGATGCAGGTGGGGTGGATCTGCGTGAAGCAGGGGTTGGCGAAGTAGGCGCCGCGCCGGTGCGCCCGCCAGACGGCGGTCGCGTTGGAGTTCATGGCGTTGGTGGAGAGGTAGAACACGTTGCCGTAGCCGCCGCTGGCCAGGACGACGGCGTCCGCGTAGTAGGTGTCGATCTTCCCGGTGATCAGGTCCCGGGCGACGATGCCGCGGGCCCGGCCGTCCACGACGATCAGGTCGAGCATCTCGGTGCGCGCGTGCATCTCGATGTTCCCGGCCGCGATCTGCCTGCTGAGCGCCTGGTAGGCGCCGAGCAGCAGCTGCTGGCCCGTCTGGCCGCGGGCGTAGAAGGTACGGGAGACCTGCACGCCGCCGAAGGAGCGGGTGTCGAGCAGTCCGCCGTACTCGCGGGCGAAGGGCACGCCCTGCGCGACGCACTGGTCGATGATCTCGACCGAGATCTGCGCGAGCCGGTGCACGTTGGACTCGCGGGAGCGGAAGTCGCCGCCCTTGACGGTGTCGTAGAAGAGGCGGTGGATCGAGTCGCCGTCGTTGCGGTAGTTCTTGGCGGCGTTGATGCCGCCCTGCGCGGCGATGGAGTGGGCCCGGCGCGGGGAGTCCTGGTAGCAGAACTGGACGACGTGGTAGCCCTGTTCGGCCAGCGTCGCGCCGGCGGAGCCGCCCGCGAGGCCGGTGCCGACGACGATGACGGTCTTCCCGCGCCGGTTGGCGGGGTTGACCAGCTTCGCCTCGAAACGGCGGGTGTCCCAGCGCTCGTTGACGGGTCCGGCGGGGGCCTTGGTGTCGGCGACCGGCTCGCCGGTCGTGTAGTCGGCGTAGGTAGTCATGTCAGCTCACCACTCCGGTCATGACGCCCACGGGTACGGCGACGAAGCCGATCGTGAGCAGCAGCGCGAGGACGTTCGCGGTCGTCTTCAGGGCCCGGTCGCGGGTGCGGCTGCCGGCGCCGAGGGTCTGGGCGGCGCTCCAGAAGCCGTGCCGGATGTGCAGGCCGAGGGCGAGCATCGCGACGATGTAGATGACGTTGCCGTACCAGGTGGAGAAGGTGTCCACGACGTTCTGGTAGGGCTTGCCCGTCTCGAAGCCGCCGGAGTGCACGGTGCCGGTGGTCAGGTCGAGGAGGTGCCAGACGATGAACAGGCCGAGGATGATCCCGCCCCAGCGCATGGTGCGCGTCGCGTAGCTGGAACGGGCCTTCTTGTGCACGTACTTGCTGGGCCGCGCCTTGATGTCGCGGCGGCTGAGCTGGTACGCGGAGACGGCGTGGGCGACGACGGCGACCACCAGCACGACACGGATCAGCCAGAGCGTCCACTCGTAGTGCATGAACGGCTCGCCGACCGTGCGCAGCCAGTGGGCGTAGTGGTTGAACTCCTCGACCCCGAAGTAGATCTTCAGGTTCCCGATCATGTGGGCGACCAGGTAGAGCAGCATGACGAGACCGCTGACCGCCATCACTGTCTTCTTGCCGACGGTCGAGTCCCACACGGTGCGCGCCATGGACGGCCGTCGGTCCGTCCGCGTTGCCAGAGCCATGTCACAGGACGTTACGGGTCGGGTGCCTCATCGGTCCAAGACATGGAACGCCTGGATTCCATAGGGCCTGCCTATCGACCGCGTATGCTCGCGATATGCAGTTGCAACAGCTCCAGTACTTCGTGGCGGTCGCCGAGACCCGGCACTTCACCCGGGCCGCCGAGGTGGTCCACGTGGCGCAGCCCTCGCTGTCGCAGCAGATCAAGGCGCTGGAGCGGGAGCTGGGCGCCGACCTCTTCCTGCGGGCGCGCGGGAACATCACGCTCACCGACGCCGGGGAGGCGCTGCTGCCGCTGGCCCGGCGCATCCTGGCGGACGCGGACACCGCCCGGCACGAGGTGCTGGAGCTGGCCCAGCTGCGCCGCGGCCGGGTCCGGCTGGGCGCCACCCCGAGCCTGTGCACCGGCCTGCTCCCGGACGTGCTGCGCGCCTTCCACGACCGCTATCCCGGCATCCAGTTGCTGATCGAGGAGGGCGGTTCGCACGACCTGGTGCGGGAGCTGGCGCGCGGTGCGCTCGACCTCGCCCTGGTCGTGCTGCCGCTGCCCACCGCCTCACCGGCGCTGACCACGGTGGAGCTGCTGCGGGAGGACCTGGTGGTGGTGTCCTCCCCGGAGTCGCCCCGGCCGGGCGGCGGGCGCCGTGCCGTGCGCATCACCGACCTGGAGGGCGAGCGTCTGGTGATGTTCCGGCACGGCTACGACCTGCGGGAACTGACCGTGGCCGCGTGCCGCTCGGCCGGGTTCGAGCCGGACTTCGCCGTGGAGGGCGGGGAGATGGACGCGGTGCTGGGTTTCGTGCGGGCCGGGCTCGGCATGGCGGTCGTCCCGCGGATGGTGGCCGCCCGCTCCGGACGCGGACTGCGGGTGACCCCGCTGGCCCGGCCCGGTCTGCACCGGACCATCGCCCTGGCCCACCGCAGCGACGTGGCTCCGCCGCGGGCGGCTCGGGAGCTGCAGCGGATGCTGCTGGAGCGGTGAGGGACCGCGCCGGTTCAGTGGCCCGGAGCCGCCGTCAGGCGAGCGTGGCCGGCCGCAGGACCTCTTCGCACCAGCGGCGGAAGCTCGTGGGCGCGGTGTCCGGGGTGCTGGGCTCGGCCGCGCCGTAGAAGCCCTGGGCGTCCATCGCCGAGGCCATGTCGGCCAGCCCCTGGGCCCCGCTCTCGCTCGCCCCGAACCGCAGGGCGGACGCCTTGTAGGCCTCCGGGGTGGTCTCCCGTACCCGCACCGGACGGCCCAGTACGTCGGTCAGCACCCCGGCCATGCCCTGCGGGGTGAGTTCGTCGGGGCCGACGAGCGGGACGTCGGCGCGGCCGGTCCAGGAGTCGTCGAGGAGCAGCCGGGCGGCCGTGGCGGCGATGTCGGCGGTGGCGCAGGTGCGCAGGACGCGGTCGGCGGCGTACGCCATGCGGAACTCGCCGGTGTCGCGCAGCGCGGCCGCCTGCCCGAGCAGGTTCTCCATCAGGAAGGGCGGGCACAGCGCCCGGTAGTGGACGCCGGTGGCGGCGATCCGGTCGTCCATGACGAGCGAGGCGGAGATCGGTCCGGCGTCCTTCGCCACACCGCGCCCCAGGCTGGACACGGCCACGACCCGTGCCACACCCCGCCGCGCGATCACCTCGCACAGCGGCAGCGTGAAGTCCCGGAAGTGGCCCTCGACGCTGTCGGCGCCGGGCGCGGGCGGCACCAGCCAGAACACCTGGTCGGCGCCCTCACAGGCCGCGTCCAGGACCTCGGGGTCGGCGTGCGAGCCCCGGAACACCTCGGCCCGCTCCCGGGCCCGGTCGGTGAGACGGCCCGGATCGCGGGCGACGACGCGCAGGGCGGTCCCGTCGTCCCGGGCGCCGAGGGCGTCCAGGACGTTGTCGAGGACCTGCCGGCCGATTCCGCCGGTCGGGGTGGTGATGACGATCACGAGCACAACTCCGGTTCAGGGAGGGAGAAGAGAGGGGTGCGCGCCGGGCGGGGAGCCTGCTGCCGTTCGCTCTTGGGCGCTCTCCCATCCTGTTCGCCGGGCGGCCGGAACTGAAGGATCGATCGGGTCCCGCTTGTTACCCTGAGGGCAATACCGGGCGGCGATACCGGGCGGACCGGAGGGAGGCGGGACATGGAGTCGCGTTCCCTGCGCTACTTCGTGGCGGTCGCCGAGGAGTTGAACTTCGCGCGGGCCGCCGAGCGGCTGGGCATCTCCCCGCCACCGCTGTCCAGGGCGATCCGCCGGCTGGAGGCCGAGCTGGGTGTCGCCCTGTTCGAGCGGACCACCCACAGTGTCACCCGGACCCCGGCCGGGGACGTGCTGCTCGCCGAGGCGCGGGTCGCGCTGGACGCGCTGGAAGCCGCCGGGCGGCGGGCCCGGCGCGCGGCCGGGGGACCGAAGCTGGTGCTGGCCGTGAAGGCCGACGGGGACGCGGGGCTGCTGGAGCCGATCCTCGCCCGCTACGCGTCGGAACCCGGGTCCGTGCCGGTCGCCGTCCGGCTGTGCGGGTGGCAGGAGCAACCGCGGCTGCTGCGCGCCGGCGAGGCGGACGTCGCCCTGGTCCACGCCCCGTTCGACGGCACCGGCCTCGACACCGAGACAGTGGCCGCCGAACCGCGCGTCGCCGTCCTCGCCGCGGGCCACCCGCTCGCCGCCCGCGACCGGCTGGAGCTGGCCGACCTGGGCCTCGACGCGGGCAGCGTGGAGCGGCACATCGACGAGGCGCGGCGCGGCCACGACGACCTGGCCCAGGTGCTCACCGCGGTTTCCCTCGGCAAGGTCGTCACCCTGCTGCCCGTGTCGGTGACCGCCCGCTACCCGAGGCCCGGCGTCGTCTACCGCCCGGTCCCGGACGCGCCGCCGGTCGTCCTGGCCCTCGCCTGGCCCCGGCATTCCCGCTCGACGGCGACCGCGGCCCTGGTCCGCGCGGCCACGGAGGTCGCCGAAACGGCCCGTAACGGGGCTTGAGCCGGGCGGCGGGCCCGCACAACCCCGCCGTTCGAGCCGCCGTCACAGGTCGTGAGCCGGGCGCCGCCCCCGCTCAGCCCGTGGCGTCGACCAGGGCCAGTTCGTGCAGCCGCTCCGGCGGCCCCGGGCGCGCGTAGTACCAGCCCTGGGCCGTGTCGCAGCCCAGTATGCGCAGCTGCTCGGCCTGGGCGCCGGTCTCCACGCCCTCCACGGTGACCGCGAGGTCCAGGCTGTGGGCCAGGGCGACGATCCCTTCGACGATCTTCAGGTCGACGGGGTCCGCCGGGAACTGCTGCATGCTCTGCGTGAACGAGCGGTCCAGCTTGAGGACGCTCACCGGCAGCCGGCGCAGGTTGGCGAGGTTGGAGTAGCCGGTGCCGAAGTCGTCCAGGGCGATGTCGACGCCCATCTCGGCCAGCCGGCGCAGCGGCTTCAGCAGGTCGTCGTCGGCGCCGATCAGCGCCGACTCGGTGACCTCCAGGCACAGCGCGTCGGGCGTGACTCCGGCCCGCTCCAGGATTTCGACGGTGTCCTGGACCAGGCCGGGATGGGTGAGCTGGCAGGGCGAGAGGTTGACGTTGATGCGCAGCGGGCCCGCGGCGCCGCTCTCGCCGTACCGCTCCCGCCAGACGCGGGCCTGCCGCACCGACTGCTCCAGGACCCAGCGGCCCAGCGGCACGATCAGCCCCGTGTGCTCGGCGAGCGGGATGAAGCGGTCGGGGCCGAGCACCCCGTGCTGCGGGTGCAGCCAGCGCACCAGCGCCTCGGCGCCGCGCACGCTGCCGTCACCGAGGTGGACCAGGGGCTGGTACTCGATGAAGAACTCGCCGCGCTCCAGGGCGGCGGGCAGCGCGGTGGTCAGCCCGTGCCGGGTGATGACACGGGCGTCGGCCTCCGGGTCGGCCAGCTCGAAGCGGTTGCCCCCCGCCGACTTGGCCCGGTACATGGTGATGTCGGCGCTGCGCAGCACCTCGGCCGGGCTGCGCTCCCCCGCCGGGCCCTCGACGATGCCGATGCTGCCGCGCACGGTCAGTTCCCGGCCGTCGACGCTGACCGGCGCGAGCAGCGCGTTCATGATGCGGCCGGCCAGCTCGTCGACCCCGTCCCGGGTGTCGGGGCCCGTGGTCAGTGCCACGAACTCGTCGCCGCCCAGCCGGGCCACCATCTCGCCGGGCGCGGTGGCGCAGGCCTGGAGGCGGTCGGCGACCTCCACGAGCAGCCGGTCGCCGGCCGCGTGGCCGAGGCTGTCGTTGACGGTCTTGAAGCCGTCGAGGTCGAGGTAGCACAGGCCGAAGCGCTGGCCCGGGCCCGCGTTCAGGGCCTTCTCCAGGCGTTCGAAGAAGAAGCTGCGGTTGGGCAGACCGGTGAGCGCGTCGTGGGTGGCCTCGTAGCGCAGTCGCAGGTTGAGCAGCCGCCGCTCGGTGGTGTCCTCCATCAGCGCGAGCTGGTACTGCGGGGTGCCGTCGGCGTCGCGCAGCAGGGAGACGGTGAGGTTGGTCCACAGGACGGTGCCGTCCGGCCGGTAGAAGGCCTTCTCCACGTGGTAGTGCTCGCGCTCGCCGCGCACCAGCTCGTCGTAGAGCCGCCAGGTCTGCGGCGCGTCGTCGGGGTGCGTCCACTCGGTGGCCCGGCGCCCGCCCAGCGTGGGGTCGGCGATGCCGAACATGCGCATCAACGCCTCGTTGACCTGGAGGACGTTGCCGTCCAGGTCGGCGATGCCGATGCCTATGGCGGCGCCCTCGAAGACCGCGCGAAAGCGGGCCTCGCTGGCGTGCAGCGCCTCGGCCACCACTCCCTGCGCCTTCAGGGCGGCCTGCGCGATGGCCTCCTGCTCGGCGAGGGTACGGGCGCGCAGTGCCCCGGCGAACCCGGCCGCCATGGCGTGCTGGAGCCGCGCCGAACGGGCTCGCAGGTCCTCCGGGTCGCCGTCCTCGCCGCAGTAGAGCACCAGGTAGGCGTCGACGCAGTCCAGCGTCCGGGAGAGCGCGTCGGGGTCGGTGCAGTGCGCGTCGACGAGGGCGGCACCGACCGCCCTGGCCTCCTCCGCGTCGAAGCCGCGGGCGCGCAGCACGTCGCTCAGCCGGCGGGCCAACGGCAGCAGTTCCGCCTCGAACTCGGGCCGGGTGGACGACGTCGAGGTCACCGGGAACACGGCCCGGCTCCAGATCGTCGCGAACCGCCGCAGCCTGTCCTCCGGTCCGTCCGGCTCGGCGCTCACGCCGTACGCCCCACGCCGGCGAACCCGGAGAACGCGTACGGGTCCTCTTCCTCCGGCTCCCCCTCCGGCCTCCAGCGCGGCATCGGAACCAGTCCGGGTTCCACCATGTCGTACCCCTCGAAGAACCGCGCGATGTCGTCGCGCGAACGCATGATCAGCGGATTGCGGATGTCCTTGTACACGTCCACCGCGCCCCCGGCCCGCTCGGCGGGCAGCGGGATGCCCTCGTACGAGGCGTGCGTGAGGACGAGCAGACTGCCGGGCGCGAGCGCGTCGCTCAGCTCGGCCACCGCAGCGTACGGGTCGTCCTCGTCTTCCACGAAGTGCAGTATGGCAACCAGCAGCAGGGCGACCGGCCGATTCAGGTCGATCAGCCGCTCCACCTGGGGACTGGCCAGGATCTCCCGCGGCTTGAGCAGGTCGCCGGCCACGACGTCCGCGTCGTCGTGGCCCGCCAGGACGGCCTCGCTGTGCGCGACCGCCACCGGGTCGTGGTCCACGTACACCACGCGGGCGCCGGGGCGGCTGCGTCCGGCCACCTCGTGGACGTTCCCGAAGGTCGGGATGCCGGAGCCGATGTCGAGGAACTGGTCGATGCCCTCACCGGCCGCGAAGCGCACGGCCCGGCGCATGAACGCCCGGTTCGCCTGCATGATCTTGGGGAGTCCCGGCATGAACTCCATGGCCCTGCGGGCCGCTTCGCGGTCCACCTCGAAGTTGTGCGAACCGCCCAGGTAGAAGTCGTAGATCCGGGACACGCTGGGCACCGAGATGTCGATGCTGCGAGGGGCCCAGGCGGGACGCTCCATCTAGCTCTCCAAGGCATAGGCGATCCGGTGTTCGAGCTGAGGCTACTGATCGCCCGCCAAAGGGGCGAGCCCAAACGGAAATTGACCGTCCGTTCCCGGTCACTGCCCGGGGCACGTGCCGTGGGCGAAGGCATGCCAAAGCGCACGAACGGGACCGTCCCCTCCGCTGGGCACGGAGGGGACGGTCCGCTGGTCGGACGCCGAAGGGCGGCGGGCGGGAGGTCGCTACTTCTTCGGCGCGCCGACCGGTTTTCCGTCGGGCTTGACGGCGTACCAGGTGCCGCCGACGCCCTGACCGTTGGTGTCCCCGGCCTTCTTGTCGCCGGCGAAGGTGTAGATGGGCCAGCAGTCGATCGTCTGCTGGGCGGCGCCGTCGGGCCGGGTGAAGCTCATCAGCCCCTTCTTCTCGACGCCCTCGGTGTCGTTCGCCTCGACGGGCGCCACGACCGGCCATTTCGCCAGGCAGGCGCCGGTGCAGGCCGACACCGGCTTCGGCCAGGCCTCGTCCTTCATGAAGCGGTAGACGGTCATGCCGTTCTTGTCGACGACGATCTCGCCGAGCTTCGGGTCCTCGCGGGTGGACAGCCCGGCGGCCGGCTCGGCCTTGGCCTTCTTGCCGTCGGCGGCCAGCGCGTACCACTTCTTGCCGACGCCCTGGCCCTTGACGTCCCCGGCGGCGGTGTCCTTGGCGTAGCGGTACGCGGGCCAGCCGCCGATCGTGAGCTGCTTGGTGCCGTCGGGACGGGTGACCTCGCCGAGCAGCTCCTTGTCGATGCCCTCGCCGGCGAGGGCGTCGTCCGCGGCGACCGGCGGCCACTTGGTGGCGCAGTCGTTCTCGCAGGTCGTCTTGGGCGGCTGGGCGGTGTCGGCGTCGAAGCGGTAGAGGGTGCGGCCCGCTCCGTCGGTCACCAGATCGCCGATCTCGGCGTTCGCCGAGACGGACAGCTTGCCCGCCGGCTCCGGCGCGCTCGCCGAGGCCTGTCCGGCACCGGCACCCGCGCCGGTGCCCACTCCGTCACCGGCGCCGGTGCCCAGGTCGCCGACGTTGCCGGGGGCGGCCGTGGCGCCCACGTTCTGGCTGCCGGTGGGGCCGCCGCCGTCCTGGCCGCACGCCGTCGTCAGCGCCAGCAGCGCCGCGGCGCCCGCCACGAGTGAGGCGCTCCGCCAGGAGGTCTTCATCGTCAATCCCCGATCGTCACGAAGGTGTTGGGGCGCCCTGCTGGGCCGCCGCACGACACTGGGTACGCACGGGGAAGCCCGTTGTGTTCAACCGGTCGCGGGATTTCTTCCCGTCCGGCACCGGCGCGCGGCGCCTCGTACAGGTTTACGGGCCCCGGCGCGGGCCGGTCCGCCGTCGTCAAACCCCTGGTGGGGCCATGTCCCTCCTTCGGGGCAATCACCGGGCACTCGGGCGTGGGACGGTGCGCCAGGCTTCATGATCTGCGTCGTGCATGGACCCGAACCGACCCGATCCGCCGCTGCCGGACGGGTGTTGGCCCTGGTGACGTTGACGTTCACCCTCGTCGGCATACCGGTCGGCGTGGCCCGGGCCGACGCGTGTGCGTACGCGTCGACCGGACCGGACGGCACCGACGCGGTGGCGGTCGCCGGGAGCGCCTCCTGGCCCACCTTTCCGCCCTGCCCCAAGCCGACACCGACACCGACACCAACGCCGACACCCCCGCCGGACCCCGAACCGACGCCTCCCCCGCCCGAGCCCACTCCTCCGCCCGCCCCGAAGCCGCCCCCGCCGAAGCCACCGGCGCCGGAGCCCGAACCGCCGCCGCCTCCCGCCCCGCGGCCTAGCTCCACCGCGGCCCGCCCCTGAGCCGAGCCCGACGCCGACGCCCGCTCCCACCCCGCCGCCGGTCCGCCCCGCGGAACCCGCGCCCGCACCCTCGGTCACGCCCACGCCCCGTCCGTCGCTCAGCCCGGTGCACTATCCGCGCCACCGCGCCGCCCGGGCGCCGCAGCGTTCCTCGCGCGGGACCACGTCACCGCTCGTCTTCGTCCTGCTCATCACGGTGCCCGCGGTGGTCGCCGTCGCCGCGCTCCGTGCGCGCTGATCCTGGAGGCATCCCTTGCCGGAATGGCTTGTTCTCACCCTCGCGATGCTGGCCGCCTGTGTCGTGGTGGTCATCATCACCCTCCTGCGGCACCGCGCCGCGTCCGACGACGAGGACATCACCGAGACCCCGGACGTCATCGAGTACATGACGATGTGGATCGGCGTGGTGTACGCCATCGTCCTGGGCCTGGCCATCGCCGGTGTCTGGGAGGCACGCAGCGCCGCCGAGGCCGACGTGCAGACGGAGGCCGTCGCGCTGCACGAGGTCTCGGAACGTGCCCGGGTCTACCCGGCCGACGTCCGTGACCGCATCCGGGCGGATGTCAACGCCTATGTCGGACACGTCGTCACCACCGAGTGGAAGGCCATGGCCGACCACGGCGAGGTGACCGACCGCGGCACCGAGCTGCTCGACCGGGTACGCGCGGACGTCACGGACTACGAACCGAGGTCGGACTTCGAGGCGCAGGCGTACCAGCCCCTCGTGGACCAGGTGGCCATCGCGGACCAGGCCCGCAACGCCCGTGCGCAGTCGACCGGGGCAACCATGCCGGGGGTGGTGTGGTTCGGGCTGATCGCCGGCGCCGTCATCACCATCGGGATGGTCTTCGCCCTGCAGATCCGGCGCACCACCCGCGAACTGGTCCTCGCGGGGCTGTTCTCCGCGCTGATCGCCTTCCTGCTCTTCCTGATCTGGGACTTCGACGCCCCCTTCAGCAGGGGCGTCTCGGCGTCGACCGACCCGTTCCTGAGCCTGTTCCCCGGCGCCGGGGACTGACTCGGCACTGACACGGCAGCGGGGACGGTGACGGGCGACACGCCGTCACCGTCCCCTGGGCGGCCCACACTCTTGCCCCATTCGCGCGACTGCGATCGCGGTGACGTGCACGGCTTCCTAGCGTTTCGGACATCGAGGTGCATTCCTGGCGCGAGCGGAACAGGTCCGCCGCCGCTCCTCGGGGATCCGGAGGATTCACCATGCGCGCGATACCCGTCGCCTCGGTCGCACTGCTGGGCGCCGCCGTCCTCTCCGCCTGCGTACCGGCCGGGGCCGTGGGCTCGAACACGTTCGGCTTCACCGTCAGCCCCGCCACCGTGGCACCCGGCGGCCAGGTCACGCTGGGGGTGGGCCGTACCGAGGCGGGCTGCCGGGGGCGGGTCACGGTGACCTCGCCGGTGTTCGACACGGTCACCATCCCCCGGGACGAGTCGTCCGCCACGGCGCGGGTCGACCGGGACGCCCGGCGAGGGGCGGTGTACCGGGTGACGTTCGCCTGCCGGGACAAGACCGGCACGGTGGACCTGACGATCGCGGGCGGCGGCTCGCACCACCCGACCGACGAGCCCTGGCACGACAAGGGCGTGCACGCTGGGCAGGGCGGCAGCGTCGCGGGGTTCGACCTGAAGCAGATCGGGCTCGGCGCGGCGCTCATCGCGGGCGCGGTGGGCACCGCCTACCACCTCTCGCGCCGCCGTTCCGGCGAGGACCGGGCCTGACCCGTCAGCATCGCGCAGCGGCACTTCGCCCCGGATCCCACCGGATCCGGGGCGAAGTGCCGCTGCCGTCCTGCGCCGTGCGTTCAGATCCGCCGCTCGGACCGGCGGCGCATCCAGAACAGTCCGCCGCCGGCCACGGCCGCGGCGACGAGCCCGCCGCCGATCGCGATGTCGGTCGGGGTCGCCCCGCTGGAGCTGCTGCCGCCGAGGCCGCCTCGGACACCGCCGATGACGGTGAAGGCGGCCGGCCGGGTCAGCCGGCGGCCCGAGCAGTTGACGGTGATGTCGTACGAGCCCGGCCTGGCGTCCTGCTTGATGGTGGCGGTGCCCTTGGACGTCTCGTTGGCTCCCCTGACCGGCGTCAGGTGGGTGGTCCGGAAGGCGTCCGAGGTCATGGTGCCGCCCTGGGGGCAGCCGTCGACCGTGACGGTCATCTGGCCGCCGCGGGCGATCACGCTGGGCAGCGCGACGATGTTGCTCGGCTGGTTGTGGTCGCCGCCCGCGGTGGCCGTGGGGGCGGCCAGTCCGAGGACAGCGACGGCGGCGCCGGCTGCCGCGAGGGCACGAGTGTTGCGCATGTGATCCTCCGCGGAAGACGCCCCGGGTCCCGTCCCCGGTCGATCGGCGAGAAAGCGCCTCCCAGAAAGACCCTCAGTTGCCCTGCCCGCAGCCGCATTTCGGGAATGGTCCGTCCTGGTGAGCGGCTTGCCGGAGCGAAACCGCGCGCATGGATATCGCCGCAGGTCACGCCCCGTCAGAAAATCTTGCCGGTCGCCTCCCGGATGGCGCACGCAAGGGCGCGCGCACCACCCGTTCGCCGCCGCCCCGTCGCCGGTCCCCCGCACGGCGCTTAGCGTGCTCGTATGCGCGGATGATCCGGCGACGGCCGGGTCGAGAGGGGATGGCGAATGTACGACTCCGAGTTGGCCGAAGAGGAGGAGCGGCGGAGGAAGCGCGCTCCCTGGGGCGTGATAGCGCTTGTTCTGCTGACCGGTCTCGCGCTCATCCGCAACGGCTCCGGGGAATTCGACGCGGGCCCCCCGCAGCCCGCGTCGGCCGCGGCGTCGGACACCCGCTCGGCGGCCGGCGACGGCGCCGCGGCCGGGGTGACCCCGCTGGCGTACTCGGTGCCCGACCGGGTCTCCATCCCCGCCATCCAGGTCGACGCCCCGGTCATGGGGGTCGGTCTCGACGCGGACGGCTGGGTCGACGCGCCGCCGCCCGAGGACCCGAACCTGGCCGGCTGGTTCACCGGCGCGGTCTCCCCGGGGGAGAAGGGCACCGCGGTCGTGGTCGGCCATGTCGACAACCAGCAGGGCCCCGCCGTCTTCTACGGACTCGGGGCCCTGAAAAAGGGAAACAAGGTGGAAGTGCACCGCCAGGACGGAAAGACGGCGGTTTTCGAGATCTACGGCATCGAAGTGTTCGAGAAGAACAATTTCCCCGGCGACCGGGTCTACGGCTCGAAGGGCAGTCCCGAATTGCGGGTCATCACCTGCGGCGGCGGTTTCACCAAGCAGAACGGCTACGACGGGAACGTGGTCGCCTTCGCCCGCCTGGCCGAGGTCCGCTGAGCGTGCCCCGGCCGGGCGGGCCCGGCGGCGGTCAGATCAGGCGCCGTCGGGGGACGGTGAGGTGGTAGCCGGAGTCGAGCAGTTCGGGCAGATAGCGCCGCAGGGCACGGACACTCTGCGAACGGTCGCCCCCGGCGTCGTGCGAGAGCACCACGACACCGGGGGCCGCGCCTTCCTCGACCCGGTCGACGATGGTGCCGGTGCCGGGTGTCGTCCAGTCCAGGGTGTCCACGGTCCAGGCGAGCGGCTCCATGCCGAGGTCCGCGCCGAGCTGGAAGGCGGCCCGGTTCCACGCTCCGTACGGGGCCCGGAACCAGCGGGGCGCCTCCCCGTAGGCCTGCTCGACGACCTCGCTCGTACGCTCCATCTCGGAGCGGATGCGCCGCCGGGTGAGTTTGGTCAGCAGCGGGTGGGACCAGGTGTGGTTGCCCACCACGTGTCCCTCGTCGGCCATCCGCGTCAGCAGGTCCCGGTTGTAGTCCGCCATCTCCCCGCACACGAAGAACGTCGCCCGCACCTCGTACTTCGCCAGGGTGTCCAGGATCCGCGGGGTGTACTCGGGGTGGGGCCCGTCGTCGAAGGTGAGCATCATGGTGCGGCCCCGGCCCGTCATGCGCAGGATCGGCTCGCTGCGCACCGGGGGCCGGCCGGGCGCGGCACGCGGTGCGCCGTATCCGGTCAGCGGCTGGAGCCGGTAGGCGGAGGGCTTGAGCGGGCTGCGCTGCACGGGGCCAGGGGCGGGTACGGGGGCCGGCGGCCGGGACGGGCCGTGTCCCAGGCCTGCCGCGAGTGCGCCGCCGGCGCCGGCCGCGCCCAGGGCCGCGACGCCGGTGAGCAGGGTGCGGCGGGTGAGCAACTGGTCCTTCTTCATGACTCATCAGTCGCCCGGCCACGGCACGCCGCACCTGAGCAACACCGGTGCGGCGGCATGAAACCACCCGCCCGGCTCAAGATCACCCAAGTCTCCGATAACCTCGCCGCGTGACGGAACAGCACTCCCATCAGTTCGAACGCGGCACGGACGGGCCGAAGGTCATCGTCGTCGGTGTGGACGGCTCCGACTCCTCACTGCGGGCCGCGGCCTACGCCGGTGGGATGGCCCGGCGGCAGGGTGCCCTGCTCGCCGTGGTGTACGTGCAGCCGGTGCTTGCGGGTGGTGCGGCGCTCGGGGCGTCGGTGGCGGAGACGACCGACGAGATCGCCGAGGAGCTGGTGGCCCAGATCCGGGAGGCGACCGAGCGGGTGAAGGGGATATTCGACATCCGCTGGGAGTTCCACACGTTCCGCGGCGACCCGTACAGCGGTCTGAGGCAGACGGCCGACGAGCTGAAGGCGGACGCGGTGGTGGTCGGCGCCTCCGAGCAGGCCGGTCACCGGTTCGTCGGCTCGGTCGCGGTGCGGCTGGTGAAGGCGGGGCGCTGGCCGGTGACGGTGGTGCCCTAGAGGGTGTCGGTGTGTGTGTCCGAGGACCCCTGTGCGTCGTGACTTCCGTCACGGACGTGTCTGCGTCATCATGATCCACCGTCAGCCGTTTGCCGTTCACGAAGAGGTGAGGCGCATGGCCCGGTTCCGCATGGGTGAGGGTGTTCTCCGCCGCAAACCCATCGAACACATCGAGGAGACGGAGAGCGGCGGGGGCCTGGTGCGCTCGCTGGGGCTGTGGCAGCTGACCGCGATCGGCGTCGGCGGCATCATCGGGGCCGGGATCTTCACGCTGGCCGGCACGGTCGCCAACGGCACGGCGGGCCCGGCGGTCCTGATCTCCTTCCTCATCGCCGGTGTGGCGAGCGCCGCGGCCGCCCTGTCCTACGCGGAGTTCGCCGGGCTGATCCCGAAGGCGGGCTCGGCCTACACCTACGGCTACGCGGTCCTGGGCGAGCTGGTGGGCTGGTTCATCGGGTGGGACCTGCTCCTCGAGTACACGGCGATCGTGGCGGTGGTCGCGATCGGCATCTCGGGCTACTTCAGCTTCCTGGTCGGCGAGATGGGCGCCGACCTGCCGAACTGGATGCTGGGGGCGCCGGGCACCGGGGACGGGCACAAGGTCGACCTGTTCGCTGCCGTGCTGTGCCTGCTGATCGCGTACCTGCTGACGCTGGGCATCAGGAACGCGGCCCGCTTCGAGATGATCGTGGTCGTGCTGAAGGTGCTGGTGGTGCTGCTGGTGATCGGGGTGGGCGTCTTCCACATCAACAGCTCGAACTACCACCCGTTCTTCCCGTTCGGGGTCGGCGGGGCGTTCACCGGTGCGGCCACGGTGTTCTTCGCGGTCTTCGGCTACGACGCCATGTCGACGGCGGCCGAGGAGTCGAAGGACGCCCAGCGGCACATGCCGAAGGCGATCATCTACTCGCTGATCATCTCGATGGTGCTGTACGTGGCGGCCTGTCTGGTGCTGACCGGCATGCAGAACTACAAGGACATCGACCCGGAGAGCGGCTTCTCGACGGCGTTCAAGTCGGTGGGGCTCAGCTCGCTGGCCGACATCATCGCGGTGGGCGCCATCATCGGCATCCTCACGGTGATGTTCACCTTCATGCTGGGCGTGACCCGGGTGTGGTTCTCCATGTCGCGCGACGGGCTGCTGCCGAAGTGGTTCGCCAAGACGCACCCGACGCGGCACGTGCCGACGCGGGTCACCTGGATCGTCGGGGTGGCGTCCGCGGTGATCGCCGGGTTCCTGCCGATCGGCGAGGCGGCAGAGCTGACCAACATCGGCATCCTGCTGGCGTTCGTGGTGGTGTGCGCGGCGGTGATCGTGCTGCGCTACCGGCAGCCTGACCTGCCGCGCACCTTCCGTACCCCGTGGATGCCGTTCGTGCCGGCGCTGGGCATCGTCTTCTCGATCTGGCTGATCACGTTCCTGCAGTGGCAGACCTGGGTGCGGTTCGCCGTGTGGTTCGTGGTCGGCCTGGTGATCTACTTCGCGTACTCGTACCGGAAGTCGGAGCTGGCCCGCCGCTAGAGGGTGCGCAGGAACGCGGCGACGATGTCCGTGAAGACCTCGGGCCGCTCCATGTTCGGGTAGTGCGCGACTCCCTCGACGAGGATGGAGCGGCCGTCCGGGACCGTACGGGCGAGCCGTTCCGCGTCCGCGATCAGATCGGGCCCGTCCAGGGCGCCGTTGATCGCGAGGACCGGGACGTCGATCTTGGGGACCCGGGCCCAGGTGCCGGTCAGGGGCACGTGGTGGTTCACCTCGTCCGGCGTGTGCTTCGAGAGGGTGCCGAGCGCCATCTCGCGCACCAGGCGCAGCACGTCCGGGTCGACGTCGTCGAGGGTGCGGTGCTCCCCCGGCACGAAGCGCAGGAACGCCGCGAGCCAGCCCTCGACGTCGCCCGCGCCCAGGGCGCGGGCCTGGTCGGCCTGCACCTGGCGCACCCACGGGTCGGTGTACTCGAACTCGCTGGTGGACGCCCCGCAGGCGACCACCGCACGGACCAGCTCCGGGTACTCGAGGACCGTGTCGGTGGCGATGGCCCCGCCCATGGACACGCCGACGAGTACCGCGGGGCCGGTGTCGAGGTGGCGGAGCAGCGCGGCGAGGTCGTCCGCCCAGCGGAACGGCCTGCTCGCGTTGGCCGAGGCGCCGTGTCCGCGCACGTCGGGGGCGATCACTCGGTACTCGCGGGCCAGGGCCGGGATCTGGGCGTCGAACACACGGTGGTCGGTGAACCCGGAGTGCAGCAGGACGACCGGGTCTCCCGCTCCGGTGTCGCGGTAGGCGAGGTCGCCGTCGGCGGAAGTGAAGAAACGGAGGTCCGAAGCAGCAGTCATGACAACCAAGGTGTCATGTGAGGTCGACTTTGGCAACCTGGGTGTCATGATGGCGGGGTGAACGACATCGACGCACCCCTCCCCCCGGACGCGCTCGCCCGGCGCCTCACCGAGGTGTACGACCTGGTCGGCCCCCTCTACCGGCGCGCGCAGCGCGGTGTCGAGCAGGGCCTGGACGGCGACGGCCTGTCCGTGGGCGTCCGCGCCGTGCTCACGATGCTGCGGCGCGGCGGGCCGATGACCGTGCCGCAGATGGGCCGGGCCCAGGCGATCAGCCGTCAGTTCGTCCAGCGGATGGTCAACGACGCCGCGGCCCAGGACCTGGTGGAGAGCACCCCGAACCCGGCGCACCGCCGGTCCTCGCTGATCCGGCTGACCGCCCGGGGCCGGGACACGATCGACGCGGTCCTCGACCGGGAGCACCGACTGCTCCGCGAAGTCGGCTCGGACCTCACGGACGCCGACGTCACCACCTGCCTGCGGGTGCTCGACGCCATGCTGACGGCCCTGGACCACGTGGCGGACGCCTGACCTACCTCCCCATCACGAGCCCGTCCTCGGCGGCGCCCCGGCTGAGCACCACGTCGCGGATGCGGTCGCGCACGGCGCGCAGGTCGGCGCCCTCGTCGATTGCCCGGTTGAGGTTCACCACCCGGCCGGCGTCCACGTCGAACAGCTGCGGCACGAACTCGGCCTTCGTCACCTTCCAGCGTTCGCCGGCCCGGCCGGGCGGGGCGAAGGTGAAGCGGCCGATGGCCGACTGGTTGCCGCGCGGATCCCGGACGCCCTCGTTGTTGACCATCTCGCCCGCGATCTGGTCCCCCATGCCGTACACCACCCAGGTGCCGTTGACCTTCTCGTAGGCCTGCGGGACATGGGCGTGGGTGCCGAGGACCAGGTCGATGTCGGGGCGGTCGCCGGTGCGGGCCGCGGTCAGGCTCCGGGCGAGCGCCAACTGGTCCTGGTCGGGCTCGTCCTGCCATTCGGTGCCCCAGTGCATCGACACGACGACGACGTCGGCGCCGGCCTTCCGAGCGGCCCGGGCGTCCTCGACGATGCGCGCCTCGTCGATCAGACCGACCGCCCAGGGCTGGTCCGCGGGCAGCGGGTGGCCGTTGGTGTGGAGGGTGTAGGCGAGGTGGGCCACCTGGGCCCGGCCCGCGCGCAGCACCGTCGCGATGTCGGCCTCGGCCTCGGTGCGCGCCGTCCCGGCGTGCCGTACGCCCGCCCGGTCGAGGGCGTCCAAGGTGCGGCGGATGCCGTCCGCGCCGTCGTCGACGCTGTGGTTGGAGGCGGTGGAGCAGCCGTCGTAGCCGGTGGCGGCCAGCGCCTTGGCCACCTCCGGCGGGGACTTGAAGAGCGGGTAGCCGCTGTAGTCGCCGTTCGCGCCGTAGACGGTCTCCATGTGGCACAGGGCGAGGTCGGCCCGCGCGACGACGGGCCGGGCACCGGCGAGCATGGGGCGGAAGTCGTAGCCGGTGCCGCCGGCGTCGAAGCGGGCCCGCTCGATGATCGAGTCGTGCGGGAGCACGTCTCCGGAGGCGACCAGGGTGAAGGCACCGGTGTCCGCGGCGGACGGGGCCGGCGCCGGCGGCTTCGGCGGTTCGTGGTCGCGGGCCTGGCAGGCCGCGCCCGCGGTGAGGAGGGCGGTCAGGGCCAGGGCCACCTGCCGGCTGCGTGTGATCATCCGTTCACTCCGCTGGGTCGCACACACCAATGAAAAGTCACATTTACTTACAAACAGGTAAAGAGGCTCGGTTCGTCACACGCGGCTCCGACACGCCCATTAGCCCGTCCGGCGTGCGCGAACGGGGTGCCCGGACCACACACCCGCCGCACGCCGACCGTTCGTCGAACCGTTCGTCGACGCGATCGACCGTCCGCCGCACGCCCGTGCGTACGCCCTGTCCCCGCACGGTCCGCTGCGGTGCCATACGGCCATGACGGCCGGAATCACCCTCACGGACACAGCGAACGGGACGACCGCCGAGCACGAGCTCGCCGCACTGCAGCGCGAGCACGGCCGGCCGCTCTTCGCGCTGCTGCTGCGGCTCAGCGACGGCGACCGGCAGCGCGCCGAGGACCTGGTGCAGGAGACCCTGGTCCGCGCCTGGCAGCATCCCGAGGCCCTGCGCGCCGACGACTTCGACTCCGTACGGCCGTGGCTGCTCACCGTGGCCCGGCGGCTCGCGATCGACGCCCGCCGCGCCCGCCAGGCCCGCCCCCCGGAGGTCGGCGACGCCGTGCTGGAGAACGCGCGCGTCTGCGCGGATCACGCCGAACGGGCCGCCGCCGCCCTCGATGTGCGGGAGGCTGTGAAGACACTCACTCCGGAGCACCGTGAAGTCCTGGTGCTGGTGTACTTCCAGGGGGCGAGTGTGGCGGAAGCCGCGGCCGCCCTCGGCATCCCACCCGGTACCGTGAAGTCCCGTGCGTACTACGCGCTGCGCGCCATGCGCAGGGTGCTACCGGGATACGCCGCCGACCTGCGGTGAAACCGACCCTTTGGTCAAGCCTCCGTAAAGCGCCTTGCCCAGGACCCCGGTTGAGCAGTCGGCTGTCCTCATCCGTGTTCCGGACGGGGGTCCATGACCCGGGTCGGGCGACGCGCACGCACCGGAGGAAGGCAGGAAGGGATGCTGCACAGAGGTCAAGAGAGCACGGACGGCACCGGTGGGGGCGAACTGAGCGTTCCCATGGCGTGGTTGTACGCCGAGTACATCGCCGACGAGCTGCTGCGGACCGGCGACCTGATGCCGCCGACGTCCTTCGAGTTCCGCGCCGGACGCGACGCGCTGGCGCTCACCGTCTTCCTGTCCGACACGCAGAACGAACTGAGCGGCATCCGGGTCGTCACCCACCTGGAGACCTGGCTGTCCCTGACGGCCTACGACCAGCCCTGGCACGAGTGGGTGCACGGGCGGCTGGCCGAGGTCACGGCCGACGCCGTCGCCGCCGGACGCCACTCGCCGGACCTGGAGCTGGCCCGGGCGGCCTGGCGCTGGCTCCAGGACACCGAACTGCTCGCCCCGGACCTGAACGCGGTGCCCGGGGGTGCGCCGGTGACCGGGGAGGACGAGGGACCGAAGGTGTGGACACCCGCCTGGCAGCTCGGGCTGCCGCTGGGACACCTCGCCATCCACCTCTTCTAGCCTCCCCGGCCGGCCCCCTCGGGCCTCCTCGGCCGGCCCCTTCCGGCCTCCCCGGCCGGCCTCACGAACTTTCCCGCGGGACGGACCAATCCACGCCCCTGGCCGCTCCGAACACCTTGGTTGCGATTGTGGGGCGGCTTGAGTGATTCGGCTGTCGGGTGCGTACGGGTGGGAGCAAGGAGTAACCCCACCCGCACCCAACGGTACGAGGATTCGGCATGAGGTCCCTGGAAAGGCATCGTGACGTCGGCGCCTACGCGCTCGGCGTGCTGGACGAAGCGGAAGCCTTCCGTTTCGAGGACCACCTCATGGAATGCCCCCGGTGCGCGGCCCAGGTGACCGAATTCGGTCCCGCGACCCGCCAGTTGATGCTGTTCCGGCAGGCGACACCCCGTATCGTCCACCCCCTGACCAGGCCGGGACCCCGGCTGCTCGACCGGCTGCTGTCCGAGGTGACCACCCGCCGCCGGGCCGGCCGGCGGCGGGTGCTGTACGCCGTGGCCGCCGCCGTCGTCTGCGCCGTGGCCGGGCCCGGCGCGGTGCTGTACGCGAGCCAGGATGATGCGGCGGCACCGGTCACCGCGACCGACGCCCGGTCCGGGGTGTGGGCGCGGATCACGGCCGAGGACGAGACCTGGGGCACGGACGTGCGGCTCGAGGTCAGGGACGGGGGCGGTCCGCGCTCCTGCCGGCTCGTCGCCGTGGGCCGCGACGGGTCCGAGCAGACGATCACCAGCTGGATGGTCCCCGGGCAGGGCACCCGGCCGCACACCATGCGCGGCGGGGCCGCCCTGCATCCCGGCCAGATCGACCGCTACGAGGTGCGGACGGCGGACGGCGAGCACCTGGTGACACTGCCGGCCGGATGACCGCCGCCCGGCGACCGCCGTCCCCGGCGGGCACCACTACTTCAGCAATCGGGACATCCTGCGGTCCGCCAGCGGCTTGCCGCCGGTCTGGCAGGTCGGGCAGTACTGGAGCGAGGAGTCGCTGAAGGAGACCTCGCGGATGGTGTCGCCGCACACCGGACAGGGCTCTCCGGTGCGGCCGTGGACCCGCAGCCCGCTCTTCTTCTCGGCCTTCAGGCGGCCGGCGGCGATGCCCCGGGAGCGTTCCACGGCCTCGGTGAGCGTGCCGCGCAGGGCCGCGTACAGCCGGGCGGTCTCCTCGGCGGTCAGGGAGGCGGCCAGTTTGAACGGGGACATCTTCGCGGCGTGCAGGATCTCGTCGCTGTACGCGTTCCCCACGCCCGCGATCAGGCTCTGGTCGCGCAGGGCACCCTTGAGCTGCCGCCGCTCACCCTCCAGGAGGGCGGCGAAGCGGGCCGGGTCGAAGTCGTCGGCGAGCGGGTCGGGCCCGAGCCGTGCCACGCCCGGCACCTGCCGCGGGTCGGCCACGACGTAGACCGCGAGCCGCTTCTGCGTGCCCGCCTCCGTCAGGTCGAAGCCGGCGCCGGTCTCCAGGGCGACCCGCAGCGCGAGCGGGCCCTTTCCGGGCTTGGGCAGGCCGCTGGGGAGGCTGTCCTTCCAGTGCAGCCAGCCGGCCCGGGCCAGATGGGTCACCAGGTGCGGGCCGCCGGCGGTCTCCACGTCGAGGAACTTGCCGTGCCGGTGCACGGCCGCCACGCGGTGCCCCTCCAGCGCCGTGAGCGGGGGGTCGTACGTCTTCAGGACGCTGATCGCCACGGGCAGCACCCGGACGATCTCGCGGCCGGTGAGGTGTTCGGTCAGGAAGTCGCGGAGCGCCTCGACCTCGGGCAGTTCTGGCATACGTCCAGAGTGCCACCGGCCACCGCCGGCGCCAGCGGGTTCAGCCCGCCCCGTGCGCCACCACGAACTCCGCCCAGACGACCTTGCCGCCGCCGCGCGCCTCCACGCCCCACTCGTCGGCGAGCGTGTCGACCAGGAGCAGCCCCCGTCCGGACACCCCGTCGTCCCCGGCCTCCCGGCGGCGCGGCAGGGCGCTGGAGGAGTCCTCGACCTCGACCCGCAGCCGCCGGTCGGTTCCGGTGAGCAGCCGCAGGGTGACGACGGCCGAGCCCTCGGTGTGCATGAGGGCGTTGGTCATCAGCTCGTCGGCGACCAGCTCGATCTCGTCGCTCTGCGCCTTGGCTCCCCAGGAGCGGACGGCGGCGCGGATCATGTGCCGGGCCTCGGTGAGGCCCTCCGGGTCGCCCGGGGAGACGTGCTGCTGGACCCGGCCGAAGGTCCGCGGGGCGCCCAGGCCGTGCCGGCGCAGCACCAGCAGCGCGACGTCGTCGTCGCCGCGCCGCTCGTCGACCACGTCGATCAGCCGGTCGGCCAGGTCCCGCACGTCCTGCGGCCCGGAGGTGATCAGCGCGGTGAGGACGTCCATGCCCTCGTCGAGGTCGGCGCCGGGCTGCTCGACCAGACCGTCGGTGCACAGCAGCAGGGTGTTGCCCGGGTCCAGCTCCAGGGTGGCCACCGGGTAGGCGAGACGCCCGAACTCGGCGGACAGGCCGAGCGGCAGCCCGCCCTCGACGCGCACCAGGCGGCAGGTGCCGTCGCCGAAGCGCAGCAGCGGGTCGATGTGTCCGGCACGGACCACCTGGACCACTCCGGTGCCCAGGTCGGCCTCCGCGTACAGGCAGGTCGCGAAGCGGTCGGTGTCCAGCTCGTGCAGGAAGACGGAGGCCCGCGCCATGACCGTGGCCGGCGGGTGGCCCTCGGCGGCGTAGGCGCGCAGCACGATGCGCAGCTGGCCCATGACGGCGGCGGCGTGCGTGTCGTGGCCCTGGACGTCGCCGATCACGGCGCCGACGCGGCCGCCGGGCAGCGGGATCAGGTCGTACCAGTCGCCGCCGATGTCCCGGCCGAGCGCGCCGCCGATGGAGGCCGCGCGGTAGCGGACGGCGACGTCGCAGCCGGGCACGCTGGGGATGGTGCGCGGCAGCATGGCCTGCTGGAGGCCCTCGGCGAGGTCCATCTCCTGCTCGTAGAGCATGGCCCGCTGGAGGCTCTGCGCGATGCCGCTGCCGAGCGCGACCAGGACGTTGCGGTCCTCCGGGGAGAAGCCGTGCCGGTCGCTGTAGAGCAGCCCGATGGCGCCGATGGGCCGGGCCTGGGCGATCAGGGGCAGGTAGGCGGCCGCGGTGATGTCGAGGTGGGTGATGTCCTGCCACAGCCGGGGGTAGCGCTCGGCGAACTCCTCCGGCGACTCGATGAAGCGGGGGCTGAGGGTCCGTACGGCCTCGCTCATCGGGTACGGCTCGTCGATCCGGGTGACCCGGGTCCCGGGGATGAAGCTGTTCTCGGGGCCGTCGGCGACCAGCCGGATGCGGCCGGCCTCGACCAGGCCCATCACCAGGCTGGTGGCGCCCAGCCGGGTGAGTCCGTGGGTGTCGCGCAGCACGTCGATCACGTCGTCCACGGTGCGGGCGTGCGCGAGGGCGGCCGTGGCGAGCTGGACGACGTTGGTGAGCCGCCGGCGGGCCTCGTCCAGTGCGGCCTGCTCGCGGTTGGCCGCGATGTCGGCCATCTCCTGGGTGGCGTCGCGGACGATGCCGATGATCCGCCGGGGGCGGCCGGTCTCGTCCCGGCGGATGTAGCCCTGGGTGTGGGTCCAGCGCAGGGTGCCGTCGCGGCGGCGCAGCCGGAAGTAGGTGCCGTAGTTCTCGCTGCCGTCCTTCATGGCCTGCGCGACGATCGTGTCCATCCGGCGGCTCTCCGCCGTGGGCACGCGCAGCGACAGCGACTCGGGGCGCCCGTCGTACTCCTCCGGGCGCAGGTCGAACACCTCGTGGGCCTGGGCGTCCATGTGGAACAGCCCGGCGTCCAGGTCCCAGTCGAAGCTGCCCATGCGGTTGAGCGCCAGGATCGGGTCCGGGTGGGCGGGCCAGTCGTCCGGGAGTGACGGGGCGCTCGCTCCCCGATCAGACATGGACCCCACCTTGCCAGGATTTGTCGGAATCTTCGACTCCTGGTCGCCGGACAGGGGAAACAGGGCGAAAGGCCCGGAGGGGGCCCCGGCCGGGGCGGGGGTACACGGAGCGGGTACGAGAGGAGCCCGGCCGTGGAGTGGTTCACCGCACCCGACTACTGGCTGGCCCGGCTGGTCTTCCAGCGGGCGCTGGCCGTCGTCTACCTGGTCGCCTTCCTGACGGCCGCCCTTCAGTTCCGCGCGCTGCTCGGCGAGCGCGGTCTGACACCGGTGCCCCGCTTCGTCGAGCGGGTGCCGTTCCGGCGGGCGCCGAGCCTGTTCCAGTGGCGCTACTCGGACCGGCTCTTCGCGGGCTGCGCCTGGGCGGGCTGCGCGGTGTCGGCGGCGCTGGCGGCCGGGGTGGACTCGCTGCTGCCGCTGTGGGGCGCGATGCTGCTGTGGCTGGTGCCGTGGGCGCTGTACCTCTCGATCGTCAACGTCGGACAGACCTGGTACTCCTTCGGCTGGGAGTCGCTGCTCCTGGAGACCGGCTTCGTCGCCGTGTTCCTGGGCAACGAGGAGGTGGCGCCGCCGGTCGTGGTGCTGTTCCTGCTGCGCTGGCTGCTGTTCCGGGTGGAGTTCGGGGCGGGGCTGATCAAGATGCGCGGCGACGAGTGCTGGCGGAAGCTGACCTGCCTGGACCACCACCACGAGACCCAGCCGATGCCGGGCCCGCTGAGCTGGTTCTTCCACCACCTCCCTGGGCCCCTGCACCGCGTCGAGGTCGCCGCGAACCACGTCACGCAGCTGGTGGTGCCCTTCCTCCTGTTCGCCCCGCACCCCGTGTCGACGGCCGCCGCCGCGCTGATGATCGCCACCCAGCTGTGGCTGGTGCTCTCGGGCAACTTCTCCTGGCTCAACTGGATCACCATCGTGCTGGCCCTGTCGGTGATCCGCTTCCCGGCCGACGCCCCGTCCGTGGCCGCGGCGCCGCTCTGGTACGAGGCCGTGGTCCTGGCGGTGGCGGCGCTGCTGGTGTTCCTGAGCCACCGGCCGGTGCGCAACATGATCTCCCGCCGCCAGGTGATGAACCGCTCCTTCGACTCGCTCCACCTGGTGAACACCTACGGCGCCTTCGGTTCCGTCAGCCGGGTCCGCTACGAGGTGGTGATCGAGGGCACCGCCGACGAGGTCGCCAGGAAGGACGGCGACTGGCGGGAGTACGAGTTCAAGGGCAAACCCGGTGATCCGCACCGCTGGCCGCGCCAGTTCGCGCCGTACCACCTGCGTCTGGACTGGCTGATGTGGTTCGCCGCGCTGTCGCCCTCGTACGCCGGGCCGTGGTTCGGCACCTTCGTGGAACGGCTGCTGGAGAACGACCGCGCCACGCTGCGGCTGCTGCGCAGCTCCCCGTTCCCGCCCGACGCGCCGCCGCGCTTCGTACGGGCCCGGCTGTTCCGCTACCGGTACACGACCTGGCGGGAGCTGCGGGAGACGGGCGCGTGCTGGGAGCGGACGTACGTGCGGGAGTACCTGCCGCCGACCCGGCTCACCGCTCCCCGGTGAGCCGGGCCCGTCAAGGGCGCTAGCCGCGCTTCAGCCGCAGGGTCACCAGCTCGAACGGACGCAGGCGTACGGCGATCCGGTCGCCGTCCGGCCGGGGCGCCTCCACGTCCGCGAGGGGGCGCTCCAGCAGGTCGGTGACCTGCACGTCCGCGACCGCGAACCCGGCGGTGAGGGTGGCGCGGGCCCGGCCGCCGTGGGCCTCGTGGAAGCGGACCACGACGTCGCCGCTGCCGTCGTCGGCGAGCTTGACCGCCGTGACGACGACCGCGTCCCGGTCCACCGTGACGAGCGGCGCGACCTCCGCGGCGCCGCCGGTGACGTGCCGCTCGGGCAGGTTGATCCGCCAGCCCTCGCGCACGGCGTCGCCGATGCCCGCGCCGGGCACCAGCGCGTGCCGGAAGCGGTGCACGCCCTGGTCGGTCTCGGGGTCCGGGAAGCGCGGGGCGCGCAGGAGGGAGACCCGGACGGTGGTGGTCGTACCCTGGTCGCCCTCACCGCGGACGGTACGGGTGACGTCGTGGCCGTACGTCGAGTCGTTGACGACGGCGACGCCCCAGCCGGGCTCCTCCAGGTGGACGAAGCGGTGGTTGCAGGCCTCGAACTTGGCCGCCTCCCAGCTGGTGTTGGTGTGGGTGGGCCGGTGGAAGTGCCCGAACTGGGTCTCCGACGCGTACCGTTCGGCGTGCACGTCGAGCGGGAAGGCGAGCTTGAGGAACTTCTCCGTCTCGTGCCAGTCCACCTCGGTGTCCACCTCGAGACGCCGCTCCCCCGGCGCCAGGGTCAGCACCTGGGTGACGCGGGAGGAGCCGAAGGAGCGGACGATCCGCACCGAGGCGCCGTCGTCGCCGGGGGCGACCTCGTCGGCGTCGGTGAGGTCGGTGACCGTGTTGCGGTAGAACTCGTCGACGTCCCAGGCGTCCCACATGTTCGGGAAGTCCGGGTGCAGCTGGAGCAGGTTGCCCGCCCCGCCCGGCGCGATCGTCTCGCGGTCGGCGGCGAGGTCGTACGCCGAAACCACCAGGCCCCGCTCGTCGATCTCGACCCGCAGCAGGCCGTTGTCCAGGACGTGGCCGCCGCCGGGGCGGGGGCCCAGGTCGGTGCGTCCCTCGGTCGCGGGGGACGTGGCGGCGCCCGCCGGGACCCCGGCCCGCGCGTGCGGGGCGGAGTTGAAGACCAGCGGGGTGTCGCCCTCGCCGGCCAGGGCGCGCTGGGCGGCGTCGATGATGCCGTTCAGCTCCTCGGCGACGCGGTCGTAGGTGGCGCGGGCCTCGCGGTGCACCCAGGCGATGGATGAGCCGGGCAGGATGTCGTGGAACTGGTGCAGCAGGACCGTCTTCCAGATCCGGTCCAGGTCGTCGTACGGGTAGGGGAACCCGGCACGCACGGCCGCCGTCGCCGCCCACAGCTCGGCCTCGCGCAGCAGGTGTTCGCTGCGCCGGTTGCCCTGCTTGGTCTTGGCCTGGCTGGTGAGGGTGGCGCGGTGCAGTTCGAGGTACAGCTCGCCGACCCAGACGGGCGGCGCGGGGTTCTCGGCCTCGGCCTTCTCGAAGAAGGCGTGCGGGGTCTCCCACTCGACCGTCGCCGAGCCTTCGAGGTTCCGCAGCCGGGCCGCCTTGGCGACCATCTCGCGGGTGGTGCCGCCGCCCCCGTCGCCCCAGCCGGTGGGGGCCAGGGAGTGCCGGGCGACGCCCTTGTCCTTGAAGTTCTTCGCCGCGTGGGCGATCTCGCTGCCCTTCATCGAGCAGTTGTAGGTGTCGACGGGCGGGAAGTGGGTGAAGATCCGGGTGCCGTCGATGCCCTCCCAGCGGAAGGTGTGGTGCGGGAACTTGTTCGTCTGGGACCAGGAGATCTTCTGGGTCAGCAGGTACTTGGCGCCGGCCGCCTTGATGATCTGCGGGAGGCCCGCCGCGAAGCCGAAGGTGTCCGGCAGCCACGCCTCGTCGTTCTCGACGCCGAACTCGTCGAGGAAGAAGCGCTTGCCGTGCACGAACTGCCGGGCCATCGCCTCCGAGCCGGGCATGTTGGTGTCCGACTCCACCCACATGCCGCCGGTCGGCACGAACCGCCCGTCGGCCACCGCCTTCTTGACCCGCGCCCACACCTCGGGCCGGTGGTCGCGCACCCACGCCCACTGCTGGGCCTGCGACATGGCGAAGACGAAGTCCGGCTCGTCCTCCAGGAGGGCGGTCATGTTGGAGGTGGTGCGGGCCACCTTGCGCACGGTCTCGCGCAGCGGCCACAGCCACGCCGAGTCGATGTGCGCGTGCCCGACCGCGCTGACGCGGTGCGCGGAGGGGACGGCGGGGGCGGCCAGCACCCCGGTGAGGCGGGAACGGGCCTGCTCGGCCGTGCCGCCCACGTCCTGGAGGTCGATGGCGTCCAGCGCCTTGTCGACGGCGCGCAGGATCTCCCAGCGGCGCGGCGACTCGACCGGCAGCTCGGCCATCAGCTCGCCGAGGACCTCCAGGTCGAGCACCAGGTTCCACACGGTCTCGTCGAGGACGGCGAGGTCCATGCGGGTGAGGGTGTACTGCGGTTCGCTGCCCGCGGTGTCCTTGTCGCCGAGCCGGGTCGGCACGAAGGGGTGGTAGTCGAGGATGACCGGGTTGGAGGCCGCCTCGACGTGCAGGCGCACCTCCTCGCCGCCCTCGACGGGGGCGCCGATCCGCACCCACTGGTTGCGCGGGTTGAGGCCCTTCACCGGGGTGCCGTCGGGGCGGTAGACCAGGCCCTCGCACTGGAAGCCGGGCATGTTCTCGTCGAAGCCGAGGTCGAGGATCGCCTCGACGGTCTTCCCGGCCCACTCCTTCGGCACGGTGCCGGTGACGCGGAACCAGCTGGTGCCCCAGGGCGCGCCCCAGCGGGCGCCGACCTCGATGGGCCGCGGTTCGGCCGCGAGTCCCTCCTCGACCGGGACGGGCTCGCCGGGCGCGTTCCAGACCGCCACGTCCAGCGGTACGGACTCGGGGTAGAGGGCGGGGCGGACACGCTCGTCGAGGACGCGCTTGAGGCGGGCTTCGACCAGGCTGCGGTCGTCATGCATGCGGGTGCTCCGGGGTCGGGGGCGGGTGATTGCCTGGGGTTGGGCGGGCGGTGGCGGGGGCCGACGTCAGGTACAGCTCCCCAGCGGGACGCGCTTCGAATCGTGCGGCGCGCTCGTCGTACCGGGCGCGGCGGGGGTCACGGGGCGGTCACCTGGTCGGGGACGACGACCTCGGTGATGCCGCGGGCCGCGAGGTGTCCGGTGTCGGCGGCGCGGGTGTCGAGGACGGTGGTGGGACGGGCGCCGTCGGCGACCAGCCGGAAGAAGGCGTCGAAGACGGCGCCGCCGGGGGCGCAGGCCGACCGCGCGGCGGGGTCGGCGGGAACGGCGAGGGCCGTGGTGCGCGGGGCGGGGGCGGGGCGGGCTCCGTCCCGGGCCGCGCGTGCCGCGCTCGCCAGCACCCGGGCCGTGTCCTTGGGACGCCGGTCGTTGGTGAGGAGCCCGAGCCCGTACTCCAGTTCCGGGAAGTCGGCCAGCGCCCGGGACACGTCGTGCGAGCACCACCAGGTGACGCCCCACAGGTCGGGGCAGTCCAGGGCGTTCTCGACGGTCGCCTCGGTGAAGGCGGCGGCGTGCTCGGCGGGGACCAGGGGTGCGGGGGCGCCGACTTCCTGGAGCCACACCGGGCGGTGCGGGTCGTCGGCCCAGGCCTTGCTCAGCTCGATCAGGTAGGCGGCGTGGTGCTCGCTGGGCACGGAGGTGCGGCCGTGGCGCTGGGCGGTGCCGTTGAAGACCCAGGAGTGCACCGCCGTGACGGCGCCCTGCCGGGCGGCCTGGGCCGGGGTGAAGGGCTGGTCGTCCTGGTACCAGGTGGCGTCGTACTCGGCGTGCAGGTGCATGCGGCCCGGGGCGCCCTCCTCGCAGGCGGCCAGCATCCGCTCCAGCCAGGCGTCGATCTGGACGCTGGTGGCGCGGTCCGGGTCGGGGTGGGGTCCGGCGGAGAACTGGTTGACCTCGTTGCCGAGGGTCATGCCGAGGAAGTTGGCGCGGTCGGCCAGCGCGGCGGCGAGGGTGCGCAGGTAGGCGGCCTGGCCCTCGACGACGTCGGGGTCGGTGAACAGATTGCGCCGGTGCCAGGTGCGGGTCCAGGCCGGCACGTAGTCGAAGCTGCTCAGATGGCCCTGGAGGCCGTCCACGTTGACGTCGAGGCCGCGTTCGCCGGCCGCGTCGACCAGCGCCACCAGGTGCTCGACCGCGCGCTCGCGGATCAGGGTGCGGTTGGGCTGGAAGTACGGCCACAGCGGGAAGACGCGGACGTGGTCCACGTCCAGCGCGGCGATGGAGTCCAGGTCGGCGCGTACGGAGTCGAGGTCGAAGTCGAGCCAGTGGTGGAACCACCCCACGCTCGGGGTGTAGTTGACGCCGAAGCGCACGGCAGAAGGCATGCGGTGTCCTTGAGAGGGGGAAGCGGGTGGTTCAGCCCTTGACGGCGCCCTCGCCCACGCCGCGGAAGAAGTACCGCTGGAGGCAGGCGAAGAGGACGATGAGCGGCGCCACGGCGATGATCGTGCCGGCGGCGACGAGGCGTTCGTCGTTGGCGAAGGTGCCGTGCAGGTAGTTCAGGCCGATGGTCAGGGTGAACTTGGACGGGTCGCTCAGCACGATCAGGGGCCACAGGAAGTCGTCCCAGGCGCCCATGAAAGCGAAGATCGCGACGACGGCCAGGGTGCCCTTCACCGCGGGCAGCGCGATCCGGTAGAACCGCTGCCAGACGTTGGCGCCGTCGACGAAGGCGGCCTCCTCGATCTCGTAGGGGAGGTTGAGGAAGGCGTTGCGCATCAGCAGCACGTTCAGGGCGCTGACGCAGCCCGGGAGCACCACGCCGATCAGGGTGTTGTTGAGGCCCAGCTCCCGCATGGTGGTGAACTGGGCGATGATGATGCCCTCCACCGGCACGAGCATGGCCAGGATGAACACCAGGGTGGCGACGCGCCGGCCGCGGTAGCGCAGGCGGGCCAGGGCGTAGCCGGCGAGGGCGGCGCCGACGCAGTTGGTGACGACGTTGGCCGCGGCGACCTTCAGGGAGTTCAGGGCGTAGTCCCACACCGGGATGGTGTCGGCGACCCGCTCGTAGTTGTGCAGGGTGGGGTCGGAGGGGAGGAACTTCGGCGGGGAGCTGAAGATGTCCTCGGTGGGGCCCTTGAGCGAGGTCGACAGCTGCCACAGGAACGGCCCGATGGTCAGGGCGAGGACGCCGAGCAGCAGAAGGTAGCGCAGGGCCAGTTCCCAGCCGCGTACCCGGCGGCCGTGCTCGTCGGTGATGCGCGGTTCGCGCTTGCGTTCCCGGTCGACGGCCCGGGTCCGTTCGGCGGGCCGGGTCTTCTCGGCGGTGCTCACGCCTCCTCCTTCCGGTCGGCGCGCAGGACGAGCAGCATCAGGACGACGGTGACGGCGAAGACGACGACGGAGATGGCGGAGGCGTAGCCGACCCGGCCGGTGAGGCCGGTGCCGGTGCGCTGGACCAGCATCACGAGGGTGGTGTCCTCGCCGGCCGGTCCGCCGCTGGGGCCCGCCATCAGGTACACCTCGGAGAAGACCTTGAAGGCGGCGACCGAGGAGAGCGCCGCGACCAGGACCATGGTGGAGCGGACCGCGGGCACCGTGACGGTGAGGAAGCGGCGGACCGCGCCCGCGCCGTCCACGGCGGCGGCCTCGTGCAGCTCGCGCGGCACGTTGGCGAGCGCCGCCAGGTAAATGATCATGTAGTAGCCGAGGCCCTTCCAGACCGTGACGCCCATCGCGCTGAGCAGGATCAGCCACTGGTCGCTGAGGAAGCCGACCGGACTGGCACCGAGCGTCTCCAGCAGGGAGTTGACCAGGCCGCGCTCGTCGAGGAGCCAGACCCAGATCAGCCCGACGACGACGATCGAGGCGACGACCGGGGTGTAGAAGGCCGAGCGGAAGAAGGTGATGCCGGGGATGTTCTTCTGCACCAGCAGCGCGAGCAGCAACGGCAGCAGGACCAGCGCGGGGACGACCCCGAGGACGTAGAGGGAGCTGTTGCGCAGGCCGATCCAGAACATGTCGTCGTGGAGCAGCTCGCGGAAGTTGGCGAGGCCCACGAACTCGCCCGGGACCAGCGTGCGGCGGTCGGTGAGGGAGTTGACGAGCGTGGAGACGAACGGGTACAGGATGAACGCGCCGGTGATCAGCAGACCGGGTGCGGCGAACAGCCAGGGACTGGCGGGCAATTGCCGTCGCACGCGCCGGGCGCCGCCGCCCTTGCGGGCGTCCGGTGTGCCGGTGGTGAGGGTGGGACTCGCCATGATGCCTCAGCCCTGCTGCTGGAGGAGCCGGTCGCACGCCTTGACAGCGTTGTCGAGGGCTTCCTTCGGGCTCTGCTTGCCCTGGAGCGCCTTGGCGACCTCGTTGCGCAGCTCGGTCTTCATCTGCTCGCTGAACAGCACGGGCGTGTAGTTGACGGCCGTCTTCAACGACTTGGCGGCGGCGATCCGCACCCGGGTCTCGTCGGTGCCGTCCTCCTTGGTGAAGTACGGGTCGTCCAGCGAACCGGCGGTGCTCGGGAAGATGGCGACCTGCTTGGCGAACGACATCTGGTGGGCCGCGTCGGTGACGTAGTGCGCGAAGGCGACCGCCGCGGGCTTGCGCTGGCTCTGCGCGTTGACCATCAGGCCCATCACGTACATGTTGACGTGGCCGGTGCTGGTGATCTGGTCGGTGATGCCGATGTTCTCGTACAGGTTCGGCGCCTGCTTCTTGAAGTTGGCGAGGTCCAGCGCGCTGCCCGGGTTCATGGCGACGGCTCCGGTGAGGAACTTCTTCCCGGAGGACTCGGGGGTGGCGGTCAGCGCCTGCGGGTCGAGGGCCTTGGCGTCGTACAGCTCCTTGTAGCGGGCGAGGAGCTGGACGCCCTTGGCGTCGTTGAACGCGAAGGCGGTGCCCTCCTTGTTCATGAGCGGGACGCCGTAGCGGCCGAAGTCCTCGATGGTGGGCACGTTGGCGAGGGTGGCGACGTCGCCGTCGGTCTTGTCGGCGATCTTCAGGGCAGCGTCGAAGACCTCGTCGTACGTCTTCGGCGGCTGCTCGGGGTCGAGTCCGGCCTTCTCGAAGAGGGACTTGTTGTAGAAGAGGGGGCCGGTGTTGAGGTACCAGGGGAAGGCGTACGTGCCGTCCATGCCCGGTATCCGGTGGCTGGCCCAGGCGCCGTCCAGGTACTCCTTCTCGTACTGGCCGGCGGCCTTGTCCAGGTCCAGGGCGAGGCCCGCCTTGGCGAGCGGCGCGACCAGGTCCGGGGAGACGTTGACGACGTCGGGCAGGGTGCCGCCGGCGGCGTCGGCGCTGATCTTGTCGGCGTACCCCTCGCCGGGCTGGTCCACCCACTTGACGTGGGTGTCGGGGTACTTCTTCTCGAAGTCGGCGATCAGACCCTCGAAGTAGTCCTTGAAGTTGGCCCGCAGGTTCCAGGTCTGGAAGGTGATGTCGCCCTCGACCTTGCCCGAGGCGTCGGTCGAGGAACCGCCGTCGCCCCCGGAACCGCAGGCGCTGAGCGGCAGGACGAGGGCGGCGATGGCGGCGACGGCGAATGTTCTGCGCGAGGTGGGCACGGTGACACGTCTCCCTGGAGGACGTCGGCGGTGGGATGCCAGCGACCATGCACGGCGATTCCGCGGAAAGTCAATGGATTCACGCCAACTAAAGCAGACTGCATAGCATTAGCCCAGGTCAGAGCGGTGCGGGAAGAGTCTTGCCAGAAACTACTAATGCGCTTTAGGATCTTCACACTCAAGCGCTTTAGCTGAGAAGCTGAGTAGTCTCGCACGGCTCGCACCGAGGAAAGGAACGCGCATGCCCGCCAAGCGGCCCGCCGCGCGCCGGCCGACGATGAAGGACATCGCGCGCCGGGCCGGGGTCTCCGAGAGCGCGGTGTCGTTCGCGCTGAACGACCGGCCGGGGGTCTCCGAGATCACCCGGGACCGGGTGCGCCGGGTGGCCGAGCAGCTCGGCTGGCGTCCCAGTACGGCGGCCCGCGCGCTGTCCGGCGAGGGCGCGGCGACGGTCGGCTTCGTGCTGGCGCGGCCCGCGCACACCCTCGGCGTGGACTCCTTCTTCCTGCAACTGGTCTCGGGCATCCAGGAGGTGCTGGCGAAGCGGCACCTGGGGCTGTTGTTCCAGGTGGCGCAGGACGTCGCGGACGAGTGCGCGGTGTACCGGCGCTGGTGGGCCGAACACCGGGTGGACGGCGTCCTCGTGGTGGACCCGCGCACCGACGATCCACGCCCGGACCTGCTCGACGAACTCGGCCTGCCCGCCGTGGTCATCGGCGGGGCCCCGGACGAGCGTCATCCGGGGCTGTCGACGGTGTGGGCGGACGACGCGGGTGCGATGGCCGCGCTGGTGGACGGGTTGTACGCGCTCGGGCACCGGCGGATCGTGCACATCGCCGGGCTGCCGGACCTCGCGCACACCGAACGCCGTATCCGCGCCCTGCGCGCGGAGGCCGGGCGGCGCGGTCTGGGCGAGGTCGAGTCGGTGACCACCGACTACTCGGACGCCGAGGGCGCGGCCGTCACCCGCCGCGTCCTGGAGGCGCCCACTCCCCCGACCGCCCTGATCTACGACAACGACGTGATGGCCGTCGCCGGGGTCGCCGCCGCGGCCGGACTCGGCTTCTCGGTACCGGCGGACGTGTCCGTGGTGGCCTGGGAGGACTCGGCTCTGTGCCGCATGGTCAAGCCGTGGCTGTCCGCGCTGTCCCGGGACAGCGTGGAGTTCGGCCGCACGGCGGCCACGGAGCTGACCGCCCTCCTCGACGGCGGCCCGGCCCGGACGGTGCGGGTGCCGGTGCCACGACTGATCGAGCGGGACAGCACGGGAGCGGTACGGAAGTCCATCTGACGGCCCGCGCCCGAGGGCGTCCGTCGGACCCCGGTCACGCGACGGCGGGCCCGTACTCTCGCCGCCGGCGGGGCGTCCGGGTGCGGAGGCGGCGCTGCTGGAGCCGGCGGAGCGGATCGGGGCGCTGCGGCCCCGGCGACGGACCGCGCCGCTGGACCGAACCGGGGCCTACAGGGCGCGGTACATGATGTGCAGGCCGACCCGCCCGTCCCGCGGGTGGTCGAAGGCGTCCGGGACCGTGCCGAGGATCGTGAAGCCGAGGGAGGTCCACAGCCGGACGGCCGGGTTGGTCTCGACGACGGCGTTGAAGACCATGCCCCGGTATCCGTCGGCCCTGGCGGCGTCCAGGACGTACTCGGCGAGGGCCCGGCCGGTGCCGCGTCCGGCCCGGTCGGGGTCGACCATGAAGCCGGCGTTGGCGATGCGGGCGGCGGGGCCGCCGTAGTTGGGGGTGAGGTAGGCGGAGGCGACGACGGCACCGGCGTCGTCCTCGGCGACGTAGACGCGTTTGGCGGGGCTCGTCCACAGGGCCCGGGCGTCCTCCTCGGAGGTGTCCGGGTCCCAGGCGTAGGTCTCGCCGGCGGCGACGATGCGGTGCCAGAAGGGCCAGATGAGCGGCCAGTCGTCGGCGGTGGCTTCCCTGATCAGCATGGGCGTGAGTCTGGCACGCCCATGCGTGCGTCGGCCTCGGTGGGTGGCGGGCGGGTCAGTCCACGCTCGGCAGGATGTGCGGCTCGGCGAGGTCCTCCTCGTAGCCCGCGAGACGGATGGGGGCGGAGCGCGCCCACACGTCGAGGCTGCCGATCTCGCCGGGCCGGCGGCCGGCCCGCCCGGTGCGTTCCTCGGTGCGTTGTTCTGGGGTCGTCGTCGTTTCCGGTGTCACCGCGCACTCCTTATGTGTCGGGTCACCCTCGGGGCCTGCCGACGCCGGTCTCCTGTCCGGCACCCGGCGCCCGCTCGGGTGTGGGTCGAATGCAGTTCGGACGCGGTGGCGCCGGTAACTCGTGCGGAAGCAGGCCGTTGTGAACCGGCTTGTCCCATGACGGACCTGGGTGTGGGTAGTGCCCTGTGCTGCCGTCCGTCCGGACCAGGTTAACCAAATGAGCGGGGGTGCGCTCTATGGGGCTCAAAAGATGGGAGAACCATTGCCCTTCGCTCCGCGCGCAGTTGACCCGAGTCTGCCCCGGTTTCCCCACTTCCGCACGGTGCGCAACTCACCCGTTCGGCCTACATCGGCGTCCGCGCCTTCGAATGTCGGCGGCGCCGGGTCGGGCAGTTAAGTTGCCGTTGGCTGCGGCGCAAGCTCGCCATGGTCTGCTGCCCGTCGGCAACGGCTGTCTCGTGGGAGGACCGAGGCATGGAACTGCGCAGTGTCGAGGAGCTGATGGACCTGCTGTACGCCTGCCGGGGCGAACGGCCCGCCGACGGGGCCGGCGGCGGGCCCGGGGATCCGCACGGGCACGCGCTGCGCACGGCCGCGCTGCTGCGTCGGCGCCGCCCGGCGGACAAGGAGCTCCAGGTCGCGGGGCTGGTCTCGCCGGTGGGACGGCTGCTGTGGCCCGGCAGCCCGGCCGCCAGGACGGCCGCCGCGGTAGGGCCGCTGCTCGGCGCCCGCGTCGCCCGCCTGGTGCGCCGCCAGGCCCACCCGGAGGCCTGGGACCACGACGACGACCTGGCCAGCCTGCGTCAGGCCGAGGAGGAGGCGCGCACCGCCGTCTTCGACGCCGGGGTCCTGGAGGACTGGCGCACGGTGCTGGAGCTGACGGCGGCACGGAACTCGCGGCTGGGCGCGGTCGACTGAGGCACCGTCCGGTGCGGACCGGCCGGCCCCGGCCGCCCGGAGCGCGAGGAGTACCCGGAGTGCCCGGAGTGCCCGGTCACCACTTGCCGGGCGCGTAGTCCTTGAGGAAGACGCCGTACAGGTCCTCGCCCGCCTCGCCGCGCACGATGGGGTCGTAGACGCGGGCGGCGCCGTCGATCAGGTCGAGCGGGGCGTGGAAGCCCTCGTCGGCCAGGCGCAGCTTGTCGTAGTGAGGACGCTCGTCGGTGATCCAGCCGGTGTCGACGGAGGTCATCAGGATCCGGTCGGTGTCGAACATCTCCTGGGCGCTGGTCCGGGTCACCATGTTCATGGCGGCCTTGGCCGCGTTGGTGTTCGGGTGACCGGCGCCCTTGTAGCCGCGGGCGAACACGCCCTCCATCGCCGAGACGTTGACGACGTAGGCCCGCCCGGCGGGCGCCTTGCGCGCGGCGTCGGCCATGGCCGCGCGCAGCGCGCTGATGAGGATGAACGGCGACGTGTAGTTGCACAGCTGGGTCTCCAGCAGTTCCACCGGGGAGATCTGCTCGATGGTCTGGACCCAGGTGTTGGAGTCGACGACGTCGGGCACCAGCCCGCCCGCGTCGATGGCGGTGCCCTCGCGGTGCCGGACCACGCTGGCGTTGCCGGCGACCAGGGCGAGGTCGGCCACCTGCTGCGCGTCGAGCCCCGAGGCGCCCAGCGGCAGCGCGGCCAGGCCGTCCACCGCACCGGAGTTGAAGGCCCCGATGACCTGGTGCGCGGGCAGTTCACCGGCGGGCAGCGGGGCGCTCTCGCCCTCGACCAGCGCGGCGTACGCGGAGGGCAGGCGGCGCACGGTCTGGGTGGCGTTGTTGATCAGGATGTCGAGCGGGCCCTCCGCGGTGACCTGCTCGGCGAGGGCCACGGCCTGGGCGGGGTCGCGCAGGTCGATGCCGACGACCTCCAGGCGGTGCAGCCAGTCCGCGGAGTCGTCCATCGCCTTGAAGCGGCGGATGGCGTCCTTGGGGAAACGGGTGGTGATCGTGGTGTGCGCGCCGTCGCGCAGCAGCCTGAGCGCGATGTACATGCCGATCTTGGCGCGGCCGCCGGTGAGCAGCGCGCGCTTGCCGGTGAGGTCGGCGCGGGCGTCGCGGCGGGCCCGGTTCTCGGCGGCGCAGTCCTGGCAGAGCTGGTGGTAGAAGTAGTCGACCTCGGTGTAGCGCTGCTTGCAGATGTAGCAGGAGCGGGGCCGCTGGAGTATTCCGGCGATCGTGCCCTGCTCGGTGCGCGAGGAGGGCAGCAGTCCCTCGGTCTCGTCGTCGATGCGCTCGGCGGACCCGGTGGCGGTGGCCTCGGTGACCGCCTTGTCGTGGGCGGTCTTGGCGGCGCGGCGCTCCTGGCGGCGGCGCTGCTTGACCGTGCGGTAGATGTGCGAGGTGGCCCGGCGGACCGCGATCGCGTCGGGGTGGTCGACGTCCAGCTCGTCGAGTTCCTTCAGTACGTCGAGGCAGAGCGCCAGCCGTTCGGGGTCGATGCCGGGGCCGTACGCGGACGCCGCCACCTCGTCCGTGGTCGCCGCACCGTCCTGTGTCACCGTCATCGCCGCTGCCGTTCCCTGGTCACCGTCGCGGCGCTCCGGGAGGCGACCGCTGTCGAACAGCGGATTTTATTCAGCGCACGGCCTGGATCCAAACCCGCCGGGGTCAGGAACGGCACGCCGTGAGCAACGTCTCCACCTCCTCGGCCACCGCCACGGCGAGCCGGTCGAGGTCCGGCACCGCCTTCGCGTCGGCCAGCAGGCCGTAGTGGACCCGTCCGCGGTACGTCGAGACGGCCACCGCCAGGGAGTGGCCGCGGGCCAGCGGGGCCAGTGGATAGACCTCGGTGAGCGGGTGGCCGCCCAGCCGCAGTCCGAGGCTGGGCAGGGGGACGCTGGTGACCAGGAGGTCGAACCAGAGCCGGGCGGCCCCGGAGACCAGTGGTCCGCCGAGCCGGTGGCCGAGCGCCGGGACGTGGTCGGCGAGCAGGGCGACGGCTCCGGCGCCGCGTCCGGGCCCGGCGTCCTTGTTGCGGTCCATGGCGGCGCGGACCGTGCCGAGGCGGGCGAGCGGGTCGGGGTCGCCGACCGGAAGCCTCATCAGGTACCCGGAGAGCCGGTTGCCCTGTGGGTGGGCGCTGCGCGGGCGGCGCTTGGAGACGGGGATCAGGGCGCGGGGCGCGACGCCCTCGCTGCCGTCGCCGCGTTCGTCCAGCCAGCGGCGCAGGGCGCCCGCGACGACCGCGATCAGTACGTCGTTGACGGTGCCGCCGGTGGTCTTGCGGACGTGGTGCACGTCGTCGAGGTCGACGGACACCCCCGCGGTCCGGCGGGTCCCGGAGGACGCGGCGGTGAGCGCGGGCGAGGAACGCACGTCGAGGGTGGACAGTGCCGCGGCGGCGCCGATGTCCAGGGCGCGCCCGGCGTCGGACAGGGCGCCGCGCAGCCGGTCGGGCAGGGCGCGCACGTCCGGCAGGAGTCCGCGCGGCGGCTGCTCGGGGCGGGGCCGGGGCGCCGGCAGGTCCATCGGGTCCAGGACGCCCGCGGCCAGGGTCAGGGCGCGCAGACCGTCGGCCAGGGCGTGGTGGAACTTGAACAGCACGGCGAAGGACCCGCCGTCCGCGCCCGGCAGTACGTGCGCCTCCCACGGGGGCCGTCCGCGCTCCAGGGGGCGCTCCATGAGGCGTCCGGCCCGGGCGTGGAAGTCGGTGGCCGGGGCGTGCAGCCGCACGTGGTCGAGCGGGTCGAAGCGGGGGTCGGGCTCGCGCATCGCGCCGCCGAACGCGAACGGCCGGCGCAGGGCCAGCGGCGGCTGCCAGGTGTCCCGGATCCTCATCCGCAGTCCGGGGACCGCGGGGGCACGGGCCGCGAGCAGGTCCGCCGCGAGCGCGCCCGCGGTGGGCGAGTCGGCCTCGAAGACGCCGAGCGCGCCCAGGTGCATGGGGTGCTCGGCGGACTCGATGTTCCAGAACGCCAGGTCGAGGGGAGCGAGCGGATCGGGAGTCAAGGGCTTGCCTCGCAAGGACGACGCATGGGCGATGGATGGACAACGGGTGGACAAGCAGTCAATCGCTCTCCGACGATTACGGTCAAGTACGATCAAGCTACGCACAGTTAACAGGAGATTAAAGTCCCGCCCCTTTGGACAGGGGCGGGACTGCCATGACTCATGGGGCGCCTGTGCTCGCGTCGGCTCAGGTCAGCGGCGGCGGCACCGCCTCTGCCCCGGTACCCCACCCGGACGGCTGCGGGCCGACCGTGAAGGCGAGCGACCGCACGGAGCGCAGTGCGTCCGTCGTCAGCCACGTCCGGGCGTAGGCCGAGCCGTCGGTGCGGGCCGACTGGACGTACCGGTCGGTGTCCGAGGTGCCGGGCGCGGTGATCGTCAGGGCGCCGCGCGGGTAGTAGCGGCGGTCGAGGGTGAGGTCGACGCGGTCGAAGACCGGGGTGGACAGGCCCCAGGTGTCGTAGCCGGGCTGGATCGGGAAGATCCCGATCGAGGACAGGACGTTCCAGGCGGACATGGTCCCGAGGTCGTCGTTTCCGGTCATGCCGGTCGGCGTGTCCGTGAACAGGGTGAGCGCCGCGTGCACCACGTCGGTCGTCTTCCAGGGCTGCCCGGTCGACAGGTAGGTGTACGGGGCGATGAGGTCGGGTTCGTTCTGCGGGTTGTACTTGTCGGCGTTGTAGTAGTCGTACGGCCCGTTGACCCACACCTCGCGGGCGGTCTTCGCCGGGTCGGCGAGGAGCTGGTCGTAGGCGAAGAAGGAGTCGAGCCGCTCGTTCGCGGCCTCGGTCCCGCCGATGAGGTCGATCATGCCGGGCAGGTCCTGCGGCACCAGCCACTGGTACTGCCAGGACGTCCCCTCGTGGAAGCCCTCGCTCTGCGCCGGGTCGGCCGGTCCGGTGAAGGCGCCCTCGGCGTCGCGGGCGCGGAAGAAGCCGGTCGAGGGGTCGAAGACGTTGCGGTAGCTCTGGGCGCGCTCGGCGTACCGCTTCGCGTCCGCGTCGTGGCCGAGGTCGCGGGCCATGCGGGAGAGCATGGCGTCGGACAGGGCGTACTCCAGGGTCGCGGAGGCCCCGTGGTCGTAGTCGGAGTCGCCCGGCTTGGCGTGCGGGCGGCCCTTGACGTACGGCGCGAAGCCGTCGGCGAGGTACTCGCGGTTGGCCTCCCGTCCGACGGCCGGCGAATCGGCGGGCGGGACACCGTCCGCGTTCTTCCTCAGCGCCCGGTAGGCCTTCTCCTCCCAGCCGTGCAGCAGGCCCTGCTGGTAGGCGTTGGTGAGGAAGGGGGTCACCGGGTCGCCCGTCATGATGTTGGTCTCGACGGTGCCGTAGCCCCACTTGGGCAGCCAGCCGCTCTCCTCGTCGATCTTGATGACGGAGATCGCCATGTCCCGGGCCTCGCGGGGTGCGAGCAGGGCGAGGAGCTGGGACTGGGTGCGGTAGGTGTCCCACAGGGACCAGTTCTGGTAGTACGTGAAGCCCTTGGCGCGGTGGATCTCCTGGTCCCAGCCGGTGTAGCGGCCGTCGACGTCGCTGCCGACGTTCGGCGCCAGGAAGGACCGGTACAGGGACGAGTAGAAGGTGCGGCGCAGGGTGTCGTCGCCGCCCCGGACCCGGACGTCGTCCAGCCGCTTCTCCCAGGTGCGGTCGGCACCGCGGCGCACGGAGTCGAAGGAGTGCCCGCCCTCGGCGCGCAGGTTGAGCGCGGCGCCGCGCGCGTCCACGTAGGACAGCGCGGTGGTGGCCTCGACGGTGCGGTCCTTCGTGGTGTCGAAGCGGACGTAGGCGCCGTCGCCGCCGCTCTTCGCGCCCGCGGTCACGGTGCCGTCGTCCCAGGTGCCGTGGGAGGCGAAGGGCCGGTCGAAGCGGGTGATCGTGTAGACGGTGTACGGCTTCGTGTCCTGGCAGAAGCCGCTGCCGGTGATCGCGGTGCGCACGGTGCGGCTGTCGAGGACCTCGACCTTGGTGGAGATGTTCTTGTGCAGCGACTGGCCGGCGTTGAGCAGGACGTTGGCCTTGTCGGTGGCCGGGAAGGTGTAGCGCTGCACCCCGGTGCGCTCGGTGGCGGTCAGCTCCGCCTCGACGCCGGAGTCGAGGCCGACCCGGTAGTAGCCGGGGCTCGCCTCCTCGTCCTCGTGGCTGAAGGAGGCGGCGTACTTCGCGTAGTCCGTCTCGGTGACGTCCCCGGTGGTCGGCAGCACCGGCAGGTCGCCGCCGAGACCGCAGCCGACACCCGAGAGGTGGACCAGGGAGAAGCCGCGGATGCGGGTGTCGGAGTGGTCGTAGCCGGTGTTGTGGCCGGTGTCCGGCGAGAACTGCACCATGCCGAAGGGCACGGCGGCGCCGGGGTAGGTGTTGCCCTCGTTCTCCGTCCCGATGAACGGGTTGACGAGGTCGGTCAGGTTCTGGTCGGCCGTCGGGGCGGCCTGCGCCGCCGGGGCGGTGAGCAGCGCGGACGCTGCCACCACCCCGGCCACGCACAGCCGCAGACGCCGGGTGCCTCTCATGTGCGGTGACCTCCGGAAGGTCTGCTGTGTCGTGCGGTTGTTCCTCGGGGGAGGGTGATCAGGCGGTGCAGCCCGCCGGGGTCGGCCGGGACGCGTCGTGGATGAGTGCCTCCTGGGCGGCCCTGACCCGTTCGACGTCCGGCTTGAGCACCTTGCGGTCGTACGTCGTCAGGCCGTTCAGCTCGCCCTCGACGTCCGAGATCTGGGTGTAGACGGCGCCGTTGCTGCCCCGGCAGACCAGGGCCCGCACCTCGTCGAGCTTGGTGAGGTAGTCGTCCGTGTACGTCTGCGGGTCGACGTCGACGTACGACTGCTGCACGGACCAGGCGTGTCCGGGCACCGCGAGGCCGAGGCCGCCGTACTCGCCGGTGACCAGGGCGCGTTCGCCGTCCGGGGAGGGCGGCAGGGCGGGGCTCGGGTAGCCGTGCTCGTCCATGATGTCGCCGGCGCCGCCGTCGGCCCCGAGGTTCAGGCCCGACTGGTTGTTGACGAGCCGGGTCGGGTCCCAGGCCTTGGCCTGCGCGGCGACGCGGCCGATGTCGTACTGGCCCCAGCCCTCGTTGAAGGTGACCCACATGACGATCGACGGGTGGCTGACGTGTTCGTCGATCATCTCCTTCATCTCCCGCTCGTACTCGGCGCGGGCTGCGGTGGACGGGTTCTTCCCGGCGGTCATCGCGGGCATGTCCTGCCACACCATCAGGCCCAGCCTGTCGGCCCAGTAGAACCAGCGGTCGGGCTCGACCTTGATGTGTTTGCGCACCGAGTTGAAGCCGAGCTGCTTGTGCAGCCTGAGGTCGTACGCGAGGGCCTCGTCGGTGGGCGCGGTGTGCAGTCCGTCGGGCCAGAAGCCCTGGTCGAGGGTGGCCATCAGGAAGGTCGGTTTCCCGTTGAGCATGGTGCGCGGGACGCCGTTGACCTTCTCGACGGCGATGGAGCGCATCCCGAAGTAGCTCTCGACCCGGTCGTGTCCGACGGTGACCTTCAGGTCGTACAGGAACGGGTCGTCGGGCGACCACAGGCGCGGGTCGCGGATCTTCAGGGTCAGCGGCTCACCGGTGCGGCCGCTGACCGTGGCGACCTTGCGGTGCCCGGCGTACGCCGTGGCCCTGACGCGTACGCCGTCGCGCACGCCCTTGGGCTCGACTGTGAGGGTGCTCGCCGCGCCGTCGACGTGCGGGGTGAGCTTGAGGGAGTCCACGTGGTCCCGGGCGACCGGCTCCATCCAGACGGTCTGCCAGATGCCGGAACTGGGCGTGTACCAGATGCCGCTCGGGTCCAGGCGCTGCTTGCCGAGCGGCGGGTTCTCGCCGTTCGCGGCGTCGGTCGGGTCGTAGACGCCGACGATCAGCTCCTGGGTGCGGCCGGGCTTGAGGGCGTCGGTGACGTCGGCGCTGAACTTGTCGTAACCGCCCTTGTGGTCGGCGACCTTGGTGCCGTTGACGTACACCTCGGACTGCCAGTCGACGGCGCCGAAGTTCAGCTTCAGCCGCTGGGCGGAGCCGATGTGCCAGTCGCGGGGCACGGTGAAGGTGCGGCGGTACCACATGCGGTCCTCGTGCCGCTGGATGCCGGAGAGCTGGGACTCCACCGGGTACGGGACGAGGATGCGCTCCTTGAGGTTCTTGCCGACCGGCGGCTGCTCGCCCGCCTCGGCGGCGGCGAACTGCCAGCGGCCGTTGAGGTTCTGCCAGTCGTCGCGCGTGAGCTGCGGGCGCGGGTACTCAGGCAGGGCGTTGTCCGGCCCGACCTCGTCGGCCCAGTCGGTGCGCAGCTCGTAGGTGGACTCGTTGCCACCGCTGCTCCAGAAGGCGTTGACAACGTTGCCTTCGGTGTCGGTGAGGCCGCCTTCGCCGTCGTAGCGGACGTCGGCGGTGCCGGGCGCGTCGCCGTTCTTGTTGCCGACGACGGGCTGGTCGAGGGCGACGAGCAGGGTGCTCGGGTCGGCGGGGTCCAGCTTGGTCTCGCCGAGCGGCCACGTGGCGCCGCCGATCACCGCTTCGAGGTGGTCGGTGAGACCGGCCGGGGGTGCGGCGAGGGGGCTCGCGAAGTCGAGCTTGAGGGTGCGGCCGGTGGATTGGACGGTGGTCGCCGTCGCGCCGTTGTAGTCGAAGCCGTCGGGCAGGCGGAACGCCGACTGCGGGATCGCCTCCTTGCTGCCGCCGGGCTCGGTCCAGCGCAGATGGAGGTTGGAGCCGCCGTAGTGCTCGAAGTACTCCAGCTTGATGTCGTAGGACTGGCCGGCCGTCAGCTCGATGGGCTGGGCGGTCTGTTCGCGGTCCCAGTCGTCGACCCAGTGGTCGATGGCGAGCTGTCCGCCGACCCAGAGGCGGAAGCCGTTGTCGCCGATGATCGAGAAGGTGTGGGCGCCGGTCTCCTCCGGGACGAGCTTGCCGGTCCAGCGGACGCTCACGTCGTCCGACTGCCCGGTGGCGAAGGCGAGTCGCGGTTCGAGGGTGTTGAAGTCGACCTGCGGGTCGAAGCCGGTGGCCTTGAGCTCGTGGAAGTCGAAGGCGCCAGGGGCGGACTGGGTGTAGTACTCGCCCTTCAGGCCGTGGATCTCCGCGGCGTCGTCGGTGTCGGCCGCGTTGGCGGCCGGCACGGCGGCGAGTCCCGCGACGCCGAGCGCGGCGGCCAGCAACAGGGCGAGTTTGTCTCTGAGTCGTTTGGTGCGCACGGACCCTCTCCTCGAGAACGGGTGGTGGCTGATGGCTCAGGACATCGATGTCATACATCGATGTAACGGCAGCGGTGCAGAGGCATGACAACACGGATTCCGCTTGGCGTCCAGGGACATGACAACGGCCCCGGGCTCAACGCGCGCACCACGCGCGCCCGGAGCCGTCGTCCGTCCCCTCGCCCGTCCGGGCGGGTGTCCGTCACGGCACCCGCTGCCCCTTGCCCAGCGCGATCACGCCGCCCTTGGAGACGGTGTACAACTCCCCGTCCCGCTGCGGGTTGACGCCGATCGTCGCGCCCGGCGGCACCTGCACGTTCTTGTCGAGGACCGCCCCGCGCACCACCGCGCCCCGGCCGATGTGCACGTTGTCGTGCAGCACCGAGCCCTGCACGACCGCGCCCGGGTCGACCAGCACCCCCGGGGAGAGCACGGACCGGGTGACCTGCCCGCGGATCAGGCAGCCCGCGCTGATGATCGACTCGCTGGCGATGCCCCCGGCGTTGAAGCGGGCCGGCGAGAGCTGCGTGGAGTGGGTGTAGACCGGCCAGTCCCGGTTGTAGAGGTTGAACGCGGGCCGCTCGGCGATCAGGTCCATGTGGGCGTCGTAGTAGGCGTCCAGCGTGCCCACGTCCCGCCAGTACCCCTGGTCGCGGGTGGTCTCCCCCGGGACGTGGTTGGCGCTGAAGTCGTACAGCGCGGCCTCGCCCCGGTCGGTGAGCTGGGGCAGGATCGAACCGCCCATGTCGTGCACGGAGTTCTCGTCCTCGGCGTCCCGCTGCAGCGCCTCGACGAGGGCCTTGGTGGTGAAGACGTAGTTGCCCATCGAGGCGAAGACGCACCCGGGGTCGTCGGCCAGACCGGGAGGATCGGCGGGCTTCTCCAGGAATCCGGTGACGGTCTGCCCGTCCGAGCCCGGCGTGATCACGCCGAAGGACGGCGACTCGGCGCGCGGGACCCGTATCCCGGCGACCGTGACACCCGCCCCGGACTCGATGTGCTGGGCGAGCATCTGGCGCGGGTCCATCCGGTACACGTGGTCGGCGCCGAACACCGCGACGTACTCGGGCTGTTCGTCGTGCACCAGGTTCAGGGACTGCAGGATCGCGTCGGCGCTGCCGAGGAACCAGCGCGGGCCGAGGCGCTGCTGGGCGGGGACGGGTGTGACGTAGTTGCCGAGCAGGCTGGACATCCGCCAGGTGGTGGTGATGTGCCGGTCCAGGGAGTGCGACTTGTACTGCGTGAGCACACAGATCCGCAGGATGTCGCCGTTGACCAGGTTGGACAGCACGAAGTCGACCAGGCGGTAGGTGCCGCCGAAGGTGACCGCGGGTTTGGCGCGGTCCGCGGTCAGGGGCATCAGGCGTTTGCCCTCTCCGCCCGCCAGCACGATGCCGAGCACCGAAGGACCTCCACGACGCATGGCCGCTCCCCTCACCCTCGTTCACCCTCGGCCGCCCCGGGCGGGGCGGCTCAAGCCCGCTTGAGGATCTCCTCGTAGAGCCGGACCGTGCGGCGCGCGACCGCGTCCCAGCCGAACTCCTCCACCGCGCGCCGCCGGCCCGCCTCGCCCATCCGCCGGGCGGCCGCCGAATCGCCGAGGACGGAGTCCACGGCGCGCGCGAGACCCGTCTCGAAGGCGTCGTCCGCACCGTCCTCCCTCGGGACGAGTACCCCCGTCACGCCGTCGGCCACGACCTCGGGGATGCCGCCCACCCGGGAGGCCACCACCGGGGTGCCGCAGGCCATCGCCTCCAGGTTGACGATGCCGAGGGGCTCGTAGACGGAGGGGCAGACGAAGACGGCGGCGTGCGTCAGGAGCTGGATCACTTCCGTGCGCGGCAGCATGCGCGGGATCCAGTGCACGCCCTCGCGGGCGCGGCTCAGCCCGGCGAAGAGGTCCCGGAACTCCTGGTCGATCTCGGGGGTGTCCGGGGCGCCCGCGCACAGCACGACCTGCGCGGCGGGGTCGATGTCCCGGACCGCGCGCAGCAGGTGCGGCACGCCCTTCTGACGGGTGATGCGGCCGACGAACAGGACGTACGGGCGGGAGCGGTCCAGGCCGACCCTGTCCAGCACGTCGGTACCGTGGTCGGGCCGGTAGAGCCGGGTGTCGATGCCGTTGTGCACGACGTGGACCCGGGAGGCGTCGAGGTCCGGGTAGCAGCCGAGGATGTCCTCGCGCATGGCGCCGGAGACGGCGATCACCGCGTCGGCCGCCTCGAACGCGGTGCGCTCGGCCCAGCCGGACAGGGCGTAGCCCCCGCCGAGCTGCTCTGCCTTCCAGGGGCGCAGGGGCTCCAGGGAGTGGGCGGTCACCACGTGCGGGACGCCGTGCAGGAGCTTGGCGAGGTGGCCGCCGAGGTTGGCGTACCAGGTGTGGGAGTGCACCAGTTCGCGCCCTTCGAGGGCGGCGGTCATGGCGAGGTCCACGGAGAAGGTGCGCAGCGCGTCGTTGGCGCCGTCGAGCGCGGACCAGGGGCGGTGGCGCAGCACGCCGTCGGTCCGGCCCTCGCCCCAGCTGTGCACGTCCAGGTCGACGAGGCGGGCGAGCTCCCGGGCGAGGAACTCGACGTGGACTCCGGCGCCGCCGTAGACGTCCGGCGGGAACTCTCGGGTCAGCAGTCCCACGCGCACCCGGAACCTCCCGTCTCGGCGGCTGGTTCCCTCATGGTCACCCAGAGCGGGCGCCTGGGGAAGAGCGCGGAGGACGCGGAGGGGGCGGTGGCCCTCAGGGCTCCGGCGGGCGCGTGAGGCTGTCGGGCTCCGGCGGGCGCAGGGAGCGGGCGGGCTCGGGCTGGCGCAGGGAACGGGCGGACTCCGGCGGGCGCAGGGAACGGGCAGGGCCGGGCGGACGCGGCGGACGGGCGGGGCCCGGCGGGCTCGGGAAGCAGCAGTCGCCGCAGACGCCCCCGCCCGGCACCCGGTAGTACAGGCAGCAGCTGCGGCGCCGGAAGGACGTGCCGGTGAGCGCCCCGGTGCCGGCGAGCAAGGGGTGGGCCAGCAGGCCGGCGGTGAGCGACCGGGCGCGGGCGGCGGTGTCCGTACGGCCGTGTCGGCGGGCCCAGCCCTCCAGTTCCCGGCCGGCGCCGGCCAGGGCGGAGGCCGCGTTGCCGCGCAGCAGTCCGCTCGCGACGCCGTAGCGGGTGTGCACGGCCTCGGCGAGGGGGGCCAGGTGGGTGGTGAGGACGACGTCCGCGACGGTGACGCCGTCCCCCGGCCGGGCGCGCACCTCGGTGAGCCACAGGTCGTCGGGAGCGGTGGCCTCGGGGTCCCAGTGCAGCAGCCGGGGGTCGAGATCCGGGACCTGCCCGTATAGGACGGCGCAGCCCAGGGTCACCGACCACAGACGGGCCGCGAGTCCCTGCTGGGCCACCGAGGCGGCGACGCGGGCCTCGGGGGCGCCGAGCGCGGTGGCGACCCTGCGGACACGACGGCCCAGCGGATCGGAGCATTCGAGCGGAACCTGAACGTCCGGCGCCCCGTCTCCGTACTCGGGTGCGTAGACGTCCGCGAGGGGCGCGAGGGCGGCGGGCCGCCGTGACGGCGCGGTCCGCGAGACGCGCAGGACCGAGAAGCCGCCGAGCGGGCGGAGGGCGGAGAGGGCGGGGTCGAGGTCCACGGAGAGCAGTAGTATCAGGGCCCTCAGGGGACTGGGCCAGGGGTCGGGGCCGGAAGTCGCCCACCCTGGGGAGGACGGCGGCGCCGTCGTACTCCATCGGTAGTAGGACCCAAAGAATGCTCAGGGACGACGACGGGAAGACCCTGAGACGGCATCGTGTTGTCCATGGATGACGACCGTTCGCCGCGCCGGGCCCAGCGCCCCCGCCTCACGCAGAGGAGCAGCCGATGAGCGCCCTCGCGTTGTCCGTGCTGCTGTCGCTCGTCTCCGCCGTGGCCTACGCGGGCGGGGCGATCGTGCAGGAGCAGGTCGCGGCGTCGTCCCCGGGTGCCCAGTTCGCTCCCGTGCGCCGGCCCGCCTGGTGGGCGGCGGTCTCGCTCAACGGCCTGGGCGGTCTGCTGCACGTGGTCGCCCTGGCGCTCGGTCCGCTGAGTCTGGTGCAGCCGCTGGGAGCGCTCACCATCGTCTTCGCGCTGCCCATGGCGGCGCTCTTCGTGGGCCGCAGGGCCGGTGCGACGGCCTGGCGGGGCGCCCTGATGGCCACGGTGGGTCTCGCCGGTCTGCTGTCCCTGGTCGGTGCCTCCGACGCGCAGTCGCTGGACACGGCGCAGCGGGTCGGGGCGGCGCTGGTCACCGGTGGCGCGATCGTCGCGCTGATGATCGCCGGCCGGGCCGCGCACCGGCACCCGGCGGTCCGCAGCATCCTGCTGGCGACCGCGTCCGGCATAGCGTTCGGAATGTCCTCGGTCTTCACCAAGACCGTCGCGGTCGACTGGAACGGCGGGGTGTCGGCCGGTGATCTGCCGTCGCTGGCCGTGATCGGCGTACTCGCCACGGCCGGCATGGTGCTGTCGCAGGCCTCCTACCGGGGCGCCGGTCTCGCCGCCCCACTGGCCACGCTGACGGTCGTGAACCCGGTGGTGGCCGCCGTCGTCGGCATCACGATGTTCGGCGAGACGTTCCGCTACGGCACGACCGGCACCGTGCTCGCCCTGAGCTGCGGTGTGGTGGCCGCCGGTGGACTGATCATGCTGACGACGGAGCGCATCGCGCGGGAGGGCGCAGGTACCGAGGAGTCCACGGCCCTGGCCGAGGAGACGGTGGCCCTTGTGGCGGCCGGGGCGGCAGCGCTCGGGACCTCGGCACCCGGACCGGCGCAGGCGCAGTCGGCCGGGCTGGTGCAGGCCGCCGGGCCGGTCGAGGGCGTCCCGGTCCGGGAGCCGGTGGCTCCGGCGACCGCGGTGGCACCGACGAGCGCGGTGTCACCGGTACCGCAGGTGGCCCGGTTGTCCGACAAGGTCTTCGTGCCGTCACCGGTGGCACCGCCGGTCCCGGACACCGCCCCCGCCGAAGAGGCGTACGAAGCCCGGACACCGGAGGAGGGCGACGCCACGACGCTCTTCTACGGCCCCTTCTACGGCGGCCCGTTCGTCCCGTCCGTGCTCGGCCCCCAACGGGTCCGGATCAGATCCTGACGCCGCCGGCCCGCAGGTACGCCACCGGGTCGACGTCCGAACCGAAGCCGGGCCCCGTCCGCACCTCGAAGTGCAGATGCGGGCCCGTGACGTTGCCCGTGGAGCCGGAGCGGCCGAGGCGCTGACCGACGCCCACCGACTGTCCGCTCTTCACGGAGATCGCCGAGAGGTGCGCGTACTGGGAGTAGCGGCCGTCCCCGTGCCGGACCACCACCTGGTAGCCGTACGAACCGCCCCACCCCGCGCTGACCACCCGCCCGTCCGCGACCGACTTGACGGAGGTCCCGGTGGGGACGGGGAAGTCGACGCCGGTGTGGTAGCCCTTGGACCAGGAGGAGCCCGTTTGGTGGTAGGGCGTACCGGTGGCGGCGTCGACGGGGGCCACGACGGCTCGGTGGGCGGTGGCCTTGCCGGCCGCCTTGGCCTTGCCGCTGTCGGAGGACGACTCCTTCGGCGCCTTCCGCTGCTCCTGTTGCTTCTGCTCCTGCCGCTTCTGTTCCTTCGGCTGTTGCTTCGGCTGTTGCTTCGGCTCTTTCCGCTGCTGCTTCTGCTGCTTGTCCTGCTGTTTCTGCTGCTGCTCGTCCTGCTGCGGCTGCTGCTTGTCCTGCCGTCTTCCCGCCTCGGTTCCGGGTGCCTTGGTGGTCCCCTGCCCGCGGAGCGACAGGCGCTGGCCGGGCAGGATCAGGTCGGGGTCGGTGCCGATCGCGCTGCGGTTGGCCTCGTAAAGCCGCTGCCAGCCGCCGCGTACCTCGTGGGTGTCGGCGATGCCGGAGAGGGTGTCGCCGGTGACCACCGTGTACATCCTGGCCTTGCCCGCCCGGGACTGCGGGGTGGTCTGCGGCTGGACGTCCTTCACCGAGTCCGACGTCTTCTGCGCCGGCGCCGCGGACCCGGCCGGCCGGATGTCGGGCGGGTCGCCGCCCCGGGTCAGTCCGGCCCGCTCCGAGCACACCGGCCAGGCGCCGGGCCCCTGCGTGTCCAGCACCTTCTCGGCGACGGCGATCTGCTGCTCCCTGGTGGCCAGGTCGGCCCGCGGGGCGTACCGCGTGCCGCCGAAGGCCTCCCAGGTGGACTGGGTGAACTGCAGCCCGCCGTAGTAGCCGTTGCCGGTGTTGATGTCCCAGTCGTCGGTGGACTCGCAGGCGGCGACCTTGTCCCAGGTCGCCACGTCGGCCGCGTGGGCCGTGCCGGTGCCGACGAGGGGGAGCGCCAGTCCCGCGCCCCCCGCGGTGACGGTCAGTGAGGCGCGGTTGATCCTGTTCGGCTGGTACCGGCGGTGCCGGCCGCGTACGACCATGGAGGTCCCCCTCGGCATTGCGTCAGGAGGGGCAAAAGTAAGCGCCGCGAACAGGCCATGACAAGACGGCAACCGGCCGGTTGGTCACCCCGAGTGGCCGGGAAGGAGCGGCCGTTGGCCGGATGCGAGGTCGCCCCCGCTGAGGTACCCGGCCCCTTCCGCCCGTACTGAGGTCGCGGGGGAGAACGGGAAGCAGAAAGTGCGACGTGCGTCCCGGCACGTCAGCATGGTCGAGCGCCGAAACCGGCGATACTGGCGGGCACCGGCACCACCTACACAGGGCACCACGGACACCAAGGTCACTAGGAGCCAACCCAATGAGCACTACAGCGCAGATCGGCGTCACGGGTCTCGCGGTCATGGGCCGCAACCTCGCCCGCAACTTCGCCCGCAACGGCTACACCGTCGCTGTGCACAACCGGACCGCGTCGCGCACGCACGCGCTGGTGGAGGAGTTCGGGAGCGAGGGCGATTTCGTGGCGACCGAGACCGCCAAGGAGTTCGTGGCCGCGCTGGAGCGCCCGCGACGCCTGGTGATCATGGTGAAGGCCGGTGACCCGACCGACGCGGTGATCCGGGAGTTCGCCCCGCTCCTCGAGCCCGGGGACATGATCATCGACGGGGGCAACGCGCACTTCGCGGACACCCGGCGCCGGGAGCGCGAACTGCGCGAGCAGGGCATCCATTTCGTGGGCACCGGCATCTCGGGCGGCGAGGAGGGCGCGCTGCACGGGCCCAGCATCATGCCGGGCGGCTCGAAGGAGTCGTACGAGTCCCTGGGCCCGATGCTGGAGAAGATCTCGGCGAAGGCGGCGGACGAGGCGCCCTGCGTGACGCACGTCGGGCCCGACGGCGCCGGTCACTTCGTCAAGATGGTGCACAACGGCATCGAGTACGCCGACATGCAGTTGATCGGCGAGGCGTACCAGCTGCTGCGCGACGTCGCCGGGTACTCCCCCGCGCAGATCGCGGAGATCTTCCGGACCTGGAACACTGGCCGCCTGGACTCGTACCTGATCGAGATCACGGCGGAGGTCCTGTCGCACGTGGACGGGGCGACGGGCAAGCCGTTCGTGGACGTGGTGGTCGACCAGGCGGAGCAGAAGGGCACCGGCCGCTGGACGGTGCAGATCGCGCTGGACCTGGGCGTGCCGGTGTCGGGCATCGCGGAGGCCGTCTTCGCGCGCTCCCTGTCCGGGCACGCGGCACTGCGTGACGCCTCGCGCGGCCTGGCCGGCCCGAAGGCGTCCCCGCTCGGCGAGTCGGAGGCGGCCGCCTTCGCCGACCGCGTCGAGCAGGCGCTGTACGCCTCGAAGATCGTGTCGTACACGCAGGGCTTCCACGAGATCGCCGCGGGCAGCGAGGAGTACGACTGGGACATCGATCTCGGCGCCGTCTCGGCGATCTGGCGCGGCGGCTGCATCATCCGGGCGGCCTTCCTGGACCGCATCCGGGCCGCCTACGACGCCCGGCCGGACCTGCCGAGCCTGCTGTCGGACGAGACGTTCGCCCAGGAGATCGCCGCCGCGCAGGACGACTGGCGCGAGGTCCTGGTCGCCGCGACCCGGCAGGGCGTGCCGACGCCGGGCTTCGCCGCCGCCCTCGCCTACTACGACGCGCTGCGCGCCGAGCGGCTGCCCGCCGCGCTGACCCAGGGACAGCGGGACTTCTTCGGGGCGCACACGTACCGCAGGACGGACCGGGGCGGCGCCTTCCACACACTGTGGGGCGGTGACCGGTCGGAGGTCACCGCGTAGCCCCACCCCTTCACCCGTGCCCTCCCCCGGCGTGCGGCGCCCCCTCGCTCAGGTGAGGGGCGGCCCAGGTTCGGGGTTGGGCGCGGGCTCGGGCCCCGGCGGGATCGGGGACGGCGCGGGCCCGGGAGGACCGGGCGGGTCGGGCGGCGGCTGCGGGCCGGGGCCGGGGGCGGCGGGGTCGGCTGCGGGCCGGGACCCGGAGGCTGGGGCGTGGGTTGCGGCCCGGGACCTGGGGGCGGCGGCGGAGGGGTCGGTTCCGGGCCGGGGGCCGGTGGTGAGGCCGGGTCCGGGTGCGGATGCGGGGGCTCCGGGTCCGGACCGGGAGAGGGTCCTGGAGTGGGCCCGGGCGGGACGGGATCCGGATACGGGTTCGTCATGGCGCTGTCCTCCGGCCAGTCGGTCGACGTCGGCTCTGTGGACTTGTCCCCCGCCTACCCGACGGCCGCCTCCTCACTCACTCGCCGGTAGGAACCCCGGCGTCCGGGTGGGCCAGCGTGCTCGGCCGGTCCCTGCGTGCCGCCGCCGCCCCGGCGGCCAGCCCGGGCTCGGGACTGGCCAGCACGGGAACGCGGGCCGTCGTCGACTTCCTGGCGGGTGCCATGGACGCCTGGGCCAGGACGATCACGTCGGCGCCGGTCACGGAGTCGGCCGCCTCGGCAACCCGGCGCAGGTAGCCTTCGCCGTCGCCGGCCTCGAACCGCGACCAGGCGCCCTCCACCAGCCGGGTCCGCACCTCCACGGGCCGGTCCGCGCGGCGCGCCTCCTCCGCGATCAGTGCCGCCGTCGGCGCGAGCGTGCTCTCCAGGGCGGCGAGGACGAGGACACGCGGACCGACGGCCACCGCAGCGGCGGCCATGGGCCGGTCGACGCGCAGTACCGGCACGCCGGCCCCGGCGGCCGCCGCCTCGGCGACAGCCCCGATGGTCGAGCAGGTGCACAGTACGGCGCGTGCCCCTTCCGCCACCGCCCGCCTCAGCACGGCGGCGACGGCGTCGGCCACCGACTCGGGTCCTTCGCGCCGCGCCCGCTCCAGCAGCTCCGCGTCGACGTGATGCCGCAGTTCAAGGCCCGGATGGCCCGCGTCACGCAGCGCGTCGAAGACCGGAACGTGAACGGCCGAGGTGTGCAGGAGCGCCAGCACGCCGTCCCCTCCGCTTCTCTTCACCTCGTCCGGGTCAGAACAGCCCGGGATGTGCCACGAGCCACTCCTTCGCCGCGCGCAGCAGCTCCGGATCGGCGGCGGGCGCCTCGTCCGGATGCCGCTCGGCCCACTTCACGACGTACGGGCACAGCGGGGCGACGGTGACGCCCTCCCGTCGTGCGATTCCGTACAGCTCACGCGCCAGGGAACCGGCGATGCCCCGGCCCTCGTGGGCCGGTTCGACGATCGTGTGGACGGGGACGAGGGCCCTCGCGGGAGCCTCCAGGACGAAGTACTCGACGCGCCCGACGACCTCTCCGGCCGCGACCGCCTCCAGCCGTCCCGCCGCCCGGTCGTCACGGATCTCGATGTCACTCACGGCCACACGCTCCTCGTCCCCGCGGGGTCAGCAGGTCAGTACACCGGTACGTCAGGCCGACACGGCCTGAGGGCTGCGTTCCTGGTCCGAGCCCGGTACCGGCTCCGACGCGTCGGCGCCCAGGCCGACGATACGGTTGTCCCCGTCCACGTGCACGACCCGGGGCCGCAGCGACCGCGCCTCGGCGTCGGTGACCTGGGCGTAGCTGATGAGGATCACCAGGTCACCGGGGTGCACGAGGTGGGCCGCGGCCCCGTTGATCCCGATCACCCCGGACCCGCGCTCCCCCTCGATGACGTACGTCTCCAGCCGGGCCCCGTTGGTGATGTCCACGATGTGCACCAGCTCACCGGGCAGCAGATCGGCGGCGTCCAGCAGGTCGGCGTCGATGGTCACCGAGCCGACGTAGTGCAGGTCGGCCTGGGTGACGGTGGCGCGGTGGATCTTGGACTTGAACATTGTACGGAACATCGGGGTACTCCCAAAGGTAGGCTCCCTGCCTGCGTACTTGCAGGTCAAGGGCTGTGCCGACAGCCTACAACGAGCCGCGTGCCCGGACAGCTGTTCCCCGGGCTCTTCAGGACTGACGCTGCCCCCTCACGGACCCGCCGCGGCGTCGGCGACGTCATCGTGCACCTGCCCTGAGCAGCAGGCTGCCCCCGGTCCCAGCGGCCGGACTACAGTGGGCGCACCATGGCGGATCTCTTGGGAATCAACCATCTGACGCTGGCCACGGCCGACCTCGACCGGCTCGTGGGGTACTACACGGAACTGCTCGGAGCAGCGCTCGCGTTCGAGCGCGCCGCGACCGGTTCCGATCCTCGGATCGCAGTCGTCGACGTCGGCGGGGACGACCACCTGATGATCGTCGAAACCGATACCGCCCCCACCACCGACCTCGATCCGCTCGGCAACGCGGGATGGGGGCTTCGCGTGGGCACCTACGCGCGGCTGTGCGAGGTTCGCGATCGAATCCTGGATTCGGGGTGGCCGGTCGGCCCGATCACGACACTTCCCACACAGTGGACGATGACGGCTCGCGATCCCGATGGACGCCCCGTGGACGTCCGGGCGCATCGCCCACGCACCGCGCCACCGTCGCGAACCACTGACTGAAGACTGCCCCGACTCGCGGGACGCGTCCCGACTCGGGTCCCAGCCCCGGCCGGGAGTCGTCAGACGAAGAAGGCGTTCATCCCGGGTACGTCGGAGAGATAGGTCTCGATACTCGCGATCTTTCCGTCGCGGAGCCGGCAGACGGTGGCCAGGTGTTCGTCCAGGACCGCATCCTCCCGGCGGGCCGTGTTGTGCAGGGAGAGCGCCAGGTTCTCCCTGCTGACCAGGAGGTGCAGCAGCTTGAAGTCGAGGCCGTACGAGGCGATTTGCTGAGCGCGCTCCACCACCGCGTCGGCGCCGTCGGCCGTGCCTGAGATGGCGTTGTCGCCGGGCAGGGACCAGGTGGCGTCGTCGTGCAGCAGGGCTCGGATGCCGCTCCAGTCGGCCGAGACGAGGGCCTGATGGAAGGTGCGCCCGAGGGCGAGGGCGGCTTCGTTGCTGGACATGGTGTTCCCTTCGTAGCGTTAAAGCGATGACTTCCGCTTTAGCGTGACTGTAGGCTCACCGGCGTTTAACGCGCAACTCTTTGCTTTAGAGTGGAGGGGTGAACACTGACGCACCGACGAAGCGGCCCGGCGGCCGCAGCGCCCGCGTTCGTGCCGCCGTACACGGCGCCGCGATCGCGCTGGTTGCCGAACGCGGCGCCGATCAGGTGACCCTCCCGGCCGTGGCCGAGCGCGCGGGGGTCAACTCCAGTACCGTCTACCGGCGCTGGGGGACACTCGCCGCACTCCTGGCCGACGTCGCCCAGCACCGCGGCGAGTCAGGCGCACCCCCGCTCGTCGGAGACCTGCGCACCGACCTGGAGAACCAGGCGGCCTGGACGCTGGCCGAACTCTCCCGGCCCGGCGGCATCGCGTTCTTCCGCGCCGAGGTCGCGCCGGACGTCGACGATCGGCACGAGGGACTGCGTGAGTGTCTGCGCAGGGTCGGCGAGCGCTTCCGCCCGGTACTCGACACAGCACGGGAGCGGGGCGACACACCCCCGCCCCCGTCCCTGGAGCAGGTGCTGGACCGAATCGTCGCGCCGCTCTACTTCCGGGTGGTCTTCTCGATTCCGGGCACGGACGAGGCGTACGTCCGCGAACTTGTCGGGGCGTTCGTCGGGGAACCCGGACCTGGGGCCTGACCTGAAGCTCGGCCGCGGCCCTCTCTTCGATGCCGACGTCCAGCAGCCCGCCTTGGTGCCGCTATGCGTACGAGTCGACGTTGATCGAGTAACCGGCACCGGTGCTGAGGTCGGGGCGGCTTCCATGGCCCTCTTGCGCGAGCTCCGCGAGCAGTTCGGCGGTGAGGAAGACGATCCGCAGGTTCATGGTCTTCTTCACGAAGCTCAGGACGTCGGGCGCGGCGTCGGGGTCTGGGCTCCATCCGTCCTGTCGCGCGGCCGTCCGGTAATGCGCTGCCACGTCGGCCCGCGTGCCGGGGAAGGCGTATGTCCGCTCGGCGTACACCGTGGCGTCGCCGCTGTCGGACCAGCAACCGGCGTCGACCTCTTCGAAGCCCCGGGCGACGGTGGCCCCGTCGGGCCGGGAGTCAAGGATGTGGAGCGCCGCCAGCTCCTCGACCCGGGCGTCGGTCCCCTCGCAGTCCTGGGCGAGGTCCATCAGCGTGCAGCCGGTGAGCGCCGAGGCCGCCAGCACGGTCGCCAGGAGAAGGGATACGGGCCGGGTGTGAGCTGTTCGCAAGGCCAAAGCGGGCTCCAGGGTGTAGTCCGGGCAGCGGACGGGCCGTGGTCGGACGAAGGGGTCTTCGGGGCGACTCCGAGGGCCCACCGCCCGGTTCTACCAGAGGCCGCCATCCACGGCGTCGTGGTCCACCACGGGCGGCGGTCTGCCTGGGTATCCGGCGGCCTTCCACGCCGTGGACGACGTCGATCAGTACCCGAAGGCCGTCCACGCGGCACTCACCCGAGACGCCGGACGTCTGAGCGACTGGTCACCCTGTCACGCCCCGAGGCCGTGCCGTTCCCTGACGGCCATACTCACGGCGACCACGTGGTCACGATGCGAGGCCGCGGAGGTGACTTCCCCACGATCGTGTGGGTTGTGTGAAGGACCGTCACAAGCGCTGCTCTTGAACTGTCACGGAGAGAGTAGGGCCGCAGTGGCCTCGTCACTTCGTCGTGACTTCTGTCGACGCTTGCCAAAGGACGATCACATGAACCAGATCAACGTCGCACGCCCGGACGCAATGAGGGACGAGGCAGTTCCGTCGCGCTACGCGCTCAAGGTCGGCGACATCGATGTAACAGTGTTCAGCGACGGGGTGCTGTCGATCAACCCTGCGACGCTGGCCACCAATGCCGACAAAGCCAAGCTGTCGGCCTGGCTCCGTGACAACTTCCTCCCGCCCGAGGTGATCGACTACCCGCTGAACGTGTCCGTGGTCCGCAGTGGGGACCGAACCATCCTCATCGACTCCGGGCTGGGTACGGAGTTCCCGGGCTTCCCCCGGGCAGGGCAGTTGGCGATGCGGTTGGACGCCGCCGGGATCGATCCCGCGTCCGTGACCGACGTGGTGCTCACCCACTTGCACATGGACCACATCGGGGGACTGCTCGTCGAGGGCCTGAGGGGCCGTCTGCGCAAGGACCTCCGGGTCCACTTGGCCGCCGCCGAAGCCGAGTTCTGGCAGGCGCCCGACTTCTCCCGCACCGCCATGCCGGCGCCGGTGCCCGAGACGCTCGTAACGACCGCCGCGCGGTTCCTGGATGTCTACCGCGGCCAGTTGCACCCCTTCGAGACCGAGTTCGAGGTGGCGCCCGGAGTTCTGGTTGAGCGCACCGGCGGTCACACTCCCGGTCACAGCATCGTCCGTCTGGAGTCGGGTGGGGAGCGGCTGACCTTCGCCGGTGACGCTGTGTTCCAGTGCGGGTTCGATCAGCCCGGCTGGTACAACGGTTTCGAACACGACCCCGAGGAGTCGGCACGGGTCCGGATGCGTCTGCTGAATGAAATGGCGGCGAGCGGCGAGCACCTGATGGCCAGCCATCTCCCGTTCCCGTCCGTCTGCCACGTGGCGGCCGCCGGCAATGCCTTCCGCTTCGTGCCGACGGTCTGGGACTACTGAGTCTCGACATCGCTGCCGGTTCCGTCGGCCTCAGGGCCTGGGCGGGGCGGGGCGGATGCGGGCAGGCTGCGCGGACAACGCAGTCTGCCCGCGCAGCTCGGACCGTGCCCCGATCACCACGCCGACACGGCACGCAGCCCACGGGCGTCCACCAACGACCGCTCAGGGAGCGGGCGGTGGTGTGGGAGCGCCGCGCGGCGGGGTGATCGTCGCGTACGTCGCCACCCCCGCCGCCTGTGCGGGAACGACTGTGTCCGCTTCCGCGGGCGCTGCGGTGACGCCACCGCCCGGATTCCAGCCAGGGTCGACGACCTTCGTCTGCATGATCCAGGCACCGGCCAGGATGAGCAGACCGAAGATCAGCAGGCCGATCAGACCCACGGTTCCGTCGAGCTTGCCGATGCTGCCGAGCACGGCACCGAACCAGCCGAAGTCGGCGTCGCCGAAAGTCGTGTTGGCCTCTCCGAACGAGCCGAGCGCCTTGAGCAGGATCGCCGGCAGGAACGTGATCAGCAGACCGTTGAGAAGGGAGCCGAACGCGGCGCCTCGGCGTCCGCCGGTGGCGTTGCCGTAGACATCGGCCGCGCCGCCGGTGAGGAAGTGCGGCACGAGGCCGGGCAGCACCAGGGCCAGTCCGAAGGCCGGGTTGAACACCCAGACGAGGGCCGCCAGGCCCGTCAGGTCGCCGGGGCGTCCAGGGCCGGCTTGGCGTCGGGCACAACACTGGGTGAACACTGTTGTGATCGCCGGTCAGGGAGGGACCGAAGACACCATCACACCGTGTGCGTCGTACGGCGCTCGAACGCTAAGCTACGCTGCGACAGTCGGCTCATCATCTTTCCATGACCGCTCCGTGGTTTCCGAGTTCACAGGAGACTGAGTGCCTCCCCAATCCAACTCGCAGGACCCTTCGCTCCTGGACGGGGCCTCCTCGCGCTTCGCCGATGCGTTCGTCCGGCGCACGACGAAGTCCTCACAAGGCACCAACCCACGCCCCCGGCCATGGAAGTGGCTGGTCGCCGCAGGCGCCCTCACCGCGGTAGCGGTCCTGGTCGTCTTCGCCGTCGCCAACCTCCCGTCGGACTCGTCCGACTCGGCCGACAAGAAGAAGACCGCGGCGGCCGACGTCGTCTCACCGGCCGCCTCGGCTCGCGCACCGCACAACACCGCTTCGGCGCGGGGCAAGTCGGATGGTGGCAGGGCTGTCGCGCCCGGCACCGGCGGTTCGGGCGGCGGTTCGGGCGGCGGCTCCCACGGCCTGCCGGTCACGAAGGAATCCGGTGGCATCGGTGGCGACGTCGCGGACCCGCCGGGAGCCGCGCACCCCCCGTCGGCCCCGGCAGGCACCGGTCCCGCCTCCGGACCGGGTTCGGCCTCGGGCGCATCCAACGGTGGTTCGTCCTCGGGCGATTCGCCCGGCACGACCACGCAGGACAGCACCCAGCGGGTTCAGTCGGACGCGGCGCCGGGCGTCTCCGTATACAGCCACGACAGCGGTCGCTGCATCTCCGCGCCGGCCGCCAAGGACGGCACCCGCCTGCAGATCTGGGACTGTGACGGCAGCTCCTCCCAGAAGGTCGACTTCCGTTCCGACGGCACGGCTCGGATGTACGGCCTCTGCATGGACCTGGCGGGCGCCTCCGACGGCAGCGGCACCCCCGTCCAGCTCGCCCGGTGCAACGGCGGCTGGGCCCAGAAGTTCAAGGTGAACAAGGCCCACGACCTGGTGAACACCGCGATCGGCAAGTGCGTCGACATCACCGACAAGCACACCGCCAACGGCACGAAACTCCAGCTCTGGACCTGCTACGGCACCGACAACCAGAAGTGGAGCAAGCGCTGACCCGACGCCGGGCCAGCGCCCCATCCCCGAACCGGCCCTTACACGATCGGAACGCAGACGTGAACCTCGACGGCGGCCCCGGCCTTGAGAAACTCCTCGACAACACCCGGCAGCTCCAGCAGGACCTGGCCCGTGCCCAGGAGGAGTTCAGCTCGGTGACCGTGCAGGGCACGGCAGGGGGCGGCGTGGTGAAGGCCACGGTCGACAGCAACGGTGTACTCACCGACCTTCGGATCACCCCGGCCGTGGCCGCCCCGGACAACGCCCAGGGCCTGGCCGACCTGGTCCTGGCCGCCGTACGGGAGGCCCAGCGGGCGCTGGCGGTGCGGCACGAGGAGCACTTCGTGCCGCTGCTGAAGTCACTCGACTCCCAGCTCGGGAACTTCCCCGGCTGATCGGCCGCGACCTCGCACGGCAGCGCGTCACCACGGCGCCGGGGCCACCTTGGACCTCCCACGGTCCGGGCGGCCCCGGCGTTTTCGCGCCGGGGGCCTTTCCTCAGACGACGTGCTTCAGGTTCCCGCCCAGCACCAGTTCGCAGAAGCGGGCCGCTCCGCCGCCTGCCTCGGCGGCCAGCAGCCGAGGGTCCGGCCTGATCACCCGCGCCTGCGGATCGAGGTCGATCGACTGCACGATGCCCTGTGCAGTCTGCGGCGCCCGGGTCACCTGAGCCGTGGACTGCTCCAACCAGCGGATCTCGCCCATGATGTTCATCGCCCACACCTGGTCGCCGGGGACCGCTCCCAGGACGAGCGAGCGTGAGCCGGGGCCCGCCTCCAGCAGCAGTCGTTCCAGTCGTGCCACCTCCTCGGTCACCGGCCCCTGCCACGTCCGCTTGGCCAGCGCGATGCGTTCGCGGTAGCCGAGCGGTCCGGTGGACGCCGTGTCCATGGGATCGGGGGACGCCTGTTCGGCCTGCCGCCGGTACCGGGTGGCCCGGGCCCCGGCCTGCTCGGCGAGTCGCCCGACGACCCGGCGGCGCGTCTCGTCCTTCGTGGTGGTCGCGTAGGCGCGGGCTCGGTCCGCCAGCCGGTCGAGCGCCCGCGCGCGAAGGGCGTGGTCGTCGGCGTCGATCCGCCCGTACTCGTTCAGCAACCGGTCGAGATCCGCCACCCGCGACAGCGACCGGAGGCCGGACGCCGCCGGATGCGTGGTCTGCTGACGGAACCGCTCCGGGTCCAGGAGATCGGCCTGCTCGACGCTCGCCGCCTCCTCGGTGAGCGCCGGTTCCGGGGTGAGCGCCGGTTCCGGGGTGAGCACCGATGCGTCGGCGGGCTCGGTCCCCTCTTCGGCCACCGGTACGTCGGTCGCGGTGTGATTCTCGGCCAACGGCAGGACGACCACGCGGCCCGGCTGCCCGACGGGGACGAGGTACATCCGCGATTCGTCCGCCGTCAGGCGGTACCGGGCCGGGTCGGCCGGCAGCACGGCCCGCAGTTCGTCCCGGTTCAGGACCCGGCCGATCCAGCCGTGGTCGCCCCGCAGCACGAACCCCTGCCCGTGCAGGAAGTCGTCCCCGAACCGCGTCCAGTCCCCCGTGAGTACGGAACCGTCCGGCAGCACCAGCGTGCCCGCGGTGCCCACTTCGTACCGGTACGACCGTGAGGCGTGCGGATACGGACGGCTGAAGGTACGGAACTCCTCCGTCGTCTTGCCGCCGCGTGGCGCGGGCCCGGTGAGCGCCTGCTCCTGCTCCCGCTCCAGCAGCCCGAATCGCGGCGCCATGAGCGTGATGCCACGCCCGGTCTCCCAGCCCTCGGCCCGCGGATCCAGGCCGTGCTCGCGAGAACCGCCCTGGAGGGCGGTGGTGACGACGGGGGCGTGCCGCTCGACGGTCCTCAGTGCGGCGAGGCCCGTCCGTTCGTTGTCCAGCAGCTCCGTCAAGGTCCGGACGTCGGGCCCGGTGAGCCGCTCGGCGGCGCGGGGCCGCAGCGTGCGCACGCCCCGCTCGATCTCCGCAGCGCTGCTGGACATGGTCCGTATGGCGGGATCCAGTTCGTCCAGCGCTTGCCCGACCCGTTCCGACACCTCTCGGTCGGAGAGAACGCGGACGGCTCTGCCCACCTGTGTGGCCAGCAACGCCAGGTCCGCGGCCTTGGTTTCCATCTCCGTCAGGGCCGCCTCGACGCTCACGTCGGCGAGCCCGGCCGCACGGTCGGCCAGCGAGTAGGGGACACCGAAGTTCGAGGCGACGTCCATCGTCTCGTGGAGCGTGTGATAGGCGAGCCTCTCCCGGTGGTCGTAGTGCAGGCGCCAGAAGGCGAAGATGCCCCACGCCTCCGCGGCGATCTCGTGCCGGGACGCCCCCGCCCATCGGGCCAGATTGAACATCCGCATGGCGGTGTTGGACTGTCCCGCCCACACCGGAATACGCAACTCGCGCGCCAGGACCGTGGACGGAGCGTGCTCGTCCCGCGTCGAGGGATGCCGCGTGCCGTCCCCGAGGACGTTCTGCGCGCGGTGCGCCGAGGAATGGGTGCGTCGGCCGGCCGCGTCGACGAGTACCGTGGCCTGCTGGTCGTGCAGGGTGTCCTCGGGCAGCTGGCCGCTGCCGTAGGTCTTCGGGTAGTGGGAACTCGCCTTGAAGTACTCCATGAGGTCGTGCAGGACCATCATCTTGTCGCGGAATCCGAACGCCGCGGGGTCGCGCAGGACGCCCGCCATGCCACCGCGGTCACCCACCGTCGTCGCCAGGTGCGTCAGCTCCTCCGGCAGGTTCCGCCTGTCGAAGTGCCTGAGGTAGGCGCCCAGTGGCGTGCCGTCGGCGTGCGAGACGCCCGCTTCCATCTCGGCGAGCATCCGCGGCCCGTCGCGAAGGCCCCGGACGTGCGTGTGGACGCGGGTCAGCAAGACGTCCAGGAGGGGTTCGACCCGTCCCTCGGACTGCACCCGGAGGGCGAGTTCCTTCTCCGCGTGCCGGTTGGGCTTCGCCGCGATCCACCCCATCACCCCGAGGGCCAGGTCGGAGTAGGTGTCGACCTTGATGTCCTGCCGCTTCGCACCGAAGTCCGGGTGCCCGCCGACACTCCTGCTCAGCAGATCGTGGTGGCCCCGGTGCCCGGTGGGCTCCACGATCAGGCGCGACAGTCTCCTGCGGATCCGGTCCCGGTCGGCCCGGAAGTCCTGCCACTCCCTCTCGTCGAACAGCTGTTGGCGGTACTCGTTCTCCAGGCGTCGCTCGATGTGCCTGACGACATCGGCGAGATGTTTGCGCTGCTCGCGCAGCACGTCGGCGGGGAGCGCGGCTATCTCGTCGCGGATCTCCTCGATCTCCTCGGCCGCGTCGAGGACCGGCCCCACGGGGCGGGAGCGCGTGCCGAACCAGCCCGAGACCCGGCTCCGGACCGATCGCCCCGTCTTCGGGGCGTTCGCCTCCTGGATCCGCCGGTCGAGCTGGGCACGGAGCTGCTCCAGGTCCCGTTCGAGGCCCTCCTGCAGATCTCGCGCCGTCTCCCAGAACTCCACGGTCAAGTCGTGGCCGCCGACGACGACCGCACCGCCGGGAAGTCTCTCCCGGCTGGTACCCAGCTGTTCGGAGAGGTCCGCCGCGAGGGCGCGGGCCGAGGACTCGTCGCCCTGCAGCAGCTCGGCCGCGACGGCGATGGTCGCCGCGCGGTACGTGTCCGCCGCCTCCCGCGCCTCCCGCTCGGCACCGACCACCACGGCCGGCGAACCCAGCACCTGCCCGGCCCGCTCCATGAGGGCCAGGAACCGCGGGGCCGGCAGCTCGCTCAGCTCTGCCGGGAGCAGGGGGTCGTCCCGGCCGGAGAGGTCTCCCAGTCCCACCTCCTCCATGCGGCGCTCGGCCGCGTCGAACCGGGTCAGGGCGCTGTCCAGCACCTGTGCGGGTGCGGCGGCGGAGTGCGGGTCGGCCGACGAACCGGCGCCGTCGATCCGCTCCTGGAAGGCGGCCCTGCGGGTGAACGCCTCGGCCAGACCCTGCGCCGCCGTGGCGAACTCCGCCATGGCGTCGAGCCGTTCGGCCGGTGCGCTGCGGGTGAGCGTGTCGCGCATGGCGGCGGCCCGCGCGAGGCGCACCCGCCGGAGCGCCCGCCGTCCGGCCGTGGCTTCCGTCACGGCGGTCGGGGCGGTGCGCGGCACTGCCGCGAGGTAGGCGTCGCCCCTTCGGTAGACGGTCACCTCGGGGAGGGGGCCGGCGGTGCCGTCGACGGCTCCGGGATACGACGTGTGGGTGCCGTTCTCCTCGACGACGGTCAGGTCGACGGCCAGGGTCCGTGCGGTCGCCCCGGCGGCCGCGGCCGCCGTCTCCGCGTCCCAGCCCCGCGCCGTGAGCAGGTTCCGGCGGACCAGTCCCCGGATCTCCTGCGGGGTCAGCCGCGAGCGCAGCGCCCGTGGCAGTCGCCCGCCGTCGGCGGACATCCGCTCACGGATCCGCTCCCGCAGGCCCGGCTCGTCCCGGAAGGCCCGGTCCAGTGCCGCGGCCACCTCCCTGGTGTGGAAGACGGCCCGCGGGTCGAGGCCGAGACCGTCCGGGATGTGCGAACTGCGGGCGACCTGTGCGGCCAGGCGCGCGGGGTCGCCGGTCCGGCTTCCTCCGGCCGCGAGGACTGCCGCGTAGAACCCGTTGCCGTCGCCCTCGGGCCGGTGCAGGTCGAAGAACACGCGTCGGCCGTCGGGCCCGGTGGCCGTGAGGCCGCGGTGATCGGACGCGGCGTCGAACCGTCGGTCCTGAAGCGATCCTCCGCCGTCCTGCCCTCGCTGCCAGGGCGCGGCGGAGTACGCGGGCCGCGTCTCGCCTTCCTGTTCGCCGGTCGCCGCCGCCGAGGACGGCTCCCTTTCCTGAGCCCTCACCTTCGGGGACTGCGTGTCCGGGGCCTGCGGCACGGCTGCCGAGGGCTTGCGGCTCGCCGGTTCCGGGGCCGCGTGTCTCGTGAAGACCGCCCGGGGCGGTGCCGGGCTGTCCTGGAGCTGGACGCGCCCCTGGGGGGTGGCGTTGAGCTGGTGCCAGTTCGTCAGGCGGTCGGTGGCCTCGCGTACCTCGGCGTAGGTGATCGCCAGACCCTCGGCGTGGGCCCGGAGTGCCTCCAGGTCCTCCTTGACCTCGTTCAGCCGCTGATCCGCCACCGCCCGGGCCACCTGGGCCCGGGCCAGCTCGATCCGCCGGTCGCGCACCTCGGCCCAGCCGTCGTGAGCGGGTTCGGCGAACGCGTCCTCCCGTTCCGCGGCGTCGAGGGCCGCGCGGGCGTCCTCGACGGACGGAGCGGGCAGCGGTTCGCCGCCGTTGAGTTCGGACACCGCGCGTTCGGCGGCGATCAGTGCCGTCTCGCGCTCGAAGCCGTCGCCGCGGCGCAGCTCCCAGTAGTCCTCGTCGGCGGTGATCCAGGCCTGCTCCGCGTCGGCCACCGCGTCCCAGGACGCGGACACCTCGGCCGGGAAGAGGGTGTCGTCGATCAGGCCGAGCTGCCGGGCGACGTCCTCGCGCACCCAGGCAAGCACCTTGGCCTCGGTCTCCACGGCCTGCGGCAGCCGCTGCGGGTTGCCGAAGGCACTGCGGACGAACCGGGCCGGGGCGCTGTCCTTGACGTGGTGCCGCACATGGGCGACGGACATCCACGTGGTGGGGATGGCGAACAGGAACGTCCGGGCCTTGTCCGGCTTGGTGTTCACGGAGGCGAGATGTTCGGCGGTCTGGCCCGAGGTCGCCGAGTCCAGCCCCTGAGCCCCCGAACCGCTGCCCATCTGGTTGGTGCCGAGTGCCGGGGAGGTGGTCGTCGGACCGGCGTGCAGGACGTGCTCGGCCGCGCCCGCCCGGTCGGCGGACGCTCCCGCGCCGTGCGTGCTGCGGTGGGCGTGCTCGAACTTCGCGCCGTCCGTGACGGTCAGCAGCCGCGCCCCGGACAGGTCCGGCTTGGAGTACAGGGTGAGGCTGCCGTCCGCGCCGCCCCAGAAGCCGCGGTCGGTGAGCCCGGCGACCTGGTAGCCGTCGGGCGTCAGCGTGTGCCCGTAGAACGCGGCCAGCGCGCCGTTGGACGTGCCGTCCTCCAGGCTCTGGGCCGGTCCGGACCCGGCCCGGGTCAGGGGCGTGTTCCGTGCCCGCGCCAGCAGGTCGGGGCCGAGCGGGCCGTGTTCGGGCACCGGCAGGGACGCGTCGTAGGCGGCGCCCAGCGCCAGCGTGCCGGCGGCGTGAAGCCCCTCCAGCCCGACGATGCCGCGTACGGAGAAGCCCTGCTCGGGCATCTCGAACGGTCTGGTCCGCGGGTCGCTGCCCGGGTGCGCGACGTCGTGCCAGCCGCCCGCGCCGAACGCCCGTGGCAGCTCGGCCCGGTGAGGTTGCGCGTGCTCGTCCAGCTCAGGCGGCGCCAGTGGATCAAAGCGGTCGGCTGTCGACGCTGCGGCGGCCTCCTCCTCGGTGAGCCGCGGATCGGGGCGCATCAGGCTCATCGGCAGGTGCTCGATGAGCTGTCCTACGTTCTGCTGGACGGAGATGCTGTGCTTGCGCCGCCCCGCCCACGCCCGCCACCAGTCGCCGGCCGCCTCCTGTGCCCGCTCCGCGCCGCCGTGCCGCGCCGGTTTCGGGGTGGCGGCTGCGGAGTCCGTGATCTCCAGGTCGAGCCTCAGCTCGTACTGCGTGGCGTACTCGCCGTGGGCCTGCGAGATCGCGACCGTCGAGATGTCGACGGTGCCCTCGCTCCGCGTCTGCGCGCGGGTCTGTGTCGAGGAGCCGGTCTGGGTGTAGGAGGGCCCCGCCATGGGGACCGAGGTGTCGCCGGTGCGGGCGCCCTCGGTCACGGCCATGCCGATCGTCCGGCCCGTGCTGCGCCCCTCGGCGCGCTGGACGGACTCCACGGCGTGGCGGGCCTCTTCCAGCTCCACACCGTGGCCGAGGCCGCCGAAGTCGTCGCGGGTGGTGGGCACGGGCACGAGCTGGGCCCGCAACCGCACCTGCCGGTGGCCGACCCAGGTCTCGGCCCACTCCGCACCCCAGCGGCCGATGCGGGCGGGCACGGAGGCGCCGGTGCCGCCGCTCATCTCCTTGCCCATGGCCCGCATCACGCGTCCGGAGACGAGCCGGCGCAGTTGCTCCCGGTCCTGTGTGGTGAGCCCGAGCGGCGCCAGTTGCTCCTCGAACCGCTTCAGTGCCGCCGCCGTGTTGAGCGGGTTGACCGGCCAGCCGCCGAACGCCCCGCGCAGCCAGGGGAACGGCGACCACGAACGCTGCTTGTAGAGGGGCACGTCACCGAAGGCGTCCTCGAGGGCTCCGAGCCGGTGGGCGTGCTTCTCGGGGACATGGACCAGGAGGCCGTCGGGGACCACGACCCTGCTCCCCGCGGCCGAGGCCAGGGACGTCGGCAGGTGGGGGACGCGGTGCGCCCAGGTGCCCAGCCGGTCGGAGGCGGCCGCGAACTCGTGCAGGAGCGAGGCGGCCACCAGGACGTGGCGGCCGCCGTCCCTGCGGGTGACCTCGGTCACCGCGGAGCGCTGCACCGTGAGCGACGCGGACAGGTCCCGCCGGTAGGGGCTGACGAGCAGGCCGTAGGTGCCGGTGACGCCCGTTCCCGCGTCGTGGGTCCGGCGGAAGCCCAGCTGGCCGCCGAGGAACAGGGTGCTGGTGCGGGCGCTGCGGCCGGACGCCTGAAGGGTGCCGCCGACGACGGAGTCGGAGTTGATCGTCTCCGCCCGGGTCAGCGCGGTCAGGCCCGGCAGGACGGTCGTGCGGTGGGCGAGCCACGTCGAACGGTTCAGGTACGGTGCCGCCGCCCACAGCTCCGGTGCCCGCCAGCCCATGGGGGTGTCGGCCTGGTCGTGGTTGGCCCGCAGCGTCTTGCTGTCGGTGAGCTGGATCGCCGCGTCGTGGACCGGGGCGCCCTTGCGGCCGGCCGTCCAGGAACGCCCGGTGGCCTTGTCGAGCGTCGTCTCCAGTGCCCGCGTCACCTCGGGGCCGGACGTGACGGAGACCGTCTGGTGCGGATGCGGTGCCAGCACGGAGGCCTCCCGGCCGGCCGCGTCCTCCAGCGCCCTGCCCGTCCCCAACGCCAGGTCGAGGGCCTCTTGCCGGGTCATCTCCGGCGCCGTCTCGGGGACGTTCTGCGTCGCGGGGACGTTCTGTGTCCGCGGGCCGGATGCGGTCCGTGCCGTGGGGGCGGACGTGACGGCCGGAGTGTGCTCGACCGGCACGCTCAGCAGCACCCTGCCCAGACCCGCCGCCTCCGTGCCCGGCCGGGGGGTGAACAGGGGGCTCTCCGGCTCGCCGAACACGAACGGCTGGGTGCCCAGCACGTTGAGGAGCACCAGGCCCCGCATCCACCGGCGGGGACGGGAGTAACCGCCGCGCTTGGCGTCGAGGCGCAGGTCGTAGCTGTAGAGGTGGGAGCCGCCGGTGTTGTACGACATCTGCTCGTTGGCCGCGGACATGCCGTAACCGCTCTCGGATTCGGTGCGCCCACCCGCGCGTACACCGGCTGAGAGGGTGCCCGTCTGGAGGACGCCGCCCACTTCGCCGGGGGTGGTGTCGCTCAGCGAGAGCAGGCCCTCCACCCCCGCCTGGCCGCCGCGGGAACCGCTGCGCTGGCCGCCGACGACCTCGGTGCCGGGAGCGCTGAAGCGCACCCGCAGGTCCTGCTGGTCCCCCTCGTAGCGCCGTCCGGTCAGCTTGGCGTCGATCCACACGTAGCGGTGGCCGCGGGAGAGCGGGGCCGACTCCACCAGGTCGATGCGGAGCCCGGTGGTCAGCATCGTCTCGACGTTCGTGGCCAGGCTGTGGTGGGCGAGCTGGTTGTAGATCTCCAGGGTGTTGTTGAGCACCGTCTTGAAGTGGTCGGCGCCGCGCCAGCGGGGGTTGTCCGGGTTCAGCTCGCGCAGGGGGGCGACCAGGTCCGGATAGGCCCTGCCGACCTCCTTGAGCACGGCGTCGGCGAAGTGTTCGGGGAACGTCACCGTTCTGCCGTCGACGACCCTGCTGACACTTCCGTCGGTGAACGTGAACTCCTCGACCCGGCTCATGCCGAGCGTCGCCGGATCGTTCTCCGTCAGGTAGCGCGGCGCCGGGGGTTCCGGCGTCGTCCGCTCGGGCGTCTTGTCCAGCCCCGCCAGCCGGCGCGCCTCGGTGCGGGTGATCCGTTCGATGGCGTAGGTGTCGAAGACCCGGGTGGCCGGTTCCTCGCTCCAGTTCCGCGGCGAGTGTTTGCGCAGCCTGCCGGGACGGCCTCCCTCGCCCGGCCCGGACCTGAGCGGCGCGGCCCGCTTGTTCGGCGGGGCGGTCACCGTGATCCTCTTGTGCACCAGGTACAGGCCGGTGTCGGTGGTCTTGGCCTGCCCGGCGATCTTCAGGGCGGCGGTCCCGCCCGAGACGGTGCCGCGGTTGCGCGCGGCGGCGTAGCGGGCGGTCAGTCCCGCCTGCGCCCGCAGGTTGAGCGCCCCGCCGCCCAGCTCGAACAGCTGGAAGGCGGGACCGAGCACGGCGCCGACGTCGACGGCCCGCACCTTGCCGACCTGCCGTTCGTTGCGCGAGGTGCTCTGCGTGATGTCGCGCAGCTCCGCCGCCTTGGTCTCGCTGATCAGGACCGCTTCGCCGGACTCGACCCGCACGGAGAACGCGCCGAGCGGGTCGGCGCCGTGCGTGCCGCCGAGGAGCGGCGGGGTGAACACGGGGCCGGAGTTCAGCGCGCGGGACATCGCGTGGAAGCCGCTGCTGGAGAAGAACGCGCCGATCCGCTCCGCGGCCACGGTGCCCGGGCCCACACCGGCCTGCTCGACCACCCAGTCGTGGATGTGGCCCACGGGGCCGAAGTCCTCGGTGATCACCAGCCGGTAGCGGGCCTCGCCCGTCATGGTCATGCGTTCCGGCAGCTCGCCCGCGGGCGGTGCGCCGCTGGTCATCGAGTCGGGGATGCGCACCGTGAGGCCGTCGCGCACGGCGAAGCCGAACCCGGCCGCCTGCCGGTTCGGGTCCCCTTCGGTGATCGCCTCGCCGTTCAGGTCGACGGGCCGGCCGCGCCGGTCCTGGACCGAGAACTCGTACCAGACGTCGTCGACATGGAGGTTCGAGGTGTCCGAGGCGCGGGATTCGGTCTGGTTGATCACCTGGCGCTGCTGGTTGTACTTCACCTGCTTGCCGAAGTTGACCTGCGCGTGCAGCCGGGCCCACGGTGACAGGAACGACTTGAGAGGGCCGAGGGGCACACTCGGGGACAGGCCGAAGGAGGTGCCGTTGGCCTTGACCTGTCCACCGGTCGTGGTCGACCGGCGCATGACGTCGTTCTTGACCGGGTTGGCGAAGCCGAAGGTGAACCGTTCCCAGGTGCCGTAGGGCCGGGCGGTGACCCGCAGGACGCGGGTCCTGCCGTTCGCCGTCCGGTAGCCGAACGTCTTGCCGTCGCCGAAGAACCCACGTGTGTCGTCGCGCAGGGCGCGGCTCACCTGCTCCAACAGGAGGGGGGCGCCCTGCTTCTGTCCCCTGGGCGGCGCGGGACGGGTACTCTCCCGGGTCGCCAGCTCCCGGCCCAGTTCGGCCACGACCTGGTCGATGCCGCGCAGTCGGGGGTTGCTCTGGCCGAAGGCGAACGAGCGGCGTACGACGTCCGGCGGCAGTTCCGTCAGCCGGGTGCCGACGCCCTCGGCCATCTGAACGGGCAGCCGGGTGCCGTCGCTGAACCTCACCGGGCCCGTGGTCGTCGGCGCGGGCGGCAGCTCGCGGTCGAGGCGCGGCGGCCGGCGCTCTTCCAGGTCCACGCCGATGGTCGCGGGACGGGTCGTGGCCGCGAGGGTCTCGGTGACGGCGTCCGGAGTCTCGTCCACCTCGGGGACGGTCTCCAACGGCGCGGAGCCGAGCAGGCGTTCCGGGGTCCCGGCCGAGGCGGTGCCCACCGCGCCGTGCCCGTCCGTCTTGGCACCACCTGGCCTGAGGTCGCTCCCCAGTCCCGCGATGTGCCGCGCGGTCCTCTCCACCCGCGCCCGGAAGTCCAGGTGCGCGAAGGCGTCCCCGCCCGATCCCAGCTCCCGGTATGCCTCGACGGCCCGCTCGGCGTCGACGGGCTCGTGCCCGAGCCGTGTCAGCCTCCGGTTGACCCGCTGGGCCAGGTCCGCGTCCAGACCCAGCACGCGGGAGACGCCGGGTCCGGCGTACCACCGGCCGAGTCCGGCGTGCCGCTCCCCGGTGAGGGTCATGACGAACTGCGCGAAGGAGTCGGCGTTCATCAGCGAACGCCTTCCCATGGCGTACCAGTTGTGCTGCTTCGCCGGGAGGACCGACTCGTCCGCCCCGGTGTAGGTCATCGGATCGCGGGCCTGCCTGTTCTCCGGCCTGGGGGCGCCGAGAGCATCCTCGACCCGCTCCATCTCGTAGCTGCTGTACTGGTAGTCGTCCGTTCCGGCGTACCGGTGCGTGGCCTCGTGGACGAGGGTCCACGCCAGGTCCCAGTCCTTGTCGTTCGCCTTGGTGAGGTGAATGGGGCCCTTGCGTGCGAAGACTGGTGCGATCTCGTCGCGCTTCATCCGGTGGGGGTCCAGGAGACGGCCGGTCACGTCCCGGGCGGCGGGATCGACCCAGCCCACCGCGCCGGCCTTCTCCGCCAGCGCCGCGGCCAGGTGGTACGAGGTCCTGCCCACCAGGGTGACGGTCGCCGTGCCGGAGTCGAGCCCGGCGGCCACCCGCTCCAGCACCTCGGTGAGGTGGGCGAGGAGGGGTGCGGCCTCCTGCGGTGTCGTCCGCTGGAACAGCGGGAAGCTGCTCGTCAGCGCGTCGAGCAGCGCCCCCCGGGGAGCGCCGTCCGTGGCGCGCAGCTCCCGCAGGGCCAGTTCGACCCGCCGCTTGGCGTCGGGCAGCACCCGGCGCACCGTGTTGGCCCAGCGGTCGGGCGCCGCGATCTCACCGAGCGTCGTGATGTTGACGTTTCCGCTGCCGTAGGCGCGGTCCGTCACCTCGTCGAACTGGTCGCCGTGCTCCCGGTGGCCGGGCCCGAGCCCCAGTTGCTCCGAGGTGGCGGTACGGGACGGGTTGCGGACGTCCCGCCACAGGCCACTGCCCTGCTGCCCGGTGTGGGTGTGCGGCAGGGCCGTACGGTCGTACCTCCACACGGTGACCGGGACATGGAAATTCTCAGTGGCCGTCGGGCCGACGGCCTGCGGCGGCTGCTGCGACACCGGGGCCCGCCGGTCCGTGTCGGCCCGGCCGCCGTCCCGGGCCAGCCGGGCGGCCAGTTCACGGGCTGCCTCGGGACCGTTGCGGTGCAACTCCCGGCCGATGTCGGCCAGTTCCCGAAGTCGCTCCCGCTGCCGCACGCCGGGGACCCAGGGTCCCTCGGACTGCCTGATGCGGAAGGCCTCGCGCGTCGCGTCCAGCGGCAGTCCGTGCAGCAGGGGCTCGTCCTCGTAGGCCTCCCGCAGGGCCTGGTCGAGGGTCACCCGTTCCCGGTCGGCCTCCAGTAGGCGGCCCGAACTCGCCGAGCCCTGGACGAACTCCGGGTCCTCGTCCACCTGGTCCTGTGCGACACCCTTGCCCTTGCCGACGACCCTGGTGTAGTCCGTCCGCGGCTCCTGCGGCTGCTGCTGCTCGAAGTCGTCGCGCGAACCTCCCGGACGAGCGGTGTGGGGCAGACCCGCGAGGTGGTTGGCGACCGCTTCCGCGCGGAAGACGCTGTTGCCCCGCGAGAAGGCCGTTCCACGCGAGGTTTCGAGGCTGCGGTGGGTCTGGTGCACTCGCCAGGCCGACACCCCTTCCCTGCCCATGCCGGTGAGCAGGTCGTTGACCGAGTGGACGAAGAGATCGTCCACGTCGGGGTTCCGGGGCCCGCCGTAGAGGGTGTCGGCGATCCGGTCCGCCCGACCGGCCGGCGGCCCGTTGCGGACGGCGTCGTCCAGCCCGTCGTAGGCGTCCCGGACCCGGAGATCGAAGAACGCGTCCTCCCTGACGCCCCGGGGCAGCCGGTTCTGGACCTGCCTGCCCAGTTCCGTCTGCTCGTCGTGCGGCAGCCGTTGCCAGGCGCTGGCGCGGGTCACGGCGGTGGTCTCCTCACGCAGGCCCTTGATCCAGTCTTCCAGCCGGGGGGTGACCAGAGCGTCGAGGATGCTGCGGACCAGCGGGAGGAACCTCTCGACCTGTTTGCGGTCCTTCTCCAGGCGAGTCCTGGCGTGGTATTCCGCCTCTCCGGTGAGGCGCAGGTCGCCGCGCTCCGCCGCGAACCGGTCGGCCAGACCCCGTAGGACGGTGAAGTCCTGCGCCCGGCCCAGCCGGTCGATCTCGCGCCCGATCTGCCCGCGCACCGAGGTCGCGAGGTCGGAGACGGTCTTCGCCACCGTGCCCTGCGGCTTGGCGCCCAGGGCGCGGTTGATCTCGATGTTCACAGTGGACAGGGCGCTGTTCAGCTCTGTGCGCGCCTTGCGCTGGTAGGACGCGGCCGTCGTCCGCGGGTGCTCCGGGGCCGACTCGCCGCGCAACTGTTCGATCCAGTCCTGGCCGGGCCGGTTGACGAACTGGTCGACCATCCGTTCGGCGTGGTCGCGTCGCGTCGTGACCGCCGCCTTGGTCTTCTCCGTGGTGGCCCACGAGGCGGCCTCGGCGGCGGCGCGCGCGACCTGTTCCTCCAGGTCGGTCTTCAGCGCTGCCCGCCCGTTCGAGAACGTGTCCGCGAGGCCGCGCAGTTCGTCGAACGTCGTGGGCGCGCCGAGCCGGTCGATCTCGCCCTGGATGTGCGCGGCGATACGGTCGTGCAGTGCGCGCAGCATCTGGGTGTCCGGGCCTTGGGGTCGCACGCCCTCGATGTTGCGGAGCGCCTGCGGCAGGTCCCAGTCGTGCAGTTCGCTGTGGACCAGGCTCTGGTAGGCGGTCTTCGTGTACGTCAGCTCGTGGCCCGGTTCCGTGTGCACCGCGCGGCTGCGGACGCGGGCCAGGGTCGTCGTGGTGTCCGTCGCGCCCGTGTGGGTCTCCTGGCTGACGATCTCCCAGCCGTCCCTGCCGTACGCCATCACGTTGGCGACCTCGAACAGCTCCCCTTCCGCGACGCCGCCGTAGTACTCGCCCGCGCCGTACCAGTCCGTCGGCCGCTGCTCCCTGCGGAACACCACCGGGGCAGGCATCTTGGTGTCCGGGGACTGGTAGTGCCACACCGTGATCCGGCCCTCCCGCGTCGAGGGCGTGACGGCGTAGGCGCAGCCGTTCATCGTCGGCGTCAGCACCAGGCGGGGGTCCGACAGGCCGGGGTGTGCCAGGACGTCCGCGTGACCGACGTTCTCCGCGTAGTCCTCCGAGCCGCGCGTCAGGTAGGGCACGAAGACGGCGTTCACGTACTCGCCCTCGGGTCTCGGGGCGGGCAGGACCGTGTCCTCGTGGAAGGAGAAGCGGTCGGTGCCGTAGTGCCCGACGTACCACTCGACCGCCGGGGCCAGCGCGAACACCGCCTTCCCCGCGGTGTCCACGCCCCGCTGGGACAGTACGAAGCGGTGCTCCGACAGGTGCCCCGCGTGGCCCGGCAGAATCGACAGGGCGTTGATGAAGTCGTCCAGGTCCTTCGGTCCCAGACCCGGGGCGTGCGTCTCGAGACCGGTCTTCATGTCCAGGGACAGCACGTGCGTTCCGAGGAACGACTTGGGGTCGGCGCTCAGGTGCGCCTCCGGATGTGCGAAGTGCGCCTGCGCAGCGGTCTGCGTCGTGCCCGGAGGATCTGCGGGCTGACCGGCGGTCGAGGTCGCCGCCGGCTCGGAGCTGCCGCCGAACAGGCCCGTCCGGTCGCCGTGCTCGGACAGCCGTCCGGCCAGGTCCCAGGCGGCTTCGACACCGTGCAGGTGCAGCTCGCGGCCGATCCGGCCCAGGTGGTGCAGACGGGTGAGCCGCTCCGCCCCGGCGACGGCGGGATCGGTGTGCTCCTGGATGCGGAAGGCGTCGCGCAGTTCGCCCGGGGTCAGGTCGCGCAGCAGTGGGTCCTGCGCCTGCAGCTCGCGCAGGGCCCGGTCCTGGTCGAAGCCGTCCACCGGCTCCCCGGTGCGCTCCTGCGGGTCGGCGTCCCGGCCGCGGTCCACGGCTTTGCCCTTGTCCACCGTGCGCGCTGCCGTGGTCTCGGCCCGGTCCTGCCGGGGCGTACCCAGGATGTGGTCGGCGATGGCCTCCACCTGCGCGGGGACCGACAGGGACGTGAACCCCTCGCCGGTCTCCGACGCCAGCTGCCACGCCGCGTCGCCGACCTCCTCGTAGGTCACCGGCCGGCCTGCCCTCGCACCCAGCTCGTCGTTGACCGCCTCGGTCAGACGCTCGCTTTCGGTCACGAACTCCGCTACGACCGAAGCCCGTTCGGCGAGCGTCGACCGCGGGGTGAGGATGCCGACGTTCAGCAGATCCTCGTGGGCCCGGTGGAGCCGGCCCGACGGGAGGTCCTCGATGCCGCGCTCCGCCAGCACGCCCCGGATGGTCTTCGCCAGCTCGGCCGGGTCGACGGACGGGACCGCGTGGTGCGGGACCGCCGTCGGCCTGCCGAAGCCCTCGTCCAAGGGCCGTGGCTCGTCCTGGCGCAATGCCTGCGCCGGCTGCTGCGCTCGGTGCTGCCGCTCCGAGGTGTGGGCGCTCACGTCGGGTGTGCGGACCGCGGTTCCGGGCGCGCCGGCCGCATCCCGGTCCAGGGTGACCTGTGCCGGCGCTGCCTGGTCCCGCGTACCGAGTGGTTGCGGGGCGGCGTCGGTCTGCGTCGGCGGCTCGGTCCGGGTGCGTGGTGGGGCCTGCGCCTCCAGCCGCGTGTGTACGGGTGCGGATGGCTCGGTCTGTGGCTGCGCGGACACCTGCGTGTGCGCGGCCGGGTCCGGCCGCGGGGGCGCCGGTGTCCGCGAGGGCGCGGGAGCCGGTGCCTCGGAGGCCGCGTCGTGTGCGGGGGTGGATGTCCGGTGCCCGGGGGCGGCGTCGCCGTCCATGGAGACGGGCCGGTCCGGGGTGCCCGGGCGGGCGGCCGGGTGTCCCTCGCCGGACGGGGCCGAAGCCGCGCGCCAGTCCTGGAAGACCGGGTAGGACCAGCTCCGCAGCTCGGGCATGAAGTCGCCGTCGCGCAGGTCGTCGAGGCGGGCCTGGAAGCCGTCCTCGGCGCGCGACTCGTGCGACAGCCAGGCCGAGGTCCGGTGCCCCTCGGGGGCGAAAAGTTCGTCGTACCGGGTGGCGCGCTCCGTGCGGAAGTCGTTGCCCAGCCTGCCGAGGGTGTCCTCGTGCAGGGGGAAGGCCTCGGTGCTGCCGGGGTGGCCCGCGATCTCGTGGAAGGCGTGGGCGGCCTCGCCGACGACGGCCTGGAGGTCGCCCTCGTGCCGGATGCGGTCGGGCAGCGAGGTACGCAGGTCGTCACGGGCGCCGGACCACTCCGCGGCGGTCTCCCCGGCCCTCGCCGGGCCGTCCAGCCGCTCGTCGAAGTGCCGCTGGGCGGTGGCCCGTACGGCGTCGAGGTACTCGGCGACCACGCGCTCGCGGCCGCCCTCGCCGAAGCGCCCGAGGAAGTCCTCGCCCAACTGGGACAGGTGGTTCTGCGCGAAGGCGGTCTCCTCGGCCACTCGGCCCCGGACGAAGTGCTCCTTGGCGATGCGGCCGGGGAGTTCGTCGATCGCCCGGCTCGTCCTCAGGTCCCACAGCGCGCGGGCGCCGGCTCCGTCGCCGTGGCGGAACACGAGGTCGTGGTCGGTGCGCAGGTCGTACTCGAAGTCCTGGCGCACCTTGGCCACGAAGTCCTCGGACAGCGCGTCGCGGCCCCGCGAGTTCCACCGGACGACGTCGTCGAACTGCTCGCCGGTCGCGGTCCGGATGTCCCGTTCCCGGGATGCGATGGCCCCGATGTCGTCGAACACGCCCTCCACGAGGGTGTCGATCTCACGGCCCGTGCGGGCGGGCAGTTCCCCGCCGGTCTCCCCGTGGTGCAGGTACCGGTCGAGGATCCCGTCGAGCTGGGCCTCCTTGGCGAGGTAGTACTGCTCCAGCACGTTGTAGTCGTGCGACCGGTCACGGAAGGGGTCGCCGGGCGCGGCGGTGCCGTCGTCGGGGTGGCCGTACAGCTTGCTGTCGTCCTTGACGAATCGGTTGAGGTCCTTGTCGAAGACGGATTTCGTGGGCGCGTGCTGAAAGTCCGGCAGCAGTTCCCCGTCACCGAACCGGTTCGCCTTGTAGGAGTCGATCCGTTCCTTGACGACAGCGGCGAACCTCTCCTTCTGGTCGGCGCGCACGATGTAGTTGTGGGCGCTCGCCTTGGCGTCGTGGACGATGCGGTCGAACGCCTCGGAGGAGACGCGTCCCGTGCTCTCGACCTCGGCCCGGAACTGCTGGGTGATGTCATGGCGCCATTGCCAGTGGGCGTTGCGCATCTGGTGCCCGTCCCGGGCGACGCGCGTACCGCCGAACACGTTGTTGTCGGCGAACGTGTCGTACGCCTTGTTCCACGAGGCGGTGAGTTCCTCCCCGCGGAACTCCAGCCGGGCCTCGGCCTCGACGACGGGCAGGGTCCGCTCGTTGTGCTCCTGCCGATAGGTGTGCCACTGCCGCTCGGGCGTCGCGCCGCCGTCGGGAGCGGGGGTGTGCGGACTCTGGGGGCCGGGCGTGTCCTGTGCGGCAGGGTCGCGGCGCGCGGGCACGGCGGCGGCCTCGTGGCCGGGCTCGACCGGACGCGCGCCGCGGTGCGGGGCTCCCTGGGGTGCGTCGTGGACCGTGGTGCCCCCGCCCGCGGCACTCTCGGCGAGGGGGGCCTGGAGGTTGCCCGGGTGCGAGGTGACGGTGTTGCGCGGGGTCGTCTCCCCCGAGCCCGGGGCGTGTGACGTCGCGGTGGGGGTGTTCTGTTCGCCCCGGGGACTGTTCGTGCGTGGCACGCCGCCGGGGCCCGCGGGGGTGGTCTCGCGCACCGCTCCGGCGCCGCCGTGCGGGCTCGGGGAGACCCCCGGGGCGTCCGGGAGGCCGGCGCTGCGCGGACCGTCCAGGAAGGCGTGCGGCGTCTGGGGGGTGGAGGGACTACTGCGTACGGGGGCGGGCGGGGTGCCGCTGCCGGTGGCGAGGTCGTTGCCCGCGGTGTGGGGAAGCTGGTTGCCCGGCCGGGGAGTGACCGGCGCGTTCGGTGCCGTGGCGGCGGGCGTGCTTCCGCCGCCACGGACCTCCCCCGGCCGCGGGGTGACCGGCGCGTTCGGTCCTGTGACGGCAGGCGTGCTCCCGTCGGTACGGACCTCCCCCGGCCGCACCGCGGTCGGCGCCGTCGGACCCGACACCGCCGGGGACGTCCCCTCGGGGTGGACCTGACCGGGCCGGACGGTGTGGGGCGGCTGTCCGCCGCCCGCGGTCCGGTCCGCGGAGGGGGCGGGGAGGGGGTGTGGTGCCGGGGAGTCCGTCCGGGCCGTGCCGGGGGTCCGAGTGCCCGGCCGCTCCTGCCCGGGGCGCACGGTGCCCGGTAGCGGGGTGGTGGTGCCGGGTGCACCGGCGTTCGGTCCGGGCGCGGCGCTTACGGGGTTGGTGACGCCGGCGCCGGTGGGCGGTGCGTGGTTGGTCTGGACGACCGAGTTCGGGAAGGGGGCGAGGTCTCCCACGTGCGGCAGCCCGACGTTCGGGATGTTGTTGCCCGCGTGCGGCACGGAGAGGCTGGACGCCTTGCTGGGGCTGGGGGCGGGGCCGGGGGTGGAGACGTTCGGCAGGCCCTTGCCGCCCGCGGCGGTGTTCGGGCCCTTGAGGATGTCGACTCCGCCCATCCCCCAGCCCGTCCACACGCCCAGGCCCATGTTGATGCCCTCGGACTCCCAGTCGATGTGCATGGGCCCGTGCCCCGCCTTGGAGCCCAGCCATCCCGCGAACAGGTCGGTGCCGAGGGTCACGCCCGCGTTGAGCACCGAGTCCGCCGTGAACGCCGCCGCCCGTCCGACGTTCGCGGCCGCGGCGGCGATCCGGGAGATGCTGGAGGCGATGCTCTGCACCAGTTGGCCCACGAGCGAGGTGAGCCGCGCCAGGACGGCGCCGATGCCGAACGAGGCGACGCCGAGGACCATGCCGAAGATCGTGGTCAGCGCTCCGATGAGGGCCGCGCGGTTGATCTCGTCGATGGCCTTCTGCAACTCGTCGGCGTAGTTGATGATCGCCTGCCCGATCTCGACCGCCACCGTGCCCGCCTCCAGCAGCGCGTGCCGGATGTTGTGGTCGGCGACACCGTTCCAGACGAGTTCCGCCGCGTGGCCCGCCTTGCCCGTCCAGCCTCCGGCCATGGAACTCACGGCGCCGTCCATGACCCCGACGGCTTCCTGCAGCATCTCGCCGGTGGAGATCCACAGTTGGCCGAGTTCTCGGATGTGCGCGTCGTCGTAGTGGACTGGCATGGTGTGTCCTCACAAGCGGGGGCCGGGGCGGAAGACCGCGGTCCGGTCAAGAGGTTCGCGTGTCGGTCTCGGTGGTGCGCGGAGCCGTCGGCCCCGCGCACCGGCTAGTCGTCGGCCGGGTCGTAGACGGTCTGCAGCAGGGCGGCACCGGTGCGGCGGGAGACGAGGAGGCCGCGGCCGGGTGGCAGGCGCCGGGCCCGCTGGTCGTGCAGGACGGACCCCTCGCGGGGGTCGCCCGACAGCAGCAGCCCGTCGGCTCCCAGTTCACGGATGCGTCCGCCGACCGGGTCGGAGAGGGAGCGGGACAGTCCGCCGCCGCGGCGGGCCAGCACCACGTGGAAGCCGATCTCGGCGGCCTGGGTCACATAGTCGCCGATCGCGGCCAGCGGCCCGCGTCCGCCCGCCCCGGCGGGGGCGACGAGGTCGTAGTCGTCCACGACCAGGTACAGCTCGGGGCCGGCCCACCAGTCGCGTTCCTTGAGCCGGCGCGGGGTGATGCCGGGTGGCGGCATGCGCTCCTTCAGCTTCTCCACCACCTGTCCGAGGTACGCGGTGGCGGTGTCCGGGTCGCCGGCGACCGCCCCCATGTAGTCGTCGGGCACCGCGCCCAGCAGTCCGCGCCGGTAGTCGACGACGATGAACCGCACGTCCCAGGGCGACCGGCGAGCGGCCGTCTGCCGCATCCAGGACCGGAGGAACGACGTCTTGCCCGATCCGGGGTCGCCGTAGACCAGGAAGTGCGGCCCGTGCGTCTCCAGGTCGATGACCGCGGGGGCCAGGTCGAACTCCCCGATGCCGATCGGCACGGCACCCGCGGGCAGCGCCTCGGCACCTCCGGGGAGGGTTTCCACGGCCTGCGCCAGGTCCTTCGGCGTCACCACGTCGGCCAGCACGCGCAACGGCGGGGCCACGGCGCCCTTCCAGGCCGTGGCGAGATCCGCGACCACGGTCTCCTGTGCCTTGGTCAGGTTGTCGACGGACGCGGCGCCGTCCAGGCGGGGCAGCGCCGCCTGGAAGAAGCTGCCCGGTGCCGCGAGGCCGCGCCCCGGGACGAAGGCACGCAACTGCTTGGCCAGCGGCCGGGAGATCTCCGACTCGGCGGGCTCGGCCAGCCGCAGCTCGAGGCGTCCGGTGATGGTGTCGCGCAGGTTGGCCCGCAGCTCCGCCCAGCGGTTGGCGGTGAGTACCAGGTGCACGCCCACGTTGAGGCCGCGTACGGCGATGTCGGGGACGATCGCCTCGGCCTCCTCCACGGTGGCGCGCAACGCGCTCCAGTTGTCCACGACGAGGACGACGTCGGCGGCGTTGACCCCGGGGGGCAGGGCCTTCTCGTCGCGGAGCCGGCGGAAGTCCGCCGCGGAGTCGACGCGCAGTTCCTGGTAGAGCCGTTCGCGTTCGTCGACCAGTCGGCGGACCACCGCGAGGGCGCGCCGGGTGCGTGCCTCGTCGTGCCGGGTGGTGATGCCCGACACGTGGGGGGCGTTCTCCAGACCGATGAGACTGCCACCGCCGAAGTCGATGCCCGTGAACTGGAGTTCGTCCGGGGTGTGGGTGAGCATGGCGCTGAGCATGAGGGAGCGCAGCAGGGTGCTCTTGCCGGACTGGGGTGCGCCGACCAGGATGAGGTGCCCCTGCTGGCCGGACAGGTCGAGGAGCAGGGCGCGCTGTTCCTGACGGGCCGGGAGGTCCACCACGCCGACCGGGAAGGTGAGTCCGCCGCCCTGGGGCCACAGCAGGGAGTGGTGTCCCCGCTCGTCGTCGCTCTCCAGTGGGGCGAGTACCGATTCGAGTTCGATCACCGGGGGCAGGGGCGGCAGCCACACCTGGTGCACGGGGCTGCCGTGCGCCTTCACCTGTTCGACGACGACCTGCATCTCGGTGCGCCGACCCGGCAGCGTGCGGGGCGGGGAGACCGAGGGCTCGGCCTCGTCGCCGTCCTCCTCCTGGGCGTCCTCGGCGGTGCGCAGGCCGAACGGGACGGGCACCGGGGGCGGTCCGGTCTGCGTCACGTGTGCGTCGGCCTCCTCGTGGACACCTGATATGTGGGCGACGCGGAAGCGTTCGTAGACGGACTCGTCGACCTTGAGGTAGGCGGAGCCCGGGATCGAGGGCAGCCGGTAGGCGTCGGTGGTCCCGATCACGGCCCGGCTCTCCTGGGCGCTGAAGGTGCGCAGGCACACGCGGTACGACAGATGCGACTCCAGCCCGCGCAGCCTTCCCTCGTCCAGCCGCTGGGTGGCCAGCAGCAGGTGCATGCCGAGGCTTCGGCCGACTCGTCCTATCTGCACGAACAGTTCGATGAAGTCGGGCCGCTGGGTGAGGAGTTCACCGAACTCGTCGACGACGATCATCAGGTACGGCATCGGCTCCAGCGGCCTGCCGTCCTCGTCGGTGCCGCCGTTCGCCCGCAGGATCTGGTACTCGCGCACCGAGTCCACGTTGCCGGCCGCGCGCAGCATCCGCTGACGGCGCTGCTGCTCGCCCTGGAGGGCGGTGCGGACCCGGTCGACCATGGCCAGGTCGTCGGCGAGGTTGGTGATCAGACCTGCCACGTGCGGGAGTTCGGTCACGCCGGCGAAGGTGGCGCCGCCCTTGAAGTCGACCAGGACGAAGCTGAGGTGCTCGGGCGCGTGGGTCATGGTCAGACCCGTCACCAGCGTGCGCAGCAGTTCGCTCTTGCCGGAGCCGGTGGCGCCGACGACCAGGCCGTGCGGGCCGATGCCGCCCTGCGCGGACTCCTTGAGGTCCAGCACCAGCGGGGAGCCGTCGCCGGTGAAGCCGATCGGCAGCCGCAGCAGCGCCTCGTCGTCGGGCTCGCGCCACAGCGCGGTGGGGTCGAACGCGCCGAGGTCCGACACGCCCAGCATCTCGGGCAGGGCGACGGTTCGCGCGAGGACCTGTTCCTGTTCGCCGGACAGCCTCAGCGGGGCCAGCGCGCGGGCCGTCTGCTCGCCGAGCGGCGGCGGGCACACGTCGGCGACCGCGTCCTCGGCCGTCTGGACCAGCGCGGGGTGACGCGTCTCCAGGGTCAGAGCGCCCTCGGCGTCCACCCGGGCGCGGGCGTCGACCCGGCTGGGCTCCTCGCTCTCCTTGGCGACCACGCACACCACGTGCAGGCCGCTGTCCGGGCCGGCCTCCGCCAGCAGGTCGGACACCAGGGGCAGCCCGGCCCAGTCCGCGTCCGGCCGGAAGCCGTCGAGGACGACCACCAGATGCCGTACGGTCCTGGCCTCGCGGCGTATCCCGAGCGAGCCGGCCCGCTCGGCACGCTCCTCACGCACCCGGTCGACGTGGGACTGGAGGATGTCGGCGAGACCGTCCATGCTCAGCGCGATCATGGGGACCGATTCACCCCGGCCGGACCGACGGGCGTGCGGCAGCCACTTCGCCCAGGCCCAGGAGCGGCCCCCGTCCCGGACGAGGGCCGCGATCTGCACGTCGTCGGGGGCGTGCAGCACGGCGAGTTGCAGCAGCAGCGATCCGGTCAGCTCGGCGGTGCGCTCCTCGGGCCCGAGCAGGCTCAGGACACCGGTGCCCGCGAGGTCGACCCAGGCGGGCTGGAGTCCGACCGTCTCGAAGTCGCGGGACAGCTTCTCGGCCCGGCGGCGGGCGTCCTGGTCGTGTTCCGTCGTGGGGTCGCTGTGCCGGCTCAGTGCGATGCGCATCGCGGGAGCGCCTCGGCCGATGCCGAGCCGTAGCTTCAGGAAGTCGGCGTCGGCGGGCCTGCGTTCCCACACCCGGCGCGGTCCGGTGGTGGCGATCGCCCACAGGCGCTGAGGGCTCGGGTGGACGAAGGCGCCGACCGCGCGCTGCGCCGCCGCCGACTCGCGGGCCTGGTTCCGGATGTCCCCGAGGTACTCGACGTACCGGTCGCGCTGCCGGTACTGGGTGCGCCGGCCGGCGTTCTTGGTCTGGGTCCTGACGACGACCGTCACTCCGATGGAGACGACGACGAAGCCGATGCCCAGCATGATCATCCAGGGTCGCCCGAAGGTGACCATGTAGGCGGCCATGCTGATGCTGCTGAGCAGCGGAAGCAGCATGTAGAGCCAGGTCTGCGCCTGGTTCTGCGCGGCCTTCTGCGGAGGCGCGGCCAGCGATACCTGCTGCTCCGGGACCGAGGGCGGGAACGTCCTGGCCGGGCGGTGGAAGCTTGTCCTGGTCATTTAGTTCGGGAAGTCCTGAGTGAAGGGGAATTCGGGTCCGAGGTGGTCCGACGGCCCGCCGCCGTCACCGGTCGGGACAGCCATTTCGTTGGAGAAGTTGGTGAAGGCCCACCACAGTTCGTTCTCCAGATGGCTGAAGCCCACGGCCGCGCCGAGTATTCCTCCGGCGATGGCGGGAAGGACGCCGAGTTGGCCGCCCTCCTGGCCGAACATCTCGGTCATCACGCGCGTCCACCGGTCGCCGAACTCCTGGGCCTCCGTGGCGCTCGGGGCGACCCAGCCGAGTCTCAGCCCGGCGGCGATGTTGTTCACACGCATGATCGACTCACCGATCTCGCCGGCGAGCGACACGAGTGTGGTGCCCTCCGTGCCGAGTGCCGGCGGATCGATCTTTATCGTGACGGCGTCGTAGTTCGTGCTCTCGGGCATCGTCAGCCTCCGGAGTTGGTGGTGTTGGCCTGCTCGGCGGAGGCGTAGTTGTCGTAGGCGGTCTGCATGCGGTGCGCCATCTCGCGCAGCAGTTCCTCCAGATCGTGCGAGGCCCTGGCGAACCAACTGGTCATCACCTCGGCGGTCGAGGCCGCGGGGCTCTGCCAGTGGGCCTGCGCCGCCTCGAATCGGGCCTCCACCTGGCCGATCAGTCCCGCGATGTGCTCACTCTCGCCGCGCACGGCGCCGATCGCCCGCCTGAGTTCACCGAGCGCGACCCGGAACTCCTCCGGAGACATCCCGCCGCCGTGACCGCCCGACCCCTCGCCGTCCGAACCACTGTTGTTTCCGGCCGGTGTTGACATGACTGACACTCCTTGAGCCTTGACCGCCGTCCACGGCACACGGAAGCCGGGCGGCCTACCGACTTGGGCTCCGGCGCTTTCACCGCCGGAGTTCGGTGTGACAACATTGCGAGGGTCGGCATCGTCCGACCGAAACGCCGGCTGTCTGTCGCCGGCGGAAGCTCACATGGGAGCAGAGAATGCCCGATCCCCAGAATGAACCCGCCCCGGGCGGCGAGGGCGGCGGAGCCGTCGAAGATCCGGACAAGGGGAAGGAGTTCGGTCACCTCGTCCCCGGCATGTCGGTGGGCTGGGAGACACCGCCCAGCTTCAACCAGGACCCGAGCGGCGGGTCGGGCGGCGAATCGGCGACCGAAGTGGCCGACAGCGGCCCGATCCTGTTCGACGCGACCACCGTCCGGGCGACCGAGACCACCCTGCTGGCCCAGGGGCGCAACGCGGTCGGCAACTACGAGACCCTGCGGGCCAGGGTCGACACCGCCGTGCACTCGCAGTTCTGGGCGCTGGCCAAGCCGAAGCCGGCCATCTCCTCGGGCTCGTACGGCCCCACGACACCCGGAGGCACCGGCTGGAGCCCGACGGTGCAGGAGACCAACGACAACGACGCCCGCATCGTCGCCGAGATCGGTGAGGAGTTCGCCGCCCACATCAACCCGGCCATGCAGAAGGCACTGGCCCTGCAGGCCAACGCCCTCGCGCTGCTGGGCAACTACGTCGCGCTCATCAACAGCTCCGGCCAGTCCTACTCCCGTCTCGACCGCGCCTCGCGCTTCCCGGAGCCTCCGGGTCCCGTGACGAGCTGAGCAGCACACGGTGTGCCGCCCGGCACCGGTGTGTCGGGCGGACACGCCACGGCCCGCCATCAGGACACCACCGCGGGGACGTCGACCGGCAGCAGCACCGTGAGGTCGTCGGCGTCCGGGGCGGACAGGTCGGCCACCCGCATGGCGTGCTGTTCGGTCATCTGCTGGAAGACCTGGCGGGCGGTGCGTCCGTTGCCGAAGCGCTCGGTCCGGGCGATCGAGCCGAAGTGGTCCAGCAGCGCCGCGGCGGTGTCGTCGCCGATCCGGTACTCGTGCAGCGCCGCCTGGTGCTCCACGATCCTCACGAGGTCCTGGGACGAGTAGTCGTCGAAGCGCAGGGTCCGGGTGAAGCGCGAGGCCAGGCCGGGGTTGGAGTCGATGAGGCGCTCCATGTCCTGCGGGTATCCGGCCGCGATCACCACCACGTCGTCGCGGTGGTCCTCCATCAGCTTCACCAGGGTGGAGATCGCCTCCTGCCCGAAGTCCGTGCTCTGCCCGGCCGGCACCAGGGAGTAGGCCTCGTCGATGAACAGCACGCCGCCCAGCGCCCGCTTGAAGACGGCGGTGGTCCGGGGAGCGGTGTGGCCGACGTACTCCCCCACCAGGGCGCCGCGGTCGGCCTCCACCAGGTGCCCGTCGGTCAGCAGTCCGAGAGCGGCCAGCAGCCGGCCGTAGAGTCGCGCCACGGTCGTCTTCCCCGTGCCCGGGTTCCCCGCGAAGACCAGGTGGCGGCTCAGCGGCGGCGGCTGCAGACCCGCCTCCTGACGCCGCTTGACCAGCTGCATCAGCTTGGCCATGGACTCCACCTCGCGCTTGACGCTCTCCAGGCCCACCAGGTCGTCCAGTTCGGCCAGCAGCTCCGGCAGCCGGTCCTCGCCCGTCCCTTCCCGGACGGTGACCGCCGCGCCGGGGCCGGTCGGGGGTATGCCCGCGGTGCCCGCCACGAGGGCCGGTCCGGCGGCCTCTCCCGCGTCCGCCGTGGGCAGGGTGGAGGCCGTGACACCGCTGGTGCGGCACTGCTCGAAGCGGGCCGCCGCGTCGTCGGCCTGGGACAGGTCCTCGTCCGTGTCCCGCACCAGGCAGCGGCGCAGGAGGGGGGCCGCCCTGGACCCCACGTACACCGCCGGATAGCCGGTGGCGGAGATCGTGCAGTCCTCCAGCAGGCCCCCGGACCCGTCGCCCGCGTACACACCGTTCTTGGTGGTGCCCGCGATCGTGACCGAGCGGACGCGGGGCCGGGCATCGGCCCAGATCACCAGGCCACTGCCCTGGGTGTCCGAGATGGTGAGGTCCTCGATCCATGCCTCACTGCGCTCGTCGAGGAAGACGCCGGCCGATCCCGATCCCTCGATCCGGCCGCCCACCAGCAGGGCGCCGGTGCCCGCCGCGATCTCGACGCCGGTCCTGGCGGGCCGCAGCACCTCGCAGTCGGCCAGCAGCGGCCGGTGCCGGCTGTCCAGCCGGATGCCGGTCTCCGTGTCGGCGACGACGAGTCCGCGCAGTACGGCGTCGGCGTCCTTGACGTCCACGCCCGTCATCCGGGCTCGTTCGATACGCGTGTCCTCGGCGGTGAGGTCGGCCGCCCCCTCGACACGCACGGCGTGCTGGGCGCTGTCGCGGACGGTGCAGGAGCGCAGTTCGGCGCGGACGTTGCCGGCGATGTGCAGTGCCGTGTAGGCCGTGGTGGAGATCTCGCACTCGGTGAGCCGTACGGTGCACCGGTCGGTGGCGTGCACGCCGTTGGCCCCGGTCCGGGCCACCGTGCCGCCGCGCACCCGTAGTTCCGCGTCCTCCACGACGGCCAGGCCGCTGCCGGGTACGTCGACGACGCGGACGTGGTCCATCTCGACGCGTCCGGTGCCCGCGGCGATGACGCCGGCGCCCCCGGTCTCCCGTATCTGGCAGTCGTCCATCCGGAGCCGGGACGCGTCGCCCGCCAGGACGCCCTCGCTGCCGGTGCGGAAGATCTCGCACGTCTCCAGCCTGGTGCGGGGCGCCCCGCGCTCTGCCGCTGCGGCGTTCTCCCCCTCGTCGGCGGCGGGGGTGACGGCCGCGGCGACGGCGCCGTCGGCGGCGCGTACGCCTTGCGTCCCGATGTCGTGCAGCCGGCAGTCCCGCAGGAGCGGGCGCGACCGGGTCTGAGCCAGCAGGCCGGCGTCGCCGACGTGCCGGACCGTGCAGGCGTCGAAGGTGCCCTGCGACTCGCCGGTCAGCACGATGCCGCAGCCGGTGACGCGTTCGACCGTGGTGCGCCGTACCTCCGCGCGGGCGGCATCACTGAGCGTCAGCCCGTGCCCCGCCGTGGAGCGGATCACGCAGTCCTCCGCCACGACTTGGGCCGTGCCGGTGACGAGGACACCCGAGTCCTCGGCGTTCTCGACGGTGCAGGTGCGCAGTTCGGCGCTGCCGCGGCCGATCTCGACGCGCCCGCCGGAGACGGCGCAGTGGTCGAGGACGGCCCGGCCGCCGCTGACGAACACGGCGGGCTCGCGGTCGTTGGTGCCCTCGACCGTGAGGTCGCGCAGCTCGCAGGTTCCGCCCCGCACCGTGATCGCGGGTCCGTGGACGGCGACGACGCGCACCGTGCCCGGACCCTTCTCGGCGATCAGGGTGATGTCGCGGTCCAGCACCACCGATTCGCGATAGTCCCCGGGCTGGACGTGGATCACCGCGCCCTCGTCGGCCGCGCGAACGGCGGCGGTGACGGTGCGATGCGTGCCCCAGCCCCGGTCCGCCACCCTGACGGCGTTGCGTCTCACCGCCGCACCGCCTCGGCCTCCGGGCCCCTCACGGCGTCTGCCCCGACTGCAGCAGCGAGGTGTAGACACCGAAGACGCCCACCGCGACCGGTACGGAGGCCAGCAGGAAGAGCCCGGCGAGTGTGTCGATCCAGGTCGGCCGCTCCTCGTCCGCGTCGGCGCGGAACGCGCGGCCGAGGCCGAACGCCAGCGCCAGCACGGCCGCGCCCAGCAGGGTGACCGGCCCGGTCCACGGCGGTGCCCCGAAGTTGCCCGGGGCCCGGACCAGTGCCACGGCCAGGCCGAGGGTCCCGGCGGCCACCATCGGGACGACGGCGGGCGCCATCGTCAGCCGCCCCGCCCGCAGGATCAGCGCGAGGCCGAGGCAGGCGGTGAGCGCGACCGCGAAGGCGTGGTCCGCCGCGCCCAGGACCACCAGGCACGCGGCTGCGACGGCCGAGCCGAGGACGTTCGTGCCGATGAGCACGCGCTGCCCCCGCTTCACCAGCCGCAGGACGTCCGCCTCGTCGGCGTAGAGGTCCGTGCCGCCCGCCCGCGGACCCGCCAGCACCGCGAAGTGCCCGGCCGCCTTGGGTGCGGCGGCGAGCACGCCCATGGTGGTGGCGGACACCACGGCCGCCGACTCCAGCAGCGAGGTACGGCCAAGGGTGAGGGCGGCGGTCAGCACCAGGGTGATGCCGGTGATCGCCACGGCCATCAGCGTCGTGACGTGACGGACCGCCAGCAGCGCGGCGAGGGCTCCGACCAAGGCACCCACGCTCAGGGCCAGGAGCAGGCCGGCAAGGCTCGCGCTCGCCACCGGCAGGCAGGCCGCGGACGTGGCGAGCAGGGGTACGGCCGCGCACGCCATGATCAGCCTCAGGCCCAGTGGCAGCGACCAGCCCTGTCGGGTGGAGTGCCAGGCCAGCAGGGCCAGCGCGAACGCCACGACCATAGCGCCGACCCCGGTGCCGGGACGGTAGGAGTCCGCGGAACCCGACCGCGCCAGTACCACGAAGGCCGCGACGAGGCCCAGCACGGCCAGGACCAGCGTGGTGCAGGCGCGGACCCGTCGGCCCCAGGCGGTGACACCGTCGCGGGTGCTCTCGACGGACTCCTCCAGGTCGGTGACCACGGGTTCGTCGAACTCGCCCGCGGCCACGTCCCGCAGGTAGAGCGTGGCGCCGTCCGCCACGCCCGCCTCCCGCAGCGAGGCTTCGGGTGCGAGGGGCGGGGCGCCGGGCAGGGCCAGCGACCACACCGGGGGGAACGTCTCGTCCAGCTCCACCTGCCCCACGAGCGTGAGCAGGGTCGGGGTGTACTCGGCGATCGCCGCGTCCGCGGGCACCGCGAGATCGACCCGCCGCCGTGCGCCCACCACGGTCACGTGACAGCGTTCATTCTCCACTGGATGTCTTCCTTGTCACACGTAGCGGGCCTGTCGAGGGGCGGGGGTCAGTGCACCGAGTTCCAGGTCCTGATGTTGGCCTCCTCGGCACCGACGTAGTTGCCCCAGTTCACCCGCATGACGTGGGCGATCTCGCCGAGCACACCGTCGTCCTCCTCGCTGCCGAAGAGGCCCACCGCGGCCATGTCCCACTCGTGCATGCGCAGTTGGTAGTCGGTCGCCGACTGCGCGTTCCATGTGTCGATCAGCGACTGGATCCGGCTCTTCAGGGCGTGCAGTTCGCCCATGATGTGCTGGGCCGCGGCGTTGATGTCCTGGCCGGCGGTCTCCAGGCCCTGGCCGACGTAGATCGGCACACTTTCGATATCGGGCATCGCGATTCCTTCCTCGGAGGGTGTGAGCAGCGAGCGGACGTGCGGACGCAGGCCGGCATCAGGACAGGTTGGCCTTCGGAAGTGACACGTTGTTGAGGTTCGCCAGGTTCGAGTGCTCGGAGCCGAGGTAGTTGTCGGCGCTGGAGTCCAGGCCGCCCGCGATGGCGAGCAACGCGTTCTGGAGCTGTGCCGCGTACACGTCCCACTCCCTCATCAGTTCCTGGAAGGTGTTCGAGGCGACGCCCTGCCAGTTCGCCTCCATCGCGACCACGTAGCTCTTGAGGGCGTCGAGTTCCGCCTGCACGATCTGTTCGGTCGTGCGGATGTCCAGGGCCTTGGCCTTCAGATCCTCGGGTGTCGTTTTGTACAGGACACCGTCCGAGCCCCTGAAACCGCCCTGCCCTCCGTCGGGTGTCGCCATGACGCCCCGCCTTCCTGAACTCGATTCGATGGCCCGGCGCTCGACGCACCGGCCAGGTGGGAGAGGTCCGGAATCGACAGCCCGTCGGCGGAACTGCCCGTCGGACAGGCGGAATCCACCCGATCGGCACACGAACGACCCATCGGGGAACCAATGTTAGGGGAAAACCACGGCAGTCCCGACAACGAATGGCCAAGTTCACGTTGGCTTGACCCACTGTCACATGCGTGCACACCATGTTCTGGCGGACCTGGAACGCACTCCTGCTCCCGGACCGAAGTGCCGGGCCCGGCCTTGCCGGCGCTCACCGGCGGCTGGGTACGCCTGGTCACGGCGTCCGCGGCACGCCGCGCCGCTCGGTGCTCAGGGCCGAGCGGGAAGGTCCTCCAGGAAGTCCGCCGCCGGTGTGAAGAACAGTGAGCCGGTGACGGCGGTGGAGAAGTCCAGGATGCGGTCGTGCGGTGCCGACGCGGTGCCCAGGAACATCCGCTCCAGCATCGTCTCCGTCACCTCGGGGGTACGGGCGTACCCGATGAAGTACGTGCCGAACTCCTCGCGGCCCACCGATCCGAAGGGCATGTTGTCCCGCAGGATCTCCAGATCGCTGCCGTCCGGACCGGTGACGCTGGTGAGAGCGACGTGCGAGTCGGCGGGCTTGACGTCGTCGGACAGCTCCACGTCGGTCGTCTTGCGGCGGCCGATCGCCCGCTCCTGGGCCTCGACGGAGAGCCCCTCCCACGCGTCGAGGTCGTGCAGGTACTTCTGCACGACGACGTAGCTCCCGCCCGCGAAGGCCGGATCCTCGTCACCGACGAGGACGGCCCTGCGTGCTGCGGCTCCCGTCGGGTTCTCCGTGCCGTCGACGAAACCGAGCATGTCGCGTTCGTCGAAGTACTTGAAGCCGTGCACCTCGTCCTGAGGGGTGACCGCCCCGCGCAGACGGCCCATGATCTCCGTGGCGAGTGCGAAGCACAGGTCCAGCCGTGCGGCCCTGATGTGGAAGAGCAGGTCGCCGGGGGTGGCGACTGCCCGGTGCACCGGCCCGTCCAGTTCCCGGAAGGGGTGCAGCAGGGCTGGACGCGCCCCTGAGAACAGGCGGTCCCAGGCCTCGGAACCGATGCCGGTGACACAGCTCAGCCTGCCGTCGGGCTGCGCGCGGAACCCGACGGCCCGTTCCAGCGAGGCGACGTCCGACAGCAGGTCCCGGACGGTGTCCTCCCCGCCGCTGTCGATCGTGACGACGAGGAAGATCGCCGCACTGGTCAGCGGGGACAGAACCATCTGGGGCTCCGGTTCCGCGAATTCTCCGCCCATGGACGAACACCCTCTCCCTACTCATATTTCCACACACCATGTCACAGCAGTGTGGATCGGTGATGCCGGGCCCCCGGACGGACCCGTTCACCGTGCCGCGCACCCTCGCACGGGAGGACCGCGCCGACGCCTTCGTCCCCTCGGCGGTCGCGCCGAGGGGACGAAGAAGACGTCGGCCCGGTCATGCGGCCTCGTAGTCCTCGGCGTCGTCGTCCTCGCGCGGCCGGCCGGCGGTGTCCTCGCGGCGTTCCGGATCCGCGCCGCGATCCGTGGCGAGGTGCTGTCGCGCAGTGTGCACCAGGTGCCGGGCACGGGTCTCGTCGACGCCGAGGACGGCGGCGATCTCGGGGTAGGGGGAGGCCAGCCCGTCCCGCAGCACGAGGGCCGCTCGTTCCGCGAGGTCCAGCCGCTCCAGCATGAGCAGGACACCGAACTCGACCGACTCCGAGTGCACGGCGCCGGTCCCCGCGGCATCACCGGTGTCCAGGGGCTCGGGCAGCCAGGGGCCGATGTAGGACTCGCGCCGCGACCGCACGGACTGCGCGAGTCTGATCGACAACCGGGTGGTGGCTCTGGTCAGGTAGGCCTGCGGATCGGCCACCAGCGCGTGGTCGGTGGCCTGCCAGCGCAGCCGGACATGACGCACGACGCCCTCGGCCTGCGTGATGCTCCCGAGCATGCCGTACGCGATTCCGAGCAGTCGCGGCCGCTGCCGGGCGAAGGTGTCCTCGGGCCGGCCGTGGGGTCCGGCGGGTGGCCCATGGGGTGACACGGAGGTATGCACACGGCCCCACTCGTCCCCAGTGTTGTCATCCTCATCCCTCTTGGCACACTTCACTTCCACGTTTCCTTCCCGAGACGAGCAGCCGAACAAGGGCCTCGTTCAGACGTCGTGGTACTTCACGGCCGAACCTACGCCGCCGCCGGAGGCGATCGGACCACCTGAGCGGGTCGACAGTCATTCCGCAGTCATTCCCCGGTGGAGGAACCCGCACATGGAGGTTGAAGGAGTCGCTGTGGGGAAGCACCCCGCCCCTCCCTGCCTCGTCCTCTCTGTCACAGGTGGCGCCTCTGTTCGGTCATTGGTTAGGTGAATAAAGCTCGGTCGCGGCCGTGGGCGCCGCTCCGAGAGAACCCTCCGAAAGGCGTTCCGATGAAGGTTGTGGTAATCGGCGGCACCGGGCTCATCGGCTCGCAGGTCGTCGCCAGGCTCGGCGAGCACGGGCACGAGGCGGTCCCGGCCTCCCCGAACACCGGCGTCAACACGATGACCGGCGAGGGCCTGGCGGAGGTGCTGCGAGGAACCTCGGTCGTCGTCGACGTATCGAACTCTCCGTCGTTCGCGGACGACGCGGTCAAGGAGTTCTTCCGCGTGTCGACGACCAACCTCCTGAAGGCCGAGGCGGAGGCCGGTGTCGCCCACCACGTGGCGCTCTCCGTCGTGGGGACCGACCGGCTTCAGGCGAGCGGCTACTTCCAGGCCAAGCAGGCCCAGGAGGAGATGATCAAGGGCTCCGGGATTCCGTACTCGATCGTGCACGCCACGCAGTTCTTCGAGTTCGCGAAGACCCTGGCGGACTCGGCGACGGAGGGTGACACCGTGACCGTCGCCCCCATCAAGATCCAGCCCATCTTCTCGGGCGACGTGGCCGCGGCTGTGGGCCGCACGGCCGTCGGTTCACCCGTCAACGGCACGGTCGAGGTCGCGGGCCCCGACGTGTTCCGGCTGGAGGACTTCATCCGCAAGGGCCTCGCCGTGCGGGCGGACACCCGTACGGTCGTGACGGACCCGAACGGTCTCTACTGGGGTGCGGCCCTCCAGGAGTCGGATCTGCTCCCCGGCGCCGACGCCCGCATCGCGGAGACCCACTTCGACGAGTGGGCCGAAGGGCAGCGCTAGTCCCGCCCCGGGCCGGCCGCGGCTGCGACTGCCACTGCGACTGCGACTGCGACTGCGACTGCGACGAATGCTGCGTATGAGGGGCGGTCAGCGGTTCCAGTAGCCGAACACCCAGGACGCGGCGTCACCGGTGTAGTCCGGCCTCAGCCAGGACGACACCGGTACGACCACGCAGCACATGACCCTGTCCCAGGGCGGCACGCCCCTCGGCGAGGGAGTCTTCTCGCTCGTCAGCCTGGCACTGGCCCTGCGCCCGGCCTCGCACTACGCGCATCCCGGTCCGGTGGCGTCCGTCGCCACCGTGGTGGCATCAGCCCTCAGACGTGGGGAGTATGCGGCCGGGTACCGAGCGCACGATGCGCACGATGCGCGCCGGGCGGTCGACGTACGTCTCGCTTCCGGCAAGGCGAACGACGTGTCTGGGATTCCTCGGACGAGATCCTGGTCGTGACCCCGCTGAACGCGGGTGCGCGTTGCTCAGTACCGCGTCCGACGAGCGACCGGCGCGTCGGGACATGTTCCCGGAAGCTCGGTGGGGCACCGGAGGACAGACCTGCGCGCGGTCCCGCCCCTGAGTCATGACTCGGCCGTGTGCCGGGCAGTGGTCAGGCCGCTGTCCGGCGGCTGAGGGCCGGCAGCGTCCTGGTCCTGATCCGACGGTAGGTCGCGAAACCGTGCGCGGTCACCACTGCCCAGATGACGGTACTGAGCAACGGCCACCACAGCTCGCGTCCCTGCGCACCCTCGACCAGCTTGACGACCGAGTTCAGCGCCCAGCCGACGGCGAGGAGGAGTGCCGCCCACCTGGCCCACCGCCAGATCGCCATGGTTCCTCGCGCACGGGATTCCTGCTGAGTCCGTTCCCTGTGCCGAAGTTGTGTGTCCACCATGACTCTTCGTCTGCCCGTCATCCGGCGTCGTCTCGTCGCCTTCGCCAGGAAGGCCGAAAACCACGGGTGGCCCTCGGCCGCCCGTCGGTTCGCCAGATGCCAGTCGCCTCACGTACCACAAGCACACCGAACGGCTCGGGCTGCAGACCGAAGTGCTCCTGCGCCGAGTTCCGGATCGGGCCGGACACTCCGTCGAAGCCGATGGTCTCGAACGTGGCGCGCAGTGGTTGTGACACCTCGACGCGATAAGCCACTGTTGGGGGATTTCGACCACTCGTCACAGGGGCGAGCCGTCGCTTGTCGAGTGGGCATGACCGACTCACTGAACTCGAGGACGCACACCGCCGATCCGGTCGTCCTCATCAAGACCTACACCGTGCCGTCGGAGGAGGCCGACTACTTCACCGAGGCGTACCAGGAGAACGCCCGGATCATGTCGACGCAACCCGGATTCATCCGGTCTCGGCTGCACCGCCCCCTGACCGACGCCCCGGAGACGCGGTTCGTTCATGTCGCCGAGTGGTCCTCGGGCACCCGACTCGACAGGGCCACGGGCAATCAGGAATGGCACGCCGCGCTCAAGCGCCTGTTCGACGACCCCGAACTCCACATCACGTCGGAGCCCGCCGGCTACCGCGTCGTCGTCGAGTTCCATCCTTCCTGACGCGGCCCCGCTTCACATCACTGTCACAACACACCGTGTCGAACCACGCGGATACTCGTGGCACCTACAACCAGCTTCGCCCTATAGTCGTCCTCGCATCGAGTCGCCTTGCGCCAACGGCCTGCCACGGCCGCTTCTCGGCGCGTCTCGATGCCCGTTACTTCTCCACAAGGAGCATCACCTTGCACAAGTCACGAAGGGCAGCCATTCTGCCCGTCGGTGTCACGGTGGGCGCACTCGTCGCCGGTGGCCTGTTGGCCATGTCGGGCGCCGCCCAGGCCGACACGGCGAGCGACGCCACGCGGAAGCGCCAGCAGGCCCTGCTCACCACGGCGGACGAATACCACGTCCCGCCCGCCGTCCTGCTCGCCCTGTCCCACCAGGAGTCGGGGTGGGACGGACACGGCGGCCTGCCGAGCACCGACGGCGGTTACGGACCGATGAATCTCACCGACGTCACCCCCGCCATGCTGGCCGGCGGCGGTGCCGGTGCCGCGGGCCGAGCCGACCTCGAGACCCTTGCCGCCGCCCCCGCCCTCCACACACTGGACCAGGCCGCGCAGCTGACCGGCCTGTCGACGCGGGACTTGCGCGAGGACGACGCCGCGAACATCCGGGGCGGCGCCGCGCTGCTGGCCTCGTACGAGCGGGAACTGGTCGGCGGTACGCCCGCGGACCCCGCCGAGTGGTACGGGGCCGTGGCCCGCTACAGCCAGGCCAAGCAGGAGAAGGCAGCGGCGAGCTTCGCCGACCGCGTCTTCCGCACGATGCGGAGCGGTGCCTCCGCCACGACCCAGGACGGCCAGCGCCTGCGCCTGGCCGCCAGCCCCTCGGTCATCCCTGAGCGGCAGCAGATCGACGCCCTGCACCTCAGGACGGCTCCTACGGCGGTTGCCACCGAATGCCCCACGACGGTCGACTGCACCTTCGTCGCCGGCTCTCCCGTCGGCCGCCAGGTGGCCGACCGGCCCACGAACGGCATCCGCGTCGACACGATCGTCATTCACGACCTGGAGTCCACCTACGACGCGGGCGTCGCGGGGCTGGCCAACCCCACCAACCCCGCCTCGACCCATTACGTCATGTCATCGGCCGGTGCGGTCACCCAGATGGTCCCGACCAAGGACATCGCCTTCCACGCCGGAAACTACTCGACCAACCTGCACTCCATCGGGATCGAGCACGAGGGCTACGCCGCTCACGGCGCCGCCTGGTACACGGAGTCGCAGTACCAAGCCACGGCCGACCTGGTGAAGTACCTGGCCGCGCGCTTCGGAGTACCGCTGGACCGGCAGCATGTCATCGGCCATGACAACGTTGCCGGGCCCAACTCCTCGCTGGTCGCCGGAATGCACTGGGACCCCGGCTACGCGTGGGACTGGAACCACTTCATGAGCCTGCTCGGGGCGCCGGTCAGCGGTCTGCCCGAGGTGCCCCAACCGGGCGAGGTCGTGGCGATCACGCCCTCGTTCACGGACAACGTGCAGACCTTCCAGGTGTGCCCCTCCGACGACCCCACCGGGCAGACACCCACCTGCACCGAACGGCAGCAGCAGTCCAACTCCGTCTACCTGCGCACCGCCCCGGGCGAGACCGCCCCGCTCTTCGGCGACCCGGCGATCCACGGCGCCGCTGCGGGTACCAACCGGGTGAACGACTGGGGCAGCACGGCACAGGCCGGTCAGCAGTTCGTGGTGGCAGAGGTGCAGGACGACTGGACCGCCGTCTGGTTCAGCGGGGCGAAGGTCTGGTTCCACAACCCCGGCGGCACCAACACCCGTATCCGGTACGGAGTGAAGATCATCAAGCCCGCGGGGAGCGCACCGGTGGCGCTCTACGGCTCCAGCTATCCCGACAGGGCCGAGTATCCGGCCGGTCTCGGCGCCTCCACGCAGGCCCCGCTGAGCATGTACTCCATCCCGGTCGGACAGGCGTACGTGGCCACCCAGGACGCCGCGGCCACCGACGACTACTTCCCGTCCAGCGGTGCGGTCGTCATCGGCGGGAAGAAGATGTACACCGTGCAGTACAACCACCGCGTCGCACTCGTCTACGCGAACGGTGTCACCGCGACCACGGCGACGCACCACTGGGAGAACGGCGGCGTCTGACCGTCGGCACGTCGCCGCCGTCAGCGACGACGTGACCTCCTCCTCCGGCGTCGTCCCCATCCGGGCAACGCTCCCGCCCGCGGTCGGGCGACCTTCCTCGAAGGTCACCCGGGCGCGGGCGGGTCCGAGAGGGCATCGGCTCGCCGCGCACCGTCATCCGGCGGAGTCGGCTGAACCCGAGGCCGGCTGCTCGTCTCCGAGCGCTGCCAGCGCCGCGGAGAGCCTGCCCCGGCTGGTGATGCCCAGGCGTGGATAGATCCGGTACAGGTGGGCTCCGACCGTCCGGTGCGAGATGAACAGCCGCTGGCCGATTTCCCGATTGCTCAGCCCCTGCGAGGCCAATTCGGCGATCTGCCGTTCCTGGACCGTCAGACTCTCGCCCTTGCTCGGACGCCGACGTCCGTCCGACTCCCCCGCGGCCCGCAATTGCTCACGGGCCATGTCGGCCCAGGGTTGCGCACCGACTCGGTCGAACTCGTCGCGGGCGAGCCGCAGAGGCTTGCGCGCATCCACGTTCCGACGCTGTCGGCGCAGTCGCCTGCCGTGCTGCAGATGAAGGCGGGCACGCGACAGCGGCCAGGTGTCCGGCAGAGTGGAGAGAGCGGAGTCGTAGTGCTCCTCGGCGGTGTCGTCCGGAGCGAGGACCGCCGCGCCGTAGGCCCGGGCCACGACCATCATTTCTGAGGGCAGCCGGTCTGCCAGTTCCGGCAGCTCGGCCAACAGCTCTCGCACCTGTTCGGTTCGGCCCGCGGCCGCGGCCGCGTCCACCACGTCCGGGACGAGCAGCCAGCGACTGGTCGAGTGGTAGTGCGGGTCCGTCTTGTCGAACGCACGCGCGAGGACGTCGTACGCCTCCACGGCACGGCTGTCGAAGAGGGCGAGGAGACCGTCGACCTGTTGCGCCATGACGCTCGCGAAGGGCATGACGGGGAAGAGGCTGTGCGCCCTCAACTCCCGGACGCTCCGAGCTGCGGCTTCGCGTTCTCCCCGCAGCACCGCCGCGAGCGCCGACGTGGCCTTGAGGCCGAGCCAGACGATCCACTCCCCGGTCTCCTCGGCGAGCGCGATCCCTTCCGCCGCCTCTTCCCGGGCCTGGGCCAGCTGCCCCAGGTACAGACGTGGCCAGGATCCCGCCAGGGATCGAGCGAGCAGCCCGAGACGGCCCTGGGACCGCCACACGGAAGCCGCCTGGGCCAGGTAGCGAGTGGCACGGCCCGCGTCACCGACGACCATCGAACCGCTGCCCAGATAGTGCAGCAGTCGGCCGTCCTCTCGGTCCGGCTCGAGCTTTTCGAGCCGTGCGATCAGGTCGGTCCCATGGCGGTACGGCTCCGTGTAGGCCCGAACCGTCAGGACGTGAGGGGCGTCCGGGTCCGGCTTCCACCGGTCCAGTTCGGCGGCTGCCTGAGCACGCACGCGCGCGTCGCCGTCCTGGAAGAAGCATCGGGCGGCAGCACGCCACAACAGGTTCTCCGCGACGTTCGTACTGCCGACGTCGAACGCCCCCGCTGCCGCGTCGATCATGTCCTGAATACGGCGTTGCGGCTCGTCCGGCTCGAACGCGGCCTTGTCGGAGACCAGCATGAGGCGGGCCCGCTCCGTGGGGCCCAACTCCGCCAGGTCGGCTCTGTCCAGCAGGATCTGGGCCTGGACACGGTCGTTGATCTCGCTGGCCAGCTCGGCCGCACGGACCAGGAGGCCGGTCTGGCGACGTGCGTCGTGCACCAGCTCGCCTGCCTGGCGCAGGGCGGGTACGGCCGCGGCCAGTTGTCCTCGCTTCTGGGCGTCGTCGGCGAAGCGCTCCAGTTGTCCGGCCAGTTCGTCGTCCGGACCGAGCGTGGCCGCGGCGAGGTGGACGAGGCGCCGCCCAGGTGATCCGTCCAGCGTCTCGGCCAGAGCCCGGTGGGTGGACAACCGGTCGGCGACGGTGGCCCGTGTGTAGATCGCGGAGCGCATCAGGGGATGCCGGAACTCGGGTGTGCGGCCGGTCAGAACCACCAGTCCGGCGTCGACGGCCTCCTGGAGGGCGTACACGGAGACTTCCGAGCCCGCGAGACGACTTGCCACGTCGAGGAGCTGGTTCAGTGGTGCGGTGGGCTCCGCTGCCAGGACCAGGAGGAAGGTCCGGCACTCGCGGGTGAGCGAGTCGGTACGCGAGGCGAACGCGGACTCCAGTCGCTGGGTCAGAGGCAGATCGTCGAGCCGGGGCGACATGCCCTGCGCCGCCCTCGGCAGTTCGACGAGCGCGAGGGGATTGCCGGCGGCGCGCTGCAGGATGCGGGCGCGCACCGCGTCCGCAAGGCCCGGGGCGTCGGCATCGAGCAGTTCGGCCGACGCGGCCGGGGAGAGGGGCCCCAGGACGAGTTCGGCGTGAGTCCCCAGGCTGTACGTGCCCGGTGACGAGGTTCTTGCCGCGCCGATCATGAGGATGGGGAGGTCCCGGGTACGCCGGGCCACGAATCCGAGCACGTCACGGCTCGACGAGTCGACCCATTGGAGATCATCGACGAGCAGCAGGACGGGCCGGCTGTCGGCGGCGTCGGCGAGCAGCTCGAGTACCGCCATCCCGACCCGGTAGATCTCGGGTTCCCCGTCACTGGCCCCGAAGGCGCCGCCCAGAGCCTTCTGATAGGGGGCCGGCAACGTCTCGGCACCGCCGAGTACCGGCTGAAGCAGCAGGTGCAGCGCGGCGAACGGCAGCCACTGTTCGGTCTCGACGCCGGAGGTGCGAAGGACTCTGACCCCCTGGTCCGAGGCATGAGAACCGAACGTGCGCAGCAGAGAGGATTTGCCGACCCCGGGGTCTCCGCGGACCAGCAGCGCATCGCCCTTGCCTGCCACCGTGCTCGAGAGCAGGCCGTGCAGCGCCTCCAGTTCCTTGTCCCGGCCGATCATGCCGTGAGCACCGATGCCGGTCCGGTTCCTCTTCGTATCGGGCTCAGCGTCTGCTGCACAGCTCTGATATCGGCCACGCTTCCGGATTTTACCTGTCTCTGACCTCTTCCGTTGAGGTGCGTTCGGTTCAGTCATCAGTCGAATGACTACCTGATGACTCTCTGTCCACGACCGCCTCGGACCGATCTCCTCCACTGCGCCTTCTGATCGCGGCAACGGAATCGCGGCCCGTGTCGAGTCGGCGACACGACAGCGCACGTTGACGACATGTGACACCGTGTCATGCTGGTCAAGAGGTCGGCCGGCCTCATCTCACGTCAGTTCGTGTGTCGCGGGTCAGGGCGGTATCCTGCGACACCGTGTGATGGTGACCGATGGAAACCACTCACTCGATGGGGCGGGCGTATGCCGCCTGATCCGATGGCACCGTTCCGCGGTGAACGTAAGAGAGTGACGACAAGTGGATCTCAAACTGGAAGTCCTGGTACTGCCCGTCTCCGACGTCGACCGGGCGAAGGCCTTCTACGAGGCGGTCGGGTTCCGCCTGGACGCCGACCACGTCACGGACGAGACGTACCGGGTCGTCCACATGACACCCCCCGGTTCGCCCTGCTCGGTCCTCTTCGGCACCGGCGTCACCCTGGCCGTCCCGGGGTCGTCCAAGGGCCTCCACCTCATCGTCTCGGACATCTACGAGGCCCGGGACGAGTTGGTCGGCCGGGGTGTGGAGGTGGGCGAGATCTATCACGACACCAGCGACATCTTCCACCGCTGCACGGGCGAGAAGTGGATCAGCGGCCCCGACCCTCAGCGCCGCAACTACTGCACGTACGCGGACTTCACCGACCCGGACGGCAACGGCTGGGTCCTCCAGGAGGTGCCGAACCCGTAGCCCCGGCGCCCGTGCCAGGTAACGCGCGGTGGCCGGGGCCGTCGACCGACGGTGGCTCGTCCTGGGTGTCGCCAACTGCACGTTCCCCCTCGCACTGACGAAGGTGAGCCTGCGGGCCAGGACCAGCACGGGCGTGGCCCAACTGCCGGCTTTCGCCCAGGGCATGGGGAGGCGGGGGCGCTGGCCGTGCCCGTGCTCGCGCCACCGGCTGGACGCCGTCGGCCGCGTCAACCGCCCGCGTCGCCGGATCCGCGCGAGATCGCCCCTCGGCACCGAGGCGCGCTGCGGGTCGCCCTCGAAACAGGAGGGGCCGTGCACCTGGAGCCGTAGGGGCGATCCGGGCCGTACCGAGAGGGATTGCGGCGCTAGGACCGGTCCCCGGGTGCCACGTACTCGAACGTCGGACCGGCGGCCTGGCCGTCCTCGTCCTCAAGGGCCATCAGACCCTGTGCCTGTGCCTTGAGTGCGTACATGGCGCCCACGGACATACCCAGCATCGCCGGATTGCCGTTGAACGCCTGCTCCAGCATCTGAAGGATCTTGCAGTAGGTCTGGTTGAACGCCTCCTGTGCGGCTCGGATCCCGCTGCCCTCGGGGTGGTCCGCGAGCCGCGGGTTGGGCCGTACGGGACGGATGCCGGCCTCGTCCAGGGCCACCGGCTCGCCGGTGGGGCCGGAGTCGGGCGTGTCACCGGTCCGGTAACGCCGGCCCAGGGCGATTTCCTGGAAACGGTAGTAGTGGGAGACCGCCTGGTTCCCGGGGTGGAACATGTCCTTGTCGCCGTCCCAGACCTCGGCACGGGAGGCCCCCTCGCCCTGCTCGACGATCTCGTCGAGGGCTGCGAGCGCCGAGCCGAGGTCGGTGACCGGAGCGAGGTGCCCCGCCGTGTGGACGAACGGGCCGCCGGCGACCTGACGGGCCGGGTCCCCGATGAATACCTGGTCCTCGCCCAGTTCGGCGCACAGGTACCGCAGGCCCCTCTCGATCGCGGCGTAGAACTGGCCGATCGTCTCGTAGTGGTCGCCCTCGGCCGGGTCTCCGGGATGGGCGGGCTGTTCCAGACGCAGGAACAGTCTGAGCGCCTCCCGGCCGAACGGCAGGAGGGACAACTCGATGGACGGGTCGGCGTGCGGCATCGTTCGTGGATGGGGCGGCAGCATGTGGGGCGCGTCCAGGACGGGGCGGCCACCGACCGCGTTGAGCAGGTTGGCTGCCAGCGCGAGGTGGATCATCTCCTCGACGAAGACGCCACCGATGAGCTGCACGGCGTCCGCGTTCCGCTCCGCGTCCAGGGAATAGAGGGCGGTCAGATACGGAGGCAACGTGGAGTGTTCGACTTCGATGGCCCACTGCAGGTGCCTGCGCAGGTCGTCCAGCGTCGTGATGCCGGTCGCCGATTCGTTGTCGAGCATGTCGGTCTGGTCCTGGGACATGGGGGGCTCACTTCGGTCTCGTAGCGCAAGGAGAGACACCGGCCGCCGGGCATCGCGGAACCGACGGAACGGGCGGCGTTCCCTTGGTGTCGTCGCTCTGACCGGCGAAGTCGGACACCTGTGACACGGACCCCGAACTTCGCAGGTATTCCACACTGTTGGCGAACGCCACATGTTCACTTCGATGCACTGTGCACGTGAGATAGTGTCGTTCTCGTCGGCCGACGGACGGCCGCGCCACGGCTCCCGGCCCCGCTCCGTGGGTCGAATCTGTTGCCCGGACCCGTCCGGGCCTGTTCCTCCGTCCCCACTCGGGGAGTTCTCCGAAAGGTGTGCCTCATGGCTGAGTTGTTCTACGACGCCGACGCCGACCTGTCCATCATCCAGGGCCGCAAGGTCGCGGTCATCGGGTACGGCAGCCAGGGCCACGCCCACGCCCTGTCGCTGCGCGACTCCGGTGTCGACGTGCGCGTCGGGCTGCACGAGGGCTCCAAGTCCAAGGCCAAGGCCGAGGAGCAGGGCCTGCGCGTGGTGAGCCCGTCCGAGGCCGCCGCCGAGGCCGACGTCATCATGGTGCTCATCCCGGATCCCATCCAGGGTGACGTCTACGAGAAGGACATCAAGGACAACCTGAAGGACGGCGACGCGCTGTTCTTCGGCCACGGCCTGAACATCCGCTACGGCTTCATCAAGCCCCCGGCCGGCGTGGACGTCTGCATGGTCGCCCCCAAGGGCCCGGGCCACCTGGTGCGCCGTCAGTACGAGGAGGGCCGCGGCGTCCCCTGTCTCGTGGCCGTGGAGCAGGACGCGACCGGCCAGGGCCTGCAGTTGGCCCTGTCCTACGCGAAGGGCATCGGCGGCACCCGCGCCGGCGTCATCAGGACGACGTTCACCGAGGAGACCGAGACCGACCTGTTCGGTGAGCAGGCCGTCCTCGCCGGCGGTGTCACCGCGCTGGTGAAGGCGGGCTTCGAGACGCTGACCGAGGCCGGCTACCAGCCGGAGATCGCCTACTTCGAGTGCCTGCACGAGCTGAAGCTGATCGTGGACCTCATGTACGAGGGCGGCCTGGAGAAGATGCGCTGGTCGATCTCCGAGACCGCCGAGTGGGGCGACTACGTCACCGGCCCGCGGATCATCACCGACGCCACCAAGGCCGAGATGAAGAAGGTCCTCGCCGAGATCCAGGACGGCACCTTCGCCAAGAACTGGATGGACGAGTACCACGGCGGTCTGAAGAAGTACAACGAGTACAAGAAGCAGGACTCCGAGCACCTCCTGGAGACCACCGGCAAGGAGCTGCGCAAGCTCATGAGCTGGGTCGACGAAGAGGCGTGACGTGCCGGGAGGCCGGCGGGCCCGCCGCCGTGGCGCGCCCAATGGCCTCCCGGTCAGCCCGTGTCAGCCCATTTCCTCCAGGGCCTTGCCCTTGGTCTCCTTCACGAACTTGAGCACGAAGGGGATGGAGAGGGCGGCGAAGATCGTGTAGATCACGTAGGTGCCGGAGAGGTTCCAGTCGGCCAGTGACGGGAAGCTCGCGGTGATGGCCCAGTTGGCGATCCACTGCGCGGAGGCGGCCACGCCCAGGGCGGCGGCACGGATCCGGTTGGGGAACATCTCGCCGAGGAAGACCCACACGACCACACCCCACGACAGGGCGAAGAAGAGGACGAAGAGGTGGGCGGCGATCAGCGCGACCCAGCCCTGGGTGGCCGGGAGCTTGCCGTCGACCAGGTCGAAGGAGAAGGCCCAGGCCTCCAGCGCCAGCCCGACCACCATGCCGACGGAGCCGATCAGGGCGAGCGGCTTGCGGCCGACGCGGTCCACGAAGATCATCGCGATCACGGTGCCGATGATGTTGATGATCGACGTCGTGAACGAGTAGAAGAACGAGTCGGCGGGGTTGACGCCGACCGACTGCCACAGCGTCGAGGAGTAGTAGAACGCGACGTTGATGCCGACGAACTGCTGGAAGACCGACAGGCCGATACCGATCCAGACGATCGGTTTGAAGAAGAAGCTGCCGCCCAGCAGGTCCTTGAAGGAGGACTTCTCCTCGCGGTGCATGGCGTGCTCGATCTCGGTGACGCGGGCGTCGAAGTCCACGTCCTTGCCCTCGACCTCTTCGAGGATCTTCTTGGCGCGCTCGCGCTTGCCCACCGAGATCAGGAAGCGGGGGGACTCGGGGATGGCGAAGGACAGCAGGCCGTACAGGACGGCCGGGATCACCATGACGCCGAGCATGACCTGCCAGGCCTCCAGGCCCATCAGCTCGCCGCGCTGGTCGCCGCTGCGGCGGCGTTCAGCAGACCCCAGTTGACCAGCTGGGAGACGGCGATGCCGATGACGATCGCGGCCTGCTGGAAGGAGCCGAGCCGGCCGCGGTAGGCGGGCGGGGACACCTCGGCGATGTAGGCGGGACCGATCACCGAGGCCATGCCGATGGCGAAGCCGCCGATGACACGCCACATGGCGAGGTCCCACAGCGCGAAGGGCAGCGCGGAGCCCACGGCACTGACAGTGAACAGGACCGCCGCGATCTGCATGCACCGGATACGGCCGATGCGGTCGGCGATGCGGCCGGCGGTCGCGGCACCGATGGCGCAGCCGATCAGAGCCACGGCGATGACCTGGGCCAGCACCGCGGAGCCGACGTCGTAGCGGTCCCGGATGGCCTCGACCGCACCGTTGATCACGGAACTGTCGTAACCGAACAGGAAGCCGCCCATCGCGGCCGCCGCCGCGATGAAGATGACGTGCCCGAGATGATCGGGATGAGCCGTCCCGGCTCCTGAACTACCTGCCTGTGTGCGGGACACGTGTACTCCTCGGGCTACCGGCAACGCTGCCGGGGCGGTATGGGCGAACTCTCGTCCCTAAAGACCGTCTTCACCCGACCGATGTGACATAAATGATCCGCTTTGCCCGGAGTGTATCGGCGCCAGTCTCCCGAAGGACGGACTCAGCTCCAGTAATCGCTCAGTCGATCGGTACGGGACAGTTCCCGCTGCTCCCACGGGCTCAACGGGCGCGGGGCGGCGGCCGCTTCGACGGCCTTGACCGCGCCCTCGCTCAGTACTCCCCCGGCGCGCAGTTCCTCAAGGAGCCGGGACAGGGCGTCGGCGTGCGCCGCGACCTGTTCCAGGGTCCGGTCCAGCCGCGGCCGGGCCGCGAGGTCCAGCGCAGAGGGTGCCGTTTCGGGGCCGCCCTCGTCGCCGACGAGTTCCAGGAGGTGACGTCGGCCCCCCTCCTCGGTCCACTGCCACACACAGCGTCCGAAGCGCATGCGCACCGGTGTGTCACTGATGCCCCGGCGGGTAACGTCGTACCAGGCACCGGGCTTCCTGAGGAGTTCCTCCAGGCGCTCGTCGTCCTCACCGCTCAGCTCCGCGACGACCGTCACCGTGATGGTGTCCTCGTCGGCCCGTTCCCTGTACATGCCCGGGACGACACGCAGTCCCTCGACCTCGAGAGCTTCGGCATACAGGACCTCGACCTCCTGGATCTCGATCCGGTAGACGTAGATCTCGGGCCGGCGGCCCTGGGAGGATGCGGTCCAGCCCTCCGACACGCGCCACGCCGCGTCGCTTCCCTGCAGGTGGTCTCCGTCCGGCGTGGCAGCCGCCTTGAGTTCGGCGTCCAGCTCCTGGTGCCGCTCGTCGGGTACGTGCAGTTGCAGGGCGTACCGGCGCAGGGGCCGACCGCTGTGGGCGGAGGTGACGGGAGGCAGTTCGGCGGCCGTGATCTCGCGGAACGCGCCGAGCAGTGTGAGGTTGAGGGTCGTCATCAGCGGTTCTCTCTCGTGCCGTTCGTGTCGTCGAGGTCAGGAGGTGGTGTCCGGCGCGGGCCGACCGGCGAACCATTCCCCGTAGGTGGTGCGCGTGATGAAGGCGTCGGGGCCCGGCAGCAGGTCCCGGGGCCGGAGCCGCGCGCCGTAGAAGGGGCTGAGGGCGTCAGTACGGACCTGCCGGTACTCCGCCTCCGTCATCAGGGCCGTGCGCACGAACGCGTCCAGCCGGAACTGCTCGGGACCCGCGATCTCACGGACTCCGTTCAGAGGCCGTGTCACGGCGGTGTGCGCCAGCAGCGTCGCCACGTCGGTGAGGGAGACCGGGCGCACCTCGGCGGGTGGAACCCACACGATCCAGTCCTCGGTGGCCGCCGTCGCGATGTCTTCCGCCGCATCGAAGGTCTGTGTGGCGCGAAGGATGGAGTACGGGATCCCGGCCCGCCGGACCATGACCTCCCGGTTCCTGAGCGCCCGGAAGACACCCTCACCGCCGATACGGTCCACGCCGACGACGGAGAGGCACACATGATGACGGACGCCGGCGGCGGCCCCGGCCCGGAGGAGTTCACCGGTGGATCGGGCCCAGGAGTCCACGAGGGCCGCCTCGTCCACGACCAGACCGTGATCCTCCGAGAGGGTGCCGATGTCGGCGGACGGCTGATGGGCGAGGTCGACGACCACGGAACTGCCCCGCAGTGCCTCGGCGATCTCGTCGTAGGTGGGCGCGTGCGGGCCGCCAGGGGCCTGGACGAGTTCGACCTCGTGTCCGTGGTCCCTGACCCAGAGCGCGGTCTCGACGCCCATCAGGCCTCCACCGTCGACCACCACGACCTTCATACGTGACCCTCCTGGTCCTGTGCCACCGACCGGACCGTGCGAGCAGTCGCGGGACGGTGTCGGTGCGTCCATCGGCGATCGGCTGAGCGTTTGACCGGACGGGCGGCCGATGTGTGACACGGCAAACGCACCGGTCGGCGATGGCTCACACTGAGTGGGACGACATCACGGTGTGAAGGGAACAGCGTCAATGGTGGACTCGACCAGCGCGGCCGGTACGTCGACACGGCGCGGATCCAGGAAGGCGGTGCGGCCTCCCCAGCTATGGGGGCCGTGTTCGCCAACTTCCGCCAGTACCAGTCGTCCCGACGCGCCGCTCGTCAGATAAGTTCCAGGCCGCCGTCGACGGTGATCACCTGACCGGTCGCATGGCGTCCGGCCGGGTCCGCCATGCGGAGGATCCAGTGAGCCACCTCGTCCGCGTGCGCGATGTGGTGGGTCGGGATGCGGTCGCGCTCATAGGCGTACATGTCGTTGGCCGCCTCCGGTGTCAGACCGGCGTGCAGCATGACGTCGGTGCGGGTGGGGCCGGGAGCGACCGAGTTGACACGGACACCCTCGTCGGCCAGCTCCAGTGCCCAGCTCCGCGTCATCTGCTCGATGGCGGCCTTGCTGGCCGAGTAGTGCGCACCCCCAGCCATCGGGCGGTGCCCGTAGGTGCTGGAGAGGTTGATGATCGACCCCGAGGTCCGGCGCAGGTGCGGCAGGGCTTCGCGAGCCAGAAGACTGGGCGCGACGACGTTGAGCGCCAGCAGATCGACGATCGCCTGCTTGTCGGCCTCCGCCAGCGGCATGACCGCTGTCGCACCGGCGTTGTTGATCAGGTGGTCGAGGCGCCCCCACCGCTCCACGGCGGCTCCCACCACCGTGGCGGGCGCATCGTCGCCGCAGATGTCGATGGCCAGGACGTCGATGTTGGCGTGGGCCGCGGCGGTCTCCTTCAGGGGCGCCTCGCGGCGGCCCACCCCGAGGACGTACGCACCCGACTCGGCGAAGGCCACGGCGGTGGCTCGGCCGATGCCGGTTCCCGCGCCGGTGACGATCACGACGCGCCCGGAGAACGTCTCATGGGACTGGTTCGGGGACATGAAGACTCCTTGTTCGATGTTCGATGTTCGATGTACATAGAACACTATGTGACAGTGTCGACGAGGTAGTCAAATGGGGAGGCGACAGCGGCCAGACAGTGGCAACCCGTGACGCGCGACCCGCATCCCGGACTAACAAAAATCATGTTCATGCCAATTCTTGGCCGCAGCTCGAGCGGTTCCCGTGCGGCACGGAGTGCTCTACGCGGTCACGCCTGCTCGTCCCGCTCGATGACGTGTTCCCCGACGTGGTCGGTGCCGGCGGCGGAGAGCAGTGCCGGCAGCAGGCCGGGGAAGCGGGTCTCCAGGGCGTCCCCTCGCAGCTTCACGAAGCAGCGCGTGCCCTCCTGACGAGTCTGGGTCACGCCCGCCTCACGCAGCATCTTGAGGTGATGACTGAGCGTGGACTTGGCGACGGGAGCACTGAACTGCCCCCACCCTCTCTCGGCGCCGTCGGACAGGATCCGGACGATTCCCAACCGCGTCGGATCGCTGAGCACCCCGAGGAGGCGAGGCAGGGAGATCTCACTGTCCGCGGGTGCCGCGTGGTGGTTCGGCATACGGCCATGCTAGCGAACGTTCGGCGCCTGTCGAACATGGGAGCCCGCACCCTCGCTCACCCCTCCCCGCAGGTAGCGGAGCAGGTCCTTGTCCGTCTCCTCGACGTGGAGCTGGCGCACGACCTCCTCGACCGCCTGGCTCAGCAGGGGAGAGCCCAGCCGCAGCACGTCGTGCGCGACGGCGGTGAGTTCGATCTCGATGCTCCGGCGGTCGTTGGACGCGGTGTGCGTGGTGATCAGGCCGCGTTCCTGCAAGCGTGTGACCAGGCGGCTGGTGGCGGACTGGCTCAGGCCCGTCCCGTTGGCCAGGTCGCTCAGATAGAGCAGACCCGTACCGGCCGCCACCCCCTCGCTCAAGGTGCGAAGGGCGTAGAACTCGCTCACGCCCAGGCCGAGCTGCCGGTGGAGGTGTCGCTCCATACGGGCTTCGATCCGGCGATGGACTCGGGTCAGCCTGTTCCACTGTGTGATCAGCCTGGCATCGTCGCTCATGGGTGGTGGCCCTCCTGCTGTCCCCGGCGTCCGACTGCTCGGTGCGGGGCGGTCTCGCGGCGTGAGGGCGCGGCAGGTGAGCAGCACCCGCTTGCCCGCACAAGGGAGACAAGACGGGGGTCTCGGATGTGACAACGGGGGCCGGGCGGGATCCGGTGGCGCGAACCCACCCGCCCCGCCCGGAACGAGCCCCGCTTCCGCGCTCGCCGTCACGCGGCCTGACGCGCCGGGACGTGTGCCGGGCCGGCCGGTCTGCGGGACGGCGGCGCCAGGCGGCGCACCCGCTCCTCGGGGACGAGCAGTCGTAGGAGACCGTCGAGGTCGCCGGTGTCGGCGGCGGTCCGGAACGCGGTGACGAGACGGCGGTGCGACTCGGTGGGGATCGGCCGCTCGCGCTCGCTGTCGAGACGGGCCTGGGCGCGGTGGACCACCACGCGTGCGTTCGGGGCACTGATCCGCAGCAGCTTCGCGAGCTCCGTGTAGGTGTAGTCGAAGCCCTTGCGCAGCACGTAGGCGGCCAGCCGGTCCGGCGTCAGCCTGGCCATGAGGAGCGCCAGGGCCGACTCGATCGCCGCGGTCCGCTCGGCGCAGAGCATGGGGTCGTCGGACGAGGCAAGGTCACCGAGGTCGGCGAAACGCGGTTCGGACGGCGTCTCGTGCCGGCGCCGCCCCGACTGGATGACGTTGATGGACAGGCGGGTCGTGGTAGTGGTCAGGAACGCGACCGGGTTCTTGACCTCCGCGCGGTCGGTGAGCTGCCAGCGCACCCACGCCTCCTGGACCACGTCCTCGGCTCCCGCGGCGTCCCCGACGATCCGGTAGGCGATGCGGAACAGTCGGTTCCGTTGGGCCAGGAAAACGTGGAGGGCGGTGTCCAGGTCACCCTCGGCAGGCCGGGCGGCCGGGGTGCCGGCCGGCGTGGTGGTCTCCGGACTGGGCGCGGACATCGGGACTCCTTCGGGTGAACGGACGCCCCTTCAGGGGCGATGGGTCCACCCTCCGTGCGCGACACCCCCCATCGCGCCCTTGTTGTCCGTAGTCCAGTCCGTGGGGCCCCGGGGGCCAGGGGCTACGGACTCAGCCGGCACGCACCAGGCCCTCGTCGTCCCGGTCCGTGGGCGGGGCGCTCGCCAGGGCACCGGGCAGCGCGCGGCGGGAATTGATCCCGAGCTTCGTGTACACCTTCCGCAGGTGCCACTCCACGGTGTGCGGGCTGATGAACAGCTCCGCGCCGATCTTCGCGTTCGTCATGCCGTCGGCGGCGAGCGTGGCCACCTGTGACTCCTGCGGAGTGAGCGCGCTGGTCACCGCGGCCTCCCGCACCCTGACGTGCTCCCCGGTGGCGAGCAGCTCGCGGCGGGCCCGCTCCGCGAAGGCGTGCGCCCGCATGCCGTCGAACATCCCGTGAGCCTTGCGCAGGTGCTCGCGGGCCAGCGATCGCTGGTGGGTACGGCGCAGCCACTCGCCGTACAGCAGGTGGCTACGGGCCACCTCCACGGTGACGCCGCCGCGCTCGAACTCCACGATCGCCGCACGGTACAGACGGTCGGCCTCCTCGCCGTCGGCGAGCAGGGCCTGACTTCGGGCTGTGGCGCCGCCGGCCCAGCCGGAGTCGGCCGCGCGGGTGAGATCGACCAGCCGGGCCAGTGAGGACCTGGCCTGGTCCAGTTCGCCGCACCGGGTGGCGGCCTCGATGTGCTCGATCAGTGACAGACCGACGAAGTTGAACCCGTCGTGCTCGATGCCGGTACGCGCGGCCTCCAGGGCCTCCTCGTACCGTGCCAGGCCGTTGTACAGCACTCCCTGGATGTAGCCCATGGCGCCCAGCAGGGACACCTCGCCCCGCTGGTCGGCCCGCCGCCTGGCCTCCTCGATGATCCCGGAGGCGACGTCCGCCTCGCCCCGCCAGGCGGCCAGGACCAGCGTGGCGTACTTGTGCGGCGCGTGACCGGTCGCGGCCGCCAGGGCGTCGGCCTCGTCGATCATCCTGTCCGCCTCGGCGAAGTCCCCGTAGTGGATGTGCACTCCACCGGCGTAGATGAGCGCCGGCGGCAGTGCGCCGAGCGCGCCGATGTCACGGGCCAGGCGCACCGCGCGATTGGACAAGGTGTCCCACGCGTGCAGGTCCCAGGCGTAGTGGATGAACGCCTCCAGCGCCACCGGTACGAGCAGGAGCCAGCGCACGGTGGCCTCCCGTGTGCGCAGTTCTTCGCCGGCCAGCAGTTCCAGGGCGCCGCGCAGCGCCGGCACACCGGTCTCGTAACCGTCCGTGAGGAGCGCGGCCACACCGTCCAGCAGCAGGTCGGCGGCCCCGGAGCCGGAAGGGGGTGCGCCGGACGCGCGGGCGGCGATGGCGGCGGCGCGGGCTCCCGCCGGGCCGTGTACGCGGCCCGCGAAGATGGTGGCGCTGATCGCCTCCAGATACGTCTCCCGCGCCAGCGGCGAACCGGCGGCGGTGAACTGCGCCGCCGCGTCGAGGAGCAGGGGCGCCGCCTCGTCGCTGCGGCTGCGGGCGAAGAGGATCCTGGCTCGCAGCCGCGCCAGGCGAGCGCGGTCCAGCGGGCTCAGGGGGCACAGTTCGGCCACTGTGGCCAGCTCCGTGGCCCGGTCGGGCGCCGCGGCCGAGAAGTGCGCCTCCGCTGCCGCCAGGGCGCGGCGCCCACGTGGCCGGCGGTCCGGCGTCACCTCGGCCGCGCGTTCGAGCAGTACCGCCTCGGCCGCGATCCCGCCGCGTTGCCGGGCGCGGCCGGCCGCGCGTTCCAGTCCCGCGGCGACCTCCTCGTCCGGTCCGTCCGCGGCCTGGGCGGCGTGCCAGGCGCGCCGGTCGGGGTCCAGGACCGGATCCGTGGCGGCGGCCAGGGCCCGGTGCACCGACCGGCGCGCTTCGGGCGCCGCTTGGTGGTAGACCGCTGAACGGACCAGTGGGTGCCGGAACCGGATGGACTCGCCCAACTCGATCAGACCGGCGACCTTGGCCGGGGCGGCGAAGGGGGTGATCTTGAGCATGGCGGCCGCGCGGGCGAGCAGCCGGGCGTCACCGACCGGTTCCGCCGCGGCGATCAGCAGCAGCGTCCGCGTCGCCTCCGGCAGCGACCCGAGCCGTTGGGCGAAGTCCCGCTCGATCCGGCTCGCGACCGGGCCCTGGACGATCGGGTGGCCGGACGAGTCCAGGCCGTAAGCCAGTTCGGCGGCACTGCGGCCTCGGGAGAACTCCAGCAGAGCGAGCGGATTGCCGTGCATCTCGGCCACGAACCGGTCCCGGATACGCTTCTCCAGTCGCCCGCCGACGGCGGTTTCCAGGAGCTCCCCGGCGGCGGTGGCGTCGAGGCCGCCGATGCGCAGGGCCGGCAGACCGGTCAGTGCGTCCTGTCCTTCGGGGTCGCGCACCGCGAACACCATCGCGACCGCCTCGGCGAGCAGTCTCCTCGCGACGAACTCCAGCGTCTGCAGGGAGATCTGGTCCAGCCACTGCGCGTCGTCGATCAGGACGAGTACCGGCCGCGCCTCCGAGGCACGGGTGAGCAGCGTGAGCACGGCGAGGCCGACCAGGAAGCGGTCGGGCGGATCACCGGCCGCCATGCCGAACGCCACGCGCAGGGCTTCCCGTTGGGGTGCCGGCAGGTCGTCCAGCTCGTCGAGGAACGGCGCGCACAGTTGGTGCAGGCTCGCGTAGGGCAGCTCCATGTCCGCCTCTATGCCCTGCGCCCGGGTGACCTTCGTCCGTGACGCCTGCGCGGCCAGGTACTCCAGAAGCACCGTTTTCCCGATGCCCGCTTCGCCGCGGATCACCAGCACCCGGGACCCGTCTCCACGCAGGCCTACCAGCAGAGCGTCGAGTGCCTCGCACTCGCGGTGCCGGCCGACCAGGTCCGGAAGCGGGCTGGCGTTCATGCGCGTGGCTCCTCAGGTGCTCCGGGGACGACGAACTCCCGCATCGAATGCCGGGAAAAATCCCTTTCACAATACCCGCAGCACAGAGCACACCTTGTGTCCAGACCTTGTGACACACTCCACATGAGAGATGATGCCAAGGTTGTCACACAGGACCCCGCAAGCCGGTCGGTCCTCTCGTCGACCCGGGCGGCGACTGTCCAACCACGCCCCCGGCGCCGGGCGGCCGGCGTGCCCGGAAGGTGCCGGGCCGCCCTTCCGGCCAGCTCGGTGAGGAGGGGCATGAGAGCCGTCCCGTCCGGAGTGAGGCGGTAGCGCACCGTGACGGGCGGGCCGGGCTCCACCTCGCGATGTGCGAGACCGGCGGCGGACAGCTCGGAAAGCCGACCCCGACCAGCATCTGGGAGCTCGCCCGCTGGGCAACCGACCGCCGCGAGCACCCAGCCGCTGCGCGTTCTGTACGTCCGTACGGCCGAGGGCAAGCAGCGCCTGCTGCCGCACCTCGACGAGGGAAACCGGCCGAAGTCGGCCTCGGCGCCCGTCGTCGCGGTCCTCGCTGTGTACCACCGCTTCCACGAGCACCTCCCGCACGTCCTGCCCATCCGCCCGGAGATGAAGGAGTACTTCGAGGGCGAGCCCGCCCGGCGCGAGGCCATCACCTCGTTCAACGGACCGCTTCAGGCCGGATACTTCGTCCTCGCCGTCCGTGCCCTCGGCCTGGCCGCGGGTCCGATGGCCGGCTTCGACCCGGCCGGGATCGACAAGGAGTTCTTCGCCGACAGCGACTGGCACTCCCTCCTCGTCGTCGACATCGGCCACCCGGCCGGACCTCCGGCGTTCGACCGCATGCCGCCTGGCCCACGAGCACGCCCTCGACTGGGCCTGGCCCCCGGCAGGCGTGGGAGCCGCACCGTTACAGGACCGGCAGCAGGGACAGCAGTCGGAGGCTGGTGTGGCTCTCCGTCCCGGGTGTCGCGGTGTAGACGACGAGCCGCTGGCCGTGGTCGGGATCGATCAGCGTCTGACAGTGCAGTTCGAGTGTTCCGACCTCTGGGTGCACGAAGCGCTTGGAGGCGCAGTACGGGCCCAGCACGGGGCGTTGCCGCCACAGGCCGGCGAACTCCGGACTCTCCCGGTCCAGCGCGTCCACGAGCGCGGCGGCGCCGGAGTCGCCTCCGTCGCGGGAGTATGCGCTGTGGAGGTCGGCCACCATGAGGCGGCTCTGCTCGGCGTGATCGCTCGGGGGGTGGACCAGACGGGCGGCGGGGTCCGTGAACCAGCGGTAGTGAGCACTGCGAGCCAGCCCCGTGTGGGCCCTCTGGTCACCCAGCAGGGCCACCGCGGGACGAGTCTGGCTCAGTGTCTCGCCCAGGTGGTTCATCACCTGGGCGGGAGTGTCCTCCAGCCGGTCCAGGATGCGCATCATCCCGGGGGCGACGTGATCGCCGCGTCGCGCACGGCGCGGCAGGGCGTGACCGGCGAGCTGGAAGAGAAGATCGCGCTCCTCCAGTGACAGGCGCAGGCCGCGGGCCATCGCGGTGAGCATCTGCTCCGAGGGGTGCGGGCCCCGCGGCTGCTCCAGCCGGCTGTAGTAGTCCACCGACATGTCGCACAGGGCCGCGACCTCCTCCCGGCGCAGTCCTCCGGTACGCCTGCGGCGGCCGCGAGGCAGTCCGACGTCCTCGGGCTGCAGAGCCTCGCGGCGTGCCCGCAGGAAAGCGGCCAGCGCCGCGCGGTCTGCCATGGTCGTCCCTTCGGTGGATCAACAACGTGAACGCCGTGTCCGGGGTGCGTCATTCCCAGTGAACGGTGTGTTGTGCACGGGCACGGTGGCGTGGTGCGTCAGCGTGTGATCGCCTTGGTCTCCAGGAACTCCTCGAGGCCCGCACGGCCCATCTCCCGGCCGTTGCCGGACTGCTTGTATCCGCCGAACGGTGCCTGGAAGTTGTGCTGGCCGCCGTTGACATCGACCTGGCCGACACGCAGGCGCATGGCGATCGCCATGGCATGGTCCTCGTCGCCGGTCACCGCGGCGTTGAGGCCGTAGACCGTGCCGTTGGCGATCTCGACGGCGTGTTCGTCGTCGGTGTAGGGGATGACGACGAGGACGGGGCCGAAGATCTCCTCCTGGGCGATGACCGACTCGGGTGCGACGTCGGAGAAGATCGTGGGCCTGACGTAGGCGCCGGTCTCGAACCCCTCGGGTCGGCCGGGGCCGCCCGTCACGAGGGTGGCACCGTCGGCGATGCCGCGCCGGATGTAGTCGTCGACGCGCCGGCGCTGGGTCTCCGAGGCGAGTGGTCCGATCCGAGTGGCCTCGGCTGCCGGATCACCGACCACGTACTCCTGGGCGGCGGTCCGGAGCTTGTCGACCACGGTCGCCTGAAGGTCCTCGGGCACGAGCATGCGCACGTAGGCGCCGCAGGCCTGGCCGGCGTTGGCCCAGGCAAAGGCGAGTCCGCGGGCGGCGGCCGAGTCGAGGTCGGCCTCGGGGAGGATGACGTGGGCGGCCTTGCCGCCCAGTTCGAGTGCGACCCGCTTCACCGTGACGGAGGCGGCGCTGGAGACGCTCTTGCCGGCGCGGGTGGATCCGGTGAAGGAGATCATGTCGATCCTCGGGTGGCGGGACATGGCCTCGCCGACGACCGGGCCGGTTCCCTGCACCACGTTGAACACACCGTTCGGCAGCCCGGCCTCCGTGGCGATCTCCGCGAACATCCGGGCGCTGAGGGGAGACAGCTCCGAGGGCTTGAGGACGACAGTGTTGCCCGCCAGCATCGCCGGGACCACCTTCGTCACCAGCTGCTGCAGCGGGAAGTTCCACGGGGTGATGGCGCCCACCACTCCGATGGGTTCGCGGACGACGAGCGAGTTCTCGACCGTCTCGCTCCACTCGAACCGCTCGGCCGCGGCGATCGCGGCCAGGGTGGACGCGACCGGGAATCCGACCTGCGCCTGCCGGGAGAAGGCGATGGGGGCGCCCATCTCCATGGTGATGGTGGCCGCCAGTTCCTCGCTCCGCTTCTGCAGTCCTTCGGCCAGGCGTCGCATGACGTCCGCCCGGTGCCGCGGGGGCGTCGCGGCCCATCCGGGGAAGGCGGCTACCGCGGCGTCGACAGCCATGTCCACGTCGGCGGCGGTGGCCTCGTGCAGGTGGGCGATGACCGATTCGTCGGCGGGGTTCACCACGTCGATCAACGGTCCGGAGCCGGTGACGGCACGGCCGTCGATCCAGTGGGAAGGAGTCGGGAAGGGCATCTTGGGGCTTTCGTTCATGTCGCCCAGCGAACACCGCGCGGCGCGGGACATCCATGCCCTCCCGGACCCATGATCCGGGTCACAGGACCGTGCGCGCGTGGCACTGCCGTGGCACGTCGCGGATGCGGCGCGAGGCGCCGTCCGACGCTCCCGGCCCTCACCACGAGGGCGCGGCCGACCGGTCGCCGGCGCCGTCCAGACGTGTGTGCCCGAGGGCGTCCAGCGTGATCCTGCGGACCTCCAGTCCCTCCGCCGTGACGGACCCGCCGCCCCGCGCCTGCTTCTCCTGAGTACTGTTGGCGCGCGCCAGGGCGACGCGCACCGCTCGGGAGACGTCACCCGCCTCGCCCACCACGTAGTACATCCAGACCACGCGGGAAGCGGTGGAGCGGAACGGCACGCCGATCAGCCACTTGCCGGGCTGCGCACGCCCGTGGGCTCCTGTCCCGGTGGAGCCCGAAGGGCTGGAACGGTCCATCGCGGTCAGCATGTGAGGTCGTCTCCTCTCGGCTCGGGGAAAGCGAGTGGGCGGGAAAGCGTTCTGCTCCTCTGATGAGACGGCTCTCCGTTCTGTGACAGCCGCCGCCGAAGACGGCCGCGGCAGCCCGCCCCCTGCCCCGGCCGCACGCCGTGTTGTTAAGCTCACCGCGTGTGGGGAGCTGCGTGAGCGGGGACGGTCCGGAGCGGCTGCGAGGCCGACGCCGTGAGTTCGACGTGCTGGACGGGCTGGTCTCGGAGGTGGAGGCAGGCCGCAGCGCGGTGCTGGTCCTGCGCGGCGACGCCGGCATCGGGAAGTCCGCCCTCCTGGATCATCTTGCGGCACGTGTCACCACGCACCGGATCGCCCGGGGAGCGGGCGCCGAGTCCGAGATGGAGCTTCCGTTCGCGGGACTGCACCAGTTGTGCGCGCCCTTCCTCGGGCACGCCGACTCCCTCCCGCCGCCGCAGGCAAAAGCGCTGGCCACGGCGTTCGGGGTGAGCGCGGGGCCGCCCCCGGACAGGTTCCTGGTGGGTCTGGCCGTGCTCGGGCTGCTGACCGACGTGGCCGCCCGGCGACCGCTGTTCTGTCTCGTGGACGACGCCCAGTGGCTCGACCGGGTTTCCGCGCAGACGCTGGCGTTCGTGGCGCGAAGGATGCTCGCCGAACCGCTGGCTCTGATCTTCGCCACCCGTGAGCAGCGGGGACGCGACGACCTGGCCGGCCTGCCCGAGCTGACGCTGCGCGGGCTGAACGACACCGACGCCCGCGCGCTGCTGGACGCGGGCGCCGAAGGCCCGATGGACGAGCGGATCCGCGACCGCGTCCTCGCCGAGGCTCGCGGCAACCCGCTCGCACTGCTGGAACTCCCCCACGGCCGTGTCGACGCGGAAGCGGTCGAGTGGTCCGCTCCGCACGGTCCCGGAAGGGTGACCGGCCGTATCGAGCGGAGCTACCTCGCGCGGGTCCGCGCGCTCCCGGAGCCGACGCAGCGCCTGCTGCTGGCGGCCGCCGCCGAGCCGGTCGGTGACGTGTCGCTGCTCAAGAGCGCCGTCGAGCGACTGGGCATCGATCCGGACGCGGTGGAACCGGCGGTTTCGGCGGGGCTGCTCGACGTCGGCACTCTGGTGCGTTTCCGGCATCCGCTGCTGCGCTCCGCGGTCTACCGGTCGGCCGGGCTGGCGGAGCTGCGGGAGGTGCACCGCGTGCTGGCCGAGACGACGGACCCCGGCCTCGACCCCGACCGGCGTGCCTGGCACCTCGCGCGGGCCACGGTCCGGCCGGACGAGGCCATCGCCGCGGAGCTGGAGTCGTCGGCCGGACGGGCGCGGGCACGGGGCGGCACCGCCGCGGCCGCCGCGTTCCTCGCCCACGCTGCCGCCCTGACGCCGCACCCGCGGCGCAAGGCCACGCGTGCCCTCGCCGCGGCTCAGGCGAAGCTGCGCGCCGGTGCGCCCACCGCCGCGCGCGACCTGCTGGAGCTGGCACGGGCCGGCACACTCGACGAACTCGGCCGGGCCCGTGCCGATCTGGTCGAGGCCCGCATCTCCTTCGCCTCCAGCCGCGTGGACGAAGCGCTCCCCAGGCTGCTGGCCACCGCGCGACACCTGGTCCCGCTCGATGTGGACCTGGCCCGCGAGACCTTCCTGGACACCCTGTCGGCCGCCATGTTCGCCGGGCGCCTCGCGTCCGAGGCGCACGTACGCGAGGTGGCGGCGGCCGCGCGCGGGACGACCCCGCCCCGCACGGGACCGCCGCGCAACGCCGATCTGCTGCTGGACGCCCTCACCACCCGTTTCCTCGACGGGTATCGCGACGCGGTCACCGTCTCGCGCGACGCGGTACGCGCGTTCCGCCGGGAGGCCGAGCCCGACGAGGTACTGCGCTGGTCGTGGGCGGCTTCGGCACTGGCGGCCGAGATGTGGGACCACGAGGGCTGGACGGAACTGGTCACCCGCCATGTGCGCACCGCCCGTGCCGTCGGGGCGCTGACCGAGTTGCCGCTGGCGCTCAATTCGCGGGTGGTCGTCCACACGACCGCCGGTGAGCTGGACGCGGCGGCGCTGCTCATCGCGGAGACCGGCCGGGTCCAGGAGGCGGTCGGCAGCGGCTTCTCGCCGTACGGCACGATGACGCTCGCCGCCTGGCAGGGGCGCGAGAGCGAAGCCGCACCGTTGATCAAGGCCGGCACGGAGGAGGCCGTCGGCCGCGGTGAGGGCATCGGGGTGACCATCGCGTGGCGGGCGCAGGCCGTGCTCCTCAACGGCCTGGGCAGGTACGAGGAGGCGCTGGACGCCGCCCGTCGGGCGAGCGCGCACCCGCAGGACCTGGTCGCGGCCGGCTGGGGCCTGGTCGAGCTGGTGGAGTCCGGGGCGCGCAGCGGCCGGCTCGACGTGGCCGAGGCGGCACTGGTCCGGCTGACCCGCGACACGGACGCCGCCGCCACGGACTGGGCACTGGGCGTCCAGCTGCGCTGCCGCGCCCTGCTCAGTGACGGAACGGAGGCCGACGAGCTGTACCGGGCGGCGATCGAACGACTCGGCCGCACCCAGGTGGCCATGGAGACGGCCCGGGCACGGCTGCTGTACGGGGAGTGGCTGCGGCGGGCGGGCCGCCGCGCCGACGCCCGTGCGCAGTTGCGGACGGCCCACGCCCTGTTCACCCGGTTCGGCGCGCAGGCGTTCGCCGAACGCGCCGTCCGCGAACTGCGGGCCACCGGGGAAACGGTGTCCCGCCGCGACGCCGCCGCCGTGGCGGCGCTCACGCCTCAGGAGAGCCAGATCGCGCGGCTGGCCCGGGACGGGCTCACCAACTCCGAGATCGGCGCCCAGTTGTTCCTGAGCCCGCACACCGTCGAATGGCATCTGCGCAAGGTGTACGCCAAGTTGGGCATCACCTCCCGGCGCCACCTGAGCGCGGTCCTGTGAGCGGCACCGCCTGACCGGGGGTCAGGCCGCCCGAAGGGATGCGAGACGGGCCTCGAACGTCCGGCGGCCGCGCCCCGTCTGTGACACCCCCTCACCGGCCGACGTGTCACACACGCCCGCGCCGCTCGGTCACTGCGGAGGAGGGACCTGTCGGACCCCGCCCCGGTCCCGCTACCTCGGCCGAGAGGAAGACCCATGATCACGCGCATCGTGACCGTCGCCGAAGGCGCACGGCTCACCCGTTCCGTCTCGATCGGCACGCACCACCTGACCGCCGACGAGCCCGAGCCCGTCGGCGCCGACGAGGGCCCCACCCCGGGCGAGCTGCTGCTGGCCGCGCTGGGGTCCTGCACATCCATGGCCGTGCGGGCTCTGGCGGACCGGCACGAATGGCCACTGGAGCGGATCGACGTGGCCGTGCGGTTCGGGAAGCAGGGTGACATCGTCAAGAACGTCGGGCTGACCGGCGACCTGGAGCCCGCTCAGCGGGAGCAGTTGCTGGCGGCTGCCGGGCGCTGTCCGGTCCACCGCCTGCTGGCCCGGGAGGCGAAGATCGTCACTGTGCCCGCCCTGCTGGCGGAGCCCGAGGCGTCGCACGTCTGAGCGGGCCTTCGTCGGGCGGGTCAGGGCGCGGTCGCCATCGCCTCCAACCGCACCGAGTCGATCTCCTTGCGGGAAGAGACACCGAGTTTCGCGAAGACCTTGCGCAGATGCCACTCGACGGTGTGCGGGCTGAGGAAGAGCCGCGCGCCGATCTCCGGGTTGGTGAAACCTCCCTGCACGAGCCGGGCGATCTCGACCTCCTTCGCGGTGAGGACCGCGGTCTTGGTCGTGGCGCGACCGCGCACCTTGACGCCGACGGCCTGCAACTCACGTCGGGCGCGTTCCGCGAACGCCTCCGCCCCGGCGGCGTCGAGCACCTCGTGTGCCTCGCTCAGCCGGGTACGCGCCTGCGCTCGGCGCCGTTCCAGGCGCAGCCACTCACCGTGCCGAAGCCGTGCGCGGGCGCTGTCCATTCGGACCCCGGCCGTGTCGAGCCGCTCGATCGCCTCCCGGTGCAGGGCGTCGGCCGTCTCTCCCTCGCTCACCAGGGCACGCACGGCGGCGGAGGTGCCGAGCGCCCAGGGTGTCCCGCTGACCTGCGCCATCTCCTCGATCGTGCGTACGGCCTCGGCGGCCCGCTCGGTACGCCCGAGGCGCACGGCCGCTTCGACGAGTTCGACCCGGGACTGGAGGGACAGACCCAGCTCCTGCGGGTTCTCACAGCCCCGCTCGGCCGCGGCGTAGGCCTCCTCGTACCTGCCCAGGCCGTTGTAGAGGACGGCGGCGGCCCATTGGGTGGCCGTCGCCACCTTGCCCTCCCCGCGCAGGAGGCGGTCCTGGGTCAGGGTCTCGATCGCCTGCCGGGTGGCCGGCTCCCGCCCTCTGAAGGGCTCCAGGACGAGGGTGCCGTAGTGGGCGAGGACGCTGCTGCCCGTGGCTTCGCCGATCGCGCTCGCCTCCACGGTCAGGGAGGCGGCCCCGCGCAGGTCGCCGGCGAACACCCGGTTCGACAGGCGCAGCAGAAGGGCCGAGGGCAGCACGGCGAGCGCTCCGTTGGCGCGGGCCAGGTCGACCAACCGCGCCGACAGCTCGGACCAGGCTGCGAAGTCCCAGGTGTTGTGCGCCATGCGGCACGCGAACGGCAGCCAGCCCAGGGCCTCCTCGCGGGGGAGTTCCCCTTCCCGGAACGCCGCCACGGCGTCCAGGACTACCGGCGCGCCCGCCGCGTAACCCTCGGTCACCACCCGCGCGAGACCGGTCAGGAGACGGGTCTCCCGGCTCTCGGTGCCGGTGTGGCCCGGCGTGCTGAGCACCGCCTCGGCGACGTCACGGACCCCGCCAGTGGCCAGTCGGCCCGCGGTCAGGGCCGCGTAGATGGCGTCCCGGTACGTCTGGTCGGCGAGTGCGGAGTCGAACGGCTGGAGTCGCTTCGCCGCTTCGAGCAGCAGCGGCAGTCCGGCGCTGGCGCTCTTGGCCGCCGACATGATCTGCCCGCGCAGCAAGGTCGCGCGTCCGGCTCCGACCTCGCCGAGCGGGCCCAGCTCCGCCGCGTCGACCAACTCCCGCGCGGTGTCGAAGGCGCCCGCCTGGTACTTCGCCTCCGCCGCGGCCAGTGCCCTGGCTCCGCGGCGCACCGGATCGGGAGTCAGCTCGGCGGCTCGGTCCAGGAAGGCCGCGGCCGCGGCGACACCACCGCGCGCGTGCGCTCGCCCGGCGGAGCCCTCCAGTTCGGCGGCGACGTTCTCGTCCGGACCCGTCGCGGCACTGGCGAGGTGCCAGACACGGCGTTCGGGATAGAGCGTGGCGTCGATGGACTCGGCCAGGGCCGCGTGCACGCTCCGGCGTTCCTCGAAACCGACGGCGCGGTACGCAGCGGAGCGCACCAGTGGGTGGCGGAAGCGGACCCAGGTGCCGAGGGTCATCAGACCCGACGCCTCGGCTTCGGTCGCGGCGCGCTCCACGTCGATGCCGAGGCGTTCGGCGGCGCTCCGCAGCAGGGACACATCACCGACCGGTTCGGTGGCGGCGATGAGCAGCAACTGCTGCGCCTGCGCGGAGAGGGTGCGGATGCGGCGGAGGAAACCCGCCTCGATCTGACTGGACAGGGGACGGCTCGCCGGTACGCCGAATCCTCCGGCCATCTCGAGGAGGGTCAGGCCGCGCGGCAGCTCCACCAGGGCCAGCGGGTTGCCGCGCGTCTCGGCGACGATACGGTCGCGTACCCGCTGGTCGAGCGGGCCGGTGACGACCGAGTCGAGGAGCCGGCGGGAATCGCGCTCGCCGAGTCCGCGCACGGCCAGCTCCGGAAGGTCCGCGAGCACTTCGCGGGAGCCGGACTCGCGGACGGCCAGGACCATCAGGACGGGTTCGGCGAGCAGCCGTCGGGCGACGAACTCCAGCGTCTGGGCCGAGACGCGGTCCAGCCACTGCGCGTCGTCGACCAGGCACAGCAACGGCTCGTCGCCGGCGGTGGCGAGCAGGCTCAACGTGGCCAGGCCGACCAGGAACCGGTCGGGAGCGTCACCGACCTGCATTCCGAAGGCCGTGCGCAGGGCATTGCGCTGCGGCTCGGGGAGACCGTCCAGGTGGGAGAGCAGAGGTGCGCAGAGCTGGTGCAGTCCGGCGTAGGAGAGCTCCATCTCGGACTGCACGCCGACCGCTCTGACGACGCGGCACCCGGTGGCCCGGTCGAGCAGGTGATTCAGCAGCTCGGTCTTGCCGATGCCCGCCTCGCCGCGCACTACCAGCACTCCGCTGCGGCCCGCTCTGGCCTGCGCGAGGAGGTCGTCGAGGACCTTGCACTCGTCCTGCCGCCCGATGAGCTCGGTCCGTGCGCCGTCCCTCACCATGGCAGCCTCCCGGCTGTCACGATACCCCGGCGTTTCACTTTCCGTAGACCTGTCTCAAACTGATCGCCGAGGCTCGCGCGCAGGCGCTCGGGATCCGGGGTCCTGATGCCCCCGCCTGCGCCCCCCTCTGCCTTCTGCTGCGTGCCCGTCTTCCCGGCATCGTGTTCCGGCCGGGGCCCACTGGCCGGAAGCCGCCGCTACGGATCCTGCGACGACCCGGTGCGGCGTCGGTCGATCAGGCCATCGAGCCCACGACGACCGCCGTGCACACGAAGATCGTCAGGCCGATCGCGGTCATGGCGATCAGCGTGCCTCGCAGCCAGCGGCCGAACCGGAGGCGGTGCGCCGCCTCAGCCGCGCCGATGCGCTCCGCGATGTGCTCGGTCACCATGCGGGCGACGTACTTCTGTTCCTCCAGATACCACCGCTCCAGGTCCACCCGCTGCCCCTGGGTCAGCCCGTCGGCCTTCGCGGTGAAGGCCGACACCCGCCGACGAGCGGCACTGAGGTGTGCCTCCCGGTACAGAAACGCCTGTAGGTCGGCCAGCCCGCGAGCGGCCTGCCTGCTCGTGTTCATGAGGTACTCCCGTGTCACTCCGGTGGGACGTGACGCGGCGCCGCGGCGGGCGCGGTGCCGGTGGGCCGCCGCCGGTCTTCCCAGGGGCGGCGGCCCACCGTCCGCTCAGCCGGTCGCCTGCGCCGCCTCGTTGATCAGCCGGGCGACGTCGCCCGGACGCGAAACGCTGACCGCGTGGGAAGCGGTGACGTGCACCACCGTGGCCTTCGCGCGCTCGGCCATGTATGTCTGCACCTGGGCCGGGATGTTGCGGTCCTCGGAGGCGACGAGGACCCAGGACGGAATGTCCTTCCACGCCGGCGCCGAGGCACCCTCCGCCAACGCGGCGTCGGCCACGGGCCGCTGGGTGGCCGCCATGACCGCCGTGGTCTCCTCCGGGACGTCGGCGGCGAACTGCTGGTGGAACCTGCTCTGCTCGATGTAGAGGTCCGCGGCCCGGCCGCCGTCGGGGAGCGTGACCGGCACCGGGCGGAGCGTCTCCCCGAGGGTGCTGCCCGGGAACCTGCCGGACAGGTCGACCGCGCTCTCACCCTCGTCCGGCAGGAACGCCGCGACGAACACGAGAGCCTTGACGTGGTCGAGTCCCGTCGCGGCGTTGCTGATGACCGAGCCGCCGTAGGAGTGCCCGGCGAGAACCACGGGCCCGTCGATGGACTCCAGGAGCTGTCTGACGTACGCGCTGTCCTCGGTCAGCCCGCGCAGCGGATTGCTCGCGGCCACCACCGGGTAGTCGCGCGACCGGAGCCTGGCGACCACGCCGTTCCAACTGGACGAGTCCGCGAACGCGCCGTGCACGAGGACGATGGTCGGTTTCTGTGCGCTCATGAGAGTGGGCCTTCCGGATCAGTCGGTGCCGAGGGCCTTGCGCAGAACGTGGACCGCCTGCTCGATCGCCGCGGTGGAGGCCTGCGTTCCGCGGACCGGGTTCAGCATCATGAAATCGTGCAGGCTGGCGTTGTAGCGGACGCTCGTGGTCGGCACCCCGGCCTGGATCAGCTTGCGGGCGTAGGCCTCGCCCTCGTCGCGCAGCACGTCGTTCTCGTCGACCACGACGAACGCCGGAGGCAGGCCCTGGAGGTCCTCCAGGGTGGCGCGCAGCGGCGAGGCCGTGATCTGGTCCCGCTCCGCCGGATCGGGGGCGTAGGCGTTCCAGAACCACTCCATGGCCTTCGCGGTCAGGTGCGGTCCGTGCGCGAAGACGCGGTAGCTCTCCGTGTCCTGCCCGGCGTCGGTGACGGGGTAGTAGAGGGACTGGTGCAGGAAGGTCACGTCGCCGCGCCGCTTGGCCAGGTGGGTGAGGGCGGCGCTCATGTTGCCGCCGACGGAGTCGCCGGCGACGACCATGCGGGAGCCGTCCAGGCCCTCGTCGGCGCCCTTGGTGGTGACCCACTGGGCGGTGGCGTAGGCCTGCTCGATGGCGACGGGATACTTCGCCTCCGGGGAGCGGTCGTACTCGACGAAGACCGCGGCCGCCTCCGCGCCCACGGCCAGTTCCCGCACGAGACGGTCGTGGGTCCCGGCGTTTCCGAGGATCCAGCCGCCGCCGTGCACGTAGAGGATGACGGGCAGCACACCGGTGGTGCCGACGGGCTTGACGATGCGCACCCGCACGTCACCGACCTCGGCGGGCACGGTGATCCACGTCTCGTCCACGTCCGGCTTCTCCACCGGACCGGACTGGACGTCGTCGAGCAGCTTGCGGGCTCCCTCGACACCGAGTTCGTACAGCAACGGCGGCTTGGCGGTGGCGTTGGCGAAGTCCTGCGCGGCGGGCTCGAGAACGAGGTCGCTCATGGTCACTCCTTGCGGTGTTGAGGCTTTTGGATGGCTTTCCACCTCATGAGACCGTGTGAGGAGTCGATGTGTGACGCGTCGGGCCCGCACCATGCTCCGGTTAGTCGGAGGCCACCCGGGTGGGATCCACCGGCTTCGGCAGCAGGAAGCCGTCGACGTACAGATCGACGTGCTCGTTGTAGAACGCGGTCAGTCCGGCGATGCGGTTGGCGTGGATGGTCGGGAAGTCGTAGGTCCAGGCGATGTCCTCGTGGGCGCCGGTGCCGCCGTCGAACGACCAGTAGTCGCTCGTCGTTCCCTTGTAGGGGCACCGGGTCACGGTGTCGGAGTGCCGCAGCCGGGTCCAGTCGATGTTCATGGGGTCGAGGTAGTAGCGGGTCGGCAGGCCGGTCTCGAACAGCTTCACGCAGCCGGCGGCTTCCGCCAGTACGACGCCGTCCACCTCGACCCGGACGGTGCTGCGCGAACGCAGCGCGTCCACGCGCGAGTACGGGCTGCGCGGATGGACGAAGACCGGCTCGTCCTCCTCGAACCAGGCGTCCAGCGCCTCCCATTCGAAGCGCACCGTGTCGCGCAGGGCTTCGGGGGAGCCCTCCCCCCAGACCCACGCCGCTCCCGCGCGGACCTCCGGACCGACCCGCAGGGTGTGTCGGTGAGCGGGCCCGGCACCGAGCTGCTCGGTGTGCTTGTCGTCGTCGAGCGCGCCCTCCACCAAGTCCTCGATCGGGATGCTGAACTGCGGATACGCCTGCCACTCCCACACGTACAGCGCGCGGCGGGTGTCGAAGGCGACACGGCCCCCGACCATCCCCCGGATGCGGCGGGGAACGGGCTCGACGTGTCCGATCGGGACGATGAGACTCGGGTGCAGGACGCTCTCGGTAGCCATGGTGATCACCTTGGAGTTCGCTGGGGGATGGTGCGCCCGCCGTACCCGGGGCCCGGGGGGGGGGGCGGCGCCGACTCGGGCCGACGGGCCTGGTCCACTCGTTCGATGCTACGCCCGTGGTCGGCGACCACACCGAATGCGACCCGCGAGGCGCTTCTCTTCACACGGTGTGCCCTGAGGTGTGTCAGGTCTGCGGACTCCGGGGCCGGGGAGACGGAAGGACGCGCGCACGGGGACCGATCCGGTTGTCACAGAACGCGCGGACACCCGGTCAATGGTCCGTAACCGTTCCACCCTTGAGGAGATACGTCATGGACGCGCGCATCAACTACTTCGGCAACGCCCTCGCGGGCAAGGTCATGAAGCACCTGAACTCGGCGGGAGCGGCGGTCCAGTCGGCTCTTCCGGTCGCCACCCAGGAGCTGGTGAAGATCCGGGCCAGCCAGATCAACGGCTGCGGCTTCTGCACGGACATGCACACCAAGGACGCCGCCGCGGCGGGCGAGGACCAGCAGCGACTGAACCTGGTCGCCGTGTGGCGCGAGGCCACGGTCTTCTCGGACGCCGAGCGCGCGGCCCTGGCGGTGACCGAGCAGGGGACCCGCCTCGCGGACGCCTCCGGCGGTGTCTCGGACGAGGTGTGGGCCGAGGCCGCGAAGCACTACGACGAGGACCAGCTCGCCGCGCTGATCTCGCTGATCGCCGTCATCAACGCCTACAACCGCATCAACGTCATCAACCAGCAGCCCGCGGGCGGTTACCAGCCCGGCATGTTCGGCTGACGCGGCCTTTCCGGCCGCGCGGCAGCTCGGCCGGACGCGTACCGTCCGTCGCCTGCTCACCCCGACCCCCGAGCAGGCGACGGACCGCTCGGGCCACGCCACCACAGGACTCGACATGAACCGCTCCCCCGCTCCCGAGAGCACCGCCCCCCTCCGCATCGCCGGCGCCCGTGGGCGGTGGACGCTACTGGCCACCGTCCTCGGCTCCGGCGTCGTGCTGCTCGGCTCGACCGTCACCAACATCGCGCTCCCGCGCATCGGCCAGGACTTCGACGCCGGTCTCGGCGTCCTCCAGTGGACGGTGAACGCCTACATGCTGACCCTGGCGGGGCTCATCCTGCTGGGCGGTTCCCTGGGCGACCGGTTCGGGCGGCGTCGTGTCTTCGTGCTGGGCCTGGTGTGGTTCGCGGTCGCCTCCCTGCTGTGCTCCATGGCCCCGGACACCACCACGCTCATCGCCGCCCGGGCCCTGCAGGGCGTCGGGGGCGCGCTGCTCACGCCCGGGTCACTGGCGATCATCGAGGCCTCCTTCCATCCGGACGACCGGCCGCGCGCGATCGGCCTGTGGTCCGGATTCGGCGGCATCGGCGCCGCTCTGGGCCCGTTCCTGGGCGGGTGGCTGGTGGACGGGCCCGGCTGGCGCTGGACCTTCGTACTGAGTGCCGTCCCGGCGCTGCTGTGCGTCCCCGTCGCCCTGCGCCATGTTCCGGAGTCCATGGGCGCACCGCGCAAGGAAGCAGTGTCCACGGCCGGCGCGGGGGCCCGGCGCGGGGTCGGCTTCGACGTTCCCGGCGCCGTCCTGGGAGCCCTGGCCCTGGCGCTGGTCACCTATGCGCTGACGGAGGCGCGCGACGGCGGGACCGTGGCCGTTGCCGCGGCCGTCGGCGGTGTCGTCGCGGGGGCCGCGTTCCTCCGCGTCGAACGACGCAGCGCCGACCCCATGATGCCGCCGGCGATCTTCTCCTCCCGGCAGTTCACCGCCGTCAACGTCATCACCCTGTGCGTCTACGCGGGGACGGGCGGGTTCTTCTTCCTGACCGCGCTGCAGTTGCAGATCGTCGTCGGGTACTCGGCGTTGGCCGCCGGAGCGGCGATGCTGCCGAACACCGTGCTGATGCTGCTGTTCTCGTCCCACGCCGGGATGCTCGCCCAGCGGCTGGGGCCACGGGCCCCGCTCACCGTCGGCCCGCTGGTGTGCGGAGCGGGGATGCTGCTGATGCTGCGGGTCGGTCCGGGCGCGTCCTACATCCAGGACATCCTCCCGGCCCTCCTGGTGATGGGCGCCGGCATGGTCGTCATGGTCGCCCCCCTGACCGTGACCCTGCTCGCCTCGGTGGACGCCTCGAACGCCGGACTGGCCAGCGGCATCAACAACGCCGCGGCCCGGGCGGCGGGGCTGGTGTCCGTCGCGGCACTCCCGCTGCTGGTCGGGATGGGCCCGGAGGCCTACCGGTCGGACACGGCCTTCGACGCCTCGTTCGGCCGCGCCATGCCGCTGTGCGCGGTCCTCCTCGCCGTCGGCGCGGGGGTCGCTTTCGGCACGCTGCGCCGACCCGCCACCGCCCCTCGTCCGGCGCACGGGCACACCCACGGCTGGCTGACGGAACCCCCGCTGGTGTCCCGCTTCGCCCATCATCAGGCCGTCGAATGACAACCGGCGCCGCGCGCAGCGCTTGCCGTACGAAAGGAACCAGACATGTCGTACCCGTACCCGGAGCAGAAGTACTGGGGTGAGGACGGCGAGGTCAGCGCCGTCTTCCGGCCGGCCACCACACCGCCGAACCTGGGTGAGAGCGGTACCGGAAAGGACGCCACCCACTATCTGGCCACCACGGCCACCACACGGGGCGAGTTCGGGCTGTACCGGGTCGAGATGCGGCCCCGGGCGGGCGGCCCCAAGACCCATTTCCACAAGCGGATCTCGGAGTCCTTCTTCATCCTGGACGGGACCGTGCGCGTGTTCGACGGTGTGCAGTGGGTCGACGCCCGCAAGGGTGACTTCCTGCACGTCCCCCAGGGCGGGCTGCACGCCTTCCGCAACGACTCCGACGCACCGGCCGACATGCTGCTGCTGTTCACCCCGGGCGCCCCGCGCGAGGAGTACTTCGAGCAGGTCTCCCGGCTGGGGCACGCTTCCGAGGAGGAGCGTGCCGCGTTCTTCGACCGGCACGACTCGTACTTCGTGGAGTAGGAGCACGGGTAGGAGCGGGAGCCATTGACACCGCACAGCGACGGGGCCCCGCATCCGTGACCTCCCGGCCTGGCCGGTGTCACGGGTGCGGGGCCCCGTCGTGAGTGCCCCGGCCGAGGGTCAGGCGGTGGGCCGGGGTGCGCGCAGGTGGGCGCGCTCCTTCAGCTCCGCCTCGTCGACCAGTTCGAGCATGGGTTTGCCGGGCGCGCACATCATCGTGACGACGAACTCCGTCTTCTCGTCGCTGAGCGCGTTGCCGTCCTGGTAGTGGATGGCGTCGCCGCCCGGCTCCCAGAAGGTGCCGCCGGCCTCGACCACACGCTCGGGCTCACCCTCCAGTTCGAAGCGGACGGCGCCCTTGATGACGTAACCGAACGCCGGTCCGGAGTGGCGGTGCGGCGGAGTGCCGGGGTCGCCGGGCTCCCACTCGACGTGGATGGTCATCGCCGAGGCGCCCTCGGGGACGACGATCGGCGAGGCGTCCTGGATCATCTTCGCCGCGCGGGTCCAGCTCGGGCCGTCCGCGTCGCCGGTTCCGTGTCCGTGGTGGGCGTGCTGTGCATTCTCCGACATCGAGTCGCACCTTCCGTGGTTCCGCCGTGACCGGGCGGCACGTCGTCCGCCGTCACGGGGTCGTCTCCGGTCGTGATGACCGCTCGCCCTCCTGACCGGGTACCGGGCGGGTCTGTGACACCGCGCCACGGCGGTCGGCGGCGGCCGTCCCGCACGGTGTCACACGAAGGACCTGCGATCTGTCTAGGAGAGACGGGCACGGTGGCACTCCGCATCCGCCACGATCCGCCCTCGACACCCAGCGGGGTCATCGGCCCCCGACGGAGGAGACGCAGATGAGAGTCGTCGTTGCAGGTGCCACCGGACTGATCGGTTCCCGGACCGTCGTGCGGCTCCGGGACCACGGGGTGGAGGTCGTGCCGGTGTCGCGCGGGGAAGGAGTCGACGTCAGCACCGGCCAGGGCCTGGACCGGGCGCTGCGCGGCGCCGAGGTGATCGTGGACGTCACCGACGCGCCCTCCCGGCGTCAGCAGGCCGGCACGGCGTTCTTCACCACCGCGACGGGCAACCTCCTCCAGGCGGCCGCCGCGGCGAACGTCGAGCACTACGTGGCGCTCTCGGTGGTGGGCTCCGACCGGATCGGGGCGGGCTACTTCCAGGCCAAGGCGGCGCAGGAGGACCTGGTCCGGCACACCACCGTGCCGTACTCCGTGGTGCGCGCCACGCCGTTCCACGAGTCCGTGGAGGCCGCCGCCGCGGCCGGTACCCGGCCCGACGGCGTCCATGTGCCGCCGCTGCTGCTGCGCCCCGTCTCGGCCGACGACGTCGCCGCGCTCCTCGCCCATGTCGCGGTGGGACTGCCGCAGTTCGGCGTGGTCGAGACAGCCGGGCCGGAGGAGCTCCGGCTGGAGGACATGACGGCCGACGTACTCGCTCTCCTCGGCCGGCCCGGCCCGGTGATCGCCGACGCGCGGGCCCCGTTCTTCGGCGCGGTGCTCGAGGAGCGGGCCCTGCTTCCCGGGCCGGACGCCCGGCTGGCCCATCACACGTTCACCGAGTGGCTCAAGAGCCGCTGACCCCGCCGGGCGGCGCTGCCCGTCGCCCGGGTCTCCCCTCAGACCTGTCGCCCCGCGACAACCACCGTGTCCGCGGCCGGTGCCGCCGACACCCACGCCGTGACAAGAAGGCTGCCATGAGTGAACCCTCCCGGCCCACCGGAACACCTGCGATCAGTGAGCTCGACCAGCTGCCCGACCGCGACCGCGAGGAGACCGCCGAGTGGCGGGCCTCCCTCGACGCCGTCGTGCGCAACGCGGGGCCGGAACGGGCGGTGTACCTGCTGCGGCGGGTGCACGAGTTCGCCGCGAGCACGGGCATGTCCCTGCCGGGGCTGCTGCACTCGGACTACATCAACACCGTTCCCGCCGCCGCGCAGCCGGAGTTCGACGGTGACCTGGAGATGGAGTCCAGGATCACCGCGCTCAACCGGTGGAACGCGGCGGCGATGGTCACCCGCGGCGCGCGCCTCGGGCTGGGCGGCCACATCTCCACCTACGCCTCGGCGGCCTGGCTCTACGAGATCGGCTTCCACCACTTCTTCCGGGGCAAGGACGGGGACGGCTCCGGCGACCAGCTCTTCGTCCAGGGCCACGCCTCCCCCGGCATCTACGCCCGGGTCTTCCTGGAGGGACGGCTGAGCGAGAGCCAACTGGACGCCTTCCGCCGGGAGGCAGGCGGCCACGGGCTTCCGTCCTATCCGCACCCCCGGCGGCTGCCGTGGCTGTGGGAGTTCCCGACGGTCTCCATGGGACTGGGCCCCCTCAGCGCCGTCTACCAGGCCCGGTTCAACCGCTATCTGCACGCCCGCGGCATCAAGGACACCTCCGCGTCACGGGTGTGGGCGTTCCTGGGCGACGGGGAGATGGACGAGCCGGAGTCGACGGCCGCCCTGACCCTGGCCTCCCGCGAGAACCTGGACAACCTGACCTTCGTCATCAACTGCAATCTCCAGCGCCTGGACGGCCCGGTACGGTCCAACTCGAAGATCGTCCAGGAACTGGAGGCACGGTTCCGGGGCGCGGGCTGGAACGTGGTCAAGACGCTCTGGGGCGAGGCCTGGGACCCGTTGCTGGGGCAGGACACCACCGGCGACCTGGTACGGCGCCTCGGCGAGGTGCCCGACGCCCAGATGCAGACGCTCGCCGCGCGGGACGCGGCCTACATACGCAAGCACTTCTTCACGGGTGACGCCCTGTCGGCGCTCTCCGCCTCCCTGAGCGACGCGCGGGTGGTCGAGCTGTTCGAGAACTCGCGGGGCGGACACGAGCCGTTGAAGGTGTACGCCGCCTACCGGGCCGCCGTGGAACACCGGGGCGCCCCGACGGTGGTCCTCGCCCAGACGGTGAAGGGCCACACGCTGGGCCCGGCGTTCGAGTCGCGCAACGCCAACCACCAGATGAAGAAGCTCACCATGGAGCAGTTCCGCGCCATGCGCGACCTGCTGGAGCTGCCCATCCCCGACAGCGCGCTCGCCGGCGACCAGGTCCCGTTCTGGCATCCCGGGGAGGACTCGCCCGAGGTGCGATACCTGCGCGAACGCCGGGCCGCGCTGGGCGGGCCCGCGCCCGTGCGCCGGGTGGTCGCCAAGCCGCTGCCGGAACCGCCCGCCAAGCCCTTCGAGGACCTGGCGAAGGGGTCCGGCCACCAGGAGATGGCCACCACGATGGCACTGGTCCGGCTGGTCAAGGACCTGATGCGCGACCCGCGCAGCGGGGCCCGCTGGGTGCCGATCGTCCCCGACGAGGCGCGCACCTTCGGCATGGAGTCGATGTTCCCCACCGCCGGCATCTACTCGCCGCAGGGCCAGACCTACGACCCGGTCGACGCGGACCAACTGCTCCACTACCTGGAGAGCACGACCGGGCAGCTGCTCATCGAGGGCATCACCGAGGCCGGTTCCGTCGCCGAGTTCGCCGCCGCAGCCACGTCGTACGCCACGCACGGCGAACCCATGATCCCCTTTTACATCTTCTACGCCATGTTCGGTTTCCAGCGCACCGGCGACCAGTTCTGGGCGCTGGGCGACCAGATGGGCCGCGGCTTCGTGGTCGGCGGCACCGCCGGACGCACGACGATGACCGGCGAGGGCCTGCAGCACGGGGACGGCCACTCGCACCTGCTCGCCGCCACCAATCCGGCGGCCGTCAGCTACGACCCGGCGTTCGCCTACGAGATCGCGGTCATCGTCCGGGACGGTCTGCGCCGCATGTACGGCGAGCGGCCCGAGGACGTCTTCTACTACCTGACCGTGTACAACGAGCCCAAGCACCAGCCCGCCATGCCGCCGGTCCCCGGCATCGAGGAGGGCATCGTCCGGGGCATCTACCGGTACCGGACCGCCGAAGCGCCCGCGGCCGGGCCCCGGCTCCAGCTGCTCGCCTCCGGTACGGCGATCCACTGGGTCCTGCGCGCGCAGGAACTGCTCGCCTCCGACTGGGGCGTGCACGCCGACGTGTGGTCGGTGACGTCCTGGACGGAGCTGCGCCGGGACGCGATGCGTGCCGACGACGCCCGGACGCGGGGCGAGGAACGCGCCCCGTTCGTCACTCGTGCCCTGGCCGGGGCGCCGGGGCCGGTGCTGGCCGTCAGCGACTGGATGCGGCAGGTGCCCGACCAGATCGGCCAGTGGGTCGAGCAGGACTACTACTCCCTGGGCACCGACGGTTTCGGGCTGTCCGACACCCGTGAGGACGTGCGCCGCTACTTCCGGGTCGACGCCGAGTCGATCGTGGTGACCGCACTGGACCGTCTGGCCCGGGCGGGGCAGGTCCCGCCGGAGACCGTCGCGCGGGCCCGCGCGCAGTACGGCCTCGACCGCTGAACCCCCGTACGAGGCGCCCCCTACCGCCCGCGTCGTCCGACGCGGGCCGTGCACGACAGGTCCGGCCGGGCCAGGCGCCCCGTCGTTCCGTGAGGAGTTGAACGTCATCATGACCGTTTCCGTGACCCTGCCGGCTCTCGGCGAGTCCGTCACCGAGGGCACCGTGACCCGCTGGCTGAAGCAGGTCGGTGACCGTGTCGAGGCCGACGAGCCCCTGCTGGAGGTGTCGACCGACAAGGTGGACACCGAGATCCCCTCCCCCGCCGCCGGCGTCCTGCTGGAGATCCTCGCCGCCGAGGACGACACCGTCGAGGTCGGTGCCGGCCTCGGCATCATCGGCGCGCCGGACACGACCCCCGCGGCCCCGCCCGCGCCTGCGGCACCGGCTCCCCCTCCGGCACCGGCTCCCACTCCCCCTCCGGCTCCGGCTCCGGCTCCGGCTCCGGCTCCGGCCGAGTCTTTCGTGCCGCCTGCCGCGTCCGCCGTTCCGGCTCCCCCCGCGCCCTCGCCCGCGCCGGTGCGCGCCGCCCCGGCGGAGGACGCGTCCTCGCTCCGCGGCCGCACTGTTCCGATGACCCGTATCCGCCGGGCCATCGGCAACAACCTCAAGAAGGCACTGCTGGAGCAGGCTCAGCTCACCTCGACGGTCGAGGCCGACGTCACCCGGCTGATGCGTCTGCGGAACCGGGCGAAGGACGGGTTCCTCGCCCGGGAGGGCCTCAAGCTCTCCCCCATGCCCTTCTTCGTCAAGGCAGCCGCCCAGGCGCTGAAGGCGCATCCGGTCGTCAACGCCCGGATCAACGAGGACGAGGGGACCATCACCTACTTCGACACCGAGAACATCGGGATCGCGGTCGACACCGAGGCCGGTCTGATGACCCCGGTCGTCAAGGCGGCCGGTGACCTCACCGTCGCCGGGCTCGCCCGGGCCGTCCACGACCTCGCCGACCGGGCCCGCGGTGGTCACCTGACCCCGGACGACGTGTCGGGTGCGACCTTCACGATCTCCAACACGGGTTCGCGCGGCGCACTGTTCGACACCGTCATCGTGCCGCCGAACCAGGCCGCGATCCTCGGCGTGGGCGCCACGGTCAGGAGGCCGGGGGTCGTGCGCGTCGGTGACGAGGAGGTGATCGGCGTCCGGGATCTGGTGCACCTGTCGCTGTCGTACGACCACCGGCTGGTGGACGGGGCGGACGCGGCCCGCTACCTGACGTCGGTCAAGGCGCTCCTGGAGTCGGCGGCGTTCGAGGACGATCTGTATCCCGACGCCGCTGCGTGAACGGGGAGAGCCGGTGCGGGCGATGCCCGCACCGGCTCTTCCGTACGCGTCACTGACGGGGGACGGACGCGTGGGCCGTCAAGTCGTGGACCTGTACCCGTGCGGTGACGGCGCCGCCCTCCTCCGTGCGCCGCACAGGAACCGGCGCGTGCCGCAGCATGGCGTCGATCCGCTCGTCGCCGGCCAGGAAGAGGCCGTAGAGCGTCGTCCAGCCGCCGGTCCACGCGTGCTCGGCCAGGTGCTGGAGCAGTCGGGTCCCGAGTCCCCGGCCCTGCCAGGAGTCCTCGACCAGCAGCGCCGCCTCGGCGGCAGTCCGATCCGGCATCAGGTGGCCCACGGCGACGATGCGTCCGGTGGCGCCCACCGCGGCCAGGTGTACCGATCCTGGGCGGGACAGCAGAGTGGGCACATACGTGCGGGGGTCGGCCATCGCCCGGTGGTAGCGGCTCCACAGGGTCTGCGGGGAGCAGCGGCGGTGCATCGCCACGGTGCGGGCGAGTTGGCCGGGACCTATCGGGATGATCCGCGGTTCGCGGCGCATGAGTCCGTCCTTGGGCGGCCGGGAACCGGTGCGCGACACGCACACGGCGCGGGGTCGGGAAAGGGCCGGTGGCGAACCACCGGCCCTTCGATCACGGGTGCGCTCTCAGCGCACCGAGCGGGCGGCGTCCTCGATGACGCCGGTGACCTTTCCGGGCTGCGAGACGCTGACCGCGTGGGACGATCGCACCTCGGTGGTGTGGGCACCGGCCCGACGGGCCATGAACTCCTGGGCCTGGGCGGGGATGTTGAGATCCTTGGTGGCGACCAGGACCCAGGAGGGGATGGTCTTCCAGGCCGGTTCGCCCGCTCCCTCGGCCAGGGCCGCCTCGGTGACCGGTCGCTGGGTGACGGCCATCAGGTCGGTCTTGTTACGGGAGACGTCGGCGGCGAACTGGTGGCGGAACTTGTCGTTTCGGATGTAGAGGTCGGTGCCCTGGGAACCGTCGGCGTTCGTCACCGGCACGGGGCGGAGTGCCTCGCCGAGGGTGCTGCCGGGGAACCGCCCGGACAGGTCGACCGCGCTCTCGCCCTTCTCGGGGAGGAAGGCGGCGAGGTAGACCAGCGCCTTGACGTTCTTGTTGCCGGTGGCGGCGTTGCTGATCACCGAACCGCCGTAGGAGTGACCGGCCAGGACGACGGGTCCCTCGATGCCGGCCAGGACGTCCTCGAGGTAGGCGGAGTCGCCGCTCAGGGAGCGCAGCGGGTTGGCGACGGCGACCACCGGGTAGCCGTCGTGCCGGAGCTTGTCGATGACGCCGTTCCAGCTCGTGGAGTCGGCGAACGCACCGTGGACCAGGACGACGGTGGGCTTGTCGCCGCGGTCGGCCGGACGCTTGTCGGCGGAGGCCGGGGCGATCGTGGTGACGAGCAGGCCGGCGGCGACACCGGCGCCGGCCAGGACGGTCATCGTCGTACGGGTCCGGCTGGTGCGGGAGGTGCGGTTCATGTCGCATGCCTTTCGGGCGGGATCGTGATCGGTGTGTGCGGCACGTTGTGTCGCCTTTTCACCTTTTAGACCGGAGACCCATCAAATGCGTGACATGGTGTGAAGATGGTCTCCGCCCGTGTGCGTCGCCTCGCGGTTCAGGACCCGTGCCGACCGGTGATCTCCTCGTGCTCGGTCGCCGTGGGCTTGGGGACCTGCGTGCCGGGGCCGTAGAGGAAGCCGCTGAGCCCGGTGCGCAGGCGCTGTGTGCTGCGGGCCACGGCACCGTCCCCGTCGCGCGGGGGTACGGCGTCCAGGGGCCGGTTCTGCTCGTGCGAGGTCAGCGTGTGCAGTCGCGCCGGGTCGAGGGGCTCGTGCACCTCGACGTACTCACCGTGCGGCAGGCGCTTGACGACGCCGGTCTCGCGGCCGTGCAGCACCAGGTCGCGGTCCCTGCGCTGCAGTCCCAGTGCCACCCGCTTGGTGACGACGAAGGCCAGGACCGGGACGACGAAGAGGCCGACGCGCACGGCCCAGGTCACGTCGTTGACGGACACGTGCAGGCGGGTGGCGATGATGTCGTTGGCGGCACCGATCAGGGCCACCGCGTAGACGCTGAGCCAGGCCACGCCGAGGGCGGTGCGTACCGGGCGGTTGCGGGGACGGTCCAGCAGGTGGTGCTCGCTGTCGTCGTCCGTCACCCAGGCCTCCAGGAACGGATAGGCGCCCATGGCCAGGAAGAGCAGCGTCCCGGCCAGCAGCGGCAGCAGGTTGTCCAGCGCCAGGGTGTGGCCCCAGAAGTCGATCTCCCAGCCGGGCATGACGCGCAGCAGTCCGTCGGCGACGCCCATGTACCAGTCGGGCTGGGATCCGGCGGAGACCTGGTCGGGACGGAAGGGGCCGTAGTCCCAGACGGGGTTGATCTCGGCGACGGCGGCCATGAAGAAGATCACGCCGGTCACGAGGAAGAAGTATCCGACGGCCTTCACGGCGTACACCTTGGCCGGAAGGCCGACGACGTTGTCGCGGGTACGGCCGGGTCCGGGGTACTGAGCGGGCCGGTGGCGCAGGGCCAGGACCACGTAGCCGACGATGAGGACGACCATGAGTGCGGGGATGACCAGGACGTGCAGGGCGTTGAAGCGGGCGATCAGGTCGTCGCCGGGGAACTCACCGCCGAAGAGGAAGAACGACAGATAGGTCCCGACGACGGGGATCGACAGGATCGTGCCGTTCACGACCTGGAGGCCGGTGCCGGACAGCAGGTCCCCCGGCAGGTCGTAGCCGGTCAGGCCCGCGAACATCGCCAGGACGAGCACTCCGAACCCCAGCACCCAGTTCAGCTCCCGCGGCTTGCGGAACGCGCCGGTGAAGAAGACCCGCAGCATGTGGGCGAGGACGGCGGCGACGAAGACCAGGGCCGCCCAGTGGTGGGCCTGGCGGACGAGCAGGCCGCCGCGGACGTCGAAGGATATGTGCAGGGTCGAGTCGAAGGCCTCCGACACCAACTGCCCGCGCAACGGGGCGTAGTCGCCCTGGTAGATCACGAGGTCGGAGGAGGGGTGGAAGTAGAGGCTCAGATAGACACCGGTGATCAGCAGGATCACGAAACTGTAGAGCGCGATCTCGCCGAGCATGAACGACCAGTGGTCGGGGAAGACCAGGCGCCGGACGGAGCGCGCGACAGGGCGCCGGCCCAGCCGGCTGTCCGCCCATCGGGCGAGCCTCTCCCCCGCGCGCTTCTGCTCCGGCTCCACCGGCCGGCTGTCGTGGCCCATCTCTTCACCCTTCGTTTCTGCGTCACCCGCAGCTCACCGGCGCCTCGGTGGCGGGCTCGGCCGTGGATCCGCGGCACTGGCGCGGCGCGAGGGCTTCCGGCCACCGTGCGGCCGTGGCGGGGGTGGGGGGACGCCCCCGCGAATCGCCCGGCCGGGAAGTCCGTCCGACACACGTTTGGCGCGACGAATCCGACTCGTCCGACGCTGTGCTGTTCGACATGATTCGCGTACTGCTGTCGTCAGCATGACCGGCGAGTCGGTGCGGGTGTGACATGCGGCGGCGCCCCGGACGGGACGGCGACGGGACGGCCCGGCGCGGCTCCCGTCCCGGGCCGGGCGTCAGCGGGGCACGACGTTCTCCAGCTCCTCACCTGCGGCGAAACGGCTCAACTGGTGCCGGACGAGCTGTTCCAGGCGGGGCCACAGGGAAGACGTGAACGCGCCGACGTGCGGCGTGATCAGCACGCCGGGTGTCTCCCGCAGCGGATGCCCCGGCGGGAGCGGCTCGGGGTCGGTCACGTCGAGCGCGGCCCGCAGCCGGCCCTCGTGGGTCTCCTTGAGCAGGGCGTCGGTGTCGACCACGGCCCCGCGTGCCACGTTGACGAGCAGGGCGCCGTCCTTCATGCGGGCCAGCATGCCCGCGTCGAAGAGCCGGCGGGTCTGCGGGGTCAGCGGGACGGACAGCACGACGACGTCGGCGTCGGCCACGAGGCCGGGCAGGTGTGCGGCGGAGCGGACGGGACCCCGGGGTGCGTCCCGGTCCGCGCCGGCGACACGGGTCACCGCGCATCCGAAGGGCACCAGGAGCTCCTCCAGCGCGGAGCCGACGGCGCCGTGGCCGACGATGAGCACGGACCGCCCGTACAGGGACCGGAAGACCTCCGGTCTCCACGCCCCGCCGTCCTGGGCGCGGACCGACTCCGGTATGCCCCGCAGCGAGGCGAGGATCAGGGTCAGGGCCAGTTCGGCCGTGCTCGGAGCGGGGGCCGCGCCCGCGTTGCACAAGGTGACCGGGTGAGGGAGCCGGTCCAGCTCCGCGCGCAGTTCGTCCGTGCCGGAACTCAGGGCCTGCACCGCACGCAGACGTGTCATGCGGGGCAGGGGCCTGCCGATGACATCGATGTCCTTGGTCAGCGGCGGGACGTAGAACTCCACCTCCGCCGGGTCCGACGGGTAGGCCGAACGGCCGTCCCAGCGGGCGTACTCCAGTCCTGGTGGCAGGTCGGTGAGATCGGCGAACTGGGCGGGCAGCCATACCTGCGGGGTTCTCACGGTCATGACGGCGTGCTCTGCTTTCCCTCCGGGTTCCGCGAGGTCGGAACCAGAGAACTGACTGCGTGTGCCACGCACTTGTGACAGTCCAACCCCCGTGACGGGCATCACCTCGGACGCGTCGGGCGGGCTCCCGCGGGGCACCCGCTGTCACAGGCCCGGCTCACACGCTGTCTAGCTGGACATGCACCCCGTCATCACCGGAGCACCGGTGTCCCGGCCGGACCCGGACTCCTACGCCGTCACCGCCGAGTTCTACGACATCCTTCAGGCCGACCGGGACGCGGCACGCGTCCACGACCTCTACGGTCGGCACGTCGCGCGGGCCCGTCTCGGTGTGCTGGACATCGGCGCCGGGACCGGCCGGGTCACGCTGATGAGCCTGGCCGAGTCCGCGGTCGGCGTGCACGCGGTGGAGCCGGCGCGAGCCATGCGCACGTCCCTGCTGACCCGCCTCGCCACCCTGCCCGCGCGTCAGCGCGAGCGCGTGACCGTGCACCCGTACGCCCTGGACGAGGCGGCGCTGTACGCGGCGGCGGACGTGGCCGTGTGCCACAACACCGTCGCCTGTCTCTCCCCGGCCGCGCGGGACGCGCTGTGGCCCGCGATCCACGCGGCCCTGGCCCCCGGGGGCACGCTCCTCCTGGAGCCGCCGCCCGCCCTGCTGCCCCCTCGCGACGTCGTGCGCCGCCTGCCGGAGCAGCGGGTGGGCGCGCACGTGTACGGCGGACGCATGACGATGTCCGCGGCGGGATACCGCATCCGCACACGGGTCGACTACTGGGTGCGCGGCGGACGGCATGTGCTGCGGGAGCACACGGAGTCGTTCTGGATGTGGCCCGCCTCGCGCACGCGCCTCATTGACGACCTGGCACGGCACGGCTTCGCCCCGCTGCCGGGGCACGGCGACCCGCGTGTTCTGGCCGTGACGAGGCCGGCCCACCGGTGAACCGGAGCAGGGGCCGGGTGGGACCGTGCCACGGTGTCACAACGCGTGTGGTCGCCCGGTCTGAAGGGTGACCGGACCACTCGGTCCGTGTGCGCCTCACAGACTGGGACTGGTATCTCATGCCGCGTGCGAAGACGTTCGTGATCGTCGGGGGCGGCCTGGCCGCCGGCAAGGCCGCGGAGGAACTGCGCGAGCACGGCCACGACGGGCCGCTTCTCGTGATCGGGGACGAGCGGGAACGCCCGTACATCCGGCCACCGCTGTCCAAGGGCTACCTGCTGGGCAAGGAGGACCGCGAGTCCATCCACGTGCACCCCGAGAGCTGGTACCGGGACCACGACGTCGATCTGGTCCTGGGCACGAGCGTGACGTCCGTCGACGCGCGTGGCCGGGCGGTGACGCTGGACGACGGCCGTCGTGTGCCCTACGCCGGTCTGCTGCTGGCCACCGGTTCCTCGCCGCGCCGCCTGTCGGTGCCGGGCGCGGACCTGGAGGGCGTGCTGTACCTGCGGCGCGTGGGCGACAGCGAGCGCCTCAAGGAGGCGTTCACCGAAGGCGCCCGGATCGTGGTGGTCGGCGGCGGCTGGATCGGGCTGGAGACGGCGGCGGCGGCCCGGGCTGCCGGCGCGGAGGTGACCGTGCTGGAGCGCGGTGAGCTGCCCCTGCTGAAGGTCCTGGGCCGGGAGGCGGCCGAGGTCTTCGCCGTTCTGCACCGGGACCACGGTGTGGACCTGCGTCCCCACGCCCGGATCGAGGCCGTCACCGGCACCGGGGGCCGCGTCGACGGGGTCCGGCTCGCCGACGGCACCCACCTGCCCGCGGACGCCGTGGTCGTGGGGGTGGGCATCACGCCCAACGTCCGCCTGGCCGAGGAGGCGGGCCTCGACGTGCGCAACGGCATCGTGACGGACGCCCGTCTGCGGACCTCCGCCGCCGGTGTCCACGCCGCCGGCGACGTCGCCAACGCCTACCACCCCCGGCTCGGCCGGCACCTGCGCGTGGAGCACTGGGCCAACGCGCTGCACCAGCCCCGTACCGCCGCGCTGAGCATGCTCGGCCAGGACGCGGTGTACGACCGGCTGCCGTACTTCTACACCGACCAGTACGACCTCGGCATGGAGTACACCGGGTACGCCGAACCGGGCGGCTACGACCGCGTCGTCTTCCGCGGGTCGCGCGAGGAGCGGCGGTTCCTGGCGTTCTGGATGTCCGGCGACCGGGTGCTGGCGGGGATGAGCGTCAACCTGTGGGACGTCATCGGGACGATCCGCGCCCTGATCGAGTCCGGCGCGGAGACGGACGTCGCCGCCCTCGCCGACCCCTCGGTCCCGCTGGAGAGCCTGCTCCCCCCGCACGAGCGGCCGACGGGAGACCGGGCGTGACCGGCAGCGCTCCCGCGCCGCTGCGCCCGATGCCGGACGACTGGCGGCGGGCCCTGGCCGTGGTGGCCCACCCCGACGACCTCGAGTACGGGTGCTCGGCGGCCGTGGCCTCCTGGGTGGCCGACGGCAGGGAGGTCACGTACCTGCTCGCCACCCGCGGTGAGGCCGGCGTCGACACCCTGGATCCCGGGCGGGCCGGCCCTCTGCGGGAGGCGGAACAGCGGGCCGCCGCCGCGGCGGTCGGTGTCCGCACGGTGGAGTTCCTCGACCACCGGGACGGTGTGATCGAGTACGGCGTCTCCCTGCGTCGCGACATCGCCGCCGCCGTTCGGCGTCACCGGCCGGAACTGGTGATCACCCTGAACCACCGGGACACGTGGGCCGCCGGGGCGTGGAACACCCCGGACCACGTGGCGGTGGGGCGCGCGGTGCTGGACGCGGCGGCGGACGCGGGCAACCGCTGGATCTTCCCGGAACTGGCCGAACAGCGGCTGTCGCCCTGGAACGGCGTCCGCTGGGTGGCCGTCGCCAACTCACCGGCACCGTCCCACGCCGTGTCCGCCGAGCCTGGCTTCGAACAGGGCGTCCAGTCCCTGCTGCGGCACCGGACCTACCTCGAAGCCCTCACCGGGGAGGACCCCGAGACGTACGCGCGCCGCTTCCTGGGCGAGAGCACCGGCGTCCACCGCGCACGGTTCGACGGCGCTCCCGCCGTCGCCTTCGAACTGTTCAGCCGATGACCGGGCGCCCACGGGCCTCCTACGCCGCTCGCCGCCGTCGCGACACCCGCCATCCGCACGGGCCGGTGCCCGTGTCGAGGAAGGACCCCTCATGAAGTACGACTCCCCCGCCGTCCTGGACGCCGGACCGTCCGACGGTGTGGATCCGGACGAGTTCGTGCGCGCCGCCGTGCGCTGGCACTTCGACCCGGAGACCGGCTCCCGCTACTGGCTGGACCGGGCCGAACGGCTCGCCTTCGATCCGCGCCGGGACGTCAGGGGCGTGGACGACCTCGCGCTCTTCCCCGACCTGAGCGACGAACTGCGCCAGGTCCCGGTGGCGGACCTGATCCCCCGGGGTTACGGCGGCGACGCCCGGCTGCTCAACGTCTTCGACAGCGGCGGGACGACCGGGGCGCCCAAGCGGGTCGTCCAGCTCGACGACTGGATGCGGCACAGCACCGCACAGGTCGACAGTCGCCTGCGGGAGCACAACCTGCCCGTCGGTGCCCAGTGGCTGACCGTGGCGCCGACCGGTCCGCATCTGGTGGGGGACGTGCTGCAACGGGCGGCGGCCTCGCTCGGCGGCCCGGGACTGAGCATCGACATGGACCCCCGGTGGGTGCGGAAGCTGATCGCCACGGGCCGCGCCGACGAGGTCGAGTCCTACACCGACCACCTCGTCGAACAGTGCCGACGGATCCTGCTGACCCAGGACATCGGTGTCCTGGCCGCCACCACGCCCCTGCTGGAGCGCTTCGCCCGCGAGGACGACCTCCTGGAACGGATCAACGGTTCGGTCCGGGCGATCGTCTGGGGCGGCACCCACATGGACCCCGACACCCGTCACCTGCTGGCCACGGAGGTCTTCCCCGAAGTGCCGCTGATCGGCATGTACGGCAACACCATGATGCTCACGGCGCTGCTCGAACGCGCCGGTCTCGACGTCTCGCAGCCCTGCGTCTTCGACCCGGTGTCACCGTACGTGTTCCTGTCGGTCGTCGACCCCGCCACCGGGGAACGCGTCGGGTTCGGCGAGCGCGGCCGGGTGATCGTCAGCCATGTCAGCAAGTCGATGCTCATCCCCCACAACGCCGAGCGCGACACGGCCGTGCGCGTCCGGCCCGCGGGCGGTCACGCGGGCGACGCCGTCGCGGACGTGGCGCCGGTGCCCACGGTGCGGGGCGAGACCGTGATCGAGGGCGTGTACTGATGGCCGCCGCCGATGTCGCCGAGCCGGTGTACCTGGACGCCCTGGGCCCCCGCGGTCCCTACCGCACCCGTGTCCCGGAGACCGTGACGGACGTGTCCGGTGCCGAGGTGGCGCGGCTGAGTCTGGTGCCGCCGGTGTACGTCGACCGGGCGCTGGCCGCGCTGCGCAAGGCGGGGCCGGTCCCGGCGGACGGCCTGGACACGCTACTGGCGGCGGCCGCCGAGGAGTTCGCCACCGGCACCGTCGGCGGGATGGGCGTGCGCGAGTACGAGTACCTGGTCAGCCGCACCTCCGGTACCCCGCTGACCGTGGTGCGCGACGCGACACGCGGCACGGCGAGGTTCGTCGGCCGCGCCCGTGCCTCCGCCGAGCAGGGCAGGCCGCGCGGCACGGTCCGGGAGCGCCCGGACCCCTCCCTCGGGGCCGGGCACGCCGTGTGGGCGCGCCGGGGCGAGGTGTTCGCCGTCAACGCCTCCGGCAATCATCCGGGGGTCCACCGGCTGTGGCTGGAGGCGCTGGCCCTCGGCTACCGCGTGGCCGTACGGCCGTCGCGGCGCGAGCCGTTCACCCCGTACCGCCTGGTCGGCGCGCTGCACCGGGCGGGCATCGGCCAGGACCGGCTGGCGCTGCTGCCCACGGACCACCGGACCGCGCGGACGCTGATCCGCGGCGCCGACCGTGCGGTGGTGTACGGCGGTGACGAGGTCGTCGCCCGCTACGCCCACGACGCCCGCGTGCTGCCCCAGGGGCCCGGCCGGACGAAGATCCTCGTCACGGCGGACACGGACTGGCGGGAGCACCTGGACACGATCGTCGCCTCCGTCGCCGACGAGGCCGGCACCGCGTGCGTCAACGCCACCGCCGTCCTCGTCGAGGGCGACCCGGCACCGCTCGCGGAGGCCCTCGCGGCGCGCCTGTCCCAACTGCCCGGTCTGCCGCCTCAGGACACCCGGGCGGTTCTCCCGGTGTGCCCGCTGGACCGGGCCCTGGCCCTCGACTCGTACCTGAGGTCGGTGGCGGCGGGGACCCGCGCCTGGCTCGGCGGTGACGGCGTCGTCGACGACCTCGGGGACGGAAGTGCCGTCCTGCGGCCCGCCGTCCATCAGGTCGCCGACGCCGGTGCCCCGCAGGTGGGGACCGAACTCCCCTTCCCCTGTGTGTGGGTGGCGCCCTGGAGTCGCTCGGACGGCATCGCCCCGCTGCGCGGGACACTCGTGCTCTCGGTCCTCTCCCGCGATCGCGCACTGCTGGACGCGCTGGTGGCGGAACCCTCCATCGCCAACGTGTACGCCGGTGACCACCCGACGTACTGGATGGCTCCGGGTGTGCCCCACGACGGCTACCTGTCGGACTTCCTGATGCGCGGCAAGGCCGTGGTCGGGATCGAGTGACGGCGGTCAGTGGGGCAGCAGCAGCATCACGGCCGTCCCCAACGCCATCGCGCCGTCGCGCACGTGCCCGTACGGGTTCGTGGCGGCGGCGCGGTGCGCGGGGTCCGTGGCGGTCCGCAGCGCGGGCATGGGGCGCGTCAACGACCGCAGGGCGCAGCCGAGGAGATACACCGTCAGTACGGCGGTGACCAGGGTCGCCGTCGTCGAGGCGTCGGCGGCGTGGCCGTGGGCCGCGGTGTGGTGCGCGGCCGGGACGCCCGCGGCGGCCACGGTCTCCTGGGCGGCGGCCGAGGCGGAGACCGGGACGGCGCCGGACGGGGGCCGCGACATCCAGGCCATCGCCGCCATGCCGACGGCGGACGTCAGCCGGTCGGCGAACACCACCGCCGTACGGGCGGTCAGCAGGAACCACAGCGCGGCGGCGGTGAAGAACACCGTCGCGGCCCGGCCGGACAGGGGCGGGCCGTAACTCCAGGGCATCGCCGCCATGGCCGCCGCCATGGCACAGTGCAGGACGAGGTCCACACGGTCACGGCGGCCCGCACCCGGTGACCGGACGGCGTGCCACAGCACGTGCAGGGCCACTACGGCGAACAACAGCGTCAGCATGCCGTGCACGGCGTCGAGAGCCGGCGTCCTGTCCGACACGGTGTGCCCCTTCTGGTCCCTGGCGGTTCGCTGTCCTGACCGGGTGCGCGATCGATCCGTGACAGGGCACGTCCGCGGGAGCGGGCGGGACGGCAGGACGCCTGGTCCGCGACGACAGTGCGTGTCCGACGGTGACCCGTTGCCACGGTGTGCCACCCGTGGGATCCATGCGCACGCGTGCGCCCCTCCGCCGACGCGCCCGCCCGCGCCCGCTTGTAGCATGGGGTGCACGAAGCCAGAAGGGATGTTCCATGCACGCTGGCGCCCCACCCGGCACCCTCGACCAGGCGACGAAGGACTTCCTCTCGGCGCGCCCGCAGCTCTTCGGTATCGCGTACCGGGTCCTGGGCAGTGCGGCGGAGGCCGAGGACATCGTGCAGGAGACCTGGCTGCGGTGGCAGAGCACCGACCGTTCGAAGGTGCACGAGCCCGCCGCCTTCCTGACCACGGTCGCCACGAGGCTGGCGATCAACGTGGCCCAGTCCGCGCGGGTGCGCCGGGAGTCCTACGTCGGGCCCTGGCTCCCCGAGCCCGTCGACACCACGCAGGATCCGCACCTGGGCGCGGAGCGGGCCGAGGCAGTGGAGATGGCCGTCCTGCTGCTCCTGGAGAAGCTGAACCCCGTGGAGCGCACCGCCTACGTGCTCCGGGAGGCGTTCGACTACCCCTACGGGCGAATCGCCGAGATCCTGGAGACCACCGAGGCCAACACCCGCCAACTGGTGAGCCGGGGCCGCAAGCACCTGGCCGCCGAACGCAAGGAGGCCGTTACCCCGACAGCCCATCGACGGCTGCTGGAGGTCTTCCTCTCCGCGGCGCGGACGGGCGACCTGTCGGGCCTGGAGGACGTGCTCACCGCCGACGTCGTCAGCTACACGGACGGCAACGGGATGCGCGGCGCGTCGAGGATCCCGGTCGTCGGGCTGCCCCACGTCTCGCGCTACCTCGTGGCCTTCGCTCCGCGCTTCTGGCCGCAGTCGCAGGTCCGGTGGGTCGAGGCGAACGGCCGGCCGGCCGTCCTGGTCCTCTCCGGCGAGAAGGCCGTCGCCCTGCTGACCGCCGACATCTCGGCGGACGGCATCGACCGGCTCATGTGGGTGATGAACCCGGCCAAACTGGCGCCCTACGTGGCCTCCCTGCGGGACTGACCTGCGGTGCGGGTCCTCGGCCGCCGACGGGGCAGGAGTCACAACAACGGTCGCTCGTCGGTCATCCAGTCGTCCCGGACGTCTGCCGGGGCCGCGTACCACGACGACACCGGAGCCATGCCGTGACCGAGCGGATCAAGTTGCCCACCCTGTCGACCGAGAAGGATTTCGACGGGGAGGAGTTCTCGCCCATCTACACCACCGCGGTGACCGTCCACGGTGGCACGGCCTCGCACGGGCGGGCCTCCGGCCACGCACGCTCGTCCGACGGGGCCCTGGACCTCGACCTGCGGATGCCGGCCGAGCTGGGCGGTGACGGCCGGGGGACCAACCCCGAGCAGCTCTTCGCGGCCGGTTTCGCCGCCTGCTTCCACGGCGCGCTCAGCCTGCTGGCCCGGCAGGAGGCGCTGGACCCCGCGACGATCTCCGTCGTGGCGACCGTCGCCTTCGGCCGGGCCCCGGAGGACGGCGGTTATCTGCTCCGCGTCGACCTGGTGGTGCGGTGGCCCGGCGTCGATCCCGCGACGGCCGACGAGTTGATCCGGAAGGCCGACGCGTTGTGCCCCTACGCGCGCATGGCGTGGAGTGGAACACCCACCACGATCACCCTCGCCTCCTGACCGGGCACGCTCGGTGGCGGCGGCCGTTCAGGAGGGGAACCACAGATCCGCGTCGGCCGCCTCCTCCTTGCGTGCGGTGAAGAAGGAGATCTCCTTCTTGTGCGGCCCGCTCTGCGGGGGCAGTGCCTCGACCACCGGGTGATCGCCGGCCGCGTCACGCCGTGCGCGCGCCGGGGCGGCCGCCTCGTCGAAGTACTCCGCGTTGACGGCGAGGTAGTGCGCCCAGTGCCGTGGCAGATCGTCCTCGTGGAAGATCGCCTCCACGGGGCAGACGGGCTCGCACGCATGGCAGTCGACGCACTCGGCCGGGTTGATGTAGAGCGTGCGCGCGCCCTCGTGGATGCAGTCCACGGGGCATTCGGTGACACACGCCCGGTCCTTGATGTCGACGCAGGGCTGTGCGATGACGTACGTCATCCGTCCTCTCCTCTTCGGCCGTCGGACATCGCCCGGCGCCTTGTCGCACGGTCGTCGGGTTCGTCCAGATGACCGGGGACCCCGGAATGTTGTGACACGCGCGCGCTGCCGATGTCACAAACCGCCGCCCGACGTGGTCCTAGTCAGTGACCACCCAGAGCGACGGGAGCAAGCGTGCCTCTCACCGAACAACGTCTTTCCACCACTGTGCTGGTGATCGGTACCGGCGGTTCCGGCCTGCGGGCGGCGATCGAGCTGGCCGAGGCCGGCGTCGACGTCATCGCCGTCGGCAAGCGTCCCAAGGAGGACACCCACACGTCCCTGGCGGCCGGTGGCATCAACGCGGCCCTGGCCACGATGGACCCCGAGGACTCCTGGCAGCAGCACGCCGCGGACACCCTCAAGGAGAGCTATCTGCTCGGCGACCCCCGTACGGCGGAGATCGTCACCCAGGGCGCGGCCCTGGGCATCGACGACCTGGAGCGGTACGGCATGGCCTTCGCCCGCGAAGGGGACGGCCGTATCTCGCAGCGCTTCTTCGGTGCCCACAAGTTCCGCCGTACCGCCTTCGCCGGCGACTACACCGGCCTGGAGATCCAGCGCACCCTGATCCGGCGCGCGGTCCAGTTGGACATCCCGGTACTCGACAGCGTCTACATCACGCGCCTGCTGGTCCACGACGGTGCCGTCTTCGGGGCCTACGGCTTCGACCTGACCAACGGCACCCGCCACCTCGTCCACGCGGACGCCGTGATCCTCGCGGCCGGCGGGCACACGCGCATCTGGCGCCGCACCTCGTCGCGCCGGGACGAGAACACCGGCGACTCCTTCCGCCTTGCCGTCGAGGCCGGGGCCCGGCTGCGCGACCCCGAGCTGGTGCAGTTCCACCCGTCCGGCATCATCGAACCGGAGAACGCCGCGGGCACCCTGGTCAGCGAGGCCGCCCGCGGTGAGGGCGGCATCCTGCGCAACGCCCTCGGCGAGCGGTACATGAACCGCTACGACCCCGAGCGCATGGAACTGTCCACGCGCGACCGGGTGGCCCTCGCCTCGTACACCGAGATCAAGGAGGGCCGGGGCACCGCGAACGGCGGGGTCTGGCTCGACGTCTCCCACCTGCCCCGCCAGACGATCATGAACCGGCTGCCCCGGGTCTACCAGACGCTCCTCGACCTGCAGATGCTCGACATCACCCGTGAACCCATCGAGGTGGCCCCGACGGCCCACTACTCGATGGGCGGCGTCTGGGTCCGTCCCGAGGACCACAGCACCGACGTCCGCGGTCTGTACGCCATCGGTGAGGCCGCCAGCGGTCTGCACGGCGCCAACCGCCTCGGCGGCAACAGCCTGATCGAACTCCTCGTCTACGGCCGTATCACCGGCCGGGCCGCGGCGGCCTACTCGGCGTCCCTCACCGCGCAGCCCCGTTCCGCGACCGCCGTGGCCGAGGCGCGCGCCGAGGTCGACGAGCTGCTGGCCGCGGACGGCCCCGAGAACGTCCGGGCGCTCCAGCGCGCGATCCGCAACACGATGACCGAGCACGCCGGCGTGGTCCGGGACGAAGAGGGCCTGCGCACCGGACTGGCGGAGCTGGACGCCATCGAGAAGCGCATGCAGAACGTCGGCGTCCATCCCGACATCGCCGGTTTCCAGGACCTCGCCCATGCCTTCGACCTCAAGTCGGCCGCCCTGGCGGCCCGCGCCACCCTCGAAGCGGCACTGGAGCGCCGGGAGACCCGTGGTTGCCACAACCGCAGCGACTTCCCCGACATGGACCCCGCCTTCCGCGTCAACCTGGTCTGGTCGCCGACGACCGGAATCACCCACGAGCACATTCCCGACGTCCCGGCCGAGATCGCTTCTCTTATGGCGGACGTGTCCACCGAGGGAAAGCTCGTCGAGTAACAGTCTCCCGATCATCGGAAAAGCCAGAACACCGAAAAGGCCGTTCGCCTTGTCACAGAGCGAGTGAGCATTCGGTCTTGTCTGGTGCAGACGACACCGCACATCTCGAAAGGATATTCACATGAAGGTCGTAGTCATCGGCGGTACCGGACTGATCGGTTCCAAGCTGGTCGCCAAGCTCAACGAACACGGTCACGAGGCCGTGCCGGCCGCTCCCAACACCGGTGTCAACACGCTCACGGGCGAGGGCCTGGCCGAGGTCCTGACCGGCGCCTCCGTCGTGATCGACGTCTCCAACTCGCCCTCCTTCGCGGACGACGCCGTCATGGAGTTCTTCCGCACCTCCACCACCAACCTGCTCAAGGCGGAGGCGAACGCCGGTGTGACCCACCATGTGGCGCTCTCCGTGGTCGGCACGGAGCGGCTCCAGGAGAGCGGCTACTTCCGCGCCAAGCAGGTGCAGGAGGGCCTGATCAAGGACTCGGGCATCCCGTACTCGATCGTGCACGCCACGCAGTTCTTCGAGTTCATGAAGGGCATCGCCGAGTCGGCGACCGACGGCGACACCGTCCGGCTGGCCCCGGTCAAGATCCGGCCCATCTTCTCCGACGACGTGGCCGCCGCCGTCGGCCGTACCGCGGTCGGCACCCCCGTGGGCGGTGTGGTGGAGGTCGCCGGCCCCGAGGAGTTCCAGCTCGACGAGCTGATCCGCAAGGGGCTGGCCGCCAAGAAGGACCCGCGCCAGGTCGTGACCGACGTGCACGCCCGGTACTTCGGCGCGGAGCTGAAGGAGACCACGCTGCTCCCCGGTCCGGAGGCGCACATCGCCGAGACCCGGTTCGCCGACTGGCTCGCGCAGCAGCGCTGAGTCGTCGGGTGCGGATCCCGCGCGAGGGGTCCGCACCCACCACAGGGGGGCCTGTCGTCCGCACCGCGGCGCGGCAGGCCCCTCTCGTCACAGAAAGCCGACCCTCCCTCATGATTCAACGCGACAACGCCACCACCCCGGCTCTCGGTGCGCACCCGGCCGTGACCGGTGCCTACACCATCGACCCGGTCCACAGCACGATCGGTTTCTCCGTCCGGCACGCCATGATCACCAATGTGCGCGGCCGGTTCGACCGCTTCGAAGGTCTTCTCGTGCTCGACGGCTCCGCCCCGTCCCGTTCCAGGGCGTACGTGAGCGTCCAGACCGACAGCTTGGACACGGGCGCGGCGGACCGCGACGCCCACCTCGCGGGTCCAGACTTCTTCGACTCCGCGACGTTTCCCCTGATGACCTTTCACTCCACCGGCATCGTCCCGCTCGGCGACGACGAGTTCCGCCTCGCGGGCAGCCTGCGCATCAAGGACATCGAACTGCCCCTGGACATCGACGTCGTCTTCGGCGGGGCCGGTGACGACGCCTTCGGCAACCACCGAGTCGGCTTCGCGGGCTCCGCCACCCTGCGGCGTTCGGACTGGGGGCTGGCCTGGAACACACCGCTCGACACGGGGGGTGTGCTCATCAGCGACAAGGTGACGCTGACCCTGGACATCTCGGCCATACGGACAGTGCAGGAGGCGGCGGCCTGACGGGACACCGATGCGGGTGGGCGGTGGTGGTCCCGGCTGTGGACCGTCCCCGCCCGCCCGCATCGGTGTCCGGGCGACGCCCGCGCGTCGTCCGGCCGCTCAGGCGGCGCGCTCCGTGGGACGCGACGCGCGCACCGCGCGCCGTCGCAGGGCGCGGCGCTCCCCTTCCGTGGTGCCTCCCCAGATCCCCTCGACCGGCCCGACATCGACGGCCCAGGCCAGGCACTGCCGGGTGACGGGGCAATGGCGGCAGACCGCCTTCGCCTCATCCGTCTGTATCGCGGCCGGCCCACTGTTGAGACCGCCGATCGGGAAGAAGAGATCGGGGTCCTCGGTCAAGCAGAGGCCCCTTACACGCCAGTCCATGAATTGTCTCCTGTATGAAAAACGGGTACCGGTTCGGGGGTGGCTCGTCGAACAAAGGTATTGCGGGAGTAATTCAGGTCGCACAGCATCGCTTTCTCTGGAAGACCGGGCGGTCGGTGCGAATGTGACATCCCGCCGTGCCGCGTGTCAGCGCGGCGAGACCGCATCCGGGCAGGGCCGTGCGCCGGTCCGCAAGATCCGCAGAAAGAGCCCGCGCGAAGGTGTAACGAAACGTCGGCGCCGCCGGTCGTCCGGAGCGAAGGTGAGCACCGCGCCCTGCCGATCCCTCAGTACGCCGGGCCAGCGCTCCGGCGGTCACGACGAAGAGTCGTCCGACCGCCTCCGCACACACCGGCAACAGAGAAACGGAGACCCGGGATCATGCACCCAGAGGCGTCCCCCGTGGAAGGCGACCTGAGCGAGGCCGTTTCCGTCTTCGTCGAACTCCGGCCCCGCCTCTTCGGCATCGCCTACCGCGTGCTGGGCAGCGCGGTGGAGGCCGAGGACGTCGTCCAGGAGGTGTGGCTGCGCTGGCAGCGCACCGACCGCACCCTCGTGATCAGCCCCGTGGCGTTCCTGTCGAGCACCACCACCCGGCTGGCCATCAACGTGGCCCAGTCCGCCCGCGTCCGCCGCGAGACCTACATCGGCCCGTGGCTGCCGGAGCCCGTCGACACCAGCAACGACCCCGAGGTCGGTGCCGAGCGGGCGGAGGCACTGGAACTCGCCCTGCTCCTGGTGCTGCAGAGGCTCTCCCCGACCGAGCGCGCCGCCTACGTCCTGCGGGAGGCCTTCGACTACGCCTACCCCGACATCGCGCGCATCCTGGGTCTCAGCCCCGTCAACGTCCGCAAGATCGTGAGCCGGGCCCGCAAACACCTCACCGAAGACCAGCGGGACAGCGTCGACGCCGCCGAGCACCGGACGCTGCTCCAGACGTTCGTCGCCGCCGCCCGGCAGGGTGACGTCGCAGGCCTGGAGGCACTGCTCACCCCGGACGCGGTCAGTCTGTCCGACGGCAACGGAATCCGGGGAGCGGCGCGGGTGCCCGTCCTGGGGCGTGCCCGCGTGGCGAACCTGTCCACCGCGCACCCGCGGTTCTGGCCGACGGTCGAGGCCGAACCGGTCGAGGCCAACGGCCGCGGCGGCATCCTGATCCACCGGGACGGCCGGCCCGCCACCTTCATGACGGTCGCGGCCACGTCCCGTGGCATTCACCAGGTGATGTGGGTCTTCAACCCGGCCAAGATCGCCGCCTTCCTGGGCTCCCGCACCCGTCACCGTTCCGCGTCCGCCCTCTGCGTCTGAGCGGGCCAGGGACGCGGTGTGTGAGGCGCGGGACGGGCGGGTCAGGCGCGAGGGCGGTTCCAGGAGCGCAACTTGTCGGGATTGAGGACCACCCATATCTGTACGACGCGTGTGCCGGCCAGGTCGAGGCAGACCACGGCGGCGACCTGGCCGTCGTAGCGTGCGACGAGACCCGTACGCCCGTTGACGGGACGGGTGTGCACAGTGGTGCGCGGGTGCCGGGCCAGCAGGGTCAGGAGACTCCGGGCGACCCGTGGGCCGCCGACGACGGGCCGTGTCAGTGTGCGGACCTTGCCTCCGCCGTCGTAGAACGCGACGGCGTCGGGGTCCAGCAGGGTGGCCAGACGGTCCGCGTCCTCGTCGGCGCACGCCTGCCGCACGGCGTCGACCAGTTCGTCCTCGACGTGCGGTGGCGTGGGGCGTGCGGCCCTGGCGCGGAGGCTGTGCCGGGCTCTGTCCAACGGTTCGATGTCCGCCCGTCCCGGCCGGTCCCGGCCTGCCGGTCCCGCGGTGGTCACGGGTTCGGCGCCCGCGCTGCCGAAGGCGTCGTTGAGTACGAGAGCCGCTCGCTCGGCGGGTGTGAGCGCGTCCAACGCCCCGGCCCACAGCGCGCCGAGAGTGTCCTCCAGAGCCGGATCGGACGCTCCACGGCCACCCATGTCCACGGAGCCCGGTAGACCCCCCTCCCCTTCGGACAGGGCCAGCCGTGCCAGGGAGATGCTGCCCACGACACGGGTCAGCCAGGCCCGCGGCGCGCCTATGCGGTCCCGCTGGTGCTCGGAGAGCGCGTACCACTCCCGGTACGCCTCGTCGGTGACGTGCTCGGCGACGGCGACGCTGCCCAGCATCCAGTGCGCGACGTCCAGCAGGTGCCGCCGCTCGTCGAGCAGCTCCCCGATCGGCATGGTGTCAACCACTGGCTCCATACCGTCTCCTCCTTCTGAACGACCCGTCCTTGTGACGACTCGTCCTCCTGCATGCGGTCTCCGCATCGCGTGCATCGCCACGTTACCCGCGGCACCACGACGGCGGCATCCATGTCCCGCACTGCGCGGAATTCCCCTCCCCACACAACACCACACACCTTCACACGGTCACACCGCCCGACGTTACGTCCAGGGAATACAGCGTGTTGTGCCGTACGGGCAAGCCATGCGGTCCTCCTACCCGTAGCGGCCTTTCACACACCCGGTTCCCGAAGGAACCAGCACGCCCCACATGTCGCGTGCCGCAGAGCCTGCGTCATCGGCCGCGCGGGCCTCGCCCAGGGCTGTCACAGCGCTCGTCACTGTCCGGTCAATGCGATGTCGACGGTTCACGAGCCGAACGGCACGAGCTGAGGAAGGACCAGGGATGTCCCGAAGCACTGACCGGCAGATCGATCCCGCCGCCGCCACCGCGTCACTGGCGGCGGAGGCCGCCCTGCTCGAAGGGCGGTTGAGCCTGCTCCGAGAGGCGATCGACTCGGTGGACGCACGCATCGACGCGGTCTCCGAGACCCTGCGGCGACTGCAGCGCCCGGCGACCGGGCCCACCGACGGCGAGACGCCCGAGCCGCCCGAGGAGCGGGCGAGCCGCACCGGGCCCGACCGGTCGAAGCGGGGCCGTGCCTGACACAGCGGACGCGCGGGCCCGGTGGCGCGTCGCGACGCACATCGTGTTCGTCGCGTCGCCGGTCCGCCTCGCTCGCCGCCCGACGTGAGCCGTTTCCCGGCAGTACGGGTATCCTGCCCCCGGTGCCGGGCCGAGTGACGGAGCCCGCATCGGGCGGCCCCGCCAGAACGAGGGGTGAGAACGAGAGGAACGCATGGTCTCCGTGACCCCCAAGGCTCGCAACATCGAGATCACCGCCGAGGGCCTCCAGGAGGACCTGGCGCGGCTGGAGATCCAGAAGCAGGCACTGGAGCGGGAACTGGCCGCGGTCACCGCTCACCTCGGCTCCGTACAACGGGCCCTCAGTGCTCTGCAAGCCCTCATGCCGGAGTCCGTTCCCCCGGCCCCGGCGGCCCGTCCGGCGGACGTGGTCGCGGAGGTGCCTGCGACGGCGGCGCCCGCACCCGTGCCGTCCGCGGACGAGGTCGAGGACGGTGCCGGTGCCGGTGACGCGGACCGTGCGGAGGACGGCTCCGTCTCCGGTGACGCCGACGGCTCGAAGGCGTACGGCAAGCTGACCGAACAGATCCTGGCCTACTTCGCGGACGCCGGAAACACCGACGTCCGTGCCAGGGACGTGGCGTCCGCGCTGGGCCGCGACACCGACAGCGGCAGCATCAACGCGGTCCGGAGCACGCTCGACCGTCTGGTCGGCCAGTCCCGTGTCCGCCGGGTGGGCCGCGGTCTGTACCGCGCCGCCAAGCGCTGAGCCGACCTGCCGTGCCCCCGGGGTCCGCGGGGGCTCATCCGGCGACGGCGTCCGCGTCGGCGTCGGCGTCGGCGGACTTCCCGCTCCGCCGTGGGTCGCCGCTGGAGACGAAGGCCTCCCGCGGGTGCTGGACCGAGGCGAGGGAGATGACGTCGCGGCCGAAGAAGGCGGCGGTCACCCAGACGGCGAACACCCGTGCCTTGCGCTCCCAGCTCGGTACGGCCAACACGTGGTAGCCGCGGTGCATCAGCCAGGCCGGGAACCCCTTGACGACCAGACGCCGGTACTGGAAGATGCCACGGCCCAGCCCGAGGGTGGCCACCACACCGAGACTGTGGTGCACGTACTCCTTGGTGGGCCGGCCGCGCAGTGTTGCCAGGATGTTCTTCGCCAGCCGCTTGCCCTGACGGACGGCGTGCTGGGCGTTGGGCACCGTGCGGGCGTCCGGCCGGTCGGCGGCGAGATCGGGCACGGAGGCGTCGTCACCGGCCGCCCACACGTCGGCCACTTCCTCGCTCTCCGTACCGACCCGGAGATCCGCGCGCACCGTCAGCAGACCCCGTGCGTCGACGGGGAGGTCGGTGTGGTTGTGCACGACCGGGTTGGCGGCGTTGCCCGCCGTCCACACGAGCAGCTCCGAGTCGTACTCCGATCCGTCCGACAGGACCACACGACCGTCCTTCGCGGAGACGAGCTGGGTGTTCAGATGCACCCGCGCACCCCGCTTCTCCAGCGAGCGCACCACCCACTCCCCCGGCTTGTCGGTGACCTCGGGCAGGATGCGCCCCCGTGCCTCGACCAGGTGGAAGGCGAGTTCGTCCGCCCCGATCTCGGGATAGTGCTTGAGCAACGCGGATGCCAGGCTCAGCAGTTCGCCGAAGCCCTCGACCCCGGAGAAGCCACCACCGACGACGGTGGCGGTGAGCAGTCGACGGCGTTCGGGCCCGTGGGGCAGGGTCGCCGCGCGGTCGAAGGAGGTGAGCAGCCGGTCGCGGATCGCCACGGCCTCCTCGACGTGTTTGAGCCCGTACGCCTGGTCGCTCAGTCCCGGGATCGGGAAGGTGCGTGTGACGGCTCCCGCGGTCATCACCAGGATGTCGTAGTGGAGGTCGAACTCCGGCCCGGACACCGGCCGGACCGTCACCGTGTGCGCGCTGTTGCGGACCTCGGTGACCGAACCCGCGATCAGCCGGGTGCGGTGCAGGTGCCGCCGGAGTGACACCGCGGCATGACGGGCCTCCACCGACCCGGCGACCACCTCGGGCAGGAACGGTTGGTACGTCATGTAGGGGCGCGGGTCGACGACGGTGACCCGCGCTTCGTCCCGCCGCAACTTCTTCTCCAAGCCCCACGCGGTGTAGAAGCCCGCGTAACCGCCGCCCACGATCAGGATCTCACGCACGGTGTCCTCTGTTTCTCTTGGTTTCACCCTTCAAGACCGGTCGGCACCGCTCCGTGTGACAGCACCGGGTCCGGTCCTGGCGGGCCCGCCCGCACCTCAGGCGGCGGCGTGCGCGCTCCAGTGCTTCTCCAGGATCTCCGCGACCTCCGCCGGGCGCTGGAGCACCGGCCAGTGGTTGCAGTCCATCTCGACCACCTCACTGGAGTGCAGGGAGTCACCCAGCCGGCGTCCGAACTCGATCTGGCAGGCGGGATCCCGGGCTCCCCAGAAGACGACGCACGGCGCAGACACCGCGGACAGCTCCGGCTCCCACTCCGCTCCCATGGTGAGCGCCGACCTGTACAGCCTGAGCACCGCGTCCTTCATCGGCTCGTCCACGCGGCTCGCCATCTCCCTGGCAAGACGGAGGGGTACCTCGAAGCCGGCCGCCACCTCCTCCGCGAAGGGCTCGGCACGCAGTTCGGCCATGTACCGGTCTCCCTGGACCCGGTCCTGCCAGATCCTGGCCAGCGGATGCCAGACGTATCCGGCGTTGACCGGCCCGTTGCCCCCGGCCCAGGTACGGACGAGGTCGGGACGCAGGGAGGCGACGCGGAGGGTGAGGATGCAACCCCAGTCGTGCCCGACCAGGTCCACCGGCTCACCGACCCGCTCCAGTCGCCGCACGAGCCAGTCGACGTACTCCTCCTTGGTGGAACCGAAGCCGGCGGGGCGCTCGGCGCCGAAGCCGGGCAGGTCCCAGGCTTCCACGTCGGATCTGGTCAGATGACGGCGCACACCGTCCCACACATGGTGGGTGTCGGGGACTCCGTGGATCAGGATCGCGGGCATGGTGAACCCTTTCGTCGGCGGGGCGAGGTCGCGTGCGGTCGGCGACATCTCATGGTGTCACACGGTTTAATCGACCTTTCGTCTCTGCCGCCGTCTCCAGGTGTCACATGATCCGTGCTTGCGCGGTCTGCTCTGCCGAGGGCACGGCCAGCCGACCGCGGTGGTGGCGTTGTGGTGCCGGCAGAGGAAGGACACCTCATGGGTGGGACCGGTGACACGACACCGCTCGCGGAGCTGCTGGACGAGCGACAGCATCTGATCGACGTGGCTCGCTGGATGCTGGGCACCGGGCCGACGGCCGAAGAAGCGGTCACCGAGACCTATCGGCGGTGGTACGGCCTGACCGACGCCGAGCGGTCGGGCATCGGCGATCCGCGTGTCTGGCTGACCAAGAGCACGGGCGCCATCTGTCTGGCGCGCCTGTCCGCACCCGCACGCCGACTGCCGGGATCGGGCGAGACGGGCGGGGGCATCGGCATCGAGCCCTGCCGGGCTCTGTCGGAGGAGGTCAGCGACGTCCTGCTCAACGCGCTGGACGCCCTCTCCCCGTCCGAACGGGCTGCCTTCGTGCTCAACGACGTCTTCGCCATGCCCCCTCGGACGGTCGCCGACATCGTCGGGCGGACCCCGCACGAGTGCGCCGAGCTGGCCGAGAGCGCCCGCCGCAGCCTGCGTGCCGACGGCGCGCGTCCCACCCCGTCGGACCAGCACGACCGAATCGTCCGCGCCGTCCGGCAGGCCTGCGTACTCAACGACGCGCGGCCTCTGGTGTCCCTGCTGTCTCGGCGCGCCATCGCGTTCTTCGACGGCGGAGGCAAGATCCGTGCTCTGACCAGGCCGGTGCACGGCGACCAGCACGTCGCCCGGACCCTCCTCACGCTCCTCGCCCCCCGCCCCCGCACCGTCCTCCACCTCCAGGCGGCCAACGGTCGCACCGCGATCGTCGTGCGCCACCACGACCAGGTCGCCGCCGTCATCAGCTTCGACATCTCCGACCAGCGCGTCACACACGTGTGGGCCGTCCTGAACCCCGACAAGCTGCGCGGGTGGAACCGCCCCCAGCCGCCCGCCGACGGACACGGAGCGGTCCGGCACGTCTGAGGAGGCGGCCGGAAGGTGCCATCGCCGGGGGACTCGGTGCCCAAGGTGCGCTCACCCGTTGCGCTTTCCACGTGTCAGTGGCAACAATTGCCGGGGTGGGCTTCCATCGAATCGCCACCACATCTTCATCACGGTGACATTGGGATCCTTCCGACGGCCACGTTCCAGCACTCCTTGAAGGAAAACATGGTTCCGGCATCTCGCTCGACACGCGACATCGAAGTCACGGCTGAGAGCCTGCAGGCCGATCTCAGCCGTCTGGAGCTGCAGAGGCGGGCACTGGAAAGGGAGCTGGCTGCCGTCGTCGCTCATCTCGACACCGTGCAACGGGCACTGGGGGCTCTGGAAGTCGTCATGGCGTCCCCCGCGGCGGCAACCGCCTCCGAGGCCGCGCCCGAGACCGCCGGCAGCGCTGCTCGGCGCCGTGTCACAGGTCCGGCGCGGGCCGCGACCCGGAGGAGAGCCGGCACGGAGCGCACGTACGGCAGGCTGACCGAACAGATCCTGGAGTACTTCGCGCAGGTCGGCGACGCCGACGTACGCGCCCGGGACGTGGCGGTGGCCTTGGGACGGGCCACTGACAGCGGCAGCATCAACGCCGTCCGCAGCACGCTCGACCGGCTCGTCGGCACCTCACGGGTCCGGCGCAGCGGTCGAGGTCTCTACCGCGCCGGATGATCCCGGCCGTCCCTCCGGCCAACGAGACCGGCCCCGGACGCCGACTCGCGGGGGATCGGTGGGCGCCCGGGGCACAGTACCCCTGCCAGGCTCTAAGTGGCAGAGGAGCGTTCCCGGCGCCGTGTGTGGGGTTGTCCGACCCAACGCCGCGAACACTGTGCACAGTCTACCTCATTTTCACACGCTCCCAAGACACCGTTGTAGCCGTCTCCGTCGTCCTCCATAACGGTGTGAGAGCGAGTGGCTCACCGGCTGGACGAAAAGCCGCACCCGTCGCTCCATACTGGTAGTCGTGAACGACCCGTGCGTGTCTCCGTACCCCTCCCCCTCGGCGGAGGAGCCCGCGCCGCGGTCCGCGGTCGAACCGTTTCCGGATCGTGGGGACAGTGTGGATGCCGTGCTGCGCCAGTGGGCGGAACACCGACCGAGCGTGGACGTCTCCTCCAGCGAGGTGGTCGCGCGACTGCTGCGCGCGGCTCGCCTGGCCGAGGAACTGTTCGAGGAGCGGCTGCGCCGTCAGCCCGGCAGGACCATCACCAATGTCGGGGACTTCGATCTGCTGCAGACCCTGCGCCGGGCGGCTCCCGGGCACGCCCTGACGCCGGGGCAACTGATGCGGCACCTCGTGGTCTCGTCCGCCGGTCTCAGCGGCCGCCTCAACCGGCTGGAGCGTGACGGCTGGATCGTCCGGACCGCGTCACCCGACGATCGGCGGCGCTCGCTGGTCAGTCTGACGGTGCAGGGGCGGGAGGAGTTCGACCGCCGGCTGGAGGGCCACCTGGCTGTGGAGCGTGAGCTGCTGTCCGTGCTCGACGCGCGGGAGCGGGGCGTCGTCGTCGACGCGTTGCGCAAACTGCTGCTCGTCCTGGAGGCGTCGGAGTGAGCGGGCGGGTGCGGTGGGGCCGAGCCGCTCAGCCCGCCGCCACCAGGACGAGGGAGACGAGCAGGACGATCACGGTCGCCGCGAGCACGGCCAGGGCCACGCGGGACATCCGGCGCAGCCGGGCGTAGCGTCTGGTGTGCCGCGCTTCCACCGTCGTGATCTGCTCGGTGAGGTGATGGGCGATGGCGCGGGAGACCCTGATCTGCTCCTCGACGTACCACCACTCCAGGTCGGTCTTCTGTTCTTCGCTGAGTCCGGGCACATGTGCGGCGAACTCCACCGCGCGGCGGTGAGCGGCTCGGCGGTGGGAGTCCCAGTACAGGTAGTCCTGAATGACCGTCAGGCCGCGCTCGGCCTCGTCCTTCGCATCCATGGAGTGCTCCAGCCATTGGTGTGCCGCCTCATGCCCACGACGCCGCGGCCACCGCCTCGCGGGAGGCCACCGTGGTGGCGCCCGGGCGTGCGGCAGATCGTGTCACAGCATCGTATCTCTCGCTCGCGAGAGAGGGGACAGCGAGGCACCACTCGACCACGACGCAGTGCATAACAGTGTGATCACTCGTTGTGTTGTGCCTTGCGAGGTAGTCGCCCCTCACGGATCATGGGACGACGTGAAGCACATGCATCGGCCGGGGGTTCTCCCGCGCACACCCGAAGATCCGTCCGCCCCCCTGTCTCCCGGCACGCACACGATCACCGTTCCACATGGTCTCGCCCGCGTCGAACTGCGCTACCACGTTGCAGGCTCGGGCCCCGTGTGTCTCGCTCATTCGGGCGGGCCGGGCATCGGCTGGGAGTACCTGCGCATGCCCGGTCTCGAGGACTCCTTGACCATGGTCTACGTCGAACCGGTCGGCACGGGCGACTCCGGTCGGCTCCCCGATCCGCGCGACTACACGGTGGCCACGTACGCGCACTTCCTGCACGCCGTGGTCCAGCACCTGAACGTGCCGCGGTTCGCCCTGCTCGGTCACTCCCACGGTGGTTTCGTGGCCCAGCGGTACGCCCTCGACCATCCCGCACAGGTCACTGCCCTCGTTCTCTACGACACCTCACCGGTCGCGGACGAGGAGTTCTGGTCTGCGGCAGTCACCGCCATGGAGCGGTTCGTGAAGAACCACGTCGAGGACCATCCGGAGGTCGCGGACTACACCGCCACCCTCACCACGCGTCTCGGCCTGCTGGACGACGACGGCGCCACCGCCGTCCTGCGCACACTGATGCCGGCCTATCTCTACGACTACTGGGGCAGAGAAGCCGAGTTCGCGCCGGCTCGTCGGACTCTGCGCATGTACGCGGCCCCCTCCCTGGGGGAGGAGTCCCCCTTCGACGTCCGGGACGAACTGCCCCTCCTCACCCCACCGGCCCTGGTCCTGGCGGGCCGCCACGACTTCATCTGCGGGCCGCGATGGGCCACCCTGCTGCACGAGGGCTTGGACAAAGCCGAGTTGGCGGTCCTGGAAGAGGCCGGACACCTCGTGCACCTCGAGCAGCCCGCACGGTTCGACGCCTCCGTCCTCGCGTTCCTCCATGCCCACGGAGTCGTCCGCGGGCCTCGGAACTCGTAGCTCCGGCGCCCGGTCTTCCCGCTTTCCCGTCGTCCGTCAGCGGCCGGTTTCTGACAAGGCGTCACAAGTCCGGCCGCTGTCCGGTCTCTCACTGAGAAGACGGGCCGCACAGCCGGTCCGCGACACGTCGGATAACAAGCATCTGAGATCCCAGTTTGGAGTTGACATGCTCTCCAGTCAGTCGGCCCTGATCGTCCGCGACACGCTCCCCGCCGTCGGAGCCTCCCTCGGCACGATCACCGACCTGTTCTACCGCCGCATGTTCGAGGAGCGGCCCGAACTTCTGCGCGACCTGTTCAACCGCGCGAACCAGGCCAGCGGCGTCCAGCGCGAGGCGCTGGCCGGTGCCGTCGCCGCCTTCGCGACCGCACTCGTGAAACACCCGGACGAGCGCCCCGACGCCGTACTCGGCCGCATCGCGAACAAGCACGCGTCCCTGGGCATCACGTCCGACCAGTACACCCTCGTCGGACGCCACCTCCTTGCGGCCGTCGCGGAGGTGCTGGGCGACGCCGTGACCCCGGCGGTGGCGGCCGCCTGGGACGAGGTGTACTGGCTCATGGCGAACGCCCTCATCGCCATGGAGGCGCGTCTTTACGCCCGGGCCGACGTCGAGGACGGCTCCGTCTGGCAGAACATGGAGATCGTCGGACGCCAAGAGGAGACCCCTGACACGGCCTCCTTCGTCCTGCGCCCCGCCGACGGCACGCCCACCCGCCCCTTCGTCCCCGGCCAGTACGTCAGCGTGCGGGCCGAACTGCCGGACGGAGCACACCAGATACGGCAGTACAGCCTCTCCAGCGCCCCCGGCGCCGGGACCTGGCGCTTCACCGTGAAGCGCGAGCGCTCCCTGGACGAGCACGTGCCGGACGGGGAGGTCTCCACGTGGCTGCACACCCACGCCCGCCCCGGTGACGTCCTGCGGGTGTCCCTTCCCTTCGGCGACCTCCTGCTGCCCGAGGGTGACGGTCCGCTCCTGCTGGCCTCCGCGGGCATCGGTGTCACCCCCATGCTCGCCATGCTGGAGCATCTGGCCACCTCGGCGCCCGACCGTCCGGTGACCGTCGTCCACGCCGACCGCTCCCCCGCCCACCACGCTCACCGGCTGGAACTCACCGCTCTCGTCGAGCGGCTGCCCAACGCCTCGCTGCACCTGTGGTACGAGGACACCGCGAACCACCCGGACGCGTCGGCGGACCACGTCAACGAGGGCTGGGCGGACCTCACCGTCCTGTCCCCGGACCCCGGCACCACCGCGTTCCTGTGCGGGCCGCTGTCCTTCATGAAGGCCGTCCGCACCGACCTGCTCGCCCACGGGCTGAGCCCCAGGGCCATCCACTACGAGGTGTTCGGCCCCGACCTCTGGCTCAGCAAGTAGCAACGCCGACCGCCGGACAGTGAGCAGGCGGGCGTCGGTGGGCTGCGCGGGGCGCCGGCCGTCGCCCGCGTGCGGGAACGGAGGAGGAGTCCGGCGCCCGGGCCCGGAGGTTCATGGGCTCGACGCGGTCGCGGTGAGTCCGGCGAGGGCGGGCTTCAGCTCGGTGCGCCGCTTGATGCCGAGCTTCACGAAGACCTTGCGCAGGTGGTACTCGACGGTGTGCGCGCTGATGAACAGGCGGGCACCGATCTCCCGGTTCGTCAGCCCCTCGCGGGCCAGGCGCGCCACGTTCAGTTCCTGCTCGGTGAGCCGCGCCGCCGACCCTCGGGGGTGGGCCCGCAAGGTCTCACCGCTCGCGCGCAGTTCATCCGCGGCGCGCTGGGCGAATCCGTTCACTCCGCAGGCTGTCAGCAACCGGTGCGCGGTGCGGAGCTGTTCGCGCGCCTCGTCGGACCGCCCCTGGCGGTTGAGCGCCTCGCCGTACAGCAGGCGGCAACGCCCCACCCAGATAGGGATCCGCTCGTGCTCGAAGCGCTTGATCGCGTCCAGGAAGAGCTTCTCGGCGTCGTCCTTCGCACTGAGCTGCGCCTCGGCCATGGCCAGTACGGCCAGCGCGTAGCTGGTGCCCACCGGCCGGGTGACGTCGGCCAACTGCTCGAGTGCCTGCTCGGCGAGCGCGCGCTCACCGGTGTGCGCGGCCGCTTCCACCAGTTCGAGCAGCGTGCGCATCGCGAGGTTCAGTTCGTGGGTGTACGGCAGCTCGCGTCGGCCGCTGGCCACCGCCTCGGTGAAGCGGCCCAGGCCGTTGTACAGGACCGCCTCGGAGAAGTTGGCCGCGCTCAGCGCCTGTCCCTCGCCGCGGGCGAGCCCGTCGGCCCGGAGCCGCTCGGCCAGGCGCTCCGCCTCGTCGGCCTGGCCCCGGTAGGCGGTGAGGAGGAGCCGTCCGTACGGCGGCAGCGGGTTGCCGGTGACCTCCTTGATGGCGTCGATCTCGTCGCAGGAGGCTTCCGCGGCGTCCAGGTCGCCGTCGATCGTCTGCACCAGCACCAGCAGGCTCAGGGCGATCGGCAGTACGGTGACGAAGCCTTCGGCACGAGCGAGTTCGACCTGGCGGTCGGCGAGCGCGCGCAGCCCGGCGGGGTCCCACAGGTCCTGGGCGGCGCGGGAGGCGAACCACATCCAGTGCAGTTCCAGGAAGTCCGGCGCCTGCTCCAGGAACGCACGCTGCGCCCGTCGCAGGGTGGGGAGCGCCGCCGCCTGCCCCTCGGTGGCGAGCAGCGCCTGTCCGCGCAGGATCAGGTCCCGTGCCCGGTCGGTCCCCTCGGCGGCGGGCGTGGCGCCGAGGATCGCGTGCGCGACGGCGGTCACCTGCTCTGCGTCACCGAGCCTGCCGCCGTAGGTCGCCGCCGCGAGCGCTTCGATGTAGGTGTCGCGGGCGAGGACCGGGTCGAGCCCTTCGAGCCCCCTTGCCGCGTCGAGCAGGTGCTGCGCCCCGCTGCGATCACGCCGTAGCGCGTATCCGGCCCTCGCCCGCAGCCGCACCACGAGCGCCTCCTGGAGCGCGGTGAGGGGAAGGGCGCGGGCGGTCCCGAGCAGGTGCAGGGCCTCGTCCGACGCGCCCGCGTCGTGCTTGGCCTCGGCGGCCGCGATCAGCCGCTGCCCGCGGCGGAACGGCGAGGGTGTGAGCTCCGCCGCCCGCTCCAGGAACGCGCCGGCGGCCGCCGCGCCGCCGCGGGTCCGCGCACGCACGGCGGACTTCTCCAGATCGGCGGCGACCTCCTCGTCCGGTTGCAGGGTCGCGCTGGCCCGGTGCCAGGCCCGGCGGTCCGGGTCGTGCTCGGCGCTGGTGACGTCCGCCAGAGCGGCGTGGACGCGACGCCGGTCCCCCGGCGACGCCGCCCGGTACACGGCCGACCGCACCAGCGGATGGCGGAAGCCGACACGGGTGCCGACGACGAACGCCTCCGCGTCCTTGGCCGCGTCGAAGGCTTCCGGCCCCAGTCCCAGTACCGTGCTCGCACGCCACAGCAGTCCCGGGTCGCCGGTGGGCTCGGCGGCCGCCAGCAGCAGCAGGAGGCGCGCCTGCGGGGACAGCGGGGCGAGCTGGACGACCAGGCTCTGCTCGATGCGGCTTTCCAGCGGCAGGGAACTCGTCAGAGTGAAGCCGCCGGCGATCTGGGCCGGGCTCAGGGCCCGGGGCAGTTCGCGCAGGGCGAGGGGATTGCCGCGGGCCTCCGCGACCAACTGGTCGCGTACCCGCAGGTCGAGACCGCCGGGTACGGCCAGGCGCAGGAGTTCGCACGCGTCCTCGTGACCGAGCCCTTCGACGACCCTGTGGGGCAGGCCCGCGAACACCGGGTCGGCCTGCCGCATGGCGAGCACCAGGGCGATGCCCTCCGCGTCCAGACGCCGGGCGGCGAAGGCGAGGGCACGCGCGGACGCCTGGTCGAGCCACTGTGCGTCGTCGACGACGCACAGCAGTGCCCGCTCCTCGGCGGCCTCGGTGAGCAGCCCCAGCAGGGCCAGCCCCACGAGGAACGGGCTGGGAGCGGCGGCGCTGCGCAGCCCGAACGCCACCTCGATCGCCTCCTGCTGCGGGGCCGGCAGCCGGGCGGCGGAACCCATCATGTGCCCGCAGAGCTGATGGAGTCCCGCGTAGGCGAGTTCCATCTCCGACTGGGAGGCGACGATGCGCTCGGTGCGGACGTGTGCCGCGACCCGTGCCGTGAGGTGGTCGAGGAGCGCCGTCTTGCCCACACCGGCCTCCCCGGAGACGACCAGCGCCCCGCTGCGGCCCCCGCGGGCACGGCTCACCAGTGCTTCCAGCTCCGCCAACTCGCGGCGTCGCCCCCGCAACGGCGCGATGCCAGCCACCATGTCCGCCTTCGCCGGGAAGTACCGCTCCGCCATGCCCTCGCCCACGCATCTTATCGGAGCATGTCCTCAACCGCCGAGCGTCGCGGTGCCGTGCACAGCGACCACCGCCCGCCCCTCTCCGGCGGCATGCGGACAGGAAAACCGCTTACTCGCACACACCTGTCACATTCGACCGGGCCGGCCTGTCTCTGTTGTACCGCCACGAATCGGCCACGGAACTCTCCATCCGGCCTGCATCTCCGGTCACCCTGGCCATGACGTGGCAGGTACTGATCGATCCGGAGCTCAACGGACGAGGCGATTCGACATCAGACAGAAAGGAGTTGCGCCATGAACAGCAACCACGGAAACGTGCAATCACCACGTTCGGTTTCGCAGGACCTCTTCCTCACTCTGCACCGCATGCGGGACGGCGTGGCATGGGAGGACGTTCGAGCCGAATTCCGATACGATCCCGCATCTCCTCTGCTCGTCCGTCTCACCTTTCTCGTGACGCACGGCCCTCGGATCACCTGGTACGTGGGGCGGGACGTTCTGCACCAGGGGCTCCGCTCCGTGAGCGGCACCGGCGACGTCCAGGTCTGGCCGACGTACATCGGCGAACAGACGACGGTCTGGATGCAGCTCACGTCGGAGGAGGCCACGGTTGTCTTCGAGATGTCCGCCCGGCCGCTGGAGGAGTGGCTCGATCACACCTACCGCAGCGTTCCGGCCGGCTCGGAGATGGCCAGGTGCGACGTGGACCGTTTCCTTGCCGGGGTCCTCGGCGGGGAATCCGGCCTCGATTCACCGTACATCCGTTGAAGGAGGCGGGCCGCTGTCGTCACAGACGCCCCAGCACCGCGCCGAGCCGGGTACGTGAATCCACGTCGAGCTTGGTGAACACCTTGCGCAAATGCCATTCGACGGTGCGTGGGCTGATGAACAGTTCGGCGCCGATCTCCACGTTCGTCCTCCCCACGGCGGCCAGCCGGGCGATGTGGGCTTCCTGCGCGGTGAGGGCCTCGTACGCGTCGGTCTCCCGCTGACGCACGGATTCGCCGAGTGCACTCAGTCCGCGACGCGCGCGTTCCGCGAAGGCACTCGCTCCGAAACCGTGCAGCATGTCGAAGGCGAGGCGCAGGTGTTCACGCGCCTCGCCGCGGCGATTCGCACGGCGCAACCATTCGCCGTACACGAGATGGGTGCGCGCGAGGTGGACGTTGACTCGGCTGTGCCGCAGACGCTCGATGGCTTCCTGGTACAGCAGGTCGGCGGTTTGACCGTCGCTGAGCAGAGCTCGCGACCGGGCCAGGATGCCCAGAGCCCACTGCGTTCCGCCGGCGCCGGCGTGCTCCTCCAGCCGGCGCAGCGCTGTCGCCGCGGCTTCCGGTCTCCCACCAAGGGCACCGGCCTCGACAAGTTCCATGAGGGAAAAACCAACGACCGCCAAGTCCTCGTACTTCGCCCCCCGTTCGGCACTGTCCAGGGCCTCCTCGTGCCGACCGAGGCCGTTGTACAGCACGGCGAGCAGGTAGTGGGCCAGGCCGGTCGCCCTGCCCTCCCCCCACGACGCCGCCTCCCGGGCGCCGGCCTCGATGAGTTCCGCCGCTCGGGGGTCCTCGCCACGCCACGCCAGCAGGAGCAGCGGGGCGTACCCGAGAGGCGAGTTACCGGTCACCTCGATGAGGTTGCCGGACTCGTTGACCAACGCGGAGGCGTGGTCGAACTCCCCCGCGTGCACGTGGACGGCCGCACGGTAGGAGAGTGCCAGAGGAAGGACGTTGAGCGCGCCGACGGTTCGAGCCGCGCGTACGGCGTGATCGGTGAGCGAGTGCCACGTCTCGTCGTCCCACATGTCACCGGCGACCAGCCAGGCTATCCAGAGCCAGCGCATGACGTCGTCCCCCTGCGCGGCCCCGGTGCGCAGAGCGAGCAACACGGGTTTGAGGAGTGACGCGCCCTCGTCGCGGCTGACGGCGAACCACGTCGCCAAACCGTCCAACAGACCGTCCGCCAGCCGCGACGGTTGCGGCCCGCCCGGCGCGGCGAGTGCCGCCTCGGCCACCTCGCGCACTCCCGGGCGGCCGCCGAGACGGCCGGCGAAAACGGCCGCTCCGACCGCTTCCAGGTACGTCTCGCGCGCCTGTCCCGCGTCGACCTCCTCCAGCCGCCCCGCCGCTTCGAGCAGCATCGGCAGGGCCTCCCCTCCGCGTCTGCGGGCGAACGCCACCTGAGCGCGGAGCGTGGCGAGCGCTGTCTGCCCGCTCCCGTCCAGCGGTTGGGCCTCCGCCGCGGCGAGAAGTTCGAGCGCGACCTCGGGAGCACCGGCTTCGAAGGAGGCTCGCGCCGCGGCCAGCGACCTCGCTCCCCGTCTGCCCGGATCAGGCGTCAACTCGGCCGCGCGCCTCAGAAAGGCGGCGGCAGCCGCGATACCGCCACGAGCGTGCGCCCGGCCTGCCGAGCGTTCCAAGTCGTCGGCGATCGTCTCGTCCGGTTCGACCGCCGCGTGAGCACGGTGCCAGGCTCGGCGATCAGTGTCGAACTCCGAAGCCGTCGCCTCGGCAAGGGCGCGATGCACGGTCCTGCGTTCTCCGGGGTGAGCCGAGCGGTAGGCCGCCGAACGAACCAACGGGTGCCGAAAGCGCACCCGCGTGCCGAATTCGACGAGCCCCGATTCCTGCGCCGCTCCCTCGGCGTCCGCCCCGATGTCAAGCCGCTCGGCGGCACGCCGCAACAAGGGCACGTCCCCCACCGGCTCGGCGGCTGCCGCCAGCAGCAGCCGCTGAGCCGCGTCCGACAGACCCCCGATGCGTCGCACGAAGCTCTGCTCGATCTGGCTCGCCAGCGGCCGGGCGTCGGGACGCCCGAAGCCACCGGCCAGCTCCGCCGTGCTCAACCCCCGCGTCAGTTCCAGCAGCGCCAGGGGATTTCCACGAGTCTCGGCGATGATGCGCTCCCGAACGCGCTCGTCCAGCCGGCCGGGCATCACGGAGTCGAGCAACGTACGCGCTTCGTCGTCGCGCAGCCCGCGGACCTCGAGTTCCGGCAGCGCCGTCCAGGGATCATGCTGCGGATCGACGGGCGGGGTACGCACGGAGATGGCCAGCGCCACGCGTTCCGCGAGCAGTCTTCGAGCCACGAAGGCCAGGCTCTGCGCGGAGATCCGGTCAAGCCACTGAGCATCGTCCAGCAGGCAGAGCAGCGGTTGCTCCTCCGCCGCCTCGGCCAGCATGCCGAGGACGGCCAGTCCCACCATGAACCGGTCCGCGGCATCCCCGCCCCGCAGTCCGAACGCAACAGCCAGGGCCTCCTGCTGCGGGCCGGGAAGTCGATCGATGCGGCTCGTCAACGGCATGCACAGCTGGTGCAGACCCGCGAAGGCAAGCTCCATCTCGGATTCGACGCCGACAGCGCGAAGTATTCGAAAGCCTGAAGCGTTCTCCGCCAGGTGATCCAGGAGGGTCGACTTTCCGACCCCCGGTTCGCCGCGCAGGACCACTACCCGGCTCCGACCCGCTCGGGCATCACCGAGGACCTCGTCCAGCACACCCCGCTCGTGGTGTCGGCCAAGCATGCCGCGCCGAGGTGCACTGCTCGACATCCACCACCACCGCGCAGCTCAGGGGGCTACATCCCGTTCGATTTGAAGTCTCCCTATCATGCACCACCGCCCGAAGCCCAGCCAGGGAGTCCGGGGAGCCGACCCGGTCGGTCCGTGCCGCCGGCAACCGCGCACATTACGTAACCAACCAGGCACGGAACGGTGAACCACTGGGGTGCGCACCCGGGAGACCAGGGTGTCGACCAGGCACTCCCCGGGGCGCCACGGAGCGCCCCGGCACGCGACTGTGGGACGACCCCACCGGAAATTGCCGCAATCGCACGCGGCCCAGGTCTCGACCACGCCGGATGTCCCCCTGCGTCAGCGCGTCCCACAGGCACCCACCCGCACGAACGGAGTCAGCAGGCTCATGCATCCCGACCCGTCCCCCAGCGAGGACACCTTGGACGAGGCGCTTTCGATCTTCGAACAGCTCCGGCCACGACTCTTCGGCATCGCCTACCGCGTTCTCGGCAGCACGGTGGAGGCCGAGGACATCGTTCAGGAGGTGTGGCTTCGCTGGCAGGGGACCGACCGTTCGGCAGTTCGCAGCCCGGCGGCGTTCTTGTCGAGTGCCACCGCTCGCCTGGCCATCAACGTGGCCCAGTCCGCCCGGGTCCGGCGCGAGACGTACATCGGTCCCTGGCTGCCCGAACCCGTGGACACGAGCAACGACCCCGAGGCCGGTGCACAGCGGGCCGAGGCCCTCGAATTCGCCCTCCTCCTCGTACTGGAGAAGCTGACACCGCAGGAGCGGGCCGCGTACATCCTGCGGGAGGCTTTCGACTACACCTACGCCGACATCGCCGAGATGCTGCGCCTCACCCCGGTCAACGTACGCCAGATCGTGAGCCGAGCGCGCAGACACCTCCTTTCCGACCAGCGGATGACCGCAGACACCGATGAGCACCGCCGACTGCTCAAGGCTTTCGTGAGGGCTGCCCGGAAGGGAGACCTCACGCCGCTGGAGACACTGTTCTCTCCGCGTTGCGTCGGCCCGTCCGACAGCATCAAGGTGCGGCGTCCCATTCCCCGTGGTGCACCCGTTCCGAAGGTCTGCGCCGGAAGCGGGAGGGTGGCAGGAGAGTAATATGTGCCGAGCTCTGCAGCGCGGCGCCGACAAACACAACAGTGTCACTCGGTGATCGACTGTCGTGGAGGAACTGTCGGCGGGGACGGAGAGCATGGTGAGCGAGAGTCCTCAGGTACGCCTGAAGGGGCGGCAGGCCGAGTGCTCCAGACTGGACCAGCTCATCGCGACGGTGCAGGCCGGCCACAGCTCCGTTCTGGTCCTGCGTGGCGAGGTGGGCATCGGAAAGACGGCGTTGCTCGACTTCGGACGCACCAGCGCGCAGGGATGCCGGACCGCCAGAGCTGTGGGCATCGAGTCGGAGATGGAGCTGGCCTACGGGGGCCTGCACCAGTTGTGCGCGCCTTTCCTGGACCATCTCGGTCGCCTGCCTGACCCTCAGCGCGAGGCACTCGGCACGGCGTTCGGCCTGAGCTCGGGGTCTCCACCGGACCGTTTCCTCGTCGGTCTCGCGGCACTCAGCCTTCTCGCCGACGTGGCCACGAAGGAACCTCTCATCTGCTTCATCGATGACGCCCAGTGGCTGGACAGGGTCTCCCTGCAAACGATCGCCTTCGTCGGGCGACGTCTACTCGCCGAGCGCGTCGGACTGGTCCTCGCCGTCCGCGAGTCGTCCGTCGAGGCCGAACTGGCGGGACTGTCGCAGCTCACGGTCGAGCCGTTGAGCGACGGCGACGCCCGCGCGCTGTTGGACTCCGTGATCCCGGGCCCCCTGGACGAGCGGGTCCGCACCCGCATCGTGGCCGAGACTCAGGGAAATCCTCTCGCCCTGCTCGAACTGTCCCGGGGTCTGACGTCGGCGGAGCTGGCAGGCGGGTTCGGACGCCCCGACGCACGGCCGCTGGCAAGCCAGATCGAACAGAGCTTCATCGCACGCGTCCGGGCGCTTCCTCCCCAGACGCGCGAACTGCTACTCGTCGCCGCGGCGGAGCCCGTGGGCGACGTGACGCTCCTGACGAGGGCCGCCGCACTGCTCGAGATCGAGACGTCGGCTTCCGCGGCGGCCGAGGCTGCCGGATTGATCACTATCGGTACCCGGGTGCGGTTCCGGCATCCCGTGGTGCGCTCGGCTGCCTACCGGGTTGCGTCGGCCGAGGCTCGCCAGCAGGTCCACCGGGCCCTGGCCGAGGTGACGGACGCCGACAAGGACCCCGATCGCCGGGCCTGGCACCTGGCCAACGCGACGGCCGGTTCCGACGAGACGGTGGCGGCGGAGCTGGTGCGCTCTGCCGACCGGGCACAAGCGCGCGGCGGAGTCGCCGCGGCGGCCGCGTTCCTGCAACGGGCCGCGGAGCTGACCCCCGACCCCGCTGTTCGTGGAACCCGGACACTGGCGGCGGCCCGGACCAAGTACCAGGCCGGCGCATACAGCGCTGCACGCGAACTACTGGACGCCGCCACCATCAGTCCCCTGGACGAGCGGCAGCTCGCCGAGGCGGACCTGCTCCGCGGTCGGATCACGTTCGCCTCCAGGAACGCCGGCAGCGCCCTGCCTCTCCTCCTCAAGGCGGCAAGACGCCTGGAGCCACTGGACGCGCGGCTGGCCCAGGAGACGTACCGTGACGCACTCGACGCCGCGCTCATCGTCGACCGGCTGCCGGTCGGGGCGCGGCTCCGGGACATCGCCACGACGGCTCTCGCCGCGCCCTCCAAGCCGCCACTGGACCGGAACAACCTGCTCCTTCGGGGCCTGTCCATCATGACAGTGGACGGATACGCGGCGGGCGCGCCCATGGTGCTGCGCGCCCTGGACGCCTTCTGCACGGAGGAGATCGGCACGGAGGAGAGCCTCGGCTGGTTCCCCCTCGCCGCTCGCATGGCCTTCAACGTCTGGGACTTCCACAGCAACACGGTTCTGTCGACGCGACTGGTCGAGCTCGCCCGTGAGAGCGGGGCCCTGTCCGTGTTGCCGTCCGCGCTTCTTCAGTTGGTGTCGAACCGTGTGCTGGCGGGGGAACTGGATCACGCGGACGCGCTCATCGCGGAGGCGCAGACCCTCGGTGAGGCGACGAACAGCCGCTACCTCGCGCACTACGTGTCCCTGGTGACGGAGCCGTGGAGAGGCCAAGAAGCGGCGACGCTCCACGCCATCAACGCGATGACCCGAGACGCGGATCTGCATCAGGGTCGGCAGGGCAAGGTGCTCAGTGCCAGCCAGTGGGCGAAGGCGGTGCTCTACAACGGGCTCGGCCGCTACGAGGAGGCGTACGCCGCGGCGGAACAAGGCGCCGAGAACCTGGAGGAACTCGGCCTGGCCATCCGGTCGATGGTCGAACTGGTAGAGGCGGCCGTGCGCAGCGGCAGACGGGCTCGGGCCGCCGAGGCAGCCCGGCAGCTCGACGCCTTCGCACAAGCCAGCGGCACCGACTGGGCTCTCGGAACCGCGGCCATGGTGCGCGCGCAGGTGAGCGAGGAAGAGACCGAGGCCCTGTACCGAGAGGCCGTCGAGCGACTCGGCCGTACCGAGGTCAAGATCACTCACGCGCGCTCGCACCTGCTCTACGGGGAGTGGCTGCGCCGGGAGAACCGCCGCGTCGACGCGCGCGAACACCTGGGGACGGCGTACCGGATCCTCAGCGCGATCGGAGTCGACGGTTTCGCGGAGCGCGCCTGGCACGAGATGCGCGCCACCGGCGCGACGGTGGGCAAACGAACTCCTGAGCCCCGTGCGTCGCTCACTGCCCAGGAATCGCAGATCGCGCGCTTGGCGGGGGCAGGCATGACCAATCCCGAGATCGGAGCTCAGCTCTTCATCAGCCCGCACACCGTGGAATGGCACCTGCGCAAGGTGTTCGCGAAGCTCGACATCGCGTCGCGCAAGCAGATCAGCGGTGCGCTGTGGGAAGGGACAGTGGTGACCACCTGAGACGGCGTCGCTTCCTTTCCCACCTGTTGGCGCAGGACCGGCAAGTCCCGGATGCCGCGAGAGGCGCCCTGCGGCAGAAGTTGCCCGGCCGACTGCCTCTTGCATGCCACCAAAGCCCCCCTCGACGAGGAGGCATGGGTACTGCGCGCATAGCTCGCCTCCGAACTATGGTGTCCCACCACATACGCCTCTCACCTGCGGATTCCTACGGTGTGGCGACACACAACCGTCCCCGCAGATCCCCAGGAAGTGGTACCGATGTCGTCGCCCGCGACCGCTCCACCAGTCCCGGCCCCGAACAACCTCAAGGGCATCGTCGCCGCATCCCTCATCGGCACCACCATCGAGTGGTACGACAACCCACTCGATCGGAGCCACGACCTGCGGCTTTTCCGTTACTGACCCTTCCAGGTCAGCACCGAACCAGCACCGGGAATTCTCGTGCTGGCCGGTATACGGGGAAGCAGCCGACCTGGCCGACGGCGGACCTGATGACCCGCACCAGTGATCGTTACTGACAGTGAGCCTCTTCCCACCTGACGGGTGGTCGAGACGATGCCCCCTGCGGCAGGCATGAAGGAAGCTCGTCGGCAGCGGATCGGCCTCGGTAGAGGCGCGTACCGGCGCCCAGGGCATACCCGAAACCGCGACGATCGGACGGTCGCTCCCGACAATTTCCTGCCCCAGCGTGGCGAGCGCGGCGCCCTCCTCGGCGATGGCCTGCCGAAGTGCGTCCGGGCTGCCGTAGTCGCGCCCGAACGCCGGACTGATCACGCCGTCGCACTGCGCCGCGCCGGAGCGCAGGACGTCGAGGTCCGCCAACCCCCCGCGCAGCACTTTGGCCCCGGCGCTCTCATGCGCCTGTGCGGAACCGTCGGAGCGAGCCAGTGCGAGAACGGTGGGGCCGTTGCCGAGCAGTTCCGGAGCGCCGTGGTGCGCGGCTGCGCCGACGCCGTGCTGTCCGGGCTCACCGGTCCCCGGTGTGCATGTTCGCGCTCGACCGGGCCGATCTGGTGTGGCCAGTACGTACGCCTGGGGCGAACCCCGCGAGCGGGACATGCTCGTCGACCTGCTCACCTGACCACCGCCCGGTGCGGGCCATGCGGAGGACGGACGGGGCGGCGATCCCAGGCCGGGCCCCGGTCGTCGGCGCGGCATTCACCGAGGCGTGGCGCTGGCCGCTCAGCGGCTCAGTGCCGCTACCTTCAAGGGTATAAACCGGGGCATTGCGTTGTGACTCCGGGCATGGCTCACCGTTGGGAGGCAGGCGTGGCTCTCATGCATCATCTGGCCGCGGCGCCGTGGCAGGTCGCCGCGCTGGCCGTGGACAAGGTCTCCGAGGGCGACCTCGCCGCGGCCCGGGCACAGATGGGGTTCTCCCTCGCTTGGCACATCGTCGTCGCGTGTCTCGGGGTGGGCCTGCCCGCGCTCACGCTGCTCGCCGAGTGGTACGGCATCCGTACCGGAAACCCCGCCCACCAGCTCCTGGCACGCCGGTGGGCTCGTGCGATGGGCGTGCTCTTTGCCGTGGGCGCGGTGTCCGGCACGATTCTCAGCTTCGAGATGGGACTGCTGTGGCCGGGCCTGATGGGGATGTTCGGGCAGGTCATCGGGTTGCCCTTCGCCCTGGAGGGCATCGCCTTCTTCATCGAGGCCATCTTTCTCGGCATTTACCTCTACGCCTGGGACCGGCTCCCGCCCAGGCGGCACCTGCTCACCGGGCTGCCGATCGTGGTGGCGGGTGTCGCCTCGGCCTTCTTCGTGGTCTGCGCCAACGCCTGGATGAACCAGCCCCGTGGTTTCGTGCTGCGGGAGGGGAAGGTCGTCGACGTGGACCCCTGGGCCGCCATGCTCAATCCCGCGAGCCCGCCGCAGACCGTGCACATGATCCTCGCCGCGTTCATGGTGGCCTCCTTCCTGACGGCGGCGGTCTACGCGGTCGCCCTGCTACGGGGCCGCCGGGACGCCTATCACAAGGCGGGGTTCTACATCCCCTTCACGCTGGGAGCTGTGGTGACGCCCTTTCAGCTCGTCGTGGGGGACTGGGCCGCGCGGTTCCTGGCGGAGTTCCAGCCGGCGAAACTGGCGGCGATCGAGGGGGTGTTCACCACCGGTTCGCACGTACCGCTGACTCTCGGCGGCATCGCGCGTGACGATGCCCTGCGCTACGGGCTGGAGATCCCCAACGGCCTCTCCCTGCTGGTCGGCTACTCGCCGAGCACCGTCGTCCAGGGCCTGGACAAGGTGCCCCGCGACCAGTGGCCGGCGGTGACGGGCGTGCACTGGGCGTTCGACGTCATGGTGGGGATCGGGCTGTTCCTCCTGGCCCTGGGGGCCTGGCTGTTGCTCTCCTGGTGGCGCGGACGCCGGTGCCGGGGTGAGCTGCTCGACCAGCGCGGGTCCCGGCTGTTCCTGACGCTGGCCGCGATCGGCGGTCCGGCCTCGGTGGTCGCGCTGGAGAGCGGCTGGTGCGTCACCGAACTCGGGCGGCAGCCCTGGATCGTCTGGGGAATCATGAGCGTGCGTGACGCCGTCAACCCGGCGCCGGGCCTCATGACCGGACTGTGGCTGGTGCTGATCGTCTATGCCGGCATGACCGTCGCCACCGTCTATGTGCTCCGCCGCCTCGCCAAGGGCACTGCCGTGCCCCTGGCACCGCAGGAACAGGATGTCGAGAGCTATCCCGTCGTATGACCGGCCCGCTGCCTCCCGGCACCCCGCACCGTCCACATCACCCGGAGCGCTCCGCCGCCCGCCGCTTCCATCCTCTGACCCCCTTCTCGCGCCGCCCAGTCGGCCAGCACCGGAGGTGACCGTGCTCGCAGACACGGCTCTTGCTGTCATGTGGGTGGGCCTCACCTGCTACGCCCTGTTCGGCGGGGCGGACTTCGGGGCCGGTGTATGGGACCTGCTCGCTGGCGGATCTCGGCGCGGACTGCCCCAGCGGCGTCTGATCGAGCACAGCATCGGCCCCATCTGGGAGGCCAACCACGTGTGGCTCATCTTCGTGATCGTGCTGCTGTGGTCCGCCTTCTCCCCCGTGTTCGCCGCCGTGATGTCCACGCTCTACCTGCCGCTGACGCTCGCCGCCCTGGGCATCATCGCGCGCGGGGCCGCCTTCGCCTTCCGCAAGGCGAGCACCGAGCTGTGGCAGCAGCGGCTGTTCGGGGCCTGCTTCGCCCTGTCCTCCCTGGTCACGCCGTTCTTCCTCGGCACCGTCGCGGGGGCGGTCGCCTCCGGACGGGTCCCTCCGGGTCTCGCCGCCGGCAACGTGATCACCAGCTGGCTCAATCCGACGTCTGCCCTCGGCGGTGTCCTCGCGGTCACCACCTGCGCCCATCTCGCCGCGGTGTACCTGTGTGCCGACGCCGCCCGCGACGGCGAGCGCGCGCTCGCCTCGGCCTTCGCCCGTCGCGCCGTCGTCAGCGGTCTGGTCAGTGGCGCCGTCGCGGGCGCCGGTATCGCCGTGTTGCACGCCGACGCCCCCGAGCTCTTCCACGGGCTGACCCATCGCGCGCTGCCGCTGGTCATCCTGAGCGTCGTCGCCGGTCTCCTCGGCCTCGCCCTGCTGCACCGCAACCGCTTCGTGCTGGCCCGCCCCGCCTCGGCGCTGGCTGTCGCCGCGATCCTGTGGGCGTGGGGCGCGGGGCAGTACCCGGCGATGCTGGTCGGCGGAACGACGGTCCATCAGGCCGCCTCGGACGGTGCGGTCCTGGCGGCCTGCCTGGTGGTACTGGCCGTGGGGGCCCTCCTGCTCGTCCCCTCACTGTGGCTGCTGTACGCCACGTTCCAACGGCGCGCTCCCGCCGCCGGGCCCGGCTCCTCATCCTCCTCCGAGGCGTCGGTCGACTGAGAGAATCGACCGAGAGACATGATCGGCCCACGTCGTGCAGCTGGTCTTCGCGCACGAGTGCGAAGGCGACCCGTCCACCGGAATCCGTCCGATGGCCGTAGACAGCGTGCCCTGGCAGGGAGTCGGCCGGCAGCTCGCGCCCGGTCGCGGTCACGTCGCCCGCGAAACAGCGCGGGCCCGCGAAGTCGACGACCTCCGGCCGGGCCCCGGCTCGGGCCGGCCCGCGGCGTCGAACACCCCGACGCGCAGCGGCCAGGCGTCCGGCATGAATTCAGTGATGCCGACGGTACGACACCTGCGGCAACCTGATCCAGATCTCCACCGAGCCGCAGTGACGGGACGCTGTTGTCTCGCGCTCACGGCGAGTGCGCCGCCGCGGGCCCGAGGGAGGGCGGGGTCGGTTCGCCGCCCGCCCACTCGGCGTCGCCGGTCCTGCGGTCAGATCGAAGGCGCACGGCACGGTGCTGCCGCCGGCGTACGGGGACCAGTCACCGACGTCGCCGCCCTCGCGGTAGGAGTTGGTCTTCCAACCGCGGTCCTTGAGGTGCCGTCGCAGCCGGCGAAGCCCGGAGACGGCCTGGTCGGCCAGGACGCGTGAATCCCAGGACGTCGTACGCCTCTCGCGCGGCACCGAAGGCGCGATCCGCCATGTCCTCACGTGCGACGCGAGCCTGCGCCGACCGCCGAGGGGGCGTCGACCTGCACAACTGCCCCCTTCCGCCCACACGTCCGGGAACACACCGAACTGGTGTGCCGGCTGAACCTGCACCTGGTACGAGGACTGCTCGAAGCGGGTGGCCAACCGCCCGGACGGGCGTGCCGGCACCCCGCCCCGGCCGCTACTGGGTGCTCGTCGGCCCACCCGGCCCTGCGCCTCCACGGTCCCGGGTCTCCTTGCCGTGGAGGGCGGCGCCGTCACGTCAGAGCAGGTCCCGCGGCACCGTTTCGTTCCAGGTGCGGGAGAACACGCGGCGACCCGCCTCGTAGCCGTCGAGGGTGGCGTCAACGAAGAAGCTCTGTTCGTCGCACCTGAGCCGGGTGTGGGTCACGACGCTGACGTCCCAGTCGTCCCGCCCGAAGCGCATGGTCCACGTCGACTCGCCACGCGCCGAGGTGAAGTCGTCCGCCGTCGCCGCGTACCGCTCGTGAGCCCGGCAACCGACGTCCACGCCGATGTCGTCGCAGCGGATCAGGCCCCGGTCCTTGACGATGTTCAGTTCGGCGTCGTAGTCGATCAGGTCGCGCCGCACCTCCCAGCGTTCCTCCGGAGGGCTCAGCGTGGTCGTCGTCAGCGGCGGAGTCCCCTCCGGGACGCCGAACGGGTCGGCAGGTGTGTCGTCGGGGCGGTGCGGCGGCCGGACGGGAAGGGTGAGGGTGCTGGACCGCTCGTGGACGCTCAGCTCGGCGGGCCTCGGCGGCGGCCAGGCGAGCGGCCAGTAGGAGGTGGACAGGGACAGGCGGATCCGGTGTCCCGGCGGGAAGGACTGTGCCACTCCGTTGAGGTGGACCGTGGCCCGGTAGCGCCGGCCGGGTTCCAGCGGCTCGGGCTGCTCGGTGCTCTCGCAGCGCGTGAGGTTGAGCAGTCCGTAGGTCACCCGGGTCGCGGCTCCGTCGGGGCGTACGTCGGACAGACGCGCGGCCACCATGGCGACCGGCTCGGCGACCGACAGGTCGAGTTCCACGGTCGGTGAGCCCAGGATCTCCAGCGGTTCGGTGAGCGGATCGGTCTCGAAGACGAGGGAGCCGCCGTCCTCCTCACGCTGGTCGTACGGCAGGTCCGGGGGCGCGTTGTAGGAGGCCCACTTGCCGGCGAACTGGCCGACGGACAACGGCGACCGCACGGTCAGTACGTCGCCTGCCGCGGCCCTCCCGCCGTGCTCGGGCGACTGCTCCACCGGGGCCTCGATGCGGTGCCGGCTGAGCGGGTGGGTGACCGGGTGGACGTTCGGAGAGGGCCAGGACGGCTCCGCCACCCAGCGCCCCGGCCGTTCCTCGTACGACGTGGACGGCGGCACGCTGTCCTGCATCCAGGTGCGCAGCATGGGGCCGTCCATGGCCCCGTTGTCGACGCCCTTGAGCCAGTGGTCCCACCAGCGCACCACCTCCTGGAGGTAGCCGATGGCGGGGCCGGGTTCGCCGAGGTGGGGGAACTTGTGCGACCAGGGGCCGATCAACCCCTTGCGGGGCACGTCCAGGTGGGCGAGCAGCCGGGTGACGGCGTTCGAGTAACCGTCCGCCCAGCCGCTGGAGGCGAGGACGGGGCACCGTACGGCCTGGTAGTCCTCGGCGACCGAGGCGTGCCGCCAGTAGTCGTCGCGGCGCTGGTGCCGGAGCCACTCCAGCACCCAGGGCCGGGTGTGTTCCAGGCGTTCGTGCCACATCTCGCGCCAGCGGTCACCGACCACGGCCGGGTCGGGCGGGCAGGTGGCGTAGGCGAACATGGTGCCCGCCTCGGCCAGGTTGTCGGACAGCATCGCGCCGCCCATGTAGTGCATGTCGTCGGCGTGCCGGTCGTCCGTGAACGAGGCGATGACGATGGCCTTGAGGCTCGGCGGCTGCCTGGCCGCCACCTGGAGTGCGGCGAAGGCGCCCCAGGAGATACCCATCATCCCGGTGCTGCCGTCGCACCAGGGCTGGTCGGCGAGCCAGGCCAGCACCTCCTCGGCGTCGCGCTGCTCCTGTTCCAGGTACTCGTCCCGGAGGACCCCTTCGGACTCACCGGTTCCGCGCAGGTCGACGCGGACGCAGGCGTAGCCGTGCCCGGCGATGTAGGGGTGGTGGACCGAGTCGCGGACGGCGGTGAGGTCCCGTTTGCGGTAGGGGATGTACTCCAGTACCGCGGGCACGGGTTCGTGGTCGGACGACAGGGGCCGCCACACCCGCGCCGACAGGCGGACGCCGTCGGACATGGGAATGACGACGTGCTCTTCTTCCTTCGTCTCGTGGGGCAGTTGGGTCACGTAACGCATGGGTCTTGCGTACTCCTTACCGTCGCGCTCCCGCGTCGGGCTCGTCGATGGTGAGCCCGAGGGCCGCCACGCAGTGGTCGTACTTCTCGCGCATCTCGTCCTCGTCGTTCCCGCCGGTGAAGATGTGCGCGACCTCGTAGCTGTAACTGTCCTGCTGGGAGAGGTCGGACAGTCGCCGGCCGGCCTCGGGCAGGACGTGGATCCGCACGCCCGGTGTCTCCCGCTCGATCCGCGCGATCGTCTCGGGCGAGGGCACGTTGCGCACCTCGCCGTCCGTGAACCAGCGGTAGTACCACTTCGCGGCCATCGCGTAGGGACCCTGCCGGTGCGGCATGGTCGGGTCGGAGCCGAGGGCGAGCGCCAGCATGGGGTGGTGGTTGGACACCCCGTCGACGTACTGGAACAGCTCGGCGTGCGACTGGGAGTGGCGGGGGTTGATCTCGAGCAGGTTGATCCGCTCACTGCTCGGGTCGTAGAAGTACTCCATGCTGAAGGTCGCCGAGTCGAAGCCGATACGGCTCATCACGCGCTCGGTGACGTCGTGCAGCCGTCCGATCACCTGTGCGGGGAGGGTGGAGGGATACTGGTGGCGCAGGAAGCACGCCGAGTCCGGATAGTCGATGGAGTCCAGGGTGCCGTAGACGGTCACCTCGCCCTGGTGCACATAGCCCTCCACCGCGACCTGGATGCCGGAGCACTCCTCCTCGGCGAGGCACACCCGGCCGCCGACGCCGTCCATCTCGGGCGGCAGGTCGATGCGGTCGAGGATGCGCTCGAAGGGGCGGCCGACGCGGGAGATGCCGTCCCGGATCTCCGTGACGGCCTTGCGGAACTCCTCCTCGTCGCCGACGCCGAAGGCGAGTTCGGAGGAATAGGACAGTGCGGGCTTGAGCCACATCGGGAAGCGCACGCCGTCCGGCGGGCGCGGCGGGTCGCCCCGCAGGTCGACGCGGCCGAAGCGCGGGTGGCAGTCGGTGACCTCGCGCTGTTCGAGCCGGCTCCAGTACTTGTGCTCGCACTTGACCACCGACTCCAGGCTGGTGGTGCGGGTGCCGTAACGCTCGCCGAGGATCGGCACCAGGGTGCTGACCGGGAAGTCCCAGTAGCCCACGATGGCGTCGATGCTTCCCTCGAAGGCGTCCAGCTCCCGCTGGGCCTTCTCCAGGATGTCGGGCACCGAGACCTCTCCGTCCTGGAGCTCCTCCACCGTCAACAGGCCGTGGAAGCGCAGCGATCGGGCGCCCGGTACGGCCTGGAGCGTCGGCAGGTTCGCCTCGTCGAGACCGACGACGAAGACATTCTTCACATCCTCTTCAGACACGTCTCTCCTCTCAAGATCGGCTGGGTACCCCGCCACGCACCGGACAACCTCCGGCCCTCGCCACCCGGTCCGTTCGCGGGGTGTCGGACTCGACGTGGTCCCGCGGGGTAGGGCCCACGTATGAGCGATGCGGTGCAGGCGGGGCTGTGGGGCTTGCTGGCGGGAGCGGCGCTGCTGCTGGGCGCGGCGATCGGGTTCGGGGTGCGGGTGCCGCAGAAGGTGATCGCCACCGTGATGGCCTTCGGCGCCGGGGTGCTCCTCTCCGCGGTCTCCTACGAACTCGTCGGTGAGGCCTACGAACAGGCCGGACTGGCACCCGCGGCGATCGGCACGATCATCGGAGCGACCGCCTACACCCTGGGCAACCTCTGGCTGGCCCGCCGTGGTGCCAGGCACCGGAAGAGGTCCGGCCACCACACCGCGCACGCGCAGCCCTCCGAAGCCCAGCAGGGCGGTTCGGGCCTGGCTCTCGCGTTCGGGGCGCTCCTGGACGGGGTGCCGGAATCGGCCGTGATCGGCGTGAGCCTGCTCGACGGCGGCGCGGTCAGCATGGTCACGGTGGCGGCCGTGTTCATCAGTAACGTCCCGGAGGGGCTGTCGAGTTCCGCCGGTATGAAACGCGCGGGCCGCGGCACGGCGTACGTCTTCGGTGTGTGGGGCGCGATCGCCGCCGCCAGTACCGTGTCCGCGGTCCTCGGCTACACCGTCGTCGGCGCCTTTTCCCCCGCCGTCGTCGCCGCCGTCACCGCGGTGGCGGCCGGGGCGATCCTCGCGATGATCGCGGACACCATGATCCCGGAGGCCTTCGAAGACGCCCACCTGGCCATCGGGCTGGTCACGGTCAGCGGCTTCCTCGTCTCCTTCGCACTCTCCCACGCATGAGGCATGCCTGCGGGAGACTCGCAGGAGGGGCCCGACGCGGGGTTCCAGGTGACGGAGCTGCTCGCTCCGGCCTGCGTGTGGCCGGGTACCGGTCCGGCCATGGGCTTGCTCGTCGGCAGGAACTCCTCCGGCTCGGCGGGGTCGACCGCCTTCCCGTCACCGGTCGGTCAGTCCCCGGAGCAGGGAGCCGAGGACGCGGTCCAGGCGTGGCTCGACGTCCACGACCGCGTGTGCGAGCCGGGGGTCGCTCCGGTAGAGGTTCTGGATGTGCGGGCCGGGCGTCGCCATCTGCCACAGGGCGCCCGCCAGGCTGGTGGCCGTCGCGATGACGTCCACTGCCTGGGTCTCCTCAATGCCGAGCAGTCGACGCAGCTCGGCGACGATGCGGTCGACCTCGTCGAGGGTCACGATCTTGAAGGCGCGCACCGACTCGATGGAAACGTTCCGTTCGAGGTTGAGGGGCGCCTGGGCCAGCAGGTCGCAGAACAGGGGCCGGGCCGCCAGGGTGGCCGCGAAGACCTGGCCTACCGCCTCCGGTGCGGCGCTCGGCAGTGCGCCCAGTCGGGAACACAACTCCGCGGACCATTCCCTCCACCCCTCGGCAGTGATCTTGAGGAAGATCTGTTCGCGCGTCTCGAAGTAGCGCAGCAGCGCTGACTTGTGCATGCCCACGGCGGCGGCGATGTCGGTCAGCGTGATCTCACGAATGCCCCGCTCGGCGCCGAGCGCACGGGCCGCTTCCAGGATCGCCTCTTCACGCTGCTGCTTGGCCTCCGCGCTGCGGGCGCGCTGAAATCCGGACCCGATCATCACTCCAGGATAGGGCAACCGCGTTGCATTATTAGCGCAACGGTGTTTCGCTATCAGTATGGAACAGCGCAAGCACAGTCAGCGGGTCTGGTTCGTCACCGGCTCCTCACGGGGCCTCGGCCGCGCCCTGGTCACCGCCGCCCTCGACGCGGGCGACCTGGTCGTCGCCACCGCCCGCCGACCGGAACAGCTCGACGACCTCGTACAGCGGTACGGCGACGACCGCATCCACCCGGTCGCACTCGACGTCACGGACGCCACCGGCGCCCAGGGGGCCGTCGACGCGGCGATCAGCCGCTTCGAACGCGTCGACGTCCTGGTCAACAACGCGGGGTACGCGAACGTGTCACCGATCGAGACGACGGACGACGCCGACTTCCGCGCACAGTTCGAGACCAACTTCTGGGGCGTCTACCACGTCACCAGGGCCGCCCTGCCGATCCTGCGCGCTCAGGGCGGCGGCACGATCGTCCAGGTCTCCTCGGTCGGTGGACGCGTGGGCGGATCACCCGGCATCGCCTCCTACCAGGCGGCCAAGTTCGCGGTGGACGGGTTCAGCCGCGTACTCGCCGTGGAGGCGGCACCGTTCGGCGTACGGGTCATGGTGGTCGAGCCGAGCGGATTCGCCACCGACTGGGCCGGGTCCTCCATGACGGTGCAGCCGGTGCCCGCGGAGTACGAGGACACCGTCGGTCTCATGAACCGGCGCATGCGGCAGAGCCAGGCCGGCGCCGCCGGCGACCCGCGACGCGCCGCCGGCATCATCGTCGAGGCGGTCCGACGCGACTACCCGCCCTCGCACCTCCTGCTCGGCGTCAACGCCGTCGACATGGCAAAGGAGTACTCCCGTCGCCAGTTGACGGAAGCCACCGCGTGGGAAGGAGTCAGCCGCTCGGCGGACTTCGCCGAGCCCTACCCCGCCCGGATGCCCGCCGACGAGGCAGGCGGCGCACCACGCCGCTGACCGGAAGAGGCTCCGGCCGGTCGTGGTGCCAATCGACGTGGGAGCCGGAACGGGCACTCGCCGGGCATGTCATGGTGTGGGCCGCGCTGGGCTGTCCGGCACTCACCGGTGTGCGCCTTCAGTCAGCACCGAACCGGCACGGAAGTCAGCACGCCATCGTCGAATCATGCCGAACAACGCATCGCAGGCACCGCTCGTTCCGACTTCTTTCAGGCCGACGAAGCGCCCCTTGGTGAGGACGCATGGGGACCGCACGCATAGCTCGCCTCCGAACTATGGTGTCCCACCACATACGCCTCTCACCTGCGGATTCCTACGGTGTGGCGACACACAACCGTCCCCGCAGATCCCCAGGAAGTGGTGCCGATGTCGTCGCCCGCAACCGCTCCACCAGTCCCGGCCCCGAACAACCTCAAGCGCATCGTGGCCGCGTCCCTCATCGGCACCACCATCGAGTGGTACGACTTCTTCCTCTACGGTTCCGCCGCCGCGCTCGTGTTCAACGAGTTGTTCTTCCCGGACTCCGACCCGCTGGTCGGCACGCTGCTGTCGTTCCTGACCTATGCCGTCGGGTTCGCCGCACGGCCGGTCGGGGCCCTGGTGTTCGGGCACTACGGTGACCGGCTCGGGCGTAAGAAGCTACTGGTGCTGAGCCTGCTGATGATGGGCGGGGCGACGTTCGCGATCGGGCTGCTCCCCACCCACGCGACCGTCGGCACGGCCGCTCCCGTGCTGCTGACCGTGCTGCGGCTGGTCCAGGGTTTCGCCCTCGGCGGTGAGTGGGGCGGGGCCGTACTGCTGGTGTCGGAGCACGGGGACGCGCGGCGGCGCGGGTTCTGGGCGTCGTGGCCGCAGACCGGGGCGCCGGCCGGGCAACTGCTCGCGACCGGTGTGCTGTCGCTGCTCACGGCCGTGCTGTCGGACGCCGCGTTCAACAGCTGGGGCTGGCGGATTCCGTTCCTGCTTTCCGGGGTCCTGGTCATGGTCGGTCTGTGGATTCGTCTGTCTGTCGACGAATCACCGGTCTTCAAGCAGGCCTTGGCGCGGGCGGAGTCGCGGAAGGCGAAGGCCGAGCCGCTTCCGCTGGTCGCCGTGATGCGGCACCACTGGCGCGACGTGCTGATCGCCATGGGCGCGCGGATGGCGGAGAACATCAGCTACTACGTCATCACGGCCTTCATCCTCGTGTACGCCACCTCCGCGGCCGACGTCTCCAAGCAGACCGCGCTCAACGCGGTACTGATCGCCTCGGCCGTGCACTTCGCGGTCATCCCGGCCTGGGGCGCGCTGTCGGACCGGATCGGCCGGCGCCCGGTGTACCTGCTGGGGGCGGCCGGTGTCGGGCTGTGGATGTTCCCCTTCTTCATGCTGATCGACTCCGGTCACTTCGGCAGTCTGCTGCTCGCGGTGACCGTGGGGCTGGTGCTGCACGGCGCCATGTACGCGCCCCAGGCGGCCTTCTTCTCCGAGATGTTCGCGACCCGGATGCGCTATTCGGGGGCTTCGATCGGCGCCCAGTTCGCCTCCGTGGCAGCTGGTGCTCCGGCGCCGCTGATCGCCACCGCGCTGCTGTCCGAGTACGACAGCTCGACGCCTATCTCGCTCTACGTCATCGCGGCGGCCGTGCTGACGCTGTTCGCCGTGGGGGTGGCCCGGGAGACCCGGCACCGGGACCTCGCGGAGGTGGACTCCGTCGCCGGCGACGCGGACGAGGACGGGCCGGTGTCCGACTCCCGTGCGGAGCGGGCGCGCACCGTCTGAGCCGCCCCCCTCACCGACCCCCGTGCGCCCGTGCGCGCGGGGGTCAGTGTCGTGTCGGGGCCGACAACCGGTGGAGCCTGAGGGCAAGTTGTATCTCCAGCGCGCGGTCGGGGCTCTGCCAGTCGTCGCCCAGGAGCCGGCCGACGCGCTCGAGGCGCTGGGCGACGGTGTTCACGTGGACGTGCAGGGCCTCCTTCGTCCGGGCCGGGCTCGTCCCGCAGGCGAAGTAGGCGTCGAGGGTGCGGACGAGTTCCGTGCCGCGCCGCTCGTCGTAGGCGACGACCTGGCCGATGGTGCGGTCGACGAACCCTGGCACGTCCTGGTCCCCGGCCAGCAGCAGGCCCAGGAAGCCGAAGTCCTCGGCCGCCGCGCCGTCCCCGCCCCGGCCCAGCAGGCGCAGGGCGTCCAGGCAGCGTCCGGCCTCGGTGTAGGCGGCGGCCACGGCCTCGGGACGGGCGGCGAGATCCCTTACGGGCGCGGAGGCGCCGACGGTGACGGCCTCGTGGACCGCGCGGCCCAGGTGCCGGGCGGTGCGGCGGGCCAGATCGGTGGCACTGTCGCTGTCCGTCAGCGGCAGCAGCAGTACGGTGCCGCCGTCCCGGGCGGCGGCCAGGCCGTGCCGGGTCGCGGCGAGGTGGGAGGCCGCGGCCCACAGGCGGCGGCGCGCGTCCGCCTCCTGGTCGGCGTCTGCCTCGGTGGCGTCGAGGCGGGCGGCGAGGACGACGTGTGCGGCGGACAGGTCGGCGTGCAGCCGTCGGGCCCGGTCGTCCAGCAGGCGCGGATCGCGGTCGCGGGCGTCGAGCAGGTCGTCCAGGAGCTCGCCGCGGACCCGCTGTTCGGCCTCGGCGGCGGAGCGGCGGGCGAGCAGCAGCAGGGAGGTGACCATCGCGGCGCGTTCGAGGGTGAGCTGGTCGACGGGGTCGAGCCCTGGGTGGCCGCGCAGGACGAGGGCGCCGAACAGCTCGTCACCGGCGGCGACGGCGGCGATCCAGTCGTCCTTGTGCCGCACCACGTGTCCGTCGGCGCGGGACGCCTCCAGCGCGTACTCCGGTGCCGCGGTGGCCTCGGTGAACTCAACGGTGCCGTCCAGTACCTGCGAGACGGCGGCCGCCACGTCGTGCACCCCGCCGCCGCGCAGGACGAGCTCGGCGAGCCGGTCGTGGACGTCGGAGGCGCGCTCGATGACGCCGCTGCGGTCCCGGATGATCTCGTTGGCCCGCTCCAGGCCCGCGAGGGCCGAGCGGGTCTCGGCGAGCAGGTTGGCGGTGTCGATGGCGGCGGCCGCGAGGGCGGCGAAGGAGCCGAGCAGGGCGATCTGCTCGCGTTCGAAGACCCTGGCCCGCCGGTCCGCGGCGAAGAGCACGCCGATGACGTGGTGGCCGAGCATGAGGGGTACGCCGAGGATGGCGACCAGGCCCTCGTCGCGCACGCCCGCGTCGATGGTGCCGGTGTGCTGGAAGCGGGCGTCCTTGAAGTAGTCGTCGGTGACGTAGGGGCGGGCGGTCTGGGCGACGAGGCCGCCGAGGCCCTCCCCCATGCCGAGCCGCAGTTGCTGGAAGCGGGCGGCGACCGAGCCCTCGGTGACCCGCATGTAGGTGTCGCCGCGGTCGGGGTCGTTGAGGCTGAGGTAGGTGACGTCGGTGCCGAGCAGGGAGCGGGCGCGCTGCACGATCGCGCGCAGTACCGCGTCCAGGTCCCGCAGTCCGGCGAGGTCGTGGGCGGTCTCGAACAGCGCGGACAGCTCGGCCTCGCGCCTGCGCCGGCCCTCCAGCTCCGAGCGCACCCGCAGCGCGAGGTGCTTGGCCCGGTCGAGCGCGTCGGTCCGCTCGGCCGGTCCGCCCTCGGCGCGGGCGAGCAGCACCGGCTGCTCGTAGGCGTCGGCGGAGGCGCCGCGGGCCAGCAGCTCGAGGAACGGCGTCTCGGCGGACTGCGCGTGATCACGGGACATGCTCACAGGATTCCCCATCACCCGCTCGTCCCGGCAGCCCTGTGGAAAACCCCGGCTCAGTGCGCGGTCCAGCCGCCGTCCAGGGCGAGTGAGGTGCCCGTGAGCCCTGCCGTGTACGGGCCGCACAGGTACGCCACCGCTTCGGCGACCTCGTCGGGTTCGATCAGCCGCCGCAGGGCGCTGTCGCGCAACAGTACGTCGGAGAGCACCTGCTCCTCGGGGACGCCGTGGGCCCGGGCCTGGTCGGCGATCTGCCGCTCCACCAGCGGGGTGCGGACGTAGGCGGGGTTCACGCAGTTGGAGGTGACGCCGTGGGCGGCGCCTTCGAGGGCGGCGGTCTTGGACAGGCCCTCCAGTCCGTGCTTGGCGGACACGTAGGCGGCCTTGTAGGCGGAGGCCCGCAGGCCGTGGACGGACGAGATGTTGACGATGCGGCCCCAGCCCTGCCCGTACATGTGGGGCAGGGCGCCGCGGATCAGCCGGAAGGGGGCCTCCAGCATCACGGTGAGCACGGTGTGGAAGACGTCCGGCGGGAACTCCTCCAGGGGCCGCACCAGTTGCAGCCCGGCGTTGTTGACGAGGACGTCGGTACCGGCCGCGGCGCGTTCGGCGGCGTCCAGGTCGGTCAGGTCCAGGACCTGCGGCTCGACGCTGCCCGCGAGGTCCCCGCAGCTCCCGGCGAGCGCCTCGAGACCGGCGGCGTCCCGGTCGACCGCTCTGACCTCGGCCCCGGCCGCGGCCAGCCGCAGTGCGCAGGCACGGCCGATGCCGCCGGCGGCGCCGGTGACGAGGGCGGTGCGGCCGTGCAGGTCGAGCGAGGAGGCGTGGGGGGCCTGGAGGACGCTGGGCGAGGTCATGCCCCGACCCTAGGCAGCGTCCACCCCGTCCCCCATGTGGGCACGCCCCATACTTCAGAAGGAACCAGTGGGTTCGAACCATGTGGGGGCGTCGGACAGAGCCTGCTTGACCCTGGTCTGCCCGAACTCCTTGATGTCCGGCAGCGCGTCCACCGCGAACCAGCCCACCTCGAGCGACTCGTCGTCGTTGACCCGGGCCTCGCCGCCCACGGCCCGGCAGCGGAAGGTGATGTCCATGAACTGGCAGACGTCGCCGTTGTCGTAGGTGACCGGTTTCAGCGCCTGCACGAGGACCAGCCGTTCGACGACGCACTGGACGGCGGTCTCCTCCTCGACCTCGCGCACGGCGCAGGCGGCGGGCTGCTCCCCCGGCTCCGGAATGCCCCCGATCAACGACCAGCGCCCGTTGTCGGACCGCCGACCCAGCAGCACTCTGCCCTCGTCGTCGAAGACGACGGCGGTGACTCCGGGGAGCCACAGGAGCTGGTGTCCGGCCGAGGCGCGCAGGTCGCGGATGAAATCGGGAGTAGTCATGCGTCCGACCCTAACGGGGCGGCCGGACCGCCCCCGCCGTCGTCACGGGGCGTGCACCGGGCGTACGGCTACACGTCGCGGGCGCGTCGACCGCGCACACCGGCGCCGACGGCCCAGCCGAGCCCACCGGCGGCGACCAGCACCAGGGCGATCTCGGGTGCGATGCCGAGCCGGGTGGCGGGCGTCTCGGAGGAGCGCAGGGGCACCTCCTGGACCAGGGAGTCGGCCACGAACATTCCGGTCTTCTGGGTGATCCGGCCGTCCGGCATGATGATCGCGCTGACGCCGCTGGTCACCGGGACGGTGACGGTCCGGCTGTGTTCGACCGCACGGATCCGGGACATGGCGAGCTGCTGGTAGGTCATCTCGCTGCGGTCGAAGGTCGCGTTGTTGCTGGGCACGGAGATCATCTGGGCGCCGTCGGTGACCTCGGAGCGCACGGCCCAGTCGAAGGCCGCTTCGTAGCAGGTCACCAGGCCCACCTTGGTCCCGGCCATGGTGAACACGCCGGGTTCGGTGCCCCTGCTGAAGTCCCGGCTCACCATGGAGGTCCACTCGTCGTTGATCGCCCCGATGAGCGAGCGCAGCGGCAGGTACTCGCCGAAGGGCTGGATCTGCCGCTTGTCGTAGGTGTCGACGGGTCCCTTGTCCGGGTCCCACAGGATCTGCTCGTTGAGCAGCTTGCCGTCGCGTTCCACGACGCCGCCGACCGAGATGGGCGCGCCGATCGCCTTGGCGGCCCGGTCGATGACCAGGCGGGCGTCGGCGTTGGCGAAGGGGTCGATGTCCGAGGAGTTCTCCGGCCAGAGGACGAAGTCGGGGCGGGCCACCTTGCCCGCCTTCACCTCGTCGGCCAGGCGCTGTGTCTCGCGCGCGTGGTAGTCGAGTACGGCCCGGCGCTGGGCGTTGAAGCCGAGTCCGGCGCGCGGCACGTTGCCCTGGATCACGGCGACGGTCGCGGTGCCGTCCTCCGCCGTGTCGCTGACCAGCGGCCGGGCGGCCACGGCGCCCACCACGGGTACGGCCACGCCGAGGAGTGCCACCACCGCGGCACCGCGCCGCACCTCGGCGCCGCGGCGGGCCCGGACGGCCAGGCGTACGGCCTCGTGGAGGGCGAAGCCGCACAGGACGACCGCGAAGCCGAGAACCGGCGTGCCGCCGACCGCGGCGAGCGGCAGGAACACGCCGTCCGCCTGTCCGAACGCGATCTTGCCCCAGGGGAAGCCCTCGAAGGGCACACGCGCGCGTGCCGCCTCCCCCGCGATCCACACCGCCGCCGCCCACACCGGCCACCCCGGCAGCTTCGACACGGCGGCGACGCCCGCGCCGACGGCCGCCACGAAGAGCGCTTCGATCGCGGCCAGCGCGAGCCAGGGGCCCGGGCCGACCTCCACGCCGGTCCACACCAGCAGGGGCATCAGGAAGCCGAGGCCGAAGAGGTAACCGAGGCCGAGGCCCGCCTTCCAGCCGCGGCCGCGCAGCACCCAGCCGAAGACGGCGAACGCGGGCAGCGCCAGCCACCACAGGGTGCGCGGCGGGAAGCTGATGTAGAGGAGCACTCCGGAGAGCGCCGCGGCGGCGGCCGGGAGGAGGCGCGCGAGTCGCGAGACGGCCCGGGAGGCGGGCGTGGTCTGCGGTTGCGTCCGGTCCGGCTCGCCGACGGTGGTTGCGGTGGCTGTCACCCCCCGGAGTGTACGGCGGGTGACCTGACCGTGGACAGGACGGTCCGAGGACGTCGGCGGGCCGTGGGCGACCTCTGCCGCATCGTTTCGCCACAACCGGGCGCCGACCGGTCCACAATCCGCCGACCAGCCGTTACGGTGTGGCCGAGCCCCGGTCGCCGGTCCGATTCCGCCGGGCGGCGGGGGCCCGTCAGGTCGGGGGCGGCGCGGGCGGGGGACACGGTGGGTTCGAGGGGGACGGCGGCTGCGGCCGGTGCGGTCGCGGACGGCCCGAGACACGGCGGCGTCGACATGGCGGGGACGGTGATCCTCGCCGCCTGCGCCTCCTGGTCGCTGATCACCGCGGCCGCGCGCGACGGCCGCCCCGAGGGTGTGCTGCTCGCGGTGCTGGCCGTGACCGCCGGTTACGCGGCGGGGCGGATCGGCGGGGCGCTGCTGCCCGTTGGCGCGCCCTGTGCCGTCGCGCTGGCCGGGGCCGTCCTGGCGGTCGCCGTCCCGCACCTCGCGCCGGGGCCGCGGCTCACCGCACCGCTCGGGCACACCGGTGCGACCGCCGCCCTGCTCGCGCTGTCGGCGGGCGCCGCGTGCTGCGGGGCGTGGGCGGGCGGGGCGCCGGCCGTGCGGGTCGCGTTACGGCTGCTGGCCGCCGTGATCGCCGTGATCGCGGCCGTACTGGGCTCGGTCGCCGGCTGCGTGGCCTGTGCGGTGGTGCTGCTGTGCTCACTCGTCGCCGGCCGGGTGCGCCGCCGCGGGGCGGGGATCGCCGGGCTGGGTCTCGGCGCGGGTCTGGTGACCGGCCTGATCTGGGCGGTGCCGGGCGGCTTCGTGCCGGACGGGCTCGCCTCGGCCCTCGAGGGACAGCTGACCTCCCATCGCGTCCGGCTGTGGGCCGACGCGCTGGAGTTGCTGCGCCGGGACCCGGCCCTCGGCGTCGGACCGGGACGGTTCGGGGCGTCGAGCCCGACGGCCGCGGGGTCGCCGGTGCCGGACGGCCGCCCGCACTCCGCGGTGTGGCAGCAGGCGGCCGAACAGGGGCTGGTGGGGGTGGCGCTGCTGGCCGCGGCCTTCTGCTGGCTGCTGTACGCGTTGTGGCGCTCCCCGCGGCCCACTCCGGTCGTCCTCACCGCGGGCGCCGCCCTCACCGGGCTCGCGGCCATCGCCGTCGTCGGCAACGCGCTGAGCTTCACCGCGGTCCCGCTGGGCGCGGGGCTCCTCGCGGGCCTGGCCACGGCCCGTCCCTTCGCGGCGGAGTCACCGGCCCGGGGCGCGGACGCAAGGCCGCGAAGGGGCCGACTGCCCCGCTGAGGCACCGCGGCCCGGCCTGTCGTGCCGCGGGCTCGGCGGGCCGGGGCCGCCCGACCTCAGTGTGCCGGGCCCGGTGCCTTCGGCCGCAGCCGGTCCTTGATGACCTGGACGGCCGCCTCCGCGTCGTCCACGGTGATCGTGAAGGTGTGGCCGTCCAGCAGCCGCAGGATCAGGCCCTCCCCGCGCCGTACGACGACGGCCGTGCCCATCTCCGGCCGCCACCGGTAGCCCCAGCCGCCCCAGTGGCGCGGAGTGACGTGCGGCGCGAACTCGGCACCCGCGACGAGGGAGAGGGGGATGCGGCGGCGGGGCAGGCCGATGTGGCCGCAGCGCACTTCGAGGCAGTCCTCGTCGACTCTGAGCGCGACGTGCACGAACGCGAGCGTGCCGAACAGCACCAGCAGTCCGGCCGCGATGCAGCCGACGACGGCCATGGCGAGCGGGGCGACGCCGGACTCCCAGGCCGATTCGACGGCCAGGGCGATGCCGAGCGCCATGCAGGCGGCTCCGATGAGCGCCAGGAACCACTGGACCCGGTTGGTGGCACGGCCGGTCCAGACGTTGGGCTGGGGGACGGTCTCGCCGTGGCGATGCCTCATGGCTATGAGGTTACTCATATTCCGCTGCGCGGGTACCTCGTCGCGCAGGGTGACTGGGCCGACCGGGCGGAGGCCCGTCAGCCGGCCGGCGTGACCGCGCGCAGGAGCCGGCCCTCGTCGTAGGCCAGCGCGGGCGCGGGCAGGGTGCCCTCGCGTCCGCTCAGCAGCACGGTCAGGGTGCCCGTCGCGGGGGCCCCGGGGTCGGGGCGGGCGCCGATCCGGCGCAGCGCCTGGGCGGCCACGGCCCCGGCGGAGCCGTGCAGGACGAGCCGCGGGGCGCCGGGGCGCTGCACGGCGGCGCGGATGCGTTCGGCGACCAGTTCGTAGTGGGTGCAGCCCAGGACGACGGTCGTCACGTCGTCGGGGGTGAGGGCGGCCGCGGCGGCGACGGCCTCGGTGATCGCGGTCTCGTCCGCGTGCTCGACGGCGTCGGCGAGACCCGGGCACGGCACCTCGGTGACCGCCGCGTCCCCCGCGAAGTCCTCGATCAGGCCCCGCTGGTAGGGGCTGCCGGTGGTGGCCGGCGTCGCCCAGATCGCCACCGGGCCGCCGCCGGCCGCGGCGGGCTTGATCGCCGGCACGGTGCCGATGACGGGCACCTCGGGCTCGAGCCGGGCGCGCAGCGCGGGCAGCGCGTGCACGGTGGCGGTGTTGCAGCCGACGATCAGGGCGTCCGGGCGGTGCGCCGCGGCGGCCTCGGCCACGGCGAGGGCACGCCCGGTCAGGTCCTGGGGGGTCCGCGGGCCCCAGGGCATCCCGTCGGGGTCCAGGGAGAGGATGAGATCGGCGTCCGGTCGCAGCCGCCGTACCGCGGCGGTGGCCGCCAGCAGGCCGATTCCGGAGTCCATGAGCGCGATCTTCACCCGGCCACCATAGACGATGCGCCGCCACCGGCCGGTGCCGTGCGGCAGACTGCGCACGTGAGCGCCGATGCGTGGACTTCCGTCGTGACCGTCGTGACCTTGGTGTCAGCCCTCTCCCTCGCCGCCTGGCTGTGGCTGCTGTTCGCCCGGGGCTTCTTCTGGCGCACGGACGTCAGACTCCCGGCCCTTGAGGAGCCCGGCGTCTGGCCCTCGGTGTGCGTGGTCGTCCCGGCGCGCGACGAGGCGGCGGTGCTGCCCGCGAGCCTGCCGTCGCTGCTCGCCCAGGACTATCCGGGACGGGCCGAGGTCTTCCTGATCGACGACGGCAGCACCGACGGCACGGGTGAGCTGGCGTGCGAGCTGGCCCGGCGGCACGGGGGGCTGCCGCTCACCGTGGCCTCGCCCGGGGAGCCGCCCGCCGGCTGGACGGGGAAGCTGTGGGCGGTGCGGCACGGCATCGGCCTGGCACGCGCGCGTGAGCCCGAGTACCTGCTGCTGACGGATGCCGACATCGCGCACGCTCCGGACAGTCTGCGCGCCTTGGTGTCCGCGGCCGGCACCGGAGGTTTCGACGTCGTCTCCCAGATGGCCCGGCTGCGGGTGGAAAGTGTCTGGGAGCGGCTCGTGGTCCCGGCCTTCGTCTACTTCTTCGCCCAGCTGTACCCGTTCCGGTGGATCGGTGGCGGCCGCGCCGGCAGCGGGCGGAAGAAGGCGACGCGCACGGCGGCCGCGGCGGGCGGTTGCGTGCTGCTGCGGGCCGACACCGCCGAGCGGGCGCGGATCCCGGACGCCATCCGGCACGCCGTCATCGACGACGTGGCGCTCGCCCGCGCGGTCAAGGGCGCCGGCGGCCGGGTCTGGCTGGGCCTGGCCGACCGGGTGGACAGCGTGCGCCCCTATCCGCGGCTGCACGACCTGTGGCGGATGGTCTCGCGCAGCGCCTACGCGCAACTGCGGCACAACCCCCTGGTGCTGACGGGAACGGTGCTCGGCCTGGCCCTGGTGTATCTGGTGCCGCCCGCGGCGGTGCTCGTCGGAGCGGCGACGGGGCGGGGCGCGACGGCCGCCCTGGGAGCCGCCGCCTGGCTGGTGATGGCGGGGACGTACCTGCCGATGCTGCGCTACTACCGGCAGCCCCCGTGGCTCGCGCCGATGCTGCCCTTCACCGCGTTCCTCTATCTGCTGATGACGGTCGACTCGGCGGTGCAGCACTACCGGGGGCGCGGCGCGGCCTGGAAGGGCCGCACCTACGCCCGTCCGGACGCGGTGCCCGAGGAGGGCTGAACACCCGCCCCGGCGCGGGTCACTTGCGGCCGGGGGTCCAGTTCATGCCCCAGCCGTAGGCGTGGTCGACCGTCCGCTGCGGGCTCACCCCGCGGTCGGGCACCAGGTAGCGGGCCTCGCGCTGGACGACGAGGTCGTTTCCGGTGTTGGTGATCAGTGCGAGGGCGCACACCGTCGAGGGCACGGTGCACTCGTCGAGCGAGAAGTCGACCGGGGCGCCGTACTGCGGCTGGAGGGTGACCGTGGCGTGCAGGTCGGCGAAGGAGCGGGCGCCCTCGTAGATGGTCACGAAGACGAGGATGCGCCGGAAGTACCGCTGGTGGTCGAGGCTGATGGTGAGGTTCTCGCCGGTCGACACGGCGCCGGTGCGGTCGTCGCCGTCGAGGTGGATGAACGGCGGCTGGTGCAGCGCCCCGAAGGCGTTGCCGAGCGCCTGGACGACGCCCTTGCTGCCGTCGCTCAGTTCGTAGAGGCAGCACAGGTCGAGGTCGAGGTCGTCGTGCATGGCGACCGGGCGGCCGAGCTTGCGCGCCCAGCCCGAGAACTGCTTGCGCACCTGCCAGTTGAGGTTGACGCGCATGGCGCCGGAGGTGCCGCCCTGCTTGGTGAGCGAGACGGAGGGCGCGGCCTTGGTGAGCGTGACCTTGGTCAGCCGGACCGGCTCGGCGGCGGGCGCCGCCGGGGGCGGCGGGGGCGCGGCGGCTAGGCCGTGCCACGGGAGGCACGGGAGGCGCCGGTGGGGGCGGGGGCGTCGTGGCCGCGGGGGCGGGCGGGACCGGCGGGGCCGTCGGCGCCGGCTGGGCGGGCGGGGGCGGGGCGTGCTGCGGCTCGTCCACCGAGATGCCGTAGTCCGTGGCCAGGCCTTCGAGTCCGCTGTCGTACCCCTGTCCGACGGCGCGGAACTTCCAGGCGCCCTGGCGGCGGTAGAACTCGCCGAGCACGAAGGCGGTCTCGACGCCGGCGCCCGGGCTGTCGAAACGGGCCACGACGGTGTTCCGCGCGGTGTCGCGCACCTCGATGTACAGATCGGGGACCTGCCCGAACGCTCCGCCGTCCGAGGAGGCGGCGAGGATCACCGTCTCGATGGCGGGCTCCACGCGCGTGAGGTCGACGAGCAGGCTGTCGGTCACCCGGCCGCCGGCGTCCCGCTTGCCCTCGTGGCGGACCGAGCCGGAGGCGTGGGACGGCTGGTTGTAGAAGACGAAGTCGGCGTCGGAACGGACCTTGCCGCCCACCAGCAGGAGGGCGGAGGCGTCCGCGTCGGGCACGCCGGGGCCGGATCGCCAGCCCAGTTCGACCCGCAGCGCCGTCGTCGGCACCGGGGTGTTCGATCCTTTCGACATTGACATGTCCGCCCCCATCACGTGTCACCGAGCCGAGTCTTGTCCCGGCGAATCGTCGAGTTACTGACGCACAACCTATTCTCCGGGCCGCCCGCCCCTGAAGAAGAGTCCGGCACCAGGTTCCGTCAACCGCCGGTAACCCGTCCGGAACTCGGCCTTTACCGCAAAACCGCGTGGCGTGACGCCCTATTTTGCCAAGTTCGCTCGCATTGGGGATGCCCGGTCACCGCGGACACGGAAAACAACCCTCTTATCGGTCTCCCCAACCAGCACATCGTGGGCTTAACTTATGGCCATGACCTCCCCCCGCTCCACTTATGGCGGCGGCTACTACTCCGCCTCCTTCCCGGACACCCCGATCTACGACTCGCTCGTGGCCGAACGGGGCACACCGCAGATCGCCCCGATCCGGGTTCCCGCCGCGTACGACATGCCGAGCAGCAGCCATCTGCCCGCGCTGCCGTCCGCCCTGCCCGCCCTCCCGGCGGGCCCCTCGCAGCCCTCCTACGGATACCCGCAGCAGGCCCCGCAGCCCGCCCCGCTGCAGCAGGCGCCCGCCGCGTACATCCCGCACCAGGCGACCGCGCCTCGCGGATACCCCGGCCCGCAGCAGCCGCAGCAGCCCCGCCCGGGCGCGCCCGGTCCCGCGGGGTACGAGGCGATGCGGCCCGCGGCTCCCCGGCCGGCGCCCGCGCCGTACCAGGATCCGTACAACCAGCAGCAGTACCGCGGCTACTGAGCCGTCCTCCGGGTTGTCGGTGCCGGCTGGCACGATGACCTCATGGGGTACGCGCGACTGCAGTCGATCCACGTCCATCCGGTCAAGGCGTTCCGGAGCCTGTCGCTCCAGGAGGCCGTCGTGGAGCCCTGGGGGCCGGCCGGAGACCGACGCTGGATGCTGATCGACGACGGGGGAAAGGTCGTCACGCAACGCCGGCAGCCGCGCCTCGCCCTGGCCGCCGCCGAGCTTCTGCCCGGCGGCGGCGTACGGCTGTCCGCGCCCGGCATGGCGCCGCTCGCGGTGCCGGTCCCGCGTGCGGCGGGCACCGTGACGGTGCAGATCTTCCGGGACAAGGTCGAGGCGCTCCCGGCCGAGGACGCGGCCGCGCACGCCTGGTGCAGCGCGCTGCTCGGAGCCGACGTCCGGCTGGTGCACCTGGACGATCCCGCCACCCGCAGGCCCGTGGACCCCGCGTACGCGCTGCCGGGCGAGACGGTCTCCTTCGCGGACGGCTTTCCGCTGCTGCTGACCACCACCGCCTCGCTCGGCGCCCTCAACTCCCTGATCGCGCGGGGCGAGCACGCGCACGAGGGCCCCCTGCCCATGGACCGCTTCCGGCCGAACCTGGTCGTCTCCGGCACCGAGCCCTGGGCCGAGGACCGCTGGTCCCGCGTCGCCGTCGGCGAGGTCGTCCTGCGGGTCGCCAAGCCGTGCGGGCGGTGCGTCGTGACGACCACCGACCAGGGCACCGCGGACCGCGGCGCCGAGCCCCTGCACAGCCTCGGCCGGCACCGTCGCGTCGACGGCAAGCTGGTCTTCGGGCAGAACCTGGTCCCCCTCGGCCCGGGCACGGTCCGGGTCGGCGACCCGGTGCGGATCGTCGAGTGACGTGCGGCCGTCGGCCCGGACGGGGAGGGGACAGGGGGCGGAGATCAGGGGTCAGGGTCCAGCCATCAGAGCCTTCGAAGCTCAGCGTTCAGGTTTCGGACAAACAGCCCGGTAACGGGAACCCGGTCCGGGGTCCGCGCGTTGGGCTTTGTGAGAGGTTCATGAGAACCGGGCCGGGACGGGCCACCGAGTGGGGACGGCTCGACGGGGAAGGCGGAGCGGAGCGTTAAGGGGGTGTGCGCGTGCGAGCGGTCAGAGGTCTCTGGCGCTGGAGGGGCAATCCGCTGCGCCGCGGGACCGACCTGGCCGAGGCCTGGGTGGCCCTGACGGCACTGCTGTTGATCCTGTCCGTGGCGCCCCTGATCGGCGTGCTCGTCGGCGGTGCGGCGCAGAACTCGCTGCAGCGGTCGGTGCGCGAGCAGCACGAGTCCCGGCACCGGGTGACGGCCACCGTGCTCCGTGCCCTGGAGCGTTCGCCCCTGGCCGTCGACCCGGAGGGCGCCTCCTCCGGCGAGGAGTTGCGCAGCCGTGTCCTCGCCGCCTGGACCGGGCCGGACGGTTCGCGGCACGAGGGCCCCGTCCTGGTGGGCATCGACCGCCCGGACGGCGGCGACCGGTTCGCGATGTGGACGGACGCGCGGGGCCGTGAGGCGGCCCGCCCGCTGGACGCCGAGACCGCGACCACCCACGCGGTGCTCGCCGGGACGGGCACCGCGGTGGCGGTGGCGGCCCTCGTGGAGGCCGCCCGGCGCACAGTGGTCTGGCGCCTGGTCCGCGGCAGGTACGCGCGCCTGGAGCAGGAGTGGGAGCGGGCGGGGCCGGACTGGGGCAGGACCGGCGCGGGCAGTTGACGGGCTTCCGCCTCCGGTCAACTCACCACCTGCGCGCACGCTACGGTGGACCGGCCGAACCGAATCGGCGACGACCCGCGTACGACGAGGTGGGGGCACAGCAACGCCATGGCACAGGGCACGGTCCAGGTGACGCACACCGGCACCTCGCGGTGGCGGCGCCGCACGGGTGAGTACGCATCGCTCGCCGCCGCCCTGGAGGCCGCGGCCGACGGTGACGTCCTCACCGTCGCCCCCGGGACCTACCGGGAGAACCTCGTCGTCCAGCGGGCGGTGACCCTGCGCGGGCCCGAGGGCGCCCAGGGTTCGGTGCGCATCGCGCCGGCCGACGGCGTCCCGCTGACCGTGCGCGCCTCGGCGGTGATCCAGGACCTGCACGTCGAGGGCCAGGACGCGGCGGCGCCCGCGGTCCTGGTCGAAGACGGCACGCCGGAGCTGCTGGGCCTCAGGGTCGTCGCGCGTTCCGCCTCCGGGATAGAGGTGCGCGGCGGCGCGCGTCCCACGGTGCGGCGCTGCACCGTCGACAATCCGGCCGGCGTCGGCATCGCCGTCCTGGACGGCGGGGGCGGCGTGTTCGAGGAGTGCGAGGTGGTCGCGGCCGGCCAGGCGGGCGTCGCGGTGCGCTCCGGCGCGCATCCCCGCCTCGAACGCTGCCGGGTGCACCACGCCGCGGGTTCCGGGCTGACCGCGACGGGCGAGGGCTCCGCGCTCGAGGCCGTGGGCTGCGAGGTCTACGAAGTGCGGGGCAGCGGCGTGCAGGTGACCGCCCGGGCCACCGCCCACCTGACCGACTGCGACGTGCACCGCACCACCGGCGACGGTGTCACGCTGGACACGGACGCGGTGCTCACCCTCGCCGACTGCCGCATCCACGACATCCCGGAGAACGCGGTCGACCTCAGGTCCCGCTCGGTCCTCACCCTGACCCGCACCAGCGTGCGGCAGTTCGGGCGCAACGGCCTGTCGGTGTGGGACCCGGGCACACGGGTCGACGCCAACCAGTGCGAGATCTTCGACAGCACCGGCGACTACCCGGCGGTCTGGGTCAGTGACGGCGCCACCGCGGTGCTCGACTCCTGCCGGGTGCACGACGTGCCGGACGCGCTGTTCGTCCTGGACCGCGGCTCGCGCGTGGACGTCGTCGACAGCGACCTCTCCCAGGTGCGCAACACCGCCGTGTCGGTGAGCGACGGCGCCACCGCGCAGCTCGACGACTGCCGCATCCGGGACGCCGCCACCGGCGCCTGGTTCCGCGACCACGGCAGCGGCGGCACCCTGAACAACTGCACCCTGGACGGCAATCGCACCGGTGTGATCGTCACCAAGGGCGCCGACCCCACCATCGAGCGCTGCACGGTCGACTCGCCGTCCGAGGCGGGCGTGTACGTGTCGGCCGGAGGCCGCGGCAGCTTCCTGAACTGCCGGGTGACCGGCAGCGCCGGCTACGGCTTCCACGTGATCGACGGCTGTCGTACGACGCTGCGGAAGTGCCGCACGGAGCGGTGCGCGCGCGGCGGTTACGAGTTCGCGGACGGCGGCCCCGACACTGCGTACGACTCCGGGCCGCTCGTCGAGGACTGCACCGGCGACGAGAGCACCGGCCTGACGGCGCCCGCCGCGCCCGAGCCGGTGGTGCAGGCGGCGGCCCAGTCCCCCGGTCTGCTGGGCTCGATCCCTGGCCAGCGCACCACCGAGCAGGAGCCCCTGATCGCGTCCGCCGCCCCGCCGGAGCCGGCCCGGACCTCCAAGGCCGTCCTGGGCGAACTGGACGCCCTGGTGGGCCTGGACAGCGTCAAGCGCGAGGTACGGGCGCTGACCGACATGATCGAGGTGGGCCGGCGCCGGCAGCGGGCGGGCCTGAAGGCCGCGTCGGTCAAGCGGCACCTGGTGTTCACCGGCTCCCCCGGCACCGGCAAGACGACCGTCGCCCGGCTGTACGGCGAGATCCTCGCCTCGCTCGGCGTGCTGGACAAGGGCCACCTGGTCGAGGTGTCCCGGGTGGACCTGGTGGGCGAGCACATCGGGTCCACGGCGATCCGCACCCAGGAGGCGTTCCAGCGGGCGCACGGCGGCGTGCTGTTCATCGACGAGGCGTACGCGCTCTCCCCCGAGGACGCGGGCCGGGACTTCGGCAAGGAGGCCATCGACACGCTGGTCAAGCTGATGGAGGACCAGCGGGAGTCCGTCGTCGTGATCGTCGCCGGGTACACGGCGGAGATGGAGCGCTTCCTGTCCGTCAACCCCGGTGTGGCGTCCCGTTTCTCACGCACCATCACCTTCGGGGACTACGGCCCCGGGGAGCTGCTGCGGATCGTGCAGCAGCAGGCCGACGAGCACGAGTACCGGCTGGCGGAGGGCACGTCCGAGGCGCTGACCAAGTACTTCACGGAGATCCCCAAGGGTCCCGCCTTCGGCAACGGCCGCACCGCCCGCCAGACCTTCGAGGCGATGGTGGAGCGGCACGCGAGCCGGGTCGCCCAGCTGGCCGACCCCAGCACGGACGACCTGACGCTGCTGTACCCCGAGGACCTGCCCGGGCTGCCGTAACGGAGCCGGGGCGTGGCGCCGGACCGGGTACTTGCGGCCCTCCCGCCGTACTAGCAGTCCCCCACCGTGCCGTCGGCCGCCGGGACGGTGGCGGTGGCGCCCTCCGTGTGGCGCGGCGCCGGCAGCTCCGGGCGCAACCGGGCCAGCAGCCGTCCGCGTTCCTCGGCGAAGACCGGGTCGGCCTGGTAGTCGGAGTGGCCGAGGATCGGCGCCGGCAGCGGGTGGAGTTCGGTCCGGCCGTACGTCAGCGGGTCCCTGAGGGGCGCGCGGTCCACCGCGGGGCCCGCGTCGCCCGGCAGCCGCATCGGGCCGCCTATGGGGTCGGTGCGCCGGTAGAGGTTGCGCCAGCAGTCGACCTCCTCGTGCAGCGAGGCGAGCGCGTCGGGACCGAAGTGGGCCGGGAACCAGCGGCCGTACAGCCGCTCCAGCGGGGAGCCGTAGGTGAGCAGGGCGACGCGCCCGCGGGCGGACGGTTCGAGCTGCCAGGACGCGGCGGCGGCGAGGACGCTGCCCTGCGAGTGCCCGGAGATGACCAGCCGGCCGCCGGTGGCGCGGGTCCAGGTCGCCATCCGCCAGGTCAGGTCGGGCACCGCGCGCTCGGCGTAGCAGGGCGGTGCGAAGGGGTGCGCGGCGCGCGGCCAGAAGGTGCCGACGTCCCACAGGATGCCGATGGTGCGCCGCGCGGAGGCGTCCTTGTAGGCACGCCTGCCCCAGGTGACGAACAGTATGAAGCCGAGGCCGATCAGCCAGGACCCCAGATCCTGCGCGGTCTGCGCGGCCCCCTGGACCACGGCGTACGTGCCGCGCGCGGCCTCGCCGGGCACCCGGCCGGTGGTCAGGGCGCCCACCAGGGCTCCGGCGCCGAGGAGCAGGGTGGCGGTGGAGGTGATGGCGACGAGGAGGGGCGCCCGGTCGGTGAGGGTGGCCATGGCGCGGCTGAGGGCGATGCGCCGGGTGCGCCCCGGGTCTCCGGTCTCGCCCGGGTGGTCGCCTTCCACGGCGTCCCGTTCCGCGCGGGCGAGGCGCAGGGTGTGCAGGGCGAGCCCGGCGCACATCAGCAGGACGACGACGAGCAGCGGCGGGATGACGGACGCCTGCCAGGTCAGCAGGACGGGCGGGCCGTCGAGGGAGACGCCGGTGCCGTCCATCCAGTCGGCGACGCGCTGGGCGACGCCGCCCGACATCACGCCGCCCAGCGCGCAGGCCAGCATGGCGACGGCGGGGCCGCCGAGGCCGCGGATCGCGGCGCGGACGTCGGGGCGGCTGCGGTGGAGCAGGTGGGCGACCACGGCCAGGGCGACGACGAGCAGACCCTGTACCAGGGCGATGCCGCCGAAGGCGGTGTTCCCGGACAGCCGGCCGTCCGAGGTCCAGTCCGGGCGGGACCAGCCGCCGTAGAGCAGGGCGAGGACGAACAGGAGGAGGGCGGCGAGCGGCAGGCGGCGGACGAGGTGCTCGTCGAGTGTCCGGTCGATGAGCCGCTCGCTGCGGCCGCGGCGGCACACCACCGCGGCCACGGCGACCGCCCCGGCGGCCATCGCCCCCAGCAGCGCCCATCCGAGCGTGTCGAGCGGTGCGGGTCCGCCCGGCCGGCGGTCGAAGCGGGCCGCCGGGGCGGCCACCCCCACGGCGACGGTCAGCAGACCGGCGGCGGTGTGCGCGGCGCGCAGCCGGGCCACCAGGCGGCGTCCGTACCAGAACCCGGGGCGGCTCAGCGCGGCGCGGCGGGGGTCCTCCTCGGCGTCGGCCTCGCGGTCCATCGGCTGCTGGGACTCGTACGCCCGCCAGGTGCGCAGCGAGAGGTACCACAGCAGCCCGGTCAGGGCGGCGGGCACCGCGGCCGCGAGGGCGAGCCTGCGGCCGGGCGTGCTCCACCAGCCGCCCTCCGACAGTGCCGGTGACAGGAAGCCCAGCCAGGAGTGCCGTTCGGCGCACGCGCGCGTGCCCGCGCACTGCCAGGCCACGAGGTCGAGGGCGACCTCGCAGGCGGCGGCGACGAGCAGCACCGTCAGGGTGAGGCCCGCGAGCCGCAGCAGCAGTCCGTAGAGGCGGACCGTGCGGATCCGGCCGTGGGCGGCGGGCCGCATCCAGTGGGCGATGTTGACCACCATGAAGGGCAGGAGCAGCAGCCACAGGGCTCGGGTGCCGTTGCCGGAGGTCAGGTTGCACCAGACGTAGGCCTCGGGGACCGGCCGGCCCCGGTAGTCCTCCGGCCGGGACTCGGCGTCGGCGTCCTCGGTGCGCCGGAAGACGGCCGCGACGTGGTCGCCGGTGATCCGCACGGTCCGCGGGTCGTCCAGCATCTCGGTGGGTGTCGTACCGCCCACTCCGTGGACCAGGAGTTCCAGGGCGGTGCCGCTTCTCGCGTCGCGCCCGCCCGTCCCGGCCCGTTCCTGCGCCTTCTCCACTGTCCGCACTCCCCCGTGACGTGCCGTCGGCTCTGTCCGTGCGGGCACAAGGATCTCCCGTTCGCGGACGTCGTACACCCTTCGGCACGGAATCTCCCCGATCCGTGTGGCCGGTGGTGCCGGGGACGGGCGGTGGCGCGGGCCGCGGTGGGGCGTGCGAGGATGGGACATCCGCGCACGGGTGCGGGGAGAAGTCCTCATCCGAGCGAGTGCGGCGGCGTGTCGGACGGGTTTGCGGCGAAAGGACCGGGGCGTACGTGAGTGAGAATCCGAACCTCCTCGCGGAGCAGCGGCGCGCCCTGATCCTCGACGAGGTGCGCCGCCGGGGCGGGGTCCGGGTCAACGAGCTGACCCGCAAGCTCGGCGTGTCGGACATGACGGTCCGCCGCGACCTGGACGCGCTCTCCCGGCAGGGTGTGCTGGAGAAGGTGCACGGCGGCGCGGTCCCGGTGGCCGAGGCGAGCACGCACGAGCCGGGGTTCGAGGCCAAGTCGGGTCTGGAGCCGACCGCCAAGGAGGACATCGCGCGGGCCGCGGCGGAGCTGGTCGCGCCGGGCGCCGCGATCGCCCTGTCGGGCGGTACGACGACGTACGCGCTGGCGCACCGGCTGGTGGACGTGCCGGATCTGACGGTGGTCACCAACTCGGTGCGGGTGGCCGACGTGTTCCACGTGGCGCAGCGTACGTCGGGGGCGCGGCAGGGCGGGGCGACGGTGGTGCTCACCGGCGGTGTGCGCACGCCGTCCGACTCGCTGGTGGGCCCGGTCGCCGACCAGGCGATCGCGACGCTCCACTTCGACGCGCTGTTCCTGGGCGTGCACGGAATATCGGCCGAGGCCGGCCTGTCCACGCCGAACCTCGCGGAGGCCGAGACGAACCGGCGGCTCGTGCAGTCGGCACGGCGTGTCGTGGTGGTCGCGGACCACACCAAGTGGGGTGTCGTGGGCCTGAGTTCGTTCGCCGCGCTGGAGCAGGTGGACACGCTCGTCACCGACTCCGGCCTGTCGGCGGATGCCCGCGCGGAGGTCGCCGAGCACCTCGGGCTGGTCGTGGCGGGCGAGCCGGAGCCCGAGGCCGACTGACCTCGGCGCCGGCCGTGCGCGGGGCCTCCGTCGGGTGCCCGCCCCGCTGACACCCGGCGCGCCCGGGGTCTATCGTGGCGCCACCCAGCCGATCGTCCGCCGCGCGCGGCTTCGCACCAGGGGGTGGTGTCCATGGCTCGCCGTCTGCGTCCGGTGGGTCTCGACTTCGTCGAGACGGCGCCGGTACGCCTGGTCTTCGCGCGTGAGGTCGCCGCCGCTCCGGACGCGGTCTTCCGCGCCCTGGCCGAGGACGTGCCGGGCTGGACCGCGTGGTTTTCGGCGGTGACGTTCGCCCGGCCGATCGGTGAGGGCGCGGGGCGCGAGATCCGGCTCAGGGGCGGTGCGCGCTTCGTGGAGACGGTGCTGGCGGCCGAGCGGTCCGACGTGTACGCCTACCGCGTCGACGTCACCAACGTGCCGGGGGCCCGGGCCATGCTCGAGGAGTGGCGTCTGTCACCGGCCGGGACCGGGACGCGGGTGCGCTGGACGTTCGCGGCGGACGGTACGGCGCCGTTCCGTTTCGTGCTCGACCGGGCGCGTCCGGGGCTGGGGCGGGCGTTCCGGAGTGCGGTCACGTCGCTGGACCGCCGACTGCGGCGGCCGTAGCCCGGCGACCGGCGACCGGCGACCGGCTCAGTCGAGCAGGCTGCCGGTGCGCAGCAGGGACTCGATCGCCGCCGTGTACGGCTCGATGTCGAGGCCCTGTTCGGCGAGCCAGGCGTCCGAGTAGTACTTGTCGAGGTACCGGTCCCCCGGATCGCACAGCAGTGTCACGACGCTGCCCCGCTCCCCCGCGGCCACCATCTCGGCGACGATCTTCAACGCGCTCCACAGTCCGGTGCCGGTGGAGCCGCCCGCCTTGCGGCCGATGGCCCGCTCCAGGGACCGGACGGCCGCGACGCTGGCCGCGTCCGGCACCTTCATCATGCGGTCGACCGCGCCGGGTACGAAGCTCGGTTCCATCCGGGGCCGTCCGATGCCCTCGATGCGGGAGCCGCGGTCGCAGGCCACGTCGGGGTCGCCGGTGGTCCAGCCCTCGAAGAAGCAGGAGTTGTCCGGGTCGGCGACGCAGACGCGGGTGTCGTACTGCATGTAGTGGACGTAGCGGGCGAGGGTCGCCGAGGTGCCGCCGGTGCCGGCCGTGGCGACGATCCAGGACGGCTCGGGATACCGTTCCAGCCGCAGCTGACGGAAGATCGACTCGGCGATGTTGTTGTTGCCGCGCCAGTCCGTGGCGCGCTCGGCGTAGGTGAACTGGTCCATGTAGTGGCCGCCGGTCTCCGCCGCGAGGCGGGCCGACTCCTCGTACATCCGCCGGGAGTCGTCCACGAAGTGGCACCGTCCGCCGTGGAACTCGATCAGCCGGATCTTCTCGGTGCTCGTCGTCCGGGGCATGACGGCGATGAAGGGGACGCCGACCAGCTTGGCGAAGTAGGCCTCGGAGACGGCCGTCGAGCCGCTGGACGCCTCGATGACCGGGCGGTCCGGCCGGATCCAGCCGTTGCACAGGCCGTAGAGGAACAGGGAGCGGGCGAGCCGGTGCTTGAGGCTGCCGGTCGGGTGGGTCGACTCGTCCTTCAGGTACAGGTCGATGCCCCAGTGCTCGGGGAGTGGGAACAGGAGCAAATGGGTGTCGGCCGAGCGGTTCGCGTCGGCCTGGACCTTGCGGACGGCCTCTTTCAGCCAGGCACGGTAGAAGGCGTCACTGCGGTCGACGTCGAGGGTGGTGCCGGTGCCGGTGCCGGTCTGTCGGTCAGTGCTCACTTCGAGGCTCCTTACGCTGCGCGCCGACGGCGGACAGCGCGGCCGACACCTGGATCATAAACACCTTGCACACGCTTCTCACCTGCATAAACGCCCCTTTGGGTGCCTCAAAGGCACCCCTGGGGTACGACGGTCGACGCGGCGGGGGCGCGACGGGGGGCGCATTCACGCGAGTGCTCCGGTCGCCTCCGGAAAGGACCGGCGCGTACTGGTGCTCGGAGCGTGGTGCGGGCAGACTGCCAGCGGCGGAACCGACGCGCACGAGGGGGCGACGGCCATGGCGGAGCCGGAGTTCAGGGCCACGGGGGTGCGGATCGGCAAACGGCTGCGTTCGCTCACCCGGGCCGGGACGGTCCGGATCAGCGGTGGCCGGGTGGAATTGCTGACCAGCTACGGCAGTGAGATAGACAGCGCGCCGGTGCAGGCGGTGCGCGTCTCCCGCCCGTGGTTCGCCCCGCAGGACCGGGCGCTGGCCGACCTGGACGGGAAGCGGTACCTGCTGACCCTGGGCGAGCGCGACCCGGCACCCGGGGAACCGGGGCCTCCCGCGGCCCGCCGCTTCATCGAGGCGGTGCGCAGGGCGGCCGGACGCCGCGCCTGAGAGATGTCCGTAACTTGCGGTGCCTCACCCCTTGCGTCACGCTGGTCTCACGTCACTCTGGGTTTACCGGCGATAACGCTGCGAACCAGCCCGCCGGCCACGACAGCGGGCGACGTGCGCCACGTGCGGCTCGCTGGATCCGAACTCCGTGTTCTTCCGGACCTCTATGTCGGGGAGTCGCAGCCGTGATCACTCACCCAAGCAGACACTGCACGGTGGAGCTCCAAGCCCTGCCGTCGCGGATCGGCCAGGTCCGCAGAATCGTATCTGCGCAATTGCGCTACTGGCATATGGATCTCCTGATCGACCGTGCGGTGCTCGGCGTGACGGAGTTGCTGACCAATGTCCACCTGCATGCGCGGCCCGACAAGACGTGCACCGTGGAGATAGAACTGCTCCTGGACCGGCTGACGGTCTCGGTGCGCGACCACGATGCGCGACTGCCCGTCGTGGACGACGCCGAGCCCCTCGCCACGTGTGGGCGCGGGCTCGCCATGGTGGCCGCGATGAGCGAGAGCTGGGGTGCCCGGCCGGACGGCGAGTCCGGCAAGGTCGTCTGGTTCACGCTCCCGACGGCCGTGACCGCCGCGCCGGTCCCCGCGCGACCCGTGTCGGCCCGTCCGCCGCGCCGTCTGGTCGAGGAGGTGCCGGCCGCCGCGTTCGCGGAGGTCGAGCGCGAGGTCGGCCTCGGCAGCCCCCAACCCGCTCCCGCCCGGTCGGCCGTTGCAGGCTGACCGGGCGGTGACCGTCCGCCACCGCGGACCGTGTGCGCCGGTTCCGGCGCCGCCCGGAGCCCGGGTTGGCGGCTTGGGCGGTCGGCAACCGGCGGGGCCCGTGCCAGCCCTGACGGTGCGTCGGCTTAGCCGGGGACGCGGTGCGGGGACGAGCGGTGGCACGCGGCGGGGCGGGTGCCGCACCGGCGGCCGGGTTCGCCCGGGGTCCGCCGGGCGGGCGCGGGCTACTCCGTGGCGACGGCGCGCAGTACGTCCAGGCGGGACGCCCGCCGGGCCGGGCGCAAACCGGCCAGGGCACCGGCCCCGAGGCCGACCAGCGCCACCACCGCGAGCTGCGCGGGCGGCACGGCGAAGGCGAAGGCGCTGTCCGAGGCGCCGTCGGAGGCCGCCACGAGGACCCAGCCGAGGAAGGCGCCGAGGCCGAGCCCGCCGACCGTGCCGAAGGCGGCGACCAGGACGGACTCCCAGCGGACCATGGCCCGCAGCTGGGCCCGGGTCTGCCCGACGGCGCGCAGCAGGCCGAGTTCCCGGGTGCGCTCGTGGACCGCCAGGGTGAGGGTGTTGGCGATGCCGAGCAGGGCGATGAGCACCGCGAGGGCGAGCAGCGCGTAGACGAGGGTGAGCATCATGTCGATGCCGCCCGCCGAGGACTCGGCGTACTCGTCACGGGTCTGCACCTCCGGGTTGCCGTACTGGGCGGCGACCTTCTCTACCGCCGCCTTGCCCGCGTCCGCGCTCACGCCGTCCTCGAAGGCGACGGCGACCAGTGTGTCGGAGTCCTGGGTGCGGTGCGGGGCCCAGGCCGCGCGGGTGATGACGTAGTCGCCGGCGAGTTCGGACTGGCCGTAGACCGCGCGGACGGTGAAGGTCCCGCTGCGTCCGTCGGTGAAGGTGAGCCGCGTGGTGTCGCCGGTGGTCAGCCCCCGCTCGCCCGCCTCGCTCTCGGTGACCGCGATGCCGTCGGTGCCGAGGTCGTCCAGTGAGCCGTGGACGGCGCCCAGGTCGAAGGTGCGGTTCAGGGCGGCCGGGTCGGTGACGGTCAACGCCCCTCCCTCGCCGTCCACTTCCGCGACGCCCCGGCCGAGGCCGACGGCGGTGTCCACCTCGGGCAGCTCCTGGACCGCGCCCGCCAGCCGCGGGCTGAGGCCGCTGCCGCCCGCGCCGAAGGACGGCGCGCTGACGGCGACGTCGCCCGCGAAGGACCGGGAGACGGTCTGGTCCATGGTCGCCTTGAGCGAGGCCCCGAACACGGTGAACAGCGACACGACCGCCACGCCGATCATCAGTGCCCCGGCGGTGGCCGCCGTGCGCCTGGGGCTGCGCAGGGCGTTGCGCCGGGCGAGGACGCCGGTGACGCCGCGCAGCCGGTCCAGCGGGGCTCCGAGGACGCGTACGGCGGTGGCGGAGGCGACCGGGCCGAGCACCACGAAGGCGGCCAGGGTGAGGACGGCGCCCAGTCCCGCCGACCACACGGACGGCGAGAGCAGGACTCCGACGAGTGTCACCGCGAGGGCGAGCGCGAGCAGCGCCGTGCCGGTGAACGCCCGCGCGCGGGAGGCGCCGGAGGTGTCGACGGCCGTCTCGCGCAGCGCGGCCAGGGGTGCGGTGCGGCCGGCCCGGGCCGCGGGCAGCAGGGCGGAGCCGAGGCAGACCACGACGCCGACGGCGAGCGGGAGCAGCAGCGACAGCGCGCTGATCACCAGGGCACCTTCGGGGAAGGGGAAGCCGATCGCCGGAAAGAGGGCCTGCGTCCGGCCGCGATGCCGATGCCGCCCGCGAGCCCGGCGGCGGACGCGGTCACGGCCACGACGGCCGCCTCGACCAGGGTGGCGGCGGTGACCTGGCGGCGGGAGGCGCCGAGGGCGCGCAGCAGGGCGTTCTCGCGGGTGCGCTGGGCGACCACGATGGCGAAGGTGTTGTGGATCGAGAAGGTCGCGACCAGCAGGGCGATGCCGGAGAAGACGAGCAGGAAGGTCGTGAACAGGGTCAGGAACTGGCTGGAGATCATGTCGGTGTTCTCCGCCGCCGACTCCTGCCCCGTGATGGCCTCGACGCCGTCGGGCAGTACGGGGGTGAGCCGGTCGACGAGTTCCCGCTGGCCGATGCCCGGGCCGGCCCGCACCTGGATGCTCGCCGCCTCGCCCGGCCGTGCGGTGAGGTACTTCTCCGCGTCGGCCCGGGTCATGCCGGTGAAGGTCACCTGGGCCATGCCGTCCTCGCCGCCGAAGGTCGCGAGACCCACGACGGTGACCTCGACGGGGTCGGGCGTGCGCAGCGTGGTGGTGTCGCCGATCGCCAGGCCACCCTTCTCGGCGGCGCCCCGGTTGACGACGACCTCGCCGGACTTCCGCGGGGCGTGGCCCTCGGCGAGGCGGTACGGGTTGAGCTCCGGGTCGGTGATCCAGTTGCCGGCCAGGGTGGGCGGTCCCTGGCCGCCGATCGGATCGCCGTTCGCGCCGACGAGCTGGCCGGCGCCCTGGATGCTGGGGGCGGCGGCCGCGACGCCGGGCACCCGCTCGACGGTCCGCACCAGGTCGGTGCCGACCGGCTGCCGTACGCCCTGGCTCTCGCCCGGTGTGGTGATGGCGTCGGCGCTGCGCACCACGGCGTCGGTGCCGCCGGCGGCGTTGCCGAACATGGTGTCGAAGCTCGCGCGGAGCGTGTCGCCCATGACCAGGGTGCCGGTCAGGAAGGCGACGCCGAGGACCACGGCGAGGAACGTCCCGGCGAAGCGGCGCTTGTGGGCCCTGAGCGACGACACGCTCAGACGGACGGGGACGGGGACGGGGGCGGGGGCGTTCACGACGGCACCTCGAAGGCTTTCATCCGGTCCAGGACCTTGTCGGCGGTCGGCGCGTCCATGCGGTCGACGAGGCGTCCGTCGGCGAGGAAGACGACCTCGTCCGCGTGGGCGGCGGCGACGGGGTCGTGGGTGACCATGACGACGGTGCGGCCGGTCTGCCGGACGGTGCGGCCGAGCAGGCCCAGCACCTCGCCGCCGGAGCGCGAGTCGAGGTTGCCGGTGGGCTCGTCGGCGAAGACCACGTCCGGCCGTCCGGCGAAGGCGCGGGCCACGGCGACCCGCTGCTGCTGCCCGCCGGAGAGTTCGGCCGGCCGGTGGTGGAGGCGGTCGCGCAGTCCGACGACGTCGATCAGCGCGTCGACCCACTCGGGGTCGCCCCGGCGGCCGGCGAGGTCGAGGGGGAGGGAGATGTTCTCGGCGACGGTCAGCGTCGGCACCAGGTTGAACGCCTGGAACACGAAGCCGACGCGGTCGCGGCGCAGCTGGGTGAGCCGGCGGTCGTCGAGGGCGCTCAGGTCGGTGTCGCCGATGCGGGCGGTGCCCGAGGTGAGCGTGTCGAGTCCGGCGGCGCAGTGCATGAGGGTGGACTTGCCGGAGCCGGAGGGGCCCATGATGGCGGTGAAACGGCCGGCCGGGAAGTCGACGCTGACGCCGTCGAGAGCGCGTACGGCGGTGTCGCCACCGCCGTACACCTTCACGGCGTCCACGACCCGGGCGGCGGCCCGGATGACGGTCGTCGTGGTCATGCCGCACCGCCCTTGCCCGTCCGGCCGAACTGCTCGTCCAGCACGGACAGCCGGCGCCAGTACTCGTCCTCGTCGATCTCGCCGGAGGCGAAGCGGTGGCCGAGCACCGTGATGGGCGAGTTGTGCTCGACGGCGCCGGGCCGTCCGGGTCCGCGGCGCCCGCGCCACACCGTGCGGCGCAGCAGGGTGATGCCGCCGCCGATGACCAGTGCCCAGATCACCGGGAAGAGCAGGATCCACGGGCCGGGCCCGCCGTCGCCGAACTGTGCCAGGGTCTCCATGTCGTCCAACTCCTCGGTCGCGATGTCCCTCGTGTCGCTTCCGAGCCTCGCCCCGGGAGGGGGTCCCGGTCGTCGTACGGCCAGCGGCAGTGGGCGTACGTCGTGGGGAGTACTGCGGCGGCCCGGGAATGCTCCCCCACTCCTCTTCGGCCGCTCGACTTCTGTAACTACTAGTATGTACAGTGCTTGCATGAGCACCTCGGAACGGTTGATCGAGTCCACCCGCGAGCTGCTGTGGGAGCGCGGTTACGTGGGCACGAGCCCCAAGGCGATCCTGGAGCGGGCCGAGGCCGGGCAGGGCAGCATGTACCACCACTTCAAGGGCAAGCCCGACCTCGCGCTGGCCGCGATCCGGCGCACCGCCGAGGAGATGCGGGCCGCTGCCGGGGCCGTGCTCAACGGTCCGGGGACGCCGTACGAGCGCATCGAGGCGTATCTGCGGCGCGAGCGCGACGTGCTGCGCGGCTGCCCGGTCGGGCGTCTGACGATGGACCCGGACGTGATCGCCGACGACGCGCTGCGCGCCCCGGTGGACGAGACCCTCGACTGGCTGCGCGAGCAGATCGCCCAGTTGGTGGAGGAGGGCCGGGAGCAGGGCGAGTTCGCGCCCTCGCTGGACGGCGAGGAGATCGCGGCGGCGGTCGTCGCGACCGTCCAGGGCGGATATGTGCTGGCCCGCGCGTCCGGCTCGCCCGCCGCCTTCGACGCGGGCGTCCGGGGACTGCTCTCGCTGCTCGCCCAGCCGAAGTCCCGCGCCCGGTAGCGGGGTTCGCACCCACCCCATCCGAGAAGACCGGAGGAGCCACGAGCCGTGCACGCCATGCAGTACGCCTTCACCCTGCCCGCCGACTATCCGATGGACGTCATCAGGAAGCGGGTGGCTCGCACCGGGCACCTGCTGGACGACTGGCCCGGTCTCGGGCTCAAGGCGTATCTGATCCGCGAGCGGGGCAAGGACGGTTCGCCGGTCAACCAGTACGCGCCGTTCTACCTGTGGCACACCGTGGAGGGCATGAACTCCTTCCTCTGGGAGGGCGCCTTCCAGCGGCCCACCGACGACTTCGGCCGGCCCGCGGTCCGGCAGTGGACGGGCCTGGCGTACGAGGAGGGCGGTGCCGCCGACTCCCCCGCGCGGGTGGCGGTCCTGCGGCGGCAGCGGGTGCCGGAGCGGGTGCCGCTGTCGGAGGCGGCGGCGGACGCGGTGCGGGAGACCGGGCACCTGGCCGCCGGTGACGGGGCGCTGCTCGCGGCGGCGGTCGTGGACACCCGGCGCTGGGAGCTGGTGCACTTCTCGCTGCACGCGGGTGACGCGCCGGACGGGGTGGCGGGCGAGGTCTTCCGGGTGCTGCACCTGTCCGCGCCCGGCCGGAGCCTGCTGCCCAGGGGACGGCAGTGGTGAGCGCCGTCCGCACGGTCCTCGGGGACGTGCCCGGCGAGGAGTTGGGGGTGTGCAACGCCCACGACCACCTGTTCTTCGCCAGCCCCCGGCTGCCCGGTGAGGAACTGCGCGACGCCGCGGCGGCACGGGCGGAGCTGGCCGCCTTCCGGGAACGGGGCGGCGGCACGGTGGTGCAGTGGACGCCGTACGGACTGGGCCGGCGGGCCGCCGATCTGCCGGTCCTGTCCCGGGAGACCGGTGTCCACGTGGTGGCCGCCACGGGACTGCACCAGGACGTCCACTACGACCAGGACACGCTCGCCGCGCTGCGGGGCCGGGCCGTCGAGGTCTTCGTGGCCGAACTGACCCGGGGCATCGGGACGTCGGGCGTCCGCGCCGGGCTGATCAAGGTGGCGGGCGGCTTCCACGCGCTCGACGCGCACGCGCGGTGGACCATGTCGGCGGCGGCCGAGGCGCACCACGCGACGGGTGCGCCGATCGCCGTGCACCTGGAGCTGGGCACCGGCGCGCTGGACGTACTGGAGCTGCTGTGCGGCGAGTTGGGCGTACCGTCGCACCGGGTGATCCTCGGTCACCTCAACCGCTCCCCCGACCCCGTGACCCACCGGCAGGCCGCCGGGTCGGGGTGCTGGCTGGCCTTCGACGGGCCGTCGCGGGGGAACCACGCCACCGACTGGCGGATGCCGGACGCCGTGCGGGACCTCGCCGAGGCGGGTTTCGGCGACCGGCTGCTGCTCGGCGGCGACACGACCACGGCGTCCGCCCGGTCGGTCGACGGGGGCCCGGGGATGCCGTACCTGCTGCGCCGCGTGGCTCCCCGGCTCGCGCTCGCCGTGGGCGACGAGCTGGTGCGGCGCGTCCTCACCGAGAACCCGGCGCGGGCGTTCGCCGTCGACTGGCACTGACACTCCCCGTTCCGCGGCCCCCGTCCCGGTCCCGCCCGACAGGAGACCCTCATGCCCTTCGTCCGCATCGACGCCCACGGCGGCGGCACCGACGACGACCGGCTCGACGCGCTCGGGCGGGCCGTGCACGACGCCCTGGTGGAAGCCCTCGGCATTCCGCCCGACGACCACTTCCAGGTCCTGACCGCGCACCACGCCGCTCGCGGCACCCTGCGCTACGACGACTACCTCGGCGTGCGCCGCGACGCGGGCATCGTGTTCGTGGCGATCACGCTGCGGGCGGGCCGGACCACCCGGCAGAAGGAGGCGCTGTACGGCCGGATCGCCCAACTCGCCGAGGAGTACGCGGGGACGGACCCCCGCAACGTCTTCGTCACCCTGACCGAGAACACCTCGGCGGACTGGTCGCTGGGCAACGGGCTGGCTCAGTACGTAGGGTCGGGATCATGCTGAGACTCGGAATCCCCGTCGTCGGTGTCACGGATCTCCCCCGCGCGGTGGCGTTCTGGACGGCCGCGCTGCCGCTGGTGGCCTCGGAGGAGTGGCAGAGCGGGACGTGGCGCACGCTGGAGTACGCGGACGGCTCCGGGCGGGCCCTCGGGCTCCTGCGCAGTGACTCGCCGCCCGAACCTCGGCCCAGGCTCCACCTCGACCTGTTCACGGACTCGGCCGAGGAGCAGCGGGCGGAGGTGCGGCGGCTGATCGGTCTCGGCGCGCGGGCCGTCGAGTGGGACCTGTACCCGCCCGACCCCGACTTCGTCGTCCTGGCCGACCCGGACGACAACGTCTTCTGCGTCGTCGACCTCAGCCACGCCCCGAGCGGCGGGGACCGGCCCGCGCCCTGAGTCGCGGCACGTCCGGTCGCCTACGCCGGCACGCCGAGCGGGTCGTCCAGGACCGGCTGCCAGGCCAACTCGGCCGCGCCGACCAGGCTGTTGTGGTCGAGGCCGCAGGGCAGGATCGGCACCCCGCCGCTCTGGCCCCACAGGCTGCGCCCGGCGACGACCGCGCGCAACCGCTCGGGGTCGGCGTCGAGGAGCGCGCGGTGGAGTCCGCCGAGGATGATGCGGTCCGGGTTGAGGATGTTCACCAGGCCCGCCAGTCCCAGGCCGAGGCGGTCGATGAGGGTCTCTGTGGCGGTACGGACGGCCGGGTCGGCGTAGTGCTCGCGGATCAGGTCGTAGGACTGCTGGAGCAGGGACACCTCGGGTCCCGGTTCCCGCCCGGCCGCCCTGAGGAAGGCCAGCGGGTCGGTCTCCACGTCCAGGCAGCCGCGGCTGCCGCAGTGGCAGGGGCGGCCCTCCGGGTTGACGGCGAGGTGGCCGACCTCCAGGGCGAGTCCGGAGCTGCCGGTGTGCAGGCGGCCGTCCAGGACCAGGGCGCCGCCGACCCCGCGGTGGCCGGTGGCCACGCACAGCAGGTCGCGGGCGCCGCGTCCGGCACCGTGGCGGTGCTCCGCGAGGGCGGCGAGGTTGACGTCGTTGCCGGTGAAGGCGGGGCCCTGGATTCCCGCGGCCCGCACCTGCCGCGCGAAGATCTCCCGCACGGGTGCGCCGGCCGGCCAGGCCAGGTGCAGCGGGTTCAGGGCCAGGCCCTCCGGTTCCGCGACGGCGGACGGCACGGCGAGCCCGGCGCCGACGCAGCGCCGCCCGGTCTCCCGCAGCAGCTCCGCGCCCGCCTCGACGACGGAGCCCAGCACCTTCGCCGGGTCGGCGTCGACGACCTCGCAGCCGGGCGCGGTCGCGACGATCCGGCCCCCGAGGCCGACCAGGGCCGCGCGGAAACCGTCGGCGTGGATCTGGGCGGCGAGGGCGACGGGCCCGTCCTCGGCGACCGAGAGGCGGTGCGAGGGACGGCCCTGGGAACCGGCCGCCGCGCCGGGCCTGGCGTCCACCCGGATCAGGCCGAGCGCCTCCAGTTCGGCGGCGACCGCGCCCGCCGTGGCCCGGGTCACGCCGAGTTCCGCGGTGAGGACGGCCCGGGTGGGGGCGCGTCCGGTGTGCACGAGCTCCAACGCGGGTCCGAGCGCACCGCGCCCCCGGTCCAGCCGCGTCCTCGAGGTGGTCCCTTCCCCCGCCGCCCGGGGGTCCGCCTTGCCGCTCATGAGGGGGAGTCTCCCATGATCCGTCCGCACGGGGTGCCTAGAAGCCACTGACCCGGAGCGTGATGTTCAGCCGCCCCTGGAGTCCCAACTCGGGAGGCGCGGTGCCCGGGTGCACCCTCGGCACCCCGTGGTACGCGAGCCGCGAGGGGCCGCCGAAGACGAACAGGTCGCCGCTGCGCAGTTCGGTGTCGGTGTAGGGCCGGGTGCGGGTGTCGGGGTTGCCGAAGCGGAAGACGCAGGTGTCGCCGAGGCTCAGGGAGACCACGGGGGCGTCGGAGCGCTCGTCCGCGTCGCGGTGCATGCCCATGCGGGCGTCGGCGTCGTAGAAGTTGATCAGGGCGATGTCGTACGGCGCCGGTGCCACCGCCCCGGCGCCGAGCGCGTCGGTCACCGCGCGGCGGGCGAGGTCGTCGAGCCGGGCTGGGAAGGGCTTGACCGGGGCACCGTCGCCGTCGACGGCGGTGGCGGCGTAGCCGTACGGGTACCAGTGCCGGCCGAGGCAGACCTGCCGGGCGGTCATGGTGCCGCCGCCGGGGGTGCGGACCGTGCGCAGTCCGGCCGGCGGGCGGGCCCACGCGCGGCAGGCGTCGAGCAGCTCGCGCTGCTGTCCCGGGGACAGCCAGTCCGGCACGTGGACGGCGCCGGGCGCGGTCTCGGCGCGGGTCCTGGGGAACAGCTCCGCGTCCATGTCCCCATCCTGCCTCCGCGTCCTCCCCCACCCGGGGGCGACCGGCGCTGAGCTGCGGCTCGGCTAGCCTGGACACACGATGAACGACCGCAGCACGAACGATCCCGGCACGAACGATCCCGGCACGAACCACCGCGACGACCGCGACGACCGCATGGCGACTCCGTGGGGCGAGCGCGTGCTCTCCCGCTTCCCCGAGGACCCGCGCGACCGGCTCCGCGCCTGGGACGCCTCGGACGAGTACCTGCTGGGGCACCTCGCGGAGCGGGAGGTCTCCCTGTCCGGCACGGTCGTGGTCGTCGGCGACCGGTGGGGAGCGCTGGTGACGGCGCTGGCGGCGCACCGCCCGGTGCAGATCACCGACTCCCACCTCGCGCGGGAGGCGACGCGGGCCAACCTGGAGCGGAGCGGTGTCGAGCCGGGCTCGGTGCGCCTGCTCACCACGCAGGATCCGCCGCCGGACCGCGTCGACGTGCTGCTGGTGCGGGTGCCGAAGAGCCTCGCCCTGCTGGAGGACCAGCTGCTGCGGCTGGCGCCCGCGCTGCACGAGGGCACGGTCGTGGTCGGCACCGGGATGGTGAAGGAGATCCACACCTCCACGCTCCGGCTGTTCGAGCGGATCGTCGGCCCGACCCGGACGTCCCTGGCCGTGAAAAAGGCCCGGCTGATCTTCGCGGAGCCCGATCCCGCGCTGAAGCGGCCGGCCAACCCCTGGCCGCTCGGCTACCGGCTGCCCGACGACGTCGGGCAGCTCTCCGGCCGCCCGGTCGTCAACCACGCCGGCGTCTTCTGCGCCGACCGGCTCGACGTCGGCACCCGCTTCTTCCTCCGGCACCTGCCGGGTCCCGGGCGCTTCCGGCGGGTGGTGGACCTGGGCTGCGGCAACGGTGTGGTCGGTACGGCGGTGGCGCTGGCCGATCCGGACGCGGAACTGCTGTTCACCGACGAGTCGTTCCAGGCCGTGGCCTCGGCCCGGGCGACGTACCGGGCGAACGAGGTCGCGGGCCAGGCGGAGTTCCGGGTCGGCGACGGGCTGGCCGGGGTGCCGGACGGCAGTGTCGACCTGGTGCTGAACAACCCGCCGTTCCACTCCCACCAGGCGACGACCGACGCCACGGCGTGGCGGATGTTCACCGGGGCGCGGCGGGTGCTGCGCCCCGGCGGCGAACTGTGGGTGGTCGGCAACCGGCACCTGGGCTACCACGTCAGGCTGCGGCGCCTGTTCGGCAACAGCGAGCTGGTGGCGGGCGACCGGAAGTTCGTGGTGCTGAAGACGGTCAAGGAGTAGCCGACGGCGGAGCGCTCGGCCGCGGCGCGGCCGACGAGGTCGCCGGTGGTGGCGAGGGGTGCGGTCGGTTCCGTCCCGGGCGACTGGGAGCGGGCGTCAGGGGGCGAGGATCACCGAGCGGGTCAGGTGACGCGGGCGGTCCGGGTCGAGGCCGCGCGCGGCGGCGACGGCGACGGCGAGCCGCTGGGCACGCACCAGTTCGGCCAGCGGATCCAGCTCGCCGGGCACCCACAGCGCGCCGGTCCCGCGGACCTGCTCGGCCAGCCCGTCGGGTGCCTCGCCGAACATCCAGGTCGCCGTGCCCGCGGTGCTGATGCTGATGGGGCCGTGCCGGTACTCCGTCGCCGGGTAGGCCTCGGTCCAGGACAGGGAGGCCTCGCGCATCTTCAGGCCGGCCTCGTTGGCCAGTCCGACGGTCCAGCCGCGGCCGAGGAAGGTGAACTGGGTGCGCTCGACGAGCCCTTCGGGCAGCTCGGCGGCGAGCGCGGCGCGGGCGTCGGCGACGACGGCCTCGGTGTGCAGGCCCAGGTGGGCGCGGAGCAGGGTGAGCGCGGTGGTCGCGAACCGCGTCTGCACGACGGACCGTTCGTCGGCGAAGTCGAGGACGACGACGTCGTCGGCGGCGGTCATGACGGGCGTCTCGGGATCGGCGGTGAGCGCGACGGTGCGGGTGCGCCCCTTCAGCTCCGTGAGCAGCTCCAGCACCTCGGTGGTGGTGCCCGAGCGGGTGAGGGCCACGACCCTGTCGTACGTCCGCCCGCGCGGGAACTCGGAGGCGGCGAACGCGTCCGTCTCACCCTGCCCCGCGTCCTCGCGCAGCGCCGCCGCCGACTGCGCCATGAAGTACGAGGTGCCGCAGCCGACGAGCGCCACCCGCTCCCCCGCCGCCGGCAGTGCCGCCGCGTGGCGCGCCGCCTCGGCCGCGGCGCGTGTCCAGCACGCGGGCTGGCTGTTGAGCTCGTCCTCGACATACGTCATGCCGCACACTCCCCGAATACGGATTGACTGTTTCTGCAAGATATAGCGACCTTTCGATCACTATCAAGCAATCTGGGGTAAGAGTGCGTGCGCTAGGGTCGGCGGAGATCGAGGAACGGAGGCGCGGATGTCGCGCGACGCCCGCTGGAAGGCGCTGCTGGAACTGCTCGTCGAGCGCGGCCGGCTGGACGTCGAGGAGGCGGCGACCGAGCTGGAGGTCTCGGCCGCGACGATCCGCCGCGACTTCGACCGGCTCGCCGAGCAGCAGATGCTGGTGCGCACGCGCGGTGGCGCGGTGGTGCACGGGGTGTCGTACGAACTGCCGCTGCGTTACAAGACCGCCCGCCGCGCCTCGGAGAAGCAGCGCGTCGCGCAGGCGGTCGCCGCTCTGGTGGCGCCCGGCGAGGCGGTGGGACTGACCGGGGGCACGACGACCACGGAGGTGGCGCGCGCCCTGGCCGTGCGCGCCGACCTGGCCTCCGGCACCCCCGCGCTGACCGTGGTGACCAACGCGCTCAACATCGCCAACGAACTGGCCGTTCGCCCGCAGTTCAAGATCGTGGTGACCGGCGGGGTGGCCCGGGCGCAGTCGTACGAGCTGATCGGCCCGCTCGCGGACGGCGTGCTGGGCCAGGTGACCCTCGACGTGGCGGTCCTGGGCGTCGTCGCCTTCGACGTCGAACACGGTGCCGCGGCCCACGACGAGGCCGAGGCCGCGATCAACCGACTGCTGTGCGAGCGCGCCGAGCGGGTCGTCGTGGCCGCCGACTCCAGCAAACTGGGCCGGCGGGCGTTCGCCCGGATCTGCGCGACCGAGTCGGTGGACACCCTGGTGACGGACGGCGCGGCCGACCCGGAGCTGGTAAGACGGTTCGAGGAGGCGGGGGTCCGCGTCGTCACGGCCTAGGGGCCCCGGAGGTGCACCCGGCCCCGGTGGTGGCGGCTTCCCCGGCGGCGGCGGTGGCGGTGCCGGTCAGTGCCCGTGTCCGTCGGTGTGTTCCGGCGTGGCGCTCGGGTCGGCCCCCGGCGTCGCGCCGGGCGCAGCGCCCGTCGCCGAGCCGGCCCGCACGGTGAACGCCGCGGTACGGACCTCGCCCTGGTGCCGGAAGTCCAGGAAGAGGCGGTAGGTGCCGTCGCTGGGCGCGGTGGCGGTGAAGGAGATCTCCGGGCCCGGCCTGGTGGTGCCGTCGCCGGGTTCGCCGTTCGGGTGGACGTGGAGGTACGCGAGGTCACCGGAGCGCAGGGCGACGAGGTGGCCGTAGGCGCCCAGGTAGGGCTGGAGGTCGCCCACGGGTTCGCCGTCGCGGGACACCTTCAGCTTCAGCTCGCTCACCTTGCCGGTGCGCAGGGAACCGTCGAGCTCGACCTCGTAACCGTCGGTCCGGGCGGTGCCGTTCGGGGCCGGGAGCCGTGCGGGCTGATATCGGCCGGAGGCGGCCAGGTCGGCGCCGAGGGTGAGGTTCTCGGCGTCCTCGCCGGCCGGGGTGAAGTCGGCGAAGACGCGGTAGCCGCCCGCGGCGGGCAGGTCGACGGGGGTGCTCCAGGTGCCGTCGGCGGCCCGGGTGGGGTGCAGGTGGCGGTAGGTGACCAGGTCGCGTGAGGCCAGGACGAGGTGGAGTTCCTTGTCGTGCTCGCGCCGGTACGCGGTCACGGCCGCGCCGCTCGCGTCCCGCACCGTGAAGCGCAGCTCGGTGCGCCGGCCGGCGGTGACGCGCGAAGTGGCGAGGTCGAGGGTGTAGCCGCCCTCGGAGATCTGCAGGCCGCCGGGCGGGGTGCTCTCGTGGCCCCCGTGGCCGCCGCTCTCCGCCGGCCGCGGCGTCGGTTCACGCGGCCCGTCCGGTTCGCCGTGCCCGTCATGGGGCGCGGGCGCGGCGCCGTCCGCGACGATCGGGTCCATCCCGGTGCCGACGCCGTAGGCGGTGCCGAAGGTGGCGGCCAGCGCGGCGGCGAACGCGGTGATCCTCAGTCCGGTGTGCATGACGGTCGTCTCCTCGGATCCAGGGGCTCCGGCTCACTCGGAGGCCCTCTTCATGCACTTCACCATACCCCCGGGGGGTAGCGAGTCAAGCGGTGGAGACACTTGCGTCGGGTACCCCCTAGGGGTATACATGGACTGACCGGGCGGATACCCCCGCCCCGTATTCGCGACCGCACCTGTGGAGGAAGCAATGCCCTCGAACGTCACCGCCCTCGTCACCACTTCCTACGCCGTCGCCGGCATGAGCTGCGGTCACTGCAGCGCGACCCTCACCCGGGTGATCGGTGAGCTGGACGGCGTCCTCGGCGTCGACGTCCGGCTCGACACCGGCCGGGTCACCGTCACCGCCGAGGCCGAGCCGGACGACGCCGCGATCGCCGAGGTGGTCGACGAGGCCGGGTACGAGCTGACCGGCCGCGTCTGACCGCCCCGCACTCCCCCGCCGCACCGCCGGGACCCGCGACGCCGGGTCCCGGCCGACGACCCGCATCAGGAGCAGCCATGACCACCAGTACGACCAGCGCACCAGCCGAGGTGGAACTCGCCATCGGCGGCATGACCTGTGCCTCGTGCGCCGCCCGGATCGAGAAGAAGCTGAACCGGATGGAGGGGGTCACCGCGACCGTCAACTACGCGACGGAGAAGGCGAAGGTCAGCTATGCCGGTGACGTGTCCGTCCCGGAGCTGATCGCCACCGTCGAGGCGACCGGGTACACGGCCCGCGAGCCCGAACCGGTGCGTACCGACGCCGGGTCCGGGCCGGGGGGCGCCGAGGCCGTCGACGAGCTGCGGCCGCTGCGGGAGCGGCTGGTGACGTCGGTGGTGCTGGCGGTCCCGGTGATCGCGATGGCGATGGTGCCCGCGCTGCAGTTCGAGTACTGGCAGTGGCTGTCGCTGACGCTGGCGGCGCCCGTGGTGACGTACGCGGCCTGGCCCTTCCACAAGGCGGCGTTCACCAACGCCCGGCACGGCGCGGCCACCATGGACACCCTGATCTCGGTCGGCACCTCGGCGGCGTTCCTGTGGTCGTTGTGGGCTCTGTTCCTCGGCACCGCGGGCACGCCCGGCATGACCCACCCCTTCGAGCTGACCATCGCCCGCGGCGACGGCTCCGGGAACATCTACCTGGAGGCCGCGGCGGGCGTGACCGCCTTCATCCTCGCCGGGCGCTACTTCGAGGCGCGGTCCAAGCGCAAGGCCGGTGCCGCGCTGAAGGCGCTGCTGGAGCTGGGTGCCAAGGACGTCACGGTCGTGCGGGGCGGCCGTGAGGAGCAGATCCCGGTGGGGGACCTGAGGGTCGGGGACCGGTTCCTGGTCCGCCCCGGCGAGAAGATCGCGACCGACGGCACGGTCGTCGAGGGCAGCTCCGCGGTCGACGCGTCGATGCTCACCGGCGAGTCGGTGCCGGTCGAGGTCGCCGCGGGCGACGGGGTCACCGGGGCGACCGTCAACGCGGGCGGCCGGCTGGTGGTCGAGGCGACGCGGGTCGGCGCGGACACCCAGCTGGCGCGGATGGCCAGGCTGGTGGAGGACGCGCAGGACGGCAAGGCCGCGGCCCAGCGGCTCGCCGACCGCATCTCCGGTGTCTTCGTCCCCGTCGTGATCGCCCTCGCGCTGGCCACCCTCGGCTTCTGGCTCGGCAACGGCTCCGGACCGGCCGCCGCGTTCACCGCCGCCGTCGCCGTCCTGATCATCGCCTGCCCCTGCGCGCTGGGCCTCGCCACCCCGACCGCGCTGATGGTCGGCACCGGGCGCGGCGCCCAGCTCGGCATCCTCATCAAGGGCCCCGAGGTCCTGGAGTCCACCCGCAAGGTCGACACCATCGTCCTGGACAAGACCGGGACCGTCACCACCGGCCGCATGGCCCTGCTCGCCGTGCACACCGCCGACGGCACCGACGAGGCGGACGTGCTGCGGCTGGCCGGAGCACTGGAGCACGCCTCGGAGCACCCGATCGCGCAGGCGGTGGCCGCGGGCGCCACCGAACGGGTCGGCACCCTGCCCGCCCCCGAGGACTTCGCCAACGTGCCCGGTCTCGGCGTGCAGGGCGTCGTCGAGGGCCACGCGGTCCTGGTCGGCCGCGAGAAGCTGCTCGCCGAGTGGGCCATGGAACTGCCCGCCGGGCTCGGACGCGCGAAGACCCGGGCGGAGGCCGCCGGCCGCACCGCGATCGCCGTCGCCTGGGACGGCGAGGCCCGGGCCGTCCTGGAGGTCGCCGACGCGGTCAAGGACACCAGCGGCGAGGCCGTCACCCGGCTGCGGGCGCTGGGCCTGACACCGGTCCTCCTCACCGGCGACAACCGGGCCGTCGCCGAGGCGGTGGCCGCCGAGGTCGGCATCGCCCCCGAGCACGTGATCGCCGAGGTCATGCCCGAGGACAAGGTCGCCGTCGTCAAGCGCCTCCAGGGCGAGGGTCGTTCGGTGGCGATGGTCGGCGACGGGGTCAACGACGCCGCCGCGCTCGCCCAGGCCGACCTGGGCCTCGCCATGGGGACCGGCACCGACGCCGCCATCGAGGCGGGCGACCTCACCCTCGTCCGCGGCGACCTGCGCGCCGCCGCCGACGCCATCCGGCTGGCCCGCAGGACACTCGGCACCATCAAGTCCAACCTGTTCTGGGCCTTCGCCTACAACGTCGCCGCCCTGCCGCTCGCCGCCGCCGGGCTCCTCAACCCGATGATCGCCGGAGCGGCCATGGCCTTCTCCTCCGTCTTCGTCGTCGGCAACAGCCTGCGCCTGCGCGGTTTCAAGGCCGCGGACTGACCCACCGCCGCCGCACCGGGCCGTCGGCCGACTCCACGGGGCCGGCGACGGCCCGACGGTGCGTGGACCCGGTGGTGCCGAGCCGCACCGCACCGCCCGGGCCGGAACCACCGCCCCGCCCGCCGTCCCCCGGACCGGAGCCGCCTTTCCTGCCCGCCGTCCCCCGGACGGGCCCCGCCCACGCGCCGCCGGGTCCGGGGACGACCAGGATGGCGGGGTCGCGTCTCCCCGCGGAGCAGGAGCCCATGACCGAACCGACCGACGCCGACGGCGGCACCCGTGACCCGCTCGGGCCGCCTCCCGGCCCGGGGTCCGCGGGCAGGCGGGTCCTCACCGCCGTACTCCGGGATCTGCGGGCCGTGGACGGCGCGCTGTACGCGGCGGTGGCCGCCACGTCCACACCCACGCTCGACCGGGCGCTGCGGCGCCTGTCCCACGCCGCGGACCATTCGAAGGTCTCGCTGGGGATCGCCGCCGCGCTCGCGCTGAGCGGTGCGCGGGCGCGGCGGGCGGCCCTCGTCGGCGTCGGGGCGATCGCCGTGGCGTCGGCCTCGGCGAACCTGCTGGGCAAGCGTCTGGTGCACCGGGCGCGCCCGGACCGGGAGGCGGCGCGGGTGACGGTGGACCGGTACGTGCCCATGCCCGCGTCGGCGTCGTTCCCCTCGGGACACACGGCCGCGGCGGTCGCCTTCGCCACGGCCGTCGGTGTCGTCCTGCCCGAGGCGGCCGTACCGCTGGGCGCGCTGGCGAGCGCGGTCGGCTACTCCCGGGTCCACACCGGCGTGCACTATCCCGGTGACGTCGCCGCGGGCGCCGTCCTGGGCATCGCCAGTGCGGCGGCCGCGCTGGCGGCTGCTCCTGCCCGGGTTCGTCAGCCCAACACCTTCACGGCCTGGTAGTACGTCCACGCGGTGCTGTTGCAGGCGGTCTTGGTGGCGCCGCCATAGCGGGCGCAGACCCGCTTGAGGTCCTCGTAGAAGGCGCTGTCCAGGCGGGACTTGTTGGCGTTGAAGGTGCCCGCGTCCTTGTAGTTGCGGTAGCCGAAGTCGTGCCGCGCGCAGGAGGTGCTGAACGGGAAGCCGAACGGGTTGTCCGGCGAGGAGGAGCAGTAGTCGGTGGTCCAGTCGAATCCGTAGGCGGACCAGGCGGCCTTGTCGGCCCGTGCGGCGGTCCAGGTGTTGTAGCTGGACGCGCTGGTCTGCGTCCAGCTCGCGAGGACCTGTGCCTTGTCGGCGGGAGCGGCGTCGGCGGCCGCGGCGGTGGCGACGACGGTGGTCACGGCCAGGGCCGCGGCGGTGAGTCCGGTGGCGAGTCTGCGGTGCATCCCAACACCTCCATGAGGCTGCGGCCCGCCTCTCGGGCCGCAGGTTCATGCCGAGATCATGCGCACCTGGACCCCCTGTTCACACCTCTTTCGCCCCAACGCGCCGTGAACACCTCGGTTTTGAGCTACGCGCGTCCTTCAGGGGCCCAGTCGGGATGGCCGCCGTGCATGGCCGCGTAGAAAGGGTCGCCGGGCCCGATCTCCCCCGCGTGCACCGGCCGCCCCGTGAACGCCGCCTTGTACAGGGCCGCGGCGAACTCCAGCGTGGCGCGCGCCTCCTGGCCGCTGCCGGGCGGGCGGGCCCCGGCGTCCCAGGCGTCCAGTACGGCGCCGAGCTGCGCCGTGTGGGAGCTGGGCACGTCGGCGTCCGGGGTGCGCCAGGCGGCGGCGCGTGCGGGCGCGACGTGCCGGGCCGGGGTGTAGGTCCAGTCGTCGTTGCGATGCCCGTACAGGTGCGTCAACTCGACCGTCGCGTCAGTGCAGTCGACGCGTATCCGGCTCACCTCGTCCGGGGAGAGCACGCTGTTGACGACGGTGGCGAGGGTGCCGCTCCCGAAGCGCACCAGGGCGGTGGAGACGTCCTCGCTCTCGGTGTCGTGCACCAGGCGCGAGGCCATGGCCCGTATCTCCGCCCAGGGGCCGAGCAGATGCAGCAGCAGGTCGTACTGGTGGATGCCGTGGCCCATGGTCGGGCCGCCGCCCTCGGTGGACCAGCGGCCGCGCCAGGGCACCGCGTAGTAGGCGGCGTCGCGGTGCCAGGTCGTCTGGCAGTGGGCGAACAGCGGGGCGCCCAGCTCGCCGCTCGCGATCAGTTCGCGGGCGTGCGCGGCGCCGGAGCCGTACCGGTGCTGGAAGATCACGGACGCGTACGCCCCGGAGGCCTCCTCGGCCGCCGCGATGTCGTCGTACTCGGCGAGGGAGAGGCACAGCGGCTTCTCGCACAGCACCCAGGCGCCGGCCTTCAGCGCGGCCACCGTCTGCTCCCGGTGCAGCGACGGCGGCGTGCCGACCAGCACGAGGTCGGGGCGTACGGCGTCCAGCATGGCGCCCGTCGACGTGTACCCGGCGACGTCGCCGGGCGCCTGCGCGCGGAAGGCGTCGAGCCGCTCGGGGTCCACGTCGACGGCGGCGACCAGTTCGGTGCGGTCCGCGTGGGCGGCGAGGGCGGGCAGGTGGCTGCCGGTGACGATGGCACCGGTGCCGACCACCGCGACGCGGCGCCGGGCGGGGCGTGCGGACATGCGGTCCTCCTCGGACGGCGGCGCGGTCGCACCCGCCCGTCGGTTAGAAAGCGCTTTCAGGCTGGGCCGACCCTAAGCGGGGACGGATGGCCCGGACAACCCCCACCGTTTGCGGGCCGGGCGTACGGCTGGTCGACTGGCGCGGGGGGGACCGGGACCGGCGGTATCGCGCCGGCCCGCTCTTCAGTCCTCTCCGGAAGGAGTCCAGGCGTGAGTTCCCCGAAGCCGAAACCCCCGTCGTCCGCGGAGCACCGGTCGGACGGCAGCCAGCCCTGGCTGCACCAGAAGGGCCGGACCATTCAGGAGTTCGGCACCGTCAAGCAGTTCCCCGTGGCCCTGACCATGGACACCCGGCTCTACTCCTGCCAGCGGCTCAACAAGGTCCTGGCGGACACCCGGATCCTGCACGATCTGTACAAGAAGTACCACTGGCTGATGCGCGGGGCGACGTTCTACCAACTGCACCTGCTGCTGGACAAGCACGCGGGTGAGCAGCTGGAGCTGATCGACACCGTCGCCGAACGAGTCCAGACTCTCGGCGGCGTCGCGGTCGGCGACCCCCGGCACGTCGCCGAGATCACCACCGTGCCGCGCCCGCCGGACGGGGTGGAGGAGGTGCCGTCGATGCTCTCGCGGCTGCTGGAGGCGCACGAGTTGATCCTGACCGAGTGTCACGACGCGGCGGCCCGCACCCAGGAGTACGGGGACGACGGCACCAACGACCTGCTGGTCTCCGAGGTCCTGCGGACCAACGAACTCCAGGCGTGGTTCGTGGCGGAACACCTCGTGGACACGCCGCTGGTCCACGCCTGACCTCGCCGGACATGGCACACACGTCGCAGGACACCGACGACGGCGGGCCGGCGCGCGGGCGGTGGTCCGCGTTCCGGCAGTCGCCGTTCTGGCCGGCCACCGTGCTGGTGCTGATCCTCGCCGCCGCGGCGGGCTTCTTCGCGGGCTCGTACACCTACTCGATGGCCAACCCGACGCCGCGCCTGATCCCCACGGCGGTGGTCGGCTCCTACGAGAAGGCGGGCGGCCGGGCCTTCCTGCGCGGCCTGGAACAGGCGCTGGACACCTCGGTGCGGGTGCATCCCTACGAGACCCGCGCCGCGGCCCGCGAGGCGATCGAGCAGCAGGAGGTCTTCGCGGTCTTCGAGCTGCGCGACGACGGGCGGGACGCCGCCCTCGACGTGTCCGGCGCGTCCGGCGCCTCGGTCGCCGAGCTGCTCGCGCAGACGGCACCGGCCGTGGGGAAGAAGCTCGGCGTCCAGGTCGCCGTCCGGGACGTCAACCCCCTCCAGCGGGGCGACCCGCGCGGGCTGGCCATCTTCTACATCTCCCTGGCCGCCGTGATCATCGGCTTCGTCGGGGCGATCCAGCTCAGCGTGCACGCGCGGGCGCTCACCCCGTGGGAGCGCATCCTGTTCACGGTGGCCTACGCGCTGCTCGGCGGGTTCGTCATCGCGGCCACGGTGGACTGGCTGCTGGGCGCGGTGGACCTGCCGTTCGCCGAGTCGTGGCTGATCCTGGCGCTCACCATGTTCGTGTCCGGCATGGTCTTCACGATGTTCAACACCATGTTCGGCCGGTGGGCGATGCTGCCGACCTGGGGCCTGATGGTGATCATCGGCAACCCCTCCTCGGGCGGCGCGGTGTCCTGGCCGCTGCTGCCGTCGCCCTTGGGGGTGATCGGCCGGTGGCTGCCGCCCGGGGCCTCGGTCAACGCGCAGCACACCGCGGTGTACTTCCAGGGCCACCAGCACGCGTTCCCGTTCCTGGTGCTGGGCGGGTGGGCGCTGCTGTCCTGCACGGTCTTCTGGGTCTGGCGGCACCGGCATCCCGGCGGGCGGGAGAAGGAGCCGCCGGAGGCCGAACCGGAGGCCGCCGTGTCCTGACGGTCCGCCGGTCTCAGGGGGAGGTCAGGGCACGGCAGGCCATCTGGAGGGCGAGCCGGTTGCTGGGGTCGTCCAGCGGGACGCCGAGCCGTTCGCGGACCTGACGCAGCCGGGCGGCGACGGTGTTGCGGTGCAGGCCGAGGGCGCGGGCGGTGGCGGCGGCGGAGCCGCCGTGCTCGAGGAAGACCCGCAAGGTGGTGAGCAGGTGGGCGTGTTCGGGGCCGCCCAGCGGGGCGAGCGCGGTCTCGGCGAAGGCGCGGGTGATGTCGGACTGCTGCCAGGCGGCCAGCAGTCTGCCCACGCCGAGTTCGTCGGTGTGTTCCACGGACGGCCGGACGTCCCTGGCGGCCGCGAGCCGGGCCGCGTTGCGGGCCTCGGTCAGGGTGTCGGCCAGGCCGCCGGGGCCCTGGCGGGGCCTGCCGATGCCGGCCACCAGCCGCCAGCCGGTGGGAAGTTCGGCGAGCGCCCGGCGTACCCGGCGCAGCAGCTGACGGGGTTCGTCGTCGGCGGGCCGGGGACCGCTGCTGGACCACAGCGCCCAGTCGCCGTCGCCCTCCGCCACCGCCTGGGCGGTGACGCCGTGTCGGGACAGGGCGGCGAGCAGCGGTGCGGGGACGGTGTCGGGGCGGTCCGCCGCGGGCGGTTTCTCGGCGCGTACGGCCAGGCCCACGTGCCAGTCCTCCAGCCGCCAGCCCAGCGCGACCGCCTGCTCGACGACCTCCCGGCTGACGGTGCCCCGGCCGGTGACGACCTCCGCCAGCAGGTGGCGGCGGACGGCGCTGTCGTGGTCGGCCCGGGTGCGGGCTCCGGCGAGCCAGGACCGCACGAAGGGTTCGAGCAGGGCGAGGCCCAGCGCGACGGTGTCGGCGCGGTCCTCGTCGGCCCGTTCGAAGGGCCACACCAGCCAGGCGGTGACCGGCGCCGTACCGCCCGGCAGGTGCCCGGCGAACGGGACGGCGTGCACGGGGTGGGCCAGCAGACCGGGGGTGCGCTGGGGCACGGCCAGCTCCGGGCGCAGGGCGTCCGGCACCACCGGATCGCCGACGATGGCTCCGCCGTCGGGGGTGACGAGGCTGACGTCGGCGGCCAGCACGGTACGGGCCACGGCGATCAGCTCCGGCCCCTCCGTGCGGGTGGCGAGCCGGCGGAGCAGGTTCTCGACGGTGCGGGCCCGCGTCACCTCGGGGGCACGGACCCGCAGGGTGAGGTCGAGGGCGAGGCGGAACGGGTCGTCGGTGGCGGCCCACAGCACGGGGATCCGCAGCCGGTCTGCCAGTCGTACGGCGGACAGCGGGGGTCTGGCCGCACCGTCGGCGGTGACGCACAGCGCCGCGGCTCCGGCCTCCTGGGCGCGGCGGACGAGGGCGTCGAGCCGGTAGGCGGGGGTGGCGTCGGCCAGGGCGCAGAGCACCAGGTGGCCGTCGACCGGGTCGAGGGCGCCGCGGTGGACGGTGACATCACGCACGGCCCGCCCCAGCCCGGCGTGTCCGGCCAGCGTGCGGGCTCCCGCGAGCAGGGGGTCGGCCAACAGGTCGGCGACGCTCGCTACGGCGCTCACGACGGCCCCCACGCCGAGACGGCACCGCGTCCCGGGCGGCCCGCGACCGGAACGGTGGGCGACCCCGAGCCCAGACCGAAAACGGTGACACCAGCCAGGGGACCCGCCCCGGCAGGCCACCCGCGCGAAGACGGAAGGGTCAACACGGTCAGGCGACCGCCACTACGGAGCCGGGAGACGACACTCAAGGCCGCGGTCACGACCGACCCCACGCCGAGCCGGCACCAAGCCCCACGACCGGGCCGGTGGACGGCCCCCGAGCCGAGACCGAAGGCAGCGACACCCACACCCACCAGGGGCCCCACCCCGGCACACCACACGGGCAAGGACGCGAACCGCAACGCCACCATGCGCCCGCCGCTACGGCACCGGGCGACGGCGCCCAAGGCCGCGGTCACGACCGGCCCCACGGCGAGATGGCGACCAAGCCCGCGACCGGAGTGGTGGACGGCCCCCGCACCAAGACCGAAGGCAGCGACACCCACACCCACCAGGGGCCCCACCCCGGCACACCACACGGGCAAGGACCCGAGCCGCAACGGCACCATGCGCCCGCCGCTACGGCACCGGGCGACGGCGCCCAAGGCCGCGGTCACGACCGGCCCCACGGCGAGATACCGACCAAGCCCGCGACCGGAACGGTGGACGGCCCCCGCACCAAGACCGAAGGCAGCGACACCCACACCCACCAGGGGCCCCACCCCGGCACACCACACGGGCAAGGACCCGAGCCGCAACGGCACCATGCGCCCGCCGCTGCGGCGCCGGGCGACGGTGCTCAAGGCGGCGGTCACGACCGGCCCCACGGCGGGATGGCGACCGGGCCCGTGACCGGAGGGGTGGGCGGCGCCAGGTCGAGACCGAAAGCGGTGGGGCCGACCAGGGGTTCCGCCTCGGTGGGCCATGCGTGCAGGGACGGGAGACGGAGCAGGATCAGGTGACCGCCGGTGCGGAGCTGGTCGGCGCGCAGGGGGCGGCGGCCGCTGGGGTCGACGGCGGCGATGATCTGCGGGGCGGCGGCCCGGGTGACGCCGTCGACCGTGACGGCCAGGTACTCGTCCAGGAGGTCCACCCGGACCACGGCGCCGGTACGCCCGTCGGTGAGGGTCGCCCACCCGGGGGTGAGGTCCTGGCGGGGGGCCAGCTCCTCGACTCGGCCGGCCGCGAGCAGCTCGGCGCCGAGGGCGTCGGCCAGGCCCTCGGGCGTGCCGCCCGCGTCCCGCGCGGTGAGGAGCCGATCGCCGAGTCCGAGGCAGGCGGAGACGGAGCCGCGCACCCCGATCGCCGCGAGCCGGGCGGCGGGCAGGGGGTGGACGGCGAGGGCGGCGGCCCCGCCGAGGGCGAGGACGTTGGCGCGCAGCAGCCGTTCGGCCAGGCGGCGTGAGCACTCCCGGACGACGACGGTGTTCCCGCCGGGGCCGACCAGGACGAGCGGCGCCGGCTCCACCCCGGCCACGGCGGCGACGGTCTGGTCGATGCGGGGGAAGGCCCGCCCCATGAGGTCGCCGTCGACGAGCGGCAGGCCGAGCCGGGCGGCTGCGACCGCGGCGACGACGGCGTTGAGGCCGCCGATCTCGATGACCCCGACCGCACCGGCCGACCCGCCCACCACCTCGGCGGCGGTGCGTACGGCGTCGGCGAAGTCGTCGGGGTCGGCGAGCCGTTCGGCCAGTACGTCGGGGGCGCCGACGAGCCCGGCGTGCACCACCAGGGTGTCCGGCGCCAGCGCCGCCGCCGGGACCAGCGGTACCGGTGCCGCGGCCAGCTCACGGCTCAGCAGCAGCGCGCCGGTGGCCACCTCTCCCCCGCCGCCGGAGCCGAGCAGGGTCGCTCCGGCGGCCAGCGCCGGCACCCGCGCGGCGGTCAGCGGCGCGGGAGACACGGGCGAGGGGGCCTCGGCGGACGTGCGGGTCACCCTTCGATCATCACACTTCGGCGCCCCGGAACGGGACGTACTCGTGCGCGTAACCGAAGTAGCCCGGCCCGGCCAGCTCGAGCCCCTCGGGGGTGCGCCAGCGCGGGTCGCAGGGCACGCCGAGGACGCTGACCCGCAGGCCGTAGCGGAGCGTCTCGGTGGTGACCGGTTCGCCGGAGTCGGTGTCGAGGACGCAGATCAGGTCGGGGACGCTGACGACGACCTCGCCGTCGCGGGTGGCGACCAGGTTCTCGTTCTGGAAGGACAGCTCCAGCGCGGACCCGGTGTCGGCGTCGAGGCCGGTGAGCCGGGCGGTGCCGCGGGCGAAGCCGCCGGTGGTGGTGCGCTGCACGTCGCTGATCTTCCCGGTGAAGACCGTCCGGCCGCCGAGGACACCGGACGCCGCCGTCACCGGGTCCGCGTGGCCCTCGCGGGCCTCGCGGATGGCCCGGCCGACCCGCTCGCACAGGGTCAGGGTGCCGGGCACCAGATGGTCCTTGGCCTGGCGGCCGGTGAGGGCGTAGAGGCTCACCGCCGCGCTGCAGCCCATCTCGACGGTGGCGGCGCGGGCGAGGCGTTCCGCCCACGCGTTGCCGTCGGTACGCAGGGTGACGGAGTTGCCGCGCTCGTCGGCGAGCGCCATCGGGGAGGCCTGCACATCGCCCAGGGTCGGCAGCAGCATCTGCAGTTCGGGGAAGGCGCGGCCCATGCCGTCGGCGTCGATCAGCGGGACGCCCGCCTCGGCGGCGGCGACGAACGGCGACATGGAGTTCAGGCCGCCCGCCTCGATGGAGACGGTGTGGGTGGCCTTGCGGCCGAGGAGTTCCTCCAGCGCCCGCATGGCGCCGATGATCTCGTCGCCCGAGGGGAGCTTCTCCAGCATCACCGTGGGCGCCCCCATGAAGGCGGTCGGGACGATGAACGCCCCGTCGTCGATCTCGTCGAGGTCGAGAAGGGTGACGGGCCCGTTCCGCTTCAGCGCCTGCTCGGCGAGGAGGCGGCCGACGAACGGATCGCCGCCTCCCCCGGTGCCGAGCACGGCGGCCCCGCGGGCGAGGTCGGGCAGGTGGTCGGCGGTGATCTCACGCACGGGGGCCTCCCAGGCTCAGCTCTCCGACGGCCTTGACCCGGATCCGGGTGGCGTTGCCCGGCAGGTAGGCCAGCGGTACTTCCTCGATGTCGACGATCTCGACGGAGCCCGGCCGGGCTCCGGCGGCCACCGCCCGGTCGACGGCTTCCTGACGGGCCTCGTCGAGCACGGTGTCGCGCTGCTGCGGGACGACCGAGTAGACCCGGTCGACCTCGCCGCCGACCTGCGCGATCGCCGCGCCGATGGCGTTGGCCACGGCGAAGTGGTCGGGGCGCACCACGCGGGACGCGCCCGCGAGGTCCTCGGGCACCAGGATGCTGCCGCCGCCGACGGCGACGACGGGCACCGGTTCGGCGGAGGCCCGCATCCGGTCGACGACCTCGGCGAGCCGGTCGTCGACGAAGCGCAGGGCGGCGTCCACCACGCTCTTGTCGAGATGGGCGACGAGCGAGACGTCCCCCACCTCGGCGCGCCCGCCGGCCACCGCGACGTCGGTGGCGGTGAGGCGGGTGCCGCCGAAGACGAGGGCCTCCTGGGCGAGCCGGTAGCCGACGCTGGCGGGGCCGACGGCCGTGCCGGACGCCTGGTGCAGGACGTGGCTGCCGCCGCCGATGCCGATCGAGAGGACGTCGGGCATGCGGAAGTTGGTCTGCACGCCGGCCACGTTGACGTCCGTGGACGCCTCGCGCGGGAACCCCTGCTGGAGGATGCCGACATCGCTGGTGGTGCCGCCGATGTCGACGACGGCGCAGGACGGCAGCCGGGACAGGAACGCGGCGCCGCGCATGGAGTTGGTCGGTCCCGACGCGAAGGTCGCCACCGGGTAGCGGCGGGCGTAGTCGACGTCCATCAGGGTGCCGTCGTTCTGGCTGAGGAAGACCGGCGCGTTGATGCCCGCCTCCGCGACCGTGCGGAGCAGTCCGGTGGCGACCTGGTCGGCGAGGCCGCGCAGGGCGGCGTTGACGACGGTGGCGTTCTCCCGGCCGAGCAGGCCCATGCGGCCGATCTCGTGGGAGAGGCTCACCGGGGCGCCGGGCAGTTGCTCGGCGATGATCTCGGCGGCGCGGGTCTCGAACTCCGCGTTGACCGGGGAGAAGACGGAGGACAGCGCGAAGGAGGTGGCGCCGGCGGCGACCGCGCGGTCCAGGACCGCGCGGAACTCGGCCTCGTCGAAGTCCGCGATGGGGCTGCCGTCGTACTCGTGTCCGCCGTGGCACAGATGGCTGTGGCCGCCGATCGCGGTGACCAGGCGGTCGGGCCAGTCGACCAGCGGGGGCAGGGCGCGGGTGGCGGGCAGCCCGAACCGGATGGCCGCGGTCTGCGCCAGGCGTTCGCCCTCCACCAGCGCGTTGATGAAGTGCGTGGTGCCGATCATCACCGCCTGCACGGCGGCCGGATCGAAGCCGGTGGCCTGCCGGAGGTCGCCGAGGGCGGTGACGATGCCGCCGGTGACGTCGGCCGTGGTGGACGCCTTCACGGCGCCCAGCACCCGGTCGCCGTCGATGAGGACGGCGTCGGTGTTGGTGCCGCCCACGTCGATGCCCAGTCGGAGCATGTGGGTTGTCCTGCCTTTCTCTTTCGGTGGCCGCGTACGCCGGTGGCGTGCGCGGTCAGGCGGCGGGGACGCCGGGGGTGCCGGTCGCCGTCCCGGGGACGGCGCGGCGGGTCGGTGCGGTGCCCACCCCGCGGACCAGGCCGAGGCGGGCGGCGGCGAGGTAGAGCACGAAGGCGACGGCGATCGAGTTGATCGACGGCAGGCCCCAGTCGACGTACTTCCCCACGACGGCCGCGACGGCCCAGGTGATCAGTCCCGCGGGCACCCACATGGGCGAGGCGGCGGGGAGTTCGCCGCTCTCGCGGGTCTCGTCCAGGCCGGAGCGCCAGGTGCGGGCGACGAAGTACTCGGCGACCATGATCCCGGCGATCGGCGGGAAGAGGACGCCCAGCAGGTCGAGGAAGTCGGTGAAGTTGTCGAGGACCCCGGCCGCGCCCAGCAGTGAGCCGAGCACCCCGACGCCGACGGTGACGGCGCCCCGGTGGAGGCGGCGGCCGAAGGCCTGGTCGACGAAGGTGACGACGCCGAGGGAGGCGGCGTACAGGTTCCAGTCGTTCACCTTGATGGTGGCGGCCACGATGATCAGTGTGCCGAGGAAGCCCGAGGTGGAGGTGACGATGGCGATGACGTCGTTGGTGCGCAGGGCGAGTGCGAGGAGCACGCCGATCAGGCCGATGACGTACTCGCCGACCGTGATGCCGACGACCGTCTGCTTGACGACGTCCTTGCCGCTGCGGTTGAAGCGGCTCATGTCGGGGGTGATGACCGCGCCGACGATGAAGCCGCCCGCGACGATGGTGGTGCCCTGGAGCAGGGACAGTGAGGGTCCCGCGGGCTGGGCGGAGGTCAGCGCGCCCAGGTCGTGCCGGGACAGTTCGACGGTGATGGACCAGCCCGCCATCAGCAGGAAGGCGGGGACGGTGACGTAGGCGGCCCACGCCATGGAGCCGACGCCGCGGACCACGATCGCGGTGATGAGCAGTCCCACCACCAGGGCCCAGCCCCAGGAGGGCAGGACGCCGACGAGGTTCACCAGGCCGTCGGCGGAGACCGCGTTCTGGATGCCGAACCAGCCGACGGCGCTGATGCCGATGGCGAGTCCGATGAGCGAGGCGCCGGCCGCGCCGAACCCGGTCCACCGGGCCAGCAGCGAGGTGGAGAGCCCTTCGCGCTGACCGGCGATGCCGGTGAAGACCGTCATGACCTCGAGGATCACCGCGCCGAGGGTGATGGCGAGCACGGCGTTCCAGAAGGTCATGCCGAAGCCGAGGGTCGCGCCGATGAGGAAGCTGGCCAGGGTGGAGAGCTGGCCGAAGCGCTGGGTCGCCACCGAGAACCAGTGGAACCGGGCCGTCTGCGGCACGCGGGCCAGCGCGTGGTCGTCGTGTCCTGAAGAGGACGCCATGGGGACTCCAGAGGGGCGGGGGCGCCGGATGCGGTGCGCCGAGACTAGGCCGCCGCCCCCGGGCGGTCACCGTGCATCAGGCACCGGTTCGCGGCATCGGCAGGGCACCCCGCACAGTCGGGCGGCGGCCACGGACCGGGGCGGGCGCGTCGGCGGTGCGGTCGGCACGGTCGTCGCCGCCCGGCTGTGCGCGTCGCACGTTGCGGCCCTCGGCGGGCCCGCACAGGGTGGGCCGACCGTCCCGCCCACACCCTGGAGGTGCTGTGAAGCTCACGGTCGTGCTCCCCGTCATCACCGACGCGTTCACCGAGGAGGTCCGCCGCGAGGTGGGTGCCTGGGTGTCGCCCGGCACGGAGGTCGAGGTCCGCCGCATCGCGCGGGGCACCGCCTCCATCGAGTCCGAGTACGACGAGGCCCTCGCCGGCCCCGGCATCCTCGACGCGGTGGGCGAAGCCGCCGCGGACGGCGCCGACGCGGTGTTCGTCAGCTGCTTCGGCGACCCCGGCGTGCAGGCGGCCCGGGAGATCGTGGACATCCCGGTGGTCGGCGGCTTCGAGCCCGCCGTACTCACCTCCCTGGCGCTCGGCGAGCGCACGGGGGTGATCACCGTGCTGCCGAACGTGCTGGGGATGCTGCACGGCCTGGTCCGGCGCTACGCGCTGACGCAGCGGGTCGGACCGATCCGGGTCGTCGACATCCCCGTCCTCGACCTGGACCCCGGCGACCGGCTGATCGACGCGCTGACCGAGCAGGCCCGGGCCGCGGTGGCGGCGCGGGAGGCGGACGTGATCGTGCTGGGCTGCACCGGGATGCTGGGCGTCGCCGCGGCACTCCAGGAGCGCCTGGCCGCCGAGGGCCCGTTCGTCCCTGTCGTCGACCCCACGGGGGCTGCGATCATGTGGCTGGAGTCGCAGGTGCGGCTCGGGGTACGACCCAGCCGTGCCACCTACCTGCCGCCCCGGCCGAAGGACCGCATCGCCTGACGACCATCCCCCGTCCGCCTGGCCCACGACCCTGGAGTTGCCCCATGGCCCTCGACGTCGCCGCGATCCGCGCGCACGTGCCCGCCCTGAAGTCCGGTACCGCGCGGTTCGACGCGCCGGGCGGTACGCAGACCCCGCAGCCGGTGATCGACGCGATCGCGGCGGCGCTGACCGCACCGCTCGCCAACCGGGGGCGCAACACCGAGGGCGAGCGCAACGCGGACCGGATCGTCGACGAGGCGCGGTCCGCGCTCGCCGACCTCCTCGGGACCACGCCGGGGACGGTCGTCTTCGGGCGCAGCGCCACCCAGCTCGCCTACGACCTGTCGCGGACCCTGGCCAAGGGCTGGGGGCCGGGCGACGAGGTGGTGGTCACCCGGCTCGACCACGACTCGAACATCCGGCCCTGGGTGCAGGCGGCCGAGGCGGCCGGGGCAGACGTGCGGTGGGCGGACTTCGACCCGGCCACCGGCGAGCTGCGGCCCGAGCACCTCGCCGCGGTGCTGGGCCCGCGCACCAGGCTGGTCGCGGTCACCGCCGCGTCCAACCTGATCGGGACCATGCCGGACCTGCCGGCGCTGGCCTCCCTCGTCCACGCGAACGGCGCGCACTTCCACGTCGACGCGGTGCACTACGCCTCGCACGCCGTGGTGGACCTGGCGGCGACGGGCGCGGACACGCTGGTGTGCTCGCCGTACAAGTTCCTCGGCCCGCACCTGGGCGTGCTGACCGGCCGGGCCGAGCTGCTGGAGTCGCTGCGGCCGGACAAGCTGCTGCCGTCCGCCGACACCGTGCCCGAGCGTTTCGAGCTGGGGACCCTGCCCTACGAGTTGCTGGCCGGGGCGAGCGCGGCGGTGGACTTCCTGGCGGGGCTCGACCCCGAGGCCGGGGGCTCCCGCCGGGACCGGCTGGTCGCCTCGTTCGCGGCACTGGAGGCGCACGAGGACGCGCTGCGCGAGCGGCTCGAACGAGGGCTCGCGGAGCTCGGCGGGATCACCGTGTACTCGCGGGCCGCGCGGCGCACCCCGACGCTGCTGTTCACCGTGGCGGGCCTGCGCCCGGCCGACGTCTACCGGCAGCTCGCCGAGCGGGCGGTCGACGCGCCGGCCGGGTCCTTCTACGCCGTGGAGGCCGCGCGCCGGCTGGGCCTCGGCGACGAGGGCGGGGTACGCGTGGGCCTCGCGCCGTACACCAGCGCGGAGGACGTGGACCGGCTGCTGACGGCGCTCGGCGCCCTGGAGCGCTGAGACACACCCCGCACCCCCGCGGAACACCCCGCAGGATGCCCGGCGGAGCGAAGCGGCACGCGCCCCCGCGTGCCGCTTCGCCGTGTGGTCCACCCGCTCGCGAGGTCAGGTCAGCGGCACGGTCACCTCTCCGGCGCCCTCCGCGCTCGCGCCGCCCGCGACCCGGACGGTGAAGGGGCGGTCGGTGCCGCTCGCGGTGACCCGCAGGGCGTCCCCGTCGCGCCGCACGCGGAAGGTCGCGGCCGGCGTGCCCAGCAGGTCGGGCACGGTGACCTCGGCCGCGTAGTCGGCGGCGGCGGACGGGTGGACCAGCAGGGTCGGTGCGTCCAGCCAGTCTCCGTCGGGACGCTGGTCGTCGGAGCCCAGCGGCAGGACGGCGCCCACGCGGACGTACAGCGGCAGGCTGTCGTAGTCGTGCCGTTCGGTGCGCCAGGCCGGGCCGGTGACGCGCTCGCCGGTCAGCAGGTGGGTCCAGGTGCCCTCGGGGAGGTAGACCTCGACCTCGCCGTCCTCGGTGAAGACCGGAGCGACCAGGACGTCGGAGCCGAGCATGTACTGGCGGTCCAGCGGCCGGCACGCCGGGTCGTGCGGGAACTCCAGGACCATCGGCCGCATCATGGGCACGCCGGTGCGGTGGGCCTCGGCGGCGACGCCGTACAGGTAGGGCATCAGGCGGTGCTTGAGGAGGGTGAAGCGGCGGGCGACGTCGACGGCCTCCTCGCCGAACTCCCACGGCACCCGGTACGACGAGGAGCCGTGCAGCCGGCTGTGCGAGGAGAGCAGGCCGAAGGCGAGCCAGCGCTTGAAGACCGCCGGGTCGGGCGTGCCCTCGAAGCCGCCGATGTCGTGGCTCCAGAAGCCGAAGCCACTCAGCGACAGGGACAGGCCGCCCCGCAGTGACTCGGCCATCGCCTCGAAGGACGACCAGCAGTCGCCACCCCAGTGGACGGGGTACTGCTGGCCGCCCGCGGTCGCCGAGCGGGCGAAGAGGACGGCCTCGCCCTGGCCGCGCTCCTTCTCGAGGAGTTCGAAGACGGTGCGGTTGAACAGGTGCGTGTAGTAGTTGTGCATGCGCTCCGGGTCGGAGCCGTCGTGCCAGACCACGTCGGTGGGGATGCGCTCGCCGAAGTCGGTCTTGAAGCAGTCCACGCCCTGGTCGAGCAGCGGCTTGAGCTTGCCGGCGTACCAGTCGCGGGCAGCGGGGCTGGTGAAGTCGACCAGGCCCATGCCTGCCTGCCACAGGTCCCACTGCCAGATGTCGCCGTCCGGCCTGCGCACCAGGTGCCCGAGGGCGGCGGCCTCGTCGAAGAGCGGGGACTTCTGGGCGATGTAGGGGTTGATCCAGGCGCTGACCTTCAGCCCCTTGGCCTTGAGCCGGGCGAGCATGCCGTCCGGGTCCGGGAAGACGTCCGGGTCCCATTCGAAGTCGCACCACTGGTACTCGCGCATCCAGAAGCAGTCGAAGTGGAAGACGGAGAGCGGGATGCCGCGCTCGGCCATGCCGTCCACGAACGAGGTCACCGTCTGCTCGTCGTAGGAGGTGGTGAAGGAGGTGGTGAGCCACAGGCCGAAGGACCAGGCCGGCGGCAGGGCGGGGCGGCCGGTGAGGGCGGTGTAGCGGGTGAGGACGTCCTTGGGGGTGGGCCCGGCGACGACGTAGTACTCCAGCGTCTGGTCCTCGACGCTGAACTGCACCTGGCCGACGGACTCGGAGCCGACCTCGAAGGAGACCGCGCCGGGGTGGTTGACGAAGACGCCGTAGCCGCGCGAGGAGAGGTAGAACGGGACGTTCTTGTAGGCCTGCTCGCTGCTGGTGCCGCCGTCGGCCTGCCACATGTCGACGACCTGGCCGTTCTTGACGAACGGGGTGAAGCGCTCGCCGAGGCCGTAGATCTGCTCGCCGACGCCGAGGGCGAGACGGCTCAGCATGTGGTGGGCACCGTCGCCGGTGGTGGCGAAGGCGGTGCCCTTGGCGTTGGCCCGGGTCAGCTCGCGTCCGTCCGCGTCGTGGAAGGTGAGGCCGAAGGGGCCCTCGCGGTCCAGGCGGAGGGTGAGCGGGCCGCTGGTCAGCTCGGTGACGGTGCCCTCCCGGCGCACCTCGCCGGCGCCGTCCTCCGCCTCGGTGAGCGCGAAGTCGGGGCCCGGCCGGCGCTTGCCGGCGTGGTGGGTGACGCGGACGCCGATGACGCCCTCGGCGGGAGAGAAGCACTCGACCGTGAGGAGCGGCGCGTTGAGCGTGTCCCCCCTCCGCGTCACCTTCTTCACGGCGGCATGGGCGGTGAAGCGCTTCGATTGGGGGCGTACATCACGTACCTCGGTGGCGTACGAGAGATGCACGCCCTCGCGGATGAGCCAGAAGCCGTCGGTGAACTTCATGATCTTCCTTGGGTGGGGCGGGAGCTGTCGGGTGGGAGCACGGAGGCCGTCTCACAGCGTTTTGATCGTACACAAAACAAATCCCCGTGCCGAGGTGTTCGCACCGCCTCCACCACGCTGAACTGGCACTATCACGCAAGAGAACGGTCTCCTCACCCCGCGGAACGGAGAGAGCGGGGCCACTTTCCTCTAGCGCGGAAGCGGGTTGGTGACGTATTAGTCATCACATCAAACAAAACAGTCCGGCGAGGAAGCCGGACGGTACGACAGCAAGGGCCGCACCATGTCGAAGCGCTTCACCTCGCTCGCCTTGACAGCACACCCCCCGGCTGCCACGCGCCGCGGGCGAGGACGCTCACGCCGAGTCGTCGCCCCGTTCACGGCGGTGTCCGTGCTGGTCGCCGGCGCGGCACTGGCCGGCTGCGGACAGCAGCGCGACGCCGACACCTACACCGTGATGAACTCCTCGACCGACGAGTCGTACCACCGCTGGGACGCGGAGGCGATGGCCCGCTGCGGCAAGGAGCTGGGCGTCACCATCGAGCAGCAGAGCGTCCCGGCGGCGCAGGTGATGACGAAGGCGCTGCGCATGGCCTCGTCCAAGTCGCTGCCCGACATCGTGCAGTTCGACGCGTCCGAGATGCCGACCTTCGCCGACGCGGGCGGACTGGTCGACCTCAGGACCCTCGGGCTGAGCACCGACGACATCCCCGACGGGATCGTGGACTTCGGCTCGTACAAGGGCACGTACTACGGCGCGGCCCGCTCCGTGAACACCCTCGCCCTCTTCTACAACAAGGACGTCCTCGACAAGGCGGGCGTCGAGGTGCCCACCACCTGGGCCGAACTGCGGGCGACGGCGAAGAAGCTCACCCAGGGCAAGCAGTACGGCCTCGCGCTCAGCGCGGGCGGCGCGGAGGACGGCGTCTTCCAGTTCACGCCCTTCATGTGGTCCAACGGCGGCGACGAGACCGACCTGGACGGCCCGAAGGTGGTCGAGGCCCTGGACTACTGGAAGGGCCTCCTGAAGGACCGTTCGCTGTCGAAGTCGACGGTCAACTGGACGCAGGCGGACGTCAACGACCAGTTCATGGCCGGGAACGCGGCGATGATGATCAACGGCCCGTGGCAGGTCGAGACCCTCAACAGCGACAAGTCGCTACACTGGGGCATCGCGCCGATCCCGGTGCCCGAGGCCGGGGACGACTCGGTCGGCCCGCTCGGCGGTGCCGTGCTCACCGTGCCCAACACCGGTGACGAGGCCAGGGAGAAGACGGCCGGGAAGATCGTCGCGTGTCTGGCGAGCGAGCAGGAGCAGCTCACCTACGCGCTCAACAGCTGGATGGTCCCGGCCAACGCCAAGGCCGCCGCCGTCTGGCGCGAGAAGGTGCCCGAGCTGGACTCCCTCGCCGACCAGGTGGCCGTCGCCCGGTCCCGGACGGCGAAGCTCGGCGCCGGCTGGTCGAGTGTGTCGCTCGCACTGCAGAGCGCCTTCCAGTCGGCCCTGACCGGCCAGTCCAGCGAGACCGCCCTGAAGCGCGCCCAGCAGCGGGCCACGAGCGGGAACTGAGGTACGACCCCATGACCACGCCCATGCCCACCACCTCCACCGTCGGCGCGCAGACGCCCGCCAAGGCGTCCGAGCCCGCCTCCGCTCCCGACCCCGGCCGGATCGCGCGCCGCCGCCGGCTCGCCCAGTGGGGGTTCGTCGCCCCCGCCGTCGTCTTCATGCTGCTGTTCTTCGGCTACCCGCTCGTGCGCAACGTCGTGATGAGCTTCCAGGACTACACGCCGAAGACCTTCTTCACCGGTGAGTCGCCCTTCAACGGCGCCGACAACTGGTCCAACGTGTTCCAGGACGCCCTGTTCGGCAAGGCCCTGTGGCACACGCTCGTCTTCACGGCGGGCTCCCTGCTCGGCCAGTTCTGCATCGGCCTGGCACTCGCGGTGTTCTTCAGCCGCCGCTTCCCCCTGAACGGAGTGCTGCGCTCGCTGATCCTGCTGCCCTGGCTGGTGCCCATGGTGGTGTCCGGCATCGTCTGGCGCCGCATCCTCGACCAGGACACGGGCGTGCTCAACTCGTTCCTGGACACGCTCGGGATCGGCGGGCACACGCCGTGGCTGACCAGCCCGGAGATGGCGCTGCTCTCGGTCATCCTGGTCAACATCTGGATCGGCATCCCGTTCAACATGGTCATCCTGTACGGCGGTCTCCAGGAGATCCCGAAGGAACTGCACGAGGCGGCCGCCCTGGACGGCGCCTCGGCCTGGCGGACCTTCCGTTCGGTGACCCTGCCGATGCTCAAGCCCGTCGTCACGGTCGTCCTCGTGCTGGGCTTCATGTCGACGGTGAAGATCCTCGACCTGATCCTCGCCCTGACCGACGGCGGCCCGGCCGACGCCACCCAGACGCTGGGCACCCTGACCTACCAGAACTCCTTCGTCCAGCTGGACTTCGGCGCGGGCGCCGTCGTCGGCAACGTACTCATCCTGATCTCCGCCGTGTTCGCGGTGTTCTACCTGCGGGCCAACCGCACCGAGGGGAAGTGACGTCCATGGCCTCCCACACGCCCACCGCCTCCCGGCGCCGCTGGGGCTCCACCGTCGCCGGCGTACTCATCCTGTGCGTGATGCTGTTCCCGCTGTACTGGATGCTCAACACCGCGCTCCAGCCCGACTCGGGGCTGCTCCAGGTCGACCCGGTGCCGGGCAGCCTGGACTTCTCCGGCTTCTCCAAGGCGATCAGCGACCAGGGCGGGCACCTGCTGACGTCACTGGCGGTCTCGCTCGGCGCGGTCGCCATCTGCCTGGCGATCTCGGCGCCGGCCGCGTACGGTCTCGCGCGGTTCGGGCTGCGCGGCTCGCGCACCATCGTGTTCGGCACGCTGATCACGCAGATGGTGCCGGGCATCGTCATCGCCAACGCGCTCTACAACTCCTACGTCGACCTGGGCCTGGTCAACTCCTACTTCGGCCTGATGCTGGCGGACGCCTCGCTGGGCATCCCGTTCTCGATCGTGCTGATGCGCTCCTTCATGGTGTCCATCCCGGGCGAGGTGATCGAGGCGGCGCAGATCGACGGCGCCGGTCCGGTCCGCACCTTCGTACGGGTGGTGCTGCCGATGAGCCGCAACTCGCTGATCACGTCGGGACTGTTCGCGTTCCTGTTCTCGTGGAGCGACTTCATGTTCGCCCTCACCCTGAACACGACCGACGAGGTCAAGCCCATCACCCTGGGCATCTACCAGTACATCGGCGCGCACGTCGGCGACTGGGGCTCGGTGATGGCCGCGTCGGTGCTGTCCGCGGTGCCCGCGGCGATCCTCCTCGTCCTCGCCCAGAAGTACATCGCCGCCGGGATCACCGGCGGTTCCGTCAAGTGAATCCCGCACGCCCCTGAACCCGCACGCCCCGCAAGCACGGAGATGAGCAGCACAGCATGAGTGAGTACCCCGGTTTCCCGCCCGGCTTCGTCTTCGGCGCCGCGACCGCCTCGTACCAGATCGAGGGCGCGGCGACCGAGGACGGCCGCGGACCGTCGATCTGGGACACCTACAGCCACACTCCCGGCCTGGTGGTGAACGGCGACACCGGTGACGTGGCCTGCGACCACTACCACCGCTACCCCGAGGACGTGGCCCTGCTGCGCGACCTAGGCGTGGACTCCTACCGCTTCTCGATCGCCTGGCCGCGCATCGTGCCGGACGGCTCGGGCGCGGTGAACCCGAAGGGGCTCGACTTCTACTCCCGGCTGGTGGACGAACTGCTCGCGGCGGGCATCGAACCGGCCGCCACCCTCTACCACTGGGACCTGCCGCAGGCCCTGGAAGACCGTGGCGGCTGGCGGGTGCGGGAGACGGCGGAGCGGTTCGCCGAGTACACGGCGGTGGTCGCGGAGCACCTGGCCGACCGGGTGCCCCGCTGGATCACCCTCAACGAGCCGTGGTGCAGCTCCTTCCTCGGCTACTCCATCGGCCGGCACGCGCCCGGCGCCAAGGAGGGCCGCGGCGCGCTGGCCGCCGCCCACCACCTGCTGGTCGGCCACGGGCTGGCGGTGAAGGCGCTGCGGGCGGCCGGGGTGCGCGAGGTCGGCATCACGCTCAACCTGGACCGCAACCTGCCCGCCACCGACTCCCCGGCCGACCTGGCGGCGGTGGTCCGTGCGGACACCCAGCACAACCTGGTGTGGACCGAGCCGATCCTCGCGGGCCGCTACCCGGCCACCGAGGAGGAGACCTGGGGTGAGCTGATCACCGGCGAGGACTTCCGGCGGGACGGCGACCTGGAGCTGATCTCCCAGCCCCTGGACTTCCTCGGCGTCAACTACTACCGGCCGATCGTGGTCGCCGACGCCCCGCACCGCGAGAGCGACCCGGGGCGGCGCGTGGCGACGGACAACCGGTACGAGGAGGTACGGCACCCCGGAGTGCGGCACACGGCGATGAACTGGCCGGTCGTGCCGGACAGCTTCACCGACCTGCTCGTCGCCCTGAAGCAGCAGTACGGCGACGCGCTCCCGCCGGTCCACATCACCGAGAACGGCTCGGCGGAGGACGACTCGGCCGCCGCCGACGGCACGGTCCACGACACCGACCGGGTCGACTACCTGCGCGACCACCTCACCGCGCTGCGGGCGGCGATCGACGCGGGCGTGGACGTACGCGGGTACTACGTGTGGTCCCTGCTGGACAACTTCGAGTGGGCGTACGGCTACGACAAGCGCTTCGGCATCGTGCGGGTCGACTACGACACGCAGCGGCGCACGCCGAAGGACAGCTACCGCTGGTACCGGGAGATGATCGCCGCCAACCGCGGGTGAGCGGGGCGGGCCGATGCGGAGGAGGCTGCCGGGCGGCCGTCCTCCGCGTCAGCCCGCGTCCCGTTCCGCGTAGGCCGCCGGGTCGGCCAGCACCTCGCGGACGATCACGCCGGCCGCGCCCCGGGCCGCGTCGCCCAGCGAGGACGCGGCCCGCAGCCGTTTGCCGTCCTCGCTCCACAGCCCGGAGACCACGCGCCGCGCCAGTTCGCGGTCGACGGCCGGGGCCAGCCAGTCCATCAGCTCGCGGTAGACGCCGCCGAGCATCACCGCCTCGGGGTCGAAGAGGTTCACCGCGCCCGAGAGCACCACGCCCAGTTGCCGACCGGCCCGTTCGACGGCGGACAGCGCGGACGGATCGCCCTGCCGGGCACGGCGCTCGAGTTCGGCGACGCCCCGCGCGCCCGCGTCCGCGTCGATGCCGGCGGCGGTGAGCAGCGCGGCCTGGCCGGCGTACTGCTCCAGGCACCCGTGGGCGCCGCACCGGCACAGCGGGCCGTCCGGGTCGACGACCATGTGCCCGATCTCCCCGGCGAAGCCGTGCGCGCCGCGCAGCAGCTCGCCGCCGAGCACCAGGGCGCCGCCGACGCCGATCTCGCCGGTCAGGTAGAGGAAGCTGCGCACGCCCTCGGTGCCGGCGCCGAACCACAGCTCGGCGAGGGCGGCGGCGTTGGCCTCGTTGTCGGAGCTGACCGGCAGGGGCCGGTGGGCGGGGCGCAGGGCGAGGAGCGCCTGGGCGAACAGTCCCTCGACGGCGACCCGCTGCCAGCCCAGGTTGGGGGCCTGGCGCACGGTGCCGCCCGTCACCAGGCCGGGCAGCGCGACATGGACGCCGGCCGGTTCGAGCTCCTGGTCCGCCGCCGAGCCGACGGCGCGCGCCGCCAGCCGGGCCGCACCCGCCAGGACCTCGGAGGGCTCGACCCCTCGGTTGTCGACGTGCTCCACGAGCCGCACCCGGTCGGTGCCGGCGAGGTCGACGACGCACACCGCGATGTAGTCGATGTTGATCTCGACGCCGAGCCCCGCCGGGCCCGAGCGGGACACCTTCAGGACGGTGCCGGGCCGGCCCGCCTGACCGCTGCTGGTCTTGCCCCACTCGGAGACGACGCCGTACTCCAGCAACTGCTCGACCAGGGACGACACGGCCGCGCGCGTCAGTCCGACGTGCGTGGCGACACCGGCCCTGGTCGCCTCCCCCGCGTCGTGCACGGCCCTCAGGACCAGGCTGAGGTTGTGCCGTCTGACCGTGGCCTTGTCGGCCTTCGGCTCCAGGGGGGTGAGGTTGTTCATCATGGTGCTGTCGAGCGTATGCGACACCCGGGGCACCGGGCCCCGGGTGCTCCGGCGACTAGACCGGCAGGTTCCACTTCTGGGTGCCGAGGCCGTTGCAGTCGTAGATCTGCAGCTTGGTGCCGTTGGCGGTGCCGCCGGACGGGATGTCCAGGCAGCGGCCGGACTGCGGGTTGAACAGCGAGCCGTCGGCCCGGTGGCGCCACTGCTGGCCGCCGACGCCCGGGGCGCAGTCCCACACCTGGACCTTGGTGAAGTTGGCCGTGCCGTTGCCGTCGATGTCCAGGCACTTGCCGAACGCGCGCACCGTGCCGTCGGGGGCCACGGACCAGCGCTGTCCGGTGGCGGTGCCGCAGTCCCACAGCTGGGCGGCGTTGCCGTTGCCGCTGGTGTTGGTGTCGACGTCCAGGCACTTGCCCGCGACCCACGGCGTGGTGACCTGGCCGACCGGTCCGCCGAGACCGCCGGTGCCGAAGCGGACCTGGCACTGGTTGCCGGTGCCGAGCCAGGTGGCGGTCAGGTAGAGGAAGGAGGTGCCGTCGGCCCGCGGCACGATCGGTGAGCTGTAGCCGGGGCAGGAGGGCTCACCGGGGTTGTAGCCGCCGGTGGGGTCGGTCAGGACCGGGGCCTCGATCTCGGTCCACTCCCCCGCGCCGAGGCGGGTGTTGGCGAAGACCACGCTGCCGGACTCCGACAGCACCGTCTTGTTGCCGGTGGGCCCGCTCACCACACGCTGGCCGGACATCAGCAGCGTGCCGTCGGGGCCGCCGCCCGGTACCCAGGCGAGGTAGGGGGTGTGCAGCAGTTCCCTGCCGTCGGCGGTGCGCACCAGGGTGCCCGGGTTGTCGGCGGGCGCCCAGTTCAGGCCGTCGGGGCTGGTCTTGGTGTACACCTCGCAGGCGTGGTCGGCGTCGGTGGCGTCCCGGCACATCTCGTAGGCCATCATGAACCGCCCGTCGGGCAGCGGGACGACGATCGACATGCCCGGGCGGGCGAGGTTGTCGGCGGGGAAGGCCACGTCCTGGGTGAGCGTGCCGCTCCAGGTGCGGCCGCCGTCGGTGGAGGTGTAGTGGCCGATGACCTGGTTGTTGGTGGGGCTGCCCGCGGGCCGCTCGTCGGAGATGAAGCAGGCCAGCGTGTTGTCGGGGGCCAGCAGGAACCAGGGTTCCCAGATGCCGTGCCCGATGGTGTCGGGCAGGCCGCTGGTGCGGGTGCAGTCGGAGAGGTACTGCCAGCTCTGACCGTGGTCGGTGCTCTTGAACACCTCGACGCGCTGCGTGGTGTAGTCACCGGCCTGCCAGGCGGTGCCGGCGGCGAGGAGGTCGCCCTGGTTCAGGCCGTTCGCGGTGCGCGGCACCTCGTAGAGGACGGGTGCCTCGATGTCCCAGCCCGGGGTGTGCGAGGTGATGGTGGAGATCGGGGCGGCGCTCCAGGTGCGCCCGCCGTCGGTGCTGCGGTGGACGGGCAGCGTGTTGGTGGCGCCCTGTTCACGCCGGGCGTAGGTGGCCAGCATGGTCTGCCCGGCCGAGCCGTCGTGGTCGAGACGGACGGCGCGCGGGTAGCTGTCGTCGCCCTGCGGATGGGCCGCGAGGTCGGGCGACGCCAGGACCTGTCCGGCGGGCGCGGCCGACGCGGGCTGCGACCACAGGGACAGCAGGGCCGTGAGGAGGGCCAGGACACCGAGCAGGGCCGGTGATCGTCTGAGGATGGGTGACGGGTTGCGCACGGATCGACTCCTTGTTGGTGGGGATGTCGGGTGGTGCGGGATCGGTGGGCGGGGTGGGGCAGGGTGGGGCGGCCGGAGGTCAGGCAGTGGGGCGGGCCTGCGGGTCGTCGCCGATGTACGGGTCGGTCCGCGTGTCCACGTCCAGCGCCGTCCGCGCGGCCACGGTGCCGTCCACGACGAGCGCCAGGTGCAGCCGGCCACTGACCCAGCCGTCGGGCAGCGTGGCGGGCACGGTGACGGCGGCGCCGAGGACGTACGGCTTGGTCTCCGCGCGGCCGCCGGGGACGGCGTCGCCGGGCGCGTCGGGCGTCCTGGCGTACACCGGGGTCCAGGTGGTGTGCAGGGTGCCCGCGACCGGGTCGGCGCCGTGGTGGGAGACGTGGACGTCGACCGTGAAGTCGCGGTCGGAGGTGAGCAGGTCGCGGCCGGGTGCCACCGGCGTGACGTCCAGGACGAGGGTGGTCGGCGCGTTGGCGTGGGCCGGGTCGACGCCCGCGAGGTCCTTCGTGCCGCGCCCGAAGTCCAGCAGTCCGGCGCTCTCGTGCTCGATGTCGTACAGCTCCGTGTACACGTACCCGGCGAGCCGGTCGTGGCGGCGCAGCTCCTGGGTCTGCCAGCGCAGGTGCCAGGCGCGGTCCAGGCCGGTGAAGCCGCCGCCGTACTCGCTGTTGAGGTTGGGCAGGCCGCGCAGCGGCTGGCCGGGGACGGCGAGCTTCTTGTGGACGACGAAGTCGGGGCCGAGCTTGACGGGGAAGTCGTCGCGTTCGCCGGAGAGCAGGTCGGCGACGGTGGTGGCCCAGGAGGCGGCGCTCTCGTCGTAGTAGTGCCAGTCGAGCAGGTCGGTCTTGACGTGGGTCCAGCCGGAGTTGTCGACGACCGGGCGGGTGGCGTCGAGGGCCTTGAGGCGGTCGTAGGCGTCGGCGGTGGCGCGCTGCTTGGCCGGGTCGCCGGGGATGTCCCAGTCCAGGCCCCATTCCTCGTTGTACAGGCCCCAGATGACGATGGCGGGGCTGTTGCCGTCGCGTTCGACCATCGGCTCGATCTGCTCGGCGAAGGCGGCGGTGGAGGCGGGCGAGAAACGGCCGGGCGAGGCGGGCTCGGCCCACAGGAGCATGCCGAGGGTGTCGGCGTGGTGGGTGAAGCGGGGGTCCTCCAGCTTGAGGTGCTTGCGGACGAGGTTGTAGCCGGCCTCGGCCGCGAGTTCGAGGTCGCGGCGCAGGGCGGTGTCGTCGGGGGCGGTGATGCCGGTTTCGGGCCAGTAGCCCTGGTCGAGCACGCCGCGTACGAACAGCCGCCGCCCGTTGAGGTACAGGGACTCGCCGTCGACGGTGATGGTGCGCAGTCCGGTGTAGGCGGCGACCCGGTCGGTGCCGTCGGCGGAGATCAGCTCCGCGTCCACGTGGTAGAGGTGCGGGTCCTCCGGCGTCCACAACCTGGGCGCGGAGAGCGGGAGTTCGGTAGCGAGCCGTCCATCGGGGTCCACGGTCGCCGTGACGGCGGTGTCCTCGTCGCGTACGCGCAGCCGGAGTTCGGCGCGGTCCGCCGCGGGACCGTGCACGACGGCTTCGACGGTGATGCCGGTCAGGTCGTCGTTCGGGCGCAGCCGGAGTGCGGCGAGGTGGGTGGCGGGTCGGGCCTCCAGCCAGACGCTCTGCCAGATGCCGGAGGACGGGGTGAAGCAGACGCCGTCGTAGTCGTCGCGGGGCATGCTGCGCTGCTTGCCGTGGGCGATGTCCCGCTTGTCGGCGGGGGCGTGGACCCGGACCGTCAGCAGGTGGTCGCCGCCGTCGCCGAGGGCGTCGGTGACGTCGGCGGCGAAGGGGGTGTAGCCGCCCTCGTGGTGGGCGACTTCGGTGCCGTTCACCCAGACCGTGGCGGCGTGGTGCACGGCACCGAAGTGGAGGACGACGCGCTGTCCGGCCCAGTCGGCCGGCACGGTGAACGTCCGCCGGTACCAGGCGGTCCGCAGCCAGTGCTCGGCGATCCCGGAGGCGGGCGTCTCCCAGGCGAAGGGCACGGTGATCGCGCGGTCGTAGCCGTCGGACGCGTCGGCGGAGTACCGCTCGGCGGGGTCGGCGCGGAAGTCCCAGGCGCCGTTGAGGGTGAGCCAGGAGTGGGACCGGTCGAAGTGGGGCCGGGGGTATTCGGGACGGGGGGTGGTCATGGGCGTGAGTGCTCCGATTCGGTGCGGCTGTGGGGAGAGTCAGCGGTGTACGGCGGGCGGTCAGCCCTTGACGCTGCCCGCGAGGATCCCGTTGATGAAGTGGCGTTGCAGCAGGACGAACAGAGCCAGCACGGGCAGCATCGCGATGCTGCCGGCGGCGAGCAGTTCGCCCCAGACGGTCGCGAAGTCGGCGCCGACGCGGTTGCCGGTGACGTTCTGCGCGAGGGTGGAGAGCACGACCTGGAGCGTCTGGTGGCTCTCGTCGTTGACGGCGACGACCGGCCAGACGAAGTCGTTGTAGATGTTCATGGCGGTCAGGACGCCGAGGGCGGCGATGCCCGGCCGGATGACCGGCACCACGATCCGGGCGAAGATCCCGAACTCGCTCGCCCCGTCCACGCGTCCGGCGTCGAGGAGTTCGTCGGGCACGGCCGCGATGGTCTGCCGCATCCAGAAGATACTGAAGGCGTCGATGCTGCCGGGCAGGATCAGCGCCTGGTACGTGTTGACCCAGCCCAGTTGGCTCATCTCGAGCAGCAGCGGGATGACCAGCACGAGGGTCGGCAGCATCAGCGTGAGCATCAGCACGCCGAAGAGCAGGTTCTTGCCGGGGAAGCGGTACTTGGCGAAGGCGTAGCCGGCCAGCGGGCAGAAGAACATGGTCATCGCGCCCTTGACGGCGACGACGAGCACGGTGTTGACGAAGCCGGTGCCGATCGGCACGTCGTCGAACATCGCCCGGTAGTTGTCGAGCGTGGCCGAGCCGAGCGAGAAGGACAGCGGGTCGCGGACGATGTCGGTCGGCGGCTTCAGCGAGGAGCTGACGGCCCACCAGATGGGATAGACGAACACGAGGGCGAGGAGGCCCAGCACCAGGTACTGGAGCGGCCCCGGCCGGGGCTGGGACAGGCTCCTGCCTGGCTTCTCGGTCCGGCTGGTCATGAGGCTGGTCATGGTCACTCGTCTCGGGAGCGGAGCAGGCGCACGGACAGCAGGGACAGGGCGAACACCAGCAGCACGAGCAGGAAGGAGTTCGCGGCGCCGGTCCCGAGGTCGGACGCCAGGATGTGGTTGTAGAGGTACAGCCCGCCGGTGGTGGTCGAGCCGTACGGGCCGCCCTGGGTGACGACGAACGGTTCGGCGAACATCTGGAACACCGCGAGGGTCTGCACCACGACAAGGAAGGCGATGCTGCGCCGGACCAGTGGCAGGGTCAGCGACCAGAACTGCCGCTTGCGGGAGGCACCGTCGAGGGCGGCGGCCTCGTACACGTCGCCGGGCACGGCCTGGAGTCCGGCGAGCAGGATGATGATCGCGAACCCGGTCGTCTTCCACAGGAACAGCAGCGCGAGCGTCGGTTTGGCCCAGACGGTCGACTGGAGCCAGTCGATGTCCGGCAGACCGACCAGGTTGAACAGGTGGTTGACCAGCCCGTAGTCCGTGTCGAAGGCGACGATCCACACCTGGGCCATCGCCACCAGCGGGGTGACGAACGGCGCGATGAAGGCGACCCGGAACATGCCGCGCAGCCGCAGCCGCGCGTTGGCCAGCAGCACCGCGGCGGCCAGGCCCCCGACGATCTGGAGGGGCACGATCAGCAGCCACATCACCGCGCTGTTGCCCAGCGAGGACCAGAACTCCTCGCTGGTGAGCAGGTAGGTGTAGTTCTCCAGGCCGATGAAGTTCGCCCGGCCCGCGCCCTTCCAGTCGGTGAAGCTCAACTGGAGCGCGAAGACGAGCGGGTAGAGGCCGAAGGCCGCGAAGACGATGTAGAACGGCGCGACGAAGAGGTAGGGCGCGAGGAAGGGCTTGCGGCGGGAGCGGGTGGGGCGCGGCGAGTCGGGTGCCGCCCGTTCCTTGCGGGGCGGGGTGAGGGTGCCGGAGGTCATGCGCGGTCCACCAGGTTGCGCTGGATCTTCTTGGTGGAGTCGTCGATGACGTCGTCGGGGGCCATCTTCCCCTCGATGAGCCGCTGGAGGTTGTTGCCGAGGTAGTCGACGGACTTGGCCCACCAGGCGGGGATCGGCGCGGCGGACGGGATGGTGTCGGCGGCGTCCACGGCCACCTTCCACAGGTCCTGTCCGCCGAGCGCGGCCACCGGTTCGAACAGCGGCTTGTCGGGGCGGCGGGCGGGGCCGTAGCTCGGCACGGAGGTGGTCAGACCGCCCGGGTAGACCTCGCTCGGCCCGTACACCGCGCTGTAGCCGGGCTCCTTGAAGCACAGGAACTCGTACAACAGCCAGGCGAGTTCGGGGTTCTTCGCCTTCGCCGGGATGATGAAGCTGCTGCCGCCCATGGCGCCGCTGCGCGCCCCGCCGGGGGTCCAGGCCGGCAGGGGTGCGGCCCGCCACTTGCCCTTGCCCTTCTTCAGCAGCTGCTGGGGGGCGAAGGACCACCACACCGCCCACGGGACGAGGGCCTGCTGTCCGTTCTCCAGGGCGGCGAGGTCGGCCTGCTTGAGGTATTCGGCGTGGGTGACCAGGTCGTCGTCGACGGCGTCCCGGACCCAGTTGAGGATGTTGCGGTACTCCTTGGAGTCCAGCCGCACCTGCCCGTCGGCGTCGGCGAGGCTGGTGCCCTGCTGGCCCGCGAGCATCTCCAGCCAGAGCTGGCCGAGGAAGGGGTCCTTCTCCATGTGCAGGGGGCGGGCCTTGGGGTTCTTCTCCCGCAGCGACCGGGCCGCCGCCAGCAGGTCGTCGTAGGTCTTCAGCCCGGCCGGGTCGACACCGGCGTCCTCCAGCAGGTCCTCGCGGTACCAGAGCAGTCCGGGGTCGAGGTCCCAGGGCACGCCGTAGATCCGGCCGTCGACGGTGTTGACCGAGAGCTTGTACGCCGAGGTCTTGTCGCGGTAGGGCGCTATCAGGTCCGTCAGGTCGTACAGGTGCTCCGCCTGGCCGCCGATCTTGGCGTCGTCCCAGAAGCTGCCGTCGGGCAGGTCGGTGCCGCTGATCAGGGTGTTGGCGAGCTTGGCGTCGATGTCGACGGCCTGGTGGTTGACCTTGATGTCCGGGTAGGCCTTGCGGAAGGCGTCGATCGCCGCGTCGAAGACCTTGAACAGGTCGCCGGAGCGGTTCCAGATGGTGATCTCGCCCTTGGCCGACGCGCTGGGCGTCCCGGTGAGCTTGCGCGGCTCGGACCCGGAGGAGCCGGGGGCGCACGCCGCGAGGGGACCGGCGGCCGCGGCGAGCGCGCCGGCGCCGAGCGCGCCGCGCAGAACGCTGCGCCGCGGGACGAATGATCTGGACATGAGCACGGCTCCTCGGTCGGGAATGCTGGCTGGGGTACGCGAGAGGGAGTGGCTGAGCAGGGGTGGACGTGGACGCGCGCAGGCGTCGTCGGCGGCGCGCCGGCAGGCACGAGGCCTCGACCACCGCCCACGCTTTGCAACGATGCAGAGATGATGCGTCGCCTTTTGCAACGATGCAATAGCTGAGTAACATCAACCTGCATCTGCGCTGGTCCACACCGGCGCGAACACGAGATGCTGCCGACCGAGGCCCCGCGGGGGCCGTGAGGGGGAACTGGATGGCCGGCTCCACGCTCCGCGACGTCGCCCGACGCGCCGGAGTCTCGATTCGCACCGTGTCCAACGTGGTCAACGGGTCGGTGCCCGTCTCCGACGAATTGCGGGTACGGGTGCAGGCCGCGCTCGACGAACTCGACTACCGGCCCAACCTGGTGGCCCGCAACCTCCGTCGGGGCCGCAGCGGCATGATCGCGCTGGTCGTCCCCGAGCTGGACGTGCCCTACTTCGCCGAGCTGGCCCGCGAGGTGATCACCGCGGCCCGCACCCACGGGTACGTGGTCATGCTCGACCAGACCGACGGCGACGGCGAGCGCGAGCGGGAACTGCTGGGCCGCGAGTCCCGCGCCACGATGTTCGACGGCCTGCTGCTGAGCCCGCTGTCCATCTCGGCGGACGAGCTGCGCCGGCGCACCAACCGGGTGCCCGTCGTGCTCCTCGGCGAGCACATCTTCAACGGAAGCTTCCACCACGTGGCGATCGACAACGTCGCCGCGGCCCGGGACGCGACGGAGCATCTGCTCGGGCTCGGCCGTCGGCGCATCGCCGCCATCGGCGACCAGCCCTACAGCACCGGCGAGACCGCGCAGTTGCGTACGACGGGCTACCGCCAGGCGCTGGAACGTGCCGGACTCACCGTGGACGAGGAGCTGATCGTCCCCACCCCGCGTTTCCACCGCCACCTCGGCGCCGAGGCGATGGAGCGGCTGCTCGCCCTGCCCGAGCCGCCCGACGCGGTCTTCTGCTACAACGACCTGCTGGCCATCGGCGCCATGCACGCGCTGGCGCGGTCCGGTGTACGGGTGCCCGAGGACATCGCCGTCGTCGGGGTCGACGGCATCCAGGAGGGCCGGTACAGCTCGCCGTCACTGACCACCGTCGCCCCGGACAAGGCCGCGATCGCGCGCACGGCGGTCAGCACCCTGCTCGGCGTGATCGACGGTTCGGCGCCCGCGCCGACGGAGACCAAGGCGCCGCACCGGCTGGTGGTGCGGGAGAGCACGGCAGGGGCACCGGCCGACTGACGGCGCGCGGGCTCTCGCACGCCTCCGCGTCTCCGCGTCTCCGCGTCTCCGCGTTTCCCGGCCTCCGCGTCTCCGCGTCTCCGCGGAGCCACCCTTGCCGCGTCCCCGGTCCCGCACCTAGCCTGACTTTGTGCCGCAAATAAACAAAGCCCGATCGCACAACGTGGTGCCGGGCTCCCGCGACGACCTCACCCGTCTCCGAATCGCCCTGACCGCCTTCTTCGCCCTCGACGGCTTCGTCTTCGCCGGCTGGGTGGTCCGGATCCCCGCCATCAAGGAGCAGACCGGCGCCTCCGCCAGCGCCCTGGGGCTCGCCCTGCTCGGTGTCTCGGCGGGCGCCGTGGTCACCATGACGCTCACCGGACGGCTGGTCCGCCGCTACGGCAGCCATCCCGTCACCGTCGCCTGCGCGGTCCTGCTCTGCCTCAGCATCGCCCTGCCCCCGCTCACCCACTCCGCGCTCGCCCTCGGCGCCGTCCTGCTGGTCTTCGGCAGCGCGTACGGCGGGATCAACGTCGCCTTCAACAGCGCCGCAGTCGACCTGGTGGCCGTACTCGGGCGCCCGATCATGCCCAGCTTCCACGCGGCGTTCAGCCTCGGGGGCATGGTCGGCGCGGGGCTCGGCGGTCTCGTCGCCGGGGCGCTGTCGCCGACGCGGCACCTGCTCGCCCTCACCGTGACCGGCCTGCTGGTCACCCTCGTCGCGGGCCGAGCCCTGCTGCGCTGCGAGCCCGCCGCGCCGCCGGACCGCACACCCGAGGAGGACGGCACCCCGCGCCGCCCGGACCGCCGTACCCGTCGCCTCGTCGTCACCTTCGGCCTGATCGCCCTGTGCACGGCGTACGGCGAGGGCGCGATGGCCGACTGGGGCGCCCTGCACCTGGAGCAGGACCTCGACGCCTCCCCGGGCCTGGCGGCGGCGGGCTACTCGTGCTTCGCGCTGGCCATGACCGTGGGCCGGCTCACGGGGACCACGCTGCTCGAACGCCTGGGTCGGACGGCCACGGTGGTGGCGGGCGGCACCACCGCGGTGGCCGGCATGCTGCTCGGGTCGCTCGCCCCGTCCGTGTGGGCGGCGCTGTTCGGCTTCGCGATCACCGGCCTCGGGCTCGCCAACATCTTCCCGGTCGCGATCGAGCGGGCCGGCGCGCTCGGCGGCCCGAGCGGGGTCGCGACCGCGTCCACGCTGGGCTACGGCGGCATGCTGCTCGGTCCGCCCGCGATCGGTTTCATGGCCGACTGGTTCTCCCTGCCGGCCGCGCTCACCAGCGTGGCGGTGCTCGCGGCGGTGGCGGTGCTGGTAGCGGTCGCCACGCGGCGCGCGGCGGTGCCCGGCTGCGCCGGGCACCGCCCGGGAACGGAAACGTGTGCCGGGGAGGCCTGCCGTCGAGTGCGCTCCATGCGGCACACTCCCTGCCATGAAGACCGCGGCGTACGTCGAGACCCTGGACCGTGAAGGCACGTTGCTGGCTGCGGCCGCCGAGGCGGCGGGCAGCGACGCCGAGGTGCCCACCTGCCCCGGCTGGCGCGTGCGGGACCTGCTGCGGCACACGGGGATGGTGCACCGCTGGGCGACGGCGTTCGTCGCCGAGGGGCACACCGGTCCCCGGCGCACCGACGACCCGCCCACCCTCGACGGCGCCCGGCTGGTGAGCTGGTTCCGGGACGGACACGCACGGCTCGTCGACACCCTCAGCGGCGCCGCGCCCGGCGTGCGGTGCTGGCAGTTCCTGCCCGCGCCGTCGCCGCTGGCCTTCTGGGCCAGGCGGCAGGCGCACGAGACGACGGTGCACCGGCTCGACGCCGAGTCGGCGCGCGGCGGTGAGGCCACCGGCATCGGCGTGGACTTCGCGGTGGACGGCATCGACGAACTGCTGTGCGCCTTCCACGCCCGCCCGAAGAGCGCCGTGCGCACCGAGGAACCCCGCACGCTCCGGGTACGGGCGACGGACGCGCCGGACGCCGTGTGGACCGTACGGCTGTCCGCGCAGCCACCGGTGACCGTGCGGGAGGCCGCCGGGGCCGCCGACTGCGAACTGTCCGGCCCCGCCGCACAGCTCTACCCGGCGCTGTGGAACCGCCGGCCCTTCCCGGAGGTGACCGGCGACGGCTCGCTCGCCGCGCTGTGGTGCGAGCGGTCGGCCGTCACCTGGAGTTGAGGCGGGTGTTCCGGCGGCGGCCGGTCAGCCGGCCAGCATCCGGTGCAGCACCGCCCGCTGCACCGGCAGCGCCGCACCGTGCCGGGCGCGTCCTTTCGGCGTGAGCGCCACCCGCACGCCCCGCCGGTCCTCGGGGCACAGGGAGCGCTCGACGAGACCGTCCTTCTCCAGCCGGGCGACCAGCCGCGACAGCGCGCTCTGGCTGAGGTGGACCCGCTCGGAGATCTGCTGGACGCGGTATCCGCAGGAGCCGGAGCCGTCCTCGTCCCGGGTGCCGGCCAGGACGTCGAGAACCTCGAAGTCGCTTCCGCACAGGCCGTGGCCATGCAGCGCACGGTCGAGTTCGCACTGGACGCGGGCATGGAGGACCAGGATCGAGCGCCACCGGGTCACAAGCGCCTGTTCGGCCTTCTTCGCCGCCATCCGCGCACCGTAGCAGAGCCCCTCGCGGCGGTCACCGCGCTGACGCAACCCCGACCGTTCTGGGAGACTTGGCACCATGGGGACCCACGGGGGACGGCGCACGCAGGGCGAACGGGACGCCATCACGATCGAGATCGGCTACGCGCTGTGCAGCGCGGCATTCGCGGCGGCCGTGCTGTTCGGCGCGCTGGCGGGTCCTGCGTACCTGTTCGACCTGACGGGCACACCGCGCACCGCGCTCGTCGGGGCGGGCGTGGTACTCGCCGTGGTGGTGTTCGCCGTCCGGGTGGTGAGCGTGCTGGTCCGGTTCGCGCACGGCGGTCAGCCGAGCCAGCCGGGTCGTACCAGTCCCGACTCGTAGGCGAGGACGACCAGTTGGGCACGGTCGCGGGCGCCGAGTTTCACCATGGTCCGGCTGACGTGGGTCTTGGCGGTCAGCGGGCTGACGACCAGTCGGCGGGCGATCTCGTCGTTGGACAGTCCGATGCCGACCAGGGCCATCACCTCGCGCTCCCGTTCGGTCAGCCGGGCCATCTCGCCGGCCGCCGCGGGCTCCTTGGAACGGGCCGCGAACTCGGCGATCAGCCGCCGCGTCACCCCCGGCGACAGCAGCGCGTCGCCGTCCACCACCGCCCGCACGGCGCGCAGGAGTTCCTCGGGTTCGGTGTCCTTGACCAGGAAGCCGGAGGCACCGGAGCGGATCGCCTCGAAGACGTACTCGTCGAGTTCGAAGGTGGTGAGCATGACCACCTTCACGTCGGGCAGCCCCGGGTCGCCGGTGATCCGGCGGGTCGCGGCGAGGCCGTCGAGCAGGGGCATGCGGATGTCCATGAGGACGACGTCGGGGCGCAGTTCGCGGATCGAGCGCACCGCTTCCTCACCGTCGGCGGCCTCCGCGACCACCTCGATGTCCGACTGCGCGTCCAGCAGCGCCCGGAAACCGGCCCGTACCAGTGACTGGTCGTCGGCGAGCAGTACGCGGATCACCGGTCGTCCTCCTTCGTACGGTTCGGGTGCTTCACGTCGATCGGCAGGGCCGCCAGGACCCGGAAGCCGCCGTCGGGGCGCGGGCCCGCCTCGATGGTGCCACCCAGCGCCGCCGCGCGCTCCCGCATCCCGGCCAGCCCGTTGCCGCTGCCGCCCGCCTCGGCGCCCGTCGCGGGACCGTCGTCGTCGACGCGCAGCAGCAGCGTGCCGCCGTCCCGGCCGAGACGGACGCGTGCGTGCCGCGAACCCGAGTGCCGTACGACGTTGGTGAGCGCCTCCTGCACGATGCGGAAGGCCGCGAGGTCGGTACCGGGCGACAGGCGCGGCGGTTTCCCCTCCACCTCGACGGTGAGGCCCGCGCTCGCCGCCTGCTCGACCAGTTCCGGGAGCCGGTCCAGGCCGGGGGCCGGAGCGCGCGGCGCGTCCCCGGGGGTGCGCAGGGTGTCGAGTACCTGCCGCACCTCGCCGAGCGCTTCCTTGCTCTGGTCCTTGATGGTGGTGAGTGCGGTGCGGGCCTGTTCCGGGTCGGTGTCCAGGAGGGCGAGTCCGACACCGGCCTGCACGTTGATGACGGAGATGCTGTGCGCGAGGACGTCGTGCAGCTCGCGGGCGATCCGCAGCCGCTCCTCGTCCGCGCGCCGGCGTGCCGCCTGGGCCCGCTCCGCCCGCTCCCGCGCCCACTGCTCACGGCGGGCCCGGGCCAGCTCCGACAGGGCCGCGATGGCCACCACCCAGGTGGCGATCACGAGTTCCTGCCCCCAGGAGGCGGCCGAGTCGCCGGACGGCGGCAGCCACCGGTAGAGCCAGTGCGCCACCAGGGCGTGCCCGGCCCACAGGGTTCCCATCGCCGCCCACGCGGCCCTGCGGTGCCCGGCGACGACGGCGCTGAAGCAGGCCACCGCGACGGCCGCGAACACCGGGCCGTACGGGTATCCGGCGCCGAGGTAGACCAGGGTGGTGACCGCCGTGCCGAACACGACCGGCACCGGGTACCGCTGCCGCCACAGCAGGGCGGCTCCCGTCACGAAGAGCAGCACGCGCGCGAAGGGGTCCAGTGCGGCCCGCTCCGCCTCCTGGGCGTGGGCGGCGAAGTTGGAGCCGACCAGCACGAACGCCGTGACGAGCACGGTGGAGCGCCAGGGCCAGGCGGGGCGCTGTTCCTCGTCGCCCCGCCGGTTCCACCACGGGGGCCCGTGCCACCACCACTGCGGCACCCGGCCCGCGCGCTCGCGCTGTCCGTCCATGACCGCCACGCTAGACGCCGGGCCGGGCGGGCGGCGTCACCCGCGCGTGGTGATCACGCGTACTCCCGGCGAAGTACGGCCCTCCACGGCCCGTGAGCCGCCACGGCGCGGACTCGCGGCCGGATGCTCGGGGCACGCCGGGCCGACCGGACGGGCGAGGCGGCCCGCCGGGGGGCAGACGGCTCGGCCCCGCAAGCCGCCCTGGCCGTCACGGTCCCGGACGGCAGGTCGTCGAGGGGGAGGGAAACCGGCGTCCGTCCGATGGGCCGCGGCTCGGTGGGCAGTGCCGGCTCGGCCGGGCCCGTGCCCCGGTGTGCCGCGCGGTCAGGTCCTGACTGGGCGGGCGCCGACGGCCGGACTCGGACGGACTCGGACGGTCCGCCGCCGACGGCCGGGTGCCCGCGGTCAGGCGCCGGTCTCCTCACCCGCGGGCGACGCGGACCGGGTGGACGTCTCGGCCGCCTCGGACCGGCGGTCCATCGCCCCCAGCGCCCGCTGCGCCAGCGGATGGCTGCGGACCAGCTCGCCCAGCGAGGTCGAGCCCTGCGTGATGTCCTTGAACGCCTTCCAGGCCGGACGGAAACCGGTCAGGGCCGCGTGGAAGAGGCCGGGCCGGCGCTCGAACACCGTCAGCATCCGCTTGCCGACACTCATCTCCACGCCCAGTCCGGCCTTGATCGCGAACGCGTAGTTCAGGGCCTGCTTGCGCGCGTCCACCGCGTCGTGGGCCTCGGAGACGCGCACCGCCCACTCCCCCGCGAGCCGTCCCGAGCGCAGCGCGAAGGAGATGCCCTCGCGGGTCCACGGCTCCAGGAGCCCGGCCGCGTCCCCGCACACCAGGACCCGGCCGCGCGAGAGCGGCGAGTCGTCCGCGCGGCAGCGCGTCAGGTGGCCGGAGGAGACGCTCGGTTCGAATCCGGCGAGCCCGAGCCGGGCGACGAAGTCCTCCAGGTACCGCTTGGTCGCCGCGCCCTCGCCGCGCGCCGAGATGACCCCGACCGTGAGCGTGTCGCCCTTGGGGAAGACCCAGCCGTAACTGCCGGGGATCGGGCCCCAGTCGATGAGCACCCGGCCCTTCCAGTCCTCGGCGACCGTCTCGGGCACCGGGATCTCCGCCTCCAGGCCGAGGTCGACCTGGTCCAGCTTGACCCCGACGTGGGCGCCTATCCGGCTGGCGCTGCCGTCCGCGCCGACCACGGCCCGGGCCAGCAGCGTCTCACCGCCCTGGAGGACGACGGCGACCGTACGCCGGTCCGGCACCGCCGAGCCGTGCTGCTCCACCCGGGTCACGGTCGCGCCGGTGCGCAGCTCGGCGCCCGCCTTCTGGGCGTGCTCGACGAGCTGCAGGTCGAACTCGGGCCGGTTGATCAGCCCGAACAGCATCTGCCGGGAGCGCCGGGTCCGGGTGAAGCGCCCGTTGTTCGAGAAGGTCACCGCGTGCACCCGGTCCTGGAAGGGCAGCTCGAAGCCGGGCGGGAGGGTGTCGCGCGAGGGCCCGATGATGCCGCCGCCGCATGTTTTGTAGCGGGGCAGCTCGGCCTTCTCCAGCAACAGGACGCGCCGCCCCGCGACCGCCGCCGCGTAGGCGGCCGAGGCCCCCGCCGGTCCCGCGCCCACCACGACCACGTCCCAGACCTGACGCGCGTCGTCCGCCGAAGAGTTCTCGCTGCTCACGATGGTCTACTGCTCCGATCAAACCGCATGCCGCACCTGACCCCCGCATCCTACGGCGGGCATCGCCGCAGGCCACTGTGGGAGGATCGGCCCGTCATTCCAAGTACTCCTTGGTACAACGTCGCACCCACAAGGAGCGTGCCCATGTCGTCGAATCCGGTCGCCGAGACCGTCGCTTCGCTGATGCCCCGCGCGAAGGAGGAACTGGCCGCGCTGGTGGCCTTCAAGTCGGTGGCCGACTTCGACCAGTTCCCGCGCAGTGAGAGCGAGGGTGCCGCCAACTGGATAGCGGCGGCCCTGCGCACCGAGGGCTTCCAGGACGTGGCCCTGCTGGACACGCCGGACGGCACGCAGTCGGTGTACGGGTACCTGCCGGGGCCCGAGGGCGCGAAGACGGTGCTGCTCTACGCCCACTACGACGTGCAGCCGCCGCTGGACGAGGCGGGCTGGGCCACTCCGCCGTTCGAGCTGACCGAGCGCGACGGCCGGTGGTACGGGCGCGGCGCCGCGGACTGCAAGGGCGGCGTGCTGATGCACCTGCTCGCGCTGCGCGCGCTGAAGGCGAACGGGGGCGTGCCGGTGCACGTCAAGGTCATCGCCGAGGGTTCCGAGGAGCAGGGCACGGGCGGCCTCGAGCGGTACGCCGAGGCACACCCCGAGCTGCTGGCCGCGGACACCATCGTCATCGGCGACGCAGGCAACTTCCGGGTCGGCCTGCCGACGGTCACCTCCACGCTGCGCGGCATGACGCTGCTGCGCGTGAAGGTCGACACGCTCGAAGGCAACCTGCACTCGGGGCAGTTCGGCGGCGCGGCGCCCGACGCGCTGGCCGCCCTGATCCGCGTGCTGGACTCGCTGCGCGCGGCGGACGGCTCGACGACGGTCGACGGTCTGGCGGCGGACAGCACCTGGGAGGGGCTCGCCTACGACGAGGAGCAGTTCCGCCGGGACGCGCGGGTGCTGGACGGCGTGGAGCTGATCGGCTCCGGTTCGGTCGCCGACCGGATCTGGGCGCGGCCGGCCGTCACGGTGCTCGGCATCGACTGCCCGCCGGTCGTCGGCGCCACCCCGTCGGTGCAGGCGGGCGCGCGGGCGCTGGTGAGCCTGAGGGTGCCGCCGGGCGTGGACGCGGCCGAGGCCACCAAGCTCCTCCAGGCCCACCTGGAGACGCGTACGCCGTGGGGCGCCCGGGTCGCCGTCGAGCAGATCGGCCAGGGCCAGGCGTTCCGCGCCGACACCACGAGCCCGGCGTACCAGGCCATGGCGGACGCGATGGCGGTGGCGTACCCCGGCGAGGAGATGCAGTACGCCGGTCAGGGCGGCTCCATCCCGCTGTGCAACACCCTGGCGTCCCTCTACCCGGAGGCGGAGATCCTGCTGATCGGCCTGAGCGAGCCGGAGGCGCAGATCCACGCCGTGAACGAGAGCGTGTCCCCAAAGGAGCTGGAGCGGCTGTCGGTGGCGGAGGCGCACTTCCTGCGCAACTACGCGGCGAGCTGAGTCCGCTCCCGTCCCGCGTTCTGCCGTCGGCACAGGGGCCTCGCCACCCGGTGGGGCCCCGGCGTCAGCCGACCGGCGTGCCCGCCTCCAGATAGTGGGCGGCGCCGCGTTCCCGGGCCCGCAACGCCCAGCGCAGCCGCTCGTAGCGGACCGGGGGCAGCAGGTCGGCGGCCTCGTCCTCGGTGGCGAAGCGCCAGCCGCGCAGCTCGGGGCCGGGCAGCAGCACCCGGCCGGCGTCCGCGGCGTCGAGCCGGCCGCCGTCGAAGAGCAGCCGCAGACCGCCGTAGGCGGGAGGGGCCGGGGGTTCCCAGTCGACGACCAGCAGGGCCGGTACGTCCCGGAGGCTGAGGCCGGTCTCCTCGGCGACCTCGCGGATGCCGGCGCGGGCGGGCGCCTCGCCGGGTTCGACGACGCCGCCGGGGAACTCCCAGCCGGGTTTGTAGGTGGGGTCCACGAGCAGGATCCGGTCCCGCTCGTCGAAGAGCAGGACGCCGGCGGCGACGGTCTCGCCGGTGGGCTCAGGGGTCTGGACGATCTCGCAGGCCGGCACGGCACCCGAGCCGACGGCCTCGGCGACCCGGGCGGCGGCCTCGTAGGGGGTGAGGGCGCCGGTGTCGACGGGGTGGGCGTCGGCGGTGAGCCAGGAGGCGAGGGCCGCGCGGTAGGGCTCGATGTGGTCGTAGGACCACTGCCGTGTCCGCAGCTCGCCGTCCGGGAGGTCCCGCGGCACCTCGCGGCTCGCTATTCGCTCCCGCAGGATCGTTTCGGCCGGGGCCAGCAGGATGTGCCGGACCTCGATCCGGCGAGCGGCGAGACCGCCGAAGATCTCGTCCCGGTACTCCTGGCGCAGCAGGGTCATCGGGACCACGAGCGTCCCGCCGAGGTCGGCGAGCAGCGCCGCCGCCGTGTCGATCACCAGCCGGCGCCAGATCGGCAGGTCCTGGAAGTCGCCCACCTCGGCCAGGCGTTTGGGCGGCAGCAGGTGCGCGAGTGCCCCGCCGACGACCTCGGGGTCGAAGAGCGTGCTGTTCGGGATCAGTTCGATCAGTTCCCGTGCGGTGGTGGTCTTCCCCGCACCGAACGCGCCGTTGATCCAGACGACGGTCACAGGTCCCCCTCTTCTGTTGGCCCACTGTGGCTTGCCCGCTTCACCCCGCCACGGAAACCAGCCCGGCCGGTGACGTGGGAAAGGGCATATGACAGCGGCGCCGACGCCCCCTCGGGGGCGACGGCGCCGTGTGGACCCGACCGGGCGCGACGGCCCGGTCCGGGGTGTCAGCCAAGCTGTCCCAGGGCGTCGTCGTCGAGGGTCAGGCTCTCGGTGGCGACGGTGTCCCCCAGGGTACTGACGGTGTCGTCCACCCCGAGATTGAGCGGGAGGTCGCCCGGGGCGGCGTGGGACGGGCTGACGGCCGCGACGACGAAGCCGGTGGCGAGGGTCGCGAGGGCGAGGATGCTGCGCTTCTTCATGCCCCGTTCAACTACGCCGCCGCCCCGGGGTCACGGGCAGGACCGCGGGAGTCGCCGCGTGCCCCGGAGTCCGCCGGGCCGCCGTGGCGCGGGGCTCAGACGTGGGCGGCGGTCACGTCCGCCGTCCTCGCCAGGGCCGCGGCGGCCGCGCCGACCAGTCCGGCGTCCGTGCCCATCTGGGCGGGGACGACCGCGAGGCGCTGGACGAAGGACAGCGTCGCGTAGTCGGTGAGGGCCTTGCGCAGCGGGGCGAAGAGGACGTCCCCCGCCTTGCCCACTCCCCCGCCCACCACGGCGATGTCGATCTCGACGAGGGTCGCGGTGGCGGCGATGCCGGCGGCCAGTGCCTGCGCGGCCCGTTCGAAGGAGGCGACGGCCACGGGGTCGCCGAGGCGTGCCGAGGCGGCGACCGCGGCGGCGGAGGTGTCGCCGTCCGGTCCGGGCAGCCAGCCGGCCTCCAGCGCGCGGCGGGCGATGTTGGGGCCGCTCGCTATGCGCTCCACGCAGCCGCGCGCGCCGCAGGGGCAGGGGTCGCCGTCCAGGTCGACGCTGATGTGGCCGATGTGGCCGGCGTTGCCGGTCGGTCCGGGGTGCAGCCGGCCGCCCAGCACCAGTCCGCCGCCGACGCCGGTCGAGACCACCATGCACAGCGCGTTGTCGTGTCCGCGGGCGGCGCCCTGCCAGTGTTCGGCCGCCGTGATGGCCACCCCGTCGCCGATCAGCTCCACCGGCAGGCCGCCGGCGGCGGACCGGACCCGTCGGACCAGCGGGTAGTCGCGCCAGCCGGGCACGTTCACCGGGCTGACCGTGCCGGCCGAGGCGTCCACCGGGCCGGCGCTGCCGATGCCGACCGCCGAGGCCCGCCCCCACAGGGGCGACGCGGTCAGTTCGGCGAGCACGTCCTCGACGGCCCGCATCACGGTGTCACCGTCCTCCCGGGCGGGTGTCGCACGCTGTGCGCGCGCCTGGATGCGGCCGTCGCCGTCCACCAGCGCGCCGGCGATCTTGGTGCCGCCGATGTCCAGCGCTGCCACTAGGTCGGTGTGCATCAGAGTCGGATCTCCCCGTCGGACCGAAAGCGAAAAAGCCGTACACAAGAGCGCGCGGCGACCGGCCCCGCGGTGGGGACGAGGGCCGGAGAGTGCGTTGGACAGTGTCTCCCGCATCTGACAACGTTGTCCAGGCTCTATGCTCGACGCCACATCCTCATACAAGCCCATGACCGACACATCCCCCCGGACAGCAGGAGCCGACGCAATCCCGTGGACGACAGGACAGGACACCGCATCGTGCCCGACACGACCCGCCGCGCAGACCGCCTCCCCGGGAACCGTTACGGCAACCGCCCGACCATGAAGGACGTCGCCGCCCGGGCGGGAGTCGGCCTCAAGACCGTCTCCCGGGTGGTCAACGGTGAGCCCGGCGTCACCCCGGAGACCGAGCGCCGCGTCCAGGAGGCCATCGACGCGCTGGGCTTCCGCCGCAACGACAGCGCGCGGGTGCTCCGCAAGGGCCGCACCGCGAGCATCGGCCTGGTCCTGGAGGATCTGGCGGACCCGTTCTACGGGCCGCTCAGCCGCGCCGTGGAGGAGGTGGCCCGCGCCCACGGCGCCCTGCTGATCAACGGGTCCAGCGCGGAGGACCCGGAGCGCGAGCAGGAGCTGGTGCTCGCCCTGTGCGCGCGGCGCGTGGACGGTCTCGTGGTGATCCCCGCCGGGGACGACCACCGGTATCTGGAGCCCGAGCTGAAGGCGGGCGTCGCCACGGTGTTCGTGGACCGTCCGGCGGGACAGATCGACGCGGACGTGGTGGTCTCCGACAACTTCGGTGGTGCTCGCGACGGGGTGGCCCACCTGATCGCGCACGGGCACCGCAGGATCGGCTTCATCGGCGACATGCCCCGCATCCACACCGCCGCCGAGCGGTTGCGCGGCTACCGGGCGGCGATGGAGGACGCGGGCATACCGGTCGAGGACTCCTGGATGTCCCTGGGTGTCACCGATCCCGTGCGGGTGCGCCGGGCGGCCGAGGAGATGCTCGCCGACCCGCAGCCGGTCACCGCGATCTTCACCGGCAACAACCGGGTGACGGTCACCGTGATCCGGGTCCTGGCCGAGCACACCCGGGGCGTCGCACTGGTCGGTTTCGACGACATCGAGCTGGCCGACCTGCTCCAGCCGGGCGTCACCGTGGTCGCGCAGGACGCGGCCGCCCTCGGCCGCACCGCCGCCGAGCGGCTCTTCCGGCAGCTGGACGGCTCCCTCCTCGCCCCCGACCGCATCGAACTGCCGACCAGGCTGGTCACCCGGGGCTCGGGCGAGCTGCCGCCGTCGGCCTGACCGCGCAGCCACAGCCACAGCCACAGCCACAGCCACAGCCACAGCCACGAGGAGCATCACACCGTGTCGAAACCTCCCGGCGAGGACCGGACGCTGCGCGCGCTCGGGCTGGCCGGGGTGCCGCGCGAGGAGCCGCTGCTGTACCCGGGCGCGTGGCCCCGGGAGTCCGGGCTGCTGGACGGGGACCGGTTGCTGCCGCTGGACCGGCCGGTGTACGACGAGGAGGACGGCCGGGTCCCGGTGCTGGCGATCGGGTCCAACGCGAGCCCGGCACAGCTGCGGCACAAGATGGCCGAGTTCGGGATCGACTCGCCGATCCCGATGGTCAGGTCCCGGGTCACCGGACTGGACATCGGCGTCTCCGCGCACGTGAGCCGCATGGGCTACGTGTCCGCGTCGCCGGTGGGCGCCCCCGGCACCGTACGGGAGCTGTTCGTGCTGTGGCTCGACGCCGAGCAGCTCGCGGTGATCGACGCGAGCGAGGGCGTCCCGATGGCGGGCGGCAACTTCGACCGCGTCTGGCTGCCCGCGCCCGACGTGCGCGTCGAGCCGGGCGACGGCTCGGTGCTGGGCGGTGCGTACGCGTACGTCAACCGCCACGGCGTCCTGCACGACGGCACCGGCGCGCCGCGACGGCATCCGAGGGCGCAGCGGCCCCTGATCACCGAGCTGCTGCACGGGTCGGCCCGGCTGCGGGAGCTGTTCGGGACGACGCCCGAGGAGTTCAGCGCACGGGCGCGGGCGGACCGGCGGCTGTGCGACCGGGGGACGCGGCTGTTCGCCGAGGAGGAGCGGGTGACGGCGTCCGGCCTGGAGCGGTACGTGGGCTCCGGGCCGGAGGACCCCTTCGCCGGGAGCCGGACGCCGTCGGCCGGGCCTACTGCGCCGACGCCGTGAGGTCGCCGCGCCGCGGGCCCGAGAAGCCCTCCAGGTCGGCGCGGGTCAGGCCGGTCAGCCGGGCGACCTCGCCGATGTCGAGGGCGCCGCAGTCCAGGCCGCGCAGCAGGTAGCCGCTGAGGGCCTTGGCGGTGGCGGGCTCGTCCATGACGTCGCCGCCGGTGCGGTTGGCGTAGCGGGCGAGGCGGGCGGCGGCCTGTTCGAAGCCCTCGCGGTAGAAGGCGAAGACGGCCGCGTACCGGGTGGGGATGTGGCCGGGGTGCATGTCCCAGCCCTGGTAGTAGGCGCGGGCCAGGGCGCGGCGGGTGAGGCCGTAGTGCAGCCGCCAGGCGTCGTGGACCTGCGCGGTGGGGCCGACCGGCAGGACGTTGGTGGAGCCGTCCGAGACCCGTACGCCGGTGCCGGCGGCGGCGACCTGCATGACCGCCTTGGCGTGGTCGGCGGCCGGGTGGTCACTGGCCTGGTGGGCGGCGGAGACGCCGAGGCAGGCGCTGTAGTCGAAGGTGCCGTAGTGCAGGCCGGTGGCGCGGCCCTCGGCGGCCTGGATCATCCGGGCGACGGCGGCGGTGCCGTCGGCGGCGAGGATCGACTGGCTGGTCTCGATCTGGATCTCGAAGCCGATCCGGCCGGGCGTGAGGCCGCGCGCCTTCTCGAAGGCCTCCAGGAGCCGCACCATGGCGGTGACCTGCTCGGGGTAGGTCACCTTGGGCAGGGTGAGGACCAGCCCGTCGGGCAGGCCGCCGGCCTCCATCAGACCGCTGAGGAAGACGTCGAGGGTGCGGATGCCCCGGGCGCGCACCGGCGCCTCCATGCACTTCATGCGGATGCCCATGTACGGGGCGGCCGTGCCCTGCCCGTACGCCTCGGCGACCAGGCGGGCGGCGCGGGCGGCGGCCTCGTCCTCCTCGGCGTCCGTACGGTTGCCGTAGCCGTCCTCGAAGTCGACGCGCAGGTCTTCGATCGGCTCGCGCTCCAGTTTGGCGCGTACGCGGGTGTACACGGGCTCCGCGAGGTCGTCGGCGAGACCGAGGACGGCGGCGAAGGAGGCGGCGTCCGGGGCGTGTTCGTCGAGCGCGGCGAGGGCCTTGTCGCCCCAGGAGCGGATCGTGTCGGCGGCGAAGACGTCACCGGGGACGTAGACGGTGTGGACGGGCTGGCGGGTGCCCGGGTCTCCGGGGTAGCGGCGCTCCAGCTCCGCGTCGACCGGTGCGAGGGAGGCACTGATCTCCTCGCCGACGGCGCCCGCGAGGCTCGTTGCCACCTTCTCCTGCTGACCCATTCGACACCCTCCTGATGTTCATTTTTCCGCTGACCGGAATCGGTTATCCGTAGAGTGAAGTTATCTGGCGAGTCTTCACCGGTCAACACCATCCTGCGCGCACGCCGAGGCCCCCGCGACGTCCGTGGACGTCACCGGGGGCCTCGGTGTGCGGTGCGGCGGGGAGGTCAGCCCTTGCGGGTCTTGACTTCCTCGGTGAGCTGCGGGACGACGTCGAAGAGGTCGCCGACGACGCCGTAGTCGACCAGCTCGAAGATCGGGGCCTCGGCGTCCTTGTTGATCGCCACGATCGTCTTCGAGGTCTGCATGCCCGCGCGGTGCTGGATCGCGCCCGAGATGCCGGAGGCGATGTACAGCTGCGGCGAGACGGACTTGCCGGTCTGGCCGACCTGGTTGGTGTGCGGGTACCAGCCCGCGTCCACCGCGGCGCGCGAGGCGCCGACGGCCGCGCCGAGCGAGTCGGCGAGCGCCTCGATGATCGCGAAGTTCTCCGCGCCGTTGACACCGCGGCCGCCGGAGACGACGATCGCGGCCTCGGTCAGCTCCGGGCGGCCGGTCGACTCCCGAGGCGTGCGCGAGGTGACCTTGGTGCCGGTGGCGGCGGCGGAGAAGGTGACCGACAGGGCCTCGACGGCGCCGGCGGCCGGGGCGGCCTCGACGGCGGCCGAGTTCGGCTTGACCGTGATGACCGGGGTGCCCTTGGAGACGCGGGACTTGGTGGTGAAGGCGGCGGCGAACACCGACTGGGTGGCCACCGGGCCCTCGTCGCCGGCCTCCAGGTCGACGGCGTCGGTGATGACGCCGGAGCCCAGGCGCAGCGCCAGGCGGGCGGCGATCTCCTTGCCCTCGGCGGAGGACGGGACCAGCACGGCGGCCGGGGAGACGGCGGCGACGGCGGCCTGGAGGGCGTCGACCTTCGGCACGACCAGGTAGTCGGCGTACTCGGCGGCCTCGTGGGTCAGGACCTTCACCGCGCCGTGCTCGGCGAGGGCGGCGGCGGTGTCACCGGCGCCGTTGCCCAGCGCGACGGCGACGGGCTCGCCGACCCGGCGGGCCAGCGTCAGCAGCTCCAGGGTCGGCTTGCGGACGGCACCGTCCACGTGATCGACGTAGACGAGAACTTCAGCCATGGGACTTCTTCTCTCCTGCTTGCGAAAGATGAGGGGCGGTTGGGGCGGCGGGGCCTCAGATGAACTTCTGGCCCGCGAGGAACTCGGCGAGCTGCTTGCCGCCCTCGCCCTCGTCCTTGACGATCGTGCCCGCGGTGCGCGCCGGACGCTCGGCGGCCGACTCCACGACCGTGTAGGCGTTCTCCAGACCGACCTCGTCCTCGTCGATGTCGAGGTCGGAGAGGTCCCAGGACTGAACCGGCTTCTTCTTGGCCGCCATGATGCCCTTGAAGGACGGGTAACGCGCCTCGCCCGACTGGTCGGTGACCGACACGACCGCCGGCAGCGACGCCTCCAGCTGCTCCGTGGCCGAGTCGCCGTCCCGGCGGCCCTTCACGACGCCGCCCTCGACCGAGACCTCGGACAGCAGCGTCACCTGCGGCACGCCCAGGCGCTCCGCGAGCAGCGCGGGGACGACGCCCATGGTGCCGTCCGTGGAGGCCATGCCGGAGACGACCAGGTCGTAACCGGCCTTCTCGACGGCCTTGGCCAGCACCAGGGAGGTGCCGATGGCGTCGGTGCCGTGCAGGTCGTCGTCCTCGACGTGGATCGCCTTGTCCGCGCCCATGGACAGCGCCTTGCGCAGGGCGTCCTTGGCGTCCTCGGGGCCCACCGTCAGGACGGTGACCTCGACGTCGTCGTCGGAATTCTCGGAGATCTGCAGCGCCTGCTCGACCGCGTACTCGTCCAGCTCGGAGAGCAGACCGTCCACGTCGTCCCGGTCGACGGTCAGGTCATCGGCGAAGTGCCGGTCGCCAGTGGCGTCGGGCACGTACTTCACAGTGACAACGATCCTCAAGCTCACGCCGGCTCTCCTACTGCGTCGACATTTCAGTGCTGCCTCTTGCAGGCAGCATAGGCGCCCCAAGCGGCCGATCCCGGTCGGGGCGACCTGCGCTCCGCCCGGAATATTACTCGTCAGTACATCCAGTTCCTGCCCGCTAAGCAAGCGCTTTGAACTGTGACCTTCGCAACGCAGCGTAACCGGAACCCGACACCTTCGCAGAAGCCGTCCCGCCGACCGGTCAGTCGCGCAGACCCCGGTAACGCCCCTGGTGGTACAGCAGCGGCTCGCCGGCTCCGGCGGGGTCGCCCAGGAGGACTTCCGCCAGCACGATCCGATGGTCCCCCGCGGGCACCCGTCCGACCACCCGGCACACCAGCCAGGCGAGCACGCCGTCCAGCACGGGCACCCCCTCGGGCCCCTCCCGCCAGCCGGTGGGTGCGGCGAAACGGTCGGCGCCGCTGCGGGCGAAGGTGGTCGCCAGCTCCTCCTGGTGCTCGCCGAGCACATGGACGCCGACGTGCTCCGCCTCGGACACCGCGGGCCAGCTCGACGAGCCGGTGCCGATGCCGAAGGAGAGCAGCGGCGGGCGGGCGGAGACGGAGGTGAGGGAGGTGGCCGTGAAACCGGCCGGGCCGCCGGGGCCCCGCGCGGTGATCACGGCGACACCCGCAGCGTGCCGCCGGAAGACGGACCGCAGCAGGTCGTCGGTGGCGGGCCGGGGTGCGGCCAGGTCGGGTGTGGCCGTCATACGGGATGGCCCTTCTGCGGTGCGCCTCGGTCCCGGCAACGGCGAGCGGGGCATGGGGGCGGGCTGACGACGGGTGGCACGCACAGTCAATTACGTCCAGGGATGTGGGGGCTGTGGACAGGACCTCACCGGTGGCGTGGCGCTTGTCACACCGCCGCGCCCAGCGCGGCGATCACGTCCGCCCTGCGCGGCTGCCCGACGGCTCGCCGCACGACGCGGCCGTCGGCGTCCAGGACCAGCACCGTGGGGGTCTTGAGCACGTCGAGCGCACGGACGAGGTCCAGATGGCCCTCGGCGTCGATCTCGACGTGGGCGACGCCGGGCACCAGGCCCGCCACCTCGCCCAGTACCCGCCGGGTGGCCCGGCAGGGCGCGCAGAAGGCGCTGGAGAACTGTACGAGCGTCGCGCGGGCGCCGAGTTCCGCGCCGAGGTCGGCCGCATCCAGCCGCGGGGCGGCGGCCGCCGCCCGCCCGTCGTCGTCCTGGCCGCGCACCGGCGTGCCCCCGTTCCGCCGCCATCGCGGCACTCCTGGGCGCGCGTACCCCGCACGCCACCGGTTCGGTACTCCGAAGCTGCAGCGTCCGCGGAGCCGCGGAGATTCCCGCCCACCGTCGCATTTCGGCCACGCGAGGGTCCGGCAAGTGATGAGGATCTCGCCGCACACGGGCACCAAGGCTGGTACACCGGCCGTTCTTGGGGCACGATCTGCGACAAGCCCGTAAACCTACGGGTGCGTAACTTTCGACTGGGAGCCCCCTTCCCAGGCTGACAAGGAAGGGTTCGACCCGCCCATGGCAGAACTCGTCTACCGCCCGGTGATCGGTCTCGCCCGCACCCTGTTCAAGGCGTGGGACCTCAAGATCGACTGCCAGGGATCGGAGAACATCCCGCGCTCGGGCGGCGCCGTGCTGGTGAGCAACCACATCAGCTACCTGGACTTCATCTTCGACGGCCTGGCCGCGCTGCCGCAGAAGCGGCTGGTGCGCTTCATGGCGAAGGAGTCGGTCTTCCGGCACCGGATCTCCGGTCCGCTGATGCGCGGGATGAAGCACATCCCGGTCGACCGCAAGCAGGGCGAGGCGGCCTACGCGCACGCCCTCGACTCGCTGAAGTCGGGTGAGATCGTCGGGGTCTTCCCCGAGGCGACGATCTCCGAGTCGTTCACCCTGAAGAGCTTCAAGTCGGGTGCCGCGCGACTCGCGCAGGAGGCGGGCGTCCCCCTGGTCCCCGTGGCCCTGTGGGGCACCCAGCGCCTGTGGACCAAGGGCCACCCGCGCAACTTCAAGCGCAGCCACACCCCCATCACCATCCGGGTCGGCGAGGCGATGGAGGCCTCGCGCGAGCAGTACGCGGGTGCCATCACCCGGCGGCTGCGCGAGCGGGTGCAGGAGCTGCTGGAGGCCGCGCAGCGCGCCTACCCGGTGCGCCCCAAGGGAGCCGACGACACCTGGTGGATGCCGGCCCATCTCGGCGGCACGGCCCCGACGCCCGAGCAGCTGCGCACCGCCCAGGCGCACTGAGCCGGGCGTTTCAGAGCGCGGTGGGGAGGGTCTCCCACAGGTGCGGGCGGTCGGTGGCCGCCTTGAGGACGTCCAGGACGGCGGGATGCGGCGCCGCGTACAGCTCCGGGTAGTCCTCCTCACCCGCCGCGCGGTCCGGTGTGAAGGCCAGCTGTTCCCTGCCCAGGGAGAACCGCGCGTTCACGCCGGGCTTGTTCCCGCGCGGATCCTGCCGGTGCCAGGCGCCGTCGAGGCGTACGGCGACCAGCCCGTGCACCACGTCGAACCGCTGGTAGCACAGCGCTGTGGGGATGTCCTCCGCCCGCAGCAGCGCGGCCAGCGCGTGGGCCTTGGCGTAGCAGATGCCGGTGCGCTGCTCCAGGACGTCGGAGGCCCGCCAGGTGACGCGCGGGTCCCCGGAGTCCTGTGAGTGCGGGATGGTGTCGCGCACGAACTCGAAGGCCAGGCGCGCATAGGCATACGAGTCCTCGGCCTGCCTGGCGAGTCCGCCGGCCACCTCCCGCACGCGCGGATGGTCATGGTCGATGGCCTCGTCGGCAGCCAGGTAGGCGGACAGGTCGGGGGTCTTCTGGATCAGCTCCATGCCCGCAGAGCATAGGAAAGCGATCATCCGTCAGTCAATGACTTTTCAGATGACCGCATACCTATGCAATGGCGGGAGGTCTCCCCGTCAGCGCGCCATCTCCTCCTTCAGGGCGGCCACGAACGCGTCGACGTCGTCCTCGGTGGTGTCGAAGGCGCACATCCAGCGCACGTCGCCGGCGGCCTCGTCCCAGAAGTAGAAGCGGAACCGCTTCTGCAGGCGCTCGCTCACGTCGTGCGGCAGCCGGGCGAAGACGGCGTTGGCCTGCACCGGGTAGAGGATCTCCACGCCGTGCACGGCGCGCACGCCCTCGGCCAGGCGCTGGGCCATCTCGTTGGAGTGCCGGGCGTTGCGCAGCCACAGGTCCTTGGCCAGCAGCGCCTCCAGCTGCACGGACACGAAGCGCATCTTGGAGGCCAGCTGCATGGACAGCTTGCGCAGGTGCTTCATGTGGCGCACCGCGTCCTGGTTCAGGACCACGACCGCCTCGCCGAACAGCGCCCCGTTCTTGGTGCCGCCGAGCGAGAGCAGGTCGACGCCGACCGCGTTGGTGAACGTGCGCATGGGCACGTCCAGCGAGGCGGCGGCGTTGGCTATCCGGGAGCCGTCCAGGTGCACCTTCATGCCGTGCGCGTGGGCGTGCTCGCAGACGGCGCGGATCTCGTCGGGCGTGTAGAGGGTGCCCAGCTCGGTGCTCTGGGTGATCGAGACGACCTGCGGCATCGCCCGGTGCTCGTCGTCCCAGCCGTACGCCTGCCGGTCGATCAGCTCGGGCGTGAGCTTGCCGTCGGGGGTGGGGACGGTGAGCAGCTTGAGGCCGCCCATGCGCTCGGGGGCGCCGCCCTCGTCGACGTTGATGTGCGCGCTCTCGGCGCAGATCACCGCGCCCCAGCGGTCGGTGACCGCCTGGAGCGCGACGACGTTGGCGCCGGTGCCGTTGAAGACCGGGAACGCCTCGGCGGTGGAACCGAAGTGGCTGCGGATCACGCGCTGGAGGTTCCCGGTGTAGTCGTCCTCGCCGTACGCGACCTGGTGTCCGCCGTTGGCCAGGGCCAGGGCGGCGAGCACCTCCGGGTGGGCCCCGGCGTAGTTGTCACTGGCGAAACCGCGGACCTCGGGGTCGTGGTGGCGACGCGCGTCGGTCTTCGGGGGGTTCACGGCTTCTCGGTCAGCCACAGACGGTTTCCGTTCACTTCCGCGGCGGGCTTGTCCCAGACACCGGCGACGGCCTCGGCGAGGTCACTCACGTCCGTGAAGCCCGCGAACTTCGCGTTGGGGCGCTCGGCGCGCATCGCGTCGTGCACCAACGCCTTCACCACCAGGATCGCAGCCGCCGACGTCGGCCCCTGCTCGCCCCCCGCCTTGCGGAAGTAGTCCGCCATGGCCAGCGTCCACGCCTCGGCGGCGGCCTTGGCGGCCGAGTAGGCGGCGTTGCCCGCGGTGGGACTGGACGCGCCGGCGGCGCTGATCAGGACGTAGCGGCCGCGGTCGCTGCGCTGGAGTGCCTCGTGGAAGGCGAGGGAGGTGTGCTGCACGGTGCGGATGAGCAGCTTCTCCAGGAGGTCCCAGTCGCCGAGTTCGGTCTTGGTGAAGGTCTTGCTGCCGCGCCAGCCGCCCACGAGGTGGACCATGCCGTCGACGTGGCCGAACTCCTGCTCGGTGCGGTCGGCCCAGGCCCGGGTGGAGTCCAGGTTGAGCAGGTCGACGGTCTCGCCGGTGACGGTGGCGCCGCCGTGCGCGTAGCGCGCCGCGTCCACCGCCTCCGCGAGCCGCTCCGGGTCGTTGTCCGCGCCGACCACGGTCGCACCCGCCTCGGCGAGCCGCAGCAGCGCGGCCCGTCCGGCGGGTCCGCCCGCCCCGGCCACCGCGATCACCGCGCCGTCGAGCGCCCCGTTCCCCATGGTCCTCGCCTCCCGAGCCTGCTGAGCCTGTGTCTGCCGTGCGTGTTCCTGCCCGTCGCCGCGGTCGCTCACGCGGCGGCCCGCTCGGCGCCGTCCGCGGCCGCGGTGATACCCCGGGTCGAGGCGATCACCTTCTTCAGCTTCTTGGACAGGGCCTCGTAGAACATGCTCAGCGGAAACTCGTCCGGAAGCACGTCGTCGACGAGTTTGCGCGGCGGCAGGGTCAGGTCCAGGGCGTCGGGGCCCTTGGCCCACTTCGAGCCCGGGTGCGGGGCGAGGTAGGTGGAGACCAGCTCGTAGCCGGCGAACCAGTGGACGATCTTCGGGCGGTCGATGCCGTCCTTGTACAGCTTCTCGATCTCGGCGCACAGCTGGTTGGTGACCTGCGGGGCGCGCTGCCAGTCGATGGAGAGCTTGTTGTCGGTCCAGCGGACGACGTCGTGCTTGTGCAGATAGGCGAAGAGAAGCTGGCCGCCGAGACCGTCGTAGTTGCGCACCCGCTCGCCGGTCACCGGAAAGCGGAACATGCGGTCGAAGAGCACCGCGTACTGCACGTCGCGGGCCTGCGGGACGCCGTCCGCCTCCAGCTTCACGGCCTCCTTGAAGGCGGTGAGGTCGCAGCGCAGCTCCTCCAGGCCGTACATCCAGAACGGCTGGCGCTGCTTGATCATGAACGGGTCGAAGGGCAGGTCGCCGTGGCTGTGGGTGCGGTCGTGGACCATGTCCCACAGGACGAACGCCTCCTCGCAGCGCTTCTGGTCGTCGACCAGCGCCGCGACGTCCTCGGGCAGCTCCAGGCCCAGCAGGTCCACGGCGGCCTCGGTGACGCGGCGGAAGCGGGCGGCCTCGCGGTCGCAGAAGATGCCGCCCCAGGAGAAGCGCTCGGGGGCCTCGCGCACGGCGATGGTCTCCGGGAAGAGGACGGCGGAGTTGGTGTCGTACCCGGCCGTGAAGTCCTCGAAGGTGATGCCGCAGAACAGCGGGTTGTCGTAACGGGTGCGCTCCAGCTCCGCCAGCCAGTCGGGCCAGACCATGCGCAGGACGACCGCTTCGAGGTTGCGGTCCGGGTTGCCGTTCTGCGTGTACATGGGGAAGACGACGAGGTGCTGGAGGCCGTCCGCGCGGTTGGCGGCCGGCTGGAAGGCCAGCAGCGAGTCGAGGAAGTCGGGCACCTCGAAGCCGCCGTCGGCCCAGCGGCCGAGGTCGGTCACCAGGGCCTCGTGGTAGGCGCGGTCGTGCGGCAGCAGGGGGGACAGCTCGCGCACGGCCTCGGTGACGCGGCGTACGGCGTCCTCGGCGGCGGCCCGCTCGGGGGCGCCCTCGGCGTCGAAGTCGATCGACCCGTCCTTGGACTGCCATGGCCGGATCCGCTCCACGGCATCCTTGAGCACGGGCCACGCCGGGTGTTCCACCACCCTGCTCGCCGGAGGAACGTCGCCCTCCACACCCACCTGCACAAGAATTTCCGTCATGTCCCATCCTCCACGGGAGAAGCTTGCGTCAAGACACCGTAGGCATACGACGTTTCTCCAATCAAGGGGAGACTCCGTAAATTATCCTGCCTCACCCCGGGCTTCGCCGCACTTTTTCCTGTCGGACGCCGGATTCGTATACCCGGCGCGGCACGGGGGAAACGGTCCGGCAGGGCCGTTAGGCTGCCGCCCTGCCACGCCGACGTCGACGGAAGCGAGTCGAGCCTTGAACTTCCTCACCATCGGTCACCGCGGAGCGATGGGTGTCGAACCCGAGAACACCCTGCGCTCCTTCGTCGCCGCCGAGCAGGCCGGCCTCGACGTCGTCGAACTGGACCTGCACCTGAGCAAGGACGGCGCGCTCGTCGTCATGCACGACGCGGACGTGGACCGCACCACCGACGGCACCGGTGCGATCGCCGACAAGACCCTCGAGGAACTGCGCGCCCTGGACGCCGGCCGCGGGGAGCGGATCCCGGTCTTCGAGGAGGTGCTGGACGCGGTCTCGGTGCCGTTGCAGGCCGAGATCAAGGACGCGGCGGCCGCGCGCCTCCTCGCCGACGTGATGCTCCGGCGGGACCTGGTGGACCGGGTGGAGGTGATCTCGTTCCACGACGAGGCCATCGTCGAGATCGCCCGACTGGTGCCGGGGGTGCGGACGGCCCTGGTCGCGCAGTACTACGGCCCCGAGGTCGTGGACCGCGCCGTGAAGGCGGGCGCCAAGACCCTGTGCCTGGACATCAACAGGGTCACGCTGGAGATCGTGCGGAAGGCCCGCAAGGCGGGACTGCGGGTCTTCTGCTGGACCGTGAACACCCAGGACCACCTGCGACTGGTGCGCGCCCTGGGCCTGGACGGCGCGACGACCGACTATCCGGAGATCAAGCGCACCGGGCGCTTCACCGCCTGAGCGGGCCGAGCGGGCCGAGCGGCAAAATCCGGCGGACTCGCGTCACACCAGCGGCTTGACCAGCAGCTCGAACCGGAGGTCGTCGCGCTGCGGGATGCCGAAGCGCTCGTCGCCGTACGGGAAGGGTGTCGTCTCTCCCGTGCGGCGGTAGCCGCGGCGCTCGTACCAGGCGATGAGGTCCTCGCGCACCGAGATCACGGTCATGTGCATCTCCGTGACGCCCCACGTCGTACGGGCCCGCCGCTCCGCCTCCGCGATGATCGCCTTGCCCAGTCCCGCGCCCTGGAGCGCCGGGCTGACGGCGAACATCCCGAAGTAGGCGTGCGCCCCGCGGTGCTCCAGCTGGCAGCAGGCCACGATCCGACCGTCCCGCTCCACCGTCAGCAGCCGGCTGTCCGGCGCCTTGACGACCTCCAGCACACCCTGCGGGTCGGTGCGCTGCCCCTGGAGGATGTCGGCCTCGGTGGTCCATCCGGCCCGGCTGGAGTCACCCCGGTACGCGGACTCTATGAGCGCCACGAGCGCGTCCACGTCGGCGTCGGTGGCGTCGCGGTAGGTCAGTGGGCTGGCGGCGGTGTCCATGGGGCGTCTCCGGTTCGTTCTGGGCGCGGCGCGGGCACCGATGAGCGTAACGCCGTCGAAGGCCGCCACTAGGGTCGGGACGCATGGTGCACGTACTCAGCAGCCGGACCCTGCTCCGCCCCACCGATCCCGACCGCTCCCGCGCCTTCTACGGCGAACAGCTCGGCCTCGCCGTCCACCGGGAGTTCGGCACGGGTCCGGAGCGGGGCACCGTCTACTTCCTCGGCGGCGGATTCCTGGAGGTCCCCGGTCGCTCCGACGCTCCCCTCGCCCCCGGGCTCGCCCTGTGGATCCAGGTCGAGGACGTGGCGGCGGCCCACGAGGAACTGGAAGCCAAGGGGGTCGAGATCGTTCGACCGCCGGTCGAGGAGCCGTGGGGGCTGGTGGAGATGTGGATCGCGGACCCGGACGGCACCCGGATCGTGCTGGTGGAGGTGCCCGCGGAGCATCCGCTGCGCTACCGGCCCGGGATCTGAGCGGACGGACGGCCACGCGACCGGGGTGCGTACGTGCCGGATGGCCGCGGCCCCGGCCCGGCCTTAGCGTGCTGGAGGGGGACGGACGGTCTGCGGCCCCGGCGGAAGGACGCCAGCACGATGAAGCTCCACGAACCGGTGACCGGCGGGCCCTGCTGGGCGGAGCTGGGGACCACCGACCTGGAGGCGGCCAAGCGGTTCTACACCAAGCTGTTCGGCTGGCGTCCCGAGACGGACCCGCGGCAGCGGGCGGGCGGCTACACGATCGCCCGGATCGACGGCGCGCCGGTCGCCGCCCTGACTCCGCTGTACCAGCAGGGGCAGCCGGTCGCGTGGAACGTGTCGTTCGCCGTGCGCGACGCGGACTCGGCCGTACGGCAGGTGACGGCGGCCGGCGGGGTGGCCCTCCAGGGGCCCGCGGACGTCTTCGACGCGGGCCGGTTCGCGGTGGCCGCCGATCCGACCGGGGCGGTGTTCCAGCTGTGGCAGGGGCGTGCGTTCCCCGGGGCCGGACTGTTCAACGCACCCGGTTCGCTGGGCTGGGTGGAGCTGCTGACCCGGGAGCCCGACCGGGCCGCCGACTTCTACACGACGGTGTTCGGCTGGAGTGTCGGGGCCTCGGACCGCTATCCGCAGTGGGGGATCGACGGGGCGGACTTCGGCGGCATGGTGACGATGGACGACAAGTTCCCGCACGAGGTCCCGGCGCACTGGCTGCCGTACTTCGCGGTGGCGGACGTGAACACCGTCGCGGTCGACACGACGGACGGCGGCGGCACCGTGCTCATGGAGCCGACCTCCGTGTCCGACGGCCCCCGGATCGCGGTGCTGCGGGACCCGCAGGGCGCGATGTTCGGCGTGTACCGGGCGGGCGACGAGCGCTGATCCGCCCGGCACGGGGTGCCGCCGCCGCTGGACGGGCAGATGGGCAGCACGGCCGGGCGGCCACGATCCCGGGCGGTCACGGGACCCCTTTCTTGAGCGGGCGATCCAGATAGGTTACGGTGAGGTCATGGCAAGGACCCGGGAGTTCGACACGGAGGCGGCGGTGAGCCGCGCGATGGAGCTGTTCTGGACGCGCGGCTACGAGGCCACCTCGGTGCGCGACCTGACCGGGCACCTGGGGATCGGACAGGGGTCCTTGTACGCCGCGTTCGGCGACAAGGACGGCCTGTACCGGGCGGCCCTGGAGCACTACCGCACCACCCTCGCGGCGGCCGCCCTGCGCAGCCTGGAGGAGGGGACGGACGCCCGCTCGGCGATCCGCGCCATGCTGGTCGAGCGGGTCCGGATCGCGGTGGGCGACGACGGCCGGGGCTGCCTGGCGGTCAACGCCGCCTGCGAGCGCCTGCCGGAGGATGCGGCGACCCGGCGCACCGTGCGCGACATGCAGGACGCCAGCCGGGACGCGCTCGCCGAAGTACTGCGGGTCGCGGCAGAGCGGGGCGAGATCGCGAATGGGCACGACCCGCACACCCTCGCCGCTTTCCTCGTCACCTTCCTCAACGGCCTACTGGTCTCCTCGAAGATCACGCCGGACGCCCGAGCCCTCGAACCCCTCGTGGAGGTCGCGCTGGCCGCCCTCGACTGAATTTTTCATGCCCGGAATCTGTAACAGACGATCCAGAAAATCGCGGTGCTCGCCCGGACACGAGATCCGGCGACCCCGCCGCGCTGCAATCGAAGCCTTCGGAGGACCCATGCCCACCGCAGCCACCCCGAGTACCCCCGCTCTCGGCGGAAGCCGCTGGAACACCTTCCCCGCGGCCGGCACCACCCTGACCGCCCGCCACTTCTTCACCGCCACCGAGCCGCTGCTCCAGGGCATCATCGACGACAACGCCCTCACCAGCGCCGACAGCGAGGTGCTGGAGGACCAGATCCACGCGACACTCGCCCTCGGCACCCGGGAGACCTCCCTTCCGCTGTTCCTCGGCCCGGACAGCGCCACGGCAGCGCGCGAACTGGGCGCGCAGGCCGAGGCGATCGGCCGGCAGCTCGCATCCTGGGCCACCGAGGCTCTGGAGAGGCTGCTCACCGATCCGGTACCGCTGCCCGCCGGCCCGCTGGTCGTCCGCAGCCACTGCTACGGCCACCTGCTCACCCCTCCTGCGGCCGGTCTGCTCCTCGGGCGTCGCGGTGGACCGGTCACGATGCAGCTCTACAACGAGTGGCTCCACCAGATCGTCCTGCTGCGCGACGCGCTGCTGCCCTTCACCAACTGGCAGGACGTCCCGCTCCTGATCACCCCGACCGGACTACGGCACACCGAACCGGCCCGCGACGCGTTCCTCACCGAACTCCTGGTCCGGCAGATCCGGCACTCCAGCGTCGTGGCCTTCGCCCGCGAGGCCGTCACCGGCGCCTCCGGCCCGGCCGGCTACGGCTTCGAGGCGAGCGGCGGCACCGCCCTGCCCGCCGTCCTCGGCCGGCCACCCCTGACCGCACCCCGGTACCTGCTGACCTGGCGCCCCGACCCGGCCGTCGGTGAAGCCGCCACGTATGTCCCGGAGGTACCGGACTACTACGCCGCACCCCGCACCCTCGTCGAGGACCTGCCGCCCGCCACCGCCACGTCCGGCCCGCTCACCGCCCGTACCCGCACCGCGCCGGTCGCCGACGGGGCCCGCACCGCCCGCGTCGAGGTCACCCACGACGGCACCACCGCCCGCGTCGACCTCGGCCAAGCCCTGCGCGGCCACCGCTTCGCCCGGCGTGAGGATCCCGCCGCGGGCGACGCACCGGGCAGCGTTGACGTCTGGTCCGCGCTGCGCGCGCCGGGACTGGTGTGGACGCGGGCGGGCGAGGCCGTCCTGGACGCCACCGGTCAGGACGACCTCGTCGTGCTGGCCCTGCTCGGCCGGCTCTACCCGGAGAACGTCGTCCTGCGCCCCGCCGGCCGTTCCGCCGTTCCGACGCCCTCCGGCGGCAGCGGACCGAGCCGCCTGGTGACCCTCGTCGACCCTCCGCAAGCCCACTGACACCCAGATCGCGAAGCACACCAGGAAGGTGGAAGAACATGATGCTCGACCATGACGGAACGCCCGTCCGCACGGGCCGGGCCGCCGTCAACGGAACGAGTCTGCACTACCGCGCCGCAGGGTCCGGCCCCGCCGTGGTGCTCCTGCACGGCGTGCCCAAGACCAGCTACCACTGGCGTCACCTCGTCCCGAAGCTGACACCCCACTACACCGTCGTCGCCCCCGACCTTCGCGGTCTCGGCGACTCCGCCCGCCCCTCGGACGGCTACGACTCCGCGACGATGAGCGACGACATCGCCGAGCTGATGAACCACCTCGGACACGAGACGTACGCCGTGGTGGGCGAGGACTGGGGAGCGGTGATCGGCTACCAGCTCGCCGCCCGTCACCGCGACCGCGTCACGGCTCTCGTGTTCGCCGAGGCGCTGTTCCCCGGGTTCGGCTTCGAGGACCACACGGCCCTCACCCCGGAGAACGTCGCCGGCGGCATGCACCTGTGGCACCTGGGCTTCTACTTCCAGCCGGACGTACCCGAGATGCTGATCGCCGGTCACGAGCGTGAGCTGATCACCTACATGATCAAGTTCGAGCGCAGCCGGCCCGACAGCGCCACTCCCGACGCGATCGACGAATACGTGCGCTGCTACTCCATGCCCGGCGGCATCCGCGCGATGCTCGCGGTCTACCGGGCGATGCTCGTGGACGCCGAACAGAACCGGCGGGCCGCGCAGAAGAAGCTGGACATCCCGGTCCTGGCGCTCGGCGGATCCGCGTTCATCGGCGACCGCAACGAGTCCCGGATGCGGCTCATGGCCCATGACGTCACCGGGCACGTCTTCGACGCCGGTCACGATCTCGCGGAAGAAGTACCCGACGAGATGGCCGACGTCCTCCTGCCGTTCCTGGCCACGCACCGGTAACGGCACCCGGGCACCCACCCTCGGTGGTGCTCAGGCCCGCAGCGCGTCCAGACGGCCCTCCAACTGGCCGAGGAGCCCGCCGAGGAGCGCCGCCAGCTCGCCCTGCCGCGACCCGGTTACGCCGGACAGGACGGCCGACTCGTAGGCGAGCTGCTCGGGCAGGATGCCGTCGACGAGGTCGCGTCCGGTGTCCGTCAGGCGGACGTGGGCGACCCGGCGGTCGCGGGTGTCGCCGCGCCGCTCGACCAGGCCGCGCTCGGTGAGCTGCTTCAGGCGCTTGGTCACCGCCGCGCCGGAGGAGAAGGTCTCCCGGGCCAGCTCCCCGGGAGTCAGCTCGTGTCCGGTGCGGCGCAGCGCGCCGAGCAGGTCGAACTCGGCTCGGCTGAGACCCGCCCGGCGCAGCGGCGCGTCCTCGGCCTGCTGGAGGAGGGCGGCGCAGCGGTTGATCCGGCCGATGATCTCCATCGGCCCGGTGTCGAGGTCCGGGTGGACGGCACGCCACTGACGCACGACCGCGGCCACGGTGTCCCCGCCCGGCCCGGTCCCGCCGTCACCGGACCCGGGCCCGGCTCCCCCGTCGTGCGCTTCGTGCGCTCCCCCGTCGGTTGCGGTCATGGCCGTACGTCCTCCGTTCTCGTGCTCGCGCCCCGGTCCGGACGCGTTGCCTGGCGTCGCACCGCCTCGGCGAGCGTACGGTGTCCGGCCTGCTCGGCGAGCACGACCCTCTCCTGGGGCAGTGCGCGTCCCCACCATTCACCGGCCGCCCCGTCGGCGGTGGCCCGCAGGTCGGTCAGCGCGGCGGCCAGGCCACGGCGCGCGGCCTCCAGGGCGCCGGGGACGGGCGCGGGCCCGGCGAGGAGGCGCGCGGTGCGCTCCCGGGCCCGGTCGGCCGCGGTCACCGCCTGTTCGACGCGGTTCCCGGCGCGCCGGTTGGTGACGACGACGGCGGCGAGGAATCCGACCAGGGCGCCGACGAGGGTGTCCACGGCCCGCTCGGTCATCAGGTCACCGGGGGCCTGGTACCCGGCGAACTCGGTGACGAGCAGGGCCATCGGGGTCACGCACACGCTGCCGAGCCAGTAGTTGCGGGTGATGAGGGCCTCGGCGCCGAAGTTGAGGGCCAGGCAGCACAGGACGAGCAGCGCCTGCCCGAGGTGGGCGAGCGGGGCTATGGCGGCGAAGAGCAGCACTCCGGCGAGGTTGCCGACCACGCGCTGCACGGCCCGGCTCCAGGTCAGGGTGACGTTGGCCTGGTAGAGCGCGGCGGCGGTGACCAGGGCCCAGTAGGGGCGGCCGATACCGAGGGCCAGGGAGGCGTACCCGGCCAGCGCGCAGCCGAGGGCGGTGCGGGCGGCGATCGGGGTCAGCGGGCCGAGCCGCCGCCACAGGGGCGCGGGGCGGGCGACCAGTTCGGCGTCCACGCCGAGGAGTTCGTCGGTGTCACCCGGGGCGTCGCCGGTGCGGGGGATCCGGCCGCCGCCGCGCAGGGCGTGGGCCCAGGCACGCAGCCGCTCCGGGTCGGTGTCGGCGGGGGCGGCGAGGGCGACCTCGGCGCGGACGACGAGGCGTTCCAGGGCGTGCCGGGTGGTGGCGCGGGCGCCCGTGGTCGGCAGGGCCAGCAGCGTCTGCCAGGCGGCCTGTACGGCGGCGTACCCGGCGGCGCGGGCGCCGGCGTGGACGTCGCCCTCCCCGGGCCGCCCTCGCCGGAGCGGCGCTCGCCGGTGCCGCGCTCGCCGGTGCCGCGCTCACCGGTGCCGCGGCAGGCGACGGCGTACGCGGCCGCCGCGTTCAGGGCCTGGGCGGTGGCCCGGCGTTCCGGGCCGTGCGGACGGACCGGGGCGGGTGCCATGCCGACGAGCCAGGCCCAGGCGCCCGCGGCGGCGGCCAGCGCCAGGTGGCCGGGGACCTGGCCGAGGGTCTGCGGGACGAAGAGGGCGGCGGAGCTGATGAAGGTCAGGACCACGTTGCCCGGCGGACCGACGCGGGTGGCGTCGCACAGGGCCTTCTGCACGGCGGCCAGCAGCGCGCCGACGGTGACGAGGACGACGGCGTTCCGGGTGAGCGAGGCGGTGACCAGGGCGACGGCGACGCCGCCGAGCATGCCGAGCACGACCCACGCCAGGGTGCGGGCCCGGGCGGCGTAGGGGCGGTTGTGGGCGTAGAGCGCGCACAGGGACCCGGCCATCGTGTACATCGCCAGGTCGAGCCGGCCGAGCGCCAGCAGGAGGAGGTTGGGAGGGGCGACGGCGGCGACCGAACTCAGAGCGGGCTTGAACCAGATCTCGGAGGGCCGGCGCAGGCGCAGCACGCCTGCCAGGGACAGACGTCGGGCCGGGGAGGTGCCGGCGGTGGGGGTCGCACTGCTCATGGACCTAAGATTAACAAGTGTTTTACCTGTAAATCAAATGCGGGGATGTGTCGTCCGACATCATCGACCAGCGACGATCCCTCGCGGTGGGAGCACGCGCTCCCCCGGGTGCCCCCGCGTACACCCTTGCGCTCGCGTGCGCGCCGCACGGCCCGGGCAGTTCTTGACAGACCGTGGACCGCCGAACGGGGAGGTGCGTGTGCACGGACCGGCGTCACCCGGATGGCTGCTGGTCGCGCTGTGCGCGGCGACCGGTGCCTACTGCCTGCTGCGGATGCGCAGCGGTGTCGAGGAGCAGCGCGGGGCCGCGGGCGGCGAGGCCCTCATGGGCTTCGGCATGGCCGCCATGGCCGTGCCCGCGGCGGTCTTCTCCCCGCCTGGCTGGGTCTGGCCCGCCTACGCGGTGGTGTTCGGCGCCGCGGGACTGCGGGCGTTGTGGGCGGCCCGGTCGGGGCGCCACCACCTGCACCACGCGGTGGGAGCCGCGGCGATGGTCTACATGGCGGTGGTGATGGCCGCTGCCCCCGCGCACGGGCACGGGCACGCGCACGGCGCGTCGGGCACACCGGTGCTGACCGGGGCGCTGCTGCTCTACTTCACGGGCTACGTGCTGCTGACCGGCGTCCGCCTCATACCCGTCGTGGCGGTGGCGGGGGGCGGTGCGGGGGCCGACGGCCGTGCGGCGGCCGGGTGGGGCGACCGGCCGGAGCTGGCGCGGGCCTGCCGGCTCTCCATGGCGATCGCGATGCTGGCCATGCTGCTCCCCCTGTGACTCCGGCGAGACCGGGGGCGCGGGCCGCCGGGCTCGGGGCTGCCCGGCGTTCACGGCGCGCAATCGTTGCCTGCGTCACTTTGCGCGTCGGCCCGTACTGCCGACGGCACGGCGCTCATAGGCTGCCCCCATGATTCTCCCCGCGGCACTGCTGCTGCTCGGTGCGCTGACCGCCGTGCTCGCCCCCAGGCTGCTCGCCCGTGCCGACTGGCCGGATCGCGAACCGGTGGTCGCCCTGTGGGTCTGGCAGTGCGCGGTGGCGGCGGTGATCGTGTGCTGCGCGCTGTCGATGACGCTGAGCGCGGCGGCGGCCTGGCACGCGGTGGGCGGTCCCGTCTTCGCGACCGCTCCCGGCCCGGTGGTCGAGGCCTACGCCCTGGGGACGTCCGGGCTCTGGGCGGACACTACGGCCGTCACGCTGGCCTGCGGCGGACTGTGGAGCGCGCTGATGCTGGTCCGGGAGGTGGCACGGGCCCGCGCCCGGCGTCGGCTGCGTCGCGCGGAACTCCGGCACCGCGCTCCGCTGCTGCCCGGCGAGGAGCCCGGCCCGGGGCGGCTCGTCGTACTGGAGGGCGAGCGGCCGGACGCCTGGTGGCTGCCCGGCTCTCCCCCGCAGCTGGTGGTCACCACCGCGGCCCTGCGCCGCCTCGAGGGACGGCAACTGGACGCGGTGCTCGCCCACGAGAAGGGACACGCGCAGGCTCGGCACGACTGGCTGCTGCACTGCTCCGCCGCGCTGGCGGACGGGTTCCCGCAGGTTCCGGTCTTCGCCGGGTTCCGCGACGAGATGCACCGCCTGGTCGAACTCGCCGCCGACGACGTGGCCTCCCGCCGTTTCGGCCGTCTGACGACCGCCCTGGCGCTGGTCGAACTCAACGAGGACCGCGGCGTCTTCGGTCCGTGCCCGACCGCCCGGGCCGACGTCCCGCAGCGGGTGCACCGCCTGCTCACCCCGCCGAACCGGCTGACGGCGGCCCACAGGCTGCGGCTGACCGCGGCGGCCGCGCTGGTACCGGTGGTCCCGGTCCTGCTGGCGTTCGCGCCGGGGCTGCGGGCGTTGGGCTAGGCCCTTCCCACCACGGCATTGGCCCCAGAGCCACCCGTTCGGCGAGGATCGCAGCATGCAGACGCCGCCGGTCGACTCCCCGCCCGCCCCGCCGCAGCCACGCACCGCCCTCCGTGTCACCTGGGTACTGACCGTGTGCTCCGCGCTCCTGCTCACCCTGGTGGCCGTCGAATGGCGTCCGTTGGTGCGGCTGGACGAGGACATCGCCGGCACGACCCACCGCTGGGCCGTCGAGGAGGACGGCCTCACCCACGCCATGCGGATCCTCACCGACTGGGTGTGGGACACCTGGACCATGCGCCTACTGTGCGCGGTGGTGGTGCTGTGGCTGTGGTGGCGCCGGGCGGACCGGTGGACGGCCGTGTGGCTGGGAGCGACGTGTCTGCTGGGCAGCCTGCTGCAGCAGGTCCTCAAGGCCGCGGTGGACCGCCCCCGCCCGGTCTGGCCGGACCCCGTGGACTCCGCGCACTACGCGGCCTTCCCCTCCGGGCACGCCATGACCGCGACGTTCGTGTGCGGCCTGCTGGTGTGGTTGCTCCACCACTACGGCGCCGGGCGCGTCCCGCGCCGCACCGGTACGGCCGTCGCCGTGGTCTCCGTGGCCGGGGTCGGCGTGACCCGGGTGTGGCTCGGCGTCCACTGGGCCACGGACGTGCTCGGCGGCTGGCTCCTGGGCGGTCTGGTCGTGGCGCTCGCGGTGCTGGTGCACCGGCGCGGCCATCCGTGAGCGGCGCTCCGACCCGCCGGGCCGGTTTCAGCCCGCACCGCGGCATCGCCCCCGTCGCATCCTTCGCCCCCTAGGATCCGGCCATGACCGCCGTTCTGTTCGACTTCTCCGGGACCTTGTTCCGGATCGAATCCACCGAGGCCTGGCTGCGCGCGGCGCTCGACGGTGCCGGACTGGAGCTCGCCGCGCCGGAGCTGGCCGAGAAGGCCGAGGCTCTCGAGCGGGTGGGAGCGCTGCCCGGCGGCGCACCGCCGCTACGGGTCCCGGAGGAACTCGCCGAGGTGTGGGAGGCCCGCGACCACAGCTCCGCGCTGCACCGGGCCGCGTACACCGGGCTCTCCCGGCAGGTGCCGCTGCCGGACCCGGGCCTGCACGACGTGCTGTACGAGCGGCACATGTCGCCGGACGCGTGGAGTCCCTACACCGACGCCGCCGAGGTGCTGAGCGCGTTGCGCGGGCGCGGAATCGCCGTGGGGGTGGTCAGCAACATCGGCTGGGACCTGCGGCCGGTCTTCCGCGCCCACGGCCTCGACCGGTACGTGGACACGTACGTCCTGTCGTACGAGCACGGCATCCGCAAGCCCGACGCCCGGCTGTTCGGCGTCGCCTGCGCGGCGCTGGGCGTGGAGCCGGAGCGGACGCTGATGGTCGGCGACGACCGGAGCGCGGACGGTGGCGCGGCGGCACTCGGGTGCGGGGTGCACTTCGTCGACCACTTGCCGGTCGCCGAGCGCCCGGCGGGACTGCGGCCGGTGCTGGACCTGGCCACGTAGCCCGAGGCAACCACCGGGTGGTTCCGCCCGCCTCGGACGATCCCCCGTGTCGCCCGAGGCAGACGTAGCCGGAGCGGCCCCAAGGGGCCCCTCCGTCTGCGTTGAGTATAGTTGGCTGGCAGCCAGTCAACGCAGGAGTACAGCATGTCCCCGCGCAGCGCCTCGGTCAATGAAGAATTGCGGCGGCGCTCGAAGGAGCGTCTCCTGCAGGCCGCCGTGGAGCTGGTGGGCGAGCGCGGGTACGAGGCGACCACGCTGGGCGACATCGCGGACCGGGCGGGCTCCGCGCGGGGACTGGTCTCGTACTACTTCCCCGGAAAGCGCCAGCTGGTGCAGTCCGCCGTGCACCGGTTGATGCACCGGACCCTGGAGGAGGCCCTGGAGCGCGAGCCACGCACCGCCGACGGGCGTGAGCGGCTGGCGCGGGCCGTCGACGCGATCCTGGGGCTCGCCCGGGACCGGCCGGTGCTCATGCGCCAGCACATGGCGGGCCTGCTCCAGGCGGAGGTGGGCTTCGTGCCGTGCCCGGAGCAGCGGAGGCTGGCGGAGCTGCTGCGGGACACGGTGGCCCGGCACGGCTCGCGGGACGTCGACCGCGACTACCCGATGCTGCGCGCCCAGCTGATGGGAGCCGTCTTCGCCGCTCTCGTGCCGGGGGTGCCGATGCCGGTGCCGGAGCTGCGCGCGGAGTTGTTCGAGCGCTACCGGCTGGACTGGAAGCTGGGTGTCCCGCCGGACGCCGAAGCGCCCGGCGGGACGATGTGCGACCCGGACCTGTCGCGGTTCTTCGCGACCGGTGTGCCCGACCGGCAGGACCGGACGGACCGGAGTCCTCAGTCGAAGTAGTCCGGCTGCGTCTGCGTGTTGAGCTCCCGCAGGTGGACCCGCTTGGCCGGGTCGGTGCGCCGGTCGCTGAGCTTGAGGACGTCGAAGCCCTTGGCGATGTCGTTCGAGTAGATGTAGCCGTTGTAGTAGTACGCCGACCAGGAACCGCCGGTGGTCATCGTGTCGGTGGTCAGCGGACCCCGCTCGAAGTAGGCGATCTCCTTGGGCCGCGAGGAGTCGGTGAACTCCCAGACGGAGATGCCGCCCTGGTACCAGGCCTGGACCATGATGTCCTTGCCCTTGACCGGGATCAGCGAGCCGTTGTGGGCCACGCAGTTCTCGGTGTCCGCCTGGTGGCGAGGGATCTTGAAGTAGCTGCGGAAGACCAGCTTGCGGTGGTCGCCCCGGCCGACGATGTCGTAGATTCCGTCGGCGCCGCGGTTCGGGCCGATCTCCGCGTTGCAGGTGGCGGCGCCGCCGCCGCCCAGCTCGTCGGTGAACACGACCTTGTTCGCCTTCTGGTTGAAGGTCGCCGAGTGCCAGAACGCGAAGTTCACGTTGTCCTGGACGCGGTCGATGACCTTCGGGCGCTCGGGGTCCTTGATGGAGAACAGGATGCCGTCGCCCATGCAGGCGCCCGCCGCCAGGTCCTCGGAGGGCAGGACGGTGATGTCGTGGCAGCCGGTGGTCTTGGAGACGCCCGGGTTGGTGGGCCCGCCCGGGTTGCCGCCGCCGTCGGGGCCCTCACCGGGGAACAGCACGGGGAAGCCCACGAGGGCCGCCCGCTCGGGCGCCTTGCGCGGCACCTTGATCACGGAGATCCCGTCGTGCGGCGGTTGGCAGTCGGGGTAGGCGGCGTTCGGCGAGTAGGAGGAGACGTAGATGTAGACGTTCTTGCGCTCGGGCACCAGCGTGTGGGTGTGGGAGCCGCAGGCGGTCTCGACGGCGGCGACGTACTTCGGGTTCCGCTTGTCGCTGATGTCGAAGACCTTCATGCCCTCCCAGGAGGACTTCTCGGTCGCGGGCTGCGTGGTGCTGTTGCAACTGCTGTCGCTGCGCGAGGAGTCGGTCGACAGGAACAGCAGGTCCCCGGAGACGGAGATGTCGTTCTGCGAGCCGGGACACAGCACCTGGGCGACGGTCTTCGGCTTCTTCGGGTTCTTGATGTCGAAGATGCGGAAGCCGTCGTAGTTCCCGGCGAAGGCGTACCGGCCCTGGAAGGCGAGGTCCGAGTTGGTGCCGGGCAGTGCGTCCTTCGGGATGTTGGTGAGGTGCTCGATGTTGTCCGAGTGGACGATCTCGTCCTGGCCGGGTATCTCGCCGCTCTCGATGGCGTCGCGCACCTCGGCGCGCGCGCTCTTGGACACCTCCTTCGACGTGGCCGGACCGTCCCCGGGGTCGGGGGTCGCCACGGCCGGGCCGGCGGTGAGCAGCGCGGACAGGAGTCCGGCGGCGGCGGCCGCGACTCCCAGGCGTCTGCGCCGCGTTCGCGGGTCGTTCAACAGGGTCACTGTTTCCTCCCAACGTCCGTTCCCGTCGGAACGGTTCACGCACCCCGCAGTATCGTCTTCGCCATGCACATCTCAACAGGGGGCAACAAACTCGCAATGAAGTTTTTTGATCAGTGGTGCGCGGAAGCGTGCTAGGACGGTCACCGCACCCACAAGGTGCTCCGCCTCCCTCCACCCAGAGGGGCACCCGCAGCCACAGGAGGTCGTTGTGTCCTTTCGCCCCGCGATGTCCCGCGCGTCACTCGTCACGGCCTCGCTGACCGCGCTGGCCGTGCTCGGGCTGGGAGCCTGCGACTCGGGACCGGACACCGGCTCGGCGGCCGCCGCCGGCCCCTCGGTGATCGCGCCGGGCAAGCCGGGCGAGGGCAACCGGACCCTGTCCGCCGAGGACGCCGAGAAGCAGCGCGCCGACGACGACTCCCCCAACTCCGCGGACGTCTCCTATGCGCGGATGATGATCCAGCACCACGCCCAGGCGCTGAAGATGACCGAACTGGCGCCGGAACAGGCCGAGTCCGGCCAGGTCAAGAAGCTGGCCGAACGGATCTCGGCCGCGCAGGGTCCGGAGATCAAGGCGATGGAGGGCTGGCTCGAGACGCACGGCGAGAAGGTGACGGGCGGCGGTCACGACCACGCCGCGATGCCGGGCATGGCGACCGAGGCACAGCTGAAGCAGCTGCGCGCGGCCGAGGGCAAGGCCTTCGACCGGCTCTTCCTCACCCTGATGATCACTCACCACGAGGGGGCGATCAGCATGGCCACGGACGTGAAGTCCGGGGGCAACAACGTGCTGATCGAGGAGATGGCGGACGACGTGGTCGCCCAGCAGACCAGCGAGATCTCACGCATGCGCGCGATGCTGTGACGACGCGGGGGTCCAGTGCCGGGACGCGCCCGCGGAAGTGAGGCGCCTCAGCGGCGCGCGCGACGGGGCGCCAGGAACCCCTCGTCGCGCGCCTGGCCGATCAGCCTGAGCGACCTGCGTCTGCTGTGCCCGGTCGCGCGCATCACCGCGAGGACCGGATCGCCCCCCTCTTCCCGGGCCGTCCGGTACTCCTGCGCGACGAGCCTGCGCCCCTCCCGCCCGCGCGGCCACGCGGCCCGGGCCCGCCGCGGCACGGCCGGCGCGCCACGCGCGGGGGTCGCGACGCAGGCCTCGAACAGTGGATCCTCCAGCCACTCGGCCAGTACCGCCAGGTCGTCGAGGGAGAGCGGCGGCCGGGCCCGTACGTCCTCGACCCGCACGTCCGCACCGGACAGCACGGCGAGGGCGTCCACCCGCGCGCCGTCGGCGAAGGCCAGCCGGACGTCGAACCACGAGGTCGTGGTGGAGCCCTCGCTCACCACCCAGGCGTGCCGCACGGACATCTCACCGTCGTCCGGACAGCGGTCGGAAAGCTGAAGAGAACGATCAACGAAGGATGCTTCGAGCACATACGCAACGTAACCGAATGATCACATTCCATACGAACGGAACACGCTTCGTTCATCGGGTTCGTTCCTCGGATGCAGCACCCTGTCAGCGCAGCGGGTCGCGCCCGGACGCGGCGGCCTGGCGGGCGGCCGCGTCCAGCAGGGCGTCGAGCAGCCCCGGGAACACGATGTCCAGATCGTCCCTGCGCAGGCCGTTCATCTTCGCCGTGCCCCGGTAGGTCTGCCGGATCACCCCGCTCTCGCGCAGCACCCGGAAGTGGTACGTGGTGGTGGACTTGGTGACCGGCAGGTCGAAGTGCGAGCAGGAGAAGAGTGCGCCGCTGTCGGCGGCGAGGTCCCGCACGATCCGCAGCCGCACCGGGTCGGAGAGCGCGTGCAGCACCCCCTCCAGCCGGATCTCCGCACGCGTCGGATGCGGCAGCTCGCGGGTGCCGGCGGCAGTGGCGGCGGGGGTCACGGCGGCTCCAGTTCTCCGGGGGTCCCACCGGTCAGGAGGGGGTTCCCATTGTACGAAGGACGCCGTAGTTTGACACTCGACGTACTACGAGAGTTACCGTACGAGTCGTCCCGACCCGCCGCGACCCAGGAGCAGCCCGCCATGAGCGCCCTCTTCGAGCCCCTCCGGCTCCGTGACACCACGATCCCGAACCGGATCTGGATGCCGCCGATGTGCCAGTACTCCGCGGCACCGGAAGGCCCGTCGGCGGGTGTGCCCGGCGACTGGCACTTCGCGCACTACGGCGCCCGCGCGGTGGGCGGCACCGGCCTGATCGTCGTGGAGGCCACCGGCGTGTCGCCCGAGGGCCGCATCTCCCCGCAGGACCTCGGGCTGTGGAACGACACGCAGGTCGAGGCGTTCCGCCGGATCACGGACTTCGTGCGCTCCCAGGGGACGGTTCCCGCGGTCCAGTTGGCGCACGCCGGCCGCAAGGCGTCCACCGCGCAGCCCTGGAAGGGCGGTGGGCCGGTGGGAGCGGACGCCCACGGGTGGCAGCCGCTGGCCCCGAGCGCGCTCGCGTTCGACGGGCGGCACCCGGTTCCGACCGAGCTGACGGCCGCGCAGATCCAGGAAGTGGTCGGCCAGTTCGCCGACGCCGCCCGCCGGGCGCTGGCCGCCGGTTTCGAGATCGCCGAGATCCACGGTGCCCACGGCTACCTGATCCACGAGTTCCTGTCGCCGCACTCCAACCACCGCACCGACGCCTACGGCGGCTCGTACGAGAACCGCACCCGGTTCGCCCTGGAGGTCGTCGACGCGGTACGGGAGGTCTGGCCCGACGACAAGCCCCTGTTCTTCCGCGTCTCGGCGACCGACTGGCTGGAGGAGGGCGGCTGGACGCCGGACGACACCGTCCGCTTCGCCGGCGACCTCCAGGCGCACGGCATCGACCTGCTCGACGTGTCCACCGGCGGCAACGTCCCGCGCGTCCGCATCCCCACCGGGCCCGGCTACCAGGTGCCGTTCGCCGCGCGCGTGAAGGCCGGGTCCGCACTGCCGGTCGCCGCCGTCGGGCTGATCACCGAGGTCGAGCAGGCCGAGAAGATCCTGGCCAACGGCGAGGCCGACGCGGTGCTGCTGGGCCGCGAGCTGCTGCGCAACCCGTCCTGGGCCCAGCATGCGGCGCGGGAGCTGGGCGTGGGCGCCCGGATGCCGGACCAGTACGGCTGGGGCATGTGAGGCGGGGTTCCGCGCGGGGCGTTGACTAGAAAGCGCTTGCCCTCTACGGTCCGTTCATCAGCATGACCTCCGTGAATGCCGCGGCTCCACTCTTCCCCACAAGTGGGGCCGCGTGTTCGCATTCATGACCATGCTGAAGAACATCGTTCACGTACATGTTCCGTTCCACCCCCACTCCCTATGGAAGGGATCAGAACATGACCGTTGCGACACGACCGCCCGCCCGGCGCGCGGCGACCGGCGCGCTGGCCGCCCTCGGACTCTCCGTTGGCATGCTCATGACCTCAGGGGCCTCCTCCGCGCAGGCCGCCACCTGGCCGACCCCCAACGGCAGCGAGGGCGTCTCCTCCACCATCTCGGTGTCCGGCACCAAGGACTACGGGATGAAGCGCCTGTACGGCACCGGCGACCTCGGCTCCGACGGCCAGGACGAGGACCAGGGCCCCATCCTGGAACTGGCGCCCGGCGCCGTCCTCAAGAACGTGATCATCGGCGCCCCGGCCGCGGACGGCGTCCACTGCAAGGGGAGTTGCACGCTCCAGAACGTCTGGTGGGAGGACGTCGGCGAGGACGCGGCGACCTTCCGGGGCTCCTCGTCGTCGAACGTCTACACGGTCTCGGGCGGTGGCGCCAAGGAGGCCGACGACAAGGTGTTCCAGTTCAACGGCGCCGGCACCCTGAACGTCTCCGGCTTCGCCGTCAAGAACTTCGGCACCTTCGTCCGGTCCTGCGGCAACTGCTCGACGCAGTACAAGCGGACCATCAACCTCAGCAACATCGAGGTGAGCTGGAAGGGCGGCCGGATCGCCGGGATCAACACCAACTACGGCGACAGCGCGACCCTGCGCGGCATCACGATCCTCGGGGACAGCAGCAAGAAGATCGTCCCGTGCCAGAAGTACATCGGCAACGACGACGGCGACGAGCCGGACTCCAACGGCTCGGGCGCCGACGGCACGTACTGCAAGTACTCCTCGTCCGACATCACCTACAAGTGACACGTCAGGTCCGGGTGCCGTGCGCCCGGACCTGTCCGGACTGCTCCCGCTGGTAGCGCGCGTAGGCGTCCCGCAGGGCCGTCCCCGGCCAGCCGGCGGGGAGCAGCTCCGCGGGCAGCACCGGGTCGGCGAGCAGGTGCCGCACGACGGCCGCGAAGGCGGTGAGGCCCTCCGCCGGACGCCGGGCCCGGTGGACATGGGCGAGCAGCACCCGCGCCGTGTCCGCCCACTCGCCCAGCGGCCACAGGCGCGCGGCCAGTTCGCGGGCCGGGGCCTCGGGGCGGGAGACGAGCCGCTCGGTCACCCCGTCGAGACCCACGGGCAGCGGGCGGTCGAGGTTGGCGGGGCGCAGCCAGACACCCTCGCGCAGTTCGGCCAGGCGCAGGGCGGTGAGCCCGGTCCGCAGTTCGGCACGGGCGGCGGGACCGCGCCCCGTCGCGGTGATCACGAGCGTCTCCCAGTCACCGTCCCACGCGCGCGTGTGCGGGCGCAGGGCCTCGTCCTGGCGCCGCTGACGCTCCAGCAGCCGCTCGCTGAGCCGGTATCCGGTGTCCGTGCGGCGCAGGTCCCCGGCGGCTGCCATCCGGCTGAGCGCCGCGCGCGCGGTGGAGGCGCCGACGTCGAACCCCGCCACGAGCCGCACCAGGTCCCGCGCCGGCAGTTCCGGCGGGTGGGTGCCGAGCAGCAGGCTCAGGACGACCGACCGCGCGGACAGCGGACGCAGGGCGAGCCCGTCGGGGGCCCCGGAATCGCTCATCCGCGCGGGCACGTGTCGTTCGTCCACATGAGCACGTACTGTACGTGCGCCCATCGTGTTGCACTATTGCTGCGGCCGCAGGGAGAGTGCAACACTCGGGTCATGACGACACTCGCACAGGAGCCGCCGTACGAGTCCCACGAGCTGTCCGACGAGCCCTGGGGCGGCCCCGAGGGGTACGCGACGCACGACGTCACCAATCAGCCGCCTCCCCTGGCCCCCTACGACGCGTCCGACGACACCGCCCTGCTGGAGGGCGTTCGGCGGGAGGGCGCCGGGTGGGCCGAGGACGGTCTGCGACGGCTGGGCCGGCGGGCGGGCAGCGCCGAGGCGCAGGAGTGGGGCGACCTCGCCAACCGGCACGAGCCCGTGCTGCGCACCCACGACCGGTACGGCAACCGGGTCGACGAGGTCGAGTACCACCCGAGCTGGCACCACCTGATGCGGGTCGCGGTCGGCGAGGGTCTGGCCGGCGCGCCGTGGGCCGACGACCGGCACGGCGCCCACGTGGCGCGGACCGCCGGCGGACTGGTCTGGGGTCACACCGAGGCGGGGCACGGATGCCCGACCTCGATGACGTACGCGGCCGTCCCGGCGCTGCGCGCGCAGCCCGAACTGGCGAAGGTCTACGAACCGCTGCTGACCTCCCGCGAGTACGAACCGGGGCTGCGGACGCCCACGGACAAGCGCGGGCTGCTGGCCGGCATGGGGATGACCGAGAAGCAGGGCGGATCGGACGTCCGGACCAACAGCACGACGGCCACCGCGACCGCCGAGCCCGGCGTCTACACGCTGCGCGGGCACAAGTGGTTCACGTCGGCGCCGATGTGCGACGTGTTCCTGGTCCTGGCCCAGGCGGCCGGGGGCCTGTCCTGCTTCCTGGTGCCCCGTGTGCTGCCCGACGGCACCCGCAACACCTTCCGCATCCAGCGCCTCAAGGACAAGCTCGGCAACCGGTCCAACGCCTCCTCGGAGCCCGAGTTCGACGGGACGGTGGCCTGGCTGGTCGGGCCCGAGGGGCAGGGCGTCAAGACGATCATCGAGATGGTCAACTGCACCCGGCTGGACTGCGTGATGGCCTCGGCGACGCTGATGCGCAAGACCCTGGTCGAGGCCGGGCACCACGTACGGCACCGCACCGCGTTCGGCGCCCGGCTGGTGGACCAGCCGCTGATGCGCAACGTCCTGGCCGACCTCGCGCTGGAGTCCGAGGCCGCGACCACCCTCACCCTGCGGCTGGCCGGCGCGGCCGACCGCGCCGTACGCGGCGACGAGGGGGAGGCGGCGTTCCGGCGGATCGCCACCGCCGTCGGGAAGTACTGGGTGACCAAGCGGGGGCCGGCGTTCACCGCGGAGGCCCTGGAGTGCCTGGGCGGCAACGGCTACGTGGAGGAGTCGGGCATGCCCCGCCACTACCGGGAGGCACCGCTGCTGTCGATCTGGGAGGGCTCGGGGAACGTCAACGCCCTCGACGTGCTGCGGGCGCTGGGCCGCTCCCCCGCCGCCGCGCACGCGCTCTTCGGTGAACTCTCCCTGGCACGCGGGGCGGACGCCCGGCTGGACACGGCGGCGGACCGGCTTCGGGCGGGGCTCGCCGAGGCGTCCGAGACCGGTGCCCGCCGCCTGGTGGAGCTGATGGCCCTCACCCTCCAGGCCTCCCTCCTGGTCCGGCACGCCCCGCCCGCCGTCGCCGACGCCTTCTGCGCCACCCGGCTCGGCGGCGACTGGGGGCACGCGTTCGGCACGCTGCCGGACACGGCCGACCTCGACGGGATCCTGGCGCGGGCGCTGCCGGGCGAGGACTGAGCGAGACCGCGCGAAAGACACCTCCGCGGAACCGACATCACCGTCCTGACCTGGTACGACTCCCTTTCCAGGGGTGACTGTCAGTGGCTGGGTGCAGACTGGCCCGTGTCCGAGACGAAGGCGTCGACGAGGACGCCGCGGAGGTGATCGGCATGACCGAGGTACTGCTCGCCGTGGGCACCCGCAAGGGCCTGTTCATCGGGCGCCGGCGGGGTGGCACCTGGGAGTTCGACGAGAGTCCCTACTTCAACGCGCAGGCGGTCTACTCGGTCGCCCTGGACACCCGCGGCGACGCCCCGCGGCTGCTGGCCGGCGGCGACAGCGCGCACTGGGGGCCGTCGGTGTTCCACTCCGACGACCTGGGCCGGACCTGGACCGAACCGGCCGCACCCGCCGTGAAGTTCCCCAAGGACACCGGCGCCTCCCTGGAGCGGGTGTGGCAGCTGCACCCGGCGGCCGCCGAGCCGGACGTGGTGTACGCGGGCACGGAACCGGCGGCGCTGTACCGCTCGGAGGACCGCGGTGAGAGCTTCGAGCTGGTCCGCCCGCTGTGGGAGCACCCCACCCGGTCGAAGTGGGTGCCGGGCGGTGGCGGCGAGGGGCTGCACACCGTCCTCACCGACGCCCGTGACCCCAGGTCGGTGACGGTCGCCGTCTCGACGGCGGGCGTGTTCCGCACCGCCGACGGCGGCGCCAGCTGGGCACCGTCGAACTCCGGTGTCTCCGCCGTCTTCCTGCCGGACCCCGACCCGGAGTTCGGCCAGTGCGTCCACAAGGTCGCGCGGGACGCGGCCAACCCGGACCGCCTGTACCTGCAGAACCACTGGGGGGTGTACCGCAGCGACGACGCCGGTGCGCACTGGACGGACATCGGCGAGGGCCTGCCCTCCACGTTCGGTTTCGCGGTGGCCGCCCATCCGCACCGCGGCGACACGGCGTACGTCTTCCCGATCAACGCCGACGCCGACCGGGTGCCCGCCGACCATCGGTGCCGGGTCTTCCGCACGGCGGACGCGGGCAAGAGCTGGGAGCCGCTCTCGGCGGGCCTGCCCCAGGAGGACCACTACGGCACGGTGCTGCGCGACGCGCTGTCCACGGATGACGCGGAGCAGGCGGGCGTGTACTTCGGCAACCGCAACGGCGAGGTGTTCGCGTCGGCCGACGACGGCGACAGCTGGCGGCAGTTGGCCTCCCACCTGCCGGACGTGCTGTGCGTGCGGGCAGCGGTCGTCGGGTGAACCGGACCGGGGGGACGGGCCTTGGCCACCGGTTGATCGGCGTCACCCGTACGGCAGTAGGGTGACGCCCGTGGCACCACGACCCTTGAATGAAATCGTCGAAGCGGGCTGGGCGAAGGCCCTGGAGCCCGTCGCCGGGCGGATCACCTCGATGGGTGAGTTCCTGCGCGCGGAGATCGCCGCCGGACGCACCTACCTCCCGGCGGGGGCGAACGTCCTGCGGGCCTTCCAACAGCCCTTCGACGACGTCCGGGTCCTGATCGTCGGACAGGATCCCTACCCCACTCCGGGGCACGCCGTCGGGCTGTCGTTCTCCGTCGCGCCCGAGGTACGCCCGCTGCCCGGCAGCCTCCTCAACATCTTCCGGGAGCTGAACACCGACCTGAACCTGCCACAGCCCTCCAACGGCGATCTCACGCCCTGGACCCAGCAGGGGGTGCTCCTGCTCAACAGGGCGCTCACCACGGCCCCGCGCAAGCCCGCGGCCCACCGCGGCAAGGGCTGGGAGGAGGTCACCGAGCAGGCGATACGCGCGCTGGCGGCACGCGGCAAGCCGATGGTGTCCATCCTCTGGGGCCGCGACGCCCGCAATCTGCGGCCGCTGCTCGGCGACCTGCCGGCCGTGGAGTCGGCGCACCCGTCCCCGATGTCGGCCGACCGGGGCTTCTTCGGCTCCCGTCCGTTCAGCCGGGCCAACGACCTGCTGATGCGCCTGGGAGGTCAGCCGGTGGACTGGCGCCTGCCGTGAGCACCGGCTTCCTGGCCGTGGACTCCGGCGGCTCGGGGCTGCGCGTCGTCGTCGGCACCATCGGCGACGGCGGCGGCGGACACGGGCCGCTCGGTCGGCGGGCTTCGCGGGATCCCGTGCGCACCGGTGCGCACGGGATCGACCCCGGGCACCTCTTGGGGCAACTGCTGCCGATGGCCAGGGCGTTGACCGCCGAAGGCGGCGTCACCCGGATCGACACCGTCGTCGTCGGGGCCGCCGGGCTGGCCACGCTGGGCGACGCGCTGCGCGCCGAGCTGCCGGGCGCGCTGGCCCGGGAGCTGGGCGTGCGGACGGTCGCCCTGGTCGCCGACGCCGTCACCGCGTACGTGGGCGCCCTCGGGCCACGGGCCGGAGCGGTGATGGCCGCCGGCACCGGCCTGATCGCGGTCGGCACCGACCTGACCCGCTGGCGCCGGGCGGACGGCTGGGGGCATCTGCTGGGCGACTGCGGCGGCGGTGCCTGGATCGGGCGGGCCGGTCTCGAGGCGGCGCTGCGCGCCCACGACGGGCGGGAGGGCGGTTCCGCTCCGCTGCTGGCCCGCGCCGAGGAGCGTTTCGGCCCGGCGGCGGGACTGCCCGGACAGGTGTATCCGCGGCCCGACCGTCCGGCCGTCCTGGCCTCCTTCGCTCCGGAGGTGGCGGCGTGCGCGGCCACCGACCCCGTCGCGGCGGAGATCCTCGGGGCCGCGGCCCGGCACCTGGCCGACTCGGCCGCCGCGGTCTGTCCGGCCGCCGGTGAGCCCCTCGTCGCCGTCACCGGCGGGCTGACGCGGCTGGGCGACCCGCTCCTCGTACCGCTGGGAGACGAGCTGGCGAAGCGCCTGCCGCAGGCCCGGTGGACGGCCGCAGAGGGCGATCCGCTGGACGGCTCGGTCCGGGTCGCGACCGCCCTGGCGACCGGTTCGTTCACGCTTCCGGGTGACGACAGGATGCTGTGGGTGACGACCGCGCCGGACGGCTGAGAACCGGTCCGCCGACGAGGTGAATCGTGCCGATGTCGGCCGATCCGTACATCACTCATCAGACAAAACCGGACGGATACCGCTCACCTGCACCCTCCCCGAACAGGGAAACCCCGGAAACCAGTAACATGCGGCGCCATGAGCTCCCCCACTGGGCCCGCGTCCGGCCTGCCAGTACGAATGCCGCGCCCCCGCCAGCCCGGACGGCACCGCCGTCCCGAACCCCTGGTGGCTCCCGAGGGCGCGCCGGCGCTCGTCCTCGCGGTGCCGGGGACGCCCAGCAGCGCCACCCGGGGCCTCGCCGACGAGGTCATCAGCATCGCCCGTTCCGAGCTGCCCGGGCTCGACGCCCGGATCGGCCACCTCGACGGGGAGGACGACGCCGAGTTCCCCTCCCTGACCACCGTGCTCGTCCGGGCCGCCGAGGAGCGCGCCGCCCGCTTCGAGCAGGCGCGCGCCGCCGGACTGGACGTGAAGGAGCCGGAGGGTCCCGTCGCGGTCGTCGTGCCGCTGCTCGCCGGGCCGGACAACGCGCTGCTGCGCCGGATCCGGCAGGCCGTGATGGACAGCAAGATCGCGGCCGAGCTGACCGACGTTCTGGGGCCGCACCCGCTGCTGGCCGAGGCGCTGCACGTGCGGCTCTCCGAGGCCGGTCTCGCCCGGGCCGACCGCGCCCGGCTGTTCACCGTGGCGACCGCCGCGGACGGCATCATCCTCGCCTCCGTCGGCGGTGACGAGGCCGTGCAGGCGGCCGGGATCACCGGCATGCTGCTCGCCGCGCGCCTGGCCGTGCCGGTGATCGCGGCGGCGCTGGACGAGGAGGGCTCGATCGCGTCCGTCGCCGAGCAGCTGCGTTCCTCGGGGTCGCAGCAGCTGGCGCTCGCGCCGTATCTGATCGGCCCGGAGATCGAGGCGTCCGTGCTGGAGGAGGCGGCCAAGGAGGCGGGCTGCTCCACCGCCGAGCCGCTCGGCCCGTACCCGGCGATCGGCAAGCTGGCGCTGGCCAAGTACACGACGGCGCTCGGTATCTCGCCGCAGCAGGCGCAGGGGGCGCCGGTTCGGTGAGGGGCGCGTGCGCTTGCGTTTCCAGGCGTGTGTGAAGGGGCCCGCTCCTGGTGAGGAGCGGGCCCCTTCGGCGTGGCAGCGGGGGTACGGGGCCGTCGGTCGGGATGGCGTCCGGCGTGGGTGCGGGCGCGGCGTGGGGCGCGCTGCCCGGCGCTTGCGGGGTGCCTCCCAGGTGTTCCAGGGGCTGGGGGAGGCACGACTGCCCGCAGGCCGGGGCGGCACGGCTGCCGGCAGCTACGCGGGGGCGAAGATCACGCAGGAGGCCGCCGGGACCGCCAGGGAGCCCGTGCGGCGGGGGATGCCGGTGGCCGGGTCCAGGGCGAACCAGGTCACGTCTCCGGAGCGCTCGTTGGCCGCGTACAGGAAGCCGCCGGACACGGCGATGTCGCGGGGCCAGTGCCCGCCGCAGGGCACGGTGGCGGACAGCCGCAGGCCGTCCGGTTCCACCACGAACACGGACAGGACGTCCTCGCCGCGGGTCGCGGTCCACACGAAGCGGCCGTCGGGCGACACGGCGATGCCGGACGGGTAGGCGTCGCCCGCCGGGGCCCCCGGCAGCAGCGGCACCTCGGTGAGGGGCTTGAGCACGCCGTCGTCGGCGTCCCAGTGGCAGACGGTGACGGTGGGCGCCAGTTCGTTGACGACGTAGGCCTGGGAACCGTCCGGATGGAAGGCCAGGTGCCGCGGTCCCGACCCCGGCCGCAGCGCCACCTCCCGGTGCACGGCGGGGGCACCGTCGGTCAGGGTGCAGATCCGCACGGAGTCGGTGCCGAGGTCCACGCTGACGGCCCAGCGCCCGCTGGGGTCGGGCCGCACCTGGTGGGCGTGCGGTCCCTGCTGGCGCTGGGCGTGCGGGCCGGAGCCGGTGTGCCGCAGCACGCCGGAGGCGGAGCGGGCGAGGGTGCCGTCGGCGCGGACCGGTACGGCGGTGACGGTGCCGGAGCCGTAGTTGGCGGTCAGCACGTGCCCGGCGTACAGGCTGAGGTGGGTCGGCCCGTCGCCCTCGACGGACACCGGCCGCCCGGCGGGCTCGGGCCGGTCCCCGCTCACCCGGTAGGCGGCCACCGCGCCCTCGGCCGTCTCGCTGACGGCGTAGAGCGTGTCCCCGTCGGGCGCCAGGGCCAGGTAGGAGGGGTCGGCCAGACCGTCCGTACCGCTCACGACCGTGAGGGCGCCGCTGTCGGGGGCGACGGTCGCCGTCAGGATCCCGGGGCCGCCGGCCGCCGTGAACGACCCGATGTATGCCCGCCGCTGCCGCCTGCCGCCGTCCGTCACCGCTGCCCCTCTCGCCCTGCTTCGTCTGCCCGCTTCGACTGCCTGCTTCGTCCTGCGTCGCGTCGAGTGCCGTCCCGGTCGCCCGGCCTGATCGTCCGCCCGGGAGCGACGGTAGCAGTCGATCACGCGCGGTCTAGACCAAACGGGTGTCGCGGGGGCGGCGGGCGAGCCGGGTCAGGCGCCGGCCAGGCGCGAACCGGAGGGGGTGCGCAGGGGCGTGGCGAGTTCGGCGAGGGCCTGTTCCAGGTCGTGGAGGTGCGCCAGCGCGGGTTCGGCGGCGCGCGGTCCGCCGGTACGGGCGGGCACTGCGCCTCCGCCGGTGAGTGCCTCGACCGCGGCCTCGACACGCCAGCAGGCGGCGGCCAGCCGTGCGTCGTGCGAGGCTTCGGGGTCGGCGGCCACGGCGACCAGGCCCCGGATCTCCCGGGCGCAGTCGTCGAGCAGGTCAAGGACCCGGCGGGCCCGCCGCCTGCGGCCGTGCATCGGGCTCAGCGGGTGCACGAGCGGGGCGACCGACAGCCGTACCCGGCCCAGCAGCTGCTCCAGCTCCGCCACGCGCGGCGCCGGATCGGCGCCCTCGGTTCCGGCGAGCCGGGCGGCGGCCTCCGCGGTGCAGGCGTGCACGCAGCGCAGGGCGCGCTGGATCCAGACGTCGGTGACGGCGTGCGTGGTGACGGGCAGGACGAAGAGCACGGCGAGCGCGGCGCCGAGCGCACCCACGCCGGTCTCGGCGATCCGCAGCGCGAGCAGGCCGGGGCCGAGGACGCCCAGGAGGCCGTAGAGCAGCTCGGCGAGCAGGGTGACGCAGAGCATCATCCAGGTGTAGGAGACCGCGGCGGTGTAGAAGATGCCGAAGACGCAGGCGGCGGCGAGTACGGCGGTGGGCACCGGCGCTCCGGCCACCGGCACGGCGATCAGGAAGCCCAGCCCGATGCCGACGACCGTGCCGAGGACCCGGCGGAAGCCGCGCACCAGCGTCTCGCCGCGCGAGGTGGTGTTGACGAACACCCACCAGGTGGCGCCGACGGCCCAGTACCAGCGGTCGCCGGACACCAGCTGGCCCACGACCAGGGCGAAACCGGCGCCCGCGGTCGCCTGCACGGCCTGCCGGGTGGTGATGCGGGCCAGTCCGGTGCCGGCGGGCGGCGCGGGGACGGCGGGCGCGGGCCGGCGGCGCTCGTAGCACCACAGTCCGAACCGCACCGCCGCGGCGGTGGCCACGGACAGCAGGACGGCGGCGAACATCTCGGGCAGCCGGTCCGTGGTGGCGTGCAGGAACTGGGCGATGAAGAAGGTCATGAAGGCGAAGACGCCGAGGCTGTGCCCGCGCGGGCCCCAGCGACGCGCGTACACGCCGGCGCCGACGACGGCGAGGAAGGTGAGATCCCGGGCCACCGGGAGGTCGTGCAGCGCGGCGGCCGCGGTGAGCACGGGCAGCCCGGCGACCGGCAGCAGCGCGGTGGTGAAGGCCTGACCGCGCACGGTGGCGTCGGTGACGGTGAAGAGCGCGAGCAGGGCGGCGAGGCCCCCGATGATCGCGCCGATCAGGGACGTACCGGCCAGTCCGCACACCACGACGGCCAGCCCGATGCCGAGGACGGCCCGGGCCGCGAACCGCAGCCGGGACCGTCCCGGGTCCGGGCTCACGAACACCTTCTTCAGCACTGATTACCGCCCCCTCGCTCGCTCACGCCACCGGCCCGGAAGTCACCACACGCAAAAGGCGCCGCGGGGTCCGCAGCGCCATCGACACGTCTATAGGAGCATCCCGGACGCCAGTGGCTCAACAGGCTGCCGTCGGAGTGGGCCATTGGTACTGTGATCACGGCATGCCTGCGGCCACCGGAGAGCCAATGGCCGACTGAAGGGGGCCGGACCCGCGATGGCCGTCGACGAACTCGACACCCGCATCCTGCGGCTGCTGCTGGAGCAGCCGCGCACCAGCGTGCGCGAGTACGCCCGCCTCCTCGGGATCGCCCGCGGCACTCTCCAGGCCCGCCTCGACCGCCTGGAGCGGGACGGCGTGATCACCGGTACCGCTCCGTCCCTCTCCCCCGCCGCCCTGGGCCATCCGGTGCTCGCGTTCGTGCACATCGAGGTCACCCAGGGCCACCTGGACGAGGTGGGCGAGGCGCTGGCGGCCGTGCCGGAGATCGTCGAGGCCTTCTCCATCACGGGTGGCGGGGACCTGCTGACCCGCGTCGTGGCCCGTGACAACGCGCACCTGGAAGACGTGGTGCAGAAGCTGATCAGTCTGCCCGGCGTGGTCCGCACCCGCAGCGAGGTGGCGCTGCGCGAGCGCGTGCCGCACCGGTTGCTGCCCCTGGTGGAGTCGATCGGGCGCTCGGCCCGCAGGTGATCCTTGGCATCCTGGACGCCATGAGCACCATGGGCCCCCGGGGCGGCATCTCGGTCATCTTCGATCTCGACGGAACGCTCGTGGACAGCGAGCCGAACTACTACGAAGCGGGTCGGCGCACCCTCGCCGAGTACGGTGTCCCGGACTTCACCTGGGCCGATCATGAGACGTACGTGGGCATCAGCACCCAGGAGACGGTCGCCGACTGGAAGCGGCGGTACGGGCTGCGGGCCACGGTCGGGGAACTGCTCGCCGTGAAGAACCGGCACTATCTCGGGCTCGCCCGCACCTCGGCCCGCGCGTACCCCGAGATGCGGAAGTTCGTCGAACTGCTGGCGGGCGAGGGCGTACCGATGGCGGTGGCTTCGGGATCCTCGCCCGAGGCCATCGCGACGATCCTGGCGCGCACCGGCCTGGACGCACACCTGCGCACGGTCGTCTCGGCCGACGAAGTGGCACGCGGCAAACCCGCCCCCGACGTCTTCCTGGAGGCCGCCCGCCGGCTGGGCGCGGACCCGGCCCGCTGCGTGGTGCTGGAGGACGCCGCTCCCGGTGCCGCCGCCGCGCACGCGGCCGGAATGCGCTGCATCGCGATCCCGTACGTCGCGGGGCAGGCCGACGCACCGGAGTTCGCCACCGCGGAACTGCTGGTGCGCGGTGGCCAGGAGGAGTTCACCGCGCGGGCGGCACACGACTGGCTGCGGACCGACCGAAACGATGTGGGGGAAACGATATGAGCAAGTGCTCGAAACGGTGATCAGATCGCTTCTCGAATCCGTATCTCCTGGTGTCCGAGCCTGTCTTCGCCCCAGGAGGCACGATGCGCATCACGCGCACCACGGCAGGGACCGCCTTCGTGGCCGGTGCCCTGGTCCTCACCCTCACCGCCCTCGCCTACCCGGCCATGCTCGGGGTGCAGAACGCGGGCAGTGACCAGGCCCGGGTCGTCACCAACACGCGGTACGGGCCGCTCACCGAGCAGGACCGGGACTTCGTGGTGAAGGTGCGTGCCGCGGGGCTGTGGGAGCATCCGCTCGGGCTGATGGCCATGGAGCGGGGGACGACACCGGAGATGAAGGAGGCCGGTGAGCACCTGGTCGTCGGCCACTCCCGGCTGGACGCCACCTGCCGCAGGATCGCACCGGAGCTGGGCATCACCCTGCCCAACCTGGCCTCACCGCAGCAGCAGCAGTTCGTCTCGACCGTGAACGGGACGACGGGCAAGCAGTTCGACACCACCGCGGTCAACATCATGCGGATCACGCACGGCCAGATCTTCCCGGCCATCGCCAACATCCGGGCCAACACCAAGAACTCCCTGGTGCGGCAGCTCGCCGACCAGGCCAACGACACCGTCCTCGACCACATCACCGTGCTGGAGAAGACCGGGCTGGTCAACTTCGACCAGGTCAACTTCCAGCAGACCGCGCCACCGAACCTGCCCAAGGCACAGCTCACACCGCCGGCCCCGCAGCCCGGCGAGCCGGTGCTCTCGCTCACCGCGCCGCCCGGGCTCGAGGTCAACACCTCCGCACCGACGCCCAGCCCGACGGTCCGCTGACGTGTTGGGGGGGATGGGTCGGCCGTGGCGGGTCTGCCGACGACCGGTGACGGGTCCACCGAGGGCTGGCGGTGGCCGGTCCGCCGAGGACCGGCGGTGGCCGGTCCGCCGTCGGGGTCAGCGCTGACGCGGCCTGCCGCCGCGTCCGCCGCCCTTGCCCTTGCCGCCGCTCGCGCCCCGGTGGCTGCCGCCGGTGCCGCGCCGGGCACTCCCGGTCTGCTTCCCGCCGGATTTGCCGCCCGCGGCTCCGCCCGTCCTGCCGCCCGCCTTCCCGGCCGCCGGTTTGCGACGCGCGGAGGGGGCCCCTTCGGTGCGTCCGCCCTTGGAGCCCGCCGGTTCCGGCTGTCGGCCCCGGGTGCTGTTGACGGTCCGGCCCCGGACGATGCCGATGAAGTCCTCGACCCGGTCCGTGTGCGCGTCCTCGGGCCAGGACAGGGCCACGCTCGACTCCGGGGCGTCCGCGACCGTGCGGTACGTGAGGTCCTTGCGGTGGTGCAGGCGGGCCAGCGACAGCGGCACGAGCAGCACCCCGATCCCGGCCGCCACCAGTTCGACGGCGTCCGCGGTGGTGGCCGGGCGCTCGAGCGCGGGCCTGCCGGGCAGCCGCTCCCAGTCCAGGACGTCGTCCAGGGGGTGCAGCACGATCTCGTCGGCGATGTCCCCGACGGTCACCTCGTCGGCCGCGGTGACCAGATGGTCCCTGGGGACCAGCACGACCGTGGTCTCGGTGTAGAGGGGGATGGCGCTGAGCGCCGTACGGTCGACGGGCAGGCGTACGAGCCCGGCGTCGGCGTCGCCGCCCAGCAGCACGCCCGCCGCTTCGGCGGCGGGGACCTGGGTCAGGGCGAGGGGGACGTCCGGCAGCCGCTCGTTCCAGATGCGCACCCATTTGTCGGGCGTCACCCCCGGGACGTACGCGAGCCGGAACGAAGGGGGAGCTTCCGAGCCTGTCACCCGGCCAGGTTACCGGTCGTGGTCGGGAGCCACTCACACGATCGATACCCTTGACCGCATGACGTCGCACCAGAACACCCAGACCATGAAGCCCGCGACCGCGGCGAAGAAGCTGGGTGTGTACCTCGAGGCCACACCCGCCGACTTCCGGGAGGGCGTCGTCACGCGTGCCGAGCTGAACGCGCTCCAGGCCGACCCGCCCGCGTGGTTGCGCGAGCTGCGGCGCGACGGTCCGCACCCGCGGCCGGTGGTGGCGGCGAAGCTGGGCGTCTCCATCGCGGGCCTGCACCGGGGCGGGGTCACCGAGCCGCTGACCACGGAGCAGATCGACGCCCTGAAGCAGGAGCGCCCGGAGTGGCTGGAGCGGGAGCAGGCGGTCCAGGCCGACGTGCGCAAGGAGGCGGTCCGGGTGAAGAAGCTGCACGCCGAGCGGGCGGAGCGCGCCGAGCGCGACTGACCGGCCGCCCGGCCCCGGGCCTCGTTCCGTTCCCTGCCCGGCTCGTTCCCCGGCACCTTCCTCGGCTCATTCCTCGGCCTTCTGCGCCGTCAGGCTCCACGCGTACTGCAGCCAGTCCGACACCACGACCGCGCTCAGGCCCGCGCACACCAGCCGCCCCGCCCTGGGCGCGACGGCGTAGGTGCCCACGAGCCCGCCGGCCACCCAGGCGGAGGTGCAGAACGGGCAGGAGATCAGGTCACCGACGGCACGGCGCAGACCGGTCCCGCGCCCGGCGTCCATCACCTCGTTGGCGTTGCCCTCCCGTTCGCGGCGGGTGAAGGGGGCCCGCAGGAAGCTGGTGACCTTGTCCTTGGTCAGCAGCCGAGAGGCCTTGAACGTCGCCGTTCCCAGCAGGACCACGTCCCAGGCGGGGACGGAGTCGGGCAGCCGGACCCCACGGCGCCATGCCGTCACCGTGAACGCGCCGGCAGCGGCCGCGAAGGTCGTGGCCAGCGCCGCGTACCCGAGGAGAGGTGTCTCCTCGCCGTCGGCGTAGCGCTGCTCAACGTCCGTCATGGGTGTCTCCTCGGTCTCGGTGCCCTGTCTCTCCGGGGCCGCTCTCAGTGGGGTGCCGGACCGCCGAAGAGGTCGGCACAGTCGGCGGGCAGGTCGGCCAGCAGTCGGTCGAGGCGTTCACGGGGCACGGCCTCGGCGAGGGTGGACAGCACGGCGCCCGCGTCCCACTCGGCGGTGCGCGGCCGGGCACCGGTCTGCTGGGCCACCCGCCGGAGGAACTCCTCGCGCCCGAAGGTCTCGGGGCGCCCGCGTTCCAGGCGCAGCGCGTCGTCCAGGGGTGCGGGCAGGTCGCGGGCCAGGTCGGCGGCCTCCCCCGGCGGGATGCGGGACGCGACCACCCACAGCACGGCCGTGGCGACCTGCTCGGCCTCGTCGTCGCCGTGGAACTCACCGCGGTCGCGGACCCTGGTGAGGAACTCGTCGAGCCGCACGGCGTCGCCTCCTTGTGCCGGTTCGCGCCCCGGGCGGGTGCCCTGTGTACGTCCGGGAAAACGGGCGTAAGCTCCCCGCTCGCTCCCCCGCCTCGCTCCCCCGCCGTGCTCGCGGCGCTCTCTCACCGCCGTACGCCCGCACGTGCGGCGTCGGCGAGGTCGGTCACCAGTGTCAGGGCGTCCGCGTTGCCGGTGAACAGGGCGCGTCCGGCGGCGATCCGCCGGCGCCGGTCCCGGCCGGGTGCGGTGAGCCGCGCCAGGGCTTCGAGCAGCGCGGTCCGGTCCTCGGCGACCTCGGAGACGCCCAGCGCGGCCATCCGCCGGACGCCGTCCGCGCCGTGACCGGGTATGGGGCGATGGCCCACGACCGGCAGTCCGGCCGCGAGCGCCTGCACGGCGGTCTGACCGGCCGCGTTGTCGATCAGGGCACGGGCGGCGTGCAGCAGGCCCGGCATGTCCGTCACCCAGCCCAGGGCGAGGACACCGGGTGTGCCGGACAGCGTGCGGCGCAGCCGCCGGTTGTCGCCGCAGAGCACGACCGGCAGATAGCCGTGGTCGGCCAGGTGCCGGACGGTGGCGTCCAGGTGCGAGCCGACGCCCCAGGCACCGGCGGACAGCAGCACGGCGGGCCGCCCGGGGCCGAGCCGGTCGAAAGTCTCCCTCCACTGGGCCGCCCCGGGAACGTGGTCGGCGGAGAACTCGGGCGCCACGACGGGACCGCACGTTCCCGCCGGAGTGCCGGTGCTCCCCCGCACCTCGCGCGCCGCCTGCTCGGTGAGACACAGGCAGTGGTCGTTGCCGGGGTGCAGCCACTGCCGGTGGAGCTCGAAGTCGATCACGAGGACGACGCTGGGCACGGGCAGCAGCCCGCGGTCCCGTAGGTGCCCGGTGAGCTGGGCACCCAGGTGGAAGACGGGCACGACCACGTCCGCGCCGGTGCGTGCGGCCAACTGTCGCAGCCGGTCTCCGGCGAGCCGGGCCAGGGGCGTCCCGCTCGGCCGGCGTCCGGCGCCGGGTCGCAGGAAGAGGCGGTAGAGGGCGGCGTACGCCCACGGAAAGTGCCGTACGGACCCGCGGTAGAAGCACCTGAGGATCGTGCCCAGGCCGTACGGCAGGAGGGCGAGGACGTCGACGGTCTGGGCGGTGTCACCGCGTTCCCGGGCCCGCCGGACCAGTTCGGCGGCGACCGTGTCGTGGCCCGCACCCATGCTCGCGCTGATCACCAGCAGACGTCTGCCGCCCTGCGGGCCGCGCGGGGTGCCGGGGCGCCGGGGCACTGATGAGCTGCGAGGATGCACGACGGACCAAGTTGCCGGTGCCACGGGTTCCAAACCATCGCACAAGCGGGCGTTTCGGGCGGCCCCTGGGGGATACTCCGTGACCGCCCGTCCGGCCGGATGCCGGGAGCCCGACCGCGAGGTCGGCCGCTTCCCGGTGCCCGCCCCGAGCCAAGGTGGTCCCCATGGTCCATGCGTTCTCCCGTCCCCGGTCCGTCCCCGGACCGCAGGTCGTCGCACCCGACGCGGACCGTGCGAGGCCCCGGCGGCAGCCCGTCGGACACCGGGACCCGCGGACCCGTACGGCGCTCGTGACGGGGGCGTCCTCCGGCATCGGCGCGGCCGTGGCCCGCCGTCTGGGTGACGAGGACGGCTGGCGGCTGGTGCTCACGGGCCGCGACCCGGTGCGGCTGCGCCAGGTCGCCGACGACACGTCGGCCACCGCGTTCGCCGCGGACCTCACCCTCCCCGGCGCCGGCCGGCAGCTCACCGACTTCACGCTGGCCACCGCGGGGCCGGTGGATCTGCTGGTGGCGGGAGCCGGGGTCGGCTGGGCCGGGGAGTTCCTGGACATGCCCCCGCGCACCATCGACGACGTGCTCGACATCAACGTGCTGGCCACGTTGCGGCTGGTGCGGCTGCTGCTGCCGGGGATGGTGGCGGCGGGGTCGGGGCGGGTGGTGCTCATCGGCTCGCTGGCGGGCAGTGTCGCGGTGCGCGACGAGGCCGTGTACTCCGCCGCCAAGGCCGCGATCGGTGCCTTCGCGGACTCGCTGCGCTACGAGTTGCGGGGCACGGGCGTCGGCGTCACCCATGTGGTGCCGGGCGTCGTCGACACCCCGTTCTTCGAGCGCCGGGGCGCCCCCTACCGGCGGTCCAGGCCGCGCCCGGTACCTCCCGAGCGCGTGGCCGAGGCGGTGCGGACCGCGGTGCTGCGGGGCCGGGACGAGGTGTACGTGCCCTCGTGGCTGCGCCTGCCCTGCCGGGTGCGGGGCGCGGCCCCGGGACTGTACCGGCGGCTGGCCGCACGGTTCGGATGACCGGGAGCACGCCGCGGTGAGTGTCCTCACCGTCGTCCTAGCCCTGTTCGCGGCGCTGTCCAACGCGGCGGCGTCGGTACTGCAGCGCAGGGCCGCGGCGCAGGACGAGGACCGGGCGGGGGCCCGGCACACGATGCTGCGCTCACTGCTGCGGCTGGTGCGCGACCGGTACTGGGTCGGCGGGGCGGCGCTGCTCGCGCTGACGACGGTGCTGCAGGCGGCCGCGCTGGCGGTGGGCAGCCTGGCCGTCGTCCAGCCGCTGATGGCCACCGAACTGCTGTTCACCCTCGTGGTCGGCAGTGTGGTCTTCCATCGGCGTCCGGACTCGCGGACGTGGCTGGCGTTCGTGGCGCTGGCCGTGGGGCTCGCACTGTTCCTGGGCGCGGCCGCCCCGGCGCCCGGTCACGACACCGCCACCGCCGGCCGTTGGGTCTGGGCGGGGCTGGCGCTGTTCGTCCTGATGACGGTCCTCGCCTCGGTCGGCAGCCTGGTGCACGGCGCGCCCCGCGCGGCGCTGTTCGGATCGGCGTCCGCGGTGGGGTTCGGCGGTACGGCGGCGCTGCTCAAGGAACTCACCGGGCGGCTCTCCCAGGGGGTGGGCGAGGTGCTGACCCAGTGGCCGCCGTACGCCACGGCCGTCCTGGGCGTGGCCAGCTTCCTGCTGCTGCAGAGCGCCCTGCGGGCGGGGACCCTCGCGGCCTCACAGCCCGCGCTGACCCTCGGCGACGCGCTGACCAGCGTCGCCCTGGGCTGGGCCCTGTTCGGCGAGGAGATCCTGCTCGGGGTGCGGGTGCTGCCCGAGCTGATCGGCGTGGCGCTGATCGGCATCGGCAGCGTCGGGCTGGCCCGGGCACCGTCGGTGCACGGCGCCTGGGACACGGCCCCGGCAGCTCGGGACGGTCCCGCGCGGGCGGAGAAGCGGTGACCAGGACGGAGCTGGGTGAACGGACCGGAGGCACCACGGATGCGTCACGCGTTTCCCACCGGACGGGCGGTGTACGCCCTCGCTCCGGTCGCCGCCGCGCTGGCCCACATCGGTCCGGCCGCGACCTGGCTGCCGGAACTGCGCCGCCGACGGTTCCCTGGCCTGGCCGGCCGGGGCAGCCCCGGCCATGTCGCGCTCACCTTCGACGACGGCCCGGACCCGGCGTCCACGCCGCAGTTCCTCGACGCGCTGGACGGACTCGGAGTACGGGCCACGTTCTTCGTCCTGGGCGAGAACGCCCTACGCCACCCAGCGCTGACCCGTGAGCTGGTCCGGCGCGGACATGAACTCGCCGTCCACGGCTGGACGCACGACCGCCCCTGGTGGCCGTCGCCGGCGCGGGACACGCGCGAGCTGCTGCGTGCCGTCCGGGTGGTGGACGAGGTGTCCGGACGTGTGCCGCGCTGGTACCGGCCGCCCTACGGGATCCTCACCTCCGGTCGCTGGGCGGCCGCCCGGCGGGCCGGGCTGCGCCCCGTGCTGTGGACGGCGTGGGGCAAGGACTGGCGGCACGACGCCACGCCCGCCTCGGTACGCGCGACCGTCGCGGCCGATCTGTGCGGGGGTGGCACGGTCCTCCTCCACGACACCGACCACGCCTCCGCCCCGGGCAGCTGGCGGGCCACGCTCGGCGCGCTGCCGGACATCGTGCGCGACTGCCGCGAGGCGGGGCTGGCGGTGGGCCCGCTGGGCGAGCACGGCGCAGGTGGGGCCACGGGGACGCCGGGAACGGCAGCGGCGGCGGGGACGACGGTGACGGCGGGCACGGCGGGGACCGCAGGGGCGACGGGGACCGCAGGGACGGCGTCGTCGTTTCGGTCACCGGCGCCGGGATAGCCGTAGCGTCATGAACGACAGCGACGATCGGCGCACGGCGGCACCGGACACGTCCTGTCCGCCCTGGGCCCTGCGCGAGTACGGCGTGCTCGCCGACGGTGAACGAGGTGCCGTCCTGGACCCCCGGGGCCGGATCGTGTGGCTGTGCGCCCCGCGGTGGCACGACGACGCGGTGTTCTCCGCGCTGATCGGCGGGGCCGGGCACTTCACGGTGGAGCCCGCGGACCCCTGGCACGTCTGGGGCGGCTCCTACGAGGAGGGCACGTTGATCCGGATCAGCCGGTGGGTGACCGCCGACTGTGTGATCGAGTGCCGCGAGGCGCTGGCCCTGCCGGCCCGCACGGACCGGCTCGTGCTGCTGCGCCGCATGCGGGTGGAGCGGGGCGAGGCGCGCCTCAACCTGGACCTGGACCCGCGGCCCGGTTTCGGGCAGGTCCGGATGGGCGACCGCCGGCGGGAACACGGGGTGTGGACGGCCGGGGCGCAGGGGCTGCGGATGCGGCTCGCCGGGGCCCCGGACGCGGTGTGGCGCGACGAGGCGGGGCTGCGCGGCGAATTCCGGCTGCGCGAGGGCGAGACGCACGACCTCGTCCTCGAACTGTCCTCGGGGCGGGAGACCGAACCGCTCGACGCCGACGCGCTGTGGCGAGCCACGGAACAGGAGTGGCGGCGGGCCGTGCCCGACTGCTCCCGGCTGGTCGCGCCCCGCGACGCCCGGCACGCGTACGCCGTCCTGCACGGGCTGACCAGCGTCTCCGGCGGGATGGTGGCCGCAGCGACCACGTCCCTGCCGGAACGTGCCAACAGCGGGCGCAACTACGACTACCGCTACGCGTGGCTGCGCGACCAGTGCTACGCCGCTCTCGCGGTCGCCGCGCACGGGCCGCACCCGCTGGTCGACGACGCCGTGCGCTTCGTCGCCGAGCGCATCCTCGCGGACGGCGACCGGGTGCGGCCCGCCTACACCGTCGACGGGCGGCCGGTCGGGAAGGAGCGTTCCCTGCGGCTGCCCGGCTATCCCGGCGGCAACGACCACGTCGGCAACGACGCGGGCGCCCAGTTCCAGCTGGACACCTTCGGCGAGGCGCTGCAGTTGTTCGCGGCGGCGGCCGCGCACGACCGCCTGACCGACGAGGCGGAACGGGCCGCCGCCGTCGCCGTGGACGTCGTCGAGCGGCAGTGGTTGAAGCCGGAGGCCGGTCTGTGGGAGCTGGAGGACCGGTGGTGGACCCACTCCCGGCTGAGCGTGGTGTGCGGTCTGCGGCGGATGGCCGAGGTGCTGCCCGGGGTCGCGGGGCGCCGGTGCGCCGACCTCGCCGACACGGTGCTGCGGGAGACCCGGCGTCGGTGCCTGCACGCGGACGGCCGCTGGCGGCGGGCCGAGGACGACGACGGGCCCGAGGCCGCGCTGCTGGTGCCGATGGCCCGCGGCTGCACCTTCGGGGACGACGGCGACGCCGCCACCCGCGCCTACGTCGAATCCCGCCTGTCCGAGGACGGGTACCTGTACCGCTTCGAACATCCCGGGGTGCCGCTGGGCGAGGCCGAGGGCGCCTTCCTGCTGTGCGGCTTCGCCATGGCGCTCGCCACGCACCGGGTCGGCGACCGGGTGAACGCGTTCCGCTGGTTCGAGCGCACCCGCGCGGCCTGCGGGCCGACCGGGCTGTTCGCCGAGGAGTACGACGTGCGCCAGCGCCAGCTCCGCGGAAACCTCCCGCAGGCCTTCGTGCACGCCATGTTGCTGGAGTGCTCGGTGCGCCTGGCCGGCGAGTCGGCGCTGCCCTGAGCCTCCTTCTCGGGCGACCGCCCTGTCCGGATTCCTCAGGCAGCCGCCTCCCTTTCTTCAGGCAGCCGCTTCCCTCCCTTTTTCAGGCAGCCGCTTCCCTCGCCTTCTCCTCGGGGGGCCGCCCCGCCGCCTCCCGGTGGATCGGTGCCGCCCCGCCCGTCAGCGGGACGCCCGTACCGCCGCGGCGGGCCGCGACGATCTCCGCCGCGATGGACAGGGCCGTCTCCTCGGGGGTACGGGCGCCGAGGTCGAGGCCGATCGGTGAACGCAGCCGGGACAGCTCGTCCCCGCTCAGACCGGCCTGGCGCAGTCGGCGGTCGCGGTCCTCGTGGGTACGGCGCGAGCCCATCGCGCCGACGAACGCGACCGGCATCCGCAGCGCCTCCGCCAGCAGTGGCACGTCGAACTTGGCGTCGTGGGTGAGCACGCACAGCACCGTGCGCCCGTCGGTCGGGGTGTCCCGCAGGTAGCGGTGCGGCCAGTCGACGACGACCTCGTCGGCCTCGGGGAAACGGGCCGGGGTGGCGAAGACGGGCCGGGCGTCGCACACCGTGACGTGATACCCGAGGAACTTCCCGGCCCGCACCAGCGCGGCGGCGAAGTCGACCGCGCCGAAGACGATCATGCGGGGCGGCGGCACGCTGGTCTCGACGAGCAGGGTGAGCCCGCCGGGGCAGTGCGAACCGTCCTCCGAGAGTCCGACCGTGCCGGTGCGCCCGGCGTCCAGCAGGGCACCGGCCTCGGCGGCCGCGGTGCGGTCCAGGTCGGGGTGGCCGCCCAGGCCTCCCGCGTGCGAACCGTCGGGCCGGACGAGCAGCGCCCTGCCCAGCAGCTCGGGCGGACCCTCGACGACCCGGGCGAGGGCCGCGGTCCCGCTCCGGGCGGCCGTGGCCAGCGCCGCCCGGAGCACCTCGCGCGAGGGCGCGTCGGCGCCGACCGGCGTGACCAGTACGTCGACGATCCCGCCGCAGGTCAGTCCGACCGCGAAGGCGTCCTCGTCGCTGTAGCCGAAGCGTTCGCGCAGCGTCTCCCCGGTGCGCAGGGCGTCGGCGCACAGGTCGTACACCGCGCCCTCCACACAACCGCCGGAGACCGAGCCGATCACGGTGCCCGCGCTGTCGACGGCGAGGGCGGCGCCGGGACCGCGCGGCGCGCTGCCCCCCACGGCGACGACGGTGGCGACCGCGAACTCCCGGCCCTCGGCGAGCCAGCGGTCCAGCTCCTCGGCGATGTCAAGCATCCGCCGCTCCCGAGCTCGCGGGCACCGCCGACAGCACCCGGTCCGGCCGGATCGGCAGGTTGCGGTGGCGTACGCCGGTCGCGTGCCAGACGGCGTTGGCGACGGCCGCCGCGGCGCCCACGATGCCGATCTCGCCGACGCCCTTGATGCCGACCGGGTCGTCGGGGTCGGGGTCGTCCACCCAGTCGGCCTGGATGTCGCCCACGTCGGCGTTGGTAGCCACGTGGTAGCCGGCGAGGTCGGGGGCGTAGAGGCCGCCGCTCGTCCGGTCCCGGACCGCCTCCTCGTGCAGGGCCATGGAGATGCCCCAGACCATGCCTCCGACGAGCTGGTTGCGGGCGGTGAGCGGGTTGACGATCCGGCCGGCCGCGAAGATGCCGAGCATCCGACGCACCCGCACCTCGCCGGTGGCGGTGTCCACGGCGACCTCGGCGAACTGCGCGCCGAAGGAGTGCCGTTCCTTCTGCGCGAGGGCGCCGAGCAGGGCGGTGGTGTCGGACCGTACGGTGATGCCCTCCGGCGGGATCGTCGTGCCCAGGGCCAGCCGCTCCCGCAGTTCGCGGGCCGCCTCCGTGACCGCCCAGGCCCAGGACCGCGTGCCCATCGAGCCGCCCGCGATCATCGCGGGGCCGAAGTCGCTGTCACCGATGCGCACCCGGACCCGGTCGGGCGCGACCTCGAGGGCGTCGGCGGCGACCAGGGTGAGCGCCGTACGGGCGCCGGTGCCGATGTCGGCGGCGGCGATCCGTACCGTGAACCCGCCGTCGGCCTCGGCGGTCACGACGGCCGTGGAGGGACCGGCACCCGAGTGGAAGGAGGCGGCGGCGGTGCCCGTGCCCAGCAGCCAGCGCCCGTCACGGCGAACGCCGGGTCGCGGGTCGCGCCCGGCCCAGCCGAACCGCCGGGCTCCTTCGCGGAAGCAGGCGTCCAGGTTGCGGCTGCTGAAGGGCAGACCGGAGACCGGGCCGACCTCCGGTTCGTTGCGCAGGCGCAGGGCGATGGGGTCTATGCCGCCGCGCTCGGCGAGTTCGTCGAGGGCCGATTCGATGGCGAAGGAGCCCGGTGCCTCGCCCGGCGCGCGCATGAACGTCGGCGACGGCACGTCGAGGGGCGCGACCTCGTTGGCCGTGTGGTGCGCCTCGGCGTCGTACATGACCCGGGCCACGCCCGCGCTGGGCTCGACGAACTCGTAGACGGTGGACGTCTGGTTCAGCGAGCGGTGCTCCAGGGCGCGCAGCCGGCCGTCGGCGTCGGCGCCGAGCCGGACGCGCTGGAGGGTGGGGCTGCGGTAGCCGGCCAGCGAGAACATCTGCCGCCTCGTCATGACCACGCGCACCGGCCGCTGCAGTTCGGTCGCGGCCATCACGGCGGCGACCTGGTGGGCGCGCAGGCCCTTGCTGCCGAAGCCGCCGCCGATGTGCTCGGAGCGCACCCGTACCGCGGAGGCGTCGAGGGAGAACAGGCTGGCCAGTTCGGTCTGGATCCAGGTGGTGCCCTGGTTGGAGTCGACGACCTCCAGCCGGCCGCCGTCCCACCGGGCGGTGGCGGCGTGCGGCTCCATCATGCTGTGGTGCTCTTCGGGAGTGGTGTACTCCTCGTCCACGACCACTGCGGAGGCGGCGAGTCCGGCCGCGAGGTCGCCCTTGGCGGTCTCGCCGGGCATGACCCCGCCGGCCGGGTGGGCCCCCGGGTGGTCGGCGGTGAGGGCGGTGTCGTGCGGTTCCTCGTCGTAGGCGACGACGAGGGCCTCGGCGGCCTCCCGGGCCTGCTCGGACGTCTCGGCGACGACGAGGGCGACCGGCCAGCCCACGTGGTGCACCCGGTCCTGCTGGAAGACGGCGGCGGTGGGGTCCGGCGGGATGCCGAGGAGGCCGACGTAGTCGGTGTCGACGCGCGGGGCGTTGCCGTGGTGCAGGACGGTGAGCACGCCGGGCATGGCGAGGACGGCCTCGGTGTCGAGGGAGCGGATGCGGCCGCGCGCGACGGTGGAGAGGACCAGCCATCCGTGCGCGAGGTCGGCGAAGGGGATCTCGCCCGCGTAGCGGGCCGCTCCGGTGACCTTGTCGCGGCCCTCGACGCGGGTGTGCGCGGTGCCGACGACGCCCCGGAGCGCCGTACGGCCGGTCGTGGCGGTGGTCATCGGGCGGTCTCCTCGGCGAGTTCGGTCAGGACGGCCACCGCGAGGTTGCGCATGAGGGTCACCTTGTATCCGTTGTCGGGCAGCGGCCTGGCGGCCGCGAGTTCGGCGTCCGCGGCGGCGGCGAAGGTGTCGCCGTCGGCCGGTGCGCCGGTGAGGACGGCCTCGGCCGCGCGGGCCCGCCAGGGCCGCGAGGCGACCGCGCCGAAGGCCAGCCGGGCCTCGCGTACGACGCCGTCCTCGACGTCGAGCGCGGCGGCGACCGAGCCGATCGCGAAGGCGTACGAGGCGCGCTCGCGCACCTTGCGGTAGCGGGAGCGGGCGGCGACCGGGGCGGGCGGCAGGGTGACTCCGGTGATCAGCGCGCCGGCCGGCAGTGCGGTCTCCCGGTGCGGGGTGTCCCCGACGGGGAGGTAGAAGTCGGCGAGCGGCAACTCGCCGGGGCCGTCGAGGGTTTCGTAGCCGACGACGGCGTCGAAGGCGGTGAGGGCCACCCCCATGTCCGAGGGGTGCACGGCGACGCAGTGGTCGGAGGCGCCCAGCACGGCGTGGTTGTGGTGTTCGCCGGTGACCGCGGAGCAGCCGCTGCCGGGGGCGCGCTTGTTGCAGGGCTTGCTCAGGTCGGTGAAGTAGCCGCAGCGGGTGCGCTGGAGCAGGTTGCCCCCGACGGTGGCCATGTTGCGCAGCTGGCCGGAGGCACCGGCCAGGACCGCCTGGGTCAGTGCCGGGTAGCGGCGGCGCACTTCGGGATGGGCGGCGAGGTCGCTGTTGGTGACGGTGGCGCCGATGCGCAGTCCGCCGTCCGCGGTCTCCTCGATGGCGTCCAGGGGGAGTTCACGGACGTCGACGAGCCGGGCGGGACGCTCGACGCCGGTCTTCATCAGGTCCACGAGGTTGGTGCCGCCGCCGAGGAAGCGGGCGTCCGGGTCGGCGGCGAGCAGCGCCACCGCGCCGGAGACGTCGTCGGCGCGCTGGTATCCGAACTCCCTCATGCGGCCGTCTCCTCGGTGGTCAGGTCCTGGTCGGCACGGTCGTCGTCCTGGGCCGCGGCCTGGTGGGCCTCGGCGGCGCGGGTGACGGCCTGGACGATGGAGACGTAGGCGCCGCAGCGGCACAGGTTGCCGCTCATCCGTTCGCGGATCTCGTCGGGCGTCAGGGGTGGCGGCCCGGCCTCGGGGCGGACGTCCTCGGTGGCGGCGCTGGGCCAGCCGGCCGCGTGCTCCTCGATGACCGCGATCGCCGAGCAGATCTGGCCGGGGGTGCAGTAGCCGCACTGGTAGCCGTCGAGGTCGAGGAAGGCCTGCTGGACCGGGTGCAGCCGGTCGCCCTCGGCCATGCCCTCGATGGTGGTGATCTCACGCCCCTCGGCGGCGACGGCGAGGTTCAGACAGGAGACGGCGCGACGTCCGTCGACCAGGACGGTACAGGCGCCGCACTGCCCCTGGTCGCAGCCCTTCTTGGTACCGGTGAGGTCGAGACGCTCGCGCAGGGCGTCGAGCAGGGTGGTGCGGTGGTCGACGGTCAGCTGGTGCTTCTCGCCGTTGATGTTCAGGGTGACGGCGCTGGACGTCGACGGGGGTACTGGGGCCATGATCAGCCTTCTTTGGTGTCTGGATACCGGGAAAACTGGCTGTAGGCAGTGGGTGCATGGGTGGGGGGGGCCGCTGTCCGCCGGTAGAGTGGGCGGACAACCGGACAACTGTCCATTCACTGAAAACGTAACGGACAGCTGTCCGCTTAGCAAGGTCGGGATTCGGCCACGAACCCGAAAGGAGGACGAGTGCCGCAGCCGAAGAAGGACAAGCCGGACACTCCGCTGCGCTCGGACGCCCAGCGCAACCGCGAGCGCATCCTGGCCGTGGCCACGGAGGAGCTGACGCACTGCGCGAACGCCCCCTTGAGCGCCATCGCCAAGAAGGCGGGCGTCGGGCAGGGCACCTTCTACCGCAACTTCCCCAACCGCGAGGCGCTCGTCCTGGAGATCTACCGCTACGGGATGCAGCAGGTGGCCGAGGCGGCACCCGAGATGCTGGCCGCCGGGGAACCCGACCTGGCCCTGCGCCAGTGGATGGACCGTCTCGCCGAGTTCGCGATGACCAAGGCGGGTCTGGCCGACGCGATCCGGCTGGTCACCAGCGCACCCGGGGCGCCGGAGAAGCCGCGCCCCACCCCGCTGGAGGACGCGGCCGAACTCCTGCTCCGTGCCAACCACGAGGCCGGCACGATTCGGCCCGGAGTGACCGGGGACGACTTCTTCCTCGTCCTCGGCGGGCTGTGGCTGATCGACCCCGGCGAGAACTGGCAGCCGCGGGTCACCCGGTTCCTGGACCTCGTCATGGACGGCCTGCGCGCCGGAGCTCCGGGCCGGTGACCGCGCCCCGGAAGCGGTAGCGGCGTTCGGGGCGTCCCGCGACCCCGTAGCGCAGGGACACCTCCGCGCTGCCCACGGTGTGGAAGTACTCCAGGTATCGGCGCGCGCTGACCCGGGAGATGCCGGTCAGCGCCGCGCACTCGCTGGCGGACAGGGTGCCGTCGGCCCCGCGGAGGGCGCGCTCGACGAGTTCGGCGGTCTCCACACTCATGCCCTTGGGCAGCCCCGGGGCCGGCCCGGCCGGTGCCGCGGCCCCGGCCAGTACCCGGTCGACGTCGGCCTGGCTGCGCACCACCGTGCCGAGCAGCCGGCCCCGCTGGACCGCGTAGCGCTGCAGCCGGACCCGAAGGTCCTCGAACTCGAAGGGTTTGAGGAGGTAGTCGACCACGCCGTGCCGCACGGCGCCGCGCACCGCGTCCGCCTCCCGGGCGGCGCTGATGACCATGACGTCGCAGTCGTGGCCCGCGGCGCGCAGCCGTGGGATGACGTCGAGGCCGAAGACGTCCGGCAGGTACAGGTCGAGCAGCACCAGGTCGGGGCGCAGCTCCCCGACGGCGGCCAGCGCCTGCTCCCCGGTGCCCGCGACCCCGAGCACCCGGAAGGGCTCGACCCGTTCGACGAACGCGCGGTGGACGCGGGCCACCATGAAGTCGTCGTCGACGACGAGCACGCCGATCGGGGCGGCGCCCGGGGACGTCTCCAGGGGTGCGGCGGTCGGGGCGGTCGCGTCGGGCGTGCCGCTCGTAGCCGTCATGGTGCTGCTCCTTCCGCCACCGCGTCGGTGAGGTGGCTGACGGTCATGCGTGCGGTGAACACCGCCCCCTCGGGGGTGTTGGTCACCGAGATCTCACCGCCGTGACGTTCGCAGACCAGCCGGGTCAGCGCCAGGCCGATGCCGCGCTCGCCCTGCCGGGCGGCCTTGGTGGTGAAGCCGTGCGAGAAGACCTCCTGGGCCAGTTCGGGCGCCACACCGGGCCCGGAGTCGCGGACCACGATCTCGACGCTGGCGGCGTCCTGCCGCAGCTCGACCTCGACCCAGGCCTCGGGCGCGTCGCCCGGGGCCGCGGCGGCGTCCACGGCGTTGTCGACGAGGTTGCCGACCACGGTCGCCACGTCGGCGGCGTCGGCCGGCTCCAGCCGGTCCAGCGCCGTGCGGTCCGAGACGCGCAGCGCGACCCTGCGCTCGGCCGCGAGGGAGGACTTCGCCGTGATCAGCGCGGCCACGGCGGTGTCCCGGACCCGGCGGCTGAGGGTGACGTCCAGGGACTGGCGGCGCTGGTTGAGCCCGCGGACGTAGCGCACCACCTCCTCCTGCTCACCGATCTGGATGAGGCCGGAGATGGTGTGCAGCTGGTTGGCGAACTCGTGGGCCTGGGCGCGCAGCAGCTCGGAGGTGGAGCGGAAGGAGCCGATCTCCCGCTCCAGACGTGCCAGTTCGGTGCGGTCGCGCAGGGTGGTGACCGAGCCGAGCGGGCGGCCGTCCTTGGTGACGGTCATACGGTTCATGACCAGGACCCGGCCGTGGCGGACGACGACCTCGTCGCGCGGTTCGGCCGCCTCGCGGGCGGCGCCCGCGAGGACGTCGCGCAGCCGCCCGTCGATGCCGAGGCCGTCCAGGCTCTGGCCCACGCAGTCGGCGGGCAGGTCGAGCAGACGCCGGCCCATCTCGTTGACCAGGGTGAGCCGGTGCTGCGGGTCGAGGGCGACGACGCCCTCCGCGATGCCGTACAGCATGGCCTCCCGGTGCTCGGCGAGGCCGGCGATCTCGCGCGGCTCCAGGCCGAGGGTCTGCCGCTTGACCCGCCGGGCCAGCAGCCAGGAACCGGCCACGCCGAGACCGCTGGCGACGCCGAGGTAGGCGAGGAGGTAGGAGGAGGCGCCGCTGAGCCGCTGCCACACGGTGGGATCGGCCTCGCCGACCATCACCGTGCCGAGGTGGCGGCCGAGGGTCTGCCGGGTGGCCCCGAGCACCGGGACCTGGGCGACCAGTTCCCGGCTGCCCTGCACGGTCAGCGGCCCCGACCAGCCGCTCGTGGCACCGGCGCCCTTCGCGCGCGGCAGCCGGGCGCCGATCAGCGTGGGGTCGGTGGAGCTGACGACCCGGCCGTGGGCGTCGGCCACCGTGACGGAGGTGACCCCGGACTGTGTCTGCGTGGAGTTGACCAGCGGGGCGAGGGCCTCCTGCGGCACCGGCCGCAGCAGCTGGCTGCGCACCAGCGGCGTGGCGGCCAGCTGCTCGGCCAGGGCGGTGACCCGGCGGCCCTCGACGCGGTTGAAGGTGGCCTTGGACTGGGCGAGCGAGACGGCGGCCACCGCGAGCAGGACGACCACGACGATGGCGAGCTGGAGGACCAGCATCTCGCCCGCGAGGGTCTGACGGCGGAAGGTGGGGGCCACGGCGGACTCGTTCTCGGCTCACGGAGGGGCGGGGGGCGGGGACGGGATTGCGGTGACCGGCGGGCTGACCGGTGGGTGTGCCGGGTCGCCATCATGGCGCCCACCTGCGGCGAGGGAAAGGGATGTGCCTGCTTCGCAATGAACCGGCGACCCGACAGCGATGTGACGCCCCGAAACGGCGACCCGACAGCGATGCGACGCCCTGAACCGGTCACGCGGTCTCGGCGACCGCAATGAACACAACCTCCCTTGGTTCCGCAAGGAAGACACGGGACAGGCGCGCGGGCACCATGTGGCCCACGTCACCCTCCCCCACAGGGCCTCCCCAACGAACTACCCAACCGACAGGTGGTGTCATACGTGCGCCTGCGCACCCCCCTTGCCCTGCTAGGGGCCGCCGTGCTCGTGCTGGCCGGACCGCCGTTGCTCTCCTCGGGCGACGACTCGGACTCCGGCACCCAGATTCCGGGCCTGCGCTTCATGGTTCCCAACACGCCCGGCGGCGGCTACGACATCACCGCCCGCACGGCCGCGAAGAACGCCGAGGACGCCGGGCTCACCCACAACATCGAGGTGTTCAACCTGCCCGGCGCGGGCGGCACCGTGGGCCTGAGCCGGCTGGTGAGCGAGCACGGCAACGGCAAGCTCGCCATGTCCATGGGTCTCGGCGTCGTGGGCGCCGTCCGCTCCAACCACGCGCCCAAGACCCTCGCCGACACCACGCCGATCGCGCGGCTGACCGAGGAGCAGGACGTCGTCGTGGTCGGCAAGGACTCGCCGTACAAGACGATCGACGAGCTGATCGACGCCTGGAAACAGGATCCGGGGAAGATCCCGGTGGGCGGTGGTTCGTCCCCGGGTGGACCCGACCACCTCGCGCCGATGCTGATGGCGCAGGCCGCCGGGATCCAGCCGAAGTCGGTCAACTACATCCCGTTCGACGGCGGCGGCGAGCTGCTCGCCTCGATCCTCGGCAACAAGGTCGGCTTCGGGGTCTCCGGCGTCGGCGAGTACCTGGACCAGATCAAGGCGGGCGAGCTGCGGGTGCTCGCGGTGACCGGTCCCGAGCGGGTGGACGACCTCAAGGACGCGCCCACGCTCAAGGAGTCCGGCTACGACGTGAACTTCACCAACTGGCGGGGCATCGTCGCTCCGCCCGGTCTGTCCGAGGCCCAGCGCGACAAGCTGACCCGCCTCGTCGAGGAACTGCACGACTCCCCCGAGTGGAAGAAGTCCATGGACCAGAACGGCTGGGACGACGCCTTCCTGACCGGTGAGGAGTTCGGCGACTTCCTGGACGCCCAGGACGAGCGCGTGGTGTCGGTGCTGAAGGAGCTGGGGCTGTGACGACGCGGACCGAACTCACCGAGGAGCCCGGGGAAGCGGCCGCCGGCCGGCGCTCGTGGCTGCGCGACCACTCCGAACTGGGCGTGTGCGTCCTGCTGCTGGCGCTCGGCGTGCTCGTCCTGACCGACGCGCTCGCCATGGACGTCGACATCACCCAGCGGGGCCCGGTCGGCCCCAAGACCGTGCCGGTCGTGGTGGGCGTCGGCCTGCTGGTGATAGCCGCGCTGCTCGCCGTCGACGTGCTGCGCGGCGGCCGGGGCGAGGCCGAGGGCGGCGAGGACGTCGACCTGTCCGAACCGGCCGACTGGCGCACGGTGCTGCTGCTGTCCGGGATCTTCCTCGGCGCCGCCGCCCTGATCGAGCCGGCCGGCTTCCCCGTGGCCGGGGCGCTGCTCTTCTGGGGCGCCGCCTTCGCCCTCGGCAGCCGCCGCGTGGACCGCGATCCGCTGATCGCCGCGGTGCTGTCCCTGATCACCTATGTCGTCTTCGACAAGCTGCTCGGCGTGCCGCTGCCCGGCGGTCCGCTGATGGGAGTGCTCTGACATGAACGCCCTCAACTCCCTCATGGACGGGTTCGGCACGGCCCTGACCCCGCTCAACCTGCTGTGGGCCGCGCTCGGTGTGCTGCTCGGCACGGCCATCGGCGTCCTGCCCGGCATCGGCCCCGCGATGGCGGTGGCACTGCTGCTGCCGGTGACGTACGGCCTTGACCCGGTCGCGGCGTTCATCATGTTCGCGGGCATCTACTACGGCGCGATGTTCGGCGGTTCTACCACCTCCATCCTGCTCAACACGCCGGGCGAGAGCGCCGCCGTGGTCGCGGCCATGGAGGGCAACCCGATGGCCAAGGCGGGACGCGGCGCGCAGGCGCTGGCCGCCGCCGCCATCGGCCACTTCGCGGGCGGCATGATCGGCACGGTCCTGCTCGTGGCCCTCGCCCCGACGGTCGCCGACCTGGCCGTGGACATCGGTGCCCCGGACTACTTCGCCATCATGGTGCTGGCGTTCATCGCCGTGACGTCGGTGCTGGGTTCGTCGCGGATCAGAGGCCTGGCCTCGCTGCTGATCGGGCTGACGATCGGGCTGGTGGGCCTGGACCAGATGACGGGCCAACAGCGGCTGACCTTCGGCTCGCTGCAACTCGCCGACGGTGTGGACGTGGTGATCGTGGCGGTCGGTCTGTTCGCGATCGGCGAGGCGCTGTGGGTGGCGGCCCATCTGCGGCGCGGGGCGGCCGAACCGATTCCGGTGGGCCGTCCCTGGCTCGGCCGCGCCGACGTGAAGCGCACCTGGAAGTCCTGGCTGCGCGGTCCGCTCATCGGCTTCCCGTTCGGCGCGATCCCGGCGGGCGGCGCGGAGATCCCGACCTTCCTGTCGTACGTCACGGAGAAGCGGCTTTCCAAGCACAAGGACGAGTGGGGCAAGGGCGCCATCGAGGGCGTGGCCGGCCCGGAGTCGGCGGCGTCGGCCTCGGCCGCGGGCACGCTGGTGTCCATGCTGACGCTGGGCCTGCCGACCACCGCGGTCGCGGCGGTCATGCTGGCCGCCTTCCAGCAGTACGGCATCCAGCCGGGCCCGCTGCTCTTCGAACGCGAGCCCGAGCTGGTGTGGGGTCTGATCGCCTCGCTGTTCGTGGGCATGGTGCTGCTGCTCGCCCTGAACCTGCCGCTGGCACCGGTGTGGGCGAAGCTGCTGCGGATCCCGCGGCCGTACCTCTACGCGGGGATCATGTTCTTCGCCGCGGTCGGCGCCTACGCGGTCGGCGGTGAGGTGGTCGACCTGGTGATCCTGCTGGTCATCGGTCTGATCGGGTTCGGCATGCGGCGCTACGGGCTGCCCATCCTGCCGGCCGTGATCGGCGTCATCCTCGGCCCGAACGCCGAGCAGCAGCTGCGCCGCGCCCTGCAGATCAGCGACGGCAGCGTGTCGGGCCTGGTCAACACGCCGTTCTCGGTGACGGTGTACGCGGTGATCGTGCTGCTGCTGGCCTGGCCGCTGGTGAAACGGCTGCTGGGCCGGGGACGGACGCGGGTGAACGCCTGATACCCGGTCCGCTCCGGCGGCGCGGCTCACGGCGAGGTGGCGGTGGCGCAGGACACCGCCACCCGTTCAGCCCAGGAAGCTCAGCCGGACCCGGCGGTCGGGGTTGTCCCGGTTGGTGTCCACCAGGCACACCGACTGCCAGGTTCCGAGTTCCAGGCGGCCGGCGATCACCGGCAGCGTCGCGTGCGGCGGTACGAAGGCGGGCAGGACGTGGTCGCGGCCGTGTCCGGGGCTGCCGTGGCGGTGCTGCCAGCGGTCGTCGGCCGGGAGCAGCGTGTGCAGGGCGGACAGCAGGTCGTCGTCGCTGCCGGCGCCCGTCTCGATGATCGCGATCCCGGCGGTGGCGTGCGGGACGAAGACGTTGAGGAGGCCGTCGCGGCCGGACGCCACGTCGCGCAGGAAGGACTCGCAGTCACCGGTGATGTCGGCGACCCGCTCGGCCGAGCCGGTGGCGAGGCTGAGGACTCGGGTGGTGAAGGCATCTGGCATGACCCCATCCTGACACCGGGGGAAGATCGGGGCCTGCGGCGCCGTTGGTAGAAGCGTGAACAACACACGCGAGGTCGAGGTCGTCGTCATCGGGGCCGGTCAGGCCGGACTCGCCGCCGCCTATCACCTGCGACGCACGGGCTTCGAGCCGGAGCGCGACTTCGTGGTGCTCGACCACTCCCCCGGTCCCGGCGGCGCCTGGCAGTTCCGCTGGCCGTCGCTGACGTACGGCAAGGTGCACGGCATGCACGCCCTACCGGGCATGGAGCTGACCGGGGCGGATCCGGCGCGGCCGTCCGCCGAGGTGGTGAGCGGGTACTTCGCGGAGTACGAGCGGACCTTCGACCTGCGGGTACGGCGGCCAGTGGACGTCCAGGGCGTACGCGAGGGGGCGGACGGGCGGCTGCTCGTCGAGACGTCGGCCGGGTCCTGGTCGACGCGCGCGCTGATCAACGCGACCGGCACCTGGGACCGACCCTTCTGGCCGCGCTACCCGGGGCAGGAGACCTTCCGCGGACGGCAGCTGCACACCGCGCAGTACGCCGGGCCCGAGGAGTTCACCGGCCTGCGCGTGATCGTGGTCGGCGGCGGCGCCTCGGGGACGCAGCACCTGCTGGAGATCGCACCGTACGCCGCGGCCACCACGTGGGTGACCAGGAGGCCCCCGGTCTTTCGCGAGGGCCCTTTCGACGAGGAGGCGGGCCGGGCCGCGGTGGCGCTCGTGGAGGAACGGGTGCGGCAGGGGCTGCCGCCGAAGAGTGTGGTGTCGGTGACGGGGCTGCCGCTGAACGACGCGGTCCGGGCCGGGCTGGAGTCGGGCGTACTGGACCGGCAGCCCATGTTCGACCGGATCACGCCCGAGGGGGTGGAGTGGGACGGCGGGCGGCGGGTGGCCGCGGACGTCATCCTGTGGGCGACCGGGTTCCGGGCCGCCGTCGACCATCTGAGGCCGCTGCGGCTGCGGGAGGCCGGAGGCGGGATCCGGGTCGAGGGGACGCGCGCGGTCGCCGACCCGCGGATCCATCTCGTCGGCTACGGGCCCTCCGCCAGCACCATCGGCGCCAACCGGGCGGGACGCGCGGCCGTTCGGGACATCAGGCGGCTGCTGGCCGAGGAGGAGCCGGTCGCCGCGTGACGCCCCGACCGGTCACTTTTCGGCCTCGCCCCCGGCCTGCTTCGAGGCGCTCTGCTGGAGGCGGTTGAACTCGTCCACGTTGCGGCGGTGTTCGGCGTAGTCGGCGGTGAAGCGCGTGTCGCCCGGCTTGACCGTGACGAAGTACAGCCAGTCACCGGGGGTCGGGTTGATCGCGGCGGTCATCGCCTCGTCGCCCGGATTGGCGATGGGGGTGGGCGGCAGCCCCATGCGCTGGTACGAGTTGTAGGGACTGTCGATCTTCGTGTCCTTGGTGGTGGTCTTCAAGGTGCTACGGCCCAGCGCGTAGTTGATGGTGGAGTCCATCTGCAGTGGCATGCCGCGTTCCAGCCGGTTGAAGATCACCCGGGCCACCTTGCCCATGTCCTCGTTGGCCGCGGCCTCCGCCTGCACGATGCTGGCGATGGTGACCGCCTGATAGACGTTCAGCGCGTTGCGCTGGGCGCCCGCGGCGACCGGCGCGCCGGTGAACTTCTTGTTCGCCGTGTCGACCATGGCCGTCAGCAGCTTCTCCGGGGTCGGTTCCGCGCCGAGCGGATAGGTCGCCGGGAAGAGGTAGCCCTCGGGGTTGCCCTCGGCGTCGTTGGGCAGTTTGAGGTTGGCCTTGGCCAGGGACTTCTTGGTGGTGCCCGCGGGCAGCGCGAGGGCTTTGTCGACGGCTCCGTAGACCTGGGTCGCGCGCCAGCCCTCCGGGATCACCAGGGACGCGGGACGGGACTCGCCCTCGTCGTCCGTCGTCAGCAGCGGCACCGCCACGGCGGCACCGGCCACGACGGCGCCGGCCGCGATCAGGGCGATACGGCCCCGACGGGTCAGCCGGACCGCTCTCCTGGGGCTTCTGGGACTTCTGGGACTTCCAGGGACTCTGAGGCCTGTGGGGCTCCTGAGGCTCCTTCTCGGGCCTCTGGTGCTCCTGGCGCTCCTGGCACTCCTGGTGCTTCTCGCGCTCCGTGACGGAGTGTTCATCTGCATGCGGGCACGGTAACCGCCGTATGCACACAAACCCGGCATATCTTCATCTTGTCGGCTCCAGTCGGGCGTCCCGGCGGACCAGCGCGGCATACCTCCCGTCCTGCGCCAGCAGTGCCTCGTGCGTGCCCTGTTCGGCCAGGCGTCCGGAGTCGAGGACCACGATCCGGTCGGCGTCACGGACGGTGGACAGGCGGTGGGCGATGGTGATCGTGGTGCGGTTGGCGGACAGGGCGTCGATGGCGCCCTGCACGGCGGCCTCGGTACGGGTGTCCAGGGCGCTGGTCGCCTCGTCCAGGACGAGGACGGGCGGGTCGCGCAGGATGGTGCGGGCGATGGCCAGACGCTGCTTCTCGCCGCCGGAGAAGCGGTGGCCGCGCTCCCCGACCACGGTGTCGTAGCCGTCGGGCAGGGCGGCGATGTGATCGTGGATCTGGGCCGCCCTCGCCGCCGCCTCCAGCTCGGCGTCCGTGGCGTCCGGCTTGGCGAAGCGCAGGTTCTCGGCGACGGAGGCGTGGAAGAGGTACGTCTCCTGCGAGACGACGCCGACCGCGCGGGCGAGGGTGTCGAAGTCGAGGTCGCGCACGTCGACCCCGTCGAGGGTGACCCGGCCGTCCGTCACGTCGTACAGCCGCGGCACCAGATGGCCGAGCGTGGACTTGCCGGCGCCGGTGGGACCGACCACGGCGAGGCTGCTGCCGGCCGGAACGGTCACGTCGATGCCGTCGAGGACCGGACCGCCCTTGCCGCCGTAGCCGAACCCGACGCCCTCGAAACGGATCTCGCCCTTGATGTGGTCGAGGTGGACGGCGTCCTTTCGCTCGGTGATGTCGATCGGCAGGTCGAGGTACTCGAAGATGCGCTGGAAGAGCGCGAGCGAGGACTGGATCTGCACTCCGGTCGACAGCAGGCTCACGGTCGGGCGGAACAGCCCCTGCTGGAGCGAGACGAAGGCGACGATCGTACCGAGGGAGACGTCGGGGCCGCCGAGTTGCAGGGCGATGCCCGCGGTCCAGTAGATGACGGCCGGCATGGCGGCCATGACGATCGTGATGACGGCCATCCGCCACCGGCCCGCCATGTTCGACCTCACCTCCAGGTCGACCAGGCTCTCGGACTCGTCCGCGAAGGCTCGGGTGAGCGAGTCGGACCGGCCCATGGTGCGGCCGAGCAGGATGCCGCTGACGGAGAGCGACTCGGTGACCGTGGCGGCCATCGCGGCCATCTGCTTCTGGCGCCGGGTGGTGATCTTCCTGCGTTCCCTGCCGACGCGACGGCTGATCCACACGAAAACCGGGAGCAGGAGCAGCGAGACGACGGTGAGGCGCCAGTCGAGGACGACCATGGCGACGATCGTGGCGACCACGCTGGTCAGGTTGGACACCAGTGAGGTCGCCGTGGAGGTGACGGTGGCCTGCATGCCGCCGATGTCGTTGGCGATGCGGGACTGGACCTCGCCGGTGCGGGTGCGGGTGAAGAAGGCGAGGGACATCTGCTGGAGCCGGCCGTAGACGGCGGTACGCAGGTCGTGCATGACGCGCTGGCCCACGGTCGTGGAGATCAGGGTCTGCAGCACGCCGAAGACGCTGGTGAGGACGGCACCGAAGATCATGCCGAGGGCGAGCAGGCTCAGCAGGCCGGTGCGCCCCTCGGGGATGGCGACGTCGAGGATCTCCTTGAGCAGGAAGGGCGTGGCGACCGACACCAGGGACGCGGCACCGACCAGCAGGCCGACAACCGCGAGGCGGCCGCGGTAGGGGCGGAACAGCTTCAGGATGCGGCGCACCTGCCGGGGCTGTTGTTCCACGGCGTCGGCGGGTGCGGTCCAGGCGGATTCGCGATCGGGGTGCATGGGCTCCTTCGGAGGCGGCGAGGAGGGCCGGCGGAATCCTCGGGCGGCAGGCCTGCTGGGCCTGCGGCGGACTTTCGCCAACCTTACGGATCATAGGTCATTGTTACCTATACTCACAATGAACATCATCCTGTTATTGTTCCCGTATGACCGCCCCCGATCCCGACGGCCTGCTCGCCGAGCAGCTGCTGCGGCTCACCCGCAGGGTGCACCGCATCCAGAAGCGCCATCTCGAGCACCGCGACCTCGGCATCACCCCGGCCCAGTCCCGGCTCCTGCGCACGCTGGCGCACTGGGGCTCGCCTCCCCGCATGGCCGACCTGGCCGAGCGGCTGGAAGTCGTGCCCCGGGCGGTGACGACCCTGGTCGACGGGCTGGAGGCGGCCGGGAAGGTACGCCGTGTCCCGGACCCCGCCAACCGCCGGGTCATCCGGATCGAGCTGACCGACGACGGACGCGCCGCCCTGCGGGAACTGCGCGGTGCGCGCCGCTCCGCCGCCGAGGAGATCCTTGCCCCGCTGACGGACGAGCAGCGCGCGGTGCTGGGCGGACTGCTGGACACCCTGATCGACGGGCCCGACACGGGCGAGGGCCACCGGACGGCGTGACCCCCGGCCCGCGCGGGCTCTCAAGCCTTGAGGTGCGCCCTGTCTCCCATCACCACCACCGGGTGCTGGTCCGGGTCCAGCGTGCGCAGCAGGTACTCCATCGCCGGCTTGGGCAGGCTGACGCAGGCCGAGGTACCGCTGCCGTGGTCCATGTGCAGCCAGATCGAGCCGCCCTTGGACGCACCTTCGGGGCGGGTCGGATCGTTCGGCGGGGTGCCCTTGACGCGGTTGTAGTCGATGGCGATGACGTAGTCGAAGTCGTGCCAGTACGGCTTCGCCCACCACCGCGGTGCCGCGAAGCTCGCGGACCTGCTGTACGGCAGCCCTGTGCCGGGGGCCGGATCCGGGTCCGGGAGCACGCCGCCCGCGTCGCTGAGCGTGAACACGCCGACGGGGCTGCGCTTGTCGTTCTCGTGGTGGTCGGTCGTCCACCCCTTCGTGCCGTTGTGCCCCGCCCAACTCCGGTCGCGGTGCCAGGCGGAGCCCTGCTTGGTGTAGAGCACGACCGTGGAGTCGGCGGAATCGCTGCCGTCCCCGTACACCGCGACCACCTGGCGCGAGTCGCCCGGGATGCGGGTCTGGAGCCGGTCGCCGACACCGGGGATCCTCGTCGGGTCCGCCGAGGCGCTGCTCCGGCCCGCCTCGCCGGGGGATTCGCCCGCCCGGGAGTCCCCGCCGTTCCCCGACGGGCCGCCGCAGGCGGACAGCGCCGTTCCGGCCAGCAGGGTTCCAAGGGCCGCCATCGCGACCGCCGTACGCCGTCCACCACCACGTGCCATCCGTCCATGGTCGCACTCCCTTCGGACATTCCGTCAGGACGGGCGCGAAGCAGCGCGGGCGCCGCGGCGGGTGGTGTGGAGGCCGTGTGGCGGACCGCAGCCGGATTCGTGCCCCATCGCGGAAAACCGCTTGATTTTGGGCACGTCGCGACGCGAACCTTTCACGGTTTGCAGCCTCTTGATGCCGCATAGCGACGGCACCCCCTGACACGAGCCACTGGGACGTCATGCAGATCCAAGACCTTCCGTATCCCGACCCGGGTGTGCCGGACGCACGCTCGGGCCCCCGATTCCTGTGGTGGCTGTTCCGCAACCAGCTCGGTGGGCAACTCAAGTCACTGGCCTGGGGCCTGCTGCACTTCGCCTCCGTCTCCGCCCTGCCCTTCTGCGTCGGTCTCGCCATCCAGGCGGTCGTCGACCGCTCCGGCAGCCGGCTCGCCCTCGCGGGAGGCGTCATGATCCTGTGCTGTGTCGGCAACGCGCTCGGCGACACCTTCCTGCACCGCGCGGCCGTCACCAACTGGATCACCGCCGCCGCCCGCGTCCAGCAACTGCTGGCCCGCAGGACGGCGCTGCTGGGCTCGGCACTGACCCGGCGCGTCGCGGCCGGCGAGGTCGTGGCCGTGTCCACCGGCGACGTCGAGAAGATCGGCTGGTTCGTGGAGGCGGTCTCCCGCTTCACCGCGGCCGCGCTCACCATCGTGCTGGTCTGCGTGGCGCTGGTCGTCTACCAGCCCGCGCTCGGCGTCGTCGTGCTCGTGGGCCTGCCGGTGCTGGCCCTCGCGGTACTGCCCCTGCTGCCCCGCGCCACCCGGCGGGCCGACGTCCAGCGCGACAAGGCCGGCCGCGCCACCGAACTCGCCTCGGACACCGTCGCCGGACTGCGCGTGCTGCGTGGCATCGGCGGCGAGGAACTCTTCCTCGACCGCTACCGCGACGCCTCCCAGGAGGTGCGCCACGCTGCCGTGCGCAGCGCCCGCATGTGGTCCTTGATCTCCGCCATCCAGGTGCTGCTGCCCGGGCTGCTGCTGATCGCCGTGGTGTGGCACGGCGTCCACCTGGCCCGCGAGGGCCGTATCGACGTCGGCGAACTCGTCACCGTCTACAGCTCCGTCATGATCCTCACCTACCCGCTGCGGCACTTCGAGGAGATCGCCATGGCGTACTCCTTCTCCCGGCCCTCGGCCAAACGGGCGGCACGGGTGCTGTCCCTGGAACGCGCCACGGACACCGAGGGTTCGCGCCCAGCCGAGATCCCCACCGGCGACCTGTACGACCCCGCCACCGGTCTCCTGGCTCCGGCGGGCCGGTTCACCGCCGTGGTGTGCGGTGACCCGGACGCGGCCGGGCGGCTGGCGGAGCGGCTCGGCGGGCACCCGTCGGAAGAGGGCACGTCGGCCCTGCTGGGCGGGGTCCCGCTGGACGAGCTTCCCCTGAAGTCCGCGCGCACCGCCGTCCTGGTGCAGGACAAGGACCCGGTGCTGCTCTCCGGAACGCTCCGGGAGCTGCTGGACGTGCCCGCGTCCGGTGCCGTCGGCGCCGAGGACGCGCTGTCCGCCGCCCAGTGCGGTGACGTACTGACGGCGCTCGCGCAGGGCTCGCTCGGCGCCGGCGACGCGATGGACGCCCGCATCACCGAGCGCGGCCGTTCGTTGTCGGGCGGCCAGCGCCAGCGACTGGCGCTGGCCCGGTCCCTGATCACGGACCCGGAGGCGCTGGTCCTGGACGAACCGACCTCGGCGGTCGACTCGCACACCGAGGCGCGGATCGCGGAAGGCGTACGGGCACTGCGCACGGGGCGCACCACGGTGGTGTTCACCTCCTCGCCGCTGCTGCTGGACCGTGCGGACCGGATCGTGTTCCTGCACGAAGGCGAGGTCGCGGCGGTCGGCGCGCACCGGGAGCTGCTGCACACCGAGCCCCGGTACCGGGCGGTGGTGACCCGCGAGACCGACGAGGGGACCGTGGCGCACCCGGACGCCGTACCGGCCGGCGGGAAACCGGCCAAGCCCCTGGCCGACGACGGCCGCGCCGAGGTCCGGGACGGCTCCCTGAGCGACGACGACGTACTGCACCGACTGGAAGAGATCGAGGAAACGGCATGATCGGCGTCGCCCCACCGTCCTACGACCCGGCGGCTCCCACGACGGCGAACACCCTGCCCGTCGGCGCGCGCCCGACCGTGCGCGCGTACGTGGGAGAACTGCTGCGCCGGCACCGCCGGGCCTTCCTCTTCCTCGTCACCGTCAATACCGTCGCCGTGATCGCCTCGATGGCGGGCCCCTACCTGCTGGGCGGGCTCGTGGAGCGGGTCGCGGACGACGCGCGCGAGCTGCGTCTCGGCCTCACGGCCACGCTCTTCGTGCTCGCCCTCGTCGTGCAGGCCGTGTTCGTGCGCGAGGTGCGGCTGCGGGGGGCCGTGCTCGGTGAGCGGATGCTGGCCGATCTGCGCGAGGACTTCCTCGTGCGGTCGGTCGGACTGCCGCCCGGCGTGCTGGAACGGGCCGGCACGGGCGACCTGCTCTCCCGGATCACCACGGACATCGACCGGCTCGCCAACGCCATGCGCGAGGCCGTGCCCCAGCTCGCGATCGGCGCCGTGTGGGTGGTGCTGCTGCTCGGTGGCCTGGTGGTGACGGCGCCGCCGCTGGCGCCCGCGGTGCTGATCGCGGTGCCGCTGCTGGTGATCGGCTGCCGCTGGTACTTCCGCAGGGCGCCCGCCGCATACCGCTCGGAGGCCGCCGGGTACGCCGCGGTGGCCGCCGCGCTCGCCGAGACGGTGGACGCCGGGCGCACCGTGGAGTCCCATCGCCTCGACGCCCGTCGCATCGAGCTGTCCGAGCGCCGGATCGGGGAGTGGACGGCCTGGGAGCGCTACACCCTGTGGCTGCGGTCGGTGCTCTTCCCCGTCATCAACGTCACCCACGTGACCGTGCTCGCCTCCGTCCTGCTCATCGGCGGTGTCTTCGTCCTCCAGGGCTGGATCGGGGTCGGTCAGCTGACCACGGCCGCCCTGATCGCGCAGATGCTCGTCGACCCGGTCGGCATCATCCTGCGCTGGTACGACGAGCTGCAGGTGGCCCAGGTGTCCCTGGCCCGGCTGGTGGGCGTGCGGGACATCGAGCCGGACGCCGGTGACGCCACGCTGGTCCCCGACGGACGACGTGTGCACGCCGACCGCGTGCACTTCGGCTACCTCGAGGGCGTGGACGTCCTGCGCAAGGTGTCGCTGGAGGTCGCCCCGGGCACCAGGCTCGCCCTGGTCGGCCCCTCGGGCGCCGGCAAATCCACCCTGGGCAGGCTGCTCGCGGGCATCTACGGTCCGAGGGAGGGCCGGATCACCCTGGGCGGGGCGGAACTCTCCCGGATGTCCGCGGAACGGGTCCGCTCGCACGTCGCCCTGGTCAACCAGGAGCACCACGTCTTCGTGGGTTCCCTGCGCGACAACCTCCGGCTGGCCAGGACCGGCGCCACCGACGCCGAGCTGTGGGCGGCGCTGGGCGCGGTCGACGCGGACGACTGGTCCCGTGGGCTGGACGAGGGCCTGGACACCGAGGTCGGCTCGGGCGGCTTCGCGCTGACCCCGGCGCAGGCCCAGCAGATCGCGCTGGCCCGCCTGGTACTGGCTGACCCGCACACCCTGGTGCTGGACGAGGCGACGTCCCTGCTCGACCCGCGGGCCGCACGCCATCTCGAACGGTCCCTGGCCCGGGTCCTGGACGGTCGCACGGTGATCGCGATCGCCCATCGCCTGCACACCGCCCACGACGCGGACGTCATCGCCGTGGTCGAGAACGGCCGGATCAGTGAGCTGGGCAGCCACGACGAACTCGTCGCGGCGGACGGTGCCTATGCGGCACTGTGGCGGTCCTGGCACGGGTAGCCACGTCACGCTGCTCGAGAGGGGAGGAGAGGAGCCCGGCCCGGCGGTTACCCCGACGGCGTCCGTGCCGTTGCGCGGTCCCGAACGGGAGTGGAAGGCTGGGAGAAGGCACCGGCTCGAGGCAGGCCCGGGAACCGCGCGGTTCTCCGACGGGTGAGGCCTGTGCCCCGTGCAGCGGCGGCCCGCCGCCGTCCACGGTGAGAAGGGGCCGGTCCCCACCCCCTGGAGGTATCCGTGAACAGCGTCGACGGATGGGGAGATGACGTCTACCAGCCCGACGGATCCGAGCAGCGGGAGGACACCGGCCTGCTCGACGGTGAGGACACCCTTGAGGAGGACGGTGTCGACGATCCCCTCGACCGGGGCTGGTCCCCGCCCGAGCGCCCCTGGGCGGTGGAGCACACCGGTGTGACGGCCGCCGAACGCCGCCGCGGCGAGACGCTGGACCAGCGGCTCGCCGAGGAGCGGCCGGACGAGCTCGCGCCCGACGGAGACGGGCTGGGCGATTCCGAGGGCACCGACGGGGAACTGCTGGACAACGAGGTCGGCGCGGACCGCTCCGGCCGGCTCGTGGCACCCGATGAAGGGGTGCACGAGGACGAGGAGCCGGCGCTGGTCGCCATGGACGTGGGCATCGACGGCGCGGCCGCCTCCGCCGAAGAGGCCGCGATGCACGTGGTCGACGAGGACTCCCTGCCCGGCTGACGCCACTCGCGACGGCAGGCACCTGCCGTCGCCCCGATGAACCGTGCCGTACGAGGAGCAGCCATGCAGCAGGACAAGCATCCCGACTACCGGCCCGTCGTCTTCCGTGACCGCGGTGCCGGTTACGCCTTCCTCACCCGGTCCACCGCGACCAGCGACCAGACCATCGTGTGGGACGACGGCGAGACCTACCCGGTGGTGGAGGTGGAGATCTCCTCGGAAAGCCACCCCTTCTACACCGGCAAGGCGCGAACCGTGGACTCGGAGGGGCGCGTGGCCCGCTTCGAGCGGCGTTACGGCGCGGGCGAGGAACAGGACACCGGGGAAGCCGGCTGACCCGGCCGGCCGCAGGTCGCTCAGATGAAGTTGAGCGCCGCCGCGCCGCCCACTCCCCCGAGCAGCATGAACACCGGCATCAGCACCTTGAGCTCCACCCAGCTGCCCGCCCGGAACCGCATCGCCTTCGGCGGGCCGATGGGGTACCACCGCTTGCGGCCCACCGGTATGGGCCAGAGTATCGGGCAGCCGGAGACGGTCAGCGCGTCCCCGATGTCGTGCACCAGCGCGCCGAGCACGATCGGCAGCCCCAGCCACAGGTACTCCTGGCCCGGCGCGGTGAACAGCCAGTCCGCGCCACCGTCGGGCTTGTCCAGGATCCCGGCGAGGATCCATGCGCTGGTCCCGGCCAGCAGCCAGACCAGCACGTCGCTGCTGGAGCCGCGGGTGGCCCGCCAGAGCAGGCCCTCGATGGCCAGCACCATGTGCACGAAGAGGATCGCCAGGACCGCCCACCGGCCACCCGTGATGGCCAGGACCGAGGTGCCCCCGCCGATCAGGACCGCCCACAGCCAGGTGTGCGTCAGCGTGCGGTGCCCGCCGGTGCGGCGAGGGTCGCCCCGCTTCTTCGTGGCCTTGTAGACGGCGTAGGACAGCTTGTCCACGATCTCGCACAGCCCCCGTGAGACCGGTCCGAAGGCCCGGGAGATGGTGGCCGCCTTGTGGTCGAGGTCGGGGGCGAGCGCCGCTCCGGCGCAGATCAGGGCTCCGGCGAGCAGCACCGGCCAGGGCATCGGGTGTCCCGCGGCGGCGGTCGCCGCCCCGACGCCGAGCCACGCCGCGGCGCCCGACAGTGAGTGTGCTGGTCCCATCATCGCCGTTGCCCGCCCCATTCCTCGTGTGCCGCTGTGCAGTTGTCCGCGTCCGTGGTTGCCGCGTCGGCGACCCAGCGTAGCGTTCGTGATCTTCATGCGGACAGCCGATTCCCCCATCACGACCCGGGACAGGCAAGATGGTGGCGTGACCCTCATCGATCAGCTGCCGCGGACCGCCGACCCCGATGCCCTGTACGAAGCCTTCGAGGCGTGGGCGCAGGAGCGCGGTCTCACGCTCTACCCCCATCAGGAGGAGGCGCTGATCGAGGTGGTCTCCGGCGCGAACGTGATCGTGTCGACTCCCACCGGTTCCGGCAAGAGCATGATCGCGGCGGGCGCGCACTTCGCCGCCCTGGCCCGGGACGAGGTCACCTTCTACACGGCTCCGATCAAGGCGCTGGTGTCGGAGAAGTTCTTCGAGCTGTGCAAGATCTTCGGCACCGAGAACGTGGGGATGCTGACCGGCGACGCCTCGGTGAACTCCGACGCCCCGGTCATCTGCTGCACCGCCGAGGTCCTGGCGTCCATCGCGCTGCGTGACGGCAAGCACGCGGACATCGGCCAGGTCGTCATGGACGAGTTCCACTTCTACGCGGAGCCGGACCGCGGCTGGGCCTGGCAGATCCCCCTGCTGGAACTGCCGCAGGCCCAGTTCGTCCTGATGTCGGCGACGCTCGGCGACGTCTCCTTCTTCGAGAAGGATCTGGCGCGCCGCACCGGCCGTCCCACCGCGGTGGTCCGCTCGGCCACCCGTCCGGTGCCGTTGTCCTACGAATTCCGCTACACCCCGCTCACCGAGACGCTCACCGATCTGCTGGCGGCCCGGCAGGCCCCCGTGTACATCGTGCATTTCACCCAGGCGCAGGCCGTGGAGCGGGCGCAGGCGCTGATGAGCATCAACATGTGCACGCGCGAGGAGAAGGAACGGATCGCCGAGCTGATCGGCAACTTCCGCTTCACCACGAAGTTCGGCCGCAATCTCTCCCGGTACGTGCGGCACGGCATCGGGGTCCACCACGCCGGCATGCTGCCGAAGTACCGGCGGCTGGTGGAGAAGCTCGCGCAGGCCGGCCTGCTGAAGGTGATCTGCGGAACGGACACGCTCGGCGTCGGCGTCAACGTCCCGATCCGGACCGTGCTGTTCACCGCGTTGACCAAGTACGACGGCACCCGGGTCCGCACGCTGCGGGCCAGGGAGTTCCACCAGATCGCCGGGCGGGCCGGGCGGGCCGGGTTCGACACGGAGGGCTTCGTCGTCGCCCAGGCCCCCGAGCACGTCGTCGAGAACGAGAAGGCGCTCGCCAAGGCGGGTGACGACCCGAAGAAGCGGCGGAAGGTCGTCCGGAAGAAGGCTCCCGAGGGGTTCGTCGCCTGGTCGGAAAGCACGTTCGACAAGCTCATCGGCTCGGAGCCGGAGCCGCTGACGTCCCGCTTCCGGGTCACCCACACCATGCTGCTGTCGGTGATCGCCCGTCCCGGCGACGCCTTCTCCGCGATGCGGCACCTGTTGGAGGACAACCACGAGCCGCGCAGGCAGCAGCTGAGGCACATCCGGCGGGCGATCGCCATCTACCGCTCGCTGCTGGACGGCGGCATCGTGGAGAAGCTCGACCAGCCGGACGCGGAGGGTCGCATCGTGCGTCTCACGGTCGACCTGCAGCAGGACTTCGCGCTGAACCAGCCGCTGTCGACGTTCGCCCTGGCCGCCTTCGAACTGCTGGACCCGGAGTCGCCCTCGTACGCGCTGGACATGGTGTCGGTCGTGGAGTCCACGCTGGACGACCCGCGGCAGATCCTCGCCGCCCAGCAGAACAAGGCCCGCGGTGAGGCCGTGGCCGCGATGAAGGCGGACGGGGTCGAGTACGAGGAGCGCATGGAGCGCCTCCAGGACATCACGTACCCGAAGCCCTTGGAGGAGCTGCTCTTCCACGCCTACGACACGTACCGCAGGAGCCACCCCTGGGTCGGTGACCACCCGCTGTCCCCGAAGTCGGTCATCCGCGACATGTACGAACGGGCGCTGACCTTCACGGAGCTGGTCTCCCACTACGAACTGGCCCGCACCGAGGGCATCGTGCTGCGATACCTGGCGAGCGCCTACAAGGCCCTCGACCACACCGTGCCGGACGATCTCAAGTCCGAGGACCTGCAGGACCTGATCGAGTGGCTCGGCGAGATGGTGCGCCAGGTCGACTCCAGTCTCCTCGACGAGTGGGAGCAGCTCGCCAACCCGGAGGAGATGACCGCCGAGGAGGCTCAGGAGAAGGCCGATCAGGTACGGCCGGTCACGGCCAACGCGCGCGCCTTCCGTGTGCTGGTCCGCAACGCCATGTTCCGCCGGGTCGAGCTTGCCGCCCTGGACCAGGTCGGTGAGCTGGGTGAGATGGATGCCGACGCCGGCTGGGACGCCGACGCGTGGGGCGAGGCCATGGACAAGTACTGGGACGAGTACGACGACCTGGGCACCGGCCCGGACGCCCGCGGTCCGAAGCTGCTCATCATCGAGGAGGAGCCGCAGGACGGGCTGTGGCGCGTGCGGCAGATCTTCGACGACCCGAACGACGACCACGACTGGGGCATCGGTGCGGAGGTCGACCTCACCGCCTCCGACGCGGAGGGCCGTGCGGTCGTCCGTGTCACCGATGTCGGCCAGCTGTGAGCACAGGAGAAGCCCACTCATGACGAATCCGGCCGAGAGCCTCGTCGCCCTGCTCGACCTGGAGCAGATCGAGGTCAACATCTTCCGTGGCCGCAGCCCCGAGGAGTCGTTGCAGCGGGTCTTCGGAGGCCAGGTGGCCGGCCAGGCCCTGGTCGCCGCGGGCCGCACCACCGACGGTGACCGCCCGGTGCACTCGCTGCACGCGTATTTCCTGCGTCCGGGGCGCCCGGGAGTGCCCATCGTGTACCAGGTCGAACGGGACCGGGACGGAAGGTCGTTCACCACCCGCAGGGTCACCGCCGTGCAGCAGGGCCGCACGATCTTCACGCTCACCGCCTCCTTTCACAAGCCTGAGCCGGGCAGTTTCGAGCACCAGCTGCCACCGGCCCGCAAGGTCCCCGATCCGGAGTCCCTGCCGACGGTCGCCGACGAGGTGCGGGAGCACCTCGGCGCTCTGCCGGAGCAGCTGGAGCGGATGGCCCGCCGTCAGCCCTTCGACATCCGCTACGTCGACCGCCTTCGCTGGAGCGCCGAGGACGTCGAGGGAGCCGAGCCCCGCAGCGCCGTGTGGATGCGCGCCGTCGGGCCGCTGGGCGACGACCCCCTCGTGCACACCTGCGCCCTGACCTACGCCAGCGACATGACGCTCCTGGACGCCGTGCGCATCCCTGTGGAGCCGCTGTGGGGCCCTCGGGGGTTCGACATGGCGTCGTTGGACCACGCCATGTGGTTCCACCGGCCGTTCCGGGCCGACGAGTGGTTTCTGTACGACCAGGAGTCGCCGATCGCGACCGGCGGGCGTGGGCTGGCCCGTGGACGGATCTACGACAGGGAAGGACGGATGCTGGTCTCCGTCGTCCAGGAAGGGCTTTTCCGGGCCCTGTAGGTCAGGAGTCTCTGCGCCACAGCCGTCCGAACAGCCCACTCAGCCGTCCGGGTTGCCGCGCCGGGCGCGGTGCGGCGTTCTCCGCCTCGGGCGGCACCTGTTCCGCCGTCTCGCGCGGCAGGGATTCCGGACCGGGCGGGCGCGGCACACCATGTGTGGCCGGTCGGGGCGCCGGGCGATGGCGGCGGGCCGTGGCCACCGCGGCCGCCAGGTCCGAGCGGAGCCAGTCGACCTCGTCCGGGTCACCGGCCGTGACGATCTCCTCGGCAAGCTGCGCGGCAGGGGAGCCCGGCGACCCGTGCGTGGCGCGTGCGGGTCGGAACCGGCGCAGATGGGATCGCTCGTAGGGGTCCGTGACGACGTCCGAGATCTCGGCGGCGTCGAGCAGCGACGCCACCGCCGCGGCCCGGGCCCACGGGTCGTCCGCCTGCCGGAGCAGGAATCCCAGATGCCTTCCCCGCCAGTTGCGGGGACGCAGGTCCAGCCCCTCCCCGAGCTGGTCCCGCAGGCCTTCGGGCGTGCGGCCCTTCAGCAGTGCGGTGTTGCGCTCGTCCGTGCTGAACTGCTGTAGCTCCTCCGCCAGATACAGCCAGACGACGGCGCGGTACCGATTGACGTAGAACTTCACCGGCACCAGCAGACCCAGCCGTGCGAGACGGGTGAACCGGGCCGTGGTCACGTCCATCAGAGCCGCGCCCTCCGTGGTCCCGACGGCCCGGACAGCGGCCCGCAGCGCCTCGGGGAAACCGTCCGCCGCCCGGACACGGTCGATCTCGTCGCGGGGGACGCGCCGCCCGCCTCCGGCGTCGTCGGGTACCGTGCGGACCCGGCCGAGGTGCACGGCGAGGTCGAACTCGCTGCGCCTGAGGCCCAGCTCCCGGGCCGCGCGGTGGTGGGTGACCGAGGCGTCCCGGGTGGCCCCGGTCCGCTCGCCGACCGCTGCGACATCTTGCGTGATGGTGTTGCCGGACATGGTTCGTCTCCCCCGTGGAGTGTGTGGCCGGCGCCGTCCGCGCCCGCCGACACAAAAACCGTAGCCGCAACCGCGGCGTCCGTGGCGAGCCTGTGGATAACTCCGCGACCGACTGCCAGGGACACCGAAAGCGCAGGTCAGGGCTCGGTGGGCGATATTCGTCCCGGCTGCCGCGCGTCGACGTCGAGGTGCTCGCCCACCCGGTTCACGAGCAGCGTCATCTCGTAGGCGATCTGCCCGATGTCGGCCTCCGCCCCGCTGAGCACGCACAGGCAACTGCCCGAACCCGCCGCGGTGACGAACAGGACGGCGTCGTCGAACTCGACCATCGTCTGCCGTACCTGGCCGGCGCCGAAGTGGCGGCCCGAGCCCTTGGCCAGGCTGTGCAGTCCGGACGATACGGCGGCGAGGTGCTCGGCGTCCTCGCGTCGCAGGCCCGTACTCGCCCCGGTCACCAATCCGTCGTTGGACAGGACCAACGCGTGCCGCACGTGTTCGACGCGTGCGGTCAGGTCGTCCAGCAGCCAGCCCAGTCCCTGGTTCTGCACCATGATCCGATCTCCCCGTGTCTCCCCGTACGCGTTGCCTCCCCCTGGCCGGGGGATCCGTCCGCCAGCCTTCACCACGCCCGTGCTCCGGGCAAGGAGGATGGGGGCATGGCACAGAAGATGACCGATGAGGAATGGCGGGTGTTCGTCTCGGACGGCACCCGCACCGGAAAACTCTCGACCGTCCGGGCCGACGGCAGCCCGCACATCGCGCCCATCTGGTTCCTGCTGGACGGGGACGATCTGGTGTTCAACACCGGCAAGGACACCGTGAAGGGGCGCAATCTGCTCCGTGACGGCCGCATCGCCCTGTGCGTGGACGACGACCGGCCACCCTTCCACTTCGTGGTGTTGCAGGGACGTGCGCGCATCTCGGAGGACCTCGGCGAACTGCGGCACTGGGCCGGGCGCATCGGCGCCCGGTACATGGGTGAGGAGCGCGCCGAGGAGTTCGGGGCACGCAACGGTGTCCCGGGGGAACTCCTCGTCCGGGTGACCGTGGACAAGGTCCTGGCCCAGAAGTCGGTCGCCGACTGAGAGCCCCCTGCCCGGGGGCCGGTCCGGTCAGCGGACGGAGTCGAGGAGCCGGGCGGTGTGCATCCGCCCGGCGTACTCGACGAGCCGGATCAGCACTTCCTTCCCCGAGTCGCGGTCCCGGGCGTCGCACAGCACTACCGGCGTTCCCGGATCGAGGTCGAGGGCGCGCAGGACGCTGCACTCGTCGTGGCGGCGTGCTCCCGTGAAGCAGTTCACGGCCACCACGAACGGGATGTGCCGGTGTTCGAAGTAGTCCACCGCCGGGAAGCAGTCCGCCAGGCGCCGGGTGTCCGCGAGGACTACGGCGCCGAGCGCCCCCTGCGCGAGTTCGTCCCAGAGGAACCAGAACCGGTCCTGACCCGGTGTACCGAAGAGGTAGAGGGAGAGTCCGGACCGGATGGTGATGCGTCCGAAGTCCATGGCGACGGTCGTGGTGACCTTCCGGTCGATGCCGTCGGTGTCGTCCACCAGCCGTCCGGCCTCGCTGAGCAGTTCCTCGGTGCGCAGCGGTCTGATCTCGCTGACCGCGCCCACCAGGGTGGTCTTGCCCACGCCGAAACCTCCGGCGACCAGGATCTTCAACGCCAGCGCGGTCGGGTCGCCGTCCGTGGCGTCGGAGCGTTCGGAGCGTTCGGAGAGCATGGATCACTTCTCTCGGTGCGGTTGGTCGTGCACGTGCGTGCCGGTCACGGTCGTTCGTTCGGCCTTCTCTACAGAGCGCGCAGTCCGTCGATCACTTCGCGCAGAATCCGTTCGTCCGGCAACTGCGCCGGTGGCACCGGACGGCTGACGGTCACGCACCCCAGTTCCGCCAGGTCGCCGAGGAGCACTCTGACGACGCCCACGGGCAGGTCGGCGTCGGCGGCGAGTTCCGCCACCGACTGGGTCTCCGTTCGGCACAGGTCGATCAGCGTGCGGTGTTCCGGTCCGAGCACGGTGTCGTCGACGTCCGGGGCGCCGACTGCGCGCGTGACGAGGGCGATCAGGTCGAACCGCACTCCCGCGGGGCCCGGCCGGGTGCGGCCGCCGGTCATCGCGTAGGGGCGGACGAGAGGTCCGGCCTCGTTGTCGTACCACTGGCTGCCCGGCCCTTCCCGGCCGCCGCCCGTGATGTCGTCGGTCATCCTTGGGGCCCTTCCGGGTCATGCGCCGAAGGGTGGTCGTGCGGCTGCACGTGGCGCGGTGCGGAGGTGCTCGCCGACGCGTCGCACCAGCCGCGCCATCTCATAGGCCACGAGACCGATGTCCGCGGTCACGGCGGTGAGGACGGCGAGGCAGGAACCGTCTCCGGCCGCGGCCACGAACAGGTAGCCGTCGTCCATTTCGACCATCGTCCGGTGTACGCCCCCGGCGCCGAAGTGCCGGCCCGCCCCCTTGGCCAGGCTGTGGAAGCCGGAGGCGACGGCGGCGAGGTGTTCGCCGTCCTCGCGGGCGAGTCCGTGCGAGGCGCCCACGGCGAGTCCGTCGTTCGACAGCACCACGGCGTGCCGCACCTCGTGTACGCGGCCGACGAGGTCGTCCAGGAGCCAGTCGAGTTCGCGGGCCCGCCGGGCGGTCCCGGTGCCGGGATTCTGGATCATGCGGGGTCTCCTTCGGTGCTGTCGCCGCTCTGCGGCACCGGCGGTGCGGGGTGGCCGGGGCGACGGCCACCGCCGCGCGACCAGCCGTCGCGGTAGGCGGTCATGCGGTCCCGTACGGCCTCGGGGGTGCGCTGCTCGTCGTCGTGCGCCGGACCGGGCGACCGGGCCGGCTCAGGGGGCCTGCCGTCACGCAGTTGGGGGGCGAGGCTCGCCTGGCGTACCCGTCGGGGAAGGTCGTCGGGCTCCCCCGTCGGCTGCTGCGGGCGGGGAACGTCGCTCTGCGCGGGGGCTTCGGCGGGATCGGGAAGGTCGGAGGACCGGTGCAGTCGCAGTGCGGGTGCTCCGGGAGACCGGTCCGATGTGGTGGTGCGCGTCGCCGCCGGTACGGCGGATGTCAGCGCCGGCCGGCCGACAGGTGCGGACACGGTTTCCTGCTGCCCGACGCCGGGCACGCGCGCGTGCGGATGCTCCTCGGATCGGGCCGTCTCGTGGGCGGCCCGGGGAGCAGATGGGGCCGTTTCGCTGTGCAGGAGTGCCGTGGGCAGGAGGACGACCGCGGTGGTGCCTCCGTAGGGGGATGTCTTGAGGTGCACCTTGATGTCCTGCCTGGCGGCGAGCCGGCTGACGACGAACAGACCGAGCCGGTCGCTGTCGAACAGGTCGAGCGTCTCCGACCGCGCGATGCGGTGGTTGGCCTCGGCGAGGGCGTCCCTGCCCATGCCGAGGCCGCGGTCCTCGACCTCGAGCGCGTAGCCGTTGCCGACCGGTTCGCCGGTGACCCGTACGCGTGTGTGGGGCGGTGAGAACTGGGCCGCGTTCTCGATGATCTCGGCCAGGAGATGGGTGACGTCGGCGACGGCCGCGCCCTGGACGGACGCTTCGGGGAGCTGCCGTACCTCCACGCGCGCGTAGTCCTCGACTTCGGAGACGGCGGCACGGACGACGTCGGTCAGGGAGACCGGCATGCGCCAGGCCCGTCCGGGTGCCGCACCGGAGAGGATGATCAGGCTTTCGGCATGGCGCCGCATGCGGGTGGTGAGGTGGTCGAGCCGGAAGAGGTCGCTGAGTTCGTTCGGGTCGTCGGAGCGGCGTTCCATGCTGTCCAGGAGGCTCAGCTGGCGGTGGACGAGGATCTGGCTGCGGCGGGCGAGGTTGACGAAGACCCCGGCGATGCCGCCGGCGAGTTCGGCACGTTCCACCGCGGCGCGCAGGGCGGCCCGGTGCACGGTGTCCAGGGCCTCGGCGACCTGACCGGCCTCGTCGTCGGCGGGAGGACGCGGCGGTGCCTCGGTCCGGATGTCGATCTCGTTGCCCGCGCGCAGCCTGCGCATCGCCTCGGGGAGCTTGCGCCGGGCGATCTCCAGGGCGCTGTCGCGCAGGCTCACCAGCTCGACCACCAGACCGCGGCCGATGCGGACGGAGACGACGAGCGAAGCGGCGACGGCGAGGAGCCCGAACAGGACCGCGGCCCCGGCCGGAGTGAGCACCCCGCGGGTGAACGGGTCGGCCCGGTCGGCGACCGAACGTCCGGCGTCCCGCTCGATGGCCCGCATGCCGTCACGCACGCGCGCGTGGGCCCCGTCCCAGGCGGCCCGGGGTGTGGCCTCGGCCGGCCGCTGCGGCGATCCGCTGTCGAGCAGTCGGTCCTCCGTCGCGCCCACGGTCAGGTAGGCACCGCTGCCGGCCAGCTCCTGCCATGACGCGCGCTCGGAGCCGCCCAGATCGGCGACGGCGGACTCGGTCAGCGTCCGGCGTGTGGCAACGGCGCCGGTGAACAGGCGCAGCCGCTCACCGGCGAGTCGGTCGGCCGGGCGGACACCCCCCAGCAGGGCGTCCTCCTGGGCCAGTGCCTCGCCCGCGCGGGCGAACTCGACCAGGACGCGCGCGTCGGATCCCGGGTCGACGTCCTGGACCCCGCTCAGCGCGCCACCCACGTGGAAGGCGGCCGAGACGGCCGCCGTGTAGCGGCGATAGGTCTCCTCCCAGTCCGCCCGGTGGTCCAGGACGGCGGTACGCAGCGACCCCAGCCGTTCGGCGCCGGTGACGAACGCCTCGAGCCGCCGGGCCACTCCGGAAGGCAGTTCCTCACTGTCGGCCACGGTGTGGCGATCGCCGAGCCGCAGCTTTCCCACCGCGCGGTCCGTGCGCGCGATCAGTTCCCGGAAGTCGGAACCCGGCACCGACGACGGGTCGGTGGCGTGGCGCACTGCCGCGAGCCGCTCGGCCTGCAGGGCGGCGACGGCGGTACTGACGGGGGCCCGGACACGGGCGTCCACACGCTGGGCCTGCCGCAGCCGGGAGATGTCCTGGGCGGTGGTGACGGTGGCGTACGCCCACAGGGCCAGCAGGGAGACGACGGGCACCATCAGGAGGCAGATGATCCGGGCGCGCACGGTGCGGGGCTGCATGCGCCCGCGCCACGCGCGCGTGGCGGGCGGGTCGGGTGCCTCGCCCGCGGGCTCCGCCGGGCCCTCGTCGGCGGGTGGTCCGGCGTGCGCACGACGGCCGCGCACGGACGGCTGGGCCGGGGTCTCGGCGCCGGCTTCGGCCGTGGGGCGGGCGGGGGTGGTACGGGGTGGACGCATGGCCTCCTCGCTCGGGACGGTGTGCGGTGCGTGGTCGCCGGGTCCTGACGCCCGGTCCGCCGTTACGGGGCGGTGCTCCCGGCGGGTTGCTGCCGGGCCGAGGCGGGCGCCTGGCGCTCCCGGGCCGGCGGCGACAGCGCGACGAAGGCGGACGTCAGGAAGAGGTAGGACCCGAGGCCGACGGCGAGGGGGAAGATGAACTGCATCGCTGTGGCCCCGGGCAGCGCCTCGCCGGAGGGCGTGACGCGCACGCTCACGGCGAACATGCCGGTGTAGTGCATGCTGCTCACCGCCGCCCCCATGATCAACGAGGCGGAGGCGACGGCGAGGGGCGAACGGGTGTTGAGCGCCGCCCACAGGGCGGCTGTGGCGGCGGCGACGGCGATGAGCACCGAGAGTCCGACGCGTACCGGGTCGTAGTTCACCTCGCCGTGCAGGCGCATGGCCGCCATGCCGAGATAGTGCATGCTCGCGACGCCGATTCCGGTGGTGAGTCCGCCGAGCAGGAGCGCCGGCGCCCGGTTGCTGCCGTAGCCGACGGCGAAGACGCCGGCGCAGACGACGAGCACGGCGACGAGCAGACTCACGAGGGTGAGCGGTACGTCGTACCGGATGTCCGTGCCGCTGACCCGGAAGCCGAGCATGGCGACGAAGTGCATCGTCCAGATGCCCGTGCCGATCGCCGAGGCCGCGGTCAGGAGCCAGTTGCGGCGCGTGCGCCCGGTGGCGGCCAGGGCGCGCACGGTGCAGCGCAGCCCGAGGGCCGCGCCGGTGCAGGCCATCGCGTACGACAGCGCGGGGGTCAGCCAGCCGAGAGCGGCGTGGTCCAGGTGTCCCATGGCCCCGGGACGCTAGTCCCGAACGGGGCGCACAACGGGGGCGCATTTCGAAAGGTGTTGCTATCTGACACAGAGGGGAGAGGGAACGATCGCGTCACGCTCGAACGTGTGCACTGCGGCTCTCTCTGTGCTCCGCGTGCTCCGCGGGCTCTTGGGGGATCATGCGAAGCATGAGCGACGACCACACGCACGTCCAGGAATTCTTCGGCTCCCGGGCCGCCGACTGGGACCGCCGGTTCCCGGACGACGGGCCGGCCTACACCGCCGCGGTCGCCGGTCTGGGGCTGCGCGAGGGCGATCGGGTGCTCGATGCCGGATGCGGCACCGGTCGCGCCCTGCCGCCTTTGCGTGCGGCCGTGGGGCCGTCGGGACTGGTTGTCGGGGCGGATCTGACGCCTGAGATGCTCCGGGCCGCCGTACGGGCCGGGAGGGACCGTGACGGACGGCTGCTGCTGACCGACGTGGCCGCGTTGCCGCTGCGCTCCCGGACGCTCGACGCGGTCTTCGCGGCGGGTCTCGTCGCGCACCTGCCGGATCCGGCCGGAAACCTGCGGGAGCTGGCCCGTGTGGTGCGGCCCGGCGGTGTGCTGGCGCTGTTCCACCCGATCGGCCGGGCGGCGCTCGCGGCACGGCAGGGGCGCCGGCTCACGCCGGACGACCTTCGTGCCGAGGCCAGCCTCCGGCCGCTGCTGGCCGGTTCCGGGTGGGCGATGACTGCCTACGTCGACGAGGACGATCGGTTCCTGGCTCTGGCGACCCGCACGGGCTGAGTCGGTCCCGCCCGGCGACCGCCACGAACGCGTCGGGGCGGTCGAGCATGACGCGGTGCCCCGGCGCCCGGCACGGTCCTCCGGCGCACTCCCGCCGCCTCCGGGGCCTCCCGGCCCGGCAGTTCGCCGCCGAGTTCGCCCCGACGACGGGCACGCTCCACCGCGAACTCCCCGAGGAGGGTGCGCACGACCGCGTCCGATCCGCGGCGGAGCCCTGCGGTGGAACGGTTCAGGGCGTGGGGATCCGTCAGCCGCATCGTCGCCGCCCATGGGGCCGACGTCCGCCGGCCCCCGCGCGCGTGGCCGCCGGTGGACGGAAACGAGCTTCTTCTACGACGGAGAGCGACTACGTGGGCGCCGGGGAGTTGGACGATCGCTTCACTCGGCGGCTGACGTGTCGATGTGACGGACCGGGCAGCCCCGGAGGCCGGGGGCCGGGCGGGTGCCCAGATCGGCCAGCCGATAGCCGTTCGGATAGCCCTTGATCTCCCGGTTCTGACGGGCATGGTGCGGGGCGCGCCTCGGCGGCAGCAGGCGGACCGCGCGCCCGCGCAGCCTGACGGCGCGACGCACGACCGCGCGGGTGACGGGGCTCGGCGGGGCGTAGCCGAAGGCCCGCAGCAGGGGTTCGTCGAGCAGGGCGAGGGTCCCGGCCCGCAGGACCGGTGCGAGTGGGCGCGGATACCAGGAGGCCATGAGGTCGAGTGTGGCGTCGGAGACGCGGCGCCCGCCTTCGTCCCAGGCGAAGTGGGCCTGTTCGTAGGCGTCGAGACAGGCCTCGAATTCCTCGTAGGACCCGGGAATGTCCTTGATGCCCATGTGCCGCCCCAGCGTGCGGTAGTGCACGGCGGAGGCAACGGTCTCGTGGCGCGACATCCTGCGCCATCCGTAGGCGTCGATCCAGCGTTTGGGGATCACCACGAACGTGCACAGGACGTACCGCATGTCGTCGTTGGTGATGTCGTAGCTGCGGTGCATCTGGTTGATGCGCCGCATGGCCGTGCGGCCTTGCCGGCTGTCGAAGCCGTGCTCGACCACGGCGTCGAGCAGCAGCGCCGTGTCGTCGTACCGCTTCTGGGGCCGGTCGGTGAACTCCGCGGTCTCGGCGAGCAGTCGGCCGATGCTCGGCACGGCGTAGGTGCGGTAGAGCGCCAGTTCCAGGGCGCGGGCGAAGTCCCAGGGGAACTCGTAGGCCGAGCACAGCCGATAGATCTCCGAGGCGTCCTCGTGGGGATCCATGCGCCGGATCCGTGCCAATCGCTCGAAGCGCCCTGCCATGGCCGCCCCCTTCTGCCGTCGGGACTTCAACTCTACGTTGAGTAGCGGGAGATGTACGGTCAGCCAGAGTGATCGAATGGGGAGGGTGGTCCGCTTGTTCGGCAGGATCCGCGAGGCCTGGGACAGATCCCGCACCGCTCGGCGCACGAGGCAAGGCAAGCAGGGGGAGGCGGGCGGCGGGCCCCGCTCGCACAATCTGTTCGAGGCCGCGGCCGCGTACGTCTCGGCGTGTGTGGACGACGACCAGGACCGGATCGAAGAGGCGGCGGGCCGCGTGTCGCCGGAGGCCCTGTCGTTCGGGGTCAACGAACTGGCGTGCCGGGCCGTGATCGCGCTCGCGCGGGAACGGGACGAGCCCCCGGGGGACGTGGCCCGCGCGCTCCTGGGGCTGCCGGCGACCTGATCCCGGCCCCGGCGCCGGGTGGTCGATTCGCCCCCGTCCAACCGGAAAACTGCAGCTCGGGTGCGTCTGGGAGTCGTGACAAGGGCTTCTCGGGCGCACTAGGGTGCCCGCCATTGGACGAACCGATGGGGAGGCTGGGATGGCCGGGACGGACGAGGACGCCGTCGCCGCCGCGGATGATGCGCTCTATGTGCTCACGGCGGTACTGCTGACGCCGGCGAAGTTTCCGAGTGTGCTGGGCGACGACTATCCGGAGGCGTGCGCCGCGCTCGGTCTCCCCCCGCTGGCCGACGGCTACGGCCTGGTGCTGGGGCAGGACGGTGACGGCGCCCGGTGGACGGTCGTCATCGACGACGTCTCGCTGGTGGCCGTCGCCGTGGCGTCCTGGGACTGCGGCATGGAGTACGACCTGTCGCCTGACGAGCGAACGGTCGTCACGGCACTGCCCGGCTGGCCCCTCGCGGTCGCCGTGGCGGCACCCGGTGTGCCCGTGCCGCACGACCCGGGACCCGAGGCCACCGACCAGCCCGCGCTGTGCCCGCCGGACACCACCGTCTGGGGGCCGCCGCAGCGCCGCCTGGGAGCCGACGAGATCGCCCTGCAGTGGGCACAGTGGCGGGAGCAGATCGACGACGCGGACTTCTCGACGCCGGGCGGCGACGCCGGTTCGGTGGAAGGTGCCCCCGGCGACGGCGGAGAGCGCGGCGCGGGCGACGGCGCGGGTACTGGCGCGGGCGCACCGGCCGACGCCGCGGACCGGAGCGTGGCCACGGACGGACGGTCCGGCGCGGAGGTCTCCCGGCACGGCGGTGTCCGGCGGGTCCTCGCGGAGGCCCGCGCCTACGTCGACACACCACCGCCGCTCGGCCGGGTCCGGTCGTCGTTCGCACCGGGGGACGCGCGGACACTGCGTGCGGACGGCCCCGGCTGGTCGCTCGTCGCCAGGACCGACGACATCGCGTTCATCCTGCTCGACGAGGAGCCCGGTGAGGTGCTGCCGGTGGGGCGGGGGCCGTCGCTGCCCGGACTCCTGGAGGCCCTCGACAAAATAGCCGTACGGCCCAGCTGACCAGGGACACGGGAGGCGTCCCACCGCCGGGAGCCGGCCGTCGGAGGCGTCAGCGCCTCAACGGCCTATCTCCTTGCGGGAGACACGGCGCAGCCTGCGACGCTGTGAGGGGTCGAGCGTGAGGTAGGCGGCGGCCGGGACTCCCAGAACAATCAGCAGGGCGGCCCACCAGGGCAGCCAGATCAGCAGGATGAGCCCGGCCGCCACGCCACCTGCTGCGACCTTGGCGTTCTTCGACATGATGTCGCCTCCTTCGCGGCCACTGCCGCTCTCTGTCCTGAAAACGGATCCGCGCTCGTGGCGGTTCCGCAGCGCGACCCTGAGAACACCCTGAGGACCGACCCCTACGCGCCCCTGAGAGCTCGTCGGCGACTGAGTCCGGGAAGGCATCGGCAGAACACCTCCCCCACTGAATAGTGACCCATGCCACACCCAGGCCGCAGTTCACGGCCTCGACCTCCGTGTACACTCGGCCGCCGCATCCTGGCTAGTCAAATTTGAGGAATACGTCATCGCTGCGCAGAACACTCCTCCCGCCCCCACCGAGATCTCCGCACTCGCCGACTGCTGCGCCGTCTTCCTGCCCGGCGACCCGGCACGCACCGGCACGGTCGCGTTCTGGCGCCCCGACGGCGAAGCGCCCGGCACCGTACCGACGGGAGCCGCGGGAAGCCTGAGGGTCGCTCTGCCCGACGGCAACGGTGTGGAGGCGGTGAGCGTGCCGGCCGTACTGCTCCCGGTACGGGCCGCCCTGCCCGTGCTCACACGCGCGCGTGCCCGCGCGACAGGCCACCGGGCGTCGGTGTTCTGGGGAGCGGTCGCCGTCGAGGCCCTTCACCTCGTGGCGCGCGGCCTGCTGCTGCCCGGCCTGTCCGCGGCCGAACACGACGCCTGGCGCGTGGGTCCACTGGACGCCGAGGGGACCGAGCGGGTCCGGCACCTCGCCGCCGCCATGCCGCCCGAGGCGCACGCGGTCCCGGTGAACGGCGCCGGTCCCCTGCGGCTGCCCGACCCGGAACTGCTGGTGCGGTCCTTCCTGGACGCCGTCGCGGACACACTGCCCCGTTCCCCCGCCGCCGAGCTCCTGACGGCCGGGCCCGCCTATGCCTCGCGGGCGCCCCGGCCTTCGCCCGAGCTGCGCGAGTGGGCCCTGGACGTCGCCGCGGGACACGACACGGGCGTCCGGCTGTCGCTGCGTGTCGAGGTGCGGGGACTTTCGGCCGCGGCTCCGCAGGACGCCCGGCCGGTGTTCCGGGCGGTGCCACAGGTGCACAGCGTCAGCGATCCCGGGCTCGTCGCCGACACCGCTCAGGTGTGGGGCGGCAGCGTGGGAGAGGCGTTCGGCACGCGCGCGCGGATGGACGCCCTGCTCGCCCTGCGCCGGGCGGCACGGGCCTGGCCCTCGCTCACGCCCCTGCTTTCGGCGACCGTACCGGACGCCGTCGAGCTCACCGACGAAGAGATCACCGAACTGCTCGGAGCCGGCTCCCGGGCGCTCGCCGCCGCCGGAGTCGACGTGCACTGGCCGAGGGAGCTGGCCCGCGACCTGACCGAGCGCGCCGAGGTGGGACCGCCCGACGGCGGCCCGGCGTCGCGTGCGGCTGGGCCCGAGGCCGGACCGTCGTTCCTGTCCGCGGACGCGCTGCTCGCCTTCAACTGGACGTTCGCCCTGGGCGACAAGGCCCTCACGCGCGAGGAGCTGGATCTGCTCGCCGAGGCGAATCGCCCTCTCGTACGCCTGCGGGACCGGTGGGTGCTCGTCGATCCGGAGGAGGCCCACCGGGCCCGCGCCCGTCAGGATCACAAGGTCACGCCGGTCGACGCCCTGGCCGCGGCCCTGTGTGGCTCGGCGGAGGTCGACGGACACCGCGTGGAGGTGCGGCCCACGGGATGGCTGGCGTCCCTGCGGGAGCGCCTCGCCGACCCCGAGACGCAGGAGCCCGTGGCGCAGCCGGCCGCCCTCGATGCCACGCTGCGCGACTACCAGCGACGGGGCCTCAACTGGCTGGTCCGCATGACGTCGTTGGGCCTCGGCTGCTGCCTCGCCGACGACATGGGGCTCGGGAAGACCATCACGCTGATCGCCCTGCACCTGCACCGGCAGTCGGACGCGGAGGCCGCCGGTCCCACCCTGGTGGTCTGCCCGACCTCCCTGATGGGCAACTGGCAACGGGAGATCGAACGGTTCGCGCCCGGCACTCCCGTGCGCCGCTTCCACGGGCCTCGCCGCGAACTCGACGGCCTCGCGGACGGCGAGTTCGTCCTGACCACCTACGGCACCATGCGCCTGGACGCCGAACGGCTCTCCGCCGTGTCGTGGGGCATGGTCGTGGCGGACGAGGCGCAGCACGTGAAGAACCCGTACTCCGAGACCGCGCGACAACTGCGCTCCATCGGCGCACGCGCGCGCGTGGCGCTCACCGGCACCCCGGTGGAGAACAACCTCTCGGAGCTGTGGGCCGTTCTCGACTGGACCACCCCCGGGTTGCTGGGCCGGCTCGGCGGCTTCCGGCGGCACTACGCCCAGGCCGTCGAGGGCGGGCAGGACCCGGCGGCGGCGGAGCGACTGGCCCGGCTCGTACGGCCCTTCCTGCTGCGGCGCCGCAAATCGGATCCCGGAATCGCACCGGAACTGCCGCCGAAGACCGAGACGGACCATCCCGTGTCGCTGACCGCGGAGCAGACGGGCCTGTACGAGGCGGTGGTGCGCGAGGCGCTCGCGGAGATCGCCGGGGCCGACCACATGGCGCGGCGCGGCATGATCGTGAAGCTGCTGACGAACCTCAAGCAGATCTGCAACCACCCGGCGCAGTTCCTCAAAGAGAGCCGGCCGAAGATCACCGGTCGCTCGGGGAAGCTGGAACTGCTGGACGAGTTGCTCGACACGATCCTCAGCGAGCAGGCGAGCGTGCTGGTCTTCACGCAGTACGTGCAGATGGCGCGGCTCCTGGAGCAGCACCTGGCCGCGCGCGGCGTGTCGTCGCTGTTCCTGCACGGCGGCACGTCCGTCACCGCCCGGGAGTCGCTGGTGCGACGCTTCCAGGACGGCGATGCCCCGGTCTTCCTGTTGTCGCTGAAGGCCGCGGGCACCGGACTGAACCTCACGCGCGCGGAGCACGTCGTTCACTACGACCGCTGGTGGAACCCGGCCGTCGAGGCGCAGGCCACCGACCGTGCCTACCGGATCGGCCAGACCCGTCCCGTGCAGGTGCACCGGCTGATCGCCGAGGGGACCATCGAAGACCGCATCGCCGCCCTCCTGAACCGCAAGAGGGAACTCGCCGACGCCGTTCTGGGCTCGGGCGAGGCGGCGCTCACGGAACTGACGGACGCGGAACTGGCCGACCTGGTCGAGCTGCGAGGGGGTACGCGATGACCCGGTACGACGACCAGGCGGAGCGGACGTTCGTCGCGCTGCCGCCCGCACAGGGGCGGGGCTTCGCGCAGACCTGGTGGGGCCGCGCCTGGCTGAAGGCGCTGGAGGACGCGGCGATGGACGCGGCGCAGGTGAAGACGGGGCGCCGGCTGGCGCGCGCGGGAGCGGTCGGGGCGGTGTCGGTGCGGCCGGGGCGCATCACCGCGGTCGTGCAGGACCGGGACCGTACGGCGCACCGGGCCGACGTCCTGCTGGAGCAGCTCTCCGACGCACAGTGGGACCGCTTTGTCGACATGGCGACCGAGCGGTCGGGGCATGTCGCGGCGCTGCTGGACCGCGACATGCCACCGCACCTCGTGGAGGACGCGGCGGCCGCCGGCATCGTCCTGCTGCCGGGCATGGGCGACCTGGAACCGGAGTGCGACTGCGGCGCCTGGGACCACTGCGGGCACACCGCCGCGCTCTGCTACCAGGTCGCGAGGCTGCTGGACCAGGATCCCTTCGTCCTGCTGCTGATGCGGGGACGCGCGGAGGATGCCGTACTCGACGCCCTCCAGGCACACGGTTCCGCGCCCGCGGAGGACGTCACGTCCCGGCCGGAGGGTGTGGACGCCACGGAGGCGTACGCGGCGGGCCAGGTGCTGCCCCCGTTGCCCGAGCCGCCCGGCCTCGGGGAGGGCCCGGGCGTGCCGCCGTCCCTGGACACCGAGGCGGCACCTCCGCCGGGCGTCGACCCTTCCGGCCTGTCCTTTCTCGCCTCGCGGACGGCGGCGGAGGCCCACCGCCTGCTCGCCGAGGCCCTGCGCGGCGGGCACGGAGAGCACGCAGTGGCCCCGGAGCCGACCCCGGCACAGGATGCGGTGCGCCTGGCCGCGGGGGATGCGGGACCGGACGTACTGGACCGCCTCGGCGACGGTTCGGGGCGCACGCGGGAGGCACTGGCCGCGGCCGTACGCGCATGGCGCCTCGGAGGCGGAGCCGCCCTGTCCGTGCTCGAGGAGGAATGGGCGGTGGAGGGCGACACGCTCGCACGCGCGCGTGCGGCACTGGAGTCGGCCTGGGAGGAGGACGAGCGGCCCTCGCTGCTGGCGCGGGCCAACCGGTGGACGGTCGTCGGCGCGCCTCACCAGCTTCGCCTGGACCGCCAGGGGCGTTGGTGGCCGTACCGCAGGGAGCACGGCCGATGGGTCCCCGTGGGCGGACCGAGCCAGGACCCGGCGACGGCGCTGGCCTCAGCGGCCCTCGCGACCGACTGCGAGCCCTGACGGCCCCGTCCCGCGCTGCCGGGTGACGCCCCGCACGAGATCCGGCCCCGTCCGCGAAGGACGGGGCCGGAGCATTCTCACGGGTGCCGGAGCGGTCAGCGGGCGCCGAGGAGGTGGTCCATGGCGAGCTGGTCGAGGTGCTCGAAGGCCATGCCTCGCGCGGCGGCCGCGTCCACGTCGAAGGTGTCGTAGGCGCTCCGGTCGGCCAGCAGGGCGGCGAGACCGTCCTCGGCGGTCGGGCGGGACAGTTCGTCCAGCCGGGCAGCGGCCAGCGCTTCCTGCACCTGCGGGTCGGCGCGGAATGCCGCCGCCCGGTCCTTGAGGATCAGGTAGTTGCGCATGCAGCCCGCCGCCGACGCCCACACGCCGTCGAAGTCCTCGGTCCGCGGCGGCTTGAAGTCGAAGTGCCGCGGACCCGCGTACCCGGCCCGCTCCAGCAGGTCGACGAGCCAGAACGCGGCCCGCAGATCGCCCGCACCGAACCGCAGGTCCTGGTCGTACTTGATGCCCGACTGGCCGTTGAGGTCGATGTGGAAGAGCTTGCCCGCCCACAGCGCCTGGGCGATGCCGTGGGGGAAGTTCAGGCCGGCCATCTGCTCGTGGCCGACCTCCGGGTTCACGCCGTACAGCTCCGGCCGCTCGAGGCGCTCGATGAAGGCGAGGGCATGGCCGACCGTCGGGAGCAGGATGTCACCGCGCGGCTCGTTGGGCTTCGGCTCGATCGCGAACTTCAGGTCGTAGCCCTGCTCGGTGACGTACTCGCCCAGCAGGTCGAAGGCCTCCTTCATCCGGTCGAGCGCGTCCCGCACGTCCTTGGCCGCGCCGGACTCCGCGCCCTCCCGGCCACCCCAGGCCACGTAGACGCTCGCGCCCAGCTCGACCGCGAGGTCGATGTTGCGGATCGTCTTGCGCAGCGCGTACCGCCGCACGTCCCGGTCGTTCGCCGTGAAAGCGCCGTCCTTGAACACCGGGTGCGTGAACAGGTTCGTCGTCGCCATCGGCACCTTCATGCCGGTCGCGTCCAGCGCCTGCCGGAACCGCTTGATGTGCGACTCCCGCTCCGTGTCGCTCGACCCGAAGGGGATCAGGTCGTCGTCGTGGAACGTGACGCCGTACGCACCCAGCTCGGACAGACGCCGTACCGACTCGGCGGGGTCCAGGGCCTGCCTGGTGGCGTCACCGAACGGGTCACGGCCCTGCCAGCCGACCGTCCACAAACCGAACGTGAACCTGTCCTCGGGAGTGGGCTGGTAGTTCATTCCGCGGCTCCTCACTCGTGCCGATCAATCGCTGCCGACTATTTCGTCATGGCGCTTTACAAATTAGTATGCACACACGGTCCTGGGAAGGGACAAGGTGTCCCCGAAGGAGTGAAGGCCGGGTCGCGGGACCCGCGGAAGAGGGAGAAGCCCGATGTCAGCAGCCGAGGGTCCGCTCGTCGTCGGCGTGGACACGTCCACCCAGTCCACCAAGGCGCTGGTCGTCGACGCGGCCACCGGCCGGGTCGTCGCGAGCGGCCAGGCGCCCCACACCGTGTCCTCAGGGGCCGGCCGCGAGAGCGATCCCCGCCAGTGGTGGGATGCGCTGGGCGAGGCCCTGAGCCAGTGCGGCGAGGCCGCCCGCGAGGCCGCGGCCGTGTCCGTCGGCGGGCAGCAGCACGGTCTGGTCACGCTGGACGCCCAGGGCGAGCCGGTGCGCCCCGCCCTGCTCTGGAACGACGTGCGCTCAGCTCCGCAGGCCCGCCGGCTGATCGACGAGCTGGGCGGGGCGAAGGCCTGGGCGGAGCGCACGGGGAGCGTGCCCAGCGCCTCCTTCACGGTCACCAAGTGGGCCTGGCTGGCCGAGCACGAGCCGGAGGCGGCCCGCGCGGTGAAGGCCGTACGGCTCCCCCACGACTACCTCACCGAGCGCCTCACCGGCGAGGGGACCACCGACCGCGGCGACGTGTCCGGCACCGGTTGGTGGGCGGCGGGCACGGAGGCCTACGACGAGGAGATCCTCGCGCGCGTAGCGCTCGATCCGGCGCTGCTGCCCCGGGTCGTCCGGCCCGGCGAGGTGGCCGGCACCGTGCGCGACGGCCACGGCCTGCCGTTCTCCAAGGGGACCCTGGTCGCCGCCGGCACCGGCGACAACGCGGCCGCCGCGCTGGGTCTCGGACTGCGCCCCGGCGTCCCGGTGATGAGCCTCGGCACCTCGGGCACCGCGTACGCCGTGTCGCAGCGCCGGCCCGCCGACCCGACGGGAACCGTGGCGGGCTTCGCCGACGCGCGCGGCGACTGGCTGCCGCTGGCCTGCACCCTCAACTGCACGCTCGCCGTGGACCGCGTCGCGTCCCTGCTGGGCCTGGACCGGGAAGCCGTCGAGCCGGGCACCGACGTCACCCTGCTGCCCTTCCTCGACGGCGAGCGCACACCGAACCTCCCGCACTCCTCCGGCCTCCTGCACGGGCTGCGCCACGACACGACCGCCGGACAGCTGCTCCAGGCCGCGTACGACGGCGCCGTCCACTCGCTGCTCGGCGCGCTCGACCTCGTCCTCGACGCCGACGCGGACCCGTCCGCGCCCCTGCTGCTGATCGGCGGCGGTGCCCGGGGGACGGCCTGGCAGCAGACCGTACGGCGGTTGTCCGGGCGCCCGGTCCAGATCCCGGACGCCAGGGAGCTGGTCGCGCTCGGTGCCGCGGCGCAGGCGGCCGGTCTGCTGACCGGCGAGGACGCGGCAGCGGTCGCCCGACGCTGGAACACGGCCGCCGGGCCGGTGCTCGACGCCGTGGAACGGGACGAGGCGACGCTGAACCGGATCACCGGGGTACTCTCCGACGCGGCACCGCTGCTGGAACGGGACACGGCCTCCCGCTGAGGACGCGCCCGCACGCGGGCCACCGGCGGACAGTCCGCTCCCCGCGGAGCCGCCGCGGACGGGTCGCACAGCAGACCGGGACATGACGAGGGGCGTCTCAGGCATCTCCCGTCGCCTCCGGCTTCGGACGGCCCGCACGCGGCCCGACCGCGCCCGTGGTGGTCGGCCGGGACCGGACCGAGCGACGACAGACCAAGGACTGACGGAGGCATGACCGCACCGCCGCACGAAGCCCAGCCGGCCCGCCCCGGGCGCGCGCTGCCGGACACCCAGCAGGGGATGCGCCGCCGCAACCTGTCGCGGGTGATGCACACCGTCAGCGCCGAGGGCCCGCTGTCCCGGGCCGCCGTGGCCTCGCGGATCGGGCTGACGCGGGCCGCGGTGTCGACCCTCGTGGACGAACTCATCCGCTCGGGCCTGCTGGAGGAGCTGGGTCCCGAGCGCCCCGGCCGCGTGGGCCGTCCCGGCTCCGCACTCGCCGTCAGCGGACAGGGCCCGGCCGGCATCGGGGCGGAGGTCGGCGTCGACCATCTCGCGGTCTGTGCCGTGGACCTCCGCGGCCGCGTACGCGCGCGTGCGGTGCGGTACGGCAGCAACCGGGGCCGTTCGCCGGAGCCGGTACTGGAGCAGCTCACCGGCCTGGTGCGTCAGGTGGTCTCCCAGGCGGAGACCGAGGGACTGTGGCCGGCCGGCCTCGCGGTGGCCGTGCCCGGTCTGGTGGCCCGGGACGGCCGGACCGTCGTCCGCGCACCGAACCTGGACTGGCACGACGCGGACCTCGGCGCCCTGCTGCCGGCGGATCTGCCGCCGACCGTGGACAACGAGGCCAATTTCGGCGCGCTCGCCGAACTCTGGCTCGGCGACGGCACTCCCCGGGACTTCCTGCACGTCTCGGCCGAGATCGGCATCGGCGCGGCCGTGGTGTTCGACGGTCGGCTACTGCGCGGTACCCGCGGGTTCGCCGGTGAGCTGGGGCATGTGCCCGTCCATCCCGACGGGCCCGGGTGCGCCTGCGGTGGGCGCGGGTGCCTGGAACAGTACGCCGGTGAGAAGGCGGTCCTGCGCGCGGCGGGCGTGGAGCCGGGGGAAGACCGTGTCGGCCTGCTCGCCGACCGGGCCGCGGAGGGTGACGAGGACGTACGGCGTGCCCTGCGCGAGGCGGGCACGGCGCTCGGCATCGCCCTGACCGGTGCGGTGAACCTGCTGGACCCCGAGGGCGTGGTGCTGGGCGGCGCCCTCGCCGGACTCGCGCCCTGGCTGCTGCCGTCGCTGCGGGACGAACTGGCCCGGCGCACGGCGGGCCCCGCCTGCCCGGTCGCGGTGTCGGAGCTGGGTCCGCAGGGGCCGCTGCTCGGCGCCGCACACTCCGTGGTCCGGGCGGTCCTGGACGACCCGGGCGCGGTGGCGGAACGGGCCTGACACTCGCCCGTCGGGAGGTCACCGACAATCCGCACCATCGCTCGCGTTCACTCGATCGAGTGAGCGCGGTGTCCACAAGGCGGTGGCTGTCCACGGAACGGCGCGGCGCTCTACTGCGCAACCCCCGCTCCCCGTACGGTGATTCACGCGGACGCACCTCGCCCACGGGGCGGTCGGACGTCCGCGTCGGCATTCCGCTCCGCAGTCATTTCGCTCTGTCGTGCGCTCTGACATGTCGCTCCGTCATGTCGCCCCGTCATACCGAACGGCTGAGCACTCACCCCCCACCGGGCCCAGGGCCCACCGACGAAAGGGCAATCCCATGGAAAGGGAGAGGACAGCACCCGTTCCGACCAGGCGGCGGCTCCTGAAGGGCGCCGCGCTGGCCACCGTCCCCTACACCCTGCTCTCCGGTACACGGGCCGCCGCGCAGGTCCGTGCCGTCGACTACCCCTCCGCCGAGTGGCTGCCGGCGAGCACGTCGAACTACAGCCGGTCGAGCCGGCCCACGGCCTACCCCGTCGACTTCGTGGTCGTCCACGTCACGCAGGAGACGTACGCGGACACGCTGTCCATCTTCCGCGACCCCGAGAAGCAGGTGTCCGCGCACTACGTCGTCCGGTCCTCCGACGGGCACGTCGCGCAGTGTGTCCGCGAGACGGACATCGCCTGGCACGCGGGCAACTGGGACTACAACACCCGCAGCATCGGGATCGAACACGAGGGATGGGTCGACCGGCCCGAATACTTCACCAACGCCATGTACGAGCAGTCGGCCGCGCTCACCGCGGCGATCTGCACCGCCTACGGCATCCCGAAGGACCGCACGCACATCATCGCGCACCACGAGGTTCCAGGCAGCGACCACACCGACCCGGGGCCGTTCTGGGACTGGACCCGCTACATCAGACTGGTCAACTTCGCCTGACCCCCACGCCCGGCCCTCGTCCGGCCTCCTCGCCGGTGCACTCGGAACGCCACATTCGGGTGTCCGGCTGGTCGAAGTGGTTGTCGGCGCGTATCCGCGGGGTCACGATGTCCCACACCGCAACACCGTCCGGGGAGGCCGAGTTGACTGACGCATGGCTGGCTCTGGAACCGGGGGCCGACCCCGTCGAGCGCGCGCGGGCACTGCGCCGCGCCCACGAGACCTTCACCGAAGCGGGGACGGTGCCGCGGCCCGTGCGGGCCGTGGTCGCGGATTCGTGGCGGCGGTCGGTCCGGGCGGGGGTCGGCCCGGACGGTACCGCGAGCGTGGAGCTGATGGACGGAGACCTCGGGGCCTACCGGGCAGAACACCCCCTGTCGCGGGTGATGCCGCTGGTCCGTGAGTTGCTGGGCACGTTCGCCGCCGACGGCGAGCACCTGCTCGCGGTGTGCGACGCGCACGGCAGACTGCTGTGGGTCGAGGGACACCCCGCCACTCGGCGCCGGGCGGGCCGGATGAACTTCGTGCCAGGGGCCCGCTGGTCGGAGTCGGCCGTCGGGACGAACGCGCCGGGCACGGCGGTGGCCGTCGGCCGTCCGGTGCAGGTGTTCGCGGCCGAGCACTTCATACGCCGGGTACAGCCGTGGACCTGCGCCGCCGCTCCGGTGCACGATCCCCGCACCGGTCGGGTGCTCGGCGCCGTGGACATCACCGGCGGGGACGGTCTGGCGCACCCGCACAGTCTGGGTTTCGTGCAGGCGGTGGCGCGTGCCGCGGAGTCCCAGCTGGCGCTGCTCACTCCGGAGCGGTCCGCGCCGGAGGCGGCCGAGCTGACCGCGCTGGGCCGCGACGAGGCCCTGCTGAGCGCGGACGGTCGCAGGGTCCGGCTGAGCCGGCGGCACAGCGAGATCGTCGTGCTGCTGGCCCACCATCCGGAGGGTCTGACGGGCGACGAGTTGCTGTGCGCCCTGTACGAGGACGAGACGGTACCGCCGGTGACGCTGCGGGCCGAGCTGGCCCGGCTGCGCGGCATCCTGGGACCCGGCCGACTGGCTTCCCGGCCGTACCGGCTCACGATGCCCGTCGAGTCCGACGCCTCCGTCGTCGAACGCCGGCTGCGGGCCGGTGCGATCACGGCGGCCGCGTCGGCGTACGCGGGTCCGCTGCTGCCCGGTTCCCAGGCTCCGGCGGTCGGACGGCTCAGGCGCCGGCTCGCCGACGGTCTGCGCGCGGCGCTGATCGCCTGCGGTGACCCCGACCTGCTGGCCGACTGGGCTCACGCGCCCTGGGGGGAGGACGATCTCGACGTGTGGCGTGCGCTCGCCGCGGTGCGGCCCACGGCGGCCACGAGCTCCCGGCTCGCGGCGCTGGAGTCAGAGCTGGCCGCGCCCAACCCGTGGTGAAGCACCCTCCGCCGAGCGGCGGGCCGGGAGACCGGGCGCCGCCCGCGACGCGCGCAACGTGTCTGCAACGTCCCGCTTCCTAGCCTCGCGCGCAGAGCTGTCCAACGGCGGACAGCGCTCGATGAGGGAGGCAGACAGGATGACCCGTTACGCGGCGCCCGGCACCGAGGGCGCGATCGTCTCCTATCAGTCGCGCTACGACCACTTCATCGGCGGCGAGTACGTGCCACCGGCGCGCGGGCAGTACTTCGAGAACCCGTCCCCGGTGAACGGCCTGCCGTTCACCGAGATCGCGCGCGGCACGGCTGACGACGTGGAGCGGGCGCTCGACGCCGCGCACGAGGCCGCTCCGGGCTGGGGCCGTACCTCGGTGACCGAGCGTTCCGACATCCTCCTGAAGATCGCCGACCGCATGGAGGCGAACCTGGAGCGCCTGGCGGTCGCGGAGAGCTGGGAGAACGGCAAGCCGGTGCGCGAGACGCTGGCGGCCGACATCCCCCTCGCCATCGACCACTTCCGCTACTTCGCGGGCGCGGTGCGCGCCCAGGAGGGCTCACTCGGCGAGATCGACGACGACACCGTGGCGTACCACTTCCACGAGCCGCTGGGGGTCGTCGCCCAGATCATCCCGTGGAACTTCCCGATCCTGATGGCGACCTGGAAGCTCGCGCCCGCCCTCGCCGCCGGCAACGCCGTGGTCCTGAAGCCCGCGGAGCAGACCCCGGCCTCGATCCACTACTGGCTGAGCCTGGTGGCGGACCTGCTGCCGCCCGGGGTCCTGAACGTCGTCAACGGCTTCGGTGTGGAGGCGGGCAAACCACTCGCGTCGAGCCCCCGGGTGGCGAAGGTGGCGTTCACCGGCGAGACCACCACCGGGCGGCTGATCATGCAGTACGCCTCGGAGAACATCAAACCGGTCACGCTGGAGCTGGGCGGCAAGTCGCCGAACATCTTCTTCGAGGACGTCTGGGCGCGGGACGACGACTTCCGCGACAAGGCGCTCGAGGGCTTCACCATGTTCGCGCTCAACCAGGGGGAGGTCTGCACCTGCCCGTCCCGCGCGCTCGTCCAGCGGGGCGTCTACGCCGAGTTCATGGAGGCGGCCGTCGCCCGCACCGAGTTGATCAAGCCCGGTCACCCCCTGGACACCGACACGATGATCGGCGCCCAGGCCTCCAACGACCAGTTGGAGAAGATCCTCTCCTACCTGGACATCGGCCGCCAGGAGGGCGCGAAGGTACTCACCGGTGGTGAGCGGATCGAGCACGAGGGCGAGTTGAAGGGCGGCTACTACGTCCAGCCGACGATCTTCGAGGGCCACAACCGCATGCGGATCTTCCAGGAGGAGATCTTCGGCCCGGTGGTGTCGGTGACGTCCTTCGACGACTTCGACGACGCCGTCAAGACCGCCAACGACACCTTGTACGGCCTCGGTGCCGGGGTGTGGACCCGCGACATGAACACCGCCTACCGCGCGGGCCGCGCGATCCAGGCGGGACGCGTGTGGACGAACTGCTACCACGCCTACCCGGCGCACGCCGCCTTCGGCGGCTACAAGCAGTCGGGCATCGGCCGGGAGAACCACAAGATGATGCTGGAGCACTACCAGCAGACCAAGAACATTCTTTGTTCTTACAGTCCTAAGAAACTCGGGTTCTTCTAGAGCCCCGAGTCGGGCCTGGAGGGGGCGTTACCCCTCACTCCTCCAGGCCCTCGAAGGGCTCAGCCACTGCCTCAGTCCGCCGCCGGCACCCGCTCCAACCGGGAACGACGGGCCTGTCACACCGCCCGGTTGATCACCGCGCCTCTGGATGCTCCACGTGCGCCCGCGCACCGGCGCACGTGTGCTGTCCCCGGAGCACTGAAACCACCTGGACCGCGAGGTGCCGCGCTGGAAGCAGGCCGACAGCGCCTTCCATCGGGCGCTGCTCGACGCCGGCGGCAACCGTACTGGCCATCGTCGAAGCCGCCGAGGACGAGATCGCCCGGTCTCGGGGAATGCCGGGCGGTGCCGCACGACCTCGCCGGCCGCGTCCCCGCGCTGCCCGCCTCACCCGCTGCGGACTTCGGTGTTCTGGCAGGCGTGCAACAGCCAGCGTCCGTCCTCCTGCTTGGTCATGACGTACAGCGGGGCGCCTTCCGTCTCCCCCTCGGCCGAGTGGTAGACCTGCCGGACCTTGACCGCCGCCACGTCGGGGCGCAGGAACTGCGTGTGGATCACCTCGTAGGTGACGTCGCCGTCCCACGCGGCCTGGGGCAGCACCGCGCGGGTGAACTCGGCGATCGCGTCGAGGCCCAGGAGCACCTTGCCGTGTCCGGTCGTCCAGAGCGCGTCGGGCCGGAAGAGGGTGAGGAACCCTTCGGCGTCCTTGTCCCGCTGGGTGCGTTCGACGGTGGCCACGACGCGCTCGATGGCCTTGATGTCGTCGATGCCGTCGATGTGCCGGGTGCCGGCTTCCATGGGTGAGCCCTGTGTGTTCATGCGGATCACCGTCGTACCTCGACCACGCTTGAGGTCAAGGGGCGGCACGGACGGCGGAGACCGGCAGGGCGGGACGACCGAGACGGACCGGGACCCCGGGCGAGTAGAGGACGCTGACCGGGCCCTCTCCCGTCGTCGGTATCCCGGCACTCGCGACCAGGTCCTCGTCGCAGGAGAGGAGCCGGGCCCGGTGCAGGGGCCAGCGGGGGTGGTGGTTGGGCAGGTAGGCCGCTCCGCCGAAGAACACGTTGTGCATGCCCCAGCGGGCGGTGAGGAAGTGCTCCAGGGGCGTGGGCTCGTGGATGCGTTCGCCGGTCCGCAGGGTGATGCGGCTGTGGGCGCCGCGCGGACCCGGCCAGCGGCGGGAGCTGGTGTAGGTCACGGTGTCGCCCGCGGAGCGGACGGTCATGCGGGACCACAGGTAGGGCAGGCGGAAGCCGACGCGCCCCATCACCACCGGGATCAGCCGCGAGGCGTCCATCGACCGGAACACCACGCCGCGCCGCCCGTGCGCGTCCACGCTGTACAGGCGCACGTTCGTCTCCGGGAACGAGCCCAGGTACGGGACCCCGGGCAGCCGGAACCATCCGACCCGGTGCATGCGGAACGCGACGAGCCCGACGTAGGTGAGTCCGTCGTGCGTGTCGGGGACGGTGCCGCGCGGCAGGAGTCCCGCCACGGCGGCGGGCTCGACGGCCCAGTGGATGAAGGCGAGGTCGAGCCACTCCTGGGTGAGGAGCGGCGACCGTATCGCCGCGGGGGCGTCCGGGGTGACGGCGCTGGGCTGCTGCACGGCGCAAGGATGGCAGACGGACGGCCGTACGGGGACACCGGCCGCTCCTGCGGGGAATCCCCTCATGATTGACCCTCGACCTGGTTCAGGGAGCAGAGTCCCCGACGTGGAGAACGAGATGCGCAGCATTGGGGAGATGGCCCGCGAGAGCGGACTGGGCGTGAGCGCCCTGCGGTTCTACGACCGTGCCGGTGTACTGGTCCCCGCCCGGGTCGATCCGGCGAGTGGCTACCGCTGGTACGCCCCCGGCCAGCTCGACGAGGCCAGGGTGCTGGCCCGGCTGCGGCGGACCGGCCTGCCGCTGGCCGACATCCGGCTGGTCCTGGCCGGCTGGTCCGGGGCGGACGCCGACCTGGTGCGGGGGCTGCTCCAGGCGCATCTGCGCCGTCTGGAACGGGGGCTGGCCGAGGCCCGCAGCGAGTTCTCCACGCTCGAAGCGCTACTCGATCACAGGGAGAATCCCATGACCGCCTCGCCGCGTACCGGCACCGTCCGACTGTCCCTTCCCGCGCCCGCGCTTGCGGACGCGCTCGACGCGGTCCGCTTCGCCGCGGGCCGGGACCCCGAGCTGCCGATGCTCGGCGGCGTCCTGTTCGACGTCGAGGGCGACGCGCTCCACGTCGTGGCCACCGACCGCTACCGGATGGCCGTCGCGCGGCTGACCGCCGTCGGACACGGGGGAGCGCGCGAGCAGGTCATCGTGCCAGCGCCGCTCGTCGACGCGATGCGCGCGCTGCTGGGCGACGACGGGCCCGCCCGTTTCGCGGTGGAGGGTGACCGCGTGACGCTGGAGGCAGCGGAGCGCCAGGCGTCGGGGCGGCGCCTGCCCCACGACTTCCCCGACTACCGCCGTCTCGTCCAGCTGCCGCCCGGGCGGCGCGTCGTCGTCGATGTGCCCGAGTTCCGGGAGGCGTTGGAGTCCGGCCCCGTCCGCGTGGCCGAGGACCTCGAGCCGGGTCGGCAGGCCCGCGACGTCAGCGTGCTCTCGACGGTGGACGACGACACGGTGGTCGTCTGCGGCGACGGCGCCCCGGACAAGGAGACGGACGGGGCCGCGCACCGCGTCGGTGTCGACCGCGGATACCTGCTGGACGCGCTCGCCGCCGCGGACCGGGACCGGCTCGTCCTGGAGTTCGGGCCCGCCGCCACCGCGCCGCTGGCGATCCGCCGGGTGGACGACGAGGGGGCGTTCTCGGTGCTGATGCCGGTGCGCCTGGACGACTGACGGCTCTCCGGTCGCCCGCCCCGTGGCCCTCCCCCGTCCCGCGTCCCCCGCGCCGACGGCGTTGTCAGTGGGCTCGCCTACAGTCGTCAGCACTTGATCACTGCGGTGCGGGGAGGCACTCATGGGGTGGGTGACGGCCGGGGACTACGAGGTCGCCCTGGACGAGGGGAAGGTGGTGTGCCGCAACGCCACCGGACGGCGGCTGAAATCGGTGCCGGCCAAGCTCGCGGACGATCCCGCGGTGGTCGGGCTGCGGCAGCTCGTCGAGTGGCTGGAGCGGCACGAACGCCAGTGCCTGAGCGACGTCGAGCGGTGGATGGTGCGGTCGCTGCCCGTTCCCCTCGCCGTGCTCACCCGGGTGTGGCCCGACCCGGCCTGGCGGTCCGCCCTGCGCGACCTCGTGGTCACCGGTGCCGACGGCGAGGTCGCGGGATTCCTGCGCGACGCCGACCCCGAGCGCGGCCTCGGCCTCGTCGACCTCGACGGTGACACGGTCCGGGTCTCCCCCGACCTCGTCCGTCTCCCGCATCCGGTGCTCCTCGAGGACCTGGAGGAGCTGCGGGAGTTCGCCGTCGAGCTCGGCGTCGAACAGCGCGCTCAGCAGCTCTTCCGCGAGGTGTGGCACCGCCCCGCGGGACTCGACGCCGAGGCCGCCTCGGTGGAGGAGTACGCGGGCGGCGCCTTCAAGGAGCTGCGCTTCCTGCACGGCCGGGTCACCCAGCTCGGCCACCGGGTGCGGGGCGGATACGCGGTCTGCTCCGCCTGGGAGGACGGCCGGGCCGTGGAGGCTCGCGTCTGGGTCGGCGACTACGACGGCTACGAGGAGACGGAGACCGGCCCCCTCATGTGGACGGACGCCGCCGGACGGGTGCTCAAGCTGGGCCGGGTCGGGCCGGTCGCCTGGTCGGAAGGGATGCGCATGGCGGCCGCACTGTACGCCGGTCGCGACATCGAGGACGAGGAGCGGGCCGCGTGAACGCCATGGACACCACCACCGCGCTCCAGGGCGCCACCGGCGCGCGCGAGGTCACCGGCCCCGACGGCGCCACCGCCTCGGCACTGCTCGAGGCCGGCGCGCTCCTGCCGCCCGGCAGCAGCGGCCGGGAGGACGCCGACACCCTCACGGTCCGTACGTACACGCATGCCGCGCTCGGCGAGCGCAGCGTCGTCCGGCTGGTGCCGGGCACCCTGGGGGAGGCCGAGGACCTCGCTCTGGACTTCCTCGGCCTCGTGCGGGACGCGGAGACTCCCGAGGTCGGGCAGGTCAGGCGGGAGACCCTCGGATTCCCCGCCTGGGCCCTGGTCAACGACCCGGCCAACGGGCACCACGCGCTGGCCCTGGTCAAGGACGTCGAGCGGCTCGCCCGTCAGGCCAAGTCCCGGCCGGGCACCGCCAAGGAGGGCTTCGAGAAGCTCGGCGACCGGCTCGGCCGGGCCGTGCCGCACTTCCTGCCGACCTTCTTCGAGCAGGCCGCACGGATCTTCCTCCAGTTCGACAACACCACCTACGCCGCCGCCTTCTTCGGCAAGGCCCGGGAGGCGGAGCGGGTGCACGCGCTCGCCGTCGACGAGCAGCGGCAGCGCGCCGTGTTTCTGGAGTTCGCCTTCGCCGGGGCGCTGACGGTCAAGGCGCTGAAGCAGCATGTGAAGGATTTGGCCGCCCGGCTGGACGCCGCCGAGGCCTGGGCCCAGTTCCGTCAGCTGGCCGTGGAACGCTGCGCGGCCGGTATGCCGCCGTACGCGTCGCTGCCGCAGGACGCGCGTGTGCTGATCAAGGCGGCCGGGCTGCCCCGCGTGGAGGCGGAGTGCGACCTCGTCGCCGACCTGGTCGCCTCGCCCGCCGCCGTGCGGGCGCCCGCCTCCTTCTGGACCGCCTACCGGGCGACGCTCGCCGTCCTCGCCGAGCGGCGGCCCGCGGTCCGGGAGCGGATGCTGGAGATCATGCCGGCCGGGCTGGACCACGGCACCAAGAGCGACGAGTTCTGGCTGGAGCTGCTGGCCGAGTGCGGTGCCGACCGGCTGCTGACCGGCGAGGACGGCGGGACGGCGGCCGGAAGCGGCTCGGCCGCCGAGGCCGCGGGCGGTGTCGACGCGGCGGACTGGCTGAGCCGTTGGGCCGCCCATCGCAAGCGCGGCGCCACGGTGTGCGACAGCTCCCCGGCCACGCTGGACCTCGTCGCACGGATGGCGCCGCGGTTGCGGGCCGACGGCCGCGCCGTCGACCTGTTCACCGGCCGTCGGCACATGGGCGTCGATATCGCCCTGCTCGACCTGTGCGCGGCGGAGGACGTCCCCCTCGCCCTGCCCGGCCCCGGCGCCGAGGTCCACCTCGGGCTGGACCGCTGGGTGCGCGACACCCGGCCGGAGCGGCGTGAGCTGGCGGCCGTCGCCGCGGACCCGCGGCTGCGCCCCCTGCTGCTGCGGGCGGTCGGTACCGCGGGGCACGAGCGGCAGTCGAGCCGGGTACTGGACCATCTCGCCGACCATCGCGTGCTGAGCGGGGTACTGCGCGAGTGGCTGGACGGCGCCGTCGGTGAACTCGGCGGCGCGGTGGGCCTGCCCGGAGCCCGCGAGGCGCTGAACCGGCTGAGCCCCTACCGGTCGGTGGCCCCCCGGGTCAATCCCGAGGCCGTCGCCCGTGCCGCCGGGTACGAGGCGGCTCCGCTACTCGGGCGCACCCTGCGGACCGGCCTCCTGGACGAGCTGGGCTGGCCCGCCCTGGACGAGGCCCTGCGGCTGCTCGACGCCGAGACCCGGGCCCGCAACGGCAACGGCAACGGCAACGGGGCCGGGACCCGCGGGGACCGCGACACCGCGCTGATCGTGAACGAGGCCTGGCCCTGCCTGATCCTCAGTCGCGGGCACAAGGCGGTCGTCGTCGGCCCGGACGGGATTCTGCTCGACCACGACCTGCGGCTCCCGGCCGACCTGGACCGCTGGCAGCGCCCGCAGTTCCGCTACGCCGACGGGGAGTTGCTCGTGGTGTGGTGGCAGGACGGCAAGCAGCGCGGCTACTGGTCCACCCGGCCGTCCGAGGTCCTCACGCTCACGGGTGAGCAGATCTCCCACTGGTGGCGCAACGACGAGGCCGCCCCGTCCATCCCGCTGCCCGACGGCGGCCGGGCCACCGGAGCGCGCACCCTGCACGCGGGCGACGCCGTACTGCCCGCGAGCAGGCCCGTCATCGGCGACGGCACGTCGTACTGGCGGCAGGGCAGGCAGGGCCGGCAACACGTGTGGCTGGAGTACGACCCGGCGACCGGCACGCACGGTCGCGCGTCGCTGCCCGCCTTCCTCCGCTCCGGCATCGGCGACGACGCGACACTGCTGCAGGACCAGTGCGAGGTGCTGCCGCTGCAACCCGGTCTTGAAGAGAGCCCGTTCGGCACCGACGGCACGGTGCTCGGGCGTTGGGTGCGCGCCGAGGAGGCGGCGGGCGAGGCGCTGACCACGGCGGGAACGCCCGACGGCCGGACCGTCACGCTGCGCACCTCCGGGCGCGGCGATCGCGTCACCCCGCTCGGTGCGCTGCGCCTGCCCGGAGGCGCAGCGCCCGTCGTGGCGCGCACGCGACGCCAGGTCGCCCTGTACGCGCCGGACGACGGCAGCGAGGCGGGCGTGCTCGGCCGGGTGACACCGAACGAGCGGGGCGGGGAATTCGCCGCCGGCACCCCGTTCGTCCCGCCGGTCTCCTTCTGGCACGCGCTGCGGCCCCGCGACGAGCGGTCGTCGGCCGCCCTGCGCGCTTTCACCGACGAGCAGGCGGCCGACCTGCTGCGCACGGCGGTGCGGGCGCTGGCGGAGCGCCAGGCGCAGGTGAACGCGGCGAAGGCCGCGGACGAGGCGGCCGGTGAACACGGCGCGGACTCCGGAGCGGCCACCGGGGCGACCGGCGGGACTGTCGGCGGGGCGACCGCCGCGAACAGGCCCGTGGTGCCGACCGCCGACGAGGTGGTACGACGGATCGTGGCCCGTGCGCTTCCTGCGCTCACCGACAAGCGGCTCCTCGTCGGTGTGACGGCTCTGGTCCGCACCACGGTCCAGATCGCCGACGCGGTCGCCCGTTTCGTCACCCCGCCCGTGGAGCAGCCGGAGCCGCAACGGAACCGGACCGAGGGGATGTTCGCGGACTACCGGCCCGAGCACGGCGACGACCGCACCCTGCGCGCGGCCGCCGACGGTCTGGCCCGCATGTGGGGGTCGTGGGGCGGCGAGAGCCAGTGGACCGCGCTCCGGCAGATCCGTGCCGTGAACCACGTGCTCTCGGGCAAGCCCGCCGACGGCATGCGCCTGCCCGAGCGCACCCGTAGGTCCTCGCTCGGCGACGGGTGGCACAGCGACGAGCACACCGTCCCCCGCATGGGCATGACCTGGCCGGAGCTGCTGGGCGCGCTGCGGCCGCTGGCCTACCGGGCCACCGTACCGACGCTGCCGGCGGCGGAACGGGAGGCGCTGCTCCTCCTGTTCGAGGCGCTCGCCGAAGGACCGCTCGCCGCACCCGGGGACGGCCTCCGGGAGATCGTCCTGGGCGAGCCGCACGACAAGCACCGGCAGCGGGAGCGTGCCGGGCAGGTACTGCGACGCGAGGGCCGCACCGTGGTCGTCCTAGGCTGCCAGAACGTCGACACCGCCCGGGACCGCGTCAACTGGCTGGCGCTCGAACACGATCCGGCGGGCGTCTTCGGCGCCGTCGCGCACTTCACGCTGGAGAAGGAGACCCGGCACGCCCCGGCGCTCCCCGCCGGCGCGCTCCCCGCGGTCGCCCGGCTGACCCGCGACAAGGGGGCCCCGCCCTGGCAGCCCGAGGCTCCGGCCGACCTCGCCGCGGCCACCGGCCATGGCCTCGGACCGCTCCAGGCCACCGTGCTCCTTGCCGCGCAACCGGAGCGCCTCGAAGCCGGCGCCCTCGCCACGACCGGGCTCAAGCCCCGTCAACTGGACGCGGGCAACCGCATGCTGAACTCCCTCCTCGCCGACGATCGGGCGGCGCTCATCGGCTCGCTGCTGCCCGACGATCCGGCCGAGTTGTGGACGGCGGGACCGGACACGCAAGCCGTGGGCCGGGTCTGGTCCGAGCGTCTGGGTTCCCTCGTCCGCCTGCCCGAGGAGCTGGCCGTCACGCTCGACGGTCTGCCGGTCGGATCCGCCGAGGCCGTGCTCAATCCCGAGCGCACCCCCTGGCTCAGCCGCACCACGGTCCAACGACCGGACGAGAACGGCCGGCTGGTCGCGGAGGATCCCGCCGCCGTGCCGCACCGTTACACCCTGACCGGCGCCGTCGACGCTCTCGCCTCGCTCGCCTACGCCCTCCCTCACGGCCACCCGTTGCGCGCGGCCCTGCCCGAGGGCCTGGCCGCCGTGCGCCGCCGTCTCGCCGATCCGGGACTGCTGCTCGATCTGGACGTGGGGTGGACGGAGAAGGGTGGCACCACCGCCGCCGAACTCCGCAAGGCCTACGGGCTGCCCGCCTCCGGCGGCGCCGACGCGGAGGGCACGACGCGGATCGGGGAGGCCCTGGTCCTGCGCCCCTGGCACGGCGACCGGGAGACCGTCCTGGTGCGACCGGCCGGTCTCACCGGCCCGGACGACGCCGTGTTCGGCCTGCTCGAAGGGCTCGTGGGCACCGCGCGCGGCACCAGAGTGCGAGCCCTGCGCACGATCCTGTGCGACGAGCTGGCGCGCAGCCTCGATGCCGGGCTGGACCCCGCGGGGGCCGAAGGATTCGCCCAGGACCCCACGATCAGTGTTCCCGCGCTCGTCACCGAGGTGGCCCGGACCCAGGGCCTGACTGAGGACGCGGCGGCGCTCTACCTGCAGTTGCTCGCCCTGCCCGATCCGACCGACCGCAACTGCGCCCGTTGGACCGGCTGGAGGCCCGCGCGGTCGAAGAAGGCCCGGGCCGAGCTGACCGCCACGGACCTGGTCGTCGAGGCCAAACGGCCGCGGGCCGGCCGCTCCCTCTTCCTGCCCTGCGGCTGGCGCGACCTCAAGTCGCCCGCCCTGCCGGTGGAGACGTGGAAGGAGGGGCTGTACCCGGTCGGCGAGGGGTTCCGTTCCGTTCCGCTGCTCCCGGTGCCCGAGCTGTTCACGCGCGCCTGGGCACGGGTGCGCGACCGGGACGCGCCCGCCTACGAGGAGCTCACCACCCGTGCCACGCGCGGGGGCCGCCGCCGATGACCCCGCTCGACGCCCCAGTGACCGCCGCCCGACCCGACCGGAAGATCCGTCGATGACCACCACCCTCTCCCCCGACACCGCCCGCCAGATCGTGCCGCCCGAGGAGCGGTACGCCGCCGAACTGGCCTTCCTCGCCGCCTACGACGACGGTCCGCGCCCGCCCGCCTGGCGGCTCACCCCCCGCGCCGTGGTCACCTTCGTCATGGGCAGCGACGGCCGTGCCCTGCGGCTGCCCGAGGGCGCCGAGACGCCGGAGGGTGTGCCCCGCCGACTGACGGTGGAGGGCAAGTTCGTGGGTGACCGGTCGCTGGTCGAGCGGTGCGTCGTCACCCTCGCCGGGGAGCGCGGACTGCTGCTCGTCGGAGAGCCCGGCACCGCCAAGTCCATGCTGTCCGAACTGCTGTCGGCGGCCGTGTGCGGCACCAGTGGCCTAGTGGTGCAGGGCACGGCGGGTACGACCGAGGACCAGCTGAAGTACGGCTGGAACTACGCCCTGCTGCTCGCCCAGGGCCCCAGCCGGACGGCTCTCGTGCCCTCCCCCGTCCTGACCGCGATGGCCCGCGGCGGCATCGCCCGCGTCGAGGAGGTGACGCGCTGTCTGCCGGAGGTGCAGGACGCCCTGGTCTCCCTGCTCTCCGAGCGGCGCATCGCCGTTCCCGAACTCTCGGGCACCGACGACGCCCTGGCGCACGCCGCACCCGGCTTCAACCTCATCGCCACCGCGAACCTCCGCGACAAGGGCGTCTCCGAGATGTCCGCCGCGCTGAAGCGGCGCTTCAACTTCGAGACGGTCGGCCCCATTCCGGACCTCGACGCCGAGACGGCCCTGGTCCGCAGCCAGGCCCGGGCCTCGGTCGAACGGGCCGGCGCGCCCTTCAAGGTCGACGAGGCGGTCCTGGAGGCCCTGGTCGTCGCCTTCCGCGACCTGCGCGAGGGCCGGTCGGCGGAGGGCTGGGAGGTCGAGCGCCCCTCCACGGTCATGAGCACCGCGGAGGCGGTGTCGGTCGCGGGGGCGCTGGGGCTGGCCGCGGCGTACTTCCCCGGGGACCGCGACGTGCTGGGCCTGCTGCCGGGTCATCTCCTCGGTGTGGTCCGCAAGGACGATCCCGCGGACGCGGCGCGGCTGCGCGGGTACTGGGACGGGCCGGTCCGGCGCCGCGCCGAGCAGGGTTCCGCCACCTGGCGCACCCTGTGGGACCTGCGCACGGTCCTGGAGGGCTGACCGCCGTGTCCCGCTCCCCGTCCTCCCCCGACGGCCGCCCCCCGTCCTCGCCCGGCCGCCACTCCCCCGCTTCGCCCCTGTCCGCGGACCAGGCGATCGCGGCGCTCACCGGTCCCGGGGTGCCGTTCCTGATCGGCGTACGGCATCACGCGCCGTCCCTGGCCGCGGCCGTGCCGACGCTGCTCGACCGGGCCGCCCCGGACGTCCTGCTGGTCGAGCTGCCCGCCGAGATGCAGGAGTGGCTCCCCTGGCTGGGCCACGAGGAGACGCGGGCGCCGGTCGCGCTGGCCGCGGCCGGCGGGGAGGAGGGGGCGGGACCGGCCTTCTATCCGTTCGCCGACTTCTCCCCCGAGTTGGCCGCCGTGCGCTGGGCCGCCCGGCGGGGCGTTCCGGTCGTCGCCTGTGACCTGCCGCTGGCCGACCGGGCGTGGCGTGGGGGGAGGCGCTCGGGAGCCCCAGCCACGCCCACCATGCCCACCACCGCGCCCACCACCACGCGCACGGCACCCGTCGCGCCGGAATCGCAGCCGCGGCCGGACCTCTCGGACCGTTCCGGGCTCAGCAAGGCACTGCGGGCGCGGCTCACCGGTCGTCCAGGTGAGGATCTGTGGGACCGCCTCGTCGAGGCCGCGGCTCCGGGGTCCGGGCCGGAGGCGTTGCGCCGCGCCGCGCTCCTGACCGGCTGGGCCCTGCGCGAGGAGGCCGTGGCGTCCGGCGGCGTACCCGAGCTGGATCTGCGGCGCGAGGCGTGGATGCGCTCCCGGCTGGCCGCCGCCACCGCTGACCGTGCGCGGGCCGCGCTGGTCGTGGGCGCCTTCCACGCGCCGGCACTCGTCTCCCCGGCCGACGCGGCCGAACCCGGGCAGGACGGCTCCGGAGCCCCCGCCGGGCCGACCGGCCGGCCCGGGTGGACCACGTCCCTCATTCCGTACACGTACGCCCTGCTGGACGAGCGGTCCGGTTACCCCGCAGGCATCCGGGATCCCGAGTGGCAGCACCTGGTGCTGCGGGCGGCCGGTGACCCGGGGGCGCTGGAGGAGGCACTGACGCAGGCGGCCGTACGCGTGTGTGCGGCGCTGCGCGGCCTCGGGCATCCGTCGGGTCCGGCCGACGCACGCGAGATCGTGCGGTTGGCCTCGGACCTGGCACGGCTGCGCGGGCTGCCGGCGGCCGGCCGGGGAGAGCTGGTCGAGGCGGTCCAGACCGTACTCGCGCAGGGCGAGCCGTACGGCAGGGGGCGGGCCGTCGCCAGGGCGATGGAACAGGTACTCGTCGGCACCCGCAGCGGTCGCCCCGCCCCGGACGCACCGCGCAGCGGCCTCGCTCCGGCGGTCGAGGCCGAGCTGACGGCCCTGGGGCTGCCGGGCCCGGCGTCGGACGGCGGCGGGTCGGCGGGAACGGGGGCACCGGACGGGGCAGCGACGCCCCGGGGGGCACCGCGTCGGCGACCGCCCGGGATCTGCGGCTGGACCCCCTGCGGTCCGAGTTGGACCGCGCGCGCGACCTGTTGCTTCGCCGCCTGACGGTGTGCGGCGTGCCCTATGCCGAGGCGCGGGGCGCCGTCGGTGCGGGCGGCGTCGAGACGCTGACGACACGGTGGGAGGTGCGCTGGACGCCGGCCACCGCGGCGATGCTGTCCGCGGTCGGCGTGCACGGTGTCACGCCCGCGCAGGCCGCCGAGGGGGTGCTGCGCGAGCGGTGGCGGACGGAGCGGGACGAGGGCGGTCCCACCGCCGCGCAGACCCTGGAAGGACTCCGGCAGGCGGCCGAGTGCGGTCTGCCGGACCTGGCGGACGCGCGGCTCACGGAGAGCGCCGACGTGCTGCCCGCTGCCGCCGCCCTGCCTGAACTGCTCACCGGTCTCGGCCTGTTGGACCGGTTGCGGGCGGGGCACGTCCCGGGGCTCGGTGCCGACGAGGACCGTGCGCTGCGGGCTGCCGCCGTGGCCGAGCTGCTCACCGCCGCCGCGGTGCGTCAGGTGGACGGGCTGAGCGGTGCCGAGGACCCGGCGGACGCGCACGCCCTGCTGGAACTGGCCCACCGCGCGGACGTGCTCGGCGGTGTCCGGCTGGCCGATGCGCTGACCCGGTTGGCCCGCGAGGGTTCGCCCCTGATGCGCGGCGCCGCGGGAGCCGTCCGAGTGCTCCTCGGGCACGAGGATCCCGACGTACTGGGCGAACGTGTCGCGTCCTGGGTCGACGGGGCCCGCGACCGCGCGTCCCGCTCCGCGCTCACGGCCAGGCTCACCGGGCTGCTGACGGCCGCGGGGCCGCTGCTGGAGTCGGCGGCCCCGGCGCTCGAGCCGCTCCTCGACCGGGTGTCGGAGTTGGCCGACCGGGAGTTCCTGGACCGGCTGCCGGCCTTGCGCGGCGGCTTCGAGACCCTGAGCCCGGCCGCCCGCGACCGTCTGCTGTCCGTCGTCGAGGAACGCGTCGGCGTGGACCGGCCGGCCGACACGGGCGGGGTGGACCCCACGGCCCTCGCCCTGTTTACCCGCGCCGACCTCATGGCGCGGGCCGCCCTCGACGGGTTGAGGCTGCTGCCCCCGACCCCTGAACCGATCCCGGGACCGGGCCCGGCCCCGGTCCCTCGTGATCCTGCCCCTTGTCCTGAGTCTGGCCCTGGCCCTGGCCCTGGCCCTGGAACGGAAGCGCGGTCGGCCTCCAATCCGGACCGGCTCCAGCCCCCGGCCGACGACGCCGACCCGCCCCACGGCACCGCCACGGCTGCCGTCAGCACCCCGTCGCCCACCCCGTCGACCGCCCCGTCCGGCGGCGCCGTGCCCCTCGCCGGGTCCGTCGGCGCCGCCGATCACCGCCTCCCGCCCGCCGACCGCTGGCGGCTCGTGCTCGGTCGCCGTACCGACCGGCTGTCCCCGGCGGCGGCCGCCCCGGCCACCGCGTTGGACGAGCTGTACGGCAGCGGACGCGGCGAGGGCAGCCGGGGTGACCTGACCCGTCCGGGCCGGGGCGGCTCGGGCGGCGGCCGGGAGCCTTCGTACCCGGGTGTGCGTGAGTGGTCGGAGGAACTCGCGGCGTTGTTCGGGCCGGGCATCCGTGAGGAGGTCCTGGCGGCCGCGGCCGCATCGGGCCGGCCGGACGTCCTGGCCGAACTCGACCCGGACAGCGTGCGGCCCTCGGTCGATCTGCTGCGCACCGTGCTGCGGCATGCGGGAGGCCTGCCCGAGGCACGGCTGGCCGCGCTCCGGCCGCTGGTGCGGCACCTGGTCGAGGCGCTGACCCGGGAGTTGGCCACCCGGTTGCGCCCCGCGCTGCACGGCACCGTGATTCCGCGCCCCAGCCGCAGGCCGGGCGGCGGCCTCGACCTCCCCCGCACCCTGCGGGCCAACCTGGCCTCGGCACACCGCGGTCCGGACGGCACGGTCCGGGTCCTTCCGGAGCACCCCGTCTTCCGCACCCGGGCCAGGAGATCGTCCGACTGGCGGCTGGTCCTGGTGACGGACGTGTCGGGGTCCATGGAGGCGTCCACGGTCTGGGCCGCCCTGACCGCGTCGGTGCTGGCGGGTGTGCCCACCCTGTCGACGCACTTCCTGGCCTTCTCCACGGAGGTCATGGACCTCACCGACCACGTCGACGATCCGCTGTCCCTGCTGCTCGAGGTCAGCGTGGGCGGCGGCACCCACATCGCCGCGGGGCTGCGGCACGCCCGGGAGCTCGTCACCGTGCCGTCCCGCACCCTCGTGGTCGTCGTCAGCGACTTCGAGGAGGGCTATCCGCTGGGCGGACTGCTCGCCGAGGTCCGCGCTCTCGTCGGCGCTGGCTGCCATGTGCTGGGCTGCGCCAGCCTCGACGACGCGGGCCGCCCGCGCTACTCCACCGGAGTGGCCGGCCGGCTCGTCGCGGCGGGCATGCCGGTCGCCGCGCTCAGTCCGCTCGAACTCGCCCGTTGGGTAGGGGAGAAGATCGCATGAGCCCGCTCCTTCCGCCGGTCAGCCCCTCGGTGACCGCCGAGCTCGTCGCCGCGCTCACGCCCCGGCTGCGCAAGCGACTGGACGCGGGGGTCGCCAAGGTCTCGGGGCGGCCGGTGGTCCGGGACGGCGACATCGTGCGCATCGCGGTCGACGCCGAAACCGACCTCGAACTGCACGCTCCCGACGGGATCGTGTCCAGTGCCGGGGCGATCCGCTGCGGGTGCCTGCTCGCGCCCGACTGCCTTCACCGGGCCGCCGCGGCATCGGCGGCCCCGGTCGCCGAGCCCACGGAACCGGCGGTCGGGGAGCCGTCGCCCACGGAACCGGCGGTCGGGGAGCCGTCACCCACGGAGCCACCGCAGGAGTTCGCTCCGGGACCGGCCGGGGCCTCAACACCGGCCTCAACAGCGGCCTCACCACCGGTCTCACCACCGACCGCAGCACCGGCCGCAGCGCCCGCCCCGGGCCTCACCCCGGCCCCTGCCCCGTCCGCCGCCCAGGCCCCCGGCGCCGCTCCCGGCGACGTCCCGGCCCCGGAATCGGCCACCCCCGCCCAGTGCGCCGCCTCGGCGGCGCTGCACACCGCGGCGGCCGCCGTGCTGGAGGCAGGCATCGAAGGTGCCGGGGCCGTGCTCCAGGCGGAGCTGCTGCGGGCCGCGCACACCGCGCGACTCGCCGGCCTCCCGCGCGCCTCCGGCCGTGCCGTCGCCGTGGTCACGGCGCTGCGCGCGGCCCGTGCCGCCGACCCCGCACACCGTCTGAGCGATCTCGGCGCGGCCCTGCGCGACGTCCTCCTCCTCGCGCACCGCCTCCCGGACGCCACGGGGCCCGAGCTGGCCGGGCTGCGCGGCAGGGTACGGCAGCCGTACTCACCGGACGGGTCGCTGCGTCTGTACGGGCTCTTCGCCGAGCCGGTCCTCACGACGACCGGCTACGCGGGCACCGTCACCTGGACCGTCGATACCGCGGGGCGGCTCTACACGGTCCCGGACGTGGCCCCGGGCGGCGCCGAACGGGCCACGGGCTCGGCGGACCGTGCCGTGCGCATCGGCGACACCTCCCTGACGCCCCGTGAACTCTCGCGCGCGGGACTCGCCGTGTCCGGGGCGACGGTCTCCCCGACGGGCCGCCTGGGGGCGGGAACGAGGGTGCGGGCCGTCCGCGCGCCCGGCGCCTCGTGGTACGCCGAGCCGCTCGACCGGCTGTGGGCGGTACCGGTGGCCGAGCAGGTCGCCCGGGCACTGGCGAGCGACCTGGACGTACCGAACGCGCACCGCACTCCCCACACCACCGGACGGACCGAGCGGGACGGCGAGAACGGCCGAGACGGCCAGGACCTGCTGTTCCTCGACGTCACGCTCGTCGGCACGGTCCGCGAGGCCGCGGGCGAGTGTCTGCTGGCCGACTGCGACGGGCTGACGGTCCGACTGGCCGCCGCCCACGACGACCCCGCATTGCCCCACCGCGAGAACCTGCGCCTCCTCGCTCGGCTCGCGTTCGCGCGCAGTGCCCGGCTCCGCGTGGTCGCCCGGCTCACACCGGCCCCGCAGGCCCGCGCGTTGCTGCTGGCGGCGAGCCATCCCACCGATCCGGACAGCCGGATCGACCTCGGTCTCGACCGGCTCCGCCGCGCGGACCTGCCCGCGGAAGCGGCGTCGGGCCCCGCGGGCGACACCCCGACCACACCGTCCGCACCGTCCGCACCGGCGGCGACCGCCGCGGACGAGGCCCCCGTGCATCTGCTGCGGCGCCGGGTCCACCAGGCCGCGTCCGGTGGCCGCCGCGTGCTGGCCTTCCCCGGGAGCCGGGGGTCCGAGGCCGCGCGTCTGCGTCGGTACGGCCTCGGCACCGCCGGTGAGCTGCTCGCCGAGTTGCACGCCACCGCCGCGGAACGGACGCGCGACCCCTTCGGCCGGCTCCTTCCGGCCGACACCGGGCGCTTCGCCCGCGCGTGGCTGGGCGCGGCCGTCTACACGGAGGAGGTGGACCGTGCTCTGTGTGCCGCCGCGTGGGGCGCGAGGCTCCCCGGCCTCACCTCTCCATGATCCGCCGTCCCGGCAGGCGGGCGACCCGGCGGGTCACCGTAGTATCGGACGATCTCGTGGGGGAAGGCGGGCGGACATGGGCAGGCAGCGTCCGGGTACGCCGACGCTGGAGGAGGTGGCCGCCCGCGCAGGCGTGGGGCGAGGCACCGTCTCAAGGGTCGTCAACAACGCGGCCGGTGTGCGCGACTCGACGCGCCGCGCCGTGCAGCGGGCCATCGCCGAGCTGGGGTACGTGCCGAATCTCGCGGCCCGTTCGCTGGCCGGCCACCGTGCGGACGCCGTCGCGCTGGTGATGACGGAGCCGGACTGGCGGCTGTTCGGGGAGCCGTTCTTCACGGAGATCGTCCACGCCGTCGGCGACGCCCTCACCGACACCCCGTTGCAGCTGCTGCTCACCCTGGTCCGCACGGACACCGAGCGGCGGCGTTTCGTGGAGTACGCGCGCGGCGGCCGGGTCGACGGGGTGCTGCTCATGTCCGTGCACGCCAAGGATCCGCTGCCCGACATGCTCGCCGACGCGGGGCTGCCCACCGTCATGCTGGGGCGGCGTTCCGGCGAGGAGTGCGTCACCTACGTCGACGCGGACAACGCGGGTGGTGCGCGCGGCGCGGTGACGTATCTGCTGGACGCCGGCCGGCGCACGATCGGGGCCATCAGCGGACCGCTCGACATGTACGTCGCCCAGTGCCGACTGCGCGGCTACCGGGAGGCGCTGGAGCAGGCGGGCGTGACTGCGGGGCCGTCGCTGGTCGTCGAGGGGAGCGACTTCACGGAGGAGAGCGGGCACCGGGCGATGACCGACCTGCTGGCCCGGCACCCGGACCTGGACGCGGTCTTCGCCGCCTCGGACACGCTGGCCGCCGGGGCGCTCAACGCACTGCGGGCCGCGGGCCGGCGGGTGCCGCAGGACGTCGCCGTGATCGGCTTCGACGACTTCCACCCGGCCCGGCCCACGGACCCGCCGCTGACGACCGTCCGGCAGCCGCTGGAGGAGATCGGCCGCACGATGGTGCGGCTGCTGCTGGAGGAGATGGAGGACGCCCCGGTCGCCTGGCGGCACGTCATCCTCCGTACCGAGCTGGTACTCCGGGACTCCGCCTGAGCGATCGGAACCTGGCCGCCGGGAGCGCTCCCGGAGCGGACCCCTCCCACCTGCGGCTTCGAGATTCGTTCGACAACTATGGCGCGCACAGTCTTGTCAGGAACATGAACCGCTTCTACAGTCCCATCAACCGGTAAGTGGGAGCGCTCCCATCAGTGGGGAGTTGGGAGCGCTCCCGCACCGGCCCCTCTTTCCCCCACCCTTCCGGAGAGGCCCCCATGCGAACGTTACGGCCCCGTGCCCGCGCCCCGCGCGGCCTCTTGGCGGCCCTGGGCGCGGCCTTCGCGGCCTTCGCCCTCGTGTCGTCCCTGGTGACAGCCGCCGCGCCCGCCCAGGCGGACACCACGATCTGCGAACCGTTCGGGACGACGACGATCCAGGGCAGATACGTCGTCCAGAACAACCGCTGGGGCTCCACCGCCACCCAGTGCGTCACCGCCACCGACACCGGCTTCCGGGTCACGCAGGCCGACGGCTCGGCACCGACCAACGGGGCGCCGAAGTCGTACCCGTCGGTCTTCAACGGCTGCCACTACACGACCTGTTCACCGGGCACGGACCTCCCCGTCCGGCTCGACACCGTCTCCGCGGCGCCGTCCAGCATCTCGTACGGCTTCGTCGACAGCGCCGTCTACAACGCCTCGTACGACATCTGGCTGGACCCGACGGCCCGTACCGACGGGGTGAATCAGACCGAGATCATGATCTGGTTCAACAGGGTGGGTCCGATCCAGCCCATCGGCTCACCGGTGGGCACGGCCTCCGTCGGCGGTCGGACCTGGGAGGTGTGGAGCGGCGGCAACGGCTCGAACGACGTGCTGTCGTTCGTGGCACCGTCGGCCATCACCGGCTGGAGCTTCGACGTCATGGACTTCGTCCGGGCGACCGTCGCGCGCGGACTCGCCGAGAACGACTGGTACCTGACGAGCGTTCAGGCCGGGTTCGAGCCGTGGCAGAACGGCGCCGGACTGGCGGTGAACTCCTTCTCCTCCACCATCGAGACCGGCACTCCCGGCGGCACCGACCCCGACCCCGGCGGCCCGGGCGGCCCGTCGGCGTGTGCGGTGGCGTACGGCACGAACGTCTGGCAGGACGGCTTCACCGCGGACGTCACCGTCACCAACACGGGCACGGCTCCCGTCGACGGCTGGCAACTCGCCTTCACCCTGCCCTCCGGTCAGCGGATCACCAACGCCTGGAACGCGTCCCTGACACCCTCCTCTGGGTCCGTCACGGCAACCGGCGCGAGCCACAACTCCCGGATCGCACCGGGCGGCAGCCTGTCGTTCGGCTTCCAGGGCACCTACGGCGGCGCGTTCGCCGAGCCGACCGGCTTCCGCCTGAACGCCACCGCCTGCACCACGGCGTAACGGCCCCGCCTCCCCGCCCGTCCGGTCGAAGCGCCCGCCCCGGACGGGCGGGGGTTCCACGGCAGGCCGTCCCCGATCTTGTCATGAACTGATCATCCAAGCGCTCGTTCAGACATTCGTTCAGACACTTGTCAGCCCACTCACGGACCGCAACCAGGAGACCCCCTATGGTTCGACGCACCAGACTCCTCACCCTCGCGGCGGTGCTGGCCACCCTGCTCGGCTCGCTCGGCGTGACCCTTCTGCTCGGGCAGGGGCGGGCCGAGGCGCACGGCGTGGCGATGATGCCCGGCTCCCGCACCTACCTGTGCCAGCTGGACGCCAAGACCGGCACCGGCGCCCTCGACCCGACGAACCCCGCCTGTCAGGCCGCCCTCGACCAGAGCGGGGCGACGGCCCTGTACAACTGGTTCGCCGTGCTCGACTCCAACGCGGGCGGCCGCGGCGCCGGTTACGTGCCCGACGGCACCCTGTGCAGCGCCGGCGACCGTTCCCCGTACGACTTCTCCGCCTACAACGCCGCCCGCTCGGACTGGCCCCGCACGCACCTGACGTCGGGTGCGACGATCCCGGTGGAATACAGCAACTGGGCAGCTCATCCCGGTGACTTCCGGGTGTACCTGACCAAGCCGGGCTGGTCGCCCACGTCCGAGCTGGGCTGGGACGACCTGGAGCTGATCCAGACGGTGACCGACCCGCCCCAGCAGGGCTCGCCGGGCACCGACGGGGGCCACTACTACTGGGACCTCGCGCTGCCGTCGGGCCGCTCGGGCAACGCGCTGATCTTCATGCAGTGGGTGCGTTCGGACAGCCAGGAGAACTTCTTCTCCTGCTCGGACGTGGTCTTCGACGGCGGCAACGGAGAGGTCACCGGCATCCGCGGTTCCGGCAGCACCCCCGACCCGGATCCGACACCGACCCCGACGGACCCGACCACCCCGCCCACGCACACCGGCTCCTGCATGGCCGTGTACTCGGTGGAGAACTCCTGGAGCGGCGGCTTCCAGGGTTCGGTCGAGGTGATGAACCACGGCACCGAGCCGCTGAACGGCTGGGCCGTGCAGTGGCGGCCGGGCGGCGGGACCACGCTCGGCGGGGTGTGGAACGGTTCGCTGACCAGCGGCTCCGACGGTACGGTCACGGTCCGCAACGTGGACCACAACCGCGTCGTACCACCGGACGGGAGCGTGACCTTCGGCTTCACCGCCACGTCGACGGGCAATGACTTCCCGGTCGACTCGATCGGCTGCGTGGCACCCTGACGCACAGCCGACGCACGCACCGACGCACGCCCCGAGGCACGCCAGGAAAGGCGTCGGGGCAGGCGTCGGCACCCGGTCGGCGGGGGCGCCAGGGCTCCCGCCGACCTCACGTGCCGGTTACAAATCGCTCAACCTCTGGTTGCGAAGCGGTGAGCGGGCGACGATAGGGCCATGACTCCGGCCCAGCGCGCCTTCGAGCGGCTGCAAGCCTGGCCCGACCTCTCGGCGGGTCCGGCCAGTTGCGGAACCGGACGGGCACTGTGCTCCGTCCGCGACGAGATCGTCCACTTCCACTCGGACCGGGACGTGGACCTCCACCTCACCCACCGGGCCATCCAGCGTTTCCAGTACGACCTGGGCGGCTCCACCGCCATCCGTCTGGTGCCCGGCTCCCGTTGGGTGACCGTGCACCTGGACTGCGACGCGGACGTGGATCTGCTGTTGAGCCTGGTGAGCATCGCCCTGAAGGCGCATCAGTCCCGGCCCCCGGCCGACCTCGCCCCGGGTCCGCCGGGGCCGACGGCGCTGTCGGCACCCCCGGGGTGCAACTTCCACCGGGTCACGGTGCTTCCGCGGGCCGCGGCCGGGGAGGCCTGAGTCCGGCCGCCGCCAGGGCAGCACCGAGAACGCAGAGGACGCCGGTGACGACCACGGCCACGTGCACGCCGTTCATGAACGCCTGCCCGCTGCCCTCCACCACGGCGGCCCGCAGCCCGGCCGGCATCTCGCCGGAGACGGGCGCCACGCCCATGGCCACGGCGTCCCGGGCCTCCTGGAGACCGTGGGCCACGGCCGGGGGCACGCCCGCGCCGGTCAGCTCACCGGTGAGGGTGGCGCCCACCTCGGCGCTGATCAGGGAGACCAGCACGGACGTGCCGAGCGCGCCGCCGATCTGCAGGGTCGTCGCCTGGAGACCGCCCGCCACCCCGCCGTCCCGGACGGGGGCGTTGCCCACGATGGCGTCGGAGGAGGCCGCCATCACCATGCCGACGCCGAGGCCGAGCGCGATGAAAGGCGGCCACATCGTGGCGTAGGCGGAGTCGGTCTGCCAGGTGAGCATGCCGAAGCAGGAGGCGGCCTGGAGCAGCATGCCCAGCGGCATGGTCAGCCGCGGCCCGAAGCGCTGGGTCAGGGCCGCGCCCAGTGGCGAGGCGACCAGCGAGGCGAGGCTGAGCGGGAGCGTGCGCACGCCCGCCTCGACCGGCGTGAAGCCGCGCACGTTCTGCAGGTAGAGCATGACGAAGAAGATCACGCCGAGCATCACGAAGAAGTTCAGCGCGGTGACGATCGCGCCGATGGTCAGCGCGCGGCTGCGGAACAGGCGCATCGGCAGCAGCGGGTGCTCCACGCGGGTCTCGTACCGGCCGAACACGAGGAGGAGCAGGAGACCGGCGGCTACGGCGCCGAGGGTGCCGGCGGAGGTCCAGCCCCAGGTCTCGCCCTTGACGACACCGAAGACGACGGCCAGGAGGCCGAGGGCGAGCAGGACGAGCCCGGGTATGTCGAAGCGCTCGCGGCTCGCGGCGTTGCGGCTCTCCGGGAGGACGAGGGCGCCGAAGGCGATGGCGGCGACGCCGATGGGGGCGTTGACGTAGAAGACGGACTCCCAGTCGACGTGCTCCACGAGGAGGCCGCCGACGATGGGCCCGAGGGCCGTGGCGACGGCGGAGACCATGGCCCAGATACCGACGGCCATGCCGAACTTCCTGGGCGGGAAGACGGAGCGGAGCAGGCCGAGGGTGTTGGGCATCAGCAGTCCGCCGAAGGCGCCTTGGAGGGCGCGGAAGGCGACGACGCCCTCGATCGAACCGGCCAGGCCGATGGCGATCGAGGCGAGGGTGAAGCCTGCGACGCCCACCAGGTAGTAGGTGCGGCGGCCGAAGCGGTCACCGAGCTTGCCGCCCAGGATGAGGGTGGCGGCGAGGGCCAGCAGGTAGGCGTTGGTCACCCACTGGAGCTGGGCGGTGGACGCGTGCAGGTCGCTGCCGATCTCGGGGTTGGCGATGGCGACGACGGAACCGTCGAGCTGGACCATGAACAGGCCGAACGCGACGGCGAGGAGGGTCAGCCACGGGTTGGACCGCAGGCGGCCGGCTGCCCCCGGCGCGGGGGCGGGCTCGGCCGCGGGCATGGCGGGGTGATCCACGGACGTGGAGGGCATGGAGGAGCTTCTCTTCCGGTTTCAGGGGTGGTGCGGGAAGGGAACGGCGCGCCGCGAGGGCGGGCACAGGGGTCAGCGGACGCCGGGGTGGAGGTGCCGCGTCAACGCGTCGAGGGCGTCCAGGGCGGAGCCCAGCGCGCCCTGCTGGCCCTCGGTGAGGGAGGTCAGGGCGTGGCGGATGAACGCGGTCTCCAGTTCCCGCACCTCGGACACCCGCTCACGGGCCGTGGCCGTGAGGTGGAGGTGGGCGACCCGCTTGTCGGCGCTGTCCCGCCGGCGCTCCAGGTCACCCTGCTCGACGAGCTGGGAGACCAGGGCACTGACGTTGTTCGGCTTCATCAGCAGGGCCTCGGCGGCCTCGCGCACCGTGACGCCCTCGTGCTGCGCGACGTACCGCAGCAGGGCGAGCTGCCCCTCGGGGGGTTTGGGGTGCGGGTACCGGGCGGTGACCTGCCGGTCCAGCGCCCGGTGCAGCACGGGAAGGCACGCCGCGAGCCCGGAGGCCATGCGGTCGATGTCCCGGCGAGGGGTGCTGGAGGTGGTCACCCCGAGACAATAGATATGGTCAGATAGGTATGTCAAAAGAGGTTTCTGGCCGAGGCGGCGGGAGCCGCCCCGCCACGGGTGCCGCGCAACGCACTCGCAACGTTCCCCGTGCTGGCATGTGCGGTATGGGCGACACATACGAGGAGACCCCGCGCGTCGAGCTGACCCCCGAGGCGTCCGTACTGCTGCGGCGACTCCGCGAGGCGCACGGCCCGCTGATGTTCCACCAGTCCGGCGGTTGCTGCGACGGCAGCGCGCCCATGTGCTATCCGGCCGGCGAGTTCCGCACCGGCGCCTCGGACATCCTGCTCGGCGAGCTGGCCGTCGACGGCGTCGAGGAGCCGGTGGAGTTCTGGATGTCCCGCAGCCAGTACGAGGCGTGGCGCCACACCCGGCTGATCGTCGACGTGGTCCCGGGCCGGGGCAGCGGCTTCTCCCTGGAGGCACCCGAGGGGGTGCGCTTCCTCATCCGCTCCCGCGTCGTGGACGTCTAAGAGCCCGTCCCCTTCGGCCGTCAGCGCACGAGGGGCAGGAAGATCGTGTCGACGATCTCCTCGACGACGTCCTCGGGGACCGGCGCGAGGGTCGCGAGGATCTCCTGGCGCAGCAGGTCGAAGGGGAGGGACCTGACGCGCCCGGTGAGCCGTTCCGGCCCGGCCTCGCCGCGGGCGACGGCCCGGTCGTAGACCTCGGCGAGCGCGTCCGCGGACTTCCCGCGCGCCGCGTCGAGCAGCTCGCCGGGGCTGGTGCCGGTCTCCTGGCAGTAGCCGGCCAGGTGCGCGTACATGAGGATGACGAGCTGGGCGTTGGCCGTGCCGATCTCCCGCATGAGGGCGAGGAGGTCCCCCCGCAGGCTTCCCGTGTCGGGGGTGTCGACGCGGGCTTCCTCCAGGACATGGGCGACGGCCGCCCTGGCCAGTACCTGGACCGCGTCGGCCCCCGCCGGGTCGCCGTCACCGCCTTCGCCCTCGTCGCCGTGGCCACGGTGCCGTTCGCCTTCGTCACCGCCGGCACCGGCGGGGCCGTGCTCACGGTCGCGCTGTTCGTCCGCGGCATCGCGCTCGGCGCCGCCATGGTCGCGCCGATGGGCGCCGCCTACGTCGGGCTGCGGCACCAGGAGATCCCGGACGCGGGTGTCATCACCCGCGTCGCCCAGCAGATCGGCGGCTCCGTGGGCATCGCCGTGCTCGCCGTCGTCCTGCAGCACGCCTCGGCCGGCGCCCACGGCCCGAGCGCCCTGGCCGGCGCCTTCGACCGGGCCTTCTGGTGGTCGGCGGCCCTCACCGCTCTCGCCGTCCCGCTGTGTCTGCTGCTGCCCGGCCGACCGCAGCCCCCGCCCCCCGCCCGGACGGCACCGACCGGCGAGGCCGTCGATCCCCGCCGCCCTACGGTCTGAGGCTGCCCACGATGTCCGCCGTGGCGGTCAGTCCGCTGTTGATGGTCGGCGCGATGCTCGTGCTCGCCAGGTAGAAGCCGAGCAGCAGACACACCAGGGCGTGCGAGACCTTCAGTCCGCCGTTGCGCAGGAAGAGCACCGCCAGGATGGACAGCAAGAGCACCACAGAGATGGAAACGGCCATCGTCAACCTCCTCCGCCACGTCCACTTCGCGGCGTTCGGCCGTAAGTGTGGCGTAGCGGAGGGTTCGTCCGGGCGGCTGACCTGTCCTCCGAACGAGTGGTGTCGAGACGCTGTCCTACGCCTCCCGGTGCGCGTCGAGGAACGCTTCGAGGCCCGCGAGGTCGTCCGTGTTGAGGTGGTCGACACCGGCGGCGAGCAGTTCGCCCCACACTGCGTCCCGCGGCGGTCCCGCCACATCGGGCGTGGCCCAGAAGCGCACCCGCTGCCCGCGCGCGTGGGCCGCGCCCACGATGTCCCGCAGTCTGCGCCGCTCGGCGGCCGGGAAGGTGCCGACGCCCTGCCAGGTGAAGTTGAGCGTCCAGTTGTCGCTGATCAGCGGGGCGAACGAGGCCGGTGCCGAGGTGCCGAGGTCGGTGAGGCGGCCGTCGTAGAAGGCGCGGCGGCTGCGCTGGGCCTCCATCGGCGCACGGGCCGCCCGGTCTCCGGAGACGACCGCCGTGACGGCTCCCGGGAAGACCCGCCCGTGGGCGTAGGAGGTGAACAGGTGCTTGTAGCGGCGCAGTCGGCGGTCGAGTTCTAGGTAGGTCGCCTCGCCCTCGGTCTTGATGTCGATCAGGAGTTGCAGGGAGCCGCGGTCCCGTCGGTAGACCCGGCCGTGCTGCGCGCGGACGCGGGCGGCGAGCGGGTCGAGGTAGAGCGACTCCAGAGTGCGGGACGGGTCGAGGTCCTCGGGGTCGTGGGCGACCAGGAGTTGGCCGCCGACCAGGTAGATGTCGGCCTCGACGCTGCCGAAGCGGTGGTCGAGGGCGTCGAGGAGGGGCCGGGGGTGCTCGTAGTCGTTGTGGGCGTGCGCACGCCACAGCGGGCGCGGTCCGTGGCCGCCCTGGGACGCCAGCGCGGAGCCGGCGGGCAGGGCGACCGCGCCCGCGAGGGCGGCGCCGAGAGTGGTGAGGGCTCTGCGTCGGGTGGTGAGGGCCATGCTCTGCCTCCCTGGAAGTGCCGTACGGGACGCCTGTGAGTATGGGGTCCCGACGGCCCAGGGAGCAGAGCCGTGCGGCGAGTTGGCCGGACCGCCGCCGGTCGTTCACTTCGGTCGTTCACCTCACCCGCGCGTGTTTCCCCCACCGGGCGCACCCGCGCGCGGGCGGGTGCGTCAGGGAGCCCGCAGGTCGACCAGTTCGGCCAGCGCCGCGCGGTGGGTGCCCGCCGCTCCGTAGGCGATCGAGTCGGCCTTGGCCCGCTTGAGGTACAGGTGGACCGGGTGTTCCCACGTCATGCCGATGCCGCCGTGCAGTTGCAGCGCCTCCTCGGCGGCGTGCACGGCGACCTGGGCCGCGTACGCCTGGGCCACGGCGACGGCCACGTCGGTGTCCGCGCCGGTCGCCAGGGCGTCGGCCGCGTTCCGGGCCGCGGCGCGCAGGCCCGCCACCTCCAGCCAGAGCCGGGACAGCCGGTGCTTGAGCGCCTGGAAACCGCCGACCTGGCGGTTGAACTGCTTGCGTTCCTTGAGGTAGCGGACCGTCTCGGTCAGCAACCAGTCGGCGAGGCCCAGCTGTTCGGAGGCGAGCAGCCCGGCACCGGCCCGCAGGGCACGGCGTACGGCCGGTTCCGCGTCGCCGAGGCGACGCCCCGAGGCGCCGTCGAGGGTCACGCGCGCCAGCGGCCGGGTCGAGTCGAGCGACACCTGCTCGGTGACCGCGGCGTCCGAGGCGCCGACCGCGTACAGGCCCCCGTCGTCCGCGGGCACGAGCAGCACGTCGGCGACGGACGCGTCGGCGATGCCGGTCAACTCCCCGTGCAGCGCGCCTGCTTCGAGCCGGACCCGCGGGACGTCGCCGCCCGGTGCGACGTGCAGCCCGACGGCGAGCACGGCGACGGTGGTGGCGGACGCCAGCTCGCCGAGCAGGTCGTCCGCCCCGCAGGCCAGCAGCGCCTCGGTGGCGACGACGGCGCTCGTCAGGTACGGCACCGGTGCGACCGCGCGGCCCAGTTCCTCCAGGACCACGGCGGCTTCGCGGTGGGTGGCGCCCTGCCCGCCCAGTTCCTCCGGGATCAGCAGGCCCGCGAGGCCCATCGAGTCGGCGAGGGCCTTCCACAGCGGCACGTCGTGACGGGCGGCCGACTCGGTGCGGGTGATGACGCCCGCCGGGTCGCAGTGGTCGGTGAGCAGGTCCCGGACGGCGGCGCGCAGCGCCTCTTCCTCCTCCGAGAGGAGCAGGGCGGGTTCCGGCTGTGCGCTCATCGGGCGAGGTCCTTCCATGCGACGTCCTTGTCGGTGCGCGGCTCGGCGGGCAGGCCGAGGACGCGCTCGGCGACGATGTTCAGCAGGACCTCGCTGGTCCCGCCCTCGATGCTGTTGCCCTTGGACCGCAGGTAGCGGTATCCGGCGTCGCGGCCGGTGAAGTCGACCAGTTCGGGGCGGCGCATGGTCCAGTCGTCGTAGAGCAGGCCCTCCGCACCGAGGAGTTCCACCTCCAGGCCGCTGATCTCCTGGTTGAGCCGGGCGAAGTTCAGCTTCATGCCGGCGCCCTCGGGGCCGGGCTGCCCGGCCGCCAGTTGCTGGCGCAGGCGTACGCCGGTGAGGCGGGCGACCTCGGCCTCGACCCACAGGCCGAGCAGCCGCTGGTGCAGGTCGTGGGTGCGCAGGTCGGGGCGTTCCCGCCAGGTCTCGGCGATCTTGCCGATCATGCCGCCCTCGCGGGGGATCGGCGTGCCGCCGATGGCGACGCGTTCGTTGTTCAGCGTGGTCTGGGCGACCCGCCAGCCGTCGCCGACCTCGCCGAGGCGGCGGGAGTCGGGGATGCGGACGTCGGTGAGGAACACCTCGTTGAACTCGGCCTCGCCGGTGATCTGGCGCAGCGGCCGCACCTCGACGCCGGGGTCGGTCATGTCGCACACGAAGTACGTGATGCCCCGGTGTTTGGGCACGTCCGGGTCGGTGCGGGCGATGAGGATGGCCCAGCGGGCGAGGTGCGCGCTGGAGGTCCACACCTTCTGCCCGCCCACGACCCAGTCCTCACCGTCCCGTACCGCGCGCGTGCCGAGGGCGGCCAGGTCGGATCCGGCGCCCGGCTCGCTGAAGAGCTGGCACCAGACCTCCTCGCCGGTCCACAGCGGGCGCAGCAGCCGGCGCTTCTGCTCCTCGGTGCCGTACTGGAGGATGGTCGGGGCGGCCATGCCGAGGCCGATGCCGATGCGGCGCGGGTCGTTGTCGGGGGCGCCTTCCGCCGCCAGCTCGGTGTCCACGACGGCCTGGAGGGCGCGCGGGGCGCCGAGGCCGCCGAGGCCCTCCGGGTAGTGCACCCAGGCGAGTCCCGCGTCGAAGCGGGCGCGCAGGAAGTCCAGGCGTCCGGTGGTCGCCGGCGGGTGGGCGGCCAGCAACTCCTGGGTACGGCGGCGCAGTTCCGCTGCGTCGGTCATGCGACGGCTCCCTTCTCCGTGGCCTGCGTGTTCGTGGTCTGCGGTACTGCCTTCTCGGGTACGACGGCCACCCGGCCGGTCGTCCTGCCGTCGGCGACGCGCTGCACGGCGTCCGCCGCCCCGTCGAGCGGGACCCGCTCGCTCACCAGCGGCTTGACGGCGCCCCGTGCGGCCAGCTCGGTGAGCTGCTCGTGGCAGTGCCGGACCAGCTGCGGGTCCTTGGTGTTGTACAGGCCCCAGTGCAGGCCGAGGATCGCGTAGTTCTTCACCAGCGCGTGGTTGAGTGCCGGGCTGGGGATCGTGCCGCTCGCGAAGCCGACGACGACGATCCGGCCCTCGAAGGCGACGACCTTGGCGGACTGGGCGTAGGCCTGGCCGCCCACGGGGTCGTAGATCACGTCGGCGCCCCGGCCGCCGGTGGCCTCCTTCACGGCCGCGACGACGTCCTCGGCATGCCGGTCGACGACCACGTCGCAGCCGAGTTCGCGGGCGACGGCCGCCTTCTCCGGGCCGCCGACGACGCCGACGACGGTGGCGCCGGCCGCCTTGCCGAGCTGCACGGCGGCGCTGCCGACGCCGCCCGCGGCGGCGTGGACGAGCAGGGTCTCGCCGGCTTCCAGCCGGGCCCGGCGGTGCAGGCCGAACCAGCCGGTCTGGTAGCCGATGTGCAGGGCGGCCGCCTCGGCGTCGTCCAGGGAGTCCGGCGCGGGCAGCAGGGCGCGGGCGTCGGCGAGGGCGTACTCGGCGAAGCCGCCGTGCGGCAGCGCGGGGTTGGCGATGACGCGTCGCCCGTCCTCGGTCTCGCCGCAGATCTCCACGCCCGGCGTGAACGGCAGCGGCGGCCGGACCTGGTACTGCCCGCGGCACAGCAGGGCGTCCGGGAAGTTGATGTTCGCGGCGCGGACCCTCAGCAGGACCTGACCCTCGCCTGGCGTCGGCGGCGCCACGTCCGCGAGGCGCATCACCTCGCCCGGCTCGCCGTTCTCGTGCACCTGCCATGCCTGCATGCGGGGCCTCCACCGACTGCGTCGTCCGACCGGGTCATCCGCATACTAAGCGGTCGCTTGCCGATCAGGGAACAGGGTGCGGGCTCACGCCTGCGCGGGCCGCGCCCGTACGTGCATCCGCTCCCCCTGCGGCCCGAAGAGGCTGAGGAACTCGGCCGGCCCCTCCCCCGTCGACCCGAACCAGTGCGGCACCCGCGTGTCGAACTCCGCGGCCTCCCCCGCCGACAGCACCACGTCGTGCTCGCCGAGCACGAGCCGCAGCCGCCCCGAGAGGACGTACAGCCACTCGTACCCCTCGTGGGTGCGCGGGTCCGGCTCCTCCCGGCGCTGGGGCTCCAGCACCTTGAACGCCTGGAGGCCGCCCGCCTGGCGGGTGAGCGGCCAGTGGGTGCGGCCGTGGCGCACGATGGGTTTGGCGCGCACCCGGGGGTCGCCGACCGGTGGCGCACCGACCAGTTCGTCCAGCGGCACCTGGTGGGCCTGGGCGATCGGCAGCAGCAGTTCGAGGCTCGGTCTGCGCAGGCCCGACTCGAGCCGCGACAGGGTGCTGACCGAGATGCCGGTCGCCTCGGACAGTGCGGCCAGGGTCACCTCCCGCTCCTTGCGCACCTGGCGGAGCCTCGGCCCGACACCGGCGAGGACATCGTCTGCGGTCGTCATGCGTTTATTGCAGTTCCGGCAAACTCATTTGTCAATCCCGTCGGACCCGAGCGACCTTCTACGTGGAGGTGGTCACCATGACCCAGAACACGGACCTCAACGATCTGAAGGATCTGAAGGACCCGTCCGGAACGTACGACGTGGTGGTCGTCGGCGGCGGCGCGGCCGGGCTCTCCGCCGCGCTCGTGCTGGGCCGCTCCCGGCTGCGCACGCTGGTGGTCGACGCCGGTGAGCCGCGCAACGCGCCCTCGGACCACATGCAGGGCTACCTGACCCGGGACGGCATGTCCCCCGCCGAGTTCCTGGCCCTCGGCCGGGAGGAGATCGCCCGTTACGGGGTGGACCTGGTACGCGACCGCGCGGTGGACGTGTCCAGGGACGGAGACTTCGCGGTGGAGCTGGCCGGCGGGGACACCGTGCACGCCCGCCGGCTGATCGTCACCACCGGTCTCAGGGACGAGCTGCCGGCCGTGCCCGGGGTCGCCGAGCGGTACGGCCGGGACGTGCTGCACTGCCCGTTCTGCCACGGCTGGGAGGTGCGGGACGAACGCTTCGGCGTCCTCGCCACCAGCCCGCTCAGCGTGCACCAGGCGCTGATGGTGTCCGGCTGGTCGGACGACGTGACGCTCTTCCTGCACACGGTCGCCGAGCGGGAGCTGTCCGACGACGACCTGCGGCGGCTCGCCGCGGCCGGGGTCAAGGTGGTGCCCGGCGAGGTGGCCGCCCTGCGGGTCGAGGACGACCGGCTGACCGGGGTGCGGCTGGCGGACGGCACGGCGCACGACCGCACGGTGGTGTTCGTCGCCCCGAAGGCGGTCCCGCAGACCGGCCTGATGGAGCGGCTGGGGGCGGAGCTGCAGGAGACGCCGTTCGGCGCCTACCCGGTGGTGGACCCGACGGGCCGGACCAGCGTGCCGGGCGTGTGGACCGCGGGCAACGCGATGGGCTTCGCCGAGCAGGTCGTGCACGCGGCGAGCGGCGGGTACCGCGCGGCGTCGGCGATCGTCGGCGACCTGATCATGTCGGACCTGGACGCCGCCCTCGCGGAGTGAGGGCACTCCGGAGCAGCCGGGAAGGGCGTACGCGGACTCGCGCGGCAGCCGCGGGGTGTGCGCCCGCCCGCTCCGGTGCACCATGACTGCATGCTGCTTGCCCGGTTGGCCCAGGTGTCCCGGGAGGTCGCGGCCACGTCGGCGCGGTCCCGGAAGACCGTCCTGCTCGCGGAGCTGTTCCGTGAGGCGGAGGCGGCGGACGTGCCGGTCGTCATCCCGTACCTGGCGGGACGGCTCCCGCAGGGCCGGATCGGCGTCGGCTGGAAGGTGCTGAGCCGCCGCGTCCCGCCCGCGGACGCACCGACCCTGACCGTACGTGACGTGGACGCCCGTCTCACCCGGCTCGGCGCGGTCTCCGGCGCCGGTTCGCAGGCCGAGCGGACCCGGCTGGTCGGCGAGCTGATGGGCGCCGCCACGGAGGACGAGCAGCGCTTCCTGATCGGGCTGCTCACCGGGGAGGTCCGCCAGGGCGCCCTGGACGCGGCCGCCGTCGAGGGCCTGGCCGCGGCGACGGACGCTCCCCCGGCGGACGTACGGCGTGCGGTGATGCTCGCGGGGTCGCTCCAGACGGTGGCCGAAGCCCTGCTGGCCGACGGACCCGGCGCCCTCGACCGGTTCCGGCTCACCGTCGGACGGCCCGTGCTGCCGATGCTGGCGCACAGCGCGTCCTCGGTCGCCGAGGCGGTCGGCAAGCTGGGCGCCGCCGCGGTGGAGGAGAAGCTGGACGGCATCCGCGTCCAGGTGCACCGGGACGGCGGCACCGTGCGGATCTACACCCGCACCCTGGACGACATCACCGACCGGCTCCCCGAGGTCACCGAGGCGGCCCTGGCGCTGTCCGGCGAGCGGTTCATCCTGGACGGCGAGGCGATCTCCCTCGACGCGGACGGGCGCCCCCGTTCCTTCCAGGAGACGGCCGGCCGGGTCGGCTCCCGCACCGACGTGGCCACGGCCGCGCGGGCGGTCCCGGTCTCGGCGGTCTTCTTCGACGCACTCTCCGTCGACGGCCGCGACCTGCTCGACCTGCCGCTGACCGAACGGCACGCGGAGCTGGCGCGGCTGGTCCCCGAACCCCTGCGGGTACGGCGCACTCCGGTACACGGCCCGGAGGACACCGGTGCGGCGGAGGAGTTCCTCGCCCGGACACTGGCGCGCGGGCACGAGGGCGTCGTCGTCAAGGGGCTCGACGCCGCCTACAGCGCGGGACGGCGCGGCGCGTCCTGGCTGAAGGTCAAGCCGGTCCACACGCTCGACCTGGTGGTGCTGGCCGCCGAGTGGGGCCACGGCCGCCGCACCGGCAAGCTCTCCAACCTCCACCTGGGCGCCCGCACCGCCGACGGCTCCTTCGCGATGCTCGGCAAGACCTTCAAGGGCATGACCGACGCGCTGCTGACCTGGCAGACCGAGCGCCTCGGGGAGCTGGCCGTCGAGGAGCACGGCTGGGGCGTGACCGTACGCCCCGAGCTCGTCGTCGAGATCGCCTACGACGGCCTGCAGCGCTCCACCCGCTACCCGGCCGGCGTCACCCTCCGCTTCGCGCGCGTGGTCCGCTACCGCGAGGACAAGCGCCCCGCGGACGCGGACACCGTGGACACCCTGCTCGCCGCGCACCCCGGGGTGGCCCCGTGAGGCGCAGCGCGGGTCTGCTGCTGCACCGGCGCGCTCCCGGCGGCGAGCTCCAGGTGCTCCTCGGGCACATGGGCGGCCCGTTCTACACCCGCCGGGACGCCGGGGCGTGGACCGTGCCCAAGGGCGAGTACGACTCCGGGGAACCGGCCTGGGAGGCGGCCCGGCGGGAGTTCGAGGAGGAGCTGGGGCTGCCGCCGCCCGAGGGCGGGGCCGTCCCGCTCGGCGAGGTCCGCCAGGCGGGCGGGAAGTTCGTCACGGTCTGGGCGGTCGAGGCCGACCTCGATCCGGCGACCGTGGTCCCCGGCACCTTCACGATGGAGTGGCCGCCGAAGTCGGGTCGGACCGAGGAGTTCCCCGAGCTGGACCGGGTGGCGTGGTTCGGCCTCGACCGGGCCCGCGAGGTGATCGTGAAGGCGCAGACCGCGTTTCTCGACCGGCTGGCTGAGCACTCGCACTGACGAGAGGCGAAGACGGACGGCGGCTTCCGGACGCGCGCCGGGCCGCGGGAGCCACCTGCGGGACCCGTCCGCGTTGCGGCACTCCGCGCCGCGCGCCAAGGTCGAAGCACGAAGGCACCCAGGGAGGTCGGCCATGCCCATCGCGACGGTGAACCCGGCGAACGGCGAGACGCTCAGGACGTACGAGGCCATGGGCGAGGAGGAGATCGAGCGCCGGATCGAGCTCGCGGAGGCCACCTTCCGCACCTACCGGACCACGGGGTTCTACGAGCGGGCCGGGCTGATGCGCCGCGCCGCCGACCTTCTCGAGGCCGATCAGAAGGAGATCGGGAAGGTCATCACCACGGAGATGGGCAAGCCGGTGAAGCAGGCCCGCGCGGAGGCGGCCAAGTGCGCCAAGGCGATGCGCTGGTACGCCGACCACGCGGCGGAGCTGCTGGCCGACGAGGAGCCCGCCGAGGCCGACGTGAAGGACTCCGGCGCCTCCCGGGCCCTGGTCCGCTACCGGCCGCTCGGCCCGGTGCTCGCGGTGATGCCCTGGAACTTCCCGCTCTGGCAGGTGATCAGGTTCGCGGCGCCCGCGCTGATGGCGGGCAACGTCGGGCTGCTCAAGCACGCCTCGAACGTGCCGCAGACCGCCCTCTACCTGGAGGACCTGTTCCACCGGGCGGGCTTCCCCGAGGGCTGCTTCCAGACACTCCTCATCGGTTCCGCCCAGGTCGACGACGTCCTGCGCGACGAACGGGTGCGGGCCGCCACCCTCACCGGCAGCGAACCGGCGGGCCGCGCGGTGGCCGCCACGGCCGGGGAGATGATCAAGAAGACGGTGCTCGAGCTGGGCGGCAGCGACCCGTTCGTCGTCATGCCCTCCGCCGACGTCGAGCGGGCCGCCGAGGTGGCGGTGACCGCGCGCACGCAGAACGCCGGGCAGTCGTGCATCGCCGCCAAGCGGTTCATCGTGCACACCGACGTCTACGACGCCTTCGCCGAGCGCTTCACCGAGGGGATGCGGGCGCTGAAGGTCGGCGACCCGATGGACGAGGGGACCGAGGTCGGCCCGCTCTCCAGCGAGCAGGGTCTGAACGACCTGGTGGAGCTGGTCGACGACGCGGTGCGCGGCGGGGCGAGCGTGCTGTGCGGCGGCGAACGTCCGGACGGGCCGGGCTGGTACTACCCGCCGACCGTCCTGGCGGACGTCACCCGCGAGCTGCGCATCCACCGCGAGGAGGCCTTCGGACCGGTCGCCACGCTCTACCGGGCGGCCGACCTGGACGAGGCGGTGCTGATCGCCAACGACACCGACTTCGGCCTCAGTTCGAACGTGTGGACGCGCGACGACGCTGACGTGGACCGATTCGTCCGGGACCTGGAGGCGGGCGGCGTGTACGTGAACGGGATGACGGCGTCCCACCCGGCGTTCCCGTTCGGCGGGGTCAAGCGGTCGGGCTACGGGCGTGAGCTGTCCGGGCACGGAATCCGCGAGTTCTGCAACATCACCACCGTATGGCACGGAGGGTGAGCCTTCCGCGACTACGATCCCCTTTGTGAACCGCGAAGTGACCCTGCCTCTGATCGTCGACGACCGCGGCACGCTCCAGGTCGCCGCGTCCGACGTGAGCAAGCTGCTGCGCACGGTCGGCGGACGGTGGCTGCGGCTGGTGGAGACCGGCGAGGAGAGCCTGGACGAGGACACCGTCGCGGCCCTCACCATCGAGCTGGCCAAGCTGGCCGACCGGATCGACGTGGCGTGCATCGCCCACAGCAGCGGCCCCTCCTCCTGACGCCTGCCGCCCGGCTCCCCGAGACGGAGTAACCCGGCGAGAGATCACTGCCCCGGTGAGTGATCGTGGATGGGCACCCCTGAAAGGTGCACCACTTTCCGGCCGGGGGGCCGCAAGCCTTCCGCGAGGCGAAAGCAGGCACGGTTCATGGCGACTTTGTGCAGACCCTCGGTGTCCGTCCCGGAGCACGTGATCACGATGGAGGAGACGCTGGAGCTGGCGCGTCGGCGTCACACGGGCCATCCTCAACTGCCGCTCGCGCTCCGGCTGATAGAGAACACCGGGGTCCGCACCCGGCACATCGTGCAGCCCATCGAGGACACCCTGGAGCACCCCGGCTTCGAGGACCGCAACAAGGTCTACGAACGGGAGGCGAAGTCCCGGGTCCCGGCCGTGATCCAGCGCGCTCTGGACGACGCGGAGCTGCTCGCCACCGACATCGACGTGATCATCTACGTCTCCTGCACGGGCTTCATGATGCCCTCGCTCACGGCGTGGCTGATCAACGAGATGGGTTTCGACAGCACCACGCGCCAGATACCCATCGCCCAGCTGGGCTGTGCGGCCGGCGGTGCGGCGATCAACCGGGCCCACGACTTCTGCACCGCCTACCCCGAGGCCAACGCCCTCATCGTGGCCTGCGAGTTCTGCTCGCTGTGCTACCAGCCCACCGACCTCGGCGTGGGCTCCCTGCTCTGCAACGGCCTCTTCGGCGACGGGATCGCCGCCGCGGTGGTCCGCGGCCGGGGCGGCACCGGAGTACGCCTGGAGCGCAACGGCTCGTACCTGATCCCCGAGACCGAGGACTGGATCATGTACGACGTGAAGGCGACCGGTTTCCACTTCCTGCTGGACAAGCGGGTGCCGGCCACCATGGAGCCGCTCGCGCCGGCACTCAAGGAGCTGGCGGGAGACCACGGTTGGGACGCCGCCGACCTGGACTTCTACATCGTGCACGCGGGCGGCCCCCGGATCCTCGACGACCTCAGCAAGTTCCTCCAGGTGGATCCGCACGCCTTCCGGTTCAGCCGGGCGACGCTCACCGAGTACGGCAACATCGCCAGCGCCGTCGTCCTGGACGCGCTGCGCCGGCTGTTCGACGAAGGGGGCGTCACCGACGGGGCGCGCGGGCTGCTGGCCGGTTTCGGTCCGGGCATCACCGCCGAGATGTCCCTGGGCTGCTGGCGGACCGCGGACGTGCGGCGCAGCGTGCGGCAGGACGTGACGCGGACCGCGGCACAGGGTGTGACGCGAAGTGTGAGGCAGCCATGAGCGAAGAGACGATCTCCCAGGCCGTGCCGCCCGTCCGGGACTGGCCGGCCGTCGACCTGCCCGGCAGCGACTTCGACCCGGTGCTGACCGAGCTGATGCGCGAGGGTCCCGTCACCCGGATCTCGCTGCCCAACGGCGAGGGCTGGGCCTGGCTCGTGACCCGCCACGACGACGTCCGCCTGGTCACCAACGACCCCCGGTTCGGGCGCGAGGCCGTCATGGACCGCCAGGTCACCCGGCTGGCCCCGCACTTCATCCCGGCGCGCGGCGCGGTCGGCTTCCTGGACCCGCCCGACCACACCCGGCTGCGCCGCTCGGTGGCCGCGGCCTTCACCGCGCGGGGCGTGGAGCGGGTGCGCGAGCGGTCCCGGGGCATGCTCGACGAGCTGGTCGACGCCATGCTGAGGGCCGGTCCGCCCGCCGACCTCACCGAGGCGGTGCTGAGCCCGTTCCCCATCGCGGTGATCTGCGAGCTGATGGGTGTGCCGGCCACCGACCGGCACTCCATGCACACCTGGACCCAGCTGATCCTGTCCTCCTCGCACGGCGCCGAGGTCAGTGAGCGGGCCAAGAACGAGATGAACGCCTACTTCTCGGATCTCATCGGGCTCCGGTCCGACAGCGCGGGCGAGGACGTCACCTCGCTGCTGGGTGCCGCCGTGGGGCGGGACGAGATCACGCTGACGGAGGCCGTCGGGCTCGCGGTGCTGCTCCAGATCGGCGGCGAGGCGGTCACCAACAACAGCGGGCAGATGTTCCACCTGCTGCTGACCCGCCCGGAGCTGGCCGAACGCCTGCGCTCCGAGCCGGAGATCCGCCCCCGGGCCATCGACGAGCTGCTGCGCTGGATCCCGCACCGCAACGCCGTGGGGCTGTCCCGGATCGCCCTGGAGGACGTGGAGATCAAGGGGGTGCGGATCCGCGCGGGCGACGCCGTCTACGTCTCGTACCTGGCGGCCAACCGCGACCCGGAGGTGTTCCCCGACCCGGACACCATCGACTTCGAGCGCTCCCCCAACCCGCACGTGTCCTTCGGCTTCGGCCCGCACTACTGCCCGGGCGGCATGCTGGCCCGGCTGGAGTCGGAGCTGCTCGTCGACGCGGTCCTGGACCGGGTGCCGGGGCTGAAGCTCGCGGTGGCGCCGGAGGACGTGCCCTTCAAGAAGGGTGCGCTGATCCGCGGTCCCGAGGCCCTGCCGGTGACGTGGTGAGCGGCCTGGTCGCGGCGGCCGAGGGGCTGCTGGTGCCGCCCGGTCAGGGCAGGGTGGTGCAGGCGCCGGCCCAGCACGTGACCTTCAAGGTGACCGGTTCACACTCGCGCATGGCGTCCACCTTCGAGGTGATCGTGCCGCCGGGGTTCGACGTCGGCGCCCATGTGCACACCCGCAGCGAGGAGCTGTTCTACGTGCTGGAGGGCGAGCTGGACGTGCTCGCCTTCGAGCCGCGGGTCCGTACGCCGGACAGCTGGCGGAAGTGGGAGTCGGCCTCGGGCAACCGGGTGGTGCGCGCCACCCCGGGCACGGTCATCGTCGTACCCCCCGGCTGTCCTCACGCCTTCGCGAACCCGACGGGCGAGCCGGCCAAGATGTTCTTCCAGGCCAGCCCGCCCCCCGACCACGAGCGCTACTTCGAGGAACTGCTGGAGATCCTCGGCGACGGCGGCCCACCGGACCACGAGGCGATCGAGGCGCTGCGGGCGAAGTACGACATCGAGCAGCTGACGCCGCTGCGACACGGTTAGCGAATCGGCATCCCCGCGAGCGTCCGCGCGATCACCAGCCGCTGGATCTCACTCGTGCCCTCGAAGATCGTGTAGATCGCGGAGTCCCGGTGCATCCGCTCCACCGGGTACTCCCGCGTGTAGCCGTTGCCGCCCAGGATCTGGACCGCCTGGGCGGTCACCGTCTTCGCGGTCTCGCTGGCGAAGAGCTTGGACATCGAGCCCTCGGCCGCCGTGAACGGCTTGCCGTTGATCGCCATCCAGGAGGCCCGCCACACCAGCAGCCGGGCCGCGTCGATGGACGTGCGCATGTCGGCGAGCTGGAAGGCGACGCCCTGGTTGTCGATGATGGGGCGGCCGAACTGCTCCCGGGTCTGCGCGTACTCCAGCGCCACCTCGTAAGCGGCACGCGCGGTGCCCACCGCCATCGCGCCGACCGCCGGGCGGGACGCCTCGAAGGTGGCCATCGCCGCGTTCTTCACGCGCTCGCCGCCCTTCTTGGCCTTCTCCCGGGCACGGGCCAGGCGGGCGTCCAGCTTCTCCTTGCCGCCGAGCAGGCAGGAGCCGGGCACGCGCACGTTGTCGAGGACGACCTCGGCGGTGTGCGAGGCGCGGATGCCGTGCTTCTTGAACTTCTGGCCCTGCGACAGCCCCGGCGTGCTCGGCGGGACGATGAAGGAGGCGTGGCCCTTGGAGCCGAGGTCCGGGTCGACGACCGCGACGACGACGTGGACGTTGGCGATGCCGCCGTTGGTCGCCCAGGTCTTGGTGCCGCTCAGCACCCACTCGTCCTTGGCCTCGTCGTACACGGCACGGGTGCGCATGGAGGCGACGTCGGAGCCGGCGTCGGGCTCGGAGGAGCAGAAGGCGGCGACCTTGACGTCGTTGGCGTCGCCGTACATCTGCGGGATCCAGGTGCCGATCTGCTCCTCGGTGCCGTTGGCGAGGACGCCGACGGCGGCGAGGCCCGTGCCGACGATCGACAGGGCGATGCCCGCGTCACCCCAGAACAGCTCCTCCATCGCCATGGGGATGCCGAGGCCGGTGGAGTCGAAGTACTGCTGGGCGTAGAAGTCCAGGGAGTAGATGCCGACCTTGGCGGCCTCCTGGATGACCGGCCAGGGGGTCTCCTCGCGCTCGTCCCATTCGGCGGCCGCGGGGCGGATGACGTCGGCCGCGAAGCCGTGCAGCCAGTCCCGGACCTCCTTCTGTTCGTCGCTCAGCTCCATGGTGAACTCGGCCATGTCCCCTCCAGTGACGCCCGTGCATGTTACTTGCGGTAACACCGAGTCTGTTACCCGTGGGTAGGAAAAGTCAACTCCCGGGACCACCTCGCCCTCCCGTTCGATGGGCCTCGTCCCGTGAGTGTTAGTTTGCGCAGGCGTCACCGAAACAGCACGGGTGGGGAGAGCACATGAACACCACGCAGCGGGCCGATCAGCAGACGTCCGCCGACCGCAGACGGCGCGAGCTGCTCGAGGCCGCCGACCGGGTGGTGCTGCGCGACGGCCCGCACGCCTCGATGAACGCCATCGCCGCCGAGGCGGGCATCACCAAGCCGATCCTGTACCGGCACTTCGGCGACAAGGGCGGACTCTACGCCGCCCTCGCCGTCCGCCACACGGACGCCCTCCTCGCCTCGCTGCGGGCCGCCCTGGACGCCCCGGCCCAGCGTCGGCAGCGCGTGGAGGCCACCCTGGACACCTATCTGGCGGCCATCGAGGCCCGCCCGCAGGTGTACCGCTTCCTGATGCATCCGGCGGAGAGCGCCGGCACCCCGGGCGACCAGTCCGAGCAGGGCTTCGACGTCGGCAGGCACTCGGCGCCGCTGCTGCGCCGCATGGGCGAGGAACTGGCCCAGGTCATCGAGGAGCGCCTCGACGTCGGACCGGGCACCCAGCAGCTGGCCCGGGTCTGGGGGCACGGCATCGTCGGCATGATGCACGCCGCCGGGGACTGGTGGCTGGGTGAACGCCCCTGCCCCCGGGAGGAGTTGGTACGCACCCTGGCCGACCTGCTGTGGGGCCGCCTCGCCGAGGCCGGCGACAAGGCGGGCGGTCCCGGGTTCTGACCCCCGGCCCTGCGCGCCCCCGGTCCGTCGCCGGGGCGGGCGCTCAGCGGTGCCAGGACGCCCGGGCCGCCTGGCGCATCAGCTTCCGGTGCCGCCGGCCGGTCAGGCGATCGGCGTAGATCCGCCCCTCCAGGTGGTCGCACTCGTGCTGGAGGCACCGGGCGAAGAACCCCGTCCCGCGTACGGTGACCGGCTCACCGGCCGCCGTGAAGCCCGTCACCACCGCCTCGTCGTGCCGCTCGGTCCCCGCCTCCAGACCCGGCAGCGACAGACAGCCCTCGGGACCGCGCACCACCACCCCGCCGGTCTCCACCAGCCGGGGGTTCACCACGTGCCCGAGGTGCCGCTCGTCCTCGTCGTCCGGGCAGTCGTACACGAAGACGCGCACCGCCTCGCCGATCTGGTTCGCGGCCAGGCCCACGCCGTGGGCGGCGTACATGGTCGCGAACAAGTCCTCCACGAGCGCCGCGAGTTCCGGACCGAAGTCCGTCACCTCCGCGCAGGGAGCGTGCAGGACGGGGTCGCCGAGGAGGCCGAGGGGACGGACGCGCCCGTGGGCGCCCGGGATGGAGCCTTGTCGCATGGCGGTCAGAGTAAGGTCCCTGTGTCCCCCGGCGGCACGCGCCCACCGCCGGAACCGGTGGCCGGTGCCGCGATTCGGGAGTGCGAATGGATCTCGATAGGCTGAGGTCCACACCACGTGGCCGTCAGGCTTCACAGGCTTCAGGCGCGGCGCGTACGGCAAGGAGGATCGAGAACTGATGGCAGGCAACTCGGACCCGCTCACGCCGCGGGCCAAGATCGCCGTGACCGCGGGCAAGGCGGTCGCTGCGGCATCCCGCGCCGCGGGGCGCGGCAGCGGTTCGGTGATCGGCGGCCGGGTCGCGCTGAAACTCGACCCCGACCTCCTCGGCCGGCTCGCCGGGCACCTGGACGTGACCCTGGTCTCGGCGACCAACGGCAAGACCACCACCACCCGGCTCATCGCCGAGGCGCTCAAGGCTGCCGGACCGGTCGTCTCCAACGCGCTCGGCGCCAACATGCCGGCCGGCATCACCTCGGCTCTCGCGGGCGGCGCGGACGCCCGCTACGGGGTCATCGAGGTCGACGAGAAGTACCTCGTCGGCGTCGCCCAGGCGACCGACCCGAAGTGCATCGCGCTGCTCAACCTCTCCCGCGACCAGCTGGACCGCGCCGCCGAGACCCGCATGCTCGCCGAGAACTGGCGCGAGGGCCTGGCCGGCTCGAAGGCCGTGGTCGTCGCCAACGCCGACGACCCGCTGGTGGTGTGGGCCGCGTCCTCCTCCCCGAACGTGATCTGGGTCGCCGCCGGGCAGATGTGGAAGGACGACGCCTGGTCCTGCCCGTCCTGCGGCGGCGTGATGCAGCGCCCGGGCGACGACTGGTTCTGCGGCGAGTGCGGCTTCCGCCGCCCGACGCCGAGCTGGGCGCTCTCCGGCGACCACGTGCTCGACCCGCACGGTTCCGCCTGGCCCATCCACCTCCAGCTGCCGGGCCGCGCCAACAAGGCCAACGCCGCCTCCTCGGCCGCCGTCGCCGCCGTCTTCGGGGTGCCGCCGCAGGTCGCCCTGGAGCGCATGTACCAGGTGCAGGCGGTCGCCGGGCGCTACGACGTCGTCCAGTTCCAGGGCCGCGACCTGCGCCTGCTGCTCGCCAAGAACCCGGCGGGCTGGCTGGAGACCTTCTCCCTGATCGACCCGCCGCCGGCCCCGGTGATCCTGTCGGTGAACGCGCGCGGCGCCGACGGCACCGACACCTCCTGGCTGTGGGACGTGGACTACACCCGGCTGTCCGGCCATCCGATCTGCGTGGTCGGGGACCGGAAGCTGGACCTCGCGGTGCGCCTGGAGGTCGCGAACCAGCAGTTCCAGGTGTGCGAGGACCTCGACCAGGCGGTGCAGCTGTGCCCGCCGGGACGCATCGAGGTCATCGCGAACTACACCGCCTTCCAGGACCTGCGCCGCCGCGTCGGCAACTGACCGCGAGACTTCAGGGGATTTTCGTGAGCGACAACCAACTGCGGATCGTCTGGATCTACCCGGACCTGCTCAGCACCTACGGCGACCAGGGCAACGCCCTCGTCGTGGAGCGCCGGGCCCGCCAGCGCGGCCTCGACGTGGCCCGGCTCGACGTGCGCAGCGACCAGCCCATCCCGACCTCCGGCGACATCTACCTCGTCGGCGGCGGCGAGGACCGGCCGCAGCGGCTCGCGGCCGAGCGGCTGCGCCGTGACGGCGGCCTGTACCGGGCGGTGGAGAACGGCGCGATCGTCTTCTCGGTCTGCGCCGGCTACCAGATCCTGGGCCACGAGTTCATCAACGACCTCGGCCAGCGCGAGCCGGGCCTCGGCCTGCTCGACGTGGTCTCCACCCGCGGCGAGGGCGCGCGGTGCGTCGGCGACGTCCTCGGCGACATCGACCCGCGCCTCGGCCTGCCCCCGCTGACCGGCTTCGAGAACCACCAGGGCGTCACCCACGTCGGGCCCAACGCCCGCCCGCTCGCCCAGGTCCGCTTCGGCAACGGCAACGGCACGGGGGACGGCACGGAGGGCGCGTACAACGACACGGTCTTCGGCACCTACATGCACGGCCCCGTGCTGGCCCGCAACCCGCAGATCGCGGACCTGCTGCTCAAGCTGGCCCTCGACGTGAACGCACTGCCGCCGACCGACGACCGCTGGTACGAGGCGCTCCGCAACGAGCGCATCGCGGCTGCGCAGCAGCCCGCGTAGGTACAGTTGCGCAGCACCCGCGTAGGTACAGTTGCGCAGCAGCCTGCGTAGGTACAGCTGCGCAGCAGCCTGCCTGAGCCCCTCCCGGGGGCCCGTCTGATGACGCATCCGCACAGGTGAGCGGGTGCGTCCAGTAGGCGGACGCGTGGTTCGGCCCCGCCCCCTCGTACCGCTAGGGTGGCGGGGATCGAGCCGGACAGCGCGGTCCGGACCCGTGCCACGTTGAGAAGGTATTTCGGGCTATGCGCATTGGTGTCCTCACGTCCGGCGGCGACTGCCCCGGCCTGAACGCCGTCATCCGGTCCGTCGTGCACCGCGCCGTCGTCGACCACGGCGACGAGGTCATCGGTTTCCGGGACGGCTGGAAGGGCCTCCTGGAGTGCGACTACCTCAAGCTCGACCTCGACGCGGTCAGCGGCATCCTGGCGCGCGGCGGCACCATCCTCGGCTCCTCCCGGGTCCGCCCCGAACACCTGCGGGACGGCGTGGAGCGGGCCCGGGGACACGTCGCGGAACTCGGCCTCGACGCGATCATCCCGATCGGCGGCGAGGGCACGCTGAAGGCGGCCCGGCTGCTGTCCGACAACGGCCTGCCGATCGTGGGCGTGCCGAAGACCATCGACAACGACATAGCGGTCACCGACGTCACCTTCGGCTTCGACACCGCGGTGACCGTCGCCACCGAGGCCCTGGACCGGCTCAAGACCACCGCCGAGTCGCACCAGCGGGTGCTGATCGTCGAGGTCATGGGCCGGCACACCGGCTGGATCGCGCTGCACTCGGGCATGGCCGCGGGTGCGCACGCCGTCGTCGTCCCGGAGCGGCCCTTCGACATCGACGAGCTGACCGCGAAGGTCGGGGAGCGTTTCTCCGCGGGCAAGCGGTTCGCGATCGTGGTGGCGGCGGAGGGTGCCAAGCCGAAGGCCGGGACCATGGACTTCGACGAGGGCGGCAAGGACGTCTACGGCCACGAGCGCTTCGCCGGGATCGCCCGCCAGCTCTCCATCGAGCTGGAGGAGCGGCTCGGCAAGGAGGCCCGGCCGGTGATACTCGGGCACGTCCAGCGCGGCGGCACGCCGACCGCGTACGACCGGGTGCTGGCGACGCGGTTCGGGTGGCACGCGGTGGAGGCGGTGCACCGCGGGGAGTTCGGGATGATGACGGCCCTGCGCGGGACGGACATCGAGATGGTGTCGCTGGCCGACGCGGTGGAGTCCTTGAAGACGGTGCCGGACGCGCGGTACGCGGAGGCGGAGTGTGTTCTTTGAGGTTGCTGCGGTACTCCGTCCGCGGGTAGTCCGTGGTTGCTCGCGCAGTTCCCCGCGCCCCTGACGGGGCGCTGTACCGCCCCCGGTGAAAAATGTCGCCGGGGGCGGTTCTACGCTTGCTTCGGACAAGCGGCGTTCAACCGCGCTCAACCCCCACGAAACAGGAGCGGGCGGATGGATCACAGCGGGCACGGCATGACGATGGATCTGCCGCCGTTCACGCTGGGGCGGGGTCTCGCCTGGTCGGCGGATCCCTTCTTCCTGGTCGCCTGCCTGCTGGGACTGGCGCTGTACGGGTGGGGCGTCGTGCGCCTGGTGCGGCGCGGTGACAAGTGGCCGGTCGGCCGGACCGTGGCCTTCGCGGCCGGTGTGCTGAGCGTCGCCCTGATGATGTGCACCAAGCTGAACGACTACGGCATGGTCATGTTCAGCGTGCACATGGTGCAGCACATGGTGATCAGCATGGTGTCGCCGATCCTGCTGCTGCTCGGCGCCCCGATCACGCTGGCCCTGCGCGCACTGCCCCCCGCGGGCCGTGGCCGCAAGGGTCCCCGCGAGCTGCTGCTGATGCTCCTGCACAGCCGCTACATGCGGATCATCACGCACCCGGCGTTCACCATTCCGCTCTTCATCGCGAGCCTGTACGCGCTGTACTTCACGCCGCTCTTCGACACGCTGATGGGCTCGCAGGCCGGGCACATCGGGATGATGGTGCACTTCCTCGCCGTGGGTGTGGTGTTCTTCTGGCCGATCATGGGCGTCGACCCGGGCCCGCACCGGCCGGGCTACCTGATGCGGATGCTGGAGCTGTTCGCGGGCATGCCGTTCCACGCGTTCTTCGGCATCGCGCTGATGATGGCCTCCTCCCCGATGGTCGAGACGTTCAGGAACCCGCCCGCCTCGCTCGGCATCGACGCGCTCTCCGACCAGAACGCGGCCGGCGGCATCGCCTGGGCCTTCAGCGAGGTCCCGTCCGTCCTTGTGCTGCTCGCGCTGCTCTTCCAGTGGTACGCCTCGGAGGAGCGCCAGGCCCGGCGCAGCGACCGGGCCGCCGACCGCGACGGCGACAAGGAGCTGGCGGCGTACAACGCCTACCTGGCCTCACTGAACACACGCGGCGGCTGAACGGGGCACCATGGAGGGCAACGGACACGAGGAGGGTGTTGCGATGCCCGGTTCCACGGACAGTTCGACGAAGACGATGGGGGCGCTCACCATCGGCGGACTCGTCGCGGTGACGGCGTACACGGTGGCGCTCGGGAGCAACGGCTGGCTGTGGTTCGGCTGGGTCGTGCTCGGTCTGATCACCCTGGGGCTGGTGGCCACCCGCAGCGCCTGAGCCCCACATGGGGCGCCCCCGCCCGCTCGGCGGGCCGGCTCAGTCGCGACCGAGCCGGCCCGCCGAGTGCACGCCCGGCTGGTACTTCGGCAGCCGGACCGTGATCTTCATGCCCGCGCCGACGGCCGTCTCGATGACCAGGCCGTGGTCGTCTCCGTAGACCTGGCGGAGGCGGTCGTCGACGTTGGACAGCCCGATGCCGCCCGACGGGCTGACCTCGCGCGCGAGGATGCGGCGCAGCAGGTCGGGGTCCATTCCGGCGCCGTCGTCCTCGATGACGACCAGGGCCTCGGCGCCCGCGTCCTGGGCGGTGATCTGGATGCGGCACCGGTCCGCCTTGCCCTCCAGGCCGTGCTTGACGGCGTTCTCCACCAGTGGCTGGAGGCAGAGGAACGGCAGCGCGACCGGCAGCACCTCGGGGGCGACCTGGAGGGTGACGGCGAGCCGGTCGCCGAAGCGGGCCCGCACGAGCGCCAGGTAGTGGTCGATGGCGTGCAGCTCGTCGGCGAGGGTGGTGAAGTCGCCGTGCCTGCGGAACGAGTAGCGGGTGAAGTCGGCGAACTCCAGGAGCAGCTCGCGGGCGCGCTCGGGGTCGGTGCGCACGAAGGACGCGATGACCGCGAGCGAGTTGAAGATGAAGTGCGGGGAGATCTGGGCGCGCAGTGCCTTGATCTCGGCCTCGATGAGGCGGGTGCGGGACTGGTCGAGGTCGGCCAGCTCCAGTTGGACGGAGACCCAGCGGGCCACCTCCCCGGCGGCGCGGACCAGGACGGCCGACTCGCGGGGCGCGCAGGCGACGAGGGCGCCGTGCACCCGGTCGTCGACGGTGAGCGGGGCGACGACGGCCCAGCGCACTGTGCAGTCCGGGGTGTCGCAGGAGAGCCGGAAGGCCTCGCCGCGGCCGGTGCCCAGGGGTCCCGCGAGGCGTTCCATGATCTCGGTGCGGTGGTGGTTGCCCACGCCGTCCCAGACCAGGACCTCTTCGAGGTCCGTCAGACACAGCGCGTCCGTGCCCAGCAGGGAGCGCAGCTTGCGGGCCGACTTCCCGGCGGTCTCCTCGGTCAGGCCCGCCCGCAGCGGGGGCGTGGCCAGGGACGCGGTGTGCAGGGTCTGGAAGGTGGCGTGCTCGACCGGGGTGCCCAGACCGCCGAGGTGCTGCGGGCGGGCCGTGCGCCGCCCCAGCCAGAATCCGGCGGCCAGCAGCGGGAGCAGGGCCACGGCGAGACCCGCCAGGAAGCCGCCCACGGAGCCGCTCACCGCGTCGGCTCCTCGCGCGGGTCGGCCGCCGTCCCCAGGTCGTCCGTGCGCAGGTCGTCCGTACGCAGGTCGTCCGTGCGCAGTTCCTCCGCGTGCAGCTCCTCCGGCAGGTGGAAGCGGGCCAGGATCGCCGCCGTCCCGGCCGGTACCCGGCCCGGGGTGGCGAGGGACACCAGCACCATGGTGAGGAAGCCCAGCGGCACCGACCACAGGGCGGGCCAGGCCAGCAGCGCGTGCAGCGAGCCCCCGCCGCCCGGGAAGCCGCCCATGGTGGCAGCCACGGCGAGCAGTGCGGAACCGCCGCCCACCAGCATCCCGGCGGCAGCGCCCGGCGGGGTCAGCCGCCGCCACCAGATGCCGAGGACGAGGAGCGGGCAGAAGGAGGAGGCGGACACGGCGAAGGCGAGGCCGACGGCGTCGGCGACCGGCAGCCCGCCGACCAGCGCGCTCGCCGCCAGCGGCACGGCCATGGCGAGCAGGGTGCCGAGCCGGAAGTGCGGCACGGCGCGGGACGGCAGCACGTCCTGGGTGAGGACGCCCGCGACGGCCATGGTGAGCCCCGACGCGGTGGACAGGAACGCGGCGAAGGCGCCGCCCGCCACCAGCGCGCCGAGCAGGTCGCCGCCCACTCCCCCGATCACCCGGTCGGGCAGCAGCAGGACCGCGGCGTCGGCGTCCCCGGTGAGGGTCAGCTCGGGGGCGTAGAGGCGGCCGAGGGCGCCGTAGAGGGGCGGCAGCAGGTAGAAGGCGCCGATGAGGCCGAGCACGGCGACGGTGGTGCGGCGGGCGGCGACGCCGGTCGGGCTGGTGTAGAAGCGCACCACGACGTGCGGCAGGCCCATGGTGCCCAGGAAGGTGGCGAGGATCAGGCCGTACGTGGCGTACAGCGGGCGTTCCGTGCGGCTCTCGGCCCGGGAGGGGGACAGGGCGTCGTCGGCGCCGCGTCCAGCGGCCGGGACGGGGGTGTGCGCGGCGAAGGTGAGGCGGGCGCCGGCCTCGATGCGGTGGGTGCCCGCGGGCAGGGCGACGCGGTCGCCGTCGTGGGCGCGGCCGTCCACGGTGCCGTCGACGGTGACGGTCAGCGGCTCCTCCAGCTTGAGGGTGAGACTGTCGTCGACCCGCACGGAACGCTGCTCGCGGAAGGTGGCGGGTTCGTCGAAGGGGCGGCCGGGGGCGCCGTCGCCCTGCCAGGCCAGCACCAGGAAGAGGGCGGGGACGAGCAGGGCGGTGAGTTTGAGCCAGAACTGGAAGGCCTGGACGAAGGTGATGCTGCGCATGCCACCGGCGGCGACGATGGCGGCGACAACGACCGCGACGATCACCCCGCCCAGCCAGTCGGGCGCCCCGCTGAGCACCGTCAGCGTCAGCCCGGCGCCCTGGAGCTGGGGCAGCAGGTACAGCCAGCCGACCCCGACGACGAAGGCCCCCGCGAGCCGCCGCACCCCCTGGGAGGCGAGCCGGGCCTCGGCGAAGTCGGGCAGCGTGTAGGCGCCCGAGCGGCGCAGCGGGGCGGCGACGAACAGCAGCAGGACGAGGTAGCCGGCGGTGTAGCCGACCGGGTACCAGAGCATGTCGGGGCCCTGGACGAGGACCAGTCCCGCGATGCCGAGGAAGGACGCGGCGGAGAGGTACTCGCCGCTGATGGCGGCGGCGTTGAGGCGGGGGCCGACGGTGCGGGAGGCGACGTAGAAGTCGGAGGTGGTGCGGGAGATGCGCAGCCCGAAGGCGCCGACGAGGACGGTGGCCACGACGACGAGGGCGACGGCGGGTATGGCGTAGCTGGAGTTCATGGTGCCTTCATGCCTTCACGGCCTCGTCCGGCATGGTCACCGGTCCTCGACGAGCCGCACGAAGTCGCGTTCGTTGCGCTCGGCGCGGCGCACGTACCAGCGGGCAAGGAGGACCAGGGGGGCGTACAGGCCGAAGCCGAGGACGACCCACTCCAGGCCGCGGGCGTCGGGCAGCGCCGCGAAGAGCAGGGGCAGCGGTCCGATGAGGAGGCCGAGGACCGCGAGGGCGGTGAGCCCGGCGCGCAGCTGGCTGCGCATGAGGGAGCGGACGTAGGTGTGACCGAGGGTGGTCTGCTCGTCGATCTCGGTGCGCGGGCGGTAGTAGCCGGAGGCCCGGCGTGCGCGCCTGGGCGGGCCGGTGACGGTGACGCGCCGTTCGGCGGGGTCCTGGGGCATGCCGTCACGGCCTCCGCATGAGCAGGTCCCGCAGCTCCCGGGCGTGGCGACGGCTGACCTGGAGTTCCTCGGTGCCGACCAGGACGCTGACGGTGCCGGCGTCCAGGCGGAGTTCGCCGATGTGGCGCAGCGCGACGAGGTGGCGGCGGTGGATGCGGACGAAGCCGCGCGCCCGCCAGCGTTCCTCCAGGGTGGCCAGGGGGATGCGGACGAGGTGGCTGCCCTTGACGGTGTGCAGGCGGGCGTAGTCGCCCTGGGCCTCGACGTGGGTGATGTCGTCCACGGGGACGAAGCGGGCGACCCCGCCGAGTTCCACGGTGATGTGGTCGGGGTCGGGCCCGTGCACGGGTATCCGCGGCGAGGGCAGTGTCGCGCCACGTTGCTCGGCGGCGCGGCGCACCGCCTCGGCCAGCCGCTCCCGGCGCACGGGTTTGAGGACGTAGTCGACGGCGTCCAGGTCGAAGGCCTGCACGGCGAAGTCCTCGTGCGCGGTGACGAACACGACCAGCGGCGGCCGGGCGAACCCGGTGAGCAGCCGGGCGAGGTCCAGTCCGTCGAGACCGGGCATCTGGATGTCGAGGAAGACGACGTCGATGGCGTCGGGACCGCCGGGGCCCGACTCCAGGGCCCGGTTGATGCGGCGCAGCGCCTCGGTCGCGTCGCTCGCACCCTCGGCGGTGCCGATGCGGGGGTCGGCGTTCAGGAGGTACACGAGTTCCTCGAGTGTGGGGCGTTCGTCGTCGACAGCCAGGGCGCGCAGCATGAACGTGGAGTGTAGGGGCGATCCGGGCGCCTGCACACGCCTGCGACGTGCCGGTATCCCCTGGATACAGTGCCCGCATGAACAGCAGGCCCGCTTCGTTCGACGAACTCGACCGGAAGATCGTCACCGCCCTGATGGAAAACGCCAGGACGTCCTTCGCCGAGATCGGCGCGGAGATCGGACTGTCCTCCACGGCGGTCAAGCGCCGGGTGGACCGGCTCCGCGAGACCGACGTGATCACCGGGTTCACGGCGACGGTGCGGCCCTCCGCGCTCGGGTGGCGCACGGAGGCGTACGTGGAGGTGTACTGCGAGGGGGCGGCGCCGCCGCGGCGGCTCGCGGAGGTGGTGCGGGGCTACCCGGAGATCACCGCGGCGATGACGGTGACCGGCGGCGCGGACGCGCTGCTGCACGTGCGGGCGCGCGACGTGGAGCACTTCGAGGAGGTGCTGGAGCGGATTCGTGCGGAGCCGTTCATCCGGAAGACGATCAGTGTGATGGTGCTGTCCCACCTGATCCCGGAGAGTCCCGAGGCAGGGGCGGCCCTGCTCGCTCCCGAGGACGCAGCGGACGTGCGCTGACCACGGGAACAACGCAGCGATCCTGCGGGAACACGCAGCTTTCGTCGCTTGTCGGGCGCGGTCGCCACTTCTTACCGTGGTGTCAACACCCCGTCACACACCGTGAAAAGCGGAGGTACCCCTCTGTGACCGAATCCCGTGTGCCGCGCCGGCGGCGCTTCGTGGTCTGCGAACCCAGACACTTCGCCGTGCAGTACGCGATCAACCCGTGGATGAGCACCGGCCGACCCGTCGACGTCGTCCGCGCCCTCGACCAGTGGCAGGCGCTGGTCGGCACCTACCGTGCCCACGGCCACACCGTGGACACCGTCGCGCCGGTCCCCGGACTGCCCGACATGGTCTTCGCCGCGAACTGCGCGGTCGTCGTCGAGGGCCGGGTCTTCGGCTCCCTCTTCCACGCGCCCGAGCGGCGTCCCGAGTCCGTGCCGTTCGAGGCGTGGTTCAAGACGGAGGGCTTCGAGGTCCACCACCCCGAGTCGGTCTGCGAGGGCGAGGGCGACCTGGTCCCGGCCGGCCGCTGGATCCTGGCCGGCACGGGGTTCCGCACCACCCGTGCGGCCCACCGCGAGGTGCAGGAGTTCTTCGGCGTGCCGGTGATCTCGCTGACCCTGGTGGACCCGTACTTCTACCACCTGGACACGGCCCTGTTCGTGCTCGACGACGGGACCGGCGGGGAGGGCCGGAGCGGGGGGAGCGACGGGAACATCGCCTACTACCCGGGCGCCTTCTCGCCCGGCAGCCGCGAGGTGCTGGAGCGGCTCTACCCGGACGCGGTGCTCGCCACCCGCGAGGACGCGATGGCGTTCGGGCTCAACTCCGTGTCCGACGGACGGCACGTGTTCATCGCGCCCGGGGCCCGGGGGCTGGCCGACCGGCTCGCCGACCGCGGCTACGTGCCGGTCCCCGTCGACCTGTCCGAGTTCCACAAGGCCGGTGGCGGCATCAAGTGCTGCACCCAGGAGATCCGGGAGACCCGCTCATGACCGCACCCGCCCGCACCGCCCGCGGCTCCGAGGAACTGATCCGCGCGGAGGAGCCCGTCCTCGCGCACAACTACCACCCGCTGCCCGTCGTCGTGGCCCGCGCCGAGGGCGCCTGGGTCGAGGACGTCGAGGGCCGCCGCTACCTGGACATGCTGGCCGGCTACTCGGCGCTCAACTTCGGCCACCGCCACCCGGCACTGGTCGAGGCCGCCCACCGGCAGCTGGACCGGCTCACGCTCACCTCGCGCGCCTTCCACAACGACCGGCTCGCGGGCTTCGCCGAGCGGCTGGCCGCACTGACCGGCACGGACATGGTGCTGCCCATGAACACCGGCGCGGAGGCGGTGGAGAGCGGCATCAAGGTGGCCCGCAAGTGGGCCTACGACGTCAAGGGCGTCCCGGCCGACCGGGCGACGATCGTGGTCGCCGCGGACAACTTCCACGGCCGTACGACGACGATCGTGAGCTTCTCCACCGACGAGAGTGCCCGCTCCGGCTTCGGCCCCTTCACCCCGGGCTTCCGGATCGTGCCGTACAACGACCTGGCGGCGCTGGAGGCGGCGGTCGACGAGACGACGGCGGCCGTGCTGATCGAGCCGATCCAGGGCGAGGCGGGGGTCAACATCCCCGACGACGGCTATCTGGCGGGCGTCAGGGAGCTGACCCGGCGCAGGGGCTGCCTGTTCGTCGCGGACGAGATCCAGTCCGGTCTGGGCCGCACCGGGCACACCCTGGCCGTCGAGCACGAGTCGGTCGTGCCGGACGTGGTGCTGCTCGGCAAGGCGCTGGGCGGCGGCATCGTCCCGGTGTCGGCGGTGGTCGGCCGGCGTGACGTGCTGGGTGTGCTGCACCCGGGCGAGCACGGTTCGACGTTCGGCGGCAATCCGCTGGCCGCCGCGGTGGGCACGGCGGTGGTGGAGCTGCTGGAGACGGGCGAGTTCCAGCGCCGGGCGGCCGAGCTGGGCACGGTGCTGCGCGAGGGGCTCGCCGCCCTGGTCGGCAGGGGCGTCGTCGGCTTCCGGGCGCGGGGGCTGTGGGCGGGCGTGGACGTGGACCCGGCGCTGGGCACCGGGCGCGAGGTCACTGAGCGCCTGATGCGGGAGGGCGTCCTGGTCAAGGACACCCACGGCTCCACGATCCGTCTCGCGCCGCCGCTGACGGTCACGGCCGAGGAGCTGACGGGCGCCCTGGCGACGCTGGAGAAGGTCCTCACCTCCTGACCCGCACCCCGGGGTTCACCGAGCGGCTCGGCGGTCCTCGTCGAGCCGCTCCACGTGTGCGACGTTGTCCCGGTCCTCGGCGTCCTCGCTCGGGCCGCCCGCGAACCAGGCGTCGAGGATCTCGCGCAGCACCGGAGCGGACGTCAGCCGCAGGCCGATGGCGAGCACGTTGGCGTCGTTCCAGCGCCGGGCCCCGTCGGCCGTGTACGCGTCGGCGCACAGGGCCGCGCGGACGCCCGGCACCTTGTTGGCGGCGATGGACGCGCCGGTGCCGGTCCAGCAGCACACCACGGCCTGGTCGGCCCGTCCCTCGGCGACCTCGCTCGCCGCCCGCTCGGAACAGGCGGCCCACCGCGGGTCCGCCCCGGGGCTCAGCGCGCCGTACGCGCGCACCTCGTGACCGCGTGCGCGCAGTTCCTCGACGAGGAGCCGGGCCACGGGTTCGTCCATGTCGGAGGAGACGGAGATACGCATGTGCGAAGCGTACTCACCGACCGCTCACCTCATCGGCCCAACCACATGACCGAAGTCACGACCATACCCAGCATGATCGGGGGAACGGGTACGACCTGAGAGACGTACGACCGAGCAGCGCTCCGTCCGGAGTGTCTGCGCGTGGAAAGGGAGGCCGCCACGTCCCCCACCGAGAACGGACCGGAGACCGACGCCGCGGCGGTGCGCCGCCACCCCGCCCTCTTCCGGGCGGTCAAGCGCCGGCAGAACCCCCGGCTGCGCCGGTCGGACATCACCGTCACGGACGAGGCCGCGGTCAAGCGAGCCGTCAAGGCCGCCTCCCTCGGCAACGCCATGGAGTGGTTCGACTTCGGCATCTACGCCTATCTGGCGGGCACGATCGGCCGGGTGTTCTTCCCCTCCGGGAGTGACACCGCGCAGTTGCTCTCCTCGTTCGCCACGTTCGCCGTGGCGTTCCTGGTGCGGCCGATCGGCGGCATGGTCTTCGGCCCGATGGGCGACAAGATCGGCCGCAAGAAGGTGCTGGCGCTGACCATGATCCTCATGGCGATCGGCACCGCCGCCATCGGGTTCATCCCCAGCTACGACTCCATCGGCTTCTGGTCGCCGCTGCTGCTGATCCTGTTCCGCCTGCTCCAGGGCTTCTCCACCGGCGGCGAGTACGGCGGCGCGTCCACCTTCATCGCCGAGTACGCGCCGGACAAGCGGCGCGGGTTCTTCGGCAGCTTCCTGGAGCTGGGGACGCTGGCCGGGTACACCGCCGCCGCCAGCCTGGTCACCGCCCTGACCGCCGTCCTGGGCAGCGACGGCATGGACTCCTGGGGCTGGCGCGTCCCGTTCCTCGCCGCGCTTCCGCTCGGCATGATCGGTATCTACCTGCGGCTGCGGCTCGACGACACGCCCGCGTACCTGAAGCTGGAGGACTCCAACGTCCACGTCTCGGAGGCCGCGACGGCGGTGGAGACCACCGCACGGGGCGACCTCGCCAAGATCTTCCGCACCCACTGGCGGGCGCTGGTGCTGTGCATCGCGCTGGTCGGCGCGTACAACATCACCGACTACATGCTGCTGTCGTACATGCCGACGTATCTGTCGGACGAGCTGGACTACAGCGAGAGCCACGGCCTGATGATCCTGGTGGCGACGATGGTGCTGCTGATGCTGATCATCAACCAGGTCGGCCGGCTGTCCGACCGCTTCGGGCGCAAGCCCGTCCTGATGACCGGCATGATCGGGTTCTTCGTGCTGTCCGCACCGGCCTTCGTGCTGGTGCAGGAGGGCAGTCTGCTCGCGGTCTCGGGCGGCATGCTGATGCTCGGCCTGTCGCTGGTCTGTCTGCTGGGCACGATGTCGGCGGCGCTCCCGGCGATGTTCCCGACCAACGTGCGGTACGGGTCCCTGTCGGTCGGCTACAACCTGTCGGCGTCGATCTTCGGCGGGACCACGCCGCTGGTGATCACCGCTCTGATCAGCGTGACCGGCTCCGACATGATGCCCGCCTACTACTCGATGGCGGCGGCCCTGATCGGTGTGGTGGCCGTGGCCTGCATGAAGGAGACGGCGCAGAAGCCGCTCGCCGGCTCCCCGCCCTCGGTGCAGACCGAGGAGGAGGCGGCCCGGATGGTGGAGGCGCAGGCCCCCACGCCGAAGTTCTGACGCCGCGGTCGCGGGCGCACGCCGGGGGCGGTGGGGTTCGGTGCGAACCCCACCGCCCGTCGGCGTGTCAGGCGCTTCTCAGCGGTGTGTCACAGGCGCTGCCACAGGGCGGGGACGTTCGGCGGCTCCCAGCCGGGGTAGGCGGTGTGGCCCTGGATGCACCGGTAGCTGACGCCGTTGTAGCTCACCACGTCACCGGCCGCGTAGGTGGCTCCCAGCTGCCAGGTGGTCTCACCGCCGTCGTCGCCGGAGACGGTGAGGGTGTAGGTGGTGGTGTGCGTGACGGTGCCCGTACCCGTGAAGGTCAGCGTGTAGGTGCCGCCGGCCGTGCCCGCGGCGACCTGGACCGTGGCGGTCGAGGACTGGCCGGAGGTGACCGAGTCCGGGCTGAAGCCGACGCTCACACCGGTCGGCGCGCCGGACGCCGACAGCCGCACGTTCTGCGCGTCGCCGCTGGTCGTGGCGGTGTTCACGGTGACGGACGCGGAGCTGCCCGGGTCGACGGTGCCCGAGGACGGGTTCGCGGAGATCGAGAAGTCGTCCTGCGGGTTCGGTGCGTCTCCGACGGCGGTCTTCCAGATCGTGTACGCGATGCCGTCGGCGCTGCGGTTCAGCGCGGTGGCGCTGATGTTGGCGGTGGTGTCGCAGGCGGAGTGGTAGCACGGGTCGTAGGACCGGCCGGCGGTGCCGCCCCACTTGGCGGCCTCCGTGGACGACTTGATCGCGGAGGCGCCGGTGGCGTAGCCCGAGGTGGGGATGGAGACCTGCTGGAAGGAGTAGTCGTCGGAGCGGCCCTGGCCCTCGACGTTCTCCTGCGGGGCGAGGCCGAGGGAGGTCCAGTACTCCCGCATCGGGGCGGAGGCCGCGGAGGACAGGTTGTTGATGAAGTAGCCGCCGTTGACGGAGGCGACCATGTCGAAGTTGTAGTACGCCTTGATCCGGGAGCGGTCGGTCGTCGAGAGGTTCCGGGCGTAGAAGTCGGAGCCGTTCAGGCCCTGCTCCTCGTCGGTCCACCAGGCGAAGCGGACGCGGTTCTTCATGGTCGGGTTCTGCTCGGCCAGGGTCAGCGCCGTCTCGAGGAGCGCGGCGGAACCGGAGCCGTTGTCGTTGATGCCGGGGCCGGCCGAGACGCCGTCGAGGTGGGCGCCGAACATGTAGACGCTGTTCGCGTCGCCCTTCGGCCACTCGGCGATCAGGTTGTTGCCGGCGCCCGCGGAGCAGCCGGAGGTGCAGGTCTGCTCGGTGACGGTGTAGCCGGCCGCCTGGAGCTTGCCCTTCACGTACGCGAGTGAGGCGTCGTACCCGGAGCCGGTGGAGCGGCGGTTGCCGCCGTTCTGCGCGGCGATGGAACCGAACTGGGCCAGGTGGGCCTGGACCTGGGCGACGTCGACGTCGGGCGGCGTGCCGGGGTTGTTGCCGCCGCCGACGGTGAGGGTGTACTGGGCGGTGTGGCTCTTGCTGCCCGCCGTCCCCTTGACCGTGAGCGAGTAGGTTCCGGCGGCGGTGCCCGACGTGGTGGAGACACGCATCGTCGAGCTGGAGCCGGAGGTGACCGTGGACGGGCTGAAGGAGACGCTGACGCCGGGCGGGGTGCCGGTGGCGGTCAGCGACACCTGCTGGGCGCTGCCGGTGACGGTGGTCGTGTTGACCGTGGCGTTGACCGCGGAACCGGCCTCGACGTTGCCGCTCGCCGGGCTGAGGGCCAGCGAGAAGTCGGTCTCCTGCCGGGTGCAGGTCGGGTCGCCGCTCTGGGCCGGGATGTCGATCGCGTTCCAGGCCGCCCTGGTGGCGTCGAACAGGTCGCAGGAGGCGTCCAGGCTCTTGGCCGCGGTGAGGGTGGCGGAGCGGTAGCGCTTGTAGGTCATGCCGCTGGTCTTGAGCAGCATGCCGCCGTAGAAGATCTTTCCGGCGTTCTGGATGCCGATGCCGGTCACCCGGCTGCCGTCGCAGGTGGGGCTGGAGGGCTTGCCGCCACCGGGGTTGGAGCCCTCGGCGAGGAGGTAGAACCAGTGGTTCATCGGCCCGGCGGCCGCGTGCTCCTCGGTCCCCGGGATGGCGGAGGAGTAGCAGTTGGGGTCGTTGTTGACCAGCTGCGGGTTGTACATGTTGCGGATCGGGCCGCGGCCCTGGAGGTTGATCTCCTCGCCGACGGTGTAGTCGGGGGAGTCGTACCCGGCGGGCTGGTTGGCGTAGGCCTCGGTGAGGGCGCCCATGATGTCGCCGGTGGCCTCGCCCAGGCCGCTCTCGTGGTTGGCGCCGCCGGGGGTGAAGCTGTCCAGGCCGTGGCCGTACTCGTGGCCCACCACGTCCATGCCGGCGATCCACTTGTTGGCGCTGTTGTGGCCGATGGTGACCCGGGAGCCGTCCCAGTAGGCGTTGAGCTGGTTGAGGCCGACGAGCGCGGGCCAGCTGCCGCCGTTGCCGTTGTGGCCGTTGCGGCCGAGCCAGTCGCGGAGCATGTCCGACTCTTTCTGCGCCGCGTACATGACGTCGACGCAGCCGGTCTCCTTGCTGGAGGCGTTGCCGGTGCCCCAGTCGTCGTCCGGTCCGGTGAACAGGCCGCCGTTGTAGTCCGAGCACTGCAGGCCGGGGCGGGTGGTGTCGCGCAGGGCGTACTGGCTGCCGGAGCGGGAGGTGTCGATGGTCAGCGGGCTGGGGCCGTTCCACTCGCTGTGGCCGGTGCCGGCCTTCACGTCGTCGTAGCTGTCGACGACCTTGCCGGTGCGGGCGTCGACGAAGACGTGCAGCTTGCTGGGCACGTGGTCCTCGGTCGTGCCGACGAGCACGGTCTCCCAGGCGAGGGTCTGGACGTCGTCCTTGACCCGGACCACCAGCCGCTCGGAGTCGACCTTGTCGACGTTCGCGAGCCGTTCACGGCTGGTCTTCACCGCCTGCCCGGACTTGATCCGGGCCTCGGTGGGCACGGCCATCGCGCCCTCGGTGGCGGACCGGACGGCGCGGACCCTGCCCTTGCCGTCGGCGAGGACGACGGCGTCGCCGCCGACCACCGGCAGACCGTTGTAGGTGCGCTCGTAGGCGACGGAGAACAGGTCCTTGTCCCAGGGGGTGACCTGGTGGCGGTCGTACTGCTCGTCGGGGCCGCCGGCGACGAGGGCGTCCAGGCCGCTGCGTACGGCCTGGTCGGCGGCTGCGACGGCCCGCTCGACGGGACTGGGTTCCGCCGCGGAGGGCGCGGACCGCTCCGAGGCCGAGGCGAGGGAGGCCGGTACCACCACCCCTGCGAGTGTCATGGCCAGGACTGTCCCGGCCACCGCGGTCTGTCTGAGCATCGTGGCTCCTTGTGAGAGTGGGGGGCTCCTTGCGGGCCGACCCGGCCGTGCCATGCCGAACGCGCACCCTGGGGTGCGGGGACGCGTCCATCAGGTGTCATTTGCATGTCATGTCGCGGGCTGGGCGGAACCCTCACACCCCGCCGCACCGGAATCAACGGCTCCGCGAGCTTGGTCCAGACCTGTCAAAATCCGGCAAGTACGCGGCCGCGTCGCGGAGGTGCCGCGCACCGTCACGCCCCGTGCGCAACGGGGGCCTTCCCCCGCCTCACTCCCCCGCGTCCAGCAGCCGCTCCCGGTAGGCCCTGACCTCGGGCAGGTCGGCCCACTGCCCGGTGAGCCGGCTGTGCAGGCCGCGCAGTTCGGCGGTGACCATCGACTCGCGCGAGCGCACCGCCTCCGGCAGGACCTCCGAGGCGAGGGCGACGGCGGCGCCCGGATCGCCCGCACACGCCCAGCTGTCCGCCAGCCGCAGGGTGAGCAGCAGCCGGGCACCGCGCATCTGGGGCGGCACCTGCGCGCGCGAGCGTGCGGTGGCGTCGACCGCGCGTCGGGCCGCCGCCCGGTCCCCGGTCGCGACGGCCAGGTCGCGCAGGGCACCGCCGATCGCCGAGTCCACCCGCATCGCTCCCTCGGCCCCGGCCATCCACGGCGCTTCCAGGTGGTCCTGCGGTCCGAGGCGGGCGAACCCCCGCCGGGCCAGGGAGATGTGCCGACGGCACGCCGCCGCGTCGCCCGACAGGGCGTGGCCGCGTGCCTGGTAGAGGTCCGAGAGGGTGGCCATCCACCGGCGTCGCGCGTCCACCGCGCCGATGCCCTGCGCGTACCCGAGCATCAGGGAAGGGTCCCCGTCGAGCCGGACCAGGGTGCACATGTCGCTGAGCAGGGTCGCGCGGGCCGAGGCGTCCTGGACGGCGTCCGCCCAGCGCAGTCCGTGGCCGAACCAGGCCATGGCCACGCCGATCTGCCCGCGTTCCATCCGCAGCCGGCCGGCCACCTGGGCGTACTGCGCGCCGAGCCGCAACTGCCCGTACGGCAGCCGCCCGGCGGAGTTGACCTCGCCCGCCCAGCGGGCCAGGCCCCGCAGCAGCCCCTCGACGGCCGTCACGCGGCCCTCGTGCCGGAACGCCTCCCGGATCAGGCAGGCCAGCACCGCGGTGAGACCGTGCAGCAACTCCGCCTCGGCGACCGCCGCACCGGTGCCGGTGCCCCAGGACGGGGCCGGGCCGCCCGCCGGACCCGGCCCGTCGAGCAGGGCCGGTAACTCACCCGGATCGGGCACCGCGCACCCCGCGGTGCCGTGCAGCGGGCAGGCCAGCCCTTCGGCGGGCAGCCGCGCGGGCCACATCCGGGAGTCCGGCGCGCCCTGCCCCGCGGGGTCGTCCGCGCCGGGCAGCGGCGTGAACAGCGCCGGGTCGGCCGGGAGGCGGCCCGGCCCGGGCGGCACCTCGCGCGGCGCGGCGACGGTCGCGGCCAGCTCACCGCCCGTCTCCAGCACCGCGTCGAGTCTTCGCACCAGCCCCACGGGCGGTTCGCGCAGGCCCGCCTCGAGTCTGCTGACGAGGGAGTGGTGGTAGCCCACGCGCAGGCCGAGTTGCAGCTGGGTGAGTCCGGCCGCCCTGCGCAGCGAGCGCAACTGCCGCCCGAACTCGGCCCACGGGGCCCCGGCCGCCCCTGCCGGGCCGGTCGCCCCTGCCGCCCGCGCAGGTCCGGCCGCCCGCGCCGATCCACCGGTCATCCGCCCTCCCCCCGGTCGCGCCCCCGCCGCGGGCCGTGCGCCGCCCGGGCTTCGCGCCTCCACTACGGGACAGCACAGAGGAGGGGCGGTGCCGCGTCAATCGAGTTGACCGAAGAGCGGCCGAACCGGTCCCGGCCGGTTTCGGCGAGGTCGGGCTACGATCGATCAACGGCCGCGGACGACCGGCCGGGAGCCCGGAGAACTGGGAGACACACCGTGTTCTACTACGTGCTCAAGTACGTACTGCTGGGCCCGCTGCTGAGGGTCGTCTTCCGCCCCCGGATCGAGGGGCTCGACCATGTGCCGGGGTCGGGGGCGGCCATCGTCGCGGGCAACCACCTCTCCTTCTCGGACCACTTCCTCATGCCCGCGGTGCTCAGGCGCCGCATCACCTTCCTGGCCAAGGCGGAGTACTTCACCGGTCCGGGCCTCAAGGGCAGACTGACCGCGTTCTTCTTCCGCAGCGCGGGGCAGATCCCCGTGGACCGCTCGGGCAAGGAGGCGGGGCAGGCCGCGATCCGCGAGGGGCTCGGGGTGCTGGGCCGGGGCGAGTTGCTCGGGATCTATCCGGAGGGCACCCGCTCGCACGACGGCCGGCTGTACAAGGGCAAGGTCGGCGTGGCGGTGATGGCGCTCAGGGCGGGGGTGCCGGTCGTGCCCTGCGCGATGATCGGCACCTTCGAGGCGCAGCCGCCGGGCCGGAAGATCCCGAAGCTGCACCCGGTGGTCATCCGCTTCGGCGAGCCCCTCGACTTCTCCCGCTACGCGGGCATGGAGGGCGAGAAGGCCGTACTGCGCGCCGTCACCGACGAGATCGTCTACGCGATCCTCTCCCTCTCCGGTCAGGAGTACGTCGACCGGTACGCGGCGGACGTGAAGGCCGAGGAGGCCGAGCGGGCGGCACAGGGCCGCAGGTTCCCCCGGCTGCCGCACCGCTAGCCGGGAAGGCTCCGTCTGCCGTCGGCAGAAGGACGTGCCCGGCGGGCGTCCGGACGCCTACCGTCGCCGTATGACACATGCGGTGGTGCTCGGGGCGACGGGACAGATCGGGCGGGCGGCGGTCGACGCGCTGGCCCGGGACGGCTGGGAGGTGACGGCCGTCTCGCGGGGCGGCGATTGGGACGCGCGGTGGCCGACGGACGTACGGGTGGTCCGGGCCGACCGGGAGGACGACGCGGCGCTGTCGGCGGCGGTCGGCGAGGGCTGCGACGTCCTGGTGGACATGGTGGCCTACGGGCAGCGGGAGGCACGGCAGTTGGTCTCGCTGGCCGGACGGGTCGGCTCGGCGGTGGTGATCTCCAGCGTCTCGGTCTACGAGGACGACAAGGGCCGCAACTTCGACACCCAGGCCGAGCCCGACGGGTTCCCCGCGTACCCGGTGCCGATCACGGAGACGCAGCGCACCGTCCGCCCTGGGGACGGCTCGTACAGCACCGGCAAGGCGGCGCTGGAGCGGGAACTCCTCGCCGCGGGCGACCGGTTGCCGGTGACGCTGCTGCGGGCGGGCGCGATCCACGGCCCGTACTGCCGCACTCCGCGCGAGCTGTACTTCGTCAAGCGCAACCTCGACGGCAGGCGCCGGCGCGTGCTCGCGTACGGCGGTGCGAGCCGCTTCCACCCGGCGAGCGTGCGCAACATCGCCGAGCTGATCCGGCTGGCCGCCCCGCGACCGGGCACGCGCGTCCTGAACGCGGTGGATCCGGACGCCCCGACGGTGGCGGAGATCGCGGCGGCCGTCGACGCGGTGATGGGCGTGGAGACGCAGGACGCGCTGCTGGACGGCGCGCCGGTGGGCGGTGTGGGCGACACCCCGTGGAGCGTGCCCGCGCCGGTGGTGTGCGACATGGGCGCGGCCCGGGAGCAACTGGGCTATCGCCCGGTGGTCCGGTACGCCGACGCCCTGCCGGAGACGGTGGCATTCATCGAGGAGCGGCTGGCCGGGCGGGACTGGCGGGAGGCCTACCCGAAGATGTTCAAGGCGTACGGCGACCTCTTCGACTACGCGGCGGAGGACGCCTGGGCCGAGGGACGGTAGCGACAGGAGGAGGGAGGAGGTGACCGGTCGGACCGGTCGCCCCCTCCCCGCTTGCCCTGGGCCCGGGTTACGGCTTGGGCGTGGCGTGCGGCGCGCAGGTCACGTCGCGGGCGTCCGTCCTGCCGGTGAGCAGGTAGGTGTCGACCCGGTCGTTGACGCACGGGTTGACCAGGCCGGTGACGCCGTGGGAGCCGGCGTCCCGCTCGGTGATCAGGCGGGAACCCCTGAACCGCTGGTGCAGTTCGACGGCGCCCTCGTACGGGGTGGCGGCGTCCCGCTCGGACTGGACGATCAGCACCGGCGGGAGTCCCTTGCCGGTCTTCACGTTCAGCGGGGTCTGCTGCTTGACCGGCCAGGTGGCGCAGGGCAGGTTCATCCAGGCGTTGGCCCAGGTCATGAACGGGTGGTCGCGGTGGAGCCGGGTGTTGTCCCGGTCCCAGGTTCGCCAGTTGGCGGGCCACTTGGCGTCGGTGCACTCGACGGCCGTGTAGACGGCGTTGCCGTTCTCCGCGGAGGCGTTGCCCGCGGTGTCGGACAGGTCGGGTGCGGCGGCGTCGACGAGCGCCTGGGTGTCACCGGCGACGTACTTGCTGAAGATCTCCGCGGTCGGCGCCCAGGCGGAGTCGTAGTACGGGGCGCTCTGGAAGAAGGAGATCAGCTCGGCCGGTCCGACGACGCCGCCCAGCGGCTCCTTCGCGGCGGCGGCGCGCAGCTTCAGCCACTGGTCCTGGACCTCGGCGCGGGTGTCGCCGAGGTGGTAGGCGGCGTCGTTCGCGGCGACCCAGTCCTGCCAGTCCTTCCAGCGGCCCTCGAAGGCGACGTCCTGGTCCAGGTTGGCCTGGTACCAGATCTTGTCGCGGGACGGGTTGACGACGCTGTCGACGACCATGCGGCGGACGTGGTCCGGGAAGAGGGTGCCGTAGACGGCGCCGAGGTAGGTGCCGTAGGAGACGCCGAGGTAGTTGAGCTTCCGCTCGCCGAGGGCGGCGCGGATGACGTCGAGGTCGCGCGCGGTGTTCGGCGTGGTCATGTGCGGGAGCATCTCGCCGCTGCGCTCGAAGCAGCCCTCGGCGTACTCGCGGGCCAGCTTGCGCTGGGCGCGCTTGTCGGCCTCGGAGCCGGGCACGGGGTCGGCCTTGGGCGCCTTGACGAACTCCTGCGGGTCGACGCAGGAGATGGGCGCTGAGTGGCCGACGCCGCGCGGGTCGAAGCCGACGAAGTCGTAGGCCTTGGCCGTGTTGGCCCAGACCGCGCTCTTGCTCGTGACGCGGGCCGGGAACCGCAGGCCGGAGCCGCCGGGACCGCCGGGGTTGTAGATCAGGGCGCCCTGGCGCTCGCTCCTGGTGCCGGTGTTGCCGATGCGGTCGACGGCGAGCTTGATCTGCTTGCCGTACGGCTTGGCGTAATCCATCGGCACCGTGACGTAGCCGCACTGGATGGGCTTGGGCAGGTTCCAGTCGGCGGCGCAGTCCTCCCAGTCGATGCCCGCCCGGGCGGCGCGGGCCGCGGCGATGGCGGCACCGCGCGCCTCCCGGTCCCAGCCCCGCCCGTGCCCGTGGCCGTCGGCCGGAGTGGCGCTCGCGGCGGGTGCCGAGACGGCGCCGGCGATCAGCGTGGCGGTGACCAGCGCTCCGGCCGTGCCGAAGGCGGTCGCCCTCCGCCGTATGCTGCTCTTCCTCAAGTGGCCCTCCCCGTACGTGTTCGCGACAAGTACGGGGATCCTCGCCGCTGTGGGTTTCCTGAGAACAGGGCCAGTGCTACTTCTTTGCCAATCCGATAAACGGAGAAGGGCGTTCGTTCGGCGGGGCCGTCGGCCGGCCGGTCGACGGGGACTCAGTCCAGCGAGGCCAGCGCCCCGTCCAGCAGCCGTCGCAGCCGGAGCGCGTCCGGCGCCACGGCGGTCACCAGCGCCGCGGGCCCCGCGAGCGGCATGACGGCCGCGCCCTCCTCGAACACGCGCGCCGCCGGTGGCTCGGTGGCGAAGCCGGGCCGGACGACGACCAGCTGGCCGACCGCACGGTGACCCGCCAGCCCCGCCGGTCCGTCCCAGCCGCCCGGCGCACCGGGCCCGCACAGCAACTCCTGGTCGAGGACGCACCGCCCGTCGATCCGCAGGGTGAGACGGCTGGTCAGGCGGCCCGGTTCCTCCCCGGCCCGCCCGAGCACCTGCTCCTCGCGCAGCAGCAGCCGCGCCCCCGCGGCGAGGTCGACGGACGTGGTGACGGTGAGATCGCTGCCGCCGGCGGAGATCAACTGCTCCGGGAGCCAGTACAGTGCCGCGTCGTCGTCGACGGTGAGCCGGACGTCGTAACGGGCCCCGGCCTTGTCCTGCCCCGGCAGGGCGAGGGTGGCGGCGGCCGAGCCGACCCGCAGCCGGGCGCCGTTCTCGGCGTGGACCCCGACCTCGAAGTGGTCGCCGCCGAGCGGCCCGCTCATCGCGCCGACCAGCATCACCCGGGCCTCGGCCCCGCTCCCCCGGGTCCGCCGCACGGCGAGGGGCCCCTCGCCCTCCAGGACCGGCAGCACGGTGCCCCCGCGCCCGTCACCGCGGGCGAGGACGCGGGCGCTCGCCCGGACACCGCCGGCGACGGTGGTCACGCGGTCCACGCGGCGATCCGCTCCCGCACCCAGTCGGCGACCTCCCGCACCCCGCCCTCGCCGCGCAGCGACTGCAGGACGACGGGCAGTTCACCGCGGACCGCCTTGGCGTCGGCGGCCATGCGCGCGAGGTCGGAGCCCACGTACGGCGCGAGGTCGGTCTTGTTGACGATGAGCAGGTCGGCGGTGGCGACTCCGGGCCCGCCCTTGCGCGGGATGTCGTCGCCGCCCGCCACGTCGATCACGAACACCTGCGCGTCGACCAGGCCCCTGGAGAAGGTGGCGGTGAGATTGTCCCCACCGGACTCCACCAGGACCAGATCGAGCGGGCCGACCTCGTCCTCCAGGTCCTCGACGGCCTCCAGGTTGGCGGAGATGTCGTCCCGGATCGCGGTGTGCGGGCAGGCGCCGGTCTCCACGGCGGTGATCCGCTCGGGCGGCAGCACCGCCTCGCGGAGCAGGAACTCGGCGTCCTCCCGGGTGTAGATGTCGTTGGTCACCACGGCGAGGGACAGCTCCGCCCGCAGCGCCCGGCACAGGGCGGCGACGGTGGCCGTCTTCCCGGACCCGACGGGCCCGCCGAGCCCGATCCGCAGCGCCCGCCGCGACCCGTCGGGCCGACGCGCGTCGGCGGAGACGGCGGCGGGGGATTCGAGGTGGTGGTCAAGATGCATACGGCAACTCCTGTCAAAGTCGGGGCAAATGAGCCCGTCCGGCGCTTGAGGACGAGGCCGTTCAGGCCGAAAGGGGGGCCAGGGGGCACAGCCCCCTGGCGGGGTGGAAGTGGCAGCGCCCCTGGGGTCGGGAACGGGAAGGGGCGGCGGGGGCGAACCCGCCTACGAGGCGAACAACCTCACAGGCCAGGCGGCATGTGCCTCCGCCCCGATCTCCAGCAACGGCGCCGACCGCGCGGGAAGCGCGCCGACCCCGTCGGTCACGACGCGCTCCGCTGTCTCCACGGCCTCCCGGGCCACCCGGTCCACCTCGTCCGCGAGCCGCGCCAGCACCCCGGTCGCGTCGAACGGATCGAGACCGAGCAGCCGCACGACGGCCGTCGCGGGTCCGCTCACCCCCTCGTAGAGGGAGCAGTACGCCGCGTCGAGCGCGCCGAGCCCGGCCGCACGCGCGGCGAGCCCCAGCACGACGGGCTGATGCGCCCCCTTGGGGAACAGCGCGGCCAGGGCGTCGAGTTCGGGACTCGGCCAGGTCGCGCGGGCGGCCCGCATCAGCTGCCGCCCCAGTCTGCGCGCCGCCACCCGCAGGGCGGGCGACGGGGTGCGGGCGTCGGCGGCCCGGTCGAGTTCCCCGGGGTCGGCACCGAGGGCCGAGGCCGCCGCGACGCACGCCGCGACGACCCCGCTCGTGTGCAGGCGCCCCCGGCAGAACGCCTCCAGGCTCGCGCCATCCGTGATACGTCCCGCCCGGACGGCGGCCTCCGCCCCGCCGGAGTGGGCATGCCCTCCGGCGGGGAAGCGGCCGTCCGCGAGGACGAGCAGTGCTGCGCGGCTCATCTCCGCGCTCAGAAGAGGAAGTACCGCTGGGCCAGCGGCAGTTCGGCGACGGGGGCGGGTTCGACGAGTTCACCGTCGATGGTCACCGCGAAGGAGTCCGCGGCGACCTCCACGCGGGGCAGCGCGTCGTTCTGCCGCATGTCGGCCTTGGTCCGGCCGCGGGTGGACCGGATGGGCACGAACGCCCGCCCGAGTCCGAGCCGTTCCGCCAGCCCGTCCTCGACGGCCTGCTCGGAGACGAAGTTGACCGAGTTGGTGGCGGGAGCGGTTCCGAGCGCCCCGTACATCGGGCGCGGCAGCACCGGCTGCGGCGTGGGAATGGAGGCGTTGGCGTCGCCCACCTGCGCGTACGCGATCTGACCGCCCTTGATGACGAGCTGCGGCTTCACGCCGAAGAAGCGGGGGTCCCAGAGCACCAGGTCGGCGAGCTTGCCGGTCTCGACGGAGCCGACCTCGTGCTCGATGCCCTGGGCGACCGCGGGGTTGATGGTGTACTTGGCGACATAGCGACGGGCCCGCAGGTTGTCCGCGCGGGTGTCGCCGGGCAGGAAGCCGCGCCTGCGCTTCATCACGTGCGCGGTCTGCCAGGTCCGCAGGATCACCTCGCCGATGCGCCCCATGGCCTGGGCGTCCGACGACATGATGGAGATCGCCCCCATGTCGTGCAGGATGTCCTCGGCCGCGATGGTGCTGGGCCGGATCCGGGACTCGGCGAAGGCCAGGTCCTCGGGGACGGCGGGGTTCAGATGGTGGCAGACCATCAGCATGTCGAGGTGTTCCTCGACGGTGTTGACGGTGTGCGGCCGGGTCGGGTTGGTGGACGCCGGCAGCATGTTGGGCAGCGATACCGCCGTGATCATGTCAGGTGCGTGGCCGCCGCCGGCGCCCTCGACGTGGAAGGCGTGCAGGGTGCGGCCCGCGACCGCGTCGAAGGTGTCGCCGACGAAGCCGGCCTCGTTCAGGGTGTCGGAGTGGACGGCCAGCTGGACGCCGGACTCCTCGCACACGTCCAGGCAGACGGAGATGACGGCGGGGGTCGCGCCCCAGTCCTCGTGGATCTTGAAGCCGAGGACGCCGGCGCGCAGTTGGTCGCGCATGGACTCCTTCGACATGGTGCTGCCCTTGCCGAGGAAGCCGATGTTGACGGGGCTCGACTCCAGGGCGGCGAACATCCACGCGAGATGCCAGGCCCCGGGCGTGACGGTGGTCGCCTTGCTGCCCTCGGCCGGGCCGGTGCCGCCGCCGATGAGGGTGGTCACGCCGGACGCCAGGGCCTCGTCGACGGCGCCCGGCGCGATGAAGTGGACGTGGGTGTCGATGCCGCCCGCGGTGACGATCTTGCCGTTGCCCGCGACGATCTCCGTCTCGGGGCCGATGACGAGGTCGGGGTGGACGCCGTCCATGGTGTCCGGGTTCCCGGCCTTGCCGATGCCGGTGATCCGTCCGTCGCGGATGCCGATGTCGGCCTTGACGATCCCCCAGTGATCGATGATCAGGGCTCCGGTGATCACGGTGTCGGGAGCGCCCTGGGCGCGGGTGGTGCGCGCCTGCCCCATGGACTCGCGCAGCACCTTGCCGCCGCCGAAGACGGCTTCGTCGCCGGAGCGGCCCGGACCGCCGGACCGGTCCTCCTCGATCTCCACGAAGAGGTCGGTGTCGGCGAGGCGGACGCGGTCGCCGGTGGTCGGGCCGAACAGGTCGGCGTAGGCGGTGCGGGACAGTTCAGGCATCGAGGGCACCTCCGGTCGCGCCGCGCAGTCCGACGACGACACGGGCGCCCGCGAGGGGGATCAGCCGCACGTCGACGGGGATGCCGGGCTCGAACCGGACGGCGGTGCCGGCCGCGATGTCCAGCCGCCTGCCGTGCGCCGCGGCGCGGTCGAACTCGAGACCGGGGTTGGACTCGGCGAAGTGGTAGTGGGAACCGACCTGGACGGGCCGGTCGGCGGTGTTGAGCACGGTCAGGCGGACGGCTTCGCGGCCTTCGTTGAAGGCGACCGGCCCTTCGGCGAAGAGGATCTCTCCGGGGATCACGACTGTCTCCCCGTCAGATGATCGGTTCGTGGACGGTGACCAGCTTGGTGCCGTCGGGGAAGGTGGCTTCGACCTGCACGTCGTGGATCATCTCGGGGATGCCCTCCATGACCTCGTCGCGCTGGATCAGCTTGCGTCCGGAGGACATGAGTTCGCCGACGCTGCGCCCGTCCCGGGCGCCTTCGAGGATGTGCGCGGTGATCAGCGCGACGACCTCGGGATGATTGAGCTTGACACCTCGTGCGCGGCGCTTCTCCGCCACGTCCGCGGCCACATGGATGAGCAGTCTCTCCTGCTCGTGCGGGGTCAGTTGCATTTACCACCTCACAGGGCATGACGCCAGGACCGGACGGTCCGGCTGCCGCGGCCACCGCGACGGCTCTAGATGTAACACACGTGAACCGGCCGGAAATCACCTACCGGTCCGTGGAAAACCGCAGGTGGATCGGGGTGCAGACTAGGGCTAGAGTGTTACGGCCACGTCACCCGGTTTTGACCGATTGATTACCGATGCAGTCGGCGGCTTCCGGCATGCCCTCACTGGGACGGGTTCGGTCCCCGGTGTTCCGCGGCGATGCCGAAGCGGTGATGCTCGCGGGGTACCGAGGCGGCGGGCGCGTCGTGGACCCCGGCGACCGAGGTGACCACCTGGGCGTCAGGGGATTCGCGCAGCTCCTCCAGCCGCTCGAGGTCGGCGGCGGAGACGAGGGCGACGAGAGGCTTGCCGTGCCGCGTCACGACGACGCGCTCACCGCCGTACACCACCCGGTTGATCAGGTCGGCCAGCTCGGCCCTGGCTTGCGTCACCGGAATCTCGTAGGCCATGACCCCAGCTTACGGTTCCGCCCGAATCCACCCTCGGCGAACGTACGTCCTGTACATTTTTTACAGAAACTGCGCAGCCGAAGTCGGTTCTGCCACGAGGAGGGGTTCGTCATGACCCGACCGTCCGCCCGCCATGTCCTGCCGGAGTTCACCGAGCGCACGAGTGCGGGGACCCGGACCTCGGACCCGTACTCCAAGCTGCTCCAGGAGCGGATCGTCTTCCTCGGGACGGCGGTCGACGAGACCTCCGCGAACGACGTGACGGCACAGCTCCTGTACCTGGAGCACCAGGCACCGGACCGGGACATCCAGCTCTACGTCAACTCGCCCGGCGGCTCCTTCACCGCCATGACCGTGATCTACGACACGATGCGCCACGTCGCCTGCGACGTGGCCACCACCTGCCTCGGCCAGGCCGGTTCGTCCGCCGCCGTGCTGCTGGCGGCGGGCACCCCGGGCAAGCGCGCCGCCCTGCCGGGCGCCCGGGTGGTGCTCCACCAGCCGGCGCTCACCGAACCGGTGCGTGGGCAGGCGAGCGACCTGGCCGTCCACGCCGCGGAACTGGTCCGCGCCCGCGCCCGCCTGGAGGAGATCCTCGTACGGCACACCGGCCGCACTCCCGAGCAGGTGACCGCGGACCTCGAGCGGGACACGGTCCTGGATGCCCGGCAGGCACTGGAGTACGGGCTGGTGGACCGGATCGTGCCGGCCCGCAGGACCCCGCCCGCCTCGTCCGGCGCGAGGTGATCCGCCCGTGCTGCCACCCGAGTTGCCCCCGCTGCCCGCTCTGACCCGCGCCGAGGCCGAGGTCGTCGACCGCTATCTGGACGTCGTCGACCTGCTCGGACGCATCAACCCCGGGCGGGACGGTGACACCTACCGCGGGCTGCGGGCCGCCCAGGCGCTGGTCGGCAAGGCGACGGCCCTGCGTGACGCGCTGACGCTGATGCACCACCGGGGCGAGACGGAGGTGCACGCCGCCACCCTGGCCCGGGCGCTGCGCGTGCTCGACGGTGAGCGGCGGACGGCGCGGGTCGCACTCCCGCCCACTTCCGAGAGCTGAGAAACCCCGGGCCGAAACGGACCAAACGACGTACCCCCTTTCGGCGTAGGAACACCCCCGATTCGCGACCGGTCGAAGTTGCGGCAGCCGTCCGCTCCACCGGCGCGACACACCGCTGCGCCGCTGGTCCCGGGGCCGTCACCACCTGCGGCGGCGCTTCGAACAGGAGGGCGTCGACCCGAACGGGTGAGTGGCACGTAACAACACAAAGGGCACGTTCCGTTGGGAATTCCCCTCGGGGCGGGACAAGATCCGTGACTGACGACAAGCCCCCGCCGCAGCGGCGGGGCGGTCCGGGCGGACGCCGAGTCCTGCCGCCGTCCGGACGACCGGTCGCAAGGGAAGTGGATCGGCAGGAGTGGAGGACCCGAGCACGACGGGTCGCCGGCACGGCCGCCTCCGCGAGAGGCACCGGGACCGGCGGTCCTTGGGGTGAAGCCGCACACCGCGGCCGGGCAACTTCGCCAGCCCGAATCCGACAGGTCATCCTTCACAGGCGGCTGACGAAGGGTTGCGCATGTCCGCGCTCAATCGTGTCCCGTCGCTGATGGCCCGTGCCGGCACGGCCTCGGCTCTCACCCTCGCCGCCGTGGGCGGCTCCGTCGTGGTCCCCGGTGCCGCCGCCGAGGCGGCCGCGGCGAGCCATGCGACGAAAGCCCTCAAGATCGCGGCCTCCAAGAAGGGCGCCCCGTACCGCTGGGGTGCCACCGGTCCCCACCGGTTCGACTGCTCCGGCCTGACGCTGTACTCGTTCAAGAAGGCCGGCAAGAAGCTGCCCCGCACCGCGGCCCAGCAGTACAACAAGACCAGCCGTGTCTCCGTGAGGAACCGCAAGGCCGGTGACCTCGTGTTCTTCCACTCCGGCAGCAGCGTCTACCACGTCGGCATCTACGCCGGGAAGGGCCGGATCTGGCACGCGCCGAAGACCGGCGCCGTGGTGCGCCTGGAGAAGATCTGGACCTCAAGCGTCTGGTACGGCCGGGTCAAGTAGCCCGCCCGCGGGGGTGACGGCGTTCTGCCCCGCCGTCACCCCCGCGGGCGCGGCCGGTCCGCGCGGGGGCGTCCAGGGCAGTTCGATGGATACGGTCTTGCCGCCCTCGCGGGTGGGCCTGACCTTCAGCTTGCCGCCGCACTCGGCGGTCAGCCAGCGAATGATCACCATCCCCCGGCCGTTGTCCTGCTGGACGGCGGCGGGCAGGCGCTTGGGGAAGCGCGGGTGGCTGTCGGTGACGCCGAGGCGCAGCCGCTCGTCGCGGTCGAGGACGAGGTCCACCGTGAAGGTGGGCGACTGCCCGAACGTGTGCTGGACCGCGTTGGTCGCCAGTTCGGAGACGATGAGCCGCACCGTGTCCGACAGATCGGCGTCGCCCGGCAAGCCCCACTCCGCCAGGGTGCCGACCACGTAGGTCCGCGCGGCCGCCACCGAGGCGGGATCGCTCGGCAGAGTGACGGATGCTTCCAGATGGTCTGCCATGGCGACGCCGTCCCTTTCTCACGGGACCGCGGCCCGACACGGAGCGGATGGTTCGAGTACGGTCCCGGACTGGTGCTTCGCCGCCAGACTGCCATCACCGGACCTGCGAAGGGCGGCGATCCACCAAGATATGCATATATCTGTCGCTCGAAGCGGTGAACTCTGCGACGGCAGAGCGTATTTGGGCGACTCATAAGGAGTAAGGGAGTTGTCCCATGCAGCACGGTCCCGTGGTGCGCCGCCGGAAGCTGGGCGCGGAACTGCGCGCCCTGCGCACGTCGGCGGGCATCACCAGCGGCGAGGCGGCCCGGCTGGTGGGCTGGCACCAGTCGAAGGTCAGCCGGATCGAGACCGGGACGAGCGGGGCGAAACCGGCCGACGTGCGGTTACTGCTGGACGCCTACGGCGTGGCCGACGAGCAGCTGCGGGAACTGCTGGTGATGCTGGCGCGCTCCGAGGACGCGGGGGGACGCAACCACTGGTGGCACGCGTACCGCGGGGTGCTGCCGCCGACCTACCGCGACTTCATCAGTCTGGAGTCGCAGGCCAGCGCGATGCGCACGCTGGAGACGACGGTGGTGCCCGGCCTGCTCCAGACGCCCGAGTACGCCCGCGCGGTGACGCGCGCCGCCGTGGACGGGATGCCGGCGGAACGGCTGGACACGCTGGTGGAGGTCCGGCTGGCCCGGCAGGACGTGCTGCGGGGCGAGCCGCCGCTGGAGCTGAGCGCGGTCCTGGACGAGGCGGTGCTGCGCCGGGTGGTGGGCGGACCCGGGGTGATGTCCCGTCAACTGGCCAGGCTGGTCGAGGCGGCGCAGCTCCCCCACGTCCGGCTCCAGGTGCTGCCGTTTGCCGCCGGGGCGCACATCGGTGTCACCGGCCCTTTCGTAATCTTCTCATTTTCGAGCACTTCTGATCTGGACGTGGTGGTTCTCGACCACTTGACGAGTAGCCTGCACCTCGAACGGAAAGAAGACCTAGAGGCCTACACCGAGGCCTTCAACGCCCTTCTGATCCATGCCCTTTCGCCCGAGGACTCGTTGGACTTCATCGCCGCGACCGCGGCTGGCGCGTAAGGAGGCACCATGTCAGGCTCCATGTCCGAACTTCCCCGGAACATCCCTGTCAGCACCGATGTGCCCGGTGTCCGGTGGCTGCGCAGCAGCTACAGCACCGGGGCGAACAACTGTGTGGAAACGGCCCGTCCGTCGGCCGGCCCCGGCACCGGACTGCTCGCCGTGCGCGACTCCAAGAACCCGGCCGGACCCGCCCTGCTCTTCTCCCCCGGGAGCTGGACGGCGTTCACCGCCCGCCTCGGCCGCGGCTGACCGCACCGGACACCGGACGACGCACGGCCGTGTCCCGCCGACTCATGGCCGCGTTTCGCCGATCACCCGTACCGCGCGCTCGATCTGTTCCCGGCAGAGGTCCCCGCGAGCGGTCAGCCTGAGCCGTGAGATGCCGTCGGGCACGGAAGGAGGGCGGAAGCAGCCCACGGACAGGCCGGCCGCTCGGCAGTCGGCCGCCCACCGCACGGCCTGCTCCGGGGAGGGCGCGCGCACCGAGACGACCGCGGCGTCCGGACGTACCGCGTCCAGACCCGCGGTGGTCAGGCGTTCGTGCAGTTCGGCGGCGACGGCACGGGCCCGCGCCGCACGCTCCGGCTCGCGGACGAGCAGCCGGAGCGCCGCGAGGGCCGCCCCGGCCGCGGCAGGGGCGAGTCCCGTGTCGAAGATGAACGTGCGGGCCGCGTTGACCAGGTGGGCGACGACCCGGGCGGGGCCCAGCACGGCGCCGCCCTGGGCGCCGAGCGACTTGGACAGCGTGACGGTCGCGACGACGTCGTCGCGGCCCGCGAGGCCCGCGCCCTGCGGGGCGCCCCGGCCGCCGTCGCCGAGGACGCCGAGACCGTGGGCGTCGTCGACGATCAGCCCCGCCCCGTACGCCCGGCACCCGTCGGCCAGTGCGGCCAGGGGCGCGGCGTCGCCGTCGACCGAGAAGACGGTGTCGGAGACGGCCACGGCGGGTCCGTCGTGCGTCGCCAGTGCCTTGCGCACGGCGTCCGGGTCGGCGTGCCCCACGACCTGTGTGGTGCCGCGGGCGAGCCGGCAACCGTCGATCAGCGAGGCGTGGTTGCCCGCGTCGGAGACGACGAGGCTGCCGTGCGGTGCCAGCGCGGTGACCGCGGCGAGGTTGGCCGCGTAGCCGGAGGAGAAGACGAGCGCGGCCTCGAAGCCGCAGAAGTCCGCCAGTTCGCTTTCGAGTTCGGCGTGCAGTGCGGTGGTGCCGGTCACCAGCCGGGAGCCGGTCGCGCCGCCGCCCCAGGTCCGTGCGGCCGAGGCCGCCCCTTCCACGACCTCCGGGTGCCGGGCGAGACCCAGGTAGTCGTTGCTCGCCAGGTCCAGCAGCGACGACGCCGCCGGGCGGGGGCGCAGAACCCGTACGAGTCCGGCCTCGCGGCGCGCCCGGTCCTGTTCCTCGATCCAGCCGAACGCCATGGCACGGTCCTCCGGGTTTTGTAGGCAATGAACAGACATTAGCGGTCCGGCCACCCCCGCGAGGTGTGGCAATACCCACACGTCGATCTGTCAGTGTTGTGCAAAGTCTCCTTGGCCGCGGACGGCCCCTTAGGACAGGATCGGCTCTCATGGACCTGCTGAACACGCTGGTGGACAAGGGGCTTCGGCGCGAGACGCCGACCCGCGAGGAGGCGCTCGCCGTCCTCGCCACTCCCGACGACGACCTGCTCGACGTGGTGGCCGCGGCCGGAAAGGTGCGCCGCCACTGGTTCGGCCGACGGGTGAAACTCAACTACCTCGTCAACCTCAAGTCGGGCCTGTGCCCCGAGGACTGCTCCTACTGCTCGCAGCGGCTGGGCTCCAAGGCGGAGATCCTCAAGTACACCTGGCTCAAGCCCGACCAGGCCTCGGCGGCCGCCGCGGCCGGAGTGTCCGGGGGCGCCAAGCGCGTGTGCCTGGTGGCCAGCGGACGCGGCCCGACCGACCGGGACGTGGACCGCGTCTCGGACACCATCAAGGCCATCAAGGAGCAGAACGAGTCCGTGGAGGTCTGCGCCTGCCTCGGGCTGCTCTCCGACGGCCAGGCGGAGCGGCTGCGGGAGGCCGGGGCCGACGCCTACAACCACAACCTCAACACCTCCGAGTCGACGTACGGCGACATCACCACCACGCACACGTACGCCGACCGGGTGGACACCGTGAACAAGGCGCACGCGGCCGGGCTGTCCGCCTGCTCGGGGCTCATCGCGGGCATGGGCGAGAGCGACGAGGACCTGGTCGACGTGGTCTTCTCGCTGCGCGAGCTGGACCCGGACTCGGTGCCGGTCAACTTCCTGATCCCGATGGAGGGCACGCCGCTCGCCAAGGAGTGGCACCTCACCCCGCAGCGGTGTCTGCGCATCCTGGCGATGACGCGGTTCGTCTGCCCGGACGTCGAGGTGCGCATCGCCGGCGGGCGCGAGGTCCATCTGCGCACGATGCAGCCGCTCGCGCTGCACCTGGCCAACTCGATCTTCCTCGGCGACTACCTCACCAGCGAGGGCCAGGCGGGCCACGCGGACCTGGAGATGATCGCCGACGCCGGCTTCGAGGTGGAGGGCGCCGGCGAGGTCACGCTGCCGGAGCACCGCGCGTCGGTGCGGGGCGGGGGCTGCGGCTCGCACGAGGGTGGCGGCGGCTGCGGCTCGCACGACGGCGCCGAGGGCGAGGCGGGTTGCGGTTCGCACGCAGGTGGCGGAGTGTGCGCCCCCGCGCCCGCGTCCACGACGCCGCGCCCCGCCGAGGAGCCCCGCACGGACCTGGTGGCGGTACGCCGCCGCGGCGCCGGGACGGACCTCGCGCCCAATGCCTGAGCCCGCGCTGAGCGTCGCCGAGCTGCTGGACCTGGACCGGCGGCACGTCTGGCACCCGTACGGGCCCATGCCCGGCCGGCAGGACCCGCTGGTCGTGGAGTCGGCGAGCGGGGTCCGGCTGCGGCCGGCCGACGGCTCCGGTGAACTGGTCGACGGGATGTCGTCCTGGTGGTCGGCGATCCACGGCTACAACCACCCGGTGCTGAACGCGGCCGCGCGCGAGCAACTGGAGCGGATGAGCCACGTGATGTTCGGCGGGCTCACCCACGAGCCCGCCGTACGGCTGGCGAAGCTCCTTGTCGACATGTCTCCCGAGGGTCTGGAGCACGTGTTCCTCGCCGACTCCGGGTCGGTGTCGGTCGAGGTCGCCGTGAAGATGTGCCTGCAGTACTGGCGCTCGCTCGACCGCCCCGGCAAGCGCCGCCTGCTCACCTGGCGCGGCGGCTACCACGGCGACACCTGGCAGCCCATGTCGGTGTGCGACCCCGAGGGCGGCATGCACGAGCTGTGGTCCGGTGCCCTGCCGCGCCAGGTCTTCGCGGACGCGCCGCCGGCGGAGTACGAGGAGACGTACGCGGACCACCTGCGGTCGCTGATCGAGCGGCACGCCGGCGAACTGGCCGCGGTGATCGTGGAGCCGGTGGTGCAGGGCGCGGGCGGGATGCGGTTCCACTCCCCCGCGTACCTGCGGGTGCTGCGCGAGGCGTGCGACGCGCACGACGTCCTGCTGGTCTTCGACGAGATCGCGACCGGCTTCGGCCGCACGGGCGCCCTGTTCGCGGCGGAGCACGCGGCGGTGACGCCGGACGTGATGTGCGTGGGCAAGGCGCTGACCGGCGGGTACCTCACGATGGCGGCCACACTCTGCACCTCGCGGGTGGCCGACGGGATCTCCCGGGGCGAGGTACCGGTGCTGGCCCACGGGCCGACGTTCATGGGCAATCCGCTGGCCGCGGCCGTGGCCTGCGCGTCGATCGGGCTGCTGCTCGGCCAGGACTGGCGCGCCGAGGTCAAGCGGATCGAGACGGGCCTCGGCGAGGGACTCGCGCCCGCCGCCGAGCTGCCGGGCGTGCGCGATGTGCGGGTGCTCGGCGCGATCGGAGTGGTACAGCTCGACCACGCCGTCGACATGCGGGCGGCGACGAAGGCGGCCGTGCGCGAGGGCGTGTGGCTGCGCCCGTTCCGCGACCTGGTCTACACCATGCCGCCGTACGTCACGGGCGACGCGGACGTGGCACGCATCGCCCGCGCGGTCTGCGCGGCGGCACGGGAGGGATGACATGCCGGTACTGGTGATCACGGGCACGGGCACGGAGGTCGGCAAGACGGTCGTGACCGCCGCGGTGGCCGCGGCGGCCCTGGCGGGCGGCCGGACGGTGGCCGTGCTCAAGGCGGCACAGACCGGCGTCGGGCCGGACGAGGCCGGGGACGCCCAGGAAGTGGCCCGCCTCGCCGGGAACGCGACGGTCGCCGAAGTGGCCCGGTTCCCGGAGCCGTTGGCGCCGGGCACGGCCGCGCGCCGGGCCGGGCGGGCACCGGTGCACCCGGGAGAGGTGGCGGAGACCGCGGCCAAACTCGCCACGGAGCACGATCTGGTGCTGGTGGAGGGCGCCGGCGGACTGCTCGTACGCTTCGACGCGGAGGGCGGGACGCTGGCGGACGTCGCCGGTCTGCTGGGCGCACCGGTGCTGCTGGTCACGTCGGCGGGGCTGGGCACGCTGAACACCACGGAGCTGACGGCGCGCGAGTTGCGCTCCCGGGGACTGGAGCTGCCCGGGCTGGTGATCGGCAGCTGGCCCGCGGCCCCGGACCTCGCCGCCCGCTGCAACCTCGCGGACCTGCCGGACGTCTCCGGCGCTCCCCTCCTCGGCGCCGTCCCGGCCGGGGCGGGGTCCCTCACCCCGGCCGGCTTCCGGTCGGCGGCACCGCGCTGGCTGGCGCCGCCCCTGGACGGCACCTGGGACGCGGACGCGTTCGGCGACCGGCACGGGCCGTGACCGGCAGGTATTCGGGACGGGCGCCGCGGGCAACCCGACCAGGGCGGTTTCCCGTCCGCGACGGGCGGCGCGGGAGGACGCGGGGGACGCGGGAGGGGGCCGGGAGAGTCCGGGAGGGTGCGGGATCGCGCCGTTCGGCGGCACCCGGCGGGCGACGGCGCGGCGTGGACACGCGCGCCCTGATCAAGTGGTCCCGGCTGCTGACGCGGGGGCCAGGGCCATGCGGTCGGTCGAGTGCCTCGGGGCGAGTCGCCCGCGCGGTGGGTGCACCGGGCCCGCGCGGGGGAGAATCGCGGTAAGGCTGCCGCCTCGTGAGGGAGGTCCCATGCCGCTGCGATCCGCCCGGACCCGCGGGGTGCCGCGGGACACCGTGCACCATCCGCTGTTCGCCCGCTACTACGCCCGCGTCAGTGTGGGCGCCGAGACCCGGATGGGCATGGCCCGGGTGCGCCGACGCATGCTCGCCGGACTGTCCGGGCGGGTGATCGAGGTCGGCGCGGGCAACGGGCTCAACTTCTCGCACTATCCGGGCACCGTGTCCGAGATCGTCGCCATCGAACCGGAGCGGGTGCTGCGGCAGTTGGCGGTGGAGGCGGCGCTGCGCGCCGAGGTTCCGGTGGACGTGGCGCCGGGCGCGGCGGAGGCCCTGCCGGTCAAGAGCGAGGCCTTCGACGCGGCCGTGGTCTCGCTGGTGCTGTGCAGTGTCCGGGACGTGCCGCGTGCACTCGCGGAACTGCGGCGCGTCCTGCGGCCGGGCGGACAGGTGCGGTTCTTCGAGCACGGCCGGGGCGGCGGGCGGGCGATGACCTTCACCCAGCGGGCGCTGGACCGAACGCTGTGGCCTCCGCTGTCCGGCGGCTGCCACCTCTCCCGCGAACCGGTGGCCGCGCTGCGGGAGGCGGGGTTCACCCTCGGGCCCTACCGGCAGGTGATGATGCCGGAGCACGGGCCGGCCCTGCCGAGTTCGTACTGCGTCCTGGGTACGGCCTGGCGACCGTCCTGAACAGGGGGTGCGACCGGCGCGGTCACCCGCTCCAGCCGCGCAGTTCGTCCGCGATCTCCTCGACCGACGCCGCGCCCTTCTTCACGAGCAGCGCGAGGTCCCGCACCCGCTCCGGCGTGGTGACGACCTCGACCCCGCTGGCGACCAGGTAGGCGTAGGCGACCGCGGAGGCGAACAGGGCGTTGGAGCGCTCCAGCGCCGGGACGTGGATCAGCAGTTGGAGCAGCGCGGCGGCGCGGGCGTACGGGGTGTCGTAGACCGGGGTGTCGAAGATCTCGGCCCGGTGGCGGGCGACGGCGGCGACGAGCGCTCCCCAGTCGGTGACCTGTGGGTCACCGGGGGTGCGCCGCTCCGCGAGCATCAGCAGCCAGGCGAGGTCGATGGTGAGGTCGTTCATCCGGGACGCGTGCGACGGCTCAGCGCCGGCCCTCGCCGGCCTCCTCTGCGAACACCTTCTCGTACTCGCGCATGAAGTCCGCGGCGGCCTCCACGAAGGTGTGGCCCGCCTCGCCGGTGTCCTGCCGGACCAGTTCCTCGATGTAGCGGTTGACGCTCATCCCCCGGGCCAGGGCCTTCTCGCGGGCCGCCCGGGCGGTGCCCTCGTCCACCCGCACGTTCAGCTGGGCCTTCCGGGTCTTCGCCATACCTTGAAGCTAGCGCCGGAACGCTAGCGGCGGCAAGGGCGTGCCGCGCCCGTCCGCATCCCGGAACACCCGGCACGGGTGCCGGGCGCTCGTGGTGGGATCGCGGCATGACGGATCTGCGCATACGGCCCGCCGTGGCCGACGACCTGGACGCCGTGCTGGCCTTCTGGAAGACGGCCGCCGAGGGGACGAGCATCAGCGACGACCGGGACGGCGTGGAGCGTCTGGTGGCCCGCGACCCCGAGGCACTGATCCTGGCCGAACGCGCCGGGGAGCTGGTCGGCACGGTGATCGCGGGCTTCGACGGCTGGCGCTGTCATCTGTACCGGCTGGCGGTGCACCCGGACCACCGGCGCCGTGGCATCGGCTCGGCCCTGCTCACGGCTGCCGACGAACGCTTCGTCCGGCTCGGTGGGCGCCGCGGCGACGCGATGGTGCTGGTCCGCAACGAGCGGGCCCAGCATGCCTGGCGGGCCGCCGGGTACGAGCCGCAGGAGCAGTGGCGGCGCTGGGTGAAGCACCTCACCGACTGAGCGCCCGCGAGGCGAAAGGTTGAAGGCTTGAACATCGGGCGAACCTCCTGGTCCTGGCCGATCATGGATCCGAGGTGACCCGATGACCGAAGTGCTCCTGCTGCTGGTGGCGATCCTGCTCTCGCTCTTGTGCGGCGCCTTCGTCGCGGCCGAGTTCTCGCTGACCACCGTCGAGCGCGGCGAACTGGAGCGCGCCGCGGCGCGGGGCGAGCGGGGCGCGGCGAGCGCCCTCAAGGGCGTACGGAACCTGACCTTCCAGCTCTCCGGCGCCCAGCTCGGCATCACGGTCACCAATCTGGTGGTCGGCATGCTCGCCGAGCCGTCGGTCGCGGCGCTGATCGCGGGGCCGCTGGAGGACCTCGGGGTGTCGCGTTCGGCGGCGTCGTCGCTGGCGCTGGTGCTGGGCACCGCCCTGTCGACGGTCTTCCTGATGATCGTCGGGGAGCTGGTGCCGAAGAACTGGGCGATCTCCGCGCCGCTGGCCGTGGCCAAGCGGGTGGGCGGGCCGCAACGCTGGTTCAGCGCGGTCTTCCGGCCTTTCATCACCCATCTGAACAACACCGCCAACCGCGTCGTGCGCCGCTTCGGTGTGGAGCCCGCCGAGGAGCTGGCGTCCGCGCGCGGCCCGCAGGAGCTGGCGGCGCTCGCCCGGCACTCGGCGAAGGAGGGCGCGCTGGAGGCCGACACCGCCGAGTTGTTCGTGCGCACCCTGAACCTGGCCGACCTGACGGCGCAGCAGGTGATGACCCCGCGCGTCCAGGTCGTGGCCCTCGACGCCCGGGCGACGTGCGAGGACGTGGCGAACGCGACGCGGGCGACGGGACTGTCCCGGTTCCCGGTCTACCGGGACAGCCTCGACGCCGTGGTCGGGACGGCGCACGTCAAGGACGTGCTGGCGGTGCCGGCCGAGCGGCGGCCCGGGATGCCGGTCGCCGACCTGATGCGCGAGCCGCTGCTGGTCCCCGAGTCGCTGACCGTGGACCGGCTCCTGGACCGGCTCTCCGGGCGGCGCACGATGGCCGTGGTGATCGACGAGTACGGCGGTACGGCCGGGGTGGCCACTCTGGAGGACATCGTCGAGGAGGTGGTCGGCCAGGTGCGGGACGAGCACGATCCGCACGAGACGCCCGACCTCGACCCGGCCGGCACGGACGAAGCGGGGCGCGCGCTGTACTGGGCCGACGGATCCGCGCGCGTGGACCGGCTCGAGCGGCTGGGCCTGCGGGTGCCCGAGGGCCCGTACGAGACGGTCGCGGGACTGGTGGCGGCCGGTCTCGGGCACATCCCCGCCGTCGGCGACAGCCTCGACGTCGCCGGCTGGCGGCTGGACGTCGTGGACGCCACGGGGCGCAGGGCCGCCCGGGTGCTGATGCACGCCCCCCTTGACGACGGAACCGACGGACCCGACGGACCCGACCGAGCCGACAAAACCGACGCCGCCGAGCCCGGCCCGGGCGACGGGGAGAACGAAGGGGAGGCCGGCCGGTGACCGCCGTACAGCTGCTGATCGGTCTGGCGACCCTGGTCGTCAACGCGTTCTTCGTGGGCGCCGAGTTCGCGCTGATCTCCGTGCGCCGCAGCCAGGTTGAGCCGTACGCCGAGGAGGGCGACACCCGCGCGAAGCGCGTGCTGTGGGGGCTGGAGCACGTGTCGGCCCTGCTGGCGGCGGCGCAGCTCGGCATCACGCTGTGCACGCTGGTCCTCGGCATCGTCGCGGAACCGGCGATCGCGCACCTGCTGGAGCCGGTGTTCCACGCGGTGGGCGTGCCGTCGGGCGCCGGGCACGCGGTGTCGTTCGTGCTCGCCCTGGCGCTGGCGACGTATCTGCACATGCTGCTCGGCGAGATGGTCCCGAAGAACATCTCGCTGGCCGAGCCGGTGCGCAGCGCGCTGATCCTCGGGCCGCCGCTGGTGGCGCTGTCCCGGGCGCTGCGCCCGGTGATCTTCACGGTCAACGCCTTGGCGAACGGGCTGCTCAAGCTGCTCAGGGTCGAGGCCAAGGACGAGGTGGCGGCGACCTTCACGGACGCGGAGCTTGCGGAGATCGTCAAGGACGCGGGCGAGGCCGGGCTGATCGACGACCGGGCACGGGAGCGGCTGCACGACGCCCTGGAGCTGGGCCGCCGACCGGTGCGGGACGTGGTGCTGCCGCTGGAACGCGTCGTCCACGCGCGCGTGGGCATCACCCCGGAGCAGTTGGAGCGGCTGTCGGCGCAGTCGGGGTTCTCCCGTTTCCCGGTGGTGGACGACGGGCGGCGGATCGTCGGCTACCTGCACGTGAAGGACGCCCTGGACGCCTCGCCGCGGGACCTGCCGTTCCGGCTGCGGGACATGCGCCCCATCGCCCGGGTGCGCGAGCGCACCCCGCTGGACGACGTGCTCACCGCCATGCGGCGCAGCCGTACGCACCTGGCGGCGGTGCTCGGCTCCGACGGGCGGCTGGCGGGCCTGGTGACCATGGAGGACGTCCTGCGGGAGCTGTTCGGGCAACGGACGTGAGCCCGGCGTCCGGCGGGCCCCGCGGGCCCTCGGGGACGACGCGGCGGAGGGCGACCGACCGGCGGGTATGTGCAGGGGATACCATTTCCGTCGCCATGCAGACGAACCCCGCGTACACCAGTCTCGTCGCCGTCGGCGACTCCTTCACCGAGGGCATGTCGGACCTGCTGCCCGACGGCTCCTACCGTGGCTGGGCCGACCTCCTCGCCACCCGGATGGCGGCCCGCTCCCCCGGCTTCCGGTACGCCAACCTGGCGGTGCGCGGGAAGCTGATCGGACAGATCGTCGACGAGCAGGTGGACGTGGCCGCCGCCATGGGAGCCGACGTGATCACGCTGGTCGGCGGGCTCAACGACACGCTGCGGCCCAAGTGCGACATGGCCCGGGTGCGGGACCTGCTGACCCAGGCCGTGGAACGGCTCGCCCCGCACTGCGAGCAGCTGGTGCTGATGCGCAGTCCCGGCCGCCAGGGTCCGGTGCTGGAGCGCTTCCGGCCCCGCATGGAGGCCCTGTTCGCCGTGATCGACGACCTGGCCGGGCGGCACGGCGCCGTGGTCGTCGACCTGTACGGGGCCCAGTCGCTGGCCGACCCGCGGATGTGGGACGTGGACCGGCTGCACCTGACCGCCGAGGGCCACCGCCGGGTCGCGGAGGCGGTGTGGCAGTCGCTCGGCCACCAGCCCGAGGACCCCGAGTGGCACGCACCGATCCCGGCGACGCCGCCGCCGGGGTGGGTGACGCGCAGGACCGCGGACGTCCGGTTCGCCCGGCAGCACCTGCTGCCCTGGATAGGCCGCAGGCTGACCGGCCGCTCGTCCGGGGACGGCCTGCCGCCCAAGCGCCCGGACCTGCTGCCCTACGAGGACCCCGCGCGGTGAACCCCGGCACCGCGCGGCCTTTCGCAGGTGCCGACGGCCGTTCGTAGCTTCCGACGGCCCTTCGTAGGTTCCGACGAACCGCCCCGCGGCGCCGACCTGCACGAATCGCCAGTAGAATCCGTCCACGTGACTTCCGCTCCCGCCAAGCCCCGCATCCCGAACGTCCTCGCCGGACGCTACGCCTCCGCCGAGCTCGCCACCCTCTGGTCGCCCGAGCACAAGGTGAAGCTCGAGCGGCAGCTCTGGCTCGCCGTGCTGCGGGCCCAGAAGGACCTGGGCATCGAGGTGCCCGACGCCGCGATCGCCGACTACGAGCGCGTCCTCGACCAGGTCGACCTGGCCTCGATCGCCGAGCGCGAGAAGGTCACGCGGCACGACGTGAAGGCGCGGATCGAGGAGTTCAACGACCTCGCCGGGCACGAGCACGTCCACAAGGGCATGACCTCCCGCGACCTGACGGAGAACGTCGAGCAGCTCCAGATCCGGCTCTCGCTGGAGCTGGTCCGGGACCGTTCCGTGGCCGTCCTGGCCCGCCTCGGCAAGCTGGCCGGCGAGTACGGCGAGCTGGTCATGGCCGGGCGCTCGCACAACGTGGCGGCGCAGGCGACGACGCTGGGCAAGCGGTTCGCCACCGCCGCCGACGAGCTGCTCGTGGCGTACGGCCGGGTGGAGGAGCTGCTCGGCCGCTACCCGCTGCGCGGTATCAAGGGCCCGGTCGGCACCGCCCAGGACATGCTGGACCTGCTCGGCGGTGACGCGGGCAAGCTGGCGGACCTGGAGCAGCGGATCGCCGGGCATCTCGGCTTCTCGCAGGCGTTCACCTCGGTCGGCCAGGTGTACCCGCGCTCCCTGGACTACGAGGTCGTCACCGCGCTGGTGCAGCTCGCCGCCGCGCCGTCCTCGCTGGCCAAGACGATCCGCCTGATGGCCGGGCACGAGCTGGTCACCGAGGGCTTCAAGCCGGGCCAGGTCGGCTCGTCCGCGATGCCGCACAAGATGAACACCCGTTCCTGCGAGCGCGTCAACGGCCTGACGGTGATCCTGCGCGGCTACGCCTCGATGACCGGCGAGCTGGCGGGCGACCAGTGGAACGAGGGCGACGTGTCCTGCTCGGTGGTGCGCCGGGTGGCGCTCCCCGACGCCTTCTTCGCGCTGGACGGGCTGCTGGAGACGTTCCTGACCGTGCTCGACGAGTTCGGCGCCTTCCCGGCCGTCGTGGCCCGGGAGCTGGACCGCTACCTGCCGTTCCTGGCCACCACGAAGGTGCTGATGGGCGCGGTGCGGGGCGGGGTGGGCCGCGAGGTCGCGCACGAGGCGATCAAGGAGAACGCGGTCGCCTCCGCGCTGGCCATGCGCGAGCAGGGCGCCGAGCGCAACGAACTCCTCGACAAGCTGGCCGCCGACGACCGCATCCCGCTGGACCGTGCCGCCCTGGACGCGCTGATGGCCGACAAGCTCTCCTTCACCGGCGCCGCGGCCGACCAGGTCGGCGTGGTCGTCGGCCGGATCGAGGACATCGTCAAGCGGCACCCGGAGGCCGCCGGTTACACCCCCGGAGCGATCCTCTGACCCGCTTCACCCGGGCCGAGCTGGAGGCCGCCCGCGACCGTCTCGTACCGGACGTCGTCGCGGACGGCCTCCGCGTGCTGTTCTGCGGCATCAACCCCGGCCTGATGACGGCGGCGACGGGCCACCACTTCGCCCGCCCGGGCAACCGCTTCTGGCCGGTGCTGCATCTGTCCGGGTTCACTCCGCGGCTGCTGCGGCCGTCGGAGCAGGGGCTGTTGCCCTCGTACGGGCTCGGCATCACGAACGTCGTGGCGCGGGCCAGCGCGCGGGCGGACGAGCTGACCGCCGAGGAGTACCGGGAGGGCGGCCGGCTGCTGGCGCGGAAGGTGGCGCGGCTGCGGCCCGGTTGGCTGGCGGTGGTGGGTGTCACCGCGTACCGGGCCGCCTTCGACGAGCCGAAGGCCCGGGTGGGGCCGCAGGAGCGGACGTTCGGGAGCACGCGTGTGTGGGTGCTGCCCAATCCCAGCGGGCTCAACGCGCACTGGACGGCGCAGACGATGGCGCAGGAGTACGCCCGGCTGCGGGAGGCGGCGCACGGGACGGAGGCGCACGGGGCGGGGGCGCACGGGGCGGGGGCGCAGGCCTAGGCGTGGGCAGCCGCGGTCACGGTGGTGCTTCCTGCGTGACCACCGCCAGCAGCAGCACCTCGTCCGCCTCGTCGCGGTCGGCGACGGCCACCGCGACCCAGCGGCCGGTGCCCTCGGCCTCCCAGAGGCACGCCACCCGCGCGGCGGCGCTCAGCCCGGCCCACGGCTCGGGTATCTCCTCGCGCTCGGTCCGCAGCAGGACCGTCTGCAGGTTGTAGGGGTCCGTCGGCCCCCAGCGCGTGGCGAGCCGTTCGTAGAGGGCGTCCCGGTCCTTCTCGTACTGCTCGACCGTCGCCGCCCGCTCGCCCGGGGCTCGTCCGCGCAGGCCGCGGCTGCTCTCCAGCACCGCCGTGAAGTACCCGGGAGCCGCGGTGCCCCCGTCCGACGGGCCGTGCTCCGCCGGGAAGGGCCGGAAGCACAGCTCGTCGACGAGGGCGAGGTGCCGCGCGATGTTCATGCCTCCAGTAAACCCGCCGCCACTGACAATTGGCGGGGCGTCAGCCGCCCCGCCGGTCGTCCGTGGTCAGGCGTCCCGGCGGCGCAGCCGCCAGAATCCGGCCAGCAGCGCGGCCGCCGCCCACAGCGCGGTCACCGCGAGCCCCGTCCAGGGCCCCAGGGTCCCGTCGTGCGTCCGGTAGAGGACGATCTGACCCGCCTTGTCGGGCAGGAAGTCGGCGGCTGTGCCCGCCGCGTCCCCGATCACGAAGGAGACGACGAGGATGAACGGGATCAGGGTGGACAGGGTGGCCACTCCGCTGCGGAACAGGGTGGTGAGCCCGGCGGCGAACAGGGCCATGAGCATGAGGTAGATCCCGCAGCCCACGACGCCGCGGACCTGCTCGCCCGCGGTGAGCCCGTCCGCCGCCGTGCCCAGGCCCGCACGAGCCGCGAGCAGGGCGGCGAGCGCGGTGGCCAGCCCCACCAACAGGGCCGGTACGGCGATGACCGCCAGCTTCGCCGCGAACCACCGGCCGCGCTGCGGCACGGCGGCCAGGGAGAGCCGGATCCCGTTGCCCTGGTACTCGGAGGAGACGACGAGGGCACCGAAGGCGATGGCCGCGATCTGGCCGGGCATGACACCGGACAGGGCCGTGAACAGCGGGTCGAAGTCCGGATCGGAGGCGTCGGACGACCCGGCCAGAGCGGAGAACGCCGTGGTGACCACGGCCAGGGCCAGCAGGGTGCCGCACAGCGAGCGCAGGGTGAGCACCTTGAGCGCCTCGGCGCGGAGGACGGGCGTGAGGTTCATGGTCGGGCCTCCTCGGGCTGTGCGGCGAACTCGGTCTCGGCGGCGGTCAGGTCGAGGTAGGCCTGTTCCAGCGTGCCCTCGGCCGAGGCCAGTTCGAGGACGGGTACGCCCGCGCCGGACACGATCCGGCCGACGTCGTCCACGCGCGCGTGGTGCACGGTCCAGTAACCGTCGTCGTGTTCCACGGCGTCGTGTCCGTGCCGGGCGAGCGCGGCCTTGAGCGCGGTCGCGTCCGGCGTCCGGATGCGCACCCGCGGCTGCACGCGCGCGTCGATGAACTCCCGCATCGGGGTGTCGGCGAGGAGCCGGCCGCGGCCGAGGACGACGAGGTGGTCGACGAAGGACGCGGTCTCGTTCATCAGGTGGCTGGAGACCAGCACCGTGCGCCCCTCGGCGGCGAGCCCGCGCAGCAGTCCGCGGATCCAGATGATGCCCTCGGGATCCAGTCCGTTGGAGGGCTCGTCCAGCATCACCACCTCGGGATCGCCCAGCAGCGCGGCGGCGATGCCCAGGCGCTGACGCATGCCCAGGGAGTACGTCTTCACCCGGCGGCGGGCCACCGCGGCGATGCCCGTCTGCTCCATCACCTCGTCGACCCGGCGGGCCGGAAGGCGGTTGCTCGCCGCCAGGACGCGCAGGTGGTCCCGTGCGGTGCGCGAACCGTGGGCGCAGTCCGCGTCGAGCAGGGCCCCGACGAGCCGCAGGGGTTCCTCCAGGGCGGCGTAGGGGCGGCCGCCCACGGTCGCGGTCCCGGCGGTCGGCCGGTCGAGGCCGAGGACGAGCCGCATGGTGGTGGACTTCCCGGCGCCGTTGGGGCCGAGGAAGCCGGTGACCCGGCCGGGGCGCACGGTGAAGGAGAGGCCGTCGACGGCTCGTCGGGTGCCGTACTCCTTGGTGAGGTCGCGGACGTCGATGCTGGTCATGGCAACAGCGTGGCGGACGCGCCGCGCGGGGGCCTCCCCCGCCGGTGGACCGTGCCTCCCCCGTGCGGGGGAGCCGCCCCGCCGGTGCCGGATGACACGATGACGGGATGGTTCGCCTGCTGCGCCCGCTGGTACGCGGGAGGACGTACACCCGGCTGCTGCACCTGTGGGTGCCGGTGGCCGCGGTCAGCGTGTGGTGGTGGGTCGAACCGGAGCTGCCCTGGGTGCCGCTGCTCGTGCTGGTGCCGGTGGGTCTGATCCCGGCGGTGCGGGTGGGCGAGGTGATGCAGGCCCGGCTGCTGCTGACACCGGACGAGGCGGACCCGGACTTCGCCACGCTGCCGGCCACCGCCTGGCGGGACCGCTGGCGGACCGTGCTCTGGCTGGAGGTGCGGACGCTGCTCGGCGGGGTGGCCGCCTACCTCACGGTCTGGCTGCCGATCGTGGCGTACACCCTGGCCGCGCGCACGGCCGGGCACGTGACCGAGGACCTGCCCGCCCTGTCGGGCCGACCGCACTGGTTGTACGGCCTGCTGGCGCCGCTCCCGCTCCTCGTGCTGTACGCGGCCGTGGTCGGCCTCGGCGAGGTGCTCACCGCCGCCGCCCGGCGACTGCTCGGCCCGTCGGCCGCCGAACGCCTCACGGCCCTCGAGGTGCGCACCGAGCAGCTGTTGGAACGCACCCGGATCGCCCGTGAGCTGCACGACTCCATCGGTCACGCGCTGACCGTGGCCGTCGTCCAGGCGGGGGCCGCTCGCACCGCGAACAGCCCGGAGTTCACCGACCGGGCCCTGACGGCGATCGAGGAGACGGGCCGGGCGGCCCTGGAGGACCTGGAGCGGGTGCTCGGGGTGCTGCGGGAGGCGGAGCGGCCGGTGAGCGCCCGGCCGACGCTCAGGGACGCCGACCGGCTCCTGGAGTCCGCGCGCGCGTCCGGGGCCACGGTGGACGCCGAGGTCACCGGCCCGCTGGAGGGCCTGCCGGGCCCGGTCTCCCGGGAGGGTTACCGCATCCTCCAGGAGGCGCTGACCAACGTGCTGCGGCACGCGGGTCCGGTGCCGGCCCTGGTCCGTATCGGGGTCGTGGACGGGGCGCTCACCCTGGAGGTGCGCAATCCGCTGCCGGACGACAGGGCCGCCCCGGGCCGCGGGAGCGGTCTGCGCGGCATACGGGAGCGGGCCGCGCTGCTGGGCGGGCGGGCCCGCACGGGGCCGGACGGCGCCGGTGACTGGCAGGTGCGCGTCGAGCTGCCGCTCGGCTGATCTACGCTGGGCGGATGCCGGTCAGAGTGCTCCTCGTCGACGACGAACCCCTGGTGCGCGCGGGTCTGCGGGCCGTGCTGGAGGCGCAGCCGGACATCGAGGTGGTCGGTGAGGCGGCCGACGGGGCGGCGGTCGTCCCGCTGGTGCGGCAGGTGCGGCCGGACGTGGTCGCCATGGACGTCCGGATGCCGCTGCTGGACGGGATCGAGGCCACGCGCGCGTTGCTGCGGACGGTGGCGGACCCGCCGAAGATCCTCGTGGTGACGACCTTCGAGAACGACGAGTACGTGTACGAGGCGCTGCGCGCGGGCGCCGACGGCTTCCTGCTCAAGCGGGCCCGGCCGGCCGAGATCGTGCACGCCGTGCGGTTGATCGCCGAGGGCGAGTCCCTGCTGTTCCCCGCCTCGGTGCGGCAGCTGGCCGCCGAGTACGGCGACGGCGGCGGAAACCGCGCGGCCCGCGCCGAGTTGGCGCGCGCCCGGCTGACCGAGCGGGAGGGCGAGGTGCTGCGGCTGATGGCGCGGGGGCTGTCGAACGCGGAGATCGCCGCACGGCTGGTGGTCGGCACGGAGACGGTGAAGTCGCACGTGAGCGCCGTACTGGCGAAGCTGGGGGCGCGCGACCGCACCCAGGCGGTGATCACGGCGTACGAGTCGGGGTTCGTGGCGCCCGGCTGAGGGCGCCGCGGGGAGCGGGAACGGCGGGCCGGAACTCGCCGGGGTCCGGCGGGCCGAGTACCATCCGGCCCACACGCGCACGAGCTGGGAGGACGGACCTTGGCAGGCCTGACCGGCGGGGATCCTTCGCTGTTGCGGAGGATCAATTCCGCTGTGGTGCTGCACGCGTTGCGTGCGACGGACGCCGCGACGCTGACCGAGATCACCCGGGTGACGGGGCTGTCCAGGCCGACCGTCGAGGGCGTCGTCGAGGGGCTGATAGAGGCCGGTCTGGTCGTCGAGGCGGCCGCCGACGAGGGGACGGCCCGGCGGCAGGGGCGGCCCGCGCGGCGGTTCCGGTTCCGGGCGGAGGCGGGACACCTGCTGGGCCTGGAGATCGGCCCGCACCGCGTGGCCGCGCTCCTGTCCGGCCTGGACGGCCGGGTGATCGGCGCCCAGGCCAAGGACGTGGACGAGAACGCGCCGGCCGACGAGCGGCTGGAGCGGCTGCGTACGGCCGTGGCCGAGCTGCTGCGCCGGGCCGGTGTGGCGCGCGGCTCGCTGCGGGCGGTCGGCGCGGCCACGCCCGGCATCGTCGAGGCGGACGGCACGGTCCGCCTGGGCACCGCGCTGCCCGGGTGGACGGGTCTTGGCCTGGGTGAGCGGCTGAGCCGGTCCTTCAAGTGCCCGGTGCTGGTGGAGAACGACGCGAACGCGGCGGCGGTGGCCGAGCACTGGAAGGGGACCGCCACCGAGTGCGACGACATCGTGTTCGTGCTGGCCGGGCTCAGCCCCGGGGCGGGGGCGCTGATCGGCGGACGGCTGCACCGGGGGTACGGCGGGGCGGCCGGGGAGATCGGCGCGCTGCACCTGCTGGGCCGGGACGTGACGCCGGAGACGCTGCTGTCCACCACGGACCAGCCGCTGCACCCGCTGGACGAGCAGGCGGTCGCCAAGGTCTTCGCCGAGGCCCGCGAGGGCGACGAACGGGCCCGTGCGGCCGTCGAACGCTTCATACAGCGGCTGGTGCACGACGTGGCGGCGCTGGCGCTGGCGCTCGATCCGGAGATGGTCGTCATCGGCGGCTGGGCGGCCGGCCTCGACGGCGTGCTGGAGCCGTTGCGCCGGGAGCTGGCCCGCTACTGCCTGCGTCCGCCGCGGGTGGCCCTGTCGCTGCTCGGCGAGGCCGCGGTGGCGACGGGTGCGCTGCGGCTGGCCCTCGACCATGTGGAGGAGCAGCTGTTCGCGGTCGAGGGCGCGACGGCCCGCCGCTGATCCACGGGCGGCGGTGGGGCTGCGCCGGTCAGGATGCCTGGGTCTCGGGGCCGTGGTGGATCTGCACGTCGCCGAAGTCGCCGAACGTCAGCCGGCAGGTGTCCGCGCGGTAGGTGGCGACGGAGAGGGCGGCGGTGCGGCCCTCGGCGAGGTAGCGGGTGGTGACGACGAGGACGGGCGCGCCCGGGAGGCGGTCCAGCTCCTTCGCGTCGTCCGCGCCGGCCGAGCCCAGCTCGACGGCGCTCTCCTGCCGCTCCAGGTCCCCGCGCTGCAGTTCACGCAGGACGGCACGCGCGCGTGCGGGGCCGGAGGGCGCGTCGATGGCGGTGAGGTCGGGCACCGAGGACGCCGGGACGTAGAGCAGTTCCGCGGCGACGGGCTGGCCGTGGCTCACGCGGGAGCGGCGGACGGTGTGCACCGGCTCGTCGCGGTCGGTCCCCAGGGCGTCGGCCACGGCCGCGGGAGGTGCCGCGAGGACGCAGTCGGCCGGCTGCCAGGCGTCGTCGGCCGTCCCGGGCCAGGCGTGCTCCCGGGTACCGACGGCCACGCCGACGCGCGGCGGCGCCACGGTCGTACCGACGCCCCGGCGACGCTGGAGCCTGCCCTCCAGCTCGAGCTGTTCCAGGGCCTGGCGCAGGGTCGCGCGCGCGACGCCGAAGCGGGCGGCGAGATCGCGTTCGTTGGGCAGGATCTCGCCCACCTCGAACTCCGAGTCCAGCGCCTCGCTGAGCACGGTCCTGAGGTGCCAGTACTTGGGCTCCGGCACCGATTCCAGCTGCGTGGTCCCCACCCTGTCCTCCGCAATCGCCGTGGTCCGGCGGCGTTTTGACGCCCTTGTTTATTAAAGGTTGTTGCAGTTCTCTGCGACCATAAAACGCCCCACCCCCTTGGTCAAGACCAATCCCGCGACGGAACCGGCCCCGGCCCCCGTCGCGGGACGGGGGCCGGGGCCGTGAGCTGCCGGAGGGAAGCCGGGGCGGGATCAGGGAACGCCGGCCAGCGACACCAGTTTGTCCGGGTTGCGGATGATGTACATCGACTGGATGCGGCCGTCGACGACGTCCACCTGGATGACGGAGTCCGGCTTGCCGCCGGAGCGGACCAGCAGGGCCGGGCCGCCGTTGAGCTCCAGGAAGTGGAAGGTGGCGTCCGGAATGCCCTGCCGCGCGACACCGAGCAGGAAGCGGCCCACCTTTTCGGAGCTCTCCAGCACGCGCAGCGGTGCCTTGGACCGGCCACCGCTGTCGCCCACCAGCCGGACGTCCGGCGCGAGCGTGGCCAGCAGGCCGGCCAGATCGCCCTCGGCCGCGGCGGCGAGGAAGCGCTCGGTGAGGTCGCGGCGCTGCGCCGGGTCGACGTCGTAGCGGGGGCGCCGCTCGTCGACGTGCTTGCGGGCGCGTCCGGCGAGCTGGCGCACCGCGGCCTCGCCGCGCTCCAGCATGGCGGCGATCTCCGCGTACGGGTAGCCGAAGGCCTCCCTGAGGACGAACACCGCCCGTTCCAGCGGCGACAGCGACTCCAGGACGACGAGGACGGCGAGGGAGACGGAGTCGGCGAGGACGGCCCGCTCGGCGGTGTCCGGCACCGCGTCCCCGAAGTCGGTGACGTAGGGCTCGGGCAGCCACGGGCCCACGTAGGTCTCGCCGCGCGACTTGACCTGGCGCAGCCGGTCGATGGCGAGCCGGGTGGTGACGCGCACCAGGTAGCCGCGGGGTTCGCGGACGGCGGCGCGGTCGGCGCCGGACCAGCGCAGCCACGCCTCCTGGACCACGTCCTCCGCGTCGGCCAGGCGGCCGAGCATGCGGTAGGCGACGCCCAGGAGGACGGGCCGGTGTTCTTCGAAGACGTCGGTCGCGGTGTCGGTGGTCACCGCTCCATCCCAGCGGACGCGTCCCGCCGTGTCCAGGCGGAATCGCCCCCGCCCGAGGCCGGCCGACGACCGGGGGCTACCCGTCGGTAGCTCTTACTGACAAGGTGTCTACGCAACGTCGTCGTTCATCCGTTCCCGCAGACACGTGTTCCCACAACATGTGTTCGCGGCAAGGAGCAACAAGGAGCCCCCGTGTCCGCAACGCTCTCCTTCACGGCCCCCACCGAGCACGGTCCGCAGGACATCACCCTCGCCTACGCGCGCGTGGGTGAGGGCGAGCCGCTGCTACTGCTGCACGGCATAGGTCACCACCGGCAGGCCTGGGACCCGGTGGTCGACATCCTCGCGACCGAGCGCGAGGTGGTAGCCGTGGACCTGCCGGGGTTCGGGCAGTCGTCCGCACTGCCGCACGGCCTGCCGCACGATCTGCCGACGACGGTCGCGGTACTCGGCGCCTTCTGCGCGGCGCTGGGGCTCGACCGGCCGCACGTGGCCGGCAACTCGCTGGGCGGTCTGCTGGCCCTGGGGCTCGGCCGGGAGAACCTGGCGCGGTCGGTGACGGCCCTGTCCCCGGCCGGCTTCTGGACGCAGGCCGAGCGGCGCTACGCCTTCGGCGTCCTGATGGGGATGCGCCGGACCGCCCGGAGCCTGCCCCTCCCGCTGGTCGAGCGGCTGTCCCGCACCGCGGTCGGCCGCACCGCGCTGACGAGCACGATCTACGCCCGTCCCGGCCGCCGCTCCCCCGAGGCGGTCGTCGCCGAGACGCTGGCGCTCGCACACGCGCAGGGGTTCTCCGAGACGCTCCGGGCCGGACGGAGCGTGCTGTTCACCGACGACGTGCCCGGCGTCCCCGTCACCGTGGCGTGGGGCGACCGGGACCGGCTGCTCCTGCCCCGGCAGGGCATACGCGCCAAGCGCGCCATTCCGCGGGCCCGCCTGGTGCGGCTGCCCGGCTGCGGCCACGTCCCGATGAACGACGACCCGGCGCTGGTCGCCCGCGTTCTCCTGGACGGCAGCAGGGCTCAGTCGGCCAGCGCCTTGAGGACTTCGTTCAGCACGGTCGCGTTGTAGGGCATGCTCACGTGCGGGGTGTGGTCGTCCGGGTCGATGTCCTGAAGGACGATGTTGTTGACGTAGCGGCCCTCGGTCTCCGCAAGGGCGCACGACGTGTACGGAGTGACCACGTCGTCGTACCGGGTGGCGATGACGGTGTGGCGGACCCCCTCCGTGGTCTCGCCGAGATCGGCCAGCTCACGCTGGAAGGGGTGGTCGTGCTGGAGCTGCGGCCAGGCCGGCACGACCTCCCCGACGGCACCCTGTTCGAGGAGTTCCACCGCGCCGGGAATCTGGCGGGCGAGGTTCATCAGCCCCTGTGCCGTGACTCCGTGGTTGCTGGGCGCGATGCCGACGAAGTTGCGCACCTTGGGTCCTCCGCCCAGGGCGTTCAGGTAGTAGCGCGGCACCATGCCGCCCTGCGAGAAGCCGACCACGTCGACCTCCTGGGCTCCGGTCCGCCGCAGTACCTCGTCGACGAAGTCCGCGAGCTGCCGGGCGGAGTGCTTGATGTCGCCCAGGCCGAAGATCACGGGGTGGCCGTGCTGGCCGTAGTCGAGCCGGAAGACCCGGTGACCGTGCTGTCGCAACAGCGGTGTCGCCGTGTTCCAGGTGTAGCCCCGGTTGCCGAAGGTGCCGTGCACGAGCACCACCGGACGCGGATGCTCCTCGGTGGACGGGGTGTTCCAGTCGTCCTCTCCCGCCGGTACGTCGACGGTCGCGACGACCTGCGCTCCGCAGGCCTGGGCGACCGCGCGCAGGCGGTGCGGGGCCTCGGTGATGTCCGTGCCGATGTCGTCCGAGTTGGCACCGGGGCTACGGGGATCGAGAAAACTCACGGTCTTCTCCCTTTCTTTGAGCAATGGCGCGGAGTTTGAACCGCCTCCTCAGCCTCGTGTCCATCGCAGATGCTCACGGTGCGGGAGCGGCGGGCTCCCGGACCGGTTCGGTGGGGCAGCTTCTGAAGGCGAGTACGGCGTTGTGGCCGCCGAAGCCGAAGGAATGGCTCAGGGCCAGGTCGACGGGCTGGTCCCGGCTGGTGCCGGTGACGGCGTTGATCTCGGCGTCTCCTTCCTGTTTCTCCAGGTTGGCCACGGGAGGCACCCGGCCGTGCGCCACGGACAGGGCGGTGATCGCCGCTTCGACCGCTCCGGCCGCGCCGAGCAGGTGGCCGAGGGTGCCCTTGACCGAGGTCACGGAGGGCCGGTGAGGGAAGAGGCGGCGGATCAGACGGGCCTCGGCGGCGTCGTTGAGCGGCGTGCTGGTGCCGTGCGCGTTGATGTGCTGCACGTCCGCGGGGCGGGCGCCGGCGTCGTCGAGGGCCCGCCGCACGGCGAGGGCGGCGCCCTTGCCCTCGGGGTCGGGTGCCACCGGGTGGTGGGCGTCGGACGATGCCCCGTAGCCCGCCAGCAGGGCGTAGCCGGGGCGTCCGCGGGCCCTGGCCGCACTCGCCGGCTCCAGGACCAGGGCCGCACCGCCCTCCGCCATGACGAAGCCGTCCCGGGCGGTGTCGAAGGGCCGGGAGGCGGCCGGCGGGTCGTCGCCGCGCCGGGACAGCGCGCCCATCCGGTCGAAGCCGGTGACCCAGAGGGGCTGTACGACCGCGTCGGAGGCGCCCGCGACGGCGATGTCGCAGGCCCCGGAGCGCAGCAGTTGCAGGGCGGTGCCGATGGCGGTGGCGCCCGAGGCGCAGGCGGTGACCGTGCACAGCGCCGGGCCCCGGGCCCGCAGGTGAATGGTGAGCTGTCCGGTGGCCATGTTGGGCAGGAACATCGGCAGCAGCAGCGGTGACACGCGTGCCGTGCCCACCTCGAGCAGTTTGCGGTGCTGGTCCAGCATGGTGCCGGTGCCGCCGGCCGAGCTGCCGAAGACCACCGCGACGCGGTCCGCGTCCCAGTCGGCCGGGTCCAGACCGGCGTCGGAGACCGCCTCCAGGGCGGCGCAGAGGGCGAACTGGGTGAAGCGGTCGTACTGCCAGGGGCGTGAGCCTGGGATGTGAGCGCGGGGGGAGAAGTCCGGTACGAGGCAGGCGAAGTCGACCGGGAGGCCCTTGAGTTCGGGGACGTGCCGGGCGGTGGGGCGGCCCGCGCACACGCCGTCCCAGGTGGCCTCGCGACCGGTGCCGGCCGGAGTGACCAGGCCGATCCCGGTGACGGCGACGTCGGGACGGGCGCCGGTCACGACTTGACGGCCTCGACCATGAGGTCGGCCACGCCGGCCAGGGTGAGGTCCGGGTCGGCCTCGCCGTCCTGTACTTCGATGCCGAGTTCCTCGGTGAGTACGACGAAGAGCTCCACCACGGCCAGCGAGTCGAGGTCCAGCTGCTCGAAGGTCGCGGTGGGGACGATGGCCTCGGTGGGCACTTCGAACTTGTTGCTGAGAACCGAGGCGAGCAGGTCGTAGGCGCGGCTGTGCGGCGTGGTGTCGGTGGTCATGTCGGGGGTGTCCTTTCCTGTCCGACGGGCGGTCCCCCGGGGGTGGTGGGGGTCCGTGTGGTGGGGGTCCGTGGCGGCGGGTCGGCGGTCAGCCGAGCGCGGCCGGTGCCTCCAGCTCCTCCTTGACGTCCTTGAGCAGGGCCATCGCGTCCCGGCCGTTGACCACCCGGTGGTCGTAGACCAGGCCGAGGTGGACGAACCGGTGGGTGCGGGGAGTGCCCTGCGCGTCCAGGAGCACCTGGTCGTCGACGGCGCCGACGGAGACCACGCAGGTCTGGCCGGGGAAGACGATGGGGGTGGCCAGGACCATGCCCTCGGTGGTGTGCGGGGCGACCATGATGTTGGCTCCGGCGAGTTCGGCGGCCTGGAACGTGCCCCGGAACGCCTTGCTCCGGAAGCCGGTGAGCAGGTCGGCGATCCGGTCGCCGCTCAGCTCGGCGGCGTCGTGCACCACCGGGGTGTACAGACCTCGGCCCGCGTCCATGGTGACGCCCACGTGGGCCCGTTCGCTCTCGCGCACCGCGCCGTCGTCGGTGAGCGCGGCGAACATCAGGGGATGTGCCGCGTGCCGGCGCGCCACCGCCTTGATCAGCAGGACGGGCAGGGAGACGAAACTGCCGGTGCGCTCGGACAGCCGCCGGGCCAGTTCCTCCGCCTGACCGACGTCGACCTTGGCGTAGGCGGCCGCGGCCGGAACGGTCCGCATCGACTCGGTCACCACCGCTCCCACCGTCCGCTGCCGCTTGGACAGTTGGCGCCCGGCGGTGGCGGGCTCCGACGCGGCCCGCCGCACCAGGGCCTCGACGTCGGCCGTACGGATGACCGTGCGCCCGAGACCGCGCAGCTCGTCCTCGGACACGCCGTGGCGGTCGGCGAGCTCACGGGCCGCGTTGGTGATGCTCAGCTCCGCGCCTGGGGTTGCGGATGTCGCCGCCGGGGTGGCGGCCGACGCCCGGTAGGAGTCGCGCTCCTCGGCCGACTCGAAGAGGTAGGCGATGGTCTGCCCCGGCCGGCACTCCTGGCCGCCGCCGACGAGGACGTGCAGGATTCCGGAGCCGGTGCTCTCGATCTCCTCACTGGCCTTGGAGGTCTCCACGACCGCCAGCGGTTCCTCGCCCTCGATGCTGTTGCCGTCGGGGACGAGCCACTCGACCAGGGTGTAGCTGGAGTCGTTCGTGTTGAGCGTGGGCAGCTCGATGCCGATCACTTCGTCGCCTCCATGATCGCGCGGTGGATGGTGGACGGCTGGAGCAGCACGTCGTGCTCCAGGTGCGCCGCGGTCGGGACGATGCACGGCTCGGCGCTCAGCGGCAGTACCGGGCGGGCCAGTCGGCTCCACAGCTGCTCGTGGAGTTGCTGTGCGAGCAGTTCGCCCCAGGTCCCGTCGGCCGTGGAGTCCTCCATGACACAGATGCGGTCGGCACGGGACAGCACCGGGAGCAGCGCCTTGCTGTCGAAGGGGTAGAGCTGGGAGGGCACCAGCAGTTCACACGTGATCTCCTCTTCGAGGAGCAGGGTGCGCAGGGCGGTGACGGCCCGTTCGGTGAGTCCGCCCGGGGCCAGGAGGATCCAGTCGGGGGGCCCGCAGTCCGGCGCGAACACCCGGGCGGTCTCGCTGGGATCGGCCAGCACCTCGTAGCGGAAGAGGTCGTCCACGACCCCGTCCCGGTACATGGCGCGGGTGTAGAGCACCTTGTCCTCGAAGAGCACACCGGGCTCCTCGCGGTCGAGCATCGCGGTCAGTACGCGCTGGTTGTCGTGGAACGGGGAGACTTCCCGCAGGTGCAGCGAGGGAATGCCGAGGAAGTGCTTCTGCAGGCTCTGGCTGTGCGTCGGGCCGTACCCCCGGTTGCCGCCGGTGGGGCAGCGCACGACCATGCTCATCGGGACCCTGCGGCCGTACATCGACACGGACTTGGCGGCGAAGTTCAGCAGCGGGTCGAAGGCCAGCGCGGCGAAGTCCGAGAACATCATCTCGACCACGGACCGGTTGCCGGCCAGGGCCAGGCCCGCGCCCACCCCGGCGATGCCGCCTTCGCTCAGCGGTGAGGACAGCACCCGGTCCGGGAAGCGGTCGGAGAGCCCCCGGGTCACCTTGAACGCCCCGCCGTAGGGGTCGGCGACGTCCTCACCGATCAGATACGTGCCGGGGTGGGCGCCGAGGAGGTGGTGCAGGGCGCTGTTGAGGTTCTCGGCCACGCGCTGGCGCCTGGTCATCGGGCCTCCCATCGGGACGCCGGACGCGCGCCGACCTCTCGTACGACGGCCGCGACGGCCTCCGCCTGTGCCTGGTCGGCGGCGGCGAACTGCGCGGGATGGTCCTGTCGGTAGCGGCGGTACCAGTCGTGCCTGGCCGCTCGCTCCCGGACCTCGGCCGCGCGGGTGTCGTCCCCCTTGCTGTGCGGGCCCACCCGGTGGGTGACGCACTCGACCACGTACGGCCGGTGCCGGTCGCGGACCTGCTCGACCACGGGGGTGAGGGCGGCGCGTACGTCGGTGACGTCCACGGAGTCGATCCGCAGGTGGCCGACCCCGAAGGCCGCCGCCCGGGCCGCGACGGTGCCGGACATCTGCCGCTCGGTCGGTGTCGACTGGGCGATCCCGTTGTGCTCCACCACGACGAGCACCGGGACCTGCCACAGCTGCGCCATGTTGAGCGCCTCGTACACGGCGCCCTCGCCCCAGGTGCCGTCGCCGATGTGGACCACCGCGATCCGGCCCGGCTCGGCCCCCTTCAGGTGCAGGCCGACTCCCACGGCGACGGGCAGGCTCTGGCCCTGTACGCCGGTCGACAGGTAGCGGTCGCGGTAGATGTGCTGGCTGCCGCCCACGCCGTGGCAGACGGCACCGGCCCGCCCCATGATCTCCGCGAGCAGGCCGTGCGGGTCGTGGAAGCGGGCCAGGTAGTGGCCGTGCCCGCGGTGGTTGCTGAAGACGTAGTCGCCCTCGTCCAGCAGCGGGTAGAGCGCGACGGGGATGTACTCCTGGCCGAGGCAGGTGTGCGTGGTGCCGTGCAGCCGGCCCTGGGAGAACAGCTCCAGCACGGCCAGTTCGAAGTGGCGGATCATCAGCAGGGTGCCGAGATCGGCGTCGGACAGACGGGACAGGGGTCGGGCCACGACACCGGCTTCGGGTGCGCCGACGGCCCTGAGGTCGACCGCGGGGGACGCGGACGTGACGTTCATGAGGTGCTCCTTACGGAAGTTCGACCACCTGGGCGCACCAGGTCAGCCCGGCGCCGAAGCCCAGCAGCAGCGCCTTGTCGCCGGGCCGTACGGTGGCCGAGGCGAGCAGCGACTCCAGGGCCAGCGGGATGGACGCCGAACTGGTGTTGCCGTCGGTGACGATGCTGCGGGCGATCGCCACGTGCTCGGGCGGGCGCAGTCGGCGCACCATCGCGTCGATCAGCCGCCCGTTGCACTGGTGCGGCACGAAGGCGCCGATGTCGTCCCAGGTGAGCCCGGCCGCGTCGAGTGCTTCCTGGGCCACTTGCGGCATGTGCGAACCGAACCAGCGGACCACCCGGGTGCCGTCCATGTGCATGTACGGGCGGGCGGCACCGGGTTTGGGCGGGGCGCTGGTCATCCAGGGCTCACCGGGGCCGTGGGTTCCCCACACCGCCGGTCCGATCCCGGGGTGCTCCGCGGCGCTGACCACGGCGGCCCCGGCGGCATCGCCGAAGACCATGACGGTCGCGCAGTCGTCGGGGTCGGTGATGTCGCTCAGCCGCTCGGCGGCGACGACCAGGATCTGACGCGCCTGCTGTGCGGCGATGAGTCCGGAGGCCAGGGCCAGCCCGTAACCGAACCCGGCGCACCCGCCGTTGACGTCGAACCCGCCGGCCCGGCCGGCTCCGATGCGGTGGGTGAGACTGGCGGCCCGGCACGATGCCTGGCCGACGCTGCTGGCGGAGGAGAACAGGACACAGTCCAGGTCCTCGGCGAGCACGCCCGCTTGGGCCAGGGCCTTGTCCGCCGCCTGCGCGGCCATCTCGACGAAGGTGTCGTCGGGGTCGGCCTTCAGCCTGGTCCGGATCCCGGTGATCTGCTCGATATAGCCGTCCTCGTGACCGAACCTGGTGTCGAGTTCGGCGCTGGTGAGCAGGCCACCGGGGCGGTAGACGCCGATGCCGGTCAGCCGTCCCGCGCCCCGGGCCATCAGCGGGCTCCGTCCGCCGCCGCGACGGCCGCCCGGCCGTTCACGTAGTCGAGGGTCCGTCGGACGGTGCGCAGGTCGTGCACCGCCTCGTCCGGGATGGGAACGCCGTAGCGCTCCTGGATCCGCTCGGCCAGTTCGATGACGGCCATCGAGTCGAACCCCAGCGATGTGAAGGGCGCGTCGGCCGGCTGCTCCGAGAGCGCCCGGGCCGCTTCGGCGCCGGCGATCTCGGCCACCATCGCCGTCAGGTCTTCCAGGGTGAAAGGGGACATTGCGGAAACTCCAGCTGTTGAGATGCGGGGAGGGTGACGGGAGGCACGGGTGGAGAGGACCGTACGTGGGTCACTGGGCGGGCAGCAGGGCGTCGCGGCTCAGGAAGGCGAGCATCCTGCGGAAGTAGTCGGAGTCGAGCACGGGCGGGGCGCGGTGCGCGGTCGCCGCGGTGGGGCCGGCGGTGTCCGGCCCCGGGGCGGGGATCATCTGCCGGAGGGTCTCGCCGGCCAGCCGCAGGGTGCTGCGGGGGACCTCGTCGCCCAGGTCGCGAAGCCGCTCCAGCCAGGTGTCGAACGGGACGAGCGGAAGGTCGACACCGGCGTCCGCGAAGCCCTGGAAGTACGACCGGAAGGGCAGCGGCTCGGGATCGATCACGTGGAACACCTGTCCTCGGGCAGGCCGGCTCAGGGACAGCTCGACGATGGCGCGGCTGGTGAAGTCGACCGTGCCGACCGGCAGGAGGCCGGGGTGGTCGGGGGCGCAGCCGGCGCGGATGCTCGCCGTCGTCAGGTGGACGAACCAGTCCGACTTCCCCACCAGGCCGGTGCGCGAGTCCGCCAGGATCACCCCGGGCCGGTGCACCATCGTGGGCGATCCGCGGTCCGCGGCCTGCGCGACCAACTGCTCGGCGACCCATTTGGTGGCGCAGTAGCCGGAGACACCGGTCCCGGCCTCCCGGGCCGCCGGGATCACCCCCATCGTCGAGATGTAATGCACGGGAATTCGGCGGGTCCGGGTCGCCAGTCTCAGGATTTCCAGGGTCCCCGACACATTGCAGCCGCGCAGGATCGGGTAACTCGCCAGGAGATTGACCCAGGCGCCGCAGTGGTAAATGACGTCGATGTCGCGCGAGAGGCCCGAGAACTCCTCGTCGGTCAAGCCGAACCGCGGCTTCGCCAGGCTGCCGGGCACGACGTCGATCCGGGACTTGTGGTGCTCCGGCACATTCCGGGCGCGCAACTGACCGGCGAGCCGCTCCCGGGCCTCAGCGGCCGATTCCGCTCTCACCAGGCAATGGATTCGAGCATCGGTGGCATCCAGCAGGTCGGCGAGCAGGGAACCGCCGAGGAATCCGGTGGCTCCCGTCAGCAGAATTCTCTCAGGCGGCCCTTCGGGAGTATCCGGCAGAGCCGAGGCATCGATTTCCGCCGGAAGTCGCAAATCTTCGGCGATCGGGAAACTGACCATACCAACACCGCATTTCAGCACAGGCGAGATTCGGTCCTGCCCTGAACACTCCCCGCACCTCACGAGGTTTACTACAGAAATCTTCCACCAGTGGGAGCGCAGGGCGCATCCTCCCGGCCGTCACCCGCTCCCGCACCGCCACAACGGATGAGTAGGGCTCATTCATTCGAACAGGCCATGGCTCCGATTGGACGGCCGGAACGTACGCCCGGAGCGCATCACCGGTATCGCGCGCCGTCGGTTGCACGCCAACGCGCTTACACGGACGAGGCGTTGCGGAACGAGGGGCGGGGGGCGGCGGCGGCCCGGGCGTAAAGACAGGTGAGACGGACACAGCCAATGGGTCGTGAGACAAGGGGGGTTGGGCCATGGTCGCAGGGCCCGAGATGCCGGAGGTCCCCGATCCCGGTGGGAGCGGGGCGAGTTCACACTCCGATCCACCGAAGGCGTTGCCCGAGGCATGGCAGCCCCTGCTCGGCCGCCCGGCCCTCGCGGAGCTGCTCGGGCACCCCCTCGCGGGCGCCGCGCTGAAGGAGATGTGCCGGCTCCTGCCGCCCCACGTCGCCGTGCACTCTCTGCGGACGTTCCTGCTGGCCGACGCCTGTGCGCGGACCCACGGGCTCGCCTACGACCGGGTCGGCCTGCTGGCCGCCGCGGCGTTCCACGACGCCGGGCTGGTAGGGCGCACTCCGCTCGGCCGCGGTGGATTCCCGTGCCGCTCCGCCCAGTTGCTCGACCACTTCCTGACCCGACAGCAGGTGGGCACGGTGCGGCGCACGACCCTCACGCGTGCGGTGCGCGAGCACATGCGGCCGTTCCCCGCTCGGGACGCCGGACCCGAGGCGCGGCTGCTGCACTTCGGCGTGTGGCTGGACGTCACCGGGCGCGGCGGGCGGCAAGTGCCCGGGGACCGCCGACTGTTGGCCCGACTGGCGCCCACCCCCTGGTTCGCCGTGTCCTTCTCCGCCCGGTTGGTGGCCTGCGGGCTGCGCCGGGTGCTGCCGGGCTCCCCGGTCGCCCACCGGTGACCGGGGAGCCCGGCGACTCGCTCTTCCCGTCGCGAAAGGAACCGCAGACATGCAAGAAGACCAGCGTGTTTTCGATGTCGCCATCGTCGGAGGCGGCATCGGCGGGACGATGCTGGGGGCGGTACTCGCACGTCACGGCGTGCGAGTGCTGCTGCTCGAGGGCAGCGGCCACCCCCGGTTCGCCATCGGAGAGTCCACCGTCCCCGAGACCACGTTCGGGCTCCGGGTCCTGGCCCGCCGCTACGACGTCCCCGAGCTCGATCACCTGGCGACCAACGCGGCACTGCGCCGCCACGTGTCGTCGAACAGCGGGGTCAAGCGGAACTTCAGCTTCATCTACCACCGGGAGGGCGAGCCCACCCGGCCCGACGAGTGCACCCAGTACCCCACCTGGGGGCCTCCGCTCGGTCCCGACTCGCACTACTTCCGGCAGGACGTGGACGCGTACATGTTCCACGTCGCCGTGTCCTACGGCGTGACCGCGTACACCCACACCATGGTCGACGACGTGAAGTTCGAGGAGGACGGCGCCACTCTCGTCACCCGGGACCGGGGCACCTTCCGGGCTTCGTACGTGGTCGACGCCGGCGGCATGCGGGCGGTCCTGCCCGAGCGCCTCGGGCTGCGGCAGGAACCGCCCTACCGCACGAGGTCGCGCACGATCTTCACGCACATGGTGGACGTGCGCCCCTTCGACGCCGTGGCGCCCCCGCGTGCCCAGCACGGCATGCCCAGCCCGTTCAGCCAGGGAACGCTCCACCACATGTTCCCGGGCGGATGGTTCTGGGCCATCCCGTTCGACAACCAGTCGACCAGCACGAACCAGTTGTGCAGTGTCGGCCTCAACCTCGATCTCGACCAGCACCCCCGGCCGGAGGACATCTCGGCGGAGGAGGAGTTCTGGCAGTACGTACGCCGGTTCCCCAGTGTGGCCCGGCAGTTCGAACGGGCGCGGGCGGTCCGGCCCTACGTGTCCACCGACCGCACCCAGTTCGCCTCGCAGAAGGTCGTCGGCGACCGGTGGTGCCTGCTGCCGCACGCCAGTGACTTCATCGACCCGCTCTTCTCCAGCGGACTCGCCGTCACCGTGATGGCGCTCAACGCCCTGGGCCACCGGCTGATCGACGCGGTGCGCCAGAACGACTTCGACACCTCCCGGTTCGCGTACCTGGACCACTGGACCAAGCGCATGTTCCGGTTCTACGACGACCTGGTGTCCTGCAGCTACATCGCGTTCGACGACTTCGACCTGTGGAACGCCTGGAACCGCGTGTGGACCATCACCACGCTGTACGGCACGAACGCCCAGAACCAGGTCGCCGTGACGTTCGAGAAGACGCACGACCCGGCCTGTTTCGACTTGCTGGAGCAGCCGCCGTACCGAGGTCTCCAGGGTATGGACAACCCCTGGGTGGAGCGGATGTTCGACCAGTCGCGCGACGCCGTACTCGCCTATCGTGAAGGTGAGTTGACGAAGGAGCAGACGATCGCCCGCATCTACGAGCTGCTGGGCGAGAGCGGACTGGTCCCCGCGGTGTGGGGCACCCTGGACCCCGACGACCGGTGCCCGTCCGGGGTGTTCACCCTCTGGCCGCTGATGAAGATCCTGCTGTGGGGCAAGTACCGCTCACCGCAGCACGTCCGGGGCTCCTACTTCACCGGCGGAGCGCGGCTGGTGGGCAAGGAAGCGGTCCAGGCGTACACCACCGAGCTGCGCGCCGGCAGCTCCCAAGTGCACCAGACCGTACGGGACATGTGGCGCAACTGGAACCGCGACTGGGCGCGGCGGCCCGCTCCTCGGAAATGAGCACGGAAAAACATTTCTGCCGACTGATGGAGGCGCATATTCCGGTTTGCCGCTCCAGGGCCTCGGGTAGGAAATCCACATGGCCGAACAAATGGAAAGTCGGCCGCGGTTCCCCCTGCTCAATCCGAGAGACAACGGGCTGCAATCCACGATGGTGCGACATTCCACCTGCCAATCGCCCGCTGAATGCTCCTGGGAAGAAATCTTCCAGCATCAGGACCGCCTCATGCGGCTGGTTCGGCGAAGACTACCAAGTTTTCAGGACGCCGAGGACTGCGTTCAGGAAACCATGGCCCGGGCAGCCGCCCACGCCGCGTTGGACAGGAATCGACTGGGTGCCTTTCTGACGTCCGTGGCGCTTCGCCTCTGCATCGACTTCTACCGTGACATGGAGCGTCGCAGCAGACTCCTCCAGCGTGCGGCGCTCGCGGAACCCCCCGGTACGACCGAGGAGGACGTCTGCGACGAGGACTTCGGCAGATGGCTTCTGGGCCAGGTACAACACCTGCGGGGGCGGGAGCAGGAGGTCATACTCGCCCGCGCCAAGGGTATTTCCACTGCGGAGTTCGCCCGCATACACAACATCTCCGTCAAGGCGGCCGAAGCCGCCTTCACCAGGGGCCGCGCGCGATTGAAGAACGTCTGCGCGAAAGCCTTGGAAGGCTGCGCCCGATAACACCCGAAAACCGCACCTCTCCCATCGCAGAGAAACGGAAAGGGACCCCACTCATGGGCAACAGCAAGAACGTCCAGGACATCTTCAAGGATTTGGTCGGTGACATGACCGACAGCTGGAAGGATGCCTTCGACGACCTCCTGAACCGGGACGACGACTCGGGATCGTCGCGCGGCTCGGGATCGTCGCGCCGCTCCGACAACGCCGTCGACACACTGGCCGGGCTGCCCCCGAACGCCCTCGCCGCACTGGCCGGGGCCGTCAACCCGGCGACCGCGCTCGCGGGTGTCACCAATCCGCTGGCCGCCCTCGGCGGGGTCGGCGCGGCCGGCAACCCGCTCGCCGACCTCGCAGCGCAGAACCCCTGGCCGCGCTCACCGGTGCCGCGGGCGGCGGCAACCCGCTCGCGGCCGCGCTGGGCGGGGCGGGCAACCCCTGGCCGCGCTGGGCGGGGCGGCCAATCCGCTCGCCGCGGTCGGCGGCGCGGCCGGCGCGCTCGGCGGGCTCGGTCAGCTGGCCGGAGGCCTCGGACACGCGGCGAGCGGGGCGGGCGACCTGATGGCGCTCCCGTCCCAGCTCACCCAGCTGCTCCAGGTGCTGCCCAAGCTCCTCGAGGCGGTCCAGGGCCTGCAGAACCTGACCAACCTGCCGGCCCAGGCCGGTCAGCAGGGGCTGGCGGCCCTGCAAGGCCTGACCGGTCAGCAGGGGCAGGGCGGAAAGCCGTCCCCGGGCGGACAGTCCTCGACCTCGGGCTGACCGGCCGTGCCATCGTCCCGCCCGGCCGTCTCCGGGGTGCACGCCGACCGCCGTTCCGTACCCGGATCCCGATCTGAGGAGGATCACACACGATGACGTCCGTCGTCGGCGATCGGCTGCGTCTCGTGGTCAGGGTCCTGGGCAGCCTCGTGGCCGACGAGGTGGGACAGGCGACCCGGCTGCGGAGGCGTACGAAGCGGGACACGCGCTCCCCGGCGGAGGGCCTCGACGGCTCCGCCGGGTCCGCGGCCGAGGCCACCGCCGGGGCGGAGCAGCGCCGCGCCAAGGCGGTACGGCATGCCCTGGAGAGCCTCGGACCCTTCTATGTGAAACTCGGCCAGATCCTGTCCACCCGGCCCGACATGGTCCCCGAGTCCCTCCGGGACGAGCTGCAGAACCTGCACGACCAGGTCGACGTCCAGCCGTTCTCGGAGTTCGAGCCGGTACTGGCCCGGGACCTCGGGGCGGACTGGAAGCTGCGCTTCGACGACATCGAGACCGTCGCCCCGCTCGGGGCGGCGTCCCTGGCGCAGGTCTACCGCGTGACGCTGCCCGGCGGGCGCGCGGCCGTGGTGAAGATCCAGCGGCCCGGCATCCGCGAGGGCGTACTCGCGGACATGGCCCTGATGCGCCGGGCGTCGAAGATCGTGGCCCGCGTCGCCCCCCGGTTCAACGAGGTCATCGACATCGAGGCGATGCTCGGCTCGGTCTTCGACGCCATGGAGCCGGAGCTGGACTTCACCGGCGAGGCCCGCAACATGGACGAGGCCCGCGGGCAGGTCCGGTCGTTCCGTTCGCTGGAGGTGCCCCGGGTACTGCACGCCAGCCCCCGGGTCCTCGTCCAGTCGCTGGCCGACGGGAAGTCGGTGCGGCACGTCGACCGCGCCCACTTCACGGACGACGAGCGGGTGGAGATCGGCAAGGACCTGCTGCGGTTCATGTACCACGGGTACTTCGTCCATCGCTTCTTCCACGCCGACCCGCACGCCGGCAACGTCTTCGCCGCTCCCGGCGGACCCGCGACGCTGATCGACTGGGGCATGGTCGGCCGCCTGGACCGCAGGACCAGTCTTCAGCTGCTGCCGCTGTTCATGACCTTGGCGCAGAACGACGGGGCCGGGCTGGCGCAGCACTGGGCGGAGATGGGCCGTGTGACGCCGTGGGCCAACATGCCCGCGTTCGCCGCCGACATGGCCGCGTTCGTGCCCAAGGTCTCCCATCTCTCCCTGGAGGACATGAACTTCGGCGTGGCGCTCACCACCGTGCTGGCCAAGGCGACCAAGCGCGGGATCGGTTCGCCGCCGGCCGTCTCACTGCTGGGCAAGTCCTTCGCGAACCTCGACGGTTCGGTGCGGTGCCTGGCTCCCGAGATCACGTTGCCCGAGGTGTTCCAGGGGGAGGTGCCGAAGATCCTTTTCGCACTGGGCCGCGAGTTCCTCGGCCGCAACCAGTTCGCCCGGAACTCCATGGAGCTACTGCTGGCCGCCGTCACCAGTCCCGAACAGGTCCGGGGCGTCCTCTCCGACGTGGCCAACCGTCAGTTCGCACTGAACATCCACGAGCCGCGCACCCCCGCCGCGATGGGCGGCCAGCGGCCCACCCGCCCCTCCGGAAGCCTTCTCGCGCTGGGCGCCGCGGCCTTCCTGCTGGGCCGTCGCCGCTCCGGATGATCCGGGTCCGCACAGCCACCCCGCCCCACCTCAAGGAGATCCCATGCCGGAATCCACACGTCCGCAGTCACCGTTCGCGCCGGCCGCCGCGACCCCGCACGGCATTTCCCGCGCGGCGCTCTGGACGGCCGCCGCACACGCGGCGGAGAACCTCCGGCCCGCGCCGATCGTCCGCGACCCGTGGGCCGCCGACTTCCTCCACGCGGCCGGGTTCGACGGGGGCCCGCCCGGTGACGGGCCGCTGCAGCGCATGCTGCCCGACTATCAGGTGGTACGCACCCGCTTCTTCGACGACTACGCTCTCGCCGCGGCCCGTTCGGGCTGCCGCCAGGTGGTGCTGCTCGGCGCCGGTCTTGACACCCGTGCCTTCCGGCTCGACTGGCCGACCGGCGTGCACGTCTTCGAGGTGGAGGACGCGGCCGTACATGCCTTCAAGGAGTACGTACTGGACTGGAGCCGGCTCTCCTGCGGACGCCGCACCGCCGTCGAAGCCGACGGCACGGCATCCTGGCAAGAGGAACTCAGGGCGGCGGGATTCGACCCCGGCAGGCCCACCGCATGGCTCTGCGAGGCACCCCTGTACTTCCTTCCGCCCCCGGAGGTGGCGGCCGTCGTCGCCGCGATGACCGAACTCTCCGCCCCCGGCAGCATGTTCGGCGCCGAGTGCGTGAACTCCGCGACCACGTCCTCCCCGTTCGTCGCGCCCTTCATGGACGCCCTGTCGACGATCGGACTGGCCTGGAACTGGCAGATCGCCGATCCGGAGCGCTGGTGGGCCGAGCACGGCTGGGACGCGGCGGCCGCCGACCTGTACACGCTGCCGTACGCGGTCGAGCGCCTCTCCCCGTATCTGCCGCTGATCGGCACGGTGGCCGCGGAGAGCGTCTTCCTCACCACCGGGACGCTGCGCGGCACTCCCTGACACGGCACCACGCGCAGGCCCCGGACGGTGTGTCCGGGGCCTGCGCGTGGTGCCGTGGCTACGGCCGCTCCAGCTCCAGCAGCGCCGCGAGCCACAGGTCGGGGAGTTCGTCCGCGGTCGCCAGGGCCTCGTCGTGAACGACGGTCAGACACGCGGTGTCGTGCTGGCTCGTCAGCGTCGTCACACACCGGATGCCCGACGCGACGCCGGCGAAGACGGCCGCGCGGCGGGCCGCGACCCCCTGGTGGACCAGGGCCGTACCGAAGTTCACGCTGCTCACCGGGCCGGCCACGAACGCCCCGCGGACCAGGCGGGTGCCGACGCCGGCGCCGAGCGGCCGCGGGGAGGCGGACAGCAGCAGGCGCATGGCGTCGCGCCGCCGGCTCTCCCGCAGCCGGCCCGTGCGGGCGACGACCCGGGCCAGGGCCCGTTGGGGCGACTCCTCGTCGCAGGGCAGCAGGAGCCGGGCGGTGACCATGCGGTTGCCCGGGGCGTACTCCTCCCCCGGGGCCCGGACCGACATCGGGATCGACACGGGCAGCGGCGGATGGGCCGAGCCGGTGTCCTTCAGGTACCAGGTGCGGACGGCGTGGGACAGGGCAGCGAGATAGACGTCCGTGACCGTGCCGCCGTGGGCGCGGGCGATGGCGCGCAGCCGGGCCAGCGGGGTGTCGGCGTGGCAGACGTCGACGCGGCCCGTGGATTCTCCGTCGAACGCGGGTTTCGGGGTGGGCGCGCGGAAGGCGGCCAGCACCTCGCCCAGGGCGTCCGCGAGGCCGTGTGCGGTGGGCCGGGCGGGACGTTGTGGGGCCGGTGCGCCCTCGGGGTGGTCCCCGAGGAGAGCGCGGGCGGTGTAGGCGGCGCCCATGCCGTCCTGGAAGGTGTGGTCGGTCCGGTAGACCAGGGTGTGGCGGTCCGCCGGGCCGTGGACCAGCCACACGTCCCAGGGTGGCCGGTCGTCCGTGCTCATCGGCCGGGACAGCATCAGGCGGCTGGTCGCCGACCCGTCGGTGTCCTCGGGCAGCCACGCCTCGTGCACATGCCGGTCCACCGCGATCCGGTCCACTCGTCGGAACTTCTTGCGGTCCCGTGCGATGCGGTAGCGCAACGTCGGGACGCGGTGGACGCGTTCGGCGACCCGCGCGCGTACGGAGTCCAGGGTGGGGGCACGGCCTTCGAACCCGAACGTGAACGCGAGGGGCACCGGGTTGCCGCCCGTCGCCAGGTGGAAGGCGACATCTACGGTTCCCATGGACAGGGCCGACGGCAGACGGCCGTCCGTACCGAGGTGGGGTCGCATCGTGGAACCTCCTGGTCGGGTTCTGAGGGTGGTCTGTCGGGCTGCGAGACCGGGTCTGCGGAACTGGGGTACGGATACGGACCGCGCCCGCCGTCAGCAGGCATGCCGAGCGATTCGCCCCAGTGTGTCCACGTACGCCCGCAGCAGGGACCCAGCGGGTCCGCGTGCGGGCAGGCGCGGGGCCCGGGAACGGTGCCACGGGAGCGGTTCGCCGGGTTCCGGCTCACCCAGCAGGGCCGCGGCCACGTGCGCGCCGTGCGCCACGGACAGGGCGAGTCCGTGCCCGCAGCAGCCGCCGATGTACCAGACGTCGTCGAAGCCCGGTACCGGCCCCACCACCGGCAGATCGTCGCCCGTCATGCCGATGCGGCCGGACCAGCGGTGGGTGACCCTTACCCGGGCGAGGTCCGGATGCAGGGACCGCAGCCACCTCTCCAGCCAGGCCCAGGCACGTTCCCTGACGGCCTGGAGACGGGGAGCGCCGACACCCCCGGGGACCGTGGCGGTACCGCCGCCCGCCACCAGGCCCCGGTCCGGGAGCAGCCGGAAGTACGGCGCCATCGGTACGGCGTCGACGACCGAGTGTCCGGCGCGCCCGCCCAGTGCCTCGTAGGCCGGGGCGCTCAGCGGTTCGGTGGCGACGGCGTACACCTCGAGCGGCTGGACGGTGCCGACCGGCAGGTCCAGTGCCTGCGCGGCCGAGTTGACGGCGAGCACCGCCTGACCGGCGTAGAGCCTGCCGTGCGGGAGGACCAGCTCGGGGCCGACCAGATCGCCGGGGCGGAGGGCCAGCAGCGGGCTGCGGCCGTAGAACCGCACGCCCTTGTCGGCGCAGGCACGGGCGAGGGCGCAGGTCAGGGCGGCCGGGTCGAGGGTCGCGGCGGGGCGGTGCAGGAGTGCCGCCCGGTAGGGCACGCCGACCCGGTCGCGGATGCCGGCCGGGGTGAGGACGGGGACGTCCAGACCGAGTTCGCGGCAGGCGCGGGCCTGGCGGGCGAGTGCCACCAGGCCCGCGGACGACCGCGTGGCCACCAGTTGCTCGCCGGGCCGCAGCCCGCAGGGCACGTCGAGCCGGGCGCACAGGGCGAGGACGTCCCGCACCGCCCGCTCACTGGCCCGGTGCATCCTGCGCGCCGTCTGCGGACCGAAGCGGCGCACCGCGCGGTCGACCGCGGGGCCGGCCCGGGGGCCCAGCAGACCGGTGCCCCGGCCGCTGGCGCCGGCGGCCGGGTGCTCGGCGTCCACCACCGCGATGTCGAGCCCGGGGGCACGCTCCGCCAGGTGGTAGGCGCAGGACAGCCCGGCCAGCCCGGCCCCGACGACGGCCACGTCCGCGGTGACCACGCCGTGCAACTGGGGCTGCGTCGGCAGTTCCGCGGGGTCCCAGTACGGCGTTCCGGCCGGCAGCCTGGTCATCCTGCGGCGTCCGGCACCGGCTCGGTCAGCACACCGAACCGGCGGTCGTGCCACAGCAGCGGGCGTCCACCGCCCACGTGCACGGCGGCCACCCGGCCGACGACGAGGTGGTGGTCGCCGTAGCGGCGTACGTCCTCGGTCAGGCACACCGACCAGGCGAGCGCGCCGGCCAGCACGGGAACACCCAGCACCTGTCGGGTGTCGGTCCCGGCGAACCGCTCCGCCGCGGTCGTGGTGGGGGACGCGAACCGGCCCGCGAGCTCCTGCTGTTCCTCGCGCAGCAGGTGCACGGCGAAGGCCCGGCGGGCGCGGACTGCGGCGAGGGTGCGGGAGCCGTCGCGCAGACAGGCAAGGAGCAGCGGCGGGCGGGCGGAGAGCGAGGTGACGGCTGACACCGTCATACCCAGCGGGCCGTCCTCGCCGCGGGCGGTCACGACGGTCACGCCGGCGGCCAGCTTGGCGTACATCCCGAGGCAACGGGCAGCGCCGGGTCCCGGTTCCTCGTGCAGCGGCTCCGCGCGCGGCGGGTCGGCGACCGGCGGCGGGGCGCCCGCGACGGCCGCCCGGTCAGTCACCAGCCGCAGCCGCGCGCTCATCGATCACCTCCGCGCCCGCAAGGCCCCGCAGCACGCGGGCGATGTTGGTCCGCAGGGTCGACTCGGCCACCGGGTCGAGGATCTCGGCCATGGACGGGATGCCGAGGTCGAAGGCCGCGGTGTAGACGACGAGCGTGCCGCCGTCCCTCGCTTCGCAGCGCCAGCTCCCCTCGAAGGCCTGGAAGTCGCCGCTGAGCTGTTCGAAGGCGATGGAGTACGTCTCGGGCGAGTAGGTGTCGCGCTCCCGCCACCGCATCAGGCCGCCCCGGAACTCGACGGTCCAGTCCGAGACCGTGGAGCCGTCGGGCAGCGGAGGCTCGACGTGCACCTCGCGGAAGGTGTCGCTGTGCTCGGGATAGCGGCGGAAGTCGCTGATGCGGGCGTAGACGTCGGCGGGTGCCAGTCCGTCGGCGAGGGCGTGCAGGACCACGTGGCGCATGGGTCGTTCGGTTCCTTCCCGGAGGGTTTTCGGACGCTGGTGTCCGGAGCTGGTTGCTGGCGCCGGCGCCAGGAGCCGGTGTCAGCCGGTCATACGGTCGGCCGTGCCGCGCAGGGCCGCGCCGAGGGTGGTGAGGAACAGGTCGAGGGCGGAGTCTTCGACCAGGGCCGGCGGGGTCAGCCGCAGCACCCGGGTGGAGTTGAGGGAGTTGTTGACGAGCACACCGCGGGAGATCAGTTCCAGCAGGAGTTCGCCGACCGCCTGTTCTTCGGCGAACTCGATGCCGATCAGCAGACCCCGGCCGCGCACTTCGCGGACCAGTCCGCCCTGGTACGGCGCGCACACCTCCCGTACGGCGGTGAGGATGCGCGGGCCGAGCGCGGCGGCCCGGGCCACGGTGTCCTCCTCCTCCATGGCCCGTACCGTGGCGAGGGCGGCGGCGCAGGCGATCGGCGAGGCGCCGAAGGTGGAGGTGTGCAGGTAGGGGTCGCGGCTGAAGGGGGCGTATGCCTCCGCGGTGGCGACCATCGCGGCGACCGGTACGACACCGCCGCTGAGTCCCTTGCCGACGAGCAGCACGTCCGGACGCACGCCCTCGGCGTCGACGCCCCACCAGGTGCCCAGCCGTCCCATGCCGGTCTGGATCTCGTCGACGACCAGCAGGGCGCCGTACGCCTGGCACAGCGCCCGCACCTGGCCGAGGTAGCCGGGGCGGGGGATGCGTACGCCGCCCTCGCCCTGGACGGGTTCGACGATGACGCAGGCCCGGTCGCGGTGGGCGGCCAGCGCCTGTTCGAGGTCGGCCGGGTCGTCGTAGGCCACCTGGGTGACGTCCGGGAGCAGGGGCTGGAAGGGCGTCTGGTACGTGGCGTTGGCGGTGACGCTCAGCGCGCCGAGGGTCTTGCCGTGGAAGCCGCTGCGGGTGGTGATCACCGAGGTGAGTCCGTGGGCGCGGGCCAGTTTCAGGGCCGCCTCGGTGGCCTCGGCGCCGGAGTTGACGAAGTGGACGTAGTCGAGGCCGGGCGGGGTGTGGGCGGCCAGGGCCTGGGCGGCCCGGGCGGCGACGGGTTCGAGTAGGACGCGGCTGGCCAGCGGATGGGTGTCGATCTGCCGGTGCACCGCTTCGACGACGGCCGGGTGGCGGTGGCCCATGATGAAGACGCCGTAGCCGCCGAAGTCCAGGAAGCGGCGGCCGTCGTCGGTGTGGATCCAGACTCCCTCGGAGCGGACCTCGGCCATGCCGCCCATGACGCGGCCCATCACGGCACGGCCGGAGCCGATGTGCTTGAGGTAGAGGTCCACGACGTCGGGCCGGTCGGCCGGCGCGGCGGTTCCGGCGCGCGGCCCGGCAGCCTCGGAGTCGGACCCGGTAGTCCGGAGGCCGGAGGACGGGGCGGTGGTCCCGGTGGACGGGGGTGACATGGTCATGAAGCCACCTCCATGGGGGCGGTCGCGGCGGATCGGTTCCGTCCGAGCAGGCCGGCCCTGTCCCCGGCCCAGCTCTCGGCGTTGCGTACGAGCGCGGCCCGGATGTCGGTCCGGGTCGGGCGGGTGCCGCAGTCGGGTTCGCCGAGGGAGGTGTCGAAGGGCAGGTCCCGCTGGAACACCAGCAGCAGTTCCGCGTAGTACTCCAGGCGCCGCCGGAGGGACGCGGGCAGCGAGGTGTCCGCCGGCATGGGCAGGAGCATCCGGTGAACGGCATCGACGGGGATGAACCGGGGGCGCTGGGGCCGGGGCAGGCCGTGGCGTACGGCGACGTCCGCGCAGACGTCGGCGAACTCCCGCAGGCCAATGGCCTCCTTGCCGGCCGTCAGCCAGTACTCTCCGTCGGCCACACCGCCCCGGACCAGGTCGCCGATGGCCCGCGAGACATAGTCCCGGGGCACCATGTCGATCCGGGCCTCGGGGGCTCCGGGCAGCACCGGGGCCTGCCCCAGGACCATCGAGCCGATCATCCTGGTCAGCCCCCGCTGACCGGCGGTCCGCCCGCTGACGGAGTCACCCAAGACGACCGAGGGCCGGACGATGGCGCCGGGCACGCCCGCCTCGCGTGTCATCTGTTCGGCCCCGGCCGTGGAGTCGAGGTGGGCGGCCGCACCCGGGAAGCGCCGACGGTCCTCCTCGATGCGGGTGTTGGCCACGAACGCGGTACTCACCAGGTACAGCGGGGCGTCGGCCCGGGCCGCCAGGTCGAGCACGTTGTCGGCACCGCGCAGATTGGTGCGCGTGATCTCCTGTGGCGGGGTCCGCCAGTTGGTCTCGGCGGCGCAGTGCAGCACCACGTCCACCTCGAGGGCCAGTTCGTGCCAGGCCAGCGGGCTCAGGCCGAGCCGGGGAGCGACCAGGTCGCCCTGGAGCTCGCGCACCCGCGGATCGCGCAAGGGTGTGTCGCGGCGCAGGCACAGCAGGTCGAAGTCGGGTGAGAGCTCGTCGATCAGGGCACGTCCGAGCACTCCGGAACCGCCGGTGAGCAGCAGGGAGGGGCGGTCGAGTCGTCCCGTACGGCCGACGGGCAGGAGGGCGAGACGCTGGTTGTCTGACGGCATGGGGGGTGGGTTCTCCCAACGGGTCTCGGCCCACCGATGGACGGTGGGGGGCGCGGTCAGGCGATGGCGAGTGGCCGGTCCGCCAGGTACGCGGAGAACTGGGCGGTCATCCGGGGGCGCGACGGCGGGTGCAGGGAGAGTCCGTTGGCGCAGGCGGCCAGGTGGCCCACCTCGTCGGACGTCATGAAGTTGAGGCCGCCGAGGAGTTCGACCGCGCGCGGGACGACTCGGGCGATGGCGTCCTGGACGCCGTAGCGCACGTACAACGCCTGTGCGAGCGCCGACTCGTCGAGGTCACCGGCGTCGATACGCCGGGCCACGCTCTCGGCGGTGGCCATGGCGGCCTCGGTCTCGACGAAGAGGCGTACCCGCTCGTGCTCGGGGATGCGGTCGTTCAGCAGCACCCGCTCCACCAGCGCGCTCGCGGCGCCGAGGTAGCTGCCCGTCATCAGCGTCTGGAACCAGATCAGACCGGCCGTCTGGAGTTCGTCGAGCTGTTCACCGGAGGTGGTCCCGGTGCGCAGCAGGAGTTCCGGCGGTACGAGGACGTCGGTGAGCGTGACCTGTTCGCTCTCGGCCCCGGCGAGGAAGGCGCTGGACCAGAAGCCGCTGACGCTCATCCCCTCGCTCTCCGCGGGCACGACGGCCACGGCGAGTTCGTCGCCCTGCCCGTCCTCGCGCGGGATCAGCACGCTGGCGGTGAGCACGTCCATGGAGTGGGCCAGGCTGCACGGCCGTTTGACGCCGTTGATCCGGACGCCGTCCGCGGTCACCGTGGCGGTCACCGACGGGTCGAGGATGCCCGCGCCGCTGCGGCCCTCGGCGAAACCGGAGGCGATCACGCGGTTGGACGAGGCCACGCCCTCGATCAGCATCCACTCCAAGCCGTCGCCGAGGCCGCCGATCCCGACCAGGGTGGCCATGGAGAAGTGGTGCATGGTGGTGGCCACGGCCAGCGACGGCGAGCGGCTGCCGATGGCCCGCTGCACGCGCAGGGCGTCGAGCGCGGTGGCGCCCCGGCCCTGGTGGGCCTCGGGGACGAGCAGTCCTGGACCGCCGCTGTCCCGGAAGTGCCGGATGCCCGGGCTGCCCGGCCGCTCCAGCTCCATCAGCGGGGTCTCGTGCAGGGCGGGGTCCAGTTCGGGCAGCAGCTTCGCGAGGGTGGCGCGTTCACGCTCTAGGAATCTCATGGGCGTGCGGTCCTCCAGGGTGGGATGCATACGGAATCGGCGCGGCACTCGGGCGGCCGTGGACGCGGTGGCTCAGAGGGCGTTGGTGGCGCGCAGCAACTGCCAGACCGCGCCGGGGCGGGGCCTGCCGCGGAAGGCGATGTACTCCGGCAGGACCACGTGCGGGGCCCACTTCTGCTTGTACTCGAGCTGGGAGGCCGCCGGGTAGATCACGTCGCCGCGCTCGGCCAGGAGACGGGCGAACCGGGTGAACACACGGCTGGCACCGGGCAGTTCGTGCTCCGGGTCGAGCCCGGTGAACGGCGTGAAGCCGAAGTGCAGCCAGCCCGCTCCTTCGGCGGTCAGCCGTTCCATGACGGTGGCGTTGAGCGCCTCCATCACGCCGGGCGGAGCGTCGGGGCGGCGCCGGCTGAGGTCGTGCAGCCAGCCGGAGCGGCTGCCGTAGACCGGCGAGTAGTTGATGTAGCCGGCCGTCTCGCCGTCGATCCGGCCGACGAACAGCCGGCGGTGCCGCTGCAGGCTACCGTCGCGCTGGCCGACCAGGAAGCGCAGCTCCTTGACGTGCCGGCCCTTGTCCCGCAGCCAGCACTGGTCGATCCGGTCCAGTTCGGCGCAGTCGTCGCCAGCCACGACCTCGGCGACCTCCAGGCCCGCCCGCCGGGCGCGCGAGATCTTGTTCCGCAGCCGGACGAACCGTGAGCCGCGCAGCGTGAAACGGCTCAGGTCGACCGCGTACGACGCCCCGAGCTGGTTGACCGTGAAGCCGTGCGCCGCGTACAGCTCGGCGTCCGCCCGTTGCAGTTGCACGGCGACCAGACGGCGGCCGGCGTGGGCGGCGAACGCGTCCAGCAGGCGGGCACGGTGTTCCGGCGCGGTGAACGGGCCGCCGAATTGCAGTACGTAGCGGCCCGAGGTGCGATAGGCGCAGGCGCCGTCGAACCCGCCGTCGTGGAAGTACGCGTTGCCGCTGTTGAGGGCGAGAAAGGAACTGGGGTTGTCGCTGTGCGCGGCGAGTGTGTCAAGCACGGAGGGCATCGGCGTCCTCCACGGAAGTCCGCACGGCGGCGCTTTCACCGGAGTCCGCCGCCGAGTGGTACCGCTGCTCGAACCTGCGGAACTCCGGGGTGGTTTCCGGCTCGAAGGAGACACCGAAGGGTTTGAGGGAGTTCCCGAAGAGGGCCCGGTCGCCCATGAGGTGGATCGGGAGGGCCAGCAGCGCCCATTCCGGCCCGACGAACAGCGCCCACGCCCCGGCCATGACACCAGCTGTGACCAGGCTGTGCATGGTGTTGTAGGCCACGTAGCAGGCGCGCGGAACGTGTCCGTCCGGGCTGCGCCGGAAGGCGATCGCGCCGGGCAGGTATCCGACGACGTCGATCACCGCGAACAGCAGCACGAAGACGGCCCAGCGGATTTCCGCGAGATGCTGGAATGCGAGTACGACCGATACGGTGAGAAAGCCCAGCCATTCGAGTCGGGAGAGAGCGAAGGTGGTCTTCGTCTCGAAACGGTTCTTGGCGTCCACGGGCGCTCCTGGATTGCGCGTACGATTCCGGGGCGCGACCTCGGCCTGCCCCCTCGCTGTGGTCTGTCACTCCGGTTTACGCACCAGCGGGTCCAACCCCTCGTAAAGTGGAGACGATTGGGAAGACGTGGTGCGGACGTGATGTTCGGGGGGACTTCTTTCATGACGCCGTCGACCGGCCCGGGCGGCCCTCCTGGCGGCCCTCCGGGCTCCGCCGCCGGCAGTGCGGCCTGGGAGTTGCTGCTGCCCGCCGCCTCGGCTCCGGCACGCGCGCGTGGCCGCGCCTTGCAGGAGGCCCTGCGCGACGCGGTCCGCTCGGGCCGGCTCACGCCGGGCACCCGCCTCCCGTCCAGCCGGGACCTGGCGTCCGACCTCAAGGTGTCGCGGGGGCTGGTGACGGAGGCATACGAGCAGCTGACGGCCGAGGGCTATCTGCGCAGCGGGCGGGGCGCGGGGACGTGGGTGGGGGACGCCGTACGGGCCGCCCGTCCGCGCGCGCGTGATCTCGCCCCGCGCTCCCCCTCCGATCGCGTCGACTTCGTGCCGGGGACACCGGATCTGTCGCTCTTCCCGCGCTCGGCGTGGGCCGCCGCGCAGCGGGGCGTGCTGACGGAGCTGCCGCACGAGAGCCTCGGCTACCCCGACCCGCGCGGGCTGCCCCGGCTGCGGACCGCGCTGGCCGAGCTGCTCGCGCGGCGCCGGGGCGTGGTGGCCGACCCGGAACGGATCATGGTGGTCTCCGGCGTGGCACAGGCCACCTCGCTACTGGCGAGCGTGCTCCACGCGCGCGGGACGCGCACCGCCGGTGTCGAGGACCCCGGCAGCCCCCAGCACCACGCCCTGTACGCCGCGGCGGGCCTCGGCACCGTGCCCCTCTCCCTGGACGACGAGGGCCTCGCCACGGGCCCGCTGTACGCGTCGGGCGTCCGGCTCGTGGTGACGACACCGGCCCACCAGTTCCCCACCGGGATCGCCTACTCGGCGCGGCGGCGCGCCGAACTGCTCGACTGGGCACGGTCCGTGGACGGCCTCGTCCTGGAGGACGACTACGACGGCGACTTCCGCTACGACCGTGCCCCCGTGGGCGCGCTCCAGGGGCTCGATCCGGAACGCGTCGCCTACACGGGCTCGGTGAGCAAGTCCCTGGCGCCGGGGCTGCGGCTGGGCTGGCTGCTGGTGCCGGACTGGCTGGCGGACGACGTCGTCGAGCGCAAGCGGACCACCGACCTCGGGCACCCGGCCCTCGACCAGGCGCTCTTCGCCCGCTTCGTCGAGCGCGGCGACTACGACCGCCAGCTCCGCGTCTGCCAGCGCGCCTACCGGGAGCGCCGCGACGCCCTGGTCGCGGCGCTTGCGGAGCACTTCCCCGGCGCACGCGTCACCGGCATCGCCGCCGGGCTGCACGCCATCGCCACGCTTCCCGGGCGGCACGGTCCCGAGGAGCGCTTCCTCGCGCGCGTGACGGAGGCGGGCATCGCGGTGCGCCCGCTGTCGGCCTACGGGCCCGGCGGGGCGGCCGGAGCACGGGCGCAGGAGGTGCGGCTGGTCCTGGGGTACGCCCATCTGTCGCCGGGACGGATCCGGGCAGGGGTGGCGAGGATGGCACAGGCCGTGTGACGTGGCGCGTCTGCCTCGCGCGGGCGCACGGGCCCGAGGGTCGCGCGTCACTCGCTCGTCCGGGTTGTTCACCCGGAATTTCCGTGGGCGCCGCGCCGTGCCAGTAGGTCTGGCTCTGCACATGGCCCGAACGCACCCCGGCAACGGGCCGGATCCCGTCTCTGGAGGCGCATCCATGTCACACCGTCCGCTGCCCGGCCGCCGCGGCGTGCTGCGCGGTTCGCTCGCCGCGTCGGCCGCCCTGACCCTGCCCACCGCCCTCGGGACGGCGCCGGCGTTCGCCCGTTCCGGGCGGCCGGGGGCGGGCTGGGGCGTGCAGGCCGGAGACGTGACCTCCCACTCCGGTCTGGTGTGGGTGCGGTCGGACCGGCCGGCCCGGATGATCGTCGAGACGTCGGCGACCGAGTCGTTCCGCCACCCGCACCGGTGGCACGGCCCGCTGCTCGGGCGCGACACCGACTTCACCGGCACCACCCGGCTGCGCGGCCTGCCGCCGGGCGAGCAGATCCACTACCGCGTGCTCCTCGCCGACCCGGACGACCCGCGCCGCACCGGCGAGCCGGTCACCGGGACCTTCCGCACCGTGCCGGTCCGCCGGCGCGACGGCGTGCGCTTCGTGTGGTCCGGCGACCTCGCGGGCCAGGGCTGGGGCATCAACCCCGACCTCGGCGGCTACCGCATCTACGACGCCATGGGCGCCCTGGACCCGGACTTCTTCCTGTGCAGCGGCGACAACATCTACGCGGACGGCCCCATCGCGGAGACGGCCGCCCTGCCCGACGGCGGCATCTGGCGGAACATCACGACCGAGGAGAAGTCCAAGGTCGCCGAGACCCTCGCCGAGTTCCGCGGCAACTTCCGCTACAACCTGCTCGACGAGAACCTGCGGCGCTTCAACGCGCAGGTCCCGTCGATCGTCCAGTGGGACGACCACGAGGTGCGCAACAACTGGTACCCGGGCCAGGTGATCGCGGACACGGACGACCGGTACACCGAGAAGAGCGTCGACGTCCTGGCGGCCCGCGCCCGGCGCGCGTTCGGCGAGTACTTCCCGGTCTCCTCCCTGCGCCCCGGCGCGCGCGAGGGTCGGGTCCACCGGGTGCTGCGCCAGGGCCCGCTGCTCGACGTGTTCGTCCTGGACATGCGGACGTTCCGCAACGCCAACTCCCCCGGCGAACAGACCGTGGACCCGCAGGGCATCCTGGGCCGCGAGCAGTTGGAGTGGCTCAAGCGGGAGCTGGCGCGGTCGCGTGCCGTGTGGAAGGTCATCGCGGCGGACATGCCGATCGGTCTCGTCGTGCCGGACACCACCGAGGGCGCGCCCCACATCGAGGCGATCGCGCAGGGCGACCCCGGCGCACCCCTGGGCCGCGAGCTGCAGATCGCCGAACTGCTGCGCTTCGTCAAGCACCGCAGGATCACCGGCACCGTGTGGCTGACGGCGGACGTGCACCACACCTCGGCCCAGCACTACCAGCCGTCGCGGGCCGCGTTCAGTGACTTCGAGCCGTTCTGGGAGTTCGTGTCCGGGCCGCTCAACGCGGGCGCCTTCCCGGCCAGCGCGCTGGACGGCACCTTCGGTCCCGAACGGGTCTTCGTGAAGGCGCCGACCGCCTCGAACGTCTCCCCCGCGGGCGGCTACCAGTTCTTCGGCGAGGTGGACATCGACGGCGGCAGCGCCGAGATGACGGTGCGGTTGCGCGAACAGGACGGCACGGTGCTGTTCACGAAGGTGCTCCGACCCGGCCGGGTGGGCCAGTAGTCCCGTACCCTGTCGGCTGTGCCGCGCACCGGCGTCATCCCCCGGTGCGCGGCCCTGCGCCGCCCTGCGGCGGGTGTTTCGACTTCCCCTTCAACTCGGTTGTTTCCGCAGGTCAAAACGATTGTCAGTGGTCGCCTCTACGGTTTTTCCATGACGCGATCTTTGCAGGCCGTGGCCTATCGACGACCCTCCGTGCTGGAATCCGCTGCGGGCGGGCAGCACCTGGGGCTGGAGACCTCCCGGGGTGCGACGCCGGCCGGCGCCGTGGACCATCCGCGGTTCTTCGCGGGCTTCCTGACGACGCCGCAGAAGGCGGCCACGGCGCTGCTCGCGGTGGCCGACGTGGCCGCCGCGCGGTACTACCAGCCGCAGCTGCGGGCCTCGCTCGACCCGGTGGTGACGGGCAGCGGCGACCGGCTCCGCTTCGAGTCCTTCTCCGGCTGCGGCGGGGTCTACGCCCGCCTGGACGTGCTGGAGGCGGGCCTCGACGGCGGCGAGGTCGGACACGGCACGACCAACGTCGACGTCAACAACCCCTTGCGCGAGGCCCTGTCCCGGATCGGCGCCGACGACCCGCTGCACCTGCGGGTGGGTCCCGAGGAATTGGCGGTGACCACGCTGGACGGCCCGGTCGTCGAGAAGAAGGTGCCGCTGCCCGACCGGTGGCTGCGCGGTTTCGCCGAGGCCCAGGTCATAGCGGCCGGCTTCGACCTGCGGGCCGAACTGGACGCGGCCGAGGCGGTGCGCTTCCTGCGTGCGCTGCCCCGCGCCGGCAGGAGCGCGGCGACCGGCCCCCGGTGGGTGGTGCCCTCCGGGCGTTCACTGCGGCCGACGACGCGCGCGGTGCCCGGCGCGGTGTGCCTGCCCGGTCCCGAGCGGCTGGTCGCGCTGCACCGCGTACTGCGGCACGCCACGGCCCTGCGGGTCTACGGACCGGCGGTCGCCTCGGGGGCCTCCGCCACGGCCTCCGCCTGGGAGGTGCTCCTGCCGGGTATGCGGCTCACCCTCACCCTGTCCCCCGACGCCGCCCGCGGGTTCTCCGGTGAGGGCGGTGTCCTCGACGCGCTCGCCACCGACGAGGCGGCCGCGGACGCCGAGCTGATCTCGGTGCTCCTCGCCTGGGAGCCCCGGATCGACATCGCCGACCTGGCCACCGCCTCGGGCCTGACCGCCGAGCGGGTGCGTGCGGCGCTGGTCCGCCTCGGCACCTCGGGGCGCGTCGGGTACGACACCGCCGAGGCGGCCTACTTCCACCGGGAGCTGCCGTACGACGCGGAGCGCGTGGAGCGGCACAATCCCCGGCTGCGTTCGGCCCGCGCCCTGGTGGCGGCGGGCCGGGTCGTCCTGGACGGTGCGATCGGGACGGTCACGGCCGAGGACGGTCATGTGCACCGGGTGCGCGAGGAGGCGGGGGTGCTCTCGTGCAGCTGCCTGTGGTGGGCCAAGTACCGGGGCGGGCGCGGTCCGTGCAAGCACGCGCTGGCGGTGCGGATGGTACGGCGGGGTTCCGGCGAGCCGCAGGGTGCGGTTCGGGTCGACGGGGGTGCGCGATGACGACGACGGCGGCGAGTGGGGTGGCGACTGCGGCTGCGGCTGCGGACACGACGGGGCTGCTGGTGGCGGCGGTGCGAGCGGGTCGGACGGCCGAGGTCGTGGCGCTGCTCGACGGCATGACCGATGCGCAGCGGCGCGCCTGTTTCCCCGAGTTGAAGTCGGTCCGACAGGAGCTGAAGGCGGCCCGCTGGTCCGCGGACTCCCGCCGGGCCCATCCGGCGCTGCACGCGGCCGGGGCGGCGTGCCAGACCGGCGCCGCGGCCGTGGCGAACTGGCTCGCGGCCGTCGACATGCGCTGGTCGCAGGCGTCTCCGGCGGTCCTGCTGCATGTGCTGGGCGACCGCGATCGCGGGTGGCTGGCCGACGTGGCGCACCGCCTCGCCCAGCGACCGGCCGCTTCCAACGTGTCGTACGAGCTGATGGCCGGCCTGGTGCGGTTGTCCGGCTGCCCGGTGCCGACGACGGAGGCGTACGTCCAGGGCTGGCTCGCCCACGTCGGCGGCGGCTGGCAGCGCGGTGGGACGGTCGGCGACCGCCTGCGCCGGGACCCGCACCTCGCGGAGCTGGTCGCCGCCCTCTTCCGCACCGAAGGCGTCGGCGCGCAGCTCGGATGGCTGTCCGGCGACGGACCCGAGAGCTGGACCAGCGCCCTGGCGGGGCTGACCGGCGAGGGCGTGCTCGACCGACGGGCCGTGGTCGACGCGTGCGTGGCACGGCTGCTGCGCGGGGGCGCACCGGCCGAGCTACGGGTGTTCCTGCGTCTGCTGAAGGACCTGGCCCTGACCCGCGAGGAGGAGCGCCGGCGGACGGCCGACTGGACGGCGCTCGCCTCGGACGCGATGCCGACGGTGGCCTCCCACGCCCAGTCGGTGCTGGCCGCCCTGGCCCTGGCCGGAGAGTTGTCCCCGCGGCGGTTGGCGGAGATGACCGAGGCGGTGCTGTTCCGCACCGAGAAGAAGCTGGTGCGGGCCCAGCTCGTGCTGCTCGGCAAGGTACTCACCAAGAACCGGTCCGCGGCCGGTGAGTTGCTGCCCGCCGCCGCCCGGGCGTTCGGGCACGAGGACTCCGACGCGCAGGAGCGGGCGCTGAAGCTGGTCGAGCGGCATGTCGGCAAGGTCACCGCCGTGGAAGTCCGGGAGGAGCTGGCCGGGGCGGCCGAGCAGTTGATCCCCGCCCTGCGCGCCCGGGCGGTGCGCACCCTGGGGGCGACACCGCCGGACGCGCTGCCCGTGGCCCACGAGGAGGTACTGCCTCCGCCGCCGCAGCGGGTGCGCCTAGCCCCCGCTCCCGCGGCGGCCGTCGAAGTCGCCGAGGAGATCAGCGCGTTGCTGGCTGCCGGGAGCGACGTGTCCGTGTTCGAGCGCGCCCTGGACGGGCTGGTCCGGCACGCGCACCTGGACCGGGACGCCCTGCTCGAGGCCCTGGAACCGGTGGTCGCCCGCCGCTGGTGGGCCGAGGGGGAGCCGCGGCACGGCCACCGGCCCGACGACTTCTTCGCCCGCCGCCACGAACTGTTCGACGACGCGCGCGCCTTCGACCTGCTCCTGGCGACCTTGTACGGGAAGGTCCGGACGGACACCTTGCACCGCGTGGTCCGCGACGGGTTGACGAACTCCGGCTGCGCGCACAACTCCCTGGCCCGCCCCTTCGAGGCCCGCGTCTGGGAGGTGGCGCACCGGCTGCGCACCGATCCCCAGCCGTTCCTGCTGGCCACCCCCACCTGGGGCACGGGTCTGCTCGAACCCGACGAGCTGGTGGACCGCCTGGACGCCTACCGCCGCACGGGCGCCCGGGTCGCGGCGGTCGACTTCGGCCAGGCGCTGCTGCGGGTGCGGCGGGACGACCGCCCGGCGGCGCTCGCGGCGGCGGAACGCGCGGCGGCGCTGGGCACCGAGGAGGGGGAGCGGCTCGCGCGCCGGTTGCTCACCGAGCGGGCCGCCCCGTCCGTCACCCGGCGGACGTCGGACACCCGGATCCTGGTGGAACTCGGTGAGGTGCCCGACCTCCGGGCGGAGGAGTTCCCCGCCGCCCTGCGGCTGCTTGGGCGTCCGGTGAACCCTGACTCGGACCACTGGTACTGCAGTCACTGGAGCGGCGCGATGCGACCGCACTGGTTCGCTCTGCTGCCCGAGCGACCGGAGTTGGTGGCCGCGCGGCTGCTGCGGGACGTGTCCGAGGCGGCCGTGCACGACCAGCAGGGCACCGCCGCCGCGGTGTTGCCCCACCTCGCCGACGCGGACGGCGAGGTGGGCGAGGCGGTGCATCTGTCCGTGGCGTACGGACTGGGTGCGCGGCACGCCGAGGACCGGCTCGCCGCGGTGGACGCCCTGCTCGTACTGGCGGCGCGCGGTCGGCTCGAAGCCGACCGACTGGGCGCGGATCTCGGCCAGTTGGTGCGGCGCGGCGCGGTGAAACCGGCGCGGCTGGCGGACGCGGTGCGCACCGCCGCGTCGACGGGGGCGAATGCCACGGTGTGGGCGGTCCTGCGCCAGGTGCTCCCCGTGCTGCTCGCCGATCTCTCCACCGGTGGCGCCACGGCATCGTCGGCCCGTGGGCTCGGTGAACTGCTGGCCGTGGCGGCCGAGTGCGCCGAGCTGACGGGCGAACGGGGCCATCTGCCGCACCTGTCGGGGGTGGCGGACCGCCGCGGTACGTCACGGCTGGTGACACAGGCGCGGCGGCTGCGGGAGGCGCTGGCGGCGGCACCCGCGGCCGCCTGACGCGCATATCCACCCGAAAGGCGAGAACACCCCAGAAGCCTTCTTTACCCATCGGTCACAGAGCGTTCGTGATCACGCAACACCGTTCCTTCACAGTGGGTGCATGAGTCGAGACATGTCTGATGTGACGGATGCCGTGGCGCGCCTCGTCGACCACGGTCCCACGGTGCCCGCCCTGGTGCTGGCCTCGCTGGCGGCACTGTTCGCCACGGCGGGTTTCCACACCCGGTGGTCACGACGCCACGGGCAGGCGCCGCCGGCCGACGATACCGGCGCCCGGCCGCCGACCGCCGAGCGGCCGGCCGGGACCGGACCGGACGGAACCGGGCCGGACGGGAGCGAGCCGGGCGGGTCCGGGCCCGGCGGTGAGAGCGCGCTGTGGCGGATGCGCACGACGGTGCGGGACGCGCCGGGGTCGCTGGCCGTGCTCTGCGCGGCCCTCGCCGACCGGCGGATCGACATCCTGAGCCTGCAGACGCACCCGCTGACCGAGGGCACGGTGGACGAGTTCCTGCTCCGTGCCCCGGGCGAGCTGAGCGCGGCCGAGCTGGCCGACGTGGTGACGACGGCGGGCGGTGCCCGGACCTGGACCGAGCGGGCGGACGCCCACGACCTGGTCGACGCACCCACCCGGGTGCTGGGCCTGGCCGCCCGCACCGCCCTGGACGCGGCGGAACTCCCGCTGGCACTGCGTCAGTTGCTGGGCCGCTGCACCATCAGGTCCCTCCCCGCGCCCGCGGCCGGCGGGGCGGGGGCACGAGCGGCGGCCGCGGTACCGCCGGAGGGCGCGCTGGAGGACACCGTGCTGCGGCTGCGCGCCCCCGAGGGCGGGGTGATCAGCGTGGAGCGGCCTCATCTGCCGTTCACTCCGGCCGAGTTCGCGCGGGCGCGGGCGCTGGTCGAGCTGGACGCCCGGCTCGGTCCGCGGGTCCCGCGCGGCCGGGACGTGCTGACGCTGCCCGAGGGCAGCGACATCACGGTCCGCCGGGCCGACACGCGTGACGTTCCGGCCGCGAAGGCGATGCACGAGCGCTGCTCGGCGCGGACGCTGGGGATGCGGTACCACGGCCCGGTCGGGGACGCCGACCGGTACCTCAACCACCTGCTCAGCCCCCGCTTCGGCCGCACCCTCGCCGTGCAGACCGCCTCGGGGCGGATCGTGGGACTCGGCCACCTGTTGTGGGACGGGGACGAGACGGAGGTCGCGCTGCTCGTCGAGGACGGGTGGCAGCGCCGTGGCATCGGCGGCGAACTCCTGGCCCGGCTGGTGGCGATGGCGGCCGACGCGGGCTGCGAGAGCGTGTACGCGATCACGCAGGCGTCGAACACCGGCATGGTCGCCGCGATGCGTGGTCTGGGCCTCCCCCTCGACTACCAGATCGAGGAGGGGACCCTGGTCGTCACGGCCCGCCTGGACCCGGCCGCCCGAGCCGCGGCACGGCTGGCGCAGGCGGAGCGGATCGGCCGGGAGTGACGGGCGGCGGGCGCGTGGCGCGGTCAGTCGGCCGTCGCCAGCGCCTCCCGCGGCGGGACGGCCCCGGCCGCCCGCTCTCCGAGCGCCCGGTCCAGGTCGGCCCACAGGTCGTCGACGTCCTCCAGGCCGACCGACAGCCGCAGCAGCCGGTCGCCGACCCCGGCCCCCCGCCGGTCGTCCGCGTCCACGATGCGGTGGCTGATCGACGCCGGATGCTGGATGAGCGTGTCGACGCTGCCGAGGCTCACGGCCGGGGTGATCAGCCGGACGCCGCCGATGACCGCGTGCGGGTCGCCGTGGACCTCGAAGGAGACCATCGCACCGCCGATGCGCGGGTAGTGGACGCGGGCCACCCGCGGGTCGGCGGCCAGCCGCCCGGCCAGTTCGGCGGCGTTGGCAGAGGCGGCCCGTACCCGCACGGGCAGGGTGGACAGCCCCCGCAGCAGGAGGTAGCCGGCCAGCGGGTGCAGCACTCCACCGGTGGCGAAGCGGACCTGTCGCAGCCGCCCGGCGAACTCCTCGTCACAGGCGACCACGCCCGCCAGTACGTCCCCGTGCCCGCCCAGGTACTTGGTGGCGCTGTGCAGCACCAGCCGGGCGCCGTGCTCGGCGGGGCGCTGGAGCACGGGCGTGGCGAAGGTGTTGTCCACGAGCAGCGGCACCGATCCGCAGGCGTGGGCGACGGCCCGCAGGTCGACCTCGGCCAGCGTCGGGTTGGCCGGCGACTCCACGAGCACCAGTCCGGTGTCCGGGCGCAGCGCGTCCGCGACACCCGCCGGGTCGGTCCAGGTGACCTCGGACCCGAGCAGTCCGGCGGTCAGCAGGTGGTCGCTGCAGCCGTACAGGGGCCGTACGGCGACGACGTGGCGCAGCCCCATCGAGCCGCGGACCAGCAGGACCGCGCTCAGCGCGGCCATGCCGCTGGCGAAGGCGACGGCGGCCTCGGTCCCCTCCAGCCGGGCCAGTGCCGTCTCGAAGCGGGCCACGGTCGGGTTGCCGAGGCGTCCGTAGACCGGCGGTCCGTCCGGCTCGGCACCGGTCGCGGCGAACGCGTCGATGCGGGCGGCCTCGCCGCGGCTGTCGTACGACGGGTAGGTCGTGGACAGGTCGATGGGCGGGGCGTGCAGACCCTGGGCGGCGAGGTCGTCGCGGCCGGCGTGCACGGCCTCGGTGGCCAATGCCCTGCCCGTGGGTGCGGTGGAGCGTACGTCGTCGAGTGGTGACGTGTGCGTGCGCGCTGAGTCCATGGCCGAAGGGTGAACACCGACCGGGACGGCGGGGCAGTACTCCGTGCTACGTTCGGGCCATGGCCGATTCCGTCGTACTGGATCCGGTGGATCTCCATCTGCTGCGGCTGCTGCAGAACGACGCCCGGACCACCTACCGCGACCTCGCCGCCCAGGTCGGCGTCGCCCCGTCGACGTGTCTCGACCGGGTGACCCGGCTGCGGCGGGCCGGGGTGATCCTCGGCCACCGGCTCGAGCTGGACCCGGCGAAGCTGGGGCGCGGTCTCCAGGCGCTGCTGCTGGTGCAGGTGCGGCCGCACCGGCGGGAGCTGGTGGGCCCGTTCGTGGAGCGGATCCGGGCGCTGCCGGAGTCGCGCACCGTCTTCCACCTCACCGGCCCGGACGACTACCTCGTGCATGTCGCGGTGGCGGACATGGCGGACCTGCAGCGGCTGGTCCTGGACGGGTTCACGTCCCGGCGCGAAGTGGCCCGGGTCGAGACCCGGCTGATCTTCCAGCAGTGGGAGTGCGGCCCCCTGCTGCCGCCGGCCGCGGCCCCGGCCGCACCCGGGCCCCCGGCAGCCCCGGCGTCTACGGCAGCCCCGGCGTCGACGGCCACGCCCTGAGCGAAATCCGGCCGCCCGCACGGTCGGGCCCGGTCCACCGGGCTGACGCGGCACCGGTATCCGTATGAGGATGTCCGCATGTCAGAGACCAAGAGCCCGCTGCCCCGCGAGGTCGCCGACGCGTACGTCGACGAGCTCATCGCCCTCGACCCGGTCACCGGTACGTATCTCGGTGTCGCGGAGAGTTCCAGCCGTCTGCCCGACTTCTCACCCGCCGGGCAGGAGGCCCTCGCGGAGCTGGCCCGCACCACCCTCGCCCGGCTGGACGAGGCGGAGCGCCGGCCGGGCGGTGACAGCGACGTGGAGCGGCGCTGCGCCCGGCTGCTGCGTGAGCGCCTCACCGCCGAGATCGCGGTGCACGAGGCCGACGAGGGCCTGCGTTCGGTCGGCAACATGGGCACCGCCGCCCACTCGGTGCGCGAGGTCTTCACCCTCACCCCGACCGGCACCGACGAGGACTGGGCCCAGATCGCGGAGCGCCTGCGGGCGGTCCCGGCGGCGTTCGCGGGCTACCGCGCGTCCCTGTCGCTGGGCCTGGAGCGCGAGCTGTACGCGGCGCCGCGGCCGACCGCCACCTTCGTCGAGCAGCTCGGTGAGTGGGCGGACACGGGCGAAGGCCGCGGCTGGTTCGAGGACTTCGCCGCCGACGGCCCCGAGGCGCTGCGCGCGGAGCTGGACGAGGCCGCCCGGGGCGCGACCGCGGCCGTGGTCGAGCTGCGGGACTGGATGCGCGACGTGTACGCCCCGGCCGTCGAGGGCGCCCCGAACACGGTGGGCCGGGAGCGCTACGCCCGCTGGTCCCGTTACTACAACGGCACCGACCTGGACCTGGACGAGGCGTACGCGTACGGCTGGGCCGAGTACCACCGCCTGCTGGCCGAGATGAAGGCGGAGGCCGAGAAGATCCTGCCGGGCGCCGAGACGCCGTGGGTGGCGCTGGCCCACCTGGACGAGCACGGCAAGCACATCGAGGGCGTCGACGAGGTCCGCGACTGGCTGCAGGGCCTGATGGACCAGGCGATCGAGCAGCTGGACGGCACGCACTTCGAACTCGCCGAGCGGGTCCGGCGGGTGGAGTCGCACATCGCCCCGCCCGGCAGCGCGGCCGCGCCCTACTACACGTCCCCCTCGGAGGACTTCTCCCGCCCCGGCCGCACCTGGCTGCCGACGATGGGCCAGACCCGCTTCCCCGTGTACGACCTGGTGTCGACCTGGTACCACGAGGGCGTGCCCGGCCACCACCTCCAGCTCGCCCAGTGGACGCACGTGGCGGAGGACCTCTCCCGCTACCAGGCTTCGGTCGGCATGGTCAGCGCCAACGCCGAGGGCTGGGCGCTGTACGCGGAGCGGCTGATGGACGAGCTGGGTTACCTCACGGACGCGGAGCAGCGCCTCGGCTACCTGGACGCCCAGATGATGCGGGCCGCCCGGGTCATCGTGGACATCGGCATGCACCTGGAGCTGGAGATCCCGGCGGACTCGCCGTTCCACCCGGGTGAGCGCTGGACGCCGAAGCTGGCCCAGGAGTTCTTCGGCGCGCACAGCAGCCGCCCGGCGGACTTCGTGGAGAGCGAGCTGACCCGGTACCTGACGATCCCGGGCCAGGCGATCGGCTACAAGCTCGGTGAGCGGGCGTGGCTGCTGGGCCGGGAGAAGGCCCGCGAGCGGCACGGTGACGCGTTCGACCCGAAGGCGTGGCACATGGCGGCCCTCTCCCAGGGCTCGCTGGGCCTGGACGACCTGGTGGACGAGCTGTCGCGGCTGTGACGCCCGGGGCGGCCCGGTCGCCTCACCGTCTGAAGCCGCCCTCCGAGTCGACGACCTGACCGGTGATCCAGTCCGCCTCGTCCGTGGCGAGCCACGCGATGAGCCGGGCCGGGTCGTCGGGCATCCCCCACCGCCCGGCGGGGAAGCGCGCGGCGACGGCGTCGTAGTCCTCGCCGGTCAGGTAGTCGGTGTCCACGGGGCCGGGGTTGACGGTGTTCACGGTGACGGCGTGCTCGGCGAGGGTGGTCGCCAGGGAGCGCGTGACGGAGGCGAGCGCGCCCTTCTGGAGCGCGTAGGCGATCTCGCCGGGCATGCCGCCCGCGATGTCCTGGCCGGAGGTCATCATCACCACCCGTCCGCCGGGTGTGCGCGGCGGCAGGGCGGCGCGGTGGCGGGCGTATGCCTGGATGAGCAGCAGCACCGATCGGGTGTCGACCTGCCAGTGGGCGTCGAGCATGGCGGCGTCGACGGTGTCGAGGGTGCCGTCGGACCCGCTGAGCGCGTGGTTGGCGACGAGGACGTCCAGCCGTCCGCCGAGCGCTTCGGCGGCGGTGGCGACGAGTTCGCCGGGCGCGTCGGGGCGGGTGAGGTCACCGGGGCCCGCGTGCACGGCGGCCTCCGGGTCGCCGAGCGCCGCGCGTACGGAGTCGACCACGTCCTCCACGCGGTCGGCGCCCCAGGGCATGGCGGCGTCGTGCGGGACGTGGTGGTGCAGGTAGACGCTCGCTCCGTACGCGGCGAGCCGCCGGGCCACGGCGTGGCCGATGCCGCCGCGCCGGCTGGCTCCGGTGACGAGGGCGGTGCGGCCGCGCAGGGGCAGCGGGTCGCGGCGCAGGTCTTCGGGGGCGGGGTGCGGAAGTCGTGGCATGGGCACCCATGATGGGCGGACCGCGACCGCCCCGCACGTCGTTTTCGTCCCGGCTACCGGTCGGCGAGCCGCCGCAGGTGTACGAGGCTCAGCCAGGTCTCCGGGCCGGGACGCACCTCGGCCGCGCGCACCGCGTACCGGCCGGGGTCCAGCGCGACCCGCACCCGGCCGGCGCGGTCCGACGCGGCGCCGGGCCAGGCAGCGTCGAACAGGAAGACGGGGCCCGGTACGCGCCAGGACACCTCGGGCTGCCACTCGGCGGTGCCGAGGGCGGCGGGTACCCCGGCCAGCACCTCGTCCTCGGAGTCCGCGGCGCACCAGCGGACGAAGGCGCCGTGGTCGGGGAGGTAGGCGGTGGAGGCGGGTTCGTCGCCGAGCACGAGGGCGGTGGAGTCGCCGACCGGGAGCAGTCCGACGTGGCCGTCGACCTCGCAGGCCCGGTCGTAGTCGGAGTCCGTCTCCTCGCCGTCGGCGCCGGTCCAGAACGGCAGGACCGTCTCGGGTACCGCGATCAGCGGCCCGCCGCCCGACTCGACCCACTCCACCGCGCCCGGCTCCGCGTATCGCACCATGCGGCAGAACCTACACGCCGATCAGCAACCGCAGTCGGCCGCGTCCACCGGAACGGTCAAGGGGTCGGCGGCACTTCGCTCGGCGCCCCGCCACGTCTCGAACTCGAAGCCCTCGCGCACCCAGTACTCGAACCCGCCGAGCATCTCCTTGACGGGGTAACCGAGTTCGGCGAGGGCGAGGGCGGCGCGCGTCGCACCGTTGCAGGCGGGACCCCAGCAGTACGTCACCACCGGCACCGCGGGGTCGAGGAGTTCCCCGGCCCGCTCGGGGACGAGCGCCGTGGGCAGGTGGACGGCGCCCGGCACGTGGCCCTGGTCCCAGGACTCGGTGGAGCGGCAGTCGACGAGCACGAACCCCGGGTCACCGCCGGCCGCGAGGGCGCCGGCGACGTCGGAGACGTCGGTGTGGAAGGCGAGGCTCGCCCGGAAGTACGCGGCGGCCTCAACGGGCGGCGCGGGGGCCACGCGCAGGACGGGGTTGACGTGCCCGGCGACGGCGGTGGTGACGCTCATGGTGGGGCCTCTCCTCGGCGAATCTTCCAGCCAGAAATCTATGCACCACGCCGTGCCGTATGAAGGGTGTTTCCCCGGTCTACTCCTTGTCCGACCAGGGAATCCGTGCTACTTCTGCCGGATGACCGAGTATTCCCCGGACGGCACCGACTGGCGCATCCTCGAAGCGCTCCAGCGGGACGGGCGGGCCAGCTTCGCCGAACTGGCCCGTGCCGTCTCGATGTCCGCGAGCGCGGTGACGGAGCGTGTGCGGCGGCTCGAGGAGGCCGGGATCATCCAGGGGTACGCGGCGGTCGTCGACCCCGAGCGGCTGGGCCTGCCGATCCTGGCGTTCGTGCGGCTGCGCTACCCGGTCGCCAACTACAAGCCGTTCCACGACCTGGTCGCGGTCACGCCGGAGATCCTGGAGGCGCACCACGTCACGGGCGACGACTGCTTCGTCATCAAGGTCGCGGCCCGTTCGATGCGGCACCTGGAGGAGGTGTCCGGCCGGATCAGCGCCCTCGGGTCGGTCACCACGAGCGTCGTCTACTCCTCACCGCTCCCCCGCAGACCGCTGGGCCGCTGAGGGCCGCCGGAGACACCACCGGGACGGCCTGCTCAGCCGGCGCCCCGCTGGCGCAGTACCGATCCCGACCGCCCCTTCACGACCTCGAGTTGGGCGTGGACGCGGCGGCGCAGGTCGGCGACGTGGCTGACGATGCCGACGCTGCGGTCCCGCTCGCGCAGGGCGTCCAGGACGTCGAGGACCTCGTCGAGGGTCTGGTCGTCGAGGCTGCCGAAGCCCTCGTCGATGAAGAGGGTGTCCAGTCGGACGCCGCCCGCTTCGTCGGTGACGACGTCGGCGAGGCCGAGCGCGAGGGCGAGCGAGGCGAAGAACGTCTCGCCGCCGGACAGGGTGGCCGTGTCGCGCTCGCGTCCGGTCCAGGCGTCGACGACGTGCAGGCCGAGGCCGCTGCGGCCGCGGCCGGTGCGGCCGTCGGAGTGGACGAGGGTGTAGCGGCCGGAGGACATGCGCAGCAGGCGGGCGGTGGCCGCGGCGGCCACCTGTTCGAGGCGGGCGGCCAGTACGTACGACTCCAGGCGCATCCGGCGTTCGTTGTCCGCCGAGGTGCCCGCGGCGAGCGAGGCGAGGCGGGCGACCCGGGTGTGCTCCTCGCGCAGCGGGGCGAGCCGGCGCACGGAGGTGGTGGCGTGCGCGGACAGCCGGTCCAGCTCGGCGCAGCACCGGGCGGCGGCGTCGCGGGCCGAGGACGCCTCGCGCAGACGGCGGCCCGCGTCGGCGGCGGCACGCTCGGCCGCGGCGAGGTCGGCGGGCGGTCGCCGGGCCGCCTCGGCGGTGTCGGCCTCGCCGAGGACCGCACGGACCGCGGCGTCCTCCGACTGCCAGGCGTCGAGCCGTCGTTGCAGCTCGCGGTGGGCGGTGTCGTCGAGCAGGGCGGCGGCCGCGTCGGCGGGGGTGTCGAAACGGGCGCGGAAGGCGGCGTCGGCGAGCCGGGCGTCGGCGTCCTTGAGCCGCTGGGCGGTGTCCTCGGCGAGGCGGGCGGTCTCGGCGGCCCGGGTGAGCAGCGCCGCCTGTCGCTCCAGTTGCGCCGCCCGCGCCGTCACGCTCTCGGCGCCGTCCCGCGCCCGCGCCAACTCCTCCTCCAGCAAGGCCTGTTCCCGCTCCAGCCGGTCACGGCCCGCGACCCGGGAGGCGGACCGTACGACGGCCTGCTGCTGGGCGGCGACACGCTGCTCGCGTTCGCCCTCGGCCCGCCGCAGCTCCTCCTGCGCCGCGTGCAGGGTGGAAGCGGTCGCCCGCGCCCGCGCGTACGCCCCCTCCAGTTCCCCGGCCTCTTCGGCCAGCCGGTCGGTGGCCGCGTCACCGGCTTCCGCCGTGGCGGCGGCGAGCGCCTCCCGTACGGTGCCCAGGTGCCGTTCGGCCTTCGCGCGCCGTTCGTCGGCGGCCTGGTGGCCGGCCAGGGCGCGCTCCTCCGCGTCGCGGTCGACGTGCCCGGCGGTCTTGCGCGCGGGGGCGGGGTGTTCGGTGGCGCCGCACACCGCGCAGGGCGCGCCGTCGGTGAGGTTCGCGGCGAGTTCGGCGGCGATACCGTGCAGTCGCTGTTCCTTGAGGTCGAGCCAGTGGGCGCGGGCCTCGACGGCGTCCTCCGCCGCGGCGAGCGCCCGCCGCCGTGCCTCTTCGGTGTCGTCGGTGAGCCGGTCGCGCCGCCGGGCGGCGTCGAGCCTGCGCCGCGCCGGTTCGCGCTGCAGGGCGAGCTGTTCGGCGCGGGCGGCGGCCTCCTGAGCGGCGTCGACGCGGCTCTGGAGTCTCGCGCGGGTGGTCTCCCAGTCGGCGAGCCAGGTCTCCGCGTCCTGCCGGACCTCGTCGTCGGCGCGTTCCTGGCGGTCGAGGCCGGCCCGCTCCTCGACCAGTTCGGCGCGGCGTCGTTCGGCGCGACGGGCCGACTCGAGGCCGCCCAGTTCCTCGGCGGCCCGGCGGGCGGCGGCGGCGAGCCCGGCGGCACCGGCATCGGCGAGGGCCTGCGGCAGCAGGGCACGCGCGCTTGCCTCCGCGGCCGCCGCCCCGCGGTGCTCGCTGTCGGCGGCGTCCCGCAGCTCCAAGGCGGGAGCCACCGCCTCGGCCTTGCGGGCCCGCTCCATGCGCTCCTCGGCGGCGCGGTGGGCGTCGGCCCGCTCCGCCAGCCGTGCGGCCCGTTCCCGCGCTTCGGCGAACCGGTGCTGGAGCCGGTCGAGTTCGCGGGCGTCGGCCAGCCGGCGTTCGGCGCCGGCCTGGGCGGATTCGGCGGCGGTGAGCCGAGCAGTCGGCGACCGTCAGCAGCTCGCGGGCGGTGCCGCGGGCGACGGCGGCGGCTTCGAGTACCGCCTCGGCCAGCCCCGGCTCGCCCGGCGCCAGTTCCGGCAGCGCCATGGCGTCGCCGGCGGCCTGCTGCATCCGGTGCGCGTCGGCGAGCAGCGTGGCGTCCCCTTCACGCACCCGGGCCTCGGTGGTGCGGCGTCGTTCGGCGAGGCGCTTCTCGACCTCGGCGAACCGGCGGGTGTCGAAGAGCCGGCCGAGCAGCTTGCCGCGCGCTTCGGCGTCGGCGCGCAGGAAGCGGGCGAAGTCGCCCTGCGGGAGCAGCACGACCTGGCAGAACTGCTCGCGGCTCATCCCGAGCAGCTGCGTGATCTCCTCGCCGATCTCCTGGTGGGAGCGGCTGAGGTCCTTCCAGGCGCGGGTCGTGGCGTCGTACTCGCGCAGCCAGGTCTGGGCCTTGTCGACGGTCGTGCCCTTGCCGCGGAGCTTCGGGCGCTCCCAGGGCGGCTGCCGGGTGATCTCCAACCGCCGTCCCGCGACGGTCAGTTCCAGCCGCACCTCGGTGCGGGTGCCCACGGCCGCGTGGTCGCTGCGCAGCGTCATGCCCTGGCCGCTGCCGCCCTGCCGGGCGCCGGGCACCGAGCCGTACAGGGCGTAGCAGACGGCGTCGAGGACGGAGGTCTTGCCGGCGCCGGTGGGGCCGTGCAGCAGGAACAGCCCGGCGGCCGAGAGGTCGTCGAAGTCGACGCTCTGCGAGGCTCCGAAGGGCCCGAAGGCGGTGATGTCCAGCCGGTGCAGCCTCACCGGGCCACCTCCCGCACGGTCTCGTCCGCGCGTACCGCGTCGAAGGCGTCCTGGAGCACGGCCTGCTCGTGGTCGTCGGGTCCGGCGCCGCGCACGTGGGTCACGAAGTCCTCCGCGATCTGCTGGTCGCTGCGGTCGGCGAGGCGCCGGGCGTAGGACACCCCGGGCTCGTCGGGGGCGCGCTCGGGGTCGAAGACGAGGCTGAGCGTGTGCGGGAAGCGCTCGGTGAGCCGGGCCATGGGCTCGTCCGGCCGGACCGGGTCGGTGAGGGTCGCCTCGACCCACGCGTCCTCGTGCGGGGTCAGCTCCGGGTCGGCGAGCAGGTCCGCCAGCGTGCCGCGCAGCCGGGCCAGCGCGCGCGGCACCGGGCAGTCGACCCGCTCGGCCGTGACCGTCCCGTCGGCGTCCAGATCGACGAGCCACATGCTCTTGCGGTGCCGGTGCTCGGAGAAGGAGTACGGCAGTGGGGAGCCGGAGTAGCGGACGCGCTCGGTGAGGGTCTGGCAGCCGTGCAGATGCCCCAGCGCGACATAGTCCACGCCGTCGAAGACACCGGAGGGCACGGCGGCGACCCCGCCGACGGTGATGTCCCGCTCGCTGTCGCTCTGCTCACCGCCGGTGACGAAGGCGTGCGCGAGGACGACGGAACGGGTCCCCGCCGCGCGCGTGGCGAGGTCGGCGCGCACCCGGTCCATGGCGGCGCCGAGCACGGCCTCGTGCCCCGCCTTCTCGACGCCGAACTCGGCCTTGACCAGCGCCGGTTCGAGATACGGCAGCCCGTAGAAGGCCACGTCCCCGTGGGCGTCGCCCAGCACCACCGGGGTGCCGCAGCCCGCCGGGTCGGTGCGCAGGTGGATGCCGGCGCGGTCGATGAGCCCGGCGCCGACCCCGAGACGCCGGGCCGAGTCGTGGTTGCCGGAGATCATCACGGTCGGCACACCGAGCCCGGCGAGGCGGTGCAGGGCGTCGTCGAACAGCTCGACGGCGGCGAGCGGCGGCACCGCCCGGTCGTACACGTCTCCCGACACCACCACGGCGTCGACGGAGTGCTCGCGCACGGTCTCGACGAGGTGGCTGACGAACTCTGCCTGGGCGCCGAGCATGTTCACCCGGTGGAACGCCCGGCCGAGATGCCAGTCGGAAGTGTGCAGCAATCTCATGAATGGGCCCTGACCAGCATATTTCTCTTGATGGCACCGGAAACCGGTACAAGCCGGCCCGGGGGCCCGGACCGGCCCCCACCACGCTAGCGCCTGCCGGCACCTGCTTCACCACTGCCCCTCGTGGTCGCCGGCGGTCCCGGCAGCCCCCGGCTGACCGGCCGGGCTGCTCGCTCGGTCTCGTCAGGCGTCGCCGTACGCCTCTCCGCCCAGTTCGAACCCGGCCGATCCGGCGGTGGCGTCGGCGAGCCAGGAGCGGAAGGTGTCCACGTCGGCCTCCGGCAGACCGACCTCGATGGTGACGGCCTCGGCGTACCGCACGTCGCGCACCGCGCGGCCCGCGGTGCGCAGGTCGTTCTGGAGCTTGCCGGCCCGCTGGTGGTCGACGGTCACGGTGGCCAGCCGGAACCGGCGCCGGGTGAGGGTGCCGAGGTCGTCCAGGGCTTCGCCGACCGCGCCGCCGTAGGCGCGGATGAGGCCGCCCGCGCCGAGCTTGACGCCGCCGTAGTAGCGGGTGACGACGGCGACGACGTACCGCATGTCGCGGCGCAGCAGCATCTGGAGCATCGGGACGCCCGCGGTGCCGCCCGGCTCACCGTCGTCGCTCGCCTTCTGGACCCCGGCGTCGGCGCCGATGACGTACGCCCAGCAGTTGTGGGTGGCGTCCGCGTGCTCCTTGCGCACGCCCGCGACGAACGCCTGGGCGTCCTGTTCGGTGGCGGCCGGGGCGAGGGCGCACAGGAAGCGCGAGCGGTTGATCTCGGTTTCGTGCACACCCGCGCGGGCGACCGTGCGGTACTCGTCCTGCATCCGGCCAGCCTATGCGCTCGCCGTGCCGCGTTCCCCGGGGGCATCGGCGGGGCGCGGGGCGGCGCCCCCGGTCACGGCGGGGACCCGACGTCCCGGGTGAGGTGGAGGCCGAGGAACCGGTCGGCGTACGCGAAGACCTCGAACCGGGCTCCGTCCGGGAGGTCCGGGTCGGTCGCCACCCGACGCAGGACGCGCAGCACGCCGGGGGCGTCCAGGTCGTCCTCCCAGGCCGCCCGCAGCCGGTCGCGCAGCTCTCCCGGGACCGGCCGCGAGGGCTGCCTGGCCCAGTCGGCGACCGCCCCGCGCAGCTCCGCGAGGGTGGCGCGGGCCTCGTCCAGCGCGGTCGCGTCGAGCTCCACGCGCGTGTGGTGGTGCCGTTCCAGCAGGGCGAGGCGCACGGCGTCGGGGTCGGCGAGGTCGGGAACGGCCGGGTGCACGGGGGCGACGGCGACCGTGGTCATGCCCTGTGCGTCCCCGCCCCCGCCCTCGCCCTCGCCCGCATCCTCTGCTTCGCTCACGACGCGGACGCCCTGCCCGGTGCCCGGTCCGGGTCCGGCCGTACCGTCCTCGAAGGGCCGGATGCCGAGGGCGGCGGCCTCCTTGCGCGGCCCGTCCCGCTCCGAGGCGCCGGTCAGCACGGCCCACGCGGGCGTGCTGTCGAGTTCCAGGGCGCGCACCAGGAGGTCCGCGACCAGCAGCACGCGCAGGGCGGTGGCGTCACGCCCCGGCACGTGCGCCTCGACACGGGTCGGCGCCCGTCGGGCGGGGGCGGCGGGGGCGGTTTCTCCGGTCCGGGCGTCGATGATGCGCAGCACGAGGCGAGCGTAGGCGCGGCGACGCGGTGGCGCACAGGGGCGCGCTCGCCGCACCCCTTAGGCCGGGGGGAATCCCGGCACGTCGCCGTCCGTTGTCCCGAACGGGTGGCCCGATCCGCGGGTCGCCCGGGAGCACGAGGAGGCCGCCGGTGTACGGCGACGAGGCAACCGTCCGCAAGATCCTCACCGAGCTGGGCGACACCTGGGCCGTGGTCGGCCTGTCGAACAACCGGCAGCGCGCGGCGTACGGCGTCGCCGAGGCGCTGCAGCGCTTCGGCAAGCGCGTCGTCCCCGTACACCCCAAGGCGGAGTCGGTGCACGGGGAGCAGGGGTACGCGTCGCTCGCGGAGATCCCGTTCGACGTGGACGTCGTCGACGTCTTCGTCAACAGCGAACTGGCCGGAGCGGTCGCCGACGAGGCGGTCGCCAAGGGTGCCCGGGCGGTCTGGTTCCAGCTCGGTGTGGTCGACGAGGCGGCGTACGGGCGGACCCGGGACGCGGGCCTGGCCATGGTGATGGACCGATGCCCGGCGATCGAGATCCCGCGGCTGGGCTGAGCGCGCCGGGGCTCACCGGCCGGCGCCCGGACCCGACTGGATGACCACCACGCGGGCCCAGTCGGGCGGTGCGTCGGGGACGTACTCGGGGTCGTCCTCGTTCCAGGAGCCGCCGGTCCGCTCCCGGGGGAACAGACCCACCACCGTCCGGCACGCCGGCCGCGTCTCCGGCCAGGGCGTCTGCCCGTCGGTCAGCACCACGACGGCGTCCGGCGCCGGGCGTGCCGCGAGCGCCTTGGCGAAGCCGGTGCGCAGGTCCGTGCCGCCACCGCCCACCAGCTCGATCCCCTCGTCCCGGCACAGCGAGTGCGCCAGGCGGGCCGCCGCGTCGCAGGGCACGACGCTGACCAGGTCGCGTCGGCCGCCGACGGCACGGGCGATCGCGGCGACCTCCAGCAGGGCGCTGCCCAGTTCGGCGTCGCTGACCGATCCGGAGGTGTCGATGACCACGGCGACCCGGGGCGGTCTGCGGCGCAGGCTGGGCAGCACCACTCCGGGTGTTCCCGCCGAGCGGCGCGACGGCCGGCCGTACGTGTAGTCCTCGCCCGCGCCGCCCGAGGAGGTCGCCGAACGGACCGCCGCTCCCAGCAACTGACGCCAGGGCTGCGCCGGGTGGAACACCTTCTCCGCCCATCGCCGCCAGCCCTTCGGGGCGCTCCCCGGGGCGGCGCTGATGCCGCGGGCCACCCGGAAGCGCACGGCGTCCCGTTCCTGCTCGCTGAGGCCGTCCGCACCGTCCGGGCCGAGGTCCCACTCCCTGTCGAGGCCGTCGGCACCGCTGCCGCAGTCCAGCCAGGCCAGGCCCTCGGTGAGCCGCCCGAGCCGGAACAGACTCAGGTAGTCCTCCATGAGCTGACCCTCGGGCAGTTGCAGGAACGCCGGATCGACCGCGCCCTCCGGACGGACCAGTCCGTCGCCGAACACGTCGTCGTTGATCTCGCAGTCCGCGGCGATGTTCATCCGCAGCCGTTCCGACGGCCCGGTCAGCCCGCGCTCGCGGGCCACCCGGTCGCTGCGCCCGTGGTGGTCGCGCAGGAGGTGCGAGACCTCGTGCACCCACACGCCGGCCAGTTCCTCCACGGGCGTGCGGTCCACGAAGACCGGGGAGACATAGCACCGCCAGTACCGGTCGACGGCCATCGTCGGCACCCGGCGCGACGGGACGACGTGCAGGGCGAACAGCGCCGTCGCCAGATAGGGCCGGGCCCGGGCGGCCTGCAACCGGGCGGCGAAGAGCTTGTCGAGGTCGACCCGCACCCGGTCGGGCTCGGCCGTCACCGGGCTCGGCGTCGGCTTCGCCGGGTTCACCGGCTTGAGCGGGTTCATCGGCTTGAGCGGGTTCACCGGCTTGAGCGGCTTCAGCGGCTTGGCTGATGTCATCGGCTTCGTCCGCTTCATCGGCCCGTCTTCGCGGTACCCGCGAGCCGTGCCGCCGCGCGGTCGGCCGCTCGGTCCGCGCGCCGTGAGAGGGACATGGCCCCGGCGAGCCGCTCGATCGAGGCAGGGATGTCCCAGTCCTGCTGCCGCAGCGTGGCGAGGGTCGTCGCCGGGACGACCACGACGTCCGGGGCGCCGGTCTCCATCGCCCGGGCCAGCAGCGTCCACGCCGAGTCCCACCGGGACTTCTCCGGTCGTTTGCGCACGGCGGCGACCACCCCGTCCAGCACGGCCTGCCGGAGGTCTCCCCGTTCGGGCAGTACGGCACCCGCCGGGTCGGCGAGCAGGGTCTCCGGGTCCGGGAGGTCCATCCGGTCCAGGCTCGCCATCAGTTCGAGGCCGGGACCGTCCCCCACCGTGCCCCGCACCAGCAGGGAGAGCACTTCCCTGGACGAGCCGGCCGCGGTCGCGAAGGCGATCAGGCACAGGGTCATCTCCCAGCTCCGGGGCGACGGCCAGGCACCGCCCCGGCGTGTCTCACCACTGGGCAGCCGGTGCACGAGTCCGGGGCGGGCGGTGAGGAACTCGCACACCGCGCGGCGCGCATAACGCACCGCCCCGCGCAGCCCGCCCGGGTCGAGGCTCGGCAGGGCCGCCCGCGGCCAGGTCCCGCCGAGGCCCCGTACGACGACGTCCTGGTCGTGGGTCCACTGGAGATGGACGAACCGGTTGGCCAGCGGCGGGCTCAGCTCCCAGCCGTCGGCCGCCGAGGACCGCGGGTTGGCGGCGGCCACGATCCTGACGCCGGGCGGCAGCCGGAGCGCGCCGATCCGGCGTTCCAGGACGAGCCGGAGCAGCGCCGCCTGTACGGCGGGCGGCGCGGTGGACAGCTCGTCGAGGAACAGCAGCCCGCGGCCGGCCCGCACCAGGCGCACGGCCCAGTCCGGCGGGGCCATCGGAACGCCCTGTTCCGCCGGGTCGTCGCCGACTACGGGCAGCCCGGAGAAGTCGGACGGCTCGTGCACGCTGGCGATCACGGTGGTGAGCGGCAGATCGAGGGCCGTGGCGAGCTGTGTGAGGGCCGCGGTCTTGCCGATCCCCGGCTCTCCCCAGAGCAGCACGGGGAGGTCGGCCGCCACGGCCAGGGTGAGTGCCTCCAGTTGGATGTCGGGCCTGGGTTCGGTGGTCGTGTCGCGCAGCAGCGCCAGCAGGTCACCGGCGACGTCGAGCTGGGCGGGAACGGCGGGAGAACATGTCGTCATTTGTCATCACCTGGGAGTCGATAGCGAGGGCAGTCGGTCGTGGGAGGGGTCCGGCGCGGAGGGGTCGGCGCGGAGGGGTCGGCGCGGAGGGGTCGGCGCGGAGGGGTCGGTGCGGCCAAGACGTCCGCGGTCCCCGGGGTCAGTCGAACGTCGCGTGGCGAGGGCGGGAGCGGCCCTCGCGGGGCCGGTGCGGGTCCGGGGCGAGGCGTCCCGGAGCGGGCTCGTCGAGGCCCGCGCGGAACAGCCCGTGGGCGACCCGCCGCAGCGCGGCGGCCTCCAGGTCGTCCCGCAGGTCGCCGTCGCGCAGCCGTGCGGCGGGTCCCAGCAGGGCCTCGACGGCGGCGAGGGCACCGGCGGTGTCCCCGTGGTTGAGGCGTTCGCGGATGTCGGGGAGGCACTGCGGACGTCGGTGTGCCTCGTCGATGACCTGGAAGCAGGGCAACGGCGTGCCGGTCAGCGCGGCGAGCAGTTCCTCCCGCCGGCTCTCGGCCGGATCGTGGTCCAGCGCCGCCAGCACCCCGTCGACGAGGCCGATCCGGTGCCTGGCTCCCCGGCAGTCCACCACCCGCGGCCCCATCACCGGATCCGGTGTCCGGAGCCGGGCGCCCGGCGCCCGGTCCGGTACCAGGGCGGGGGCCACCAGCGGGTGCAGCCGATCGGCCTCGATCGCACCGGCGCGCACCAGTTCCAGGTCGGGCAGTACCCAGGTGGCCGCGTCGGGGAGCACCGGCAGCGCGGACACGGCACCGCCGGTGGGCACCGCGACGATCCGCGGCGCCGTGGCCGAGGGGGATTCGTCCGCGTCCAGTTCCAGGGCGAGCCGCTGTCCGGACCCGACCCGTACGACGACCGTCCCGCCGCCGGTGTCCTCGGCCCGGAGCAGGATCCGCGCCTCGGCCTCCCACCGGCCCACGGCGCAGCGCAGCCCCGGCGGCACAGCTCCCCACGGGCCGGCGGTTTCGGAGGGGCCGTCGGCGGACGGCGGCAGGTCGGCGCCCGAGCGCAGGCGCAGCTCATCGGTTCGGCGCGCGTCCCACAGGTGACGGTGCAGGTCGAGCCGGAAGCGTCTGCTCGGCCGGGGATGCGGGTGCCGTGCGGGACCGGCGTCCGCGCCCGAGCAGTCCCACAGGGCCAGGCTGACGCGCTGACCGCCGTCCGCCCAGGCGGGTGGGGTACGGGCGACGAGATGCACCGGCCCTACGCCGTCGCGGCCCTCGGTGGCGTAGCGGGCCAGGGTGAGGGTGAGGCCCGGGCGCAGCAGTCCGTCCGGGGCGATCCTCGGCATGTGCCAGCGCAGCAGGTCGGGAGCGAGGTGCCGCAGGTCGATGCGGAGCCGGGAGGCGAGGGAGCGGCCGTGGGTGCGGGCCACGGAGCGCAGGTCGAGGTCGACGTCGACGGCCGCGGCGGCGCACGCGCCCGCCCAGTCCCCGGCACGGCGGCGCGCGGTCGCGGTCTCGATCATGGAGGGCGGCACGGCGAACTCGCGCACGCGCTGCCAGAAGGAAAGGCGGGAGTCGGAGTCCCCGTTCACGAAGTGAGTGGCCATCAGCACTCACCTTGCGCGGACGGGTCCCCCAATCTGCCGGAAGGAGGAGTAGTCATCGCGGGGAGCATAAGCCGCGCCGGCCGGGCCCGCCAGGTGTTTTCCCGCGGGGAGGGCCGTCGCGACCGTTCCGGTGGCCCGTGCACCGCCGCCATAATGTCCGCGTGACCGCACCCTCCCGGCTTCCCAACTCAGCGGCGCCGCACCGCTTTTCAGTCGTCGTGGTGGGCGCGGGCCCGGCCGGGCTGACCGTCGGCAACATCCTGCGCGCCGCGGGTGTCGACTGCCTGGTGCTGGAGACCGAGACCCGCGAAGTCGTCGAACACCGGCCGCGGGCGGGTGTCATCGAGGAGTGGGCCGTGCGCGGGCTGGAACGGCGCGGGCTGGCACGGACCCTGCTGGAGCGGGCGCAGGCCCACACCGAGTGCGAGTTCCGGTTCGCCGGGGAGCGGTACCGCTTCGGGTACACCGGGCTGACGGGGCGCCATCACTTCGTCTACCCGCAGCAGTTCCTGGTGACGGACCTGGTCCGGGAGTACGCGGACGTGCGCGGCGGGGAGATCCGGTTCGGCGTCCGGGACGTGCGCCTGCACGGCGCCGGGTCCGCCCGGCCGACGGTGTCGTACGTCTGCCCCGACTCCGGTGAACGCCGGTTCGTGGAGGCGGACTTCGTCGCGGGGTGCGACGGTGCCCGCGGCGTGACGCGCGCGTCGCTGCCCGCCGGGCGGGTCCGCCTCGCCCGTCACGACTACGGCGTCGGCTGGCTGGCGCTGCTGGCCGAGGCACCGCCGTCCTCGGACTGCGTGGTGTTCGGCATGCATCCGCGCGGCTTCGCCGGGCACATGGCGCGCAGCCCCGAGGTGACCCGCTACTACCTCCAGTGTCCGCCGGGCGACGACCCGGAGAACTGGCCGCACGAGCGGGTCTGGGCCGAGCTGCGGGTACGGCTCGGCGCGGCGGGCGCACCACCGCTCGCAGAGGGGCGCCTGATCGAGAAGCGCGTGCTCGACATGCACAGTTACGTGGTCGAGCCGATGACCTTCGGGCGGCTCTTCCTGGCCGGGGACGCGGCCCACCTGACCGCGCCCATCGCCGCCAAGGGGCTGAACCTCGCCCTGCACGACGCCTTCCTGCTCGGCGACGGGCTGGTCGCGTCCCTGACGCAGGGTGAGGACTCCGCACTGGCCGGCTACTCGGACGCGTGTCTCGCCCGGGTGTGGGACTACCAGGAGTTCTCCCAGTGGCTCGCGGAGATGTACCACGGCACGGCGTCCGGGGACCCCTACCGCGCGGGTGCCGCGCTGGCCCGGCTGCGGCGCCTGTTCTCCTCACCGGCCGCGGCGGCGGAGTTCGCCGAGCGGTACCTCGGTGTGCGGACCGCCGACTGAGCGCCCGGACGGCCGGGACGGCAGGTCGCTCAGTCGTGGAGCGGCCGGTCGCCGAGCCGGTGGTCGGCCACGTTCAGCGCCTCGTCGACCAGGCGGCGCAGATGTCCGTCGCGCAGTGAGTACACGACCCGGCGCCCCTCCTTGCGGGTGCCGACCAGCCCCGCGAGGCGCAGCCGGGCCAGGTGCTGGCTGACCGCCGGACGGGCCGCCCCGCAGGCCTCGGTGAGGGTGGTGACGTCGGCCTCGCCGCCGGTCAGGGCGTGCAGCAGGGTCAGGCGGGTGCGGTCGCCGAGCAGCGCGAGGATCTCGGCGGCGAGGGCGAACTGCTCCTCGCCCGGTGTACGCGGGTGCGCATCGTCCGCAGGTGACAGGTGCATGCGTGCGCTCATACGCACATAATGGCGGGACGGACCGCGCGCGTCCACCCGTCGCACCGACACACCGGCCGCCGGACACCGAAAGACGCCCGGCACCGAGCACCGGAAGGGGCACCCATGAGCGACCCGCACCGGCACCATCACGATCACCAGGACCGCCCTCAGCACCAACACGATCACCACGACCACCTCCAGCACGATCACCCCGACGACGGACACCCCCACCACGACCGCTCCCCCGCCGCCCGATGGCGCCGGTTCGCGCACTTCCTCGCCCACCGGCTCACACCCCACTCCCACGAGAGCGTGGACAAGCTGGACCCGGCCCTGGAGGCCTCGGCCCGCGGGCTGCGCGCGCTGTGGGTGTCGCTGGCAGTGCTCGGCGCCACGGCGCTGGCACAGGCGGCCGTGGTCGTGGCCTCCGGATCGGTGGCGCTGCTCGGGGACACGGTGCACAACACCGCGGACGCGCTGACCGCCGTTCCGCTGGCCATCGCCTTCGTCCTCGGCCGGCGCGCGGCGACCCGGCGCTTCACCTACGGCTACGGGCGGGCGGAGGATCTGGCGGGCATCGTGATCGTGCTGACGATCGCCGCGTCCGCCGTCTTCGCGGCGTGGACGGCGGTCGACCGGCTGCTCGACCCGCGCCCGGTCGCACACGTCCCGGCGGTGGCGGTGGCCGCCCTGGTCGGTTTCGCCGGCAACGAGTGGGTGGCCCACCACCGGATCCGCGTGGGCCGGGAGATCGGCTCCGCCGCGCTGGTGGCCGACGGCCTGCACGCCCGCACGGACGGGTACACCTCCCTGGCCGTACTGCTGGGCGCCGGCGGCGCGGCACTGGGGTGGCGGCTCGCCGACCCGGTCGTGGGGCTGGCGATCACGGCCGCGATCGTGCTCGTCCTGCGGGACGCGGCGCGCGAGGTGTTCCGGCGGCTGATGGACGCCGTCGACCCCGCGCTGGTGGACCGGGCCGAACGCGTACTGGGCGAGGTTCCCGGCGTGCGCGGGGTGGGCGAGCTGCGGCTGCGCTGGATCGGGCACCGGCTGCGCGCCGAGGTGGCGCTGGTGGTGGACGGCGAGGCGACGGTCCGCGAGGCCCACCGCATCGCCGTGGCGGCCGAACACGCCCTGCTGCACGCGGTGCCGCGGCTGTCCGCCGCCCTGGTCCACGCCGACCCGGCGCCGTCCCCGGGCGAGGCGGATCCGCACCTGGCGCTCGCCCACCACGCCCCCGCGTGACGGGTCAGGCGACGCCCAGTCCTTCCAGCACCTCGGCGCCGGGCAGCTCCGCGAAGGCCTTGCCCGGCACGAGCAGCTTGCCGCGCCTGCGTCCGCTGCCGACGAGGACGTACGGCAGGTCGACGACGGCCGAGTCCACCAGCACGGGCCACTCGGCGGGCAGGCCGACCGGGGTGATGCCGCCGTACTCCATGCCGGTCTCCCCGGTGGCCGTGTCCATCGGCGCGAAGGATGCCTTGCGCGCCCCGAGCCGGCGGCGCACGACACCGTTGACGTCGACCCGGGTGGTGGAGAGGACCACGCAGGCGGCGAGCGTCGTGCCGCCGCCGCGCTTGCCGGTGACCACCACGCAGTTGGCGGACTGTTCGAGCAGCTCACGGCCGTAGTGCTCGACGAAGGTGGCGGTGTCGGCCCAGTCCGGTTCGGTGTCGACGTAGAGGATCTGGTCGGCGGGTACGGTGCCGCTCCAGTGGCGTACGGCGTCGGCGACCGGGCGGGTCAGCGCGTCGAGGCGGTCCGGGGCGGGCGTGGCGCCGTCGAAGTTCCCGATGGGTGCGTGCATGGCGGCACGCTAACAACCGCCCGAGCCCCGGTGAGCGGCCGTCTCAGCGGACGGGCGGCACCGAGACCGCCATGATCATCTCCATCGGCGCGTCACCCTCGTTGCCGTAGGTGTGCGGGGTGTCGGACTCGAAGGAGGCGCTCGCGCCCGTGGGCACGTGGTGGGTCACCCCGTCGACGGTGAGGGCGAGTTCGCCGGAGGTGACGTGCACCAGCTCGACGGTGCCGGTGGGGTGCGGGTCGGAGAGGCTGCTCTCGCCCGGCATCAGCCGCCATTCCCACATCTCCAGCGGGCCGGGCGCCTCCACCCCGGCGAGCAGCCGGCTGAAGCTGCCGGCGTCGGTGTGCCAGAGGCGGACGGCCTCGTCGGCGGGAACGACGCGGACCGCAGGCCCCTGTTCCCGGTCGAGCAGGGTGGTGATGCTGACGCCGAGGGCGTCGCCGATCTTCACGACGGTACCGAGGCTGGGGTTGGTGCGGGCCTGCTCGATCTGGATGAGCATGCCGCGGCTGACCCCGGCGCGCGCGGCCAGCGCCTCCAGGGTGAAGCCGCGTTCGCCGCGCCAGCGCTTGACGTTGCGCGCCAGGGACTGGGTCAGGAGGTCGAGGTCCGCCACGTTCCGTCCAGGGACTCGTACAGGTGCGTACATTATTTTGAATGACGTGGTGCAGCGGATCGAACTATGGTCTGCTGCACCCGAAGGTCCACCGAACTGTACTGCGAGGCGACCGGATCATGACAGCGCTGTTCGCCCTGGCCACCAGCGTCCTGTGGGGGCCTGGCCGGTGGTGACCGCGCTGGCCGCGCGGGGGTTCCCGAGCGATCGGCTGCGTGCCGCGCAGGCGGCCGGCGCGGGCCTCGCGCTGGTGGGGACACTGCTGCTGGCGACGGGCTGAGGCCGACGCCCGCCCGGCACTGGCGCCCGTTCAGCCCTCCGCGGCCGGTTCGGCGAGCCTGCCCGAGGCCCGCTCCGGGTCGTCCAGTTCGGCGAGACGGGCCACCGCCTCGTCGTCCAGCTTCGACAGCTCCCGCAGCTGCCCCGGCGTGATCCCGTCGGGGATCGGCACCGGAGCCGGGGTCCGCAGCGGCGGCTGCCAGCCCTCGGCCGGTGTCCAGCGCCGTACGACGCGGGCGGGGGCGCCCGCCACCACGGCGTGGTCGGGGACCGTGCCCCGGACCACGGCACCGGCGGCCACGACCACGTTCCGCCCGATCCGCGCGCCGGGCAGGATCACCGCGCCGGTGCCGATCCAGCAGCCGGGGCCGATCTCCACCGGGTCCATCCGCGGCCACTGCTTGCCGATGGGCTGCTGCGGATCGTCGTAGGAGTGGTTGGTGGAGGTGACGTAGACGTACGGGCCGAAGTAGCAGTCGCTGCCGATGGTGACGGTGGTGTCCGCGATGACGTGGCTGCCGCGGCCGAGGACGACCCCGTCGCCGATGCGCAGGATCGGCTCCGGACCGAGGTCGAGGTCGGGCATGAGCCCGGCGGTCAGCGTGACCTGCTCGCCGATGATGCAGTGCGCGCCGACGTGGATCCAGGGTTCGCCGAAGACCGTGCCGAGCGGGAAGGCGAGCCGGGTGCCCGTGCCCAGCGCGCCGAACCGGAACCGCCCTGGGTGCGCGGCGGTGACGGAACCGGTGCGCTGCACCCAGGCCCAGCCCGCGTGGACGGCCTTCTGCGCGAGGCGGCTCCGCCAGGACGAGAACGTGTTCTTGCGGTGGGGCACCCGCTCACGGTAGACCGCGCGCGCCGCGGCCAGGACCGCACCATGCTGTGATCTTCACCCCACCGGGTGGCGTACGGTGCCGTACAACACCCGAGCAGGAGGCGAAGATGACGCAGCAGGCGCTGATCACGGGCATCGGCGGCAAGGACCCGAAGGTGGACGCGGAGGTCTTCGTGGCGCCGACCGCCTCGGTCGTCGGGGACGTGACACTGCACGCCGGGGCGAGCGTCTGGTACGGCGCGGTGCTGCGCGGCGACGTCGAGCGGATCTCCGTCGGGGCGAGCAGCAACGTCCAGGACAACTGCACGCTCCACGCCGACCCCGGTTTCCCCGTCACCGTCGGCGAGCGCGTCTCCATCGGGCACAACGCCGTGGTGCACGGCGCCACCGTCGAGGACGACTGCCTGATCGGCATGGGTGCCACGGTGCTCAACGGCGCGGTGATCGGCGCCGGTTCACTGGTCGCCGCCCAGGCGCTGGTCCCGCAGGGGATGCGGGTGCCGCCGGGGTCGCTGGTGGCGGGGGTGCCGGCGAAGGTGAGGCGGGAGCTGACGGAGGAGGAGCGTCAGGGGGTCACGCTGAACGGCACGATGTACGCGGCGCTGGCTCGGCAGCACGGGGAAGCGGTGGGGTAGCTCCTGCGGGAGGCCGGCTGCGGGTTGTCTGTGGTCGCCCGCGCAGTTCCCCGCGCCCCTGTCGGGGCGCTTCACTCCCCGGCGGTGACCGGCTCGGGCTCCAGGTGGGCCTTGCCCGCCCTGCGCTTGACGATCAGCATCGAGGCGACGCCGATCAGGACCGCCACCACCAGGCCGAGCCACGAGAAGCGCTTGAGCCAGTCCTCCGCGACGACGCCGACGTAGTAGATGACGGCGGTGGTGCCGCCCGCCCAGACGATGCCGCCGAGGACGTTGGCGATCAGGAACTTCCAGTACGGCATCCGCAGCACACCGGCCAGCGGGCCCGCGAAGATCCGCAGCAGGGCGACGAAGCGGCCGAAGAACACGGCCCACATGCCCCACTTCTGGAAGGACCGCTCGGCGGTGGCGACATGCCCCTCGCTGAAGTGCTTGGGGAACTTCCTGCCCAGCCAGGCCAGCAGGGGCCGGCCGCCCTTGCGGCCGATGGCGTACCCGATGGAGTCGCCGATCACCGCGCCCGCGCTGGCGCAGGCGCCGAGGACCAGCGGGTCGATCCCGCCGTGCTGCGACGACAGCAGGGCCGCCGACACCAGGATGATCTCGCCGGGCAACGGAATGCCCAGGCTCTCCAGACCGATGACGAGTCCGACGACGGCGTAGACGGCCGCCGCGGGCACCGTGTCGAGCCATTCCTGGACGTGCAACGCCCCACCCTCCGCTTCGCGAACCCGATACCTGTTCCCGGTGCGTCTCGATCGAGGCGCACCGGGAAGCGTACCGGGTCGGCGGGGGTCAGCTGTTGGGGCGCAGGGTCCATATGACGGTCATCTCACCGGTGACGGCTCCGTCCTCGCGCTGGATGGCGACGCTCACGGGGAACTCGGGCCGGCTGCCCGCGTCCAGTTCGGCGACGACTTCCGCGGCGGGGCGGCCGAGGGTCGCGGTGGCGGTGACCGGGCCGAGGGCGATCTTCTTGAAGGCGATCTCCGCGGTGACCGGCAGCGGCACGGCCCGGGAGAGCTGGTCGCCGAAGGCGGCCAGCACGATCGCACCGCTGGCCGACTCGCCCAGCGTGAACATGGCTCCGGCGTGTGGTCCGCCAACGTGGTTGCGGTACTCGCTCTGGTCCGGGAGGGCCAGGACGGCCTTCTCCGGAGTGGTCTCCAGATACTCGAGGTTCAGGGTCCGGACCATCGGCACGGTGGCGGCGAGCAACTCGCCGATCGACATCTGATCTGCGCTCATGGAGGCAGGTTACCCGCGAGTAGCTTCCAGGGCCAGGCACCCGTGAAGATCGCCGTAAGCTGTGCGCCCATGTGGCCAGGAGAGCAGTCATCCACCGGCGGACCGGACCCGCGGCAGCCCAACCCGTACCGGCAGCCCGGTTACCAGCAGCAGCCGCACCCGGGACAGCAGCAGCCCGCGCCCTGGAACGCCCCCACCGTCGCGTCCGGCGGACCGGCCGGCCGGGGGCCCGGCGACGGCCGTACGAAGGTGGTGGCGATCGTCGCGGCCGCGGTCGTGGTGGTCGCCGCCGCGGTGACCGGGGCGGTGCTCCTGGGCGGCGGCGAGGACGACGGGGCACGGCCCGGCCCCACCGCCTCCTCTCCGTCCGCCTCCGCGCCGTCCGCGTCCCCCGCCGACGACCCGCGCGGCGGGGACGGCGCCCCGAAGGCCACCGTCGAGGGCTGGACCGTCGTGGCCAACCCCGACCACGGCCTCGCCTTCGACGTACCGGCGTCCTGGGTGCCGCAGTCCCGCGACTGGGTGACCTACGTCGCCGAGGACGACGACCCCGACGAGAAGCCCCTGGTCGCCATGAAGGCCCCCGCCGTGCTGAAGGAGAAGTGGTGCGGGTCGGACGGCGACCGGGACGGCTCGGTCGAGTACACGCCCCTGGCCAGTGCGGGCACCCGCGGCAACAACGGCGCCCGGAGCACCGAGGAGATCGCCAGGACCGACTCCGCGACCTGGGTCTACGGGGCCTTCGCCCAGCCGGACCGGGACAAGGTCTCGACGGGGCCGGTGACGCCCTTCACCACCGACTCCGGCATCGAGGGCAGCCTGGCCACCTCCCGGTCGGCCGGGGTGGCGAAGAAGGGCAAGTGCGACGTGGAGGGCAAGGCGACCACCTTCGCCTTCAAGTCCGCCGACGGCGACTTCGTGTCGTGGTCGTTCTTCGGCGCCGCGGGCGTCGCCGACGAGGTGACCGACGCCACCGTGCGCAGCATTCTGGCCACCGTCAGGGAGTACACCCCTTCGGACGCCTAGGCTTCCGGGTTTCGGTACGTCCCTGACAAGGGTCGGTGACCGAATCGTTTCCTGGGCGGCATTAGGGTGACTGCTCATGTGGCCAGGACAGCAGCCGCCCGGGGGCGAGCAGAACCCGCAGAACAATCCGTACCAGCAGCCGGGGTACCAGCAGCCGAATCCGTATCAGCAGCCGGGCTACCAGCAGCAGCCCGGCGCGTACGGCCAGCAGCAGTGGAGCACGCCGCAGCCGGCCACCGTTCCGCAGCCGGCCACGGGCGGCGGTGGCGGAGGTGGCGGCAACCGGACGAAGCTGGTCGCGATCGTCGCGTCGCTCGCCGTGGTCGTGGCCGCGGGCGTCACCGGCTTCCTGGTGCTCGGTGGTGACAAGGACGACAAGGCGGACGACGGCAAGGACAAGAAGACGTCCGCGAGCCCGACCGTGGAGAAGTCCGAGTCCCCCACCGCCGACCCGAGCGCGTCGGGCTCCGACGAGAACCCGCGCGGGGGCGAGGGCGCGAAGGCCACCGTCGACGGCTGGAAGGTCGTCGCCAACCCGCGCTTCGGCACCATGTTCGACGTGCCCGCGGACTGGGAGATCGACAGCACCGACACCAGCGTCGGCTTCGAGTGGGAGGAGGACGGGAAGACCGACCGCACCACGGTCACCGCTCCGGCCTACCTGAAGTCCGAGTGGTGCACGACCGACGAGAACAAGGACGGCCGCAAGGAGACCACCGCCCTCGCCACCACGGGCACCCGCGGCGAGAGCGGCGCCAAGACCACCGACCAGGCGGCCGAGACACGGGTGCCGTGGTGGATCTACGGCGGTTACACCGAGCCGGACAAGAAGAGCGTGAAGTACGGCAAGCCGAAGCCGTACACCACCGCTTCGGGCATCAAGGGGAGTGTCATCACGGCGCACTCGGAGGGCGCTCCCAAGAAGGGCAAGTGCGACACCGAGGGCAAGGCGATCACCTTCGCGTTCAAGAACGGCGCGGGCGACTTCGTCACCTGGAACCTCTACGGCCCCAAGGGCGTCAAGGAGGAGATCCCGGAGGCGACGGTCCAGAAGATCCTCGCCACCGTGCGCCTCACCGAGGAACCGCCGACCGAGTCCTAGGCACACCGGCCGGTCGCGTCGCTCAGCCGATGCCGAACGCCCCGGCCGGCGGCTCGGGCGACGGTACGGCGTCCTCGTCCCGCACCGGACGGGCGTCGCCGACGAAGTCCCGCAGGGCGGGCCCGTGCTCGACCCTGGCCGGGAAGGCGTCGGCGGCGGTGCGCCGGGCCAGCGCCGCGGTGTCCAGCGGCCGGTGCGCGGCGACGAGCACCGCGTTGCCGAAGCGGCGCCCGCGCAGCACCCCCGGTTCGGCGATCAGCGCCAGTTCCTCGAAGAAGGCGGCGAATCCGGCCAGTTGACCGCGCAGGAAGCCGAACGGCGCCCCGTCGGCCAGGTTGGCCACGTAGACGCCGTCGGCGCGCAGGACCCGGGCCGCCTCGCGCACATAGCCGAGGGACGTCAGGTGCGCGGGCACGCGTGAGCCCCCGAAGACGTCGGCGACCAGTACGTCGGCCGAGTCCGCGGGGGCGGCCGCCAGCCAGGCGCGGGCATCGGCACCGTGGGCGGTGATGCCCGCGCCCGGCGACAGCGGCAGGTGCTCGGCGACCAGGTCGAGCAGCCCCCGGTCGGCCTCCACGACGTCCTGCCGCGAGCCGGGCCGGGTCGCGGCCACGTACCGGGGCAGGGTGAACGCGCCGCCGCCCAGGTGCAGGACGTCCAGCGCGCGCCCCGGCTCGGCGACCGTGTCCAGGACGTGGCCGAGCCGGCGCGTGTACTCGAACTCCAGGTGCGCCGGCTCGTCCAGGTCGACGTACGACTGCGGCGCCCCGTCCACGGTGAGCAGCCAGGCCCGTGCCCGGTCGACGTCGGGCATGAGCTTGGCGGTGCCGTGGTCGGTGACCCGGCTGACGGGTATGGCTTCGTTCACCCGCCCATTGTGCCGGTGCCCGGCGGACCGCCCGCTCCACCGCGCACACCCCGCCGCGCTCGCCCCAGCGCGCTCACCCAGCGCGCTCACTCCACCGCGGTCACGGTCCCCGCCCCCACGGTGCGGCCGCCCTCGCGGATCGCGAAGCCGAGCCCCGTCTCCAGCGGCATGTCCCGCCCCAGCTCGACCGTCATGGTGACGGTGTCCCCGGGCCGGGCGACGGCCTCCTCGCCGAGGTCCACGTCGCCGACCACGTCCGCGGTGCGGATGTAGAACTGCGGCCGGTATCCGGTGGTGAGCGGCGTGGAGCGGCCGCCCTCGCGCGCCGGGAGCACGTACACCCGGGCCCGGAAACGCCGCGCCGGGACGACGCTGCCGGGTGCGGCGACCACCTGCCCGCGGCGCACCGTGTCGCGGGCGACCCCGCGCAGCAGCAGCGCCACGTTGTCCCCGGCCTGTGCCTCCTCCATCGGCTTGCCGAAGGTCTCCAGGCCGGTGACGACCGTCTCGACGGACGCGCCGAGCACCTCGATCCGGTCGCCGACGCGCACGGTGCCGCGCTCGACGGCGCCGGTGACGACGGTGCCGCGACCGGTGATGGTGAGCACGTTCTCCACCGGCAGCAGGAACGGCGCGTCCAGGTACCGCTCGGGCATGGGCACGTACGTGTCCACGGCGTCGAGCAGCGCCTCGACGGAGGCCGTCCACCGCGGGTCGCCCGCCAGGGCCTTCAGCCCCGAGACCCGTACGACGGGCACGGCGTCGCCGCCGTAGCCGTGCGCGGTGAGCAGTTCGCGTACCTCCAGCTCGACCAGGTCGGTCAGCTCCTCGTCACCCGCGTCGGCCTTGTTGAGCGCGACCACGATGTGGTCGACGCCCACCTGCCGGGCGAGCAGCACGTGTTCGGCGGTCTGCGGCATGATCCCGTCCAGCGCGGAGACGACGAGGATCGCCCCGTCGAGCTGGGCGGCGCCGGTGACCATGTTCTTGACGTAGTCGGCGTGGCCGGGCATGTCGACGTGGGCGTAGTGCCGGGTGTCGGTCTCGTACTCGACGTGCGCGATGTTGATCGTGATGCCGCGCGCCGCCTCCTCGGGGGCACGGTCGATGCGGTCGAAGGAAACGTACTGGGTGGTGCCGCCGGCCCCGCGCTCGGCGAGGACCTTGGTGATGGCGGCGGTCAGGGTGGTCTTGCCGTGGTCGACATGGCCCATCGTGCCGATGTTCAGATGCGGTTTGGTGCGGACGTACGCCGTCTTGGACATGGCGGTACCTCGAAGCCTCGTGGCGGTGGTGGGGACCCCTGGGGCCGGCCGACCCTCCCCCTGCGGGGTCCGCCGGACGATCCGGGGAGGGTCAGCTTCGGGCGCCGTCGACTGCGGCGGTGAAGTGGGCGACGGCAGCCTTCGGGGCATCCGCGACCGCGGATGCTGCGAGGTGGAAGGCGTACCGGAACATGAGGCAGATCATCGCCGACGCTTCGTCGCACGTCGAATGGTTTTTGATGGAACGGCAGTTCGAGAGCGGTACCGGTCCCGGTCCGGCGCTACGGGCCGATGGTCCGCAGTGCCTCCCGCGCGGACAGCGGCGCGAGGCGCGCGCGGTGCTCGGCCACGAAGGCGCGCACGGTGTCCGGGTCGGTCTTGGCGTACTCGCGCAGGCACCAGCCGACGGCCTTGCGGACGAAGAAGTCGCCGTGGCCGGACTGGCGCAGGCAGTACCCGAAGAGGCGGTCGGTGTCGGTGCGTTCCTTGTACCGCAGCTGGTGGAGGAGGGCCGCGCGGACCAGCCAGCGGTCCTCGTCCTCGATCCAGGCGTCCATGTCGGCCGTGAGGCCGCGGTCGGCGGTGACCAGGCCCCCCACGACGTGTGCGGCGAGCAGGTCGACCGTGTCCCACCAGGGGACCGTGGTGAGCAGGTACCGCACCACGGGCAGGAATCCGGACGAGCAGTGCGTCACATACCGGCGCAGGTAGTCGACGGCGAAGTAGTGGTACTCGCGCTCGGGCAGCCGCCAGCAGCGCAGCGCGACCGCGGTGCAGTCCGACTCTTCCGGGCGGGGCACCCCCGCCAGCACGGTGCGGGACAGGGAGCGGCGAACGGGCGAGGTCATGCCCAGGAACGGCGCCACGTCCTTCATGTACGCCCGGAGCCCGACGGCCCGCCCCGGGTCGGCCGCTGACGGGTATTCGAGGGTGATCCGCTCCAGTACCGTGTCGGCGAGGGTGCTCGGCGGCGCGTCCGGAATCGGCCGGGCTGTGACGCTCATGAGACGCACCATACGGCGATCACACACATTTGTCGGTTAGTGTCACCGGATGCTCGATGCCACCACCCGCTCTGGGGGCACCGCCACGGTCTCTCCCCGGACCGCCGCCGCCGAACTCGCCGTCGCCGCCGCAGGACCGGTCGCTCCGACCGGCTTCGCCGCGCGTGTGACGAGAGTGCTGCTGTCGCCGTGGTCCCGGCTCTCCCTGCTCGTCGCCCTGCTGGCCTCGGCCGCGACGACGGTGGTGCTGTTCCAGCCGCAGCAGTTGCTGACGAACGGCTGGCCGCCTCAGCTCGGGGGCGCCGCGGCGGCCGTCGCGTACGCGGTGGCGTACGGGCTGTGCACGGTCGCCTTCGTGCCGCGTCCGCTGCTCAACCTGGCGGCCGGCGCGCTGTTCGGCTCGCAGCTGGGGCTGGCCTCCGCGCTGGCGGGGACGGTGCTCGGTGCCGGGGTCGCCTTCTGCCTCGGCCGGGTCCTCGGCCAGGAGGCGCTGCGCCCGCTGCTGCGGGGCAAGTGGCTGAAGGCCGCGGACGGGCAGCTGAGCCGGCACGGTTTCCGGACGATGCTGGCGATGCGGCTGTTCCCGGGGGTGCCCTTCGCGGCGTCCAACTACTGCGCGGCCGTGTCCCGCATGGGTCTGCTCCCCTTCCTGCTGGCGACGGGGCTCGGTTCGATCCCCAACACCGCCGCCTACGTCGTCGCGGGCGCCCGTGCCTCGACGCCGACCTCCCCCGCCTTCCTGATCGCGCTGGCCTGCATCGCCCTGCCGGGGCTCGCGGGCGCGGTGGTGGCCTGGCGCAAGCGGCACCGGCTGAGCGCGCGCTGAGCTGATGGTCGACGAGGCCCGCTCGCGAAGACCTCGTCGACCTCGAAGAGGTCGATGCCGTCGAGGGAGAGCGACAGCGGGCCCGCTCACCCCCGTCGTCCGGGGTTCATTTCGGGGCGCTACGCTGCCCCACGGCACGCCAGGTCCCGATCACCGCACGCGACGGTTCGGCGTGTCCGCCGACCGTTCCCCGCCGTTCTCCGATCGCCACTTGGACTGACGCAACTCCATGTCTTGGTTTGAATCCCTCGTCCTCGGACTCGTCCAGGGACTGACCGAGTTCCTCCCCGTGTCCTCCAGCGCGCACCTGCGGCTGACCGCGGCGTTCTCCGGCTGGCACGACCCGGGCGCGGCCTTCACGGCGATCACGCAGATCGGCACCGAGGCCGCGGTGCTCATCTACTTCCGCAAGGACATCGGGCGGATCATCGCGGCGTGGACGCGCTCCCTCACCGACAAGTCGATGCGCCACGACCCCGACGCGCGCATGGGCTGGCTGGTGATCGTCGGCTCGATCCCGATCGGCGTGCTCGGCCTGACGCTGAAGGACCAGATCGAGGGCCCCTTCCGCGACCTGCGGATCACCGCGACGATGCTGATCGTCGTCGGCGTGATCATCGGCATCGCCGACCGGATGGCCGCCCGGGACGAGAAGGGCGGCCGGCACCGCGCTCCCCAGCAGCGCAAGGAGCTGGAGAACCTGGGCGTGCGGGACGGCCTGATCTACGGCCTGTGCCAGGCGGCGGCCCTCATCCCCGGCGTCTCGCGCTCCGGCGCGACGATCAGCGGCGGCCTCTTCATGGGCTACCGGCGCGAGGCGGCCGCCCGGTACTCGTTCCTGCTCGCGATCCCCGCGGTGCTCGCCTCCGGCGTCTTCGAGCTGAAGGACGCGATGGAGAGCGACCACGTCTCCTGGGGACCGACGCTCTTCGCCACGGTCATCGCCTTCGCCACCGGGTACGTGGTCATCGCCTGGTTCATGAAGTTCATCTCCACCAAGAGCTTCATGCCGTTCGTCTGGTACCGCATCGCGCTCGGCGTCGTCATCATTGTGCTGGTCAGCGTGGGTGTGCTGAGTCCTCATGCGGCCGAGTCGGCGCACTAGCCAGGGTTGTAGGTGCAGGTTTGCGAGTGCCTATTGGCATGGAGGGCAGCGTAGATTCTCGCGGAATCGCGTAGAGGATTGGAGCGATTTGCGGCCCGGTTCTCCCACTGTTCTCCCACGGCAAGGGTGGAGAATCGAACACCGCCCTCCGGGAGCGCCTACTTGGGAGGTAGGGCCAGCGATCCCGGAGGGCGGCTTCAAGGCCGGCGACCACTGGGGGTAGTCGCGGGCCGATCTTGGCGGAAGTCCCGAGTGGGTAGCTCGGTGCCTTGCGGCTGAGGACTTCCGGAGGGTGAGCGCCGTCCTGTCAGCGGGCGGCGCGTAACTGGTGTCGGTGGGCGTGGCGGCTCGTGGGTTACCTCCTGAGGGTTAGCGGGTGAACTGTGCTGATGCCCGTCGGCCGAAGACGAACGCACTCGATTGGGCGAGTTCACCCGAAGAGGTGAACAGGCGTTCGAGTGCACTGGAGCACGTCTAGCCCTGCGTGTGTGCACTCCTTCGCAGGGCGGCGGTCGGGGCTCTGCGGCAACCGCAGCCACCTGAATGCTGCGGGTGCCGAAGTCTCTCTGTTCAGTTGCCGTGCGCCTGCCTGGGCTGGCGCGCCTGGGCTGGATATATCCAGCTTGCCATCCGCCTCATAGCGTCTGACTCCACGTCATGATCGTCAGGGGTTCGGATGGCAGAGGATGCGCGGTATCGGCGTATCGCTGCTGACATCCGGCGCCGTATCGCCGCAGGCGAGTGGCGGCCGGGTCAGGATCTGCCGTCGCGTGCCGAGCTAGCTGCCGAACTCGGCGTAAACCCTCAAACCGTTCGCCTCGCCTATGTGCATCTGCGCCGTCAGGGCGTTTTGGCGGGCGAGGAGCGCCGGGCCGTGTATGTGGCGCATCCTCCAGCTATGCGCACTCTCACGGATGCGGACGCCGCCTGGCCGTTCTCCAGCGAGACCACCGATACCCGCCCGCGGCCCGCCACGGTGGAATTGGCTGCCCGTCTTGGCGTCGACGTGGGTGCGTCCTTGCGGCACGAGACGGTGGAGTGCCTGGACCCTGGGGGCAGGTCGGCGATGCTGGTGTCGTCCTGGTGGCGCGGCCGGCGTCAGTCGCACGTCTCGTACACGGCGGAGCTGGGGTGTGTGGAGTTGGCGGAGGAGCAGGCGCACGCGTTGGGTCTGCTGGTGGACACGTTGGCGTTCCGTGTCGTCCGCACTCGCTTCGACCATTCCGGTCGCCCCCTGGAGACTGCTGACCTCATCCTGCCGATGGATCGGTGGCTGATCCGTCTAGCGTCCGGCATGTAGCCGCCCGCCCCGTGCTGCCCGACTGTGCATATGCCGGAACCCAGAGTAAAGCTCAGTTTTGTTGAAGAGGGAAGCGTGTCCACTGAACATTTCTCAACGATGTAAACGCGCCCCGTGCGAAACGATCACCGCAGGTCAAGCGTTGGCCAAACGTTCCGGCAGTCGACCCCGATCCACCCGCGTCTACTGACCCGCCACGCAGCCCGCTACACCTCGAGCCATCGCAGGACGGCTGCGGCTTGCCGGCCGAGGGCCGCGACATGGGTCGCCGCGGACAGCAGGCCGAGCCCCATCGTTTCGGCCAGCACCGCCCCCGTATCGACGAGGAGCCGGTCGGCGGCGTACCAGTCGCGAGACCGTGCCGTGAGACCCGTCTGCCGATGCCGCACCTGCTGGTCGAGGTCGGCGAGGAGGCGGCGCAGTTCGTCGTTGAGCTGCTGGCATTGGCCGATGGTAGGGAGGATGCCGGTTGCGGCTGCGGCATCGTCGAGTAACTGCTGGACGTCCCGTTCCTGAATGGTGGGGTGGTCCGTAGGGTTGGTCATCGTCGACGCTCCCAGGGTGTCGGCCAGCCCCGGGGTCGGTCGCACGGCCGCCGGGGCACTGCATGCAATTGCAGGGTACCGCTGCCTACTGCTCTATACCGCTACATGGAGCAGCACGCCGCTACCTGCGGAGGCGTGGCGCGGTAGGCCTCTCTACGTTCCACTCATGGGTGATCAGGAGCCTGTCGTCGACCCGACCCGGCCCGTGTATGCGTGGCAGCAGGTCGCGGACTGGATTGCGCGCCGCATTGAAGCCGGTGAGCTGCGGCCGGGCGCCCGCCTGGAGGGCGAGCGGGAGATGGCCGAACAGGCCGGAGTAGCCGTGGGCACCATTCGGCGAGCCGTAGAGGATCTGCGGCAGCGAGGGCTTGTGGTGACGTTGCCCGCGAAGGGCACGTACATTGCCGACCGCTCCGCCGATTCGTAGCCGCCTGTCAGACCGTCGCCGTAGGATCGTGGGCATGCCGCCTTCCTCTTCGCCGCACCCCGGGCTGCGGTCTGCTGCGGCCGTGGATGCGGAGATCCGCGTCCTGTTGGAGGCGACCGGGGGCTGGTTGTGGGGGCCGACGCGGGCCCGGTATGAGGAGCTGCGGGACGAGTGGGTGGCCGCCGTCCGCGACGAGATCACCACAGCGGCGTAGAGTGCACGACGAAGCCCCGGCCACTTTCCCTGGCCGGGGCTTCACTCACCGATCCTGCTGCGATCTGTTAGCGCCATCCAGTGCCGGTGACGGGCGACCAACTCGCCGCTGGCTCCTCGCCCCGGAGGGGATCGAAGCGCCGACGGAGCGTCCACTCGTGGCCGCACTCCGGATCCGTGCAGACCGCGCGAGCGCGGATGGGGTCGCCTCGCTGGAACTCCATGTACTGGACGGCGGGTCGAACCGTGCCGTCGTCGTCCACGAGGGCGAGCCCCCAGTCGACAACTCCGGAGACGTCTTCAACGACGCTGACTTGCCCAGCACACTTCGTGCAACGGAGAGGTCGGCTAGCCACAGGCGCCTCCATCACTCATCCTCCACGTTCCACCACGCGTTGACGTTGTTGGAGAGGTGAACGTCGAGCACCTCGTCAGCCCACTTCCCCTGCTCGTCTTCGCTCATCTGGTCCCAGTTGTCAGGCAGCGGCACCGTGTCCTCGTCACTCAGGCCGCCCATCTCGACGCCAACCTTCAGGACTTTCGCCATCTCTACTCCCAGCTAGAGGGTGGTTAACCACCCCAATATTCGCACCCCCTAGACGGGTGGTCAACCACCCGGGCATGATTGCCGCATGGCGAATCAACACCGGGAGAAGCTGCGCGGCGTGCGCGGAGTCGACGACCAACTCTGGACCGACTTCGGCGACGCCACGGCACGCGTGGACAGCGACCGGTCAGCAGAGATCCGCCGCTTCATGGAGTGGTACGTCCGCCGCGACAGTGCCGAGCACCCGCGACGGCCAGCCCCACCCGAGCCACCCGCCGACGCCACGTAGGATCCCCGGGTGGCACACACCTTCGAAGATCTTGTGAACTTGGAGCGGCTGGCCGAGGAAGCGCACGCCGCCTACACCGCCAACCCCGACGCCGACACCCGCGCCGCATGGCGAGACGCCGCCGACACCTTCCAGGCCGCCGTCGTCGAGCACGCGGCAGCCGAAGGGACGAGCCGGTACGAGGTGGAGATGGCGGCGAAGAAAGCCGTCCGACACCCGGAGGTCGACGCGGCCTGACAGCAGCAGGCCCCGTCTGCGTGACCAGACGGGGCCGCTTCAGCTCAGCCACTACAAACCCGCGCTTGCTAGTGCCAGCAACGGATCAGACCAGTCTACGAGGGGTCGCTGACAGTGCCGGGGCGTCGCGTCGACAGCACGTACACGCCCGGCTCGCCATGCGGGTCACGCGGTGCGGGCAGCAGGTGGGCGGGGATCTGATTGCCGTGGCGGCGCATCACCTGACGGCGGGCGCGAGCAGCAGACGGGAACGGGCGGACGCTCATAGCCGACAGCATGGCAGCAGATCAGGCAGGGTCTGGCCACTCCGTCAACGTCTCCCCCGTCCCCTCATCCACGAGGGTGACGCGGGCTCCCAGCCGGCTGCCGTGCTCGCCGATCCACGACGTGTACTTGCCGCGGGCCACCATCTCGTCGTCCCACCAGCCCTGGAGCAGCGGCTCGCCGTCGATGGTGACGGTTACCCGGTAGCGGCCGGCAGTCATGCGAGCTTCATGCGCGTCGTCATGCAGGTCATCATGCGAGCCGGATTCCGCGCGGCTGGTGGGGCTCGCGGACGATGGCGCCCTTCGTTTCCAGCTCGCGCAGCTGGTAGTGGACGGATGACCAGGACCGCATGCCGACCTGGTCGGCGATCTCGGCGACGGTAGGGGCGACACCGTCGTCGGTGATGACCTGGCGGATGACGCGGAGGATCTGCTCCTGCCGTGGGGTGAGGTAGTCGACGCGGTATCTGCCCATACCTTGATGGGAGCACGTGTTCGATTTTTGGGGCAAGCTGGAGGCGTGACCGACCTGCCGCCTGACCTGCCGCGACTCCGCACCCTGGAGACGTGGCTCGCCCTCACCCTCGACCAAGTGCGGGCCGCCATCAGGATCGCCGAGCAGCGGGAAGCCGAACGGCAGCGCGGCATCCAAGACCGGCCGAAGCCACCCGACTGGCTGCTGGAGCTGGGCCTCAACCCGGACAGCCCGCCCGTCCAGGTGCACGTCGGCGACTGCTGGAACGAGGGCAAGCGCACCCGCGGCATCAGCCTCGACGAAGCCCGCCGCGCCATCACCGAAGGCGTCAAGCCGTGCGACGTGTGCCGGCCCGACAGTGCGCTCGGCTTCCTCGAGAGCTAGGCCGACTTCCGCGGCTTCCGGGCCGTCTTCTTCGCCGCGGTCTTCTTCGCCGGCTTCTTCACGGCCCGCTTCTTCGGCATCTCGTGCACGTCCGCGTGCTCGGCGTTCTCGCCGCGGGACTCCTTGGCCTTCGACACGGACTGCTGGAGGGCGGCCATGAGGTCGACGATCTGCCCCGACTCTGCGGCAGGCTCCGGCGCGGCCGGCGGTTCGCGATGCTCGCGCTTCGCCTCGATCAGCTCCGCCACGGCCTCGGTGTACGTGTCGCGGAACTCCGGAGCGTCGAGGTCGTCGCGGGTCATGGTGTCCATGAGGGCGAGCGCCCCCTCGATCTCCTCGTCGGTGAGCTCCACCGGCGGCGGCAGGAGCGGCGACGGGTCGCGGATCTCGTCGGGCCAGCGCATCGCGTGCAGGACGATCGCCTCGTCGCGGACGCGGAGCAGACCCAACCGTTCCCGGCCGGACCAGGCGTACCGGGCCACCGCCACCCGCAACGACCTCTCCAAGGCCTGGCGGAGCAGCTTGTACGGCTTCGCGGCGACCTGCCCGTCCGGGGCGAGGTAGTAGCCGTCGCCGATGCGGATCGGGTCGATCGACTCCCACGGCATGAACGCGACGATCTCGATCGCCTTGGCCGTTGGCAGTGGCAGGTCCCGCAGTTCCTCGTCGGAGATGGGCACGATCTGGTCGCGGGCGATCTCGTAGCCCTTGCCGATCTCGTCGGTGCGGACCTCGCGGTCCTCCAGCTCGCACACCTTCCGGGTCCGCACCCGGGCCATGTCCTCCAGGTGCACCCGGTGGAAGTGGATGCTGTGGTCCTCGGTGGCCGACACGACGTGGATGGGGACCGTGACCAAACCGAAGCTGATGGCGCCGGACCAGATAGTGCGGGGCATGACGAACCTCCGAGACAGCCCCGAGCACAGCCAGCCTACGAGTGGGCACGGCGCCCCGCATGCGCGGCGGCAGCATCCCGCCCACCCTGAACCCATGAATGATCACCCCGTCGTCATCTACCCGCCCGACCCCGACGGCGGCCGACGCGTCCGCATCAACGGGCGATTCGTCGGCATCGCCTACACGACCACCGACGTCGCCGCCTTCATCCAAGAGGCCGGGCTCCAGTCCTTCGACGACATGGACGTCGTCCGGTCGGCAGGCATCGAGTGGCAGGGCGGTGGCCCCGACGAGTGGGAGCAGTAGGGGCCGCTGACAGTGCCACCAGGCAAAATACCCTCATGCCGATCACGATGCAGAGCTACAGCTTCACCTGGACCGACCCCGACGGCACCCCGCGGGCCTCCGCCGTCGCCTACGACCGAATCAGCGCCGACCGGCGGCGGAAGGAACTGGAGGCGGCCGGGGCCACCGACATCGACGAGGTGGCCGTCAAGCCCGGGGAACTGCTGACGGCGAAGGGGTGATCCCGTGACCTCTTCGGTGTCCGCCCCGTTGCCGTCACCGTGAAGTCATTCCAGGAAGCGGTTGCCGAACCCACCGACGACGAGGGCGTTTACTCCCTGTACCTGACCGGCGCTCAGGCTTGGGCGACGTTGCGCGCGTTGGAGCAGGCTCCGACCGACGACGTGGACGTGGCTACGGCGCGGTCCAGGCTGGCCCGACTGCTGCATGCGCCGCCAAACAGGTGACGGACCCGCCGGAGCCCGTACCGCGGCGGGGGTGCACGCGTTGGCCGGGGCATGGAACCTGGGGATGAGGAACTGTCGGCGCTGCTGGACGAGGGTGGGGACCTGCTGCCGCTGCTTACGGTCGGTGAAGCGCGGGCGTTGCACTACGTGGCGCATCTACTCGGGTCGGGAGATGCGGCGGGCGCGGAAGCTGCGCGCGAGATGGAGATGCGGCTGGAGCGCCGGCTGGGTGTGATGTACCCGGGGCAAGCTGTCCGACCCAAGACAGCGCTCTACAACACCTGACCACGCGAGTGCCCTCCCCCACGTCTCAGGGGAGGACACTCGGAGTCTGGCCGTCGCGCCACGGTGGCAGCACCGAAACCACGACCACTGAGCACCGCTCGCTGCGCGTCAGCGCTTACGGCCCGCCCGGCTATCACCGACACCATCTCGGGCGCCCCGGTTTCCCGCAAGCAGACGAGCGTGACCACCACCAGAATGTCAGAGCAGGCAGCTGCTCAGCAGTCCTTTGCCATCACGCGGACCAGCTCGACCAGCGCAGTCTGCTGAGGCTCCGGCAGAGCGCCCACCATGCGGAGCAGGTCAGCCGCCTCACCCGACGCCTCCCAGTCCACGCGAACGCCAAAGAACTGCGCGGCGGCAGCCTCGCGCAGCCGTGCCGGCTCCAGCCTGAGAGCCGCGGCCAGTGCATCCAGAGCGTCGGTGGACGGCGCGTTGATCGGAGCCCCCGTCTCCAGGCGGTGCAGCCAGCCCGACGACACCGCCGCGGCCCCGCCAAACTCCTGACACGCAGCGGCCAGGGACTGGTACGACAAGCCGACCTCGCGCCGTCGACTGCCCACCAAGCTGCGCAACTCGTCACCCACAGCAGCATCCTTCCAGCAGGTAGCCCCGTCGCGACGGGGGATGCGCGACGGGGCCGAGGCCAGTTTGGCACGGCCGGTGACAGGACGGGCGTCTTCCGTCTACCGTGTCTGGGCGGCCTGCCTCGTTCGCAGCGACCCCTCGGGGCGTGGGGAGTAACCCCTCGGCAGGCCGCACCTACATGGGGAGGCGCCATGAGCGACACATGGTGGGGCTAGACCCCGACGGACAGCAGAACGCCCCCGCAGCCGACTGGCCGCGGGGGCGTTGCCGTGGTCAGGCGGCAGGTCGCTGGCCATGCACCTCCAGGTAGGCAATCGCCTGCTTCAGCCTGTCTACGGAGTCCTTGGCATTGCCCAACAGCAGGTTGCAGTGGTGGCACAGGAGGGCGCGTATCTTGCCCGTCGCGTGATCGTGGTCCACGTGCATCCTCCGGTCTGTCTCCGGCTTCTCCCCGCAAAGGGCACAGAGGTGACCTTGCTCCGCCAGCATCTCGTTGTACCGAACCAGGGTGATGCCGTAGAGGCGGCGGAGGCTCTGGTCGAAGACCCGATCCTTCCCTGCGCCGTTGCTGTTCTTGTAGCGCTCCCTGTCCTTCGCGCGACGACAGACCTTGCAGTAGCTGTCGCGCTTGTAGAGGCTCCAGCGGAACTCGGTCCCGACCTTTGTCTCGCGGCAGATGCTGCACACGTAGTCCCGCTGCTTGAGCACCTCGATGGCCGCTTGGTCGCTTGGGGTTGTCACAGCCCGATGTCCTCCGATGCGGCGTCGGTCCACTTGTCGGCTTCGCGGATGTAGCCCCAGAAGGCAGGGCTGTTCTCGGCGTGGCCGGACTGTTCGCGGATCTTCTCTTCGCGCTTCCCGGCCCGCCGGCTGGTGGTGATGAACCCGGCCCGCATCGAGTGGCCGGTGAGCCGGACGGAGAGGCCAGCGCGTTCGGCGTTGCGGGCGATGATCTCCCGGACCGCTTCCGGGCTGAGGGCGCGGTCGCCGAGGCGGCCGTGGACGGTGATGGGCAGGAAGGCGGGCCCAGTGGAGATTCCTGCGGCGGCACGCCAGGTGAGCCAGGCGCGGACGGGGCAGGTGTCGGGGTTCTTGCCGTAGCCGACGACGACGTCCCGTGGCGGGCGGCCCTTCACGGCGGGGACGTGGACTTCGAGTCCTTGGCTGACGTGGACGATCGCCTCGGCGCGGAGCGCGGCGACTTCGGCGGAGCGGCCAGCGATGGCGAAGGCCATGAGCCAGAGGGCGCGGTCGCGTAGTCCGGTGAGTCCGTCGGCGACGGCAGCGTTCATCTGCCGGAGTTGTTCGGGGGTGACGGCGGCGGCCTTGCCCCTGCCGCGCGCTTGCCGTTCGGGATCGTTCTTCAGCGGCTTGAGCGCTTGCCGCGCGGCGACGGTGGCGGCCTTCGGGACCTCTACCCCGTGTTCGTTCCGGGCGGTGACGGTGACGCCGGTGATCCTGCGGTCGATGCTGTTGGGTGCGGCGAGCTTGATGGTGTCGAGCCAGACGACGAAGCCGACGAGCGTGCCCTTGGTGACGTTGGTCGACGCGATGCGGTGCCCGGTGCGCTCCCCCAGCCAGTCGTGGAACGCCTCCCACAGCGCCCAGTCGTTGGCGTATCCGCGTTTGGTGTTGTGGGGGCGGATGGCGTCGAGGTGCTTCTCGGCTGCCTCTTCCATGGCGGCCAGGACGGCGAGCGTCGCAGCGTCGTAGGCGGCAGGGAGGGCGTCCGGCTGATGCTGGACAAGGGCGGTCACGGTCCCGCCTCGACTGACGGCAGGTTCACCAGCTCGATGCGGTCCAAGAGTTCCTGCCCCGAGTCCTGGCGCACCCAATCGGTCAGCGGCTCGACGGGCAGCTGGGTGCCGTGCTTCAGCTCGGCGGTCGTGAGCCACAGGAGAAGCGTCGCCTTGCCGATGGGGCTCTTGTGAACCTTGGGCGGCTTCAGGTCTGCCAGGAAGGGGTGTTGCTGGATGAACGCGTCAGTACACGCGTCGGCGGCGCGCGGCGCCTGCCACCACGCGAGCTTCTCGCCGGTCATGTACTGGAAGATCTCGTCGAGTGCCGCGCCAGGGCTGGGAGTGCGGCGTGTGAGCATCAGGCCCGTGGTGACAGACAGGATGTCCGCCAGAGGGAAGACGCGAGCCGTATCGGGTGCCGTGTTCGAGTCATCAGCCATGCCTAATTGTACCGTTTTTTCGCCCGCGATATGGCATGTTATCGAGAGTCCACCCCCGACCAATCACCAGCACCGCTGCGGGCGTTATGCGCTATGCGACGGATCGACCTCGCACCCCTCGCAGCGCCGGGCGGTGCCGACGTCCACGCCGGGCGTTCGCGCCGATCGAAAGAGAGCCTGGAGGGAGGAAACCTGCTCCGGGGCGAAGCGTGGGGCGGCGGCTGCACTGCGGCGAGCCTCCCTGGCGGCGGCCGGCCCGAGCCGGGCTTCGGCGCAGCGGATGCAGAAGTAGTCGGTCACCACTAGTGAACGAGACGGGCAGTGAGGCGACACAGTGCGCCCGTTTGGATGGGACGCCTATGTCACAGACCGGTAACCCGCCCTCACAGTTCCCTCACATCTGCTCTACCGTGTTCCAACGTTCAACCTTGGGGGGACCATGTCGTTCAATCAGCCGCCGCCTGAGCAGCCGCCGGTCCCGGGGCAGCCGCCGATGCCTCCGCAGCCGCCGTCGGCGGGCCCGAAGTGGGCGCGGAAGCGGATCGTGATCCCGGCCGCGGTGTTCACTCTGTTCGTCGGCGTCGGTATCGGCGCCGCGGGTGGTAGTGAGACGGAGAAGACGAGCGCGGACGCGAAGCCGCAGCCGACGGTCACCGTCACGGAGACCGCAGCCGCGGCGAAGCCGGCGAAGGACGAGTCGAAGCCGGCGCCCACGGTCACCGTGACGAAGACGGTGAAGCCGAAGGCCGATGACAAGCCCGCCGATCCGCCCGCCGCCGAGGAGGCGGACGCTCCGTCGGGTGAGGTGGTGTTCAAGGTGTGGGGGTCGGCGCCGTCCGGTGTGGACATCAACTACGGCTCCGACAGTGACAGCCGCTCCGGTAAGGGGCTGCCGTTCGAGAAGACGCTGAAGCTTGACGACGAAGCGCTCTGGTACCAGGTCAACGCGCAACTGATGGGCGGTGGCGACATCAACTGCTCGGTGACCGTCGACGGCGAGACAAAGAAGGGCCACGCGTCCGGGGACTACAACATCTGCTCGGCGCAGCTCAACGGCGACTTCCTCGGCGGCTGGGGCTGATCGGCGTGCGCGGACGAGCGACTGCGGCTACGGCCATCCTGCTCCTGGCGGCCCTCACTGCGTGCGGCGGCGGGGACGACGACAAGCCGGCGGAGAAGCCCAGCACGTCCGCTCCTGGGGAGCCGACGTCGAGTGGCGATCCGACGGGAGGCGGCGAGCCTAGCGGTGGGTCCACAGGCGCCTCGGAGGGCGGCGAGGGCCTGGCGCTGGGGAAGTCAGCCCAGACGGCGGGCGACGGCGGAACCGGCGTCCTGGAGATCACCCCGGACACGGTCGTCTTCGCCAAGGATGCCTCTGGGGAGACCGCCACGAACGGGGTGTTCGCCGTGGTCACCATGAAGGACCGGGCGACGGCTGACGTCGCCGCCGACGAGCCGGCGCCGATCAGCGGCGGCGGCTGGACATGGATGGCCCCGGACGGCGAGATGATCGGCTGGGACAGCGGCAACTCGACGAACGTGACACTGGACAAGTACAACGGTGCCGACCCAGTACAGCCGGGCGCCTACCAGTGGCGGGCCCAAGTCTTCGACCTGACACCCGAGCAGGCGAAGGGCGGCACGCTGATCTACATCGACGGTGAGAACAAGGCGCACCGCTGGCAGATGCCGTCCACGGACTCCGGCCCGAACGTCGCCGAGGTGAAGAAGCAGCTCGCGCCCTGAGCGCGACGAAGCGCCCCGCCCTCCGTGTGGAGGGCGGGGCGTTGTCATGCGGGCTCGTCGGGCATGTACCCGTCGGGCAGGTCGGGGTAGACCGGTTCCTGGAACGGCTGGGTGGCGGGTTCGGGTATGGGCTGCGGGTCGATGCGGCCCATCTGCTCGAGCGAACGGGCATCCGCGGCGCCCGGATCCTGCCGGGGCTGGAGGGGGATCGGGTCAGGCATGCTCAGACTCCAGTTCGGTTGTACTCGTCGACGCGGGCAGGTGGCGCCGGAGGTTCGATGCCATTGCGGCGCATCTGCGTCGTCAAGTCCAGGACGTAGCCGGCGAAGCTCCGCACCAGGGATCTCATCGATCTCGTCTCCGTGCGGAGTTCCTCGATCTCTTCCTGCATGTCGCTGCGGATCGCTTGAAAGGCTGCCAAGTCTGCGGCCCGCTGGTTGGGTTCGGCCGCCGCTTGTGCCGCCGCCGTATTCGCCCGAGCGGTGGCCTGGGCGGCTCGGGTCGTGGCGCGGGCGGTGAACGAGACGCCCACGAGTGTGAGCACCGACCCGAGGACCGTGACGACGATGGCTGCCGTGTTCATGCGGCCTTGCCTCTCCGGGCAGGCCTCGGTGCGCGGGGGACCGAGTACTCGGGGACCGTGGCCGCCCACAGGATGACCCCCACGTGGGAGGTGAGATACCAGAGTGCGACGTAGGCGCCGCGGGAGTAGTAGCCGCTGATGACGGCGGTCGTGTAGGCGGTTGCCCACACCGTGGGGGGAATCAGGGCGACAGCGAAACCGATCCTGTCGCGTCCGATCCGGAGGAACGCGGAGCCGACGGTGACGAGTCCGGCGACGATCCACAGCCACGCCCAGTGCCGGAGGCTGCACGCGTCGGTGAGCAGTTTCAGTCCGTGGTCTGCGGGCGGGTCGAAGAGGAAGGACAGGCCCCAGCAGGTTTTGCCGGTGCCGAGGATGAGGAGGAAGCAGCCGCGGCGGCCCAGCGTCTTGTACAGCCGCCGGGCCGCACGGCACGGCATCAGACCGCCCGCGGGGGTTCGGCCGTCGCCGGGGTACTCGGGCTGGACGGGACGACCTGGCCGCGGGTGAGGAGGGCGAGTCCGGCGAGGACGACGGCGTTGAGAGCGCCGATCTTCTCCGGTGACAGGTCGAGGCCGTAGGCGGCGAGGAGTGCGGCGACCGCGGCGACGAGTCCGGTGAACGCCGACGGGGCGATGGGTCGGGTGATGAGGGCGGTAGCCACGGCGAAGACGGCGGAGATGACGGCGACGATGGCACCCGCCTGCTCCGCCGACAGGCCGAACCCGAACGTGACCAGCAGGGACAGGCCTGCAGACAGTGTGGCGATGATGAGGGCAGGCTCTCTGCCGAAGATCTTCATGGGTCAGTCCTTGAGGCGGGTGGCGAGGGTGTCGGCGATGGACTGCGCCAGCGCCGGATGGGCGGCGACCGCGGAGGCGATCGCCGCGACCTGGTCGTCGGTGAGGGGCTGCCGCTCCACGCCGTCGACCTTGGCCGTGAGCGCGTCGACCTTCTCGGCGACGGCCCGGACGGAGCCGTTGGTGCCGCGCACGTAGGCGAGTACGTCGGCGGGGTCCGGCTTGCCGTCGGGGAGCTTGCCGTGGAAACCCCAGACGTCTCCTGCATCCATGTCTTCCTCCTGAGGGGGGTTGGGGGTGGTCGGCTTCGTCGGAGCCGTGCTGCCGGGGCTCCACGAGGCGGGGTGCTTCAGCCGCTCGGCGACGCGCGAGCGGATACCGGCGTGCCCGGGGTAGCCGGGGCCGCGGGGGTCGACCTTGCCGGGCTGCCACTCGGCGTGCGCGATCGCGGAGATGGCGCCAGCACCGTTCTTGTTCCAGCCGTGGGCCCGGAGCAGGGCCGCCGCCGCGCGCACCATCGCGTCGACCTGGACGGCGGGCCAGGGGTCCTTGTTGTCGCCGAGGTTCTCGCACTCGAAGCCGTAGAAGTGCCGGTTGCCGTCGGTGTTCGCCTCGTTGTCCGGCGGCAGGGCGTGCTCGTTGATGACGGCCTGGAGGACGTCGTCGTCGCCGAGCCCGGCATGGTTGGCGCGGCCGTAGCCGACCACGTGGATGTGGCCCTGCTTGCAGATGACGCCGTGGCAGAGCGGGCCGGGCAGGGTGCTGTGTCCGGTGCGGCAGATTTCGATCGTGCGGTCGTGGCCGGACGTCACGGTGTGGTGCAGCAGGACACCGTGGACGGGGCCCCAGGCGCCCTTGTGGTTGCGGTTGTGGTCTGCCGGGGACCTCCCGTCGGTCTTGTGCTCGATGACGGTCAAGCCCTCGGCGCGGAGTACGCGGAGGAACGTCGCGTAGGGCAGCGGTGCGGCCATCAGGCCTCCAGAGATGCGGAACGCCCCGGCCAAACCAGGCGGGGCGACGGGTAGTGAGGCGGGTTAGACGGCTTCGTACTGGCCGACGACGGACAGGCGGTCGCCTGATCCCCACGTGAACGGCGACAGGGAGTCGACGACGCCGCCGTTGGCGACGTTGCCGTTAGACGGGCCAGAACCGATGTACAAGTTCAGGAAGCCAGCCGAGTTGATGAGGGCCGGCCCGGACACGGCCCGGGTGAGCGACCCGACGAACAGGTGGCAGGTGCCCACGGTGATGGAGGTGACGTTCGGGGTCTTGGGGAGGGAGAACCTCCAGTTGTCGCCCGTCGTCACGCCGGCCCCGAAGTTCGTGGTGGAGCCGAACTCGACCCACATGTTGAAGAAGACTGCGGGTCCGAGCTGCATGAACTTGCAGCGCACGTCCGCGTTTCCGAAGATCGGCAGGTGCTGGCCGGTGTCCGTGGACCAGGTCGGTGTCCACGACTGCATGCCCGCCGTAGCGGTTACGGCGATCAGCCACTGGGTGCCGTCGTAGACGGTGAGCTGCTTCGTGTCGTTCAGCCACGCCTGCATGCCCGCAACCGGCGCCGTCAGGGTGGCGTTGCGGGCCGACGCCGACGCGAAGCGCATCGCCGACCGTTCGACGATCGCGTTGGCGATGTTGCTGGCGAGAGTCTCAGCGTTCGGCGCGTCGGCCAGGGACGCGATCTGTACACCCTGCCCGTATCGATCCGTGGTGGGCACAAGCGCCCCCTTTCTACTTGAGCCGGTAGCGGCCAAACACGTCGTACTCCGCGTATTTGTTGCCGGTGGTGGGGAGGGTCCCGCTGAAGTCCCCGAGCTGGATCGCGCCGTTGGTGGAGATCGTCATCGCGCCGAAGTAGCCGATCGCGACCTGCACGGCGGCCCTCACGCCAGCCGCCGGCTGGGCCTCCAGCGGCAGCGTCGCAACGGTCGTACCGGAGGTGAGCGTCCCCGACATCTGCGCGAGGCCGCACAGGCTGGCAGTACCGTCACCCCACAGCCGGTAGGCGGGCGCGTAGTAGGAGGCGTTCGCGGTCCAGCCACCGGCGAGTGGCAGCGTCGTCCAGGCCGGGGTGGTCGAAGTGAGGCGGCCGTGCGCCAGCCAGTTCCCCATCGAGGACTGGGAGATGACGATGACGTCGCCGACAGCAGGTGCGAGGTAGGACTGCAGGCAGCGGATCGCGGGGATCTCGTCGGCCGCGACCGTGCCGTCCGTGCCGACTGCGGTCACGACGGCCTGCCGCCAGTCGGCGCCGCGCACGGACGGGGCCTGCTCCCCCACCCGCTGGGCCTGCTGTTTCAGCGCCCACGCGAGGTCGCGGTGCACGCTCACGAGTCTTCCTTCGCGGAGATGGTAGAGATCGGAAAGTCGCCGCCCTCGTCGAGGGGCACCGTGAACGAGGCCGCCTGGTGGAGTTCGCGGCTGCCGTCCGGGTGCACGATCCGCAGCACATCGCCCGGCTCCAGCGCCGGGTTCGGCAGGGAGGAAATGTCGCCGGTGGCGTTCGGGGCTCTGGCGGCGGCCAGCTTCAGGCGTGCCGCGGCCTGGCAGGCGCCGGTCGTGGTAAGCGTCGACGAGCTGTAGAACATCGGCCTGCGTCCGAACGGGCCGCCCCAGTAGGTGGGGCTGCCCGGATCGTCGTCGGTGATCAGCGCCGACACCGGCGGAATGTTCTCGCTGGTGTTTTCGCCGCGGGCCAGGACGCCGTTGTGGACGCGGTCGGAGGCCATGCCGCGGGAGGCGGTGATGTAGGTGCCGCCCTCTTCGGCTGCGATCTCCCAGGCTGGGATGGTGGTGAGCAGGTCGGGGAGGATGGCGACGGTGAACTGGCCGTCGGCGGTGGCGTACACCTCGGCGCCTGCTGCTGCGGCGATCTCCTGGCAGGCCGCCCACGGATCGCCTTCAACGTCGAAGACCCGCCGCCCGATCGCCGCATCAGAGATCGCCGCGATGATTTCGGCGTCTGGCAGGGACCGCTGTACCAGGGCGGTGATGGCGCCGAGTACGGTGCCGGAGGCTGTCCACGGCGTCGTGAACTTGTCGTCGGCGATGCACGCGGACAGGTCTTTGCCCTGGAGACTGACCGGGCCTTCGCTGACGTCTCCTTCGACGCTGTCGAGTCGGAACACGCCGACCGGCACCAGCTCTTGGCTGCCGTCCCCGTACTCGACTCCGCGGGCCACCCGCAGTCGGGCGCCGTAGGTGGCTAGCTGATCCGACGGGGTTCGCGGGATCAGGGCCGGGTCGGGCACGGTGACGGTGCAGGTGCGGCGGATCGCCTGCCCGCGGTCAACGGTGACGCTGCCGCCCGTGTGCTCCAAGTCGACGACGCTGCCGTCCGTGAGGAACAGCGTCACTTCGGTGGCGACACGGTGGGATTCGGCGAGCCGGGCGAGGAACCGGTCAGAGACGGGATACATCGGTCACCCCCGCTGGTCGAGCCACACGGCCTCCCACGTGCCGTACACGTCGAGAAGGTCCGCCCAGGTCGAGAACTCGGTGAGCACGTCCTGCCAAGTGCGGCCAGCTGCCCCGTTCACGCCGACCGTGACCGGCATGTCCTGCTCGGTGAGCGGCAGCGTCCACGTCCGCCACTGCTCCTGGGCAAGGTGCGTGACCCGGCCTTCGCTGATGTTGGCGACAGACACGTACATGTCGGTGACGCCCATGCCGGGTGCGGCCTGCCACAGCAGGGTGTTGCCGGAGTCGAGGAGCAGGTGGAGCGCCTGCCGTTCGGCATCGGTGCGGGTCCAGATGGCGAGGTCGCCCTCCAGGCCCTGCCGCCTGCCGGACAGGATGACCTTGTTGCGGCGTCCGCGGATCACGTGCGTGGCCTGCTCGATGGGCCGCTCCCACTCCGGCGCCTTCTGCACCAGCACCCGCACGTTCCGCTGCGGATTCCCGGGATCCTTCAGCCAGGCCACGTTGATGTCGGCGTGGATCAGCAGTACCGGGTCCGAGGAGCGGGTGGAGGCGAGCACTCCGGGGCTGCTGTACAGCTCGACACGGTAGGACACGTCGACGCCGAGCGGCGCCTCGTGGTCCTCCAGCACCATGACGTCACTCGTGACCGGCTGCTGGTTGATCAGCCCGTCCGGGCCCCGCACAAGGGTGCGCGCCCCGTCGGGGGTGATCCGGTACAGGCTGACCAGATAGTCGGCGGGCAGTTCCCGCAGCGTCACCTGCACGTATCCGTCGGCCGAGACGGCTTCCACGGCGGTCAGGGGCAGCACCTGCCACAGGGCGACCCCGTCCACCCACAGCACCGACGCCGTAGAAGCGGCGACGGCCACAACCTCGACCGCCGCCTGCGTGGCGCCTGCGGGGGCGACCGCGTCCGACGTCAGCAGATACCAGGAGCCGGGCGGCACCGCGTAGGCGACACCCGTGCTCGTGCCCAGACTGGCACTGCCCGCGTCGTACCAGCGGACGCGTACCGTCGCTGACGTCCACGATCCGGCAGAGTGCCGGACGATGATCTGCGCCCTCCAGTTCACGCCCTCCACGACCGGGGCGAGCGGCGATCGAAGCGTCGACGTGGCCGCCGTCGCCGACGTGACGGTGAGCGAGTAGTTGCCGGAGTAGGCGGCGGCACCCCACGGCGTGGACCGGGCCAGCGTGGCAGGCCCCGACGCCACCGACCAGCCGCCCGTGCCCTGCTCGAAGCTACTACTTGAGTACGGAAGGACGGTGCCCGTGACGAGCGGGACCAGAGACTTGACGACGACCGTCTCCAGGCGCAGCACCTGCCCTGCCGCAGCCCCGTCCAAACCGGCCGCGATCCCGCAGGTGGCTGCCGACGCCGGTGCGACCGCCGACAGCAGCTGCCGGTAGAAGCCGGTACCCGGCGGCGCGAGCGTCGCCCGCGTGACCTGGATCTGGTTGCCGTTGGAGTCGTAGAACCGCAACTCGAGCCACGCCACCGACGACAGGGTCGGCGGCTGCAGGTAGGCGTAAGCCAGATATTCGACGCCCGGGGTGACAGTCGGACGGTCCACGGCGACCGCCGCAGCGTTACCTGCCGCGGCGGCAGTGACGGCGAGGGTGTGTCCGCCCGCCCAGTACCAGTCGACCGACCAGGACACGACCGGCACCTGCCGGCTGATCGTCGCGTTGACCTCGGATGTCCACCCGGATGCGTCGATCTCCGTCGACTCGGTGCCGAACCCGAAGAGATTGCCTGTCGTGCGGATCGGCAGGCCGAGGTAGACGTTCTCGAAGTACGAGATGACGTTCGGTGCGGCGGGCGTCATCGTCGACAGCACGACCTGCGCCTTGGCCGTGCCGGTCGGTGCTGTACCGGCCACGCTGATGCGATGCCAAGCTGCTGCGGCAGCCATGGTGACCAGCGACCAGGTGATGCTGATCTCGGTTCCGGTGGCGTTGAGCCAGCGGATGCCGATGCGTTCGGGGACGGTGGCGCCGGAGGCGTCGGCGAAGGCCTGGTAGGTGGTTCCGGCGGTGACCGGGTAGGAGGAGACAGTGCGAGCCCGGGTTTCGCCTGCCGCCACCGATTTGACGAGGAGGCAGCCGTCGCCGTTCCGGCCGCCTCCCCCCTTACTGATCGTCGCGTTGAGCAGCGTCGTCCACCCGGAAGTGTTCGGGTCGACGCTCTCCGTGGTCTGGCTGAGGAGGTTTCCGGGGATCGCCATGTGACCTCCTCAGCTGGACTTGATGACTTGGACGAGCTGCTGCTGCGAGTCGAGGACTTCCACGCGTGCGATGTCGCGGATCTTCTCGTTGCCCACGTAGACGTTGAGCGACAGGTCGCTGAGGTCCGGGCCGCCTCGACCGCTGATGACGTCGTTGAACTGGCGCCCGGTGAGCACCGGCTCCGGCCTGCCCGTCCCGTTGTAGGCGAGGTTGAAGCCGGGCTGGAGCATGCCGCCGTTGTCGTACTTGCCGGGCTCGAAGCCGTACCAGCTGGTGAACAGCGAGTCCTTGTAGCTTCGGGCTCGGCTGCCGACGATGACGCCATCGCCGCCCCTGCTCTCGACGTTGGTCTTGCCGAGGGTGCCCGCGGTGTGGCCGACACCGGCATTGGTGATGCCGATCTTGAATGGGCTGTTGCCGTGGTAGACCCATCCGGGAGGTGCCGTCTTTCCGGAGAACGCCATCGTCGCCCAGCGGCGGTGCGGCTGCTGCCCGCGGATGACGGACTCGATCGCCGACATGAATCCGGAGCAGTCCCACGAGGGGTTGCCGTTGCCTGCCCACTGGTAGGGCTTGCCGTTCTGGGTCTTCGCCCACTTGAGTGCTGCGGCGATGCGGGGGCCGCCGATGCCGCTGCCGCCCTTCTTGTCGGCCTCTTTGGCGTACCCGAACAGCGTGTCGATGATCTTGTCGGGGATCTTGCGGATCATCTTCCCGAAGCCGGTGTCCATGCCGGGGAAGGACTTCAGCAGCGGGTCGACGACGTTCTTGACGCCAGCCCGAGCCGACCGCTCGAGGGTGTCACCCAGCCACGACGCCCCCTCCTTGATCTTGTTCCAGGCTGCGGAGCCGACACCGAGCGCCGCCGACGCCTTGTCCTTGATCCACCCGAACACGCCTCCGTCCGCGAACCGCTGCATCGGGAACGTGCCGCCGGAGGCGTACTTCAGCGACGTGTCCGTCGGCGTCGATGGGTTCCCGCCGAACACCGGGGCGAGCGCGGCCTTCACTCCCTGCGAGCCACGGGACTTGGCAACCGAGTTCATCGTGTTGACGAACCCGGCACCCACGGCCCTGGTGAACTCGGGCCGCATGATGGCCTCGCCGCCGGACAGGGCGAGGCCGCCACCGGTCGGGGAGTAGAAGGTGTGGACGTCCCGGCCAGGCGTGTAGCCAGGCATGATGCCGCCGGACGCGAACTTGAAGTACGGCAACTTGTCCGCACCGAACGCGGATGCGATCTTGTTCCAGACGCCGCGGATGCCGTTGTTGTACACGACGTCGACCACGTACTGGATGGGCTCCTTGGCGTACTTCTTGACCTTGTCCCAGGCGGTCTTGATGCCCGACGCCGCAGCCTCGAAAGCGTCGATCATCTTGTCTTTCAGGGAGGTACCCCAGCCCGGGACGGTCTTGGTGAAGAAGTCACGGATCGGATACAGCACCCACGACTTGATCTTTGACCAGGCGGTGTTCAGCCCGTCACGGGTTCCGTTCCACGCCCCGACCGCCTTGTTCTTCAGTGTGGTCGCCCACCCCGGGATGATCTTCGTAAAGAAGTCCCGGATCGGGTACAGCACCCAGTTCTTGATGTTGGACCAGCCGGACTTGAAGAAGTTCGGCAGCGTACTCGTCCAGAAGCTGGCGAACGGCCCCTTCAGCCAGTCCCACAGGCCGAGCGCCGCCGTCTTGATCGCCGCCCACACGGCCTTGACCGCGTCCCGGAACCACTCGCATTTCGTGTACAGCAGGATGACCACAGCGACGATGCCGATGATCGCGGTAACGATCCATCCGAAGGTGGACATCTTCAGGGCTGCGTCGAACAGCTTGTAGGCGATCGCGGCGAGCTTCATCGCCGCAGCCCACAACCACATGGCGATCTTCCAGGCAGTGAACGCCGCCGTGATGCCCCAGATCGTCTGCACCAGCCACGGAGCCTTCTCTGCCAGCCAGGCGATCCCCTCTGACGTCTTTTCCACGGCGCCCAGCACAAGCCCCTGAACCGGCTCCAGCGCCTTAGCGATCGACAGGACTGCCCCGGCAAGCTCCCTCAGCGCACCGCTCAGACGAGGGCCCATGTCCGCGCTGTAGTCCAGGAACCGCTCAAACTCAGGCGACCCCTTGAGGCCGGTGCCCCAGTTCGCGAAGCGGCCCGTGATGTCCTGCATCCGCTGAGAGATCGAATCGATGTGCGGCAGGAACGCTTGGATAGCCCCCGCCATCCCCTTGAAGATCCGGCCGAAGGAGATGCCGAGCCCCTCGATCGCCGGACCCACCGAGCTCTCCAGGTCGGCCTTGAACTCCTTCCACCACGGCGACTTGAACCCGGCCGACGCCCGGTCCTGCAGCCGGCCGATGGCGTCCGCCGCAGCCAGCACAAACGGGGTCAGCCCGGGAAGACTGTTCTTCAGCCCGTTGATCGCCCGCGTAAAGATCGGCATCACAGCCGGCTGCAAGCTCTTGGACCAGGCCCCGAACGCGCTCTTCAACCCCAGGAAAGCGTCATACGTCTCCCTCGCGGCCGGAGTCAGCTTCGCCAGCTCCTGCTGGTACTTCTGCTGCGCCAGGGCAGCCTGATCAACGCCCCCGGCCGCAGACTGCGACGCGGAGGCGATCTGCCGCTGCGCTGATGCGATCGAATCCGCAGCCGACTGCTGCGCCGAAACGAGCTGCTCCTGGGCGCGGGCCACAGACCTCGCGCCGTCTTCCTGAGTGCGGGCCACATTCCGCTGCGCCTCAGCCACATCGTTCTGCGCCTCGGCAATGTCCCGCTGGGCCTGAACCTGCTGCCGGGCCGCATCCTGGCGAGCCTTGGTCAGCGCTTTCTGCTGGTCGCCAACCCGCTTCTCCGCGTCCTGCAGCCGCTCCTGCGCATCCCGGACCCGCTCCGACCCGTCCACGCCGGCCTTGTCCGCGGCCTGCTTCTCCGCAGCCAGATCCTTCGTCTCGGCCGTCTGGTCCTTGAGCCGCTGCACGGCCTGGTCGTAGGCGAGCTGGGCGCGCTGTCGGTCCAGCTCGGAGGCGTTGGCGCCCGCGGCCTGTACGGCGCGGAGTTTCTGCTCCGCCTCCTGCACGGCCAGTGTCGCGTCCCGCTCCGACAGTTTCGCGTTCGCCAGCCGCGACTCCATGTCGGCGAGATCCTGCGCCGCCTCCCGGCGGGCCTGACTCAAATCGTCCTGAGCCCGGACAGCGTCCCGCTGGGCGTCCGCGAGGGACTCCTCGGCTGTCGCCACCTGCTCGGCGGCCTGCCGCTGCCGGTCCGCGGCCTGCTGCACCGCGTCCGCCAGCGACTGCTTGGCCTGCTTGACCTGGTCGGCGGCCCGCTCGTTGGCCTCCGCAGCGGTACGGACCGCATCAGACACGCCCTGTTCCGCCTGCGCGATCTGCCGGGCAGCGTTGCGGTGCGCCGTCGCCAGCGACTGCTGGGCGCCCGCCATCTGCAGCGCCTTCTGCGCGCCCTGCGACGCGGCCTGGCCACCCTGCAGTGATGCCTGCGTCGATGCATCCTGGGCGGCCTTCTGCGCCTGCATGACCTTGCCCATCTGCATGAACGCAGGCACCGCCACCAGAGCGATCGAACCGACACCCACCGCCGCAGCCGTCGCCGCCGCCGCGATCGCACCCAAACCAGCCGCCGCCACCGGCAGCACCGGCAACAGCGCCGGACCCAGAGCGACCGCCGCGGTGATCAGCATCTGCATGCGCGATGCCGCCGAGCTCGTGTCGATGTCGATGCGGGCCGTGCGCCCATCCAGGCGGCTCACCTGCACCTGCAGTGCGGCAAGCTGAGCTGCGGCAGCCCCAGCATCCACACGGACAGCGACGTCGGCATCCGACGCAGACAGCCGCTGCAGTCGGGCTTGTACCTCCTCCAGCCGCGACATGGCCGTCGCAGCGTCAATGTCGATGCCGATCCTGGCGTCCCGCAGCGACGTCAACTGGGCACGCAGCCGGGCGATCTCAACCTGCGCCGGAGTGGTGTCAGCGCCGATGTTGACGTTCGGGAGAGACGCCTCAGCCTGCTGTACCGCGGCGCGCAGCTTCGTGCCGAGAGTGCCGTCCGTCTCCACACGAATGTGTGCCGGATCGCGGCTGACCTCGTCGATCTGCTCCCGCAACAGCTTCAGCTGGGCGATAGCCGCCGCAGTGTCCGCGCGCACGGCGACGTTGGGGTGTGCGGCGCCGATCCGGCGCAACCGCTCCTCGATGTCCGCAGCCTGGGCACGGGCCGTCTCTGCATCGATGTCGATACCGATGGTCTTGCCGGCCAGGGATTCCAGCTTGGCCCGCAGCCGGGCCAGGTCCGCGTCGACGCCCGTGTCGTTCAGGCCGACGTTCAACTTGGGCATGCTGCGGAACGCGGCCTCAAGCCGGGCCTTCAGAGACCGGGCGAACGCGCCGCCCGCCTGCTGCCCGCCCCTGGTGGCCGCCGGTTGGGCGGCGCGGGCGCCGTTCCGGACGCCGTCCCGTACCGCGTCAGCGATCCCGGAGGAGATGTACCGGCCCATGACGCGGCCGACTTCCTCGCCCACCTCATTCGCGGCAGGCAAGACGGCCCGCTGCATCCGCCGGGTGATACCAGTCGCGTTGGGCAGAACATCGACTTCGACGGAGCCAACGGAGATGGCAGGCACCAGGAGCCTCCTCCCAGCGCCCCTATGCGGCGCCCCCTTGCAGCAGCTCGAACAGGGTGTTTGCCGACGTCTTCGTGAGCGTGGCCTTCTTCTTCCGCGGCCCCGCCCCGGGCCGGCGCATCGGCTCCGGTGGATCCGGCCGCTTCGACTTCTTGTCGACGTTCAGGCAGATCAGCGTCCACTCCAGGCGGCGTACCGCGTCCACCGCGGCGGCGAGGAGTTGCTCCTGCTGCGACCAGGGAGCCTTCTCCGGCTCACCCTTGTCCGCCTGGGCCGCCAACTGCTCCGGCGTGAGCTCGTTGCGGAGGGCGGTCATGGTGTGTGATTCGGGCGGCAGGTGCTCGATGAGCACCCGCAGCCACCGCCACGACCGCCGCCCTGTGAGGACGTCCGCGATGTCGTACTGGCGGTCCTGAAGGTCGGCTTCTACCGCCTCCGGGTGCGTCCGCCAGATCGCGACCGTCCCCTGGACTTTCCCAGCGGCTCCCCCGACCGGGCGCTCGCGTCCTCGACGAACGCCACCCACTCGTTCATCGTCGGGTCGACCTCGAGGTAGTACTCGTAGTCGTCCGGGTGGAGCACCTTCTGCGCGAAGGTGTCGATCTGCCCCTGGTTGAGGGCGCGCTGCCAGGAGGCGCGCCACATCGACGGCGGCACCACCTGCACATCTTCCCCGCACAGTTCGGCGGTGACGTACCCGTCAGCTTCGATCTCCTGGGCTTCGGCAGCCGACACTTCGACGTCGTCGGTCTCCGGTTCCACGTCCGGCTCGGCCGCCCGACGGGTGGCGGGGCGGGATGCGGCACGGGCCGCGGTGCGCGGCTTCCTGCTGGTGCTGCTGCTCGTGTTGGCCACGGCGCGGGCTCCTCATCTCAAAAGGCGCGGGCAAGGAAGGGGGGAAGGTGGGCGGGCCGGGCCCGCGCCGACGGTGATCGGCCCGCCCACCAGCTCAGGACCCGGTGTACGCCTCGGTCTCAGGCACCCGGTCGAAGTGGTAGACCGTGAAGCCGGCCGAGTCCGGGTAGCAAGTGATCGTCCACTCGTAGCCAGCGACCTCATCCTGCTTGTGCGTCACGTCGGACCGCTCGGTGATCTCCGCCTCGGGGCAGTAGAAGCCGCGCTGGAAGTTGTCGCCGTCGAGGACGACGAACCAGAACGCCCGCCGGTCCGGCGACGGGGACGCGGTCTCCGCGAACGAGGTGAGCCCGTCGACCGGGGTGAGGTCCGCGGTGTCCAGGCGGTACTGCAGGGCCTGCACCGTCGTCCGGCCCGTCTCCCACACCGTCAGCCCGAACGTCCGCAGCGACGAGGTGATCGACGTGCGGATCGGTGCCGTCAGACCCCACGGAGTGAACGACTCCGAGTCCTCCTCGAAGCCCTGCACCAGACCGTCGTCCGAGATGGCGCCGAGAGGCAGCCACGGCGCCAGCGGCTGGATCGCCGGATCGCCCGGCGACGTCGTGCCCAACGGCGCCGTCCAGCCGGCGCCGTTCGCACCGACCTCCAGCAGATCCGCAGCGCGGGTGATGTTGACCATGATGTCTCCAGACATGCGTGAAGCCCGCGCACGGGCGGGTACTGAAAGGGCCTGGCGCGGGCCGAACAGCCGGTCAGGAGACCGGGTGACAGAAGATCTCGAAGGTGCCGCCCACGCGACGCAGGGCGGTGTTCTCGTAGGGCCGGGCGGCGGGCAGGGTGACGACACCGGCGCGGCCGATGGTCAGCGTGCTGGTGGTCGAGCCGCGCAGCTCCCGCTCCACCCACGTGACGGTCTCGCGGGCCAAGTCGAACGCTGCTTGGCGGGTGGCCGCGTACACGTCGATGTCGACGAGCATTCGGGCCAGCCTGCTGGCAGCAAGCTCCCCAGCCGGAACCTGCGTGATCTGAATCGTCGGCAGCTCGTTGAGCAGCTCGTTGTCCAGCTCGTCCCGGACCACGGCGTCCGGCCAGCGGGCCTGCGCGCGAGGGATCAGCTCACCCTCAATGTCGACGACCACGGTCACTGGTTCCGCCCACCCAACTGGGCTGCCCGCAGCAGCACGTGATGCGCGGGCACCTTCTCCGTGCCGTACTCCACCCAGCGGGCGTAGTAGGTCGGGTTGCGGACGTAGGCGACAGCGCGGTCCCGGCGGCGGCCACCACGCCGGGTACTGTCCGTCTCCCACGACGACTTGTACAGGCCAGGCCGGTAGCTGCCCGTATCGACCGGGGACGTCGCCACGGCGATGCCCTTGATGACCTCGGCGCGGCGCAGCATCTCCGCCTGCATGCCAGGCATACGCAGCATCTGCCCGATGCCCTTCCGCTTCGGCTTGAACCTGCCAGGCATGACGGCCTCCCTCCGTCAGCCGGTGACACGGTCGGCGGCGAACTGGACGACGCCGCGGGTGCCAGTGAATGGGGAGCGGCCCCAATCGCCTGGCTCGCCGGTGATGTCGCAGTCGACGCCGCGGATGCGGGCCTTGTCCGTGGTGCGGAGCGGCATACCGGGCTGATCGGCGGGCGCATACACGGTCCAGCCGACGATGACCGTGTCCCGCTCCTGCTGCTGCTCGCCGCCCACCTGCGGCGTCTCCGCCCTCGGCGCGACCACACAGCCCGGAATGTCGAACGACTCGTCCGGTCCCGGCAGCGGCTGGCCCCGAGGATTACGGCCCGGCGACAGGCCGGTGCGGACGATCCGCACCGTCTCCCCGAACGGGTACGGGGCGGGCATCAGTAGCCCCAGCCCGGTTCGAACTCGTCGGCGAAGCCCATGTCGTCGACAGGCCACGTCGGCGACGGATCCGCCTCCGCCGGTGTCGGGTCGATCGTGAACGCCCCGCCCCGGCCGGCGAGACTCTTGAGCGCACTCTTGTCGGCCTTCGTCAGGTACAGGCCGCCAGAGCCCTGAGGGCGCTGCACCGACATCGGGCCGATCGTCTCGTAGGACACCTGCTGCGGATTCACGTAGGCACGACCCGCGACCGACAGGACAACCGCCTCAGCGCCCTCAGGGAGAGGCTTCACGATCGTCTGGCAGAGCGAGATCGCCGTTGCGAGAAGCAGATCCGCCCGCGCTCCGTCGATCTCACCGAGACCGAGGTACAGGCCGAGCTGCTCCGCGGTCGGAGGGACGAATGCCATCACGCCCTCCTCAGGCCAGAGACTCCACAGCCGAACACCACGCCGCCAGATCAGCAGCCGGGTCCAGTTCGGCGGACCGGGTCTTCGCCCGCTTCGACGCCAGCCGGTACTCGGCAGGAGCCGCGAGCTTCCGCAGGACCGCCTCGTAGCCGTCGACGTCGTTTCGGTCGACGAAGATGCCGGCCTCGCCGAGGGACTCGCACAGGCCCGGCGTTGGGTGAGCCAGGACAGGAATGCCGCTGGCGAGCGCCTCCACGCCGGCACGGCCCCACGACTCGTAGGACGACGGCATCAGCAGCACCCGAGTGCGGGTATACACCCGCTGCCGCATGTCCTCGCCGCGGACGTGGTCGACGATTTCGACGTTGGGCAGGTCGGGGAGGATCTGCTGGCCGTAGGCGCCCTTCACGGCGAGGAACTGTTGGTCCGGCATCCGTTCGGCGAGAGCCTTGAGGACCCGGCCGCCCTTCTCCGGGTTGCAGTTGATCAGCGTGATGGCCTTGCCGGGCTTCGTTGCGTACTCGTCGGCGAACACTGGAGGTCGCACGATCAGCGACTCGGTGGGCCGGATGGCCTTCGGGTACTCGGCGAAGAACAGCTCCGCCTCCCGCTCCATCCAGAGCGAGTTGTAGACCGCCAAGGCGGTCCCGCCCGCCGCAGCATCCCGGAACGTCGGCCGGTGCGTGTTGTGGCACACCACCACCAGAGGCTTGCCGTAGCCGCGGGCCAGCGACGCCGTCGATGGGACCGTCTCCAGATGCGCCAGCAGCACGTCCGCCTTGCGGACCGCCGACGGGAAGTCCAGGCGGGACTCCAGAGGGACGACCTTGATGCCGCGGTAGTCGTACTCCTGGTGGGCCTTGCCGTAGCGGGACAGCCACACCTGCACGTCGTGGCCACGTTCCACCAGCGGCCGAAGCATCGACACGAGCATGTGCTCGGCCCCAGCGTTGTGCTCCGGCGGCATCGCGTGAACACGAGCCACGACCCGCAGCGGCTTGGCGGTCCCGCCCGGCGCGGAAGCCGGGACCGCCCCCATCAGGAACCGCTCGCGGCGCCAGTGAAGCGGACGAACGCGTCCTCGGCGCCCATGACGAAGCCGTAGTAGGCCTCCGCCAGCAGCAGCACCAGGTTCTCCTGGAACGCAGAGTGCACGCCGCCGTCCTCGTCGACGTAGGTCGCCTCCTTAGAGATCCGCACGGTGATGTCCATGCCGATCCCGTAGGCCGCCTGGCTCCAGTCGCCGCCGATCGCCCGCAGGCCCGTGTCCGTACTGGCGGACTGCCGACGCTGCTTACCCGACACACTGCGGGAGTACGCGAGCGGCTCACCAACCAGCGTGCCGGCCGCCGCCATGTTCGTACCCGGCGTCTGCGTGTCCACCAGGATGGGCTGACCGTTCGCGTCCGTCGCACGCAGCAGCTTCGGCTTCAGCCGGTGGTCCGCGACGGTACCGGTGTAGTCCCAGTCCTCATCGACGACCAACTCCATGCCGTCGACGAAGTCGGCCCAGATGCCGCCCTCGTCGCGCGGCGCCGTACCGAGGACGACCTCGTTGTCGGTGGCCGCCAGGTAGTCGGCGAAGGGGCCGGTGGCGCCCTTCATGGTCTTGCCGTGGATCGCCGCGTGGTCGAAGGCACGGGCGAACGCGGTCGGCAGATCCTTCTGGAGCTGCGTCCACAGGCCGCCCGCGTTGGTCATGACGACCTCTTCGGCGACCGGGATCAGCACGGCGACCTTCTTCGCCTGCATCTGCTTCACCGCGACACCGCCGCTGGACAGCGGCTTCCTTGCGGCCTGGCCGACCCAGTCGGCGGTCGGCACGTCCAGCGGGATCGGAACCGAGGTCGTCGCGTCCAGGGCGAGCGGAGCCGGACGGGCCAGCTGCATGACCGCGCTGGATTCGACCGACTTTTCGAAGATCGGCCCCGCGAGAGTGCGGGGCAGAAGTGCATCGTTGACGTCGGACAGCTTGAGGGCAGGCGTAGCCGCCATGATCTACCTCTTTCAGCGGCGCGTAAGCCGCGTGTTCATGAACCCCGCGAACTCGTCCGCAGGGTTGAGGGGCCGTTGCTTGTTGGCGCCGGACGCCTGTGTGCGGTCCGGCGCGGGACGCCGCGGGCCCTCCTGGGGCTGGGTCTTCGCCCAGTGCGGCTTGCGCTCCAACAGCGCCTGAAGATCCGCCTCGATGGCGGGCTCGTCGATGTCGCCCGAGTCGTCGATGTACGAGTCCAGGTCGAGCTCGCCGAACGCGTCAGCCGGATCGGCGAACGCCGCCCGCTCCTGGGTTGCAGTGCTGGCGAGGGCCTGCACCTGGCTGCGGACCAGCCGCTGCCGCGTCTTCGTGATCTGCTCCTGTGCGGCAGCGAGCTGCTCGTTGAGGCGCTCGGACTCGGAGAGTTCCGCGTCCTTGCGCTTCTTCAGCTCGGCGAGCAGAGGCTCCTGTTCCTTCAGGCGCTTGCGGAGGTTCGCGGCCTCCGAGTTCGCCTTGCGGATCTTTGCCTCGGCCTGCTTCCGGTCGAACGGCTTCTCCTCACTGCCGGTGTCCGCCTCCTGGGCGGTCTCCTGCTGCTCGGCGCCGTCCGTCTCCTCGGTGGCCGTCTCGTCGACGGTCTCCTCGGTGCCGGAGTCGGTCTGCTGCTCGCTGGTCTCGGTCTCTTCGGGCATGACGAATCGGCCCTCCAGGGGCTGTGGAAAAGGGGAAGGCCGCCACCAGGGCGACCGGGTTGATCAGTGAGATCCGGGAAGCGGATGGTCGTCGTGCTCCGCCAGGGCCCGCCTGAACAGGCGAAGCTGGTCTCCCGGATGGCCTTGGGCGTACTCGCGGTAGATCTCGTCCCAGCGCGCCGCGTGCGGCGACAGTTGGAACCGTTGACCGCGGAAGACCGGCAGGATCCCGCAGTGGCAGTTGTTGTGGAACTTCACCACCGACGCGTCACCGGAGAACCGGTCATTCGCATCCCGACCTGCGGTTTCTGCCGTGGCATAGACCGACCCGCGGGATGCCATGAGCTTGCAGAAGGAGCAGGCGCCGAGCGCTGCCACCCGGGCATACGCCACAGCCTGCCGATCCTGCCTGACCGCCTGACGGACCGTCTCCCGGCCCACATCAGCCACAAGACGCTGTGTGGCCATGTCCGCCTTCACGAACGCGGCCTCCAGCCGGACGTCCAGCGGCTCCAGCTGCACCGGGGTCGCCACGTCGGCGTCTCGGTCCCATACGTCTTTCGTGGCCCACCGCATTGACGCGTCCACCTGCTCGCCCGGCGGGGCGTCCGCCAGCCGGGCCGTGAACCCGTCCGGCACACCGGCGTCTGCGCGCTGCCCGTCGTAGAAGTCCGCGGCCAGAGCCGCCGACACTTCCGCGTACTGGTCCACCACAGCGGCCACTGCCTCGATCCACGGGGGCACCGTCGCCTGCAACCGGCGCGGATTGATCAGCCGCCGCAGCGTTCGCAGATCCCGCAGCAGCAGAGCCGTCAAGCCCTGCTGCGCGGACCGCCAACGGGCCACACCGGGTGAGCTATCCGAGGTCGTCGACGCCACCGTCGGCCTCCGACGGCTCGGTGCTCGCCGTAGACGAGCCAGCCCGGATCTCGGCGAAACGGTCGAGTAGCGCGCTGCCAGCCGCCCGACCGGCGCCACGGCGCCGGTCCGCCGCGATTCGCTGCCGCTGCGGCTCCGTGAACCCAGCCATCTCCAGGGTGACGTCACTGTCCGCCGGGAGGACGCCTGCCTGCACCAGCTTGACCGTGGCATCCACCTGGGCGGCCACCGTCGGTGTCGCCGGATTCCGCCACACTGTTTCGATGCGACGCGTCTTGTCCGGCGGCTCCCCGTCACGGATCCACAGGGCGAGCCGCATGGCCTGCTGCCACCCTGCACCGAACCGGCGGATGCGGCGCTCGGCCTTCTTCACCTGCCGGTTGTCGGCGAACCGGATCGCGTCTGCGGAGGCTGGGTTGTCGCTGCTGTAGCCGAGGACGTGCGGGGCCACCGACATCTGCGACGCCATGATCCGCGCATACAGATCGATGATCTTCGTCTGGCCGGACGGATCATGGGCGGGGAACGTACCTACGTCCGGCACGTTGCCTTCCTCGTCCCGCTCCAGCGCGAGCACCCGACCGATATACGTTTCCCACGCCGACTTGGCGTTGCCCTCTGCATCCTGGAACGCAGACTCGCTTGCACCCAGAATGTAGCGAGCTGGCGCCCCGAAGAACTCGGCCGCGACCTCGATACCCATCAGGCGCCGACAGGCGGCATCCGTGATCGACATGACCTCAGGCGTGATCTCCGACTTGCCGACCCGGTCCGCAGTTCGCTGCCGGTTCGCCAACCTGACCACCGGCACGACACCGAGCTTGTGCTCGTCCCGGTCGACGACCTCCCAGCCTCCCGACTCCGACGGCAAGCACATCACCGTCTGGTCCGGCAGATACAGGACCAGCATCCGCTGCTCAGGGCCCGCCTCAATGTACGAGTCGGCGGCGCACTCGCGGAGCGCCGCGGTGCCCATGCGCATGCGGGCATCCCACATCAGCGTCATGTCCAACGGCGACTCCGCCGTGATCAGCGGCGGGCACTCATCCGTTCCGCAACCACCCGAACCGACCGCCAGATACTCCCGGCCGTACACGAAGGCGTCCAGGTGAGCCAGCGACGACTCGTCGAACAGGTCGTTCGCCTCGGCGATCTCCGTCAACTCCGACGAATCCGAGCCGTCCGCCCACCGGAACGCCTCCAAATCCAGGCGCTCCTCCAGGCTTTCGACACCCACCCGAGGCCAGCCGATCACCGTATGCAGACCCTTGAGCTGCGGCGGAATCGAGATTCCCAGGTCGCGGATCAGCTGCTCGCCGTTGAAATAGGCGTCCCGCAACTGCAGCGCCCACCGGTCCCGCAGCATGTCGGCACGCAGCAGGTTGATCAGCGCCTGCTCCTCGTCAGACAGATACACCAGCGGCAGCTCGGGAATCGACAGGGTCATCGCAGCACCACCACCCTCCCCCGGCCTGGCGACTTCTTCTTGGCGCGCTTCGGCGAGTTGAGGATCATCCGGCGCAGCATCCGCGCCCCGACCATGCACACCGCAAGGTCGATCTTCCGGGCAGATTCACGGTGCTCCTTGCCGATCGTCACACCCCACCGGTTCGTCCGACGACGAGCGTTGATGACGTGTGTGCGGAGCGTCTTGTGCCCGTCATGCGTCAGCGTCCGCTCCAGCACATCGGCGTGCGTGCGCTTCACGGCCTCCGTGAACGTCTCCTGATTCCTCGGGTCACGCATGTCCCAACGCACCGCGTGCGCCTTCGGACCCGACACCACCGACCGCAAAGCCAGCTTCCGACCCCACGTCTGACCCCACAGGTCGATGAAGGCGTCCCAGTACATCTCGCCGTCATCGTCGTCCTGCCCGGAGCCCGGGTCAGCGAAGAACGCCAACACCCGGAACCGGGCGAACGCGTTCTCCACCACACCGTGCACCTCTTCCCGAGGCACCCGATACGGCACGAAGCCCGGCGTGTTCGGGGACGGCCAGTTCGCCGGCCTCTGCCAGACGCCTAGTGCGGTCACGAAGCCGTCCGACATGCGGCAGGCGCACAGACCGGTCGCGTCATCGCTCTTGGAGCCGTCGAAGAACAGCACGATCTCGTCGCCGTCCTCGAGCTGAAGGCCATCACGCTTGCAGGCATCCCACTCATAGCGGGCCATCCACGCATCCTCAGCCGCGACGATCTGGTTGTACCAAAACCGCCGCGACCGAGACGGAGGATTCCGCGGGTCCAGAATCGACTTGATCAGTCGAGGGATGTTCAGCCAGGTCGAGTCGCCGCGGACTGCCAGGAGCACCTTCTCCAGCCACGGCTTCGTCAGCTTGGCTTCAGGCGGCGCCTCCAGCGAGTCGTACAGGATCCCCGTGTCCTCCGCACGGCCGGCCTCCGCCGCCTCGTAGGCGTCACGGGTCTGCTCGGCAACCGAATCCTCGCCGGGCTCGAAGGCGTTGGTAATCGCGAAGGTGCGAGCGGAGCCGTCCGCCGACTTGGTGGCGTTCCGCTCGATCGTCGCCGCCATCTCGTGGCCCTGGTTCGACTCGATCCAGTGGTGCGTCTCGTTGAGGAGCGTGAACGTCGTCCGGCCACCTTCGAGAGCGCGCGGCGACGAGGTCACCGCTTCGATTCGTGCGTCTCCTTTGTGGGCGTAGACGATCTCTTTGCCGACGTCGATGCTGTACTCGGCTCGGGCTTTCGGAGTGAAAAGCGACCCGAATATGATCATCGTGTTGCGGGTCTGGTCCTTTGAGACAGCCGCGACCTGCACCCAGGGCTCTGGATGAGGTTCACCGACCGGCTGCCCCTCGGGCACCCCGCTCTCATCCCTCGGCCCCGCGATACGGCCAGTCCAGCGGGAGGGGCCGACGAACTCGACGGCACACAATGTCGCCCCGAACGGGTCCTTGCCCCAGCCCTTCAGGCGCTGGAGAACCGCATCCCGGTACGCGAACTCGCCCGTCACCGGGTCCAGGGCGAACCACCAAAGGATCAGCCGAACCTGCTCGCTGGTGTACCGCCACCGCATTCCGCGATGCTGCAGGTTCTTGCCCGTCCACAGCAGAACGTGCCAGCCGAGCGTGAAAGCCGGCTTGACGAACAACCCGTCCTCGCCGCGCGTCCATGTGGGCCCGATGACGACGGGGGTGATCTCGTCAGGGACTTCCTCGGCCGCCTGCTCAACCCCCGAAGGCGGAGCGGTAGTCATCGAGCACCGTCACATCGGCATCGGCCTGACTGGAGGGCTTCTTCCGCTCCAGCTCCATACGGGCCCGACGCCGGTCCCCCTCCGTCGTCAACAGCGACGACATCACCGAGTTCAGGGCCGCGACCAGCTGGCCGTTCGGACCACGCTCCGACAGCAGCACCTTCGACATCAGGTCCGCGGCGTAGCGGGCGACAGCCCAGTCCGACGGCTGATAGAACGCCGCCTGCCCCGACTCCCTCAGGCTGAGGTACCAGTCCGAGGCGATGGGATGCCACAACGGGTCCGCGCCCGGCAGGTCCGGTAGGTCCGTCGGTGGCCCCGACGGCGCCTTCGTGATTGAGTCGATCTCTTCCTTTGAGCGATGGCCCATGCGCTCCTCGGAGCGCTTACCGATAGGTCCACGAGCGCCCATGACGACCTCCAGGGTCAGAGCACGCCACCAGGGCGCACAGAGGGCTGGAAACAACGACGCCCGCAGGACGCCGCCGGGGCGTCAGAGCGAAGCGATCAAACCGGCCGCGTCAGGCAGCTCGGCAAGACTGAGGGGCGTACCCGAAACCCGGTCACCCACGATCATGTAGCGGCGGTCGGAGTACACCTCGATCGCGACCTCTCCGCGGCGAACCCGGCGCCCGGCCGGCACCGACCCGCGGAACCACAGATGCAGGCCGGTACCGGACCGGCCGCGCTCCATGTACGTCGGCGGCAACTGGTCGACGATCGCCTGCGCCCACGGCAGCACTCGACCGTTCTCGACCGCGTGGTCCAGGTCGACAACCACGATCCCGTCACTGGCCGTCAGGACGAAGCCGACGCCCTCACCAGCCGACGCCTTCGCCACAGTCGGGAAGTCCGACCAGGACGACGGGTCATCCACCGAGGCGAACCGGCCGTCGACCCGCAACGGCACCTTCCGCCACGAGTACCGAACCCACCGCGGACGCGCCGTCAACTCGGACGGGATACGCGAGGCCTGCTCGCCGGCCACCCGCTCCTGCTCGACCGCGATCCGCGCCCTGCTCGCGCGCTTCCGGCAGGTCGCACCGCAGTACAGGGCATCCGCCCGCGCCATCAACGGCAGCGGGCCGGTGCACTGCTCACACCGGGTGCGGCGGGGGGCGGGGGTCGAGGTCATGACCCCAGTCTAGCCGCCCCGTGTCACGGCTACAGGGCTTCCACCTGCACCGTTACCATGCCGTGACGTGTGCGCGGAGCAGCCTGACGACAGGTCGGCTCGCATCACCGCAGGTCAGCGACCTTGGAAACCCGGGCGGGATGTCAGGTGCTATACGAGGCCGATCTGTCGATCACGACGGGTGGGGGGTACGCCCCCTATGTCCGGTTCGCGCCGCCCGACCCTCTGACCTGGAGTGACGACACCATCGCACCCTATGTCCGTTTCGATCCGATAGGCCTGACTTGCGCGTGTGGCTCAGGCGTGCAGCGTTCGGCTCACATGAGCGATCACCTGTGCTCGCTGCACCATGATCACGGTGACCACGTCGCCGCGCCTCACGCCATGCATGCCTGCCCTGCCCCGGCGGCCAGCCTGGTGGACTGCCCTACGCCTGGCCGGCGAGGCGGGTGAGGAGGGTGACCGCGGCCTCCATGTCCCTGTCGCGCTTGCTGCTGTTGCATCCGAGGTGGGCGCTCTGGACGTTGCTCAGTGCGTGTGCTCCGCCTCGGGACAGAGGGACGATGTGGTCGATGCTCGGGCTCTTGGGGTGCGGCCATGCGATGGCTCGGTCGATGGGCTCGTGGCACAGCTGGCAGGTCCAGCCGTCCCGCACGTGGATGTCGAGCGGTGCGAACACCTCGTCGGTTCGCGCCTGCTGCACGAGTGCTCGCCTGCGTGCGTCGGCTGCTGCAGCCGCTGCTGGATAGAGCAGCCTCCAGTGCCCGATCTCCTGGCGGCGCCGCCGCATGTACACCCGCTGCGCCTCTCCGTGCCGGTGCCTGGTGTACCACTGCCCATGCTCAGCCTTGTACTGCCGGTTCCAATCTCGCATTCGTTCGGCGTTGAAGGCCCGCTTGCATTCGGGCCTGCCGCACTGTTTGCGCTGGGGGTTGACCATGGGCGCGGTGCAGTAAGGGCACGGACGTGCGTTGACTTCCCGCTGTTGCCGAGTCTTTTCTCGGGCGGCGGTCCGCTCTGCTTCGTACCGCCCGTCTGCGCGAGCTCTCTCGTCTTTGACGCGGGCCCGGCATGAGGCGGAGCAGTAGGTGGGTATCGGGCCGGTGCGTCCGACAGTCTTCTCCGCGCCGCAGCGTGCGCAGGTGATGGTGGTGGGGCGTGTAGCGTTGGGCATGCTGGTCCTGTCGTGTCAGGGCTGGCCGTGGCCCCGGGAGTGTTGGTAGCACTCGCCGGGGTTCTATTGTCTCAACGCCCGCTGACAGTCGGCTGGTTCCTCACCGTCGTCGGCCGATGTTGGCCCGACTGCCGGTGTAGCTGCCGGTGTACCTCCGGTGGAGAAGCTGGCAGTAGCCGCGGGCTCGGCCGGCCATGTAGCGGCTGAGGAGCCTGTTGCACCTTGTCCAGTCCCCGGGGGTATTCCAGCGGATGCGTGCGCCGCCCTTGCCCGACGGGCCCCAGTACCGGCGGAAGGTCTCCGCGTTGCCTCGCCGGCCGCGTCCCTTGGATGCCACAGGTCATCACTCCTTCTGCGGCGCGGGCTGGTCTTCGTCTACCCGTTCGATGATGACGCCAAGGCCTGCGGGGAGTGCGTAGTTGGGGCCGTGCTGGTCGGTGAAGATGGCCCAGTCTCCGCTGAAGGTGAGGGCGAGGTCGTCGTCGATGCGGAAGTCGTCGCGGCCTTGGGCTCCGGGGAATTGGATGAGCCAGCGGGGCATGGTGTCACCTCAGCCCTGGGTGCGGTTCCTGTGGCCTCGTCCGTCCGGGCCGCGGGTTGGCGCGCTGCGCGGCGAGGCCTTCGCGGCTGGACTTCTGCAGGTGGCAGGGTTCGCAGACCCCTTGGAGTCGGTCTTCGGCGTGGGCGTCGGTCTTGGCTTCGATGTGGTCGCAGTGGGTGGACGGCCTCACGCCGCACAGCTTGCAGATCGGGTCGCGGTCGAGCACCTTGCGGCGGATCGTCGCCCAGTTCGACGGTAGTCGGCTCTTGCGGTCGCTACCCTGCCAGCCGCCGCTCACGGTCCACTCGCGCGCAGCTCGGAGAAGACCCGCTCGATCTCCTTGAGTGATTCGAGCTCGATGAGATGCCGGGCCAGGTCTCGCAGTGCACGCCCTCGCGTCCAGCCGGTGCCGCATCGGGTGCCGAGCGTGTCGTGTTCAGCGAGGTAGCCGTTCAGGTAGTTCTTCGCCTCGCGCCACTTGCGGGCCTTGATCCGCTCCCACTCGCGATGCAGTGATGCGCGGAGGTGTCGGCGGGCGGCGACCCTATCTGCTTCGTGAACGAAGCGGGACAGGTCGGCGAGGAGCCCGACGGGGTAGATGGTTATGGCGCGTCCTTCTGTCTTGAGGCGCTCCATGACGGATGCGGGAACCACGTCTACTCCTCGGGGCTGCGTTCGGTTGTGCTGCTGGGTGACCAGCCTGCGAAGCCGGCGCGCCTGTCGGTGGGGCTGCCTGCGATGGCAACGTCGTACAACCGGATGGCGGTTTCTTCGGCGCGGCGGAGTGCTTCGTCTGCGCCTGTGATCTCGACGGTGATGTCGCGGATGCCGTCGGACAGCTTCACCGTCACGTCAGGCATCGCGTCTGCCTCGGCACTCGGCGAGGTGCGTGATGCCGTTGGTGTCGGAGGCAGGGCCGCAGCACCACTTGGACGGCCCGTTGAGTGCGCGGAGGGTGGCGCACTGGTCGTGGGCGACGGGCGGGCTGTCGGTGGTCTGGCCGGGGAAGTCGTAGTCGGAGCATTCCCAGCAGATGGTCTGCCCTCTGTGTTCGACGGGCCGGTGCAGGTTGCGGACACGCTCGATAGCCTCGGCCTGCGCGTCGCGCTGCGTGCGGAGTCCGCGTGCGGCGTTGAGGATGTCGTCCCAGTCGCGGATCCCGTCCATGCCGAGGGCGTCGGTGAGGGCGGCCTTCTGTTCCTTGGAGACGCGCTTCCGGATGGCTTCGGCTTCTTCGCTGTGCCTGGCCTGCTGACGGAGTACTTCCATCTCGTCGACCGGGGTCCACGTCGCTTCCGCTTCGCGGAGGTAGGCGCTGGTGTCGTTGGCGGGGATGTCGATGGTGTCTTCGAAGACGAGGACGGCGCGGGCGCCGGTGCGCGCGGCGAGGTAGTCGTCCATCAGGTCGCGTCGGAGGGCTTCGAATCCGTCCCCGTTGGCGGGCACCTGGTCGACGACGAGCACGAAGGGCGGCCGGTCGTCGCCGCTGCCTTCGGGGAGTTCGAGGATCTGCAGGCGGGCCATCAGCCGGTCACCGCCTTGGGTGCGGAACGATGAGTGTGGTACTCGGCGAGCGCGACTCGGCCAGCGGCCCGATCGCTCTCCGGCCAGCGGGCGATTCGCCACCAGACTTCGTGCAGCCATCGGTCGCAGACCGGGATGCTTGTGGCCTTCTTGTCGTCATGGGCCATGGCGCGGGCTCCTGTGGTGGTCAGGGTTTCCAGCGGGGTCCGCGTAGTGCGGCGGGCACCTGGCTGGTGGTGACGGGTGGGGTGGCGAGGATGTCGCCGAGGCCGAGGCGGCGCTCGCTGCGCGGCGGCGGCTTAGGGATCTGCGGCCGGTCGAGGCTGGCGAGGATCTCGGGCGTGATGCCGTGCGCGTGCGCGAGGTCCAGCAGCTCGGGGCAGTCGTTGATGTTGTCGACGAACGGCACGGGATCGTCCCACAGCCACTCGTGCCCGCAGCCTTCGCATGCGGCTTCGAACGAGCTGTTGGCGGCTGTCGGATCGAGCCGGTGCCGGTTGAGGATGCGCCGGTCGGCTTCGCAGCGGAGGCGGACGCCTTCCGTCTGGCTGGGCGAGAACTCGTTCTCTTCGATCAGTCGCTCGACCTCGTCGACTTGCTGGGTGATCCAGGCGTGGAGATCCATGGCGCGGGCTCCGGGTGGTCAGAGGTCGCGGGGCATGTCGATCCACATCTCGCCGTGCACGAACGGGCAGTTCGGCATGGGCGCGGACTCGATCACGTCGGACCATTCTCGGTTGAGTGCAGCATGCGGGTCGCAGTTGTGGATGTGGCCGGGCTGATCGCGGAAGCGGAGTGCGGTCGTGGCCGTCTCCTGGCAGTCGCCCCAGCCGCAGAGGCTCAGATCTTCCTGCATGGTGCCGACTCCAGGTTGTGGGCTAGGAGTGTGAGAGCAGGAAGATCGTCCGCTTGCCGAGGCAGAGGCCGATCTCCCACTGGCTGTTGTCGCGGGCGATGTGGACCGGCGTGAAGTGGATCTGCCACAGCCAGCGGCTGCGCCAGTAGGTGCGGTAGCCGAACGGCTGGACGTGCCCGGTCTTGAGGGCCTTCCAGTGCCACGGCTTCTCCCCGCGCCAAACGGTCTTGATGAGGCGGGTGCTGTCGGCAGTCGTACTCACGTCGCCTCCTGGGTGGCAATGCCGAGCGGTCCGGTGATCTCGTACTGATCGAGCTGCGACAGGGCGTGGCCGAGCAGTCCGCGTAGGAGGGCGCGTTCGCGTGCGCTGTCGGGGATGCCGCCGGGCTGGTCGATGACGCTGTACGTGCGGCCGTCGGACCAGGCGTAGACGAGGGTCGTCGGCTTCTGCTTGAACGCGGTCGCGTACTCGTTGAGGGTGCGCATCAGTTCTTCGCCGTCTATCTGGTGGCAGAGGGAGCAGATGCGGACGGAGGCGCTGGCGTGGGCGGGCTTGTTGTACTCCCATGCGTGCTCGCACGGGTTCGGCATGGCAACAGACTCAGTCACGACGCGGCCTCCGGCCCGGCCTCGGCCTTCTGTGCCCCGAAGAAGGCGTCCATAATGCCGCCCCACTTCTCCATGGCGTTGTCGGCGATCTGTTGGCCGCTGGCCTTCTTCACGTAGCCGCTGATCGCTTCGGCCTGCTGAAGGACTTCGGGCGGGACGGCATGGAGGACGCCTTTCAGGCAGGTGTCCTCACGTCCGTGCAGCTCTTCGTGCTGCTGCATGGCGATGATCAGATTCCATGCCCACAAGGGCAGGTCAGGGACAGGGGAAGCCATGGGCGCGGGCCTTCCGTGGGGTCAGACATTGACGGCCCGCCGCACGCCTTCTTCCAGCGTCACAGTGGGCATGTAGTGGTCGAGCATCCGGCTGGGGTCGCACACTCGGTGGTGGACGCCTTGCGGGGCGTCGTGCCGGTGCTTCAGCGTCGGCTGGTAGCCAGCTGCGGCGCACATGATCCGGGCGAGGTCGTTGAACGAGGTGGCCCTGCCCCAGCCGAGATTCACCGGTCCGGTCACCTCGGCGTCGAGGAGTGCGAGGGTGGCGCCGACGAGGTCGTCGATGTGGATCCAGTCGCGGGTGGAGTCGCCGGACCCCCAGATTTCGAACGGGTCTTGGTGCTCGCGGGCTCGCCGGGTGAACGCCGGGAACGGGTACGCCTCGTCCTGGTCCTCGCCGTACCCGGAGAAAGGGCGGGGGACGAGGATCCGGCAGCCCTCCGCCTCCGCGTACCGGGCGAGCTTCTCCCCGGTCAGCTTCGCCCAGCCATACGTGGCGTCGGGCTGCTCGGGCTGGTCGAGGTCGATGTCCTCTTCGTACAGCTTCCGCACGTCGCCGGGCTGCTGAAGCTCCACCGGGTAGGCGGCGCTGCTGGAGAAGTAGACGGCTCGCGGGGTGCGGGTGCAGACCAGCCACCGCATGTACCAGGAGTCCAGGGCGAGGTTGGTGGCGACGCCGAGCGGGGAGCCGTCGATGCTGGCCCGACCGCCGACGATCGCCGCACAGTGGATGGCGAGATCCATGCGGGTGTCGTCGTGGCGGAAGAAGTCGAGGGCGTCACCGACTTCCACGCCGGGTGTGGGCCGCAGGTCGAGGGCGAACACGTCGTCGCCACGATCGGCCAACGCGCGGTGGAGGTGGCGGCCGACGAAGCCCGACGCGCCAGTCAGGAGGACTCGCATCGGACCCCCACTTGCTTCAACTGGGCAGCCAAGGCAGCCATCTCGGCATTGCCTGTCTCTATCGCACGCGTTTCGACATCCCGCAGTAGGAGGCCGAGCCGGTTCTTGAAGCCGACCATCTCACCAGGCTGCTCAGGGCGAGGGACGCGGACCCACACCTTGCCGTTGCCGTAAACGTCACAGCCTGACGGGTAGTACCAGTAGCCGCCTTGTTCCTGCTCGAATGGCTTGAGTTCTTCCCACGTCAGGGGAGGAGCGTCGCCCATTACGTACCCACGCCTGCCTTGACGGCCCGGTACACGCCCCACGGCAGGCCGCTGTCGACAGGCTCCAGCCCGATCTCGGCGCACGCGTCGGCCTGCTGCTGCCGGGACCAGGTGGTGACGCCGATCCAGCTGTCGGCTTCGGCCGGCTGGTCGGAGACGGGCCAGTCGAGGACGAGGATGCCGCCGATCTTGGTCGCGGCCCGCAGCTTGCCGATGATGTGCAGGCAGTCGCTGTAGCTGTGGTGGATGAGGACGGCGAGGGAGTACACGGCGTCCATGCGGCGGCGGCCGAGGTGTGCGGCGACGCCGTCGGCGTCGGCCTGGACAGCGGTCAGTTCGGGGGCTCGCTTCCACAGCCGGTCGAGCATGCGCTGGGAGGCGTCGACTGCGGTCACCTCGTAGCCCCATTCCGCCATGGGGATGGCGACGCGTCCGTCACCGCATCCGAAGTCCATGACCTTGGCGTTGCCGGGGATGACGGTGGCGAGCATGTCGGCCTGCGCGCGGCCGGCCTCCCAGTACGCCTCTTCGGAGACCTGCCGCAGCGGGTGGATCGCGGTCGGGTCGGCCTGGTCCCATGCCTTGATGACGTCGTCGGCGGTCACGCTGATACCCACTCCCCGTTGCGGACGAATCCGTGTGTCCCGCAGCACGACCACAGAAGGGACGGCTCCATGTGCAGCGGCTGACGCGCCACGAGCGAGTGCTCGGGCGCGGCCTGCGCATTCCACTGCCCTTGCTGGCTGCACCAGTGCCAGAACCAGGGGTTGGGGTCGCCGGGGTCTGCTGTCAGTTCCGGCGGAACCCAGCCGTAGGAGATGTCGGCGGTGAGGTCATGGACTTCGGTCCACCAATCGCACCAGGTCGAGGGGGGCGTTTCGTGGTCACGGACGCCCATCGCTCCCCCTGGATCCGATCAGTCCGCCGAGGTTGAACGTGCCATCGGCCGCGAAGAGGGCTTTGATATCGGCATGCGCCATTCCGTCGAGCGGCAGCCAGCACGAGCACAACGCTGTGGCGCTGCACGTCTCCCCGCATGTCTCGCATGCCCATGGCGGGCAACTTCCGCAGTGCTCGGATGGGTGGATGTCGTTCGGTGTTCCGTCGGGGGCAGGCTTGGTACGACCGCAGCCCTTGCAGGCGAGGATCACGCCGCCTCCTCGATGAGCTTCCGCAGCTTGGCAAGGTCGGCTTCGAGGCCGCCGCCGTCGCGGTACTCGTAGTAGGCGGCCGTGTCGGCGGACACCTGCTGCTCGCTGTTGCACTCCTCGTACACGGCATCGAGTTCGGCCTTCGACGCGGCCGGGTGCAGGTGCTCGATCACCATGTCGTCGAGGTAGGTGATCCGCCCCATGCCGCGCCCCCAGTCGACCCACACCAGGTCGACGCACAGGTGCACCATGCTGGGCGGCGCCATGTAGTTCAGCGTTCGGACGATGTCGGCGGTCATGGCGACGGCAGTGGCCATCTTCTCGCCTTGCAGCAGGTCGTTGCCGTAGACGATGCCGGGCCCGCCCGACAGGCACTCGCGGATGCGGGCATCCCACGGCATCGCGGCGGGGCGGGGACGGTGATCGTCACCCATGAACGCCAGGAACCGGTAGTCCTTGGCCGCCTTCACGGCCTGCTGGTTGAGGGTGCCGACCAGCCGCCGCCGCTTGCCGAACGTGAACCGGATCTGCCCGCCCGACTTGAACTTCGCCGCCTCGCGCTTGTATGCGGACAGCTCGGGGTCGTCAGTGTCGACCGCGAACAGCAGATCGGCCGTCGCGCCGGTCTCGTGCCACGCCCTGACGATCGGCATGACGGCTTGCGGTCGGCCTCGGGTGGGGATGATGACGAGCAGGTCGTCGGCCATGGCGCGGGCACTTCCTAGTAGACGGTGATCGTTCCGGCCCGGTAGACCGGGGTTTCGGCTCCGGCAGCCCAGGTGAGCCACACCCGGTACTCGCCGGGCTCCAGGGTCACGGCGCCGCCGTTAGGGCCGATGAGGATGCGGGCGTGCGGGCTGGCCCACTCCCCCGCCAACCAGTCCCCCTCCACGGGGTTGCCGGTGACCGAGCTGGGCTGGAACGCGAACTGCGGCGGAGCGGCCGGGCTGATCGGGGTGCCGCCCGCCTTGCTGGTGGCGGTGACCCGCACATACTCGGTGCTCGACGCGGCTACCTCCACGGCCGGCTCACCACCCATCCGCTGTGCGGGCGCCCGATGGTGGTGTCGATGTCGTTGCGGTCGGTGCCGCCTGCGGTGGCGGTGGCGTCGGTGTCGACACTGCCCGCCCCGCTGGCGTGGTAGACGGCCTGCGCGGTGACGGCTGCCATGGTGTCGACGATGCCTGCCCCGGTTCCGGTGGCGGTGCGCTTCGCCGTTCCAGTCGCTGCGGTGGTCATGGTGCCGGAGCCGGTACCGGTGACAACCGCGCCGTCCGACAGCGTATTGACGTTGTCGTAAGCAGCGAAGTCTGTGGTCCCGGCGTCGCGGTAGCAGAACAGATCCACCGCGCAGGTGTCGACTGCGGCGGTGATCCAGGCCGGGGTGGCGAGGGTGCGCCGGTTGGTCCACGTCGTCCCGTTGGGGCTGGTGTCCCAGTACACGTTGGTGCCGTCTTCACGCAGCCGCAGCCACAGGTGGTTCGTGGCGTCGTAGGTGATCTCGACGGCGCCAGCGTCGAAGTAGTCCGTGTTCGACTGCATGCGCAGCTTGCTGGTGACCCGGTTGATTTTGAAGCCGATGCCGGTGCCATCCACCGCAGACGTGATCATGAAGTGGACGCCGACATCCGTCCCCGTCGAGGCCGCAGGCAGCACCGGCGTCTTCAGATAGATCGACGCCCCCGCCAGCGTCCACGCCCGACCAGTCTGGTAGCCGGCGTAGGCCCCAGCGACCAGCGGCACACGAGCCTGACCGCCGGTCTCGGTGACACCACCGTAGGAATCGCCCCAGTTCGGGCCGATCACGCCATCGTTGAAATTGTCCTGGAGGGTGGTGAGGAGCGGCATCAGGGCCTCCTCACGACGCAGAGAACGTCCACGCGCCTGCGGCGACCTTGAACTCGTCCCCCGCGGCAACGGTCTTGGACGCGTCGAACGGGCCATAGCACCAGCGGACCGGCGTGCCGGCCGAGTCCCAGATCTCCCAGCCGACCACAGTGCAGGCGGGCATGCCGGTGAAGACGAGGTCTGCAGAGTTGGAGACGGCTCCGTTGACTGCGGCGGCGACGGAGATGTTCTTGCGGGCGTAGGAGCCGCCGGTGACCTCGGTGCCCGCGGCGGCATCACTGCCTGCCGCGGTGACGAGGGCCATCTTCAGCGGCAGCGTCGGGGCGGTCGTGGAGGAGCCGAAGAGCCAGTCGACGGTGCGGTTCTCGGCCGTGTTGCTCAAGTTGTCTGCGATGGCGACTGCCCTCCTCGGGCTGGAAGGTCAGCTGATGGTGAGGGAGCCTGCGAGCCGGACGAGGTTTTCGGCGCCGGGCGGATCGAAGGTGATCCACACCCGGTAGGTGCTGCGTGTGAGGGTGACCGCACCACCGTCGGGACCGACGAGGAGCCGGGCCACCCCGTCCGCCCACTCCGCGGTCATCCATTCGTCGGCGCTCGGGTTGTCGCCGTGCGCCACCACGGCGATCTTCACCGGCGACCCGGAGAGGTCCGTGCCCGCCGGTGCGGTGACGGGGACGTGCACGTACTCAGTCGACGAGGCGGGGATCACCACGGGGCACCCACCTCCCAACTGCTCGACTGCGGCGGCCGGGACGCCCACAGGGAGGCTTGCGGCGGCCCGGCGGCCCACGGACTGTAGGGGGCGCCGACGATGACCTCGATGTCGTCACTGCTACCCGACGTCGTACCGGACGCCGACAGGACCGCGGCGGCTGCGAGGCCGGCGCTGCTGGCACCTGCTGCCGCTCCGGCCGCGGTGAGCGTCACCGTGGCTTGCAGGACGGCCAGGCCCGTGGTCGTGCGCCGGCCTGCCGCGGCGATGACGCCGGCTGCGGAGAGTGCTGCGGCGCCGGTGACGGGCGGCGAGCCGACCAGTCCGTCGGCCGTGAGTGCCGCGCTGCTGGCGAGTCCTGCCGCGGTTGTGGTGGCGCGTAGTCCTGCGGCCTTGAGGTCGGCGGTTGCCGCGAGCTGGCCTTGTCCGGGGTGGCCGACCAGGCCGCTGGACACAAGGTCGACGGCAGCGGTGGCGCCTGCTCCGGCCGCGGTGGTCCGCTTCCCTGCGCCCGCTAGTTCGGCTGCGGCTTCGAGGCTTGCGTCGCCGGAGACGGTGGCGTGCCCGTCGGCGTCCAGGCTGGCGGTCGCGGCGAGTTCGGCCGTCTGGGAGAGGCCTCGCATGCCGGCTGCTGTCAGCCCAGCGGTCGCAGCCGCGGCAGCTGTGCTGCTGGTCCGTCGCACGCCGCCAGCCGCGAGATTGGCGGAGCTTGCGAGCCCTGCCCCGCCCGTTCTTCCGCGCATGCCTGCCGCGGAGAGTCCGGCGGTGCCAGCGAGCGTGGCGTCGCCGGTCACGCCGCCGGTGCTGGCGGGTGGGAGGGCGACGAGTCCGGCGGCCCAGGCGGTGGTGGGGCTGGCGGTGGCGCCGGAGGCGTCTTGGCTGCCGCTGGCGACGGTGATGCGGTAGGCGGATGCCCACGGCGAAACGTCGGCGACTTCGGTGAATCCGGTGGGCGGCTGGTGGGTGACGCCGGAGGTGTCGATGGTGTTGACGTGCCAGGCCAGCGCGCTGTCCACGTTGGATGTGACGGTGAGGGTGCCGATGGCGGTGCCACTGCCAGTCGCCGACTGGAAGGGCACGGTGGCGAGATCGGCGGTGGGGTCTACGCCGGAGAACCAGACGGCGGCGAGGGTGGACCAACGGCCACTGGTCCACGAGTACGCGAACGATGTTTCGGCTGCGATCCGGTGCAGGTAGCACTGGGTTTGCATGCTGGCCGTCGTGATCGTGCCGCGGAGAACAGCTCCGGCTGGCGGGGTAACGGCAGGGAAGCTGCCGGACTCGTGCCAGCGGACGAGCCAGAACACGCCGACCGCACCCGCGGTGACTCCGGCGGGTTTGGTGACGGTGCGGACTGTGGCGAGGGCGTCGGCGCCGGTGTTGGCCTGGGCGAGGTACGTCGTCACAGCCGACGCCTCCAGGCGGTCAGGAGGACTGCGGGCTGAGGCTCGCGCCCAGACTGGTGAGCGTGAACTGGTCGGCTGCCGCCCAGGCTTTGGATGCGGTGAGGGCGACGGAGAACAGGAAGGTGCCGCCGGTGGCCGCGGTCCACACGGAGATGTGGGTGAGGGTTTCGCTGGTGCCGCCGTTGGTCCAGGCGGCGGGCGCGCCACTGAGGGCGAGAGCGGACCCGGAGGCTGAGGCGGCGAACGTGAAGCTGTTCCGGGTGGTGGAGCCGGCGCTGATGCTGGCGGTGCCTGCGGCGCCGGGGTCCCCGGTGTGGAGTTGGGCGAACGTTCCGGCGACTGCCGGGTAGGCGGTGCCTGCGCTGCGAAGGGTGTTGAGCCAGCCGGAGACGAGGCTGGGGGCGAGTCCTGCGGTCACTGCTCCTCCTCGGTCTCAGACGGTTCCGTGTCGGGTGCGGGGGTGACTTCGCCGGAGGCTTCGAGCCGGATCAGGTATTCGTCGGGCACGGCAGCCTCCAGAGGGTTGGGGTGTCCCGCCGCCTGGACGGGGGTGTCGGGCGGCGGGACGTGGGGCGGTGACCGTGCCGCCCGTCTGCGGGTTGTTGTCCGCCCGGCCACCCCACAGAGGCCGGGCGGACATGGGGGCCGAGCGCTGGGGGCGCTGCAAGGCCCGACCCTGCGGGAGCCGTCACGCAGGGAGATCAGGCGGCGTGGGCGTGGGGGCCGCGACTGTTGGCGGCGGGGTCGGCAGGCCGGTGTTTGGCTCCGCCTTCTGCTGCTGCCCGGATGGTGGGGAGGTGGAAGTACTGGCCTGCTTCGCCATCGAGGATGGGTTCGATCTTTCCTCGGGTGACCCAGACGCGGATGGTGCCGGGCTTCACCTCGGCGACCTTGGCGGCCTCCCAGAGGTCACCGATGTCGTCGTTGCCGTCGACCTGCGCAAAGTGGATCTCGTCCAGTGGCGGGTTGGGGTAGGCGACCACAGCACCTCCCCCGGATACGAGAAGGCCCCCGCCGGGGTGTTCACGGCGGGGGCTCCAGAAGCGTGTGGTGACTCGTGTTCCACGATCAAGGATCACGATTACAGATACTCGCACTTTCAGTCAAGTACTCGTAGTTTCCGTCTACGGTTCTACTTGCTTCACGGCGCTCACGGCGCCCATTCCTCGCCCTTGTGGTCGGGGTGCTCGACGAACGGTTGGGCGAGGCGGCACAGGGTCTCTTCTGCTGCACTGAGTCCGGCGTAGTGGTCGACTTCGGTGTCCCCTTCGGCCGCGACGAGTGTCCGGTCCATGAGGTCGACGATGGCGAGCTTGGCGTCGAGGTCGGCGATGACGGCGGTCGGGTTGTGGGCGGCGATGTGGTCGACGGTGGCTCGCAGTTGCCGCCCGCTGAGTGCGAACCCTTCGGCGACGGTGATGCCGTCGACGGCGATCACCTCGTCGTGTTCGTCGTTGGCCTGCCATGGTCCGGGGCTGGCCGCGAGGGCGAGCGCCCGCTGTTCGGCGTACCGGGCGCGGAGGAAGTCGGCGATGTCGCTCACGACGTCTCCTGGGTGGCTGCGATGGCGCGGAATTCGAGGGTGTCGGCTTCGATGTCGATGGCGGTCCCGGCGGTGTGAAGGTCGCAGTCGGGGTCGTCGGCGAGGTTCCGGCAGGAATCGGCGATGGCCCGCAGGAGGACGAGGACGGCTTCGCACGGCAGGTACGGCTGCCCGTCGTTCGCGGTCACGATCGGCAGACTGTCCGCCGCGTGCGGAAGCGGAGCAGTCACTTGGCGCCCATGAGCCGCCGCCACCAGGGCCGCCTTGGGGCGTGGGCTACCGGTTCGCCGAGTAGATGGCTGGCAGCAGGCCACTGCGGGTAGCCACGATGCTCGCAGGGGTAGAAGGAGACGACCCATACGCTTTGGACTTCGTCGAACTCCCACACAGCATCGTCTGGCGCTGGGTAGGAGTGCAGGGGGCAGGTGCTTACGAGGGGCCTGCCTTGCGCCTGCGCGAGTTCGAGATTACGGGTCTTCTCGACACCCATCGGGAAGGTAGGCGGGCAACCGTATGGGCGGCGCGAAACACGTCTGGGCGTCATGCGGCCACCTCTTCCTGCTGCTCCTGCTGTTCGGTCACGGCGTCTTGTGCGGCGCGGAGTTCCCGCCATTCCCCCAGCGTCTCCCACCGTGTCCCGCAGCTGGGGCAGCGGACGCGGTGGCTGGCGGCGGTCGCAGTCAACGGCGTCCCGCACGGCTGGTCGTCGACGCGCACCGGGCACAGGCCGATCTTGACCCGGCCGGGACGCCGGTCACCGTCAACGATCGCCTTGCACTCCGCGTGCAGACGGCGCAGGTCGTCGATGTCCTGCCCGACCTCCTCGTAGCTGGAGCACGCCCACAGGAGGTTGTTGGCCAGGAAGCCGATCAGGTGCGGCACTGCCTGCGCGGGGCTGCCGCGCCACGGGGCGACGGTCCAGCCGAGCGCGGCCCGCCACGCATCCTCAATCGCCGACAACCGCGCGGCGACACCGCCGGGCCCAACCAGGGCAAGGACTTCCAGCCGGGGCGGGATCGGCGGCGTCTTGCTGCCGGTGCCACCGGATCCGCCGGGCCGGCGCGCGCCCCGCATCAGCATCGCCGTGGTGTCGAGCTGGCGGAACAGGGCGGGCAGATCGGCTATCCGCTGACTCGTCGCGTCCTCACAGGGGCGGCAGGCCCAGCGGCCGGTCTCGTTGGCCCAAAGCTGACGCCCACAGTTCGGGGCGGCACAGACGGGCCAGTCGTAACCGTCGAGGTCGGTGGTGGGGTTGTCGTGCACGGCAGGCTCCTCATGGCGCGGGAAGCAGGGTGACGCTTGAGCCAATGGTGCACTACGGGGTTGACACTCGACGCCAATGGCACAGTCGACGCGAGCATGCGTAGGCCCGGCTGCCTTGCGGGGCAGCCGGGCCTGGGCGTTTGCGGTGCTCAGCCCTGCGGCTCCTCGTCGTCTTCCTCGGCGAGCTGCGCGGCCAGGGCATTGAACGCCGTGACGTACTGGTTGGCCGCTTTCAGGTACGCCGGCTCAGGCTTGACCGTGTACGTCTGGGCGGCCCCATTGCCGAAGGTCACGTTGATGACCGCGGCGCCCTTGTTCTTCCGACCAGTCGCCGCGGCGGTCACGCCTGCGGTGGCGACGCCTGCGATGAGCCGGGTAGCCGTCCAGGCTCTGTGGGCTCCGGCGTTGATGAACTCGGCGGACCCGCCTTTGATCGGCCCAAGCTGGGTGACACCCATCTTGGAAGAAGGCCACATCTTCAGCATGGCCGCGGTGTTCATGGTCTGCTCGGCCGGGTGGACGCGGCGCCACTCTTTGAGGGCTTCCTTTTCGCTGGCCCGCTGCGCTGCCGCTTCGTCTCGCTGCTGCTTCTTCTCGGCTTTGCGCGCAGCCTTCTCTTCGGCCTTCTCGGGGTCTCGATTGAACAGCATGGTGCCCCCCTGTTGGCGTGTGGGATGGGCATCATCCTCCTAGTGAAGACAGTGTGACCACGGTGTAGCCAAAGCGTGATGGATCACTGCATGCGTGAGGGCCCGCACCGGTCTGGTGCGGGCCCTCGGTGGGGCGGTCACTTCTCGGCGGCGCGGTCGGTCTTCTGCTGCTCCTGCCAGTCGATGCGGAGGTTGCGCAGCTCGTCGCAGATGCCGTCGTACAGTGCTCGCGCCCTGTTGTATGCGGCCTTTGCGTCGGCGGCGTCTGCCTCCAGGCGGCGCCGCTTCTCCTCGTACTCCTCGCGGGTCATGGCCGATCTCCTCACGTCTCGTCTGCGTGCGTGATGCCGATGGCGGCGATGTCGCCCCGGCTGAGCTGGTAGGTGCATCCGTCGGCCTCGGCGGTGATCCCGCCGGGGCCCGCTTCGGTGATCTCGTAGATGCGGGCTCGGTCTTTGCGGGTGGCGGCGCGCGGGAACCGCACCCGGTCCCCCGCCTCGTACCGCTGGCCGCCGATCTCGAACACGGGCTCAGCGTCCCCGCCCCCGGCATGGTCGGTCCAGTACCGGCGGTCGGCGGCTGCCGCTTCCGCCGGGGACTCCTCCCACCAGTCAGCAGCCGTCACGGCAGTCACGACGGCCGCTCCTGGTCTCGGTGGCGGGCTTGCCGCTGGGTGCACCTGTGGTCGGGCAGAGTGACGAGGGTCGTGGTGTGCATGAGGTAGCCGCAGTCGTCGCAGCGGACGAATCCGGTGAGCTGCCATAGCTCGTCAGGGCCCATGCCAGTCGGTTCCAGTTCCACGAAGGCGGCTCGGTTCTTGGGGGTCATCGCCCCTCCTTGGCGGGCTGCTCGGCGTTCTTCCGGTCGGCGATCTTCTGGGCGGCCCGACGGGTGAAGGACGGGTGACGGCTGACCCCGGTGGCCGTGTCGAAGACGTAGTAGGCGCCGGGCCCGTGCTTCTCCACGACGAAACGCGGCTGGGCGGGAATGCTCATCGCTCCTCCTGCTGGTCGTCGCCGAGGGCGATGGCGTGGACGCGGCGGACGGTGAACGGCTCGCCCGAGGTGATGCCGTCGCGTTCCATCTCGTCGCACAGGTCCATCACCCTGCTGAGGCGCTTGCTGGTCTCGCTTTCCCGCTCGAAGCGGTCAAGGATCGCTTCCGCGTCCGCGTGGGTGTTGGTGGCGCACAGCATGTTCAGCAGGTACTCGCGGGAGGCCATCTGCCGCCGGGCCTGCAGCCTGGCACGGAAGCGGGCCTTCACGGCTTCCCTCTCGTCGGGGGTCATCGGGTCTCCTTTGTGATGAGGGTTGGGATGTCGGCCCACCGCACGGCGAGCCCAGGATTGTGCGCGGCCAGCGTCTTGTTGGCGGTCCGAAGCCGGGCTTCGAGGAGCTGCCGGGCTTCCGTGTACTGCGGGCCGCGGCAGGCGGCATACAGGCGGGCCGCCTCCGCAGCATCCGCCACCGCCGCCCGCACCCGGGGTGGGAGATGACGGCCGGCCAGCAGGGCCACCGCATCCGGCACCGGGATGTCGACCTGCACCCTTGTGATCACGGCAACCCCCTCCAGGCTGTCTACTTTCTAGACACCAGCATGACAGCGGGCGGTGCCGCCGTCTACGACTTAGACAGAAGTCGTCTAGGAAACAGACAGCAGCCGTGAGACCATCCACCCCATGACCGATTGGGAGAAGCAGCTCGGCAAGCGGGCAGCAGCAGTTGAGCGCGCCAAAGCCGCACTCAACGCCGACATCGCAGCCGCACGCCTCGACGGTCACTCATTCCGCGAAATCGGCGGCTGGGCAGACGTCAACCACGAACGCGCCCGCACCATCTGCATCCGCATCAACGGCGACTCCCGCACACGCGAAGAGCAGAGCCCAGCAGCAACCGAGGAACCCCAGTGACCGCCATCTACCTCCCCGACTCCGGCTCCCTCCCGCCGTGGGTGGGCATCGCGGTCGCCGTGGTGCTGGTGCCGCTGCTCGCCTACCGGGCGTACCGGCTGTGGCGGGCGTGGCGGCGACGCCGGTAGTCGGCTTCCCCAGTTCCTGCCCCGCCCACCATCCGGGCGGGGCAGACTGCTGTCATGGCGATCCGGGTGAGCGTCCAGGCGGCGACGGAGGACGAGTGCGTCGAGGGCCTCGCCCAACTGGTCGATGCCGGGTTCCAGCCGGTGATGATGCCCCGCTATATGACGGACGGCCGGTGGATGGCGCGCGCGGTGCCCACGGCGAAGGCCCCGGCCGTGGACGGTCGGGGCCCTGCCGTCGCTGGCTGATCAGGCGACCATGTCCCGGTATTCGTCGGCCATGTCGCCGACACCCGACAGGCACAGGGCTGCACGCTGCAGCAGTACGCCGCGCCGCTGGGACGGCTCGTCGGCAGCCTCGGCGATGAGCCGGGCCGCGGCTTTCAGGTCGTGGTGGCCGACGATCCCCGCCACCTGAAGATGGTCGGCGACTGCGCCGAGCTGCGCGATGAACGCACCCACGTCTGTGGCCGGGGTGGGTTCGTGGGCGAGGTAGGCGACGGCGACAGCATGCTGCCGGATGAGACCGTCGACGGTGATCGTGGCGGGCATCGGCGTCACCGGCCTGCGTTGTCGATGAGCCACTGCCCGTACCGGCGGTCGGCGTCGGCGTGAATGGACCGCAGGTTGCAGCCGGCGGCTTTGGCCTGGTCGAGGGCGGGCACGACCTGCCGGTGGACGGGGTCGGCGGCGCGTCCGGCGCGGTCGGCTTTCTGTGAGGCGATGAGGACGCGGATCGCGTTCTCGCGGGCCTGGTCGGCGTTCGGCATGCGGGTCTCCTACTGATTGCGGGTGTGGGCGTGGTGGGTGGCGCGGTCGAAGGCTGCGAGGACGGGGCCGGCACTGGTCTGCTGCCGGTTCCACGACGGGATCGTCTCGGCGTCGGCAAAGCGTTCCTGGATGGCGTCGAGGAGGGCGACGCATGCGTCGTGGGCGAGGTCCCGGTCGCCGCGGGCTTCGAGCCGGATCGCCCGGATCGGGCAGACGGCGCCGGCCTCGTCGAAGGCGGCGTCGCGGCACCAGCCGTCGGTTTCGATCCGGGTGCGGGCCCGGTGGAGCAGGTCGGCGAGCGGCGTCCGGTACGGGCTGGGCGCGGTGGTCGGCGGGTGCGGCAGGGTCTCGGCGATGTGCGGTACCGGGTCGGCGCCGGGCAGGTGCGCCGTGTTCACCTCGAACGCGACCGCGGCCTGGTCCAGGCGGATCGTCATGGCAGCGTCGACGAGTGCGAGTCGGGCGTCCAGGTCGAGGACGGGCGGCGCGGGAGTGATCGTCGCCGTGCTCATCGGCGGGCCTTGCCGTTGTCGCACTTCTCGGGGCAGGGCACCCGGCGCTGCACACCGCCGAACGCGGTGAACAAGACGCCGTTTCCGCGGCAGCACCAGCACAGGCTGCGGGCCTGGACTTGCTCGGGCGAGAGGCTGCCGTTCTGCGCCTCCCAGTCCTGGTCGGTCATGGATTGGGGCATGATGAGGGTCTCCTCGTCGATCTTCGGGTGGGCGTGGGGACCGGGGCGCCCCTGTGGCTGCCAGGCTGTGAAGGGGCGCCCCGGGCGGAGCTACTTCGGCTGAGTGGCCGCTGTGTAGATCTCGGTGTGGGTGAATCCGGCGGCGATGGCCGCGCGCAGGGTCAGCATCGCGGTCACTCCCCCGATCCGAAGCGGACGCGCACGTCGGCCTGGCCCAGCTCGACGATCTCGTCGCCCGTTGCCTGCCCTGCGTCGTAGCGCCTTGTGACGTCGGCCGTGATGCGGTCTGCCGCCGCCCTGTCGCCGCGCCGCTTGGCGTCGACCAGGTCACGGACGGACTGGTGGGTGTACTGCACGGTGATCTCCTTCGGGTGGGTGGGTCAGACGCGCCAGATGCCGGGGCGCCGTCGGGTCTTCGGGTTCGACGTCTGTCGGGCCTGCTTCTCCAGGCCACGCAGTTCGTCCTCGTCCAAGATCCCCTCGTAGTCGTCGTTGCCGAGCGGGCCGGCGACCTGAGGGGCGCGGTCGCCGAGGTAGCGGGCGCCGCGGGGCGGCTCGGTGTAGACGGTGCCGCAGTTGCTCAGCAGCGTCGTCGGCGAGTAGTGGCCGGTGGTCCAGTTGGCGCTGCCCCACGAGCGGCCCGTGAAGGTGTGCTTGTTGTAGACGCGCTCGCTTCCGAGGCCCCAGTCGCGGCCTTCGGCGACCGTGTACACGGTGGTGCCCTTGCCGCGGCGGTCCAGGTAGCGGGTGAGGTCCCGGGCGCCCTTCTTCGTGGGCTCGAACTTCTCAGACATGCGGTGATCTCCGTTTCTGGTTTGTGATGGTTTGTTCTTGCTGATCGGGACTGCTCGCCCCGGAGAGGTGCAGGTCGGCGACCGCGCAGGGCCTGATCGGGTGCCGCTCGGAGCGAGCCCTGAGCGTTGACGGAGCGAGAGCGGGAGCGGTCGCTGACCTGCGGTGTTGCGGTGTGAGCACGGCTGATCTGCGACCGATCAGCCGTGCATACCTCACATATTGGTCACAGCAGGTGGCGGAGTCGATCACGCTTGAAGCCGCGCGGATTCTTCTCCTCACCGATCGGCCCGAGCGTTATGGGCGACCCGGCGCCCGCCTGCTTCATCAGCGCCTTGAACTCGTCGACACCCAGCTCGCCGTAGGTCTCCGGGTCGAACTCGTGCAGGGCGGCCAGCAGCGGCTCGGTCTTCATCCGGTCCACGCCAGCCTTCTCCATGACAGCGACCGAGTCCTCGACCGCGGCCCGCGCCGGACCGTCCGTCAGCTCCGATCCGGCGGGCGGTTCGGCATCGCACAGGCGCAGCAGCTGCTCCCACGTGAGGAGTGACACCGGGGCCGGCTTCTTAAGGTCGCCCTGCTTGTCGTACTCCGCCTCGGCGTACTCGGGCAGGTCGACGCCGCGCATGCCGTCGAGGCTGTCCTGGTCGGGGTCGAGGAGTCCGGCGTCGGCGCGCTCCGCGGCTAGCTTCCGCAGCACGTCGGAGGGTGCTTCGTGGATGGCGTACTCGATCGGCTCGTCGGCCATGCCGGGCACGCCCTGGATGAAGAGATGGCCAGCATCCTTGGCGTCGGTATCGGTGGCGGGGCTGAGCTTGTGCGGCAGGTAGCCCTCGCGGACGGAGTCGTCGCCGAACACGGCGCGAGTGTCGCCGACCTTGCAGGGGCCGACGGCCTTGAGGGCCATCATCTGGGCGATGTTCTCGCCGAGGTAGCGGGTCGTGCCGCCCTGGGAGGCGTACTGCACCTCAATCAGCTCCTTGCGGCCGACGAGGAGCAGGTCGAAGGCGAGGAGCTTGGCCAGGTCGGACAGCTTCGGAAACTCGTCAATGAAGATCGTGACGGCAGGGTGGGATGCGGACGGCTTCCACTTCTTGCCCATGCCGAGCTTCGCCCGCAGCCGCGCCCTGGCCTTCGACATGACCAGGAAGAACAGGAGGACGGCTTCGATCTGCTCGTTGGAGCGGGCAGTGATCCGGACGGCGTCGCCGAGGTCTTCGAGGCCGTCACCGTGCGGGTCGCAGTCGATGGTGATGTTGTCGTAGCAGGCGGTGACTCCTTCGGCGAGTGCCTGGAGGATGCCGGTCTTGCCGCCACCGGAGGCGGCAACCCACAGGCCCATGACACCGGCCAGGGACAGTTCGAGCGGGTCGCCGCCGACGCTGGTGCCGATCCTGAACCGGCCGGTGATCGACAGGGACTTGGGTGCCCGGTACGGCAGGCCGGGTGCGGTGGCGAACGGGTCGCCGTCGACGAGGCGGAGGATGGCGCAGGCGCGGCGGGCACGGAGCGGCTGCGGCCGGACCCCGTTGGTGGGCAGGTCAAACCGGGTCTCCAGTGCCCCCGACTTGGCGATGATCGCTTCGGGGGTGCTTTCGCCGACGCGGACGACGCACTGCCACCCCCACGGCTGCCGCTGCACGTCCGCCACCTCGACGATCGGCACGTTCTCGGCGCGGGCGGCGAGGAGCACGCATTCAGCGAGCTGCTGCGGCGTGGACACGGTCCTGAGCGGGAACGGCTTGGCGCCTTCGGCGAGCTGCTCGACGTTCATGACGACGTGCGATCCGACGCTCATCGCTCCCCCGGCCTGCGTCGGGTCCGCCAGGAACGTGGCGGGCAGGGCCGGGGTCTGCAGGAAAGGGGCACCCGCCTCCGTGCTGTCCTCAACGTGCGGGCGGGAAAGGAACCACCAGCCGAAGCCACCGGCCGGGATCGACAGCAGCAGGAGGGCTGGTTCGACTGCGATGCCGTGCAGGTAGCCGTAGCCGCCAGCGAGGACGGCGGCGACCCGGGTTGCCTTCTTCGTCCAGCGGGCCCGGTCCAGTTCCTTGTTGGTGGGCGGCATCACCGCGACCGCGGGGCCTTCGGCGGCTCGTGTCTCGACGCGGGCCTGCAGCGCGGCCAGCTCGCCCTTGATCCGCTCGACCTGGGGGCTGGTCTCCTCTCCGCGACGGGCGGCGTCTATGCGCGCTTGGGCGAGTCGGCTGTTGACGCGGCCGACCTGGCGCAGGAGTTCGTCGTCCTGTCGCTGGGCCTGGCGGCGCTTGTTGTCGACGACCTGCTCGGCGAGCTTCTGGTCGTCGATGTCAGCGGTGGCGAACCAGGCGGCGAGGCGCTGCCGAACGTTCTGCTTCTGCTCGCCGTAGGCGGCCTTGGCCTGCAGCTTCACGGTGTCGATCCGCTGCTTGCGCGGGATGGTGGGCGGGTCGGTGGGCATGGGCGGGATCTGCTGCTCGACGGGTTCGGTCTCGGTGGCCACAGGCCGTGTCCTTCCAGAGTCGGGGGGCGGGGCCCGTGCGGGCCCCGCAGGAGGGGTGTGGCCTAGAAGCCGGACCAGACGTTGCCGAGGCCGACGCCGACGGATCCGCCGAGCTGCTGCACGAGCGGGCCGACGAACGTGGGGGCGAGGTACACGCCGAGGGCGATGCACGCGGCGGCCTGGATGAACTTCATCGAGCCCCGCTTGAGCATGACGATCACGCCGATCAGAAGGCCTACGCCGACAGCCACCGTGACGCCGATCGTGCCGCCGGATGCCTGGGTCTGGATGTTCTGCGGATAGCCGGCCGGGACCTGCTGCGGGTTCTGCAGCTGGGCGCCCGTGCCGGAGTTGTCGGGGGTGAGTCCGTTGGTGATTCCGTCGAGGCCACCCGGCTGGGTGTCGGTCTTGAATCCGGCGACGACGGCGATGTGCTTGTCGGTGGCGTGGTGGCCGTAGCCGCCCATGCCAGTGATCCGGATCGTGCGCCCGTCGGGCATCGTGACGGGGGCGGTGACGGCCCGCTCGACGACGTGCTCGGAGACGGCAGCGGAAGCCGGCGAGGGGGCAGCCAGGGTGATGGTGGCGGCACCGCCGAGGACGGCAACCGCGGCACTGCCCGACACGGCGATACGACGAAGGGTGACGTTCATTTCGATCTTCTCCAGGAGGTGGGTTAGTTGGCGTTCGGGCGAGTGCTCTTGGCGGTCTTCGGAAGGATCCGGCGCTCCTGGCTGGCCAGCAGCCGGGCGATCGGGTGGTACTTGGGTGTATCGCCCTTGGTGCGTCGGTAGGAGCTGGGCGGTCGGTGCGAAGTGGGCTTGAAGGCGCCCACGGAAGGGCTCATCTGGAGTACGCCCGCCTCCAGGCAGACCAGCTCCCAGACGGCGTCCGGGCTCATGAGTCGAGCGCTCACGGTCTCGGTCCACCCTTCGGGCATGAGGTCATGCGTGAGGTGTGCGGGGATGTTGAAGCGGTGTCGGAGTTGCAGCAGGACGTTCTGCTCAACGGTCTCGGCGAGAGGCTTGGAGACGAGGTGGAGCTCCTTGTACGGAACCCATCCCTGACGGCGCCAGAGGTCTCGCATTCGGCGTGATCCGTAAGTCGTGACGCCCACCTTCACCGAGCCGAACTCGGGGTGCGTCAGGACGTAGGTGACGCCTATCTTCGATGCGTTCATTTCGTCTCCATGGACGAGCTGCTCTTTGCGGTCAGCGACATCTGCTTTCGGGCCCCGCTGCTGTACCTCTGCGAGTCGTTCGGGCGTCGCACTCCGCGCACCTTCGGGCCCCCTGCGTGACCGCGACGAGGGCGAGGGGGCACTTGTTGATCGACCTGCGACGACGTGGTCTTGCTGAGGGTGTTCACTGGGCGCTTCTGGCGGGCCGCTTCGACCCTCGTCTCGGCCGCGTTGCGGGCCCGGATCGTCTCCGCGTCCTCGCCGGGGTCGGCGCCGCGGATGTCCTTGTGCGCGCGCCGCCACACAGCCTCGGTCACGGTCGTTTCACCGAGCGCTGCGGCCAGCTTCCGGGCGTGCTTCCACACGTCCTCGAACTCCGCCTGGCGCATCTCCGCGAGCTGCTTCGCGGCCTCCGCCGCGGCCTCGTCGGCGGCCTTCTTCTCGGCGGCCCGACGCTTCTCCTCCGCGGCCTTCTCGGCGGCGATCCGCTTGGCTTCCTTCTCCGCCGCCTTCCGCTCCCCGCGGGTGGGGACGCCGTCGCGCTTGCGGATTCGGCCGTGCTCGTGGAGGTCCCACATGCCGGGCCCGGCGACGGAGGCGAGGGCGGTGCCGAACGCGGTGGCGGCGTCGAACGCGCCGAGCCCGTGGACGGCGTTGATGGTGGCGGCGGTGAGGGCGCCGGCCCAGGCGACGAGCCGGTAGTGCCACTGCGGACGCCCGTCGGTGACGGCGGCTGCGGCACCGACGAGAGCGACGAGAGCGATGACCTCGATGAAGATCGGGGCGACGAGCAGGTACTTGGCGTTCGGGTCCCAGAACGCGGCCATCTGCACGGGCAGCGCGACGGTGGCGCACAGGGCGTAGAAGCCGAGGGCGACGCGGCGCCACCGCTTGCTGGACTTCTCGACGACCTTGGCCTTCTCGGTCTCTGTCTGCTGCTGCTCGGCGTCCTCGCGGGCGGCGCGCTCCCGGGCCCGGTCGGCTTCGTCGCGGCGCCTGTTGTGCTCGGCGATCCGCGCCTCGGACGCGGCCTCGTCCTCGCGCGCTTTGCGCTCGGCCCGGTCGTTGGCGAGGCGTACCTTGCGGGCGTCCTCCTCGGCCTCCACGCGGATGGCGTCGGCTTCGGCCTCGGCCTTGATCCGCCGCTCGTCCTTGGCGGCCTCAGCAGCGACACGCCGTTCCTCGGCCTCGGCCCATGCCCTGGCGCGGGCCACCTCGACGTCGGCCGCTGTGGGCTCGGCCTTGGCCGGCTCGGGCTCGGGGCTGCGCTGTTCCTCGACGGGCTCGGTCTCGGCGGCGACGGGCTGCCAGTCCCCCAGTACTTGCAGGGCCGGCGGCCGTGCGTGGCCGTTCACCTTCGGCGGGCTGGCAGTCATGACGGTCGAAGTCCTTTCGATCAGCGGTGGTTGCGGCGGCGGGTGGAGCGGTAGCCGAACGGGCCGGGCAGGTCGTAGCTGGTGGTGGTCTGGCCGGTGCTGGACCAGGTGCGCTTGGGCCCGCCCTTGGGTCCGACGGTGATGGACCAGGACTGGCGGTTGATGGTGATGCGGACGCCGGGCAGGATCCGGAAGCTCTTGCGGAACGTGACCGGCATCAGGCCTCCACGTCGATGAAGCGGAACGCCTCGAAGGCGTGCGCTTGCGGGTCGGTGGTGGCGTTGACGATGCGGTTCGCCTCGTCGACGTCGCCGCGGTTGACGGCTTCGGCGGCACGACGGGCCACATCCAGGTCGACGGCGACAGTCGCGGCGGTCTTGGGGCGGCGGCGGAACCAGGTCACGGCGCTCACGCCTTCCGCAGCTGGTTGGGCGTGTACGACCGGTAGCCCTTGATCGCCTCGACGGGCCAGGCGTCGATACCCCTCACGGACACGTCGCCGCCGGACAGGGCGCCGCCGTCGACGACGACACCCATCTTGCCGACCGTGCCCTCGTTCTCCGGGCCTGCAGCGACCACGATCACCAGGTCGCCCTTCCTGTAACTCATTGATCTTCCTCTCTCTGGTGGGGTGGGCTGGCAGTCGGTCAGCGCGTCGGCCGGAAGCGGACGTCGGTGACGATGAGCCCCTGGCGGGAGTAGCGGGATTGCACGAGGCGACGGGCCCCGGTGTGACCCTCGGAGCTGCCGACGGTCACCTCGCCCTCGACGACGCCGGTGCGGTCGGTCTGGCGGTCTTTCACGTCGGCCGTGTAGCGATAGGTCGTGGTGTAGGGCATGAGGTTCCTTACAGTCGGTGAATGCGGGCTGGTGCGTGCCCTGGCCTGCTTTGAGGCGGTAGACCCGTGATCGGTCGGCCAGGGCTGGGTGCGGGATCAGAAGATGTCGCCGCAGCGGCGGCACACCCAGTCACCGTGACGGTTCGACTTGGCCTCGACACCGCAGTGCTTCAGCGGCTTTCCCTCGGCACGCAGGGCGTCGTTGGCCAGCTGGGTTCGCTCCTCGCGGACGGCCTCACTGTGCTGCCGCAGCGCCCTGTCCAGGTCGTTCTCGCGCATATCGGGTTCCTCTCGGTAGTGGTCGGGTGGTGCAGTGCCTTCGCCTGCTTCGAAGCACAGGCCCAGGAGTGGCCGGCGAAGGCTGATCGGTTAGCGCTGTACGACGGGGCGGCGGATGTCGCGGTGGGTGACGGTGACGGTGTGGCCGCGTCGTCGGAGCCGGCGGGCAAGCTGATCGGCGACGACGACGGAGCGGTGCCTTCCGCCCGCACAGCCGGAGCCGATGACGATCCGGTCGGCAGACGGCCCGGACGCGTAGGCGGCGACCTGCCGAGTGGTGGTCTTCAGGAGCTGCCGGACCCCGGCGGTGTCGAGTACGGCCTGGCGGACGGCCCGGTCCCGGCCGGTGAGCTGCCGTATCCGCGGGTCCACGTGCGGGTCACGGAACGCTCGGCGAAGATCCAGCACGATGTCGGCCTGTGGAGCCTCGGCGTGCAGAAAGCCGAACGAAACGATCTCGACCGTGGCCATCAGGCGGCGGCCGGCTCGTCGAACCCGTCGAGCTCGGCGACCAGCTCGGGGTCGGCGGCGAGGCGGATCTCTGCGACCCGCGCCCGGTCGCCGCGGGCCTTGGCGGCGGCGTACTCGGCGAACAGGTAGGCGATCGGCAGGACGGCCTCTTCGCCGACCAGGGTGGCGGCGCGGGCCCGGCGGCCCAGGTCGGTGTGGGCGTGGTCGGCGGAGAACAGGAACGGAGACATGGGTGGCTCTTTCTTGAGTCGGCGGTGCGTGGGGTGGGGGTTCAGGTCAGGTCGTAGTGGGCCTCGTAGAGGCGGGCGTCGACCTGGGTGAGGAGGGTGCGCGCCTGGTCTCCGCTGGCGTTGGCGCGGTGGTAGGCGTCCAAGTCGGCTGCGGCGTCGGTCAGCCAGTCGCGAACCTGGCCGGCGGGCATGTCGGCGGCGGTGTCGGTGAGGAGGCTGGCGAGGCCGGCGGCGGTCCGCTGGTAGTCCGCGGCATCCAGGCCAGCCTCGGAGGCGATGTCCTGGGCGTAGTCGGTGATGAGGCTGTCGATGGTGGTAGCCACTTCGTCCTTCCTGGGCTTCTTCGGTGGGTTCAGGCGGTGGGTGCGGCCACGCGGCGGCACTTGCCGGCGTGCTTCTCGGCGAGCCGGTGGGCGGCGGGCGGGTAGTAGGCGTCGTCGCCGCCGACGCCGCAGCCCGAGCAGCGGACGCGGACACACTTGCCGTCGCCGGTCAGGTCGACGTCGGCGCCGCCGACGGTCCGGTAGCGGGCTACGACACCCACCGGCCAGACAGACGGGGTGGAAGCAGGCATGGGGGTACTCCTCTACTGGTCAGGCAGGGATGGGGTGGAATACCGCGGCCGGCGGGACGGGGGTTGGACACCGCCGACCGCGGCGGTACAGGGGCCCTAGCGGGGCCGGTTGGAGGACTGCCGGTTGGCTTCCTTGACCTTCTGCCGCATCGCTTCGCGTTCGGCGTCCGTCATGACGCGTCCGGTACGGCGTGCAGGCGCCGGGTGCGGCCCGACGGCTGAGGCTCGGCCTGCGACAGGGGCGCCGCGGTGGCCGGGACGAACCAGTGGCTGATCCGCGTCTGGGTCTCCGGGTCGGTGAACGTGACCAGCAGCTTCGGCGACTCGCCGTCCCAGGCGGGCAGCCCGGCCACGATGCGCTCAGTCGTCGCCCGCAGCCGCTCCCGCCGCTCCCGCTCCGTCACGATGCGCCGCCGTTCCGGAGGAAGGCTTCGGCGGCGCGGACCACATCGTCGGCGTCGGCGTCGGCCACGGCCGGGAGATCCGACTCGTCGTCGGACAGCTGGCCGGTGATTCGCTTCAGGTCCGGCGTCGACAGCCACACGTCGCCGACGTACCGGCCGTCCGCGAGGCGGAGGGTCACCATCCCGGCCCGGTCTCCGTCGTCCGGGGACGTGGCGATCAGTACGTGGTAGAGGGCGAAGACCAGCAGGTCCCGCTCGTCGGGGGCGGTCACGACGCTCCGCCGATCAGGTCCAGCCGGCCCGCCTTGGCGAGGACGGTACGGTAGCCGGCCATCAAGTCGACGTTGTGCGCCAGGTCATCGGCGTCCAGGTCCGACATGCTGCCGGTCCTCGCGCTCACGATCAGCTCGTTGGCGCGCGCCTCGGCGTCCCGGTAGCGGGCCACGGCGACGACGGGAATGTCGGTCCGGTAGCCGCACTCGGGGTCGTCCTCGATGTCGGTGACGATCTCGACGGAGCCGACGTCGGGCACCTTCACGGTGAGGGCGATCTCGGTGGCGGTCCAGGAGCTGGAGCCGTCGGACGTGCTGCGCTCGACCTGCCGGGTCGTGACGGTGCCGCCGACCTGCTCGAACAGGTCGTTGAGCTCCATCTGCGACCACACGGTCAGGTACGTCGCGGTCTCGCCGAGGTGCCGGTTGGGCTTCCAGCCGACCGGGTAGCCGAGGGCAACGCGCACCTTCTCGACGGTCGCGGCGTCCGGGGTGGTCAGCGCCAGCTCCAGTCGGCGCAGCGCCTCGGCGGCGGCCGGGTTCAGCGGGACGGTGCCCGCCGTGTCGGCGCACGTCGGCGCCGGGATAAGCTTCTGCGTAGCCACAGGATCTCCTTGTTAGAACCTGGTGGTGAGGCCCTGGCCAGGGAGTGGAGTCCCTGAGCTGGGGCCGCTTTTTTGGTGCAGCCGGTGGAGCGACTGCTGGAGCTTCGGGCGGTGGAGCGCCGTTCGCTTCAACACCATCTTGAAGAGTTCCTGAGTCGGTGTCAACACCGTCTTGAGAACTGGCGTGTTGACTTCTACTCTGGGCCAATGACAGATGCGTTCACGGAGTCCCTGGAGGCCAAAGTCGCCGAAGTTGCAGCCATCGACGACCTGCTCGCCAGGGGCCGCGCCGCCCTTGAAGCACGTCAGGCGCTGGCGGCTAGCGACCAGGCCCTCTATGCGATCCAGCGAGCCGCCGTGCAGGGGCTCTATCCGGGTCGCACGTGGGCGCAAGTAGGCGACCTGTTCGGGCGGAGCCACGCCTGGGCGGAAGCGATCGCGCGGGGCCGGAGTTCGAAGCGGCGGAAGAGTGAGCATGCCGTCCAGCCAACGCCCAACGCGCGCACGGCAGAAGGCCACGCCGAGGACACCAGCACGCCATAACAGCCCTGCCCTGACATGGCGGTGACACCGGCCTGTCGCCGCCCCGCCAGACCCGAGCGCCACGAGCACGGGAGCCGTCACGATGGACGTTGTAGAGACCTGGACCGGCCGGTCGGCCTGCCTCTTGCAGCAGGCGATGCGGATGACGAACGAGGCGTTCGCCGAACACCTCGGGATCAGCGAACGGACCATCAGCCGGTGGCACGCCAGCCCCGACATGGTTCACCGGACCGAGGTGCAGCAGATCTTGGACATCGCTCACAGGGAGGCGAAGGACGACGTGAGACACCGCTTCGCTCTCCTACTGCGCCCCCCGGCACCTCGCATTGAGGCGCAGGCGTTGCGGGTGGCGATAGCGGTCGTGGTCCGCGGCGACGACATCCTGCTGGTGTGCCGGCGCGGTGACGGCGAGCTTCGCTGGCAGTTCCCCGCAGGCATGGTCAAACCTGGGGCGGACCCGTCGACGGTGGCGGTGCAGGAGACGCACGGCGAGACCGGCGTGCACTGCACCATCCGCGAGCAGCTCGGCGAACGCGTCCACCCCGTCACAGGTGTGGTGGCCTCGTACTACCTAGCGGACCATCTGGCAGGCGACGCGTCGAACCGGGACCCGCTCGAGAACGTCGACGTCACCTGGGTGCCGCGCACCGCCCTGACCCGCTTCATCCCCGCAGACCAGATCTTCCCGCCCATCCTCAGCGCCCTGGAGGCGACCGTATGACCACCGAGACCAAGAAGCCCGGCATCTCCGCAGCGATCATTGTCGATGAGGGGCGCGTCTTGATGGTGCGCCGCCGCGTCGGCGAGGGGGATCTCCTCTGGCAGTTCCCGGCCGGCGCCATCGAGGACGGCGAGGCCGCCGCGGAGGCAGCGGTCCGGGAGACCGCGGAGGAGACCGGGCTGGTTGTGACGTCGGACCGGCAGATCGGCTACCTGGAGTCGCACCCGAAGTCGGGTCGCGAGATGTTCTACACCGCGTGCACGCCCGTCCAGGGTGAGGCCCGGGTGGCCGACGAGGACGAGTTGGACGCGGTCGCCTGGGTCGCCCACTCGAAGATCAAGGAGTACGTGCCCTACGGCCTGTACGGGCCGGTTCAGGAGTACCTCGACGAGGTGCTGCCGCACTGACGTGCACATCGGTGCACATCGTTTGACTTGATCAAGAGGGCGGCGAAAACTTCTCTCCATGAACGCGAACGGCCGGGCGGTGGCGACCGCCCGGCCAGTTCGACCAGCGAGTGGCGACTCGCTGACCTGTAACCCCGACCCCGTCAAGGATGGAGCTCTCCATGAAGAGTAGCGGCACCACGTCGTTAGCGCCCGCCCCTTTGTCGACAGATCACCTCCTCAACGCCCCACTCCCCCAGCTCTTGGCCGAGCACGGCGTGGAGGTGGTGGAGATCGAGGCGGAGCCCCGTTTCACGGGTGGCACGTTCCAGCGCCCGGACGGCTCCCTACTGTTCGTGCGGCCGGCGGGCCGGCCAGTGGCGGAGTGGGAGATTACGGCGCGGGCCCTGCTGGGGCGGGCGTTGCGTGTGGCGTTGCCGCCGCTGCCGGCGCCGTTCGAGGTGACGGAGGTTCCGGCGCCCCGCGGCTGAGCAGACGACGAGGCCCCCGCCCGGATCGGGCGGGGACCTCGTCGTGATCAGCGCTTGCCGAGCCACCTGCGAACAGCCATCCGGTCGACGCCTGCTTGGTGTGCGAACCCGGCCTCCGTGGCGTCGCCGTTGCCGATGCGGGTGACACCGATCTGCCGCAGGGCAACGAGAGCCTTCCGCTCGGCTGCGCGAGCTCGGGCGCGCTCCTGGGCCAACTCGGCAATGAGGTCCTCCGGGGCCTCGACTATCAGGCGGTACGCAGCGGTGAGCGCAGATTCACGGTCGTCGCGGTCGTCTTCGTCCGGGTACTGCTCTTCAATCTCGTGGGCGGCCTGCAAGAGTTCAACGATCTGCTCGTCACTGAGGTCGTGGTCGTCGCCGAGCCACGCTTCAAGTTCGTACTGCTGCATGGGTCAGTCCTCCAGAGAGTCGCAGGCGTAGCAGTCGCAGGCGTAAGGGGCGACAGTGGGGCCGCCGACGGCCTCGGCGAACGCGTTGCCCTCGGGGCTGCGGTGGGCAGCGGGGGCATGGCAGACGTTCATCTGGTCGGTGGCCGCCTCGTAGAGGGCGCGGGCGTGGCCCTCGCCGCGGTGGTCTTCGTCGACCCAGATGTTCATGATCTCGTGGCGGTCGGTGGAGACGTAGAGTTCGGCGATGAGCTGGCCGTCGGCGTCGCGGGTCTCCCAGATGTGGTTGCTGCTGCCGTCGCCGTAGTAGTCGCCGGTGCGGGTGGTGATCGTCAGCATGTTGGTCCCCTCCGGAGCGACCCCCGCTCCATCTGTAGACCAGACTACACACGAACTGTAGTCCTCTCTACAGGTTCACTCTGGAGTTGCCCAGCTACTCAAGCGCTCCCCCTGCGACAGGCGAGACTCCTGCGGCTGCCGTTCTGTGGCCCGGCCCACACTGCCCGCAGCCTGCTTGCCGTACTGCCCGGTACCCCACGACCCTGCTGCCCCCACTACGCCGCATCCCGGGGGTCGCTGTGATCGCTTGCCCGTCGCCGAAGTGCTCGTCCCCGAACGTCGCCGACTTGCCGCACTACTGGCAGAGCTTGCCTGCGGAGTCGCCGTTGAAGGCGAAGTACGCGCCGCCGGCCCGGCCGAAGGTCTCGTATTGGGCGGCGCTGATCGCGATCGCCGTCGGCGTCCTGGTCCTGACGGAGGGCGCGATCTTGCTCGGCCTGCTGATCGCCGCGGGTGGGGCGGGCTGGGGTGCGGTCGTGTACAAGGCGGTGCAGTGGGCGGAGGCGCAGCGGGCCACCTGGGAGCAGTCGCACGTCTGCCTCGCCTGCACCGGCACGTTCTGACCGCATGCCGGTTATACGCTGCGTTAACAGTCGTCCGGTGATCTTGCAGAGATAGTTACGCCCGGGATGTAACGAACTCTGCACCAGAGCGCCGCCGACTACGGAGCGCAACGAAAGCCCCGCCACCCGGATTTGAGCGGCGGGGCTTCTGTGCCGCTGGTCGGGCTGGGTTTACGGCTCTACCGCGGGCATTTCAATGGCGATGATGCTGCTGTCCCGCAGGGCGATCTCGCCGCCGGCCTTGAGCATGAATGTGACCCACTCCTTCTCGCTGCCGCTGCTAGCGGGGTCCAGTCGTTGGAGGTGGTCGGCAAGGCTGAAACCGCCGGTGAGTACGTCGACGGCGTGTGGGTGGCTGCCGACGGCGTAACGGACGGTCATGATGTTGGTGAAGGATGCGATGGCGTCTAGGGCGGCGGTGTTGCTGTGGTTCTTGATGGTCTTCTCCGTGTTCTAGCGGTCAGCCATTGAGGTTGGGCGGTTCGGTCCAGTAGTTGTCGTCGGCCTGGTTGATGCCTTCGCAGTGACAGTGCGGAGCGGTCGGGTTGTCGTACTGCGGGCACTCCTCGTAGTGCTCGGCGAGGGTACGGGCTTCCTCGGCGGTCAGCTCTGGCTCGTCCGTGTCCCCTTGGCGGCGCCCCGGGCAGTGGACGGGGACCATGCCGGGCTGCGGCTCCCAGTCGTGCGGCGGATGCGGCTGGCGGGTCCGAGCCCAGTTGCAGGGCAGGCTGGTCGGGAGGTCGGTCATGCGGCACTCCTGGGCTGGTCGGGCTGGATGGCGAGTTGCAGGTTCATGCCGCAGAGACCGAGGATGCCTTCGGCCCAGGTGAGGGTGAGGTGGGCGCGGCCGGTGAGCATGTGGCTGAGGTGCTTGGTGGACACGCCCAACTGGCGGGCGATCTCGGCTTGGGAGATGCGGGCGTCGGTGAGGGCCTGGCGGACCAAGGCGCGCAGCCGGTCGTCGGCGGGCAGGTCGGTCATGCTGCACGCTCCTGTTTGGCGGGTGGGATGAGTCCGCGGCGGCGGGCTTCGGCGACGGCTGCGGCGCGGCGTTCGGCTCGCGGGTGCTGGTGGACGCCGAGGCGGAGGTAGGCGCCGGAGAGGCTGGATGAGATCTGTTCTCGCGTGGTGCCGAGGCGGGCGGCGACGACGGCGAGGCTGGCTCCGTCGGCGGCGGTGTCGAGCACCAGGGCTTGCCTGGGGGTGAGCGGTTGTCGTGGGGGGCCTGGGCGCCGCTTGGCGCGGCCGGGGAGGATTCCTTGCTGGACTGCGAGGAAGACGGCATGCGGGGCATTGAGGGCTCCGAGGCGCATCATCATGCGACTCGCGGCACCCTTCGCCCCACCGACGCCGAGGGACAACTGTTCGGCGATCTCCTCGTAGGTGAAGCCGTTGGCCAGCAGCTTCAGTACCTCGAGTTCACGAGCCGGCATCTCGGTCACGGCTGCCTCCGTCCCGCAGGCCGCCCGCCGATTCCGGCCTTCAACTGCCCGCTGGGTGTGAGGTGTCCGTCGGCGGTGGCGAGCATGATCAGCGCGCGTTCGAGGACGGCGGCGGGGTTCTGGCCGGGGTAGCAGCGGCGGAGGATCTGCCACACCCGGGCCGACGGCAGGACAGGCGGCAGCGGGCGGCCGGTCATCGCCCGTCCTCGGGCTGGCCGCACGTGTCCTCGTGCTCGGCGAGGGTGTGGTGCGGGGTGCTCGGGGGCTGGCGGTCTCCGCAGCGTCCGCACTCCCACAGTGGGATGCCGTTGACGTAGATCGAGCGGTAGCGGGCGCGCCGCCTCGGGCGGGTGCGTTCGGTCATGGTGCTGGCCTTTCTCGGGCCGCCGCCCCGGGTGTGGGGCGGCGGCTGGCGGGGTGGGTTCAGGCGGTGCCGACGTAGCGGTAGCCGGTGCTGGTGGGGCGGAAGCGGTCGAGACGGATGCGGGACTGGCGTACTCCGGGCAGGGGGACGGGGTGGCCGTCGGCGGTAAGCGCGACCTGACGAACTCTTGCGTGGGTGTCGTCGATCCACTCGATGAGCAACCGCCTTCCATCGCTGCGCGGGTCGTTGTCCTGCCAGATCTGGCCGACGGCGGGGGTGGGAGTTTCGGCGGTCATCGGGTTCCTTTCGGTGAGGTGGTCGGTGGCGAGCGCTATGTCGGTGATGGTGTGCAGCTGGATGGCGGTGAGGCCTTGGCCGCGGAGGTCGCGGAGCCGGGGATCGTCGGGGGTGGTGTCGTCGAGTTCCGGGTCGGTCCACAGCGGGTCGCAGAACGGGAGCGGGTCCGCGGTCACGGCGCGGTGCCGTTGATGGTGCGGGCCACGGCGAGGGCGTGAGCGTGGGCGGGCTCTCCGCACCAGCCGCAGGGCTCGCGTTCTGCCCACAGGTGGGCGTCGCGGGCCAAGTTGGCCTCGTGGTCCAGTCACTCGGCGGCCGGATCGGCGACGCGTGCGTAGAGTCCGCGCAGCTTGGGGGCCACTTGGCGCAGTTTCTCGGCGGCGGTGCGGAGTTCGTCTGCGGAGGTCATGTCGTCTCCTGATGATCGAAAGGCTTCTACGGCCCCTGAGGGCCGTTGGGAGGGGTTCCGGCGACGCGAGAGTCGCCGGGCGAGTGCGGGGCGCTGAGACGGGCACACAGCGCCCCGCACGGCCGTCACACGGGCGGCGCCTCCTCCCCGCCCTCCACCCGGTCCCGGGCGTCGAGGTAGGCGAGCGCCTCCCGCCAATCCGTCGGCATAGCCCCCGACGGCCGCGTCTCGGCCGGGCTTTGCCCGGCGGGAGGCTGGCGGCGGGACAGGACGTCGAGAGCGGCGGCACGGCGGGCAGCGAGGCTCACGACGGCGCCCCGTCCTGCCGCACCCCGGCGGCGGCCCCGGTGCAGGTGACCTTGTCGGGATCGCGGGTGACGCGCTCGCCGACGAACTCGCAGGGCGGGCGCCCGCAGCAGGCGCTGACACCGTTGGAGCCGGGCAGCGGGATCGCGTGCATCGTCACGACGGGTTCAGCAGGCGGCGCGTCCTCCCGCTTCGGCTCGAAGGGCTCACCCGGGGCGGGGCGCAGCCAGCCGGTACGGGCGAGCTGGACCAGGGCGTGCGCGAGGAAGTTGCGGCCCTGCGGCGACCGGGCCCAGGTGTCCAGGCGGTTGGCGCCGATCTCGGCGGCCTCCAGCGTTCCGGCGGGAAGACCTGCGTCGGCGGGCGGGTGCGTCTCGGTGGCTGCCGTCTCGTCGGCCATGCGGCGCAGCCCGGCGACCACGTCGCGGACTACCTCGTGCCGCAGTCGGGCTTCCTCGTCCAGCTCGCCGTGCTCGCGGTCGTAGGCCTCGTTCTGGTCGGTGAGCTTGGCGTACTGGTCGGCGGCTTCGCGGAGGACGGTGGCCCGGTCGACGGGCGCGGGCAGCACGGCCAGCGGTCGGTTCCACACGGCCTCGCACGCGCTGTGCACCTCAGTCCAGAGCCCTCGCCGCTCCGGGCCGTGCTCGGGCATCTCGGCCCATTCGCGGCGCATCCGGTCGATGCTGTGGACGAGGAGCCGGACCTCACGGGGCAGGCCGCGGAGCTCGACAGGCTCGCCCTGTCCGTCGGTGATGCGGTCGCGGAGCGCGGTCTGGTCGGCGGGCGGCAGCGGGGCACCCGCCTCGTCCGGGTCGACGTCGTCCTCGTTCCGCGTGGGATCGATCTGGTTGGCCGCGTCACGGCACGGCCGGTACTTCCACGGCTCCAGCACGCCGTGCTCCTTCAGCTGCCGCGTCTCCTCGCGGATCTCGGCGGCCAGCTCCCGCGCGTGCAGGCACAGGACGCCGTCGATCACGTCCTCGGGCAGGCCGTACCGGTACAGCAGGGCGCGGGCGGTCTCGGTGGTCTGGTCGGTCATCGGGTTCCTCCAGGACAGGACGGGATGGAAAACTCGGGGCCAGGCCCGGGGCGATAGGCGCGCCCCGGGCCGTCGGCTTGCTACTCGTCGCGCATCTCGATCGCCGTGTCGATGCCCTCCCAGTTGTCGACGCCCGCGGCCTCCAGGCAGCGGAGCCAGTCGACGTCCTCGGCGGACTTCGCTAGCTCGACCTGGAGGCGGCGGACTTCGGCGAGCAGCGCGGGCACGCCCTCGGCGACGGCGCGGACGTCGTCGGACTGCTCGGCGTACTCGCTGAGACGCGGCAGGGCGCGCTCGATGTTGGTGAGCTGCTGGTCGGTGAGGCGGTCGGTCATCGGGTTTCTCCTGGGGTTGGGCCGCGTGTGCGGCGGGGGTTTCGACACCACCGGTCCTCCTACGCAGAGGCGGCAGACTCGGGCAGCGGCACGTCCTCGACAGAGCTGCCGTAATCGGCCACGACGACTGCGAGTTCGTCAGCCAGCCACGCCTTGTAGTCAGCGGCCGTGTACAGACCCGCCTCAGTCCAGGCCCGCTTGACCTTGGCGATCTCGGCGGTCCGCCATCCGCGCCTGAACGGACGAGGCAGCAGTTCGCCACAGGACCACGAGTCGCCGCAGCCGCAGCAAGTGATGGTCGGGCCGTAGTACGGGCCGTGATCGCGACCAGCCATTCGCCGCTTCTGCCTGCAGGTCGGACAGTCGAGGACGCGTCGAATCGGGAACGACGGCGGTCGACAGATGATCGGGGCACTCACGTGGTTCCTCCGGGGCAGTTGCGGGTGGGGTGGGATTGCCGCATCGATCGGGCGGCGGCATGGGCCGGGCAGTCCGGGCGGATCAGGTCCGCCAGGACCAGGCCGCACGCCGCCTTCGGGCAGGGGCAGCCGGTTTCGGGGCGGGAGCCGGTGAAGTCGCGGCCGACGTGGTCGCCGGCCCACAGGTGGGTGGTCGCCATCAGGCAGCCTCCGCGAATCCGGCGATGCCCTCGTGCCGGGAGAGCTCCTCGCCGGTGATCGCTTCGACGAGGGCGCAGACGAGGACTTCGGACATGTTGGGCGGGACTGCGTTGCCGTACTGCTTCACGCGCTCACGCTTCGAACCGAGAACGATGTACTCGTCGGCAAAGCTCATCGCGCGACCGATCTCGTGGGGCTCCAACATCCTGAACAGGACGTCCTCGATGTCGACCGCGCCATCGATCACGGCTATCCGCGGGTCCGGGTGCACCAGACCGTGGTGGTTCCCGGAGGCGGTGACCGTAGCGAGGGCCTCGGTCACGGGCCGGGCCACGCTGCCGCCGCCGCGGAGTTCGGCGATGAACGGCAGCCACGCCAGGCCCGTTTCGTTCCGGGCGGTCTGGGTACGCAGCGGGGCCAGCGCCGTGTTCGCCTCCTTTCCGTCCCGGCCTTCGACGGGCACCATCAGCGGCGGCACCTGAAGGCGCCGCCCGTCGAGCGGGTGAGCGAACCGGGCAATGCCGGCCCGGATGCGTGCGAGGGTCTTTTCGGCAAGCGGGCGGGCCCGGTCGCCGATGCGCTGACCAGGCAGGGACCAGTCGATACAGGCGGCTGCGGGCAGCGTCTCGGGCTCGAGGAGGCTGTTCCGGCAGCTGATGTTGGGGCAGCGGTACACGTACTGCTGCCGGTAGCGGCCCATGTCGCGGCCGTACTTCTTGAACACCTGGAGGGCGTCGACGTGCTGGCCGCACGTCTCGCACCAGGCACGCGGTCGCAGCCACTTGTTCCAGTCCGGGGTGCGGCCCAGCGAGCGGTGCCAGTAGCCGACGAACAGGCGGTCGCGGGACTGCGGTGCCCGGTGCACGCTGCGCGGCCGGGCATGCATGGCGTTCAGGGCGATGACGCGGGTGTCGTAGCCGAGCTTGTGGATCTCTCCGAGCCAGCGGTCCCACTGGTCCCAGTTGCGGACGTCCACAACGTTCTCGACGATGCCAGCCTTGACAAGGCCGCCGCGCTCCTGCACGCCGCGCAGGTACAGCGGGACTTCCTCCATGAGCGCCCGGGACTCTTCCTCCGCGGTCGGCGGTTCCTCGTCGCGCTCCTCGAGGAGGGAGAACAGGTCGTACTGCATCGTCTTGTCGAAGTCGCGCTGCTTGCCCTTGGCGACCGACCAGTTGGTGCATTCGGGGCTGGCCCAGAACAGGTCGCAGACGGGCCAGTCCCAGACGGGCGCCTTGCGGATGTCGCCCTGGTAGTGGTCGGTGTCGGGGAAGTTCGCGGCGTGGGATTCGATGGCCCGCTTCCAGTGGTTGGCGGCGCGGGTGACGCGGACACCGGGGACAGCGTCGACGCCCTGACTGCTGCCGCCGGCGCCGCAGAACCAGTCCATGACAGTGAGCGTGTCGTTGTCGTGGCGGTACATCAGGCGGCGTCCTTCCGGTGAGTCGTGGTGCTGGTGGGGTTGTGGCTGCAGCGGGCGCAGGTGCAGGCGTCCGGCGGCGGCGTCGGGCCCGAGGCGGCGGTGCCGAGGGGCCAGCCGCCGGTGTGGGCGATGCGGTAGCCGGCCGCCGGAACCGCGGTGAGGGCGGGCTTGGGCTTGGCGGTGGGCCTTTCGGCCTGGCTGGTGAGGTATTTGAGGTAGTCGCGGAGGCTGCCGTCGGCGCGCATTGCCGCGATGTCTTCGGGGGTGGGCTGGGTCGTCATCACGTACCTGCCATGTCGATCATGCGAGCGAAGTGGAGTTGCGCGGCGACGGTGATCGTCGCGGTGGGTCCGCCGCGGTGCTTGCCGACGATCAGGTCGGCTTCGCCGGCCCGCGGGGATTCCTTCTCGTAGGCGTCCTCGCGGTGGAGGAGGAGCACGATGTCGGCGTCCTGCTCGATCGCCCCCGACTCGCGGAGGTCGGACACCATCGGCCGCTTCTCCTGCCGCTGCTCGGGGCCACGGTTGAGCTGACACAGGACGATCACGGTGATCCCGAAGTCCTTCGCGATGAGCTTCAGGTTCCGGGAGATCTCGGCGACGGCCTGCTGCCTCGATTCGGCGCGCGGCGCCTGCATCAGCTGCAGGTAGTCGACGATGGCCAGGCGGAGGCCCTGGGTGCGGACGAGGTTGCGGATCCGGCCCCGCAGCATCGGCAGCGACAGGGTCGCCGCATCGTTGATCCACAGGGGGGCCGCAGCAATCGCGGGAGCGTGCCGGGCGGCGCGCGCCATGTCCTCGTCGGAGACGATGCCCTGCTTCAGGTGGTGCAGCGGGATGCGGGCCTCTGCGCACAGGATCCGGTCGGACAGTTCGTCCTTGCCCATCTCCAGCGACTCGAACAAGGACGGGATCTTGTTCTTGATGGCGGCGCCGCGGGCGAAGTCTGCGGCGATCGTGGACTTGCCCATGGCGGGCCGGGCACCGACGACGACGAGCTGGCCGGGCGCCCACCCGCCGGACAGCAGCGCATCGAGGTCCATGAAGCCGGTGGGGATGCGCTGTTCGTTGGTGGGCGGGGTGGTGGCCCGCTCCAGGCTGTCGAGGAGCAGGTCGCCGATGGGGGCCATGTCGGCGTCGTCAGCGACCCGGACGACGCCGTCGAGGTCGGACTGGATGGCGGCGACGTCCGTGTCCTCGTCGAATGCCAGGGAGGCGCCCTTGAGCATGGCGTCGTAGCCGAGGGCGACGAGCCGGGCGGCGATCGCCTTCTTCTCGATCCGCTTCGCATACCAGGCGGCGGCGCCCGGGTGCGACTGCTGGTACAGGTCCAGCAACTGCTCGACAGCCGGGGGCCGGGTCGGCATGCGGCCCTCGGCATGCCACGTCTCCAGCAGCCGGTGCACGGCAAGGTGCTTGAGCTCCCCGTCGCGGAACTGGCCCTGGAGTTCTTCCACGGCCCACCACGTCCACCGGTAGGCGTCGGTGGTGATGTCGGCGGGGTCGAAGCCTTCGGCGCCGAGTTCGTCGACGACGTTCGGCTGCTGCATGGCAGTGGCCACGAGGACGCGCTCAGCTTCGACGTCCCGGGGCCGCTCCGGAGGCCGCGGGCCGGGATCGACCACGGCCTCGTCGGGTGCCCACAGTTCGGTGTCGGTCGTCACGCGGCTTCCTCTTCATCGTTGATCACGGGCTGGCCAGAGCGGCACGCCCAGGGAGAGCAGCCGTCGGGGTCGCCCTGTTCGGCAAGTTCGGCCTCGTAGGCGGCATCGAAGATCGTGTCCATCTGCCACTCGGAGCGGCGGATCTTGTCGATGGGTGCCTCGTCAAGGGGCTTGCGGGAGATGTGCAGGAACCTTTGGTGGCGCAGGCCGGGCCCGGTCCGGTACGCCTTGTCGAAGCGGATGGCCTCCTGCCACGACTGGGGGTCGGTGTCCCGCATACGGCGCCACTCGGCGTTGCCATGGAACGGGCAACCGATGCAGGCGGACTTCTCCACCGACGTCCAGCCGTGGTGCTTCAGGTAGGCGTCGCACTGGGTGCGCGACATGCTCAGTTCCAGGAGCGGATGCCGGGACTTCGAGTAGCGCGTGTCGCCGCGGTCGGAGACGCGACCGATCTCGTCGGTGGAGAAGCCGATCCACTGCTCAGCCCAGGCGCCAGCCGGGGGCTGGTTGACGCGGGCGAGGGTGCCGGTGCCGTCACAGACAGAGCATGGGCCAGACGTCATGTCGTTGCGCTTGGCCCGCCACGGGGCGATCCGCGTGCCGGTGCCGTCGCAGTACCGGCACGGTGCCGGGTCCGACGTCGACGCACCGAGCAGCAGCCGGGTCTGCCGCAGAATTGGCGTGAGCTTGTACGTCTGCGTGCAGCGCCGGTTCAGCATGCCGTCCTCGCCCGTTTCGGGGTCCCGAGTGTGTGCGGGCAGGGAGCGCTGCTTGTCGGGGTCGAGGACGTCGTCCTGGATACGGCCGGTCGATACCCGGTAGATCGGGATCCCGGCAGGCTTGGCAATCTCCTCTTCCAACTTGTCGAGGTGCTCGTACACGGCGGCGGGCTCCCAGCCGGTGTCAGCAAAGATCGCGCCGTCCAGGCCAGGGAGGCGTCCTTCGGCGGCGAGCAGCAGCAGGGTGGTGGACTGGACGCCAGCACCGAGGGACAGCAGGCGCAGGGTAGGTCCGCTCATCACGCGGCCCTCCGGCGGTCGGTGCCCTTGACGACGACGCGCTGGCACATCTCCCGCAGCCGGGAGGTGACCCGGTCGCCGAGGCGGTCGCGGAGCTTGTCGGCGTCGGCGTTCGACGTGAACAGGGTCGGCAGCTGCCGCTCGTACCGGTGGTTGATCAGCCGGAAGTTGACTTCTTCCGTGAACTCGGACGGCTTCCCGCCAGCCCCGAGGTCGTCGACGAGGAGCAGCGGGGCGTCGCGGTAGGTGCGGAACTCGGCCTCCGAGTCGATGCCGTGCCGGGGACGCAGGGCGGCGTACAGGTCGGCGGCCGTGGTCACGTGCCACTGGGCGCGGACCCCGGTGACGGCCAGCTCCCGCATCGCCCCGTAGGACTCGTAGGTCTTGCCGGTGCCGACGCGGCCGAGGAGGAGCAGCGAGGGGCCGTGCAGCACGGTGGCCATCGGAGCGTTGCGGGCCGCCTGGGCTTCCTTCGCCGCACCGACCAGGACGTCGATCCACTGCCGCAGCTCGGGCAGCGTGGGCGCCGCGGACCGGTAGTGGAACGGAACGAGGGCGGCGACCTCGCTGTAGGTGTGGCGGGCGACGTTCTGCGGGCTGTGCGGGTCGAAGTCGTTGACCTCCAGCCAGTCCGCGGGGAGGCCGCGGGCGGCCAGCAGCGGAGCGAGGTCGTGGCCTCGCAGGTTGTTCGGCGGGATGTACTGCATGTCAGAGGTCCTTGTCGTAGACGGACTCGTCGGTGGGATCGCGGTACGGCTGATAGCCGCCAGAGACTGCGCGGAGGGGCGGTCGGTTGGCACGCTCGGAGGCGAACTTGGCGGAGCGGCGGATCCACTTCTGCCACTCGGCCGGCCAGTTGGGGCGGCGCGTGTTCTGGGCGCGGAAGTGATCGATGAACTGGGCGGTCTCGTAGTCGACGTCGAGGCTGGGGCCGAAGGTGCGCAGGGACCATGCGCGCATGGCGTCGGTGAGTTCGAAGCCGTCGACATCGATGGGGGTGAGGCGGTCGTCAGACCGCTCAACCGTGCGCGCTACAGAACCTGCACTCTCCCCATCTACATCAGCCATAGATATGGGGTTCGGGTCGGGTCGGGTCGGGGCGTCGTTAGTAACGGCGTTACGAATCTCGTTGACCTGGGGTTCTTCGTTCTGAACGGTGTTGCTTCGTGTCGCCGTCGTGTCGCCGTCGTGCTTCCGTCGTGTCGCCGTCGTGTCGCCGTCGCGCGTTTCGTCGTCGGGCGTAACGCCGTTACTGCCCCCGTTACTGGGTGGGGTCGGCCTGCCGTTCTTGCGGCGCCTGAAGCGCTCCTGTCGCTCGGCGTTCTTCTTCCGCTCGATGAGCACCTGTTCGCGGGACGGGTTGTAGTCGAGGTAGTCGTGGATCTGCCAGCCGTCGTCGGTGCGGTCCCACAGGCCGGCGTCCTCCAGCTGCTTGGCGGTCGCCTTGACGCCTCGCACGCGGGTCACGAGGGCCAGCTCGCGGTCACTGATGCGGCCGTCGGTGAGGTTCTCGGCGCACCAGCAGATCGCGGACACGTGCAGCCGGAACGCCCGGTCGGACAGCAAGGCGATCTTGCGGTGCGACGGGAACCGGTCGTCCAACTTGACCCAAGGCATCGGGGCTTCTTTCGGAGAGTGCTGGTTGAGGGGCTTTTGGGCGCGCGGAACCAGGGCCTCTAAGGCGGCTTGTCACTGCCGCCCCGCTCATGCCCATCATAGCTAAGAAAGCGAAGTCGCCGTGGTGTGCAGCGTGACAAATCCGCTACGCTGTTGCCATGACCGCGACCCCCACCGAGCACCGCGCCAAGATCGCCGAAGCCCGCAACGTCCTCGGTGAGGTCATCTCGCGCGCCCGCTACGCCAACGAGCCGACCGTCCTCATCAACCGGGGCAAGGAAGCGGCTGTGATCGTGAGCTACGAGGACTACATGACGCTCCGCGAACTGCGTGGCTACCTGAGGGAGCTGGAAGCCGGCACGACTTCCGACGACGCGCACAAGGCGCGCATGCTCGGAGAAGCCATGGCCGTTGCTCAACGGCGCGCTCTTGGCGACTAGCACTGGCCTCTCCTCTCGTCCTCCTGGCCCCGCTTCCGCGGGGCCTTTGTCGTGTTCTCCGCAACCTGTTCCGTGTAGGTTCTCCGGGTGGCGGAGAGCCTCCAAACGCGCTCTGACCTGCCCGTTTACGCACCGTGGCTGCGTGGGCGAACCTCGTGTCTCGCCCCGCTGGTGAGGTCGGGGGCGCACGTCGCTGGTCCGTGCTTCCGCTCATGCCGTGGTCTTCTTCCGGCTTTTGGGGTGCACGGCGACGGGCTTCCATCCGTTGTCGCGCCAGGCGGTGACGGTGGAGTGGTCGGCGCGGATGCGCCGGCCGATGGCGGACGGCCCGTAGCCGCGGTCGTGGAGGAGCCGGGCCGTGTACAGCTGCTCGGCTTGGGTGAGGGTGACGGGCTGGCCGTTGAGGGCGTGTTCGACGGCGATGAGGTCGATGTCGCCGTTCTCGTCGTAGGTGTGGGTGGTGGAGGCGTGGAGGTAGGGGCCGCGGTCGGCACCGATGCGAGTGGCGATCATGCGGCCACCTCGACGGCGTACTGGGGGTGGTCGCGGAAGGCGTGGTCGATGTAGGCCTTGGACACGCCGAGCCGGGCGGCGGCGCTGGCCCGGTCGAGGCGGCCTTCGGTCATCAGCCAGTTGGCGTCCTGGGCGACGATCTCCCGCTTGGTGACGCCGTAGAGGGGCTGGAAGTCGGGGTCGTCGATGACGTCCATCCGTTCGGCCCAGTACGTGACCTTGGCCCAGCCCTGGCTTGCGGCCCAGTTCCGGGCCCGCTTGGCTTGGGTCTTGTCCACTCCGTGCCGCTCCGGGCTGCGGTGGGCGAGCGCGTTGTACGTGTCGGCGATGGTCTTGGCGGTGCTCGCGAGGATGAAGTCGTTGCGCAGCAGCCGGCTCATGTTGGAGTGGTTGACTCCGGCGTGGGCTGCGATCTCCTTCAGAGGCCAGCCAGCAGCGACCAGGGCCTGAAGCCGTCGGACTGTTCCAGTACTGGAGATCTTGCCGCGGCGGCAGTTGTCGGGGGTGACGGCCAGGATCTTGGCGGCGAGGGTGGGGTTGATGCGTCGCTGGCGGCCCCGGTTCTTGGACTTGTTGGGGTGGAGGATGCCGTGGACGGTCTGCTTTGAGGCTCCGACGGTTGCGGCCACGATGTAGGGGGGCACGTCTTCGTCGGCGAGCGCGAGCAGGTGCTGGCGGACGGGTTCGGCATCGACGTACCGGTTCCAGGTGCCGTCCTTGTGGGCTTGGAGTCGGGCACGGTTGCGCTCGTTGTACCGCTCGACGCAGTCGGGGCGCCGGCAGCGGTAGTCGGTGTAGCAGGTGAGGGTGCGGTGGTGGGGGGCTTGGCGGACGGCGGTGGTCACGGCTTCTCCTCTCGAGTGCTGGTGTTCCAGATGGCGGTGCAGGTGTGGAGTGCGTTCTGGTCGGTGCCGGGCCGCGTGTCGGGGGCGGCCTGGGTGCGGATGCGGGTGACGGTTTCGCGGGCGGCGGCGATGCGGTCGAGGGCACGCCACGTGCCGCGCCACACCAGCCGGACGCCGACGGCGAGGATCACGCCGGGCCCGAAGGTGGCGAGCTGCGCGTCGAACCACACGTAGGCGTTGATGACGGTGTCGAGCTGGCCGGCGGTCACGCGGCGGCCCTCCGCTGCTCGGTGCGGGCGGCGATGCGGGCCTCGAGGTGGCGGCGTCCGGCGGCGGTGAGCCGGTAGACGTTGACCTTCTTGCCGTGGGCCTTCGGGTTGATCGACACGACTTCGCCGGTGACGCGGAGGACGACGGGGTTCTCGAGTTCGACGAGCCCGCGGAGGTACAGGCCGGCGGACCGGCAGTCGTCCTCGGGGACTATGAGCCGCAGGTCGTTCGCCCCGAAGGGCTTGCCGCTGCGGCCGAGGTGGAGGACGGCCTGGTCGAGGACGGCTTCCGTCCAGGCGGGGACGGGGCCGAGGGCGGCGAGGATGCGGCGGGCTCGGGCGGCGGCCTGGTCCGGGGTGAGTGTCGTCATGGTGTGCTCTCCTGGTTCCGGGAGCCGCTGCAGGTTCGGGCCGCAGCGGCTCCCGATCGGGGTGGGCTACTGCTCGGTGGCGTTCTGGGAGGCGGCCGGGTCGGACCACGGGGTGGGCATCTCGGCGCACCAGCGCAGGTGGTCTTCGCGCTGCACGGTGGGCGGCTTCCACACGGCGCGCGGGTCCTTGCCGTACTGCGGGGTGATGGCGTCGACGTCGGCGGTGATGTCGAGGCCGGCCCGCTCGAGCTGGTGGGCGAGCTCCAGCCACGGCTCGTGCTGCTCGTCGGTTTCGGCGAACGACAGGTTCCAGGCGACGGCGTGGGAGACGACGTTGCGCCAGCCGATGAGGGCGGCGCGGTGGGCGCTGACGTCTGCGGCGGCGGTCTCGCCCTGGGCGAGCATTGCGTGGCCGAGGGCCCGGTTGGTGATGATGCCGGTGAGTACGGCGGCGTGCTGCTGGTCGGCGAGCGGCAGCGTGGCCTCGAGGGCTGCGGCGATGGAGGTGTCGGCGGAGGCGAGGAGCCTCTCGGCCTCGGCACGGTGGTTGATCGGCATGTGGTGTGGTCTCCTGTTCTGGCCGGGGCCCCGCCTGTTTGCGGCGGGCGGGGCGGCCGTCGTGGATGGTCAGGCCGCGGCGTTGCGGAGCTTGGCGGTGAGGTCGCGGATGGCGGCGACGCCGACGTGCTCCAGCGGCGCGCCGAGGGCCTCGTAGGCGAGCTGGTCGATGTCGTCGGCGATGCCCCGCTCGCTGCCGAAAGCCCGCAACTCCTGGACGGCGGCGGCGTGCTCGTCGTCGGTGTCGACGTCCACCACGTCCGAAGCCGCCTGCTGCGGCTCGGGCGCCGCTGCGGGGGCCGTAAGGGAGGCGACGGACAGCGGGGCCCGCTTCGGCTGGACGACCTCGCCGTGGGCGTAGCCGTCGAGCTCCTCGGCCGCGTAGGGCATGCCGTGCAGCGCGTCCGAGGCGACGAGTCGGCAGATCTCACCGGTGGCCCGGTTGATCAGCATCGTCTTGCGCTGCTTCTTCCACTGGTCCTTGCCGAGCAGCCCCATCAGCCGGGCGCGCTCGATGTCCCAGACCACCGTCTGCCACGCGTCGGCGCCCTTGCGGCGGCCTCGCATCACACAGTGGTCGTCGTCGGCTTCCACGAGCTCGATCTCGTGGCCCTTGGCCTGCAGCAGGCCGCGCATGGCGTGCGCCCGGAGGGCGGGCTGGCCCTGGATGACGTCGATGGACTTCAGGGAGGTCATCGGCTGGATGCCCAGCTCGTGTCCGGCGAGGATCACGGCGGTGACCTCGTCCGGCTTACCGCGGTAGGCGCCGGCCAGGCTGGTGGTGGCGATGTTCGCCGAGATCTGGGAGATGGCGATGGCGTCGCGGGCCCACGCCTCCAGCTCCGACTCGGTGGGCGGGTCGGCGGCGAGGTAGGTGGAGACGGCGTCCGTCTCTTCGGCGCGGGTGGCGATCTCGTTGCTGGTCACTGCAGGTACTCCTCGGCTTGGCGGATGGTGTCCCAGGTCGGCATGCCGATCTGGGGGATTTCGGTGACGGGCCCGGTCCAGTCGGGCCAGTGGTCGTTGGTGACGCAGTCGGCGTAGATCCGGAGGGCGCGCTGGTTGCGGGCGCGGCCGATGTCGCGGTCTTGGTCGACGAGTTCGCGGACGGTGACCAGGTAGGGCGCGATCTTGGACTGGAAGACGAAGACGAATCGGGCGCCGTCGGGTGCGAGCCCGGCGGCTTCGACGCCGTCGATGTAGAGGGCGTCCTGCTGGTGGTACGACCGGTCCTTGATGGCGCGGCTGATGGTGTCGGGCGATGCGTCCTTGATCGTCTTGTAGTCGACGATGATCGGGCCGCGTCGCCAGTCCGGGCGGATGCGGCAGCGGACGCCGGTCTCCGGGTCAGTCCAGTAGATCGACTGTTCGGCGACGCCACTGCCGGGCGTGAACAGCGGCCCGGCTATCGGGTGCTGGCGGATGGCGTCGGCCATCGCCTGGACCATGTCGTGGTCCTTGGTGAGCAGCGGCACTTTGCCCGCGAGGTAGGCCTCGTCGCGCTGGATCTGGGCGTCCTTCTTCCGCCAGTCCGGGAAGTCGATGACCTCAAGCTCGGGGCCCTCCCCCAGCACGTACAGGTGGGCGGCGTGACCGAGGTCGAACTCCTTCTTCGGCGCCTGGGGGTGGTCGCGGTCGTACTTGAACTGGGCGGGGCAGCCCGGGGTCAAGAGGGCGCGGAGCCCGGACGAGGAGATCGACGTGCGGTCCGCGTGGTAGGCCTCGGCAGAGAGCCCGTCGACGACCTTCGGCGCCTCGACCTCGACGGCGGCGGTCACTGGTTCAGCTCCCGGGTGAGGTCGTTGGCGATGTCCTTGGCGGTGTCCAGCCGTTCGGCGAGTTCGGTGTTCTCCCGCTTGAGGTCATCCCGTTCTTCGGTGAGGTCGTGGACCTGGTCGTTCAGGCCGTCGATCTCTTCTTCGAGGGCGGCGATCTGGGTCTCCAGCTCGTCGACGGTGCTCATCGGCCGCCTCCGTCCGCGCAGCCCTCGCAGAGGCCGGTGCCGGGTACGAACGGTCCGTCTTCGTCGCCGCAGTTCCGACACCGGAGTGGCGCGGCGGGTTTTGTGGTGCTTTCGGTGCTCATGTGACGCTCCTGAGGATGTGCTAGGTGGTGGCCGGGCGTCCCGGGAGGGGGAGGCCCGGGACGCCCGGCCTGGGATGCCGCGGAGCATGGGGATCGCCCGACGCGGCCGGTATGGGGTTGTGGGGCTACTTGAGGCGGACGGGCATGCACACGGCCCGGTAGTGGTCGGTGGCGGCGCCGTTCTCGTCGACGGGCTGGATGAGCACCGGCTTGTTGGGGGTGGTGAACCACACCTGGACGGCGCCGGTGATGGGGGCGAGGAGGGAGCCGAGGAAGCCGGGCCGGTAGCCGGCGGTGAACCCGTCGAGGTCGACGGTTTCGGCGTCGATGCGGGAGGCGCCCTTGGAGCCCTCCGCGCCGCCCGCCACGGTGACCTGGCCGCGGCCGAAGGTGAGGGTGATCGCCTGCTCGGGCTTGTCGTTGACGAGTGCCGCCCGCTGCACGGCTTCCAGCAGCTCGGCGGCGTCGCCGCGCATCCAGCCGACGGCCTTGCCCGGGTCGGGGAAGAAGCCTTCGATGTTGGGGAAGGGGGCGGCGACGGTGCGGCTGGTGACGGTTAGCGTGTCGCTGGCCAGGCAGGCGACGGTGATGTTGTTGGTGAAGGAGATCCGTACCGGGCCGCCGGCCAGCTGCTTGACGGTGGCGGCCAGGTGGGCGGCGGGCACGAGCAGGGAGCCGTCGGTCTCTCCGTCGGGGGTCCACGGGATGCGGTGCCGGACGATCCGGTACCGGTCCGACGCGGAAACGGTGAGCTGGTTGCCGTCGGCTGCGACGTGTACGCCGAGGAAGCCTTCGAGGTTGCCGACGGCTTCCTTGTCGGGCATTGAGGCCTGGGCGGCGTGGACGACGGCGGCGGCCAGCGCGTCGCCGTCCACGGTGCCGGCGGCGGCGGGCGCTTCGGGCAGGGCCGGGTAGTCGCGGCGGCTCATCGTCGGCAGGGTGAAGGTGGTGCCGGGCGCTGACACGGTCAGCTCCCGCTCATCCACCACCACATCGACGGGCCCGGCGGGCATGGCCGCGGTCACGTCGGCGAGCAGCCGGCCCGACACGAGGGCCTTTCCGGTCTCGAGGACATCGGCGGCCAGGGTGGCGCGGGTGGCGGTCTCGTAGTCGAACCCGGACACGGTGACGGAGTCGCCGTCGGTTTCCAGCAGCAGACCACCGAGGACGGGTTGCAGGGGATTGTTGGGGAGCCGGCGGTGTGCGGCACGTGCCGCGCCCGCCAGCGTCTTCTGGTCGATGCGGATCTTCATCAGGCGGCCTGCGCCGTCTCGTCGACCGACTCGGCGTCAGCCACGTCGTCGTCGGTGTTGCGGGGCTCCGGCTGGGCGTAGCCCTCGGTCTGCAGGGCGGACAGCGGGAACAGCGTCATTTCGTCCATGGGAATCTCCTGGTGAGGGTCAGGCGGCCGTTGCCGCAGAAGTCGTCGTGGTGGCGGTGACGCGCTTCCAGCACTGCCAGGGCCGCAGCCCGGAAGCGGCCAGATCGGGCGCCTGCTCTACGAGCGCGGCGGCGGTCGCGGCGACCTCGCCCTCGGTGGCCTCACCAGCCGCAATGAGGGCACCGGTCGGGCCCTGAAGGTCGATCCACCAGGTGTCGCCCTGGCTGTAGGCGACGACCCGGTACCGGCTGCCTGCCGGCTCGAAGGCCCAGTAGCTGCCGCCGCCCATCTCGGCCCAGTTGTCGTCGACGAAGACGGGCTGCTGCCGCTTGATCGGGGTAGCGTGCGCCACGTCGAACAGATCACGCAGGTTGCCGTTCGGGGTCAGCGCCTCCCCCACGAGCCGGATCACGTCCTCGGCAGACACGGCCGGCTTGCCACGGAGAACACCCACAACACCGCGGGCAGCGTGGACGAGTGCAGCGTTGTCGTCGGGCCGCCACTCCTTCGCCGGGTCGGCCCCCTCATAGAGGGACAGCGAGTGACGTGTGTCGGCGACGATCCGCTTCAGGGCCTGCACACGCTCGGCGTTGGCCCGCTCAGGCAGCACGTCGACCGCGGAGAAGATGCGGTCCAGGTGACTCGCTCGCCGCTGCACGGCATGGGCTGCGACCTGATCGACCCGGTCCGTCATCTCACGGACCGCGGCCTGGCGCACTCGGTCGCCGTAGTGGCGCTGCTCGGTGAGGAGCCGCATGTAGCGGTCGTTGGTGTTGATGCGGTCCCGCTCGGCCCGCTCCGCGTACTCGTTGAGCAGGTCCAGGTCGGTGAGGTGGTCGACGTTTTCGCCGAGCCGGGCGTACTCGTCGCGCAGGGCGGCGACCCTCTCGGCGGCGGTTGTGGTGGTCACGGGATCCCTCCATGGGATGCTTGGGTGGGATCCCCCGGGCGATACGAGCGTCCGGGGGGTTCTTGCGTGGTGCGCCGCCCGGCCAACCTGTCTCGGCCGGCGGGGCGGCGGTCTAGGCGGCCGGGAGCGGCTCCGTGTCCTCGTCGGCGTCGCGCGTCCAGGTGGCCGGGACCTGGACGGGGTCGGTGGTGGCGAGCGGCGAGGCGCCGATCCGGATGACGGGGCCGTTGCCGAATCGGTCGACGATCGGGATGGGCTGGGTGGCGACGTTCTGCGGCAGGTCACTGACGGCGGTCGCGTTGGCGAGCTGCGCCTGCGTCGCGGTGAGGGCGTCCTGGGTGCGGGCGGTTTCCTGGCGGGAGATCCGCAGGTCGTCGAGTGCGGTCGACAGGTCGATCGCCGCCGTGTCGAGCTGCTCCTCGAGCTGGTTGCGTTCGGCGGTCAGCTCGTCGATCTGGGTGGCCATCTCGACCATCAGGCAGGTGCGGTTGTCGGCCTCGCGCTCGAGCCGGCCGATCTTCTGGATCAGCTGCCACGGGGTGAGGCCGCGGTGCTTGGCTCGGGTACGGAAGTCCTGGGCGATGCTCACGGCCCCTCCAGGTCGTCGTCGATGTAGCCGGCTGCTCGTGATTCGCGGAAGCTGGCCGCGGTGCGGAGTCGTGCTCGTTCGTTGCGGGCTTCGTCGAGCTGCTGTTCCTGGATGGCGATGAACGGGACAGCGCGGCGGATGTAGAGGCGGGCCATGGCGTTGACCAGCCCCGCCGTGGGCGACAGGCGGGACGGGACCGGGCCGGTCATGCTGCGGCCTGCCTGAGGACGCGTCGGTAGATGTTGGCGGTGGCCTTGCGCGGGGTGGGGATGAGCGGCCCGTGCCACAGGTACAGGTCGGGCAGGGAGATCAGCGGCGGCAGGAAGATGCTGCTGCCCTGCTCCGTCGCCCCCATCAGCGGTTCGCCGGCCTCGTTCCAGGCGCCGGACCACTGCCACTCGACGCCGGTCACATCGGTGTGGGTGACGGTCAGGTCGAAGCGGACGCCGTCATGCAGGTAGGTGGTCATCACGCCACCTCCGGGAGGCTGGCGAGGCGGGCCATCTGTTCGGCGCAGGCAGCGAGCTGGGCGGCGGCTTCGGCGAGTTCGGCGACCTTCGCCGGGGTGGAGTTGGACACGGTGATCGCGATGGTCCGGTAGTTCTCGCCGATGACGAGGCGGGCCATGGGCTTGCCGAACAGGTCGCGGCCGGTCTCGGTGCGGATTGGGGCGTCGTTCAGGTCGACGGTGAGCGCGCCGTAGATGTCGGCAGCCATCACGCCTCCACGGGATAGTTGTCGGGCAGGATGTCGACGTATCGGGTGTTGAAGGCGCAGCGGATGCCGTCGACGTGGACGACGGCGAGACCGTGCATCACCTGGACGGCGGGCGTGCGGGTGCGGGTGATCCGCGATCCGTCCTCGCGGGTGTTCGGGAACACCCGGACCGGAGTACCGACCTTGAACAGGGCGTTGAAGGTGTCGGCGTCCATCAGGCACCGTCCTTCGGCACCCAGTACGCAGCGGTGTCGCCCCAGTTGGCGATACGGACATCGACGGATCGGACTGTCTTGGCCGCCAGTTCGGGGCTCTCGTCACGAGGGAACGACGGCAATTCGGCCCGGTGCAGGTCGTCGGCGATCTGCTTCCGCACCCGCGTCTCTGCCTGGTCGCGTTCGGCGCGGACCGCGGCCAGCTCGGCGAGGAGTTGTCGGATGTCCTCGCGGGCGTTGACGGTGAGTGCCTTGTCGGCCTCGGCGGCACTGCCCTCACCGAAGTTGAGTGTGCCGACACCGAGGAGGTACGGACCGCCCAGATAGGCGTAGAAGTGGGCGCCGTACTCTGCGTTGGCCTCCCACGGCCCCGGGGTGGCAGCTTCCGCACGGGCTGCGATCTCGGCCTCGCGCTCCGGAGACAGACGGGCGGAGGACTCGACGCGCGCGCTCATCGGGCACCGCCGGACAGGTCGCCGATCAGCGAGCGGAGGCGGTCGAGCGTCCAGTCGACGCCCTCGGAGAAGTCCTCGCTGCGGTCGGGGTTGACCGCCTCGATCGTGTCCACGATCGTGCGCAGCTTCTCGGCGAGGTAGGCGTCGAGCTTCCCCTGCGGGTCGCTGTAGCGGTCGAGCAGGGCCAGCAGGCGGTAATGCGCGCTGCCGGGCGGCGGGGTCTGAGAAGATCGAGGCACGTGAAGCCCCTTTCGTTGCGTGCTCTGGATGGGGTGGAGCGTGAGGTCGTCGCGGGCTTAGCGGGTCGCGGCGGCCTCTTTGCGTTGCCGGTCAGGCAGCGGCGCGGGCGGGCCTCGGCTTGGTCGAGGCGCGGCGAAGGCGCGAGATCTTGGCGCGGTCGGCCGGCACCTCGCACAGGGAGCGGATCTCCCGGATGTGGTCCTCGTTGAGCCACTTGGCGCGGCCCATGCGGGTGTGGGGGAAGCCGTGCTTGTTGAGGCCGTCGAGCAGCCACCGCTCACCGCAACCGAGGGCGCGGGCTGCTTCCTTGGGCTTGACGTAGCCGTCACGGCGCATCATCGAGTCGACGTCGATGGGGGTGACGTTGGGGGTGGACATGGTCACCTTCCTTCAGAGGGTATGTGGGGTGGACAGAGCTGGGCGTCTGTCGCGTTGAGGGCTGTGCGGAGCCGGGTGTAGCGCTTGGGCCCCATCCGCTCCCGGATGCCTGTTTCCAGCCGCTGGAGGTAGCTGCGGGAGATGCCGGCCTTGTCGGCGGCTTCCTGGACTGTGAGGCCTTGGGCCATCCGCCGCTTACGCAGGGACGGACCGTGCACCTGGTAGGTGGCTGGGGGTCTTTCCATGAAGAGAATCTACGTGTTTCTACGAGCCTTCGCTACCGCTACCTCGTAGTAACATGCGTGAACTCGTAGATACGCGCAGTCATGTGATCGCTTCCGCGCGTAGCCGGGTTGCGATTCAGGACAGAAACGCAGGTGTTCCTAGCTGTTCCTACGTGGTCCTGCGATGATGTGGCGCATGGCACCCCGACATGACGAAGATGCACTTCAGAGGCTCGCAAGCCTGATCATTAAGCGACGATCCGAACTCAAGCTGCACAAAGTCGACGTCGCTCGGCGGGCCGGGCTGCAGGTGAACACCTACAGCAAGGTCGAAGACGGCCTGCCGGTGCGAGAGACCACGTACACGAAGATCGAGCCCGTTCTGGAGTGGGCGGCGGGCAGTTGCCTCGACATCCTGGGCGGGGCCACTGCGGCCACCCTTGTCGAACCCGCCACCCCAGCGGCCGTGTTCTCACCGGTCCGCGCCGAGGATCTCGCAGAGGATGTCGGGGACGTCGTACAGGACGCGGCGGTTGCGATCAGTGACACCATGACGGCCGCTGAGATCCGTGAGCTGAAGCGGCAGGTAGTGGAGAAGGTGCTCGAACGCTGGGAAAAGCGCGGAATTGACCGCGATTGATCGCCCTGTTCGTACAACCATTTCCGTTTATCGTTTCGTTACCTATTGAACTGTCGTCACTTAGGGCGAACCCGGTCACAACCGTTCGTCAGCATGGCAGCATCGCCTAGTACTTGGGAGGTTCCCTCTCACCCGAAAGGGGGAGCCCATGCACGACATGCTCATGCTCGACCTCGGACCCGGCTTCTACGGCTTCCAAGGTCGAATAGCTGGGAGAATCGTGTGTGTTGCGACGCCTCGGGTCGAGCACGATGCACAAGCACGACGCACCGTCTCCGACCTGATCAAGCGTCAAGGAGGCGACTGCGCCTCGTGCAAGGCCTGCATCATCGGCCAGCACACGTAGCGCAGCCGCAGCGGCGGGGCCGGCGGCAGGGGTGCCAGCCGGCCACCCGCACCAGCACCCAAGGGGCAGAACATGGCCTACACCGAGTGGCGCGGGAACACCTGCAGAGTCGTCTGGAACACGCGACAGAAAGACGACCGCGGCAAGTGGATCTATGACCAGAAGGGCGGCTTCACCGACGAGACCGTAGCCAAGAACTACGGCCTCGACCGAGAAGCCGAGATCCGCAACGACGACTACATCTCCCGCCGCGACGGCGCCACCACCGTCGGCGGATACGCGAAGACCTGGGTCGACACCCTCGACGTCGGGCACCTGCGGGACAAGGCCATCCGGTCCATGCTGCGGCTGTACATCGTGCCGCGGTGGGGCGAGACCGCCATCGCCGACATCCAGCCGTCCACCTACCGGGCCTGGAAGAAGCAGCTCACAGCACTGCCCAACGTGGGCGACAAGTACGGGGAGGAGATCCTCACCGTCTTCTCCATGCTCATGGACGACGCCGTCGGCGACGAGCTCCGCAAGACGTCCCCGGTGCCCAAGGGGAAGAAGCAGCGCCGCGGCCGGTACAAGAAGAAGCCGCGCGAGCGGAAGCGCGAGATGCGCATCGAGGACGTCCACCAGCTCGCCTGCAACGCGCTCGCCTTCTGGGGCCTGGACGGCTTCGTCTTCGTGTGGACGATGGCCTGCACCGGCATGCGGCCCGCCGAGCTGTACGCGCTGCGCCGCGTCTACTGCCACCCCGCCTGGCCCGCCTGCGACCCGCTGGACGACCCGGACGAGGAGGACCGCCAGGAGCGGCACGCCGACGACCTCAAGCGGTACGGGACCGACCTGATGCCGGCGATCCGCGTGCAGTGGCAGCATCAGCGGGAGAAGGGTGCGCTGAAGCTGTTCCCGCCGAAGTACGAGAGCAGGCGGACGTTGGTCGTGCCGCCGTTCCTGGCGGAGCTGCTGGAGCTACTCGTCGACAGCCACGACGGCGAGTACGTGTTCCGGTCGATCGCGGGCGGGCTGCTGGCGAACGCGAACTTCACCTACCACTACTGGCGGCCCATCGCCGACGGTCGTGACGCGTCACCGGAGTTCGAGAGGATCCGGCTCGGGCAGCCCCAGAAGGTCACCTCACGCCGGCCTGTCCCTGCGCTGCCCAAAACCGCCTACGCCAGCAAGCGGCTGTACCTGCTGCGGCACGGGGCGAAGGAGTGGATCGACGAAGCGGGTGGCGAGCACTCGCGGATCGCGGTCGAGACGCGCATGGGTCACGAGGTGGCGGGAGTTGAGGGTCTGTACGCGAACGTGACAACGGCGATGGAGCAGCGGATGATGGATTCGTTGCAGGAGCGGTTTTTGCGCTTCGTTCGGGAGACCGAGTGGGAGAAGTCGCCAGGTTCTCCCAGTTCTCTCCCAGAGGGCCTTGCCGGGTGGTGGAAGCGGCAGGTCACAGCGGCCGAGAGTGCCGACTGATGTACTGGTTCATGAAGTTCATCTCCACCAAGAGCTTCATGCCGTTCGTCTGGTACCGCATCGCGCTCGGCGTCGTCATCATCGCCCTGGTGGCGGCGGGGGTACTCAGCCCGCACGCCGCGGAGTCCGCCGGCTGAGGCGAACCGCTTGTGTAGCCGTCCGGTAGCGCAGTGTCAGTGCTTGCCCCTAGGCTTGTCGGCATGTCCCCCGATTACGTGACGCCTGGTTCCGTGCGGTCCGCCGCGGAACTGAACGATCAGATCCGCGCGCTGTGGCGGCGCGCGGGCGGGACCCTGTCCGCGCAGGAGCGCGTGGAGTACGAGCTGCTGGTGGTCGAGTGGGCGACCGCGATCCGCGGCGAGGTCATCGAGGCGGCCTGAGCCGCGGGGCGGCCCCGCCGCGGGGCCGCCCCGCCGCGCGGACGGCCCGCCGCGCGGACGGCCCCGTCCCCGGCTTCGGTCAGCGTCCGCCCGCCACCCGGAGCACCGTCCCCGTCGTGTACGACGCCTCGGGCGACAGCAGCCAGGAGATCGCCGCGGCGATCTCCTCCGCCCGGCCCGCACGCCCCATCGGCACCGCCGCCCCCATCCGCGCCGCCCGGCCGGCGTCGCCCGCCGCCGCGTGCATCTCGGTGTCGATCACCCCGGGTGCGACGGCGTTGACCCGGATCCCGTCCGGGCCGAGTTCCTTGGCCAGGCCCAGTGTCAGCGCGTCGACACCGGCCTTGCTCGCCGCGTAGTGCACGTACTCCCCCGGGCTGCCGAGGGTCGCGGCACCCGACGACACGTTCACGATCGCACCGCTCCCCCGCGGCGTCATCAGGCGCGCCGCCCGCCGGGCGCACAGCAGCACGCCCAGCAGATTGACGTCGAGGACCCGGCGCAGGTCCGCGGTGTCGCTGTCGGCGAGCCGTCCCAGCGGGCCGGTCACGGCCGCGTTGTTGACCAGCCCCGTGACCGGACCCAGCCGCTCCTCCGCCACGTCGAAGAGCCGCTCGACCTCGGCCTCGACGGACGTGTCCGCGCGCACCGCGACTCCCCGGCCGCCCGCGTCGCGCACCCCTGCCACGACCGTCTCGGCGGCCGTCGAGTCGCGCGCGTAGCCCACGACGACGTCGTGGCCGTCCGCCGCGAGGCGCAGACAGGTCGCCGCTCCGATCCCCCGGCTGCCGCCGGTGACCACCGTGATGGGCCGTGCCATGAGGTACCTCCACGTTTTGATCGATCATCGATCATCCTAGGTGAGGTGTTACGCGCCGAACAGGCTTCGGTGTGATCAACTGAATTCGCCCTCGTCGCGTGGGCACACTGGGGGAACCAACGGGTAGGGATCATCGGTAGGGAGGAGTCCATGAAGACGCTCGACCACTGGCTCGCCTCCCCGTGGCGGCGCTCGGCCGTCGCCGTGCTCGTCGGGGCCCTGCCCGTGCTGGCCTTCCCCGGCCCGACCCTGTGGTGGTGGGCCTGGTTCGCGCTGGTCCCCTGGATCCTGCTGGCCCGGACCGCGCCGGGCGGGAAGCGGGCGGCGTACGACGGGTGGTGCGGCGGGTTCGGGTTCGTGCTGGCCATGCACCACTGGCTGCTGCCCAACCTGCACGTCTTCACCTTCGTCATCGCCGTGCTGCTCGGCGCGCTGTGGGTCCCGTGGGGCTGGCTGGTGCACCGGACCCTGGGCGGGACGCCCTCCTCCGGCCGGGTCGCCGCGGCGCTCGTCGTCCTGCCGTCGGGCTGGCTGCTGGCGGAGCTGGTCCGCTCCTGGCAGGGACTGGGCGGCCCCTGGGGGATGCTCGGCGCCAGTCAGTGGCAGGTGGCCCCGGCGCTGCGGCTGGCCTCGGTGGGCGGCGTGTGGCTGCTCAGCTTCCTGGTGGTCGCCGTCAACGTCGCCCTCGCCGTCCTCGTCGCCGTGCGCCGGGCGAGGGTACCGGCCCTGGCCGGGCTCGTCGCCACGGCCGCGGCCACCTCGGCGGCCTGGGTCTGGTCGCCGCGCCCCGACACCGACGAGCGGGCCGCGATCGCCGTGGTGCAGCCCGGCGTGGTCGCCGGCGCGGACAGCGCCGACCGGCGGTTCGACCGCGAGGAGCAGCTCACCCGGCGGCTCGCGGACCGGGACCTCGACCTGATCGTCTGGGGCGAGAGCAGCGTCGGCTTCGACCTGGACGACCGGCCGGACCTCGCCCGGCGGCTGGCCGCGCTGTCCCGGGAGACCGGCGCGGACCTCCTGGTCAACGTGGACGCGCGGCGCTCCGACAAACCCGGCATCTACAAGAGCTCGGTGCTCGTCGGCCCCGAGGGCCCGACCGGCGACCGGTACGACAAGATGCGGCTGGTCCCCTTCGGTGAGTACGTGCCGTTCCGTTCGCTGCTCGGCTGGGCCACCTCCGTCGGCAAGGCGGCGGGCGAGGACCGCAGGCAGGGCACCGAGCAGGTGGTGATGGACGTCGGCGACGGCCTGCGGATCGGGCCGATGGTCTGCTTCGAGAGCGCGTTCCCCGACATGAGCCGCAGCCTGGTCGCCGACGGCGCGGAGGTACTGGTCGCCCAGTCCTCGACCTCGACCTTCCAGCACACCTGGGCGCCCGAGCAGCACGCCTCGCTCGCCGCGCTGCGTGCCGCCGAGACCGGCCGGCCGATGGTGCACGCGACGCTGACCGGCGTCTCCGCCGTCTACGACGCGAACGGCGCCCGGATCGGCTCCTGGCTCGGCACCGACGCGAGCACGCCACGGGTGTACGAGGTCCCCGTCACCCACGGCACCACGCCCTACGTCCGCTACGGCGACTGGACGGTGTACGCGGCGCTGGGGGCCCTCGCGGCCTGGGGCGCCGCCGAGGGCGTACGGACGGCGCGGCTCAGGCGGAACCGTCCAGCACGGCCCGGACCACCCGCTCGCACAGCTCATGGGTCGCCAGCGCGTCCCGGGCACTGAGCACCTCGCCGGAGCGCACCGCGTCCAGGAAGGCGAGCACCGCCTGCTCGATGCCGCGCTGCCGGGCCACCGGGACCCAGTCGCCGCGCCGCCGCACGGTCGGCTGGCCCTTGTGGTCGATCACCTCGGCGAGGTTGACCACCTGGCGCTTGGTGTCCTGGCCCGAGACCTCCAGGATCTCCTCGGCCGAGCCGCTGAGCCGGTTCATCACACCGAGCGCGGTGAAGCCGTCCCCGGCGAGCTGGAGCACGACGTGGTGGAGCAGGCCGTCCTCGGCGCGGGCGCGCACGGTCACGTCGTCGACCGGCCCGGGCACCAGGAACCTCAGCGTGTCGACGACGTGGATGAAGTCGTCGAGGATCATCGTGCGCGGGTCCTCGGGCAGTCCGGTGCGGTTCTTCTGCATGAGGATCAGCTCGCGCGGGTGCTCGGCGCACTGCGCGTACCCGGGCGCGTGGCGCCGGTTGAAGCCGACGGCGAGGCTGGTGCCGCGCTCCTCGGCGAGGGTCACCAGGCGTTCGGAGTCGGCCAGTTCGTAGGCGAGCGGCTTGTCGACGTAGGTGGGTACGCCCGCCTCCAGCAGCCGGGTCACGATCTCGGGGTGGGCGGCCGTCGGCGCGTGCACGAAGGCGGCGTCCAGGCCCTGGGCGAGGAGCGCGTCGAGGTCGGCGTGGCGCTGCGCCGACGGGATGCGCAGCTTGTCCCCGACCCGGGTGAGGGTGGCGGGGGTGCGGGTCTGCAGGTGCAGTTCGATCCCGGGGAGGGCGGCGAGCACCGGCAGGTAGGCCTTCTGCGCGATGTCGCCGAGTCCGATGCAGCCGACCTTCACGGGATGTGCTCCTCTAACGCTCGTAACGCTCGCCGACCTGGGTCCGCCGGGAAGCATACGGGGGCTGCGGGGGCCGCCAGTCGGCGATGCCGTCGAAGCCGCGCAGGAACAGGGCGGGTCCGGCCTTGGACAGGGCGAGGATCGCGGCGTCGCGGACCGCGATCCCGGCGCGGTTGCTCATCAGGTTGAGGCGGGCCACCTTGACGGCCTGCCGGGCGATCGCGGTGGTGCGGGGCAGCCGGGCGGCCGTGTAGGCGGCGAGGTCCTGGTTGTGGTGGGCGAGCACGACCGCGTCCTCGACGGCCTGGTTGCCGCCCTGGCCGAGGTTGGGCGGCATGGCGTGCGCCGCGTCCCCGAGGAGGGCGACCCGGCCACGGTGGTAGGCCGGCAGCGGCTCGGCGATGTGGTGCACGTCGTGGCGCAGGACGTCCTCGGGGCGGGCGGCCGCGAGGACGGCGGGGATCGGGTCGTGCCAGTCGCCGTAGCGGTGCAGCAGCTCGGCCCGCTCGTCGGCCGCGTGCCCCGCGGCCGGGGTGACGGCGGCGGCGTAGGCGTACACCCGGCCGTCCTTGAGCGGATGCGTGCCCCAGATACGGCCCCGGCCCCAGGTCTCGTGGGAGGCGAACCCGACGCCGGGGACGGGGATCACCAGCCGCCAGGTGGTGAAGCCGGAGTAGACCGGGCCCGGGTGGTCCGGGAAGAGCGCGCGGCGCACGGCGGAGTGGATGCCGTCGGCCGCGACGACCAGGTCGGCCTCCAGCTCGCCGTCCGGCGTGCGCACCCTGGCCGGACGGTCGTCGTCGCCCGGGTCGGCGAGCTGCGCGTCCGCGCCGGTGCGGACGGCGTCCGGCGGCAGCAGCGCGGCCAGGCGTTCGACGAGGGTGGAGCGGTGGAGCAGCACCAGCGGACCGCCGAAGCGTGCCGCGGCCGCCTCGGCACTGGAGCGGGAGAGCCAGCGCCCGCCGGGGGTGCGCAGCCCTCCGTCGCCCTGCCAGGCGGCGAGGTCGCGGACCTCGTCGCCGAGGCCGATCACGTCCAGGGCGCGCAGGGCGTTGGGCGACAGCGAGATGGCCGCGCCGATCGGCCGGAGCGAGGGGGCCCGTTCCAGGACGGTGACCCGGAGGCCGTTCCGGTGCAGGGCGGCCGCCGCGGTCAGGCCGCCGATGCCGCCGCCGATCACGACGGCGCTCCTCGTGCGTGTCATGGCTCTCCCCGACCCTCTCCTCGACGCGAGGTGCACTACAGATGTAGTAACAGCTGCCGCCGACCGTACTACAGCCGTAGTGAGAGGGGTAGGTTGATCTCCATGTCCGCACACACCGCACCCCCCGGCCCCTCGGCGGGCGCCTCCCGGGCCGGCCTGGTCGCCGACGCGGCGCTGGCCCTGCTCGCGGAGCGCGGGATGCGCGGGCTCACGCACCGGGCGGTCGACGAGACGGCGGGGCTCCCCCAGGGCTCCACCTCCAACGTCGCGCGGACCCGGCAGGCGCTGCTGGAGCTGGCGGTGCGGCGGCTGGCCGACCGGGAGGCCCGGGTGCTGGCGCTGCACGAGATGCCCGACCCGCGGGCCGGCCTGGACGCCCTGGTGGACGCGCTGGCGCTGGCGACGCACCGGGCGCTGACCCGTAACCGTGCGCTGACCCTGGCCCGGTACGAACTGGCGCTGGAGGCCACGCGCCGCCCGGAACTGCGGGCGCACTTCGACGCCGCGGGTGCCCGGTTCCGGGAGCAACTGGGCGCCCTCGTCACCGCGATGGGCTCCGCCGACCCGGCCCGGCACGTGCTGACGCTGGTCGCCTGGGCGGACGGCCTGATGTTCAGTTGCGTGGCCGGGACCTTCCACGCCGAGGTGCCGGGCCCCGAGGAGGTGCGGTCGGGACTGCGGGAGCTTCTCGCGGGCATGCTGGGCGGCGTGCCGGACCGCTGAAAACTCCTGGTGGGACCCGCCGTTCTGAGCGAGGATGCCGCCATGACGACCGAACGCCACGAACCCGCCGTCGACGCCGACGAACGCACCATGCTGGAGGGCTGGCTCGAATACCACCGGCGGACCCTCGCCTGGAAGTGCGAGGGGCTCACCGACGAGCAGTTGCGGACGGCCGCCGTCGCGCCGTCGACGTTGTCCCTGATGGGACTCGTCCGGCACATGGCGGAGGTGGAGCGCAGCTGGTACCGCAGGGTGCTGGCGGCGGAGGACGCGGGCCCGATCTACTACTCCGACGAGGACCCGGACGGCGAGTTCCGGCTCACCGGGGCGGACACCTTCGCCGAGGCCCGCGCCACCTGGCAGGCCGAGATCGAGGCGGCCCGCCGCAACGCGACCGGTGTCCCCCTGGACGAACCGACCCGGGGCAAGCACCTGCGCACCGGCGAGCGCTACACCCTGCGCTGGATCCACACCCACATGACCGAGGAGTACGCGCGTCACAACGGGCACGCGGACCTGATCCGCGAACGCCTGGACGGCGCGACGGGCGACTGACGTCACCCCGGGCCGCCCACGGGACTCCGTACGGGGCCGGAGATCACCCGTGCGGGGCAACCTGCGCTTGTCCGGCGCCGGTCGTGACGCCCGAACCAGCAGAGTGGCGCGGGTGCATCGAACGACGACCACCGCAACGCTTCTCGTGACCGTGGCTGTCTCGGCCCTGACCGGCTGTACGACGGTCCGGGGCCCGGCCGCGGCCGACCCGTCCACGGTCGGCGCCCGCTCGTCCGCACCACGTCCGGACGGCCCGGCCGAGCCGCGGGTGGTGCAGGCCCCGGCCCGGGAGGCGCTGGAGATGATCGGGCCCTCCCCGACCCCGGAGCACGCCACCGGAGAACCCCGCCGGACGAAGGCCCCGGCGCCCCCGGCCGCGCGGCACCGGCTTCCGGCCGCCGGTGCCACCGAGCGGCGGCCCGCCGCTCCCGCGGCCCCCGAGCACACCCGTGCGCCCGCGACCCCCGGCCCCGGGTGCCCGAACTGCCCGGCGGGTCCGGCGAGGGCACCGGCGGGAAGGCGGACGTGTGCTCCCTCGGCAAGCAGTACGGCGGCTGGCGGCCGGGCAGCCCCGAGGCCCGCATCTGCGAGGACGCGTACGGCCGCTGAACCCGGCCGTACCCTGGTGACCGGCCGGGCGCCGGGCCGGGACCGGACCTAGGGCCGCTGCCGCGGCGGTCGCCCTCGCCCCTGGGGGCCGTCGGGACGGCCGGGCCCGTCGGCGTCCCGGCCGGTGCCGTGCAGGCGCAGCTCCAGCCGGTCGATCGAGGCGCGTACGCCCTCTCCGTACCGCCCGGGGGCGAGGGTCTCGGCGGCGGCACGGGCGTGTCTCAGGTGCAGCCGGGCCGCCTCGCGGTGTCCGAGCCGGTCGTAGTCGGCGGCCAGGTTCAGGTGGAGCGAGGGGTAGAGGGCGCGGGCGGCGGGCGTGCCCTCGTGCCGGCCGCCGGGCGGGTCCCCCGTCAGTTCCTCGGCAGCCGACAACGCCCTCAGGTCCCAGGCCAGTTCCTCCTGCGGGTCGTCCTGGGTGTCGGCCAGGTAGTGGGCCAGCGTGCAGCGGTGCAGGGCGTCGCCGTGCTCGCCGATCTCCGCCCACAGGGCGAGGAAGCGGTGCCGGGCCTCCTCGCGGTCGCCCGCGTGGTGCAGCATGGCGACCTGGCCGATCCGCGTCAGCACGGCATCCGGCGCCGCCTGCTCCTGTCCCTTCGCCACCGCGTCCTCCGTGCCCTCGTCGGGTGTCCCGACGACGCTAACCGCACGCGCCCGCTTTCCCGGTCAGGCGGCACCGGGGTGTGCGCGGGCCGGCCGGTGACGGACCGGCCCGAGCGCCGGGCCCGGCTCAGCCCAGGTTCGGAATGGTCCAGTCGATCGGCTCGTGGCCCTGTCCGGCGACCGCCTCGTTGATCTGCGTGAAGGGGCGGGAGCCGAAGAACTTCTTCGCGGACAGCGGCGAGGGATGCGCCCCCTTGACCACGACGTGCCGCGCCTCGTCGATCAGCGGCAGCTTCTTCTGCGCGTAGTTGCCCCACAGCACGAACACCGCGGGGTCGGTCCGGGCGGCCACCGCGCGGATCACCGCGTCGGTGAACAGCTCCCAGCCGCGGGACTTGTGCGAGTTCGCCTCGCCGGCCCGGACCGTGAGCACCGCGTTGAGCAGCAGGACGCCCTGCTCCGCCCACGGCATCAGATAGCCGTTGTCCGGGATCGGGGTGTCCAGCTCCGCGTGCATCTCCTTGTAGATGTTCCGCAGGGACGGCGGGACCTTCACCCCCGGCCGGACCGAGAAGCACAGCCCGTGCCCCTGGCCCTCGCCGTGGTACGGGTCCTGGCCGAGGACCAGGACCTTCACCCGGTCGAAGGGCGTGGCGTCCAGCGCGGCGAAGACCTCCTCGCGCGGCGGGTAGACGGGGCCGTTCGCCCGCTCCTCCTCGACGAACTCCATCAGCTCCTTGAAGTAGGGCTGCTGCAGCTCGCCGCCCAGCACCTCGCGCCAGGACTCGGGCAGCATGGCGATGTCGGTCACGTCAACTTCCTTACGCTGTGCGGTGGCTTCCAGTGCCCAAGAACCTACCGCCGACCACTGACAACGGGAGCGGCTACCAGCTCGTCTTCCGCTGGAGCTGCCACATCATCATGATCGTCGACGGGTCCAGGGCCTGCTCCGCGCCCGAGATGTCCGTGCTGGCGGCCACGTACTGCTTGCCCTGCCACAGCGGCAGCAACCGCGCGTCGTTCACCATGATCTGCTGCGCCTGCTCGAACTCCCGCTCCACGTTGGCGCGGTCGCTCTCCCGGCGGGAGCGCGGCAGCAGATCGCCGGTGATCTTCGGGGTGAGGTACGGCGTGCCGAGCGCGTTCTGCTCCCCGACGAAGGGCGCGATGAAGTTCTCCGCGTCCGGGAAGTCCGGGGACCAGCCACGTCCGAACACCGGGTACTCGCCCTTCTGGTATCCGGCGACGTACGTCTTCCAGGGACGGCTCTCGAGAGTGACGTCGAACAGCCCGGAGGCGTCGAGCTGCCGCTTGATCTCCTCGAACTCCTTGGCCGTCTCGGAGCCGTAGCGGTCGGTGGTGTACCAGAGGGTGAGCGGGACCGGCTCGGTGATGTCGGCGTCCCGGAGGATCTCGCGGGCCTTGGGGACGCTGGGGTCGCCGTAGTCGTCGAAGAAGCCCGTGGTGTGGCCGGTGAGGCCCTTGGGGACCATCGAGTACAGCGGGTCGACGGTGTCCTGGTAGATCTTGTGGGCGATCACCGTCCGGTCGATCACCTGCGCGACGGCCTGGCGCACTTCCTTGCGCCCCGCCCAGGGGTCCTCTGGGTTGAAGACGAGGTAGCTGATCTCCGTACCGGTGCCCTCGACCAGCTGGAGGCCCTCCTCCTTGCCCTCCTTGCCCTGGAGTGTGATGACGTCGTCGGCCGCGAGGCCTCGGTAGGTCACCTGGATGTCCCCGTCGCGCAGCGCCTTCACCATGCCGGCGGAGTCCTTGAAGTAGCGGACGGTCACCGCCTTGTTCTGCCGTTCGGCGAATCCCTTGTAGCGGTCGTTGCGCACGAGTTCGGCCCGCTCGCCGTCCTCGTAGGACTTGAGCGTGTACGGGCCCGAGCCCACGACGCCGCTGCCTTCCCGCAGGGCGTCCGCGGGGTAGTCGCCGGGGGCGACGATCGACATGGCGGGCGTGGCGAGCACGAACGGGAAGGTGGCGTCGGGCTTGTTGAGGTGGAAGACGACCTCGCGTTCGCTGGGCGCCTGGACCCGTTCGAGGCTGCCGAGCAGGCCGGCCGGTCCACCGTTGACGTCGATGTCCCTGATCCGGTCGATCGAGTACTTGACGGCCTGGGCGTCGAGGGCGTCGCCGTTGGAGAAGGTCAGGCCCTCGCGCAGCTCGCAGCGGTACACCCGGTTCGAGGTGTCGGTGAACGTGCACTGCTCGGCGGCGTCGGGCTGCGGCGCGGTGGCACCGCTCGGGTAACTGAGCAGCGTCTGGTAGATGTTCCGGAACAGCTCCCACGAGCCGTCCCAGGAAGCGGCCGGATCGAGGGTGCTGGGGGCGCTGGTCGTCCCGACGACGATCGGCTCCTCGTCCTCCGGACCGTCGGAGGACAGGATGCCGCATCCGGTGACCAGTGACGATATGGACACGATGGCCGCGACCCGCCGCAGGCCCCGCTTCCGGTTGAACACGCGCACGCTCCTCGATCCGCCGTACCAAGGTCGGCAGACCATACCGCAGCGCCACGCCCCCTGAACCCCCTTCTGAACAGGGGTTTTGATCATTTGGCGATGACTACGTTGTCATCGTGCACCGGGTTCCGATACGCGGACACGGGCGCCGTTTTCGTCAACGGCGCCCGTGGCCGGGGGCGATCTCGAGGGGTCCTGGTGGGCGAGATCAGGCCACGCCGGCGTTCAGGAAGATGCCGCCGTCGACGACGAGCGTCTGACCCGTGACCCAGGCGGACTGCTCCGACGTGAGGAACTCGGCGGCGCCCCCGATGTCGGAGGGCACGCCGAGCCGGCCCAGCGGGTAGCCCGAGGCGGCCTCCTCCTCACGCCCCTCGTACAGGGCGGCGGCGAACTTGGTCTTCACGACCGCCGGGGCGATCGCGTTGACCCGCACCCGGGGTGCGAACTCGTGCGCCAACTGCGCGGTGAGGTTGATCAGCGCGGCCTTGCTCACGCCGTACGCGGCGATGAAGGGCGAGGGTGAGAGGCCCGCGACGGAGGCGATGTTGACGATCGCGCCGCCGTTGTCCTTCTGCCAGGCGTGCCAGGTGCGCTGGGCGAAGCCGAGCGCCGAGATCACGTTGGTCTCGAAGACCTTGCGCGCCACGTTCAGGTCCAGGTCGGCGATCGGGCCGAACACCGGGTTGGTACCGGCGTTGTTGACCAGGAAGTCGACCCGGCCGAAGGCCTCCATCACGCGCTCGACGGCGACGGCCTGGTGGGCCTCGTCGTGCGCCTTGCCGGCGACGCCGATGACCCGGTCGGGGCCGAGCCGGTCGACGGCCTCCTTCAGCGCGTCCTCGTTGCGGCCGGTGATGCAGACCCGGTCGCCGCGCGCGACGAGCGCCTCGGCGACGCCGTAGCCGATGCCGCGGCTCGCGCCGGTGACGAGCGCGACCTTGCCGGAGGGCTCGGGCAGTTCAGTCATGTCAGTGTTCCCAACCGTTCCTGGTCTCCGTGTTCCGTCTTCCCTAGTCGAGCGGTCCGCCGGCCACGTACAGGACCTGGCCGGAGACGAAGCCGGCGGCCTCGCCGGTGAAGAAGGCGATGGCGTTGGCGATGTCGTCGGGCTCGCCCACGCGCGCGACCGGGATCTGGGTGGCGGCGGCGGCCTTGAAGTCGTCGAAGCCCATGCCGACGCGGTCGGCGGTGGCCTTCGTCATCTCGGTGGCGATGAAGCCGGGGGCGACGGCGTTGGCGGTCACGCCGAACTTGCCCAGCTCCTTGGCGAGGGTCTTGGTGAAGCCCTGGAGACCGGCCTTGGCGGCGGCGTAGTTGACCTGGCCGCGGTTGCCGAGGGCGGAGGAGGAGGACAGGTTGACGACCCGGCCGAACTTGGCGTCCACCATGTGCTTCTGGCAGGCCTTCGTCATCAGGAAGGCGCCGCGCAGGTGCACGTTCATGACGGTGTCCCAGTCGGAGACGCTCATCTTGAACAGGAGGTTGTCGCGCAGCACGCCCGCGTTGTTGACGAGGATCGTCGGCGCGCCCAGCTCCTCGGCGATGCGCGCGACGGCCGCCTCGACCTGTGCCTCGTCGGAGACGTCGCAGCCGACCGCGATCGCCTTGCCGCCGGCCGCGGTGATCTTCTCCACGGTGTCCTTGCAGGCGGCCTCGTCGAGGTCGATGACGGCGACGGCGCGGCCCTCGGCGGCCAGTCGTACGGCGGTGGCGGCGCCGATGCCGCGCGCGGCTCCGGTGACTACGGCGACCCGCTGCTCAGTGGTGGACATTCGCTGCTTCTCCTCGTCCTGGGGATGCGGCCCGTGCGGAGCGTGCGCCCTGCGGTGAGCGACCGCTTAGTACCTTCCGCAGACGTGACGCTAGAAGCCCTGGCACCCGGTGTCAACGGGACACCGGGCCGGTGTGATCCATTACCTGGTCCCCGCCCCGCGCCGTTCCCCCTCGGTCGCCCGATCGGCCCAGCGCTGCGGGCCGCCCGGCCGCCCGGCCCCTAGCGTCGAAGCGCGAGCCACCCGTGGCCGGAAAGGAGGCGTCCATGCGCCGTCGAACCGGTGCAGCAGGCATAGCAGTCGCGATCGCCGCGATCGTGCCGCTGGCCGACCCCGCACCCGCCCAGGACCTCACCGCGAGCCTGGAGCCGGACTGCCGGAGCTTCACCTACCAGGAAGCGGTGACGATCGGGCTGGAGGAGGGTCCGGGCAGCCCGGACCCGCTGCGCCCGGACTCGGAGTACGAAGACCCGTCCGCCGAGGCCCCACCGGACGAGGTCAGGACCGACGGCGGCCGGCTCGATTGGGACGGAGCCGACGACGGGCGCCTCGACGGAGGCCTGCCCGACGGAAGCGGACCGGACCAGGCCCGACCGGACGGGAACGGCCCCGACGGAGGCGGACCCGGCCAGAGCCGGCCCGACGAGGGCCGCCTCGACGAGGGCCGGACCGGCCAGGACCGGCCCGGTCAGTCGCACTCCGCCGGCCAGGGTCCGTTCGACCAGGGCGGGATCCGGGAGGTGGACGACGGCGCGGGCGGCGCGGCCCGTCCGGGCCGGGACCAGCTCCCGACGATCTCCGCCACCTCCATGCCGCGTCCGGCCACCACGGCGCCGGCCCCGGCGCCGGTCGTCACCACACCGGCGCCCGTGGCCTCCCCGGCCGTGACGCCGACGCTCGGCACACAGGGCGGCCTCGGCGGCGCCTCGGGCACCGGTCCCAGCGACTGGGACATCGGCATCGGCCTGAGCTTCGTCACCGGCGCCGCGCTCGCGACGGGCTACGTGATCAGGCGCCGCCGACGCGTCTGACGCACGGCCCGGGCAGCGCGAGCCGGGCAGCGCGAGCCGGACGTCCGGGCGGGCCCCGCCGCTACCGCACCAGCAGCTCGAGAAGCCGTTCCGTCTCGGCCGCCGGGTCGGCCGTGAGGCCGGTGTGGACGGGGCCCGGCTGGACGACGGTCGATCGGGGCGCGATCAGCCAGCGGAACCGGCGGCCGGGGTCGTCCTCGGCCGCCTGGCCGGCCGCGTCCCCTCCGGCGCACACGCCCTCCACGGCACGCAGCGCCGCGCGCACCCCGGGCAGGTCCACCCGCGGGTCCAGGGCCAGCAGCCGGTCCTCGTCGAGGTGGGTGCGGGCACCGACGTAGGACTTGGCACGGCAGTAGACGAGCACGCCGGCGTTGACGCACTCCCCGCGCTCGACGCGCGGCACGACGCGCAGCAGCGCGTACTCGAAGACATGGCGGTCGCTCACCGCACCCCCTTGACGCGTTCGTGGATCGTGGCGGCCCGGGCGAGCAGCGGCCCGGCGTAGGCGCGGCGCAGGTCGTCGGGTGTGGCGAAGCCGGGTTCGTCCCGCAGCCAGACGTCCGGGATCTCGCCGGTGACCTCGGCGAGGAGTTCATCGGTGACCAGCGGTGCGAGCGCGGCGGCGGCCGAGCCGACGTCCGGCGCGAAGCGTGCGAGGGCGTGGTCGGCGGCGTCGTAGGGGCGGGCGGCGGATGCCTCGGCGGCGGGCCAGTTGTGGTGCCAGATCATGGTGGCGCCGTGGTCGATGAGCCACGTCTCGCCGCGCAGGCGCAGCAGGTTGGGGTTGCGCCAGGAGCGGTCGACGTTGTTGACCAGCGCGTCGAACCAGACGATCCGTCCGGCCTCCGCCGCGCTCACCTCGAAGGCGAGCGGGTCGAAGCCGAGCGCGCCGGAGAGGAAGCCCATGCCCAGGTTGGTGCCGCCGCTGGACTTGAGCAGTTCCTGCACCTGCTGGTCGGGCTCGCCGAGCCCGAGCACCGGGTCGACGTCGACGGTCACCAGCCGCGGCACCCGGAAGCCCAGCCGGCGGGCGAGTTCGCCGCAGACCACCTCGGCGACGAGCGTCTTTCGGCCCTGGCCCGCGCCGGTGAACTTCAGGACGTACGTGCCGAGGTCGTCGGCCTCGACGAGCCCCGGCAGCGAGCCGCCCTCACGCAACGGCGTGATGTAGCGGGTCGCGAGGACCTCTCTCAACACTTGTGCCGGCCACCCGTCTCTTCAGCCCTGCCCGTCCCCGCGGGGAGGCTTCCCCCGGACCTGGAGTGAGCATAGTGACCGCGGGTGACCGGCGGCGAGACCGGCCCGGGCGCACGCCCTGCGGAGGGCTTTTCTTGCGTATCCGTAGCGCCCGAGCCCGTATGTACGCGCGGTGGCCGCGGTCCCTAGGTTGCCGTCATCGGCCGGCCGCGCCTCGGCGCGTGCCCTTTCCCGCCGCTCTTCGCACCAGGAGCCTGCCTTGGCCAACTCGGTCTTCGATCCGTGTACCGCGGCGTCGCGGACGGCGTCCTTCCTCCTTCCCGCCGTGCCCGCGGCCGTCCGCGAGGGACGCCGCCGTGTCCGTACGACGCTGCTCGGCTGGGGCCTCGGCCTGGACGAGGACTCCTCCTGGTCACTCACCGTGGTCTGCGGCGAGCTGCTCGTCCGCGCGGTACGGCGGGCCGCCGGGGGCCCGGCCGGGCGGCTCGCGGTGGGCGTCGACGTGGAGGGCGACCAGCTCATCGTCGACGTGCTCGAGCTGCTCGACGGCGCCCCGCCCTCGGCCCGCGTGCGGGCCGAGCCTGCCGGCCCCCACGGCGAGGACGGCTGGGCCCTCGCGCTCGTCGCCGCCCACTGCACGGCGCACGGCACCGAGCACACCCCGGCGGGACCCCGCTGCTGGGCCGTCGTCACGCTGCCCGCCGGGGCGTTTCCGGGCCGCCCGTCGGACGTGGAACGCCTGGGGAGCACGCGCTGGGTCGTGGAGCCCGCGGGGGCCGCCCTTGCCCGGGCGGGAAGCCGCGTGCTGAGGATGGGGCAGGAGAACGTCCCGTTCGCCTAGGACGCCCGCCTGCCCGGCGGCGGGGCGGCGCGTCCTCGGGCCGTACGGGCCGAAGGAAAGCGATGGTCGACGACATGACCGCTGTGCAACGGTCCCCCTGGCTGGCTCCCCTGCGTCTGGCGCTCGGCGGAAGCGGCTCGGTCCTCGTCCTCGTGGAGGGCACGGCGGGCCTGGGCAAGAGTCGTGCGCTGCACCGACTGAGCGGCCTGCCGGAGGCGGCCGGGGCCCGTCCGGTCGTGTGGCGGTGCGGTACGGCGCAGGAGCGGCCGGAGACGGGCGGGGGCCCCGCCCTTCTGCTGGTGGACGACGTGCACCGGGCGGCACCGGAGGAGACGGAGTGGCTGCGCGGGGTCCTGGAGCGGCCGTGGGAGGGGCTGGCGGCCGTGCTCGCCTACCGTCCCGAGGAGTTGGGCACCCGCGGTCTGCCGCTGGGCGCCCCGGCCGTTTCCTATCCTCCGGCTCTCGCGGTCTTCCGGCACCGGCTGCGCGTCTGGAGCGTGGACCGGGTGCGCCGGGCCGCCTCGGAGGCCCTGGGCGAACGGGCGACGCCCGAGGCGGCCGCCCGGCTGCACGCCTGCTCCGGCGGGGTGCCGCAGGTGGTGGCCGACCTGCTCGGCACGCTGCGCGCGGGCCCGGGCTCCCGGTGCACGGCCGCCGACGTGGACGCGGCCGGCGTTCCGGTGCGGCTGGCCGAACTGGTGCTGAGCCGTACGGACGCGCTGGCCCCCGCGGACCGGCCCGTCGTGTGGGCGGCCGCGGTGCTGGGCGAACCGGCCGCCCGGGACGAACTGCTGTCCGTGGCCGGGACGGACCCGGCGCGCGGCCGTGCGGCGCTGCTCGCGGCGCTGGCCCGCGCGGCGCTGTCGGAGGTGTCGCAGGGACGCTACGGCTTCTCCGTGCCGCTCGCCGCGACCGCCGTGCTCGAGCGGGTGCCCGGACCGGTGCGCGAGGAGTTGCACGGGCGGGCGGCGCGGGTGCTCGCCCGCCGTGCAGCCGGTGCCGTGGGCGGAGGTGGCCCGGCACCGCGGGGCCATGCCGCCGGCGCAAGGGCTGGCTCAAGGCGGTGGAGAAGGCCGCGCTGGCCGCGGTGGCGGGGGGCCACCACGAGGAGGCGATCGGGCTCCTGGAGCGGACGCTGGCGGTGCCGGAGGTCCCGGCGCGGTTCCGGGCCCGGCTGGCGCCGCTGCTGGCCCGCAGCGCGGTGGTCGGACTGCGCTCGGACCGGACGGTGGAGGTGCTCACCCAGGCCGTTCGCGATCCCGGTCTGCCGGTGGACGTCCGGGGCCAACTGCGGCTGGACCTCGGCCTGATGCTGGCGAACCAGGTCGGGGACCTGGCCGCCGGGATGCGCGAGCTGGAGTCGGCGGTCGAGGAGCTGGGCGAGGTGCGTCCGGCGCTCACCTCCCGGGCGATGGTGGCGCTGGCCATGCCGGAGTGGCCGACGGGGACGCTGGCGGGGCACCGGGAGTGGCTGCGCCGGGCCGCCGGGCTCGCCCACGCCGGGGACAACGAGGTGGCGCGGGCCGCCGTCGCCGCGAACCACGCCTCGCTGGCCGTGGCCTGCGGTGACCCGCGGGCCCGGGAGCTGGTGGCGGCGCTGCCCGTCGACGGTGCGCCGGCCGGCTGCCGGGAGCACGCGGCGCGGGGCCTGTGCAACGCCGCGGACGCCGCGCTGTGGCGGGGGTCGTACCAGTGGGGCGAGGAGCTGCTGGCGGCGGGGCTCGACCTCTCGGCCCGTATCGGAGCCTCGTACACCGAGCAGACGGCGCAGGGCACCCGCCTGCTGCTGGACTGGTGGTCCGGGCGGTGGGCGGGACTGGGCGAGCGGTGCGAGCGGTTCGTCTCCGACACCGCCGACATGCCCGTGGTGGCGGCTGACGCCCACCTGGTGCGGGGCATGCTGGCCTTCGCCCAGGGGGACTGGACCGAGGCCGTGCACTGGCTGACCGCCCTCGGGGCGCCCGCGCCGGAGTGCACGCGGATGCCGCTGGCCGCGGCCACGGCGGGGACGCTGACCCGGCTCGCCCTGGTCCGCGGCGACCCGCCGGCCGCGGCGGACCAGGCCGGGGCGGCCTGGACGGCCGTGTCGGACAAGGGCATCTGGGCGTGGGCCGCCGAGCTGGCCCCCTGGGCGGTGGAGGCGGTGGCCCGGGCGGGGGACGTGACGGCCGCCCGCCGGATGGCCGCGGAGTTCGCCCGGGGACTGGAGGGGCAGGAGGCGCCGTCCGCCCGGGCCGCCGTCGTGTGGAGCCGGGCCGCGCTGGAGGAGTGCGAGGGCCGCCACCGGGAGGCGGCCGGGTCGTACCGGAAGGCCGCGGCTGCCTACCGGGAGCTGCCCCGTCCCTATGCCTGGGCCCTGACGACGGAGGGCGCGGCACGCTGCTCGCTCACCGGCGGAGCGGAAGCCTCCGGTGCGGCCGGCGGGGCGGCCGGGGACCGTTCGGACGGGGCCGCCGGGGCGGACGGCGGGCGGGCCCAGGCCGTCGCCTCGTTGCGGCGCTGTGTCGAGGAGTACACGGAACTCGGCGCGGTCTACGACGCCGCCCGGGCCCGTACCCTGCTGCGCTCCCACCAGCCCCCGCAGGCCCGCCGTCCGGGCCGTCCCGCGTTCGACGACCGGCTCTCCCCCAGGGAGCGGGAGGTGGCGGAGCTGGCCGCCCGCGGACTGATGAACCGTGAGATCGCGGTGGTGCTGCACCTCTCGCCGCGGACGGTGGAACAGCATGTCGCCCGAGCCATACGGAAGACCGGCGCCCTCTCCCGCCGCGACCTCCTGCGCACGGAGAAGGACGCGGGTCCTCCTTGAGGTCCGCGAGGCCCGGGGGTGCGTCCGCGGGCTCAGCCCGCGAAGCGGGCCATCCAGGCCTCGACCTCGTCGGCGCTGCGGGGCAGGCCCGCGGACAGATTCTCGTGGCCGTCCTCGGTGACGACGAGGTCGTCCTCGATCCGGACGCCGATGCCCCGCCACTCCTCGGGCACGGTCAGGTCGTCCGCCTGGAAGTACAGGCCAGGTTCGACGGTCAGGCACATGCCCGGCTCCAGCACGCCCTCGACGTACTCCTCCGTGCGGGCGCGCGCGCAGTCGTGGACGTCCAGGCCCAGCATGTGACCGGTGCCGGCCATGGTGAAGCGGCGCTGCAGACCCAGTTCGTACGCCCGCTCGGCGGGGCCCTCGATGAAGCCCCATTCCACCAGCCGCGCCGCCAGGTGGCGCTGGGCGGCCTCGTGGAAGTCCCGGTACGCGGCGCCCGGCTTGACCGTGGCGATCCCGGCCTCCTGGGCCTCGTACACCGCGTCGTACACCTCGCGCTGGAGCGGCGTGAAGGTGCCGCTGATCGGCAGGGTGCGGGTGACGTCGGCGGTGTAGAGGGAGCGCGTCTCCACACCGGCGTCCAGGAGCAGCAGGTCTCCCGGGCGGACCGGGCCGTCGTTGTCCGTCCAGTGCATGATCGTGGCGTGCTCGCCGGCGGCGCAGATCGTGCCGTAGCCCACCGCGTTGCCCTCCAGACGTGCCCGGCGGAAGAAGGTGCCCTCCAGCCACCGCTCCGACGAGGCGACGGCCCGGGACAACTCGCCCACGACGTCGGTGAAGCCGCGCACCGTGGAGTCCACCGCCTTGCGCAGCTCCCCGAGTTCCCAGGCGTCCTTGACCAGGCGCAGGTCGCTCAGCGCGTCCTCCAGCTCGGCGTCGCGCTCCTGGTCGGTGGTGACGGCCGCCTCCAGGGCGGGGTCGACCCCGCGCACGATCCGGGTCCGCACCTCGCCGACGGCGGCCAGGTCGGCGGCCGCCGTGCGCACGTCGCGGCACGGCAGGCCGAGCACCCGCTCCGACTCGGCCAGCGAGCGGCGTCGGCCGGTCCACAGTTCGGCGTGGGCGCCGGTCCAGAACTCGTCGTCGTCACGGCTGTCCCGGGGCAGTTGGTAGCAGTAGGCGTCGTGGCCGCCGTCCGGGCGGGGTTCGAGCACCAGGGCTCCGTCCCGGGCCTGGTCTCCGGTCATGTGCACGTAGCCGGAGTACGGCCGGAAGGGGTAGGTGTCGTCGTTCGAGCGGACCTTGAGGTTGCCCGAGGGGACCACCAGCCGTTCGCCGGGGAACCGTGCGGAGAGCGCGGCACGGCGGAGGGCCGCGTAGGGGGCCTGCTCGGCGGGCGCGAGGTCGTGCCGCTCCGTGTCCGCCCAGCCGGTGCGCATCAGTGCGGACAGCTCCGCCGAGAGCGTGGGGTACAGGCTGTTCTTGCGACGGTTCGACACGTCGTGCACCTTCTTTCGCTGGACTTCCGCCGGACGGTACCGCGTCCCGGCGGGCCGCGGGGCTCAGGAGTGCCAGTGGCACTGATCGGCCACCATGGGACCGGTCGGGCCGATAATCGCCTCATGGCGAACGAGAAGCTCGGCGAGTCCCTCCGCGTACTGGGGCTCGACCCCACGGCCTGCCGGGTCTACCTGGCCCTGCTGGAGCTGTCACCCGCCCCGCTGGAGGCGATCGGCGCGGCGACCGGCCTGAGCGGCGACCGGCTCGCCGCGGCGTACGCCACGCTGGCGGACACCGGTCTGGCCAGTGCGGCGGCCGGGGACGCGGACGTCGTGGCGCCGGTGCCGCCCGCGGCGGGCCTGGAGGTGCTCGCGCGGCACCGGGCGGCCGAGCTGGAGGAGTCGCGCATCGCCGTCGGGGGCGCGTTCGAGTCGTTCCGTCGTCGGCGCCTGGCCGCCTACAACGACGGCCTCGTCGAGGTCGTCACCGGGGAGGACGTCGGTCCGCGGATGCGCCACGCGTGGGCCAGTGCCCGGGAGCAGATCCGGCAGTTCGAGTCCCCGCCCTACGTCCACCTGGCGGGCGCGACGGACGACGCGCTCGCGACGCTGGCCCGCGGGGTGACCCAGCGGGTCGTCTACGCGCGCGAGTCGCTGGAGCGGCCCGGACAGCTCGAGAACGTCATCGAACCGTGTATCGAGGCGGGTGAGCAGGCCAGGGTGCTGCCGTCGGTGCCGGTCAAGCTGCTGATCATCGACGAGGCGTTCGCGCTGGTGTCGTTGTCGATCAGGGACGCTGACGTGCACAACACCATGCTGGTGGTGCAGCCCTGCGGTCTGCTCTCCGCGCTGGCGGCACTGTTCGAACAGACCTGGCGCGACGCCGTCCCGCTGCACGGTCCCGCCACCCGCCCCGCCGGGCTCCCGCCGGCCGACCGCCGGCTGCTGCGGCTTCTGGCCGGTGGTGCGACCGACGAGGTCGCCGCCCGTGAGCTGGGCATCAGCCGGCGCACGCTGTTCCGGCGTCTCCAGATCCTCATGGCCCGCCTCGGCGCCGCGAACCGCTTCCAGTTGGCCCTGCAGGCCCAGCGCGCGGGCTGGCTGTGAACCCGGGCCGGACCGGCCGTGGCCGCCCGCGCGTTCTCGCGGGCGGCCACGGCGGTGACGTCGGTCCGGTCCCGGACGCCGGTCGTCAGCACATCTGCGTCTTCATGACGTCGTAGGCGCTGTTCCAGCTCGCGCAGCCCACGGCACTGTGGTCGTACCAGTTGTGTCCGAACTCGTGCGCGGAGAGCAGGGCGAAGTCGCGCACCATGGTGGACAGGGCGATACGGCCGCCGTAGTTCCAGTTGCAGCCGACGGCGTTGGATATGCCGCAGCCCGCCACGTAGCCGTTGGTGCAGGAGACGGGCGTGCCACTGGAGGCGGTGCGGACGCCGCCTCCCCAGTAGTCCGCGCCGGCGACGATCGCGTTCTCGTAGCCCCGGCACGAGGCGGTGATGTGGTAGTACCAGCTCGCCCGTGCGACGCCCGCGGGCTGCTTCGCCGGGGTCCGCTCCGCCGGCCGCGCCGTCGCCAGGGTCCCGGCCCGGTCGCCGGTGAGCGAGACGCCCTCGGTCGCGGCGGTGGCCCCGGCGGACGCGGCGGACGGACCGGGGGCGGGGGCCGTCGTCCCGGCCGCCTCGGCGGTGAAGGGCAGGGCCGCCAGCAGGAGGGAGGCCAGGAGCGCTCCGGCTCCCCGCTTGAGCACGGACATGTCGTGTCCTTTCGGGTGGGGGTGGGGCAAGGGGGTGGGGGTGTGGAGGCCGGACGGCTCAGAACTGGAGCGACCAGGCGTCGACGTGGCCGGTGTCGTTGACCCAGTTGTCGCTCACCCGGAGCTTCCAGGTGCCGTTCGCGGGCTTGCCGGAGGCGTTGACCGCGAACGTGCCCCGGACGTCGTCGGTGCCGTCGTGGGCCGCGTAGTCCTTCAGCAGGAAGACGCCGCCGTCGGGGGCGACCAGCTCGACCCTGAGGTCGCCGCGGTAGGTGTGGCGGATGTCCACGGTGACGGAGAGGTCGGCGGGCGCGTTGCCGCTGACGCCGCTGACCGTGAGGGGGGACTCGACGGTGGCCCCGTCCCGGATCGGGTAGTCGTCGGTGTTCTCGAACCGCCCGCCGTCGGTGGGCGGCTGGGTGTCGTCACCGGTACCGGTGAACAGCAGGCGGTTGGGGGACCCGTTGCGGGGGTCGGTGACCTTGCCGGACGTGGCGTCGGCGACGAGTCGGTCGCGGACCTGGGCGGGGGACCAGTCCGGGTGGGCCGACAGCAGCAGGGCGGCCGCACCGGCGACGTGCGGCGAGGCCATCGAGGTGCCGCTGTCGGCACGGGAGGCGGAGTCGCCCGCGTTGGAGGCGGAGACGATGTTGTCGCCGGGGGCGAAGATGTCCAGGCAGGAGCCGTAGTTGGAGCCCTGCCCGTTCGACCAGCCGCTGGCCCGGGCGTCGCGGCTGTCGGTGGCGCCGACGGTGACGGCGGCGGGGGTGGAGGAGGGCGAGTACGAGCAGGCGTCGGCGTTGTTGTTGCCGGCCGCGACCACCCAGGTGACGCCCGAGGCGATGGAGGCGTCGACGGCGTCGTTGACGGACTGGGTCCGGCCGCCGCCGATGCTCATGTTGGCCACCGAGGGGCCGTCGGCGTTCCTGGTGACCCAGTCGATGCCCGCGAGGACCGGTGCCCAGGTGTTGCCCGAGGTGCCCTGGCAGTTGAGCACCCGGACGCTGACCAGCCGGACGTCCTTCGCGACGCCGTGCGAGGCGCCGCCGACGGTGCCGGCCACATGGGTGCCGTGGCCCTGGCAGTCGGAGGCGTCGGAGTCGTCGTCGATGAAGTCGTAGCCGCTGGCCGCGCGGCCGCCGAAGTCGTGGTGGCCGAGGCGGACTCCGGTGTCGACGACGTAGGCGGTGACGTCCGGGGCACCGCCGGGGTAGGTGTAGGAGCGGTCGACCGGCAGGTCGCGCTGGTCGATGCGGTCCAGGCCCCAGGAGGGCGGGTTGGGCTGGGTGCCGACCGCGTAGGCCACGGCGTCGGCCTCGACGCGGGCGACCGACGGGTCGGCGGCGAGTGCCTCGGCCCGGCGCTCCGTCATCTTCACCGCGAAGCCGCGCAGGGCGGTGGTGTAGGTGTAACGCAGGCTGCCTCCGTGGCGTTTGGCCAGCGCCTTGGCCGAGGCCGGTACGTCGGCTCTGGCGACGTCGTCCTTGAGGGTGACGATGTAGGAGCCCTCGACGGCTCCGGCGCGGTCGGCCCCGACGATGTGGCCCCGGTCGTCGGGCGGTACGGGGGCCGCCGCTCCGTTGGCGGCCGCGGCACCTACGAGCAGGGCGGACGTGGCACCGGCGGCGAGCAGCCCCCGTAGGGCACGGGCGTCGAACTTCCTGAGTTTCATGGGCATCTCCGTGGGGTGTCGTGCGCATGACAAGCCAGTGCAAGCCACCTTCCGCGTCGTTCACGCCTCCCGGGGCGCGGATCGGTGCGACGGTGTCTCGCGGAAGGGAACCTAGGCACCGGCGGGGCGCGCGCCTATCCGGGTGTCACGGGCACGGACACGCAAGTAATTGCGGCACCCGGTACGACTCGGGGCGTTCCACGCGGAGTTGCCCGGCGGCCCGTGGGCGAGGGACGGCCGCCGGCCTTGAACAACAAGCGCCGCGGGGCCGTACCTCTCGGCAGATCATCACGCATCCACCCCGGAAGGGACCCAGCATGACCAGCGCATCGTTTCATCCCGCAGCGGGACCGGCCCGTCGTACGGTCGTGGCGGCGGCCGGGGCGGCGGGGCTCACCGCCGTGCTGGCCGCCTGCTCAGGCTCGGACGACGACGCGTCCGGCGACAGCGGCACCGCTCCCTCCGGCAGCCCCTCCCAGGAGGCGGGCGGCGGCGGTTCGGGCGGCGGCGAGAACGCGGGGGCGGGGGCCGCCCTCGCGGCGACGGCCGACATCCCCGAGGGCGGCGGGAAGGTCTTCCCCGACCAGAAGGTGGTGGTGACCCAGCCCGCGGCGGGCGACTTCAAGGCCTTCTCCGCCACCTGCACCCACCAGGGCTGCGCCGTGAAGAGCGTGGCCGACGGGCTCATCAACTGCCCCTGCCACAACAGCAGCTTCTCGATCACCGACGGCAGCGTGCAGGGCGGACCCGCGCCCAAGCCGCTGCCCGCCGTGCAGATCACGGTCAGCGGGGACTCGATCCGGCTGGCCGGATGACCGTGACGCAGCGCCGGGGGCGCCGGATCATGATGACGCCCGGCGAGCTGGAGGCGTTCCTCACCACCCAGCGCACCTGCCGGGTCGCCACCGTCTCGGCGGACGGCGCCCCGCACGTGAGCACGCTCTGGTTCGTCTGGGACGGTGCCTCGATGTGGCTGTACTCGGTCGTGCGCAGCCGGCGCTGGACGGACCTGCGGCGCGATCCGCGGGTGGCGATCGTCGTCGACACCGGCGAGGAGTACGACGAGTTGCGGGGCGTGGAGCTGTCCGGCCGGGTGGCGTTCGTGGGCGAGGCGCCGCGCACCGGTGAGCTGTGCGCCGAACTCGACTTTCCGGAGACGCTGTTCGCCCGCAAGAACTTCGGCCTCCAGGAGATGCCCCACGACGGCCGGCACGCCTGGCTGCGGCTGACGCCGGAGAAGGTCGTCTCCTGGGACTTCCGCAAGCTGGCACCGGGGTAGCCGGGCGCCCGCCCGAGAGCCGCCGGTGCAGCCCGGCGCCGCCCGAGTGACGCCCGCCCGGGAGGCGTCGGTATGGCCCGGCGCCCGCAACCGAGTGGCGCCCGCCCGGCGCGGGCCCGCCCGGTCTCACCCCGCCTCGCCCACCTCCCGCGCCGCCGCCCGCAGCGCGTCCACCGCCGCCCGGATCGACGGGCGGCGGTCGGCGTCCGCGCGCCAGACGACGTACACGTGCCGGCGTACCCGCTGCTTCAGCGGCACGGTGACGACCGCGGCGGGCATCGGACGGCGGCCGAGCAGGGGTGCGATGCACACGCCGAGCCCGGCGGCGACCAGCCCCAGCTGGGTGTGGGTCTCGGCGGCGCGATGGCCGACGATCGGCTCGATGCCCTTGGAGCGCAGCGTGAACATCAGCCACTCATGACAGAACTCCCCCTCGCCCCACGTGATCCACTCGTCCTCGGCGAACTCCGCGAGGTCCACCTCGTCCCGGCCGGCCAGCCGGTGGCCGACGGACAGGGCGACATCGGCGGGGTCGTCCAGGAGCGGCGCCTTGACGAGTCCGTCGGGCAGCGGCATCGGCTTGTTGTACCAGTCGAGCACGACGGCCAGGTCCAGGTCGCCGCGCACCACGCCGTTGATGCCGCGCTCCGGCTCCAGCTCCGAGGAGCGGATGCGCAACGCCGGGTGCTCGGCACGGAGGGCGGCCAGCGCGGCGGGGAAGAGTCCGCGGGCGGCCGTGGGGAACGCCGACAGCCGCAGCTCGCCCGCCACCTGTCCGCGCTGCGCCTCCAGGTCGGCCTGGGCCAGCTCGACCTGGGAGAGGATGCGGGCCGCGTGCTCGGCGAGCAGCCGGCCGGCGTCCGTGAGGCGTACGCCCCGCCCGTTCTTGGCGAGGAGCCGCTGCCCGGCCTCGCGCTCCAGCTTGGCCATCTGCTGGGAGACCGCCGAGGTGGTGATGTGCAGGCCGGCCGCGGCGCCGCTGACCGATCCGTGCCGGGCGAGGGCGTCGAGGGTCCGCAGGCGCTCCAGGTTCAACATGTAAGCGATACTACGAGATATTCCGTGCGAATTCTCGATTGTGCTACGAGGACGACTGCCTCATCGTTGCCTGCATGAGCAGCGTCCCGTCCCCCTCCGCCCCGTCCCCGGCCCGCCGCGTCCTCGACTGGCGGCTGCGCTTCGGCCTCCTCTCCCTCGTCTGGGGTTTCAGCTTCCTCTTCATGAAGGTGGGCACCGAGAGTTTCGCCCCGTTCCAGGTCACGCTCGGGCGGCTGGCGTTCGGCACGGCGGTGGTGGCCGCGGCGATGGCGGTGAAGCGGGAGCGGCTTCCGCGCGGGGCGTGGACGTGGCTGCATCTGACGGTCGCCGGGTTCCTCCTCAACGCGCTGCCGTTCTCGCTGTTCGCCTTCTCGGAGCTGACCATCCCGTCGTCCCTCGCGGGCATCTGCAACGCGACCTCGCCACTGTGGGGCATGGCCCTGTCGCTGGTCGCCCTGTCCGAGGACCGGCCGACGCGCCGCCGGGTGGCAGGGCTCGGCATCGGCTTCCTCGGCGTCCTGACCGTGCTGGGCGTCTGGCAGGGGTTCCACGGCCTCGACGTCACGGGCACGGCGCTGGCCCTGCTGGCCTCGCTCAGCTATCCGGTCGGCTGGATCTACGTCCGCCGCACGCTGGCCGGCTCCAGCCACTCCCACCTGTCGCTGACCGGTGCCCAACTGGGCCTGGCCACGCTGCAACTGGCGGTCGTGACACCGCTGTTCACGTCGGTGCCCACCAGCTTCCCGGTACTCCCGCTGCTGGCGGTCGCGGCCCTGGGCGTGCTCGGCACCGGGCTCGCCTTCCTGATCCAGTACGACCTGGTCGCCGAGGTCGGCCCGACGACGGCCCAGATGGTCACCTACTTCACCCCGGTCATCGCGACGGCCGCGGGCGTCGCCCTGCTCGGCGAGTCGCTGTCCTGGTCGACCCCGGTCGGCGCGGTCGTCGTCCTCGCCGGCGCGGCCCTGACCCAGTCCCGGCCCAGAACGGACCGGGGCGGGACCGCGCCCGCGCCCGCGTCGGAGACTCGGGGGACGACGGGAGTGGGACAGGGCTCGCGGGTCTGAGAGGGGCGAGGCCCCGGGGCGTGTGCCGCATCACGCCCCGGTGGGACAGCTCGCCGGATCGCCCACCGTCCGTGCCGGGTGCCACCCGCCTCCGGGTTCGCCGGGGCGGTTCGCGGCGGACCGGGAGGGCCCCGGGGCAGCACGCCCGGGCGCAAGCGCGCGTCCCACGCCGTCCGGCCGAGCGGCGTGCGGCGCGGTACGGCGCGACGGCACCGGGCACCCCGCCACCGGGCCCCGGCCCGGTGCCCGCACCCGCACCCGCACCCGCACCCGCACCCGCGCCCGCGCCCGCGCCCGCGCACGGGGAACACCTACCGCACGCCCCGCGACAGGCCCCGGGGCGCCCCACGACGCGCCGCTCCGACCGGCCGAACAAGCACCGCACCCGGCGCCGGGGCCACGGGCGCCGGCCGGCACGCGGGCTCCTCCCGATCCCCGCCTCAGACGTAGCTCCGCGGCGGCCCCGACCCCGGCCCCGTCGCCGCGGCGACCGCCTCCGCCAGTGGTCCGAGGTCGTCCTCCGCCAGCGTCGAGACCGTGATCCGGATGCCGGGCGGCGCGCCCAGACGGAAGCGGGCGCCGGGGGCGACCGCCCAGCCGGCGTGCAGGAGCCGGGCGACGGCACCCGTCTCGTCCGGCACCGGGATCCACACGTTCATGCCGCTGCGGCCGTACCCGGCGACCCCGTGTTCCGCGAGGGCGACGAGGAGCCCGTCCCTGCGCCGCCCGTACACCCCCGCCACCGCGCGGGCGTCCACCGCACCGTCGGCCCACAGCCGGGCCACGGCCCGCTGGGTGATACGGCTGACCCAGCCGGGGCCCAGCCGCTGCCGCCCGTGCACCCGGTCGAGCGTGACGGGGTCCCCGGTGAGCACGGCGAGCCGCAGGTCGGGACCGCAGGCCTTGGCCGCGGAACGGACGAAGGCCCAGTGTCGGGTCGTACCGGCGAGGGGGTGCAGCGGCAGGTCTACGATGCCGTGCCCGTGGTCGTCCTCGATGAGCAGCGTCCCCGGGTGCTCGCGCAGGACGGACCGCAGCGAACGCGCGCGTGCCGCGCCCACCGCGGCGCCGGTCGGGTTCTGCGCGCGGTCCGTGACCACCAGAGCGCGGGCACCGGCCGCCAGGACCCGGCGCACGTCCTCGGGCAGCGGCCCCTGGTCGTCGACCCCGACGGGGACCGTGCGCAGGCCGAGCGCGGGCACCAGGTCCAGGAGGCTGCCCCAGCCCGGGTCCTCGACGGCGACGGCGTCACCGGGCCTGAGATGGGCCGCGAGGACCCGCTCCATGGCGTCCAGGGAGCCGGACGTCACCATCACGGGCCCGTCCGGCACACCGTCGGCGTCCAGTTCGGCCCGCGCGACGCGGGCCAGCTCCGGATCCACGGGCGCGTGCCCGTACAGCACCGGTTCGCGGTCGCCCTGCGCGGCCGCCACGGCGAACACGGGGCCCAGCGCGGGCAGCAACGCCGGGTCCGGATTGCCGTCGGACACGTCGCGCACACCCGCGGGCACGTCGACGCGGATGAACTCCCGCCCGGTGGTCGCCGGTTTCGCGCGCACCCGGCTGCCCCTCCGCCCGGCCGTCTCGATGACCCCGCGTTCCCGCAGGGTGCGGTAGGCGGCGGCGACGGTGTTCGGGTTCACCCCGAGCCGCTGCGCCAACTCCCGCATCGGCGGCAGGGGTTGCCCCGGCTCCAGCTCTCCCGAGCCCACGGCGCGCTCGACGCTCGCGGAAATCTCCGCTGCACCCCGTCCTGTGATCCGATACTCTCCTAGCACAAAGCCGATTATGCACTAGTGCAATGGAGAACGCCATGCAGGGGACCACGGGGACGCCGTCGCAGCCCACCGGCACCTACCCGCCCACCGACCGCACCGTCCCCACCCGCTCCCCCGAGCGGGCCGCGTACGACAAGGAGCTGGTGCACGCGATACTCGACGAGGGGTACGTCTGCCACCTCGGTTTCGTCCGCGACGGCGCCCCGGTGGTCCTGCCGACGCTGTACGGACGGGTGGGCGAGCGGCTCTACGTGCACGGCTCGACGGGCTCGCGCCCGCTGCGGATGACGGGGGCGACCGACCCGGGCCTTCCGGTGTGCCTGACCGTGACGCACGTGGACGCGCTGGTGCTGGCCCGCTCGGCCTTCCACCACTCGATCAACTACCGGTCGGTGGTGGTGCACGGCACGGCGTACGAGGTGACGGATCCCGAGGAGCGGCGCACGGCCCTGGACGCCCTGGTCGAGCATGTCGTCCCGGGCCGCTCCCGCGACTCGCGGCCGGCCAACAAGAAGGAGCTGGCCGCCACCGCCGTGATCCGCCTCGACCTGAACGAGGTCTCCGCCAAGCTCCGCACGGGCGGGGTGAACGACGAACCGGAGGACCTCTCCCTCCCGCACTGGGCCGGTCTCGTCCCGTTGCGCAAGGGGTACGACGCTCCGGTCCCCGACCCGGCCCTGGCTCCCGGCACGGCGCTGCCGGACTACCTCCCGGCCGGGTGACACCGGCCCGCACGGGCGGCGCGGGCCCCAGGAAGGGCTCCCGCCGCCAGCCGGGCTCCCGCCGTCACGCGGGCGCGGGCCGCGTCCTCGCCTCCCGCGCCGCCCGCGTCTCGGCCACCGCGAGCCCCGCGACCGAGCCGAGCATCAGCAGCGTGCCGGCCAGGGTCGCCGCCGTGAGGTGCTCGCCGAGCAGCAGGACGGCGAGCGCGGCCGCGCTGACCGGCTCCAGGAGCATGATCACGGAGACGGTCGCGGACCGGACGACGGCCGCGCCGGCGAAGTAGAGCCCGTAGGCGAGCGCGGTCGGGACGGCCGCGACGTAGGCGAGGAGCCACAGCAGCCGGACCGGTTCGGCGGTGTGCGGCACCAGCCCCTCGGCCAGGGCGAACGGCAGCAGGCACAGGCTCGTGACGGCGAACGCCCCCACGGACGTACCGGCCGCGTCCGCCCCGCCGCCCCGTCCCCACCAACGGGTGAGCAGCGTCATCACCGAGTACCCGGCGGCGGACAGCAGCGCGAGGAGCACACCCGGCAGGCGGACGGTCGCGCTTCCGCCGCCGAGGACGAGCACCAGGAGCCCGGCGAGGGCGCCGGCCACGGCCGCGGCACCCCCCGCTCCCAGCCGTTCACCGAGGGCGAGGCGGGCGCCGAGGGCGATCAGTACGGGCCCCGCGCCGAGGGTGACCACCGTGGCCACGGCGAGTCCGGTGGACTGCACGGCGGCGAAGTAGGCGGTCTGGAACACCGCGAGCCCGACGCCGGTGACGACGGCCCGCAGTGTCTTGCGGGCGAACGGTTCGCGGACCGCCGGGCGCACCCGCGGGCGCAGCGGCCGGACGGCGAGCAGCAGCACGAGCCCCACCGCGCAGCGCCAGAACGACAGGGCGACGGGCCCCATGTCGCTGGCGCGGTAGACCAGCGAGGCGGCGGCACCGGCGGTGCCCCAGGCGACACCGGCGACGATCAGATAGAGCAGGCCACGCCCTACGGGCAGGCCGGAGACGGCATTCGACACGAGTTCTCTCCGCAGACGCGCACGAGGCGCGGAAGTTCGGGGCGGCCCGGAACGACCGGGGCGCGAGGACTTTCGTCTGCGGGCAGCACCGTCCGGCCCGGCGACGGCGCGCCGGGCTCGCTACAGGGCCCGCCTCAGGCGGCCGGAGGCGGGAGGACGAGTGCGTCGGAATGCATGATCCGCACCCTAGGTCGACGTTCCCCGGCTCGACAACTCCCTTTCGGGACCGCCACTGGCCACCGGGTCCGCGGAGCCCTTCGCCGGGGTCGAGGACTGGGCGATGAAGGCGCCCGCCAGCACCACGACGCCGCCGACGACCTGCGGGGCGGAGAGGTGCTCGCCCAGCAGCACCCACGCCAGGACGGTCGCGATGACCGCTTCCAGGCACGCCACGACTCCGGCGACCTGCGGCGACAGCCGACGTACGGCCACGATTCCGGTGACGTAGGCGAGCACCGTGGCGATGAGCACGATCCAGGCCAGCAGCAGGGCGGCGGCGACGGGCGTGCCGTCCATGGGTGCCGGGCCGGCGAGGACGGACCAGTCCATCGACCAGGGCCGGGCGACGACGGTGAGCACGGCGGCGCCGACCAGCAGGCCGTAGGCGATGACGCCGAGCGGGTCGGGCGCCTCCTCGCCGGCGTCGCTGCCCTGGTCGGACAGGACGAAGTAGCCGACCTGGCAGCAGGCGGCGCCGAGGGCGAGCAGCAGTCCGAGGGCGTCGAAGCCCAGCCCCGACCAGACCTCGACCACGCAGGCGAGGCCGCCGACCGCCAGGACCACGCCGAGCGCGGCGGCGCGCGTGACCGGCCGCCGTTGCACGAACCGCACCCAGCCGAGGACCAGGGCGGGCGCCAGGTACTCGACCAGCAGGGCGACGCCGACGGGGATGCGCGAGATGGCCGCGAAGTAGCACGCCTGGACACCGGCCACGGCGAACAGTCCGTACCCGGCGACCAGCGCGGGACGGCGGCGCAGCAGGGCGCGGTGGCGCACGGCGAGCGGCAGCATCACCAGGGCCGCGCCGGCGACCCGCAGCCAGACCACGTGGAGCGGATCGAGCCCGGCCTCGATCAGCGGTTTGGCCGCGACTCCGGAACCTCCGAAGGCGACCGCGGAGGCCAGTGCCAGGCCGAGCCCGGTGCCCTTGCCGCGGCTGCCGCGGGCGCTGTCAGACGTATGCACCGGCACATGATGACAGGGGTCGACATGACCGTCACCCCCGATGACACCTGTCTCACCGACTGGACGGCGCCGTGGCGCACGCGCGGGAGGGACGAGGGAAGGCCGAGGAAGGCACGAGAGCGGGACGAGAGAAGGGCGCGGGCGGGACGAGAGAAGGGCGCGGGCGGGACGAGAGAAGGGCGCGGGCAGGCTCAGGGCGTCGGCTCGAAGTGGCTCTCCACGCGGGCCAGCACGGAGTGCGGCTCCACGGCGGCGCGGGCCAGCACCTCGGCGGCGCGCGTCCGCGGGTCCGCGACCAGGGCGGCGAGCAGGTCCGGGCCACCGGCCCGGGCCGCCCCGCGCCGGGCCGCCCGTGCGCACGCGTCCTCCATGGCCGCCGCGGCGGGCGGGGAGAACCCGGCGGCTCCGGTCACGACGGGTACGGCGCCGGAGTCCTCGACGGAGCTCTGCCAGCGCAGGCCGTATCCGATGCTGCGCTGCACGAGGTAACCGAGGACGCGGACGACCCGCGGACCGTCCCCGAGCAGCTCGCGGGAGTCCGCGTCGCACTCGAGCAGCGAGTGCAGCAGATGGGCGGTGTCGATCTGCCGGTCCCCGTCCCGCACCGCCCGGCGGCGGGCGCCGGAGACCGCCGAGGCCAGTTCCACGCCGAACCGGTCCTCGAGAGCGGTGCCGTCCGGCCACCGGCCGCCTTGCTCGCCGGCCGACTGCCGGGGGATACGGGGTTGCACATCCCCAGCTCATCAGTCCCACGGAGCCCGGTCATCCCCGAAGGGAAGCATTTCGCCGTCCCACGCGGAGTGGACCGGCCCGGACAGATCTCCTCCTTGGGGATGAGATCAGGCCGTTTCGGCCCGGCGGGCGCGCGCCGCCCTGCCACCCGCCCCCCGGGGCAACCGAAACGTGCCCCCGCGGGTCGAACAGGGGCATGAGGAGCAGGTGCTGGCTGGTGGCGCTGCCCGCCGTCGACGGCAGGCAGTACGTGTACCGGGTGGACGCCCCCCCGGAGGCGCTGCTCGCCGACCTGTTCTGGGAGGCGTGGCACTGCCACGACGAGAGCGCCTTCCCGCGCGCGTGGGACGTCTTCGACGCGGCGGTGATACGGCGGGTCGACTGAACGCCCGGGAACACCTCGGGAACACCGCGGCAACGGCCCGCGGGCCGCGAACGCCCCCGCACGCGAAGGTGCCCCGCGGATCCACTCCGCGGGGCACCCTCGTTCTCGTCCGCACCGGCGCTCGCCCGTGTCAGTCCTCGTCGGCGAGGATCAGGTACAGCTTCTTGCGGGCGTCGCCGATGACGGCGAGCGCCTTCTCCCGCTGCTCCTTGCTGCCGGTCTTCCAGACCTGGCCGAAGGCCTCCATCAGCCCGAAACCGGCCTGGCGGATGTCGTTGAGGGCCTCCCAGTCGACGCCCCGCGAGGCCTCCTCCCAGGGCGCCTCCGGGCCTTCCTCGGCCGCGGTGCGGCCCGCCTCGGTGAGTGCGAAGAGCTTCTTGCCGCCCTCGCTCTCACTGGCGATCAGCCCCTCGTCCTCCAGCAGCTGGAGGGTGGGGTACACCGAACCGGGGCTGGGCTTCCACGCCCCGCCGCTGCGCTCGGCGATCTCCTGGATCATCTCGTAGCCGTGCATCGGCCGGTCCTTCAGGAGGGCCAGGATCGAGGCGCGTACGTCGCCCCGCCGCGCCCTTCCCCTGGGCCCGCCGCGCCCTCGGCCGCCCCAGGGGCCCCCGTGACCGAAGCCGGGCCCGAAGGGACCGCCCGGGCCACCGCCGGGACCACCCGGGCCGAAGGGGCCGAACGCCGCACGCCGGCCGTCGAAGCCGCCGCGGCCGAAGGGACCGCCCTCTCCGTGGCCGGGGCCGTGTCCACCGTGTCCACGCTCGTATCCGTGATTACGCATCACCATCACTCCATTCAGTCGTTGATCTGTCGCGATGCCTCAACGATATATCGGAACGTATCGCGGTGCAAGCCCCCGCCGACGGACGGAGGCGGCCGTCGTGGACCTCGGCGATCCGGTCGGCGGCGGTGAGGTGGGTGCGGTCGTGGGTGACCAGGACGGTGGCGCTCGCCCGTTGGTGGGTGAGACGGGTGATCAGCGCGATGACGGCGGCGCCGCGCTCGTGGTCGAGGGCGCTCGTGGGTTCGTCGACCAGGAGGACGGTGGGGTCGTTCATCAGGGCCCGGGCGAGGGCGACGCGCTGGCGCTGGCCGCCGGAGAGCTGGTGGGGGCGGCGGCCCGCCTGTCCGGCCAGCCCGACCGCGTCGAGGAGCTCCATCGCCCGGCCCCGGGCGGCGCGCGGCCTGCGGCCGTCGATCCGGGCCATCACCTGCAGTTGTTCGACGGCGGTGAGGGAAGGCAGCAGGTTGGGCTGCTGGAAGACGATGCCGATCCGGTGGCGGCGCAGAGCGGTCAGCTCGCCGCGGCTCAGGCCGGTGGTGGAGGTGCCGCCGACGGTGACGGTCCCGGCGTCGGGCGTGATGAGCGTGGCGGCGACGGCCAGCAGACTGGACTTGCCGGAGCCGGAGGGCCCGACCACGGCGGTCAGGCTGCCCCTGGGGATCTCCAGGCTGACCCGGTCGAGTGCGGTCAGGCGCTCGCCGCCGTCCGGGTAGGTGAGGGTGACGTCGGTCAGGCGCAGGCTCATCGGGCGCTCCCCAGGGCGGTCAGCGGGTCGACGGAGGTGATCCGGCGAATGGACAGGGCGGCGCCGAGCGCGCCGAGCAGGACCATCACGGCGGCCGGGAGGAGCACGGTCGCGGGAGTGAGGAGGAACGGCACGGACGAGCCCGCGGCGAGGGCTCCCAGGGCGGCGGCGGCTCCGGTGCCGAGCAGGGTGCCGCCGACCAGCAGGACGACGGCCTGTCCGAGGGCGTCCCTGAGGAGACCGGCGGTGGAGGCGCCGAGCGCCTTGAGGACGGCGACGTCACCGCTGCGCTGAATGGTCCACACGGTGAAGAAGGCGCCGACGACGAGCGCGGAGATGGCGAACAGGAAGCCGCGCATCAGCTGCAGGGAGCCGTTCTCGGAGGTGTAGGAGCCGATCGCGGACAGTGAGTCGGCGGTGGCGACGGTTGTGGTGCCGGCCGTCTCGTCCACGGCCGCCACGTCGGCCTCCGAGGTGGTGCGCAGCGCGATGACGGTGGCGGTGGGTCCCGCGTCGCCCCGGCCGCCGGTGGCGCCGTCGCCGCCGTCGCCGCCGGTGGGAGGCGCGGCCCTCCGCCACACGTCCAGGCTGGTCCAGACGACCGGGGTGTGGCTGAAGAAGGCGTCGCCGCGCACCGCGGCCACCCGCAGCCGCTGCCCGGCCAGGGCGAAGGAGTCACCGCGCCGCACCCCGAGATCGTCGGCGGCCGTGGTGGACAGTACCGCCGCGCCGTCGTCGATCCCGTCGGCCGGGGCGAGGCGGGAGCCGGGCCGCACGCCGAAGGCGGAGACGCCGGCGCTCCGGTCCCCCGCGGTGGCCTTGGTGGTGGTGATGCCGAGCGGTTCGGCGGCCTCGACGCCGGGGGCCTCGGACCACTGCCGCCACTGCCGCTCGGTGACCGTGGAGTCGCCGTACGAGAGGTCCCCTCCCCCGCCGGGAGCCCGGAAGGCGATCCGGTCGGCGGGCAGGTCCGTGATGGCGGAGGTGTTCTGCCGTCCCAGTCCGGCCGTGAGCCCGGACAGCAGCCCGACCAACAGGGTGATCAGCACGATGACGGTCCCCATCAGGGCGAAGCGCCCCTTGGCGAACTTGAGGTCTCTCCAGGCGACGAACACGGCCTCGGCCTGTCCTTTCCGACGGTGGCAGCGGTACGGCCCCCACCGTCGCCGCCGGCCCCCCGCAGGCGCGTCCGGCGCAGGAGGTCACTTCCCGGGCCGGAAGGCGGAACGCGGGTTGTAACTTTCGATGGAGGCTCCGGGGCGTCGGCCTTTCGTAGCCTGGGAGCACTGTGAACGTTTCCGCCCCCGCCCCGACGCCGACCTCCCGGGCCCTGACCTGGTGCCTGCACCTGCTGGTCGTCGGGCTGCTCGTGCTGGTCGCCGCCCGGGCCGTGACGGACGGCCGCTCCCCCACCGGAACGATCGTCGCCGTCGCGGTGGTCTGCGGCCTGGTGTACGCGGCCGGGCCGCTCCTGCCTCGGGTGCGTCTCGTCCGGCGGGTCGCCGCCTGGTGGCTGGCGGCGGTGGGCGCCGTCTGGCTGGCGCTGCTGGCGCTGTCGCCCGAAGCGGTCTGGGTCGCCTTCCCGCTGTACTTCCTCCAGCTCCACCTGCTGTCGCGCCGCGCCGGACTGGCCGCCGTGACCGCCACCGCCGTGGCGGCCGTCGCCGGGTTCGCCGCCCACACGGGCTCCTTCGGCCCGGCGATGGTGATCGGACCGACGCTGGGCGCCGCCGTCGCCGTCGCGGTGGTGTGGGGCTATCAGGCCCTTTACCGCGAGAGCGAGCACCGCCGACGGCTGATCGAGGAGCTGACCGCCACCCGCGCCGACCTCGCCCGGGCCCAGCACACGGCCGGCGTGCTCGCCGAACGCGAGCGGCTGGCCCGCGAGATCCACGACACGCTCGCCCAGGGCCTGTCCAGCATCCAGTTGCTGCTGCGCGCCGCCGAACGCGCGCTGCCCGAGCGGCCGGGTGCCGCCGCCGGCCACGTCGTCGCGGCCCGGCGGGCCGCCGTGGACAATCTCGCCGAGGCCCGCCGCTTCGTCGCCGCCCTCACTCCGCCCGCCCTGGAGGGCACCACGCTGGCCGACGCCCTGGAGCGCCTGTGCGCCACGGCCCGCGTCCGGCACCGGATCACCGCCCGTTTCCGCCTCGCCGGCTCTCCGGTCCCGCTGCCGACGGCGCACGAGGTCGCCCTCCTGCGCGTCGCCCAGTCGGCGCTGGCCAACACGGTCCGCCACGCCGACGCGGGCACCGTCGAGATCACCCTGAGCCACCTCGGCGACCACGTCGCCCTGGACGTCGTCGACGACGGCACCGGCTTCGACCCCGACGCGCTCCCCCCGCCCGACCCCGAGGCGGGCGGCTTCGGGCTGGCCGCCATGCGTGCCCGCCTGGACGCCCTGGGCGGCACCCTGTCCATCGAGTCCGTGCCCGGCCACGGCACCGCCCTGGCCGCCCGGCTGCCCCTCGTCCCGCCCACCGAGCCCGAGGCCCACCCGTGACCGACAGTCCCGTCCGCCTGCTCCTCGCCGACGACCACCCCGTGGTGAGGGCCGGTCTGCGCGCCGTGCTGGAGACCGAACCCGGCATGGTGGTGGTGGCCGAGGCTGCCACCGCCGAGGAGGCCGTCACGCGCGCCGCGCGCGGCGACATCGACGTAGTGCTGATGGACCTGCAGTTCGGCAAGGGGATGAGCGGTGCCGAGGCCACCGCCGCCATCGCCGCCCGCCCCGGGGCCCCGCGGGTGCTGATCGTCACCACGTACGACTCCGACGCCGACACCCTGCCCGCCATCGAAGCCGGAGCCACCGGCTACCTCCTCAAGGACGCACCGCCCGAGGATCTGGCCGACGCGGTGCGCACCGCCGCCGCCGGACGCACCGCGCTGGCCCCCGCCGTCGCCAACCGGCTCATGAGTCGGCTGCGCACCCCCGGCACCACCCTCACCCGGCGCGAGACCGAGGTCCTGGCGCTGGTGGCCGACGGCCTGTCCAACCAGGCCATCGGCCGACGGCTGCACCTCACCGAGGGCACCGTGAAGTCCCATCTGGCGCGCGTCTACGCCAAGCTCGACGTCGACTCGCGCACCGCCGCCGTCGCCACCGCGGCCTCCCTCGGCCTGATCCGCCGCTGACCGCACGCGCGCGCCGCGGAAGCCGCCGAAGCCGCGAAGATCTGCCGGACCCACGAGGCGCACCCTCGAAAAGGGGGCCGCCACTCCGGAATTGGCCTTGGCCCGCGCCCCGGTCCCGGCTCTAGCGTCGGGCCATGCGCATCCGAATCGTCGACGCCTTCACCGACCGGCCCTTCGCCGGCAACCCTGCCGGGGTCCTGCTCCTCGACGCCTTCCCGGACGACGACCGGCTCCAGCGGGTCGCCCTGGAGGTCAACCACTCCGAGACCGCGTTCGCCCACCGCCTGCCCGCGGACGGCGAGGCGGACTGGGCGCTGCGCTGGTTCACTCCGGCCACCGAGGTCGCGATGTGCGGCCACGCCACGCTCGCCACGGCCCACGTCCTGCACACCACCGGCGCCCACGAGGGGCCGGTGCGGTTCGCCACCCGCAGCGGCGTCCTGGTGGCGACGCCCCGGGAGGACGGCTCGTTCACCCTGGACTTCCCGACCGCGCCGCTCACCCCGGTCGAGGCACCGCCGGGCATCGCCGCGGCCCTGGGTGCCGAGCCGCGTACCGTCCTGGACACCGGGCCGAACATCGGGGACCTGCTGGTCGAGGTCGCCGACGAGAGGACCGTCCGCGGGCTGACGCCGGACCTCGCGGCGCTGGCCGCCCACTCGGAGCGCGGCATCATCGCCACCGCCCGCGCCGAGGACCCGGCCCGCGGTTACGACTACGTCTCCCGCTGCTTCTTCCCCAACGTCGGCATCGACGAGGACCCGGTCACCGGCAGCGCGCACACGGCCCTGGCCCCCTTCTGGTCCGAGCGCCTCGGCCGTCCCGACCTCACCGGGCTCCAGGCGTCGTCCCGGTCCGGCCGGGTGCGCACGGAACTGCGCGGCGGGCGCACGCTGCTGAGCGGGCACGCGGTGACGGTGATCGACGGTGAACTGCTGGCCTGACCCCGCGGCGGCGCGGCCCCGGGCGGTCACGCCGTCGGCAGCCAGTCCACCTTCCCGGCGAGCAGTCCGTAGCCGACGAAGGCCCCGATGTCGAGCAGCGAGTGTGCCACCACCAGCGGCCCCACCCGGCCCCAGCGGCGGTACAGGTAGACGAACACGACGCCCATCACCATGTTGCCGACGAACCCGCCGATCCCCTGGTAGAGGTGGTACGACCCGCGCAGCGCCGAACTGGCCGCCAGTGACGCGCCCGCGCCCCAGCCGAGCTGGTCGAGCCTGCGCAGCAGGTAGCCGACGACGAGTACCTCCTCCAGGACGGAGTTCTGCACCGCCGAGAGGATCAGGACGGGGTACTTCCACCACACGTCGGGCAGGGCCTCGGGCACCACGGTGAGGTTGAAGCCGAGGCCGCGCGCGGCGAGGTAGAAGGCGATGCCGGTGCTGCCGATGACGGCGGCGACGGCGGCCCCGCGGCCCAGGTCCGGCCAGGGACGGGTGCGGTCGAAGCCGAGGGTGCGCAGGCTGCGCCCCTCGCGCAGCAGGAAGTGCGCGACCAGGGCGACCGGGACGAGCGCCGTGGTGATCCCGAAGAGCTGCCAGGCCAGGTCGAGCCAGGGACGGCCGGGCGCCGCGGAGGCGTTGAGCGTGGCCGCCTGGTCCTTGAGCCCGCCCGGCCGGGTGACCGAGCCGATGAAGCTGATGAGCGCGGACACACCGCTCGCCCCGAGCGACAGCGCGAGGACGAGCAGCGTCTCGTCACGCAGGATCCGCCGCGCGGGGCGCTCCTCGGTCAAGGACTGCTCGCCGAGTCGCTTCTGAGGGAACGCATCGTCCACCGGGCCCGCCTCCGCCATGCACACCTGCCTCCAGCTGGGACGTCACAGCTTGCCCGATCAGTATGGGGCGGCGCGCGGCGGGGGCGGGTCGGACGGCGGTCAGCCGAGCGGCACCGGTTCCACAAGGCCCACCGGCCACAGGTGCACCGGGTCCCCCTCGCGCATCAGCTCGACGTAGCGGCGGGTCGTGGCGGCCAGCGCGGCCTCCCGGGACATTCCCGCCTCCAGCGCCCGGTGGAACGTGGCGGCCTGCCAGGACGCGCCGTTGACCCGGCGGCGGCACCGCTCCTCGATGACGCCGAGGTAGAAGTCCCGGTCGGCGGGCTCCACCCCCCACGCGTCGAGACCGGCCTCGGCGAGCGGCAGCAGCTCGTCGCGTACGAGGACGGCGGCGTCGACCTCGGTGGTGCCGCCGAGGCGGCCGCGCCGGGGCCATTCGAAGCGCGCGTCGATGCCGTGTCGGCAGGCGGCCTCGAAGTTGGCGGCGGCGGCCTCGAACGGCAGCCTGGTCCACACCGGCCGGGGCTCCTCGGCGAGCGCGCGCACCACCCCGTAGTAGAAGGCCGCGTTGGCGATGACGTCGGTGACGGTGGGCCCGGCGGGCAGGACGCGGTTCTCGACGCGCAGGTGCGGGACGCCGTCGGCGATGTCGTATACGGGCCGGTTCCAGCGGTAGACGGTGCCGTTGTGCAGGACCAGCTCGGACAGGGAGGGCACGCCGCCCGCGTCGAGGACGTCCAGTGGGTCCTCGTCGTCGCAGATCGGCAGCAGCGCCGGGAAGTAGCGCCGGTTCTCCTCGAAGAGGTCGTGCGCCGAGGTCACCCACCGCTCCCCGAACCAGGTGCGCGGCCGCACGCCCTGGGCCTGCAGTTCGGGCGGGCGGGTGTCGGTGGACTGCTGGAACAGCGGGGGCCGCGACTCGCGCCACAGTTCGCGCCCGAAGAGGAAGGGCGCGTTGGCGCCGAGGGCGATCTGGGCGGCGGTCACCGCCTGGGCCGCGTTCCACACGTCGGCGAAGCGGTCCGGGGTGACCTGGAGGTGGAGCTGCACCGAGGTGCAGGCGGCCTCGGGTGCGATGGACTTGGAGGTGCAGGTCAGTCGTTCGACGCCCTCGATGTCGAGGGTGAAGTCCTCCCCGCGGGCGGCCACGATCTGTTCGTTGAGCAGGGCGTAGCGGTCGACGGCGGAGAGATTGGACGAGACCAGGTCGTCCCGGTCCAGCGTCGGCAGAATTCCGATCATCGCGATTCCGGCGTCGACCTCGCCCGCCTTGCGATCCGCATATGCCAAGGACGTGCGGATCTCCTCGGCGAGGCGATCGAATACCCGGCCGCCGAGGCGGTGCGGGGCGATGTTGACTTCCAGGTTGAACATGGCGAGCTCCGTCTGGAAGTCACGGCTCGCGATGCGCTCGAGGACTTGCGCATTCAACATTTTCGGCATCCCGTCGGCACCGACGAGATTCAATTCGATCTCCAGCCCCATCAGGTTCTTCGGGCGGTCGAACCGCTTCTCCGCCAGAAGTCGCTCCAGGCCCGTCAGGCACCGCTGGAGCTTCTCGCGGTAGCGCTGGCGATCGGACAGGTCGAACTGACCTGCCACGACCTTCTCCCCCATGGAAGAGTCCCTTCTCGGAGCGATGAGTGGAAGATCCGGCCGCCGCTGGCCGGTGGCCGGTCAGGTTGGATGATGCCCAGCCGAAGCGATCGATAACGTCCCCGCACCGGCCCGGCAGCCGCTACGCTGTGCCGGTGTGACCGGTGGCACATTCACCGGGCATGGCACGTCGAGCAGTTTCCCGGGCCGACAACTCGTGAAAAACGCCGACGACAATTGGCCGACCGCTCGGTGAACATTCCCCGAGGTCACCGCCGTACACCCGGTCCGGAATCCGGAGGATTCCCGCATATCGACGGCCGAATGCAACCTTGTACCGGTTACCGGAATCGGCTAGCCGAAACACAGTCTGAACACATGTCGTATAAACTCCGCGGACAGGCAGTGGACCGGCGCCCACGGTCGCAGGATCCTGCCGTCGAGTTGACGCGCGGCAGGCCTCTCCCACTTCTCGGTTCCCGGACCCGGCCCCTGCCTCTCCCAGCCCTGTGAGCCGACAGCGTCGTCCGCCCAGCTCCGCCCTCGCGCCACCGTGCCTTCGAATGAGAGGCGACCCATCATGCCCCTGCGTGTCCCCCCGGCCCCCGCGCCCGCCCTGCGCTCCGTCCTCACCGCTCTCTCCTCGCCCACCGCGGTCCGCGAGGCCCGGACCCCCGCCCTGCTCGGCGCCCAGGGACCCGCCACACCCGAACTGCCGCTTCCCGTGCACGTCCTGGACCGGGTCACGACGGAGGGCGCGGCGGCGACGCGGCTGGCCGGGTGGCGGTTCCACATCCGGTTGGGCGACCGGGCGGTGGCGGCGGCGGAGACGATGCTGACCCCCGACGGCTGGGCGTTCTCGCACTTCTTCGAGGGCCCCTACGTCGCCTCGACCGAACGCGCGCTGCGGCAGGCCGAGTCGGTGCCCCAGTCCTACCAGCCGCGCCTGCTGTCGGTGCCCGAGCTGTACATGCTCACGCTGTGGCTGCACGGCGACTGCACGGCGGACGCCGCCACGGGGCATCCCGCGGCCACCGATCTGCTGGTGCCGCTGGCGCCGGCCCCGCCGGGCATCGCGGCGCACCGGCCGCACCGGGTCGCCGAACTGCTGCCGGTCCTCACGCACCGGGTGACGCCGACGCGGTTGCTGGGTTCTCCCGCCTGACCTGCTCCGCTCCCCGCTCGCCACCCCGTCGCCCCGTCACCCACCCGCGCGGACTAGCCCCATTCGGCCATGCCGAACCATCCGAAGTGACAGTGCGGTTCAGCTGAACCGTCCGCGCGGGTGATGCGTCATCAACCTGTGAGAAGCGGTGCTGCCAAATGCCTGCGGATCGAGGCCCGCGGGGCAACACTGGGTTCCGAACGACTCGACAACGGGGGGCGGCCATGAACGAGGCTTCACGCCGCAGGACAGACAACACAGCGACCTCACCCATCACCACGGACCGAGAGACCCCACTCATGTGTCAGCACCAGCCACCGTGCCCCTCAGCCGTCTCCGCCGACCGGGAGTCCGCCCGTCTCGTGGCGCACCACCCGGAGCAGGGGTGGAGCCTGCTGTGCAACGGTGTCGTCCTCTTCGAGGACACCGGTGAGCTACTGCCGGACGGTCGGGTCATCGCCCCGCACCGTCCCGTCGGCGCGGGCCTGACGACCGCCGCCTGACCACCGGCCGGGCGGGGGCGTCCCCCTGCGCCCGGTGCATCACGGGGCCGGCCCGCAGCCACGGCTGTGCACCGGCCCCCACACGTGTCCGCGGCCGGTCACTCCGCGTAGTCTGCCCGCGCGGACCTGGTGAATGCCCGGTTTCCGGGTCCGGAACGCCTTCCCCCGAGCACCCGGTTTCCGGAAGACTCCGGGACGTCTGGCGGTCGGCGTCGGCGGAGGTGGGGGAAGTGGCAACAGACGAGGCCCGGGCCGAGACGGCCTCCGGCCGCCGGGGCAGGGTCACCATCACGGACATCGCGCGCCGCGCCGGCGTCTCGGTCCCGACCGTGTCCCGGGTCGTGAACGGCCGCTCGGACGTGTCGCCCGGGACCAGGGCGCGGGTGGAGGAACTGCTGCGCCGGCACGGGTACCGCAAGCGCGCCGCGGCGCCCGGCCGCCGGGCCGCCCTGATCGACCTGGTCTTCAACGACCTGGACAGCCCCTGGGCCGTGGAGATCATCCGCGGGGTCGAGGAGGTGGCCCACGCCGCCGGGGTCGGCACCGTGGTCTCCGCGATCCACGGACGTTCGGGCGACGCCCGTCAGTGGATGCGCAATCTGCGGGCCCGGGCCTCCGACGGCGTCGTGGTCGTCACCTCCGCCCTGGACCCCGTGCTCCACCAGGAGCTGCGGATACTGGGCGTGCCCCTGGTGGTCGTCGACCCGGCCGGCGCCCCCGACCTGGACGTGCCCACCGTCGGCGCCGCCAACCATTCGGGCGGCCGGGCGGCCACCGAGCATCTGCTGGCGCTGGGACACCGCAGGATCGGGCTGATCGCCGGTCCGCCGCGGCTGCTGTGCTCGCGGGCCCGCCACGACGGCTACCGCGCCGCCCTGGAGGACGCCGGGGTCGCCGTGGACGAGTCGCTGGTCGTACCCGGGGACTTCCGTCACGAGTCCGGCTTCGCGGCCTGTGCCGCCCTGCTGGGCCTGCCCGAGCCGCCGACGGCCGTCTTCGCGGCCAGCGACCAGATGGCGCTCGGCGCGATCGAGGCACTGCGCCGTCGGGGGCTGCGGGTGCCGCAGGACATGAGCGTCGTCGGCTTCGACGACCTTCCCGAGGTCCGCTGGTCGGCCCCGCCCCTGACGACGGTGCGCCAGCCGCTCGCCGACATGGGCAGGCAGGCCGCGCGCACGGTGCTCCGCCGTACTCGCGGCGAGCGTCCGGACCCGCCACGGACCGAGCTGGGCACGGAGCTGATCGTCCGCTCCAGCACGGCGCCCCCGCCCGCGCCGGCGACACCTTCCCGCTGAGGTCTCCCGCCGATCACCCTCCCGCTCGGGTCACCCGCCGATCCCGCGGCGCCCGGCGCCCGACCTGCGACGCGGCGTGCGCAGCACGACCTGATCCGGCTGATCGCCCCGCAGTCTCACCCTCAGCTCTACGGGCGCCCCGGCGTAGACGGCCCGCGGCGTCTTCGTCCCGGCGAGGTCGAGGCGACGCGGACGCACGCGTACCCGCCGCCACGCCTTCACCGGGCTACGGTGCCCCCATGAGCCTGAGCATCCGCAACCAGCTCCCCGGCACCGTCACCGCCGTCACCCCGGGCGAGGCCATGGCGACGGTCACCGTCCGTCTCTCCGGCGGCCAGGACCTCACCGCGGCGATCACCCGGGAGGCGGCCGAGGACCTCGCGCTCACCCCCGGCACCGCCGTACGGGCCCTGGTGAAGTCCACCGAGGTGGCTCTGGCCACCGGGCGCGTGGACGCCCTGTCCATCCGCAACCGGCTGCCGGGCACGGTCACCGCCCTCACCACCGGCGCCGCGATGGCCACGGTCGCGGTCGCCGTCGAGGGCGCCGAGCTGACCGCGGCCGTCACCCGGCAGGCCGCCGACGACCTGGGGCTGTCCGTGGGCACTCCCGTCGTCGCGCTGGTCAAGTCGACGGAGGTGTCGCTGGCCACGGCCTGAGACGCCGAGAGGCCCCGCCCGGGCACCGCGGGCCCGGGCGGGGCCTCTCTCACCTTCTCGGCGGGACTCAGTCCTCGTACGCGTCCAGCGGCGGGCAGGAGCAGACCAGGTTCCGGTCGCCGTAGGCCTGGTCGATCCGGCGCACCGGCGGCCAGTACTTGTCGGCGGCGGACACACCGGCCGGGAAGACGGCCTCCTCGCGCGTGTACGCGTGGTCCCACTCGCCGCCGAGCGCGTCAGCGGTGTGCGGGGCGCCGCGCAGCGGGTTGTCGTCGGCGGGCCAGGCGCCGGAGCCGACCTTCTCGATCTCCGCGCGGATGGCGATCATCGCCTCGCAGAACCGGTCCAGCTCGGCCAGGTCCTCGGACTCGGTCGGCTCGATCATCAGCGTGCCCGCCACCGGGAAGGACATCGTCGGCGCGTGGAAGCCGTAGTCGATCAGCCGCTTGGCGACGTCGTCGACGCTCACGCCGGTGGCCTTGGTCAGCGGGCGCAGGTCGATGATGCACTCGTGCGCGACCAGCCCGCCGGGGCCGTTGTAGAGCACCGGGAAGTGCGGCTCCAGGCGCTTGGCGATGTAGTTGGCGGACAGCACGGCCACCTGCGTGGCGCGCTTGAGGCCCTCGCCGCCCATCAGGCGGACGTAGGACCAGGAGATCGGCAGGATGCCGGCCGAGCCCCACGGCGCCGCCGAGATCGGGCCGACGCCCGTCTGCGGACCGGCCGCGGGCTGCAGCGGGTGGTTGGGCAGGTACGGCGCCAGGTGCGACCGCACGCCCACGGGGCCCACGCCGGGGCCGCCGCCGCCGTGCGGGATGCAGAAGGTCTTGTGCAGGTTCAGGTGGGAGACGTCGCCGCCGAAGTGGCCGGGCTTGGCGAGGCCGACCAGGGCGTTGAGGTTGGCGCCGTCCACGTAGACCTGGCCGCCCGCGTCGTGCACCTGCGCGCAGATGTCGGCGACGTGCTCCTCGAACACGCCGTGCGTGGACGGGTAGGTGATCATCAGCACGGCCAGCTCGTCGCGGTGCTTCTCGATCTTGGCACGCAGGTCCTCGACGTCGATCTCGCCGTCCTCGGCGGTCTTGACGACGACGACCTTCATGCCGGCCATCACGGCGCTCGCGGCGTTGGTGCCGTGCGCGGAGGACGGGATGAGGCAGACGGTGCGCTGCTCGTCGCCGTTGGCCCGGTGGTAGCCGCGTACGGCGAGCAGGCCCGCGAACTCGCCCTGCGACCCGGCGTTCGGCTGGAGCGAGACCTTGTCGTACCCGGTGACCTCGGCGAGCCGCTCCTCCAGCTCGCGGATGAGGGTGAGGTAGCCCTGCGCCTGCTCGGCGGGCGCGAAGGGGTGCAGCGCCCCGAACTCGGGCCAGGTGACCGGCTCCATCTCGGTGGTCGCGTTGAGCTTCATGGTGCAGGAGCCCAGCGGGATCATGCCGCGGTCCAGCGCGTAGTCCCGGTCGGCCAGGCGGCGCAGGTAGCGCAGCATCGCGGTCTCGGAGCGGTGCTGGTGGAAGACGGGGTGGGTCAGGAAGTCGTCGGTGCGCAGCAGCGCCTCGGGCAGCGTCTCCGCGGTCTCCGCGTCCAGCGACTCGATGTCGCCCTCGACGCCGAAGGCGTGCCACACGCCGCCGACCTGGGCGCGCGTGGTGGTCTCGTCGCAGGCGAACGACACGTGGTCGGCGTCGACGAGCCGCAGGTTGATGCCGTTCTCGCGGGCGGCGTGCACGATCGCGTCGGCCCGGCCGGGCACCCGCGCGGTGACGGTGTCGAAGTAGGAGCCGTGGACGATCTCGACGCCGCCCGCGGCGAGACCGGCGGCGGTGATCGTGGCGTACCGGTGGGTACGGCGGGCGATGGCCCGCAGGCCCTCGGGGCCGTGGTAGACGGCGTACATGCCGGCCATGACGGCGAGCAGCACCTGCGCGGTGCAGATGTTGCTGGTGGCCTTCTCGCGGCGGATGTGCTGCTCGCGGGTCTGCAGGGCCAGGCGGTAGGCCTTGTTGCCGTCGGCGTCCACGGAGACGCCGACCAGGCGGCCGGGGAGGCTGCGGGCGAACTTCTCGTGCACGGCCATGTAACCGGCGTGCGGTCCGCCGAAGCCCATCGGCACGCCGAAGCGCTGGGTGGTGCCCACCGCGATGTCCGCGCCCAGCTCGCCGGGCGAGGTGAGCAGGGTGAGGGCGAGCAGGTCGGCGGCGACGGTGACGAGCGCGCCGAGCTCGTGCGCCCGGTCGATCACCGGCTTGATGTCGCGGACGGCTCCGGAGGCACCCGGGTACTGGATCAGGACCCCGTTGATCTCCCGCTCGGCGACCTCGGCCGGGATGCCCGCGCTCAGGTCGGCGACGACCACCTCGACGCCGGTCGGCTCGGCGCGGGTCCGTATCACGGCGACGGTCTGCGGCAGGGCGTCCGCGTCGACCAGGAACAGGCCCTTCTTGTTCTTGCCCATGCGCCGGGACAGCGCCATCGCCTCGGCGGCGGCGGTGCCCTCGTCGAGCAGCGAGGCGCCGGAGGTGGGCAGGCCGGTCAGCTCGGCGACCATCGTCTGGAAGTTCAGCAGGGCTTCGAGACGGCCCTGGGAGATCTCCGGCTGGTAGGGCGTGTACGCCGTGTACCAGGACGGGTTCTCCATGACGTTGCGCAGGATGACCGGCGGGGTGAAGGTGCCGTAGTAGCCGAGGCCGATCATGGAGTCGAGGACCTGGTTGCGGTCGGCCAGCGAACGAAGCTCGGCCAGCACCTCCGCCTCGGAGCGCGCGCCCGGCAGGTCCAGCGCGTCGGCGTTCTTGATCACATCCGGCACCGCGGCGGCCGTCAGTTCGTCGAGCGAACCGTAACCGACCTGCGCGAGCATCTTGGCCCGGGCCTCGTGGTCGGGGCCGATGTGGCGCTGCTCGAAGGGCATGGCCTGTTCGAGTTCGGAGAGCGGGGTGCGATGGGCGGTCATTTGCGGAGGCCTCCTGGTCTGACGACCTTCGTGGGGCACCACGGCGCGGGTACCCGGACGGCCTCCCCCTCTGTCATCTCAACCTGAGAGCTTCACCGGGTGAGCCCTGGGGCTCTCCCGGCTTTCACCGTCGGTGAGAGCGGAAGCCGTCGACACCCGCCCTGCTTTCCAGAGTGACCTCGTCCGTGCGGTACGTGAGCCTGAGAGATTCCGGGGAGGATTTGCTCCTTCGGCGCCTCCGGTGATGTCCGGAGGACTCTCCCGCGCGGGGTCAGCAGCCGTTTGCCAGCGTACCAGCGAGGTCGCCGCACGGACTTCGAGTGGCCGACCGGGCATTTGTGCCCTTTTGTAGTACTTACGGATGATTAGGCGGCTGGTGTGCGACCCCAGTCCGGCCCAGTGGTGCGATCAAGTGGAGGGCCCCGTGCGTACTGACATCGATCCGCGGAACCTGATCGGCCGCAAGGCGTTCGACCGCGACGGCACCAGGATCGGCACCGTGGACGAGGTCTACCTCGACGATGCCACCGGCGTCCCCGAGTGGGCGGCGATACGGACCGGTCTCTTCAGCAGGGACGCCTTCGTCCCGCTGGAGCCCAGCGAGCTGGTCGACGGCGCCCTGCGCGTGCCCTTCGACCGGGCGCTGATCAAGGAGGCGCCCGACTTCGGTGTCGGCCGCCACCTCTCGCCGGAACAGGAACTCCAGCTCTACCACCACTACGGCCTGGACGTGGCGGCCGCTCCCCCGCCTCCCGACCACGACTTCGGCAAGCTGGCCGGCAAGGGCAAGGGCCCCGACGAGGGCTGACCCGCCCCGTCCTCCGCGTCGGCGACCAGCGGCAGCGGATCCGCGGGCGTCAGCTCCGGGTCGTCCACCGCGAAGGTCCGCACCCGCCCGACCTCCGAGTACGGCGTCTCGAACCGCACGGTGACCCGCCCGAGACCACTGCCCTGCACCCAGCCGTGCCCCAGCTCCGTGTGCCGCACGTCGTGCCCCGCCGGCCACCGCCGCTCGGCGGGCGAGGGTCTGTGCTCCTCGGCGGGCTCGGTCTCGGGCTGCTCGGCCGATTCCTCGGCCCGGTCCCCCGCCGCCTGCGCGAACAGGTCCTCCTGCGTGTAGTCGGCGAGCCCGCTGACACCCACCCCGAGCAGCCGCACGCCGCCCGTGGTGTCCACCGAGTCCAGCAGTCTGGCGGCCGCCTCCCGCACCACCGCGGGATCGTCGGTGGGGCCGCGCAGGGTCTCGGAGCGCGTGAGCGTGGAGAAGTCGTATCTGCGCACCTTGAGCACGATGGTCCGCCCGGACAGTCCGGAGGCGCGCAGCCGCCGCACGCACCGGTCCGCCAGCCGCCCCACCTCGACGCCGACCCGCACCCGGTCGTGGATGTCCACGTCGTAGGTGTCCTCCACGGACACCGACTTGGTCTCCCGCTCGGCCACCACCGGACGCTCGTCCCGCGCCAGCGCCATGGCGTAGAGCGCGTGGCCGTGCGCCTTGCCCAGCAGCCGCACCAGCTCGTCCTCGCCCGCCTCGGCGATCTCGCCGACCGTGGTGATCCCCGCCCGCCGCAGATGGTCTCCCGTGGCCGGTCCCACCCCGGGCAGCGTCCGCACCGTCATCGGCTCCAGCATGGCGCGCTCGGTTCCCGGCGGGATGAGCACCAGTCCGTCGGGCTTGGCCGCCTCCGAGGCGATCTTGGCGAGCATCTTGGAGGCGGCGAGACCCACGGACCCGGTGAGGCCGGTGACGGTGCGGATGTCCGTGCGCAGCTTCGCCCCGGCCAGTCGCGCCGTCTCGGCGTCACGGGCCGCCCCGCCGGCGTCCAGGTCCACGAAGGCCTCGTCCAGGCTCAGCGGCTCCACCAGCGGCGACAGCTCCCGCAGCAGCCGCATCACCTGCTCGCTGATCGACCGGTAGAGCTCGAAGCGCGGCACGAGGTACGCGGCGTGCGGCGCGAGCCGGCGGGCCTGGCCCATCGGCATCGCGGAGTGCACCCCGAACACCCGGGCCTCGTACGAGCAGGTGGCGACCACGCCGCGCGGTCCGAGGCCGCCCACCACGACGGCCTTCCCGCGCAGGCTCGGCTTGGACGCCTGCTCCACCGAGGCGAAGAAGGCATCCATGTCGAGATGCAGGATCGTGGGCGCGGTTCTCACATCTCCGATGCTGCCCTACGCCACTGACAATGCCCTCACCGGACGGCCCCGGGGCGCGGCGGGATCAGACCGCCCGGTTGTTGCGCCGCCGGGCCAGTTCGTCGGCCGGATTGTGCCCGACCAGGGTCTCCCCCGTGTCGATCCGCTCGCCGTGCAGCTGGGACAGCGCGCTCTCCACGTCCCGCCAGACCACGCCGACGGCGATCCCGAAGATGCCCTGCCCGCCCTGGAGCAGGGCGTGCACCTCCTCGGGCGAGGTGCACTCGTGGACGGTGGCGCCGTCGCTCATCAGCGTCATCCGCTCCAGGTCGCGAAAGCCGCGCTCCCTGAGGTGCTGGACGGCGGTGCGGATGTTCTGCAGGGACACACCGGTGTCGAGGAAGCGTTTGACGATCTTCAGCACGACGACGTCGCGGAAGCTGTACAACCGCTGGGTCCCGGACCCGTGCGCGGGCCGCACGCTGGGCTCGACGAGGCCCGTGCGGGCCCAGTAGTCGAGTTGCCGGTAGGTGATGCCGGCGGCCGCGCAGGCCGTCGGCCCGCGGTAGCCGATCTGCTCGGACGCCATGGACGTCGCCCCTCCGCTGGTCGGCACCGCTGCCGGTCGCTGCGGACCGGGATCGGCCGCAACACCGTGCTGGGCGTGGCCCGCGCCTGCGCGAAGCCGGGAGCCCGGGGGAGGGTACGGACCGCCTGCCCCAAGGCTGTGCCCGGGGCCACCCCCAACCGTACCGTCGCCGCTGATTCTCACGCCGACCTCCGTCCTTGACCTGCCTCCTCGAAGGTAGGCAGTCACCAAGGGTGCGTCAACGATCGCCACACTCGGCACGCCGAGTGATAATCACCCTACGAGTGGTTTCCCGTGTCCGATCCCGGGAAAGGCTAGCCGGATGTGCCCGTACGGGCCCGCGTCTCACTGATTGCTGGTCCCGAAGTCCTCCGGCGAGATCTGGTCGAGGAACTCGCGGAACTTCTCCACCTCGTCCTCCTGCTCGTCCGGAATGGCGATACCGGCGTCGTCGAGAACCGTGTCGCTGCCGTAGATCGGCGTACCGGTGCGCAGGGCCAGCGCTATGGCGTCGGACGGCCTGGCGCTGACCTCGACCCCGCTCGCGAAGACCAGCTCGGCATAGAAGACCCCGTCACGCAGGTCGGTGATGCGTACTTCGGAGAGCTCCTGGCCGACGGCTTCCAGCACGTCCTTGAAGAGGTCGTGGGTCAGCGGCCGTGCGGGAGCCATGCCCTGCTGGGCGAAGGCGATCGCCGTCGCCTCCCCCGGTCCGATCCAGATGGGAAGGTAACGGTCGCCGCCCACCTCGCGCAGCAGCACGATCGGCTGGTTGGAGGGCATCTCGACCCGGACACCTACGACATCGAGCTCGTTCACACAGCAACCCTAGGCCGTGCCCGGGACGTTTGGGTAGTCGGGCCGGGATCGGGTGGGCGATCCGGGTCGCCGGCCCGCCCGTTTCAGGGCAGCCGCACGCCGAGAGCGGTCTGCACCAGCGCCGCGTGCAGTTTCACCGCGAGTCCCGCCAGCTCCTTGGTGCGGGCTTCCGCATGTGCCCTGGTCTGAGGGTTGCGGTGGCGCTTCAGCGGAGCCACCACCTGGTCCACGAGCCCGGCCTCGCGGTCGGCGGCGGCCTTCATCACCCGCAGGTGCCGCGGTTCGATCCCGAACCGCCCCAGCTGCACCACCAGCGACGCCACGGTGACCGCCTCGGCGTCGTACGCCCCGTCGGGCAGCGGGACGAGGAGTCCGTACGACTCCCACTCCCGCAGTTCCTGGTCGCCGATCCCGGCCGTGGCGAGCAGCTCGTCCCGCCCGATCCGGGCCACCGTCGGGCTCTCGGCGGGCTCGGGTGCGGCGGCCTCGCCGTCCCGCTGCCGGCCGACCCGCGGCAGCGCCACGGCCTCGCCGCGCTCCACGGCGTCCAGGTGCTCGCGGATCACCTTGAGCGGCAGATAGTGGTCCCGCTGCATGCGCAGCACCTGGCCGAGGCGCTCGACGTCGTGCGCGCCGAACTTGCGATACCCGGCCGGGGTCCGTCGCGGCTCGACGAGGCCCTCCGACTCCAGGAAACGGATCTTGGAGATGGTGATGTCGGGGAACTCGTCACGCAGCGCGTTCAGCACTGCGCCGATGCTCATCAGCCCACTGTCCGTGGCGGCGGCGCCTTGCCCGGCACCGCCGCTCGGTGTTTGAAACATGGACCTTCCCTGGAGGTTCCCCGGGCGGGCGGCCCGGGGGCGGGTCAGTAACCCCGCTGGCTCGCGTAGAACACCAGCCGGTACTTGCCGATCTGCACCTCGTCGCCGTTCGACAGGGCGACCTGGTCGATGCGCTCGCGGTTGACGTAGGTGCCGTTCAGGCTGCCGACGTCGGCGACCGTGAAGGAACCGTCCGGGCTGCGGCGGAACTCCACGTGCCGGCGCGAGACCGTCACGTCGTCCAGGAAGATGTCGCTCTGCGGATGACGCCCGGCGGTGGTCAGCTCACCGTCCAGCAGGAAGCGGCTGCCCGAGTTCGGACCGCGGCGCACGACCAGGAGGGCGGAGCCCAGCGGCAGCGCGTCCACGGCCGCCTGCGCCTCGGGCGAGAGCGCCGGCACCGCCGTCTGGCCGGTGACCTCGGCGTCGTAGGCCTCCAGACCGGAGATGGAGATGGTGGAGGTCGTCTCGGAGGCACGCTCCGGGACCGCGCCGGGCCGCAGCGGAGCACCGCAGTTGGAGCAGAAACGGCTGTTCTCCGCGTTGCGGTTGCCGCACCTCGTACAGACCAGGGCCGACATGGACGGATCCTCCTGCCGCGACTGCCCCGCCGGGGCGTTCGACGCGTACGGGTCGGGGGTGAACCCTCCACCCGCACCCGGGGCCGAGGGCTGGCCGAAACCTATGCCGCCGGACTGAGCAGGGTCAACAGACGGCGCGCCGGGACCACCCACCTGGTCCCGGTACATCGGGCGCCGGCCCTCCGCGTCGGGCTGTGCGCGATGGCGGGCGGTCGCGTTGTCGCCGCTGCCCTCTCGCGCGCTCTTGCCGAACAACTTCGCAAACAACTTCACGGGCGATTCCCCTTGACCGAAACAGACCCGCCCGTGGGGCAGGACGAACCCTTACTGAACGCACTGGCCGACCCGGACACCTTCACAACGTCCGTCTCCACCAGACAGTTTCCACCACGCACCACCCAATCGGTGCGCCGACCCCCCGCAACCTCATGCCCTCGCCGGACGCCCCCCATGCACCGCCGGTTCACTGGGAGGACGACCGAGCGTAGTCAGGCCGCTCCGCCGCTCGCAAGGCGTCCACGACGATCTTGCTCGACCGCTCAACAGTAACGGTGGCCTGTTCCTTCTCCAGAGTCTGCACCACTCCTCCAGGAATGTTGAGAGCCGGTTCGAGGTCCTGCGGCTTGCCGATGACCTGGAAACGATAGGGCGCGTTGATCTTGTTCCCGTCGACGCTGACGGAGTTGCCGGCGTCCGCGAGATACGTGCCTGCCACCACCCGTACGCCGTTCACCTGGATCGCCTCCGCGCCCGCGGCGCGCAGCTCCTGGATCGCGTCGAGCAGCATGTCCGCCTCGACCGTCCCCTTCGTGTCCTCGATGGTCACCGTGATGCCGGGCCCCTGCGCGGCCACGGTGCCCGCGAGGATGCCCAGTTGCCGCTCCTTCTCGAGCGTCTGCTTGCGGGCCTCCTCCGCCTGGTCGGAGCTGTTCTCCAGCTCGTCGCGCTGCTTCTCGAGGCCCTGCTTCTCGTCTTCAAGACGCTGAGTACGGTCGTCCAGTTCATCGAGGATGCGGACCAGATCTTCCTGGCGGGCACCTCGCAGCGCGCTGTCGCTGTCACTGTTGGACGCCACCTGCACCGCGAGACCGAACCCGAGCCCGAACAGGAGCAGGGCGACGATCAGTTGGGCCCGCGTCAGGCGGGGCGGCCACAGCCCCTTCAGGAGCCGCTGCCTGCCGGTCACTCCGTTCCGCTCCCCCTGCCCGGCCCCCGGGAGGCCGCCCGCGGGGTCGTCCGCCGACGGGGACCGCGACGGCGGCACCTCGTCCGGCAGCTCCTTGCGCAGCCTGTTCGCGGGCTGCTCGTCGTCGCTCATCGGCCTCACGCCCGGAAGACGTGGCGTCGGATCGCCGCGGCGTTGGAGAAGATGCGGATGCCGAGGACCACCACGACGCCGGTGGACAGCTGGGCTCCGACGCCCAACTTGTCGCCCAGGAACACGATCAGTGCGGCCACGACCACGTTCGACAGGAACGACACCACGAAGACCTTGTCGTCGAAGATGCCGTCGAGCATGGCCCTCAGCCCGCCGAACACGGCGTCCAGCGCCGCCACGACGGCGATCGGCAGATACGGCTCCACGGCCGCCGGCACCTCGGGCCGGACCAGCAATCCGGCCACGACTCCCACGACGAGGCCCAGTACGGCGATCACGATGTGCCCTTCTCGGTTATCGGCTGTGCTGTACGTACGATCACACTCGGTGCGGCCGGCAGCTTGAGGTCGTCCGCGACGGAGATGGCGGTCCGGATGCCGTAGCTCTCCTCCAGGGCATGCAGGTACAGCCCGTCCGCGCTGTCCTGGAAGCCCCTGCTCAGCCGCTCGCCGTCCCCCACCGCGAGCACCGTGTACGGCGGCACCAGCGGCCTGTTGTCGACCAGTATCGCGTCACCGGCGGCCCTGATCGCCGACAGCGCGGTCAGCCGCTGCCCGTTGACGGAGATCGCCTCGGCGCCCGACTCCCACAGCCCGTTCACCACTCGCTGCATGTCCCGGTCCCGCACCCGCCCCGTGTCGGAGAACCCGGAAGTGCCGCGCGGCTGCCCGTCGGCCCCCGTGGCGACGTCCTTCGCATCGTTCACCACGAGCTTCACGCCGGGGCCGTGCACCTCCACCGCGCCCGACAGGATCCCCACCAGGTCGGACCGGTCGCCGTCGCCGCTCTTCTCCAGCGCCTCGCGCCGGCGGGCGTCCACGTCGTCGCGCAGCTCGTCGACGCTCTTCTCCAGCTCGTCGGCCGCCGAGGTCTCCCCCTCTATGCGGTCGACCAGCTCCTCGCGCTCCTTGGCGACGACGGGGGCGGCGACCCGTGCCTGGGCCGCCCCGACGGTCACGACCAGGGCCGCGAGGACCAGACCGGCCGCCAGGCCCAGCTTGGCGCGCAGCGTCTTGGGCATGCCCCCGCCGCCGTCGGCCTGCTTGCGCGCGGCGGCCTCGGCGTATCCGTCGTCGAGGCTGTGGTCCATGACGTTCGTGAGCAGCGACATGGACGCGTCCGGGCGCGCGGGCCGCCTGGGTGTGCTCCGAACGGGGGGTGGCTGCGGCATGCCGCACATCGTCGCACGCCACCGCCACTACCTCCGAACGGCCCCACCGGCGTGCCGGACCGGCCCCCTTGAGGACACGTGTCCGGCACGCGCGCGTGCGGTGTGTTCTCAGCGGCCCGCGCTGTCCACCACCGCGGCCCACTCGTCCAGCAGTGCCTGTGCGGAGGCGTCGTCGGGGCCCTCCGCCCACAGATGGGTGACCGCCTCCGCGGGGTCGGGCAGGACCATCACCCAGCGCCCGTCGGTCTCGACCACCCGCACCCCGTCCGTGGTGTCCACGAACCGGTCTCCGGCCGCCTCGACGACCCGCCGCATCACCAGGCCCTTGACCGCCCACGGCGTGGCCAGATCACGCTTGAGGACGTGGGCCCGCGGGATCCGCGCGTCGATCTGGCTCAGCGTGAGCTGCGTGCGCGCGACCAGCCCGATCAGCCGCACGAAGGCCGCCGTGCCGTCGTACACACTGCTGAACTCGGGGACGATGAAGCCGCCCTTGCCGTCTCCGCCGAAGATCGCGCCTTCCTCGCCCCCCACCCGCGTCAGGTCGTCCGGGGAGGTGGTCGTCCACTCGACCTGCGTGCCGTGGTACGCGGCGACCTGCTCGGCGATCCTGGTGGTGGTCACCGGGAGCGCCACCCGGCCGCTGCGCCGCTCGGCCGCGATCAGGTCGAGCATCACCAGCAGCGCCCGGTCGTCCTCGATGATGCGGCCCTTCTCGTCGACGAGCGACAGCCGTTCACCGACGGGGTCGAACCGCACGCCGAACGCGGCCCGCGAGGACGCCACGATCTCCCCGAGGCGCACCAGACCCGAGCGCCGCATGTCGGCCGACTCGGTGGGCCTGGCCTCGTCGAGACCGGGATTGATCGTCAGGGAGTCGACGCCGAGCTTCCCGAGCAGGCTCGGCAGCACCAGCCCCGCGCTGCCGTTGGAGGCGTCGACGACCACCTTGAGCCCGGACTCCGCGATGCCGGTGATGTCGACGTTGCGCAGCAGGGACCCGGTGTAGGAGTCGAACACACTGGACGGGAAGTGCAGGTCCCCGATCTCGCCCGGGAACGCCCGCCGGTACTCCTGGCGCGCGAACACCCGGTCCAGCTTCCGCTGACTGCCCTGCGACAGGTCGGCGCCCTGACCGTCGAAGAACATGATGTCGACGGAGTCCGGCACTCCCAGGGTGGTCCGGATCATGATGCCGCCGGCACTGCCCCGCGCGGTCTGCTGCCGCGCCACGGGCAGGGGCACGTTCTCCAGGTCGCGTACGTCGATGGCGCTGGCCTGCAGCGCGGAGATCACCGCCCGCTTCAGCGCACGGGCGCCACGGGAGTGGTCACGGGCCGTGGTGACGGTGGACCCCTTCTTCAGGGTCGTCGCGTACGCACCGGCCAGCCGCACGGCCAGCTCCGGCGTGATCTCCACGTTCAGGATGCCGGAGACCCCGCGCGCACCGAAGAGATGCGCCTGCCCGCGGGACTCCCAGATCACCGAGGTGTTGACGAACGCGCCCGCCTCGATGGTCTTGAACGGGTAGACCCGCACATTGCCCTGGATGATCGATTCTTCACCGACCAGGCATTCGTCGCCGATGACCGCGCCGTCCTCGATCCGCGCGGCGCGCATGATGTCGGTGTTCTTGCCGACCACACAGCCCCGCAGATTGCTGTGCGGTCCGACGTACACGTTGTCGGCGACCACGGCCTTGTGCAGGAAGGCGCCGCTCTTGACGACGACGTTTGACCCGATCACGGTGTGCTCGCGGATCTCCGCGCCGGCCTCGACCTTCGCGTAGTCGCCGACGTACAGGGGCCCGCGCAGCACCGCGTCGGGATGCACCTCCGCACCCTCGGCCACCCAGACGCCGGGCGAGATCTCGAAGCCGTCGATGTCGACGTCGACCTTGCGTTCCAGAACGTCGGCCTGGGCCTTCACATAGCTCTCGTGGGTACCGACGTCCTCCCAGTAGCCCTCGGCGACATAGCCGTAGATGGGCTTGCCTTCCTTCATCAACTGCGGGAAGACGTCACCGGACCAGTCCACGGGCACATCGGGGTCGACATAGTTGAAGACCTCGGGCTCCATGACGTAGATCCCGGTGTTCACGGTGTCGGAGAAGACCTGGCCCCAGGTCGGCTTCTCCAGGAAGCGCTCGACCTTGCCCTCTTCGTCGACGATGGTGATGCCGAATTCCAGCGGGTTGGGCACGCGCGTCAGACACACGGTGACGAGCGAGCCCTTTTCCTTGTGGAAGTTGATCAGGTCGGTGAGGTCGAAGTCGGTCAGGGCATCGCCGGAAATGACGAGGAAGGCATCGTCCTTCAATGCCTCCTCGGCGTTCTTGACGCTTCCGGCGGTACCGAGTGGCTTCTCCTCGTTGGCATAGGTGAGCTCCATTCCGAGCTCCTCGCCGTCACCGAAGTAGTTCTTGACCAGTGAGGCCAGGAACTGGACGGTCACGACGGTCTCATTGAGCCCATGCCTTTTGAGCAGCCGAAGTACGTGCTCCATGATCGGCCGGTTGACCACCGGCAGGAGCGGCTTGGGCATGCTCGAGGTCATGGGACGAAGGCGTGTGCCTTCGCCTCCAGCCATCACGACGGCCTTCATGTCGGAAGCGTCCTCCTCTGAGAGACGGTTTAGCCGACTTCACCCGTCCAGGGTCCCGCACTTTTCCAGCGCGGGCCATCCGGCCACCGGGACCGCACAATCAGCGAGTTCAATCGGCTGCGACGTCCGCACGAACCAGGCGGCGGACCTGCACCACGTAGAGAACACCTGCCCACCAATACAGGGTTGTACCCCATCCGGCGAACGCCCATCCGAAGACGGCGGCGAGTGACGCGATCCATCCGCTGCCGTCACTCAGCAGAAGCAGCGGGAAGGCGTACATGAGGTTGAAGGTGGCGGCCTTGCCCAGGAAGTTCACCTGCGGCGGAGGATAGCCGTGCCGCCGGAGGATGCCCACCATCACCAGCAGCATCGCTTCCCTGGCAAGCAGTACAAGGGTCAACCAGAGCGGGAGAATCTCGCGCCAGGTGAGACCCACCAGCGTGGAGAGGATATAGAGCCGGTCGGCCGCCGGGTCCAGCAGCCGGCCAAGGCTGCTGATCTGATTCCAACGCCGTGCGAGCTTTCCGTCCAGGTAGTCGCTGACCCCGCTCAGGGCCAGCACCAACAGCGCCCAGCCGTCGCTCTGCGGGCCGCCGAACTCGGGCCGCAGGATGAGCCACAGGAACAGTGGCACGCCGGCCAGGCGCGCCATGCTGAGGATGTTCGGGATGGTGAGGACCCGGTCGGTCTGCACGCGGGTCTCCTGGACCTCCACGCGGGGGCCTCCTGGGGGAAACGAGCCAATGATGCTCACTGACCTTACCTCAACGCAAAAAAGCTCTGGCTCTCGGGCTGCATGCCCAAGAGCCAGAGCTCTAAAAGGAGTTCGGCGGCGTCCTACTCTCCCACAGGGTCCCCCCTGCAGTACCATCGGCGCTGTAAGGCTTAGCTTCCGGGTTCGAAATGTAACCGGGCGTTTCCCCTACGCTATGACCACCGAAACACTATGAAACAGACAATCAACCGGGTGACCAACACAGTCTGATTGTTCGTGGTTTCAGAACCAACACAGTGGACGCGAGCAACTGAGGACAAGCCCTCGGCCTATTAGTACCGGTCACCTCCACACCTCACGGTGCTTCCAGATCCGGCCTATCAACCCAGTCGTCTACTGGGAGCCTTAACCCCTCAAGGGGGTGGGAGTCCTCATCTCGAAGCAGGCTTCCCGCTTAGATGCTTTCAGCGGTTATCCCTCCCGAACGTAGCCAACCAGCCATGCCCTTGGCAGAACAACTGGCACACCAGAGGTTCGTCCGTCCCGGTCCTCTCGTACTAGGGACAGCCCTTCTCAAGACTCCTACGCGCACAGCGGATAGGGACCGAACTGTCTCACGACGTTCTAAACCCAGCTCGCGTACCGCTTTAATGGGCGAACAGCCCAACCCTTGGGACCGACTCCAGCCCCAGGATGCGACGAGCCGACATCGAGGTGCCAAACCATCCCGTCGATATGGACTCTTGGGGAAGATCAGCCTGTTATCCCCGGGGTACCTTTTATCCGTTGAGCGACGGCGCTTCCACAAGCCACCGCCGGATCACTAGTCCCGACTTTCGTCCCTGCTCGACCCGTCGGTCTCACAGTCAAGCTCCCTTGTGCACTTACACTCAACACCTGATTGCCAACCAGGCTGAGGGAACCTTTGGGCGCCTCCGTTACTCTTTAGGAGGCAACCGCCCCAGTTAAACTACCCATCAGACACTGTCCCTGATCCGGATCACGGACCCAGGTTAGACATCCAGCACGACCAGACTGGTATTTCAACGACGACTCCACCCACACTGGCGTGCGAGCTTCAAAGTCTCCCAGCTATCCTACACAAGCCGAACCGAACACCAATATCAAACTGTAGTAAAGGTCCCGGGGTCTTTCCGTCCTGCTGCGCGAAACGAGCATCTTTACTCGTAGTGCAATTTCACCGGGCCTATGGTTGAGACAGTCGAGAAGTCGTTACGCCATTCGTGCAGGTCGGAACTTACCCGACAAGGAATTTCGCTACCTTAGGATGGTTATAGTTACCACCGCCGTTTACTGGCGCTTAAGTTCTCAGCTTCGCCCCACCGAAATGGAGCTAACCGGTCCCCTTAACGTTCCAGCACCGGGCAGGCGTCAGTCCGTATACATCGCCTTACGGCTTCGCACGGACCTGTGTTTTTAGTAAACAGTCGCTTCTCGCTGGTCTCTGCGGCCACCCCCAGCTCACGGAGTAAATCCGGTCACCGGGTGTGGCCCCCCTTCTCCCGAAGTTACGGGGGCATTTTGCCGAGTTCCTTAACCATAGTTCACCCGAACGCCTCGGTATTCTCTACCTGACCACCTGAGTCGGTTTAGGGTACGGGCCGCCATGAAACTCGCTAGAGGCTTTTCTCGACAGCATAGGATCATCCACTTCACCACAATCGGCTCGGCATCAGGTCTCAGCCTTGTGTGCGACGGATTTACCTACCGCACGGCCTACACCCTTACCCCGGGACAACCACCGCCCGGGATGGACTACCTTCCTGCGTCACCCCATCACTCACCTACTAACCGCTTGGTTCGGCGGCTCCACCACTCCCCTCAACTCCGAAGAGATCAGGGCGGCTTCACGGCCTTAGCATCACGATGCTCGATGTTTGACGCTTCACAGCGGGTACCGGAATATCAACCGGTTATCCATCGACTACGCCTGTCGGCCTCGCCTTAGGTCCCGACTTACCCTGGGCAGATCAGCTTGACCCAGGAACCCTTAGTCAATCGGCGCAAACGTTTCTCACGTTTGTATCGCTACTCATGCCTGCATTCTCACTCGTGAACCGTCCACAACTCGCTTCCGCGGCTGCTTCACCCGGCACACGACGCTCCCCTACCCATCACAGCTGAGCGTTGGCCGTATTGCTGCAATGACACGACTTCGGCGGTACGCTTGAGCCCCGCTACATTGTCGGCGCGGAATCACTAGACCAGTGAGCTATTACGCACTCTTTCAAGGGTGGCTGCTTCTAAGCCAACCTCCTGGTTGTCTGTGCGACTCCACATCCTTTCCCACTTAGCGTACGCTTAGGGGCCTTAGTCGATGCTCTGGGCTGTTTCCCTCTCGACCATGGAGCTTATCCCCCACAGTCTCACTGCCGCGCTCTCACTTACCGGCATTCGGAGTTTGGCTAAGGTCAGTAACCCGGTAGGGCCCATCGCCTATCCAGTGCTCTACCTCCGGCAAGAAACACACGACGCTGCACCTAAATGCATTTCGGGGAGAACCAGCTATCACGGAGTTTGATTGGCCTTTCACCCCTAACCACAGGTCATCCCCCAGGTTTTCAACCCTGGTGGGTTCGGTCCTCCACGACCTCTTACAGCCGCTTCAACCTGCCCATGGCTAGATCACTCCGCTTCGGGTCTTGAGCGTGCTACTGAACCGCCCTGTTCGGACTCGCTTTCGCTACGGCTTCCCCACCCGGGTTAACCTCGCAACACACCGCAAACTCGCAGGCTCATTCTTCAAAAGGCACGCAGTCACGAGATACGTGCAAGCACGTATCCGACGCTCCCACGGCTTGTAGGCACACGGTTTCAGGTACTATTTCACTCCGCTCCCGCGGTACTTTTCACCATTCCCTCACGGTACTATCCGCTATCGGTCACCAGGGAATATTTAGGCTTAGCGGGTGGTCCCGCCAGATTCACACGGGATTTCTCGGGCCCCGTGCTACTTGGGTGTCTCTCAAACGAGCCGCTGACGTTTCGACTACGGGGGTCTTACCCTCTACGCCGGACCTTTCGCATGTCCTTCGCCTACATCAACGGTTTCTGACTCGTCTCACGGCCGGCAGACCGTAAAAGAGAGATCCCACAACCCCGCACACGCAACCCCTGCCGGGTCTCACACGTATACGGTTTAGCCTCATCCGGTTTCGCTCGCCACTACTCCCGGAATCACGGTTGTTTTCTCCTCCTGCGGGTACTGAGATGTTTCACTTCCCCGCGTTCCCTCCACACTGCCTATGTGTTCAGCAGCGGGTGACAGCCCATGACGACTGCCGGGTTTCCCCATTCGGACACCCCCGGATCAAAGCCTGGTTGACGACTCCCCGGGGCCTATCGTGGCCTCCCACGTCCTTCATCGGTTCCTGGTGCCAAGGCATCCACCGTGCGCCCTTAAAAACTTGGCCACAGATGCTCGCGTCCACTGTGCAGTTCTCAAACAACGACCAACCACCCATCACCCCGGGAAAAACTCCCGAGTGCACTGGGGCCGGCAACTGAAGGCGACCTCACGGCCGTACCCTCAGACACCCAACAGCGTGCCCGACACGAGTCCCTCTTTGAAGTCACGTTCCACGCCGAAGCAGTACTAGTGATCCATCAAGAAGACCGTGCCGAGTAGTCAACGTTCCACCCATGAGCAACCGTGCAGGACATTTGCCTGCAGTCGGCTATGTGCTCCTTAGAAAGGAGGTGATCCAGCCGCACCTTCCGGTACGGCTACCTTGTTACGACTTCGTCCCAATCGCCAGTCCCACCTTCGACAGCTCCCTCCCACAAGGGGTTGGGCCACCGGCTTCGGGTGTTACCGACTTTCGTGACGTGACGGGCGGTGTGTACAAGGCCCGGGAACGTATTCACCGCAGCAATGCTGATCTGCGATTACTAGCGACTCCGACTTCATGGGGTCGAGTTGCAGACCCCAATCCGAACTGAGACCGGCTTTTTGAGATTCGCTCCACCTTGCGGTATCGCATCTCATTGTACCGGCCATTGTAGCACGTGTGCAGCCCAAGACATAAGGGGCATGATGACTTGACGTCGTCCCCACCTTCCTCCGAGTTGACCCCGGCGGTCTCCCGTGAGTCCCCAACACCCCGAAGGGCTTGCTGGCAACACGGGACAAGGGTTGCGCTCGTTGCGGGACTTAACCCAACATCTCACGACACGAGCTGACGACAGCCATGCACCACCTGTACACCGACCACAAGGGGGGCACCATCTCTGATGCTTTCCGGTGTATGTCAAGCCTTGGTAAGGTTCTTCGCGTTGCGTCGAATTAAGCCACATGCTCCGCCGCTTGTGCGGGCCCCCGTCAATTCCTTTGAGTTTTAGCCTTGCGGCCGTACTCCCCAGGCGGGGCACTTAATGCGTTAGCTGCGGCACGGACAACGTGGAATGTTGCCCACACCTAGTGCCCACCGTTTACGGCGTGGACTACCAGGGTATCTAATCCTGTTCGCTCCCCACGCTTTCGCTCCTCAGCGTCAGTATCGGCCCAGAGATCCGCCTTCGCCACCGGTGTTCCTCCTGATATCTGCGCATTTCACCGCTACACCAGGAATTCCGATCTCCCCTACCGAACTCTAGCCTGCCCGTATCGACTGCAGACCCGGGGTTAAGCCCCGGGCTTTCACAACCGACGTGACAAGCCGCCTACGAGCTCTTTACGCCCAATAATTCCGGACAACGCTTGCGCCCTACGTATTACCGCGGCTGCTGGCACGTAGTTAGCTTAGCGCTTCTTCTGCAGGTACCGTCACTTTCGCTTCTTCCCTGCTGAAAGAGGTTTACAACCCGAAGGCCGTCATCCCTCACGCGGCGTCGCTGCATCAGGCTTTCGCCCATTGTGCAATATTCCCCACTGCTGCCTCCCGTAGGAGTCTGGGCCGTGTCTCAGTCCCAGTGTGGCCGGTCGCCCTCTCAGGCCGGCTACCCGTCGTCGCCTTGGTGAGCCATTACCTCACCAACAAGCTGATAGGCCGCGGGCTCATCCTGCACCGCCGGAGCTTTCGACCCTCGCAGATGCCTGCGAGGGTCAGTATCCGGTATTAGACCCCGTTTCCAGGGCTTGTCCCAGAGTGCAGGGCAGATTGCCCACGTGTTACTCACCCGTTCGCCACTAATCCCCACCGAAGTGGTTCATCGTTCGACTTGCATGTGTTAAGCACGCCGCCAGCGTTCGTCCTGAGCCAGGATCAAACTCTCCGTGAATGCTTTACATCACGGGAGCGGAACAGTCGGAGGAATAATCCGACCGTTCACAGCGTCCTCGCTGTTGTGTTACTTCAAAGGAACCTCAACCCGATCAGGAATCCGATCAGGTCGGGGTATCAACATATCTGGCGTTGACTTTTGGCACGCTGTTGAGTTCTCAAGGAACGGACGCTTCCTTTGTACTCACCCAAGAGACTCTCTCGGGCTTTCCTCCGGGCGCTTCCCTTCGGTGTTTCCAACACTATCAGGCTTTCCCGATGCTCTTGACCACCGTCCTGCGGGCATGCAGAAGGCGATCCAGCGATAGGATCTGATGAGTTGGATGCTGCCGAGGCGAGGACACCTTGCTACGCATCGCTCAACCCCAGGCAGGAGTAACGACTGTACACGGGGCCGTGGAACGGGTGCAAATCCGTGAGGAGTGTGGTCTAGACCTCTAATCGGAACACTCATGCGGAACCGGTACTTCCTATGACATACCCTGCTGCTCAGTGTGCCGTCCGGGACAAGACAGTGACGGCCCGTACAGATCCCCGCCCTGGGAGGCTTCCCATGACCACCGTCTCGTCCCCGCTCGCAGGACGCGCCATCGGACTGGCCGCCGTGCCCGATCCCGTCTTCTCCGGGGCCATGGTCGGCCCGGGCACCGCCATCGACCCCGTGCGGGAGCCCTCCGAGGCGGTCGCTCCGGTCGACGGCGTCATCGTTTCCCTGCACCCCCACGCCTTCGTCGTCGTCGACGAGAGCGGGCACGGCGTGCTGACCCATCTCGGCATCGACACCGTGCAGCTCAACGGCGAGGGCTTCGAGCTGCTCGTGAACAAGGGCGACACCGTCGTACGGGGTCAGGGCGTGGTGCGCTGGGACCCGGCCGCGGTCGAGGCCGCGGGCAAGTCGCCGGTCTGCCCGATCGTGGCCCTGGAGGCCACCGCCGAGGCGCTCACGGACCTCCGTGAGGACGGCGACGTGAAGGCCGGCGAGAGTCTCTTCCTCTGGAAGTGACGTCCGTGCCGTCGCACGGCGGCATCGACTGCTGGTAGGACAACCACCGCGGCGGCGGGACCCGCCGCACTATCGGGACGGGTGAGATGGAGACAACGCTGCGAGGCGTCGGTGTGAGCCACGGTGTGGCGATCGGCGAGGTTCGGCACATGGGGACGGCGGTCCTGGAACCGCCGGCGAAGCAGATTCCGGCCGAGGACGCGGAGCGTGAGCAGGGGCGCGCCCGCAAGGCGGTGGAAGCTGTGGCGGCCGACCTGATGGCGCGCGGCAACCTGGCCGGGGGCGAGGCGCAGGCCGTGCTCGAGGCGCAGGCCATGATGGCCCAGGACCCGGAACTGCTGGCCGACGTCGAGCGGCGGATCACCGTCGGGAGCACGGCCGAGCGTGCCGTGTACGACGCCTTCGCCGCCTACCGGGCCCTGCTGGCCGGTGCCGGCGAGTACCTGGCCGGCCGCGTGGCGGACCTCGACGACGTGCGGAATCGTATCGTCGCCCGTCTGCTCGGGGTCCCGATGCCGGGCGTTCCGGACAGCGACGAGCCCTACGTCCTCATCGCGCGGGACCTGGCGCCTGCCGACACCGCGCTGCTCGATCCGACGCTCGTCCTGGGCTTCGTCACCGAGGAGGGCGGGCCGACCAGCCACAGCGCGATTCTCGCGCGGGCGCTCGGCGTGCCCGCCGTCGTGGCCCTGCCGGGCGCCGGTGAGATTCCCGAGGGCACCGTCGTGGCGGTGGACGGAAGCACCGGTGAGATCTTCGTGAACCCCGCTGAGGAGAAGAAGGCACGGCTGGCGGCCGAGGCCGCCGAGCGCAAGGCCGCGCTGGCCGCCGCCACGGGTCCCGGTGCGACCTCGGACGGTCACAAGGTGCCGCTGCTGGCGAACATCGGTGGTCCCGCCGACGTGCCCGCGGCGGTCGAGGCCGGCGCCGAGGGTGTCGGCCTGTTCCGGACCGAGTTCCTCTTCCTCGACGACAGCGCGAACGCCCCGTCGGAGGAGAAGCAGATCACCGCCTACCGCCAGGTGCTGGAGGCGTTCCCGGAAGGCCGGGTCGTCGTGCGGGTGCTGGACGCCGGCGCCGACAAGCCGCTGGACTTCCTCACCCCGGGCGACGAGCCGAACCCCGCGCTCGGCGTGCGCGGTCTGCGGACGCTGCTCGACCACCCGGACGTGCTGCGGACGCAGCTGACCGCGCTGGCGAAGGCGGCGGAGGGGCTGCCGGTCTATCTCGAGGTCATGGCACCGATGGTGGCGGACCGGGCGGATGCCAAGGCGTTCGCCGACGCCTGCCGCGAGGCCGGGCTGCGGGCGAAGTTCGGCGCGATGGTGGAGATCCCGTCGGCCGCGCTGCGGGCGCGCTCGGTGCTGCAGGAGGTGGAGTTCCTGTCGCTGGGGACGAACGACCTCGCGCAGTACACCTTCGCCGCCGACCGTCAGGTGGGCGCGGTGTCGCGGCTGCAGGACCCGTGGCAGCCGGCTCTGCTCGACCTGGTCGCGCTGTCGGCCGAGGCGGCGAAGGCCGAGGGCAAGAGCTGCGGTGTCTGTGGCGAGGCCGCTTCGGATCCGCTGCTGGCGTGTGTGCTGACCGGTCTGGGTGTCACCTCCCTGTCCATGGGTGCGGCGTCGCTGCCTTACGTGCGGGCGACGCTGGCCAAGTTCACGCTGGCGCAGTGCGAGCGGGCCGCGGCCGCCGCCCGGGCGGCGGACAGCGCCGAGGAGGCGCGGAACGCCGCGCAGGCGGTGCTGTCCGGCGAGTAGGGCCGGGTGCGGCCTGCTGCTCGGGCTGTGGTGCGGGGCGTTCCACCTTCGGGTGGGGCGCCCCGCCCGCGTTCAGTGGTGGTGACCCGGTGGGAGCCGGTCGTCTCCGAGGTCGGGAGGTGCGCAGTAGTCGACGTTGGATTCCGGGGAGATGAGGTCGCCGGACTCGACGTCGGTGCAGTAGGCGTCGAAGACCTGGGCGGCGGTGAGGGGTTCGAGGCCGTATCCGCGCAGGCTCCAGCCGTGGATGCGGTCGGGGCCGCCCGGGGCGCTGATCCGCATGACGAGTCCGCCGGGGCTGTGCGTCGCCAGGCCGAGAGCGAGGACGCTGGTGAACTCCAGGGCCTCGGCCTCGTCGATGTGCGGGGTGCCGTCGGTCTCCTCGTCGACGAGGAGGACGGAGACGAGGGTCTCCTCCGGATGGCCGGAGACGCTGCAGACCAGGTGCCGGCTGCCCGGTGGTGCCGTTTCGAGGACGCGGCGCAGGAGTCCGGAGGCCCGGGTGAAGGCGGCGCGGCCGAGGTCCTCCCCGCAGGTGGCGCAGTCGCCGAGGCGGGCGAGGAGGGTCGACGTGTACTCCCAGGTGGCCTGGCGGACGGCTTCGTCGACGAGGGCCGGGAGCAGGTCGGTGAGGGGCTGGCCCTCGTAGGGCACGGTGGGGCCGTGGGCGGCGAGTTCTGCGGTGAAGCGGGCGCGGCTGGCGGAGGCGTCGGCTTCGAGGCCCGCCGCCGTGCAGAAGTCCGCGTACTCCTCCGGGTCGAAGAGCGCGACCGTGGTGTGGGTGCCCTGTGCCGCGCGGGTCCTGAGCAGGGATTCCACCTGGCGTAGGTAGACGGTGTGGTCGTGGAAGGTGAAGCTGCGGTAGCGCCGCATGGCGCGGAAGTCGTGTTCGTCGGCGAGCAGGCCGATGGTGCCCGCGATCTCGCGGCGCAGGACCCGTCGCATGGTGTGGTCGGTCTGGTTGGTTTGCGCCATTTCTTCCCCCTGTGCACGGTCGATCAATGCTCACTCACAGTAATCGGCGGCACTGACAACGGGGCCGGGCGGGCGCGGGGAGCCGGCCGCCGTGCGGGGCGGCCGGCTTGTCGGTGTGCTGGTCAGGAGCGCTTGCGAGCGAGTTCCTCGTAGAAGTGGAGCAGGTCGAGGTTGTCGATGGAGCCGGGGTTGACGGCCTTGTCGAGCGGGGTGCCCTGGAGGAGGCGCTTGACCGGGACCTCGATGCGTTTGCCGGTGAGGGTGTGCGGGATGCCGGGGACCTCAATGACCTCGTCGGGGACGTGGCGCGGGGAGAGGTTGGCGCGGATGGTCCGCTTGATGCGGTCGAGGAGGGCGTCGTCGAGGGCGGCGCCGGGGGCCAGGTGCACGAACAGCGGCATCCAGTAGCCGCCGTCGGGCTGTTCGATGCCGATGACGAGGGATTCCCTGATCTCGGGGAGTCGCTCGACGGCTTCGTAGATGTCGGCCGAGCCCATGCGGACGCCCTGCCGGTTGAGGGTGGAGTCGGAGCGGCCGTGGATGACGACGGAGCCGCGGGAGGTGAGGGTGATCCAGTCGCCGTGCCGCCAGACGCCGGGGTAGGTGTCGAAGTAGCTGTCGTGGTAGCGGCTGCCGTCGGGGTCGTTCCAGAAGCGGATCGGCATCGAGGGCATGGGGTTGGTGACGACCAGCTCGCCGACCTCGTCGGTGAGGAGGTTGCCGCTCGGGTCCCAGGACTGGAGGTCGGTGCCGAGGCCGGGCGCCTGGAGTTCGCCGATGTGGACCGGGAGGGTGGGGACGGCGCCCGCGAAGCAGGAGCACACGTCGGTGCCGCCGCTGACGGAGGCGATCCACAGCTCGGAGCCGTTCGCGGCGAATTCGTCGTGCAGCCAGCGGAAGCCGTCGGGCGGGAGCGGGGAGCCGGTGGTGGCGACGCACTGGATCGCTGAGAGGTCCAGGTCGCGGGCCGGGTGGACGTCGGCCTTGCGGCAGGCCATGACGTAGGCGGCGGAGGTGCCGAAGAGGGTGGCGCGGGTGCGTTCCGCGATGCGCCACTGGGCGTCGGTGGCGGGGAAGCCGGGGCTGCCGTCGTAGAGGACGATCGTGGTGCCGGTGAGCAGGCCGGAGACGAGGAAGTTCCACATCATCCAGCCGGTCGAGGTGTACCAGAAGAAGCGGTCCCCGGGGCCGAGGTCGCAGTGCAGGCCGAGTTGTTTGAGGTGCTCGACGAGGATGCCGCCCTGGGACTGGACGATGGCCTTGGGCAGGCCGGTGGTGCCGGAGGAGTAGAGCACCCACAGGGGGTGGTCGAAGGGCACCTGCTCGTACACGGGCTCGGCGTCCGCGGCGGTGAGGGTCTCCCAGGCCAGCGCGCCGTCCGGGGCCTCGGTGCCGAGGAGCGGGATGTGGATCACCGCGCGGAGGGTGGGCAGTTCCCGGCGGAGTTCGGCGACGGTGTCGCGGCGGTCGTGTTCCTTGCCCCCGTAGCGGTAGCCGTCGACGGTGAACAGGACGACGGGTTCGACCTGCTGGAAGCGGTCCAGGACGCTGCGGGCGCCGAAGTCGGGCGCGCAGGAGGTCCAGACGCCGCCCACGGCGGCCGTGGCGAGCAGGGCGACCACGGCCTGCGGGATGTTGGGGAGATAGCCGCTGACGCGGTCGCCGGGGCGTACGCCGAGGGCGCGAAGTTCGGCGGCGAGGGAGGCGACCTGGCGGCGCAGCTCTGCCCAGGTGACGGGGGCCGGTTCGTGGGTCTCGTCGACGTACAGGAGGGCGGGTTCGTCCGGGCGGGTGCCCGCCGCGCGCAGGGCGTGTTCGGCGTAGTTCAGCGTGGCGCCCGGGAACCACTGGGCGCCGGGCATGGTCCGGTCGCCGAGCACGCGCGCGTAGGGGGTGGAGAAGCGGACGTCGAACCACTCCGTGACGGCTTTCCAGAAGGTGTCCAGCTCGTCGACGGACCAGCGGTGCAGGGCGGCGTATCCGCCCTCGGCGGGGGCTCCGTGGTGCTCGGCCGCCCAGGCCTGGAACCTGGTGATGCGTGCCTGGGTGATGCGTTGCGCATCTGGCTGCCAGAGCGGCTGTGGGTTCTCGGTCGGCATGGGGCGGCTCCCGGACTGTGCGCGTCGTGTGCGTCCTCCGCGCACGGGCTGGGGTGTGCGCGTGACGCGGCTGACAGGGACGATGCCATGTGATCGACTTCCGCACCAGGGCGCGCCCCACATAGTCGGTGACATGAAGATGTGGTCCGGTCACGGGTGAACGGCAGTTGAACGACGCCTCCGGGCGCGGCGGTCGATGGCAGGGTGAGCAGCATGGACGGTCGTGACCTGGTGCGTTCGATGAAGACGGTCGGTTCCGTGGGGGTGGCGCAGGGGTTGCGTACGGTACGGGCGGCGTGGCGCAGGCGGCGGGCCGACGCGGCCGGGCTGCCGCCGCGGGGTGCGGAGCGGGCGCGGGTGCCGGGTCCGCTGCGGGAGGTGGAGCCGGGGCCCGGGGGCGGGGTCCTCCGGTTCGACCGCTCGGAGCTGCGCGTTCTCGTGGCGGTGAACGGAGCGGTGTTCTGGGGGTGGGACGGGGCCGGTCCCGAGCCTTCGTACGCGTTGGCGGGCCGCTGTCCGGAGCCGGATCCGCGGGCGGTGCTGGAGCCGGACAAGGACGGCGGTTGGCGGGTGGTGGCGGAGCGCGCCACGGTGGCCGTGTCCCGGCACGGCGCGGTGGAGGTGCGTACGCCCGGGGGTGTGGTCCTGCGCCGTGAGCTGCCGCCCCGCTGGTGGGAGCCGGTCGACGGCGGTCCCGCCCGCTGGACGCAGCGGGCGGAGGTGGCGGCCGACGCCCGCTTCTTCGGGCTCGGTGGGCGGTCCGCGGGGCCCCGGCTGCGCGATGGCACGTACCGGCTGTGGAACACCGGCCCCGGCCTGCCCTTCGCCGCCGCCGAGGACGCGTCGTCCGCGTCGTCCATCACGATGCCGGTGCAGCTGGTGGTGGCGGACGCCGGGACGCACCTGGTCTTCCACGACAGCACGTGGGACGGCACGGTGGCGTTGCGGGAGGGCGAGGAGGGGGCCGGGTCGGGGCACGACCGGCCGGGGCGGAGCGTACTGCGGATGGACGGCGGTCCGCTGCGGTGCTGGGTGACGGTGGGCACCCCCGCGCGCGTGCTGCTGGCCTGGGCGTCGCTGACCGGGGCGCCCGCGCTGCCGCCGGCGTGGGCGCTCGGTCATCATCACGCGCTGTGGGATTCGGGCGACGAGCAGGATCTGAGGCGGGTCGTGGCCGGCCATCAAGAGCGGGATCTGCCCCTGGACGCGGTGCATCTGGGCATCGGGCACGGCGCTGCCCGGCAGGTGTTCACCGTCGACGAGGAGCGGTTCCCGAAGCTGCCCGTGCTCGCCGAGGAGCTGCGCAGGGAGGGGGTCCGGCTGGTGTCCGCCGTGGAGCCGGCGGTCCGGGCCGCGCCCGGCAACCTCGTGTACGACGGCGGCGGCCGCGGGGACGTGTTCGTGCGGGATGCGGCTGGGACGGTCGTCCGGGGTGTGGGGCGTCCGGGGGACGTGGTCTTCCCGGACTTCACGCACGCGCGTGCGCGCGGGTGGTGGGGCGGGCTCTACGAGGAGCGGCTCGGGCAGGGGTTCACCGGCTTCTGGCACGACCTGGACGAGCCCACCTCGTTCGCCGCCTTCGGGGAGTCGACGCTGCCCCGGTCGGCCCGGCATGCGCTGGAGGGCCGGGGCGGTGACCACAGGGAGGCGCACAACGTCTACGCCCTGTGCATGGCGCGGGCCGGTTACGAGGGGCTGCGGGTGCTGGCCCCCGACGAGCGGCCGTTCGTCCTCTCCCGTTCCGGGTGGGCCGGCCTGCAGCGCTACGGCGGCGCCTGGTCCGGGGCGACGGGGTGGCCGGGGTTGCGGGCGTCGCTGGCGCGGGTGCTGGGGCTCGGGCTGTGCGGGGTGCCGTTCTCGGGGCCTGATGTGGGCGGCTCCGAGGGGGATCCGTCCCCTGAGCTGTATCTGCGGTGGTTGCAGCTGGCCACGTACCTGCCACTGTTCCGCACCCACGCAGGGCCGCGGGGCGGGCACCGGGAGCCGTGGGAGTTCGGGCCCGAGGTGCTGGAGCACGCGCGCGTGGCGCTCGTCGAGCGGCGGCGGCTGCTGCCGTACTCCGTGACGTTGGCGCACCTGGCCCGGCGTACGGGTGCTCCCTGTGCGCGTCCCCTGTGGTGGTCGACGCCGGAGGACCGGATGTTGCGGGACTGCGAGGACGCGTTTCTGCTGGGGGACTGTCTGCTGGTGACCCCGGTGCTCGGGGCGGGGGTGGACCGGCGTGCCGTGCGGTTGCCGCGGGGCCGCTGGTACGACGTGGCGACCGAGCGGGCGTACGAAGGGCCGGCGCAGGTGCTGGTCGACGCGCCGTCGGCGCGCATCCCGGTGTTCGCGCGCGCGGGAGCGGTGATTCCGGTCCTGGGCGCGGACGGCGGGCCGGAGCTCGAGGTGTGGGCGCCCGCGCGGGGGCGGACCGGCGGTGGACTGGTCGTGCCGGACGCGGGCGACGGCTGGGTGGAACCGGAGATCGAACGGTACGTGTCCCGCTGGGAGGGGCGGCGGGTCGTCGTGGAGCGGGAGGGCGAGGACGGTCTGAGCGAGCCGTCCTGCCCGGTCCGCGTCCGTGGGCTCGCGGAGCGCCCGGCTCAGATGTAGCGGCCCTCGAAGAAGGCGCGTACGGCCCTGGTGTGGAGCGGGAAGGCGAGCTCTTCCGACCTGCGCAGGAGGTGCCATCCCTCGGTCTCGTCCGTGGCGGCGGAGGGCGGCAGGCCCTCGGCCGGCCGCTCGGGCAGCAGCCCGAAGAGCAGCAGGTGGCCGTCGGGCGAGCTCATGGCGTCGGCGAGCCGTACGTCGCGGCTCGCCGCGTCGATGCCGGTCTCCTCCTTGAGCTCGCGGACGACGGCCTGCCGCCAGTCCTCCCGGTCGTCGACGTAGCCGCCGGGCAGTGCGACGCCCCCGCGCGCGGGGGTCACGGTGCGGGTGATGACGACCAGGGCGGTGCCCTGCGTGTCGTACACGGGCTGGAGGGCCACCGCGACCGGCAGCGGGTTGCGGTAGGCCACGGTGCCGCACCCGGGACAGGTGCGGGGCCAGCCGGAGACGCCCTCTCCGTAGGGCGATCCGCAGCTCGAACAGTGGGAGCCGAGCGCGGAGTTGGGAACGGAGGTTTCATTTTCGGACACGCGGCGGACTGTATCCGATGACGGAGGGGACGACTCCGGCAGGCCGGTCAGCGGCGGCCGCAGAGCGACTTCGCGGAGACCGGGAAGTCGAAGTAGGTGTCCGGGTGGGGCTCGGGCTTGTAGGTGAAATGCCACCATTCCTCGGGGAGGTTCACCAGACCGACCGCCTCCAGGGTGTCCTTGAGCAGCAGCCGGTTGGCGCGCTGGACGCCCTCGATGCGGGGGTCGAGGGTGTGCGAGCGGGTGTCGAAGCAGTCGTATCCGGTGCCCATGTCGACGGAGTTGTCGGGGAAGCGCTCGTCCTTCGGGGCGAAACAGGGCACCAGGGGCTGCCCGGGGTGGTACGGGCGGGTGGGCCTGGCCGGGAGCCGTACGAGGGTGAGGTCCACGGTGGAGCCGCGGCTGTGGCCGGACTTCTCGGCGATGTAGCCGTCGGCGAAGAGGCGGGTCTTGTCGACGTCCGGGTAGAACTCGGCCTTCATGTCCTGGTCGTCCAGGTCTTCGGCCCAGCGCACGAAGTGGTCGACGGCGCGCTGGGGCCGGTAGCAGTCGTACACCTTGAGGGAGTAGCCCTGCCGCAGCAGCCGGGTCTGGGCGAGGTGGAGGGCTTCGGCCGCCGGGCGGGTGAGGATGCACAGGGGCTGCCGGTAGCCGTCGACGCGCTCCCCGACGAAGTTGTGCGCGGTGACGTAGCGCATCTCCTCGATGATCGTCGGGTCGACGCCGCGCAGGGCCACGAAGTCCTCTGGAGCCCTCGGCTCGTGCCGTGTCTGCGCGGTGGCGGACGCGGCGGGGACGGCGCTGACGGCGAGCAGGGCGGCGAAGGCGGTGGCCAGACCGCGGAGGGCGGCGGAGAGTCGTGTCATGTCCCCTGCATTTATCAGGCCGGGGCTCCGGGAGGGAAGTGGGCGGTACGGCGACTCGCCGGGCACACGCCGTGTGAGCGCACCGGAATCCTGCGTGAACGTCGCGTGAACCGGGCCCGGTGGGGAGCCTGCCGCGCCATCCTGCTCCCGTGCGCTCCTGGACGGACACTCTCCGCTTCGCCTTCCAACCGGTGGTCAACCTGATGACCGGCGGGGTCGCGGCGCTGGAGATACTGGCCAGGCCGGAGAGCGGCGACGTGCTCGCCGAGGCGCGGCGCGATCCCGAAGTCGACGGCCGGCTGGCGGTGTCGGCGCTGCGCGCGGCGGTGCGCCGGGAGACGCTGCTGCCGCTGCACGTCAACGTGTTCGCGGGCACGCTCGCGGACCTCGGTGGTCTCCAGCCCCCTGCACGACGCCGTGCGCGAGGCGGGGCGGCTGCCGTGGGAGGTGACGCTGGACGTGTGCCCGCCGTACACGCACGTGCCGCGGCGGGCCCTGCTCGACGCGGTGGGCGTGCTGCGGGGGCAGGGGTTCCGGATCTCGGCGGACGGGGTCGGTGACGGGGACGCGCCGTTGCGGCTGCTGGCGGACCTGGCGCCGGAACTGGTGAAGCTCGACGCGTCGCTGCTGGCGCGGCCGGCGGCCGTGCGGGCGATGCGGGTGCTGTGCGACGAGTCGGGGGCGCTGCTGGCCGTCGAGGGCGTGGAGACGGAGGCGCAGTGCGCCGTGGCGCGGTCGGCGGGGGCGCAGTTGGCGCAGGGCGAGCTGTTCGCGCCGCCCGCCCGGCTGCCCGCGGCGGACGTGTACGTTCCGCCCGGCTCCCCCGGCCTCGTGCCGACTTCCCGGCCGGGACCTCCGGTACGGCAGTTCGTGCGCCCGGCCGCGCTGTTGCCGGCGACGGCCTCGGCGGGGCGGGTGCGGGCGCTGCTGACCGGTTCGCCGGACGTGTCCGGGGTGCTGCTCGTGGACCGGGACGGGATTCCGGTGCGCTCGGTGCACCGCTCCCGCTTCCTGCTGTCGATGTCGGGGCGCTACGGGCACGCCCTGTACGCCGACCGGCCCGCCGCGAAGCTCGGCGACCCGCCGCGGACGGTGGGCGTCGACGCGACGGCGTGGGAGGTGCTGGACGTGGTGGCCGTCGGTGGTCCGAGCCGTACGTCGGACGACGTGGCCGTGGTGGACGCGCGCGGGCGGTGTGTGGGCGTCGTACGGCTCTCGGACCTGGTGCGGGCGCTGGCGGAGAGCCGGGTGGAGGAGGCGGCCGGGCTCAATCCGCTGACGCGGCTGCCCGGTTCGCAGGCGATCACGGACGAGGTGGACCGGCGGATCGCGGCCGGGCGGGCGGTCGCCCTGAGCTGGCTCGACGTGGACCACTTCAAGCAGGTCAACGACGGGGCCGGGTTCGCCGCGGGCGACGAGCTGATCCGGTCGGTCGGGCGGACGCTGCTGCGCACGGCCGGCGGGGAGACCCGTGTCGGGCACATCGGCGGTGACGACTTCCTGGTCCTGAGCGACCCGGAGGGGGTGGAGCCGCTGGCCGCCGCCGTACTGGATGTGGCGTGGTCGGCCGGCGGGCGGCCCGTCACGCTGTCCCTGGCGACGGTCCTGTGCGTGCCGGGCAGCGTGCCCGACCACCGGCGGGCGGCGGCCCGCCTGGCGCCGCTGAAGAAGGCCGCGAAGGCGTTGGGCGGGGCGAGCTGGGTGCTGGGCAGGGCGGACGCGCCGGGCCACGAGGTTCGGCGCGGCACGGACCGGACGACGGCGCCAGCCAGCTGAGCGGGCGGCTGAGCGACCGGATAGGCGGGCGCCGTCGGTTCCGAGCGGGGCCGTGCGGGTCCGGCCGCGGCCTCCGTGCGGGTTGTCTCAGAGGTACGGTGTCGGGCCGGCGGCGACGTGCGGCGGTCCGGCGGTGGGGCCATCAGGTCGGGACGGCCCGACGGCGGGGCCCTCAGGTCGGGACGGCCCGGCGGCGGTCCGCCGCCTGGGCCATCGCGTGCTGGACGACGCCGATGAGGACCTCCTTGACCGACTCCCGGTCCCGGGCGTCGCACATCACCAGGGGCACGTCCTCGTCGAGGTCCAGGGCCTGGCGGACGGTCTCGCCCGGGTAGCGCGCCGACCCCTCGAAGCAGTTGACGCCGACCACGAACGGAATGGAGCGCCGCTCGAAGTAGTCGATGGCGGCGAAACAGTCCTCCAGGCGCCGGGTGTCGGCCAGCACGACGGCGCCCAGCGCGCCCTCGGACAGCTCGTCCCACATGAACCAGAACCGCTCCTGGCCCGGGGTGCCGAAGAGATACAGCACCAGGTCCTCGCGCAGGGTGATCCGCCCGAAGTCCATGGCCACCGTGGTGGTGTGCTTGCCCTCCACCCCGCTGACGTCGTCGACGGGCCGCCCGGCCTCGGTGAGCAGCTCCTCGGTGCGCAGCGGCCTGATCTCGCTGACCGCGCCGACGAGGGTGGTCTTGCCCACGCCGAACCCGCCGGCCACCAGGATCTTGAGCGTGACGGGCTCGACCGGCGGCTTGCCGCGCTGGGAACGCCCGAAGATCATCGGTCTCTTCTCCTTAACCTGCCGCCGCCCGGCGGGCCCGGGGGCCGGCTCACAGTGCCCTCAACCCGTTGATCACGTCGCGCAGAATGTTCTCGTCCGGCAGTTCGGCCGGGGGCACGGGCCGGTTGACGTGGACGAGTTCGATGTCCACGAGGTCGCCCACCAGGACCCGCACGACTCCGATGGGGAGGTCGAGTCCGGCGGCGAGTTCGGCGACCGACTGCGGGGCGTCGCGGCACAGGCCGACGATGTCCACGTGCTCCGGGGAGAGGGTGACGTCCGCCTCCGGATCGTCCGCGTGCGGTTCCGTGACGACCACCGCGATCAGGTCGAGGCGGTGCTGGGCCGCACTGCTGGTGCGGCCGCGCGTCATGGCGTACGGACGGACGACGGGGCCGGCCTCGTCGTCGAACCAGTGGTTTCTTCCCTGACCGTCTGCGCTCATGTCATCCCACTTACCCGCCCGAGGGCGGATCGGTGCGCGGCGCGGTGCCCAGGTGCACGCCGACCCGCTTGACGAGCAGGGTCATCTCGTAGGCGACCTGTCCGACGTCCGAGTCGGCGTCGGACAGGACGGCCAGGCAGCTGCCGTCGCCGGCGGCGGTGACGAAGAGGAAGGCTTCGTCGAGTTCGACGACGGTCTGCCGGACGCTGCCCGCCTCGAAGTGCCGGCCCACGCCCTTGGCGAGGCTGTGGAAGCCGGACGCCACGGCGGCCAGATGCTCGCTGTCCTCCCGGGTCAGGTCCTTGGACACGCCCGTGGCCAGGCCGTCGCCGGACAGGACGACGGCCTTGCGGATGCTCGCGACACGGTCCACCAGGTCGTCGAGGAGCCAGTTCAGCTCGCCGGACTTGGTCGCGGTGTGGCCGGTCGCCTTCGGTGCGGTCATCGACCGTCCCCCTTTGTCGTTCCTCGTGGTGCTGATGGTGCTGTGCCGCCGGGTGGGTCGTCACCCGTGGCGTTCTCCTTGCGGCCGCGCTGCCAGCCGCGCTGGAGCGAGGCCATGCGGCTGCGTACTTCGTCGGCGTCACGGTCGGTGGGGTCGGAGCGGTCTGCGGCGGCCGGTTCGGGGCTCTGCCTGAGCTGCGGGGCCAGGCTGGCCTGCCGGACGCGTCGGGGCAGCGCCCCCGCCTCGGGGTTCGGGGGCGGACCGTCCTCGCGCGCGGCAGGCTCGCCGCCATCTCGCTCGGTGGCGGGGCCCCGGTGCGCCCGGTGGTGGGGCTCTCGGTGCGCGCGGCGGTGCGGCCCTCGGTGCGCCCGGCGGTTCGGTCGGTCGTGCGGTCGGTGGGGCGGTCTCCGCGTCGGCGGGCGGGCAGCGCGGGCAGCTCGTCCGCTCGGGTGCGGGACGCGGCCGGGGCTCCGTCCGCTCCGGGCCGGCCGCGGGCGGCTCGTCGGAGCTGTTCCGGGCGCCGCGTTCGGTGACGGGGCGTCCGTGCGAGCTGACCAGCTTGGGAGTGCGGCGACGGGGCAGCGCCACCGGCGCGTTCGCCTCCGTCGCGTCCTCGGCCGTCGCCTCGTCACCGTCCCGGGACCCGGGGCGTCGTGGTCCGGTGCGGCGGGCCGCCTGGTCGTCGTCGGCCGCGGCCAGGGAGCGGCGCGGGCGGAACAGGCCGCCGCGTTCGCTGTCCTGGTCGTCGAGCGCGCCGGGGAGGGCGTCGAGGGCGTCCAGGTCTACGGGCGCCTCCAGTTCGACGGGGCCGTCCAGGAGCGCGGCCGGTCGGTCGGGGAGCCGTGCGGGCACGTGGGCGAGGGCGGAACGGCGGCCCTCCTCCCGCCCCTTGTCCTTGACGTGCTGAGGACGGTCGAGGCGGAAGCCGACGCCGTTGGTGTCCGGGGCGTCGTCGGTCAGCAGCGCATCGGGGACGAAGACGACCGCGGTGGTGCCGCCGTAGGGCGACGGTTGGAGGGAGACCCGGACGTTCTGCCGCTGGGCGAGCCGGCTGACCACGAACAGGCCGAGCCGGTCGGTGTCGGACAGCTCGAACTCGGGTGTCTCGGCCAGCCGGAGATTGGCGTCGAGGAGGGCGTCGGCGGCCATGCCGAGGCCGCGGTCGTGGATCTCCAGGGTGAAGCCGTTGGCGACCCGTTCGCCCAGTACCTGCACCGCGGTGTGCGGGGGCGAGAACACCGTGGCGTTCTCCAGGAGTTCGGCCACCAGATGGGTGAGGTCGGCGACCGCCGGTCCGGTCACGGCGACGCGGGGCAGCCTGCGGACCTCGATGCGCTCGTAGTCCTCGACCTCGGCGACGGCGGCCCGCACCACGTCCATCAGCTGGACGGGCTTGCGCCACTGCCGGGAGGGCGCGGCGCCGGAGAGGATGACCAGGCCCTCGGCGTGCCGGCGCATGCGGGTGGTCAGGTGGTCGAGGCGGAACAGGTCGGCGAGTTCCTCGGTGTCCTCGGTCCTGCGTTCCATGGTGTCGAGCAGGGTGAGCTGCTTGTGCAGCAGCACCTGGCTGCGGCGCGCGAGGTTGACGAAGACCTCGGAGACGCCCGCGCGCAGCTCGGCCTGTTTGACGGCGGCTTCCACGGCGGCGCGCTGGAGGGTGTTGAGGGCCTGGCCGACCTCGCCCATCTCGTTCCGGTCGTACTCGAGGCGCGGTACCTCGGTCTCGACGTCGACCTCCTCACCCGCCGACAGGCGGCGCATCACGCTGGGCAGGCGGACGCCGGAGGCCTCGTGGGCCTCCAGACGCAGCTGCTTGAGGTCGCGGATTAGGGAGCGGCCGACGCGGACGGACAGGAAGAGGGAGTACAGCAGGGCGATCAGGCCGAGCGCTCCGGCGACGACGGCCTTGGCGATGGTGCTGGTGGCGACCGGGTCGACACGGTCCTGGTAGCGGTCGGCGGCGTTGTCGTCGAGTTCGCCCAGTTCCTTGAGGACGCTCCCGGCGGCGGTGTCCCAGCTCTTGGCGGTGACTCCGCTCGGCGTGCCGGTGTCGGAGGAGACGGCGGCCTGCTCGGCGACCCGGAGGGGGGCGGAGGCGGCGTTCTTCCAGAAGCGCTGGTAGCGGCCGCGTTCGGTGGCGGGCAGCAGCGGCAGGTTGATGTCGTACATCACGGTGCGCTGTGCGACGAGGTCGGAGACGTCCCGCACCTCCGTGCGGCTGAGCCGCCCGGTGACCAGGGCGGAGCCGAGGAGGGCGTCCTCGCGGGAGAGCAGTTCGCGGGCGCGGGAGACGTTGACGAGCGCGCGGTACTGCTTGTCGAGGCCCACGTCGTCGACGACGTTGAGGTTGGCCAGCAGGTCGTGGCAGGGGTCGACCAGGCGGTTGTAGAGGACGAGGGCCTGGGCGCGGTTCACGGTGCCGTCCTCGACGCTGCGGCGCAGGGAGCCGAGGCCGTCGAAGGCGTCCAGTACCGCGGTGAGCCGTTCGTTCCCGGCCCGGCCGAGGTCGTCCCGTATACCGACGTCGGTGGCGTTGCGGCGGATCTCCGCGACGGCCTCGTCGGTGGCGGTGCGGCTGCGCTCCAGTGCGGCCTGCCCGTCGGAGGCGCGGGGGTCGGCGAGGTGGACGAGGGTCTGGCGGCGTTCCTGCTGGAGGACCCGGACGGTGTCCTCGACCGGGTAGCCGATCTCCTCGACGACGGCGGAGACGCTGAACAGCCGTGCCGCCTCCCTGCCCGTCAGGACCGTGGCGAAGGCCCAGATCGCGGTCAGGGACACCAGCGGCACGAGGAGCAGCGCCACGATCTTCCGGCGGATCGACTTCCCGCGAAAGCGCATGGCCTCCCCCAGCTCGACCCCCGACGGTGGGGGTACTCATGTGCGTCAACAAACGGCGCGAGCCTACTACTGACGCACAGGTAACTCGAAGGCCCGTCCGGAGCCCGAACCTCCGCACCCGGGGCGGGCGATGGTCAGTTGTCCGGTCATTGCGGGAGATTGCCTCCCGGGATCGGTGGACGGGCGCGAGGCGGACACGACGGCGTGACGGGCGGATTGGCCGAAATTATTCGACTGCGCGGGATTTTCGGGAATCTTGGGGACCCTTCGTTCGTCCTTCACTACGGGAAACGGAGGCGGAATCGGCCACAGGAGCCGCATCCCGCCCCTGGGCGGCGTAAAGCAGTGCAAGCCGGGCAGTCAGAGGGGAGACGTGTCCTCGGACACGGACGAGCGGTCTGCCGGCGGTGGGGAGTGACATGTTGATGGGCACGGCGGAGCGGCGCGGGGCGCCCGCGGACGACGGTGCGACCGGGGTGGCCGAGGAGCCTTCAGCGGTGCGCCCGGAGGCGCCGGATCGCGACATTCCGGCGGCCGGGCCGGACACCCGGGCGGGCGAGCAGCAGCCGGGGTACCGGCCGTTGTGGCGCGAGGAGCCCGCGCGGCGCCGCCGGATGCCGGACCCGGTGCGTACGGCGGCCGTGCGCGCGGTGCTGGTGGTCGCCGTGACGCTGATACTGGCGATGGTGGCCTTCCTGTCCACGCTGGCGGAGTCCTGGCTGGCATTCCCGATGGTGCTCGGCAGTGTGGCGGGCACGGTGGTGGCCACCTGGGGCGTGCTGGACGTGTGGGTGACCCGCCAGGTGTGGAACCAGCGGCACGGTGTCGTGTCCGTGCCGAGCAGCACCGCGCGGGCCATGCGCCGCGAGCGTCGCCGGGCGAGGCGGCAGGCACGGGCCGCCGAGCGGGGCCGGGGGCGGATAGGCCGGCGGGGCGGCTCGGGGCAGCTGTCGCACCCCTGAGCGGGCGGCGCCGTCCGGACGGCGAGAGCCACCGGACCTCGCGTCGCTGACCCGGCCCTCGGCCACGCGGACGGTGTCGCGCGCCCGGCGTCGCCCGGCGAGCTGAAGCCGGCCGCCGTACGGGTCGGGCCGACGGGCCTCCGGGCCGGAAGGCTGATGGGCCGGCCTGTGCGCAGGTCGAACGAGGCGGCGTGCAGCGGGCATTCGACCAGGCAGTCCTCAAGCCTGCTCTCGGGCCGGGAGGCGTCCTGGTGGCTGCGGCTGTCTTCGTGAACCTCGTGCCGGACCCCTGTGATTCTGCATCGCATGTCACATCGGGGTCTTGCACGACTGGCTGCTCGGCCGGCTCGGCTCGCGGCCGGCCTAGGCCGGTGACTGGGTCGGACGCTTGAACATGCGGGTCGCGGTGATCTCGCTGTGCACCGCCTCGCCCTCCCCTTCGGCGGCGGGCGTCGGCTGGGGCAGGCCGGGCCTGAGGTGCTCCTCCACGCTGATGTACTTCAGGCCCGCCCGGAGGTCGGCGTCGTTGCGCAGCCGAATGACCAGCGGGAACTCGGCCAGGGCGGTCGTGTCGAACAGGCCGGTGGTGTACAGGAGCTGGACGCCGAGCGCGTCGGAGACGGCCCGCTGGAGCTCCAGCAGGTAGGTGGCGTTGGCGCGGCCGATGGGGTTGTCGAGGAACAGGGTGCCGGCGTGGCGGTGCCGGTCGCGGCCCCGGTCGTTGCTGCGCAGCGCGGCCATCGTGCAGTAGAGGGCGATGGCCGCGGTGAGCAGCTGGCCGCCGGAGAAGACGTCGCCCATCTGACCGACGGGGACGCGTTCGGCGCGCAGTACGGCGTCGGGCTTGAGGATCTCGACGGCGACGCCCTTGGGCTGCAGGGCGGCGGCGACGCCGCGCAGCAGCAGGGACATGCCGTCGCGGCGCAGGTCGGAGTTCTTCTTCACGGCCGCGCGGGTGGCCTCGTCGACCACCTCGCCGAGCCGCTCGGTGAGGGTGGCCTGGTCGGGTTCCTCGAAGCGGATGCGCAGGAACTCCTGCCCGGACCACTCGCCGAGGCCCTCCGGCAGCCGGGACAGCCGCTGGGCGGAGCGGAGGGTGGCCAGCGCGGACTCGACCAGGCCGCGCAGCCGGTCCACGATCGAGTCGCGGTTGCGCTCCAGCTGGGCCAGCTCGTCGGTGAGGACGCGGAGCCGGGGCGCGAAGGCGTCCGCCCACTTGGCGGCGTGCTCGGGCAGCGCGGCGGCGGGCAGTTCGCGGATCTGCTGGCGGGCGGGGGTGCGGACCTGCTCGTAGCGGGTGGAGTTGGCGTGCCGGACGAGGACGTCGCTCGCCTCGCGCACGGCGGCCTCGGCGGCGGACAGGTCGGCGGCGCAGCCGCGCAGCGAACGGCGGGCCTCGGCGGCGGCCCTGCGGGCGTCCTCCAGGTCGCCGGGATAGGGCTCGGGCTCGTCCTGCTCCTCCTCGGGCGCGTGGTCGCGCAGCAGGTCGCGGAGCATGGCGGCGATCTCGTCGAAGCCGCCGGCCGCGTCCTCGGCGGCGCGGTGCGCGTCGAGCAGTTCGGCGTGGGCCTCGCGGGACCGGGCCAGGGCCTCGGTACGGGTGGTGAGTTCGGCGGTCGCCGTGCGCAGCAGGGACTGGGCGTGCTCGGCGTCGCGCGGCAGAAGCTCCTCGGGGAGGTCGGTGTGGGTGTCGCCGTCCTCGGGGGCGTGCCGTTCGGCCTCGCCGCGCAGCCGGCCGAGCTGTTCGCTCGCGCTGGACATGCGGGTCTCCAGGAGCTGCACCAGTTCCTCGGCGCGGGCGGCGGCGGCCTGCCGGGAGGGTCCGTCGGAGCCGTCGGGCGACTCCAGGAGCTGTGCGGCGCGGGTGCGCACCTTGTTGCTCAGCCGGTCGAGATCGGCACGGGCGGCGCTCTCGTCGCTCTCCGCGCGGGCCTGTTCGGCGCGCAGGTCGGCGCCGACGCCGACCTTCTCGTACACCTGGGAGGCGGCGCGGTAGGCCTCGCGGAGGTCGGGCAGGGACGCCTTCGGCGCCTCGGTGCCGTCCCCGGGTGCCTCTTCGGGTACGTCGTCGGGGGCGCCGGCGATCTCGGAGCGCTCGGCGCGCAGCGCGCGGGCGGTGCGGCGGGCGTCGTCGGCGGCGCGCTGGGCGGCGCGCCGGTCCTCGTCGGCGGCGCGGGCCCGCTCCAGACAGGCCTGGGCACGGGCCTCGGACTCGGCGCCCTCGTCGGCCAGTTCACGGAGTCTGACCTGCCAGCCGGCGCGTTCGCGCAGCCGGAAGGCGAGTCCGGCGAGGGCGTCGGCGGCGCGGCGGGCCTTCTGCGCGGCCTCCTGCCGCTCGTCCCGCAGGTGGACGGCCTCGGCGGCCTGCTCGTCGGCCTCGGCGCGCAGGGCGCGGGCCTCGGTCAGCTCGGCCTCGGTCTCCTCGGCGAAGGCGCGGGCCTCCTCGGCGGTCCGGGCCAGCTCGGTGAGGCGTCCGGCGGGACAGCCGGTGCGCCAGGAGGCGAGCCGGGCCGCCAGCTCACGGTCCTTGCCGAGCCGGGCGGCGAGGGCGCGGATCTCCTCGTCCCGCTCGCCCGCCCGCGCGCGCAGCGCGTGCCGCTCCTCGTCGGCGGCCTGCTCGTCGTGCATGGCCGGGTTCGGCGGTACGAGGAAGACGTCGCCGGTGCCTGACTCGGGGGCCGGGGTGGGGGCGAGGAGGGCGGCGGCGGTGCCCACGGCGACGGCGGAGCGCGGCAGCAGGGCCGCGTCGCCGAGGACCTCGCGGGCCCGCGTGTGCGAGTCCGGGTCGGTGATGATCACGCCGTCGACCAGCTCGGGACGGGCGGCCAGCACGCGCGCGTGGTCGGCGGGGTCGACGGCCTGGGCGAGGTAGCGCCAGCCGGGCAGGGCGGGGATGCCGTGCTCGCCGAGGAACTCGACGGTGGCCAGCACGTCCGGTCCCGGGGGCAGCAGTCCGCCGTCGCCGAGCGCGCCGAGGATGCGGGAGTCGTCGGCCGCGGCGGTGCGCAGGTCGAACAGCTGGCGTTCGGCGGAGGAGACGGTGTCGTCGAGCAGTTCGCGAAGCTCGTCGGCGAAGCGGTCGAGTTCCTCGGGGGTCAGGGCGCCGTCCGCCGCGGTGGGGGCGGCGGCCCGGTCGTCGCGGTCCGCGTCCCCGCGGGGCCGCGGGATGCCGGGGCCGACCGCGGAGGTCAGGCCGAGCAGCTCGGCGAGCCGCTCCTCGGCCGCCAGCGCCTCGGCGGTGCGCCGCTCGGCCTCGTGGGCGCGCTCGGCCGCGGTGGCGGCGTCCGCCGCGCGGGCCGCGGTCAGTTCGGCGCGGCTCTCCGCGGCGGCGGCCTCGCGCGCGTGCTCGGTGGCCCGGCCGGCCGTCTCGCGGGCGGTGTCCCAGGCGGCGACGGTCGTCTTCTCCGCGTCGCTGGCCGCGAGGGCGGCGCGGGCGGGGTCGGCGTCGGGCGCGCTGTCGTCCAGCCAGCCCGCGCGGACGGCCTCGGCGGTCTCCTGCTCGACCTCGGTGAGGCGCTGGCGCAGGTGACCGGCCTCGCTGCGGGCGCGCTGCGCCTCGGTGGCGGCGGTGGTGGAGTCCCGGTGGGCGGCGTCGCTGACCTCCTGGAGGGCGGCGGACCTCGCCTCCTCCTCGTTGGCGTGGTGCTCGGCCTTTCCGGCCGCCGCGTGCAGGGTGCGGACGAGTGCGACGGCGGCCTTGGCGCGTGCGGCGAGCGCCGGGGCGGCGTCCCGCTCGGCCTCCTGGATGGCCGCGGACACGCGGGCGACCCGGTCGGCGGCGGCGCGGTGGCGCAACACGGCCTCGGCGGCCTGCCAGGCGGAGTGCAGGGTGCGGGCCTCGGCCAGTTCGCGCTTCTGCGCGGCGGCGGCCTTCTCGGCGCCGGTCAGGGCCAGCGAGGCGTGCCGGTAGGCGAGTTCGGCGGCGATGAGGGCGCTGCGGTCCCGGGCGGACTCGGCGTGTGTGACGGCGTACGCGGCGGCCGTGACCCGCTGGGCGAGGTCCGAGGCCCGCACCCGCTCCTGGGCGCCGCGCGCGGTGAGGCGCCGGGCCAGGTTCCTGGTGCGGCGTTCGGCGGCGGTGTGGATGTCACGCGCGCGGGTGCGCGCCTCGGCGGCCTCGACGATCCGGCCCAGGAGGTCGACGGATCCGGCGGTGAAGTCCCGTTCGGCGATCAGCTCGGCGCGTCGGCCCAGCTTGTTGCCGAAGCCGCCGACCAGGTCGGCGAGGCCGTCGGTGTCGCGGGTGTCGGTGACGGCCCGCAGCAGCAGGTCGGTGAAGTCGGAGTCCTTCTTGACCGCGAAGAGGCCGGCGGCCTCGCCCTCGTCCGCGTTCATCTCGCGCTGGTAGCGGAAGAGTTCGGGGTCGAGTCCGAGGTCGCCGAGGTGCTCGATCCAGCGGTCGTGGATCTCCTCCCAGTGCACCTCCAGGTGCGGGTAGGCCTTGCCGGCCTCGGTGAGCGCGTCCCGGAAGCCCTTCATGGTGCGCCGCCTGCCCTGCGCCCCGGAGGCGCCCTCGACGGGCGCGCGGACGGCGGTGGCCTCGGCGACCGGCAGGTTGTCCAGGGTCAGCCCGGGGCCGGGCCGGAAGGAGTACCAGGCCTCGGCGAACTTCCGCGGGTCGCCCGAGACCTGCCGCCCGCGCCACTCGCTGACCTTGCCGACGACGACGCACTCGCCGGTCTGCACGTGCTGCCACTCCAGCGCCACGTGGCCGCAGTCGTCGGCGAGCAGGAACTTGCGCAGCACGCCGGAGCTGGCGCCGCCCAGGGTGTTGCGGTGGCCCGGCAGCATCACCGAGAAGATGAGTTTGAGGAGCACGGACTTGCCGCCGCCGTTCTCCAGGAAGAGCACGCCGGCCGGCGCGGGCCGGCGCGGCGGGCCGACTGGCTCCTCCTCGAAGAACTCCGCCTGCGTGGGGGCGGGGTCGGGCACGGGCCGGCCCACACCGCGCAGGTCAAGCACGGTGTCGGCGTAGCGCGCACCGGCGGGTCCGATGGAGTAGAGGCGGACCCGGGACAGCTCGTACATGGCGGACTCTCGTAAGTCTTCGGACGTCGGGGACGGTGGGACGGGCGCGGTGGTTCGGTGGGGTGCGGGCGTTCGGTGGGGTGCGGGCGTTCGGACCGGCGGGGTCAGGAGGAGTGGAAGGGCAGGCCGGCGTCGGCGACCAGCTCCAGGTCGTCGGTCTCCTCGGCGGGCAGCAGCGTCGCCGTGCCGTCGGTGACCGGGACGACGCCCAGGTCGAGCAGCTCGGTCAGGGCGGCGCTGCCCGCCATGTCCCGTACCTGGAGCTGGTAGCGGGCCGTCGTCCGGTAGGTGCCGCCGTGGTCGTCGCCGGTGCGCTGGAGGAAGCCGGACTCGGTGAGGAACGCGGCGGCCTTGCCGACGATGCCGGTGGTGGAGCCGGGGAGTCTGCGCGCGTCCTTGGTGGCGCCGGTCGCGCTGCGCCTGACCCAGATCCGCCAGGCGGCCTCCAGGCCCGGGGCGTCGGTGGCCGGGTCGGTGTTCTCGCCCTGCTGCTCGGCCCGCTCCTCGAGTCTGCGGCAGGCCTGGCGGACGAAGGCGTCCACGCCGTTGACCGTGACGCGGCCGATGTAGCCGTCGTCGGCGAGGTCCTCGGGGCGCGGGTAGGCCATGGCGGCCACGGCGAGGTGGGCGAGGCCGTGCAGGAAGCGGTCGCCGGAGTCGGTGGCGGCCCGGCGCGCGTAGTCGCCCATGCGGACGGCGAACACCGAGTCCTCGGCGGCGGTCACGGCCATCCCCGCGCGCGGGGACACCTCCAGGACGATCAGTCCCAGGCCCGCCGCCACGGCGTCGGCGAGCCGCGCGAAGGGCGGGTCCTCGCGGTAGCGGCGCAGCAGATCGGCGTACTCCTGGTCCCGGGCGGGCAGCAGCTTGGGCTGGAGGCCGAACGCTACGAGCCGCGCCGCGTCGGCGGCGTCGGCGGGCGTGACGGCCGCCGTGGTCGGCGCGGCACCCGCCTCCGGTTCGCTCCGGTCGACGTACTCGGTCACGGTCGGTGCTCCTCGCTGTGGTGTCGCGCTGTGCCGCGGTGGTGGATGAGGTGGTGGCCGGGGCGGTCGGCGGGGCGGTGCGGGCCGGTCATGCCGCCTCCGTCCGGTCCGCCGCCATCCCCGCCGCGTCCAGCAGGGCGGTGCCGACGATGAGGTCGGCGCCGCCGAACTCGGGGTCGTCCAGCTCGGTGCCGTCGTCGACGGCGAACAGCAGCTTCGGCTCCCCCTGGCGGTAGGCGGTGCCGACCGGCGGGCTGGCCGCGTGAACGGCCAGCAGCGCGACGAGGTACGGCAGTTCGGCGTCGCGGGCGCGGGCGTCGGCCAGCAGCCCCGAGAGCCGGCGCGGGGCGTCGTGCGGCAGGTCGAGCAGTTCCATGGCCGAGGCGAGCTGCTCCTCGCTGAAGCGGCTGTCGTCCGGGGTGGCGATCAGGTCGGGCTCCGGCATCTCGGCGCCCAGGTGCTCCCGCTCGACCGGTGGGGTGAGGAGTATGTCGACGAGGTCGCCGACCCGGACGGAGACGGGCGTGCGCAGGCCGGTGCCGCGGGCGAAGAAGGCGTCGGTGACGCGCAGCGCCCGCTCCACGGCCAACGGCAGTACGGGGGCGACGAGATGGCCGTACAGGTCGAGGCCGGAGGTGGTCAGCGGGGTGGCGAAGGCCTGCCGGTCCTGTTCGGCGCGGAAGAGCGGGCCGGCCTCCAGGAGGCGGGACTGGAGCTGGGTGTGGCGGCGGATGCAGTCCTTGACGATGTCGACCAGCTCGGCGGCGCGGCGCTTGTGCTCGGCGTCCTCGGTCTCGTCACGGGCCTTGCGGATGTTGGTGAGGATCGCGTTCTCGTGCCGGTACCGGTCGGCGACGTGGTCAAGGGCCTCGGCGATCATGTCGGGGACAGCGCTGAGCCAGTCCACCGCGCGGACGTTGCGCCGGGTGGCGTCCAGGGCCCTGCGCAGGGTCTCGGAGTACTGCACGGTCCGGTACCGGGCCTGTTCGGCGGCGAGCTGGGCGTCGGCGAGGCGGCCGCGGCTGATCAGCACCTCCAGCTTGACCTCGGCGGCGATCTGGGCGCTGGTGACGTCGGTGTCCAGGGCGCCGACGAGGACGTTGACCGCCTCGTCGGTGGTGCGCAGGTAGACGGTGCCGCCGGGGCCGGGGACCTCCTCCAGCAGCTTGAAGTCGTAGTCGCGGCGGACGTAGGTGCCGTCGGGTCCGAAGGTGCCGTACACCGCGCGGAAGCCGCGGTCGACGCTGCCGACGTTGATCAGGTTCTCCAGGACCCAGCGGGCCACCCGTTCGTGCTCGGCGGCGGGGCGGCGCGGGGCCTGGGCGGCGACGCGCGGGATCAGCCTGGCCACTATCTGGTCGTGGTCGGCGCCGGTGTCGAAGTCCATGTTCAGCGTGACGAGGTCGATGGCGGCGAGGGCGACCTCCGCCATGCCGTACACCGAGTACTCGCCGGCGAGGTTGGCCTTGCGTGCGTCGAGGTCGTGCAGCGGCGCCGTGCAGGCGAGCGCGCGCAGCCGCCGCGCCAGCCCCTCGTCGGCGGCCGGGCCCGGGGCGGGGCGCGGCCCCGCGCTGAGCTGGGGCGGAACGCTGTCCGTCGATGCAGGCGAAGTCACGGTGCACAGACTAGGTCCTCGGTCTGACATCGGCCCAAACGACGCAGATGGGCCCCTTGCCGGCCGGGCCCGGGCCCGCCCTGCGCCCCTGCCCTACGCGTCGTCCCCGACCCGCCGCAGGTAGACCTCCACGACGCGCTCGAGCGAGTTCTCCAGGTAGACCGCGAGCAGTCGCGCCGCCGTCTCCCGCTCGCCGCTCTCCAGTGTCGCGAGGATCTCCGCGTTCCGGGCGATGTACGGCTCGTGCAGGCGCCGGGGGTCGTCCACGACGTGGAAGGCGAGGCGCAGTTCGGCGAAGACGCTGCGCATCAGTTCGTCGGTGCGTTCGCTGCCGGCGAGGGCCACCAGTTCCCGGTGGAAGTGGATGTTGGCCGTACCCACGCCTTTCCAGTCACCTTCGCGGGCCGACCGCCGCCCGTCCTCGACGGCCTCGGCGAGCCCGTCCAGCGGGTACGGCGGCTCGCCGAGGCCGCGGACGACGGCGCACTCCACGAGGGAACGGGTGCGGTAGATGTCCTCGACGTCCTCGACGGTGAGGACCCGGACGAAGACGCCGCGGTTCAGCTCGTGGACCAGGAGCCGTTCGTGTGTGAGCAGGCGGAACGACTCGCGCAGGGTGTTGCGGGAGACGCCGAGGGCGCCGCCGATGCTGTCCTCGGACAAGCGGGTCCCGGGCGGGAAGTAGCCCTCGGCTATCCGGCTCCTGAGGATGTCCGAGACCCGCTCGGCGGTGCTGGTGCGCCCGAGGAGGGCGCGGTCGTCGGCCAGTCCCGTCAACTGCTCTGCCATGCCCGGAATTCAATCGCAGATACCAGAACGAAACAACAGGGGTATTGAGGGATCGTTGAACGATCCCCTACGGTGCCCCAAGTACGTCGCTCTACCGCTCGACCAGCACCCTCCGTCCTCCCACTGCGAGGTGCACCATGAGCACTCCCCCTCCCCCACGGATCCTCCCCTCCGGCACTCGTCCCCGGGGCGCGGCCGAACACCCCACGGAAGAGGGTCCGTTCGGCTGGCTGCGCGCCCTCGGCCCGCGGGGCCGCCGCGCCTTCGGCGGCGCGTTCGGCGGCTACGCCCTCGATTCCTACGACTACTTCACGCTGCCCCTGACCATGGTGGCGCTGGCCGCGTACTTCGGTCTGGACAGCGGCCAGACCGGGCTGCTCACCACGGTCACGCTGGTCGTCTCGGCGATCGGCGGCGCGCTCGCGGGTGTGCTGGCGGACCGCGTCGGCCGGGTCAGGGCGCTGCTGCTCACCGTGATCACCTACGCCGTGTTCACGGTGGCCTGCGGCTTCGCGCCCAACTACGAGACGCTGCTCGTCTTCCGCGCCCTCCAGGGCCTCGGCTTCGGCGGCGAGTGGGCGGTCGGCGCCATCCTGGTGGCCGAGTACGCGAGTCCCAGGCACCGCGGGCGCACACTCGGCGCGATCCAGAGCTCGTGGGCCGTGGGCTGGGCGCTCGCGGTGCTGGTGTACACGCTGGTCTTCTCGCTGGCCGGGGACGACCTGGCCTGGCGTGTCATGTTCTGGACGGGTGCACTGCCCGCGCTGCTCGTGGTGTGGGTGCGGCGCAGCGTCCAGGACGCGCCGCGGGCCGCCGAGGTCCGGGAGAAGGGAGCCGGCAGGGGTTCGTTCGCGGCGATCTTCAAGTCGGGCACGGCGGACTCGCCGGGGCTGTTGCGCGTCACGCTCTTCGCGAGCCTGCTGTCGACCGGCGTCCAGGGCGGGTACTACACCCTCGCCACCTGGGTTCCGACGTACCTGAAGGACGAGCGCGATCTGTCGGTCGTCGGCACCGGCGGCTACCTGACGTTCCTCATCTCGGGCGCCTTCCTGGGCTACCTCACCGGCGGTGTGCTCACCGACGTGCTGGGCCGCAGGCGCAACATCTGGCTCTTCGCACTGCTGTCGGCGGTCTGCATCCTGGCGTACGCGAACATCCCCCGCGGCGCCGACACCCTGCTCCTGGTGCTGGGTTTCCCGCTCGGCTTCTGCATGTCGGCCATCTTCAGCGGGTTCGGTTCGTATCTGAGCGAGCTGTACCCGACGGCGGTGCGGGGCGCGGGCCAGGGCTTCACGTACAACACCGGACGCGCCGTGGGCGCCGTCTTCCCCACCACGGTCGGCTTCCTCGCCGACAGCTGGGGCGTGGGCGGCGCGCTGGTCTTCGGCGCCATCGGCTACGGCATAGCGGCACTGGCCCTGCTGGGGCTGCCGGAGACCCGCGGAAAGGAACTGGCATGAACCGTCCGCACTCCCCGACCGGGGACCGGCCGCTCGCCCTCGTCGACGAGCACGCGCACGCGTGGAGCCCGAAGACGGCCCGCGCCCGCTTCCGGAAGGGGCTGACCGGCCCCACGGCCGGGGTCGCCGCCGGCCACACCCAGGCCAACCTGATCTCGGTGCCGGCCGACTGGGCCTACGACATGCTGCTGTTCTGCACCCGCAACCCGCAGCCCTGTCCGGTGCTCGACGTCACCGACGCCGGGTCCTGGACCACGGTGCTCGCCCACGGCGCCGATCTGCGCACCGATCTGCCGCGCTACCGGGTGTGGCGGGACGGCGAGCTGGTGGACGAGCCGTCGGACGTGCGCGGGCACTGGCGGGACGACCTGGTGACGTTCCTGATCGGGTGCAGTTTCACCTTCGAGTGGGCGCTGGCCGCGGCCGGTGTCCCGATCCGCCACGTCGAGCAGGGCCGCAACGTCCCCATGTACGTCACCTCGCGCGCGTGCCGTCCGGCGGGGCGACTGCGCGGGCCGATGGTGGTCTCGATGCGTCCGGTACCGCCCGCGCACCTGTCGGCGGCGATCCACGAGAGCAGCCTGCTCCCGGCGGTGCACGGCAGCCCCGTGCACTGCGGGGACCCGTCCGCGCTCGGCATCGACGACCTGGACCGGCCCGACTTCGGCGATGCGGTGGACCGCGAGCCCGACGACATCCCGGTGTTCTGGGCCTGCGGCGTGACTCCGCAGGCGGCGGTCATGGCCTCGCGGCCGCCCTTCGCGCTCACCCACGCGCCGGGGCAGATGTTCCTCACCGACGCCCGCGACGAGCAGTACCGCGTGGCCTGATCCCCGATGCCACGACACGGCTCGGGGACGGTCTGCGACACCGGTCGGCCCTGCGCGCCCGCGGCCGGGCGAAGACCTCCAGGGCGCCCATTCGGCGGGCCACGCGCCCGCCGCCGGGCGAAGACCTCCGGGGCGCCGATCCGGCAGGCCACCAGCCGACGGCGTCACGGCGCGGTCTCCGGCAGCACGGGAGCCGTCGGCGGCGGCTCCGCGGGAGCACGCGTCGGGAGGGTCGCCTCGTGTGCGGTCAGGAACGCCTCGACGGACGTGTTCCAGCCGAAGCACTCGGCCCGCGCGCGTGCCGCCTCCCGGCGGTCCCGCTCCCGGCGCGCCAGGAGCAGCTCCACGGCGTCCGCGAAGGCGTCCCCGCGATCGGCGGCGACGGCACCGGCGGCGCCGATCACCTCCGGCAGCGCCGAGGACGCGCTCGCCACCACGGGGGTGCCGCACGCCATCGCCTCCAGGGCGGCGAGCCCGAAGGTCTCGGCGGGTCCAGGGGCCAGGCACACGTCGGCGGATGCCTGGAGGACGCCGAGCAGCCCGGGGTCGGCGACGTGGCCGAGGAAGGTCACCGGCAGCCCGAGGGACCGCGCCCGTCGTTCGAGTCGCGGGCGCAGCGGGCCGTCCCCGGCCACCACCAGTACCGCCCGCACGCCACGCCGCCGCAGCTCCGCCAGCGCGTCGAGTGCCGTACCGGGACGCTTCTCCACGGACAGCCGGGAGCACAGCACCAGCAGCCGCTCGTCCCCGCGCGCGTGCCGTGCCCGCAGCTCCGGGTCGTGCAGTCCGGGGCCGCGACCGGTGAGGTCGACGCCGAGCGGGGCGCGTACCACGTTGCGGGCGCCGACGCGGACGAACTCCCGTTCGGCGAACTCCGTGGTGCACACCACGCGCGCGTAGGCGTGCGCCGTTCGGACGTTGAGGGCGTCGGCGGTGCGTCGGGCCGCGGCTTCGGGCAGGCCCCAGGTGCGCAGCACGCCGTCGGTGGTCTCGTGGGAGACCATCACGGCGGGGACCCGGGCACGCCTGGCCCACCTGCCGGTCCAGCGCAGGGTGGTGCGGTCGGACACCTCCAGGCGGTCGGGGGCCAGCTCCTCCAGCAGGACGGCCACGCGCCTCCGGTCGGTCAGGACGCGGTATCCGCCGGTGCCCGGCAGCGGCGGCCCCGGGAGCGTGATCACCCGGCCCTGTCCGGTCTCCCGGTCGTCGGCCTGCCGGCCGGGGACGACGAGTACGGGATCGTGTCCGGCCGCGCGGTACCCCTTGCCCAGCTCGCGGAGCGCGGTGCGCAGTCCGCCGGACGCGGGTGTGACGAAGTTGGCGAGCCGGACGATCCGCAGCCCGCTCATGCCGCCGGCACCGCCTTCCGGGAGGCGAGCACGTCGGTGTAGTGCCCGATCAGCCGGTCGCCGACGGCCGCCCAGGTCCGTCCCTCCACGGTGGTCCTCCCGGCGGCACCGTAGGCGGCCCGCAGTCCGGGGTCCGCGGACAGGGACCGCACGGCGTCCCGCACGGCGGCGGCGTCGCGCGGCGGCACGAGCAGCCCGGTGCGCCCGTGCGCCACGAGGTCCAGCGGTCCGCCCGCCGCCGGCGCGACGACGGGCACGCCGCTCGCCATGGCCTCCTGCACGGTCTGGCAGAACGTCTCGAAGGGGCCGGTGTGCACGAAGACGTCCAGCGAGGCGAAGATCCGGGCGAGTTCGTCGCCGGTGCGGCGGCCGAGGAAGACGGCGCCGGGCAGCGTCTGCTCGAGGCCGGGTCGGCTGGGTCCGTCGCCGACGACCACGACGCGCACGCCGTCCAGGGCGCAGGCGCCGGACAGCAGCTCCACCTGCTTCTCGGGGGCGAGGCGGCCGACGTAGCCGACGATCGGTTCGCCGTTCGGGGCGAGTGCGCGACGCAGCGCCGGGTCCCGCCGGTCGGGCCGGAAGCGGTCGGTGTCCACTCCGCGCGGCCACAGGCCGACCCGGGGCACGCGATGCGCCTCGAGGTCGCGCAGGGCCGCGCTGGACGGGGCGAGGGTGAGGTCGGCGGCGGCGTGCACGGAGCGGATGCGCCGCCAGGCGGCCGCTTCGCCCGCCCCCATGTACGTACGGGCGTAGCCGGCGAGGTCGGTCTGGTAGACGGCCACGGCCGGGACGCCGAGCCGGGCGGCGGCGGCCATGCCCCGGACACCGAGGACGAAGGGCCCCGCGAGGTGCACGAGGTCGGCGCGGTGCGCGGCGATCGCGGCGGCGACCCGCCGGCTGGGCAGGGCGACGCGGACCTGCGGGTAGCCGGGGAGCGGGACGAGGGGATCCGGACGACGCGGCACGGAGCCCGCGTGTCCGCCTCGGCGGCGGCGGAGGTGGCCGGCGCGACGACGACGCAGTCGTGACCTCGGTCCACGAGGTGCCGGGCGGTCTGGAGCGCGCAGTGGGCGACGCCGTTGACATCGGAGGGAAAGGATTCGGTCACGATGACGACACGCATACAGGTGTTGTCGCCGGACTGGACGTGCTCGCGTCAACGTCGATCTTTCCGGCCGAGGAACGTCCTGTGAGCGTTGCCCCGCCCACCCGGCGGGCCGGACGGCGGCCACGCCCGGCTGAGCCGCGGTCCATCCCCCGTTCACCCGGCGCGTCACCGGGCTCGAGCCGCGCGGCCGGCGCGGCTCCGCTCCGCGCCGGGTGCCGGCGCTCTCACACGGCGGGCGAGTCCGGCCCGAAGCGGCTGCGTACCGCCGTCTGGACCTCGTCCTCCTCGGCCGGGTCGGCGGCGAGCCTGCGCAGCCGCTCGACGACGCGGTTGTCGCCGGTCTCGGCGTGGCGCGCGGCCAGTTCGCGGGTGGTCTCCTCGCAGTCCCACAGGCACTCGATGGCGAAGCCCGCCGCGAAGGACGGATCGGTGGCGGCCAGCGCGCGGGCGGCCCGGCCGCGCAGGTGGGAGGAGGCGGTTTCGCGGTAGATGTGACGCAGTACGGGCGCGGCGCAGGCGATGCCGAGCCGTCCGGTGCCGTCGACGAGGGTCCACAGGGTCGGCGCGTCGGGGCCTTCGCCGCGTACCGCCTCCCGCAGGGCGGCGAGCACGAGATCGCGGTCCTGGGCGGCGCCCCGGCAGGCGAGGACCCGTCCGGCTGCGGCCCCCAGGGCGTCGGGCCGGTGCACCCAGCCACGGGCCCGGTCGACGGCGGCGAGGCTGCGCATCCGCTCGTAGGTGGCGACGGCGGCCTCCACCACGGGGGTCGACCCCGTCGCCACGGCTCCGTCGATCAGGTCGAGGACGTCCGGGTCGTTGCTGTCGGCGAGATAGCGCAGGGCGGTGCAGCGGGCGCCCTCGGTGCCCGACCGCGCGGCCTCGACGATCTCGGGGCGGTCCTCGGGCCCGGCGACGGCCGTGAGGCAGCGGGCGGCCGGCACATGCAGCGGGGTGCCGCGCTCGACCCCCTGCTCGGCCCATTCGAAGACGGCTCGCACGCTCCAGCCGGGGCGCGGCCCGGAGGAGTCCATCTGGCGCTGCCAGCGGTCGAAGCAGCCCGTCTCCTGGGCGGCACGCACGCGCGTGGCGATCGATTCCCGGGGATCCTCGGCCCACAGGCGCCAGGGCCTGGGTTCGAAGGCGTCCCGCACCGCGGCGGCCAGCTCGGCCTCGCCCTCGGCGTCGCGCGGGAAGCGGGCCAGGACGGGCGCGGCGAGGGCACGCAGTCCCGCGTCGTCGTCGCGCAGTGCCAGCTCGTCCAGGGCCCACGCCCAGTTGACGCCGTGGGCGGCGTACCGGCGCAGCAGCTGGAGCGCGTCCAGCCTGCCGTAGGAGGCGAGGTGGCCGAGGACGGCGAGGGCCAGCCCGGTGCGCGACTCGTCGGCGTCCAGGACGTCCTCGGGGTCGAAGAGGTGGGCCTCGATCGCGTCCAGCTCGCCGTTCAGGTCGAGGTAGAGGCGGGCGTAGTAGAGGGAGCGGTTCTCGACCTGCCAGTCGTGGCGGGGGTCGTGGAGCACGCAGTGGTTCAGCGCTGCGAGCGCTTCGGCACGCGGCGCGGTGAGCGCGTGCAGCGTGCCGTCGCCGCGACCCCGCTGAAGCAGGCCGAGCAGCGTACCGCTGGGCGCTATGACCGGATCGAACATGGGAAACAGCCTCACATCAAGCGTCGACGCAACCGGGGAGCACGCGTTACCTGGCCGTGCGCCAACACGTCGGAGCGCCCGCCGTCTCTTGCTTGCTGAAGACCATGTTCCTCTGCCTCTCGTCGGTGGCCCTTGCGGGCCGAGTCACGGCCCGCGCGGTGCGGCAACACCTGCCCAGCCATCACGTCCGTGAACCACGTCGTCATGATGGCCCGGCGGTCACATCTGCCGCGACCGAAATTTCGGCGGCCCTGTACCGCCTCCCCCGTTTCCAGTGTTTTCCCTGGTCAGAAAATGTGGAGCAGGCCTGGACAGGACCGTCTCCACCGCCCCGTCACCGGGCGCCGAACAGCTCCAGCAGGTCCGTCCGGGCGAACATCCGGGCCGTGTCGACGGCCGACGGGGTGCCCGCCGCCGGGTCCGCGCCCGCCTCCAGCAGCGCCTTGGTCACGTCGGTCTCACCCTTGAAGGCGGCTCCGGCGAGCGGCGTCTGCCCCCGGTCGTTGACACGGTCGGCCTCGGCGCCACGGGCCAGCAGCGCGCGGACCGCGTCGGCGTGGCCGTGGTAGGCGGCGAGCATGACGAGGGAGTCGCCGCGGTCGTTGGTGAGGTCGGCCGGAACACCGGCGTCCACGTACGCCACCAGCTCCTCGGTCCGGCCCTGCCGGGCCAGATCGAAGATCTTGGTCGCCAGCTCCACGACCTCGGGGTCGGGGGCTTCACTCATCGGCCGGACCACCTCTCACTACCTGCGTGACGCTCGTACGGGTCTGACGAACGCCGGGGACTACGGGTACGCACGGCCACGAGCGGTGTGGCCGTGCGGGTGAACCGCCAGGGTACTGGCTCGCGACACACCCGGGCGGCCCAAGGACCGCTCCGCCACCTGAGGTAATTCGGTCGAATTTCCCCCATTTGCACCTTTTATCGTATGGATACATGCTGTGAGCCTGGAAGTACTCATGGTGACTGTCCCCGTGAACCAGGAGAACTCACATGATCCTCTCGATCTCAGGCGTGGTCCTGCTCGGCATCGTCGTCTTCATCTTCTTCCGCAAGGACGGCCTCAAGGCCTCGCACGCGCTGGTCGCCGTACTGTTCGGGTTCTATCTCGCGAGTACGGCCATCGCCCCGAGCATCAAGGCGGGCGGCGAGAGCCTGGCGGGCCTCCTCGGCGGCATCAAGTTCTGACGACCCCCTTCCCCCGCCCGACATCCGCACGTACGCACCTCCAGGAGGCAGCAGTGGCCCGGCGGCCCCTCCCCCGCATTCTGAGCAACGGCGGCGCACAGCTCGCCCGGAGCCGGGAGCTGGCCCGGACGGCGGCCGACAGCGCCACCGACGTCCTCCAGCCGCTGATCACGATCGCTCGCGGTCTGCGCCGACTGGCCGCGGCCGGGACGCGCAGATGGACCGAGACCCCCAGGGACCGGCGCGGCGCGCTGCTGTTCCTGGTGGCCTCGGTGGTCCTGGTCGTGGCGCTCGTGCCGTACGGCCCGCTGCTCGCCGTCATCGTCCTGATGGCGGCGGCAGCCTGGCAGGGCAGGGAACGCACCCCGGCGGCGCCCGAGGGCACCGACGACACCCGGACCAGGCGCCTGCAGTCGCTCTACGAGGCGCTGGTCCCGTACTTCTCCATCGCGGAGGACCCCGACCCCCTGTACGCCCACGGCGGCGGTTGGGAGAAGGCGTTCCCCGCCCACGAGTTCGACGAGGACGGGCGCGTCGCCCACCTGGTGATCCGCTACCCCGCCTACTTCACCGACGGGGAGGCGGAGTCCCGGGCCCGGATCGAGCACCTGCTCACCGCGAAGTCCGGCCGGGGCCGGGAGTACCGCTTCACTTGGGACGAGGAGGCCAACCACCTCTCCGTCGACGTGCTCGCGGCGCTCCCGACCGACATCGCCGCCCAGCGTTTCGTGACGGCGCCCGGCGAGACCGTCCTCGGCTTCACCGACCCGACGCGCGTCCAGCGCACGCTCCCGCTCACCCACGGCGTGGAGCAGCGGGACGTACCGCCGGTCGTCTGGCGCACCGGCATCCGCTCGACCGAGCCCCACCTGCTGGTCCTGGGGCAGCCCGGCACCGGCACGTCCACCCTGCTGCGCTCGGTCGCCCTCCAGGCGCTGCACCACGGCGACCTGCTGATCGTGGACGGCGGGGGCACCGGGGAGTACGCCTGCCTGGTCGGCCGGGACGGCGTCCTGGCCGTGGAGTGCGGCCTCACCGGCGCGCTGACCAGCCTGGAGTGGGCCGCCGCGGAGACGGAGCGGCGGCTGATCGCCGTGAACCGGGCCCGTCAGGAGGGCCTGGCGGCACCGGACGACACCCGGCGGCCCCTGTGGGTCTTCCTGGACCGTCCGACCGCGTTCACGCACCTCGCCGACACGGGCGGGCGCCGCGACCCGCAGACCCTGCTCCAGGTCCCCCTGCGGCACGGCCGGGCGGCGAACGTGACGGTGGTCGTCGCCGACCAGCTCGACGCCCTCGACAGCCTCACCGACGCCGTACGGCAGCACACGCGCGCGCGTGTCGTGCTCGGCCCGGCCACCGCGGACGAACTGGCGAACGCGCTGGGTGCTCCCCCGCACACCACTCCGCTCGACCAGGTACCGCCCGGCCGGGGGTACGCCCGAATCGGCACCGGCCCGGTGCATCGCCTCCAGGTCCCGGCCACCCCGGACCCCTACGACGACGCGACGAGCGAGGCCCACCGGCAGGCGGTGCTCGACCTGCTCCCCCCGCGCACGACACCGGCGGACGGGGAGCAGGCGCCCCTCCCCCCGGAGGCCGAGGCGGAGGTGGAGGCTGCCGGGGCGAAGGCCAAGGCCGTCTCCATGGAGAAGCAGGGCACCCCGGTCCACGTGGTCGCGAGCGAGCCGGAGGCGACCGCGGAGACGGAGCCGGACACGGTGACGGCGGAGAAGGCGACGGCCGGGACGCCGGCCGAAGCCGCGCCCGCTGAGACGGTTCCCGCCGACGCGGTCGCGGCGGAGACCTCCTGACGCCCCGGCCGGGACGACGCCCCCACCGCCCGTCCCGGCCCCCGCCGCCTCTCCACCGTCCGGCCCACGTCCCTCCCGGAGCCCCCGGCAGCCGAGCCCGAAAGGCCCTAGGCCACGAACGTCCGCGGTGCCTCTCCGCCGCCCCCGACGCCGCCGCTCTCCACCAGCCGGGCCGCCGCGGCCAGTCGTACCGCCGCCTCCTCGGCGACCGCGCCGCCGACCGTGAACGGCAGCCGGACGTACCCCTCGAAGGCACCGTCGACCCCGAAGCGCGGCCCGGACGGGACGCGGACGCCCACCCGCTCCCCCGCCTCGGCGAGCCGGGATCCCGACAGCCCCCCCGTGCGCACCCAGAGGGTGAGCCCACCGCGGGGCACCTCGAACTCCCAGTCGGGCAGCTCCCGACGCACCGCCGCCACCAGCTCGTCCCGGTTCTGCCGGGCCTGCTCGCGGCGCACCGTCACGGCCTGCTCCCAGCCTCCGGTGCTGAACAGCCAGTTCACGGCGAGCTGCTCCAGCACCGGTGTGCCCAGGTCGGCGTACGCCCGTGCGGCGACCAGGCTGCGGATCACGTCGGGCGCGGCGCGGACCCAGCCGATGCGCATCCCGGCCCAGAAGGCCTTGCTCGCCGAGCCGACGGTGATCACGGTGGACCCGGCCGGGTCGAAGGCGCACACGGGGCGCGGCATCTCGACGTCGTCCAGCCACAGCTCGCTCATCGTCTCGTCGGCGACGAGCACCGTCCCCGCCGAGCGGGCCGCGTCGACCAGCCGTCGCCGCTGGTCGTCGTCGGCGAGCGCACCGGTGGGGTTGTGGAAGTCGGCGACGACGTAGGCGATCCGGGGCGCGGCGTCGCGCAGCACCTGGCGCCAGCGATCCACGTCCCAGCCGGTGAGGCCCTCGGCCATCGCGACGGGCACCAGCCTGGCCCCGGCCTCGCGCATCAGCTGGAGGATGTTGGCGTAGGACGGGGACTCCACGGCGATCCGCTCGCCGCGCCCGCCGAAGAGGTGGCAGATGGCGTCGATGGCGCCCATCGCCCCCGTGGTCACCATGATCTGCTCGGGCATGGTGGGGATGCCCCGCGCGGTGTAGCGCTCGGCGATCATCGCGCGCAGCGCGGGCAGGCCGGCCGGGTAGTCGCCGTGGGTGTGCGCGTACGGCGGCAGCTCCTCGAGGGCGCCCTGCACCGCGCGGGTGAGCCAGGGCTCGGGCGCGGGCAGCGCCGCGCATCCCAGGTCGATCACCGAGCCGAGCGCCTCGGGGGGCAGCGGCTCGAGTCCGCGCGCGGGCAGCGGGTTCCCGGCCGGAACCGCGGTCCAGCTGCCCGCCCCCCGCCGGGACTCCAGGAAGCCCTCGGCCCGCAGCGCCTCGTAGGCGGCAGCGACGGTGGTCCGGCTGACGGTCAGGGCGAGGGCAAGTTCGCGTTCGGCGGGCAGCCGGGCGGCGACCGGGACGCGGCCCTCGAGGACGAGCAGCCGGATGCCGTCGGCGAGCGCGCGGTAGGCCGGCGGACGGCGCGTGCCGGGCCCGGCCGGGCGGTCCTGCTGGGAGCCGAGCAGCCGCGCGAGCTGCCCCGCCCCCACGGCCGAGGTCCACTGCGCCATGGAAATCAGTCCACCTTCCCCGAATTGGCCATGGTTGACTCTTCTTCTGAAGCCACAGGGTGTCATGTGGCAGTCCACTACCACCACCCAGGGGGCACCTTTTGTCCGAGAAGCGACTCGCACGGCGGCTGATCCAGCTCTACGGCGGCCTGGTGTTGTACGGGGCGAGTTCGGCGCTGCTGGTCAGGTCCGGGCTCGGCCTCGAACCGTGGAACGTGCTGCACCAGGGCCTGGCGGAGCACACCGGGCTGTCGATGGGCGTGGTGCTGACCGTCGTGGGCGCGTTGGTCCTGCTGCTGTGGATCCCGCTGCGCCAGCGGCCGGGCCTCGGCACCGTCTCCAACGTGCTCGTGATCGGCGCCGCGATGGACGCCACGCTGAGCGTCGTGCCGGACGCCCACGGCTGGACGCTGCGGATCGCCGCGATGGTGGCGGGCATCGTCCTGAACGGCGCGGCGACCGGGCTGTACATCGCCGCGCGCTTCGGCCCGGGCCCCCGGGACGGCCTGATGACGGGGCTGAACCAGCGCACGGGGCTCTCGGTGCGGCTGGTGCGGACCGCCGTCGAGATCACTGTCGTGGTGACGGGCTTCGCGCTCGGCGGCACGGTGGGCCTCGGCACCCTGCTCTACGCCGTGTCGATCGGCCCGCTCGCCCAGGTGTTCCTGCGCGCGTTCGCCGTGCCGGAGGCACCGGACGGCAGCACGGTGGTTGCCGCCGGTCAACCCCGGCGCGCGATACTGCGTCGGTGACCACCCCGATACGCCACCCCTACCTCGACCATCCGGGCCCCATCGCCTTCGCCCACCGGGGCGGGGCGGCGGACGGCCTGGAGAACACGCTGCGGCAGTTCCGCCGGGCCGTCGGGGCGGGCTACCGGTACATCGAGACCGACGTGCACGCCACGCGGGACGGGAAGCTGGTCGCCTTCCACGACGGGACCCTGGACCGGGTGACGGACGGGGCCGGGCGGATCGCCGACCTGCCGTGGGAGAACGTGCGCCACGCGCGCGTGGCGGGCGAGGAACCGGTGCCGCTCTTCGAGGAGCTCCTGGAGACCTTCCCCGGGGTGCGCTGGAACGTCGACGTGAAGGCGGAGCCGGCCCTGGAGCCGCTCCTGGAGCTGATCGGACGGCACAACGCCTGGGACCGGATCTGCGTCGGCTCGTTCTCCGAGGCGCGCGTGGTCCGCGCCCAGCGGCTGGCCGGCCCGCGCCTGGCCACCTCGTACGGCACCCGCGGCGTCCTCGGACTGCGGCTGCGTTCCTGGGGCGTGCCGTTCCCGCTGCGCCGCTCGGCGGTGGCCGCGCAGGTTCCCGAGACGCAGTCGGGCGTCCCGGTGGTGGATCACCGCTTCCTGCGGGCCGCACACGCGCGCGGGCTGCAGGTGCACGTCTGGACGGTGAACGATCCGGACCGCATGCACCGGCTTCTGGACCTGGGGGTGGATGGCATCATGACCGATCACATCGACACACTGCGCAAGGTCATGGAGGACCGCGGCGCCTGGGGATGACCCGGCCGCACCCCGGGGACGGTGCGCGTTCACGGGGAAGCGAGGGCACGGTGGGCACCGACACCCTGCGGACGGATGCGGCGGACGGGGCCGACCCGGCCGCCGAACGGCGGCGCGAGCAGCGTGGCTGGTACTTCTACGACTGGGCGTGCTCCGTCTACTCGACGAGCGTGCTCACCGTGTTCCTGGGGCCCTATCTCACCTCGGTCGCGGAGTCGGCGGCGGACGCGGACGGGTACGTCCACCCGCTGGGCATACCGGTGCGCGCCGGGTCGTTCTTCGCGTACTCGGTGTCGCTGTCGGTGATCGTCGCGGTGCTGGTGATGCCCCTGGTGGGCGCGGCGGCCGACCGCTCGGGGCGCAAGAAGCCGCTGCTGGCCGCCGCCGCGTACACCGGGGCCGCGGCCACGACCGCCATGTTCTTCCTCGACGGCGACCGCTACCTGCTGGGCGGCCTGCTGCTGGTCGTCGCCAATGCCGCGCAGTCGGTCGCCATGATGCTCTACAACTCCTACCTGCCCCAGATCGCCCCGCCCGAGGAGCGCGACGCGGTCTCCTCCCGCGGCTGGGCCTTCGGCTACGCGGCCGGCTCCCTGGTCCTGATCGTCAATCTGGTCCTCTACACCGGCCACGACTCCTTCGGACTGAGCGAGAGCGCGGCGGTCCGCATCTGTCTGGCGTCGGCGGGACTGTGGTGGGGCGCCTTCGCGCTCATTCCGCTCCGACGGCTGCGCGACCGGCGCGCGGCGGCACGGGAGGCGGCGCTGCCCGGCTTCCGGCAGCTCGCGGCGACCGTCCGCGACATGCGCCGCCGCCCGCTGACGCTGGCCTTCCTGCTGGCGTACCTGGTCTACAACGACGGCATCCAGACGGTGATCTCCCAGGCCTCGGTCTACGGCTCCGAGGAACTGGACCTCGGACAGTCCACGCTCATCGTGGCGGTGCTGCTGGTCCAGGTGCTGGCGGTGGTGGGCGCGCTGGCGCTCGGCCGGCTGGCCCGGAGGTACGGGGCCAAACGCACGATCCTCGGGTCGCTGGTCGCCTGGACGGTGACCCTCGCGGCCGGGTACTTCCTGCCGGCCGGGGCGCCGGGGTGGTTCTTCGTGCTGGCCGCCGGGATCGGGCTCGTCCTGGGCGGCAGCCAGGCCCTGTCCCGCTCCCTGTTCTCCCACCTGGTTCCGCCGGGCAAGGAGGCGGAGTACTTCTCGGCGTACGAGCTGAGCGACCGCGGGATGAGCTGGCTCGGGCCGCTGCTCTTCGGGCTGACCTACCAGCTGACCGGGAGCTACCGGGACGCGATCATCTCGCTGGTGGCCTTCTTCGTCATCGGCTTCGTGCTGCTCGCGCGGGTCCCGGTGCGGCGGGCGATCGGCGACGCGGGCAACCCGGTACCCGAAAGGATTTAGCACTCGGCGCGAAAGGGCTGTAGTGTACGCGTTTGGCCTGCCAGGCGTACCGTTACTGCGCGTCAAAGGTGCCGAATCGCTATGTCACATCTGCCAGCAGAGGTGACAAACCGGACGTCGGCGGGTACTGCACTGGTTGCAAGGCTGCGGCTGCGACGGCGACGCAGGGCCCGGATCGGGAGTCGGGACGGGAATCTTTACCGCCGCCCGGACGTTGACCGGATGACGACGACAGCGACACCTGTCCTGTGGGCGACAAGCCCGGGAGGCACGATTCATGAGTGAGCGAGCTCTTCGCGGCACGCGCCTCGTGGTGACCAGCTACGAGACGGACCGCGGCATCGACCTGGCCCCGCGCCAGGCCGTGGAGTACGCATGCGAGAAGGGGCATCGGTTCGAGATGCCCTTCTCGGTCGAGGCGGAGATCCCGCCGGAGTGGGAGTGCAAGGTCTGCGGGGCCCAGGCACTCCTGGTTGACGGCGACGGCCCTGAGGAGAAGAAGGCCAAGCCCGCGCGTACGCACTGGGACATGCTGATGGAGCGACGCACCCGCGAGGAACTCGAAGAGGTCCTCGAGGAGCGGCTGGCCGTTCTGCGCTCCGGCGCTATGAACATCGCGGTCCATCCGCGAGACAGCCGCAAGAGTGCGTAGCGGGAAACCGTAGGCGACACAACCGAACAAAAACCGCGGGTGCCGTACATGGACTTCATGTACGGCACCCGCGGTTTTGCCGTGCCGTGCCGGACCGGGCCCGGACCGCGGACTCAGCGCGTCAGCGGTGGGCGCGGGTCCTGCGGGGTGTCGTCCGGGTCGTCCCGTATGACCTCGCCCTGGACGACCTTGCCGTCCGAGTGCTGCATCCGGGCCTGGCGGAAGGCGTCGCCCAGGGTGCCGGGCCCGGCGTCGCGGAGCTTGCGCTCCACCGTCCGCTGGGCGTAGCGGCTGACGCCTTTCTGCACCGGGGGCAGCAGCATGAGCAGGCCTAGTACGTCCGAGATCGGACCGGGCAGGATCAGCAGCAGCCCGCCCAGCATCATCAGGCCGTTGCCCTCGCTGCCCGGGCGGGCCTCGGGCGGCACGCCCGTCCGCATGGCCGACTGCTGCTGGTTGAGCGTCTCGGTGAGGTTGCGGAAGGCCCGGCGGCCCGCCGCCTTGATGACCATGGAGCCGAGGACGACACCGGCGACCAGGAGCAGGAAGACCACGAAACCGCTGGTCGCCCCCGCGACCACGGTCAGCAGCCAGATCTCCAGCACCAGCCAGGCGGCGGCGCCCAGCGGCAGGAAGGTGCGCAGCCGGGAGCGCGGAGGCCGGGCGGGGGACCTGGGGGTCTGAGCGCCAGTCGTCATACTCCCAGTGTGCCTGGCCCCGGCTCAGTGCGGCATAAGAGGGCGGTCAGGCCTTGGCGTCGGACGCCTTCGCCGACGCGTCGGGGGAATCTGTCGACTTGTCACCCGAAGCCGTCTGCCCGTCGGCCGCCGTGCCGGACTGCCTGTCGCGGCCGAGCACCTTGCCGACCCTCTCCCCCACGCCCCACGTGGTGACCCGCCACAGGGCCTCCACCAGGATGTCGCGGCTCATCTTGGAGTCGCCGAGCTCCCGCTCGACGAACGTGATCGGCACCTCCACGACGTGATAGCCGGCCTTGATCGCCCGGCGGGCGAGGTCGACCTGGAAGCAGTACCCCTGGGAGGCGACCTCCTCGAGGCCGAGCCCCTCCAGGGTCTCGCGGCGGAAGGCGCGGTAGCCGCCGGTGATGTCGCGCAGCGGCAGGTCGAGCGCGATCCTCGAGTACATGCTGCCGCCGCGCGAGATGATCTCGCGGGACTTGGGCCAGTTGACCACCCGGCCGCCGGGCACCCAGCGCGAGCCGAGGACGAGGTCGGCGCCCTTGAGGGCGGTCAGCAGCCGGGGCAGTTCCTCGGGCTGGTGGGAACCGTCGGCGTCCATCTCGATCAGCACGCCGTAGCCGTGCTCCAGGCCCCAGCGGAAGCCGGCGAGGTAGGCGGCGCCCAGCCCCTCCTTGCCCTTGCGGTGCATGACCTGGACGTGGTCGTCCGCGGCCGCCAGCTCGTCGGCGAGCTTGCCGGTGCCGTCGGGGCTGTTGTCGTCGGCCACGAGAACGTGTGCCTCGGGGACGGCCTCGCGCACACGCGTGACGATCGCCTTGATGTTCTCCGCCTCGTTGTAGGTCGGAATGATCACCAGGGCCGTGCCCAGCGGGCCGAACCGCCTCTCCCGCGCCGCAGCCGCGGGCGTCCCGTCGCCGTCGTTCACCACTGCCCCTTCGTGTCCGTACACAGAGGACCACCATAATCGCCGCGGCCTGCGCCGACGCGACAGGACGGCCGTACGGTGGTGTCGTTTTCCCGGAACCGGGGTAGGGATGGCCGATTCAGGCCGTTGTGCGACGGATGGGGGCCCGGCGCCCTTCGGGCCGGCCCGGGACCCGCCGGCTGCGGATCGGCCCAGGCCGTTGTCTACTGAGCGCCCGGGCCCCACCCGGGTCACACCTCCCGACCGGCCGGAACGTTCCCTCGTCGCGGTGCGGGCACTGAGCCTGGCTCCCAGTGGCGGTGCCCCGGTGCGGCACACCGTCCCTGACTCAGCGGCGCCGCGACGCGTGTGCGGAAGGTTCCCCGGTCGGGCGTCCGGTGGTGGACCCGGCCGAACCTACCGGCCCCCCGCCGTCGCCTGTCAACAGTCGTTCCACCTGCACCTTTGATGTCAATGCGCAGGTCAGCGCGGAGGAGACGCAGGTCGTGGCCGCGCGAAGATCATCGCCCCGTCGGCCGTGGAGATCACTCGCCCGGCCGTACGAAGACCGTCCGGCCGCCCACCACGGTACGCAGGCAGAGGGGCAGGTCCCGGCCGGGGGTGAGGTCGGGCAGGCCGGGGGTGCCGGAGCGCGGGTCGGTCGACCAGCGGGCCACCCGGTCGTCCGGGGCCTGGACCACGAGTTCGCCGGTACGCCACACGGCGTAGTCCGCCGGCACACCCGGCACCAGGACACCCGCGTCGTCGCGGCCGATCGCCCGCCAGCCGCCCCGCGTGTGCGCCGTGAACGCGGCGCGGACGGAGACCCGGTGCTCCGGGGTGCGGTGGAAGGCGGCGGCCCGGACGGTCCCCCACGGGTCGAGGGGGGTGACCGGGCTGTCGGAGCCGAAGGCGAGCGGCACGCCGGCGCGCAGCAGGGCGGCGAAGGGGTTGAGCGTGCGGGCCCGCTCGGCGCCCAGGCGCCGGGCGTACATGCCGTCCTCGCCGCCCCAGAGCGCGTCGAAGGCGGGCTGCACGGAGGCGGTGAGGCCCAGTTCGGCGAAGGCCGCGACCGTCTCGGGGGTGAGCATCTCGGCGTGCTCGATCCGGTGGCGGGCGGCCCGGACGCGGGCGAGGCCGATCTTGTCGGCGGCGGCGCGCACTCCCTCCACGACGGCGCTCACGGCGGCGTCGCCGATGGCGTGGAAGCCCGCCTGGAGGCCCGCCTCGGTACAGGCGACGACGTGGGCGACGACGGCGGCGGCGTCCAGGTGGGCGGTGCCGGTGTGGCCGGCGTCGGCGTAGGGCTGGTGCAGGCAGGCGGTGTGGGAGCCGAGGGAGCCGTCGACGAAGAGGTCTCCGGCGGCCCCGACGGCGCCCAGCTCCCGTGCCTTGTCGACGTCCTGCTCGGCCCAGTAGCCGATCACCCGCGGCCCGGACTCCTCGGCGGACAGGCGCAGCAGGCCGGTCAGGTCGTCCTCGGAGGAGATGTCCGGGCCTGCGCATTCGTGAACGGTTCCGATGCCGAGGGAGGCGGCGTGCGCGAGGGCCGCGCGCTGGGCGCCGGCGCGCTGGGCGGGGGTGACGGCCCCGAGGGCCGCGGCGCGTACGGCGTGGTGGGCCTCGCCGGTGAGCGGGCCGTCCCCGCGCGCGAGGTCACCGGGCGCCAGGTCGAGCAGGGCGGTGGTGACGACGGCCGAGTGGACGTCGATCCGGCTGAGGTAGAGGGGACGGCCGCCGGTCGCGGCGTCCAGCTCGGCGCGCGCGGGCGGCTGCCCGTCGGGCCAGCGGGCGGCGTCCCAGCCGTGACCGAGGAGCACCCGGTCGTCCGGGCGGGCGGCGGCGAAGTCCCGTACGAGGGCGAGGGCCGCCTCGCGGGTGGGGGCGCCGGACAGGTCGAGCCCGGTGAGGGCGAGGCCGGTGGCGGTGGTGTGCACGTGTGCGTCGGTGAATGCCGGGGTGACGAGGGCGCCGTCCAGGTCGATCACCTCGTCGACCCCGTCCGCGAAGGCGTCCGCGGCGCCCTCCGAGCCGACCCAGGCGATCTGGCCGCGTTCGACGACCATGGCCGTCGCGAACGGGTCCGCGGGACTGTGGACCTCGCCGCGGCGCAGCAGGACGGTCGAGGACGGGGTAGTGGACTCACTCATGGACACCAGTCTCGCCCCTCGCGGGGGCCGCCCGGCAGCCGGGGCGGCCGGGCGCGCGGCCGTGGCCCCGCGCTCCCGCGCGGGCGCCGTCAGATGCGCGGCGGACGGGACTCGTAGGGGGTGGAGAGGACCACGGTGGTACGGGTCGAGACACCGGCGAGGGAGCGGACCCGGGCGAGCAGTTCCTCCAGCTCGTGCGGGGTGGCCACCCGGACCTTGAGGATGTAGTTCTCGTCGCCCGCGACGCTGTGGCAGGCCTCGATCTCGGGGACCCCGGCGAGGCGGTCCGCGATGTCGTCGGGGGCGCTGGGGTCGAACGGTTTCACCGAGATGAAGGCGGTCATCGGCAGCCCGACGGCCTCCGGGTCGACGACCGCGGCGTAACCGCGGACGACGCCACGCTGTTCCAGCCGCCGCACCCGCTGGTGCACGGCCGACGTGGACAGGCCCGTGGCCTTGCCCAGGTCGGTGTAGCTCATCCGCCCGTCCTTGACGAGCAGCTGCACGATCTGTCGGTCCAGCTCCTCCATGGCGCAAGAACCTACAGTGCCGTTGACCTCCTCGGACACCAGCGCAGTGCGGGTCATGCCCCGTTCGTGATGTGACGGGTCGCCGAACGGCGCCCGGGCGGGGACAAACGCACCGCACGGGGCATCTGCGAGCGGCATGTGACGAAGACCACACTGGTTGAACGTTCTCCGTGATGTCTTCGTGATTACCCCGGAGGGGGGACGGGAAGTGCTTGCTGTGGTCGAGGCCGCAGTGCCGTCACGACCCAGCCCGAGGGGGAGAATCCCATGCAGAGTCTTAAGCGCCCTGGTCGTACCACGCCCAAGCGGCAGCAGCCGGTCGTCGAGCCCGTATCGGAGGGCGTCGAACCCGACGCCTTCGACGACGAGGAACTCGACGCCTACGACACCTTCGAGATGTACCGGGTGCTCTGCCCGGACTGCGCGCAGCCCATCGCCCTGCTGGCGGACGAGGAGACGCTGCCGGAGCACGCCCTGTGCGCCTCCCCGTGGAACCCGTTCGGGCTCACGGTCTGCGCCGGCACCGGCCGCAGGGCCACCGAGGCGCGTCCCGCGGACGAGTCGTTCCGGCCCCACGAGCAGGACACCGCCCTGCTGTTGACGCTCCCCCGGGGCCTCGACTGGCGGACCCAGCCCTTCTCCCACGTCGGCGGACCGGGCTCGCGCCCGATGCGGGTGCCGACGATGCGGCGCGAAGCGGCCTGAGGCCCCCGAGCGCCCGGTTCGGGGGCCTCGCCCACCCATTCCGTCACCCCGCCCGCGCCGCGGCCCGCAGGATGCCGTGGCGCGGGTCGGTGGCGGACGCCCACGAACTCACGCTCGATTGCCTTCGCCGGTGACCTGTCCGCACTTCGCCGCGTTGCCGGGGTATGACCCCCACGTACTCGTCGACCGGGAGTCGGCGCCGCGTGTTCGTGCCGGTGCCCGCGGGGCCGGTTCCGCCGGCCCCGCAGATCCCGGACCCGCCGATCTACCGTGAGCTGATGCGGACCTGGGCCGACGGCGGCCGCACCCTGCCCGGACGCCATGACCCGGAGTGGGTCAGGCTCGCGGAACCCCCGCGCGGCCTCGGGGACTTCTTCGCCACGGGCGACTTCTTCACCACCGGCGACTTCCGCGGCGGCGGCGACTTCGCCGTCGCCGCCGACCTCAGCGCTCCTCGGGACCCGCGAGGTGACGGGCGATGACCATCCGCTGGATCTGGTTGGTGCCCTCGACGATCTGCAGCACCTTCGCCTCGCGCATGTACCGCTCGGCCGGGAAGTCGGCGGTGTAGCCGTACCCGCCGAGGATCTGCACGGCGTCGGTGGTGACCCGCATCGCCGTGTCGGTGCAGTGCAGCTTGGCCATGGCGGCCTGCTTGGCGAACGGCAGCCCGGCGTCGCGCAGGCGGGCCGCCGTCAGGTACAGCGCCCGGCCCGCCTCGATCTGCGTCGCCATGTCGGCAAGCATGAAGCGCAGCCCCTGGAAGTCGGCGATCGGCTTGCCGAACTGTCTGCGCTCGGCCGCGTAGGACAGCGCCTCGTCCAGCGCCGCCTGGGCCACGCCGATCGCGCAGGCGGCGATGCCGAGCCGGCCGGAGTCGAGCGCGGACAGGGCGATCGCGAAGCCCTGCCCCTCGTCGCCGACGCGGCGGGCGTCGGGGACCCGCACGCCGTCGAGGTGGACCTGTGCGGTGGGCGAGCCCTTGAGCCCCATCTTCTTCTCCGGCACCGCGGCGCTCAGCCCCTCGGCGTCGGCGGGCACCAGGAACGCGGTGATGCCGCGCGGTCCGTCCTCGCCCGTGCGCGCCATGACGGTGTAGAAGTCGGCGATGCCGCCATGCGTGATCCACGCCTTGGTGCCGGTGACCACCCAGTCTCCGCCGCTCTCGCGCACGGCCTTGGTGCGCAGCGAGGCGGCGTCGGAGCCGGAGGCGGGCTCGGAGAGGCAGTAGGCGCCGAGCAGGCCGCCGCCGAGCATCGCCGGCAGGTGCTCGGCCTGCTGCTCCTTGGTGCCGTACGTGGCGAGCGCGTAGGAGGCGAGCGTGTGCACGCTGACGCCGAGGCCGACGGTGAGCCGGGCCGCGGCCAGTTCCTCGAGGACCTGGAGGTAGACCTCGTACGGCTGCTCCCCGCCGCCGAACTCGGCGTCGTAGGGCAGTCCGAGCAGGCCCGCGTCGGAGAGGAGGGTGAAGACCTCGCGCGGGAAGCGTCCGGCGTCCTCCTCCTCGGCCGCGCTCGGGGTGATCTCACGCTGCGCGATGTCGCGGACGAGCGAGATCAGGTCCCGTGCCTCGTCCGTGGGCAGTTGCCGGTCCACCGGCTGCGGGGCGCGGTCGGGCATGGCGACGCTCTCCTCCCTGTCGGGCACATCGGCGGACGTGCGCCTTGGGTGGAGGCGGCTCCGCCGGGTCGTTCGGGCCTGGCCGATGCTCGCACTCCCGGGTCGCGGAAGCGGCTGACCAGCGGCTGTGCGCTGTGAGTATGCCCGATCGGAGGCATGGAGTCACCAGTTAACGACCGCTTACTCAAAGAATTCCGAGAATGGCCCCGACCGGGCCTGCGAGGGACGGGATTCCGGCGGGATTCCGGCAGGAAACCGGCAGGTGTCCGGCAGGAATCCTGCTTCACGGCCCGAGAATGGTCCGAACCATTGACCACACTGGTCTAGTCCTCCTACGGTGACGGACCGAGCGCATTACCGCGTTCATGCCAATCGGCGCGCGTTTCCCTCATCCCCCCCACGAGGAGACACCCGATGCACGTCCCGCACCTCCCCCGCGTCCGCCCCATCCGGACGCTGTTCTCCGCCCTGTGCACCGTCGCCCTCGGCGCCGGGCTGCTGGCCGGGGCCGGCCCCGCCACGGCCACCGCCGCGCAGGCCGAGGCACCCGCCGCGCAGGCCGCGGCCGGGTCCAAGGTCGTCGGCTACTTCACCGAATGGGGCGTCTACGACCGCAACTACCACGTCAAGAACATCGAGTCGTCGGGCTCCGCCGACAAACTCACCCACATCAACTACTCGTTCGGCAACGTCACCGGCGGCAAGTGCGCCATGGGCGACGCCTACGCGGCGACCGACCGGGCCTACACCGCCGCCGACTCCGTCGACGGCGTCGCCGACACCTGGGACCAGCCGCTGCGGGGCAACTTCAACCAGCTGCTCAAGCTGAAGAAGAAGCACACCGACCTGAAGATCCTCTGGTCGTTCGGCGGCTGGACCTGGTCCGGCGGCTTCGCGCAGGCCGCGCAGAACCCGGAGGCGTTCGCGCAGTCCTGCTACGACCTGGTCGAGAACTCCAAGTGGGCCGACGTCTTCGACGGCATCGACATCGACTGGGAGTACCCGAACGCCTGCGGCCTCAGCTGCGACACCAGCGGCCGGGACGCCTTCCCGAAGCTGATGAGCGCCCTGCGCGCCAAGTTCGGCCAGGACTACCTGGTCACCGCGGCGATCACGGCCGACGCCACGGCCGGCGGCAAGATCGACGCGGCGGACTACGCCGGGGCCGCGCAGTACGTCGACTGGTACAACCCGATGACGTACGACTTCTTCGGCGCCTGGGACGCCACCGGACCGACCGCTCCGCACTCGCCGCTGACCTCGTACTCCGGCATTCCGAAGGAGGACTTCCACACCTCGGCGACGATCGCGAAGCTCAAGGGGCTCGGCGTCCCGCCCTCGAAGCTCCTGCTCGGCCTCGGCTTCTACGGCCGCGGCTGGACCGGTGTCACCCAGTCGGAGCCGGGCGGCACCGCGACCGGCCCGGCGAAGGGCACGTACGAGAACGGCATCGAGGACTACAAGGTGCTCAGGAGCAGCTGCCCCGCGACCGGCACGGTGGGCGGCACCGCGTACGCCAAGTGCGGCAGCGACTGGTGGAGTTACGACACCCCGCAGACCATCGCCACCAAGATGGCGTACAAGAACGAGCAGGGTCTCGGCGGCACCTTCTTCTGGGAGCTGAGCGGCGACACCGCGAACGGTGAGCTGATCAAGGCGATCGACTGAACCACCTGGCGCGTACGGGGGGCGAAGGGGCGGGGACCTGCTCGGGTTTCCGCCCCTTCGTCTGCGTCGTCCCGGTCGTCAGGCGTCGTCGCGGCGGGCCGGGGCCGGGGCCGGGTAGCCGGGGTCCAGTTCCTCGATGGCGCGCAGCGTGCCGCCGAGCGACTTCACCAGCAGTTCGCGCATGGTCTCGCGGGGCAGTTCGGGCCGGCCGATCCAGTCCAGGGTGGCGCCCTCGACGCTGCACACCCAGGCGAGCAGGCCCATGCGGGCCAGCGGACCGATGTCCGAACGGCCGTACGCCCCTTCGGCGATGGTGGCGACGATGGCCTCACGCACCCCGTCCCGGATGCCGTGCACCTCGGCGTCGAAGCCGACTCCCCCGCTGACGATGGTGCGGTAGGCGGCCTGGTTGTGCTCGGCGTAGCGCAGATAGCCGTCGATGGTGCGGTGGACGCGGTCCACCTGCGGCAGTTCGGTGCCGCGCGCCGCGGTGGTGACGAGGCCCGCGACGGAGTCCTGGATGATCGCCAGGTAGTAGCCCCGCTTGGACTGGAAGTAGTAGTAGATCAGCCCCTTGGCGACATGCGCCTGGCGGGCGATGTCGTCCATCGAGAGCGCGTCGTAGGACGTGTCGGCGAACAACCTCCGCCCGATGGCGATGAGTTCGGCGCGGCGTGCCGCCGAGCGCTCGGTGCCGCGTGCCCTGGGACGGGCGTCGGCAGGTTGTTGACTGATATTCAATTTCGACCCTGGTCTCCTACGGGCGGCGGGACCTCCGCAGTATGGCAGGTCGGGTCGTGGGGCAGGTCACACCCGGGTCACTCACAGCAGGCCCAGCTGAACCACGAGCATCGCGATCACCACGACGAGGGTCCAGCCCATGACGTGTTCCAGGATCTTCGGGCCGTCGTCGTCCTTGGGGCCGCCGGTACGGACACGGGTGGCGGCTGCGCTGTGTGCGGTCATGGCTTCTCGCTGATCTCGGCTTCGGCTGGGCGGAGTCCCCCCGCTCACGGTGTCCACCTTGCCACCGTGAGCGGCTTTTGCGGCCGAGAGCTTGGTCACAGGGTCCGGTCCGGGCCGCTCAGCGCACGCCCACCGCCGCGAGGGCCTTGCGCTGACGCGGGCCGGGGTGGGCCGGGAAGTACAGGTAGCAGACACCGCCGGTGCCGGAGACGACCTTGCCACTGGCGTTGTACCGCTTCGTCCTGAGCCAGATGTTCTCCCACTCGCGCCGCTTGTAGACCCGGCGCACGGCGTCGTTGTCGTCCGAGGCCGGGTCGTTGGCGATCACGTCGCCGTCGGCGGTGAAGCCGATCACGGTCATCAGGTGGCCGGAGGTGCCGTACCCCGATCCGGTCAGCTCCTCCTCCAGGAACGACTGGGACGTTATGGCCGGGATGCCGGCCGCGATCAGCGTCTCCAGGTCGGTGAGGGAGCCGAGGCGGGTGACCACGCCCTGCAGTCCCTTGAAGGTGGCGGCGTAGGCGGCGTTGAAGGGCCAGTTGCCGCAGCCCTCGTACTGGTTGTCGTACGTGTACCGGGCGGCGTGGCAGATCTGCGGGTCGGCGTAGGAGGGGTCGACCCAGGCGAGCTGGTCCTCGGTGAGGCGGCCGCCCCAGTACTCGATGATCATCTGCGAGGAGGTGGGGCTGCACCAGGCCTCGCCGCCGTTGTCGTACTCCGGGTACTGGCCCTTGTGGATCTCCTGCGAATAGCGCGGGACGCGCAGTTCCCCGGCGTACCCGGGGGTGGAGGCGGGCACGGTGAAGCGGTCGGGGACGTCCGAGCCCATCGCGCCGAGCCGCCAGACGGTGGGCGTGCTCCGGGTGCCCTTGCGGCGGTGGAGGGTGAGCCGGAGCCGGTAGGAGACCAGGCGCAGACCGGTGGAGGCGTCGTCGATGGAGAAGGTGTCGGTCCAGATGCTGCTCTTGCCGTCGCCCTGGTCGTCGACCGAGGTCCGCCTGATGTCCTGCTCGCCGTCGCCGGCCGTCCAGCGGCCCATCACGTACCAGGGCGTGTCCGTGCCGTCGGAGTAGGTGCCCTTCAGTTCGACCTGGATCCAGGTGCCGCCCGGCGTGTGCGCGTTCCAGGAGGCGATGACCTCCGTCGAGGGCACCGCGAGCCGGTGGACGGGTGAGGTCCAGGTCGCGTACTCCCAGGCCGCGGTGGTGCCGGTGTGCGGGTCGGCGTAGTCGACGGTGCCGGCCGGGGCACCGATCACGACGCCCGGGCGGGCGCCCGCGACCGGCCGGGCACCGCGCACGGTCCCGCGCCGCCAGTCGCCGAGGGTGGTCCAGGCCCGGTAGTCCACCGGCCGCCGGGCGCCGTCGCGGTCGGGGCCCGCGGCGCCACCGCCGGCACCCGCGCGGGATGCGGCCCGGGCGGTCGCCGGGATCGCTCCGCCCGTCACGGCGGCCGCGGCGACGGCTGCGGCCAGCAGGGCTCTGCGGGACGGCTGTTCGACTCTGCTCATGAGCGGGAGACCCCCAGGTGTCCGGGTCGGGCGGGTCCGTCGTTGCACGGTCGTGCGCCAACTATGGCCGCAGGTGCCCGCTCCTGCCAGCACTTCCACGCACGCCACGCCACCAATATTGGTGTCGACCACTGGTTAGAGTGCGACTGCACACGTCCACCCCGCGCCACCCCGGGACACGCCATCCTCGACCTCGCAGCCCGGCTCCGCCGGCTTCCCCCCTCCTGCGGGCCCGTACGTCTGATCGCCGTCGACGGACACGCCGGGTCCGGCAAGTCCACGTTCGCCGGGCGGCTGGCGGCCGGACTGGGCGGTGCGCCGGTGCTACACCTCGACGACATCGCCAGTCACGACGAGCTGTTCGGCTGGACCGCGCGACTGCTCGCCCAGGTGATCGAGCCGCTGGGGCGCGGTGAGACCGCGCACTACGCGCCGTACGACTGGCGGACCCGGCGGTTCGGGGCGTCGCTCGCCCTGGAGCCCGCTCCGGTGGTCCTGGTCGAGGGCGTCGGCGCCGGGCGCGGGGCGCTGCGGCCGCACCTGGCCGGACTCCTGTGGATGGACCTGCCCGCGGAGCGGGCGTGGGCGCGCGGACGGGCGCGCGACGGAGCGGAACAGCGGACGTTCTGGGACGGGTGGATCCCGGCCGAGCGCCGGCACTTCGCCGAGGACCCCTCGCGCCCCTTCGCGCACCTTCTGGTGCGACAGCGCGAACAGGGGTACGAGGTACTGCCGGGGCCGGCGGGAAGCACCTCCGGAGCCCACTTCCTGACACAGAGTGACGGACCTTCCGCAGTGTGTTGAACTCGTGAAGATCGCGACCCGGCACCCCGTCGACGTGCCCCAACTTCGCTTGACCCAGGGGCCGTACAGGTCTTACGTTCTGAATGTGCGGTAGTTCGAAGCCGCCGACAGACGCGAAGCCCCCGGTTGTTCCCCCGTGACCGGGGGCTTCGTTCTGCCCTGGGCACGCCTTCCGGCTCCTGCGCGACGCCGAATGCTCACCCACGGTCACCGTCGGGTCGCGCGCTCCGTCCGCTCCCACCTCGCGGAACGACCCCTCCCGCACCCTTCGGAGGAATGACCGCCGCGGGTACGATGCCCTCGGTGCGACCTACGGGAGATTGCCGCACGCACCTGCAACTCCGGTCCGCGGTACAGCCGTTGGCCGAAGCGGCCGACGAGCGACGGCTCGGTGGCATACCGACGGGGGCACGGTAGGTGGGGGACGTGATGGACTTCGGCACGCAGGGCCCACAGGCCCCGGCCGAACTCGCCTGGCTGCGCGGCGTGGACGCCTACACCATGGGGGCCTACCCGCAGGCGGAGGAGGAGTTCCGGGCGGCGGTGCGGATCGATCCCACGATGGCCGACGGCTGGCTGGGACTGCACGCGTTGCGCGTCGACACCACGAACGCGCTCCTGCGAATGTTCCGCAACCGCGACCGCTTCGGCGAGCAGCGGGCCCGCCACCGCCGGACGCTCAACTCCTGGTACTGGCTGGGCTGGTGGGTGCAGCCGGTGCTGGAGAACCCGCGCGACCTGCTGCTGGCGCACGCCTCGCACTGGCTGGACGGCCGGCACGTCCCGGAGCTGGACCGCGCCCTGGCCGGGCTGCCACCGGTGGACTCCGACCCGCAGGTCCGCTTCCTGCACGCGTGCCGCGCCTACCTCGTCAAGGACTGGGAACAGCTCGTCCGGCACACCGACCCACTGCTCGGCGACCCCTTACTGGGCATCGAGGCGGGGCTGTTCAGCGGCATGGCCCGGGTCCGCCTGGAGATGTACGGGCAGGCCGAACCGCTCCTTTCGGCGGCCCTGATGCGGTGCCGCAGCGAGCAGCCGCAGCGCAAGGAGCTGCGCTACTGGCTGGCGCGGGCCCACGAGGGCACCGGGCGCAGCGCCGCCGCGCTCCCGCTGTACCGGGCGGTGCACCGCGTCGACCCCGCATTCATGGACACCTCGGCCCGGCTGGCCGCGATCGCCGAGGGCGACGGCTACGACGACCCGGCCGACCTCACGGGGTACGCGCAGACGGGTGCGGGGACGGACGGCCTGGACGGGCTCGACCCTCTGTTCGGCACCGAGGAGCGCGGCGTCAAGGTCTCCGCCCCGGAACCCGCGCTGTCCGCCCCGCTGCCCCCGCTCGGCGGGCCGTCGGTGCGCGAGAAGGCGGGCGGACCCGACCCGTCCCTGCCCAGCGGGCCCACCGATCCGGCACTGCTGGAGGAGGCGCTCGCCGAACTGGAGCGGATGGTGGGCCTGGAACCGGTGAAGCGCCAGGTCAAGGCGCTGTCCGCGCAGCTGAACATGGCGCGGCTGCGGGCCGGGCAGGGCCTGCCCGTGCAGCCGCCCAAACGTCACTTCGTCTTCTCCGGCCCCTCCGGCACCGGCAAGACCACCGTGGCCCGCATCCTGGGCCGGGTCTTCTACGCCCTCGGACTGCTCGGCGGCGACCACCTGGTGGAGGCGCAGCGGGCGGATCTGGTCGGCGAGTACCTGGGCCAGACCGCGGTGAAGGCGAACGAGCTGATCGACTCCGCCCTCGGCGGTGTCCTCTTCGTCGACGAGGCGTACTCCCTGTCCAACTCCGGGTACGGCAAGGGCGACGCGTACGGCGACGAGGCACTCCAGGTGCTGCTGAAGCGGGCCGAGGACAACCGGGACCACCTGGTGGTGATCCTGGCCGGCTATCCGGAGGGCATGGACCGGCTGCTGGGCGCCAATCCCGGGCTGTCCTCGCGTTTCACGACACGGGTGGACTTCCCGTCGTACCGGCCGCTGGAGCTGACCTCGATCGGTGAGGTGCTCGCGGCGGAGAACGGTGACGTGTGGGACGAGGAGGCCCTCGACGAGTTGCGGTCGATCGCCGGGCACGTGGTGGATCAGGGGTGGATCGACGAGTTGGGGAACGGGCGGTTTCTGCGGACGCTGTACGAGAAGAGCTGTGCGTACCGGGATCTGCGGTTGTCCGTGTATCCGGGGGCGTTGACCCGGGACGATCTGGCGACGTTGCGGTTGCCGGATCTGATGCAGGCGTATGGGGAAGTGCTGTCGGGGCGCGGGCCGGGTGGGCCGTCGGCTGTGTAGGGCCGAGCCTCGGTGCGGGGGGGGTGGGGAGGCGGCCCGGCGTTGCGGGGTGCCCCCCACTCTCGGCTTCGCTCGAGCGGGGGGGGGGGAGGCACGTCTGCCCGCGGTCAGGTGGCCAGGGTTACCTCTCTGTTTCTGTGGGCCGGGTCGCTTACCTCGCCGACCAGTAGTTCCAGTACGTCCTCCAGGGCGACCAGGCCCAGGATCCGGCCCGACGCGTCCGTGACCTGGGCCAGGTGGGTGGCCGCGCGGCGCATCACCGTGAGGGCGTCGTCCAGGGGCAGCTCGGGGCGCAGCGTGGTCATCGGGCGCCACAGGTGCTGGGGGACGGCGCGGTCGGACTCCTCCAGGTCGAGGACGTCCTTGACGTGCAGGTACCCCATGAAGGCGCCCTGGTCCGCCGCGATCGGGAAGCGCGAGTACCCGGTGCGGGCGGTGAGCGCGACGATCTCCCCGGGGGTGACCGAGGGGCTGACCGTCACCAGGGACTCGCGCGGGAGGAGTACGTCCGTCACCGGGCGGGAGCCCAGTTCCAGGGCGTCCTCGAGGCGTTCCTGCTCCTCCGGGTCGAGGAGCCCGGCCTGGCCGGCGTCCTCCACCAGCCGGTTGAGCTGCTCGCTGGTGAAGACGGCCTCGACCTCGTCCTTGGGCTCGACGTGGAAGAGCCTCAGGATGCCCTGGGCGCAGGCGCCGAGCGCGACGGTGATCGGCCTGCACAGGCGGGCGAAGGCGACCAGGCCGGGGCTGAGCCACAGCGCGGCCTTCTCGGGGGCGGCCATCGCCAGGTTCTTCGGGACCATCTCGCCGATGACCAGGTGGCAGAAGACCACGACGGCCAGCGCGATGACGTAGCCGAGCGGGTGGATCATGCCGTGCGGCAGGTGGATCCACTCGAAGACCGGCTCCAGGAGGTGCGCGACGGTCGGCTCGGCTACCGCGCCGAGGGTCAGCGAGCAGACGGTGATGCCGAACTGGGCGGCGGCCATCATCTGCGGCAGCCGTTCCAGGCCGTACAGCACCTGCCGGGCGCGAGTGGTGCCGAGCGGTTCGATCTGGCTGCGGCGCACGGAGACGAGCGCGAACTCGGCGCCGACGAAGAAGCCGTTGGCGAGCACGAGCAGTGCGGCGAAGAGGAGTTGCAGGACGCTCATCGGGCGGCCTCCAGGGCGGAGACCGCGGCAGTGCGCACCAGGCGTATCCGCTCGGCGCGGTAGTGGCCGACCTGGCGGACCGAGAGCCGCCAGCCGGGCAGCTCGGCGCGGTCGCCGACGGCCGGGATGCGGCCGAGCAGATCGGCGACGAGTCCGGCCACGGTCTCGTACGGCCCCTCGGGGGCGTCCAGACCGACGCGGCGCAGGGCGTCCACGCGGCAGCTGCCGTCGACGTCCCAGGCCGGGCGGCCGTCCTCGGGCGGGGCGGGGGCCAGTTCGGGCGCGTCGAGGCCGTCGTGCTCGTCGCGGACCTCGCCGACGATCTCCTCGACGATGTCCTCCAGGGTGACGACGCCGGCCGTGCCGCCGTACTCGTCGACCACGACCGCGATGGGCTGCTCGCTGCGCAGGCGGGTGAGCAGTGGCCGTACGGGCAGGGACTCGGGGACGAGCAGCGCGGGGCGGGCGATCCGGCCGGCCGGGGTGCGCAGCCGGTCGTGCACGGGGACCGCGAGGGCGTCCTTGAGGTGGACCATGCCGACGATTTCGTCGATCTTCTCCCGGTAGACGGGGAAGCGGGACAGGCCGGTGGCGCGGGTCAGGTTGACGACGTCCTCGGCGGTGGCCGAGGAGTGCAGGGCGCTGACCTTCACGCGGGGGGTCATGACGTGCTGGGCGGTCAGTTCGCCGAGGGAGAGGGTCCGTACGAAGAGGTCGGCGGTGTCCTGTTCCAGGGCGCCGGCCCGGGCGGAGTGCCGGGCCAGGGAGACCAGTTCGCCGGGGGTGCGGGCGGAGGCCAGTTCCTCGGCGGGTTCGATGCCCAGCGTGCGGACCAGGCGGTTGGCCACGGTGTTGAGCGCGGCGATCACCGGGTGGAAGAGCCGGGCGAAGGCGTGCTGGGGTCCGGCGACGAAGCGCGCGACCTGGAGCGGCTTGGAGACCGCCCAGTTCTTGGGCACCAGTTCGCCGATCACCATCTGCACGGCGGAGGCCAGCAGCATGCCGACGACGACCGACACGCCGGACACGGCGCCGTCGGGGACGCCGGCGGCCGTGAACGGGCCGTCGAGCAGCCGGGCCAGCGCCGGTTCGGCGAGCATGCCGACGACCAGCGAGGTGATGGTGATCCCGAGCTGGGTGCCGGAGAGCTGGAAGGACAGCTCCTTGAGGGACTCGACGACCCGGTGGGCGCGCCGGTCGCCGGCCGCGGCGGCCTGTTCGGCGTCCGGCCGTTCGACGGTCACCAGGCCGAACTCGGCCGCGACGAAGAAGCCGTTGGCGAGGATCAGCAGGAACGCGGCTGCGAGGAGCAGCAGGGGGGTGGTCATGAGGCCGCCGCCTGTGGGGTGTCACAGCAGGGGGCGGCGCAGATACTGCAGGACGGTCCGTCCATCGCCGGAGGGAGTCACTCCTCGGGTAGCAGGAACCCCGCGCACCGGGCGGAGCGACGGGGGCGAGGACGCGACGTCCGCGTCCTCGTTCCCAGATTAATCACGAAAAGGGGGCCCGCGGCAGGGTCGGCGGCGCCGCGTCTAGTCACGCGGTGCCTCGGGGAGCGCGCCGGAACGGGCCTCCACGAGGTCGCGCAGGGCACGTGCGTCGGCGAGGGCCTGCTGCTTGGCGATGCCGGGCTGGATGCCGAGCGCGGGCAGGCTGGTGCCGTCGCTGAGGTCGAGGAAGACCCAGGGGTCGCCCTGACGGAGGTTGACCCGGAGGATCTCGGGCCACGCGAGGCGGCGCCTGGCGGTCAGGTTGACGACCGTGACACCCGTCTCGTCGGCGTCGACCCGGGGCCGGGCCAGCAGGAGCAGCACGCCCGCCAGGAGGAGTGCCGTCAGCACGAAGCTGAGGCGCTCCCCCGGGCCGAGGCCGGCCAGCACCATCCCGAGCACCGTGACGGTCACGAAGGTGACGACCGCGAGGACGATCAGGACGGCACGGGTGCGTCCGGGACGGAAGGTGACGGGCAGGGCCGGCAGGTGTTCCGGCGAGGTGTCGGGCATGGCGTGGCTCCGGGCGTGCTCCTGGGGCGGCGGCGGGTCAGAGCCGGCAGGCGTGGATGGCCGTGGTCAGGATGGCCCGGGCGCCGATCTCGTACAGGTCGTCCATGATCCGCTGGGCCTCCTTGGCCGGGACCATCGCGCGGACGGCGACCCAGCCCTCGTTGTGCAGCGGGGACACGGTCGGGGACTCCAGGCCGGGGGTGAGGGCGACGGCCTTCTCCAGCTGCTCCACCCGGCAGTCGTAGTCCATCATCACGTAGGTCCGGGCCACCAGGACGCCCTGGAGGCGGCGCAGGAACTGCTGGACCTTGGGCTCGGTGGTCTCGTCGGGCTCCGCGTCCGAGCGGCGGATCACGATGGCCTCGGACTTCATGATGGGCTCGCCGAAGACCTCGAGGCCCGCGTTGCGCAGGGAGGTGCCGGTCTCCACGACGTCCGCGATGACCTCGGCGACGCCGAGCTCGATGGCGGTCTCGACGGCGCCGTCCAGGTGGACGACGGAGGCGTCCACGCCCCGGTCGGCCAGGTGGGCGGCGACGATGCCCTCGTAGGAGGTGGCGACGGTGCGGCCCTTGAGGTCGTCGATGCCGGTGGCGGTGCCGGGCTTGCCGGCGAAGCGGAAGGTGGAGCGGGCGAAGCCGAGCGGGAGGATCTCCTCGGCGTGGGCGCCGGAGTCGACCAGCAGGTCGCGGCCGGTGATGCCGATGTCGAGCTTGCCCGAGGAGACGTAGATCGCGATGTCGCGGGGGCGGAGGTAGAAGAACTCGACCTCGTTGGTCGGGTCGACGATCCGCAGCTCCTTGGACTCGCGCCGCTGCTGGTAGCCGGCCTCATGCAGCATCTCCCCCGCGGGGCCTGACAGGGAACCCTTGTTGGGGACGGCGATGCGCAGCATGAGGTCGGCTTCCTTTGTGTGAAGGGGTGGAGAAGGGGGGTCCGGCTTTACAGGTGGGCGTAGACGTCGTCCAGGGAGATGCCGCGGGCGACCATCATCACCTGGACGTGGTACAGCAGCTGGGAGATCTCCTCGGCCGCCGCGTCCTTGCCCTCGTACTCGGCGGCCATCCAGACCTCGGCGGCCTCCTCGACGACCTTCTTGCCGATGGCATGGACCCCCTTGTCCACCAGTTCGGCGGTGCGGGAGGTGGCGGGGTCGCCGTTTGCGGCCTTGTGCTGGAGCTCGGTGAAGAGCTCCTCGAAAGTCTTCTTGGACATGGTGCCGCCCACTTTACGCGTAGTGCCGACCGGCCTATCGCCACGGTTCGGATACTGAGCGGAGCGTGGCCGCCGTGGCGACGGCCGCGGTCACCGCCTCGTGGCCCTTGTCCTCGCGGGAGCCCTCGATGCCGGCCCGGTCCAGGGCCTGCTCCTCGGTGTCGCAGGTGAGGACGCCGAAGCCGACGGGGACGCCGGTCTCGACGGAGACCTGGACCAGGCCCTGGGTGACGCCCTGGCAGACGTAGTCGAAGTGGGGGGTGCCGCCGCGGATGACGACGCCGAGGGCGACGATCGCGTCGTAGCCGCGGCCCGCGAGGACCTTGGCGACCACCGGCAGTTCGAAGCTGCCGGGGACCCTGAGCAGGGTCGGCTCGTCGATCCCCAGCTCGTGCAGGGCGCGCAGGGCGCCGTCCACCAGTCCGTCCATCACCTTGTCGTGCCACTGCGACGCGATCACGGCGACCCTGAGGTCCCCGACGTTGCGTACGGACAGTTCCGGTGCACCCTTGCCGCTCACGTGTCTCCTCGTCGTACTTGCTTACTGGTTGCCGCAGGTGGACACGGGGGTCGTGTCCAGCCAGGGCAGGTCGTGTCCCATCCGGTCCCGCTTGGTGCGCAGGTAGCGGAGGTTGTGCTCGCCGGCCTGGACGGGCATGGGCTCGCGGCCGGTGACCGTGATGCCGTGCCGTTCCAGGGCGTCGCTCTTGTCCGGGTTGTTGGTCATCAGACGGACGGCGCGCACGCCGAGGTCCTTGAGGATCTGGGCGCCCGCTCCGTAGTCGCGGGCGTCGGCGGGCAGGCCGAGTTCCAGGTTGGCGTCGAGGGTGTCGCGGCCGCGCTCCTGGAGTTCGTAGGCGCGCAGCTTGGACATCAGGCCGATGCCTCGCCCCTCGTGGCCGCGCAGGTAGACGACGACTCCCCGGCCCTCGGCCTGGATGCGGTCCAGGGAGGCGTCGAGCTGGGGGCCGCAGTCGCAGCGCTGGGAGCCGAAGACGTCGCCGGTGAGGCACTCGGAGTGGACGCGGACCAGGACGTCCCGGCCGTCGCCGATCTCGCCGTGCACGAGGGCGATGTGCTCGACGCCGTCAACGGTGGAGCGGTAGCCGTACGCCGTGAACTCGCCGTGCTTCGTGGGCAGCCGTACCTCGGCCTCGCGGCGGACGGTGGGTTCCGCGCTGCGCCGGTAGGCGATCAGGTCCTCGATGGAGATGATCGTCAGGCCGTGCTTGCGGGCGAACGGGATCAGCTCGGGCAGCCGCAGCATCCGCCCGTCCTCGCCGGCGATCTCCACGATGGCGCCGGCCGGACGCAGTCCCGCGAGGCGGGCCAGGTCGACGGCGGCCTCGGTGTGGCCGTTGCGGACGAGCACGCCGCCGGGCCGGGCGCGCAGCGGGAAGACGTGCCCGGGGCGGACCAGGTCGCCGGGCTCGGCGGTGCCGCCCGCCAGGAGCCGGAGGGTGGTGGCGCGGTCGGCGGCGGAGATGCCGGTGGTGACGCCGTGGGCGGCGCCGGCGTCCACGGAGACGGTGAAGGCGGTCTTCATCGACTCGGTGTTGTCGTCGACCATCTGCGGGAGCCGGAGCCGGTCCAGTTCCTCGCCCTCCATGGGGGCGCAGATCAGGCCGCGGCACTCGGTCATCATGAAGGCGACGATCTCCTCGGTCGCCTTCTCGGCGGCGATGACGAGGTCGCCCTCGTTCTCGCGGTTCTCGTCGTCGACGACCACGACGGGGCGGCCCGCGGCGATGTCCGCGACGGCCTGCTCGACGGGGTCGAGGACGAGGTCCTCGGGGCCGTCGGGGCTGTAGAGGATGGGTGCCGTGCTCATGCGGGCGCTCCTTCCGGAAGGGGGCGGGCCGCGTCGCGGGAGCGCAGCCACCAGTCGCGCAGGCCCCACAGGACGAGCGCGCCGTAGAGGACGTAGACGAAGCCGGAGAAGGCGAAGCCGTTGGCGAAGTTCAGCGGGACGCCGACGAGGTCGACGAGCAGCCAGGCGAACCAGAACTCGACCATGCCGCGGGCCTGGGCGTACATCGCGACGACGGTGCCGACGAAGATGTACGCGTCCGGCCAGGGGTCCCAGGACAGAGTGGGGAAGGCCGTGAACAGGCCGCCGACCGCGAGGGTGCCGACGGCGGCCGCGGCGGCCAGCGCGCCCCGTTCGCGCCAGGTGGCGAACCGTACGGCGACGGAGCCGTCCTGGGTCTGCCGCCGGCCGCGGTTCCACTGCCAGAAGCCCCAGGCGGCGACGACCATGACGACGATCTGCTTGCCGGCGCTGCCGGAGAGGTGGGCGGTGGCGAAGGCCGCGAAGAGGACGAGCCCGGAGGCGAACTGCACGGGCCAGGTCCAGATCGAGCGCCGCCAGCCGAGGGCGAGGCCGAGCAGACCGATCACGTTGCCGATCATGTCCGACCACTTGATGTGCTGGTCGAAGAGCGTGAACGCCTCGGAGTTGAGCCAGTTCACTTGGTACTCCCCTGGGCGCCGAGCAGCCGCTCGACGTACTTGGCGATGACGTCGACCTCGAGGTTGACCGGGTCGCCGGGCTGCTTGATGCCCAGCGTGGTCAGGGCGAGGGTGGTCGGGATGAGACTGACGGTGAAGAAGTCGGGTCCCGCGTCGACGACGGTGAGGCTGATGCCGTCGACGGTGATGGAGCCCTTCTCCACGACGTAGCGGGCGAGGTCTGCGGGCAGCGAGATCCTGACGATCTCCCAGTGCTCGGAGGGCTTGCGCTCCAGGATCTCGCCGGTGCCGTCGACGTGGCCCTGCACGATGTGCCCGCCGAGCCGGGCGCCGACGGCGGTGGGGCGCTCCAGGTTGACGCGGGAGCCGACGGCGAGGGCGCCGAGGCTGGAGCGGTCCAGGGTCTCGGCCATCACGTCGGCCGTGAACGCGTCGCCCTCGTGGTCGACGACCGTGAGGCAGACACCGTTGACGGCGATCGAGTCGCCGTGCCGGGCACCTTCGGTGACCGCGGGGCCGCGCACGCGGAAGCGACAGGCGTCGTCGAGGGTCTCGACTGCGGTGATCTCGCCCAGCTCTTCGACGATTCCGGTGAACACTTCCCGGGTCCTCCTGCCTCTTCGGGCACGGACTCCGGGGCTGTCGGAACGACAGAGTCACGAACGAGGACACCGGGAGCGACGCCGCACAGGGCGCACCCCTGAGGGGCACGCCCAGAAATCGGCGGCGCGCACGAGTGCTCGCCCGCCGCGCACTGCCTCCCATCCGGACTTTAACCGTCGGTCCAGGAATTTCACCTGGTCAACCGGTCGCTGGAGGCGACCGGGTCGCGGACTGTAACCGCCGGTTCGGACTTTCACCGACCCCGGAGTGCGCTGCTTCTGGTACAGGGCCAGTGTGCCACGCCTGATCCACCTTCATGCGAACGGAGCGTGTGGAGTGGCTCACAGGGTGGTCATGGCCGGGCCGGGAGGGTGCCAACTGGGTGGCCGCGCCGTCGCCTTGGGATTGGTCCATACCTATTGACTCACTGGTCTAGTCCTCTCTACTGTCTGCGCAACTTCCGTGGAGAGGAACCGACTGTGCCTTCCCCGTCACGCTCCAGATCCCGCCACAGAGCGGGGCCGGCCCTGTTCGCGGCCGTCGCCGCCGTCGCCGGCCTGCTGCTCGCCGGTCTCCCGGCGACCGCCTCGCAAGCCGCCGGCCAGGAGTCCTGTCGACCCGACGGGCTCTACGAGACCCCCGGCGTCGACGTCCCCTACTGCTCGGTCTACGACGCCGACGGCAGGGAGAAGATGGGCGCCGACCACCCGCGCCGGGTGATCGGGTACTTCACGAGCTGGCGCACGGGCAAGGACGGCAAGCCGGCCTACCTCGCCTCGGACATCCCGTGGGACAAGATCACCCACATCAACTACGCCTTCGCGCACGTCGACGGCGGCAACAGGCTGTCCGTGGGCTCGGACGGCGAGAAGAACCCGGCGACCGGCATGACCTGGCCCGGGGTCGAGGGCGCCGAGATGGACCCCGGCCTCCCCTACAAGGGCCACTTCAACCTCCTCAACAAGTTCAAGAAGCAGCACCCGGACGTCAAGACGATGATCTCGGTGGGCGGCTGGGCCGAGACGGGCGGCTACTTCGCGGAAGACGGCTCGCGCGTCGACTCGGGCGGCTTCTACTCGATGGCCACCAACGCGGACGGCTCGGTCAACCGGGCCGGCATCGACACCTTCGCGGACTCGGCGGTCGACTTCGTCCGGAAGTACGGCTTCAACGGCGTCGACATCGACTACGAGTACCCGACGACGATGAAGGACGCGGGCAACCCGCTCGACTGGTCCTTCGCCAACGGCCGCCGGGCCGGGCTGGTCAAGGGCTACGCGGCACTGATGAAGACGCTGCGCGAGAAGCTGGACCGCGCGGGCGCCGCGGACGGCAGGCACTACCTGCTGTCCGTCGCCGCGCCGTCCTCCGGGTACCTGCTGCGCGGCATGGAGACCTTCCAGGTCCAGAAGTACCTGGACTACGTCAACATCATGTCCTACGACCTGCACGGCGCCTGGAACGAGTACGTCGGCCCGAACGCCTCGCTCTTCGACGACGGCAAGGACGCCGAACTGGCCGCCGCCAACGTCTACGGCAGCGCCCAGTACGGCGGCATCGGCTACCTCAACACCGACTGGGCCTACCACTACTTCCGCGGCTCCATGCCGGCCGGCCGCATCAACATCGGCCTGCCGTACTACACCCGCGGCCACAAGAACGTCCAGGGCGGCACCGACGGTCTGTGGGGCAAGGCATCCGCGTCCACCTGCCCGGCGGGCTCCGGCCTGACCAAGTGCGGTGACGGCGCCGTCGGCATCGACAACCTCTGGCACGACCTCGACACCAACGGCAAGGAGTCCCCGGCGGGCTCCAACCCGATGTGGCACGCCAAGAACCTCGAGAAGGGCATCGTCGGCGACTACGTCACCGACTACGGCTTCCCGGCGGACACGAAGCTGACGGGCACCTACGCCCGCAAGTACGACTCGACGCTGGTCGCCCCCTGGCTGTGGAACGCCGAGAAGAAGGTGTTCCTGTCCACCGAGGACGAGCAGTCGGTCGGGGCCAAGGCCGACTACGTGGTGGACCGCGGCATCGGCGGCGCGATGATCTGGGAGCTGGCCGGCGACTACGGCTGGAACGCCGCCAAGGGCCAGTACGAGCCGGGTGACACGCTCACCTCGCTGATGTACGACACGTTCAAGTCGGCCGCGCCCTACGGCGCGAAGAAGTCCGACGCGGACCTGCCGGCGCAGGCCGTGGACGTGGACGTGGAGTTCACCGACTTCAAGCTGGGCGACTCCAACTACCCGATCACGCCCAAGCTGCGGATCACCAACAACACGAGGACCGCGCTGCCGGGTGGCACCGAGTTCCAGTTCGACTACGGGACCTCGGCCCCGGGGAACGCCTCCGACCAGTCCGGTTTCGGGACCAAGGTCATCAGCAGCGACCACACGGGCGGCAACGCGGGCGGCCTGAAGGGTGACTTCCACCGGGTGTCGCTGAAGCTGCCGGCGTGGCAGTCGCTGGCGCCGGGCGCGACCGTGGACCTGGCGTTCAACTACTACCTGCCCGTGTCGACCCCGTCGAACTGGACGGTGACGATCGGCGGCAAGGCGTACGCCCTGGCGGGTGACCTCGCCCGGGGCACGACCGTGGTGGACCCCGGGACACAGACACCCACCCCCACGCCCACGGGCACCGAGTCCCCGGGGCCGAGCCCCAGCCCGACGGACGGCACCGGGCAGTGCACCGCCCCCGCCTGGGACACGGCCTCGTCGTACGGCGGCGGCACCACGGTGTCCCACCAGGGGCACACGTGGAAGTCCAAGTGGTGGACGAAGGGCGAGGAGCCCGGAACCACCGGTGAATGGGGTGTCTGGCAGGACCTCGGCGCCTGCTGACCCCCGCCCGAACGGGCCCGGCGGCGGTGACGAAGGCCCTTGCCCGCCGTCGGGTCCCCCCAACGCCCAGCGGACTGCACGCCGTGATGAACCCGGACAAACTGGTGGTCGCAGGCCGTCAGCCGGCCCGGCCGTGAGGAATCCGCCCCGGTGATGTCACATTCCGCGGGTGCCGCGGGGTCCCAGCTGACGACAGGGCGCTCCACCCGGGAGCCCCACGTCCGACAGGGGCTGAACGACATGACCACGATCCTGGTGACCGGCGGCACCGGCACGCTCGGCCGGCTCGTCACCGATCGGCTGCGCGCCGACGGGCACGAGGTGCGGGTGCTCAGCCGGCACAGCGAGCCGTACTCCGTCGACCTGCGCGAGGGTGGCGGCGGCCTGGACGCCGCGCTCGCCGGAGTCGACACGGTCGTGCACTGCGCGACCACGCAGCGCGGCGGGGACGAGCGGTCGGCCGCGAACCTGATCGCGGCGGCGCGGCGGGCCGGCGTGACCCACCTGGTCTACATCTCGATCGTCGGCGTCGACCGGGTGCCGCTCGGCTACTACCGGTCCAAGCTCGCGGTGGAGAGGCTGGTGGCGGAGTCGGGGATCGGGTGGACGGTGCTGCGGGCCACCCAGTTCCACGACCTGGTGGTGCAGATGCTCCGGGCGCTCGCCAAGCTGCCGGTCGTGGTGCTGCCCGCCCACGCCTCCGACCAGCCGGTGGAGGTGGCGGAGGTCGCGGACCGGCTCGCCGAACTGGCCCAGGGGGCGCCCGCCGGGCGGGTGCCGGACATGGGCGGTCCCGAGGTGCGCACCTTCGCGTCGCTGGCCCGCGCCTATCTGGGCGCCACGGGACGCCGGCGGGCCGTGGTGAACGTGCCGCTCGCGGGGAAGACTTACCGCGCGTTCCGCGCGGGCGGGCATCTCGCGCCCGAACACGCGGTCGGCGAGGGCACGTTCGAGGAGTACCTGGCGGTTCGGTTCGGCGGCGGGGAGGGCGGGCGGCGCGGATGAGCGGACGGGCGGGGCTGCGGGCGGGGCTGGGACTGCTCGCGGGCGGCCAGGTGGTGCTGGGACTGTGGATCCTGCTGCTGCCCGAGCTGTTCTGGAAGTGGCCCTGGGTGTCGCACCTGCCGCCCTACAACGAGCATCTGCTCCGGGACTTCGGCGGGGCGAGCCTCGCGCTCGCCGTGGTGCTGTGCGCGGCGGTGGCGACGATGGAGCGCCGCCTGGTGCTCACGTCCCTGGTGGCCTATCTGGTCTCCTCCGTCGCCCACCTCCTGTTCCACGCCCGGCATCTGGAGCCCCTGTCCACGGGGAGTGCCGCGGGCTTCATGGTGCTGCTGGGAGCGGCGGTCCTGCTCCCGGCGGTACTGGTGTGGCTGGCGGCGGACGGCGCGGCGTTCCGGGAGGCGGGCTCCACGGGCACCGGCCGGCGCCCCGAGTGAGGCCCTTCCGGCCGCCCCGAGTGAGACCCTCCCGGGCACCGCGGGCTACCGCTCCGGCGGTGCGAACGCGGGCTACCGCTCCGGCGGTGCGAAGAGGTCGTCCTGGGCACGGTCGCGGGCGGTGAGCAGGGCGCCGCGCAGTACCGCGCCGCCGCCCAGGGTGCTGGGCCGCACCTCCGTGGCCAGCGGTGACATGCGGGTGAGCCGGTACTGGACGCGGTCGGCGAGGGCGTCGGCGCCGGCCCGGCCGATCTCACCGGCGAGGACCAGGCAGCCGGGGTCGAGGACGGAGACGACGGCGGCGGCGCCGAGTACGACGCGGTCGGCGAGGGCGTCGAGGAAGCCCTCCGCGGCGGGGTCGCTCCCGGACGCCGACCGGCGTACCGCCTCCCGGACCAGTGCGGCGGCGTGCGGCTCGGGACCGGCGGGTCGTGCCGTCACGCCGTGCTCCGCCGCGAGGGCGGTGACCGCCGCCGCCCCGGCCACGGAGTGGAAGCCGCCGTCGCAGTCGGTGGCCGACGGCAGGCCCGCCGTGCCCGGCACCGGCATGAAGCCGATCTCGCCCGCGCCCCCGGACACGCCCCGGCGCAGGGTGCCGTCGAGGACGACGGCGGCGCCGATGCCGAGGCCGAGCCAGAGCAGGACGAAGGTGTCCCGGTCCCGGGCGGCACCGTCGCGCTGTTCGGCCAGGGCGGCGAGGTTGGTCTCGTTCTCGACGCCGACCCGGGCCTCGGGGAACTTCTCCTGGAGCGCGGCCATCAGCCGGCGATGCCACTCCGGCAGCCCGGTGGAGTCCCGGAGTTCCCCGCCGACCGGGTCGATCAGGCCGGGCGCGCCGATGCCGACGGTGTGCAGCCGGTCGGCGCCGGCCTCCTTGACCGCGCGCTCGACCAGGCTCACCGCCTGCTCCACCGCGGGACCGGTGCCGGAGTGGTCGTCGATGGGCACGGAGGCCTCGGCGAGGACCCGGCCGAGCAGGTCGGAGACGAGTACGGCGACGCCTTCGGTGCGCACGTCGAGGGCGGCGAGGTGGGCGCGCTCGGCGACGATGCCGTACAGCTTGGCGTTGGGTCCGCGGCGCTGCTCGCCCGACTCCCCCGCCACCTCGATCAGTCCGGAGGCGGTGAGGCGTTCGACGAGGTCGGCGACGGTGGGCCGGGACAGGCCGGTCAGCTGCTTCAACTGCCCTGCCGTCAACGGGCCCTCCTGCTGGAGCAGATGAAGGGCGAGCCGGTCGTTGATGGCCCGGGCGGTGCTCGGTGATGCGGGCATGCCGGGATCCTTCCAGATCGGCGGCGCGGGGGCCGCACCGGTAATCCACTATCTATCAGGCAGGCTCCCTGATAGTTTACGCCGCGGATTGACGGACACGGAGGGGTGGACCATGAGCACAGGGACCTACGGGCGGCGCGAGGTGAAGCACGCCCGGTACGCCGTGGCGGCGGTGTTCGCCGTGCACGGCTCCGTCACCGGCTCCTTCGCGACCCGGGTGCCGTGGATCCAGGACCACGCCGGTGTGAGCGCGGGCCAGTTGGGACTGGCGCTCGCCTTCCCGGCGCTCGGCGCGTCCCTCGCCATGCCGCTGGCCGGGAGCGTCAGCCACCGCTTCGGCGCCCGTACCGCCCTGCGCGGTCTGCTGGCCCTGTGGACGCTGGCGCTGATCCTGCCCTCCCTCGCCCCGAACCTGCTCACCCTGTGTCTCGCCCTGTTCGTGTACGGCGCCACGGCGGGCATGTCGGACGTGGCGATGAACGCCCTGGGCGTCGAGATCGAGAACCGTCTGGACAAGTCGATCATGTCCGGGCTGCACGGCATGTGGAGCGCGGGCGCGCTGATCGGTTCGGCGGCCGGGACGCTCGCCGCCCACCTGGGCACGGACGCCCGGACCCACCACCTCCTGGCCGCCGCGGTGCTGACCGTGACCGGCCTGGTCGCCTGCACCTGGGTGCTGGACCTCCAGCCCGCCGAGGACGAGGACCCGCCGCCGCGCTTCGCGCTGCCGCCCAGGTCGGCGCTGCTGATCGGCGCGGTCGGGTTCTGCGCGGTGTTCGCGGAGGGCGCGAGCCTGGACTGGTCCGCGGTCTACCTGCGGGACGAGCTGGAGACCTCGGCCGGTCTGGCGGCGGCCTGCACGACCGGCTTCACGCTGACGATGGCACTGGCCCGGCTCGCCGGGGACAAGGTGGTGGACCGGTTCGGCGCGGTCCGCACGGTGCGGGTGAGCGGTGTGCTGGCCGCTCTCGGCGGTCTGCTCGTCGTGGTCGGCGGCCACCCGGCGGTGGCGATGTCCGGCTTCGCGCTGATGGGCCTCGGCATCGCCGTGGTCGTCCCGCTGTGCTTCGCCGCGGCCGGCCGGGCCGGCTCCAACCCGAGCCTGGCCATCGCGGGCGTCGCCACGATCACGTACACCTCGGGCCTGGTCGCGCCGAGCGCGATCGGCGGTCTGGCCCAGGCGACCAGCCTGGTGGTGTCGTTCGGCCTGGTGACCCTGCTGGCCTGCTGCCTGATGGTGTTCGCGAGGGTGCTGCGGGCCGGGGACCGGAACCGGCCGAAGATCAGTCCACCGGTCGCAGAAGTGCCCGGCCGGCAGTCCTGAACGCCTCGCTCCACGGCGCCGGGCGCAGCGTACGCGCGTCCAGCCGGACCAGCACCCGGGTGCCCCGGGCGTAGGTGGTGGCCCCGTCCGCGGAGCAGAACCGGAAGCCGTAGGTGAGACCGGTGGTGCCGAGCCGGTCCAGCCACAGGTGGACGGCGTACGCGCCGGGCCGGGTGACCGGCGCCTCGTAGCCGATCGTCAGTTCCCTGACCGCGTTGCAGGCGTCGCCGGCCGCCTCCCAGTCGCCCTCGAACCGGACGCCGTGCCCGGCCCACAGCTCGGTCCAGGCGCGCTCGACCATCACCGGGTAGCGGGCGTTGTGCAGCAGTCCGAGGGCGTCCAGGTCGTCGAAGTGGACGGTCACGGGGACGAGCCGGCCGTGGGACAGGGCGGGCGCGGTGGGGGCTTCGGCGGTCACGGGTGGGGCTCCTGGTCGTGCTCGGCTGTGCTCGGGTACGGCGGTTCCCGCTCATCCTAAGCGGACGCTCAGGACGCCCCTCGGGGAAGGGTGCAGGTCAACGCACGGCCGGGCACCCCCGACAATGGTCCGGACAGTCCTCACGTACAGAGAAAGCGAAACCTCACCATGGACCTCGGCGTGCGCTGGAAACTGCACGGGGACGGGAAGGTGCCCGCCCCCGGAGCGGTGGTCCGCCCCGACGAACGGCTCTCCTGGCCCCGCACGGCCGGGCTCGGCGCCCAGCACGTGGTGGCCATGTTCGGGGCGTCCTTCGTGGCTCCGGTCCTGATGGGCCTGGACCCCAACCTCGCGATCATGATGTCGGGCGTCGCGACCGTCATCTTCCTGCTCGCCACCCGGGGCCGGGTGCCCAGCTACCTCGGCTGCTCGCTCTCCTTCGTCGGCGTCGCCGCGGTCATCCGGGCGCAGGGCGGCACCAGCGCCACGGTGACCGGCGCGGTCCTCGTCGTCGGCGTCGCGCTGTTCCTGGTGGGCCTCGCCGTGCAGCGGTTCGGGGCGCGGATCATCCACGCCGCGATGCCGCCGGTCGTCACGGGCGCGGTGGTGATGCTGATCGGCTTCAACCTGGCGCCCGTCACCGCGTCCACGTACTGGCCGCAGGACCAGTGGACGGCGCTGTTCGTGATGCTGTTCACCGGTCTGGCCGTGGTCTGCCTGCGCGGCTTCTGGTCCCGGATCGCGATCTTCCTGGGGCTGGTCTTCGGGTACGTCCTGTCCTGGGCCCTCGACCGGATCTTCGGGAGGATCCACTCGGTGGACGGCAGCGGCAAGCTCACCGACCACTGGCGGCTGGACTTCTCCGCCGTGGGCCAGGCCGACTGGATCGGGCTGCCGTCGTTCCACGGGCCGAGCTTCGAGTGGTCGGCGATCCTGGTCGCCCTGCCGGTCGTCATCGCCCTGATCGCGGAGAACGCCGGGCACGTCAAGGCGGTCGGCGAGATGACCGGCGACAACCTCGACGACAGGCTCGGCACGGCGATCTCGGCCGACGGCATCGGCTCGGTGCTCTCCACCGCCGTCGGCGGCCCGCCCAACACCACGTACTCCGAGAACATCGGCGTGATGGCCGCGACCCGGGTCTACTCGACGGCCGCGTACTGGGCGGCGGCCGGTTTCGCCCTGCTCTTCGGCCTCTGCCCGAAGTTCGGCGCGGTCGTGGCGGCGATCCCGGGCGGTGTGCTGGGCGGCATCACCGTCATCCTCTACGGCATGATCGGGCTGCTCGGCGCGCAGATCTGGATCAACGCCAAGGTGGACATGCGCAACCCGCTGAACCTGGTGCCGGCCGCCGCGGGCATCATCATCGGCGTCGGCAACGTCAGCATGGAGTTCACCGACACGTTCTCGCTCAGCGGCATCGCGCTCGGCACGCTGGTCGTCATCACCGGCTACCACGCGCTGCGGGCCTTCGCCCCGGCCCACCTCAAGACGCAGCAGCCGCTGCTCGACGAGGGCACGTCGTCGTACGACGCGAAGACCGAATCCGGCGGCGCCGGTGCTGACGGCGGTGACGGCGGCGCCGGTGGTGACGGCGGGGCTCAGCGCGCCAGGTCGTAGGCGTACGAGGGCGTGAAGGTCCCCGGCTCGCCGCGGCAGCCGTCCGACTCCCCGGGCAGCTTGACCCACAGGTAGGCGTCGATGCGCCCCATGCCGGTGGTGAGGGTCGGTGCGCGGCCGAGGCTGCGGCCGTCCGGGTCGCACCACTCGCCGTCGGCCGGGGCGCCGTTGCCGTTGCGGCTGGTGTCGATGACGGCACCGAGGCTCGCCGGACCGCCGAGGGCGTCGAGGACCGCGCGGTCGTAGGCGACCTCGTCGGCGGTGGCGTGGAAGTTGGAGACGTTGCTGAAGACGCCGTCGGAGGAGTCGGCCGAGGCGGCACCGGCCTGCTTCAGCCAGCCCGCCTGCCTGGCCGGCGCGTGCCAGCCGGAGTGACCCGCGTCGTAGTACACCCGGGCGGCCGGGTCGGCGTCCTTGATGACCCGCCCGGCGCGGGCCAGGGAGGCGAAGCGGTCGGCGCGCCCACCGGCGGTCAGGCACTCGGACTGGGCGACCGAGTCGGGCTCCAGCACGACGATCACCTCACCGGAGCCCAGCCCGGCGGCGAACCGGTCGATCCAGGCGTCGTAGGCGTCGAGGTCGGGCGCGCCGCCCTCCGAGTGGCCGCCGCAGTCGCGGTCGGGTATCGCGTACGGCACGAGGACCGGCACCCGGCCCTGGGCGGCGCCCGCGGCGGTCACGGCGCGGACCCGGGAGGTGATGGTGGCCGGGGTGTGGTCGGCGAACCAGACGGCGGCCGGGTGGCCGGCGATCCGGGACGCGATGACGTCCCGGCGCGGGTCGTCGGGGTGGGCCCGGACCCAGTCGAGGACCTGGGAGCCGGGGTGCCGGTAGAGCCGGGTGGCGGCGTCCGTCGACCGCGGTTCCTTCTTCGCGGAGTTCCGCTTCGGCGAAGGGGCGGAAGTGGGCTTCGAGGCGGTCGGCGACGGTGACACCGACGGCGACGCGGATCCCGACGACACCGCCGACGGGGACGGGGACGGGGAGACGGGCAGGGCGTCCAGCCGCACCGAGCGCGTCACCCGCGGGTGGCCGGCGTCGGCACCGCCGGCGTCCTCGTCGCCGAGCGCGGTGAGCATTCCGGCGGCGGTCCCCACGGCGACGACGACGGACGCCGCCGCGACCATCGCAGCGCGTCCTGCGGCCCGCCTGCGCTCCGCCCTGCGAGCAGCCCGGCGCCGGCCACGACGGCCTGACACGTACGGTCCCCCTCCCCCGCGCGGCGGGCGCGTTCCCCCGTTCTGGGGAAGCGTCGGGCCCGCCGGCACTCCCGTCAGCCTAAAGCTGCGACGCTGCGGCCATGGCGCACTGCGAGCAAGTCCCGACGGCCGCCTTGACGGTGGACACCGTCCTGTCCCGGATGCGCGCCCTCGACACCGCGCTGCCGGCCCGGGACGGAGTCGCGGTCTTCAACCGCGTCTACCTCGCCGTCACGGAGGCCGTGGACCGGCACATCGACGGCGGCCGGTTCGCGGACGCCTCGGCCGCGACCGCGCTGGACGTACGGTTCGCGGAGCGCTATCTGGCCGCCGTGGACGCGGCGGAGGAGGACCGCCGTCCGCCCGCCTGCTGGCGCCCCCTGTTCCAGTTCCGCCGCCATCCCGGCGTACGGCCGCTGCAGTTCGCGCTGGCGGGCATCAACGCGCACATCGGCCACGACCTCGCGCTGGCCGTGGTGGACACCTGTCGTACGCTCGGCTGCGAACCCGTCGACCTGGAGGACGAGTTCGACCGCGTGGGCGATCTCCTCGTCTCGCTGGAGGAGCGCATCCGCGACGAGCTGATGCCGGGTCCCGACGTCCTGCAGATCGCCGACCCGCTGACCCATCTGCTGGGCTCCTGGAGCCTGGACCGCGCCCGCGAGGCCACCTGGGCGGCGGCCCGCGCGCTGTGGGCACTGCGCCGGCTGCCGGACGTCGCCGGGGAGTTCACCGTCCGACTGGACGCCGCGGTGGGCTTCGCGGGCCGCATGCTGCTCACCCCGCTACCGGACTGACCGGCCGGTTCCCGCGGCGTGCGCTCCCGGAACTCCCGCGCAATAGCTGTACGTTGCAACCGGTGGGCCTCATGGGCAACCTGGTGGGAACCATCGGCAACATCGCACCCCGACTGCGAAGGAGCACCCCGGTATGACGACCCGGCTCGGACTCGGCCTCCCCCAGATGCGGCAGTACGACATCGGCAAGGACGTCCCCGACGTGGCGCGCGCGGCGGAGCGGATGGGCTACGAGAGCCTGTGGGTGTTCGAGCGCGCCCTGTTCCCGGAGCCCGCGACCCAGGGGCTGTACGGCGTCGAGGGTCTGCCCTGGCCGGACACGTACCGGAGTGTGGCGGAGCCGCTGGTCACCCTCGCCCTCGCCGCCGCGGTCACCGAGCGGGCCCGGCTGGGCACGAGTGTGCTGGTCGCCCCGCTGCACGTGCCCTTCCAACTGGCCAAGTCGCTGGCCTCGCTGGACGCGGCGAGCGGCGGCCGGGTGGTGGCGGGCTTCGGCACCGGCTGGTCGCACGACGAGTACGCGGCGGCGTCCGTGCGGCCGTTCGCCGAGCGCGGCGCCGCCCTCGACGAGTTGATCGGGGTGTGCCGGGCGGTGTGGGGCCCGGACCCGGTGGTGTACGACGGCGAGGTCACGAAGATCGCGTCCGCGGTGGTCGGCCCCAAGCCCGCCCGGCCGATCCCGATCCTGCTGGCGGCGGGCGGCAGCGGCCGGGCCCGGCGCCGCCTGGTCGACCACGCCGACGGCTGGCTGCCGACCGGCACGGGCGCCGAGACCGTCGCCGGGCAGTGGCGGGAGCTGCGGGAGCTGGCCGCCGAACGGGGCCGCACCGAGCCGATCCGGACGGTGCTTCGGGTCAACACCCGCTACAGCGCCAGGAACTACGAGGGCTCCGACCGCCGTCCCTTCCAGGGCGGCGTCGACCAGATCGTCGAGGACCTGGCCGCGCACGCCGAGATCGGCCTGGACGAGATCCTCGTCGACGTGCAGAGCACCACGCGCGACGCCGAGGAACTCAAGGACGTCGCCGCCCTCGTCTACGAGAAGGCCAGGGCGGCCGGGGTCTAGGCCCCCGGCCGGAGACGCCCTAGTCCTCGGGGAGTTCCACGGGCGCGATCTCCTCGTACAGGTCGCCGGGGCCGGGGTTGGTCGCGTCGGTCTCGCCGCCGAGGTGGTGCATGACGCCCCAGACCGCGTTCAGCGCGGTCTGGACGGCGCCCTCGGCCCAGCCGGCCGTCCAGGAGATGTCGTCGCCGGCGAGGAAGATGCCCCGCTTGTCCTCCGGCAGGTCCTCCTGCATGAAGTGGGTGAACAGGCGCCGCTGGTAGCGGTAGTGGCCGGGCAGGTTGGCCTTGAACGCGCCCATGAAGTAGGGCTCGTTCTCCCAGGAGACCGTCACCGGGTTGCCGATGACGTGCTTCCGGATGTCGACCTTCGGGTAGATCTCGCCGAGCGACTTCAGCATGACCTCCATCCGCTCGTTCGCGGACAGCGGCAGCCACTTCAGGCTGTCGTCGCACCAGGTGTAGGAGAGGCAGATGACGGCGGGCCGGTCCGGGCCGTCGTCCAGGAGGTAGGTGCCGCGTGTCATCCGGTCGGTGAGCGTCATCGACATGACGTCCCGGCCCGTGTCCTCGTCCTTGTCGAGCCAGAAGGGCCGGTCCACGGGCACGAAGAGCTTGCTGGACTCCATGTAGTGGGTCCGCTCGATCGCGGTCCAGTGGTCGATCGGGAAGAGCGAGTCGTCGCAGGCGATCTTCGAGAGCAGCATCCAGGACTGGGCGGTGAAGATCGCCGCCCGGTAGGTGCGGATGTCGCCGTCGGCGTCGGTCACGGTGATGCGGTTGCCGGCGGTGCGGTTCAGCCGGGTCACGGCCGGGCGGGGCTCGCCGTCCGCGTGCAGGGACCGCAGGGAGGTGCCGTGCGGCCAGTGCACGATCTTCCCCGGCTCGCGCTCCCACAGCCTCAGCGGCAGCTGCTGGGAGCCGCCGACGATGCCGCGGTGGTGGTCGTCGGCCTCGGTGTAGACGACGCGGAGGATCTCCAGGATGGAGTTGGGGAAGTCGGTGTCCCAGCCGCCGGTGCCGAAGCCGACCTGGCCGAAGATCTCGCGGTGCCGGAAGGACTTGAAGGCCTCCGAGTCGCACAGGAAGCCGTAGAAGGTCTGGTTGTCGAGCTTCTCGACCAGCTTCGCCCAGATCTCGCGGATGCGCGGGACGTCGCGCTCGCGCAGGGCGCGGTTCATGTCGGTGAAGTCGGCGCCCTCTTCGAGGCACTTCGCCCAGGCGTCGGCCACGTCCCGGTAGACCTGCGGCAGGTCGTCGAGGGTCTCGGCGTAGTGCGACTCGCCCTTGAGGTCGACGACGGTCGACGGCGTGGCCTCGGCGAGGGGGTTGGGGAAGGCCTGGGTCCGAAGGCCCACCAGGTCGATGTAGTGCTGGAGGGCGGTGGAGGACGGCGGGAAGCGCATCGCGCCCATCTCGGCGGTCAGCGAGGGGTCGCAGCCGTCGAAGCCGACGGTGCGCAGGCGGCCGCCGATCCGGTCGGCCTCGTAGACGACGGGCCTCAGGCCCATCTTCATCAGCTCGTAGGCGGCCACGATGCCGGACAGGCCGCCGCCGATGACGGCGACCTCGGTGCCGTGCTCGGTGGCGGGTATCTGGCCGAGTCCCGCGGGGTGGGCGAGGAAGTCGTCGTACGCGTACGGGAAGTCCGGCCCGAACATGGTGATCGGCGGCTGCTGCTCGTCTGCGTGCTCGATCGCGTTGGGCACGGTGGACGTCATGGGGGGCGGACTCCTTGCACGGGTGGAACGGGCGGAACGGGGGGAGCGGGAGGGAGCGGGAGGGGGCGGGACGAGCGGTTCGCGGCTCAGGCGAGGGCGCCGTAGAGACCGGGGCGCCGGTCCCTCAGGTACGGGTTGGCCTCCCGGGAGGCGGCCAGGAAGGCCGGGTCGGCGTCGGCGAGGATCAGCTCCTCCCCCCGCCCGGCGCGGGCGCGGGCGACGCCGTCGGGCCCCGCGAGGACGGACAGGCCGACGAACTCGAACTCGCCCTCCCGGCCGACGCGGTCGACGTACGCGACGTACATCTGGTTCTCGAAGGCCCGTACCGGCACGACCGACTCGGCGACGAACTGGAAGGGGTGCATCTGCGCGGTGGGGACGAGCAGCAGGTCGGTGCCGGCCAGGGCGTGGGCGCGGACGTTCTCCGGAAACTCGACGTCGTAGCAGATCATCAGGCCCACGGTGAGGCCGTTCAGCTCGGCCTGGACGACGGGCTGCTCGCCGGGGGTGAAGTGGTCGCGCTCGAAGCAGCCGAAGAGGTGGGTCTTGCGGTAGCCCGCGAGCCGGGTGCCGTCCGCGGCGATGAGCTGGACCGAGTTGAAGACGCGCTCCCCGTCCCGCTCGGGGTAGCCGTACGCGACGGCCAGGCCGTGGCGCCCGGCGATCTCCGCGACGGCGTCGGCCGCGTCGCCGTCGGCGGGCTCGGCCAGGGCACCGACGGCGTCGCCGATGGCGTATCCGGTCAGGAACAGCTCGGAGGTGACGAGCAGCGCGGCTCCCGCGGCGGCGGCGCGGCCCGCGGCCTCGTCGAGGACCTCGAGGTTCTCGGCGGTGGAGCCGGGGCGGCCGGAGCTCTGGAGCAGGGCGGTGCGCATGCGTGTTCCTCACCGGTCACGAGGGGGGTTGGGGGGCCAGATAGACGGTACGGTCGGCGGACTCGGCCGGACAAGACGGACCTGTTGCGCGCCGGTGAGCGGATCGTTGCGTGCCCCGGGCACCCTGCGGCGATTCGTTGCGCACCCTCCGGCGGGTGCGGTACTCGTCCCCCGGGAGCAGACCGGGGCGGCCCTCCCCGCCGCGCGGCGGAGGCGGCTCCCGTCCTGGGCGCGATGTGGTGCGGGCGCGGCGCCGGGACAGTGGTGAGCGTTCGGTTCACCGGCTTCGATCCACGGGAGACGACCGCCATGAAACGCCGTACCACGACCGCCGCGCTCTGCGCCGCCCTGCTGCTCACCGCCGTCACCACGGGCGCGGCCGTCGCCGCCGGCCCCGACGGGAGATCGCACGACGGCCCGCCCCCGAGGGAGGCCGCCGCCCTGACCGGCACCGCCAAGCTGTACCGGTCGGCGGGGGACGACATCACCTTCACCTTCGACGCCCATCTGGCGGCCGAGGACACTGAGGACCCTCTCAAGGCGACCGGGACCTTCGAGTTCAGCCACTACCTGGACGGCAAGGGCGCACGTGCCGAGGCCACCGTGGACTGCCTCCTGACCGGCGGTGACGTGGCCGTCGTCTCCGGCGTCATCACCGACTCCGACCTCCCCGGCGCCGAGGGGAAGCGGGTCGGCATCACCGTCCACGACCTGGGCCGCCACGACCGGCTCGGCTACAGCTGGGCGGCGACGGGCAGCCCCGCGGAGGGCGGGGAGCTGCCCCGGTGCGTGGGGTCGGCGCCCTTCGAGAAGGTCAGGAAGGGGACCGGCGACTTCGACGTCGTGCCCTGGCAGCCGCGGCTGTAGTCCGGGCGGCGCCGGCCAGCAGCAGCGCCGTCAGGACGTACGGCAGGGCGGAGAGCGCGAAGGCGGTGCCGTGGCCCCATGCCGTGGCCGCCGCCGCGTAGGCACCGTAGGTGGCCAGGTTGCCCAGCTCGGTGCCGAGGCCCGCGACCGAGGTCAGGGTGGCCCGCCCGGTGTCGTCGATGCGCTGCTGGAGGCGGGCGTCGGCCAGCACGGTCGCCAGCTGGAAGCCGCCGAAGGCGAGGGCCACCAGGACCAGGGCGGCCGGCGTGCCGGCGAGGCCGCCCACGGCCAGGGCGAGCGCGGAACCGGTGAGCAGCGCGGCGAAGCCGTTGGTGGTCAGGCGCTCCGCCGCACCGGCCAGCAGGCTGCCGGCCGTGGCTCCGGCCCAGATCACCAGCAGCAGCCAGGGCACGGTCTCGGCCGCCACGCCGGTGTCCTGCGCCAGCAGCGGCGTGTACTCGTCGAGCGCGCCCCACACCGCGGTCACGGCGGGTACGAGGAGCAGCGCACCGCGCACGGACCGGTCGGCGCGGGCGTCGGCGAGTCCCGCGCGCAGGGTCGCGGACCAGCGTTCGCCGCCGCCGGAGGGTGTCCGGTGCTCGGGGAACCGGGTGGCCACGGCCGCCGCCGCCAGACAGGCGAGCACGCTCGCGGCGCCCACCGCGTCGTAGCCGCCCCAGGCGAACACCGGACCGGCCAGGCCCATGGCGGACATGGTCGCGGCGATGCCGATCGCCCGGGACCGGCCCATGACGCGGGCGTAGTGACCGGCCGCGCCGGCCCGCTCGAGCTCGTCGTAGACCAGCGCCTCCAGCGCGCCCGAGCCGAGCGCGCCGCCCGCGCCCCACAGCACGAAGCCGAGCGCGAAGGCGCCGTAGGAGGGCGCGAGCACCCACAGGGCGAAGCCGGCGGCGGTGAACAGCGGGCCGAGGACCAGCAGCAGCCGCCGGGAGACGGCGTCGGCCCAGGCGCCGGAGGGCACCTCGAGCAGGATGCCGGTCAGCGACCACAGGCCGAACAGCGAGGCCGTCTGCCAGACGGACAGGCCGGTGTCGCTGAACAGCAGCGCGTACACCGGGTAGAGCAGGACGAACTCGTCGCAGAACGCGGAGGCGTACAGCGTGCGCACGAGCCGACGGGTGTCGGTGGGCGCGGTGGCGGCACGCTCGGGCAGAGGTGAGACGGTCATGAGGCCTTCCCGAGGGGGCGGATCGGACACCGGAGTACGGCGTCCGGGGCGGCCCTCGGGAGGAGGCGCTACGGGTGGCGCGGGTGGATCAATGTCGTCGGCTCATGGCACCGATGCTAGACGCCGGCCGGCGTCCTGCCCATGGGATTACGTGGGCGAGCCCGACGAGAAGCGCCGCAGCAGCGGCGAGAGCACCAGCACCGACTTGGTGCGCTCCACGAAGGGCTCCCCGGCGATCCGCTCCAGGACCCGCTCGAAGTGCCGCATGTCGGAGGCGAAGACCTGGGCGACCGCGTCGGCGTCCCCGGTGACGGTGGACGCGGCCACGACCTCCTGGTAGCGCTCCAGGCCCCGCTGAATGGTCTCGGGCGAGGTGTTGCGGCGGCAGAAGATCTCGACGAACCCCTCGGTCTCCCAGCCGAGCGCGGCGGGGTCGACGCGGACGGTGAAGCCGGTGATGGCGCCGGTGGCGCGCAGCCGGTCCACGCGCCGTTTGACGGCGGGCGCGGAGAGGCCGACCGACTGCCCGATGTCCGCGTAGGAGCGGCGGGCGTCCTCGGCGAGGGCGTGCACGATGCGTTCGTCGAGATCGTTCAGCACTGCGGGTCGTTCACTTCACTTCTGGTGCGTCCGGGCCTCGGACGGGTCCGGTGTGGCGAGTCGGGAGCGGCGGTGGCCGTACCCGAAGTAGAACACGAGCCCGACGGCCATCCAGCCACCGAAGACCACCCAGGTGACGGTGGACAGGCTCCCCATCATCCAGACGCAGAAGCCGAAGCCCAGCGCGGGCAGGACCGGGGACAGCGGCACCCGGAAGGTGCGGCGCATGTCGGGACGGGTCCGGCGCAGCACCACGACGGCGATGTTGACGAGCGCGAAGGCGAAGAGGGTGCCGATGCTGGTGGCGTCGGCGAGCTGCCCGAGCGGGATGGCGGCGGCGAGGACGCCGCAGAACAGGGAGACGATCAGCGTGTTGGCCCGCGGCGCGCCGGTCTTCGGGTGGACCTTGGAGAAGACCTTGGGCACCAGTCCGTCGCGGGACATGGCGAACAGGACGCGGGTCTGGCCGTAGAGGACGGTCAGCACGACGCTGGCGATGGCGACGACCGCGCAGAAGGCCAGCAGGGTGCCCCAGAAGCTCTGCCCGGTCACGTCGGTCATGATCTGCGCGAGGGAGGCTTCGGAGTCGGTGAAGGTCCGCCAGGGCTTGGCGCCGACGGCGACGGCCGCGACCAGGACGTACAGCACCGTGACGATGACCAGGGACAGCATGATCGCGCGGGGCAGGTCGCGCTGGGCGTTCTTGGCCTCCTCGCCGGCGGTGGAGGCGGCGTCGAAGCCGATGTAGGAGAAGAAGAGCGTCGCACCGGCCGCGCTGACCCCGGCCATGCCGAGCGGCATGAAGTGCTCGTAGTTGCCGGAGCGGAAGCCCTGCACGCCGATCGCGCAGAACAGCACCAGGGCCGCGATCTTGACGACGACCATGATCGTGTTGGCGCGGGCGGACTCGCGTGCGCCGCCGAGCAGGAACGTCATGGCGAGGAGCACGACGATCAGCGCGGGCAGGTTGAAGAAGCCGCCGTCGCCGGGCGGTGCCGACAGGGCCGCGGGCAGGGTGACGCCGATGGTGCCGTCGAGCAGCTCGTTCAGGTACTCGCCCCAGCCGACGGCGACGGCGGCCACGGACACGCCGTACTCCAGGACCAGGCACCAGCCGCAGATCCAGGCGACCAGTTCGCCCATGGTGGCGTAGGCGTACGAGTACGAGGACCCGGCGACCGGGATGGTGCCGGCCAGCTCGGCGTAGGACAGGGCCGAGAAGAGCGCGGTGAGGCCCGCGACGACGAAGGACAGCGTGACGGCCGGTCCGGCCTTGGGGACGGCCTCGCCGAGGACGACGAAGATGCCGGTGCCGAGGGTGGCTCCGATGCTGATCATCGTGAGCTGCCAGAGGCCGAGGGAGCGGCGGAGGCTGCCGCCCTCGCCCTGGCCGCCCTCGGCGACCAGGCGTTCCACCGGCTTGCGGCGCATGAGGCGCGCGGCGAGGCCCGGGGACGGTGGGACGGCCGATGCGTCGTGGTGCGGGGGTGCGCCTTGGTCGAGCACGCGTTGACTCCTTTGTCGCTGCCGGTCGGGCCGCCGGGGTGGGCGGACGGGTCCCGGCGGGCCTGGGGAGCGGCGGGGACCGGCGGGCGCGCTCGTGCAGAACGGGGACCCACCGAGCGGGGTCCCCGCCACGCCACGTACAGCGCAGAACACTACGAGCGGGGCGGTGCCCCGGTAATGCAGCAACCTTGCGCGTTCGGGCACGATCGTTGCGTTCGACGCGGCAGCGCGGGTGTTCGTTGCGCGCGGGGGTGTGCGATGGTCCGCCCGGGGGCGGCGGACGGTGGATCGGGCCTGGTCAGTGACCGTCCGGCTCGCCCGCGGCGGCGCGTGCCCCGGCCGCGTCCGCGGCGTCGAAGCCGATCTGTCCGGGCTGGTCGCGGGCGGCCTCCTGGGCGTCGATCCAGCGCGTGTGCGCCTCCCAGGCGGCCTGCTTGCTGGTGCCGAGGGCGGCGCCGATCTGTGCCCAGGAGGCACCGGCCTCGCGGGCGGCGCGGACGGTGAGCTGGCGCCCGTAGGCGGCCTTGCGGGCGACCACCTCGCTCAGTGCGAGCAGCTCCAGGAGCCGGGGGCGGTCCAGGGCCTCGTCGTCGCTGCCGAACCCGGCGAGGGACTCGCGGGCGCGCAGCTCGTCGAGGCGGGCCACGGCGGTCAGCAGGGTGTGCTGCGGCTCGATGCTCTGCGGTGTCGTCATGCGCCCAGCGTCGCGTCAAGCCTGCCTGACGTCAAGCAGGCCTGACGGGACGGTGGACGGTGGCGGGCGCCGGTCAGCTCCAGCTGGCGTGCAGCGGCTTGCCCTCGGCGTAACCGGCGGCGCTCTGGATGCCGACGACGGCCTTCTCGGCGAACTCCTCCAGGGAGCCGGCACCGGCGTAGGTGCAGGACGAGCGGACGCCCGCGATGATCGCGTCGATCAGGTCCTCGACGCCGGGCCGGGCCGGGTCCAGGAACATCCGCGAGGTGGAGATGCCCTCCTCGAACAGCGCCTTGCGGGCCCGGTCGTACGCCGACTCCTCCGAGGTGCGGTTGCGCACCGCGCGCGCGGAGGCCATCCCGAAGGACTCCTTGTAGGCGCGGCCGTTGGCGTCGTGCTGGAGGTCGCCCGGGGACTCGTAGGTCCCGGCGAACCAGGAGCCGACCATCACGTTGGACGCGCCGGCCGCGAGGGCCATCGCCACGTCGCGCGGGTGGCGGACACCGCCGTCTGCCCAGACGTGCTTGCCGTACTTCTTCGCCTCGGCGGCGCACTCCAGGACGGCGGAGAACTGCGGCCGGCCCACGCCGGTCATCATGCGGGTGGTGCACATGGCGCCGGGGCCGACGCCGACCTTGACGATGTCGGCGCCCGCCTCGATCAGGTCGCGCACGCCCTGGGCGGAGACGATGTTGCCCGCGACGATCGGAACCCGCGGGTCCAGGTCGCGCACCACCTTGACGGCGCTGATCATCGACTCCTGGTGGCCGTGCGCGGTGTCGATGACGAGGGTGTCCACGCCCGCGTCGAGCAGCTGCTTGGCCTTGCCCGCGACGTCGCCGTTGATACCGACGGCGGCGGCGATGCGGAGCCTGCCCTTCGCGTCGACGGCCGGGGTGTACAGGGTGGCGCGCAGGGCGCCCTTGCGGGTGAGGATGCCGGCGAGACGGCCGTCCTTGTCCACGGCTGGGGCGTAGCGCCGGTTGGCCGCGTCGAGGGTGTTGAAGGCCTCGCGCGGGTCCAGGTCGGCGTCGATGAGGATCAGGTCCTTGGACATGACCTCCTCGAGCTGGGTGAAGCGGTCCACCCCGTTCAGGTCGGTGTCGGTGACCACGCCGACCGGCTTGCCGTCCTCGTCCACGACGACGCCCGCGTTGTGCGCGCGCTTGGGCAGCAGGGCCAGCGCGTCGGCGACGGTCTGGTGCGGGGCCAGCACGATCGGGGTGTCCAGGACGTGGTGGCGGCTCTTCACCCAGGAGACGACGTCGGTGACGACCTCGATCGGGATGTCCTGCGGGATGACCACGAGGCCGCCGCGCCGGGCCACCGTCTCGGCCATCCGGCGGCCCGCGATGGCGGTCATGTTGGCGACGACCAGCGGGATCGTGGTGCCCGTGCCGTCCGGGGAGCCGAGGTCCACGCCCTGCCGGGAGCCGACGGCGGAGCGGCTCGGCACCATGAACACGTCGTCGTACGTCAGGTCGTACGAGGGCTGGATGTCATTGAGGAAACGCACGTGCTGCACATCCCAGTCGATCAGAGGTGGCCCCCGGACAGGTCAGCCAGGGGGAAAGAGCACGTACTTCATTGTCCCATGACGGGTGGCCGATAATCCCCGGGCAGATCATCCAGGCTGGTCAGCGGCCTCCCTGGAGGATCCTCCAGGGCCGAGGGTGACGAACAGCCCCGGGCCGCGGTCGGTGGCCTCGGCGAAGACCTCCTCGGCGACGGCCCACTCGTCCGGCCGCGCCTCGGCGTACGCCCGCCAGCCCTCCACGACGAGGACCAGGCCCCGGTCGGCGGCGCCCTCGGGCCACACGGAGGGGTCGGCGAGGGAGTCGGCGAGGGAGTCCCAGTTCCGGCCGAACCGGTCGGGCAGCGCCAGGTCACGGGCGCAGCGGTCCATCAGGCCCGCCCTGTCCGTGACCCCGCCGAGGTCCAGCGTGACCACGAGCCGTCCCGCGGAGTCCTCGGTCATGTCGCGCGCCCTCCCTCTGCTCTTCCGTACCGACCGGCCGTCAGATTCCGTCGGGGTCGGTCCGGTTGAGCGTCGACTTCGGTGCCGAGCCGGCCGTCATCAGGTAGTCCGCGGCCGACGTGTCCGTGACCAGGCTGGTGACGAGACCGGAGCGCAGCACCGCGTCGATGGCCGCCGCCTTGCGCTGCCCGCCCGCGATCGCGACGACCTCGGGGATACGCCGGAGCTGGTCGGCCTTGACGGTGATGCACCGCTCCCCCAGGTCCCGCCCGACCCGGCGCCCTTCGGCGTCGAAGAGGTGCGCGGACATCTCGGCGGCGACCCCGAGCGACGCGTAGTGCGCGCGCTCCTCGTCGCTGAGCATGTCGTGCACGGTCGAGATGCCGGGCTCCCAGGAGCCGATGGAGACGCAGGCGACCGTGACCTTGTCGAAGTACTCGAAGGCCCGGGCGATCCCGGTCTGGTGCCGCAGCGCCTGCGCGGTGGCCGCGTCGGGCAGCAGCATCGGCGCGTAGATGGGGTGCGCGTCGCCGCCCGACACCTGGGCGGCGCGGCGCACGGCCTCCACCGAGCCGCGCTCGGCGGTCCCGGCGTCGTACACGCCCGTCAGCTGCACCACGGTGCACGGCGGCAGCCGGTCGAGCGCCGCCGCCATGTGGATGGTGGACCGGCCCCAGGCCAGGCCCAGCACGTCGCCCTCGTTGACCAGCTCGCCGAGCAGGTCGGCGGCCACCTCCCCCAGGTTCTCCGGGTCGGGTGTCTCCTCGGCGTCGGCCGGGGACTCCACCACGACGGCGTGCCGCAGCCCGTAACGGGCGCGCAGCGCGTCCGAGCGCTCGGCGTCCAGCTCGGCCGGCACCCGGATCTCGATGCGTACAAGGTCCCGCTCGAGGGCGGTCTCGAGAACCCTGGCCACCTTGAAGCGGCTGACGCCGAACTCCTCCGCGATCTGGATCTTGGACTTGCCCTCGAGGTAGAAGCGGCGGGCCATGGCCGCCGCCTGGACCAGCTCAGCGGGTCCCATCCGCATGGCTGAACGGCCCGCCGACATACCCGACACGGCGATCTCCTCACTGCTGTTCACACTCTGGATACGCCGTTCATCCTTGCAGATTCGGCGCACTTGATCAGCCCTGGTGGGAGCCGTTCACTTTCTGTTCCTCAGTGGTCGCAGGACCAGGATGCCTTGACCGTCGCCGCGTCGGCCTGCGTGCGCAGTGCACGTACCGCCTCGGCCGGGTCGGACGCCCCGTACACCGCGGACCCCGCGACGAAGACGTCGGCGCCCGCGTCGGCGCACCGCTCGATCGTGGCCGCCGAGACACCGCCGTCGACCTGGAGCCACAGCTCCAGACCGTGCTTCTTGATCAGCTCACGGGTGCGGCGGATCTTGGGAAGCATGATGTCGAGGAACGCCTGCCCGCCGAAGCCGGGTTCAACCGTCATGATCAGCAGCATGTCGAGTTCGGGCAGCAGGTCCTCGTACGGCTCGATCGGCGTCGCGGGCTTGAGCGCCATGGAGGCGCGGGCGCCCTTGGCCCGGATCTCCCGGGCCAGCCGCACCGGCGCGGCGGCCGCCTCGGCGTGGAAGGTGACGGAACCGGCGCCCGCCTCCACGTACTGCGGCGCCCAGCGGTCGGGGGCCTCGATCATCAGGTGGCAGTCGAGCGGGGTGTCGGTCGCGCGGGCCAGGGACTCGACCACCGGCACGCCGAGCGTGAGGTTCGGGACGAAGTGGTTGTCCATGACGTCGACGTGGAGCCAGTCGGCTCCCTCGACCGCCTTGGCCTCGTCCGCGAGGCGGGCGAAGTCGGCGGACAGGATGCTGGGGTTGATCTGCGCGGCCATGGGGCCAAGCCTGCCATGCCCTCCGGGGGTGAGCCGGGATGGGTCCGGGGTGGGCGGGGGTTCGTCGTCGGCCGCGGGCCCGGTGGTGGTTGCTCGCGCCCCCGCGGCGGAGCCGCACAGTGTCACAGCCCCGCGCCCCTTCGGGGCGCGGTCCCTTCCGAGGCGTTCAGCCCGTGCCGCAGACCGGGAGGTTCTGGGGTGTGCGCAGACGGTCCAGTTCCTCGAGGCGGGTGTCCAGGGCAGTCGGGTCGGCGAAGGTGCGGAGTACTGCCTGGTGGAAGGCGTCGCGGGTGGTGCGGGGCATCGCGTCGGAGGCGTCCCAGCAGCGGGTTCGGCCGGGTTCGCGCAGGATGGCCCCGATCTCCCGCTCGGTGGCGTCCTGGTCGTCGTCGGCCGCGGCCGACCTGTTCGCCGTGTACTCCGGCAGCGCGGTGTCCGGCTCGGCGAGGTAGCGGATCAGCCGCTCGGCCTCCGGGGTCGGGTTCAGTACGGCCGCGAGGTCACCGGAGACCTCCCAGGCGCCGGCGTCCGCTCCGGCGCCGGGCACGACCTCGGAGGAGTGGACGTGGTCGCCGCCCTCCTGCCGCCAGTGCCCGGCGCGGAAGGAACCCTGGTGTTCCAGGCTGCCCGGCGCGCAGTCGGCGTCGAAGGCGGTGGTCAGCACCTGCTCGACGCGGGCTCGGTCGCCCGCGCCCACCAGGTCGGCCCAGGTCGTCCAGGCCCTGCGCACGGCGTCGTCGGTCCACGGCAGCCTGCCGTTGGCCCACTCCTCGTACACCCGTGGACCGGCCTGCTGGAGCAGGATGTCCTCCACCCAGTCCGTGCCCGGCCAGCCGGACGTCGCGCCGGACTCCAGGCCGGCGCACCACCGTGCGGGAGGGCCGGCCGTCCCGGCCGTCGGTGCCGGTCCGGCGTACCACACCATGCTCTTGAGGCCGGTCTTCACGGGCAGCCAGTACGTGTGGGCGCCCTGCCCCGGCACGGTGACCTCGGGAGCCCAGAACCGGTCGTAGTCCCCGGCGTCGAAGAGGCCGTCCAGCGGGTGGAGCCGGCCGTCGACGGCGTAGGCGAGCAGTTCGCCGGGGCCGGGCAGCACCGCCACGTCGGGCGGGTTGCCGGCCGCCATGTCGGCGGCCAGCACCTGGCTGAGCGCGGAGCTGCCCTGGTAGACGACGTCGATCCGGTACTTCTCCTCGAACGGCTCGATGACGTGCTCCTCGAACTGCTCGCGCTCCGTGCCGCTCCAGTTGGCGAGCAGGGTGACCGAGCCCTGCCAGTCGCGCGCCCAGCGCACCCCGGCGTACACCCCGGCGCCCAGCAGGACCAGACAGACGCAGAGGATGCCCAGGGTGCGGGCGCCCGGGCGGCTCATCGCCGCCCCCGGAACCGGTACTCGGCGATCCGCGGCCACAGCCCCCACAGCGTCAGCGCCACCACCACGGCCCCTCCCAGCAGTATCCAGTCGGACAGCGAGGCCCAGAACCCGGCGTTCGCGAGCGCGCCCTGCACCTCGTCGGCCACCTCGGGAATGGCCTCCGGGGCGGCCGGCGGCACCCGTACCTCGAAGACGGAGTCGGTCATCGCGCGGTGTGCCGAGACGGTCTGCCAGGCCAGTACGGGCACGCCGACGGCGCACACCGCGGTGGCGGCCAGCAACCGCAGTTGCACGGGCCGCCGGAAGCGGCGCCGCAGGTACCGCTGGCTCTCCAGCAGCGCCCCGCACAGGGCCGCGTACAGCACCGCGACCGTGCACCAGCCGAGCCACAGCTGCCAGGGGAAGGCGGCCTGCCGCCGGGCCTCGGCCAGCTGTTCGCCGCGCAGGTCGTCCAGGCGGCTCATGATGTCGCCCTCGGTTCCGGCCTCGGCCTCGAGACCGAGGACCTTCTCGGCGTAGTGGAGGAAGGCCGCGCGCAGCGGTGAGCCGTCCGGTTCGCGGCCCCGGCGCTCCACCCAGCCCGAGTAGACGGCGATCAGCCCGGTGACGGTCTGGACGTCGTGGCGGCCCGCCAGGCCGGTGACGTTCTCCGAGGCGGCCAGGGCGAGGCTCTGCTGGGCGACCGAGACCTGGGTGAGGAACTCGCCGCTGGTGTCCCCCTCCGCGCCGGTCTCACGGACCACGGCGTTCGCCTGGCGCAGCGCGCTCTTCGCGGTGTCGACGGCCCGGATGCCGGGCGTGCTCGCGGTGGACAGCGGAACGGTGTCGTCGTGCACGCCGCGGTAGGCGAAGAACAGCGCGAGGGTGGTCGCGGTCGCCAGCACGAGCAGCAGCCTGAGTCTGCGGACGAGGTCCCGGCCGGTGGTGCTCACGGCCGCGCCCCGAAGCGGTGGCCGCAGGCCGGGCAGAACCGGGCGGCCGCCGGCGCCTTCCGCGAGCAGGCCGGGCAGGTCACGGTGGCCCCGCGGCCCGGCGCGCCGCCTGCCGCACCGGAGCCGGTCCCGACGCCGGTGCCGGACGCCGGGCCGTAGGTGCTGTGGCTGCTCGCGGTGATCAGGTGCTGGAAGTCGACGGCCGTGACCTCGGGGCGCAGGGCGACCCGGCCGGACGGCGCGTCCTCGATCCGCACCAGCCGGGCCAGCCGGGTCAGCTGCTCGTCGGCGCCCATGGCGTGGGCGAGCCGCACGGCCCGGCCGAGCTGCTGTTCGGCCAGGTCCCGCTGTCCCCGGCGGTGGGCGTCGGTGGCGGCGGCGACGGCCTCGCCGAGCCGCTGGTGCTGCTCGAAGTGCTCGACCTGGGCGTCGGTGTGCCGGGACAGGGCCGGATCGTCGGTCCAGTGCACCAGGCAGGGCCGCGGCGGCGGCAGCCGGACCTCGCGGCCGCCGGGCACGTCGACGGCGACCACGGCGAGCTGGAGGTCCTCCCCCCGCGGGCGGCCGGTCGGGTCGGCGGCCAGGCACAGCTGGTAGCGGCGCGTCTCGTCGCCCCAGGCCCGGGTGACGAACCGGCCGGTGCCGTCCTCGGCGGTCAGCTCCACCTCGGTGGGGAAGACCTGTTTGAGGTAGCGCACGGTGCACCCGGGCATGGTGGTCACGGAGACGACCAGTTCGGGGACGGTCTTGGTGAGCAGGCGGTTCATCAGCGCCTCGTACTCACCGGGCAGCGCCTCCTCCTCGCGCACGGACGAGGCACTGCCGTGCAGTCGGCTGGTGATCCGCAGCAGTTCCCGGCCGTCCCAGCCGTCGCCGATACCCCAGGCGTCGCAGACGAACCGGCCCGCGCACTCCTCCAGCACCCGGGCGAGCGGCATCTGCTCGTCGTGCTGGTTCTTGCCGTCGGTGAGCAGCAGGACGTGCCCGATGGGGGCGTCCTGCTCCGTCAGCAGCCGGCGGCTCAGGTCCAGCCAGGCGCCGATGCAGGTGCCGCCGCCCGCGACCGTCTCGCGCACGGCGCGCTCCGCCCGCGACCGGGTGCGGGCGGAGGCGCGGGCCATGCGCGGGGTGTCCGGGTACACCACGGTCGCCTGTTCGTTGCCCCGGACCACCGCGAACGGGGTGCCGTCGGGGAGCTTGCGGATCGCCGCGACGGCCGCCCGCTGTGCCGCGTGCAGCTTCTCCACCGGCCAGGTCATCGAGCTGGAGCAGTCCATGACCAGCACCTGCGCGAGTACCGGGCCGCCCGGGTGCCCGTCGCCCCCGGTGCCGTCCACGCGCACGCTGAGGATGGCGTGCATCTGCGCGTCGCCCGCCTCGCCGGGCAGGTACTTCCACTGGCTGATCTCCAGTCCGGCGGCCACCTGTCCGGCCGCCTCGCCCGTCCGGGGCGTTCCTGTCTCCACGTCTCCGTGCCCCCTCGCCCACGTCGTCGCTGCCTCGCACCGTCACGTGCTCATGTGCTCACGCCGTACGCCGCCACCCCCGCACCAGCTCGCGCAGCCCGGCCGGTGCCGGGAGCACCGCGTACGCGGTGTCCAGCAGGTCGCCGCGCTCGTCGACGCCGCCCGCCTGGTCGGCGAGGCGCCTGAGCGACGCGGACAGCAGCCGGCGCAGCGCCTCCTCGGTGTCCTGCGGGCCGCACAGCTCGCCGGCGGGGAAGCCGCTGCCCCAGCCGCCGGGCGGGCGGCAGGCGAGCGCGTGCTCGCGCAGTTCGGTCACCAGCCGGTCCCAGGACCCGCTGCCGTCCAGGTGCAGCCCCGCCAGCCGTTCGGCGGCCTCGCGCAGTTCGGCGGCGAGCGGGGCGGGCCGGTCCGGCAGCCTGCCGGTCAGGATCCGCACCGCCGCGACGCGGGCGGCGTCGTAGTGCCGGGAGGTGGTCGGCACGCCGTCCAGGACGTCGACGGCCGGGCGGCGTCCGGCTCGGCGCAGCCGGACCCGGGCCAGTCCGAAGGCGGCGCTGCCCTGGGTGGGGTCGCGGCGCAGGACGGCCTCGTAGAACTCCTCGGCCTGCGCCCGACGGACCCGCGTCCGTGCGGCCGCCTGTGCGTCGGCCGGTCCGCCTCCCTCCTCGGCGGACTCGCGGGGCCGCTCCGCGAGGTACTCGGCGCAGAAGCCGAGCGCCAGCTTGGGCGCCGCCTCGCCGGGCAGGGCCGCGTAGGTGGCGGCGAACTCGTCCTCCGCCTTGTCCACCGCGCCGCGCGTGAGGTGGATCAGTCCCCGGTGCCAGAAGATCCGCCAGTCGTAGTCGCCGCTCCACCCCTTGGCGCGGGCCACCCACTCCTCGGCCCGCGCGGCGTCCCCGGCCTCCAGGTAGGCGCGGCACAGCCACAGCGCCGTCTCCACGGTCCGCAGCGCCGGATCGCCCTCCGACCGTTCGGCGATGCGGTCGGGGGTGTCCGCGGCGAGCCCGCCGAGCAGTACGGCCGCCGGGTCCGAGGCGTCGGGGAGCGGGACCGGCAGGGCCCGGGCCGCCGCCCGGGGTTCGGGAGCCCCGGCCGGCAGCTCGGGTGTCCCGGTTCCGGGGCGTCGCGTCCACCACTGGAGTGCCGGGACGGTGCCGAGGGCGGCGCCGAAGACCGCCGCGGTGGGCTCGAAGCGGGTGGAGCGCTCGGGATACGGGTCGCGCCCGCCGAGGGCCTGGTCCTCGCGCAGCACCTCCCACAGCTGGCGGGACATCTCGGCCGCGGAACGGAACCGGGCGGCGGGCTCGGGGTGGGTGGCGCGGCGGATCAGCGCCTCGAAGGAGCGGGCGGCCAGTCCGGCGGGCCGGGCGGCGCGTTCGGCGAGCACCTTGAGGGTCCGGCCGACGGTGTACAGGTCGCTGTCGACGTCGAGTCCGCGCCGGTCGCGTTCGCTCTTCGGCGGGGCGTATCCGTGGGTGTGGACGAGCCCGGAGGAGCGGTCGTCGATCCGGCGGATGGCGCCCAGGTCGATGACCTTGATCTCCCGGCCGTAGTGGATGACGTTCTCGGGCTTCATGTCGCAGTAGAGCAGCCCCCGGTCGTGCAGGTACTCCAGGGCGCCGAGGATCTTGCAGCCGTAGGTGATGACGTGCCCGAACTCGAAGCCGCCGGTGCCGAACAGCCGCGCCAGCTCCTCCTCGGGGGCGAAGCGGATCCAGGACAGGGACCGGCCGCCGACGTACTCCATCACGATGTAGCCGGTCGGTTCGGCGTCGCCGGGCACCTGGTGCTGGACGTGGGTGACGATGCGGACGATGTCGCGGTGGTGCAGCGTGGTGAGCGAGCGGCGCTCCTCGACGGCCGCCCGGCGGGCCACGGCGTCGCCGGTGTTGATCAGACCCTTGAGGACGACGTGCAGGCCGGGCACCCGGGTGTCCTCGGCGAGGTAGACCCAGCCGTGGCCGCCGACGGCGAGGTAGCCGAGCACCGCGTAGTGCCCGGCGACCCGGTCTCCGGGGCGCAGCTTCGGCCGGAACGAGTACTCCGTCCCGCACTCGGGGCAGAACCCGTGGTCGGGCGCGGGGCCGCCGTCGTAGGAGACACCGATGGTGCCGGCGCAGTTGTCGACGCCGCAGCGCCGGCCGCCGGTGGGGGGCCGGGCGACGGTGTCGGCGGCCTCGGAGGGCTCCGGGGAGGGGAGGTGGGGCAGGACCAGCAGCCCGTCGCGGTCCAGCTCTCCGGCGGCCGGGGCCCCGGGCCCTGCGCGGGCCGGGCCGGGGCGTCGGGTCCGGCCGGGCCGGTGTCGGGCGGCGTGGCGGCTGGCTCGGGTGCGGGAGGCCGGCGGAAGCAGGTGTCGCAGAACCCGGTGACCATGATGTGGCCGCCCAGGCAGTCGGCTCTGGCGCAGGCTCTCCCGCTCATGCCGGGGGCTCCCCGTACGGCCGTGGGTCGTGCCGGGACCTTCTCGGTGTCATGACGCATCCCCTCCGCCGTACCCGTCCCGGGCGCCGTAGCCGTCCCGGGCGCCGTCGCCGTCCCTGGCGCCGTAGCCGTCCCGGGGGCCGTCGCCGTCCCGGGCGGCGTACCCGTCCCGGGGGCCGTCGCCGTCCCGGGCGGCGTACCCGTCCCGGGGGCCGTAGGCGGCCCCGGACCCGTATCCGTCCTCGTGACCGTCCTGGGCGCCGTACCCGTTCCGGGCTTCGCGGCCGTCGTCTCCTCGGCCGTGCCTGTCCTGGGCACCGTGGACGTCCCGGGCGCCGTGCCCGTCTCCGGCTCCGCGGCCGTCCTCTCCGCCGTGCTCGTCCCGGACTCCGCGGCCGTCCCCGTACCCGTCCCCGTCCCCGTGACCGTCCCGGGCGCCATACCCGTCCCGGGCGCCGTACCCGTCCCGGGCGGCCGGTCCGGTGGCTCCGGTGTGGCCGTCGACGCGCCGGGTGTAGGCGTCCACCGCCGCTTCCGCCGCGCGCACGTCGCAGGGCCTTGCCCGGAGCAGCGTGTGGGCCCGGAGGTAGAGGCCGTCCACCGCCGGGTCCTCCTCGCCCCGCAGGGAGTGCTGGTGCATGACCTGGTAGCTCCGCAGGCGCCCGGCGAGTTCGTCGCGCCGGTCGCGGAGCCGGTCGAGTGCCGCGACACCCGCCGTCAGCCGGCCCCCGACCCGGTCGGCCAGCCGCTCGTACCGCGCGAGGTCCGGGCCGGGCCCAGGGGCCGCTTCCCCGTGACCTTCCCCGTCCTGGTCCGCGGCGCCCGCCGCGCGGAGCAGGTCGGCGAGGGCGGCGTGTGCGGCCACCAGGTCGGAGTCGAGGGGGCGCATGCCCTGGGGCGCCACGGCGGCGAGGCGTTCGCGCAGGTCCTCGGCGAGCGGACCGGTGATCTCCTTCAGCCGCTCGACGAGCCGGGCGCGCCGCGCCCGCTCGGGCCCGGTGAGCAGTCGCTCGCGGGCACGGCGGTGGCAGTCCCCGGCCGTGCGCAGGACGAGCAGCAGACGGCTGCCGTCGGCACGCAGCACGTCCAGCAGGTCGAGCACGCCGAGCGGATCGACCGCCTCGTCGACTCCGACGACGACCAGGTTGAGGACGGCCCTCGCGGCGCGGATGCGATCCAGCGGGGCTTCCTCCGGGTGCGGCAGCCCCAGGCGTTCGGCGATCCGCTCGGCGATACCGGCCGAGGTCCGCCCCTCCGCGTAGACGGCGAGGTCGTGACCGCCGGCCGACGGGACGGTGCCCGGCGGGTCGAGGGAGGCCCGGTCGACGGAGACCGGTGTGCGCAACTCCCGGTCGGCGAGGGTGATGGCGCGGCGCAGGGTGGCCTCGCGCGCCGCGTCGCCGTGCCGGACGACGCTGATCTTCACCTGGCTGCCGTCGTCGCGCAGCCAGGCGGCGAGGCACTGGGCGAACGGCCGGTCGAGCAGCTCCGGCAGTATGTCGTCGGCGGTGGACCGCAGTTGGGGGTCGACGGCGCTGGGACCCGTGGTGACGAGGTCGAGCCGGGGCAGGTGGCGCACGATGGTCTCGACGGGACTCATGAAGGAGAACCGGTTGCCGTGCCGGTCCTCCTGGCCGCTGAGCACCATGCCGATGACCTCGCCGGTGTCGCTGTCGGCGACGCCCGCACCACTGCACCCCGGGCTGGCCAACTCACCGGGGCTGGCCGGGATCAGCTGCACCTGCCCGTCGCGTCCGCAGACCCCGACGGCGGTGGCGCGGAACCAGATGCCGCCGTTGTGCTCGTACGGGAAGCCGTACATCCGCACCTCACGGTTGGGTGCGGACAGCCGGTGCAGCCGAACCGTTTCCCCGACGGGGCGGGGCCGCTCCAGCCGCAGCAGCGCCACGTCGCCGCTGGGGTCGCCGTCGGCGTCCAGCGTCTCCGGCACGTAGGCGTCCCGCTCCAGCCTGGCGGGGACCGCGGGCACACCGTGGCCGGCCGCGCCGACGAACTCCGCGGTCATCACGTCCGCCGTCCGGTCCACCACGTGGGCACAGGTGAGCACCCATTGCGGAGTCAGCAGAATGCCGGCTCCCGCGATCTCCCCGTCCGCTCCCCGGATCCGCACCGCCCAGCTCGGCGTCGCCATCGGCGAGACGGCCGGGCCTCCCCCGCCAGCAGCCATATGCGAACTATACGGGCGTCTGCTCCTGTCGCATACTGCTGCGACAAGAGTGAACGGGCTTTGTACGGAGGCGAATTGACGAACGAACCGGGTTTCGTGGGACTGGCCGAGGTGATCGGCCGGATCCGGGGCGAACTGGAGGAGGCCCGCGCCGACGCGGAGGGCCGGGACCTCGGTTTCGCCGTGGAGAACGTGAGCCTGACCTTCACCGTGCAGGTGCACCGCGCGGGCAGCGGCCGGGGCGGCGTCCGCATCGGCGTGGTGACGGCCGAACTGGGCGGCTCCGTCGACCACCAGACCACCCATCAGGTCCAGGTGGACCTGAAACCGGAGCTGACGGGCGGGGAGCGGGTGAAGGTGAGCAGACGCTAGGTGTACTGACCCGCAGCGTTGTTCACGAGGTCCGGCGCAGCAGCGCCAGGTACATGGCGTCCGTGCCGTGCACATGCGGCCACAGCTGGACGTCGGGTCCCTCGCCGAGGCCGGGGACACCGGGCAGCAGCGGCCGGGCGTCGAGCAGCTCGGTGCCGGGGTGCTGCTTCAGGACGTCCGTGACGACGGCGCGGGTCTCGGCGAGGTGCGGCGAGCAGGTCGCGTAGGCGACGACGCCCCCGACCCGCACGGCCTCCAGGGCATTGCGGAGCAGCCCGCGCTGGAGCGGGGCGAAGCCGTCCAGGTCCTCGGGGCGACGCCGCCAGCGCGCCTCGGGCCGGCGTCTCAGGGCGCCCAGGCCCGTGCACGGCACGTCGACCAGGACGCGGTCGAAGCTCCCGGGCCGCCAGGCCGGGCGGGTGCCGTCGGCGGCGATCACCTGGTAGGGGCCGGGATTGCCGTCCAGGGCCCTGGCCACGAGCCCGGCGCGGTGCGGCTGCTTCTCCGAGGCCAGCAGGAAGGCACCCCGCTCGGCGGCCAGGGCGCCGAGCAGCGCGGCCTTGCCGCCCGGGCCCGCGCACCCGTCCAGCCAGCGCCGATCCGGTCCGTCCAGGGGCGCGTTGGCGAGGGCCAGGGCGACCAGCTGGCTGCCCTCGTCCTGCACCCCGGCGCGGCCCTCCCGCACGGCCTCGACGGCCCCGGGTTCGCCGCCCTCGCTCAGCCGCACGGCGTACGGCGACCAGCGACCCGGTACGGCGGCCTCCTCGCCGAGCAGTTCCTCGGGGGTGGCCCGGCCCGGCCGCGCGACCAGGGTGACCTCGGGGCGTTCGTTGTCGGCGGCCAGCAGTTCCTCGATGCCGGTGCGGCCGCCGCCCAGCGAGTCCCAGAGCGCGGAGACGACCCAGCGCGGGTGCGAGTGCACGACGGCCAGGTGGTCCTCGGGGTCCTCGTCGTAGGGCGGGGCGACCCGCTCCAGCCAGCCGTCCAGGTCGTCCCGCGCGACCTTGCGCAGCACCGCGTTGACGAACTTGGCCCGTCCGTCCCCGAGCACGACCCGGGCCAGCTCCACGGAGGCGGAGACGGCGGCGTGGCTCGGGATGCGCGTCCCGAGCAGCTGGTGCACGCCCAGGCTGAGGACGTCGAGCACCGGCGGGTCGACCTCGCGCAGCGGCCGGTCCACGCAGTCCGCGATGATCGCGTCGTACGTCCCCTGCCGGCGCAGCGTCCCGTACACCAGCTCGGTCGCGAGGGCCGCGTCCCGGGCGTCGAACTTCTCGGGGCCCTCCTTCTCCCGTGCCTTGCGCAGCAGGGGCGGCAGGACGAGGTTGGCGTACGCGTCCCGCTCGTCCACGGCCCTGAGCGCCTCGAAGGCGAGCATGCGGACGGGGTCCTTCTGGGGCCTGCGGTACGGCTTGCCGGGCTTGCGGGGACGACGAGGCTGCTCGCTCACGAAAAAGGTGCTCCGGGTGTGGGGTGAAGTGCGCTCACCAGCGTACGCCGGGCAGGTGAACGGTGATGCGGAGACGCTGCGGCGCGGGTCAGTCCCCGACCCGCTCGCCCTCGGTGATCCGCGCCCCGCGCGCCCAGTCCGCGGCCCGCATCGGCTTCTTGCCCTGCGCCTGCACCCACAGCAGCTCGACGGCGTGCGAGCCGGTGCCGACGTACACGTTGTTCTTCCCGGCGGCGAGCTGTCCCGGGGCGAGGTCGCGCCGGTCGGGCAGCGGAACGGCCTGCACGAGCTTGAGCCGCTCGCCCCGGAAGGTGGTCCAGGCGCCGGGGGCCGGGGTGCAGCCCCGCACCACCCGGTCCACGCGCAGCGCCGGGGCGGTCCAGTCGACCCGCGCGTCCTCGACGGTGATCTTCGGGGCCAGGGTGACGCCCTCGCCGGGCTGCGGCACGGCCTCCAGGCTGCCGTCCTCGATGCCGTCCATGGTGGCCGCGAGCAGGCCGGCACCGGCGAAGGCAAGCCGGGTCAGCAGGTCGCCGCTGGTGTCGGTGGGGCGGACGGTCTCGGTGACCGTCCCGTAGACGGGGCCGGAGTCCAGGCCCTCCTCGATCAGGAAGGTGGACGCGCCGGTGATCTCGTCGCCCGCCATCAGCGCGTGCTGCACGGGGGCGGCGCCGCGCCAGGCGGGCAGCAGCGAGAAGTGCAGGTTGACCCAGCCGCGGGCGGGCACGTCAAGGGCGACGCGGGGCAGCAGGGCGCCGTAGGCGACGACGGGGCAGCAGTCGGGCGCGATCTCGCGCAGCCGCTCCAGGAAGTCGGGGTCGCGCGGCTTCGCCGGCTTGAGCACCTCGATGCCCGCCTCCTCCGCCCGCTCGGCCACGGGAGAGGCGACGAGTCGGCGCCCCCGCCCGGCCGGAGCGTCGGGCCGCGTGACGACGGCGGCCACCTCGTGCCGCCCGGAGGCGATCAGGGCGTCCAGGGCGGGAACGGCGACCTCGGGGGTACCGGCGAAGACGAGCTTCATGGGTGGGACGGGCCTCTCGGGCGGGAACGTTGGCGGGCGACGCACCAGTCTACGAGCCGTCAACCAGGGAAAGCCGCCGACCGCCCAGCACCCACCACGGGACAGCTCAGCCACTCGACCGACTGGGAACGGTGGTGCGCGGGCGGCAGACCCCCCGAGGCCGAAGGCCGTGAGGGCGAAGGCCGTGAGGACGAGGCCGTGAGGCCGAAGCCGTGGGGGCGCACGAACAAACCCCCACGCCCCCGCCCCGTGACCAACTCCGCACCCGCACGTTGGTCAAGAAAGAGTTGACACACCGGGCCGCCCGCGCGGCCCGATTCCTTTCAACGCCGGTTCGAGAGGCTTGTTCATGGCCGACCACGCAACCCACGACGCCCAGGCTCGGGCCAGCCTGCACTTGCTGGTGCGGGACATCGAGCGGGTCCGCCGGCAGGTGGACGCACTGCGCACCCTCACCGCCCAGCTGGGCAACGTCTACCGCCCGCGCCGCTCCGGCCCCTCCACGGGCTTCGTCGTCTACGGACGTGCCCCCGCCCCGACCGTCCGCCTCGCCCAGGAGCTGCGGGACAGCGTCGAGACCCTGGTCACGGCGGCCGTCGACTTCGACCGCTCGCTCGGCTTCTCGTGGGACGCGGTGGGCTCCGCCCTCGGCGTCACCAAGCAGGCGGTGCACCGGCGCTACGGTTCCCGCCGCGCCGCCGCCCAGACGGTGTCCGCCCCAGAGGCGGCCGAGCACACCGAGGAGCCGACGGGTACGCGGCCGGTCAACGTGGGCTCCGGCCTCCCCCCGGTGCCCACGGTCCCGGCGGCCCGCTCCATGCCGACCCAGCCGACGTCCGGCAGCCCGTCCCTGCGCGACGAGGTCCGCCCGACCGCCTTCCCCGGCCCTCGCAACGGCTGATCCGCACCGGCCGACCACCCGTGCCGACCACCCGTGCCGGCCGTTCGAGACGTCACACCGGCCCCGCCCTCCCGGCTCCCCGGGGACGGCGGGGCCACGGCATGTCCGTGCCCCACCCGACCCCGCGCCTCACCCGATGTCGGGCGGGTCGATCCGCACCCACACCGCCGTGTCGCTCCCCCGGGCCGTCCGTGCCGCCTGAGCCGCCTTCAGCGCACCGGCCAACGCCGCCCCGCGCCCCGGCGGGACCCGGACCAGCGCACGCTCCCAGTGTTCCCCGGGCGGGGGCGCCCCCACCCGCCGCGGCCGCCCCGCCGGCGTGACCGGCAGGGGCACCGGGCCGAGCACCTCCGCCTCCCGGGGCAGTTCGACCGCGTCGAGGAAGCCGGTCACGGCCTCCGGCGGCCCCACCACGGCCGCCATCCGCGACACCGGCGGAAAGCCCAGCTCGGCCCGTTCCGCCAGCTCTCGCAGCGCGTGTCCGACCGGGTCCCAGCGCACCAGCGCCTGCACCGGCCGCAGCGTCGGCTCGGCGACCGCGACGACGGTGCCCCCGGCGCTCTGCGGGCGCACCAGGACGGCGGCTGCCAGCCAGCGCCTCAGCGCGTCCTCTCCGGCGCGCAGATCGGGGCGGCCGAGCATCGCCCAGCCGTCGAGCAGCAGCGCCGCCGCGTAGCCGCCCTCCGCGACGGGTTCGGCCCCCGGGGTGCTCACCACCAGCGCCGGGGCCTCGGACACGGTGTCCAGCACGTGCTCCCGCCCTGACGTGCGCACGGGCACGGCGGGGAAGGCCCGCCCCAGCTCCTCCGCGGTCCGCCGGGCGCCCACGATCTGCGCCCGCAGCCGGAACGCCCCGCACTCCGGGCAGTGCCAGGCGTTCTCCTCGCGCCCGCACCAGCCGCAGCGCAGGGCGGATCCGGACTCCTGCCCCTCCAGGGGGCCCGAACAGTGCCGGCACCGCGCGGGCGTCCGGCACGCCGCGCAGGCCATCCGGGGTACGTAACCGCGCCTGGGCACCTGCACGAGTACCGGTCCGTGCCGCAGCCCGTCCCGGACGGCCTGCCAGGCGAGGGTGGGCAGCCGCGCGGCGCGGGCGGCCTCGTCCCGGGCCAGGTCCTGGTCCCCCACGGTCCGCACCAGCGGCACGGCGGCCCGTACCTGCTCCCGCGCGGCGATCACCGGCCGGGCCCAGCCGGTCTCCACGAGCTGGGCCGCCTCCACGGTGCAGCTCCAGCCGCCCAGCAGGAAGGCGCACCGGTCCTGGGCGGCGCGCAGCAGCAGCACCTCGCGCGCGTGCGGCTGCGGGGCGTGCGGCTCGCTGTGGCTGTCGTCGCCGTCGTCCCACAGGGCGACCAGGCCGAGGTCCCGAACCGGCGCGAACATGGCGGCCCTGGTCCCGATCACGGCCCGTACGGCCCCCCGGCGCACCGCGAGCCACTGCGCGTACCGCTTCTCGGGACCGGCGTCGGCGGTGAGCACCGCGTGCCGTCCCTCGCCCAGGAGTGCGGTGAGCGCGGCGTCGGCGCGGGCGACCGCCCGCCCGTCCGGCAGGACCACCAGGGCGCCCCGGCCGGAGGCCAGCGTCGCCGCCACGGCCCGCGCCAGCTCGTCCGTCCACTGCGGGCCGGGCAGCGCGTTCCACACCGCCCGGGGCGCGCCGCCGGACGCCAGGGCGGCCACGAACGCGGCCCCCTGCTCGTACCGCGCCCAGGACCCCGGCCCGGGGGCCGGCGGTGCGGGCAGTGGCTGCGGCGAGGCCCGCTTCTCGGCGCGCGCGTTGCGCGGTGGTACGGCGAGCTGGAGGACGTCGGCGACGCTGCCCGCGTACCGGTCCGCGACCGCCCGGACCAGGCCGAGCAGCTCTTCGTCGAGGATCCGCTCGGGCGAGACGACCTGGGCCAGCGCGGCCAGCGGCCCCGCGTAGTCGGACTCCGCCAGCCGCTCGACCAGGTAGCCGTCGATGAGCCCGCCGCCCTCGCGCCGCCCGTCCCGCACCCGGTGCCGTCCGGCGCCGAACCGCACCCGCACCCGGACACCCGGCTGGGCCTCGGCGTCCAGCTCCTCGGGTACGGCGTAGTCGAAGTACCGGTCGAGGTGCAGCACGCCCTTGTCGACGAGGACCCTGGCGACCGGCAGCTCCTTGGCGAGCGCGGCCCCGCGCCAGGTGCGCGGCTTGGCCCTCGGGGCCGCCGCGCTGCGCACCGTCTCCCGGATGAGCGCGAGCTGCTCGGGCGGCGCGTCCTGCGCGCCGCCCTGCTCCGGTCCGTTCTCGCTGCTCACGCCTGCATTCTCGCAAAGGCCACTGACAACACCGCCGGGGTCGGAACATGTGGCGAGGCCCGGCGCCCCCTCGGGGAGCACCGGGCCTCGCCACGTGCCGTGGGGCGCGCTGCGCCCCGGATCCCTACAGGCCCGCGGCCTCGCGCAGCGCGTCCACGCGGTCGGTGCGCTCCCAGGTGAAGTCGGGCAGCTCACGGCCGAAGTGACCGTACGCCGCGGTCTGGGCGTAGATCGGGCGGAGCAGGTCGAGATCGCGGATGATGGCGGCCGGGCGCAGGTCGAAGACCTCGTCGATCGCCTTCTCGATCTTCTCGGTGTCGACCTTGGCGGTGCCGAAGGTCTCCACGAACAGCCCCACGGGCTCGGCCTTGCCGATGGCGTAGGCGACCTGGACCTCGCAGCGCGCGGCGAGACCCGCGGCCACGACGTTCTTGGCGACCCAGCGCATCGCGTACGCCGCGGAGCGGTCGACCTTCGACGGGTCCTTGCCGGAGAAGGCGCCGCCGCCGTGCCGGGCCATGCCGCCGTAGGTGTCGATGATGATCTTGCGGCCGGTCAGACCGGCGTCGCCCATCGGGCCGCCGATCTCGAAGCGGCCGGTCGGGTTGACCAGGAGGCGGTAGTTCTCCGTGTCGATCTTGATGCCGTCCTCGAGGAGCGCCTTCAGCTCCGGCTCGACGACGAACTCCTTGATGTCCGGGGCCAGCAGCGACTCCAGGTCGATGTCGCTCGCGTGCTGGGAGGAGACGACGACCGTGTCCAGACGGACGGCCTTGTCGCCGTCGTACTCGATGGTGACCTGGGTCTTGCCGTCCGGACGCAGGTACGGGATGGTGCCGTTCTTGCGGACCTCGGACAGGCGCTTGGACAGGCGGTGCGCCAGGAAGACCGGCAGCGGCATCAGCGTCGGCGTCTCGTCGGACGCGTAGCCGAACATGAGGCCCTGGTCGCCGGCGCCCTGCCGGTCCAGCTCGTCCTCGTCGCCCTCGACGCGGTTCTCGTACGCCGTGTCGACACCCTGGGCGATGTCCGGGGACTGCGCGCCGATGGAGACCGAGACGCCGCAGGAGGCCCCGTCGAAGCCCTTCTTGGAGGAGTCGTAGCCGATCTCCAGGATCTTGCCGCGGACCAGGTTGGCGATGTCCGCGTAGGCCTTGGTGGTGACCTCGCCGGCCACGTGCACCAGACCGGTGGTGATCAGGGTTTCGACGGCGACCCGGGAGGTCGGGTCCTCGCGCAGAAGCGCGTCGAGAATCGTGTCGCTGATCTGGTCAGCGATCTTGTCGGGGTGACCTTCGGTCACGGACTCCGAGGTGAACAGGCGACGGGACACAACGCTCCCTGGGGTTGCAGCGGCTGCTGGCTGATCATTGGTGGACGGCACGGGGAGCTGCACCCGGCGACGTCCGAGAACAGTTTATCGGTCGCACTCTGCCGCGGGCCCACCTGTCTCAGCTCTCGGGAGGGCTGTGACCTGCGGCACGGGCATTCTGCCCAGAAGGAAGCGTCCTTGGCCAGGGGCGCCACGCTCGAATGCGTCGTCTTCACTGCTCCTTCGAGCAAATGGGTCATTCATTCCAGCCGCCGGGCGACGAGGTCCCAGACCGTGTCGGCCAGGGCCTCCTTGGGGCCGTGGGCGACCGGTGTCTCGCTGCCGTCGGCGCCCAGGACCACCGCCTCGTTCTCCTCGGAGCCGAAGGTCTTGCGCTCCCCCACCTCGTTCACCACGAGGAGGTCGCAGCCCTTGCGTTTCAGCTTGGCCCGGCCGTTGGCCAGGACGTCGTCGGTCTCGGCGGCGAAGCCGACGACCACCTGTCCGGAGCGGGCCCGGGCGGTGGAGATCTCCGCGAGGATGTCCGGATTACGCACCAGGGTGATCGGCGCCGGTTCCTGGTCGTCCTTCTTCTTGATCTTCCCGGTGGCGTAGGTCGCGGGCCGGAAGTCCGCCACCGCCGCGGCCATGACGACGGCGTCGGCGTCGGCCGCTGCGCGCAGCATCGCCTCGCGCAGCTCCACCGCCGTGCCGACGGGCACCACGTCGACGCCGGCCGGGTCGGGCATCGAGGCGTTCGCCGCGACGAGCGTGACGCGGGCACCGCGGGCGGCCGCGGTGCGGGCGAGGGCGTAGCCCTGCTTGCCGGAGGAGCGGTTGCCGAGGAAGCGGACCGGGTCGAGGGGCTCCCGGGTGCCGCCCGCGCTGACCACGACGTGCCGGCCCGCGAGGTCGGGCTCGCGCACACCGCGGGCGAGCACCCGGCGGCAGACCTCGAAGATCTCGCCCGGGTCGGGGAGCCGGCCCTTGCCGGTGTCGACGCCGGTGAGACGGCCGACGGCGGGCTCGATCACTACGGCGCCGCGGCGGCGCAGCGTCGCCACGTTCTCCTGGGTGGCCGGGTGCTCCCACATCTCGGTGTGCATGGCGGGCGCGAAGACGACCGGACAGCGGGCGGTGAGCAGGGTGTTGGTGAGCAGGTCGTCGGCCAGGCCGTGGGCGGCCTTGGCGAGCATGTCGGCGGTGGCCGGGGCGACGACGACCAGGTCGGCGTGCTGGCCGATGCGCACGTGCGGGACCTCGTGGACGTCGTCCCAGACCTCGGTCGACACGGGGTGGCCGGACAGGGCGGACCAGGTGGCGGCGCCGACGAAGTGCAGCGCGGAGGCGGTGGGGACGACCCGGACCTCGTGCCCGGACTCGGTGAGTCTGCGCAGCAGCTCACAGGCCTTGTACGCGGCGATGCCGCCGCTGACCCCCAGAACGACCTTGGGCTTGTCCACCGTCTCTCCCCGGCTCGGATAACGCGCTCGGACCACGCCCCGTTCGGACTGTGCGCCGTTCGGACTGCGTGTACGACCCATCACACACCACAGGCCCGACAGTCGGACTGCCGGGCCTGTGGATAAGTCAGCGTAAGGCTGAAGATATTACCGCCGATGCTGCTGACCGCCGATGCTGCTGGTACTACTGCGCCGGGCCCTCGATGGCCTCGGAGGTCAGCAGCCCCGCGTTGATCTCGCGCAGGGCGATCGAGAGCGGCTTCTCGTGCACGTGGGTGTCGACGAGCGGACCGACGTACTCAAGGAGGCCCTCGCCGAGCTGCGAGTAGTACGCGTTGATCTGGCGGGCCCGCTTGGCCGCGTAGATCACGAGGCTGTACTTCGAGTCCGTGGCCTCGAGGAGCTCGTCGATCGGCGGGTTGATGATGCCCTCGGGCGCGGAGATGGAAGAGGACACGCTCTACCTTCCGATGGATGGGAAAGATTCTGTCGGGATGACCGCAGGGTGACCTGTGACGATCACACGACGTTCGTCAAGGCTAGCAGCTCGCGCGCCACGTCCTCGACGGAGGTGTTCACCAGGGTCTGGTCGAACTCCGGCTCGGCGGCCAGCTCGACCTTGGCGGCGGCGAGACGGCGCTCGATCACCTCGGGCGGTTCGGTGCCCCGGCCGGTGAGCCTGCGCACCAGCTCGTCCCAGGAGGGCGGGGCCAGGAACACCAGCCGGGCCTCGGGCATGGACTCGCGGACCTGCCGCGCTCCCTGGAGGTCGATCTCCAGGAGGACCGGCTCACCGGCCTCCAGGCGCTCAAGTACGGCCGTGCGCGGCGTGCCGTAGCGGTTGCCGGCGAACTCGGCCCACTCCAGCAGCTCGCCGTTGGCGATCAGCTTGTCCATCTCCTCGTCGCTGACGAAGAAGTAGTGGACACCGTGCTGCTCGCCCGGGCGGGGCCTGCGGGTCGTCGCCGAGACCGACAGCCATACCTCGGGGTGTTCCTTGCGCATATGGGCGACGACCGTGCTCTTGCCGACCCCCGAAGGGCCGGAGAGCACGGTCAGCCGCGGACGTGCGTCCGGGGGTACGGGGGACGTCCCCCGGGGTGTTGCAGCCATGCAGCGATTATTCCAGCAATCCCGGAGTGGTCCGGACTCAGCTGCCGGTGCTGCCGAACTCGCGCTCCAGGGACGCGATCTGGTTGGACCCGAGCCCGCGCACGCGGCGGCTCTCGGAGATGCCCAGTCGCTCCATGATCTGCTTGGCGCGGACTTTGCCCACGCCCGGCAGGGACTCGAGGAGGGCGGAGACCTTCATCTTGCCGATGACGTCGTTCTCCTGACCCTGCTTGATGACCTCGTGGAGGGAGGCGCCGGAGTGCTTGAGTCGATTCTTGACCTCGGCCCGCTCCCGGCGAGCCGCGGCGGCCTTTTCGAGCGCGGCTGCGCGCTGTTCAGGGGTAAGGGGCGGAAGAGCCACGCCTACGTCACCTCGGATGTCGAACTGTCGGATACGGACCGGTGAGGAACCTAGTCGCCCCTCACCTGGTGAGCCACGAGCAACACGCTCGCCCGGTGACTCTCGACGGAGACTAGCGGTCAAGTCCGCCAGAGTCAGCGAGAACAGCGGAAAAGTCCTGGTCAGCCTCCGCCAGGACGGACATTTAGGACATACTCCCTCTGATTTGAGGATGTATCCAGGGTCAGGACGCCGTGACCGCGGTCCGGATCTCCACCGCGAAGCGGTCGGCAGCCGTCCGCAACGCGGCCACGTCGGGACCGTGACGAAGGACACCCCGGCTGACGTTCGGCACCACGTTGCGCAGCGCCGCGCCGAACACGCCCGGCAGGTCCGCGGGCGTGGCCCCCTGCGCGCCGATGCCCGGCGCCAGCAGCGGACCGTTGATGCCCAGGTCGTACGAGGACAGGTCGCCGAGGGTGGCACCGACCACCGCGCCGAAGGAGCCCAGCGGCTCCTCCCCCGCGTTCTCGGCGGCCAGGTGCGCCAGCATCGTCGCACCGACGCTGCGTCCGTCGCCCCGCACGGCGTGCTGGACCTCGCCGCCCTCCGGGTTGGAGGTCAGCGCCAGCACGAACAGGCCCGCGCCGCTCTCGCGCGCCAGGTCGACGGCCGGCTTGAGGGAGCCGTAGCCGAGGTACGGGGAGACGGTCAGCGCGTCCGAGAACAGCGGCGCGTCCTTGTGCAGGAACGACTCGGCGTACGCGGCCATGGTCGAGCCGATGTCGCCGCGCTTGGCGTCCATGACGACCAGCGCGCCGGCCGCCCGCGCCTCCTGGACCGACGTCTCCAGGACGGCGACGCCGCGCGAGCCGAACCGCTCGAAGAAGGCGCTCTGCGGTTTGAGGACGGCGACCCGGTCGGCCATCGCCTCCACGACGGTGCGGCTGAAGCGCTCGAGGCCGGCCACGTCGTCGTTCAGGCCCCACTCGGCGAGCAGGGAGGCGTGCGGGTCGATGCCGACGCACAGGGGGCCGCGCTCGTCCATCGCGCGGCGCAGCCGGGCACCGAAGGGCTCCATCACCGTCATGAGTGCTTCCTTACGTCGGCGCCGACAGCGTCGGCGAGGGTGGCGTACGGGCTCTGCCGCAGGCGGGCGGCGAGTCCCTTGTGGATGGCGCGGCCCCAGAAGGGACCCTCGTAGATGAACGCGCTGTACCCCTGGACCAGGGTGGCACCGGCCAGGATGCGCTCCCAGGCGTCCTCGGCCGTCTCGACGCCGCCGACGCCGACCAGGGTGATCCGGTCGCCCACGCGCGCGTAGAGGCGGCGCAGCACCTCCAGGGAGCGTGCCTTGAGCGGGGCCCCGGACAGACCGCCGGTCTCCCCGACGAGGGCGGGCGAGGAGGTCAGGCCGAGTCCCTCGCGCGCGATGGTGGTGTTGGTGGCGATGATGCCGTCCAGGCCCAGCTCCACGGCCAGGTCGGCGACCGCGTCCACGTCCTCGTCGGCGAGGTCCGGCGCGATCTTGACCAGCAGGGGGACGCGCCGGGCGGTCACCGCGCGGTCGGCGGCCTCGCGGACCGCGCTCAGCAGCGGGCGCAGCGCCTCGGTGGCCTGGAGGTTGCGCAGGCCGGGCGTGTTGGGGGAGGAGACGTTGACGACCAGGTAGTCGGCGTGCGGGGCCAGCCGCTCGGCGGACTTCACGTAGTCGCCGACGGCCTCCTCCTCGGGGACGACCTTCGTCTTGCCGATGTTGACGCCGACGACGGTCCGGAAGACCGGCGTACGGGAGGCCAGGCGGGCCGCGACGGTCAGGGAGCCGTCGTTGTTGAAGCCCATGCGGTTGATCAGCGCGCGGTCGGCCACCAGGCGGAACAGCCGCTTCTTGGGGTTGCCGGGCTGCGGCTCCCCCGTCACGGTGCCGATCTCGACGTGGTCGAAGCCGAGCATCGCCATGCCGTCGATGGCGACCGCGTTCTTGTCGAACCCGGCGGCGAGCCCGAACGGGCCGTGCATGCGCAGGCCGAAGGCCTCGGTGCGCAGCTCCTTGTACCGGGGCGCGAGCGCGGCGGCGACGAAGGTGCGCAGGACGGGGACGCGGACGGCCAGGCGGATCCAGCGGAAGGCGAGGTGGTGGGCCCGCTCCGGGTCCATGCGGGAGAAGACGAGCTTGAAGAAGATCTTGTACATGTGTCCTCGTGAGGCCTCTGTGGTGCGCTGGGGCTCATGAAGAGGGGGACACCGTTTCCGGTGTCCCCCTCGGGGCTGCTAGTCGCGGGCGGCGATCAGGAACTCGGCGTGTTCCTGGAGTGAGCGCACTCCCACGTCTCCGTGGTTGAGGGCGTCGATGCCCTGGACCGCCGCCGCCAGCGCCTGGACCGTCGTCAGGCAGGGCACGGAGCGGGCCACGGCCGCCGTACGGATGTCGTAGCCGTCGAGGCGGCCGCCGGTGCCGTACGGGGTGTTGACGATGAGGTCGACCTCGCCGTCGTGGATGAGCTGGACGATGGTCTTCTCGCCGTTCGGGCCGGTGCCCTCGGACTGCTTGCGCACGACGGTGGCGTTGATGCCGTTGCGCTTGAGGACCTCGGCGGTGCCGGAGGTGGCCATCAGCTCGAAGCCGTGGGCGACCAGCTCGCGGGCCGGGAAGATCATCGAGCGCTTGTCGCGGTTGGCGACCGAGATGAAGGCGCGGCCCTTGGTCGGCAGCGGTCCGTACGCGCCGGCCTGCGACTTGGCGTACGCCGTGCCGAAGACGGAGTCGATGCCCATGACCTCGCCGGTGGAGCGCATCTCCGGGCCGAGCACCGTGTCGACGCCGCGGCCGTGGATGTCCCGGAAGCGGGACCACGGCATCACGGCCTCCTTGACGGAGATCGGCGCGTCCAGCGGCAGGGTGCCGCCGTCGCCGAGCGCCGGGAGCAGGCCCTCGGCGCGCAGCTCGGCGATGGTGGCGCCCAGCGAGATGCGGGCGGCGGCCTTGGCCAGCGGCACCGCGGTCGCCTTCGAGGTGAAGGGCACGGTGCGCGAGGCGCGCGGGTTGGCCTCCAGGACGTACAGGATGTCCCCGGCCAGTGCGAACTGGATGTTGATCAGGCCGCGCACACCGACGCCCTTGGCGATGCCCTGGGTGGAGGCGCGCAGCCGCTTGATGTCGAAGCCGCCCAGCGTGATCGGGGGCAGGGCGCACGCCGAGTCGCCGGAGTGGATGCCGGCCTCCTCGATGTGCTCCATGACACCGCCGAGGTACAGCTCCTCGCCGTCGTACAGGGCGTCGACGTCGATCTCGATGGCGTCGTCCAGGAAGCGGTCGACCAGGACCGGCCGGGACGGGCTGATCTCGGTCGACTCGGCGATGTACGCCTCGAGGCGGGTCTCGTCGTAGACGATCTCCATGCCGCGTCCGCCGAGGACGTAGGAGGGCCGCACCAGGACCGGGTAGCCGATCTCGTCGGCGATGGCCTTGGCCTCGCCGAAGGTGGTGGCGGTGCCGTGCTTGGGGGCCGGGAGCCCGGCCTCGGCGAGGACCCGGCCGAAGGCGCCGCGGTCCTCGGCGGCGTGGATGGCCTCCGGGGAGGTGCCGACGATCGGCACGCCGTTGTCCTTCAGCGCCTGCGACAGGCCGAGCGGGGTCTGGCCGCCGAGCTGGACGATCACGCCCGCGACGGGACCGGCCTGCTGCTCGGCGTGGACGATCTCCAGGACGTCCTCCAGGGTGAGCGGCTCGAAGTAGAGCCGGTCGGAGGTGTCGTAGTCGGTGGAGACGGTCTCCGGGTTGCAGTTGACCATCACGGTCTCGTACCCGGCGTCGGACAGCGCGAAGGAGGCGTGGACGCAGGAGTAGTCGAACTCGATGCCCTGGCCGATGCGGTTGGGACCGGAGCCCAGGATGATCACCGCGGGCTTCTCGCGGGGCGCGACCTCGCTCTCCTCGTCGTAGGAGGAGTAGAAGTACGGCGTCCGGGCGGCGAACTCGGCGGCGCAGGTGTCGACCGTCTTGTAGACCGGGCGGACACCGAGCGCGTGCCGCACCTGGCGGACGACGTCCTCGCCCAGGCCGCTGATCTCGGCGATCTGCTGGTCGGAGAAGCCGTGCCGCTTGGCCTCGGTGAGCAGGTCGGCGGTCAGCTCGCGGGTCTCGGCGATCTCGTCGGCGATCTCCTTGATGAGGAAGAGCTGGTCGACGAACCAGGGGTCGATCTTCGTGGCGTCGAAGACCTCCTCCGGGGTGGCGCCCGCGCGGATGGCCTGCATGACGGCGTTGATGCGGCCGTCGGTGGGCCGCACGGCCTCGCGCAGCAGCTCTTCCTTGTCGCCGGGCTCGCCGACGAAGGTGAACTGGCTGCCCTTCTTCTCCAGCGAGCGCAGCGCCTTCTGGAAGGCCTCGGTGAAGTTCCGGCCGATCGCCATGGCCTCGCCGACCGACTTCATGGTGGTGGTGAGGGTGGAGTCGGCGCTCGGGAACTTCTCGAAGGCGAACCGCGGAGCCTTGACGACCACGTAGTCGAGGGTCGGCTCGAAGGAGGCCGGGGTCTCCTGCGTGATGTCGTTCGGGATCTCGTCCAGCGTGTAACCGACGGCGAGCTTCGCGGCGATCTTGGCGATGGGGAAGCCGGTCGCCTTGGAGGCGAGGGCCGAGGAGCGCGACACGCGCGGGTTCATCTCGATGACGATGACCCGGCCGTCCTCGGGGTTCACCGCGAACTGGATGTTGCAGCCGCCGGTGTCGACGCCGACCTCGCGGATGATCGCGATGCCGACGTCGCGCAGGGTCTGGTACTCGCGGTCGGTCAGCGTCATCGCGGGCGCGACGGTGATCGAGTCGCCGGTGTGCACGCCCATGGGGTCGAAGTTCTCGATCGAGCAGACGACCACGACGTTGTCGTTCTTGTCGCGCATCAGCTCCAGCTCGTACTCCTTCCAGCCGAGGATGGACTCCTCCAGGAGCACCTCGGTGGTCGGCGAGAGGGTGAGGCCCTGCCCGGCGATGCGGCGCAGCTCCTCCTCGTCGTGGGCGAAGCCGGAGCCGGCGCCGCCCATGGTGAAGGAGGGGCGGACGACGACGGGGTAGCCGCCGAGCGCGTCGACGCCCTTGAGGACGTCGTCCATGGAGTGGCAGATGTAGGACCGGGCGGACTCGCCGTGGCCGATCTTCTTGCGGACCTCCTCGACGACCTCCTTGAACAGGTCGCGGTCCTCGCCCTTGTTGATGGCCTCGACGTTGGCGCCGATCAGCTCGACGCCGTACTTCTCCAGGACGCCGTTGCCGTGCAGCGAGATGGCCGTGTTCAGGGCCGTCTGGCCGCCGAGGGTGGGCAGGAGCGCGTCGGGGCGCTCCTTGGCGATGATCTTCTCGACGAACTCGGGGGTGATCGGCTCGACGTAGGTGGCGTCGGCGATCTCCGGGTCGGTCATGATCGTCGCCGGGTTGGAGTTGACCAGGACGACGCGCAGGCCCTCGGCCTTGAGCACGCGGCACGCCTGGGTGCCGGAGTAGTCGAACTCGGCGGCCTGGCCGATGACGATCGGGCCGGAGCCGATGACCAGGACGGACTGGATATCGGTGCGCTTAGGCACGCTGGCCCTCCATGAGGTTCACGAAGCGGTCGAACAGGTAGGCGGCGTCGTGCGGGCCGGCTGCCGCTTCGGGGTGGTACTGGACGCTGAAGGCCGGCCGGTCGAGGAGCTGGAGCCCCTCCACCACGTTGTCGTTGAGGCAGACGTGGGAGACCTCGGCGCGGCCGTAGGGGGTGTCGGACACCTGGTCGAGCGGGGCGTCGACGGCGAATCCGTGGTTGTGCGCGGTGACCTCGACCTTGCCGGTCGTACGGTCCTGCACGGGCTGGTTGATGCCGCGGTGGCCGTACTTCAGCTTGAAGGTGCCGAAGCCGAGGGCGCGGCCCAGGATCTGGTTGCCGAAGCAGATGCCGAAGAGCGGGGTGCCGCGCTCCAGGACCCCCTGCATCACGGAGACCGGGTGGTCGGCGGTGGCGGGGTCGCCGGGGCCGTTGGAGAAGAACACGCCGTCCGGCTCGACGGCGTAGACGTCGTCGACCGTGGCCGTGGCGGGCAGGACGTGCACCTCGATGCCGCGCTCGGCCATGCGGTGCGGGGTCATGCCCTTGATGCCGAGGTCGACGGCGGCGACGGTGAACTTCTTCTCGCCGATCGCCGGGACGACGTACGCCTCGGTGGTGGCGACCTCGGCGGACAGGTCGGCGCCGCTCATCTCGGGGGCCTGGCGGACCTCGGCGAGCATGGTGCCCTCGTCGGGCAGCGCGTTGCCGGAGAAGATGCCGACGCGCATGGCGCCGCGCTCGCGCAGGTGGCGGGTGAGGGCGCGGGTGTCGATGCCGGAGATGCCGACGACGCCCTGGGCGGCCAGTTCCTGGTCGAGGGAGCGCGTCGAGCGCCAGTTGGAGGGCACGCGCGCGGGGTCGCGGACCACGTAGCCGGAGACCCAGATCTTCCTGGACTCCATGTCCTCGTCGTTGATCCCGGTGTTCCCGACGTGCGGGGCGGTCATCACGACGACCTGACGGTGGTACGACGGGTCGGTGAGGGTCTCCTGGTAGCCGGTCATGCCGGTGGAGAACACGGCTTCGCCGAAGGTGGCCCCCACGGCCCCGTAGGCACGGCCTCGGAAGATCCGGCCGTCCTCCAGGACGAGTACGGCGGGAGTCCGGTGGGCTCCCCTGGTGGAGGTCGTCATCGTGCGCCTTCCGTTTCCGTCTTGTTGATCATGTCGTTCAGTGTTTCGACCCACTCGTTGTGCTCGGCCGCGTGGTCGGAGCGGAAGCCGGAGTCGATCAGCTTGTCGCCGTGCGCCCAGGTGACGACCAGCAGGCCGCCCTCGGTGAGGACCTTGCCGGCGATGCCCTTGTCGAGCCGGGCCTCGCGCAGCGCGGCGACGGGGACGAAGAAGTCCGCCGCGCCGGGGCGTACGACGTCCAGTCCCGCGTCGGTCAGGGTCAGCTCGACCCGGCTGCGGGTGCCCAGGCCGTGCGCGACGATGCGGTCCAGCCACTGCCCGGCGGTGGTGGAGCCGTGGTAGCGGCCGCTCATGCTCAGTTTCGCCGCACCGGGCTCGTCCGGCGCGGCGGGCAGCTCGGGCAGGTCGCCCTGGAGCGTGCCGCGCCACTTCCAGCCCTCGCGCATCAGCCAGTAGACGAGCGCGACGAAGAGGCCGAGGCCGACGACCCAGCCGACCCGGGCGGCCCAGTCGGTCACTTCCGCCGATTCCTTCTCGGCGGCCAGCAGGATTACCGGTGCTACAGATGTCACGTGAGCTTCCCGTCGACGAGCGTGGCCTTGCCCCGCAGCCACGTGTGCGTCACACGGCCCGGCAGCTCACGCCCCTCGTAGGGGGTGTTGCGACTGCGCGAGGCGAAGCCCGCGGGGTCCACCTGGCCACGGTATGCCGCATCGACCAGGGTGAGGTTGGCGGGCTCACCGGCCGAGACGGGACGGCCGTGTCCGGTGGCCTGTCCGATCTTGGCGGGCTTGAAGGACATCCGGTCGGCGACGCCGGCCCAGTCCAGCAGGCCCGTGTCCACCATGGTCTCCTGCACGACCGACAGCGCGGTCTCCAGGCCCACCATCCCCATGGCGGCGGCGGCCCACTCGCAGTCCTTGTCCTCGTGAGGGTGCGGGGCGTGGTCGGTGGCGACGATGTCGATCGTGCCGTCGGCGAGCGCCTCGCGCAGCGCCATGACGTCGCGCTCCGTGCGCAGCGGCGGGTTGACCTTGTAGACCGGGTTGTACGACCGGACCAGCTCGTCGGTGAGGAGCAGGTGGTGCGGGGTGACCTCGGCGGTGACGTCGATGCCGCGGGACTTGGCCCAGCGGACGATCTCGACGGACCCGGCGGTCGACAGGTGGCAGATGTGGACGCGGGAGCCGACGTGCTCGGCGAGCAGCACGTCCCGCGCGATGACCGACTCCTCGGCGACGGCGGGCCAGCCGCCGAGGCCCAGCTCGGCGGAGACGACGCCCTCGTTCATCTGGGCGCCCTCGGTGAGCCGGGGCTCCTGGGCGTGCTGGGCGACGACGCCGTTGAAGGCCTTCACGTACTCCAGGGCACGGCGCATGATCACGGCGTCGTGGACGCACTTGCCGTCGTCGGAGAAGACGGTGACACCGGCCGCGGACTCGTGCATGGCGCCCAGCTCGGCGAGCTTGGCGCCCTCCAGACCGACCGTGACGGCGCCGATCGGCTGCACGTCGCAGTAGCCGGACTCCTGGCCGAGCCGCCAGACCTGCTCGACGACGCCGGCGGTGTCGGCGACCGGGAAGGTGTTGGCCATGGCGAAGACGTTGGTGTAGCCGCCGCTCGCCGCCGCGCGGGTGCCGGTGAGGACGGTCTCGGAGTCCTCGCGGCCGGGCTCGCGCAGGTGGGTGTGCAGGTCGACCAGGCCCGGCAGCAGCACCTTGCCGTCGGCCTCGACGACCTCCGCGCCCTCGGCGGACAGGTCCCGGCCGACCGCCTCGACGACGCCGCCGTCGATCAGCACGTCCTGCGGCTCGCCGCCGAGCACCTTCGCACCGCGGATCAGGGTCTTGCTCATCTTCTTACTTCTCCTCGGTGGGGCGGGCGTGGGAAACGGCGGGCTCGTTGCCGCCGAGCAGCAGGTAGAGGACGGCCATCCGGATGGAGACGCCGTTGGTGACCTGCTCGACGACGGTGCAGCGGTCGGAGTCGGCGACCTCGGCGGTGATCTCCATGCCGCGGACCATGGGGCCGGGGTGCATCACGATGGCGTGGTCGGGCATCTTCGCCATCCGGTCGCCGTCGAGGCCGTAGCGGCGGGAGTACTCGCGCTCGGTGGGGAAGAACGCGGCGTTCATCCGCTCGCGCTGCACGCGCAGCAGCATCACCGCGTCGGACTTGGGCAGCGTGGAGTCGAGGTCGTAGGAGACCTCGCAGGGCCAGGTCTCGACGCCCACCGGCAGCAGGGTGGGCGGGGCGACGAGGGTGACCTCGGCGCCGAGGGTGTGCAGCAGGTCGACGTTGGAGCGGGCGACGCGGCTGTGCAGGATGTCGCCGACGAGGGTGATCCGGCGGCCGTCCAGATCCTTGCCGAGCCCGGCGTCACGGCCGACCAGGCGGCGGCGCATGGTGAAGGCGTCGAGCAGGGCCTGGGTGGGGTGCTGGTGGGTGCCGTCCCCGGCGTTGACCACGGCGGCGTCGATCCAGCCGGAGGTGGCCAGGCGGTAGGGGGCGCCGGAGGCGCTGTGCCGGATGACGACGGCGTCGACGCCCATCGCCTCCAGGGTCTGGGCGGTGTCCTTGAGGGACTCGCCCTTGGAGACGCTGGATCCCTTGGCGGTGAAGTTGATGACGTCCGCGGACAGCCGCTTCTCGGCGGCCTCGAAGGAGATCCGGGTCCGGGTGGAGTCCTCGAAGAAGAGGTTGACGACGGTGCGGCCGCGCAGGGTCGGCAGTTTCTTGATCGGCCGGTCCGCGACCCGGGCCATCTCCTCGGCGGTGTCGAGGATCAGGACGGCGTCGTCGCGGGTGAGGTCGGCGGCCGAGATGAGATGACGCTGCATCTGTCAGGCTCCGTAAGGCGATTCAAGCGGAAGAGCGGGATAATTCGGGCGGCCGGGCGCGTGCGGGGGCGCGCCGAGCACGCGTACGGCACGAAGGGGTGCGTACGCGGGGTGCTACGGGTGGGCGCCCGGGGCGTCCGGCTTGGCACCGAGCAGCACGGTGTCGCGACCGTCCTCCTCGGCGAGCTGGACCTTGACCGTCTCCCGCAGCGACGTCGGGAGGTTCTTGCCGACGTAGTCGGCGCGGATGGGCAGTTCGCGGTGGCCGCGGTCGACGAGTACGGCGAGCTGTACCGCGCGCGGGCGGCCGATGTCGTTCAGCGCGTCGAGGGCGGCTCGGATGGTGCGGCCGGAGAAGAGCACGTCGTCGACGAGGACGACGAGGCGGCCGTCGATGCCGTCACCGGGGATCTCGGTGCGGGCCAGGGCGCGCGGCGGGTGCATGCGCAGGTCGTCGCGGTACATGGTGATGTCCAGCGAGCCGACCGGCATCTTGCGCTCGGTGATCTGCTCCAGCTTGTCGGCGAGCCGCCGGGCGAGGAAGACGCCCCGGGTCGGGATGCCGAGGAGCACCACGTCGTCGGCGCCCTTGGCGCGTTCGACGATCTCGTGGGCGATGCGGGTCAGCACCCGCGCGATGTCGGGCCCTTCGAGAACGGGCCGGGCATCCTGCTGCTGGTCCTGCTGCTTGTCCATACGAAACGGACCCCCTTCTCCGCCTCACGGGACGGATCTTAAAGGACGTCGGATATGCGCCACCTACCGTAGCAGGCTCACAGAACCTCTCCGGTGACCCCCCTGACACTCCCCCGTCACCCGTCTGCCCCACATGGATCACCCGCATGGGGTAACGGACGGCGAATACCACGGAAGAGTCGGTGCGGACCATTCGGCTTGACGCAGCAGAGTAACGCTGCGTAACCTCACAGTGAGTTACCAGCCGCGCGGCCGACAACACAGCCTGCCGCGTCGACACCTTGTCCGGGGAGCCATATGTCCAGCGAATACGCCAAACAGCTCGGGGCCAAGCTCCGGGCCATCCGCACCCAGCAGGGCCTTTCCCTCCACGGTGTCGAGGAGAAGTCCCAGGGCCGCTGGAAGGCCGTCGTGGTCGGTTCGTACGAGCGCGGCGACCGTGCCGTGACCGTGCAGCGCCTCGCCGAGCTGGCGGACTTCTACGGCGTCCCCGTGCAGGAGCTGCTGCCGGGCACCACCCCGGGCGGCGCCGCCGAGCCGCCGCCGAAGCTGGTCCTGGACCTGGAGCGGCTGGCCACCGTGCCGGCCGAGAAGGCGGGCCCGCTCCAGCGGTACGCGGCCACGATCCAGTCGCAGCGCGGTGACTACAACGGCAAGGTGCTCTCGATCCGCCAGGACGACCTGCGCACACTCGCCGTCATCTACGACCAGTCGCCCTCGGTCCTCACCGAGCAGCTGATCAGCTGGGGCGTCCTGGACGCGGACGCGCGCCGCGCGGTGGCGTCCCACGACGAGCTCTGAGCCTCGCCCACCTCAGCAGAAACGTGCCGCCGGGGTGGCCGGAACCATTCGGTTCCCGCCACCCCGGCGGTTTCTTGCGTGTGTGCGGCGCGGGCACGGCTCGTGGAGCTACTCCCGGCGCAGCGACGGCTTCAGTTCCTTCAGCCGGCCCAGCAGCCCGTTGATGAACGCGGGCGACTCGTCGGTGGAGAACTCCTTCGCCAGCTGCACCATCTCGTCCAGGACGACGGCGTCCGGGGTCGCGTCGACCCACAGCAGCTCGTACGCGCCCAGCCGCAGGATGTTGCGGTCGACGACCGGCATCCGGTCGAGCGTCCAGTCGACCGAGTACTGGGCGATCAGCTCGTCGATGCGCTCGGCCCGACCGGCGTAGCCCTCCACCAGCTCCATCGTGTACTCGCTCACCGGCGGCTGCCGGGTGTCGGACCGGGAGTGCCGGACCCAGTCGGCGAGCACCGTCAGGACGTCGGCGCCGCGCTGATCGCCCTCGAAGAGGATCTGGAAGGCGCGCTTGCGGGCCGTGTTGCGAGCAGCCACGGTTAGCTGTTCACCCGGCCGAGGTAGTCGCTCGTACGGGTGTCGACCTTGATCTTCTCACCGGTGGTGATGAAGAGCGGGACGTTGATCTGATGACCGGTCTCCAGGGTGGCCGGCTTGGTGCCGCCGGTGGAGCGGTCGCCCTGGACGCCGGGCTCGGTCTCCTGGATGGTCAGCTCGACGGCGGCCGGCAGCTCGACGAAGAGCACCTCGCCCTCGTGCTGCGCGACGGTGGCCTCGAAGCCCTCGACGAGGAAGTTGGCGGCGTCGCCGACGACCTTGCGGTCGATCATCAGCTGGTCGTACGTCTCCATGTCCATGAAGACGAAGTAGTCGCCGTCCATGTACGAGAACTGCATGTCACGCTTGTCGACAGTGGCCGTCTCGACCTTGACGCCGGCGTTGAAGGTCTTGTCGACCACCTTGCCGGAAAGCACGTTCTTCAGCTTGGTGCGCACGAAGGCCGGGCCCTTGCCGGGCTTGACGTGCTGGAACTCGACGACGGACCAGAGCTGGCCGCCTTCGAGCTTGAGCACCAGGCCGTTCTTGAGGTCGTTCGTGGAAGCCACGGTTTGGGAATCTCCTGGACTGGACTGACGTGGACGACCCCGGGGTTGCGCGCACAGCGCGAGGCTAGAGCGCGAGCAGCTCCTTGGTCGTGATGGTGAGTAGCTCGGGTCCGCCGTCCGCCTCGGGGCGCACGACGAGCGTGTCATCGATCCGGACCCCGCCCCGGCCCGGGAGGTGAACCCCCGGTTCGACGGTGACCGGCACACAAGCGTCCAGTTTACCCATGGCCGCGGGGGCCAATTGAGGGTCCTCGTCGATTTCGAGTCCGACACCGTGCCCGGTGAGTGCCGGAAGGTGCTCCGCGTACCCCGCGGAGTCCAGCGGCTGGCGGGCCGCGCGGTCCACGTCGCGGCAGGCGGCGCCGGGTGCGAGGGCCTCCCGTCCGGCGCGCTGGGCCGAGAAGACGAGGTCGTACAACTCGATCTGCCAGTCGGCCGGCGAGGTGCCGATGACGAACGTACGGCCGATCTCGCAGCGGTAACCGCGGTACGTCGCGCCCAGGCACACGGAGAGGAAGTCGCCCTCCTCCACCCTCCGGTCGGTGGGCCGGTGACCGCGGCGCCCCGAGTTGGGTCCGGTGCCCACGGAGGTGGGGAAGGCGGGGCCGTCGGCGCCGTGGTCGACGAGGCGGCGTTCCAGCTCCAGGGCGAGGTGCCGCTCGGTGCGGCCGACCAGGATGGACTCCAGGAGCTCGCCGAGCGCCTGGTCGGCGATCTCGGCGCCGATGCGCAGGCAGGAGATCTCCTCCTCGTCCTTGACCACCCGGAGCTGCTCGACGGCCTGACCGAGGTCGGTCAGGCGCAGCGCCGGCGCGACCGAGCGCATGGCGCGGTGCCGGACCACGGTGAGGTGATGGTCCTCGGTGGCGAGGGACTCGGCGCCCTGGTCCGCGGCGAGGTCGGTGGCCGCGACGGCGGGATCGCCGCCGGGGCCGGGCAGCGCACGCACCGGCAGCGACTCGTCGGGGCGGCCCTGCGTCGGCCGGTCGTCCGGCGAGCCCGAGCAGACGAGCAGGTCCTCGGTCCTGCCGAGGAGCAGCACGGCGCCGTGCGGGGCGGCGCCCGCGAGATAGCGCACGTTGGCGGGCCGGGAGACGAGCGCCGCCGCGCTGCCGCCCGCGTTGCAGCGTTCCCGTAGGCGCGTCCGGCGGGCCGCGTAGACCTCTGACATGAGCCGAGCGTATGGCTCCGCCGGTGGGGGCGCCGCTTGGGTGGGCCGAGTGGGCGGGGGCCGGGGACGCGGGGTGCGCCAAGTGGGATGGGGGCCTGTTGTCGTGTCGCGTCCGGCCGGCCGGTGGGGGCTGGTCGCGCAGTTCCCCGCGCCCCTGCGGGGCGCTTACCAGCTGGGTGGGCTGGCTATGGAGCGGGAGAGGACCTCGTCCAGGAGGTGGGCGGTTTCCGGGATGTCGAGTTGGGAGTTGTCGATGATGGGGAGGCCGGAGCCGTACCAGCCGGCCATGCGGCCGTGGATGCGGGCGACCTCCTCGTCGGTGAGGCGCCGGTTGCCGCTGCGTTCGGCGTTGCGCTCCAGGACGATGTCCAGGCCCGGCAGGAGGACGACGGGGAGCAGGCCGGGGCCGACGTGCCGCTTCCAGCCGCCGAGGCCGACGACGGGGCGGTCCGGGAAGACCGCGTCGTCGAGGATGCAGGAGATGCCGTTGGCGAGGAAGTTGCGCGCGGAGAAGCCGCAGGTGCGGCGGGCGAGGCGGTACTGCGCCTCGGAGTGCTCGTTCCACCCGGTCTGGGGGTCGGCGAAGCCGGAGCGGACCCACTCGCGCACGTCGTCGAGGCTGATGTGCGCGGTCGGGACCCGGCGGTGGTCCGCCCAGTACTTGGCCACGCTGGTCTTGCCCGCGCCCGCGGGGCCGATGAGCAGCACCGCGAGGGTGGTCGTGGTGGGGTCGGGCGCGGCGGCCGTGGCGGGGGGCACGCTGGGCACGGCCACCGGACCGCCGGGCGGCAGCGGCACGTGGCCGGTGGTGTCCGGCGCGGGCGGGCCGGGAGCCGGCTGCTGCGGGGCCGGGGCGTGACCCGGGTGTGGGGCCGGGGCGGGACCCGGGTGCGGGGCCGGGGCCTGCCGCGGTGCCATGGGGTACCCCGGCGCCGGAGGGGCACGGGGGCGGGCCCCTGGGGCGGGCCGGGGTGGTGTGCGGCCGGGGACCAGCCGGGGACCGGTCCGTGCCCCGGCTGATGGGGCGGCGGCAGCGGAGAACCCACGGGGTGCTGCATCCGGTGCCACTCCGTCTCGTACAGGCGATGGGCGCTGACGACGGGAAGGGGCCCGCCGTCGTGCTACCGAACGGTACCGCCCCCGGCCGTCGTTTGGTGAACGGCCGAGGGCGGCCCGAAGTGCCCGTCCCGCCCGGCGAATCGGGCGGAACGGCGCACCGGGGTACTACTCACCCACCTCGCCGTAGGCGGCGAGGAGGACGGCCGGGTCGGGGCCCTCCAGAACGGTGGGCTTGGCGAGGCCGTCCAGGACGATGAAGCGCAGCAGGTCGCCGCGCGACTTCTTGTCGACCTTCATGTTCTCGACGAGCTTGGGCCACTGGTCGTAGCGGTAGTGCAGCGGGAGGCCGACCGATTCGAGGATGGTGCGGTGGCGGTCGGCGGTGGCGTCGTCCAGTCGGCCCGCGAGGCGGCCGAGTTCGGCGGCGAAGTGCATACCGACCGCTACGGCGGCGCCGTGGCGCCACTTGTAGCGCTCGTTCTTCTCGATGGCGTGGCCGAGGGTGTGGCCGTAGTTCAGGATCTCCCTCAGGCCCGCTTCCTTCAGGTCGGACGAGACGACCTCGGCCTTGACCTTGATGGAGCGCACGATCAGCTCGGCGGTGTGCGGACCGGCCGGCGTCCGCGCGGCCTGCGGGTCGGCTTCGATCAGGTCCAGGATCGAGGGGTCGGCGATGAAACCGGCCTTGATCACCTCTGCCAGTCCGGAGACGTAGTCGTTGACCGGCAGTGAGTCCAGGGCGGCCAGGTCGCACAGGACACCGGCCGGCGGGTGGAAGGAGCCGACCAGGTTCTTGCCCTCGGCCGTGTTGATGCCGGTCTTGCCGCCGACGGCCGCGTCCACCATGGCCAGCACGGTGGTGGGGACGGCGATCCAGCGCACCCCGCGCAGCCAGGTCGCGGCCACGAACCCGGCCAGGTCGGTGCTGGCGCCGCCGCCGACCCCGACGATGACGTCGGTGCGGGTGAACCCGGACTGGCCCAGCGCCTTCCAGCAGTACGCGGCGACCTCGGCGGTCTTGGCCTCCTCGGCGTTGGGCACCTGGATGGCGATCGCCTCGTAGCCCTGTCCGGCGAGGTCGGCACGCAGGGCGTCACCGGTCTCGGCGAGTGCCTCGGGGTGGATCACCGCGACGCGCTTGGCCTTCGTGCCGATCAGGCCCCCCAGCTCGCCCAGGAGCTGACGGCCCACCAGGACCTCGTAGGGCTCGGAGCCGGCCGTGCCGCCGATCTCGATCCTTGTCACGTCGTTCACCACAGCGTCCTCCGGCCGGGGGTCCGGGGGTTGTCCCCCGGGAGATACAGTCTGCAACTCCACTGCGTCCAGGACGGCTTGGGTGACTTCTTCCGGCGTACGGCCGTCCGTGGCCACGACGGCCGTGGCGACCTCCTCGTAGAGGTGCCGGCGGGCCTCCATCAGCTCGCGCCACTGTTTGCGGGGGTTGACCGCCAGCAGCGGGCGCGCCGCGTTCAGGCCGGTGCGCTTGACGGCCTCCTCGACGTCCATCGAGAGGTAGACGACGCTCTGCCCGGCCAGCAGCGCGCGGGTGTCCGCGTCCAGGATCGCGCCGCCGCCGAGGGAGAGGACGCCCTCGTGCTCGGCGAGCGCGGTCCGCACGGCCTCCTTCTCCAGGGTTCGGAAGGCGGCCTCGCCCTCGTCCACGAAGATCTCGGCGATGGCCCGCCGCTGGGCGGTGACGATGTCCTCGTCCGTGTCCCGGTATCCGGTGCCGAGCCGCTCGGCGAGGAGCTGCCCGACGGTGGACTTGCCCACCCCCATCGGGCCGACCATGACGATCAGCGGCGCGCTCATCGGATGTCCAGGTTGTCGAGGTAGGAACGCACGTTGCGGCGGGTCTCGGGCACGCTGTCGCCGCCGAACTTCTCCGCCACCGCGTCGGCCAGGACCAGGGCCACCATGGCCTCGGCGACGATGCCGGCGGCCGGCACTGCGGACACGTCGGAGCGCTGGTGGTGGGCCTGCGCGGCCTCGCCGGTGGTCACGTCCACGGTCTTCAGGGCGCGCGGCACGGTCGCGATCGGCTTCATCGCGGCGCGCACCCGCAGCAGCTCACCGGTGGTGAGCCCGCCCTCGGTGCCGCCGGAGCGGCCGGAGACGCGGCGGATGCCCTCCGGCGTGTTCACGATCTCGTCGTGGGCCCGGGAACCGGGCACCCGGGCCAGTTCGAAGCCGTCGCCGATCTCGACGCCCTTGATCGCCTGGATGCCCATGAGGGCACCCGCCAGGCGCGCGTCGAGCTTGCGGTCCCAGTGGACGTGCGAGCCGAGGCCCACCGGCACGCCGTAGGCGAGGATCTCGACGACACCGCCGAGCGTGTCGCCGTCCTTGTGGGCCTGGTCGATCTCGGCGACCATCGCCTTCGACGCGTCCGCGTCCAGGCAGCGCACCGGGTCGGCGTCCAGCCGCTCCACGTCGGCCGGCGTCGGGTAGACCCCGTGCGGCGCCTTCGCCGAGGCCAGCTCGACGACGTGGCTGACGATCTCGACGCCGGCCGTCTCCTTCAGGTACGACCGGGCCACCGCGCCCAGCGCGACACGGGCCGCCGTCTCACGGGCGGAGGCGCGCTCGAGGATCGGCCGGGCCTCGTCGAAGCCGTACTTCTGCATCCCGGCGAGGTCCGCGTGGCCGGGGCGCGGCCGGGTCAGCGGGGCGTTGCGGGCGAGACCGGCCAGCACCTCGGGGTCCACCGGGTCGGCCGCCATGACCTGCTCCCACTTGGGCCACTCGGTGTTGCCGACCATCACGGCGACCGGGGAACCCATGGTCAGCCCGTGCCGGACACCGCCGAGGAAGGTCACCTCGTCGCGCTCGAACTTCATCCGCGCACCGCGGCCGTAACCGAGCCGCCGCCTGGCCAGGTGGTCCGCCACCATCTCCGTGGTGATCGGCACGCCGGCGGGCAGCCCCTCCAGCGTCGCGACGAGTGCGGGACCGTGGGACTCCCCCGCGGTCAGCCAGCGCAACCTGCTCAACGGTGCTCCTCAGTGCTCGCGCCCCGGTATGCCCCGCATACGCGCCTTCTTCGCGTACGCGACGGTCCGACCGGGTGCGCGGCCCCGGTCCGCCGCCTCCGATCCTCCCACGTCCGGCCGTCGGACCCGGTCGCCGGTCCATTTGCCGGACGCGCGGACGGGACGCGCGCACGGAACGCGGACTGATCACACGGACGGAACGCGGACGGAGCGCCCGCCGGACGCGGCGGACCCGGGCGGCGTCACGCGGGACGGTCGCCCTGCCGCCGCGCAGGCGCGTAGGGACCGAGGAAGTCCGCGCCGCTCTCCGGCCGCTGCGCCGGCGCGTAGGGACCGAGGAAGTCGGCCCCGCTCTGCCCCGGCCGTGCCTCCCCGGACAGGGGCAGCCCCGCGCGGTTCGCGCGGCGCCGGGCGAGCCCGCGCCGCACCTTGACCACCCAGCTCGCGACGACGGCGAGCACGACGAGGGCGAGCACCGTGATCTGCACCCAGTCGGGCAGGAAGCCCAGGACGGCCTCGAAGATCTGGCTCTTGGCCGAGGCCAGCGGCACACCTGTGTACATGGAACGTCTTCCCCTCCCGTTCCGCCCCCTGCGGAACCGGAGGGATGCTAGCGATCCGCGAGCGCCTGCTCTCCCGCTTTTCGCATGGTGGCCAGCGGCGCGGGGGCCCGGCCGGTCATCTGCTCCACCTGGAGTACCGCCTGGTGGACCAGCAGGTCCAGGCCGCTGACGACGGCACCGCCGTAAGCCGACCAGCGGGCGGCGAGCGCGGTGGGCCAGGGGGCGTAGAGCACGTCGAAGAGCGTGGTGGGCATCTCGGGGACGGCGGCCGCGAGTGCGTCGGTGGCACCGGCCGGGGTGGTGGCCACGACCAGCGGGGAACGCAGTGCCTCCGCCGCGTCCGCCCAGTCGGCGAGGCGTACCTCGACGCCGAGCCGTTCCGCCCAGCCCCGCATCTCGTCGGCGCGCGCCGCGCTGCGCACGTAGACGGCGATCTCGCCGGTGCAGATCCGGGCCAGTGCGGCGAGCGCCGAGGACGCGGTGGCGCCGGCGCCGAGGATCGCGGCGGACTCGGCCTTCTCGATGCCGTGCTCGCGCAGGGCGGCGACGATGCCGGGGATGTCGGTGTTGTCGCCCATCCTGCGGCCGTCCTCGGTGAGGACGACGGTGTTCACCGCGTCCACGGAGGCCGCCGTCTCGCTGACCGAGTCGAGCAGCGGGATCACCGCCCGCTTGAGCGGCATGGTCAGCGACAGCCCCGCCCACTCGGGACCGAGCCCTTCGATGAAGCCCGGCAGGGCCACCTCGTCCACGTCGAAGCGGTCGTACGTCCAGTCGGCGAGGCCCAGCTCCGCGTAGGCGGCGCGGTGCAGCACCGGGGAGAGGGAGTGGGCGATCGGGGAGCCGAGTACGGCGGCCCGGCGCCGGTCAGTTGCCGGAGCTGGCATCGAACTTGTCCTTCAGCTTCAGGAACTCGTCGTGGGTCTTGGCGAACTCGGTCTTCTTCACGCCGTCGGTGGCCACGAAGTAGATCCAGCCGTCCTCGGTGGGGTTGAGCGCCGCTTGCAGGGCCTCTTCGCCGGGGTTGCTGATGGGTCCGGGCGGCAGGCCCCGGTGGTAGTAGGTGTTGTACGGGTCCGGGTTGGTGTTGATCTCGGACTCGCTGATGTGGATCTTGCTCTGGCGCATGAGGTAGTTGAAGGTCGAGTCGAACTGGAGCTTCTGGTTCGTCTCGGTGTTGTCGGTCTTGAGCCTGTTGTAGATGACCTCGGCCATCTTGCGGAAGTCGTCGTGCGTCTTGCCCTCCGCCTGCACCAGGCTCGCGGTGGTGAGCAGCTCCCACGGGCCTTCCAGGCCGAGGCCCTCGGCCTTCTGTTCGAGGCCGATCTTCTCGTACTGCTCGCTGGCACGTGCCACCATCTGCTTGAGCACGTCCTCGGGCTTCTGGCCCTTGGCCGCCGAGTAGCTGGACGGGTAGAGGAAGCCCTCCAGGGGGTCCTTGACGTCCTTGTGGTTCAGCGCCCAGTCGGGCAGGCCGAGGCTCTTGTACTCGGACTTGGCGACCTTGGCGGTGGTGCCGTCCTTCACCTCGAGGCGTTTGTCGATGAGCTTGTAGACGTCGGCGTTGCGCCTGCCCTCGGCGATGATCAGGTTGCTGCGGCTCTTCGGGCTGAGCAGGAGTTCGACCGCGCTCTCGGCCGACATCTCCTTCTGCAGCGTGTACACGCCGTCCTGGATGCTCTTGCCGCGGGGGTTGCTCTGCTGGGCGGAGATGAACGCGTCGACGCTCTTCACCACGCCCTGCCGCTTGAGTTCCTGGCCGATCGTGGAACCGCCCGCGCCCTTGGGGATGGTGACGGTCACCTGCTCGCCGTTGCCGCCGCCCGCGAAGTCCGGGGCCGCGCCGAAACGATCCTGGTAAAACTGGTAGCCGAAATAGCCGATGCCCGCCACGCCGCCGCCGAGCACCAGGCTGACCACCAGGCAGGCGCATCCGCTGCGGCGTTTCTTGGGCTTGCCGCCGCCCCTGGTTCTGCGGTCCTCCCGGCTGTCGCGGCCGTCACCCGGCGCGCCATCGTCCTCGTCCGCGTCCCCGCCGGCGAAGAAGGCGTGCTCCCCCTCGTCCGGTCCCGGGTCCCAGTCGGTGCGCTGCGGCTCGGGCTCGGCGCGCCGGCGGGTGGGCGGCTCCGGCGGCGGGTACGCCTCGGGGGTGCCGTAGAAGTCGGGCTGCTCGGCGCCGTAGCCGCCGGCCTGCTGTCCGTAGGGGTCGGACGGGTCGGCCGGGTACTGCGCCTGGGGGTGTGCGCCGCCGCCCCAGCCGCCGTTGTCGTAGCCCTGCTGCGGCTGGGCCTGGGGCGCGTACTGCTGGTCGTACTGCTGCTGACCGTACTGGTGCTGGTCGTACTGCTGCTGACCGTACGGGTCGTACTGCTGTTCGGGGTGCTGGTGGGCGTACTGGTCGTACTGGGGCTGCCCGCCGCCGTACGACGACTGGCCGCCGTTGCTCCAGTCGCCGTAACCCTGCTGCGCCTGCTGCTCCGGATACTGCTGCGGCTGGCCGCCGTAGGGGGACTGCTGACCCGCCTGGGCCTGCTGTCCGCCCCATCCGCCGTCCCCGTACAACGGGTCCTCCGGATGCCACGGTTCGGAGCCTGGGCCCCGGCCATACTCAGTCATCGATCCCCTAGAGCCGCGAGGCGACGGGGACCGGGGCCCCCTTGCCGAAGAGCCCGCTTCCGTTCCGCCTCTTGCTGTGCGGTGGCTGTTCGAATGCCTCCGCATCGCGCGGAACGTTACCGTACCGCGATCAGATGACCACTTCGACGCCCTCGCCGGGTGGCCTGCCTGACACCCGTTCGGATTCCAGGGCCTGCTGGAGGATGATCACGGCGGCGGCCTGGTCGATGACGGACCGGCCCTTCTTGGACTTCACTCCGGAGGCGCGCAGTCCCTGGCTGGCGGTGACCGTCGTCATGCGTTCGTCGACCAGCCGGACCGGGACGGGCGCGATGCCCTTGGCCAGCTCCTGCGCGAAGCGCCTGACCTTGGCGGCGGCCGGGCCCTCGCCCCCCTTGAGGGAACGGGGGAGGCCGACCACGACCTCGATCGGCTCGTACTCCGCGACCAGCTGCCTCAGCCGTCGGTGCGCCGCCGGGACGTCGCGGCCGGGGACGGTCTCGACCGGGGTGGCGAGGATGCCGTCGGGGTCGCAGGACGCGACCCCGATGCGGGCGTCGCCGACGTCGACGGCCAGGCGGCGGCCGCGGCGCATCGCCGGACCGTCCACCTGGTCGTTCTCGGGCGTGCTCACTTGGCGGTGTCCGCCACGAGGCGCTCGACGGCGTCGACGGCGTCACCGATGGCGGCCGCGTTCTGGCCGCCGCCCTGGGCGACGTCCGGCTTGCCGCCACCGCCGCCACCGAGGGTCTTGGCGGCGGTGCGCACCAGGTCACCGGCCTTGAGGCCGCGCTCGCGGGCGGCCTCGTTGGTGGCGATGACCGTGAGGGGCTTGCCGTTGACCGTGGTGAACAGGGCCACGACCGCGGCCCGGCCGCCCTGGATGCGGCCGCGCACGTCGAGGACCAGCTTGCGCAGGTCGTCGGCGGTGGTGCCGTCGGGGACCTGGCCGGTCACCAGGGCCACGCCGCGCACGTCCTTGGCGGAGTCGGCGAGACCGCCGGCGGCCTGGAGGACCTTCTCCGCGCGGAACTTCTCGATCTCCTTCTCGGCGTCCTTGAGCTTGCCGAGCATCGCGGAGACCTTCTCCGGCAGCTCCTCCGGACGGCCCTTGATCAGCTCCTGGAGCTGGGCGACGACCGTGTGCTCGCGGGCGAGGAAGCTGTAGGCGTCCACGCCGACCAGGGCCTCGATGCGGCGCACACCGGAGCCGATGGAGGACTCGCCGAGCAGCTTGACCAGGCCGAGCTGGGCGGTGTTGTGCACGTGGGTGCCGCCGCACAGCTCCTTGGAGAAGTCGCCGATGGTGACGACGCGCACGCGCTCGCCGTACTTCTCGCCGAACTCGGCGATGGCGCCCTGCTTCTTGGCCTCGTCGATGCCCATGACGTCGGCGCGCACGTCGAGGTCGCGGGCGAGCACCTCGTTGATCTTCTGTTCGACGTCGGTCATCACGGCCGTCGGCACGGCGGACGGCGAGCCGAAGTCGAAGCGGAAGCGGCCGGGCTGGTTCTCGGAACCGGCCTGGGCGGCCGTCGGGCCGAGGGCGTCACGCAGGGCCTGGTGGGTGAGGTGGGTGGCCGAGTGGGCGCGGGCGATGGCCTTGCGGCGGCGGTCGTCGATGGAGGCCTGGGCCTTGGCACCGACGGTCACCTCGCCGACCTGGACGACGCCCTTGTGGACGTACACACCCGGGACCGGCTTCTGGCAGTCGCGGACCTCGATCACGGCGCCGGTGTCGACCCGGATCCGGCCGGTGTCGCCGATCTGGCCGCCGCCCTCGGCGTAGAACGGGGTGCGGTCCAGCACGATCTCGACCTCGTCGCCCTCGGTGGCGGCCGGGGAGGAGGCGCCGTCGACGAGGATGCCGACGATCGTGGACTCGGTCTCGGTGTCGGTGTAGCCGACGAAGTCGGTGGCACCGGCCTTGTCGGCGATCTCCCGGTAGGCACCGGCACCGGCGTGACCGGTCTTCTTGGCCTGGGCGTCGGCCTTGGCGCGCTCCCGCTGCTCCTTCATCAGGCGCCGGAAGCCGTCCTCGTCCACGGACAGCCCCTGCTCGGCGGCCATCTCCAGGGTGAGGTCGATCGGGAAGCCCCAGGTGTCGTGGAGCAGGAACGCCTTGTCGCCGGCGAGGACGGTGCCGCCCGCGGCCTTGGTGTCGGTGACGGCGGTGTCGAGGATGTTGGTGCCGGCCTTCAGCGTCTTGAGGAAGGCGTTCTCCTCGGCGAGGGCGACCTTCTCGATCCGCTCGCGGTCGGTGACCAGCTCGGGGTACTGCTGCCCCATCATGCCGATCACGACGTCGATGAGGTCCTTGACGACCGGGCCGGTGGCGCCGAGCAGGCGCATGTTGCGGATGGCGCGGCGCATGATGCGGCGCAGTACGTAGCCGCGGCCCTCGTTGCCGGGGGTGACGCCGTCGCCGATGAGCATCACGGAGGTGCGCATGTGGTCGGTGACCACGCGCAGGGACACGTCCGAGGCCTGGGCGTCGCCGTAGGCCACGCCGGTCAGTTCGGTGGCCTTCTTGATGACGGCCATGGAGGTGTCGATCTCGTACATGTTCTGCACGCCCTGCAGAATCATGGCGAGGCGCTCCAGGCCGAGGCCGGTGTCGATGTTCTTGCTCGGCAGCTCGCCGAGGATCTCGAACTCCTCCTTGCCGATGCCCTCGCCCCGCTCGTACTGCATGAAGACGAGGTTCCAGATCTCCACGTACCGCTCGTCGTTGACGGCGGGGCCGCCCTCGGCGCCGAACTCGGGACCGCGGTCGTAGTTGATCTCGGAGCAGGGGCCGCAGGGGCCGGGGACGCCCATGGACCAGTAGTTGTCCTTCTTGCCGAGGCGCTGGATGCGCTCGGAGGGGACGCCCACGACGTCGTGCCAGATGCGCTCGGCCTCGTCGTCGTCCTTGTACACGGTGATCCACAGGCGCTCGGGGTCGAGGCCGTAACCGCCCTTGTCCTGGGCGCTGGTGAGCAGCTCCCAGGCGTACTTGATGGCGCCTTCCTTGAAGTAGTCGCCGAAGGAGAAGTTGCCGCACATCTGGAAGAACGTGCCGTGCCGGGTGGTCTTGCCGACCTCTTCGATGTCCGGCGTGCGCACGCACTTCTGCACGCTGGTGGCGCGGTCGAAGGGCGGCTTGACCTCACCCAGGAAGTAGGGCTTGAAGGGCACCATGCCGGCCGGGACGAGGAGCAGAGTCGGGTCGTCCGCGATGAGCGACGCCGAAGGGACGACGGTGTGACCGCGCTCCTCGAAGAAGCTCAACCAGCGGCGACGAATCTCGGCCGACTCCATCAGTGGTCCTCATTCCGGTTGTACGAGTGCGTCGTCCTGTCGTCGACGACGTACTTGGGGTCCTTGCTGTTCTCGATGGCGGCGTGGTGCCTCAGTGCGGGCAGTTCACGGTCGACGGGGGCCTTCAGGCCCAGCGCGTCGTCCAGTTCGGCCTCCCGCTGGGCCATGTTGTCGCGGACGTCGAGTGCGAAACCCACCGCGCGGTCCCTGACCCGGGTGCCCACGTCGAGCGCCTTGTTCGCCGCGGTGGCGGCGAGACTGTCGGGGGTGAGCTGCTTGAGCTTCCGGTTGACCTTGGTGGTGGCCCACACACCGGCGGCCACGCCGGTGCCGAACCAGAACGTACGGCGGAACATCGCTCGGTCAGCCCTTCTTCCGCTTCGTCCGCCGCGCGGCCGGGAGCGTGCGGCCCACGATCACGGTACGCCGTGCCTGGTCGGCCGGGGCGGACATGTCCTCCTTGCGACCGCCGAGTGCCCGGCGCACGCCGTACCCGAACGCCGCGACCTTGACCAGCGGGCCGCCGAAGGTGGAGGCCACGGTGGTGGACAGCGCGGAGGCGTTCGAGGTGACCTCCTGGACGTCGGAGGCGATCGCGTCGACCCGGTCGATCTGGGTCTGCGCGCTGCGCACCGCCGCCGAGGCGTCGGCCAGCAGCGGGACGGCCTGGTCGGTCACGTCCGCCACGAGCTTGGTGGTCGTCCTGAGCGTCTGGGCCAGCCTCGCCAGTGCGACGGCGAGGAAGGAGACCAGGATCGCCCAGAAGACGGCCACCAGGATCCCGGCCACCTCGCCACCGGACACTGTGTGCACCCGCTCCCTGAAAGACGTGCCTGAACATCGGGAAAGTCGTGCACCGAGCCTATCGCGCCGGGCGCGGGGCTCCGTACCGGATTCCCCGTCGCGCGCGGCGCGGTGCGGCGGGGTTCGGCGAAGCGATTGTACGGAGTGAACACGGTTCAGTACGCTCCGTGTTTCATGCGAGACCATCGGCGCGACGGCATCCCGCACGGCAACCTCCCACTGGAACTCGACGCCTTCGTCGGGAGAGGGGCGCAGCTGGCGGAGCTGGCGCGGACGCTGGACTCCGCGCGACTGGTGACCGTCACCGGTTCCGGCGGTGTCGGCAAGTCCCGGCTGGCCGCGCGGGCGGCCGCGCGCCGCGCGCCCCGGGACGGGGTGTGGCGGGTGCAGCTGGCGCCGGTGCGGGACGAGGAGTTCGTCGACTACGCGGTCGTGGAGGCGCTGGGTCTGACCGACCACACGACCCGGCTGCCCCGCGAGACGCTGCTCGCGCACCTGGCCGAGCGGGAGCTGCTGCTGCTCCTGGACGGGGTCGAGCACCTGGTGGACGCCTGCGCGGCGCTGGTGACCGAGCTGCTGGGCCGTGCGCCGGGGCTCAGGGTGCTGGCCGTGGGGCGCAGACCGCTGGGGGTGGCCGGCGAGCGGCTGGTTCCGCTGGCACCGTTGGGCACGGAGGAGGCGGTGGAGCTGCTGACGGTCCGGGCCGGGCAGCGGAGCGTCGCCTGCGGCCACGAGGCGGACCCGGACGCGGACCAGCGGGAGGCGCGCGAGCTGTGCCGGCGTCTTGACGGCATCCCGCTGGCGATCGAGCTGGCGGCGGGGCGCCTGGACGCGCTGTCCCCGGGGCAGATGCTGCGCCGCCTCGACGACCGGTTCCGGCTGCTGACGGGCGGGGACCGTACCGCCCTGCCCCGGCACCGGACGCTGCGCACGGCGATCGGCTGGAGCCACGAGCTGTGCACGCCGCCGGAGCGGCTGCTGTGGGCGCGGCTCTCGGTGTTCGCCGGGCCGTTCGACCTGGAGGCCGCCGAGTACGTGTGCAGCGGGGACGGGATGCCGGCCGACGACGTGCTCGACGTGCTCTCCGCCCTGCTCTCCCAGTCCGTGCTGACCCGCGAGGAGTCCCCGGCCGGGGTGCGCTACCGGATGCTCGACACGGTACGGGCGTACGGCGCCGACTGGCTGGCGGCGACGGGGGACGCGGACCGGCTGCGGCGGCGGCACCGGGACTGGTACGTGGGCCTGGCGACCTGGTGCGAGCTGGAGTGGTTCTCGCCGCGCCAGGGCGAGGTCGCCGCGCGGGTGGACGCCGAACTGCCCAACCTGCGCAGCGCCCTGGAGCACTGCCTGGACGAACCGGACGGCGCGCACCTGGGCCAGTACCTGGCGGGCGCCCTGTGGTTCCACTGGGTGGGCTGCGGACGGCTGTCGGAGGGGCGGCACTGGCTGGAGCAGGCGGTGCGGCTGGACGCGGAGCCGACGGCCGGCGAGCAGTCCCGGCTGAAGGCGCTGTGGGTGCTCGCCTACGTGGCGATCCTCCAGGGCGACACGGTGCCCGCGCTGGCGGCGCTCCAGGAGTGCCGCGAGGAGGCGGAGCGCTCGGCGAATCCGACGGCGGCGGCGTACGCGGAGCACCGCACCGGCTGTCTGGCGCTGGTGACGGACGACCTGCCGCGCGCGGAGACGCTGCTGCGCTCGGCGCTGCACCGCTACCGGGAGATCGGCGAGCTGAACAGCAACGTGCTGATGGGCCAGGTGGAGCTGGCGATGGCCCGGGCCTTCCAGGGCGATCTGCCGGACGCGGTGCGGCTGTGCGAGGACGTGCGCCAGGTGTGCGAGGACCACGGCGAGCGCTGGGCTCGCGGGTACGCCCTGTACGTCCTCGCCTACGCGGCCTGGAGCGACGGTGAGCCGGTGCGCGCCCGCGAGCTGCTGGCCGACTGCCTGGGCAGTGCGCACCGCTTCCGCGACCAGCTGGGCTCGGTGCTCGCGGTGGAGCTGCTGGCCCTGGTCACGGTGGCGGAGGGCGACGCGGCGGAGGCGGCGGTGCTGCAGGGCGCGGCGGGGCGGATGTGGCCCTCGGTGGGGCTGGCGCTGTTCGGCTCGGCGCACTACAACGCGCCGCACGAGCTGTGCGAGGCCGCGGCCCGGGAGCAGCTGGGCGACGAGCGGTACGAGGAGTGCGTACGGCACGGGGCGCGGCTCGGGCGCCGGGAAGCGGTGGCGCGGGCCCTGCGCCAGCCCGGGGCGAGGGCCTCGCTGCCGGCGCCGCGTCCGACGGCCGTGCGGCGGGCTCCGGCGGGCGCCCGGACGGCGAAGCCCGCCGCCTCGCCCACCCGGAAGGGCGGGGAGACGGCGGGCTGAGGTACCGCTGGTACTGCGCCTGCTCGTTCAGCGTTTCCGCTGGATCAGCGGGCGTAGTACTCGACGACGAGCTGCTCGTCGCAGATCACCGGGATCTCCTTGCGGTTCGGCTCGCGGTCCAGGCGGAACGCCAGGGCCTTGAGGTTCACCTGGAGGTAGCGCGGGGTCTCGCCGTCGGGGGCGAAGCCACCCTCGCGGGCGATGGTGAAGAGCGTCTTCTCCTTGGAGCGCTCGCGCACCTGCACCACGTCGTCCGGACGGACGCGGAAGGACGGCTTGTCGACCTTCTGGCCGTTGACCTGGATGTGGCCGTGGACGACCATCTGACGGGCCTGGTAGATCGTGCGGGCGATGCCCGAACGCAGGACCAGCGCGTCGAGACGGCGCTCGAGCTCGATGACCAGGGCCTCGCCGGTCTTCATGTTGGTCTTGGAGGCACGCTCGTAGGCGCGGACGAGCTGACGCTCGCTGAGGTCGTACTGCGCGCGCAGACGCTGCTTCTCGAGCAGACGGACCTTGTAGTCCGAGTTCTGCTTGCGGCCGCGGCCGTGCTCACCCGGCGGGTAGGGGCGGGCCTCGAAGTACTTGACGGCCTTCGGGGTCAGCGCGATGCCGAGGGCACGCGACTTCTTGACCTTGGGGCGGGGCTGGTTCGCCACTGTCTGTGTCTCTTTTCTGGGTTTCCGGCTTGTCAGGGTTGAGGGAGGTCGCATCCGCAGCCGGGGAAACCCGCCGGGTCCGCTCGGGACCTGCCGGGCAGCCGCTCCCTGGTCTGGGCACATACGTGCAGCACGCGAGTGGCCCACCGACCGCTCCCGGGACCCCGGGTGGTGGTGGGCTGCCCGCGACACCATCGACGGTGCGCGACGCTCCTGGAACCCGTGAGGGTTCCGGCCGGTCGTCCCGTTCTGACTGCACGGGACACGGCACTCCGAGGGAGTCTACAGGCTGCTCAGGACGGCTTGCGACCGAGGTGCCCGCGGGTCCACTCCACCGCGTCCGCGTACCGGGCCTCCGCGCCGTGCCGGGTCGGCGTGTAGTACGTCCGGTCCTTGAGTCCGTCCGGGGCGTACTGCTGGGCGGCGATGCCCTCGGGCAGGTCGTGCGGGTACACGTAGCCCTGCCCGTGTCCGAGCTTGCCCGCGCCCTTGTAGTGGCTGTCGCGCAGGTGGGCCGGGACCGGTCCGGTGTGCCCCTTGCGCACGTCGTCCAGGGCGGCGCCGATGGCGGTGGTCGCGGCGTTGGACTTGGGGGCCAGCGCCAGGGCGATGGTGGCGTGGCTGAGGGTGAGGGCGGCCTCGGGGAAGCCGATCATGGCGACGGCCTGGGCGGCGGCGACGGCGGTCTGCAGCGCGTTCGGATCGGCCAGGCCGATGTCCTCGCTGGCCGAGATCATCAGGCGCCGGGCGATGAAGCGGGGGTCCTCGCCGGCCTCGATCATCCGGGCCAGGTAGTGCAGGGCGGCGTCCACGTCGGAACCGCGGATGGACTTGATCAGGGCGCTGGCGACGTCGTAGTGCTGGTCGCCGTCGCGGTCGTACTTCACCGCGGCCCGGTCGACCGTCTCCTCCAGCGTGGTCAGCCCGATCTCCGCCTCGCCCTTGTCGAGCGCGGCCCCGGCGGCGGCCTCCAGCGCGGTGAGCGCGCGCCGGGCGTCGCCGCCCGCGATGCGCAGGAGGTGCTCCTCGGTGTCCCCGGGCAGGGTGACGGCGCCCTTCAGGCCGCGCTCGTCGGTCAGGGCGCGGCGCAGCAGGTCCCGGACGTCGTCGTCGGTGAGGGGTTCGAGGGTGAGCAGGAGGGAGCGGGAGAGCAGCGGGGAGATCACCGAGAAGTACGGGTTCTCGGTGGTGGCCGCGATCAGGGTGACCCAGCGGTTCTCCACGGCCGGCAGCAGGGAGTCCTGCTGGGCCTTGCTGAAGCGGTGGATCTCGTCGAGGAAGAGGACGGTCTCCTTGCCGTACCCGCCGACCGCGCGGCGGGCGCCGTCGATGACCGCGCGGACCTCCTTGACGCCCGCGGTGATCGCCGACAGCTCGACGAACCGCTTGTTGGTGGCCTTGGAGACGACGTACGCCAGGGTGGTCTTGCCGGTGCCCGGCGGGCCCCAGAGGATGACCGACGAGGGCCCCGCGGGACCGGACGCGCCCTCGCCGACCAGGCGGCGCAGGGGGGATCCGGGCTTGAGCAGGTGCTGCTGACCGACGACCTCGTCGAGGGTGCGCGGGCGCATCCGCACGGCGAGGGGGCTGCCGGTCGGGTCCTTCTCCTGGCGTTCTTCGGCTGCGGCGGTGAACAGATCGGGCTCCACGCCTTGAACCCTAAATGACCGCACCGACAACGCGGCGGGCCCGGTGGGCCCGCCCGCGCGGAAGGCCGGTCAGCTGGTCCAGAAGTCCCACCAGCGGGTGAGGACCATCATGCCGATGATGCCGATGTGCAGTACCGGCAGGACCCAGGTGAACTCGCCGAAGAAGCCGCGCAGCCAGCCCGGCGCGGGCAGGAAGCCCTTGCGGACGTTGAAGGACGTCACGTACCAGAACATCAGGATCGTGGCGACCCAGGCCAGGCAGCACCACAGGCACAGCGAGTTGATCCGGTACAGGGACTGGAACTGCAGCCACGAGACGAACGCGACGCCGAACAGGCAGCCGGCGTTGAAGGTCAGCCAGTACCAGCGCGGGTAGGTGGCACGGGCCAGCAGGCTCATGCCGACGCAGATGACGATGCCGTAGGCGACGAGGCCGAGCATCGGGTTGGGGAAGCCGAAGACCGAGGCCTGGTCGCTCTCCATGATGTTGCCGCAGGAGACGACCGGGTTGAGGCTGCAGCCGGGCGTGAACGTGGTGCCGGCGACCTTGGCCTCGAGGATCTTCTGCTTGTCGATCGTGATGACCCATGCGGCGAGCAGGCCGGCCGCGCCCGTGATCACCAGCAGCAGCGCGAGGGCCCGGCTGCCGCCCTCGGTGCGCGGGGTGCGGGTGCCGCTGTCCGGCGCGGACTCTGCCACGGTGGAGACGTCCTTCACTGTCGTCTTGCTCATCACGCCGATTCCGTCACTGGGGAGTGGGACCTGCTTCGGGCAGGGGCCATTGTGCCGCACAAGCCTGTAGGGGCACCGTTCGATGAGCCTATGAACGGATCGGCGATCACTCCGGAGCGGCGCGTTCCGGCCACCACCCGTTCTTCAGGGGCACGCGCGAGCGAAAACGTGTGCCCCTGAAGGGTGTCGGCCCGCCAGCCGAGTCGGCCCGCTAGCCGAGCCTCGACTCCAGCTCCGCCACGATCTCGTTGACGCCGATCGCGGTCTGCTCGCCGGACTCCATGTCCTTGAGCTGGACGACGCCCTCGGCGAGGTCGCGCTCGCCCAGGACCAGGGTGTAGCGGGCGCCCGAGCGGTTGGCGGCCTTCATCGCGGCCTTGAGCCCCTTGCCGCCGTAGGAGAAGTCGGCGGCGACGCCGTTCTTGCGCAACTCGGTGACCTTGGCGAACAGGATCCGGCGGGCCTCCTCGCCGAGCGGGACCGCGAAGACGGAGGTGGCCGACGGGATGTCCAGTTCGATGCCCTCCGCCTCCAGGGCGAGGACGGTGCGGTCGACGCCGAGGGCCCAGCCGACCGAGGGCAGCGAGGGGCCGCCGATCATCTCGGACAGGCCGTCGTAGCGGCCGCCGCCGCCCACCGCGGACTGGGAGCCGAGGCCGTCGTGGACGAACTCGAACGTCGTGCGGGTGTAGTAGTCCAGGCCGCGCACCAGCTTCGGGTCGTCCTCGAAGACCACGCCCGCCGCCGTGATCAGCTCGCGCACCTCCTCGTGGTACGTCTTGCAGGCGTCGCACAGGTAGTCGCGCAGCAGCGGGGCGTCGGTGAGCTGCTTCTGGACGTCCGGGCGCTTGTCGTCCAGGACGCGCAGCGGATTGATCTCCGCGCGGCGCAGGGTCTCCTCGTCCAGGTCGAGTCCTCGCAGGAAGTCCTGGAGGGCGGCCCGGTAGACCGGGCGGCACTCCTGGTCGCCCAGGGAGTTGAGCAGGATGCGGAAGTCCTGCAGTCCGAGCGCGCGGTACGACTGGTCGGCCAGGATGATCAGTTCGGCGTCCAGGGCCGGGTCCTCGGCGCCGATCGCCTCGGCGCCCACCTGGGAGAAGTGGCGGTAACGGCCCTTCTGGGGGCGCTCGTAGCGGTACTGCGAGCCCGAGTACCAGACCTTCACCGGCAGGTTGCCCGCCTTGTGCAGGTTGGCCTCCAGGACCGCGCGCAGCACGGGAGCGGTGGTCTCCGGGCGCAGGGCGAGGCGGTCGCCGCCCTTGGTCTCGAAGACGTACATCTCCTTGGTCACGATGTCGGTGGACTCGCCGACGCCGCGCGCGAACAGCTCGACGTTCTCGAAGCCGGGCGTCTCGATGTAGCCGTAGCCGGAGTTGCGCAGCGGGGCGGCGATCGCCTCGCGGACGGCCAGGTACTTGGCGGAGTCGGGCGGCAGCAGGTCGTAGGTGCCCCTGGGGGCCTTGAAGGTGCTCACGGAAGGTCTCGTCACATTCCTCGTCGGGGCGCGTTCGGAGCGCCCTGGCCGGCCGCCACCTGCCGCAAGTACGGGTTGGTGGCGCGTTCCTGGCCGATGGTCGTCTGGGGGCCGTGTCCGGAGAGCACCACGGTCGAGTCGTCGAGCGGCAGGCACACGCGTGCCAGGGACTCGAGCATGTCGTCCATGGAGCCACCGGGGAAGTCGGTGCGTCCGATGGAGCCGGCGAACAGCAGGTCGCCCGAGAACATCACCGGCGGGATGTCCGCCGCCTCGGGCAGGCCGAAGGTCACCGACCCCTTGGTATGGCCCGGGGCGTGCGCGACGGTCAGCTCCAGGCCCGCCAGCGCCAGCTTCGCGCCGTCGGTCAGCTCCTTGACGTCGTCCGGCTCCCCCACGGTCAGCTCGCCCATGAGCGGCATGCCGATGCTGCGGCCGATCCCCTTCTCGGGGTCGCTCATCATGAAGCGGTCCTCGGGGTGGATCCAGGCCGGCACGTCGTGCGCGCCGCACACCGGGACGACCGAGGCGACGTGGTCGATGTGGCCGTGGGTGAGGACGACGGCGACGGGCTTGAGCCGATGCTTGCGGATCGCTTCCCCGACTCCGGGGGCCGCCTGGTGGCCCGGGTCGATGATCACGCACTCCTCACCGGCGGCGGGGGCGACGAGATAGCAGTTCGTCCCCCAGGCACCGGCGGGGAACCCGGCAATGAGCACGATCGTCCTTCGTTTGGGTCGGTACGGGTGGGCTTGCGAACGGGTCGCGCCCATGGTCAGAGCCTACCGGCGGTGCCGATTCCTCAGCGAACCCATATACGGTACGGGGCTACACGCCCACGGTCGGCTCATCGCACCCACGCGTACCGGTCGGCACACGAAGACGCATGAGGAGAGAACCCGGTGGTCACCCAGGAGCAGCGGCGGCGTCAGCTCGCCCGGGAGAAGTTCTTGCGGCAGCAGCAGCGACGCACCTCGGCGCGACGCAAGGCACGCATGCGCAACGCCGCCATAGCGTCGGTGCTCGGCGTGATTCTGATCGGCAGTGTCGCGCTGTACACGACCGGCGTGGTCCTGGGGGACGACGACGACAAGACGAACGCGGGCGCGGAGGTCACTCCGAGCGCCTCGGCGCCCAGCAAGGCGCCGGACCCGTGCGACAAGCCGGCCGAGGGCAAGGTCGAGACGCAGACCTGGAAGAAGGAGCCGGCGCTGACCGTCGACGAGTCGGCGAAGTACACGATGAAGCTGGCCACCACGTGCGGCGACATGGACATCGCGCTGAAGGCGAAGGCGGCCCCGCACACGGTCAACTCGTTCGACTTCCTGGCCGGCAAGGGCTACTTCGACCACACCAAGTGTCACCGGCTCACCACCGAGGGCATCTACGTGCTCCAGTGCGGCGACCCCACGGCCCAGGGCAACGGCGGCCCCGGCTACAACATCCCGGACGAGAACCTGAAGGACAAGAGCCTCAAGGACAACGTGTACCCGGCGGGCACGGTGGCGATGGCGAACACCGGCCAGCCGGACTCGGGCGGCAGCCAGTTCTTCCTCGTGTACCAGGACAGCCAGCTGCCCCCGAGCTACACCCCGTTCGGCACCGTCTCGAAGGAGGGCATGGCGGTACTGAAGAAGATCGCCGCCGCGGGAGCCCAGCCCGCGGACCCGACGACGGGCAACACCGCGCCCAACGCGACGGTCGTGATCGACAAGGCGACCGTCACGAAATCCTGATCCCCATCAGCGAAAGTTCGGTCGTGCGGGATGCGGACAGGCCACCCGCCGGTCGCCTATGTTGGCCGAGACGAAACTGTGGACGATGCCCGGGGGTAGCGAAGCCCTCCGCAGGCATCATGTGGAGGAGGCGCTGTGAGCAGCGACCCGTGGGGCCGCGTCGATGAGACGGGGACCGTGTACGTGCGTACGGCCGACGGCGAGAAGGTCGTCGGATCCTGGCAGGCAGGCTCCCCCGAGGAGGCACTGGCCTACTTCGAACGCAAGTACGAAGGCCTGGTTGTCGAGATCGGCCTCCTCGAGAAGCGGGTGAAGACCACCGACCTGTCGGCCAAGGACGCCCAGACCGCCGTCGACCACCTGCGCGAGCAGGTGGACGCCCACCACGCGGTCGGTGACCTGGAGGCCCTGCGGGCCCGGCTGGACCAGCTCGTCGCGCTCGTGGAGACCCGGCGCGAGGAGCGCAAGGCCCAGCGGGCCAAGCAGTCCGACGAGGCGCGCGGCGCCAAGGAGGCCCTGGTCGCCGAGGCCGAGGAGCTGGCGCGCTCGGACCAGTGGCGGGCGGCCGGTGAGCGGCTGCGGTCCCTGGTCGACACCTGGAAGGGTCTGCCGCGTCTGGACCGCAAGTCCGACGACGAGCTGTGGCACCGCTTCTCGCACGCCCGCTCGGCGTTCTCCAAGCGCCGCAAGCAGCACTTCGCGCAGCTCGACGCACAGCGCGAGGAGGCCCGGCGGATCAAGGAGCGGCTGGTCTCCGAGGCAGAGGCGCTGTCGAACTCGACGGACTGGGGACCGACGGCCGCGCGCTACCGCGACCTGATGTCCGAGTGGAAGGCCGCGGGCCGGGCCCAGCGCGAGCACGAGGACGACCTGTGGAACCGCTTCCGCGGCGCCCAGGACGTGTTCTTCGCCGCCCGCAGCTCGGTCTTCGCCGAGCGGGACGCCGAGCAGGCGGAGAACCTCAAGCTCAAGGAGGAGCTGGTCACGGAGGCCGAGAAGCTCGTCCCGGTCACCGACCTCAAGTCCGCCCGCGCCGCGTTCCGTTCGGTCAACGAGCGCTGGGAGGCCATCGGCCACGTGCCGCGTGACGCCCGGCCGAAGGTCGAGGGGCGGATGCACGCGGTCGAGCGGGCCCTCCAGGAGGCCGAGGAGGCCGAGTGGCGCCGGACCAACCCGGAGGCACGCGCGCGTGCCGAGGGTCTGACCGGCCAGCTCCAGGCCGCCGTGGACAAGCTGCGCTCCCAGGTCGAGCAGGCGCGCGCCCAAGGCAACGACGCCAGGGCCGACAAGCTCGCGCGTGAGCTGGAGGGCCGCCAGGCGCTCCTCGACCAGGCGCTCAAGGGACTGCACGAGTTCGGCGGCTGACGTCGCCGACCGGACACGAGAGGGGCTCCCGTACGGTGCGTACGGGAGCCCCTCTCGTGTGTGCGCCTGTGCGGCCCGCTACGACGGCCTGCGCGCCGAAGTCACCCGGTACACGTCGTAGACGCCCTCGACGCCGCGTACGGCCTTCAGGACGTGCCCCAGGTGCTTCGGGTCGCCCATCTCGAAGGTGAAGCGGGAGGTGGCCACCCGGTCCCGGGAGGTCTGGACGGCCGCCGACAGGATGTTGACGTGCTGGTCGGACAGCACGCGCGTGACGTCCGACAGCAGCCGGGAGCGGTCCAGCGCCTCGACCTGGATGGCGACCAGGAAGACCGAGGACTGGGTCGGCGCCCACTCGACCTCGAGGATGCGCTCGGGCTCGCGGGAGAGCGAGTCCACGTTCACGCAGTCGCTGCGGTGGACGGAGACGCCGCTGCCGCGGGTGACGAAGCCGATGATCGGATCGCCGGGCACGGGCGTGCAGCAGCGGGCCAGCTTGACCCACACGTCCTCGACGCCCTTGACGACCACGCCCGGGTCGGCGTTCGCCCGGCGCTTGCGGCCGCGGCCGCGGGACGGCGGCACCGACTCGTCGATCTCCTCGGTGGCCGCCTCCTCGCCGCCGAGCGCCTGGACCAGCTTCTGCACGATGTTCGGCGCGGAGACGTGGCCCTCGCCGATCGCGGCGTACAGCGCGGAGATGTCCGAGTAGCGCATCTCGTGCGCGAGCGTGACCAGGGAGTCGCCGGTGAGGATGCGCTGGATCGGCAGGTTCTGCTTGCGCATGGCGCGGACGATGGCGTCCTTGCCCTGCTCGATCGCCTCGTCGCGGCGCTCCTTGGAGAACCAGGCGCGGATCTTGTTGCGGGCGCGCGGCGACTTCACGAAACCCAGCCAGTCGCGCGAGGGGCCCGCGCCGGCCGCCTTGGAGGTGAAGACCTCCACCAGGTCGCCGTTGTCCAGGGTGGACTCCAGCGGCACCAGCCGTCCGTTGACCCGTGCCCCTATGGTGCGGTGGCCGACCTCGGTGTGGACGGCGTAGGCGAAGTCCACCGGGGTGGCCCCGGCGGGGAGCGCTATGACGTCGCCCTTGGGGGTGAAGACGAAGACCTCGTTGCGGGAGAGGTCGAAGCGCAGGGACTCCAGGAACTCCCCGGGGTCCTCGGTCTCCTTCTGCCAGTCCAGCAGCTGGCGCAGCCACGCCATGTCGTTGAGGTGGTCGTCCTTGCTCTTGCCGGAGGACCGGGGGGCGTCGGTGCGCACCTTGGAGGCGCCGGCGACGGCCTCCTGCTTGTACTTCCAGTGCGCGGCGATGCCGTACTCCGCGCGGCGGTGCATGTCGAAGGTGCGGATCTGCAGCTCGACCGGCTTGCCGCCGGGCCCGATGACCGTCGTGTGCAGCGACTGGTACATGTTGAACTTGGGCATCGCGATGTAGTCCTTGAACCGCCCCGGAACCGGGTTCCAGCGGGCGTGGACCGTGCCGAGCGCCGCGTAGCAGTCGCGGACGGTGTCCACCAGGACGCGGATGCCCACCAGGTCGTAGATCTCCGCGAAGTCCCGGCCGCGGACGATCATCTTCTGGTAGACGCTGTAGTAGTGCTTGGGGCGGCCGGTGACGGTCGCCTTGATGCGGGCCGCGCGCAGGTCCTGCTGGACCTCGTCGGTGACGACGGCGAGGTACTCGTCGCGCTTGGGGGCGCGCTCGGCGACCAGGCGGACGATCTCGTCGTACATCTTGGGGTAGAGGATCGCGAAGGCGAGGTCCTCCAGCTCCCACTTGATGGTGTTCATGCCCAGCCGGTGGGCGAGCGGCGCGTAGATCTCCAGGGTCTCGCGCGCCTTCTTCTCCTGCTTCTCGCGCTTGAGGTAGCGCATGGTGCGCATGTTGTGCAGGCGGTCGGCGAGCTTGATGACCAGGACGCGCGGGTCCTTGGCCATGGCGACGACCATCTTGCGCACGGTCTCGGCCTGCGCGGCCTCGCCGAACTTGACCTTGTCCAGCTTGGTGACGCCGTCGACGAGCAGGGTGACCACGTCGCCGAAGTCGCGGCGCAGGTCCTCCAGGCCGTACTCGGTGTCCTCGACGGTGTCGTGCAGCAGCCCGGCCATCAGCGTGGCCGGATCCATGCCCAGCTCGGCGAGGATGGTGGTGACGGCCAGCGGGTGCGTGATGTAGGGGTCGCCGCTCTTGCGCTTCTGGCCGCGGTGCCAGCGTTCGGCGACCTGGTAGGCGCGCTCGATCTGGCGCAGGGTCGCCGTCTCGATCTTGGGGTCGTTGCCGCGCACTATGCGCAGCAGCGGCTCGAGGACCGGGTTGTACGGGTTGGCGCGCTGGACGCCGAGGCGGGCGAGGCGGGCGCGGACGCGGTTGGAGGAGCCGGAGCGGGCGGGCTGCCCGGCGGGGGCGCGGACCACGGGCGCGTTCTGCGGGCGCTCGGCCGGCAGCGGCTTGGGACGCGGCTGCTGCTCGGCGGGCTTGTCGACCGGCGCGGCCGGGGCGTGCTGGATCGGCCCGTGCGTGTCGTTCTTCGCCTGGGGCGCGCTCGGCGCGGGCTTCGCCGCGGACGCCGAGGCGGACTCGGGCTTTGCGGCGGTCAGTGGCTGGGCCTCGTCTGGCAAGAGGACTCCTCGTGCGCGATCCGGGTCCCCCGGTCAGGCTCCGGATACCCCATGGTAGCGATCCTGCCCTCCAGGATCGCCTTCTGGCCAATGTGAGGGCCTGTGACGGCCGTCAACCCCTGCAACGCCTGGGGCGGGCGCCGGATTCCTCCGGGCCCGCCCCAGCGGTGCGGTTCGCGTGGTTCAGACCGTGAGCAGCGCCTCCAGCGGTGCCCCGGCCAGCGCCGGCTCCAGCCGGGCCCGCCCGTCGAGGAAGCCCAGCTCCATCAGGACGGCGAGGCCCGCGACCTCGGCCCCGGCCCGGCGGATCAGCTCCAGCGAGGCCTCGGCGGTGCCGCCGGTGGCGAGGACGTCGTCGACGACCAGCACGCGGTCGCCCGCGGTGAGGTCCTCGGCGTGCACCTCGATCTCGGCGGAGCCGTACTCCAGGTCGTACGCCTGGCTGAGCGTGGCTCCGGGGAGCTTGCCCGCCTTGCGCACGGGGATGAAGCCGAGGCCCGCCCTCAGGGCCACCGGGGCGCCGAGGATGAAGCCGCGGGCCTCCAGGCCGACGACCTTGGTGGCACCGGTGCCCCGGGCCACGTCGGCGAGGGCGCCGGTGAGCGCGGCGAAGGCCGCCGGGTCCGCCAGGAGCGGGGTGATGTCCTTGAACACCACGCCCGGCTCCGGGTAGTCGGCCACGTCACGGATGCGGCTGAGCAGCAGCTCCGTGATGCCGGTCGGCTCGGTCATCGGCGCTTCCCCGAGGGTCGGCCGCGGCCCCTGCCGCGGGACGCGGGCTGGTTGCGGGGACCGACGACCGCGGGCGCGGCGTCGTCCGGCTCGTCGGCGTCGTACGCCCCCTCGTCGGCCGCGGACTCCGCACTCTCGCCCTTGGCGGCCCCCTGGGCACGCTTGGCGAGGACCCGCTTCTTGAGGGCCTTCATCTGCGGCTCGGCCTCCTTGAGGTCGGCGACGAGCGGCGTGGCGATGAAGATCGACGAGTAGGCGCCGGCGGCGAGACCGACGAACAGCGACAGCGAGATGTCGTTGAGCATGCCGGCACCGAGGACACCGCCGCCGATGAACAGCAGGCCCGCCACCGGCAGCAGCGCGACCACCGTGGTGTTGATGGAGCGGACCAGGGTGCTGTTGATCGAGCGGTTGGCGATCTCCGCGTAGGTCCAGCGGGTCTGCTTGGTGATGTCCCGGGTCTGCTCCTTGAGGCTGTCGAAGACGACCACCGTGTCGTAGAGCGAGTAACCGAGGATCGTCAGCAGACCGATCACCGTGCCGGGCGTGACCTCGAAGCCGACCAGGGCGTAGATGCCCACGGTGATGGTGATGTCGTGGATCAGTGCGACGAAGGCGGCCAGTGCCATCCGCCACTCGAACGCGATCGCCAGGTAGATCACCACGAGGACCATGAAGATCCCGAGGCCCTGCCAGGCCTTGTTCGCGATCTGGTCACCCCAGCTGGGGCCGACCAGGTCGGCGTTGATCTTCTCCGCGGAGACGTCCAGGTTCTTGGAGAGGTCCTCCTTGATCTGGTCCGACTGCTGGGTGTCGGTGCCCGCGATCTGGATGCGGAGGCTGCCGTCGCCGAGCTTCTGGACGATGGCGTCGTGGCCGGAGGCCTCCTCCGCCCAGGTCTCGGTCTGGGCGACCGAGGCGCTCATGTTCTTCGGGGTGGTGAAGACCGCGCCGCCCTGGAACTCGATGCCCATGTGCAGGCCGCGCACCGCCAGGCCGACGATGGCCGTGATGGTGATGAGGATCGAGATGCCGTACCAGATCTTGCGGTTCTTGACGAAGTCGTAGCCGACCTCGCCGTGGTGCAGTCGGGCGCCGAGTGTGCCGAGCTTCGACATCTCTCACGCCTCCTTCGGGTCGACATGGCCGGCGGCAGGACGGGACGGACGGCGGGTGCGGCGCAGCGGAGGCTTGGCACCCAGGGCCTTGGGGTCGAGGCCGGACCACTTGTGACCGCTGGAGAAGAACTTGCGCCGGGCCATCAGCGTCAGCAGCGGCTTGGTGAAGAGGAAGACCACCACCACGTCGAGCAGGGTCGTCAGGCCGAGCGTGAACGCGAAGCCCTGCACCTTGCCCACGGTGACGACGAAGAGCACCGCGGCGGCGAGGAAGGACACGAAGTCGGAGACGAGGATGGTACGCCGGGCGCGCGGCCAGGCCCGCTCGACGGCGGGACGCAGCGTGCGGCCCTCCCGGATCTCGTCGCGGACGCGTTCGAAGTACACGATGAACGAGTCCGCCGTGATGCCGATGGCGACGATGGCACCGCACACGGCCGGCAGGTTCAGCGCGAAGCCGATGGTCGGGCCGAGCAGCGCCATGATCACGTACGTGAGGCCGGCCGAGACCAGCAGCGAGCAGACGGCGATGAACGACAGGCCCCGGTAGTAGAACAGCAGGTAGAGGACGACCAGGGCGAGACCGATCGCGCCCGCGATCAGACCGGCGTGGAGCTGCTCACCGCCGAGCGCGGCGGTGACGGTGGTGACGCTGTCCTCCTTGAAGGTCAGCGGCAGCGCGCCGTAGGACAGCATGTTGGCGAGGCTCTGGGCCTCCTCCTGGTCGAAGCTGCCGGAGATCTCCGCGTTGCCGCCGGTGAGCGCCTGGCTGACGTACGGGTCGGAGACGACCTCGTTGTCCAGGACGATGGCGAACTGGTTCTGCGGGGACTGGTTCTGCGCCAGCTTGCCGGTGATGTCCGCGAACTTCTTGCTGCCCTTGTCCGTGAACTTCATCGTCACGGTCCAGCCGGCGGCGGTCTGCGTGTTGTAGACGGCCTCGGCCTCGTCGACCTCGGTGCCGTCGACCGCGGCGGCGCCGAGGATGTACTTCTGCCACTGGCCCTGCGAGTTCTGGCCGCAGGCCACGGTCTGCTCGCTCGGCTTGGCGCCGTCGCCGGCCTTGGCGCGGGCGTTCTTGTCGGTGCAGTCCAGGGCCGCGTACTGCTGCTGCAGCTTGGCGGTGGCGTCGTCACCGGAGGCGCTGGCGCTCGGGGACGGGGAGGTTCCGTCGGAGCTGGTCGCGGACGGGCTGGGGTCGGCCTTCAGGGCGTCGCTGGCGGCGCGGCCCTGGCTGGTGGCGCTCGCCGAGGCGGAGTCGGACGGCGTGCCGCTCGCCTTGTCCCCGTCGGTGGCCTTGTCGCCGTCGGTGGCCTTGTCCGTGGCCTTGTCGGTCGCCTTGTCGGAGGCGCCGCCGGTCTCGCTCGCCGAGGGGGTGCCGGTCGCGTTGGCGCCGGAGAGTTCGGTGGCGAGGACCGGGCGGAAGTACAGCTTGGCGGTGGTGCCGACCTGCTGCCGGGCTTCCTTCGAGTTCGTCCCCTTGGGGATGTTGACGATGATGTTCCGGTCGCCCTGGGTCTGGACCTCGGCCTCGGAAACACCCAGACCATTGACACGGCGGTTCATGATCTCGACCGCGGTGTCCATGTTGGTCTTGTTGATCGCGGACTCCTGGCCCGCCTCCGGCACGGCCCGGAGCGTGATGCTGGTACCGCCCGCCAGGTCGATGCCGAGACGCGGAGTCGTGTGTCCGGAGGCGAACATGCCCCCGGTGAGCGCCACGATGGCGATCAGGATCAGGGCCAGCGAGCGCCCGGGCTTACTCTGAGCGCTCGCATTCTTTCCCTTTTTAGGTGCTACCACCTTTGTGTACTCCCTCTCGGGCCGCTTCGCGCCCAGAAGGCGTCACCGGCGGCCATCACATGGTGTCCGGATCCGTGCGAGCCGCGCGTCACGCGGGGTGCGCGGGAACCCGTCCCGCGCACCCCGGGGCACGGCTTACTTCGCCTCGGAACCGCCGTCGGACTTCTTCGCCTGCTCGTCCGTCTTCGCCTCGGCGGGCGCGGCGTCGACCTTGGGCTCGTCGGCCGTCTCGTCGGCGGGCTCGGCCTTCTTGCCGAGGTCGACGGACTTGTCGTCGGAGGCGTCGTCGTCGGAGGCGTCGGTCTCGGTGAGGGAGGAGGCGTCGTCGGGAACGACGTCCGCGTCGGACTTCAGGTCGTGCTCGATGCCGTGGACGATGCGGTTGTACTCGTCGTCGGTGAGGACGGCACCGATGGAGTTCTTGGCGAAGAGCAGCTCGACCCCCGGGCCGGCGTCGAGGAGGACGGTGTCGTCGTTGACCTCCTTGACCGTGGCGTACATGCCCCCGATGGTGCGGACACCGGTTCCGGGCTGCATCTCGTTCCGCATGTTGGCGGCCTGCTGCTGCTTCTTCTTCGCCGACCGGGTCATCAGGAACATGGCCCCGATGAGCACGATGAACGGGAGGAGGGTCACGAGACTCACGGGTCGGTACTTCCTTCACACGACCGCGATGGGGAGCGGCCTGATGGTTGGGGGTGTGTACACCGCCGACAAGGGCGGCATCGGCGGAGTCTAGGCGAGTCCGCGCGCATGGAACAACGCCCAGCATGGCACCGGGGTTCCTGCTCCGGCGAATGTGCCCCGCGTGAGCGGGTCGTCACGCCCCGAACAAGTCCGGTTGTCCGTTTCCTGAACTCTGCGGACGCGGCGGGGTGAGGCCGAGGTGTGCCCACGCGGCCGGAGTGGCCACCCGTCCGCGTGGGGTGCGGGCGAGCAGACCCTCCCGTACGAGGAAGGGCTCGGCGACCTCTTCCACTGTCTCACGCTCCTCTCCCACGGCGACGGCGAGCGTGGACAGGCCGACCGGTCCGCCGCCGAACAGCTTGAGGAGCGCCTCCAGCACCCCGCGGTCGAGGCGGTCCAGGCCCCGGGCGTCGACCTCGTACACGGCGAGGGCGGCCGAGGCGATCTCCTGGGTGATCCGGCCGTCGGCCTTGACCTGGGCGTAGTCGCGGACCCGGCGCAGCAGGCGGTTGGCGATGCGGGGGGTGCCGCGGGAGCGGCCGGCGATCTCGGCGGCGCCGGTGGCGTCGATCTCGACGTCGAGCAGACCCGCGGAGCGGTGCACCACGCGTTCCAGCTCGGCCGGTCCGTAGAACTCCATGTGGGCGGTGAAGCCGAAGCGGTCGCGCAGCGGGGGCGGCAGCAGGCCCGCGCGGGTGGTGGCGCCGACCAGGGTGAACGGGGGCAGCTCCAGGGGGATGGCGGTCGCACCGGGGCCCTTGCCGACGATGACGTCGACGCGGAAGTCCTCCATCGCCATGTAGAGCATCTCCTCGGCGGGCCGCGACATGCGGTGGATCTCGTCGAGGAAGAGGACCTCGCCCTCCTGGAGCGAGGAGAGGATCGCCGCGAGGTCGCCGGCGTGCTGGATGGCGGGGCCCGAGGTGATGCGGATGGGGGCTTCCATCTCGGCCGCGATGATCATCGAGAGGGTGGTCTTGCCGAGGCCCGGGGCGCCGGAGAGGAGCACGTGGTCGGCGGTCGCCCCGCGCGCGCGTGCGGCCCGCAGCACCAGGTCGAGCTGCTCGCGGACCTTCTCCTGGCCGATGAACTCGCCCAGGTCCTTCGGGCGCAGGGCCGCCTCCACGGCCTGGTCCTCGCCGTCGGCGGCCGCGCCGACCAGCCGCTCGGCGGCGGCCTCCGCGTCGGTCGTGTCGTCCCAGTTCACTTGATTCTCCTTGCCGTGCGCACCGGGTCGGTGGTGACGGGCGTGGTCAGCGGGCGCGGTTCAGCGTCTGCAGGGCGGCCTTGAGCAGCGCGCCCACCTGCGGCGTGCCCCCGGCGGCCTCGGCCTGCGGCGCCACGGCGGAGACGGCCTCGTCGGCCTCGCGGGTCGCGTACCCGAGGCCGATCAGGGCGGCGTGCAGCTGGTCGCGCCAGCCGGTGCTGACCGGGGCGCCCACGGCGGGGGCGCCGATGGGCTCGCCGAGCCGGTCCTTCAGTTCCAGGAGCAGCTTCTGCGCTCCCTTCTTTCCGATGCCGGGGACGGCGGTGAGCGCCTTCTCGTCCCCGGTGGAGACCGCTCTGCGCAGGGCGTCGGGCTGGTGCACGGCGAGCATCGCCTGGGCGAGGCGGGGGCCGACGCCGCTGGCGGTCTGGAGCAGCTCGAAGACCTGGCGCTCGTCGTCGTCGGCGAAGCCGTAGAGGGTGAGCGAGTCCTCCCGCACGACGAGGGAGGTGGCGAGCTTGGCGGGCTTGCCGAGCCGGAGGGTGGAGAGGGTGTTGGGCGTGCACTGCACGGCCATGCCGACGCCGCCGACCTCGACCACCGCGGCGTCGGGTGCGAGGGCGGCGACGGTGCCGCTGACGAAGGCGATCATGCGGGGCGGCCTTTCGACGGGTGGGAGTTCGGTGAGCGGCGCGGGCCCTGTGCGGTGTGCAGGGCGACGGCCTGCTGGAGGCGGTTCTGCGCGGGGGCGCGCCAGATGTGGCAGATGGCGAGGGCGAGGGCGTCGGCTGCGTCGGCGGGCCTGGGCGGGGCGGCGAGCCGGAGCAGGCGGGTGACCATGGCGCCGACCTGTGCCTTGTCGGCGCGGCCGCTGCCGGTGACGGCGGCCTTCACCTCGCTCGGGGTGTGCAGGGCGACGGGGATGCCGCGGCGGGACGCGCACAGGATCGCCACGGCGCTGGCCTGGGCGGTGCCCATCACCGTGCGGACGTTGTGCTGGCTGAAGACGCGCTCGACGGCGACGAACTCCGGCCGGTGCTCGTCGAGCCACTGCTCGATGCCCTGCTCGACGGCGACGAGGCGGTGGCCGAGGTCGGCGTCCGCGGGCGTGCGGACGACGCCGACGCCGATCATGGTGAGCGGCCGGCCCGCGACGCCCTCCACGACGCCGATCCCGCAACGGGTCAACCCCGGGTCCACCCCCAGTACGCGCACCAGCAGGCCCCTCTCGTCGATCACCTGTTTGTGCAGGCTATCGGGTGCCACCGACAACGCGACGGGCCGACGGGTGGTGTCCCCGTCGGCCCGCTGAGCACAGGGCGCGGCCTATGCGTCCACCTTCTCCATGATCTCGTCGCTCACGTCGAAGTTGGCGAAGACGTTCTGCACGTCGTCGCTGTCCTCCAGGGCGTCGATGAGCCGGAAGATCTTCCGCGCGCCCTCCTCGTCGAGCTCGATCTGCATGGTCGGGACGAAGTTGGCGTCGGCGGACTCGTAGTCGATGCCGGCCTCCTGGAGGGCGGTGCGGACCGCGACCAGGTCGGTGGCCTCGCTGAGCACCTCGAAGGACTCGCCGAGGTCGTTGACCTCCTCGGCCCCCGCGTCCAGGACGGCGCCGAGGACGTCGTCCTCGGCCAGCTCGCCCTTGGGTACGATCACGACGCCCTTGCGGTTGAACAGGTACGACACCGAGCCGGGGTCGGCCATGGAGCCGCCGTTGCGGGTCATGGCGACGCGGACGTCGGAGGCGGCGCGGTTGCGGTTGTCGGTGAGGCACTCGATGAGCACCGCGACACCGTTGGGACCGTAACCCTCGTACATGATCGTCTCGTAGTCGGCGCCGCCGGCCTCCAGGCCGCCGCCGCGCTTGACCGCGGAGTCGATGTTCTTGTTGGGGACCGACTGCTTCTTCGCCTTCTGGATGGCGTCGTACAGCGTCGGGTTGCCCTCGATGTCGACGCCGCCCATGCGCGCCGCGACCTCGATATTCTTGATCAGCTTCGCGAAGAGCTTGCCGCGCTTGGCGTCGATCACGGCCTTCTTGTGCTTCGTCGTAGCCCATTTAGAGTGGCCGGACATCTGCCTGTCTCCTTCGCGTAACCCATCTCCTGCAACGAACGCAGGAATCCTACAAGGACTGAGCCGCCCGGTTCGCGCGCACCATGTCGGCGAAGAGCCGGTGCACGCGGTGGTCGCCGGTCAGTTCCGGGTGGAACGACGTGGCCAGCGCGTCGCCCTGGCGGACGGCGACGATGTGGCCGTCGTGCTCGGCGAGCACCTCGGCGGCGGCGCCCACGGACTCGACCCAGGGGGCACGGATGAAGACGCCCTCCACGGGCTCGCCCCCGACGCCCTCGACGTCGACGGCCGCCTCGAAGGACTCGTTCTGCCGCCCGAAGGCGTTGCGGCGCACGATCATGTCGATGCCGCCGACCGTCTCCTGCCCGGAGCGCGGGTCGAGGATCTTGTCGGCCAGCATGATCATGCCGGCGCAGGTGCCGTAGACGGGCATGCCGTCCCGCACGCGCGCGCGGAGGGGTTCCATCACGCCGAAGAGGACGGCGAGTTTGGAGATGGTGGTGGACTCGCCGCCCGGGATGACCAGGCCGTCCACCTCGGCGAGTTCTTCGGGGCGCCGCACCGGCCTGGCCACGGCGTCGGCCACGGCCAGGGCGACGAGGTGCTCCCGTACGTCGCCCTGGAGGGCCAGGACGCCGATGACGGGGGTGTCACTCATGGATCGGGGTCCTTACCAGCCGCGGTTGGCGTAGCGCTCGGTCTCGGGGAGGGTGTCGCAGTTGATGCCGACCATGGCCTCGCCGAGGTTGCGGGACGCGTCCGCGATGATCTTCGGGTCGTCGTAGAAGGTGGTCGCCTTCACGATGGCGGCGGCGCGCTTGGCCGGGTCGCCGGACTTGAAGATGCCGGAGCCGACGAAGACGCCCTCGGCACCGAGCTGGCGCATGAGCGCGGCGTCGGCGGGGGTCGCGACGCCACCGGCCGAGAAGAGCACCACGGGGAGCTTGCCCAGCTCGGAGACCTCCTTGACCAGCTCGTACGGGGCGCGCAGCTCCTTGGCGGCGGCGTACAGCTCGTTGTTGTCGTAGCCGCGCAGCCGGGCGATCTCGTTCTTGATCTGGCGCAGGTGGCGAACGGCCTCGACGACGTTGCCGGTGCCGGCCTCGCCCTTGGAGCGGATCATCGCGGCACCCTCGGCGATCCGCCGCAGGGCCTCGCCCAGGTTGGTGGCGCCGCAGACGAAGGGGGTGGTGAACGCGAACTTGTCGCTGTGGTTGACCTCGTCGGCCGGGGTGAGGACCTCGGACTCGTCGATGTAGTCGACGCCGAGGGACTGCAGGACCTGGGCCTCCACGAAGTGGCCGATGCGGGACTTGGCCATCACCGGGATGGACACGGCGCCGATGATGCCCTCGATCATGTCCGGGTCGGACATCCGGGCCACGCCGCCGTCCTTGCGGATGTCGGCGGGGACGCGCTCCAGGGCCATGACGGCCACGGCGCCCGCGTCCTCGGCGATCTTCGCCTGCTCCGGCGTGACGACGTCCATGATGACGCCGCCCTTGAGCTGCTCGGCCATGCCGCGCTTCACGCGGGCGGTGCCGGTCTCGGGTGCCTGGTTTTCGGAGAGCGTGCTGGACACGGGTACCTCGCTGGGGAGAAGGGGGGTTGTGCAGCAACGAGGAAACGTGAGGCGAGCAGGCCACAGCAAGGGCCAATGAGAAGGCGGTGGATCGTTTTCGTCCCCCGGGCGCTACGCCGCCCGCTCCACCAGGGCGGCCGGCGACTCGTCGTCCATCTCGAAGGCCAGCGGGAAGGGCGCGTGCCCGGCGAGGCGGAACCAGCGGACCTTTCGGTGCTCACGCAGCCTGCGGGCCGCCCCCACCGCGTCGTTGTGGAAGCGCCGGGCCATCGGCACCCGCCGTACGGCCTCGGCCAGTTCGTGGGCCGCCGCCTCCCCCCCGGGCGCCTCGCGCAGTACGTCCACCTGCTGCGCGTCGGCGAACACGGCGCGCAGGGCCTGGCTCAGCTCGCTCTCGGCGACCTCCCGCAGCTCCTCCTCGGCCTGCCGGGCGGCGTGCGCGGCCTCGTAGAGGACCATGGAGGCGGCCGGGTCGAGCACGCCGGAGGTGGCGAGTTCCTGGGCCACGGACGCCCTGCGCAGCAGCTGTGCGTCCAGGGCGGCACGGGCGGCGTCGATCCGGGCGTGCAGCCGGTCCAGGCGGCCCGCCGTCCAGCTGAGGTACAGGCCGACGGCGACGAGGACGACCAGGATCCAGATGAGGGTTGCGGTCACGGGCCGCAACCCTATCGGTGGGCGGGACTGTCCCGGCGGGTCAGTCCCTCGCCAGGCCGAAGCGGGCGCGCAGGCCCGTCGCCCGGTCGTCCGTCGCCACCGCCGCCGCTCCCGCGGTCACCGTCTCGTAGACGGACAGGATGTCCGCGCCGACCGTGGACCAGTCGAAGCGCCGGACGTGGGCGCTGCCCCGCTCCCGCAGTGCGGCGCGCCGCTCCGGGTCGGCCAGCAGGCGTACGGCCGCCTCGGCGAGGGCGTCGGCGTCCTCGTTCGGGAAGAGTTCGCCGGCCGCGCCCTGGTCGAGGACCTGGGCGAAGGCGTCCAGGTCGGCGGCGAGGACGGGGGCGCCGGCCGACATGGCCTCGACCAGGATGATGCCGAAGCTCTCGCCGCCGGTGTTGGGCGCCACGTACAGGTCGACGCTGCGCAGGAAGCGGGCCTTGTCCTCGTCGCTGATCATGCCGAGGAACTCCACGCGGGAGCGCAGCTCCTTCGGCAGGCTCTCGACGGCCTCCTCCTCGTCCCCGCGCCCGGCGACGAGCAGTCGGGTCCGCGGCCGGGCGGCGAGGATCGCGGGCAGCGCCCGCATGAGCACCGGCAGGCCCTTGCGGGGCTCGTCGATGCGCCCTATGAAGCCGATCGTGTCGCCCTGCCACTCGGGGTTCGGCTCCGCGTCGGCGAAGAAGTCGACGTCGACGCCGTTGGGGATGACGACCGCGTCGCCGCCCAGGTGCTCGACGAGCGTGCGGCGGGCGTACTCGCTCACGGCGATCCGGGCGCTGATCTTCTCCAGGGCGGCCTGGAGGATCGCGTACGCGGCGATCATCGCGCGGGAGCGCGGGTTGGAGGTGTGGAAGGTGGCCACGATCGGGCCCTGCGCCGCCCAGCAGGTCAGCAGGCCCAGCGAGGGCGAGGTCGGCTCGTGGATGTGGATGACGTCGAAGCCGCCCTCGTGCAGCCAGCGCCGGACCCGGGCCGCCGACAGGAAGCCGAAGTTGAGCCGGGCCACCGAGCCGTTGTACGGCACCGGCACCGCGCGGCCCGCGGAGACGACGTACGGCGGCAGCGGCGTGTCGTCGTCGGCCGGGGCGAGGACGGACACCTCGTGGCCGAGCCGGACGAAGTACTCGGCGAGGTCCCGGATGTGGAACTGGACGCCGCCCGGCACGTCCCAGGAGTACGGGCAGACGATGCCGATCCTCACGACGCGCCGCCCCGCCCGTCGGCCACCCCCGGTGCCTTGGCGGGGTCGAGGTCCTTCAGCCACAAGCGCTGCAGCATGTGCCAGTCCTCCGGGTGGTCGGCGATCCCCGTGGCGAAGGCATCGGCCAGCGCCTGTGTCATGACAGACGTCTTTTCGGCCCGGGTGCCTGACTCGGGCACCTCGACCGGCGGGTGCACCCGGCCCTGCATCACCGGCGAGTCGTCGTACCAGAGCGTCACCGGCAGCAGCAGCGCGCCGGTCTGCTGGGCGAGCAGGGCGGGACCGGCCGGCATCCGGGCCGTCTCGCCGAAGAAGCCGACCTCCACGCCGGAGGCGGACAGGTCGCGGTCGGCGACCAGGCAGACCAGGCCGCCGTCGCGCAGCCGCCGGGCCAGCGTGCCGAAGGCGGTGCCGCCGCTGTGCGGCAGGACCTCCATGCCGAGGCCCTCGCGGTAGGCGACGAAACGGTCGTAGAGGGTCTCCGGCTTGAGGCGCTCGGCGACGGTGGTGAACGGGATGCCGAGCTTCGTGGTGACCCAGGCGCCCGCGAGGTCCCAGTTGGCCAGGTGCGGCAGGGCGAGTATCACGCCCTTGCCGGCGTCCATGCCGTCGGTGAGGTGGTGCAGGTCCTTGGGCGCGAAGCCGCCCTTGATCCGCTCGGTGCTCCACGCCGGAAGCCGGAACGACTCCATCCAGTAACGCAGGTACGAGCGCATGCCCGCGCGCGAGAGGGCGGCGAGCCGCTCGGGGCTCGCGCCGGGCACCACGCGCGCGTAGTTGCTCTCCAGGCGGCGCACCCCCGCGCCGCGCCGCTTCCAGGCCACATCGGCGATGGTGCGGCCGAGGCGCACGGCGGCGGGCTCGGGGAGCTTCTTCACGGTGCCCCAGCCGGCGCCGTACAGGCCGTCGGTCAGCCGGTCCCGAGCGCTCACTTGGCCGCCTCGGTGCCCTGGCTCTGCTGCGCGGCGGAGTCCGCCTCGGCGGCCTCACGGCGGACCGTGACGACCCGCTGGACCAGCGTGACGAGGCTGCCGACGGCGACGATCCACAGGGCGATCGGCAGCAGGTACTGGATGCCGGGCACGCCGAACTTGTGCAGCCCGGCGAATCCGGCGGCGACCAGCGAGATGACGAGGCGCTCGGCGCGCTCGACCAGCCCGTTGACGGCGACCGGCAGGCCGATCGCCTCGCCGCGCGCCTTGGTGTACGAGACCACCTGGCCGCTGGCCAGGCAGAAGATCGACACGGCGCACAGCACGATGTCGTCACCGCCGCCCGCGTACCACAGGGCGAGGCCGCCGAAGATCGCGCCGTCGGCGACCCGGTCGAGGGTGGAGTCCAGGAACGCGCCCCAGCGGCTGGAGCGGCCCAGCTGGCGGGCCATGTTGCCGTCGACCAGGTCGGAGAAGACGAAGAGGGTGATCACCACCGTGCCCCAGAAGAACTCACCCATGGGGTAGAAGACCAGCGCACCCGCGACCACACCGGCGGTGCCGAGGAGCGTGACCGTGTCCGGGCTGACGCCCCGGCGGATGAGAAACGCGGCGAACGGTGTGAGGACACGCGTAAAAAATGCACGCGCGTACTTGTTCAGCATGGCCTTCCCGACGGTCGGTGTGGCGCCGCGGCCCTTGCTGGCCACCGGCTGGCCCATCGTAGTCACGCGCGCGCCCGGACGGTGGCCGGGCACCCTGAGCCCCCGCCGGGCGGCCGGTGGCCGCCGGGATCGGGTCCTTCGTATGGACGCGGCGTGACGGGAGTGGAAAGCTCGAAGGACCGCGGGCGTCGCCGGAGCCGCCAGTGCACGCGGTCCCGCGTGTCCGCGCCCACAGCGACCTCACCGTGCACGGGAGGCAAGGACATGGGCGACAAGGCACACACCCATCCCGGAGCCGCCGGAAGGGCAACGGCGGCCGACCACCCCGCGTCCGTACGGAACGTGGTGCTGGTCGGCCACTCCGGATCGGGCAAGACGACATTGGTGGAAGCTCTCGCGCTGACGGCGGGAGCGGTGAACCGGGCGGGCCGCGTCGAGGACGGCGGCTGCGTCTCGGACTACGACGACATGGAGCACCGCCAGCAGCGCTCCGTACAGCTTTCCCTGGTGCCGGTGGAATGGGACGGCATCAAGATCAACCTCCTGGACACTCCCGGGTACGCCGACTTCGTCGGTGAGCTGAGGGCGGGTCTGCGCGCGGCGGACGCGGCCCTCTTCGTCGTCTCGGCCTCCGACGGGGTGGACGGCTCGACCCGCATGGTCTGGGAGGAGTGCGCCGCCGTCGGCATGCCGCGCGCCATCGTGATCACGCACCTGGAGGCCGCCCGCGCGGACTTCGAGGAGATGACCCGGATCTGCGCGGAGGCCTTCGGCGGCGACGACCCCGACGCCGTACTGCCGCTGTACCTCCCGCTGCACGGCCCGCCGGCCCCCGACGGGCACGCGCCCGTGACGGGGCTCGTCGGACTGCTGTCGCGGAAGCTGTTCGACTACGCGTCCGGCGAGCGCGTGGCCTCGGAGCCGGGCGAGGCGGAGCTGCCGCAGCTCGACGAGGCCCGCTCCATGCTCATCGAGGGGATCATCTCGGAGAGCGAGGACGAGACCCTCATGGAGCGCTATCTCGGCGGCGAGCAGGTCGACGTCAAGACGCTGATCGAGGACCTGGAACGGGCCGTCGCGCGCGGGGTGTTCTTCCCGGTGCTGGCCGCCGCGCCCGCAGCCGACGGAGCCCGGCAGGGACTGGGCACGGTCGAACTGCTGGAACTGATCACGCGCGGCTTCCCGACACCCCTGGAGCGCGCGGCACCCAGGGTCACCACTCCGGAGGGCGCCGGACGCGAACTGCGGATGTGCGATCCGGAGGAGTCGCTGGTCGCGGAGGTCGTCAAGACGTCCTCGGACCCGTACGTCGGCCGGATCTCGATGGTCCGCGTCTTCTCCGGCACCCTGCGCGCCGACCAGACGGTGCACGTGTCCGGACACGGGATGACCGACCGGGGCCACGAGGACCACGACGTCGACGAGCGGATCGGCGCCCTGTCGACGCCGTTCGGCAAGCAGCAGCGGCCGGTCTCGCACGTGATCGCGGGCGACCTCGCCTGCGTGGCCAAGCTGACCCGCGCGGAGACCGGGGACACGCTCTCGGCCAAGGAGGACCCGCTGCTGATGGCTCCCTGGGAGATGCCCGACCCGCTGCTGCCGCTCGCCATCGAGGCGCACAGCAAACCCGACGAGGACAAGCTCTCCCAGGGGCTGGCCCGGCTGGTCGCCGAGGACCCGACGATGCGCCTGGAGCACAACCAGGACACCCACCAGGTGGTCCTGTGGTGCCTGGGCGAGGCCCACGCCGACGTGGCCCTGGAGCGGCTGCGCAGCCGCTACGGCGTCCAGGTCGACGTCGTACCCCACCGGGTCTCCCTGCGCGAGACCTTCGGCGGCCGGGCGGCCGGGCGCGGGCGGCACGTGAAGCAGTCCGGCGGGCACGGCCAGTACGCCATCTGCGAGATCGAGGTGGAGCCGCTGCCGGGCGGCTCGGGCATCGAGTTCGTGGACAAGGTGGTCGGCGGCGCGGTGCCCCGGCAGTTCATCCCGTCCGTCGAGAAGGGCGTGCGCACCCAGGCCGCCAAGGGGGTCGCCGCCGGCCACCCGCTGATCGACGTGCGGGTCACGCTGCTCGACGGCAAGGCGCACTCGGTGGACTCCTCCGACGCCGCCTTCCAGACCGCGGGCGCGCTGGCGCTCAGGGAGGCCGCGGCCGAGGCGCGGATCCACCTGCTGGAGCCGGTGGCCGAGGTGAGCGTGCTGGTCGGCGACGACTACGTGGGCGCGGTGATGAGCGACCTGTCCGGGCGGCGCGGCAAGGTGCTGGGCACCGAGCAGACCAGCGGCGGCCGGACCCTGATCAGGGCCGAGGTGCCCGAGATCGAGATCGGCCGCTACGCCGTGGACCTGCGCGCCCTCTCCCACGGCACCGCGCGCCTCGACCGCCGCTACGCCCGGCACGAGCCGATGCCGGCGCAGGTCGCGGACCGGCTGCGCGAGGAGGTGCGGGTCGCGTCCTAGAAGGGTGCGGGGCCGCATCCCGACGGAGCGCGGGGCTCCGGTGCGCGGTCCGGCCGCACCGGGGCCCGCTCTCCGCACCAGCGTCCATTGCTCGCACCGGAGGCTGCCGCCCGCCCCGGCGTACGACGGCGCGCCCGGCGGTCAATCCGGGCGCGCGGGGGCGCCTTTGGCCGTCCCGTGACGCACGGCGGTCCCGGCGGATACGCTGATGACCAGATCAACAGGTGTGCGGGGCAGGGAAGTCGGGAAGGCCGCAGGAACGACAGTGGTGGCGATCGGGGGCGGGAATGACCGTTGACGGCGGTTACGCGGACTTCTTCGGACCGCAGGTGCCGCGCACGGACGACGGCGGCCAGACGGCCACGTTCGCGCTGGCCTCGGCCGCCTACCGGGACAGCGAGGCCGAGGAGATACTCAAGGCCAACAGCGAGTGGCACAAGTCGGCCGTGAGCAAGCCGCGGATCAAGCTCTTCCGGCCCAACCTGGGCGAGGCGTACTCGCGGGCGATCATCGACCGGATGCTCGGTCCCAAGCGGGCCCCGCTCATCCAGTCCTTCGGCACCCAGCCGCAGGTCGTCGTGGAACACAGCCTCGCGGCGCACCGCATACGCAGGGACCGGGACAACTGGCTGAGCGCCGTCATGGTGCTGTGCGGCCTGCTGTTCCTGCCCGGACTGCTGATCTGGCTCCTGGTCTTCCAGATCCGCACCACCGTCGCCCGGCGCGAGGACAAGCGGGCCGGCGCCCTCGCCACCGCCCTGCTGCTCGCGATGGCGGTCCTCGCCGTGCTCTTCCTGCTCAAGATGCCCTTCAGCGGCTTCTGGGCCTGGTACGCGCGCGCCTGCGTCGTGGCCCCGGTGATCGGCTGGTTCTGGGCCAAGCGGATCTGCGAGCGCACGGCACGGGACCTCCGGGAGCGCTGGAGCGGCCTGCTGTCCGGCGCGGGCGTGGGCGCCAAGGTGCCCGAGGCGGTGCCGAGCAGCCCCGGCGAGACGGCGGCCGAGGAACTGCGGCAGTCACTGGCCCGGCTCAGCGCCGAGCAGCAGTCCAACTCCGTCTTCTACGCCGGTCCCAAGGGCATCCTCGGCATGGGCACCCGCTGGGGCAACTGGCAGCTCGCCGAGGAACTGGTCCCCGTCGACCCGGACCGGGAGATCAACCCGTTCCGCAGCTGGGACGTCATCAAGGCCATCCACGACCGGCTGCGGATGCTGGAGCGCGGCCCGCTGCACACCGGCGGCTTCACCAAGCCGACCGTGCGGCACTGGATCGTGACCCCGATCGGTGAGAACGCCGACTCGGTGTCCCGGCCCGAGGGCACCGACGTCGAGGCGTACCAGGTCAAGCAGCACGCCATACAGGAGATCTGCGACAAGCAGCAGTTCGGCGCGGGCGACCGGCACTACCTGGGCGTCCAGTGGACGCTGTGGGACGGCCAGTTGGTCATCTCCATGCTGATCACGGTGACGGTGCTGCACGAGACGCTGCGCATCGAGGTCACCGGACACGCCCTGGGACCGGTGCACTCCCTGTTCACCAGCAAGCCCGCGGCCAAGGAGAAGACGGTCCAGAAGTCCGTCAAGTTCTGGGAGACCCGCACGGTGAAGCTCCCGCTGGTCGACACCGACGAGGTAGTACGGCTGGCCGCGCGGGCACCGCTGACCTGGTATCCCCCGTTGCTGTACTGGCTGGGCGGCAAGCTCACGCTGCCCGAGCCCTTCGGCGTGCGGCACGCCTGGGCGGACCGGCCGTGGCGGCACCGCTTCATGGCCGACGACGCGCTGCGGGCGGCCACGCCGGTGCTGCGGGCGGTGCACTCGGCGGCGATCAAGGTGCTGAAGGAGAACGGCGTGGACACGGAGAAGTTCGGTGCCCGGGCGGGCGGTCTCAGCGGGGCGGTGCAGGAGGCGGTGCCGAAGAAGGCGGACGTCTACGACGCGTAGGCCTCCGGCGGTTGGCGAGGGGCCGGGGCGGGCCTCCCCGGGGGCTGCCGCCCCCAGGCCCCCGCTTCGGCCTGAACGGCCTCGTCCTCAAACGCCGGACGGGCTGGAGGGCCAGGCCTCCGCCAGCATCTTGCGGGTGTCCCCCAGCAGCTGCGGCAGCACCTTCGTGTGACCGATCGCGGGCATGAAGTTCGTGTCGCCGCCCCAGCGGGGCACGACGTGCTGGTGCAGGTGGGCGGCGATGCCCGCGCCCGCCACCGTGCCCTGGTTCATGCCGATGTTGAAGCCGTGGGCGCCGGACGCGGCGCGCAGTGCCGTCATCGCCTGCTTGGTCAGCTCGGCCAGCTCGGCGGTCTCCACGGCGTTCAGCTCGGTGTAGTCGGCGACGTGGCGGTACGGCACGGTCATCAGGTGGCCGCCGTTGTACGGGTAGAGATTGAGCACCGCGTACACGTGCTCGCCGCGCCGGACGATCAGACCGTCCTCGTCGGACTTGGCCGGGATCGAGCAGAAGGGGCAGCCGTCGTCGGCGCCGGGGCCGCTCGGCTTGTTCTCGCCCTGGATGTAGGCCATCCGGTGGGGCGTCCACAGACGCTGGAAAGCGTCCGGCGTCCCCACTCCCAGCTGCTGCTCCGGCTCACTCGTCATGCGTGCAGCATATGGCGTCGGCGCGGGGAAGCCGAAAGAGCCCCCGGGAGCTTCTCCCGGGGGCCGATCACCGCGATCGCGGGAGAATGTCAGACCTGGATCCGGCGCTCCACCACGTCAACGAGCTTCGCCAGTGCCTGGTCGCGCGGAATGCCGTTCTCCTGCGAACCGTCGCGGTAGCGGAACGACACCGTGCCCCCGTGCATGTCCTCGTCGCCGACGATGATCATGAACGGGACCTTCTGCTTCTGCTGCGTGCGGATCTTCTTCTGCATCCGGTCCGAGGAGGAGTCCACGTCGACGCGCAGCCCCTTCCGCCGTGCCTCCGCCGCGAACTCCTCCAGGTACTGCACGTGCGCGTCCCCCACCGGGATACCCACCGCCTGCACCGGGGCGAGCCAGGGCGGCATCGCGCCCGCGTAGTGCTCCAGGAGCACCGCGAAGAACCGCTCGATGGAGCCGAACAGCGCACGGTGGATCATGACCGGACGGGTCTTGGTGCCGTCCGCGGCCGTGTACTCCAGGTCGAAGCGCTCCGGCAGGTTGAAGTCGAGCTGGATGGTCGACATCTGCCAGGTGCGGCCGATGGCGTCGCGCGCCTGCACGGAGATCTTCGGGCCGTAGAACGCGGCGCCACCCGGGTCGGCCACCAGCTCCAGGTTCTGCTTCTCGGCGACCTGGCGCAGCGTCTCGGTGGCCTCTTCCCAGGCCTCGTCGGAGCCGACGAACTTCTCCGGGTCCTTGGTGGACAGCTCCAGGTAGAAGTCGTTCAGGCCGTAGTCGCGCAGCAGGTTCAGGACGAAGGTGAGGGTCTTGTCCAGCTCCTCCGACATCTGCTCGCGGGTGCAGTAGATGTGCGCGTCGTCCTGGGTGAAGCCGCGGGCCCGGGTCAGGCCGTGCACGACGCCCGACTTCTCGTACCGGTACACGGTGCCGAACTCGAAGAGACGCAGGGGAAGTTCACGGTAGGACCGGCCCCGCGCGTCGAAGATCAGGTTGTGCATCGGGCAGTTCATGGGCTTGAGGTAGTAGTCCACGCCCTCGTCGAGCTGCATGGGCGGGTACATGCCGTCGGCGTACCAGTCCAGGTGGCCCGAGGTCTCGAAGAGCTTCCCCTTGGTCGCGTGCGGGGTGTAGACGAACTCGTAGCCCTCCTCCTCGTGGCGGCGCCGCGAGTAGTCCTCCATGACCCGGCGGATGATGCCGCCCTTGGGGTGGAAGACGGCGAGGCCGGAGCCGATCTGCTCCGGGATGGAGAACAGGTCCAGCTCGCTGCCGAGCTTGCGGTGGTCGCGCTTCTCGGCCTCGGCGAGGAACTCCAGGTGCGCCTTCAGCTCGTCCTTGGTCGGCCAGGCGGTGCCGTAGATGCGCTGGAGCATCGGGTTCTTCTCGCTGCCGCGCCAGTAGGCGGCGGCGTTGCGCATCAGCTTGAAGGCCGGGATGTTCCGGGTCGTGGGCAGGTGGGGGCCTCGGCAGAGGTCCTTCCAGCACAGCTCGCCGGACTTCGCGTCGAGGTTGTCGTAGATCGTCAGCTCGCCGGCGCCGACCTCGACGTCCGCGCCGTCGTCGCTGGACGCGGAGCCCTTGAGGCCGATCAGTTCCAGCTTGTACGGCTCGTCGGCCAGCTCCTCGCGGGCGGCCTCGTCGGTGACCACACGGCGGGAGAACCGCTGCCCGCGCTTCTGGATCTCCTGCATCTTCTTCTCGATGGCCTTGAGGTCATCGGGGTGGAAGGGCTTCTCGACGTCGAAGTCGTAGTAGAAGCCGTCCTTGACCGGCGGGCCGATGCCCAGCTTGGCCTCGGGGAACAGCTCCTGCACGGCCTGGGCCATGACGTGCGCGGTGGAGTGGCGCAGGATGTTGAGGCCGTCCTCGGAGGTGATCTCGACGGCCTCGACGGTTTCGCCGTCCCTGACCTCGTAGGCGAGGTCCTTGAGGTCGCCGGAGACACGGGCGGCGATGATCGAGCGCTCGCCGGCGAAGAGCTCGGCGGCCGTAGTGCCCGTCGTCACCACGCGTTCTTCCCGCTCGGAATCCCGCTGGATGATCACACGGACGTCTGACACCGGTCTCTCCTGACTGAAGGTGGGGCCGCGGCGCCATACCGGAGCGCGCGCATGAGGGCGATCGTACCGACCCCGGCACGCCCACCGCGAAATCAGTCCCGGCAGTCCCCTCCGTCGCCGCAGGCCTCCTCGAAGAAGGCCGCGACCTCGACGTGCTCCTGGACGGCCTTCAGCAGCCGGTCCCGCTCCGCGTCGTCGACCTGGACGGGCGTGATCTCGCAGGCGCCGGTGAGCCGGCGGAACCCGCCCCGGCTCTCCAGCCGCCCCAGCATCCGCACCGGCAGTCCGACGAGGTGGGCGTGCCCGGCGATCCGGTAGGCCTCCTCGTCCAGCGCGACGCGCACGTGCGGCACCTCGGCCCCGGCCAGCACCCGCAGCCGTACGGTGCCCGGGCCGCGGGGTCCGGGCCGGCGCATACGGACCACGGTGCCGGTGACGCGCACCGGCACGGAGGGCTCCGCGCGCAGGTAGCGGGCGGCGGCCTCGCGCAGGGCGGGCAGGTCGCCCGGCGAGAACTCGACGGGTTCGGTGAGGGTGCCGCAGCCCTCGGGCACGCCCGCGGCAGGAGCCCAGCCGACGGCTATCCGGGCGCCCTCGGTGCCCCGGACCAGGGCGACCAGGGACTCGGTCAGCTCGTGGCTGACCCCTGCCGCGACGGCCGAGTCGAAGGCCTCCGCGCCACCGGTGGCCCGCCGGTAGTCGACGGCCTCACGGGCGGCGTACAGGGCCTGGTGCAGGCGTACGGCCAGCGGGCGGCCGGTGCCGACCGGCAGGAACGCCGCGAGATGGCGGCCGCCGGGGGCGGGGCCCACCAGGACGTTCTCCAGGGCGGTCTCGGCGGCACGCCGGTGCCGGGCGCCGTAGTAGCCGGCACGCGCGCGCGTGGCGAGCGCCCCGGCGAGCAGCATGCGGCGGGCGGCGGCGCGCAGCTGCTCCTCCGCCGTCCAGGTCGCCGTGGCGCCGGGCCCCGTCGGCATGTCGCGTTCCCAGCGGATCTCGTCGCTGGGGACGGCGAGGGAGAGCAGGATCTCGCGGGCGGCGGGCGTGCCGCTGCGGGACAGGGCGTGCAGCGCCTCGCCGAGCAGGTCGTCGCTGTCGGGGAAGGCGCGGCTGACGGGCACCAGGAGGCTGGTGACCCCCGCGGCCGGGCCCGGTGGGGTCCAGCGGCCGTAGCGGCCGGGGGCACCGCCGCGCCGTCGCCAGCCGTGCCGGTGGAGTAGGGCGGTCAGCACGGCCGGGTCGACGGTGCCGGGTTCGGGCGGGGTGCCGTCGCGGGGCCGGTCGCCGGGGGCGTCGGCCGGGTGCGGCCGTACGGCCCCCGGGGGCTTGACGGGCCGCAGGGGCTCGACGGGCCGCGGGGGGCCGTCGCCGGTCGGGCGGTGCGTCATGGTTTCCCTCCCGTCCCGACCCGCGTCATGATCTCGCACAGCGCCCGGTCGTCGAAGATCCGCGCGGTCGGTATCCGCACGGTGGTGCGCTGCCGGCCCGTGACCGGGTGGCCGGCGAGGTTCGTCCAGTAGCAGCAGTGCCTGAGGTCGAGCCGGTCGTGGCCGGCGCGCAGCCACTGGTCCCGGGACCGGGGGACGATCATCACGACCAGGATCTTGTGCACCGACACCGGGGTGCGGGCGAGCTTCGCCAGGTGGTCGTTGTCGAGGGTGAAGGAGAAGGAGCGGCCGGGGGGTCCGGGGGCGATCTGGTAGGTGGCCTTGAGCTGCACCTTGATGGTGACCTCGTCGTCGACGGTGTGGCCCGGGGCGCTGTGGCTGACGTGCCAGTCGATGCCGTTGTCCGGGAAGGGCTGGGAGAGCGAGCAGCCCGCCGCGGCGGCGACCGCGTGGAGGTATCCGACCTGCAAGGTCTCCATGCAGGCGGTGGTGGCGAGAGAGCCGCGTACGGGCGTGGTGTGCTCCGGCAGCAGCCCGCCCCGTTCGGGCTGCGCAATGGCCATGACCAACAGCCTTCCAGAACTGGTGAATCCCCGCTGCGGGTCTGTGAACTGCAAAGACCCGTACTCCTGTTGTGTCCTTCCGGCGTACGTCGCAAACAGCCCGGGTATCACCGAACCGGGACAAGGGACGGCGCGTCAGCTGCCGTGTTCGAAAGAGGAGTTGAGTGCCCTATGACGAGTTGGTTCGAGGGGCCGTTGGCCGCCTTCGACACGGAGACGACGGGTGTGGACACCGAGACCGACCGGATCGTGTCGGCCGCTCTCGTCGTCCAGGACGCGCCGGGGCTGCGCCCGCGGGTGACCCGGTGGCTGGTGAACCCGGGCGTGCCGGTGCCCGGGTCGGCGACGGCGGTGCACGGGCTGACGGAGGAGTACGTGCAGCGGCACGGGCGGTGGCCGGCGCCGGTGATGTACGAGATGGCGGAGGCGCTGACCGAGCAGGCCCGCGCGGGGCGTCCGCTGGTGGTGATGAACGCGCCGTTCGACCTGACGCTGCTGGACCGGGAGTTGCGCCGGCACCGCGCCTCGTCGCTCGGCCGCTGGCTGGAGCGGACGCCGCTGCACGTGCTGGACCCGCACGTGCTGGACAAGCACCTGGACCGCTACCGCAAGGGCCGCCGTACGCTCACCGACCTGTGCGCGCACTACGGCGTGGAGTTGGAGGGCGCGCACGACGCGGCGGCCGACGCCCAGGCGGCGCTGGAGGTCGTGCGGGCGGTGGGGCGCCGTTTCCAGGCGCGCCTCGAGCGCCTCTCCCCCGCCGAGCTGCACACCCTCCAGGCGGTGTGGCACGCCGGGCAGGCCCGCGGGCTGCAGGCGTGGTTCGCGCTCAACGGCACCGAGGAAGCGGTGGACCCGGCGTGGCCGCTGCGCCCGGACCTGCCGGCGGCGGCGTGAGCCTTCCCCTCCGGCCCGGGACGACGCCGGGACGGGGGCGTGGTGGCGGAGCCCCCACAACGCGCGGCGAAGCCGCGCGGAAACGAAGAGAGCGACGTGGTCCGCGTAGTTTGCGGACACACGTCGCTCTCCCGAGCGTGGGCGATACTGGGTTCGAACCAGTGACCTCTTCGGTGTGAACGAAGCGCTCTCCCACTGAGCTAATCGCCCGGGAACGCACCGAACAATACAGGGCGCCCGGCGATTCCATCAAACCGCTTGCCGGCCGCCTGCCAGGTGCGCCGCGAGACCTCGTCGCCCCGCCCGCATCATGAGGCGGTGGTTGGCCCGGAACAGCGGCCGTCCCGGTACGGCGAGGCGGCGCAGCAGCGGTTTGCGGACTACGACCTCCTGGTCGTAGCGGACGAGGGTGGCGGAGCCGCGCGGGGCGACCGTCCAGCGTGCCCAGCCCTCCATGTCGCCGCTCATCGCGACCTCCAGCACCCCTTCGGCCGGGTCCCGGCGCCGCTCCCGCACGGTCGCGGTGAGGTCGTACGGAAGCAGGGAGCGGAACCGGAGGAGGCCGCTGGTGTCGTCGAGCCGGGTGACCTCGCGGACCTGCGGCCACCAGCGGGGGTAGTCCTCGATGCGTTCCAGTGCCCGGTAGACGTCCGGGGCGGGCGCGGGCAGCGGCCACCGGCTGCGGAAGCGGTAATGGTTCCAGTCCACCCGTGCAGTGTGCCCGCGCCCGCGCCCCGTACGGGCCCGCTACGGCATCCTGTCCCCCAGGAGTGCGAGGTTCTCGATGGCGGCCAGGCCGTAGAGCGCGGTGTCGTTGGTGGACACCCAGCTCGCCTCGCTGCCCGGGACCAGGGCGACGGGGCCGCTCAGCTTCTCCGTGGTCCAGGGCGCCGACTCCTTGTAGCCGTCGGAGTCGTAGAACTTCTGCCAGGCGCGCGTGGCGAGCTTGTCGTCACCGGTGCGTACGGCCGCGTACGCGTCGAGGCGGGAGTGGCCCTGGAAGAGGATGAGGCTGCCGAAGTTGGTGCCGTAGCGCTCGGCCTGTTCGGTCTTGCCCGCGTTGAAGTAGCGGCAGTAGTCGTAGTACGCCTCCTCGAACTTCGGCATGTCGACGAGGTCGATCAGTTCGGCGCACAGTTCGTTCAGGCCGAAGACGGCGGACAGGTGGGAGACCTCGACCTTCGGGGTGTCGGCGACGGCGAACCTCCCGGTGTCCAGGTCGTACAGGCCGCTGCCCTGGACGAAGCCGTTGGGCTGGGCGGCGATGGTCTCCATGGTGGACAGGACGCGGTCCCTGGCCTTCTCCCACTTGGGGCCCTTGCGTTCCCACTCGGTGAGCCAGGCCGAGACCAGGCCGCTCCAGTCGGTGCCGAAGCCGACCGACAGGGCGTTGCGGTCGGGGGTGTAGGGCTCGGTGCGGATCTTGCGGAGCGGGTCGAGGGCGAGGAAGGTCTCGTCGGAGTCGACGTTGGCGTGCATGAGGTCGCCGACGCGTTCGTCGGCGGTGAGGAAGTAGTAGAAGCGCCGGTAGGTGGTGTTGGCGATGCGCTGCTGCTTGGCGCTGTCGGCGTAGTGCTGGACGCCGTGCCGGGTGCCGAGCCCGGCCCATTGGCCCAGGTGGTAGACGTCCACCTCGCCGGTGTGCCGGGTCATGGCCTCGGCGAAGCGGAAGATGTCGGCGCGGCCGGAGCGCAGGTAGGCGTACCAGAGCCAGAGGTCCGGGGAGAGTTCGGAGTTGTCCCAGGCGTAGCCGCCGATGTCGTACCGCCAGGTGTGCCGGGCGGCGTCGTAGGTGTGCATGATGTCGCCGTAGTCCCAGAAGCCGTACCAACGGCGTTGCTCCACCTGGTCCTTGTAGTAGGTGAAGAGGAAGTCGAGGTGGTCCTCGATCCTGGTCCTGGCGGGGGTGGAGCGGTCGGGCTCGGAGTAGAGTCCCGGGCCGAAGACCCCGGCCTTGATGAGCTGCTTGGGCGGGGCGGCCAGTTGGGGCAGTACGCGCACGGCCTCGACCTGTTCGGCGAGCCGCTCGGCGCTCGGGGTGGCGTCGTTGGCCCAGAAGAGGAGTTCCGAGGTGCGGGCGATGCCGTAGGGCGTGCCGAACTCCGGCTCGTAGTCCTCGTAGGTGATGTTGAGGCCTTCGAGCTGCTCGGGGAACGTGTCCTGACCCATGCCGTCGTGGTAGAAGCGCAGGTCCATGGGCTGGGCCTCGGGTGACCAGAGCCAGAGGGTCACCTCCGCCTCGTCGGTCTGGGCGTCGCGGATGTCGAGTTGGGCGGGGTACTTCTCCCAGAAGTCGCGCAGGCCGAAGGAGAGGCCGCCGCTCGCGCCGCCGACGTAGCCGAAGCCGGAGGCTCGACGGCCGCCGCCCGCGCCGATCCAGCCGTGGCCCTTCTTGGTGCGCTTGCGCAGGGTGAAGCCGTCGGCGGACAGCTGGGAGAGGGTGTAGTCGCCCCACTCGGGGATGTACTTCAGGCGGGTGGTGACCCGCTGGTCCCAGGTGGCGGGGTCGGGCAGCTTCTCCCCGGCGAACTGTGCCGCCTGGACGGCGGCCCCCGGGTCGCGGCGCAGACCGGTGACGCCCTTGACGGCCTCGCGGAGCAGTCCGGTGCCCTCGCCGCCGATGCGGATGTGGCGGTCGTAGGAGGCGTCGCGCATGGGGACGGTGAAGCGGACGCCGAGGCCGCGGACGAAGTCGCCGCTCGCCCTGCCGGGGTCCTGCGTCCCGTCGAAGGTGAGGGTGTGCACCATGCGGAAGGAGTCGGCGCCCGCGTAGAAGTAGAGACGGATGGAGAAGGGCAGCCAGCCGCGGCGGCCCTTGCGGTGCTTGCCGTCGATGCGGACGACGGCGCGGACGGGGCCCTCCTGCTCGACCTTCACGTCGTCGATCGCGCCGTCGAAGCGCTCGTACTTGACCGTGCCCTGGTCGCCGTCCTCGATCTCGGGCTGGCGCAGCAGGACGAGGCGGCCGTTCTTCGCGATCTCGGTGGAGCCCCGGGTGACCGACTTGATCAGCGCCGATCCGGACGTGCCGATTCTCGCGGTGATGACACCGGTCGATATGTCGATGGTGCCGCCGTGCCGGGCGACGGCGACCTTCTTGGCGGGAGCGGCCGGGGCGCCGGCGGCGAGGGTGAGCCTGCCGTTGCCCGAGGCGACGGCGTGGGCGGTCCACTTGAGGGAGCCGTCGGGCCAGTGGGCGAGCGGCCAGGTCTGCACGGGTACGGCCTTGCCGTCGGCGTCAGTGACGGCGAACGCCTGGCCCTCCTGGAAGGTGCCCCGGGGCCAGGGGACGCCGACGGTGGAGCCGGGGGCGGCGCCGAGGCCGCCGTCCTCCAGCCAGGTCAGGGTGACGGGACCGTCGTCGGCGACCGGGGCGGTGGCGGGCGCGGCCTGTGCGTTCTTCGTGCCCAGCGCCCAGCTGAACTGGGCGGCGGCGCCGGCGACGGCGGCCGCCTTGAGGAGGGACCTGCGGGGGATGGGGGACATGGCCTTTCCTTTCCGTGCGGGTGTGCAGGGGTGTCAAGGGCATGACAGATCGAGGTGCGGCTCGGAGACACCGGCCTCGGGTACGGAGGGGAGGCCGCCGCGGCACCGGACCGCACCGGGGCGAAGGCGCCGGGTCAGCGGCGCCGGTAGCGCTCCTCCACCGCCACGGCCGCCGCGGCGACGGCGCCCAGGACGGCGACGGCCAGCGGTGCGCTGAACCAGCCGGAGCAGACCACGACGGCCAGCCCGCCGACGAGGAGGAAGGAACCGGCGGGGTCGAGCACGGTGCGCCGGCCCGCCGACGCGAGCAGCGTCCGCCAGGAGGCGCCGGGGTGCCAGGCCGCCGCCGCGCGCAGCCCCGCGACGGCCGCGCCGATCAGGGCGAGGACGCCGAGGGCGCCGACCACCGGACCGCCCGGCAGACCGTCCCGTACGGCCCGTACGTCGATCCACACCACCGCGAGGGCGGCCCAGCCGGCGACCCCGACGAGCCACCCGTGGCGTACCGCCGCCCGGAAGTCGGCGGCGAACTCCCGCCAGCCGCCCCGCTCGTGGGCCAGCCGGCGCCCGAGGTGCCGCGCGCCGGCCGCGAACGCGGCGGGGTAGGTGACCAGCGGAAGTGCCGCCACCGCGATCCACACGCCGGTGAGCAGGCACTCGGCGAACAGGGCGAAGCCCTGGGCGAACCGGGACTCCCCCGGCTCCGGACGGGCCTTGGCACGCGCTTCGGTCATCGGAATCCCACCTCAGCCCTTCAGGCCGGACGTCGCCATGCCGTCGATCAGATAGCGCTGGAAGGCCAGGAAGAACGCGAGGACCGGCAGCAGGGCGACCAGCGACATGGCGATCATGCCGCCGTAGTTCGCCAGGCCCTCCTGGTCCACGAACATCTTCAGGCCGAGGGAGATCGTGTACTTGCCGGGCTCGTTGAGGTAGATCAGCGGGCCCATGAAGTCGTTCCAGGAGTTGATGAAGGTGAAGATCGCACTGGTGATCAGCGCCGGCCGGCACAGCGGAAGCACGATCGACCAGTAGATCCGCAGGTGTCCGCAGCCGTCGAGGCGGGCGGCCTCGTCCAGCTCCCTGGGCAGGTTGCGCATGAACTGCACCATCAGGAAGACGAAGAACGCCTCGGTGGCCAGGTACTTCCCCAGCAGGAGGGGGGTGTACGTGTTGATCATGTCCAGGTTGCGGAAGAGCACGTACTGCGGGATCAGCAGCACGTGGTAGGGCAGCAGCAGGGTGCCGATCATCAGCGTGAAGAGCAGGTTGCGGCCGGCGAACCTGATCTTCGCGAAGGCGTAGGCCGTCAGCGAGCAGGACACCACGATGCCGATCACGGAACCGACGGCGAGGAAGAGCGAGTTGACGAAGAACGTGGAGATCGAGATGTCCGCGATGCCGTCGGCGAGGCTCGTGTAGTTGTCCGTGATCGGGTCGCCCGGGAAGAGGTCCAGGCTGCCGACGATGTCGCCGCTCTCCTTGAAGGAACCGCCGATCACCCAGAGCACCGGGTAGAGGATCACGGCGAGGATCGCCAGCGACCCGAGGTGCCAGGCGAGCGACCCGGGCAGCCTGCGCCGGAACGCCGCCGCCTTGGTGGACCGGGCCGGTGGGGCGTCGGTGTCCGGTGTGACGTCGGTGGCCTGCGCGCTCATCGGCCGCCCTCCTCGTAGTGCACCCAGCGCTTCTGGGACCAGAACAGCACCGCGGTGACCAGGGCGACCGCGACGAGCAGCATCCACGCCATGGCGGAGGCCAGGCCCATGCGGCTGTTCTCGAAGCCCTGGACGTACAGGTAGCAGGTGTAGACCATCGTGCCGTCCGCGGGACCGCAGGCGTTGCCTCCGGCGCCGCCGCCGACGATGTAGGCCGAGCTGAAGATCTGGAAGGAGTGGATGGTCTCCAGCAGGACGTTGAAGAAGAGGACCGGGGAGATCATCGGCAGGGTGATGTTCCAGAACTGCCGCAGCTTCCCCGCGCCGTCCACGTCGGCCGCCTCGTACAGCTCGCGCGGGACCTGCTTCAGACCGGCCAGGAAGATCACCATCGGGGCGCCGAACTGCCAGACGGTGAGTGCCACGAGGCTGTAGATGATCAGTTCCGGGTCGCCGGTCCAGCCGCCGGCGTCGATTCCGAAGAGCTGCTGGGTACGGTCGACGACCGCGTCGTCCGAGAAGATCGCCTTCCACACGATGGCGACGGACACGCTCGCGCCGATCAGTGACGGGGCGTAGAAGGCGGCCCGGTAGAAGGCCTGTCCGCGCCGCTTCTGGGCCAGCAGCAGCGCGACCCCGAGCGCCGCGATCAGCTTGATCGGCGTGCCGACGACCACGTACCAGAGCGTGATCCTGACCGAGTGGCGCCAGCGCGGGTCGCCGAACATCTCGGAGAAGTTGTCCAGGCCGATCCACCGGGGGGCGTCGAACAGGTTGTAGTCGGTGAACGCGAAGTAGAGCGAGGCGACCATCGGGCCGGCCGTCAGCAGCAGGAACCCGGCGATCCAGGGGGACATGAAGAGGTATCCGGCCAGGTTCTCCCGGCGGCCCCGCCGCTTCAGCTCGGCGGGGCGCGGGGACTTCACCGGGCCGTGCCGCGGCTCGGGGTCCGCCCGGCCCTCCAGCGCGGGGGCGTGTGTCACGGCGCTTCCCATCAGCCGGCGAGAGCCGTCTTCGACTCGGTGAAGAACTGCTCGACGGCCTCTTCGACGGACCGCGATCCGAGTGCCATCTCCTCGGCGATGCGCAGGAACGCGGCCTCGCAGATGTCGGCGCCGTTGGGGTGCGGGGTGATCTGCTCCAGGACACCGGCCTCGACGAGCGACTCCTCGTAGGCGGCGATGGCCTTGTTGACCGGGTCGGTCGGCCGGTAGGCGTCGTACTGGGCCTGTGTGGTGGGGACACCGCGGTCGTAGCCCATGATCTTGGCGACCTCGGGGTCGTGCACCATGAAGTCGATGAACTGGGCGACTTCCTTGGGGTGCTCGGTGCGCTTGTAGCCGCTGAGCATCAGCGAGCCGAGGTACTGGCCGGTGCGCTTCCCGTCCGTGGTCGGGATCGGCGCGAGTCCGTACTCGCTCTTGCCCTCGGAGGTGTAGCGGACGGTGAAGTTGTCCCAGGTGAACTCGCTGCCGGCGAGTTCCGCGGAGAGGGCCGACTTGGGCTTGATCTGGGCGACCTTCTTGGCATCGGCGAAGAGTCCGGACTTCACGCCCTTCTCCGCCTTGGTCCACCAGGTGGTCAGGTCGGCCTCGGTGAAGCCGAGTCCGTCCTCGGTGAAGAAGGCCTTGCCGTTCTGGCGCAGGTACAGGTCGTAGAGGTACATGACGCCGTACATGCCGCTGTCCCCGGCGCGGCCGGTCCTGTCGCGGACCTTCGTCATCGCCTCGTCGAAGTCGTCCCACGTCCAGCCCTGTTCCGGCTTGTTGCCGGCCCGGGTGTAGACGGGCTTGTCGATGACCAGGGCCATCGAGTTGGAACCGACGGGCACGCCGAGGAGTTTGCCGTCGATCTCGCCGAACTTCTCCAGGCCCGCGCGGAATCCGTCCATGGAGAGGTTTCCCGCGTCGACCTGGCCGCTCAGATCGAGCAGGACATTCTTGGCATCGTATTTGCGGAGAAATCCGATGGCATTCTGGAAGACGTCCGGTGGATTCCCCCCGGAGGCCTGGGTGTTGAACTTCTTCCAGAAGTCGGTGTACGGCTGGAAGTCGGTCTTGACCTTGATCTTCGGATACTTCTTCTCGAAGAGCGCGATGGTCTTGTTGATGCGCTCGGCCCGGTCCTCGGCGCCCCACCAGGAGTAACGGATCGTCACCGTTCCGTCCCCGGAGCCGCTGCCGCCACCGCACGCGGTGGCCGTGGCCCCGAGTCCGGCGACGGCCAGCGAGGCCCCCGCCGCCTTGAGGATCGTGCGCCTTCCGGCCTGCCGCTCCGCATTCCCGCCCTGCTGCATACGAGCCTCCCCGCGACGTCGCTCTCGCCTCATGAATCGTTTCAAGTAAGCGCTTGCTGGCACAAGGTACGGAGGGCCCGGGAGTGCGTCAATGATTCGGACAGGAATTGCTGGACGGGGGTCGCGACCGGTCCGGCACACCTCTCCATGAATGCCGTCCGGCAGCCCGGAGAACCCACAGGTCGGCGCGGCGCGACCGACCGGCCGAACAGCCGCGGGGCCGCGGAGGGCCGCGCCGCCGAAGGTCACGGTTGGGTGAAGGCGGGCGGAAGCGGAACGCCCGGGCACCTGGAGGCGGCGCACACGAAGGCGGCCCGGCTCACGATCGTGAGCCGGGCCGCCTGCTGATCCGGTGGGCGATACTGGGTTCGAACCAGTGACCTCTTCGGTGTGAACGAAGCGCTCTCCCACTGAGCTAATCGCCCGGACGCAGGAAGAACATTACCCCATGTCAGAGCCGCCGGTGACCAGCGGGGGCCGCATCTGCCGCACCCCGCGGGCGGTCGGGCGCACCGCCGCGGGTGATCACTGGTCCTTGATCTTCCAGGGCATCTCGAGGCCGAACTTCCACAGGTAGATCCCGGCCAGCACGGCGATGATCACCACGCCGATCGAGGTCAGAATGATGTTCCGGCGCCGCACCTTCGGGTCGAGGGCACGCTGCGCCGCCTCGGTGACCTTGCGCTTGGTCCAGCGCAGCACCAGCTGGGCCCAGACGAACTCGGTCGCCCAGATCGCCATGCCGCCGAAGATCACGACCCAGCCCGGTCCGGGCAGCGGCAGCATGATGATGCCGGCCACCACGACCGCGAGGCCGACGATGAAGACGCCGACCTGCCAGCTCAGGTGCAGCGCACGGCGCGCCTTGACGAATTCCGGCGCCCGCGAACCGAGCGCCCGCTCGGCCGTGGCCTCGTCCGTCCCCGTACGGTCTGCCGCCACGGCTGCCTCGCCGGGCTTGTTACTCCCCGTGTTCATACGGCCAAACACTACCGGAGCGAAACCTGTCACCGGAATGGGCGTACGACTCGAACGATCCATCGGCCGGAAGAGTTACGTAAACGCACGCAAAACACTCAGAGGGGTTTACAACGGCACCGTAGGTGGCATGTCGATTTCGCCGACGTGCGAATCCCCGAGCGCACACTGAGCGAAAGGCCCTGGCGCTTATGAACACCACGGTCAGCTGCGAGCTGCACCTGCGCCTCGTTGTGTCGAGCGAGTCCTCCCTGCCTGTCCCCGCAGGCCTGCGGTACGACACGGCCGACCCCTACGCCGTGCACGCCACCTTCCACACCGGAGCCGAGGAGACCGTCGAGTGGGTGTTCGCCCGCGACCTCCTCGCCGAAGGTCTCCACCGTCCCACCGGCACCGGCGACGTCCGTGTCTGGCCGTCCCGCAGTCACGGCCAGGGCGTCGTGTGCATCGCTCTCAGCTCCCCGGAGGGCGAGGCACTGCTCGAGGCCCCGGCGCGGGCCCTGGAGTCCTTCCTGAAGCGCACAGACGCCGCCGTGCCCCCCGGCACGGAACACCGGCACTTCGATCTCGATCAGGAGCTCTCGCACATCCTGGCGGAAAGCTAGGGCGGGGCCCCGCGTGAAGCCGCCCGTCGCCGTCGACTCGGGGTGACGGCACGGGCCCGGACAACCGCATACGGCACACACCGGCGTCGTCGCCGCGGATCTCCCGCGGGGGCGGCGCCGCTGCGTGCGCGGGAGCGGTGCCGCTGCGTGCGGGAGCGCCGCCGCTGCGTGCGCGGTGCCGGGAACGAAGGCGGGCCTGCCGTCGTTGTAGGGGCAGTCTTCGGGGCAATCGGCGGCCGGGACCGGCTCGCGGCCGGTTCGCCCGCCGCGCGAGCCACTACCATCGGCCAGCATCGGCGGGCGCCCGCCCGACCCCCAGGCCAGGGAGCGAAATGTGCTGATCACCCACGACACCCGGTGCGCGCTCGACACCGTGGTGGATCTGGTGAACACCGTGCCGGAGGACGAATCGGCTCCGGACGGGCTGCCGGACGTCGCGGCCCTCCAGGAATTCGTGGGAACGCACGAGATCAGCGACGTCGGTGTGCTCACCGAACTCGATCTCTCGGCGGTGCGGCGGATCCGCGCGCGGTTCGCGGCGGTCTTCGCCGCTCCGGACGCCCGGACCGCCGCGGGACTGATCAACGACCTCGTCGCCGCCGCGGGCACCACGCCCCGGCTGACCGACCACGACGGCTACGACTGGCACATCCACTATTTCGCGCCCGGCGCCTCCGTCGCGGACCACCTGACCGCGGACTGCGGGATGGCCCTGGCGTTCTTCGTGGTGGCCGGGGAGCAGGAGCGGCTGCGGCGGTGCGAGGCCCCCGACTGCCGGCGCGCCTTCGTCGACCTCTCCCGGAACCGCTCGCGGCGGTACTGCGACAGCCGCACCTGCGGAAACCGCTTGCACGTGGCCGCCTACCGGGCCCGGCGCAAGGAGGCGGCGGGCTGACGCCGCCCTTCGGGGCCGGTGCGGCCGTGGACTCGGGGACGGCGACGCGGCCCCCGGCGGGTGGCGCCGGGGGAGCGCGGGTACGGCTCACAGCAACAGCAGATCGTGCAACGAAGCCATGAGCAGCAGACACCCGATCACCGCTAGGAAGATCATGAGCGGTGGCTGGGAAAGGGCGAAGAGGCAGCCGCGTGGTTCGTCCTGCACCCGCGCGGTTTCGCTCTGTCTCGTGTCCAGCTGGGAATCCAGCTGAGTGGTGTCCGGCATCTCGCCGCGATGATGACGCAGCGGGCGGGGTCCACGCGATCAACACGCCCGTTACGACCGGGTGTTGGTTGAATGTCGCAATGTCCGGTCGGATCTTGATCATTCCGGAGCACGGGCTGTCGGGCTCGGACCGCTGTGTCGTTTCAGCCCCCGGGGGGCGGCTGTCACGTCCCGGCCCTCATATCCCGTGCTTCTTGAGAATCGCCTCGATGTCGCTGAAGTCGTCGTCACCGCCCCGGGACGCCTTCGCCGGGCGGGACGCCGGCTGGGCGGCCGGCCTGGGCGAGCTGGAGCCCGCACCGAGGGAGGGGGCGGAGGCGCCCGGAGCCACCGCGTCGCGCCGTGCCGCGGCCCGGGCCTCCTTGCGCTCCTTGCGGGTGCCGCCGCGACGGCGCTCCACCGCGCGCGTGGTCATGAAGAGCACCCAGGCCACGCCCAGCACCCCGAAGCCGGCCCAGGCCACCGGGCTGAAGGCCGTGTCGGCCAGCCACTCGACGACCCCGGTCATCACCAGGCCGATCGGGACCAGCGAGTAGGCGGCGACACGGGCGGCGGTGAGGAATCGCCTGCGGTACGCGGTGACCGCCGCGATGCCCAGGCCTGCCGCGGACACCGCGGAGCAGACGGTCTCGGCAATCATCCGGTCCTCCAGGGCTGGGCCCGGTCGGGCATGAGTACTTCGTCCCTTCCATCCTGCACCGTCCGCCCGCCGCGAGGCCATGCCGGGGGACCGAGATCAGGGAGATCTCGGGGTCGGCTCCTCCGCAGGTGCCGGCGGGCCCGGTACGACGCCGGTTGGGACGGCGTGCCGCGGGCTGGGAGGATGGGGGCATGAGCGACTCCTCCCCCGCCCGTCCCACCGGGCCCGTCCTCGACGTCTGGTGCGAGCTCCAGTGCCCGGACTGCCACACCGCCCTGGACGACGTCCGTGCCCTGCGGGCCCGCTACGGCGACCGTCTGGAGGTGCGGCTGCGGCACTTCCCGCTGGAGAAGCACAAGCACGCCTTCGCCGCCGCGCAGGCCGCCGAGGAGGCCGTCGCCCAGGGCCGGGGCTGGCCGTACGCCGAAGCGGTCCTGGACCGGGTGGCGGAGCTGGACCGTGGGGGAGAACCCTTCCTGGTCGAGGTCGCCCGGGAACTGGGACTGGACGCCGAGGAGTTCGACACGGCGCTCATCGACGGCCGGCACATCCTGATCGTCGACGCCGACCAGGCCGAGGGCAAGGCGATCGGCGTGACCGGCACCCCCACCTACGTGATCGGCGGCGAGCGTCTCGACGGCGGCAAGAGCCAGGACGGGCTGCGCGAGCGCATCGAGGAGATCGCGGACCGGCTGCTGGCCCAGCCGCGGGACTGAGTGCCGGTGACCGTGGCGGGGAGCGGGAGAATTACCGAGAGCAGGACCGGGACCGGATCGCCCGCCGCCGTCACAGCAGCGGCTTGCAGTAGCTGTACCGCGTGGTCTCGTAGCCGAGCGACTCGTAGAGCCGCTCGGCGGCGGTGTTCCCCGCGAAGACGTTGAGGCCGATCAGGGAGTGGCCGGCGGTGACCGCCTGGGCCTCCGCCAGCAGCATCAGGGTGCGGCCGTGTCCCCGGCCCCGGTGCGGGGCGTCGGCCTCGACGTCGAAGACGAAGGCCCGGTCCTCGCGCAGCGCGAGCCACAGGATCCCGACCCGCTCGCCCTCGTGCTCCAACACGCTGAACAGCATGTTCTCGGTGGCCGCCCCCTGGGGCAGCAGCACTTCGTGATCGCGGCGGGCCTTCGCGTGCGCGTCGGCCTCGGGCACGCCCCGCTCCATCCAGGTGCGGGCGTAGCGCTCCGACTCGTACGCGTGCCAGGCGGCGAAGTCCTCCGGTGTCATGGGCCGCGCCCGGCTGCCCGCGGGCAGGGCGGGCGGGGTGTCGCCGAGCGGCTTGGCCATGGTGCGGTTGCGCACCGCGTAGCCGAGCACCTGCGCGAGCCGCGTGCCCGCCTCGGCGTCGCCGTCGACGCCCGCCTCGATCTGCCGGCAGCCCCAGGAGCGCGCCACCTCCTCCGCGGCGAGCGCGGCCACCGTGCCCCGGCCGCGTCGGCGGTCCGGTTCGTCGACGCGCAGCTTGTGGATCACGGCCACCGAGTCGCCGAGGCTGGGCGAGGTGCCGAGGTGCAGCACACCGACGGGGCGGCTGTTCACACACACCTGGTAGTGGCGCGAACGGGTCCCGTCGGCGGCGCGCTGGAGCGGCTCGGTCGGCCGCAGGGTCGTGGTCATCACGGCAGTTCTACCCACCGCGGACCAGAACGGCAGCCGAATATCGGCGGCTTCGCGGGTGCGGGTCCCGGATCCGGTCGCGGATGCCGTTCCCCGATCCCGGTCGCGGATGCGGGTCGCCGGTCCGGGTCACGGATCCAGGTCGTCCCCAGACCGCTCCTCGAAGATCCGCATGGCCTTGGCCGTCACCGGTCCCGGGGCACCCGGCAGTTCGCGGTCGTCGATCCGGTGTACGGCCTGGACGTCCCGCAGCGTCGAGGTCAGGAAGACCTCGTCGGCGCGCTCCAGGACGTCCAGCGGGAGGTCGGTCTCGCGGGCACCGGTCCACTCGGCGGCCAGGGCGCGGGTGATCCCGGCGAGGCAGCCGGAGGCGACCGGCGGGGTGTGGATCTCGCCGTCGAGGACGACGAAGACGTTCGACCCGGTGCCCTCGCAGAGCCGGCCCACCGTGTTGCCGAACAGCGCCTCGGAGGCGCCCCGTTCGCGGGCGCGGGCCAGGGCGACGACGTTCTCGGCGTAGGAGGTGGTCTTCAGGCCGGTGAGCGCGCCGCGTTCGTTGCGGGTCCAGGGCACCGTGATCACGGCGGTGGAGTCGGGGCGGCGGCCGGTCTCGCCGAGGGCGACGACGAGGGTCGGGCCATGCTCGCCGCGGTCGGAGCCGAGCGGGCCGTGGCCGCCGGTGTAGGTGATGCGCAGCCGGCCCAGCGGCATCGGGTTGGCCTTCAGCACGGCGGCGCAGGCGCGCCGGACCTCGTCGTGGTCGGGGGCGGGCAGGCCGAGGCCGCGGGCCGAGCGGGTCAGCCGGTCCAGGTGCCGGGTCAGCGCGAACGGCCTGCCGTCCACCGCCTTCACGGTCTCGAAGATGCCGTCGCCCACGGTCAGCCCGTGGTCGAGGACGGAGACGCGGGCAGCGCCGATGTCCTGCAGCCCGCCGTCGAGCCAGATCTTCACGTCGCCAGCGCCTCTCCCGTCGCGTGCACCTCGTACGCCCCCGACGCTACCGCGAGCAGCCGGGCGGCCTTCAGTTCGGTCTCCCGCCACTCGCCCTCCGGGTCGGAGCCCCAGGTGATGCCGGCGCCGGTGCCGAAACGCAGCCGGGCCGCGCCGTCGGCGGCCCGCTCGATCCAGAAGGTGCGGATGCCGACGGCCAGCCCGCCCGTGCCCCGGTCGGCGTCGACCCAGCCGACGCCCCCGCAGTACGGGCCCCGGGGCGCGGTCTCCAGCGCGTCGATGATCCGCAGGGCGCTGGACTTGGGCGCGCCGGTGACGGACCCGGGTGGGAAGGCCGCGTCGAGCAGCTCCGGCCAGCCGGCGTCGGCGGGCAGCTCGCCGCGCACCGTGGAAACCAGGTGGACGAGGCCCGGGTGCTTCTCGACGGCGCACAGGTCGGGCACCGTGACCGTGCCGGTGGCGCAGACGCGCCCCAGGTCGTTGCGGACCAGGTCCACGATCATGACGTTCTCGGCGTAGTCCTTCTCCAGCAGGTCGGCCTCGGTCCGCCCGGTCCCCTTGATCGGCCCGGACTCGACCGTGCGGCCGTCCCGGCGCAGGAACAGCTCGGGCGAGGCGGTGGCGATCTCGACGCCGTGCTCCGGCAGCCGGACCGTCCCGGCGTACGGCGCCGGGTTGCCGCGGGCCAGCAGGGCGGTGAGGGCGTCCACGTCGGCGCCCGGGCCGATCGGTGCCGTCAGCACCCGGCAGAGGTTGGCCTGGTAGACCTCGCCCGCGGCTATGTGGGCGCGGATGCGCCGTACGCCCGTCGTGTACGCGGCGCGGTCGAGCGAGGACGTCCAGTCGCCGACGGCGGGGCCCCGCCACTTTCCCGGCGTGGGCACGGGCACCGGCTCGGTCCGTACCTCCGCGAAGCGTGCGCAGGTCAGGCCGCCTTCGAAGGCCGCGCAGACGGCCCAGAAGCCCTCGGATTCGAGGGCGGCGGGATCGCTCGTGACGTCGAGGAGACCGGTGGCGAGACGGTCGCCGAAGCGAGCGAGGGGAGGGAGGTCGAGCACACTGTCGAGTCTAGGCGGGTGGCTCCCGGGTGACCCGAACGTGTCCTTCCGGGTGCCCTGACCAGGTCCGCGACCGGACGCACCGCAGCACGCTGCACAAACGCGTTTTTGTGCTGGCTCCGGAATCCGCTAGAGTTCATCACGTCGCCGGGCCGCGCAAGCGGACCGAACCGACAGGCGGACGTAGCTCAGTTGGTAGAGCGCAACCTTGCCAAGGTTGAGGTCGCGAGTTCGAGCCTCGTCGTCCGCTCGCAGGAACAGGAGGCCTCCCGGGTCTCCTACACTCCTGGTGGAGTGGCCGAGAGGCGAGGCAACGGCCTGCAAAGCCGTCTACACGGGTTCAAATCCCGTCTCCACCTCCAAGGACGATTAGCTCAGCGGGAGAGCGCTTCCCTGACACGGAAGAGGTCACTGGTTCAATCCCAGTATCGTCCACTGATCCGCAAGGATCACCGATCCGTACGGATCCCCGCGCGATTAGCTCAGCGGGAGAGCGCTTCCCTGACACGGAAGAGGTCACTGGTTCAATCCCAGTATCGCGCACGCAGTACCGCACCTGGTGTTTCCCGGACGATTAGCTCAGCGGGAGAGCGCTTCCCTGACACGGAAGAGGTCACTGGTTCAATCCCAGTATCGTCCACACAGAACGAAGCCCCCGGCCGCCTCGAGCGGCCGGGGGCTTCGTCGTGGGCGGCTCAGCTCGAGAAGAGCATGCGGCCGAAGCTCTTCTGGCGGTGGTGGCCGTAGTGGCCGTGACCGCCGCCGTGCGGGGCACCCCAGGCCGGCGCCTGGGCCGCCGGGTACGCCTGCGGCGCGGCGGGCGGGGCCGGCGGAGCGGGCTGGGACCACTGGGCCTCCAGGCGGGTCAGCGACTCCAGCTCGCCGTAGTCGAGGAAGATGCCTCGGCAGCCGCTGCACTGCTCGATCTGAACGCCGTTGCGGTTGTAGGTGTGCATCGGTGCGTGGCACTTGGGGCACTGCATGCTCGGCTCAACTCCTCGCCGGTCGGTCCTGCTTCGCGTATCGCCAGGACAGACTCCGTCCCGCCCCGGGTCGGTTGCACCCTACTTCGCGGAACTTCGGCTCAGCCCCGTGGGTCTGCGGGCGGTACGGACGCCATGCGCGCGCACGCGTCGACGAGGGAGCGCTCCACCTCGTCCAGCGCCCGGCCGGCCAGGACCGCCTTGGAGACGGCCCGGGCGGCGGTCTGCGCGGTGAGGGCGCGGGCCGGGACGTCCAGGGCGGGCCACGGGTCGCCCTCGGCGGGGACGGCGGGGCCGCCGGCGGCGCGGTAGGCGGTCAGGAAGCGGTGCCACTCCTCGGGCGGGAGCAGCCCGCAGGCGTACCAGGCCGCGGGGCGGGCCAGGTCCCAGGCCGGGACGCCGGTGCCGAGGTCGTCGACGTCGATCAGCAGCCAGGGTCCGTCGGGGGCGGGGTGGCGTATGAGCTGGCCGAGGTGGAGGTCGCCGTGGCAGAGGGCGGCCGGGCCCGGCATGGCGGCCTCGCCGCGCGCCCAGGCGGGGAGTGCCGCCCAGGCCGCCAGCACGGGCGCGGTGGCGGGGTGGTCGGGGGCGGTGTCGCTCAGGCGTGCCGCGGCCAGGGCCGCCTTCGCGGGGCCGCGCATGGGAGGCAGGGCGGCGGGGACCGGCGTGCGGTGGAGGCGGGCGAGCAGGGTCGCCGCGGCTTCCCACGGGGCGGCGTCCGGATCCTCGGGGTCCACGGGCGTGCCGTAGGGCCAGTAGGTGACGAGCCGCCCGTGCAGGTCGACGGGCGCCGGGGCGAGCGGGGGCAGCAGCACGCCGGGGAGCCGGGCGGCCGCGGTGACACGGAGGGACAGCTCGGCGGGGTCGGCGTCCGCGGCGTGGGCCTTGGCGACGGTGCCCGCGTGCCGGACGACGGTGGCGTCGGGGCGGTCGGCGAGGGTGGCCGCGCCGCAGGGGCAGGCCGGGGTGCGGGCGTGGGCCGTTTCCCTGACGCGGGCCTGGAGGGCGGGGAGGAGGGCGGGGGCGTCCGTGGTCACGAGGGTGAGGGTACGCAGGCGGGGCTCGCCGCCGCGCTGCCCGGCCCGGCGCCGCTCGGGGAGGGAAAAGCAATGCCGGCGCAGCTCCCCAGCTGCGCCGGCATTTTTGCCGTCCGCCGCACCCCCGTCCCCACGGGGTTTCATGGATGGATGTCCCCGCCCGGACCGCTCTTCCGGGCCTGGGGTCGCCGCTCAGCGCCCCAGCACCACACCCACGGACGACGCCTGTGTGGCCACTGTCTCCCACCCGTCGAAGACGAGGAGGAGCAGGACCGCCAGGGGGAGGGCCATGAGCGTCGCCACCGCGGGGTGGCGACGGCCCTGACGGCGGTTTTCCCGTGTGCGGACCAGCGTCCGCGGCGCCGTCTGGGCCATGGTCCCTCTCCTGACCGTTCGTCGAGTCATCAGTGTTGTCTCGTTGCAGCGGCGGGTGTCTGACCTCGGGGGACGAGTGCTGCACCCGCCGCTTGACCTCAAATCTATGCGTCGGGCGATCGCCGGACGTCATGCCCTCGTACCGATTGCCGGGCCTCCCGGAGGATGAGCCGTGACCGGCCGACTACTCCCCTGGGTGGAGACCGCCCCACTGGTCTCGGGGTCTTCCTGGACGGGGGTGCCCACCGTGTCCCGGTATCTCCGGGCTGTCCGGTGACTTCCCTCACTCCGGCCGCCTCCCCGCGCGCCCCCGCCACCGCCCCGGGCCGCTCCCCGCCCGCCGTCGCGCCGCAGGTGCGCGGCCGCTCCCCACCACCCCCGCCCCTCCCCGGCCGGTCCCCCTCCCCCGCACCAATCTCCCGGCTCCTGCGGCCGGTTGGGATCAAGGGCGGAGCGCGGCCAGGCGGCCCGCGCGGGTGCTGACCGCCGCTCAACTCTCGCGCCGGGCACTGACAATCCGTTGTCGCGAGAGGGCGCGGCCTCTGCGCGCGGGCGGCCGTGGAAACGTAAGCTGTGGCACGTCACAGGGACCGGGCAGCGGGGATGAACATGGCGATGATGCGCCTGAGGCGCGAGGACCCGCGCGTCGTCGGCTCGTTCAGGCTTCACAGGCGGCTCGGCGCGGGTGGAATGGGCGTGGTCTACCTGGGCTCCGACAAGAAGGGGCAGCGGGTCGCGCTGAAGGTCATCCGGCCGGACCTGGCGGAGGACCAGGAGTTCCGGTCGCGGTTCGCCCGTGAGGTCTCGGCGGCCCGGCGCATCCGGGGCGGCTGCACCGCCAGGCTGGTCGCCGCGGACCTGGAGGCGGACCGTCCCTGGTTCGCCACGCAGTACGTGCCCGGCCCCTCTCTGCACGACAAGGTCGTCGACGGGGGCCCGCTCGTCGCGGCCGACGTCGCGGCCGTGGGCGCCGCGCTGTCCGAGGGCCTGGTCGCCGTGCACGAGGCCGGGGTGGTGCACCGGGACCTGAAGCCGTCCAACATCCTGCTGTCCCCGAAGGGGCCGCGGATCATCGACTTCGGCATCGCCTGGGCCACCGGTGCCTCCACCCTCACGCACGTCGGGACGGCGGTCGGCTCCCCCGGGTTCCTCGCGCCGGAGCAGGTGCGCGGGGCCGCGGTCACTCCGGCCACGGACGTGTTCTCGCTCGGGGCCACGCTGGCGTACGCGTCGATGGGCGACTCGCCCTTCGGACACGGCAGTTCCGAGGTGATGCTGTACCGCGTGGTGCACGAGGAGGCCCAGCTGCACGGCGTCCCGGACGCGCTCGCCCCGCTGGTGCGGGCGTGCCTGGCCAAGGACCCCGAGGAACGCCCCAGCACCCTGCAACTGTCGCTGCGGCTCAAGGAGATCGCCGCCCGGGAGGCCCAGGGCATGGCCGACGTACGGCCGCCCGCGCCGCGCAGTGGTGAGGCGGACGTGCCCACGGGGCGGCTCGCCGACACCTACCCGGAGCGTGCCCAGCGGCGTCCGCAGGGCCGGCCGGGTCCGCAGGGCACTCCCGCGCCGCGCGGCACCTCGGGGTCGCGGGGATCCGCGCCCCGCGGTTCCGGCCCGTCGCGGGGCGGCGTGCCCTCTCGTGGCGGAACGCCCTCGCGCGGTGGCACTCCGTCCCGCGGTGGCACGTCGTCGCGCGGTGGTGGTACGGGGGCGCGGTCCGGGTCCCGGCCCACGCCGTCCCGCGACACGACCGGCCGGAACCCCTCGCGCAACGACGGTGGCCGGCCCGCATCGCGCGGCGGATCCGGCCGTACGGGGCCCAGGACGACGGGGTCCGGCTGGCGGCGGCCCGCCAATCCGCGGCTGCTGCGGCAGCGGCTGTTCGTGTTCGTGGTCGTGACGCTGCTGGTCGCGTTGGGTATCGCCGCCGCACAGGGCTGCCAGGGGCCCGCGCGCGGGCTCGGCGACGACCGGGGCGGCGGCGTGCGGGCGACGCAGCAGGATCAGGCGGACCCGCCGGGCGGCCTCCCGGAGCCGCGGACCCCCGGGCGCTGAGGGTCCGAACCGGGGCCCGGGCCCCGGCCTGACGGGCCCTAGGCCGAGGGGCGTCCCGCCGTCACCGCGTAGAAGGCGACCGCGGCCGCCGCGCCGACGTTGAGGGAGTCGACGCCGTGGGACATAGGGATGCGCACCCACGTGTCGGACGCCGCCAGGGCGCGCCGGGTCAGGCCGCTGCCCTCGGCGCCCAGCATGAGGGCCACCCGGTCCATGCGGTGCGGGGCGACCGCGTCGAGGGGCTCGGCCCGCTCGTCGGGGGTGAGGGCGAGGAGCGTGAAGCCCGCCTCACCGACCGTCGCCAGACCGGCCGGCCAGGTGTCGAGGCGGGCGTACGGCACGGAGAAGACCGCGCCCATCGAGACCTTGACGCTGCGCCGGTACAGGGGGTCCGCGCAGTCCGGGGAGAGCAGGATCGCGTCCATGCCGAGCGCGGCGGCGGAGCGGAAGATCGCCCCGATGTTGGTGTGGTCGTTGACGGACTCCATGACGACGACACGGCGGGCGGTCGTCAGGAGGCCGGCGGCCGTGTCCAGCGGCTTGCGCTGCATCGAGGCCAGCGCGCCGCGGTGCACGTGGTAGCCGGTGACCCGTTCGGCGAGCGCCGGGGCGACGACGTACACCGGGGCGGGTGCCGCGTCGATGATGTCGCGCATGGTGTCGACCCACTTGGCGGACAGCAGCATCGAGCGCATCGCGTAGCCCGCCTCGCCGGCCCGCCGGATGACCTTCTCGCCCTCGGCGATGAACAGGCCCTCGGCGGGCTCGCGGCGGCGGCGCAGCTCGACGTCGGTGAGGCCGGTGTAGTCGTGCAGGCGCGGGTCGTCGGGGTCGTGGATCGTGATGAGGTCGGCCACGTCAGGCCGTCCCGTGCGGGCCTACGGCGACGACCTCGCCGACGACGATGACGGCGGGCGGCCTGACCTCCTCGGCGACGGCCACCTCGGCGACGGTGGCGAGGGTCGCGTCCACCCGGCGCTGGGCGGCCGTGGTGCCCTCCTGGACGAGGGCGACCGGGGTGTCGGGGGACTTGCCGTGCGCGATCAGGGTCCCGGCGATCTTGCCGATCTTGTCGACGCCCATCAGGATCACGAGCGTGCCGGTGAGCTTCGCGAGGGACGGCCAGTCGACCAGGGAGCGCTCGTCGTCGGGGGCGACGTGCCCGCTGACCACGGTGAACTCGTGGGCGACGCCCCGGTGGGTGACCGGGATGCCGGCCGCGCCGGGGACCGAGATGGTGCTGGAGATGCCGGGGACGACGGTGCACGCGATGCCCGCCTCGGACAGCGCCTGCGCCTCCTCCATGCCCCGGCCGAAGACGAACGGGTCGCCGCCCTTCAGCCGTACGACCGCCTTGCCCTGCTTGGCGTGCTCGATCAGCGCGTTGTTGATGGCCTCCTGGGCCATGAAGCGCCCGTACGGGATCTTGGCGGCGTCGATGACCTCGACGTGCGGCGGCAGTTCGGCGAGCAGGTCGCGGGGGCCGAGCCGGTCGGCGATGACGACGTCGGCCTCGGCGAGCAGGCGGCGGCCGCGGACGGTGATCAGGTCCGGGTCGCCGGGACCGCCGCCGACCAGGGCGACGCCGGGTGTGCGGGTGCGCTGGTGCGGGGCGACGAGGGTGCCGTCGCGCAGGCCCTCCACCACCGCGTCGCGGATGGCGGCGGTGTGCCGGGGGTCGCGGTGGCGGGCGTCGGTGGTGAGTACGGCGACGGTGACGCCCTCGCTGTGTCCGGTCGCCGGGGTCCAGGCCGTGGCCCGGTCGGCGTCGTCGGAGCGGACGCACCACACGCGGTGCCGCTCGCCCTCGGCGGAGGCGGCGTCGTTGGCCGCGGTGTCGCTGGTGGCGATCAGGGCGTACCAGGCGTCGGCGAGGTCCCCCTCCGCGTACGGGCGCCGCTCCCAGGTGATCTCGCCCGCGTCCGCCATCGCCTCGACGGACGGAGTCGCCTCCGGGGAGACGAGGCGGATGTCGGCACCGGCCGCGACGAGGGCGGGCAGGCGGCGCTGGGCGACCTGTCCGCCGCCGAGGACGACCACGCGACGGCCGGCGAGACGGAGGCCTACGGGGTAGGCGGGGTGTTCGGCCATGAGGGGACGGCTCCTCTTGCGGCGGTGGCGCTGACGTGCGGATTTTACGGCGGGGTGGCCCGTGGGGGCTCGGTTGGTCCGGTGGGTGGACCGCTGGTCCGGTGGCTGGACGGCCGGCGGACGGGGCCGCGGGCACGGGGGCCCCGCGGGGCCCGGCACGTGGTCCCGGGCCCCGCGTCGTGCGACCGCTACTTCTCGGTGACGCCCGCCGAGTCGAACGTCGCCACCTCGTGCATGGCGCGCGCGGTGCTCTGCACCATCGGGAGCGCGAGCAGGGCGCCGGTGCCCTCGCCGAGGCGGAGGTCGAGGTCGACCAGCGGACGCAGGCCCAGCTTGTTGAGCGCGGCCACGTGGCCGGGCTCGGCGCTGCGGTGGCCGGCGATGCAGGCGGCGAGCACCTCGGGGGCGATCGCGCGGGCCACCAGGGCGGCGGCACCGGCGCTGACGCCGTCCAGGATCACCGGTGTGCGCAGCGAGGCGCCGCCGAGCAGCAGACCGACCATCGCCGCGTGCTCGAAGCCGCCGATCGCCGCGAGCACGCCGATCGGGTCGGCCGGGTCCGGCTGGTGGAGTTCGAGGGCGCGGCGGACGACCTCGGTCTTGCGGGCCAGCGTCTCGTCGTTGATGCCGGTGCCGCGGCCGGTGACCTCGGCCGGGTCGGCGCCGGTGAAGACGGAGATGAGCGCGGCGGACGCGGTGGTGTTCGCGATGCCCATCTCGCCGGTGAGCAGCGCCTTGTTGCCGGCCGCCACCAGGTCGCGGGCGGTCTCGATGCCGACCTCGATGGCCTGCTTGGCCTCCTCGCGGGTCATCGCCGTGCCGGTGGTCATGTCGGAGGTGCCCGCGCGGACCTTGCGCGGCAGCAGGCCGGGTGTGGCGGGCAGGTCGGTGGCGACCCCGACGTCCACGACGCACACCTCGGCGCCGACCTGGGTGGCGAAGGCGTTGCAGACCGCGCCCCCGCCCAGGAAGTTGGCCACCATCTGGGCGGTGACCTCCTGCGGCCAGGGGGTGACGCCCTGGGCGTGCACGCCGTGGTCACCGGCGAAGACCGCGACGGCGGCGGGCTCCGGGATGGGCGGCGGGCACTGCCGGGACAGGCCGGACAGCTGGGCGGAGATGATCTCCAGCATGCCGAGCGCGCCGGCCGGCTTGGTCATCCGCTTCTGCCGCTCCCACGCCTCGCCCAGCGCCTTGGCGTCCAGCGGGCGGATCTGCGCGACGGTCTCGGCGAGCAGGTCGTGCGGCGCCTCGCCGGGCAGGGCCCTGCGGCCGTACGTCTCCTCGTGCACCACCCAGGACAGCGGGCGGCGCTTGGACCAGCCGGCCTGCATCAGCTCGGGCTCGTCCGGGAACTCGTCCACGTAGCCGACGCACAGGTAGGCGACGACGTCCAGGTGCTCGGGCAGACCGAGGGCGCGGACCATCTCGCGCTCGTCGAAGAAGCTGACCCAGCCGACGCCGAGGCCCTCGGCGCGGGCGGCGAGCCAGAGGTTCTCGACGGCGAGCGCGGAGGAGTACGGCGCCATCTGCGGCTGGGTGTGGCGGCCCAGGGTGTGGCGGCCGCCGCGGGTCGGGTCGGCGGTGACGACGATGTTGACCGGGGTGTCGAGGATGGCCTCGATCTTCAGTTCCTTGAACTGCTTGGCCCGGCCCTTCGGCAGCGACTTGGCGTACGCGTCGCGCTGACGCGTCGCCAGTTCGTGCATGGCGCGGCGGGTGTCGGCGGAGCGGATGACGACGAAGTCCCAGGGCTGCGAGTGGCCGACGGAGGGCGCGGTGTGGGCGGCCTCCAGGACGCGGAGCAGTACCTCGTGCGGGATGGGGTCGCTGCGGAAGCCGTTGCGGATGTCGCGGCGTTCGCGCATGACCTTGAGCACGGCCGCGCGCTCGGCGTCGTCGTAGGCGGGGGCCGCCGGTCCGACGGGCTGCGGTGCTTCCGCGGCCCCGGCCGAACTCCCGTCGTGCGGGGCATCCTGGGGGGCGAGGGCATCCTGGGACGCGGGGTCCACGGCGGGCGCTTCCGTCGCGTCCGCGGTCTCCTCGGCGGCTTCGGCGGCTTCGGCGGCGTGGTCGTCCTCGTCGGCGCCCCGGGTGTCCAGGTCATCGACGCTCTGGACGAGTTCCGGGTCTGCCTCGCGCGGCGCCGGTACCGGGGCGACGGCCTCCTCGGCCACCGGGGCCGCGGCGACGGGCTCCGGTTCGGGGGCCGCCTCCGGCGGGACCAGGACTGCCTCGGGCGGGGTGGGCGCGAGGTGCGGGGTCGTGGGCACCTGCCCGCCGTCGACGGGCAGGAACTGCCCCACGGGCTGGGCGGGGTGCGGTTCCTGGGCGACCGGGGCCGGTACGGGCGCGGGTTCCTGCGCGCCGGTGGCGGGCGCGTGCGCCACGACGGGCTCGGCGGTGCCGTCGGCCACGACCACGGCCGCCTCTTCCTGCTCCTGCTCCTGCTCCTGCTCCTGCTCCTGCTCCTGCTCCTGCTCCTGCTGCATGGTGGCGTCCATGAGGGACTGGGGTCCCTGGGCGGGCTGCGGCGCGGGCTGGACGTCCGGCTGCGGGTGCGGCGCTTCCTCCGGGGCGGGCTGTGCCTCCGGCGGCGTCGGCTGCGCGGCCTCCACCTGGACCGGAGCGGGCTGCTCAGGCGCCGGGGACGGCGCGGGCCCGGGGACGGCGGCCCCGGGCACGGATGCTTCGGGCGCGGACGCTTCAGGTGCCGACGCCTCAGGTGCCGACGCCTCGGGCTCCGCGACGGCCACGGGCGCGTCGGGTGCCTGGGCGTCGCCCTGTGCGGGCTCGGGTGCCACGGAGGACGGTGCTTCCTGCGGCGCGGGCACGGGCGCCTCGGGGGCGTCGTCGGCCATGCGGGGTTCGTCGAGTGCCTGCGGTGCTTCCGCGGGTACCCCTGCGGGTACTTCCGCCGGCGCTTCTTCCGGAGCCGACTGCGCGGACAGCTCCTGGGCCTCGGGCACCTCGGGGACCGCGAGCGCCTCCTCGGGCCCGGCATCGTCCTCGGCCGTCGTCTGGACGGGCTCGGTCACGGGAGCCGTGGGCGCCGCGGGGACCGGTACGGCTTCGTCCGCCGACTCGACCGGCTGCCCCGCGTCGGTGTGCGCCGCCTCCGGTGCGGGCGCCTCCTGCGGTTCGGCGGGCTCCCCGGCGCCCGCGGGCGTCCCGCCGGTCGCCGCCACGGCCTCCGTGGCCACGCGGGTCACGAGCGCCTGGGCCGCGCCCACCGGCTCGGCCACCTGCTGCTCCGGTACCGGAACAACCGTTTCCGCATGCCCCGCCCCGGCGTTCACCGGGGCCTCCTGGGCCTGCGGCGCTCCCCAGGGTGCCGCCGCCTGCGGGGTCGGCACGGCCGCCTGCGGGACGTCGAGGTACTCGGGGCCCGCGGTGGGCGGGCCGGGATGCCGTACCGGCGCGTCGGCGGGGCCGCGGTCGGCGAGGGAGCGGACCGGGCTGGCGGAGGTGTCGGGGATCGGCGGACCGAGGTGAAGGGGCCTGCGCGCCGGGACCGGGGCGGCCGCGGGGTCCTGCGCCGGGTCGGGCAGGCGGACGCCGCCGAGGTCGACCGAGCCGCTGTCCCGGCCGGACATCTCGTGCGGTCCGGGCTGGTGCACGGTCTCGACGACCGGCTCCGGCGCCGGCGGCGCGACCTCGTTGCCCCAGGCACTCTGGGCTCCCGGCAGCAACAACAGGTCCTCGTCCTCGGCGGTGGCCTCGGAGAGGTAGGTGTACGCGCCGGGTGCGGGGGCGCCCGGCTGCTCCACCATGCCTGCGTTCTCCGGCAGCCCCTCGCCCGGGATCTGGCCGGTGTCGGTCATGCGTAACCCCTCGCCCATCGGTTAGTGCTTCTACGACCAGCTCACCCGGGACGGCGCACCGACCGCCCGTAGTGAAGAACGAGCGGGCGTGCCCAGCGGCACGAACGACCCGCGGGAAAAGACGACAAAGCCATTGAGTGCCATTGTCGCGGTCGTCCCCCCGCCACGACAGCTTGATCCGCGACGGCCCGCTGTGGACTGCGCCACGTTGCGCGTCCTCCGGTTCTGCCGTACCACACCCACCTCCGAAGGTGCGGGTTTTTACGGACATCGACTGACGAACTGCCGGGTGTCCGCATGCGGTACAACAATCCGCCAGCCTACCCCGCGCGGTATGAACAACCGATCACGGGGCGCGGTCCTCGTCGGTCCTCAGCGGGGTGCCTCGCGCCGCACGATCTCTCCGCTGAGCAGGAACGCGACGCTCCGCTCCGTTTCCGTCCAGGCCCGGGTGTCGAGCCCGACGGACTGCAGCAGGGAGCACTCGACGCGGTACCCGTGCTCCGTGAGGTCCCTGCCCACGAGTTCGGCCGCGTCGCGGGTCGCGGCGTGCGCGACGATGCGCTGCGGGCGGCGGTCGGCGACCGCGGAGACCACGGCCGCTCCCCCGCCGCCGACCCGGACGACGTCCGGTTCGGGGAGGTCCTCCAGGACGTGGGGCGCGTTGCCGTGCACGGTCTGGAGCTGTACGCCGAAGTGCCGTGCGGTGGCCTCGGTACGGGCGCAGGCGTCCCGGTCCCGGTCGACCGCGATGACGGCGGCGCCGGCGCGGGCGGCCTCGGTGGCGAAGGCGCCGCTGCCGCAGCCGATGTCCCAGACCAGGTCGCCGAGGCGGGGCCCGAGGCGGGCGAGTTGGGCGGTGCGCAGCAGGTCGGCCTCGCCCTCGCCCAGGTCACCGCCGTACACCGCGGCGGGCAGGGACCAGCCGCGCGGTCCGGTGGCGGGGTCGCGGCCGGTGATCCAGCCGGTGCCGTCGCCAGCGGTGGACGGTCCTGCGCTGCCGCCGGCCACGATGACGACGTTCGGGTCGCGCCAGGTGTGGTCGGCTGCCTTGTCGGAGGTGACGACGGTGACGCGTTCGCGGGTGGTCCCGAGTTCCTCGCAGATGACGAAGGTGCGGTGGACGCCCTCCATCAGCAGACCGAGTTCGGCCGGTCCGGCGCCCGGTGAGGTGAGGACCGCGACCTTGGTGTGGGCGCGGCACACGTTCACGGCGCGTCGCAGGGTGCGGGGGTGGGCGACGACCACCTGGGCGTCGTCCCAGGGCATCCCGGCACGGGCGAAGGCGGCGGCCACGGAGGAGACGGCGGGGACGACCTCCACCTCCAGGCCGAACTCGGGGGCCCGCAGGGTGCGTACGACGCCGAAGAAGCCGGGGTCGCCGTCGGCCAGCACCACCGTCGTGCCGCGGTGCGCGGCGAGGCGGCGGGCGGCCAGGGCGACGCTGCCGAGGCGGATGCGTTCGGCGGCGGGCGGTACCTCGGGCAGTGCCAGGTGGTGGGCTGCGCCGGCCACCAGGGTGGCGGCGCCCAGCGCGGAGCGTGCCGCGGCGGTCAGCGGCGAGCCGTCCCAGCCGATCACCGTGACCCGGTCGGCCATCGTCGTCAGTCTCCAGGGTTTTCGCAGGTCGTGGTCGTGGAACCGTCGCGGGCGCGCCCCGTGGGGGTATCCGGTGCGGCCTGGTCCGGGGTGGTGGCGCGGGTCGCCCCTCGTGTATCAGTTCCAGTCGGTGAAGGTGGTGAAACCGTTGGGGTCGGTCAGCTGTCCGGTGGCGCCCTCGAGGTCCTCCGGCAGCAGGCTCCACACGATGAAGTCGGTGCGGACGTCCGTCCAGACGCCGTCGTCGGTGCGTGCCCTCGCTATGCAGGCGCCGCGCAGCACCCCCTCGCTGATGCAGCCGATCTTCTGGGCGACCTGCTGGGAGGCGGTGTTGTCGGCCGCGGTGCGCAGCTCGACGCGTTCGAACTTCTGGTCGCCGAAGAGCCACTGGGCGGTGGCGAGCGCCGCCTCGGACGCGTACCCCTCACCCCGGGCCCAGGGGGCGACTATGTAGGAGAGTTCGGTGGAGCGTACGTGCCAGTTGGTCTTGGTCAGCTGGACGACGCCGACCAGTCGCTGGGTGAGGAACTCGGTGACGGCGAGGTCGAGTCCCCGGCCCGCGGTGCGCTCGGCGGGGGCGTGGTCGCCGATCCAGGTGGCGGCGTTGTCCTCGGTGAAGGGCTGGGGGACGTGGGTCCAGGCGGCGACCTGCTCGTCGTTCATCATCGCGGCCAGTGCGGGGACGTCGTCCTCGTCGAGGGGGCGCAGCACCAACCGCTCCGTGCTGATGGAGATGTTGGGGAAGGTGCTCGTCATGCGCCGCTCCGTAACCTGTGTAACCGTCAGGGCCTGCTCGAACTGCCCAGCATGCAGCATGAAAGCACTCAACCACACCACCGGGTCCGCCCCGTGTGCACGGAGCGGACCCGGTGGGTGGCGCGGTGTCCGGCCCGGACGGCGGACCGGAGGGAGCCTCGGCCGGAGGCTCAGAAGGAGGGCAGGACCGCGCCGGCGTACTTGTCCTCGATGAACTTCTTCACCTCGGGCGAGTTGAGGAGCTTCGCGAGCTTCTTGACCCGCGGGTCGTCCTCGTGGCCCTCCTTGACGGCGAGGAGGTTGCTGTTCGGGTTGCCCTTGGCGCTCTCCAGGACGAGGGCGTCCTGGGCGGGCTTCAGGTCGGCCTCGATGGCGTAGTTGCCGTTGACGACCGCGGCGTCCACGTCGTCCAGGGAGCGCGGGGTCTGGGCCGCCTCCAGCTCCTTGAACTCCAGCTTCTTCGGGTTCTCGGTGATGTCCGAGGGGGTCGCCGCGGTGCCGACGCCGTCCTTGAGGGTGATGATCCCGTTGGCGGCGAGCAGCTGCAGCGCGCGGCCCTCGTTGACGGTGTCGTTGGGGACGGCGACGGTCGCACCGCTCTTCAGGTCGTCGGCCTTCTTCACCTTGTGGGAGTAGAGGCCCAGGGGCTCCAGGTGCACGTCGACGACGGACACGATGTGGGTGCCGTTCTTGTTGTTGAACTCGTCGAGGTAGGGCTGGGTCTGGAAGTAGTTGGCCCCCACGGAGCCGTCCTCCGTCGCCGTGTTCGGCGTGACGTAGTCGGTGAACTCCTTGACCTCGAGGTCGAGGCCCGCGTCCTTGGCCAGGTTGTCCTTGACGTAGTCGAGGATCTCGGCGTGCGGGGTGGGGCTCGCGGCGACGACCAGCGGTCCCGAGGTGTCGGAGGCGGAGTCCTTGTCGGAGCCGCAGGCGGTCAGCCCGAGGGTGAGGGCTCCGGCGGCGAGGACGGCGGTGGTGAACTTGGCGGTGTTACGCACGAAAAGTGCCTTTCCTGAGGTGGTGCGGCCCCGCCCGGTACGGCGGGGAGTCTGTGGGGACGCGGTCAGGCGACCTTGCCGACGTCGGCCGCGGCGGGCTCCTTGGCCCTGAGCAGCCGGAGCCTGGGTGCGGCTCCGCCGCGTCCGCCGCGGCGGTGCAGGGTGCGGGCCGCGTAGTCGCCGGCGAACTGGATGAGCGAGATGGCGACGGCGAGGAGCGCGACGGTGATCCACATGAAGTCGGGTTCGAAGCGCTGGTAGCCGTAGCGGACGGCGAGGTCGCCGAGGCCGCCGCCGCCGACGGTGCCCGCCATGGCGGAGTAGCCGATGAGGGCGATGACGGTGGTGGTGGTGCTGGCGATCAGCGACGGGAGCGCCTCGGGGACCAGCACCTTGCGGACGATGGTCCAGGTGTTGCCGCCCATGGACTGGACGGCCTCGACGAGCCCTCCGTCGACCTCGCGCACGGCGGTCTCGACGAGCCGCGCGAAGAACGGGATGCCGCCGATGGCGAGCGGCACGATGGCGGCCTCGCTGCCGATGGTGGTGCCGGTGACCCAGCGGGTGAAGCTCATCAGCGCGACCATGAGGATGATGAACGGCATCGAGCGGCCGATGTTCACGATCTGCCCGATGACCTTGTTGACCACGACGTTCTGCAGCAGGCCGCCCCGGTCGGTGAGGACGAGGAGCACGCCGAGCGGCAGACCGACGACGACGGCGATCAGGGTGGACCAGCCGACCATGATCAGGGTCTCCCAGGACGCCTGCTCCAGCAGCGGCTGCATCTGCGACCAGGTCACTTGGCACCTTCCTTCACCAGCGAAGCCGACTGGGCCGGTGTCGTCGGCGTCTCCGGCGTCCCCGGCGTCTCGTTCACCACGTCGATCTGGAGACCCTGTTCGCGCAGGAAGCCGACGGGCACGACGTTGTCCTCGTAGCGTCCGGGCAGTTCGATGCGCATCCGGCCGATCTGGAGGCCGCCGACGGTGTCGATGGCGGCGCCCAGGATCGATATGTCGATGTTGTAGGTGCGCGAGAGCTGGGAGATGACGGGCTGGGTGGCGGCCTCGCCGTGGAAGGTCACGTCGAGGACGGTGCGGTCGTCGCCGGACGCCTCGCCGCCGACCGGGAAGAGCGCGGCGGCCAGCTCGGAGCCCGGAGTGGCGAGCAGTTCGCCGACCGTGCCGGACTCGACGACGCGGCCCCGGTCCATGAGTGCGGCCGAGTCGCAGATGCTCTTGACGACGTCCATCTCGTGGGTGATGAGCAGGACCGTCAGTCCGAGCTGCCGGTTCAGGTCGCGCAGCAGCTGGAGGATGGAGCGGGTGGTCTCCGGGTCGAGAGCGCTGGTGGCCTCGTCGGAGAGCAGGACCTTGGGGTCGCCGGCCAGGGCGCGGGCGATGCCGACGCGCTGCTTCTGGCCGCCGGAGAGCTGGGCGGGGTAGGCCTTGGCCTTGTCGGCGAGACCGACGAGGTCGAGCAGCTCCAGCGCCTTGCGGGAACGTTCCTTCCCGGACTTGCCGAGGATTTCCAGCGGTAGTTCGACGTTGTCCTGGACGGTCCGCGAGGAGAGCAGGTTGAAGTGCTGGAAGACCATGCCGATGCGGCTGCGCGCCTGCCGCAGTTCCCGGCCCGCGCGGGGGCCGCGGCCGGCCAGCGCGGTGAGGTCCGCTCCCGCGACGGTGACCGTGCCGGCGGTGGGGCGCTCCAGGAGGTTGACGCAGCGGATGAGCGAGGACTTGCCGGCGCCGGACTGGCCGATGACGCCGTACACCTCGCCCTCGCGGACGTGCAGGTCGACGCCGTCCAGGGCGGTGACCTCACGGCCGCGTGAACGATAGACCTTGGTGAGGCCCGATGTGGTGATCACGTGGGTTTCCGTCACTGTCGAGTGCGCGGCGCGGTGGTGTGCGCCGGGCACGGGGCGTTGTTCTTCGGGTTCTCGGGGCCCTTCGGAACGCGGCACGGTTCTCGCGGTGGCGGTGCGCCACGGCGGTGGGACCGGGGAGAAACGTGCGCGGGGCGTGGCTCGGCCGCGTGCGCGTGGGGCGCGGGCGGGCACGAGGGGGCGCTCGCTTCGGGGCGCGAGACTCAGGTGGTGCGGGGGCCCTCTAGAAGGCGCACATTCGGCGGCACATACAACGAGCACCGGGCGTCGTGGTCGCCTCGGTCGCAGGGGTGCGGTCGCTCGTGGTGCTCATGCCGATCAGTAAAGCAGACGTATGCCCCTGGCCGGAGACCGCTGTCCGGATACTGGACAGCGGTGGACGACGGACGGTCGCGGCGGGCGCGGATCAGCCCCGGACGGTGATCTCGACTCCGCCCTCGGTGGCCAGTGCCGACAAGGCCGAGAGGTCGGTGACGACGAGGTCGGCGTCGAGTTCGTCGGCCCGGTGGGTTGTGGCCAACGCCACGGTCCGCATCCCGGCGGCCCGGCCGGCCTGGAGCCCGGCGGGGGCGTCCTCGAAGACGACGCAGTCGGCCGGGTCGACGCCCAGGGCGCGGGCGCCGAGCAGGTAGGGCTCGGGGTCGGGCTTGCCGCGGGTGATGTCGTCGGCGGCCACGAGGGTCTTGGGCAGGATGCCGACGGCGTCGAGGCGGGCCTCGGCGAGGCGGCGGGTGGCGGAGGTGACGACGGCCCAGCGGTCGGCCGGGAGCGCGTCGAGGAACGCGCGGGTGCCGGGCAGCAGGTGCACGCCCCCGCCCGGCACGTCCTCGACCTCCAGCTGTTCGATCCGCGCGACGGCCTCGGCGACCCTCGCGGTGGGCAGCAGGTCGGCGGCTATCTCGGCGGCCGGCCGCCCGTGCAGTTCCACCTGCCCGAACTGCTCGGCGGTGATCCCGTACTCGACGGCCCAGCGCGTCCAGCAGCGGCGCACGGATTCCAGGGAGGAGACGAGGGTGCCGTCGTTGTCGAACAGGAGGGCTTGTGCGTGGAGCTTCATGCCCCCCGACCCTACGGGCCGGGACCGCGACCCTACGGGGCCGGGGACCGCGGCCCTGCGGGCCCGGGGACCGCGGCCCTTTTCGGCCGTAATAGGCTCGCTGCCATGCTTGACGTCCTGACGCTGGTGACCGGCGTCGCCGCACTGCTGCTGGCCGCTTGGTGCGGCTGGGCCGCCTACCGTGACCAGCCGACGAAGGACTGGCACTTCATCGGCATGGCCGCGGTCTCGGCGCTGGCGCTGATCCAGCTGGTGGTCGGGATCGTGCAGCTGGCGCGGGGCGAGGACCCGGAGCAGGGCACGACGATCTTCGTGGCGTATCTGCTGGGTGCCTTCGCGTGTGTGCCGGCTGCGGGGTTCATGTCGCTGGCCGAGCGCACCCGCTGGGGCTCGGTGACGGTCGCGGCCGGCGGTGTCGTCCTCGCCGTCCTCGAGGTGCGGCTGTTCGACATCTGGGGAGGCTGACGTGGTGGCCACGGAGGAGAAGCGGGCCGGGCAGCGGCTGATCGGCGGGCCCGGCATCCTGCTGGTGTGGCTGTACGGCGTGATGGTCGTCGGCGCGGTGTCGCGGTCCGCGTACCAGATCGCGACCGAGTTCGACCGGGCCCCGCTCGCCTACTCGCTGTCGGCCCTCGCGGGCGTCGTCTACGGGTTCATCACGTACACCCTGGTGCGCGGCGGCGAGACGGCCCGCAAGGCCGCGCAGGTGTGCTGCGCCGCCGAGTTGGTGGGGGTGCTGACCGTCGGCACCTGGACACTGGTGGAGCCGTCCGCCTTCGCCGACGCGACCGTGTGGTCGGACTACGGGATGGGGTACCTCTTCATTCCCGTGCTGCTGCCGCTGTCGGCCCTGTACTGGCTGCGCCGGGCCCGCACCGCGTAGCGGTCGCGGGCCCGGCGGCCGTAGGGCGGTCGCCCCCGGGACGCGCGCTTCGGGCCAGGACCCTCAGGCCGTGGTCGCGTACGTCCCGGCCGGCTTCTCCAGGACGATCATGGGTACGCCGTCGGCGCCCTCGGCCGTCCCGACCGTCTCGTAGCCGACCCGGCGGTAGAGCCGCAGGTTGCTCTCGCTGCGGTGCCCGGTGTGCAGCCGGAACCGCTTGGCGCCGCGCTCCCCGCCCAGGCTGGACTCGGCGGCCCGCAGCAGCCGGGCCCCGATGCCGTGCCCCTGGAGGCGGGGATGGACGCAGAGCTTGCCGATGGACGCCGCCCCGTCCTCGGTCACCCGCCCCCGCACCGAGCCGACGACCTCGTCGCCGAGCCGCGCCACGAAGACGCAGTCGGCGGCGACCTCCTGGCGCACGGAGTCCAGGGTCTGGACGAGCGGGTCGATGCGGTAGTTGGCGTACAGCGCCGCCTCGCTCTGGAAGCAGAGGTACTGCAGCCGGAAGATCTGCTCGGCATCCTGTTCGGTCGCCGCCGAGATGGTCACGCTCATGCCCATGTGCGCATGCCTCCCGCTCACCTGATCACCTGTGGTCCCCCACTCCTATCCCCGTCCTCAGCCGGCCGCAACCTCCGGCGTCAGCAATCGACGCAGACATCCCAGACATCGGGAGCGTTCCGGACCAAGACTGCCCTGTGAGATACCCAACTCCCCCGCGATTTCCCGGTATGTGAGGTCCCTGGGCGACAACAGGGCCTCGATCAGCCGGGGGCAGCGCCCCGGCAGCCGGCGCACGGCCTCGCGCAGGGCGCGGTGCCGGGCCGCGGTGAGCGCGAGCCGCTCCGGCTCGTACGCGTACCCGGCGACACCGGCGGGTTCGGTCCCGTACGGCCGCTCGTGACGGGCCCTGCGGCGGGTGCGGCGGGCCTCGGTGCGCACGGCGCTGCGCAGCCAGCGGTGCGGGTCCGGGGGCGGGCCGTCGGCCTCCAGGCGTTCCAGCAGGCGCAGCCAGACGGCTTGTTCCAGGTCGCCGGGCTCGGCTCCGGACGCATATGCCTCGGCCGAGGCCTCGGCGGTGAGCAGCGGGCGCAGGGAGGTGACCAGGTCGTGCGTCATATGCACATCGACGCGGCCGCCCGGGCGGCGGGTTGCCCGGGCGGCCGGAGGTTCACCCCAACCGGGGGCGGTCGCTCAGTCGTTGACGTAGTCCTCGCGCGCCAGCACGCCCGTGTCCGGGTTGTCGGTGAAGATGCCGTCGATACCGGTGGCGAAGTACGTCCGGAACGCGCCGAATACGTCGCCGTAGGCGTCGGGGTCGCCGCCCCTGCGGAAGTCCGCGGGCAGGAAGGGGTTCTCGTTGCGCATCGTGTAGGGGTGCAGGACCAGGCCCGCGCGGTGCGCGTCGCGGACGAGCGTCGTCGGCTCGGTGAGCCGCCCCGCGGAGTCCTTCGGGATGATCAGGTCCAGGGTCGGGCCGATGCCCTGCGCGTAGGAGGCGATCTCCTTCAGCCCCTTGGGCGTGACGAGGTCGGCCGTGGTGCGCGGGTCGCCGGTCTCGACGAAGTCCCAGGGGCGGCTGTTCGCGCCGGACAGCAGAACGGCGAGGGGGTTGCGGACCAGCCTGCTCATCCGCTGGATGCTGGTGGGCTCGAAGGACTGGATGATGACGGGCGAGTTCTTGCGGTCCTTGCCGTACTTGCGCAGCAGCCGGGCCAGGCGCTCCTCCGTGCCGAGACCCAGCTTGCGGAAGTAGGTGGGGTGCTTCAGCTCGGGGTAGATCCAGACCTGCTTGCCGCGCCTGCGGGTCTGCTCGTTCTGCCAGCGCAGCACCTCCTCGAAGGTGGGGATCTCCCAGCGGCCGTCGTAGAGGGTGTTGTGCGGGCGGTTGGCCGGGATGCGTTCGGTGGCGCGGAGCGTCTTCAGCTCGGCGAGCGTGAAGTCCTCGGTGAACCAGCCGGTGGTGGACACCCCGTCGAGCAGTTTGGTGCGCTTGCGGTCGGCGAACTCCCGGTGGTCGGCGATGTCCGTGGTGCCGCCGATCTCCGGTTCGTGCCGGCAGACGAGGTGGCCGTCCCTCGTGGGGACCAGGTCACCGGCCTCGACGATGTCGGCGCCGAGGTCGAGGGCCAGTTCGTAGGAGCCGAAGGTGTGCTCGGGGCGGTAGCCGCTGGCGCCCCGGTGTCCGATGACGGTCGGGACGGGCAGGCTCCGCACCCCGCCGCCGTGCCGGGTGCCCGCGGCGCTCGCCGTGCCGGGCACGCCCAGTACGGCGCCGCCCGCGCCGAGCACCGCCGCGCCGAGGAGCGCCCGCCGTCCGGTGCCGCCCGCCCGCTCGTCCGACTCCTGCGTTCCCATGGGGCCCTCCTGCCGTTGACCGTCCCGTGCGGGCCGATCGTAGGGGCGCGTACATGACGAGCGGGAGACCGCGGCCGGAACACGCGGGTGCGGGGGGATGTCGTGTGCGGCGGCGGCTGACGTGGCGTCGGCTTGGCGGCGGCACGCCGGGGTAGGCGAAAGGACATGGGCCCGGTGGCGTCGCCCGGGCGGCGCGCCTCACGCGGCCCGGGTGCCGTGTGTGCTTCGATCCGGGCCGTGTCCGGTGAACACGCGTCAATTTCGCGTCGATGCCGCGCCGGCCCCGGGTGACCCGGGGTGCGTGATCCCCCGGGCCGCGAGTAATGTCCTCACCTGCACAGACTCATACCGCATCCCCGACACCGGAGGGCCACGTTGTCCCGCTTCGTGTTCATCAAGGCAGTGCTCGGTCCGATCATGCGCCTGATGTTCCGCACACGGGTGGAGGGTGTGGAGAACATCCCGGGCGACGGTCCGGTGATCCTGGCCGGCAACCACCTCACCTTCATCGATTCGGTGATCATGCCCCTGACCTGCGACCGGCAGGTCTTCTTCATCGGCAAGGACGAGTACGTCACCGGCAAGGGCCTCAAGGGCCGGCTGATGGCGTGGTTCTTCACCGGGGTCGGCATGGTCCCGGTCGACCGGGACGGCGGCCGGGGCGGGGTGGCGGCCCTGATGACCGGCCGCCGCATCCTGGAGGAGGGCCACGTCTTCGGCATCTACCCGGAGGGCACCCGCTCCCCCGACGGCCGCCTCTACCGCGGCCGCACCGGTATCGCCCGGCTCACCCTGATGACGGGCGCCCCGGTCGTCCCGTTCGCCGTCATCGGCACCGACAAGCTCCAGCCGGGCGGCGCCGGTCTGCCGCGGCCGGGCCGGGTCACGGTCCGCTTCGGCGAGGCGATGGAGTTCTCCCGCTACGAGGGCATGGACCGCGACCGCTATGTGCTGCGGGCGGTGACCGACTCGGTGATGACGGAGGTCATGCGGCTGTCGGGCCAGGAGTACGTGGACATGTACGCGAGCAAGGCGAAGGCGGCGTAGCGCCGCCGACCGGCGTACGCGATACGGCGGACCGCTCGGTGAGCGGTCCGCCGTGTCGCGTTTCCACGCCCCTGAACTACGGGTGTTCCGGCCCCGGGGCTACGGGTGTTCCACCCCGTCCTCCAGGCGCTGGCCGCGCAGCAGGTACCAGGACGCCGCGGCGGCGGCCAGGAGCACGGCGGCGCCTACGCCCGCCGCGAGGGTCAGGCCGTCGACGAAGGCCTGCCGGGCGGAGTCGAGGAGCGCCTCGCCGGCGGGGCCGGGGAGGTGGGCGGCGGCCTCCACCGCGCCGCCCAGTGACTCGTGGGCGGCGTCCGGGGTGCCCGCGGGCCCGGTGAAGTCGCGGTAGACGCCGGTCACGATGGAGCCGAGCACCGCGATGCCGAGCGCGGCGCCGAGTTCGTACGCCGTCTCGGAGACCGCGGAGGCGGCGCCCGCCTGTTCACCGGGGACGCTGGAGAGGATCACGTCGGCGGTGACGGTGAACGCGAAGCCCGCGCCGAGGCCGACGACCAGCAGGGCCGCTCCGAGCAGCGGGTAGCCCGTGTGCTGGCCGATGACGGTCAGCGCGGCGAGCGCGAGACCGACGGCGGCGAGTCCGCCGGCGACCACGGCACGGACCGAGAAGCGCCGGGCCGCGCGGCCGGCGATCAGACCGGCGACCACCGCGCCGACGGCCGCGGGCAGTTCGGCCAGGCCCGCTTCGAAGGGCCGCCTGCCCTGGACGAGTTGCAGGTACTGGGAGAGGAAGAACACCAGCCCCGACAGGCCCAGGATGGTCAGCAGGTCGGCCAGGACCGCGCCGCTGAAGCCGCGGTTGCGGAACAGCCGCATGTCGAGCAGCGGGACCGGCATGGTCAGCTGGCGGCGGACGAAGCCGTAGAGCGCGGCGGCGCCCAGCAGCCCCGCGACGAGCGTGGGCCAGGCGAACCCGTGGGCGGCGGTCTCCTTGACCGCGTACACGACTCCGACCATGCCGACCAGGGAGAGGACGACGCTGAGCAGATCCCAGGGGCCCGGGTTCGGGTTGCGGGACTCGGGCAGCATCTTCACGCCGACGACGACCAGGACGGCCATCACGGGCAGGTTGATCAGGAAGACGGAGCCCCACCAGAAGTGCTCCAGCAGGAACCCGCCGACCACCGGGCCGACCGCCGCACCGGCGGAGGCGGCCGCGCCCCAGATGCCGACGGCGAGGCTGCGTTCGCGCGGGTCGTGGAAGAGGTTGCGGATCAGGGCCAGGGTGGCCGGCATCAGGGTGGCGCCCGCGACGCCGAGCAGGGCCCGGGCGAGGATCATCACCTCGGGGCTGTGCGCGTAGGCGTTGAGGACGGAGATCGCGCCGAACGCCGTGGCGCCGACGAGCAGGATGCGCTTGCGGCCGATGCGGTCGCCGAGGCTGCCCATGGAGACCAGCAGACCGGCGATGACGAAGGAGTAGACGTCGCCGATCCAGAGCAGCTGGGTGCCGGAGGGTGCCAGGTCCTCGCTGATGTAGGGGGTCGCGAGACCGAGGACGGTCGCGTCGACGGCCACCAGCAGCACGGCCAGCACCAGGACGGACAGCGCCAGCCAGCGGCCGGGGCGCTTCACCGCCTCGGTCGGGTGGACCGGCTGCAGGGTGCGGTTCATGGTTCCTCTCTCCGGAGTGCGCCGCCGAGCAGCAGCTCGACGATCATGTGGGTGAAGTCGTTGCGGGCCACGCGGCCCTCGGCCACCGCCCAGGCGCCGGAGGCCAGCAGGCCGTACAGCGCCTCGGTGAGCCAGGCGGGCGTGAGGTCGATGCGGAACTCGCCGCCCTCCTGACCCCTGCGGAACAGCTCGGTGAGCCCGGTGTCGATGCGGGCCCAGCCCTCGTTCTGCTCCTCGCCCTCGAACAGCTGGTTCTCGGTGTAGAGGAAGGCGAGCAGACCGGCGGAGGGTTCCATCTCGCGGACCAGCCGGCGCACCGCGTCGGCCGCCGGGCCCTCGTCGGTGCGGGCCGCCGCGAGGGCGGCCTCGCACTCGGCGATGCCCAGCGACTCCAGCGCCCGGACGAGGGCGTCGCGCCCGGCGAAGTGCCGGTGCAGCGTGGCCCGGCTGAGGCCGGCGGCCCTGGCGACCTCGTCCATGGTCGCGGTGGACTTCCGGGTCAGCAGGGCCGCGGCGCTGCGCAGTACCTGTTCTCGATCGACGGCCATGAGACAACGATAACCCACATGAGACAATCTTGTCTCATGTCGGGCATGCGTGACTCACCTCTCGGGGCGGTCACGGGTTCAGCGGGTCGGCGCTCTCAGTGCCAGGGCAGCTGCCCGCGGCGCTCCCAGTAGACGTGCGGGTCCTCGGCGAGTGCGCCGAGGCGCGCCACCTGGTCGTCGTCGAGGTCGACCACGGCGGCGTGCAGGTTGGAGCCGAGCTGGTTGACCGTCGCCGCGCCGGACAGGACCACACCGGCCCAGGGCTGCCGCAGGACCAGGGCGAGGGCGACCGCGTCGCAGCCCAGGGCCGTCTCCTCGGCGACGGCCTTCAGGACGCCGGGAGCGTGCGGCTCCGCGAGGCGGCCGTTGGCCATGCCCTCCTTGACGATCACGGTGAGCCCGGCCTGGTGCGCCTCGGCCAGCGCGGGTCCGGCGGAGGTGTCCAGCGCGTTGAACGTCGACTGGACGGTGCGGAAGAGGGGCTCGCCGTCGACGGTCACGGCGAGCGCGGCGCGGATGGCGTCGGCCTGGGCGGGGCCGCTGGTGGAGAAGCCGACGGTGCTGCCCTGCGCGGCGGCCTCGGCCAGCCTGGCGTGCAGCTCCTTGTCGGTGAGGGCCGGGCTGTCCGGGGTGAGCGAGTGGATCTGGTACAGGTCGAGCCGGTCGCCGAGCAGGGCGTCGGTCTCGGCGCGCTGCCGGTCGTAGGTGGCGACGCCGTGGTCCTTGACCTCGTGCCGCTCGGCCTCGGTGGACCAGTCGGCCGTGTAGGTGTAGCCCCACTTGCTGCCGACCACCACGTCGTCGACGTCGGGGCGGTCCCGGAGCCAGCCGGCCAGGAACTCCTCCGAACGGCCGTAGGAGCGGGCCGCGTCGAAGTAGCGGACGCCCTGCGCGTAGGCGGCGTCCAGGAGGTCGTGGGTGCGTTCGCGCAACGCCTCGACGGTCCGGTCGGCCGGCAGGTCCCGGTCGCGGCCGAGGTTGATGTAGCCGGGGCGGCCGACGGCGGCGAGTCCCAGCCCGATGTGACAGGTGGGGGTGGTCGCCGCGGCCAGGCGGGCGAAGGGCATCGCGGACTCCGTTCGGTCGACTGCTGGAGCTGTTGAGCTGCTGAGCTGTTGAGCTGTTGAGCTGTTGAGCTGTTGACCAACGTAACCGCGATGCCCCTCGGACACACCGGCTGCTGCTGCCTGCCGCCGCTTGCCGGCGCGGCCTGCCGCTACTTCTTGGCGTCCGCCCAGGCGTGCTGGGCCGCCACGTCCGCCTTGACCTCGGCGAGCTGGACGGCGACCGCGCCGGGCGCCGTACCGCCGCGGCCGTCGCGGGAGGCGAGGGCGCCGGGGACGTTGAGGACGGTGCGGACCTCGGGGGTGAGGTGCTCGGAGATCTTGGCGAACTGCTCGTCGGTCAGCTCGTCCAGCTCCTTGCCGTCGGCCTCGGCGACCTTGACGCACTCGCCGGCCACCTCGTGCGCGACGCGGAACGGCACACCCTGCTTGACCAGCCACTCGGCGATGTCGGTGGCGAGCGAGAACCCGGCCGGGGCCAGCTCCTCCATCCGCTCGCGGTGCACGGTGAGGGTGGCCATCATGCCGGTGAAGGCGGGGAGCAGGACCTCCAGCTGGTCGATGGAGTCGAAGACCGGCTCCTTGTCCTCCTGGAGGTCGCGGTTGTACGCGAGCGGGAGCGCCTTGAGGGTCGCCATCAGGCCGGTCAGGTTGCCGATCAGCCGCCCGGACTTGCCGCGGGCCAGCTCGGCGATGTCGGGGTTCTTCTTCTGCGGCATGATCGAGGAGCCGGTGGAGAAGGCGTCGTGGAGGGTGACGAAGGAGAACTCCTTCGTGTTCCAGATGATGATCTCCTCGGCGATCCGGGAGACGTTGACGCCGATCATGGCGGTGATGAAGGCGAACTCGGCGACGAAGTCGCGCGAGGCCGTCCCGTCGATGGAGTTGCCGGCGCTGCCGTGCTCGAAGCCCAGGTCGCGGGCGACGGCCTCCGGGTCGAGGCCGAGGCTGCTGCCCGCGAGCGCGCCCGAGCCGTACGGGGAGACGGCCGTGCGCTCGTCCCACTGGCGCAGCCGCTCCGCGTCCCGGCCCAGCGCCTGGGCGTGGGCGAGGACGTGGTGGGCGAAGAGCACCGGCTGGGCGTGCTGGAGGTGGGTGCGGCCGGGCATGGCCACGTCCGGGTGGGCCTCGGCGAGGCCAACCAGCGCGTCCTGGAGGTCGGCGATCAGCGAGCCGACGGTCCGGGCGTGGTCCCGCAGGTACATCCGGAAGAGGGTCGCCACCTGGTCGTTGCGGGAGCGCCCGGCGCGCAGCTTGCCGCCGAGGTCGGGGCCGAGGCGCTCCAGCAGCCCGCGCTCCAGGGCCGTGTGGACGTCCTCGTCGGCGATGGTGCCGGTGAAGGAGCCGTCGGCGACGTCCGCCTCCAGCCGGTCCAGTCCGGCGATCATCCGGGTCAGCTCGTCCTCGGTGAGCAGGCCCGCCTTGTGCAGCACGCGCGCGTGGGCGCGCGAACCGGCGATGTCGTAGGGCGCGAGCCGCCAGTCGAAGTGGACGGACGCGGACAGCTTCGCCAGGGCCTCGGCGGGACCGTCGGCGAAACGGCCGCCCCAGAGCCGGACGTCACCGCTGTTGCTGCTCACTTGGGTCGCTCCTCACCGTACGATCACTGTCATGCATGAGTATGCAGAACTCTGCATGTTTCGTCAATCTTGCAGGTTACCGCCGCCACCGGCGTCCCGCTCCCGCATAATCGTTAGACATGGGAAAGACTTACGAGCGCATAGACGGCAGACTCCGCGCCTTCATCGAGGCGCAGCCCCTCTTCTTCACCGCCACCGCTCCCCTGGCCGGCGACGGCACGGTCAACCTGTCCCCCAAGGGCCTCACGGGCTGCTTCGCGGTGCTCGACGAACTGACCGTGGCCTACCTCGACTTCGCGGGTTCCAACGCGGAGACCATCGCCCACCTGCGGGAGAACGGGCGGATCACCCTGATGTGGTGCGCCTTCCAGGGCCCCCCGAACATCGTGCGGGTGCACGGCCGGGGCGAACCGGTCTTCCGCGACGACCCCCGCTTCCCCGAGCTGCTCACCCACTTCCCGGACATCGACCCCACCGTGCACGGACTGCGCGCCGTGATCGTCGTGAGCGCCGAACTCGTCCGGGACACCTGCGGGTACGCCGTTCCCTTCATGGCGTACGAGAGCGACCGGGACCTGCACGGCAAGCGGTTCGCGCGGGAGGACGACGCCTCGCTCAGCGCGTACTTCACCAAGAAGGAGCACATCGCCTCCAGCATCGACGGCCTCCCCGGGCTGCCGTTGCCGCTGCCTCCCTCTACCGTCTGACCCATGCGCCCCGGTGTCGTCGCCGTCCTCGTGTCCGCCTCCCTCCTCCTGCTCGGCGCCGCCCCCGCCGACGGGTCGGCTCCCCGGCCGCTGCCGGACCGGATGGCGGACACCGGCGGCGGCACCCAGCTGATCACCGCCGTCGCACCGGACACCGGCTCGACCACCGGCACCATCACCTGGTGGGACCGCGAGGGCGGGGACCGCGGTCGCTGGGTGGCGGCCGGCTCCGCGCCGGCCCGCTTCGGCTCCGGCGGGCTCATCGAAGGGGCGACGCGCGTCCAGGGCACGAACACCACGCCGACCGGGCTGTACGACCTGCCGTACGCCTTCGGCATCGAGGCGGCACCGCGCGGCACGGCGTACCGGTACCGGCCGGTCCACGAGGACTCCTGGTGGTGCCAGGACAACGCCTCCCCCGCCTACAACCGCTGGACCGAGCCGCGCCCCGCCGACTGCGACGCCGCCGAGGCCGAGCACCTGATCACCTACTCGGCTCAGTACGCGCACGCCCTGGTCGTCGGCTTCAACTACGACCGCCCGGTGCGCGGCCGCGGCGCGGGCATCTTCCTGCACGTCGACGGGCGCGGGGCGACGGCCGGATGCGTGTCGGTGCCGAAGGAGGCGATGCGGCGGATCCTGCGGTGGGCCGATCCGGCGGAGCGCCCGCACATCGCGATCGGCACCTCGGGCGGGCCGACGGCGGTCACCCGGTACTGAACGCGGGCGGCATCGCCGGTACGGGCTGAACGCTCGACCGGCACGGCGCGTATCTGTGGGCCAAGGGTCAAGTCCCCACGGAGGAACCGTGACCACCACGCTCGCCGGCGGCCGTGCCGCCCGCCGTCAGACGATGCGGCGCATCCGTCCGCGCCGCTCCCCCGCCGTCCCCCTGCTGCTCGCCGTGTGGGCGGGCGCGGCGGGCGTGTTGTGGCTGTGGTGGCGCAACACGCCCGCCATCTCCGACGACACCGGCAGGATCCTCGGCGCCGGCCGGATCACCGGCCTGCTCGCCGGGTACCTGATGGCGCTCGTGGTCCTCCAGATGGCGCGGGTGCCTGCGCTGGAGCGGCGCGTCGGTTCCGACCGGGTCGCCCGCTGGCACGCCATGACCGGCCGCTACACCCTCTGCCTGGTCCTGGCCCACGTCTTCCTGATCATGTGGGGCTACGCGGCGCAGGCCGGCCGGGGCCTCGGCGACGTCGTCGCGCAGACGGTCGACTCCGTGAACCAGCTGCCCGACATGGGCAAGGCCGCCATCGGCACCGGCCTGCTGGTCGTCATCGGGCTCCTGTCCGTCGGCCCCATCCGCCGCCGGATCCCGTACGACGCCTGGTACCACGTGCACCTGCTCACCTACGCGGCGGTGTTCCTGACCTTCTGGCACCAGCTGACCACCGGCAACGACTTCGCCGTCGAGCCGGTCGCCGGGACGGTCTGGTACGTGCTGTACGGCTCGGTGACCGCGCTGCTGCTCTGGTACCGGGTGCTGACGCCCCTCCGGCTCAACCTGCGGCACCGGATGCGGGTGGAGGCGGTGATCGAGGAGACGCCCGGCATCGTGTCGGTGCTCATCGGCGGGCGCCGGCTGCACCGGATGGGCGCGGAGGCGGGTCAGTTCTTCCGCTGGCGGTTCCTGGCGCCCGGCATGCGGTTCAGCTCGCACCCGTACTCGCTGTCGGCGGCACCGCGCCCGGACATGCTGCGGATCACCGTGAAGGCGATCGGCGACCACAGCGCCCGGCTCCGTGAGCTGACCCCGGGCACCCGGGTGTGGGCGGAGGGCCCGTACGGCGCCCTGACCGCCCAGCGCCGCAGCCGCGGCAAGGTGCTGCTGGTGGCCGGCGGGGTGGGGATCACGCCGATGCGGGCGCTGTTCGAGACGCTGCCCGGCGCGTCCGGCGACATCACGCTGCTCTACCGGGCCAACAGCACCCAGGACCTGGCGCTCTGGGACGAGCTGGCCGGGATCGCCGACGAGCGGGGGGCCCGGCTGATGTACGCGGTCAACAGCCCGGACGGGGAGCGCCCGGACATCTCGGCGGAGACCCTGGCCCGGAAGATCCCGGACGTCGAGCGCCACGACGTCTTCCTGTGCGGGCCGCCCGGCTTCGCCCAGTCGGTGTACGAGGCACTGCGCGGCGCGGGGGTCCCCGCTCGCCGTATCCACCACGAGTCGTTCGAGATGTGAGCGACGGACATCGGGAGTCCAGGACAGATGAGGAAAAGCCACCCCGTTCGGCGTGCCGTGCTCGCCGGGGCCGCCACCGTGTCCGGGATCGTGCTGCTGCTGTCGCTGAAACCGGCGTCCGACCCGGGCGCCGGCCCGGCGGCGGGCGGCGCGGCACCGCCCGTGGCCGCGCAGTCGCCCCAGGGCGGCCGGGGCGCCGGAGCCGGCACGCTCACGGGTGACGCCGCGCAGACCCAGTACGGACCCGTGCAGGTCCGGGTCACGGTGAGCGAGGGCAGGGTCACCGGGGCCGAGGCCGTGCAGGCGCCCAGGGGCGGGCAGAGCGACCGGATCACCGCCGACGCCGTACCCAGGCTCAACCGGGCCGCCGTCACCGCGGGCACCGCCGACATCGACGCCGTGTCCGGCGCCACCTACACCAGCGCCGGGTACCGGAAGTCCCTCCAGTCGGCACTCGACAAGGCGGCCGCGGCCGCCGGCCCCGCCGGGCAGGAGTCGAGCGGCTCGGGCTCGGGCGAGGGCGGACGGGGCGCGGGCGGCGCCGGGCAGGGCACGCAGGTGCTCACCGGGGACGCCGCGCAGACCCAGTACGGACCCGTGCAGGTCCGGGTCACCGTCAGCGGCGGGAGGATCACCGGCGCCGAGGCCCTCCAGGCGCCCCGGGGCGGCCGCAGCGACCAGGTCACGGCCGACGCCGTACCCAGGCTCAACCGGGCCGCCGTCACCGCGGGCACCGCCGACATCGACGCCGTGTCCGGCGCCACCTACACCAGCGCGGGGTACAAACAGTCCCTCCAGTCGGCGCTGGACCGGGCCGGTGGCTGACACCGTGACCGGGTCCGCCGAGGCTCCCGCCGCGGTGCGTCATGCGGAGGAGGCGATGGGGACCGTCTTCTCCTTCGACGTCCGCGGCGGGGAACCCGCGGCCGTACGGGCGGCACTGGACGAGGCGGTCGCCGGGCTGCACCGGGTCGACGAGGTGTTCAGTACGTACCGGGACGGCAGCCAGATCTCCCGGCTGGCGCGCGGGGAACTGACCGTCGCCGCGTGCGCGCCGGAGGTCGCCGAGGTGCTGGAGCTGGCGGCCGAGGCGGAGCGGGTGAGCGACGGCTGGTTCAGCACCCGGTACCGGGGCCGGCTCGACCCGACCGGGATCGTCAAGGGCTGGGCCGTGGAGCGCGCCGCACGCGGGATCGCGGCGACATGCGGCGCGAGCGGGGTCAGCGTCAACGGGGGCGGGGACGTGCAGCTGCTCGGGACGCCCGGGGCGGCGCGGCCCTGGCGGGTCGGTGTGTCCGACCCGCTGCGGCCGGGCGGGCTCGCGGCGGTCGTCTCGGCGGCGGGGGTGGCGGAGCTGGCCGTGGCGACGTCCGGCTCCGCCGAGCGGGGGGCGCATGTCGTCGACCCGCGCACCGGACGCTCGGCGGTGACCGACCTGCTGTCCGTGACGGTGGTGGCGTCCCGGCTGACGTGGGCGGACTGCTGGGCGACGGCGGCGTTCGCGATGGGGTCGCGGGAGGGGTTGCGGTGGCTGGAGTCGCTGCCCGGCGTCGAGGGGCTGCTGATCACGGCGGGGGACGAGGTGCGCTGCACGGGAGGGCTGGGGGCCCGCTTGGGATGAGGTACCGGCGTGGCACTGGCCCGCGTTGGCGGGTGCCTCCCCCAGTGCCTGAACGGCCTGGGAGGTACCCCCATCGCCCACCCGTGCCGCCCCAGGCGGCACGAATGCCCGCAGGTTGCGCCGGGGGGTGACGTTATGGCCCGCCTCACTGCAACGCCCTCAGGGGCGCGGGGAACTGCGCGACCAGCCACCGACTACCCGCAGCCGGCAGATCACCGCACCGCCCCTTTCAGGCCCCGTTCTGAGCCAACCGCAGCAAGTGGTCCGCCAGGGCCTGCCCGCCCGTGGGCTCCCGGCTGATCAGCATCAGCGTGTCGTCGCCCGCGATCGTCCCCAGGATGTCGTGCAGCTCCGCCTGGTCGATCGCCGAGGCGAGGAACTGCGCCGCCCCCGGAGGGGTCCGCAGGACCACGAGGTTCGCCGACGCCTCCGCGGAGATCAGCAGCTCCGCGGAGAGCCGCCGCATCCGCTCCTCCTTCGCCGACTCCCCGAGCGGCGCCCGCGGGGTGCGGAAGCCGCCCTCGCTGGGCACCGCGTAGATGAGGTCGCCGTCGGTGTTGCGGATCTTGACCGCGTTCAGCTCGTCCAGGTCCCGGGAGAGCGTCGCCTGGGTGACGGTGAGCCCGTCGTCGGCGAGCAGCTTCGCCAGCTGGCTCTGCGAGCGCACCGCCTGCCGGTTGAGGATGTCCACGATCCGGCGGTGGCGTGCGGTGCGGGTCTGCGGCAGGGCGGGCCCTGCCGTCTGCTCGTGCTCCTGCGCGTGGCTCATCGTCGTCTCATTCTCCGGATCGTCCGTCCCCGTGGGCCGTCTCGGCGGCCTGGTCAAGGATGCCGGGCAGCGCCCCGAGGAACGCCTCCACCACGTCGTCGCCGAGGTTCAGCGCGGGCATCAGCCGTACGACATCGGGTGCGGGCGCGTTCACCAGGATTCCGGCGTCCTGAGCCGCCTGCTGCACCTGGGCGGCGAGCGGCTCGGTGAGCACGATACCCAGGAGCAGTCCGGCGCCCCGGACGTGGGCGACGAGCGGGTGGCCGAGCGCTTCGACCCCGCCGCGCAGCGTCTCGCTCTGCCGCTTGACGTTGTCGAGCAGTCCCTCGTCGGCGATGGTGTCCAGGACGGCGAGTCCGGCGGCGCAGGCGACCGGGTTGCCGCCGAAGGTGGTGCCGTGGTGGCCGGGCTGGAGCAGGTCGGCGGCGCGGCCGAAGGCGACCGTCGCGCCGAGCGGCAGTCCGCCGCCGAGGCCCTTGGCGAGGGTGACGACGTCCGGCAGGACGCCCTCGTGGGCCTGGTACTCGAACCAGTGCCCGGTCCGGCCGACGCCGGTCTGCACCTCGTCCAGGACGAGCAGCGCACCGGTGGCGGCGGTGATGGCGCGGGCCGCCTTCAGATAGCCGGGGGGCGGGACGACGACGCCGTTCTCGCCCTGGATCGGCTCGATGATCACCAGCGCCGTCTCCTCGGTGACCGCCGCGGCCAGCGCCTGCGGGTCGCCGTACGGCACGTGCGTGACGTCGCCGGGCAGCGGCAGGAACGGCTCCTGCTTGCCGGGCTGGCCGGTCAGCGCCAGGGCGCCCATGGTGCGGCCGTGGAAGCCGCCGCGGGTGGCGACCATGTGCGGCCGGCCGGTGAGCCGGCCGATCTTGAAGGCGCCCTCGTTGGCCTCGGCGCCGGAGTTGCAGAAGTAGACCTTGCCGTCGCGGCCGAAGTGCTGGAGCAGCCGTTCGGCGAGGGCGACGGGCGGCTCGGCGATGAAGAGGTTGGAGACGTGGCCGAGGGAGGCGATCTGCCGGCTCACGGCGTCCACCACCGCCGGGTGGGCGTGGCCGAGCGCGTTGACCGCGATACCGCCGACGAAGTCCAGGTACTCCTTGCCGTCGGCGTCCCAGAGCCGGGCGCCCTCGCCGCGCGCCAGGGGCAGGCGCGGCGTGCCGTAGTTGTTCATGAGGGTGCCCTGCCACCGCTCGGTCAGCTCTTCGTTGCTCACGACTCCCCCTGTTCGTCCGGCACGACCATCGTGCCGATCCCCTCGTCGGTGAAGATCTCCAGCAGGATCGAGTGCTGGACCCGGCCGTCGATGACCCGGGCGGTGGTGACGCCCCCGCGTACGGCGTGCAGGCAGCCCTCCATCTTCGGCACCATGCCGCTGGAGAGGTCGGGCAGCAGCTTTTCCAGCTCGGACGCGGTGAGGCGGCTGATCACCTCGTCGGAGTTCGGCCAGTCCTCGTAGAGGCCCTCCACGTCGGTGAGGACCATGAGAGTCTCGGCGCCGAGCGCAGCAGCGAGTGCCGCAGCCGCCGTATCAGCATTGACGTTGTAGACGTGGTGGTCGTCCTGGGAACGGGCGATCGAGGAGACGACCGGGATGCGGCCGTCTGCGAGCAGTGCCTCGATGGCGCCGGTGTCGATCTCGGTGATCTCGCCGACCCGCCCGATGTCGACGAGCTCACCGTCGATCTCGGGCTGGTGCTTGGTGGCGGTGAGGGTGTGCGCGTCCTCGCCGGTGAGGCCGACGGCGAGCGGCCCGTGCTGGTTGAGCAGCCCGACCAGTTCGCGCTGCACCTGCCCGGCGAGCACCATCCGTACGACGTCCATGGCGTCCTCGGTGGTGACGCGCAGTCCGGCCTTGAACTCGCTGACGATGCCGTGCCTGTCGAGGGCGGCGCTGATCTGCGGGCCGCCGCCGTGCACGACGACGGGCTTGAGGCCGGCGTGCCGCAGGAAGACGACGTCCTGGGCGAAGGCGGCCTTGAGGTCCTCGTCGATCATGGCGTTGCCGCCGAACTTGATGACGACGGTCTTGCCGTGGTGCCGGGTCAGCCAGGGCAGCGCCTCGATGAGGATCTGGGCCTTGGGCAGCGCGGTGTGCTTCCGCGTGGGTGCGTTGCTCGTTCCGTCGCTCATGAGGAGTACGCGCTGTTCTCGTGGACGTAGTCCGCGGTGAGGTCGTTGGTCCAGATGGTGGCGGTGGCGTCGCCCGCGGCGAGGTCGGCGACGATGTGCACCTCGCGGTAGCGCATGTCGACCAGCTCGCGGTCCTCGCCGACGCCGCCGTTCTTGCAGACCCACACGCCGTTGATGGCGACGTTCAGCCGGTCGGGCTCGAAGGCCGCGTCGGTGGTGCCGATGGCGGAGAGCACGCGGCCCCAGTTGGGGTCCTCGCCGTGGATGGCGCACTTGAGCAGGTTGTTGCGGGCGATGGTGCGGCCCACCTGGACGGCCTCGTCCTCGGTCGCGGCGTTGACGACCTCGACCCTGATGTCCTTGCTGGCGCCCTCGGCGTCCCGGATGAGCTGCTGTCCGAGGTCGTCGCAGACGGTGCGGACGGCCTCGGCGAAGGCGTCGTACTCGGGGGTGGTGCCGGAGGCGCCGGAGGCGAGCAGCAGCACGGTGTCGTTGGTGGACATGCAGCCGTCGGAGTCGACCCGGTCGAAGGTGACCCGGGTGGCGGCGCGCAGGGCGCGGTCCAGGGCCTCGGTCTCCAGGTCGGCGTCGGTAGTGATCACGACGAGCATGGTGGCGAGGCCGGGGGCGAGCATGCCCGCGCCCTTGGCCATGCCACCGACGGTCCAGCCGTCCCTGCTGACGACGGACGTCTTGTGCACGGTGTCGGTGGTCTTGATGGCGATGGCGGCCTTCTCGCCGCCGTGCTCGGAAAGCCGGCCGACGGCCGTCTCCACGCCCGGGAGCAGCTTGTCCATGGGCAGCAGTACGCCGATGAGTCCGGTGGAGCAGACGGCGACCTCGCCCGCCCCCGTCCCGAGCACGTCGGCGACCTTCTCGGCCGTGGCGTGGGTGTCCTGGAAGCCCTTGGGTCCGGTGCAGGCGTTGGCGCCGCCGGAGTTGAGGACGACGGCGGTCACCTCGCCGCTCTTCAGCACCTGCTCCGACCACAGGACGGGCGCGGCCTTGACGCGGTTGGAGGTGAAGACGCCCGCGGCGGAGCGTCGGGGCCCGGTGTTGACCACGAGGGCCAGGTCGGGGTTGCCGCTCTCCTTGATCCCGGCGGCGATGCCCGCCGCCGTGAATCCCTTCGCTGCCGTCACGCTCACGGCGCAACTCCGATCGTCGTCAGTCCGGTGGTCTCGTCGAGACCGAGGGCGAGGTTCATGCTCTGGACGGCACCGCCCGCGGTGCCCTTGGCCAGGTTGTCGATGGCGCTGATGGCGATGATGCGGCCGGCGGCGGCGTCGTACGCGACCTGCACCTGGACGGCGTTGGAGCCGTACACGGAGGCGGTCGCGGGCCACTGGCCCTCGGGCAGCAGGTGCACGAACGGTTCGTCGGCGAAGGCCTTCTCGTAGACGGCCCGGACCGACTCCGCGGTGACCCCGGGCTTCGCCTTCGCGGTGCAGGTCGCGAGGATGCCGCGCGGCATCGGTGCGAGGGTCGGCGTGAAGGAGACGGTGACCGGCTCCCCCGCCACCGCGCCGAGGTTCTGGATCATCTCGGGGGTGTGCCGGTGGCCGCCGCCGACGCCGTACGGCGACATGGAGCCCATGACCTCGCTGCCCAGCAGGTGCGGCTTGGCCGCCTTGCCCGCGCCGGAGGTGCCGGAGGCGGCGACGATCACGGCCTCGGGCTCGGCCAGCGACGCGGCGTACGCCGGGAAGAGGGCCAGGGACACGGCCGTGGGGTAGCAACCGGGCACCGCGACGCGCTTGGACCCCTCCAGCGCGGCGCGGGCACCCGGAAGTTCGGGGAGGCCGTAGGGCCAGGTGCCGGCGTGCGGGGAGCCGTAGAACCGCTCCCAGTCCCCGGCGTCCTTCAGCCGGAAGTCGGCACCCATGTCGACGACGAGGACGTCCGGCCCGAGCTGCTCTGCGACGGCGGCGGACTGCCCGTGCGGCAGCGCGAGGAAGACGACGTCGTGACCGCCGAGCACCTCGGGGGTGGTCGCCTCCAGCACCCGGTCGGCCAGCGGCAGCAGGTGCGGTTGCAGCGCGCCGAGCCGCTGCCCCGCGTTGGAGTTGCCGGTCAGGGCGCCGATCTCGACCTCGGGATGGGCCAGGAGCAGCCGCAGCAGCTCACCACCCGCATACCCACTCGCTCCGGCCACCGCCGCACGTACCGCCATGGAAAACCCTCCTCCTGGAGAGCATGACTATACGTGCCGATGCACGTTTATGCAACGCGATACGGGACGGCCCCGGGGCGCTGCCGCGGCGTCGGCTAGCCTGCCGCTTCCGGACTCCGAGCACCGTGGGGGTGGCTGTGCGTGCGTGGATCGTCGAGCTGGTCGGCGGGCTGAGGCCGTGGCAGCGCGCGGCGCTCGTCGTGTGCCTGTGCTCCCTCGCGCTTCCCCTGTGGTTCGCCGCGGGGAACACGGACCGGTACCGGCAGGGGCAGCCGACCGTGACCGAAGGGTTCGTCGACTGCGAGTGGGACGGGCCGTGCCGGGGCGCGTGGACGCTGGCGGACGGCAGCCGGGGCCGGGGCAGGATCGACGGTCTGGACTTCACCGCCGAGGAGGAGCTGGTCGAGGACATCCCGCTCTTCGGTGGCCGCGACTGGGCGGTCGCCGACCGCGGGACCCTGCTTCGGCACGCGGTGGTCCAGTACACGGTGGCTCCGGTCGGCGCGGCCCTCGTCGTGTGGATCGCCCGGCGCCGCTCGAAGTACAACCAGGAGACGACCGCGTTGATCCGGCGCTACCGCACCCCTACGCCTTGACGGCCTCCGCGATCCGCAGCGCCGCCCCGGCGGGCGTGAGGTGCGTGGTGTCGACGACCTCGGCCTCGGCGTGCAGCCAGGTGCGGGCGGCCTCGGCGTACGGCTCCAGGTACCGCAGGCGGAACGGCGAGTCCGGTCCCAGTACGCTGTCCCCCGCGATGCGTGCCCGCAGGGTCTCCTGGTCGGCGTGGAGCACGAAGTGCCGTACGGGGACCCCGTGCGCGGCGAGGCCGCCCGCGATCTCCCGCCAGTACTCCTCGACCAGGACCGTCATCGGCATCACCAGGGTGCCGCCGGTGTAGTCGAGCACCCGTCGGGCGGTCTCGACGACGAGCGGCCGCCACGGCGGCCAGTGCTGGAAGTTGTCCGTGTCGGGCAGGCCCGGTGTGATGTCCATGAGCGTCTCGCCGACCTTCTCGGCGTCGAACACCCGGGAGTCCGGGAGCAGTCGCTGCACGAGCGCGCCGGTCGTCGTCTTGCCGGCGCCGTGGGTGCCGTTCAGCCATACGATCATGGGCCCAACGCTAGCCGGGCCCGGCGGCGACGCGGTGCGCCGGTCGCCGGGCCCGGCGACGGTCAGCGCTGCCTGATCCGCAGGAACGTCACCGAGTTCGCCGGGAAGGTGTACGTGAACTCGCTCGCCGCTCCGGAGAAGGTCGAGGTCACCGGGGTCACCGGGGCGTCCGTCTCGGTGTTGACCGCGTCCTGGTCGGCGGCCAGCGTGGTGACCGCGGCCCTGGACGCCACCTTCGCGCCGCCGAGGTCCACCGCGGTGCGGGCCGCGGTGTCCTGGGCGTTGACGACCTTGACGATCAGCTCGCCGGTGCGGTCGTCGCGGGTGACGGTCTGGCGGAACGGCTCGGCCGGCTTGTCGTCGGTGAAGCTGCCCCACTCCTCGCCGTCGAGGTAGAGGGTGACCTGGCGGCCCCTGACCTCGACGTCGATGTCGTAGGCGCGGCCCGTCTCGATCGAGCCGGCCTTGGACAGCAGCGTGGACTTGCCGCCGTCGGAGGCCTGCTCCACGGCGGACTGGGTGTTGTTCCAGCCGCCCAGGTTCCACCAGTAGTAGTTGCCGGTGTCCTTGACGCCGAAGGCGACCAGGAAGCCCTCCTTGCCGGACTTCTTCGTGGCCCTCACGTGCAGGTCGTAGTCGTGCCAGGCCGGGTCGCCCGCCGTGACCATGGTGTTCTCGGCGGCCGCGTCGGTCTGGACGTACTGGCCGTCCTGGACCGTCCAGCTGCCGGCGCCCGAGTGGGCCCACCGCGAGGCGTCGCCCGAGAAGTCGTCGGACAGGAGGGTCTCCCCGTCGGCCGAGGTCACCTTCACGTCGTCGTACGCCGCGCTGGTCGCCCAGGTCGACAGGCCGACGCCGCCGGTGATGGGGCCGCTGACGTCGGGGGTGCCGGTGGCCGTGGAGGGGACGACGCGGTCGCCGGTGTTGTTCATGAACAGCTTCTGGACCTCGTAGTTGGCCGAGCCCCAGGACGCGTGGTTGTTGAACCAGATCAGGTCCGGGCTCCACTGCACGTAGTCCTCGTTGGACAGCAGCGGGGCGTAGGAGGCCAGCCTGACCACGTCGGCGTTGCGCTCGAGGCCGGTCATGAACGCGGCCTCGGCGAGGGCGTTCTTCCAGGTGTTGCCCTGGGAGGCGTACTCGCCGAGGAAGACCTTGGGGCCGTTCCGGTCGTAGGAGTCGTAGCGGTCGTTGTTCTGGAGGAACCACTGCGGGCTGTTGTAGTAGTGCTCGTCGACCATGTCGACGCCCGCGTCGCGGTTCAGCTGCCAGGCCGTGTCGAAGGTGGCGCCGGAGTCGTCGGGACCGGAGTTGGAGACGACGGTGACGTCCGGGTACTTCGCCTCGATGGCGGCGCGGAACTGCTCGAAGCGGGCGAAGAACTCCTTCGGGAGGTTCTCCTCGTTGCCGACTTCGAGGTGGGTGAGGTGGAAGGGCTTGGGGTGGCCCATCTCCGCGCGCTTGCCGCCCCACTCGCTGGTGCGGGGGCCGTTGGCGAACTCGATGAGGTCCAGGGTGTCCTGGATGTGCCGCTTCAGCAGCGCGTCGTCGTCGACGGCCTTGTTCTGGCCGCAGCCGGTGACCAGGGCGGGGACGACGGGCAGCGGCATGGCGCCGATGTCCTCGGCGAAGCGGAAGTACTCGTAGTAGCCGAGGCCGTAGCTCTGGTTGTAGCCCCAGAAGTTGGCGTTGGTGGCGCGCTCCTCGACCGGGCCGATCGTGTCCTTCCACTGGTAGGAGCGCTTGCGCTGCCAGCCGGAGTCCGCGCTGTAGTCCGCCATGGAGCCGGTGTTGACCAGGCAGCCGCCGGGGAAGCGCAGGAAGCCGGGGTGCAGGGCCTCGATCTTCTCCGCGAGGTCCTTGCGCAGGCCGTTCGGCTGGTGCCGGTAGGTGTCGCGGGGGAAGAGGGACACCATGTCGAGGGCGGCGGGGGCGGTGGTGGTGACGGCGAGGCGGCCGCGGTTGCTGGTGCGGGTCGCGGTGAAGGTGGCCGTGTACTTGCGCCACTGCCCCTTCGCCGACACCTGGCGCGCCTTCGCGAGGGTGCCCGCGGCGTCCGTGAGCGTCACGGTGAGGGTGGTGCCGTGTTCGGCCCGGGACCAGACCGAGAAGTCGTACCTCTCGCCCTTCTCGACCCGGATGCCGGTGTTGTAGCCCGCGTTGGTCACGGTGGAGCCGGCCGCCAGGGAGAGGTAGTTGCGGTTGCGCTCGTTGAGGCGGCCCTCGTCGTTCACCACCTCGGCCGTGCCGTCGGACGCCCACGCGGTGAGCGGTGTGTACGAGGCGTTGTCGGCGGTGGAGTACTCGAAGGACCGGTTCTGCACGAGTTCGGCGTACAGGCCGCCGTCGGCGGCGCGGTTGATGTCCTCGTAGAAGACGCCGTACATCGTGTCGTCGATCACGGGGCCCCGGTCGGTCGGGTCGACGGTGATCGTGTAGTCGGCGACGGCCTCCGCGTGTGCCGGGGACGGCAGCAGGGCGGCTGCCGTCAGGAGGGCGGTGACGCTGAGACCGAGTCTCCAGCGGGTGCGTGACATGGATACTCCGCGGCTCTCACCAGGTAGTCGTTCGGGATATCGGACATTGGTCAGCACTTCGAACGGCAAGATAGGGAGGGGGCCGCGGCGCGTCAATGGGTCGCGCGGCAACGAGTGGGCCGGAGCGGGAAAGCGAGTGGAAATGGGCGAGTTGTGGCCGGTGCCCGACGTGCTGGCGTACCTCGCGGGACGCTGGCGCACCGAGCGGTCGGTGCGGGATCTGGCGGGTGGCCTGGAGGGCCGATTCGAGGGGCGCACGTCCTTCGACGCGCTCGACGGCGGCGGGCTGATCGGCCGGGAGTCGGGCGCCTTCACCTGGCAGGGGGTGACCCGGCCCGCCGAGCGCACGCTGCGTTACGAGCCGGGGAGCGGGCCGGGCCGGGTGGACGTGCGTTTCGCGGACGGCCGCCCCTTCCACGGCCTGGACCTGAGCTCGGGGCACCATGTGGCCGACCACCCCTGCGCCGCCGACCTCTACCGGGGTGAGTTCACCGTTCGGGGCCCGGACCGCTGGCGGACGGTGTGGCGGGTGGGCGGCCCGGCCAAGGACCTGCTGCTCACGACGGATTACCTGCGCGAAACGCCGGATGCGTAGCACCCTGGTCCGGCGCACCGTCGAAACGGAGGCTCCACCGGCCCGCGCGGCCCGTCACGGTGGTCGTCGACAGCGGGCGGACGTCCAGGTTCCAGTAGGTTGCGGGCGGCGCCTTCAGTGCGTAGACGAGCGCGGCCCGGATCACGGAGGGCTCGGCCACGGCGACGATCCGGTCACCGTCCTCCCCGGGGCGGGTGTCGAGCCAGCCGCCCACCCGGGTGATGAACGCCAGCAGCGACTCCCCGCCGTGCGGGGCCGACCGGGGATCGGCGAGCCAGGCGTCCACGGCCGCCGGTTCGCGGGCCATGGCCTCACCGAGCGTCAGGCCGCGCCATCGCCCCATGTCGCAGTCCCGCAGGGCCAGTTGGGACAGTGGCGCGCAGCCGATGGCGTCACCGGTGGCACGGCTGCGGGGCGTGGGCGAGCAGTAGCGCAACTCGGCGGCGGCAAGCGGCAGCAGCTCGCCCGCGGCGCGCAGCGCCTCGTCCCATCCGGCCTGGTCCAGCGGCCGCTCGTCGTCGAAGCGCTCGGCGAGCAGCGGTGAGCTGCGCGCAGCCGCGACGAACGTGACCCGAAGCGCCATGCGGTGATGGTGGAGCCGGAAGGTGTCCAGGTCAAGGGTTGTTACCTGTGGGTCACCCAGGGTGTGCCACGGCTCACCGACCGAAGGCGAACGCCATCCACTGCTCCGGCCGGTCCAGCGCGGTGAACCCGAGTTTCCCGTACACCCCGTGCGCGTCGTGCGTCGCCAGCAGGATGCGCCGCAGCCCGTGGGGCGCCAGGTGCTCGCGTACGGCCGCGACCAGCGCCGTGCCGAGGCCCTTGGCCCGCACCGACGGGTCGACGTACACGTCGCACAGCCACGCGAAGGTGGCCAGGTCCGTGACCACCCGGGCGTACGCCACCTGCTCGCCGGAGACCACGTCGTACACGCCGAAGTTGAGCGAGCCCTCGACGGCCCGGTCCTGCTTCTCGCGGGTCCGCCCCAGGGCCCAGTACGCGTCGGTGGACAGCCAGCGGTGGACGCGCCCGGCGTCGATGCGGTGCGGGTCCGTGGAGATCTCGTAGCCCTCGGGGAGCCTCGGCGTGTCGGTCATGCCGGGATGCTCGCAGGGCCGGTGAGAGCCCGTCGACCGGAATATCGGGCCCGGGTCAGCCGCCCCACACCTCCTGGCAGGCGGTGCGCAGGCGCCGTACCCCTTCCGCGATCTCCCCGACGTTCGCGACGGCGGCGAAGCTCAGCCGGAAGTGGGCGGCCGGGGGTTCGGCGCTGAAGTACGGGCGGCCCGGGGTGATCGCGACGCCCGCGCGCAGGGCGGCCGAGGCGAGGGCGCTCTCTCCCCCAGAGCCGAAAGCCTGGGAGGTGCCCCCAGCGCCCTCGGGCAGCCGGGGCCACAGGTGGTAGCCGCCGGAGGGGACGTGGGCCAGGGAGATCTCGGGGAGATTCAGCCGCAGTGCGGAGGTCATCGCGTCCCGGCGGGCCTTCAGCTCGGCCGACACCGCGCGCAGGTGGCGCGGCCAGGCGGGCGAGCCGACGAGTTCCAGCGCCGCCTCCTGGAGCGGCCGGGGCACGAAGAAGGTGTCGACGATCTGAATGGCGCGCAGGCGTTCGAGGACCGGCCCGTGCGCGGCCAGGGCGCTCACCCGGAAGCTGGGCGAGGTCGCCTTGGTCAGCGAGCAGACGTGGACCACGACGCCGTCCGGGTCGTCGGCGGCGAGCGGGGCGGGCAGCGGGCCCGCGTCCTCGTGCACGAGCCGGCGCACGAAGTCGTCCTCCACGACGAACGCGCCGGCCGCCCGCGCGATGCGCAGCACCTCGCCGCGCCGCTCGGGGGCGAGCACGGCACCGGTCGGGTTCTGGAACAGGGGCTGGCAGACGAAGACCCGGGCGCCGGTCGCGCGGAAGGCGTCGGCGAGCAGGGCGGGCCGTACGCCGTCGGCGTCCACGGGGACGGGCACCGGGCGCAGGCCGGCCGCCCGTGCGATGGCCAGCATGCCGGGGTAGGTCGGGGACTCGACGAGCACGGGGGCGCCGGGCGGGGCGAGCGCGCGCAGGGCGGTGGCCAGCGCGGACTGGCCGCCCGCGGTGATCAGCACCTCGGCCGCCGTGATGGCCCCGCCGATGCCGCGCGCGAACCACTCCCGCAGCTCCGGCAGCCCCTCCATCGGCGGTCGGCCCCAGGCGCCGGGCCGCCGCCCGGCCCGGGCCAGGGCCGCCGCCATCGCCCGCTCCGGCTGCAACGAGGGGTGCAGGTACCCGCCGTTGAACTCCACGACGCCGGACGGCGGGGCGGCCAGCGAGACCAGCACCCCGGAGGCGTCCACCGAGCGCGGTACGAGGTCGGCGGCGCCGTCGGCGCTCAGCGCCACCTCCTGCCAGGAGGTGTCCCCGGCGGGTGCGGCCGAGGGGCGGGGCCGGGCACGGAAGGCGCCGGCGCCGGGCCGGGTGACGACCAGCCCCTCGGCGGCCAGCTGGGCCAGGGCGCGGGAGACCGTCACCGGGCTCACCCGGAACCGGTCGACCAGGGCACGGCTGGACGGGAGCTTTCCGCCGGGTGAGTAGCGGTCCAACTCGCGCCGCAACACGGTCACCAGGTCAGCGACGCTGCTACGCTCTTGCATGAGAGCACAGAGTAGCGCTACCGCGCCGTCCCGGATAGCAGTCGACGCCACCGGCGCGGACACCGGCGGTGCGTCCTTCGGCACCGTCCAGGCCGCCCTCGGTGTCGTCGCCTTCTCCCTCACCTTCCCCGCCACCGCCTGGGGCCTGGAGGGCTTCGGGCCCTGGTCCCTGATCGCCGTGCGCAGTATCCTCGCCGCCGCCGTCGCCGGGGCCTGCCTGGTGGTGCTGCGGGTGGCACCGCCCGAGCGGCGGCACTGGCTGGGCCTCGCGGTGGTGGGCGCCGGGGTGGTCCTCGGCTTCCCCCTGCTCACGACGCTCGCCCTGCAGACGTCGACCACGGCGCACGCCGCCGTCGTGGTGGGCCTGCTGCCGCTGACCACCGCGCTGCTGTCCGCCCTGCGCGTCGGCACCCGCCCCTCGCGCACCTTCTGGATCGCGGCCCTGGCGGGTGCGGCGGCCGTGATCGCCTTCACGGTGCAGCAGAGCGGCGGAGCGCTGACCTCGGCCGACGCCTATCTCTTCGGGGCGCTGCTGGTGTGCGCCGCCGGTTACACGGAGGGCGGCCGGCTGGCCCGGGTGATGCCGGGGTGGCAGGTCATCGGCTGGGCGCTGGTGCTGTGCCTGCCGCTGACGGTGCCGATGGCGGCGGTGGCGCTGTCCTTCGAGCCGGTGCACCTGACGGCGCACGCCGTGACCGGGCTGCTGTGGGTGGCGATCGGTTCGCAGTTCCTCGGCCTGGTCGTCTGGTACCGGGGCATGGCGGCGATCGGCATTCCGAAGGCCAGCCAGTTGCAGCTGGCCCAGCCGCTGCTCACACTGGTGTGGTCGGTACTTCTCCTGGGCGAGCACCTGCCGGTGGCCGCTCCGCTGACGGCCGCGGCCGTACTGGTGTGCATCGCGGTCACCCAGCGGGCCAGGGGTTAGCGCCCGCCCTCAGCCGCACACAGGTGAGGAGGCCTCACGGATGCACGCAACCAAGGGCGACCAGCTGGTCCAGCACGGCCGGGTGGTCGGTGAGCACGACAAGGTCGCGGAGATCGTCGAAGTGATGGGCGACAAGGGCACTCCCCCGTACCGGGTCCGGTTCGAGGACGGGCACGAGGCCGTGTGCTCGCCCGGCCCCGACTCGGAGATCCGGCACCGGGAGACCCAGCTGTAGCCCAGCGGCCGCACCCCCGCGCGCGAGCGGTTCAGCGCGGGGCGGCGGCTGGCTGCGCGTAGTGGTCGGCGGCCAGCCGCGCCATCGCGCCGCTGCGGTCGTCGGCGACGTCCTTGGCCGAGAAGTAGACGTGACCGCGGACCTCCGGGTACCGCGCGGCCAGCGTCAGGTGGCGGGAGAGTTCGGCCGGGTCCTGCCAGGCGGCGGGCTGCGCCGGGTCCCCGGACTTGTACAGCGCCTCGCCCACGTACAGCTGGGTGCGGCTGCCCCGGGCGGTCTCGGCCCACCAGGGCAGCAGCTTCGCGTAGTCGGCGCCGTCCAGGCCGATGTTCCAGTACAGCTGCGGCACGACGTAGTCGATCCAGCCCTCGCGCACCCACTTGCGGGTGTCCGCGTACAGGTCGTCGTACGTCTGCACGCCCGCGCGGGTGTCGGAGCCGCGCTCGTCGGTGGCGGCGTTGCGCCACACGCCGAAGGGGCTGACGCCGAAGCGGGCGGCCGGCCGGACGTCCTTGACGCGCTGCGCGGTCTCGCGCACCAGCCGGTCGATGTTGTCCCGGCGCCAGTCGGCCTTCGTGGCGAAGCCGGTGCCGAAGGTGGTGAAGGTGCCGCCGTCGTCGAAGCTCCGGCCCGCCACCGGATAGGGGTAGAAGTAGTCGTCGAAGTGGACCCCGTCCACCTCGTACTTCGCCACCGCGTCCATGATCGCGTCCTGGACGAACGCCCGGACCTCGGGCAGCCCGGGGTTGTAGTACAGCTGCCCGCCGTACGGCACCACCCACCCGGGGTTCTTCCGCGCGGGGTGGGAGGAGACGAGGCGGGCCGGGTCGTCGTGGGTGGCGACGCGGTACGGGTTGAACCAGGCGTGCAGGTGCAGGCCGCGGGCGTGGGCCTCCTTGACCGCCGTGCCCAGCGGGTCCCAGCCGGGGTCGCGGCCCTGACTGCCGGACAGGTACTGCGACCACGGCTCGTGTGCCGAGGGCCACAGCGCGTCGGCCGTCGGCCGCACCTGGAGGATCACCGTGTTGAGGCGGTGCCGGACCGCGTTGTCGAGGTGCTCGATCAGCTCCGCGCGCTGCTCGGCGGCGCGCAGCCCCGCGCGGGTGGGCCAGTCGCGGTTGGCCACGGTCGCCAGCCACATCCCCCGCATCCCGGCGGCGGCGCTGCGCGGGGGCGCCGGCTTCGCCGGGCCTGGGGCCGCTGCCGACGCCTCGGGCACGAGCGTGAACGCCGACAACGCCGCCACCGTGAAGGCACGGCGCGAGACACCGCCCATGGGAAGACCTCCTGAACGCTGTGGATCCGTACGGTCACGGATCGTGTACGGGGCCTCAGCATGCCCGACCCGGGAGACGGAACCGTGACCATTCGGAGGTAACGTGCTCGATCGGAGCAGGCGCCGGGGACCCGGCATGCCTGCGGCCAGCCGTGGAGTCAGCGAAAGGGACGATGTGACCGGCATCTCGGGAGATATCGCACGCGTCGGCGTGGTCGGCTGCGGTCAGATGGGGGCGGGCATCGCCGAGGTGTGCGCCCGCTCGGGTCTGGAGGTGATGGTCGCCGAGACCACCGGCGAGGCTCTGGAGATCGGCCGCACCCGGCTGTACAACTCGCTGACCAAGGCGGCCGAGCGCGGCAAGATCACCGAGGAGGAGCGGGACGCGACGCAGGCGCGACTCAGCTTCACCACCGACCTCGGCGAGTTCGCCGACCGTGATCTGGTGATCGAGGCCGTCGTCGAGAACGAGCAGGTCAAGACCGAGATCTTCCAGGTGCTCGATCAGGTCGTGACCCGGCCGGACGCGATCCTGGCCTCCAACACCTCCTCCATCCCGCTGGTGAAGCTGGCGGTCGCCACCTCGCGGCCCGACCACGTGATCGGCATCCACTTCTTCAACCCGGCCCCGGTGCAGCAGCTCGTCGAGCTGATCCCGGCGCTCACCACCTCCGAGGGCACGCTCAGCCGGGCCCAGCTGTTCACCGAGAAGGTGCTCGGCAAGCACGCGATCCGCGCCCAGGACCGCTCCGGCTTCGTGGTCAACGCGCTGCTGATCCCGTACCTGCTCTCCGCGATCCGGATGTTCGAGTCGGGCATCGCCAGCCGCGAGGACATCGACAACGGCATGGAGATGGGCTGCGCCCACCCGATGGGCCCGCTGAAGCTGGCCGACCTGATCGGCCTGGACACGGTCGCCTCGGTGGCGTACTCGATGTACGAGGAGTACAAGGAGCCGCTGTACGCCGCTCCCCCGCTGCTCCAGCGCATGGTCGACGCGGGCCGCCTCGGCCGCAAGAGCGGCTCGGGCTTCTACGCCTACGGCTGATCGCGCCCGAGCCTGTGGTGGTGCAGCAGGAGTAACGCGGCCGCCATGTTGGCGGCCGGGACCTCCCCGCGGGCGACGAGGTCGGGGACGAGCTTGAGGGGGAGCCATTCCCGGCGCTCCGACTCGAAGTCGTCCACGGGGTGTCCGACGTACGTGCCTTCCTCGGCCCAGTAGACGTGGTGCCGGGCGTCGGTGAGGCCGTTGGAGGGCTCCACGCTCATCAGGTGGTGCAGCGGTCCGGGCCGCCAGCCCGTCTCCTCCTCCAGTTCCCTGGCCGCCGCCACCGCGACGTCCTCGCCGTCCTCGACGACTCCGGCCGCCAGTTCCCAGCCCCAGCTGTCGGTGATGAAACGGTGCCGCCACAGCAGGAGGACCTCGTCGGCCTCGTTCACGACCGTGGCGGCCGCCACGGGGCGCATCCGTATCAGGAAGTGGTCGAGGTGCCGGCCGTCCGGCAGGAGGACATCGGCGAGATTGACGCTGAACCATCGATTTGAGTACACATTTTGTTCGCTCTGTTTCGCCCACTGCACTGTTCTGCCACCTTTCTTTGAGTAGGTGGCAATATCGCAGCAGCAGCGTTCCGGCAGCAGGCGTACGGGGCCGCTCACGGCGCAGGGGTGGGCGCAGGGGCGGGGCGGACGGGACGCCTACAGCGGTACGCGCAGTGCCCCGTCGATGAGTTCGGCGGCCTCGGCCGTGCCCGCGCAACCGCTGCTCACCAGGTGCTCGCGCACCGCGCGCAGTCTGTCGCGCAGCCGGTGGGACTCCATTCCCCGGGCCTGTTCGGCCATCCGCACGGCCGTCGCCACCGCCTTGTCCGCGTGGCCCTGACGCAGTTCGATCGTGCTGAGCATGGCGAGCCGGTGCACGCGGCCCCGGTCGTGCGCGGGCGTGTCGACGGCCGCCGCCGCGTGCTCCCCGGCCGCCGCGAGTTCACCGAGGCTCAGCAGCGCCTCCGCCACCTGGACGTTGACCAGTCCGGGCTGGACGTAGCCGGTCTCGTCGGGCTCGTACCCCCGCCGGATGCGCTCGGCGGCCTGCTCGGCCCGGCGGATGCAGGCCAGCGCGCCGCTGCCGTCGCCCAGGTGCGCGTACGCCTTCGCCTGCATCGCGTACAGGTCGGAGGCGAGCGCCGGGGTGATGTGCCGGCCGGCGGCGCGCAGCGCGGCCTCGGCGAAGGCGACGGCCTGCCGGTACTCCCGCATGAAGAGCGCCTGGTTGACCAGCAGCGCGATGACGTACGCGCCGAGCCCCCGGTCGCCGCTGGCCTTGGCGAGCCGCAGCGCCTGGTGGAAGTAGCGCTGCGCGAGGCCGTGCGCGTCGGAGTCGTACGCGCAGATCCCGGCGACGGCCACCAGGCCCCCGGTGGCCCGGTGCAACTGCCGTCCGGTGGCGTCGGTGTAGCTGCCGCGCAGCAGCGGCGCGGCCTCGGAGTTGAGGAAGCCGACGATGCGGGCGCGGGTCGCGATGCCGCCGGCCTTGCGGTACATCTGCTCGTAGTGCGTACGGGCGCAGCGCACCGTCTCCAGGTCGGCCGCGGTGACCCGGTGCCGCCCGCCGCGGGAGACGTCCGTGTCCTCGGGCGGGTTCTCCCACTCCCAAACGGGCAGCACGGCCGGCGTGCCGGTGAGCGCGGGGGCGCCGAGGATGTGCGGGCGCTGCTGCTGGTCGGAGCGCCACAGGGCGGTGGCGCGCTCCACGAACCCGGACAGCGATCCGGTGTGCGGGGCGGCGGGTTCGCCGGGCACGCCGAGGCCGATGTCGTCGAGGGTGACGGGGCGGTGCAGCCGGGACGCAAGGACCTCGCAGATCAGGTCGGGCACCTGGCCGCGCGGACGCTGGCCCTTCAACCACCGCGCGACGGCGGTGTGTTCGTACCTCAGTGCGAGCCCGCGCGCCCGGCCCGCCTGGTTGACGTGCGCGGCCAGTCCCGCGTGCGAGATCCCGGCCTCGTCGAGGATCGCGTCGAGCAGGGTGTTGGGCTGCATGGGTGCCCCCGGTGAATCGGTGCCGACAGCGTAGTGCGTCGGTCTTCACACGGGGTGTGAACGGAGTACGCGCATCCGCAGCGTGTGCGCGCTGTCGCGGAGAGTTCCGGGCCGGTTGACTGAGGGGCCTCGAAAGAGGCCGGCCGGGCCGCCGGCTCCCCCTCGTACAGTGCGGCGGCCCGTATCCGCGCCGTCCGCCCAGCTGCCTGCCCGACACTCCGTGGCGGGGCGGACGGCGAGCCGGCTCCGCCGGGTACGCAGAGGCAGTTCCCCGCGCCCCCGAAGAAGGCACGTCGCGCTGACGTCCGTCAAGGGGCGCGGGGAACTGCGCGACCGGCCACCGACTACCCGCGGCCGCCGAACCGGCAGAAACCCCACGCCCCTTGGGCGAACCGAACCGCTAACTGCGCAGCACCGCTCCGACCCGCTCGCCCGCGAGGGCGACCGCGGCATCGCGGGCGGCCGACGCCTCGTCGACCGTCAACGTCCGGTCCCCCGCGCGGAAGCGCAACGCGTACGCCAGCGACTTGCGCCCCTCACCGAGCTGCTCCGCGTTGTCGTACACGTCGAACAGCCGGAGGGACTCCAGCAGTTCGCCCGCACCCTCGCGCAGCGCGGCCTCGACCTCACTGGCCGGGACGAACGCGTCGACCACCAGCGCCACGTCCTGCGTCGCGACCGGGAAGGTGGAGATGCCCGGCGCCTGCGGGATGTCGTCGCCGACCCGCTCCACCGCGTCGAGGTCCAGCTCCATCGCGCAGGTGCGCGCGGGCAGGCCCAGCGTCTTCACGACCCGCGGGTGCAGCTCACCCGCGTGTCCGACGACGCGCTCCTCGCCGTCCACGGTGACGAACAGCTCGGCGCAGCGGCCCGGGTGCCACGGCCCGTACTGGCCCTTGCGGACGCCCAGTTCGGCGCCGGCCTCGCGGGCGACGGTCCGGGCGGACTCGACCGCGTCGGCCCAGTCGGCCGGACGGCCCTTGCCCCACCAGCCGGCCTGCTCGCGGGCGCCGGCCAGGACCACGGCGACGTGCCGGGGCTGGTCGGGCAGCGCCGCGTCCAGCGCGGCGAGGTCTTCCTCGCTGGGGCGCCGGTCGACGGGCAGGTTGGCGGCGACGCGCTGCTCGTCGCGCGGGTGGAACACCAGGCCGGTCTCGAACAGCGCGAGGTCGTGCGCGCCCCGGCCGTCGTTGCGCCGCAGCGCCGCGAGCAGGCCCGGCAGCAGCGAGGTACGCAGCGCGGGCTCCTCGTCGCTGAGCGGGTTGACCAGCCTGACGACGCGGCGGGCCGGGTCGTCGGCGTCGAGACCGAGCTGGTCGAAGACCTGCTCGCCGACGAACGGGTAGTTCAGCGCCTCGACGTAACCGGCACCGGCCAGGGCCCGCCCGACGCGGCGGTGCAGCCGCTGCCGGGAGGTGAGGCCGCGGCCCGCGGGGGGTCGGGGCAGCGTGGAGGGCAGGTTCTCGTAGCCCTCCAGGCGGATGACCTCCTCGGCGAGGTCGTTCGGGTCGGTGAGGTCGGGCCGCCAGGACGGCACGGTGACGATCAGCTCGTCCTGGCCGTAGACGTCGCAGCCCACCTCCTGGAGGCGGCGCACGACGGTCTCCCGGCCGTACTCCACACCCGCGACCTTGTCCGGGTGGTCGGCCGGGACGCTGATGGTGTGCGGTGCGGACGGGGCGCTGATCTCCGTGACGCCGGCCTCGGCGGTGCCGCCCGCGAGCAGCACGAGGAGGTCGACGGTGCGCTGCGCGGCAGCGGCGGCGGCCTGCGGGTCGACGCCGCGCTCGAAGCGGCGGGACGCCTCGGAGGACAGCTTGTGCCGGCGGGCGGTGCGCGCGATGGACACCTGGTCGAAGTGGGCGGCCTCGATGACCACGTCACTCGTCGCGTTCTCGGTGTCGCCGTGGTCCGCGATCTCGGTGTTGGCGCCGCCCATGACCCCGGCGAGGCCGATCGGGCCCCGGTCGTCGGTGATGACCAGGTCCTCGGCGTGCAGCTTCCGCTCGGTGCCGTCGAGGGTGACGATCTTCTCGCCCTCCTGGGCCCGGCGCACGCCGATGGTGCCCTGGACCAGGGAGCGGTCGTAGGCGTGCAGGGGCTGGCCCAGCTCCATCATCACGTAGTTGGTGACGTCGACGGCGAGCGAGATCGGGCGCATGCCGACCTTCTGGAGCCGGCGCTGGAGCCAGATCGGGGAGCGGGCCTCGGCGCTGAGGCCGGTCACGGTGCGGGCGGTGAAGCGGTCGCAGCCGGTGGGGTCGGCGATCTTCACCGGGTAGCCGTAGGCGTTGGGACCGGGCACGTCGAGCAGCGCCGGGTCGCGCAGCGGCAGGCCGTAGGCGATGGCGGCCTCACGGGCGACACCGCGGATGGACAGGCAGTCGCCGCGGTTGGCGGTGACGGCGATGTCCAGCACCTCGTCGACCAGTTCCAGCAGCTCGATGGCGTCCTTGCCGACCTCGGTCTCCGGCGGCAGCACGATGATGCCGTGGGTGCCGTCGTCGCCCATGCCCAGCTCGTCGCTGGAGCAGATCATGCCGTGGGACGTCTTGCCGTAGGTCTTGCGGGCGGAGATCGAGAATCCGCCGGGCAGGGTGGCGCCGGGGAGGACCACGACGACCTTGTCGCCGACGGCGAAGTTCCGGGCGCCGCAGACGATCTCCTGCGGCTCACCGGTGCCGTTGGCCCGGCCGACGTTCACCGTGCAGAAGCGGATCGGCTTCTTGAAGCCCTCCAGCTCCTCGATGGTCAGCACCTGGCCGACGACGAGGGGGCCCTTGAGGTCGGCGCCCAGGTGCTCGACGGTCTCGACCTCGAGGCCGGCCGAAATCAGCTTGGCCTGCACGTCGCGGCCGGTCTCGGTGGCCGGCAGGTCGACGTACTCCCGCAGCCAGGAAAGCGGGACCCGCATCAGATCTCCATCCCGAACGGCCGGGTGAACCGGACGTCACCCTCGACCATGTCTCGCATGTCCTCGACGTTGTGGCGGAACATCAGCATCCGCTCGATGCCGAACCCGAAGGCGAAGCCGCTGTACTTCTCGGGGTCGATACCGCAGGCGGTGAGCACCCGCGGGTTGACCATGCCGCAGCCGCCCAGCTCGATCCAGCCCTCGCTGGAGCAGGTGCGGCAGGGCCGGTCGGGGTTGCCGACGGACGCGCCCTTGCAGACGTAGCAGAGCATGTCCATCTCGGCGGACGGCTCGGTGAAGGGGAAGAAGTTCGGCCGCAGCCGGGTCTTCATCTCCGCGCCGAACAGCGACTGGACCATGTGGTCCAGCGTGCCCTTGAGGTCAGCCATGGTCAGGCCCTCGTCGACGGCGAGCAGCTCGACCTGGTGGAAGACGGGGGTGTGCGTGGCGTCCAGCTCGTCGGTGCGGTACACCCGGCCGGGGCAGATCACGTAGACCGGCAGCTCGCGGGAGAGCGCCGAGCGGATCTGCACGGGCGAGGTGTGGGTGCGCAGCACGACGCCGGACTCGGCGCCGCCCTCCGGGCCCTGCACGAAGAACGTGTCGGCCTCGCCGCGGGCCGGGTGGTCCGGGCCGATGTTGAGGGCGTCGAAGTTGAACCACTCGGCCTCGGCCTCGGGGCCCTCGGCGACCTCGTAGCCCATGGCGACGAAGATGTCCTCGATGCGCTCGGAGAGCGTGGTGAGCGGGTGGCGGGCGCCGGCCGGCACGCGGTCGTGGGGCAGCGTGACGTCCACGGCCTCCTCGACCAGGACGCGCGCGTCGCGCTCGGCCTCCAGCTCCTCCTGGCGGGCGGCCAGCGCCTTGTTCACGGCGCCGCGGGCCATGCCGACGCGCTTGCCGGCCTCGGCCTTGGCCTGTGGGGGCAGGGCGCCGATCTCGCGGTTGGCCAGCGACAGCGGGGAGGTGCCGCCGGTGTGGGCGACCTTGGCCTCCTGGAGCGCGTCGAGGGAGTCCGCGGCGGCGAAGGCGGCGAGCGCCTCGTCCCGCATGCGCTCGATCTCTTCCGGTTTCAACGCCTCGACCTCGACTGGGTCGTACGACTTATTCGGTGCCGACATCTCTTCCCGTGCTTCCGATTGGCTGGCTGGGACGCCCCGTCTACGGTCCTCAGACACGGCGGAGACGCTTCGTCGACGCTTCGTCTGCGGATCTGGACGCAAAGGTGCCAAAGACCGAGTCTAACGGGGCTGTGGAACGCTGGATTACGCCCGTGGGGTCGTCGGCCGTCTCAGCTGATGCTCAGGTGAGGTACGCCGGTGCCGCCACGGGCAACGTAAATCGGAACTCGGCGCCGCCCCCGGGGGCGCGGCCGACCGTGATGGTGCCGCCGTGGGCCTCGACGATGCCCTTGACGATGTACAGCCCGAGGCCGGTGCCACCGCGCTTGCTGCCCCGCCAGAAGCGGGTGAAGACGCGGTTCATGGATTCCTCCGGGATGCCCGCCCCCTCGTCGCTCACCGTGACCGACGTGCCGGTGTCCTCCCCTTCGCGGGGGGACGCCGTGGGCGTGACGTCAATGGTGACGGTTCCCTCGCCGTGCCGCACGGCATTTTCCAGCAGGTTGCTGAGCACCTGGTCGACCTTGTCGGGGTCGGCCCACAGGTCGGGCAGCGGCTGCGCGAGGCGGAGCAGGAAGCGGTCGGCCTCCAGACCGGAGGCGACGTACGCCTGGATGTGCCGGCCGACGGCGGCGCCGATGTCGACGGGCTGGCGGCGCACCTCCAGGCGGCCGGAGTCGATCCGGGAGATGTCGAGCAGCTCGGCGATGAGCCGGGTGACGCGGTCGGCGTCGGCGTCGACGGTCTCCAGCATCAGCCGCTTCTGGTCGTCGGTGAACCTCTCCCACTTGGCCAGCAGGGTGGCCGTGAAGCCCTTGACGGAGGTGAGCGGGGAGCGCAGCTCGTGGGCGACGGTGGCGATCAGCTCGGCATGGCTGCGCTCGGTGCGGCGGCGGGCCTCGGTATCGCGCAGGGTGACGACGACGCGGTGGACGGGGCCGAGGCGTTCGGCGCGGACGTAGCGGGCGGTGACCAGGACCTCCCGTCCGCCGGGGAGCAGCAGGTTGCGCTCGGGCTGTCGGACCCGGATGGCGAGGCCGCCGTAGGGGTCGGTGAGCTGCCACCAGCGGCGGCCCTCCAGGTCCTCCAGCGGCAGGGCGCTCTCCAGGGGCTGTCCGAGGGCTTCGGCGGCGGGGGTGGCGGTGATCCGGACGGCGGCGGCGTTGAAGCAGACCACCCGGCCGTGCTCGTCGGCGACGACCAGGCCGTCGGGCAGCTGGTCCGGGTCGATGCCGAGGTCGGCGGGATCGACGGACGTGCGGGGCGCGGGCGGGCGCGGCACCTGGCGTGCTCCCGGTGCGCTGCTCGTGCCGACGCTCATCCCCGTACCCCACCTCTCAACCGCGCAGGGGCCTTGAGCTGGTCACCCTACTAGCTCTCGGTGACGGAGCGGCACCCTCCGGCGGCGCGCTGTGCACGCGCCGACGCGTAGAGACATACGGCGGCGGCGGTCGCGAGGTTCAGACTCTCCGCCTGCCCGTGGATCGGGACGCGCAGGACGGCGTCGGTGAGGGCGCGGGTCTCCTCCGGCAGCCCCCAGGCCTCGTTGCCGAACACCCAGGCGGTGGGCCCGCCCATGGTGCCGGCGTCCAACTCGGTGTCGAGGTCGTCCTCGCCCGCGCCGTCCGCGGCCAGCACCCGCACCCCCGCCTCCCGCAGCCCGGCGACGGCCCGCTCGACGGGGACGCCGACGGCGACCGGCAGGTGGAAGAGGGAGCCGACGGAGGCGCGTACGGCCTTGGGGTTGTACAGGTCGACGGAGGCGTCGGTGAGCACCACCGCCTCGGCCCCGGCGGCGTCGGCGCAGCGCAGCACGGTGCCCGCGTTGCCGGGGTCCCGCACGTGCGCGAGGACGGCGACCAGCTTGGGCCGGGCGGCGAGGATCTCCTCGAAGGGCGTGTCCAGGAACCGGCAGACCCCGACGAGACCCTGCGGGGTGACGGTGGTGGAGATGTCCTCGATCACCGAGTCGGCGGCGAGGTGCACCCGGGCACCGACGTCACGCGCGGCCCCCACGATGTCGGCGTACCGCTCGGCGGCCTCCACGGTCGCGAACAGCTCGACCAGCGTCTCCCCATACCCCGCGGCCTCCCGCACGGCCTGCGGCCCCTCGGCCAGAAAAAGCCGCTCCTTCCCCCGGAAGTTCCGCTTCCCGAGCCGCCGCGCGGCGGCGACACGGGGGGACCGTGGGGAGATCAGCTCGGGGCTGACAGGACGCACTCTTGCTCACCTTCACATCTGAATCGTCGTGGACTGCAACGCGCCCCAAAGGGGCGCGGGGAACTGCGCGACCAGCCACAACGCACCCGCAGCCGAAATCGAACCGGACAACGGCAACCGAAGGGACCCGCAGGCTTCAAGCCTGCGGGTCCCTTCGACAACCGGCTAGAGCCAGCGCAGCGTCACGCCGCCTTCGGCGCGTTCACATCGCTCGGCAGCGCCTTCTGCGCGACCTCGACGAGCGCGGCGAACGCGTTCGGGTCGTTGACGGCCAGCTCGGCGAGGATCTTGCGGTCGACCTCGACGTTGGCGGCCTTCAGGCCCTGGATGAAGCGGTTGTACGTGATGCCGTTGGCGCGGGCAGCGGCGTTGATGCGCTGGATCCACAGCTGGCGGAAGTCACCCTTGCGCTTCTTGCGGTCGTTGTAGTTGTAGACCAGCGAGTGGGTGACCTGCTCCTTGGCCTTGCGGTACAGGCGCGAACGCTGACCGCGGTAGCCGGAGGCCTGCTCGAGGATCGCCCGGCGCTTCTTGTGGGCGTTGACTGCCCGCTTGACGCGTGCCACTTGTTAACTCCTTGTAGCGGGGCCGCGGTGGTCCTCACGCGGCCCGGTATCGATTGGGTCCCGGTCCTGCCGTACGGCGCTCAGTGGCGCCCGTACGTCACTTGCCGAGAAGCTTCTTGATCTTCGCGGCGTCGCCCGGGGCCATCTCGGCGTTGCCGGTGAGGCGACGCGTCACGCGGGACGACTTGTGCTCGAGCAGGTGGCGCTTGCCGGCGCGCTCACGGAGCACCTTGCCGGAGCCGGTGATCTTGAAGCGCTTGCTGGCACCGCTGTGCGACTTGTTCTTCGGCATAGCGCCGTTCTCTCCTCGTCGGTGGCGCTCCGGTGCCCGGTCGTGAAACCGGGCACGGGGTGGAGCGTCGCTCTTGTATCGGTTGGTGTCCTGGGGACTGGCGGTCCCCCGGGGTCACGCTTCGGCAGGTGCCTCGGCCGGGGCCTCGGCTTCGACGTCGGCGTCGGCCTCCGCGGCGTTCTGCGACTTGCCGGGGTTCGCCTTCGCGTCCGCCTTGCGCGCTTCCTGCGCCTGGCGAGCCTCGGCCATCGCCTCGGTCTTCTTCTTGTGCGGACCGAGGACCATGATCATGTTCCGGCCGTCCTGCTTCGGGTTCGACTCCACGAAGCCGAGGTCCTGGACGTCCTCCGCGAGACGCTGCAGCAGTCGGTAGCCGAGCTCCGGCCGGGACTGCTCGCGACCACGGAACATGATCGTGATCTTGACCTTGTCGCCCTGCTTGAGGAACCGGACGACGTGACCCTTCTTGGTGTCATAGTCGTGCGGGTCGATCTTCGGCCGGAGCTTCATCTCCTTGATGACCGTGTGCGCCTGGTTCTTGCGCGCCTCACGGGCCTTCATGGCCGACTCGTACTTGAACTTCCCGTAGTCCATGAGCTTGCACACGGGCGGACGGGCGTTCGCCGCGACCTCGACGAGGTCGAGGTCGTACTCCTGCGCAAGCTCCAGGGCCTTGGCAAGCGGGACAATCCCGACCTGCTCGCCGCTGGGACCGACAAGTCGCACCTCGGGAACGCGAATCCGGTCGTTGATGCGGGGCTCGGCGCTGATGGATCCTCCTCGGTAGCACCACGCGACGGTCTGGCGGACAGCCGCGTAACGTCTGTGTTCGATAGACCTAACCGCGCCGGCGCACAAAAAATGCCCCGGACGATCACAGGCGGGGCTCCTCGAACTGCTACCGGAGCACCGCCGCGATGACCGCGGGGCGCGATTTCGGGCTGGTCACCGCCGTGGGACGGGACCGCCTGACCGGTGACCCGCCGTCCGGAGGACGGCCAGGTGGGAGTTCGAAGCCTCCACTTGTGGGCCGGATCCGCTGCCGTGGGCGTGCGTGTCCGACCGGTCGTTACACAAGGTTAGCAGCTCGGCCGGGGAAGGGCTAACCGAGTCCGAGTGGGGCCCGCTCCCCCGCTGCGCCTATCGTGTGCGGCATGAGTGAGACCCCTCCCGAACCCTCGGCGAACCCCGACTTCGACGCCATGACCCGCGACATCGCCGAGGTCCCGGCGGTCGAGGTGATCGTGACGGTCGCCGTCAACCTGATGAGTGCCGCCGCCGTGAAGCTGGGCCTCACCGAGGAGGGCGACGCGCACAAGGACCTGGACGAGGCGCGCAAGCTGGTGCACGCGCTGGCCGGTCTGCTGGACGCGACGGCGACCGAGATCAGCTCGTTCCACGCGGCGCCGCTGCGCGACGGTCTGAAGTCGCTCCAGCTCGCCTTCCGCGAGGCCTCGCTCGTCCCGGACGAGCCGGGGCAGGGCCCGGGCGAGAAGTACACGGGCGCGGTCTACGGCTGACCGCCGCCCGGCGACCCGGAGCTACCCCCGCACGTACAAGGGCTCGCCCGGCGGCGTCGCCCCGGCCGGCAGCAGTGCCAGGTCGAGGCCGCGCACCAGGCGGGCCCTCAGCGTGTCGTCGGCGGCCAGCCGCTCGGCGACGGCGCGCGCGGCCTTCGCCGCGTCGGCGGCCGGGTCCAGGACCAGTGCGAGCGTGCCGTCGGCGCGTCCCGGTCCGAGGTGGGCGCGGAGCACGGCGGGCTCGTCGGCCAGGGCGGCGCGCACGGCCCCGGCCACGGCCGGGTCGGCGAGCGGGTCGGTCGTCGTACGTCCCTCGGCCAGTGCCAGCAGCACCGCTCCGGTCAGCTCGAACGGCACCGGGCCCGCCAGGTCCAGTACGACGGTGTCCGCCTTCTCGTGCGCGGCGGCCTCCAGTGCCTGGTGCACCGGTACGGCGACGGGACGGGCCGCGGGGTCCCAGCGGGCGAGCGACGCGGTCGAGGTGAAGGCGGGGAGCGCGGTGCGGTCGCCCGCCTTCAGGGTCGGCACGGCCATGTCGCTGGTCTTCTCGCGGCGCAGGCCGTTCTCGTCCTCCTCCGCCTCACCGAGTACGGCGACGACGGGCACGAGCAGCCTGGCGCCCTTGAGCGCCTCCAGGACCGGGCCGACGGCGGCGCGGTCCTGGGACCAGGCGGCGAGCGCGGCGCTCAGCCGGGGGTCGGCGGTGCCGTCGTCGTCGGAGAAGGCGGAGTCGGGGATGTTCTTGTTCGCCACGGTCCCCGACCCTATCGGGGCACCGGTACGGCGCTCCTCACCGGCCTCTCAGGGGTCTCTGACCCGGATTTAACCTCCGCCAAACGACCCGCACAGCAACCGGCTGGACCATCGCCGCCATGGCATCCTCCAGAGCCCGGCGGGCGCGGCGGGCCCGGCGTCGGCCTGCCCGGGTACGGCCCGCACTGATCGCGTTGGCGGTCCTCGGCGCCACCGCCGCCGGCGCCGGGTACTGGCAGGGCCACGCAGGCCCGGGCGCCGGCGGCGCCGTATCGTCGTCGGCCTCGGCACCCTCGGGCGGGGAGGCATCGGTGGAGACGGTCGAGCCGGTCGAACCGGGGGTCGACGGCGACGCGCGGCTGGCCGCCGCCATGGCGTCGGTGCCGGTGCCGGACGGCGCCGAGGTGTCGGTGGCGGTGCTCGACCCGGACTCGGGCGCGGGCGCCGCGTACGGCACGGGCGCCTTCGACACGGCGAGCATCGTCAAGGTCGACATCCTGGCGGCGCTGCTGTTGCAGGCGCAGGACGCGGGACGTTCGCTCACCGCGGCGGAGAGGACGTACGCCACCGCGATGATCGAGAACAGCGACAACGACTCGGCGTCGGCACTGTGGCGGGCGATCGGGACGGCCGAAGGACTCGACGCGGCGAACGAACGCTTCGGACTGACCGGCACCGAGGGCGGCGACGGCCCGTTGTGGGGGCTGACCCGGACCACCGCCGCCGACCAGGTCGCATTGTTGCGCCAGGTGTTCGTGCCGGACGGCTCGGCGCTGAGCGAGGCCTCACGGGCGTACGTGCGCGGGCTGATGGAGCGGATCGCGGACGGTCAGCGGTGGGGTGTGTCGGCGGCCGCCGACCCGGCCGGTTCGACGGCCGGTTCGACGTGGGCGCTGAAGAACGGCTGGCTGCGGCGCAGCACCACCGGACTGTGGATCGTCAACAGCATCGGGCGGGTGGAGACGGGCGGCCACGGCTGCCTGGTGGCGGTGGTATCGCGGGGCAGCGGTACGCAGGCGGAGGGGATCTCGCTGACCGAGGCGGCGGCGCGGGCGGCGGTGTCCGTGGTGACCGACGACACGCCCTAGGGGTCTCTCCGGGCGGTCAGAAGTCGTCGGGGCGTTCGCGGCGGCCCCGCCACAGGACCACGGCCGCGACCACCAGGACGCCGCCCGCCCCGCCGGCCAGCGGTGCGGCCCAGGCGGAGGTGTCGTCGTCGGAGTCGGGGGCGTCCGGTCCGGTGCCGAAGTACTCGTCCCCGTACGACGCCGCCCTCAGGCCCTCCGGCTTGAGCCGTCCGGCCGCCTCGATGGCGGCGGCCGGGTCGACGAAGCCAAAGCCCCGGGAGTCGTCGCGGCCCTCGGCCGGGGCGTTGCGTGCGGTGTCCTCCAGGACGGACTTGACCTGGGCCGGGGTGAGATCCGGGTGGGCCGCCTTCACCAGGGCGGCGGCCCCGGAGACGAAGGCGGAGGCGGCACTGGTGCCCCAGCCCTCGTAGTAGCGGTGGTCGGGGTCGGCGATGATCACGTCGACGCCGGGGGCGCTGACCGTGGCGTACCAGCGGCGGGTGGAGAAGGAGGCGCGGGTGCCGTAGCGGTCGACGGCGGTCGCGGCGATCACGCCCGGGTAGGCGGCCGGGTAGGAGATGTGGTCGCCCTTCTCGCCGCCGTTGCCGGCCGAGGCGACGACGATCACGCCCTTCTTCAGGGCGTACTGGATGGCCTCGTCCTCGGCGGGTTCGGGGTGGGCGGAGGCGGAGTCGTCGCCGAGGGAGAGGTTGATGATGTCGGCGCCGTGGTCGGCGGCCCAGCGGATGCCCTCGGCCAGGGCGTTGCCGCGGGTCTTGCGGGCCTTGGCGCGGGAGGGGTCGCCGTCCTCCAGGATCACCCGCAGGGGGAGGATCCTGGCCTCCGGGGCGATGCCCATGACGCCCTCGGTGTTGCCGGTGCCGTGTCCGTGGCCGGCGATGATCCCGGCCATGGCGGTGCCGTGCCGGGCCCAGGAGCGGTCGCCCTCGCTCGCACCGAAGCCGACCAGGTCCTTGCCGGGGAGGACGTTGCCGGTCAGGTCGGGGTGGTCGGCCTCGACGCCGGTGTCCAGGACGGCGACGGTGACGCCCGCGCCCTTGGTGGTGCGCCACGCCTGCTGGGTGTGCATCGCGTCCAGGGCCCACTGCTGGGCGCGGATGCCGTCGGCGTGCGCGGCGGGCGTCGGGGCGAGGACGAGGGCGGCGGCGAGGAAGAGGCTCAGGGCGCCGGTCCTGCGGCGGATGTCCGCGGGGGTCACGACGGGTGCTCCGTGGGCGCGCCGACGTGTCTGCGCAGGGCGCGTTCGACGCGGTCGGCGAGGCCCTGCGCCTCGTGGCCGAGACCGGCCTGGGCGGGCGCCGACGCGGCACCCGACTCGATGGCCTCCTCGGCGGGTTCGGGTTCGTCGACGGTGCGGCCGTCGGCCCAGCCGGACACGGCGTAGACGACGACGGGGGCGTCGGTGAGGACGGAGACGGTCCACGATCCCCGCTGGGGTGCGCCGAAGCCCTCGGCGACCGTGTCCTTCGCCGGGTACGGCAGGGGCATGAGGTCGTCCCGGCGGCCCAGGCCCTCCTTCTCGAACCGGCCCGCCAGCGAGGTCATCGCGGCGGCGTCGGCCTTGGTGAAGAGCAGGCCGACGGTGGTGACGTGGCTCTGGGTGGCGTCGGTGTAGGTGGCGCGCAGCAGGCGGGCGCAGCCGACCGGGTCGAGCACCTTGGCGAGGAGCCGGTCGAAGGCGCCCGCGCAGTCGCCGTCCGGGGCGACCGCGACCCGCGTCCAGGTGCGGTCGGCTCCGCCGGGTCCCGCGCCCTTGCCCTGGACGGTGGGCGGGAACAGCTGGTCGACGGGCACGCTGTGCCACAGGTCCCCGGCCTCGGTGTACGCGCTGCGCGCGCCGTCGTCCCCGGAGTCCCCGGCGAGCCAGCTGCCGGTGACGGCTCCGGTGAGGAGCCCCACGCCGAGCACGAGACAGACGGCCGCGGCGACGACCTGCGGTCGCGGACGCCCGCCGAGCGGGCGCGGCCGGGCCAGTCCGTCGTACCCCTCGGGCTCCCCGAAGGAGACCCGGGGCCGCGCCTCGTACGGAGTGCTCCAGGAGAGGGCCGGGTCGGGGGTGCGGGGGGCGTCGGGGCCGGAGGGCGGGACGGCTGCCCGGGGCGCGGGAACGTCCGTTCCGGCCGCCGTCTCCGGGTCCGGCGCCGCCGGTATCGGGCGCAGGCGTGCGGTCGTCTCCGCCGGGGTCTGTGCGGGGGCGCCGGGACGGCGGGAGGGCGCCTGCGCCGCGCCGTCGCCGCGCGGGGCGTCCCTGCCGACGGTCGGGGCGGCGTCGGGGAAGCGGGCGGAGGCGCTGGGCGGCGGGGCGGCGGCGTCGGCGGACCGGGAGTCGCCGAGCCGGAAGCGCGGGTAGCCGGTCCGGGCACCGGGGCCCGTGGCGTCCCCGCTCCGGCCGTCGTCCGGGGCGGTGGACGTTCCCCACGGCCGTCACGGCCCTCACGGCCCGCCGTGGATGCGGGTGCGCCGGTCCCACCGGTGCGCCGAGGCGCCCGGGCTCCGCGGCCTCGCCGCGCTCCCCGCCGGCGCCTGCGCCGGGCGGGGAGGAACACCGGGTCGGGGCGGGGTCCCCGGGTGCGGCGGCACCGGCGAACGCGGCGCTGCCGCCCGGAACGGGACATCCGGGCCCGGCCCGGCCGCCGGGCGGGGCACAGCTCGGCCAGCGGCGGACGTCCGCGGTCCGGAAGCGGCAGCCGGTCGGGACCCGGACGCCGGACGGGAGGCGCCTCCGAAACCGGGCGCGGAGTCCGGTCCCGCCGCGGGCTCCCGCGTGGGGCGGGGCGGTACCGCCCGGCCGAACGACGTGGCGGGATCCGGCGCGGAGCCGGAACGGTCCGAGGACTCCGGGCTGGCAGCCGCGTCCGGACCCCGCGCGGACCCCGGCACCGGCGCACCCCCGGCACGCGGGGGTGCCGGCGGCCCGGCGGCGGCATCCGGTCGGGGCGTCTCGTCGGTGCCCGGCGTGGGCGCGGAGGGCGGTCCGGGGTCCGTGCGCGGCGGCGCCTCGGGACGGGGCGGAGTCGCCGGGCGGGGCGGAGTTTGGAGGTGCGGCGGAAGGGAGGCGCGGCGCGCTTCCGTGCTCATGCACCCCCCGTTTCCTCGGGCCCGGCCCGTTTCTCCGACACGGGCCGGAGACGGTGGTCCTGACCGTGGTCTCCTGCCCGGCCCGGCGCGGAACCGATCCGTCCCGGGCACGCATACCCGCTCGGGAGGACCGCCATCCCGGCGCGGGCTGCCGGGGCCCTGCCGCCGGGGCCGGATCCGCCCGTGCGTGCGCGTCACTCTACGGCGTGACCCCGCCCGACGGGGAACCAGTCCGCGCGGCCGCGGCATTGGCCCGGATCGTCCCCCTACCCTGCGGTAATCCTGTCTGGCAGGCTGCCGTCATGACCGCACGCGCCGCAGACCGGGCCCGTTACGACCGGGCCACCGCCCATCTGGACGCCCCCGTGGCGATCGTGGACCTGGAGGCCTTCGATGCCAACGCGGACGACCTGGTCCGCCGGGCCGGCGGGAAGCCGGTCCGGGTCGCCAGCAAGTCCGTACGCTGCCGTGCGCTGTTGGAACGGGCCCTGGCCAGGGACGGTTTCGCGGGCGTCATGTCGTTCACGCTGGCCGAGTCCCTGTGGCTGGCGCGCTCCGGTTTCGAGGACGTGCTGCTCGCCTATCCGTCGGCGGACCGCGCGGGGTACGCAGAGCTGACGGCGGATCCCAAGCTCGCCTCCGCCGTGACCGTGATGGTCGACGACCCGGCGCAGCTGGACCTCGTCGACGCGGCGCGCGACGGCGACGGCGGCGGGGAAGTCGTGCGGGTCTGCCTGGAGTTGGACACGTCGCTGCGGCTGCTCGGGGGCCGGGTGCGGGTCGGTGCCCGGCGCTCGCCGCTGCACTCCCCCGCCCAGGTCGCCGACCTGGCCCGGGCGGTGACCCGTCGGCCGGGGTTCGAGGTCGTCGGCATCATGGCGTACGAGGGGCATGTCGCCGGGGTCGGGGACGCGGTGGCGGGGCATCCGTTCCGGTCGCGTGCCGTGCGGCTGATGCAGGCGGCCGCGCGTCGGGAACTGGCCGAGCGGCGGGCGGCCGTGGTGCGGGCGGTCCGGGCCGTGGTGCCCGGCCTGGAGTTCGTCAACGGCGGCGGCACGGGCAGCGTGCAGCACACCGCCGCCGAGGACGCGGTGACGGAGATCGCGGCCGGGTCGGGGCTGTACGTGCCGCGGCTGTTCGACAACTACACGTCGTTCAGCGGTCGTCCGGCGGCGCTGTTCGCCCAGCCCGTCGTGCGGCGGCCGGGCGTCGGGGTGGTGACCGTGCTCGGCGGCGGGTATCCGGCCTCCGGCGCGGCGGGCCCCGACCGGCTGCCGGTGCCGTATCTGCCCGAGGGTCTGCGCTACGACCCGCAGGAGGGGCCCGGTGAGGTCCAGACGCCGCTGCTGGGCTCGCCCGCCGACGACCTGCTCATCGGCGACAAGGTGTGGTTCCGGCACGCCAAGGCCGGGGAGCTGTGCGAGCGGTTCGACGCGCTGCACCTGGTGGAGGGGGACGCGGTGACGGCGACGGTGCCGACGTACCGGGGCGAGGGGCACACCTTCCTGTAGCGGGAGCCCTTCCGGGGCGGGTCAGTCCGTCGGGCCGATGCCGCTGCCCACGCCGCCGCCGGTGTCCGCGTCGCCGATCGGCCGGATGCCCTTGGTGATGGTGTCCATGTCGGCCAGCGGCGGCCCGTCCTCGCCTGCGTCGAAGACGTAGCGGACGAGGATCGGGGACTCGGTGCCGACGGTGGACGGGAACACCATGGACTGCACGTAGCCGCCGGGTCCCTCGGCCGTCGTCACCCGCCAGCGCACGTAGTACCCGGCGCGTCCGGCGACCGCGACGGGGCCGGACGCCACCTCCTCGTGGGACTCGATGCCGCCGAAGGGCTTGTTGCCGATCAGGTCGCGGTCGTAGGCGTCGTCGGCCGCGTCCTCGATGTCCTGCTGGGCCAGGACCTTCGGGGAGGACTCGGCGTTCGCCGTGACGGTGCGCGAGACGACGAGGCCGTGCCGGCACACGCTGCCGTCGGCGGGGCAGTCGTAGGTGCCGTCGGTGGTCATCATGACGTCGTCCTCGGCGACGTGCTCGGGCCGGACCCAGCCGTCCGGCAGCGGCAGGGTGATGCCGTTGAGCTGGTCCTCGACCAGGGCCGGGTCGTCGGCGGAGGGTTCGGAGGCGGTGGGTGAGGAGGACGGCGGGTCGTCGACCGGCGCGGGGTCGGTGGCGGTCGCCGTGACCGGCGGGGTCCGCGTCCGCGCGCTGCCTTCGTCGTCCTCGCCCAGCACGAACACGCCGGTGACGATCGCCGCGACCAGCACGGCCGCGGCGGCGGTGACGGCGACGGCCTTGCCGCGTCCGCCGGTGCCCGGCCCGCGCTCCGGACCCGGCACCGGCACGGGTACGGGAGCCTGGCCCACCGCCGGCCCGTACCCGACGGGCTCGGGAGGGCGGCGGTGCTCCGTCCAGGCCGTGCCGTCCCACCAGCGTTCCTGGTGCGGGGCCGACGGGTCGCGGTACCAGCCGGGCGGCGGCGTCATGCTCATCCCGGCACTGTAGGACGCGACGCGCGGGGATCTACAGCGGTGTGACGTACGCCCCGGAGATGCCGCCGTCCACCAGGAAGTCGGTGGCGTTGACGAAGGAGGAGTCGTCGCTGGCCAGGAAGGCGACGGCGGCGGCGATCTCCTCGGCCTCGGCGAACCGGCCCACCGGGATGTGCACCAGGCGGCGCGCGGCCCGCTCCGGGTCCTTGGCGAACAACTCCCGGAGGAGCGGGGTGTTGACCGGACCCGGGCACAGCGCGTTGACCCGGATGCCCTCCCGGGCGAACTGCACGCCCAGTTCCCGGGACATGGCGAGGACGCCGCCCTTGGACGCGGTGTACGAGATCTGCGAGGTGGCCGCGCCCATCCGGGCCACGAAGGAGGCGGTGTTGATGATCGACCCCCGCCCCTGGCGCCGCATGTAGGGGATGGCGGCCTTGCAGCACAGGTAGACGGAGGTGAGGTTGACCTCCTGGACGCGCTTCCACGCCTCCAGCCCCGTCTCCAGGATCGAGTCGTCGTCGGGCGGCGAGATGCCGGCGTTGTTGAACGCGACGTCGACGCTGCCGTAGGTGTCGTACGCCGCCGCGAACAGCGCCTCGACCTGCTCGGGGTCGGTGACGTCGGCCTTGACGAAGATGCCGCCGGTGTCCTCGGCCGCGGCCTTGCCCCGGGTCTCGTCCACGTCGCCGCAGACGACGTGGGCGCCCTCGGAGGCGAGCCTGCGGGTGGCGGCGAGTCCGATGCCGCTGCCCGCCCCGGTGACGACCGCGGTACGGCCGACGAGCCTGCGGCAGACGATGTCTTCGCTCACTGTGCGGGGCCCTCCGTGCTCGATGGGGTGCTGCTGATGAAGACGTTCTTGGTCTCGGTGAACGCGGTCAGCGCGTCCGGGCCCAGCTCGCGGCCGATGCCGGACTGCTTGAAGCCGCCGAACGGCGTCCAGTAGCGGACGCTGGCGTGGGAGTTGACGGACAGGTTCCCGGCGCGCACCGCGCCCGACACGCGCAGGGCGCGGCCGACGTCCCGGGTCCACAGCGAACCGGACAGGCCGTAGGCGGTGGCGTTGGCCAGGCGGACCGCGTCGGCCTCGTCGTCGAAGGGCAGGACGACGGCGACGGGCCCGAAGACCTCCTCGACGGCCACGCGCGCGTGCGCGTCGACGCCGGTGAGGACGGTCGGCGGGAACCAGAAGCCGGGGCCGCCCTCGGGCGCCTTGCCGCGGATGCCGGCGGCGTCGGCGGGGACGTGGGAGCGGACGCGCTCCAGTTGGGCGCGGGAGATCAGCGGGCCCATCCCGGTGCTCTCGTCGGCCGGGTCGCCGACCCGGACGGCCTCGATCGCGGGGGCGAGGAGTTCGAGGAAGCGGTCGTGCACGGACCGCTGGACGAGGATGCGGGTGCGGGCGCAGCAGTCCTGGCCGCTGTTGTCGAGGAAGGACATGGGCGTCGCGGCCGCGGCGGCCTCGACGTCCGCGTCGGCGAAGACGATGTTGGGGCTCTTGCCGCCGAGTTCGAGGGTGACCGGTTTGAGGAGGGCGGCGCCCTTGGCGGCCACCTGCCGGCCCACGGCCGTGGACCCGGTGAAGACGATCTTGGCGACACCGGGGTGCTCGACGAGCGCGTCGCCCGCGACCGGCCCGTGTCCGGGCAGCACCTGGAACAGGCCCTCGGGAAGGCCGGCGTCCAGGGCGAGTTCGGCCAGGCGCAGCGCGGTGAGCGGGGTCGTCTCGGCGGGCTTGAGGAGGACCGCGTTGCCCGCCGCCAGCGCCGGCGCGGTGGCCCAGGCCGCGATCGGCATCGGGAAGTTCCAGGGGGCGATGACGCCCACGACGCCGAGGGGTTCCAGAAGCGTGACGTCCAGGCCGCCGGCCACCGGGATCTGGCGGCCGGTGAGCCGCTCCACTCCCCCGGCGGCGTAGTCGAGCAGGTCGCGGACGTTGCCGGCCTCCCAGCGGGCGTTGCCGAGGAGGTGCCCGGCCTGGCGGACCTCCAGGCGGGCCAGCTCCTCCAGGTGCTCGTCGACGGTGACGGCGAAGCGGCGCAGCAGCCGGGCCCGGTCGCCGGGGGCGAGGGCGGCCCAGGCGGTCTGCGCCCGTGCGGCGCGGGCGACGGCGGCGTCCACGTCGGCCGCGGAGGCGGCGGGGACGGTGGCGACGACCTCTTCGGTGGCGGGGTTCAGGACACGTAGCTCGTCGGGGAGCTTCTCGGACGGCTCGGACAGCTCGGACAACCGGTGCCTCACATGCGTTCGAAGGAGCGGCGCAGTTCCCAGTCGGTGACGGCGGCGTCGTAGGCGTCCAGTTCGACGCGCGCCATGTTGCGGTAGTGGGCGACGACCTCGTCCCCGAAGGCGGCCTTGGCGAGGGTGCTGTTCTCCCACAGCTCGGCGGCCTCGCGCAGGGTGGTGGGGACGTGCTCGAAGTCGGCGGCGTAGGCGTTGCCGGGGCAGGGGTCGGGCAGCTCCAGGCGCTGCTCGACGCCGTGCAGTCCGGCCGCGACCAGGCCGGCCACCGCGAGGTAGGGGTTGACGTCGCCGCCGGGGAGGCGGTTCTCGAAGCGGAGCGAGCGGCCGTGGCCGACGACGCGCAGGGCGCAGGTGCGGTTGTCGTGGCCCCAGGCGACGGCGGTGGGGGCGAAGGAGCCGGGCTGGAAGCGCTTGTAGGAGTTGATGTGCGGGGCGTAGAGGAGGGAGAACTCGCGCAGCGCCACCAGCTGTCCGGCGAGGAAGTGCCGCATGACCTCGGACATGCCGGTCCCGTCGGCCATCGCGTTGCGGCCGTCGGCGTCGGCGAGCGAGAGGTGGATGTGGCAGGAGTTGCCCTCCCGCTCGTTGTACTTGGCCATGAAGGTGAGGGACATGCCCTCCTGGGCGGCGATCTCCTTGGCGCCGGTCTTGTAGACCGCGTGCTGGTCACAGGTGACCAGGGCCTCGTCGTAGCGGAAGGCGATCTCGTGCTGGCCCGGGTTGCACTCGCCCTTGGCGGACTCGACGGTGAGCCCCGCACCGGCCATCTCGTTGCGGATGCGGCGCAGCAGGGGTTCGACGCGGCCGGTGCCGAGGACGGAGTAGTCGACGTTGTACTGGTTGGCCGGGGTCAGGCCGCGGTAGTTCGCGTCCCAGGCGTGTTCGTAGGTGTCCCGGAAGACGATGAACTCCAGCTCGGTGCCGACCTGTGCGGTGTACCCGTGTCCGGCGAGCCGCTCCAGCTGGCGGCGCAGGATCTGGCGGGGCGCGGCGAGCACCGGGGAGCCGTCCTCCCAGGCGAGATCGGCGACGGCCATCGCGGTGCCCTCGTTCCAGGGCAGCCGGCGCAGGGTGGCGGGGTCGGCGCGCATGGCGAAGTCGCCGTAGCCGCGGTCCCAGGAGGACATGGCGTAGCCGTCGACGGTGTTCATGTCGGCGTCCACGGCGAGGAGGTAGTTGCAGCCCTCGGTGCCGTGTTCCAGGACCTCGTCGAGGAAGAACCGCGCGGCGAACCGCTTGCCCTGGAGGCGGCCCTGCATGTCGGGGAAGGCGAGGACGACGGTGTCGACGTCACCGGCGGCGACGAGGGCGTGCAGTTCCTCGACCCCGAGCGGGGGTGTGCGGTCTGCCACGGGGAGAGCCTCCTTCTGGCCGGGAGCCATAAGGTATTGCCGGGAACCTTTGGTTGGGAAGGGGGCGCGGCCGCGTGCGGGAGGAATCCGGCGGAAGTGCCGGGAGCGTGACGGACCGGCTGGCGCCGGTGCTGCGACCGGTGCGCGCCGGGAACGGCTTCGAGGAGGCGCTGGAGCAGATCCTCCAGGTCGTCCGGCTGGGCCTGGTGGCGGCGGGCGAGCGGCTGCCGGCCGAGCGGGAGCTGGCGGAGCGGCTGGGGATCAGCCGGGTGACGCTGCGCGAGGTGCTGCGGGTGCTCCAGGAGCAGGGGCTGGTGGAGGCGCGGCGGGGGCGCTACGGCGGAACGTTCGTGCTGCCCCGCGCGGACGCGGGCGGCGAGGACGAGCTGCGGCGCCGGGTGGCGGGGGTGGACATCGAGGACGTGCTGCGCTTCCGGGAGGTGCTGGAGGTGGGCGCGGCCGGGCTGTGCGCGGCGCACGGGCTGTCGGACCCGGGGGCGGCGCGGCTGCGCGAGGCGCTGGCCGGCACGCGGGACGCGCCGCTCGCGCAGTACCGGCGGCTGGACACGATGCTGCACCTCACCCTGGCGGAGCTGTCCGGCTCACCGGCGCTGGCGGCGCAGTACGCGGCGGTCCGCGCCACCGTGAACGACCTGCTGGACTGCATCCCGCTGCTGGTGCGCAACCTGGAGCACTCCCAGCGCCAGCACGCCGCGCTGGTGGAGGCGGTGCTCGACGGGGACGCGGACGGGGCCCGGGAGATCGCGCGGGAGCACTGCGCGGGGACGGCGGCGCTGCTGCGTGGGTTTCTGACGTGAGCGTATTGCCGTGAACGCGTCCTCCGGCAAAGGTATGGGAACGGATCATTGCCTGGAGGACGGATGGCCGAGCGGCCGCTGATCGGTGTCAGTACGTATCTGGAGCCCGGCGCGCGCTGGGGCGTGTGGGAGCTGGAGGCGGCGCTGTTGCCGGCCGGGTATCCGCGGCTGGTGCAGCGGGCTGGCGGCCTGGCCGTGATGCTCCCGCCGGACGCGCCGGAGCACGCCGCCGCGACCGTCGCCCGCCTCGACGGGGTGGTGATCGCGGGCGGCCCGGACGTGGAGCCGGCGCGTTACGGCGCCGAGCCCGACCCGCGCACCGGTCCGCCGGCCCGGGCCAGGGACACCTGGGAGTTGGCGCTCATCGAGGCGGCCCTGGCCGCACGCGTCCCGCTGCTGGGCGTCTGCCGGGGCATGCAGCTGCTCAACGTCACCCTGGGCGGCACCCTCGTCCAGCACATCGAGGGGCACGCCGAGGTGGTGGGCGTCTTCGGCGGCCACCCGGTCCGCCCGGTGCCGGGCACGCTGTACGCCGGTGCCGTGCCGGAGGAGGCGTTCGTGCCGACGTACCACCACCAGGCGGTGGACCGGCTCGGCACCGGCCTGGTCGCCTCGGCGCACGCGGCGGACGGCACCGTGGAGGCCCTGGAACTGCCCTCCGGCCCCGGCTGGGTCCTGGGCGTGCAGTGGCACCCGGAGATGGGCGAGGACGTACGGGTGATGCGGGCCCTGGTGGCCGCGGCCCGTTCGGGCCGACCGGTGCCCGAGGACCGGCCCGGCCCTGGCCGGTGACGACGTCGCCGACGCCCGACCGCCGCCCGGGCGGAACGTGCCGAGCACGCCGCACGCCTCGGGACCCGCGGGCCCCGAGGTCCCCCTCGACGAACCCGACCAGCGGCACGGGGACCGACGCACCACGCGACATCGCAGCCCGCCGGGCAGGGGCCCACAGCACCCCCGGACAGGCCCCGACCGCCCCCGTCGGCGCGCCCATGCCCAAGTCGGCAACGCCCCTCGACGAACCCGACCAGCGGCACAGGGACGTACGGACCAGACGACACCGCAGCCCACGGGACGGGACGGGCCGGGCCGGTCGCCCGTGCGATTGCGGGGCGGGCCCCGATCGGCTGTGTCGGCGCTGCTACGCCCTGGTCAGGGAGAGCAGTTGGCGGGCCGGGCCGGTGGGGCGGTGGCCGGTGGGCCAGACCGCTCGCAGGTCGCGGGCCAGGACGACGTCCGCCACGGGGACGCTCACCAGGCGCCGGGTGGTCAGTTCCTCGCCGACGGCGAGTTCGCTGAGGACGGACGGGCCGGCGCCGCCCACCGCGGCGGCCTTCACCGCCGTGGTCGAGGACAGCTCGATCAGGGGGCGGGCCAGGCCGCCCAGTGCCGCGTCCAGGACCTGCCGGGTGCCCGAGCCCTTCTCCCGCAGGATCAGCGGGGTGGCCGCCAGCTCCGCCGCCTCCAGCGGGCGTCGGCGCCGGGCCCACGGGTGGCCCGGCGCGGTCACCACGATGAGCCGGTCGTGGCCGATGACCGCGGAGTCGAGGCCGGTCGGCACACTGACCCCCTCCACGAAGCCGAGGTCGGCGTCGTCGGCCAGCAGGCGCTCCGCGACCGCCGCCGAGTTGCCCGCGAGCAGCGACACCGCGGTGTCCGGCAGCTGGGCGCGCAGCGCGACCAGCCAGCCCGGCAGCAGGTACTCGGCGATCGTCATGCTCGCCGCGACCCGCAGCCGCGAGTCCCGCCGGTCGCGCAGCGCCTGCGCGCCCGCGTCGAACGCCTCGGCGGCCTCCACGATCCGCCGCGCCCAGTCCGTGACCAGCGCCCCCGCGTCGGTGAGCCGGGAGCCGCGCGGCGAGCGGTCCACCAGGGCGACGCCGAGTTGCCGTTCCATCGAGCGGATGCGGCTGCTGGCGGCCGGCTGGGTGATGCCCAGCTCGCGCGCCGCCCCGCCGAGGCTGCCCAGCCGGGCCACCGCCAGCAACAGCTCCATCGCCCCGAGGTCCGGTACCCGGTGTGCCAGCGAGCCCGCCACATGCCGTGCCCGTGTGTCGTGCCCGCCCTCGGTGCCACCGCCCGTGCCACCGTTCGTACCACTGCCCGTGCCGCTGCCCATAACCCCAGCTTATGCCCTCATAGGGACAGGGTCCCTGGTCAGGGACCACGCCCGCGGCGACCGTGGAGCCATGGTCACCGCAGCCCAGCCCCGCTCCCCCTCCCCTCCCCCTTCCTCCGACGTGGCCGCCGCCGGCCAGGCCGCCCGGCGGGTCCCGGCCGTCCGGCATCTCGGGCCCAACTGGTACGCGTGCGTCATGGGCACCGCCATCGTCGGCACGGCCGGAGCCGCGCTCCCGGGGCACGTGACCGGCCTGCGCGCCGCCTGCACCGCGGTCTGGGCCCTGTCCCTCGTCCTGCTGGCGGTCCTGCTGACCGCCAGGTCCCTGCACTGGCTCCACCACCGGGACCAGGCCCGCGCCCACCTCCTCGACCCGTCGGCGGCCCCGTTCTACGGCTGCCTGTCGATGGCCCTGCTGGCGGTCGGCGGCGGCGCCCTGACCCTCGGCCGGGACTGGATCGGCACCCCGGCCGCCATCGCCCTGGACACCGTGCTGTTCACCGCCGGTACGGTGATCGGACTCGCGGCGGCGGTCGCCGTGCCGTACCTGATGGCCGTACGCCACCGCATCGAGCCGGGGCAGGCCAGCCCGGTCTGGCTGCTGCCGCTCGTCGCGCCGATGGTGTCCGCGGCCGTCGGACCGCTGCTGGTGCCGCACCTCCCGGCGGGGCAGCCCCGCGAGACGCTGCTGCTCGCCTGTGTGGCGATGTTCGGCGTGAGCCTGTTCGCGACGCTGGTGACGCTGCCGGTGGTCTTCGGCCGGCTGCTCACCGGCGGGCCGCTGCCGCTCGCGCTCACCCCGTCGCTGTTCCTGGTCCTCGGCCCGCTCGGGCAGTCGACGACCGCCGTGGGGAAGTTCGCGGACGTGGCGCCGGGGGTCGTGCCGGGGCCGTACGCCGAGGGCTTCGCGGTCTTCGCCGTGCTGTACGGGGTGCCGGTGATGGGCTTCGCGCTGATGTGGCTGGCCCTGGCCGCCGCGCACGTCGTCCGGGCCCGCCGGGCGGGCATGCGCTTCTCGATGACCTGGTGGTCCTTCACCTTCCCGGTGGGCACCTGCGTCACCGGCGCCGAGGCGCTGGCCCGCGAGACGGGCCTGGTCGTCTACGACGGGCTCACCGTCGCCCTGTACGTCCTCCTCGTCGCCGCCTGGGCCGTGGCCGCCGTGCACACCGCGCGCGGCCTGCTCAGCGGCGTACTGCTCGCAGGGCCGCGGCCAGCACCCGGGGCGCCTCGGCCAGCGACGGCCCGTACCACGTGAGGTGCCGCCCGCCGACGAGGGCGCAGGGCAGGCCGGGGAAGGCCTCCGGGCCGTCGTCGGCGGTGAAGCGGTACGGCTCGTCGGGCAGGACCACGACGTCCGGACGGGCCGCCCGCAGTTCGTCCACCGGGACCTTCGGGTAGCGCTCGGCGTGCGCGGCGTACAGGTGGTCGACGCCGAGGCGGGCCAGGACGTCGCCCGCGAAGGTGTCGCGGCCCAGCACCATCCAGGGCCTGCGCCAGATCGGTACGACGGCCGTGGCGCGCCGCTCGGGCACGGGCGGGCCGGCCCAGGCGGCCTGCGCCTCGTCCAGCCAGCGGGGCCGGGAGCGCGCGCCGCAGGCGGTCAGCACCCGGTCCAGCTCGGTGACGGCCTGCGGGACGGTGCGCACCTCGGTCACCAGCACCTCGGCGCCCGCCGCACGCAGGACGTCCAGGTCGGGGGCGCGGTTCTCCTCCTCGTTGGCGACGACCAGGTCCGGGGCGAGGGAGAGGATGCGGTCGGTGTTCGGGTTCTTGGTGCCGCCGACGCGGACGACGTCGAGACCGGCCGGGTGGGTGCACCAGTCCGTGGCGCCGACCAGGGCGCCCGGCACCGTACGGGCCACCGCCTCGGTCAGCGACGGCACCAGGGAGACCACCCTCACCGGCACGCCCTCACCGGCGGGGGCCTTCCCGGACCGCCTCGATGTGCTCGGCGACGGCGACGACGACCAGCCGGGTGTCCGGCACGGTGGCCCGCCAGCGGTGCCGGACCCCGCCGGTGAGGTACAGCGTGTCGCCGCGTCCGAGCCGGTAGGCCCGGCCCTCGGCCTCGATCTCCACGGCGCCCTCGGCGACGAACATCAACTGGTCGTTGCGGTACTGCAGTTCCCGGCCGGCGTCGTGGTCGCCGGTGAACTCGGAGGCGTGCATCTGGTGGTGCCCGCGCACCAGGGACCGCACCCTGGGTGCCAGCTGGGGGTCGGGGTCCTCGTCCCGGACCACGTCGACGCTGCAGGCGGGGTCGGCCGCGGCGAGCAGCTCCACGGCGGTGGTGCGCAGGGCGTCGGCCACCTTCTCCAGGGAGGTCTGGCTGGGCCGTGCCCGGTCGTTCTCGATCTGGCTCAGGAAGGGCACGGACAGGCCGCTGCGCTCGGACACCACGGCGAGGGTGAGTTCGAGGTCCCGGCGCCGCCGCCGTACGGCCGCGCCCACCCGGAGGTGCTGATCTTTGTGGTCGCCCATCGCTCCGGCTCCCTCCTTCGCCCGTCGTCCTGATGAGTTCTCTGCACCCTACGCATGTTCGGCAAACCGTTTCATGCGGCCGTCACATCGATGTCACGGTGTGGTGGCCGCGACCTCACGTTTCTCGCCACGGGCGGGACCGTCCGCGCGCCGTCGCGCACGCCCTACAGGTTCAAGGCGTGGACGGCCTTCCGTGTTCCCGCCAGCCGCCCGCACCCCAGCCCGGGCACGCTCAGGCCGTGGCCTGGCGCTCCGTGGTTGGCCGAATCCCTACCGTGTCCGGGCCGGGAACGAGCCGAGGGGTGGACCCGGGGCGCCTCGGGGAGACGCCGCCGGGCCCACCCCTCGGGGTGACCGTCGCGGAGTGCCGCGCTACTGCGGGGTCATCCGGCCGACGACGTCCGGGTGCTCCTTCAGCCAGGCGGCGACGGCTTCCTCCTCCTGACCCTGACCGCGGTCCTTGATCTCGGCCTCCAGGCTGCCCAGCTCGTCCTCGCTCATCTTGAAGTTCTTGATCCACTTCGTGAGCTGCGGGTACTGCTCGGGGAACTTCTTGCTGGAGATGGTCCGGATCGTGTTGCCCTCGCCGAAGGCCTTCTTCGGGTCCTTCAGCTTGGTCAGCTCGTAGTCGCTGTAGGCCCAGTGCGGCGACCACAGGGTGACCGCGACCGGCTCCTTCTTGGCGAGGGCGCGCTTGAGCTCGGCCAGCATGGCGGGCGTGGAGCCGTCGACGACCTCGTACTCGTCCTCGAGGCCGTAGCCGGGCAGAACGTCGTTCTTCAGCAGCTGCATCTCACCGGTGCCGGGCTCGATGCCGATGATCTTCCCGTCGAAGAGGTCGCTCTTGCCCTTGAGGTCGGCGAGGGACTTGACGTCCTTCACGTACGAGGGGACGGCGATCTCCAGGGAGGTCGGTTCGTACCAGGTGCCCAGGTCGACGAGGTTGTCCTTGTGCTTGTTCCAGTAGTTGCTCTGGGCGTAGGGCAGCCAGGCGTCGAAGTTGAGGTCGATGCCGCCGGAGGCCAGGCCGGTGTAGACCGGACCGACGTCCATCTGCTTGAGGTTCATCTTGTAGCCGCGGCGCTCGAGGACGTTCTTCCACAGGTAGGTGACGGCGACGTCCTCCTCCCAGGGGAACCAGGCCACGTCGAGCGGCTGCTTGGCCTCCGCGGGAGTGGCGCCGGAGCCGCCCTCGACCGGGGCGAGCTTGTCGACGACGCCCGGGTTGGCCTTGAGCCAGGTGCGGACGGCCTCCTGCTGCTGCCCCTTGCCGGCCTTGTTGATCTCGGCCTCGAGGCTGGTGAGCTGCTTCTCCGTCATGGAGAAGTCCTTCAGCCACTTGGCCACGACCGGGTTGTCGTCCGAGAAACCCTTGCGGGACAGCGAGTGCACGCCGTCGCCCTTGCCCCAGGCACCCTTGGGGTCCTTCAGCTTCTTCAGCTTGTAGTCGTTGTACGCCCAGTGCGGGGACCACAGCGTGGTGACGATCGGTTCCTGCTTGCTGTAGGCCCGCTTCAGCTCGGCCAGCATCGCCGGCGTGGAGCTGTCGACGACCTTGTACTCCTTGTCGAGGCCGTACTCCTTGAGCACCTTGGTCTTGAGCAGGTTCATCTCACCGGCGCTCGGCTCGATGCCGGTGATCTTCCCGCCGAAGAGGCCGGCCTTGCCCTTGAGGTCCTCGAGGGAGTTGATGTCCTTCATGTACGCCGGGACGGTCAGCTCCAGCGACGTCTCGTCGTACCAGGAGCCGAGGTCCTCGAGCTGCTTGCCGTACTTCTTCCAGTACTGCTCGTGGGTCGTCGGCAGCCACGAGTCGGTCTGGAAGTCGATGTTGCCCTGGGCGAGCGCGGTGTAGAGCGGACCGGCCTCGAACTGCTTGGCCTCGACCTCGAAGCCGCGCTGCTCCAGGATCTCCTTCCACAGGAAGGTGGAGGCGACGCCCTCGTCCCAGGGGATGTAGCCGATGGAGACCTTCTTGCCGTCGCCGACGTTCTTGCCGCCGCCGGCCGTGTCGGCGTCGTCGGAGCTGCCGCCGAACATGCCCATGCCGCCGGCCACCAGGGCGAGGATCACGATGCCGATCACGGCGACCTGCGGCTGGGGGCGGTAGGACCAGATCTTCAGGCCCTTGGCGGCGCGCGCCTTGGCCGCGGCGCGGCGGCCCAGCGGGGAGACGTGGGTGCCCAGGGCGCTGGTCATGCGGTCCAGGTAGATCGCCAGGATCACGATGGCCAGACCGGCCTCGGCGCCGAGGCCGACGTTGAGCTGGCCGATGGACTCCATGACGTCGCCGCCGAGGCCGCCGGTGCCGACCATGCCGGCGATCGCGGCCATGGACAGGCCGAGCATGATGACCTGGTTGACGCCCGCCATCACCGTGGGCAGCGCCAGCGGGAGCTGGACGCGCAGCAGGGTGTTGCCGGGCGTGGTGCCGAACGCCTCGGCCGCCTCGACCAGTTCCTTGTCGACCTGGCGGATGCCCAGCTCGGTCATGCGGACGCCGGGGGCGAGGGCGAAGATCAGGGTGGCCACGATGCCCGGGGCGGAGCCGGTTCCGAAGAACAGGATCGCCGGGATCAGGTAGATCATCGCGGGCAGCGTCTGCATGAAGTCCAGGACCGGCCGCACGAACGCGCTCACCCGGTCCGAGCGGGCCGCCCAGATGCCCACCGGCACCGCCACGACCAGGGCGATGATCGTGGCGACCAGCAGGAGCGCCAGGGTGACCATCGCGTTCTCCCACAGTTCGAGGGAGTCGATGAAGGCGAACCCGGCGAAGGAGAGGACACCGGCGAAGGTGCCGCGCAGCCAGAAGGCGATCACGGCGAAGATGCCGGCGAGCAGCAGTGGCTCGGGGGCCTGGAGGACGGCGTTGATGCCGTCGTAGGCGCCGGTGAAGATGTCCTTGAGGAAGGTGAAGAGCCAGGAGACGTTGTCGAGCAGCCAGTCGACGCTGCTGTTGACCCAGTCGCCGAGGGGGATTCTAGGCACGGCTGATCACCTTCTTGCCGCCCTTGTCCCGCGGGCTGTCGCAGACACCGGGGACCACGTCCTCGTCGTCGCCGAGGAAGCCGATGAGCCGCTGGGCCGGGACGACGCCGACCAGCCGGCGGTCACCGTCGACCACCGCCACCGCGTGGGGCACGCGGGCGCTGATCGCGCACAGCTCGGAGAACGGCGTGTCGGGCAGGGCCGTCTCGCAGTCGCAGTCGGCCTCGTCGCCGCGCACGTCGGTCTCCATGACGGCGGCGGCGGTCAGCACGCGGGAGCGGTCGACGTCCTTGGTGAAGGAGGCGACGTAGTCGTTGGCGGGATGGATCAGGATGTCCTGCGCGGTGCCTATCTGCACGATCCGGCCGTCGCGCATCACGGCGATGCGGTCGCCCAGGCGCATGGCCTCGTTGAGGTCGTGGGTGATGAAGACGATGGTCTTCTTCAGGGTCTTCTGCAGGTCGAGCAGCTGGTCCTGCATGTCGCGGCGGATCAGCGGGTCGAGGGCGCTGAAGGACTCGTCCATCAGCAGCAGGTCGGCGTCCGTGGCGAGCGCGCGGGCCAGGCCGACGCGCTGCTGCATGCCGCCGGACAGCTCGTCGGGCCAGGACTTCTCCCAGCCGGCCAGGCCGCACAGGGCGAGCGCCTCGTCGGCGCGGCGCTCGCGCTCGGCGCGGGGCACGCCCTGCACTTCAAGACCGTAGGCAGCGTTGTCACGGACGCTGCGGTGGGGGAAGAGCGCGAAGTGCTGGAAGACCATGCTGATCTTCATGGAACGGACCATGCGCAGCTCGCGGTCGCTGAGCGCGGTGAGGTCCTGCCCCCCGAAGCGGACGTGCCCGGCGGTCGGCTCCGACAGACCGTTGAGCATGCGCAGCAGCGTGGACTTGCCTGATCCGGACAGCCCCATGACCACGAAGATCTCGCCGGGCTCCACGGTGAAGGACGCGTCGATGACGGCGGCGGTGGTGCCGTCGGCGCGCAGTTCCTCCCGGACGTCTTCGCCCTGGCGCAGTCGTTCGACCGCCTGATCCGGTTTCCTGCCGAAGACCTTGTACAGGTTCTCGGCCTCTAGTCTGGCTGACACGCTTACCTCTTGGCTCGGGGGCAGGGGCAGGGCCCAAAGCTCCCCTAACAGTTGAATGCATCAACCAGCTTCGGCCCGGCTGCGCGCCTGCCCCGATGCTTATGCGCCAAACATTTAAGTGAGCCAGTTCACACGCCCTCCCCCGCCCGCGCACCCGGCCTGCGGCATGATTGCGAGGCGTGACCGGACGACTGATGCTTCTCGACACCGCCTCCCTCTACTTCCGCGCCTACTTCGGCGTGCCGGACTCGGTGAAGGCGCCGGACGGCACGCCGGTGAACGCCGTGCGCGGCCTGCTGGACTTCATCGACCGCCTGGTGAAGGACCACCGGCCCGAGCACCTGGTGGCGTGCATGGACGCCGACTGGCGACCGCACTGGCGGGTGGAGCTGATCCCCTCCTACAAGGCGCACCGCGTGGCCGAGGAACGGCCGGCCGGCCCCGACCAGGAGGAGGTGCCCGACACGCTGTCCCCGCAGGTGCCGGTCATCGAGGCCGTCCTCGACGCGCTCGGCATCGCCCGCGTCGGCGTGGCGGGGTACGAGGCGGACGACGTCATCGGCACCTACACCGCGCGGGCCACCGGCCCGGTCGACATCGTCACCGGCGACCGCGACCTGTACCAGCTCGTCGACGACGCCCGCGGCGTGCGCGTGCTCTACCCGGTCAAGGGCGTCGGCACGCTCAACCTCGTCGACGAGGCCGCACTGCGCGAGAAGTACGGCGTCGACGGCGCCGGGTACGCCGATCTGGCGCTGCTGCGGGGCGACCCGAGCGACGGGCTGCCCGGGGTGCCCGGCATCGGCGAGAAGACGGCGGCCAAGCTGCTCGCCGAGTTCGGGGACCTGGCCGGGATCCGGGCCGCCGTCGACGACCCGAAGGCCAGGCTGACGCCCACGCAGCGCAAGCGGCTGACCGAGGCCGGGCCGTACCTCGCGGTCGCCCCGAAGGTGGTCAGGGTCGCGGACGACGTGCCGCTGCCGGACACCGGCACCGCCCTGCCGCACGGCCCGCGCGACGCCGAAGCGCTGGACGCACTGGCGGTCCGCTGGGGACTGGGCGGGTCACTGCAGCGCCTGCTGACCACGCTCACCGCCTGAGCGTCGCCGCGCGGCGGCCCGTTTCCATGAGCCACACATGGGCCGGGATGCTAGCTTAGGTATGCCTAAGTCAGGGAATCTCACGCAGGGAGCAGGGAGGCCGTCATGGCAGACCGTCCGGCACGCAAGCCGCGCAAGCCGCACACCGCGCAGGTCGTCCGCACCGAGCGGCTGACCCCGCACATGCAGCGCGTGGTGCTCGGCGGCGAGGGACTCTCCGCCTTCGCGGCGGACACCTGCACCGACCACTACGTGAAGCTCCTCTTCCCCTCCGGGGGCGCGACCTACCCGGAGCCCTTCGACATGGAGCGGATCCGCGAGGACTTCCCCCGCGAGCAGTGGCCGGTGACCCGGACGTACACCGTCCGCCACTGGGACGCCGAGCACCGTGAGATGACGCTGGACTTCGTCATCCACGGCGACGAGGGGCTCGCCGGGCCCTGGGCGAAGCGGGTGCGGCCGGGCGAGACGATCCACTTCATGGGCCCCGGCGGCGCCTACGCCCCCGATCCCGCCGCCGACTGGCACCTGCTCGCGGGGGACGAGAGCGCGCTGCCCGCGATCGCCCGCTCCCTGGAGGCGCTGCCCGACGGCGCTCGCGCGTACGCCTTCGTCGAGGTCGAGGGGCCCGAGGAGGAGCAGAAGATCGACTCCGACGTGGAGGTCGTCTGGCTGCACCGCGCCGGCCGTCCGGTCGGGCAGGCTCTGGCCGAGGCCGTGCGCGCGCTGGAGTTCCCCGAGGGCAGGCTGCACGCGTTCGTCCACGGCGAGGCGGCCTGCGTGAAGGAGCTGCGCCGGTACCTCCGCCTGGAGCGCGAGGTCCCCCGCGAGGACCTGTCCATCTCCGGCTACTGGCGGCTCGGCCACAACGAGGACGGCTGGCAGGCCTCCAAGCGCGAGTGGAACGCCCGCGTCGAGGCCGAGCAGGAAGGCGCGACGGCAGCGTAACGGCCTCGCCCACCCGCGAACACCCGCCCGCCGGGCCGGCCCCTGGCGGCCCGCAGAACCCCCTGGCTGGCGCTGCGCGGGCCACGAGCCCGTCGGTCGCCGCGTACGCGCCCGCACGGGCGCACGTCGTGCACCGGCCCGAGAGCGCGGCGAGGCAGCACCCCGGCGCCTCCCCGGGCCCAGTGGCAGCCCCGCCCGCCGGGGGCCCCGGCGGCCCCGTGGGTCGTGCTTGCGTCAGTCGCCGCGTACGCGTGCGTGCAGGTGCATGTCGTGCCACCCGTCGGGGTGGAGGACGGCCTTGCGCTTGGTGCCCTCCAGGGCGAAGCCGGTCTTCCCGGCGACCCGGCACGATGCCTCGTTGGCCACGGCGTGCAGGAGTTCCAGGCGCTGGAAGCCGATCTCGTCCAGGGCCCACTGGGCGAGGGTCCGCGTGGCCCGCGCGGCGACACCCCGGCCGCGGGCGCCCGGCGTCGTCCAGTAGGCGACCTCTGCCTCCCCGTCACCGAGCACCCATTCGCGCAGCGCGACCCGGCCGAGCAGTCGGTCGTCCGCCGCGTCGGCGACCGCCCACTGGACGCCGCGCTCCTGCTCCCAGGCGCGCTGCCACTCGGTGATCCAGCCCCGCACCTCCTCCTCGGAGTCGGCGGCGCGTGCGTGCCACTGGTGCATCACCGGGTCCTGGAAGGCCACGTGCACGGCGGGGGCGTCCTCGGTGCGCCAGGGGCGCAGCACCAGCCCGTCGCCGGTGGGGAGCGTGGGCTGCGGGGTACGGGAGAGGGTGCCGGCGGCGAGGACCGGGCGGGTGAGGTAGGGCATGGTCGGCATCCTGCCAAGGGTGCCGTGCGGCGGCCCAGCGGTTTTCCGGGGCGGCCCGGCCCACTCGGTCCGCCGTCTCAGGTCACCGCCTCGTACGCTGGCAGGTGATGAGACGCCGTACCCCTCCCCCGCCCTCGCCCCTGCCGCAGCGCGACGGCATCGACGCGGTGCGGGTGCGGCTGCCCGCGGACGGGCCGTGGTCCACGGTGCGGGAGCACCTGACGGAGCGGCTGTCGGCCGCGGGCGCCGGTGTGGTCGACGGCATGTTCGACGCCGGGCAGTTCGTCGGGGCGGACGGCCGCCCCGTGGCGGGCGACGCGCCGTACGAGCCGGGCATGTTCGTGTGGTTCCACCGCGAGCTGCCCGCCGAGGTGCCCGTGCCCTTCCCGCTGGAGATCGTGTACCGCGACGCGCACATCGTCGTCGCGGACAAGCCGCACTTCCTGGCCACCACCCCGCGCGGCGGGCACGTCACGCAGACCGCGCTGGCACGGCTGCGCCGGGAGCTGGACATCCCCGCGCTGGGTGCCGCGCACCGCCTGGACCGGCTCACGGCGGGGCTGGTCCTGTTCACCGTCCGCCCTCAGGAACGCGGCGCGTACCAGGGCCTGTTCGCCGACCGGCGGGTGCACAAGGTGTACGAGGCCGTCGCCCCGTACGACGCGGCGCTCACCCTCCCCCGGACGGTCCGCAGCCGGATCCTGAAGGAGCGCGGGGTGCTCGCCGCCCACGAGGTGGCCGGCGAGCCGAACGCCGTGACCCGCGTCGAGCTGCTCGCACACCGGCCGGAGCGCGGGCTGGGCCGGTACCGGCTGGTGCCCGGCACCGGCCAGACGCACCAGCTGCGCGTCCACCTGAACGCGCTCGGCGTGCCGATCCTCGGCGACCCCCTCTACCCGGAGGTGGCCGCTCCCGTGCCGGCCGGTGACTTCCGGCGCCCGCTGCAACTGCTCGCGCGGGAGCTGGGGTTCACCGATCCGGTCACGGGGCGCGAGCACCTCTTCCGCAGCGGCCGGTCCCTCGGCGCCTGGACCGCGTACGAGGACTGGGCCGCGCGGGAGGGCCGGGCCGGCCGTCAGTAGCCGCGCCACCAGAGCAGGAAGCGCTGCCAGGCACCGCGCGGGCGGGGCTGCCCCGGTGCCTGCTGCGGCTCGGCGGCCGTCACCGACACGGGCTGCGGCGGCTGGGAGGGCAGCGGCGGCTGTGTCCGCCGTTCCGGCTTCGGCATGCCCACGTGCCAGGGTGCGTGCCGTTCCGGGGTCGGGGCGTGACTCGGCTGCTGCATGATGTCCTGCTGCGCCCTGGGCTCGAAACGGACCGGCAGTTCCACCAGGTGCCGCGAGGCGATCGACGACCGCCAGCGCAGGTCGTCCTCGTCGCAGTCGAGCCGGAGGTCGGGCAGCCGCATCAGCAGCGCGTCGATGCCGGCGTCGGCGATGGCCCGCCCGATGTCCTGCCCGGGGCATTCGTGCGGGCCGCCGCCGAAGGCGAGGTGGGCGCGGTTGCCCATCATGCTGGCGTCCAGGTCCGGACGGATGCGCGGGTCGACGTTGCCCGGCGCGATGCCGAGCAGCAGGCCGTCGCCGGCCCGGATGCGCTGGCCGCCGAGTTCCGTCTCCTGCTTGGCGAAGTAGGCGAAGACGGTGCTGAACGGCGGCTCGTCCCACAGGGACTGCTCGACCGCCTGGGGCACCGTCATCTGGCCGCCGCTGAGCTGGGCGCGGAAGCCCGGGTCGGTGAGCACCACGCGCATCACGTTGGCGATCAGGTTGACGGTCGCCTCGTAGGCGGCCAGCAGCACCACCCGCAGGTGCTCGCGGACCTCGTCGTCGGTGAGCCCGGCCGGGTGGGTGACGAGACGGCCGGCGATGTCGTCGGCCGGGGCGGCCCGGCGGGTCGCGGTCAGCCGTCCCAGCGCCTCCATGACGTAGGCGTGGCTGGCGATCGCCGTCTCGGTGCCCTTGAGGGTGTCGCGGGCGGCCTCCACCAGCCGGTCGTTGTACTCCTCGGGCATGCCGAGCAGATGGCACATCACGCCCATCGGCAGGTGCTCGGCGAACTGGCTGACCAGGTCGGCGCGGCCCTCCTCGCAGAAGCGGTTGACGACGCGCTGGGTGTAGCGCTTGATGTGCCGGCGCAGCTCCCGGTAGTCGAGGTCGGACATGGCGCTGGTGACCGCGCCGCGCAGCCGCTTGTGTTCGTCGCCCTCGGCGTGCGAGCAGATGGGCTGCCAGGCGATGTGCGGCATGAGGGGGTGGTCGGGCTTGACCATGCCCTCGTTGAGCGGGGTCCAGATCCGGCTGTCGCGGCAGAACTGGGAGGGGGTGCTCACCATGTGCAGGTTCTCGGCGTGCCCGAGGACCACCCACATGGGTACGTCGTCGTGGAGCAGCGCGGGCGCCACCGGCCCGTGCTGCTCGCGCAGCTTCTCGTACAGCTCCTCCAGGTCGTCCGCCTCGTGGAGCCGGTGCAGTCCGCCCGGCCCGAGGCCGTGCGCGGGGCAGCCGGGCGGTGGTTCGAGCAGGGGTTCGCCCGTTCCGGTCGGGGAGTGGCTTTCAGGCGTCACAGTCTCGCTCCGCAAACAAAGGGGTTGGGTCTACGTCAAGGGGTGTCGGTGGGGCGCGCGGTTCAGGTCAGCGCGCCCTTCATGGCGAGGGCGTGCAGGAAGCGCATCAGGGTCATCAGGACGTCCCGGCTGGAGGCCCGGCGCCGCACGTCGCAGTCGAGGATGGGGATCTCCTCGGGCAGGTCGAGCGCGGTGCGCAGTTCCGCGACGGGGTAGCGGGGCGCGTCGGGGAAGGTGTTGACGGCGACGACGAAGGGCACGCCGCGCTCCTCCAGGCGGCCCATGACGTCGAAGCTGACCTCCAGGCGGCGGGTGTCGACCAGGACCACCGCGCCGAGGGCGCCCTCGAACAGGCCGTTCCACAGGAACCAGAAGCGCTCCTGGCCGGGTGTACCGAAGAGGTAGAGCACCAGTTCGTCGGTGATGCTGATGCGGCCGAAGTCCATGGCGACCGTGGTGGCCGTCTTGGAGGCCGAGCCGTAGTTGTCGTCGACGCCGATGCCGGCCTGGGTCATCGTCTCCTCGGTGGTCAGCGGCCGGATCTCGCTGACCGAACCGACCATGGTGGTCTTGCCGACCCCGAAGCCGCCCACGATGACGATCTTCACGGCGGCCTCGGCCGTGTGCGGCAGCCGGTCCTCGGTCCGCGGGCCCGGGATCGTGTCAGAGCTTTTGAAGTCCATGCATCACCGCTTCGAGGAGGTTTCGGTCGGCGACCTTCTGGCGGACGATCGGGGCGCGGGCCTGCACCAGTTCCGACGCCAGCAGGTCGGTGAGCAGCACGGTCACCACACTGAACGGCAGGCTCAGGTAGGCCGACAGCTCGGCCACGGACAGGGGTGCGGCGCACAGCCGCAGCAGGGCGGCCTGTTCCGGTGTGGCGGACACCGGGGGGTCGGCGCGGGCCACGATCAGGGTGACGAGGTCGATGTCGGCGCGTTCGCCGCCTCCCTCACCGCCGATGACGAAGAGCCGCTCGGGGTTGCGGACCTCGCCCTCCTTGGCGGGCGCGCCGCCGGGGGCGGGCGCGGCGGGCCGGTCGGACCCGGGTGATCGCCTCTGGCGCTGGGGAGGAGTCATACGGTCTGCCCGTTGCGCCGTGCCGGACTGGTGAGGTGGGGGCCGATCCGGGCGACCAGGTCGGCCATGCTCAGGCCCATCCGGCCGGGTTCGCAGCGGACGTCGGAGAGCACGGCGAGGTAGGCGTTGGGACCGGCGGCCATCAGGTAGAAGTAGCCGCCGTTCATCTCGATGAGCACCATCTTCATGTCGCCGTCGCTGGTGGGGATCTCCTGGCTGACGGCGCTCGCCAGGCTCTGCAGGCCCGCGCAGGCGGCGGCGACCCGGTCGGCGGCGTCCGGGTCCCCGGAGTAGCGGGCGATGCGCAGGCCGTCGGCGGAGAGCACCACGATCATCTCGATGCCCGGGACGCCGTCGTAGAGGTCCCGGAGCATCCAGTCGAACTTGCCTTGCTGCTCGATCACTTGAGGTTCCCCTCGTCGTCTGCCGGGGCGTGGGCCGGCTCGTTGCTGCTGGACTGCTGGTGGGCCTGGGCGCTGCCCGGGTGCTGCTTGAGCCCCTCCCAGAAGGCGCCGATGAAGTGGCCGGGCGGGAGGCCGCCCTGGTCCTTGTCCCGCGCGGGCTCCGGCTGCGCGGGCGCCGGGATGCCGTTGCGGGCGCGCTCGGCGGCCTGCCGGGCCTCGCGTTCGGCGTCCTCGCGCTCCCACGCGGCCTGCTCGGCGAGGCGCTGGCTGAGCGGCATCTTGACCCGGCTGCGGCGCTGCGGGAGCCCGCCCGCCGTCCACTCGGTCACCTCCGGAACGTCGTCCTCCATGGAGACCGTGGCGGGGATCCGGGGGCTGGTGGGACGGCGCTTCTTGGGCTTGCGCTCCGGTCCGGGCAGGGCGTCGGGGCCGGGGGTGGGGATCGAGGTGGCGCCGATGCCGTGGGCGAGGCCGACGCCGGGCTCGGTGGTCATCATCTTGCTGGGCACGATGAGGATGGCGCGGACGCCGCCGTACGCGGAGGCCCGCAGCGAGACGTCCATGCCGAACTGGGTGCACAGCCGGCCGACGACGGACAGGCCCAGGCGCGGGTGGTGGGCGAGGTCCTGCACGTCGGTGCCGCGCTTGGCCTGCTCGAGCAGGCCCTCGATGCGGCCGCGGGACTCCTCGCTGAGGCTGACGCCGGCGTCCTCGATCTCGATGCACACACCGCTCTGCACCTCGGTCGCGGTGACGTGCACCTTGGCCGCGGGCGGCGAGTAGCGGGTGGCGTTGTCGAGGAGTTCCGCGGCGGCGTGGATGACCGGTTCGACGGCGGTGCCCTTGATGTTGACCTTGGCGATGGAGGCCAGGTTGATCCGGCGGTACTCCAGGATCCGGGACATGGCGCCGCGCAGCACGCTGTAGAGGGCGACCGGTTCGGGCCACTGGCGTCCGGGCCGGCCGCCGCCGATCACCGAGATGGAGTCGGCGAGGCGGCCGATCAGCGAGGTGCCGTGGTCGATGCGCAGGAGGTCGTCGAAGACCTCGGGGTTGCGCCCGTGGTCCTCCTCCATCTCGCGGAGTTCCTTCTGCTGCTGGTGGACGATCGCCTGGACCCGGCGGGCGATGTCGACGAAGGAGCGCTCGGCGGACTCGCGCATGGCGTCCTCGTGGTCGACGATCTCGCAGACCATCCGGATCAGCTCGCGCTGGGGCTCGCCGAGTTCGGTGTAGGCGGGGTTCACCTCGCCGAGGCGGCCCATGATCTCGCGGGGCGTGACGCCCCTGCGCATGAAGTGCAGGATGTTGGGGAGGACTTCGGCGCCGAGGCGGACCATTTCCTCGTGGTGGCCGGCGGCCCGGTGTTCCAGATACGCGGTGTGACGGGCGTGCTCGGCGCGCAGGGCCCGCAGGGCGCGGCCGCGCCGCACCGCTTCGGCGGCCGCGGCGATCACCAGCACGGTGGCGACGGCACCGCACAGGCCGACGGCGAGCCGGGCCGGTTCCGTCACGAGGGCGACGGCGGCCCCGGTGGCCGCGGCCATCAGTATGGCGGGCAGCAACAGTGTGCGCGCGTACGGAAGTTCGCGGCGACCTGGAGGGGAATCAACACTCACCATGTAGGCCCTCTGAAAACGAATCGGCTGGGATGGGGGAGCTTTCGGCGGGGTATGTCTGGGAGTTGTCAGGATTTTCGGCGCATTGGGAACAAGCGCGCGATTACACCTCAACTCGGTGCGCTGCGGGCGAGCTTAGTCCGGTGGGATCATCGCCGTGTCATATTCGGCAAGCACCTGAAACGGGCATGGGTGCTGAAGTATGGTCGGACCCATTTGCACACCTGGGAGTCATTCGAACACGTGGAGTGATCCCGCAAGCGCGCTCGAAAATGACTCACCGTGATGAGGGAACGGGGCACGGAACGCGCGAAGGCCCGGCGGGTTCTCCCGCCGGGCCGGGTGAGACGTCGGGGCCGGGGTCAGCCCACGGACGAGTAGGCGACCACCCCGCGCAGCAGCTCGTCGACCGCCTTGCGCGCGTTCTTCGGGACGGTGGAGCCCGCACCGGGCGCGGCGGCCGAGATCTGGCCGAGGACGTCGATGACCTGCTTGCACCAGCGCACGAAGTCGCCGGCCGGCATCTCGACCTCGCGCAGCACCTCGTCCAGCCCCTTGCCGGAGGCCCACATGTACGCCGCCCAGGCGAAGCCGAGATCGGGCTCGCGCTGGCCGACGCCCTCGGTCTGGCTGATCCGGAAGTCCTCCTCCAGGGCGTCCAGGCGGCCCCAGATGCGGACCGTCTCACCGAGCGCGGCCTTGGCCTTGCCCGAGGGCACCTTGGGCGCCATCGCGTCGTCGGCAGCCCGTGACTCGAAGACCAGCGCCGAGACGCAGGCGGCCAGCTCGGCCGGGGACAGCCCCTCCCAGACGCCCTCGCGCAGGCACTCGCTGGCGAGCAGGTCCAGCTCGCCGTAGAGCCGCGCCAGGCGCTTGCCGTGCTCGGTGACCTCGTCGCCGCGCAGGTAGTCCAGCTCCGTCAGCAGCGCGACGATCCGGTCGAAGGTGCGGGCGATGGTGTTGGTCCGGCCCTCGATCCGGCGCTCCAGCTGCGAGGTGTCGCGCAGCAGCCGGTGGTAGCGCTCGGCCCAGCGGGCGTGGTCCTCGCGGTCGTCGCAGCCGTGGCAGGGGTGGGCGCGGATCGCCTTGCGCAGCCGGTTGATCTCCCGGTCGTCGGCGGCCTGGGAGCGCTTCTTGCGGGCCCGCTCCGGCGTGATGTGCCCGGCCTTGGAGCGCAGCGCGGAGGCGAGGTCGCGGCGGGACTGCGGCGAGCGCGCGTTGAAGGACTTCGGGATCCGCATCCGGTCCAGCGCCTCGACGGGCACCGGGAAGTCGATCGACGCCAGCCGCTTGACCTGCCGCTCGGCGGTCAGCACCAGCGGGCGGGGCCCGTCGTGGTGGTCGAAGCCGCGGTGGCCGTTGGACCGCCCGGCCGGCAGTCCCGGGTCGAGGACCAGGGCGAGGCCCGCGTACTTGCCGGTCGGCACGTGGATGACGTCGCCCGGCTTCAGCTTCTCCAGCGCCACGGCGGCCTCGGCACGCCGCTGGTTGACGCCCTGCCGGGCCAGCTCCTGCTCGCGGTCCTTCAGCTCGCGGCGCAGCCGGGCGTACTCGTCGAAGTCACCGAGGTGGCAGGTCATGGACGCCTTGTAGCCCTCCAGGCCCTCCTCGTTGCGCTGCACCTGCCGGGAGATGCCGACGACCGACTTGTCCGCCTGGAACTGCGCGAAGGACGTCTCCAGCAGCTCCCGCGAGCGGTGCCGGCCGAACTGCTCGACCAGGTTGACCGCCATGTTGTACGACGGCTTGAAGCTGGAGCGCAGCGGGTAGGTGCGGGTGCCGGCCAGTCCCGCGAGGTGCTCGGGGTTCATGGCGCGCTGCCACAGCACCACCGCGTGGCCCTCGACGTCGATGCCGCGCCGTCCGGCCCGGCCGGTGAGCTGGGTGAACTCGCCGGGGGTGATGTCGGCGTGCTGCTCGCCGTTCCACTTGACGAGCTTCTCCAGCACGACCGAGCGGGCCGGCATGTTGATGCCGAGGGCGAGGGTCTCGGTCGCGAAGACGGCCTTCACCAGTCCGCGGACGAACAGCTCCTCGACGACCTCCTTGAAGGTGGGCAGCATGCCCGCGTGGTGGGCGGCGATGCCGCGCTCCAGCCCCTCCAGCCACTCGTAGTAGCCCAGGACGTGCAGGTCCTCGCGGGGGATGGAGGAGGTGCGCTCCTCGACGAGGGCCCGCACCCGCTCCCGGGCCTCCTCGTCGTTGAGCCTGAGGCCCGCGTACAGGCACTGCTGGACGGCGGCCTCGCAGCCGGCCCGGCTGAAGATGAAGGTGATCGCGGGCAGCAGCCCCTCGGAGTCCAGCCGCTCGATGACCTCGGGCCGGCTCGGCGTCCACACCCGCGAGCGCTGTCTGCGCTCCCGCTCCCGGTCGGCCTCCTTCATGGCCCGGCCGCGCCTGCGGTCCTGGTAGGAGGGGCGGCTCGCCTCCAGGCGCGCCATGCGCGTCAGGTCGGGGTTGACGGCCTTCTTGTGGCCCTCGGCCTCCTCGAACAGGTCGTACATCCGGCGTCCGGCCAGCACGTGCTGGAACAGCGGCACGGGCCGGTGCTCGGAGACGATCACCTGGGTGTCGCCGCGCACCGTGTCGAGCCAGTCGCCGAACTCCTCCGCGTTCGACACGGTCGCCGAGAGCGACACCAGGGTCACGGACTCGGGGAGGTGGATGATCACTTCCTCCCACACGGCGCCGCGGAACCGGTCGGAGAGGTAGTGCACCTCGTCCATGACCACGTGGCCGAGGCCGAGGAGGGTCTGCGAGCCCGCGTACAGCATGTTCCGCAGGACCTCGGTGGTCATCACGACCACCGGGGCTTCGGAGTTCACGCTGTTGTCGCCGGTGAGCAGGCCCACCCTGTCGGTGCCGTAGCGGCGGCACAGGTCGGCGTACTTCTGGTTCGACAGGGCCTTGATCGGCGTCGTGTAGAAGCACTTCCTGCCCTGCTGGAGGGCGAGGTGGACGGCGAACTCGCCGACGATCGTCTTGCCGGAGCCGGTGGGCGCGGCCACCAGCACGCCCTTGCCCGCCTCGAGTGCCTGGCAGGCCTCGATCTGGAAGGGGTCGAGGCCGAAGTCGTACATCTCGCGGAAGGAGGCGAGCGCGGTGGCCTGCTCGACAGCGCGCTGACGGGCTGCCGCGTACCGCTCGGCCGGTGAGAGATCCTCTGTCATCGTGCTTTCGAGCGTACCGGCCCGCACCGACAACCGGACGATCATTATCGGGATCGGCCGTGTGGGGGCCGCGCGGGGGCGGCGCAGCGTGCCGTCACCGCCCCGGCGGTCCTCAGGTCACGTCGTCGTAGCCGTTGACCCGGTCCTTCGTGGCCTGCTCGGGCAGGGCACGCGCGGTGGTCACGGGCTCGACCTCGCCGATGTCCTCGGGGGTGAGGTCCAGGTCGGACGCCTCGTCGTCGTCGGGCTCCAGGGCCTCGCGGCGGGCCTTGCGGCGGTCGTTCAGCAGCGAGACGGTGACCGCGGCGAAGTACAGGACCCAGATCGGACCGGCCAGCATGATCATCGTCAGCGGGTCGGTGCTGGGCGTGGCGATGGCCGCGAACAGCGTGATGCCCATGATCATCGCGCGCCACCAGCCGAGCATCCGCTTGCCGGTCAGCACGCCGGTGAAGTTGAGCATGACCAGCAGCAGGGGCAGCTCGAAGGAGAGACCGAAGACGACCACCATGCGCGTGACGAGGTCGAGCAGCTCGTCCAGCGGCAGCAGGTTGTCGACGTCGTTCGGCGTGAACTCGATCAGCACCTTCGCCGAGGTGGGCAGCACCGCGTAGGCGAAGTACGCGCCGGCCAGGAAGAGCGGGGCGCCGGTGGCGACGAACGCGTAGGCGTACTTCTTCTCGTTCCGGTGCAGCCCCGGGGCGACGAACGCCCACAGCTGGTAGAGCCAGACCGGCGAGGCCAGCACGACACCGGCCGTCAGGGACACCTTCAGCGCCAGGGTGAAGGGGCCGAGCAGACCGTTGATGGTGATCTGCGCGCACGGCTCCGAGCCGGCCTCCGACTGGGCCAGCTCCGCGAACGACTTCTCACAGCCGATCGACTGGAGGATCGGATCCGTGAGGGCGTTGATGATCCACTGATAGAAGAAGGCGGCGACCACCGTGACGACGACGATGGCCAGCAGCGCCTTCGCGAGCCGGTTGCGGAGCTCACGAAGGTGTTCCGCGAGCGGCATCCGCCCCTCGGGGTCCTTCTCCTTGTTGCGGGCAGGCTTCAGCAACCCACGTTCCCATCTCGTGCGGCGGGCCGGAGATCACCGGCCCTGCGTCAGCGCTTGGTCGTGTCCGTCGGCTCGGTGACCGGCCGGGAGCTGGTCACGTCGCCGGGGGCGGCCTGGATGGTGCGCTGCGCCGCGGACTGCTCGGGGTTCGGCGGGTCGGCGGGGGCGGCGTCGTCGGACTTGGCCTCGCTCTTCATGGCCTTGGCCTCGCTCTTGAGGATGCGCGCCGACTTGCCGAGCGACCGCGCCATGTCCGGAAGCTTCTTGGCGCCGAACAGCAGGATGATGACGACGAGGATGAGAATGATCTCGGGGGCGCCGAGCCTTCCGAACATAAGTCTTTACCTTCTCACCGAGGCGGCTGGGTGGGTGCTGTCCGACCGGCCGGACGTACGTCCGATCGATCGTCTTGTGCAGCGATCGTAACGCTCAGGGGTGAACGTGAGGCAATCCCCGTGCGTACTCCCGTCCGCGACCGGGCCTCGTTTTCCTGGCCGCGACCAGCAGCGTACCGCCCGGGGCCCGTGGGGTGACAGGGCGAAGTGTCCCAAAACGTAACTCACACCGGCCTGTCGGACCGTCGGCACCGTCCCGTGGCGGGTTTCAGCCGTTCACAAGGCGTCCACGGCACGGGCGGCGCTCTCGGTCGCGCGCTCCAGGTCCTCGGCGGCCCGGCTGATCCGGCGGGCGGAGTCCGTCACCTGCCGGCCGAGGCGCTGCGCCTCCACGAACACCTTCACGGCGAACACCGCGAGGACGGCGAGACCCAGGAAACCCACGGCAACCGCGAACATCGGCCAGAACATGACGTCGAGACTAGACGGTGGAGTGAAGGCGCAGGGTCCTGACCCCGCCGCCGGTGAGCAGCTCCACGACCCGCTCCCCCGCCGGCTTGCGCACGGCCGACCCGCACTCCGGGCAGGTGAACGAGTAGAAGGTGGTCCGGCTCGTGGCGCCGATGGCCAGGCGCAGGGCGCTCGCGGCCAGTTCGAAACGGCCCCGGCAGTCCGGGCAGCCGGCCTTGAACACGACCGGTGACACGCGTCTCATGCCGGCGAAGGCGACCGCCGCGGTCATGCCCGGTCCGGACGGTCCGGTCGACCCGGACGGCCCGGACGGCCCGGGTGGCCTGGCCGGCCCGGATGGCCTGGCCGGCCCGGATGGCCCGGATGGCCCCAGGGGGTCGCTCACAGTCCTTGCTCCTGCCTGTCGTGCCGCCTCTCGGCCGCCGCTGCCCCCTGACGGCTGCCCTCGGCGGTGTCGGCCCCGCCGTGCGCCCCGGCCGCCTCGATCCCGTCGTACGCGGCGAGCGCCTCGCGGGCGGCCTGCCGGGCGCTGTCGGCCAGCGCGGGCGGGGAGACGATCCGGCCGTCCCGTCCGAGCCGCAGCGCGAGCCGCCGCAGGGAGGCCGGGTCGGGCGTGCGCAGCGTGATACGCAGACCGCCGTCGGGACGTTCATCGGCGCTGTCGTGCGGGTAGTACTCGGCCACCCAGCGCCCGCCGGGACCGACCTCGACGACGACCTCGGGGTCCTCCGCGGCGGGCTGCACCAGCCCCTCCGACAGGTCCCGCAGCTCCACCTCCGGCGGTGCGGACGGCTCGTCCAGGATGCGGATCTCGGCCACCCGGTCGAGCCGGAAGGTGCGCCGGGCCTCGGAGCGGCGGCACCAGGCCTCCACGTACGTGTGCCCGACGCTGACCAGCCGGATGGGGTCGATCTCCCGCTCGGTGACCTCGTCGCGGGCCGGCGAGTAGTAGCGGATCCACAGCCGGCGGCGCTCCGAGATGGCCCGGTCGACGTCGGCGAAGACACCGCCCTCGGACTCGAAGGTGACGGACAGCCGCGAGCTGGCGCCGGCGGCCTCACCGGCCGAGGCCTCCACCTTCGCGGTCGCCCGCAGCAGCGCCTGCCGGTCGCTCTCGCGCAGCCCCGGCAGGGTCGCGACGGCACGGGCGGCGACGAGCAGCGCGGTCGCCTCGTCGGCCGCCAGCCGCAGCGGCTCCGCCGCGTCCGCGCCCAGCGCGGCCGGGTTGTGCCACCAGATGCGCTCGCCGTCCGTGTCGATGTCGAGGAGGTCGCCGCCGCGGAAGCTGGTCCCGCACATCGGGAGCACGTCGAGGTCGGAGACCAGCTCGTCCTCGGTGATGCCGAAGGCACGGGCGACGTCCTCGACCCTGGCGCCTGGACGCTCACGCAGATACGTCACCAGGGACAGCATCCGCCGGGTCTGGTCGATGGCGTTCACGGGCCTGACCGGTTTGCCTGCCACAGTGTTGTCCGCTCCCCCTCAGCCCTTGGCGACGGCACGCAGCCGGTCCACCACGTCCGCACGCAACTCCGCCGGCTCCAGCACCACCACGTCCGGCCCGAACTCCACCAGCCAGGCGTCCAGGCCGTGCCCGTACGGAATCTCCAACTCGTCCCAGCCGTCACCGAGTTCCCGCACCCGGCCGGCCTTCGCCCGAAGCGGGTACCCCGCGCCCGCACGGAGCCGGATCAGCGCCGACCGGTCGGCGGTCTCCCCCGCCCAGCTCGCGACCGTCTCCCGGACGGTGACGACGTCGGGCACCGGCGCGGTGAAGCGCGCACCGCGGGACCGCACCTTCCCGGTGATCCGCGACAACCGGAACACCCGCTCGGCACCGCGGTCGCGGTCGAAGCCCGCCAGGTACCAGTGGCCGCGCCAGCACTCCAGCGCCCACGGCTCCACGTGCCGGGGCTCGGGCTGGACGGCGTTCGCCTTGCGGTAGTCGAAGAGCACCGGCCGGCGGTCGCGGCAGGCCAGCATCAGCGGCTCGAAGGCCGCCTCGTGCACCGGGATACGGGGCTCCAGCGCGCTGTGCGCCTCGTAGGGGTCGACGTCCTCGGGCAGCCCCGCCGCCCGCAGCTTCTGCAGCGCGCCGCTCGCGGCACCGGCGAGGCGGGCCTGCTGCCACACCTTCGCGGCCAGCCCGAGCGCGGCGGCCTCCTCGGCGTCCAGGGTGATGGGCGGCAGCCGGTTGCTGTCCCGGCGGGCCAGGTAGCCGATCTCCCCGTCGAGGCTCTCCACGGTCTCGATGACCAGTCCCAGCTCGCGCAGATCGTCCTTGTCGCGCTCGAACATGCGGTTGAAGGAGTCGTCGGAGCCCGCTTCGAGGTAGGCCTCGACCGACTCGCGCAGCTCACGCTTGCTGAGTGGCCGCCGCGTCCCGAGCAGACACAGCGCCAGGTTCATCAGCCGCTCGGCCTTGGCAATGGCCATCGACGCCCTTCTCCCTATGGTGCTTACGACGGATGACCGTACCGCCCCGCGGTGGCGCGGGAAAAGCCGAGGGCCCACGCCCGGACAGGCATGGACCCCAGGTGACCGGCTCCGAACGCCGACCGCTCGTACTTCGATCAGACTCCGAGCAGATCGACCACGAAGATCAGCGTCGAGCCGGGCGGGATCGCCGGGGTCGGGCTCTGGTCGCCGTACGCGAGGTGCGCCGGGATGGTCAGCTGGCGACGGCCGCCGACCTTCATGCCCTGCACGCCCTGGTCCCAGCCCGCGATGACGCGGCCGCCACCGAGCGGGAAGCGGAACGGCGCACCGCGGTTCCAGCTGGCGTCGAACTCCTCGCCCGTGCTGAAGGTCACGCCCACGTAGTGGACGGTCACGGTCTGACCGGCCTCGGCAACCGGGCCGTCGCCCTCCCAGATGTCCTTGATCTCGAGGTCCGCCGGGGGCTCGCCGCCCGGGAAGTCGACCTCGGGCTTGTCGATGCTCACGTGTTCAGCTCCTGCTTGTCTGCGGAAAGGCAACGGCCCAAGTCTTACATCCCCGGGCGTCACATCTTCGCGAGGATGTCCACGGAGAAGACCAGCGTGGAGTCCTTCTCGATGCCGCTGCCCTCCGGCGGGCTGTCGCCGTAACCCAGGTCCGGCGGGATGACGATGAGGACGCGGCTGCCGACCTTCTTGCCCGTCAGCCCCTGCGCCCAGCCCTTGACGACCTGCTGCAGCGAGAACGACGTCAGCTGCTTCCTGCCGTACGTGGAGTCGAACTCCTTGCCGCCGTCCCACAGCACACCCTTGTACTGCACGAGCACACTGTCCTGCGCGCCGACCTCGGCGCCGTCGCCCTCCAGGACGTACTCGGCGGCGAGCTTCTTCGGCGCGTCGGCCTTCGGCACCTCGATGGAGGGCGCCTTGCCGTCGGTGTTGGTGCCGACCTTCGGCAGGGCCGCGTCGTCCTGCGCGACCTTCTTGCCGTCGGCACTGCTCTTCGCGTTGAAGGTGTCCTGGACGTCGACCACGAACACCAGCGTGTCGTCGCCCTTGATGCCCGCCTGCTCGTTGCCCTGCTCCCCGTACCCCCAGGTCGGCGGCACCGAGAACTGGACGCGGCTGCCGGTCTTCTTGCCGGTGAGCGCGTACCGCCAGCCGTCGATGATGCTGCCCTGCGCGAGCTGGATGACGATGGGCGTCTTGCGGTCGTAGGAGTTGTCGAAGACCTTCGCGCTCTGCCAGATCTGGCCGAGGTAGTTCGCCGAGATGAAGTCGTTCTCCGCGACGGCCTTGCCGCCGCCGGCGATGACCGTCTTGACCGCGAGGTCCTTGGAGGGCTCGCCGCTGCCCTTGGCGACGGTCGGCTTCTCGTCGAACTTCGTCCCCGCCGTGATCGCCGGCAGCGGACCGTCCACGATCTTCGGCGGCGGCGCGGCCGAGGTGGCCGACGCGTCGGGCGACGGGCTCTCGCTCGCGTTGCTCGATGAGCCGGAGTCGTCGCTGTCACCGCAGGCGGCGAGCGTGACCAGTCCCGCGGGGACGGCGATGAGGAGTGAGCGTCGGCGCACGGTGGGGGCCTCGTATCGGTATCGGGTCGGTCCTGTTGGCTGGCGTGCGCGCAACTCTACGGCGTGAGAAGGGCACCGCACGGCTAACGTACGGTGCCCGTGTGGCGTTCCGCGCCTTCGCGCCGGGACGCCCCTCTCACCCGTCCGGGCTCATGCCCGTCCGGATCACACCCGGATCACATCCCGGCGATCAGCTTCTCCACCCGGTCGTCCACCGAACGGAACGGGTCCTTGCACAACACGGTGCGCTGCGCCTGGTCGTTGAGCTTGAGGTGGACCCAGTCGACCGTGAAGTCCCGGCGCTGCTCCTGGGCCCGCCGGATGAAGTCGCCGCGCAGCCGGGCCCGAGTGGTCTGCGGCGGGACGGACTTGCCCTCGAAGATCTTCAAGTCGTTGGCGACCCGGGCCGCCTGGCCCTTCTTCTCGAGCAGGTAGTACAGCCCACGACGCCGGTGGATGTCGTGGTAGGCGAGGTCTATCTGCGCGACCCGCGGATGCGACATGGTCATGTTGTGCTTGGCCCGGTACCGCTCCAGCAGCTTGTACTTCATGACCCAGTCGATCTCGGTGTCGATGCGGTCCAGGTCCTCGGCCTCGATGGCGTCCAGCGTGCGGCCCCACAGCTCCAGCACCCGCTCCACGGTGCCCGTGCGGATGCCGCGGCGCTCGCAGAAGTCCACCGCCTTCTCGTAGTACTCCCGCTGCACCTCCAGCGCCGACGCCTCCCGGCCGCTGGCCAGACGCACCTTGCGGCGCCCGGTGATGTCGTGACTGACCTCGCGGATCGCCCGGATCGGGTTCTCCAGGGTCAGGTCCCGCATCACGGTGCCCGCTTCGATCATGCGCAGCACCAGGTCGGTGGCGCCGACCTTCAGCAGCATGGTCGTCTCGGACATGTTCGAGTCGCCCACGATGACGTGCAGACGCCGGTAGCGCTCCGCGTCGGCGTGCGGCTCGTCGCGCGTGTTGATGATCGGCCGGGACCGGGTCGTCGCCGAGGAGACGCCCTCCCAGATGTGCTCCGCCCGCTGGCTGACGCAGTACACCGCACCGCGCGGCGTCTGCAGCACCTTGCCGGCACCGCACAGCAACTGCCTCGTCACCAGGAACGGAATGAGGATGTCCGCGAGCCGCGAGAACTCCCCGTGCCGGGCCACGAGGTAATTCTCGTGACAACCGTACGAGTTGCCCGCGGAGTCGGTGTTGTTCTTGAAGAGGTAGACGTCGCCCGCGATTCCCTCCTCGTGCAGGCGTCGTTCGGCGTCCACCAGGAGTCCTTCGAGAATGCGCTCGCCCGCCTTGTCGTGGGTGACGAGTTCGGTCACGTTGTCACACTCGGGTGTCGCGTATTCCGGATGTGATCCCACGTCGAGATACAGGCGGGCGCCATTGCGCAGAAAGACGTTGCTGCTGCGGCCCCATGACACGACACGGCGGAAGAGGTACCGCGCCACCTCGTCAGGCGACAGGCGGCGCTGTCCCCTGAACGTGCACGTGACGCCGTACTCGTTCTCCAGCCCGAAAATGCGGCGGTCCATGACTGAACATTACGCCTGATGACCCGAACTGAAACGGGGTTCGACGGCACGGTTTGGATCATTTTCCGATGAAGCCGCAACCACCGCCTCCCGCACGGGAGCTGCGAGGACCCGCCCTGTGCACGCCAGTACGAGCAGCGAGACGAAACCCGCCGCCCCCGGCACCGCGAAGCCCCACAGCGCCCCGCCGTGCTCCACGACGGGCCCCGCGAGACCCGTCCCCACCGAAGCGCCCACGGTGAACGTCGTCACGAGCCACGAGAACGCCTCCGTCACCGTCCCCCGCGGCGCGTGCACGTCGACGAGCACGAACGCGCAGGCGATGCACGGCGCGAGGAAGACCCCCGCAAGGACCGTGAGCAGCACCATGGCCACCGCGCCCGGCATCAGCATCAGCGGCAGGTAGCAGACCGCCAGCAGCGCCACCAGCACCCGCAGCCGCCGCGCCGGCTCACCGGCCCACTGCCGCGCCCCGTAGACCGCTCCGCCCACCAGCGCACCGAGCCCCAGCGCCGCCATCAGCCACCCGTACACGGCGTCGCCCCCGTGCCCGTCGGCGTACGGCACCGAGGCGACCGTGATCGACCCGAGCGCCATCCCGATGAACAGGAACGCCCCCAGCAGCGCCAGCAGCCCGCCCGAACGCAGCGCACCCAGCCAGTGCGCCTCCCGGGGCGCCGACCGCCACGCGCGCGAGGGCGGCGACACGACCACCGACAGCGCACCCAGCACACCGACACCGTTCAGCACCAGCAGCGCCGCCTGCGGCGACCACAGCGACACGCACACCGTCACCAGCAGCGGCCCGACGGTGAACATGACCTCCTGTGCCACGGCGTCCATCGCGTACGCCGTGTGCACCTGGTCCTCCTTGCGGAGCACGCTCGGCCACAGCGCCCGCAGCCCGCCCTCCAGCGGCGGCGTGAACAGCCCCGCGGCCCCCACGGACAGGTACGCCATCGCGGCCGTCCCGGTCCCCGCAAACGCGAACACGGCCATCGCCAGCCCCGACAGCACCGCGGCCGGCAGCTGCACCCGCGGCTGCCCGTGCAGGTCCACCAACCGCCCCAGCACCGGCTGGCCCACGGCGTTCGCGACGCCGTACACCGCCGCCAGCGCCCCCGCGAGGCTGTACGAACCCCCCTCGGCCCGCACGAACAGCACGATCGCGATCGCCGCTGTGGCGTTGGGCAACCGCCCGACCAGCGTGCCGACGAGCAGCCGCACGGCATGCCTCGCCCGGAGGATGTCCAGATACCCGGCGACCACGACGCACCTCCCTGTCCCACTCCAGCAAGTGTTACGTATAACTTCTCTCGCCATACGTACCATGTCGCCAGTTCAGCAGTCCAGACGAAAGCGCAGGCGAACGGTGGCACGAGGCAGCACCCGCCCCACGAGCCGGGACGTCGCCCAGGCCGCCGGCGTCTCCCAGGCAGCGGTCTCCCTGGTCCTCGGCGACAAATGGCGCGGCCGCGTGTCGGAACCCACGGCCCAGCGAGTCCGCGACGCCGCGCTGGAACTCGGCTACCGCCCCAACCTCGCCGCACGCAACCTGCGCCTCGGCCGCACCCGCACCGTCCTGCTGGTCGTCCCCGCGCTCACCACGGAGTTCTTCGCCGAGGTGTACACCGGCGCCGCACGGGTCGCCGCCGCACACGGCTTCGGCGTCGTCCTCTACCCCTCACCCGAGGGCGTCGGCCCCGCCCGCGACCCCTTCGCCTCCGCCCAGGCCGCACTGGACGGCGTCATCGCCTCCTCCATGGCCGCCGACGCCCTGACCGCCATCCGGGGCGACCAACTCCCCCTCGTCATGCTCGACAGCGACCCCGAGGGCAGCCTGGGCGCCGCCACCGTCAACCTCGACATCGCCGACGGCATCCGCCAGGTCACCGAGCACCTGCTGTCCCTGGGCCACCGCAGCTTCCTCCACCTCGCCGCGGACATCCCCTCCTGGACCTTCGAGGTACGCGCCCGCGAACTGGTCTCACGGCTCGCCCCCGTCCCCGGCACCGAACTGCGCACGATCCGCGCCCCCATCTCGATCGAGGGCGCCCTGCGGGCCACGGAAGCCGCCCTCGCCGCGCCCGGGCCCCGGCCCACGGCACTGGTCTGCGACGACGACAAACTGGCGGCCGGCGCCTACAAGGCCGTCCGCCGGGCCGGACTCCGCGTCCCCGACGACCTCTCCGTCACCGGCCTCGACGACCTCGGCCTCGCCACCGCCATCGACCCCGAACTCACCACCGTCCGCCTCGACGCGGAAGCCTTCGGCGAACGGGGCATGCGCGCACTGCTCGCGGTACTGGAAGGCAGGCCCCCCGAGAAGGGGGACCTGCCGGTCAGCCTGGTGGTACGGGGGTCCACGGCCCCGCCTCGGTGAGGCGGGCCCAGGTGGCGCCTACTCCTCGTCCGATCCGGAGTCGGTCTCGGCCTCGGCCTCGGCCTCACTGTCCGCCGACGCCGCACCCGCCGCCGCCCCCGACTCCAGCAGCCGCGACAGCTGCCCGCCCACGATGCGCTTGAACTTGCGCTGCTGCGGACGCGTCCGGTCCAGCACCGCGACCTCCAGCCGCTCCGCCGGAATCTCCCGCTCGGTCCCGTTGGTGTCACGGGACAGCGCCTGCACCGCCAGCTTCAGCGCCTCGGCCAGCGTCATGCCGTCCCGGTGCCGCTGGTCCAGATACCCGCTGATCTGCTCCGCGTTGCCCCCGACCGCCACCGAACCGTGCTCGTCCACGATCGAACCGTCGTGCGGCAGCCGGTAGATCTGGTCGTTCTCCGGACTGTCCCCGACCTCCGCGACGACCAGCTCCACCTCGTACGGCTTCTCGGCCTGGCTGGAGAAGATCGTGCCCAGCGTCTGCGCGTACACGTTCGCCAGACCCCGCGCCGTCACATCGTCACGGTCATAGGTGTAACCCCGCAGATCGGCATAGCGCACCCCGCCGATCCGCAGGTTCTCGTACTCGTTGTACTTACCGGCGGCCGCGAAGCCGATCCGGTCGTAGATCTCACTGAACTTGTGCAGCGCACGGGACGGATTCTCACCGACGAACACGATGCCGTCGGCATACTGCAGCACGACCAGGCTGCGGCCACGCGCGATGCCCTTGCGGGCGTACTCCGCCCGGTCCGCCATCGCCTGCTGAGGAGATACATAGAACGGCGTCGACACCGGTTATCCGTCCCTTCCTGTCGAAATCACTGGACCACCTGACAACGAAGACCCGCGCCCGCTACAGCAGCGCGGCCCGCGGACCGTCGGGCTGCTCGAGCCGGGCCTGCAGCACCGAGCCGGCCAGCTCCGCGGCCTCGTCCTCACCGAGCCGGCGGAAACCGTCCTCGGTGATCACAGTGATGATCGGATAGATCCGGCGGGCGACATCGGGACCACCGGTCGCCGAGTCGTCGTCAGCCGCGTCGTACAGCGCCTGCACCACGAGCGTCGTCGCCTGCTCCTCGGTCAGGTCGTCACGGAACAGCTTCTTCATCGCACCGCGCGCGAAGACCGAGCCCGAACCCGTGGTCGCGTAGTTCCGCTCCTCTGACCGGCCACCCGTCACGTCGTACGAGAAGATGCGGCCCCTGCCCCGGTCCACGTCGTACCCCGCGAACAGCGGCACCACGGCCAGCCCCTGCATCGCCATGCCCAGGTTGGACCGGATCATCGTCGACAGGCGGTTCGCCTTGCCCTCCAGGGACAGCTGCGCGCCCTCGACCTTCTCGAAGTGCTCCAGCTCCAGCTGGAACAGCTTCACCATCTCCACGGCCAGGCCGGCCGTGCCGGCGATGCCCACCGCCGAGTACTCGTCGGCCGGGAAGACCTTCTCGATGTCCCGCTGGGCGATCATGTTGCCCATGGTGGCCCGCCGGTCACCGGCGAGCACGACACCGCCGGGGAACGTGACCGCCACGATCGTGGTGCCGTGCGGTGCCTCGATGACGCCCTGCACCGGCGGGAGCTGCCGGTTGCCCGGGAGGATCTCCGGCTGGTGCTCCCCGAGGAAGTCCATGAAAGAGGAGGACCCGGGCGTCAGGAAGGCAGCTGGTAGACGCCCGGTGCTACGAGTGTTGGCTTCCACGCGATTCCTTCCAGGTAGTCGGCAGCTCGGTACATCGCGTCGGGGTCATCCCTCAACAGACCGAGGCCTGAATTGCAGTTGAAGCACAGTACGCCACGGACCCTACCCGTCTTGTGGCAGTGATCCACTTGCACGGCGGGGGCTTTCAGGCAGATCACGCACACCCCCGCCTGAGAGGCCACGATCTCGTCGCGCTGAGCTTCAGTGAGGCCGTACTTTCGACGAAGGTGTCCTGCCGGATCAGTAGCTGCCTTGCAGGCCTTACAGCGGCTTGCCAGGCCATCGGGCGCACTGGTCTTTCGATGCCACTCGCTATGGGGCCTTACCTCGCCGCAGCCCCTGCAGTGCTTGTGTCCCGGCGGGACAGGCACCTTCTCACGCACTGCCCGCCCCTTGGCCCTCTGGCGCTGCCGGTAGTACTCCGCGGAGCACTCCCGGCAGTACGCCTGAAGACCATCACGCATGGACTTGTTGCTCGCGAAAGCCGCGCGCGGTTTGCTCTCCTGGCACCGCGAACACTTCTTGGCTTCACACGCGTCGGACACTTACAGACCCCCGTTGCAACCTTCGATTCAAAGGCAAATTGGGCTTACTGCCCACCCTTTTGAACGAAGCTGCGAACGAAATCCTCTGCGTTCTCCTCCAAGACATCGTCGATTTCGTCCAGGACGGAGTCCACGTCGTCGTTCAGCTTTTCCTGGCGTTCCTTGAGGTCCTCCGATGCCTGCGCGTCCTGCGCCTGCTCCTCGACCTCCTCGGTGGACCGCGTGGCCTTCTGCTGCCCGCCGCCGGTGTCCTTGGTCGCCATAACCCTCACCCCGCTCGGTTCGCCCGACACAGTTGCTCGGTCAAGATCAGACCCTACAGATCTGGTCCGACATCGGCCCCGCACTTCCTCCAACGTACGGGGACCATCTCCATGGTTCCCGGACCTGGGATATTCCACCCTGTCCGGCTGCTTACTCCCCGGTACCCGCTCGGGTCGCTCACCCGCCGGCCAGGACCCTGACCAGGTCTTCCGCCGTGCGGCAGCGGTCCAGGAGTTCCTTGACGTGATTACGCGTTCCGCGAAGCGGTTCCAGGGTTGGCACCCGCTGGAGCGAGTCCCGGCCCGGCAGATCGAAGATCACCGAGTCCCAGGAGGCCGCCGCGACGTCGTCCGCGTACTGCTCCAGGCAGCGCCCGCGGAAGTAGGCCCTGGTGTCCTCCGGCGGCTTCGTACGGGCCCGCTCGACCTCGTTCTCGTCGAGCAGGCGCTTGATGCGGCCGCGGTCCACCAGGCGGTTGTAGAGGCCCTTGTCGGGCCGTACGTCGGCGTACTGGAGGTCGACGAGGTGCAGCCGGGCGGCGTCCCAGTCGACGTTGTCGCGGCGGCGGTAGCCCTCCATGAGCTCCCGCTTGGCCACCCAGTCCAGTTCGCCGGCCAGGCTCATCGGGTCGTTCTCGAGCCGGTTGAGGGTGTCTTCCCAGCGGCCGAGGACGTCCTTGGTCTGGTCGTCGGCGTCCGCGCCGTAGCGTTCCTCGACGTATTTGCGGGCCAGCTCGTAGTACTCCATCTGGAGCTGTACGGCGGTGAGTGTGCGGCCGCTGCGCAGGGTGACGAGGTGCTTGAGCGTGGGGTCGTGCGAGACCTGGTGGAGGGTGCGTACGGGCTGGTCGACGGCGAGGTCGACGGCGATGAAGCCGTCTTCGATCATGGAGAGGACCAGGGCCGTCGTGCCCAGCTTCAGGTACGTCGAGATCTCCGACAGGTTCGCGTCGCCGATGATCACGTGCAGACGGCGCCACTTCTCGGCGTCGGCGTGCGGTTCGTCGCGGGTGTTGATGATGGGGCGCTTCAGCGTCGTCTCCAGGCCGACCTCGACCTCGAAGTAGTCGGCACGCTGGCTGAGCTGGAAGCCGTGTTCGTGGCCGTCCTGGCCGATGCCGACGCGGCCGGCGCCGGTGATGACCTGGCGGGAGACGAAGAAGGGGGTCAGGTGGCGCACGATGTCCGAGAAGGCGGTTTCCCGCTTCATCAGGTAGTTCTCGTGCGTGCCGTAGGAGGCGCCCTTGTTGTCGGTGTTGTTCTTGTAGAGGTGGATGGGCTGGGCGCCGGGGAGCTGGGCGGCGCGTTCGGCGGCTTCGGCCATGATGCGTTCGCCGGCCTTGTCCCACAGGACGGCGTCGCGCGGGTTGGTGACTTCCGGAGCGCTGTATTCGGGGTGGGCGTGGTCGACGTAGAGCCGTGCTCCGTTGGTGAGGATGACGTTGGCGAGGCCGATGTCCTCGTCGGTGAGCTGGCTGTTGTCGGCGGCCTCGCGGGCGAGGTCGAAGCCTCGCGCGTCCCGGAGCGGGTTTTCCTCCTCGAAGTCCCAGCGGGCCCGGCGGGCCCGGTGCATCGCCGCCGCGTAGGCGTTGACGATCTGGGACGAGGTGAGCATGGCATTGGCGTTGGGGTGGCCGGGGACGGAGATTCCGTACTCCGTCTCGATGCCCATTACTCGCCGTACGGTCATGCGGCCCTCCTTGCCCGGCGACGCCCGTAGTGGGCGCCGCTCAAGTACCGCTGGCGCTCCGATGCGTGTGCGGTGCCCGTCCCCGCACTGCGCGACTCGGCGGTATGGAAGAGCCTAGAACGCCTTTGCGCTGGCGGGGAGATCATTTGCGTCATTGCCTTGCTCCAGCCGGGGCTCCGGAAAACAGTCGGCTGCGGGTACCCGGTGTGGGCACCCGCAGCCGCCCCGCGTTTTACAGGTACTGACCGGTGTTTGCCACCGTGTCGATGGAGCGTCCGGTGTCCGCGCCCTGTTTTCCGGTGACGAGCGTACGGATGTACACGATGCGTTCGCCCTTCTTTCCGGAGATGCGGGCCCAGTCGTCGGGGTTGGTGGTGTTGGGCAGGTCCTCGTTCTCCTTGAACTCGTCCACGCAGGCCTGGAGGAGGTGGGAGACGCGGAGGCCCTTCTGGTTCTTGTCGAGGAAGTCCTTGATCGCCATTTTCTTGGCGCGGCCCACGATGTTCTCGATCATGGCGCCGGAATTGAAGTCCTTGAAGTAGAGGACTTCCTTGTCGCCGTTGGCGTAGGTGACTTCCAGGAAGCGGTTCTCCTCGGATTCGGCGTACATCTGTTCCACCGCCGTCTGGATCATGCTGGAGACGGTGGCCGCCTTGTCCTTCTCGTGCTCCGCGAGGTCGTCGGAGTGGAGGGGGAGGCGTTCGGTGAGGTACTTGCCGAAGATGTCCTTGGCCGCTTCGGCGTCCGGACGTTCGATCTTGATCTTCACGTCGAGCCGGCCGGGCCGCAGGATGGCGGGGTCGATCATGTCCTCGCGGTTGGAGGCGCCGATGACGACCACGTTCTGCAGGCCTTCCACGCCGTCGATCTCGGCGAGGAGCTGGGGGACGATGGTGTTCTCCACGTCCGAGCTGACGCCGGAGCCGCGGGTGCGGAAGAGGGATTCCATCTCGTCGAAGAAGACGATGACGGGGGTGCCCTCGCTGGCCTTCTCACGGGCTCGCTGGAAGACCAGGCGGATCTGCCGCTCGGTCTCGCCGACGTACTTGTTGAGCAGTTCGGGGCCCTTGATGTTGAGGAAGAAGCTCTTGCCGGCGGCCTGGCCGGTGACCTCGGCGACCTTCTTGGCCAGCGAGTTGGCGACGGCCTTGGCGATGAGCGTCTTGCCGCATCCGGGGGGCCCGTAGAGCAGGACGCCCTTGGGCGGCCGCAGCTCGTGCTCCCGGAACAGGTCGGGGTAGAGGTAGGGGAGCTCGACCGCGTCGCGGATCATCTCGATCTGTCCGCCGAGGCCACCGATCTGCTCGTAGCCGATGTCGGGGACCTCTTCGAGGACGAGTTCTTCGACCTCGCTCTTGGGGACGACCTCGTAGACGTATCCGGAGCGGGGTTCGAGCAGGAGGGCGTCGCCGGGGCGGATGGTGAGTCCGCGCAGGGGTTCGGCGAGCCGTACCACTCTTTCCTCGTCGGTGTGGCCGAGTACCAGGGCGCGCTCGCCGTCCTCGAGGATCTCCTTGAGGGTGACGATGTCGCCGACGCTCTCGTACTCCATGGCCTCGACCACGTTGAGTGCTTCGTTGAGCATCACTTCCTGGCCGCGCCTCAGCTCGTCGAGCTCGACGCTCGGGCTGACGTTCACCCGGAGTTTGCGGCCGCCGGTGAAGATGTCGGCGGTGCCGTCCTCGTTGGCCTGCAGGAAGACGCCGAAGCCGGCGGGTGGCTGGGCCAGCCGGTCGACTTCTTCCTTGAGGGCCACGATCTGGTCGCGGGCCTCGCGGAGCGTGCCGGCGAGTCGTTCGTTCTGGGCGGACACGCCGGCCAGGTTGGTCTGCAGTTCGACGATCCGCTCTTCGAGAATTCTCGTGTGTCGCGGAGATTCGGCGAGCTTGCGTCGCAGGACGGCGATCTCCTGCTCAAGGTAGGCCACCTGCCCGGCCGGGTCCTCGGACCCGCGTCCCGGGCGGATGCCGCGGTTCATGTCGTCGTCGTGGGCTGCCACGGTCCTCACCTCCTCCAAGGGGAGCTGGACGCTTCCAGACCCTACCTGGGTGGGTGTCGATTGAAACCCCTAGATCACAAAGACTGTCGGGGTGTGTCCGATCTTCACCCTTGCGCTCTCCCTCACGCCAGGGGAATACCCACGGAACGTGGGGGGAACCCCGGCGGGGGTAGGGTCGAAGTGTTCAACACCCGTCAGAGCTGGCCGGATTCCCGAACGGCTCGGCGCAGGAAACGGCAGGAGAGATGAGCGTGCAGCAGGAGGCCGCTGTCGACGGCGAGGCCCTGGAGGTCTGGATCGACCAGGACCTGTGTACCGGCGACGGCATCTGCGCGCAGTACGCGCCCGAGGTGTTCGAGCTGGACATCGACGGTCTGGCCTACGTGAAGGGCGCGGACGACGAGCTTCTGCAGGCCCCGGGCGCGACAACGCCCGTGCCGCTGACGCTTCTCACGGATGTGGTGGACTCGGCGAAGGAGTGTCCGGGCGAGTGCATCCATGTGCGTCGCGTTTCGGACAGGGCCGAGGTCTACGGTCCGGACTCAGAGTGACCAAAATGTGACTTGGCGCGTACGTTCCGTGACTGTTGTCTGGTGTGTCACACCGTCTGTCCCGGGGGCGCAGGTCACACGGTGCGTGCCTGTGAGGGCGTGTCGCTGACGAACGCGCCGTTCTTCCACTGCCACTTCACGTCGTCGGTGACGTCGGGGCAGCAACTGGGCACGTCGGCGGTCGAGTAGCCGAGGAGGGTGGCGCGGACGGCGCCGTCACGCACCGAGAGTTCGGTGGTGGTGCGGCGGTCCTTGGGGTCCACGAGGGTGGCGACGACGCGGGGCTTGCCGCCGTCGCTGTCCCGTGTGATGACGTACACGCCGTCGGGCGGGGTGCCCATGGGTGCGTCGCAGTGCACCGCGGCCACCGTTTCGGGGCGGCCGTCGCCGTCGAGGTCGCCGGAGGCCTTCTTCCGCACCAGGGCCTTGACGGGGCCGCATTCCAGAGGGAAGGCCACGGTGGCCGGGTCGGGCGGCGCGATGTGGGCGGGGGCGCTCTTCGGTCCGGGGCCCGCGGCCTTGTCGGCGCTCTGGGCGGCCGTGGCGGCGTCGGGCTGGAGGACCGAGGACAGGGCTACCACGCCCGCGACGGCCGTGGCGGTGGCCACCCAGTGGATCGGCCGGGTGTGGGTGTGCGAGAGGTCCGGAACGGCGGGGTGCTGCACGAGGAGTGTCTCCTGTGAGGGCTGTGCCGGTGGGGGTGGCCAGCATCGTGCCACACGTCACAGTGCGGGGGAACGGCGGGGTGGGTACGCGTTCCGATTTCCGTGCGGGCGCGCGTCCCGTCGCTTGGTCGCCGTCGTGTGGTGGCCGTCAACGCGTCGACGCCGTGGTGGAGTTCCCGGAGGTCCGGGAACTCCACCACGGCGTCTGTGCGTTGTACGCGGCACGGGGCCGCCTCAGCGGCCGGAGCCTCCGCCGGCGTTGGGGCCGTCGTAGTCATCGCCGTAGGCGCCCTTGGCGGGGCGGCGGCGGCGCATGGGCGGCTCGACGCCGTCGGCGAGGCGGCGGGCGGTGAGCAGGAAGCCGGTGTGGCCGATCATCCGGTGGTCGGGGCGGACGGCGAGGCCCTCCACGTGCCAGTTGCGGATCATCGTCTCCCAGGAGGTCGGCTCGTTGAAGCAGCCGATCTCGCGGATGGACTCGACGGTCCTGGCCAGCTGGGTGGTGGTCGCGACGTAGCAGCACAGGATGCCGCCGGGCACGAGGGCCTTCTTGACGACGTCCAGGCACTCCCACGGGGCGAGCATGTCCAGGATGACGCGGTCGACGTCGGTGTCGGACAGGTTGTCCTGGAGGTCGCCGACGGTGAGCTGCCAGGCGGGGTGCGGGCCGCCGAAGTAGCGCTGCACGTTCTGCTGGGCGATCTCGGCGAAGTCCTCGCGGCGCTCGTAGGAGTGCAGCATGCCCTGGTCGCCGATGGCGCGCAGCAGGAAGCTGCTGAGGGAGCCGGAGCCCACGCCCGCTTCCACGACGCGTGCGCCGGGGAAGATGTCGGCGAAGGCGAGGATCTGCCCCGCGTCCTTCGGGTAGACGACGGCTGCCCCGCGGGGCATGGACAGGACGTAGTCGGGGAGCAGGGGGCGCAGCGCGAGGTAGGCGACGTTCCCGGTGGTGCGGACAACGCTGCCCTCGGGAGCACCGATCAGTTCGTCGTGGGGGAAGGAACCCTTGTGGGTGTGGAAGTTCTTCCCGGCCTCGAGCGTGAACGTGTAGTGGCGGCCCTTGGGGTCGGTCAGCTGAACCTGGTCCCCGACCGTGAAGGGCCCGCGCCTGCGGGCGGCACCGGTCGGTTCGGACATGTGACCAGCCTACCGGTTCCCTGCCGGGGGCTTGACCAGCGTAGGCGGGTGCTTGCCGCGGTGCGTGCGAACGGCGCGGGTCGTACGGGGTTGCCGGCGCCGTTCCCCGCGTCCCTTCGGGGCGCGTTTCAGCTGGGCCTTGCCATGGCCTTGACGAAGGCGCGCTCGACGTCGGCCGCGGACAGGACGCCGTAGATCTCGCCGGTCTCCTCGACGACGAGGTATTCGGTGGCCGGGTTGGCGCGCAGGGCGTCCAGGAGTTCCTCGCCGGACAGCTCGGCGGAGACGCGCATGCCGTCGGTGAGGTCCTGGGCGAGGGTGCTGACCGGTACCCAGGGGCGGCGGTGCTCGGGTACGCCGACAATGGCGGCCTCGCGGACCAGGGAGGCGGGGGTGCCTTCGCCGTCGACGACGACCAGGGCGCGGGCGCCGGAGGCGTTGGCGCGGCGCAGGGCCTCGGAGAGGGGGGTGTCGGCCTGGACGGGGACGGCGCGCCGGGTGAGGGCGCGGGCGCGCAGTTCGGGGAGGTGTTCGCGCAGGCGGGCCATGCGGAGGCTGTTTCCGGCGCCGGTCCAGATGATCGCGGCGAGGATGGCGGCGAGCAGGGCGTCCATGACGGTGTCCATGCCGACGTCGTCCGCGGCGTCGCTGCCGAGGGACTGGGTGAGCAGCGGCAGGCCGATCAGTACGGCGATGGCGAGGGCGCGGCCGACCCAGGCGGCGGCGATCGTTCCGCTCATGGGTTTGCCGGTGAGCTTCCAGACGACGGCGCGGAGCATGCGGCCGCCGTCGAGGGGGAGGCCGGGCAGCAGGTTGAAGACGGCCACGATGAGGTTGGAGACCATCAGGCCGGCCAGCAGCACGCCGGCGACGCTGTCGGGCTCCACGGGCAGCAGGGCGGCGTAGAAGACGCCGGACAGGACGAGGGAGAGCAGGGGGCCGACGAAGGCCAGGACGAATTCGCGGCCGGGGGTCTCGGCCTCCTTCTCGATCTCGGAGACGCCGCCGAAGAACTGGAGCTGGATGCGGCGGACGGGGAGCTTGAAGCGGAGGGCGGCGACCGTGTGGGCGAGCTCGTGGACGAGGACGGAGGCGTAGAAGGCGACGGCGAAGAAGAGGGAGACCAGGTAGCGGGCGGCGCCCAGCTCGGGCAGTACGCGGTCGAGCTGGCCGCCGAACACCCAGGTGATCAGGACGGCGACCAGGAACCAGCTGGGGGCGACGTACACGGGCACGCCGAAGGGCCGGCCCATCAGCAGCCCGCCCCCGGGTTCCGGTCGGCGCTGCGGCGGCTTGCCCGGCCCGCCCGCGCCCTCGGTGTGGGCCTCGGCGCGGTGGTGGTGCGGGGCACCGCTGCCGTGAGCGGCGTGCCGGGGGCCTGCGGCCGGTTCGGGGCGCCTGGGGGCGCGGGGGCTTCGGGGGTCTGGGGGCTTCGCCGGGTGTCTCCCCCGGCCCGGGGGGCGTCGGCGCCTGTGCATCCGGGGTTTCGGGGGCCGGGGTCCCGCTGCCCGGGGTCTCGGGGCGGGGAGTCTCAGGGCTCGGCGTCTCGGAGCCCGGTGCGTCTGAGCCCGGCGTCTCGGAGCCCGGCGTCTCGGAGCCCGGCGTCTCGGAGCCCGGCGTCTCGGAGCCCGGCGTCTCGGAGCCCGGTGCCTCGGAGCCCGGCGTCGCGGCGCTCGGCGTCGCGGAACCCGGTGTGTCGGAGCCCGCGGCTTCGGTCCCACGCTTCTCGGGACCCGTGGCCGTCGGACCGGTGGGTCCCGGGTCTGCGGAGTCGGTGGGGTCGGCGGCCGGGGCCGTGGGATGTGCCTGGGGCACGGCCGACTCGTCGTTGCCGGACCGCGGCTGCCCGCTCCCGCCGCTCACGTCCACGGTGTCCCCTCGTTCGAAGCGTCTCCCGCCTGCGGACGGGAGGGTCTCGTGTCGATGGTATGCGTCCGTCGCTGCCCGTTCCGCTCCGGCACCCCTCTGCTTCCCATCCGTCACACGGGTCACGCCTGCGGGCTGGGTCGTTGTCAGTGCCCGGCCGTAAGGTCTGTGGGCATGGAGACGAGTACCGAGGACGTCGCGGAGGACACCGGCGGACCAGCCCGACCGGCGGCGGCAGTGGCGCACGGGACGGACGCGGCGGTCGAGCCGGAGGCCCCGGCGTCGGAGGCGGCGGCCGTTGTCGCCGCGCCCGCGCCCGTGGCGACGGCGCCCACCTCGCTCTCGCCGTCCCGGGCCGGCGACTTCATGCAGTGCCCGCTGCTGTACCGGTTCCGGGTCATCGACCGGCTGCCGGAGAAGCCCAGCGAGGCGGCGACCAGGGGCACCCTGGTGCACGCGGTGCTGGAGCGGCTCTTCGACGCCCCGGCGGCCGAGCGCACCGCGCCGACGGCGCGGGCGCTGGTCCCCGGTCAGTGGGACCGGCTGCGGGAGAGCAGGCCGGAGGTCGGTGAGCTGTTCGCGGACGACCCGGAGGGCGAGCGGCTGGCGCAGTGGCTCGCCGAGGCGGAGCGGCTCGTCGAGCGCTGGTTCAGCCTGGAGGACCCGAGCCGGCTGGAGCCCGCCGAGCGGGAGCTGTTCGTCGAGGCCGAGCTGGACTCGGGGCTGCGGCTGCGCGGCATCATCGACCGGGTCGACGTGGCCCCCACCGGCGAGGTGCGGATCGTCGACTACAAGACGGGCAAGGCACCCAGGCCGCAGTACGCGGAGGGCGCGCTGTTCCAGATGAAGTTCTACGCGCTGGTGGTGTGGCGGCTGAAGAAGGTCGTCCCGCGGCGCCTGCAGCTGGTCTATCTCGGCAGCGGCGACGTGCTCACGTACGACCCGGTCCTGGCGGACCTGGAGCGGGTCGAGCGCAAGCTGCTGGCGCTGTGGGAGGCGATCCGGCTGGCGACCGAGACGGGTGACTGGCGGCCGCGTCCCACGAAGCTGTGCGGCTGGTGCGACCACCAGGCGCACTGTCCGGAGTTCGGCGGTACTCCCCCGCCCTACCCGCTGCCGGTGAGGGCGGCCGACCCCGGCGCCGTCGCGCAGGGCAGAATGGGGCCGGACTAGCGAGAAGGAGACTTACGTGGCCATCCGCGTCCTACTGGTCGACGACCAGCCGCTGCTGCGCACGGGCTTCCGGATGATTCTGGAGGCGGAGCAGGACCTCGCGGTCGTCGGCGAGGCCGGAGACGGCCTCCAGGCGCTCGACCAGGTGCGGGCGCTGCAGCCCGATGTGGTGCTGATGGACATCCGCATGCCGCGGATGGACGGTGTGGAGGCGACCCGGCAGATCACCGGGCCGGAGCGGGACGGTCCGGCGAAGGTGCTGGTGCTGACCACCTTCGACCTGGACGAGTACGTGGTGGAGGCGCTGAAGGCGGGCGCCAGCGGCTTCCTTCTCAAGGACGCCCCGGCCAACGAGCTGGTGCAGGCGATCCGTGTGGTGGCGAACGGCGAGGCGATGCTCGCACCGAGCATCACCCGGCGGCTGCTCGACAAGTACGCCACGCATCTGCCCTCCGGGGACGAGCCGGTGCCGGACACCCTGCACACGCTCACGGACCGTGAGGTCGAGGTGCTGAAGCTGGTGGCCCGTGGGCTGTCCAACGCGGAGATCGCCGCGGACCTGTTCGTCAGCGAGACGACGGTCAAGACGCACGTGGGCCATGTGCTGACCAAGCTGGGCCTGCGGGACCGGGTGCAGGCGGCGGTGTACGCGTACGAGAGCGGTCTGGTGCGTCCCGGCGCGCAGTAGCCGCTTCCGGCACGCAGCCACTGTCCGCGGGCCCGCGGACAAGCGGCTCGGACGCAAGCGGCCCGCGCGCAAACGGCCCGCGCGCAACGCGAAGGGCGCCCTCTTCCGGACGGGAAGAGGGCGCCCTTCGGGCTTGTCCGGTGCCGGCGTCAGCCGCTCACGCCCCGGCCCAGCTCCCACAGCTGGAGCGAGGAGGAGGAGTTGAGGAGGTAGGCCGTGCCGGTGACGTCGTCGCGGGTGGCGACGTACTGCTTGCCCTGCCACAGCGGGATCAGCGGGACGTCCCGGGCGGTGATGTCCTGGATCTCGGTGAGGCTGTCCACCGCGGAGAGCCGGTCGGCCTCGCCGCGGGAGGCGGGGATCAGGTCGTTGATGATCTGCGAGTTGGCGTACGGGATGTTGAGGGTGTTGCCCTTGTCGAGGAACGGCGCGACGAAGCTGTCGGCGTCCGGGAAGTCGGGGAACCAGCCCATGCCGAAGACGTCGTACTCGCGCGCCCTCTCCGCCGGGTGGAACTTCTCCCAGGGCGTGCCCTTGATGTCGACGTCGAACAGACCGCTGTCGTTGAGCTGCTTCTGGAGCTGCTCGAACTCCTGCTTGGTCGCGGCGCCGTAGTGGTCCGTCGTGTAGTCCAGCGTCAGCTTGACCGGCGTGGTGATGTCCGCGTCCTCCAGCGTCGCCTTCGCCTTGGCGACGCTGGGGTCGCCGTACGTGTTGAAGAACGAGTTGGAGTGGCCGGTGATGCCGGCCGGAACCATCGAGTACAGCGGTTCGGCCTGGGATCCGTAGACCGCGGAGACGAGTTCGCTGCGGTTGATGAGCTGGGCCATGGCGGCGCGGACGGCCTTGTCCTTGACCGTGGTGGCGTCCGTGTTGAAGGCGAGGTAGCGGATCTCGAGACCGGCCACCTCGACCAGGTCGACGTCGCCGTCCGTGCCCTTGGACAAGTTCTGGATCTGTGTCGGCGTCATCGCGCGGGTCATCACGTCGATGTCGCCCTTGTTGATGGCGTCGCCCATGGCGTCGGCGTCGGCGAAGGACACGAGTTCGACCTTGTCGTTGTTCACCTTGAGACTCCCCTTGTAATTGGGGTTCTTGGTGAACACGGCCTTGGTCATCTTGTCGCCCTTGACCTCGGCCTTCATCGTGTACGGGCCCGAGCCGCTGAGTTCGAAGCCGTCGCGCAGCTTGTCCTTCTCGTAGTCGTTCGGGTTGACGATGCCGGCGACCGGTGTCGACAGCTTGAACGGGAAGGTGGCGTCGGCGGTGTTGAGGTGGAAGATGACCTCGCGGTCACCCTTCGTCTCGACGGTGTCCACCGTGGACAGCAGCGAGGCCACCTCGGTGTCGGCGTCGATCTTCCGGACGCGCTCGATGGAGTACTTCACGTCCTCGGCGGTGACCGGGTCGCCGTTGGCGAACTCCAGGCCGTCGCGCAGGGTGCAGGCGTAGCGCTCGTTGCCGGTGTCGGTGAATCCGCACTGCTGGGCGGCCTCGGGCACGGGTTCGCCGTCGCCGCGGGGCAGCACCATCAGCGTCTGCGAGGTCTGGCGCATGATGTTCCAGGCACCGACGTCGTAGGCGTACGCCGGGTCGAAGGGCGCGGTGATCTCTTTGGAGACGCTGAACCCGTCCGTGGTGCCGACGGCGATCGCGTCCCCGTCGCCACTGCCGCTGTCCGATCCGCCGCAGGCGGCGAGCACCGGCGCGAGCAGGCCGACGACGGCCGGCAGCACCAAAGTCTTGCGGTTCATGCTCGAGTTTCTCCAGAGCTGTCGGTCCGTGTATCCGGCATGCAGGGGTGTCGCGGCGGATCACGGGGGTAGTGGCCGATGTTCTCGCGACGAGATTAGTCCGCGCCCGCACGGGCGCTCGCAGCCACCGGAGTTGAGGGCTCATCACGGAGCGAAACCGGGTGTGGACACACCGAAAACCCGACAGTGGAAGGATTCGTGCAGGGTTTCATCAATCAGGACACAAAGGCTCCTCGACAACGTTCGCCAAGCGGGAAGCAGCACACCCGAGCCCCACTGTCGACCCCTGTTCGCGTGGCGAACATCACAGCTGCTCTTCGGCCGCCGCTGCTGGAATTCGGCCATCCGGGACCGTGGAAATGGTCGGTGAACATCCGTCGGGTGGCGCCGCGCGGCCCTTCTCGGAATTGCCGCGCCAACGCCGCCGCACGCTTGGTGAAGGGCTAGCGCATTTGGGTCATCAGACCACGCAGAAATGTCAGGTCGACCTCTTCCAGGGAGGCGACCACCGTGCGCCGGGCGGCCGGGGTGATGGGGGCGACCGAGGGGACCGCCACGACGTGGCAGCCGGCGGCCTCCGCGGCGGCGACGCCGGTCGCGGTGTCCTCGACGACGGCGCACCGGACCGGGTCCACGCCGAGTCCGGCCGCGGCCGCCAGGTACGGGTCGGGGTGCGGCTTGGTGCGCGGCACCTCGTCGCCCGCGACGGTGAGGGCGAAGTGCTGGGGGCCGAGCGACTTCAGGACGCGGTCGATGATGCGCCGGTGCGAGGCGGACACCAGGGCCGTGGGGATCTCGTGCGCGGACAGCTCCGCGAGCAGCCGGGCGGCGCCGGGCATGAGCGGCAGGTCACGGCCGATGCGCTGCTCGAAGCCGTCGTTGAGCAGGACGCTGAGTTCGGCGAGGGTGATGTCGGCGCCGGTGGCCTCGATCAGGAAGCCCGCGCTGCGGGTCATGGGGCCGCCGACCACGACGTGGCGCCAGGAGTCGTCGAGGGTGTGGCCGAGGGAGGCGAAGACCTCCGTCTCGACGTCCCACCAGAAGCCCTCGGTGTCCACCAGGGTGCCGTCCATGTCGAGGAGCACGGCTTGGAGGGCGGAGCCTTCGGCCGTACGGGTTCCGAGCGCGGGGACCGTGCTGGTCATCCACGTACCTCCTTGAGGGACGATCAGGCCGGCTCCCACGAGAGGAGCCGGCCTGCGGTGGACCGACCAGTGTACGTCGTGCGGGACGCGAACGCCTGGTGTGGCCGACGGGGCGGGTACGGAGCGCCTAGCGGGCGTTGAAGTACTTCGCCTCGGGGTGGTGGATGACGATGGCGTCGGTGGACTGCTCGGGGTGGAGCTGGAACTCCTCGGACAGGTGGACGCCGATCCGCTCCGGTTCGAGGAGCGCGGCGATCTTCGCGCGGTCCTCCAGGTCGGGGCAGGCGCCGTAGCCGAGGGAGAAGCGGGCGCCCCGGTACTTCAGGGCGAACATGTCCTCCATCTCGGCCGGGTCCTCCCCGGCGAAGCCGAGTTCCGAGCGCACGCGCGCGTGCCAGTACTCGGCGAGGGCCTCGGCGAGCTGCACGGACAGGCCGTGCAGTTCGAGGTAGTCGCGGTAGGCGTTGGCCTCGAACATGCGGGCCGTCTCCTCGCCGATGCGGGAGCCGACGGTGACGACCTGGAAGCCGACCACGTCGGTCTCGCCGGACTCCTCCGGCCGGAAGAAGTCGGCCAGGCACAGGCGCCGGCCGCGGCGCTGGCGGGGGAAGGTGAAGCGGGTGCGTTCGTTGCCGTCGTCGTCGAGGACGATCAGGTCGTCGTCCTTGGAGACGCAGGGGAAGTAGCCGTAGACCACGGCCGCCTCCAGCAGGTTGTCCGTCTGGAGCCGGTCGAGCAGGCCGCGCAGCCGCGGCCGGCCCTCGGACTCGACCAGTTCCTCGTAGGAGGGTCCCTCGCCGGTGCGGGCCTGCTTGAGACCCCACTGGCCCTTGAAGAGGGCGCCCTCGTCGAGCCAGGAGGCGTACTCCTTGAGCTGGATGCCCTTGACGACGCGGGTGCCGCGGAAGGGCGGGGTGGGGACCGGGTTGTCGATGGCGACGTCGGAGCGGACGTGGCCTTCCTCGGGGCGCTCGTCGATCTCGACGGTGGCGGCCCGCACCCGGCGCTGCTTCAGCTCCGGCAGCTTGGCGCCGGGCACGCCGCGCTTGATGCCGATCAGCGCGTCCATCAGGCGCAGGCCCTCGAAGGCGTCGCGGGCGTAGCGGACCTCGCCGTCGTAGATCTCGTGGAGGTCCTGTTCGACGTAGGCCCTGGTGAGGGCGGCACCGCCGAGGATGACCGGGTAGTCGGCGGCCAGCTTGCGCTGGTTCAGCTCCTCCAGGTTCTCCTTCATGATCACCGTGGACTTGACGAGGAGGCCGGACATGCCGATGACGTCGGCCCGGTGCTCGTCGGCCGCTTCCAGGATGGCGGAGACGGGCTGCTTGATGCCGAGGTTGACGACGTTGTAGCCGTTGTTGGACAGGATGATGTCGACGAGGTTCTTGCCGATGTCGTGGACGTCGCCGCGGACGGTGGCCAGCACGATGGTGCCCTTGCCGTCGTCGTCGGTCTTCTCCATGTGCGGCTCCAGGTGGGCCACCGCGGTCTTCATGACCTCGGCGGACTGGAGCACGAACGGCAGCTGCATCTGGCCGGAGCCGAACAGTTCGCCGACCACCTTCATGCCGTCGAGCAGGGTGTCGTTGACGATGTCGAGGGCCGGGCGCTCCCGGAGGGCCTCGTCGAGGTCCTGTTCGAGGCCGTTCTTCTCGCCGTCGATGATGCGGCGCTTGAGGCGCTCCTCGAGCGGGAGGGCGGCCAGTTCCTCGGCCTTGGAGGCCTTCAGCGACTTGGCGGTGGCGCCCTCGAAGAGCTGCATGAGCTTCTGCAGGGGGTCGTAGCCCTCGCGGCGGCGGTCGTAGATCAGGTCGAGGGCGGTGGTGACCTGCTCCTCGTCGAAGCGGGCGATCGGCAGGATCTTGCTCGCGTGCACGATGGCCGAGTCAAGGCCGGCCTTGACGCATTCGTCGAGGAAGACGGAGTTGAGCAGGATGCGGGCGGCCGGGTTGAGGCCGAAGGAGATGTTCGACAGGCCGAGCGTGGTCTGCACGTCCGGGTGGCGCCGCTTGAGTTCCCGGATGCCCTCGATGGTGGCCAGGCCGTCCTTGCGGGACTCCTCCTGGCCGGTGCAGATGGTGAAGGTCAGGCAGTCGACGAGGATGTCGGACTCGTGGATGCCCCAGTTGCCGGTGAGGTCGTCGATGAGCCGTTCGGCGATCTCGACCTTCTTCTCGGCGGTGCGGGCCTGTCCCACCTCGTCGATGGTCAGCGCGATCAGCGCGGCGCCGTGCTCCTGGGCGAGCTTCGTGACGCGTGCGAACCGGGACTCGGGGCCGGCGCCGTCCTCGTAGTTGACCGAGTTGATCACCGCGCGGCCGCCGAGCTTCTCCAGGCCGGCCTGGATGACGTCGACCTCGGTGGAGTCGAGGACGATGGGCAGCGTGGAGGCGGTGGCGAACCGGCCGGCCAGTTCCTCCATGTCGGCGACGCCGTCCCGGCCGACGTAGTCGACGCAGAGGTCGAGCATGTGCGCGCCTTCGCGGATCTGGTCGCGGGCCATCTCGACGCAGTCGTCCCAGCGGCCGTCCAGCATGGCCTCGCGGAACTTCTTGGACCCGTTGGCGTTGGTGCGCTCGCCGATGGCCAGGTAGGAGGTGTCCTGGCGGAAGGGCACGGTCTGGTAGAGCGAGGCGGCGCCGGGCTCGGGGCGCGGGTCGCGTGCGGTGGGGGCGGTGTCCCGGACCCGCTCGACGACCTGGCGCAGGTGCTCGGGGGTGGTGCCGCAGCAGCCGCCGACCAGCGACAGGCCGTACTCGCGCACGAAGGTCTCGTGTGCGTCGGCCAGCTCGGGCGCGGTCAGCGGGTAGTGGGCGCCGTCCTTGCCGAGGACGGGCAGACCGGCGTTGGGCATGCAGGTCAGCGGGATACGGGAGTGCCGGGCGAGGTAGCGCAGGTGCTCGCTCATCTCGGCGGGGCCGGTGGCGCAGTTCAGGCCGATCATGTCGATGCCGAGCGGTTCCAGCGCGGTGAGCGCGGCGCCGATCTCCGAGCCGAGCAGCATGGTGCCGGTGGTCTCGACGGTGACGGACACGATGAGCGGCAGGTCGAGGCCGAGGGCGTCCAGGGCGCGCCGGGCGCCGAGGACGGAGGCCTTGGTCTGGAGCAGGTCCTGCGTGGTCTCCACCAGCAGTGCGTCCGCGCCGCCCGCGACCAGTCCCTCGGCGTTGCGCTGGTAGGCGTCGCGCAGGACGGTGTACGGGGCGTGGCCGAGGGTGGGGAGCTTGGTGCCGGGGCCCATGGAGCCCAGCACCCAGCGCTGGCGGCCGTCGCGGGCGCCGAACTCGTCGGCGACCTCGCGGGCGACGCGGGCGCCGGCCTCGGACAGTTCGTGGACGCGTTCGGGGATGTCGTACTCGCCGAGGGCGGAGTGGTTGGCGCCGAAGGTGTTGGTCTCGACGCAGTCGACGCCGGCCGCGAAGTACTCCTCGTGCACCGAGCGGACGATGTCGGGCCGGGTGAGGTTCAGGACCTCGTTGCACCCTTCGAGCTGCTGGAAGTCGTCCAGCGTGGGGTTCTGGGCCTGGAGCATGGTGCCCATGGCGCCGTCGGCGACCACCACGCGGGTGGCGAGGGCCTCTCGGAGGGCGGACACGCGGGTGCGGGTGTCGGCGGGCGGGGTGGATGGCGACGAGGCCATGAAAGGGCTCCCTAGGATGCGACGGCTGTCGGCTTTGCCTCTGCCCGGTGCCGCCCGTCGTGGACGTCCCCGGGGAGAACGCACGCCGCCAGGGTAGCCGGGACCGGGGGCCGATGGTCAGGGCGTCCACGAGACGGACGAGGATGGCGGGGCGAATACCCGCCGAACGGACGAGCCTCCCCGGCTGGAACGTCCCACTCCGGCGGTGGCCCGCGCCCGGCGCACGTGCGGGGTGCACGCGCCTCGCACGGGACGTCGGCGGTCACCGGGAGGTGGCCGAAGTGCAACAGTTGCCCGCCGACCATTGGCGGGAGGTCGGCATGGACCGGTAGTGTTCGGCATTGCCGAACGACGTCAGCGACGCCGAGGTCGGCAGTCGAAGGGGACGGAGGCAGTACGTCGATGGCACGGAACATCCAGTCGCTCGAGCGGGCGGCCGCCATGCTGCGCCTGCTCGCGGGCGGCGAGCGGCGGCTCGGCCTGTCGGACATCGCCTCCTCGCTGGGTCTGGCCAAAGGCACCGCGCACGGCATCCTGCGCACCCTCCAGCAGGAGGGGTTCGTGGAGCAGGACGACGCCTCCGGGCGCTACCAGCTGGGCGCCGAACTGCTGCGCCTGGGCACGACCTACCTGGACGTGCACGAACTGCGGGCCCGCGCCCTGGTGTGGACCGACGACCTGGCCCGCTCCAGCGGTGAGAGCGTCCACCTCGGGGTCCTGCACCAGCAGGGCGTCCTGATCGTGCACCACGTCTTCCGGCCCGACGACAGCCGGCAGGTCCTGGAGATCGGGGCCATGCAGCCGCTGCACTCCACGGCGCTGGGCAAGGTGCTGTCGGCGTACGACCCGGTCGCGCACAGCGAGGCGCTGGAGGCCGACCGCAAGGCGTTCACCGACCGGACCGTCTGCGAACCGGACAGCTTCGAGCACGTCCTGGACATCACCCGCGCGCGGGGGTACGCCGCCGACGTCGAGGAGACCTGGGAGGGCATCGCCTCCATCGCCGCCCCCATCCACGACCGCAGGCGGATGCCGGTCGGCGCGGTCGGCATCACCGGGGCCGTGGAGCGGCTGTGCCGGGAGGGCGAGCTGCGGCCCGAGCTGGTGGCGGCGGTGCGGGACTGCGCCCGCGCGGTGTCGCGGGACCTGGGCGCCGGGCGGTTCTAGGGCGCAGGCGAGCCGACACGGGCCGACACAGGGGCCGGGACACCGAAGGTGTTCCGGCCTTCGACGTTCCCGGGGGACGGGCCGGGCGGGGATCGATAGCCCACGACGATCAATAACGATCGTGCTTTCGATAACACAGCTCTTGACGCGCGCGTGACGCCGAACGAGACTCGCGTCCATCGGTCGGCATTGTCGAACACCTACCGGCAATACGCGTTAGAGTGTCCACAGTGCCAAGGGCCGCCATCGCTCTCACACCGAGGGCGCCGGAACACCCGGAGGGACCCGGGGTTCGGCTTTCCCTGGACGAAGGACAAAGGAGTCGCGGGTGTCCAGCTCCGACATCTTCATCGGCGAGACCATCGGTACCGCCCTGCTCATCCTGCTCGGCGGCGGCGTGTGTGCCGCCGTCACGCTCAAGGCCTCCAAGGCCCGCAACGCCGGCTGGCTCGCCATCGCCTTCGGGTGGGGCTTCGCCGTCATGACGGCGGCGTACATATCGGGTCCGCTCTCCGGCGCCCACCTCAACCCGGCCGTGACCGTCGGCATCGCGATCAAGGACGGCGACTGGAGCAACACGCCGACCTACTTCGCGGGTCAGCTCCTCGGCGCCATGATCGGCGCGGTCCTGGTCTGGGTCGCCTACTACGGCCAGTTCCAGGCCCACCTCACCGACCGCGAGATCGTCGGCGGCCCCGGCGCACAGGACACGACGGCCAAGTCCGTCGAGGCGCAGGAGAAGGGCGCCGGCCCGGTCCTGGGCGTCTTCTCCACCGGTCCCGAGATCCGGCACACGGTCCAGAACCTCGCCACCGAGATCATCGGCACCTTCGTGCTGCTGCTCGCCATCCTCACCCAGGGCCTGAACGACGAGGGCAACGGCCTCGGCGTCCTGGGCGCCCTGATCACCGGGTTCGTGGTGGTCTCCATCGGTCTGTCGCTCGGCGGCCCGACGGGATACGCGATCAACCCGGTCCGCGACCTCGGCCCGCGCATCGTGCACGCCCTGCTGCCGCTGCCCAACAAGGGCGGCTCCGACTGGTCCTACGCCTGGATCCCGGTCGTCGGTCCGCTGATCGGCGGTGCGATCGCCGGAGGTGTCTACAACCTCGCGTTCGCCTGAGCGGGCCCCGCTTCGGCGATCATCGAGCCGCAGACCACGCGCCGTACGCACCGGCCACCGCCACCCACCACGGAACCCAGGAGCACACAGTGACCGACTCCCACACCGCAGGCCCCTTCATCGCCGCGATCGACCAGGGCACCACCTCCTCGCGCTGCATCGTCTTCGACCGCGACGGACGCATCGTCTCCGTCGACCAGAAGGAGCACGAGCAGATCTTCCCCAAGCCGGGCTGGGTCGAGCACGACGCCACCGAGATCTGGACCAACGTCCAGGAGGTCGTCGCCGGAGCCGTCGAGAAGGCCGGCATCACCCGCGACGACATCAAGGCCATCGGCATCACCAACCAGCGCGAGACCACCCTCGTCTGGGACAGGAACACCGGTGAGCCCGTCCACAACGCCATCGTCTGGCAGGACACCCGCACCGACGCCCTGTGCAAGGAGCTCGGCCGCAACGTCGGCCAGGACCGCTTCCGCCGCGAGACCGGCCTGCCCCTCGCCTCCTACTTCGCCGGTCCCAAGGCCCGCTGGCTGCTCGACAACGTCGACGGTCTGCGCGAGCGCGCCGAGGCGGGCGACCTGCTCTTCGGCACCATGGACACCTGGGTCATCTGGAACCTGACCGGCGGGGTGAACGGCGGCAAGCACGTCACCGACGTCACCAACGCCTCCCGCACCATGCTGATGAACCTGCACACCATGGCGTGGGACGAGAAGATCGCCGAGTCGATCGGCGTCCCGATGCAGATGCTCCCCGAGATCCGCTCCTCCGCCGAGGTGTACGGCGAGATCACCGGCGGCCGCCTCGGCGAGCTGCTCGGCGGCATCCCGGTCGCCTCGGCGCTCGGCGACCAGCAGGCGGCCCTGTTCGGCCAGACCTGTTTCTCCGAGGGCGAGACCAAGTCGACGTACGGCACCGGCACCTTCATGGTGATGAACACCGGTGACAAGCTGATCAACTCCTACTCGGGCCTGCTGACCACCGTCGGCTACAAGATCGGCGACCAGGACACGGTCTACGCCCTGGAGGGCTCGATCGCCGTCACCGGTTCGCTGGTGCAGTGGATGCGCGACCAGATGGGCCTGATCTCCACCGCCGCCGAGATCGAGACCCTGGCCCTGACGGTCGAGGACAACGGCGGCGCCTACTTCGTGCCGGCCTTCTCCGGCCTGTTCGCCCCGTACTGGCGCTCCGACGCCCGCGGTGTGATCGCCGGCCTCACCCGGTACGTGACCAAGGCGCACCTCGCGCGCGCCGTCCTGGAGGCCACCGCCTGGCAGACGCGGGAGATCGCGGACGCCATGACGAAGGACTCCGGCGTGGAGCTGACCGCCCTCAAGGTCGACGGCGGCATGACCTCCAACAACCTGCTGATGCAGACCCTCGCCGACTTCGTGGACGCCCCCGTGGTGCGCCCGATGGTCGCCGAGACCACCTGCCTCGGCGCCGCCTACGCCGCCGGTCTCGCCGTCGGCTTCTGGAACAGCACCGACGACCTGCGCGCCAACTGGCGGCGGGCCGCCGAGTGGACCCCCCGCATGGACGCGGACACCCGCGACCGTGAGTACAAGAGCTGGCTCAAGGCCGTCGAGCGGACCATGGGCTGGCTCGAGGACGAGGAGTAAGAACCACCATGACCACTCAGTCCACCCTGCAGTCCGTGCCTGCCCTGGGTACGCACCCGGCCTCCGGCTCCAACCCGAGCCGGGCCGAGACCCGGGAGCAGCTCTCCAAGGCGTCGTACGACCTTCTCGTGATCGGCGGCGGCATCCTGGGCATCTCCACCGCCTGGCACGCCGCGCAGTCCGGTCTCAGGGTGGCCGTGGTCGACGCCGGCGACTTCGCCGGCGCCACCTCCTCCGCCTCCTCCAAGCTGCTCCACGGCGGACTGCGCTACCTGCAGACCGGCGCGGTGAAGCTGGTGGCGGAGAACCACTTCGAACGCCGTGCGGTCTCCCGCCAGGTGGCCCCCCACCTGGCGAACCCGCTCACCTTCTACCTCCCCGTGTACAAGGGCGGGCCGCACGGCGCGGCGAAGCTCGGGGCCGGCGTCTTCGCGTACTCGGCGCTGTCCGCCTTCGGCGACGGCGTCGGCCACCTGCTCTCGCCGGCCAAGGCCGCGCAGGACGTGCCGGAGCTGCGCACCGACAACCTCAAGGCCGTGGCCGTGTACGGCGACGACCAGATGAACGACGCCCGCATGGCCCTGATGACCGTCCGCGCGGCGGTCGAGTCCGGCGCGGTGGTCCTCAACCACGCCGAGGTCACCGGCCTGCGCTTCACCAACGGCCGGGTGACCGGCGCCGAGCTGAAGGACCGGCTGTCCGGCGACGAGTTCGGCGTGAACGCCCGCCTGGTGCTCAACGCCACCGGCCCGTGGGTCGACCACCTGCGCCGCATGGAGGACCCGGCCGCGGCGCCGTCGATCCGGCTCTCCAAGGGCGCGCACCTGGTGCTCAAGCGCACCGCGCCGTGGAAGGCGGCGCTGGCCACCCCGATCGACAAGTACCGGATCACCTTCGCCCTCCCCTGGGAGGACATGCTGCTGCTCGGCACCACCGACGAGGAGTTCGAGGGCGACCCGGCGGACGTCGCGGTCAACGACAAGGACATAACCCAGATCCTGGACGAGGCCGCGTTCTCCATCCGCGACCAGCAGCTCGACCGGGACCTCATCACGTACTCCTTCGCGGGTCTGCGGGTGCTGCCGGGCGGTCCCGGCGACACGGCGAAGGCCAAGCGGGAGACGGTGGTGACCGAGGGCCGGGGCGGCATGCTGTCCGTCGCCGGCGGCAAGTGGACCACCTTCCGCCACATCGGCCGTACGGTGATGAAGAAGCTGGAGGCGCTGCCGGGCCACCCGCTGGGCGACGACTTCGAGCCGATCGCGTCGCTGCCGAAGAAGCTGCCGCTGCCCGGCGTCGCCAACCCGCGCGCGGTCGCCCACCGGCTGCTGGTGGACGGTTCGGCGCCCGGCCCGCGCATGGCGGCGGACACCGCCAGGCACCTGGCCACGCACTACGGTTCGCTCGCCTTCGACATCGCCCGGCTCGCGAACGAGAGCCCGGAGCTGGCGCAGCGCGTCCACCCGGACGCCCCGGAGATCTGGGCGCAGGTCGTGTGGGCCCGGGACAACGAGTGGGCCGAGACGGCGGACGACGTGCTGCGCCGCCGTACGACCCTGACGATCCGCGGCCTGGCCACGGACGACGTCCGCGCGCAGGTCCAGGACGTGCTGGACAAGAAGTAGGGCCCGCGTCTCCGCACCGCGCGGCGGGTGTCCGGACCCCGGGGACGGGGCAGTGATCCGTTCACTGCCCCGTGCACAGGGGCTGCGGGCGGCCCCTCGGCACGCCGTAAGGTTGGGGGGTACGCGAGGGCACGTCGGAAGGAGGCGCTGGGTGATCGAGCTCGAGGGGGTTCCCGAGCTGGTCGACCCGGTCATGGTGGCCGCGTTCGAGGGCTGGAACGATGCCGGTGACGCCGCCTCCACCGCGGTCGCGCATCTCGACAGGGAGTGGAAGGGCGAGGTGTTCGCGGCGCTGGACGCCGAGGACTACTACGACTTCCAGGTCAACCGTCCCACGGTGTTCATGGAGGACGGCGTCCGCAAGATCACCTGGCCGACGACCAGGCTGTCGGTGGTCCGGGTCGGCGGCGACAAACCGCGCGACCTCGTGCTCGTCCGTGGCATCGAACCGTCCATGCGCTGGCGCTCGTTCTGCAACGAGCTGCTCGGCTTCGCCCACGAGCTGGGCGTCGAGCTGGTGGTCGTCCTGGGCGCGCTGCTGGGCGACACGCCGCACACCCGTCCGGTCCCGATCAGCGGGACCACGTCGGACGCCGACCTGGCGCGGCGCATGGACCTGGAGGAGACCAAGTACGAGGGGCCCACGGGCATCGTCGGCATCCTCCAGGAGGCGTGCACGCACGCGGGCGTGCCGGCCGTGTCGCTGTGGGCGGCGGTGCCGCACTACGTCTCGCAGCCGCCGAACCCGAAGGCCACGCTGGCCCTGCTGAACCGGCTGGAGGACCTGATCGGCGTGCGGGTGCCGCTGGGCGAGCTGCCCGAGGACGCGCGTGCCTGGCAGGTGGGCGTGGACCAGCTGGCCGCCGAGGACACCGAGGTCGCCGAGTACGTGCAGTCGCTGGAGGAGGCCCGGGACACGGCGGAGCTGCCGGAGGCGTCGGGCGAGGCGATCGCGCGGGAGTTCGAGCGGTATCTGCGGCGGCGGGACGGGTCGGGGCCGGGCGGGCCCGGGCCCGGGGGTCCCGGCGGACACGCCACGGCGGACGGCGGTGACGGGCCGACCGGGGCGCCGTTCCTGCGGGACAACCCGAGTGGGCGGAGCCGGCCGCCGAAGCCGCCGAAGGCGGGCGGGGACGACGAGGAGTCGTCGGAGGACTGAGCGAAGGAACCGGGGCCGCTTCCGGAGAAGCGGCCCCGGTTCCTTCGGTCTGTACGCCTGTTTACAGCGCTACGCCCAGCAGCGCGTCCACCGCTCGGGAGACCACGCCCGGCGCGCCGATGTCCGTGCCGCCGGTTTCCTGCTGGAGGGCGGCCCAGCGGTCGACCGCGGCGAGGGCGGCCGGGGAGTCCAGGTCGTTCGCGAGGGCCTCGCGGATCTGCTCCACCAGGGCCTCGGCGGGCGGGCCGTCGGGGCGGGAGACGGCGGCGCGCCAGCGGTCGAGGCGGGCGAGCGCGTCCTGGAGCACCTGGTCGGTCCACTCCCAGTCGGAGCGGTAGTGGTGGGCGAGCAGCGTGAGCCGGATGGCGGCCGGGTCGACGCCCTCGCGGCGCAGCTGGGACACGAAGACCAGGTTGCCCTTGGACTTGGACATCTTCTCGCCGTCGAGACCGACCATGCCGGCGTGCACGTACGCCTTGGCCATGGGGAACTCGCCGGTGAGGGCCTGGGCGTGCGAGGCGCCCATCTCGTGGTGCGGGAAGGCCAGGTCGGAGCCGCCGCCCTGGACGTCGAAGCCCATGCCGAGGTGGTCGAGGGCGATGGCGACGCACTCGATGTGCCAGCCGGGGCGCCCGCGGCCGAGCGTGCCGCCGTCCCAGCTGGGCTCGCCCTCGCGGGCGGCCATCCACAGCATCGGGTCGAGCGGGTTCTTCTTGCCGGGCCGGTCGGGGTCGCCGCCGCGCTCGGCGGAGAGCAGCCGCATGGTGGCGGCGTCGAGGTGGGAGACGCCGCCGAAGTGCGGGTCCGCCTCGACGGAGAAGTAGGTGTCGCCGTCCAGCTCGTAGGCCGCGCCGGCGTCACGCAGCCGCTCGACGAGCGGGACGATGCCGGGTATGGCCTCGACGGCGCCTATGTAGTGCTGCGGCGGGAGCATCCGCAGCGCCGTCATGTCCTCGCGGAAGAGGGCGGTCTCCTGCTCGGCGAGGGCGGTCCAGTCGACCCCGTCGCGCACGGCCCGCTCCAGGAGCGGGTCGTCCACGTCGGTGACGTTCTGGACGTAGTGGACCTGCCGCTTGGTGTCGAGCCACACGCGCTGCACGAGGTCGAACGCGTTGTAGGTCGCCGCGTGACCCATGTGGGTGGCGTCGTACGGCGTGATGCCGCAGACGTAGATACGGGCGACGGGACCGGGGTCGAGGGTGACGGGGCCGCCGGTCGCGGTGTCGTGGATCCTCAGGTCGCGGCCCTGACCAGGCAGGGCGGGGACCTCGGAAGCGGGCCAGGCATGCATGTCATGAGCCTAACCGGACGGATGTTCCGTACACGAACCGGACCGGGCCGGATGGCCGGTAAGGCGCTCTTGCGCACCACCGGCCGGTGTGGCATCGGAGGTCTACACGGGCGGCCAGGGGATGGCCGGCCACTCGCCGCTGGGCTCGGGGTGCTTGCCGGAGGCCAGCAGGGCGTCGACCCGCGCGCGCGTGGCGTCGAGCTCGGCGGGCGTGATGAGCGCGGCGAGCCGGAGGGCCAGGCTGCCGCCGTCCTTCAGCGCCTGCCTGAGGGCGTCGAGCACCGCCAGGGCCTCGTCGGTGAGGGGGTCGCCCGCCCAGCCCCACAGCAGGGTGCGCAGCTTGTTCTCGGCGTTGAAGGTGACCCCGTGGTCGATGCCGTACAGCCGCTCCCCCGCGGCGGGCAGCAGGTGGCCGCCCTTGCGGTCGGCGTTGTTGATCACGGCGTCGAGTACGGCGAGCCGGCGCAGCCGTGCGTCGTCGGCGTGGACGAGCAGGGCGGTGCGGCCCTCGCCGACCTCGGCGAGGGCGATCGCCTTCCAGCCGGCGCCGGGTTCCTCCTCGTCCACCAGGGCGAGCAGCTCCGTCTCCGGCACGGTCTCGATCCACAGCTGGACCATGCCCTCGCCGTACGGGCCGTCGCGCAGCACGGTGGGCGGGACCAGGCCCCAGCCGGTGGCTTCGGAGACCTCGTAGGCGGCGACCTCGCGCTGGGCGAGGGTGCCGTCGGGGAAGTCCCACAGCGGGCGCTCCCCGGCGACCGGCTTGTAGACGCAGGCCGCCTCGCGTCCTTCGTGCGTCACCGTGCAGTACAGGGCCGCGTTGGAGGCGTCACGGATGCGTCCGCGCACGGTCAGTTCGCCCAGGGCGAGCAGTTCGGCCGCCGCCGCGTCGGTGGTCACGCTCCGCGGCGGTATCCGTTCTGGCGCGGACATACGTGTCCTTCCGGGTCGAGCGGGAGGCTGCACAGCGGGCACGGCGGCCGCCCGGCGTTGACGACGTCGAGGGCGCGCTTGGCGAAGGCCCTGGCCTGCGCGCCGGTGAGGCGGACCCGGAGCATCGGCGGGCCGTTCTCCTCGTCCTGGAGGAGCCGTTCCTCGGCCTCCGCCAGGTCCTCCTCGGACTCGGCGTCCAGCTCCACGAGGGCCTGCGCCTCGACGATCATGCGCTGGTCCTCGCCGTCCCAGGCCAGCGCCATGGTGCCGACCCTGAACTCCTCCTCGACGGGGGTGTCCAGCGGCGCCGTGTCGGCGGGCCCGGTGGGCGCGGTGGCGGGGACGACGGTGCTGCCGCCGCTGCGCCGTACGACCTCGTCCAGAAGCTCGTCCATGCGCTCGGCGAGGGCGGCGACCTGGGTCTTCTCCAGGGCCACGCTGGTCACCCGGGAGCCGGCGGAGGCCTGGAGGAAGAACGTACGGCGCCCGGGCAGCCCGACCGTACCGGCCACGAAACGTTCCGGTTGGTCGTAGAGGAACACCTGACGGGACACGTCCTGTCTCCATGGGAGTCGGGGAAAGCGGAAGATCGGGATCGGGGACACTGCCGCGACCGGTTCACCCTACTGCGGCGGACGATCACGGTGCGCCCGCACCACCCCCGACCGGTGCCTCGTCACCGGACGGCTCCTCGCGCGGGGCCAGGGAGGCGAAGTCGCCCGTGTCGCCGAGGCGGACCAGGAAGGGGCGCAGCCGGGTGTAGCGGATGGCGGTGACCGAGCACGGCTCGACCGAGATCCGCTGGAAGAGGTCGAGGTGGAGGCCGAGTGCCTCGGCGACGAGGGACTTGATGATGTCGCCGTGGGAGCACATGAGGTAGACGGCGTCGGGGCCGTGGTCGCGCTCCACGCGCGCGTTCCACTCGCGTACCGCCTCGGCGGCGCGGGTCTGCATGGCGCGCATCGACTCGCCGCCGGGGAAGGCCGCGGCGGACGGGTGCGCCTGCACGACCTCCATCAGGGGCTCGTCCCCCAGTTCGGCGAGCTTGCGGCCGGACCAGTCGCCGTAGTGGCACTCCCCGATCCGTTCGTCGGTGTGGGCCCGCAGGTCGGGCCGGGCGTCGAGCAGCGGCCGGAGGGTCTCCTGGCAGCGCTGCAGGGGGCTGGTGACGATCTCGGAGAGCGGCAGGCCGGCGAGCCGCCCGGGGAGCGCGGCGGCCTGCGCGGCGCCGCGTTCGTCGAGGGCGACGCCGGGCGTCCAGCCGGCGAGCAGCCCCTCGGTGTTGGCGGTGGAACGTCCGTGCCTAACCAGGATCAGCGTGGGCATGCGGCCAGGGTAGGCGTACGGCGCGGTACAGGGGCGCCGGGACGAGGGGAGAATGGGTTCGGTGATCGTCGACTGCGCCATCTACCGGGACGGGCGCCGCACCGACGGGCCCGAGGACTTCTCCGACGCGCTCGGCGAGGCACGGGAGGCCGGCGGGTTCGTCTGGATCGGCCTGCACGAGCCGACGGAGAAGGAGTTCGAGCTGGTCAGCCAGGAGTTCGGGCTGCACCCGCTGGCGGTGGAGGACGCCCTCAAGGCGCATCAGCGGCCCAAGCTGGAGGTGTACGACGACTCGGTCTTCGCCGTCCTCAAGCCGGTGGTGTACGAGCCGGACAGCGACGCCGTCTCCACCGGCGAACTCATGATCTTCCTGGGCGACGCCTTCGCGGTCGTCGTCCGGCACGGCGAGGGCTCGCCGCTGAAGGCCGTACGGCGGCGTCTGGAGCACGAACCGGAACTGCTGGGGAAGGGTCCCACCGCGGTCCTGTACGCGATAGCGGACGCCACCGTCGACCACTACCTGGACGTGGCGGTCGAGCTGCAGACGGACCTGGAGGAGCTGGAGGCGGAGGTCTTCTCGCCGGACGGCGGCGGTTCCCGGCACACCGCGTCGCGGATCTACACCTTCAAGCGGCAGGTGCTGGAGTTCCGCCGGGCGACGGGTCCGCTCGCGCCCCCGCTGGCCCGGCTGGCGGGCACCGGGGTGTACGGCGGCGGCGTGCCGTTCGTGAACGACCGGGCGCGGCCGTTCTTCCGGGACGTGAGCGACCACCTCACGCGCGTGAACGAGTCGGTGGAGAGCCTGGACCGGCTGGTCTCGGACATCCTGTCGGCGCACCTGGCGCAGACGAGCGTCCGGCAGAACGACGACATGCGGAAGATCTCGGCGTGGGCGGCCATGGCCGCGGTCCCGACGATGGTCGCGGGGATCTACGGCATGAACTTCGACCACATGCCGGAGCTGCACTGGGTGTGGGGCTACCCGGCGGTGATCGCGCTGATGGCCGTCCTGGAGCTGCTGCTGTACCGGCAGTTCAAGCACCGGGGCTGGCTGTAGGGGGCCCAGGCGGCCTCAGGCGACCTCGGGGGCCGCCGTGGCGGGTCCGCCGAGCGCGTCGCGCCGTTCGGGCGTCCGCAGGGTCACCATGCGGCGCCAGCCGGCGAGCCGCTCGGCGGCGTACATCGCGTGGATGCCCGCCGCGAGCAGCGCCGACCTGGTGCGCGACCAGCCGAGGAGGCGTCCCATGTGCGCCATCACCGCGAGGCTGACGTCGCGGTGGACGCGGATCTCGGCGAGCGCGCACTCGCGCAGGGTGCGCCGGATGTACGGGCCGTGCCCGGCGGCGGCGTAGCGCAGCAGTTCCTCGTGGGAGTAGGCGAGGTGGTTGTCCTCGTCGGCCGAGATCATCCGGACCGCCCGGCCCAGGTCGGGGTGGTCGGCGAAGTACTTGAGGAGCATCGCCATCTGTTCGGCGGCGCGCTGCTCGGTGACCCTGCTGTGGGCGAGGTAGGTGATGACGTCCCGCACCGTGAGCGGCTGGTCGGCCTTGAGCTGCTCGTGGGCGAGGCCGATGCCGTGCCGCTCCAGGAGCATCGTGTAGTCGGTCTCGGGCGGTACGCCGACGGGTTCGAGACCGCGCTTCTTCAGCAGGGCCTGGAAGATCCGGCCGTGCTTGTCCTCGTCGGCCCCGTGCCGGACGATCTTGGGCGCCAGGGCGCGTTCGCTCTCGGGCACCAGCGCCGCGATGCGCGCGTTCTCCCAGCCGCCCTGGGCCTCGCCGCTGGCCGCGATGGAGCAGAAGAGACGGTACGACTCGTCGTTGTCGAGGATCTCCTGGAAAAGGCTCTTGGCCGAAAGCATCGGTGGCACCTCTCTGCCGCTGCGTGGTCCGCAGGTTCCGCACACTCCGCGAAGCCGAGTCAAGTGCGGGCGAGGGGGCGCGGCAACAGGTGCGGCGCAGGACTCCGCCGAAAGAAGGACGACCGGGGTCGTGCGGAGGCGTAACCCCGCGCGCGTGGGCGCGTTGTTCCTCGTGACGGCCGTGGCGGGGAAGACCCCCGAGCCCCCACCACGGCCGCAGAAACTTTCCTCCCGTGTCACGCCAGTCCGGCGCGCTCCAGGGCCTCGGTGCCGGCGCGGAGGGCGGCGAGCCGCTCGTCCAGGGTGAAGCCCGCGGGGGCGAGGGTGAGGGTGGTGACGCCGGCCGCGGCGTAGGCCTTCATCCGGTCGGCGATGCGGTCGACGGAGCCGAGCAGGGTCGTCTGGTCGATCAGCTCGTGCGGGACGGCCTCGGCCGCGCCCTGCTTGTCGCCGGAGAGGTACTTCTCCTGGATCTCGGCGGCCTCCCGCTCGTAGCCCATGCGCCGGGCGAGCTGGTTGTAGAAGTTCTGCTTGAAGCTGCCCATGCCGCCGACGTAGAGGGCGGTGTAGGGGCGGAAGGTGTCGGCGAGGGCGGGGATGTCCTTGTCGTCGCCGAGGGCGAGCGGCAGGGTCGGGCAGATGTCGAAGCCGTCGAGGGTCTTGCCGGCCTTCTCGCGTCCGGCGCGCAGGTGTTTGACGGCGGTCTCCTCCAGGTGGTCGGCGGAGGGGAAGATGAGCAAGGCGCCGTCGGCGATCTCGCCGGTCTGCTCCAGGTTCTTCGGGCCGATCGCGGCGATGTACAGCGGGATGTGCTCGCGCTGCGGGTGCACGGTCAGCTTGATGGGCTTGCCGGGGCCGCCGGGCAGCGGCAGCGTCCAGTGCTGCCCCTCGTAGGAGAGCCGCTCCCTGGTCATCGCCTTGCGCACGATCTCGACGTATTCGCGGGTGCGGGCGAGCGGCTTGTCGAACTTGACGCCGTACCAGCCCTCGGAGACCTGCGGTCCCGACACGCCGAGGCCGAGGCGGAAGCGGCCCTTGGAGAGGGAGTCCAGGGTGGCGGCGGTCATCGCGGTCATCGCGGGCTGGCGGGCCGGGATCTGGAAGATGGCCGAGCCCACGTCGATGCGCTCGGTCTGGGCGGCGACCCAGGTCAGCACGGTGGCCGCGTCGGAGCCGTAGGCCTCTGCGGCCCAGCACACGGCGTAGCCGAGCCGGTCGGCCTCCTGGGCGACGGCCAGATTGTCCGCGTCCATTCCGGCACCCCAGTAGCCGAGGTTGATACCGAGCTGCATGGCCGATTCCCCTTACCCATCAGTAACGTGGCTGGTGCCCCGACCTTAGCGCGCGGAAATCGGTTGTCCACAGGCCCCCACAGCGCAACGCGTGGCCAGTAATGTCGGCGTTCATGGAGCAGAGGCATCTCGGCCGCACCGGCCTGCGCGTGTCCCGCATCGGTCTCGGCACCCTGACCTGGGGCCGGGACACGGACGAGCACGACGCCGCGGACCTCTTGAAGACCTTCTGGGAGGCGGGCGGGACGCTCGTCGACACCGCGGACGTCTACGGCGACGGCGAGTCGGAGTACCTGCTGGGCCGCCTCATGGAAGGCCTGGTGCCGCGCCGGGACCTGGTGATCTCGACGAAGGCCGGCAGCGTTCCGGATCCCGACCGCCGGTTCGACGGTTCGCGTGCGCATCTGCTCTCCGCCCTGGACGCCTCCCTCGCCCGTCTGGGCACCGACCACGTCGACGTGTGGCACCTGCACGCCTTCGACCCGCACACCCCGCTGGAGGAGACGCTGCACGCCCTGGACGTGGCGGTGAGCAGCGGCCGGGCGCGCTACGCGGGGGTCTCCAACTTCTGCGGCTGGCAGCTGGCCAAGGCCGCGACCTGGCAGCTGGCGGCGCCCGGCGTCCGCAACCGGGTGGCGAGCACCCAGATGGAGTACTCGCTGCTCCAGCGGGGCGTGGAGCGGGAGGTGCTGCCGGCCGCCCTGGACCTGGGCATCGGCCTGCTGCCCTCGTCCCCGCTGGGCCGCGGGGTGCTCACGGGCAAGTACCGCAAGGACGCGACCCCACCGGACTCGCGGGGCGCCTCGGACCATCTGGCCCCGTTCGTCGAGCCCTACCTCGACGACACGGCCGGGCACATCGTGGACGCGGTGGCGACGGCGGCGGACGGGCTGGCGGTGACGCCCCTCAAGGTCGCGCTGGCCTGGGTCCGCGACCGGCCCGGGGTGGTCGCCCCGATCATCGGCCCGCGCAACGCGCAGCAGCTCACGGCGGCGTTGTCAGTGGAGACCCTTAGTCTTCCTGACGAGATCTGCCGGGCGCTCGACGACGTGTCGGCGCCCGTGCACCGCTATCCCGATCACGACTGGAGCACGCTGTGAGCACGGAGCCCGAGCCCGTCACCGAGGACACCACGGACGCCGTGGACGCCGGGCCGGAGACCCCGGGCGACGCGACGGAGCCCGCGACGGAGGCCGCCGGGGAGACCGGCCGGCCGGAGGGCGAGCCGGAGACGGCCGATGCCGGGGCCGACTCCGGCACCCGGCCGGTCGAGCCCGCCGGGCAGGGGCCGGACGCGGGCGGGGGCGAGGCGGCGGCGCAGGTCTCCGAGGTCGAGGCCGAGCTGGCCGCGCAGCGGCTCGAACGGGAGCGGATCGAGCGGCGGAAGGCCGAGAAGCAGGGACCGATCGACGCCGGGGGCAAGCTCAGCGGCACGGCGGCCGATCTGCTCGCCGCCGTGCGCGCCGTGGAGAGCGGTGAGAAGCCGGCGGCCGCCGTCTTCGGAGCCCCCGAGCCCGCGCGCCGCCCCGCACCCGAGCCGGTGCGACCGCCCCGGCCGACGCCCGCCGGGCTGGCCGCCGCGTCCGCCGGTTCCGCCGGACCGGCACCGGAGACCGTGCAGACGGTGCGGCGCGTACTGGCCGAGGGGGCGCCCCCGAAGCGCTCGCGCCGCAGGCGGCCGCGCTCCTCGGTGAGGGTGCGGAGGAGGCACTGCGGGCGGACCCCTGGCAGCTGCTCAGGGTCGGCGGGGTGCGGCCGGAGCAGGCCGACGGGTTCGCCCGGGCGCTGCTCGGCGCGGAGTGCGGCCCGGACGACGAGCGGCGCGGCCGTGCCGTCACCGGCTGGCTCCTGGAGCAGGCGGCCCTGGCCGGGCACACGGCGCTGGAGCTGCCGCGGCTCGTGGCCACGCTGGCCCAGCGGGGCGTGCCGGATCCCGACGCCGCCGTGCAGAGCACGCTCGCCGAGGGCGAGGCACTCGCCTTCCAGGACGCCCTGGAGGAGAGCGGCGCGCACCGGGAGCCCGCGGCGAGCGGCACGGCGGGGCCGGACCGGGCAGACGAGCAGGACGAGGAGAGCGAAGAGCGTCCCGTCCGGGTGCTGATCGGCCTGGAGCGGTACGCGCTGGCCGAGGAGAGCCTCGCCGACGGACTGGCCCGGCTGGTCAACTCGACGCCCAAACAGGACGGGTCCGCGGCGGACTGGGAGCAGGCCGCCGCCTCCGCGCAGGGCTCCGGCGCCGAACTGATCCGGGCCGTCGCGGCCCACGGGCTGGTCCTGCACACCGGCGGCGAGGCGTCCCTGGCCGAGCCCGCCGCCCTGCTGCACGCGGCGCACGCCCTGGGCCTGCGGGCCTGGGCCGCCGCACCGGGACCGCTCGGCCGCGACCGCTTCGGCGCCCTGCTGGGCGACCCGTCGGCCGAGCCGCCCTCCCCGGGTCCGGCCGCTCCCGCCGCTGTCACCGTGGCCGGGCTGCTGACCGGCGCGGAGGGACCGGGGCGGGACGCCGACGGGGCACTGGACCTCGATCTCCTCGTCGTGCTCGACGCGCCGCAGCTCGACGTCGAGGCGGGCGCCCTGCTCGCGGAGTCGCTGCCGGACGGGGCCCGGCTGGTGCTGGCCGGGGATCCGGCGGTGCTTGGGTCCGTGGGTCCCGGGCGGGTCTTCGCGGACCTGCTGGCGGCACGGATCTGCCCCCAGATCGCCTCGCGGCGTCCGGACCCCGGGCCGCTCGGCGAGCTGGTCTCCGGCATCGGCATCGGCGAGCTGAGCCAGGTGGAGGCGCCCGGCAAGGAGGTCGTGATCGTGCCGGTGCGGGACGCGGGCGAGGCCGTGCACCGCACCGTCCAGCTCGTGGCGGACTCGGTGCCGCGCGCGATCGGCGTCCCGGCCGAGGAGACCCAGGTCATCACGCCGGGCCACGGCGGTGCCGTGGGCACCCGGGCGCTCAACGCCGCGCTGAAGGAACGGCTCAACCCCGGCCCCGGCCGCTTCGGCGGCTTCGACCCCGGCGACCGGGTCGTCCACACCCCCGCGCCGGGCCGGGTGCTGCCGGGCCTGGTGGTCGGGGCGGACGCCGACGGACTGCGCCTGTCGTGCGCGGGCGAGACCGTGGTCGTACCCAGGGACCGGGTGGAGGGGTCCGTGCGGCACGGCTGGGCGCTGACCGCCCACCAGGCACTGGGCGGCCGCTGGCCCGCGGTGGTCGTGGTGCTGCCCGGCGACGCCGTGCCGGCGCTCAGCCGCCCCTGGATCTACACGGCGTTCGGCCGGGCCGCCCGGCACCTGTCCGTGGTGCACGGCGTGGAGCAGGCACTCCTCCACGCCGTGGCAGAGGTCCCGGCCAAACCGCGTACGACCCGCCTGCCGGTGCTTCTCGCACCGCAGACGCCGGCCGCCGACTGACCAAGGCCCCCGCCCCTTCGGCCGTCCGCCGCCCGACCGTCCCTGGCCGGGCGGCCGCGCTGCTCAGCGGTCCGCCTCCGGGCGGGCCGGTTCGTCGTCCTCGTCCAGATCCGTGTCCAGATCCCCGTCGAGGTCGGTGTCGAGGTCCCCGTCCAGCTCCGTCGGGTCGCCGTCGCCGTCCTCGTCGTCGCGGCCCTCGTCGTCCTCGATGTCGCCGATGTCCTCGTCGTCCTCGATGTCGTCGTCGAACTCCTCGTCGAAGACCGTGCTGACGTCGAATCGGCAGACCACCCGCTCCGGGTCGACCTCCTCGAACGGGGCCTCCAGCCACTCGCCGGGGTCGGCACTCTCGTCCGCGGCCGTCACCCAGAGCGTGGAGTCACCCTCCTCCAGCCCGAACTCCTTGTGCCGGGAGGCGATCTCGTCCGGCTCGAACTCGCCGAAGAGGAGACCGAGGGCTCCGTGCACCGTGCCCGAGGCCTCGACGTCCGGCGCTTCCTCGTCCGCCGCCTCGACCCGTCGGGCCTGGGCCATCAGCCGCTGCGGCTCGGCCACGGCGTAGTCGCGGCGGATCAGGACGCTCAGCGCACCGGGTTCCTCGGGGCCCGTGTACGGCGGCAGCGTGTCCTCCCCGGGGATCTCGAAGGGAGTGACCTCGTCGTACCGGTCGTAGAGCAGTTCGTCGTACGCCTCCGCGGCCGCGGCCAGCTCGTTGAACGCGTCGTAGACGGCCGGGTCTTCTTCTCCCGACCGGCGTTCGACCGCGGCAAGGTGGCGGTCGAGCGCGGTCTTGACCGCCTCGGCGGCGGCGCGTACCTCGGCAGCGGTGGGCTGCGCAGCATCAGACATAGTGCAGACGCTATCCGTACCGGGCCCCAGCCCGCACAATAGATTCGATGCCGGAATACGAATTTGTCGATGTGTACCTACCGCGCGGGGTCACCCGCAAGGAGGCGGCACGTCAGCTGACGGACCATGCCGAGTACGGACACTGGGAGTTGTACCGCCTGACGCTCCTGCGCGACGGCAGCCGCAAGGTGCGGTTGCGGCGGCGGATCATCCGCCAGGTGCGCGCCACCTGGTGACGGAGGCGGAAACGGAGCGGGCCCCGCCGGTGCGGAGCCCGCTGCGTGTACCGGTGCGCCCGCCTCAGGCCGAGGCGCGCGCCTTGCGGTAGAGCACCGTGCCCGCGAGCAGCGCGCCGGCGCCCACCGGCAGGGCGAGGCCCAGCGGCAGGTCGCTGCCGGTCTCGGCGAGCGCCGCGTCGCCGCGGGGCTGGTCGACGGTCTGGGCGCCCGGCTGGTTGCCGTCCGTGGAGTCGCCCGGCGTCTCGTCGCCCGGCCCGGAGGGCTCGTCCGGGGTGTCCGGGTTGCCGGGGTTGTGCGGCTCTCCGGGAGGCGTCTCGTGGTCGCCCGGGGGCGTCGAGTGGTCCCCGCCGCCTCCGTTGCCGCAGTCGTTGCCGGTGGTCGGGTTGAGGGCACCGACGACGTCGATGCTGTTGCCGCACACGTTCACCGGCACGTCGATCGGCACCTCGACGTGGTTGCCGGAGCCGACGCCCGGCGAGTCCGTGGCGTGACCGCCCGCGTGGGAGCCGCCGTGCGACCCGCCCTCGCTCCCGGAGTCGCCATACCCTCCGTGTCCGCCGTTCCCGGCGTGTCCGCCGGAGGCACCGCCGCCCTGGTTGGCGCACGCGTTGCCCATCGCCGGGTTGAGGACGCCGACCACGTCCACCGTGTTGCCGCAGACGTTCACCGGCACGTGCACCGGGGCCTGCACCGTGTTGCCCGACAGCACGCCGGGCGAACCCGAACTCGAGCCGTGCGCACCCGAGTCCGCGTGGGCGGCGCCGCCCGCGGCGGCGATCACGCCGGTGGCCGCCGCCATCGTCATCAGGCCCTTGCGGGTAGCCTGTCGCATTTCCTGAATCCCTGCCTTGTCCTGGTCCCGTGGTACCGAGAATGCCGAGAGTGCCGGAATTCCGGCGCTGCCGTCGCCCCGCTGCCCCGAATGTCCCCCGAAAGGCCGTCGGCCCCGGAGCGCATGGCGTGCACTCCGGGGCCGGCGGAATCAGATCCTCACGGGGCGAGGCACAACGTCACTTGTTGATGCAGACGTTGCCGAAGGCGGGGTTCAGCAGACCGATCACGGAGATCGTGTTGCCGCAGACGTTCACCGGCACGTGCACGGGAACCTGAACGACGTTGCCGGAAAGGACGCCGGGCGAGTGCACGGCGGCACCCTGGGCACCGGAGTCGGCGACGGCCATGCCCGCGCCCGCGAGAACCAGACCACCGGTGGCTGCCGCGGCGGCGACGACCTTCTTGAGCATTGTTCCTCCTAGTTGGCAAACGCGATCCCAAAATTGCCGATCGCATCACCTGTAACGAGGAGGGAGTAATGAGGCTACGAGCTTATGAGCGCATTCACTCGCCCCGGTCACCTCCCGCACGCACGGGCGAATTCAGGACGCGTCGATGAAGCGGTCGAGCACCCGCACGCCGAACTGGAGTCCCTCGACCGGCACTCGCTCGTCCACTCCGTGGAACATGCCCGCGAAGTCCAGCTCCGGCGGCAGCTTGAGCGGCGCGAAGCCGAAGCCCCGGATGCCGAGTTCGTCGAAGGACTTGGCGTCCGTTCCGCCGGAGAGCATGTAGGGCACCGCCTTCGCGGCCGGGTCCTCGGCCACCAGGGCGGACTGCATCGCGTCGACGAGCGCTCCGTCGAAGGTGGTCTCGACGGCCTTGTTGGCGTGCACGTCCTCACGCCGCACGTGCGGTCCGAGGATGCGGTCGACGTCGGCGAGGAACTCCTCCTCGTACCCGGGCAGGTAGCGCCCGTCGATGTGCGCGGTGGCCTCGCCGGGGATGACGTTGACCTTGTAACCCGCGCCCAGCTGGGTCGGGTTGGCGGTGTTGCTCAGGGTGGCGCCGATGAGCTTGGCGATGCCGCCGAGCTTGGCGAGCGTGCCCTCCATGTTCTCCGGGTCGAGGTCGGTGCCGAGCGCGTCGCCGAGTTCGTCGAGGAAGGCCCGGGTGGTCTTGGTGACGCGGACCGGGAACTTGTGCCGGCCCAGACGCGCGACGGCCTCCGACAGTTCGGTGATGGCGTTGTCGCGGTGGATCATCGACCCGTGCCCCGCGGTGCCGGCCACCGTCAGCTTCATCCAGTGGATGCCCTTCTCGGCCGTCTGGATCAGGTAGAGGCGGCGCTGCTCGTTCACGGTGAAGGAGAAGCCGCCCACCTCGCTGATCGCCTCGGTGACGCCCTCGAACAGGTCGGGGTGGTTGTCCACGAGGTGGCGGGCGCCGTACGTGCCGCCGGCCTCCTCGTCGGCGAGGAACGCGAGGACGATGTCCCGCGGGGGCTTGCGCCCGCTGCGCAGCCGGTCGCGGACGACCGCGAGGGTCATCGCGTCCATGTCCTTCATGTCGACGGCGCCGCGCCCCCACACGCACCCGTCGGCGACCTCGCCGGAGAAGGGGTGGTGGGTCCAGTCGTCCGCGTTGGCCGGGACGACGTCGGTGTGGCCGTGGATGAGCAGCGCGGGCCGGGACGGGTCCTCGCCCTCGATCCGGGCCACCGTGGAGGCGCGCCCGGGGTGGGACTCGAAGATCTTCGGTTCCAGTCCCACCTCGGCGAGCTTCTCGGCGACGTACTCGGCGGCCTTGCGCTCGCCCGGCCCCGAGTGGTCGCCGTAGTTGCTGGTGTCGATCCGGATCAGCTCGCGGCAGAGGTCGACGACCTCGTCCTCGCCGGTGACGGTCCTGGCCGTGCCCGTGCCCGAGTCGCTCACGTGGTTCCTCCCGCTGTCACTGCTGGTGGGTCCCCCTCATCCTCCTCCCTGAGCCGTCCGGACCCAAGAAGGGGGTGATCGGCCACCCCGGAAAGCCTGGTAATGTTTACGTCGTCGCCGCGGGAAACGACCCGCACGACAGACACCTTGTCCGGGTGGCGGAATGGCAGACGCGCTAGCTTGAGGTGCTAGTGCCCTTTATCGGGCGTGGGGGTTCAAGTCCCCCCTCGGACACCAGCTGAAACCCCTGCTGAGCAGGGGTTTTCTGCATTTCTCGCACCGTGTCTCCTCTACAGTGGTCGCCATGCCCACCCCTCCCTGCCCCTGCGGGCGGCCCGAGCCGTACGAGAAGTGCTGCGGCCGTTTCCACGCCGGGACCGCCGCCGCCCCGACCGCCGAGGCCCTGATGCGCTCGCGGTACTGCGCCTTCGTACGCCTGGACGCGGGCTATCTGCGGCGCACCTGGCACCCGCGCACCCGGCCCGCGCGGCTCGACCTCGATCCGGGCATGCGGTGGATCGGGCTGGAGATCCTGGACACGGCCGACGGCTCCGCCTTCCACGCCACCGGGACCGTGACGTTCCGGGCGTCCTACCGCGGCGGCTCGCTGCACGAGCGGAGCCGGTTCGAGCGGGTGGACGGGGCGTGGGTGTACGTGGACGGGGAGTTCCTCGACTGACGACGCCTCCCCCCTGACGCCCCGGCGCTCAGGGCGCCAGGATGTCCAGCTCCTGGAGAGCCCCCTCGGTGATCTCCCGGGTCAGCCGCTCCGCGCGCTCGGCGTCGCGGGCGCGGACCGCCTCGGCGACCTGGACGTGCAGGGTGACGGCGGCCGGGTCGGGGTCCTCGAACATCACGTCGTGGTGGGTGCGGCCGGCCAGCACCTCGGCGACGACGCCGCCGAGGCGGGCGAACATCTCGTTGCCGGAGGCGGTGAGGATGACGCGGTGGAAGGCCACGTCGTGGAAGAGGTACTCCTCGAGCCGGTGACCGCGTGAGTTGGCGACCATGCCGAGCGCGCACTCGGTCAGCTCCGCGCACTGCTCCGCGGTGGCGTGCCGTGCGGCGAGGCCGGCCGCGACCGGTTCGACGGCCGACCTCAGCACGGTCAGGGAGCGCAGCTGCCGGGGGCGTTCGGAGCCGGCCAGGCGCCAGCGGATGACCTGCGGGTCGTAGACGTTCCACTCGCACTCGGGCAGGACGGTGACGCCGACGCGGCGGCGCGACTCGACGAGGTGCATGGACTCGAGCACCCGGACCGCTTCCCGCATCACGGAGCGCGAGACCTCGAAGCGCTGGGCGAGTTCGTCCGTGCGCAGAACGCTGCCCGCGGGGTATTCGCCCGCTGTGATCGCGGGGCCGAGGGTGTCCAGTACGCGGCCGTGCAGCCCCCTGCCCGGTGTGCTCATGCACTCAGCGTACGGGGCACGTCACGGGAACAAAAAGTCAGACTTATATGTCACAGACTCTTGAAGTTGTCGTACTAATGAGTTTCAGTTGCGTCGACATCAGGTGTCGACGAAGACAGCAGACAGCGAGAGTGCGATGCAGCAACTGCACACCCCCCACGTGGTCGTGGTCATGGGCGTCGCGGGCACCGGGAAGACCACCATCGGTCCCCTGCTCGCGGCCCGGCTCGGCGTTCCCTACGCCGAGGGCGACGACTTCCACCCTCCGGCCAACATCGCCAAGATGACGGCCGGCACCCCGCTCACCGACGAGGACCGCTGGCCCTGGCTGGACGCCATCGGCGGCTGGGCGCACGGGCGTGCCGGGCTCGGTGGGGTGGTGAGCAGTTCGGCGCTGAAGCGGTCGTACCGCGACCGGCTGCGGGCCGCCGCTCCCGGTGTCGTCTTCGTGCATCTCACGGGCAGCCGTGAGCTGATCGAGGACCGGATGTCGCACCGGCAGGGCCACTTCATGCCGACGGCCCTGCTCGACTCCCAGTTCGCCACGCTCCAGCCGCTGCAGCCGGACGAGGCGGGAGTCGCGGTGGACGTCGCCGGCGCCCCCGAGGAGATCACCGAACGGGCGGTCGACGCCCTGAAGGACCTTCCCGAGCCGGTCCAGTAACCCCCGCACCCCCCACCTCCCCCGGGGTCGTGCCGCCCTCCGCGCGCACGGCCCCGAACTCCCCCCGAATCCCCATCACCGCAAGGGAACCACCGTGACCAGACTCAGCGTCGAGATGCTGGCAGCGGACCCCGTCGAGCCGATCACCTCGGCGGGCCACGCCCAGCTGGGCATCGCCGTGCTCCTGGGCATCGCCGTCATCGTCCTGCTCATCACCAAGTTCAAGCTGCATGCCTTCCTGTCGCTGACCATCGGGTCGCTGGCGCTCGGCGCGTTCGCCGGTGCGCCGCTGGACAAGGTCATCACCAGCTTCACCGCCGGGCTCGGCTCCACCGTCGCGGGCGTCGGCGTCCTGATCGCCCTCGGTGCGATCCTCGGCAAGATGCTCGCCGACTCCGGCGGCGCCGACCAGATCGTGGACACCATCCTCGCCAAGGCGACCCCGCGTTCGATGCCGTGGACGATGGTGCTGATCGCCTCGGTCATCGGTCTGCCGCTGTTCTTCGAGGTCGGCATCGTGCTGCTGATCCCGGTCGTCCTGATGGTCGCCAAGCGCGGCAACTACTCGCTGATGCGGATCGGCATCCCGGCGCTGGCCGGTCTGTCCGTGATGCACGGCCTGGTCCCGCCGCACCCCGGTCCGCTGGTCGCCATCGACGCGGTGGACGCCAACCTCGGTGTGACCCTGGCGCTGGGCGTGCTGATCGCGATCCCCACCGTGATCATCGCCGGTCCGGTCTTCTCGAAGTACGCGGCCCGCTGGGTGGACGTCCCGGCCCCCGACCGCATGATCCCGCAGCGCGCCTCCGAGCAGCTGGACAAGCGTCCGAGCTTCGGCGCCACGCTGGCCACGATCCTGCTGCCGGTCGTGCTGATGCTGCTCAAGGCCCTGGTCGACATCATCATCGACGACCCCGAGAACGTGGTGCAGCGCACCTTCGACGTCATCGGCAACCCGCTGATCGCCCTGCTGGTCTCGGTACTCGTCGGCATCTTCACGCTGCTGCGGCCCGCCGGGTTCGGCAAGGACCGTCTCTCCGGCCTGGTCGAGAAGGGGCTGGCGCCCATCGCCGGCATCCTCCTGATCGTCGGCGCGGGCGGCGGCTTCAAGCAGACGCTGATCGACTCGGGCGTGGGCCAGATGGTCCTGGACATCTCCAAGGACTGGTCGATCCCGGCGCTGCTGCTCGCCTGGCTGATCGCGGTGGTGATCCGGCTGGCGACCGGTTCGGCGACGGTGGCGACCGTCTCGGCGGCCGGTCTGGTCGCGCCGCTGGCGGCCGACATGTCGACCACGCACGCCGCGCTGCTGGTCCTGGCCATCGGCGCCGGTTCGCTCTTCTTCAGTCACGTCAACGACGCCGGCTTCTGGCTGGTGAAGGAGTACTTCGGGCTGAACGTCGGTCAGACCATCAAGACCTGGTCCGTCATGGAGACGATCATCTCGGTGGTCGCCGGTGCCCTGGTCCTGCTGTTGTCCCTGGTCATATAGCCGCACCACGCACCAGCCGGAAGGAACAGCAGGACAGGAGTACGACGATGACGGCCCACCCCCTCTTCGACATCGGCGGGCGCACCGCCCTGGTGACCGGCTCCAGCCGGGGCATCGGGCTGGCGCTGGCCCGGGGCCTCGCGGAGGCCGGCTGCCGGGTGATCCTCAACGGGCGCGACGGCGACCGCCTGGCGAAGGCCGCCGCCAAACTGCCCGGCGAGGTCCACACGGCGGTGTTCGACGTGACCGACGGTCCGTCCGTGACCGCCGGGATCGCGGAGGCCGAGGAGCGGGTGGGCCCGCTCGACATCCTGGTCAACAACGCCGGGATGCAGCTGCGGGCGCCCCTGCTGGAGTTCGCGGACGCCGACTGGCACCGCATCCTGGACACCAATCTCACCAGCGCCTTCCTGGTGGGCCGGGAGGCGGCACGCCGGATGACGGAACGCGGCCACGGCAAGATCGTGAACATCTGCTCGCTGCAGAGCGAGGTGGTCCGCCCGGGCATCGCGCCCTACGCGGCCACCAAGGGCGCGCTGAAGATGCTCACCAAGGGCATGTGCGCCGACTGGGGCCCGTACGGCGTCCAGGTCAACGGGCTCGGCCCCGGGTACATCGAGACCGAGCTGACCCGGCCGCTCGTCGAGGACGAGGAGTTCAGCACCTGGGTGCGCGGCCGCACCCCGGCGGGCCGCTGGGGCCGTACGGAGGACCTGGTGGGCGGGCTGCTGTTCCTCGCCTCGCCGGCCGCGGACTTCGTCGGCGGACAGATCCTGTACGTCGACGGCGGAATGACGAGCGTGCTGTGAGCGCCGGCGAGCGGGCCCCGGAGGAACGCGTGCCGGGCTGTGTGATCCACGGGGCGGGCGACCTGCGGGTGACGGACGTACCGGTCCCGCCGCCCGGCCCGGGCGAGGCGCTGGTCGCGGTGCGCTACGGCGGGGTGTGCGGCTCGGACCTGCACTACTGGCGGCACGGCGGGGTCGGCGACTTCCGTCTGCGGGAGCCGATGCTGCTCGGGCACGAGGTGGTCGGGACGGTCGTGGCGTACGGCTCCCCGGACACGCCGGGCCCGGCGGCCGGGACGCCCGTCGCGGTGCACCCGGCGACCCCGTGCGGGGTGTGCCCGGAGTGCGTGGACGGGCGGCGCAATGTCTGCCGGGACACCCGCTACCTGGGCAGCGCTGCCCGCTTCCCGCACGTCCAGGGCGGCTTCGCGGCGCGGATCGTGGTCCCCGCCGGACAGCTGCGCCCGCTCCCGGCCGGGCTGGACCCGCGCCGCGCCGCCCTCGCGGAGCCGCTCTCCGTCGCGCTGCACGCCGTACGCCGGGCCGGTGATCCGGCCGGCCGGCACGTGCTGGTCACCGGTGCCGGGCCGATCGGCTGCCTGGTGGTCGCGGCGGCGAAGGCGGCGGGCGCGGCCCACGTGACCGTGACGGACCTGCTGCCCGCGGCCCTGGAGTACGCGCGGGCCGCCGGCGCCGACACCCTCGTACGGGCCGACGACCCGGACGACGCCGGTTGGCCGGTGGAGGTGGACACCGCCGTCGAGGCCTCCGGGGTGGCCGCGGGCCTCGACACCTGCCTGCGGCTGGTGCGGCGCGGCGGTGTGGTCGTCCAGCTCGGCATGCTGCCCCCGGGGCAGAGCCCCTTCGCCGGGAACCTGCTGGTGAGCCGGGAGATCGAGCTGCGCGGGGCGTTCCGCTTCGACGGCGAGTTCGACGACGCGCTGCGCCTGCTCGCGGCCGAGCCCGCGTTCGACGCGCTGGTCAGTGCGGTGGTGCCGGTGCGGGACGCGGTATCGGCGTTCGAGCTGGCCGCGGACCGGAGCCGGTCCTGCAAGGTGCTGCTGGACTTCGGCGCGGCCCCGGCCGCCGTCTGAGTTCCGGAACGCTCCCCACCCGCGTCAGGAGGACGCGGCCTTGTCCAGCTGGAACGCCTCGTTGCCCTGGCCGATGCGGGCGTGCCGCTCGGGCGCCCGGGAGCGCAGGACGAGGCCCTGCACCACGCCCGCGACGGCGGCCAGGCCGATGATGCCGGGCAGCACCCAGCTCAGGGCGGAGCCGGGCCCCGCGCCGACGAGGACGTCGAAGTCCTTGACCGTGTACCCGGCGATCACCAGCAGGGCGATGCCCGCGACGGTGGAGGTGACCAGGCGTGCGCCCTGGGCCCCGGCGGCGCCGCGCCGGACGAAGAAGGCCACGACGGAGAACGAGGCGGCGGCCATCAGCACGATCACGCCGAGGGCCCCGATGTTGCCGCCCCAGGTGAACAGGTGCAGTACGGGCTCGGTCGGGTCGCCGTTCGGCTTGTCGTCGGCGATCGCGAAGCCGATGACGACGACCGCGGACACGGCGGTCTGGAGCAGCGAGCCGGTACCCGGCGCGCCGCTGGTACCGCTGGTCCGCCCGAAGGCGGCGGGCAGCAGCCCCTCGCGCCCCATGGCGAACGCGTAGCGGGCGACGACGTTGTGGAAGCTCAGCAGCGCGGCGAACATCCCGGTGACGAACAGGACGTGCAGCACGTCGGTGAAGGTGTCGCCGAGCCGTGACTCGGTCAGGAAGAACAGCAGTCCGGCGCTCTGCTCCTGCGCGGTGCCGACGATCCTGTCCGGGCCGGTGGCCACGGTCAGGGCCCAGCTGCTGAGCGCGAAGAAGACGGCCACCCCGCCGACCGCCAGGAACATGACACGCGGAACGAGCACGTGGGGCCGGCTGGTCTCCTCGGCGTACACGGGCGCCTGCTCGAACCCGAGGAAGGCGGCGATGCAGAAGCAGAGCGCGGTGCCGACCCCGGCGCCGCTGAGGGTGTCCGGGTTGAAGGCGTGCAGCGACAGCCCCTGGGCCCCCGGGTCGGTGACGGCGGCGATGTCGAACACCACCACCAGCGCGACCTCGATGAGCAGCAGTACGCCCAGTACGCGCGCGTTGACGTCGATCTTCAGCCAGCCCAGCGCGCCGACGGCGAGCACCGCCAGCAGGGCCGGGATCCACCAGGCCACGTCGAGGTCGGCGTAGGTGGCGAGCAGGCCGGAGACCTCGAAGCCGAAGATGCCGTAGATGCCGACCTGGAGGGCGTTGTAGGCGACCAGCGCGACCAGGGCCGCGCCCGCGCCGGCGGTGCCGCCGAGCCCGCGGGAGATGTAGGCGTAGAAGGCGCCCGCGTTGTGGACGTGCCGGCTCATCTCGGCGTATCCGATGCTGAACAGGATCAGCACCACGCCCAGCACCACGAAGAGCAGTGGCTGCCCGACGATGCCCATGACCGCGAAGGTGGTGGGCATGACGCCCGCGACCACCATCAGCGGGGCGGTGGCGGCGAGCACGGACAGCAGCAGCCCTCCCGTGCCCAGCCGGTCGGCGCGCAGCGCGCGCTCCTCGCCCTTGAAGGTGCTGATGGCGCCACCGCTCGCGGAACCGCTCGTGCTCGAACTGCCCGTGGTCATCGCAGGACGTCCTTCTCTCTCATGGCTTTCGTGTGGGTGGTGTGCGTCGGGGCGGGTCAGGCCGTGCCGAGCGCGCCCGCGCGGGCGGCACGGAAGGCGGCGAACGGGTCGCGGTCCGGGTACGACCACGGGGCCGGCGTGGCGTGCTCGCCGATGCGGTGGAACAGGGCGGCGGCCTCGGCGCCCCGGCCCTCGCAGGACTTGGCGTGGGCGAGGAAGTTGAGGTCGATCAGCCGGCGCGGATGGCCGTCCTGCTCCCACTCCAGCCACCAGTCGAAGGCCGCCTTCATCACCAGCCGGGCGCGCCGGCCGACCCAGTGCCCCGAGGCCCGCGGGTCGGGGGACTCGTGGCCCGCGGCGGCCAGCACGCGGTAGCGCTCGGCGTGCGCGACGACCGGGAGGATGGCCAGCGGGGAGTCGGCGGGCGCCTGCTCGGCGGCCCAGTTGGCGAAGTCGTACACCTCGTGCAGCGGGTCGGGGCCGCCGTCGCCGCCGCGCTCGGCGAGCCGGGCCACCATCAAGTGGTGGGCGTGGTGGTGGTCGGCGTACCGTCCGCGCACCTCGTCGAAGACCCGGACGACGTCCTCGTCGGCGCCCAGGGAGCGTTCCAGCACGAGGAGCCCGAGCCAGGGCGTGGGGTCGTCCGGCACGAGGGCGGCGGCGGCCCGGCACGCCTCGCGGACCCGGTCCGGCTTCTCCTTCCCGCGCAGGGCCCGGTGCACCAGGGCGTGGGCGAGCAGTACCGACGCGTCGGCGGAGTCGGGCTCGGCGAGCAGCCACTCGCGGGCCCACGGGGCGCAGTGGGACTCCTTGGCGAGAACGGCCACCCGGTGGCCCCGGCGGTCCCAGTCGTCACCCGTGTGGACCAGCAGGGAGCGGACGGACTGCCACCGCCCCTGGGCCAACGCGGCACGTGCGGCGACGAGTTCGGCGTCGTCGAGGGCCTCGTCGAAGGTCTGGGCCGCGCGTTTGCGGCCGCGGCCGAGGGGAGGCGGGGGTGGGGACACCGCGGGAAACTTCCTCACGCGACGCGGTAGGTCGTCGTAGCCGGACTGCCATGACCGGATTGCCATGAACTGATCACGCACAGCAAACCGGCAGCCAATGCTTGACGTCAAGAGGAATCAGCCCGTTACACGCGTCAACTCGCGTGACAGCAGGGGAACTTGCCCCTCGGTCGACCCTCCGGCGCCGACCCGGACACCCGCCGCGGGCCCGCCCCCGAATGCGCCACTCGCCCGGCATCCGTCGCTCGCCCGCACTAGAGTCGTCCCCGACGCCCCCGTGACCCGACTGACGATCGAGGTACGCAGCGTGTCGGTTCTCGTCCTGGTCCTCGCCGTGTGCGCCGCATGCTGTCTGGGGTTCGGCTTCGTCCTCCAGCAGAACGCGGCCCAGCGCGCCCCGCTGGGCGACTTCCTCTCGCCCCGCCTGCTGCTCGACCTCGTCCGGGTGCCGCGCTGGCTGGCCGGCATGGGCCTGATGGTGGCCGGTCTGGTCCTCGGTGCGGTAGCGCTGGGCGGCGGCGAACTGACCCTCGTCGAACCCCTCCTGGCGACGAACCTCCTCTTCGCCCTCGCCCTCTCCCGCATCCAGACCCGGCAGCCGCTGGGCCGCCAGGGCTGGGCCGGTCTGGCGCTGCTCGCGGGCGGGGTGACCGCGTTCATCCTGGCGGGCGAGCCGCGCGGGGGCAGCGCGGTGACCGATCCGCTGCGGCACTGGCTGATCGTCGGCGTCATGCTGGGCGTGGCCCTCCTGCTCACCCTGTGCGCCGCCCGGCTGCGGCTGACCTGGGGCCCGACCCTCCTGGCGCTGGCCGCCGGCCTGGTGTACGGGGTGCAGGACGCGCTGACCCGGGTCAGCGGCCGACGCTTCTCGGCGGGCGGCCTCGCGGAAGTGCTGACGAGCTGGCAGCCGTACGCCGTGGCGGTACTCGGGATCACCGGTCTGGTCCTGGTCCAGAGCGCCTTCGAGACGGCGCCCCTCCGCAGGTCGCTGCCCGCGCTGACGGCGGCCCAGCCGCTCGCGGGCATCGCCTGCGGGGTGGGCTTCCTCGGCGACCGGCTGCGCACCGACGCCGGGGCGCTCGCCTGGCAGGCGAGCGGCCTCGCGGCGGTCGTGGCGGGCATCGTCCTGCTGGGCCTGCACCCGGCGATGCCGCAGGGCACGGGCGAGAGTGGGCGCGAACGGGCGCTGGAGCGGAGCTGAGGCCTGCGGCGTCTGCTGCTTGGATGGGCGCATGAGCTCTGCTGACGAGATCCTCGACATCGTCGACGAGAACGACCGCGTCGTCGGGCAGGCCCGGCGCGGCGACGCGTACGCGCGGGGGCTGCGGCACCGGTGCGTGTTCGTGTGGGCCCGGGACCCCGAGGGGCGTGTCTTCGTCCACCGCCGCACGGCGACGAAGCTGGTGTTTCCCGCGCTGTACGACATGTTCGTCGGCGGGGTGGTCGGCGCGGGCGAGTCCTACGACGACGCGGCGCTGCGGGAGGCGGAGGAGGAACTGGGGGTGAGCGGACTGCCGCGCCCGGAGTTCCTGTTCAGGTTCCTGTACGACGACGGGGCCGGGCGGACGTGGTGGTCGGCGGTGTACGAGGTGCGGGTGGCGGGGGCGGTGTCTCCTCAGGTGGAGGAGGTGGCGTGGCACGGGTTCCTGCCGGAGGCGGAGCTGGAGGGACGGCTCGGGGAATGGGAGTTCGTGCCGGACGGTTTGTCGGCGTATGCGCGGCTGCGGGCCTGGCGGGGGTCGAGTGGGCCGGGGCCGATGGGGTGACCCGGGATGCGGTGGCCGCCTGACCCGGCGTCGTCTTGGCACCCGGGGTGGGTGCGGGCGCGAGGGGGGAGCGCGGCCCGGCGTAGCGGGGTGCCGCTGCGCCCACCCGTGCCGCCCCAGCGGCACGACTGCCCGCAGTTACGGCAGGGGGGCGGCGACTGCCCGCAGCTGCGGCGGGGGGCGACGACGGCCCGCAGCGGCGGCCGGGGGCGACACGGCGGGGAAGCCGCGTACGGCGAGAAGGGGCGCAGGGCGAGGGCGGGCCGCAGCCGCGTACGGCGAGAAGGGGCGCGGAGCGAGGGCGGGCCGCAGCCGCGTACGGCGAGAAGGGGGCGTGTCGGGGGGTGTCCGCCCGCAGCGGTTGGCGCGTCAACGCCCCGAGCCTCTTCAAGTGACCGATTCCGCGCCGTTCCGAGGACGGACACCCCCCGGCGCGACCCCGACCCACCCACCGCACGCACCGCGCTACACGCACCCCCACCGAACCCGCGCAGGCCGCCGCAGGCGCCCGTGGTGGGTGCCGGATATGGTCCCCGAGTGATCGGATTCGTGCGGAGCGTTCGGCTGTGGTTCGTGCCTGCGGAGGTGCGGCGGGAGGGAACCACCCCCGACTACCGGTTCTCGCTGGCCAACGAGCGTACGTTCCTGGCCTGGCTGCGTACCGCCCTCGCCCTGATCGGCGGCGGATTCGCGGTGGATCAGTTCCTCCCCGACCTGCGCTGGGGCTGGCGGGTCGGCCTCGCGCTCGCGCTGCTCGCCGCGGGCGTGCTGTGCTCGCTGCGCGCGGTGAACCACTGGGCGCGCTGCGAACGCGCCATGCGCCGGGGCGAGGACCTCCCCGTCTCCCGCTTCCCGGCACTGCTCAGCCTGGTCGTGGCCGTGGTCGCCGTCGTCATGGTCGTCGTGGTCCTCGTCGGCTGGGAGGTCTGAGCGTGAGCGGGGCCGACGCGGCACCCCCGGGCCGCGACCCCGGGCTCCAGCCCGAGCGCACCCGGCTCGCCTGGCGCCGCACCACCCTGTCCGGCACGGTCGTCGCCGTGCTCGCCGCGAAGGCCGCGCTGCACGGCGGGGCGACGGCCCTCTCGGTGCTCGCCGTCTCCCTGTGCTGCGTCCTCTGGCTGGCCTTCCTCCTGATCGCCCACGGCCGCATCCGCACCCTGGCCTCGGCCACCAGACCCCCCGCCCTCCCCCCGCCGCACGCCGCCGCGGCGGCCCTGTGCACGCTCGCCCTCGCCGTCTGCGGGGCGTTCCTCGTCCTGTGAAGGCATGAGGTCCGTGCATGAGGTCCGTGCATGCGGTCCGTGCATGCGGTCTGTGCGTGAGGTCCGTACCCGCCCTCCCCCGTAACACCGATCACGTTCCACCCACCCACTGGACGGCATACCGACCGGTCGGCATCATGTGTCGGGTACTGTTCACCTGTCCCAGGGAGAGCCGATGAGCCCCGACCACCCGCCCGGACTCGATCTCGACCGCTTGCGCGTCCTGCTCGACCGCGAGCGGCCCGGCCTGGTGACCGGCCCGCTGTCCGGCCGGCTGATCGAGGGCGGACGGTCGAACCTCACCTACGCCGTCACCGACGGCACCGCCCGCTGGGTGGTACGACGCCCCCCGCTCGGCCACGTCCTGGCCACCGCGCACGACATGCGGCGCGAGCACCGCGTCATCAGCGCCCTGCACCCGACCGACGTGCCCGTGCCGCGCCCGGTACTGCTGTGCGAGGACGAGGAGGTGCTGGGAGCGCCGTTCTACGTGATGGAGTTCGTGGACGGCACCCCGTACCGCACCGCCGAGCAGCTCGCCCCCCTCGGCCCCGAGCGCACCCGCGCCGCCGTGCTGAACCTCGTCGACACGCTGGTCGGACTGCACGCGGTGGACCCCGCCGAGGTGGGCCTCGCGGACTTCGGCCGCCCCGACGGCTTCCTGGACCGCCAGCTCCGCCGCTGGGCCAAGCAGCTCGACGCCTCCCGCAACCGCGAGCTGGCCGGCATCGACGAGTTGCACGCCACCCTCGGCCGTGAGCTGCCCCGCTCGCCGTCCCCCACCGTCGTCCACGGCGACTACCGCCTCGACAACGTCCTGATCGGCGGCGAGGGCGACGAGATCCGGGCGATCCTGGACTGGGAGATGTCCACCCTCGGCGACCCGCTGACCGACCTGGGCCTGCTGGTGATGTACAGCAGCCCGCTCGGCATGCCCGACTCCCCCGTCTCCACCACCGCCCAGGCCCCCGGCCACCCCGCCCCCGCCGAGCTGATCGAGCGGTACGCCGCCCGCTCGGGACGCGACGTCACCACGGTCGCCTGGTACACCGCGTTCGCGTGGTTCAAGCTCGCCGTGATCCTGGAGGGCATCCACTACCGCTACACGCTGGGCCAGACGGTCGGCCGCGGCTTCGACCGCATCGGCGACCTGGTCCCCGTCTTCATCGAGCACGGCCTGACCACCCTTCAGAAGGGCTGACCCGCATGGACTTCGCGTACGACGCACACACCGAGGAACTCCGCGCCCGGCTGCTCGCCTTCATGGACGAGCACGTCTACCCGGCCGAGCAGGTCGCCCACGAGCAGCGCGCCCGCCTCGCCTCGCCGTGGGACACCCCGCAGGTCGTGGAGGACCTCAAGGCCGAGGCCCGCCGCCAGGGCCTGTGGAACCTGTTCCTGCCCGACGCCGAGCACGGAGCCGGCCTCACCAACCTCCAGTACGCCCCGCTCGCCGAGATCACCGGCCGCAGCCCGCAGCTGGCGCCGACGGCGACGAACTGCGCGGCACCGGACACCGGGAACATGGAGGTGCTGGCCCAGTTCGCCGACGAGGCGCAGCGCAAGCAGTGGCTGGAGCCCCTGCTCGCCGGGGAGATCCGGTCCGCGTTCGCGATGACGGAGCCGGAGGTGGCCTCCTCCGACGCCACGAACATCACCACGCACATCGAGCGCGACGGCGACGAGTACGTCGTCACGGGCCGCAAGTGGTACATCTCCGGGGCGATGAACCCGGACTGCAAGGTCTTCATCGTGATGGGCAAGACGGACCCCGACGGCGAGGACATCCGCCGCCAGCAGTCGATGGTGCTGGTGCCGCGCGACACGCCCGGAGTGACGGTCGACCGGGCCATGCAGGTGTTCGGCTACGAGGACCACTACCACGGCGGCCACGCCGAGGTGACCTTCGACCACGCGCGCGTGCCGGTGTCGAACCTGATCGGCGAGGAGGGCGGCGGGTTCGCCATCGCCCAGGCCCGGCTCGGTCCCGGCCGGATCCACCACTGCATGCGGCTGATCGGCATGGCCGAACGGGCGATCGAGCTGATGTGCCGCCGCGCGGTGTCCCGCAACGCCTTCGGCAAGGCGCTGGCCCAGCAGGGCGTGGTCCACAACTGGATCGCGGACGCCCGGGTCACCGTCGAGCAGCTGCGGCTGCTGGTGCTGAAGACGGCCTGGCTGATGGACACGGTCGGCAACCGGGGCGCGCACACCGAGATCCAGGCCATCAAGATCGCCACGCCCCGCGCGGTGGTCGACATCATCGACCGGGCGATCCAGCTGCACGGCGCGGGCGGTGTGAGTCAGGACTTCCCGCTGGCCGAGCTGTACGCGGGCGCGCGGACGCTGATGATCGCCGACGGCCCCGACGAGGTGCACCAGCGCTCGCTGGCCCGCAGGGAGCTCAAGAAGTACCTGTGAGGCGGGCGCCTCAAGGGCGCAGGGCGCGCAGCAGCAGGTCGGCGAGGTGGTCGGCGACCTCCTGCGGGCTGAGCGGGCCGTCGGGGCGGTACCAGGTGGACAGGTGGTGGATGGACCCGAAGTGGTAGTCCACCACCAGGTCGGCCGGGATCTCCTTGGTGAAGACGCCGGTCCGCTGTCCCTCCTCGATCAGCGCGCGGAAGCGCTCGTGGTAGCGCCGGCGCTCGGCGCGCACCTGTTTGTTCTTCTCCGGGCTGAGCTGGTGCATGGAGCGGAAGAAGATCGACGCGTCGTCGAGGTTCTCGATGGTCGTGACGACGACGTCGGCCGCCGCGTCCCGCACCCGCTTCTCGACCGGCTCGTCGGCGTCCGCGAAGGCGTCCAGGCGTTCCTGCTGGAGGCGCAGCACGCGCGCGTACACCTCGTGCAGGAGGTCGTCCTTGGAGCCGAAGTAGTGGTAGAGCGCGCCCTTGGTGACGCCCGCCGCCTCGACGATCTCCTGTACCGAGGTGCGGTCGTAGCCCTGCTCGGCGAAGAGCCGGGTGGCGGCGGCCAGGAGCCGCTGCGGCACCGGAGTGCCGTCCCCGTCCGTGGTCCTGGGCACTGCCGTCACCTGCCTTTCCGTTGCACTGTCCGTTCCGTGCGTTCAGTGTCCGTCCTGATGCCTGTGGGAACGCGGTTCCCGACGGAGGATCTTCCCACTTGCCGTCCCCGGCGCGTCGGGCAGGGCGGCCCGGACCGGGGCGCGCACCCGGGAGGGGGTCACCGGGCGGTGGTCTCCTCCCACTGCCGCTGGAGCCGGTTCATGCCGTGCAGCCACCGGTCGGGGTCGGCCGCCCGGGCCTGGTAGTACCCGGCCACCTCGGGGTGCGGCAGGATCAGGAAGCGGTCCTCCTCGATGCCCTGGAACAGGGCGTCCGCGACGTCCGCCGGTTCGATCGCGGTGGGCCGCAGGACCAGGTCGCCCGCGCTGCCGCTGCTGGCCAGCATGTCGGTGCGCACCCCTTGCGGACAGATGGCGTGCACCTTGATCCCGCGATGGCGGTAGGTCAGGGACAGCCACTCGGCGAAGGCGTACGCGCCGTGCTTGGTGACGCTGTAGGGGGCGGCCCCGATCATGGTGAGCAGCCCGGCGGCCGACACGGTGGAGACGAACCGGCCGCTGCCGCGCTCCAGCCAGTCGGGGAGCAGCTCGTGGGCCGCCCGCACGTGGGCCATGACGTTGACGTCCCAGGCGAGCGCCCAGACGGCCTCCTCCGCGGCCTGCGAACCCTCCGACCCGACGCCCGCGTTGGCGCAGTACACGTCGACTGTGCCGCCCAGTGCCGCACGGGCCTCGGCGACGATCGCCGAGGCGTCGCCGGGGACCGCGATGCCGCCGATCTCGTCGGCGACGTCCTTCGCCCGGGCGGCGTCCAGGTCGTTGACGACGACCCTGGCTCCCTCGGCGGCGAAGCGGCGGGCCAGCGCGGCCCCGATGCCGCCTCCCGCCCCGGTGACGACGACTCCGGCATCCTGGACGGCTTCCACCATCGGTCTCCTTCGGCACGGCTCGGGCACTGCTCGCCCCTTGTTGCAGCGTCAGACTAACCAGTCGGTATGTCGTACGGAAGAGGCGAACCGCGGTCTACTCCATTCCCCGCGCCGGGGAGTGCGGGTTAGCGTGCGTGCGCATGACACCCGCCGCGATCACGGAGGTCACCGCATGACGCTGTCCAGACGGAACCTGCTCGCCACGACGGCCGCGGTGGCGGCCGGCACCACCGCCGCCACGGCGGCGGGCACGGCCCACGCGGCACCCGCGGGCCACGGGGGCGGGGGCCGCCGGCTGCGCACCGGCTTCGAGCGCCTCGTCGACGACGGCTACGCCCGGCTCGACGGACAGAAGGTCGGCGTCGTCACCAACCCGACCGGCATCACCCGGGACGTGCGCCACATCGTCGACGTCATGCACGCCGACGACCGGGTGAACCTGACCGCTGTCTTCGGCCCCGAGCACGGCTTCCGCGGCACGGCGCAGGCGGGCGGCTCCGAGGGCCGCTACGACGACCCCGCCACCGGGCTGCCGGTCTACGACACGTACCTGAAGAGCGGGCAGCCGCTCGCCGACGTGTTCACGGCGTCCGGCGTGGACACCGTCGTCTTCGACATCCAGGACGTGGGCGCGCGCTTCTACACGTACATCTGGACGCTGTTCGACTGCATGGAGGCGGCCTCGCTCGCCGGGAAGCGGTTCGTGGTCCTGGACCGGCCGAACCCGGTGACCGGGCGGGCGGCCCTCGGGCCGGTCCTGCACAAGGAGTTCGCGACCTTCGTCGGGCGGCAGCCGATCGCGCAGGCGCACGGCATGACGGTCGCCGAGCTGGCGCTCCTCTTCAACGGCGAGTTCCTGCCGTCGCCGGTGCCGCTGGAGACGGTGACGATGACGGGCTGGAAGCGGTCGGAGTTCTACGACGCCTCCGGGCTGCCCTGGGTGCCGCCGAGCCCGAACATGCCCACGCCGGAGTGCGCGCTGGTGTACTCGGGGACCTGCCTGTTCGAGGGCACCAACCTCTCCGAAGGGCGCGGCACCACCCGCCCGTTCGAACTGCTGGGCGCCGAGGGCGTCGACGGGGGCTGGGCCGCCGCCGCGAACGACGTCGGCCTGCCGGGAGTGCGCTTCAGGGAGGCGTACTTCGCGCCCACCTTCTCCAAGTTCCAGGGCAAGACCGTCGGCGGTGTGCAGCTCCACGTGCACGACCGGGCCGCGTTCGACCCGGTGCGCACCGGAATCGCCCTCCTGGTGACCGCCAAGCGGACCTGGGACGGCTTCGCCTGGCGGTCGGACAACTGGATCGACAAGCTCACCGGGTCCACGCGGGTGCGCACGATGATCGACGCGGGCGCGGACACCGACGAGGTGGTGCACGGCTGGGAGGCGGAACTGGCGGCGTTCCGCAGGACGCGCCGCCAGTACCTCCTCTACAGGTGACCTGTGGGTCGGCCGGTCACCGGTGGGACGTGAACTCCACGACCTGCTGGTAGGTCGGCCGGTTCTGCCAGCTGATGCCGCCGTGCTTGATGCCGCCGAGGGTGCGGTGGATCACCGAGTCGGCGCACCACTGGTCCCCCGCCGAGCAGCTGTCGTCGCCGGGATAGACCTGGGCGGCCGTGCGGCCCGCCGCCTCCTTCAGGGTGGAGACCAGGGAGTCCCGGCAGGCGGCGAGGTCGCCGTCGCCGCAGTACGGACGCGCCAGCGGGCCCTTGACGGACTCGCCGAGCACGGACCGGATGTCCTTGTCGACATAGCTCCACCAGCCGTACTGGAAGGCGCTGCCGGCGTGGGCGCCGGTCGGGCCGTGGGCGGCGGACGGGGACTCGTCGACGGGCAGGTTGCGGGTGAAGGCGGTGTACAGGTCGGTGCCGAGCCCGGGTTCGAACTCGGCCTTCACCAGCAGCGGCCACCAGGCGTCCAGGGTGCGGATCGCGTCGGCGTGGGCGTACTTCTTGGAGCCCGCCGAGGTCTCGGTGCGCAGTCCGCCCGCGGACCGCCACGCCTTCAGCCGGTCCACGGCCGTCTTCGCCGCCGGGTCGGTCACCGGCGCGGACTCGACCACCTTCAGCAGGTCGGGCAGGACGTCCTCGGCCCGCAGGTCGGCGAGGGCCGCTTCGCCCATGGCCTTCACCAGCGCGGTGCGCGTGACGCCGCCGTCGGCGACCAGCTTCTTCACCCGGTCGTCGAGCAGGTTGCCGCGGTGGACGGAGCCGTTGCCCCAGGAGGCGGCCGGGTAGTCCCTGGCCTGCTTGTTGTTCCAGGAGATGTAGTAGTCCTGGTCGACCGACTGCGGGTGGGCCGACGCGCCGGTGTACCGGGCGGTGTTGTCGGCCGGGTCCCAGCCCTGCCACTCGTACGCCTGCCGCGCCCAGACCGGGAACTCGGCGTCGACGCCGCCCGCGCGCACCGGGTTGTCGCCGCTGTTGTAGTACGCGGTGTGCTCGGAGTCGGCGTAGAACCAGTTGAAGGTGTAGTTGATGTGCTGGACGGCACCCTGGAAGCGCTCGGGGCTGTTGAGGTAGTCAGGGTCGTTCAGCATCTGGAAGCCGATGATGGAGTCGGCCTCGTGCATGTAGGAGGAGCGCAGGGTGGTGTAGGCGACCTTCTTGCCGTCGACCGTGGCCCGGGACTCGACCGGTCCGTACTTGGTGCGCCAGACGCGCATCGTGTAGGAGCCCGCCGCGGTGGAGTCGGCGACGGTGGGCTTCCAGGCGTTGTGCCGTTCGACCTTCTCCATGGGCGTGCAGGTGCCGCGGTAGAGGTAGTGGTAGTCGTCCTGGCACAGCTCGACCGCGTAGGTGTCGATGATGTCCTGGCCGGAGGTGGTCGCGCTCCAGGCGTAGTCCTGGCCGCGGCCGAGTTCGACGTACATGCTCAGGCCCGCGAAGGAGGCGCCGCGGGCGCTGATGCCGGGGCCCTGGATCTCCTGGAGCATGAGCAGTTGCGGCGCGAAGTAGCCGGTCTGGGGTCCGAAGACGGCGACCGGGTGGCCGCTCGCGGTGTGCTCGCCGCTGACGACCAGGGCGTTGGACATGCCGCGCCGCGCCGAGGTCACCGCCGCTTCCGCGGACTTGGCGGAGGCACCGGTCGCGCCCGCCGCCCCGGCGCTGCCCGTACGGTCGTACACCAGCGGTTCCGGCTCGACCGACCCGGCGTCGGGCAGGGCGCGGCCCTGCGGGTCGTCCGGGGTGGGCAGGTACGGGAAGCTGCCGTCCTGCTGGGTGAGGACGGCCTCGGGGTCGTTGCGCTGGCGGAAGGACTCCCAGACCTCGGTGCCCTCGGCGACGCCGTACTTCTCCTGGGCGGCGAGGAGGGAGAGCGCGTTGTTGACCTCGCCGCCGCCTCCGGCGCCGAAGAGGGAGCCGATGACGGAGGCCAGCGCGATCAGGTCGGCGCGCTTGAAGTGCTCGATGGTGCCGGCGTTGGTGATCGCGTTCTTGTGGCCGGTCAGGACGTACTCGCCGGGGAAGTAGCGGCCCTTGTCGGAGGCGTCGATGTAGGCGTTGACACCGGCGACGTAGGCGTCCACGTCGGCCAGGGCCAGCTCGCCGCGCTCCCCGGCCTTGGCGGCGGCGCTCTCGATCTGCGCCTCCAGGTCCGCCTCGGTGTAGGGGGCGCTGCGCCAGAACTGCTGCTCCAGACCCTGGTTGGCGGGGGCGCCGCCCGCGAAGGGGGTCAACTGGCCGCGTCCGACGTGCCGGAAGAGGTCCATGAGCCACAGCCGGTCCTGGGCGGCCGCGTAGCCCGCGCCGAACTCGGTGCCGTAGCGGGTGGTGCCGGTGATGTGCGGCACACCGGTCTTCTTGTCGCGGACGATGGTCACGTCGTCGCGTCCGGCGGGGCGGACGGTGGACGCGACCTGGCCGTCCGGGACGCCGAAGGATGCGTCGTTGAAGAACGTGTTGATCTTGTCGTTGGTGAGGCCGGTGTAGCCGGTGGCGAGGTTCGCGTAGGGGCCCAGCTGGTCCTCGGCGTGCGCGGGCTGGGTGCCGAAGGCCTGGTTGAGGAGGATCTGGGCGAGGGTGGCGTTGCCGTTCTGGCCGGGCGGCAGGATGTCGGAACACTGGCCGCCGCAGTGGTCGTTGGGGGCCGCTTCGGCGGCCGTGACCTCGGCGGTCGCGTTCCCGGCGGCCATCGCCGGGGAAAGCGGTGACAAAAGTCCGGCAACGAGGGCGCATACGGATGCGGTCTTCAGGAACCCGTGGAAGCCGCGGGGAGTTCTCAGTCTGTCGAGGGCGTTGCGTGGGGTGCGCCGTGGCATGGCAGCTCCTCCCGACGGGGGTGTGGCGGGACGTTACCGCCGGTATCCCCGAGTGGGAAGGTGAACATGCGTCACTTTTTGGGAGCGGGTGGATCGGCTTATGGGGGGCATCGGAAATCGGATGGAGCCGAATCGGTTGTCGATACGTCTATTCGGCGACGTCCGTACGACGACGCCGAAGTGACCCAAGTACAGGTGCAGGTGTGACGGAGGTGCAGGGCGATGGCCGGTTTCCGAAGTCTGGCGAGACAGGTCCGCGATCCACGGTGCGACCTGGCGCTGCGGCGCTATTCGCTGCGCAAGTGCCTTGAGCGGTTCGCCCCTTATGGGCACAGGGCGACCTGGGACCATCTCTGCTCCCGGGCCGGGTTCGGTCCCGAGGACCGCTCCCCCGACCCAGCGCGGCTCGTGGCCGCACTGGAGGAGCTGGAGGAGGCGCGTTCGGTGTGGCTGGCCTACGAGGTCGCCTTCGCCGAGCGGCGCAGGAAGGAGAAGCACGACGGCCTGCGCAGGCCGGGGAGCGTGGACGACTGGCACCGGCTCACCTGGGGCGGTTTCGGGGTGGCCTGGTGCGACGACCCCCGGGTCCATCCCGACGGACCGCTGGCGGAGGTGCTGCGCCGGCTGATCTCCGCGCTGGAGCGTGAGCCGGGCGCCGTGTGCCCGGTGTGCGACGGGGAGCGCCTCGTCTGGAAGTACGACCTGGACCACGAGCCCTCGACGGGTCCCGTCTGCTCGGACTGCGGCATCCTGGTGCCGCGACCCGTCCTCACTCCCGACGCGCGCGCGGACGCCCGGCGGGGACGGCTGCTGATGTCGGCGTAGCCGACCCCGGGGGTGTGCCGGGGATGCCGCACCCCCGGTGGCCGGTACGGCACCGGGTCCGGCGGGCGCTGTAGGTGGCGCCCGGCACCATGGGGAATGGTGCAGCTGTGTTTGAATCCTCCCCTCCTTGAAGGGAAGGGGATTTCTGGCTCAGGCTGCCTCCTGGAGCGGCGCTCCAGGAGGTCTTCCACCATCGGCACCAGCCGGGTTGAGACCAGCCCGGACGAGCATGACGCGTGCGGAGTTCTTGTCCCGTGGGGCTGTGGTTCCGCACGCGGTGCAGGTGTGGGTGCGTTCACCCAGCGGCAGGGCGTGCTTGGCTCTCGCTCCGCACTGCGCGCAGTCCATCGTGGTGTACGCGGGATGGACCAGGCGGATGTCCCGCCCGTGTTTGCGGCCCATCTCGATCAGAGCGGCCTTGGTGGCGCCGATGGCGGCGTCAGCGGCCTTGCGGGCCATGTTTGTCCTGGCCAGGAACTTTGGGCGGAAGTCCTCGATCGCCACGGCGTCATGGTCACGGACGACCCTCTTCGCCCACTTGCGGCCGGTGTCCGCACGCTGCCGGGCAACCTTCTTGTGCGCCTTCGCCCGCAGCCTCTTCGCCGCACGGTAGCCCTTCGATCCGGACGTCCCTTTCTTCGGTCTGCGGCGGGCCATCATCCGGTCGTACCGGGTGAGTTCCCCCTTCACCTTCCCGCCGTGTGCGGGGTGCGGCAGGTCGTGCGCGTCGGACGTGGTGGTCGCGGTCTCCTTCACGCCCCAGTCGACGCCGAGGACGCGACCGGTCGCGGGCAGGGGCTGGACCTGGGCGGCGACAACGAAAGAGGCGTACCAGTGTCCGAGGCTGTCCTGGTACACGCGTACCGAGGACGGCTCGTCGGGCAGCTCCCGTGACCAGACCACGTTCAGGACGATGCCGCCCGCCAGGTGCAGCCGGCCGTCGTTCAGCCGGAACCCGCGCTGGGTGTAGTTCAGGGTCGCTGGCGCCTCGCGCCGGGTCTTCCACGTCGGCATCCCCGCCCGGCGCGCCACGGGCAGACGCTCAGCGATGTCCCGCTGGGCTTTGGCACGGGAGCGGCCGAAGTCGCGGATGACCTGCTGCTGAGGAACCGACGAGCCCTCCCGCAGCCACGGCGTCCGCGCACGCGCTCCGGTCAGCATCCGGTCCAGCTGCGCCGGTCCGCACGTGGCCTTCTCACCACTCGTCCTGTTGTGCAGATGCACGGCCCTGGACTTGGCGACGCACTCGTTCCATACCCAGCGGCACCGGCCCCACTCCGCCGCCATAGACGCGCGAGCCCTGGACGACACCCGCAACCTGTACGTGTACCGCGCGTGACCGACCTTCTCACCCGCCCCCACCTGCGCCACCCCGCCCCCTTCACGGCCGCGGCCACGACACCGTGCCGTCCCCAACCCTGCGAAGGACCATACGTACGACAGCCGCACACACACCCACCGATCCCGCAACCGTCACCCCGACCAGCGACCACAGGCACACACGTTCGCTCCGCTTTGAGCCATGCCAGCAGCCATATAGGGGCGTTCCGCGCCCGTATCTAGGGTTCGGCGACGCTCCGCGTCGCCATACTCGGATGCGATTCCTCCCCCGGCGTGAACGCCGGAGCCTCCTCGCAGGAATCAGGTAAACGGGGCGTGGACAAGCGCGGGAGTGGGCCGCGGCGCGCCGGGGTGACGGCTGACGACCGGGCCCGGGACACCCCGCGGTCAGTCGCCGCAGCACGGCACTTCCGGTTCCCGGGCGCGGCTCGGCGCCCGGTCGCCCCTGGCGGTGGAGCCGCGGCGCTCCACGAGCAGGCGGGAGCCCGCACCGCGTTCGCCGAAGGCGTCGTCGGGGTTGGACAGGACGCAGGTTTCCAGGGACAGGCAGCCGCAGCCGATGCAGTCGGTGAGGTGGTCGCGCAGCCGGTTGAGCTGTTTGATGCGCTCGTCCAGCTCGGAGCGCCAGGACTCGGAGAGCCGGGCCCAGTCGTCCTCGGTGGGCGTACGTCCCTCGGGCAGTTCGGCGAGCGCCTCGCGGATCGTGGCCAGCGGGATGCCGACCCGCTGCGCCGCACGGACGAAGGCGACCCTGCGCAGCGCGTCACGGGCGAAGCGCCGCTGGTTGCCAGAGGTGCGACGACTGCTGATCAGACCCTTTGACTCGTAGAAGTGCAGGGCGGAGACCGCGGCGCCACTGCGGGCGGCCAGCTGGCCGACCGTGAGCTCGTGGATCTTCTCTGGAATCTGAGGCACCCCTCGAACCCTACCGACCCGATCGCCCCCGCGGACCGGTCCGGTCCGTTGACAGGCACGCCACGGGCGACCATGCTAAGCAGTCGCTTAGAAACGAGCGCACCGGGTGAGCGAGCAGAGAGGCCGGAACATGGCAGAGCCGAGGATCTTCACGTCCGCCGACGAGGTGAAGGCGGCGGTGGGCGAGCAGTTGGGGTACACCGACTGGCTGGAGGTCGACCAGAAGCGGATCGACCTGTTCGCCGAGGCGACCGGCGACCACCAGTGGATCCACGTGGACCCGGAGAAGGCGGCCGCGGGCCCGTTCGGCGGCACCATCGCGCACGGCTATCTGACCCTGTCGCTGCTCCCGCTCTTCGGGCCGCAGCTGATCCGGGTCGAGGGCGTGAAGATGGGCGTCAACTACGGCACCAACAAGGTCCGCTTCCCCTCCCCCGTCCCGGTCGGCTCGCGGCTGCGCGCCACGGCGGCCGTCACCGGCGTCGAGGACGTCAAGGGAGGGATCCAGGTGAGCGTCGCCTTCACCGTGGAGCGCGAGGGCGGCGACAAGCCGGTGTGCGTCGCCGAGTCGGTCTCGCGCTACTACCTCTGAGCCGTCGCCCCGGACGGTTCGGCACCCACCATGCGCAGCACGAGGTCGGCGTAGAGCGCGCCGACCTCGTCGGGCGTACGGGGGCCGTTCACGTTGAACCAGCGGGCCACGTCGATGCAGAGGGACAGCACGGCCAGCGTGGTGCCCTTGACGTCCGGCACGTCGAACTCGCCCGCGGCCACGCCGTCGTCGATGATGCCGCGCACCGCGGCGTCGCACTGCCGGCGGAGGGTGAGGATCTCCTCCCGGGCCTCGGGGCCGAGGGCGTCCAGCTCGTACTGCACGACCCGCGCGGTCGTACGCCGCCCGGCGTGCCAGCGGACGAAGGAGCTCACGGCGTCGGCGAGTCGTTCGGCCGCACTGCCCTCGCCCTGCGCCGCGGAGCGCAGGATGGCCACCGCCCGGGTGTGGCCGATGCGGCTGATCCGGTGGAGCAGCTCTTCCTTGGTCTTGTAGTGGATGTAGAGCGCGGCCGGGCTCATGCCGGCCCGTCCGGCGATGTCCCGGGTCGTGGTCGCGTGGTACCCGCGTTCGGCGAACGCCTCCACGGCGGCCACCAGGAGCCGCCGGGCCGCGTCGGGCGTGACCTCTTCCCACGGCTCGATGTCGCCGCCCGTCGTCTCGGCCGCCGTACTCATCGCTTGTTCGCCCCTCTCGGTGACAGGAGCACCACCATACCGCCGAAGGTGAGCGGGCGCTTAGGGGCGCTGGCCCGCAGGGGTGCCGCCCGGCTTCTGGAAGGGGTCGTGCTCGACGAGGATCCTGTCCAGGCGCGCCTGGTCGACCCGGCTGACTATCTGGCCGACCTCCTGGCGGTCCCGGATGATCTTGGCCAGGGTGAAGGCCGAGGTGACGAGGTACAGGACGGCGATCGCGAGGAAGGCGCGCACCCAGGCGTCGGCCTGGAGCTGGTAGATGCCGATGGCGGTGGCGGCCATGGCCACCGCGAACGAGGCGACGGCCTGCCCGTAGAAGGCCGCCGTGTTCTGCTGCTTGACCGGTGTGTCGCTCATGGGGACAAGAGTCGGCGGATGTGGCCCCCGCCACATCCGCCGTCGTACTCAGTTCGGGTACTCAGTCCCCGCCAGTCAGAATGCCGAAACCCCGGTCAGCGCACGCCCGATGACCAGCTTCTGGATCTGGCTGGTGCCCTCGTAGAGCGTCATCACGCGGGCGTCGCGCAGCAGCTTGCCGGCCGGGTACTCGTCGATGTAGCCGTACCCGCCGAAGACCTGGAGGGCGTTGTTGGCGGCGCGCACGGCGGCCTCCGAGGCGAAGAGCTTGGCCTTGGAGGACTCGACGGTGAAGGGCTGCCCGCGGTCGATCAGGTCGGCGACCCGCCAGGTCAGCAGCCGGGCCGCGTCCACGTCGAGGGCGATGTCGCTGATCAGTTCCTGCACGAGCTGGTGGTGGGCGATGGTCTTGCCGAACTGCTCCCGCTCGCCCGCGTACCGCACGGCCGCGTCCAGCGCGGCCTGGGCTATTCCGACGCAGCCGGCGGCCACCGACATCCGCCCCTTGGCGAGGGCCGACATGGCCACCGAGAATCCCTTGCCCTCGGGCGCGAGCATCGCGGAGGCGGGGACGCGGACGTCCTCCAGGACCAGTTCGGCGGTGGCCTGGCCGCGCAGCCCGAGCTTGCCGTGCACGGTGCGGCGGGTCAGGCCGGGCGTGTCGGTGGGCACGAGGAAGGCGGAGACGCCCTTGTGGCCGGGCGCGTCGGTGGAGCGGGCGAAGAGCAGGACGACGTCGGCCCAGGTGCCGTTGGTGATGAACATCTTGGTGCCGTTGACGACGTAGTCGTCGCCGTCCCGGACCGCGCGGGTGGTGAGGTTGCCGGCGTCCGACCCGGTACCGGGTTCGGTGAGGCCGAAGCAGCCGACGTACTCGCCGGAGGTGAGCCCCGGCAGCCAGCGCCGCTTCTGCTCCTCGTCGCCCCAGGCCGCGACGGTCTTGGCGACCAGGCCGAGGGAGACCGAGACGATCCCGCGCACGGAGCTGTCGCCGCGGCCCAGCTCCTCGGTGACCAGGCAGTACGCGAGGTGGTCGCCGCCGCTGCCGCCGTGCTCCTCGTCGATCGTGAGGCCGAGGAAGCCGACCTCGCCGAGCTTCTTCACCAGGGAGCGGTCCACCTCCTCGGCGCGGTCCCACTCGACGACATGGGGGGCGATCTCCCGCTCCACGAAGTCCCGGGCGAGCTGCCGTACGGCGGTCTGCTCCTCGCTGAGCTCCAGGTTCATGCCGAGTCACCCCACAGGAAAGAAATCTTGAAAGCCGTACATTTAAATTAGCACTGCTAGTTTCAGCTCGCAGCCCTACTATGTGCGCCATGGCCCGACCGCGCAAGCCCCTGCTCAGCACCGACCGGATCGTCGAGACGGCCCGCGCGCTGGTGGACGCGGAGGGCCTCGCGGCCGTCTCCACCCGCCGGCTGGCCGCGGAACTGGGGGTCAGCGGACCCTCGCTCTACAACCACTTCCGCACCAAGGACGAGATCCTCGAGGCGGTCGCCGACTCGGTCAGCGCGCAGGTGGACCTGTCGATGTTCGAGGACGGCCGGGAGTGGCGGACCGCGCTGCACGACTGGGCCGTCTCCTACCGGACGGCGCTGCGCGACCACCCCAACATCGTGCCGGTGCTGGCCCACGGCCCCGGCCGCCGCCCGGCCGCGCTGCACCTCGCGGACGCCGTCTACGGCGCCATGGTCCGGGCGGGCTGGCCCCCGGCCCAGGCCACCTCCATCGGCGCGCTGATGCGCTACTTCATCATGGGCTCGGCGCTCGGCTCCTTCGCCGGAGGCTTCGTGGACGACGCCGGCGCCTACGATCCCGCCGACTATCCGCACCTCCAGCAGGCCCACCTCCTGGCCGAGCAGCAGGAGAAGATCGACGAGCGCGCCTTCGAGACCGGTCTGACGGCACTCCTGGACGGGCTGGCGCAGCAGTACGCGCAGGTGGCGCAGGGCGTCTGAGGACGCCGGGGGCTCCGCGGACACTTCGGCGCCCGCCGAACCGTGCGTGGCGCATCCTGGACGCATGACCGAGAGGGACGCCGGGGCTCCCGGCCTCGCACGACTGGCCGGGCTGCTCGCCGACGAGACGCGCGCCGCCTGCCTGCTGGCCCTGCTGGACGGGCGGGCGTGGACCGCCGGTGAGCTGGCCCGGCACGCCGGGGTCGCCGCGTCGACGCTCAGCGAGCACCTGGGCAAGCTGGTCGCGGGCGGGCTGCTCGCCGAGGAACGGCAGGGGCGGCACCGCTACGTGCGGATCGCCGACGACCGGGTGGCACAGCTCGTGGAGGACCTGGCGGCGCAGGTCGCGCCCGAGGCCGCCGCCCGGCGTCCGCGCACCCTGCGGGCGTCGAGCGCCGGTTCGGCGATGGCCCGGGGGCGCACCTGCTACGACCATCTCGCCGGACGGCTCGGCATCGCGGTCACCGACGCGCTGACCGGGCGCGGGCTGCTGCGCCAGGACACCGGCTTCGCGCTCACGGACGCGGGGCTCGGCTGGTTCGACACCGCCGGGATCCCGCTGCGCCCGACCGGGCGCCGGCCACTGGCCCGGGCCTGCCTCGACTGGACGGAACGCCGTCCCCACCTCGCGGGCGTGGCGGGCGCCGCCCTGTGCCGGCACGCCCTGGACACCGGCTGGTGCGTGCGCATCGGCTCGGAGCGGGCGGTGAAGGTGACACCGGCGGGCGAGGACGCGCTGTCCGAACTGCTGGACATCGACCCGGCGGCGCTGCGCTGAGCGCCGCCCCGGCACGGCGCACCGTCCGGAATCCGCCAGCACGCACCCGTTCTCGCCACCTAGCCTCTGGAGCATGATGTCCACCGCCCGCACCTCCCCTCCCGCCCCCTGGCACCGTCGTCCCGAACTGCTCGCGGCCGGCGCGGCCACCGTCACCGTCGTGCTGTGGGCATCCGCGTTCGTCTCCATCCGCAGCGCGGGCGAGGCGTACTCGCCGGGCGCGCTGGCGCTCGGCCGGCTGCTGTCGGGCGCCCTGACGCTCGGGGCGATCTGGCTGCTGCGCCGGGAGGGGCTGCCGCCGCGCGCGGCCTGGCGGGGGATCGCGATATCGGGGCTGCTGTGGTTCGGGTTCTACATGGTCGTCCTGAACTGGGGCGAGCAGCAGGTGGACGCCGGCACGGCCGCCCTCGTGGTCAACGTCGGGCCGATCCTCATCGCGCTGCTCGGTGCGCGGCTGCTGGGCGACGCGCTGCCGCCACGGCTGCTGACGGGGATGGCGGTGTCGTTCGCCGGTGCGGTGACCGTGGGCCTGTCCATGTCCGGCGAGGGCGGCTCCTCGCTGTTCGGGGTGGTGCTGTGCCTGCTGGCCGCGGTGGCGTACGCGGGCGGGGTGGTGGCCCAGAAGCCCGCGCTGGCGCATGCGGGCGCCCTTCAGGTGACGACGTTCGGGTGCCTGGTCGGGGCGGTGCTCTGCCTGCCGTTCGCCGGGCAGCTGGTGCACGAGGCGGCCGGCGCGCCGCTCTCCGCCACGCTCAACATGGTGTATCTGGGCGTGTTCCCGACCGCCCTGGCGTTCACGACCTGGGCCTACGCCCTGGCCCGTACGACCGCCGGCCGCATGGGCGCGACCACGTACGCCGTGCCCGCGCTGGTCGTGCTGATGTCGTGGCTGGCACTGGGCGAGGTCCCGGGACTGCTCACCCTGGCGGGCGGAGCCCTGTGCCTGGCGGGCGTGGCCGTGTCCCGCTCGCGCAGGCGCCCGGCCGCGGTCCCCGACCGGGCCGAGCCCACGGCGGAGCCACGGCGCGAGGACGCGGGGCGGGCCTAGGGCGGTGTCGTCGCGTTTCCCGTCGTCCGCCCGGAGGGCGGGCTCGGCGGCGTCAGGTGCGTGCTCCGGGCCCCCGGTCCGGAGGCCGGGGGCCCGGGCGTCGACCGACGTGGTGGTCGTACGTGGTCGGCGCCCGGTGGGGCGAGTGGGGATACCCTCCCGCGCCCTTGAGGCAGGGGGCGTGCGTGGCGTCGCCGGGCCGCCGGGAACTCGACGACAGGGCCTAGAACACCACCAGTGCTCGGCCGCCCTTGCCCGCCAGCATGTTGTCGAAGGCCGCCGGGATGCCGTCCAGGGCGATGCGCTCCGTGACCAGGGCGCCGAGGTCGAGGCGGCCGGCGCGGACGTGTTCGGCCAGGACGGGGAGGTCGCGGCCGGGGTCGGCGTTGCCGTAGACGCAGCCGGACAGGGTGCGGCCCCAGTGGAAGATCTCCAGGGCGTTGAAGGTGACCTGCTGGTCCTTGCCACCGATGCCGACGACCGTGGTGCGACCGCCTCGCCGGGTGGACTCCCAGGCGGTGCGGATGGTCGCCGCGCGGCCCACGCACTCCACGGCGACGTCGACGCCCTGCTTGCCGGTGAGGGCGCGGATCTCGCGGGCGGTGGTGTCGGAGGCGACGAGGTAGTCGGTGGCGCCGGCGGCGCGGGCCAGCTCCTCCTTCTCGGGGGAGACGTCGACGGCGACGATCTTCGACGCGCCCGCGATCCGGGCCGCCTGGAGGGTGGCGAGGCCCACTCCCCCGGCGCCGAAGACCGCGACCGTCTCGCCCTCACGGACCCGCGCCGAGTGATGGACGGCGCCGTAGCCGGTGAGGACGGCGCAGCCGAGGAGTGCCGCCTCGGTGAGGGGGATGCCCTCGGGGGCGGGCAGGACGCAGGACGCGGCCACGACCGTCTCCTCGGCGAACGCGGCGACGTTCAGGCCGGGGTGCAGGTCGGTGCCGTCGTCGGCGCGGCGGGCGTGCACGTCGGCGGCGCCGGCCAGCGCGTTGGCGCACAGCCACACCTCGCCGAGCGAGCACGCGTGGCAGGCGCCGCAGGACGGGGCCCAGTTGAGGACGACCTCGTCGCCGGGCGCGACGTGGGTGACGCCCTCGCCGACGGCGACGACGGTGCCGGCGCCCTCGTGGCCGAGGACGGCGGGCAGCGGCACCCGCATGGTGCCGTTGGACAGGGACAGGTCGGAGTGGCAGACCCCGGCGGCGGCGAGCCGTACCCGGACCCGGCCGGGGCCGGGCTCGGGCAGCTCGATGCCGGTGACCTCCAGCGGGGCTCCCGGGGCGGGTACGACGGCGGCACGGACTGCGGTACGGACGGCCATGACGTGGACGGCTCCCCTGCGGGCTAGAACTGGAGGGACTTGGTCTGGAGGTACTCGGTGAGGCCGTGGGCGCCCAGTTCGCGACCCACGCCCGACTGCTTGTAGCCGCCGAAGGGCGCCAGCGGGTTGAACCGGCCGCCGTTGATGTCGACCTGCCCGGTGTCCATCCGGCGGGCGAAGGCGACCGCGTCGGCCTCGTCCCCGGCCCAGACGGCACCGGCGAGGCCGTAGACCGTGCCGTTGGCGATCCGGAGAGCGTCGTCCTCGTCCTGGTAGCGGAGGATGGACAGGACGGGGCCGAAGATCTCCTCCTGGGCGATCGTCATCTCCTCGGTGACGTCCGCGAAGACCGTCGGGCTGACGAAGTACCCCTGCTCGCGCGGGGCTTCGGGACCGCCCGCGACCAGGCGCGCGCCCTCGGCGACGCCCTTCTCGATGTAACCGCGCACCCTCGCCTGCTGCTTGGCGTTGACCACGGGGCCGATCCGGTCGCCGTACTTCGCGGCGGCCTCGGCGGCGAGCGACACGGCCTCCTCGTACCGGTCGCGGTGGACCAGCATGCGGGTCCAGGCGCTGCACGTCTGACCGGAGTTGGACATGACGTTGGCGACGCCGACGTTGACCGCCTTGGCGAGGTCGGCGCTCGGGAGGATGACGTTCGCGGACTTGCCGCCGAGTTCGAGGGCGACCCGCTTGACGGCGGCGCCCGCGGTGGCGCCGATGCGGCGGCCGACGGCGGTGGAGCCGGTGAAGGAGACCAGGTCGACGCCCGGGTGCTCGGCGAGGGCCTGTCCGGCGACCGGGCCGAGCCCCGTGACCAGGTTGAAGACGCCCGCGGGGAGCCCGGCCTCGTGCACCGCCTCGGCGAAGAGCTGCGCGACGAGCGGGGTGTCCTCGGCGGGCTTGAGCACCATCGTGCAGCCGGCCGCGAGCGCCGGGGCGGCCTTGGCGACGATCTGGTGGAGCGGGTAGTTCCAGGGGGTGATGGCGCCGACCACGCCGACCGGCTCGTGGTGGACCACGGAGTTGCCGACCTTCTCCTCGAAGGCGTGGGTCGCCGCCAGTTCGGCGTAGGAACCGGCGACCGCGATCGGGGCGCCCGCGTGCACGGCCTGGGAGAACTTCAGCGGGGAGCCCAGCTCGGCGGTGACCGTCTCGGCGATCTCGTCCTTGCGGGCCACCAGGACGTCCCGCAGCGCGGCCAGGCGTGCGGCCCGCTCGGCGGGCGGGGTGGCGGCCCAGCCCGGCAGGGCGGCGCGGGCGGCCCGTACGGCGGTGTCGACGTCCAGGGCACTGCCCGCGGGGACCTTGCCGATCACCTGCTCGTCGACCGGGTTCACGACGTCGATCGTGTCCCGGCCGTCGGCGGGGCGCCAGGCTCCGTCGATGTACATGCCGTCGTGTGCCTTCATCGGGTTCCTTCCGGGCGGGCCTCGTCGTCCGACCCAAACTAGCGCCGTTAGTTTTACGGCACCAGTGGCTCCCCCGATGGTGGCGCGGCTCACCCTCCCGGAGTGCGGGACCGTGGCGTGCTCACTCCTCCAGGTCCGGCAGCCGCGCCGGGGCGGGGCAGATCCGGTCGCCGTGCTGGTCGAAGACGAACAGGTGGGCGAGGTCGACGAGGAGGGGGACCTGCATGCCGTGGCGGAGGTCGATGTCGGGGGTGGTGCGGACGATCAGGTCGCCGGGGAGGCGGCCGTCCGGGGCGGCGACCGCCGGTCCGGGCTCCGGCGGTTCGTCCATGACGACCACGGGTCCGGCACGCAGGGCGCCCGCGCGTTCCCTCAGCCGCTCCAGGACCGTGCCATCGCGGCGGCGGCGCCTGACCGGGCGGGCGGCGGGGCGCGGGGCCTCCAGGTCGGGCACGACGGCCGGCTGGGAGCCGGTGTTGAAGTGCACGAGCATTTCGTGGCCCTGGAACTCGACGTGCTCCACGAGCCCGGTGAGCAGCACCTCGCCGGGGCGGGCGGACGAGGGCTTCGCGATCCGGACGGCCTCCGAGCGCAGGCCCACGATGACCTCACGGCCCTGCTGGACGCGGAGCAGCTGGTGGTCCAGGGAGAGCGGTTCGGGCAGGCGCAGGAACTGCTTGCCCAGGCTGATGGTCATCGCCCCGTCCAGCGGGGCGCGCACCAGGCCCCGCAGCAGGTTGATGCGGGGGGTGCCGATGAAGGCGGCGACGAAGACGTTGCGGGGCAGGGCGTAGACGGCGCGCGGGGTGTCCACCTGCTGGAGGACGCCGCCGCGCAGGACGGCGACGCGGTCGCCCAGCGACATGGCCTCGGACTGGTCGTGGGTGACGTAGATCGTGGTGACGCCCAGCTCCCGGGTCAGCCGGGTGATCTCGGCGCGCAGGTGGTTGCGGAGCTTGGCGTCGAGGTTGGACAGCGGCTCGTCCATCAGGAAGGCGGTGGGGTGGCGGGAGATGGCCCGGCCCATGGCGACCCGCTGGCGTTCGCCGCCGGAGAGCTGGGCGGGGAGGCGGTCGAGGAGGTCCTCGATGCCCAGCATGCGGGCGGTGGCGTCCACGCGGGGGGTGTGGTCGGTCTGCGGGTCCTCGACGCGCAGCGGGAAGCCGATGTTCCCGCGGGTGGTCATGTTGGGGTACAGGGCGAAGTTCTGGAAGACCATCGCCATCCGCCGCTCCGCGGGGAGCAGGTCGTTGGCGTACGCGCCGTCCAGCGTCAGCTCCCCCTCGGTGATCTCCTCCAGCCCGGCGATCATGCGCAGCACGGTCGACTTGCCGCAGCCGGAGGGGCCGAGCAGGACGAGGAACTCACCCGGCGCGATGTCCAGCGACAGCCGGTCCACCACGCGGACGCCTCGCGCGTAGGTCTTGCTCACGTCGTGCAGGGAGATGGCGCGTGTCATGGAGGTGCCCCCGGGGGCTCACTGAGCTCTGGTGCTCCGCGGTCGGACGCCCTCGTGCGGGTCGTACGGGGCGTGTGAGTCACGGAAGTTAACGGACCGTGCCCGGCCGGGGGAAGACACCCGACGACATCTCGGCGCGACCGTCCATCTGGTGAGAAAGCGGACGGCCGGATTCAGGGGGCGGGGCGTCTCACGACGTGATCACGCCGGGACCGGGCGCCGCGTCAACCGTTCGACGAGCCGTCCGACGAGCCGTCGAGGTCGCCGCCTCCGCGGCGGCCGTCGGAACGGCGGGAGGCGCGGACCAGCTCGCCCGCCGCCAGGGTCGCCGTCGCCACCGCGCGCGTCCAGGGCGGCCCGCCGCGGCCGGCCCACACGACGCAGGCGCAGCCGCCGGCGACGAGGAGCAGGACGACGGACAGAACGATCAGGATCATGCTCATCCCTTCGACTCCCGGCACGGCCGGCTGTCGCCCGCCCGGTCCGGGACATCCTGCCCGATCTCCGGACTCCGGGGCCCGGCGGCCCGGCCCGCCGCACCTGTCGCACCGGTCGCGCCTGTTGCACCGGCCGCATCGGTCGCGCCCGCCGCATCGGTCGCGCCGGTCGCGCCGGTCGACGGCGAACGCAGGGCGACGCCCGAGGAGAGCAGGAGGAGCGCGCCCAGCATCACGAAGGGCGCGGCCACACCCGCGACGCCCGCGATCAGGCCCGCGGCGGCGGGGGCGGCGACCTGGCCGAGGCGGTTGCCGGTCAGGCGCAGGGCGAGCGCCGTGGAGCGCGCCTCGTCGGGGGCCGCCTGTACGACCGTGGTCATGGAGAGCGGCTGGCCGACGCCCAGGCAGAAGCCGAGGGCGACCAGCATCAGGGCGAGCGCCCACACCGGCACCGGCAGCGCGACCCCGGCGCACAGCAGGGCGGCCAGCAGACAGGTGACCGTGAGCAGCACCGTGCGGCCGAGCAGCCGCAGCAGGGGCGTCAGCACCAGCCGGCAGGCGATCGTCGCGGCGGCCCGCAGGCTGAGCAGTACGCCGATGACGGCCGGGGAGATTCCCCGGTGCTCGCCGACCACCGGCAGGTAGGCGGTGAGGACGTCGGTGGCGGAGAGCACGGAGAGGCTGATCAGGATGCCCGCGGGCACGCCCCGGGCGCGCAGGATGCCCGCCACGGGGACGCGCGCACCCTGCCGCGCACGGGACTTGGCGGTTCCGGGGTGCTCTATGCGCCACAGGGACGTGAAGGCGACCGCCGCGCCCGCGCCCGCCACCACCAGGGCGAGCGCGCTGCTGCCGGCCATGTCGGGGCCTCCGATGAGCGCGCCCGCGGCGATGGGGCCGATCAGCTGGCCGAGCGAGGCGCCGATGGTGAAGTGGCCGAAGTTGCGGTCCTGTTCGTGCGGCGCGGACTGGCGGGCGACCAGTGACTGGGCGCCGATGACGAAGCAGAGGTGCCCGAGGCCCATGACGCCGCTCCACAGGGCCATCGTCCACAGGGACCCGGCGTCGCCGCTCAGCGCGCAGCCCCCGGCGATGAGCACCACCCCGGCGGGCAGCAGCGGTGCACAGCGCCCGTGGTCGGTGCGGCGGCCCAGCGGAACGGCGGCGAACAGCGGCAGCAGCGCGTACACCCCGGCGATGACACCGACGGCCCGTTCGTCCGCGCCCAGCGCGAGGGCCCGGTAGGAGACGGCGGGCCGGGCCATCGACACCGCGGCCTGTGCGAAGCCGAAGGCGATGACGAGGCGGAGCAGCCAGCCGCGGTTCCCACCGGGCACCATGATCGCGCTTCCTTCCGATGATCCGATGTTCTCCGACGGTCAGATGATGCCGAACAGGATGCCCGCCGCGAGGATCACCAGGCTCGTCAGGACGGCCCACTTCACCACGAACCGCGTGTGGTCGCCGAACTCGACCTTGGCCATGCCGACCAGGACGTACACGGCCGGCACCAGCGGGCTGGACATGTGCAGCGGCTGGCCGACGATCGAGGCGCGGGCGATCTCCAGCGTCGACACGCCGTGCGCCTGGCCGGCCTCGGCGAGCACCGGCAGGACGCCGAAGTAGAAGCCGTCGTTCGACATGAAGTACGTCAGCGGCAGGCTCAGCAGGCCGGTCACCAGGCCCATCTGCGGGCCCATGCCGTCGGGGATGGTGTCCACGAGCCAGTTGGCCATGTGGTCGACCATGCCGGTGCCGGTGAGGACGCCGGTGAAGACGGCGGCGGCGAAGACCATGCCGGAGACGTTGAGGACGTTGTCGGCGTGGGCCGCGATGCGGGCCTTCTGGTCCGGGATGTGCGGGAAGTTGACGGTGAGGGCGAGCGCGGCGCCGATCAGGAAGAGCACCGGGATCGGCAGCAGCTCCATGATCATGGCGGTGAGCAGCGCGACCGTGAGCAGCGCGTTGAACCAGTACAGCTTGGGCCGCAGGGTGGGCCGGTTCGGGTCGAGGCCCTTGAAGTCGTCGTCGGACTCGCCGTCGGCCCCGGTGTCCCGGTCGCCCGCCGCACCCGAGCCGGCCGCCGCACCGCGACCCGCACCAGCACCAGCACCAGCACCAGCACCAGAAACCCCGGCCGCCCCCGTACCTGCACCTGCTCCCGCGCCCGCACCGACCAGCACCGTCTCGGTCTCCGGCTCCCGCTCCAGTGCCTCGTCCAGCGACAGCGTGCCCAGCCGCCTGCGCTCGCGCAGACCGAGCACGTACGCCAGGACGACGACTGCGACCAGGCCCACGGCCAGGGCCGGGATCATCGGGACGAAGATGTCGGTGGCGTCGACCTTCAGCGCGGTGGCGGCGCGGGCGGTGGGGCCGCCCCAGGGCAGCGTGTTCATCACGCCGTTGGCCATCGCGGCGACGCCGGTCATCACGACCAGGCTCATCTTCAGCCGCTTGTACAGCGGGTACATCGCCGAGACCGTGATCATGAAGGTGGTGGAGCCGTCGCCGTCCAGCGAGACGATCGCGGCGAGCAGCGCCGTGCCGACGACGATGCGCATCGGGTCGGCCTTGCAGAACTTCAGGATGGCCCGGACGATCGGGTCGAAGAGCCCGACGTCGATCATCACACCGAAGTAGACGATCGCGAACATGAGCATCGCCGCGGTGGGGGCGAGGCTGGACACGCCGTCGATGACGTAGTCGCCGAGATGGGCGCCCTTGCCGACGAGCACGCAGAACAGCGCGGGAATCAGCACGAGCGCCGCGATCGGCGACATCTTCTTCATCATGATCAGGACCAGGAAGGTCGCGATCATGGCGAAGCCGAGGATGGTCAGCATGAGTGAGTACCTAACGTTCGCCCTTGAACATCCCACCGGGGCAGGCGGTGCGAGCGACGTTAGGTGGCGCGAAGCAGCGTTAACAAGGCGTTGACATGCGAGCAATAAGCGCAGAACTCCAGGTCACAGCTCTGCCCCGGTCAGTGCCGTGAGCGTTACGGGTACGCCGTTGAGTACGGCGTTGCCCGAGAGCGGGTCGAGCGCGCTGCCGTCGAGGAGCTGGTTGACGTTGACGCCGGGGTCGGTGGCGGCGTGCGTCTGGCGGGTGCCGGGCCGGTCGTGGCCCCAGCCGTGCGGGAGGCTGACGACGCCGGGCCGGACGGCGTCGGTGACCTCGGCGGGGACGGTCACCGCTCCGCCGGGGCCCTTCACGCGCACGGGTTGCGCACCGCGCAGACCCAGCCGTGCGGCGTCCTCGGGATGCACGTGCAGGGTGCAGCGGTTGGAGCCGCCGGTGAGGGCGGGGACGTTGTGCATCCAGCTGTTGTTGGAGCGCAGGTGGCGGCGGCCGACGAGGACGAGCCCGGCGGGGCGCTCGTCCCGGGCCCGGGCGAGGCGCGGCAGGTCGGCGGCGATCGGTGCCGGGAGCAGCTCCACCTTGCCGCTGCGGGTCTTCAGGGGCTGCGGCAGGCGGGGGCGCAGCGGGCCGAGGTCGATGCCGTGCGGGTGGGCGAGGAGCCGCTCCAGGGTCAGCCCGTCGGGCCGGGCGCCGAAGCCGTCGCCGTAGGGGCCGAGGCGCAGCATCAGGTCGAGGCGCCGCTCGGGGCCGTTCTCGCCGGTGAGCAGCGCGGTCGGTTCGGCGGGGTCGCGGCCGTACACGGGTGAGTGCGGTTCCCGCACGGACCTGGCGAGGGTCTGTTCGATCACCATGGCGTCGACGGCGGCGGGGTCGGTGCCGTGCGCGCCGCCGACGGCCAGGGTGAGCCGGGCGAGTATCTCCGTCTCGGCCATCCTGCCGGGCTCCAGCGGGACGGCGGGGCGGGTGTAGCGGACCTGGTTGCGCACGGCAAGGGTGTTGAAGGCGAAGTCGTGGTGCGGGCTCTGGGCGGGCGGGGGCGGCGGCAGGACGACGTGGGCGTGGCGGGAGGTCTCGTTGAGGTAGGGGTCGACGCTCACCATGAAGTCGAGGGAGTCCAGCGCCTTGTCGAGCCGGTCGCCGTCGGGCGCGGACAGGACGGGGTTGGCGGCGACGGTGAGCAGCGCGCGGACGGGCTCGCCCGCGTCGGTGGCGGTGTCGATCTCCTCGGCGAGGGCGGACAGCGGCAGTTCGCCCTTCGCCTCGGGGTGCCCGCTCACCCGGGAGCGCCAGCGGCCGAGCGCGAAGCCGCGGCCGGGTCCGGCGGGGCGCGGGGTCCGGTCGGTGGCGGCCTGCGGGAAGAGCGCGCCGCCGGGCCGGTCGAGGTTGCCGGTGAGGATGTTGAGGACGTCCACGAGCCAGCTGGCGAGGGTGCCGTGCGGGACGGTGCAGCTGCCGATGCGGCCGTAGACGGCGGCGGTGCGGGCGGCGGCGAGTTCGCGGGCGAGGGCGCGCGTCACGTCCGGTTCCACGTCGCAGGGGGCGGCGACGGACTCGGGGGTGAAGTCGCGTACGGCGGCCGCGACGTCGTCCACTCCCTCGACGTGCGGGGCGAGTGCGCCGAGGTCCACCAGCCCCTCCTCGTACAGCACGTGGACCATCGCGGCCAGCAGCAGCGCGTCGGTGCCGGGACGGATCGCCACGTGCCGGTCGGCGAGCTTCGCGGTGCGGGTGCGGCGCGGGTCGATGACGGTGAGGGTGCCGCCGCGGGCCCTGAGCGCCTTGAGCCGGCCGGGGAAGTCGGGGGCGGTGCACAGACTGCCGTTGGACTCCAGCGGGTTGGCGCCGATGAGCAGGAGGTGGTCGGTGCGGTCGAGGTCGGGCACCGGGATGGCGTTGGCGTCGCCGAAGAGCAGTCCGCTGGAGACGTGCTTGGGCATCTGGTCGAGCGTGGACGCGGTGAAGAGGCTGCGGCTGCCGAGGGCGCCGAGCAGGACGTTCGGGTAGAGGGCGCCCGCCATGGTGTGGACGTTCGGGTTGCCGAGGACCACGCCGACGGAGTGCGGGCCGTACTGCTCGACGAGGGGCCGGACGCCGGCGGCGACCGCGTCGAAGGCCTCCTCCCAGGTGGCTTCGCGCAGTTCGCCGTTCCTGCGCACCAGCGGCGCGCGCAGCCGGTCGGGGTCGGAGTCGACGGCTCCGAAGGAGGCGCCCTTGGGGCAGATGAAGCCCCGGCTGAAGACGTCGTCGCGGTCGCCGCGGGCGGCGGTGACCGTGCTGCCGTCGACGGTGAGGGCCAGGCCGCAGGTGGCCTCGCACAGGGGGCAGATACGCAGGGCGGTGCGGGGCACGGGGTCCTCCCGGAAGGCGGCGGTGGCGCGCTGTGCCCGGCGAGCATACCGACCGGTAGGCATGTTGGGGAGGGGGCGGACGGGCGACGGCAGGGGTGTTCGGGCGGACGGGCGGCCGCGCCGGGTCAGTCGAGCACGCGGCCCAGGTACGCCCGCAGCAGTTCCCGGGCCTCCTCGATGATCTTCTCGTCCCCGTCCGGCGCGACCCGGAAGGCGAGCTGCACGAGGGTGTCGGCGGTCTCCACGGCCACGAGGAAGACGCGGCGCAGGTCGTCGTCGGGGCGGCGACCCAGGTAGCCGGAGAGCAGTTCGGTGAGCCGCTCGGCGACGCGGTGGTTGGGTACGGCGTGGCGGTCGCCGACCGGGATCTGGTTGCCGAAGTCGATCAGGGAGAAGCCGGGCGCGGTCCGCTTCATCGCCAGGTACTCGTCGAGCACGGCGTCCAGCGCACCGCGCCAGCCGCCGCCGTCCGGCCCCGAGTCCGTCTCCGTCAGCCGTTCGGTCACCCGCTCCGCGTAGCGTTCCAGGTTGCGCTGGGCCAGGGCGTCGGCCATCTGGCGCTTGTTGCCGAAGAAGCGGTACACCGACCCGATGGGCACGTCCGCGCGCAGCGCCACGGCCCGGGTGCTGAGGGCGTCGTAACCGACCTCGTCGAGGAGGTCGGCGCAGGCGTCGAGGATCCGGGTCAGCCGTTCGGCGCTGCGTCGCTGCACGGGGGCACGGCGGAGCGGGGTCGCGTGGGACACGGTCCTCATGATGCCCTGCCCACCCGGCCGGGTGAACCGTGGCCTCCGGTGCGGCCGGGGGCGCCCGCCGGACCTCCGGGGCGCCGGAGGGGGGTGACGGGCGCGCTCACCGGTCCGCCGTCGGTTCGGTGACCGTCCGGCCCTCGACCGTCTCCGGCTGCGTCGCCCCGGTCGGCTCCGCGTCCGACGCCGTGATGTCCGCGGTGCTCTCGACGGGCTCGCCGTCGACGGCCCAGACGGTGTCGTCGTCCGCGTACAGGCGGACCGTGAGCTGGTGGGTGCCGCGCGGGACCAGGCCGGCCGGCAGGCGGTACCGGGGGCCGCGCAGGAGGGTGAGGAGGTCGCCGTCGAGGAAGAGGTGGGCGACGCCGCGGCCGGCCACCGCCTTCGCCTCGGTGCCCTCCGGCGAGAACCTGAAGTCGCGGACGGTCAGGCGCACGTCCCAGCTGTCGTCGGCCTCGGGCTGCACCTCGACGCCGACCTCGGGGGCGCGCTCGGCGTCCACCTCGCGGTAGCGCCGGCCCTCGTCGTCGGTGTCCTCGAGCAGCTTGCCCACCGGCGTGGCCGAATCACCCACCTCCGGTTCTTCCCCGCCCCCGGAGCCGCAGCCCGCCGTTCCCGTCAACAGCAGGACACAGACCGCGAGCACGGCGAGCACTCCTCGCGTCCACGACATGACGCGAGACTAGAACACGGGTCCGACAGTCCGGATCCCCCGGGGGTCTGGTTCCGGTCATCCTCATCATCCTCACGACGGATGCCGGGACGGAGCGGGCGGGCGGGAGCGGAGCGGGGAAGTCCTCTTGTGCCCTCTTGCGCGCGGGAAACCGCAATCCTACGGTGTGCCATAGGAATCGGGTGGGAATCGGGTTGCGAGGGAGCGATCAATGAGCGGGGACGCGCGGAAGACCGCGGAGGGGCTGGCCTATCTGTCCGGTTTCGGCAACGAGCACGCCTCGGAGGCCGTGGCGGGCGCGCTGCCCGAGGGCCGGAACTCGCCGCAGCGGGCGCCGCTGGGCCTGTACGCGGAACAGCTGAGCGGCACGGCGTTCACGGAGCCGAGGGCGCACAACCGGCGCTCGTGGCTGTACCGGATCCGCCCGTCGGCCGCGCACCCCGCGTTCACCCGTGCGGGCAACGGCACGATCCGCACCGCGCCCTTCAACCAGGCCGTGCCGGACCCGAACCGGCTGCGCTGGAACCCGCTGCCGGTGCCCGGGCCCGCCACGGACTTCGTCGAGGGGCTGTGGACGCTCGGCGGCAACGGCGACGCGACCCAGCGCACCGGCATGGCCGTGCACCTGTACCACGCCACCGCGTCCATGGAGCGCGTCTTCAGCGACGCGGACGGCGAGCTGCTGATCGTCCCGGAGCGCGGCGGCCTGCTGCTGCGCACCGAGTTCGGGCTGCTGCACGCCGAGCCGGGACACGTGGCGCTGATCCCGCGCGGGGTCCGCTTCCGCGTGGAGCTGCTGGACGAGGACGCCCGCGGCTACGTCTGCGAGAACTACGGCGCGCCGTTCCAGCTCCCCGACCTGGGGCCGATCGGCGCCAACGGTCTGGCCAACGCCCGGGACTTCCGCGCGCCGGTCGCCGCGTACGAGGACGACGAGAGCGCGCCGGGCCCGGTGGAGGTGGTCAACAAGTTCTGCGGCAACCTCTGGACGGCCGAGTACGACCACTCCCCGCTGGACGTCGTCGCCTGGCACGGCAATCACGTGCCCTACGTCTACGACCTGCGCCGTTTCAACGTCATCGGCTCCATCTCGTACGACCACCCGGACCCGTCGATCTTCACGGTGCTCACCTCCCCGTCGGACACGCCGGGACTGGCGGGTGTGGACTTCGTGGTGTTCGCGCCGCGCTGGCTGGTGGGCGAGGACACCTTCCGGCCGCCGTACTTCCACCGGAACGTGATGAGCGAGTACATGGGCCTGATCGAGGGCGCCTACGACGCGAAGGCGGAAGGCTTCGTGCCGGGCGGCGGTTCGCTGCACAACATGATGTCGGCGCACGGCCCGGACCGGGAGACCTTCGACCGGGCGAGCGCCGCCGAGCTGAAGCCGCAGCGGATCGACGACGGACTGGCGTTCATGTTCGAGACGCGGTGGCCGGTGACCCTCACCCCGCAGGCGGCCCGTGCGGAGCACCTCCAGCCCCGCTACGACGACGTCTGGCAGGGCCTGGAGCGGCACTTCCGCCCCTTGCACTGAGGTTTTCCTACCGGTACGGATGGCCCGTGACCTCCTTCGCCCCGGACTCCATCGTCCTGAACCGCAAGCTGCCGCTCTGGTACCAGGTGTCGCAGTCGCTGCGCGCCTCGATACTCGGCCGCTCGCCCCGGGACCCGCTGCGCCTGCCCACCGAGGAGCAGCTGGCCGGGCACTACGGGGTGAGCGTGCTGACCATGCGGCAGGCGCTGAAGGAGCTGGAGGACGAGGGGCTGATCACCCGCCACCGCCGGCGGGGCACGTTCATCGAGCCGCACGCCCGGCGGGGCGCCCCGGTGCGGCTGCTCGGCTCGGTGGACGCGATCGTGGCGCAGCAGTCCGGGATGAAGGCCGAGCTGCTGGACCACGGCACCGCGCCGGTGCCGTCCGAACTCGCCGAGTACTTCCCCCGGGTGCCGGAGGTGGCGCTGTACCACCGGCTGCGCTGCGACGAGAAGACCGGCGAGCCGACCAACCACGCCCGCAACTACGTCCGTCCCGAACTGGCCGCGCGCATCGACCTGGACGACCTCGCCCGGTGGCCGATGACGAAGGTGCTGCGGGACGTGGTGGGCATGGACATCAGCCGGATCACCGACACCGTCGAGGCCCGGCTCGCGGACCCGGAGACGGCACGGCTGCTCGAAGTCCCGCTGCTCAGCCCGATCCTGCACTACACGGGCATCACCTACGACCTCGAGGGCCGGGTCCTGGACGTGGCGGTCATCCACTACCGGGGCGACCGCTTCTCCTTCACGGTCACCCTGGATGCCACGTGAGCCGGCGGCGCCCCGTCGTACGATGCCCGGCGTGACGCACGACGACGCCCCGCCGCTGGCGGACCTCATGCCGTGGTCCGTCGCACCGCCGCGGCTCGGCCGGGGGTGGCCGACGGCTCCCGACGCGGCGTCCCTGAAGGCCCGCTGGGACGCCCTGCTGAAGGCCGAGGGACCCGACCGCGCGACCCTGTTCGAGCCGACCCGCTCGCGCACGCCGCAGTCGGCGGTCGGGCGGCTGCCGGGCGGCGCCGGGGGCACCGAGCGGCTGGCGCGTGCCGCGGGGCCCTGTCCGGAGCCGGTCCGGGTGCTGCGGGCGCCGTTCGACGAGCAGTGGCTGATCCCCGACCACCGGCTGATCGACGCGGCCCGTCCGGAGCTGTGGCGGGTGGCCGACGCGCGGCAGGTGTTCGTGGTGGAGACGCCCGGGACCGCCGGTGGGCCGCTGCTCCTCGCGACCTCGCTGCTGCCGCTGTTCGGGCCCGCCCGGATCCGTCCGCTGTACCGCCGTCCGGGCGGCACGGAGCCCAACCTCGCCCCGGGCCTGCTGGACCACCTGGCCGCCCGGCTCGGGGTGCGCCCGGGCCCGCTGGACGTGCTCGCCTGGTCGGCGGCGGCCGTGCGGCCCGGCTCGCTGGTGCCGCTCACCGCGGACCCCGCGCTGTGGGAGCACGGGGTGGAACTGGGCCGGCGCGCCCTGTGGCTGATGCGCCGCGACGGCGAACGCCCCAAGCTGCCCGGCGGCCGCCGCCCGTACGTCCGCGCCCCGCTGCCCCCGCGCCCGCCGGCCCTGCGCTACGACCGGGAGGAGGAGGCCCTGTTCCTGGACGAGGGGCGCATCTCCCCCGTGCCGCCCGGGGCCTGGGAGTTCGAGGTGGGCGGGGTGCGGGTGCTGGAGCAGTGGTTCGCGGCCCGCGCGGACGAGGGCGAGCCCGGCACGCTGACGGCGATCCGCCCGGCCGGCTGGCCGCAGAGCTGGACCTCCGAACTGCTGGAGCTGATCACGGTGCTGGCGCTGCTCGCCGACGTGCGGGACGAGTGCCGTGAGTTGACGGTCACGGACGAGATCACCACGACCGAGCTGCTCGAGGCGGGCGTACTTCCGGTGCCCGGGGCGGCCCGCCGGCCGGCCTCCGTCCTGGACGACCGCGAGGAGGGGCCGGAGGGGCAGCTGGCGTTGCTGTGACCCCCGGCCGGATCGGCGCCCCCGCTCAGGCGAACCCGTCCAGCACCCGGGTCAGCGCCCGCTCGAAGACCCCCTCCAGGTCGATCGGTCCCGCGTTTTCGGCGAAGGACGCCGCCAGCCGCGGGTAGGCGCCGCTCGCGACCTGCCGGCCGAGGTAGGCGATGCGCGCCGCGTTCTCCTGCTCCTCGGACCAGGGCAGCGAGCGGGTGCGCTCGACGGTGGCGATCTCGTTGGCGACGTACGTCGTCACCACGCCGTTCACCATCGCGACCAGCTCCATCTTGGTGCCGTAGGGCGCCTCGAACGGGTCGAGGCAGGCCAGGCAGTGCTCCAGGTAGCGCAGGGCGTTGGGGCTGAAGCCGTAGACGGGGGACATCAGGCGGGGCAGCCAGGTGTGGCGGTGCATCAGGGCGCGGGTCTGCCGGGCGACCCGGATCATGTCCGCGCGCCAGTCGCCGCTCGGCTCCCACAGCTCGTGCTCGCCGCTGACCGCGTCCATCATCAGCTCGTACAGGTCCTCCTTGCGGGGGACGTAGTTGTAGAGCGACATGGTTCCGCAGCCCAGCTCGCCGGCGACGCGGCGCATCGAGACCGCGTCCAGGCCGTCGGCGTCGGCGATCCGCGCCGCGGCGGCGGCGATGTCGGCGCGGGTGTACGCCGGTCTCGGCCCCCGGCCGGTGCGCTCGGGGCGCGACCAGATCACTTCGGGTACGGCCGCTCGGCCCGCCATCGTGCATCACCTCGGCCACCATCCTAGTTACGTACACCGTACGTAGTGCGCTATGGTCGACACATGACTACTACGTACGCTGTACTTAGTGAGGGTCTGGAGAAGCGCTTCGGTGCCGTGCGCGCGCTGCGCGGCCTGGATCTCGCGGTGGCCGAGGGCACCGTCTGCGGGCTGCTCGGGCCGAACGGGGCGGGCAAGACCACGGCGGTCCGGCTGCTGACGACGCTGCTGCGGCCGGACGCGGGCTCGGCGCGGGTCGCCGGGCACGACCTGGTGCGGGAGGCTGCCGCGGTGCGTCGCCTGATCGGGGTGACCGGGCAGTACGCCTCGGTGGACGGGGACCTCACCGGCCGGCAGAACCTGCGGCTGTTCGCCCGGCTGCACCGGGTGCGGGACGCGGCGGCGCGGGCCGACGAGCTGCTGGACCGCTTCGGCCTGGCCGACGCCGCCGACCGGCCCGCCGCCACCCTGTCCGGCGGCATGCGGCGCCGTCTCGACCTGGCCGCGAGCCTGGTGCGCCGCCCCGAGGTGCTGTTCCTGGACGAGCCGACGACCGGGCTCGACCCGGCCAGCCGGAACCGCGTCTGGGAGACCGTGCGCGCCCTCAAGGCGGACGGCACCACCGTGCTGCTCACCACGCAGTACCTGGAGGAGGCCGACCGCCTGGCCGACGACATCGCCCTGGTGGACCGGGGCCGGGTCGCGCACACCGGGTCGCCGGCCGAACTCAAGGCGCTGGTGGGGGCCTACGCACAGGCCGTCGTCCCGGACCCGGACGCACTGGTGCGGGCGGCGGGGGTGCTGGACCGGCTGACCGGGGCCGAACCGGTCCTGGACCACGAGCGGCGCACGGTCGGCGCCGTCAGCACCGATCCGACCCTGACCCTGCCCCGCCTGGTGCGCGAACTCGACGCGGCGGGCGTGCCCCTGGTGGACGCGAGCCTGCGGCCGCCGACCCTCGACGACGTCTTCCTCCGCCTGACCGGCGGCAACGGCAGCGACGACCGCAACGAGAGCAACGACGGCAAGGAGCTGGTGGCATGAGCGCGGTGACGACGGGTCCGCACGGCTCGGCGTACGGTCTGGCGTACGACGGGGCGGCCATGCTGGGCCGCCAGTTGCGGCGGGCCCGCAACAACCCGGGGCTGCTGATCCTCACCCAGACCATGCCGATCACGATGCTGCTGTTCTTCGGCTACGTCTTCGGCAGCGCGCTGGCGATGCCGGGCGAGGAGTACCGGGCCTTCCTGGTACCGGGGTTGCTGGTCGCCACCGCCGCGAACGGCATCATGACGGGCATGTTCCAGGCGGCCCAGGACACCCACCGGGGCGTGACGGACCGCCTGCGGACGCTGCCGGTGAGCCGGGCCGCCGTGCCGCTCGGGCAGTCGGTCGCCGACGTGCTCGTCACGGCCGCCGGGACGGTGCCGCTGCTGCTCGTCGGGCTCGCGGTGGGCTGGCGGGTGGAGGGCGGCGCGCTCGGCGCGGTGGGCGCGCTCGGGCTGTTGCTGCTGTTCCGGTTCGCGACGACCTGGATCGGGATCTTCCTGGGCCTGCTCACCCGCAACGAGGAGGCCGCCGGTCAACTCGGCGGCGCCACCTTCATCCTTCCGCTGCTGTCCAACGCGTACATCCCGACCGACGGACTGCCGGGCTGGCTGCGCACGCTCGCGGAGTGGAACCCCATCAGCGCGGTCGCCACGGCACTGCGGGACCTCTTCGGCAACGCGCCCGTGCCGGACGGGGCCGCCTGGCCGGTGACGCATCCCGTCGCCGGGTCGCTGGCCTGGTGCGCGGTCCTGCTGGCGGTGTTCGTCCCGCTCGCGGTACGCCGGTACGCGCACGGGGACCGCTGAACGGGCCGGGGTACCGCGTCACCGCCGGTGGGGAGGCGGCGGGGACGGGAAGGTGCCGTGCGGGACCAGAACGTGCGAACGCGTGCGGGACGGACGTACGAGGCCGGGTGTACCGGGAAAAGCCCGCGCTCGGGGAGCACACCGGGGCGCCGCTGCGTGCCGTGGGGATGACGGACGAGTGCCGCGGCGCCGCGCCGGGAGGTGTGACCGCCGGAGCGCGGGCCTCAGTTGCCGCCGAACAGCGAGCGGCGCAGTCGACGCAGTGGCGCGAACAGCGAGACCCGGCGCACCCTGGCGCCCCGGTTGCTGCGCTTGTGTGCAGGCTCACGCGCGGTCAGCTCACGCATCAGCGACGTCGCCTCCACGGTCTCCCGCGGCGGCAGGGCGGGCCCTCCGAGTACCGCGAGATGACGGTCGAGGCGCGAGCTGGTCGCGCTGCTTCCGCAGGTGATCGCAGGGACCCTTGCCCTGCTGCGCACTGTTATCTGTTCCATGTCACTCCCCACCCGTACGAGTCCACCCGGCCCGGGCAGGGTAACCCTATCGCCCCGGTACGGCATGCGTGTATCGCGGTCACAGGATTCACCTTCCCCGTAAGGGGGTTGACGATTACTCTCCGAATCCAACAGATTCCAGGGCGAGTTGGACGAACGGCTCGGTCGTCGGCCGGTCCGAGCCGCCGCCGGGTTCCACCGTCACCGCGAGTGACGTCGCGGAGCGGCTCAGGCCGACGGCGATCAGGGGCGTGTCGCCGTCGAGGAGCCCGAGGGAGCGCGGCTCGGCGCCGGGGCGCATGACCCACAGTTGGCGCACGCGGTCGCCCGGCGGCTCGCCGTACCCGCTCAGGGTCACCACCGCGCGCCCCCTGGACGCGGAGGCGACCACCGCGACACCGCGGCCGCGGGCGTCCGCACCGCGCGCCGCCCGGGCGTCCGGAGCGGCGAGAACGTGGGCGATCTCACGTGCCCGGTCCCGTGCGGTGTCCAGCTCGTCCCGGGTCCGGTCGGCCCGCACCGCGAAGAGCGAGGCGACCACGAGCGCCGCGGCGGCCGTCACCGTGGCGAACGGCACGAGCAGGGGCGCGGCCGGACGTGCCCGACCGACCGCCGCGGGACGGGTCCGCGCGCGGGAGCGGGCTCCTGCGCGATGGTGCGTACGGCGGCCAGGACCCGCTCGCGCAGGGCGGGCGGCGCGGGGGCGGCCGTGGACCGGGCCAGCCGGACGGCGTCCTCGGACAGCGCCCGCACCTCGGCGGCACAGCGGGCGCAGCCCTTCAGGTGCCGTTCGAAGCGGACCCGTTCGGCGCCCTCCAGGGCGTCCAGGGCGTAGGGGGCGGCGAGCGAGTGGCCGAAGAGGCTCATGCGACGCCGCCCAGGCACTCGCGCAGACGGCCCAGTCCGTCGCGCATCCGGGTCTTCACCGTGCCCAGCGGCAGGGAGAGGCGCTCGGCCACCTCCCGGTAGGTGTAGCCGTCGTAGTAGGCGAGGGTGACCGACTGGCGCTGCAACGCGGTCAGGCGGTCCAGGCAGCGCCGCACCCACTCGCGTTCGAGTCCCGCCTCGACCTCCTCCGACACCTGGTCGAAGGCGGGGTGGTGGGAGCGGTGGGCCTCGCGCCGGTCGCGTTCGCCGGCCGCGCGGGCGCTGCGCACCCGGTCGACGGCACGGCGGTGGGCGACGGTGAGGATCCACGACAGGGCACTGCCCCGGCGGGGGTCGAAGCGCGCCGCGGACCGCCACAGTTCGAGCAGCACCTCCTGTGCCACCTCCTCGGACTGGGCCGGGTCGCGCACCACGCGCCGGACAAGTCCGAACACCGGCCCCGACACCAACTCGTACAGCTCCTCGAAGGCCTTCTGGTCGCCGTCCGCCACCAGCACCAGCAGCTCGTCCGCCGCCATCCGGTCGCCCGCCACCCCGTCCCCCTCTCCGCGGACCGGCTCCGGCCCGTCGACGTCACCGCCGGGCGCGCGGTGCACGCCCTCCGCAGGGGTTACGGATGCGCGGCCCGAAAACGCCAGTGGCCGGGGCGGGATCGGCGCCGAGGGGGTCGCATCCGCACCGGGTTGGTCTACTTTGTGAAGGGTCCGCGCGTGACGTCATAGGGGGCGCCCGTGTCCGGAGAACCCGACGGCGAGCGTGTGATCGCCGGTCGCTACCGGCTCCTGTCGCCGCTCGGCGAGGGCGGCATGGGCACCGTGTGGCGCGCCCGCGACGAGGTGTTGCGCCGCGAGGTCGCCGTCAAGGAGGTGCGCGCCCCCGCCGGGCTGTCGCAGACCGATGTCGGGCGGATGTACGCCCGGCTGGAGCGCGAGGCGTGGGCCGCCGCCCGGATCTCCCACCCCAACGTGGTCACGGTGTACGACGTGGCCACCGACGGAGGCCGGCCCTGGATCGTGATGGAGCTGGTCCGCGGGCTGTCCCTGGCCGACCTGCTGGACGCCGAGGGCCCGTTGGAGCCCCGCCGGGCCGCGCTGATCGGCGCCGAGGTGCTGGCCGCGCTGCGGGCCGCGCACGCCGCCGGGGTGCTGCACCGGGACGTGAAGCCGGCCAACGTGCTGCTGGCGAACGACGGCCGGGTGGTGCTGACCGACTTCGGGATCGCCAGGGTGGAGGGCAGCGAGGCGCTGACCATGACCGGCGAGGTCGTCGGCTCGCCCGAGTTCCTCGCCCCGGAGCGGGCGCTCGGCCGCACGCCCGGTCCCGCGTCCGACCTGTGGTCGCTGGGCGTGCTGCTGTACGCGGCGGTGGAGGGGGCCTCGCCGTTCCGTCAGGACACCCCGCTGAGCACCCTGCGGGCGATCGTCGACGAGGAGATGCCGCCGCCGCACCGCGCGGGTGCGCTCGGGCCGGTGCTGGAGGGCCTGCTGCGCAAGGATCCGGCCGGGCGGCTCCCGGCGGAGGAGGCCGAGCGCGAGTTGCGCCTCGTGGGCGCCGGCGGGGCACCGTCCGGCCGGGGTCGCGCACCGGCGCGCCGCCGTCCGGCGCGTTCGCCCCGACGGTCGTGGCCGCCCACCCGGGGCCGCCCACCGCGCCGACGCCGCCGATGCCCGTACCGGCGGCCGGGGACACGTCCGCGGCGGGTGCGCCCGGCGCGCCGAGGGGCCGGGACCGGCGGGCGCGTGCCGTGCTGCTGGTGGGGCTGGCCGTGCTGGTCCTGGCACTGGCCGGACTGACGTACTCGCTGCTGGACCGCTCGGACGGCGGTGGCGGGACGGAGGGTTCGGGCGGAGGCACGCACCCGGGGGTCACGTCCGCGGCGACGAGCGACGGCGCCGGGGAGCCGAGTCCCTCGGTGTCCTCCGGGAGCGACGGCGGGGAGAGCAGCCCCGCACCGCAGTCGGTGGAGGTGTTTGTGGTGGGCTCGCGCACCCACTACTCGGGGGCCTGTCCGCCGCCGCACGACCGGGCACCGGCGTTCACGGCGACGTTCACGGTCGGGCGGCTGCCCGCGGAGGTCGGCTACCGGTGGGTGACCGCGGACGGGTCGGTCTCCGACCCGGGGTGGCGGACGCTGTCCTTCCCGTCGGGCGGCGAGCGCTCGCGACAGGACCGCGTGGTGGTGACGACGCACGACGACACCGGCGCGTTCGAGGGTGCCGTACGCGTGGAGGTGCGCAGTCCGGTGCGGGCCACGTCCAACGCGGTGGCGTTCTCGGTGACTTGCGGGACCGGGACGGAGACGGGGACGGGGACGGGGACGGGGACCCCGTCGGGCGGGGCCTCCCACTCCTCGTCTCCCTCCGCTCCTTCTTCCTCCCCTTCCGCCTGAGGTCAGGCGGCGCCGTTGAGGACCGGCAGGTAGCCACCGGACTGGCCGGCCGCGGTGGGGTGGTACGACTCGCCGATGTTCAGCCAGTTGACGCTGTGCAGCCAGGGGCTGCCGGAGCACAGCTCGTGGCCGGTGAAGGTGGTGCGTACGTCGCCGAAGGTGAAGCCGTGGGCGGCGGCGCGCTGGGCGATGACGGTGTTGAGGTGGTCGGAGGCCTTGTTGATCGCCGTCCGCTTGGTCTCGGACAGGCCGATGCAGGTGGTGCCGAGCTTGTAGAAGCGCGGGTAGCCGATGACGACGACGTGGGCGTTCGGCGCCTTGTCGCTGATCGCCGAGTAGACGCCGTCGAGCTTGCCGGGCAGCGTCGAGTCGACGTACGCCTCCGCGGTGGCGATCCGCGACAGGCAGGAGCTGTCGGACTGGAGCACACAGGTCGTCATGGTGTCGCCGAACCCGGCGTCGTTGCCGCCGATGCTGATCGAGACGAGACCGGTGCCGGAGCCGAGCGGGCCGAGTTGTCCGGAGAGAACATCACCCGTACGGGCCCCGGAACAGGCGGTGAAGTCGAACGTGGAGGGCGAGTGGGCGGCCGCCCACAGGTACGGATGGGACTTCGTACTGCGCTTGCAGTCGCCGCTGGAGCTGATGTAGCTGCCCGATCCGACCCCGGAGGAGTAGGAGTCGCCGAGGGCCACATAGCCGTCGGCTGCGGCGTGTTGGGCCGCCTGGGCGGTCGCGGCCCCGGTGAGGGCGGCGCCGGCGGCGAGGAGGAGTGAACTTAGGAACCCGACAAGTCGGAAACGTCTCATGGAACCTCCCTTAGCAGGATTGCTGCCACAACCGTGGTAGCAGCTACGCGCGTTGACTGGAAGTGTCCATGCCAAAAAATGGCTGACACTCGTTCAAGTTCGGACGGAAGCCGGCGGGAACGCCCCTGCGTGCGCGCCCGGGAAAGCGGGTGCACGCGGCGGCCGGGTGCCCGATCATGGCGGCATGTCCGTGAACCCGCACGAAGTCCTGCCGATCCGGCTCAACGTGGACGACAGCGACTCCCCGTCCGACGTCGTCGACGCGCTGTTCCTCGGCCGTTTCGCCACGGGTGAGCAGCCGTACTCGCACGCGGCCAACATCGACCGCGTACGGTCCGGCGCCACGCTGCTGCCGCCCGGCGCGCGCGTGCTGCGGATCGCCCGCGACGACGACCGCAGCGCGACGCTGGCGGAGGGCGACGGCTGGACGCTGCTGATCTCGCGCTGGAACCGGGGCGCCGACGTCACGGTGACGGCGACCAGCGCCGACCTCGCCGAGAAGGTGCTCGGCGAGGCGACGGACGGAGCGGCGGACGAGCCCGAACCGCAGCCGGAGAACGTGACGATGGGCTTCTGGTACGTCTCCCCGCGCCGCGGCCCGCACCGCACCACCCGCCAGATCGCCGCGGGCACCTGGGACGAGGTCCGGGCCAACTACACGGCGCCGGTGGCCGACGCGATGGACGGCCTGATGAAGACGACGCCCGAGGACATCGCGGGCCGGCTGCTGCTCCTGCACGGGCCGCCGGGCACCGGCAAGACCTCCGCGCTGCGCACGCTGGCCCGCTCCTGGCGGGACTGGTGCCAGGTGGACTGCGTCCTCGACCCGGAGCGGCTCTTCTCCGACGTCGGCTATCTGATGGACATCGCCATCGGCGAGGAGGACGCGGCGGGCAAGGGCCGCTGGCGGCTGCTGCTGCTGGAGGACTGCGACGAACTGATCCGCGGCGAGGCCAAGCACACGGCGGGCCAGGCGCTCTCCCGCCTGCTGAACCTCACCGACGGACTCCTCGGCCAGGGCCGCAACGTCCTGGTCGGCGTCACCACCAACGAGGACCTGGAGCGGCTGCACCCCGCCGTCGTCCGCCCCGGCCGCTGCCTGGCCCGCATCGAGGTCGGCCCGCTGACCCGGCGGGAGGCGGTGGACTGGCTCGGCACGGAAGAAGGGGTCGGCCGCGAGGGCGCCACCCTGGCGGAGCTGTACGCGCTGCGCCGGGGCATCTCACCGACCGCGCTGCCGGAGCCGCGGGCGGGCGCGGAGGCCGGGCTGTACCTGTAGCCCGGACGCCGCAGGGCGGTGCTTTGATGGGGGTATGACCCTGTTCGTCGGCACGTCGGGCTGGCAGTACCGGGACTGGCGGGAGAGCTTCTACCCGCCCGGTCTGCCGGTCCGGCTCTGGCTGGAGCACTACGCGGCCGCCTTCGCGACGGTCGAGATCAACAACGCCTTCTACCGCCTGCCCGCCCGGGAGACCTTCGCCGCCTGGCGGGACCGCGTCCCACCGGACTTCACGGTCGCGGTCAAGGCCAGCCGCTACCTGACGCACGTCAAACGCCTGCGCGACCCGGCCGAACCGGTCGACCGCCTGATGACCCACGCGGCCGGTCTGGGCGACCGCCTCGGCCCGGTCCTGCTCCAACTGCCCCCGACCCTGCGCGCCGACCCGGACCTCCTGGACACCTGCCTGGCCTGCTTCCCGCCGGGGACCCGGGTCGCGGTGGAACCCCGGCACGAGTCCTGGTGGACACCCGAGGTCCGCGAGGTCCTCGTGTCCCGGCAGGCGGCCCTGTGCTGGGCGGACGTCCGAGCCCGACCCGTCACGCCCCTGTGGCGCACCACCGACTGGGGCTACGTCCGCTTCCACGAGGGCCGGGCCACGGCCTGGCCGCACTACGGCCGCCGCTCCCTGGCCACCTGGATCGACCGCATCACGACGACCTGGCCGAACACGAGCGATGTCTACGCGTACTTCAACAACGACCCCGGCGCAGCAGCGGTGACCGACGCCAAGCTGTTCGCCGCACTGACCCGCACATCGAAGGCGACGGTCACCAGAACGCCGACAGAGGCGCGGGGCTGAGACATTTGCGGCTCCGCCGCGTGGGCGCGACCAGCCACGACGCACCCGCGGACGAGAACGGACCCCCGCCGGGACGGCGCTCACCCATAAGCCGCCCGCAGGGCATCCCGCACGGCGTCGATCGCGTCCCCCTCGGTGACCCCGAGCCGCCGAGCCCGCTCGGCATAGCCCTGGGCCGCGGCGGCCACCTCCCGCTCCGCCGCGGAGCCCGCGGCGGCGACGAACGTTCCGTTGCGCCCCCGGGTCTCGATCACCCCGTCCGCCTCCAGCGCCCGGTACGCCTTGGCGACCGTGTTCGCGGCGAGCCCGAGGGATTCGGCCAGTCCGCGCACCGTGGGCAGCCGGTACCCGACCGGCAGCGCCCCCGAGCGCGCCTGTTCGGAGATCTGCGCCCGCACCTGCTCGTAGGGCGGCGCGCCGTCGTCGACATGGATCTTCAAGGTCACCCGGCGATTGTCCCGTATCCCCGGGAAAATGAGAGGCATCCGACCGCCCGGCCGCCGTAGCGTGCGTCCTCATGACCGTTCTCGTACGCGACCTGCGTTCCGACGACCCGGCCGATGTCGCGGCCTTCGCCCAGGTCCGCCGCCTCGCCCTGCCGTTCATCCTGTGGACGCCCGAGGCGGTCGTGCACCGGCTCGTCCACAGCCACCCGGACGCCCGGAGCCGGTCCCTGGTCGCGGAGGAGGACGGGGAGGTGATCGGCACCGCCCAGCTCGGGCTGGTGCACGACAGCCCGGAGCCCGGTCAGGCCTACCTGAACGTCTACGTCCATCCCGAGCGGTTCCGGCGCGGGGCCGGCGGCCTGCTGGTGCGTACGGCCGAGGAGCACCTGATGGGCGAGGGCGCCCGGAAGCTGTACTCCTGGGTGCTGGACGGGCCCACCCACCTGGCCTTCGCCGGGCGGCACGGCTACGAGCGGCGGCGCGCCTCGCACTTCCTCCGGCTGGACCTGGCGAACGCCGCGCTCCCGCCCCTGGGGTCCCCTCCCCCGGGCGTCGAGCTGCGCACGGCCGCCGACTACGCGGACGACCCCCGGCCCGTGTTCGAGCTGGACGCGGCGACGGTCGCGGACGAACCGAGCGATGTCGAGGTCGAGTTCACGGACTATGAGGCCTGGCTCGCGGAGACCTGGCGGCACCCGTTGCTCGACCGCGAACTGACCACGGTCGTGGTCGTCGACGGCCGCCCGGCCGCGTTCAGCGTCGCCCACACCGACGGTCTCCGGTACGCGACCGCGATGACCGGCACGGTCCGTGCCCGGCGCGGCCGGGGCCTGGCCAAGCTCGCCAAGACCGCCTCCCTGCACCGGGCCCGCGCGGCCGGGTACACGGAGGCGCTCACCGGCAACGACACCGACAACGGCCCGATGCTCGCCATCAACAAGTGGCTCGGGTACGAGATCTGCGCGACGGAGGTGCGCCATGTCCGTGAACTCGGCTGAACCGCCCATCGAGGTGGACGTGATCCTGGTCAAGGCGGGCCGGACCAAGATCCGGTACCCGGCCACGCTGCTGCACGACGACGGCACCCGCCTCGCCGTGCGTGCCCCCTGGGCGGGGGACGGCGTGCGCGACTTCGGCTTCGTGCGCTTCGAGGCCGGGGACGTCTTCACCGAGTACTACTGGCGCGACCGGTGGTACTCGGTGAAGGAGGTCCGGACCGCGGCCGGTGTGCTGAAGGGCTGGTACTGCGACATCACCCGCCCCGCCGTCCGCACCGGCACGGAGCTGGTCGTCGAGGACCTCGACCTGGACCTGTGGCGCTCCGCCGAAGGCACGGACGTACGGCGCCTGGACGAGGACGAGTTCGCCGAGAGCGGACTGGCGGACCGGGACCCGGAGGCCGCTGCCGCCGCGGTGGCCGCACTGGAGGAACTGGAGCGGCTGGCTCGCGGGGACGGCTTCACCGGCCTGCTGGAGTAGCCCGCCGCACGGCTCACCCGTACGTCGCCACCACCGCGTACCGCTCGTCCGCCACCTCCCTGCCCCACAGCGACGGGTCGTCCGACAGCCGCTCCACCCTGGCCTGCCCGGCGAGCGGGCCGAGCAGGACGGTGACCCGGTCGGCCGGTATGCCGACCGGGGAGACGCTCCCCCACACGCCCTCGACCAGGACCAGCCGCCCTCCGGGGCGCAGCAGCTGCCGCCAGTGCCGCAGGGCCCGACCGGGGTCGGGCAGCGTCCACAGGACGTGCCGGACCAGCACGGCGTCGAAGCGCTGCTCCCCCACGGGCGGTGCCGCGGCGTCACCGGTGAGGAACACCGCGTCACGGCCGGCGAGCTTGGTCCTGGCCAGCTCCACCATGGCCGGGGAGAGGTCGACGCCGGTGACCCGGTGCCCCTGCTCGGCCGCGAGGAGTGAGAGGCTGCCGGTGCCGCAGCCCAGGTCGAGCACGTCGCCGGGGAGCGCGGGCAGCCAGGAGGCCAGCCTGGCCGCCCAGGCCCGGCGCACCTCCGGGTCCCGCAGGCCGTGGTCCGGCTCGTCGTCGAAGGAGGCGGCCAGCGCGTCCCAGTCGGCACCCGGTGCGGTCGCTTCGTCACTGTTCCCACTCATGCGCCCAGGGTGACACCCGCCACTGACAACGGGTCCGGGGCAGGAGAACGTGACAACCGCCACTGACAGTTGTGCATCGATGAGTGAGTCTCGGGGAAAGGGTCTACCTCCGTGAGAACGCGGAACCCGGTGGATCCGTAAGGAGGCAGCCATGCGCCGTCTGACCGTGCAGAAGCCCCTGAAGAAGACCGACGCCCGCCGAGTCCGCGAGGAGATCGACGAGCGCCCCTCCGGGCGCCCGGAGGTCCGCAAGGACATCGCGCGCACCTGGTGGCCGGAGAGCTGACCTGCGGGTCCGGGCATGAGACGCCTCAGAGCAGCAGCCGCTTGCGGTAGTGGACGCGGTCGTAGGGCCCGTCCACCCGGCGTTCCACGACCTCGTACCCGTACCTCGGGTAGATCTCCTGGTTCTCCCGCATCATCGCGTTCGTGTAGAGCCTGACCTCGGGCAGGCCCAGCGCCCGCGCGTGCGCGTCCACGAACCGCAGCAGCCGCCGGCCCACGCCCCTGCCGTGCGCGTCGGGGTGGACGGCGACGCTGTCGAGGAACAGGTGGTCGGCGTGCGCCTCGACGACGACGAGTCCAACAGGTCCCGCCCGGCCCGTGCCGGGCTCGTCCGTGACGAACACCTTCCCCGCCGCCACGTCCGCCGCGTGGTCCGCCTCCATGGGCTGCGGCACCACCCCGATGCGCTCGACGTAGGGGAGGTACGCGGCGTCGGTCACGGCCTGCACCGCCGGCACGTCCGCGGCGGTCGCGGGCCGGATCCGTTCTCGTTCCATGCCGCGAACGGTAGCTACCTCAGCCCAGCCTGAGCACTCCCTTAACGCGACCATAAGGATCTCCGTCACCCGCCTCCAGCAGGCGATTTCGCGGTTTCTCGGGGCTAGCTTGCTGATCGACCCCACGGGTTCCGGCCCGAGTCGCGCATCCCCAGTGACCGTTTCGAGGAGTTCCCCATGCCCGCACCGTCCGCGTCCCGCAGGGCCGCCGCCGTCGCCGTCGCCGGTCTCGCCCCGCTCGCCCTGACCACGTTGGCCGCCGCCCCCGCCTCGGCGCACGGTTCGATGGGCGACCCGGTCAGCCGGGTGTCGCAGTGCCACGCCGAGGGACCCGAGAACCCGAAGTCGGCCGCGTGCAGGGCGGCGGTCGCGGCGGGCGGCACGCAGGCGCTCTACGACTGGAACGGCATCCGCATCGGCAACGCCGACGGCAAGCACCAGGAACTGATCCCGGACGGCAAGCTGTGCAGCGCCAACGACCCGGCGTTCAAGGGCATGGACCTGGCCCGCGCAGACTGGCCCGCGACCGGTGTGAGCAGCGGCTCGTACACCTTCAAGTACCGCGTGACGGCCCCGCACAAGGGCACCTTCAAGGTGTACGTCACCAAGCCGGGCTACGACCCGTCCAAGCCGCTGGGCTGGGGCGACCTGGACCTGTCCGCCCCGGTGGCGACCTCCACCGACCCGGTCGCCTCGGGCGGCTTCTACACCTTCTCCGGCACGCTGCCGGAGCGGTCCGGCAAGCACCTGCTGTACGCGGTGTGGCAGCGCTCGGACAGCCCGGAGGCGTTCTACTCCTGCTCGGACGTCACTTTCGGCGACGGCGACGGCAGCAGTAGCGGCAGCGGTGCGGCCGCCGGCGAGGACACCGCGTCCGGCGACGCGGAGGCGGGTGCCGTCCCGGCTCCGGAGGCCTCCGCGCCCTCCGAGGAGCAGCTCGCCGACGCCGCGGAGAAGTCGACGATCGAGCACCACGGTCACGGCGACCAGGACGCGGCGACCACCACGGACCCGACGGACCCGGCCGCCGCTCCGGAGAAGGCGCCCGGTGCCGCCGCCGAGCCCAACCAGGTCAAGGCCGCCGGTGGGGGTACGGAGAACCTCGCCGAGACCGGCGGGGACAGCACCACGCCCTACATCGCCGTCGGCGGCGCCGCGGCCCTGGCCCTCGGCGCGGCGGTCCTGTTCGCGTCGGTCCGGCGGCGCGCGACGACCGGTGGCCGGCACGGCCACTGACGCGGAAGCGGGGGGACCACGGGGGAACGGGGAAACGCGGGGCCCGTCCGGCGGCTCAGGCCGGGCGGGCCCCGCGTGACGTGCGCCGGGGCGCGGAGGGGGCGCGCCCGTCAGCCGAAGACGGAGGCGCAGGTGGTGGGCGTGGCGTGCGCCGGGTCCAGGGCGTTGGTCACCTCGTGGAAGGCGATCCGGTCGAACAGCCCGATCGCCAGGTGCTCGGAGAGGTCGAGCGGGCACAGGTCCTGCAGCACGACGTTGCGCACGCCGGGGCCGTCGAGGAACTGGCCGCGGTACGGCGTGACCACCTCGTCGTACTTGGTGGCGAGGACGGTGTAGCGCACGCCGGGCACGGTGTCGCCGCCCGCGTTGAGCTTGGTGAGGACGTCGGAGCCGACGACCTGGTCGGCGAGGGCGGGGGTGTGCTCGTCGAGCAGGTCCTCGGCGCCGGGGAAGTACGGCAGCAGGCGGGTGAGGCCGGACAGCGTGGTGCCGTGGTTGCTGGGCGCGATGCCGACCAGGGCGTTCACCTTGGCGGCTCCGCCGAGGAACTTGAGGTAGTAGCGGGGCATCATGCCGCCCTGCGAGTGGCCGACGAGGTCGGTCTCGGTTGCTCCGGTCGCGGCGAGCACCTTGTCGACGTGGGCAACCAGTTGTTCCGCCGACTTCTCGACCGGGCCGAGTCCGTTGAAGAGCGGAACGCCGGGCAGTTGGCCGTAGTCGAGGGAGAAGACGCAGTAGCCGCGGTTCTTCAGGTAGGGCGCGAGGCCGAGCCAGTTGTCGACGGAGTTCCCGAAGGTGCCGTGGACCAGGACCACCGGGCGGGGGTGGGCGGCGGAGGGCTTGCAGGTGTAGTCGTTCCAGCCGGAGGCAGGGCGCGCGTCCGCGGCGTGGGCGGTGGTGGCGGGGACCAGGGCGATGGCGGCGGTCAGCAGCAGGGCGGTCAGGGGTCTGAGCGCGCGTATCCAGGGCAGCATCGGGTGATCTCCTTGCGGGGCAGGGGAGTTTCGATGGCAGGACGCCCTGTGATCCGGATCACGGGATGCTGTTCACTCGTCAAGTTACGGGCGAGTAGCGCACGCGTGAAGTTACGCGTCAGTAAAAACTTCCAGCGATAACCGACGCCGTCGGTGGCGCAGGTGATAGAGGGCCCGGGTCACCAGCTGGGCCGGATCGGCCCGCCCGGCGCCACGCGCAGCAGACCGTCGCGCAGCGCGCGCACCCCGTCCTCGCCGAGCACCTCGGCCCACGCGCCCACGGCCTCGGCGGCCGCCGCCTCCGCGGCCCGGGTGCAGGCCCACCCCGCCTCCGTCATGACGACGAGCCGGGCGCGCGCGTCGGCAGGATGCGGACGCCGCTCGGCGTACCCCTTGCGGACCAGCTCGTCGACGAGCTGACTTGCGGCCTGCTTGGTCACCCCCAGGTGCACGGCCAGGTCGGTGACCGTCGCGCCGTCCGGGGCGAGCCGGACGAAGGCGAAACCGTGCGCGGGCCGGACCCCCTCGAAGCCGCGGGCGACGACGCCCTCGTGGATGCGCTGCGTGAGCCCGCCGGCGGCGGCGAGCAGGGCGGCGGTGAGGGCCATGGCGTCGGAGTTCTGCACGACCGCATTGAAACACCCTTGACACTTTGGTCAAGGAGCTTGACCATAAGAGCGTAGAGATAGTCAAGCTACTTGACCATAAGTCCAGAGGAGCCCGCCATGCCCGTCGTCCGCACGTCCGAAGGCAGTGTCCACGAGATCCACGGCACCCGATTCGTCTCGTACGCCGCTCCCCGCACCGGCAGCAAGGAGCTCTGCGCCTGGCGGGGCGAGATCCCGGCGGGGACGAAGGCGCCCGCGCACACCGTCAGCCGGGAGGAGGTCTTCCACCTGCTCACGGGCGAGCTGCTGATCACCCTCGACGGCCGCACCGAGCGTGTCACCGCGGGGGACACGGTGATCATCAACGCCGGCGCCGCCTTCGCCGTCGAGAACCCCACCGACCGGACCGCGACCTCCTGGGTCACCACCTCGGTCGGCCTGACCGCGGAGCTGGCCGACGGCACCCGGATCACTCCCCCGTGGGCCAACTGACCCGCGGGGGCCTCACGCCGCCAGCGACCCCGGCATCACCGCCTTCGGCCCGAACTTCGCCCGCGCGCGGTCCGCGACCTCCTCGATCCGGCGGACCTTCTCGTCCACGGGGTCGAAGGTGAGCTGGTGGGAGGCGTGTTCGGCGGACGTGAGCCCCTCGGCGCGCAGAGCGATCGAACGGACCCGGGCGCGCTGGAGGCCGAGCGCTTCGTACAGGTCGTAGGCGGTCCGGGTCAGGGCCGCCGAGTGCGCGGTCGGCTCCTTCAGGGTGCGGCTGCGAGTGGTGGCCGACCGGTCGGCGTAGCGGACGGTGAGGGTGAGGGTGCGGCAGACCTTGTCCACGGCGCGCAGCCGGGCGCCCAGGTCTCCGGCGGCCGAGAGCAGGGCGCGGCGGTGGCGGTCGGGGTCGAGTTCGTCGCGGTCGAAGGGGCGGTCGGCGGCCAGGGACCGGGAGACGCCGTTGGGGACGACCCGGCCGCGGTCGACGCCCTGGGCCTTCTCATGCAGCTCGCGGCCGGTCCTCGCGCCGACCAGGCGCTGGAGCGTGGACAGCGGCGCGGCAGCGACCCGGCCGAGGGTGTCGAGGCCGTACTCGCACAGGGTGCGGGCGGTCGCGGTGCCGACGCCGGGCAGTGCGGCGACGGGCTTGCCGTCGAGGAACGCGCGCTCCTCGCCGCCGGGCACCGTGCGGGTCAGTCCCGGGCGGGCGTCGCGCAGGGCCATGCGGGCCAGCATCGGACCGGGTCCGGCGCCGATCACGCAGTCGACGCCGTACAGCGCGAGGGCGCGCACCCGGATCACCGAGGCCAGTTCCACGGCGTCGCGCCCGAAATACCGTTCGGCGCCGCGCAGGTCGGCCAGCGCGCCGTCGGGTGGCAGCGCCTCGACGACCGGCGTGAACTCCTCGAGGAGCCCGAGCAGTTCGGGCAGGGCCGCCTCGCGCGTCGGCGGCAGCTGGAAACGTACGCAGAGGATCGTCATCCCGCACTCCCCGGACTCTGGTGCCACAACTTCCTTCCGACCGCGGGCCCTTCGCCCGCGGGGCGCAGATCGGCCCAGGGGTGCATCTCGTACCCGGTGGACATGCGGATCTTCCGCTGCTCCATCGGGTCCTGGGCCGCGGAGCCGGCCGGCGCGGGTTGCCCGTCCGAACCGGCGAGACGGCGGCGCGCCGGGCCGCCCTCGGGGTCGTCGCCCTCCTGGCCTGCGCCCCCTGCGGCCAGCCGGGCGGCGACGCCCTCCAGGCCCTCCTCCCGGCGGACCTCCAGCAGTTCGGCGAGGTTCCAGGCGGCGGAGCCGACCACGCTGAGGCTGCGCGGGCCGCGCCGCTGCACCACCCCGCGCACCAGCAGCAGCCACGAGTGGAAGACGGTGTGCGCGCAGGCGTCGTGCGAGTCGTCGAAGAAGGCGAGGTCGACCAGTCCCGAGCCGTCGTCCAGGGTGGAGAAGATGACCCGGCGGCCGGAGCGGACCGGCGGGGTCTGGGTGGCCGCCTTGGCGCCCGCGACCAGCACCGTCTCCCCGTGCCGCGCCTCGCGCAGCCGCTTGGCCGACACCACGCCCAGCTCGCGCAGGAAGGTGCGGTGGTCGTCCATCAGGTTGCGCGAGGCGTCCATGGACAGCACGCCGAGTTCGGCGCTGAGCCGCTCCGCCGAGGTGAGGTCGGGCAGTCCGGCGGAGGCGGTCTTGCGGCCCCCGGCCAGGGGCAGCTGGTCGCCGCGTCCGCCCCGGGCGCCGCGGTGCAGTTCGGTCAGGTGCAGTTGCAGGTCCCGGCGGTTGGCGCCGAACGCGTCCAGCGCGCCGACCTGGGCGAGCCGTCCGGCCAGCGGCCTGCTGGGGCGGGCCCGTTCCCAGAAGTCGAGCAGGGAGGCGTAGGGCTGCCCCGCGGCGATCCGCTCCGCCTCGGCCTCGCTGATGCCGTGCACGTCGGAGAGGGCGAGCCGGAGTCCCCACGTGGCGGGCTTCCGTGACCTTGATTCAGACACCAGTTCGATCCTGTGTGCGACCCCCGACTCGTTCACGTCCAACGGCAGGATCGGCACCCCGCGCCGCCGCGCGTCCGCCAGCAGCAGCCGCTTGGGGTACATGCCGGGGTCGTGGGTGAGCAGGCCCGCGTAGAAGGCGGCCGGGTGGTGCGCCTTCAGCCACGCCGACTGGTACGTCGGCACCGCGAAGGCGACGGCGTGCGCCTTGCAGAAGCCGTAGCTGCCGAACGCCTCGACGATCTCCCAGGTGCGCTGAATCGTTTCCGCGTCGTAGCCGTTCGCCGTCGCGTGCTGGGCGAACCACACCTTGATCCGCCCCTGCGACTCCGGATCGGAGAGGCCGCGGCGCACCCGGTCCGCCTCGCCGCGTCCGCAGCCGGTCATGATGGCGACGATGTCGATGATCTGCTCGTGGAAGACGACGACCCCGTACGTCCCCTCCAGCGGCTCGGCCAGGTCCTCGTGCGGATAACGCACCGGCGCCCGCCCGTGCCGGGCCTCGATGAACGGCCGCACCATGTCGGCGGCGACCGGTCCCGGCCGGAAGAGCGAGATGTCGACCACGAGGTCGTGGAAGGTCGACGGCTGGAGCCTGCCGACCAGGTCCCGCTGGCCCGGCGACTCGATCTGGAAACAGCCCAGCGTCTCGGCGGACTGGATCATCCGGTACGTCGCGGGGTCGCCCTCGGGCACGGCGTCCAGGTCGACCTCGGTGCCGGTGGCCCGCTTCACCTCGGCGACCGCGTGCGCCATCGCCGACTGCATCCGCACCCCGAGCACGTCCAGCTTGAGCAGCCCGAGGTCCTCGACGTCGTCCTTGTCGAACTGCGCCATCGGGAAGCCCTCGCCGCTGGTCGGCATGACCGGCGTACGGGAGAGCAGGGAGGCGTCGGACAGGAGGACGCCGCAGGGGTGCATGGCGACGCCGCGCGGGAGGGCGTCGAGGCCCTCGACCAGCTCCCAGAGCTTGCCGTACCGCTCCTGCTCCCCCGCCAGCGCTTTGAGTTCGGGCAGCTCCTCCAGCGCCGCGCGGGCGTCGCGGGCGCGGATGTGCGGGAAGGACTTGGCGACCCGGTCGATCTCGGCCGGGTCCATGGACAGGGCAGCGCCCACGTCGCGGATGGCGTGGCGGACCCGGTACGTCTCCGGCATGGCCACGGTGGCGACCCGCTCGGTGCCGAACCGGCCGATGATCGCGCGGTAGACCTCGAGCCGGCGCGCGGACTCCACGTCGATGTCGATGTCGGGCAGCACCACCCGCTCCTTGGACAGGAACCGCTCCATCAGCAGCCCGTGCTCGACCGGGTCGGCGTGGGCGATGCCGAGCAGGTGGTTGACGAGCGAGCCCGCGCCGGAACCGCGCGCGGCGACCCGGATGCCCATGTGCCGTACGTCGTCCACGACCTGGGCGACGGTGAGGAAGTACGAGGCGAAGCCGTGGTGGGCGATGATGTCCAGCTCGTGGTGCATCCGCTCCCAGTACTCCCGGCGGTCCCGGCGCCGGTCGTAGCCGCGCCGCACCATGCCCGCCGCCGCCCGGGAGGCGAGCGCCCGCTGGGCGGTGCGCCGCCCGGCGCCCACCAGGTGCGGTTCGGGGAAGTGGACGGCGCCCATGCCGAGGTCGTCCTCGGGGTCGACCAGGCACTCGGCGGCCGTGGCCCGGGTCTGCTCCAGCAGGCGGTGGGCGGTGTCGCGCCGGAAACCCGCGGACTCGACGATCCGCTCGGCGGCGTCCCGCATGGCACCGGCGTCCTTGAGCCAGGCCTCGCCGGAGTCCAGTTCCCTGGTGGCGTCGATCGGGACCAGGCGGCGGGCGGCGTCCAGGACGTCGGCGACCTCGCCCTGGCCGGGGTCGGCGTAGCGGACGGCGTTGGAGAGCACCGGCCGCACCCCCTGCTCGGCGGCGAAGCCGACGGTGCGGGAGGCCAGCCGCAGGGAGCCGGGGCCGGTGCCCTCGCGGCCGTGCCAGACGGCCTCCAGGCGCAGGGCGTCGCCGTAGACCTCACGCCAGGGGGCGAGGAGCCGCGCGGCGCGGTCGGGACGCCCGGCGGCGAGGGCGCGGCCGACGTCGGAGCCGGGGCCGAGCAGTATGGTCAGGCCGTCGGCGTGGTTGTCGGGCCAGGACAGCAGCGGGGTGCCCTCGGCCGTGTGGGCGGCGGAGACCAGGCGGCACAGGTCGGCCCAGCCGCGGGCGCCGTCCCGGGCGAGGAAGGTCACCCGGGGGGCCGACTCGTCGACGAAGGCGCCGCCGCGCACGGGAACGCGGCGGCGGTCCCGGCGTACCGAGGTGTCCGTGCGGTCGGCTCCGGACTCGGGGGCGGCGAGGGCCAGCTCCGCGCCGAACAGGGGACGGACGCCCGCCTTCGCGCAGGCCTTGGCGAAACGGACCGTCCCCGCGAGGGTGTCGCGGTCGGTGAGGGCGAGGGCGTCCATGCCCCGCTCGACGGCGCGCTCGGCCAGCCGCTCCGGGTGGGAGGCGCCGTAGCGGGCGGAGAACCCGGAGACGGTGTGCAGATGCGTGAAACCCGGCATCACGCACCTCCCGACTCATGAACCGACGCATGCCCATGTGGACCCGAACGCCATTATCGAACGTCTGTTCCCAGCTACTCCACCCACCATACCCCCATCATCGAATGTGTGTGCGACATCCGTTCGGCCCCGCCCCACCTGCGCAAACGCTCCCCGACCCGGACTGTGGGGACATGTCACACACACCGGGCCCCGGCACGCGAAGCGGCTCCTTCCTCGGTGAGGTGAGGGACGCCGTCACCCCGCGGGCCACCCTGCTCGTGCTCGGCGTGATCGCGCTCCAGCTGCTGTTCATCGCCTCCTACGTGGGGGCGCTGCACGACCCGCGGCCCAAGGACGTGCCCTTCGGGGTGGCCGCGCCCGGGGCGGCCGCCGGGCAGACGGTGGACCGGCTGGAAGGGCTGCCCGGCTCCCCGCTGGACCCGCGCACGGTGGCCGACGAGGCGGCCGCCCGGCGGCAGATCATGAACCGGGAGATCGACGGCGCCCTGGTCCTGGACCCCGACGGCAGGCAGGACACCCTGCTGGTCGCCTCCGGCGGCGGCACCGTCCTCGCCACCACCCTCGAGGGCATCGTCGGCAAGGCGGAGCAGGCCGAAAGACGCGCGGTGCGGGTGGTCGACGTGGCCCCGGCCTCCCGCCACGACTTCGACGGGCTGTCGTCCTTCTACCTGGTCGTGGGCTGGTGCGTCGGCGGCTACCTGTGCGCCTCGATCCTGGCGATCAGCACCGGCGCCCGGCCGGCCAACCCGCGCCGGGCGGCGATCCGGCTCATCGTGATGGCCCTGGTCGCGATCGTCGGCGGGCTCGGCGGCGCGGTGATCATCGGGCCGGTCCTGGGCGCGCTGCCCGGCAGCGTGCTGGACCTGTGGGGGCTCGGCGCGCTGATCACCTTCGCGGTGGGCGCCGCCACGCTGGCCCTCCAGGGCGTCTTCGGGATCGTCGGCATCGGTCTCGCGATCCTGCTGGTGGTGATCGCGGGCAACCCGAGCGCGGGCGGCGCCTTCCCGCTGCCGCTGCTCCCGCCGTTCTGGAAGGCGATCGGTCCGGCGCTGCCACCGGGCGCCGGCACCTGGGCGGCCCGCTCGATCGCCTACTTCAAGGGGAACGACGTGACCGCCTCCCTGCTGGTGCTGTGGGCGTGGGCGGTGGCGGGGACGGTGATCACGATGCTGGCGGCCGCGCTGCCGCGCCGGGGGCGGCCCCAGACGGACCTGCCCGCGTCACCGGCCGCCTGACCGTCGTACGCGCGCGGGAGCCCCGGCCTGACACGCGGAAGTCCCGCCCCTCGCGCGCGGGACGGGACTTCACTGGTGTGCGGGTACTGCTCAGCCGATCTGCGTACCGGTGGCCGACAGGGCCTCCGTCACCGGCTGGAAGAAGGTCTCGCCGCCCGAGGTGCAGTCGCCGCTGCCGCCGGAGGTGAGGCCGATGGCCTGGTCGCCCGAGAAGAGCGAGCCGCCGCTGTCGCCGGGCTCGGCGCAGACGTCGGTCTGGATCAGGCCGTTGACGATGTCGCCGTTGCCGTAGTTCACGGTGGCGTCCAGGCCGGTCACCGTCCCGTCGTGCACCTGGGTGGTGGAACCGCTGCGGGTCACCTGCATGCCGACGGTGGCCTCGGCGGCGCCCGAGATGGCCTGCGAGGAGCCGTTGTAGAGGTTCACCTCGCTCGGGTGGTCCACGTCGGCGGTGTACTTGACCAGGCCGTAGTCGTTGTCCGGGAAGCTGGACGCCTCGTTCTCGCCGATGACGTTCCCGGAGGAGTCCGACCAGGTCGAGATGGACTCGGTGCAGTGGCCGGCGGTGATGAAGTACGGCTCGCCGCCCTTGGTCACGTTGAAGCCGAGCGAGCAGCGCCCGCCGCCTCCGGTGATGGCGTCGCCGCCCGCGACGAAGGGCTTGTACTCGCCCTTGGTCCGCTTGAGTTCGGCCTTGGCGCCCAGTCCATCGACCACCTTGGTCAGCTTGGCCAGTTCGGCCTCGGAGACCGTGCGGTCGGCGGTGACGACGACCTTGTTGGTGGTCGGGTCGGTCGCCCAGGACGTACCCGGGATCGTCGCGTCCTTCGTGAGGGCGGTGCGCGCGCTCTTCAGGTCGGCGAGCGAGTTCTCGACGACTCTGGCCTTGGCGCCGGCCTCCTCGACGGTCTGCGCGGCGCTCTGGTCGAGCACGTTGACGACGAGACTCTTGGCCTGCGCGTCGTAGTACGTGCCCGCCGCGTCGGCGCCGAGGTCGCCGAGCAGCGTCGAGGCGAGCTCTCCGGCCGCCGTGACCGACAGGGTCTCGGGCGCGGCGGTCTCAGGGGCCTCGCTGGCGTTCGCGGTCTGGAAGGTGACTCCGGCCGCGACCAGTGCGGTGATTCCCGCACCCACCACGGCGACCCGCCGCCTGGGTATGCGTCGGTGCTTCAACTCACGTCCTCCTGTGGGGGGTCGGCCCGGAGGTTGTGGGGACCTCGCGGACCGGAAGGCTGGTTGACGAGCGTTAACTCTTCCGATTCCACAGGCCGCACACAAGGTCGACTCCAGGACGTGCGCACGACAACTCCAGCGCGGTCACACGGCCTTCACCTCTTCCTCGCGAGAGCGGGGAGGCGGCGGTGGTCTCCCCCTCCGGTGGGAGACCGGGTTTCGCCCCTGGGTGGAAGACGGGGAGAACGGCACGCCGGAGGCTTCCGGGCATGACTTCTTCACGAGGCGCCGGGGCCCGGCGGCCACGCCGGTGAGGCCTGCCGTCCCCGTCGATCACCCGCACGCTGATCGAGGACTGCGCCACCCGCGCCGCACCGGTCCGGCCGCGGGAGACGGTGCCGGCCCGGAGGCACGGGCTGAGCCCCCGCACACCGTCGCCGCGGTGTACGGGGGCTCGTCGTGCTGCCGGTCGCGCTTTAGTAGACGCTGACGCCGTAGGCGCTCAGGGCCTCCGTCACCGGCTGGAAGAACGTCGTACCGCCGGAGGAGCAGTTGCCGCTGCCGCCGGAGGTCAGACCGTACGCGGTGCCGTTGCTGCCGTAGAGCGAGCCGCCGGAGTCGCCGGGCTCGGCGCAGACCGTGGTCTGGATCAGCCCGCCGACGACGTCGCCGCCGCCGTAGTTGACGGTGGCGTTCAGGGCGGTGACCCGGCCGCTGTGGGTGCCGGTGGTGGAGCCGTCACGGATGACGGTGGTACCCACGCTCGGGGTGGCGGCGCGGGTGATGTCCACGCCGTTGGCGGTGCCGGGCCGGGAGACGGAGCCGGTGTACTGCACGATGCCGTAGTCGTTGCCCGGGAAGCTGGAGCCCGCCGTCTGTCCGATGACGGTGCCTCCGGAGCTGGCCCGCCAGGCGCCGGCGCCGTCGGTGCAGTGACCGGCGGTCAGGAAGTACTCGGCGCCGCTGCTGGTGCGGACGTTGAAGCCGAGGGAGCAGCGCCAGCTGCTCGCGTAGATGGCGTCGCCGCCCTGGATGAGCTTGTTGAACTTGCCGGGGGTGTGCTTGATCGTGAGCGCGCCGGCCTTGTCGCCGGCCTGCTCCTTGATCTTCGCGATCTCGGCCTGGGAGACGGTGCTGTCCACGGTGAGCAGCACCCGGCCGGACTTGCTGTCGACGGCCCAGGCGGTGCCGGGGACGTCGGCCTGGAGTACCGCGTTGCCGGCGCTGCTCAGCTCGGCGGCGCTGAAGGTGGCCGGGGTGGGTGCCGCGTTGGCGCTGGGGATCGCGACGGCGGCCGCGGCCACGAGGCCGGTGGACACGGCGATCAGCCGAGTCCGTCTCGTGATGCCGCTGCGGGGGGTGGTGCGCTTGATCCTCACTTTTCGTTCCTCCACAGGGGAAGTCGGGGGCCCCTCTCGTGGGGGTGGGGGCCCGTGAGGCGCAGCCAGGGACGGACCTCCGGGTTCCGAGTACGTCGTGCCCCTGACAAGCGCTGAGGTTGGAGTATTCGGCCGAACGTCCGGTCGGCGCAAGAGCGCCTTTCGGCCGTCAAGCTTTGAACGACCTTTACCAACCCCCCGACGGCGTCAGCGCAGTTCGCGCTCCCCCGCCTCGACGCGGGCCGCCAGGGTGTTCCCCGGCGGCGGGAAGGGACAGACGAAGTGGTCGGCGAACGCGCACGGCGGCAGCAGCGCACGGTTGAGGTCGACCGTCGTACGCCCCTCGGCGTCCGGCGCGGCCGGGCGCAGGAACCGGAAGCGGTAACTGGTGCTCCCGCTGGTGGCGTCGGCGAAGACGGCCCACAGGGAGCCGTCGTCCTCGACGCCCACCTGGAGGGTGTGCCCCCGTCCGTCCAGCTCGAAGGCCAGCTCCCCGCCGAGCGCCAGCCCGCGCTCCCGGCCGTCCGCGTTCGGCACCCGCACGCTGCGCCGCCCCGTGTCGTACGGGGTGAAGCGGCCCGGCACCGACCAGCGCGGGTCGTACGGCGTGGCCGCGATGCCGCGGAACGCCCGCCGCGCGGGGGCGGCCGGGTCGAAGTCACGGACGCCCCACAGACCCTCGCGGACCAGCACGACCAGCCGCCGCTCCCCGCGGGCCACCCGGGCCGCGTCCACCGGCCCCCGGTCGGCCGTGAGCCGTGCCTCGCCGTCCAGGAGCCGCCCGTCCACGGTGAGCCCGTCCGCGCGGCCGGCCGTCAGCAGCACCGCGTCGCCGTCCGTCGTCCACCGGCCGGGGATGTCCGGAAGTTGCCCGTCCGGATGATCCTCCAGCCAGTGCGTGCCGGTCAGCGCGAGCGGCCCGTAGGGCGCCGAGACCGTGGCGACGCGCTGCTCGTGCCACCGCTTCCACGCGTCGGACGCCTCGGACGCGTCGCCGGGTGCGCGGTCGGATGCCTTGTCCGGTGTGTCGCCGGATGAGCCCTTCGTCATGGCTCAAGCCTTCCACACCGGGTCGGACAGACCGAGGTGGGAACGCAGGGTGGTGCCCTCGTACGCGGTACGGAACGCGCCGCGCTCCTGCAGCAACGGGACCACCCGGTCCACGAACTCGTCCAGCCCGCCCGGGGTCAGATGCGGTACGAGGATGAAGCCGTCGGCGGCGTCCCGCCCCACGAACTCGGTCAGTTCGGCGGCGACCTGCTCGGGCGTGCCGACGAAGGACTGCCGGGCACCCGCCTCGATCACGGTCTGCCGGATGGACAGTCCCCGCTCCTGCGCCAGCGCCCGCCACTTCTCGGCGGTCGCGACGCTGTCGCCCTGCCGGGTCCGCCCCTGGCTGAGCTGCGGGTCGGCGACCGGGTCGACGTCGGGCAGCGGCCCGTCGGGGTCGTACCCGGACAGGTCGACGCCCCAGATCTGCTCCAGCGTGAGCAGTGCCGTCTGCGGGGAGACCTGCTGCCACCGGATCTCCTCGGCCCGCTCCCGCGCCTCGGTGGCGGTGTCCCCGAGGACGACGGTGACGCCGGGCATGATCTTGAGATCGCCGGGGCTTCGGCCGTACCTCGCCAGGCGGCGTTTGACGTCGGCGTAGAAGGCACGGCCCGCGTCCAGGGTGCCGTGCCGGGTGAAGATCACGTCCGCCGACGAGGCGGCGAACTCCCGGCCCTCGTCGGAGTCGCCCGCCTGGATCACCACCGGGTGCCCCTGCGGGGAGCGGGGCAGGGTGAACTCGCCCGCGATGTCGAAGTGCCGCCCGTGGTGGGCGAAGGGGCGGGGGGTGCCGTCCGGGGCCCAGGAGTCCCACAGCTCCCGTGCGGTGGCCACGAACTCGGCGGCGCGGGTGTACCGCTCGGCCCGGTCCAGGTAGCCGCCGCGCCGGAAGTTCTCGCCGGTGAAGGCGTCGGAGGAGGTCACCACGTTCCAGGCCGCCCGGCCGCCGCTGAGGTGGTCCAGGGTGGCGAGCCGGCGGGCGAGTTCGTAGGGCTCGTTGAAGGTGGCGTTGACCGTGGCGGCGAGGCCCAGGCGGTCGGTGACGGCGGCGAGCGCGTTCAGCACGGTCAGCGACTCGGGGCGGCCGACCACGTCCAGGTCGTGGATGCGGCCCTTGTGCTCGCGCAGCCGCAGTCCCTCGGCGAGGAAGAAGAAGTCGAACAGGCCGCGTTCGGCGGTGCGGGCGAGGTGCTCGAAGGAGCCGAAGTCGATCTGCGAGCCCGAGCGCGGATCGGCCCAGACGGTGGTGTTGTTGACCCCGGGGAAGTGCGCGGCGAGGTGCATCGGCTTCGGCTGCCTCGGTTTCGGTCCGGTCATGACGCTCCCTGCGCGACGGTGTACTGGCTGGCGGGCCGGGTCAGGCCCAGGTGGTCCCGGAGCGTGCTGCCCGGGTAGAAGGTGCGGAACAGGCCCCGGTGCTGGAGCAGGGACACCGTGCCGTTGACGAGGCGTTCCAGGTCCCGGCGCGGCTCGACGGGGGTGAGGTGGAAGCCGTCGACGGTGCCGTCCCGGTGCCAGGAGACGATCAGTTCGGCCAGGTCGACGGGGCCGCCGCGGTACAGCGGGCCGTGCGGGGTGGCGCGGGGGCCGCCCCCGCCGTGCCCCGGTTCGGCCGCGTACTCGCCGTCGCCGAGGTCGACGTCCAGGGCGGCGAGGACCCGCAGCTCGTCCGGGTCGCGGCCGTACGCCTCGGCGGCCGCCCGCAGTTCGGCCCGCGCGGCGGCGGCCCGGGCGGGGAGCGCGGTGCGCACGAGGGCCACGTCGGCGTACCGGGCGGCGACCGCCCGTGCGGCCCGGCCGGTGGCGTCGACCACGCGCACGGGGTGCCCCTGCGGGGGCCGCGGCACGATCGAGGGGCCCTTGACGGAGAAGGCGGCGCCGGTGAAGTCGACGTGGTGGAGCTTGTCCCGGTCGACGAAGCGGCCGGTGGCCGCGTCCCGGATCTCGGCGTCGTCCTCCCAGCTGTCCCACAGGCGCGCCGCCACGTCGGCGACCTCGCCGGCCTCCTGCCAGAGCGCGTCGGCGGGTGCCGCGTGCCGGCGGCCGAAGAGGCGGGCCTCGCCCTCGGTGGTGGACACCTCGATCCGCCAGCCGGCCCGGCCGCGGCTGACCCAGTCCAGGGTCGCCACGGCCGCCTGGACGTGGAAGGGCTCGGTGTGGGTGGTGGTGACGGTGGGGACCAGACCGACGCGCCGCGTGGCGGGCGCCAGCCGGGACAGGACCGCGAGCGCGTCGGGACCCGGCCGGGCGAGGCTGTCGTCCAGGGTCACGAAGTCGAGCGCACCGCGTTCGGCGAGCCGGGCGGCCGACACGTACGCGTCGGCGTCGTACACCGACCGCCGGTCCAGTGCGGTGGCCAGGTGCAGCCGCCGCCTGCCGTGGGGGGAGGTCATGCGGGGTCATCCCTTTCTGTCTGTGCCGACAGCCCTGTCGTCACAGGACCTTGGAGAGGAAGGCCCGCGTGCGCTCGTGCCGCGGGCGGTCCAGTACGTCGCCGGGCGGGCCCTGTTCGACGATGCGTCCGTCGTCCATGAAGACCACCGTGTCGGCGACCTCGCGGGCGAAGCCGATCTCGTGGGTGACGACGATCATGGTGGTGCCCTGGCGGGCCAGGCCCTTGATCACGTCGAGCACCTCGCCGACCAGTTCGGGGTCGAGTGCGGACGTCGGCTCGTCGAACAGGAGCAGTCGCGGCTCCAGGGCGAGCGCCCGCGCGATGGCCACTCTCTGCTGCTGTCCGCCGGAGAGCTGTCGCGGGAAGGCGTCGGCCCTGTCCGCGAGCCCCACCCGCTGCAGGAGCCGCCGGGCCGCCTCGACGGCCTCGCGGCGCGGGCGCTTCAGCGCGGAGACCGGGGCCTCGGTGATGTTCTCCAGCACGGTCAGGTGCGGGAAGAGGTGGAAGTTCTGGAAGACGAAACCGATCCGCGTGCGCTGTCTCAGGACCTCGCGCTCGGGCAGCTCGCGCAGCCGGTCGCCGCTTCGCCGGTAGCCGATGAGGTCGCCGCCGACGCTGATCACGCCCCGGTCCACCTTCTCCAGGTGGTTGACGGTGCGCAGCAGCGTCGACTTGCCGGAACCGGACGGACCGAGGACCACGGTCACCTCGCCGGTGCGCACGGTGAGGTCGATGCCCTTGAGCACCTGAAGCGGGCCGAAGCTCTTATGCACGGATCTGATGTCGACCATGACGTCCGGGTCACCGGTGATACTCATCGCGCGGACTCCTCGAGCAGGGGACGGGGCGGTGCCGCGGGCCCCTCGGGCGCCCGCAGGAAGTTCAGTACGGCCCGCGCGGTGGCGTCGTTCTGCCGGAAGGCCACGCCGCCGGTGCGGGGCCGGGTGAACGCGCCCGAGCCGCGCGCGTCGGTGTGCGGGCCGAGCGCGAACCGGCGGGGATGCGGTCGCCCGTCCCGGTCCAGCACGCGTCCGTCGGTGCGGTCCACGGTCAGCAGTCCGTCCGGGGTCGCGCCGGCGCCGTCGGCGTGCAGCGCGCGCAGCAGCGGATCGCGGGCGCGTTCGACGGTGGGGTGCGGCAGCCGAGCCTCGACCAGCGCCCGGGCTTCGACGGCGGCGCCCGGCACGGTGGTGCTCGTCGCCCGGAACACTCCGTCCTGGGCGGTGACCGTCGTCCCGGCGCCCAGGAAGCGGACGACGCCGGCCCGGGACAGGGCGAGCAGTTGCCGCAGCCGGGGCCCGGGCGGCCCCGAGGCGAGGAGGCTGAAGAAGCCGTGCCACCAGCCGCCGACGTCGCCGAGCCGGACGAGCTGTCCGTACACGGAGAGCAGGGCGAGGAAGACCGCCAGGTCCGGGCTGTGCGCCGGGTCGTGCCGGCGGCGCAGGTCGGCCTCGACGTACTGGCGCAGCCCCGCCTGGAGCTCCGCGTCCGAGCCGTACCGCACGGCGTGCAGGGGGCGGTCGAGGGCGGCGAGGTCGAGCCGGTCGGCGGGGTCGGGCACCGCGGCGGCGACGAGGGCCGCCCGCTCGTTCGGGCCGGCGGCGGCGTACCGCGTCTCGAAGCCGGCCCGGTCGGTGCGCACCCGTTCCGGATGGGCCGTGAACAGGCGGTGGTAGTGGGCGAAGCCCAGTTCCTTCTCGACCAGCGGCCACACGTCGCGCCGGAAGTCGAAGCCGTCCGGCCGGGCGAGCAGCGCCTCGGTCTCGGCGGGCCCGAAGAACCTCGGCAGCGGCGGCCGGTCCCCGGTCCAGTCGTAGCCGATCTTCGCGTGGTACGGCACCCCGCGCCGCGAGCCGACGTACAGCACCGGTTCGCGTCCGGAGGGCAGGTAGGTGTCCCCGTCGTACCGTCCGCCCCTGCCCTCGGTGAGCAGCACCATCAGGTCCACGAAGGCCAGCCCGAGTCCGCGCACGAGGACCGGCTCGCCGGGGCGCAGCGCGGACAGGTCGCTGTCGGCGGTGAAGTCCGGCGGGAGGTGGACCAGGCCGTGCGCGCGGGCGTACGCCGACAACTCCCGCTGCTCACGGTCGGGGTCGGCGTCCAGGTGGCCGAGGGTGAGGACGACCAGGTCGGCGGGGAGCGGGGTGTCGCTGCCCTCCAGCCACACCCGCTGGCGTTCCCCGCGCGCGCCCTCCACCCGTACGGCGCGGCGCGCGTGGTGGTGGACGACGGCGGCCGGGGGCAGACCCGCCACGGCGTGCCGGTACACCCAGCGCAGATACGTGCCCTGGGTCCGCCGGTCGGCGAAGGTGCGGCCGTCCAGGGCCGCCCACTCGTGCAGGGTGGGCCCCGGCCGCACGGGACCGGCCATCTCGACCGTGTCGTCGGTGAACATCGTGACGTCCTCGGCGTGCGAGTTCATCCACAGCAGTGGCGACTGCCGGGTGCGCCAGACGCGTCCGGCGCCCGGCGGGTGCGGGTCCACGAGGTGGATGTCGAGGCCGCGGCCGTCGTACAGCTCGGGTGCGTTGGCGGCGATGCGCTCCAGCAGTCCGGTGCCGCGCGGTCCGGCGCCGACCACGACCAGCGAGGCGCGGGGGCCCGGCGCGGGGCGGGTCATCGGGAGCGCTCCGTGCCGCGGGCGTAGTGCTTCTCGACGTAGTACTGGCCGATGCCGAGCAGCGAGGTGATGACGGTGTACCAGACGGTGGCCACCATCAGCAGCGGGATGACCTGGTAGGTGCGGTGGTAGACGAGCTGCACCGAGTAGAGCAGGTCCTGTACGGCGATGACGCTGACGATGGAGGTGCCCTTGAGGGTGCCGATCAGCATGTTCCCGGCCGGCGGCACGATGGAGCGCATGGCCTGCGGCAGGACGATCCGCCGCCACCGGCGCCACCGGCTCAGGCCGAGCGCCTGCGCGGCCTCGACCTGGCCGCGGTCCACGGAGAGGATGCCGCCGCGCACCACCTCGGCGGCGTACGCGGCCTCGTGGAGCGTGAGGCCGATGATCGCCACGGTGACCGGGCCGAGCAGGTCGACCGTCCGCACACCGAGGACCCGCGGGTACAGGGCGCCGATGTTGAACCACAGCAACAGCTGCACCAGGACCGGTATCGACCGGAACAGCCACACGTAGCCCCGGCTCACCGCGCGCAGCACGGGGTTGGCGGAGAGCCGGAACGCGGCGAGCAGGGTGCCCAGCGCGAAGCCGAGGAGCATGACGACGGCGGTGAGCCAGAGGGTGAGCCACAGGCCGCGCAGGACGGCGTCGGAGGTGAACCGGTCCGCGACGACGCCCCACTGGAACGCCTCGTTGCGCAGTACGGAGTTGACGGCGAGAGCGAGGAGGACGAGGACGATCGCGGCGGCCGTCCACTGGCCGGGGTGGCGTTGCGGGACGATCCGCGGGAGGTCCGTCCCGTCCGGGGTGTCCGGTGGGGCGGCGGACTTGGCGAGGGTGTCGGAGGACATGCGAAGGCTCCGTGACATCGAGTCAGTCGGACACGGTGGGTGGTGCCTTCACACGGTCGAGCCCCTCAGCACGGCCGTCCGCCGAGAGTACGGGGCTGTTTCCGTCCGCTGTCAAGGCTGTCCACACTGTGAGCCGCACGTCTCGGTTCGTTGACGCGGAAGCGGATGCCTGTTCCACTTGGCCCATGCATCCACAGCAGTGGCTGGTCACGCGCTCCCACATCGACTTCGGTCGAGTGTGGTCCTGTTCCTGTTGAGCCGACCCCCCTGCCTGCCCTGATCGTCTGATCCCGTCGGGGCCCTCCCTGGTTCGACCTGCCGTCGACCCGCCTTCACACGCGCACGCACACCCCTCCCCTCGCGCCGCCCCATGCCTTCGCTCTCAGGAGACCACTGACGATGCGTACGCCCACGCGTGCCCGAAAACGACTCTTCCTCCCTTTCGCCCTGATCACCTCTGCCGCCCTGCTGCTCACGGCGTGCGGCTCCGGTGATCCCGCCGCGGACGCCGCGGGCACGGCGGCCGGCTCCGACGCGGTTCCCACCACGGACGTCGTCTCCGGCGTCCGGCGGAACGCGGACGCGGTGCGGCTGCTGCCGCGGGGCACCACGGAACTCACCCTCGCCGTCAGCGTCGGCGGCACCCCGCCGGGCACCACCTACCTGCCCGACGGCAAGACGCTGACCGGCCAGGACGTGGACTTCGCGCACGCGGTCGCCCAGGCGCTCGACATCGGCCTCAAGACCGAACAGGCGTCCTTCGAAGCGATCCTGCCGGCCCTGGACAGCGGCAAGTACGACATCGGCGCCAGCAACTTCGGAGTGACCGATGAACGGCGCGGGACCATCGACTTCGTCACGTACATCAACGACGGCCAGGGCTTCGCCGCCCGCGAGGACAGCGAGTTGTCCGAGGTCACCGACCTGAGGCAGCTGTGCGGGCGGAAGGTGGCGACCGGCGCGGGCACCACCTTCGAGGCCACGCTGGAGGAGAGCCGGCACCTGTGCACGGACGCGGGCGACACGGCGTACACGGTGCAGACGTACAGCGAGCCCGGCGCGCTGTGGTCCTCGCTCCAGCAGGGGCGCAGCGATGTCGTGATGTCGACCATCAACGGTCTGCGCTACGCCGTCGCCCACCAGCAGGGCCTGAAGTTCCTCAACGAGTTCCACCGCCTGGACGTCGGCTTCGCGCTGAAGAAGGGCTCCGACCTGGCGCCCGCCCTCCAGGCCGCGGTGAACGGACTGATCGCCGACGGAACGTACGCCCGCATCCTGAAGAAGTGGGGCACGACGGAGTCGGCGACAGCGAAGTCCGAGATCTCACCACCCGAGCTGAAGGACTGACGGACTGACGGGCTGACGGACTGACGGGCTGACGGACTGACGGCGTCTCAGCAGCTGCACCCGCAGTCGCAGCCGTCGCAGCCGCAGCCGCACCCGTCGTCGCCGCAGCAGTTGCTGCAGCAGTCACAGCAGTCGCAGCAGTTGCCGCAGTCGCACTGGGAGCAGAGCCCTTCCCTGCGCTGGCCGCTCCACGGGTCGTTGAAGGTGCCGCAGCACATCTGGCACGTGCAGGCCAGCCCCAGCCACACGGCACAGCCGGCGAGCAGCCCGCGCCGGTCGCGGCGCGGCGGCTCCGGGGGCGTCGGCCCACCGGGGCCGCCGGGAGCCCCGGGGTGCCGGGCGCGCCGGGAGGGGCGTACGGATGGCTGCCGTGGGCGCACGAGACGGTGCCGAACGCGCGGTCCACGGAACTGCCCAGCTCGTGCACGAGCAGCCGGTGCACCAGCCGCCCGTCGGTGAACTCGGCCTCCCGCAGGGCCAGCCGCACCCCGTGCACGGCGTCGTCGGCGAGCCGCCGGGCCTCGGTGAGCGGCGTCCCGGTGGCGGTGAGCGGGTTCCAGGCGCCGGACGCGGCGTCGGCCGCCCGGTCCTCCACGGCGTCCAGGAGGTGGGCGAGCCGGCCGAAGAGCCGCCCGGCCTCGGCGAGCGGCACGGCGTTGTGCGGCCGCCCGGCGAGGTGCGCGGTGTGCGCGAAGGCGGCGGCGGTCGCGGTCTCGGTCGGCTCGGTGACGGTGAGCAGGGGCGTTCCGGGCCCCGCGAGCGCCTCGATGCCGCCCTGCCGGTCCACCGCGTCGACCAGTACGGCGGTGTCGAAGCCGACGGCGCTGCCGCCGCGCGCCCCGGCCGCGTCCCAGCCGGTGGCGATCCGGCGGGCGGCGAGCGCCACCGGTCGGCGGGCCAGCAGGCCGTCCCCGTCGGCGACGTGGTCGCGCACCTTGGCCGAGGCCAGCACCAGGGAGACGGCCGCCGCGAGGCGGGCGCCCTCGCCGTGCGCGACGGACGCGGTGCGCATTCCGCGCAGCGGGCAGGGCCCGGCGGTGCGCCGCCCGGCGCCCGCACCGCCCCGCTCGGCCTGAGCCTCAGTCAGAACCGATATGAGCAGCCCGTCATAGTTCGTCACGATTCGCGCGAACTGTCCGTGGTCCTTGCGCAGTGCGAGGCACAACCCGCACAAATGAGCCATCCACTGGCTCGTGAGGCTCTCTCCGAGCCGGTGCCTGCACGGCCTGACGATTCCGAACACGACGCTCCCCCGTGGTTGGTACGACGCTGAGCTGCGGCATCGTACCGACCACCGCCATCACCCGTACGCACCCGTCCTCACCCGTGTGCCGCGAAGAATCATATTTCACTCACAGTCAGCAGCCGTTTGGGAAACGGCCCTTGGGACACAAGGACTCTCGACGTATCCGCTGTGCACCAGTACCGTCACAAACCCCCCGCGCGGCGTCTATCCACTTGGCGCGACGTCCGCATCATGGATGACCATAGGGATGCGGAAGCACGAAAGACAGCTGTGAGAGGAGGCGTCCATGGGATCGGTACGCAAGGCGAGTGCGTGGCTCGGCCTCGTCGACGACAACAACGATGACGAGCGTTACTACGACGACGACTACTCCGAGGGCACCGAGCAGCCCGGGGACGCCTGGGTCACGGACCCGCGGGTCAAGGTGGCTTCGGACGTGGCCGAGGAGAAGGGCCGCCGCATCGCGACGGTCACCCCGGACAGCTTCCGGGACGCACGGGCCATCGGTGAGCTGTTCCGGGACGGGGTCCCGGTCATCGTCAACCTGACGGCCATGGAGGGCACCGACGCCAAGCGCGTGGTCGACTTCGCGGCCGGGCTCATCTTCGGCCTGCGCGGTTCGATCGAGCGGGTGTCCACCCGGGTGTTCCTGCTGAGCCCGGCCGACACCCAGGTCATCAGCGGCGACGCCGGGGCGCACCGGTCCGACGGTTTCTTCAACCAGAGCTGAGGCGGGGCCGCACACCACGGCCCCGCCCCACCCCGGCCTCCTACCGGAAGGCGTCGAGTCCGGTGAGCGCCTTGCCCAGCACCAGCTGGTGCATCTCGACGGTGCCCTCGTAGGTGAGCACCGATTCCAGGTTCGTCGCGTGCCGCATCACGGGATATTCGAGGGAGATCCCGTTGGCTCCGAGGATCGTACGGGCCGTACGGCAGATGTCGATGGCCTCGCGTACGTTGTTGAGCTTGCCGAAGCTGACCTGCTCGGGACGCAGGCGGCCGGCGTCCATGCGCCGCCCGAGGTGGTGGGCGAGCAGGATCCCCTTGTGCAGTTCGACCGCCATGTCGGCGAGCTTGGCCTGGGTCAGCTGGAAGCCTCCGATGGCCCGCCCGAACTGCTCCCGCGACTTCGCGTACTCCACGGCCGCCTCGAAGGAGCTGCGGGCCGCGCCCATCGAACCCCAGACGATGCCGTAACGGGCGTGCGAGAGACAGCTCAGCGGTCCGCGCAGCCCGGTCACCTCCGGCAGTACGGCGTCGGCGGGCAGCCGCACGTCGTCGAGCACCAGTTCGCTGGTGACGCTGGCCCGCAGGGACCACTTGTGCTTGATCTCGGGCGCCGAGAAGCCGGGAGTGCCGGTCGGCACGACGAAGCCGCGGATCCCCTCCTCGGTCTGCGCCCAGACGACGGCGACACCGGCCACCGAGCCGTTGGTGATCCACATCTTGCGCCCGTTGAGCACCCAGTCGCCGCCGGCGTCCCGCTTGGCGTTGGTGCGCATGTTGGCCGGGTCGGACCCGTGGTCGGGCTCGGTCAGCCCGAAGCACCCGATGACCTCGCCGGCGGCCATGCGCGGCAGCCACTCCTGCTTCTGCCCCTCGCTCCCGAAGCGGTGGATGGCGTACATGGCGAGGGAGCCCTGCACGGAGACCAGGGAGCGGATGCCGGAGTCGGCCGCCTCCAGCTCCAGACAGGCGAGCCCGTACTGGACGGCGGACGCACCGGCGCAGCCGTACCCCTCGAGCGACATGCCGAGCGCGCCGATGCCCCCGAGTTCCCGGGCGAGCTCCCGGATGCCGGGCAGCTCGCCGCTCTCGTACCAGTCCGCGATGTGCGGCAGCACGCGGTCCGCGGCCCAGCTCCGCACGGTGTCCCGGACGGCGAGGTCCTCCGGCTCGAGCAGGTCGTCGATGCCTAGGGGGTCGGCGGGGTCGAACGCGGGCAACTTCGGGGACGCGGCCATGGGGACACCCTTCGGGACTCTTAAACTAGCGCCGCTAGTCACGGCTGTCGCTGCCGACGTTACGATGCGGCGCTCCGCACGTCCACCATGCCCCTCTCCCACCCACGCACCACTCGTTCACCGCCGGGAACAAGGCGGACGTCGCCCGCAGGGGTGACCCGCCGTCGGCGGCTTGCGGTGGGGGGTCGGGGGTGGGTGGCGACCCGCGGTGAGAAGAGCGGCGACGGCCCGTCGTGGCGGGGAGACGACCCGCGGCAGGCGGTCCGGCAGTTCTCGGCGCACTGCGCGCGGGCCCGCGATGCCGCAGCGCCGGGACCGAACCCGCGACGGTCGACGGCCGCCGACGCTCCTCGGCCACCCACGGGAGACGTCCACCCCGCTCCCGACGGTGAACGGGTGGTGCGGGGTGGGAGGCCGTGGGGTCACACCGAGACGCGGGACTGGGACTCCACGGCCCCCCGGGGCGCGGGCACGGAAGCCTCCTCGCACTGCATCACCCGCGGCAACCGCAACGCCATCACCGCCCCCAGCAGCAACAACCCCGCACTCACCACCAACGTCACATGCAGCCCGTGCACGAACGCGTCCCCCGCGGCCCGCCGCAACGCCACCCCCGCAGGCCCCCCGAGCTGCGCGGCAACCTCGTACGCCTCCCCCAGCGAATGCCCCGCCGCCGCCGACGCCGGCGCCGGCACCCCCGGCACGCCCGCCGTCAGCCCGGGCGCGTACGCCGCGTTCATCACACTGCCCAGCAGGGCGATGCCGATCCCGGCGCCCAGCTGGTACGAGGTCTCCCCGATCGCCGCCGCGCCCCCCGACTGCTCCTGCGGCGCCTCGCTCAGCATCGACTCGTACGCCCCGAACAGCGTCGTCTCCAGACCGAAGCCCAGCAGCACGAACCCGGTCAGCAGCAGCGCGCAGTTGTCGGCCCGGCCCATCGCCGTGAGCAGCACCACCGCGAAGGCCGTCAGGCAGAACCCCGCGCACACCGTCCGCCGCGGCCCGAACCGCCGCAGCAGCCGCGCCCCCGCAAGCCCCGCCGCCATCGCCGCGAAGGTCAGCGGCAGCAGCCGCAGCCCGGTCTCCAGCGGCGAAAGACCGAGCACCAGCTGCAGGTACTGCGCGGCGATCAGCTCGAGCCCCACCAGCGCCAGCATGGCCAGCACGATGCACCCCACCGACGTACTGAACGCCGGCCGCCGGAACATCGCGAGGTCGACCAGCGGATACGTCCGCCGCCGCTGCCGCCGTACGAATCCCGCCAGCAGCGCCGCGCCCAGCACCAGCGGCAGCACGGTGAGCAGGCTCGCCGCCGGCTCCCCGCCGCCCAGCCGCTTCACGCCCAGGACGACCCCGAACAGGCCGCCCGCCGCCATCAGTGCCCCGACCACGTCCCAGGGCCCGCGGCCGTCGCCCTTCGACTCGGGCAGCAGCAGCCGCCCCACCGGCAGGCTGACCAGCATCAGCGGGATGTTGACGAGGAAGACCGAGCCCCACCAGAAGTGCTCGAGCAGGAAGCCGCCGAGCAGCGGGCCGACCGCCGCGCCGACCGCGGCCACGGCGCTCCAGATGCCGATGGCCAGCGCCCGCTCCCGCCGGTCGGGGAAGACCTGCCGCAGGATCGACAGCGTCGCGGGCATGATCATGGCGCCGCCGACGCCGAGCAGCGCGCGGGCCGCGATCAGCACCTGGGCGGTGTCGGCGAGGGCCGCGAGCGCGGAGGCGACGCCGAAGAGGGCGTAGCCGAGCAGCAGGACCCGTCTGCGGCCCACCCGGTCGCCCAGCGTGCCGAAGAGGATCAGCAGCGAGGCGCAGACGAGCGGGTAGACGTCGACGATCCAGAGCAGCTCGATGGCGCCGGGCCGGAGGTCCTCGGTGACGGCGGGGACCGCCACGTGCAGCACGGTCGCGTCCACGGCGACGAGCAGCAGGCTGACGCAGAGGACGACCAGGACCACCCAGCGGTTGGCACCGGCCCCGGCCGCCCGACGGCGCGGCGCGGCGGCAGCCGTGGTCGTCCCGGACATGTACGTACCTCCAAGATGTTCCCTCGCGTCCGGCGGGCCGCGGGGTGGGGACTCCCCGGCGGCTCGGCCGGAGAGGAGCGGGGGGGAGCTCCGGGCCGTGCAACGGAACGCGAGTGACTCGCCAGAGTACGCGAGACCGGGCATCGCACACGTGTCGGGTCTCACACATCCCGCGTCACCCGTGTGGCATGCACCACTGCGGCCACCGTGCCACCCGCCCCGGCGGGACGCCCGCCCCCGCGGCCGACGGATAATCGGGCCCGTGACCGATCTTGAAACGCGCGGCGCGGCCCGCATGGGCGCCCCGGGTCCGCCCGGTGCCCTGCGCCGGGCCGCCCCGGCGCTCCTCGGCTACGCGGCCGTGCGCGCGCTGGGCCTGCTCGCCCTGGCCCTGTGGAGCGCCGCGCGCGACAAGAGCGCGTACACGCTGCTGACGGCCCGCTGGGACTCCCTCTGGTACACCAGGGTCGCCGAGCTGGGGTACGGCTACGAGGTGCGGCTGCCCAATGGCGACGTGCACTCCAACCTGGCGTTCTTCCCGCTGCTGCCCTGGCTGGAGCGGCTCGGCGCGGCGCTGACGCCCCTGTCGTACGCCGACGCGGGGTTCGTCGTCTCCCTGCTCGCCTCGCTCGCCGCGGCCTGGGGGATCTTCGCGGTGGCGGAGCACGTCTACGACCGCCGCGTCGGCGTGTGCGCGGTGCTGCTGTGGGCCGTGCTGCCGGTCGGCGTCGTGCAGTCGATGGCCTACAGCGAGTCCCTGTTCACGGCGCTGGCCGCCTGGTCGCTGTACGCGGTGCTGACCGGGCGCTGGGTGACGGCCGGGGCTCTGGCCGCGCTGGCCGGCCTGACCCGCCCGGTGGGGCTCGCCGTGACGGCGGCAGTGTGGGCGGCCGCGGTCACCGCGTTCGCGCGAAGCCGGAGCGAGAGCGGCAAGGGGGGCGCGGGCGACGAGGGCGGCGCTCCGGGCGTGCGGCGCGTGGTCGGCATGCTGCTCGCACCCCTGGGCGCGGCGGGTTACGTCCTGTGGGTCGGCCACCGCACCGGCAAGGGCCCGCTCGGCTATCTCGACGTACAGGCAGGCTGGCGCAACGGTTTCGACGGCGGCGCGGCCTTCGCCCGCTTCGTCGCCGCCAAGTTCACGTCGTTCCCGGGGGCCCTGGCGGGCGTCGGGCTGATCGTCGGGGTCGCGCTCCTGGTCTGGCTGTACGTGGTGTGCGTACGGCAGCGCCAGCCGCTCCCGCTGCTGGTGTACGCGGGGCTCGTCACCGTGCTCGCCCTGTGCGCGTCGAGCTACTTCGGCTCGAAGCCCAGGCTGCTGCTGCCCGCGTTCCCGCTGCTGTTCCCGCTGGCCGTGGGCCTGGCCCGGCTGCGCACCGCCAGGTCGGCGCCGGTGGTGTGCGGTGTCGCGGCGGTGGCGGCGGTGTACGGGGCGTTCTGGCTGAACGGCTCGGGTCCGCCCTGACCCGCCCGCCCCGGCCCGCGGGGGTACGTCCGGTGACCGCCGGGACAATTCCGCACCAGCATTCGGTGAACGAATTCATAAGCACGATAAACCGCCGGCCGGACAGATCAAAAGAATTGAAGTCCACGGCCGGACGGGATTGCGGATTACCCGGAAATAGGGCGCCGCCTGAGAGGAATCCCACATCACATCGTCATCACAAACCCGTTGATTCGGCCGGGATCACTCCTCACTCGCTGTAACGTCGATTGGGTGCGTACCGAACGGAAGCCCACCCGTCTGGACCGGGTGTTCGCGAGACTGGACCGGGAGCCGGAACGACCGGCGCTCCTGGACGTGCCGGAGATGTCCCGGCACAGGATCGCGCTGTTCGCCGGGACCCTCGCGTTCTACATCGCGATCGTGTGGGCCGTAGTGATCAGCTCGTGGCTGGTCCGGCTCGACTGGCAGGTCATGTTCTTCCGGCCCTACCAGCAGTGGCCGGAGATCCACGCGTTCGTCGACTACTACGTGGTGCTCGGCCAGCGCGGCCCCACCGCGGTGATGGTCGCGGCCTGGCTCGGCTGGCGCTCCTGGCGGCAGCACACCCTGCGTCCGCTGCTGGCGCTGGGCGTCTCGCTGCTCCTGCTGAACGTCACGGTCGGCGCCGCCAAGTACGGCATGGGGCGACTGGGACCGCACTACGCGACCACGATCGGCGCCAACGAGATGTGGCTCGGCGGCGATATATTTCCGAGCGGTCACACCGCGAACGCCGTCGTCACCTGGGGCATCCTCGCCTACCTGGCCTCGACGCACCGGACCCGGCGCTGGCTGTCCGCGATCTCCGCGGTCACCTCGCTCGGGGTGGGCATGTCCACCGTCTACCTCGGCACGCACTGGCTCAGCGACGTGCTCCTGGGCTGGGTGGCGGGCCTGCTGATCCTGCTGGCGCTTCCCTGGTTCGAGCCGCTGATCACCCGTGCGGAGGCGTGGATCCTCGGTCTGCGCGACCGCTTGTACACCCGTCACGACCGCCGGAGCACCACGAAGCGGCCGCTCGGCCCGCCCGTACCCGTCACCCCGACCGGCTCCGGCAGCCGGCCCGGGGCACCGGCCCGCGAGCCGGTCGCCGCGCCCCGCACCGCCCGGGCTCCGGCACACCTGGCGCCGGGCCCGCACACGGCCCGCTCGGACCGTACGCCGGTGACCCCGGCCGGCAGCCGCCGGCCGCCGCACACCGACCGGCACACCCGCAACACGGCGCCCACCGCACGACCCCTGTCGGGCGGCTGACCGGTCCCGGGTCAGCCCTGCGCCCTAGCCCTTCCAGGCCCGGGACACCCGGCCGTCCTTCACCTCGAAGTTGAGGCGCCCCACCCGGTACTCCATGGTGATGACCGTGCCCGGCGCCAGTGACCGCACCGTCGACCAGCCCCGCTCCCGCGCCAGCCGTTCGGCTGCGTCGGAATCGAGGCCGACGTAGGTGTCCGGACTGTCCTGGGGCTCGGCGGGGGGTGTCGGAATCGGTGCCATGCCGCCACGCTATGCCCTGCCCCCGGAGCGGGGAAGCCCAGGCCGGTAACACGGGCCACGGACGCACCGACGGTCACATTTCTGTCACAAGATCATGAGGCGCGTTTTGCCGGAACCCGTTCACCCGGACGGACGTTTCCAGATGCGTTCCACAACCGGCCGAGACCTATTTCCGCATCCCGCGGCAGCCGGTCGGACAAAGCACGGCGGACGCCGACGCAAAAAGCTTCGGGGCATTCTTGCCAGGGGCACGTATTCCGTACCCGAACGCTCCCGAACACACCCGTACACCCTTGCGGAACGGCCCGCGGCTCGCTTACGCGAATCGAACATCGGACACCCGGTCAGGCGTCGGCGTCCAGCGGGCTGACGGTGAGCGACAGGTCGTTGTCCCGGGTGTAGTACGGGCCGGCCTCCACGGGCCCCTGGGGCGTCCGCACGCGGGCGCGGGGAAAGGTGAAGACCGGGTTCTTGTCCGCGACGTCGTCCAGCAGCCGCGCGAGGCGCACCACCGGACCGGCGTCTCCGGCGGGGCGCAGCCACAGGTCCCAGACGCCGGGCACCAGGCCCTCGTAGGGCACGGTGAAGGCGAACTCCGTCCGCTCGGCCGTGACGTGCACCCGGCGCACGCCGCCGCCGTCCTCGCCGCCCGCTCCGCCGCCGGGCCGGGCCCGCAGCTCGGCGTCCGCCCCGGGCACGAACTGGGTGCCGTACACCCGCCCGCGTACCGTCAGGCCGCCGCTCGCGAGACGCAGCTCCACCGCCTCCGCGTGCGGGGCGCGCAGCCAGCTGCGGACCGTGAGGTTGCCCTGCCGGGTGGCGTACGGGATGCGGACGGCGACGTGGCCCAGCAGCCCGCTCGGGGTGCGCTCGGCGAGGGAGCGCAGGTCGGTGACGCCGGGCACCAGGCGTCGCGGCTCGCCGCCGGAGAGGAGGGCGTAGGCGTCCCAGCGGCCCTCGGGCAGGGACACGCTGCTGGGCAGCGCGGCGCGCAGCCGGCCCTCCGCCGCCGGGGCCAGCGGCAGACTGACCGTCTCTCCCGCGCCGTCGGGGGCGTCGGCGGCGCGGCGGCGCAGGACGAGCAGGGCCGCCCCGGCGTTTCCGCGCGCGGCGACGTCGAAGGTCAGACCGCCCGCGGAGTCTCCGATGCAGTCGGCGCGCAGCGGGGCGGCCGGCGATGGCGGCGGCATGCGGTGCGGTTCCTCCCCTGGGCTTCTCGTCGTCCGGTTAGACCCGGAACCCTGCCTTCTGGTTGTCCGTGTCCGATTGCGATGTGGTCACGACGGGTGCGAGCGCCCAGCAGCACTCCTTTTCGGTCACCCAGTTCATTCGCTGATTTCCTGATTTGTCGACTCGCGGGCAGGATGACCCGACCCGTTCCGGCGGCCCAACCTCGTTCTGCCGCACCTCACTTGGTCGTGGGCCGACACTCGCGGCCCTCGGGCGATCGCGAGCGCCGCATGGTTCGATTCCGTCGGCCCTGGGGCGTGACTCCCGCCACTGATCCCCCGTTGTCCTTGCATGAGCCGGGGACCCGCCCGGACCACGGCCCGGGAGCCACCCGGTCCGGCCACGCACCGCATCCCGAGGGAGCCACCCGTGCCGCGCATGCTCGACGTCAGCGACGACGTACGCGCCGAGATCGGCGACGAAGAAGCCGACCGCCTGCTGGCCGGGGAGTCCGCCCCGGGCAGCTACGACTGCACGTCCTGCCGCACCCCGGGCGACTGTGAGCAGGAGCGCACCAGCACCGTCCTCTTCATCGGGGACGAGACCGCCGTGCTCGCGTTCGCCCACGCGGGCTGCCTGCCCTCGCAGGTCGTCAAGGTCACCGAGGAGCAGCTCCAGGGAGCGGTGCGGTCCATCAGCGCCGACCAGGCCCGCGCCGAGTCCGCTCCCGCGGCTCCCGAGAAGGCCGCGCCCGAGCAGGCCGTGCTCGGTGTGACCAGCGGGCTGATCCTGATCGCCGGGGAGCTGCACCCGGCCCTCGTGGTGGAGCCGACCGCTCCCATCGCGCGGCCCGGCACCTCCGGCGCCGGTGACGACTTCCTGCCGCTGCTGATCGAGCAGGGCTTCATGCCGGTCACCGAGCTGGCGTCCACGCCGGCCGTGCTGCACGGCTGGTCGGTCCTGCTCGCGATGGGCCAGCTGCACGCGGTGCTCCAGCCCGGGACGAACGGCGGCCGGCCCGTTGCCTGGTGGCAGGCGCACCAGCCGCTCCAGGTCACCGAGGGCTGGCGTACGGCGGCCAACAAGCACCAGCAGGTGCTGATGTTCGCCGCCCCCGTCGGGTCGATCGGCCGGCAGCCGCGCGAGGACCTGCTGCGGGACGCGCTGGACAAGGCGGCGGCGAACGGACAGCTGGTCGCGGCCGCGCTGCCGCTGGCGGGAACCTGAGCCCGTCCGGTCGGCTGCCGGACGGCCGCCACCCGGGCCGCATCCCTTCCCGCGCGGGGTCGTTTGGACATACGTGTACGCATACGACGCCTTCCACCGCCACGGCGGCCCCTCGGCCACGCCGATCTACGACGCGCTCTACGCCGAGTACGTCAGGTCCTTCCGATCGCTGCCGGGCGATCGCAGCGGTGAGGAGGAGCTGGGATTCACGGCCTTCAGGAGCATCCCGCGCGGCAGAGGCGGCTACAGCGCCTACAGCGCCGGGGCCCAGAGCGCCCGCGTCGGCCAGCAGTCGGTGTGGCAGCGCGTCGGTGGCTCGCACCACGTCCCGGCGGCGCTGCCACCGGCCCCGCGGTCCGGTACCTGACCGCCGGACGAGCGACGGGTGAGGGGCGCCCCGGCCGGGGGCGCCCCTCACCCGTCGCTGTGTGTTCCCGCTTCCTACTTCTTCTTCGCGCCGCGCTTCTCGCGCACCCGCACCGAGATGTGGATCGGCGTCCCCTCGAAGCCGAACTCCTCGCGCAGCCGGCGTTCGATGAAGCGCCGGTAGCCCGCCTCGATGAAGCCGGAGGCGAAGAGCACGAACCGCGGGGGCTTGGTGCCCGCCTGGGTGCCGAAGAGGATCCGCGGCTGCTTGCCGCCCCGCACCGGGTGCGGGTGGGCGGCGACCAGCTCGCCGAGGAAGGCGTTGAGCCGGCCCGTCGGGACGCGGGTCTCCCAGCCGGCCAGGGCGGTCTCGATCGCGGGGACCAGCTTCTCCATGTGCCGACCGGTCTGCGCCGAGACGTTGACCCGCGGCGCCCACGCCACCTGGCCCAGCTCCGTCTCGATCTCCCGCTCCAGGTAGTAGCGGCGCTCCTCGTCGAGGGTGTCCCACTTGTTGTAGGCGACGACGATCGCGCGGCCCGCCTCGACGGCCATGGTGACGATCCGCTGGTCCTGGACCGAGATCGACTCGGAGGCGTCGATGAGGATCACGGCCACCTCCGCCTTCTCGACGGCGGCGGCGGTGCGCAGCGAGGCGTAGTAGTCGGCGCCCTGCTGGAGGTGGACGCGCTTGCGGATGCCCGCCGTGTCGACGAACTTCCAGGTGACGCCGCCCAGCTCGATCAGCTCGTCGACCGGGTCGCGGGTGGTGCCGGCCAGTTCGTTGACGACGACGCGCTCCTCGCCGGCCACCTTGTTCAGCAGCGAGGACTTGCCGACGTTGGGGCGGCCGATCAGGGCGATGCGGCGCGGGCCGCCGACGGCGGTGCCGAAGGTCTGGGCCGGGGCCTCGGGCAGGGCCTCCAGAACGCGGTCCAGCATGTCACCGGTGCCGCGGCCGTGCAGCGCGGAGACCGGGTGCGGCTCGCCGAGGCCCAGCGACCACAGGTAGGAGGCGTCGGCCTCGCCGCTCGGGCCGTCGACCTTGTTGGCGCACAGCACGACGGGCTTGCCGGCCTTGCGCAGCAGCCGGACGACCGCCTCGTCGGTGTCGGTGGCGCCGACCTTGGCGTCCACGACGAAGACGACCGCGTCGGCGGCCTCGATGGCGTACTCGGCCTGCGCGGCCACGGAGGCGTCGATGCCGAGGACGTCCTGCTCCCAGCCGCCGGTGTCGACGACCTTGAAGCGGCGCCCGGCCCACTCGGCCTCGTAGGTGACGCGGTCGCGGGTGACGCCCGGCTTGTCCTCGACGACGGCCTCGCGGCGGCCGATGATGCGGTTCACGAGGGTCGACTTGCCGACGTTGGGGCGACCGACGACGGCGAGGACGGGCAGCGGGCCGTGCCCGGCCTCCTCGATCGCGCCCTCGACCTCCTCGATGTCGAAGCCCTCTTCGGCGGCCAGCTCCATGAACTGCGCGTACTCGGCGTCGCCGAGCGCCCCGTGGTCGTGCTCCGCGCCCGAGCCCTCGGGGTGGATGTGGTCGTTCATGAAGTCCGTACCTCGTTCATCGTGGTGATCGGTGGAACACCCCTGTACCGGGTGATCCACTACTCAAGTGTCACTCAGCGCCCGGTGAGGCGCCTGGCGTTTTCCAGGTGCGCGGTGAGCTGCTTCTGGATGCGTTCGGTGGCCTCGTCCAGTGCCTTGCGGGTGCGCCGCCCGCTGCCGTCGCCCGCGTCGAAGGGGTCGCCGAAGACGACGTCGACGCGCGAGCGCAGCGGGGGCAGCGCCTTTATCAACCGTCCGGGACGGTCCGTGCTTCCCAGCACCGCGACCGGGACGATCGGCGCGCCGCTGCGCACCGCGAAGTAGGCCAGCCCGGCGCGCAGCGAGGCGAAGTCGCCCTCGCCCCGGGTGCCCTCCGGGAAGATGCCGAGGACGCCGCCGTCGGCCAGCACGCCGAGCGCCTGCCCTATGGCCGCGCGGTCGGCGGCGTGGCGGTCCACCTTCAACTGGCCGATGCCGGTCAGGAAGCGTCCGAGCGGGCCGATGAACGCCTCCTTCTTGATCAGGAAGTGCGTCGGCCGGGGCGCGACGCCCATGACCATCGGGCCGTCGATGTTGTGCGCGTGGTTGACGGCGTAGATCACCGGGCCGGTGGCGGGCACCCGCCAGGCGCCGAGCACGCGCGGCTTCCACAGCCCGTACATCAGGCCGACACCGATGCGCCGGCCGACCTCGGCGCCCTTCTCGGAGGGGGCGGGCGCGGCGGAGGATGCGGTCACTTCCCGGCCCGCTTCTCCTCGACGAGGGTGACGACGCACTCGATGACCTGCGGGAGGGTGAGGGCGGTGGTGTCCACCTCGACCGCGTCGCCGGCCTTGGCCAGCGGGGAGGTCTTGCGGCTGGAGTCGGCCGCGTCCCGCTTGATCAGGGCCTCACGGGTGGCGTGGACGTCGGCGCCCTTCAGCTCTCCGCTGCGGCGGGCGGCGCGGGCCTCCGCCGAGGCGGTGAGGAAGATCTTGAGGTCGGCGTCCGGCAGCACGGTGGTGCCGATGTCGCGGCCCTCGACGACGATGCCGGGCGGCGCGGAGGCGGCGATGGTGCGCTGCAGTTCGGTGATCCGGGTGCGGATCTCCGGTACGGCGCTGACCGCGCTGACCTTGGAGGTGACCTCCTGGGTGCGGATCGGTCCGGCCACGTCCACGCCGTCGACCGTGATGGTCGGACCGGCCGGGTCGGTGCCGGAGACGATCTCGGGCTTGCCGGCCGCGGCGGCGACGGCGTGCGGGTCGTCGGTGTCGATGCCGTTGCTGACCATCCACCACGTGATCGCCCGGTACTGCGCACCGGTGTCCAGGTAGCTGAGGCCGAGCTGCGCGGCCACGGCCTTCGACGTGCTCGACTTGCCCGTGCCGGAGGGGCCGTCGATGGCGACAATCACGGCCGGGGCGGTCGGGGCGGCGCCGTTTTCCACGAGGGGACACCTTCCTGGTGCGGTGCGGTGGGTGGTGTGCGGGACGCGAGCGCGTCCCGCACAGGGCCTTGTCTGATGATTCCCGTCGTCCGCCCGGAGGGCGGGCCCGGCGGCGTCTGGTGCGTGCGATCGCAAGGCGCCGGAGCGCCCTCGTGGCGGAGCCACGCGGGCGTTTCGGCAACGCGGCGAGCGTGCGTGCCAGGCGTCGCCGGGCAGGCGGGAATCATCAGACAGGCCCTAGGTTACCGGGCCCGCAGGACCCCTCTGACAGCCGTACGAATCCGGGAACGACCCCAGGGGCCCGCGCCTACTGCCTGATCGCCCAGCCCCGCTCCTTCAGGGCCGCCGTGAGGACGGCGGCGGCCTTCGGCTCCACCATCAGCTGCACCAGACCCGCCTGCTGCCCGGTCGCGTGCTCGATCCGTACGTCCTCCACGTTGACCCCGGCCCGTCCCGCGTCCGCGAAGATGCGGGCCAGCTGACCGGGCTGGTCGTCGATGAGGACGGCCACCGTCTCGTAGGACCGGGGGGCCGACCCGTGCTTGCCGGGGACCCGGACCTGTCCGGCGTTGCCGCGCCGCAGCACCTCGGCGATGCCGGTGCCGCCCTCGCGGCGCTTGTCCTCGTCGGTGGACTGCAGGGCGCGCAGGGCCCGTACCGTCTCCTCCAGGTCGGCGGCGACGTCGGTGAGCAGGTCGGCGACCGGCCCGGGGTTGGCGGAGAGGATGTCGATCCACATCCGGGGGTCGGAGGCGGCGATCCGGGTCACGTCGCGGATGCCCTGCCCGCACAGCCGTACGGCGGCCTCCTCGGCGTGCTCCAGGCGCGCGGCGACCATGCTGGAGACCAGGTGGGGCATGTGGGAGACGAGGGCCACGGCGCGGTCGTGGGCGTCGGCGTCCATCACGACGGGTACCGCGCGGCAGTGCGAGACCAGCTCCAGGGCGAGGTTCAGCACCTCGGTGTCGGTGTCCCGGGTGGGGGTCAGCACCCAGGGGCGGCCCTCGAAGAGGTCGGCGGTGGCGGCCAGCGGGCCGGACTTCTCCCGCCCTGACATGGGGTGGGTGCCGATGTACGCCGAGAGGTCGAGCCCGCGCGCCTCCAGCTCCCGCCGGGGGCCGCCCTTGACGCTGGCCACGTCGATGTAGCCGCGGGCGAGGCCGCGGGCCATGGCGTCGGCGAGCACGTCGGCCACCAGGGCGGGCGGCGCGGCGACGACGGCGAGGTCGACCGGCCCGTCCGGGGCCTCGTCGGTGCCGGCGCCGAGCGCGGCGGCGGTGCGGGCCTGCTCGGGGTCGTGGTCCGCGAGGTGGACGGTGACACCGCGTTCGGTGAGGGCGAGGGCGGCGGAGGTGCCGATGAGGCCGGTGCCGATGACGAGTGCGGTTCTCACTGGGCGATGTCCTTGCGCAGGGCCGCGGCGGCGCCGAGGTAGACGTGGGCGATCCCGGTGCGGGGCCGGTCGGACTCGATGTGGGCGAGGACCCGGACGACGCGGGGCATGGCGCCCTCGACGTCCAGTTCCTGGGCGCAGATCAGCGGCACGTCGGTGATGCCGAGACCGCGGGCCGCGGCGGCCGGGAAGTCGCTGTGCAGGTCGGGGGTGGCGGTGAACCACAGGCTGATCAGGTCGTCGGCCGTCAGGCCGTTGCGCTCCATGAGGGCGGTCAGCAGGGCCGCGACCTGCTCGCCCATGTGCCCCGCCTCGTCCCCCTCCAGTTGGACGGCGCCCCGGACCGCTCGTACCGCCACGGCGATGCTCCTTGCTGATGTGGCCGACGTTGCTGATGTTGCCGACGTGTGTACCGGTTCTTGGTCCGTCCAGCCTAGTCAGCCCGCCGCGTACCGGCCCGCGGCGCCCGTCTCCTGAGACGCTGGCGGCGGCCCCGACCTCCCTCCCCCGGAGTTGCGACATGACCCAGACCCCGGCCCGCCGCACGGTCCTCCTCTGCACGGGCGCGGGCGCGGCCGCGCTCTGCGTGGGCTGCGGCGGGGGCGGCGGCGACTCCTCGGGCGCCTCGCCGGGGCAGGAGCTGGCGCGGACGGGCGACGTCCCGGTCGCCGGCGGCAAGATCCTCACCGACGAGAAGATCGTGGTGACCCAGCCGCGGCAGGGCGAGTTCAAGGCGTTCTCGGCGGTCTGCACCCATCAGGGCTGCATCGTGTCGGACGTGCGGGACGGCACCATCGACTGCGCCTGCCACGGCAGCAGGTTCGCCGTCGCCGACGGCTCGGTGGTGCGGGGTCCGGCCACGGAGCCGCTGCCCGGGAAGCGGATCACGGTGAAGGGAAATTCGGTCCGCCTGGCGTGAGCGGCCCGCGTACGCTCCCGCCATGCGCCCCGAAGTCCCCGAGAGCCACGAGTTGCTGGTCCGCGACCACACGGTCTACGCCTGTGTCATGGGTTCGCGCGCCTTCGGCCTGGCGACGGAGGACAGCGACACGGACCGGCGGGGCGTCTTCCTCGCGCCGACCGCCCTGTTCTGGCGCTTCGAGAAGCCGCCGACGCACGTGGAGGGCCCCGGGGAGGAGCAGTTCAGCTGGGAGCTGGAGCGCTTCTGCGAGCTGGCCCTGCGCGCGAACCCGAACATCCTGGAGTGCCTGTACTCCCCGCTCGTGGAGTCGGTGGACGACACGGGCCGCGAACTGCTCGCCCTGCGCGAGGCGTTCCTCTCCCGCCGGGTTCACCAGACCTTCACCCGCTACGCGCACGGCCAGCGCCGCAAGCTCGACGCCGACGTGCGCACCCACGGCGCCCCGCGCTGGAAGCACGCGATGCACCTGCTGCGGCTGCTGGCCGGCGCCCGTGACCTGCTGCGCACGGGCGTCCTGACGATCGACGTCGGCGCGGCGCGGGAGTCCCTGCTCGCCGTGAAGCGCGGCGAGGTGCCCTGGCGGGAGGTGGAGGCGCGGATGAACCGCCTGGCGCGGGAGGGCGAGGAGGCGGCCCGGCGCAGCCCCCTCCCCGACGAGCCGGACCGGCCCCGGGTGGAGGCCTTCCTGGTCCGCACCCGCCGCGCCTCAGCGCTCCAGCCGGGTCCGTACGACGAAGTCGTGCAGGGCGTCGTACGCGGTCGGGGCCCCGGGGAGCACTGACGCGCCCTGCGCCTCGTCCAGCACGCCGTGCAGCCGCTCCACGTCGGCCCACACGCGCACGTGGTCGACACCGGCTCCCCCGTACTCCCGCTCGGCCTTGGCGACGACCACCGGCGGCGACAGCAGCCACTCCAGGACGTATCCGTTGCGGTGCGGCGTCAGGCGTACGAACTTGCGCAGGTCGTGCGTGACCAGGTCCATCTCGACGCCGTCCCGGTCCCGCATCCGCGACCGGGTCTCCTCCGGCTCGCGCAGCCCGACCAGGCCGGCGGCGTCGGTCATGGGCTCAAGCGTCCCAGAGCGCTCCGAGGGACAGCAGGTCGCTCCGGTACTCGATGCGGTCCGCCCAGGCGGCCGGCCAGGCGTCGGCTCCCAGGTGCGCGCCCGAGAAGGCGCCCGCGAGGCAGGCGATGGAGTCGGAGTCGCCGGAGGTGCAGGCGCCGCGGCGCAGGGCGGTGAGCGGCTCGTCGACGAAGAGCAGGAAGCAGAGCAGCCCGGCCGCCATGGCCTCCTCGGCGACCCAGCCCTCGCCGACGGCCAGGCACGGGTCGGTCTCCGGCGAGACGGTGCGCACCGCCTCCTGGAGCCGGTCGAGTATCGCCAGGCACTCGTCCCAGCCTCGCGCGATGAAGTGCTCGGGCGTCGGGTCCTGGGCGCGGCTCCACAGGTCGCCGAGCCAGCGCTCGTGGTAGCGGGTGCGGTTGTCGTAGGCGTACGAGCGCAGCAGCCCGACCAGGCCGGTCGGTTCGGCGCCCTCGGCGAGCAGCCGTACGGCGTGCGCGGTGAGGTCGGAGGCGGCGAGCGCGGTGGGGTGGCCGTGGGTGAGCGCGGACTGCAACTGCGCGGCGCCCGCGCGCTGTTCGTCGCTCAGGCCGGGGACCAGCCCGACCGGTGCGACGCGCATGTTGGCGCCGCAGCCCTTGGAGTGGATCTGGCTGGCGTCCTGCCAGGGGCGGTCCGGGGCCTTGAGGAGGTTGCACGCCTTGAGGCAGGTGTTGCCCGGCGCGCGGTTGTTCTCCGGCGACTGGTACCAGTCGACGAACTCCTCGCGCACCGGCCGTTCCATGCGCTTCGGTCCGAGCAGCCCCCGGTCCATGGCCGTCCGCAGCCCCTTGCCCAGCGCCAGCGTCATCTGGGTGTCGTCGGTGACGATCGCGGGCCTGGGCAGTGCCATCTCCCGCCAGGGCCCGCACTTGGCGAGGATCGCCGGGACGTCGTTGAACTCGGTGGGGAAGCCCAGCGCGTCGCCGAGGGCGAGGCCGGTGAGCGCTCCGGTGGCGGCGCGCTTGGTGCCGGTGGTGGTGGTCATGCGGGGCGTCCTTCCCGAGGGGTGCGCAGCAGCGGCGGGTGCAGGGTGGTGGCCGGTCCCGCGCGGTACACGGCGGCGGGTTTGCCGCGGCCTCCGGTCAGGCGGGCGGCACCGGGGACGGGCTCGACGAAGCCGGGGGTGGCGAGGACCTTGCGGCGGAAGTTGGGCCGGTCCAGGGCCGTGCCCCACACCGTCTCGTAGACCTGTTGCAGCTCGCCGAGGGTGAACTCGGCCGGGCAGAAGGCGGTGGCCAGGCAGGTGTACTCCAGCTTGGCGCCGACCCGGTCCCGGGCGTCGGCCAGGATCCGGTCGTGGTCGAAGGCGAGGCCCCGGGCCTCGTCGTACGGCACCCAGCGGGCCTCGGCCGCGTCACCGCCGCCGTGCGGTTCGGGAGGGTCCGGGAGCAGCGCGGCGAAGGCCACGGACACGACCCGCATGCGGGGGTCGCGGCCGGGTTCGCTGTAGGTCCGCAGCTGCTCCAGGTGCAGCCCCGTCACGTCCGCGAGGCCGGTCTCCTCGGCCAGCTCGCGCCGGGCCGCCTCCTCCGCCGACTCGGCGGGCAGCAGGAAGCCGCCGGGCAGTGCCCAGCGGCCCGCGTACGGCTCCTGTCCCCGCTCGACGAGCAGCGCGTGCAGCGCGCCCGCGCGCAGCGTGAGGACGGCGAGGTCGACGGTGACGGCGAAGGGCTCGAAAGCGTGTTTGTCGTAGCCGTGCACGACCGGCCACCCCCTTAATAGTCACTGCGACTATAAAAGGAGGCGGCCGGTCGGCACAAGCCTCGTACGGGCGTCCTCGCCCGGATCGCGGTCTAGAGGTCCACCTCCTGCATCAGCATCCCGACCTCCGTGTTGGACAGGCGGCGCAGCCAGCCCGACTTCTGGTCGCCCAGGGTGATCGGGCCGAAGGCGGTGCGCACCAGCTTGTCGACGGGGAAGCCCGCCTCCGCCAGCATCCGGCGGACGATGTGCTTGCGGCCCTCGTGCAGGGTGACCTCGACCAGGTAGTTCTTGCCGGTCTGCTCGACGACCCGGAAGTGGTCCGCGCGCGCGTACCCGTCCTCCAGCTGGATGCCGTCCTTGAGGCGCTTGCCGAGGTCGCGCGGGATCGGGCCCACGATGTGCGCGAGGTAGGTCTTCTTGACGCCGTACCGGGGGTGGGTCAGGCGGTGCGCCAGCTCGCCGTGGTTGGTGAGCAGGATGACGCCCTCGGTCTCGGTGTCGAGCCGGCCCACGTGGAAGAGGCGGGTCTCCCGGTTGGTGACGTAGTCGCCGAGGCACTGGCGGCCCTCCGGGTCCTCCATGGTGGAGACGACACCGGCGGGCTTGTTGAGCGAGAAGAACTGGTACGACTGCGTGGCCACGGTCAGGCCGTCGACCTTGACCTCGTCCTTCTCCGGGTCGACGCGGCGACCCTGCTCCAGGACGATCTCGCCGTTGATCTCGACCCGGGCCTGCTCGATCAGCTCCTCGCAGGCGCGCCGGGAGCCGTAGCCCGCGCGCGCGAGGACCTTCTGCAGCCGCTCGCCCTCCTGCTCGGCGCCGGGGAAGGTCTTGGGCAGCTTGACGTCCTTCTTGCCCGCGTAGCGCTCCCGGTTGCGCTCCTCGGCCCGCGTCTCGTACTCGCGGGACGTGGCGGGCGCGCTGCGGCCGCGCTGCTGGGGCCGCTTCGGGCCGCCCTTGGCACCGCCGCGGGCCGAGGGGCCGCGGCCCGACTTGGGGCCGTCCTGGGTGGCGCCGGGGCCCACGTCGTAGCGCCGCTCCTCCGGGCGCGGCTTCTTGGGACGGCCGCCCTGCTTGTCGTCGCGGTTGTTGCCGGCGCCGCGGTAGTTGCCGCGGCCCCCGCTGCTCCCGCCGCGGCCGCCGCTGTTGCCACCACGGCTCCCGCCGTTGTTTCCGCTGCTGTTCCTGCCGCTGCTGCTTCGCATCAAAATTCCGTCTTGTCGTCTGCGTCCCCGGAATCCGGGGCGTCCGGGTCGAACGACGGGACCCCTTCCAGGGTGTCGGCCTCGATCGCCTCCGCCTCCGGGAGGAAGGGCGCGAGCTCGGGGAGCTCGTCCAGGCCGCGCAGGCCCATCCGCTCCAGGAAGTAGTTCGTCGTCACGTACAGGATCGCACCTGTTTCGGGTTCCGTGCCCGCCTCCTCGACCAGACCCCGTTGCAGGAGGGTGCGCATCACGCCGTCGCAGTTCACGCCGCGCACCGCGGAGACGCGGCCGCGGCTGACCGGCTGGCGGTAGGCGACGACGGCGAGGGTCTCCAGGGCGGCCTGGGTGAGCCGGGCGTGCTGGCCGTCCAGGACGAAGCCCTCGACGGCCGCGGCGTACTCGGGGCGGCTGTAGAAGCGCCAGCCGCCCGCGATCAGCCGCAGTTCGAAGCCGCGGCCCTGGACGGCGTACTCGTCGGCCAGCTCGCGCAGGGCGTCCGCGATCCGCCGCCGGGGCCGTTGCAGTATCTTCGCCAGCCGTTCCTCGGTCGCGGGCTCGTCGACGACCATGAGGACGGCCTCCAGGGCGGGCTTGAGGTCGAGGCCCGCGACCCCGTCCGGCCCGCCCTCGGCCTGCTCGGCCTGCTCGGCCTCCGTGATCTGCTCACTCACGCCTTCCGCTCCTCCTTCGGCACCTCGGGCGGCCGGTCGAACTCGTCGGTCACCGACGGCTGCGCCTCCCCGTCGCCGCCCGTCCAGCGGACCAGGAGGTCGCCGAGCGCGGTCTCCTGGTCCAGCTCGACGGCCTTCTCCCGGTACAGCTCCAGCAGGGCCAGGAAGCGGGCGACGACGGTCAGGGTGTCCTCGGTGTCCTGGACCAGTACGCGGAAGCTGGCCTCGCCCAGCTCCTTCAGGCGGGCGACGACGATCCCGGCCTGTTCCTGCACGCTGACCAGGGGCGCGTGGATGTGCTCGACGTACACCTGCGGCCTGGGCTTCGGCTGCATGGCCTTGACGGCGAGCTTGGCGAAGCCCTCGGGGCCGATGCTGATGACGACCTCGGGCAGCAGCTCGGCGTGGTGGGGCTCCAGGCCGACGGTACGGGGGTAACGGCGGGCCTCGGCCGCGAGCCGGTCGTTGAAGATCTCCGCGATCTGCTTGTACGCGCGGTACTGGAGCAGGCGGGCGAAGAGCAGGTCGCGGGCCTCCAGCAGGGCCAGGTCGGCCTCGTCCTCGACCTCGGCGGCGGGGAGCAGCCGGGCCGCCTTGAGGTCGAGCAGCGTGGCCGCGACCACCAGGAACTCGGTGGTCTGGTCGAGGTCCCAGTCCGGCCCCATGGCCCGGATGTGCGCCATGAACTCGTCGGTCACCTTCGACAGGGCGACCTCGGTGACGTCCAGCTTGTGCTTGGAGATCAACTGGAGGAGCAGGTCGAACGGCCCCTCGAAGTTGGCGAGCCGCACCTTGAAGACACCGTCGTCCGGTTCGCCGGAGGACTCCTCCGAGGTCCGGGGGGCCTGTTCCGGCACGGGGGCCGGATCCACGGCGGGAACGGCGTCGGGCGGGCCGTCCGCCCGTGCTCGCCGGCCGGCGGGCGTGGCGGCCTGTCCGCCGGGTGCGAGCGGGACGCGCCCGGTCGCCGCCGACGTCTCCGTCGCCGTTCCCGCGTCCGTCGGCTCCACCTCCGTGCGCACGGCGGGGCCCGCGGGGTCCGGTTCCGTTCCGGGGGCGTACTCCTCTGCGTCCGGCACCGCCGTCTCCCGGACCCGCGCCGGGTCTCCGGGGTCGGCGGGCGCCGGTCCGGACCGGAGGTCCTGCTCCGTGGGCGCCGCTCCGGCGGTCCCGGGTGCGCCGTCGCCGGAAGGCGTCTCCTCGGGGAGCGACGCGGCCGCCGGCGTCTCCGGGCCCCTGCCCAGCGCACGCCGGCGGCCGGGGCGCGGGCCGCGGTCGGGGCGGGGGGCGTCGTTCGAGGTCATGGCCCCCGCAGGCTACCGCTAGCGCCCGCGCAGCCGTCGTACGAGGATGCTGGCGTCCCCGCGGGTCTCCAGGTCGGCCAGGACCACGGCGACCGCCTCGCGGACGATGCGGCCGCGGTCGACGGCCAGGCCGTGCTCGCCCCGGAGCACCAGGCGGGCGTGCTCCAGGTCCATCAGCTCCTCGGCGGAGACGTACACGGTGATCTTCTCGTCGTGGCGCTCACGCCCGCTGGGGCGCCGTGCCGCGGCCCTGCCGCGCTTGCGGGGCCGGTCGGCGGCAGAACCTTCCTGCGCGCCCGTACCGGGCCCGGAGCCACGTGCGGAGCGCTCCGTGCCCCGGGTGCGCGACTCGCCCGCCGAGCCCGGTTCCGCGTCCGCCGCGGCGTGCTCCGCGCCCTCACCGTCACCGCCCTGCGCGGGCACCGACTGCGGTGCGTCCTCGGCGGCGGCCTGGTCGCTCTCCCCCGCCGGGGCCGGCACCCGGGCCTCGCCGCCCGCCGGTCGCCGCGGGGTGGACGCCTGGAGCGCCGTTCCCCCTGTCGTACGGAAGAGTTCGTCGGCCCCCGGCAGACTCACTCGGCGTGACACCGGGCGAGCACCTCCCTGGCGAGCTGGCGGTAGGCGGCGGCACCGACGGAGTTGGACGCGTACGTGGTGATCGGCTCGCCGGCGACCGTGGTCTCCGGGAAGCGGACCGTGCGCCCGATGACCGTGTGGTAGACGTGGTCGTCGAACGCCTCGACGACCCGCGCGAGCACCTCACGGCTGTGCACGGTGCGTGAGTCGTACATCGTGGCGAGGATGCCGTCGAGCTCCAGGTCGGGGTTGAGCCGCTCCTGGACCTTCTCGATCGTCTCGGTCAGCAGCGCCACACCGCGCAGTGCGAAGAACTCGCACTCCAGCGGCACGATCACCTTGTGCGCGGCGGTCAGCGCGTTGACCGTGAGCAGGCCGAGCGAGGGCTGGCAGTCGATCACGATGTAGTCGTAGTCGTCCATCAGCGGCTTCAGGGCCCGCTGGAGGGTGGACTCGCGCGCGACCTCGCTCACCAGCTGCACCTCGGCCGCCGACAGGTCGATGTTGCTGGGCAGCAGGTCCATGTTGGGGACCGCGGTCTTCAGCAGCACCTCGTCGGCCGCCATGCCCCGCTCCATGAGCAGGTTGTAGACGGTGAGGTCGAGCTCCATCGGGTTGACGCCGAGTCCGACCGACAGCGCGCCCTGCGGGTCGAAGTCGACGAGCAGCACCCGGCGCCCGTATTCGGCGAGCGCGGCACCCAGGTTGATGGTCGACGTGGTCTTGCCCACGCCGCCCTTCTGGTTGCACATCGCGATGATCTTGGCGGGGCCGTGGTCGGTGAGCGGGCCCGGGATCGGGAAGTACGGCAGCGGGCGTCCGGTCGGGCCGATGCGCTCGCGGCGCTGTCGGGCCGCGTCGGGCGCGAGCGTGGCGGCGTACTCGGGATCCGGCTCGTACTCCGCGTCCGGGTCGTAGAAGTGCCCCTCGGGCAGTTCGTCGTAGTCGGCGAAGTGGTTGCGGGGCGCGCCACTTCCGTCGCCGGCCATGGCGTTCACGTGTTGGCCATCCATACTCATGTGTGCTGTCCGAGTTGCCTGCGGACTGTGGTGGTCGGCTGCGGAGGTGCGTACAGCTACGGAGCCGACAGCCTCGAGACGCCCGGGACCGTGGGTCCGCGTCGGCATTCCTGGTTGACCACCCCCGGGAGTAAATGTCGACTCATTCACAAGTCGTCTTACCTCCTTGGTGACCAGGGAACTTCTAGACAGGTCAGCGTGGCACCATGCCGACGTTCGGCGACTCTATGGCGTGTCGGCCGTCCGCAGCAACACAATCCGCCGGACCCGGCCCGATGTGTCGGCAATGAAACATCCCTCTGTCAAGGGCGTACGGCCGTCGCACAGCAGGTTTCACCGGTGCGCGAATCGGTTGAAGCGTTACGTTCGAGGCGAGTTGACCGAGAATCGCAAAGTGACCATACACACACCCGGCCGGACCTTGTCGGGCAAGGTCCGGCCGGGTGTGTGGCGTTGACGGCGTCTGTTGACGTATCGCCTTTACCGCTTGACGACTTAGGCGAGCAGCGAGGCCAGCTCCACGTGCTCCAGACCGTGTGCCTCGGCGACCTCCCGGTAAACGACCTTGCCGTCATGGGTGTTGAGACCCTTGGCCAGCGCGGGGTCGCGGCGCAGCGCCTCGGCCCAGCCGCGGTTGGCCAGCTCCACGATGTACGGCAGCGTGGCGTTGGTGAGCGCGTAGGTGGAGGTGTTGGGCACCGCGCCGGGCATGTTGGCGACGCAGTAGAAGACCGAGTTGTGGACCGGGAAGGTCGGCTCGGCGTGGGTGGTCGGGTGGGAGTCCTCGAAGCAGCCGCCCTGGTCGATCGCGATGTCGACAAGGACACTTCCGGGCTTCATCCGGGACACCAGCTCGTTGGTGACCAGCTTCGGTGCCTTGGCGCCCGGGATGAGCACGGCGCCGATCACGAGGTCGGCCTCCAGGCAGGCCTTCTCCAGCTCGAAGGCGTTGGAGACGACGGTCTGGATCTTCGTGCCGAAGATCTTGTCGGCTTCCTTGAGCTTGGTGATGTCCTTGTCGAGCAGGGTGACGTGGAAGCCCAGGCCGATGGCGATCTGCGCCGCGTTCCAGCCGGAGACACCGCCGCCGATGACGACGGCGCGGCCCGCGAGCACACCGGGGACACCGCCGGGCAGCACACCGCGCCCGCCGTTGGCGGCCATCAGGTGGTAGGCGCCGACCTGGGGGGCGAGGCGGCCCGCGACCTCGGACATCGGGGCCAGCAGCGGCAGCGCGCGGCTGGGCAGCTCGACCGTCTCGTACGCGATGGCGGTGGTGCCGGACTCGATGAGCGCGTCCGTGCACTCCTTGGAGGCGGCCAGGTGCAGGTAGGTGAAGAGCGTCTGGTCCTTGCGCAGGCGGTGGTACTCCTCCGCGATCGGCTCCTTGACCTTCAGGAGCAGGTCCGCGGTGGCCCAGACCTCGTCGGCGGTGTCGAGGATCCGCGCACCGGCCGTGACGTACTCCTCGTCGGGGATCGAGGAGCCGACGCCGGCGTTGCGCTCGACGACGACCTGATGACCGTGGCGCACCAGCTCGTGCACGCCGGCGGGGGTGACGGCCACCCGGAACTCGTTGTTCTTGACCTCGCGGGGGATGCCGACCTTCACGTGGATCACGGTCCTTGGCTCAGAGGATGGGCTATTACAAGGCATACCCGCTCAAGCGCGGGCACACCGGGAGAGACCGCAGGAGAACGTGCGGCAGAGCCAGTTTAATGAAGGCGTTCCGTCTGTCTAGCCTTTCAAAGCACTAATCTTCAGACACTGCGCTGCGGATTTCGCAGGCGTCTGCGGGATCTTCCCTCAACATCCGTTCGGCCGCGCTCCGCTCCAGGCCCGCCGCGGTGGGGTCGCCGAGCCGGTCGAGCGTGTCGGCGAGCCGCAGGTGCAGCGCGGCCTGGAGCCGTACGTCCTCGGCCCGGCGGGCCCAGTCGACGGCCTCCCGGCAGGTGCGCAGCGACTCCTCGGGCCGACCGGCGTACTCCTGGACCCGGGCCAGCTCGGCCAGTGCCCGCGCGTGCGCGGCCACGTCGCCGGCCTTGCGGTGTCCGGCCACGGCCGCGCGCCAGGCCCGCACCGCCTCGCCGTAGCGTCCGGCGTAGGTGTGGGCGGTGGCGAGCCGGCCGTAGACCCGGGCGGCGTCGGCGCGCTCGTCCCGGGCGAGGCGCTCGGCGAGGGCCCGGCCGAACCAGTCGGCGGCCCGGTCGTAGTCCCCCAGCTCCAGATGGGCGCCGCCGACGGATTCCAGCGCGCGGCCGGTCGCGTACGGGTCCTTCGCCTCCCGTCCGGCGTCCAGCGCGGCCCGGTAGCGCACCAGTGCCTCGGCGGTACGGCCGGTGCGGGCGTCCAGGTCGGCCAGGTTCAGCAGGGCCGCCGCCTTCTCCCGGGGCAGTTCGCGGCGCTCGGCCACGTCGAGGACGAGCCGGTGGATCCCGTACAGGTCGGGGGCCGCGGCCCGGGTGCCGAAGTGGGCGACCATGGCCCGCACCAGCTGGGACATGAGTCTGCGGGCGAGGGTGTCCAGCTCGCCGTCGGCGACCGCGAGGCGGGCCGCCGCCAGCAGGGCGGGGCGCCGGGCGCGCAGCCAGTCGGCGGCGGCCCTCGGGTGCGGGAAGCGCAGGTCGCGCGGCGTGGCTTGGAGCTTCTCACGGGCCTGTTGGTTGTCGGTCTCGGTGACCGCCCGGCAGGACTGGAGCAGCCGCACCGTCCGCTCCAGCATGCGGGCGCGGGCCAGCTGCAGCTCGGCGGGCCGGTCGTGCCTGCGGGCGAGGGCGCTCAGCCGACCGTGCAGGCATCCGGGCACCTCGTACTCGGGCAGCGCCGAGTCGACGGCGCGCAGCAGGCCGTGGGCGACGAAGCCGTCCAGGGTGGTGCGGGCGCCGCTCACCGAGCAGCCGGCGAGCGCGGAGGCGGTGTGCGGGTCGACCAGGCCGGCCGGGGCGAGGGAGAGCAGCCTCAGCATGCGGGCGGCGGTGCTGGGCAGCGAGGCGTAGACGAGGCCGAAGACCCGGCCGAGCGCGCCCGACTCGTCGCTCTCCGCGTGCACGTGCTTGGCGAGGTCCGCGACGGCCGCCTGGGGCCGGGCCGCGAGCCAGCCGCCGGCCAGGGTCAGCGCGGCGGGCTGGGCCTGGCACAGCTCGACCAGCTGTTCGGCGGCCCGGGGGTCGACGGTGATGCGGACCGAGCCGGTGTGGCGGGAGAGCAGTTCCACGGCCGACTTGGTGTCCAGGCCGCCCAGCGTGCACGGGCGGACGTCCGCGATGCCGGTCAGCGGGCCCTCGGCCACGGCGACGGCCAGGCAGTCCGGAGTGTCCGGCAGCAGCGCGTCGACCTGCTCGGCGTCGGCGACGGCGTCGAGCAGGAGCAGCACCCTGCGGTCGGCGAGCGCGGTGCGCAGGGCCTCGGTGAGGTCGTCCTCGTCGGCCCCGGGCGGTGCGGTGCGGTCCAGTGCGGTGAGCAGCTCCCGGGCGAGGCGTTCGACGGGGACGCGGGTGCCGTCCGGCTCGCTCAGCCGGGTCCGCAGCAGGCCGTCGGGGTAGTCGTGCGCGACCCGCGCGGCCAGCTCCTCGGCGAGCGCGGTGCGGCCCGAGCCGGGACGGCCCGCGATGAGCAGCACGCGCGCGCGTGGGGCCTTGCGGCCGGAGAGGGTGTCGAGGCCGGCGCGCTCGATGTCGGCGCGCAGCTCCTTCAGCTCCCGGGTGCGGCCCAGGAACCCGCTCTCCGCAGCAGGGTCCTGGGACAGTCGTACGCCGTCCGTGTCCACCGCCTGATCCGTCACGGGCCACACTCCCGATCCCACCGCACGCCGGTGCCCGCCGGAAGCCCGGTTCGGGCGTTTGAGAGCCTAGTTCACGCTCTGCGACGTTCCCGGTGGAGCGCGGCGGGCACATCCCCCGATCGGATCAGCCGATGGTCACACCGATGGGGGCTCCCAGGCCGTCCTCAGGCCTCGAAGGGGCGGGCCGGCCACGGCGCCAGGGCCGGACGGAGCGCGTCGAGCCCGTCGCCCCGCTCCGCCGCGACCAGCGCGAGCACGCCCACGACCAGGCAGTTGTTGTGCAGCTCTCCCGCGAGCACCCCCCGGACCAGGTCGGCGACGGGCACCCGCGCCAGCTCCATGTCGGCCTCTTCGTCCTCGACCTCGAAGCGCTCCCCGGCGGCCTCGGACAGGTCCCGGGCGAGGAAGATCCGTACGGCCTCGTCGCAGCCGCCGGGGGTGGTGTAGACGTCGGTCAGCACCCGCCAGTCCTCGGCCTTGACGTGCGCCTCCTCGTACAGCTCGCGCTGGGCGGCGTGCAGCGGGTTCTCGCCGGGGACGTCGAGCAGGCCGGCCGGGATCTCCCACAGCTTCTCGCGCACCGGGTGCCGGTACTGCCGGATGACCAGCACCCGCCCCTCCCCGTCCAGGGCGAGGACGGCCACCGAGCCGGGGTGGACCTGGTAGTCGCGGGAGGCCACCGAGCCGTCGGGCATGACCACGTCGTCCGTGCGGACCGAGGTCTTCTTGCCCCGGAAGGGGGTCTGGCTGCCCCGGATCTCCCACTCCTCGGGAGTGTCCTTGATCGTGCTGCCCGTCATTGCCGACCTGCCCTTCCAGACGTACGCGAAAGCCGGGGCCCCGCGCAGTCGAGTGCGCGCGCCCCGGCCACCGTACAACTGGTGTGTTACTTCGACGTCTTCCGCTCGACCGCGGCCTTGACCAGCCCGGCGAAGAGCGGGTGCGGGCGGGTCGGGCGCGAGCGCAGCTCGGGGTGCGCCTGCGTGGCGACCAGGTAGGGGTGGACGTCGCGCGGGTACTCGACGTACTCGACGAGCTTGCCGTCCGGGGAGGTGCCCGAGAAGACGATGCCGGCCTTCTTCTCCAGCTCCGCGCGGTAGGCGTTGTTCACCTCGTAGCGGTGGCGGTGCCGCTCCTCGACGTACTCCTTGCCGTCGTAGACCTCGCGCACGATGGAGCCCTCGGCCAGCTTGGCCGGGTACATGCCGAGCCGCATGGTGCCGCCCATGTCGCCCTCGCCGGCCACGATGTCCAGCTGCTCGGCCATGGTGGAGACGACCGGGTGGGCGGTGGCGGGGTCGAACTCGGTGGAGTTGGCGTCCGCGACGCCGGCCAGGTTGCGCGCGGCCTCGACGACGATGCACTGCAGGCCGAGGCAGAGGCCGAGCAGCGGGATCCCGTTCTCGCGGGCGTACTGGATCGCGCCCACCTTGCCGGTCACACCGCGCTCGCCGAAGCCGCCCGGGATGCAGATCGCGTCGACGTCGCCGAGCTGCGCCCTGGCGCCGGCCGGGGTCTTGCAGTCGTCGGACGTGACCCACTTGATCTTCACCCGCGCCCTGTTGGCGAAGCCGCCGGCGCGCAGCGCCTCGGTGACCGAGAGGTAGGCGTCGGGCAGGTCGATGTACTTGCCGACCAGGGCCATGACGATCTCGTGCTCGGGCTTGTGCACCCGGTCGAGCAGGTCGTCCCAGGTCGTCCAGTCCACGTCGCGGAACGGCAGGTCCAGCTTGCGGACGACGTAGGCGTCCAGGCCCTCGGTGTGGATGACCTTCGGAATGTCGTAGATGGAGCGGGCGTCGGGGCAGGCCACGACGGCGTCCTCGTCGACGTCGCACATCAGGGAGATCTTGCGCTTGATCGCGGTCGGGACCTCGCGGTCGCAGCGCAGCACGATCGCGTCCGGCTGGATGCCGATGTTGCGCAGGGCCGCGACGCTGTGCTGGGTGGGCTTGGTCTTCAGCTCGCCCGACGGGCCGATGTAGGGCAGGAGCGAGATGTGCACCACGAACACGTTGTCGCGGCCGACCTCGTGCCGGACCTGGCGGACGGTCTCCAGGAACGGCAGCGACTCGATGTCGCCGACGGTGCCGCCGACCTCGGTGATCACGACGTCGACCTCGTCCGTCGCCATGCGGCGGATGCGGTGCTTGATCTCGTTGGTGATGTGCGGGATGACCTGCACGGTGTCGCCCAGGTACTCGCCGCGCCGCTCCTTGGCGATCACCGTGGAGTACACCTGGCCGGTGGTGACGTTGGCCGAGCCGTCGAGGTCGCGGTCGAGGAAGCGCTCGTAGTGGCCGATGTCCAGGTCGGTCTCGGCGCCGTCGTTGGTGACGAACACCTCACCGTGCTGGAACGGGTTCATCGTGCCGGGGTCGACGTTCAGGTACGGGTCGAGCTTCTGCATCACGACGCGCAGGCCCCGGGCCTTGAGCAGCATGCCGAGGCTGGAGGCGGTGAGCCCCTTGCCGAGCGAGGAGGCGACACCCCCGGTGACGAAGATGTGCTTGGTCGTCGAGGCTGTGCTGTTTCGGAAAACAGAGGGCGGCATGGCCAAGAGGGGGCTCCCGTGGTCGCGGTCTGGGGTGCGGTGCGTTCGTCCTCCGCCCCGGTCGTCCCGGGTGTCGTCGGCGGCGCCGTCGCTGCGGTTCCGGGGTTCTTCTCCCACCGGTCCACGGGCTACCAGCGTATCAGCGCCTCGGGGCGATGGCTTCCGGCCACCCTCCGCGCACGCCCGGACACGCAGGTGGGAAGGGTCACCGTTTCCTCACACGCCGGTCACCCGTTCGGCGGACCCGGGTTGCCCGGAGCGGCACACAGATCATCTACGTGCGTCGTATCCTGCTCGGACGTTCGCTGCCGAGCCCGCCCGGCGACACGGCACCACCCCTCGCCCGTCAGCACCGGAACAACGAGAGCTCGTCAGTTGGTTGAGCAACAATTGTCGTTCGGGGCACCACGTTTGGCTGCACGGCCGGACGGCTGCTTTGCTTCATGACTCAACGAGGCATGGCACGCGGGACACCCGTCCCCGACACACATTCCTGACACACACCTCTGACCCCACCCTTGACCGCTGACCGCACTAGCGACCGCCCCCATGCGGGGTGACGTGGCCGTTCGACTGGAGTTGCACGTGGCCGGGCGCATCGAAGACTACGCACTCATCGGAGACATGCAGACCGCCGCGCTGGTCTGCCGGGACGGCACAGTCGACTGGCTGTGCCTGCCCCGCTTCGACTCGCATGCCATCTTCGCCGGCCTGCTGGGCACCGGGGAGCACGGCTTCTGGCGGCTCGGCCCCGCGTACGCGCCCGGCGCCGAGCCGCCCACCTCGGCCCGGCGGACCTACCGCGGCGACTCGCTGATCCTGGAATCCGAGTGGGACACCCCGCGCGGCACCGTCCGAGTGATCGATTTCATGCCGCCGCGCGACGGCGCGCCGCAGCTGATCCGGATCGTGGAGGGCGTCTCCGGCCGGGTGCCGATGCGCTCGGAGCTGCGGATGCGGTTCAGCTACGGCCGGGTGGTCCCCTGGGTGCGCAAGCAGGAGGGCCGCACGGTGGCCGTCGCGGGCCCGGACTCCGTGTGGTTCGACACGGAGGCGGAGACCTATGGCAAGGCGCTGACCACGTACGCGGACTTCACGGTGGCGCCGGGCGACCGGATCGCGTTCACCATCTCGTGGGAGCCCTCGCACAAGGAGCCGCCGGCGCTGCCGGAGCCCGAGCAGTCGCTGGTGGCCACCGAGGACTTCTGGCGCGACTGGGTCGAGCACTGCACGTACCACGGCCCCTACCGCGAGGCGGTGGTCCGCTCCCTGATCACGCTGAAGGCCCTGACGTACGCCCCCACCGGCGGCATCGTCGCCGCGCCCACCACCTCCCTGCCGGAGGACATCGGCGGCGTCCGCAACTGGGACTACCGCTACACCTGGCTGCGCGACGCCGCGATCACCCTGTCCTCGCTGCTGCGCACCGGCTACCGCGAGGAGGCCCGCGCCTGGCGCGAGTGGCTGCTGCGGGCGGTCGCCGGCGACCCGGAGAACCTGCAGATCATGTACGGCATCGCCGGCGAGCGGGAGCTGGGCGAGGCGGAGCTGGACTGGCTGCCGGGCTACGAGAACTCGACGCCGGTCCGGGTCGGCAACGGCGCGGCCCACCAGCTCCAGCTGGACGTCTACGGCGAGGTGACCGAGGCCCTGCACCTGGGCCACATGACGGGCCTGGCCCGCAACGACTACGCCTCGGTGCTCCAGCTCAAGCTGATCCGCTACCTGGAGGACCACTGGAACGAGCCGGACGAGGGCATCTGGGAGGTGCGCGGCCCGCGCCGCCACTTCGTGCACTCCAAGGTGATGGCCTGGGTCGCCGTCGACCGCACCATCAAGCTGATCGAGTCCGGCGACGCGGACGGCCCGCTGGAGCGCTGGAAGCAGCTGCGCGACGACATCCACCGGGACGTGTGCGAGAAGGGCTACGACAAGGAACGCAACACGTTCACCCAGTCCTACGGCTCCCAGGCACTGGACGCCTCCCTGCTGCTGATCCCGCAGATGGGCTTCCTGCCGCCGGACGACAAGCGGGTCATCGGCACCATCGAGGCCATCCAGCGCGAGCTGTCCACCTCGGACGGCTTCATCCTGCGCTACCCGACGGACGGCGAGGCCGAGGGCGTCGACGGTCTGCCGGGCGACGAGGGCGCCTTCCTCGCCTGCTCGTTCTGGATGGCGGACGACCTGGCGATGATCGGCCGGGTCGACGAGGCGCGCAAGCTCTTCGAGAAGCTCCTCTCCCTGCGCAACGACCTCGGTCTGCTCGCCGAGGAGTGGGACCCCCGCCTGCAGCGCCAGGTCGGCAACTTCCCGCAGGCCTTCAGCCACGTGCCCCTGATCGACACGGCCCTCAGGCTGACGGCGAGCGGCGCCTACGGCGGCTGACCGGACACCGGCCCCGCGCTGCCGGGGCCCGGTGCTGCCGGGGCCCGGTGCTGCCGGGGCCCGGTGCTGCCGGGGCCCGGTGCTGCCGGTGGGTGGATCACCCGGGTGGATGTCCAGGGCGGGTCGCGCCGGGTAGCGTCCGGCCCATGGACAGCGGCACGAACAGCGGATTCGACACGCAGGGCGCCGGGATCACCGTGCGCCGGGCCCTGGAGCTGCCCGGGCTGCGCAGCGGTCTGCCGGAGATCCTCGCGGGCGCCGACCGCATGCAGCGCACGGTGCGCTGGGTGCACGCCGGTGAGGTGCCCAACATCGCCTCGCTGCTCAAGGGCGGCGAACTGCTGCTGACCACCGGGTACGGCCTCGGCACCCGCCCTGCCGAGCAGCGGGCGTTCGTGCGCACGCTGGCCGAGCGCGGCATCGCGGCGCTCGTGGTGGAGCTGGGCCCGCGCTTCACCCGGCTGCCCGCGGCGCTGGTCGACACGGCCCGCGCGGCCGGGCTGCCGCTGGTGCAGCTGCACCGCGAGGTGCCGTTCGTGGCGGTCACCGAGGAGATCCACACCGAGATCGTCAACGGCCACTACGCGCTGCTCCAGCGGGCCGAGGAGGTGCACCGCCGCTGCACCGAGGCGCTGCTGGGCGGCGGCGGAGTCCCCCAGGTCCTCGCCATCCTGGCCGACTTCGCCGGCAACCCCGTCTTCCTGGAGACCACCGACGGCCGCCTGCTGTACGCCGCCGGCGCCGGGCCCGAGGGGGCCGACCCCCTCCAGGTCTGGGAAGGGCTGCGGGACCCGCACAAGGACGCGCCGCCCCCGGCGGGCTCGGTCCTCGTGGACGTGCCCGGCGGCGGACCCGGCGCCGGGTCGGTGCGCGCCCGCCTCGTCCTGCTGCCGGTACGGTCCTCGCCGGCGCCGGTGCACCGGATGGCGGCGGAGCGGGCGGCGGGCATCCTCGCCGTGGTGCTGATGCAGGCGCGGCAGGAGGAGGAGCTGGCGGCGCGCGGCCGGGGCGACTTCCTCACCGACCTCGCCGAGGGGCGGATCACCGCCGAGGACGCCCCCGCGCAGGCCCGCGTCCTCGGCTTCAAGCCGGGCGCCGGTCCGCTGCTCCCGGTGGTGATGCGGCTCGGCGACGCCCTGTCCCCGGCGGGCGGCGGCTGGGCGGTGCTGGCCCGCGCGGTCGCCGAGGAGCTGGCGTCGGTGGGGGTGCCGGTCCTGCTGGGCGTGCGGCCGGTGGAGGGCCGGGTCCCGCTGCTGCTGGGGCTGCGCTCGGAGTCGGAGCGGGCCGCGGTCGCCGACCGGGTCGCGGCGGCGCTGCGGGCGGGCGTGGAGCGGGCCGGGATGCAGCGTCCCGGGGCGCAGCCCCCCGTCGTGGTCGTCGGGGTGTCCGGCGGCTGGGCGGCGGCCTCGGCGGGCCTCAGGCACGCGGCGGAGACGGCGACCGCGGCGCAGGGCCTGACCGACCGGCCCTGGTACGACGCGCGGCGCCTGGACATCGACCTGCTGCTGTGGCGGCTGCGCGACCATCCGGACCTCGCGGCGTTCGTGGACCGGGCGATCGGTCCGCTGCGGGACCACGACGACCGCTCCAAGCCGCCCCTGCTGCCCACCCTCCAGACGTACTTGGCCCACGCCGGCCGCAAGGCGGAGACGGCCCGCGAACTCCACCTCAACCGGCAGACCCTCTACAACCGGCTCGCCAGGATCGGGGAGTTGCTGGGCACGGACCTCGACGACCCGCAGACCGTACTGGCGTTGAGCCTGGCCCTGCGCGCCCGCCGGCACGTGCCGTAGGCGGCAGGGACAGGGCGGGTGCCTAGAGCAACGGGGTGGGCTGCGTCAACTCGTCGTAGATGCTCAGCACCTGGGCGACGGTCTCGTCCTCGGTCGGCCACGTGGCCGCCTGCCGCGTGCCCCGCTCGCGGAGTTCGTCCTGCCGCGCGGGGTCGGCGAGCAGGCGGACCACGGCGTCGGCGAGGGCCTCCGCGTCCCCCGGCGGGACGAGTTCGGCGGCGTCGCCGACCAGCTCGGGGATGCCGCCGACGGCACCGGCGACGAGGGGCACGCGCGCGTGGAGCGCTTCCTGGGCGAGGACGGAACGCCCCGGCTCCCGGCGGCTCGGCAGCAGCGCGAGGTCGGCCGCCGCCAGCAGGTCGGGCACGTCGTCGCGGCTGCCGACGAGCGCCACCGGGAGCCTCTCGCCCTCGATCCGGCCCTGCAACTCGCCGCGCAGCGGTCCCTCACCGGCGACCACGACCAGCGGGGCCGGGTCGAGGCGGCGCCACACCCGGGCGGCGTCGAGCAGCACGTCGTACCCGCGATGCCGCTCCAGCGATCCGACCGCCACCAGCAAAGGGCGGTCGATGGCGCCGAGTTCGGCCCGGACCTTGGGGCGCAGCGGGTCGGGGTCGTCGGGTCCGGCCGGCGGGCCGGGCCGGGCGGGGAGTGCGACGGGGCCGAGGCGGGCGTCCCGGGCGCCCGTCCGGCGCGCACCGTCGACCAGCTCCGAGCTGGCGCCGAGGACGACGGTGGCGGCCTTCATGACCCGCCGCTCCAGCACGCGCAGCAGCTGGCCGCGGGCTCCCTCGGCGTGCGGCCGGTCGTGCCAGGTGACGACGAGCGGAGTGCGTACGCGCCGACCGCCGAGAGCCAGGGCGGCCCGGAAGGAGGCGTGCAGTCCGTGCGCGTGCACCAGGTCGGCTTCGGCGCACACCGTCCGCAGCGCGGCCACCGAGACGGGATCGCTGCTGCGCGGCACGTGCACGTGGTCGGCCCCGGCGCCGGTGAAGTCGTAGGTGCACTCCGCATCGGAGGGGGCGCACACCGTCACCTTCACGCCCCGCGCGACGAGCCCCGCGGCCAGCGAGCGCACGTGCGCGCTGCTGCCGGCGTTGCCGCCGCCCAGCACCTGCACGGTGCGCAGCGGCGACTGGCCGTGCGGTGAGTGGCTGCTCACGGGGGTCACCTGGCCGGGGCTCCTGATTCGGCGGGAGACGGTCACGAAGGACGTGGGGGCGGTCACGAAGAACGTACAGAAGGATGGTGCGGACGGGGTGCGCCGGGCGGTTTCCCGTGCGCCGCTCCGTCAAGGATGCCAGGCCGCACGGGTGTTCCGGGAACGACGACCGCCACGACCGGACGACCGGCGGGACAACGACACGGAACCACCTCACTCGTACGAGTGAACGTCGCCCGCGCCGTCGCACCGGCCACCCCGGGGCGGGGGGCGTCCGGGAGACCGCCGAAGCACGGCCGCCCGGCCCCGGAGTCCCTACCCGGTCGACCCAGGCCACCCGGAGTGCCTACCGGTCGACCCGAGCCGCCCAGAGTCCCTATGGTCGGCCCAGACCGCCCTGAGTCCCTACCCGGTCGGCCCGAGCCGCCCAGAGTCCCTACGGTCGGCCCAGACCGCCCTGAGTCCCTACCGGTCGGCCCAGACCGCCCGGAGTCTCTACCGGTCGGCCCTGGCCGCTTCCAGCAGTTCCTCCGCGTGGGCGCGGGCCGTCTCCGAGTCCTCCTGGCCGGCGAGCATCCGGGAGAGTTCCCGCACGCGTTCCTCGCCCTCCAGGACCTTCACGCCGGAGCGGGTCACCGAGCCGTCGTTCGTCTTCTCCACCAGCAGCTGCCGGTCGGCGAACGCGGCCACCTGCGGCAGGTGCGTGACGACCACGACCTGCGCGCTCTTGGCCAGCCGCGCCAGCCGCCGCCCGATCTCCACCGCCGCCTTGCCGCCGACCCCGGCGTCGACCTCGTCGAACAGGTACGTCGGCACGGGATCGGTGCCCGCGAAGACGACCTCCACGGCCAGCATCACGCGCGACAGCTCACCGCCGGAGGCGCCTTTGGCGATCGGCCGCGGCGGCGCGCCGGGGTGCGGAGCCAGCAGCAGCTCCACCTCGTCCGCGCCCGCCGGCCCGTACGCGACCGTACGCCCGCCGATCTCGACGCCCTCCGGGTCCTCGGTCTGCCGGATCGCGAAGGACACGCGTGCGTGGGGCATGGCGAGCGACGCAAGCTCGGCGGTCACCGCGGCGGCGAACCGCTCGGCGGCCTCGGTCCGCGCGTCGGTCAGCGCCTGGGCGAGCCCGCCCAGCTCCGCCCGCAGCGCGTCCCGCTCGGCGGTCAGCTCGCCGATCCGCTCGTCGTCGCCGTCCAGCTCGGTCAGCCGCGCGGCGCTCTGCTCGGCCCAGCTCAGCACGGCCGCGATGTCCTCGCCGTACTTCCGCGTCAGCGCGGTGAGCGCGGCCCGGCGCTCCTCGACCGCCGCCAGCCGCAGCGGGTCGGCGTCCAGGTCGTCGGCGTACCCGGCGAGTTCCCCGGCCACGTCGCGCAGCAGGATGCCGACCTCGCCGATCCGCTCGGCGAGCGCGGCCAGCGCCGGGTCGTGGGACCGTACGGCGTCCAGGGCCCGCTGCGCGCCCGCGACGAGCGTGGCGCCGTCCACGCCCTCGGGATCCTCCGGGTTGCCCGCCAGGGCGGCGTGGGCGACCGTGGCGGCCGACGCGAGCGCCTCGGCGTGTCCCAGCCGCTCCGCCTCCTCCGCCAGCTCCACGTCCTCACCGGCGCGCGGCTCGACCGCGGCGATCTCGTCGAGGCCGTAGCGCAGCAGATCGGCCTCCTGGGCGCGCTCACGCGCGCGCGTGGTGATCTCCTCCAGCTCACGGGCGACGGCCCGCAGCCGACGGTAGGCCTCCGCGTACTTGGCGAGCGGCCCGGCGACCGCGTCGCCCGCGTACCGGTCCAGGGCCTGCCGCTGCCGGTTCAGCTTCAGCAGCCCCTGCTGATCGGTCTGCCCGTGCACGGCGACCAGTTCGTCGGCCAGCTCGGCGAGCATCCCCACCGGCACCGACCGCCCGCCCAGGTGCGCGCGCGACCTTCCCTCGGCGGACACGGTACGGCTGATCAGCAGCGCCCCGTCGTCCAGCTCGGCCCCGGCCTCCTCCGCCCGGACGGCCGCCGCGGCGTCGCCGGGCACGGCGATGCGCCCCTCGACGACCGCGTTCTTCGCCCCGATCCGCACGAGCGCCGCGTCGGCGCGCCCGCCCAGGAGCAGCCCCAGGCTGGTGACCACCATGGTCTTGCCGGCACCCGTCTCACCGGTGACAGCGGTGAACCCGGGCGACAGCTCGACCACGGCGTCATCGATGACTCCGAGCGACCGTATCCGCATCTCCTCAAGCACGGACACGACCATACGAGGTCGAGGGCGCGAAGCGCACACAGGCTGCCCTTGCAACGCCGTCCGGTGCATGCCGCTCAGGGGCGCGGGGAACTGCGCGACCAGCCACGGACAGCCCGCGGTCGGACCACAACAGAACCACCCCTTCGAGACCGCTAATGGGGCGCCCCGCGCCATCCGGAAACAGGCAACGCGAACTTCGCGACCAGCCGGTCCGTGAACGACGCGTGATGCAGTCGAGCCAGCCGCACCGGCACCGCCCCCCGCCGCACCTCCACCCGCGCCCCCGGCGGCAACTCCACCGTCCGCCGCCCGTCGCACCACAGCACCCCCGGCGGGACGTGCGGCAGCACCTCCACCGCGAGCACCGAGTCCGGCGAGGTCACCAGCGGCTTCGCGAACAGCGCGTGGGCGCTGATCGGCACCATGAGCAGCGCCTCCACCTCGGGCCACACCACGGGGCCCCCGGCCGAGAAGGCGTACGCCGTCGACCCGGTCGGCGTCGACAGCACGATGCCGTCGCAGCCGAACCCGGTCACCGGACGGCCGTCGATCTCCAGCACGACTTCCAGCAGCTTCTCGGCGCCCGCCTTCTGCACGGCGGCCTCGTTCAGCGCCCAGTCGGTGTGCACGATGTCGCCGTTGCGGTGCACGACGACGTCGACCGTCATCCGCTCCTCGACCTCGTAGGCCCGGTTCACCACCCGGTCGACGACCTTGTCGAGGTCGTCGCGCTCGGCCTCCGCGAGGAAGCCGACCCGGCCGAGGTTGACGCCGAGCATGGGCACGCCCGAGGCGCGGGCGAACTCGGCGCCGCGCAGCAGCGTGCCGTCGCCGCCCAGCACGATGAGCAGCTCGCACCCGTCCAGGCACTGCGGGGTGGCCTCGCCGACCAGCTCCACCTCGCCCGGCAGCGGCAGGTCGCGCGCCTCGGCCTCCAGGACCCGTACGCCGATCCCGGCCCGCAGCAGCCCCTTGACCACCAGCTCCGCGCTGCGGATGGCAGCGGGGCGCCCGGTGTGGGCGAGCAGGAAAACAGTACGCGCTCGGTTCTGTGTCAACGCGGCCCCTCCGCCACTGCACGGTCAACGTCGGCCGGGTCCAGTTCACCGGCCCCGGCCCGCAGCCACAGAAAGTACTCGACGTTCCCGGAGGGGCCCGGCAGCGGACTGGCGGTTACCCCCTTCACCCCGAGTCCCAGCTCCCAGGCCTTCCGCGCGACTCCCCGCACGGCCTCGGCCCGCAACTGCGCGCTGCGTACCACTCCCCCGCTGCCCAGCCGCTCCTTCCCCACCTCGAACTGCGGCTTCACCATCATCACCAGGTCGGCGCCCGGCCGGGTGCACCGCACCAGGGCCGGCAGCACCAGTCCGAGCGGGATGAAGGACAGATCCCCCACGACAAGGTCCACGGGCTCCCCATCGATCGCTTCCGGCGTCAACTCCCGTACGTTCGTACGGTCCTTGACGGTGACGCGTTCATCCTGCCGGAGACTCCACGCGAGTTGTCCGTATCCGACGTCCACGGCGACGACGTGGGCGGCGCCCGCCCGCAGCAGTACGTCGGTGAAGCCGCCGGTGGAGGCGCCGGCGTCCAGCGCCCGCCGACCCTCGACGGCGAGGCCCTGCGGTACGAAGGCGGCGAGGGCCCCGGCGAGCTTGTGGCCGCCGCGCGAGACGTAGTCGGGGTCGTTGTCGTCGGCGGTCACGACGATCGCGGCGGCGGTCTCGACCTGCGTGGCGGGTTTGGTCGCGACGGTCTTGCCGACGGTGACCCGCCCGGCGGCGATCAGCTGGCTCGCGTGCTCGCGCGAGCGCGCCAGCTTGCGGCGCACCAGCTCCGCGTCGAGACGGCGGCGTGCGACTCCTGCCACGTTCGGTTCAGCTCCTGCGGTCGTACGGTGATGGCGGTGACGGGGGCGCCGGTGGTCCCGGGCGGGTGTCGAGCGCGGTGAGCGCGTCGCGCAGCCCCCGGTGTACATCCTCGTACACCTCGACGTGTCCGTCGGTGGCCAGGTGGTCGGCGTCGGCCAGCCGCGCCAGTCCGGCGTCGACCTCGGCGTTCCCGGTGGGGTCGCGCGGGACGCCCAGCGGGGCGGGGGCCGCAGGCTCGTACCCGGGGTCGGTGCCCACCCCGGGCTCCGCCTGCTCGGGCTCGGTCTCCGGCTCCGGTACTGCGTCGCTCATGCCCCGACGCTACCGCGTGGCGCTGGGGTACGGTCGGTCCCGATGGCGACGACTGAGGAGTGCCGTGCCGCACTCGACAAGCTCTCGGACAACATGCGGGGCGCCGAAGGGGACGTGCGGTCGGCCACTGAGCTGGACCGCTCGGTGAGCTGCCACATCACCGACCTGGACGTCACCTTCGCCGGACGCATGGCGGACGGCCGCATCGACGTGCGCGAGACCCTGGAGGGGCCGCCGCGCGAGCGGGCCGAGATCAGGCTGGCCATGACCGGCGACGACCTGGTGGCCCTGGTGGCGGGCGAACTGAACTTCGCCAGGGCCTGGGGCTCGGGCCGGGTGAAGCTGGAAGCGGGCCTGCGCGACCTGCTCCGGCTCAGGAAGCTCCTGTAGCGACCGCCTTCGCCTGCTTGGTCACCTGCTCGCTCACCTGCTTGGTGCGCCCTTTGCGGGCGGCCGGCACCACCAGCGGCGTGCCCGTCTCGGGATCGTCGATGACCTGGCAGCGCAGCCCGAAGACCCGCTCGACCAGGTCGGCGGTGACGATGTCCTTCGGCGCGCCCTCGGCGACGACCTGCCCGTCGCGCAGGGCGATGAGGTGGGTGGCGTAGCGGGCGGCGTGGTTGAGGTCGTGCAGCACGGCCACGAGGGTGCGGCCCTGCTCCTCGTGGAGTTCCGCGCACAGGTCGAGGACGTCGATCTGGTGCTGGATGTCCAGGTACGTCGTCGGCTCGTCGAGGAGCAGCAGCGGGGTCTGCTGGGCGAGCGCCATGGCGATCCACACGCGCTGGCGCTGTCCGCCGGAGAGTTCGTCGACGTAGCGGTCGGCCAGCTCCGAGATGCCGGTCTGGGCCATCGACTCCTGGACGACCCGCTCGTCCTCGGTCGACCACTGACGCAGGATTCCCTGGTGCGGGTAGCGGCCGCGGCCGACGAGGTCGCCGACGGTGATGCCGTCCGGCGCGATGGACGACTGCGGGAGCAGGCCGAGGGTCCGGGCGACCTGCTTGGCGGGCATCGACTGGATGACCGACCCGTCGAGCAGCACCCGGCCCCGGCTCGGCTTGAGCATCCGTGACAGGGCGCGCAGCAGGGTGGACTTGCCGCACGCGTTCGGGCCGACGATCACGGTGAAGGAGTTGTCGGGTATCTCCACCGACAGCTTCTCCGCGATGACCCGCTGGTCGTAGGCGAGGGTGACGTTCTCGGCGGTCAGGCGGTTCACGTTGCTGTTGCTCCTTCGGTTGTTCGGCCCGCTGCGGTGGCCGGTGCCGGCGCTCATATCCGGCCCGCCTTGCGCTCGGTGACCAGCAGCCACAGCAGGTAGACGCCGCCGAGTACGCCGGTGACGACGCCCACGGGCAGTTGCTCGGCGCCGAAAACCCGCTGCGAGACGAAGTCCGCACCGACCAGCAGGGCGGCACCCATGCACAGGGACGGCAGCAGGTTGGGGCCGGGCGAGCGGGTGAGGCGCCGGGCGAGCTGCGGCGCGGTGAGGGCCACGAAGCTGACCGGTCCGGCGGCGGCGGTGGCCGCGGCGGTGAGCAGCACGGCGGCCACCATCAGCAGCGCCCGCACCCGCTCGACGCGTACCCCGAGGGCGTACGAGACGTCGTCGCCCATCTCCATCATCCGCAGCGCCCGTCCGTTGGTGAGCACGAGCGGCACTAGCACCGCACACAGCGCGAGCAGGGGCCAGACCTGGTCCCAGTCACGGCCGTTGAGGGACCCGGTCATCCAGACGACGGCACGCGAGGCGTCGACGATGTCCGCCCGGGTCATCAGGTAGCCGTTGACCGCCGTGACGATCGCGGACACCCCGATACCGACCAGAACCAGCCGGTATCCATGCACGCCCCGCTTCCAGGCGAGCAGATAGATGGCGAGACCGGTCACCAGGCCGCCGACGAGCGCGCCGACGGTGACCTGGGCCGAGCTGCCGGAGAACAGGACGATCATGATGAGCGCACCGGCCGTCGCACCCTGCCCGAGTCCCAGGACGTCCGGACTGCCGAGCGGGTTGCGGGAGATGGCCTGGAAGAGCGCGCCGCCGACGCCGAGCGCGGCGCCGACCAGCAGCCCGACCAGGACCCGCGGCAGCCGCAGCTCGTTGACGATGAACTCCTGCCCGGCGTTGCCCTGGCCGACCAGGGTCTTCAGCACGTCGACGGCCGGTATGTCGAAGTCGCCGGTACCGATCAGCAGCACGCTCGCGGCGAGCGCGAGGAGCAGCAGCAGCGCGACGACCACCGCGGCCCGCACGTCGAGGCGAAGCGACAGCCCGCCCGGAGTGCGGACGGCCCGACTCCTCTTCACGGTCTTCGCGGTCCTTCCGGCCTTCGCGGTCCTTCCGGCCTTCGCGGTCTTCCCGCTCTCCGCGGTCTTCCCGCTCTCCGCGGTCTTCCCGTTCTTCGCGGTACTCACAGCTGGGCCGTCCTCCGCCGTCGTACGAGAAAGATGAAGACCGGCCCGCCGAGGACGGCGGTGACGATGCCGACCTGGAGCTCCGACGGCCGGGCGACGATCCGGCCGAGGACGTCCGCGCCCAGCAGCAGCACCGGGGACAGGATCGCCGCGTAGGGCAGGATCCAGCGCATGTCGGGTCCGGTGAAGGAGCGGACGATGTGCGGGATCATCAGCCCGACGAACACGATCGGCCCGCAGGCGGCGGTCGCGGCCCCGCACAGCACGGTCGCGGCGAGCATGGACAGCGCCCGGGTGCGGTTCAGGTTGGCGCCGAGGGCCTTGGCGGTGTCGTCGCCCATCTCCATGGCGTTGAGCGGCCGGGCGAGCGCTAGGGCGAGGACCGTGCCCACCACGAAGAACGGCAGCACCTCTCGGATGGTGCCGTTCGTCGCCGAGGCGAGCGAACCGACCGTCCAGAAGCGCATCCTGCCCAGCGCTGCGTCATCCATGATCATCACGGCCTGGAGGTAGCCGAAGAGAGCGGCGCTGATCGCGGTGCCGGCCAGTACCAGCCGCACCGGCGTGGCCCCCCGGCTGCCACCCAGGAACCAGACCAGCGCGCCGACCCCCGCCGCACCGGCGAAGGCGAACCAGACGTACCCGGTCAGCGAGGTGACGCCGAAGAAGGTGATGCCCGTGACCACGGCCGCCGAGGCGCCCGCGTTGATGCCGAGCAGTCCGGGATCGGCCAGCGGATTGCGGGTCAGCGCCTGCAGCACGGCTCCCGCGAGGCCGAGGGCGGCGCCGGCCAGCAGGCCGAGGACGGTCCGCGACAGCCGCTCGCCGACCACGACGTCGCCGTAGGTGCCCGAGTCGTGGAAGAGGCCGTGCCAGACCTCCCCCAGGGACAGGTCCTTCGCACCGACCGCGATGCTCGCCAACACGATCAACACCAGGACCGCCACGGAGACGGGCAGCCCCGCGGCACGCAGGACGCGGCGCTTGGAGGGCGGCGCGGGAGCGGTCTCCGCGCGCTGTTCGGGGGGACTGTCGACCAACACGCAGTTAGGTTAGCCTACCCTGCCAATCGATCACGATCCCCGAGCCTTCCCGAGGCCGCCCCGGCCCGGCACCACGCCCCCTGTACGCACCCCGGCGCACACCGGCCCGCCACCGGGCGTCTTCCCCGTACACCGCGTCACAACCCCAACCGCGCCAGCGCCTTCCCCGAGTCCAGCCCGCAGCCCCGCTCCCCGCCCGCCGTCCAGGCCGCCGCGCACAGGGCCCGCAGCCCGTCCAGCGCCGCGCCGTCGCCGTCCAGCTCCAGCCGCTCCCCGCCGGCCGTCGCCGTCCAGCCTCCGCACCGGAAGCCTTCCTCCGCGTCACCGGTGACCTCCGGCTGCCCGGTGAGCAGCCCCCGCAGATCGGCGTCGACGTACGTCGGCCGGTGCCGCGGCGGCGCCGCAAGCAGCTGCGCCCCGTCGGTCACACCGGTCAGGACGAGCAGCGAGTCGACCTCCCCGTTGAACGCCCCCTCGATGTCCGTGTCCAGCCGGTCGCCCACCACCAACGGGCGCCGGGCGCCGGTCCGCAGGATCGTCTCCCGGTGCATGGGCGGCAGGGGCTTGCCCGCGACCTGCGGCTCGGCGCCGGTCGCGATCCGCACGACCTCCACCGCCGCGCCGTTGCCCGGAGCGATCCCGCGGGCGCCCGGGATGGTCAGGTCGGTGTTGGAGGCGTACCAGGGCACGCCCCGCGCGATCGCGTAGCAGGCCTCGGCGAACCGCCCCCACGGCAGCTCCGGCCCGCCGAACCCCTGCACCACGGCCGCCGGATCGTCCTCGGCCGACTCCACGGGCTCGAGGCCGCGCTCCCGCAGCGCCACGCGCAGCCCTTCACCGCCGATCACCAGCACCCGCGCCCCCGGGGGCAGCTGCTCCGCCATCAGCCGGGCCACCGCCTGCGCCGACGTGATGACGTCCGCGGCCCCTGTCGGTATACCCAGCTCGGTCAGGTGCGCGGCCACCACGTCGGGGGTCCGGAGCGCGTTGTTGGTGACGTAGGCCAGGCGCATCCCGCCGTCGCGGGCCGCCGCGAGGGAGTCGACGGCGTGAGCGATCGCGTTCCCCCCGGCGTACACCACTCCGTCCAGGTCGAGCAGCGCCGTGTCGTACGCCTCACTCAGGTCCGGCCCACTGCCCGCGGGCCTCGTCCTGACGCTCCGGCTCATTGCGCATCGCTCCTCGTTCGTCGCCTTTCCCCCGATCATCCCCCATGCCACTGACACACGTACGATGCCGGGATGAACTCTGCAGGTCACCCGGAAGCAACGGCGCGCCGGGGCCTGGAACTCACCCCGTTCCGAGGCCTCCGCTACGACCCCGACCGGGTCGGCAGCCTGGCCGCCGTGACCTCCCCGCCCTACGACGTCGTGGTCCGCCCCGACGGCCTGCTACACCTCGAGTCGGCCGACCCGTACAACATCGTCCGCCTGATCCTGCCCCAGGCCGCCACACCCGAGGCGCGCAACGAGCAGGCCGCCCGCACCCTGCGGCGCTGGACGGCGGAGGGCATCCTGACCACCGACCCCGAACCGGGTCTGTACGTCTACGAACAGCGCGACCGCGAGGGCATGCTGCAGCGCGGCATCATCGGCGCCCTGCGCGTGTCGGACCCGTCCGAGCAGGTGGTCCTGCCGCACGAGGACGTCATGCCGCACGTAGTCGCCGACCGCGCGGCACTCATGCGGGCCACCCGGGCGAACCTCGAGCCGCTGCTCCTGACCTACCGCGGCGACGACGAGACGTCGGCCACCACCGCCCTCGTGGAACGCACGGCCGAGCAGCAGCCGCTCCTCTCCACGACCACGGAGGACGGCTTCTGCCATCGCCTGTGGTCGGTCACCGACCCGGACACCGTGGCCCGCGTCCGGACGGAGCTGTCCCGGCACCAGGCCCTCATCGCCGACGGCCACCACCGCTGGGCCACCTACCGCACCCTGCGTGCGGAACATCCTTCGCCCAGCCCGTGGGACCACGGCCTGGTCCTCCTGGTCGACACGGCCCGCTACCCGCTCCGCGTCCGCGCCATCCACCGGCTCCTGCACGGCGTCCCGGTGCACGAAGCCGTGGCCGCGCTGGACGGACACTTCCGCGTCCGCCGCCTGGACACGCCGCTGGACGCGTCTCTGGAAACCCTGGCGAAGGCCACCGACGTGGGCAACGCCTTCCTCCTCGCCGGCGACGGCGCCTTCCACCTCGTCGACCTGCCGGATCCCGGCCTGCTGGCCCGCACGGTCCCCACCGACCGGCCCGAGGCCTGGCGCACCCTGGACGCCACCGTCCTGCACGCCACGCTCCTCGCCCACGTCTGGCACGTTCCGGACGACTCGGCGTCCCACATCTCCTACATCCACGACACGGCGGCCACCGTCGAGAAGGCCGAGCGCGACGGCGGTACGGCGGTGCTGATGCACCCGGTCCGCGAGGAGGTCGTCCGCGAACTGGCCCGACAGGGCGTCACGATGCCCCGCAAGTCGACCTCCTTCGGCCCGAAACCGGCCTCGGGCCTGGTACTGCGCCCACTCGACGCCTGAGACGGCCTGGTGACACGCCGAGGGGCGGGACCGCGAACCGGTCCCGCCCCCTCGACTCGCCCTCAGGCGTCAGGCCGTCAGGCCGTCAGGCCGTCAGGCCGTCAATCCTTGTCGCCGTCGCCGTCCTCGGCGGAAGGCCTCTGGTCATCGCTCTCGGACTCACCCTCGTCCAGGGCGTCCATGAACTCCACGCCGTCCAGCTCGGCGAGCCGGTCGGACGCGTCCGTGCTGCCGTCCCGGTCCGACTCCACGGCCTTCGCGAACCACTCCCGCGCCTCCTGCTCCCGGCCGGCGGCCAGCAGCGCGTCGGCGTAGGCGTACCGCAGCCGCGCGGTCCACGGCTGTACGGAGTTCGAGGCGAGCTCGGGGCTCTGCAGCGTCACGATGGCCGCGTCCAGCTGCCCCATGTCACGCCGGGCACCGGCCGCCACCAGGCGCATCTCGACCTGACCGGCCTTGTCCAGCTTGTGCACCTCGGGGGCACCGGCCATGTCCAGCGCCTTCTCCGGACGGCCGAGCCCGCGCTCGCAGTCGGCCATCACCGGCCACAGCTCGACGGAACCGGTCATGCGCCGAGCGGCCCGGAACTCCGCCAGCGCCTCGGCGTACTTCTGGTTGGCGTACGCGGCGAACCCGGCCGCCTCCCGTACGGCGGCGACGCGGGACGCCAGGCGCAGGGCGACCCTGGAGTAGCCGTACGCGGCCTCCGGGTCCTCGTCGAGCAGCCGCGCGACCATCACCAGGTTCCGGGCGACATCCTCCGCGAGCGTCTTGGGCAGGCTCTGCAGCTCCTGCCGCACGTCCTTGTCGATCTCGTCGCCCGTGACCTCCTCGGGGATCGGCAGCCGCTTGATCGGCTCCCGGTCACGGTCGCGCTCCTCGCGGAAACGGCCACCGCCGCCCTGCCGGTCGTCACGGCCTCGGTAGCCGCCGGGCCGCCCTCCGCGGTCGTCACGACGGGGCCCACGACCTCCGCGGTCGTCGCGCCCGCGGAACCCACCACGGTCACCACCCCGGCCGTCGTCACGCCGGCCGAATCCGCCGCGCTCACCACGGTTGTCGTCCCGACGGAAGCCGCCACGATCGCCACGGTCGTCACGCCGGTCGTCGCGCCGGTCGTCACGACGGAAGGCAGGACGGTCGTCACGCCGGTCGTCACGCCGGAAGGCAGGACGGTCGTCACGCCGGTCGTCACGACGGAAGGCAGGACGATCATCCCGACGGTCGTCACGACGGAAGGCAGGACGATCATCGCGACGGTCGTCACGACGGTCATCCCTCCGGTACGAGGGACGGTCACCGCGGTCACCACGGTCGTCACGACGGTACGAGGGGCGGTCGCCCCGGTCCCCACGCTCACCACGGTCGTCACGGCGGAAGGACGGACGCTCACCACCCCGGTCATCCCGACGGAAACCCCGGTCGCCACCACGGTCGCGATCGTCCCGACGCCCGTACCCGCCACCGCGGTTGTCCTCGCGACGACCGTCACGACGGTCATCACGGCGATCGTCACGACGGTCCTCCCGACGGAAACCACCGCGCTGCCCACCGCGGTCATCGCGCCGATCGTCACGACGGTCGTCGCGGCGATCGTCCCGTCGGAAGGCGGGACGGTCCCCGCGGTCTCCGCGGTCGTCACGACGGTACGAGGGACGGTCGCCCCGGTCCCCACGCTCACCACGGTCGTCACGGCGGAAGGACGGACGCTCACCACCCCGGTCATCCCGACGGAAACCCCGGTCGCCACCACGATCGCGATCGTCCCGACGCGGCCCACGGTCCCGGTCGTCCCGGCGGAAGCCACCACGCTGTCCGCCACGGTCGTCGCCCCGGCGGTCGTCTCGGCGGTCGTCTCGACGGAACCCGCCACGGTCCCCGCGCTGATCCCTGCGGTCACCGCGGTCACCACTGTCCCGTCGGCGCTGGTCGCGCTCCGGTCGGTCGTCGGGAGAGTTGGTGGACATTGGTGACTCCTGTCTTCGGTACCGCAAGTCATTCTCGCGCAACCGGGTACCCGGTGCGCCCTGGAAAAACGAAAGGACCCCTGGTCCCCAGCTGAACGCTGGGGACCAGGGGTCCTTTCCAAAGATTGTTCGGCGGCGTCCTACTCTCCCACAGGGTCCCCCCTGCAGTACCATCGGCGCTGTAAGGCTTAGCTTCCGGGTTCGAAATGTAACCGGGCGTTTCCCCTACGCTATGACCACCGAAACCCTAATGGTTTCGAGCGAACAAGCACACTCTTTAATTGTGCGTTCTACTCAAATCCGGCAACGGTCGTTGCCTCAGAACTAACACAGTGGACGCGAGCAACTGAGGACAAGCCCTCGGCCTATTAGTACCGGTCACCTCCACACCTCACGGTGCTTCCAGATCCGGCCTATCAACCCAGTCGTCTACTGGGAGCCTTAACCCCTCAAGGGGGTGGGAGTCCTCATCTCGAAGCAGGCTTCCCGCTTAGATGCTTTCAGCGGTTATCCCTCCCGAACGTAGCCAACCAGCCATGCCCTTGGCAGAACAACTGGCACACCAGAGGTTCGTCCGTCCCGGTCCTCTCGTACTAGGGACAGCCCTTCTCAAGACTCCTACGCGCACAGCGGATAGGGACCGAACTGTCTCACGACGTTCTAAACCCAGCTCGCGTACCGCTTTAATGGGCGAACAGCCCAACCCTTGGGACCGACTCCAGCCCCAGGATGCGACGAGCCGACATCGAGGTGCCAAACCATCCCGTCGATATGGACTCTTGGGGAAGATCAGCCTGTTATCCCCGGGGTACCTTTTATCCGTTGAGCGACGGCGCTTCCACAAGCCACCGCCGGATCACTAGTCCCGACTTTCGTCCCTGCTCGACCCGTCGGTCTCACAGTCAAGCTCCCTTGTGCACTTACACTCAACACCTGATTGCCAACCAGGCTGAGGGAACCTTTGGGCGCCTCCGTTACTCTTTAGGAGGCAACCGCCCCAGTTAAACTACCCATCAGACACTGTCCCTGATCCGGATCACGGACCCAGGTTAGACATCCAGCACGACCAGACTGGTATTTCAACGACGACTCCACCCACACTGGCGTGCGAGCTTCAAAGTCTCCCAGCTATCCTACACAAGCCGAACCGAACACCAATATCAAACTGTAGTAAAGGTCCCGGGGTCTTTCCGTCCTGCTGCGCGAAACGAGCATCTTTACTCGTAGTGCAATTTCACCGGGCCTATGGTTGAGACAGTCGAGAAGTCGTTACGCCATTCGTGCAGGTCGGAACTTACCCGACAAGGAATTTCGCTACCTTAGGATGGTTATAGTTACCACCGCCGTTTACTGGCGCTTAAGTTCTCAGCTTCGCCCCACCGAAATGGAGCTAACCGGTCCCCTTAACGTTCCAGCACCGGGCAGGCGTCAGTCCGTATACATCGCCTTACGGCTTCGCACGGACCTGTGTTTTTAGTAAACAGTCGCTTCTCGCTGGTCTCTGCGGCCACCCCCAGCTCACGGAGTAAATCCGGTCACCGGGTGTGGCCCCCCTTCTCCCGAAGTTACGGGGGCATTTTGCCGAGTTCCTTAACCATAGTTCACCCGAACGCCTCGGTATTCTCTACCTGACCACCTGAGTCGGTTTAGGGTACGGGCCGCCATGAAACTCGCTAGAGGCTTTTCTCGACAGCATAGGATCATCCACTTCACCACAATCGGCTCGGCATCAGGTCTCAGCCTCGTGTGCGACGGATTTACCTACCGCACGGCCTACACCCTTACCCCGGGACAACCACCGCCCGGGATGGACTACCTTCCTGCGTCACCCCATCACTCACCTACTAACCGCTTGGTTCGGCGGCTCCACCACTCCCCTCAACTCCGAAGAGATCAGGGCGGCTTCACGGCCTTAGCATCACGATGCTCGATGTTTGACGCTTCACAGCGGGTACCGGAATATCAACCGGTTATCCATCGACTACGCCTGTCGGCCTCGCCTTAGGTCCCGACTTACCCTGGGCAGATCAGCTTGACCCAGGAACCCTTAGTCAATCGGCGCAAACGTTTCTCACGTTTGTATCGCTACTCATGCCTGCATTCTCACTCGTGAACCGTCCACAACTCGCTTCCGCGGCTGCTTCACCCGGCACACGACGCTCCCCTACCCATCACAGCTAGGCGTTGGCCGTATTGCTGCAATGACACGACTTCGGCGGTACGCTTGAGCCCCGCTACATTGTCGGCGCGGAATCACTAGACCAGTGAGCTATTACGCACTCTTTCAAGGGTGGCTGCTTCTAAGCCAACCTCCTGGTTGTCTGTGCGACTCCACATCCTTTCCCACTTAGCGTACGCTTAGGGGCCTTAGTCGATGCTCTGGGCTGTTTCCCTCTCGACCATGGAGCTTATCCCCCACAGTCTCACTGCCGCGCTCTCACTTACCGGCATTCGGAGTTTGGCTAAGGTCAGTAACCCGGTAGGGCCCATCGCCTATCCAGTGCTCTACCTCCGGCAAGAAACACACGACGCTGCACCTAAATGCATTTCGGGGAGAACCAGCTATCACGGAGTTTGATTGGCCTTTCACCCCTAACCACAGGTCATCCCCCAGGTTTTCAACCCTGGTGGGTTCGGTCCTCCACGACCTCTTACAGCCGCTTCAACCTGCCCATGGCTAGATCACTCCGCTTCGGGTCTTGAGCGTGCTACTGAACCGCCCTGTTCGGACTCGCTTTCGCTACGGCTTCCCCACCCGGGTTAACCTCGCAACACACCGCAAACTCGCAGGCTCATTCTTCAAAAGGCACGCAGTCACGAGATACGTGCAAGCACGTATCCGACGCTCCCACGGCTTGTAGGCACACGGTTTCAGGTACTATTTCACTCCGCTCCCGCGGTACTTTTCACCATTCCCTCACGGTACTATCCGCTATCGGTCACCAGGGAATATTTAGGCTTAGCGGGTGGTCCCGCCAGATTCACACGGGATTTCTCGGGCCCCGTGCTACTTGGGTGTCTCTCAAACGAGCCGCTGACGTTTCGACTACGGGGGTCTTACCCTCTACGCCGGACCTTTCGCATGTCCTTCGCCTACATCAACGGTTTCTGACTCGTCCTGTTGCCGGCAGACAACAGAAGAGAGATCCCACAACCCCGCACACGCAACCCCTGCCGGGTCTCACACGTATACGGTTTAGCCTCATCCGGTTTCGCTCGCCACTACTCCCGGAATCACGGTTGTTTTCTCTTCCTGCGGGTACTGAGATGTTTCACTTCCCCGCGTTCCCTCCACACTGCCTATGTGTTCAGCAGCGGGTGACAGCCCATGACGACTGCCGGGTTTCCCCATTCGGACACCCCCGGATCAAAGCCTGGTTGACGACTCCCCGGGGCCTATCGTGGCCTCCCACGTCCTTCATCGGTTCCTGGTGCCAAGGCATCCACCGTGCGCCCTTAAAAACTTGGCCACAGATGCTCGCGTCCACTGTGCAGTTCTCAAACAACGACCAACCACCCATCACCCCGGAACCTACATCCCGAGTGCACTGGAGCTAAGCACTGAAGGAAATTCATTCCCTCAGATACCCAACAGCGTGCCCGACACCCTTGCCTTCCCTCACTCGTGTTCCACGCCGAAGCAGTACTGACGAGAAGATCAGGATCAAGTGTGCCGAGTAGTCAACGTTCCACCCATGAGCAACCGTGCAGGACATTTGCCTGCAGTCGGCTATGTGCTCCTTAGAAAGGAGGTGATCCAGCCGCACCTTCCGGTACGGCTACCTTGTTACGACTTCGTCCCAATCGCCAGTCCCACCTTCGACAGCTCCCTCCCACAAGGGGTTGGGCCACCGGCTTCGGGTGTTACCGACTTTCGTGACGTGACGGGCGGTGTGTACAAGGCCCGGGAACGTATTCACCGCAGCAATGCTGATCTGCGATTACTAGCGACTCCGACTTCATGGGGTCGAGTTGCAGACCCCAATCCGAACTGAGACCGGCTTTTTGAGATTCGCTCCACCTTGCGGTATCGCAGCTCATTGTACCGGCCATTGTAGCACGTGTGCAGCCCAAGACATAAGGGGCATGATGACTTGACGTCGTCCCCACCTTCCTCCGAGTTGACCCCGGCGGTCTCCCGTGAGTCCCCAACACCCCGAAGGGCTTGCTGGCAACACGGGACAAGGGTTGCGCTCGTTGCGGGACTTAACCCAACATCTCACGACACGAGCTGACGACAGCCATGCACCACCTGTACACCGACCACAAGGGGGGCACCATCTCTGATGCTTTCCGGTGTATGTCAAGCCTTGGTAAGGTTCTTCGCGTTGCGTCGAATTAAGCCACATGCTCCGCCGCTTGTGCGGGCCCCCGTCAATTCCTTTGAGTTTTAGCCTTGCGGCCGTACTCCCCAGGCGGGGCACTTAATGCGTTAGCTGCGGCACGGACAACGTGGAATGTTGCCCACACCTAGTGCCCACCGTTTACGGCGTGGACTACCAGGGTATCTAATCCTGTTCGCTCCCCACGCTTTCGCTCCTCAGCGTCAGTATCGGCCCAGAGATCCGCCTTCGCCACCGGTGTTCCTCCTGATATCTGCGCATTTCACCGCTACACCAGGAATTCCGATCTCCCCTACCGAACTCTAGCCTGCCCGTATCGACTGCAGACCCGGGGTTAAGCCCCGGGCTTTCACAACCGACGTGACAAGCCGCCTACGAGCTCTTTACGCCCAATAATTCCGGACAACGCTTGCGCCCTACGTATTACCGCGGCTGCTGGCACGTAGTTAGCTAAGCGCTTCTTCTGCAGGTACCGTCACTTTCGCTTCTTCCCTGCTGAAAGAGGTTTACAACCCGAAGGCCGTCATCCCTCACGCGGCGTCGCTGCATCAGGCTTTCGCCCATTGTGCAATATTCCCCACTGCTGCCTCCCGTAGGAGTCTGGGCCGTGTCTCAGTCCCAGTGTGGCCGGTCGCCCTCTCAGGCCGGCTACCCGTCGTCGCCTTGGTGAGCCATTACCTCACCAACAAGCTGATAGGCCGCGGGCTCATCCTGCACCGCCGGAGCTTTCGACCCTCGCAGATGCCTGCGAGGGTCAGTATCCGGTATTAGACCCCGTTTCCAGGGCTTGTCCCAGAGTGCAGGGCAGATTGCCCACGTGTTACTCACCCGTTCGCCACTAATCCCCACCGAAGTGGTTCATCGTTCGACTTGCATGTGTTAAGCACGCCGCCAGCGTTCGTCCTGAGCCAGGATCAAACTCTCCGTGAATGTTTACCCGTAATCGGGTGACACCACGAGAGCGGAACAGTCGGAGGAATAATCCGACCGTTCACAGCGTCCTCGCTGTTGTTGTGTTACTTCAAAGGAACCTCAACCCGATCAGGAATCCGATCAGGTCGGGGTATCAACATATCTGGCGTTGACTTTTGGCACGCTGTTGAGTTCTCAAGGAACGGACGCTTCCTTTGTACTCACCCTCTCGGGCTTTCCTCCGGGCGCTTCCCTTCGGTCTTGCGTTTCCGACTCTATCAGATCCTTTTCGATCCGATTCCCTGTCGGCGGGATTTGTCGATCGCCTTCGCGCTTTCGCTCGTCGGCCTTTCGACATTCACTACGTTAGCCGATCTCTCCGTGGACTCATAATCGAGTCCCGCGAGTTTGAATTCAGGCATGCGGACATGCCGAATTCGCTCCCGCTGAGGGAAGTCGTAGGTAGTGGGTTGGCCGCTTCCGGCTGCAGGCGATTGCCGTACCCGGGTCAAGCGGCTCGGGCTACCTTACGCGTCTCCCAAAGGGGAGTCAACTTCGGCGCTTCCTAGGGACATGGGCCCGGTACGGGCTGACCGTCGGGTCGTCGGCGACCCAGTAGCGCCAGGGGTGCACGCCGCCTTCGCCGGCCACGCCGGTACGGGGCCCGTTCCGTACCTGGTCACCGGGTACGGGGGTACCCGTCAGGATGCGCAGCGGCGTCTCCCGGGACGTGCACGCGTCCGTGCCGTTCAACGCCCGGTCCACGCCCAGGGCGGTGGCGAGGCGGGCCGGGCCTTTGGCCAGTTCCTTGTCATTGCGGGCGGAGAGCCGACGGGTCCGGGCCAGCTCGGCACCCTCGATGATCTCGCCGGCCCGGAGCAGAACCGCGCTCGACCTGCCCTCGGGGCCGCACACCAGGTTCATGCAGAACCACATGCCGTAGGTGAAGTAGACGTACACGTGTCCGGGAGGACCGAACATCACCTCGTTGCGAGGGGTCCGACCGCGGTAGGCGTGGGAGCCGGGGTCGTTCTGACCGTCGTAGGCCTCCACCTCCGTCAGGCGGAGGGCGATCGGGCCGTCCGGACTCGTGCGCACCAGGATGCGGCCCAGGAGGTCGGGGGCCACCTCGAGGACGGGGCGGTCGAAGAATTCCCTGGGCAGGGGCGTACGGTCGGGGCTCGCGATCATGCCGTCCGAGCGTAACGCAGCCGGGACCGTGCGCGGGGTGGTCGGGGAGCGTCCGCCTTGCCAGGGTGTGGGGCGCGGAACCGGCCACGGTCGGATCGCGTTTGTATGGGTCGAGGATCCACACGTAAGCCTGGAGAGGGAGAGACATGGCGTTCAAGAAGCTGCTCGCGAGTCTGGGGGCCGGCGGGGCTTCGGTCGAGACCGTGCTGAGCGAGAGCAACGTCGTTCCGGGGGGTGTCGTCCAGGGCGAGGTGCGGATCCAGGGCGGGTCCGTCGACCAGGAGATCGAGGGACTGTCGGTCGGGCTTCAGGCCAAGGTCGAGGTGGAGAGCGGCGACCAGGAGTACAAGCAGGACATCGAGTTCACGAAGGTGCGGCTCGGCGGGGCCTTCCAGCTGAAGGCCGGCGTGGTGCACGCGGTGCCCTTCGGGCTGGAGATCCCGTGGGAGACGCCGATCACCATGATCGACGGGCAGGCACTGCGCGGGATGAACATCGGCGTCACCACGGAGCTGGAGATCGCGCGCGCCGTGGACTCCGGTGACCTGGACGCCATCAACGTGCATCCGCTGCCGGCGCAGAAGGCGATCCTGGACGCGTTCATCGGTCTGGGCTTCCGCTTCAAGAGCGCGGACATGGAGCGGGGCCACATCCGGGGTACGCGGCAGCAGCTGCCCTTCTACCAGGAGATCGAGTTCTTCCCGCCGCAGCAGTACCGCGGGCTGAACCAGGTCGAGCTGAGCTTCGTGGCCGACGCGCAGGCGATGGACGTCGTGCTGGAGATGGACAAGAAGCCCGGGCTGTTCAGCGAGGGCAGCGACACGTTCCGTTCCTTCAAGGTCGGGCTGAACGACTACCAGGGCACCGACTGGACGGCGTACCTCAACCAGTGGCTCTCCGAGGTCGGCAGCAAGCGCAACTGGTTCTAGAAGATCTAGGCTCGGTCATCTCTGCACCAGACCATTCAGGAGGTACCGAGGTGACCGAGTCGAAGCGGCGTCCGCTCCCCCATGACTTCCACCCGCCCGTGCCGTCGTTCACCGTCACGAGCGACGACGTCCGGGAGGGCGGGACGCTCAAGGACGCTCAGGTCCACGCGGCCGGGAACACCTCGCCGCAGCTGCGGTGGGAGGGCTTCCCGGCCGAGACCAAGAGCTTCGCCGTGACCTGCTACGACCCGGACGCGCCGACGGGCAGCGGGTTCTGGCACTGGGTGGTGTTCGACATCCCGGCCTCGGTGACGGAGCTGCCGGTGGGGGCGGGCAGCGGCACGTTCGAGGGACTGCCGCAGGGTGCCGTACACGCGCGCAACGACTACGGCAGCAAGGACTTCGGCGGGGCCGCGCCGCCGCCCGGTGACGGCCCGCACCGGTACGTGTTCACGGTGTACGCCGTGGACCAGGAGAAGCTCGGTCCGGACGCGGACGGCACCCCCGCCTTCGTCGGCTTCAATCTGCGCTTCCACACGATCGCGCGCGCCCAGCTGGTCGGTGAGTACGAGGTGCCCGCCGACAGCTGACCCGGCTGAGCGTTCATGGAACGTTTGCCCGCCCCTGGTCTTGGAATGGATCAGGGGCGGGCATCTTTATATTGCGTTGTCCATCTCGGCGTGCCCGGCCAGAGTTGATCCCAGCCCGCCAGGGGGTGGGCCGGTGCGCACGGGAGGTGGGCTGGTATGCGGGACACGCTGGTGCTGAACGCGAGCTTCGAGCCGTTGTCGACGGTGACGTTGAACCGAGCCGTCGTTCTGGTGCTCCAGGACAAGGCCGTCGTCGAGCAGGCCCACCCCTCGCTGCGCATGCGCGGAGCCGCGCTCGACATACCCGCGCCGCGGGTGATCAGGCTGTGCCAATACGTGCGGGTGCCGTTCCGAAGACGGGCTCCGTGGTCGAGGCGGGGGGTGCTGGTCCGGGACCGGCACCGGTGCGCGTACTGCGGGCGGCGGGCGACGACCGTCGACCACGTGGTGCCGCGGTCGCACGGCGGGCAGGACACCTGGCTGAACACGGTGGCCTCGTGCGCGGAGGACAACCACCGCAAAGCGAACCGGACTCCGGAGCAGGCGGGGATGCCGTTGCTGCGGGAGCCGTTCGAGCCGACTCCCGCGGATGCGATGTTGCTGGCGCTGGCTCGGGACGACTTCGCTGCGCTGCCGGAGTGGTTGGTGCTGGACGCTGCGTGACGGCTGCGCCGTCGGGGCTTGGGTTTTCTGCCCCGAGGGCGTGCCGTTCGTGGCGGGTCGCGCCCACGCGGCGGAGCCGCACGTCGATACGGTCCCGCGCCCCCTGAGGGGCGCGCCAGTCGCCCAGCGTCCAGTGGGTACCGTCAGTCGATCGACGGCTTCTCGCGGCGTTCCTGGGCCGGGACGCTTGCGCCGCCGTTGCCGCCTCCGCTGCCTGAACCGCCGCCCAGGCCGCCGAGGTTGCCCATGGCGCCGGAGAGGCCCTTGAGGGCGTCGCCGATTTCGCTGGGGACGATCCAGAGCTTGTTGGCGTCGCCCTCGGCGATCTTCGGGAGCATCTGGAGGTACTGGTAGGAGAGCAGCTTCTGGTCCGGGTCGCCGGCGTGGATGGCCTCGAAGACCGTACGGACGGCCTGGGCCTCGCCCTCGGCGCGCAGGGCGGCGGCCTTGGCCTCACCTTCGGCGCGCAGGATCTGGGACTGCTTCTCACCCTCGGCGCGCAGGATCTCGGACTGCCGGACACCTTCGGCCTGGAGGATCGCGGCGCGCTTGTCACGGTCGGCGCGCATCTGCTTCTCCATCGAGTCCTGGATGGAGGTGGGCGGTTCGATGGCCTTGAGCTCGACGCGGTTGACGCGGATGCCCCACTTGCCGGTGGCCTCGTCGAGGACGCCGCGCAGGGCCGCGTTGATCTCCTCGCGGGAGGTCAGGGTCCGTTCCAGGTCCATGCCGCCGATGATGTTGCGCAGGGTGGTGACGGTGAGCTGCTCGATGGCCTGGATGTAGCTGGCCACCTCGTAGGTCGCGGCGCGGGCGTCGGTCACCTGGTAGTAGATGACGGTGTCGATGTTGACGACCAGGTTGTCCTGGGTGATGACCGGCTGCGGCGGGAAGGGGACGACCTGTTCGCGCAGGTCGATGCGGTTGCGGATGGTGTCGATGAACGGGACCACGATGTTGAGGCCCGCGTTGAGTGTCCGCGTGTAGCGGCCGAAGCGCTCGACGATGGCGGCGCTGGCCTGCGGGATGACCTGGATGGTTTTGATCAGGGCGATGAAGACCAACACCACCAGGATGATCAGGACGATGATGACCGGTTCCATCGTGGGTGTCCGTCCCCTTCTCCGCCTCGTCGCTCCGGCAGATCCTATTGACCAGATCCTTTGATCTGGCTGACCCTGACTACTGCTGATCTTACGGCTGTTGAGGATCTTGCTGGTCGAGTCTGACAGACCGTCGCGCGGCGCGGAGGCCGTTCGGGCCACTTGTGCACGTCGGGGTCACATGATGACCGCCGTGGCTCCGTCGATCTCCACGACGTCCACTTCCTCGCCCGGCTCGAAGGCGCGCCCGGTGTCCAGGGCGCGTGCCGACCAGACCTCCCCGGCGAGTTTGATCCGGCCGCCGGCACCGTCGACCCGTTCCAGGACGACGGCCTGTCTGCCCTTCAGAGCGTCCACTCCCGTGGCCAGTTGGGGCTGTTGGGAGCGGTGTCGGGCGGCGATGGGCCGTACGACGGTGATGAGGGCGACCGAGACGATGACGAAGACGAGCACCTGGACGACCAGGTCCGCGCCCAGTCCGGAGGCGACGGCGGCGGCGACCGCGCCGACGGCGAACATCCCGAACTCCGGCATCGCGGTCACGACGAGCGGGATTCCGAGCGCTGCCGCGGCGACGAGCCACCACACCCATGCGTCGATGTCGTTCACGCTGTCATGGTAGGTCCGTTGGGACCACCGGGGACAGGGCGCACGGGGGGCGGGTCAGGACAGCGGGAGCCCCTTGGCGGTCCACCGGTCCCCGGCCTGCTCGACGACGAGCGGGAGTCCGAAGCAGAGGGACAGATTGCGGGAGGTCAGTTCGAGCTCCAGCGGTCCGGCGGCCAGGACCTTGCCCTGACGGATCATCAGGACGTGGGTGAAGCCCGGGGCGATCTCCTCGACGTGGTGGGTGACCATGATCATGGAGGGCGCGATGGGGTCGCGGGCCAGTCGGCCGAGGCGGCGGACGAGGTCCTCTCGGCCGCCGAGGTCGAGGCCGGCGGCGGGCTCGTCGAGGAGGAGCAGCTCGGGGTCGGTCATCAGGGCGCGGGCGATCAGGGTGCGCTTGCGCTCGCCCTCGGAGAGGGTGCCGAACCTGCGGTCCAGGTACTCGGTCATGCCGAGGCGGTCGAGGAAGGCTCGGGCGCGCTGCTCGTCGATGTCCTCGTACTCCTCCTGCCAGCCGGCGGTCATGCCGTACGCGGCGGTGAGCACGGTCTGCAGGACGGTCTGGCGCTTGGGCAGCTTGTCGGCCATGGCGATGCCGGCGACGCCGATGCGCGGGCGCAGTTCGAAGACGTCGGTGCCGGGCTTGCCGAGGGTCTCGCCGAGGATGGTGGCGGTGCCGCCGCTCGGGTAGAGGTAGCTGGACGCGACGTTGAGGAGGGTGGTCTTGCCGGCGCCGTTGGGACCGAGGATGACCCAGCGCTCGCCCTCCTTGACCGACCAGGAGACCTGGTCCACCAGAGCCCGGCCCTCGCGGACCACGGTTACGTCCTGAAGCTCCAGAACATCGCTCATGAGCGCGTTGTCTCCCCTTGCATTGTGGCCGGTCTCGGCTGTCGCGTACACCTGTGACTCGGGCCGCGGCGCCGGTGGGCGCAGGCCCCTCCAGGAAATCTACGCCACCGGTCGGCGTAACCGTTCCATCGGTCCGGTCCTTAGGGTGGGGGCATGCTCTCGGAACCACGCGCAGGGCGCCTTGCCGCCTGGGGAAATGCCCTTATTGCCCATTTGGTCTCGCCGGACGACGCCGCGGTCGCGATCGTGGGCGAGGACGCGGTGCACCGTGTGGAGGGGCTGCCTGGTGAAGCCGCGCCGGTCGGACTCACGCTGGCGTTGGGGCGGCTGCGGGCGCTCGGCGCGGTCGGGCTGCGGATCGCGCTGCCGGCGCCGGGGCATCCGCTGGGGCTGAGCGGGCCGCCGGAGTTCAACGCGCGGGCGCTGGAGGCCGAGGAGGCGGTGATCTGTGAGGGGGCCGCGCTGGGGCTGGTGCCGGAGGTGTACGAGGCGGGGCCCGAGGGGGACGTGCACGTCGAGGTCGTCTGGCACTGCCTGCCGGTGCGGGAGGCGCCGCCGGCGGACGTGCCCTCGCTCGGGGAGGCGGAGCGGGAGCTGGCTGAGGCGCTGCGGGACGCGACGGAGGTGCTGACGCGGCTGGATGTCGCCGGGTCGGGGCCGGTGGCGGAGGCGGCGGTCGCGGCGTACCGGGCGCGGGCGGAGCGGTCGTCCGGGCGCGAGGTACTGGCTCCGGGGTATCCGCCGCGGGCGGTGCGGGTGCTGGAGCTGGCGCAGCGGGTGGGGATGCTGGTGTCGCTGGCGTCGGAGAACGGGCACGGGGGTGCGGTGAGCGCGTCCGAGATGGCCGCGCGGGGGGATGCGCTCAGGCCGGTGGAGCGGGTGGCTCGGCGGGCGCAGGTCGCGGCGTACAACTCCGTTGTGGTGGAGCGGGGGATGCGGTGACCGTTCTTCCGGCCTGTGCTCCGTGCTGGTGTGACCGTCCCGGGGGCTGCGCCCCCGGACCCCCGCTCTCGGCCTGAACGGCCTCGTCCTCAATCGCCGGACGGGCTGTGTCATGCCGATGCGGCCTCCCAGTGGTCCCGGGAGGCCGCAGGCATCGTTTGCGACCGACGTCAGTGGTTGACGCCCAGGTTGCCGAAGGCCGGGTTCAGGACGCCGATGACGTTGACGCTGTTGCCGACGGCGTTGACCGGGATGTGGATCGGCGCCTGGACCAGGTTGCCCGAGGCGACGCCCGGGGAGCCGACGGCCTTGCCGTGGGCGTGGGCGCCGCCGTCGGTGGCGGAGGCCATGCCCGCGCCGGCGGCGATCAGGCCACCGGCCACCATCGTCACGGCCGCTGCCTTCTTCAGGTTCTTCACTTACAACCCCTCCTTGCGATCGCCGCGACAGTCGCCGCAGCACGCACTGGAGAACGGCCGGACCCCTCGAAGGATGCGCCGTATGGGGGACATTCCCACGACGGTATGAATCTCCGACCGGAGGGGAACCCTCCGCTGCCCCGCCACGTACAGGGGCGGTCGGTCGCGGTCAGCCGGCCACGCCGTGGCGCACGGCCCACAGGGCGGCCTGGGTGCGGTCCGCGAGGTCGAGTTTCATCAGGATGTTCGAGACGTGGGTCTTCACCGTCTTCTCGGAGAGGACGAGCGCACGCGCGATCTCCCGGTTGGAGCGGCCGTCCGCTATCAGGCCCAGCACCTCGCGCTCCCGCTCCGTGAGGGAGCCCGCCCTGCCCGGCCCGGAGCTGCTCTCCTCCTGGCTCAGGAGGGCGCCCGCGACCTCGGGCTGGAGCAGGATGTGCCCGGCGTGGACGGAGCGGATGGCGCCGGCCAGCGCGTCGGGATCGACGTCCTTGTACACGTATCCGGCCGCGCCCGCCCGCAGGGCCGGGACCACGGTGCGCTGCTCGGTGAAGCTGGTGACGACCAGCACGCGCGCGTGGTTGTCCAGCTCGCGGAGCCTGCGCAGCGCGTCGACGCCGTCCATGCCCGGCATCTTGACGTCCATGAGGATCACGTCGGGCTTCAGCTCCTGGGCGCGGTCGACGCCCTCGGCGCCGTCCGCGGCCTCGCCGACCACCTCGATGTCGTCCTGTACCTCCAGGAAGGTGCGCAGTCCCCGGCGGACCACCTGGTGGTCGTCGACGAGCAGCACCCTGATCGCGTCAGCCACCGGGAACCTCCATCTCGATCGTGGTGCCCTCGCCGGGCGCGGACCGCACGGTGAGCCGGCCGCCGGTGCCGCCGGCCCGGTCGCGCATCGAGACCAGGCCGAGGTGGCGTCCGGCGCGGCGTACCGTGCGCGGGTCGAAGCCGCCGCCGTCGTCGGTGATCCGCAGGACGGTCGCGGTGCCCCGCCGGTGCAGGGTCACCGTGACGCGTTCCGCCCCGGAGTGGCGCAGGGCGTTGTGCAGTGCCTCCTGGGCCACGCGCAGCAGGGCCTCCTCCTGCGCGGCCGGCAGGGCTTTGACGCCGTGGCCGGTGAAGGTCACGCGGGCGGCGTGGGCCCGGTCGAGGACCTGGATCTGGGTGCGCAGGGTGGCGACCAGGCCGTCCTCCTCCAGCGCGGCGGGGCGCAGCTCGACGACGGCGGCGCGCAGCTCGTCGGCGGCCTCGGCGGCCAGGGTCGCGACCTGGTGCAGCTCCTCCTTGGCGCGCGCGGGGTCGCGGTCGACCAGGGCGGTGGCGGCCTGGGCGGTCAGGCGCAGGGAGAAGAGCTTCTGGCTGACCGCGTCGTGCAGTTCGTGGGCGAGGCGGGAGCGCTCCTCGGCGATGGTCAGCTCGCGGCTGCGCTCGTACAGGCGCGCGTTGGTGAGGGCGATGGCGGCGTGCTGGGCGAGGATGCCGAGCAGTTCCTCGTCGTCCGCGGTGAAGCCGCAGCCGCCCGCGGGCTTCTCACAGTTCTTGTTCGCGAGGAACAGGGCGCCGAGCACCTCGTCGCCGTCCCGGATCGGCAGGCCCAGGAAGTCGACCAGGTCGGGGTGGGCGGAGGGCCAGCCGCCGAAGCGGGGGTCCTTGCGGACGTCGGCGAGGCGCTCGGGGGTGGCCTCGTGGAGCATCGCGGCGAGGATGCCGTGCTGGCGCGGCAGCGGGCCGATGGCCTTCCACTGCTCGTCGCTGACGCCGTCGACCACGAACTGGGCGAAGCCGCCGTGGTCGTCGGGGACGCCGAGGGCGGCGTACTGGGCGTCGAGCAGCTCGCGGGCCGAGGCGACGATCGTCTTGAGGACGTCGCGCACCTCGAGGTGCCTGCTCATGGCCAGCAGCGCGGAACTCACCGCGGTGAGGCCGGACCGGGGGCCGTGGCTCATGTCCTCACGGTACCCGCGGCGGGTGGGGGCGGGATCGGCCCGGTGACGGGCGTCGCCTAGGGCGGTGGGACTAGGTCCGGGGTCCCGTCCGGCCGGCCTAGGGCGAAGGGCCCTCGGAGGTTGGGGCCCGTGCCCGAGGCGGGGGCGGCGGCCGGTTCCTACGTTGAGGATCACGCCGGCCGGACGGACGGCGGGGACGACGAAGAGGACGTGTGTCATGCCGGTTGCGATCATCACGGGGGCGTCCAAGGGGCTGGGCCGGGCACTCGCCGAGGCCCTGGCGGCACGGGGGTGGGACCTGGTGCTGGACGCGAGGAGTGCCGAGGTCCTCAAGGAGGCGGCGAGGGGGCTGGAGGTGTACGGCACGCGCGTGGCGGCGTTGCCCGGCGACGTCACCGACTCCTGGCACCGGACGGGGCTGGTGACGGAGGCCCGGCGGCTGGGCGGCGTGGATCTGCTGGTCAGCAATGCCAGCGCGCTGGGCGCGGAGCCGCTGGTGCGGCTGGCGGAGCTGCCCCTGGAGGGTCTGCGGCGGGCTCTGGAGGTGAACGTGGTGGCCGCGCTGGGCCTGGTCCGTGAGGCGCTGCCGCTGCTGCGGGAGGCTCCCGCGGGCGCGGTGCTGACGATCAGCTCCGACGCGGCGGCCGAGGCGTACGAGACGTGGGGCGGCTACGGGGCGTCCAAGGCGGCCCTGGACCAGCTGGCGGCGGTGCTGGGGGCCGAGGAGCCGGGCCTGCGGGTCTGGGCGGTCGATCCGGGGGACATGGCCACGGACCTGTACGCGGCGGCCGTGCCGGACGACGAGGATCCGCGGCCGGACCCGGCGAGTGTCGTGCCGGGGCTGCTGCGGCTGCTGGACGAGCGTCCGGCGAGCGGGCGCTACGGGGCTCCGGCGCTGCTGGAGGCGCGGTGAAGTCGCCACTGGCGGTGCGGGTCCCGGAGGAGCTGTCGGCCCGGGTGCCGGCCGAGCAGCGGGGGCCGGGGCTCGACCGGGACGACGTGCGGCTGCTGGTGTCGCGGGGCACCGAGGTGTCGCACCACGGGTTCGCTGAGCTGCCGGGGCTGCTGCGGGCCGGTGATCTGCTGGTGGTGAACACCTCGCCCACGCTGGCGGCCGCCGTGGACGGCCGGGTCGGGCACGCGCGCGTGGTGGTGCACTTCTCCACGCGCGGGGACGACGGCCGGTGGGCGGTGGAGCTGCGGGAACCGGACGGGAGGGGCACCACGCGCGCGCGTGCGGAGGGAGAGGGGGTGCAGTGGCGCGACTGCGGGGGCCTGGCGGGGACGAAGGTGCGGCTGCCGGGTGGTGCTCGGCTGGTGCTGGAGGAGCCGCTGAGCGCGCGCGGGGAGCGGTTGTGGTGGGCGCGGGTGTCGGGGGTGGAGGTGCCCGCGCTGCTGCGGGAGCACGGGCGGCCCATTCGCTACTCCTATACGGAGCGGGACCAGCCGCTGTCCGTCTACCAGACGGTGTTCGCGCTGCCGTACGCGGACGGGACGGGCAGTGCGGAGATGCCGAGCGCTGGGCGGCCCTTCACGGCGCGGCTGGTGGCGGAGCTGGTGAGCCGTGGGGTGCAGTTCGCACCGGTGACGCTGCACACGGGGGTGGCCTCGGCGGAGTCGCACGAGCCGCCGTATCCGGAGCGGTTCGCCGTGCCGGAGGCGTCGGCGCGGCTGATCAACGCCGTGCGCGCCGGTGACGGGCGGGTGGTGGCGGTGGGGACGACGGCCGTACGGGCGGTGGAGTCGGCGGCCGGGGCCGACGGGGTCGTACGGGCGCGGGCCGGGTGGACCGGTCTGGTGGTGACGCCGGAGCGCGGGGTGCGGGTGGTGGACGGCCTGCTGACGGGCCTGCACGAGCCCGAGGCCTCACATCTGCTGATGCTGGAGGCGGTGGCGGGGCGGGCGGCGATCGACCGCGGGTACGAGGCTGCGGTGCGGCGGCGCTACCTGTGGCACGAGTTCGGGGACGTCCATCTCCTCCTGCCGTAGGAGGGCGGCGCACACCCACTCACACATCGCATTGCTCCAGCAACTAGCAGTGAGAAAGGTGGGGGGTCGATGTGAGCCCGCGCATAGGGCGCACGTCACGTACGAAGGGGAGTAGGAGAACGACTCGTCCGTTTTGAGCGGGGCAGATGGTCCAATCTGCCCCGCTTTGCCGTTCCCTGATCCACTACCCGGCTTCGTACGTCACACCTTTGCCTCCGGATTTTGCGGCCGCTAAGAATTGCTCTCGTCGCTCAGCGCCGTGGGTTCTCCCCCGCGGCGTTTGTGCCGGAAGCACCAACTGTCCCCACCGGACGAGAGCGACCTCCGCGCTATTCGAAGAGGTCTATCCCGCCATGCTCAAGAACATCCTTCCCCGTGGTCGCAGTCGTTCCCTGAACCGCACCCAGAAGGCCGCGATCGCCGGCGTCGGCGCGCTCGGCGCCGCCGCCGTCGCCCTCACCGCCGTCCCGGCCAGCGGCCAGACGACGACCACGAGCGAGGCCGCTCCCACGGCCAAGGTGGCGTACAGCACCAAGCAGATCCAGGACGTGCACGCCGGTGTCACCGGCCAGCTCGCCGGCGCGAGCCAGAAGGTCGCCGCCATCGAGGCCAAGAAGGAGGCGGCCGCCAAGAAGGCGACCGCCGAGAAGAAGGCCGCCGCCAAGAAGGCCGCGGCCAAGCGTGAGGCCAAGGAGTCCACCAGCCGCTCCGCGCAGCGCACCGAGGTCAAGAAGGCCGCGCCGAAGTCCTACCCGAACAACCTCGACGGCTGGATCCGCGAGGCCCGGTCCATCATGAAGAAGCACGGCATCCCCGGAACCTACGAGGGCATCCACCGCAACATCATGCGGGAGTCCTCCGGCAACCCGAAGGCCATCAACGACTGGGACATCAACGCCATCAACGGCATCCCGTCGAAGGGCCTGCTCCAGGTCATCCCGCCGACGTTCGCGGCCTACCACGTCCCCGGGACCTCCAAGAACATCTACGACCCGGTCGCCAACATCGTCGCCGCGTGCAACTACGCCGCGGACAAGTACGGCACCATGGACAACGTCGACAGCGCGTACTGAGGTCGGCGCGGACCTCTTCACGACGTCGCCGACGCCGCACCGCAACGCCGAAGGGCGGCACCCTCCTGACGGGGTGCCGCCCTTCGGGGCGTGCGGGCCGGGCCTGCGGGCCCGCCGGACCTCGGGTTACTTGCGCATGACCTCGGGCTCGTGCCGCCGCAGGAAGCGGGCGACGAAGAAGCCGCAGATCACGCCGAGGACGATCAGCGCGACCATGTCCATGCCCCAGGCGCCGACGGTGTGCTCCCACAGCGGGTCGGCCTCGGCGCCCTTCTCGGGCGGGCTGATCCTGTTGAAGTCCAGCGTGGCACCGGCCGCGGCGACCGCCCAGCGCGAGGGCATCAGGTACGAGAACTGGTTGACGCCGACCGCGCCGTTCAGGGCGAAGAGGCAGCCGGTGAAGACGACCTGGATGATCGCGAACATCACCAGCAGCGGCATGGTCTTCTCGGCGGTCTTCACCAGCGACGAGATGACCAGGCCGAACATCATCGAGGTGAAGCCGAGGGCCATGATCGGCAGGGACAGCTCGACCAGCGTCATCCCGCCGAGGACCAGCCCCTCCTCCGGGATCTCGCGGCTGGCGAAGCCGATCACGCCGACCAGCAGGCCCTGGAACACCGTGATCAGGCCGAGCACGAAGACCTTGGACATCAGGTACGCGGACCGGGACAGGCCGGTCGCGCGTTCCCGCTCGTAGATCACCCGTTCCTTGATCAGCTCACGGACCGAGTTCGCGGCACCGGCGAAGCAGGCGCCGACCGCGAGGATCAGCAGGACCGTGGTGGCGGTGCCGTTCGGGATGATCCGGCCGGTCTGCGGGTTCGCGGGGTTGGGCAGCAGGCCCTTGTCCGCGTCGATGAGCAGGCTGACCGCGCCCAGCACGGCGGGCAGGATCACCATCAGGGCCAGGAAGCCCTTGTCGGAGGCGATCACCGACGTGTAGCGCCGCACCAGCGTGACGAACTGCGACATCCAGCCCTGCGGCTTCGGCGGCTTCATCGCCTGCATCGGCGGCACCTGTACGGACTGCGGCGCGACGGCGTCGAGGTCCGCGGCGTACATCTGGTAGTGCTGCGAGCCCTTCCAGCGGCCCGCCCAGTCGTAGTCGCGGTAGTTCTCGAAGGCGGAGAAGACGTCGGCCCAGGTGTCGTAGCCGAAGAAGTTCAGCGCCTCCTCGGGCGGGCCGAAGTAGGCCACGGAACCGCCCGGCGCCATCACCAGGAGCTTGTCGCAGGTCGCCAGCTCGGCCACCGAGTGGGTGACGACGAGGACGGTGCGGCCGTCGTCGGCGAGGCCGCGCAGCAGCTGCATGACGTCCCGGTCCATGCCCGGGTCGAGGCCGGAGGTCGGCTCGTCCAGGAAGATCAGCGACGGCTTGGTGAGCAGCTCCAGGGCGACGGACACGCGCTTGCGCTGGCCGCCGGACAGGGACGTGACCTTCTTGTCCTTGTGGATGTCCAGCTTGAGCTCGCGCAGCACCTCGTCGATGCGGGCGTCGCGCTCGGCGGCCGTGGTGTCGGCCGGGAAGCGGAGCTTCGCCGCGTACTTGAGCGCCTTCTTGACGGTCAGCTCCTTGTGCAGGATGTCGTCCTGCGGGACCAGACCGATGCGCTGGCGCAGCTCGGCGAACTGCTTGTACAGGTTCCGGTTGTCGTAGAGGACCTCGCCCTGGTCGGCCGGCCGGTAGCCGGTGAGCGCCTTGAGCAGGGTCGACTTGCCGGATCCCGACGGACCGATGACCGCGATCAACGACTTCTCGGGCACGCCGAAGGAGACGTCCTTGAGGATCTGCTTGCCGCCGTCGACCGTGACGGTCAGGTGACGGGCGGAGAACGAGACCTCACCGGTGTCGACGAACTCCTCGAGCCGGTCGCCGACGATCTGGAACGTCGAGTGGCCGACACCGACGATGTCGGTCGGGCCGAGCAGCTGCGAGCCGCCCTTGGCGATCGGCTGGCCGTTGACGTACGTGCCGTTGTGCGAGCCGAGGTCGCGGATCTCCATGCGCCCGTCGGGCGTCGAGTGGAACTCCGCGTGGTTGCGGGAGACCTGGAGGTCCGAGACGACCAGGTCGTTCTCCAGGGCACGGCCGATGCGCATGACGCGGCCGAGCGAGAACTGGTGGAACGTGGTCGGGCTGCGGTCCCCGTGGACCGGTGGCGCCCCCGCCGCGCCGCCTGGTCCCTGCTGCTGGGGGAAGTGCGGCGCGACCTGCTGCGGCGCGACCTGCTGCGGTGGCTGTTGCTGCTGCCAGCCCGCCTGCTGGGCCGGGTGCTGCTGCCCGTGCTGCGGCGACTGCTGCGGCGGCGCCTGCTGCTGGAACGGCTCCTGCGCGGGCGGCGCCTGCTGGGCCCAGCCCGCGTTGGCGCCCTGCGCGGCGTACGGCTGCTGCTGTTGCTGCTGCGGCTGGGCCTGCGGCGCGCCGGCCGGGGCCTGTGCGCCGGTCAGGCTCACGCGTGGCCCGTCGGTCGCGTTGCCCAGGTTCAGCACCGTGCCGGCACCGAGTTCCATCTGCTGGACCCGCTGCCCGTGCACGAACGTGCCGTTGGTGCTGCCGTGGTCCTCGACCACCCAACTGCGGCCGTTGAAACTGATCGTGGCATGTCGCCAGGAGACCCTGGCGTCGTCGAAAACAAGCTCCCCCTGCGGATCGCGTCCTAGCGCGTATGACCGGGACGGATCGAGCGTCCAGGTCCGTCCATTGGATTCCAGTACGAGTTCCGGCACTCCATGCCCCACTGAGTTGTCCCCCGATGTACCCCCGTCGCGGGGAGTCTAGGGATGTCGAACATCGGGGGGAACTATTTCAGGCTCGGGGCCCTGACCGAAAGTCGGGCCTTGTGAAAAGTGCGTATGCACCCATCGGCCGTTCCCGTTGACGGGGTTGAAACCTGCCCGGAGAGTGGTATTCCACGCGAGGGGGACATGCGCGGCAACCTGACCGCGCAGCGGATCGGGGGGTCTGCCATGAGCGCGTCCACGAGCGTCGGAACCAAGGGCTACGGCACCGGTGTGCCGTGGGGCGACGTACTGCTGTCCGCGATCGCCTCCGTGAGCTGGGCGTTGATCGGCATGGCGGGAACGGCGGCGCTCGGGCTGCATCTGCTGGACGCGGACGCGGCGGGCTCACTCGGGCCGATGACCGCGGCGGTCGTGGCGCTCGGGGCGGGTGGTTCGGTCACACCGGCCGGTGATGTGTCCGCGTTCGGTCTGAAAGGGGCCGAGGCGCACACTGCCATCGAGATCACGCCACTGGGGGTGGGGCTGGTCGGTGCGCTGTTCCTTTCGTTCTTCTTCCTGCGGTCCCTGCGGGCGGCCGGAGTCCTCGTCTCGCCCGCCGAACTCCTGGCGCGCGCGGGCGCGGTGGTCGCGCTGTTCGTGGCGATGACGGGCGGACTGGCCTGGGCGGGGCACGACGTCGTCACGATCGACGGCGCCTCGCTCGGGCTCGACGACCTGCCCGGCCGGGGCGGGAGCGGCGGGCTGGAGATTCCGGGGCTCGGTGACGTGGGCGACATCGGCGGGCTGCTGCCCGACCGGGTCGGTGACCTCGTGGACGCCCGGGCCGCCGTCGGGTTCACCGTCGACACCGCGCCCACGCTGCTGGGCGGTCTCGTCTGGTCCGCTGGGGTGCTGCTGATCGCGGTGCTGGCCTCGCGCCGCACTCCGCTGCCGCGCGGGTGCGAGGCCCTGCACCGGGTGGTGCGGCCGGCCGTGTCCGCCCTGGTCACGGTCGCGCTGACGGCGGTGGCGGCCGGACTCGCGGCGGCGGCGTACGCGGCGATCGGCGACGACCACCCCCGGCGGATCGCGGGGGCCGCGCTGCTGGGGGCGCCGAACGGCGTGTGGCTCGGCGTCCCGGTCGGCCTGTTCGTGCCGTGGGACGGGCGGGCCACCGGTCAGCCGGCCGGGGTGCTCCCGGCCCCCCTCGACGACCTGCTCGGCTCCGGGGCCGAAAGGCCGGTCACGCTGGGGCGGCTGGCGGAGCTGGACGGACGGGTGTGGCTGCTGGGGGCGGCCGCGGCACTGATGATGCTGCTGGCCGGGGTGCTGACGGCGGTACGGACACCGGTGACGCCCGGTGCCGCACGTCCCCTCGCCTTCGCCGGACGCTGTGCGCTGCGGCTGGGCATCGCCACCGCGGTGACGCTGCCGCTGTCGGCCCGGCTCACGGAGGTCTCCGTGGACGCCTCCCTGTCGGTGCTCGGCATCGACGCCTTCGGCGCGGGCATCGACCTGCACGGACACCTCGGTGCCGCCCTGCTGCTGGGTGCCGTCTGGGGCGCGGGTGCGGGGGCCGCCGGGGCGCTGCTGGCGTGCGCCAGCGGGGCGGCGGGGGCCCGGGCGACAGGCTTGGCACTCAGTGCCGGGGCGGTGCGGGAGGGCGTCGGCGCTGGAGTCGGGGAGTATGCGGGCCCGGTCCCGGGGCCGTACCGGCCGGGTACGCCGCCGCACCGGCCGCCCGACCCGGGCGCCAATCCGTACCTGCGGTCGTGGGAGGGGGTGGCGCGGCCGGACGCCGGCGACGGCACCGGGAACGGGCGAACCCGAAGACGCCCGCCCGGCGGGGGCGGCCCCGCCACCGCGCGACGCCTGGTCCCCGCCGGGGCCCGGGCATACGGCGTGCGGGGCACAGCAGCCGCCCGGCAGCACGTGGCAGGGGCAAGCGGACCCGGCGCGGCAGGGAGGCGGCGGGAGCCGTCGGAGCGGTGGCCCCGGGTCGTACGGCGACGGGGCGGGCCGGGAGGACGGCGGGACGGACAGCGGGACGGACGGCGGGACGGACGGCCGGTCCGACGACGACGTGTACGGCGCCCCCACGGTGGCCGGGCCGCTGGGCCCGCCCCCGGGAACGCCGCGCAGGCCGCCGGGGCCGGGAGAGCGGCCGCCGCGGCCCAGGCCCTGGGGCGAGGGCCCTCCTCCTCCACCGCCCCCGCCACCCGCACCGCCTCGGCGCCCCCGCGACGGGTAGCCACGGTCCGGTCCACTCCGCCACCGCCCCGGCGGGAAGGGGTGCCGTTCCTGTCCGCCAGTCGGACCTGAGGCGCGGGCGGCACCGGGTGCCGGATACGGTTGGAACACCATGAGCGCTTCGCAGACCTCTGACGTTCCCACTCTCCTCGTCAAGATCTTCGGCAAGGACCGGCCCGGCATCACGGCCGGCCTGTTCGACACTCTCGCCGCGTACTCGGTCGACGTCGTCGACATCGAGCAGGTCGTCACCCGTGGCCGGATCGTGCTGTGTGCGCTCGTGACCGAGCCGCCCCGCGGTCTGGAGGGCGATCTGCGGGCGACCGTCCACAGTTGGGCGGAGTCGCTGAAGCTGCAGGCGGAGATCATCTCCGGCATCGGCGACAACCGGCCGCGCGGATTCGGCCGCTCCCTGGTCACGGTGCTCGGGCACCCGCTCACCGCCGAGGCGACCGCCGCCATAGCGGCCCGGATCACCGAGTCCGGGAGCAACATCGACCGTATCTTCCGGCTGGCCAAGTACCCGGTGACCGCCGTCGAGTTCGCGGTCTCCGGCGTGGAGACCGAACCGTTGCGCACGGCGCTGGCCACCGAGGCCGCGGCGCTCGGCGTGGACATCGCGGTCGTCGCGGCGGGGCTGCACCGCCGGGCGCAGCGCCTGGTCGTGATGGACGTGGACTCCACGCTGATCCAGGACGAGGTCATCGAGCTGTTCGCCGCGCACGCCGGGTGCGAGGACGAGGTCGCCGAGGTGACGGCGGCCGCGATGCGCGGGGAGCTGGACTTCGAGCAGTCGCTGCACGCGCGCGTGGCCCTGCTGGCGGGTCTTGACGCCTCGGTGGTGGACAAGGTGCGTGCCGAGGTGCGGCTGACGCCGGGTGCCCGCACCCTGATCCGCACGCTGAAGCGGCTCGGCTACCAGGTGGGGGTCGTCTCCGGCGGCTTCACCCAGGTCACCGACGCCTTGCAGGAGCAGCTGGGGCTGGACTTCGCGCAGGCCAACACGCTGGAGATCGTCGACGGCAGGCTGACCGGTCGGGTCACCGGGGAGATCGTGGACCGGGCGGGCAAGGCGCGGCTGCTGCGCCGGTTCGCCGCCGCGGCGGGCGTACCGCTGTCGCAGACCGTGGCGATCGGTGACGGTGCGAACGACCTTGACATGCTGAACGCGGCCGGACTCGGGGTCGCCTTCAACGCCAAGCCGGTGGTGCGCGAGGCGGCGCACACCGCGGTGAACGTCCCCTTCCTCGACACCGTGCTCTACCTGCTGGGCATCACCCGCGAGGAGGTCGAGGCCGCGGACACGCTGGCCGACGATCTCGGCGACGGACCCGGTCGGCCCTGACCCCGGGGACGCCCGGCACGGCGAGGGCCCGGACCGCGAGGGTGCCGGGCCCTGTCACGTGGGGGCGGCGGGTCAGTCGGTCGGCGCCCAGTAGTCGACCAGGGCGGCCCGGCCGGGCTCCACGTCCTTCCAGGAGCCCGTGAAGGTGAGGACCGCGAAGGCGGCGGTCGGGAAGCCCCGGCGGTTGATCCGCTCGCGGACCTCGTCCTCGGCCGAGCCGGCCAGGATCTCGGTCAGCGCCTCCATGCCCGGGTTGTGGCCGATCACCAGCACGTTCCGCAGGTCGTCGGGGGTCTCGTTGAGCACGGCGATCAGCTCGCCGGGCGAGGCATCGTAGATCCGCTCCTCGTAGACGGTCTTCGGCCGGTGCGGGAACTCCTGGACGGCGAGCTTCCAGGTCTCGCGGGTCCGGGCCGAGGTGGAGCACAGGGCCTGGTCGAAGGGCACGCCGGTATCCGCGAGCCGGCGCCCGGCCTCCGCGGCGTCCATGCGGCCCCGGTCGGCGAGCGGCCGCTCGTGGTCGGTCACCTGTGGCCAGTCGGCTTTCGCATGCCGGAAGAGAACAATCCTGCGGAGTTCTGCGACGCTCATGTCATCCAGCTTCGCATGAAACAGGCCATGGGGCTCTGGGAGTTGACAGGCGGGCTCACCGCGGGACGCGTGCGGGAGCCTGCGGTCGGCGCTCAGCGCCCGGTCAGCTGCTCCAGCCGCTCCAGAAGGTGGGCCGTCGCGGGCTGCTCCGCGGCCGCCTGGGCGTCGGCGGGATTGAGTATCAGCAGGAGCAGCGCGACGAAGGCGAGCACGGGCAGGGCGAGGGCCCACCAGGGCAGCCGGGTGTCCATGCCGCCCGGGGTCGTCCGGGGAGGCCGGGTGTGGGTAGGGGCCGACATGAGTGCCTCCGCTGGTCTTCGGGCGTCCCTGGTCCGTGCTCCGCGGCCCGCCTGTGGCGGGCACATCTCGAAGTTACGGAATCCGCGGGGCCCAACCCATCCGGAGGTCCACCCACTTGACCCTGACCCTCACCCCCTAGGGGACGGGGGGTTAACCCCACCACCCGGTCGCGGAGGGCGGGGTCACGGCGAGGCGATCGTCGCGATGATGCCGATGATCACGAAGATCGCGAGGAAGGCACCGAAGACGATCAGCATCTTCTTCTGGCCGTGCTGGGGATTCGGGTCGAGGACTGGCATACGGCAAGTCTCGCATCCCCCGCGCGGTCCGCTCCCGGCGGGCCGCCCGCCGGGACCCGCGGGCCTCGCGCGCCGTGCGGCCCGGTCAGCGGCCCGCCTCGTCCTCCACGGTGCGGTCGCGTCCCGCCAGGACGCCCACCACGATCTGCGGCACCATCAGCGCGCTCATCAGCGCGATCGGCAGCCCCCAGCCGCCGCTGTGCTGGTAGAGCACGCCCACCAGGAGCGGACCCGGGATGGAGATCAGGTAGCCGGTGCTCTGCGCGAAGGCGGACAGCTGGGCGACGCCGGCCCCGGTCCTGGCCCGCATGCCGACCATGGTCAACGCCAGCGGGAAGGCACAGTTGGAGACGCCGAGCAGCAGGGCCCAGGCCCAGGCGCCGCCGACCGGTGCGAAGTACAGACCGGCGTATCCGGCGAGCCCGCACACGCCCAGGACCACCACGATCGGGCCCTGGTGGGGCAGGCGGGTCGCCACCCGGGGGATGACGAAGGCGAGCGGCACGCCCATCACCATGATCACGGCGAGCAGCAGCCCGGCGGTGCCGGCCGAGACCCCCGAGTCCCGGAAGATCTGCGCCATCCACCCCATGGTGATGTAGGCGGCCGTGGCCTGGAGGCCGAAGAACACGGCGAGCGCCCAGGCCGTGCGGCTGCGGGTGATCCGCAGCGGGGGCTGTTCCGCGGGCTTCTCGGCGGACCGCCCGCCCTCCGGCCGCGGCGTGGACGACGCCGTGGGGGACGGCGCCTTGCGGTTCCGCACGAAGCGGATCCACGGCAGCACGGCCAGCGCGGGCAGCACGGCCCAGACGGCGAGGCCGGGCTGCCAGTGGCCGCCCAGCGCGTCGGTCAGGGGCACGGTCGCCGCCGCGGCGACGGAGGTGCCGAAGGCGAGGGCCATCGAGTAGAGGCCGGTCATGGAACCGACGCGGTCGGGGAAGTAGCGCTTGACGATGACCGGCATCAGGACGTTGCTGACCGCGATGCCCATCAGTGCCAGGGCGGTGGCGGCCAGGAAACCGCCCGTGCCGCCGGCGTACGGGCGGATCAGCAGGCCCGCGGTGATGGCGACCATGCCGGCGCAGACCACCGCGCCGGGTCCGAAGCGGCGGGCCAGCCGGGGGGCGGTGACGCCGAAGACGGCGAAGCAGAGCGGGGGCACGGAGGTCAGCAGTCCGGCGATGCTGCCGCTCATGCCGAGCCCGTCGCGGACCTCCTCCAGGAGGGCGCCCAGGCTCGTGATGGCGGGGCGCAGGTTCACCGCGGCCAGGACGATGCCGAGGATGAGCAGACGGGTCGTCCAGGTCGTCCACGCGTGCGTGGCGGACGCCTCGCCGGGTACCTCGGACGCACCGTTCCCGACACGCTCCTGCGTGCGTGCCCCCGTATGCGTGTCCGTACGTGTCTTCGTACGTGTCTCCGTCCGGGTTTCGTCACTAGCCATGAGACCCATCATAGAATCATGGGATGATTGATTGTCCACTCGCTCGTCCCCTCGTGTGCGCAGGTGAGCCATGCCGCTGAGCCATCCCCGTCGTTCGGCACTGTCCGAGCAGGTCATCGCGGCGCTACGGCAGCAGATCGCCTCGGGCGAGTGGCCGGTCGGCTCCCGCATCCCCACCGAGCCCGAGCTGGTCGAGCAGCTCGGCGTCGCCCGGAACACGGTCCGTGAGGCGGTCCGCGCGCTGGCCCACAACGGCCTGCTGGACATCCGTCAGGGGTCGGGCACGTACGTCGTGGCGACCAGCGAGCTGGCCGGCGTGATGCAGCGCCGCTTCGCCGACGCCGACCCCCGGCACATCGCCGAGCTGCGGTCCACGCTGGAGTCCGCCGCCGCGCGGCTGGCCGCCGAGCGGCGCACGGAGAAGGACCTCAAGCAGATCGACGGCCTGCTGCTGCGCCGGGAGGAGGCCTGGGAGTCGGGTGACGCGGAGGCGTTCGTGTCGGCGGACGCCACGTTCCACCTGGCGGTCGTGGCCGCCTCGCACAACAACGTGATGACGGCGATGTACGCGGACCTGGGCGAGGTGATGCGGGACTGGCTGCGCGGCGACGTGGGCGAGGGCATGTCCCCGGCCATGCACATGGACCACGCCCGGCTGGTGGACGCGATCCGCGCGGGCGACGCGGCGACGGCGGCCGAGGAGGCGGCGGCCTATCCGTTCGTGTGCCGGCCGGCGCTGTTCGCTCCGCCCGCGGACCACTGATCCGCGCCGCTCCGGACCGCACGCCTGCGTGACGACGCGAGGGCCCGCACCCCGTACGGGATGCGGGCCCTCGGGCGTGGCGTCTTCTCAGGCGCCGATGGCGTGCAGCCCGCCGTCGACGTGGATGATCTCGCCCGTGGTCTTCGGGAACCAGTCGCTCAGCAGCGCGACGATGCCGCGGCCGGCCGGCTCCGGGTCCTTCAGGTCCCACTCCAGCGGGGAACGGCTGTCCCACACGGCGGCGAGGTCGCTGAACCCCGGGATGGACTTGGCGGCCATGGACCCGATCGGGCCCGCCGAGACCAGGTTGCAGCGGATGTTCTGCTTGCCCAGGTCACGGGCCATGTAGCGGCTGGTGGCCTCCAGCGCGGCCTTGGCCGGGCCCATCCAGTCGTACTGCGGCCAGGCGTACTGCGCGTCGAAGGTGAGGCCGACGACCGAACCGCCGTTCTGCATCAGCGGCATGCAGGCCATGGTCAGCGACTTCAGGGAGTACGCCGAGACGTGCATGGCCGTGGCGACCGACTCGAACGGCGTGTTCAGGAAGTTGCCGCCGAGCGCGTCCTGCGGCGCGAAGCCGATGGAGTGCACGACACCGTCGAGGCCGCCCAGCTCCTCGCCGACGACGTCGGCGAGCCGGGCGAGGTGCTCGTCGTTGGTGACGTCCAGCTCGATGACCTTGGTGGGCTTGGGCAGCTTCTTGGCGATGCGCTCGGTCAGCGTCGGCCGCGGGAAGGCGGTCAGGATGATCTCGGCGCCCTGCTCCTGGGCCAGCTTCGCGGCGTGGAAGGCGATGGAGGACTCCATCAGCACACCGGTGATCAGGACGCGCTTGCCCTCGAGGATTCCGCTCATGGTGATCAGTGACCCATTCCCAGTCCGCCGTCAACGGGAATGACGGCTCCAGTGATGTACGAGGCGTCGTCCGAGGCGAGGAACCGCACCGTCGCGGCGATCTCCTCGGGCCGCGCGTACCGCCCCAGCGGCACCTGCGACACGATGTTCGCCCGCTGCTCGTCGGTGAGCACCTTGGTCATGTCGGTGTCGACGAAGCCCGGCGCGACGACGTTGAAGGTGATGTTGCGCGACCCCAGCTCACGGGCGAGGGAGCGCGCGAAGCCGACCAGGCCGGCCTTGGAGGCGGCGTAGTTCGCCTGGCCCGCGGAGCCGAGCAGCCCGACCACCGACGAGATGAGGACGACGCGGCCCTTCTTGGCGCGCAGCATGGCGCGGTTGGCGCGCTTGACCACGCGGAAGGTGCCGGTGAGGTTGGTTTCGACGACGGAGGTGAAGTCCTCCTCCGACATGCGCATCAGGAGCTGGTCCTTGGTGACGCCGGCGTTGGCGATCAGGACCTCGACCGGACCGTGCGTCTCCTCGATCTCCTTGTAGGCCTGCTCCACCTGCTCGGTGTCGGTGATGTCGCACTTGACGGCCAGGAAGCCCTCCGGCGGCTCACCCGAGCGGTACGTGATCGCGACCTTGTCGCCGGCGTCGGCGAAAGCGCGGGCGATGGCGAGGCCGATGCCCCGGTTTCCTCCGGTGACGAGAACCGAGCGGCTCATCGGATCACCCTTTCGATAGCGGTCTGGCGCACCCGCCCGGTCACCCGTACGGCGGACGGCGACAGCAGGCGGCTTCCTCGAAAATCTATCGGTCCCCCGACTCGCTCAGAGACTCGGGCACCCACAGTGGCTTACGGGGCTGTCTGTCGGGTCCCTACAGAACCGTGCCGGGCGCGGTGGGAAAGGTGTGGTCGCCGGACGGCCGACGCGACATGATGCGGCGCAGCCCCCGGTGTCGCGGCAGACGACCGGTCACGCCGACAGAAAGAGACGCAGGTGCCTCACAGCATCGACCAAGCCTTCACGGCACTCCCCCTACGCGCCCTCGCCGACGCAGCCCTCGCCCGTGCGCGTGCGCTCGGCGCGGAGCACGCCGACTTCCGCCTCGAGCGGGTGCGCAACGCGTCCTGGCGGCTCAGGGACGCCAGGCCCGCCGGGTCCTCGGACACCACCGACCTCGGGTACGCGGTGCGGGTGGTGCACGGCGGCACGTGGGGTTTCGCGTCCGGCGTGGACCTCACCCTGGACGCGGCCGCCAGGGTCGCCTCGCAGGCGGTGGCGATGGCGAAGCTGTCGGCGCAGGTGATCAAGGCGGCCGGGTCGGACGAGAGGGTCGAGCTGGCCGGTGAGCCCGTGCACGCCGACAAGACCTGGATCTCGGCGTACGAGATCGACCCCTTCGCCGTGCCGGACGCGGAGAAGGCCGCCCTGCTGGCCGACTGGAGCGCGCGGCTGCTGGCGGCCGACGGGGTCGACCACGTGGACGCCTCGCTGCTCACCGTGCACGAGAACAAGTTCTACGCCGACACCGCCGGGACCGTGACGACGCAGCAGCGGGTGCGGCTGCACCCGGTGCTCACCGCCGTGTCGGTGGACGACTCCAGCGGCGAGTTCGACTCCATGCGCACGCTGGCGCCGCCCGCCGGACGGGGCTGGGAGTATCTGACCGGCACCGGCTGGGACTGGGATTCCGAGCTGGCCGAGATCCCGGAGCTGCTCGCCGAGAAGATGCGGGCGCCGAGCGTCGAGGCGGGCCTGTACGACCTGGTCGTCGACCCGTCGAACCTGTGGCTGACCATCCACGAGTCCATCGGCCACGCCACCGAGCTGGACCGCGCCCTCGGCTACGAGGCCGCCTACGCCGGCACCTCCTTCGCCACCTTCGACCAGCTCGGCAAGTTGCGCTACGGCTCCGAGCTGATGAACGTCACCGGCGACCGCACCGCCGAGCACGGCCTGGCGACCGTCGGGTACGACGACGAGGGCGTCGAGGGGCAGTCCTGGGACCTGGTCAAGGACGGCACGCTGGTGGGCTACCAGCTCGACCGGCGGATCGCGCGGCTCACCGGCTTCGAGCGGTCCAACGGGTGCGCCTACGCCGACTCCCCCGCGCACGTGCCGGTGCAGCGGATGGCCAACGTGTCGCTGCTGCCGGATCCGGGCGGGCTGTCGACCGAGGACCTGATCGGGGGCGTCGACCGCGGGATCTACGTCGTCGGGGACCGGTCCTGGTCCATCGACATGCAGCGCTACAACTTCCAGTTCACCGGTCAGCGGTTCTTCCGGATCGAGAACGGGCGGCTCGCCGGTCAGCTGCGGGACGTGGCGTACCAGGCGACGACCACCGACTTCTGGGGGTCGATGGCGGCCGTCGGCGGCCCGCAGACGTACGTCCTGGGCGGCGCCTTCAACTGCGGCAAGGCCCAGCCGGGCCAGGTCGCGGCCGTCTCGCACGGCTGCCCGTCCGCCCTCTTCAAGGGAGTCAACATTCTGAACACCACGCAGGAGGCCGGTCGATGAGCGTCCGCAGCAGCAAGCCGCACGAGGCCGTCGAGCGGGCGCTGGAGCTGTCCCGGGCGGACGGGTGCGTCGTCATCGCCGACGAGGAGTCCACCGCCAACCTGCGCTGGGCGGGCAACGCGCTGACCACCAACGGTGTCACGCGCGGGCGCACGCTGACCGTCGTCGCCACCGTGGACGGGCGCGAGGGCACGGCGTCCGGGGTGGTGTCGCGCTCGGCCGTGACCCTGGACGAGCTGGAGCCCCTGGTGCGGGCCGCCGAGGCCGCCGCGCGGAATGCCGGTCCGGCCGAGGACGCGCAGCCGCTGGTCACGGGCGGGGCGGCGGCGCCGGACTTCACCGACGCGCCCGCCGAGACCTCGTCCGCGGTGTTCGCCGACTTCGCGCCGGCGCTCGGCGAGGCGTTCGCCCGCGCGCGTGCGGGCGGCCGGGAGCTGTACGGGTTCGCGAACCACGAGATGACCTCGACCTACGTCGGCACCTCGACGGGGCTCCGGCTGCGGCACGACCAGCCGAACGGGACGCTGGAGCTGAACGCCAAGTCGCCGGACCGTACCCGGTCGGCGTGGGCGGGGCGGGCTACGCGGGACTTCAAGGACGTCGACCCGGCGGCCCTCGACGCCGAGCTGGCCGTACGGCTGGGCTGGGCCGAGCGCCGGGTGGAGCTGCCCGCGGGACGGTACGAGACGCTGCTGCCGCCCACCGCGGTCGCGGACCTGCTGATCTACCAGTACTGGTCGGCCTCCGGACGGGACGCGGTCGAGGGGCGCACGGTGTTCTCCAAGCCCGGCGGCACCCGGGTCGGCGAGCGGCTGGGCACACTGCCGCTGACGCTGCGCAGTGATCCGCACGAGCCGGGGCTGGAGAGCGCGCCGTTCGTGGTCGCGCACTCGTCGGGCGGCGACCAGTCGGTGTTCGACAACGGGCTGCCGGTGGCGGCGACCGACTGGATCCGGGACGGCGAGCTGCACCGGCTGACGACCACCCGGCACAGCGCCGGGCTGACCGGGCTGCCGGTGGCGCCCGCGATCGGCAACCTGATCCTGGACGGCGGCGACCCCGACCGGTCCCTGGACGAGATGGTCGCGAACACGGAGCGCGGGCTGCTGCTGACCTGCCTCTGGTACATCCGCGAGGTCGACCCGGCGACGCTGCTGCTGACCGGGCTGACCCGGGACGGCGTCTACCTCGTCGAGCACGGCGAGGTCGTCGGCGAGGTGAACAACTTCCGGTTCAACGAGTCGCCGGTGGGCCTGCTGGGGCGGGCCTCGGAGGCGGGGCGGACGGAGAAGACGCTGCCCAGGGAGTGGGGCGACTGGTTCACCAGGGCCGCGATGCCGGCGCTGCGGGTCCCCGATTTCAATATGAGCTCTGTCAGCCAGGGCGTATAACCTCGTACCTGATTTCGCGAGACCACTCAAGGAGACACGAGAACCGTGACGGACATCGTCGACGAGCTGAAGTGGCGCGGGCTGTTCGCCCAGTCCACCGACGAGGACGCTTTGCGCAAGGCGCTCGCGGACGGTCCCGTCACGTTCTATTGCGGTTTCGACCCGACCGCGCCGTCCCTGCACGTGGGGCACCTGGTGCAGGTGCTCACCGTGCGCCGGCTCCAGCAGGCCGGACACCGGCCGCTGGCGCTGGTCGGCGGGGCCACGGGCCAGATCGGCGACCCGCGCCCGACCGCGGAGCGCACGCTGAACTCGCCGGAGACCGTCGCGGGCTGGGTCCAGCGGCTGCGCGGCCAGATCGAGCCGTTCCTGTCCTTCGAGGGCGAGAACGCCGCGGTGATGGTCAACAACCTCGACTGGACCGAGGGCCTGTCGGCGATCGAGTTCCTGCGGGACATCGGCAAGCACTTCCGGGTCAACAAGATGCTGACCAAGGACTCCGTCGCCCGGCGCCTGGAGTCCTCCGAGGGGATCAGCTACACGGAGTTCAGCTACCAGCTGCTCCAGGCGATGGACTTCCTCCAGCTCTACCGGAGGTACGGCTGCACGATGCAGCAGGGCGGCAGCGACCAGTGGGGCAACCTCACGGCCGGTCTCGACCTGCTGCACCGCCTGGAGCCGGACGCGTCCGTGCACGCCTACGCGACGCCGCTGATGACCAAGGCGGACGGCACCAAGTTCGGCAAGACCGAGGGCGGCGCCGTCTGGCTCGACCCGGAGATGACGACGCCGTACGCGTTCTACCAGTTCTGGCTGAACGTGGACGACCGGGACATCTCGACGTACATGCGCATCCTGTCCTTCCGCTCCCGCGAGGAGCTGGAGGAGCTGGAGCGGCAGACCGAGGAGCGTCCGCAGGCGCGGGCCGCGCAGCGTGCGCTGGCCGAGGAGCTGACGACGCTGGTGCACGGTGCCGGGCAGACGGCCGCCGTGATCGCCGCGTCCAAGGCCCTCTTCGGTCAGGGCGAGCTGGCGGAGCTGGACGAGGCGACGCTGGCCGCGGCCCTCTCCGAGCTGCCGCACGTCCGGGTCGCCGAGCCGGCCCCGGTCGTCGACCTGTTCGCCGAGGTGGGCCTGGTGGCCAGCAAGTCCGCCGCGCGCCGCACGGTGAAGGAGGGCGGCGCCTACGTGAACAACGCCAAGGTCAGCGGCGAGGACGCCGTCCCCGCCAAGGAGGACCTGCTGCACGGGCGCTGGCTGGTGCTGCGCCGCGGCAAGAAGAACCTGGCCGCGGTGGAGGTCACCGGCGCCTGAGCGGGCGCACGCGCGAGGGGCGTGCTCCGGCAGCCATGCGGCGGCCGGCGCACGCCCCTTCGCCGTACGGGGTGGGTCCGGGGCGGGGTCAGGCCCGTTCGCGTCGCCTGTTGCCGCGTACTGACGCGTAGGCCGCGTCGCCGAGGCCGACCACGATGATCGCCGCCACCAGCTGGAACAGGTGCCGCCACCAGTCGATGCCGGCCGTCGCCTCGACGCCGGCCGCGCGGGCGATCGCGTTGCCGATGATCGCGCCGATCATGCCGCAGATGGTGGTCAGCCACAGCGGCATGTGCTGCTTGCCGGGAATGATCGCCTTGGCGATCAGGCCCAGCACGAATCCCACGATGATCGCCCACAACCAGCCCATGGCTGCCTCCTCGTCCGGCTCTACGCGAGCAATGCCACCAGTGTTCGGGCGTACGGCGTACGGCGCATGCCGCGTACGGCCGAACGGGGGACCGGCGCCCGGCCGGAAGGCGCACCCGGTACGGCCGGACCGGGGGTGCCCCGGTCTCGTGAGCGGCGCAGGCGCGGCGTAACGTGGTGAGTTGTCCGGGACCGGAGTCCCCGAGCGGCCGCGGACGAGAGCGGGGCGGGGAGAGTCCGATGCGGGCGGATGGTGGAAGCAGATGCGGAAGCAGAGTGCCGGCGGCAGTGCCGAGGTGTTCCGGATCACCGGGGCCCGGACGGGCCTCCAGGAGGACGTGCGCGGGCGGCAGCGGCGGTACATCATCTCGATGTCGATCCGTACGGCCTCGGTGATCCTCGCGGTCTGCCTGTGGAACGTGGAACGGCACGTGGCGATCGTGGCCCTGGTCCTCGGTGCCGCCCTGCCGTACATCGCGGTCGTGATCGCCAACGCCGGGCGCGAGAACGCGCCATCCCTGCCGTCGACGTTCGTGACGGCGCCGACCCCGCCGATGATCATGCCGCCGCGGGCCGGGAGCGGCGCGGCGGAATCCGTCCCGGAGGGCGCGACCGCCGATCCGGGGCCGGGTGCGGCCGGTGAGCCGCACGGCCGACCGTGACCGCCGCGCCCCCTGCGCGGCGGCGTCGATTCCGCGCCAGGCCGAAGAAATGCTCAGATGAATCGTGTTGTTCCGGTGCCGGGCCATGGGTGAGCCGTGACATACTTCGTACGCGCTCCGCATCCCCCGTCGGAGCGACGGACCGACGCCGGGCAGCTCCCCCCGTGGCTGCTCGGCGTCGCCTTGTGTGCGGGCCCTGTGCGTGGATCTGTGAGACGAAACCGTGAGTGACGAAACCACCCCGATCTGCTCCGCCAAGGGCTGCCGCACCCCCGCCGTGTGGGTGCTGGCGTGGAACAACCCGAAGGTCCACACTCCGGAGCGCCGCAAGACGTGGATCGCGTGCGACGAGCACCGCGAGCACCTGTCCCAGTTCCTCGGGGTGCGGAACTTCCTGAAGGACGTGGTCCCGCTCGCCGAGTGGGAAGCCCCGGAGGACTCCGGCAGGCCGTAAGGGCCCCGGTCCTAGCCCCCGATCGCCGACATCGGGCGGTCGGGCTGGACGAAGGTCGGGTCGTCGAGGCCCGCGCCCGCCTTCTTGCCCCACATGGCCAGGCGCCAGATGCGGGCGATCTCCTCGTCTGGGGCGTCGGAGCGCAGGGCCGCGCGCAGGTCGGTCTCCTCGGTGGCGAACAGGCAGGTGCGCACCTGGCCGTCGGCGGTCAGGCGGGTGCGGTCGCAGGCCGAGCAGAACGGGCGGGTGACGGAGGCGATGACGCCGACCCGGTGCGGGCCGCCGTCCACCAGCCAGCGTTCGGCGGGGGCCGAGCCGCGCTCCTCGGAGCCCTCGGCGGTCAGCTCGAAGCGGGTCCGCAGGGAGGTCAGGATGTCACCGGCGGTGACCATGCCCTCGCGCTTCCAGCCGTGCTGGGCGTCCAGCGGCATCTGCTCGATGAAGCGCAGTTCGTAGTCGTGCTCGACGGCCCAGGCGAGCAGGTCGGGGGCCTCGTCGTCGTTGAGCCCCGGCATCAGGACGCTGTTGACCTTGACCGGGGTGAGTCCGGCCTCGCGGGCGGCCGCCAGGCCCTCCAGGACGTCCTTGTGGCGGTCCCGGCGGGTGAGGGTCTTGAAGACGTCGGGGCGCAGGGTGTCCAGCGAGACGTTGACCCGGTCCAGGCCCGCCGCCTTCAGGGCCGTGGCCGTGCGCCTGAGGCCGATGCCGTTGGTCGTGAGCGACATCTGGGGGCGGGGCTCCAGAGCCGCCACGCGCTCGACGATGCCGACCAGGCCGGGGCGCAGCAGCGGCTCGCCGCCGGTGAAGCGGACCTCCTCGATACCGAGGGAGGTGACCGCGATGTCGATGAGGCGGACGATCTCGTCGTCCGTGAGCAGGTCGGGCTTGGCGAGCCACTGCAGGCCCTCTTCGGGCATGCAGTAGGTGCAGCGCAGGTTGCAGCGGTCGGTGAGCGAGACCCTCAGGTCGGTGGCCACTCGGCCGTAGGTGTCGATGAGCACGTGGGCCCCCTCCCTCGACGCGGATCGGCGGAGCACTTCTCTCCTCCGACACCGTCGAGCCTACGTGACCGGTCGGACATCGACATCGGAGCGAACCCACGACGCGCGACGCGGCCGCGTCGTAGGGATCTACGAGCGGCCGCGCCGGTACCGGTCGGGCGGGGGCGGTCAGTGGGCTCCGGTGCCGGTCAGGGACCGGACCTCCAGCTCCGCGTACTTCGCCTTGTCGGGCTCCTCCTTCGACAGGACCGTGCCGAGCCAGCCCATCAGGAAGCCGAACGGGATCGAGATGATGCCCGGGTTCTTCAGCGGGAACCAGGCGAAGTCGACGTCCGGGAACATCGCCTTCGGGTCGCCGGAGACGACGGGCGAGAACAGCACCAGGCCGACGGCGACGATCAGGCCGCCGTAGATCGACCACAGGGCCCCCTGGGTGGTGAACCTCTTCCAGAAGAGGCTGTAGAGGATGGTCGGCAGGTTGGCGGACGCGGCGACCGCGAAGGCCAGGGCGACCAGGCCGGCCACGTTCAGGTCCCGGGCGAGGGCGCCGAGCGCGATGGAGACGATGCCGATGAAGACGGTCGCCCAGCGGGCCGCCCGCATCTCCTCCTTCTCGGTGGCCTGGCCCTTGCGGATGACGTTGGCGTAGATGTCGTGCGCGAAGGACGAGGACGAGGCGAGGGTGAGGCCCGCGACCACGGCGAGGATGGTCGCGAAGGCCACCGCCGAGATCGTGGCGAGCAGGATCGCGCCCCAGGCCGAGTCGACGCCGCCGACGTGCAGCGCGAGCAGGGGCGCCGCCGTGTTGCCGGACGGGTTGGACGCGATGATCTCGTCCTTGCCGACGAGCGCCGCGGCGCCGAAGCCGAGGGCGATGGTCATCAGGTAGAAGGCGCCGATGATGCCGATGGCCCAGTTCACCGACTTACGGGCGGCCTTGGCGTTGGGCACCGTGTAGAAGCGGATCAGGATGTGCGGCAGGCCGGCGGTGCCGAGCACCAGGGCGATGCCCAGGGAGATGAAGTCGAGCTTGGAGGTGCCGTTCGCGCCGTACTGGAGGCCGGGCTCCAGGAAGGCGGAGCCGGCGCCGCTGTTCTCGGCGGCCTTGCCGAGCAGGTCGGAGATGTTGAAGTCGAACTTCAGCAGCACCAGGAAGGTGATCAGGATGGTGCCGCCGATCAGCAGCACGGCCTTGACCATCTGGACCCAGGTGGTGCCCTTCATGCCGCCGATGGTGACGTACACGATCATCAGGATGCCGACGAGGGCGACGATGAGGATCTTGCCCGCGTCGGAGGTGATGCCGAGCAGCAGCGAGACCAGGATGCCCGCGCCCGCCATCTGGGCCAGCAGGTAGAAGATCGAGACGACGATCGTGGAGGTGCCGGCGGCGGTGCGCACCGGGCGCTGGCGCATGCGGTAGGCGAGGACGTCGCCCATCGTGTAGCGGCCGGAGTTCCTGAGCGGCTCGGCGACCAGGAGCAGGGCGACCAGCCAGGCGACCAGGAAGCCGATGGAGTAGAGGAAGCCGTCGTAGCCGAAGAGGGCGATGGCGCCGGCGATGCCGAGGAAGGACGCCGCCGACATGTAGTCGCCGGAGACGGCGAGGCCGTTCTGGAAGGCGCTGAACTGGCGGCCGCCCGCGTAGAAGTCGGCCGCGTCCTTGGTCTGGCGGCCGGCCCAGACGGTGATGCCGAGCGTGGCGAGGACGAAGACCGCGAAGAGCGTGATGATGAGCGGCCGGTGCTCGCTGGCCTCGTTGGCGGCCAGCTCGGCGGCGAAAACGGACTGTGCGGGGCTCATGCGCCGCCCTCCATCCGGGTCTTGATGGCCTCGGCCTTGGGGTCGAGCTTCGCGGCGGCGTGCCGCGAGTACCACCAGGCGATGAGGAACGTGGTGACGAACTGGGCGATGCCGAAGACGAACGCGACGTTGATGTTGCCGAACAGCTTGGTGCCCATGAAGCCGCCGGCGTAGTTCGACAGCAGCACGTAGAGCAGGTACCAGGCGACGAAGGCGACGGTCAGCGGGAACGCGAAGGAGCGGAAGGAGCGGCGCAGTTCGGCGAACTCGGCGCTCTGCTGCACTTCGGAGAACTCCTCGGCGGAGGGGAGTCGGTGTTCCTCTTGCGAGGGGGGCTCCTCTTTGGAGGGGGGCGGTGCGTCGGTGGCCACGGAGTCTCCTCGTACGACGGACATGACGGCTTGGACCTCGGTGTTCTCGCAGGGGGCTGATCGTGCTCGGGCTCCCTGTCCAACGACACGGCGCCCCGCGGGGACCGGTTCAACACCCGTGGCACTTTCCGAAGTCGTCCTCGGCGGGTCATTGCTGGCCAGGGACTTCGGGGGATAGCTTCACCCTGCACCACTACGTCATGTACCTGCCCGATTACCCGTGTCCGGGCAGGTGCCGTTCTGCCGGATGATGTGGAGAACCCATGGATCATCTGCGTTTCGCGCGCGATCCGCGCTCCAGACGCCGGCTCGTTTCCCGAGTTTTCCCGACGGACTGGAGACACCACGCATGACCGCTCCCCTCTCGCGTCACCGCCGTGCCCTCGCGATTCCGGCGGGCCTGGCCGTGGCCGCGTCGCTCGCGTTCCTGCCGGGCACCCCGGCCGCCGCGACCCCCGCGGCCGAGGCCGCGCCCTCGACGGCGGCGGACGCGACCTCGCTCAGCTACGTCGTCAACGTCGCCTCCGGGCACCGTCCGTCGGCCACCGTGCGGCGGGCGATAGCCAAGGCGGGCGGCACGATCGTCACGTCGTACGACCGGATCGGCGTGATCGTCGTCCACTCCGCCAACCCCGACTTCGCCAAGACCGTCCGCAAGGTGCGCGGCGTGCAGTCGGCCGGTGCCACCCGCACCGCGCCGCTGCCCTCGGCCGCCACCACGGACACGGGCGCGCCGCAGGTGCTCGGCGGCGAGGAACTGGCCGCCGCCGAGGCCGCCTCCGCGAAGGCCACGGGCCAGGACCCGCTGGAGTCGCTCCAGTGGGACCTGCCCGCCATCAAGGCGGACAAGGCGCACGAGAAGTCGCTGGGCAGCAAGAAGGTGACCGTCGCCGTCATCGACACCGGTGTGGACGACACCCACCCGGACATCGCCCCGAACTTCGACCGGCAGGCGTCGGTCAACTGCGTGGCGGGCAAGCCGGACACCGCCGACGGGGCCTGGCGGCCGAGCGCGGCGGAGAGCCCGCACGGCACCCACGTGGCCGGGGAGATAGCCGCCGCCAAGAACGGCGTCGGCATGACCGGCGTGGCACCCGGGGTGAAGGTGGCCGGCATCAAGGTCTCCAACCCGGACGGCTTCTTTTACACCGAGGCCGTGGTCTGCGGCTTCATGTGGGCGGCCGAGCACGGCGTCGACGTGACCAACAACAGCTATTACACCGACCCGTGGTACTTCAACTGCAAGGACGACCCGGACCAGAAGGCGCTCGTCGAGGCCGTCTCGCGGGCCTCCCGGTACGCGGAGAAGAAGGGCGCGGTCAACGTCGCCGCGGCCGGCAACGAGAACTACGACCTCAGCTCCGACGAGATCACCGACCCGTCCTCGCCCAACGACACCACGCCCGGCGACCGGACCGTCGACCCGTCGAAGTGCCTGGACATCCCGACCCAGCTGCCTGGTGTCGTGACGGTCGCGGCGACCGGTGCGAAGGGCCTCAAGTCGTCCTTCTCCAACCACGGCCTCGGCGTCATCGACATCGCCGCGCCCGGCGGCGACTCGACGGCCTACCAGACCCCGGAGCCGCCCGCCACCAGCGGCCTGATCCTGGGCACGCTGCCCGGCGGCAAGTGGGGCTACATGGCCGGTACGTCGATGGCCTCGCCGCACGTCGCGGGCGTCGCCGCCCTCATCAAGTCGACGCACCCGCACGCCTCCCCCGCCATGGTGAAGGCCCTGCTGTACGCCGAGGCCGACGCCACGGCGTGCACCAAGCCGTACGACATCGACGGCGACGGCAAGGTCGACGCGGTGTGCGAGGGCCCGAAGAACCGCAACGGCTTCTACGGCTGGGGCATGGCCGACGCGCTGGACGCGGTGACCTGGTAGCCGGTACGCGTACCCGTGCGTGATGCGGGGGCGGCGGTCCGGTTCCCACCGGGTCCGCCGCCCCCGTCGTCGTGCGGCAGTATCTTCGCCATGGACACGTACGAGGATCCCGCCGCCTGGGGGCCCGAACCGGTGCGCCCCCGCTGGTCGCTGGCCCTGAGGTTCGTCGCGACCCTGCTGGTCGCCCCGCTGCTGTGCGTGCTCTGGCCGGCGGCCGCCGTGGTGCTCTTCGTGGTGGGCCTGTTCGCCGACGGGATCGCGGCGGTCAGTGAGGGCTTCGGACGCGGCTACGTGAAGTTCACGGGCGACGTCCTCGACGGCATCGTCCGGCTGGGTTCCTGGTGTGTGACGTGGCCCGAGCTGCGGCACGAGGGGGATGCCGCCTACTACCGGGCGCGGGTCGACAAGGTCGTGGGCAACTGGACCGAGCGGGCCTCCGCCCCGCGCGAGCGGAAGAAGGCGCGGCCGCCCGTGGAGTGCGAGATACCGCGGCGCGTCTACCGCGGCGTCGGCGGACGGTACGTCGCCGAAGTCGCCCTCGCCCAGGGGTGGGAGCTGCGCCCCACGGACGTGCGCAAGGAGGTGCGGCTGTGGTGGTCGGCCGCGTCCCACCCGCAGGACGCGCCCCCGACCGACACGGCACGGGACTCGTGAGGGCGCCGGCGGAACTTGCCCGGATCTGGTGACTTGGTGAAGATCCTGGGGTGACCTCGATACGCCCCCCGTTCCGGACCACCGACACCGGACGCCACTCACGGCCCTCCGGCACCGGCCGGACGGTCGTCGTACTCGTGCTGGTGGCCCTGGGCGCGCTGATACCCGTGCTCGGCCCCTCCCCCGCGCTGCACGGCACCGGGGAGGCCGAGGCTCCCGGCACCGGTGGCATCGCCCTGCTGCGCGCGGTGCTCTTCGCCGCGCTGAGCGTTCCGCTCGGCGAACTCTTCGCGAACCGGCTGGCCCGGTCGCTGCCCGGCGCTCCCCCGGAGCGGCCCCGCAGCTGGTCGCCGTACGCGGCCGCCGTCGGTCTCGCAGCCGCGCTGGGGCTGGCCTCGGTGGTGGCCACGGGCAACCTGGTGCCGGACTCCGTCGCCGACATCGACGTCGGCGGTCTCTACGAGTCCCGTGACGGCAAGCTCGCACTGCTGGAGGTCAACGGATTCCTCGCGGCCTGGCTGTGCGCGACCTCACGGCGGCCCGGGCTCCAGGTGTGGCCGCTGGCCGCGGTGATCGTCGCGGACGCACTCCGCGCGCACCCCACGACCGAGTACAGCCCGCTGCTCGGCTCCGGGCTGACCCTCGTCCATCTGACGTGCGCCTCCCTGTGGGTGGGCGGTCTGCTCTACGTTCTGCGGACCCTGCGGCGCTGGGGGGCGACGGAGGCGGGGCCGGCCCTGCTGGGGCTCTACGCGCGCGTGGCGGCCGTTCTGCTGGCGGCCCTGACGGCCACCGGGGTGTGCAGTTCGCTGCGCCGGATGCCGGCCGGCACGATCCTGGACCAGCTGACGGACACCGCCTACGGGCGGGTCCTGCTGGCCAAGGTGCTCCTGGTGGCCGCCGTCGCCGCTCTCGCGCTGTGGGCCCGGATCCGGCTGAGCCGCGCGGCCGACCCGCTGACCGCCTGCTCCCCCGCGCGCGCGGAGGTCGTCGCGCTGGGCGTGGTGGTGGCGGTGTCGGGGCTTCTGACGGCCCTTCCGGTGCCGATCCGTTGGTGAGCCCGTCGGCGAGGGCGTCGGCGAGGGCACAAGCGGAGTGTCGCAACGCTCCCCGGACACCCGGGCGTTGACGGCAGCGGGCCCCTGCGGGACCGGAGTGTCGGTCCGGGCCCGTATCCTCATTGACCATGCTCGAAGACCGCACGACCGCAGCGCCGTCCGCCACGGCGTGGCCGGCCGCGTATCCCCAGGGTTACGCGGTCGTCGACGTGGAGACCACCGGCCTGGCCCGCGACGACCGCATCATCTCGGCGGCCGTCTACCGGCTGGACGCCCGCGGCGAGGTCGAGGACCACTGGTACACCCTGGTCAATCCGCAGCGCGATCCGGGCCCGGTGTGGATACACGGTCTGACCAGCGACGTGCTCCGGGACGCACCGCTCTTCCCGGACGTAGCCGAGGAGTTCGCGGCCCGGCTCGACGGGCGGGTCCTCGTCGCGCACAACGCGGTCTTCGACTGGCAGATGATCGCCCGTGAGTACGCGCGCGCGGAGCGCGAGGCGCCGGTGCGTCAACGCCTGTGCACCATCGCCCTGTCCAAGGCACTGGACCTGCCGCTGCCCAACCACAGGCTGGAGTCGCTGGCCGCGCACTTCGGCGTCGTGCAGCAGCGGGCGCACCACGCGCTGGACGACGCGCGGGTGCTGGCGGAGGCGTTCCGGCCGAGTCTGCTCGCCGCGGCGGCCGGGGACGTGCGGCTGCCGCTGCACGAGTGCCGGCCGCTGACCGAGTGGTCGGACCGGCCCGCGCCCCGGATCGGGCAGCAGGCGGGCTACGGGAGCTACCGGCCGACCAGTTGGCGCCCCGCCCGCAAAAGGCCCGCATGCCCCTATCCCAACCCTGGCCGGTACGAAGAGGGCAAACGACTCAAGCAGGGCATGCGGGTCGCCTTCTCGGGTGACACCTCCGTCGAGCGCGACCTGCTGGAGGACCGCGCCGTCGACGCGGGCCTGCACGTCGCGACCAGCCTGTCCCGGCTGACCAGCCTGCTGGTCACCAACGACCCGGACTCGGGCACCTCCAAGGTGGTCAAGGCCCGCCAGTTCGGGACTCCGGTGGTGGACGAGGCGGCCTTCGGGCAACTGCTCGCGGACGTCGAACCTGCGGACGCCAAGCCCTGAGGGCGCGGGCCGCGGGGGCCGTGCGGACGGGTGATTCCGGGCGACTCGCCCGGCGCCCACCGGCCCGCGTTCGCGGCGACGGCCCACCCTGTGGCGCATGGCGACATGTGAAGTCTGCGGCAACAACTACGGAATGTCCTTCGAGGTCCACGCCCAGGGAGCGGTGCACGTCTTCGACTGCTTCTCCTGCGCGATCCACCGGATGGCCCCGATCTGCGAGCACTGCCGGGTACAGATCATCGGCCAGGGTGTCGAGGTCGACGGCCACTGGTTCTGCGGCGCCCACTGCGCCCGCGCGGAGGGGAGGGCGGGGATCGTCGACAAGGTCTGAGGACAGCCGCCGGGCGTGAGCCCGTACCCGCCGCGTGACGCCCCACGACCGAGTTGTACCGTCGTGGGGTGTACCGCTTCCTGTTGTCCCGCCAGTGGGTGATCCTCACGCTGCTCGCCGTGCTGCTCATCCCCACGATGATCAAGCTGGGCTTCTGGCAGATGCACCGCTACGAGGAGCGCACCGCCCGGAACGACCTGGTCGCGCGCGCGCTCGAGGCGTCACCGGTGCCCGTGGAGTCGCTGACCGCGCCCGGCGAGAAGATCACCACGCGTGAGCGGTACCGCACCGTCACCGCGAAGGGCAGCTTCGACACGGACCGCGAGGTCGTGGTCCGCCGCCGCACCGACGGCGACGACAACATCGGCTACCACGTACTGACCCCGTTCGTGCTGAACGACGGCAAGGTCCTGCTGGTCAACCGGGGCTGGATCCCCGCGGACGGCCCGAGCCAGACCGCGTTCCCGAAGATCCCCGCACCGCCCCGGGGCGAGCTGACCCTCACCGGCCGGCTGATGCCCGACGAGACGACCGAGGCGAGCGGTATCAAGGACCTCGAAGGTCTCCCGGACCGGCAGATCATGCTCATCAACAGCGAGCAGCAGGCCGAACGCCTGGACGCCCGGGTGCTCGGCGGGTACGTGGTCCTGAAGACTCCCGAGCCGAAGAACGACACCCCGGAGCCGATCGGCAAGCCCGGCAACGAGAACGCCGCGCTGAACTTCGCGTACGCCGTCCAGTGGTGGCTGTTCGCCGCGGCCGTACCGGTCGGCTGGTGGTTCCTGGTCCGCCGGGAGAAGCGCGACCGGGAGACCGTCGAGGACGTGGAGTCCGCGGAGCCGGAACCCGCGACGGTGTAGCCACGCGGCGGGAGGGCGCGGGCGGACCCGATTGCTCCGGCTCCGGCCGGGAAGAGGTCAACCCGTGCACCCCCACATCGAGGACTACGCGCTCATCGGCGACCAGCAGACCGCGGCCCTGGTCTCCACGGACGGCTCCGTGGACTGGCTCTGCCTGCCCCGCTTCGACTCGGCCGCCTGCTTCGCCAAGCTGCTCGGTGACGAGGAGAACGGCCACTGGCGCATCGCCCCCAAGGGTGCGGAGCGCTGCACGCGGCGTGCCTACCGGCGGGACACCCTCGTCCTGGACACCGAGTGGGAGACCGAGGACGGTGCGGTCCGCGTCACCGACCTGATGCCCCAGCGCGACCGCGCTCCCGACCTCGTCCGCATCGTGGAGGGCCTGAGCGGCGAGGTCACCGTGCACAGCGTGCTGCGGCTGCGCTTCGACCACGGCTCGATCGTGCCGTGGGTGCGCAGGGCCGACGGGCACCGGGTGGCCGTCGCCGGGCCCGACTCGGCGTGGCTGCGCAGCGAGCCCGAGGTGCACAGCTGGGGCCAGGACTTCGGGACGCACGCCGAGTTCACCGTCGCCGCGGGCGACAAGGTCGCGTTCGTGCTGACCTGGCACCCCTCGCACGAGCCCCGGCCGCCGCTGATCGACCCGTACATGTCGCTGGAGCACAGCGTCGAGGACTGGCGCGAGTGGGCGGCACGCTGCCGCTACGACGGCCCGTACCGGGACGCCGTGGTCCGCTCCCTGATCACGCTGAAGGCACTCACGTACAAGCCCACCGGCGGCATCGTGGCCGCCCCCACCACCTCGTTGCCCGAGGAGCCGGGCGGCGTGCGCAACTGGGACTACCGCTTCTGCTGGCTGCGCGACTCCACGCTCACCCTGGGCGCCCTGCTGTCGGCGGGCTACCTGGAGGAGGCGGAGGCCTGGCGCGACTGGCTGCTGCGCGCGGTCGCGGGCAACCCGGCGGACCTGCAGATCATGTACGGCGTCGCGGGCGAGCGGCGGCTGCCCGAGTCCGAGCTGCCGTGGCTGTCCGGCTTCGCCGGTTCCGCACCCGTGCGCATCGGCAACGACGCGGTGAACCAGCTCCAGCTGGACGTGTACGGCGAGGTCATGGACTCCCTGTCGCTGGCCCGGCTGGCGGGGATGCGCCCCCGGCCGCAGATGTGGGAGTTGCAGTGCGCCCTGATGGACTTCCTGGCCACGGTGTGGCGGGAGCCGGACGAGGGGCTGTGGGAGGTGCGGGGCGGGCGGCGGCAGTTCGTGCACTCGAAGGTGATGACGTGGGTGGCCCTGGACCGGGCGGTGCGCACGCTGGAGCACCATCCCGAACTGGGCGGCGGTGACCTCGACGGCTGGCGGGCGCTGCGCGACGAGGTGCACCGCGAGGTGTGCGAGAAGGGCTACGACCCGGTGCGCAACACCTTCACCCAGTACTACGGCTCGCGGGAGCTGGACGCCTCGCTGCTGCTCGTCCCGCGCGTGGGCTTCCTGCCGCCGGACGACCCGCGGGTGATCGGCACGGTCGACGCGATCGGCGCGGAGCTGACCCGGGACGGCCTGGTCCGCCGCTACAGCACCGAGGGCCGCCAGGTCGACGGCCTGCCGGGCGGCGAGGGGACGTTCCTGGTGTGCTCGTTCTGGTACGCGGACGCCCTGCACGCGACGGGCCGGACGAAGGAGGCCCGGGAGCTGTTCGAGCGGCTGGTGGGGCTCGCCAACGACGTGGGGCTGCTGGCCGAGGAGTACGACCCGGTGGCCGGACACCAGCTGGGCAACTTCCCGCAGGCCTTCAGCCACGTCGGCCTGGTGAACACGGCCCTCGCCCTGTTCGGGGGCGAGGGGGCAGGATAGGGGCCATGGATCTTGGACTGAAGGACCGGGTGTACGTCGTCACGGGTGCCACCCGGGGCCTGGGCAACGCCGCCGCGCGCGAGCTGGTCGCCGACGGGGCGAAGGTGGTCGTCACGGGGCGGGACGAGAAGAGCGTCGCGGAGGCGGCCTCGGCGCTGGGCCCGGAGGTGGTCGGGGTCGCCGCGGACAACGCCGACCCGGAGGCCGCCGGGCGGCTGATCGCCACCGCGCGTGAGCGCTTCGGCCGTTTCGACGGCGTGCTGATCAGCGTGGGCGGGCCGCCGCCCGGGTTCGTCGCCGACACCACGGACGAGCAGTGGCAGTCGGCGTTCGAGTCGGTGTTCCTCGGCGCGGTGCGGCTGGCCCGGGCGGCGGCGGCCGAGCTGTCGGACGGCGGGGTGATCGGGTTCGTGCTGTCGGGCTCGGTGCACGAGCCGATCCCCGGCCTGACCATCTCCAACGGCCTGCGCCCCGGGCTCGCGGGGTTCGCCAAGTCCCTCGCCGACGAGCTGGGCCCGCGCGGCATCCGCGTCGTCGGCCTGCTGCCGGGGCGCGTCGACACCGACCGGGTGCGCGAGCTGGACGGGCTGTCGGCCGACCCGGAGGCGACCAGGGCGGCCGCCGAGTCCCGCATCCCGCTGCGCCGCTACGGCGCCCCGGAGGAGTTCGGCCGCGCGTCGGCGTTCCTGCTCTCCCCCGCGGCGTCGTACATCACGGGCGTGATGCTGCCGGTGGACGGCGGCGTGCGGCACGGGTTCTGAGGAACCGGCCGGGCCGGGCTCCGTGCTGCGGACCACCGCGGGACCCCGAGCAGCACGGGCTTGCGGCGACGGCGGTAGCGGCGCGGATCCCGGGACGGCGGTACGGCACGGAACCCGCGACGGTCGCCGTGACCCGGCCCGAGCCCTGATCGTGGTGTGCCCGGGGCGGCAGCTGCCTCAGTTGACCCGTTCGGCCCCGTGCTTGACGCCGCGGAGCTGGACCTCCGCCGGGAGGGAGGCGAGGTTCGCCGAGTCGCGGGCGTGGGCCAGGGCCCGGGTGGTGAGGTCGTGCAGGGCCGTGCCCGGGTCCACGTGGGGAGCCAGGAGCAGCCGGACGCGGGCCGCCGGGGCGTCGCGGCGGCCGGTGAGCCGGACGCCTGCCCGTTCGACCCCGTCCACGCGGTCCGCCTCACCGGCGACTACGTCCTCCAGCGCCCTGCCGCGCAGCGTGGCGCCCTCGCCGTCCCCGGTGTCGACGAGGACCTCGGTGAGCCTGCGGCGGCGTACCACCGCGACCAGCCACCACAGGGCGAGCAGCAGCAGGACCGCGAGCGCGGCGATGACGACCGGCCACCACCAGCCGGCCTCCCGCCACCGGGTCCGTTCGGCGTTGCTCAGCAGCACGTCGTGCGGCCCCTGGTGGACCCACCAGGAGGGTGCGGGGGCGTCGAAGCCCACGGCCAGCACCGCGCCGCCGAGGGCCAGCAGGACCAGGCCCGCCAGTGCGGTCAGTACCCGGTTCACCGTCCTGAGCACCGTGTTCACCCTTTCCGTCCGGGGCGCGCCACCCGCAGCGACACGGCGGGCGGCCGGGCCAGGCCGAGGCCGCGCACCGCGTCGTCGAGCACACCGTCCAGGTCGGCCCGTACGTCGTCCAGCTCCCGGAAGTGCGACAGCGCCCGTACCCGGGCCCGGCGGCGGCGCATCCGCACCCGCGCCGACTGCACCCCGGAGACCTCCATGGCCCGGTCGCGCAGCACCGTGGCGGCGGCGTCCCGGTGCAGCCCGGCGCGTACGTCCGGGTGCGTGCGCCGCATCGGCAGCACCCGGCGCAGTCCGGGGGTGAGGGCCAGCACGAGCAGCCAGAGGCCGAGGGCCGCGGCGACGCCCGCGCCGACCAGCACCCAGGTGTCGTCGACGGGCCGTTCGGCGAGTTGCCGGGCCAGGTCGCGGCGCCAGCCGAGCGCGGACCGGCCGGCGCGCACGGCGACGACGTCGTAGAGGAAGGCCCCGGCGAGGAGCAGGAGCAGCAGCGCGACGAGACCGGCGGGGACGCGGCGCACGGACCAGAACCGGCCCGCCCGTCCGTTCCCGGACGCGTCCGGGGGGCCGGGCTCGTGCCGGTCCGGCGACGGTGCCGCACCCGGGTGGGTGTCGCGTTCCACGACGGGCAGGCGCTGGGTGCTGCCTTCTCCCGTCCCGGAGCCCTGCGGCTCGCTCATCGCGTCCTCCCGTGCCTCGCGCCGTACTGAGCCGCCAGGTGGAGCCGCTCCACCTGGACGGCGACCTCCGGCACCGCCATGCCCACCAACGCACGTACCCGCTGGACGACTTGGTGACGCACCTGGCCGCAGCGGGCGCCGATGTCGCAGGGGTAGTCGAGTTCGAGGTGGACCCGGACGTGTGCGGTGTCGTGGTGGACGTCGACGGTCGCGTACGGCCGTGCGGCGTCCGGGTGGAGCGGGCCGAGCGCCTCGCGCGCCGCCCGGGCGGCGACCTTGGCGACGACCCGGTCGGCGATCCGCGTGGCGCCGCGCTCGCCCGGTGCCACGCGGGCCAGGGGTTCGAGGAGCTCACCGGCCCCATCGCTCACGCCGGTCACCGCCGCCGGTCGTCGCGGGTACGGAAGAAGTCACCGAGGTCCATGTCCCCCTCCACGAAGCGGCCGACGACGAACCCGACGGCCCCCAGGGCCGCCACCAGCAGGAAGGCACCGAACCCGCCGAAGTATCCGGCGAAGCCCAGTGCCATGCCGGCGATCATGCCGACCACCGCCATGCTCATGGTGCGCTCCCCTCATTCACCGATTCACTCACCGTTCAGTCAGCGTTCCGTCAGCGTCCGTGTCACCTGATCCGGGGCTCCGGTTCCTCGTCCTCCTCGTCGGGCAGCTTCACGTCGCTCACCGCGATGTTGACCTCGACGACCTCCAGACCGGTCATCCGCTCCACCGCCGCCACCACGTTCTCCCGCACGTCCCGCGCCACGTCCGCGATCGACACGCCGTACTCGACGACGATCTCCAGATCGAGGGCGGTCTGCTTCTCGCCGACCTCGGCCTTCACCCCGCGCGTCACGCCGGACTTGGTCCCGCCGGGCACCCGGTCGCGCACGGCGCCGAAGGTGCGCGACATCCCGCTGCCCATCGCGTGCACACCGGAGACGTCGCGTGCCGCCATTCCGGTGATCTTCTCGACGACACCGTCGGCGATGGTGGTGCGTCCCCGGGTGCCGGGGTCTCCGCCGCCGCGCCGAATCGTCTGGCCCTTGGCCGTACCGGGGGTCTCGATCGTGTCCTGCCCGCTCCGGTGGCTCTCCATGTCGCTCATCGCCGTACGTCCCTTCCGGTCGTAGTCCTCTGCCCACGTTAGGCGGGGTTGCGGCGACTCGCGCCACGGATGCGGCAGGCTGGGGCAATGACTACGGCAGACCGGTGGACTCGGGCGGTGCGGGAGCAGTTGGGTCTCGGCAGGCTGCTGCCCCTGGGCGGCCCGGGGGACGGTGCCTGGATCGCCGAGCGGGCGGCACGGGAGGTGCTGCTGGCGGCGGCCCGGGGAGTGGCGGGGGTGCGTCCGGGTGACCTGCGGGTCGGGCTCGCGGACCCGGACGACGTGCGCGAGCCCGCCGTACCGCTTCCGCCGGGTGCGCTGCCGCCCGGTCCGCTGCGGGTGACGGCCGACTTCGCGGCGGTCGTGGGGCAGACGGCGGCGGCCGCGGAGCCCCTGCCGGCGACGGCCGCGCGCCTGCGGGCCGCGCTGGCGGAGGCGGCGGCCGCGCGGCTCGGTCTCGTGGCGGTGGACGTGGACCTGCGGGTGACCGGCCTGCTCGACGAAACGCCGGAGGCGGGTCCGGAGGCCGGGCCCGAGCCGGGACCCGTCGACACGGCCGACGCGGCCGGCATGGCCGACACCGAAACCGACGGCGACGGCGGAAGCGAAGCGAGCGGGGACGAGGGGCGCGTCGCCCGGGCCGCGCTGGCGGTGCCGGGCGTGGTGCGGCTGACGGGCGTACTGGGCCGTCCGGTGCACCTCACCGAGCCGCCACCGCAGGAGGGTGCCCTGCCGCGCCGCCACGTCCGGGTGGAGCTGGCGGTGCGGGCGGACCACCGGGCCGTCGAGGTGGCCCGGCGGGTCCGCGCGGCGGTGTCCGAGGCGGTGGCGGACCGTCCGTCGGTGGCGGTGGTGGTGACACGGACGGACGTCGGCTGAGAAGCCGCGCCTCGGCGCCCCTACTCCCCGAGGCCCGCCAGGTCGCGCAGCCGGCGTCCCTGCGCGGCCCGTTCGGCGGTGCGCTGGGCCTCGTAGTCCCGCGTCCGGGCGCCCTGGAGCAGCGCCTTGGTCTCGACGACCGCGTCGCGCGGTGCGGCCAGGATCGCGGACAGCAGGTCGTGCACGGCGGGGTCGAGCTGGTCCGCGGGCACGGCGAGGTTGGCCAGGCCGGTGCTCACGGCCTCCTCGGCCGCGACGAAGCGCCCGGTGGCGCAGATCTCCAGCGCGCGGGCGTACCCGACCAGGGACACCAGGGGATGCGTGCCCGTCAGGTCCGGCACCAGGCCCAGGCTGGTCTCACGCATGGCGAACTGCACGTCGTCCGCGACGACCCGCAGGTCGCAGGCGAGGGCCAGCTGGAAACCGGCCCCGATGGCGTGCCCCTGCACGGCGGCGACCGACACGAGGTCGCTGCGCCGCCACCAGGTGAACGCCTCCTGGTACTCGGCGATGGCCGCGTCCAGCTCGGCGTCGCCGCCCCGCGCCAGGTCGATGAACGACGGTTCGCCGTCGAAGCCCTCGGGCGTGAACGCCTGCCGGTCGAGCCCGGCCGAGAAGGACTTGCCCTCGGCCCGCAGCACCACGGCGCGGACGGAGCCCGGCAGCAGCCGGCCGGCCTCGGCGAGCGCCCGCCACAGAGCGGGGCTCTGCGCGTTGCGCTTGGCCGGGTTGGTCAGCGTCACCGTGGCGATCGCGTCGTCGACGGTGAGCCGCACGCCGTCCTGGTCGAGTGCGGGACCGGGGTCGTGGGCGGGCGAAGCCATGGGGCGCCTCCGAAAGGTGCGGTCGTCGTCCCCGCCGCGCGCCGGACGGTGCGCCGTGCGACGGCAGGGCTAAGTGACTGCACAGTAACCACCCGGACGGTCGGACGACCGACCGGGTGGCCACCGTCACTTTCGGAGTCGGGGGCCGCCCGGGACGTCAGGCCGAAGTGGCCTTCTTGCCCCGGGTAGCCCCGCCACGCCCTCGGAGCGTGACGCCCGACTCGCTGAGCATGCGGTGCACAAAGCCATACGAGCGGCCGGTTTCCTCGGCCAACGCCCGGATGCTCGCACCGGCGTCGTACTTCTTCTTCAGGTCTGCCGCGAGCTTGTCGCGCGCGGCGCCGGTAACCCGGCTGCCCTTCTTCAGAGTCTCGGCCACCCGTGCCTCCTCATGGGAAGTGCGCTCTGGTTCTCCTCATGATCACCCCTCCAGGCGCTCATGGCCACCCATTCGGCAAGGCTGATGAGACAAGGTTGTGACGACAGGAGCGTGTCCCCACATACGGAATCCCTGATTCCAGAGAAACGGGACCGTTCCGCCGAACGAGTTTCTCCGCGAAATTCCAGGTCAGAAAGGCGCCACAGCCGGACCCCCGGTGGATGGGGGTCCGGCCGTGAATTCGATGTAGGACACACCTCTTGATGAGGAGATCTCACACAGATGGCGGATCACGGATCGGCCGAATGATCCATCACCAGTGGATCATCCATTCGATCAAGCGAGGGCGACGAGATCCGCGTAGTCGGCGCCCCACAGGTCCTCGACGCCGTCCGGAAGCAGAATGATCCGTTCCGGCTGGAGCGCCTCGACGGCGCCCTCGTCGTGGGTGACGAGGACGACGGCGCCCTTGTAGGTGCGCAGCGCGCCGAGGATCTCCTCGCGGCTGGCCGGGTCGAGGTTGTTGGTGGGCTCGTCGAGGAGCAGCACGTTCGCCGAGGAGACCACGAGGGTGGCCAGGGCGAGGCGGGTCTTCTCGCCGCCGGAGAGGACACCGGCGGGCTTGTCGACGTCGTCGCCGGAGAACAGGAACGAACCCAGCGTCTTGCGGACGTCGACGAGATCGAGGTCGGGGTTGGCCGAGCGCATGTTCTCCAGGACGGTGCGCTCGGGGTCGAGGGTCTCGTGCTCCTGCGCGTAGTAGCCGAGCTTGAGCCCGTGCCCCTCGACCACCTCGCCGGTGTCGGGCTTCTCCACGCCGCCGAGCAGGCGCAGCAGCGTGGTCTTGCCGGCGCCGTTGAGTCCGAGGATGACGACCCGGGAGCCCTTGTCGATGGCCAGGTCGACGTCGGTGAAGATCTCCAGGGAGCCGTACGACTTGGACAGGCCCTCGGCGGTCAGCGGGGTCTTGCCGCAGGGTGCAGGCTCGGGGAAGCGGAGCTTGGCGACCTTGTCGGACTTCCGCTCGGCCTCCAGGCCTGCCAGCAGCTTGTCGGCCCGGCGGGCCATGTTCTGCGCGGCGACGGTCTTGGTGGCCTTGGCGCGCATCTTGTCGGCCTGCGAGTGCAGCGCGGACGCCTTCTTCTCGGCGTTCTGGCGCTCGCGCTTGCGGCGCTTCTCGTCGGCCTCGCGCTGCTGCTGGTAGAGCTTCCAGCCCATGTTGTAGACGTCGATCTGGGAGCGGTTGGCGTCCAGGTAGAACACCTTGTTGACGACCGTCTCGACCAGGTCGACGTCGTGGGAGATCACGATGAAGCCGCCGCGGTAGGTCTTCAGGTAGTCGCGCAGCCAGATGATCGAGTCGGCGTCGAGGTGGTTGGTCGGCTCGTCGAGCAGCAGGGTGTCGGCGTCCGAGAACAGGATCCTGGCCAGCTCGATACGGCGGCGCTGACCGCCGGAGAGCGTGTGCAGGGGCTGGCCGAGCACCCGGTCGGGCAGGTTGAGCGCGGCGGCGATGGTGGCGGCCTCGGCCTCGGCGGCGTATCCGCCCTTGGTGAGGAACTCGGTCTCCTGGCGCTCGTACTGCTTGAGCGCCTTCTCGCGGGTGGCGCCCTGGCCGTTGGCGATGCGCTGCTCGTTGTCGCGCATCTTGCGGATCAGGGTGTCCAGGCCGCGGGCGGAGAGGATGCGGTCGCGGGCGAGCACGTCGAGGTCGCCGGTACGCGGGTCCTGCGGGAGGTAGCCGACCTCGCCGGAGCGGGTGACGGCACCCGCGGCGGGCTGGCCCTCGCCGGCCAGGACCTTGGTGAGGGTGGTCTTGCCGGCGCCGTTGCGGCCGACCAGGCCGATGCGGTCGCCCTTGGCGACGCGGAAGGTGGCGCTCTCGATGAGGACACGGGCACCGGCGCGCAGCTCGATGCCGGAGGCGGAGATCACGGTCAGACTCCTGGGCGGGTGGTTGGCGGGGATGGGCGGCTGTGGAGGTTCCCGCCGCTCTAATGCACGAGGAGAATGGCCATGAGGGCCAGTCTAACGGGGCGGTGCAACCGGTTTTCCCCGCGAGCGTTGTCAGTGGCCGGTGCAAGACTGGGCGAACGAGTCCAAACCGGCCTTCGGGCCATGGACCCGGCCAGTCAGGACGGACCACCGGCTCACAGGGAAGTGATCGGCATGACAGGCAACGCGGGTGGCAGCCCCAGCATCTGCCCGACACTCCGGTACGCGGACGCCAGGGCGGCGATCCGGCAGCTCACCGAGGCCTTCGGCTTCACCGAACTCGCGGTGTACGAGGGCGAGGACGGCTCGGTGGCCCACGCCGAGCTGGCCCAGGGCAACGGCGCGGTCATGCTCGGCTCGAAGGGCAGCGGCAGCCGCTTCGACGAGGCGATGAAGGGCGGCGGCCCCACGGGGGTGTACGTCGTGGTGGCGGACGTCGACGCCCATCACCGGCGGGCGGTGGAGCACGGCGCGGAGATCCTGATGCCCCCGACCGACCAGGACTACGGCTCGCGGGACTACATGGCCCGCGACCTGGAGGGCAACGTCTGGAGCTTCGGGACGTACGCGCCGGAGGTACGCGGGTAGCCTCCGGCGGTTCGCCCGTCGGGGCCGGCCGGTCAGCTGCCCCCGGTGTGGACCTGGAAGGCCGCCCGGCGTACGGCCTTGGCCAGGGCGGGGTCGGGGTGCGCGGCGGCCAGCGCCACCAGGACCTGCACGGTGCGGGGGTGGCCGACCGCGCGGACCTCGTCGAGCAGCGCCGGGACGGTGGCCTGCACGGCCGACTCCAGGTGCCGCACCAGCAGCGGGGCCTCCCCGTGGTCGGCAACGGCCGCCGCGGTGTCGACCCACAGCCAGGTGGCCTCCCGGCGGGTGAGGACCTCGTGGGCGTCCTCGGGGTCGGCGCCGTCGTGCTCGGCCAGCCACAGCAGGGCGTAGGGCCTGAGCGTCGACTCGTCGACGACGCCGCGGACGTCGGGCTCGGCGGGGGCCCCGACGACGCGCAGCGCCTCGAAGGCGAGGCCGCGCAGCAGGGCGTCCTCGCCGCGGGCGGCCTCGAGCAGCTCGGCGACGGCGCTGCCGACGGGGCGGGCGGCGAGCCAGGCGCGGTACTCGGCGCGGGCGGCGTTGGGGCGGAGCTGTGCGCAGCCGCGGAGCATGCCCTCGGCCGACTGCTCGATGTTGCCGGCCGGGCTCTGCGCGGCGACGCAGATCTGCTCCAGCTTGACCCAGACCGCCCAGCTGCCGAGCGGGGTGAGCGTGGCGTGTCCGTCGCCGCAGGTGAGGGCGCCGACGGAGGCGAGGGCGTGCAGGGCCCAGTCCAGGAGGGGGGCGAGCGGGGTGTCGGTGGCCGGGGCCGGGTCCGGCTCGGCGCCCGGGGTGCCGGGTTCGAGCCGGGGACCGTAGGGCACCTCGCAGCGTTCGGTGCGCAGTTCGGTGACGCGCTGCTCCAGCAGGTCCAGGAGCTGTGCCACGGGGACGGGTCCGGCGGACAGCTGGAGGAAGGAGAGCACCTGGGGCATCGCGGAGACGACCTCGGCGACCGCGCCGGGCTCCTGTCCGGCGGGCTCGGGGTGGGCGAGCGACCAGGCGTCGAACAGGGCGACCCAGCCACGCAGCACGGCGCTGTCGTCGCGGTTCCAGGCGCGCAGCCGCCAGCCGGGGCGGGCGGTGTCGCCGTGCACCTCGACCAGTCCGGCGAGACGGGCGGTGTCCCAGTCGGCGCGGACCTTGGCCACGGGCAGGCCCAGCTCGCGGGCCGCGTGGTCGGCGGTGGCGTCGGACAGGGTGGCCTTGCCGTCGGCGGTCGCGCTGCCGCGGCCGGGGCCGAGCGCGGAGTCGGCCCAGCGGGCGACACGGGCCGCGTCGGCAAGACCGGAGCGCGCCATTCCGGCCAGCTCCGAGCGGGCCGGTGTGCCTTCCGGGGGGCGCGGCGCGGGGCGGCGCGGACGCCGCTGATTCATCGCTTGGGGGGCGGCGGCCAGGGGTCGCGGGCGGACGAGTCGAAGCCTGGAGTCGCGCGGGATACGGGACGTCACGGGTGCAGTCTTCCGGTTGACGGTCCGAAAACCCAAACGGAATGCCCCGGCGGCCTCCCGGGACGGCGGACGCGGGGGCCCGGCGCAGCGTCCGGGCATCGGATCAGGCCAGTGGTACGGCGCTGAACGGAACCGGAGCGACGCGCGCGGGAACGGGCGGGAACGGTGGGTGGGGCGTGGAGCCGGCGGCTGTGGCGCTGAGGGGGCGTGGGGCCGTCGGGGGTCGCGCGGAGGCGGCGTGGCGTGGGGCCGTCGGGGGTCGCGCGGAGGGGGCGTGGCGGGGGGTCATACCAGTGGGGTCATGAAGCGGCGGAGGGTCTCCTCGTAGTCCGCGGGGTCGGCGTTCCACATGGCGCCGTGCGGGGCGTCCCGGACGGTGTGGAGGGCGACCAGGCGCGGGTGCGTGTCGGCGAGGCGGCGGGAGAGGCGCCAGGGGGCCACTTCGTCGCCGGGGCCGTGGAAGATCAGGGTGGGCACGGCCGGGCGGTGCAGACCCGCCGTACCGGTGTCCCGGTCGGCGTGCAGCCCGGCGCGGCCCTGCGCGGCCCGGACGGCGAGCGGCAGGAGTGCGCCGGGGGTGCGGCGGGCGGCGGCCAGGGCGCGCAGGGTGGTCTCCCAGCTGAGCACAGGGGAGTCCAGGACGAGCCCCGCGATCCGGTCGCGCACGCCCGAGAGCGCGGCGGTGCGCAGCGCCATGGTGGCGCCGGTGGACCAGCCGAGCAGGACGACCTGGCGGGCGCCGTGGTCGAGGGCGTAGCGGACGGCCGCGTCCAGGTCGCGCCATTCGGTCTCGCCGAAGTGGTGCAGGCCGTCGGGCGAGGGCGGTGCGCCGACGTCGCCGCGGTAGGCGAGGGCGAGCACCGGGACGTTGCGGCGGTGCAGGGGGGCGATCAGGTTCAGCGCGTGTTCGCGGGTGGCGGCCAGGCCGTGCACGGCGACGATCCAGGTCGGCCGGGCCCCGGGCAGGAACCAGGCCGGGAGCGGCCCCAGTTCCCCCGGGACCTCGACGTCGGCGTACTCGAGGTCGAGGGCCGTGCCCGGGTTCCCGACGTACAGGTTGGGGGTGAACCAGGCCCGGTCGCCGGTCGCGAGGGTGCCGTGCGTGACGCGTTCGAGGCGGCGTACGACGGTGTCGGCGCCGTGCTCGGCGGTGTCCAGGACGGGGCCGAGGACGGCGTGGGAGCCGTCGCCGGCGAGCCCGTACCGGCCGGGGCGCAGGGCGGCCAGGTGCCGGGTGAGGGTGATCTGCCCGGCGGCGGTCCCGTGCACGGTGAGCCGTGGCTCGGTGGGCAGCGGCCGGCCGGGGGGCGCCTTGAGCGCGGCGTCGCTGGCGAGCCGGCCGGCGGCGACGCTCGCCACCCCGGTCGCCAGTGCTGCGGTGACGGCGGCTGCCGTTGCGGTGACAGTGCGCATGGGGCCAGTCTCCTGGTGGAGTCCTCGGGCGGCCAGTGGACGCGTGACAGTGGGTGACGGGGGTCTTCGTTCCCGTAGCCGGTACCCGCGCAGCCGCCCGGCACGCACCGCGCGTCAGCTTCGCTGCCCGTACCCCCGGAGGCGTTCGGTCACCTCGGCGAGCTGGGCCGGCGTCAGCAGGGACGGCGAGTGGCCCGGCACCGAGGACGCGGTCAGCCACAGGCGGCACATCCACTCGAGCTGGGCGGTGCGGTCGTAGGCCTGGTCGAGGGAGGTGCCGTAGGTGATCGTGCCGTGGTTGCGGAGCAGGCAGCCGGTGCGGTCGGCGAGGGCTTCGAGCATGCCGCGGGCGAGTTCGGCGGTGCCGTAGGCCGCGTAGGGGGCGACCCGGACGGGGCCGCCGAGGGCGGCGGTCATGTAGTGCACCGGCGGGAGTTCGGGGACGAGCAGCGAGACCGCCGTCGCGTGCACGGCGTGGGTGTGGACGACGGCCCGGGCGCCGGGGTCGGCGCGGTACACGGCGAGGTGCATGGGCAGTTCGCTGGTGGGGACGAGGGTGCCGAGCACCTGCCGTCCGTCCAGGTCGACGCCGGTCGCGTGGTCCGGAGTGAGCCGGTCGTAGGGGACGCCCGACGGGGTGACCAGGACCGTGTCGCCGACGCGCACCGACACGTTGCCGGAGGTGCCGACCACCAGCCCGTCCGAGACCGTCCGGCGGGCCGCCGCGACGAGTTCCGCCCAGGCGTCTTCCTCGCGCGATCGCGTCACAGTCACCGTCTCCTCCCGGGCGCCCGCGCGCCCCTCACGTCCCGTCGCCGAACGCCCTCGCGGTGATCCTGCCAGGGACGTCTCCGGAGAGCAGCGGGGCGGGCACGCAGAGGGAGGCCGTGACACCGCTTCCGGTCACCGTGACGCCCTGCCCAGTTCATCTTCCGTTCACCCTGGTTACCTACGTTCGTCGCGCCAACGACCTCGAACGATTGCCTGGGTAAATGGAAAGCTTCTCGCTGATCCTCGCGATTGTGGTGGTAACCGCACTCGCGTTTGATTTCACGAACGGTTTCCACGACACCGCGAACGCGATGGCGACGACCATTTCGACCGGTGCGCTCAAGCCCAAGGTGGCGGTGGCGATGTCCGCCGTCCTCAACCTTGTAGGCGCCTTCCTCTCCGTGGAGGTCGCCAACACGATCTCCAAGGGTCTCGTCGACGAGACCGGCATCCGTCCCGAGGTCATCTTCGCCGCCCTGGTCGGCGCGATCCTCTGGAACCTCCTGACCTGGCTGGTCGGGCTCCCGTCCAGCTCCTCGCACGCCCTGATGGGCGGCCTGATCGGTGCCGCCGTCGCCTCGGCCGGCATCGGCGCGGTCAACGGCGACGTGCTCGTCACCAAGGTGCTGCTGCCCGCGATCGCCGCCCCGATCGTGGCCGGCCTCGCGGCGCTGCTCGCGTCCCGGTTGACGTACTCGCTGGGCCGCAAGGCCGACGGCAAGGCCGCCGCGAAGGGCTACCGCGCCGGGCAGATCGCCTCCGCCGGTCTGGTCTCGCTGGCGCACGGCACCAACGACGCCCAGAAGACCATGGGCATCATCACCCTCGCCCTGATCGCCGGCGGCTCGCTCGCCCCCGACTCCGACCCGCCGGTGTGGGTCATCCTCAGCGCGGGTCTGGCCATCGCGCTCGGCACCTACCTGGGCGGCTGGCGCATCATCCGCACCATGGGCAAGGGCCTGACCGACCTCCAGCCGCAGCAGGGCTTCGCCGCCCAGACCAGCGCCGCCACGGTCATCCTGGCCTCCTCCCACCTCGGCTTCTCGCTGTCCACCACGCACTCGGTCTCCGGTGCGGTGATGGGCGCGGGCCTCGGCCGCAAGGGCGGCGTGGTCCGCTGGTCCACGGCCACCCGGATGTTCGTCGCCTGGGGCCTGACGCTGCCCGCCGCGGCCCTGGTCGCCGCGCTCGCCGAATGGGTCTGCCGCGCCGGCGACTGGGGCACCGCCCTCGTCGCGGTGTTCCTGATCGCCTCCAGCTTCGCGATCTGGCGGATCTCCCGCCGCGAGGTCGTCGACCACACCAACGTCGTCGACGGCGGCCCGGTGGACACCGAGGGGCCGGGGCAGCCCGAGCCCGCCGGTGTGGTCACCACGGCGATGGCCGCCGTGTCGCCGCCCCCGACGGGCGCGACCGAGGAACTGGCGGCCACCGTCCCGTCCCCGGCCGCCGCCCCCGACCCCAAGGCCCCGTCGGCCGCCACCACCGTCTGAACCCGCCTGCCGGGTACGAAGGAAGCGAACCTCCATGAGCATCGACTGGGCAGCCCTCGGCTCCGTCTTCGGCGTCAGCCTCGTGGTCACGGTGGCCCTGGTGGGCCTGTTCACCCTCGGCATCGTCGGCCTCTCCCGCCAGGAGCGGGCCACCGCCCGGGGCGGCTCCGCGACCCTCGCGGTCACCGGCGCCTACGCGTGCTTCGCGGCCTGCACGGCGGCGGTGGCGTACGGGATCTATCTGATCGTCGCCTGAGCGTCGCCCGTCTCACGGGCGCACGCCCCCGGGGCGGGGTGCGGGACGGACTCGAACCGTTCCGCGCCCCGCCTCTTCGCGTGCCGGCGCACACCACTCGGGTGTGGGCCTTCGCACACTCCCCCGTCGCAGGTCAACGCCAGGTTGACGGGTGTTCGCGGGCCGTGGTGGACTTCCGGGGCCATCTACGGCGGCAGAAGAGGAAGCCCGGTGCGAATCCGGCGCGGTCCCGCCACTGTGACCGGGGACAGGATCCCCGGGAGCCAGGAACTCTCGCCGCCGTGCTCTTCGAACCAGGGCGCGGACACCCTGAGTGAGGACCTATCGCCATGCGCGGCTGCCGTTCCGGGCTCACCAGCGACACGCTTCGACTTCCCCTTCCCACGGCCGGCTGAGCCGTGCGTGCCGGACGCGTCTTCGCGTACGGCGCCGCCGCCGGCCTCCTCGGTGACCTCCTCCTCGGCGATCCTCGCCGCGGACACCCGGTCGCCGCGTTCGGCCGTGCCGCGGGCGCCGTGGAACAGGTGCTGTGGCGGGACCACCGGGGCCGGGGCGCCCTGCACACCGTCGTGTGCGCCGGCGGCGCCGTCGTCCTCGGCTCGGCCGCCGCGCACGCCGTACGCCGCTCCCCCGCCGCCTCCGTCGCGCTGACCGCCGCGGCCACCTGGTCGGTCGTCGGCGGCACCTCGCTGGCCCGCGAGGCCACCGCCGTCGGCCGTGCCCTGGACGCCGGGGACGTCGAGGCGGCGCGGGCGCGGCTGCCGCACCTGTGCGGGCGGGACCCGCAGGCGCTGGACGCCGACGGGATCGCCCGGGCCGTCGTGGAGTCCGTCGCCGAGAACACCTCGGACGCGGTGGTGGGCGCCCTGGTCTGGGGCGCGGTGGCCGGGGTGCCCGGGCTGCTCGGCTTCCGGGCCGTGAACACGCTGGACGCGATGGTCGGCCACAAGTCGCCCAGGTACCGCCGCTACGGCTGGGCCTCGGCCCGCCTCGACGACCTCGCGGGCTGGCCGGGCGCCCGGCTCACCGCCGTGCTGACCACCGTGGCGGGCGGCGACCCGCGCGGCGCCGTACGGGCCTGGCGGGCGGACGCCGCACGGCACCCGAGCCCCAACGCCGGGCCCGTGGAGGCCTCCTTCGCGGGCGCCCTCGGCGTGCGGCTCGGCGGCACGCTCTCCTACGGCGGGCGGGTCGAGCACCGGCCCGTCCTCAACGGCGCCGCGGGACGCGCCGTACGGGCCGGTTCCGGCGACATCGACCGTGCGGTACGGCTGTCCCGGCGCGTGGGCTGGCTGGCGCTGGGCGTGTGCGCGGGCGCGCGGCTGCTCGCGCGCCGGGCCACCGCCAAGAACCCGGGTGTCACGAAGGGACGTACCTCATGAACGGTGGCCTCCTCGTCGCCGGTACCACCTCCGACGCCGGCAAGAGCGTCGTCACCGCCGGGATCTGCCGCTGGCTGGTCCGCCAGGGCGTCAAGGTGGCGCCCTTCAAGGCGCAGAACATGTCGCTCAACTCCTTCGTGACCCGGGACGGCGCCGAGATCGGGCGGGCGCAGGCCATGCAGGCCCAGGCCTGCCGGGTGGAGCCGAGCGCGCACATGAACCCCGTGCTGCTCAAGCCCGGCGGGGAGCGCAGCAGCCAGGTCGTGCTGCTCGGCAGGCCGGTGGGCGAGACGAGCGCCCGCGGCTATCACGGCGGGCGCCAGGAGCGGTTGCTCGGCACGGTGCTCGACTCGCTGGCCGAACTGCGCGGCACCTACGACGCGGTGATCTGCGAGGGCGCCGGCAGCCCCGCCGAGATCAACCTGCGCCGCACCGACATCGTGAACATGGGGATCGCCCGGGGCGCCGGACTCCCCGTCCTCGTCGTCGGCGACATCGACCGCGGCGGCGTCTTCGCGTCCTTCTTCGGCACGGTGGCGCTGCTGGCGCCCGAGGACCAGGCACTGGTCGCCGGGTTCCTGGTGAACAAGTTCCGGGGTGATGTGTCGCTGCTGGAGCCCGGGTTGGAGATGCTGCGCGGCCTCACCGGGCGGCGGACGTACGGCGTGCTGCCGTTCCGGCACGGGCTCGGCATCGACGAGGAGGACGGTCTGCGGGTCTCGCTGCGCGGGACGGTGCGGGAGTCGGTCGTCGCGCCGCCGGTCGGCGAGGACGTGCTGCGGGTCGCCGTCTGCGCGGTCCCGCTGATGTCCAACTTCACGGACGTGGACGCGCTGGCCGCCGAACCCGGTGTCGTGGTGCGGTTCGTGGACCGTCCGGAGGAACTGGCCGACGCCGACCTGGTGATCGTGCCGGGGACGCGCGGGACGGTCCGGGCCCTGGAGTGGCTGCGCGAGCGCGGGCTCGCGGACGCGATCGCGCGCAGGGTGGCCGAGCGGCGGCCGGTGCTCGGCATCTGCGGCGGCTTCCAGCTCCTCGGCGAGCACATCGAGGACGAGGTCGAGTCGCGCGCCGGGCACGTGGACGGGCTGGGACTGCTCCCCGTGCGGGTGCGGTTCGACCGCGAGAAGACCCTCACCCGGCCGGTGGGCGAGGCCCTCGGCGAGCGCGTCGAGGGGTACGAGATCCACCACGGGGTCGCCGAAGTGACCGGCGGGGACGCCTTCTTGGACGGCTGCCGGGTCGGCCAGACCTGGGGCACGCACTGGCACGGCTCGCTGGAGTCGGACGACTTCCGGCGGGCGTTCCTGCGCGAGGTGGCCGCCGCCGCGGGCCGCCGCTTCGTGTCGGCCCCCGACACCTCGTTCGCCGCGCTGCGCGAGGAGCAGCTCGACCGGCTCGGCGACCTGATCGAACACCACGCGGACACGGACGCGCTGTGGCGGCTCATCGAGTCCGGCGCGCCGCACGGACTGCCCTTCATTCCACCGGGAGCGCCCGCATGAGCACAGTGCTGTTGTTGTCGACCGCCGACACGGACCTGCTGGCGGCCCGCGCGTCGGACGCCGCCTACCGGATCGGCAACCCGACCCGGGTCGACGTCGGGGAGGAACTGCCGGACCTGATCGACGGCGCGGACCTCGCCGTCGTGCGCCTGCTCGGCGGCAAGCGCGCCTGGGAGGACGGGCTCGCCGCACTGGGGGCCGCCGGCATCCCGACCGTCCTGCTGGGCGGCGAGAGCGTGCCGGACGCGGAGCTGATGGCGGAGTCCTCGGTCCCGGCCGGGGTGGTGGCGCAGGCGCTGCGCTACCTGGTCGAGGGCGGTCCGGACAACCTCACCCAGCTCGCCCGGTTCCTGTCCGACACGGTGCTGCTGACCGGCGAGGGCTTCGACGAGCCGCGGAAGATGCCGGAGTACGGCGTCCACGGCACCCGGGCCTTCGTCGAGGGCCGCCCGACGGTCGGCGTGCTCTTCTACCGCGCCCACCAGCTCAGCGGCAACACCGCCTTCGTCGACACGCTGTGCGACGCGATCGAGGCGCGCGGCGCCAACGCCCTGCCGGTGTACTGCGGTTCGCTGCGCGGCGCGGACCCCGGGCTGTACGAGCTGCTGGGCCGGGCCGACGCCCTGGTCGCCACGGTCCTCGCGGCCGGCGGCACGCACGCCTCGCAGGCCTCGGCGGGCGGTGACGAGGAGGCCTGGGACATCGGCGCGCTGGCCGACTTGAACATCCCGGTGTTGCAAGGGCTCTGCCTCACCTCCTCCCGGGCCGCCTGGCAGGCTTCGGACGCCGCGCTCTCCCCCATGGACGCGGCGATGCAGGTGGCGATCCCGGAGTTCGACGGGCGGCTGGTCACGGTGCCGTTCTCCTTCAAGGAGCAGGGTCCGGACGAGGTGCCGGTCTACGTCGCCGACCCCGAGCGGGCCGGGCGGGTCGCCGGGATCGCCGTACGGCACGCGGCGCTCGGGCACAAGCCGAACGCCGAGAAGAAGCTCGCGCTGGTCTTCACGGCGTACCCGACCAAGCACTCCCGGGTCGGCAACGCCGTCGGCCTGGACACCCCCGCGTCCGCGGTGCGGGTCCTGGACGCGCTGCGGGAGGCGGGGTACGGGGTCACCGAGTACCCCTCCGAGGGCGACGAGTTGATCCACCGGCTGATCGAGGCGGGCGGTCACGACGTGGAGTGGCTGACGGAGGACCAGCTGGCGGCGGCGCCCGCGCGGGTGCCGCTGGCCGACTACCGGGCCTGGTTCGAGAAGCTCGACCCGGAGCTGCGGGACGGCATGCGGGAGGCGTGGGGCGAGCCGCCGGGCTCGCTGTACGTGGACGGTGACGACATCGTGCTGGCCTCCCTCCAGTTCGGGAACGTCGTGGTGATGATCCAGCCGCCGCGCGGCTTCGGGGAGAACCCGATCGCGATCTACCACGACCCGGACATGCCGCCGTCGCACCACTACATGGCCGCCTACCGCTGGCTGGACAGCAGCTTCGGCGCCGACGCGATCGTGCACATGGGCAAGCACGGCACGATGGAGTGGCTGCCGGGCAAGGGGCTGGGGCTGAGCGCGGGCTGCGCGCCGGACGCCGTGCTCGGCGACCTGCCGCTGATCTACCCCTTCATCGTCAACGACCCCGGCGAGGGCACCCAGGCCAAGCGCCGCGGTCACGCCACCGTCGTCGACCACCTCGTGCCGCCGATGGCGCGCGCCGACACCTACGGCGACCTGGCCAAGCTGGAGCAGCTCCTCGACGAGTACGCCCTCGTCTCCGACCTGGACCCGACCAAGGCACCGGCAGTCCGGGCCCAGATCTGGACGCTGGTCAAGGCGGCCGAGCTCCACCACGACCTGCACGTGGACGACCAGCCGGACGACGACGACTTCGACGAGTTCGTCATGCACATCGACGGCTACCTGTGCGAGATCAAGGACGTGCAGATCCGCGACGGCCTGCACGTCCTGGGCGGCGGCCCGGTCGGCGAGCCGCGCGTCAACCTCGTCCTGGCGGTGCTGCGCGCCTCGCAGGTGTGGGGCGGGCAGGCGAACGCGCTGCCGGGCCTGCGGGCCTGTCTGGCCGAGCACTTCGGGCTGGTGGAGAAGGAACTGCTGGCCGAGCCCGGCGCCCCGGTGAAGGTGCCGGCGGAACTGACGGACCTGGTGGACGGCCCGGCGCGGTCGGCGGCCGACGCGATCGACCTGCTGGAGCAGCTGTGCCGGCGGTTCGCGGAGGGGATGGAGCTGCGGGAGTGGGACGCGGGGGCCGTCCCGGGCCTGGTGCGGGACGTGCTGGGCACCGAACTCGCCGACGCGGTGGCGGTGCTGGAGTTCGCCTGCGCGGAGGTCGTACCGAGGCTCGCCCGCACGACGGACGAGATCGGGCACATCCTGCGGGCCCTGGACGGCGGTTACGTCCCGGCCGGGCCGTCGGGCTCCCCGACCCGCGGGCTGGTCAACGTCCTGCCGACCGGCCGGAACTTCTACTCCGTCGACCCGAAGGCCATCCCGTCCCGGCTGAGCTGGGAGGTGGGCCAGTCGCTCGCGGACTCACTGATCCAGCGGTACCTGACCGACACCGGTGAGTACCCGAAGTCGGTCGGCCTCACGGTGTGGGGCACCTCCGCGATGCGCACCCAGGGCGACGACATCGCCGAGATCCTCGCGCTGCTGGGCTGCCGCCCGGTCTGGGACGACGCGTCGCGCCGGGTGACGGGCTTCGAGGTGGTCCCGGTCGCGGAACTGGGCCGGCCGCGCGTCGACGTCACGGTGCGCATCTCGGGCTTCTTCCGGGACGCGTTCCCGCACGTGGTCGGGCTGATCGACGACGCGGTGCGGGCGGTGGCGGAGCTGGACGAGCCCGCCTCGGACAACTTCGTGAAGGCGCACGCCGACGAGGACACCGCCGAGCACGGCGACCGGCGCCGGGCGACCTCCCGCATCTTCGGTTCCAAGCCGGGCGCGTACGGCGCCGGTCTGCTGCCGCTGATCGACGCCCGCAACTGGCGCTCCGACGCGGACCTCGCCGAGGTGTACGCGGTGTGGGGCGGCTACGCCTACGGGCGCGGGCTCGACGGGCGCGCGGCGCGCGGGGACATGGAGACGGCGTTCCGGCGGATCGCGGTGGCGGCGAAGAACGTGGACACGCGCGAGCACGACCTCGTGGACGCCGACGACTACTTCCAGTACCACGGCGGCATGGTCGCCATGGTGCGGCACCTCACAGGGGACTCCCCCGAGGCTTACGTCGGCGACTCCGCCACTCCCGACCAGGTGAGGACCCGGACGCTGGGCGAGGAGACGCACCGCGTCTTCCGGGCCCGGGTGGTCAACCCGCGCTGGATGGCCGCGATGCGGCGGCACGGCTACAAGGGCGCCTTCGAGATGGCGGCCACCGTGGACTACCTCTTCGGGTACGACGCCACGGCCGGTGTCGTGGACGACTGGATGTACGAGCGGCTCAGCGCCGAGTACGTGTTCTCGCCCGAGAACCGGGACTTCATGAAGAAGTCCAACCCCTGGGCGCTGCGCGGCATCACCGAGCGGCTGCTGGAGGCCGCCGACCGCGGCCTGTGGGCCGAACCCGACGCGGAGACGCTGGAGCGGCTGCGCGCCACCTATCTGGAGCTCGAAGGCGACTTGGAGGGCGACGACAAGTGAGTACCCCGTTCCCGTTCACGGCCGTCGTGGGCCAGGACGACCTGCGGCTCGCGCTGCTGCTGAACGCCGTCTCCCCGGCCGTCGGCGGTGTGCTGGTGCGCGGCGAGAAGGGCACCGCGAAGTCCACGGCCGTGCGGGCGCTGTCGGCGCTGATGCCCGGGGTGGACGTCGTCTCCGGGTGCCGTTTCTCCTGCGACCCCGACTCCCCCGACCCGGACTGCCCGGACGGCCCGCACGCGCCGGGTGCCTTCGCCTCGCGTCCGGCCCGCATGGTCGAGTTGCCCGTCGGCGCCTCCGAGGACCGGCTGGTGGGCGCGCTGGACATCGAGCGGGCGCTGGCGGAGGGCGTGAAGGCCTTCGAGCCGGGGTTGCTGGCCGACGCGCACCGCGGGATCCTGTACGTCGACGAGGTCAACCTGCTCCACGACCACCTCGTGGACCTGCTGCTGGACGCCGCCGCGATGGGCGCCTCCTACGTCGAGCGCGAGGGCGTGTCGGTGCGGCACGCGGCGCGGTTCCTGCTCGTCGGGACCATGAACCCCGAAGAGGGCGAGCTGCGCCCGCAGTTGCTGGACCGGTTCGGGCTCACCGTCGAGGTCGCCGCCTCGCGCGAGCCCGATCAGCGCGTGGAGGTCGTACGGCGCCGGCTGGCGTACGACGACGACCCGGCCGGTTTCGCCACGCGCTGGGCCGACGAGGAGTCCGCCGTACGGGCGCGGATCGCGGCGGCGCGGCAGCTGCTGCCGTCGGTGCGGCTTGGCGACGGGGCGCTGCGGCAGATCGCGGCGACCTGTGCCGCCTTCGAGGTGGACGGCATGCGGGCCGACATCGTGATGGCCCGGACGGCGACCGCGCTGGCGGCCTGGGCCGGACGGACCGAGGTGCTCGCCGAGGACGTGCGGCAGGCAGCGCTGCTCGCACTTCCCCACCGGCGGCGGCGCAATCCGTTCGACGCCCCGGGGTTGGACGAGGACAAGCTGGACGAGACGCTGGAGGAGTTCGGCGGGCAGGACGGCCAGGGCGAGGACGGGGACGACGACCCCGATCCGGGTCCCGGCGGCGGTCCCGGCGGGCAGCCCGAGCCCGACGACGGGCCGCAGGGCGGCGGCGACGCCGCCGCGCGGCCCGAGGCCGGGGAGGGCGGCGAGCCGCAGCCGTCCGGTTCCGGTGCCGGGGAGCAGCAGCCGGCGCGTGCCGCCGAGCCGTTCCGGACCAAGGTGCTGAGCGTGCCGGGGCTGGGTGAGGGCGCCGCCGGGCGGCGTTCGCGGGCGCGGACCGAGCACGGGCGGACCACGGGCGCCCGGCGGCCGCAGGGGGCCCTGACCAAGCTGCACCTGGCCGCCACCGTGCAGGCCGCCGCACCGCACCAGCGGGCAAGGGGCCGCAGCGGGCCGGGGCTCGTGGTACGCCGGGACGACCTGCGGCAGGCGAGCCGTGAGGGGCGTGAGGGCAACCTCGTGCTGTTCGTGGTGGACGCCTCCGGGTCGATGGCCGCGCGGCAGCGGATGAGTGCCGTCAAGGGTGCCGTGCTGTCGCTGCTGCTGGACGCGTACCAGCGGCGGGACAAGGTGGGGCTGGTGACCTTCCGGGGTTCGGCGGCCGATGTGGCGCTGCCGCCGACGTCGTCGGTGGACGCGGCGGCGGTGCGGCTGGAGTCGCTGCCGACGGGCGGGCGTACGCCGCTGGCCGCCGGGCTGCTGCGCGCGCACGAGGTGCTGCGGGTGGAGCGGCTGCGGGATCCGGCGCGGCGGGCGCTGGTGGTCGTCGTGACGGACGGGCGGGCCACCGGCGGCCCCGAGCCCGTCGCGCTGGCCTCGCGCGCCGCGCGGCTGTTCGCCGCCGAGGGCACCGCCTCCGTCGTCGTGGACTGCGAGTCGGGGCCCGTGCGGCTGGGGCTGGCCGGGCAGCTCGCGGGTGAGCTGGGCGGTACCGCGGTGACGTTGGACGAGCTGCGGGCCGACTCGATCGCCGGTCTCGTGAAGGACGTTCAGGGCAGCAGGAGGGCCGCGTAATGCCGCAGGGCAAGCCGAGTGTCGTACCGGACGACGGGCTGACGACCCGGCAGCGGCGCAACCGTCCGCTGGTCGTGGTGCACACGGGGATCGGGAAGGGCAAGTCCACCGCCGCCTTCGGGCTGGCGCTGCGGGCCTGGAACCAGGGGTGGCCGATCGGGGTGTTCCAGTTCGTCAAGTCGGCGAAGTGGAAGGTCGGCGAGGAGAACGCCCTGCGGGTGCTGGGCGCCAGCGGCGAGGGCGGGTCCGTCGACTGGCACAAGATGGGCGAGGGCTGGTCCTGGGTCCAGCGGGACGCCCAGATGGACAACGAGGAGAAGGCCCGCGAGGGCTGGGAGCAGGTCAAGCGGGACCTGGCCGCCGAGACGTACAAGCTGTACGTGCTGGACGAGTTCGCCTACCCGATGCACTGGGGGTGGGTCGACACCGACGAGGTGGTGTCGGTGCTGCGCGAGCGGCCGGGGACCCAGCACGTCGTGATCACCGGGCGGAACGCGCCCGGCGCCCTCGTGGAGTTCGCCGATCTCGTCACCGACATGTCCAAGGTCAAGCATCCGATGGACGCGGGGCAGAAGGGGCAGAGGGGCATCGAGTGGTGACCTCCCCGGCTTCCGCCGTTCCTCGGCTGGTCATTGCCGCGCCCTCGTCCGGGAGCGGCAAGACCACCGTCGCCACCGGGCTGATGGCCGCGCTCACCGGGCGCGGGCTCGCCGTGTCGCCGCACAAGGTCGGGCCCGACTACATCGACCCCGGCTACCACGCGCTCGCCACCGGGCGGGTGGGCCGCAACCTCGACGCGTACCTGTGCGGGCCCGAGCTGGTCGGGCCGCTGTTCCTGCACGGGGCGCGCGGGTGCGACATCGCCGTGGTCGAGGGCGTCATGGGGCTGTACGACGGGGCCGCCGGGGAGGGCGAGCTGGCGTCCACCGCGCAGGTCGCGAAGCTGTTGCGGGCGCCGGTGGTGCTGGTCGTGGACGCGTCGTCGCAGTCGCGGTCGGTGGCGGCGCTGGTGCACGGGTTCGTGTCCTGGGACCCGGAGGCGCGGATCGGGGGCGTGATCCTGAACAAGGTCGCGTCCGATCGGCACGAGGAGTTGTTGCGGGAGGCGGTGGACTCCGTCGGGGTGCCGGTGCTGGGGGTGTTGCGCAGGGCCGCGCCCGTGGAGACGCCTTCCCGGCATCTGGGGTTGGTGCCTGTCGCCGAGCGGGGCTCGGATGCGGTGGATGCCGTTACGGCGATGGGTGCGCAGGTCGCCGCGGGGTGTGACCTGGAGGCGTTGGTCGGGTTGGCGCGGGCTGCCGGGCCGTTGCCAGGGGGCTCCGCCCCCTGGACCCCCGGGCCTATGCCCACCCTCCCCCACGCTCGAATGCGCTCGCGCGGGGGGACCCCCATCCCGTCTCGGTCGGTCGAGAAGTCGACGCCACGCGTTGCCGTCGCCGGAGGAGCGGCCTTCACGTTCTCCTACGCCGAGCACACCGAACTGCTCGCGGCCGCCGGGGCCGAGGTCGTCACGTTCGACCCGTTGCGGGACGAGGAGCTGCCCGAGGGGACCGCTGGGCTGGTGATCGGCGGCGGGTTCCCCGAGGTGTACGCCGCCGAGCTGTCCGCCAACGAGCCGCTGCGGAAGTCCGTCGCCGAGCTGGCGTTCAGCGGTGCTCCCGTCGCCGCCGAGTGTGCGGGGCTGCTGTATCTGTGCCGTGAGCTGGACGGGCGGCCGATGTGCGGGGTGCTGGACGCCGCCGCGCGGATGTCGGAGCGGCTGACGCTGGGCTACCGGGACGCCGTGGCCGTGTCCGACAGTGCGCTGGCCGGGGCGGGGACGCGGATGCGGGGGCACGAGTTCCACCGGACGGTGGTGGAGCCGGGGGCCGGGGCCGCGCCGGCCTGGGGGATGCGGGCGCCCGAGCGGCGCGTCGAGGGATTCGTGGAGCGCGGTGTGCACGCGAGCTATCTGCACACGCACTGGGCGGCCGAGCCCGGTGTCGCCCGTCGGTTCGTGGAGAGGTGCCGGACGTCATGAGCAGCAGGCTGATCGGAGTGGGGGTCGGGCCCGGGGACCCCGAGCTGGTGACCGTGAAGGGGGTCAACGCGCTGCGGGGCGCCGATGTCGTGGTCGTGCCCGTCATGGACACCGGCGAGCGCGGCCGTGCCGAGGCGACCGTGCTGCACTACGTGGGCGCCGAGAAGATCGTGCGGGTCGTGTTCGCGCTGAACGAGCGCACCGACCGGGCGCGGCGCGAGGCGGCCTGGGACGCGGCCGGTGAGCGGGTGGCCGGGCTGCTGCGGGAGCATGCCGCCGTCGCCTTCGCGACCATCGGTGATCCCAACGTGTACTCGACCTTCACCTACCTCGCGCAGACCGTCGGCGCGCTCGTGCCGGGGACGGTCGTGGAGACCGTGCCGGGGATCACCGCCATGCAGGACCTCGCGGCACGGTCGGGGGCCGTGCTGACCGAGGGCACGGAGCCGTTGACACTGGTGCCGGTCACCGCGGGGTCCGCGGTGCTCAAGGAGGCGTTGCACGGGCCCGGCACGGTCGTCGCCTACAAGTTCGGCCGTCAGGCGGCCGAGGTGGCCGAGGCGTTGCGGGAGAGCGGGCGCCTCGACGACGCCGTGTGGGGGTCGGCGCTGGGGCTGCCGGAGGAGTCGGTGCGGCCGGCCGGCGAGCTGGACGGCGCGCCGTTGCCGTATCTGTCGACGCTCATCGCGCCCGCCCGGCGCGAGGGCGGGCGGGGCGGGAAGCTGTGACCGCCTCCCGTTCCCGGCGCTCACTCCGCGATGCCCACCACCAGCCAGATGAACGCCGCGCCCGCGACCGTGCACAGCAGGGTCGAGCGGGCGGGGTGCTCGTGGTGGGCCTCGGGGAGGATCTCGGCCGCGGCGAGGTAGAGGAGTACGCCGCCGAAGAGGCCGAGATAGGCGCCGAGCGCGCCCTCCGGGATGGTGAAGAGGAGGGTGGAGGACGCGCCGAGGACGGGGGCGATCGCGTCGGCGACCAGCATCGCGACGGCGCGGCGGCGGGCGTTGCCGTACAGGCTGGTCAGTGTGTAGGTGTTGAAGCCGTCCGCGAAGTCGTGGGCGATCACGGCCATCGCGACCGCCGCGCCCATGCCGCCGCCGACCTGGAAGGCCGCGCCGATCGCCACGCCGTCCATCGCGCTGTGGCCGACCATCGCGGCCGCGGCCGTCAGACCGACCTCGGGCGAGCGGTGTCCGTGCTCGTCGGCGCCGTGTGCGGCGCGGCGGGCCGCCAGCAGGCGTTCCACCAGGTGCGCGAGCAGGAATCCGGCCACGAAGAGCAGGAGTGCGGCGGGTACGCCGAACACCTCGTCGCCCGCCGCCTCCAGGGCCTCGGGCAGCAGGTCCAGGCCGACCACGCCGAGCATGAGGCCGCCGGCCAGGCCCAGGACCAGGTGGCGTCGGTCGGTGACGCGCTGCGCCGTCCAGCCGCCGGCCAGCGTCATCAGGAACGCGCCGAGCGCGACGAAGACCGCCATGGGCCCTTGGTATCCGATCACCCCGCGTTCACGCGCGTACGACAGCAGCAACCGCAGTAAATATGCGCAGGATGCACAGGAGAGGACCGAAAACGATGGATTCCGAGGCCAAGGTGACCTTCGTCGGTGCCGGTCCCGGCGCCGCCGACCTGCTGACGTTCCGTGCGGCGCGGGCGATCGCCGAGGCGGACGTGGTGATCTGGGCGGCGAGCCTCGTCCAGGCGGAGGTGCTCCAGCACGCGCGCGAGGGCGCCGAGGTGCTGGACTCGGCGACGATGTCGCTGGAGGACGTCGTCGCCGTGTACCGGCGGGCCCGGGCGGAGGGGCTGCGGGTGGCCCGCATCCACTCCGGCGACCCGGCGCTGTGGGGCGGCACGCAGGAGCAGCTCGACCGGTGCGCGGAGATCGGCGTCGCGACCGAGGTGGTGCCGGGTGTCTCCGCGTTCTCGGCCGTGGCCGCGCTCGCGCAGCGCGAGCTGACCATCCCGGAGGTCGCGCAGTCCGTGGTCCTCACCCGGCTCGGCGGGGGCAAGACGCCGATGCCGCCCGGGGAGGAGGTCCGTGAGTTCGCGAAGCACGGCACGACGATGGCGGTCTTCCTGTCGGCCGCCCGCAGCGGCCAGCTGGTGCGGGAGCTGCTGGAGGGCGGCTATCCGACCGACACCCCGGTCGTCGTCGCCTACCAGGCCACCTGGCCGGAGGAGCTGGTCGTGCGGTGCACGATCGGGACGCTGGAGGAGACGGTCAAGGAGCACAGGCTCTGGAAGCACACCCTGTTCCTGGTCGGACCGGCCCTCGACGCGCACGGCACCCGCTCGCACCTCTACCACCCGGGGCACTTCCACGGCTATCGCAAGGCCGACCCCGAGGCGCGCCGGGAGCTGCGCTCGCGGGGTGCGAGCACGTGATCACCGTGGTCGGGATGGGGGCCGCCGCCGGTGCGGCTCCCGCCGGGGACGTCGCCGCGGGCGCGGAGCTGGTCGTCGGCGGACGTCGGCACCTGGACGCCGTACGGCTGCCGGAGGGGGTCCGGACGGTGGTCCTGGGGGCGTTGGCGCCCGCCCTGGACACGGTCGCGGAGTATGTCGAACGGGGGCGGCCGGTGACCGTGCTGGCCTCCGGTGATCCGGGGTTCTTCGGGATCGTGCGGGCGCTGGCCGAGCGGTTCGGTCCGGAGCGGCTGGACGTGCGGGCCGGGGTGTCCTCGGTCGCCGCGGCCTTCGCGCGGGTGGGGCTGCCGTGGGACGACGCCGTGGTGGCGAGCGCGCACGGGCGGGACCTGCGGACGGCGGTGAACGTGTGCCGGGCGTACCCGAAGGTGGCCGTGCTGACCGGTCCCGGGGCGGGTCCGGCGGAGCTGGGGGCCGCGTTGCGGGACGACGGGCGGGTGTTCGTCGTCGCCTCCGCGCTGGGCTCGGCCGAGGAGCGGGTGGAGCGGGTGACACCCGCCGAGGCCGCCGCCCGGGACTGGGGCACGGCGGTGAGCGTGGTGCTGTGCCTGGACGGGGCGCGGGCGCTGGGGCCGGTGCGGGCCCTCGCGGGGGTGCGCCCCGGGCCCGCCGGGTGGGCGCTGGCCGAGGACGCGTTCGCGCACCGGGACTCGATGATCACCAAGTTCGAGGTGCGGGCGCTGGCCCTGGCCCGTCTGGGGCCGCGCCCCGGCGACCTGGTGTGGGACGTCGGCGCCGGTTCCGGGTCCGTGGCGGTGGAGTGCGCGCGGCTGGGTGCCGCCGTCACCGCCGTCGAGAGGACGCCGGACGGTGTCGGGCGGGTCCGCGCCAACGCCGCCGCGCACGGTGTCGACGTGCGGGTGGTGCACGGGGCGGCGCCCGCGGTGCTGGCCGGGCTGGGCGAGGTTCCGGACGCGGTGTTCGTGGGCGGCGGCGGGCGCGAGCTGCCTTCCATCGTCGCCGAGTGCGCGCGGCGGGCCCGGCGCTGCGTGGTCGTCGCCGTGGCCGCGCTCGACCGGGTGCCGGCGGCCCGCGAGGCCCTGCTCGGCGCCGGTCTGGACTGCGACGGGGTGCTGCTGCAGTCCTCGCGGCTCGCGCCGCTGCCGGGGGACGTGACCCGGCTCGCGGCCACCAATCCCGTCTTCCTGCTGTGGGGCGTCAGGCCGCACGGCCGTACCGAAGGAGTTGCCCCTTGATCGGCCTCATTTCCGCCACGGCGGCGGGAGCGGCGGCGCGGGACCGGCTGGCCGCGGCGTGGCCGGACCGCACGCGGGTGTACGACGGTCCCGTCGGGGACGCCGTGCGGGCCGCGTTCGCCGAGTGCGAGCGGCTGGTGTGCTTCCTGGCCACCGGGGCCGTGGTCCGGCTGGTGGCGCCGCTGCTGGACGACAAGCGGACCGACCCCGGTGTGGTGTGCGTCGACGAGGGCGGGCGGTTCGCCGTGTCGCTGGTCGGCGGGCACGGGGGCGGCGCCAACGAACTGGCCCGTGCGGTCGGCGAGGTGCTGGGCGCGGAGCCGGTGGTGACGACGGCGACCGACGCGGTCGGGCTGGCCGCTCTGGACACGCTCGGGCTGCCCGTGGAGGGCGACGTCGCCGGAGTGTCGCGGGCCCTGCTGGACGGTGAGCCGGTGGCACTGCGGGCGGAGGTGGCGTGGCCGCTGCCACCGCTGCCGGTCACCGCCGAAGGGGCCTGCGGGATCCGGGTGACGGACCGTGCGGTGGAACCGGCCGCGGGCGAGGTCGTCCTGCGGCCGCCGTCCCTGGTCGTCGGCGTCGGCGCGTCCAGGGGGGCGCCGGTGGACGAGGTACTCGGCCTGGTGGAGGCCGCCCTGCGCGAGGCGGGGCTGTCGGCCGCGTCGGTCGCCGAGCTGGCCACCGTGGACGCCAAGGCCGGGGAGCCCGGGATCGTCGGGGCGGCGGAGCGGCTGGGGGTGCCCCTGGTGACGTACCCCGCCGACGAGTTGGCCGGTGTCGAGGTGCCCAACCCCTCGGACGCGCCGCTCGCGGCCGTGGGCACCCCGTCGGTCGCGGAGGCGGCGGCGCTGGTGCGCGGGGGCGAACTGCTCGTGCCCAAGCGGAAGTCGGCGGCGGTGCCCGCGATGGCGACCTGCGCGGTCGTACGGCGGCCCGGGCGCGGACGGCTCGCGGTGGTCGGGCTCGGGCCCGGCGCCCGGGACCTGGTGACGCCGCGGGCGCGGGCGGAGCTGCGGCGGGCGTCGGTGCTGGTCGGGCTCGACCAGTACGTCGACCAGATCCGCGACCTGCTGCGGCCCGGCACCCGGGTGCTGGAGTCGGGGCTCGGCGCCGAGGAGGAGCGGGCCAGGACCGCGGTCGAACAGGCGCGGCGCGGGCACGCCGTGGCGCTGATCGGCAGCGGGGACGCCGGGGTGTACGCGATGGCCTCGCCGGCGCTGGCCGAGGCGTCCGACGACATCGACGTGGTCGGGGTGCCGGGCGTGACGGCGGCGCTGGCGGCCGGGGCGGTCCTGGGCGCGCCGCTCGGCCACGACCACGTGTCGATCAGCCTGTCCGACCTGCACACGCCGTGGGAGGTCATCGAGCGGCGGGTGCGGGCTGCGGCGGAGGCGGACCTGGTGGTGACGTTCTACAACCCGCGCAGCCGGGGCCGCGACTGGCAGCTGCCCAAGGCGCTGGCGATCCTCGCGGAGCACCGGGAGCCGACGACTCCGGTGGGTGTCGTGCGCAACGCGTCCCGCGCCGACGAGTCGAGCCGCCTGTCGACGCTGGCCGCTCTCGACCCGGCGACCGTCGACATGATGACCGTCGTGACGGTGGGCAACACCGCGACCCGGGAGATCTCCGGGCGCATGGTGACACCGCGCGGCTACCGCTGGCAGGAGGACCCGGCGACCCGCCGCTCCCCTGCCGCCGCTTCCCGGACCTCCGGGTCCGCGGCGTCCGCATCCGAGAAACCCGAGGAGAACCTGTGACGACCCCGCCCGCCCTGCTCATCGCCGGCCACGGCACCCGGGACGAGGCCGGAGCCGAGGCGTTCCGCGACTTCGTGCGCGAGCTGGGCCGACGCCACCCAGAGCTGCCCGTCGCGGGCGGCTTCATCGAGCTGTCCCCGCCGCCGCTGGGCGACGCGGTGGCCGAACTGGTCGAGCGCGGTGTGCGCCGGTTCGCGGCGGTGCCGCTGATGCTGGTGTCCGCCGGGCACGCCAAGGGCGACATCCCGGCGGCCCTGTCCCGCGAGAAGGAGCGCCACCCCGGCATCTCGTACACGTACGGACGTCCGCTGGGCCCGCACCCCGCGCTGCTGCGGGTGCTGGAGCGGCGTCTGGCGGAGGCGGTCGATCCGGCCTGGGACCCGGCCGAGGTGACCGTGCTGCTGGTCGGGCGCGGGTCGACCGACCCGGACGCCAACGCCGAGGTGTTCAAGGCGGCCCGGCTGCTGTGGGAGGGGCGCGGTTACGCGGGTGTGGAGACGGCGTTCGTGTCGCTGGCGAAGCCGGACGTGCCCGGCGGCCTGGACCGGTGCGTGCGGCTGGGGGCGCGGCGGGTCGTGGTGCTGCCGTACTTCCTGTTCACCGGCATCCTCCCGGACCGGGTCCGGCACCAGACCGAGGAGTGGGCCGCCGCGCATCCGGAGGCGGAGGTGCGGTCGGCGGACGTGATCGGGCCCGAGCCGGAGCTGCTCGACCTGGTGTGGGAGCGGTACGAGGAGGCCGTCGGCGGCGACCTGCGGATGAACTGCGACAGCTGCGTGTACCGGATCGCGCTGCCGGGGTTCGAGGACAAGGTGGGGCTGCCGCAGCAGCCGCACTTCCACCCCGACGACGACGGCGACCACCACCACGGGCACCATCACGGGCATGGACACGCACACTCCCATGCACACTGAGGCCGACGGCCTCGACCTGCGCCATCACGGGGACGCCGAGGTGCGCGACGACGGTGCGGCGCTGGTGGACCTCGCGGTGAACGTCCGCGCGGACACTCCCCCGGCCTGGCTGCGCGAGCACGTCGCCGCCTCGCTCGGTTCGCTCGCCGCCTACCCGGACGGTCGGGCCGCGCGGGCGGCGGTGGCGGCGCGGCACGGGCTGCCGGTGGAGCGGGTGCTGCTGACGGCGGGCGCGGCGGAGGCGTTCGTGCTGCTGGCGCGGGCGCTGAAGGTGCGCCGGCCGGTCGTGGTGCACCCCCAGTTCACCGAGCCGGAGGCGGCGCTGCGCGACGCCGGGCACACGGTGGGCCGGGTGCTGCTGGGGGCGGCGGACGGCTTCCGCCTCGACCCGGCCGCCGTCCCCGAGGACGCCGACCTGGTGGTGGTCGGCAACCCGACGAACCCGACCTCGGTGCTGCACCCGGCGGGCGTACTCGCGTCGCTGGCCCGGCCCGGGCGGACGCTGGTCGTGGACGAGGCGTTCATGGACGCGGTGCCGGGCGAGCGGGAGGCACTGGCCGGGCGGACGGACGTAACCGGGCTCGTCGTCCTGCGCAGCCTCACCAAGACGTGGGGCCTTGCGGGGCTGCGCATCGGGTACGTCCTCGCGGAACCGGAGACGGTCGCCGGGCTGGAGCGCGCGCAGCCGCTGTGGCCGGTGTCCACGCCCGCGCTGGCGGCGGCCGAGGCGTGCGTGGCGCCGCGGGCGCTGGCGGAGGCCGCCCACGCCGCCCACCGCATCGCCGCCGACCGGGACCGACTCGTCGCCGGGCTGGCGGAGTTGGCCGATGCCGGGGTGCGGGTCGCCGGACCGGCCGAGGGTCCCTTCGTGCTGGTCGCCGTCCCGCACGCGTCCGCCGTACGGCACCGCTTGCGCGACCTGGGGTACGCGGTCCGGCGCGGGGACACGTTCCCCGGTCTGGGCGACGGCTGGCTGCGGCTGGCGGTACGGGACCGGGCGACGACGGAGGGCTTCCTGAACGCGCTGGAGCAGGCGGTGACGGCGACGAAACCGACCTGAGTCACCCGCCCCCCGGCCGGCCCCTCCCGGCCGGCCCCGCCCGCGCCGGGACACGACCCCGACGCCCCGCCACCCACCAGGACCGGCGCCACGCCGCCTACCCCCGGAACGGGGACGGCTAACCCCCGCCCACGCGCCGACCGCACCCGCACCGGGACCGGCCCGCAGCGCGCCGCCGTCCGTCCGGACCGGCGCCACGCCGCAGCCCGCGCCGCACACGGTCCCCGAACCGCCCCCGTCCCGGCCAGGTCCGGCACCGCAGGGCCGCCCGTCCCGGAGCCGCCCGGCCGTGCGTCAGGTGCGCCTGCGGCGGACAGGGCGAGTGCGCCGCCGCCCGCCAGGACCAGGGCCGCGGCTCCGGCCGCGACGTACGGCGTCGCCGAGCTGCCGCCGGTCTCGGCGAGGTCGGCCTCGGCCTCGGTGCGGGCGCCCTGGGCCTGCACGTCGGCCGCGGGCTCGGCGGGCTGTTCCGCGTCCTGCCCGGCCGGGGGCGCGTCGGCCTTCGCCGGGGGCTGCCCGGCCTCGTCCGCGGGGGCGGCCGGGGACTCGCAGGTCGCCTTCGCCAGGGTGACGGTGCCGTCGACCTCGGCGACGTTCAGGTCACCGGGGTTGACGGAGACCTTGAGTTCGAGTGCGGTGGCGGCGGCCGTGCGGGAGGTCGTCTCCTCCTTCGAGAGGTCGAGCCGCACCTCGCCGACGCCGGGCACCTTCACGTCCGTCGTCCCGCCGGTGGTGAGCGTGACCTTCTTGCCGAGGACGGTCACGGGTCCCAGGAGGTCGGCGTCGGCGACCGGCTTCCTCCCGGCCTCGCAGGTCGCCGTGGAGGTGACCTCCTGGACCTCGATCACCGAGAGCAGCGGCAGGCCGGGGACGTGCAGCCTGGCGCGGGCCAGCGTGGTGGAGCCCTCGCTCTTCGCGGCGGTGGCCGTCGCCCTCGCCTCGGCCACGTCGGCGCGCAGCACGCTGAACGGCTTTCCGCCGTCGACGCCGTCCAGCCGGGCGGTGAGCGCGGTCTTCTCGGCGCTCTCGGGCGCCTGCACCTCGTTGAGGGTGACCGCGAGCGGGACGTGCACGGTCTTGTTGAGCAGGGAGACGTCGAGCCCGGTGCGCAGCACGGTGGCGCTCGCGCGGCCGTGGTCGCCGGTCGCGTGGGCGGACCCCGCGCCGGCCAGGGTCGCGGGACCCGCGGCCAGGGCCGTGGCCGCCGCGACGGTGGCGAGACGGCGTGCGGGCAGGCGGAAGGTGTTGCCGTTCAAGGTGGTGGGACCCCCAGTGAGACATGCGTGCGGGGCACGCATGAGCGACGTGCTTGGGACCCGGACAGAATGTCCCCGCGTCCGCCGAACCGTCAGTGAACCGAGGGCACTTCACCCCTTCGTGGGGTTTTGGCGAATCTATTCGAATCTTCGTCGCATCTTCCGGCACGGGTGTTCCCCGGCGTCACTCCCGTCGGTCAACCGACGACCCGCCCGTTGAGTACGACCCGGCGCGGAGCGGTCAGCACGCGCACGTCCGCGCGCGGGTCCTGCTCGTACACCACCAGGTCCGCCGGCGCGCCCTCGTCCAGGCCGGGCCGGCCGAGCCAGCGCCGGGCGGCCCAGGTCGTCGCGGCGAGGGCCTCGACGGGCGGGATGCCCGCGGTGACCAGCTCGGCGACCTCGGCCCCGGCCAGTCCGTGGGCGAGGGCACCGCCCGCGTCGGTGCCGACGAAGACCGGGATGCCGGCGTCGTAGGCGCTCCGGACGGTGTCGTAGCGGCGTTCGTGGAGCCGGCGCATATGGGCCGACCAGCGCGGGAACCGGGACTCGCCGCCGTCGGCCAGGGCGGGGAAGGTGGCGATGTTGACCAGGGTGGGGACGATGGCGACGCCGCGCTCGGCGAAGAGCGGGATCGTGTCGTCGGTCAGTCCCGTGGCGTGCTCGACGCAGTCGATGCCGGCCTCGACCAGGTCGCGCAGCGAGTCCTCGGCGAAGCAGTGCGCGGTGACGCGGGCGCCGAGGCGGTGGGCCTCGGCGATGGCCGCCTCGACGGCGCCGCGCGGCCAGCAGGCCGACAGGTCGCCGAGGTCGCGGTCGATCCAGTCGCCGACCAGTTTCACCCAGCCGTCGCCGCGCCGGGCCTCCTGGGCGACGTAGGCGACGAGGTCGTCGGGCTCGACCTCCCAGGCGTAGTTGCGGATGTAGCGGCGGGTGCGGGCGATGTGCCGGCCGGCCCGGATGATCTTCGGGAGGTCCTCGCGGTCGTCGATCCAGCGGGTGTCGGACGGCGAGCCCGCGTCGCGCAGGAGCAGGGTGCCCGCCTCGCGGTCGGTCAGCGCCTGCTTCTCGGCCACGTCCGCGGGGACGGCGCCGTGCTGGTCGAGGCCGACGTGGCAGTGCGCGTCGACCAGGCCGGGCAGCGCCCATCCCTCGACGGTGCGGACGTCGGCGGCGCCCGCGGGGCGGTCGTAGGAGATCCGGCCGTCGATCACCCACACCTCGTCCCGGACCTCCTCCGGTCCGACGAGCACCCGACCCTTCACGTGCAGCACCGCGCGATCGCTCATGCCCCGCACCCTAAACGGTGCCCGCACACCCGTCCGGGGCCGGTCACCGGCCGTCGCCGCGCGCTGTCGCGCGGGCGCGCGCCTCGCTCGCGCACCCCGCCCCGACGGCGCCCGCGACGGCGGTCAGGGCCAGGGCGGCGGTGGCGGGGTTGACGTAGCCGGGGACGTCGTCGCTGGTGTACTCGCCACCGTCGGTGGTCTCGCAGACGAAACCCAGCGGCAGGAAGGAGACGGACTGGTCGATGACGTGGAGGGCGCGCTCCTCGTTCCCGGGGGTGCGGCAGGGCGGCGCCGGCGCGGAACTCGCGCCGCCGTCGGACTCCATGACGGCGCCGGTCACGTGCAGTACCCCCCAGGCGTACACCGCGACGGCGGCGGCACCGGCGAAGGCGGCGAGGGCGTGCAGCGCCGGTCCGGTGCCCGTTCCCCGGGCGCGGCGGGCGGCGAGGACGCTCGCGCCGTGGCCGGTCAGGCCGACGGCGGACACCACGGCGACCACGACGATCAGCAGGAGTACGAGGAACACGGGCCCAGTCCATCAGGCGGTGATCTCTTCGGCTGTGACGGAAGCCACGATTCCGGGCGTGGGGGTGTCGCAACGGAAGCACTCCGGCGCGAGTGCCGGCGGACGCCATGGTTACTCTCGACTCCGTACGCCGCGTACCCGCGCCGCACACCCGCCGTCACCGAAGAGAGCACCGCCGTGACCCATCCCTTCCTGGACCTCCCCCCGCTGAGCGCCGGACGTTTCGCCGCGATCGAGGACCGGGTCGCGCGCCTGCTCGGTACCGGCCAGGACGTGGTGGTCATGCAGGGCGAGGCGCTGCTGCCGCTGGAGGGTGCCATCCGCGCCGCCGCGGGGCCCGGCACCGTCGCGCTGAACGTCGTCACGGGACCGTACGGGCAGACCTTCGGGAACTGGCTGCGGGACTGCGGCGCGACCGTGCACGACCTCGCCGTGCCGTTCCACACGGCCGTCTCCGCCGAGCAGGTCGGCCGGGCCCTGGCCGAGCACCCGGAGATCGACTTCGTGTCCCTGGTGCACGCCGAGGCGGCGACCGGCAACACCAACCCGGTCGCGGAGATCGGCGAGGTGGTCCGGGCGCGCGGCGCGCTGTTCTACCTGGACGCCGTGGCCTCGGTGGGCGCGGAGCCGGTGCTGCCGGACGCCTGGGGCGTGGACCTGTGCGTCATCGGCGCGCAGAAGGCGATGGGCGGCCCGGCGGGCGTCTCGGCGGTGTCGGTGAGCGAGCGGGCCTGGGCCCGCATGGCGGCGAACCCGAACGCCCCGCGGCGGTCGTACCTGTCGCTCCTCGACTGGAAGGAGCGCTGGATCGACGGCGGGCGCAAGGCGCTGCTGCACGCGCCGGCGCAGTTGGAGATGCTCGCGCTGGAGGCCTGCGTCGAGCGCATCGAGGCGGAGGGCCCCGGCACGGTGATGGCGCGGCACGCGTCCGCGGCGGCGGCCACCCGGGCCGGCGCGCTCGCGCTGGGCGGCCTGGAGCCGTACGTGTACGAGGCGAGGGACGCGGCGCCGGTGGCGACGACCCTGCGCACGCCGTCGGACGTCGACGCGTCCGCGCTGGTGGCCCGTGCCCTGGAGTCCGACCCGGCGCTGCCGCTGGCGGCGGGCGGCGGCGCGCTGGCGGGCGAGATGATCCGGGTCAACCACTACGGTCCGGACGCGACGCGCGGGGCCGTGCAGGGCTGCCTGGCGGCACTGGGTGCCGCGCTGGCCGAGCGGGGCGTGAAGGCCGACCCGGAGGCCGCCCGGCGGGCCGCCGAGGAGGCGTGGGAGCGGCCGACCGGACCCGGCCTTTTGGAAGGATGAATCGGAGGGAATTCCGGATACTCGCACAAGCAGAATTTAAGAATTCTACTCAGCGCAGCTTCCCGTATTCTTCTGCCCGCTTTCTTCGGACCTAAACACAAAGATTTCACGACTAACGATCTTCACATTTCGGACACGTCTCGCACGGGTTACGCGATTGTGACCCGATCCACATGCTGCCCGATTTGCGGCTTGCGCCCCCGTCAAACCCCCTCATAACGCCGCCGCCTCGCGCGGAAGCACGCGCCCGCGTGATAACACACGAGGCGCCCATTCGTAACCCCATCCGGCGATGCAATTTCGAATTTCGCTGGGTAAATTCAATTTGCATGACTGCCGCGCAAGCAGACCTGCAAATCGATCGTCCGAGAGTGGCCGACGGCGCCGCCCTGTGGCGGATAGCGAGGGATTCCGAGGTCCTCGACCTGAACTCCTCGTACAGCTACCTGCTCTGGTGCCGGGACTTCGCCTCCACCTCGGCCGTCGTCCGCGACGGGCACGGCGTGCCGGTCGGCTTCATCACCGGATACGTACGGCCGGACAGTCCCGACACCCTGCTCGTGTGGCAGGTGGCGGTGGACGGGACGTACCGTGGTCGTGGGCTCGCGGCAACGCTGGTCGACGGACTGGCGGACCGGGTGGCCCGCGAACGCGGGATCACCATCCTGGAGACAACGATCTCTCCCGACAACACGGCGTCCCAACGACTGTTCACCTCGTTCGCCGAGCGCCGCGGCGCCCGGCTTGAGCGCGAAGTCCTGTTCGACACGGCGGTGTTCCCCGACGGGCCCCACGAGCCCGAGGTCCTGTACCGCATCGGCCCCCTGTCCGCCGGCGGCTGACCCCTCGCCGAGCCGTCGGGGCACCCCCGACCGGTCCGGCCCCCAGACTTCCCGGCCGGGACCACGACAGGTCCCACCGGACCCGTACGACCTTCCTCTCCCACCCTCACCCCACGAGGAGCGATTCGTCGTGACCATCACCCAGCCCGACCTCAGCGTCTTCGAGACCGTCGAGTCCGAGGTGCGCAGCTACTGCCGCGGCTGGCCCACCGTCTTCGACCGTGCGGTCGGCAGCCGCATGTACGACGAGGACGGCCACGAGTACCTCGACTTCTTCGCCGGAGCGGGCTCGCTCAACTACGGGCACAACAACGCGGTCCTGAAACGCGCGCTGATCGACTACCTGGAGCGGGACGGCGTCACGCACGGGCTCGACATGTCGACGACCGCCAAGCGCCGCTTCCTGGAGACGTTCCAGAACACCATCCTGCGGCCCCGCGACCTGCCGTACAAGGTCATGTTCCCGGGCCCGACGGGCACCAACGCCGTCGAGTCCGCGCTCAAGCTGGCGCGCAAGGTGAAGGGGCGCGAGTCGATCGTGTCCTTCACCAACGCCTTCCACGGCATGTCGCTGGGCTCCCTCGCGGTGACCGGCAACGCCTTCAAGCGGGCCGGCGCCGGCATCCCGCTGGTGCACGGCACGCCCATGCCGTTCGACAACTACTTCGACGGCACCGTCGAGGACTTCATCTGGTTCGAGCGGCTGCTCGAGGACCAGGGCTCCGGCCTGAACAAGCCGGCCGCCGTGATCGTCGAGACGGTGCAGGGCGAGGGCGGCATCAACGTCGCCCGGGCCGAGTGGCTGCGTGCCCTGGCCGACCTGTGCGAGCGCCAGGACATGCTGCTCATCGTCGACGACATCCAGATGGGCTGCGGCCGTACCGGCGCCTTCTTCTCCTTCGAGGAGGCGGGCATCACGCCGGACATCGTCACCGTCTCCAAGTCCATCAGCGGCTACGGCATGCCGATGGCGCTGACCCTGTTCAAGCCGGAGCTGGACGTCTGGGAGCCGGGCGAGCACAACGGCACCTTCCGCGGCAACAACCCGGCCTTCGTCACGGCGACCGCCACCCTGGAGGCGTACTGGGCCGACGGGTCGGCGATGGAGAAGCAGACCCGCAAGCGCGGCGAGCAGGTCGAGCAGCACATGATCGCCATCACCGAGGAGAACCTCGCCGACGTCAAGGAGTACCGCGGCCGCGGCCTGGTCTGGGGCCTGGAGTTCCACGACAAGGACCGCGCGGGCCGGGTCGCCAAGCGCGCCTTCGAGCTGGGGCTGCTAATCGAGACCTCCGGCCCCGAGAGCGAGGTCGTCAAGCTGCTGCCGGCGCTCACCATCACGCCCGACGAGCTGGACGAGGGCATGAAGACCCTGGCCCGGGCCGTGCGCGAAACGGCCTGACCCGCACGGCCCCACCCGTACTTCCGGCGCCTTCGGCCCGCGCGGCCGAAGGCGCCGGGGACCATTGCACACCCTCACCTAGGAGGCATCGCAACACCGTGATCGTCCGATCGTTCAAGGAGTTCGAAGGCACCGACCGGCACGTGAAGAGCGCGTCCGGCACCTGGGAAAGCACCCGGATCGTCCTCGCCAAGGAGAAGGTCGGCTTCTCCGTCCACGAGACGATCCTGTACGCGGGTACGGAGACGTCGATGTGGTACGCCAACCACATCGAGGCCGTCGTCTGCACCAAGGGCGACGCCGAGTTGACCGACCGCGAGACGGGGAAGACGTACCACATCACGCCGGGCACGATGTATCTCCTCGACGGCCACGAGCGGCACACGCTCAAGGTCAAGGAGGACTTCCACTGCATCTGTGTCTTCAACCCGCCCGTCACCGGACGGGAGGATCACGACGAGAACGGCGTCTACCCGCTGCTCACCGAGGAGGTGTGAGTCACCGTGACCACCACGACCACGAACGTCACCGATCTCTATCCCACCCGCGGCGCCACCGAAGTGGCTACCCCTCGGCAGGACCCGGTCGTCTGGGGCTCCCCGGACGCGCCCGGCCCCGTCTCGGCGGGCGACCTCCAGGCGCTGGACCGCGACGGCTTCCTCGCCATCGACCAGCTGATCACCCCGGACGAGGTCGGCGAGTACCAGCGCGAGCTGGAGCGCCTCACCACCGACCCGGCCATCCGCGCGGACGAGCGCTCGATCGTCGAGCCGCAGTCCAAGGAGATCCGGTCGGTCTTCGAGGTGCACAAGATCAGTGAGGTCTTCGCCAAGCTGGTGCGCGACGAGCGCGTGGTCGGACGGGCGCGGCAGATCCTCGGCTCGGACGTGTACGTCCACCAGTCTCGGATCAACGTCAAGCCGGGCTTCGGGGCCAGCGGTTTCTACTGGCACTCGGACTTCGAGACCTGGCACGCCGAGGACGGCCTGCCCAACATGCGCACGATCTCGGTCTCGATCGCGCTCACCGAGAACTACGACACCAACGGCGGTCTGATGATCATGCCGGGGTCGCACAAGACGTTCCTCGGGTGCGCGGGGGCCACGCCGAAGGACAACTACAAGAAGTCCCTGCAGATGCAGGACGCGGGGACGCCGTCCGACGAGGGCCTGACGAAGATGGCCTCGGAGTACGGCATCAAGCTGTTCACCGGCAAGGCCGGTTCGGCGACCTGGTTCGACTGCAACTGCATGCACGGGTCGGGCGACAACATCACGCCGTTCCCGCGCAGCAACGTGTTCATCGTGTTCAACAGCGTGGAGAACACGGCGGTCGAGCCGTTCGCGGCTCCGATCCGGCGGCCGGAGTTCATCGGCGCGCGGGACTTCACCCCGGTGAAGTGACTCGCGTCTGAGACTCGGGCAGGGGCCTCCTCGTGTGGGACGGGAGGCCCCTGCCCGGTATTCTCCTCCCGCCCCCGCCGGGTCAGCCCGCCAGCACGTCGAGCAGCCGGTCCACGTCGGCCGCGGTGTTGTACACGTGGAAGGCGGCCCGCAGATTGCCCGCCCGGTCCGAGACCTGGACGCCGGCCTCGCCCAGCTCGCCCTGCCGGTGTCCGAGCCCCGGCACGGACACGATCGCGGAGCCCGGCGCGTCCACCGGCTGGTGGCCCAGCGAGCGCACCCCGGCACGGAACCGGTCGGCGAGCCCGGTGTCGTGGGCGTGCACCGCGTCGACGCCCAGTTCCTCGATCAGGGCCAGGGAGTGCCGGGCGCCGGTGTAGGAGAACAGGGCGGGGCTCTCGTCGAACCGCCGGGCGGAGTGCGCGAGTTCCTCGACGGGGCCGTAGCAGCTGTCCCAGGGGTGCTCACCGGACGCCCACCCGGCGAACAGCGGTGTCAGCCCGGCCGCCGCCCCCAGATCCTCCGGTACGACGAGGAAGGCGACGCCGCGCGGGCACAGGACCCACTTGTAGGCGACGGCGGCCACGAAGTCGAAGTCGCCGGCGGCCAGCGGCAGCCACCCGTTCGACTGCGAGGCGTCGATCAGCGTCCGCGCCCCGTGCGCCCGGGCGGCGTCCCGCAGCGCGGCGAGGTCGGCGAGCCGCCCGTCGGCGGACTGCACGGAACTGACCGCGACGAGCGCGGTGTCCGGTCCCACCGACTCGGCCAGCCGTTCCAGCGGCACACTGCGCACCTTCAGGTCGCCGCGCGTGTACAGCGGGTTCACCAGGGAGCTGAAGTCGGCCTCAGCGGTGAGCACTTCGGCTCCCGGGGGCAGCGACGCGGCGACGAGCCCGCTGAACGTGGCCACGGACGCGCCGGTCGCGACCCGGGTGGCGGGCACCCCCACGAGGCGGGCGTACGCGGCCCGGGACGCCTCGACGTCGGCGAACATGTCGAGCGGCTGCCCCTCCGCCGCTGAGGCCGCCGCGTCGCGCATGGCCGCGAGGGTCCGGGCGGGGAGCAGGCCGGTGCTGGCGGTGTTCAGATACGTGGTCTTCGGGGCGAACTCGGTGCGGACGAGGTTCTCGAAGCTCTCCATGGCACCACTGTGCGGCCCCGTGACCTCCCCGTCCATTGCGTATTTCTACGCGATACCTCCAAGGGACGCTTATGAGTCCGTCCCGACCTGCCGCTTCAGTTGCCGGGGACCGCGCACCCGTCCGGGCCGCAGGCCTCGGCGCCGCCGTCGTCGATCAGCTTCAGCGGCGTGCGCTCGCCCCACGCCTGGGTCAGCGCCTGGGCGAAGACCTCGGCGGGCTGGGCTCCCGAGACTCCGTAGGCCCGGTCGAGCACGAAGAACGGCACCCCGGTGGCGCCGAGCTGGGCGGCCTCGCGCTCGTCGGCGCGCACCTCGTCGGCGTAGGCGGCGGGGTCGGCGAGCACCGCGCGGACCTCCTCGGCGTCCAGCCCGGCGCCGGCGGCCAGCTCCACGAGTCGCTCGTCGTCGTTGAACACGGAGCGCTCTTCGGCGAAGTTGCCCCGGTAGAAGGCGTCGAGGAGCGCCTCGTGCCGTCCCCGCTCCTTGGCCAGGTGCAGCAGGCGGTGCAGGTCGAAGGTGCTGCCGTGGTCGCGGTCCCGGGTGCGGTAGTCCAGGCCCTCGGCGGCGGCCTGCGCCCCGAGGTTGTCCTCACCGGCCTGCGCCTGCGCCTCGCTCATGCCGTACTTGGCGGTGAGCATGGTCAGCACCGGCTGCACGTCGCCCTTGGCCCGCCCGGGGTCCAGTTCGAACGAACGGTGGACCACCTCGACGCCGTCCCGGTGCGGGAAGGCCGCGAGCGCCTTCTCGAAGCGGGCCTTGCCCACGTAGCACCAGGGGCAGGCGATGTCGCTCCAGATCTCGACGCGCATGTCTCGGCTCTTCTCCAGGTCGTACGGCGGCGGAGGCCCTCTCCGCCGCGTACGTGAACGTTCAAGCAGCCGTTCGCATTCCCGCCCCGCGCTCAGCTGCCGTCCCGCAGATCCTCCGGCCAGGCCGGCCGGAACTCCAGGTGGTCGTACGTCACGGTGCAACCCTCCCCCGTCGGCGCCTGCGCCAGGAAGCCGACCAGGGCGGAGCCGGTCTCCTCCTCGTCGCCCAGTGTGAAGAGCCGTACGAAGGTCCAGCGCTCCCCGTCGAGGGAGGCGTGGAAGGCGAAGGCCCGTCCCTTCCGGCTGACCCGGAACCAGACGGAGTCGCCCTCCACGGTGAAGGAGTTGCAGTCGTCGGAGTGCCCCCGGGTGACCACCGTGCAGACGGTGGGCAGGTCCGGGGAGTACTCCAGGCACAGCTTGGCCCAGGCCCGCTCCCCCACGTGCACGTAGAGCACCCCGGCGTCGAAGGCGCCCCGGAACCCGACGGAGACCCGCGCGATCAGCTGAAAGTCCCCGTCGGGCGCCCCCAGCAACCGGGGCGCGTCGGACACGGACTCCAACGACTCCCCGGTCGGCGGCACGAACCGGTCCTGCCGGGGCCCGGCGACACCGGTGAGCACACCGTCGGCGTAGGACCAACGGCCGTCGGGCCCATAGGGGCGGAGGGTGAAGGGCAGTTCGGCGACTTCGAGATTCATTGACTGATCATCCCAGGCTCAGGGGAACGCCCTGAAGGGGCGCGGGGCGGTGTCGATTTGCGGCTCCGCCGCGCGGGCGCGACAAGCCACGACGGCGCGTCGGACCGCACACGACCCCGCGCCCCACGGCGTTACCGCTCCAGCACCCCGTTGAACCGCCGAGGCAGCCCCAGCGGATTGTCGTCCCGCAACTCCACCGGCAGCAACGCCTCCGGCACCCCCTGATAAGCCACCGGCCGCAGCCACCGCTCGATGGCCGTACCCCCCACCGACGTGGACGTCGAAGTGGTCGCCGGGTAGGGCCCCCCGTGCTGCTGAGCCGCCGCCACGGCAACACCCGTGGGCCAGCCGTTGACCAGCACCCGCCCCGCCAACGGCGTCACCTCCGCGAGGAGAGCCGCCCCGGCACCCTCTCCCGCCACTTCCTCGGCAGAGAGCTGCACGGTCGCCGTCAGGTTCCCCGGCAGACGCGACAGCACCCCCCGGACCTCACCCTCGTCCTGATAGCGGGCCACCACGGTGACTGGCCCGAAGCACTCCTCCAGGAGCAGGTCGTGCTCGCCCTCCGCCGCCAGCCGCGCCGCCGGCACCGTGAGGAACCCGGCGCTGACGGTGTGCTCGCCGCCCGAGCCCGGCGTCACCGGGGAGTCCACGTCGGACAGCGCGGCGCGCTCGGCGACGCCGGCGACGAAGTTGTCCCGCATGCGGTGGTCGAGGAGCACACCGGCGTCGGTGGCGCTGACCTTGTCGGTGAGCGACTTGACCAGGCCGTCACCGGCGTCGCCGGCCGGCACGAGCACCAGACCGGGCTTCACGCAGAACTGCCCGACGCCCAGCGTCATGGAGCCCGCCAGGCCCGCGCCGATCGCCTCCGCCCGCTCCACGGCCGCCGCCTCCGTGACGACGACCGGGTTCAGCGAGCCCAGCTCGCCGTGGAACGGGATCGGCACCGGACGCGCCGCCGCCGCGTCGAAGAGCGCGCGGCCACCGCGCACCGACCCCGTGAAGCCCGCCGCGGCGACCAGCGGGTGCTTGATCAGCTCGACGCCCGCCTCGAAGCCGTGCACCAGGCCGAGGACCCCGTCCGGGACGTCGTGCCGGGCCGCGGCCCGGCGCAGCACCTTGGCGACCAGCTCGGACAGGGCCGGGTGGTCGGGGTGCGCCTTGACGACGACCGGGCAGCCGGCCGCGAGCGCGCTCGCGGTGTCGCCGCCGGGGACGGAGAAGGCGAAGGGGAAGTTGGAGGCGGAGTAGACGGCGACGACGCCGAGCGGCACCTTGTAGCGGCGCAGGTCGGGGATGGGCGGGGTGGCCGTGTCGTCGGGGTGGTTGACGACCACGCCGAGGTACTCGCCCTCGTCGACGATGTCGGCGAAGGCCCGCAGCTGGTAGCAGGTGCGGGCGAGTTCGCCGGTGAGCCGGACCGGGCCGAGGGCGGTCTCCGCGTCGGCCACCTCGACGAGGGTGCTCTCGGCCGCCTTCAGCTCGTCGGCGGCGCTCCGCAGGAAGGCCGCGCGGACGGCGCGGTCGGCGAGGGCGTCCCGGGCGGCGTGCGCGGCGCGGACGGCGGCGTCCACCTCCTGGGCCGTGGCTTCCACGGCGACCTGTTCACGCTGCTTCCCGGTACGGGGGTCGACACTCCAGACTGGTGCTGCTGCCACCGCGGGTCCCTCCACGTGCTCTGCACAGAAGTTGTTCGATATACTGAACGCTGTCTCTACTGATGAATACGCTGTTCGAGACTATATCTTCAGCTTCTCGTCGAACGAAGGGGTCAAGGTCGATGTCGGCTGTCGAGACGGGGGGCGGAGCGCAGGTCAAGTCCGCGGTGCGGACGGTTGAGCTGCTCGAGTACTTCGCCGGGCGCCCCGGTATGCACTCCCTCGCGTCGGTCCAGGAGGCCGTGGGGTATCCGAAGTCCAGTCTCTACATGCTGCTGCGCACGCTGGTGGAGCTGGGCTGGGTGGAGACGGACGCCACGGGCACGCGGTACGGCATCGGCGTACGGGCGCTGCTGGTCGGCACCTCGTACATCGACGGCGACGAGGTGGTGGCGGCGGCGCGGCCGACGCTGGACCGGCTCTCCGACGACACGACGGAGACCATCCACCTCGCCCGCCTGGACGGCACGAACGTGGTGTACCTGGCCACCCGCCAGTCCCAGCACTACCTGCGGCCGTTCACCCGGGTCGGCCGCCGGCTGCCCGCGCACTCGACCTCGCTGGGCAAGGCGCTGCTGAGCACGTACACCGACGAGCAGGTGCGCAAGATGCTCCCGGAGACCCTCCCCGCGCTGACCGAGCACACCATCACGGACCGGGAGAAGCTCATCGAGGAGCTGCGCCTGGTGCGGGAGCAGGGCTTCGCCGTGGACCGCGAGGAGAACACGCTGGGGCTGCGCTGCTTCGGCGTGGCGGTCCCCTACCGCACCCCCGCGCGGGACGCGATCAGCTGCTCGGTGCCGGTGGCGCGGCTGACGCCCGCGCACGAACAGATGGTGAAGGACGCCCTGTTCGACGCGCGGGACCGGCTGACACTGGCGACGCGTAGGCTCTGATCCATGCACATCGCACTGCGCGAGGTTCACGACAGCGATCTGCCCGTCTTCTTCCGGCAGATGAACGATCCGGAGGCCCTGCGCATGGCGGCCTTCACCCCGAAGGACCCCGCCGACTGGGACGCGTTCACGGCCCACTGGACGAAGATCCGGGCCTCCCGCGACGTCGTGCGCACCATCCTCGGCGACGGTGACGTCGTCGGCAGCACGGCGGTGTACGGGGAGCCGGGCGAGCGCGAGGTGACGTACTGGGTGGACCGGGCGTACTGGGGGCAGGGGGTCGCGACGGCCGCGCTGCGGGCCCTGCTCGCCGAGGTCCGGGACCGTCCGCTGTACGCGCGGGCGGCGGCCGACAACACGGGCTCGCGGCGCGTGCTGGAGAAGTGCGGCTTCGTGACCAGCGCACGGGCGCGCGGGTTCGCGACCGCCCGGGGCACGGAGATCGACGAGGTCGTCCTGCACCTCGCGGAATGAGCCGCCGGCCGCACCGGTGATCCACCGGGCCGGTGCGTCTCCGCCGCGCGGCGGAGGCGGATCGTCGGTGCGAGGGACGTGCCGGGGGCGTGCGGGCGGGAGCGTGGACGCATGACGCCGACGCCCGCCGCCTCTGCCCCGCCCGCCCCGACTCCGCCCACGGGCCCCGCCCGGCCCCGGCGGCTGCTGCGGGCGGTCGCCGTCGTGGCCTGTCTGCCGTACCTCGCGCTCAAGGCCGCCTGGATCGGCGGCAGCCGGGTCGGCATCCCGGAGGGCAGCTCGCTGCTCGACCACCGGGTGGCCCTGATCGTCGGCAACGGGGTCTCCGTCCTGCTGGACAGCTGCGTGATCGTGCTCGCGCTGGTGCTGACCCGGCCCTGGGGGCGCCGGGTGCCCGCCTGGTCACTGGCGTTCCCCGTGTGGGTCGCCACCGGGCTGCTCGCGCCGATCATGGCGGGGTATCCGCTGCAACTCCTCGCGCGGGCGGTCACCGGCGGGGCCGGCACAGCCGCCGGCCCCCCGGCGGGAGCCCTTCCTGGACGAGTGGGTGTTCGGGGTCGTGTACGGCGGCTTCATCGTGCAGGGCCTCGCCCTGGGCGCCCTGTTCGTGCTCTACGCGCGGGACCGCTGGGGGTGGTTGTGGCGCGGTCGGACGCGGGACCTGCCGGCCGCCGTCACCGGGGGGACGCCGCCGCGGGCCGCGACCGCCGTGGCCGCCGTGCTCGCGCTGTTCCCGCTCGTGGTCCGGCTGCTGTGGGCCTGCGGCTCCACCGCGGGGCTCGGTGCGGACCGGGCGGCGGACCGCACGAGTGACTTCCACGTGCTGGAGGGCCTGTACGTCGGCTTCCTCGTCCTGGCCGTCGCCGCCGGCGTGGCGCTCGCCTTCCGCCGGGCCCGCGGCCTGCCGGTCGCCGTGCCGCTCGCCACGGCCTGGGTCTGCTCCGGCGCGGTGGCCTGCTGGGGCGGCTGGATGCTCCTCGCCTCGCTGATCGGTCCGGACGAACCCGCCGACCGCCCGACGCAGTTGATGATCCTCACCTACGCTGCCCAGATGACCGTCGGCCTCCTGCTCGCCGCCTCGGGCGCGCGCCTCCTCGCGGGGCGGTCGGCCGCCGCCCGGGTCCGGCCGTGACGGCCCTCGCCCGGTCGCTGTTCGGCCGGCGGGCGCGCCTGAGATGGATCCACCTGATCCTCGGCGGCGCGCTCGCCATGCCGTACGTCCTCGTCGGCTCGGTCGTCGTCGGCCCGGTCGCCGGGGGTGCGAACGTCTTCGGTTCGCTCCGCCTCCAGCTCGCTTCGTTCGCCCTGGGCCTGCCGCTCGCCGCCGTCACCTCGCTGTTCCCGCTGACCCGCCCCCTGGAATCGGGCGTGGTGCGGTGGCTGTGCGGTGTGGAGGCCGACCGGCTCGCGTACGGGCCCGCCCGGACGAGGGGCGAGAAGGGCCGCACGGCGGCCTGGTTCACGCTGCACCTGGGGGCCGGCGGGATCGTGGCGGGGATGTCGCTGGCGGTGCCGCCGTTCGCGGGCACGCTGATCGTCCTGCCGTTCGTACCCGCGCTGCGCGAGGGGCGGCTGGGGCTGCCCGGCTTCCTCCACCACGCCTGGGCGCTCGTCCTGTCGCCGCTCGCGGGCGCCGCCATGCTGGTCGCGCTGGCCGGATGCGCCGCCGCCTGCGGCACGCTGCTGGCCCGCTGGGCGCCGGACCTGCTCGGCCCGTCCGCGGCGGACCGGGTCGCGGCGGCCGAGGCGCGCGCCGCCGACCTCGCCGTCCGCAACCGGCTCGCGCGGGAGCTGCACGACTCCGTCGGCCACGCGCTGAGCGCGGTCACCCTCCAGGCGAGCGCCGCCCGCCGGGTCCTGGACACCGATCCGGAGTTCGTCCGCGAGGCGCTCGCCGCCATCGAGGACACCACCCGTCGCACGGTCGGCGAACTCGACGCCGTACTGGGCGTCCTGCGCGACGGCGACGCGCCCGGCGACCCCTGGGACAGCGCGCCCGCCCCGACGCTCGCCGCCGACCTCGACGGACTGCTGCGCCGCACCCGCGCGGGCGGACTGCGCGTGGACGCCACCGTCGCCGCCGTCGCCACCGACCCGCGGGCGCTGCCGCCGCCGGTCTCCCGCGAGGCCTACCGCATCGTGCAGGAGGGGCTGAGCAACGCGCTCAGGCACGCGGGTGGGAAGGTCGCGGTGACACTGCGCGTCGAGGTGCTGGACCAGCACCTGCGGATCACCGTCGAGAACCCCGTCGGTCCCGTCCCCGCCCCGCGCCCCGGCGGCGGCCACGGCCTGCGCGGCGTCGCCGACCGGGCCCGGCTGCTGGGCGGCGCGGCCGATGCGGGCCCCGCGGGTCCGGTGTGGCGACTGCACGTCCGACTGCCGCTGAAGGGAACCGCGTGACCCACCCGCCGATCCGGATCGTCCTCGCCGACGACGAGCGCATGGTCCGAACCGCCATGCGCGCCATCCTTGCCGCCGAACCGGATCTGGAGGTCGCCGGTGAGGCCGCCAGCGGTGCCGAGGCCGTCTCCGTCGTCCGGGAGGTCCGGCCGGACGTGGTCCTGATGGACGTCCGCATGCCCGGGGTCGACGGCCTCCGCGCCACCGAGCAGATCCTCGCCACGCTCCCCGAGCCGCCCCGGATCGTCGTCGTGACCACCTTCGAGAACGACTCCTACGTCTACGACGCCCTGCGCGCCGGTGCCGCCGGCTTCCTGCTCAAGCGCGCCGACGCCGACACCCTCGTCGGGGCGGTGCGGCTGGTGGCGCACAGCGACACGCTGCTGTTCCCGGCGGCGGTGCGGACGCTGGCGGCCGAGCACGCGCGCGCGAACCCCGCCCCGCCGGCGTGGGCGGCGCGGCTCACCGAACGCGAGGGCGAGGTGCTGCGCCTGATGGCGACCGGGCTGACCAACGCGGAGATCGCCGGGCGGCTGGGGGTGGGGCCGGCCACGGCGAAGACGCATGTGGCGTCGGTGCTGGCGAAGACCGGCGCCCGGGACCGCACCCAGGCGGTGATCCGGGCCTACGAGGCGGGCTTCATGAACGGGCGATGAGAAGCATGAGAAAGATGAGAAATCGGGGCACACGGGAACGACCTCCGCCCGCCCGTTCGTCCTGTCAGCGGGATGAACGGGATGAACAAGACGATCAGGCGTGCCTCGGTCTTCACACTGCTCCTGGTGTTCGCTCTGCTGGTCAGGGCGACCTGGGTGCAGTTCTACGAGGGCCGGGCGCTCGCGGACGGCAAGGACAACCGGCGGAACGCGATCGAGACGTACGCGGAGCCGCTCGGGAACATCATCGTGGCCGGCCGGTCGGTCACCGGCTCGGCGCCGACGAAGGGCGGCGACCTCGCGTACAAACGCACCTACGAGAACGGCAGGCTGTACGCGGCGGTGACGGGCTACGCCTCGCAGGCGTACGCGCCGACCCTGCTGGAGGGCGTCTACCAGGACGTGCTCAACGGCACCGATCCGCGGCTGAAGACGGTGATGGACACCGTCACCGGCACCCGGGCCGAGCCGGGCAACGTGGTGACGACGATCGACCCGGACGTGCAGCGGGCCGGGTTCGAGGCGCTGGGCGACACGAAGGGCGCCGCCGTCGCGATCGACCCGAAGACGGGCAGGATCCTCTCGGTCGTGTCGACCCCCTCGTACGACCCGACCTCGCTGACCGACGCCAACACCGCCGGTGCGGCCTGGGAGAAGCTCACCGGCGACCCGGACAAGCCGCTGACCAACCGGGCGCTGCGCCAGCCGCTGCCGCCGGGCTCGACGTTCAAGCTGGTCGTGGCGGCCGCCGCGCTGGAGAACGGGCTGTACGGCTCGGTGGACGAGAAGACCGACAGTCCCGATCCGTACACCCTGCCGGACACCACGACCGATCTGACCAACGAGAATCCGAACGCCCCCTGCGAGAACGCCACGATCCGCACCGCGCTGCAGTACTCGTGCAACAACGTCTTCGCCAAGATGGCCGTCGACCTCGGCCAGGACGAGCTGCGCGCCATGGCCGAGAAGTTCGGCTTCAACGACGAGACGCAGGACGTGCCGGTACGGGCCTACACCAGCGTCTACCCGAAGGACATGAACCGCTCGTCCACCGCCCTGACGGGCATCGGCCAGTTCGACGTGACGGCAACCCCGCTGCAGATGGCGATGGTCTCCGCGGCCCTCGCCAACGGCGGCGAGCTGGTCTCCCCGCACATGGTGTCGCAGGTCACCGACAGCGGCGGCGACGTCCTGGAGGACCACACCGACGCGGACTCGAAGCGGATCGTCAGTTCCACCACCGCCGAGCAATTGCAGTCGGCGATGCGGACCGTCGTCGAGAAGGGCACCGGGTCCAACGCGCAGATCGCCGGGGCGACGGTGGGCGGCAAGACGGGCACGGCCCAGCACGGCGAGAACAACAGCAAGACGCCGTACGCCTGGTTCACCTCCTACGCCAAGTCCGACTCGTCGGACAAGGAGGTCGCGGTGGCGGTCGTCGTCGAGCAGTCCGACGCGGCCCGCAGCGAGGTCAGCGGCAACGGCCTGGCGGCCCCGGTGGCCAAGGCCATGATGGAGGCGGCGCTCAAGGGCTGATCCCGCGGGGGTCGTTCGGGTTCGGTCTGCCGTACGGTGTTCGGCATCCGGGAAGCCGCTGCGAGGAGAGCCCGCCGTGGGGACAGTCGTCGACGACGCCGCCTCCGCGGAGTTCCGCGCCTTCTTCGAGCGCCACTACGCCGAACTGGCCCGGCTCGCCCATCTGCTGACGGGTGAGCCGGACGCCGCAGACGACCTCGCGGCGGACGCCCTGCTGGCCCTGTGGCACCGCTGGGACCGGGTGCGCGCGGCCGACCACCCGGTGGCGTACGCGCGCGGTGTCGTCGCCAACCTCGCCCGTACCCGCGTCCGGGCCGCCGTGCGCGAGCGCAGACGCGTCGCCCTGTTCTGGTCGCAGCGCGAGGAGCGGACGGAGAACCCCGACGTCGCGGGCGTGGTGGACGTACGGGAGGCGCTGCGCCGGCTGCCGTTCCGCAAACGGGCGTGCGTGGTGCTGCGGCACGCCTTCGACCTCTCCGAGAAGGACACGGCGCTCGCCCTGGGCATCTCCGTGGGGACGGTCAAGAGCCAGACCTCGAAGGGGGTGGCCGAACTCCAGCGGCTGCTCGGCACCCGGACCGCTCCCCGCGCTCCCGGACAGGTGCGCGCGGCGATCGCGCACAGCGGTGAGACCGCGGGAGGGACCCGGTGACCGGGCGGCGGGAGGCGGACGAGCGGTTGCGTGCCCGGCTGCACGAGGCGGCCGGGGCGCACGAGCCCGACCGGGCCCGGATCCTGGCCCGGGTCGAGCACGGCATGGCGGCCGGTGACCGCGGGCTGGCCCGCCGTCCCCTGCCGGGCTGGGTACGGGTGGCCGGGGCGACGGCAGCCGTGGCGGGCGTCCTGGTGGTAAGCGGTTACACGGTCGCCCCGGCGGTGCGGGGCGAAGCGCCCGCGCAGCGTCCGGCCGCCACCGCACCGGCGTCGCGCGAGCCGGGCCCGCTGTGGTCGGGCGCGGTGGTGGACCCGCACAGCAACGAGTTCTGGGCGCAGAGCAACATCACCGTGGGGACGAGCGCCCGGCTCACCGCGCTCACCGTCGAGCTGCGGGTGGCGCAGACGGGTTCGGTGACCTCCACCGGCGCCTGGCGGTCGCTGCCGGAGGACGACTTCGCGTTCACGGTCGGCGAGCGGGCGGGCTTCCTCGTCTACCGGTGGACGCTCAAGGAGGGCCGTACCGTGCCGGCCGGCGAGTGGGTGTTCGCCGGGCAGTACAACCACGAGCGGGGCGGCCGGGACGCGGGCGGCGACCGCTACTCGGCGACGGCCACCGCCGCGTCCGGACGGCACACGGTCCGGGGCGGCTTCACCCCGGGCGGCTGAGCGGGCGGCCCGCTACTCGACGAAGTACGTCGGGTTGGGCAGCTTGTACGTCCGGTCCGCGTAGCCGCCCTGGAGGTCGGAGTACTGGTCGCCGAAGTTGGCGACGACGTCGTACCCGAGGTCCCGCTCGATGTGCCGGCGGGTGCCCGCCTTGTACTGGACGGTGGTGCACGTCCAGCTGCCCGGGGTGGCGCAGTGGGCCAGGTAGGACGGCGGGTTCGCCTTGTCCTTGAGGAACATGTGGGCGGCGTCCAGGTTCACGTCGGCGCCGACCTTCTTCAGGTTCTCGACGGCGGCGGCGCGCTGGGCCTCGCTCAGACCGGAGTTGTAGAAGACCTCGACGCCCTTCTTGTCGGCGTACCGGGCCAGCTCGGGGCTGCCGGGGACCGCCGGGCGGTCGGCCCGGTCGACGTAGGCGGCCCAGGTGGCGCCGTCGTAGCCGTAGTCGTTCTTCTTCTCGTAGTCGAGGCTGAGGAGCAGCGTGTCGTCGATGTCGAAGACGACCGCGGGCCTGGTGTGCCTGTGGTGCGCCGTGCGGGCGGCGCGGTCGATCTGCTTCTTCGCGTCGGCGTCGACGCGGGCCAGGTCGGCGGCGTACGGGCTGTCCGGGGAGGCCTGGTAGACGCCGTCGGCGTCGAGGGTGGTGCCGTAGTAGGCGTCGATGTCCTTGGCCAGCACCCCGATGTTGTACGGCTCGTGGGTGGAGTTGGCCGTCGACTGGCCGGCGGTGGCGGCGCCCGTTGCGTACAGGACGGCACCGGCGACGGCACAGGCGGCGGTGGCGGTCGCGATGCGCAGTGGTTTATGCATGACACAGGTTTCTACGCGCGTCACCCGGGTGAGCGCGAGACCCGTGGCCGGATCCGCGCCCCTTTACCTGGCAAAAATCGTGTCAAGCAGGTCAAGTACCGGCCGTGACGGCCCGGTCGGTCCGTTCAGTGCCGTCCGTGGTGGGGCTGCCGGTCGTAGGGCCGCCAGTCGCCGAGGTACGCCTCGCGGGTGTGCGCGGCGGCCTCGGCCCGGGTGAGCTGCGGCCGGTTGTCCGGGACGGTGGCCGCGGCGCCGGGCCCGGTGTTGCGGTACTCGCGGAACCGCTGCTCCTGCCAGGGGTAGGCGTCCCGCATGTTGGCGTACGGCGCCACCGCGTCGATGCCCGCGCCGAGGTGGGTCTCGCGCACGGTGAGCATCGGACGGGCGGTGGTGTCGGAGCTGGGCACCCAGGGGCGGGCCAGCTTGTAGTAGCCGTCGGGGGCCTCGCTGCTGACGCGGCCGCGGGTCACCAGGTAGCCGCGCGGGTTGGCGCCCGCCGTGGAGGGCGCGAAGACGAAGCCGTACGGGGCGGCGTCGAGGTCGGTGCGGACCAGGGTGCGGAAGTGGCAGTGCTCGTACACCGCGGTCGCCCGGCCGAAGACGAAGTCGACGTCGCCCTCGACGTAGCAGCGCTCGTAGTACTGGCGGGCGAAGAGGGAGAGGTCGCGGCTGTCGGCGTAGAGGGTGTCCTGGTGGCCGAGGAAGCGGCAGTCGTGGAAGGCGGAGCGGTCGCCCATCACCTTGATCGCGACCGCCTGGGTGCCGGTCCAGTCGGGCCGGTCGGCGCGCAGCCAGTCGTTGGCGAAGGTGAGGGCGCGGGCGGTGAAGCCGTCGGCGCGCACGGTGGTGGTGGCCGAACCGCTGGTGCCGTAGGTGCCGGAACCGTCCGGCTTGGGGGTGCCGGCCGCGTTGTCGTAGACGATGACGACGTCGCGCGGGTCGCCGGAGGCTCCGATCCAGGTCGCCCCGGTGCGCCCGGCGTCGACGGAGACCGTCTCGCGGTAGGTGCCCGGGGCGAGGACGAGGGTCCAGCCGTCGCCCCCGGCGGCGTCGACGGCGCTCTGGACGGAGGTGAAGTCGCCGCGGCCGTGCGGGTCGACGTACAGGGTCCTGGGTGTGCGGCGGTCGGCCGGTGAGCCGTACCGGCCGAAGGGACGCGGGTGCGGGCGGGTGCCGGCGGCGGCGGGACCGGCTGCCGCGAGGCCGAGGGCGGCGCCCGCGCCGGCGGTCGCCAGGAGGAAGCCTCTGCGGGACGGGGCGGGTGGGTGCATGCGGGTGCTCCTTCGGGGGTGGGCCGGGGCGGTGCGGGCGCCCCGGCCCGGTTCGGGGGACGGGTGTCAGCGCAGCCGGCCGGCGCCCGCGCCGTGGTCGACGACGAAGGGCACCGCCCGGGCCGGGAGGACCTTGGTGCGCAGCGAGGGCGTCCAGCCCGCGCCGGAGCGGAGGACCACGTCCGGGTTCTCGGCGTTGTGGGCGGCGATCAGGTCGACGGTGCGGCCGTTGACGCGGTTGTGGGCGGCGCTGAGCGGCGAGTCGTTCCAGCGCTTGAGCACCTTCGCGGGGCTGACGCCGGCCGGCAGGGTGAAGGCGTTGTGCTCGGCGACGAGGGCGGACTCCTTGCCGACGCCGAAGCTGTAGGCGTAGTCGTCCGAGGCCACGAAGTGGTTGTTGTAGACGTCGACCTGGCCGAAGCGGACGCGGGGCGCGCGCTCGACGAGGTTCTTGAACAGGTTGTGGTGGAAGGTCGCCCTGAGGTGGCCGCGGTCGACGGCGGCGGTGGACTCGCTGTCGCTGTTGCCGATCAGGATGGTCTTGTCGTGCTCGGTGAAGACGTTCCAGGAGGCGGTGACGTAGTCGGCGCCCTTGACGATGTCCAGCTGGCCGTCGTGCTGCTGGTAGAGCATGCCGAAGTAGGTGGGCGCCGCGCTGTCGGGGTGCTCGCCGTCGGTGAAGGTGTTGTGGTCCAGCCAGACGTGCGTCGACCCGTACACGACCGCACTGTCGTACTCGGAGTTCCAGTTGCCGCTGTCCCCGTCCGTCGGGTCCCACTGCGGGAAGCAGTCGACGGGGCTCTCGAAGGTCAGGTTGCGGACGATGACGTTGTCCACGTCCTTGATCTGGAGGCTGGCGCCCTTGAGCGCGGCGCCCCGGCCGACGCCGATGATGGTGGTGTTGGAGGGCACGTTCGCCTTGATGGACCGGTCCTGCTGGGCGGCGGAGACGCGGCGCAGGCCCTCGGGGCTGTCGTCGGGCTCGGCGCTCAGGTCGGTGTCCATGCCCCAGTTCTCGGGCGCGTACTTCTCCAGGTAGGCGTCGAAGTCGTACCCGGGCGCGGCGAAGGCCTCGCAGCCCTCCGAGACGGCGTCGACGGTGCCCTTGACCTTGATGATCCTGGGCGCGGTGCCGTCGGCGGCGAGGGCGGCCCTGAACTCGGCCCAGGTGGAGACGGTGTACACGTGCTCCGCGTCGGCGGCGGACCCGCCGGTGGTGCCGGTGCCGTGCGAGGCCCAGCCGTCGTTCGCGGGGAGCGTCTGCCGGGCGGTGTCCCGGGGGTGGTGGTGGCCGGGGCGGGCCTCGGCCGTGGCGGCGGTCAGGCTCAGCACGAGGGCGGTGCAGCCGACGAGTGCGGCGGTTCTCCTGGTGACGTACCTTGTGGCATGCCCATGCCATCTCTGCGTGCTCATGGTGCGGCTCTCCCTTGTTCTCGGGGCGGTGAGTGGGGTGTCGCGCGCCGGCGGCCGGCCGGCGGTGCTACGCGGTGGCCGGCGCGGGCCAGCTGATCCAGGACCCGGGGATCTCCTCGTCGAGCCGGCGCACGTCCCGGTGCGCCAGTACGCGCCCGCGCAGCAGCTCCCGGGCGACGAGCCGGGCGACCGCGATCGCGCCCGGCGGGTTGAAGTGGGTGTTGTCCTGCTCGGTGGCGGTCCAGTTGAAGTACGCCTTGGTCCCCTCGACGCCGATCCGCTGCCACAGCGCGAGCGACAGCGCCTGCACGTCGAGCAGCGCCACGCCCTCCTGCCGCGCGAGCGCCCGCATCGCCGCCGGGTACTCGCCGTGGCTCGGGACGGCGTTCCCCGCCGCGTCGAACCGCCGTCGCTCGACGGGCGTGGCCAGCACCGGCCGCGCCCCGCGGGCCCGCGCACCGGCGACGTATCTCCGCAGGTAGTCCTGGTACGTCGTCCAGGGCTCGGTGTAGCGGGCGGGGTCCTCGTCCTTCTCGTCGTTGTGCGCGAACTGGATCAGCAGGAAGTCACCGGGCCGGATCGCGCCGAGGACGACGTCGAGCCGCCCCTCGTCGACGAAGCTCTTGGAACTGCGCCCGTTCACCGCGTGGTTGGCGACGCGAAGGTCGTTGCGGAGAAAGAAGGGCAAGGCCATGCCCCACCCGGTCTCGGGCGCGGCGTCGGAGTACTTCTGCGCGGCGGTGGAGTCCCCGGCGATGTAGAGGGTGCGGGGGCGGTGGCGTCCGCCGGCCTGGGCGGTGCCGGTGGCGGCGAACGCCAGCGGAATGGAGGCAACGGCGGCTGAGGCGACCTGTCTTCGGCTGAGTGACACGCGGGTCTGCCTTTCAGGAGGGAGTGGGACAGCTCCCCCAGGGGCGCGGGGAACTGCGCGATCAGCCACGGGCGGCCCGCAGCCCGCGACGAACCACGGACCACCCACGGCGAAACCCGGAACCGGAACCGGCTAGCCCATCTGCTCCGTCCACTCGGCCTGCGCCTCATTCAGCTTGTCGGCCAGCCCGTCCAGGAAATCCTTCGCACTCATGTCGCCCAGCAGCACCTTCTGGAACCCCGGCTCACTCTCCGACTTGGACAGCGTGTTCCAGTCCGGCAGGTAGTACGGCAGCTGAACAATGGTCGTGGACCCGTCGTTCAGCGCCTGCGCGGCCAGCTTCGTCGGCTCCGCCTTCTGGATCCACGCGTCGTTCGCGGCCTCGGTGCTGGACGGCACCTGCCCGGCCGACTCGTTGAACTTGGAGTTCTGCTCCTTCGACGTGGCGAACTCGATGAACTTCCAGGCGGCCTCCTTGTTCTTCGAGCTCTTGAACATGCCGAGCCCGTCGACCGGGTTGGACACCTGGACCCGCTTGCCGGAGGCGCCGACCGGCTGCGGGATGCCGCGGAACTTGTCGACGCCGAGCGCCTTCACGTGGTCCTGGTAGGAGCCCAGGTTGTGGTTGAGCATGCCGATGGTGCCGGTGTCCCACTGGGCGACCATCTTGGCGAAGTCGTTGTTGACGTCGGCGGCCGGCGTGGCCTTCTTGTAGAGGGCCGCGTACTTCTCCAGCGCCTCGACGTTCTTCGGGTCGTTGACGGTGGTCTTCTTCTTGCCGGCGTCCCAGAACGAGGTGATGCCGGACTGCCCGTACATGGCGTCGAGCGCCTGGGCGATGGAGCCGGAGCCGCCGCGGATGGTGTAGCCGAACTCGTTCTTGCCCGCGTCGGTCAGCTTCTCGGCGGCGGCGTAGAACTTGTCCCACGTCGTCGGCGCGTCGAGACCGGCCTTCTCGAACAGGTCGGTGCGGTAGTAGAGGACGCCGTTGTTGGCGGAGGACGGCATCGAGTACAGGGTGCCGTCGCCGCCGCCGGCGGCCTTCAGGGACTCGACCATGTCCTTGTTGAGCTTGTCGCCCAGGGGCGACTTGGCGAGCCGGTCGTCCAGCGGCTCCAGGGCGCCCTGGGCGGAGAAGCCCGCGAGCATCGACGCCGTCACGCCGCCGACGTCCGGCAGGCCGCCGCCCTGGATGGCGGTGTCCACCTTGGACTGGTACTCGGTGGCGGCGATGCCGACGTACTCCACGTCGATGTCCGGGTTCGCCTTCTCGAAGTCGGCGATGATCGTCTTCCAGACGGCCGTACGGATACCGCCGTTGTTGTCCCAGAAGGTGATCCTCCCCTTGCCGCTGCCCTCGGCCCCCTTGTCGCCGCCCGCCCCGCTGCCGTCGTCACCGCAGGCGGTGGCGGTCAGCGCGAGCACGGCCCCCAGGGCGACGGCGGCGGACGTCCGGCGCCTGACTGTGCCTTTGTCTCTGCTGCTGAGCATGCTGATCCTCATGGTCGGCTCTCTTCTTCCGGATCTTCTGGATCGAACAAGGCGGTGGAACGACAACGTGGGGGTTCAGTGGGGCCCGACGCGGAACCGCGTGAAGGTGGCGGTGCCGGCGGGTCCCTGGCCGGCGGGCGCGAGGGCGAACAGGCCGAGCAGTGCGCCGACCCAGCGCCAGGGGGTGGCGGCGAACTCCCGGCCGACGGCGACGGGGTGAGGGCCGTCGCCCGGATCGCCGTCGCCGCCGTCACCGTCGCCGAGGTCGTACGAGAAGCGGCAGCGCGCCCCCGGCACCGTCTCGATCCGCAGCCGGGCCCGTCCCCCGGGTGCGGGGCGGGGCCGGTCGGCGTCCCGCTCGGCCTCGGCCACGGACTCGGCGAAGCGGTGCACCAGGTGCACCGTCCCGTCGGCGTCCCGCTGGAGCCCGATCCAGCGGTAGGCGTCGCCGAGCACCACGAGCCCGGCCCGCGCCCCGGGTTCCTCGCTGTCCAGGCGCAGCTCGACCTCGATCACCGAGGGCTCGCCGGGGAAGCGCTGGGTCAGGACGCTCGGCAGCAGGCGCAGGTCGTGCGCGTCGGCCGAGCGGACGCAGGCGAGGCGCAGCCCGTCCCCGGCGTGCTGGGTGGCCCAGCCGGCCCGGGGATTGGCCGTCCACGACCACTGGCGGCCGAACCGCCCGCCGGGGAAGTCGTCGTCGGTCGCGGGTGCGGCGGGCGGCTGCGGCGGCAGCGCGGGACGCCGGTGCTCGGCGACCGGGGCGCCCTCGTCCCCCAGGACCGGCCAGCCGTCCGGGCCCCACCGCATCGGCTGGAGGTGGACCACCCTCCCGTACGCGCCGCGCTGCTGGAAGTGCAGGAACCAGTCCTCGCCGGACGCCGTACGCACCCAGCCGCCCTGGTGGGGGCCGTTGACGTCGGTGTCCCTCTGTTCCAGGACGACCTTCTCCTCGTACGGCCCGAAGAACTCGCGGGAGCGGAAGGCGCCCTGCCAGCCGGTCTCCACCGATCCGGCGGGGGCGAGGATCCAGTACCAGCCGTCGTGCCGGTAGAGCTTCGGGCCCTCCAGGGTGAACCAGCCGGGGAGCCGGTCGGCGTCGACGATCACCTCGCCCTCGTCGAGCAGCCCGGTGCCGTCGGGGCGCATGCGGTGGCCGGTGAGGCGGTTCTTGATCCCGGAGCGGGAGCGGGCCCAGGCGTGCACGAGGTACGCCTCGCCGCTCTCCTCGTCCCACAGCGGGCAGGCGTCGATCAGGCCCTTGCCCGCCTTGACCAGGTGGGGCGCGGTCCACGGGCCCCGGATGTCGGGGGCGTTGACCTGGAAGACGCCCTGGTCCGGGTCGCCCCAGAAGATCCAGAAGCGGCCCGTGTGGTGGCGCAGGGCCGGCGCCCAGACGCCGCAGTCGTGGCGGGGCCGGGCGAACTCCCGCTCGGGCTCCAGGCGCTCCAGGGCGTGCCCGACCAGGGTCCAGTGGACCAGGTCGCGGGAGTGCAGGAGCGGCAGGCCGGGGACGCGGCCGAAACTGGAGGCGGTCAGGTAGAAGTCGTCGCCGACGCGGACGACGTCCGGATCGGACCAGTCGGCGTTCAGGACGGGGTTGGTGTACGTCCCCGGAGTCCCGGGGACGGTCTCGACGGCGGTCACGGGCCCACCGCCTTGCGTACCAGGGCGGCGGCGCCGTCGGCGTCGAGGCGGCCGTCGGCGACGACGGTGACGATCCGCCGGACCAGGGTGTCGCCCGGGGCGACGGTCACCCGGTCGTCGTGGGCCAGCGATGAGCCGACGCCCGGGTACTCCTCGGTGCGCACGAACCACGGGTCGCGCCGGGTGCGTTCGGTGGCTCCGGCGAACACCAGCGACCAGGTCTCCCCGGTCAGCGCGAGCCAGTCGGCGCTGCGGCCGTGCACCTCCCGTTCGCCCTCCCGGTCGGCGGTGAGGACCCCGGGCGGCGCGCTCTCCTTGCGGGCGCGCCAGAAGAAGCCGCCGTACGCGGCGCCGGGGCGCCCGTTGGTGGCGGGGCTGCCGAGGGTGAGCGGGTCCGGGGTGACGTTGGTGAGGGAGAAGGTGAAGTCCAGCGCCCAGGCGGTGCCCGTGAGTTCGGTGGCCGCGACCGTACGGCGCTCGCGCAGCAGTTCGGCGCCGGCGGCGACCCAGCGCAGCTCCTCGACGAACCCGTCGGGGTCGCGGAGCTGGAAGGCGGTGTGCCGCTGGGTGCCGTGGTTGTCCAGCTCGGTCGGCCCCCGACCCCGGACGTAGGTGCGCCCGCCCCAGAAGTTGTGCCCCTCGACGTCGGGAACGGCGACACCGACGCCGAGGTGATGGAGGTGGTCGGCGGGGCTGAACTCGGTCACGGCCGTGCCGGCCAGGGTGGTGACGGGGTGCAGGTAGGGGCGCGGCGAGAGCCGGTGGGGCAGCTCGGGCCGGGTGACGTAGCGGGCGACGGGGCGGCCCGCCACGCGCAGCACCGGGGAGTCGTTGCCGGTCATCGGGTGCTCACCTCGTGTCGCGGGTGCTCGGTGCGCGGCGCCCAGGGCGCGCCCAGTTCGGAGTAGAGGGAGAGGGTGTCGGCGGCGGCGGCCACGAGGCCGTCGATGCCGGGGACCACGCGGCGCCGTTCGCCGGGGACGCGTCGCCAGGCGGCCTCGGGCAGCGGCTCCGGGTCGGGGGCCCGGCGGATCGCCTCGACGACCCGCATGAAGGCGCCCGTCTCGTCCGGCGGGACCAGCAGCGGGGCGCCGGTGGTCAGGTGGTCGACCAGGTTCTCCAGCAGGTCGGTGCGGTCGTGGTGGAACTCCTCGGGGCCGTGGCCGCCGCGCTGGAGCAGGACCCGGTCCTGCTTGTACCAGAAGGTGACGCGGCCGCTGGAGCCGTGCACCAGGACGTACGGCTCGGCGGCCCGCTCCGCGCACAGGGTCGCGGCGACGGTGACGCGGTGCCCTCGCGCGGTGCCGATCCGCACGCAGGAGGTGTCGTCGGCCTCGATGTCGTTGGCGTGGCTCAGCTCGGTCTCGATGCCGGTGACGTCCTCGGCGCGGGCGGTGCCGCCGAGCGCGAGGGCGGTGGCGACGGCGTGTGCCAGCGGGTTGGTCAGCGCGCCGTCGATTACGTCGGCGCCGTTCAGCCGCCGCCTGCCCGACCAGGGCGCCCGGCGGAAGTAGGCCTCGTCGCGCACCCACGCCCCGGCGCCGCCGATGCCCACGACCTCGCCGATCGCGCCCCGGGCGACCAGCTCGCGGATGGCCGGCACGGCGTGCGAGCCCAGCGACTGGAACCCGACCTGGCAGGCGACACCGGCCTCGGCGACCCCGTCGGCCATGCGCCGGAACTCGGCGTACGACGGTGCCGGGGGCTTCTCGAGGAGCAGGTGCACGCCTCGGCGGGCGGCGGTCAGCGCGAGGTCGGTGTGGGTGGGGATCGGCGTGCAGATCACGGCGATCCGGGCGCCGGTGGAGTCGAGCAGGGCGCCGAAGTCGGCGGACTGCTCGGGGAGTTCGCCCTCGGCCTCCTGTTCGGTCAGCGGGGTCAGTTCGCAGATGCCGGCCAGCCGGACCAGTCCCGCCCGCTCCAGGCGGCGGATGTTGGCGACGTGCCAGCGGCCGTGGCCGCGGGCGCCGGCGAGGACGACGGGGACCCGGCTCATCCCTTCACCGCCCCCGCGCTGAAGCCGGTGATCAGCCACTTCTGGATGAAGGCGAAGACGATCACGACGGGGACGGCCGCGACGATGCCGCCGGCGGCCAGCGCGCCGAGGTCGACGCTGTCCGCGCTCATCAGGGAGTTGAGGCCGACCGGGATGGTCTGCTTGCTCTGGTTGTTGAGGAACATCAGGGCGAACAGGAAGTGGTTCCAGGAGTGCACGAAGGCGAAGGAGCCCACCGCGATCAGTCCCGGCCGCAGCAGGGGCAGTACGACGATCCGGAAGGCCCGGAACCGGCCGCAGCCGTCGACCCAGGCGGCCTCCTCCAGGGAGTACGGCACGTTCTTGATGAAGTTGCTGATCAGGATGATCGACAGGGGCAGCTGGAAGACCGTCTCGGCGATGATGACGCTGCCCAGCGAGTTGATCATCTGGAGTCCGGCGAAGATCTCGAACAGCGGCACGAGCAGCAGCGCGCCGGGCACGAACTGGGAGCAGAGCAGGGCGAGCATGAAGCCGCGCTTGATCCTGAAGTCGAACCGGGCGAGGGCGTAGCCTCCGGCCAGGGCGACGAGCGTGGTCATCACCAGGGTCGCGAGCCCGACGTACACGCTGTTGGTGAAGTAGGTGCCGAAGCCGCGGTCGGTCCACACCTTCTCGAAGTGCTCGGTGGTCATCGGCCAGGGCACGAGCGAGGTCGACCCGGTCGGGCGCAGCGCGAAGAGCAGGATCCAGTAGAACGGGATCAGGGTGAAGACCAGGTAGATCCCGAGCGGCAGGTAGATCTGCCAGCGGGGCACCTCGTCCCAGGCCGGGCGCTTCTTGCCGGGCCGCGCCGCGGCGGGGGCGACCGGCGCGGGGGCGGGGGCGGCCGCGGGGGCCTCTTTGGTGATCACTTGTTCTCGCCTCCGAACTTGCTCAGCCGCAGGTAGACGATCGAGCAGAAGAGCAGGATCACGAACGCGACCGTGGTGAGGGCCGACGCGTAGCCGAAGTCGTGGGCGTCGACGCTGGTGTTGGCGATGTACAGGGGCAACGTCGTGGTCTCGCCCGCGGGTCCGCCGCCGGTCAGGGTGTAGAGCAGGTCGACGTTGTTGAACTCCCACACCGCGCGCAGCAGGGTGGACAGGATGATGGCGTCCTTCAGGTGCGGCAGCGTGATGTGCCAGAACTGCTTGAGCCGGCTCGCCCCGTCGACCTCGGCGGCCTCGTACAGGTCCTTCGAGACGGACTGGAGGTCGGCGAGGATGAGGATCGCGAAGAAGGGCACGCCGCGCCAGAGGTCGGCGACCACCGCCGCGGAGAAGACCGTCGAGGTGTCGGAGAGCCAGCTGGTGCCGTACGAGCCGATGCCCATGTCCGCGAGGTAGCGGGTGACGCCGGTCTGGGAGTTGTAGAGCAGCACCCAGATCGCGGAGGTCAGGACGCCGGAGACGGCCCACGGGGAGAAGACCATGGCCCGCCCGATGCCCCGGCCCACGAAGGTCTGGTTGACGATGAGCGCCAGCGCCAGTCCGAAGAGCAGTTGCAGTCCGACCTCGACGAAGACCCACTTGGCGCTGAAGACGAGGGTGTCCCAGAACACCGGGTCCTCGGTGAAGATCTTGACGAAGTTGTCGAAGCCCGCGAAGCCGTTGCGCCACGGCTTGGTGGGGTTGTACTCCTGAAGGCTGTAGTAGAAGACGCTGATGACCGGGTAGGCGATGAAGCCCAGCATCAGCAGGGCGGCCGGTCCGATCAGCAGGTAGGGGAGCCTGCGCGGCGTGGCCGAGGCACGGCGCCGCCGGGGTGGCGCGGGCGGTTTCGCCACGGCTGCGGCTTGGGCCATGACAGTTCTCCGTTCAGTTACGTCTACGTCGTGCGAGGGTCGGACAGGAAGCGCTTTCTCGGCGGGCAGGACTGTGCGGAGGCGGTTCGGGTCGTACGGGGTTCTGCCGGAGCAGGCGCTCAGCCGGCGTACGGGTCCTGCACCTTGCCCGGGCGGGCCAGGAACTCGAAGTCGCAGCCGGTGTCGGCCTGGGTGATCTGTTCGTTGTAGAGCGCGCCGTAACCGCGCTCGTAGCGGGCGGGCGGCGGTGTCCAGGCGGCCCTGCGCCGCTCCAGCTCCTCGTCGTCCACGTTCAGCCGGAGGGAGCGCCCCCCGACGTCGAGGGTGATGGAGTCGCCGGTGCGCACCAGGGCGAGCGGTCCGCCGACGTACGACTCGGGGGCCACGTGCAGCACACACGCGCCGTAACTGGTGCCGCTCATCCGGGCGTCGGAGATCCGGACCATGTCCCGCACGCCCTGCTTGAGCAGGTGGTCGGGGATGGGCAGCATGCCGTACTCGGGCATGCCCGGCCCGCCCTTGGGCCCGGCGTTGCGGAGCACCAGCACGCTGTCGGCGGTGATGCCCAGCTCCGGGTCGTTGATGGTGCGCTGCATGGTCTTGTAGTCGTCGAAGACGACGGCGGGTCCGGTGTGCTTGAGCAGGTGCGGCTCGGCGGCGATGTGCTTGATGACGGCGCCGTCCGGGCAGAGGTTGCCGCGCAGTACGGCGACCCCGCCCTCGCTCGCGACCGGGTTGTCGCGGGGCCTGATGACGTCGTCGTGGTGGACGAGGGCGCCGTCCAGCTGCTCGCGCAGGGTGTCGTGCGCGACCGTGGGCCGGTCCAGGTGGAGCAGGTCGGTGATGCGGGAGAGGAAGCCGGGCAGGCCGCCGGCGAAGTGGAAGTCCTCCATCAGGTAGGTCTGTCCGCCGGGGCGGACGTTGGCCAGCACCGGGACGGTGCGGGCGATGCGGTCGAAGTCGTCGAGGGTGAGGGTGACGCCCGCGCGGCCCGCCATGGCGATCAGGTGGATCACGGCGTTGGTGGAGCCGCCGAGCCCGAGCACGGTGGTGACGGCGTCCTCGAAGGCGTCGGCGGTGAGGATGTCGCTCAGTCTCCGGTCCCGGTGGACCAGTTCGACGACGCGCAGTCCGGCCGCTGCGGCCATCCGGTCGTGCCCGGAGTCGACGGCCGGGATGCTGGAGGCCCCGGGGACCGTGACGCCGAGGGCCTCGGCGGCGGCGGTCAGGGTGGAGGCGGTGCCCATCGTCATGCAGTGGCCGGGCGAGCGGGCCAGGCCGCTCTCCAGTTCCTGCATCTCGCAGTCGCCGATGAGGCCGGCCCGCTTGTCGTCCCAGTACTTCCACATGTCGGTGCCGGAGCCGAGGGTCTGGCCGCGCCAGTGCCCGGGGAGCATGGGCCCGGCGGGGACGAAGACCGCGGGCAGGTCCACCGTGGCGGCGCCCATGAGCAGGGCGGGCGTGGACTTGTCGCAGCCGCCCATCAGCACGGCGCCGTCGACCGGGTAGGAGCGCAGCAGCTCCTCGGTCTCCATGGCGAGGAGGTTGCGGTAGAGCATGGGGGTCGGCTTCTGGAAGGTCTCGCTGAGTGTCGAGACCGGGAATTCGAGGGGGAAGCCGCCCGCCTGCCACACGCCCCGCTTGACGGCCTGGGCCCGGTCGCGCAGGTGGACGTGGCAGGGGTTGATGTCGGACCAGGTGTTGAGGATGGCGATGACGGGCTTGCCGAGGTGCTCCTCGGGCAGGTAGCCGAGCTGGCGGGTGCGGGCGCGGTGGCTGAAGGAGCGCAGGCCGTCGGTGCCGTACCACTGGTGGCTGCGCAGCTCCTCCGGGGACTTCCTGGGGGTCATATGGACCACCCCGCGGCGATGGCGGCGACCTCGGCGCGTTCGCTCTCGGGCAGCGGCTTGCTCGGCGGGCGGACCTCCCGGCGGCACAGGCCCAGCGAGGCGAGGGCCTCCTTGACCACGGTGACGTTGTTGGCGGAGCCGTTGGCGGCGCGCAGTTCCTCGAAGCGGCGGATCTGCTCCCAGACCTTCATGGCGGCCGGGTAGTCGCCGGATCGAAGCGCTTCGATCATGTTCAGCGAGACGGCCGGGGCGACGTTCACCAGCCCCGAGGTGAAGCCGGTGGCGCCCGCGGAGAAGTACGAGGGGGCGTAGGGCTCGGCGAGCCCCGCGACCCAGACGAACCGGTCGAGGCCGGCGTCGCGGGCGAACGCGGCGAACTTGGAGGCGTCCGGGACGGCGTACTTCACGCCGATCACGTTGGGGCAGGCGTCGGCGAGGTCGGCGAGGCGGGCCCCGGTGAGCTGGGCGTTGCGGATGTAGGGGACGACGCCCAGCTCGGGCACGGCCTCGGCGATGGCGCGGTGGTAGTCGACCCAGCCGCCCTGGGAGACGTAGGGGTGGACGGGCTGGTGGACCATCACCATGGAGGCGCCCAGGTCGCGGGCGTGCCGGGCGGAGGCGACCGCGGTCGGCACGTCGTGGCCGACGCCGACCAGGATGTCCGCGCGCTCGCCGCTCTCCTCGATCGTCAGCTCGGTGACGAGGCGGCGCTCGGCGGGGTCCAGGGCGTAGAACTCGCCGGTGTTGCCGTTGGGGGTGAGGGTCGTGATGCCACCGTCGAGGAGACGACGCAGCAGGGCCCGGTAGGTGGCGGGGTCGACGGTGCCGTCCTCGGCGAACGGGGTCACCGGGATCGCCACCACGTCGGCCAGGGCCGCCCGCTGGGTCTCGAACGTCGCTGTCATGCCTGACCGTCCTCTTCCTGGGCCGCGTTCCCCGCTTCGGGGAAGGCCCGCTCGACGAAGGACGCGATGTGAGCGTGCAGGGCGCGGGCCGCGCCGTCCGCGTCACCGGCGAGGGCGAGGCGCAGGATCTCCTGGTGCTCGCCGGCCTCCCGCTCCCAGGAGGGGTCGGCGGCCCAGGCGACCGCGGAGACCAGGGCCGCCTGGTCGCGGACCTCGTCGAGCATCCGGCCGAGCAGCGGGTTGCCGCACGGCACGTACAGGGCGCGGTGGAACTCGCGGTTGGCCAGCGACCGTTCGGCCGTGTCCGTGGCCCGGTCGGCCCGGGCGAGGGCCTCGCGGGCGGCGTCCAGGGAGGCCTCCCGGCGCACGGCGCGCCGGAGCGCCTCGGGCTCCAGGAGGAGCCGGACGTCGTAGACCTCGCGCGCCATGTCCGCGTCCACCATGCGCACGGTGACGCCCTTGTACTGGCTCATCACGACCAGTCCGGTACCGGCCAGCGTCTTGAGCGCCTCGCGCACCGGTGTCTTGGACACCCCGAACTGTGCGGCGAGGTCGGTCTCGACCAGGGCCTGGCCGGGCGTCAGCCGGCCGGTGAGGATGCGGCGTTTGATCTCCTCCAGCACGTACTGCGTGCGGGAGGGGATCGGCGTGGGCACAGAGGTCATGCGCGCCTCTCGGAATCTCGCGTCGGATGCGCGGACAGATCTCGGACATCAGATCTCGCGTATCGCGTCTCATATATGACGTACGGAGTACGACGCGTTGAAGGTAAGAGGGGCGCGCGGCCACGTCAATGCTTCTGACAAAGGAAGTTGTGCGGGGGTGTCCTCCTGCGTCAGGCGTGCGTCAGACGGTGCGGGTCCAGCCCGGGTCGCGCCCGCTCAGCCCCACCGCGCGCTCCAGCAGCGGTGCGTCCGCGGGGACGGCGACGACCGGTCCGAACATGCCCTGGTCGCGCTCGGACTCCTCGGCGGCGGCGGCGAGCAGGCCGTGTGCCGCCCGCAGCGCGGCCGCGTCGGGGGTGTACTCCTGGCCGGTCGCGCGGGCCAGGTCCCAGCCGTGGATGACCAGTTCGTCGGCGACGACGGCACCGGCGACCTCGCCGGGCAGGTCGATGCCGCCGGCCCGGGTCATGCCGGTCCACGCCCCGGGGTCGCGCCACGCCTCGGCGAGTTCGCCGAGTGCGGCCGCGAGCTCCTCGCGCCAGCCGGGCCCGACGTCCGGCACGGCCGCCTCGGGGCTGGTGTTCGTGGTGGGCCCCAGGTCCTTGCGCGCGGCGTCGCGGAAGGCGACGGCGAGACCGGTCAGGTGGCCGAGCAGGTTGCGCACCGCCAGACCGGGGCAGGGCGTCGGGTCCGCGAGCCGGTCCTCGCGCACGCCGTCGGCGAGGCGGGTGAGGACCCGCGTCTGCGGTCCCAGGTCGAGGGTGGTGGTCTCGGCGGTCATCGGCTGCTCCTCGGGATGTGCGTGGCCGGTTCTCTCGGAAGGTGGACCGGTCGCACCCGCGAAACTCATCGGCCGCCGCGGCGAGAGGGCGCGCATGGCGTCGCGCGGCGGACGGGAATTTCAGACAGGCCCTAGGGCACCTGCCCGATGCCCGCTGCCGGGCCTTAGGCCCAGGCTGACCGGGTATGACGACGGCAAGAACGAAGCATTCCGCGGGCCGGGACGGACACCGGCCCCTCGTCCGCGTCCTGCGCGACCGCGACGCGGCCCTCTGTCTCGGCGGGGTGGTGGTGTCCGGCTTCGGCACCTCGGCGCTGTGGCTGGCGGCCGGTGTGTGGGTGAAGGACCTCACCGGATCGGACGGGCTCGCGGCCCTGTGCATGCTCGCGATGTGGGCGCCGACGCTCGTGGGTCCGGCGCTGGGCACCCTGACGGACCGCGTCCGCCGCAGACCGCTGCTGATCGCCACCGGGCTGCTGATGTCCGGCCTGCTGCTCACGCTCTTCGCCGTGGACTCGCGGGAGGAACTGTGGCTGGTCTACGCAGTGCTCCTCGTGTACGGCGCGTCGGGCGTCGTCCACGACGCGGCCGAGTCGGCGCTGATGGCCGCCGCCGTCGACCCCGGGCTGCTCGGCGACTTCAACGGCCTGCGTCTGACCGCCAACGAGGGCATGAAGCTGGTGGCGCCGCTGGCCGGGGCGGGGCTGTACGCGGCGTACGGCGGACCGGCCGTGGCGCTGCTGGACGCGGCCACGTTCGTGCTGGCCACCGGCGTCTACGCCGCCCTGCGGGTCCGCGAGGCGCCCCCGGTCCGCCCCGCGGGGAACTGGCGGCGGCACACGGCCGAGGGCGCCCGGTACCTGTGGGGACACCCCACGCTGCGCCCGCTCGTCCTCGCGGGCGGCGTCACGATGCTGTGCGCGGGCGTCAACGGCGCCACCGCGTACGCCGTCGTCGGCGCCCTCGGCCACTCCCCCGCGTACGCAGGCGCGCTGTACGCCGTCCAGGGCGCCGGGTCGGTGGTGGCGGGCCTGCTCGCCGGACCGGCCGTCCGGCGCCTGGGCGGACGGCGCTTCGCCGCCGTGGGCATCGCGCTGTTCGCGGTGGCCGTGGCGGTGCGTGCGGCACCGTACGACGCGGTCGCCCTCGCCACCAGTGCGGCCGTCGGCGCGGGGTTGCCCGCGGTGCTGATCGCCGCCCTGACCGCCGTCCAGCACGAGACGCCGGGGCCGCTGCTCGGCCGGGTCGCGGCGACGGCCAACTCCCTGGTCTTCGCCCCGAACGTGCTCGGCCTGGCCGCGGGCGCGGCCCTGGTGGAGCCGGCCGGCCTGTGGCCGCTGCTGCCGGTCGTGGGGGCGGTGCTGCTGGGCACGGCGGCCGTACTGGCGGCGACGCGGCGGCCGGACGGCCGGGAGACGCCGTCAGCCGCGTAGGGCCGACCACTCCTGGAGTTCGACGAGGTTTCCCGCCGGATCCACGAGGTGGGCGACCCGCATGCGGTCCGTCATCGGGGCGGGGCCGTGGACGAGCTCGGCGCCCCGCGCGGTGATCTCCTCGCAGTAACGGTCCAGGTCGTCGACCCGCAGGACGACGAGGGACCGGTGGCCGGCCGGTTCGTCGGCGAGTCCGCCCAGCACCCGGGCCATCTGCGCGCGGTCCTGGAGCGCGATGCCCGCGGCACCGCCGTCGGGAGTGAACTTCGCGTACGGGCCGTCCTCCGACTCGAACTGCGGCTTCAGTCCCAGGACGTCCCGGTAGTAGCGGTAGCAGCCGGGGAAGTCCGTCACCAGGAGGCGGACCTGGGCGAGTTCCACGGGCATCCCCTTCCGGAGCGCGACGAGGGCTTGCGGGGTCGGTCGGTGAACGACCGGCCCCGACACCGTCGTCCGCACCCTACGCGAAGGCCCCGAGCCCCGCCCGCACCTCCTCCAGGTCCCCGTCCGACGCCAACCCCGCGTGGTACAGCCGCAGTTCCGTCGCGCCCAGGTCACGGGCGCGGGCGGCGTCCGCGGCGAGGGTGCGGGGGCTGCCGCCCATGCCCGAGACCACCGTGAGGTTGGCGGCGAGGACGGCACCGTCGACGGCCTGTTCGGCGAACGGCGTCAGCAGGCTCGGGCCGCCCGTGCAGGGGACGACCACGCCGTCCGCGACGGAGAGGATGTGGGCGGGGTCGACACCGGCGTTGGCGCCGCAGTGGAAGGAGAGCGGGTCGGCGTGCAGCAGGACCTGGAAGCCGTCGGGCGCGGCGGCGCGGACCGCGGAGACCGCCGCCTCCTGGAGCGTGCGGGCCCGGTCGTCCCGCCACGCACGCGTGGCGTTCGCGGGCGCCGCGCCGAGGAGCTTCTCGACGCCCGCCCAGCCCCCGTCCGAGGGCGCCGCACCCCGCCACACCGGCTCCAGCGCGGTCCGCACGGCGGCGGCGAGCGCGTCGACGTCGAGGCCCTGGCCGCCGTACCCCGCCCTGCAGTCGGGGCAGAAGCACAGCGACATCAGGTACTGCCCGGCGTCCCCGAGGGGCACCCCGGCGGTCTTGTCGTGGGCGTGCAGGTGGGCGAGCCCGTACCAGCCCAGCGACTCCAGTTCGGTGCCGCGCGCCCCGGGCCGTACCGCCGCCTCTGCGGCCAGGTCGGTGAGGTACGCGCGCGTGGCGGGCTGCGCGATGCAGGGCGCCCAGGGGTAGCGGTCGCCGTAGGCGTTGACGACGGAGGTGTGCGGGTGCTCCGCGCCGAGGCGGGAGCTGTGGGCGAGGACGACCCAGGTGTGCACCTGAAGGCCCGCCTCCGCGAGGGCGGCGGCGGCCTCCCCGTACGCGTCGCCGGGCGCCCAGTCGCCGGACTCGTACGGGTGGAGTGTGCGGCCCTGCCAGCGGGCGCCGTCCGGCGGGTAGAGGACGGCGGCGTGCTCGGCGGTGACGACACGGTGGCGCGGGTGGCGCGGGGTGAGGGCGCGGGTGGAGTGGTAGGCGGCGGCGAGGGTCACCTGCGCCACGCCGAGGTCCGCGACGCGCGCGGGGGCTTCCGGGTCGCCGTTGACGTCCCAGGGGTAGACGAACGCCGAGGCCTTCACCGGCCGGCTCCTTCCTCGACCAGCGCCTGCCCCCGCTCGATGATCCGGGCGAGCTGCTTCACGTGCTCCTCGGTCGGCTCCTGCAACGGCGTCCGCACCTCTCCCACGTCCAGGCCGCGCAGCCGCACGCCCGCCTTGACCAGGGCCACGGCGTATCCGCGGCCCCGGGCGCGCAGCTCGACGAACGGCCGGTAGAAGCCGTCCAGCAGACGGTGCACGGTGGTGTCGTCGCCCTCGCGCAGCGCCCGGTGGAAGGCGCCGGCGATCTCGGGGGCGAAACAGAACACGGCGGAGGAGTACAGGGGGACGCCCAGGGCGCGGTAGGAGAGCTGGGTCTGTTCGGCGGTCGGGAGCCCGTTGAAGTACAGGAACTCCTCGCCCGGCAGCTCCGTGCGCACCGCGCTGACGATGCGCTGCATCAGGTCGAGGTCGCCGAGCCCGTCCTTGAGGCCGACGACGCCGTCCGTGCGGGCCAGTTCGACGACGCTCTCCGGGGTGAACACGGCGTTGTCGCGCTGGTAGACGATCACGGGCAGCGGGGTCGCGGCCGCCACCTCCCGGTAGTGCCGCACCAGCCCCTCCTGCCCGGCGAGCACCAGGTAGGGCGGCATGGCGAGCAGCCCGTCGGCCCCGGCCTCCTCGGCGAGGCGGGCGTAGCGCACGGCGAGGGCGGTGCCGTAGCCCGCGCCCGCGAGGACGGGCACCCGGCCCGCGCTCTCCTCGACGGCCGCGCGGACACAGGCCGCGAACTCCTCGGGCGTGAGGGCGTGGAACTCGCCGGTGCCGCAGCAGGCGAAGACGGCGGCGGCACCGGCCTCGACCCCGCGGCGCACATGGGTGCGGTAGACGTCGAGGTCGAGTCCGCCGTCGGGTCCGTACGCCGTGACGGGGAAGAACAGCGGGCCGCTGGGCGCGGTGAGCCGGGCGACGAGAGGGGCTGAGGTCACGGGCGCTCCCCATTCCAGGTGCAGGGTCGATTCACGGACGTCATCATATTCATGACCCACGTCTACATTTCTGAACGCGACCACGCTAAGCCGCCCCGCGAACACCGTCAAGCAGGCGCCCTCTTGACGCCTGACCACCTGCTCCTTAGCGTGTCCACACATCTGAACGTGAGGCACACACCGGCACGCATGTGCACGCCTGCCGCTTCCACAGACCGACCTAGGAGTCCCGAGGATGCCCGCTCCCCGCACCGTCCTGCTCACCGGCGCCGCCGGCGGCCTCGGCACCCTGATGCGGGAACTGCTCCCCGGCCACGGCTACGAGCTGCGCCTGCTCGACCTGCTCCCGGTCGAGGGCGAGCCGGACGCGATCGTCGCCGACCTCGCCGACCGGGACGCCCTGCGCGAGGCGGTCCGGGGCGTCGACGCGATCATCCACCTCGCGGGCATCTCCCTGGAAGCCTCTTTCGACAAGATCCTCGCGGCGAACATCGAGGGCACGTACAACCTGTACGAGGCCGCCCGCGAGGAGGGCGTCGGCCGCATCGTCTTCGCCTCCTCCAACCACGCCGTCGGCTACACCCCCCGGCCGCAGGGCGACGACCCCCTCATCCCCGTCGACACGCCACGCCGCCCGGACACCTTCTACGGCCTGTCCAAGTGCTTCGGCGAGGACCTCGCCCAGCTCTACTGGGACAAGCACGGCATCGAGACCGTCTCCGTCCGCATCGGCTCCTGCTTCCCCGAGCCGACCAGCGTGCGCATGCTCTCGGTGTGGATGAGCCCCGCGGACGGCGCCCGCCTCTTCCACGCGGCACTCACCGCCGAGAACGTGGGGCACACCGTCGTCCACGGCTCCTCGGCCAACACCCGCCTGTGGTGGGACCTGACCTCCGCGCGGGCGCTCGGTTACGAGCCGCAGGACGACTCCGAGCCGTACGCCGACAAGCTCGTCGCCGAACAGGGCGAACTCGACCCCGGCGACCCGGCGCACGCCCGCCTGGGCGGCCACTTCGTGACCGACCCCCCGATCTGGCCGTACTGACCGGAAGACGACCACGCGAGAACCACGGAAGAAGCGGACGGGCACCGAACGGGCCCGTCCGCTTCCTTATGCGGGCATCCGCGCTGCCCGTTCTCACCCCGCCCCGCGCCGAACCCCAGGTCCGAGACGGGCACCCGGCACGGCAAACGGGCACACCCGGGCAGTATCGGGTCCGCAACAGGCCTGGTCAGTGCCGCGCGGCCGCTGTAGAACTTCCCCCAAGGGCCATCCGGGCCCGAACGGGCAACCACACGGCGACGAGGCGGTGAGGCAGGTGTTCGGCATGAGCACGGGGACGAGGACGACGGAAGAACGCCGGCACGAGATCGTGCGGGTCGCCCGCGCCACCGGCTCGGTCGACGTCACCGCGCTCGCCGCCGAACTGGGCGTCGCCAAGGAGACCGTACGACGCGACCTGCGCGCCCTGGAGGACCACGGCCTGGTCCGCCGCACCCACGGTGGCGCCTACCCGGTGGAGAGCGCCGGTTTCGAGACCACGCTCGCCTTCCGCGCCACCAGCCACGTGCCCGAGAAGCGCCGGATCGCGTCCGCCGCCGCCGAACTGCTCGGCGACGCCGAGACGGTCTTCGTCGACGAGGGCTTCACCCCCCAGCTCATCGCCGAGGCCCTGCCCCGGGACCGGCCGCTGACCGTGGTCACCGCGTCCCTGCCGGTGGCGGGCGCGCTGGCCGAGGCGGGCGACACCTCCGTCCTGCTGCTCGGCGGCCGGGTCCGCTCGGGCACCCTGGCCACCGTCGACCACTGGACCACGAAGATGCTGGCCGGCTTCGTCATCGACCTGGCGTACATCGGCGCCAACGGCATCTCCCGGGAGCACGGTCTCACCACCCCCGACCCCGCGGTCAGCGAGGTCAAGGCGCAGGCCATCCGGGCCGCCCGCCGCACGGTGTTCGCCGGCGCGCACACCAAGTTCGGGGCGGTGAGCTTCTGCCGGTTCGCGGAGGTCGGCGCCCTGGAGGCCATCGTCACCAGCACGCTGCTGCCCTCGGCCGAGGCCCACCGCTACTCCCTGCTCGGCCCCCAGATCATCCGCGTCTGAGAACCACCCGCCCCCGTCCCGCACGGCACACCCACACCTTCCACTGCCCTTTACCTCCCCATACCTCCCCATACGTTCAGGAGCGATCCATGCGAACCCAGAGCCGACGGAGGCCGCGAGCCACACTCGCCATGGCCGCCGCAGGGACGCTGCTCGCCCCGCTGCTCACCGGCTGCTGGGTCGGGGCGGGCGGCGCCGGTTCCGGCGGCAACGCCATCAACGTCCTGATGGTCAACAACCCGCAGATGGTCGAGTTGCAGAAGCTCACCGCCGGCCACTTCACCAAGGAGACCGGCATCAAGGTGAACTTCACCGTCCTGCCGGAGAACGACGTCCGCGACAAGATCAGCCAGGACTTCGCCAACCAGGCCGGCCAGTACGACGCCGCCACCCTCTCCAACTACGAGATACCGATCTACGCCCGCAACGACTGGCTGCACGAGATGGACTCCTACGTCGCCAAGGACCCCGCCTACGACGAGCAGGACGTCCTCGGCCCGATGCGCGAGTCCCTCACCGCCGACGACGGCAAGCTCTACGGCCAGCCCTTCTACGGCGAGTCCTCCTTCCTGATGTACCGCAAGGACCTGTTCGCCAAGGCGGGCCTGACCATGCCCGAGCACCCCACCTGGACCCAGGTGGCCGGCTTCGCCGAGAAGCTCGACGGGTCGGAGCCCGGCATGAAGGGCATCTGTCTGCGCGGGCTGCCCGGCTGGGGCGAGCTGATGGCACCCCTGACGACGGTCGTGAACACCTTCGGCGGCACCTGGTTCGACCAGGACTGGCAGGCCCGGCTCGACTCCCCCGAGTGGGAGAAGGCGACGAAGTTCTATGTCGACCTGGTCCGCGAGCACGGCGAGTCCGGCGCCGCCCAGTCCGGCTTCGCCGAGTGCCTGAACAACATGACGCAGGGCAAGGTCGCCATGTGGTACGACGCCACCTCCGCGGCCGGCTCCCTGGACGCCGCCGACTCCCCGGTCAAGGGCAAGATCGGCTACGCGCCCGCGCCGGTGGAGAAGACGGACTCCTCCGGCTGGCTCTACACCTGGGCCTGGGGCATCCAGAAGGCCTCCCGCAACTCCGACAAGGCCTGGAAGTTCGTCTCCTGGGCGTCCAGCAAGGAGTACGAGCAGCTGGTCGGCGACGAGATCGGCTGGTCCAACGTCCCGGCCGGCAAGCGCGCCTCGACGTACCAGAACCCGGCCTACGTCAAGGAGGCCGCCGCCTTCCAGGAGATGACCAGGAAGGCCATCGAGGGCGCCAGGCCCAAGGACCCCGGCGTGCAGCCGCGGCCCGCCCCCGGCATCCAGTTCGTCGGCATCCCCGAGTTCACCGACCTCGGTACCAAGGTCTCCCAGGAGATCAGCGCGGCCATCGCCGGACGCCAGTCCGTCGAGGAGGCCCTGAAGAAGTCCCAGCAGCTCGCCGAGCAGATCTCCGAGGAGTACGAGGGACGATGACCGCCACGACCACGGCCCCCTCGGCCGCACCCGAGCACCCCCGCCCCGCCGTCCGCCCGCCGTCCAACCGGCTGCGCGCCTGGGCCACCCGCGCCCCGCTCCTCCCCGCCCTGATCTTCATGGTCGTGGTCACCCAACTGCCCTTCGTGGCGACCCTGGTGATTTCCTTCTTCGACTGGAACGCCCTCTACCCGGACGCCCGCAGCTTCACCGGCTTCGCCAACTACGGCGACGTCCTCAGCGACCCCGCCCTGCGCAAGTCGGTGTGGACGACCATCCTGCTCACCGTGGCGGTCGTCCTGGTCAGCCTGGTCCTCGGCCTGGCCCTCGCCCTGCTCCTCGACCGGAGGTTCAAGGGGCGCGGCGTGGTCCGCACCCTGCTGATCGCCCCGTTCCTGGTGGTCCCGGTGGCGGCAGCCCTGCTCTGGAAACACGTCCTCTACAACCCCGAGTACGGCCTGCTCAACGGCCTGCTGCACTACGTCGGCGGACCCCAGCCGGACTGGATCTCCAACACCCCGCTGCTCGCGGTCGAGGCATCGCTGGTGTGGCAGTGGACGCCGTTCATGATGCTCATCCTGCTGGCCGGACTGCAGAGCCGGGACCAGCAGCAGATCGAGGCCGCCCGGGTGGACGGCGCGGGCGACTGGCAGATCTTCGTCCACCTCACCCTGCCCCACCTGCGCCGCTACCTCGAACTCGGCGCCCTGCTCGGCTCGATCTACATCGTCCAGAACTTCGACGCCGTCTTCACCATCACCTCCGGCGGCCTGGGCACGGCCAACCTGCCCTACACCGTCTACCAGAGCTTCTACCAGGCCCACGAGAACGGCCTCGCCTCGGCCGCGGGCGTCCTGGTCGTCATCGGCTCGATCATCATCGCCACCTTCGCGCTGCGCGTGGTGTCGTCCCTGTTCCGCGAGGAGGTCGGCCGCGCATGAGCGCCACCGCCGTACGCCCCGTCGTCACCGACGCCAAGCCGCCCGTACGCACCCGCCGCAGGGCCGGTGCCGGCCTGGGCCTGGTGGCCTGGCTGGTCGGCATCGTCTTCTTCCTGCCCATCGCCTGGATGGCGCTGACCTCCTTCCACTCTGAGTCGGACGCGGCCACCAACCCGCCCTCCTTCGCCGCCTCGCTGACGCTGGACGGCTACCGCGAGTTCTTCGGCGCGGGCGGCGGCGCCAGCCCCTGGCCCGCCCTGATCAACTCGGCGGTCGCGTCGATCGCCTCGACCCTCTTCGTCCTGGTCCTGGCCCTGCCCGCCGCCTACGCCCTGTCCATCCGCCCGGTGAAGAAGTGGACGGACGTCCTGTTCTTCTTCCTCTCCACCAAGATGCTGCCGGTGGTGGCGGGCCTGCTGCCGATCTACCTGTTCGCCAAGAACACCGACATGCTGGACAACATCTGGCTGCTGGTCATCCTCTACACCTCGATGAACCTGCCGATCGCGGTCTGGATGATGCAGTCCTTCCTGGCCGAGGTCCCGGTCGCGATCATCGAGGCGGCCCGGGTGGACGGCGCGAAACTGCCCACCATCCTGGTCCGCGTGGTGGCCCCCATCGCCCTGCCGGGCATCGCCGCGACGTCCCTGATCTGCTTCATCTTCAGCTGGAACGAGTTGCTCTTCGCCCGGGTCCTGACGGGCGTGGTCGCCGAGACCGCCCCCGTCTTCCTGACCGGCTTCATCACCAGCCAGGGCCTCTTCCTGGCCAAGGTGTGCGCCGCGTCGCTCGTCATCTCCCTGCCGGTGCTCGCCGCGGGGTTCGCCGCCCAGGACAAACTGGTCCAGGGCCTGTCGTTGGGAGCCGTGAAATGAAGGCCGCCGTCATCGAGTCCGTGGGCCGCGCCGTCGTCACCGAGGTCCCCGACCCGACGCCAGGGCCGCGCGAGGTCGTCGTCGAGGTCGCCGCCTGCGGCCTGTGCGGCACCGACCTGCACATCCTCCAGGGCGAGTTCGCGCCCAAGCTGCCGATCGTGCCGGGTCACGAGTTCGCGGGCGCGGTGGTCGGCGTCGGCGCCCAGGTCACCGAGGTGGCGGTCGGCGACCAGGTCGCGGTCGACCCCTCCCTCTACTGCTACGAGTGCCGCTACTGCCGCACCGGCCACAACAACCTCTGCGAACGCTGGGCGGCCATCGGCGTGACGACGGCGGGCGGCGCGGCCCAGTACGCGGTGGCGCCGGTCGCGAACTGCGTGAAGCTCCCCGAGCACGTCCGCACCCAGGACGCGGCCCTGATCGAACCGCTCTCCTGCGCCGTGCGCGGCTACGACGTCCTCCAGTCCCGCCTCGGCGCCCACGTCCTGATCTACGGCTCCGGCACGATGGGCCTGATGATGCTGGAGCTGGCCAAGCGCACCGGCGCGGCCAGCGTCGACATGGTCGACCTCAACCCGGCCCGCCTGGAAACGGCCCGCGGCCTCGGCGTCTCGGCCTCGGCCGCGACCCCCGACGAGCTGGACCGCCCCCAGGGCTGGGACCTGGTCATCGACGCCACGGGCAACGCGGCGGCGATCCAGGACGGCCTGGACCGCGTCGCCAAGGCCGGCACCTTCCTCCAGTTCGGCGTCGCCGACTACGCGACGCGCGTGCAGATCGACCCGTACCGCATCTACAACCAGGAGATCACCATCACGGGCTCGATGGCGGTCCTCCACAGCTACGAGCGCGCGGCGGAGCTGTTCGCGAACGGCGTCCTCGACCCGGACGTCTTCATCAGCGACCGCATCGAACTGGCCCGCTATCCCCAGGCCCTGGAGCAGTTCGCGGCGGGCGTGGGCCGCAAGATCGTGGTCGTGCCGTAGGACTGTCCAGCCAACGCCCGGCACCCCCAGCCCGTTGGGGGTGCCCCCTCTGGGGGAGTTTGAGGACGAGGCCGTCCAGGCCGAAAGGCGGGGGTCTGGGGGCGGCAGCCCCCAGGGACGGGAATGGGAGGGGCGGCGGGGGCGAAATCCACTGGGCCGCCCCCACCACCGCCTCCTACCATCCCGCCATGCCCAAACCGAACGGCTTCGCCTACACCGCCACCGCGTCCGGCACCGTCCACATCACCCACCACAACCACCCCGCCACCACCCTCAACGGCTCCCGAGCCGCCCGCTTCCTCGAAGAGGTCACCTCCGGCGACCCCCAGCTGGTCATGGCCCGCTGGACCGGCAACTACAGGCACGGCAACGAACGCACGGCCCGCAACCACCCCCGAAACCGCCGCTGACCGGGCGGAACACGGCCCTGACCCGATTGGCCGCCGGGTAAGGGAACGGTAAAACGCCCTCGCTCGTTCACCCGGCATGACAGCTATGACCCCCGGCTCGAACATCCCCCTCTCCGCCGCCCGCGTGACGGTGGACGTCGCCGCTCCCGTGCGGCTCGACGTATCGGGCCTGCTGCTCACCGCCGACGGCAAGGTGCGCTCCGACGACGACTTCATCTTCTACAACCAGCCCACCGGCCAGGGTGTGACCTACCGCTCCGGCGGCGGCACCGCCCCGGACGCGATCGTGGTGGACACCGCCGCCGTCCCGCCGGGCATCGAGAAGATCGTCGTCACCGCCAGCCCGGACGCCGCCGGCCAGACCTTCCAGGGCATCGAGCCGACCGCCACCATCCGCAACGCGGACGACAACTCCGTGCTCGCCAGCTTCACGCCCCCGCAGCTCGGCACCGAGACCGCCCTCGTGATCGTCGAGGTCTACCTGCGCAACGGCGCCTGGAAGGCCCGCGCGGTCGGCCAGGGCTACTCCAACGGCCTCGCCGGCATCGCCACCGACTTCGGCGTCACGGTGGAGGAACCGGCCGCCCCGGCGACCCCGCCGCAGCCCCAGGCGGTCACGCCCCCGCCGCCCCCCGCGGCCGCGCCCACGATGCCCGCCGCTCCGCCCGCCCCGCCCGCCGCACCGCCGGCCCCCGCCCCGGGCACCGGCAAGATCAACCTCGACAAGGGCCGGGTCAGCCTCCAGAAGAACCAGACCGTCTCCCTGGTCAAGGGCGGCCGGCCGGTGCTCTCGCAGGTGAAGATGGGCCTCGGCTGGGAGCCGGCGTACCGCGGCAAGGACATCGACCTGGACGCCTCGGTCATCGCCTACGGCCCGCAGCGCAACCACATCGACAGCTGCTACTTCGGCAAGCTCTCGATCGTGAACGGCGCGATCAAGCACTCCGGCGACAACCTCACCGGCGAGGGCGGCGGCGACGACGAGGTGATCGTCGTGGACCTGGGCCGGCTCCCGCAGGAGGTCAGCGGCCTGGTCTTCACGGTGAACTCGTTCTCGGGCCAGAAGTTCACCGAGGTCGCCAAGGCCTACTGCCGCCTCATCGACGCCGCGAGCGGCGAGGAGCTGGTCCGCTTCGACCTCACCAGCGCCGAGCCGCAGACCGGCGTGATGATGGCGAAGCTGATCCGCCAGTACTCCGGCGAGTGGGAGATGACCGCCATGGGCGACTTCGTCAAGTCCCGCACGGTCCGCGGCATGGTGAAGCCGGCCGCACAGGCGCTGTAGGCGACCGGGGCCACCTGGGGGCGCCCGGCCGCGGGCGCCCCTAGACCTGCCCCGGCCGCTGCCCCAGTCCCAGTCCCTGCCCCAGTCCTTCCATGAGCAGCGACAGGTACCGCCGTACGGCGGTGCCGTCCACCTCGTCGGCCGCCTCGGCCGCCGTCACCACGCCGTGCAGCAGTCTCAGCACCTCGACCGGCTCCACGTCCGGCCGCAGCGCGCCGGCTTCCTGCGCGCCCCGCACCAGCCGGGTCGCCGCGCCGCGCACACAGTCGCCGCACGCCGGTCCGCCGCCGGTGACGGCCGTGCCGAGCAGCGCCTTGAGGCCGCGCACCTGGAGCATCCCGACGGCCAGCTCGTCGAGCCACGCCATGAGCGCCGCGCCCGGCGGCCGGTCGGCCGCGATCACGTCGGCGCGGGCCGCGATCGCCTCCAGGCGCTCCAGGTAGGCGGCCTCCAGCAGCGCCTGGCGCGTCGGGAAGTGCCGGTAGAGGGTGCCGACGCCGACGCCGGCCCGCCGGGCGATGTCGTCCAGGGAGGCACCCTCCCCGTGTTCGGCGAAGGCTTCCGCCGCCACCGCCAGCAACCGCTCACGGTTACGCCGGGCATCCGCCCGCATGGGCCTGACCTGCGCCACAGCCCCTCCCTGCACAGCGGGCAACCTTCCGGGCACCCTACCGCGCGTGCTCGTCCCGGGCGTCCCAGGGCCAGTCGGCGTCCCGGCCGGCCTCGAGCAGCGGAACCATCCGGAACGCGGCGTCGGAGAGCCCGCCGAAGGTGTGCCGGTTCGCCCGGCCCGACGGACCGTGGCCCGCCCGGTACCCGGCGAGGTTCCAGGTGTAGACGGGCACGTGCGCCGGGACCTGCTCGGTCGGGTCGCCGTGCCTGCTGTACGCGTACTGCTCGTCGGTGACGATCAGCACCCGGTCGTGCTTCGCGTAGTGGCGCCGCACCGCCTCGGTGGTGTCGGTGCCGCCGAGGTTGCGGAACCGGCCCAGGACCTTCAGCACCGACTCGCCCTCGCGGTACGTCACGCGGTTGCTCGACGAACCGAACTCGACCAGGTCCGCGTCGGCCGCCCGCAGCGCCAGCGCCGTGCCGAAGACCGCCGCCGCGTCGGCCCGGGTCAGCTCGGAGCGGTCCGACATCCGCGAGTAGAACATCGAGCCCGACCGGTCCACGAGGACCAGCGTCCGGCCGCCCAGCGCGGGCACGTTGGCCAGCGAGTGGCCGAGCGCCTGCTCCAGCGGGTACGACCAGCGCAGCGACGGCGCGTGCCGGTACGCGGCGAGGTAGCGGAAGGGGAACTGCCGCGAGCGCGCCACCTCGGCCGGGTCGCTGATCCGCGCCGCGACCCGGGCGGCGACCTCGTCCGAGACACCGGCCTCGTCGAAGTTCCGCAGGTTGCGGACGAGCGCCATCGCTCCCATGGACGGGATCACCGCTTCCCAGGCGGCCTTGTCCATCGGCCCCTGGAGCCAGCCGGCCAGCATCTCCCACGTGATGCCCGCCGCCGCGAGCCGCTCGGCACCGTCGGGCGCCGTGACCACCGCTCGCCGCTCGGGGACGGGCAGCGCCATCAGCTCGCGGTGCGCGGTCAGGACGCGGTTCGAGGCGGGCGGCACCGCGGTGTCCGGGTGGTGCCGGCGGTCGAGGGCGTACTGGAACAGCTCGCCCTGCCACGGCTTGTCGGGGTCGGGCGCCGCGTGCACCAGGTTGAGGATGTCGCCGAAGCGGTACCCCTTGGACGCGGTGTCGTACTTCAGCAGCGACTTGCCGTGGTAGAGCCGCCGCACGGCGTCGGCGATCCCCCGTTTGACCGGCTTGGGCACGGCGCGGCCGTACGTCGCGGTCCAGTACGCGAGCAGTTCACCGGGCTCGTCGGGCCGCCGCAGGACGGAGGCGATCACCTGCCGGTTGGACGGCCCATCGGTGTCGCCGGAGTCGAGGCGGGCCTTGACGTACTCGGCGGCGCCGACGATCGAGGCGGTGCGCAGGTTGCCCTCGCCGCGCAGCCAGCCGAGCAGGCCGGCCGTCCAGGACGGGTCGGCGACGGCAAGTTCGCGCACCAGCGCGGCGAAACGGTCGTCGCGGGCGGCGCCGGACTCGTAGAAGGTCCGCTGGGACACGAAGTTGGCCACCGACAGCAGGTAGAGCTCGGAGCGCGCGTCGCGCTCGGTGCCCCGGCCGCCCTCGCAGGTGCGCAGCACGCGGCCCGTCGACGTCACGCGCGAGGTGGGCTGCGCCTTCGCGGTCCTGGTGTTGAAGCGCGCCATGGTGAATTCCCCCGAATTCTCGAAAGCTCGAAATCCCGAACATTTCCGGAGGGAGACACGGCAGTGGAAGGGTGCCCGAGGTCAGAATCGGCGACGGGACTATGCGGATGCTCTGCCGGATTGAGCTACACCGACCCGAGGTCGATGACGGGATTCGAACCCGCAACCGTCCGATCAAAGGAAGTATCCGCTGCCTGCGCACCGGGCACCCTTCGACTGCTGGGCCTCCCGAGATCAAGTGGGCGGCGGCATGGGATTCTTTTTGCAGAAGAAGTAGCCGCGGCCCGCGCACCGGGAGGTGCATGAAGTTGTGGGTGTCCAGAGTTCAGGTCGGCGGAACCGACAAGGTGCTCTAACCCCTGAGCTACACCGGCGCGTTGTGCCGGTGACGGGACTCGAACCCGTGGCCGCCCCATTATGAGTGGAAGTAGGTCCTGCCTTCGCACCTGGACGTTCATCACTCTAAAAGGGCGGCCGTCGTTCGGGCGAGCGAATTAACTACCGGCGCTTCTGGCGCTTCCAGGGTCCGGTGATGGCGAGCATGATGCCCGGCGTCTGGATGTTGGCGTAGAGGGTGCGGCCGTCGGGCGAGAAGGTGACGCCGGTGAACTCGCTGTACTCGGGCTCGTCCTCGGTGCCCAGGTTCAGTTCGTTGCGGGCGATGGGGTAGGTGCGGCCGCTGTCGGTGGCGCCGAAGAGGTGCTGGACGCCGTCGCCGTCCTCGGCGATGACCAGACCGCCGTACGGGGAGACGGTGATGTTGTCGGGGCCGTCGAAGGCGCCGTCGGCGGACGGGTCGGCGTTGACGCCGAGCAGGACCTTCAGCGTCAGGGTGCGGCGCTTGGGGTCGTAGAACCAGACCTGGCCGTCGTGCGGCCGGCCGGGGCTCTCGGCACGGGCGTAGGAGGAGACGATGTAGGCGCCGCCGTCGGCCCACCACATGCCCTCCAGCTTGCGCGCGCGGGTGACCTCGCCAATGGCGAACTGCTTGCGCACGGAGGTGGTCTTCGCGTCGCGGTCGGGGACGTCGACCCAGTCGACGCCGTAGACGGTGCCGGTCTTCGTGGCGCGGGAGAGGTCGTCGACGAACTTGCCGCCGGAGTCGAAGCACTTGAACGCCTGGAGGACCCCGGCGTCGTCGGCGAGGGCGCGCAGCCGGCCGCGGCCCTGCCGGAAGTGCTCCGGCGGGGTCCAGCGGTACAGGAGGCCGTTGGGTCCCGAGGCGTCCTCGGTGAGGTAGGCGTGGCCGCGCTTGGGGTCGATGACGACGGCCTCGTGGGCGTAGCGGCCGAGCGCCTTGACCGGCTTGGGCTCGCGGTTGGCGCGGCGGTCCTCGGGGTCGACCTCGAAGACGTAACCGTGGTCCTTGGTCATCCCCTCCTCGCCGGCCTTGTCCTCGGTCTCCTCGCAAGTCAGCCAGGTGCCCCACGGGGTGCTGCCGCCCGCGCAGTTGGTGGCGGTGCCGGCGATGCCGACCCACTCGGCGACGTGGCCGCCGCGGCGGACCTCGACGACGGTGCAGCCGCCGGCGGCGGCCGGGTCGTAGACGAGGCCCTCGGTGAGCGGCACGGGGTGCGGCCAGTCGTCGCGGTGGCCGCCGAGTTCGTGGTTGTTGACGAGGAGGGTGGTGCCGCGCGGGCCGTCGAAGGCGGCGGTGCCGTCGTGGTTGGACGGGGTGTACTCGCCGGACTCCAGCCTGGTCCGGCCGGAGTAGGTGATGATCTCGTACCGGAACCCGGCGGGCAGGGCGAGGATGCCGTCCGGGTCGGGGATCAGCGGCCCGTAGCCGACCCCGCCGTGGCCGTGGTGACCGTCGTGCCCGTGGCCGTGCTCCTCCCCCACGCTGTCGGTGTCCGTGGACGCGAGGGCGTTGGGGGCGGTGGCGAGGGCGCCGACGCTGCCCGCCAGCACGACCCCGGCGCCGGTGAGCGCGGATCGGCCGGCAAAGTCCCTGCGGGTGAGCGACATGGTGTCTCCTGTGACGGTGGGCGAGCCGTGGAGGGTGGCGGACCTCGATCCGGCGACACGGTTCCGTCCGCGCCTGAACGGGGATCCCGCCGGCGCCTGAACGGGAGTTGAACTGGCGGAGACCTCTCCCCCGCCCCCGGGCCGCCGCCCGCCGGGCCCCGTACGCCGCTCGGCCGCCGTCCCGCCCCCGTACGCCGCTCTGGGGCGCTCAGCCGCCCTGCTGGGAGCGTGCCTTGAACGCCGCCTTGCGGGCCTCCTTGGCCACCTTCTTGTCGGGGTGCAGCCGCCCCATCGCCTCCAGGACCTCCGGCGTGGCCGGGTGCTCGACCCGCCAGACCGTGTCGAAGAAGCCGCTGTGCTGCCGGGCGAGGCCCTCCACCAGGGCGCGCAGCTCCTCGGAGTTGCCCTCGGCGGCGAGCTGGGCGGCGACGGTGTCGATGGTCAGCCAGAAGACCATCTCCTGCGGCGGCGCCGGGACGTCCGGGGCCCCGTGCTCGGTGAGCCACACCCGGGCGAGGCCGCCCAGTTCGGCGTCGTCGAGGACCTCCCGCAGCGCGGGCTCGGCCTCCGCGCCGACCAGGGAGAGCGCCTGCTGGCAGCGCAGCCGGCGCAGCGGAGCCCCGGGGTCGGCGCCACGGGCCGCCGCGAGGAGTTCACGGGCGGCGTCGAGCGGGCTCCGCCCGGCCAGCCACAGCTCGGTCTCGGCGTGGGCCGCGGCCGGCGGGAAGGGCGCGGTGCCGTCGAGGAGCGCGTCGGCGCCCTTGTCGGAGAGGTCACCGACGGCGGGCGCCTCGAAGCCGGCGTCCAGGAGCCGGGCGCGCAGTCCGTACAGTCCCAGCGGGGTGAGCCGCACCATGCCGTAGCGGGTGACGTCGGCCTCGTCGACGGGGGCGGCGGGCTCCTCGTCGGCGTCGGCCATGAGCGCCTCGTCGACCGGCTGGTACTCGACGAGGCCGACCGGTTCGAGCAGCCGGAACTGGTCGTCCAGGCGCATCATCGCGTCCGACACCTGTTCCAGGACCTCGTTGCTGGGCTCGCCCATGTCGCTGGGCACGATCACGGAGGCGGCCAGCGCCGGCAGCGGCACCGGGGCCTCGCCGGGGCCCTCCTCGCCGACGGTGAGTAGGTAGAGGTTGCCGAGCACGCCGTCGAGGAAATCGGACTCGGCCTCGGGGTCCCAGTCGAGGGAGGACAGGTCGACCTCGCCGCCCTCGGCCATCGCGTCGACCAGGTCGTCGAGGTCGGGCACGCTCGCGTCGGCGAGCACGGCCTCCAGCGCGGTGAGCCAGACCCCGAGCACGTCCTGGGGGGAGCCGCCGGTGAGCAGGGCGAGGTCCTCGCCCGCGGCCACGGTGCCCGTCTCCTCGTCGGTGATCTCGACGAGCCCGGTGTCGACGGCGATCCGCCAGGCCTCGCTCGCGTGGGCGGCGGCGTCGTCCCCGCTCAGCCCGAGCTGCTCGGCCGCCGCGGGCAGCTGCTCCTCGACGAGTCCGCCCCCGGCGTCGACGCGGGTGCCGGCATCGGCCCAGCGGGCCAGCCGCGCGGCCCGGGCGAGCACCGGCGCGGACAGCGCGTCGCGGGCCAGCTCCGCTTCGGGGCGCAGCCGTGCGGGCGGCAGGGTGGAGCTGTCTGACATCGGATGTTTCTCCTCGCGCGCCTCTTGACCGCCGTACGGCCGCGTTCGGACCGCGTACGGCTCAACGGCTCAGCCTAGACGGGTTTCGCCCCATGCCGCCCGGTTCATCTCCCCGACGGGTGGTGTACATGGCCGAAACCTTGACAACTGGCCGGAGCAGGCAGGAGATTGACGCGCGTAGAGTCCCGCGCCACGTCACATCCCCGGAGGGATCCGTTGGCCAGCAAGTCCTTCGCGCGCCTCGCCGCGCTCACCGTCGCCACCGTCTGCTCGGCGGCGTCCACCGTCGTCCTCACCGTGCCCGCGCACGCCGCCTCCGCAGCGGCCGGCCCGGTGCGGATCCACGACGTCCAGGGCAGCACCAGGCTGTCGCCGTACGCCGGCGAGCAGGTCACGGACGTGGCCGGAATCGTCACCGGCGTCCGCGGCTACGGCTCCTCCAAGGGCTTCTGGATGCAGGACCCGCTGCCGGACGCGGACCCGGCCACCAGCGAGGGCGTCTTCGTCTTCACGAACAGGGCTCCCGAGGTCGCCGTCGGTGACGCGGTCACCGTGTCCGGCACGGTCTCGGAGTACGTCCCCGGCGGTACGTCCTCGGGGAACCAGTCGCTGACCGAGATCACCCGTCCGACGGTCACCGTCGTCTCGGGCGGCAACGCGATCCCGGCCGCGACGACCGTCTCCGCCCGCTCCGTGCCCCGCGCGTACGCCCCCGAGGGCGACGGGGCGGCCAACGGCTCGGTCAACGGCCTGGCCCTGCGGCCGAGGACGTACGCCCTGGACTACTACGAGTCGCTGGAGGGCATGAACGTCCGGGTCGCCGACGCCCGTGTGGTCGGCGCCTCGGACCCGTACACCGAGCTGTGGGTCACGGTGAAGCCCTGGGAGAACCCGAACCGCCGCGGCGGCACGGTCTACGGCTCCTACGACGACCAGAACACCGGCCGGCTGCAGATCCAGTCGCTGGGCAAGCCGGCCGACTTCCCCGTCGCCGACGTGGGCGACACGCTCGCCGGTACCACCGCCGGTCCACTGGACTACAACCAGTACGGCGGCTACACCCTGGTCGCGAGCGAGATCGGCGCCCTGGAGAGCGGCGACACCGAGCGCGAGTCGACGCGCCGGCAGAGCGCGCGCGAGCTGGCGGTGGCGACGTACAACGTCGAGAACCTCGACCCGTCGGACGACACCTTCACCGCGCACGCCGAAACGATCGTGCACAACCTGAAGTCGCCCGACATCGTGTCGCTGGAGGAGATCCAGGACAACAACGGCGCCACGGACGACGGCACCGTGGCGGCCGACGCGACGGTCGGGAAGCTGATCGACGCGATCGTCGCGGCCGGCGGCCCGCGCTACGAGTGGCGGGGCATCGACCCGGTGGACAAGGCGGACGGCGGCCAGCCCGGCGGCAACATCCGCCAGGCGTTCCTGTTCAACCCGGAGCGGGTCTCCTTCACCGACCGCGCGGGCGGCGACGCCACCACCGCGACCGGGGTGCGCAAGGCGCGCGGCAAGGCGGCGCTGACCCTCTCCCCCGGGCGGGTCGACCCGGCGAACCCGGCCTGGGAGGACAGCCGCAAGCCGCTGGCGGGCGAGTTCGTCTTCCGCGGCCGGACGGTCTTCGTCATCGCCAACCACTTCAACTCCAAGGGCGGCGACCAGGGTCTGACGGCGCAGTACCAGCCGCCGTCGCGCAGCTCGGAGACCCAGCGCCACGCCCAGGCGAAGGTGGTGAACACCTTCGTCAAGGAGATCCTGGCCGCCCAGAAGAACGCGGACGTCGTCGCGCTCGGCGACATCAACGACTTCGAGTTCTCCGGGACCGCCCGCGTCCTGGAGGACGACGGCGCCCTGTGGTCGGCGGTGAAGTCGCTGCCGAGGAGCGAGCGTTACTCGTACGTCTACCAGGGCAACAGCCAGGTCCTGGACCAGATCCTGGTCAGCCCGTCGGTGCGCCGCGCCGGACACCTGTCCTACGACAGCGTGCACGTCAACTCCGAGTTCCACGACCAGATCAGCGACCACGACCCGCAGGTGCTGCGTTTCCGTCCGTAACCGGCCGACGGTGGGGGCGGGTTCGGCGGCTTCAGCGGGGCACGAGGCCCAGCACGTGGTCGTAGCGGCTGACCGTGCTGCTCTTCAGGCCCGGCCAGGTCTGCACCCGCTCCCACTGAGGTGTCGAAGAGCCGACACCGTCCCCGGGTGCGGCGAGGGCGTCGCGGTGGGCCTGGGCACTCTCCCACTCGGCGTAGTTGAGGACGCGGGTGCCGTCGGTGCTGAGGTGGAAGTGGGCGGAGATGCCACCGGGGCGCGGGCTCGGCTCGCTCTCCAGGGCCTCGAAGACGGCGTCCACCCAGGCGCGCTGACGGTCGGGGTCGGGTCCCTCGAACTCGACGTCGACGATCACGACGCAGCCGGGGACGACGGCGGCCGCCGGGTCCTCGCGCCGCGTGCTGCGGTAGCGCCGGTACCTGCCGAGTCCCAGCCGTTCGATGCCCGGCACGGCGGTGTCGATCTCGTCGACGCGCTCCTGCCGGTGGGTCTTGACGAAGGCTTCGTACGCCTGCTCGCTCGCCCACTGGGAGTGGTGCAGCAGTGTGCTGCCGTCGTGCCCCGTGTAGACGTGGTAGCCGCGCAGGTCTTCGGCGGGCCAGGGCCGGCTCTCCCAGGTACGGGCGATGGCGTCGACGGTCTGCCGTTGCCGCTCGGGGGTGCCGACCCGCCAGGTGCTGAAGAAGGGCGCCAGGGCGTCGGGGCGGGCCAGGTCGGGGTGGGCGTCGGTGCGGCGGGTCATGCCGGCCTCCAGTGATCGGTTTCCGTCGGGTGCACGCACCACCCTCCGACCTCGACCATGGTTGAGGTCAAGCCCCTTCCGGCACCGGTGGAACGGCACATGGGCGAGGGGCCCCGTCCAGAGCCCCTCGCCCACGTGCCGTTCCCGCGCGTGCGCTCAGCAGTGCCCGTGCTGCCGGCGCCGCACGAGGCTCGCCGCGACCACCACGCCGGCCGCCGCCCCTGCGGCCAGCACGGCCCGCGGGTGCCCGAGGCCCGCCCGCACCGCACCGCGCGCCCGCCCGGGCCGCGCGTGCCGCTCCGCGGCGTCCTTGGTCCGGCCCGCCTTGTCGTGCGCGGTGTGCCCGGCCCGGCCCGCCTTGTCGTGCACGGTGTGCCCGGCGTGCGCGGCGGAGCTGCGCAACTGGACGCTCATCGCGCCCGCCTTGTCCTTCAGGTCGGCGGCCCGGGCCTTGGCGCGGCCCTTCACGTCGGCCTTGCCCGCCAGCTCCTCCACGGTGTCGCCGAGCTGGCCGCGGGTCTGTTCGATCTGCCTCCGCAGCTCGTCGGGGCCCTTGGCGCCGCCGACCGGCTGCTCGGTGGAGCCGCTCCTCGAACCGTCCCGGCTCGTCGCGTCGGTCATCGATGTGCCCTTTCCCTGATCTGGTCCACGTCGGCCCTGACGCTGCCGAGGGTCTCCTCGGGCTTGGGTGGCACGGCCCGGCGGAGCTGGGCGCGACCGGTCATGGCCAGTACGCCGGCGATCACGAAGAGCGCCGCCGTCACGATGAGCGCCGCGGCCCAGACGGGCAGTACCAGCGAGAGCGCGGCGGTGGCCGTGCCGGCCAGGGCGAACAGGCCCACGTAGGCGATGGCGCCCGCGGCACCGAGCATTCCGCCGCCGCGCCCGGCGCGCTTGCCCTTCTCGGCCAGTTCCATCTTGGCGAGGGCCACTTCCTGGCGCACGAGCCGGGAGAGCTGTTCGGTGGCCTGCCCGACGAGCTCGCCCACGGAGTGCTGCTCGTCGCGCACCGGCCTGGTGTGCGTGGTTCCGGTCACGGTGTTCCCGCCTCCTCTCGGTTCGGAGCACCCCGGGTACCCCGGGCCGAACGGCGCTACCCCTGCCGGTACCCGCGCCGCCCCAGTCCCCGGACCGCTTCCCTCACCCTGAAGCATTCATTACACATACCTCGTAGCAGAATTAAGTGGAGCTACACTGTCCGGCCGCCGACACTACTTCCATGACGACAGACGACGACTCCGCACCCTTCGGCCGCAGCCTGTGCGCCATGGTCACGCCCTTCACCGGGTCCGGCGCTCTCGACCTCGACGGCGCCCAGCGGCTCGCCGACCGGCTGGTCTCGCGGGGCTGTGACGGCCTGGTGCTGTCCGGCACCACGGGCGAGTCGCCGACCACCACGGACGCCGAGAAGGCGGCGCTGGTGACGGCGGTCAGGGAGGCGGTCGGGAACCGCGCGGCACTCGTCGCCGGGGTGGGCACCGCGGACACCCGGCACACCGTGGAACTGGCCCTGGCCGCGGAGAAGGCCGGCGCGGACGGACTGCTGGTGGTCGCGCCGTACTACAGCAGGCCGCCGCAGGACGCCCTGGAGGCGCACTTCCGCGAGGTCGCCGACGCGAGCGGCCTGCCCGTGATGCTGTACGACATCCCGGGCCGCACCGGCACCCGTATCGAACCCGACACCGTCGTCCGGCTCGCCGCGCACCCGCGGATCGTCGCCGTCAAGGACTGCGCCTACGACCTCCTCGGCACCCAGAAGGTGCTGTCCCGCACCGGTCTGGCCTACTACGCGGGCTGCGACGAACAGGTCCTCGCCCTCTACGCGATCGGAGCGGCGGGGTACGTCAGCACCGTCGCCAACGTCGTGCCGGAGCTGTTCCGGGCCGTCCTCGACGCCTTCGACGCGGGCGACACCGGCCGGGCCGCCCTGCTCCAGCGGCGGGCGGTCCCGCTCGTCGAGTCGATGATGGCGGCCGGCCTGCCCGGCACGGTCACCGCCAAGGCCCTCCTCGGCGCGCTGGGCCTGCCGGCGGGCCCGGTCCGCGCACCGCTGCGGTCCGCGGACCCGGAGACCACCGCCGGCCTGCTGGCGGCCTACGGAGAACTGGCCGCCGACGCCTCTCAGTCCCAGGCGTAGCCGTCGCCGAACAGCAGGGTGTGCTCCAGTACGTCCTCCGCCGGGTCGTCGATCTGCCCGACGTGGACGTTGAGGAGCCCCACCCGGGGGCCGTTGTGCGAACCGGTCGTCGTCTCGTCGGCGTGCGCGGCCCCCGCGGCCCACACCGACCCGCAGCACACCAGCACCGCGGCCCCCGCCCCGGCCAGCAGGCGCGCCGCGGCCCCCACCCGCTCGTTCCTCGTCCCAGGCGTCATCCCAGTTCCTCTTCTCGTCGGATCGGCGTCTGATCGGACACTGCGTCCACCCGTTCATCCGCCAAGACCACCGACAAGTCACGGGCAGTCATCCGTACGTGCGGGTTACGGTGCCCGCGACGAGCAGAAGACGCTACGTGACCCGGATCGTCCCGGGCGGACTCCGGCCCTGGGACACCAAGGGCCGCCGCTGGTGGGGCGACCACTACGAGATGTGCCCGAGCGCCGTAGGCTGGGCCTCCGCAGATGACCGACAGAGGGCGACACGGGCCGACAGGAGGGGCCGAGGTGCCGGAGAAGACGCCGGGCAGGACGCCGACCGGGCCCACGGTGGCCGAGGTGACGGCCGAGCTGGCCGCGCTCGAGGATCCGCGGATCCGGGCGGTGAACGAGAAGCACGGCGACGACCACGGGGTGAACCTCACCAGGCTGCGCGCGATCGCGAAGCGCCTGAAGACGCAGCCGGACCTGGCACGCCGCCTGTGGGCGACGGACGACACCGCCGCGCGGCTGCTGAGCCTCCTGATCTGCCGCCCCAAGGCCTTGCACCGCGACGAACTGGACACCATGCTCCGCGAGGCCCGCACTCCGAAGGTGCACGACTGGCTCGTCGCCTACGTGGTGAAGAAGAACCCGCACGCCGAGGAACTGCGCGTGGCCTGGACCGCCGACCCGGACCCGGTGGTCGCGAGCGCCGGCTGGGCGCTGACCACGGAACGCGTGACGAGGAACCCGGCGGGTCTCGACCTCCCGGCCCTGCTGGACACCGTCGAGTCGGAGATGAGCGACGCCCCGGACCGCCTCCAGTGGGCGATGAACCACTGCCTGGCCCGGATCGGCATCGACCACCCCGAACACCGCCCCCGCGCCCTCGCCATCGGCGAACGCCTGGGCGTCCTGAAGGACTACCCGACTCCCCCGGGCTGCACCTCCCCGTACGCCCCCGCCTGGATCACGGAGATCGTGCGCCGCCAACAGGAGGACGCCACCGCGAAACCCTCCCCCGCAGACGCCTGAGCGCCCTCCCCGCAAACGGCGGCAGAGGGCGCTCGGCGAGCCTGCGCGGGCTCAGTTGTGGCTGTGCAGGACCTCGTTCAGGCCGCCCCAGACCGCGTTGTTCGGGCGGGCCTCGACCGTGCCGGTGACCGAGTTGCGGCGGAAGAGGATGTTGGAGGCGCCGGAGAGTTCGCGGGCCTTGACGACCTGGCCGTCGGGCATCGTGACGCGGGTGCCCGCGGTGACGTAGAGGCCGGCCTCGACCACGCACTCGTCGCCCAGCGCGATGCCGACGCCCGCCTCGGCGCCGACCAGGCAGCGCTCGCCGATGACGATGCGGACGTTGCCGCCGCCGGAGAGGGTGCCCATGGTGGAGGCGCCGCCGCCGATGTCGGAGCCGTCGCCGACGACGACGCCCGCGGAGATGCGGCCCTCGACCATCGAGGTGCCCAGCGTGCCGGCGTTGAAGTTGACGAAGCCCTCGTGCATGACCGTGGTGCCCTCGGCCAGGTGGGCGCCGAGCCGCACGCGGTCGGCGTCGGCGATGCGGACGCCCTTGGGGGCGACGTAGTCCGTCATGCGCGGGAACTTGTCGATCGAGGTGACCTGGAGGTGCAGGCCCTCGGCGCGGGCGTTGAGGCGGACCTTCTCGATGTCGTCGACGGCCACCGGGCCCAGCGAGGTCCAGGCGACGTTGGCGAGGTGGGCGAAGATGCCGTCCAGGCTCTGGCCGTGCGGCTTGACCAGGCGGTGCGAGAGCAGGTGCAGGCGCAGGTAGACGTCGTGCGTGTCGACCGGCTTCTCGTCCAGCGAGGAGATGACCGTGCGGACCGCGACCACCTCGACGCCGCGGCGGGCGTCCGGACCGACCGCGGCGGTCGCGCCGCCGCCCAGGAGTTCGGCGGCCTGCTCGGCGGTGAGGCGCTCGGTGCCGGAGGGGCCGGGCTCGTCGGACAGTTCGGGGGCCGGGAACCAGGTGTCGAGGACGGTGCCGTCGGCGGCGATCGTGGCGAGGCCGGCGGCCACGGCGCCGGTGGTGCGGGGAGCAGTCGTGTCGGTCATGAGGGCAACCTAACCGGCCGTCGCCGGTGGAAGCGAGCCGGGCCCGCGGCCGTCTCGGGTGGCGGGCGCGGGGATCAGCCGGGTCAGCACCTCCCGGGCGTACTCCTCGTCGTACGGCGTGTCCGTCAGCAGGACCTGGAGGCAGATTCCGTCGAGGACGGCGACCAGGGCGCGGGCGGTCGTGGGGTCGGTGCGGGCGGCGAGCAGGGCGCCCACGCCCTCGGCCCACTTGGCGGCGACCGGGCGCAGGGCGGGGCGGCGCAGGGCGGCGAGGTACAGCTCGTACTCCAGCTCCACGCCGGTGCGGTCGCCGCCCAGCCACTCGCCGAGGACGCGGGCGAGTTCGCCGGGCAGGTCGGCCTCGGGGTCGGACAGGGCGGGGTGCGCCGCGACGACCCTGGCGAAGCCCTCGTTGGCCTGGCGCAGGGCGGCCACCATGAGGTCGTCGAGGGTCGCGAAGTGGTACGTCGTGGAGCCGAGCGGCACGTCCGCCTCGGCGGCGACGGTGCGGTGGCTGAGGCCGGCGATGCCCTTCTGTCCGACGACCCTGATCGCCGCGTCGATGATGCGCTGGCGGCGCTCCGGGTCGTGGCGGCGGGGCATCAGTGCGCTCCGCCGAGGTTGAGGACGACGACGCCGATGATGATCAGCGCGATGCCGGCGGCCTTGGTGAGGGTCATCCCCTCACCCATGAAGGCCACGCCGATGGTGGCGATGGCCGCCGTGCCCACTCCGGCCCAGATCGCGTACGCCGTGCCGACGGCGAGGATCTTCAGGGTCTGGGCGAGGAGCGCGAAGGAGAGGACGTACGCGAGGGCCGTCAGCAGGGACGGCACCAGCCTGCTGAAACCCTCGCTGTACTTCATGGCGGTGGTGCCGGCGACCTCGGCGGCGATGGCTCCGGCCAGGAGCAGATATCCCATGTGTACGAGCGTACATAACGATGGATGAGGGCGGGTGCGAACACGAGAAACGGCGGCACCCGAAGGTGCCGCCGTTCTCCGAAACCGTGCTGCCGGTGCGGTGTGGCTCAGACGTTGAACCCCAGCGCGCGCAGCTGCTCGCGGCCGTCGTCCGTGATCTTGTCGGGGCCCCACGGCGGCATCCAGACCCAGTTGATGCGCAGCTCGCTGACCAGGCCGTCCGTGGCGGACTTGGCCTGGTCCTCGATCACGTCGGTCAGCGGACAGGCCGCCGACGTCAGGGTCATGTCGACGGTGGCGATGTTCGCGTCGTCGACGTGGATGCCGTAGATCAGGCCGAGGTTGACGACGTCGATGCCCAGCTCGGGGTCCACGACGTCCATCAGGGCCTCGCGGAGCTCCTCCTCCGAGGCCGGCTTCATCTCCAGGGTCTCGCTCATGCCGTCGTCTCCTTCTCGGCGTCGGCGCCGTCCAGCGCCTGGGCGGTCGCGTCCTTCCAGGCCATCCAGCTCAGCAGGGCGCACTTGACCCGGGCCGGGTACTTCGAGACCCCGGCGAACGCGACCGCGTCCTCCAGGACCTCCTCCATCGCGTCGTCGGGCTCGATCCTGCCCTTGGACTGCATCAGCTCCAGGAAGGTCTCCTGGATCCGCTGCGCCTGGGCGAGGTCCTTGCCGACCAGCAGGTCGTTCAGCACGGAGGCGCTCGCCTGGCTGATGGAGCAGCCCTGGCCCTCGTAGCTGACGTCGCTGATCGTCGTGCCGTCGTACTTCACGCGGAGCGTGATCTCGTCCCCGCAGGTGGGGTTGACGTGGTGGACCTCGGCGTCGCCATCCCGCAAGCCCCGCCCGTGCGGGTTCTTGTAGTGGTCCAGGATGACTTCCTGGTACATGGAGTCCAGCTTCATGCTCTTCGCTCGTCCCGTCAGCCGAAGAAGTTCCGTACGTGCTCCAGGCCGTCGACCAGTGCGTCGATCTCGGCCGGCGTGGAGTACAGATAGAACGACGCTCGCGTGGTCGCAGGAATTCCGTAGCGCAGGCAGACGGGGCGGGCGCAGTGGTGGCCGACCCGGACCGCGATGCCCTGCTCGTCGAGGACCTGGCCCACGTCGTGCGGGTGGATGTCCCCCAGCGTGAAGGAGATCGCCGCGCCGCGCTCCTCGGCCGTGGTGGGGCCGATGATGCGCAGGTCCGGGACCTCCAGCAGGCGCTTGACCGCGTACTCGGTCAGCGCGTGCTCGTGGGCGAGGATCTTGTCCATGCCGATCGAGTTGAGGTAGTCGATCGCCGCGCCGAGACCGACCGCCTGGGCGACCGGGGGCGTGCCCGCCTCGAACTTGTGCGGGGCCGGGGCGTAGGTGGAGGAGTGCATCGAGACGGTCTCGATCATCTCGCCGCCGCCGAGGAACGGCGGGAGGTCCTCGAGCAGTTCCTGGCGGCCCCACAGGACGCCGATGCCGGTCGGGCCGCACATCTTGTGGCCGGTGAAGGCCACGAAGTCGGCCTGGAGGGCCTGTACGTCCAGCGGCATGTGCGGCGCGGCCTGGGAGGCGTCGATGCAGACCAGCGCGCCGACCTCCTGGGCCCGGCGCACGATCGCCTCGACCGGGTTCTGGGTGCCCAGGATGTTGGAGACCAGCACGAAGGAGACGATCTTCGTCTTCTCGGTGATGACCTCGTCGATGTTGGACAGGTCCAGGCGGCCGTCGTCGGTGAGGCCGAACCAGCGGAGCTTCGCACCGGTGCGCTGCGCCAGCAGCTGCCACGGCACGATGTTGGAGTGGTGCTCCATCTCCGTGATGACGATCTCGGTCTCGTGGTCCACGCGGTAGGGGTCGTCGGCCCAGCCCAGCATGTTCGCGACCAGGTTGAGGGACTCCGAGGCGTTCTTGGTGAAGATCACCTCGTCGCGCGAGGGCGCGTTGACGAACTCCGCGACCTTGTCACGCGCGCCCTCGTACAGCGCCGTGGCCTCCTCGGCGAGGACGTGCACGCCGCGGTGGACGTTGGCGTTGTAGCGCTCGTAGTACTCGCTGAGCGCGTCCAGCACCTGCCGCGGCTTCTGGCTGGTCGCCGCGTTGTCCAGGTACACGAGCTTGTGCCCGTCGTGGACCTGGCGGTCCAGGATGGGGAAGTCCTTGCGGATCGCCTCTGTGTCGAGGAGGCCCGGCAGCTGTGTCACTCGGATGCGCCGCCCTTCGTGTATGCCTCGTAGCCCTCGGCCTCCAGCTTGTCGGCCAGCTCGGCCCCGCCGGACTCGGCGATGCGGCCGTTGGCGAAGACGTGGACGTGGTCGGGCTTGATGTAGCGCAGGATGCGCGTGTAGTGCGTGATCAGCAGGGTGCCGACCTCGCCGGTCTCGCGGACGCGGTTGACGCCCTCGGAGACGACGCGCAGGGCGTCGACGTCCAGGCCGGAGTCGGTCTCGTCGAGGATGGCGACCTTCGGCTTGAGCAGCTCCAGCTGGAGGATCTCGTGGCGCTTCTTCTCACCGCCGGAGAAGCCCTCGTTGACGTTGCGCTCGGCGAAGGCGGGGTCCATGTTGAGGCGCTCCATGGCCTCCTTGACCTCCTTGACCCAGTGCCGCAGCTTGGGGGCCTCGCCGCGGACGGCGGTGGCGGAGGTGCGCAGGAAGTTGGAGACCGAGACGCCGGGGACCTCGACCGGGTACTGCATGGCGAGGAAGAGGCCGGCGCGGGCGCGCTCGTCGACGGACATCTCCAGGACGTCCTCGCCGTCGAGGGTGACGGTGCCGCCGGTGATCGTGTACTTCGGGTGACCCGCGAGGGAGTAGGCGAGGGTCGACTTGCCGGAGCCGTTGGGGCCCATGATGGCGTGCGTCTCGCCCTGCTTCACGGTGAGGTCGACGCCCTTGAGGATCTCCTTCGTGGCGTTGTCGGCCTCGACGGTGACGTGCAGGTCTCGGATTTCAAGCGTTGCCATGGGTGCCTCAGGACTCCTGGGTGAGGGAGACGAGCACGTCGTCCCCTTCGATCTTTACGGGGTATACGGGGACGGGGCGCGTCGCCGGCAGACTGTCGGGCTTGCCGGAGCGGAGGTCGAAGCGCGAGCCGTGCAGCCAGCACTCGATGTGGCAGTCGTCGACCTCGCCCTCGGCCAGCGAGACGTTCGCGTGCGAGCAGATGTCGTGGATGGCGAACAGCTCGCCCTCGGTGCGCACGACGGAGATCGGCGTGCCGTCGAGTTCCACCCGCTTGGGGGTGTCCTCCTCCAGCTCGTCCGCTCCACAGACGCGTACGAAGGTCATGCGACCGACGCCTCCAGCTCTTCCGCGATCTTGGCGAGGAGGCGCTCCTCGATGTCCGCGACGCCGATCTGCTGGACCAGCTCGGCGAAGAAGCCGTGGACCACCAGACGGCGGGCGTCCAGCTCGGGGATGCCGCGCGCCATCAGGTAGAAGAGCTGCTCGTCGTCGAAGCGGCCGGTGGCGGAGGCGTGACCGGCACCGACGATCTCGCCGGTCTCGATCTCCAGGTTCGGCACCGAGTCGACCCGCGCGCCGTCGGTGAGGACGAGGTTGCGGTTCATCTCGTAGGTGTCGGTGCCCTCGGCCGCGGCCTCGATGAGCACGTCGCCGATCCACACCGCGTGCGCGTCGTCGCCCTGGAGCGCGCCCTTGTAGACGACGTTGGACTTGCAGTGCGGGACGTTGTGGTCGACCAGGAGGCGGTGCTCCTGGTGCTGGCCCGCGTCGGTGAAGTACAGGCCGAACAGCTCGGCCTCGCCGCCGGGTCCGGCGTAGGCCACCCGCGGGTGCAGCCGGACCAGGTCGCCGCCGAAGGTGACGACGAAGGACTTGAAGGTCGCGTCGCGGCCGACGAGCGCGTTGTGCTGACCGACGTGGACCGCCTTGTCGTCCCAGTCCTGGACGGAGACGACGGTCAGCTTGGCGCCGTCACCCAGGACGTAGTCGACGTTGGCGGCGAGGACCGCGTCGCCGGTGTGGTCGATGACGACCACGGCCTCGGCGAAGGCGCCCAGCTCGACGACCTGGTGGGCGTAGGCGGTGCCGCCCTCGCCGTGCACGGCGATGCGGATCGGCTCGGTGAGGACCGTCTCCTTGGGGACGGTGATCACGCCCGCCTTCTCGAACGCCGAGTAGGCCTGGGCGGCGACCCGGTCCACGGGCGTCCCGGCCCTGCCGATGCGCGCGTCGTCGCGGCCGACGGTCTCGACGACGACGCCCTCGGGCGCCTCGATGTCGACCTTCACGCCGTCACCGGTGGCGACGGCGGTGCCGTCGTGCAGCCCGCGCAGCCGCTCCAGCGGGGTGAACCGCCATTCCTCCTCGCGGCCGTGGGGGACCGGGAAGTCCGCCACGTCGAAGGACGCGGGCGCGCTCATGCGCGTGGCGACGGTCGACTCGGCGGCCACCGCGATCTGGCCCGCGGTGGTGGACCCCACGGGGATGTTCTGAGCCTCAGCCATGGCTGTCGGTCTGCTCTCTTCCTACGTTCCTGGATCTGGTGACTGCGGTGGGGGCGGGGGTCAGCCGACCGCGCCCTCCATCTGCAGCTCGATCAGCCGGTTGAGCTCGAGGGCGTACTCCATGGGCAGCTCCTTGGCGATCGGCTCGACGAAGCCGCGCACGATCATCGCCATCGCCTCGAACTCGCTCAGGCCGCGGCTCATCAGGTAGAAGAGCTGGTCCTCGGAGACCTTGGAGACGGTCGCCTCGTGGCCCATGGACACGTCGTCCTCGCGGACGTCCACGTAGGGGTACGTGTCGGAGCGGGAGATGGTGTCGACCAGCAGCGCGTCGCACAGCACGTTCGACTTGGAGCCGTGGGCGCCCTCGCCGATCTCGACGAGACCGCGGTAGGAGGTGCGGCCGCCGCCGCGGGCCACGGACTTCGAGACGATGTTGGAGGAGGTGTTCGGCGCCATGTGGACCATCTTGGAGCCGGCGTCCTGGTGCTGGCCCTCGCCCGCGAAGGCGATGGAGAGGGTCTCGCCCTTGGCGTGCTCGCCCATCAGGTAGACGGCCGGGTACTTCATCGTCACCTTGGAGCCGATGTTGCCGTCGATCCACTCCATGGTCGCGCCCTCGTACGCCACGGCGCGCTTGGTGACCAGGTTGTAGACGTTGTTCGACCAGTTCTGGATGGTCGTGTAGCGGCAGCGGGCGTTCTTCTTGACGATGATCTCGACGACCGCGGAGTGCAGCGAGTCCGACTTGTAGATCGGCGCGGTGCAGCCCTCGACGTAGTGCACGTAGGCACCCTCGTCGACGATGATCAGGGTCCGCTCGAACTGGCCCATGTTCTCCGTGTTGATACGGAAGTAGGCCTGGAGCGGGATCTCGACGTGCACGCCCTTCGGCACGTAGATGAAGGAGCCGCCGGACCACACGGCGCTGTTCAGCGAGGCGAACTTGTTGTCACCGACGGGGATGACGGTGCCGAAGTACTCCTTGAAGAGCTCCGGGTGCTCCTTCAGGGCCGTGTCGGTGTCCAGGAAGATGACGCCCTGCTCCTCCAGGTCCTCGCGGATCTGGTGGTAGACGACCTCGGACTCGTACTGCGCGGCGACACCGGCGACGAGGCGCTGCTTCTCCGCCTCGGGGATGCCGAGCTTGTCGTACGTGTTCTTGATGTCCTCGGGCAGGTCCTCCCAGGACTCCGCCTGCTTCTCCGTGGAGCGCACGAAGTACTTGATGTTGTCGAAGTCGATCCCCGACAGGTCCGAGCCCCAGTTCGGCATGGGCTTCTTCTCGAAGAGGCGCAGGCCCTTGAGCCGGAGCTTGGTCATCCACTCCGGCTCGTTCTTCTTCGCGGAGATGTCGCGGACGACGTCCTCGTTGATGCCGCGCTTGGCAGAGGCGCCGGCCGTGTCGGAGTCGGCCCAGCCGTATTCGTACTTGCCCAGGCCCTCGAGCTCGGGGTGAGCAGTCTCCGTGGGGAGAGTCATGCGGGGTTCCTCCCGGCCGTGCTTGCAGATGCGTTAGCGGTGTTCTTGGGCGCGCGCGCCGGGGGTGGCGCGTGCGAAGTCTTCGGAATGAACGTGGTGCAGACCCCGTCGCCGTGCGCGATGGTCGCGAGACGCTGTACATGCGTACCGAGCAGCTCGGCGAAAAATTCCGTCTCCGCCTCGCACAGCTGCGGGAACTGCTCCGCGACGTGGGCGACCGGGCAGTGGTGCTGGCACAGCTGCTCGCCCTGCTGGGGGTGGGGTGCGCTCCGCGCGGTAGCAGCGTACCCGTCCTCGCTCAGGGCCTTGGCCAGCGCTTCGGCGCGCTTCTCGGCGGGGACGGACTCGACGGCCGCGCGGTACGCGCCCGACTGGGCGGCGATCCGGGCCCGGGCGAAGGCGGCGATCGCCTGCTCCCCGCCCTCCTGCTCGGCGATCCAGCGCAGGGCGTCGGCGGCCAGCTTGTCATACGACTGGTCGAAGGCGTCCCGGCCGCAGTCGGTGAGCGCGAAGACCTTGGCGGGCCGCCCGCGCGTGCGCGCGCCGTAGACCCGCTGCTCGCGGGCCTCGACCACGTCGTCCGCGACCAGGGCGTCGAGGTGGCGCCGGACGGCGGCCTGGGTCAGGCCCAGGCGTCCGGCGAGCTCGGCGACGGTCGAGGGCCCGTGGTCCAGGATGGAGCGCGCGACGCGGTTGCGGGTGGACCGCTCACCGGTCGCGAGTTCCTCCTGCGGAGCCTCACCGACGTTTTTCACAACGCCATTGTTGCGTAATTCCTCCGGGGCGGGCAAGCCGCGTCCGGATCATCGGGCGGTGCCCTGCGTCACTTAGGCATACCTAAGGTGACCTGCGGAAACGATCTTTGATCGATCAGGCGCCGGACAATCGGCTGGCGTCCGCGACCGGCTTCCGGAACACTCCCCCGCATGCCCACGCCCCCTCCGACCGGCCCACTCGTCACCCGCGGCTCGCTCGCCGCCGGGCTGCGCGAACTGGGTGTGCGCACCGGCGACACCCTCCTCGCGCACTCCTCGCTCAGCTCGCTCGGCTGGGTCTGCGGCGGCCCCGTCGCGGTCGTCCAGGCGCTGCTCGACGTCCTCGGTCCGGACGGCACCCTGGTGGTCCCGACCCAGACCGGCGACCTCTCCGACCCGGCCCTGTGGACCAGCCCGCCGGTGCCCGAGGAGTGGTGGGAGGCCGTGCGCGCGGCGACGCCCCCCTACGACCCGCTGATCACGCCCTCGCGCGGCGTGGGCGTGGTCCCGGAGACGGTCCGCACCTGGCCCGGCGCCCGGCGCAGCGCCCATCCGCAGACCTCCTTCGCGGCCCTGGGCGCCCGCGCCGCCGAGGTGGTCGCCGGCCACGCGACCGACTGCCGGCTGGGCGAGCGCAGTCCGCTGGCCGCGCTGGAGCGGCTGGACGCCCGGGTCCTGCTGCTCGGCGCGGGTTACGACGCGTGCACCGCCTTCCACCTCGCCGAGTACCGGATCCCCGCCCCGCTGGTGGAGGTGGGGCGTCCGGGGCCGGTGGGCTGGGAGCGGGTGACGGAGGTGTCGATCACGTCGGAGCGCTTCGACGAACTGGGCCACGACTTCGAACGGGACCGCCCCGTCGCGCGCGGCAGGGTCGGCGCGGCCGACGTACGGCTGTTCTCCCTGCCGGAGGCGGTCGCGTACGCCGGGCGGTGGCTGCCCGTGCACCGCCCTCGCGAGTGAGTCCGGTACCGGCGGCGAGGGGGTTTTCCACACCCCCGCGCCCGGCCGGTCGTCGGTCTCCCTAGACTCGTGACCCATGCGAAGCGAGCCCGTGGTCCAGGTCCAGGCCCTGGTGAAGCGGTACGGCACGAAGACCGCGGTGAACGGCCTCGACCTGGTGGCCCGCACGGGTGTCACCGCCGTGCTCGGCCCCAACGGGGCGGGCAAGACGACCACGGTCGAGACCTGTGAGGGATACCGCAGACCGGACTCCGGGACGGTGCGCGTCCTGGGCCTGGACCCGGTGCGGCAGGGCGCCGAGCTGCGCCCGCGGATCGGCGTGATGCTCCAGTCCGGCGGCGTCTACTCCGGCGCCCGCGCGGACGAGATGCTGCGCCACGTCGCGAAGCTGCACGCCCACCCGCTGGACGTCGACGCGCTGATCGAGCGGCTCGGTCTCGGCTCGTGCGGCCGCACCACGTACCGCAGGCTCTCCGGCGGGCAGCAGCAGCGGCTCGCCCTCGCGATGGCCGTGGTCGGCCGCCCCGAGCTGGTCTTCCTGGACGAGCCGACCGCCGGCCTCGACCCGCAGGCCCGCCGCGCCACCTGGGACCTCGTGCGGGACCTGCGCGGCGACGGGGTCTCGGTGATCCTCACCACGCACCACATGGACGAGGCCGAGCAGCTGGCCGACGACGTGGCCATCATCGACACCGGCCGGGTCGTCGCCCAGGGCTCTCCGGAGGAGCTGTGCCGCGGCGGCGCCGAGAACACCCTGCGGTTCACGGGCCGCCCGGGACTGGACGTCGCGTCGCTGCTCAAGGCGCTGCCCCCGGACTCCGCGGCGGCCGAGCTGACCCCTGGCTCCTACCGGGTGAACGGCGAGGTGGACCCGCAACTGCTCGCGACGGTGACCTCCTGGTGCGCCCAGCACGGGGTGATGCCGGACCGCATCTCGGTGGAGCGGCACACGCTGGAGGACGTTTTTCTGGAGCTGACAGGCAGGGAGTTGCGCTCATGATCTCGGTCAGCGCCAAGGACGGCCGGGGGTCCGGGGGTCGTCCCCCGGGAAGACACAGCCTGGAACTGACGGGCAAGGAGCTGCGCGGGTGACCACGACGACAGGGACACCGGGGAACACCGGCGCGTCCGGGACCGCGGGGACGTACGCGCCCAGGCCCGGCGCCGCTCCGCTCGGGCGCATGATCGCGGCCCAGGCCGTGCTCGAGACGAAGATGCTGCTGCGCAACGGCGAACAGCTGCTGCTGACGGTGATCATCCCGACGCTGCTGCTCGTCCTGTTCAGCTCCGTGGACATCGTCGACACCGGGGCCGGGGAGGCGGTCGACTTCCTCGCCCCGGGCATCCTCGCGCTGGCCGTGATGTCGACGGCGTTCACCGGGCAGGCCATCGCCACCGGCTTCGAGCGCCGGTACGGGGTGCTGAAGCGGCTGGCCGCCTCCCCGCTGCCGCGCTGGGCCCTGATGACCGCGAAGTCGGCGTCGGTGCTGGTCACCGAGGTGCTCCAGATCGTGCTGCTGACGGTGATCGCCTTCGCCCTGGGCTGGTCGCCGCACGGCAACCCGGCGGCGGTGCTGCTGCTCCTGGTCCTCGGCACCGCCGCCTTCTCCGGGCTGGGTCTGCTGATGGCCGGCACCCTCAAGGCGGAGGCCACGCTGGCCGCCGCCAACCTGGTCTTCCTGCTGCTCCTCGTGGGCGGCGGCGTGATCGTACCGCTGGACAGGTTCCCGGACGCGGCGCAGGACGTGCTGGGGCTGCTGCCCATCTCCGCCCTGTCCGACGGGCTCCGGGACGTCCTCCAGCACGGCGCCGCGATGCCCTGGGGCGACCTGGGGATCCTCGCCGGGTGGGCGGTCGTGGGGCTCGCGGCCGCGGGGAAGTTCTTCCGCTGGGAGTAAGAACACATGCCAGGGAACCGACCCTCGTGAAAGCGTGCACAAGCGGGCGCCTACGATGGACGGCGTGCCAAACGTGACCCGTGCCGACGCCGTAGCCGCCGTGCGCAACCCGCTCGCCTTCATCGCCGCGCGCTGGACCCCGCATCCCCGGACGGTCCAGCGGGCGGCCCTCGCGCCGATCGTGATGTCCGTGATCATCGTCGTCACCGGCGGCGCCGTCCGGCTCACCGGCTCGGGCCTCGGCTGCCCGACCTGGCCCAAGTGCACCGACGACTCGCTCACCACCACGAGCGAGATGGGCTTCCACGGCGTCATCGAGTTCGGCAACCGCATGCTGACCTACGCGCTGTGCGCCGCCGTCGGCTGGGCGATCATCGCCGCCCGCTCGCAGAAGCCCTACCGGCGCAGCCTCACCCTGCTGGGGTGGGCGCAGTTCTGGGTCGTGATGAGCAACGCCGTGCTCGGTGGCGTCGTCGTGCTCGTCGGGCTCAACCCCTACACGGTCGCGGCGCACTTCGTGGCGACGACGGCGCTGCTGACCCTGGCCACGGTGATGTGGCAGCGCACCCGGGAGGGCGACACCGCACCGCGCCCGCTGGTCGGCAAGTCCGTGCAGCAGCTGGTGTGGGTGATGGTCGTCGTCTCCGCGCTGCTGGTCGTGGTCGGCACCGTGGTCACCGGCGCGGGCCCGCACGCGGGCGACTCGAGCGACGTGCCGCGCATGCCGGTCGACTGGGAGATGATCAGCAAGGCGCACGCCGTCCTGGCGTGGATCGTGGTGACGCTGACGTTCGCCCTGTGGTTCGTGCTGAAGGCGGTCGACGCACCCAAGGGCCCGCTGGCCCGCACCCGCGACCTGTTCCTGGTGCTGCTCGCCCAGGGTGTCATCGGGTACGTCCAGTACTTCACCGACCTCCCCGAGGTCCTGGTCGGCCTGCACATGTTCGGCTCGTGCCTGGTGTGGATCGCGGTGCTGCGGGTGCTGCTGGCGCTGCGCGAGCGGCCCGAGGAGACGGTGCCCGGGCTGCCCGCTCAGGAGTACGACGCCACCAGCGTGTCGATGGCCGGTCCCAGGTAGCTCCGGGTCAGCTCCGCGCGGCGGGCGGTCCACTCCCCCGTGGCCGCGGGTCGCGCGCGGTTCCCGTAACGCCGTTCGGTGACGTCCTTGACGACCTCGCCGGGCGCGCCCATGGCGGACAGCTCGTCCAGGGCCTCCCGCTTGGTGATCAGGCGGCCCTCCCGCAGCGTGACGGTGGCGCGGGCGAAGGTGATCAGCCCCAGGTCGACCCAGACGTCCTGCGACCACAGCTCCGCCCTGCGCACGTGCGGACGCCAGAATTCCCGCTGGTCGCGGACGACGAAGGCGTGCAGTTCCCGGTCCGGCACCGGGGGCAGCAGCAGCTCCGGCGACTCGCCGTGCAGGACGCGGCCGAAGCTGTGGAGTTCGCGCCGGGTGACCGGGGTGACGGTCCGCTTGAAGAGCTGCTGGTGGGCCCAGGTCAGATGCCGCTGGTCGGGGTCGGCGACCGTGTCGGGCGACAGGTAGGTGCAGTGCAGCAGCCCGGCCAGGGGCTCGGCGCGCAGGCGGGCGTGGAGCAGGCCGAGCCGCCAGGCCGTGCGCGCCGTGGCCGGCCGGGGCAGGACCGCGATCAGGTCCAGGTCGCTGCGGCCCTCCTGGTAGTCGCCCGCGCCCAGTGAACCGTGTGCCCAGACGGCGACGGGGTCGAGGGGCGTGAGGCCGGCGAGGAAACGGTCGAGCAGGGCGTCGGTCGGCATCCGCCCAGTGTCGACGAATCCCTCCGGTGTGTACACCCGTCCCTCAAGCCCGTACACCCGTCACTCCAGTCCGTACACCCGCCCCGCGTTCCCCGAGGCGATCATCGCCGCCACCCGCTGGGCGTCCCCGAGCGACCACGCGCCCTCGGCCACCCAGGCGCCCAGCACCCGCCCGAGGGCCTCGCGGAAGAGCCGGGCGGCGACCACGTGCAGTTCGGGCAGGCCCTGGGCGCCGCTGGAGAACAGGATCTTGCCGAAGGGGGCCAGCTCCAGGATCTCCGCGAGGACCGTCGCGGCCCGGGCGCCGGTGCGCACCAGGGCGGCGCCCGAGTCGGCGTAGACGTGCGGGAAGACGCCGGCCAGGTGGGCGGCGTGGCGGTGGTACGGGTAGCCGTGCAGCAGGATTAGGTCGGTGCCGAGTCCGGCGGTGGTCCGCACGAAGTCGGTGAGCAGGACCGGGTCGGTGCGGTCGATGCGCAGGCCCGGTTCGCCGAGGCCGGCGTGCAGCTGGAGCGGCAGGCCGGAGGCGACGGCGATCCACAGCAGGTGGCGCAGCAGTACGGGGTCGCTCAGCTCCCCACCGACCTCGCGCCCGGTGAGCCAGCGGGCGGCGGCCCCGCGCACCTCGCCGGGGCCCGGCGGCTCCGGGGCGAGGGCCAGGCCGTGCCGCACCCCGGCGACCGAGGTGAACGCGACCGCGTTCGCGGCGGCGCCGTGCACGGCCTCGGCGAGGTTGGCGAGGAAGGACTCGACGGTGCCCGAGGTGTCGGCGACCTGCTCGGCGAGCAGCTCCAGGCGCACGATCTCGCGCGTGTCCGCGTCCGCGGCCGTGGCCATCTCGGTCGGTCCGGTGAGGTCTCCGGGCAGTCCCGCGTCGACCAGGTAGGTGGTGATGCCGCTGCCGCGCAGCAGCCTGCGGTCGGCCTCCATGACGCCCAGTTCGCGGCGCCGGGCCAGGTAGCGGGCGGGCGGGCAGTGCGGTTCCAGACCGAGCAGGGGCGGGCACCAGCGGCGTACCGCGAAGCCGGTCTGGGTGTCGAAGAGGGTGGTGCCCGGTGCGGGCGGGCCCTCGGTGCGGGCCAGCTGGGCCTCGAAGGTGCCGAGGCCCAGCTCCGTTCTCAGGACGCCGTGGCAGTACTGGTCCACCAGGGACGGCGTTTCGATCATCCGGGCTCCCCGCGCTGGGACCGTGTGCCGCGCGGCTCGTGTGCCTCGCGGCCCGCACGACTCGCGGTCCGCGTGCCTCGCGGCTTCCTACGGTCCTAACGGGTGAACCCGCCCTCAGGTGTTGCTCGGGCCCCCGACCTGGATGCCGGCCATGCGCGACCACTCGTAGCGGCCCGTGGTGACCTTGGCCGCGAACTCGCCGTCGAAGTCCTCGTGGACGGTGATCCCGGACTTCTCCACCGCCTTGCGCGCCCGCTCGTGGGTGCGCGCGACCAGGTCGCCCCAGGCGCCGTCCGCACCGACGAGGACGATCCGGGCGCCGCGCTCGCCGAGGTGGGCCACCTGGGCCTCGGCGCCGCCGTGGGCCTTGGCGAAGGCTTCGATCCGCCCGGCCGTCCGGGTCACCTCGTACGCGTCCCACCGGTCGGCCCAGCCGCGCTTCGCGCCGGACTGCTCCGTGTCCACCTGCTGCGTGTCTGCCATGACCAGGATGCTACCGACGGGTAGATCAAACGGCGACGGGCGGGGTGCGTGGCCTTGACCACGCGCCCCGCCCGTCGGACGGCTCCACGAGCAGCGCTCAGCGCAGGAAGGGGTCCACCGCGATCGCCAGGAACAGCACCGACACGTAGGTGATGGACCAGTGGAACAGCCGCATCTCCTTGAGCTTGCCGCCCGTCACCTCGGCCTTGGCGCGGTTCTGCAGCCCGTGCGCCTCCCACAGCCACATGCCGCCGGCGGCCAGGGCCACCGCCGTGTAGAACCAGCCGGTGTAGCCGAGCGGCTGCAGCAGCAGCGACACCACGACCATCACCCAGCTGTAGATGACGATCTGCCGGGCGACGACCTTGTTGGAGGCGATCACCGGGAGCATCGGCACGCCGACGCGCGCGTAGTCCTCCTTGACCTTCATGGACAGCGGCCAGTAGTGCGGCGGCGTCCAGAAGAACATCACCCCGAAGAGGATGACCGGCGCCCAGGACATCGAGTTGGTCACGGCCGACCAGCCGATGAGCACCGGCAGACAGCCCGCGATGCCGCCCCAGACGATGTTCTGCGAGGTACGGCGCTTGAGGATCATCGTGTAGACGACGACGTAGAAGAGGAGGGCGCCGAGCGAGAGCCAGGCCGACAGCCAGTTGACCGTGAAGCCGAACAGCAGCGTCGAGACGATCGCCAGGGTGATGCCGAAGACGAGGCATTCCACCGGGCTGACCATGCCGGTCACCAGGGGGCGCTGCGAGGTCCGGTCCATCAGCGCGTCGATGTCGCGGTCGATGTACATGTTCAGCGCGTTGGCGCCGCCGGCCGACAGATAACCGCCGACGCAGGTCAGCAGCACCAGCTTCAGATTCGGAACACCCTGTTCGGCGAGGAACATCACCGGAACGGTGGTGATTAGCAGAAGCTCGATGATCCGCGGCTTGGTCAGCGCCACGAACGCCTTGACACGGGCCCCGAACGGCCGGTGACTCGGGCTCTGGCTCGTCCCGATAACCCCCGCAGGACGGGATTCAACGGCCGTCACGCACACCCCTGACAGAGACTCCCAGCAAGCCCGACCGTGTGAAGTGGCGGTAAAGGCTCGCGCGTACCACGCCACTTTAGACGTTGCCCATACCTCGGCCTTCGCGGGGGTGGGCTCGTGTTGGCGAGGGCGCTCCGACGTGCGTTCGGAGAGTCGATTGAGCAGTCAGATGAGCGGCTCCGTATTCACTTGCCGAATGCGGTTTCGCCCAGTCGACAGGCGGATGCACAAGAGTCCCGGCAGTCTGGTTTCCATCGGAAAAACGCACGTACTTACGGGGGTAGGCTCGGCCATGGCCGGCCGACTCACGGACGCGCCGGCAGCCGGTGCACTCGTGCACCGGCAACCGACATGTGGAGAGGAGCCCTGACTCAGGGTGAGCACCAAGCCGACCACCACAGACCTCGAGTGGACCGAACTGGACCAGCGGGCCGTGGACACCGCCCGCGTCCTGGCCGCCGATGCCGTACAGAAGGTTGGCAACGGCCATCCGGGTACGGCGATGAGCCTGGCGCCCGCCGCCTACACCCTCTTCCAGAAGGTGATGCGGCACGACCCCGCCGACGCGAACTGGGTCGGGCGCGACCGTTTCGTGCTGTCCGCGGGTCACTCGTCCCTGACCCTCTACACCCAGCTGTACCTGGCCGGCTTCGGCCTGGAGCTGGCGGACCTGGAGTCCTTCCGCACCTGGGGCTCCAAGACCCCCGGCCACCCGGAGTACGGCCACACCACGGGCGTGGAGACCACGACCGGCCCGCTGGGCCAGGGTGTCGCCAACGCGGTGGGCATGGCGATGGCCGCCCGCTACGAGCGCGGCCTGTTCGACCCGGAGGCCGCCGAGGGCGAGTCCCCGTTCGACCACTTCGTCTACTGCATCGCCGGTGACGGCTGCCTCCAGGAGGGCATCTCCGCCGAGGCGTCCTCGACGGCCGGTCACCAGAAGCTCGGCAACCTGGTGCTGCTGTGGGACGACAACCACATCTCCATCGAGGGCGACACCGAGACGGCCGTCTCCGAGGACACCTGCAAGCGGTACGAGGCGTACGGCTGGCACGTCCAGCGGGTCGCGCCGAAGCCGGACGGCGACCTGGACCCGAACGCGATCTACGACGCGATCGAGGAGGCCAAGAAGGTCACCGACCGCCCCTCCTTCATCGCGATGCGCTCGATCATCGCCTGGCCCGCCCCGAACGCGCAGAACACCGAGGCCGCGCACGGCTCGGCGCTCGGCGACGACGAGGTCGCGGCGACCAAGCGGGTCCTGGGCTTCGACCCGGAGAAGTCCTTCGAGGTCTCCGACGAGGTCATCGGGCACACCCGCAAGGCGCTGGAGAAGGGCCAGGCCGCCCGCGCGGTGTGGGAGAAGTCCTTCCAGCAGTGGCGGGACAACAACCCCGAGCGCGCCGCCGAGTACGACCGCGTGGCCAAGGGTGAGCTGCCGGCGGGCTGGGAGGAGAAGATCCCGGTCTTCGAGGCGGGCAAGGGCCTGGCGACCCGCGCCGCGTCCGGCAAGGTGCTCCAGGCGCTCGGCGCGGTGATCCCGGAGCTGTGGGGCGGCTCGGCCGACCTCGCGGGCTCGAACAACACGACGATCGACAAGACGTCGTCCTTCCTCCCCGCGGGCAACCCGCTGCCGGAGGCCGACCCGTACGGCCGCACCATCCACTTCGGCATCCGCGAGCACGCGATGGCCGCGGAGATGAACGGCATCGCGCTGCACGGGAACACCCGCATCTACGGCGGAACGTTCCTGGTCTTCTCCGACTACATGCGCAACGCGGTACGGCTGTCCGCGCTGATGCACCTGCCGGTGACGTACGTGTGGACGCACGACTCCATCGGTCTGGGCGAGGACGGCCCGACCCACCAGCCGGTCGAGCACCTGGCCTCGCTGCGCGCCATCCCGGGTCTGAACGTGGTCCGCCCGGCCGACGCCAACGAGACGGCGATCGCCTGGCGGGAGATCCTGCGCCGCTGGACGAAGGAGTTCGGCAAGGGCCAGCCGCACGGTCTGGCGCTGACCCGTCAGGGCGTGCCGACGTACGAGCCGAACGAGGACGCGGCCAAGGGCGGCTACGTGCTGTTCGAGGCGGAGGGCGGCGACGCCGAGGTCGTGCTCATCGCCACCGGTTCCGAGGTGCACGTGGCCGTCGAGGCGCGTGAGGCGCTCCAGGCCGACGGCGTGCCGACCCGTGTGGTGTCCATGCCGTCCGTGGAGTGGTTCGAGCAGCAGGACCAGGGGTACCGGGACAGCGTCCTGCCCCCGTCCGTGAAGGCCCGGGTCGCGGTCGAGGCCGGAATCGGCCTGACCTGGCACAAGTACGTGGGAGACGCCGGCCGCATCGTCTCCCTGGAGCACTTCGGTGCCTCGGCGGACGCCAAGGTGCTCTTCAAGGAGTTCGGCTTCACCGCCGAGAACGTGGCCTCCGCCGCGCGGGAATCCCTGGCCGCTGCCCAGCGCTGACGCTCATATACGACTCGTAGTAGGAGATGCAATTTCCATGACAGACGCACTCAAGCGCCTCTCCGACGAAGGCGTCGCGATCTGGCTGGACGACCTGTCGCGCAAGCGGATCACGTCCGGCAACCTCGCCGAGCTGATCGACCAGCAGCACGTCGTGGGCGTCACCACCAACCCGTCGATCTTCCAGAAGGCGATCTCGCAGGGCGACGGCTACGACACGCAGCTCACCGACCTCGCCGCCCGCGAGGTCACGGTCGAAGAGGCCATCCGTATGATCACCACGGCGGACGTCCGGGACGCCGCCGACATCCTGCGTCCGGTGTTCGACAACACCGGCGGCAAGGACGGCCGGGTCTCCATCGAGGTCGACCCGCGCCTGGCGCACAACACCCGGGCGACGGTCGCCGAGGCCAAGCAGCTGGCCTGGCTGGTGGACCGGCCCAACACGCTGATCAAGATCCCTGCCACCGAGGCGGGTATCCCGGCGATCGCCGAGACCATCGGTCTGGGCATCAGCGTCAACGTCACGCTGATCTTCTCCCTGGAGCGCTACCGCAAGGTCATGGACGCCTTCCTGACCGGCCTGGAGAAGGCCAAGGAGCGCGGCCTGGACCTCTCGCAGATCCACTCGGTGGCGTCCTTCTTCGTGTCCCGCGTGGACACCGAGATCGACAAGCGGATCGACGCGCTCGGCACCGACGAGGCCAAGGCCCTGCGCGGCAAGGCCGCCGTCGCCAACGCGCGCCTCGCCTACCAGGCGTACGAGGAGGTCTTCGGCACCGACCGCTGGGCCGCCCTGGAGAAGGCCGGCGCCAACAAGCAGCGTCCGCTGTGGGCGTCGACCGGTGTGAAGGACAAGGCGTACAGCGACACCATGTACGTCACCGACCTGGTGGCACCCAACACGGTGAACACCATGCCGGAGGCGACCCTGTTCGCCACCGAGGACCACGGCGAGATCACCGGGGACGCCGTCTCCGGGACGTACGAGCAGGCCCGTGCCGACCTCGACGCGGTCGAGAAGCTCGGGATCTCCTACGACGAGGTGGTCCAGCTCCTGGAGAAGGAAGGCGTCGACAAGTTCGAGGACGCCTGGAACGACCTGCTGAAGTCCACGGAGGCGGAGCTCAAGCGCCTCGCTCCCTCGAAGGGCTGAGAATTGTCGAGCAGCAACCCGCTGCGTGACCCCGCAGACCGACGGCTCCCGCGCATCGCGGGGCCGTCGGGTCTGGTCATCTTCGGCGTCACCGGCGATCTGTCCCGCAAGAAGCTCATGCCCGCCGTGTACGACCTCGCCAACCGGGGTCTGCTGCCGCCGGGCTTCTCGCTCGTCGGGTTCGCCCGCCGCGACTGGGAGCACGAGGACTTCGCCCAGGTCGTGCACGACGCCGTCAAGGAGCACTCCCGCACCCCGTTCCGCGAGGAGGTCTGGCAGCAGCTGATCCAGGGGATGCGCTTCGTCCAGGGCACCTTCGACGACGACGACGCCTTCGAGCGGCTGCGCGGCACCATCGAGGAGCTGGACAAGGCACAGGGCACGGGCGGCAACTTCGCCTTCTACCTGTCGGTGCCGCCGAAGTCCTTCCCGGTGGTCATCCAGCAGCTCAAGAAGCACGGACTGGCGGACCAGTCGAGCGGCTCCTGGCGGCGGGCGGTGATCGAGAAGCCCTTCGGCCACGACCTGAAGTCGGCCGAGGAGCTGAACGCGATCGTCCACGAGGTCTTCGGCTCCGACCAGGTCTTCCGCATCGACCACTACCTGGGCAAGGAGACCGTCCAGAACATCCTGGCGCTGCGCTTCGCCAACACGATGTTCGAGCCGATCTGGAACCGGTCCTACGTCGACCACATCCAGATCACCATGGCCGAGGACATCGGCATCGGCGGCCGGGCCGGCTACTACGACGGCATCGGCGCGGCGCGTGACGTCATCCAGAACCACCTGCTCCAGCTGCTCGCGCTGACCGCCATGGAGGAGCCCGCCTCCTTCGACGCGGACGCGCTGGCGGCGGAGAAGACCAAGGTGCTCGGCGCGGTCCGCCTCCCCAAGGACCTGGGCCGGGACACCGTGCGCGGCCAGTACGCGGCGGGGTGGCAGGGCGGCGCCAAGGCCGTCGGCTACCTCGAAGAGGACGGCATCGACCCCAGGTCGAAGACCGACACCTACGCCGCCATCAAGGTCGGCATCGACAACCGCCGCTGGGCGGGCGTCCCCTTCTACCTGCGCACCGGCAAGCGCCTGGGCCGCCGGGTCACCGAGATCGCGGTGGTCTTCCAGCGGGCCCCGCACTCCCCCTTCGACACGACGGCCACCGAGGAACTCGGCTCGAACGCGATCGTCATCCGCGTCCAGCCCGACGAGGGCGTCACCGTCCGCTTCGGTTCCAAGGTGCCGGGCACGTCGATGGAGATCCGGGACGTGTCCATGGACTTCGCCTACGGCGAGTCCTTCACCGAGTCCAGCCCGGAGGCGTACGAGCGCCTGATCCTGGACGTCCTGCTGGGCGACGCCAACCTCTTCCCGCGTACCGAGGAGGTCGAGCTGTCCTGGAAGATCCTCGACCCGATCGAGGAGTACTGGGACGAGCACGGCACCCCGGCCCAGTACCCGGCCGGCACCTGGGGGCCCGTCGAGGCCGACGACATGCTGGAACGAGACGGACGGAGCTGGCGCCGGCCATGAAGACCGACCTCACGGACACCACGGCCAGCAAGATCAACAAGGCGCTGGTGCTCGGCCGCCGGGCGATCGGCACCCCGGCCATCGGCATGGTGCTCACCCTGGTCATCGTCACCGACGAGGAGAACGCCTACGACGCGCTGAAGGCCGCGAGCGACGCCGCTCACGAGCACCCCTCGCGCACCCTCGTCGTCATCAAGCGGGTCTCGCGCTCGCCCCGGGACCGCACCCGGTCCCGGCTCGACGCCGAGGTGCGCCTCGGCGCCGACGCGGGCACCGGCGAGACGATCGTGCTGCGGCTGTACGGCGACGTCGTCGACCACGCCCAGTCGGTGGTCCTGCCGCTGCTGCTGCCGGACGCGCCGGTCGTCGTCTGGTGGCCGGTGAACGCGCCGCTGGACCCGGCGAAGGACCCCCTGGGCGCCCTCGCCCAGCGCCGGGTCACCGACACCTACGCCTGCGAGGAGCCGATACGGGAGCTGGCGGCCCGTGCCGACGCCTACGCACCGGGCGACACCGACCTGTCGTGGACCCGCATCACGCCGTGGCGCTCCATGCTGGCGGCCGCGCTCGACCAGGTCGACTGCGAGGTGCAGGGCGTCGAGGTGGAGGGCGAGGAGTTCAACCCGAGCTGCGAGCTGCTCGCGATGTGGCTCGCCGACCGGCTGGGCGTACCGGTGCGGCGCACGGTGTCGGGCGGCCCGGGTCTCACCGCGGTCCGCATGGACACCGACTGCGGTCCGGTCGTCCTGGACCGGGCCGACGGTTCGCTGGCGAACCTCTCCATCCAGGGCCAGCCGGCCCGTGCGGTCGCGCTCAAGCGCCGCGAGACCGCCGAGCTGATCGCGGAGGAGCTGCGCCGCCTGGACCCGGACGACACGTACGCCTCGGCGCTGCGGTACGGCGTGGACCGGCTGAACGAATCGGCCAAAGGAGACCGGGCCGGCGAAGGCGACGCCCTCGCGGTCGCCGCTCCCGTCGGGGCGGTCGCGAAGGCTTCCGCGAAGGACGCGGCGCGGGAGAAGACACCGGTGAGGAAGGCGGCGGCGAAATGAGCGAGACCCCGCAGCTGGTCGTGCACCGTGACAAGGAGCTGATGGCCGAGGCCGCGGCGGCCCGCCTGATCACGAAGATCGTGGACGCGCAGGCCTCCCGGGGCAGCGCGTCCGTGGTCCTCACCGGCGGCCGCAACGGCAACGGCCTGCTCGCGGCGCTGGCCGGCTCCCCGGCCCGGGACGCGATCGACTGGAGCCGCCTCGACCTGTGGTGGGGCGACGAGCGGTTCCTGCCGGAGGGCGACCCGGAGCGCAACGTCACCCAGGCGCACCAGGCACTCCTCGACTCGGTGCCGCTGGACCCGAAGCGGGTGCACGCGATGGCGGCCTCCGACGGCCCCTACGGCTCGGACGTCGAGGCGGCAGCGGCGGCCTACGCACAGGAACTGGCCACGGCATCCGTCCCGGAGAACCACGCCGCGGTCCCGTCCTTCGACGTCCTGCTCCTCGGCGTCGGCCCGGACACCCACGTGGCGTCGCTCTTCCCGGAGCACCCGGGCGTCCGGGAGACGGAGCGCACGGTGATCGGCGTCCACGGCTCCCCCAAGCCGCCGCCCATCCGCATCTCCCTGACCCTGCCCGCGATCCGCGCCGCCCGTGAGGTGTGGCTGCTGGCGGCGGGCGAGGACAAGGCGAACGCGGTGGCGATGGCCCTGTCGGGCGCGGGCGAGATCCAGGCCCCGGCAGCGGGCGCCCGGGGCCGCGCCCGCACCCTGTGGCTCCTGGACTCGGCGGCGGCATCCCAGCTGCCGCGATCCCTCTACCCACCGGCGTCGGCCTAACCAGCCCGTCCGGCGCTTGAGGACGAGGCCGTCCAGGCCGAAAGCAGGGGTCTGGGGGCGGCAGCCCCCAGGGACGGGAACGGGAAGGGGCGGCGGGGGCGAATAACCCTCCCGCCGCCCACCCCCGGTCACTTCACGGACCCCGCCATGACCCCCTGCACGAAATGCCGCTGGAACGCGAAGAACACCACCACCGGCACCACCAGTGACAGGAACGCCCCCGGCGCCAGCACGTCGATGTTGCTGCCGAACTGGCGGATCTGCGACTGGAGTTCCACCGTCAGCGGCTGCGACGAACTGTCCGCGAAGAGCAGCGCGACCAGCATGTCGTTCCACACCCACAGGAACTGGAAGATGGCGAGGCTGGCGATGGCCGGCTTGCCGACCGGCAGCACCAGCCGCGTGAAGATCCGCCACTCGTTGCCGCCGTCCATGCGCGCGGCCTCCAGCATCTCCTTGGGCATCTCGGCGAAGTAGTTCCGCAGCAGGAACACCGCGAACGGCAGTCCGTAGGCGACGTGGAAGAGCACCACACCCGGGATGGTCCCGAACAGGCCCAGCTGCCCGAAGAGTTTGGCGACCGGCAGCAGCCCGATCTGCACGGGCACCACCAGCAGCGCGACGACGACCAGGAAGACCGTCTCGCGCCCCGGGAAGTCCAGCCAGGCGAAGGCGTACCCGGCGAGCGCCCCGACGACCACGACGAGCACGGTCGTCGGTACGGAGATCAGCACCGTGTTCCAGAAGGCCTGGGTGATGCCGGAGTTGCCGAGCAGCGCCGAGTAGTTGTCGAGGGAGAGCTGCCCCGGGCTCGCCAGCGCCGTCCACCAGCCGCCCTTCGCCGTGTCCTCGGACGACCGCAGCGAGGACAGGAACAGCCCGGCCAGCGGCGTCATCCACACCAGCCCGACGAGCACGAGGAAGGCCTGGACGATCCCGTTGCCCAGATAGCGCCGGACGGCGTTCATCGCTGACTCCTCATCGCTGACTCCTCTTGAAGCGGCGGACGTTGAAGACCATGGCCGGGACGACGAGCAGCAGGAGCAGTACGCCGAGCGCGCTGCCGAGTCCCTGGTTGTTGCCGCCGCCGAACGACACCAGCCACATCTGCGTCGCGAGCACCGTCGCGTCCTCCTGCACGGGTCCGGGCGCGATGATGTAGACGAGGTCGAAGACCTTCATCACGTTGATCACGAGGGTGATGAAGACGACCGTGAGCACCGGTGCCAGCAGCGGCACGGTGATCCGCCGGAAGATCTGCCACTCGTTGGCGCCGTCCATCCGCGCCGCCTCCAGCGCGTCGCGCGGCAGCGAGGAGAGCCCGGCGCCGATCAGCACCATCGCGAACCCGGTCCAGATCCACAGGTACGCCCCGATGATGGCGGGGGTGACGAGAGCGGGTCCGAGCCAGGAGACGCCTTCGTAGGGCGGGGCGAAGTTGGAAGCAGGGAGCGCCACCGTGTAGGAGCCCGGGTCCAGCCCGTCGAAGGAGAAGGATCCGTCGGCGGCGGTGGTCGTGGTGGCGACCGTGCGGCCGTCGCGCACCGCCTCGACCGTCATCTCGGGCAGCCCGCTCTCCCGCCGGTCGACCCGGCCCTGCTCCCCTCCCCCGCCGGGTGTGAAGTCCAGGTAGACGACGCCGCGCACCTCGTCGTCGGCGGCCTCGCGCCCCGCCGCCCCGTACGCGGACTCCGCGCCGGACGGCAGGTCGTCGGGCGCCACGCCGACCAGGCCGAGGGCCACCGTGTCGCCGGGTGACACGCCCGCACCGGTCCGGTACGAGCCGTCGGCCCCCTTGACCGGACCGCCCTCCTGGCCCTCGCGCGCCCGGGCGCCCGGGTAGCTCGACGTACCGGCGAAGGCGTCGTGCACGCCGGTCACGGCGGCGTTGAGGACGCCCTTGTCCGGGTCGTGGTCGTAGGCGAGCCGGAAGATGATGCCGGCGGCGAGGAAGGAGACCGCCATCGGCATGAAGAGGAGCAGCTTGAAGGCGGTGGCCCAGCGGACCTTCTCGACCAGGACGGCGAGGATCAGGCCGAGGCCGGTCAGCAGGGTGGGCGCGACGACGACCCAGATCGCCGTGTTGCGGACGGCCTTGAGGGTGGCCGGGTCGCGGAACATCTCGGTGTAGTTCTCGCCGCCCACGAAGCGCGTGCCGGAGGCGTCGAAGAAGCTGCGGCCGACGGAGAACAGCACGGGGTAGACGACGAGGGCGCCCAGCAGGAGCAGCGCGGGCAGGACGAAGAGCAGGGCGACGGCCGCCCGGCGCCGCCGGGGACGCCGCAGGGGCGCCGGGCCGGGAGCGGCGGGCGGGCTCGCCTCTTTCACCAGGGTGGAGGTCATGACCGGTCGGCCCTCAGCCCTTGTAGGCCTTGGCCGCCGCGGCCTCCAGCTCGGCCGCGGTCGCCTTCGGGTCGGAGGGGTCGCGCAGGAAGTCCTGGAGGATCTTCCACTCGCCGGTGCCCTTGGTGCCGCCGAAGGCCGCCGGTGCCTGGTCGGACATGTCGAAGCGGACCGAGTCCCCGGCGCCGACGAGGGACTCGGCGGTGGCCCGGGTGACGTCGTCGCCGTAGGAGGCGGGGTCGAGGTTCTTGTTCGGGGAGAGGAAGCCGCCCGCCTCGGCCCACACGGCCGCGGCCTCCGGCGTCGCGAGGTACTCCAGGAGGGCCATGCCTGCCTCGGAGTTCTTGCCGTCCTTGAGGACGACGGCCGCGTCACCGCCGCTGACCACGGGCGCCTCGCCGCCGTCGACCGCGGGGAACGGGAAGAAGTTCGCGTCCTTGCCGATCTCCTTGTCGAACTGGTCCTTGGCGACCCCGGCGACGAAGTCCCCCTCGTAGACCATGCCGGCCTCGGGCTTCGGGCCGAACACCTTCTCCACCGAGCCCGGGAAGTCGGTGTTCAGGGCGCCCTTCTGACCGCCCGCGACGAGCTGCTCGTCCTTGAAGAGCTTGCCGAGGGTGGTGAGCGCCTCGACCACGCTCGCGTCGGTCCACTTCAGTTCGTGGGCGGCGAGGGCGTCGTACTTCTCGGGTCCGGCCTGGGAGAGGTAGACGTTCTCGAACCAGTCGGTCAGCGTCCAGCCGTCCTGCCCGGCCACCGAGAAGGCGGCGAGCCCGGAGTCGGAGACGGTCTGCCCGGCCTTCAGCATCTCGTCGTACGTCTTCGGCGGCTCGACCCCGGCCTGGGCGAGGGCGTCGGGGCTGTACCAGACGGTCGACTTGTGGGCCGCCTTGAAGTAGAGGCCGTAGAGGGTGCCGTCGACGGTCCCGTACGTCTGCCAGACGTCCGCGAAGTTGGTGTCGACGGACTTCTGGGCCGTCTTGGACAGCGGCTTCAGCCAGCCGTTGCCGGCGAACTGCCCCAGCACGCCGACCTGCGGGACCATCACGACGTCGGGGGCGTTGCCGCCCTCGATCTTGCTGCCGACCACGGTGGAGACGTTGTCGCCGGTGGAGACGAAGGAGGTCTTGGCGCCGGTCTTCTCGGTGAAGGCGTCCAGCACCTTCTGGAAGTTCTCCTGTTCGGTGCCGGACCAGACGCCGGCCACGGTGACCGACTGTCCGCTGAGCGCCTTGTCGCCGCCGCCCGCGGTGACGGGTCCGGAGCCGCCGCAGGCGGTCGCGCCGAGGGCGAGGACGAGGGCGGTGCAGCCGGTGAGCAGGGTGGTACGTCGTCGCATCATCGTTGATGTCCCTTCGAGGGTCGGGCGAGAAGAGGTTGGAGGCGAGGTCAGAGGTCGGCGATCCACCAGGCGGCGGTGGAGCCGGGCAGGACGCCGGGCGGGCAGGGGCCGTCGCTGGTCAGCAGCGGGGCGCCGGGGACCGGTGCGGGCGTGGGGGCGGTGCCGAAGTTGACGGCGCAGACCAGTCCGTCGCCGCGGACGAAGGCGAGCACGCCGGGCGGGGTGTCCAGCCAGCGCAGGGTGCCCTCGCCCAGCTGCGGCAGGTCGGAGCGGAGTTGCAGGCCGTCGCGGTAGAGGTGCCAGAAGGAGCGGGTGTCGGCGAGGGCGCGGTCGGTGGCGTACTCGGCGAAGTACTCGGGCTGCGGCAGCCAGGGCTTGGCACTCCCGTCGCCCGCGGTGAAGCCGAACGGGGACGCCTGGCCCGACCAGGGCAGCGGCACCCGGCAGCCGTCGCGGACCCGGGCGCGGCTGCCGGTGCGGCGGAAGATCGGGTCGGTGAGCACGTCGTCGGGCAGGTCGACGACCTCGGGCAGGCCCAGTTCCTCGCCCTGGTAGATGTACGCGGCTCCGGGCAGCGCGAGCATCAGGAGGGCGGCGGCACGGGCGCGGGCCGTCCCCAGGCCGCTGCCGTCGGTGGCGGGTTCGCCGTAGCGGGTGACGGTGCGGACCTGGTCGTGGTTGTTGAGGACCCAGGTGACCGTGGAACCGGTGCCGGCGATGTCCTGCATGGCCTCGGAGATGACCTTGCGGAAGGCGTCGGGGTCCCAGGGGGCGCCGAGGAGGTCGAAGAAGAAGGCCTGGTGGAGTTCGTCGGGCCTGACGTAGCGGGCGTGTTCGCGGGCACTGGGGACCGACACCTCGCCGACGAGGAGGCGTTCGCGGCCGTCGCGGCCGGTGTACTCCTCGCAGACCGCGCGCCAGCGCCGCCACACCTCGTGCACCTCGGGCTGGTTCCAGGCCAGCGGGTTGACCGAGTCGCGGGTGCGGGCGTCGGCCTCCGGGCCCGGGGAGTCGGGCAGTTCGGGGTGCTTGTAGAGGCCGGCGGCGACGTCGATGCGGAAGCCGTCGACGCCCCGGTCCAGCCAGAAGCGGAGTATCCGGTCGAACTCGGCGGCGACCTCTGGGGTGCGCCAGTTCCAGTCGGGCTGCTCGGGCGTGAACATGTGCAGGTACCACTGGCCGGGACGGCCGTCGGCCTCGGTCACCCGGGTCCAGGCGGGGCCGCCGAACATGGCGTGCCAGTTGTTGGGCGGCTCGTCCCCGTCCGGCCCGCGGCCGTCGGCGAAGTGGAAGCGGGCGCGGGCCGGGCTGCCGGGCGGGGACGCCAGCGCCTCGCGGAACCACGGGTGTTCGCTGGAGCAGTGGTTGGGGACGATGTCCAGCAGGACCCGGATGCCCAGGCGCCGGGCCGCGGCGACCAGCTCGTCGAACTCGTCGAGGTCGCCGAAGAGCGGGTCGACGCCCCGGTAGTCGGCGACGTCGTAACCGTGGTCGTGCTGCGGCGACGGGTAGAAGGGGCTCAACCAGATCCCGTCGACGCCGAGTTTGCGCAGGTAGGGCAGTCCGGCCCGGACACCGGCGAGATCGCCGACGCCGTCGCCGGTGCTGTCGAGGAAGCTGCGGACGTAGACCTGGTAGATCACCGCGTCACGCCACCAGTGGTGCCTGTTCACCCCGTGGACCTGTCTGTAGAGGAGGGCCGCTGTTATGCATGCATGTTAGGTAGCGATGACGCGAGGGTGTCAATGAACGGGACGGAGGCTACTGGACAGTTGGGCATTTATATGCCGACTTTTCAGCATGCGGCAGATGCAGATGAGACGTCGGCGTTACCTAACGCGTAACTAGGAGATCGCGGCCAGCTCGCGCGCCAGCCGCCGCACCGCGGCCTCGGGCGTCTGCCGCCCGGTCATCGCGTCGTGCACGACCGCCTGCACGGCCAGGCTGACCTGGTCGTAGCGCGGGCTCTTGGGGCGCGGGGCGGCGGCGAGCACGCTCTCGCGCAGGGTCGGCAGGTAGGGGAACGCCTCGATCAGCGCGGGGTCCTCGTACAGGTCGGCCCGTACGGGTGGCAGCGCGCCGCGGGTGAGGACCTGGCGCTGGACGCGCTCGCTGGTGAGGTACGCGATGAGGCGCGCGGCCGAGTCGGGGTGCCGGGCGTGGGCGCCGACGGCCAGGTTGGAGCCGCCGAGGACGCTGGTGCCGGGGCCGCTAGGACCGGGCAGCGGCACGGCGCCGACCTTCCCGGCGACCGCGGAGCCCGGGGCGGAGGCGCTGACGTAGGCGTAGGGCCAGTTGCGCAGGAAGAGCAGGCGGCCGTCCTGGAACGCCTGCTTGGACTCCTCCTCCTTGTAGGTCAGCGCCGCCTTCGGTATCCAGCCCTCGCGCACCCCGCGGGCCAGGAAACCGATGCCCTCGCGGGCCGCCGCCGAGTCCACGGTGACGCGTTCGCCCTCGTCGCCGAGGATGCTGCCCCCGGCCGAGTAGACGGACTCGGCGGCGTTCACGGTCAGGCCCTCGTAGGGCAGGAACTGGCCCGCGTAGCCGTCCAGTCCGTGTTCCGGGGCGATGGTCTCGGCGTACCGCTCCAGCTCCGCCCAGGTGCGCGGCGGCGGGACGCCCTCGGCGGCGAGGACGTCCTTGCGGTACAGGAGCAGACCGGCGTTGGTGACGTACGGGACGGCGTAGAGCCTGCCGTCGTAGGTCGCCGTGTCGACGACGGGCGGCAGGAAGGAGCCGAGCGGGAAGCGGTCGCGGGGCAGCGGGCGTATCCAGTCGGCGGCGGCGAACTCGGAGGTCCAGTTGACGTCGATGTTGAGGACGTCGAAGCGGTGCCGGCCGCCGTCGCGCAGGTCGGTGGTCATCTGCGCGCGGGTCTCGTCGGCGGAGTCGGGCAGTTCGACGAGGGTGACCCGTTCGCCGGGGTGGGCGCGGTTCCAGCCTTCGAGGAGCGGGCCGAGGTAGCCGGTGAGGTCCCCGGCGGTGGCCAGGGTGAGCGGTCCCCGGCCGCTCGCGGCCCCCTCGTCCGCGCGGGCGCCGGAGGCTGCGTACCCGGTCAGGATGACGAGGAGGACGAGGAGGCCCCTACCGGCGGCGTGGATCCACCGCATAGGTTCCTCCCTGTACACCCTCGTACACCGGGCTCACTGGCTCGCACCGGCACCGGGCGTCCTCGTCCCGGGTCAGAGGCCATGTATACCTGTTAGGTATGGGCGATACTAGGGCCTGGAGCACATCCGGGGACTCGAACAGAAGCGGGAGGACGGCTGAGTGCGCCTGCACCTCCTGGCTCTCCTGGCCCGCGGTCCGGCCCACGGCTACGAGCTGAAGCAGGACCTTGAGCAACTGCTGGGCTCCGCGTACCCTCAGCCGAACGTCGGCCAGATCTACGTCACCCTCAACCGTCTCGAGAAGACGGGACTGATCGAGGGCGAGGACATCGAGCAGTCGAGCCGACCCAACAAGAAGGTCTACCACCTCACCGACGCCGGGCGCGACGAGCTGCGGGCCTGGTACGAGGAGACGGCGGACGAGCCGCGGGTGCGGGACGAGTTCTTCATGAAGCTCGCCCTGGCTCCGCAGACCGGGCTCGCCGACCAGATCGCCCTGATCAACAAGCAGCGGCGGCAGTACCTGAACACGATGCGGCAGTTGTCGAAGCTGGCCGCCGCCGAAGACCGGGACAACCGCATCGCCCACCTCCTCATCGAGGGCGCGATGCTGCACCTGCAGGCCGACCTCGACTGGCTGGAGCGGTGCCAGGAAGAGCTGGAGGAGCTGGAGTGAGCGCTGGGGCGAGTGCCGACCCCGCTCCCGTGCTGCGCGCCGAGGGCCTGGTCAAGACGCACCACGGCGAGGGCGCCCCGGCGCACGCCGTGCGCGGGGTGGACCTGACGGTGCGGCGCGGCGAGTTCGTGGCGATCACGGGACCGTCCGGTGCCGGGAAGTCGACGCTGCTGCATCTGCTGGGCGGGCTCCAGCGGCCGGACGCGGGCAGCCTCTGGCTGGACGGCGCGTGCACCGACGCCTACGGCGAGGCACGCTGGGCCGTCGAGCGCAGGAAGCGGATCGGGATCGTCTTCCAGTTCTTCAACCTGGTGTCGGATCTGTCCGTCGCAGACAACGTGGAGCTGCCCGCCCTGCTCGCCGGGCTGCCACCCAAGCGGGCGCGCGCCGAGCGGGAGGGGCTGCTGGCCGAGCTGGGGCTGACGGGCAAGGAGCGCAGCATGCCCGGTGAGCTGTCCGGCGGTGAGCAGCAGCGGGTGGCGCTGGCGCGTGCGCTGGTCAACCATCCGCCGCTGCTGCTGGCGGACGAGCCCGCGGGCAGCCTGGACAGCAAGGGCACCCGTGAGGTGATGCGGCTGCTGTCCCGCTTCCACCAGCGGGGTCAGACGATCCTGCTGGTCACCCATGACGCGCGGCTCGCCAGCGCCGCCGACCGGGTGATCAGCTTCTTCGACGGGCGGATAGCCGACGACGCCGAGCTGGACGCCGCCGCGCCACCGCGCCGCCGTCCCGGGGCGTCCGCCGTCCTGGAACTCAAGGACTGACATGCGGGCGTACGACCACCGCGCGCACCGCGCACCGGAGGGCTGAGCCCGTGCGAGCCACTCTGCGCTGGGCCCACTCCGATCTGCGCACGCACCGGGGCGAGGCGCTGTTCCTCGTCCTCGCCACCGCGGGGATCGTCGCGTCGCTGCTGCTGGCCACGGCCCTGTTCGGGTACGCGACCAACCCCTGGCAGCGGGTCTTCACACAGGCGCGCGGCGCGCACGTCTGGCTGCACACCGACCGCGCCGCCGACACCGGCGACCTGGCCGCGCTGGACGGCGTCCAGTCCGTCGCCGGCCCCTACCCCACCGCCTCCACCACCGTCGCCGTGCGCGGCACCCGGGCCTCCGTCGAGCTGCGCGGCACCGCCGAGCGGCCCGACGTGGGGCGCCCGCTGCTCACCGCCGGGCACTGGCTCGACGCCGACGACCCCGACGGGGTGGTCCTGGAGACCCGCCTCGCCCGCGCACTGCTGGCCCAGCCCGGCGACACCCTCACCCTGACCGGCACCTCGCGCACCCTCACGGTGCTCGGCATCGCCGACAGCCCCGAACGCCGCTACCGGCCTGGCGAGCAGCCGGGCCTGGTGTGGGCGCCCCCGGCCGCGGTGCCCGACCCGGGCGGCCAGGTGATCGGACTGCGGCTGACCGATCCCGGGGAGACGGACTACGCCGTGCAGCGGGCGGTGACCGTACTGGGCGCCGGGGCGATCGGGCAGGTCTCCACCTGGGAGCAGGCCCGCGCGGAAGCACAGGGCGACAACCGGCTGCTCGGTCAGGTGCTCGGGCTGTTCGGGCTGGGCGCGCTGCTCGCCGCTGGGCTGGCGGTGCACGGGGCGATCGGCACCCGGATCCGAGGGCATCTGCGGGACATCTCGGTGCTGAAGGCGATCGGCTTCACACCGGGCCAGGTCGTGCGGGTCTTCCTGCTCCAGCACCTCGCCTACGCGCTGCTCGGCGCGGTGGCCGCCGCCGCGACCGTCCAGGCCCTGGGCAGCCGCGTCCCGGGGCGGCTCGGGGACGCGGTCGGCGTCTGGCAGGGGCTGCCCGGGCACACCGTCGCGCTGTTCGTCGTACCGGCGTGCGCGGTGCTGTTCATCGGCGCCACTACGGGCCTCGCGGCCTGGCGGGCCGGCCGGGTGCCGCCGGTTCCGCTGCCGCGTCCGGCGGGGGCGCAGGGCGGCGGGCTGTCCGTGGCGGCTCGCCGGGCGCTGGGGCTGCGGATGTTCCGGGTGCCGGTGGGAGTCCGATGGCAGGGACGTGGTGTCCGGGGTTCCGACGGAGCGGGTGCACCGGGTGCCGGGGCGTCGCCCGGCGTGCGGGATCTGGAGGTACGCGTACCGCCCGGCGTGCGGGAACTGGAGGTACGCGTACCGCCCGCCCTCGTGCTCGGCTGGCACAAGGCGTTCGCCCGCCGCCCGCGCTCGTTCGCCACGGTGGCCCGGCTCACGCTGCCGCTGCTGCTGATCGTGGTGGCGATGAGCGCGTGGACCACCATCGACCGCTTCCACAGCCGGCCCGAGCAGATCGGCCTGCCGGCCGCGCTGACCGTCCGCGCTGACACCGACACCGGGGAGCGCGGCACGCGGGCCCTGCTGGAGCGCGACCCCCAGGTCGCCGCCGCCTACCCGGGTGTCGAGGTCGCCGCCCTGGTGCCGGGCCAGACGGCGACGATCGCCCTGCGCGGGCTCGGCACCCGCGAGGAGCCCTACCCGTACGCCCTGGCCGAGGGCCGCCGCGCGCACGGACCGGACGAGGCGGTGGCCGGGCAGGGCCTCCTGGACCTGCTGGAGGTGGAGGTCGGCGACTGGGTGCGGATGACCGTCGGCGACCGGCCGCAGATCCTCCACATCGTGGGCCGCAGCATCGAGCCGGAGAACGCCGGCCGGGTCATCTCCACATCCCTGGACACCCTCCAGGAGAACGATCCGCGGCTCCGGCCGACCCTCTACCAGCTGCGTCTGGCGGCCGGAGCCGACCCGGACGAGGTCGCCGGGCGGCTCGCGGAGGCCGGGCACGGGCGGCTCGACGTGCACGCCGTGGCCAACCCGGCCGACGGGCTGTCCCCGTTGCGCGCGGTGGTCCTCGGACTGATCGCCGTCCTCGCCCTCGTCGGGCTGATCGAACTGCTCACGGCGATCGGCGGCACCGTCCGGGAGAGCGAACGGGACCTGCTCGCCCTCAAGGCGATCGGGCTCTCCCCGCGCCAGATCACCGGCATCACCGTCACGGCGACCGGCTGCACCGCCCTGGCGGCCGTGCTCCTCGCCGCCGCCCTCGGGCTGCCGCTCGCCCACTGGCTGATCGACGCCCAGGGCGCCTCCAGCGGCATCGGCGCGGGAATCGCCCAGGTCCCCTCTCCCGCTCTCCTGGTACTGGTGGGCGCGGCCGCGGTGCTCGGTGCGGCAGCGCTGGCCGCGGTGCCGTCGGCGCGGGCGGCCCGGCGGCGCCTCGCCGACACACTGAGCGCGGTGGCCTGACCGGGACCGGCCGGGCCACCGCGCCCCGTTCCGCTCACTGCCGGTCGCGCAGCTCCCGGTAGGCGGCGACCAGCGCCACCGTGGAGGCGTCCAGCCCCGGCACGTCCGCGCCCTCGGTCAGCGCGGGTTCGATCCGCTTGGCGAGCACCTTGCCGAGTTCGACGCCCCACTGGTCGAAGGAGTCGATGTTCCAGATCGCGCCCTGGACGAAGACCTTGTGCTCGTAGAGGGCGATGAGCTGGCCGAGGACGGAGGGAGTCAGTTCGGCGGCCAGGACGGTCGTGGTGGGGTGGTTGCCGCGGAAGGTCTTGTGCGGGACCAGCTCCTCCGGCACCCCCTCGGCGCGTACCTCGTCCGGGGTCTTGCCGAAGGCGAGGGCCTGGGTCTGAGCGAAGAAGTTGGCCATCAGCAGGTCGTGCTGGACCTTGAGTTCGTCGCTCAGCTCGCCCACGGGCCGCGCGAAGCCGATGAAGTCCGCCGGGATCAGCTTCGTGCCCTGATGGATCAACTGGTAGTACGCGTGCTGCCCGTTGGTGCCGGGCGTGCCCCACACCACCGGCCCGGTCTGCCACTCCACGGGATTGCCCTCGCGGTCGACGGACTTGCCGTTGGACTCCATGTCCAGCTGCTGGAGGTACGCGGTGAACTTCGACAGGTAGTGCGAGTACGGCAGCACCGCGTGCGACTGCGCGCCCAGGAAGCTGCCGTACCAGACGCCCAACAGCCCCATCAGCAGCGGCACGTTGGAATCGGCGGGGGCGGTGCGGAAGTGTTCGTCGACCAGGTGGAAGCCGTCGAGCATCTCCCGGAAGCGGTCCGGGCCGATGGCGATCATCAGCGACAGCCCGATGGCCGAGTCGAAGGAGTAGCGGCCGCCGACCCAGTCCCAGAACTCGAACATGTTGGCCGTGTCGATGCCGAAGCCGGAGACCTTCTCGGCGTTGGTCGACAGGGCCACGAAGTGCTTCGCGACCGCCTTCTCGTCACCCCCGAGGCCGTCCAGCAGCCAGGAGCGGGCGGAAGTGGCGTTCGTGATCGTCTCGATGGTGGTGAAGGTCTTGGACGCGATGACGAACAGCGTCTGGGCCGGGTCCAGGTCCCGGACCGCCTCGTGCAGGTCGGCGCCGTCCACGTTGGACACGAAGCGGAGGGTGAGGGAGCGGTCGGTGAAGGCCCGCAGCGCCTCGTAGGCCATCGCCGGACCGAGGTCGGAGCCGCCGATGCCGATGTTGACGACGTTCTTGATGCGCCGGCCGGTGTGGCCGGTCCACTCGCCGGAGCGGACCCGGTCGGCGAAGCCGGCCATCTTGTCGAGCACGGCGTGCACCTTGGGGACGACGTTCTCGCCGTCGACCTCGATCACCGCGTCCCGCGGCGCCCGCAGCGCGGTGTGCAGCACCGCCCGGTCCTCGGTGATGTTGATCCGCTCACCGCGGAACATCGCGTCGCGCAGCCCGGACACGCCGGTCGCTGCGGCCAGCTCCTGGAGCAGGGCCAGCGTCTCGTCGGTGACCAGGTGCTTCGAGTAGTCGACGTGGAGGTCTCCCACGCGCAGCGTCCAGCCGGTGCCGCGCCCCGGGTCGGCGGCGAACAGCTCGCGCAGCCGCACCTCGCCGAGCTGCTCGCGGTGCTTGACCAGCGCGGCCCATTCGGGCGTCTGGTGGAGCCTGGTACGGCCGTCTGCGTTCATGTCGGACGTCAGCCTTCTTCCTTGGGTGTCCCAGCTGTCCCCTGTACAGCTGTTCCAACCTAAGTGATCAGGAGTGAAGGCGACCGACGGAGACGGAAACCGACGGTGTACGGAGCTAGATCTCGCCGCGCAGTTTGGCGAGCGCCTCGGCGAGGATCGCCTCGCCGTCCGCGTCGCTGCGGCGTTCGCGCACGTACGCGAGGTGGGTCTTGTAGGGCTCGGTGCGCGGCGGGTCGGGAGGATTGTCCCGGTCCTGTCCGGCGGGGAAGCCGCAGCGCGGGCAGTCCCAGGTCTCCGGGACCTGGGCGTCGCTCGCGAAGCTCGGCTGTGTCTCGTGTCCGTTGGAGCACCAGAAGGAGATGCGCAGACGCGGCGCGGACTCGCCGCGCTCGGCCTCGCCCATCGGCCCCGCCCCGACCCGGCTTCCCCGGATCGCGTTGCCACTTGCCACGGTCGTAACTCCCTGCGTGATGGTGCCGCGAAGCGAGTCGGCGTTTCGCTTCGCTGCGAGCGCCTCAGTCTACGTAAGGCCCAACGCGCGTCCAGTATTTGGAGTTACAAGCTCCAGTGCACAGACGCAAGCCCCATGATAGGCGGCGCGCCGAGGCGCGTACCGGACATGGGGCTTTACGTGCACAAGTGTGTGACGGGGCGACGGGACCCCTCAGTTGTTGGCCTTCATGAGCAGGCCGAGCACCATGATGCAGGCGAACCAGGCCAGACCGACCACAACGGTGATCCGGTCGAGGTTGCGCTCGGCGACCGAGGAGCCACCGACGGACGACTGCATGCCGCCACCGAACATGTCGGAGAGGCCGCCGCCCTTCCCCTTGTGCATCAGCACCAGCAGCATCAGCAGCAGGCTGAAGACGATCAGGGCGATCGAGAACCCCAAAACCACGGCTGGACCAACTTCCTCGGATTCGGATGAACGACGGTGAACGACGGGGGCACGGTGACAGCAGGCCACCATGCCCCCGCAAGGGTACGACGTATCGCCGCTAGCGCATACTCACTGGTCGATCTGCCTCTCGACCCGGGAGCCGGCTACTGGTCGCGGAAGCGGACGATCTTGACGAACTCGTCCGAGTCCAGCGAGGCGCCGCCGACCAGGGCGCCGTCGATGTCGGGCTTCGCCATGATCTCGGCGACGTTGCCGGACTTGACGGAGCCGCCGTACTGGATGCGGACCTTGTCGGCCAGCTCCTGGGAGTACAGCTCGGCGAGCTTGCCGCGGATCGCCGCGCAGACCTCCTGGGCGTCGTCGGCGCCGCAGACCTTGCCGGTGCCGATGGCCCACACGGGCTCGTAGGCGATCACGACGGACTCGGCCTGCTCGGCCGCGAGGTCCTTCAGGCCGCCCTCGACCTGGGCGAGGGTGTGCTCGACGTGGTTGCCCGCCTCGCGGACGTCCAGCTCCTCGCCGACGCACAGGATCGGGGTCAGGCCGTGCTTGTAGGCGGCCTTGACCTTGGCGTTCACGATCTCGTCGGTCTCGGCGTGGTACTGCCGGCGCTCGGAGTGGCCGACGGCCACGTACGCGCACTTCAGCTTGGCCAGCATCGGGCCCGAGATCTCGCCGGTGTAGGCGCCGCCGTCGTGGGCGGAGATGTCCTGGGCACCGTACTTGATCTTGAGCTTGTCCCCGTCGACCAGGGTCTGCACGGAGCGCAGGTCGGTGAAGGGGGCGAGGACGGCGACCTCGACGGCGTCGTAGTCCTTGTCCGCGAGGGCGAAGGCGAGCTTCTGGACGTGGGCGATGGCCTCCAGGTGGTTGAGGTTCATCTTCCAGTTGCCCGCCATCAGCGGCGTGCGGGTGGTCATCGGGGTCAGTCCTCCAGTGCGGCGAGGCCGGGGAGCGTCTTGCCCTCGAGGTATTCGAGGGAGGCGCCGCCGCCGGTCGAGATGTGGCCGAATGCGTTCTCGTCGAAGCCGAGCGTGCGCACGGCCGCGGCGGAGTCGCCGCCGCCGACCACGGTGAAGCCCGGGGCGTCGACGAGGGCCTGGGCGACCGCTTTGGTGCCCTCGGCGTAGTCGGGGTGCTCGAAGACGCCCATGGGACCGTTCCAGAAGACGGTGCCGGCGTCGGCGAGCTTCGATGCGTACAGCTTGCGGGTCTCGGGACCGATGTCCAGACCCTCCTGGTCGGCCGGGATGGCGTCCGCGGCGACGGTGGTGGGGTTGGCCGGGGCCTTCGTCTTGAGGTCGGGGAACTCGGGCGCGACCAGGACGTCCACGGGCAGCACCAGCTCGACGCCGTTCTTCTCGGCGCGCTCGATGTACTCCTGGACCGCCGGGATCTGGTCCTCCTGGAGCAGCGAGATGCCGACCTCGTACCCCTTGGCCTTGAGGAAGGTGTACGCCATGCCGCCGCCGATGAGCAGCCGGTCGGCCTTGCCGAGCAGCTGGTCGATGACGGCGAGCTTGTCGGAGACCTTGGCGCCGCCGAGCGCGACCACGTACGGGCGCTTCACGTCGTCGGTGAGCTTCTTGAGGACGCCGACCTCGGTGGCGATGAGGTACCCGGCGTAGTGCGGGAGCCGCTTCGGCAGGTCGAAGACGGACGCGTGCTTCCGGTGCACCGCGCCGAAGCCGTCACCGACGTAGACGTCCGCGAGGCCGGCCAGCCTGTCGGCGAAGGCGGCGCGCTCGGCGTCGTCCTTGCTGGTCTCACCGGCGTTGAAGCGCAGGTTCTCGATGACGGCGACACCGCCGTCGGCGAGGCCGGAGACGGCGGCCTCGGCGGAGGTGCCGACCGTGTCCTCGGCGAAGGCGACGTCGGCGCCGAGCAGCTCACCGAGGCGGGCGGCGGCCGGGGCGAGGGAGAAGGCGGGGTCCGGGGCGCCCTTGGGGCGGCCCAGGTGCGAGGCGACGATCACGCGGGCGCCCGCGTCGGCCAGCGCCTCGACGGTGGGCACTACCGCGCGGATGCGGCCGTCGTCGGTGATGGTGGTGCCGTCCAGCGGGACGTTCAGGTCGGCGCGGACGAAGACGCGCTTGCCCGCGACGCCTTCGGAGAGCAGTTCGTCGATCGTCTTCAAGAGGGCTCCTGGGTTCTCGGATCGCTCGTGATCCTACGAGGGCTGGTGGCGGCGGACGCGACGCAGGGCCCGGACAGCGCGACCTTGCGCTGCCCGAGCCCTGCTACCGCATGAGGTGCCTTGCTGAAGTCGATCAGAGCTGGTTGCCGACGAAGACCGTGAGGTCGACGAGGCGGTTCGAGTAGCCCCACTCGTTGTCGTACCAGCCGAGGATCTTCACCGACTTGCCCTCCTGGACCATGGTCAGGGAGGAGTCGAAGGTGCAGGAGGCCGGGTCGCCGACGATGTCCGAGGAGACGATCGCGTCCTCGGTGTAGAACAGGATGCCCTTGAGGTCGCCGTCGTCGGCGGCCTTCTTGAACGCGGCGTTGACCTCGTCCTTGGTGACCTCGCGCTGGAGCTCCACGACCAGGTCGGTGGCCGAGCCGGTCGGGACCGGGACGCGCATCGCGATGCCGTCGAGCTTGCCCTTGAGCTGCGGCAGGACCAGCGCGGTGGCCTTGGCGGCACCGGTGGTGGTCGGGATGATGTTCTCCGCGGCGGCACGGGCGCGGCGCAGGTCCTTGTGCGGGAAGTCCAGGATGCGCTGGTCGTTCGTGTACGCGTGGACCGTCGTCATCAGGCCCTTGACGATGCCGAAGTTCTCGTCGAGGACCTTGGCCATCGGCGCCACACAGTTGGTGGTGCAGGAGGCGTTGGAGATGACGTGGTGGTTCGCCGGGTCGTACTTGTCCTGGTTGACGCCCATCACGATGGTGATGTCCTCGTCCTTGGCCGGAGCCGAGATGAGGACCTTCTTGGCGCCGCCGGCGATGTGCTTCTCCGCGTCCGCCTTCTTCGTGAAGATGCCGGTCGACTCGATCACGATGTCGACGCCCAGCTCGCCCCACGGGATGTCGGCCGGGTTGCGCTCGGACAGGACCTTGATGGTCTTGCCGTCGACGGTGATGGTGTCCTCGGTGTGCGAGACCTCCGCCTTGAGGCGGCCGAGGATGGTGTCGTACTTCAGCAGGTGGGCGGTGGTCGCGGTGTCACCCAGGTCGTTGACAGCCACGATCTCGATGTCCGCACCCTGCTCCAGCAGCGCGCGGAAGTAGTTACGACCGATGCGGCCAAAGCCGTTGATGCCTACGCGGATCGTCACGAACCGATCTCCTCGTTGGTACGCCGGCCCGATGTGCCGGCGAGCTGTATTTGGGATGTCCCCGACCACCTCCGACCCTACCTCTCCGGGGCCTCGGGGGTGACATCGAGACGCCCCATACCCGGCAGGGCGGTCCGTACCCGCCAGTAGGGGTACGGACCGCCCTGGGCTACGGGGACCGATCACCCGATCTGGTTACACCGGGTCAGTCCCCCGCACGCCGGGATTCACTCGTCCAGGGCACGCAGCGCCTGCCGGACCAGTGCCGCGCGGGCGGCCGGTTCGGCGAGGTGCTCCAGGCCGAAGCCGAGCAGCACGGTGTCGTCCGTGGTGATGGCGCCGTAGGTCTGGAACAGGGTCCCGGTGCGGGTCCAGTCCTTCAGGACGGCGGGGCTGCCCGCCGGCGGACCGGAGACCTGCCAGGCCCCCAGCGAGGTCTCGAAACCCTCGGTCTGCGTCGCCGTGCCGCCGACGACCAGGGAGGCCTCGTCGGCGAGGACGCCGCGGCCGCCGCTGCCGGGGTCGGTGACGTAGGCGATGGACAGCTCGACGGACTTCCCGGCGTAGGCGCTCAGGTCGAACTCGACCTGCTTCCAGCCGCCGGAGGAGCCGGTGAGGCTGTTCCACTGGCCGGTGGTGCCGGTCGCGGTGCAGCCCTCGTCGGACAGGGTCAGGTAGTGCGCCAGCCAGGGGTGCCCGGCCAGGTAGAACCCGGCCGCGCACTCGGCGGGCACGGCGGTGCCGGTGGCGCCGTTCGCCTCGGGCAGGGTGGTCCAGTCGTCGGCGCCGGTGGTGTGCGCCTCGACCAGGGCGTGGTCGTAGCCGCGCTCGGTGTCCCACAGCAGCTGGGTGCGGAGCGTGGGGCGCTCGGAGGCGGTGACTCCGGTGAGGTCGACGGTGCGGGTGAGGCGCTTGTAGGCGTCGTCGGTGTGGACGGCGGCGGCCATCCACTCCCCCGCGTAGGGACCGTACGGGTTGACCGTCCCGGCGAACTTCCCGGCGCCCGCGCTCGCGAACTGCGGGTAGGTGCCGGGGTCGAGCTCGTCGGAGGTCACGCTGTACGCGCCGGCGGCGTCCAGCGGGTTGCCGGGGGCGTCGCCGAGGGCGCCGTCGGCCTTGTCGAGCTTGCCGGAGCCGGTGAACCCGGTGGCGCCGGCGGTGGCGGTGTGGGTGTAGGCGCCCAGGTAGTACTGGCTGAAGTCGTCGGAGAGGGTGCCGCCGCCGAGGTCGACGTCGCCGCCGGCCTGCTCGCCGGCCTCGATCAGCTTGCCGCCCTCGTTGAGGAAGGCCCGCAGCTGGAGCTGGGTGGCGTTGCCGGGCACCGCGGCGCCCGTGTAGTGGACGACCGTGTCGAAGTGGCCGAGGACGCCGAGCGCGTCGGGGGCGCCCTGGGTGGCGACGTCCCAGACGGCGGCGCGCTGGCCGTTGGCCTTGAGGGCGTCCAGGTACGTCCGGGTCTGCGTGGCCTTCGCGCCCTCCTCGGCGACGACGAGGACGTCGGCGCGGGGCCGCTCGGCGACCGTGTAGGTGAAGTGCTCGCTCTCGGCGCGCTTGCCGTGCCGGTCATGGGTGCCGCGCGGTGTCTCGCCGGTGAACCAGACCTCGACGCGGTCGCCGGGGTCGGCGCTGCTGACCTTGGCCCGGTACTCGTCGAAGTAGAGGTTGTCCTCGCCGCCGTACGTCTCGCCGCCCCGCCAGGGCCGCAGCGTCGCGTCGTGGGTGCGTCCGCCGTTGACGCGGTACTTCAGCTCCTTGTCGCGCACGGACTTGCGGACGACGACGGAGACCTCCTGGTCGGCGCCGCGCGCGTAGGAGGTGGTGAAGGGGGCGGGGGTGAAGTCGGCGGCGTCCAGGCCGACCGAGGAGGACGGCCGGTCGGGGTGGGCGGCGGTCTCGGCGACGGAGAGCGCGAACGGGACGTTCTTGGCGAACTCCTGCTGGATCAGCTTCTCGTCGTCGGGGAAGTTGAAGCCGGACTGGCAGTCGCGCGCGTTCCACTGGTCGTCGGGGTCCACGTCGGAGGCCGTCTTGCAGGTCGACATCTCCGGGGTGAACATCGCCATGCCGTTGACGTTGGCCGCGTGCCCGTCGGCCTCGCCGTTGGTGGTGTACAGCTCCGAGGAGACCTGCGGGTGGTAGCCGGGGATCGCCGAGTTGTCGGGGGTGCCGGCCAGCGCCTTGTAGAGGACGTCGTCCGGGGTGTTGGTGGCCACCTGCCAGCCGACGCCGTAGAGGAGGAGTTCGGCGGCGGAGTGGTAGTTGATGCCGTAGGTGAAGCCGATGCGCTTCTGGAAGGCGTCCAGCGCCTTGGTCTCGGGCTCGGAGCCGGGGCTCGCGCCCCGGTAGGTCTCGCTGGTGGGGTTGGGGGACGAGCCCTCGTCGTCGTAACCCCACTTGTAGGCGAAGTTCCGGTTGAGGTCGACGCCGTCGCCGGTGCCGATGGTGCCGTCGCCGTTGACGTCGCGCAGGTTCTTGCGCCAGAGGCGGTTGTCGGTGCTCTCGAAGGTGTAGTCGTAGCCGTCGGGGTTGGCCGACAGGACGAACCACAGCTCGGTGGAGTCGACGATCTCCCTGATCCGCCGGTCCTTCTTGTAGTTGTCCAGGTAGTGGTGCATCAGCCGCCGGGTCATCTCCGGGGTGATCCACTCGCGCGCGTGCTGGTTGGACATGTAGAGGACGGAGGGCTTGGAGCCGTCCTTGGACTTCTTCGCGTGCTTGGTGAGCTTGAGCGCCAGGATGTCCTGGCCGTTGACCGTCTTGCCGATGGAGACGACCTTGGTGAGGCCGGGGTTCTCCTGGGCGGTCCGCAGGATCTCCTCGCGCAGGCCGCCACTGCCGCTGTACGGGCGGAAGACGCCGTCGGCGGCGCTCTCGACGCGCTTCTCGGCCTGGGGGGACAGGGTGTGCTCGGTGAGGTCGACGCCCTGTTCCTCCAGCGTGCCGGCCTGCTTCTCGGTGAGGTACAGCTCGACGGCGGCGGTCCCCCGGTCGGGTACCTGCTCGCCGAGTTCGTGGCCGTCCTGGCCGGTCGCCAGCAGCAGGGGTACCTGCTCCTTGGTGACGTCGGCGCGGAAGACCTTCACTTCGTTCGCGTCCGGGGTCCCCGGGTCCGCGGGTTGTGCCTGGGCGATGGGCGCGAAGCTCGCTCCGCCGATCAGGAGCGCGCCGACAGCGAGGATCGATCTCGCTCTTCGTCTCATGAACCCCCCTAGATGGGGCCTGTCCGACAGGCCTGCGTCCGCCACAGCGGCGAACAGATGCCAGGCTCATGACAGCTCATGATCGAGTCAAGAGTGCGGCAAGGACACGCGAAAGCCGGTGCCGGTCACCCAAGTGGGCGCCGGCACCGGCTCGTTGTCCTCGTTCCGCGCGGCCGGCCCGGAGGCACGGGGCCGGGGCGTCCGGTCAGCCGACGAGGTTGTCGGCCAGCTCCTCCTCGCCGAGGTTGGCGTCCGTACCGGCGATGCCGAGGTCCGAGGCCCGCTTGTCGGCCATGGCCAGCAGACGGCGGATGCGTCCGGCGACGGCGTCCTTGGTCAGCGGCGGGTCGGCGAGGGCGCCCAGTTCCTCCAGGGAGGCCTGCTTGTGCTCCATGCGCAGCCGGCCCGCCGCGGCGAGGTGCTCGGGCACGTCGTCGGCGAGGATCTCCAGGGCGCGCTGCACCCGGGCACCGGCGGCGACGGCCGCGCGGGCGGAGCGGCGCAGGTTGGCGTCGTCGAAGTTGGCGAGCCGGTTGGCGGTGGCGCGGACCTCGCGCCGCAGCCTGCGCTCCTCCCAGGCCAGCACCGAGTCGTGGGCGCCGAGCCGGGTGAGCAGCGCGCCGATCGCGTCGCCGTCGCGGACCACGACCCGGTCCACGCCGCGCACCTCGCGGGCCTTGGCGGGGATCGACAGCCGGCGGGCGGCGCCGACCAGGGCGAGCGCCGCCTCGGGCCCCGGGCAGGTCACCTCCAGGGAGGAGGAGCGGCCGGGCTCGGTGAGCGAGCCGTGCGCCAGGAAGGCCCCGCGCCAGGCGGCCTCGGCGTCGCAGGTGGCCCCCGAGACCACCTGCGGCGGCAGGCCCCGGATCGGGCGGCCCCGGCCGTCCACCAGACCGGTCTGCCGGGCCAGCTGGTCACCGCCCGCGACCACCCGGACCACGAAACGCGAACCGCGGCGCAGCCCGCCCGGCGCCATCACGATCAGCTCCGAGCTGTGCCCGAAGATCTCCAGGATGTCCCGCTTGAGCCGTCGCGCCGCGTTCCCGGTGTCCAGCTCCGCCTCGATCACGATGCGTCCGCTCACCAGGTGGAGGCCGCCGGCGAACCGCAGCACGGCGGAGACCTCCGCCTTTCTGCAGCAGGTCCGGGTGACGGGGAGCTGGGAGATCTCGCTCTTCACCGCTGCCGTCATCGCCATGGGCCGATCCTTCCATGCATCCGAAAAATACGGTCGTACGCGGCGGCCAGCAGCTCCGGGTCGTGCCTCGGGGTCCCGTCGGTCCGGGCGACCGGAGCCAGCTCGACCGCGGCGCCGAACCGTTTCGCGGCGTCGGTGAGCGAGTCACGGTCGGGCACGGCGGCCTCGTCGGCCAGCACCACGTCCAGGGCGAGTTTAGGGGCGTGTCGTCCCAAAACCTCCAAATGACGCTGCGGGGAGAAGCCCTCAGTTTCTCCGGGCTGCGGGGCGAGGTTCAGCGAGAGCACCCGGCGCGCCTTCGTCTCGACCAGCGCGTCCAGCAGATCCGGCACGAGCAGGTGCGGGATGACCGAGGAGAACCAGGAGCCGGGACCGAGCACCACCCAGTCGGCGTCCAGGACGGCGTCGACCGCCTCGGGGACGGCGGGCGGGTCGCTGGGCACCAGGTGCACGGACTGCACCTCGCCGGGCGTGAGCGCCACGGTCGCCTGCCCCCGTACGGTGTCCACCTCGTCGGGCCGCTCCGGCTCGTGGCCCCTGACCAGGGCCTGGAGCTCCAGCGGTACGGCGGACATGGGCAGCACCCGGCCGTGTGCGCCGAGCAGCTTGCCCACCAGGTCCAGCGCCTGGACGTGGTCGCCGAGCTGCTCCCACAGGGCGACGATCAGCAGATTGCCGACCGCGTGTTCGTGCAGGTCGCCCTGGGACTGGAAGCGGTGCTGGATGACGCGGGCCCAGGTCTGGCCCCAGTCGTCGTCGCCGCACAGCGCGGCCAGCGCCTTGCGCAGGTCGCCGGGCGGCAGGACGCCCAGCTCGTCGCGCAGGCGCCCGCTGGAGCCGCCGTCGTCGGCGACGGTGACGACGGCGGTGAGGTCGCCGGTGATCCGGCGCAGCGCGGCGAGCGAGGCGGACAGGCCCATGCCGCCGCCGAGGGCGACGACCTTGGGCTGGGCGCCCCGGCGGCGCGGCTTGGCGCCGCGCGCCTGTTCGGGCCGGGCGGCGCGGGCGTCGGCGGGTCTGCCGCCGCGTCCCTCGGGCACCACCCGGCGCAGCCTGCTCAGCCGCGGAGTACGTCCTGTCATTCCCCTGTCATTCCCGTCCCATGTCCCGGTGGACGACCACCGTCTCCACGCCCTCGGCGGCGAGCCGGGCGGCGAGCTTCTCCGACATGGCCACGGACCGGTGCTTGCCGCCGGTGCAGCCGACGGCGACGGTCACATAGCGCTTGCCCTCCCGACGGTAGCCCGCGGCGATCAGCTGGAGCAGCTCGGCATAGCGGTCCAGGAACTCCTTGGCCCCGGGCTGGTTGAGGACGTAGCTCGACACCTCCTCGTTGAGGCCGGTGAAGGGGCGCAGCTCCGGGACCCAGTGCGGGTTGGGCAGGAAGCGCATGTCGACGACGAGGTCGGCGTCGACCGGGAGGCCGTACTTGAAGCCGAAGGACATCACCGTGGCCCGCAGCTCGGGCTCCTGGTCGCCGGCGAACTGGGCGTCCATCTTGGCGCGCAGCTCGTGCACGTTGAGGCTGGAGGTGTCGATCACCAGGTCGGCGTCGCCGCGCAGCTCGCGCAGGAGCTCGCGCTCGGCGGCGATGCCGTCGACGATGCGGCCGTCGCCCTGGAGGGGGTGCGGGCGGCGCACCGACTCGAAGCGGCGCACCAGGGCGTCGTCGGAGGACTCCAGGAAGACGATCCGGCGGGTGACGCCGCGCGCGTCGAGGTCCGCGAGGGACTCGCGCAGATTGTCGAAGAAGCGCCGGCCGCGGACGTCGACGACCACCGCGATGCGGGCCACGTTGCCCTGGGAGCGGGCGCCGAGCTCCACCATGGTGGGGATCAGCGCGGGCGGGAGGTTGTCGACGACGAACCAGCCCAGGTCCTCCAGACACTTGGCGGCCGTCGAGCGGCCGGCTCCGGACATGCCGGAGATGATCACCAGCTCGGGGATGGCCGCCTCGTGCGCCCCGGCCGTTTCCTTGCCCGTACTCACCTGTGCTCCGTCGTCGTGCGTCTGTTCCCGCTCGGCGGTGTGCCGGGGCTGTTCTCGTCCCGTCGCGGGACCCGCCTGATCCCGTCCGGCTGCGGGCCGCGCCTGTTCTCGCTCCGCTGCGGGCTGTGCCTCGTGCTCGGTCATCTCTCCTGCCCCCGTCGTTCGTCCGGGGCATCCGCCGTCGTCTCGGGTGCCCCGTCGTCGTCATCCATGATCTCTCCGGTCGCCGTGTTCACGGCGGGCGCGGCCGGGGTGGCCCGGGCGAGGGCCACGGCGACCGTCTCGGCCGTCTTGCGGCCTATGCCGGGCACCTCGCAGATCTGGTCGATCGTCGCCGACCGCAGCTTCTTCACCGAACCGAAGTGCTTGATCAGCGCCTGCTTGCGGGTCTCCCCCAGGCCGGGCACGTCGTCCAGCGGGCCGGCCCGGAAGCGTTTGGCGCGTTTGGCGCGCTGGTAGGTGATCGCGAAGCGGTGGGCCTCGTCGCGGACCCGCTGCAGCAGGTAGAGGCCCTCGCTGGTGCGGGGCAGGACGACCGGGTCGTCCTCGCGGGGCAGCCAGACCTCCTCCAGGCGCTTGGCGAGACCGCACACGGCGATGTCGTCGATGCCCAGCTCGTCCAGCGCCCGCTGGGCGGCGGCGACCTGCGGTTGCCCTCCGTCGACGACGACGAGCTGGGGCGGGTAGGCGAAGCGCTTGGGCCGGCCGTCGTCGTCCTTGAGCGCGGGGCCGTCCGTGAGCTCCTGCCCGTCCGTGAGTCCCCGCCCGCCCGTGCGTGCCGCGCCGTCGTCGGAGGCGGCGGCGTCGTCCGGGGCGGCGGCGTCGCCGTCGGGGGCGGCGTCGCCGTTCGGGTGCCGGGCGTCGTCGGTCAGTGCCTCGCCGTCCGCCCACTCGCCGGTCTTCTCCTTCTCGGCGAGGTAGCGGCGGAAGCGGCGGGTGATGACCTCGTGCATGGAACGGACGTCGTCCTGTCCCTCGAAGCCCTTGATCTGGAACCGCCGGTATTCGCTCTTCCGGGCCAGCCCGTCCTCGAAGACGACCATGGAGGCCACGACGTCGTCGCCCTGGAGGTGCGAGATGTCGTAGCACTCGATCCTGAGCGGGGCGCTGTCCAGGTCGAGGGCCTCGGCGATCTCCTCCAGCGCGCGCGAGCGCGTCGTCAGGTCGGAGGCACGCTTGGTCTTGTGCAGGACGAGGGCCTGCTGGGCGTTGCGCTGGACGGTCTCCATCAGCGCCTTCTTGTCGCCGCGCTGCGGGATGCGCAGCGACACCCCCGATCCACGGCGCTCGGCCAGCCACTGCTGGACGGGCTCCACCGGGTCGGGCAGGGCGGGGACCAGGACCTCCTTGGGCACGGCGTCCCCCCTCTCCTCGCCGTACAGCTGCTGGAGGGCGTGCTCGACGAGGGCGCCGGTGGTGATCTCCTCCACCTTGTCGGTGACCCAGCCGCGCTGACCGCGCACGCGTCCGCCGCGCACGTGGAAGATCTGGACGGCCGCCTCCAGCTCGTCCTCGGCGACCGCGATCAGGTCGGCGTCGGTGGCGTCGGCGAGCACGACCGCGCTCTTCTCCATGGCCTTCTTGAGCGCCCCGATGTCGTCCCGCAGGCGGGCCGCCCGCTCGTACTCCATGTCCTCGGCCGCCTCGGCCATCTGCCGCTCCAGGCGGCGCAGGTAGGTACCGGTGCGGCCGGCCATGAAGTCGCAGAACTCGTCGGCCAGGTCCCAGTGGTCGTCGGGGGTGATGCGGCCGACGCAGGGCGCCGAGCACTTGCCGATGTATCCGAGCAGGCAGGGGCGGCCGGTGCGGGCGGCGTTCTTGAAGACGCCCGCGGAGCAGGTGCGCACCGGGAAGACGCGCAGCAGGAGGTCGACCGTGTCACGGATCGCCCAGGCATGCCCGTACGGCCCGAAGTAGCGCACGCCCTTCTTCTTCTGGCCGCGCATCACCTGGACGCGGGGGAACTCCTCGTTCATCGTCACCGCGAGGTACGGGTAGCTCTTGTCGTCGCGGTACTTGACGTTGAACCGGGGGTCGTACTCCTTGATCCAGGAGTACTCCAGCTGCAGCGCCTCGACCTCGGTGGACACCACCGTCCATTCCACGGACGCGGCGGTCGTGACCATGGTGCGGGTGCGCGGATGCAGGTGCGCCAGGTCCTGGAAGTAGTTCGCCAGGCGCTGGCGCAGGCTCTTCGCCTTTCCGACGTAGATCACCCGGCGGTGCTCGTCACGGAACCTGTACACCCCCGGGGAGTCCGGGATCTCTCCCGGCCTGGGGCGGTAGCTGGAGGGGTCGGCCATGACTCACACCCTACTGGCGCGGACCGACACTCCGGCGGGCCTGTGGACGACGGGCCGGGCCCCTGTGGACGGCCGGCGGGAGAGGCCGGGGAAGACGGTACGGGGCCGGTCGGTCACGGCGGGTGGCCCCCGGGACCGCGGGCCCGTGCGTTCTCGGCCAGGAGCGGGTGGCGGTCGGGCGCCAGGTGTTGTCGGGACTAGGTCGACACGCTTCAATGCGGGGGGACTCGGGGCCTGAAGCGCGGCGTACGGATGTGAAGACCTCTGCGTCGCGAGCGGGGGCGGGCGGCCCCGGTCGATCCGTGTCGACGGCCTGACCAGCCGCCGTGAACTTCACAGAAGGGCCCCTGCATGCCGCACGCCACACAGCACGCGGACGTCGCCACCGCGCAACTCGACTCGGCCCTGCGCGGTGGTCCCTTCCACGTCGCCCTGCGGGCGGCGATCGCCGCCCGCGGACTGCCGCTGCAGCGCGTGCAGCACCATCTGTCCCGCCACGGGGTGAAGGTGGGCGTCACGAGTCTGAGCTACTGGCAGCAGGGCGCCCGCCGTCCGCAGCGTCCGGAGTCCCTCCGGGCGGTGCGGGCTCTGGAGGAGATACTCCAGTTGCCCGAGGAGTCGCTGATACGCCTGCTCGCCGAGTCCGACGCGGAACCCGAGGAGCGACGGCCCGCGGGCCGCTCCTACCGTGCCCACCTGGCGGCCTCGGGCGTCCTGGACCAGCTGCTGACCGAACTGGGGTACCCGTCGCCGGACGGCGGGGTGCACACCCTGGGGCACCACGAACGGATCCGGATCGGTCCCCGCCGTGAGCTGGCGGGACGCGAGTCGCACCTCATCGTCCGTGCCCACCGCGACGGCGTGGACCGCTTCGTCGCGGTCCACTACGGCGATCCGGGATGCGTTCCCGCGCGGATGACCGTCCACGCGCTGGAGAACTGCCGCACCGGCCGTGTCCGCACCCACCAGGAGACCGGTGTGCTCGTCACCGAGCTGCTCTTCGACACCCGGCTGGGGGCCGGCGACACCCATCTCCTCCGCTACGGCGTCGAGGACGCCACGGCCGGTGTGTCGCGCGAGTACGTCCGCGGGTTCGGTACGGCGGGCGGGCAGTACGCGCTCCAGGTGCGGTTCGACGCCGCGGCGCTTCCGGTGCGCTGCCACCGCTTCACGCAGCACTCTCCGGCGGCACCGCGCGGCGGCCGGCAGGATCTGGTGCTCAGCGGGCAGCACCATTCGGTGCACCTCGTGGAGCCGCGGGTCAGGTCGGGGATGCTGGGGATCGGCTGGGACTGGGAGTAGGACGCGGCCCGTCCCGGTCAGGCCCCCGGGCTCGCGACGATCCGGCCCTGCTCGACCGAGACCGGCAGTTCGACGAGCGGCACGGTCGCCGGGGCGTGCAGCACCTCGCCGGTACGGGCGTCGAACTCACTGCCGTGGCAGTTGCAGACGAGCTTGGTCCCCTCCAGCTTCCTGATGGGGCACCCCGCGTGCGTGCACACCGTGCTGAACGCCTTCAGGGAGCCGTCCGCGGCCCGGCTGACCACCACGTTCCCGTCCGGGAAGAGCTTCGTCGCGCCCTTGGCCACGTCTCCGTCCGCGCCGAGGTCCACGGGCGCGGTCGGCCTGGCCGGCGCGGCACCGTCGTCGCCCGGGGAGCAGGCGGCCAGGCCGAGCCCGGCGACGGGCGTGGCGGCCGCCGAACGCAGGACGGTACGGCGGCTCGGGGCGGGACGGCCGGGCATGGGATCTCCACTGGTCGGGGCGGGCAGGGCCGGGGCGTGCGGGTGCAGGGCGACGATATCCGGCGGCTTGGGCGGTTCCGAGGGCCGGGTGGCCCCGGGGCGAGGATCTCCGGCGGGGCCTTCGCCGAAGCCCGCGTAAACGCTTGCGCAAGCGTTTACGCGACCCGGCGCCGTGGGGTACGGTCCGGCCACAGCGCGACCGCACGCGAAGGGGGTGCCCCGGTGGCGACCATGGCCGATGTGGCGCGGAGTGCCGGGGTCTCGGTGGCGACCGTCTCGCACGTGCTCAACGACACCCGTCCGGTGCTGCCGCACACCCGCCGGGCGGTGCTGGACGCCGTCGAGGAACTGGGCTACACCACGAACACCCTCGCCCGCTCCCTGGTGACCTCCCGCACCCGCTCCATCGGGCTGGCGGTGTCGGCCATCAGCAACCCGTACTTCACGGAGATCCTCCAGGGCGTCGAGGCCACTGCCCTGGAACACGGATACGGCCTGCTCATCGCCGATCCGCACGACGACCCCGCGCACGAGCGCGAAGTCGTCCGGCTGCTGCACGAGCGACGCGTGGACGGCGTGATCGTCGCGCCCTCCGCCGAGCCCCGGGAACTCGTCTCCTACCTCACCCGCCACCGGGTGCCGGCCGTGTTCCTCGACCGGATCGTGGACGTACCGGAGGGCGAGGACGCCCCGCGCTTCGACCAGGTCGGTGCCGAGGGCGCCGAGCCGACGACCGGCCTGGTGGGCCATCTCGCCGGGCTGGGCCACCGCCGGATCGGCCTGGTCGCGGGCCGGCCCGGCCTCAGCACGACCCGCGAGCGGATCACCGGGTACCGGCACGGCCTCGCCGCCGCCGGGCTGCCCTTCGACGAGCGGCTGCTGGTCCACGGCGACTCCGAGGCGGCGGGCGGCGAACGGGCCACGGCGGACCTGCTGTCCCTGGCGGTGCCGCCCACCGCGCTGGTCACCGCCAACAACGCGATGACCATCGGTGCCCTGCGCGCCCTGCGGGACCGGGGCCTGTCGGTACCCGGTGACCTCGCCCTGTGCTGCTTCGACGACTTCACCTGGGCCGACCTCTTCTCCCCCCGGCTCACCGCGGTCGCCCAACCCAGCCGGGACATCGGGGCGCAGGCCGTCCGCCTGCTCCTCGACCGCCTGGCCGAGCCGGACCGGCCCGCGCGGACCCTGCGACTGCCCTGCACCTTCGTCCACCGCGGCTCGTGCGGCTGCGTCGAGCAGCCCGGACCGCTCTCCGAGAAGTCCGGGCACGTCGCCGGACGTCCGGAAAAGCCCACGCCAAGGCCCACGAAAGGACCCTCCCGTGATCGTCGTCGCCGGTGAGGCACTGATCGACCTGGTACCGCAGGGCACGGGCGCCCTCGCCGCGCTGCGGCCCGCGCTCGGTGGCGGTCCGTACAACACGGCCGTCGCGCTGGGCCGCCTCGGCTCCCCCGTCGCGTTCTGCTCGCGGGTGTCGTACGACGGCTTCGGCGAGGCGCTGCTCGACCGGCTGCGCGAGACCGGCGTCGACGTCTCTCCGGTGCAGCGCGGGGCCGAGCCGACGACCCTCGCCGTGGCGTCGCTCGACGCGGACGGTTCGGCCGCGTACTCCTTCTACGTGGACGGGACGGCCGACCGGCTGTTCGCGCTGCCCGCCGCGCTGCCGTCTGGCACCCGGGCCGTCTCCTTCGGGACCTGTTCGCTGGTCCTGGAGCCGGGCGCGAGCGCGTACGAGGAACTGTTGCGCGAGACGGCCGCGCGGGGTGTGTTCACCGCGCTGGACCCGAACATCCGGGCCGGGCTGATCCCGGACCCCGACGCCTACCGGGCCCGGTTCAAGAGCTGGCTGCCGTCGGTGTCGCTGCTGAAGCTGTCCGCCGAGGATGCCGAGTGGCTCGGCGGCACGCCCCGGGAGTGGCTCGCCGCGGGACCGGCCGCGGTCGTGGTCACCCGGGGTGGCGACGGACTGACGGCGTTCACCCGGGACGGGGGCGAGTACACGGTGCCGGGCGAGCGTGTCGAGGTGGTGGACACCATCGGTGCGGGCGACACGGTGAACGCGGCACTCCTGCACGGCCTCGCGGCGCGGGACGCTCTTGCCGACGCGGACCTGGCCGCCCTGAGTCCGGACGGCTGGGCCGGGCTGCTGGGCTTCGCCGCCCGCGCCGCGGCGGTCACCTGTTCCCGCGCGGGCGCGGAACCGCCGTACGCGCACGAAGTCGCCGTCTGACGGGGCCGCGACGGGTGCCGACACCGGGTCCGGCGTCCGGGTCGGGGTCCGGGTGAGCTGACGTTCGGCGACGTGACCCGTCCGGTGACGCCGGCCGTGGAGTTCGGCGGGCTGGTGGACGTCCCGAGGGAGGGCGCCGGCCGGCCCGCCGGGTTCGATTCGACGGGGAGGTCCGGCGTAGCCGGTACGGCCTGGGCTTCGCGCCGGGCTGCTCGGAGAGGTCGTGAAGATCCAGCTCGACATGCGGTTCGTGGAGCCGGCCGGCGCCTGAGTGTCCGGCGCGCGGACGGCGCCGGGCCCCGCGGATGATCCCGTGGGGCCCGGCGCCGTCGGACTCAGGCCTTGCTCGTCCGCGTGGCCTTCTTCGCGGCGGGCTTGGCGGCCTTCTTGACCGCTGTCTTGGCGGTCTTGGCCGTCTTGGTGGCGGTCGTCTTCTTGGCCGCCGTGCCCGTGACCGTCTTCGTGGCGGTCTTCTTGGCGGCGGCCTTGGTCGCGACCGTCTTCGCCGCCTTGCGCGGCCTGGTCACGGGGGCGGCGTCGCTGACCCGGTCGGCGCCCAGGACGTCCCGCAGGAACTTGCCGGTGTGGCTGGCGGGCACGCCCGCGACCTGCTCGGGCGTGCCCTCGGCGACCACCAGGCCACCACCGGCGCCGCCCTCGGGGCCCATGTCGACGACCCAGTCGGCGGTCTTGATCACGTCGAGGTTGTGCTCGATGACGATGACCGTGTTGCCCTTGTCGACCAGGCCGCCGAGGACCGTCAGCAGCTTGCTGATGTCCTCGAAGTGCAGACCGGTGGTCGGCTCGTCCAGGACGTAGACCGTGCGCCCGGTGGAGCGGCGCTGCAGCTCGCTGGCCAGCTTGACGCGCTGGGCCTCACCGCCGGACAGGGTGGTCGCGGACTGGCCGAGCCGGACGTAGCCGAGGCCGACGTCCTTCAGGGTCTTCATGTGCCGGGAGATGGCGGGGACCGCCTCGAAGAAGTCGGTCGCCTCCTCGATCGGCATGTTCAGGACGTCGGCGATGGACTTGCCCTTGTAGTGGACCTCCAGGGTCTCCCGGTTGTACCGGGCGCCGTGGCAGACCTCGCACGGGACGTAGACGTCCGGGAGGAAGTTCATCTCGATCTTGATCGTGCCGTCGCCCGCGCAGTTCTCGCAGCGGCCGCCCTTGACGTTGAAGGAGAAGCGGCCGGGCAGGTAGCCCCGGACCTTCGCCTCCGTCGTCTCCGCGAACAGCTTGCGGATGTGGTCGAAGACGCCGGTGTACGTCGCCGGGTTCGACCGCGGGGTACGGCCGATGGGCGACTGGTCGACGTGGACGACCTTGTCGACGAGGTCGTCGCCGTCCACGCGCGTGTGCCTGCCCGGGACGTTCCGCGCGCCGTTCAGTTCGCGGGCCAGGTGGGTGTACAGGATGTCGTTGACCAGCGTCGACTTGCCGGAGCCCGAGACGCCGGTGACGGCCGTGAAGACGCCCAGCGGGAAGGACACGTCGATGTCCTGGAGGTTGTTCTCCCGGGCGCCGTGCACGGTGAGCCGCCGGGAGGGGTCCTGCGGGCGCCTGATGTCGGGCAGCGGGATGGCCTTGCGCCCGGACAGGTACAGGCCGGTCTGCGACTCGGCGTTGTCGAGCAGCTCCTTGACGGAGCCGCTGTGCACCACCTTGCCGCCGTGCTCGCCCGCGCCGGGGCCGATGTCGACGATCCAGTCGGCGACCTTGATGGTGTCCTCGTCGTGCTCGACGACGATCAGGGTGTTGCCCATGTCCCGGAGCCGGACGAGGGTCTCGATCAGCCGGTGGTTGTCGCGCTGGTGCAGGCCGATGGACGGCTCGTCGAGGACGTACAGCACGCCGACGAGTCCGGAGCCGATCTGGGTGGCCAGCCGGATGCGCTGGGCCTCGCCGCCGGAGAGGGTGCCCGCCGCGCGGTTCAGCGAGAGGTAGTCCAGGCCGACGTCGACCAGGAACCGCAGCCGTTCGTTGACCTCCTTCAGCACGCGCTCGGCGATCTTCTTGTCGCGGGCGTTGAGCGTCAGCTCGCCCAGGAAGTCCGCGCAGTCGCTGATGGACATCGCCGAGACCTCGGCGATCGACTTGCCCATGACGGTGACCGCGAGGACGAGGGGCTTGAGGCGGGTGCCCTCACAGGTGGGGCAGGGCACCTCGCGCATGTAGCCCTCGAAGCGCTCGCGGCTGGCGTCGCTCTCCGCCTCGCTGTGCCGGCGCTTGACGAAGGGGATCGCGCCCTCGAAGGCCGTGGTGTACCGGCGCTCGCGGCCGTACCGGTTGCGGTAGCGGACCTCGACCTGGGTCTTGTGCCCGTACAGCAGGGCCTTGCGGGCGCGCAGCGGCAGGCCCGCGAAGGGGATGTCCGTACGGAAGCCGAGGGCGTCGGCGAGGGCGCCGATCAGGCGGCCGAAGTAGTCCTTGGTGTGCCCGTGCGACCAGGGGTGGATGGCGCCCTCGTCGAGGGACTTGTCCTCGTCGGGGACGATCAGCTCCGGGTCGACCTCCATCCGCGTGCCGATGCCGGAGCAGTCGGGGCAGGCGCCGAAGGGCGAGTTGAAGGAGAAGGAACGGGGCTCCAGCTCCTCGAAGGACAGGTCGTCGTACGGGCAGTAGAGGTGCTCCGAGTACATGCGCTCGCGCTCGGGGTCGTCCTCGGGGAGGTCGACGAAGTCGAGCACGACCATGCCGCCGGACAGGCCGAGTGCGGTCTCCACGGAGTCGGTCAGGCGCCGCTTGGCGGAGTCCTTCACCGTGAGGCGGTCGACGACCACCTCGATGGTGTGCTTCTCCTGCTTCTTCAGGGTGGGCGGGTTGGACAGCTGGACGGTCTCGCCGTCCACCCGCGCGCGGGAGTAGCCCTTGGTCTGGAGGTCGGCGAAGAGGTCGACGAACTCGCCCTTGCGCTCGCGCACCAGCGGCGACAGCACCTGGAAGCGGCTGCCCTCCGGCAGCTCCAGGACCTTGTCCACGATGGCCTGCGGCGACTGGCGCGAGATGGGCCGGCCGCACTCGGGGCAGTGCGGCTTGCCGATGCGGGCGAAGAGCAGGCGCAGGTAGTCGTAGACCTCGGTGATGGTGCCGACCGTGGAGCGCGGGTTGCGCGAGGTCGACTTCTGGTCGATGGAGACCGCCGGGGAGAGGCCCTCGATGAAGTCGACGTCCGGCTTGTCCATCTGGCCGAGGAACTGCCGGGCGTAGGAGGAGAGGGACTCCACGTAGCGCCGCTGGCCCTCGGCGAAGATGGTGTCGAAGGCCAGGGAGGACTTGCCCGACCCGGACAGGCCCGTGAAGACGATGAGCGAGTCACGAGGCAGGTCGAGCGAGACGTTCTTCAGGTTGTGCTCGCGCGCGCCACGGACGATGAGACGGTCGGCCACGCCGGTCCGCACCTTTCTTGAGAGAAGTGACAGGGGCGGGGCCCCCGTCTTTCTCAGACTAGGGGGAGCCACTGACAACGCCGGTCGGATTCACCGGTTGTCAACAAACCCCGACTTCCCAGCATGCCCGACGCCGCAGTCGACCTTATAGCACGTGCATTCGAATTGCGGGGGTCGTCCGCAACCTTCACCCGAAGGTGTGGCGCGGTCTAGGGTCAGCAGCATGATTGATCACGCTCATGACCTGGCGTCTGTACGTGCCGCGACCGATCGGCTGCTCACCGCGGTCGGGAAACTGGACAACGCGTCCGTGACGCAGTCGTCACGGCTTCCCGGCTGGAGTCGCGGTCATGTCCTCGCCCACCTCGCCCGCAACGCCGACGCCCTCGTGAACGTCCTCGAAGGAGGCCCCATGTACGTCTCGGGCGAGGCCAGGGACGCCGACATCGAGCGGGACGCCCCGCGCCCGCTCGACGCCCAGCTCGCGGACGTGCGCGAGAGCGCCGCCCGGTTCCAGGACGTCGGTGCCGCCCCCGCGGACTGGTCGCGCACGGTGGAGCTGCGCAACGGGGTCACGGACTCGGCCTCCAGGGTGCCGTTCCGCAGGTGGGTCGAGGTGGAGCTGCACCACGTGGACCTGGGCATCGGCTACGAGCTTGAGGACCTTCCGGCGGAGTTCACCGAGCGGGAGACCGACTTCCTCGCCGCTCGGTTCGCCGGTCACCCCGACGTACCGTCGACCCGGCTCACCGACGGCACGCGCGCGTGGAGCACGGGACGGGAGGCGGACGCCGCCGAGGTGACCGTCACCGGCCCCCCGGCCGACCTGCTCGGCTGGCTCGCCGGCCGCCGTGCGGGCTCCGCGCTCACGGTGGAGGGCGGCGCGCTGCCGACGCTGCCTCCGCTGTAGGTCCCCGTGGACTCCGGTGAGCAGCCGGGAGGCAGCCTGCCGGCCGCCTCCCGGCGCTAGGCTGACCGTCATGACGTACAGCGGAGAGGTGACGGTCGGCGGGCCCGCCGACGTGCACGAGCTCAAGGATCTGATGATCACCAAGGTCGCGGTCGGCCCGATGAACAACAACGCCTATCTGCTGCGCTGCCGGGCCACCGACGAGCAACTGCTGATCGACGCCGCCAACGACGCGCACACCCTGCTCGGCACGATCGGTGACGACGGCATCGCGTCCGTCGTCACCACGCACCGGCACGGAGACCACTGGCAGGCGCTCGCCGAGGTCGTCGCGGCCACCGGCGCCCGCACCCACGCCGGCCGGCACGACGCCGAGGGCATCCCGGTGCCGACCGACGTCCTGGTCGACGACGGCGACACCATCCGGGTGGGGCAGGTGGAACTCACCGCACGCCACATCGTCGGACACACACCGGGCTCCGTCGTCCTGGTCTACGACGACCCGCACGGGCATCCGCACGTGTTCACCGGGGACTGCCTGTTCCCGGGCGGCGTGGGCAACACCTTCAAGGACCCGGACGCCTTCGCGAGCCTCATCCACGACGTGGAGACCAAGGTCTTCGACACGCTCCCGGACGAGACGTGGGTCTATCCCGGGCACGGCAACGACACGACGCTCGGCGCGGAACGGCCGCACCTGCCGGAATGGCGGGCGCGCGGCTGGTGACGGGCCGGCGCGTCGGGCACGGGCCCGCGCCCCCGCGTACGCGCCCCGTGTGAAGCGTTCACACACACCCGCGGGCCGCACCCGCTCCCCGCGTACCGGTCCGGCGCGGTCGACTGGTGGCAGCCCCGCACAGGAACGACGGCTCCTGGGCGGCACGGGCCGCCGGCCCCTCGATCCCCGCCCCCGGCCGGCGGCCCCGGCACCTCAGGCCCTGGCCGAGCCCGCCCCGGCCAGGGCCGCGATCCGCTCCACACCGAAGACGTACCCCTGCACACCGCACCCCGCGACGACGCCGTCGGCGCGCTGCGAGACGTAGGAGTGGTGCCGGAACGGCTCTCGCTGGTGGATGTTGGAGATGTGGACCTCCACCACCGGCAGCCCGTCGCAGGTGTTGAGCGCGTCCAGGATGGCGACGGACGTGTGCGAGTAGGCGGCGGGGTTGATCACGATGCCGCAGTGGTTCAGCCGGGCCTCGTGGATCCAGTCGACCAGTTCACCCTCGTGGTTGGACTGCCGGAAGTCCACCGTGCCGCCGTGCGCGGCCGCCGCCTTCACGCACAGTGCCTCGACGTCGGCGAGGGTGTCGGAGCCGTAGATCTCCGGCTGGCGCTGGCCGAGCAGGTTCAGGTTGGGGCCGTTGAGGATCATGATCGGGGCGTTGGCCAGGCTGCGGGGCACGGTTCCTCCGGTCCGTGAGGGTGCGGCGGTCCCTGCGCGACCGCTGCTCGGTCCCCGGTCTATCACGGTGCGCCGATGCCCCGGCCCCGCCTACGGGTTGACGGCCAGTTCCAGGTACGCCGCGAACAGCACCAGGTGGACACCGCCCTGCAAGGGCGTGGCCCGGCCCGGCACGACGGTCAGCGAGGCCACCACCACGGTCAGGGCGAGCAGCACCATGTGGATGGAGCTGAGGCCGAGGACCAGCGGCCCGGTGAGCCACACCGAGGCCAGGGCCACCGCGGGGATGGTCAGGCCGATGCTGGCCATGGCGGAGCCGAGCGCCAGGTTCAGACTGGTCTGGACCCGGTCGCGGCGCGCGGAACGCACCGCGGCGATGGTCTCGGGGAGCAGGACCAGCAGCGCGATGATGACGCCGACGACGGCGTGGTGGAGTCCGGCGGCCGCCACCCCGTCCTCGATGGTCGGCGACACGCCCTTCGCGAGGCCGACGACCCCGACCAGTGCCAGGCCCAGCATCCCCAGGCTGGTCAGAGCCGTGCGGGAGGACGGTGCGTGGGCGTGCTCCTCGAAGGTGATCACTTCGCCCTGCCGGGTGATCGGCAGGAAGTAGTCGCGGTGCCGCACGGTCAGGGTCGCGATGAACAGGCCGTAGAGGACGAGCGAGGACAGGGCCGCGAAGGTCAGCTGCACGGTGGAGAACTCCGGGCCGGGCGCGCTGGTGGTGAAGGTCGGCAGCACCAGGCTGAGGGTGGCCAGGGTCGCCACCGTCGCGAGGGCGGCGCCGGTGCCCTCCGGGTTGAACACCGCGGTCCCGTGTCGCAGGGAGGCGACCAGCAGGCTGAGTCCGACCACGCCGTTGCAGGTGATCATGACGGCCGCGAAGACCGTGTCCCGGGCCAGGGTCGCGCTCTTGTCGCCGCCGTCCACCATCAGGGTCACGATGAGCGCGACCTCGATGACCGTGACCGCGATGGCGAGGACCAGGGAGCCGAAGGGCTCGCCCACCCGGTGGGCGACCACCTCGGCATGGTGCACCGCGGCCAGGACGGAGGCCGCCAGGACGATCGTGAGCAGCGCGACGACCACGCCGGGCAGCGAGCGGCCCCAGGTGACGGCCAGCAGTACGACCGCGATCACGGGCGTGACGGTCGTCCACTGTGCGAGGAGCGCCCTGGGACCGGTGACCATGCGGTGATCGTCGCAGAGGGCGACGGGCGCCGCACTCCGGGCCCGGGGGCCTTCGTCCGCCGAGCACGCCCGGCGCGCATGGGAGGAGCGGCGAACGGCTCCGCGCCGTTCGCCGCTCCCGGGCCCGGGTGAATCAGGCCTCGACGCTGTCCTTGCGGGTGTCGTCGCCCCCGGCGGCCGCCGCTTCCGCCGCGGCCTGCTTCTTCGAGGCGCGGAGGCTGGTGATCGTGGTGACGATCAGGACGGAGCAGATCACGCCGAGCGAGACCGGAATGCTGATCTCGGGGACGTGGACGCCGGACTCGTGCAGGGCGTGCAGCACCAGCTTGACGCCGATGAAGCCCAGGATCACGGACAGGCCGTAGGACAGGTGGACCAGCTTCTTCAGCAGACCGCCGATGAGGAAGTACAGCTGTCGCAGACCCATCAGCGCGAACGCGTTGGCCGTGAACACGATGTACGGGTCCTGCGTCAGACCGAAGATCGCCGGGATGGAGTCGAGCGCGAAGAGCACGTCGGTGGTGCCGATCGCGAGCATCACGACCAGCATCGGGGTCATGATCCGCTTGCCGTTCTCCTCGATCCACAGCTTGGTGCCGTGGTACCGGTCGGCGACACCGAAGCGTCGCTCGGCGGCCTTGAGGAGCTTGTTCTCCTCGAACTCCTCGTCCTCCTCGTCGGCCCTGGCCTCCTGGATGAGCTTCCAGGCGGTGTAGATGAGGAAGGCACCGAAGATGTAGAAGACCCAGGCGAAGCTGGCGAGGATCGCGGCACCCGCGGCGATGAAGATGGCCCTCAGCACCAGGGCTATGAGCACGCCGATGAGCAGGACGCGCTGCTGGTACTGGGAGGGCACCGCGAACTTCGCCATGATCAGGACGAAGACGAACAGGTTGTCCACGCTCAGCGACTTCTCGGTGATGAAGCCCGCGAAGAACTCGCCGGCGGGCTCACCGCCGCTGAACAGGAGCAGGCCGAGCCCGAAGAGGCCCGCCAGGGCGATCCAGACGCCGGTCCAGATACCGGCTTCCTTGATCGATACGTCGTGCGGTTTGCGGCCGATGAAGAAATCGACCGCGATGAGGGCGGCAAGGCCCACGATGGTCAGGACCCACAGGGTCACCGAAACTTCCACTACGCCTCCGGCAGTACGTCACACGGCAGATGTCAGCGTCGTCGCTGCCGGAGGTCTCTTCCACCCGGGTGTCCGGGGCGCGTGATGCGCCCGGAACCACGGGCCGACGCCCCGGGATCTGGCCTGATCCGTATTGACGGGTACGCCGCACAGACAGGGAGTACTCCCCTCCGTGCGGACGACAGTACCCCAATCCCCAAGGGAAGGTAAAGAGATTTGCAAATAAAGCTCAAAAGGCCAGCTCGGAGCCGGTCAACGATCCCATGGCCGGCGGGCGGCGGCGACCTGGGCGAGCACCTCCTGGAGCACCTGGCTGCCGGGCGGCACGAGCGAGGGCTCGTACGTCCAGGCATGCCCGACCCACGGGTCTGCGAGGTGGTCGTCGGCCACCGGGGTCAGCCGCAGCAGCGAGCGCCACAGCGGATCCAGCAGCGGTCCGAACCCGGCGGACTCCTCGCGGTCGGCGACCATCATCAGGTGGACGCCGACGGCCGGCCCCTCGTCGGCGAGGTAGCGCAGTTGGTTGACGGCGCGGTCGTCGAAACCGTGCGGGAAGTCGTTGACGATCAGCAGTTGCTGCGAGGTGTCGAGGCCGGGCGGGAGCGCGTCGGGCGCACCTCCGCGCAACGCCATCTGGACCAGGTCGACGCGCTGGGTGAGACGGGCCAGTACGTCGGCCGTCCCCGCGGCCCCCTGGGCGGGCGGCGCGGCGAGCACCCCGCTCTGCGCCAGCGGCGCCAGTGCCTGCGCCCCGGATCCGGCCGGGTCGATGACGTGCACGGTGAACTCGCCCGCCGGGTAGACGGCGAGCAGCCGGGCCGCGTGGGAGACGGCCGTCTCCAGGCCGAGGCGCCGCATCTCGTGCGAGTCGGCGAACGACCCGTCGAGCGAGGCGGAGCGCCCGCTGTCGATCCACAGACCGCGCTCGAGCGGCAGCCGGATCAGCATCGGGATGCGGATGCGGTCGGCCTCCGGCAGATGGAGATCGCCCAGCCGCAGGGCCATGGGGATCTCCATGGGGACGCGGTAGGCGTGCCAGACGGGGTTGTCCCACCGCGCGAAGGCCGTCGGCAGCGCAGGTTCGACGACCTCGGCCTCGGCGACGAGCTGGGCGACGTCCCGGTCCAGGACCTCCCGGGCCTGGGACACCAGCCGGCCGTGCCGGGCGCGCGCCGCTTCCCGGGCCGCGTCGCCCTGCCCGCCGATCCGGCTGCGGGGGTCGGACAGGGCCTGGTCCAGCTCCTTCTCCATGCGGGAGTCGGCGAAGTCGACGGCGCTGCGGTAGGCGGCCGTGGTGCGGGCCAGGTCCTCGAACATGCCCCACACCTGGTTGTAGAGCCGCTCCTCCATGGACCAGCCGGTGGCGTCACCGGCGACGGGCCGGGCCGGCCGACCCGGTTCGGACGGGGGTGCGGCGGGCGGGGGCGGGGGCGGCGCCGCGCTCTGCCGGCGCGGGTGGCTGTAGTCGATCGGGCCACCTGCGGCGGGAGCGGACGGCTGGCTGGCCGTGGCGGGCTCCCCCGGCCCGCTCGGGTACGGCTGCTGTCCCCCGGGCCGTCCGGGCGCCCCGGGCGTCTGTGGGCCGGGAGCGGGAACCCCCTGGGGGTCGTACGGGGACGCCGGCGGGACGGGACCACCGGGGCCGGCCCCGGGAGTGGTGCCGTGGTCCGGCCGGTGGGCCGGGGCGGCGGCCGGCGGAGCCGGTATCGAACGGGCCAGTCCGCTCGCCACCGCCTCGTGAATGGCCGCCGCGAGCTGATGGGCCTGGGACAGCTTCTGGTCGGCGAGCAGCTCGGCGAGGCCGCCCGCGTAGCCCTGGCCGACGGCGCGCACCTTCCACGCGCCCTGGCGGCGGTAGAGCTCCAGGGCGACGACGGCGGACTCGGCCTCCAGGCCGGTGATGGTGTAGCTGGCGACCTCGTCGCCGTCGAGGTCCGTGACGGCGACGAAGGGGGCGGCGACGGCCCCGAACCTGGCCGGGCCCCGCCCGGCGGTGGGCAGGGCGAGCAGCACGCTGACACGGTGCACGGCGTCCGGCACGGCGTCCAGGTCCACCGCGAGACGGTGGTCGGCGGCGGCCTGCCGGGAGACCTCCAGGCCCGGCAGGGTGGGCGCACCGGGGTGGACCACCCGTTCGACGCCGTGGATCGTGCCGTTCTCGTCGCCGAGCGTGGCCCCGGCCACGACCGGCGTACCGGCCGAGACCCGGATCTCGAGACGAGCCCGGGGAAGCGGGTGGTTCTGTCCCCGCGTCAGCTCGGCCGTCATCGCCTTTCCCCCTGTGTCATTCGTCTGCCACCCGCGAGGCGTCATGCGGGTGAGGCCGGTCCCGCGCGCGGGACCGGCCGGTTCGTGTCGGACTGCTGCGGGCCGGACTGCCGCGGGCCGGCTGCTACAGGACCGGCAGGATCGCCGGCATCAGGTCCTGGAAGGTGCGGCCGTTGGCCGGGGTGCCGATAGCGGTCATCGACCAGCCCTGGCCCGCGCGGTGCACCTTGGCCATGATCTGGGCCGTGAAGGCCCCGCCGCCGGCCAGCGTGTAGCGGGCGAGTTCCTGGCCGTTGGTCTCGTCGACCAGGCGGCAGAAGGCGTTCTGCACTTCCTGGAAGGTCTGGCCGGTGAAGGAGTTCACCGTGAAGACGATCTGGTCGATGTGGACCGGAACGCGCTGCAGGTCGACGAGGATCGCCTCGTCGTCGCCGCCCTGGCCGACACCGCCGACGAGGTTGTCTCCGGTGTGGCGCACCGAGCCGTCGTCGCTCACCAGGTGGCGGAAGAAGACGACGTCGACCGGCTGCTTGTCCGCGAAGAGGACCGCGGAGGCGTCCAGGTCGATCTCCCGGGTGCGCGAACCGAACAGGCCGCGCCGGGGAGCCGCCTGCCAGCCGAGACCCATCCGCACCGACGTCAGGCTGCCGCCGTCGCTCTTCTGCAGACTGATGGCCTGACCCTTGGTCATGTTGACGGTCACGCGCTGATCCCCTCTCGAACTGTCCCCTGTTGCCGCGGTCCCCGCGGTTGACCAGAACCCTACGCAGGGGCACTGACAGTGCCCCACCCCGGTCCGCGCTTTGTGTCGGTCTTGCAACACAGCGCGTGCCCGGAGGGGGCCGTCAGGCCAGGCCCGCCTCCCGCATCTGGCGCAGTTCCTTCTTCATTTCGGAGACCTCGTCGCGCAGCCGGGCGGCGATCTCGAACTGGAGGTCGGCCGCGGCCGCCCGCATCCGGGTGGTGAGGTCCTCGATCTGCTCGGCCAGCTCCGCCGCGGGACGGTCGGTCACCGCGGTCTCCTTGGCCCTGCCTCTGGCCGCCTTGGCTCCGCCCGTCGCCTGGCCGCCCAGCGCGGGCACGGGAGCCTTGGCGCCCTTGCCCTCCTTCGTCTGGCGGTAGCCCGAGCCGAGGAGCTGTTCGGTGTCGACGTCCTCGCGGGCGATCTGCGCCACGATGTCGTTGATCTTCTTGCGGAGCGGCTGCGGATCGACGCCGTTCGCCTTGTTGAACGCGACCTGCTTCTCGCGGCGGCGGTTGGTCTCGTCGATGGCCTTCTCCATCGCCGGCGTGATCTTGTCCGCGTACATGTGGACCTGGCCGGAGACGTTGCGCGCCGCGCGGCCGATGGTCTGGATGAGGGAGGTGCCGGAGCGCAGGAAGCCCTCCTTGTCGGCGTCGAGGATCGCCACCAGGGACACCTCGGGCAGGTCGAGGCCCTCGCGCAGCAGGTTGATGCCGACCAGGACGTCGTACTCGCCGGCGCGCAGCTCGCGCAGCAGCTCGACCCGGCGCAGCGTGTCCACGTCGCTGTGCAGGTAGCGGACCTGGATTCCGAGCTCCACGAAGTAGTCGGTGAGGTCCTCGGCCATCTTCTTGGTGAGGGTGGTGACCAGGACGCGCTCGTCCTTCTCGGTCCGCCGGCGGATCTCGTGCACCAGGTCGTCGATCTGGCCCTCGGTGGGCTTGACGACGACCTCCGGGTCGACCAGGCCGGTCGGGCGGATGATCTGCTCGACGGCGCCGTCCGAACGGGAGAGCTCGTAGGCGCCCGGGGTCGCCGACAGGTAGACGGTCTGTCCGATGCGCTCCTGGAACTCCTCCCACTTCAGCGGGCGGTTGTCGAGGGCGGAGGGCAGCCGGAAGCCGTGGTCGACCAGGGTCCGCTTGCGGGAGGCGTCGCCCTCGTACATGGCGCCGATCTGCGGCACGGTGACGTGCGACTCGTCGATGACGAGCAGGAAGTCGTCCGGGAAGTAGTCGAGCAGTGTGTTCGGCGGGGAGCCGGGTGAGCGGCCGTCGAAGTGCATCGAGTAGTTCTCCACGCCGGAGCAGGAGCCGATCTGGCGGAGCATCTCGATGTCGTACGTGGTGCGCATCCGCAGCCGCTGGGCCTCCAGGAGCTTGCCCTGCTTCTCCAGCTCGGTCAGGCGCTCGGCCAGCTCCTTCTCGATGTCGTTGACCGCACGCTCCAGGCGCTCGGGACCGGCGACGTAGTGGGAGGCCGGGAAGACGTACAGCTGCTGGTCGTCGCTGATGATCTCGCCGGTGACCGGGTGGAGGGTGGACAGGGCCTCGATCTCGTCGCCGAACATCTCGATGCGGACGGCCAGCTCCTCGTAGACCGGGAAGATCTCGATCGTGTCGCCGCGCACCCGGAAGGTGCCGCGCGCGAAGGCCATGTCGTTGCGCGTGTACTGGATGTCGACGAAGCGGCGCAGCAGCTCGTCCCGGTCGTGCTCCTCGCCCACCCGCAGCGGGACCATGCGGTCCACGTACTCCTGCGGGGTGCCGAGGCCGTAGATGCAGGACACGGAGGCGACCACGACGACGTCACGGCGGGTGAGCAGCGAGTTGGTGGCGGAGTGGCGCAGGCGCTCCACCTCCTCGTTGATCGAGGAGTCCTTCTCGATGTAGGTGTCCGACTGGGGGACGTAGGCCTCGGGCTGGTAGTAGTCGTAGTACGAGACGAAGTACTCGACGGCGTTGTTCGGCAGCAGCTCGCGGAACTCGTTGGCCAGCTGGGCGGCCAGGGTCTTGTTCGGCGCCATCACCAGGGTGGGGCGCTGGAGCTTTTCGATCATCCACGCGGTGGTGGCGGACTTGCCGGTGCCGGTCGCGCCGAGCAGGACGACGTCCTTCTCGCCTGCCTGGACGCGCCGGGCCAGCTCGGCGATGGCCGTCGGCTGGTCACCGCTCGGCTGGTAGGGGCTGACGACCTCGAAGGGCGCCACCGTGCGTTCGATCTGGGAAACGGGCCGCATGGGTTCCACCGTACGACCCCGCACTGACAACGGGTCCCGTCAGCGGTTCTGCGGGGTGCGGGAGCGCGGGTGGCCGAGGGGGTGGCGGGTGCGGCGCGCGCGGTGGTGTGCCGGATGGCGGATCGTGCGCGGGACCTCGGTGTGGGCGGGGATGCCCGGCTTCCGCTCGGCGGGGACCACGCCGGGCCTTCCCATCACCATCAGCGGGTCGAACATGACGACGACGCCGGCGAGGAGGAGGAAGGCGAGGGGGCCGATCAGCATGGGGGCCAGCAGTTCGGCGGGCGACCCGCCGACGGAGGGCTCGGCCGTGCCGCTGAGGTGGACCTCGACCGCGGCCATACCCGTGTAGTGCATGCCGGTGACGGCCAGCCCCATGATCAGGGCCGCGCCCACACTCCACAGGAAGCCCCGGACCTGTCCGGCCGCCCACAGGGCGGCGGTGGCGGCGACCATGGCTATGACGACGGACACCGCGACGGTGAACGTGTTGTACGTCAGCTGTCCGTCCAGGTGCATACCGGCCATTCCCAGGTAGTGCATCGAGGCGATGCCCAGGCCGGTGATGGTGCCGCCGGTGAACAGGGCGGTCCCGCGCGCGCCCCGGTAGCCGACGATGAAGATCCCGACACCCACCATGACGATCGCGACGGCCAGGCTGGCGAAGGTCATCAGCCAGTCGTAGCGGATCGGGGTGTGCTCGATCGTGAAGCCCATCATCGCGACGAAGTGCATGGTCCAGATGCCGGAGCCGATCGCCGCCGAGCCGAGGGCGAGCCAGCCGGGGCGCCAGGAACGGCTGACCAGCACGGCCCTGGCGGTGCAGCGCAGACCGAGGGCGCCGCCGAGACAGGCCATGAGGTAGGCCACCAGCGGTGTGACGAGTCCGTAGCTGAATCCGTGGACCGTGTTGTGCATGTGCGGCTGCCCTTCCGCCTTCTTACGCCCCGGTGGTGTCCCGGATTCTCCTGATGTGCGCCCCCTCCCGGGACCGCGCGAACGATTCAGGGTCGAGGCAGAGAGTATGGCGTCCACCGGAATGGTCGAACGATTCTCCGGCAAAGAATCACGGTCTCGCCCCAGTTGTGCCGCCCCCGTGAGCGTAGTTGAGCAACTCCATTCAACCTGTGGCCACTCTGCACCCCTCTTTCGTTGACTCTCTGATGTCACAGTGGTGCTGTCCGTGATCGTTCGACGCGAGGAGTACGCATGCACGTGCGCGCAGTAGCCGTCACGACCACCGCCCTTCTTGGAGTCGCCCTCACGGCTCCGCTCTCGCACGCGCGAGCGAACGAGGCGGGGGACGACGGGCCCGCGGTCGTGGCCCACCGGGGTGCTTCCGGGTACGCGCCGGAGAACACGCTGGCCGCCGTCGACCGGGCGGCCGAGCTGGGCATCCGCTGGGTGGAGAACGACGTCCAGCGCACCCGGGACGGCGAACTGGTCGTCCTCCACGACGAGAGCCTGGCCCGGACGACCGACGTGGAGGAGGTCTTCCCCGACCGCTCGCCGTGGAAGGTGAAGGACTTCACCGCCGCCGAGATCGCGCGGCTGGACGCGGGGAGCTGGTTCGGGTCCGAGTACGCGGGCGCGCGCGTACCGACGCTGGAGCAGTACGTGCACCGCCTGGAGCACAATCACCAGAAGCTGCTCCTGGAGCTGAAGAGCCCGGGGCTGTACCCGGGCATCGAACAGCAGACCCTCAAGGTCCTCGCCAACGAGGGCTGGCTCGACCGGCGGCACGTGGCGGGGCGGCTGGTGGTGCAGAGCTTCGACGCCGACAGCATCCGGACGGTCCACGACCTCAAGCCCGCCGTCAAGACCGGGTTCCTCGGCACCCCGGCCGTTTCGGAGCTGCCGGCGTACGCGGAGTTCGCCGACCAGATCAATCCGTCGTACGGCTCCCTCTCCATGAGCTACGTGTCCGCGGTCCACGCGTTCACCGGGCCGCACGGCAGGCCGCTCGAGGTCCTCACCTGGACGGTGAACGACGCGGACACCGCGCGCCGGGTCGCCGGGTACGACGTCGACGGCATCATCACCAACAAGCCCGACGTGGTGCGGGACGCCGTGGACTGACCCGGGCGTTGTCGGTGGCGGGCCGTACCGTGGGCACATGGACAGCCACGGGCAGTACGAGCAGCAGGTCGTGTGGACCGTCGTCGGCACCGACATCGGTCCGCTGCTGCTGGCCGCCACCCGCGACGGCCTCGTCAACGTCGTGTTCCACGCCACCGACGCCACGCGCGGCCGGGCGCTCGAAAGGCTCGCGGCCCGGTTGGGCACGGAGCCCGTCGAGGCGCCCGGCTCCCCGCTGCTGGCCGAGGCGATACGCCAGGTCGAGGCCTACTTCGCGGGCCGGAGGCGCGACTTCGAGCTGCCGTTGGACTGGTCGCTGATCTCGGGCTTCAACCGGCAGGTGCTGCGCGAGCTGGCGTCCGGCGTCCCCTACGGCTCGGTCGTCGGCTACGGCGACCTGGCCGGCCGGGTGGGCCAGCCGGGTGCCGCCCAGGCGGTGGGCATGGCCATGGGTGCCAATCCGCTGCCGGTCGTCGTGCCGTGCCACCGGGTCGTGGAGAGCGACGGCGGCATCGGCGGGTTCGGCGGCGGCGTGGACACCAAGCGGCGGTTGCTGGCGCTGGAGGGTGTGCTGCCCGAGCCGCTGTTCTGAGGGGCGGCACTAGCCGGGCGGGCGGGCCGGGCGCCTTGCCCGTCAGTCGTAGTGCCGGGCCTCGATGATGTTGCCGTCCGGGTCGCCGAAGTAGAAGCTCCGCCTGGCCGGGCCACGGGCGCCGTAGGAGTCGTGCGAGAGGTCCGAGACCGGTATGGACTGCTCCTGCAGGCGGGCCCGCAGTGCGTCGAAGTCGTGGGCGGGCAGGGACACGCAGATGTGGTTGACGGGATGCCCGGCGCCGGCGTCGGCTCCCGGGAGCATGCGCATGCGGGCCGCCATGGAGTGCGGTGCGAGGTCGAGGATGGTCTCCTCGTTGATCCGCACGGAGGGGAAGCTCACGGTTCCCGCGGCGTACTCGGTGAGCCGCAGGGGCTCGCAGCCGAGGTTCTTCTCGTAGAAGCCGGCCGCGGCGACCGGGTCGCGTACCCACAGGACGACGTGGTCGAGACGTGTCGTGTTCTCTGTCATGGCCCCAGGCTCGTGCTCCGCCCCGGGGGCCGCAACGGCTTTGTTCCGGCACCGGCGGGGTTTGGCCGGGTCTCCCGCCCGCCAGGGATGAGGGAGACCGGAGCTGAGGGAGACCGTCGGACAGGAGGCAGGCGCGTGATGCTGGTGGTGTCGGAAGAGGTGCGGGAGGCGCTCGACGCGCGTCGCCCCGTGGTGGCCCTGGAGTCCACGATCATCGCGCACGGCTTGCCCCGCCCGCGCAATCTGCTGGTGGCGCGGGAGCTGGAGGAGGCGGTGCGGCGGGAGGGTGCCGTACCGGCGACGATCGCCGTGCTGGACGGCCGGCCGCATGTCGGCCTGGACAAGGAGCAGCTGGAACGGGTCGCCAACGAGGACGGCATTCGCAAGCTGGGACACCGGGACCTGCCGCTCGCGGTGGCCTCCGGCGCGAGCGGGGCGACCACCGTGTCGGCGACCGCCCTGCTGGCGGACCTCGCGGGCGTACGGGTGTTCGCCACGGGTGGGCTGGGCGGCGTCCACCGGGAGTGGACGGTGACGCAGGACGAGTCGGCCGACCTGGGTCTGCTGGCCCGCACCCGGATCACCGTGGTCTGCGCGGGCGTGAAGTCGATCCTGGACGTGCCGGCGACGCTGCAGCGGCTGGAGACGCTGGGGGTCGCCGTGGCCGGTTACGGGACGGACCGCTTCCCCGGCTTCTACCTGTCCGACTCGGGGCATCCGGTGGACTGGACGCTGGACGATCCGGGGCAGGTGGCGGCGGTCATGCGGGCGCAGGACGCGCTGGACGGGCCGCGGTCCGCGCTCGTGGTCGCCAACCCCGTTCCCGAGCAGGAGCAGCTCGATCCCGCGCTCCACGCGCGCGTGCTCGCCGACGCGCTGCACGCCTGCGAGGCGGAGGGTGTCACGGGCCAGGCGGTCACGCCGTTCCTGCTCGAACGCCTGGTGCGGCTCACCGACGGCGCCTCGCTGAGCGCCAACCTGGCGGCGGTGCGGGGGAACGTGCGGCTGGCGGCCCGGATCGCGGCGGCCTGGACCGGGCCATGAGCCTGGCCCCGGGCGGTGCGCTGCTGGTCATCGGGGACGTGGTCACCGACATCGTCGCCCGGCATCGGGGACCGCTGTCCCCCGGCACGGACACCGCCGCAGCGGTGCGGCGGCTGCCCGGCGGGGCGGGCGCCAACGTGGCCTGCTGGGCCGCGCACGAGGGGTGCGGGGACGTGCGGCTGCTGGGCCGGGTGGGCACCGACGCGTCCGCCTGGCACGAACGGGAGCTGACGGAGTGCGGGGTGCGTCCGCTCCTCGTCGTCGACTCGACGGCGCCCACGGGGACGGTGATCTGCCTGGTCGACACCGCCGACTCGGCCGAGCGGACGTTCCTCACGGACAGCGGGGCGGCGTTGCGGATCGGGCCGGGCGACTGGTCGGACACGCTGCTCGACGGTGTGGGTCGGCTGCACCTCTCGGGCTACCTCCTCTTCTCGGAGCCGGGCCGCGCCCTGGTGTCGGTCGCCCTGGCGGCGGCTCGCGCGCGTGGGGTGCCGGTCAGTCTGGACCCGGCGTCGGCCGGGTTCCTCACCGAGCTGGGCGTCGACCGCTTCCTCGGCCTGGTCGAGGGCGTGGACGTGCTGCTGCCCAGCCGTGACGAGGCGTGTCTGCTCACCGGCCTGCCCGACGTGGCGGACGCGGCGGCGAAGCTCAGCCGGCACGTACCGCTGGTGATCGTCAAGCAGGGGGCGAAGGGGGCCCTGGTGGCGCGGTCCGGCACCGTGGGCGCGCGGGTCGCCGCGGTCACGGCGGTACCGCGGGACAGTACGGGCGCCGGTGACGCCTTCACCGGCGCGTTCCTCGCCGCACTGCTCGCGGGCGCGGAGGCCGAGGAGGCCACGGCCGCCGGGTGCCGGGCGGGCGCACGGGCGGTCGCACGGGTGGGCGGGAGACCGCCACGAGCGGCCGTCCGGGGGCCGGGCGACGGTTAGCGGGACTCAGGGGTCACCCCTTGCGTCCCCACGCCGAGATCATCGGCGCCGTCGCGAGGTCCATGCCGCCGGACGCGACGTTCGCGAGGTGACGGTCGATGTCGTCGTGGGTGGCCACTTGGGCGGCGACCAGCTGGTCGCGGACCTGCCGTACCGTCGCCGACTCCAGCGCGGCGCACGCGGCCGAGGTGACCGGGAAGTAGGCGTCGGCCTCCACCCTGCGCAGTCCCGCCTCCCGGAGCAGCCGGGGCAGCCGGCGGCCGTAGGAGAGGTCGGCGCCGCGACCCGACAGCAGTTGGCGGAAGCCGTGCCGGAGCCGGTTCGCCAGCTCCTGCTCGGGTCCGTGCTCGTCGGGGCAGAGCAGGGGCTGGAGTGCCGGGTCGGCGTCCTCGACCAGGAGGCGGCCACCGGGACGCAGGGCCTTGATCATCGACCGCAACGCCCGGTCCCGGTCGGGGACATGGACGAGGACGAGTCGGGCGTGGACCAGGTCGAAGCCCTCCCCGGGTGGTTCCTCCGCCCCCACGTCGTGCACGCGCACCTCGACCGGCGGCCGGCCGGCCGGGGCGACCCGCGAGGTGTCGATGTCCGTCGCGAGGACCCTGCCGGTCGGCCCCACCCGCTTGGCCAGCCACGACGCCACGGAGGTGCCTCCGGCTCCGACCTCCCAGCAGCGCCAGCCGGGGCCGACGCCGAGTGCCTCCAGGTGCCGGAACGTCGTGGGATCGAAGAGCGTGGCGAAGGCGTCGAAGCGCTCCGCCGCCTCGGCCTGCCCGTTGTCGAGGAGGTATCCGTCGGTTCGCGTCATGCTGGGATCATCCCAGTTGTCCCGCTTGCCCGATGGGGGCGACGCTCCGGCACCCGGGCCACCTCAGCGACGGCCGGGCCGGTTCGGGACGAGGCGTGCGGGCGCCCGAGCGGTCCGTCCACAGGCGGGAACAAAGCGGAATCCCCCGTTTCCACAGGCCCGTTCGCCGTGTCCGCCGTCCTGGCAAACTGGCCTGCCAAGGCGCGGGAAACACAGCGCGAGGGGACCCACGCGGGGGGGATTCGGATGACCATGACGGGCAATCTGCGGAAGGTCACGGGGCTGAGCAGGGTCGGCGGCCTGCGGACGGTGGCACGGCTGGCCCGCCGGCGGCCCCGGGGGCGACCTGAGCCACCACGCGCGTTCCCCGCTGGGCTCCTCGGTGGTGAACCGCGTGACCTACCGGGGCGGGGTCCGCATGCCCGAGGCCGGAGATCCGGTCGACGTCGTGGCGCGGATGCGCAGGCGCGGGACGTGCGGCGTTCGACGAACTCCTCAACTCCATCCTCCAGGCACACCTGGCCCGCGTGACGGTCGCACAGAACGAGGACATGCGGAAGATCACGGCCTGGGCCGGCGGTACGGCTACGGCCTGGTCATCTGAGGTGCCGACCGCACCGGGTCAGCCGCTCCAGGCGGGATGCCGTGGATCGTCGGCGCGCACCAGGACGTCGGCGGTGCCCGCCGGGTCGGTCTCCTGGTCGTAGCGCTCGAAGGCGGGCAGGGTCCACTGCTCGGTCTCGGGGGTGCGGCGACGCAGGGCGCCCGGGGTGAGGACGACATGGACGCTCAGATCGAGGGGGAACCAGTGACGGAGCAGAAAGGGACCGTGGAGCAGCAGCACGCCGCCGGAAGGGAGTTGGGCGTAGGGACTGCGGGTGGCCCGGTCGGTGACCGGATCCCACAGGTCGGGCAGGACCCGCCCGTCGCCGCCGGGGCCGACGGGGTCGAAGACCTCGCGCCACAGGGCAGCGGTGTCGTACCAGCCGTTGTAGTAGGACTCGGCGTCCTGGTGCCCGTACTCCAGACGGAGCGAGGCGGGTCGCAGGAAGCCCTCCGTCGCGACGACGAGGGAGGGGCGTCCGCGCACGCGCAACGCCTCACCGACCCGTTCGGCGAGGTCGCCGGGGCGGGCGGCGGGGGCGCCGTCCAGGGCGACGCGCGTCCAGGCACTGCCGTCGGTGGGCTCCAGGTCGAGCAGTCGCTCGGCGAGCCGGTCGCCGAGCCGGTCCCAGGTGATCGCTTCCAGTCGCACCCGCCCATGATGCGTGAGTTCCGGTACCGGTCGGCACGAGGGTTGCCGCGCCGGGCAGCGCCCCGCCCTCCTGGACGCTCGCGCATGGGTTCGCGGCGCTCGGCCATGGTCACCGTGCCGGTGCGGCGGTTGACTTGGGGTGATCGACGGGCGGTGGCGCCGCGAGGGCATGCACCGGACCGACAGTTACTCGACGGGTGGGAGTTGACGCGACATGGTCGAGGGGCCGTACTTCGTACTGACGGTGCTGGGCGTGCTCGGGACCGGTGTGACCGCTGGTGTCTTCTGTGCCTTCTCCACCTTCGTCATGCGGGGGCTCGCCGCGCTGCCGCCCGCCCAGGGGGTCGCCGCGATGAACGCGATCAACAGGGCCGCGGTGCGGCCGCCCTTCATGTCCGTGTTCCTCGGGACTGCGGTGCTGGCCGCGGTGATCGCGGTGGTCACGCTGGTGCTGTGGCCGGAGGAGGCGGCGGTGGAGCTGCTGCTGGGCAGCGGGCTGTACCTGGCCGGGTCCTTCGGGGTGACCGCGGCGGCCAACGTGCCGCGCAACGACGCGCTGCTCCGGCTGGAGCCGGGCGCCGCGGAGGCGGCCGAGCGCTGGCCGGCCTACGTGCGCGGGTGGACGGCCTGGAACCACGTGCGTGCGGTTGCCTCGGCCGCCGCGGCGGTGGCGTACGTGCTGGCCCTCGCCTGAGCTGGCTGCGGCAGGGGCTCGGGCGCACCGACCCGGCGCGGTCCGGCCCGGGCGGGGAGCCGTCCGGCGCTCTGCGGGCGGAGCGGAGCGGTCGTATCGTGGAGCGCGTGAGCGCCGCCCCCCGGCGCACGGCCTGCCACCGCGCACGCAAGGAAGACGGTCATGGCCGATCCCAAGGGTTTTCTGACGACGCCCCGCGAGGAGTGGCCCCGCAGACCGGCCGACGAGCGGGTCCGGGACTGGGACGAGGTGTACGTCCCGGGAGCGCTGCTGCCGATCGTCGGCCGGCAGGCCGACCGGTGCATGGACTGCGGCGTCCCCTTCTGCCACGAGGCCTGTCCGCTGGGCAACCTGATCCCGGAGTGGAACGACCTGGTCTCCCGGTCGGACTGGCGGGCGGCGAGCGAGCGGCTGCACGCCACGAACAACTTCCCGGAGTTCACCGGCCGGTTGTGTCCGGCGCCGTGCGAGGCGGGCTGTGTGCTAGCCATCAACCAGCCCGCGGTCACCATCGAGAACGTCGAGTGCGCGATCGCGGACAGGGCCTGGGAGGAGGGCTTCGTCCCGCCCCTGCCGCCGGAACGGCTGTCCGGGAGGACGGTGGCGGTGATCGGTTCGGGACCGGCGGGGCTCGCGGCGGCGCAGCAGTTGACCCGGGCCGGGCACACGGTCGCGGTGTACGAGCGCGACGACCGGATCGGTGGGCTGCTGCGGTACGGGATCCCCGCGTTCAAGATGGAGAAGCGGCACCTGGAGCGGCGCGTCGGCCAGATGCGGGCGGAGGGGACGAGGTTCCGTACGTCGACGGCGGTCGGGCGGGACGTGGACGCCGCGGCGCTGCGGGCTCGCTACGACGCGGTGGTGATCGCCACCGGGGCGACGGCGTGGCGGGAGCTGACCGTGCCCGGCCGGGAGCTGACGGGGGTGCATCAGGCGATGGAGTACCTGCCGCTGGCCAACCGGGTGGGCGAGGGCGACCTCGAGCGCTCCCCGCTGTCCGCCGCCGGGCGTCACGTGGTCGTCGTCGGTGGTGGCGACACGGGCGCGGACTGTCTCGGCACGGCGGTGCGGGAGCGGGCCGCCTCCGTGACGCAGCTGGACATCTACGCGCGGCCGGGTGCGGAGCGCGACGAGCAGGCCGAGCCCTGGCCGACCTATCCGCGCCTGTACCGGCTGTCGGCGGCGCACGAGGAAGCACGCGACCTGCGGTCCGCGCCGGCGGCGGACGCGGACGCGCGGCTGTTCGCGGCGTCCACGCTCCGCTTCACCGGCGACGAGCGGGGGCACGTGCGTGCACTGCACCTGGTCGGGGTGGACGCCGGGCGCCGTCCGCTGCCCGGCAGCGAGCGGTCGCTCCCCGCGGACCTGGTCCTCCTCGCCCTCGGCTTCTCGGGGCCCGACCGGCAGGACGGGCTCGTCGACGGGCTGGGACTGGACATGGAGCCCCGTGGCACGATCGCCCGGGACGGGGGCTTCGCGACCAACGTCCCGGGGGTGTTCGCCGCCGGGGACGCGGCGCGCGGGCAGTCACTCGTCGTCTGGGCGATCGCGGAGGGGCGGGCGGTGGCGGCGGCCGTGGACCGCCACCTGTCCGGCGGCAGCACCCGGCTGCCGGCCCCGGTCGGCCCGTACGACCGGCCGATGACGGCCTGACCGGGGTGCGGCCGGACGTCGGCCTGGAGGTACTCGGTCCTTTCCGCCGGGAAACCGGCCGTACGTCCGTGCGGGGCGATGGGTGATCAACTCAGTTCAGTGCCAACAGCTTAAAAACAACAATCAAACGGGGTGCACGTTTCAGGACAGAAGGAAGTCCGCCTCTCCCGCCTTCGCTCCCTCAATGAAGGCCGTCATCTCGGCGGAGGTGTAAATCAGGGCCGGCCCGTCCGGGTCGGTGGACTGCCGTACCGCGATCCGGCCGTCGGCGAGCTTCATGGCCTCCAGGCAGTTGCCTCCGTTGCCTCCGCTCCACGGCTTGTGCCAGCCCTCGCTGCCCAGGTCACGGGCGGGCATGCCGTTGTAGATCCGCTCGGCGCGGTTGAGTGGCGAGCGCTGGGGCTTGATGCGGTTCATTCACAGCTCCTTGCGGAGATCCCGGAGGATCTCCTTCGTGCGATGTGCCGTGGCGGCCTGCGCCGCCATGCGGTCCATGACCTCGAGGTGGGTCGCCACCTCCGCGCGCGCGTCGAGATAGACGGCGCCGGTCAGGTACTCGCTGTAGACCATGTCCGGCAGTTCCGGCATGGCGAATCGGAACAGCACGAAGGGCCCGTACGTGCCGGGGTGCGGCCCGCTCGAGAACGGGGCGATCTGCAGCGTCACGTTGGGCAGCTTCGTGGCCTCGAGCAGCCGGTCGATCTGGGCACGCATCACCTCCGGCCCCCCGACGGGGCGGCGCAGCGCGGTTTCGTCCATCACGACCCACAGCCGGGGTGCGTCCTTACGGGTGAGCAGTTCCTGGCGTTGCATGCGCAGGTCGACGTGGCGCTCGATGTCGTCGGGCCGGGTCTGCCCGATGGCGCCCGAGCGCAGCACGCCGCGTGCGTAGTCCTCGGTCTGCAGCACTCCGGGGACGAAGTGGGGCTCGTAGGCACGGATCAGCGAGGCCGCGCCCTCCAGGCTGACGTACAGCGAGAACCAGCCGGGGAGGATGTCGTGGAAGCGCTGCCACCACCCCGGTTTGTTGGCGTCCTCGGCCAGCTGGACGAAAGCGTCGGCCTCCTCGTCGCCGACGCCGTAGGCCTTCAGCAGGAGCTGGAGGTACGGGATCTTGAGGGCGACCTCGGCCATCTCCATGCGGCGGACCGTGGCGGGGGCGACGCGCAGGATGCGGGCGGCTTCCTCGCGCTTGAGACCGGCACGTTCCCGCAGGTCCAGCAGGCGCCGGCCGAGTACGACCTGGCCGACCGTCGGCGCGGACCGCGGCTCGCTCACCGCCCACCTCCTGAAGAGTCCCGAAAGATTCCCTGCGTCCCAGAGTCCTTGCGTCCCTGTTCTTCTGTACGGACAGCCGCGGCGAGGCCCGGCGTGTCCTGGTGCGGACAGCCCGGCGGCGCCATTCGAAGGTCTGTTCGAAAACCTGGCGAGGTCTTCGACGACCTGAAGTGGCGCCGCTCGACGTGCTGTTGCGAGCAGTGTGCCACGGCCGTCCAGAACGTCACACAGCACTCTGCATTTTTCAGAGTGACACTTGCCAAGTGTTCACGGCGGGGCGATAGTGGCAAGCGTGATTCCGTCCGCGCCCTTAGGAACAGACGCCGCCGCGGGCTCCCTGGGCCTCGGTGCCGCCATGGGAGCCGGCGCTTCGGGAGCCGCCGCCGCCGAGCGCCGGTTCCGTTTCGAGCTGGCCGCTCATCCGGGTTCTCCCTCACAGGCCAGACGCCTGACACGGGCCCGGCTGAGCGGCTGGGCAGTGTGCGAGGACACCTGTGACACCGCGGCCCTGGTCGTCTCCGAGCTGGTGACCAACGCGATCGTGCACACGGCGAGCAGACACATAGTGTGCGAGCTGCACGACGCCGACGACCTGGTCCGCATAGCCGTGCGCGACGAGGGCTGCGCCCCGGGCCAGCCCCACCCCTCGGCCGATCAGCAGCCCGAGGACGAGCACGGCAGGGGCCTGATCCTCGTCGATGCCCTGTGCGAGGCCTGGGGCGCCCACGAGCACGGCCCCGGACTGCTGGTCTGGGCGGAACTGCCGCGCAAGGCCGACGAACCGCGCGACCCCGCGGAGCCCCACAACGACCTGGGCTGGGGCGCCCGGCCGAAGCCCGCCCCGACGGATGACACGGGGGACGAGGGCGAGGCCGAGTCCCGCCGTCGGGAAGACCACCGGCCGCGCGGGGCCCGGGGGATCACAGAGCCCCGGCGGGCCACAGAGAGCCGCCAGGGCCGGGAAACACTCCGTGGAACGGGGACCGAATGGCTATGAGGGCCGCGTCCGGCGTCCGACCGCTGGGTCTGGACACGATGGTCCGCCTCCAGCGCGGACGGCACACCGCCGGAACACCTCGGAGACTGCCCGTGCCGGACGGTATGACGGCACCGCTGGGCTGCGACGCGGTGGCCGTTCCCGCCCGCCTCGGCCAGCAGGTACTGCCCCGGCTGCCACGCGTGGGGTGCGTCTACGCCGATGAGACGCACTGGTGGTGGATCGTTCCGTCCGACTCCGACTACGCGCTGGAGTGGCCCGCCCCCGCGCGTTACGCGACCGGTGCGGTGGTGCCGGGCTCCACGAGCCTGCCCGCCCTCCTCCACCGCTCGGACGGCACGGTCCCCTACACGCCGCCGATCCCGCTATACCTGGCCCTGTGCCGGCTGACGAACACGACGCCCACCTGGTCGCGGGCGGTGAGCGCGTAGGAGCCGGGCGGCGGCGCGTCAGGCCGCCGCGTCACCCGCGGTGTCGCGGCGCACGACGACCAGGAACATGTCCGTCGCGAGGTCCATCACGACCTCGGCGGGCATGCCTTCCAGACGCCGCGCCTGTGCGAACTCCTCCGCCGGCCAGGATCCCCGCGGTCCGCCGGCGGGAAAGCGTTCGAGCACCGTTCGCCCGTTCACTCCGCACCTCCATGTAGCGCTGTACTCGTAGAGTTAAACGCCAACCATGGAGCGGACGCCTCGCGTGGTGATGGTACTGAGACATAGTTGACACCTGTTCACCGCAAAGTGTGAACGGTGCCTCGGCCGTCCGGCCGTTTTCGCCACCGAGCGTCTCAGTCCTCGTACTCGTCGTGATAGCGCACTCTCCGGCTGCCCGCAGGCGCACCGAGAGCCGACGCGCGCCCCTCCGGTTTCTCCCACGACTCCCGCCGGCCTAGCGCGGTCAGGTCGAGCAGGCTGGTGGTGGATCCGAGCCCGTCGAGGCCGCGCTCGTACGTCGAGTAGGTGTGGAAGACCCGCTCGCGGTCCCGCAGGAAGCAGCTGAGCCCCGGCCGCTCGACCAGCTCGCCCTCGTGCTCCAGGGTCGCCTCGAAGTCGGTGTTGAAGTCGCTGACGTACGACGAGTACCAGGGCAGTGTCCAGCCCATCCGCGCCTTGAACGGCAGGATCCTCGGGTAGGGCGCCCGGGAGACGGCCGCGAAGGACGTACCGCGGGCCCTGAGGTGGGCGAGATGGGCGATCTGGTCCAGGAACGCCGAGCAACTGCGGCAGCCGGCGTCCCACTCGGGCGCGAACATGAAGTGGTAGACGACGAGCTGTTCCCGGCCCTCGAAGAGGTCGAGCAGGGTGGCCTTGCCGTCGCCGCCCTCGAACACGTACTCCTTGTCGACCTCCACCATGGGCAGCCCGCGCCGCTCGGCGTTGAGGGCGTCACGCGCGCGGGTGGCCGCCTTCTCCTTGGCCAGTAAGGCCTCGCGCGCCGCGCGCCAGTCCGCGCGGGTGACGATCTCGGGCAGCGACATACTCCAGCCTCCTGTACGACGACGCGGTCGGGCCGTCCGGGTGGTGACCGAAGGGCGGAGCGGAACTCATCGCTGCCCGGCAAGATTCTTTTCAGCGGGTCGCCGAACAGGCTGCGAACAAGCTCTGAACAGGCCTTTCAGGTGTCGTACTCCTGGATGCGCCGGCCGTGCCCGCGGTCGGTCAGGGCGGGCAGCCGCTCCTCCAGTTCCCGGACCACCTCGGGCACGTCCACGGTGAGCAGTTCGCGGTCCCGCATGAGGACGCGTCCGTCGACGATCGTCGTGCGCACGTCGGCGGAGCGCGCGCTGTGCACCAGGGTGGCGGCGAGGTCGTGCACGGGCTGGGTGTGCGGTCCGGTGAGGTCGACCAGGATCAGGTCCGCCCGCCACCCGGGTGCGATGCGCCCCACGGCGTCCCCGAGCCCGACGGCCCGGGCGCTCTGCACGGTGGCGTGGTGGAGGGCCTGGCGGGAGGTCAGCCAGCGCGGATCACCCTCGGTGGACTTCTGGATCAGGGACGTGAGCGCCATCGACTCCCACACGTCGAGGGAGTTGTTGGACGCGGCACCGTCCGTGGCCAGCCCCACGGGGACGCCGATGTCACGCAGCGCGCGCACCGGTGTGGTGCCGGGCCAGCCGAACTTGAGGTAGCCGCGGGGCGCGGTCGCCACCGCCGTACGGCCGCCCGCGCTCGCGAGGAGCGGCAGGTCGTCCTCGGTGATGCCGGTGCCGTGGGCGATGAGCACGTCGGTGGCGAGGACTCCGGTGCGTTCCAGGACCCCGATGGGGGTGACCCCGTGCCGGGCGAGGCTCGTGTCGGTCTGGTCGCGGTTCTCGGCGGCGTGCAGGTGCACGGGCAGTCCGTGGTCGCGGGCGAGTTCCGCGGTCGCGGCGAGGTCGGCGTCGACCACCGTGTAGGGGGCGTGCGGGGCGAGGGCGGTGGTGATCCGGCCGCCGGCGGAGCCGCGGCGGCGCAGCGCGAAGTCCAGCGACGCCGCCAGGCCCTCGGGCCCCTGCGAGGAGAAGTACGCCTGCCCGAGCTGGGCCCGCATCCCGCACCGGTCGACGACCGCGGCCACGGCGTCCATGTGGAAGTAGCTGTCCGCGAAGGCCGTGACGCCCGCGCGGATCATCTCGGCGCAGGCCAGCCGGGCGCCCAGGGTCACGTCCCGCTCGGTGAGGTTGGACTCGACGGGCCAGACGACGTCGTTGAACCACTCCTCGGTGGGCAGGTCCTCGGCGAGTCCGCGCAGGGCGACCATGGGCGTGTGGGTGTGGCAGTTGATCAGCCCGGGGAGGGCGACCTGACCGCGTGCGTCGATGCGGTCGGCGGCGGGCACCGAGGCCCCTGCCGCGGCGGTGGTCACGGAGTCGACGACTCCGCCGCGTACGACGACGGCCGCGTCCTGCTCGAAGCCGATCCGTCCACGGTCGTCGTGCACGAGGACGGTGCAGCCGGTGATGACGAGATCGGCGGGCTCGGGGGAAGAAGGCGTCATCACGCCAACGTACGGTGCCGTCCCACGCGTCCGCGCCGCTCGGCGAGTTCGTCCCGCAGCGCGGCGAGCCGTTCGGTGTGGCGGGGTGTGAGCCGCCCGGCGTCGTCGAGGTGCACGGCGCACGCGGTGGTGGTGTCGACGAGCCGTTCGAGGACCGCCGCGACCTCGTCGGTGCCCTCGGAGTGCCGGGCCAGGGCGGGCAGTTCGGCGGCGGCACGGGCGATGGCGGCACGGGCCTCGGCGAGCGTCCGGTAGGCCTCCCGGCGCAGCGTCCACCGGGCGGCGCGGTCGTCGGACTCGCTCAGTACGTGCGTGAGGTAGGCGTGCGCGGCCGCGTCGGCGGCGTCGACTCCCGCCCGGATGCCCGCGCCCCGCTGCCCCGGCATCGGCAGGTGCCCGGCCACCAGCACGATCGCGCAGGCCAGCAGCGTCTCCCCGATGCGGCCGGCGGAGGCCTGCGGTTCGCCGCCGATCATGACCAGGGCGAGGACGAGAACGGTGACGACGGTGGTCTGGGCGGCGAAGTGCCGCGCGGCGACCGGCACCAGGGCACCGCAGACCGCGACGAGGACGACCAGCCCCTCGGGCCGGGGCAGCACGGCCGCGAACCCGGCGAACAGCAGCGCCCCGAGCACCGTCCCGGCCGCCCGGCACAGCACCCGGGACACGAGCGGGCCGAGGTCGGGCTTGACGAGGAAGACGGCGGTGGCGGGCAGCCAGTACCAGTGCTGGTGGGAGCCGTACCAGTGACCGTGGTGCAGCACCTGCGCGACGGCGGCACTGGCGCCGAAGCACAGCCCGGCCCGCAGCCCGTACTCCCGCCCGCCCGGGCCGAGCACCGCCCGCGCCACCGAGCGGGGCGATCGCCTCCGCACGTGCAGGTCGGGGCCCCTGCCCCGGTCGAAGGCCTGCGCCGCGTGCAGCAGGGCGTCGTCCAGGGCGCGCAGGGCGGGATCGGTCCGGCTGGGGGCGGGCAGCGGCCCGGCGTGGGTGTTGCCGCGGACGGCCGCCGCGAGCCGCCGGGGGCCTTCGCCGGCCCGCGCGGGCACCGCCCGCTCCGCCCACGCGAGCGCCGTCGCGGCCTCGCCGAGGGGCAGGGCGGCGGCGTACTGGGCGTGCAGTCGGCGTTCGGCGGCGGTGGCGGCGCGGCGTCGCAGCCGGGGTCCGGCGAGCGCGTCCTGCGCGTGGTCGAGCGCGGCGGTGAGCGCGGCCCGGCGGGCCACGGCGTGTTCCGTGCCGACCGCGTCGAGGAGCGCGGCGACGGCCTCGTAGACGTCGGCGACGGCCGCCCGTTCCCCGTCGAAGCGGAAGTCGAGACGGAGGTCGCCGGTGACGGAGGTGGGGGTGGGCAGGACCAGCCGCAGCAGAAGCAGCCATCCGGCACCGGCGAGGAAGGCGAGGACGCTCCGCCACCCGGGGTCCGGCAGCGGCATCCCGGCACCCACGGCCGCTGTGACCAGCAGCTGGGTCCCCGCCCCGGACGCCACCGGCCCGACGGCGCTGACGCACCCGGCGACCAGTCCGAGCCCGGTCAGCACCAGGGTCAGCGCCACGGCCCCGAGGTGCTGGCCGGCGTACGTCCCGACGAGCAGCCCGAGCGCCCCCGCGAGCGCGGGTACGCCGATCCGCCGCACGGAGGTACGGCGACTGCCCGGCCGGTCGTTGATCCCGGCCAGCATGGCGGCGATCGCGGCGACGACCCCGAGGGAGGCCCGCCCGGCGACCAGGGCGGCGATCAGCAGCGGCCCGCCGGCCAGCGCGCCCCGGACCACCGCGTTCCAGGGCACCGGGCCGCGCTGGGCGTTCAAGGCGTGGCCGAGCCAGGGCGGGAGTGCGTGGGCGGCGGTGCGGAACACGGGGTGCGGGGCTCCTGTCGTCCGGGCGAGGCGGTGGTGAGCCTTCGGGCGACGGTGGCCGGGCTGGGCGGTGCGCTGTCAAGCGTACGACGGGTTTTCGAAGGCGCGGAAACGAGCTTGTTTCGGGGGGATGACGGCCGTTGAGCGCCACGGAGCCTGCGGTGCGGTGGGTGCGGGGCGGTGGGTGCGGGGCCGTCAGGAGCGGGCGGCGTCCAGAGCGTCCCGCAGCAGGGTCCCGGCCCGTGTCACCGCGTCGTCCAGAGCCCGCGGCTCCGGCGTCAGACCGGCGAGCAGCACGTCCATCCCGTCCAGCCCGGCCCGCTCGACCAGCCCCTTCTCGTTCGTCACCCACTCCCCCCGTGCCGCCAACACCGCGTGGGACGTCTGGGTGGTGGCGAGGGCGAGCGCGCCGGCGACCTGGGTGAGGGCTCCCTTGGGGGCGTGGCCCGCCTTGGCGTAGGCGAGGGTGGCGGTGGCCATGCCGTACCAGTGTTCGGGTGCGGCGGTGCGCAGGGCCTCCGGGTAGCCGTCGGGGCGGGTCAGTTCGCCGCGCAGCACCTTGTTGATCGCCAGCTCGGCGACCACGAGGTAGGTCGGGATGCCCGCCAGGTGGAACATCAGCGGCTCGACGCCGAAGCGGCCCGCCTGCGCTTCCGTCAGCACGTGCTCGACCGAGTCGAGGTCGCGGTAGTGCACGTCGACGCGGCGCTCGTCGATCGTCAGCCAGCCGCCGCCGTTGAAGACGCCGCCGCCCCAGGCGCCGAGCTCCGAGACCTCGCCCGGCCAGCCGACGGCGCGGAGGTCCGCCGGGTCGAAGGCGCCCCGGTAGTAGACCGCAAGGTCCCAGTCGCTGTCCGGTCCGTGCGTGCCCTGTGCCCGGGAGCCGCCGAGGGTCACCGCGCGGACGGCGGGCAGGGCGGCGAGCCGGTCGGCCGTGGTGTCGAGGAAGACCTGGTCCGTGAGGGCGGGCGAGGGCACTGGTGCGGGCTCCTGACGGTGCGGGCGGCGGGTGGCGACGCTGGGGAGCCTAGGCGGCCGGGGTGTGGGCCGCGAGCGAAATTCGGGTGCGCGCAGCGGGCGCGGCACGGACGATCAGGAGGTTGCCCGCCCGTCCTCCAGGAGTCCACGTGATCCAGCGCGTCACCGTGCCCGGCCTTTTCCCGCCGCCCGTCTACTCCCACGCGTCCGTCGTCGAGGCCGGGACCAGGCTCGCGTTCCTCGCCGGTTCCGTTCCGCTCGACGCGGAGGGGAAGCTGGTCGGCGAGGGCGATCCGGTCCGTCAGGCCGAGCAGGTGCTCGCGAACCTCACCGAGCAGCTGCGTGCCGTCGGGAGCGGGCTGGAGCACGTGCTGTCGACCGATGTGTACGTGGTGAGCGCCGAGACCGCCGCGCTGTCCGCCGTCTGGGACGTGGTCGAGGCGTCCGGGCTCAGCACCGGTCCGCACTCCTCGACGCTGCTCGGGGTGAGCTGTCTCGGCTATCCGGGTCAGCTGGTGGAGATCACCGCGACCGCGGTGGTGCCGGAGAGCGGCCGACCGTGAACAGCGAGGCAGATGGCGAGTCCGGTGCCGGGGCGGTCGTCCTGCGGCGCGCCCGTGCCGCCGACGCGCGGGCCGCGGCCGACGTCTGGCTGCGTTCCTTCGCCACCGCGCTGCCGACCGTCGTCCGACCCCGCTCCGACGCCGAGGTCCGCGCGTACTTCCGGCACGTGGTGGTGGAGCGGTACGAGACCTGGCTGGCGGAGGGGGCCGGTGGCGAGGTCGCCGGTGTGATGGTGCTGGAGGGCGAGGAGCTGTCTCAGCTGTACCTCGCCCCCGAGCGGCGCGGGTGCGGGATCGGTGACCGGTTCGTCGCCCTGGCCAAGGAGCGCCGGACGGACGGGCTGTCGCTGTGGACCTTCCAGGTCAACGCGCCCGCGCGGCGCTTCTACGAACGGCACGGGTTCCGGGCCGTGGAGTGGACGGACGGCGACCGGAACGAGGAGCGGGAGCCGGACGTGCGCTATGTGTGGCGACCCCGGCCAGACCCGGACGGCACCACCTAGGGGGTGTCCCCGCGCGCGTACGTGTCCGTCGCCGCCAGCAGGGCCTCGTCGCCGGTCGCCCCGGCGTCGTGTCCGGCCTCGTCCACGATCACCAGGTCGCTGTCGGGCCAGGCGTGGTGGAGCCGCCAGACGATGCCGAGGAGGTTGCCGAAGTCGAGGCTGCCCTGGACCAGGGTGCCGGGGATGCCCTTCAGCAGGTGCGCGTCCCTGAGGACCACGCCCTCGTCGTTGCCGTCGCCGAGGAAGTGGTCGTTGCCCCAGTAGTGCGTCACGGTACGGGCGAAGCCCATCCGGAAGTCCGGGTCCTGGAACCGGGCGACCGAGCCGGGCGGTGCCGGGATCGTCGCCGTCTCCCAGTCGGTCCAGGCCCGCGCGGCCCGCTCGCGCACCGCCGCGTCCGGCGATTCCAGCAGCCGGTTGTACGCGGCGGCCAGGTTTCCGTCGCGTTCGTCCGGGGGCAGCTCGGCGAGGAACCGCTCGTGCGCCTCCGGGAAGATGTTTCCCAGTCCCCGCGTCAGGAGGGCCACTTCGGCGTCGGAACCGGTGGCGACCCCGGTCAGCACCAGCTCGCTCACCACGCCGGGGTGCGTCTGCGCGTACCGCAGGCCCAGGACCGAGCCCCAGGACACGCCCCACACCAGCCAGCGCTCGATGCCCAGGTGGGCCCGCAGCCGCTCCAGGTCCGCCATGAGGTGGGCGGTCGTGTTGACGCTCATGTCGGTGGCGTAGGCGCTCGCGCGGGGGCGCGACCGTCCGGCGCCCCGCTGGTCGAGGAGGACGATCCGGTAGGCGGCGGGGTCGAAGTAGCGCCGGAGACCCGGGCTCGCGCGGCTGCCCGGTCCGCCGTGCAGGACGAGCGCGGGCTTGCCGTGCGGGTTCCCGCAGGTTTCCCAGTACACGTGGTTGCCGTCCCCGACGTCGAGCATGCCGTGGTCGTACGGTTCGATTTCCGGATACAGGCCCATCGGAGCACCGTAGCGGCGTGGGCCCGGCCGCTCATCCGCTTTACGGTGCGGCCCTCACCGCGCGGGCAGCCCCGCCGTCTCCGCCGCCGTGCGCAGCACGTCGCGCAGCATCTCGGGGGTGAGCCGGCCGGTGAAGGTGTTGCGCTGGCTGACGTGGAAGCAGCCGAAGAGGTGCAGGTCCGGTCCGTCGGCGGCGTCCAGCGTCACCTGCGCGCCGTGGGCGAAGGCCGGACGGGGGCGGGGTACGGTCCAGCCCGCCCCGGCGAACGCGGGCAGCGCCGCCTGCCAGCCGAAGGCCCCGAGGACGACCACCGCCCGCAGTGTCGGCCGCAGCAGCCCCAGCTCCTGGACGAGCCAGGAACGGCAGGTGTCCCGTTCGGCGGGGGTGGGCTTGTTCGCGGGCGGGGCGCAGTGCACGGGCGAGGTGACGCGCACGCCGTACAGTTCCAGGCCGTCGTCCACGCGGACCGCGGTGGGCTGCGAGGCGAGGCCCACGTCGTACAGCGCCTGGTACAGCACGTCGCCGGAGCGGTCGCCGGTGAACATCCGGCCGGTGCGGTTGCCGCCGTGGGCCGCGGGCGCCAGGCCGACGATCAGCAGCCGCGCGTCCGGCGGGCCGAAGCCGGGCACGGGCCGGCCCCAGTACGTCCAGTCGGCGAAGGCCGCCCGTTTGGTACGGGCCACCTCTTCCCGCCACTCGACCAGCCGCGGGCAGGCCCGGCATCCCGCGATGCGCTGGTCGAGTACGGAGAGGCCGCCGGTGTCCATGCCTCCACCGTAAGACCCTCTCGTGCCCCCGTTCGTGGTGGCCGTCGTCGGTCGCCGAAATTGCGGCCCGCCGCGCCGTGCCGGGCGGTTAGGGTCGGACCATGGCTTCCGAGCACGACGAAGGCGGGAGCGGCCCGGTGGCCGCACCGCGGGACGGCGCCGCTGCCGCGGCCGGGACACCGGACCCGAAGACGGCGACACCGGACCCGAAGACGGCCGCGGACCCGAAGACGGCGGCGGCGATCGCCGCCGCCGAGGCGGCCGGGCCGCAGAACGGGGAGAGCGTCCGCGTGGACAGCTGGATCTGGGCCGTCCGCCTGATCAAGACCCGTTCGCTGGGCGCGACCGCCTGTCGCGGCGGCCATGTCCGGGTGAACGGCGAGCGGGTGAAGCCCGCGTACTCGCTCCGCGTCGGTGACGAGGTGCGCCTGCGACAGGAGGGCCGGGAACGGGTCGTCGTCGTGAAACGGCTGATCCGCAAGCGCGTCGGTGCCCCGGTCGCCGTCCAGTGCTACATCGACAACTCGCCGCCGCCCCCGCCCCGCGAGGCCGTCGCCCCGGCGGGCATCCGCGACCGCGGCGCCGGCCGCCCGACCAAGCGCGACCGCCGCGAGATGGACCGGCTCCGGGGGCTGGAAGGCCTGAGCAGCTCTCGGAGGGACGCGGGGACCAGGCCCTAAGCGGTCCCGTGCACGGGTCATGCCCGGGTCAGCCGCGCAGGATCCGGGCGCGCAGCAGTCGGCGCAGCTCCTCGTTGTGCCCGCGGCGGGCCCGGGCGACGACCAGGAGCGGCACCATCAGGATCAGCGGTGTCGCCGCGTTCGCACCGTCGAAGTAGGTGAGCTGGACGACGAACGCGCCCACCATCAGCGCGCTCAGCGCCGTCGCCGCCACCGATTGCAGCACCGGGACGAGCAGGGCGACCGCTCCCGTCAGCTCGAGGACACCGATGGCGTACATGCCCGCGTCGCCCCAGCCCATCTCGGCGAAGGTGTCGGCCGCCGAGGAGTGCGCGATCAGCTTGGGCAGGGCGCTCGCGACGGCGAAGAACAGCGCGAGGAGCACCTGCACGACGCGCAAGGCGACCCGGAGGCCGCGCGGGCGGGCCGGGACGGCGGCGGTGGGGGCGGAGGCGGGGCGAGCGGTGGTTTCGGACATGGCGATCTCCTGAGCCGAGCGGTCCGTGCTGCTGTCGGGATACAGACCGCCCGCCGCTCCGGAACTCATCGCCGGACCGCGCCCCGACTCCCCTCCGCCCTTGTCCGCCCTTGCCGGGCCTGCCGGATCTCTCCCCTCGCCGCTACCCCTGCCGCACGGGCACGGCCCGCACCCACGTCCCGTCGTCGGTGAGATACCGGTCCACCGCGAGTCCCGCCTCCCCCAGTGCCTCCTCGAACTGCTCCCTGGTCAGTGGCCGGGCCCGGAAGGTCTGGGTCCAGACCGCGTCCGGGAACTCGTACTCCGCCCGGACCGAGTTGACGCCGTCACCCACCGGGTCCGCGGACAGGATCCGGATGGTGAAGCCGCTGGGATCCACCCGCTCACGCGGCAGATTCGTGTGGTAATCCGCCCCCTCCCGCTGGATCAGTACACAGCCGTCCTCCGCCACGTGCCGGGCGCAGGTGCGCAGCAGGCCCCGCCGCACCTCGACGTCCCCGGCGTGCACCAGGAACGACGCCAGCATCACGACGTCGAAGCGCTCGCCGAGGTCGAGGTCCTCGATCGGGCTGCATACGGTGCGCGCCCCGCGCACGCGCTCCAGCATCTCGGCGGACTCGTCCACCGCGGTGACCTCGAACCCCCTCTCCAGCAGGGGGTGCGTCATCCGCCCCACCCCGCTGCCCAGCTCCAGTATCCGCGCGCCCTCGGGCACGACGGCGGCGACGATGTCCGGCTCGGCTCCGGCCGGCAGCCGCGAATAGAGCTCGACCGCGCAGCCGTCCGGGGTGATCGCCCCGGGCCCCGTCCCCTGGTGTCCCTCTCGCATGCTCAGCTCCATACCAGCCCAACGGCCCGCCCCCGCACACCCGTTCCCCCTCACCCCCGGTTCACCCGACCGAGTGAACGCGCGCCGTCCCGCGGTGCGGTCGGTTAAGCAGACACGCCTCGTTTCCCCCTCGGCGCGCGCCGCAGTACGTTCGATACAGGAGTGGTGAACCGATGCGTACGGGCAGTGAACCGGCCACCGCGCGCAGTGCCCTGCGGGCGCGGTTCTGGCTGAGCCTGTGGGGGCTGGCCTGGGCGATCTTCGGCACGGCCGTCTTCGCGCTCACGGGGCACTTCGGCTGGGCGCTCGCCTGCGGGGTGCTGTGGCTCGTCGTCACGGCCGACCTGACGGTGATCCTCCGGCACCTCCGCCAGGGCCCGCACTACCAGCCGGGCCGGGACATCCCGCCGTACCCGCCGCCCAGGCGCTGACCGCGCGGTCAGGAGTCGAAGCGCGCCTGCTGCAGGTACTCCGGGTTCGGGTCCAGGGCCGCGGCCAGCCGGAAGTGGCGCCGGGCCTGGCCGGGGCAGCCCCGGCGCTCAAAGGTGCGGGCGAGGGCGAAGTGCGCGAACGCGTTATCCGGCTCGCGCTCCAGGACGATGGTGAACTCCAGCTCGGCCGGACGCAGTTGCGCCGCCGCGAAGAAGGCACGCGCGCGCAGCAGCCGGGCGGCCGTGTTCTCGGGGTGGGCGCCGATGACACCGTCGAGCAGTTTCACCGCGCCGCGCGGGTCCCGGGCCGCGAGCAGTTGCTCGGCGGCACGGAAGTCGATGACATCCGTCTCCGGAGTACGTCCGGTCGGACCGCTTGTCTCGGGCACGGCTGAGTCCTTCCCTCGCTGCAAGGGATCAACGCACGCACCGGACCCGCTATTCCGTGTGCGCCCCGCGCACCAGTTCGTCCCAGACCTCCTTGACGCGCCGCCGCAGCTCCTGAAGCGGTACGTCGTTGTCGACGACCACGTCCGCGATCTCCCGGCGCTGCTCGCGCGTCGCCTGGGCCGCCATGCGGGCCCGTGCGTCCTGCTCGGTCATGCCGCGCAGCCGCACCAGCCGGTCGAGCTGGGTGGCGGGGGCGGCGTCCACGACGACCACGAGGTCGTACAGCGGCGCCAGGCCGTTCTCCGTGAGCAGGGGGACGTCGTGGACGACGACGGCGTCCTCGGCGGCGGCCTCCTCGAGGGCACTGGAGCGCTCGCGGACCAGGGGGTGCACGATGCCGTTCAGGACGGCCAGCTTCTCGGGGTCGGCGAACACGATCGAGCCGAGTTTCGGCCGGTCCAGGCTGCCGTCCTCGGCCAGGATCTCCTCGCCGAACGCCGCCACGACCGCGGCGAGCCCCGGTGTCCCGGGGGCGACGACCTCGCGCGCGATCCTGTCGGCGTCGATCAGTACGGCACCGTGCTCCACGAGGAGCCGTGACACCTCGCTCTTGCCGGCGCCGATCCCGCCGGTCAGACCAACCCTCAGCATGAGCGGAAGCTTAGAGGGTGCCGGTCACGGGGTCAGCCGTCGCCCTCCCGCTCGGCGAGGAACCGTTCGAACTCGCGGCCGATCTCGTCGGCGGAGGGGATCTCGACGGGTTCGGCGAGCATGTTGCCGCGGGTCTCGGCACCGGCGGCCGCGTCGTACTGGTGCTCGAGGCCCTGGACGAGGGCGATGAGCTCCTCGTCGCCCTCCTGGATCTGCCGGTCGATCTCCGTCTGGGTGCGGTGGGCGTCCGTGCGCAGGGAGTGCGCGATGCCCGGCAGGACCAGGCCGGTCGCCGCGGTGATCGCCTCCAGGACGGTCAGCGCCGCGTCCGGGTACGCGGAGCGGGCGACGTAGTGCGGGACGTGCGCGGCGACGCCGAGCACGTCGTGGCCGGCCTGCGCGAGCCGGTACTCGACGAGTGCCTCCGCGCTGCCGGGGACCTGCGCCTCCTCGAAGGGGCTGCGGTGGCCCGGCACGAGGTCGGTCCGGCTGCCGTGCGGGGTGATGCCGACGGGCCGGGTGTGCGGGACGCCCATGGGAATGCCGTGGAAGCTCACCGACAGGCGGACGCCCAGCCGCTCCACGATCTGCCCCACGGCCGCGGCGAAGCGCTCCCACTCCACGTCCGGCTCGGGACCGGACAGGAACAGGAAGGGTGCGCCGGTGGCGTCCTGGACGAGCCGCACCTCGATGGTGGGTTCCTCGTAGTCCGACCAGGTGTCCCGCTTGAAGGTCAGCAGCGGCCGGCGGGCCCGGTAGTCCACGAGCCGGTCGTGGTCGAAACGGGCGACGACCTGGTGGGGCAGCGAGTCGAGCACCTGGTCGACGATCTGGTCGCCGGTCTCCCCGGCGTCGATGTATCCGTCGAAGTGGTACAGCATGACCAGTCCGGCCGACTCCTGGGCGAGTGCCATGTCGACGACGGCGAGGCCCTTCGGCTCCCAGGTGTACAAATCCTGCGGATCAAGCACAGTGACCGCTCCCCTCCTCGTGTTCGTATGTCACAACACCCTTGTGGGGTGGGGCATTCCCGGAGGGAGCACTGAAGGGGCCGCACCTCGAAAGGTGCGGCCCCTCAGTCAACCGTCGTGCTTCGACCGCTGTGTGTCAGCGGCCGGTGCAGAGCTTCAGCTCTGGCCGCCGGCCAGCTTCTCGCGCAGCGCGGCCAGCGCCTCGTCCGACGCCAGGGCGCCGGAGTTGTCGCCACCCTCGGAGGAGTAGGAGCCGCCGCCACCGCCGCCACCGGACGCGGCCTGGGCCGCACCCGCGGTGTCGACACCCTCGGCAGCGGCCTTCTCGTCCGCCTCGCGGGACTTGATGACCTGCGCCTGGTGCTGCTCGAAGCGCTGCTGGGCCTCGGCGTACTGCGTCTCCCAGGCCTCGCGCTGGGTCTCGTAGCCCTCGAGCCAGTCGTTGGTCTCGGGGTCGAAGCCCTCGGGGTAGATGTAGTTGCCCTGGTCGTCGTAGGACGCGGCCATGCCGTACAGGGTCGGGTCGAACTCGACCGTGGACGGGTCGGCACCGAAGGCCTCGTTGGCCTGCTTCAGCGAGAGGCTGATGCGGCGGCGCTCGAGGTCGATGTCGATGACCTTGACGAAGATCTCGTCGTTGACCTGGACGACCTGCTCCGGGATCTCCACGTGGCGCTCGGCCAGCTCGGAGATGTGGACCAGACCCTCGATGCCCTCGTCCACGCGGACGAACGCACCGAACGGAACCAGCTTCGTGACCTTGCCGGGCACGACCTGGCCGATCTGGTGGGTGCGGGCGAACTGCTGCCACGGGTCTTCCTGGGTCGCCTTCAGCGACAGGGAGACACGCTCGCGGTCCATGTCGACGTCGAGGACCTCGACGGTGACCTCCTGGCCGACCTCGACGACCTCGGACGGGTGGTCGATGTGCTTCCAGGACAGCTCGGAGACGTGGACCAGACCGTCGACGCCACCCAGGTCCACGAAGGCACCGAAGTTGACGATCGAGGAGACGACGCCGGAACGGACCTGACCCTTCTGGAGGGTCGTGAGGAACGTCTGGCGGACCTCGGACTGGGTCTGCTCCAGCCAGGCACGGCGGGACAGGACCACGTTGTTGCGGTTCTTGTCCAGCTCGATGATCTTCGCCTCGAGCTCCTTGCCCACGTAGGGCTGGAGGTCGCGGACGCGGCGCATCTCGACCAGGGAGGCCGGGAGGAAGCCGCGGAGGCCGATGTCGAGGATGAGACCACCCTTGACGACCTCGATGACGGTACCGGTGACGATGCCGTCCTCTTCCTTGATCTTCTCGATGGTGCCCCAGGCCCGCTCGTACTGGGCACGCTTCTTCGAGAGGATCAGGCGGCCTTCCTTGTCCTCCTTCTGGAGAACAAGGGCCTCGATCTCGTCACCGACGGCGACGACCTCGTTGGGGTCGACGTCGTGCTTGATCGAGAGCTCGCGGCTCGGGATGACACCTTCGGTCTTGTAACCGATGTCGAGCAGGACCTCGTCCCGGTCGACCTTCACGATGACGCCGTCGACGATGTCGCCGTCGTTGAAGTACTTGATCGTCTCGTCGATCGCGGCGAGGAAGGCTTCCTCGTTACCGATGTCGTTGACCGCAACCTGCGGGGTGGTGGCGGTGGTCTCGGTGCTGCTCGTCATGTGGGAAAGGGCTCCGGTACGGACATTGAAGTCGTAGGTACTGCTTACGCCGGGAGCCCGTTTCGCTCTGCAGAAGCCGGACAGCCAAGGAAGCGTCACCGAAAACCACTGGTGACGCCTCGAGAACCGAGGGGACATACAACAGATGCGAGCGCGACCTGCTACGTCTGAGGTGCGCAGGCCCGCAGCGCAACTTGTAGCATACGGGGGCAGCCGGGCAGGGTCAATGCGCGAAGCCGCACACCCGGGGCGGATCGCCGCATACCCGGCACAAAAGCCGCCTCCCGAGGCCACACGGACCCCTGGACGCCCCCTGCGTGACACGAGGGGCGGGCGGCACGGAAGAGCCCGCAGACTAGTACGAGGGAGCCGGTCATCCAAGAGGGAGTCGAAGCATCCGAACCCGAGGCCACCCGGCGTGCCGCCGGGGTCACTGAGAGTTCCCGCGCCAACCGCGGCTGGTGGGACCGGAACGCGGACGAGTACCAGACCGAGCACGGCACCTTCCTCGGCGACGACCGCTTCGTGTGGTGTCCCGAGGGCCTGGACGAGGTGGAGGCGGAGCTGCTCGGCCCGCCGGAGGACCTGAAGGGCAAGGACGTCCTGGAGATCGGCGCCGGCGCGGCCCAGTGTTCGCGCTGGCTGACCGCCCAGGGTGCCCGTCCGGTGGCCCTCGACCTCTCCCACCGCCAGCTCCAGCACGCCCTGCGCATCGGCGTCTCGTTCCCCCTGGTGTGCGCCGACGCGTCGGTGCTGCCCTTCGCGGACGGCTCGTTCGACCTGGCGTGCTCGGCGTACGGGGCGCTGCCATTCGTCGCCGACCCGCGGCTGGTGCTGCGGGAGGTGCGCCGGGTGCTGCGGCCCGGCGGCCGCTTCGTCTTCTCGGTCACGCACCCGCTGCGCTGGGCGTTCCCGGACGAGCCGGGCCCCGAGGGGCTGTCGGTCTCCGCCTCGTACTTCGACCGGACGCCGTACGTCGAGCAGGACGACGACGGCCTCGCGGTGTACGTCGAGCACCACAGGACGCTCGGTGACCGGGTGCGGGACGTGGTGACGTCCGGGTTCCGGCTGGTGGACCTGGTGGAGCCGGAGTGGCCGGACTGGAACACCTCGGAGTGGGGCGGCTGGTCGCCGCTGCGCGGGCATCTGATCCCGGGGACGGCGATCTTCGTCTGCGAGCGCGACTGAGCCGTCGCGACTGAGCCGTACCAAAAGGCGGGTCCACGCGCGCGTGGAGGGCGCTTTCGCGGACGTACGACACTGGGGGCGTGATCCGTTACGACGTCCTGGACGCGCTGCCCGTGCGCGGTGCCCTGCCCGCGCTGCACGACGCCCTGGAGGAGCACGGCACGGCGGTGCTGGTCGCGCCGCCCGGCACCGGCAAGACGACGCTGGTGCCGCTGGCGCTGGCCGGGCTGCTGGGCGGGGAGGGTGCTCCGGCGCGGCGCGTGGTGGTGGCCGAGCCGCGGCGGATCGCCGCACGGGCGGCGGCCCGTCGTATGGCGTGGCTGCTGGGTGAGAGGCCGGGCGCGAGTGTCGGGTACACCGTGCGCGGGGAGCGGGTGGTGGGGCGCCACGCGCGCGTGGAGGTCGTCACGACGGGCGTGCTGTTGCAGCGGCTCCAGCGGGACCAGGAGCTGACGGGCGTCGACGCGGTGGTGCTGGACGAGTGCCACGAGCGGCATCTGGACGCGGACACGTCGGCGGCGTTCCTGTGGGACGTACGGCAGGCCCTGCGGCCGGAGCTGCGGCTGGTGGCCGCGTCGGCCACGACCGACGCGGAGGGCTGGTCCCGGCTGCTGGGCGGCGCGCCGGTGGTCGAGGCGCACGGCGTGTCGTATCCCGTCGAGACCGTGTGGGCGCCGCCGGCGCGTGCGGTGCGCCCGCCGCACGGGATGCGGGTGGACCCGGCGCTGCTCGCCCACGTGGCCTCGGTGGTGCGGCGGGCGCTGGCCGAGCGGGCCGGGGACGTCCTGTGTTTCCTGCCGGGGGTGGGCGAGATCTCCCGCGTCGCCGGTTTCCTCGGGGCGCTGGGGGACGTCGACGTGCTCCAGGTGCACGGGCGGGCGCCCGCTGCCGTGCAGGACGCGGTGCTGGCGCCCGGGGCGCGGCGCCGGGTGGTGCTGGCGACCTCGGTGGCCGAGTCGTCGCTGACGGTCCCGGGCGTGCGGGTGGTCGTGGACGCGGGCCTCGCGCGGGAGCCGAGGGTGGACCACGCGCGCGGGCTGAGCGCGCTGACGACGGTACGGGCCTCGCGGGCGGCGGCGCGGCAGCGGGCGGGCCGCGCCGGACGCGAGGCGCCCGGGGTGGTGTACCGCTGCTGGGCGGAGGCGGAGGACGCCCGTCTGCCGCGGTTCCCGGCGCCGGAGATCAAGGTGGCCGACCTGACGGCGTTCGCGCTGCAGGCGGCCTGCTGGGGCGATCCGGACGCGTCCGGTCTGGCGCTGCTCGACCCACCGCCCGGCGGGGCGATGACGGCCGCCCGGTCGGTGCTGGAGGCGGTCGGCGCCGTGGACTGCGCGGGGCGCGCGACGGAGCGAGGTGTACGCCTGTCCCGTCTCGGCCTGCACCCCCGGCTGGGCCGGGCACTCCTGGACGCGGCGGGGCCCGGCTCGGGGGTTCCGCCCCGGGCCGCCTCGGGGCGGCGGCACCCGCGGGCCGCTCCGGTGCGCTTCCTCCCGGTACGGGCGCCTCGCCAACGGGGACCTCGGCGCCGCGACAGGCCGCCGGCGGCACCGCGCGACCGGACGCAGCCGGGGCCGGAGTCCCCGGGGCGGGCGGCTTCAGGAGCGGTGGGGCCGAGGTGGTGGCCGAGGTGGTGGGCCTGTTGAGTGAGGAGGCGCCCCGCGAGTACGGGGACGACCTCGTGTCCGTACTGCGGGCCGCCCGGCGCGGAGGGGGCGCGTACGGAGCGCGCTGGCGGGCCGAGGTGCGGCGACTGAGGGCCGCCGTGGAGGGCGGCGACGACCGGCGGGGACAGCGCGCCACCGCACAGGGTGACGACAGCGGACGGGGCTGGCGCGCCACCGCACAGGGTGACGACAGCGGACGGGGCCGGCGCGCCACCGCGCAGGGTGACGACAGCGGCCGGGGCCGGCGCGCCGCCGTCGGGGGTGGCGACGGCGGGCAGGGGGAGCGGGTCGGTGAGGACGTTCTCGCCGGGCTGGTCGCCGCGCTGGCGTTTCCGGAGCGGGTGGCCAGGAAGGACGGCGGTTCGTATCTGATGGTCTCCGGCACCCGGGCCGAACTCCCCCAGGGGTCGGCACTGCGCGGGGCGCCCTGGATCGCCGTCGCCGTGGCCGACCGGCCGGTGGGAAGGGGGCACGCGCGCGTGCAGCTCGGCGCGGCCGTCGACGAGGAGACGGCCCGGCTCGCGGCGGGGGCGCTGCTGACGGAGCGCGACGAGGTGCACTGGGCCGACGGCGACGTGGTGGCGCGGCGGGTCGAACGGCTCGGGGCGGTGGAACTCGCGGTGCGGCCCCTCGCCGACGCCGACCCCGTACTCGTGCGGGGCGCCCTGCTGGAGGGGCTGCGGCGGGAGGGGTTCGGGCTGTTGCGGCGTTCGGCCGACGCCGACCTGCTGCGCAAGCGGCTCGTGTTCCTGCGGCACCGGCTGGGCGAGCCCTGGCCCGACGTCACCGACGACGCCCTGCTCGCCCGCGCGGACGAGTGGCTGGAGCCCGAGCTGAGCCGGGCCCGGCGGCGGGCCGACCTGGGGCGGATCGACGCCGGGCAGGCGCTGACGCGCTTGCTGCCCTGGGCGTCCGGGGAGGCGGCGCGGCTCGACGAGCTGGCCCCCGAGCGGATCCCCGTCCCCAGCGGGTCCAGGATCCGGATCGACTACGACGACCCCGAACAGCCCGTGCTCGCGGTGAAGTTGCAGGAGATGTTCGGGCTCCAGCGGTCGCCCGAGATCGCCGGGGTGCCGCTCCTCGTGCATCTCCTGTCCCCGGCCGGCCGGCCGGCCGCGGTCACCGCCGACCTGGCCTCGTTCTGGAAGGACGGCTACACCGGCGTACGGGCGGAGCTGCGCGGCCGGTACCCGAAGCATCCGTGGCCAAAGGACCCGGCCACGGCGGAGCCGACCCGGTACACGAAGGCCCGGCTCGGCAGGTGACCGCGGCCCGGCGGGGCGGGGAGCGCCTCGCCGGGCGGACGGTGGCGGTGCCTACGCCGCAGGTTCGGTCGACGGCTCGGTGGAGGGGGCGGTCGACGGATCGGTCGACGGGTCCGGCGTCGGGTCGGCCGCCTTGGCCACCTTCAGGGTGATGTCGAGCGTGGCGCCGCCCGGCGTGGTGAGGCGCAGGATGTACGTGCCCTCCGCGTCGTCGGCGTACAGCTTGGGCAGCTCCAGCAGGCCCTTGGCGTCGGTCGTCCGGCCGGTCAGCGTACGGACGGCCTTCCCGTCGGCGTCCTCGAAGTAGGGACCCTTGTCGTTCTCGGCCGGGTCGTCCTTGGACTTGATGAGGGTCGCGGTGACGGCGACCTGGTCCGCGACGGCGCCCTTGAGCGTGGCCTTCACCTCGATCGGGTCGGCGAACTCGCCGCCCGGCGTGCAGGTCAGCTCGGTCTCGCCGGTGCTGGTGAGGGCGTCGGCGACGCGCTCGGTGACGGTGGCCTTGTAGTCGAGGCCGGGGACGGTACGGCCGATGACGGTGGCGCGGACGGTGAACCCACCGGTCTGCTCGCCCGCCACCAGTGCGGGCGCGACGGCCACGCCGGAGGGGTTGGTGGTGACCGCGGCGACCTTCTCACCGCCGGTGAAGGTGGCGTCCGTGTCGCCCAGGACGGTGAAGCGGACGCGCACCTTGCCGACGGCCTCTCCGGCCTTGGTCTCGGCGCGGGTGCTGATCTTCTCGGCGAACGTGTCGCCCGCGATCGCGGTGAACCCCGTGGCGCCGGCGTTCTCCAGGTGGTGAACGGTGTCGGTGGGCGTGGGGGTCTCGGTCGGCGGCGCCGGGTCCGTGGGCGGCGTGGAGGGGCTGGTGCTCGGGCCTCCGGGATCGGTGGGCCTGCCCGAGGCCGGCGGCCTGCTCGGGCTCCGGCCCGGACTGGGCGTCGCCGTGCCGGGGGTCTGGGGGCGGCTGCTCGCACCCGTGCCGCGCCCCGGGGAACGGGTGCCGGAGGTGGGGTCGTCGCTGCGGCCCACCGGGAGGCTGCCGGTGCCGTCCGGGATCTCGTGGGTGCCCTTGCGGTAGTACTCCAGCCACGACAGGACCGTGTTCAGGTAGTCCTGCGAGTTGTTGTAGCTGAGGATCGCGCGCTTCAGGTCGGCCTGGTCGGCAAGGTCCCAGCCGTTGCGGCACAGGTAGTGGCCGGCGGCGAGGGCGGCGTCGTAGACGTTGTTGGGGTCTTCCTTGCCGTCGCTGTTGCCGTCGCGGCCCGCCCACGCCCAGGTGGACGGGATGAACTGCATCGGGCCGACGGCGTTGTCGTACCTGCTGTTGCCGTCGTAGACGCCGTTGTCGGTGTCCTTGATGAGGGCGAAGCCGTTGCCGTCGAGCTGCGGGCCGATGATGCGGCCGATGGTGGTGCCGTTGGCGTCCACGCGGCCGCCGCGGGCCTGGCCGGACTCCACCTTGCCGATGGCGGCGAGCAGTTGCCACGGCAGGTTGCAGCCGGGCTTGGCCCGGCGCAGCTCGGACTCGGCCTTCTTGTAGGCGTCGAGGACGGTCGCGGGGATGCCGGCCTCGGACGAACCGCGCGACGCGGGGGTGCCCGTGGTCGGAGCCGGGCTGGGGCTGTTGAGGGGCGGCAGGTCGGTGTAGTAGCGCGAGTTGCCGGTGGCGCTCTCCTCGGGGGGAGTGTCGGACGTCGGCGCGTTGTCGGCGGTGGTCTGTCTGCCGTTGCCGTCGGCCGTGACGTCGGGGGCCTGGGACGCGGACAGGGCCGCGACCGCGACCGCCGCCACGGTGGTGGTGACCGCCGCCTTGCGGAGCCTCCTGTCGAAATGCGCCGCCATAGAGTGAACCCCTCCCCTGGACGCCCGCGCGTCCGTCTCCGTCCGTGTTCTGCTGTCGTGCTCGCCCGTCGTACCCGCTGTATCCGCCCTGTTGTGACGAGCGACCGGTGCGAACGGTTGCACCGTCGTCCTCCGGGCACCGTGGTCGTCAGTTCGACCAGTACGGTGCCGCAGGCGACCCTACGGCAACTTTCTTTGCACGGGCACCCGTTCCTGCCCGACATTCACCACTTGGCCATATGAGGGGTTCTGTTGTCGTTCGCCCTCGGTCGCCCAGCGGGCGGGCCGTCCGGGGCCGGCGTCAGTACGGGACCGGCGTCAGTACGAGGCCGGGCCGCCGGGTCGGGTGCCGAGGGTGTCGGTGGGCGCGACGAACACGGTGAAGGTGTGGGCGGGCCGGGGCCGCGGCAGCAGGGCGAGGGCCAGCGCGAGGTAACCGCGGGCCAGGTCGGCCCAGAGCCGCCAGGCGGGTGTTCCCTGCGGGGCGGCGGTCGCGGGGGCCCGGTGGGCGAGCCTGCGGCGGAGGCCCGTCGCGGTGCGGTGAAGGACCGTCGCGACGGTGGTGGGGATGCGGCCGGTACTTGCGCCCGGCGCGAAGACCGGGACCGGGAGGAGTGGCACGCGGGCGGGTCCGTCGGTGCGTGCCCGTGCCGGTGTGGTCCGGTGGTGGAGCATGCGTATACCCATGCCCGCATCCTCACGGGAGACCGGGGCGGCGGCGTTTCCTCGGGGGCCACCGGAGTGACGGGGCGGGCCGGGCGGCGCTGGGGGACGGGTGCGCGGCCCGGCGCCGACGGGGTGGCCGACGTGGGCGGGGCGGGGGTGCGCGGCCCGGCGTCGCGGGGTGCCGCCACGCCCACCCGTGCCGCCTGGGGGTGCCGCCCAGGCCGTTCTGGCCCTGGGGGAGGCACGACTGCCCGCAGCGGCGGGGGGCGGCGAGGGCGGCGGCAGGGCCTCGTACCGCCTGCCGCCGCCGCTTACTAGTGCGCCGCCGATTCCCAGTCCGGGCCCGCGCCGACCGAGACGCCCAGGGGGACCCTGAGCTGCACCGCGTTGGCCATTTCGCGGCGGACCAGTTCCTCCGCCGCGGCCCGCTCGCCCGGAGCGATCTCCAGGACGATTTCGTCGTGGACCTGGAGGAGCATGCGGGACCTGAGGTCGGCCTCGCGCAGCGCCTTGTCCACGTTGAGCATGGCGATCTTGACGATGTCGGCCGCCGTGCCCTGGATCGGCGCGTTCAGGGCCATCCGCTCGGCCGCCTCGCGGCGCTGGCGGTTGTCGCTGTTGAGGTCGGGGAGGTAGCGGCGGCGGCCGAAGAGGGTCGCCGTGTATCCCGTGGCCCGTGCCTCGTCGACGACCCGGCGCAGGTAGTCGCGAACGCCGCCGAAGCGCTCGAAGTAGGCGTCCATCAGGCCGCGGGCCTCGGCCGCCTCGATGTTCAGCTGCTGCGAGAGGCCGAAGGCCGAGAGCCCGTACGCGAGTCCGTAGGACATGGCCTTGATCTTGCGGCGCATCTCCGCGTCCACGGCCGACTGCTCGACGGAGAAGACCTGGGCGGCGGCGGTGGTGTGCAGGTCCTCGCCGGACGTGAACGCCTCGGTCAGGCCCGCGTCCTCGGACAGGTGGGCCATCACGCGCAGCTCGATCTGGCTGTAGTCGGCCGTCATCAGGGACTCGAACCCCTCGCCGACCACGAAGCCGCGGCGGATGGCGCGGCCCTCGTCGGTGCGGACCGGGATGTTCTGCAGGTTCGGGTCCGTGGACGAGAGGCGGCCGGTCGCGGCGACCGTCTGGTTGAACGTGGTGTGGATGCGGCCGTCCGCGGCGATCGTCTTGATCAGGCCCTCCACCGTGACGCGCAGCTTGGCCTGCTCGCGGTGGCGGAGCATGATCACCGGCAGCTCGTTGTCCGTCTGGGCGGCGAGCCAGGCCAGGGCGTCGGCGTCGGTGGTGTAGCCGGTCTTGGTCTTCTTGGTCTTCGGCAGGTTCAGCTCGCCGAAGAGGACTTCCTGGAGCTGCTTGGGCGAGCCCAGGTTGAACTCGCGTCCGGCCGCCGCGTGGGCCTCCTTGACCGCCTGCCGGACGGCGCCCGCGAACATCTGCTCCATGGCCTGGAGGTGCTCCCGGTCGGCCGCGATGCCGTGCCGCTCCATGCGGGCGAGCAGCGCGGACGTGGGCAGCTCCATGTCGCGCAGCAGGTCGGCGGCGCCGACGTCGGCCAGGCGGCTCTCGAACGTCTCGCCCAGGTCGAGGATCGCGCGGGCCTGCACCATCAGCACCTCGGCCTCGGCGCCCTCGTCCGCGCCGAAGGCGAGCTGTCCGTCGGCCGCGGCGGCGGGGGCCAGCTCGCGGTGCAGGTACTCCAGGGAGAGCGCGTCCAGGTCGAAGGAGCGGCGGCCGGGCTTGACCAGGTAGGCGGCCAGCGCGGTGTCCATGCCCACGCCGGCGACGCTCCAGCCGTGCTCGGCGAAGACGCGCATCGCGCCCTTGGCGTTGTGGAAGACCTTGGGCCGGTCCGCGTCGGAGAGCCAGGAGCGGAACGCCGTCTCGTCGGCCTCGTCGATCTCCGTCGGGTCGAACCAGGCGGCCTTCCCGTCGGAGGCGGCGAGCGCGACCTCGGCCACCGAGCCGGTGCCCAGGGCCCAGGTGTCGACGGTGGCCACGCCGAGCGGCTGCGCGCCGTGCTCGGCGAGCCAGCCGGCCAGCTCACCCGTGCCCAGCACGGTGCCGTCCAGCTCGACGCCGTCCGCGACCACCGGGGTGGCCTCGGCCTCCTCGGCGCCCGGGTCGACGGCGTAGAGCCGCTCGCGCAGCGAGGGGTTGCGGATCTCCAGGGTGTCCAGGATCACCGCGACGCCCTTGCGGTCGTAGGCCGTCCGCTCCAGGTCGGTGACGGTCCTCGGCAGCTCGACGCGCCGCTCCAGCTCGGTGAGTCGGCGGTTGAGCTTCACGTTCTCCAGGTGGTCGCGCAGGTTCTGCCCGGCCTTGCCCTTGACCTCGTCGACGCGCTCGACCAGCTCCGCGAACGATCCGAACTGGTTGATCCACTTCGCGGCGGTCTTCTCGCCGACGCCCGGGATGCCCGGCAGGTTGTCGGACGGGTCGCCGCGCAGCGCCGCGAAGTCGGGGTACTGGGCGGGGGTGAGCCCGTACTTCTCGAAGACCTTCTCCGGGGTGAAGCGGGTCAGCTCGGAGACGCCCTTGGTCGGATAGAGGACCGTGGTGTGCTCGCTGACCAGCTGGAAGGAGTCCCGGTCGCCGGTGACGATCAGGACGTCGAAGCCCTCGGCCTCGGCCTGGGTGGCGAGGGTGGCGATGACGTCGTCCGCCTCGAAGCCCTCGACGGCGAACCGGGGCACGTGCATGGAGTCGAGCAGCTCGCCGATCAGCTCCACCTGCCCCTTGAACTCGTCCGGGGTCTTGGAGCGGTTCGCCTTGTACTCGGTGAACTCCTCGGACCGCCAGGTCTTGCGGGAGACGTCGAACGCCACCGCGAAGTGCGTGGGCGCCTCGTCACGCAGGGTGTTGGCCAGCATCGACGCGAACCCGTAGATCGCGTTGGTCGGCTGGCCCGTCGCGGTCGTGAAGTTCTCCGCGGGCAGCGCGAAGAACGCGCGGTACGCCAGCGAGTGCCCGTCCATGAGCATCAGCCGCGGTCGGCCGCCGGAGGTGCTGTCGGTCTTCTTCGATGCTGTCTTCGCCACGACACCGATCCTGCCACGTGCCACTGACACTCGGTCCCGGCCTCGCCGTCCCGCGGCCTCCTCGCGCCGTCCCGCACCGTCCCGCGCCGGGCGCGCGGCGGCGGCACCGCAGGTTCCGCAAGCTTTGCTCACCATCTCCGCCCGGCCCGGACGGCCTCGGTGCCGGCGGCGCGTGCGAGGATCGGAGACGTACTTCACACGTGTACGCGAAGGAGCGCGCGATGGCCACCAAGCCGCCCAAGGGTGATCCGGTTCAGGACGCGCCGCAGGTCTCGGAGCCCCAGCACGCGGCGGCGGGCATCCCGGCCATCGGCCACACCCTGCGGGTCGCGCAGCGGCAGATGGGGGTGCGGCGGACGGCGCTGACGCTCCTGCGCGTCAATCAGAAGGACGGCTTCGACTGCCCGGGCTGCGCCTGGCCGGAGGGGGACCACCGGCACAGGGCGGAGTTCTGCGAGAACGGCGCGAAGGCCGTGGCCGAGGAGGCCACCCTGCGCCGGGTCACCCCCGAGTTCTTCGCGGCGCACTCCGTCGCCGACCTCGCGACCCGCAGCGGCTACTGGCTGGGCCAGCAGGGCCGGCTGACGCACCCGGTGTACCTCCCGGAGGGCGGCGAGCACTACGAACCGGTCACCTGGGAGCGCGCCTTCGGCATCGTCGCGGAGGAGATCGCGGCGCTGGACTCGGCCGACGAGGCGGTCTTCTACACCTCGGGGCGCACCAGCAACGAGGCGGCGTTCCTGTACCAGCTCTTCGCGCGCGAGCTGGGCACCAACAACCTGCCGGACTGCTCCAACATGTGCCACGAGTCGTCCGGCTCGGCCCTGTCCGAGACCATCGGCGTCGGCAAGGGCAGCGTCCTGCTGGAGGACCTGTACAAGTCGGACCTGATCATCGTGGCGGGCCAGAACCCGGGCACCAACCACCCGCGGATGCTCTCGGCCCTGGAGAAGGCGAAGGCGAACGGCGCGCGGATCATCAGCGTCAATCCGCTGCCCGAGGCGGGTCTGGAGCGCTTCAAGAACCCGCAGACCCCCAAGGGGCTCACCGCGGGCGCCTCCCTGACCGACCTGTTCCTGCAGATCCGCCTCGGCGGCGACCAGGCGCTGTTCCGGCTCCTCAACAAGCTGATCGTCGAGACGGAGGGCGCGGTCGACGAGGCCTTCGTCGAGGAACACACGCACGGCTACGAGGAGTTCGCGACGGCCGCCCGCGCCGCCGACTGGGACGACACGCTCGCGGCGACGGGTCTCACGCGCGCGGAGATCGAAGAAGCGCTGCGCATGGTGCTCGCCTCGGAGCGCACCATCGTGTGCTGGGCGATGGGTCTGACCCAGCACAAGCACTCGGTGCCCACGATCCGCGAGGTCGTGAACTTCCTGCTGCTGCGCGGCAACATCGGCCGCCCGGGCGCCGGCGTCTGCCCGGTGCGCGGCCACTCCAACGTGCAGGGCGACCGCACGATGGGCATCTTCGAGCGGCCCGCGCCCGCCTTCCTGGACGCCCTGGAGAAGGAGTTCGGCTTCGCCCCGCCGCGCGAGCACGGCTACGACGTCGTACGGGCGATCCGCGCGCTGCGCGACGGCGAGGCGAAGGTCTTCTTCGCCATGGGCGGCAACTTCGTCTCCGCCTCCCCCGACACGGAGGTCACCGAGGCGGCGATGCGCCGGGCCCGGCTCACCGTGCACGTGTCGACGAAGCTGAACCGCTCGCACGCGGTCACGGGCGCGCGGGCGCTGATCCTGCCGACGCTGGGCCGCACGGAGCGTGATCTCCAGGGCGGCGGCGAGCAGTTCGTGACCGTCGAGGACTCCATGGGCATGGTGCACGCCTCGCGCGGGCGGCTGGAGCCCGCGAGCGGTCAGCTGCTGTCCGAGCCCGCGATCGTGTGCCGGCTGGCGCGGCGGGTGCTGGGCGAGGAGAGCCGCACGCCGTGGGAGGAGTTCGAGAAGGACTACGCGACGATCCGGGACCGCATCGGGCGGGTCGTGCCGGGCTTCGAGGACTTCAACGCGCGCGTGGCGCACCCCGGGGGTTTCGCGCTGCCGCACGCCCCGCGCGACGAGCGCCGCTTCCCGACGGCCACCGGAAAGGCCAACTTCACCGCCGCTCCGGTCGAGTTCCCCGAGCTGCCCGAGGGGCGGCTGCTGCTGCAGACGCTGCGCTCGCACGACCAGTACAACACCACGATCTACGGCCTGGACGACCGTTACCGGGGGATCAGGAACGGCCGTCGTGTCGTCCTGGTCAACCCGGAGGACGCCCGGAAGCTGGGCGTCGAGGACGGCTCGTACGTCGACCTGGTGAGCGAGTGGCGGGACGGTGTGGAGCGGCGGGCGCCAGGCTTCCGCGTCGTGCACTACCCGACGGCCCGGGGCTGCGCGGCGGCGTACTACCCGGAGACCAACGTGCTCGTGCCGCTGGACGCCACCGCGGACACCAGCAACACCCCGGCCAGCAAGTCGGTGGTCGTCCGTCTGGAACAATCGGCGACCGACTGAGCGTTTGCTCAGCCAAGCGACCGGCCGGCGCCTCCGAGCGTGCGGCCGGCCGGCGGACACGCAGACGGATCGACGAAACGGAGCCGGCCCATGGGCGAGCGGCAGCAGGTGCAGTTCCCGCAGGAGGTCATCGACGAGTACGCCGCGCTCGGCGTCGATCTGCCGGCCCTGTTCTCCGCGGGACATCTGGGCACGCGCATGGGTGTCCAGATCGTCGAGGCCTCCGCCGACCGGGTCGTCGGCACGATGCCGGTGGAGGGCAACACCCAGCCGTACGGACTGCTGCACGGGGGCGCCTCGGCCGTGCTGGCCGAGACGCTCGGGTCGGTCGGCTCGATGCTGCACGGGGGCGCCGCCAAGATCGCCGTCGGGGTCGACCTGAACTGCACCCATCACCGCGGGGTCCGCTCCGGTCTGGTCACCGGGGTGGCGACGCCGGTGCACCGCGGCCGGTCGACGGCCACGTACGAGGTCGTGATCAGCGACGAGCAGGACCGCCGGGTGTGCACCGCCCGGCTGACCTGCCTGCTGCGGGACGTGAACCCCGGTGACGGAGTCCGGGCGACCACGGCGGGCTAGGTGTACTGATCACTAGCGTCGTCCATGCCGACCGGGTCTGATCACGGCGAAGACGCGGGGTCCGGCACGCCGGCGCGAGGCGCCCTCCGCCCCCGCCCCACCCGGCCCGGCCCGGGGCATTGCCCCCTGCCGCCGGGCGCTCTAGCGTCGGGGCATGGGACGGGGAGGGGGCCCTCGGCCGGGGGCGGCGGCGCTTCGGCGCCGTGTCGTGCGGGGGCGGGCCGTGCCCGGAGCGGGCGTACGCGCTCCCGCGGTCCCAACTTCCAAACGGGCCAGGCCCTTGGCCCTGACCCTGGCGCTGCTGATCGGCGTCTCCGCCGCCGGGTGCGGCGGCGGCCCCGGCGACCCGACGGGAGGTTCCGCCGGTACCGCGCCCAGCGCTTCTCCGCCGTCCACGTCGGGCGCGTCGTCCGGACCCCCTCGCCCCTTGTCCGGCGCGGAGTTGTGCGTGAGCGCCGTCGGGTACTGGGCGCGCGAGATACTGGACGGCGGCGTGCCCTACGGCGACTATCAGTCGATGGGGCTGTCCAACCGTCAGTACGACATCCTGCGGGAGGTCGTGGCCGCGGCACGGGCCGCGAAACGGGAGCAGGGCGACCGCGCCGCAGCTGAGTTGACCGACCGTCAGGTGCGCCGGACATGTGCCGAGCGGTACCGCGACGGCGGTCCGAGCGTCGGCCCGTGGCAGCGATGAGCGGCGTCGGACCGGTCGAGCCGGGCGAGGACACCCACGTCCGGGAAGCCCCGCGGCCCCGTCCGCGCGGCCCCCTGGCCCTGCGCTACGACCGCCACCGCCGGACCGTCCTCGCCTCCGCCGCCGCCCTCGTCGTCCTGTCGGGCGGCGGCTACCTGTACGCCAGCCGCCCGCAGCCGCGCCCCGCTCCCCCGCCGCCCTACCCGTCCCAGGCGGTCGACCTGGTCTACGGGGCCCCCGTGACCGGCTCGCCCTCGACCCGGGCCGCCGGCTACAGCTTCACGGTGCTGCTGAGCGTGCGCAGCGGGCCGCCCGTCACCGTGACGCGGCTGACCCAGCCCTACGACGGCCTGTCGGTGACCACCTCCCCCGCGGCACCTTTCCAGACAAAATCGCATTCCGCCCGCAAGATCATTGTCACGCTACGGGTGACGGAATGTGAAAAAGCGCCCCGGAATCCCGGACTCCCTTTCCTGGATGTAACACTGCGTAATGTGCGCGCAATAGAAGCCCACAGTTTCATCCTGGGGTCGCGCTATGCACGGGACCTCTCCCGGGCCCTCGAGGTCGCCTGCAGCAACGATTCGAGGTAATCACCAAAACGTCCCAGACGCCTGAACCGGACCGGTCCGTCCTGCGGGTTCTCAGCATGCGGACAGGGCGAATCGGCCTGAATTCAGCCCTTCTTCCCAGCCAGTACCGCTCTGCAATACCCGGTGTCATAACAAGAGAGTCACAGCCTCAGTCAGACCCTCCTCCACCTTCCCCACACACGCTTAGAGTCACGGCCAGTCACCGCGCCGTCGGATTGTCATTTCGGCCCCGCGCTCGACTCGACCGCCTCCACGGGGAAGCGGCCGTGCCAGGGAAAGGACTGATCGTGCGTCAACGTTCGCTCATCGCCATCACCGCCGCTCTGGCGGCGGGAGCGCTCACCCTCACCGCCTGCGGCTCGCGCGACGACGACGGCGGCTCGGACTCCGGCAACGGCGGCGGTGGCACCACCGTCGTCATCGGTGTCGACGCCCCGCTGACCGGCGACCTGTCCGCGCTCGGCCTCGGCATCAAGAACTCGGCGGACCTCGCGGCCAAGACGGCCAACAAGAACAAGACCGTCGAGGGCATCACCTTCAAGGTCGAGGCGCTCGACGACCAGGGCCAGCCCTCCGTCGGCCAGCAGAACGCCAGCAGCTTCGTCGCCAACAAGGACGTCCTCGGCGTCGTCGGCCCGCTGAACTCGTCGGTCGGCGAGTCCATGCAGAAGGTCTTCGACACCGCCAAGCTGGTCGAGGTCTCCCCGGCCAACACCGGCCCCTCCCTCACCCAGGGCCCGGACTGGCGCAACAAGAAGGTCCGCCAGTACAAGTCGTACTTCCGCACCGCGACCACGGACGCCATTCAGGGCCCGTTCGCCGCGCAGTACGTCTACAACGACGCCAAGAAGAAGAAGGTCTTCGTCATCGACGACAAGAAGACCTACGGCGCGGGCCTCGCCGGCACCTTCACCGACGAGTTCAAGAAGCTCGGCGGCCAGGTGGTCGGCACCGAGCACATCAACCCGGACACCAAGGACTTCTCCTCGGTCGCCACCAAGGTGAAGAACTCCGGCGCCGACGTCGTCTACTACGGCGGTGAGTACCCGCAGGCCGGCCCGCTGAGCAAGCAGATCAAGGAGGCCGGCGCCAAGATTCCGCTGGTCGGCGGCGACGGAATCAAGGACGACACCTTCATCAAGCTGGCCGGCGCCGCCGCCAACGGCGACCTCGCCACCTCCGTCGGCGCGCCCGTCGAGGAGCTCCCGTCGGCCAAGAAGTTCGTGGCCGACTACAAGACGGAGGGTTACAAGGAGGACTACGCGGCCTACGGCGGCTACTCCTACGACTCCGCCTGGGCGATCATCGAGGCCGTCAAGAAGGTCGTCGAGGACAACGGCGGGAAGCTTCCCGACGACGCCCGCGCCAAGGTCACCGAGGCCATGCAGAACGTCTCCTTCGACGGTGTGACCGGCAAGGTCTCCTTCGACGAGTTCGGTGACGCGACCAACAAGCAGCTCACCGTCTACTCCGTCGAGAACGGGGCCTTCAACGACGTCAAGTCCGGTACCTACACCGGCTGACCGACCGCACCACTGCCCACGAGCCGCGCGGGGCGCTGTTCCACTGGCGCCCCGCGCGGACTCGCATCCGGCCACACCATCCGTCGAACGTCCGAATGTCTCGGAGGACATGCGGTGAACGAACTGCCGCAGCAGCTGGTCAACGGCCTGCTACTGGGATCCATGTACGGGCTCGTCGCCATCGGCTACACAATGGTCTACGGCATCGTCCAGCTCATCAACTTCGCCCACGGCGAGATCTTCATGACCGGCGCCTTCGGCGCACTCACGGTCTACATGTACATCCTGCCCGACGGCACCTCCATGCTGATCGCCCTGCCCCTGATGCTCATCGGCGCGGTGATCGTCTCCACCACCGTCGCCGTCGGGGCGGAACGGTTCGCCTATCGCCCCCTGCGCGGCGCACCCCGGCTCGCGCCCCTCATCACCGCGATCGGCCTCTCCCTCGCCCTGCAGCAGGCGGTGTGGGCCTGGTACCCGGACGCGAAGTCCGCGCGGCCCTTCCCGCAGATCGACGGCGGGCCCTTCCACATAGGCAACGTCACCCTCCAGACCGGCGACATCTTCCTGTTCGTCGTCGCCCCGGTGAGCATGGCCATCCTCGGCTTCTTCGTGATGCGCACCCGCACCGGACGGGGCATGCAGGCCACCGCCCAGGACCCGGACACCGCCAAGCTGATGGGCGTCAACACGGACCGCATCATCGTGATCGCCTTCGCCCTCGGCGCCGTCTTCGCCGCCGTCGGAGGCGTCGCCTACGGCCTCAGGTACGGCCAGATCGAGTTCAAGATGGGCTTCATCCTCGGACTCAAGGCCTTCACCGCGGCGGTACTCGGCGGCATCGGCAACATCTACGGCGCCATGATCGGCGGTGTCGTCCTCGGCGTCGCCGAGACCCTGGCCACCGCCTACATCGCCGACATCCCCGGCCTGGACAAGTTCGGCAGCCAGTCCTGGGCGGACGTCTGGGCCTTCATCCTCCTCATCCTCGTGCTGTTGTTCAGGCCACAGGGCCTGCTCGGCGAACGCGTTGCGGACAGGGCGTGACACCGATGACCACACAGACCACCGCGCCGAAGAACACCGGCGCCCCCGTACCGGGCGACGCCTCCGGCCTCATCGGCATACCCGCGAACCTCGGCCGTGCCCTCGCCACCGGCGGCGGCGTCCTCACCGTCGTCTCCACCTTCCTCGCCTGGACCTGGACCGCCGAGTTCCCCGGCGACCTCACCGTCTACGGCTACCCCGGCGGCCTCCAGGTCCTGGTGCTGATCGCCGGCGCCCTCACCGCCCTCTTCGGCCTCGCGTCGTACGGCGTCAAGGGGCTCGGCTGGCTCGCACCCGCAGGCGCCGACGCCGCGCTGAAGTTCGCCGCCCTCGCCGCCTTCGCCACCACCTGGTACACGATCATCGCGATCAGCACCAAGCTCGGCGGCGTCGTCAACCTCGAACCCGGCGGCTACATCGCCGCGGCCGCCACCCTCGTCGCGTTCCTGGGCGCCCTCGCGCTGCCCTTCGAGCGCCCCGAGCCCGACCCGTTCGACCCCGACGACACCGGCTGGGACCAGTTCAAGCACACCAGCTCGCAGAACTGGCAGACCGTCCGGGCGGCCTTCGCCTCCAAGGAGCCGCGGCCCGTGCGCGCGCTCCCCTCCTACGTCGAGATCCTCGTCATCGTCGCCACCCTCGCCGTGGCCCTGCTCGTCTTCACCTACGGCATCGGCACCGAGTACGACGAACTGTTCATCGGCTTCCTGATCGTCTCCGGTTTCGGCTTCACCGCCCTCCACCGCTCCGGGCTGATCGGCCACATCACCGAGATCACCGCACGGCACCAGAACATCACCGTCTGCGGCGGCTTCATCGCGGCGGCCTGCTTCCCCTTCACGCAGTCCGACGACCAGTACGCCACCCTCGGCGTCTACATCCTGATCTTCGCCACGGTGGCGCTCGGCCTGAACATCGTCGTCGGCCTCGCCGGCCTGCTCGACCTCGGCTACGTGGCCTTCCTCGGCGTCGGCGCCTACGCCGCCTCCATGGTCTCCGGCTCCCCCAGCTCACCCTTCGACCTGCACCTGCCCTTCTGGGCCGCGGTCCTGGTCGGCGCGGCCGCCTCCCTGGTGTTCGGCGTCCTGATCGGCGCGCCCACGCTGCGGCTGCGCGGCGACTACCTCGCCATCGTGACCCTCGGCTTCGGTGAGATCTTCCGGATCACCGCCAACAACCTGGACGGCACCTCGGGGCCGGACGTCACCAACGGCTCCAACGGCATCTCGTCCATCCCCGACCTGAAGATCCTCGGCTTCGACCTCGGTGTCTCGCACGACATGGGCGGCTTCACCCTCGGCCGGTTCGCCAACTACTTCCTGCTCATGCTCATCATCACGGCCGTCGTCGTCCTCGTCTTCCGGCGCAGCGGCGACTCCCGCATCGGCCGCGCCTGGGTCGCCATCCGCGAGGACGAGACCGCCGCGCTCGCCATGGGCATCAACGGCTTCCGCGTCAAGCTCATCGCGTTCGCCGTCGGCGCCTCGCTGGCCGGACTGGCCGGCACCGTCCAGGCGCACGTCACCTACACCGTCACGCCCGAGCAGTACCTGTTCGCCGGCACCACGCCGCCCAACTCGGCCTTCCTGCTCGCCGCGGTCGTGCTCGGCGGCATGGGCACCATCGCCGGTCCGCTCATCGGCGCGGCGCTGCTCTTCCTGATTCCCAACAAGCTCCAGTTCCTCGACGACTACCAGCTCCTCGCCTTCGGGCTCGCGCTCGTCCTGCTGATGCGCTTCCGCCCGGAGGGCCTCATCGCCAACCGGCGACGCAAGCTGGAGTTCCACGAAGAGGACGAAGCGCCCGCAGTCCTGAGCAAGACAGGGGCCTGACCACCATGACCACCGACACCACCACCAAGGACACCGCACCGGGCGCCCCCGCCCCCGGCACCACCATCCTCGACGCGCGCGGTGTCACGATGCGCTTCGGCGGACTGACCGCCGTGAACGGCGTCGACCTCACCGTGAACAGCGGCGAGATCGTCGGCCTGATCGGCCCCAACGGCGCCGGCAAGACGACCTTCTTCAACTGCCTGACCGGCCTCTACATCCCGACCGAGGGCGAGGTCCGCTACAAGGGCCAGGTCCTGCCGGCCAAGTCCTTCAAGGTGACCGCCGCCGGCGTCGCCCGTACCTTCCAGAACATCCGGCTGTTCGCCAACATGACGGTCCTGGAGAACGTGCTCGTCGGCCGCCACACCCGCACCAAGGAGGGCTTCTGGTCGGCCGTGCTGCGCGGGCCCGGCTTCCACCGGGCGGAGAAGGCGTCCCGGGAACGCGCCCTGGAACTGCTGGAGTTCGTGGGCCTCGCGCCCAAGGCCGACCACCTCGCCCGCAATCTGCCCTACGGCGAGCAGCGCAAGCTGGAGATCGCCCGCGCGCTGGCCAGCGAGCCGGGGCTGCTGCTCCTGGACGAGCCGACGGCCGGTATGAACCCCCAGGAGACGCGGGCCACCGAGGAGTTGGTCTTCGCCATCCGGGACCAGGGCATCGCCGTCCTCGTCATCGAGCACGACATGCGGTTCATCTTCAACCTCTGCGACCGCGTCGCCGTACTCGTCCAGGGCGAGAAGCTCGTCGAGGGCGACAGCGCCACGGTGCAGGGCGACGAGCGCGTCGTCGCCGCCTACCTCGGCGAACCCCTCGCCGACGACCCCGGCGCCGCGGAGGCGGCCGAGGTGGAGGCCGCCGAAGCCGCGCAGGCCGAAGCCGCCCGGGCCGACACCACCACGGACACCGCGGCCGGCAAGGAGAACGACCGATGACCGCACTGCTCGAGGTCGAGGACCTCCGCGTCGCCTACGGCAAGATCGAGGCCGTCAAGGGCATCTCCTTCAAGGTCGACGCCGGCGAGGTGGTCACCCTCATCGGCACCAACGGCGCCGGGAAGACCACGACGCTGCGCACCCTGTCGGGGCTGCTGAAGCCGGTCGGCGGCCAGATCAAGTTCGGCGGCAAGTCGCTCAAGAAGGTCCCCGCGCACCAGATCGTCTCGCTGGGCCTGGCCCACTCGCCCGAGGGGCGGCACATCTTCCCGCGCATGACGATCGAGGACAACCTGCGCCTCGGTGCCTTCCTGCGCAGCGACCGGCCGGGCATCGAGAAGGACATCCAGCGCGCCTACGACCTCTTCCCGATCCTCGGTGAACGCCGCAAGCAGGCCGCGGGCACCCTGTCCGGCGGTGAGCAGCAGATGCTCGCCATGGGCCGTGCCCTGATGTCCCAGCCCAAGCTGCTCATGCTCGACGAGCCCTCCATGGGCCTGTCGCCGATCATGATGCAGAAGATCATGGCGACGATCGCCGAGCTGAAGTCCCAGGGCACCACCATCCTGCTCGTCGAGCAGAACGCCCAGGCGGCCCTGTCGCTGGCCGACCACGGCCACGTCATGGAGGTCGGCAACATCGTCCTGTCCGGCAGCGGCCAGGACCTGCTGCACGACGAGTCGGTCCGCAAGGCCTACCTGGGCGAGGACTGACCGCCCCGGAGCACCGTACGGCCGAGGCCCGCGCCCCCACCCCGGGGACGCGGGCCTCACTCGTACGCCGGGGCCTCAGCCCTTGGACGCCTTCTTCTCCTCGGCGTCCTGGATGACCGCCTCGGCCACCTGCTGCATCGACATCCGCCGGTCCATGGAGGTCTTCTGGATCCACCGGAAGGCGGCCGGCTCGGTCAGCCCGTACTCCGTCTGGAGCACCGACTTGGCGCGGTCCACCAGCTTGCGGGTCTCCAGGCGCAGGCTGAGGTCGGCGACCTCCTTCTCCAGCGCCTTCAGCTCGGTGAACCGCGAGACGGCCATCTCGATCGCCGGCACGACGTCGCTCTTGCTGAACGGCTTCACGAGGTACGCCATGGCCCCGGCGTCCCGGGCCCGCTCCACCAGGTCGCGCTGCGAGAAGGCGGTCAGCATCAGGACCGGCGCGATGCTCTCCTCGGCGATCTTCTCCGCCGCGGAGATGCCGTCCATCTTGGGCATCTTCACGTCGAGGATCACCAGGTCGGGCTTGTGCTCCCGGGCCAGCTCCACGGCCTGCTCTCCGTCACCGGCCTCACCGACGACGGAGTACCCCTCCTCCTCCAGCATCTCTTTGAGGTCCAGCCGGATGAGCGCCTCGTCCTCGGCGATGACGACGCGGGTCGTCAGCGGAGGAACGTGCGACTGGTCGTCGTCGGGCACGTCTACGGGCTGGGGCGACTCGGGGGCGGTCACGTGGGCTCCTCGTTCGGGGCAGGGGTACTGCTGACAAGAGCCTACCTAGCTCCTGTATGTTTGAGTCACCGAGGGGCTACACTGACCTTCGGTTCGAAGAGGCTCCGGTAGTCCAATCGGCAGAGACGATGCCCTCAAAAGGCATTCAGTGTGGGTTCGAGTCCCACCCGGGGCACTTTCCCTTCATTTCGAAGGCATCCCCATGCGCCTGCGGGGCCACCCGTTCAGCGGTCGTCCTCCCCGATGTGGTGCACCCGCACCAGGTTCGTCGTGCCGGACACCCCCGGCGGTGAGCCGGCCGTGATGACCACGACGTCGCCCTTCTCGCAGCGTCCGTAGCGGGTCAGAAGCTCGTCCACCTGGTCGACCATCGCGTCCGTGGAGTCCACGTGCGGGCCGATGAAGGTCTCCACGCCCCAGGTCAGGCTCAGTTGCGAGCGGGTCGCCGGTTCCGGGGTGAAGGCGAGCAGCGGGATGGGCGAGCGGTAGCGGGAGAGGCGGCGGACGGTGTCGCCGGACTGGGTGAAGGCGACCAGGAACTTGGCGCCGAGGAAGTCGCCCATCTCGGCGGCGGCGCGGGCGACGGCACCGCCCTGGGTGCGGGGCTTGTTGCGTTCGGTCAGCGGGGGCAGCCCCTTGGCGAGGATGTCCTCCTCGGCCGCTTCGACGATGCGGGCCATGGTGCGCACGGTGTCGGTCGGGTGCTTGCCGACGCTGGTCTCGCCGGAGAGCATCACCGCGTCCGTGCCGTCGATGACCGCGTTGGCGACGTCGGAGGCCTCCGCGCGGGTCGGGCGGGCGTTGTCGATCATCGAGTCGAGCATCTGGGTGGCGACGATGACCGGCTTGGCGTTGCGCTTGGCCAGCTTGACGGCGCGCTTCTGGACGATCGGCACCTGTTCCAGGGGCATCTCGACGCCGAGGTCGCCCCGGGCGACCATGATCCCGTCGAAGGCCGCGACGATGTCCTCGATGTTCTCCACGGCCTGCGGCTTCTCGACCTTGGCGATGACGGGGAGGCGGCGGCCCTCCTCGTCCATGATGCGGTGCACGTCGAGGATGTCGCGTCCGCTGCGCACGAAGGAGAGCGCGACCACGTCGAAGCCGGCCCGCAGCGCCCAGCGCAGGTCGTCCTCGTCCTTCTTCGACAGGGCGGGCACGGACACCGCGACGCCGGGCAGGTTGAGGCCCTTGTGGTCGGAGACCATGCCGCCCTCGACCACCCGGGTGCGCACCCGCGGCCCGTCGACGCCGGTAACCTCCAGGCACACCTTGCCGTCGTCGACGAGGACGCGTTCACCGGGGGTGACGTCTTCGGCGAGGCCCGCGTAGGTGGTGCCGCAGGTGTGGCGGTCGCCCTCGACGCCCTCCTCGACGGTGATGGTGAAGCTGTCGCCGCGTTCAAGGAGTACGGGTCCTTCACCGAAGTGGCCGAGGCGGATCTTCGGACCCTGAAGGTCGGCGAGGGTGCCGACGCTGCGGCCGGTCTCGTCGGACGCCTTGCGGACACGGTGGTAGCGCTCTTCGTGTTCGGCGTGGGTGCCGTGGCTGAAATTGAAGCGGGCGATGTCCATTCCGGCGTCGACCAGGTCCTTGATCTGGTCGTACGAGTCGGTGGCGGGCCCAAGAGTGCAGACGATCTTTGCTCGGCGCATGGTTCGAGCCTATGACTTACTGCAGGGTAGCGAATTGGCCACGCATGACCACTCAACAACCTTTGAGTAAAGGGTTATTGACAAGTGTTGAATTGTGCGCACCTCCGCTCCGATGAGCATTCGGATGGTCCGCCACCCCTTGACAGGAGGCATGTTCAGGACAGAATCTACGCGCGTTGCCACTGTCTGCACGGGTCCCCGAGGAGAGTCAGTCATGCCGTTGAACCGCCGGAAGTTCCTGAGCAGGTCCGCCGTGACGGGGGCGGGGGTCGCCCTGGCCGGCGCGGGGGCGGCTCCGGCGGCCGAGGCCGCGGCCCCCGCGCACCGGGGCCACGGCCGGACCAAGCGGTACGCGCTCACCGTGCTCGGCACCACCGACCTGCACGGACACGTCTTCAACTGGGACTACTTCAAGGACGCCGAGTACACGGACGCGGCGGGCAACGCCCAGGGCCTCGGCCGGATCTCCACCCTGGTGAACCAGGTCCGCGAGGAGAAGGGCCGCCACAACACCCTGCTGGTGGACGCGGGCGACACCATCCAGGGCACCCCGCTGACGTACTACTACGCGAAGGTGGACCCGATCACCGCCGAGGGCGGTCCGGTGCACCCGATGGCGCAGGCGATGAACGCCATCGGCTACGACGCGGTGGCGCTCGGCAATCACGAGTTCAACTACGGCATCGAGACGCTGCGCAGGTTCGAGGAGCAGTGCGACTTCCCGCTGCTCGGCGCGAACGCGGTGGACGCCAAGACCCTGAAGCCCGCCTTCCCGCCGTACTTCATGAAGACGTTCCGGGTGAAGGGCGCGCGGCCGGTGAAGGTGGCGGTGCTGGGGCTGACCAACCCGGGCATCGCGATCTGGGACAAGGCGTACGTGCAGGGGAAGCTGGCCTTCCCGGGCCTCGAGGAGCAGGCGGCCAAGTGGGTGCCGAAGCTGCGTTCGATGGGCGCCGACGTCGTGGTCGTCTCGGCGCACTCGGGCTCGTCGGGCACCTCCTCCTACGGCGACCAGGTCCCGTACGTCGAGAACGCGGCGGCCAACGTGGCACGGCAGGTGCCGGGCATCGACGCGATCCTGGTGGGGCACGCGCACGAGGAGATCGCCGAGCTGAAGGTCGTCAACGAGCAGACCGGGAAGACGGTCGTGCTGTCGGAGCCGCTGTGCTACGCCGAGCGGCTGACCCTGTTCGACTTCGAGCTGGTCTTCGAGCGGGGCCGCTGGCACGTCGAGTCGGTGAAGGCGTCGCTGCGCAACTCCAACGCGGTGGAGGACGACCCGAGGATCACGAAGCTGCTGGCGGACGAGCACGAGAAGGTCGTGGCCTACGTCAACCAGGTGGTCGGCACCGCCACCGAGACGCTGACCACGGTCGAGGCGCGGTACAAGGACGCTCCGATCATCGACCTGATCACCAAGGTGCAGGAGGACGTGGTCAAGGAGGCGCTGGCGGGCACGGAGTACGCGGCGCTGCCGGTCCTCGCACAGGCGTCGCCCTTCTCGCGGACCTCCGAGATCCCGGCCGGCGACGTGACGATCCGGGACCTGTCGAGCCTGTACGTGTACGACAACACGCTGGTCGCGAAGCTGCTGACGGGCGCGCAGCTGCGGGCGTACCTGGAGTACTCGGCGGAGTACTACGTGCGGACGGCCGCCGGTGCGCCGGTGGACGTGGACAAGCTGACCAACGCGAACGGCCGCCCGGACTACAACTACGACTACGTCTCGGGCCTGAAGTACGAGATCGACGTGGCGCAGGCGGCCGGTTCGCGGATCAAGAACCTGACGTACGGCGGTGCTCCGCTGGACGACGCCCAGCAGTTCGTGCTGGCCGTGAACAACTACCGGGCCAACGGCGGCGGCGCCTTCCCGCACGTGGCGTCGGCCAAGGAGCTGTGGTCGGAGTCGACGGAGATCCGCACCCGGATCGCGGAGTGGGCGACCGCGAAGGGTGTACTGGACCCGAAGGACTTCGCGTCCGCGGACTGGTCGCTGACGCGCGACGGCGTGCCCGTGTTCTGAGCGGTGCCCGAGGCGGCCCTAGACCCCGTCCACCAGGGGGGTGAGCGCCCGGTGGTGGCGCGCCGACGGGATCTGGGGCAGGCCGCCGTCCAGGCCGAAGGTGGTGAAGGCGGTGCGGGCGGGCAGCGGGTACGGCTCCCGCCCGGTGAGGTCGTTGAGGATGGTCGCGCTGCGCCAGGCGGCTAGGCCCAGGTCGGGCGTGCCGACCCCGTGGGTGTGCGTCTCGGCGTTCTGGACGTAGACGGAGCCGGTGACGGACGGGTCGAGGACGAGGCGGTGGCGGTCGTCGACGCGGGGGCGTTCGGAGCTGTCGCGCCGCATGTAGGGGTCGAGCCCGGCGAGGAGCCGGCCCAGCGGGCGTTCCCGGTGGCCGGTGGCGAGGACGACGGCGTCGGTGGTGAGGCGCGAGCGGGTCTTCTGCTGCTCGTGCTCCAGGTGGAGTTCGACCTGGGTGGCGGCGATGCGTCCCGCGGTGCGGACGTGCACGCCGGGGGTGAGGGTGGTGTCGGGCCAGCCGCCGTCGAGGGTGCGCCGGTACAGCTCGTCGTGGATGGCGGCGGTGGTGTCGGCGTCGATGCCCTTGTGCAGCTGCCACTGGGCGGCGACGAGGCGGTCGCGGACCGGTTCGGCCAGGCCGTGGAAGTAGCGGGTGTAGTCGGGGGTGAAGTGCTCCAGGCCGAGCTTGGAGTACTCCATGGGCGCGAGGGCCTCGGTGCGGCCCAGCCAGTGCAGCCGCTCGCGCCCTGCGGGGCGGTGGCGGAGCAGGTCCAGGAAGACCTCCGCGCCGGACTGGCCGGTGCCGATGACGGTGACGTGTCCGGCGGCCAGGAGCGTGTCGCGGTGCCGGAGGTAGTCGGCGGCGTGGACGACGGGGACTGCGGGGTCCTCGACGAGGGGTCTGAGCGGGTCGGGGACGTGCGGCTCGGTGCCGACGCCGAGGACGACGTTCCTGGTGTACGTCCGGCCGAGGGCCTCGGCCTCCCCGTCGGCGTCGAGCTGGGTGTAGTCGACCTCGAAGAGGTCCCGTTCGGGGTTCCAGCGCACCGCGTCGACCTGGTGGTGGAAGCGCAGGGCGGGCAGGTTCTCGGCGACCCAGCGGCAGTAGGCGTCGTACTCGGCGCGCTCGATGTGGAAGCGCTCGGCGAAGTAGAACGGGAAGAGGCGTTCTCGGGCCCTGAGGTGGTTGAGGAAGGTCCAGGGGCTCGCCGGGTCGACGAGGGTGACCAGGTCGGCGAGGAAGGGCACCTGGACGCGTACGCCGTCGATGAGCAGGCCGGGGTGCCAGCGGAAGTCGGGGCGCTGGTCGTAGAAGACGGCGTCGAGGCCGGTGAGGGGGTCGGCGAGGGCCGCGAGGGAGAGGTTGAAGGGGCCGATGCCGATGCCGACGAGGTCGCGGCGGGCGTCGGGGGTGTGGGGCGCGGGGGTGTTCATCGCGGGACGTGTCCTTCCACGAGTGTCAGGAGTGCTGCGAGGTCGTCTGGGCGGGTGTGGGGGTTCAGCAGGGTCGCCTTGAGCCAGAGCCGCCCGTCGGCGCGGGCCCGGCCGAGTACGGCGCGGCCGGTGGTGAGCAGCGCGCGGCGCACGGCGGCGACGGCGTCGTCGGTCGCTGCGGCGGGCCGGAACAGGACCGTGCTGATGGTGGGCGGGGCGTGCAGTTCGAACCCGGGGCGGGTCTCGACCAGCCCGGCGAACTCCTGGGCGAGCGAGCAGACCGCGTCGACGAGGGCGCCCAGTCCGGCGCGCCCCAGGGTCTTGAGGGTGACGGCGGTCTTCAGGACGTCGGGGCGGCGGCTGGTGCGCGGGGAGCGCCCGAGGAGGTCGGGGAGGCCCGCGTCGGTGTCGTCGTCGGCGTTGAGGTAGTCGGCGCGGTGGTGGAGGGCGGCGAGGTCGTCGGCGTCCGTGACGGTGAGGAGGCCGGCGGGGATCGGCTGCCAGCCCAGCTTGTGCAGGTCCAGGGCGACGGTGTCGGCCGCCTCCAGTCCCGCCAGCCGGGCCCGGTGCCGGTCGCTGAACAGGAGGCCCGCGCCGTAGGCGGCGTCGACGTGGAGGCGGGCGCCGTGGGCGGCGCAGCGGTCGGCGATCTCGGGCAGCGGGTCGATGAGCCCGGCGTCGGTGGTGCCCGCGGTGGCGGCGACGAGGTGCGGGCCGGGGACCTGGGTGAGAGCCTCGTCCAGGGCGGCGGGGTCGAGGGTGCCGGCGGGGGCGGGGACGACGACCGGCTCGGGCAGGCCGAGCAGCCAGGCGGCGCGGGGCAGCGAGTGGTGGGCGCCCGCCCCGTGGACCAGCCGCAGGCCCGCGCCGTGCGTCTCGCGGGCGAGCAGGACGGCGAGCTGGTTGGACTCGGTGCCGCCGGTGGTGACGAGGGCGTCGGCGGCGCCGGTCTCGCGGGCGAGGGCGCGGGTGACGAGGGCTTCCAGCGCGGAGGCGGCGGGTGCCTGGTCCCAGGAGTCGAGGGAGGGGTTGAGGACGCTCGCGGCGAGGTCGGCGGCGGCCGCGACGGCGAGCGGCGGGGTGTGCAGGTGGGCCGCGCACAGGGGGTGGGCCGGGTCGGCGGCGCCCTCGGCCAGCGCGGTGACCAGGACACGGAGGGCCTCGGGGTCGCCCCTCTCGGGCAGGATGTCGCCGACCGCGTCCGCCACCCGGGCGGCGACGGCGCCGGGGCCGCCGACGGGCAGCGGGCCGCCGCGTGCGGCCGTGCCGGCGCGCAGGGCGTCGAGCACGGTGTCGAGCAGGGGCCGCAGGGCGTCGGCGCCGTGCGGGCCCGAGGCGAGGGGCGGCATGCCCATGAGCTGTCCTCCGGGCACGGGGAGCTGGGGTTCCAGCTTCCACGCGGAAGGGCGCGTACGCCCGGACAGCTCAGTGATCACAACCCGAAAGGGGTATCCCGGCGGCTCTCCACCGGGGACACGGCCGGTCCCGCCGCGCCGCGCGCGTGGGGACCGGCCGCGGCCGGGTCAGTCCGTGTTCGCCTCCCGCACCCGCAGGGCGCGCGCCAGGTCGTCGAGCTGGTCGGTGAGCTTGCGGCGCAGGGCGGGGATCGGATCGGCGTCGGCGAGGCACTCCCGGCCCAGGCGCAGGGTGTCGGCGTCGACGGCGTGGGCGGGGAAGGCCCAGCGGCCGGCGGCGTCGGCCATGGCGGGCCCGCGGCGGGCGGCGAGCGCGACGGCTTCGGGGTAGTAGCGCGGTACGTAGTCCCTGACCAGCTCGGCCTGTTCGGGCTGCCAGAAGCCCTGGGCGGTGGCGGTGAACAGGTAGTTGGAGAGGTCGTCGGAGGCGAACATGGCCTCCCAGGCGCGGGCCTTGGCCTCGGTGTCCGGCAGCGCGGCGCGGCAGCGGGCGGCGCCCTCCTGGCCGGTGGCGCTCGGGTCGTTCGCCAGCTCGGCGGCGATGGCGGCCTCGTCGGTGGCGCCGAGGACGGCGAGCCGGGTGAGGATGCGCCAGCGCAGCTCGGGGTCGAGTTCGGGTCCGCCGGGGACGGTGCCGTCGGCGAGCCAGGCGGCGATGGTGTCGGGGTGGGCGGCCGTCGCGATGCGGTGCCGTACGGCGATCAGGCGCAGCCCGGGGTGGTCGCCGTCCTCGGTGCGGCGGATGAGGTCGCGGCAGAGGTCGGCGAGGGTGTGCAGGGCGGCGGGCCGCTGCTCGGGGGTGACGTAGCGGTCGGCCACCTGGCCGGCGGCGAAGGCGAGGACGCCGTCGACGAGCGCGAGGTCGCTCTCGTGCGGGAGGTGGGTGCGGGCGATGTCGAGGTAGGTGGCGGCGGGGAGTTCGCCGTCGCGGACGGCGTCCCTGAGGGCGTTCCAGACGACGGCCCGGGTGAGCGGGTCGGGCAGGCCGGACAGGCTCTCGCGGACGGCCCGGAAGGAGTCGGGGTCGAAGCGGACCTTGGCGTAGCTCAGGTCGCCGTCGTTGAGCACCACCAGGGCGGGGAGCTTGCCGATGGGCCGGGGCTCGGCCTGGGGGACGTCGATGTCGAGGCGTTCGCGCGGGGTGAGGAGGCCCTCGTCGCCCGGGTCCTGGTCGTAGAGCCCGACGGCGATGCGGTGGGGGCGCTCGCCGGTGTGCCGGACGGTGAGGGTGCGGCTGCCGTTGTCGCCGGTGACGCTCGGGACGAGGGTGTCGACGCCGGTGGTGCGCAGCCAGGCGTCGGCCCAGGCGTGGACGTCGCGGTCGGTGGCGGCGGCCAGGGAGTCGATGAAGTCGGCGAGGGAGGCGTTGGCGAACTTGTGCCGCTCGAAGTGGATGTTGATGCCGGCCAGGAAGTCCTTCTCGCCGAGCCAGGCGACGAGCTGGCGCAGGGCGGAGGCGCCCTTGGCGTAGGAGATGCCGTCGAAGTTGAGGAGGGCGGAGGCGGTGTCCTGGACGTCCTCGGGGGCCACGGGGTGGGTGGAGGGGCGCTGGTCGGCGTCGTAGCCCCAGGCCTTGCGGGTGACGCCGAAGTCGGTCCAGGTGTCGGTGAAGCGGGTGGCCTCGGCGGTGGTCTGGTAGCCCATGTACTCGGCGAAGGACTCGTTCAGCCAGATGTCGTCCCACCAGCGCAGGGTGACGAGGTCGCCGAACCACATGTGGGCCATCTCGTGGGCGATGACCATGGCGCGGGTCTGGCGCTGGGTGTCGGTGACGGCGGACCGGAAGACGAACTCGTCGCGGAAGGTGACCAGGCCGGGGTTCTCCATCGCGCCGGCGTTGAACTCGGGGACGAACGCCTGGTCGTAGGAGTCGAAGGGGTAGGGCTCGTCGAACTTCTCGTGGTACCGGTCGAAGCACGCGCGGGTGACGTCGAGGAGTTCGCCGGCGTCGGCGTCCAGGTGCGGGGCGAGCGAGCGGCGGCAGTGGATGCCGAAGGGCAGGCCGCGGTGCTCGGTGCGCACGGAGTGCCAGGGGCCGGCGGCGACGGCGACGAGGTAGGTGGAGATCGGTGGGGTGGTGGCGGCCCGCCAGCGGCCGTCGCCGGTGTGCTCGGTGACGCCGTTGGCGAGGACGGTCCAGCCCTCGGGGGCGGTCACGGCGACGTCGAAGACGGCCTTGAGGTCGGGCTGGTCGAAGGCGGCGTAGATGCGCTGGACGTCGTCCAGGAAGAGCTGGGTGTAGACGTAGGTCTCGCCGTCGCTGGGGTCGGTGAAGCGGTGCATGCCCTCGCCGGTGCGGGAGTACCGCATGGCGGCGTCGACGCGCAGCTCGTGCTTGCCGGGTGCGAGGTTCTTCAGCGCCAGCCGGTTCTCGTCGAGCGCGGCCGGGTCCAGGGGCTGTCCGTCCAGCGTGACGGCGCGCAGCTCCGCGGGCTTGACCTCGACGAACGTGTCCGTGCCGGCCGTGTCGCCGCGGACGGTGAACCGGATCACGGTCCGGGAGTCGAAGGTCTCGTCCCCACGGGTCAGATCGAGGTCGATCGCGTAGTGGTGGACGTCGAGGAGCCGGGAACGGGTCTGCGCTTCGTCGCGCGTCAGTACGGACATGCACGACATGCTGCCTGATGCGGTGGGCAGGGCACAGAGGCGGTTCGGTACGCGCGGTATGTCCGGTCCGCCGCGCCGGCCGTCGCACTCCCCCGGCGTGCGCCCCCGTGGGCGGGGGCGCACCCGGTTTCAGTCGGTGGCCGGTGCGCCGCCGGCGGCGTTGCCCTCCGCGATGCGCTCGTGGTGGTGGATCACCTCGGCGACGATGAAGTTCAGGAACTTCTCGGCGAACGCCGGGTCGAGCTTGGCGCTCTCGGCGAGGGTGCGCAGCCGGGCGATCTGCTGGGCCTCGCGGGCCGGATCGGCGGGCGGCAGCTGGTGGCGGGCTTTGAGGTGGCCGACCTGCTGGGTGCACTTGAAGCGCTCGGCGAGCATGTGGACGACGGCCGCGTCGATGTTGTCGATGCTGTCCCGCAGCCGGGCCAGCTCCTCGCGGACGGCGGGTTCGACGGCACCGGTGCCGGTGTTGCTGGTGGTCATGGGCGCACACCCTACGGGCGGGGGCCCGGTCGTCGCAGACCGTCTCAGGCGCTGAACGCCGTACGGTCCTCGTGCGGCTCGTACAGTGGGGGCAGGGTTCAGGAGGCAGGTTCAGGCGTCTTGGGGGTCGGACGTGGCGAACGGCGGACCGGTCGAGCACGGGTTCCCGCACCTGGAGACGGTGCGGGCGGCGGTCACGGCGCTGTACCGGCGGTTGTCGTACGACACCGTACGGACGTTCTCGGCCAGTGTGGCCCCGGTGGACGTGGCGTTCTGCGACACGGACGACCTGTACCTGGGTACGCAGCGGGTGGCCCACGAACTGGTGCGGCACTACCGGCTGCCCGACGCCCGCGTGATCGTCTCCTTCCGCGAGATGACCCACGCGGCGAACGTGGAACTCACGGCGGGCCCGGAGTACTTCATCGAGCTGAACGACCGCTTCCGCACCCATCGCCGGGACATCGGCGCGGCCCTCGCGCACGAGGTGATGCACGTGTACCTGCACCGCCTCGACCTGGCCTTCCCCGCCACCCGGGACAACGAGATCCTCACCGACACGGCGACGACGTACCTGGGCGCCGGCTGGCTGCTCCTCGACGCCTACCGGGAGGACGCGGCGACCTCGCAGAAGCTGGGGTACCTGACCCCGGAGGAGTTCGGCTACGTCCTGGCCAAGCGGGCGCTGGTGTTCGGCGAGGACCCGTCGGTGTGGTTCACCAGCCCGCAGGCCTACACGGCGTACGGCAAGGGCCTGGCCCGGGCGCGCCGGGACGGGCAGCAGCCGCCGCTGACCGCGGCCGGCTGGGCGGGCTAGCGCCGCTACGCCCGGGACCGCCGGCACGCGCAGGACCCGCACGCCGCCGGGGCTGCGGCGGCCGGCGACCCCTACTCCTTCACCGCTCAGCCGCCCGGACAGCTCCGGGTGTCGTTCCCCTGCCCGACCTGCCACCAGCGGATCAGGGTGCCGGTGCGGGGGCGGGTCCGGGCGCGGTGCGGGCTGTGCCGGACGGTGCTGGAGTGCGACACGTAAGTCGCCGCGCGGGGGGCGGGGCCGCTGCTTCAATGCCCTTATGACACAGGCCATCGAAGAACCGTGGGGCATCAGCGTGTTCGGCTCGGGCACGGTGCGGGCCGAGCCGTCGCTCGCTCGGGTGCGGCCGGCGGTGGACGTGCTGGAACCGTCGCCGGAGCAGGCCTTCCAGCGGGCCGGGGAGGCCGTGGTCCGGCTGCGGGAGGTGCTGCGGCGGCACGGCGTGCCGGACGCCTCGGTGTCGGGCTCCCGGCTGGGCCTCAGCTCGGAGTACGACGGTCACGCCCGTGGCCGGACGCTGCTCGGGTACCGGTGCCAGGCCTCGTACTCGGTGGAGACCGGGGCGCTGGACGACCTCGAGCGGCTGATCGCGGACGTGGTCGACGCGGGCGCGCACCGGATCGACGGCGTGGAGTTCGACGTGCGCGACCGGCCGGCGCTGCTCGACGAGGCTCGGCGCAGGGCGGTGGCGGCGGCCCGCCGCAAGGCCCAGGTGTACGCGGAGGCGGCGGACGCGCGGCTGGGGCCGGTACTGCACATCCAGGACGTGGAGTCGGAGCCCGTCGCCGCGTTCCGTGCCTCCGCGGGCGGCGGCCCGCCCGGCGCGCTGGCTCCGGGTGCGGTGGAGGTGTCCGCCCGGGTCGTGCTGGGCTTCTCCCTGCGGCACTGACCGCCGCGCCCGGGCGCCTTCAGGAGGGCCGCACGATCCCCTGGGCGCGTGCGGCCGCCAGCCACTGCGGGAACTCGCCCACCAGCCGGTCGTACAGCTCGGCGTCGGTCACCTTGCGCGGGTCGCGGCCCGCGTGGAAGAACCCGGCGTTGTCGATCACCCGCTTGCCGGGCACCGCGAGTTCGTCCAGCTTGCGCAGGTACTCGAACTGGCGGCTGTCCGGGTCGCCGAAGCCGACGAACTGCCAGAACAGCGGCAGCGGCGCTGCCTTGCACAGGTACCGCTCGGCGGCGAGCCGGTTGATCGGGCCGCCGTCGGTCTGGAAGACGACCAGGGCGGGATGGCGGGCGCCGCTGTCCAGGTAGTGGTCGATGACGGCGTCCATGGCCAGGTGGTAGCTGGTCTTGCCCATGTGCCCGAGCCCGGCCACGATCCGCTCGATCCGGCCCTGGTGGTCGGCGAGCGCGATCTCGGTGACGGCGTCGACGTCGGTGGAGAAGAACACCACCGGCACGGTGCCGTCGTCGTCGAGGTGGGCGGACAGGCTCAGCACCCGGTCGGCGAGCGCCTGCACGCTGCCGTCCTTGTAGTACGGCTTCATGGAGCCGGAGTAGTCGACGACGAGGTAGACCGCGGCCCGGGTCCCCTCCATGCCGTGCTTGGTGAGCGACACCCCGGCGGTCTTGTACAGATCGACCAGCGCGGGCGCCGTCTCCCGCACCTTGGTGAGACTGATCGCGGCCATGCGGACTCCCCCGTCACCCCTGCCCTGCGGCATCCGGGTGCCGAGGCTACGGCACGGCGTACCCCCGCCGCTCGGCCGGTCCCCCGGCATTCGCTATTTTGTTCGCCGCCGTCCCCACCGGCTCACCGTCCGCCCCGTCCCCGAGGAGCCGGCCCCGTGGATTCCGAGTCCACCGCCACCACCTGCTACCGCCATCCCGCGGTGGAGTGCCACGTACGCTGCACCCGCTGCGAGCGGTACATCTGCCCCGACTGCATGCGCGAGGCGCCCGTCGGCCACCAGTGCCCCGAGTGCGTGCGGGAAGGGGCGCGGTCGGTCCGGCGGGCCAGGACCATCGCCGGGGGCCGGATCTCGACGACGCCCGTGGTGACGTACGTGCTGTTCGCGCTGAACGTGCTGGCGTACCTGGCGGAGCTGGTGCGGCCGGAGCTCGTGGACCGGTTCGCCATGGTGGGTTCGCGGCTGGTCGCTCCGGACGGCACTCCCCTGATCGGCGACGGCCTGGTCCTCGGCTCCGGACCGCTGCGGGTGGAGGGGGTCGCCGGGGGCGAGTGGGAGCGGATGCTCACCGGCGCGTTCCTGCACCAGTCGCCCTTCGAGGGCACGTTCGGACTTCTGCACATCACGATGAACATGGTCGTGCTGTGGCAGTTGGGGCGGGTGGTGGAGCTGATGCTCGGCCGGACCCGCTTCGCCGTCCTGTACCTGCTGTCGGCGCTCGGCGGTTCCGTACTGGAACTGGTCCTCGCCGATCCCTGGCAGGCCTCGGTCGGCGCGTCCGGTGCGGTCTTCGGCGTGGGGGCCGCGTACTACGTGCTGCACCGCAGGCTCGGCGCCGGGATGGGGCGGGTCAACCGCTTCATGGCCGGGCTGCTGCTGTGGCTGGTGGTGTCCGCCTGGTTCACCTCGTGGCAGGGTCATCTCGGCGGCCTGCTGGTGGGCGGCGCGCTGGCCCTGGCCTACGCGTACGCGCCCCGGGACGGGCGCCGGGTGGCGGTGCAGGCCGGCGCGGGTGCCGCGCTGGTGGTGCTGCTCGCGGTGACGGCGGCGGTGAAGGTGTCGGAACTGACCGGCGGAAGTGTTCCCCTATGAGAGGTGTCCCCCAATGAAACGTGCCGGAGTGCTGCTCCTCGGGGCGCTTCCCGTGATCGCCGCGGGCGTGTACTTCGCCGTGCCGGACGACTCGGCGGACCCGGCGGACACCGCGGCCGCCTCCGCGTCGTCCTCGGCCACCGCCCGGTCGACCCGCGACGACGCCAAGGACCGGGCCGAGCAGGAGCGGGAGGCGGACGACGCGCTCGTCGCCGACCTGCCGCCGGGGCTCGCCGCACCGGCCGAGAAGGAGCTGGCCCAGCAGCTCGTGTCCAGCGCCGAGAACTCGACCACGAAGTGGCGCACCGCCTACGGCAGCATCCAGGACGTGGGCGACGGCGACGGGTACACCGCGGGCATCATCGGCTTCTGCACCGGCACCCACGACCTGCTCATGCTGGTCGAGCGCTACACCGAGGACCACCCGGACAACGGACTGGCGAAGTACCTGCCCGCCCTGCGCGAGGTGGACGGCAGCGACTCGCACGAGGGCCTGGACCCGGGCTTCACGGCGGCCTGGCAGGCGGAGGCCGAGGTCCCGGCGTTCCGCGCGGCGCAGGAGGAGGAGCGCGACCGGGTCTACTTCGAACCGGCGGTGCGCCTGGCCAAGCTGGACGGCCTGGGCACGCTGGGCCAGTTCGTCTACTACGACGCGATGGTCTTCCACGGCCCCGACACCGACGCCGAGGGCTTCTACGGGCTGCGCGAGCGGGCCATGGCCGAGGCGAGGACGCCGGGGCAGGGCGGCTCCGAGAAGGCCTACCTGGCGACCTTCCTGGACGTCCGCAAGCAGGCCATGGAGGCCAAGCGGCCGGGCATCGACACCTCCCGCGTCGACACGGCCCAGCGCCGGTTCCTGACGGCCGGGAACCTGAAGCTGGCGACGCCGCTGGTGTGGGAGATGTACGGGGACACCTACCGGGTGCCCTGAGCATGCGACAGCGCCTGCCCATGGTCCGGTCGGGGACGGGGCAGGCGCCATCAGTGTTCCGCACGCCTTTGTGCGGGACGTTCTTCGGTTGTTCCGTCCGTCAGGACGGTCGTCCGCCCGTCGGGACGGTTTCCCGTCCGTCAGACCGCGAGGGCGCGGTCCGTCGGGCGGATCGGGGCCGGCAGGTCGCTGGCCCCGGTCAGGAAGCGGTCGGCGCCGCGCGCGGCCGAGCGGCCCTCGGCGATCGCCCAGACGATGAGCGACTGGCCGCGGCCGGCGTCACCGGCGACGAACACACCCGGCACGTTGGTCTGGAAGTCGGCGTCCCGGGCGATGTTACCCCGTTCGTCGAGCTCCAGGCCGAACTGGTCGACCAGACCGTTCTCCTTGTCGGTGCCGGTGAAGCCCATGGCGAGGGTGACCAGCTGGGCCGGGATCTTCCGCTCGGTGCCCGGCTTCGACGTGAGCTTCCCGTCGACGAACTCGACCTCGCTCATGTGCAGCCACTGGACGTTGCCGTCCTCGTCGCCCTCGAAGTGGGTGGTGGAGACGGCGTAGACCCGCTCGCCGCCCTCCTCGTGGGCGCTGGTGACCTTGTAGAGCATCGGGAAGGTCGGCCACGGCTGGCGCACCGCGTCCCGCTCCTCGCCCGGCCGGGGCATGATCTCCAGCTGGGTGACGGAGGCCGCGCCCTGGCGGTGGGCGGTGCCCACGCAGTCGGCGCCGGTGTCGCCGCCGCCGATGACGACGACGTGCTTGCCCTCGGCCGTGATGGGGGGCGCCACGTAGTCGCCCTCCTGGACCTTGTTGGCCAGCGGCAGGTACTCCATCGCCTGGTGGATGCCGTTCAGCTCGCGGCCGGGGACCGGCAGGTCGCGGGCGGTGGTGGAGCCGGCGGCGATGACGACGGCGTCGTAGCGCTTCTTCAGGTCGGTCGCCTTGAGGTCGCGGCCGATCTCGACGCCGGTGCGGAAGCGGGTGCCCTCGGCGCGCATCTGCTCTATGCGGCGGTTGATGTGCCGCTTCTCCATCTTGAACTCGGGGATGCCGTACCGGAGGAGGCCTCCGACGCGGTCCGCGCGCTCGTAGACGGCGACGGTGTGACCGGCCCGGGTGAGCTGCTGGGCGGCGGCCAGGCCCGCCGGGCCAGAGCCGATGACGGCGACGGTCTTGCCGGACAGGCGCTCGGGGATGCGCGGGGCGACGTCCCCGGTCTCCCACGCCTTGTCGATGATGGAGACCTCGACGTTCTTGATGGTGACCGGCGGCTGGTTGATGCCGAGCACGCACGCCGACTCGCACGGGGCCGGGCACAGGCGGCCGGTGAACTCCGGGAAGTTGTTGGTGGCGTGCAGGCGCTCGGACGCCGCCGACCAGTCCTCGCGGTAGGCGTAGTCGTTCCACTCGGGGATCAGGTTCCCGAGCGGGCAGCCGTTGTGGCAGAACGGGATGCCGCAGTCCATGCAGCGGCTGGCCTGCTTGCTGATGATCGGCAGCAGGGAGCCGGGAACGTAGACCTCGTTCCAGTCCTTGACGCGCTCGTCGACGGGACGGGTCCTGGCGACCTCGCGCCCGTGGTTGAGAAAGCCCTTGGGATCAGCCATTGGTCGCCGCCTCCATCATCTTCTCGGTGGTCTCGGTCTCGGAGAGACCGGCTCGCTCGGCGGCGTCCTTGGCGGCGAGCACTGCCTGGTACGTGCTGGGGATGATCTTGCTGAAGCGCTCCACGGCGGCGGGCCAGTCGGCGAGCAGCTTGCCCGCGACCGTGGACCCGGTCTCCTCGGCGTGGCGGCGCACCACGTCGTGCAGCCAGTCCTTGTCGGCGTCGTCCAGGGCCTGGACCGCGTCGACGTTTCCGACGTTCACGTTGTCGCGGTCGAGGTCGACGACGTAGGCGATGCCGCCGGACATGCCGGCCGCGAAGTTGCGCCCGGTCTCGCCGAGGACCACCGCGTGGCCGCCGGTCATGTACTCGCAGCCGTGGTCGCCGACGCCCTCGGAGACGACCAGCGCGCCGGAGTTGCGGACGCAGAAGCGCTCGCCGACCTTGCCGCGCAGGAACATCTCGCCGCCGGTGGCGCCGTAGCCGATGGTGTTGCCGGCGATGGTGGAGTACTCGGCGAGGTGGTCGGCGCCCCGGTCGGGGCGGACGACGATCCGGCCGCCGGACAGGCCCTTGCCGACGTAGTCGTTGGCGTCGCCCTCCAGGCGCAGCGTGATGCCGCGCGGCACGAAGGCGCCGAAGGACTGGCCGGCGGAGCCGGTGAAGGTGATGTCGACGGTGTCGTCGGGCAGTCCGCCGCCGCCGAACTTCTTGGTGACCTCGTGGCCGAGCATGGTGCCGACCGTGCGGTTGATGTTGCGGATCGCGACCTGGGCGCGCACGGGGGCGGCCTGGGTGGCGTCCGCGGCGGCCAGCGCGTCGGAGGCCAGCTTGATCAGCTGGTTGTCCAGCGCCTTCTCCAGGCCGTGGTCCTGGACGACGGCCTGGTGGCGCACCGCGCCCTCGGCCAGCGCGGGCACGTGGAACAGCGGCTCGAGGTCGAGGCCCTGCGCCTTCCAGTGGTCGACCGCGCGGGTCACGTCGAGGGTCTCGGCGTGGCCGACGGCCTCCTCGATGGAGCGGTAGCCCAGCTCGGCGAGGATCTCGCGGACCTCCTCGGCGATGAACCGGAAGAAGTTCACGATGTACTCGGCCTTGCCGGAGAAGCGCTCCCTGAGGACCGGGTTCTGGGTGGCGATGCCGACCGGGCAGGTGTCCAGGTGGCAGACGCGCATCATGACGCAGCCGGAGACGACGAGCGGCGCGGTGGCGAAACCGAACTCCTCGGCGCCCAGCAGCGCGGCGATGACGACGTCGCGGCCGGTCTTGAGCTGGCCGTCGGTCTGGACGACGATGCGGTCGCGCAGGCCGTTGAGCAGCAGGGTCTGCTGGGTCTCGGCGAGGCCCAGCTCCCAGGGGCCGCCCGCGTGCTTGAGCGACGTGAGCGGGGAGGCACCGGTGCCGCCGTCGTGGCCGGAGATCAGCACCACGTCCGCGTGCGCCTTGGACACGCCCGCCGCGACCGTGCCGACGCCGACCTCGGAGACCAGCTTGACGTGGATCCGAGCCTGCGGGTTCGCGTTCTTCAGGTCGTGGATCAGCTGGGCCAGGTCCTCGATGGAGTAGATGTCGTGGTGCGGCGGCGGGGAGATCAGGCCGACACCGGGGGTGCTGTGCCGGGTCTTGGCGACCCAGGGGTACACCTTGTGGCCGGGCAGCTGGCCGCCCTCGCCGGGCTTGGCGCCCTGGGCCATCTTGATCTGGATGTCGTCCGCGTTGACCAGGTACTCGCTGGTGACGCCGAAGCGGCCGGAGGCGACCTGCTTGATGCTGGACCGGCGCGCCGGGTCGTACAGGCGCTCCGGGTCCTCGCCGCCCTCACCGGTGTTGGACTTGCCGCCCAGCTGGTTCATGGCGATGGCGAGGGTCTCGTGCGCCTCCTGGGAGATGGAGCCGTACGACATGGCGCCGGTGGAGAAGCGCTTGACGATCTCGGAGACGGGCTCGACCTCGTCGAGGGGGATCGGCTGCCGGTCCGACTTGAAGCCGAACAGGCCGCGCAGCGTCATCAGCCGCTCGGACTGCTCGTTCACCCGCTCGGTGTACTTCTTGAAGATGTCGTACGTGCCGGAGCGCGTGGAGTGCTGGAGGCGGAAGACCGTCTCGGGGTCGAACAGGTGCGGCTCGCCCTCGCGGCGCCACTGGTACTCGCCGCCGATGTCCAGGGCGCGGTGGGCCGGCGCGATGCCGCTGGCCGGGTAGGCCTTGGCGTGGCGGGCGGCGACCTCCTTGGCGACGACGTCGATGCCGACGCCGCCGATCTTGGTGGCGGTGCCGTTGAAGTACTTGGCGACGAACTCCTCGTCGAGGCCGACGGCCTCGAAGACCTGGGCGCCGCGGTAGGAGGCGACGGTGGAGATGCCCATCTTGGACATGACCTTGAGGACGCCCTTGCCGAGCGCGTAGATCAGGTTGCGGATGGCCTGCTCGGGCTCGCCGTCGTCGGTCTGCAGGAAGGTGCCGGCCCGGACCAGGTCCTCGACGGACTCCATCGCGAGGTACGGGTTGACCGCGGCGGCGCCGAAGCCGATGAGCAGGGCGACGTGGTGGACCTCGCGGACGTCACCGGCCTCGACCAGCAGGCCCACCTCGGTGCGCTGCTTGGTGCGGATGAGGTGGTGGTGGACCGCGGCGGTGAGCAGCAGCGAGGGGATCGGCGCGTGCTCGGCGTCCGAGTGGCGGTCGGACAGGACGATCAGCCGGGCGCCGTTCTCGATGGCGGCGTCGGCCTCGGCGCAGATCTCCTCGATGCGCGCGGCCAGCGCGTCGCCGCCGCCGTGCACCCGGTAGAGACCGGAGAGCGTCGCGGCCTTGAAGCCGGGCATGTCGCCGTCGGCGTTGATGTGGATGAGCTTGGCCAGCTCGTCGTTGTCGATCACCGGGAACGGCAGCAGGACGCTGCGGCACGAGGCGGCCGTCGGGTCCAGCAGGTTGCCCTGCGGGCCGAGCGAGGAGCGCAGCGAGGTGACCAGTTCCTCGCGGATGGCGTCCAGCGGCGGGTTGGTGACCTGGGCGAAGAGCTGGGTGAAGTAGTCGAAGAGCAGCCGGGGCCGCTCGGAGAGCGCGGCGATCGGCGAGTCGGTGCCCATGGAGCCGATCGGCTCGGCGCCCGCCTTGGCCATCGGCGCGAGGATGACGCGCAGCTCCTCCTCGGTGTACCCGAAGGTCTGCTGGCGGCGGGTGACCGAGGCGTGGGTGTGCACGATGTGCTCGCGCTCGGGCAGGTCGGACAGCTCGATCTCGCCGGCTTCCACCCACTCGCCGTACGGCTGCTCGCCGGCGAGCTGGGCCTTGATCTCGTCGTCCTCGATGATGCGGTGCTCGGCGGTGTCCACGAGGAACATGCGGCCGGGCTGGAGGCGGCCCTTGCGGACGACCTTGGCGGGGTCGATGTCGAGGACGCCGACCTCGGAGCCGAGGACGACGAGGCCGTCGTCGGTGACCCAGTAGCGGCCGGGGCGCAGACCGTTGCGGTCGAGGACCGCGCCGACCTGGGTGCCGTCGGTGAAGGTGACGCAGGCGGGGCCGTCCCAGGGCTCCATCATCGTGGAGTGGAACTGGTAGAAGGCGCGCCGGTCCGCGTCCATGGAGGCGTGGTTCTCCCACGCCTCGGGGATCATCATCAGCACCGAGTGCGGCAGCGAGCGCCCACCGAGGTGGAGCAGCTCCAGGACCTCGTCGAAGGAGGCGGAGTCCGAGGCGTCCGGCGTACAGATCGGGAAGATCCGCTCCAGGTCCGCGGACGAGCCGAACAGGTTCGAGGCCAGCTGGGACTCGCGGGCGCGCATCCAGTTGCGGTTGCCCTTGACCGTGTTGATCTCGCCGTTGTGCGCGACGAAGCGGTACGGGTGGGCGAGCGGCCACGACGGGAAGGTGTTGGTGGAGAACCGGGAGTGCACGAGCGCGATCGCGGAGGCGAACCGGCGGTCGGACAGGTCCGGGAAGAACGGCTCCAGCTGGCCGGTGGTCAGCATGCCCTTGTAGACGATGGTCCGCGCGGACAGCGACGGGAAGTAGACACCGGCCTCGCGCTCGGCGCGCTTGCGCAGCGCGAAGGCGTGCCGGTCCAGGGCGATGCCCCGCGAGGCGCCGTCGCTCACGAAGATCTGACGGAAGACCGGCATCGTGGAGCGGGCGGTCGCGCCCAGCATCTGCGGGGCGACCGGGACCTCGCGCCAGCCGAGGACGGTGAGGCCCTCCTCGTGCGCGATCGTCTCGATGCGCGAGACGGCGTCCTCGGTGCCGTCGACCGGCAGGAAGGCGATGCCGACGGCGTACGCCCCGGCCTCCGGCAGCTCGAATCCGGCCACCTCGCGGAAGAACGCGTCGGGCACCTGGGAGAGGATGCCGGCGCCGTCGCCCGAGTCGGGCTCGGAGCCGGTGGCGCCGCGGTGTTCCAGGTTGCGCAGCACGGTGAGCGCCTGGTCGACCAGGGTGTGGGACGCCTCGCCGGTGAGGGTGGCGACGAAACCGACGCCGCACGCGTCGTGTTCGTTGCGGGGGTCGTACATACCCTGCGCGGCAGGGCGAGCATCCATGAAGGACCAGTTCTGGCCACTCACGGAGTGCTGGGACGGCTGGCGCGGCGTACGCATCGGCTCTCCCGTCGTCGTCATCTGGCATGTGGCAAGTGCCGAGGGACGACGTTGGCCCTCTGCGGTGGGTGCATCAGTGGCTGAAAAATTTGGTGCAGGTTACATGATGGATTGGTTCTCGGTAAACGGGACAATCCGTTCCAGCATGCGGACACCGGCAGGGTGCGGTGGGGGTTCCGCACCTGCGGTGGAAGCTATGGAGACCGAGGCGAACAGATCGATGTCCGTCGGTCCGAGGGAGCGGAAGGAGCGTCGTCGCCCGCTCCGCGCGTGCACGGCAGGCTTCGTTGCCCGCAGCGCTTACGGCTCATGCCCGGAGATTACGCACTCGAAACCAGCGAGTAACGGCTACTTATGCGGCCCTCCGCATAAGTTCGAGCCGGACTATCCTACGGCCGTTCCGAACAGGCTGCCCAGGAGATACGTCACACCGGCCGCCGCGCCACCGAGGGCGAGCTGCCGCAGGCCGCTGTACCACCAGCTGCGGGCCGTGACCTTGGCGACCACCGCGCCGCACAGGAACAGCCCGGCCAGCGCGAGCAGCACCGCGGGCCACAGCGCACTGGCGCCGAGCAGGAACGGCAGGACGGGGAGCAGGGCGCCCAGCGCGAAGGAGCCGAACGAGGACACGGCGGCGACGGTCGGCGAGGGCAGGTCGGAGGGGTCGATGCCCAGCTCCTCGCGGGCGTGTATCTCCAGCGCCTGCTCGGGATCGCTGGACAGCTGACGGGCCACCTCGCGGGCCAGCTCCGGCTCGACGCCGCGCGCCTCGTAGAGCGCGGCCAGCTCGGCCTCCTCGTCCGCCGGGTGCTTGCGCAGCTCGCGGCGCTCCACGTCCAGCTCGGCCTCGACCAGCTCGCGCTGGGAGGCGACGGAGGTGTACTCGCCGGCGGCCATGGAGAAGGCGCCGGCGGCCAGTCCGGCGAGCCCGCTGATCACCACGGTCTGCTGGCTCGCCGTACCGCCGGCGACGCCGGTCATGAGGGCGAGGTTGGAGACCAGCCCGTCCATCGCGCCGAACACGGCGGGGCGCAGCCAGCCGCCGTTCACGTCGCGGTGGGTGTGGTTGTCGCGGTGCGCCTCGTGCAGCGGCGCCTCGGTCTCGATGATGGCCATGAGGGTTCCCCCGGAAGCTAGTTTGGACTCATTCCACTTTTTAACAACACCCAATCTACGCCGATCATTTCCGCTCCGCCAGCAAGGAAAGGCTGGGCTTACCTGGGGTTTTACCTCTCCGTACTCATCCGTGATCTTGTCCGCTCATATGTCGACCGGGTGACACCGGCCCCGGTTCGGCTGCGGTGCGCGCCGCACCGGGGACAGATGTGCGGAGGGAGAGGAGAGGCCGCATGGCATCCACCGCCTGCATTCCCCCGGCCCCCGCGCCGCAGGACGCCGTCGGGCTCCGCGACCGGGCCCGGGGCGCGCTGCTCGGCCTGGCCGTCGGGGACGCCCTCGGAGCGCCGGCCGAGAACATGAAGCCCTCCGAGATCCGCGCCCGCTGGGGCCGCATCACGGGCTACGTGGCCGACCGGCCCGCCGGTACCGACGACACCGAGTACGCGATCTTCTCGGGCCTGCTGCTGGCCCGCCACGGCGGCGCGCTCACCCAGGCCCATGTGGAGGCGGCGTGGCACGAGTGGATCGCGGACCGGGAGGAGGGCCCGTTCCGGGGCGCGGGCTTCAGCGAACGCGGCACCCTGGAGAACCTGCGCCGGGGCCTGGCCGCCCCCATCTCCGCCCAGCACCGGCACGCCTGGAGCGACGGACTGGCCATGCGGGCCGCGCCGCACGGCGTGTTCGCGGCCGGACGGCCCGCCGAGGCGGCCCGGCTGGCGGCGATCGACGGCTCGGTCAGCCACGAGGGCGAGGGCATCTACGGCGGCCAGGCGGTGGCGGCGGGCGTCGCGGCGGCGATGGCCGGGGCGTCGACCGTCGCGGTGGTGGCCTCCGCACTGGCCGTCGTCCCGGACGACTCCTGGACGGCGCGCTGTCTGCGCCGCGCGCTGACGGCGGCCCACCGCGGCGAGCGCGCGGTGCGCTCCGCGGTGGTCATCGGCGGCTACCCGTGGACCGACCTGGCCCCCGAGGCGGTCGCCCTCGCCTTCGGCGCGTACGCGGCGGCCGACGGCGACTTCGCGGACTCCGTGCTGACGGCCGTCAACATGGGCCGCGACGCCGACACCACCGCCGCGGTGGCAGGCGCCCTGGCCGGCGCGACCCGCGGCGTCCACGCCATCCCGGCCGACTGGGCCGGCGCCATCGGCCCGGCCCGCGGCTCCTGCCTGCCGACGATGGCCGGTCACCACGTCCTGGAGGTGGCGGACCTGCTGACCCGGTCGTCCCGCCCGGCGCCGCCGGCCTCGGAGCGGGTACGGGGCACCACGAAGCGGTCCCCCCGAAACCCGGACCGGTCACCGCCCGACCCGGAGCGAACGCCGCCGACCACCGAAACCGCACCACCGGACACGGAACCAGCACCCCGCACCCCGACGCGAGTGGCGTCCGACCAGGACCGCGTGCCGCCCGGCACGCACCCCCTGCCACGAGCCGCCGGGCCGGCGTCGTCCACGGAAGCGGAAACGGCAGCGGCAGCGGCAGCGGCAGCGGCAGCGGACGCGGACGCAGAACGAGCACCCCGGAACACGGGACGCGTGCCGCGCGGCGCGCCGTGGGTGCCGGGGCCGCCGGGCGGGCACCGGCAGAGGTGGCCGAGCCGCCGGTACGGGTGACGCGGGGTCCCGGGGCGGCCGCACGCCCCGTCCCGGGCAGGCCGCCCGCCGACACCGACCCCGGCGGCGGTCGGCCGCCGTCGGCCCCGGCCGCGCATGCACCCGCCCCGGACGCCCACGCGGCGGAGGTGGCGCCGTGAGCCGGGCTCGTGGTGCGGTCGGGGCGACGGGTGTCACGGCGTACGTCGAAGGGCCCGGTGTGCCGGAGGTGAGCGGGCCCGGTGGGAGCGGGCACCGGCCGGGGAGCGAGCCGGACACGGCCGCGGCGTCGCATGGGGTGCCGCTCTGCGACCGGGTCGAGGGGCTTCTCCTCGGGCTCGCCGCGGGGGACGCCGCCGGCTGGCCGGCCGCCCGGCACCGGGCCGCCCGCATGCCGGAGTGGACACGGCGGCTCACCCGCGAACTGGACACCTTCGCCGAACAGAACGCGACCACCACCCTCCCCGTCCCGATCGCCCTGAACCAGCCCCCGGAGCCGCTGTGCCTCGGCCCCTCGGACGACGCCGAGTGGGCGGCGTTCGCCGCGGAGGCGCTCCTGCGGGCAGGCGACGACAGCGTGCTCGGGGACCTGAGCCGGGACCGCCGGATGCGCGCCGCGATCGACCTGACCTGGAACGCCGTCGCCAGCGAGGTCGCCGCCGCCACGGAGCGCGCCCCGGAGGCCGAGTCCGCGGTGCTGCCGCTGCGCGCCCGCATCTCGGTGCGGGCCGGGCTCGGCAACCTCGCCGCCGGGCTGCGTCCGCCCGCCACCGGCCACGACAACCCGCACTACTTCGACGACGCCGCCTGCGTGCGGGCCTGCGTCCTCGCCGTCGCCCACCCCGGCGCCCCGCGCCTCGCCGCCGACCTCGCCGAGTTCGACGCCCGCTACACCCAGGACGGCGACGGTGTGCACGGCGCGCGGGCCATGGCGGCGGCGCTGGCCCGCGCCCTCGACGGCGCCGACGTGGACGCCTGCGTGGCGGCCGCGCTCGCCGAACTCCCCGAGGCGACGGAGATCGGCCGCAACGCCCGTCAGGCCCTGGCCCTCGCGGCGGCCGCCGAGAGCACCTTCGCCCTGGTCCCGCTCCTGGAGCACCGCATCGTCGACCACGTCTACAGCTACGGCATCGCCGCCGCCGAGACCGTCCCGGTCGCCCTCGCCCTGGCCGTCGCCGCCCGGGGCCGCCTCGCGGAAGCCGTCCCGGCGGCGGCCTGCCTGTCCCGGGTCGCGGACTCCGCACCCGCGCTGGCCGGCGCCCTCACCGGCGCGCTCGGCGGCGGCGCGTCGGTCCCCGCCTCCTGGCGGGACGCCTGCCGCACCCTGCCCGGCTGCGTACTGCCCCGGCTCACCGGCACCGACCTGGTCGAACTCGCCGGTCTCCTGCACGCCACGCAACCGTCCCCACCGGAAGGACGAGGCACCACCCCATGACTCCCCCGCCCCAGGACCACAGCACCGCAGCATCCCTCGACGAGCGCGTCACCGGCGCTCTCGTCGGCGCGGCCGTCGGCGACGCGCTCGGCGGTCCCGTCGAGGGCTACTCCCCCGAGCAGATCGTCGAACGCCACGGCGGCCGCGTCCACGGCGTCGTCGGTCCCTGGAACGGCGACGCCTGGCGCACCGCCCGGCCCATCGCCCCGTACCACAAGGGCGACGGGCACGTCACCGACGACACCCTGATGACGCACGCGCTGGTGCGGGTCTACGGCACGGTCCGCGACCACCTCGACGCCTACGCGGTCGCCGAACACCTGGTCCCGGACCTGGTCACGAACCCGCGCTGGATCCCGGAACTGGAGGCCGAGGCCCTGCCGCTCCAGCGGATCTTCCTCGCGGAGAAATGGCTGGTCGCACGGATCCACTACGGACACGTAGACCCCCGCGAGGCCGGCACCGGCAACATCGTCAACTGCGGCGCCGCGATGTACATGGCCCCGGTCGGCCTGGTCAACGCGGCCCACCCCGCGGCCGCCTACGCCGAGGCGCTGGACGTCGCGGGCGCGCACCAGTCGTCGTACGGCCGGGAGGCGGCCGGAGTCTTCGCGGCGGCGGTGGCCGCGGCCTGCGCTCCCGGCGCGACCCCGGACTCGGTGGTCGCCGCCTGTCTGTCGCTGGCCAAGGACGGCACCCGGGCCGCGATCGAGGCCGTGTGCGAGGTGGCCGCACGCCACCCGGACTTCGAGTCGGCGCTGGCACCGCTGCGGGCGGCGGTGGCCCCGTACGACACGGTGGGACCCGACTACCGCGCCCCCTCGCTCGGCGCCCGCCGCCCCTCGCGCCTGCACGCGATCGAGGAACTGCCCGTCGCCCTCGGCATGCTGCTCGTCGCCGGCGGCGACTTCCGGCACGCGGTGCTCGGCGCGGTCAACTACGGCCGCGACTGCGACTCCATCGCCACCATGGCGGGCGCGCTGGCCGGGGCGCTGGGATCGCCGGTCCCGGAGGACTGGGCCAAGACCGTCGCGGAGGCCAGCCGCCTGGACCTGTGGGAACCGGCGGCGGTGCTCACCGCGGTCGCGCGCGAGGTCTTCGCCCGGGACGTACGGCGCCGCCGGGCCCACCAGGAGGCGTTCGCCGCGATCGGGGGCGCCGGATGCTCCGGCTGACCTGGGTCCAGCCCGAGGACCTGGTCGGCCACGAGCTGCGCCAGGCACGGCTGGACGGCCGCGACGCGTCGGCGGTCGCGGCCCGCTGGCGCGCGGCGGGCGGCGGCGAGGCACCGGCCCGGGCGGGCGCCTCGCCCGGACCCGCCTCCCCCCGCCTGCGCCGCCTGGCGGAAGACCTGCTGGACGAACTGGCCGGCCTGCCCAGTCCCCTGGCGGCGGCCGAGCCGACGGAACTCGACCGGATCCGGGCACTGTGCCCCGACTGGCCCGCCCCGCATCCCGCAGCCCGTGTGTCGCCCGGCCGGCTGGAGGCCGCCTGGCTCGGCCGCGCCGCCGGCTGCCTCCTCGGCAAACCCGTCGAGAAGCTCCCCCTCACCGGTATCCGGCTGCTCGGCCGGGCCGCCGGCAACTGGCCCCCGACCGCGTACTTCACCGCCCGGGGCGTCCCCCGCGACCTGCTCACCGCACACCCCTGGAACCGCCGCTCCGCGCCGACCTCCCTCGCCGAGAACATCGACGGCATGCCGGAGGACGACGACCTCAACTACCCGCTGCTCGCTCTCCTGCTCCTGCGGCGCCACGGCAGAGCCTTCACCACCGGAGACGTGGCCCGCGTCTGGCTCGACGAACTCCCGCCCGGCCGCACCTTCACCGCCGAACGGGTCGCCCTCCGCAACCTCCTCACCGGCCTCGAACCCCCGCACACCGCCCGCCACCGCAACCCCTTCCGCGAGTGGATCGGCGCCCTGATCCGCGCCGACGTGCACGGCTGGACCAACCCCGGCGACCCGGGCGCCGCCGCCGAGCAGACGCACCGCGACGCGACCCTCAGCCACACCGCCAACGGCGTCCACGCGGCCATGTTCGCGGCGGCCGTCGTCGCCACCGCCGCCCCCGACGACGCACCCGACGTCCACGCCTGTCTGCGCGCCGGACTCGCGGTCGTCCCGCCCGGTTCCCGCCTCGCCGGGGCCGTCCGGCACGCCGTACGGCTCGCGGGCGCGCACGCCGACTTCGACACGGTCGTGGACCGGCTCCACGCCGTCCACTCCCCGGCCCACCACTGGGTGCACGCGATCCCCAACACCGCCCTGATCGCCGCCGCGCTCACCCACGCGGACGGAGACTTCACCGGCTCCGTCTCCCGCGTCGTCTCCGGCGGCTGGGACACCGACTCCAACGGCGCCACCGTGGGCGGCGTCGCCGGACTGCTCGCCGGTTCCCCCGCCGCGCTTCCCGAGCACTGGACGACCCCGCTGAAGAACCGCCTCGCCACCTCCGTCGGCGACTTCGACGGCACCGGCTTCGACACCCTCGCCCACCTCACCCACCGGGAGGCCACCCGCCCATGCCCGAGCCCGCCGCCCCCGCCCCCGTCTCCCCTCCCCTGACCGGCCTGCGCGTCCTCGACCTCGCCACGCTCTTCGCGGGACCGCTCGCCGCCACCATGCTCGGCGACTTCGGCGCCGAGGTGATCAAGGTCGAGCACCCCACCCGGCCCGACCCCTCCCGGGGACACGGTCCCTCGAAGGACGGGGTGGGCCTGTGGTGGAAGCTGCTGGGCCGCAACAAGCGCACGATCACCCTGGACCTGTCGAAACCCGCCGGGCGCACCACCCTGCTCCGGCTCGCCGCCACCGCCGACGTGGTCGTCGAGAACTTCCGGCCGGGCACCCTGGAGAAGTGGGACCTGGGCTGGGACGAGCTGTCCGCCGTCAACCCGCGCCTGGTCCTCACCCGGGTCACCGGCTTCGGCCAGTTCGGACCGTACGCGCGCCGTCCCGGCTTCGGCACCCTCGCCGAGGCCATGAGCGGTTTCGCCGCGATGACCGGCGAGCCCGACGCGCCGCCGACGCTGCCGCCGTTCGGCCTCGCGGACTCGATCGCGGCGCTGGCGACGGCGTACGCCGTGATGACCGCGCTGGCCGCCCGGGAGCGCACCGGCGAGGGCCAGGTCGTCGACATGGCGATCATCGAGCCGATCCTGACCGTGCTGGGCCCGCAGCCCCTCTGGTACGACCAGCTCGGCCACGTCCAGCCGCGCACCGGCAACCGCTCGCAGAACAACGCCCCGCGCAACACCTACCGCACCGCCGACGGCACCTGGGTCGCCGTCTCCACCTCGGCCCAGTCGGTCGCCGAGCGGGTGATGCGGCTGGTGGGCCGCCCGGAGCTGATCGACGAGCCCTGGTTCGCGACCGGCGCCGACCGGGCCCGGCACACAGACGTGCTGGACGCGGCGGTCGGCGACTGGATCGCCCGGCACACCCGCGCCGACGTGCTCGCGGCGTTCGAGAAGGCCGAGGCGGCCATCGCACCGGTCCAGGACGTGCGGGACGTGCTGGCCGACCCGCAGTACCAGGCCCTCGACACCGTCACCACGGTCGACGATCCCGAGCTGGGCCCGCTGCGCATGCAGAACGTCCTCTTCCGGCTCTCCGCCACCCCGGGCGCGATCCGCTGGGCGGGCCGCCCGCACGGCGCCGACACCGAGGAGGTGCTGACCGGGCTGGGACTCACCCCGGCGGACGTCAAGGAGCTGCGTGAGGACGGCGTCGTATGACCGCACCCCCGCTGACCTGGCTGTACGTGCCGGGGGACCGGCCCCCGGTGGTGGCCAAGGCGCTGGCCGCCGGTGCCGACGTGGTGGTGATCGACCTGGAGGACGCGGTCGCCGCCGACCGCAAGGAGTACGCCCGCGACGCCACGGCCGAGCTGCTCACCGAGCCGCAGCCGGTGCCGGTGCACGTCCGCGTCAACGCCCTGGACGGTCCGCTCGCCGCCGGGGACCTGGCGGCGCTGGCCGCGCTGCCGGGGCTGTCCGGGCTGCGGCTGCCCAAGGTGACGTCGCCGGAGCAGGTGACCGGCGTCGCCGCGCTGACCGGCGGACCGCCGCTGTACGCCCTGCTGGAGACGGCCCTGGGGGTGGAGCGGGCGTACCGGATCGCCGCGGCCCATCCGGCACTGCGCGGGATCGCCCTCGGTGAGGCGGACCTCCGTGCCGACCTGGGCGTGCGCGGGGACGCGGGCCTGGACTGGTCGCGCTCGCGCGTGGTCGTGGCCGCGCGGGCGGCGGGCCTGGCGCCGCCGTCCCAGACGGTGCATCCGGACACCCGGGACCTGGAGGGCCTGGCGGCGTCCTGCGCCCACGGCCGCGCCCTGGGCTTCCTGGGGCGGGCCGCGATCCACCCGCGCCAGCTGCCGATCATCGAGCGGGCCTATCTGCCCACCGAACGGGAGCTGGAGGAGGCGGAGACGATCGTCAAGGCGGCCACGGTCCAGCCGGGTGCGCAGGCGCTGCCGGACGGCCGGTTCATCGACGCGGCGGTGGTGGCGACGGCCCGGCGGACGCTGTCGCTGGCCCGGCGGCCCACCCTGTCCTGAACCCCGGCCCCGGCATACGCCGAGGGCGCCCGGAGAGTCCCGGGCGCCCTCGGCGGCGTAGCTTGCGGGCTGGGGTCAGCCCTTCTTGGCGGAGTCGGCGCCGTTCGTCACGCCCTCGGCGTCCTTCGCGTCGTCCGCGGCATCCGCTTCGTCCGCGCCCGACGAGTCCTCCGGGGCCGCGGAGGCGCCGGAGGCATCGCTCTTCTCCGCGGCGTCCGCGTCGTTCTCGCTGTCCTTGGCGTCCTTGGCGTCCTTGTCCGCCGCGGACCCGGTGTCACCGGCGACGGACTCCGCGCCCGGCTCCACCACGGCCTCCCGGCCGGGCCGCTTCCGCGCCGAGAGCACGATGTACAGCACGGCGAGCAGGAAGACGAAGAGCGCGGTCCAGTTGTTCAGCCGGAGACCCAGGATGTGGTGGGCGTCGTCGACGCGCAGGTACTCGGTCCAGAAGCGGCCCACGCAGTACGCGGCGACGTACAGCGCGAAGGCGCGCCCGTGGCCGAGCTTGAAGCGGCGGTCGGCCCAGATGACGAGCAGCGCGACACCGATGCACCACAGCGACTCGTACAGGAACGTCGGGTGGTACGTGCCCGGCACCCGTCCGTCGGCGGTCGAGGTGATCTCCACGGCCCACGGCAGGTCGGTCGCCTTGCCGTACAGCTCCTGGTTGAACCAGTTGCCCCAGCGGCCGATGGCCTGCGCGAGGGCGATGCCGGGGGCGACGGCGTCGGCGTAGGCGGGCATCGGGACGCCCCGGCGGCGGGCGCCGATCCAGGCACCCACCGCGCCGAACGCGATGGCGCCCCAGATGCCGAGGCCGCCCTCCCAGATCTTGAAGGCGTCGACCCAGTCACGGCCCTCGCTGAAGTACAGCTGGTAGTCCGTGATCACGTGGTAGAGGCGTCCGCCGATCAGGCCGAAGGGAACGGCCCAGACCGCGATGTCGGCCACCGTGCCCGGCCGCCCGCCCCGGGCGACCCAGCGCTTGTTGCCGAGCCAGACGGCAACGAAGACGCCGATGATGATGCAGAACGCGTAGCCGCGCAGCGGGACGGGACCGAGGTGCAGCACCCCGCGCGACGGGCTGGGAATGAAGGCAAGTTCCATGGCAGGGTCGACGCTACCGTGTCGGACGGGGGGCGCGGCGGGCAGCCCGGCTACGGGTCCGTAACGAGCGGGCGCGCTACTTGTTGGCCTCCTCCACCATCTGCTTGAGCTTGGCCGGGGTCATGGAGCGGTCCTGGTAGATGTTCTTGCCGTCCAGGAGCACCGTCGGCGTGCCGCTGAAGCCGCCGTTCTGGAAGGCCTTGTTGGACTTCTCCACCCAGCTGTTGTGCTTGCCGTTCTTCACGCACTCCTGGAACAGGGTGGTGTCGAGGCCGTCGACCTTGCCCGCCAGGTCGAGGAGCTTGTTCTCGTCGGCGAAGGCGTCGTCGGTCTCCGGCGGCTGGTTGTCGTACAGCACGTCGTGGTACGGCGGGAACTTTCCGGCGTCCTGGGCGCAGGCCGCGGCGTTGGCGGCCTTGCGGGAGCCGGTGCCGCCCATGTTGCCGTCGATGATGGTCGCCAGGTGGTACTCGACCTTGAGCTGCCCGGCGTCGGTCAGCTCGTGGATGGTGTTGCGGTACGCCAGCTCGAAGGCCTTGCAGGCCGGGCAGCGGAAGTCCTCCCAGACGGTGAGCGTGGACTTGGCGCTCTCCTCGCCGACCGGGATCGCGAGGCCGTCCTTGCCCTGTGCCCCCGAAGGTGCCACGACCGGACCGGCCGACTCACTGCCGTCGTCCTTGCCCGCGTTCGCCGCGACCACGCCGATCACCGCCGCGAGTCCCAGCACGCAGACCACGCTCGCGCCGACGATCAGCGCACGGCGGCGCTTGTCCCTGGACCGCTGCTTCTCGCGCTCGGCCGCCAGCTTCTCGCGGGCGCCGCGCTTTCCCTGTCGGTTCTTCTCGCTCACACCCCGCAGAACGAACCGGGGAGGCGCAGCGCGCCTCCCCGGTCCCAGGTCCACTCGTACGAGGGACCTCTGTCATGGGCTCGCCCGTCCCACGGCGACGGTCACGCCTGTCCGCGCACGCCCTTCGCCAGGTCGGCGGCGAGCGCGCGGACGCCCTCCAGGCCGGCCGCGTCGTCGGGCGCGTCCAGCATCCGCTTGACGAAGGCCGAGCCGACGATCACGCCGTCGGCGAAGCCGGCCACCTCGGCGGCCTGGGCGGCGTTGGAGACTCCGAGGCCGACGCAGACCGGGGTGTCGGTGGTGGCGCGGGTGCGGCGCACCAGGTCCTCGGCCTGCGCGCCGACCGACTCGCGGGTGCCGGTGACGCCCATGAGGGAGGCGGCGTAGACGAAGCCGCTGCCGGCCGCGGTGATCTCGGCGAGGCGCGCGTCCTTGCTGCTGGGCGCGACCACGAAGACCGTGGCGAGCCCGTGCTTGTCGGCGTGCTCCCGCCACAGCGCCGACTCCTGGACCGGCAGGTCGGGCAGGATGCACCCGGCGCCGCCCGCCTCGGCCAGCTCGGCGGTGAAGCGCTCCACGCCGTAGCGGTCGATGGGGTTCCAGTACGTCATGACGAGGATCGGCTTGCCGGTGGCCTCGTGCGCCTCGCGGACCGTGCGCATCACGTCGGCGATCTTCACGCCGCCGCGCAGCGCGATGTCGTCGGCGGTCTGGATCACCGGGCCGTCGAGCACCGGGTCGCTGTGCGGCAGGCCCACCTCGACGACGTCGGCGCCGCCGTCGAGCGCGGCCTTGACCGCCTCGATGCCGCCCGTGACGGTCGGGAACCCGGCCGGGAGGTAGGCGATCAGGGCGGCGCGCCCCTCGGACTTCGCCGCGGCGAGGGTGTCGTTCAGCAGCTGTACGTTCCCGCTCACTTGGCGTCCCCCTCGATCTCCGCGGCGCCGGTCTCGTCGGCGGCGACCTCGGCGTCGGTGTCGTACAGCCCGAAGTAGCGGGCGGCGGTGTCCATGTCCTTGTCGCCGCGGCCGGACAGGTTGACCACGAGCAGCCCGTCCGTGCCCAGCTCCCTGCCGACCTCCAGGGCACCGGCCAGCGCGTGGGCGCTCTCGATGGCCGGGATGATGCCCTCGGTGCGCGACAGCAGGCGCAGGGCCTGCATGGCGGCGTCGTCGGTGACCGCGCGGTACTCGCCGCGGCCGGAGTCCTTGAGGTAGGCGTGCTCCGGGCCGATGCCGGGGTAGTCCAGACCGGCCGAGATCGAGTACGGCTCGGTGATCTGGCCCTCGTCGTCCTGGAGGACGTAGGACCGGGAGCCGTGCAGGATGCCGGGCTCGCCCGCGGTCAGGGTGGCCGCGTGCTCGCCGGTCTCCACACCGTGCCCGGCGGGTTCGCAGCCGATGAGGCGGACGTCCGCGTCGGGGATGAAGGCGTGGAAGAGGCCGATGGCGTTGGAGCCGCCGCCGACGCAGGCGATCGCGGCGTCGGGCAGGCGCCCGGCCTGCTCCAGGAGCTGGCGGCGGGCCTCCACGCCGATGACGCGGTGGAAGTCGCGGACCATCGCCGGGAAGGGGTGCGGGCCCGCGACGGTGCCGAACAGGTAGTGGGTGCGGTCGACGTTGGCGACCCAGTCGCGGAAGGCCTCGTTGATCGCGTCCTTCAGCGTGCGGCTGCCGGACTTCACGGCGATGACCTCGGCGCCGAGCATGCGCATGCGGGCCACGTTGAGCGCCTGGCGGCGGGTGTCGATCTCGCCCATGTAGATGGTGCAGTCGAGGCCGAAGAGGGCGCAGGCGGTCGCCGTGGCCACGCCGTGCTGGCCCGCGCCGGTCTCGGCGATGACGCGGGTCTTGCCCATGCGCTTGGTGAGCAGGGCCTGGCCGAGCACGTTGTTGATCTTGTGCGAGCCGGTGTGGTTCAGGTCCTCGCGCTTGAGGAAGATCCGGGCCCCGCCGGCCTCGGCGGCGAAACGGGGGACCTCGGTGAGGGACGAGGGGCGGCCCGTGTAGTGGACGAGCAGGTCGTCCAGCTCGCGGGCGAACTCCGGGTCGGACTTGGCCTTGTCGTACTCGACGGCGACCTCGTCGACCGCCGCGACGAGGGCCTCGGGGATGAACTTGCCCCCGAAGGCGCCGAAGTAGCCCTCGGCGGAGGGGACTTGGCCCTCCGGGTCGGGGATGAAGAAGTTACTGGGCATGCGTGTACCTCACGGTGAGTGTCTGGTGTGGACAGAATCGCCGTGGGGGCGGGGTGGATGAGACCGCTCCGGGCCGTGTGCGGCTGCTCGCGCACACGCGACGGAGTCGGAGATTCAGGACAGCCCCGCGCCCCTTGTGGGGCGCGTGAGCCATCGCATGCCGTTGACCTGCCCGGGCTCGTCGCCGATGACGTACCGCACCCGGCGGCCGTGCACCCGGCGTGCGGGAGCGCGGCAGCCTCGGGGCCGGCAGCCGCGCGCGAGGCGGGCGTACGGGTCCCGGGGGGCCGGAGTGAGTGCGGAGGTCACGGGGTCAGCCTACCGGGGGTCAGCCCCGGCCGTGGCGGAGTGCGGGATGTTCGCCGGCCGCCACCAGGTCGGAGACCGCCGTCTTCGGGTCCCGGCCGGTGACCAGGGACTCGCCGACCAGCACGGCGTCGGCGCCCTCGTTTGCGTAGGCGATGAGGTCGTGCGGGCCGCGGACGCCGGACTCGGCGACCTTGACGATGTGCGCGGGGATCTCCGGGGCGACCCGCTCGAACGTGCCGCGGTCGACCTCGAGCGTCTTCAGGTTGCGCGCGTTGACGCCGATGACCTTGGCGCCCGCGTCCACGGCGCGCTCGACCTCGTCCTCGTCGTGCACCTCGACCAGCGGGGTGAGGCCGATGGACTCGGCGCGCTCGATCAGCGACTCCAGGGCCGGCTGCTCGAGGGCCGCGACGATCAGCAGTACGAGGTCGGCACCGTGGGCGCGGGCCTCCCACAGCTGGTACGAGGTGACGATGAAGTCCTTGCGCAGCACGGGGATGTCCACGCGCGCGCGGACCGAGTCCAGGTCGGCCAGCGAGCCGCCGAAGCGGCGCTCCTCGGTGAGGACGGAGATGACGGCGGCGCCGCCCGCCTCGTAGTCGGCGGCGAGCCCGGCCGGGTCGGCGATGGCCGCCAGCGCGCCCTTGGAGGGGCTGGAGCGCTTGACCTCGCAGATGACCTTGACGCCGTCGCCGCGCAGCGCGGCCACGCCGTCCTTGGCGGGGCGAGCCTTGGCCGCGCGCTCCTTGAGCTCGTCGAGGCTGACGCGCGCCTGCCGCTCCGCGAGGTCGGCACGGACTCCGTCGATGATCTCGTCGAGCACACTCACGCGAGCGGCCCCCTTTCAGACGGCAAAACGTGTGGTCACTGTGATGGTATCCGCAGCCGGGCACCGGCCCCGCATCCGCCCGATCCCAGTCCCAGTACCTGGACGCCCCGTGGACGATCAAGGCAGCAGCCAGCCACCGAACGGCAGGTTCCGGACAACGGTGAAGACCAGCAGCAACGTCCCCAGCGTCCACAGGTGGACCGGCCCGAGGTCGACGCGTACCGGACGGCCCCGGGCCGCGCGGATCACCCAGACGGTCCACAGGACGGCGAAGCCCAGATAGGCGAGGACGGCGGGCGCGTTGGCGTGCAGCGCAGCCGTCAGGTCGCCGTGGACGAAGGCGTGGGCGCTGCGCAGGCCGCCGCAGCCGGGACAGTAGACGCCCGTGAAGCGCAGCAGGGGGCAGACGGGGTAGTGGCCGGGCTCGTAGGGGTCCACGCTCCCGACGTAGGCGAAGGCCCCGGCGACGGCCGCGAGCACTCCGGCCGGGACGGCGAGGCGGAGGGCCGCGCCGCGCGGCAGGGCGTTGCCGGTCCGGCCGGGTTTCCCGCTCTCGAAGTCCACGCCCGCATTCTGCCTCCGGCGGCCCCCGCACGCACGTGAGGGGCGGTCCCGGCACGGTGTGCCGATCCGCCCCTCCGGAGGTCCGTGACCGCCGCGCCCGGTCAGCCCTTGGCGCCGGCCTCGGCGCGCTCGCCCGCGACCTGGTGCACGGGGTGGTTCTGCTTCGGCTGGCCGAGGCCCATCATCCTCATGATGTAGCCGACGACACCACCGAGGAGCACGACCGCCATGCCGGCCCAGAAGCCCCACGGCTGGGCCGCCACCATGAACATGCCCGCGATGCAGAAACCGATGAAGGCGATGATGACACCGGTCCAGGCGGCCGGGGTGTGACCGTGGCTGCTGCCCGCCATTGCTTGCTCCTCGTTGCTGTGTGCCATGTCTGAGCAGGACGCTCGCACCCATTGTCCCGCACGGGGGCACGCGCCGTGAGCGGGGGTGCTCCAGTGGGTGAACGCGGGTCGGGGCACGGGGCGGGAGGCGGGCCCGGACGCGGGTCAGGCGCTGGTGGGGTCCTCGCCGCGGTCGATGGCCTTCCACAGGTCCTCGGGGCGGTCCGGGTCGACGGTCTGCGGCCTGCGCCGCGGGGCTCCGCCGCGTTCGTAGCGTCCGGACATCGCGGGCCACTGGCGGCCGTAGCGCAGCGCGAGCAGCCCGGCCAGCAGGAGCAGGGCGCCGCCCACGGCCGCGACGTACGGCCAGGCGGTGTGGGAGAGCGCGTCGACGGTGGCCGAGGTGTCGCCCGCCGCCTTCGCGGCCTGGTCGTCGAGCGCGGAGCTGTCGGAGGCGCCAGCCAGGGCGGCGGCGACGGTGCCCGCGCCGCTCAGCGCGAGCAGCGCGGCGACGGCGAAGCGGTCGGCCCGGCGGACGGCGAAGACGGCGACGAGCGCGGCGAGGCCGACTATGGCGAGCGACGCGGGTACGCCCGTGACGTCGCTGCCCTTGGCGGTCAGGGTGAACGCGCCGCCGGCCACCGTCGCGGTGCCCTCCGCCCACTCCTGCCGGGTGGCGAGCAGGGCGACGGCGGCGCCGAGCGCGCCGCACAGCAGGGCGACGGCGAGGCTCCGGCGGCCGGCCCGGGCGGGTCCTGCGGCTGGGGTACGGGGGTGAGGAACGGCTGTCACGTACTCCACTATCACCCGAACCCCGGGCGAACCGTCACCCGGGGTTCGCATTGGGGGCGTGAGAATCGCCCCACCGGTCCGACCGGTTGGCCCTATTGCGCCAGCCGGTTGGCCGTGTGTACGGCCCTCAGCACGGCCGCCGCCTTGTTGCGGCACTCGGTGTCCTCGGCGACCGGGTCGGAGTCGGCGACGACGCCCGCGCCCGCCTGGACGTAGGCGGTGCCGTCGCGCAGCAGGGCGGTGCGGATGGCGATGGCGGTGTCGGAGTCGCCGGCGAAGTCGAGGTAGCCGACGCAGCCGCCGTACAGGCCGCGGCGGGAGGGTTCGAGTTCGTCGATGATCTGCAGGGCGCGCGGCTTGGGCGCGCCGGAGAGGGTGCCGGCCGGGAAGCAGGCGGTGAGGACGTCGAAGGCGGTGCGGTCCGGGGCGACCCGGCCGGTGACCGTGGAGACGATGTGCATGACGTGCGAGTACCGCTCGACGGACATGAAGTCGACGACCTCGACGGACCCGGGCTCGCAGACCCGTCCGAGGTCGTTGCGGCCGAGGTCGACCAGCATCAGGTGCTCGGCGCGCTCCTTGGGGTCGGCGAGCAGTTCGTCGGCGAGGGCCTGGTCCTCCTGCGGGGTGGCGCCGCGCGGGCGGGTACCGGCGATGGGGTGCACCATGGCGCGCCCGTCCTCGACCTTGACCAGCGCCTCGGGGGACGAGCCGACGACGTCGAAGCCGTCGAGGCGGAGCAGGTACATGTACGGGGAGGGGTTGGTGGCCCGCAGGACCCGGTAGACGTCGAGCGCGCTCGCCGTGCAGGGCGTCTCGAAGCGCTGGGAGGGGACGACCTGGAAGGCCTCGCCCGCGCGGATGCGCTCCTTGATGTCCTCGACGGCGTCCTGGAAGTCGGGGCCGCCCCACAGCGCGGTGTACTCGGGCAGCTCGGAGGGGGGCAGCGCGGCCGGAGGCTGGGCGACGGCACGGGTGAGGTCGGCCTCCATGGCGTCGAGGCGGGCGATCGCGTCGGCGTAGGCCTCGTCGACGCCGGTCTCCAGGTCGTTGTGGTTGATCGCGTTGGCGATCAGCAGGACCGAGCCCTCCCAGTGGTCCATGACGGCGAGGTCGCTGGTGAGCAGCATGGTCAGCTCGGGCAGCTTCAGGTCGTCGCGCTCCCCCGGGCCGACCTTCTCCAGGCGGCGCACGATGTCGTACCCGAGGTAGCCCACCATGCCGCCGGTGAAGGGCGGCAGGCCCAGGTCGTGGGCGAGGTCGCGCGGGGTGTGCAGGGCCTCGACGGTGGCGCGCAGGGCGGCGAGCGGGTCGCCGTCGGTGGGGACGCCGACGGGCGGGGTGCCCTGCCAGTGCGCCCGGCCGTCCTTCTCGGTGAGGGTGGCGGCGCTGCGGACGCCGATGAAGGAGTACCGAGACCATTGGAACGCCGCACGTCCGTTCTCCGCGGACTCCAGCAGGAAGGTGCCGGGGCGCTCGGCGGCGAGCTTGCGGTACAGCGCCACCGGGGTGTCGCCGTCGGCGAGGAGCTTGCGGCTCACCGGGATCACCCGGCGGTCGGCGGCCAGCTTGCGGAAGGTGTCGAGGTCCATGTCAGGCGTGACGTCCATGGCCGCAGACCCTACTGACCCGCGCCGGGCACGTCGGCGCCCGCGGCGTCTTCGGTTGCCTCAGAGCCCTCGGAACCCCCGGAACCCTCGGCGAGGAGCACGTCGGTGTCGAAGCAGGTGCGGGTCCCGGTGTGGCAGGCGGCGCCCACCTGGTCGACCTTGACGAGGACGGTGTCGGCGTCGCAGTCCAGGGCGACGGACTTCACCCACTGGAAGTGGCCCGAGGTGTCGCCCTTGACCCAGTACTCCCGGCGGCTGCGCGACCAGTAGGTGCAGCGGCCGGTCGTCAGCGTGCGGTGCAGCGCCTCGTCGTCCATCCAGCCGAGCATCAGCACCTCTCCGGTGTCGTACTGCTGGGCGATGGCGGGCAGGAGGCCGTCGGCGCTGCGCTTGAGGCGGTCGGCGATCTCGGGGGCGAGCCGGCTGGGCCGCCCGGGGCCGCCGCCGGTGGGGGAGCTGCTGGTCATGCGCCCATTGTGCCGCGTGGGGCGGACACTCCCCCGGGATGTCCATTGGGCGGACCCGGCCGACCGCCGTAGGCTGACTCCATGTCGACTTTCGCCAAGCGTGAACGACTTCTGCTCGCGGACCTGTTGGAGACGGCCGGTCCGGACGCCCCGACCCTGTGCGAGGGCTGGCGGACCCGTGACCTGGCCGCGCACGTGGTGGTGCGCGAGCGGCGTCCGGACGCGGCCGGGGGCGCCCTGATCAAGCCGCTGGAGTCCCGCCTCCACCGGGTGCGGGAGGAGTACGGCGCGAAGCCGTACGAGGAGCTGCTCCAGCTGATCCGCACCGGCCCGCCCCGCTTCTCCCCCTTCCAGCTCAAGCAGGTCGACGAGGCGGCGAACACGGTGGAGTTCTACGTCCACACCGAGGACGTCCGCCGCGCCCAGCCGGACTGGTCGCCGCGCGAGCTGGACCCGGTCTTCCAGGACGCCCTGTGGTCCCGCCTGGAGCGGGCCGCCCGCCTGATGGGCCGGGGCATCCCGACGGGCCTGGTGCTGCGCCGCCCGAACGGCCAGACGACGGTCGCCCACCGGGGTACGCCGGTGGTGACGGCGACGGGCGAGCCGTCCGAGCTGCTGCTGTTCGCGTACGGCAGGCAGGGCGCCGCGAAGGTGGAGCTGGAGGGCGAGGAGAACGCGATCGCCAAGCTGCGGGAGACGAAGCAGCTGGGCATCTGACCTCCGCCGCTCACTTCGGCAGCTCGGCCCGCCGTACGCCCGGCGCGCACAGGGCGACCACCCCGCCGAGGCCGCACACCACGGCGCTGACGGCGAAGACCGGGCCGGTGCCCCAGACGCCGATGGCGGCGGCGGACAGGGGCATGCTCAGCGGGGCGATGCCCAGGCTGACGATGCCGGAGACCGCCGTGACGCGGCCGAGGAGGGCGGGAGCGGACTGCGTCTGGAGCAGGGCCCCGCAGAGCGCGCCGCTGAGGCCCGCGAGCAGCCCGATGAGCAGCGCCGTCCCGACGGCCACCGGAAGGGCGGGGGCCTGCGCCAGCGCGCCGATCGCGACCGCGCCGGGGACGAGGGCGCCGGCGACGACGTACCCGGCGTGCGGCACGCGTCCCCGGACGGTCAGCAGCAGGGCGGCCGTCCCGGCGCCGACCCCGAAACCGGCGAGTACCCAGCCCATGCCGGCGGCTCCCCAGCCGCGTTCGTCGGCGAGCAGGGTCAGGCCGATGTTGAGCGGGCCGACGAAGCCGAGGTCGCCGAGGGCGATGACCAGCATCAGCGGTCCGAGGACGCGGTGCCGGCGGATGTACCGGAGCCCGTCCCGCAGGTCCCGCCACGCCGTGCCGCCCTCGGCGGTGGCCGTGTCGTCGGGGGGCAGCTCGCGCAGCCGTACGGAGACCAGCAGCGGCACCGACACGGCGATCAGCACCCCGGCGAGGGCGAAGGCCGCCGCCGCGCCGCCGAGCGCCACGCCGAGGCCGCCGAGCGGGGCGCCCACGAAGGAGGACAGGCGGACGGCGAGGCCGCGCATGCCCTGGACGCGGGCGAGCTGGTCCTTGGCGGTGATGCGCGCGGGGAGCGCCCCGACGGCGGGCATGAAGAGGGCGTCCACCGCGCCGAAGACCAGGGCGAGCAGGGCCAGGAGCCACAGTCCGGGGTCGGTGGCGAAGAGCAGCGCGGCCACCGTGAGGACCGCCGCGCACCGTACGGCGTCGCTGCCGATGACGACCCTGCGCGGTCCCAGCCGGTCGACGACCACTCCGCCGCCGAGCATGAGCAGCGCACGCGGCACCGCGCTCACGGCCGTGACGATCCCGGCCTCGGCGGGGCTGCCCTGCCGCACGGCGGCCCAGGAGAGCGCGAGGAAGAAGACGCTGTCGCCGAGCATCGACGCGGTGTAGGCCCCGACCCAGCGCAGGACGTTGCCGTCCCGGTGGGCGGGACGTGCCGGGCCGTCGACGACCGGGGGTATGCGCGTGGCCGGCACGGGCGTGGTCCCCTCAGACACGGAACGGGAACCCGTACACGTGGAGCGCGACGTTCTCGCGCGCCTCGGTGTCACCGGCGGCCTCGGCGGCGCGGCCCTTCTCGTCGTACTTCCTCGCCAGCGCGAGCAGTTCGTCGCCCAGTTCGCTCAGCTCGGCGGGGGTGAGCCGGAGCAGGGACTCGTTGTCCGGGGCGGCGGAGTTCCACTCCGGGCCCCAGGTGGGGCGTTCGTCGAGGTAGCGGCGGTACATGTCGGCGCGCTGCTCGTGGAAGAGCCGGGTGGCCGCGAGGTGGGCCGCCGCGCGCTCGGGGGCGTCGCGGAAGTTCTCGTCGCGGATGGTCACCCCGTTCGAGGAGGGCTGCCACCAGCGCTCCCGGCCGTCCGCGCTCTGCGGGTCGGCCTGCTCGACCAGCCCGTGCTCGGCCAGCTTGCGCAGGTGGTAGCTGACCAGCGAGACGGCCTCGTCCACCTGCTCGGCGAGCTGCGAGGCGGTCGCGGTGCGCGCCACGCACAGCCCGCGGTAGAGCTGCATGCGCAGCGGATGGGCCAGGGCCTTGAGGGTGCCCAGATCGGTGACGGGGTGGTTCTCCTTACGCGGCATGCACCCAGGCTAGATTACGAAAGAAAAATTGCGCAATAGATGTTGCGCAATTTTCCTTTCTCGTCTCGCCGTCTGCTCGGCCTCTACCGGACGGGGTGGCCCGCCTCGCGCAGGGCGGTCTTCACCTCGCCGATCCGCAGGTCGCCGAAGTGGAAGACGGACGCCGCCAGTACCGCGTCCGCGCCCGCCTCGACCGCCGGGGCGAAGTGGGCGAGGCTGCCCGCGCCGCCGGACGCGATGACCGGGACACCCACGTGCTTGCGTACCGCCGCCAGCATCTCCAGGTCGTAGCCGTCCTTCGTGCCGTCCGCGTCCATCGAGTTCAGCAGGATCTCCCCCGCGCCCAGCTCGGCGGCCCGGTGCGCCCAGTCCACGGCGTCGATGCCGGTGCCGCGCCGGCCGCCGTGGGTGGTCACCTCGAAGGTGCCCGCCTCGGTGCGCCGGGCGTCGACCGACAGCACCAGCACCTGGCGGCCGAAGCGCTCGGCGATCTCGCGGATCAGGTCGGGGCGGGCGATGGCGGCGGTGTTGACGCCCACCTTGTCCGCACCGGCCCGCAGCAGCTTGTCGACGTCCTCGGCGGTGCGCACCCCGCCGCCGACGGTCAGCGGGATGAACACCTGCTCGGCGGTGCGGCGCACCACGTCGTAGGTCGTCTCGCGGTTGCCCGACGAGGCGGTGATGTCCAGGAACGTCAGCTCGTCGGCGCCCTCGGCGTCGTACACCTTGGCCATCTCGACGGGGTCGCCCGCGTCGCGCAGGTTCTGGAAGTTGACGCCCTTGACGACCCGGCCGTTGTCCACGTCCAGGCAGGGAATGACTCGGACCGCCAGGGTCATGAATCCACGGCTCCTCTATACGCTTCCACTTCGACCGACACCAGGACCCGCGAGTCGATGAAGCCCTCCACGACCAGCAGGGTCGTGGCAGGGCGTACGGAGTCGAACAGCTCCTTGTGGGCGCGGCCCACCTCATCGACATCGCGCGAATGTGCCAGGTACACACGGGTCCGGATCACGGACCCGATGCCGAGCCCGAACTCGGCGATCGCCTCGACGGCGGTGCCGAAGGCCACCTTGGTCTGTTCGTACGGGTCGCCCTCGCCGTAGAGCATGTCGCCCTTGAAGGCGGTGGTGCCCGCCACGATGACACGATCACCCGCCGCCACGGCGCGGGCGAAACCGAAGGACTCTTCCCAGGGGCTCCCGCTCTGCACGCGCCGCACGGCTTCTGATGTCATGACACGGTGTCCGATTTCACGACGTAGCCTCCAGGGCTTCTTCCAGGGTGAACGCCTTCGCGTACAGGGCCTTCCCGACGATGGCCCCCTCGACACCGTCCGGGACGAGCCCGGCGATGGCGCGCAGGTCGTCCAGGGAGGAGACGCCGCCCGACGCCACGACCGGGCGGTCGGTGGCCGCGCAGACGTTCTTCAGGAGCTCCAGGTTGGGGCCCTGGAGGGTGCCGTCCTTGGCGATGTCGGTGACGACGTAGCGGGCGCAGCCCTCCTTGTTCAGGCGGTCCAGCGTCTCGTAGAGGTCGCCGCCGTCGCGGGTCCAGCCGCGGCCGCGGAGCGTGGTGCCCCGTACGTCCAGGCCGACCGCGATCTTGTCGCCGTGCTCGGCGATGACCTTGGCGACCCACTCGGGGGTCTCCAGGGCGGCGGTGCCCAGGTTCACCCGGGTGCAGCCGGTGGCGAGGGCGGCGGCGAGGGTGTCGTCGTCGCGGATGCCTCCGGACAGCTCCACCTTGATGTCCATGGCCTTGGCGACCTCGGCGATCAGCGCGCGGTTGTCCCCGGTCCCGAACGCCGCGTCCAGGTCCACCAGGTGCAGCCACTCGGCGCCGGAGCGCTGCCAGGCGAGGGCGGCCTCCAGCGGGGAGCCGTAGGAGGTCTCGGTGCCGGACTCGCCGTGCACGAGGCGGACGGCCTGGCCGTCGCGGACGTCGACGGCGGGGAGGAGTTCGAGCTTGCTCATCTCTACCGGGCTCATCTCTAGAGGGTCTCGATCCAGTTGGTGAGGAGCTGGGCGCCGGCGTCGCCGGACTTCTCGGGGTGGAACTGCGTGGCCCACAGCGCGCCGTTCTCCACGGCGGCCACGAAGGGCTTGCCGTGGGTGGACCAGGTGACCCTGGGCTCGGCGATCAGCGGGTTGTGCGACTCCTGGGTCCACTCGTGGACGGCGTAGGAGTGCACGAAGTAGAAGCGGGCGTCCGCGTCCAGGCCCGCGAAGAGCTGGGAGTCGGCCGGTGCCTCGACGGTGTTCCAGCCCATGTGGGGCACGACGTCGGCCTGCAGGGGTCCGACCGTGCCGGGCCACTCGTCCAGGCCCTCGGCCTCCACCTCGTGCTCGATGCCGCGCGAGAAGAGGATCTGCATGCCGACGCAGATGCCCATGACCGGGCGCCCGCCCGACAGGCGGCGGTCGACGATCCAGTCGCCCCGGGCGGCCTTGAGGCCCTCCATGCAGGCGGCGAAGGCGCCGACGCCGGGGACCAGCAGTCCGTCGGCGTTCATGGCCTTGTCGTAGTCACGGGTGATCTCGACGTCGGCCCCCGCGCGCGCGAGGGCGCGCTCGGCGGAGCGGACGTTGCCGAAGCCGTAGTCGAAGACGACGACCCGCTTCGGGTTCACCGGGGTCAACTCCAGACCTCCAGCCTCAGGACGCCCGCGAGCAGACACATGCCCGCGCCGATGGAGAGCAGCACGATCAGGCCCTTGGGCATCTGCTGCTTGGCGAAGGAGTAGATGCCGCCGAGGAAGAAGAGGCCGACGACGATCAGTGCGGTGGACGTACCGTTCATGGGTTACAGCGCGCCCTTCGTGGAAGGCAGGATGCCGGCCGCGCGGGGGTCGCGCTCCGAGGCGTAGCGCAGGGCCCGGGCCAGCGCCTTGAACTGGCACTCCACGATGTGGTGCGCGTTGCGCCCGTAGGGCACGTGGACGTGCAGGGCGACCTGGGCCTGGGCGACGAAGGACTCCAGGATGTGCCGGGTCATCGTCACGTCGTACTCGCCGATCATCGGCGCCATGTTCTCGGGCTCGGTGTGCACGAGGTAGGGGCGGCCGGAGAGGTCGACGGTGACCTGGGCGAGGGACTCGTCCAGCGGGACCGTGCAGTTGCCGAAGCGGTAGATGCCCACCTTGTCGCCGAGGGCCTGCCTGAAGGCGGCGCCCAGCGCGAGGGCGGTGTCCTCGATGGTGTGGTGGGAGTCGATGTGCAGGTCGCCGTCGGTCTTCACGGTCAGGTCGAACAGACCGTGCCGGCCGAGCTGGTCGAGCATGTGGTCGTAGAAGCCGACGCCGGTGGCGATGTCGGTCTTGCCGGTGCCGTCGAGGTCGATCTCGACGAGGACCGAGGTCTCCTTGGTGGTGCGCTCCACGCGCCCTACGCGGCTCATGTGTGCTGCTCCTTCTTGACTTCACGTACCGCGTCGAGGAACGCGTCGTTCTCCTCCGGGGTGCCGGCGGTGACCCGCAGCCACCCCGGCACGCCGTTGTCCCGGACCAGGACACCCCGGTCGAGGATCTTCCGCCAGGTCGCGTGGGAGTCCGCGAACCGCCCGAACTGGACGAAGTTCGCGTCGGACTCGGTCACCTCGTAACCGATGGCGCGCAGTTCGGCGACCAGCCGGTCCCGCTCGGTCTTCAGCTGCTCGACGTACTTGAGCAGCGTGTCCGTGTGCTCCAGGGCGGCCAGCGCGGTCGCCTGCGTCACGGCCGACAGGTGGTACGGCAGCCGTACGAGCTGGACGGCGTCGACGACGGCCGGGTGCGCGGCGAGGTAGCCGAGGCGCAGGCCCGCCGCGCCGAACGCCTTCGACATCGTGCGGGAGACGACCAGGTTCGGCCGGCCGTCCAGCAGGGGCAGCAGGGAGGCGCCGTGGCTGAACTCGATGTACGCCTCGTCCACCACGACCATGGACGGCTTCGCCGCCTGGGCGGCCTCGTACAGGGCGAGGACCGTCTCGGCCGGGACCGCGGTTCCCGTGGGGTTGTTGGGGGTGGTGATGAAGACGACGTCCGGGCGGTGCTCGGCGATCGCCCGCGTGGCGGCGGGCACGTCGATGGTGAAGTCCTCGTGGCGCGGCCCGGAGATCCAGCCGGTGCCGGTGCCGCGCGCGATGAGGCCGTGCATCGAGTACGACGGCTCGAAGCCGATCGCGGTGCGGCCCGGCCCGCCGAAGGTCTGCAGCAGTTGCTGGATGACCTCGTTGGAGCCGTTGGCCGCCCAGACGTTGCTCACGTCCAGCGGGTGTCCGGAGGTGTCCGTCAGGTACCGGGCCAGCTGGGTGCGCAGCTCGACCGCGTCCCGGTCGGGGTAGCGGTTGAGGTCGCGGGCGGCCTCGCGGACCCGCTCGGCGATCCGCTCGACCAGCGCGTCGGGCAGCGGGTAGGGGTTCTCGTTGGTGTTCAGCCGTACCGGCACGTCCAGTTGGGGCGCGCCGTAGGGGGACTTGCCGCGCAGCTCGTCCCGTACGGGGAGATCGTCGATGCCGAACGTCACTTGCTCTCCGGGACCTTCCACTCGAACCTCGCCTTGATCGCCGCGCCGTGCGCGGGCAGGTCCTCCGCCTCGGCCAGCGTCACCACGTGCCGTGCGACCTCGGCGAGCGCGTCGCGCGTGTAGTCGACGATGTGGATGCCGCGCAGGAAGGACTGCACGGACAGGCCCGAGGAGTGGCAGGCGCAGCCGCCGGTGGGCAGGACGTGGTTGGACCCGGCCGCGTAGTCGCCGAGCGAGACGGGCGCCCACGGGCCGACGAAGATCGCGCCGGCGTTCTTGACGCGCTCGGCGACGGCCGCGGCGTCGGCGGTCTGGATCTCCAGGTGCTCGGCGCCGTAGGCGTCCACGACCCGCAGGCCCTCGTCCAGGCCGTCGACGAGGACGATCGCGGACTGGCGGCCGGCCAGGGCCGGGCGGATCCGGTCCTCGATGTGCTTGGTGGCCTCGACCTGCGGCTCCAGCTCCTTCTCCACCGCGTCGGCCAGCTCCACGGAGTCGGTGACCAGGACGGCGGCGGCCAGCGGGTCGTGCTCGGCCTGGCTGATCAAGTCGGAGGCGACGTGCACCGGGTCGGCGGTCGAGTCCGCCAGGACGGCGATCTCGGTCGGTCCCGCCTCGGCGTCGATGCCGATCTTCCCGGTGAAGAAGCGCTTGGCGGCGGCGACCCAGATGTTGCCGGGGCCGGTGACCATGTTGGCGGGCGGGCAGGACTCGGTGCCGTACGCGAACATCGCGACGGCGGTGGCGCCGCCGGCCGCGTACACCTCGTCGACGCCGAGCAGGGCGCAGGCGGCCAGGATGGTGGGGTGCGGGATGCCGCCGAACTCGGCCTGCGCGGGCGAGGCGAGCGCGATCGAGCCGACCCCGGCCTCCTGCGCGGGCACCACGTTCATGACCACCGACGACGGGTAGACCGACCGGCCGCCGGGCACGTAGAGCCCGACCCGCTCGACCGGGACCCACTTCTGGGTGACCGAGCCGCCGGGCACGACCTGGGTGGTGTGCGTGGTGCGGCGCTGCTCGCGGTGGACGAGGCGGGCGCGGCGGATGGACTCCTCCAGGGCCGCGCGCACCTCCGGGTCGAGCCCTTCCAGGGCGCGGGTCAGCTCCTCGGCCGGAACGCGCACCCGCTCCAGCCGGACGCCGTCGAACTGCTCGGTGAAGTCGATCAGCGCCGCGTCCCCGCGATGATGCACGGCCTCGCAGATCGGACGCACCTTCTCCAGGGCGACCGAGACGTCGAAGTCGGCTCGGGGCAGCAGGTCGCGCAGGGCGGGGCCCTCGGGGAGGGCGTCGCCGCGCAGATCGATTCGGGAGATCACGGAACCAATTCTCTCAGACCCGCGTCCGGCGCGGTCCGCGCGTATCAATGGCTGATACAGAACGCGACGGACCTCACGGCCCACGGTGAACTCGCGCAATCCGTGCTCACTTTGAGTGTTCAGGTGGTCACGCAGTGGGCATGAACGGTTGTACGAAGAGTGAGCGACCGGCGAGTAGTTGGGGAGGGAGTGAAGCACCGTGACCGAAGGGGCCGGCCACCGTGACGGAGAGCTGCCGGACGACCTGACCATGACGGAGGCCGGCATGTGGCAGGCCTTCCGCAACGGCAGCGTGTACGACCTCAGCAGCGGCGACGCGCTCGTCGACGACCCGCACGGCGGGCACCCGTGGGGGCCGGAGCGGACCGTGCGGGCCCGCGTCGTGTGCTGGCTGCTTCTCGACGGCCCGCCGGCGCTCGCGGGCCGGGTGTCCTCGCTGCAACTGGTGGGGGTGCGGATCAGCGACACGATGGATCTGGCGGGCGGCACGGTGGTGCCCTACGTCGAGTTGCGCCGCTGCCGCTTCGAGCGGGAGGTACTGCTGCCGGAGACCCGGTTCACGACGGTGCGGCTGGTGGACTGCGCGGTGCCGCGCCTGGAGGCGGCCCGGCTGCACACCGAGGGCGACCTGCACCTGCCGCGCTCCCGCTTCCCGGGCGGCATCCGGCTCACGGACGCGCAGATAGGCACCGACCTGCTGCTCAACCAGGCGATCGTGCACCGGGACCGCAGCGGGCGTTCCATCGCCGCGGACGGCATGACGGTGGGGCAGGACCTCCAGGCCGAGATGCTGGAGTCGCACGGCGAGGTGAGCCTGCGCAGCGCCCAGGTCGGCGTGTCGCTGAGCCTGCGCGGCGCCCGGCTCCTGAACCCGTACACGCGGCACGCGCTGAACGCCCCGCAGCTGACGGTGGAGCGCACGCTGTACCTGACCCCGGCGGGCCTGGGCAGCCCGCTGCTGCGCGGCACCACGCCCGCGCAGGGCACCCGGATCCAGCGCTTCGAGTGCGAGGGCGGGGTGCGGCTCGACGACGGGCGGTTCGGCGACGCGCTCGACCTGGAGCACGCCCGGTTCACCTTCACCGACGACCAGGAGCTGTCGCTGCGCCGGGTGCAGACGCCCGAGCTGCGCTTCCTGGGCGAGCGTCCGGCGCGCGGGCGGGTGGTGCTGTCGGGGGCGCGGGTGGTCAACCTGATGGACCGGGCGGACAGCTGGCCGGGTCCCGGCCGGTTGCACATGGGCGGCTTCGCCTACGAGAACCTGGTGCCGCGCGGGCCGTTCCCGCTGGCCAAGCGGCTGCGCTGGGTGGGCGCCGCGACCGCCGAGTACAACCCGGAGCCGTACGAGCGCCTCGCGGCGGTGCTGAAGGCCGGCGGCGAGGACGAGGACGCCCGCGAGGTGCTGCTCGCCAAGCACCGCAGGCGCCGGGAGAGCCTGCCGGTCGCCGCGAAGCTGGTGGGCTACGCGCAGGACTGGACGGTCGCCTACGGGTACCGGCCGGGCCGGGCGGCGGTGTGGATGGCGGTGCTGTGGGCGGCCGGCTCGCTCGCCTTCGCCCGCGCGGACCCTCCTCCGCTGAAGAGCGGCGAACACCCGGACTGGAACCCGGCCCTCTTCGCCCTCGACCTCCTGCTCCCGGTGATCGACCTGGGCCAGGCCGGCTCCTGGCAGCTGCACGGCGGCTGGCAGTGGCTGTCGACGGCCCTGGTCCTGCTGGGCTGGGTCCTGGCGACCACCGTGGCAGCGGGCGCCACCCGCCTCCTCCGCCGAAGCTGACCCCTCCGGCCGCGGACACGCGCACCCGTCCCTCGCCACGCAGGGCGCGCCCCGACCGCCACCGGAACGCCGCCGGCGGCGGGACGAGCCGCCGGGGTCACCCGCACGGGTGGCGCGGGTGGTGCGGCCGGGAACCCGAACGGCCGACGGCGGAGCCCGGGCCGCACAACCATCCCGAACCCTCGGCCGTCGTACTGGCCATGCTGCGCGCGTTCCTGCGGACCGCGGCTGCCCGGGCCCGCTCCCGGTCGCCCCGGCCCGCCCAAGACGACGACGTGCTCCTCGACGCCCCCGACGACCGCCTCGCCCCGGCCCTCGTCGCCGCGGCCCACGGCGAGCACGGCCCCGCGGCACGCCTCCTCGCCGGTACCCGCCACGACGCCGAATGGGACCACCGCGACCGTTACGCGACCCGGCTCGCCGCCTTCGCGCGCTTCCGCTCCGAGTGGCTCGACACCTGGCGCGCCACCGCCCCGGACGATCCGGACGCCCTGCTGGTCGCGGCCCGTCTGGCGGTCCGCCGCCACTGGGACTCACCGGCCCGCACCGAGCTACTGCGCCAGGTGATCCCCAGCGTGGTCGCCGCCGCCGAGACCGCCGGTCCCGCCGACCCGGTGCCCTGGCGCACCGCGCTGGACGCCGCACGGGGCGCGGGCGCCGAGCACGCCGAGTTCGAGCGTCTGTGGGAGCAGGCGGTCCGCCGCAGCCCGCACCACTACGGCAGTCACGTCGCCGCCCTGGAGTACCTGGCCGCCGCCTCGTCCGACGCCCACGGCGAGTGCCTCGACTTCGCGGAGACGGCCGCCCAGGAGGCGCCCGAGGAGGCGCTCGTGCGGGCGCTGCCGCTGCACGCGGCCTTCACCTGTCTGACTGCCGCCGGCACCGGCAACGACGCCCGCACCGGCGGCGGGACCACGGCCGCCGTACGCACCCACCGCCCCCGTCTGGATGCCGCCGCCGACCGCGCGATCAGCCTCTCGGCGGCCCACCCCGCGGCCGATCCCTGGGCGGCGGAACTGCGGAACCTGCTCGTCTACGTCCTCGTACGCCTGGAACGCCACCAGGACGCGGCGGAGCAGCTGCGGCTGACCGGCCCGTACGTCACGTCCTTCCCGTGGGACCGGGACACGGACGACCCGCTCGGCGGCTTCCTGCGGGTGCGCGCGGACGTCCGTGCGCACCCCGGGGAAGCTGCCTCCGCGACCGGTACGGCGGCTGCGGGGCGGCCGCGGAACGGGCACGGCGAACGCGTCCGCCCCGGCGACCATTAGGCTTCTGCGTCGTGACCACCGTCCGGCTCCCCCTCTTCCCCCTGAACTCGGTCCTGTTCCCGGGGCTGGTGCTCCCGCTCAACATCTTCGAGGAGCGCTATCGCGCCATGATGCGCGAGTTGCTGAAGACCCCCGAGGACGAACCACGCCGGTTCGCCGTCGTGGCGATCCGCGACGGCTTCGAGGTGGCCCAGACCGCCCCCGGCCTGCCCGATCCCACGGCCGCCCTCGAGCGCGGGCCGACCGCCGGGTTCGGGGCCGACCCGCTCAAGGCGTTCCACAAGGTGGGCTGTGTCGCGGACGCGGCGACGGTCCGGGAGCGGGCCGACGGCACCTTCGAGGTGCTGGCGACCGGCACGACCCGGATGCGGCTGCTCTCGGTGGAGGCCTCGGGGCCGTTCCTGACGGCCGAGCTGGAGCCGCTGCCCGAGGAGCCGGGCGACGAGGCGGGCGCCCTGGCGGAGGGCGTGCTGCGGTCCTTCCGGCAGTACCAGAAGCGGCTGGCGGGGGCCCGCGAACGGTCACTGGCGACCGGCGCCGACCTGCCGGACGAACCGGGTGTGGTCTCCTACCTGGTCGCCGCCGCGATGATGCTGGACACGCCGACGAAGCAGCGCCTGCTCCAGGCCCCGGACACCGCCTCGCGGCTGCGGGACGAGCTGAAACTCCTTCGCTCGGAGACCGCCATCATCCGTACGCTGCCGTCCCTGCCCGCGCAGGAACTGACGCGCGGCCCGACGAGTCTCAACTGAGGTACTGGCCCGCATGGCGAAGAAGCCGAGCAAGGCGAAGAAGCAGCAGCCGGGCGGCACGCCCGCGACGGTGGCGCTCACGGCGGCCGGGGTGGCGTACACGGTCCACGCCTACGAGCACGACCCGGCCCACCCGTCCTACGGCGAGGAGGCGGCCGAGGCGATGGGTGTGTCGCCGGAGCGGGTGTTCAAGACGCTGGTGGCCGACGTCGACGGCGCCCTCACGGTCGCGGTGGTGCCGGTGGCGGGCCAGCTGGACCTCAAGGCGCTGGCGGCGGCGGTGGGCGGCAAGCGCGCGGCGATGGCCGACCCGGCCCTGGCCGAGCGCACCACGGGCTATGTGCGCGGCGGCATCTCCCCGCTGGGCCAGCGCAAGCGGCTGGCGACGGTCCTGGACGCGTCGGCCTCCGGGCACGCCACGATCTGCGTCTCGGCGGGCCGCCGCGGCCTGGAGGTCGAGCTGTCCCCCGACGACCTGGCCAGGCTCACGGACGCGGTACTGGCGCCGGTCGGGCGTACCTGAGCCGAGCGGACGTGCGGGACCTCTCGACGGATGTCCCAATGTCGGCTAATCAGACAGGACATGTCGAAGCGAACACGCAAACGCCGGTGGCGCACCAGGAAGGGCCGGGCGAACCACGGCCGCCGCCCGGCCTAGGCCGGCTTGTCCCCGTACGGCGCCGACGGGTACTGCCCCGGTGCGGGCCAGGGGTCCGGCTCCGGGTCCCGGGGCCCGAACAGTCCCGTCAGCCCCAGGTGGACCACCAGTGCCGCGAGCGACCAGGCCAGCAGCGCGCCCTTGGCGCCCAGCTTGAGCGGAGCGGAGAACGTCACCCCTTTGCCGACGTCCTTCGCGTGCGCGATCACGTCCTGGGTCGGCCCGAGCCACACCCCGAGCCGCCACGCCAGCAGCGATCCGAGCAGCCCGCCGACACCGAGGGCCACCACCAGCGGCACGCCCCCGCGCCGCCGCAGCAGGAACACCACGACCGCGCTGAGCGCCCCGAACGCCAGCGCGAGCAGCGTGAACGTTCCGTCGACGCCGATCGCCTGCTCGCCCTCGGAGTCCTTGAGGTAGACGACCCAGCTGTCGTCGAGGATCTCACCCACCAGCGGCACGCTCGGTGCCAGCTTCCACCACAGCACGCCCAGCAGCGCACCGGAGAGCGCGACAGCCAGCGCGGTCACGGCGGCCTGCCGCACTTCGGTCAACATCCCGGGGCCGTCCTGTTCGCCGTACGTGCCGTAAGGGTCGTGGGAACCGCCGGGCGCGGCTCCCACCGCGTGTGCGCCGACGGGCGGCGCCACCGGCCCGCCCTGGTACGACGGGCGTTCGTTCGGCGGCGGTGGCGGGGTCAAGGGTGCGGTCACCGTGCCATCGTGCCAAACCCGCCTGTGCGGCGCGTCACCGGACGGCGGCCCGGCGGTACGCCCAGGTGGCCACGGCCAGCGAGATCACCCCGACCGCGGCGCACACCGCGAGGTCGCCGAGGACGAAGCCCCAGTCGGGCCGCTCGCCGAAGGTGCGCGCGAAGGCCTCCACGCCGTACGTGGAGGGCAGCAGGTCCCGGGCCAGGCGGACCACCTGCGGCATCCGTTCCGGGGGCAGCACGCCGAGCAGCAGGGCCGCCGACATGCCGAGCTGGCCGAGGAGGGTGGCGAACTCGGGCCGGGGGGCCAGCAGCCCCAGCGCCGCGCCCAGCCCCGCGAGGGCGGCGCCCGCCAGCGGGATCACGGCCACCAGCACCCACAGGTGGGTCATCGGCAGCCCGAACAGCAGACATCCGAACACCGCGGTCACCACGGTCCCGGGCACGGTGAAGGACGCGTAGGCGCCCGCCGCGCCCAGCACCACCGCGGCCGGCGGAACCGGCAGCGTCGCGTAGTGGTCGAGGCCGCCGCTGGCGCGCAGCTGGCCGAAGTACTGGGCGAGGAGGTTCAGCGCGACGAAGGCCACGACGAGCACCGCGGATCCGGCGACCACGGCCCGTGCCTCGCCGCCGCCGTCCACGACGCCGCGCATCAGGATCATGATGCCGATGGACTGGAAGGTCGCCACGAACAGCAGCGGGATGCGCGCGACCCGCGCCCGGGACAGCTGCGCCCGGTACACGGCCACCAGCGAGGGCCACAGCCGTGCCTTCGGCCCCAGCTCGGCCGGACCGGCCGCGCGCCGCCCCTCGGCCGCCGGGGCGGCACCCCGCAGGGCATCGGCGGGTACGACACTCACGTCGCGCAGCTCCCCTTCGCTCGGGTCGTTCGAAGCGGTCGCCCGGGCGGGGGCACTCGCCCCGACGGGTACGGATGCGGCAGCCGGTGTTCTCATCGCTCGCGTGCTCACGTCCTCACCAGCCCCTGCCGCGCGGCGCCGCCCAGCGCCAGGTACACGTCCTCCAGGCTGGGCGTGGCCAGGGTGAAGTCGTCCAGGGCGGCGAAGGCGGCGCCGCCGGTGACGGTGGCGACGACCGCGCGGGCCTCCTCGGGGGCCAGCCGCAGGGTCCAGCGGCGCCCCGACTCGACGACGCGGTCGCGCAGGGCGGCGACCTCCGGGACGTTCAGCGGCGCGCTCTCGCGCCACACCAGGTCGACGCGGACCTCTCCGGCGACCTGCTCCTTGAGCCCGGCGGGCGTGTCGCAGGCGATCACGCGTCCCCGGTCGAGGACGGCGACCCGGTCGAGCACGGTCTCGGCCTCGATGACGTTGTGGGTGACGAGCAGCACGGTGGCGCCGTGCTCGGCGCGCCGCCGGTCGACGGCCGACCACACCGCGCGCCGGGCCACCGGGTCCATGCCGGTGGTCGGCTCGTCCAGCACGAGCAGCGGCCGCTCCCCCACCAGTGCGGCGGCGAAGCAGGCCAGGCGGCGCTGGCCGCCGGAGAGCTTCTTGATCGGGCGGGCGGCGAGCCCGGTCAGGCCCAGTTCCTCGAGCACGGCGTCCCGCTCGGCGCGGGCCCGGCGCACCTCGAGGCCGCGCAGCCGCCCGGTGGTCTCGGCGGCGAGCGACACGGTCAGCTCGTCCAGGGCGCTGGACTCCTGCCCCAGGTAGGCGAGGATCCGCGCGGCCCGCTCCGGGTGGCGCACGATGTCGTGCCCGAGGATCTCCACGCTGCCGCCGTCGGGCCGCATCAGCCCGGTGAGCTGGCGGACGAGGGTGGACTTGCCGGCACCGTTGGGTCCGAGCAGACCGAAGATCTCACCGCGGCGGATGTCCAGGGTGACGTCGTCGGTGGCCCGCACCTCGGGGGTGGCGGGTACCCCGCGCCTGCCGCGCACCGCCGGATAGGTCTTGGTCAGTGAGCGCACCACGCACACGGCATCGCCACCGGGTCGAGGTGCCTGTGCCGCGCGCGTACTCACAAGGGAGGAGACTACGGGGTCGGTCCCCTCGGCCCGCTCCCGGGTCCGCCCATAAGTGTCGATTCAGCAGGTGTCGGTTCGGCCCGGGAGCGCCGGGAAGCACCGGGGGCGCCGGGGCGTCTCACTCGGCGGCGGGCGTGCGTTCGGTCGCCGTGCGCACGTCGATCTCCCGCCAGAACCCGGCCCGGATGGCGTACCGGTCGTGCTCGTCGATCTGGTCGTCCTTGTGCGCGAGCAGCCCGAAGCGGGCCGCGTAGCGCAGCAGCTCACCGTCGACGCGGTGCGGGATGCGCGGGTACATCCCGGACAGTTTCTGCAGGTGGCCGTGGTCGCCGAGCCGTTCCAGCCAGCGCCGGGCGAAGACCTGCCCCACCTCGTACGGGTCGCCGCCGACCGTGGTGATGTCCTCCTCGCGGTCGGCCCAGCGCTGCTCGGCCGTGGTGAGCTGGGCCAGCGTCGGCAGGGTGGCGGCCTCGGCGGGCTCGGCGGCGGGCCGGTCGACCCAGCCCTTGTCGGAGGACCAGCGCAGGGTGGCGTTGGTCGGCTGCGGGGCGGGGTGCGCGCCGGGGGCGCGCAGGGCGGCGAGGTCCTTGGGGGTGGGGACGCCCTTGGCGGGCGGTACCCGTTCCTCGGTGCCGGTCGGTCCCGCGGCGGCCGTGGTGGGGTGTTCGGGCGCCTCGGCGGGGCGCTGGGCGGCGGAGAGAGCGGACTCGGGCAGCGGCGCGGAGAGGATCGCGGCGATCTCGGGGCGGGGTACGGGCGGCGGCGCGCAGATGCCGCCGAGTTCCTTGGCGCGCACGGCCTTGGTGATCCACGTACGGTCCAGGACGCGGCGTTCGTCGGCCTCGGCGACCAGGTCCTCGGACTGGTTGTAGTCGCCGTCGGCGGCCTGCACGGCCCACAGGTGGACGGCGACGCCGTGCTCCTTGGCGGCCATCATCCCGGGCAGCAGGTCGCCGTCGCCGGTCACCAGGACGACGTCGGAACAGGCGCGGTTGCGGGCCAGTTCGGTCAGTTCGGCGTGCATGGCGGCGTCCACGCCCTTCTGCGCCCACCGCCCGTCACTGCGGGTGAGCGCACCGAGCCGGACGGTGACCCTGGGCATCACGCGCAACCGCCGGTGTTCGGGCTGCGGGACGCGGTCGGGGGCGCCGTCGAACCAGTAGATGCGCAGCAGGGGCTGTTGCGTGTCGGACTCGGCGCGGTCGCGCAACCCCTGGATGAGGGCGGAGTGATCGACGGTGATGCGCGAACGCGAGGGTTCCCCCGCCAGGAGACTCGCGGCGGCCCCCAGCAGATACCCGGCGTCCACCAGGACGATGCAGCGGTCCACGCGGTCCACCCTCTTTCCGGGAGGTTTGCTTCGGGCTTCCTTCGAGTCTGCCCGACCACGCGGAGGTTAACGGCCCGAACTCGATCTTCGGCGTGGCGTTTCGACACCCCGCGACCGCTCGGACCGCGTCACGGACGGTAATTGCCCGATATGCGTTCTTTGTTGGCCTATGTGAATCTGGTTCCGGCCCTGGCCCCTAGATCCCCCTCAGGAGGTAGATCACCATGGCCAAGAACAAGAACAACCGTGATCGTAAGCACCCGCAGGCCGAGCGCTCCCCGCAGGCCGCCGAGTCGGCCGTACTGGACCGCGAGGAGCAGCACTCCCCGCAGCTGACGACGCCCGGCGACGCGGCCGCCCGCAAGCGGAACAAGCGCTTCGGCCACAACTGACAGCCACGACGAAGGGCGCACCCGGCAACCGGGTGCGCCCTCGCTCGTCGTGGTCCGGGGTGCCGCTCAGCCGGCCAGGCAGGACGGCCCGAGCAGCACCTTCAGGTCGCCGAACAGCGCCGGATCGGGCTTCACCCGGTGCCGGTCCAGGCGCAGCACCGTCGTCTTCGTCGGCCCCTGGAGCTTGATCCGCACCTCGCTGTCGCCCCGGTGGTGGGTGAGGATCTCACCGAGCCTGCTGACCATCGGCGGCGTGATGCGGGTCGCCGGGATGGTGAGGACGACGGGGGCGTTGGTGCCCGCGTTGGACAGGTCGGGGATCATCAGCTCCATCGCGACCAGCCGGGGCACGTCCTCCCGCTTGTCGAGGCGCCCCTTGACGAACACCACGGCGTCCTCGACCAGTTGCGTGGACACCAGCTGGTACGTCGCCGGGAAGAACATGCACTCCAGCGAGCCGGCCAGGTCCTCCACGGTGGCGATGGCCCAGGCGTTGCCCTGCTTGGTCATCTTGCGCTGGAGGCCCGAGATGATGCCGCCGATGGTGACGACCGCGCCGTCGCCGAAGTCACCGCCGGTGAGCTGGGAGATGCCCGCGTCGGCCTTGTCGGACAGCACGTGCTCCAGGCCGAAGAGCGGGTGGTCGGAGACGTAGAGACCGAGCATCTCCCGCTCCTGGGCGAGCAGATAGGTCTTGTCCCACTCGTCCTCGCCGAAGACCACGTCGAGTCCGAAGCCGGGCTCGTCGCTCTGCTCGTCGCCCATGCCGCCGAAGAGGTCGAACTGGCCCTCGGCCTCCTTGCGCTTGACCGCGACCACGTTGTCGATCATCGGTTCGTACTGCGCGGTGAGGCCCTTGCGGGTGTGTCCCATCTCGTCGAAGGCGCCCGCCTTGATCAGCGACTCCGTCGTCCGCTTGTTGCAGACGACCGCCTCCACCTTGTCCAGGTAGTCGGGGAAGGACGCGTACTTCCCCTTGGCCTTGCGGCACTTGATGATCGACTCGACGACGTTGGTGCCGACGTTGCGCACGGCGGAGAGGCCGAAGAGGATCACGTCGTCGCCCTGGGCGGCGAAGTTCGACATGGACTCGTTGACGTTGGGCGGCAGCACCTTGATGCCCATGCGCCGGCACTCGTTCAGGTAGACGGCCGACTTGTCCTTGTCGTCCTTGACCGAGGTGAGCAGGGCGGCCATGTACTCGGCCGGGTAGTTCGCCTTCAGGTAGCCGGTCCAGTACGAGACCAGGCCGTAGGCGGCCGAGTGCGCCTTGTTGAAGGCGTAGCCGGCGAAGGGGACCAGCACGTCCCACAGGGCCTGGATGGCCTCGTCGCTGTAGCCGTTCTTCCTGGCTCCGGCCTGGAAGAGGACGAAGTTCTTCGCCAGTTCGTCGGGCTTCTTCTTGCCCATCACGCGGCGCAGGATGTCGGCCTCGCCGAGCGAGTAACCCGCGATGATCTGGGCGGCCTTCTGCACCTGCTCCTGATAGACGATCAGGCCGTAGGTGACCGCGAGGACCTCCTGGAGGGGCTCCTCCAGCTCCTTGTGGATCGGCGTGATCTCCTGGAGGCCGTTCTTGCGCAGCGCGTAGTTGGTGTGCGAGTCCATGCCCATGGGGCCGGGGCGGTAGAGCGCGGAGACGGCGGAGATGTCCTCGAAGTTGTCGGGCTTCATCAGCCGCAGCAGGGAGCGCATCGGGCCGCCGTCGAACTGGAAGACGCCGAGCGTGTCGCCGCGCTGGAGCAGTTCGAAGGTCGTGGGGTCGTCCAGCGGCAGCGACAGCAGGTCGAGGTCGATGCCCTTGTTGGACTTCACCATCTTGACGGCGTCGTCCATGATCGTGAGGTTGCGCAGGCCGAGGAAGTCCATCTTCAGCAGGCCGAGCGACTCGCACTGCGGGTAGTCCCACTGCGTGATGGTCACGCCGTCCGTGTGCCGGACCCAGATCGGGGCGTGGTCGACGATGGGCTCGCTGGACATGATCACGCCGGCCGCGTGCACGCCCATCTGCCGGACCAGGCCCTCGACGCCCTTGGCGGTGTCGATGACCTTCTTGACGTCGGGCTCGCTCTCGTACATCGAGCGGATCTCGCCGGCCTCGCTGTAGCGCGGGTGCGTCGGGTCGGTGATGCCGTTGAGGTCGATGCCCTTGCCGAGGACGTCGGCGGGCATGGCCTTGGTCAGCCGGTCGCCCATCGCGTACGGGTAGCCCAGCACGCGCGCGGAGTCCTTGATGGCGTTCTTCGCCTTGATCTTGCCGTAGGTGCCGATCATGGCGACCTTGTCGGCGCCGTACTTCTCCGTCACGTACCTGATCACCTCGACGCGCCGGCGCTCGTCGAAGTCGATGTCGACGTCGGGCATGGAGACGCGCTCGGGGTTGAGGAACCGCTCGAAGATCAGGCCGTGCGGGATGGGGTCGAGGTCGGTGATGCCCATCGCGTAGGCCACGATCGAGCCGGCCGCGGAGCCTCGGCCGGGGCCGACCGCGATGCCCTGGTTCTTGGCCCACATGATGAAGTCGGCGACCACCAGGAAGTACCCCGGGAACCCCATCTGGATGATGACGTCCATCTCGTACTCGGCCTGCTTCTGGCGGTCCTCGGGGACCTGGCCCGAGAAGCGGCGCTCCATGCCGCGGCGGACCTCCTCCTGGAACCAGGTGATCTCCGTGAAGCCCTCGGGGATGTCGAACTTCGGCATGAGGTCGCGCTTCTCGAACATGCCGGTGGTGTCGATCATCTCGGCGATCAGGCGCGTGTTGGCGCAGCCCTCCTGCCAGGCGTCGGAGGAGTCGATGGCGTACATCTCGTCCGTCGACTTCAGGTAGTAGCCGGTGCCGTCGAAGCGGAAGCGGTCCGGGTCGGAGAGGTTCTTGCCGGTCTGGATGCACAGCAGGGCGTCGTGGGCGGTCGCCTCGTGCGCGTAGGTGTAGTGCGAGTCGTTCGTCACCAGCGGCGGGATGCCGAGCTTCCTGCCGATCTCCAGGAGTCCGTCGCGGACCCGGTGCTCGATCTCGATGCCGTGGTCCATCAGCTCCAGGAAGTACCGGTCCTTGCCGAAGATGTCCTGGTAGTCGGCGGCGGCCTTCAGGGCCTCGTCGAAGTGGCCGAGGCGCAGCCGGGTCTGCACCTCGCCGGAGGGGCAGCCGGTGGAGGCGACGATGCCCTCGGACCACTGGCTGATGGTCTCCTTGTCCATCCGCGGCCACTTCTGCAGCCAGCCCTCGGCGTACGCGTCGGAGGAGAGGCGGAAGAGGTTGTGCAGGCCGGTGCTGTTCGTCGCCCACATGGTCTTGTGGGTGTAACCGCCCGAACCCGAGACGTCGTCCCGCTTCTGGTGCGGCTGGCCCCACTGGATCTTGCGCTTGTTGCGCCGGGACTCGGGCGCGACGTACGCCTCGATCCCGATGATCGGGGTGACTCCGGCCTTCTTCGCGGAGTGGAAGAAGTCGTACGCCCCGTGCAGGTTGCCGTGGTCGGACATGGCGATGTGCGACATGCCCATCTCGTTGCACGCCTCGAACATGTCCTTGAGCCGCGCGGCACCGTCCAGCAGCGAGTACTGGGTGTGGACGTGCAGGTGCGTGAACGGCGGCTTTGACACGTGCGGCCTCCTGGGAAAACTGGGGTCGACTGGCGGCGGTCGATCCGGGGGGTCAGCGTCGAAGTCTATGCCTCTGCACTGACACTCCGAGGGCCACCACGCGTACCTTCTGGGGCGGGCACTCCCGCACCCCTTCGAACGTTGGCCCGAGTGGAGATCCGCTCCATCCGTGAGGCACCACCCGCACCAGGAGGCACCAGGCATGTCGGTCCCGCAGCTCAACGAGGAGCACCGCGGCGAGGAGATCCTCGCCGTCTTCGACACCGCCTTCGGCCAGCTGCTGGCCGCGGATCCCGCGGCGTTCCGAGTGAAGTTCCGGAAGATGGCGGCCTCCGCCTTCGCGTTCTACCGCGGCACCGCTGGTCTCTTTTACCGCGATTTGACCGAGGATCCGGACTTCGGTGATCAGCACGGCGGCGCCTACCTGGACGAGCGGACCTCCCGGGTGTGGATCCACGGCGACCTCCACGCGGAGAACTTCGGCACGTACATGGACTCCACCGGCCGGCTGATCTTCAACGTCAACGACTTCGACGAGGCCTACGTCGGCCCGTTCACCTGGGACCTCAAGCGCTTCGCCGCCTCCGTCGCGCTGATCGGGTACGCGAAGGCGTTCAGCGACGAGCAGATCACCGAGCTGGTGCGGGTGTACGCGGGCGCGTACCGCGAGCGGATCCACGCCCTGGCCACCGGCGCCAAGAGCGACGAGGTGCCGCCCTTCACGCTGGACACCGCGGAGGGCCCGCTGCTCGGCGCGCTGCGGGTGGCCCGCTCGCTGACCCGCTTCGGGCTGCTGGACTCGATGACCGAGATCCGTGACTTCGAGCGCCGCTTCGCCCCCGGCGGCGGCTCCATCGAGCTGGACGCCGCCACGCGCTACAAGGTGCTCGCGGCCTTCGACGGCTACCTGGAGACGCTCCCCGAGTCCTCCCTGGCCCGCCCCGACTCCTACCGGGTGAAGGACGTCGTCGGCCGCCGGGGCATCGGCATCGGCTCGGCCGGCCTGCCCTCGTACAACATCCTCCTGGAGGGCAACAGCGACGCGTTGGAGAACGACGTCGTGATCTACATCAAGCAGGCCCAGACCCCGGCCGTCTCCCGGCACATCACCGACCAGGCCATCCGGGACTACTTCCGGCACGAGGGCCACCGCACGGTGATCTCCCAGCGCGCCCTCCAGGCGCACGCCGACCCGTGGCTGGGCTGGACCGAGCTGGACGGCGCCGGACAGCTGGTCGCCGAGGTCTCGCCGTACGCGGTCGACCTGGACTGGGGCGACATCGACGACCCGGAGGAGATCGCCGAGGTCGTCGCCGACCTGGGCCGGGCCACCGCGACCATGCACGCGGCGGCCGACGACCAGTCCGGGGAGTCCCTGGTGCCGTTCTCCACGGAGCGGGCCATCGACGCGGCGATCGCGGCCGACGAGGAGGGCTTCGCGCCGCTGCTGGTCGACTTCGCGCACCGCTACGGCGCACGCGCGCGCGGCGACCACCAGACCTTCGTCGACCTGTTCCGCAACGGCCGGATCCCGGGTCTGTGACCATTCCGGTTCGGTAACCGTCGGCCGTCTCACAGGAACCCTTTAGGGGTCCCTTACCGGACCCCGTGACACACTCTTCTACTGCTATGGACATATCCGGAACCCCGCTCAGAGCCGTACGCGCGGCGCTGTTCACGGCACTCGCCGTGACTCTCAGCACCGCGTCGCACGTGCTGCTGTCCGGGGTTCCGCTGCCGCTGCCCACGGTGGCCGCCGTCGCGGCCGCCGTGTTCCTGATCGCGTACGCCCTGGCCGGGCGGCGCGAGCGCGGCTTCGGGCGGATCGCCGCCCTGCTGATCCCGCTGGAGCTGGCCGCCGACACGGTCTTCACCACCGGCCAGCACGTCTGCTACGGCCGGGCGGGCGGCCCGGTCGCGGGCCCGCTGCGTTCGGTCGGCTTCGACGTGCTGTGCGGCGACGGGACCGGCATCCACGCCGGGGTGACCGCGCCGCTGACCCGGGTGACCGGGGCCGAGACCGACCGGATGGCGTCGGTGCTGGCCCAGGCCGACCCCGGCACCGCCTGGCTGCTGCTCGGCGCGCACGTCGGGGTCGGGCTGCTGGCGGCGGCCTGGCTGCGGCGCGGCGAGCGGGCGCTGGCCCAGCTGCTCGGCGCGGTGGCCGCGACCACCTTCCGGCCGCTGCTGCTCGCCGTCGCCGCCGTGGGCGTGCGCCGGGCCCCGGCGGTGCGCCGCCCGGCTCCCCCGGCCCGCCGCGCCGCCGGTGCCCGCGAGCGGATCCTCACGCACTCCCTGGGACGTCGCGGACCGCCGTGCCCGGTGGCCACCCTCGTCTGACCCGGCACCGGCCGAGTCGCACGAGCACACCGAGCACGGCAGTCCCCCCATACGAACTTCCGCACACCCCCGTGTGCGCGTCCCCGGAGAGATCACCATCATGAGCAAGCGGAACAGCCAGGCGGCGAAGACGGCGGCCCGTGAGCGCCTGCGCCAGGAGCGCGAGCGCCAGGCCAAGCGCGACAAGGTCAGGCGCCAGGTCATCGTGGCCGCCTCCATCGTCGGCGTGCTGGCGATAGCCGGCGGCATCAGCTACGCCGTCGTGCAGGGCAACAAGCCCAGCGGCTGGGACAAGGCCGCCGAGGCGAAGGTGGTGGCCCCGGCCAACACCTCCGGCAAGGACGGCACCACCGTCGTCATCGGCGAGTCCAAGTCCGACAACGTCATCCACCTCTACGAGGACCCGCGCTGCCCGGGCTGCGCGGCGATGGAGCAGAGCATCGGCGAGACCGTCAACAAGGGCATGGAGGACGGCGACTACAAGCTCTCCTTCACCGTCGGCACCTTCCTCGACGGCAACCTGGGCGGCGAGGGCTCCAAGAACGCGCTGAGCGCGCTCGGCGCCGCGCTGAACGTCAGCCCCGAGGCGTTCGTCGACTACAAGACCGCGCTCTACTCCACGAAGTACCACCCCGAGGAGTCGACCGACGAGTTCGCCAAGGACGACTACCTGATCAAGGTGGCGGACTCGGTCGACGCCCTGAAGGGCAACAAGAAGTTCCAGGACGCCGTGGAGAAGGGCACCTACGACGCCTGGGCGATGCGGATGAGCAAGTCCTTCGACAAGGCCGAGGGCGTCGAGTCGACCCCGACCATCAAGATCAACGACAAGGTGGTCGAGACCCCGAGCACGCCCGACGCGTGGCAGAAGGCGCTGAAGGACGCGGGCGTCACCAAGTGACCCGCTGATCCCGCCGCCGGTCCCGGGTGACCGGCCCCGGTGGCCGGTTCCGGTGATCGCCGTCCGACGAGTGGGCGAACTTTTGCGAGTTCGCCCACTCGCGCGCGTACCGATCAGTAACCTGATCGGCCGTGACCAGTCGACACAGAGCCTCCGAGAACTCCCGCACCCCGAGCCGCCGTACGGTCGTCAAGGCCGCGGCGGCCGGTGCCGCGCTCGCCGCCCCGCTGGCCGCGGCGCTGCCCGCCGGCGCCGCCGACGCGGCCCCCGCCTTCCTGCACGGCGTCGCCTCCGGCGATCCCCTGCCCGACGGGATCCTGCTGTGGACCCGGGTGACCCCGACGCCCGAGGCCATACCGGGCTCCGGTACCGGTCCGGACACCGTGGTGAGCTGGGTGGTCGCCACGGACAAGGCCCTCACGAACGTCGTCGCCAAGGGCTCCGTCACCGCCACGGCCGCCGCCGACCACACCGTCAAGGCGGACGTCCGCGGCCTCGCACCCGCCACAGACTACTGGTTCCGCTTCTCCGCGGGCCCCACCGACTCCCCCGTCGCCCGCACCCGCACCGCCCCCGCGCACGACGCGGCCGTCACCGGCCTGCGCTTCGGCGTGGTCTCCTGCGCCAACTGGGAGGCCGGGTACTTCTCCTCGTACCGCCATCTCGCCGCCCGCGGCGACCTGGACGCCTGGCTGCACCTGGGCGACTACATCTACGAGTACGGCACCGGGGAGTACGGCACCCGCGACACGGTGGTGCGTCCGCACGCGCCGGCCCACGAGATCCTCACCCTCGCCGACTACCGGATCCGGCACGGCCGCTACAAGACCGACCCCGACCTCCAGGCCCTGCACGCCACGGCTCCGGTGGTGGCGATCTGGGACGACCACGAGATCGCCAACGACACCTGGTCGGGCGGCGCCGAGAACCACACCGAGGGCGCCGAGGGGAGCTGGGCGGAGCGGCAGAGCGCCGCCAAGCGGGCCTACTTCGAGTGGATGCCGGTGCGCCCGGCGATCGCCGGCACCACCTACCGGCGGCTGCGGTTCGGCAAGCTGGTCGACCTCTCGCTGCTCGACCTGCGCTCCTTCCGGTCCCAGCAGGTGGCGCTCGGCAACGGCGACGTCGACGACCCGGACCGCACCCTCACCGGCCGCGCCCAGCTCGACTGGCTCAAGTCGGGTCTCGCGTCCTCCGACGCCACCTGGCGGCTGGTCGGCAACCCGGTGATGATCTCGCCGTTCGCGGTCGGCTCGCTCCCCGCGTCACTGCTCCGGCCGCTCGCCGAACTGCTCGGGCTGCCGAAGGAGGGCATCGCCCTCAACACCGACCAGTGGGACGGCTACACCGACGACCGCCGCGAGCTGCTGGCCCACCTGCGCGCGCACGCGATCCGCAACACCGTGTTCCTGACCGGCGACATCCACATGGCCTGGGCCAACGACGTGCCGTACAACGCCGGGACCTACCCGCTGTCCGCCTCCGCGGCCACGGAGTTCGTCGTCACGTCGGTGACCTCCGACAACCTCGACGACATCGTGAAGGTCCCCGAGGGCACCGTCTCGGCGATCGCCGCGCCGGTGATCCGGGCCGCGAACCGGCACGTGCGCTGGGTCGACACGGACCGGCACGGCTACGGCGTGCTGGACATCACCGCGGACCGGGCGCAGATGGACTACTACGTGGTCTCCGACCGCACCGACCCGCGGGCCGCCTCCGAGTGGACCCGCTCCTACCGCACCCGCACCGGCACGCAGCGCGTCGAGCGCGTCTACTCCCCCGCCTGAGCCTCCTGGAGGGACTCGAGGAAGCCGAGCGCCACCCGCCAGGTGGCCTCGGCCGCCTCCGCGTCGTAGTCGTCCAGCCCCGGGTCGGTGTACAGGTGACCGGCGCCGGGATATCTGTGCACCTCGACGTCGGCGCCGATCCGGCCCATCTGCAGATACCAGGCGCTGAGCCAGTCGTCCGTCTCGAAGGGGTCCGGCTCGGCCACGTGCAGCTGGACCGGCAGCTCGTCGACCGAGGCGTTGGCCGCGAGGTCCGAAGTGCCGTGCAGGAGCAGCAGCCCGCGCGCCCGGTGGTCGCCGAGGGCGAGGGTCTGGGCGATCGAGGCGCCGAGCGAGAACCCGGCGTACACCAGCCCGCGCTCCGAGTAGGGCGCGGCGGCCAGCACCGCCCGCTTCAGCAGCTCCTCCCGGCCGATCCCGTCCTGATGGGCCATGCCCTCCTCGACCGAGTCGAAGGTACGGCCCTCGAAGAGGTCCGGGGTCCACACCTGGTGCCCGGCGTCGCGCAGCCGGTCGGCGGCCTGCCGCACCGCGGGCCTCGGGCCGAGGGTCGAGTGAAAGAGCACGATGTTCATGGGGCCATGGTGCCAGCCGGGTGTGACAGACCCGCGCCCGGCGATACCCCGGGCGGGAGATACCTCACAGGTTCACAGCACCGCGCGGCCGGTTACGTTCGAGGGATGGAGACGATACTCCGCCCGCTGATCGTGGTCGGCGGCTCGGTACTGCTGACCGTGGTCATCGGCTGGGCCACCGACCTGCTGCTGCGCAAGGCCGACGGACGCCACCCGGAGACACCGCTGTGGGGGCTGCTGCGGCGCGCCCGCGTGCCCTACCAGATCGTGCTCTGCGCGGGCCTGCTGAGAGGGTCCTACGTCGAGGCCGGGGTGTTCCCCGAGCACCGGACCGGGGTCGGCCGGACGCTGACCCTGCTGCTGATCGGCTCGGCGGCCTGGCTGGTGGTCCGGATCGCCGCGGCGGTCGTCGAGACGTCCTACTCCCGTTACGCGCACGCCCACGCCGAACGGGACCCGGCCCGGGTCCGGCGGGTGCGGACCCAGGTGTCTTTGATCATGAGGGTGGTCACGGCGGTCGTGGGCGTGGTCGCGGTGTCCTCGATGCTGCTGACGTTCCCGGCGATGCGGGCGGCGGGCGCCTCGCTGCTGGCCTCGGCCGGCATCATCGGCATCGTCGCCGGTGTGGCGGCCCAGTCCACGCTGGGCAATCTGTTCGCGGGGTTCCAGATCGCCTTCGGCGACATGGTGCGCATGGGCGACACGGTCGTGGTGGACGGCGAGTGGGGCACCGTCGAGGAGATCACGCTGACGTATCTGAGCGTGCGTACCTGGGACGAGCGCCGGATCACGATGCCGGTGTCGTACTTCACCTCCAAGCCGTTCGAGAACTGGTCGCGCGGCACCCCGCAGATGACCGGAACCGTGTTCTGGCACCTCGACCACTCGGCGCCGATGGACCTGATGCGCGCGCGGCTGCGCGACATCCTGCGCGAGTGCCCGGCCTGGGACGGGCGCAACTACAACCTGACCGTCACCGACACCACCCCGACCACCATGGAGGTGCGGGCCCTGGTGACGGCGAAGGACGCGGACGACATCTGGACGGTGCGGGTCACGGTCCGCGAGGGGATGCTCCGTTGGCTGGCCGACGAGCACCCGTACGCGCTGCCCCGGGTCAACACGGCGGACGCGGCCCTGCGCCCGTCCCACGACGGCTTCCCGCACGCCCGCCACGCCCCGGACCCGGCCGCCGGCCGCTCCTCCGACGGGGAAGCCCGCCGATTCCCGGGCCGCCCCGCCAAGAGCCTGTGACCGCGCGGTCGCGCGCCGGGGTCAGCGCAGGCTGCGCACGTCCAGGTGGCGCAGGACCCGGTCGACGATCTCCGGGTCGGCGCCGGGTTCGCTGCGGGCGGCCAGCACCTCGTGCCGGGCGGCGCTCAGCATCTCGCCCTGGATGCGCCGGACCCGTTTGAACCGCCGGGCCCGCTGCTCCTGCGCCTCCCGCCGCTCCTCGTCCCCGAGGTCCGGGCTGATGCGTACGCCGATGTCGAAGGCGCGCCGCAGCATCTGCTCGGACAGCTCCTCCGGCAGCTCCTCCACCGACTCGATCTCCTTGAGCCGCTGCTTGGCCGCCCGGGCCGCCCGGAGGGCCAGGTCGCGCTCGAACTCCTGCTCCCGCTCGGTGTCCGCCCGGACCCCGAGCCGGCCGACCAGCCAGGGCAGCGTCAGCCCCTGCAGCAGCAGCGTGCCCATGATCACTCCGAACGCGATGAAGACGATCTCGTCCCGGTGCGGGAAGGGCGCCCCGTCGTCCGTCTCCAGCGGGATCGCCAGGGCCAGCGCGACGGAGGCCACGCCGCGCATCCCGGCCCACCACATGACCACGGTCTCGCGCCAGCTCGTCGGGATGTCCTCGTCCTGGTCGCGCCTGGCGTGCAGCCGCTGGGTCAGCCAGGTGGCCGGCAGCAGGTACAGCAGCCGGACCAGGACGACGACGACGAGGATCGCCGCCGCCCAGCCGAGCAGCTCGGTCCACCGGCCGGAGGCGGTGCGCACGGCGTTGTGCAGCTCCAGTCCGATCAGGCCGAAGGCCACCCCGGTGACCAGGGTGTCGACCACGTCCCAGACGGTGTGGCCGCCGAGCCGGGTCATCACGTCGTCGGCGTCCGAGGCGTACTCGGCGAGGAACATGGCGGTGGTGAGCACGGCGAGCACGCCCGAGCCGTGCAGTTCGTCGGCGGCGACGTAGCTCACGAACGGCACCAGCAGGGTCAGCCCGATCTGGAGCGTCGGGTCGCCCAGCACGCTCATGAGCTTGTTGGAGCCCCAGCCGAGGGCAAGTCCGATCGCGACGGCGACGACGGCGGACAGCACGAGGTCGAACCCCGCCTTCCACGGCGAGAAGGAGCCGCCGACCGCCGCGGCGATGGCCACGTGGTACAGGACGATGGCCGTCACGTCGTTGAAGAGCCCCTCGCCCTCCAGGATGGACACCAGGCGGCGCGGCAGCCCCAGTTGCCCGGCGACGGCGGTCGCGGCGACCGGGTCGGGCGGCGCCACCAGCGCTCCCAGCGCGAAGGCGGCGGCGAGCGGCAGCCCCGGCACGATCGCGTGGGCCACGGACGCCACGCAGACCATGGTGACGAAGACCAGCGCGACGGCCAGCAGGAAGATGGGACGCTTGTTGGCCGCGAACTGCCGCCAGGAGGTGCGCCGCACGGCGGCGTACAGCAGCGGCGGCAGCAGCGCGGGCAGGATCAGCTCGGGCGGGATGTCGACGTTGGGCACGAAGTCGAGCAGCGCCAGGACGATCCCGAGGAGCGTCATCAGCACCGGCGCCGGCAGCCCGAGCCGGGCACCGATCGGGACGCTCAGCAGGGCCCCGAGCAACAGCATGAACAACAGGGCCAGCTGATCCACGGTCACCGCTCCGGTGGGGTCTCGGCGTTACACGGCGGACCTCAAGCGTGCCACGCGACCGGTCTCACCAGCCCGTTCGCCGCCCCGGCTACAGGGCTCGCCGCATCGCGCGGTGCGGAATCCCGGCGTCCGGGAACTCGGGTCCGTAGGCCTGGTACCCCAGACGTTCGTAAAATCCCAGGGCGTGGGTCTGCGCGTGCAGGTCCACGGCGGTGAGTCCCCGTGCGCGGGCCGCCTCCTCGACGGCCTGGACCAGCGCGGCCCCGACGCCCCGGCCGCGGGCCGCGGCGGTCACCGCGAGCCGCCCCAGGGAGCCGACGGCCGGGTCGCCGTCGCCGTTCTTCGCGGCGGCGGCCGCGCCGTGCAGCAGCCGGCCGGTGCCGAGCGGCACGCCGTCCGCCCGGATCGCGAGGACGTGCACCGCGTCGTCGTCGTAGACGTCGTACTCGATGTCCTCGGGGACCTTCTGCTCGGCGACGAAGACGTCCTTGCGCACGGCGAAGCAGGCCTCGCGGTCGGCGGGGTCCTCGGCGACGCGCACCTCGTAGGCGGCCGGGGCCCGGCTCGGCCCGCTCATCCGTAGGTCTCCTCGCGGACCAGGTCGAGGGCCTGCTGGAGGTCCTCGGGGTATTCGCTGGCGTACTCCACCCAGTCGCCGGTGCCGGGGTGCTCGAAGCCGAGCCGCACGGCGTGCAGCCACTGGCGGGTCAGCCGCAGCCGCTTGGCGAGGGTGGGGTCCGCGCCGTAGGTCAGGTCGCCGACGCAGGGGTGGCGGTGGGCTGCCATGTGGACGCGGATCTGGTGGGTGCGGCCGGTCTCCAGCTTCACGTCCAGCAGGGAGGCGGCACGGAAGGCCTCGATGAGGTCGTAGTGCGTGACGGAGGGCTTGCCCTCGGCGGTGACGGCCCACTTGTAGTCGTGCTGCGGGTGGCGGCCGATGGGGGCGTCGATGGTGCCGCTGGTCGGGTCGGGGTGGCCCTGTACGAGCGTGTGGTAGCGCTTGTCGACCGTGCGCTCCTTGAACTGGCGCTTGAGCGAGGTGTAGGCGCGCTCCGACTTGGCCACCGCCATCAGGCCGGAGGTGCCGACGTCGAGGCGGTGCACGATGCCCTGGCGCTCGGCGGCACCGGACGTCGAGATGCGGTACCCGGCGGCGGCCAGCCCGCCGATGACGGTCGGCCCGTTCCAACCGGGGGACGGGTGCGCGGCGACGCCGACGGGCTTGACGACGACCACCACGTCCTCGTCGTCGTGCACGATCTCCATGCCCTCGACGGGCTGGGCGACCACCTGCACGGGCGCGGGCGCCTGCGGCATCTCGACCTCGAGCCAGGCACCGCCGTGGACGCGCTCGGACTTGCCGACCACCGATCCGTCGACCTGCACCTTGCCCGCCGCGGCGAGCTCCGCGGCCTTGGTACGGGAGAAGCCGAACATGCGGGAGATGGCGGCGTCGACGCGCTCGCCCTCCAGGCCGTCCGGCACGGGCAGGGTACGGATCTCGGGAATCGTGCTCACCCGTCGAGTATGCCGGACGGACCGGACACTCCCGAACGCGCGCCCGGTCCCTGTGGACAACCGGTCCCTGCGGACAACCGGCGCCTGTGGACGGCCGGACCGGCGGGGTCAGTCCTTGTGGACGGTCCCGTCCGGGTCCAGGCCCCGGAAGGAGAGGATCACGATCAGGATGCCGCCGCACACGATCGCCGAGTCGGCGAGGTTGAAGACGGCGAAGTGCTTGGGCGCGATGAAGTCCACGACCGCGCCCTCGAAGACCCCGGGAGCACGGAAGATCCGGTCGGTGAGGTTGCCGAGGGCACCGCCGAGCAGCAGGCCGAGCGCGATCGCCCAGGGCAGGCTGTGCAGCTTGCGAGCGAGGCGGGCGATCACGACGATCACGGCGGCGGCGATCACCGTGAAGATGATCGTGAACGCCTCGCCGAAGCCGAAGGCCGCACCCGCGTTGCGGATCGCGGCGAACCGCAGCCAGTCGCCGATAATCTCGATCGGCTCGTGGTGCTCCAGCTTGGCGACCACCAGCATCTTGCTGCCCAGGTCGAGCAGGTACGCGAACAGGGCGACCGCGAACAGCACGGCGACCCGCCGCTTGCCCCGAGTGCGCTCAGGAGCCTGCTCCTGCTCCTGCTGCTCCCGCTCCGGCTCGGCGTCGGGCCGCTCCTGCCCCTCCCCCGCCGCGTCCGGGGTGTCCGGAGTACCGATGATGCGCTCCGCCTCTGCCACGTGAGTCCCTCAGCCTAGGTCCTTGACTGAGCACGAGGGTACGGCACACTTCCCGTCCCGGCTGCGGCTCAGTACCGGCGCTCCTGCTTCTGCTTGCACTCGACGCACAGGGTGGCCCGCGGGAAGGCCTGCATCCGCGCCTTGCCGATCGGGTTGCCGCAGTTCTCGCACAGGCCGTAGGTGCCCGCGTCCAGGCGTTCCAGGGCTCGCTCGGTCTGGGTCAGCACCTCGCGCGCGGTGGCGGCCAGCGCCAGTTCGTGCTCGCGCGTGATGTTCTTGCTGCCGGTGTCCGCCTCGTCGTCGCCCGCGCCGTCGCCGGAGTCCCGCATCATGCCCTGCAACGACCGCTCGGAGGTGTCGATCTCGGTGCGCAGCCGGTCGGCCTCGGACTGCAGCTCGCCGCGCGCCTCCTCGACCTCTTCCGGGGTCCAGGGTTCCTCGCCGGGGCGTACCGCGAGGTCGCCGGGGTCCGCGGCGGCGGTGCCGCGGGCCTTGGGAACAGCGGTCTTGGCCGCCGTGGCCGTGCCAGGAGTCTTCTTCGCAACCACCGTCGTGGCTCCCGTCTGCTCCGCGGCCTCGGCCGCGCCCACTTTCTTGGCCGTGCTCTTCTTCGCCGTGCTCTTCTTCGCCGTGCTCTTCTTCGCCGCGGTCTTCTCTGCCGGGCTCTTCTTCGCCGCGGTCTTCCTTGCCGGGTTCTGCTTCGCCGCGGTCTTCTCTGCCGCCTTCTTCCTCGCCGGGTCCTGCTCGGCGGCGCTCTCCTCGGCGGCGCCCTGTTTCGCGGCCGTCGTCTTCTTCTTCGCCACCATGGCCGCGGCCCCTTCACATATTGTGATCTTGCGCGCGAATCGTGCTGGGACGATAAATCGACTCCGGTCCCGCGGCAACGGGGCACGCCGCCCGATTCGCCCGCCCACCGTGCGCCACGCGGCGAGCATGCATGCGTTGTGCCCAGCTCCCCGCCCGGTAATCCGCCGGAACGCCCCCCGGGCCGCACGTGCGGGGACCGACCCCCGGACGGCGGTATTCGGGTCACGCCGAAACCGGTCGGCCGTTGTCCGCGCGGCGCCGTACACTGGGCGCAGCGAAAGGCATGGATGGGGACGAGTAGCGGCGTCAGCAGCCCAGAGCGACCCGGGGACGGTGTGAGCCCGGGGGCGAGCGCGACGCGAAGATCACCCCGGAGTCGCCGGAAGAAAGCCGTGGCAGAACGGTCACGGTGAGTAGAACCGGCTCGCGACCCCAATGAGGGGGCTCGCCGGAGCACACGACGCACCGGCCGGGCCAAGGAGGGTGGTACCGCGGGAGCACGGCTCTCGTCCCTCCGACGGAAGGCAGCACGTCCGCCGGAGGAAGCTCGCTGATGACAACGCCTCAGTACCGCCAGGTACCCGCCCAGGTCGACCTGCCCGCGCTCGAGCACGCGGTGCTCGACTTCTGGCGCGAGCAGAAGATCTTCGCCAAGAGCCTGGAGCAGTCCGAGGGCCGCCCCGAGTGGGTGTTCTACGAGGGCCCGCCCACCGCCAACGGCATGCCCGGCGCCCACCACATCGAGGCGCGCGTCTTCAAGGACGTCTTCCCCCGCTTCCGCACCATGCGCGGCTACCACGTGGGCCGCAAGGCCGGCTGGGACTGCCACGGCCTGCCGGTGGAGCTGGCCGTGGAGAAGGAACTGGGCTTCTCCGGCAAGCAGGACATCGAGGCGTACGGCATCGCCGAGTTCAACGCCAGGTGCCGCGAGTCGGTGACCCGCCACACCGACGCCTTCGAAGAGCTCACGACCCGCATGGGCTACTGGGCCGACCTCCAGGACCCGTACCGCACGATGGACCCGGAGTACATCGAGTCCGTCTGGTGGTCGCTGAAGGAGATCTTCAACAAGGGCCTGCTGGTCCAGGACCACCGCGTCGCCCCCTGGTGCCCCCGCTGCGGCACCGGCCTGTCCGACCACGAGCTGGCCCAGGGCTACGAGACGGTCGTCGACCCGTCCGTCTACGTCCGCTTCCCGCTCACCTCGGGACCACTGGCCGGCGAGGCCGCACTGGTCGTCTGGACGACGACCCCGTGGACCCTGGTCTCCAACACGGCCGTCGCCGCGCACCCCGAGGTCACCTACGTCGTCGCCACGAACGGCGAGGAGAAGCTGGTCGTCGCCGAGCCGCTGGTCGCCAAGGCGCTCGGCGAGGGCTGGGAGACCACCGGGCAGTCCTTCACCGGCGCCGAGATGGAGCGCTGGACGTATCAGCGCCCGTTCGAGCTGGTGGCCTTCCCGGAGCCGGCCCACTACGTGGTGAACGCCGACTACGTCACCACCGAGGACGGCACCGGCCTCGTCCACCAGTCCCCCGCCTTCGGTGAGGACGACCTCAAGGTCTGCCGCGCGTACGGACTGCCCGTGGTCAACCCGGTCCGCCCCGACGGCACCTTCGAGGAGGACGTCCCGCTGGTCGGCGGCGTCTTCTTCAAGAAGGCCGACGAGAAGCTCACCGAGGACCTGGACACCCGGGGCCTGCTCTTCAAGCACATCCCGTACGAGCACAGCTACCCGCACTGCTGGCGCTGCCACACGGCCCTGCTCTACTACGCGCAGCCGTCCTGGTACATCCGCACCACCGCCATCAAGGACCGCCTCCTCCAGGAGAACGAGAAGACCAACTGGTACCCGGACGCGGTCAAGCACGGCCGGTACGGCGACTGGCTGAACAACAACATCGACTGGGCCCTGTCCCGCAACCGCTACTGGGGCACCCCGCTGCCGATCTGGCGCTGCGCGGAGGACCACCTCACGGTCGTCGGCTCCCGCGCGGAGCTGACCGAGCTGTCCGGCACCGACCAGTCGTCCCTGGACCCGCACCGCCCGTTCATCGACGACGTGACCTTCACCTGCACCCACGAGGGCTGCTCCCTCGAAGCGGTGCGCGTGCCCGAGGTCATCGACGCCTGGTACGACTCGGGTTCGATGCCGTTCGCGCAGTGGGGCTACCCGTACAAGAACAAGGAGCTGTTCGAGAGCCGCTACCCGGCGCAGTTCATCTCCGAGGCCATCGACCAGACGCGCGGCTGGTTCTACACGCTGATGGCGGTCGGCACCCTGGTCTTCGACAAGTCGTCCTACGAGAACGTGGTCTGCCTCGGCCACATCCTCGCCGAGGACGGCCGCAAGATGTCCAAGCACCTGGGCAACATCCTCCAGCCGATCCCGCTGATGGACCAGCACGGCGCCGACGCGGTCCGCTGGTTCATGGCGGCCGGCGGCTCCCCGTGGGCGGCCCGCCGGGTCGGCCACGGCACCATCCAGGAGGTCGTCCGCAAGACGCTCCTCACGTACTGGAACACGGTCGCCTTCCAGGCCCTGTACGCCCGCACCACGGGCTGGGCCCCGAGCGAGGCCGACCCGGCCCCGGCCGACCGCCCGGTCCTGGACCGCTGGCTGCTCTCCGAGCTGCACGCGCTCACCGACCAGGTGACGCAGGCGCTGGACGCCTACGACACCCAGCGGGCCGGCAAGCTGCTGTCCGCGTTCGTCGACGACCTGTCCAACTGGTACGTGCGCCGCTCCCGCCGCCGCTTCTGGCAGGGCGACAAGGCCGCGCTGCGCACCCTGCACGAGGTCGTCGAGACGGTCACCAAGCTGATGGCCCCGCTGACCCCGTTCATCACCGAGCGGGTCTGGCAGGACCTGGTCGTGCCGGTCACCCCGGGTGCCCCGGAGTCGGTCCACCTGTCCTCCTGGCCGGAGGCCGACCTGACGGCGATCGACCCGGAGCTGTCGAAGCAGATGGTCCTGGTCCGCCGCCTGGTGGAGCTGGGCCGTGCCACGCGCGCGGAGTCCGGCGTCAAGACCCGGCAGCCGCTGAGCCGGGCGCTGATCGCGGTGGCGGGCTTCGGCACGCTCTCCCCGGAGCTGCACACGCAGATCACGGAGGAGCTGAACGTCGAGTCCCTCGCCTCGCTGAGCGAGGTCGGCGGCTCCCTGGTCGACACGACGGCGAAGGCCAACTTCCGGGCGCTGGGCAAGCGGTTCGGCAAGCGGGTCCAGGACGTGGCGAAGGCGGTCGCCGCCGCGGACGCCGCCGCGCTGTCCCTCGCCCTGCGCGAGGGCACGGCCTCGGTGGAGGTCGACGGCGAGACGGTCACCCTCGCTCCGGACGAGGTGATCATCACGGAGACGCCGCGCGAAGGCTGGTCGGTCGCCTCCGACTCGGGCGCGACGGTGGCACTCGACCTGGAGCTGACGGAGGAGCTGCGCCGGGCGGGCCTCGCCCGGGACGCGATCCGCCTGATCCAGGAGGCCCGCAAGAACAGCGGCCTCGACGTCGCCGACCGGATCGCCCTGCGCTGGACGGCCACGGACCCGGCGACGATCGCCGCCCTGACCGACCACTCCGGCCTGATCTCCGACGAGGTCCTGGCGACGGACTTCGCCCAGGGCGAGGCGGACGACACGTACGGCGCCCCGTTCACGGACGAGGGCCTGTCCCTGGTCTTCCGACTGCGCAAGCAGTAGCCCCTGGCAGCACCTGGGCCCGGCCTCCCTCACGCGAGGGGCGCCGGGCCCAGTGCTGTCCGTCGGTGTGGGCCGAGGGCGGGGTTCGCGCACCGGCGCTTGCCGGGTGCCGCTGCGCCCACCCGTGCCGCCTGGGGGTACCTCCCAGGCCGTTCAGGCACTGGGGGAGGCACGACTGCCCGCAGGCTGCGTAGACACAAGGGCGGGCCCCGGGTCAGAAACCCGGGGCCCGCCCTGAACGTTGCCGAAGGCTACGCCGTACTACAGATCAGTTGTCGTCCTCGTCGATCAGGAACCCGCGCATCGGCGAGGGCGCCTGCCCCATCGGCGACGGCCCCTGCGGCCGCACCGGTGCCATCGGCTGGGTCATCGCGGGCGACATCTGCTGCTGGCCGCCGTAGGACGGACCGGACTGGCCCGGGCCGCTGCCCATCGATTGGTTGCCGCCGTAGGACGGAGCGCTCGCGCCGGCCGGTGCCATCGAGGGCGCCGGGGACGGCGGCAGAGAGGCGGTCGCGGGCGTCCGCGGCGGGGCGAGCGAGTCGTCGGCCTGGGTCTCCAACTGGCGCAGCTGCGACTCCAGGTACGACTTCAGTCGCGTCCGGTACTCGCGCTCGAAGCCCCGCAGGTCCTCGACCTTGCGCTCCAGCGTGGCGCGGGCGGACTCCAGGGAGCCCATCGCGACGCGGTGCTTCTCCTGCGCGTCCCGCTCCAGGGCGTCCGCCTTGGCACGGGCGTCCCGCTCCAGACCCTCGGCACGCGAACGGGCCTCGCCGACGATCTTGTTGGCCTCGGAACGGGCCTCGGCGATCGCCTGGTCGGCGGTCTGCTGAGCCAGCGACAGCACGCGCGCGGCGCTGTCGCCGCCGGGGCCGCCCTGACCGGGCATGCCGGGACCACCAGGGCCACCGGGGCCCTGCGGACCGCCCATGGGGCCGCCCATCGGACCGGGACCCATCTGGCCCTGCATCGGACCCGGGCCCTGGCCCATCGGCCCCGGACCCTGACCCATCGGGCCGGGACCCTGCGGGCCACCCTGTCCGCCGGGGCCGGCGGGCAGCTGCGGGGCACCGCTCGGCAGCTGGGGCGGACCACCCATGGGGCCACCCATCTGCTGCTGCGGCGGGCCCGATATGCCGGCGGGCACCGGAGCGCCGGGACCTCGCATGCCCTGCTGGGGCATACCGCCCTGCTGCGGCGGGCCCTGCTGGTGCTGCGGCGGACCCTGCTGGTGCTGCTGATCCTGCGGAGGTTCCGGAGGCTTGCGCATGTTCTGCTGGTTCTGCGCGGCCGCACGCGTGGCCGCGGCCAGCTTGGCGCGCAGGTCCTCGTTCTCGCGGAGCAGTCGGGTCAGTTCGGCTTCGACCTCGTCGAGGAAGGCATCGACCTCGTCCTCGTCATAGCCTTCTCGGAGGCGGACGGTCGTGAACTGCTTGTTCCGCACGTCCTCGGGGGTCAACGGCATCTCTTCACCTCAACGTTGTCGTCGGCATTCGGCAAGCCCGTATCTCTCTCATCGCTCACAGCTGGCTCACGATCGAGATCAGGATGTAGACGATGATCATCAGTACGAAGAAGGACAGGTCGAGCGCCACGCCCCCGAGACGCAGCGGCGGGATGAACCGCCGCAGAAGCTTCAACGGTGGATCGGTGACAGTGTAGGTGGCCTCCAGAACGACCACCATCGCCTTGCCGGGTTGCCACGAGCGGGCGAACTGGAACACGTAGTCCATGACCAACCGGAAGATGAGCACGATGAGGAAGCACATCAGCGCGATGTAGACGACATCCAGGACCACGCTCATGACCTGTGCTTCCCTCTCCCCTGAACCATCTCTCGGACCCTGTCCCGGGCCCGTGTTCTTGCTCTGTACCGGTAGTGCGTCTCAGCTCTGGTTGAAGAACCCGCCCTCTGCGATACGGGCCTTGTCCTCCGCCGTGACATCGACGTTAGCAGGAGACAGCAGGAACACCTTCTGCGTCACCCGCTCGATACTGCCGTGAAGACCAAACACCAAACCGGCCGCAAAGTCGACAAGTCGCTTCGCATCTGTGTCATCCATCTCAGTGAGATTCATGATCACCGGAGTGCCCTCACGGAAGTGTTCCCCGATGGTACGGGCCTCGTTGTAGGTCCGGGGGTGAAGCGTGGTGATCCGGTAGGGCTCTCGTTCGGACACGACCTTGGGCATGATGACCGGTGCGCTCTTTTCCAGGCTTGCGCGTTCTTGTGTGATGGACGCCACGGGCGCGATGCGCGCCGGACGGCTCGATTCCGCCGCGAGCGAAGCGGAACGGGGCATCGGCTCGCGCTGCGCGGGCGGTTGTACGACTCGTACCTCTTCGTCCCTTTGGGACTGATGCGCACCATGTGACTGGTGCGCCGGTTCGTGGCGCCGGTGATCCCGCTCGGGTTCCGGGTCCAGTTCGGGTTCGAAGTCGTCGTCGGGGTCGAACCCCCGGCCGTCGTACCCATCGTCCTCCACGAGGCCGAGGTAGACCGCCATCTTGCGCATCGCGCCGGCCATGCTCTGAGTCCTCCGCTCTGTGGTGGATCTGCTGACGACTCCAAGTGCCTGCGATCCACGAGGTCGTTGCGTCCGCCTTTCGGCGGTAATGACCATATTTTCTGCTGTGGTCCGACTTCTTGGCGACGTTACCCGAGCCTGGGTCGGACTCCGAGTACCGCAGTGCCGACGCGTACATGTGTCGCTCCGGCGGCCACGGCCTGCTCGAGGTCCGCACTCATCCCCGCGGAGACCATGTTGGCAGCCGGATGGGTCCGGCGCACGCGGGTCGACAAATCCATGAGGTGCTCGAACGCCGCCTGTTGGCGTCCGGCGTACTCGCCGGTGAGCGGGGCCACGGTCATCAGTCCGTCGAGGCGCAGCCCCTCCGATCCGGCGACCAGGTCGGCCAACTCTTCGATTCCGGCGGGCGGGACGCCGCCGCGCTCCCCACGCCCGCCCTCCTCCGCGTCGAGAGCCACCTGGAGGAGACAGCCCACTTCGCGTCCGGCCCGTACGGCCTCCTTCGACAGCGCCGTGACCAGCCGGGCCCGGTCGACGGACTGCACGACATCCGCGTAACCGACCACGGACCGCACTTTGTTGGTCTGCAACTGTCCGACGAAATGCCACGAAAGCGGCAGATCCGAGCAGGCGGCGGCCTTGGGCGCCGCGTCCTGGTCGCGGTTCTCCGCGACGTGGCGCACCCCGAGTTCCGAGAGAATGCGCACATCGTCCGCCGGGTAGGTCTTGGTGACCACGATGAGGGTCACGTCCTCCCGCGGGCGGCCCGCGGCCGCGCACGCGTCGGTGATGCGCTGTTCCACTTTCGCCAGGTTCGCGGCGAGTTCGTGCTTACGGTCCGTCATGCCCCATCAGTCCAGCCACACATAGCCCGCGAGCCGCCCGGTGGTGCGGTCGCGTCGGTACGAGAAGTGGTCCGCCGACTCCCGGGTGCACACCGGCGACTGCGCCCGGTCGTGCACCCCGAGGCGCTCGAGCTGAGCGTGCACTCCGGCGCTCACGTCGAGGGCCGGGGTGCCCCAACCGGTCTCGGCGTACGCGGCCGGCTCGACGGCGGCCACCTCGGCGCGCATCTCCTCGGGCACCTCGTAGCACCGGCCGCACACGGCGGGCCCGGTGCGGGCGACGATCCTGGCGGGGTCCGCGCCGAGTTCGGCCATGGCCCGTACGGCCGCGGGGACGACCCCGGCGACCAGGCCCGGCCGGCCCGCGTGCGCCGCGGCGACGACGCCGGAGACCGGGTCGGCGAGCAGGACCGGCACGCAGTCGGCGGTGAGGACGGCGAGGGCGAGACCGCGCTCGGCGGTGACGACGGCGTCGACCCGCGGGACCGGGCGGTCCCCCCAGGGCGCGTCGACCACGGCGACGTCGGCCCCGTGCACCTGGTTCATCCAGACCACCCGGGCCGGGTCGACGCCCAGCGACTTGGCCGCCAGCTCCCGGTTGGCCGTGACGGCGCCGGGGTCGTCGCCGACCGCGCCGCCGAGGTTGAGCTCCTCGTACGGAACGGCGCTCACTCCGCCCCACCTGTCGGTGAAGCCGAAGTGCGCGCCGTTCACGGTGTCGCGCTGTCCTATCACTTCAGGAAGTCCGGCACGTCCAGTTCCTCGGCCGCGCTGTCCGAGTAGGTCCGCGACGGCGGAACCGGCGGCGGGGAGACCGGCAGGTCGGCGACCGGCTCCGGCGCGGGCGCCTGCTCCGGCTCCTCCTTGGGCTTGACGCTGCCGAGCGAGCCGAAGGACGGCCGGCTCTCGGACGGCCGGGCCGGGGTGGGCTCCTCGCGCTTGGCCGAGGAGGACCCGAGGACGTTGTCCCGCTTGGACGGCGGCTGCCCCCCGTCGAAGCCGGCCGCGATCACGGTGACCCGCACCTCGTCGCCGAGGGCGTCGTCGATGACCGCGCCGAAGATGATGTTGGCCTCGGGGTGGGCGGCCTCGCTGACCAGCTGGGCGGCCTCGTTGATCTCGAACAGGCCGAGGTCGGAGCCGCCGGAGATGGAGAGCAGCACGCCCCGGGCGCCGTCGATGGACGCCTCGAGCAGCGGCGAGGAGATCGCCATCTCGGCGGCGGCCACCGCGCGGTCGTCGCCGCGGGCGGAGCCGATGCCCATGAGGGCCGAACCCGCCTCGGACATGACCGACTTCACGTCGGCGAAGTCCAGGTTGATCAGGCCGGGGGTGGTGATGAGGTCGGTGATGCCCTGCACACCGGAGAGCAGCACCTGGTCGGCGGACTTGAACGCGTCGAGCACGCTGACCTGGCGGTCCGAGATGGACAGCAGCCGGTCGTTGGGGATGACGATGAGGGTGTCGACCTCTTCGCGGAGTTCCGCGATGCCGTCCTCGGCCTGGTTGGCCCGGCGCCGTCCCTCGAAGGTGAACGGGCGGGTGACCACGCCGATGGTGAGGGCGCCCAGCGAGCGGGCGATGTTGGCCACGACGGGCGCGCCGCCGGTGCCGGTGCCGCCGCCTTCACCGGCTGTCACGAAGACCATGTCGGCCCCCTTGAGGACCTCCTCGATCTCCTCGCGGTGGTCCTCGGCGGCCTTGCGGCCGACGGCCGGGTTGGCTCCGGCGCCGAGTCCGCGGGTGAGTTCGCGGCCGACGTCGAGCTTGACGTCGGCGTCGCTCATCAACAGCGCCTGCGCGTCGGTGTTGATGGCGATGAACTCGACGCCCTTGAGACCGACCTCGATCATCCGGTTGATGGCATTGACACCACCGCCGCCGACACCGATGACTTTGATGACTGCGAGGTAGTTCTGCGGTGCTGCCACGTCGAAGGCCTCTCGCCTCGAGTTACGTGTCGCCCGACCGCCGAAGCACTGATGCCCCCGCGACCCGACGACTGATGCCGATTGGGACGGTCCGTAGCGCCGACCCGAACCCTAACGCTGAAGTTTAGGGTTACCAGTGTGTCTGTTCCTTGGACTCTTCCGAACAGGACACTAAGTCGACAAGTGGCGCACGTTCAACGAACACGCCGAACCTCCCGTTTTTCTTTTCACCCTATGTGATCAGCCGTAGCGCTGCCCAACCAGGGTGCTGGCCTGCGCGTATACCCGTCAACTCCCGGATGACGCCGGGGCGGTGGCAACACTCACGTCGAAGTGCCGCGCGTCGGGCGTCGCTTTCATGAGCGCGGTGAGCGCGCGGGCCTTCTGCACACCCTGCTCACCGCTCCCCCACGACACGGTCCGCCCGCCGCTCAACTCCAGCGAGATGTCGTCGTAGGAACGGACCTTGACGACCCGTGTGTCCCGGGCGACCTTGTCCGGGAGCCGGCCGGCCGCCCGCACCGCCTCGCGCACCAGGCGGTCGTCGTCGAAGCGGCGCAGGCTCGCCGCGGCGGAACCGGAACGTGCCGGTTCCAATTCCAGCGTGGGCACGCCTTTCGGGGCCTTGGAAACCGTGGCGAAACGGACGCCTTCATCGTCCACTTCCACGAAGTTTCGGCCCTTTTGCACAATCAGGACCGGAGTACGCTCCGTCACTTTCAGTCCGATTCCGTGCGGCCAGGAACGCTCCACGTCGACCTCGTCAATGCGGGGCAATTTCCGGCGCAGCCGGGCCTCGACCGCCTCCGTGTCGACCGAGACCAGCGGGTCCCCGACCGGCACGTCGGCGGCCTCGCGCACCTGCGCGGGCGTCAGGACACTCGTTCCCGAGACCGACACCCGTTCCAGACGTGTCCAGTTCGAGCCGTAGAGCACCCAGACGGTTCCGCCCGCGACGAGCACCAGGGCGACGGCGAGGATGATGATCGTACGAACACGGGGCGGGCGGAACCGGCGTACCCGGGGCGGGCCGGACGACTCCTGCTGGCGTGCACCGCGCTCGGCGGTGGTCGGTCCGGCCACGCTCCCTGCCTTCCGTCAGACGTGTCTAGCGGCGCGCACGGGCGGCGATCGCCTCGTACACCATGCCGACGAGGAGGTCGTCGGCGTCCCGGCGGCCGAACTCGGCGGCGGCGCGGGACATCTCGTACAGCCGGTGCGGGTTGGCGAGCACGGGCAGGACGTTCTGCTGGAGCCACTCCGGCGTGAGTTCCGCGTCGTCGACCAGCAGTCCGCCGCCGGCCTTGACCACCGGCTGGGCGTTGAGCCGCTGTTCGCCGTTGCCGATGGGCAGCGGGACGTAGGCGGCCGGAAGCCCGACGGCGGAGAGTTCGGCGACGGTCATCGCGCCCGCACGGCAGAGCATCATGTCGGCGGCGGCGTACGCGAGGTCCATCCGGTCCAGATAACTTACCGGGATGTACGGGGGCATTCCCGGCATCTGGTGGACCTGCGGCAGTTCGTTCTTGGGTCCGACCGCGTGCAGGATCTGGATGCCGGCCTGCTGGAGCCAGGGCGCGACCTGCTGGATGACCTCGTTGAGGCGGCGGGCGCCCTGCGAGCCGCCGGTGACCAGCAGCGTCGGCAGGTTGGGGTCGAGACCGAACATCGCGCGGGCCTCGGGACGGGCGGCGGCCCGGTCGAGGGTGGCGATGGAGCGGCGCAGCGGGATGCCGATGTAGCGGGAGTTGCGCAGCTTGCTGTCGGGAGTGGAGACGGCGACCTGGGCGGCGTAGCGCGAGCCGATCTTGTTGGCCAGGCCGGGACGGGCGTTGGCCTCGTGCACGACGATCGGCACGCCGAGCCGTTTGGCCGCGAGGTAGGCGGGCAGCGCCACGTAGCCGCCGAAGCCTGCCACCGCGTCCGCCTTGGTGCGCTCCAGGATCTGCTCGGTCGCCTTGATCGTCCCGCGCAGCCGGCCCGGGACGGTGATCAGCTCGGGGGTGGGCTTGCGCGGCAGCGGTACGGCCGGGATCAGCGCCAGCTCGTAACCCCGCTCGGGCACCAGGCGGGTCTCCAGGCCGCGTTCCGTGCCCAGGGCCGTGATCCCCACGGTCGGATCCTGCCTGCGCAGGGCGTCCGCGAGGGCGAGCGCGGGCTCGATGTGGCCCGCGGTTCCTCCGCCGGCGAGTACGACATGCACCGAAATTCACCGCTCTCCGGACGAACGCGCCGCCGAGGCGCGCCGTCGCATCGTGTTCCAACTCCCGGGGCTCCGCTTGGCCGCGGGTCCCCCGGCTCCCCGCTTTCTACCAAAGCGAGGTTGCCGCAGCGCAAGCGCCGCCCGCGCACCGGGTTCGTCACGCGCGAAGGCGATCAGCAGACCGATGGCGAACATGGTCGGCAGCAGGGCGGAACCCCCGTAGGAGAACAGCGGGAGCGGGACACCGGCGATCGGCAGCAGCCCGAGGACCGCACCGATGTTGATCACGGCCTGGGCCGTGATCCAGGTGGTCACGCCTCCCGCGGCATACCTCACGAAGGGGTCCTCCGTGCGTCCGGCCACGCGGATACCCGCATAGCCTAGAGCCGCGAACAGGGCGAGCACCGACAGCGTCCCCGCCAGGCCCAGTTCCTCACCGGTGACGGCGAAGATGAAGTCGGTGTGTGCTTCGGGGAGTTGGCCCCATTTCTCCACACTGGCACCGAGCCCGGAACCGAACAGTCCGCCGGAGGCCAGGGCGTAGATGCCGTGCACGGCCTGCCAGCAGGAGTCGCCGGGGCCCGGGTCGGTGGCGCCGAGGCAGTTGAGCCGGGCCATCCGGTTCGCGCTGGTCTTGATGAGGATGAAGCCGAGCAGCAGGGCGATCGAGAGCACGCCCGCGAACAGCCGGGTGGGCGCGCCGGCCAGCCAGAGCAGGCCGAACAGGATCGCCGTGAGGATGATCGCGGTGCCCATGTCGCCGCCGATCATGATCAGCCCGAGCAGCATGAACGCGGCGGGCACCAGCGGTACCAGCATGTGCTTCCACTGGGTCAGCAGCTTCTTGTCGTGCTTGCGGGCCAGCAGGTCCGCGCCCCACAGCACCAGGGCCAGCTTGCCGAACTCGCTGGGCTGGATCTGGAAGGAGCCGCCCAGCGAGATCCAGTTCTGGTTGCCGTTGACCGCGACTCCTATCCCGGGCACCTGGACCAGGATCATCAGGAAGACGGCACCGGCGAGGATCGGATAGGCCAGCGCCCGGTGCAGCTTGACCGGCATCTTCATCGCGGCGACCAGGAGACCGGCGCCGATGAGCGCGGCGAGGGCCTGCTTGCGGAAGAAGTACGAGCCGGGCAGCGACAGCTGGAGTGCGGTGATCTGGGACGCCGAGTAGACCATCACCAGGCCGAGCACGGTGATCAGCAGACTGCCGCCGAAGATCAGGTAGTACGCGGTCAGCGGCCGGTCCCAGGCGCGGCGCAGCCGGTGGTAGAGGCGGAGCACGCCGTTGTCGTGCGGCGGCCCGGGTGCGGCGGGCCGCTTGACGGTCCGCTGCACGGGCGGACGTCCGGTGCGGCTCTGGGGACTACCGGGCATCGCGGCCTCCGCTGTACGTCGGCATGGACCGTCCCACGCGTCCTCCCGAGTTCACCCGGCGGCAGGAGGCGGCCGGGTCAGGCGCCGAGTTCGCGAACGGCCTGCGCGAACGCGTCACCGCGCTGGTTGTAGTTGGTGAACATGTCCATGGAGGCACAGGCCGGGGCCAGCAGCACCGTGTCACCGGGCCGGGCGAGCCGCCGCGCCTCCTGGACGGCCTGGAGCATCGCACCAGTGTCGGTCCGGTCGAGGTCGACCACGGGTACTTCGGGCGCGTGTCGCGCCAGGGCTTCGCGGATCAGGGCGCGGTCGGCGCCGATGAGGACGGCGCCGCGCAGCCGCTTCGCCGCGCCCGCGACCAGCTCGTCGAAGGTCGCGCCCTTGGCCAGCCCGCCCGCGATCCACACGATCGACTCGTAGGCCGCCAAGGACGCCTCGGTGGCGTGGGTGTTGGTGGCCTTGGAGTCGTCCACGTAGGCCACCCCGTCCACGTCGGCGACGTGCGCGATCCGGTGGGCGTCCGGCGTGAAGGCGCGCAACCCGTCGCGTACGGCGGCCGCGGAGACGCCGAAGGCGCGGGCGAGACCCGCGGCGGCAAGGGCGTTGGCGATGTTGTGCGGGGCCGGCGGGTTGACGTCGGAGACCTCGGCCAGCTCCTGGGCGTTCTTCTGCCGGTCCTCGACGAAGGCGCGGTCGACCAGCAGGCCCTCCACGACGCCGAGTTGCGAGGGGCCGGGGGTGCCGAGGGTGAAGCCGATCGCCCGGCAGCCCTCCTCGACGTCGGCGGCGCGGACCAGGTCCTCGGTGGCCTTGTCGGCGACGTTGTAGACGCAGGCGACGTGATTGCCCTCGTAGATGCGGCCCTTGTCGGCGGCGTAGGCCTCCATGGAGCCGTGCCAGTCGAGGTGGTCCGGGGCGAGGTTGAGCACGGCGGCGGAGTGGGCGCGCAGCGAGGGCGCCCAGTGGAGCTGGTAGCTGGACAGCTCCACGGCGAGGACGTCGTACTCCTGCTCGCCGGTGACCGCGTCGAGGAGCGAGACGCCGATGTTGCCGACGGCGGCGGTGCGCAGACCGGCCGCCTTCAGGATCGACGCGAGCATCTGGACGGTGGTGGTCTTGCCGTTGGTGCCGGTGACGGCGAGCCAGGGCGCGGGCTTCCGGCCGTCCAGGCCGCGCAGCCGCCAGGCCAGTTCCACGTCGCCCCAGACCGGCACGCCGGCCTGTCCGGCCGCCGCGAACAGCGGCTTGGTGGGCTTCCAGCCCGGTGCCGTGACGATCAGCTCGGTGCCCTCGGGAAGCGTGTCCCCGTCCCCCAGGCGCACGGTGACGCCGAGCGGTTCCAGCTCCGCCGCCTGCGTCCGGGCCCGCTCGTCGTCGCCGTCGTTGACGACGGTGACGTGCGCGCCGAGCCCGTGCAGCACCTTGGCCGCCGGGACGCCGGAGACGCCGAGTCCGGCGACGGTGACGTGCTTGCCGCTGAATTCCGAAGGCACCGAGGAGGTCACTTGTCCGTTGCCCATCCCGCGTAGAAGAGGCCGAGTCCGACGATCACGCAGATGCCCTGGATGATCCAGAAGCGGACCACGACAAGGACTTCGGACCAGCCTTTGAGTTCGAAGTGGTGCTGGAGTGGCGCCATCCGGAAGACCCGCTTGCCGGTGAGGCGGAAGGAGCCGACCTGGATGACCACCGACATGGTGATCAGCACGAACAGGCCGCCGAGGATGGCCATCAGCAGTTCGGTGCGCGAGCAGATCGCCAGACCCGCGAGCACACCGCCGAGCGCGAGCGAACCGGTGTCGCCCATGAAGATCTTGGCCGGCGAGGTGTTCCACCACAGGAAGCCGAGGCAGGAACCCATCAGCGCGGACGCGACCACCGCGAGGTCGAGCGGGTCTCTCACCTCGTAGCAGGCGCCCGGGTTGGTCAGGGTCAGCGCGTTGGCGCAGGACTCCTGGAACTGCCAGACGCCGATGAAGGTGTAGGCGCCGAAGACCAGGACGGAGGCGCCGGTGGCCAGGCCGTCCAGGCCGTCGGTCAGGTTCACGCCGTTCGACATCGCGAGGATCATGAACAGCGCCCAGACGACGAACAGCACCGGGCCGATGGTCCAGCCGAAGTCGGTGATGAACGACAGCTTCGTGGACGCCGGGGTGTTGCCCCGGTTGTCCGCGAACTGCAGCGAGAGCACGGCGAAGGCGATGCCGACGGTGAGCTGGCCGATCATCTTCGCCCTGGCCCGCAGGCCCAGCGAACGCCGTTTGACGATCTTGATGTAGTCGTCGAGGAAGCCGACCAGGCCCATGCCCACCATCAGGCCGAGCACCAGCAGACCGGAGAAGGTCGGCCCCGCGTCGATGTCGGGGTCCAGATAGCTGGTGATGCCCTTGGCGAGGAAGTACGCGGCGACCGTCGCCAGGATGAAGGCGATACCACCCATGGTCGGCGTACCGCGCTTGCTGGCGTGCTCGCGCGGTCCGTCGTCGCGGATGTACTGGCCGTAGCCCTTGCGGGCCAGGAGCTTGATCAGCAGCGGGGTGCCGACCAGCGTGAGGAAGAGGCCAATGACTCCTGCGAACAGGATCTGCTTCATCATCGGGCGGCAACCTCACCCTCGGCGCCGGTCTCGAGGAGCGCCGTGGCGACGCTCTCCAGACCCACCGAACGGGACGCCTTCACGAGCACGACGTCTCCTGGGCGCAACTCGCTGCGCAACAGGTCGACCGCCGCCTGTGCGTCGGACACGTGCACCGACTCCTCACCCCACGAACCCTCGTTATATGCGCCCAGTTGCAGCCATCGGGCTTCCCTGCCCCCGACCGCGACGAGCTTGCTGACGTTGAGCCGGACGGCGAGCCGTCCGACCGCGTCGTGCTCGGCGAGCGCCTCGTCCCCGAGCTCGGCCATCTTGCCGAGCACCGCCCACGTACGGCGCCCCTTTCCCATGGCGACGAGCGCACGCAGCGCGGCCTTCATGGACTCGGGGTTCGCGTTGTAGGCGTCGTTGACGACCGTCACGCCGTCCGGGCGCTCGGTGACCTCCATCCGCCAGCGGGAGAGGGAGCCCGCCTCGGAGAGCGCGGTGGCGATCTCGTCTGCGGACATGCCCAACTCGTGGGCGACGGCGGCCGCGGCGAGCGCGTTCGACACGTGGTGCTCACCGTACAGGCGCATGGTCACATCGCTTGCACCGGAGGGTGTGTGAAGGCTGAAGGAAGGCTGTCCGGTGTCCGTGAGTCGCACGTTCTCGGCGCGAACGTCCGCTTCGCCGGACTCTCCGAAAAGGATCACCTTCGCCTTCGTTCGGGAGGCCATGGCCCGTACGAGCGGGTCGTCCGCGTTGAGGATCGCGGCGCCGCCCTCCTCGGCGGGCGGCAGGGCCTCGACGAGTTCGCCCTTGGCCTGGGCGATCTGCTCCCGGCCGCCGAACTCGCCGATGTGCGCGGAGCCGACGTTGAGGACCGCGCCGATCTTCGGCGGGGTCAGCTCGCACAGGTACCGGATGTGGCCGATGCCGCGGGCGCCCATCTCCAGGACGAGGAACTTCGTCTCGTCGGTGGCGGTGAGCGCGGTGAGCGGCAGCCCCACCTCGTTGTTCATGGAGCCGGGCGTGAAGACCGTGGGCGCCTTGCGACGCAGTACCTGGGCGATCAGGTCCTTGGTGCTGGTCTTGCCGGCCGACCCGGTGAGGGCCACGAGGGTGGTGCCGAGGCGTCGCACGACGTGCCGGGCGAGGGCGCCCAGGGCGGCCTGGACGTCGTCCACGACGATCGCGGGCACGCCGACGGGGCGGGAGCCGAGGACGGCCACCGCACCCGCTTCGACGACCTGCGCGGCGAAGTCGTGGCCGTCGACCCGTTCGCCCACGAAGGCGACGAAGAGGCTGCCGGGCCCGGCTTCCCGGGAGTCCCGGACGACCGGCCCGGTGACCTCGGCGGACGCGTCCGGTATGTCGTGCATCCGCCCGCCGACGACTTCTGCGATCTCGGCGAGTGAGAGGGTGATCACAAGTTCGTCCCCTGGATCAGGATCAGGATCGGCTGGATCGTTCGGGATCTCATCGGGATCTCATCCCTGGGTCTTCTTGATGGCTTCGCGCAGCACCTGGCGGTCGTCGAAGGGACGGACGACGCCGGCGATGTCCTGGCCCTGCTCGTGGCCCTTGCCCGCCACCAGCACCGTGTCGCCGGGCTCGGCCCGGGCGACGGCGGCGGCGATCGCGGCGGCCCGGTCCTCGAAGACCTGCACCTCGCCGCGCTCGTGCGCGGGCACGGACGCCGCGCCCTGGAGCATGGTGGCGAGGATCGCGAGGGGGTCCTCGGAGCGGGGGTTGTCGGAGGTCAGTACGGCGGTGTCGGCGAACCGGGCCACGGCGGCGCCCATCGGCTCCCGCTTGGTGGTGTCCCGGTCGCCGCCGCAGCCGAGCACGGCGTGCAGCTTGCCCTCGGTGACCTTGCGCAGGGCCCGCAGGACCGACTCGACGGCGTCGGTCTTGTGGGCGTAGTCGACCACCGCGAAGAAGGGCTGGCCCTCGTCCACGCGCTCCAGGCGGCCCGGCACGCCCGGTACGGCGGCGACGCCGTCGGCGGCGCTCTGCGGGTCGAGCCCGGCGGCGGCCAGGGCGACGATCGCGGCGAGGGTGTTCGCCACGTTGAAGGGCCCGGCCAGCGGCGACTTGGCGGTGATCCGCTCGCCCTTCGGCCCGAGCACGGTGAACGTCGAGTCCAGCGGGCCGACCTCGACCTCGTCGGCGCGCCAGTCGGCGTCCGGGTGGCCCTCGGCGGAGTAGGTGACGACCGGGACGGTGGCCTCGTTGGCCAGGCGGCGCCCGTACTCGTCGTCCACGTTGACCACGCCGAGCCTGCTGCGCTTCGGGGTGAAGAGCTGCGCCTTGGCCTGGAAGTAGTCCTCCATGCCGGAGTGGAACTCCATGTGCTCCGGGCTGAGGTTGGTGAAGACGGCGATGTCGAAGACGCAGGCGTCGACGCGGCCGAGCACCAGGGCGTGGCTGGAGACCTCCATGGCGACCGCCTCGGTGCCGCGCTCGCGCATCACCGCGAACAGCGCCTGGAGGTCGGTGGCCTCGGGCGTGGTGCGCTCCGACTTGATGCGCTCGTCGCCGATGCGCATCTCGACCGTGCCGATCAGCCCGGTGGACTTCGCCGTGCGCAGGCCGCCCTCGACGAGGTAGGCGGTGGTGGTCTTGCCGGAGGTGCCGGTGATGCCGATCTGGAGCAGGTCGCGGCCGGGGTGGCCGTAGATCGTGGCCGCCAGCTCGCCCATCCGCGCGCGCGGGTCGTCGACGACGAGGGCCGGCAGACCGGCGGCGGCGGCACGCTCCGCGCCGGCCGGGTCGGTCAGCACCGCGGCGGCGCCGAGGCCGGCGGCCTGGGTGACGAAGTCGGCGCCGTGCAGACGGGCTCCGGGAAGGGCGGCGTACAGGTCACCGGGGCGGACGGCGCGCGAGTCGTGGGTGATCCCCGTGATCTCGGCGGAGCCGTCCGGCGCGGGGACACCCAGCTGATCGGCGAGTTCCGCGAGGGGTGTGGCGGAGATCCGCACCGGCCGGGGCGGTCCCGGGTATGTCACGGGGTGGCCCTTCTGGGTGGTTTGGGACTGATCAGGGTGTGGCACGGCGGTGAGCGTACCGGGAGTACCCGCCTCCCGGCGAAGCGAGGGCTGGGGCGGGGCCTGGGGGGCTCTCTGGTTCCCGGGGTCGGGGGTGATCGTTGTCACGGGTGGTTCCTGGTGGCTCGGTACTGAATCGGCGCTGGTTCGGTACGGCTCGGTGCGAGGGGGCGGTACGGCTCAGGGTTTGAAGGTGACCGGGAGCCTCGCGGGGGCGGCCCCGGTCGGCGGGACCTGAAGGGTCTTCAAGGCGAACTCCATGACCTGCTTGTAGATGGGGCCGCAGATCTGGCCGCCGAAGTAGCTGCCCTCGGTGGCGTTCTGGATGGCGCAGTAGACGGTGACCCGGGGCTTGTCGGCGGGGGCGAACCCGGCGAAGGACGAGGTGTAGCCGCGGTACTTGCCGGTGGCCGGATCCACCCGGTTGGCGGTGCCCGTCTTGCCCGCCACCCGGTAGCCGGGGATGCGGGCCTTGGTGCCGGTGCCCTCCTCGTCGTCGACGACGGACTCCAGCATCTGCGAGAGGGTCTTCGCGGTCTTCTCGCTGGTCACGCGGGTTTTCTTGGGTTCCGGGGCCGGAGTGAAGCGTCCGTCGGCGCCCTTCGTGCCGCGGACCAGCGTGGGTTCGATGCGGACGCCGCCGTTGGCGACGGTCGAGTAGATGGAGGCCGCCTGGAGCGCGTTCACGGAGACGCCCTGGCCGAAAGGGATCGTGTACTGCTGCGAGGTCGACCACTGGTCGGGCGGCGCGAGGATGCCCTTGGTCTCGCCGGGGAAGCCGAGTCCGCTGTAGCCGCCGAGGCCGAACTTGCGCAGGTAGGAGTAGAGCACCTTGTTGGCCTCGGCCTGGGTCTTGCCCAGCTCACCGGTGGCCATGATCGTGCCGATGTTGCTGGACTTGGCGAGCACGCCGTTGAGTGTGAGGTACCAGGTCGGGTGGTCGATGTCGTCCTTGAAGAGCCGGTCGCCGCGCTTGAGCCGGTTGGGGACGGTGATGTGGGTGCCCGGCGTGGCGACGTTCTCCTCCAGCACGGCCGCCATGGACAGCACCTTGGCGGTGGAGCCCGGCTCGAAGGCGTCCTGGAGCGCGGCGTTGCCCAGCGCCGCGGGGTCGGCGTGGGCGAGGTCGCCCGGGTCGAAGCCAGGCGAGTTGGCCATGGCGAGGATCTCGCCGGTGGTGGTGTCCTGGACGATGACGTAGCCGCCGTCCGCCTTGGACTTCTCCACCTGCTCGCTGATGGCGTGCTGGGCGGCCCACTGGATGTCGCGGTCGATGGTCAGCTCGACGTCGCTGCCCGGCACGGCGGGCGTCTCGGTGGAACCGGCGGTGGGCACCTGGCGCCCGCCGGACTGCGCGTAGCGGATCTTGCCGTCCTCGCCGGCCAGCGTCTTGTCCAGCTTCCGCTCCAGGCCGCCGCCGCCCTTGCCGTCGGCGCCGACCCAGCCGAGGATGCCGGCGGCGAGGTCGCCGCCCGGGTACACCCGCTTGCTGCTGGGGTCGGCGAAGACGCCCGCGAGCACGTTGACCGTCGACTTGTCGGTCTCCGCCTTCGTGGTGAGCGCGGTCTTCAGGTCCTTGATCTGGTTCCAGACCTGGGGGGTCTGCCGGCGCGCGAGGCGGACGTAGCGCAGTTCCCTGTTCTTCGGGCGGAGCACCTTGGCCAGCTGCTCCTGGTCCTGGCCGAGGATCGGCGCGAGGAGCGCCGCCGCCTGCTCGGGTCCGTCGTCGACCTTCAGCTGCTCGCGGGTGAACATCGTGGGGTCGGCGGTGATGTCGTAGGAGTCCACGGTGGTCGCCAGGGCGACGCCGTTGCGGTCGGTGATCCCGCCGCGTTCGGCGGGCAGGGTGTGCACGACGTAGCGGTTCTGCTCGGCCTTGGCCGAGTAGGTGCCGGCGTCGACGGCCTGCACCTGGAGGAGCCGTACGACGAACGCGGCCAGCACCAGGGTCAGTGCGAGGCCGATCATGCGCAGCCGGGGGCGCGGGCTGCCCAGCCGGAAGGCGCGGGGCGCCGGGCGGGACGGTCCCGGCCTGCGGGTGGGCCGGGCGCCGGGTCCCGGGCGGCGCCCGCCGCCGGGGCGGACGGGCCTCGCGGGTCCGGGCACCCGGCGGCGCGGCGGTTCCCTGTCGGACACTTCCGTCACCTGCCGGGAGTCGGGGTCGGGGTGGGCGGCGCCGCGGTGGTGGGGGTGGCGGCTGTGCCGGACGGGGCCGCGGTGGGGGCCGGGCCGGAGGGCTCGGTGTAGGGGGACGGTGTGACCGTGGACGCGCCGGCGGACGTCGAGGCCAGCGCCTCGGGGGCGAGGACGAGCGGGGTGGCCGCGGCGGGGGCGGGGCTGGGCACGCCCTTGACGGTGCCGTCGGGGTCGAGGAAGGCGGGGTCGCCGCCGGGCACCATGCCCAGTTCGCGGGCGCGGCGCTGGAGGGCCCGGGGGGCGGAGTAGGCGTCGATGTCCCGCTGGAGCGCCTGTTCCTCGTCGGTGAGCTCCTTGGTCCGCTGCTTGAGGTCCTCCAGCTGGAAGGAGCCCTCGCTCAGGGCGGAGTTCAGCACGAGGAGCCCGATGAGGCCGCCGCCGAGCAGGACGACGACCAGGAGGACGAACGGCGCCCGGGCCGCCTGGCCCCGAGGCCCGCCGGTGGGCAGGAGCCGGGCCAGCCGGGCCGCCCTGCCCTTCAGTTCGGGTTTCCTGCTCACACGCCCTCCCCTAGGGGGTGTCGTCCGCACCGGTGCCCGGCCTGCCTCGCTCGCTCCGCCCGAGGGACTCCCTTCACCCGAGGGACTCCCTGATGCGCTCGGCGCCGCGCAGCCGTGCCGGTGCCGCGCGACGGTTCTCGGCGATCTCCTCCTCGGTGGGGAGTTCGGCACCGCGGGTGAGCAGCTTGAGCCGCGGTGCGTACTGCTCGGGGACGACGGGCAGGCCGGGCGGCGCGGTGTTGGCGGCGCCGGCCGCGAACACCTGTTTGACCAGCCGGTCCTCCAGCGAGTGGTACGACAGCACGGCGATCCGCCCGCCGACCGCGACGGACTCGACGGCGGCCGGGATCGCCCGCTCCAGGACGGACAGCTCGCCGTTGACCTCGATGCGCAGGGCCTGGAAGGTGCGCTTGGCCGGGTTGCCGCCGGTGCGCTTGGCGGCCTGCGGCAGCGCCGCGCGGATCAGCTCCACCAGGCGGGCGCTGTTGGTGAACGGCTCCTTCTCCCGCTCGCGCACGACGGCGGACACGATCCGCTTGGCCTGCTTCTCCTCGCCGTACGCCCGCAGGATGCGGACGAGTTCGCCGGGCGGGTAGGTGTTGAGGACCTCGGCGGCGCTCATGCCGGTGCTCTGGTCCATCCGCATGTCGAGCGGGGCGTCCTGGGCGTAGGCGAAGCCGCGGTCGGCCTCGTCGAGCTGCATGGAGGAGACGCCGAGGTCGAACAGCACCCCCTGGACACGGGGGACGCCGAGCCGGTCGAGCACGTCGGGCAACTCGTCGTAGACGGCGTGCACGAGGGTGGCGCGTCCGCCGTACGGGGCGAGCCGCTCGCCGGACAGGCGCAGGGCCTCCTTGTCGCGGTCGAGGGCGACGAGCCGGACCTCGGGGAAGCGTTCGAGGAGCGCCTCACTGTGCCCGCCGAGCCCCAGCGTGCAGTCGACGACCACGGCTCCCGGCTCCTGGAGGGCGGGTGCCAGCAGGTCCAGACACCGCTGGAGCATCACCGGGACGTGTCGACTCTGGCTCAAGTGGGGCGGCCTCTCAGGTCCGGCGCGGCGTCACGCACTGCCGGGTCCCCTCCCGCTCGCATCTGAAGGGGAGGCCTGCCGGCGCCAAAAGCGTCGGCCGGCCAGGAGCGGGAGGAGGCCGAGCCGTACGTACGCGCCGCGCACGTGGGGAGATCTGGCGGGACGTCGCCCAGGTCTCCGGGGAATTCAGTCCAGCAGGGAGGCCTCGCCTCCCGCTTCGCGTCACTTTAGTCCACGGTGTCGCCCGGTCAATCAACCGGCCTGCGCGTCGCGGACACCGGTGTCAGCAAACCGGCATCGCACGGCTTTTCACTCGTACGGCCGCGATCCCGCCACCCTGTGGGTTGGCTCACAACAAGCGTCGATGACGTTCTTTGTCCCGCTTCACAGCGGGCCACGGGCCGGGACGGCCAGTAACGTCATGGATATGACGACTTCTGCATCGGTACCCGCCGCCTCCGAATCCGCCACAGTGGCCGACCACACGGTCACCGACCGACTCGTCGAGGCGAACGAACGCTACGCCGCGGCGTTCGCCGACCCCGGCATGGACGCCCGTCCCGTACAGCGCGTCGCCGTCGTGGCCTGCATGGACGCCCGCCTGGACCTGCACGCCGCGCTCGGCCTGAAGCTCGGCGACTGCCACACCATCCGCAACGCGGGCGGTGTCGTCACCGACGACGTGATCCGGTCCCTGACGATCAGCCAGCGGGCGCTCGGCACCCGCAGCGTGGCCCTCATCCACCACACGGGCTGCGGCATGGAGACCATCACCGAGGAGTTCCGGCACGACCTGGAGCTGGAGGTGGGCCAGCGTCCCGCGTGGGCGGTGGAGGCCTTCCGGGACGCCGACCAGGACGTGCGGCAGTCGATCGAGCGGGTGCGCACCTCGCCGTTCCTGCTGCACACCGAGGACGTGCGCGGTTTCGTCTTCGACGTGAAGACCGGGCTGCTGCGCGAGGTCGACCCCGCCTGATCCGGCGGCCCGCCCCGACGATCCCGCCGTGCAAGCTCCGCAAAGGCCGTAAGCGCCGACATATCGCGGCCAGTTGTCCACAGGCGAGTGACACGAATCGGTAACGGCGGCAAGAATGCGGGAAGTGGTGTCGCGCGGAACTTTTTCGGCGCGGTGTCCGTGATTGGGGTGGGCCGGTCCGCGGTGCGGGGCCGGCCGGCAAGTTGGGGTACCTCCACTTCCCAGGGAGTGCGGGGAAAGGCCGAGGAGGGCCGGGTGACGACCTATGACGATCAGGCGAGCCGTGGAGGCACCGCCGCGCGAGCGTACGGAAGCGTGGGGGAAGATCTGACCGCCGTGGTCGAGCGGGTCCGCGGTTCGGTGGAGGACGTGATCGAGGGCAAGCCCGAGGTCGTCCGGCTCTCGCTGACCGTGCTGCTGGCCGAGGGGCACCTGCTGATCGAGGACGTGCCGGGCGTCGGCAAGACCATGCTGGCCAAGGCGCTGGCCCGGTCCATCGACTGTTCCGTGCGCCGGATCCAGTTCACGCCGGACCTGCTGCCCTCGGACATCACCGGGGTGTCGATCTGGGACCAGCAGCGGCGCGACTTCGAGTTCAAGCCGGGCGCGATCTTCGCCCAGGTGGTGATCGGCGACGAGATCAACCGCGCGTCGCCGAAGACGCAGTCGGCGCTGCTCGAGTCGATGGAGGAGCGTCAGGTCACCATCGACGGCCAGACCTACGAGCTGCCCAGTCCCTTCATGGTGGTGGCGACGCAGAACCCGGTCGAGATGGAGGGCACCTACCCGCTTCCGGAGGCCCAGCGGGACCGCTTCATGGCCCGGGTCTCCATCGGCTATCCGAGCCCGGAGGCCGAGTTGCAGATGCTCGACGTGCACGGCGGGGCCAGCCCGCTGGACGACCTCCAGCCGGTGGCGCACGCGCACGACATCCTGAAGCTGATCGAGGCGGTCCGCGGCGTCCACGTGGCGGATCCGGTCCGGCGGTACGCGGTGGACCTGGTCGCCGCCACCCGCACCCACCCGGACCTCAGACTCGGTGCCTCGCCGCGTGCCACCCTGCACCTGCTGCGCGCGGCGAAGGCGTCCGCCGCCCTGGGCGGCCGGGACTACGCGCTGCCGGACGACGTGCAGGCCCTCGCGGTCGCCGTCCTGGCCCACCGGCTGCTGCCGACCGCGCAGGCCCAGCTCAACCGCCGCACCGCCGAGCAGGTCGTCCAGGAGATCCTGCAGCGCACCGCGGTGCCCGCGGAGCCCCAGCAGCAGACGGGCTTCGGCGTGGGCCGCGGCACGTCGGCGTACGGTCAGCAGCCGCCGCGGAGGCTGTGATGGACGCCGGGGGGACGGACCGGTCCGAGGCCGACGGGGGCGAGGGCGGCGGCATCCGGACCGCCCTTTCCGGTCTGACCACCCGCGGACGCTCCTTCCTGGCCGCCGGCATCGCGGCCGCGGTCTGCGCGTACGTCCTGGGCCAGAGCGACCTGCTGCGCGTCGGGCTGCTCCTGGGCGCCCTGCCCCTGGTCTGCGCGGCCGTGCTCTACCGCACGCGCTACCGGGTCGCGGGCAGTCGCCGGCTCTCCCCCGGGCGGGTGCCCGCGGGCAGCGAGGCCAGGGTGCACCTGCGCGTCGACAACGTCTCCCGGCTGCCCACCGGTCTGCTGATGCTCCAGGACCGGGTGCCCTACGTACTCGGTCCGCGTCCGCGCTTCGTGCTCGACCGGGTGGAGCCGGGCGGTCGCCGCGAGGTGTCCTACCGGGTCCGCTCCGACCTGCGCGGCCGCTTCCCGCTGGGCCCGTTGCAGCTGCGCCTGACCGACCCGTTCGGCCTGTGCGAGCTGACCCGCTCCTTCTCTACGTACGACACCCTGACGGTGATCCCGCGGGTGGAGGCGCTGCCGCCGGTGCGGCTGAGCGGTGAGGCGAAGGGGTACGGCGAGGGACGGCAGCGCTCGCTCGCCCTGGCCGGTGACGACGACGTGATCCCGCGCGGGTACCGCTACGGCGACGACCTGCGCCGCGTGCACTGGCGCTCCACCGCACGCTACGGCGAGCTGATGGTGCGCCGCGAGGAACAGCCGCAGCGGGCCCGCTGCACGGTGCTGCTCGACACCCGGGTGGTGGCCTTCGAGGGCGCGGGCCCCGACTCGGCCTTCGAGTGGGCGGTGTCCGGCGCGGCGTCCGTGCTGGTGCACATGCTGGAGCGGGGCTTCTCCGTCCGGCTGCTCACCGGCAACGGCGACGCGGTGCCGGGCGAGGGTGCCGACGGCTTCGCGGGGGCGAGCCAGGGGACGGCCGACGCGGCCGGTCTGATGATGGACACCCTCGCCGTGATCGACCACTGCGACGACACGAGTCTGTCGCGGGCGTACGACATGCTGCGCGGCGGGAACGAGGGGCTGCTGGTGGCGTTCTTCGGCGACCTGGACGAGGAGCAGGCCACGGTGGTGGCGAAGATGCGGCAGCGGGGCGGCGGCGCCGTCGCCTTCGTCCTGGACAGCGAGACGTGGGCCCGGGAGCCGGCCGACGTGCCCGGCCCGTCGGCCGGAGGCGACGAGCGGCTGCGGATGCTCCGCGAGGCGGGCTGGACCGCCGTGGCGGTCCCCCGGGGCGCCACCGTGGAGGAAGTGTGGCGCCTGGCCGACCACGAACGCACCACCCTCGCGGCGCCGGCCGGCGGAGAGGGGGCGTGATGAGCGGGCGCGCGCGGTTGGCGGTGTGTGCCTGGGCGGCCACGTTGATGGCGGCCTGTGCCTTGTTGCCGTTGGTGGAACCGGCCACGTGGATCCTCCAGGCGGCGGTCCTGCTGGCGGTGCAGTCGGGGGTGGGCGCGGTGGCCCGGCGGGTGCCGCTGGCCCGGCCGCTGACCATCGCGGCGCAGGCCCTGGTCACGCTGGTACTGCTGACCCTGGTCTTCGCCCGGCAGCAGGCGCTCGCCGGGCTGGTCCCCGGCCCGCAGGCCTTCCAGCGCTTCGCCGACCTGCTCCAGCAGGGCGGCGACGACATCGCCCGGTACGCGATCCCGGCGCCGCTGGAGTCCGACGGCATCCGGCTGATGCTGGTCGGCGGCGTCCTGGTGATCGGGCTGCTGGTGGACGCCCTCGCGGTGACCTTCCGCAGTGCCGCCCCGGCCGGCCTGCCCCTGCTCGCCCTCTACTCGGTGGCCGCGGGGCTGTCCGAGGGCGGCGCCGACTGGCTCTGGTTCCTGATCGCGGCGGTCGGCTATCTGATGCTGCTCCTGGCCGAGGGACGTGACCGGCTCTCGCAGTGGGGCCGGGTCTTCGGCGGCTCCCCGCGCCCACCGGGCCCGGAGCAGGGGCGCGCCCTGGCCCCGGTCCGCACCGGACGGCGCATCGGCGCCTTCGCGCTGGGCATCGCGCTGGTGGTGCCGCTCGCCCTGCCCGCGATGGACGGCGGGCTGCTGGACGGCGCCGGCGGCGGGGTGGGCTCCGGCACCGGTGGCGGCGGCACGATCTCCGCGGTGAACCCGCTGGTCTCCCTGCGGGACAGCCTGAACGTCAACGAGGACCGCCAGGTCCTCTCCGTCCAGACGGACTCCGAGGACCTGTCCGACCTGTACCTGCGCATCGTGTCCCTGGACGACTTCGACGGCACCACCTGGAAGCCGTCCAAGCGGCGCATCACCGCCGTGCCGGACGGCACGTTCCCCACCCCGGTGGGGCTCGGCCCCGACATCAAGCGCACGGAGTCCCGGGCCCTGATCTCGGCCGCGGACTGGTACGCCCAGGACTGGCTGCCGATGCCCTATCCGCCCAGCGGCGTGCGCGTCGCGGGCAACTGGCGCTTCGAACCCGTCGGCATGACCCTGGTCGGCGACCACGGCCAGAACACCCGCGGGCTGAAGTACGAGGTACGCAGCCTGAACGTGCAGCCGACCGCGGAGCAGCTCGCCGCGGCGCCGCCGCCGTCGGCGGCCCTCACTCGCGAGTACACGGAGCTGCCGGACTCGCTGCCCGACGTGGTCTTCCGGACCGCCCGCGAGGTCACCGCCGGCGCCGCGAACCCCTACGAGCAGGCGGTCAAGCTCCAGGAGTACTTCGCGGTCAACGGCGGCTTCGAGTACGACACCCAGGTCAAGGTCGGCAGCGGCTCGGAGGCGATCGCCCGGTTCCTGAAGGACAAGGAGGGCTTCTGCGTCCACTTCTCCTTCGCCATGGCTGCGATGGCCCGTTCCCTGGGCATTCCGGCCAGGGTCGCGGTCGGCTTCGCGCCGGGCTCCCCGCAGGCGGACGGCTCGGTGTCGGTGGGGCTGCGGGACGCGCACGCGTGGCCCGAGGTGTACTTCGAGGGCGTGGGCTGGACCCGCTTCGAGCCGACGCCGACGCGTGGCTCGACCCCGTCGTACACCATCACGGACCGGCCGGGCAGCTCGGTGCCCGACCCGGCCGTCCCGTCGCAGAGCGCGCAGGCGGAGCCGTCCGCGGCGCCCTCGTCGAGCGACACCTGCGCCCCGCAGGACAAGAAGCTGGACGCCTGCTCCAACGAGTCCGCGGTGGCCGTGCCCGTCACCGGCGACGACGGACCGAAGTGGTACGCGCTGCCGGCCTGGGTCCTGGCCGGGCTCGTGGTGCTGCTGCTCCCGCTGGCACCGATGCTGTGGCGGCTGCGCGCCAGGGCGGTACGGCTCGGGGCGCACGGCCGGGGGGCGGCGGACGTCGGCCCGCACACCCTCGCGGTGTGGCAGGAGCTGACCGACGCCGCGTGGGACCTCGGCATCCTGCCCCAGGAGTCGCAGACCCCGCGCAAGGCGGCGGCCCGCATCGTCCGGCTGGGCAGGCTCGAGCCGACGGCCGCACAGGCGGTGCACCGGGTCGCGGACGCCGTGGAGCAGGTCCTCTACGCGCCCCACCCGCGCCCGGCGGCGGGGCTGGCGGAGGACGTGCGGCTGGCGACCGCCGGGCTGCGGGCCGCGGTCGGCCGCGGAACGCGGCTGCGCGCACGGTTCGCCCCGCGTTCGGCCATCCGGGTGACCTGGACGGTGTCGGCCCGGTGGACGGCCCTGAAACGGCGGGCCGCGGCCGCCCGGCCCCAGTGGCGCAGGACGTCGGACCAGCAGGGCTGAGCCGAACGGGCGCCGGCCCCCGCGGGTCGGCGCCCCGGCCGGTGTCTCGGGGCGCCGACGGGCGCTCATGGGTACGCGTGAGGGGGTGACCACCCGGACGGTGGTCACCCCCTCACGCGCATGTGCTGGTGAGCGGCTGCTCGGGCGGCGCTACTGACCGCCCTGCTGCTCGTCCCTGCGGCGCTGCCAGCGCTCGTCGATGCGGTCCATCATCGAGCGTTTCTGTCGTCCTTGGCGGCGCGCGGCCTGCGGTCCGGCACCGGCCGCCTGCTGCTGCTCGCCCGGTTTGGGGGCCTTGCGCCAGCCGGTCACGGCGAGCACCGCGCACCCCAGCATGACCAGGAAACCCACCACGCTGAGCCACACCTGCTGGGCGACCATACCGGCCATGAGGAGCGCAATACCTACAAGGAAGCCCGCGACCGCCTGGTAGACCCGTCGCCGGGTGTACGTACGCAGCCCGCTTCCCTCGAGCGCTGTCGCGAACTTGGGATCTTCGGCGTACAGCGCTCGCTCCATCTGCTCGAGCATGCGCTGCTCGTGCTCCGAGAGCGGCACGGAGTCCTCCTCATCGTGCAGTCGCCGGGGCGACCCGGGGGGTCCCTTCAGGATAGGCAGGGAATCGCCCCCGTGAAACCCGCCCCTCTGCGCCAATTGACCAACCGGACTCCGTCATGGCCGTACCGGCTCGCTGAAGTTCCCATTCCCCAGCGGCCGACCCGTCATGCCGGGCCGTCTCCCTCGATCATACGGCGACTGCCCCCCGTTCGGGGGGCCTGTGGCGTACTCCATCTGCAGTCGCGTCCCTGATCAGCGCCTTACCCCACCGGGCGCTCAGGCCTCGTCGGTCCCTCGCGTCTCGCCGAGCACATGGAGCTGGGTGGCCACGGAGTGGAACGCGGCGAGTTCGGCCGCCGCGGCCTCCAGCTTCAGCAGGGCGTCCATGGCACCGGGCTCGGTGTCCACCAGCACGCCGGGAACGAGGTCGGCGAAGACCCGTACCCCGTGCACGGCACCGATCCGGAGCCCGGCGGCCTCGACCAGCCCGGTGAGCTGCTCGGCGGTGAACCGGCGCGGCACCGGGTCACCGGTGCCCCAGCGGCCGTCCGGGTCGTCCAGGGCCTGCCTGGCCTCCGTGAAGTGGCCGGCGAGGGCGCGCGCGAGCACGGCCCCGCCCAGGCCCGCGGCGAGCAGGCTGAGGACGCCGTCCTCGCGCAGCGCCGCCACCGCGTTGCGGACGCCCTCCGCGGGGTCGTCGACGTACTCCAGGACGCCGTGGCACAGCACCGCGTCGTACCCGCCGCGCTCGGCCACGTCGAAGAGGCCGCGGGCGTCGCCCTGGACACCGCGCACGCGGTCGGCGACACCTGCCTCGGCGGCCCGGCGCTCCAGGGCGAACAGGGCGTTGGGGCTCGGGTCCACGACGGTGACGCGGTGGCCGAGTCCGGCCACGGGCACCGCGAAGTTGCCGCTGCCGCCGCCGGTGTCGAGGACGTCCAGCGTCGGCCGGCCCGTAGCCTTCACCCGGCGGTCCAGCGCGTCCTGGAGGACGTCCCAGACCACGGCGGTGCGCAGCGCGGCCCGGGAACGCGAGGGCTCGGAGCGCGAGGCGGCCGTGTGCGGCCGGGGGTGGGAGGCGGGCGGGCGCATCGGGTCCGACACGGCAGTTGACTCCTCGGCGCGGCACCGCCTCGGACACGGGCGGAGCGAACGGGCTGCCGCCCCCGCCCGGTGCGGGGAGGGGGAGGCTTCAGGCGACTCCCACCCTATTGCCTGCGCCGCGCGCACCGGGCACCCGTTCGCCTCCCGCTCAGCCGGCGTCCGGCAGGTCCCGGCCCGGGTGACCGGCGTCGGAACGGCGGGGCCGCTCGGAGCCCCGGCCCGGCGGCTCCGTGTCGGCGCGGGGCTGGGGCAGGACCGGCTGGAGGACCAGCATCCGCTCCACCAGGCGCAGGAACATCGCCACGTCGCGTATCAGGTCGTCGGCGTCCCGGCTGCCCGCCGCGCCCCGGATGCCCGCCTCGGCGCGTGCCCGGCGCCGCGCGCCGGAGGCGAACAGCGCGCTCCACTCGGACAGCTCGGGCGCGATCTCGGGCAGCACCTCCCAGGCGCTGCGGATGCGGGCCCTGGCCCGTGGGCCGGTCTCCGGGCGGCCGCGCGCGGCCAGCACCGCGGCGGCGGTGCGCAGGGCGGCGAGGTGGGCCGTCGCGTAGCGCTCGTTCGGCGTTTCGAGGGTGGTGGCCTCCTCCAGCCCGGCCCGGGCCTGGGCGAGCAGGTCGAGGGCGGCGGGCGGGGCGGTCGTGCGGCGGAGCACGGGGTGCACGTCGCTCGCCGGTCCGGTCAGTGAGGGTGCAGGGCCGGCGGCGCGGCGCCGCCGGGCGGCGGCTGCGGACGAGTGGGCCATGACGATCCTCCTGTCGTCTCCGTGACGGCACGTCCTGGCAGGAGGTGCCGTATGTGCCCATCGTGAGGTATGGCACTGACAATCCGTTCTGACCTGGACTTTCGATTCGATCGGCCGTTCGGTTCGGGTCGTGCGCGGGCCTGCGGTGACGCCGCCGTGCGGGGTGCTGTGAGAATCGGGACCATGGAAAGCAGCAGCACCGCCTCGCAGAGCGGCAGCCGTCGCGAGGCCACCCGGCAGAAGCTCTACGAGGCGGCGGTCACCCTCATCGCCGAGCAGGGCTTCTCCGCCACCACCGTGGACGAGATCGCCGAGCGGGCCGGGGTCGCGAAGGGCACGGTCTACTACAACTTCGCCAGCAAGTCCGTCCTCTTCGAGGAGCTGCTGCGGCACGGTGTCGGCCTCCTGACCGCCTCGCTGCGGCAGGCGGCGGAACGGACCGCCCGGGAGGGCCGCGGCCGGGTCGACGCCCTGGACGCGATGATCCGCGCGGGGCTCGTCTTCATCGACCGCTACCCGGCCTTCACCCAGCTGTACGTCGCCGAGCTGTGGCGCACCAACCGGGCCTGGCAGTCCACGCTGCTGGTGGTCCGGCAGGAGGCCGTGGCGGTGGTGGAGGGCGTCCTGCGCGAAGGCGTGGCGAGCGGTGAGTTCAGTGAGGACATCGACGTGCCGCTGACCGCCGCCGCGCTGGTCGGCATGGTGCTGGTGGCGGCGCTGGACTGGAAGGCGTTCCAGCCGGAGCGCTCGCTCGACGACGTGCACGCCGCGCTGTCCCGGCTGCTCCAGGGACGCGTGAGCGGCCGGGGCTGAGCCTGCCGGGGCGGAGCTGCCGGGGCCGACCGGCGGGCGGGGTGGCGGTGCACGAAGAACGCCGGTCCGTGGCGGCCGCGTCCCCCGCGGGCCGCCGTCGGACCGGCGCCTTCTCCTGCTCCCCCGTACGTCCCCGCGTCGGGACTCCCGTCACCGGTCGTCCCTCCGGGCTCCCCCGTGTCTCGCTCCCGCCGGCCCCGGCCGGCGGAAGGAGCGGATCGCGGGCCCGGCTCCGTTCCGGCGCCCCGTGCCGCCGGTACCGGAGCCGTGCCCCTCTCCGTGTCTCCACTCTCTCGTCCACGCCAGTCGCGGCCCATCCGCGCGCGTACTCATCTGCCGCACTAGGTACGGCTACTCAGTCCTGCGCACCCGGCCCCACGGCGCGGCGCCGCCGACCGGTCACCTGGACGTCCGTTCCGGTGCTCAGCCCTCGCACGGGGGTGTCGGTGGCGGCGGATAAAGTCCCTGGCATGGCACGGATTGCGGTGATCGGCGCCGGGATGGGCGCGATGGCGGCGGCCGCCCGGCTGGCCGTCGCGGGCCACCGGGTGGTGGTGTACGAGCGGGCGGGGACCTACGGCGGAGCACTGGGCCGTGTCGAGCGGGACGGGTTCCGCTTCGACACCGGCCCCGGCCTGCTCCCACTGCCCGCGGTCTGGCGCGATCTGTTCGTGAAGACCGGCAAGGAGCCGCTGGAGTCCCGCGTCGAGCTGGTCCAGGTCGACCCGTCGTCCCGGCACGTGTTCGCGGACGGCACGGAGGTCTCGCTGCCGAACGCCTCGCGGGCGGGTGTCGTCGCGGCCCTGGACGCGGCGCTCGGTGCGGGCGCGGGGCGGCGCTGGGGCGACTTCCTGGTGCGGGCCCGGGAGACCTGGGACCGCACGCGCCGTCCCCTCCTGGAGGAGCCGCTGTGGCCCGACTGGCGGGTGCTGGCCGAGCGCGAGCCCTATCCGGCGGTCCCGCACAAGCGGCTGCTGCGCACCCGCCGGGCCGGCACGCTCGCCGAGGTCGGCGCGTGGGAGCTGCGCGACGCCCGGCTGGCCGCCCTGCTGGAGAGCCACGCGCTCGCCCACGGCCTGGATCCCCGCACCGCCCCGGCGAACGCCGCGGTCCTGCCGTACATGGAGTACGCGTTCGGGGTCTGGTACGTGCGCGGCGGCGGTCTGCGGGAGCTGGCGCGGGCGGTGTACGAGCGGTGCCTGGCCCGCCGGGTCGAGTTCCGCTTCGGGGCCGAGGTCACCGGGATCGTCGAGAAGGACGGCCGGGTGGCGGGCGTGGAGCTGGCCGAAGGGACCGTGGTGGAGGCCGAGTTCGTCGTCTCCGGCGTGGCGCCGGGCGTGCTGGACCGCCTGTGCGGCGGGGCACCGGTGCGCGGTGGGGGCGAGGTGCCGCCGCAGCGCGGTGGGGCGAGCCGGCTGACGGTGCTGCTGGCCCTGCGCGGCAGCCGCCCGGCGGGCACGGCGCACCGGACGGTGGTGCACGCGGCGGACCGCGAGACGGAGTTGGACCGCCTGTTCGGCGCCGCTCCCGGGATGGCCGCGCGGCCGACCGTCACCGTGCTGCGGCCCGACGACCCGGCGCTGGTCCCGGACGCGGACCACGAGGCGGTGACGCTCAGCGCGGTGGTGCCCGCCCTCGGCGGTGCGCCCGACCGGGCCCCGGCCGAGGTGTTCGACCACTGGGCCGGGCAGTTGACGGAGGTCGCCGAGCGGGCCGTGCCCGGCCTGCGCGACCGCCTGCTGTGGCACGAGGTGCGCACCCCGGCCGAGGTCGCGGCGGACACCGGCGCGGCGGACGGGGCGATTCCGGTGCCGTCGCTGGCGGGCGCCGACGGACGGCTGCTGCATCCGGCGAACGGCACCAGCACGGACGGCCTGTTCACCGTCGGCGGCTGGTCCCACCCCGGCGGGGGGCTGCCGCACGCGGGCATGTCGGGCGCGCTGGTCGCCGGACTCGTGGTGGAGGGGCCGGAGTTCCGCGGCTCCCAGTGAGCGGCTCCGGCTTCCTCAGAAGCGGTACTGCTCGTCGTAGCCCTGGCCCTGCGTCTGGCCGTCGCCCTGGTAGGGGTAGGGCTGCTGCTCGGGCGGGAGTTCGCCGCCGTAGGGGTCGTCGGTGCTGCGCTGCTGCGGCACCCACACTCCGCCGGCCGGGGTCTCGCCGCCGTAGCCGCCGGGCGCGCCGGGGGCGTACTGGTCCTGCCCGTAGCCCTGCTGGCCGTACTGCTGCTGCCCGCCGGTCGTGTCGTAGCCGCCGGTGTCGTACGTCCCGCCGCCGTAGGTGTGGGTGCCGATGTACGGGTCGGAGTAGGCGGCGTACTGCTGCTGGGCGCCGGTGTCGTAGCCGTACTCCTGCTGCTGGCCGTAGCCGGAGTAGTCGTAGGCGTACGCCTGGTCGGCGCCCGGCGCGGTGGCCGCCTGCTGCTGGCCGGTGCCGTAACCGGCGTCGGTGTAGACGCCGTACGAGTTGGTGTCGTCCGGCATGGGCTGCGGTTCGTAGACGGCGGTGGTCTCCGCGGCCGAGGGGTCGGCGGTGGGCCGGGCCGGGGTGAAGACGTCGTCGCGGTCGTAGTCGTCGTGGCCGTACGAGCCGGTGTCGTCCTGGCCCGGGGCATGGCCCTGGGCACGCTCGTCGTAGCCGTCGTGGTGGTCCCGGCCGCCCTCGGCGGGTTCGAGCCCGGAGACCTCCGACGTCGGTTCCCGGCGGCCCCGTTCGGGACGCCCGCGCTTGCCGACGAGGCTCGCCGGGGCGTTGACCGCCCAGCCGGCCTCGAAGCCGCGGCGGAACGACAGGGTGACGTAGGTCTGGCCGACCGCGAAGGCGGCGGCACCGACGCCGATGACGAGCACGTTCGACATCAGCACACCGGCCACGACGCCGACGAAGCCGGCGAAGGCCAGCAGCCGCCAGCGCAGCCGCGCCTTGTACTGCAGCAGCACCTCGCCGAGCAGCCACAGCGCGACGACGCCGAACGCGATGTAGAGGACCGTCCAGCCCATGTACGCCCCTCTCCCAGTGGCCGTTACGCAGTGTGTCGCAAATACGTGCGGCCGGTCTAGGCCCGCGGTGGGTGGTGCAGGCCCAGGTTCTCGTAGATTTCCAGCGTCGCCGTGGAGTTGTTGAGCGTGATGAAGTGCAGTCCGGGCACTCCCTCGGCCAACAGCCGCGCGCAGAACTCCGTGGCGAACTCGATGCCGATCGAGCGTACAGCCGCCGGATCGTCCTTGGCTGTGAGGATCCGCTCTTTCAGCTCCGCCGGGAACGAGGCGTTGCTGAGCTTCGGCAACCTCTCCAGCATCTTCACACTGGTCACCGGCATGACCTCGGGGATGACCGGGGTCGCGCAGCCGGCCGCGGCGACCCGGTCGCGCAGCCGGAGGTAGGAGTCGGGCTGGAAGAACATCTGAGTGATGGCGTAGTCGGCGCCGGCCCGGCACTTGTCGACGAAGTGCGTGACGTCCGTGTCCCAGTCGGCGGAGCGCGGGTGCATCTCGGGGAAGGCCGCGACGCCGACGCAGAAGTCGCCCGACTCCTTGATGAGCCTGACCAGTTCGGCCGCGTACGTCAGGCCCTCGGGGTGCGCGATCCAGTCGGCGTTCGGGTCGCCGGGCGGGTCGCCGCGCACCGCCAGCATGTTGCGGATCCCTGCGTCGGCGTACTGGCCGATGATGTTGCGCAGCTCGGCGACGGAGTGGTCGACGGCGGTGAGGTGGGCCACCGGGGTCAGCGTGGTGTCGGCGACGATCTGCTGGGTCTCGCGGACCGTGCCGGCGCGGGTGGAGCCGCCGGCGCCGTAGGTCACGGAGACGAAGTCCGGGGCCACGGCCTCGACCCGGCGCAGCGCGCTCCAGAGGTTCTTCTCGCCCTTGGGCGTCTTCGGCGCCGAGAACTCGAACGAGTACGTCGTCTTGCCGGTGGCGAGGATGTCACGCACCGTGCGGGCGCGGTCCGTCCTCGTGCTTGCGGTTCCGAGGGCCATATGGGCAGGTTAGCCAGGGTGCGGCGGCCACCCAACCGGATGCGGGACTTTTGTCCACATTGTCGAGTTGTTGTCCACCCTTTGGACACCTGCCCGCCGTTACGACGGCCTGCGACGACGTCGGTGACGAGGTGCGGCTACCCGTGTGCCGGGGCCTGCCGCAGCCGCTCGGCGAACTCGGCCGCCGCCGCGCCCGGGTCCTCGGCGGCGGTGATCGCGCGGACGACGACCACGCGCCGGGCGCCGGCCTCCAGCACCTCGTCCAGGTTGCCGAGGTCGATGCCGCCGATCGCGAACCAGGGGCGGTCGGTGCCCAGCGCCGCCGTGCGGCGGACCAGGTCGAGGCCGGGTGCGTGGCGGCCGGGCTTGGTGGGGGTCGGCCAGCACGGACCGGTGCAGAAGTAGTCCACGCCCTCCTGGGCCGCCGCGGCGGCGGCCTCGGACTCGGCGTGCGTGGAGCGGCCGATCAGCACGTCGTCGCCGAGGATCGCGCGGGCGGCGGGCACCGGCAGGTCGCCCTGGCCGAGGTGGAGCACGTCGGCGCGGGCGGCGTGCGCGACGTCCGCGCGGTCGTTGACGGCGAGGAGCTTTCCGTGGCGGGCGCAGGCGTCGGCGAAGACCGCCAGGTGCTCCAGTTCCTCCGCCGCCTCCATTCCCTTGTCCCGCAGCTGCACGATGTCGACGCCGCCGGCGAGCACGGCGTCCAGGAACTCGGGCAGGTCGCCCTGGCTCCGGCGGGCGTCCGTGCACAGGTAGAGCCGGGCGTCGGCGAGCCGGGCGCGGGCGGCGGTCGGGGCGGTGTCGGGCATGCGGGTGTCCCCCCGGTCGTTCGGTGGCGTGGGCCCACGAGGGGCCCCGCGATGGTGGTGTGGGCCCACGACGGGCCCGGCCATAGTGGCGTACTGGCACGGCGCCCGGCGTGCGTGGCCGCACGCCGGGCGGTGTGGCGGATCGGCGATGCAGGTCAGACGGCGAGCGCCTGGGCGCGGCGCTTCACCTCCGTACCGCGGTTCTCACTCAGCGCCTGGGCGGGGGTGCCGGGCAGGCTCGGGTCGGGCGTGAAGAGCCACTCCAGCATCTCCTCGGCCGTGAAGCCGTCGTCCCGCAGCAGCGTCAGGGTCCCGACCAGGCCCTTGACGACCTTGTCCTCGTCGATGAAGGCCGCGGGGATGTGCAGCGCGCGGTTCTCACCGCGGCGTACGGCGATGAGCTGGCCCTCCTTGATCAGCTGGCGTACCCGGGTCACCTCGACGCCGAGCATCTCGGCGATGTCGGGAACGGTGAGCCAGGCGGGCACGAGAGCATCGGTCTTTGCGTCAATCTCGGTCACGCCTCCAGCCTGCCACCTGGCACTGACAGTCGGAAACCTGGCTACGCCGTGGCCGCCGTCGCCGCCTTCAGCGGCTTCGCCGGGTCGGCCAGCAGCTCCGGGTCCATCGGCGTGCCCGTCTGGATCAGGCGCCTGCCCTGTGCCAGGTCGCGGGGGCGGCCCACCGCGAGCAGGGCGACCAGGCGGCCCTCGCGCAGCCAGCAGACCGTCCACGCCGGGCTCGCGGGGTCGCCGCGCCACAGGGTGGTGTCGGCGGCGGTGTGGTGACCGGCGTACTGGACGAAGCGGCCGAACTGCTCGGACCAGAAGTAGGGCACCGGGTCGTAGGCCGCCGGGGGCTCGCCTCCCGGGGTGCCGACGATGTCGGCGGCGACCGTGCGCGGGCCCTGGAGGGCGTTGTCCCAGTGGTGCACCAGCAGCCGCTCGCCGTACCGCGCGGAGGGGAAGGAGGCGCAGTCGCCGACCGCGTGGACGTCCGGCGCGGAGGTGCGCAGGCGGTCGTCGGCCAGCACCTCGCCCTGTGCGCCGAGGGCGATGCCGGACCCGGCGAGCCAGCCGGTGGCCGGGCGGGCGCCGATGCCGACGACGACCGCGTCGGCGGGCAGCCGGGTGCCGTCGTCGAGGACGACCCGGCCGGACCCGCCGGGGCCGCCGGACTCGACGCGCTCCACGCGCGCGCGGGTGCGCAGTTCGGCGCCGGCGTCGGCGTACCAGGCGGTCATCGGCGCGGCGACCTCGGCGGGCAGCGCGTCGGCCAGTGGCCGGTCGGCGGCCTCCACCACGGTCACCGCGCAGCCCGCCTCGCGCGCGGCGGTGGCGAACTCGGCGCCGATCCAGCCCGCGCCGACGACCACGACGTCGTGCCGCCGGGCGAGTACCGGCCGCAGCCGTTCCGCGTCGTCCAGGGTGCGCAGCAGGTGCACGCCGGGCACGCCTTCCGCGCCGGGGAGCCGCACCGGTTCGGCGCCGGTCGCCAGGACGAGGACGTCGTAGGGCACGGGCCCCTCGGAGGTGTCCAGGACGTGCTCCGCGGGGCGGACGCCCAGGGCCTCGCAGCCCAGCCGCAGGGTGATGCCGAGGGCCTCGAAGTCGACGTCGAAGGCGGAGCCCTCGGCGGTGCCGAGCAGGACGGCCTTGGACAGCGGGGGGCGGTCGTACGGCTGGTGCGGCTCCGCGCCGATCAGGGTCACCGGGCCGGTGAAGCCCTGTTCCCGCAGGGCGACCGCGGTCTGCACGCCCGCCATCCCGGCGCCCACCACGACCACACGGCGCTCCGCGTCCGCCGCCGGCCGCTGTTCCCGTTGGTCCCGTTGTTCCCGTTCCCGCGTCTGCTCGCTCACCCGATCACCATAGACACCCGGCGTTTCGCCGGTCGGCGCCCGCACACCGCGGGCTGCCCGGCGAGGCCCCCGGCCCCGGGAGGCTCCCTTACAAGGGCGCCGCCCGGCGGGCTAGGGTGGCCGGAGCAAGGCACTCGCGGGAGCCCGGACGCACCGGGCTGAGAGGGAGGCTGGCGGCCTCCGACCGTACGAACCTGATCCGGGTCATGCCGGCGAAGGGAGGGGCTGGACGCCCATGTCGTCTCCATCACACACGCCTCCGCACACACCTCGTACGTCCCGTACGCCCGACGTGCTCGTCGTCGGCGGCGGGATCATCGGGCTCGTCACCGCCTGGCGGGCCGCGCGGCGCGGGCTGGTCACCGCCCTCGTGGACCCCGAGCCGGGCGGCGGGGCGGCCCAGGTGGCGGCCGGGATGCTGGCCGCCGTCACGGAGCTGCACTACGGCGAGGAGACGCTGCTCGCGCTGAACCTCGCCTCGGCCCGCCGCTACCCGGAGTTCGCGGCCGAGCTGACCGAGCTGACCGGCCACGACCTCGGTTACCGGCGGTGCGGCACACTCGCCGTCGCCCTGGACGCCGACGACCGCGCCCACCTGCGCGAACTGCACGCGCTCCAGCAGCGCTCCGGCCTGGAGTCCGAGTGGCTGTCGGGGCGCGAGTGCCGGCGCCTGGAGCCGATGCTCGCGCCGGGCGTGCGCGGGGGGCTCCGGGTGGACGGCGACCACCAGATCGACCCCCGCCGCCTCGCCCACGCGCTGGTGGCCGCCTGCGAGCACGCGGGTGTGGTCTTCCACCGCGTGTGGGCCGAGCGGCTCACCGTCGGGCGCGGGGACCGGGCCACGGGCGTCGTCACCGCCGACGGCACCGCCCTTGAGGCCGGTCAGGTGGTGCTGGCCGGGGGCAGCCTGAGCGGGCGGCTCGGGGGCGTGCCGGAGGCCGTGCTGCCGCCGGTGCGGCCGGTGAAGGGGCAGGTGCTGCGGCTGACCATGCCGCGGACGCCGGGACCGCTGCTGAACCGGACCGTGCGCGCCGTGGTGCGCGGCAACCACGTCTACCTGGTGCCCCGGGAGAGCGGCGAGCTGGTCGTCGGCGCCACCAGCGAGGAGCTGGGCTGGGACACGACGGTCACCGCGGGCGGCGTCTACGAACTGCTGCGGGACGCGCACGAGCTGGTGCCCGGCATCACGGAGCTGCCCCTGACGGAGACCCGCGCGGGGTTGCGCCCCGGCTCCCCGGACAACGCCCCGCTGCTCGGCCCGACCGCTCTGGACGGCCTGCTGCTGGCCACCGGTCACTACCGCAACGGCGTCCTGCTCACCCCCGTCACCGGCGACGTCATGGCGCACGCCCTGACCACCGGGGAGCTGCCGGAGGAGGCCCGCCCCTTCACGCCCCGGCGCTTCGACGCCGCGCCCGCACTGCCGGAACTCCCGGCCCTCTCGGAACTCTCGGAGCAGCCCGTATGAGTCACGTGACCGTCTCCGTCAACGGCGAGCCGCGCGAGGTGGCTCCCGGCACCGCCCTGGACGCGCTGGTGGGCACGCTCACCGCGGCCCCCTCCGGAGTGGCCGCCGCCCTGAACGAGACCGTCGTCCCGCGCGCGCGGTGGTCCGCCACCGCCCTGGCCGACGGCGACCGTGTCGAGATCCTCACCGCCGTCCAAGGAGGCTGACCATGGCCGACGATCCCTTCGTCCTCGGCGGTACGACGTACGCGTCCCGCCTGATCATGGGTACCGGCGGGGCGCCCAGCCTCGACGTGCTGGAGCGCGCGCTGGTGGCCTCCGGGACGGAGCTGACGACCGTCGCGATGCGGCGGGTGAACGCCTCGGTGCACGGCTCCGTGCTGTCCGTGCTGGAGCGGCTCGGCATCCGGGTGCTGCCGAACACGGCCGGCTGCTTCACCGCCGGGGAGGCGGTGCTCACGGCCCGCCTCGCGCGCGAGGCGCTCGGCACGGACCTGGTCAAGCTGGAGGTCATCGCCGACGAGCGCACCCTGCTGCCGGACCCGGTCGAGCTGCTGGACGCGGCGGAGACGCTGGTGGACGACGGGTTCACCGTACTGCCGTACACCAACGACGACCCGGTGCTCGCGCGGAAGCTGGAGGACGCCGGGTGTGCGGCGATCATGCCGCTGGGCTCGCCGATCGGGTCGGGCCTCGGGATCCGCAACCCGCACAACTTCCAGCTGATCGTGGAGCACGCGCGCGTGCCGGTGATCCTGGACGCCGGAGCCGGTACGGCGTCGGACGTGGCGCTGGCGATGGAGCTGGGGTGCGCGGGTGTGATGCTGGCCTCGGCGGTGACGCGGGCGCAGGAGCCGGTGCTGATGGCTGCCGCGATGCGCTCCGCGGTGGAGGCGGGGCGGTTGGCGCGGCGGGCGGGGCGGATTCCGCGGCGGCATTTCGCCGAGGCGTCGTCTCCTGCGGAGGGCTTGGCGGTACTGGATCCGGAGCGGCCCGCCTTCGAGTGACCCGGCGCTGTCCCGGGGGTCTCTTCTCCCACCGGCGCACCACCCGTTTCCGGTCCGTTTCCGGTCGGACAAGAAGTGGACCCCTCCCGTGGGGGTGCGCCGCCGTCGGCGGCGCACGGCGCGTGGGAAGCGTCACAGATGCGCTGCAGTCCCGGTCCGTTTCCGTTCGGCGACGCGGGGTGTCGGTGTCGGCTCGTACACTCACCTGCGTGGACACGACCCTTCAGGACCCTCTCGTCGGGCAGGTGCTCGACGGCCGGTACCGCGTCGAGGCGCGGATCGCGGTCGGCGGGATGGCCACGGTCTACCGGGCCGTGGACACCCGCCTGGACCGCGTGCTCGCGCTGAAGGTGATGCACCCGACGCTCGCGACCGACGCCACCTTCGTCGAGCGGTTCATCCGCGAGGCCAAGTCGGTGGCCCGGCTCGACCACCCCAATGTCGTCCAGGTCTTCGACCAGGGGGCCGAGGGGGCGTACGTCTACCTGGCGATGGAGTACATCGCGGGCTGCACCCTGCGGGACGTGCTGCGCGAGCGCGGGGCGCTCAGGCCGCGGGCGGCGCTGGACATCCTGGAGCCGGTCCTCGCCGCGCTCGGCGCCGCGCACCGGGCGGGGTTCGTGCACCGCGACATGAAGCCGGAGAACGTGCTGATAGGTGACGACGGCCGGGTCAAGGTCGCCGACTTCGGCCTGGTCCGCGCCGTGAACACCGTCACCAGCACCACCGGCGCCGTCCTCGGCACCGTCTCCTATCTCGCGCCCGAGCAGATCGAGAGCGGCACCGCAGACCCCAGGGTCGACGTGTACGCGTGCGGTGTCGTGCTGTACGAGATGCTGACCGGCGCCAAGCCGCACGACGGGGACTCCCCCGCGGCGGTGCTCTACAAGCACCTGCACGAGGACGTGCCGCCGCCGTCGGCCGCCGTGCCGGAGCTGGCGTTCGAGCTGGACGAGCTGGTGGCCGCGGCCACCGCGCGGAACCCGGAGATCCGGCCGCACGACGCCGTGGCGCTGCTCGCGCGGGCCCGCGAGGCGCGTGAGTCGCTGAGCGCGGCCCAGCTGGACGCGGTGCCGCCGCAGGCGCTCGCCGCCGAGCACGACAACGCCGAGGACCGCACGAGCGTGATCCCGCGCGCGCTGACGATGCCCCGGCCGCTGCCCGTCAACGAGGACGACGAGACCGACGGCCGCTTCGCTTCGGACGGCGGGTCCGGCGCGGACGGGGTCAACCGCACCAGCCGGCTCGCCGCTCCCCCGCCGGCTCCCTCCCCGCCCCGGCGGCTGCGGCTGCGCCGCGGGCCGCTGACGATCGTGGTGGCCGTCCTGCTGGTGTTCGGGATCGGCACGGGCGTCTGGTACATCAACTCCGGCCAGTTCACCAAGGTGCCGCCACTGCTGTCCAAGACCGAGGCGCAGGCCCGGGACCGGCTGGACGACGCCGGTCTCGACGTCGGCAAGGTGCGGCACGCCTACAGCGACACCGTGGAGCGCGGCAAGGTCATCAGCACCGACCCCGGGGTGGGCGACCGCATCCGGAAGAACGACTCCGTGTCCCTCACGGTCTCCGACGGCCCCGACACCGTGAAGCTGCCGGACGTGACGGGCTACAAGCTGGACAAGGCCCGCACGCTGCTCGAGGACGAGGGGCTGGAGCCGGGCATGGTGACCCGGGCGTTCAGCGGCGAGGTGGCCAGGGGCTTCGTGATCTCCACCAAGCCCGGGTCGGGCACCACGGTGCGCGCGGGCTCCGCGGTCGCCCTGGTCGTCAGCAAGGGCAGCCCGGTCGACGTCCCGGACGTCACCGGCGACGACCTGGACGAGGCGCGGGCCGAGCTGGAGGGGGCCGGCCTGAAGGTGAAGGTCGCCGACGAGCGGGTGAACTCGGAGTACGACAGCGGCCAGGTGGCCCGGCAGACGCCGGAGCCGGGCGGCCGCGCCGCCGAGGGGGACACGGTGACCCTCACGGTGTCCAAGGGCCCCCGGATGATCGAGGTCCCGGACGTGGTCGGGGACAGCGTGGACGACGCCAAGCAGCAGCTCGAGGACGCGGGCTTCGAGGTGGACGAGGACCGCGGTCTGCTCGGGCTGTTCGGCGACACCGTGAAGAAGCAGTCCGTGGACGGCGGGGACACGGCTCCCGAGGGGTCGACGGTCACCATCACCATCCGCTGACCCGGCGGCGGCCCCGGCGCCCGGACGCCGGACCGGCCGCCGCGGGCGGCAAGCGGCCGATCAGGCCGGACACCTGGTCGACGGGCGATCAGGGTGCGCCGGTGCAGTCGTACCCTGAGCCGGGGTCCGTCCACGCACCCTGGCATCCTTGGTGCCGACATGAGCACCGCATCCTCCTCCCCCCTGCCGCGCAATCCCGTCGGCGGCCACGTCCCCGTGGCCGGCGGCCTGCACTCCGTCGGCCTGTCCTACGCCCGTGAGCTGAAGGCGGAGGCCGTGCAGGTCTTCGTCGCCAATCCGCGCGGCTGGGCCACCCCGGCCGGCAACCCGAAGCAGGACGAGGCCTTCCGCGAGGCCTGCGCGGCCGGGTCGGTCCCGGCGTACGTGCACGCGCCGTACCTGATCAACTTCGGCTCGCACACCGAGGCGACCGTGGAGCGGTCGGTCGAGTCGCTGCGGCACTCGCTGCGCCGCGGGCGCGCCATCGGGGCGCTCGGCGTGGTGGTGCACACCGGGAGCGCGACCGGCGGACGGGAGAGGTCGGTGGCGCTGAAGCAGGTGCGCGAGCACCTGCTGCCGCTGCTCGACGAGCTGACCCACGACGACGACCCGTACCTGCTGCTGGAGTCGACGGCGGGGCAGGGTGCCTCCCTGTGCTCGCGAACCTGGGACTTCGGGCCGTACTTCGAGGCGCTGGACGCCCATCCGAAGCTGGGCGTGTGCCTGGACACCTGCCACATCTTCGCGGCCGGCCACGACCTGACCGGACCGTCCGGCATGCACCAGACCCTCGACCTGCTGGTGGACACCGTCGGCGAGGGCCGGCTGAAGCTGATCCACGCCAACGACTCCAAGGACGTGGCCGGCGCGCACAAGGACCGGCACGAGAACATCGGCGCCGGTCACATCGGCGAGGACCCGTTCCGCGCGCTGATGACGCACCCGGCGACGGAGGGCGTGCCGCTGGTCATCGAGACGCCGGGCGGCAGGGAGGGACACGCGGCGGACGTGGCGCGGCTGAAGAAGCTGCGCGACGGCTGATCCGCGGGGGCCCGCGAGGGCGGATCCGCGGGGGCCCGTGACGGCTGATCCGCGCGGGCCGTGCGGCGGGTCACGCCTCGGGGCCGTCCCCCGGCTCCTCCTGGTAGGAGTAGCGCTGCTCCCGCCAGGGGTCGCCGATGTTGTGGTACCCGCGCTCCTCCCAGAAGCCGCGCCGGTCGGCGGTCATGTACTCGATGCCGCGCACCCATTTCGGGCCCTTCCAGGCGTACAGGTGGGGCACCACCAGCCGCAGCGGGAAGCCGTGCTCGGCGGTGAGCAGCTCGCCGTCCTTGTGGGTGGCGAAGAGGGTGCGCTCGGCGGCGAAGTCGGACAGCCTGAGGTTGGAGCTGAAGCCGTACTCGGCCCAGACCATCACGTGGGTGACGGCGGGCGCGGGCGGGGCCAGCTCCAGGATCGTGGTGGCCGGGACGCCGCCCCACTCGGCGCCGAGCATGCTGAACTTCGTGACGCAGTGCAGGTCGGCGACGACCGTGGTGTAGGGCAGGGCACCGAACTCGTCGTGGGTCCAGCCGTGCTTCTCGTCGTCGGTGGTGGCGCCGAAGACCCGGAACTCCCAGCGCTCGGGGCGGAACTTGGGAACCGGTCCGTAGTGCGTGACGGGCCAGCCGCGCTGCAGCCGCTGTCCGGGCGGGAGCTCGAACCGTGACGCTCCTTGCGAACCGTCTTCTCCCGATCCGTGTTCCACCGGCTGACCCATGCCTCCATCCTGACAGACCCGGACCGATGCCCCTGACCCACCCCACTTACATTCGGGCAAAAGCCCACAATGCCGACTAAACCGACTAAGCCTGTACTTACTTACTAAGTCAAGACTTACTGGACGATCTTCGACGCCGGTGCAATCATGCCGCGCAACACGCCTGTTCCCGTTCGAAGGAGCGTCAAGCGATGCAGGGCGACCCGGAAGTCATCGAGTTCCTCAATGAGCAGCTGACCGCCGAGCTCACGGCCATCAACCAGTACTTCCTGCACGCGAAGCTGCAGGACCACAAGGGCTGGACCAAGCTCGCGAAGTACACGCGCGCGGAGTCCTTCGACGAGATGCGCCACGCCGAGGTGCTCACCGACCGCATCCTGCTCCTGGACGGCCTGCCGAACTACCAGCGGCTCTTCCACGTGCGGGTCGGCCAGAGCGTGACCGAGATGTTCCAGGCCGACCGGGAGATCGAGCTGGAGGCGATCGACCGGCTGCGCCGGGGCATCGAGGTGATGCGGGCCAAGCACGACATCACGTCGGCCAACGTCTTCGAGGCGATCCTCGCCGACGAGGAGCACCACATCGACTACCTGGAGACCCAGCTCGACCTGATCGAGAAGCTGGGCGAGTCGCTGTACCTGTCGACGGTCATCGAGCAGACCCAGCCGGACCCGTCGGGGCCGGGCTCCCTCTAGAACCGGAGGTACGGCTAGGCCGCCTCGGGAAGCTCCGCGAGGACCGGGGCGCCCTGGTCGGCCAGCTGCCGGCGGGGACAGGCGCCGCGCCCGAGCAGCGCCTGGATGCGCCGTACGCAGCCGCCGCAGTCGGTGCCCGCCTTGCAGGCGGAGGCGATCTGCCGGGGCGTGCACGCACCGGCCTCCGCGTGGCTCTTCACCTGTTCCTCGGTGACACCGAAGCAGCTGCAGACGAACACGCGGTTCACCTCCCGGGCGGGGTACAAGGTCGTGCCGTACCGACGACCGGAGGGCCCGACTGATCGGTGAGGCAAACCTAACCTTACCCATCGCGCAAGGCCGGCAAAAGTGCGAGGGGCGCGGATCCCGTGTGACCCGCGCCCCATTTCACCCGCCCGCCCGGGGGCGGACCGTCACTGGTCCCGGTACATCTCCGCCACCAGGAACGCCAGGTCGAGCGACTGACTGCGGTTGAGCCGCGGGTCGCAGGCCGTCTCGTAGCGCTGGTGCAGGTCGTCGACGAAGATCTCGTCGCCGCCGCCCACGCACTCGGTGACGTCGTCGCCGGTCAGCTCCACGTGGATGCCGCCCGGGTGGGTGCCGAGCGACTTGTGCACCTCGAAGAAGCCCTTGACCTCGTCGAGCACGTCGTCGAAGCGGCGGGTCTTGTGACCGGAGGCCGCCTCGTAGGTGTTGCCGTGCATCGGGTCGGTGATCCAGGCGACGGTGGCGCCGGAGGCGGTGACCTTCTCCACCAGCTCCGGGAGCTTGTCGCGGATCTTGTCCGCGCCCATCCGGACGATGAAGGTCAGCCGCCCGGGCTCGCGCTCCGGGTCCAGCCGCTCGATGTACTGCAGCGCCTCCTCGGCCGTCGTCGTCGGGCCGAGCTTGATGCCGATCGGGTTGCGGATCCGCGAGGCGAACTCGATGTGCGCGTGGTCCAGCTGCCGGGTGCGCTCACCGATCCACACCATGTGGCCGGAGACGTCGTACAGCTGCCCGGTGCGCGAGTCGACGCGGGTGAGGGCCGACTCGTAGTCGAGCAGCAGCGCCTCGTGCGAGGAGAAGAACTCGACGGTCTGGAACTCGGCCGGGTCCGTCCCGCAGGCCCGCATGAAGTTCAGCGCGTTGTCGATCTCCCGGGCGAGCTGCTCGTAGCGCTGGCCGGAGGGGGAGGACTTCACGAAGTCCTGGTTCCAGGCGTGCACCTGGCGCAGGTCGGCGTAGCCGCCGGTGGTGAAGGCGCGCACCAGGTTCAGCGTGGACGCCGAGGCGTGGTACATGCGCTTGAGCCGCTCGGGGTCCGGGATCCGGGCCGCCTCGGTGAAGTCGAAGCCGTTGACGGAGTCGCCGCGGTAGGTCGGCAGCGTCACGCCGTCGCGGGTCTCGGTCGGCTTGGAACGGGGCTTGGAGTACTGCCCGGCGATCCGGCCGACCTTCACCACGGGCACGGACGCGGCGTAGGTGAGGACGGCGCCCATCTGGAGGAGGGTCTTGAGTTTGTTGCGGATGTGGTCCGCGGACACCGCGTCGAAGGCCTCGGCACAGTCGCCACCCTGGAGGAGGAACGCCTCTCCCTTGGCGACGGCCGCCATCCGGGCGCGCAGCTGGTCGCACTCGCCCGCGAAGACGAGCGGCGGATACGACTCGAGGTCCGCGATCACTGCGCGCAGAGCCTCGGTGTCGGGGTACTCGGGCTGCTGCGCCGCGGGCAGGTCTCGCCAGGTGTTGCCAGCGCTCGGGCTGGTCTTAGCGTTCACGGTCACGCCTCAACACTACGGGGTCGCGCCACGCGGCCTTCGTGCGGCTCGACAGGTGAGACGAGACCCCCTGCGCGGACCACCTCGACCGGATTGGTAACCTCACGCGCCTTCCGAGTTCGCGTCACAGCCAACTCGCGGACATATTCATATCGAGCGCACACCGGGGTGGGGTTTTGAGCGCGGAGCACCGAAGAAACCGCAACAAGAAGAGACTGCTCGTCTACGGCGTCGCCTCGGCGGTGGTCGTGGCCGCCACGACGGGCACCCTGGCCCTGGCCTCGCCGGGCCTCCTCGGCCTGGACACCGACCAGGCCGCGGCCGCGCCCGCCGGGGCCCGGCTGCAGAGCGAGTTCGAGCAGGCCGCCGAGGAGTTCGACGTTCCGCAGAGCGTGCTGATGGCGGTCTCGTACCGGCAGACGCGCTGGGAGGACCACGACGGGCTGCCGAGCACCACCGGCGCGTACAACGTCATGGGGCTCACCGACGTCGACGCGGACATCCTGGAGAACGACGGCGCCGCCGAGGAGCGCGAGCACCGGCTCGAGCACATGAACCGCAGCGGCGACCCGGTCGTCGAGAAGCACTTCGACGCCGACAAGGCGCTCGAGAGCCTCGACGAGGAGCCCGTCGACACCGACGACCCGCGGCTGCACACCCTGGACGAGGCGGCCGGCCTCATCGACGCCTCCGCCGAGAAGGTGCAGAGCGACACCGGCGAGAGCATCCGGGCGGGCGCCGCACTGCTGGCGCAGTACCAGAAGGACGCCACCGGCTCGCTGCCCGAGGACCCCGGCGCCTGGTACCCGGCCGTGGCCCGCGCCAGCCAGGCCCCGGACACCAAGGGCGCGCAGCTCTTCGCGCAGCGCGTGTTCGAGTCGATCAAGACCGGTGAGCAGCGCGTCACCGCGGACGGCCAGGCCCTCACCCTGCCGGCCGACCCGGCGGTGAAGCCGAAGAAGACGACGGACCTGGAGCTGGCCGCGGCCTCCGCCGCCCCGGCCCCCGAGTGCCCGTCCGGCCTGAACTGCGACTTCCGTCCCGCCGCCTACAAGCAGAACGGCGGCATCGACGACTGGGGCAACTACAACGTCGCGAGCCGCCCCACGGCCGGCCACGAGATCACCTCGATCGTGATCCACGACACCGAGGGCAGCTACAGCAGCGCGCTCGGCGTCTTCCAGAACTCCCTGTCGTACGCCAGCGCCCACTACCTGATCCGCGCCTCCGACGGTCTGGTCACCCAGATGGTCGAGACGAAGAACGAGGCCTGGCACGCGGCCAACAAGACCCTCAACATGCACTCGGTCGGCATCGAGCACGAGGGTTACGCGATCAAGAACGGCAGCTGGTACACCGAGCCGCAGTACGAGTCCTCGGCCGCGCTGGTGAAGTACCTGGCCGGCAAGTACGACATCCCGCTGGACCGTGAGCACATCCTGGGCCACGACGAGGTCCCGGGCGTCCTGGACGGCAACGTGAAGTCCCAGCACTGGGACCCGGGCCCCTTCTGGGACTGGAACCACTACATGGGCCTGCTGGGCGCGCCCACCGGCGCCGGTGGCGCGGGCGGCCCGTACAAGGCCGGACAGGTGATCCGCGTCGTCCCGCCGTTCACCACGGCGAACCAGCCGAAGATCACCAACGGGGGCTCCTCGGTCCCCGCGCAGCCCGCGAACTTCACCTACCTCTACAGCTCTCCGTCCACCGGATCGGCCACGCTCACCGACCCGTACCTGGGCAGCCAGACCTGGACAGAGGGCTGGAACTGGGGCAACAAGGTCCTGGCCGGCGGCGAGTACGTGGTCGCCGAGGCACGGCGGGACTGGACGGCCATCTGGTACGGCGGCAAGAAGGCCTGGTTCTACAACCGCGACGGCGGCTTCGCCACCGCCGCCGGCACCCCGGACGTGGTCACGGCCAAGGCGGGAGCCGGCTCGGTCCCGGTGTACGGACGCGCCTACCCCGAGGACGGCGCGTACGCCGGCACCGGCGTGCCGGTCCAGAGCAGGAACAACGAGTCGCTGACCAAGTACGGCGTCCTCGCCGGGCAGAAGTACGCCCTGGCCGGCGGCGCCATGAAGGGCTCCTACTACAACAGCGGCAACATCGACGGTTCGGGCGAGGGTTCGCGCACGGTGGTCGTGGGCGACACCTCGTACTACCCGATCCGCTTCAACCACCGCATCGGCTACGTCCGCGCGGCCGACGTCCAGCTGGTCAAGGGCACCGCGCCCGACCCCGGCACCGACCGGTACAACATCCTCGGCCGGGACGCGTCGGGCGTGCTGTGGCAGTACCAGGGCACCGGCAGCGCCTCCTCACCGTTCTTCGGCCGCTTCCGCGTCGGCGGCGGCTGGGACGCCTACAACGTGGTGACGACGCTGACGGCGCTGCGCGCCGACGGCACCGGCGACATGGTGGCCCGCGACAAGAGCGGTGTGCTCTGGTACTACAAGGGCAGCGGCAACCCGTCCGCGCCGTTCGAGCGCCGCACCAGGGTCGGCGGCGGCTGGTCCGTCTACGACGTGATCACCGGCGCCCGGGACATCACCGGTGACGGCAAGCCGGACCTGATCGCCCGCGACAAGAGCGGCGGGCTCTGGCTCTACCAGGGCACCGGCAGCGCCTCCGCCCCCTTCCGGACCAAGTCCCCCATCGGCAGCGGCTGGAACACGTACAACGCGCTGACCGACACCGGCGACCTCACCGGCGACGGCAGGCCCGACCTGGTCGCCCGCGACAAGAACGGTGTCCTGTGGCTCTACAAGGGCAAGGCCAACGCGGCGTCCCCGTACGAGCGCCGCACCAGCATCGGCAGCGGCTGGAACACGTACAACGTGCTGCGCGGCCCCAGCGACCTGAACCGGGACGGCAGGCCCGACCTCGTCGGCCGTGACAAGAACGGCGTGCTCTATTTCTACGAGGGCACCGGCAGCGCCTCGGCGCCGTTCAAGCGCCGCACCACGATCGGCAGCGGCTGGAACACGTACGGCCTGATCATCTGAGGCCTCCGCCGGTGATCCACCGGCGATCCGGCGCACCGTCCGCGGCGTCGCGGTCGTCCCGCATCGCGGGATGTGCCGCGGCGCCGCGCGCGCATGCGCTAGGGTCGTCGGCATGTTCGCGCACTCGACCCAGAACTGGTGGTGGACCGCTCACCCGGCGGCCCACTGACTGCGCGCGACTCCAGACTCGCGAAGGCCGCCCGAGGGGCGGCCTTCGGTGTTTCCGAGCCCGGGTCCGTTCCTCCTCACCGACGAACCGAGAAGGAACCGGACCCATGACACCGCTCGACAGCCTCCTGACCGATACCCGCCCCTTCGCCCTGCTGCGCCGCCGCGCGCCCGGCCGCGACCACGACGTCGTGGAACTGCTGCTCGGCCCGGTCACCGAGCACGGCAGACTCGCCGACCTGCCCGACGAGGGGCTGGCGCTCGTCCCGTTCCGGCAGATCCGCGAGCGCGGCTTCGACGTCCGCGACGACGGCACCCCCCTGCTGATGCTCACCCCCGAGGAGCGCCACGACATCCCGCTCGGCGAGGCGCTGGCGCAGCTGCCCGCGCACGAGGTGAGGGTCGAGGGCGGCGGCTTCGACGTCGGCGACGAGGAGTACGCGCGGACCGTCGGCCGGGTGCTCGACGAGGAGATCGGACGCGGCGAGGGCGCCAACTTCGTGATCCGGCGGACGTACGAGGGGCGGATCCCCGGGTTCGGGCGGGCCGACGCGCTGGCGCTGTTCCGGCGGCTCCTGGAGGGCGAGCGGGGCGCGTACTGGACGTTCGTCGTGCACACCGGGGACCGCACGCTGGTGGGGGCCAGCCCGGAGGTGCACGTGCGGATGTCCGGGGGCACGGTCGTCATGAACCCGATCAGCGGCACGTACCGCTACCCCGCCGAGGGGCCGACGCCCGAGCACCTGCTCGACTTCCTGGCCGACGGCAAGGAGATCGAGGAGCTGTCGATGGTCGTCGACGAGGAACTGAAGATGATGTGCACGGTCGGCGACATGGGCGGGGTGGTGGTCGGCCCGCGGCTCAAGGAGATGGCGCACCTCGCGCACACCGAGTACGAGCTGCGCGGCAAGTCCTCCCTGGACGCGCGGGAGGTGCTGCGGGAGACCATGTTCGCGGCGACGGTCACCGGCTCGCCGGTGCAGAACGCCTGCCGGGTGATCGAGCGGCACGAGGCCGGCGGGCGGGGCTACTACGCGGGCGCGCTGGCGCTGCTCGGCCGGGACCCGGGGGACGGGCCCGACGCGGCGGCCGGACCCCAGACCCTGGACTCCCCCATCCTGATCCGCACCGCCGACATCGACGCCGACGGGCGGCTGCGGGTGCCGGTCGGCGCCACGCTGGTGCGCGGCTCGGACCCGGCGGGCGAGGTCGCCGAGACCCACGCCAAGGCGGTAGGCGTGCTGGCGGCGCTGGGCGTACGCCCGTCCCGGCCGCGTACGGAGGCCGGGCGTCCGCGGCTGGCCGACGACCCCCGGGTGCGGGCCGCGCTGGACGGGCGCCGCGCCTCGCTGGCCCCGTTCTGGCTGCGGATGCAGGAGCCGTCGGCCGAACTGTCCGGGCACGCCCTGGTCGTCGACGCGGAGGACACCTTCACGGCGATGCTCGCGCACGTGCTGCGCTCCTCGGGGCTCGCGGTGAGCGTACGGCGGTACGACGAACCGGGGCTGCGCGAGGCGGTGCTCGGGCACCAGGGCGGCCCGGTGGTGCTGGGGCCGGGTCCCGGTGACCCCTCGGACCCGGCCGACCCGAAGATGCGCTTCCTGCGGTCCCTGACCGCCGAGGTGATCGCGGGGCACCGGCACGGCGTCCTCGGCGTCTGCCTCGGCCACGAGCTGATCGCGGCGGAGCTGGGCCTGGACATCGTCCGCAAGGAGGTGCCGTACCAGGGTGCGCAGACGGAGATCGACCTGTTCGGGCGGCCGGAGACGGTCGGTTTCTACAACAGCTTCACCGCGCGCTGCGACGACGCGGCGGCCGCCGAACTGGCCGCGCACGGCGTCCAGGTGAGCCGTTCGGCGGGCGGCGAGGTGCACGCGCTGCGGGGCGAGGGCTTCGCGGGCGTCCAGTTCCACCCCGAGTCGGTGCTGACCCTGAACGGCACCGCGATCGTGCGGGAGCTGGCCGGTCAGCTGCGCGGTACGAGCACGTTCTCCGAGCGGCGGCCCTCCCGGTAGTCGAGGACGTTGCGCACCGTCGTGTCGACGATCTGGCCGACGGCGTCCTCGGTGTAGTAGGCCTGGTGCGAGGTGACCAGGACGTTCGGGAAGGTGACGAGGCGGGCCAGGGTGTCATCCTCGACGGCCTCCAGGGACTTGTCGAGGAAGAACAGGCCCGCCTCCGCCTCGTACACGTCCAGGCCGACGCCCGCGAAGCGGCCCGCGCGCAGTTCACCGACCAGGGCCGCGGTGTCGATCAGGCCGCCGCGGCTGGAGTTGATCAGGATGGCGTCGTCGCGCATCGCCTTCAGGGCGGTCGCGTCGATCAGGTGCCGGGTCTCGGCCATCAGCGGGACGTGCAGGGTGATCAGGTCGGAGCGGGCCAGCAGCTCGTCCTTCGGGACGTAGCGCATGCCCAGCTCGGCGCAGGCCGGGTTCTCGGCGACGTCCCAGCCGAGCAGCCGCATGCCGAAGCCGTGGGCGATCCGGGCGAAGGCCTCGCCGATCTTGCCGGTGCCGAGGACGCCGGCGGTGCGGCCGTGCAGGTCCCGGCCCATCAGTCCGTCGAGCCGGAAGTCGAAGTCGCGGGTGCGGATGGAGGCGCGCACGATCCGCCGGTTGACGGCCATGGCGAGGGCCCAGGCGAACTCGGCGACCGAGTGGGGCGAGTAGTACGACACCCGGGCGACGGTCATGCCGAGCCGGTCGGCGGTGTCCAGGTCGACGTTGTTGAAGCCGGTGGAGCGCTGGGCCACCATCCGGGTGCCGTCGGCCGCGAGGATCTCCAGGACGGCCGCGCCGAGGTCGGCGTTGACGGACGTGGAGACGATCTCGTGGCCGGCCGCGATGGGGGCGGTGTCCTCGTTGAGGAAGACGTCCAGGCAGCGGACGTCCCCGTGGTCCCGGAAGGCCCGCTCGATCAGGGGCTTCTCGTCGGCCTGGACGCCGAAGGCAAGGATCTCCATGACCGCTCCCGTCGTGGTGGGCTCCGGGCCGAATATACGACCCTCGGCCCACCGTCGCCGGTCAGCGGCCGTTCCGCCGGACGTCAGCCGAAGAACACGCCGACCTCCTCGTACAGCGCCGGGTCGACGGTCTTGAGGCGGGCCGTGGCCTCGGCGATCGGGACGCGGACGATGTCCGTGCCGCGCAGCGCGACCATCTTGCCGAAGTCCCCGTCGTGCACGCAGTCGACGGCGTGCAGTCCGAAGCGGGTGGCGAGCCAGCGGTCGAAGGCGCTGGGGGTGCCGCCGCGCTGGACGTGGCCGAGGACGGTGGTGCGGGCCTCGTTGCCGGTGCGCTTCTCGATCTGCTTGGCCAGCCACTCGCCGACCCCGGACAGCCGGACGTGCCCGTAGGAGTCCAGCGACTCGTCCTTGAGCACCATGTCGCCGTCGCGCGGCATCGCGCCCTCGGCGACGACCACGATCGGGGCGTAGGAGGCCCGGAAGCGGGAGGTCACCCAGGCGCACACCTGCTCGACGTCGAAGCGCTGCTCGGGGATGAGGATGACGTTGGCGCCGCCGGCCAGGCCCGAGTGGAGGGCTATCCAGCCGGCGTGCCGGCCCATGACCTCGACGACCAGGACGCGCATGTGGGACTCGGCGGTGGTGTGCAGCCGGTCGATGGCCTCGGTGGCGATGCCTACGGCGGTGTCGAAGCCGAAGGTGTAGTCGGTGGCGGACAGGTCGTTGTCGATGGTCTTGGGGACGCCGACGCAGGGCACGCCGTACTCGTCGGCGAGGCGGGTGGCGACGCCGAGGGTGTCCTCGCCGCCGATGGTGATGAGGGCCTCGACGCCGAGTGCGGCGAGGTTGTCCTTGATGCGCCGGATGCCGTCCCGCTGCTTGAGCGGGTTGGTGCGGGAGGAGCCGAGGACGGTGCCGCCGCGGGGCAGGATGCCGCGGACGGCCGGGATGTCGAGCGGGACGGTGTCGCCCTCCAGGGGGCCGCGCCAGCCGTCCCGGAAGCCGGTGAAGTCGTAGCCGTACTCCTGGACGCCCTTGCGGACGACGGCCCGGATGACGGCGTTGAGCCCGGGGCAGTCGCCGCCTCCGGTCAGTACTCCGACCTTCATCGCACAACCCCTTTGCCAGGGTGGGTGGTTGAGGCCACTGTCCCGCGTGGGTCAGGCGTCGTCCAGACCCCGTTCGATCGCGTACCGCACCAGCTCCACCCGGTTGTGCAACTGGAGCTTGCCGAGGGTGTTCTGGACGTGGTTCTGCACGGTGCGGTGGGAGATGACGAGGCGTTCGGCGATCTGCTTGTAGCTCAGGCCCTTGGCGACCAGGCGCAGCACCTCGGTCTCCCGGTCGGTGAGCCGGGGCGCGCCGGGGTCGTCGGTGCCCGCGGCGGGGGCCGGTTCGGAGGCCAGGCGGCGGTACTCGCCGAGGACCAGCCCGGCGAGTCCCGGGGTGAAGACCGGGTCGCCCGCGGCCGTGCGGCGCACCGCGTCCCTCAGCTCCTCGGTGGAGGCGGACTTCAGCAGGTATCCGGTCGCGCCGGACTTGACCGCCTCCAGTACGTCGGCGTGCTCCCCGCTCGCCGAGAGCACGAGCACGCGCAGCTTCGGGTCGGTGCCGACGACCTCCTTGCAGACCTGGACGCCGGGCCTGCCGGGCAGGTTGAGGTCGAGCACGAGGACGTCGGGGGCGGCGGCCCGGGCGCGGCGCACCGCCTGGTCGCCGTCGCTCGCGGTGGCGACCACGTCGAAGCCGGCCTCGGCGAGGTCCCGGGCGACCGCGTCCCGCCACATCGGGTGGTCGTCGACCACCATGACCTTGATCGGGTCCTGGCGGTCGGGGTCCGGCCGCTCGGGGTCGTGTCGTTCGGAGCCGTGTCGTTCACTCATGGTCCGCTGCCTTCCCCCGCGCGGTGGTACCGGCGTTCTTCTTCGGTGCCTTCAGTTCGACCTCCGTGCCCTGTCCGGGCACCGAGATCAGCTCGGCCGTGCCGCCGAGGTCGCGCAGCCGCCCGCGGATCGACAGGGCCACGCCGAGCCGTCCCTCGCCCTCGGCCTCGGCGAGCCGCCCCGGCGGGATGCCCGGCCCCTCGTCGCGGACGGTGACGATCACCTCGTCCGGTTCGTCCTCGACCAGGATCCAGGCGCGGGCCCGCTCGCCGACGTGCTCGCGGACGTTGTCCAGCGCGGCGCCCACGGCGGCGGCCAGTTCCCGCGCGGCACCCGGGGCCAGCAGGACCGGGGCGCCCGGCTCGGCGAGGTTCACCAGGGAGCCGGCGTACGGGGCGAGCAGGGCGCGCAGGTCGACGGGCCTGGCCGGGTCCGTCCCCTCCCGTTCCTCGACCACCCGTACGAGCGCGCCGTCGGCGGCGTCCTCGGAGACCCGGGAGACGGGCACCAGGCCGCCGGAGACCAGAGTGCGCAGGGCCACCTCCTGCTCACCGGCCAGCCGGCCCAGTTCGGCCGCCTCGCCGCCGATGACGGCGCCCCGGCGCTGCACCATCGCCAGCACCTGGAGGACGCTGTCGTGGATGTCCCGGGCCAGCCGCTCGCGTTCCCTGGTCGCGGCCTCGATCTCCAGGGCGCGGGCGAGGGTGCGCTCGGAGGCGCGGGCGACTTCGACGACGTAGCCGATCGCGATGGAGGCGACCCAGACGAGGATGACGTTGTGCACGGTGTCGCGGGCCGGCGTGCCGCGTTCGACCAGGTTGGCGACGGCGACGAGGGTGGAGGCGACGGCGGCCCAGCGCCAGCCGCCCTTGATGGCGAAGGCGAGCACGGACCCGGCGGTCCATATCGACGGCAGGGTCGGGCCGCCGTCCGCGACGCGTTGGTGGGCGTCGGCGAAGGGCGTGAGCAGGATGCCGGCCAGCGCGATGGTCAGGTCGGCGGTGAGGAACCGCTTGGTGCAGCTCGCCGCGTTCGCGAGCTTGGGGAGGGTGGCCAGGGTCCACACGAGGAGGACCGCGTAGTAGGCGACGGCGAGCCAGGGGCGGGCGAAGCCGGAGTAGGCGGTGGCGAAGAAGCCGATCGCGTACAGCATGGTGAGCACGCGGTAGCCGGCGAGCGCGCGCCACAGCGGCTGCTCGACCGACATCCTCATGACTCTCTCGCGCCTGGCCATGTCCCCCCTCCCCGGGCCCCCGTGTCCGGTGCCGCCCGGACTACGTGCCGGCCCGGTCCTTCCCGACCTCCGCCGCCTTGTCGCTCTTGGTCGCCTTGTCGTTCTTGACTGCCTTGTCGCTCTTGGCCGCCTTCTCCGCCTTCGCCGCCTCCGCGAGCTGCCGCTTCATGGCGGTCGCGTACATGTCGACGTACTCCTGGCCGGAGAGCTTCATGATCTCGTACATGACCTCGTCGGTCACCGCGCGGAGCACGAAGCGGTCGTGCTCCATGCCCTGGTAGCGGGAGAAGTCCAGCGGCTTGCCGATGCGGATGCCGGGCCGCATCAGCTTCGGCATCACCTGGCCGGGCGGCTGGATCTTCTCGGTGTCGATCATGGCGACCGGGACGACGGGCGCTCCGGTGGCGAGGGCCACGCGCGCCAGCCCGCCCGGCTTGCCGCGGTAGAGGCGCCCGTCCGGGGAGCGGGTGCCCTCGGGGTAGATCCCGAACAGCTCGCCGCGCTCCAGGACCTCTATGCCGCTCTTGATGGCGGCCTCCCCCGCACCGCGGGCGCCGGAGCGGTCCACCGGGAGCTGGCCCACGCCCTTGAAGAAGGCGGCGGTCAGCCGGCCCTTGACCCCGGGGGTGTTGAAGTACTCGGCCTTGGCGATGAAGGTCACCTTGCGGTCGAGGACGGCCGGCAGGAAGAACGAGTCGGAGAACGACAGGTGGTTGCTCGCCAGGATGGCGGGGCCGTCGGCCGGGATGTGCTCCAGGCCCTCCACCCAGGGCCGGAAGGCGAGCTTCAGCGACCCCCCGACGGTGACCTTCATCGCGCCGTACAACAACCCAGTGCCTCCCGTGTCCGTGGGTCAGACCTTATCCCGGGAGACCGTCAATGGCCCCGACGGCCCTGGTCGGTGTCCGTGCGGTCGCGTACGGTGAAAGACCCGCGAGTACCCCTGACGACAGGAGACCGAGACGTGTCGGTCCTGCCCGGAGCCGAGCCGTTCCGCCACGAGGGCGGCAAGGTCGGCGTCCTCCTCTGTCACGGTTTCACCGGTTCCCCGCAGTCGCTGCGCCCCTGGGCCCGGTACCTTGCCGCGCGCGGCCTGACCGTGGCGCTGCCGCTGCTGCCCGGGCACGGCACGCGCTGGCAGGACATGCAGGTCACCGGGTGGCAGGACTGGTACGCGGAGGTGGACCGCGAGCTGCGTGCCCTGCGCGAGCGCTGCGAGCGCGTCTTCGTGGCCGGTCTGTCCATGGGCGGCGCGCTGGCGCTGCGGCTGGCCGCCAAGCACGGGGACGCGGTGTCGGGCGTCGTCGTCGTCAACCCGGCGAACAGGATGCACGGCGTCGCCCAGCACGCCCTTCCGGTCCTGCGCCACCTGGTGCCGGCCACGAAGGGCATCGCCAGCGACATCGCCAAGCCGCACAGCACGGAGCTGGGGTACGACCGGGTGCCGCTGCACTCGGCGCACTCGCTGCGCGCCTTCTTCCGGCTGGCCGACGGCGACCTGCCGCAGGTGACCCAGCCGCTGCTGTTGCTGCGCAGCCCGCGGGACCACGTGGTGCCGCCGGCCGACTCGGCGCGGATCCTGGGCCGGGTGTCGTCGACGGACGTGACGGAGATCCTGCTGGAACAGAGCTACCACGTGGCGACGTTGGACCACGATGCGGACCGGATCTTCGCGGAGAGCGTCGCGTTCATCGGCCGGCTCGCGCCCGGTTCCATCGGGGAACCGGAGTCCGGTCTCGGCAAGGAAGGGACGACCGCAGGTGGCTGAGCACGACTCCGACCGCGAGGACCGCGAGGAGCGGGACCTGGAGCGGGAGCACCGCGAGGGACGGGAGCGCGCGGCGGACGGCGGGCCCGAGGCGCAGGGCGCGCCGTTCGACGAGGACGCCGCCTGGGCCTCGATCGTCGCCGGGTACGGGGAGGAGCCCCCGGACCCGCCGGGCGCCAAGCCGTTCAAGTCGGTCGAGGACCTGGCGCTGCTCGAGCCCGAGGTGAACGACGAGAAGCCCTCGGCGGACCGGCCCTCCTCGGACCGGCCGCTGGGGAGTTCCGTCGCGTTCGCCCCCGGCATCGGCCCCCGCGACCACACGCCCGCAGAGCCGTCCGACGACGACTTCGACGCGGACGACGAGGGCCACTTCGTGCCGCCCGAGCCGCCGCCGCTGCCCGAGACCGATCCCACCTCGAAGTTCGCCTGGCTGGGCGTGCTCGGCGGCCCGGTGCTGCTCCTGCTGGCGGTGGTGCTCGGCTGGGACATGACCTGGTGGCTGACGACCCTGAGCATCGGCGGTTTCCTCGGCGGCTTCGCCACCCTGGTCGTGCGGATGCGGACGGGCGACGAGGACGACGACGATCCGGGGCGGGGCGCGGTGGTGTAGCCGGGTGGCCGGCCTGGCCCCGGGGGTCAGGCGGTCGCGGGCACGCGGAGGGCGGTCAGGACCGGAAGGTGGTCCGTGGCCGCCCTCAGGTCGTCCTCGGCCACCCCGGCCAGCCCCGACGGCACCCCGCAGCCCAGCACCTCGATGCCCTCGGTGACGAAGACCGCGTCGATCCGGCGGTCCGGGGCGGTGGCGGGGAAGGTGTACTCGCCGCCCCAGGGCGCGGCGGTCCAGCAGTCGCGCAGCCCTTCGCCGAGCCGGCGGAAGGTGCGGCCGCCGGGGCGCTCGTTCAGGTCGCCGCCCGCCACGGCGTGCGGCACGCCGAGGCCGGCCAGCCGGTCGAGGAGCATCCCCGCCTGCTCGTGGCGCTCGTCCGGCTGGAGCGACAGGTGGGAGCTGAGTACGCCGATACGGGCGCCGCCGAACCGGACCACGGCGGTGGCGAGGCCCCGGCGGTGCCGGCCGGGGGTGAGCGGCAGCAGCACGTCCTCGGTGCGCTCCACGGTGGCCCGCAGGGAGCAGAGCAGCGCGGGGCCGGCGGCGGTGGCGCCGCCGGAGAGCAGGACCAGGTCGGCGGCGGCGGCGAGCCGGGTGATCTTCTTGCGCCAGCGGAAGAAGCGGGGGGCCTCCTGGAGGAGGACCAGGTCGGGCGCGCATGCCTTGATGACGCGGGCGAGGGCGTCGGTGTCGTCGCGCAGTGAGCGGATGTTGTAGCTCAGGACGCGGATGACCGCGGAACCGTCGGGTTCGGTGCGCGAGTTGGGGAGCGCGGGGAGGGACGTTGCCATGCCGTCAATTTACGGGAACGCATGATCAGGCGCCTCATGGGTCGGGACGCGAGGTCTGTGGGCGACTGCCGGTTCGTTGTGGCTTGTCGCGCCCGCGGGGCGGAGCCCCAAATGGACTCCACCCCGCGCCCCTTGGTTGGGACGGATCCCGTCGGTCGAGAAGCGACCGCTACATGATCGGGTCGGGCTCCCGGGCCAGGTCGGCGGCGCCCACCAGGCCTGCCTTGTTGCCGAGCCGGGCGGCGATCACGTCGGCGACCGGGCGCCAGTTGCCGCCGACCAGCCAGCGCTTGTAGGACTTGCGGATCGGGTCGAGGACCAGGTCGCCCTCGTCCGAGAGGCCGCCGCCGACGATGAAGGCGGACGGGTCGAAGAGCGAGGCCAGGTCGGCGAGACCGGCACCGGCCCAGCGGGCCAGCTCCCGGTAGGAGTCGACGGCGACCGGGCAGCCCTGGCGGGCGGCGACCGAGATGTGCTTGCCCTCGATGCCGTCGGGGGTGCCGTCGCCGAGCGCGAGCAGCACCTCGGCGCGCTCGGGGGTGGCGTTGGCGCGCTGCTTGGCGTACCTCACCAGCGCCCGTCCCGAGGCGTACTGCTCCCAGCAGCCCTGCGAGCCGCAGCCGCACAGCAGGCCGTCGGGCACCATGCGGATGTGGCCGAACTCGGCGGCGACGCCGAAGTGACCGCGGCGCAGCTTGTTGCCGATGATGATGCCGCCGCCGAGGCCGGTGCCGAGGGTGATGCAGATGACGTTGCGGTGGCCCTTGCCGCCGCCGAACTTGTACTCGCCCCAGGCCGCGGCGTTGGCGTCGTTCTCCACCACGACCGGGAGGCCGACGCGGGCCTCGACCTTCTCCTTGAGCGGCTCCTGGCGCCAGTCGATGTTGGGCGCGAAGTAGACCGTGGAGCGCTGGCGGTTGACGTATCCGGCGGCACCGATTCCGACGCCGACGATCTCGTGCCCCACGCGTGCGCCCTCCACCGCGGAGGCGATGGCGTCCACGATGGCCTCGGGTGTGGTGGGGGTCGGCACCTTGTGGGTCGAGAGGATGTTGCCTTCCTCGTCGACCACGCCGGCCGCGATCTTCGTGCCGCCGATGTCGACGCCGATGGTGAGTCCCATGAATCCCTCAGTTCGGTCGAGCCCCGCTAAGGGCAACCGTACCCGAGGCGGGGCTCAGTCCAGGTCGATGCGCTGCCCCGGGCCGGTGCCCCCGTCGTCCTCGTCGCGGCCGTCGGTGCCGCGTTCGTCCAGGTCACGGGGGTCGCTCGGGTCCTTGGGCGCGGTGTCCCCGGTGGTCCAGCGGCGTTCCTGGTTCTGGACGGCGGAGCGGTAGGCGGCGAGCAGTTCGCCACCGGCGGCGGCGAGGTGGTCGAACAGGTCCGGGTTGCGCTCGATGACCGGTTCGACGGCGGCCTTGGCCTGCTGGACGACCTGCCGGACCACCTGCTGGGCGGCGGGTCCGGCGACCTGGCCGAGCAGGGGGGACTGGAGACCGGACAGCTTGTCCGCGACGGTGTCGACGAGCCGGCGCAGCTCCTCGGCGGCCGAGCCGGGCGGCGGCCCGTACGCGGCGCGGCGGCGGGCCTTCTCGGCCTCCAGGTCCTCGGCGCACGCGGTCGCCCAGGCGTCGGCGTCGCTCGCCCGCGGCTCCTGTGCCGCCCCGCGCGTCTCGCCGGTCGCTCGCGTCTCGTCGACCGCGTCGGCCTCGCCGGGGCGGGGGGCCTCGGACGGGGGGAGGTCTTCGCTCATGACGGACTCCTGACTACGGTTCGTCCTTACGACGTTACCCGAACGGGCCCGCGCTCCGGGGCCTCGCGGGTCATCGCCCCCGCGGCCACAGCCCCGGGTCGGGCGCGAACCGGACGGCGAGCGTGCCGTCGCGCAGGGCGGCCCCGTCGACGGTGCAGCGGCGCAGCGCCGACGGCAGTGGGACGGTGCGGCGGAACGGCCCGGCGGCGACGGCCAGTTCGTCGCCGCGGCGGACCAGGTCGAGCTCCTCGCGCACGGCGCCGGGCAGCGGGATGTGCCAGACCAGCACGCCGTCCTCGGCCAGCCGGTCGGTGACGGGCCACTCGACCGGGGAGGCGTCCGGGTTGACGCCCGGCACGGCGAGGGCCGCGAGGTCGTCCGTGCCGCGCGGGTCGTGGCCGAGATGGGCGACGGCGCGGACGTCGTACGCTCCCCGCCACTCCTCCAGGGTCTTGCGCTGCTGGGCGAGGGGGCCGCTGAGCCAGCTGTCCGCCGGGGTGTCCTCGGGCAGCACGCGGCTGGCGACGAGCAGGTCGGTGCGCAGTCCGCGCAGGGCCAGGCCGAGGGTGGTGGTGCGGACGGCGTCGGCTCCGGCCGGTCCGGGCTCGGCGACCAGCCGTACGGCGGTGCTCCGGTCGGCCAGGACGGACTCGGCGGCGGCGAGTTCCAGGTCCCAGCGGGCGGTGGCCTCGTACAACGCCTCGGTCGGCATGGGGACGCCGGCGAGCCGGCCGAGGACCGGGCGCAGGGCGCGGGCTGCCTGCCGCTCGGGCGGGAGCAGGCGGCGCAGGCCGCGGCGCAGTTCCTCGGGCGCGGCGAGCAGGGCGAGGGCGCGCGGGGCGGGCGGCAGGTCGACGACGAGGAGGTCGTGCGCCTCGGCGAGGGCGGCCTCGCGCAGGGCCCGCAGCAGGGCGAGGTCGTCGGCCCCGGGCAGCGGGGTGAGCTCCTCGGGGTCCAGGCGGGAGGCGCCGAGGAGGTCGAGCGCGGAGGCGGCGCGGTCCTGGAGGGCGGCGAGGGCGTCCCGGAAGCCCTGGGCGGCGTCGGGGCGCCAGGCGGTGAGGCCGGGTTCGACGGGGGTCGGGGCCGGGCCGGTGCGCACGCCGAGCGCGGCACCGAGGGTGTCCTCGCGGTCGGTGCCGAGGAGCAGGGTGCGGGTGCCCTGCCGGGCTGCGGTGAGCGCGGTGGCGGCGGCGACGGTGGTACGGCCGGCGCCGCCGGGGCCCGTGATCAGGAGGGTGCGCATGGGGGTGAACGGTACCTGGGGGCTCCGCCGGTTGGACCGCTGAGCGGCACCGGGGTGGGCGTGGGTCCGCGGGCCGGCGGCCGGGTGCCGCCGCGGCGGCGTAGGCGAATGCCCGCGGCTGCGCTACTTCCCCGACTCGACCCGCTTCTTCAGGCCTGCCAGGGCCCGGTCGATGATGACCTTCTCCGCCTTGCGCTTGATCATGCCGAGCATCGGGATCTTGACGTCCACCGTGAGCCGGTAGGTGACCTCCGTGCCGGTGCCCGCCGGGCGGAGCAGGTAGGAGCCGTCGAGGGAGCGCAGCATCTGGGACTTCACCAGCGTCCAGGACACCTCGTGCTCACCGGTCCAGGTGTACCCCAGCGTCTGGTCGTCCTTGATCGCCCCGGCGTCCATGACGAGCCGGACCTGCTCGGCACGCCCCTGCTCGTCGGTCGCGAGGACCTGCGCCTCCTTCACCTCGCCGGTCCAGTCCGGGTAGCGGGCGAAGTCGGCGATCACCGCCATGACGTCGGCCGGTGCCGCCTCGATGGTGATGCTCGAGCTGGTGTGTTCCGCCATCGCCGTGGCTCCTCCGGATGCGGGCCGCTACTGAGGTCGTCGTGCGCCCGTCGCGCGCACGTGTGTGCCGCGTGAAGGCTATCGCGCACGGGGAGGCCGCATGCCACCACCCACCTGCGCGGCCGAACCGCACCCGGTCACCACTCCAGCGCCCACGGCCGCCCGCTCGACGCGAAGTGGCCGACGTTCACGCATTCGGTGGCCCCGACGCGCATCCGCCGGGCCAGCGGCTGGTGCACGTGCCCGAACAGGGCGTAGCGGGGGCGGGTGCGGCGGATCGCGTCCAGCAGCGCGAGGCTGCCCCGCTCGAAGCGCCGGGCCACCGTGTCGTAGACCAGTTCCGGCACGTCCGGCGGGATGTGGGTGCACAGCACGTCCACCTCGCCGACGGCCTCGATCTTCGCGGCGTACTCCTCGTCGCTGATCTCGTACGGCGTGTTCATCGGGGTTCGCAGCCCGCCGCCGACGAAGCCGAAGACGCGGCCGCCGATCTCCACCCGCTCCCCGTCGAGCACGGTGGTGCCGGGCCCGGCGTACTCGGGCCACAGCGGGGGCACGTCGACGTTGCCGTAGGTGGCGTACGTCGGGGTGGGGAAGGCGGCGAACAGCTCGGCGTACTGCTTGCGCACCGCCCGCTCGATCAGCTCCCGCGGCTCCCCGCCGGCCTCCGCCCACAGCCGCCTGCCGAACTCCCGCGCCTCCTCGAAGCGGCGGGCGGTGCGCAGCGCGACGATGCGGTCGGCGTTCGCGACGCCGAACAGGTCGGGGAAGATGCCGCGCGAGTGGTCGGCGTAGTCGAGGAAGAGGACCAGGTCCCCGAGGCAGATCAGGGCGTCGGCGCCGTCGCCGGCCCGGGCCAGGTCGCGGACGTTGCCGTGGACGTCGCTGACCACGTGGACGCGCGTGCTCGTGTTACGGGGCGGTGTGGGTGCCATGGCGATCAAGCGTAAGCAGCGCGCGCGTGATGTGAACAGTGGCGGTCGGACCTGCGGTTACTGGCTGGTCCGTTGATCCGTCGACTACTGTGCGCAAAGCAAACCCCATCCGTGTGACGCAGCGAACATCTCGCGGGGACCCCCTGTCGGAGAACGCATACCGGCGGGTAACGTCCGGGCAGTCCAGTCGTGCTCTGGATTTCAACATGTGAATCCCGCATGAGTCCTCCGGAGCCACAGCCCGAGCCTTGGACCGCACCGTCGCATCACACAACGTCGTGGCGCCGGCGCCCTATGAGGAGCAGCAGTCTTGCGCGAGTTCAGCCTTCCGGCCTTGTACGAGGTCCCCGCGGACGGAAACCTGACCGACATCGTCCGCAGAAACGCCGCGCAGCATCCCGACGTCGCCGTCATCGCCCGCAAGGTGGGAGACGTCTGGCAGGACGTCACCGCGCGCGCCTTCCTCGCCGAGGTGCACTCCGCCGCCAAGGGACTCATCGCCTCCGGTGTCCAGCCGGGCGACCGGGTCGGTCTGATGTCCCGCACCCGCTACGAGTGGACGCTGCTGGACTTCGCGATCTGGAGCGCGGGCGCGATCACCGTGCCGGTGTACGAGACCAGCTCGCCGGAGCAGGTGCAGTGGATCCTGAGCGACTCGGGCGCCACGGCGTGCGTGGTGGAGTCGGCCGGGCACACCGCTACCGTCGAGTCGGTGCGCGAGCAGCTGCCCGCCCTCAAGAACGTCTGGCAGATCGACGCCGGCGCCGTGGAGGAGCTGGGGCGTCTGGGCCAGGACGTCACGGACCGCACCGTCGAGGAGCGCGGCTCGATCGCGAAGGCCGACGACCCCGCGACCATCGTCTACACCTCGGGCACCACGGGCCGCCCCAAGGGCTGCGTGCTCACCCACCGCAGCTTCTTCGCGGAGTGCGGCAACGTGGTGGAACGGCTGCGCCCGCTCTTCCGCACCGGTGAGTGCTCGGTCCTCCTCTTCCTGCCGCTCGCCCACGTCTTCGGCCGCCTGGTCCAGGTCGCGCCGATGATCGCGCCGATCAAGCTGGGCAACGTCCCCGACATCAAGAACCTCACCGACGAGCTGGCCGCCTTCCGGCCCACGCTGATCCTCGGCGTGCCGCGGGTCTTCGAGAAGGTGTACAACTCGGCGCGCGCCAAGGCCCAGGCGGACGGCAAGGGCAAGATCTTCGACAAGGCCGCCGACACCGCGATCGCGTACAGCAAGGCCCTGGACGCCCCGTCGGGCCCGTCCGTCGGCCTGAAGATCAAGCACAAGGTCTTCGACAAGCTCGTCTACAGCAAGCTCCGCACGGTCCTCGGCGGGCGCGGCGAGTACGCCATCTCCGGCGGCGCCCCGCTCGGCGAGCGACTCGGTCACTTCTTCCGCGGCATCGGCTTCACGGTCCTGGAGGGCTACGGCCTGACCGAGTCCTGCGCGGCCACCGCCTTCAACCCCTGGGACCGGCAGAAGATCGGCACGGTGGGCCAGCCGCTGCCCGGCTCGGTGGTGCGCATCGCGGACGACGGCGAGGTGCTGCTGCACGGCGAGCACCTGTTCAAGGAGTACTGGAACAACCCGGGCGCGACCGCGGAGGCGCTGGCCGACGGCTGGTTCCACACCGGCGACATCGGCACCCTGGACGAGGACGGCTACCTGCGGATCACCGGCCGCAAGAAGGAGATCATCGTCACCGCCGGCGGCAAGAACGTCGCCCCGGCCGTCATGGAGGACCGCATCCGCGCGCACGCGCTGGTCGCGGAGTGCATGGTGGTCGGCGACGGGCGGCCCTTCGTGGGCGCGCTGGTCACCATCGACGAGGAGTTCCTCGGACGCTGGTGCACGGAGCACGGGAAGCCCGCAGGCTCGACGGCGGTGTCGCTGCGGGAAGATCCGGAACTGCTCGCGGCGATCCAGGACGCGATCGACGACGGGAACGCGGCGGTGTCCAAGGCGGAGTCGGTGCGCAAGTTCCGGGTGCTGGGGGCGCAGTTCACCGAGGACTCGGGGCACTTGACGCCGTCGCTGAAGCTGAAGCGGAACGTTGTCGCCAAGGACTACGCGGACGAGATCGAGGCGATTTACGCCAAGTAGGGCCGCCTTCCGGGGTGCCGGGTTCGGTTCGTCGGCGGCTTCACCCTCGTCGTGGTTGCCCGCGCCCGCACGGCGGAGCCGCACATGTCACAGCCCCGCGCCCCTGGGGGCGTTGTCCTACAGCAGCGTTTTCAGCTGCTCCGCCAGCAGGTCCCAGCGCCACTTCTCCTCGACCCACGCCCTGCCCCGCTCCCCCATCCGGTGGCGCAGTTCCGGGTCGGCGAGGAGGGTGGTGACGCGGTCGGCGGACTCGTTCGGGTCCTCGCCCCGGACCACCCAGCCCGTCTCGCCGTCGAGTACGGCGTCGGGTGCGCCGCCCGAGTCGCCGGCGACGACGGGCAGGCCGGTCGCCGAGGCCTCCAGGTAGACGATGCCGAGGCCCTCCACGTCGAGACCGCCCCGGCGGGTGCGGCAGGGCATGGCGAAGACGTCGCCGGCGCCGTAGTGCGCGGGCAGTTCGGACCAGGGCACGGCGCCGGTGAAGTGGACGGCGGCGGCGACGCCGGTCTCCTCGGCGAGGCGGCGCAGGTCCTTCTCGTAGGGGCCGCCGCCGACGATCAGCAGGACGGCGTCCGGCTCGGCGGCGAGGATGCGCGGCATCGCGCGGATCAGGGTGTCCTGGCCCTTGCGCGGGACCAGTCGGGAGACGCAGACCACGACGGGGCGCTCGGTGAGGCCGAGGCGGGCGCGCACCTCGTCGCCGCCGCTGGCCGGGTGGAAGGTCTTCTCGTCGACGCCGGGCGGCAGTTGCACCATCCGGGCGGCGGCCTCCGGGGTGAGCGCGGCCGCGATCCGGGAGCGCGTGTACTCGCCGAGGTAGGTGATCGTGTCCGTCGACTCCCCGATCCGGCGCAGCAGTTGCCGGGCGGCGGGCAGCTGGGCCCAGCCCGCCTCGTGGCCGTGGGTGGTGGCGACCAGGCGCTCGGCGCCCGCCCTGCGCAGGGCCGGGGCCATCAGGCCGAGGGGCGCGGCCGCCCCGAACCACACCGCGGTGCAGCCGTGCTCGCGCAGCAGCCCCACCGCCCGCCGGGTGGCGCCCGGCGTCGGCAGCAGCATCGTCGTGCGGTCCCGTACGACGGTGAAGGGCTGCTCGGCGTCGAAGGCGGCGGTGGCCTCGGTGCCCTCGCGGCCGCGCTTCCAGGTGGAGGCGTAGACGACCAGCCGCTCCGGGTCCAGGCGCAGCGCCATGTTGTGCAGGAAGGCCTGGATGCCGCCCGGGCGGGGCGGGAAGTCGTTGGTCACGATCAAGGTCTTGCGCACGCCGCCGACCCTACCGAACCGGCCGCCGGGGGCCTGGCCCGGCCGCCTCCTGTGGCACGCCCACAGGGGTCCGGGTCATCATGGCCGCACCGGGAGGGGCAAGCGGGTACGAGGCGGGGACGGGCAGGTGCGGGCGGGCACGGACGGGCAGGGAGCACGTGGAGACGAGGGACGCGGGGCGGTCACCGGTGTGGCTGCTGACGGTCTGGGGCGCCACCCGGCTGGTGCTGCTGCTGTTCGTGCTGAAGGTGCTGGTCTTCCCCGGTCCGGACGTCACCGGCGACGTGTCCGTCATCTACCGGGACTGGGCCGACGTGCTGCGCACCGGAACGTTTCCGCTGGACGACGTCACCTGGCAGTATCCGCCGGCGGCGGCCTTCGCGGTCCTCTCCCCCGGCCTGCTGCCCTTCCTGGAGTACGCGACGGCCTTCTTCGTCCTCGCGTGTGTCACGGACGCCGCCGTCCTGGCCCTGCTGTGGCAGGCCGGCCGGGGGACGGGGCGGTCGCCGCGCGGGGCGTGGGTGTGGGTGGCGGGCGTACCGCTGCTCGGTCCCACGGTGTACGCCCGCTACGACGTGATGGTCACGGCCGTCGCGGTGGCCGCGCTGCTCGCCGCCGGGCGGCATCCGCGCGTGGCGGGGGCCCTGGCGGCGGTCGGGGCGCTGCTGAAGGTGTGGCCGGCGCTGGTGCTCGTCGGGATGCGGGGGCGCGGGCCGTGGGTCGCCGCCGCGGTGAGCGGGGCCGGGCTGGCCGCGCTGTTCGCCGTGTCGATGCCCGGGGCGTTCGCGTTCCTGACGTTCCAGCGCGAGCGGGGCGTCGAGGTGGAGTCGCTGGGCTCGCTGGTCTTCCACGTCGCCCGGCACTTCGGCTGGGAGGGCGGGGTGCTGCTGAACTACGGCTCGATGGAGTTCCTGGGCCCGCACGTGGACACCGTGGGCACGGTCTCGCTGGCCCTGAGCGCGGTGGCGTTCGGCTGGCTGCTGCTGTGGCGGGTGCGGGCCTCGCGGTCGGCGTCCCACCGGTTCGCGGCGCACACGGCGGCGGACGCGGCCTTCGTGGCGGTGCTGATGTTCACGGTGACCAGCCGGGTGATCAGCCCCCAGTACCTGGTGTGGCTGGTGGGCCTCGGTGCGGTCTGCCGGTGCTTCCGGGCGAGCCGGATGCGGGTGCCGGTCGCCCTGGTGCTGGCGGCGACCCCGCTGACGGCACTGGAGTTCCCGCTGCTGTTCGCGGACGTGGTGGCGAGCACCCCCTTCGGCATCACGCTCCTGTCCGTCCGCAACGGCCTGCTGGTGGCCGCCACCCTCCTCGCCGCCCGCGCGCTGTGGCGGGGCACGGTGCGCCGCGGGACCCCGGCCCCGGCCGAACGGCCCGCCCCCCTCACCCGAGCCGCACCCGCGGACACACCCACCGGCGCGCCCTGAGGCCCGCCGGCCGAGAGCCCGCGCGGCTCGTCCGATCATCCGAGCCGGGTCCGCAGGTACGCCCGCCAGCGTGCCGTGAAGTTGTCCGGTGTCGTTCCGAGCACCTCGTGCAGCGCGGCCTCCACCGCGCCGGCGCGGTCGTCGTGGGTGCCCACGGAGCGGTAGAACGCGTCCAGCCGGTCCTCGTCCCACTGCTCGGCGATCATCCGGCAGGCCAGCCAGCCGCCCTCGTAGGCGCGGGCCAGTGCGTCCGCGTCGGCGGTGAAGCCGAAGTCCTCGTCGGTCGGCAGCCGGGCGGGCACCCGGCCCTCGGCGACCGCGTCGGCCAGTTCGGGGGCGGCCTGGGCGGCGGTGCGGCCGCTGCCGCGGTAGCCGACCCAGTCGGCGTAGCCCTCGGAGAGCCACAGCGGGGTGGCGGAGGTGGTGTCGGCGCGGGTGGCGACGTGGGTCGTCTCGTGGGTGAGCACGACCTGCTTGCCCAGGCTGCCCAGCAGTCCGTACGCGTCGGGGTTGACGATGATCCGGTCCGCGGGGGCGTGTTCCCGGCCGCCCGTCTCCCCGGTGGTGACCGCGGCGATGCCCCGGTAGGACGAGGCGGGCGAGCCGAGCAGGCCCGCCATGCCCTCCAGTGACCGGGGGACGACCACGACCACCCGGCGGGACCAGTCGCCGTCCCAGGCGTCCGAGACGGCCGGCACCGCGCGGTCGGCCAGGTCGGCGAAGCGGCGCAGGGTGGTGGTGGACTGCCCGACGCCGAGGACGAGGCTGTGCGTGCCGCGCACGACCTCGACCGCGCCCTGGTCCCAGGGCTGCTGGCCGGACTCCTTGGCGGGGCGGTCGGAGTCGACGGTCCAGGTCCCGGCCGTGCCGTCCCGGCTCAGCCGCACGGTGCGGCCCGCGGAGACGGGACCCCGGTCGTAGCCCTGGACGCGGTAGCGCAGCTCGACGTCGGCGGTGGCGGTGTCGCCGCTGCGCTCCACGCCCCGTACCCGGTAGGACCAGGCGGCGAGCGGGATCGCGCTCAGGTTGCCGAAGCCGGTGCCGGTGCCGGTGCGCGCGTAGGCGGCCGCGTCGTGGGCGAGGACGGCCGCCGCCCGCCGGTCGAGCACCCGCTGGACGTCGGCCGGGGACGGGTCGGTCGCGGTCCGGCCCCCGCAGCCCACGAGCGCGACCAGCAGCAGGCACAGCGCCACCACCGAGAACCCCGACACCCGCCTTCGACCAGCCACCTTCCCGATCGTACGGGCGCCTGGCCGCGGAAGGCACCGGGCGATGCGGACGTGGGGTACGCGGTGCACGCGGCGGGCCGGAGGGGCCGTGGGGTCACACCCTGGTGATCGAGGAGATCGGCATCATGCCGACCGGGTCGTAGCGCACCGGCGCGCCGGGGTAGGGCGCGTGGATCACCTGGCCGTTGCCGGCGTACATGCCGATGTGGCTGGCGTCGTCGCGGTAGGCGACCAGGTCGCCGGGGCGCGCCTCGGCCAGGGACACGTGCCGCCCGGCGCCGGACTGAGCCTGGGAGGTGCGCGGGATGCCCACTCCGGCCTGCGCGTAGGCCCACTGGGTCAGGCCCGAGCAGTCGAAGCCGGAGGGGCCGTTGGCGCCCCAGACGTAGGGCTTGCCGAGGGCGGAGCGGGCGGCGGCGAAGGCGGCTCCGGCCCGGCCGGAGGCGGGCGCGGCGGCACCGGCGAGGGCGGTCAGGTCCTCGCGGCCGGAGCGGGAGCCCCGCTGGTAGGCGGTGCGTTCGTCGTCCGGCAGGGCGGCGAGCAGCGCGCGGGCCCTGGCCAGCTTGCGCTCGACGGTCTTCTTGTGGGCGGCCACGGCCTTGCGGCCCCGCTCCAGCTCGGTGAGTTTGCGGGCCGCCTCGGCACGGTCCTGGGCGAGGTCGCGCATCGCCTGCTGGAGTTCCCTCAGCTCACCCGCCTGGCGGGTGGTGATCCGGTCGAGCACGGAGGCCCGGTCGAGGTAGTCGTCCGGTTCGGCGGAGAGCAGCAGCGCCAGCGACGGGTCGATGCCGCCGGAGCGGTACTGCGCGCCGGCCAGCGAACCGAGCGCGTCCCGCATGGTGTTGACGCGTTCCTGCTGCCGGGCGATGGACTCCTGCGCGGTGGTGACCTCCTCGCGCAGCGCGTCGGTGCGCGCGTCGGCCTTGTTGTAGGCCTCGGTCGCCTGCTCCGCCTCGGTGTGGAGCCGGTCCACCTCCGCCCGCCGGTCGTCGTGCGGGGCGGCCGTGGCCGGTACGGCGCCCAGCAGTGCGGCGGCCACGGAGAGCAGGCCGACGGCGGCGGTGGAGCCACGGTCGAACCCGGATGGTGCAAGGCGGCGATGGGACCCCACGGGAAGCCGCACTCCTTCCGCTGGCGGACGGGGAAACGCGGCAGACAGTAACCCCCCGGCGGGGCACCGGCCAACGACCGCCGGCGCCGCGCAACACGACGCCCCGCCGCTGACGCAGGTCACCGGCGGGGCGGGGGTCACAGGGCCCGGACGCGATTCGCCCGAACGGGCGGCACGGCGGGGACGACTTCGGGTGGTGCTGGTCGTCCGGGTCGGCCCCGGACGCGGAGCACGGTCAGACCCGTACGCCGAACATGAACGGACCGCCGATGGTGCTCATCGACTCGTAGCGGACGTTCGTGCCGGTGCGCGGCGCGTGCAGGACCTGGCCGTTGCCGGCGTAGAGGCCGACGTGGTGCAGGTCGCTGAAGAAGAAGACGAGGTCGCCGACCTGAAGCTGGCTCGACGACGAGATGCGCGTGCCGTAGTTGGCCTGCGCCTGGGAGGTGCGCGGGATGCCGACGCCGGCCTGCGCGTAGGCCCAGGAGGTCAGGCCCGAGCAGTCGAAGGAGGACGGGCCGGTGGCGCCGTAGACGTAGGGCGTGCCTATCTTGCCCTGGGCGGCGGCGAAGGCGGCCCCCGCGCGGCCCGAGGCCGGGGTGGACTTGCCGCCGGTGAGGACCTGGCGCTCGCTGGCGCGGTTGGAGCGCTGCTCCTCCTGCTGGAGGGCGGCCTTCTCCTGCGCGGTGAGCGTGTTGAGCAGCTTCTGCGCGGAGGAGAGCTTGCCCTGGACTTCCTTCTTCTTCTTGCCCAGCTCGGTGCGGGTGGCGGAGAGGTCCTTGAGCTTCTCGGAGGCCTCGGAGCGCTGCTGCGCGAGGTCGCGCTGCTTGACCTGGATCTTCTTCAGCGCCTCGACCTGCTGGCCGCTCAGCTGGTCGAGGGTGGAGGCCTTGTCCAGGTAGTTGTCCGGGTCGGCGGACAGGAAGAGCTGGAGGGAGGGGTCGATGCCGCCGGAGCGGTACTGGGCGCTGGCCATCGAACCGAGGCCGTCGCGCAGCTCGTTGAGCTCCTCCTGGCCGCGGGCGACGTTGTCCTGGATGGTGGAGATCTCCTTCTGGAGCTTCTCCTGCTTCTCCTTGGCGCCGTTGTACTTCTCGGTGGCCTGCTCGGCCTCCTCGTAGAGCTTGTCGACCTTGGCCTTGACCTCGTCCTTGCTCGGCTTCTCGCTCGGGGCGGCGTTGGCGGCCTGGGAGCTGAGAACGACAGCGGCGGCGGCAGCGGTGGTGAGCACGGTCACGCGCGTGCGGCTCGGCTGCTTGGGACGACGGTGGGACGCCACGGAGACGAGCTCCTTCTTGAGAGGGATCACCCGTTCGAGGGTTCGAAGGGTGACCCTAGTGACCCACTCGTGATCAGTTCAAATCCTCCGCCGAAAAATCACGGTTACGCACCGCGTTTTCCGCCACAACTCACCTGCAGTGACGCCTGCCTGACACTACGTTGCGTGACGGTTCCGTCAATTCGGGCATAGGGAGCCTACGTTGCGGTTGGTACGGAAGTGAATGAGGGGCTAGGAAAGCCGCTTGAGGAGCACCACGGACGCCACCGGGCGTGCGCCCGCGCGCGCCACCCCGTCGGCGACCTCGCGGTCGGTGGAGACGACGATGACCGGTCGGCCCGGCGGCTCGGCCCGCACCAGCTGGCGGATCAGCTCGTCGGCGGTGACACCCGGCTTGGAGAACAGCACCCGCACCCCGCGCGGCGGCGCCAGCAGCACCGGCGCGACGAGTTCGGCCCCGTCGAAGACACAGGTCATCTCGGCGCCGGTCTGCGCGGCGAGCTGGGAGAGCTGGCCGAGCAGCCGCAGCCGCTGCTTCTCCAGGGGCATCTGCGGATAGCCGGTCTTGGTGACGTTGTAGCCGTCGACGACCAGATGCGCCTGGGGCAGCGCCAGCAACTGGTCGAGGATCGCCGGGTCGTTCTCGGACAGGGCCCGGTTGGCGATGTCCTTCGGCGTCATCCGGCCGGGCTCGACCGCGTCCACGGTCTCGGCGGGCCGCACGGACACCGGGGGCAGCGCCAGCTCGCGGCGCAGCCCCTGGGTGGCGTCGAGGAGGGTGTCGAGCAGCAGCCGTACGCGCATGTCCTCGACGCTGCGCCCCTCGCGGGCGGCCCTGCGGGTGGCCTCCAGACCCGCCTCGGCCTCCCCCAGGCGGGCCTTGAGCCGCCGGGTCTCGCTCTCGGCCGCGGACATCTGGGTCTGCCCCTCGGCCCGTACGGCGTCCAGCTCGGCCTGGACCTTGCGCAGCGCCGCCTCGCCGCGCTTGACGTCGCTGAGGGCGGAGCGCAGCTTGCGGTGCAGCGACTCGGTCTCCCGCTTCGCCGCGTCCAGCTCGCCGCGCAGCCGCTCGGTCTCGGCCCTGGTGTGCTCCCGGGCCCGGGACAGCTCCTCGTGCAGCCGCTCCAGCTCCGCGCGGCTCTCCTCGTCGGCGCGCTCGGCGTCCGCGCGCTGCGCCTCCTCACCGGCGGCGGTGACCAGCTTCACCCAGCCGTGCGGGCGCAGCACGTAGGCCGCGGCGGCCACGTCCAGCGGGTCGGCGGCCGGCAGCGCGGACCCGGCGTCCAGCGCGTCCGCCAGCTCGGGCTGGGCGTCGCGGAACTTCTCGCCGATGCGCTGGCGGAAGAGCGGGTCGGTCTCCACCGCGGCGGCCATGGCGTTGCCGGCGAACTTGACCCGGCGGTTCGGGGCGAACCTGGCGTACTGCCTCAGCTGTGCGGGCAGCTCGCCGAGGGTGAGCGAGCCGAAGCCGTCGGACACGATCTGCACGACCCGGCGGCGCACGCCGTCGGGCAGCGGGCGGTCGAGCACCTCAGCGGCGCCGTCGCCCGGCCCCCCGCCGTGTGTCTCCACCATCCGTCACCCCAATGTCTCAGGGCGATCCCGGACCGGAATCGCCTGGTGCGGGGCCGCTCCGCTCAGGAGGCGGCACCCGGCCTGTCCACGAGTTCCACCTGGTCCACGGCGTTGCACCAGCGGCACCGCACCGACTCGACGGTCTCGCTGAGCACCTCGCGCTCCTCGACCGTCGGCTCACCGGCCAGGTCGAGGTGGACGTACTCGACGACCTTCGAGGCCCGGGTCACGTCGAAGCGGGTGAGGTTGCCGCAGAGGGTGCAGCGCCACCGCGTCGTGTCGGTCGGCAGGGGAACCGTCATCGTGGCTGTTCGCTCTCTTCCAGTGTCGGTGACGCGCCGGGCTCCCCCGGTGCGTGTGGCACGTAACCCTACGGCCTGGCGGGTACCCGACGCCCGCGTGTCCACGGCGGCGAGGCGCTATGAGCCCTCGCGCCCGTTACGTCATGCTCTGTGTCCATGATCCGCAACTGGAGCACGGCGGTCCGCAGAACGGTCACGGCGGTCGGCGGGCTCGTCCCGGCCCGCCCGTCCCGGCGCCGGACGGCGCCCGTGACGTACACGCTGATCACGCTGTGCTGTCTGCTGTTCCTGATCAGCCCGGCGGCGGGCCTGAATCCGGTGTACGGCACCGGGGAGGAGGTGCTGGCGGCACAGCGCGCCTATTTCCGGCGCTGGGGCGTGATCCCCGCAGAACTGTTCGAGGACTCCCCCGGGTCGGCGCTCACCCCGGCCACGGCGCTGTTCGTCCACGGCAGCTGGGTGCACCTGCTGGGCAACATGCTCTTCCTCTACGTCTTCGGCGCCATGACCGAGGAGCGGATGGGTCGGCTCCAGTTCGCCCTGTTCTACCTCGGCTGCGGCTACCTGGCCCTGGTGGGCTACGCGGGCGCCAACGCCCACTCCCAGGAGTCCCTGGTCGGCGCCTCGGGGGCGATCTCCGCGGTCCTCGGCGCGTTCCTGTTCCTCTTCCCGCGGGCCCGCGTGACCAGCCTGCTGCCCTTCCTCTTCTTCCTGCCGCTGCGCTTCCCGGCCTGGGTCGTGCTGCCGTTCTGGGTTTCCCTTCAGTGGCTGGCCGCCGGGCGGGCCGGTGACGGACCGGGGGTGGCGTACCTGGCGCACCTGGTGGGCTTCGGCCTGGGCTTCGCCTTCGCCTGGGTGCGGTTCGGACGTGCGACTAGAGTTGGTGGCGTTCCAGTGGCGGCGCCCGAGGGAGAGAACCAGCCGTGATCAGCGCGATCGTCCTCATCAAGACCAGCGTGGACCGCATTCCCGAGATCGCGGAGCAGATCGCCGCGCTGGAGAGCGTCAGCGAGGTCTTCTCCGTCACCGGCACCTACGACCTGATCGCCATGGTGCGGGTGAGCCGGCACGAGGACCTGGCCGACGTCATCCCCGGCCGGATCAGCAAGATCCCGGGCGTGGAGGGCACCGACACGCACGTGGCCTTCCGCACCTACTCCCAGCACGACCTGGAAGCGGCGTTCGCCATCGGCCTCGACAACTGAGACGCGGGCGAGTGGGTCACGCCCCTGAAGGGGCGCGGGGAACTGCGCGACCAGCCACGACGGCGCGGCAGACAACCGACGAGCCCGGGCACCGGATGAAGAGTTCTTCACGCGGTACTCATCCGGCCCGCCGAAATCCTCGCGCAGAATCCACCGCATGGTCTTCTCCCGCCGGATGGCGGCCCTCGCGGCCGTAGTCCTGATCCCGCTCGGCATCGCCGCGACCAGCTTCGCCCTGACCGACAGCCCGCAGGAGCCCAAGGTCCCGGCCAAAGTGGAGCTGGAGAGCGGCTCCCCCACCCCGGCGCCGGCCTCCTCCTCGCCCGAGCCGACGCCCAGCGACCAGGTGGTGACGCGGCCGCCGGTCACCGACGGCCCTTCGGATGACGACGATGACGACGACCGGGGCGGCCGGGACGCCGGGGAACCCGCGGACGACGCGGCCGGGGACGACGGACCCGGCGACGGGTGAGCGCGAGCGCCGCCGGGTCTCGGCCCGGGTCCGCATCCTGCTGTGGCTGCTGCTCGTGATGGCGGTCGCGCTGGCCTCGGTGGCGGCGACCACCCGCTCGATCCTGCTGCGCGACACCGACCAGCGGATCAACGGCCTGCTCGCGCAGGAGGCCGGCGAGTTCGCCAACTTCGAGGAGCAGGGCTTCGACCCGGAGACGGGCCGCCCGTTCACCGACCCGGGGCGGCTGCTGCGGGTCTTCCTGGAACGGCAGTACGCCGACCTGGACGAGGAACTGGTCGGCCTGGTCGGCGAGGTGGGCAGCCGGCCCACGCAGATCATCCAGCAGCGGGAGATCCCGGTCGGCCGGCCCCTGCACGAGGACGCCGACGCCCGGCGCCGCATCTACGCCTCCCCCGACTCCACCGGCACCCTGGAGCGGCCGGAGGGCGAGATCCGCTGGGCCAAGGTCACCGTGGCCCGCTACGGCGGCGAACCGGCGGCCGCCTTCGTGGTCGCCTTCCACCCGGGGCGCGAACAGGCGCGCGCGGACGAGGTGTTCCGCGTCCTGCTCGCCATCTCCGGCGTCGCCCTGCTGATGACGACCGGCATCGCCTGGGTGGTGGCGGGCCGCATCCTGAAGCCGGTGCGGCTGGTGCGCACGACCGCCGCCCAGCTCACCGAGCAGGACCTGACCCGGCGCATCCCGGTGCACGGCCACGACGACGTGGCGGCCCTGGCCGAGACGTTCAACGCCATGCTGGACCGGTTGGAGCGCGCCTTCGCCACCCAGCGCAGGTTCGTCGACGACGCGGGGCACGAGCTGCGCACCCCGATCACCATCGTGCGCGGCCACCTGGAGCTGATGGGCGACGATCCGGCCGAGCGCGAGGAGACCGTCCGCCTGGTCACCGACGAACTGGACCGGATGAGCCGCATCGTCGAGGACCTGCTGCTGCTCGCCAAGGCCGAACGCCCCGACTTCGTCGCCCCCGAGCCGGTGCAGCTCGCCGAACTCACCGCCGACGTCTTCGTCAAGGCGCGCACCCTGGGCGAGCGGGAGTGGGTGCTGGACCAGGTCGCCGACCGGGAGGCCCACCTCGACCCCCAGCGCATCACCCAGGCGATGGTGCAGCTCGCGCAGAACGCCGTGCAGCACACCACGGCGGGCCAGCGGGTCCGCATAGGCTCCCGCGCCGACGGTTCGCGGATCGAGCTGTACGTCGCCGACTCCGGCCCCGGCGTCCAGCCGCAGGACGCCGAGGTGATCTTCGAGCGGTTCCGGCGCGGCACGGCCCGGCGCGGGGTGCGCGGCACGGGCGCCGGGCTCGGGCTGTCGATCGTGCGGGCGATCGCCGAGGGCCACGGCGGCCGGGTCGACCTGCGCGCCACCGCCGGCGGTGGCGCCACCTTCGTACTCACTCTGGAAGAGGCACGACCATGAACCGCATCCTCATCGTCGAGGACGAGGAACGCATCGCCTCCTTCGTCCAGAAGGGCCTGCGCGCCAACGGCTTCACCACCACCGCGGTCGCCGACGGCGACGCCGCCTACGAGTACGCCCTCACCGGCGGTTTCGACCTCGTCGTCCTGGACATCGGGCTGCCCGGCCGGGACGGCTTCACGGTCCTGCGCGAGCTGCGCGAGGCCCGGGTGACGACCCCGGTGATCGTGCTGACCGCACGGGACTCGGTACGGGACACGGTGGCCGGCCTGGAGGGCGGCGCCGACGACTGGATGACCAAGCCGTTCCGCTTCGAGGAGCTGCTGGCCCGGGTGCGGCTGCGCCTGCGTACGGCGGCCAGGGCGCCGGAGGTGACGGTGCTGAGGTCGGGGCCGCTCAGCCTCGACCTGCGTACCCGCCGGGCCCGGTCCGAGGGCCGCACGGTGGACCTGACGGCCCGTGAGTTCGTGCTCCTTGAGCTGTTCCTGCGCCACCCGGGGCAGGTGCTGTCCCGCGAGCAGATCCTGTCGCACGTGTGGGGCTACGACTTCGACCCGGGCTCCAACATCGTGGACGTCTACGTGCGGGCCCTGCGCAAGAAGCTCGGCGCGCGGCAGGTGGAGACCGTGCGCGGGATGGGGTACCGGCTGCCGACCTGGTGAGGCCCGCGTCCTGGGCGGCCCGGTGAAGTTTCCTTCATGTGACCCTCATTGAGGGCTCACCGCGCCCCTGGACGCTCGAGGCGTGACGTTGAACCTCCGCCTCGCGGCGGCCCTGTGCGCGGCGCTGTCCCTGTGCGCGCTGCTGGCCGTCCCCGGCAACTTCCCCGCCCTGGGCGGCGACGCGCGCCTGACCCTCGCCGTGTTCGCGCTGGCCACCTGTGCCTGGATCGGCACGCCGATCGACGACACGTACATCGCGCTGGGCGCCGGTCTCGCGCTGACCGCGACCGGTGTGATCAGCAGCGACACCCTGTTCGGCACCCTCGGTGAGGACACGGTGTGGCTGCTGATCTGCGCCTTCGTGCTGGCCGCCGCGGTCGCCAGGACCGGGCTCGCGGGGCGGGCGGCGGCGTTCCTGGTGGGCGGGGCGCGCACGGTGCGGCAGCTGGTGCACCTGACGACGGCCGCGCTGGTCGTCACGGCCTTCGCGGTGCCGGCCACCTCCGGCCGGGCGGCGCTGGCGCTGCCGGTGTTCCTCGCCCTCGCCAAGGCGCTCGCAGACCGGAAACGACTGGTCGTGATGCTGGCGCTGCTGTTCCCGACCGTGATCCTGCTGTCGGCGGTGGCGACCCTGATCGGTGCCGGTGCGCATCTGATCACGGTGTCGGTGCTGTGGGAGGCGACCGGGGACCGGATCGGGTTCACCCAGTGGCTGCTGCTCGGCCTGCCGCTGGCGGTCGCCTCCTCCCACCTCGCCGCCGAGACGGTCCTGCTGACGACCACGCGCCGCGCGGACCGCGCGGGGCCCGTCCGCATCACCGCCGAGGAGATACAGCGGCACGGCGAGAGCCCGGTCACCGGCCCCTGGACGCAGGCCGAGAAGCGCTGCGCGCTGCTGCTGGCCACGGTGGTGGCCCTGTGGTGCAGCGAGCCCGTGCACCGGGTCTCCCCCGCCGTGGTGGCGCTGATCGGCGCGGTCGTCGCCTCCTCCCCCGCGCTGGGCACCGTACGGCTCAAGGACGCGCTGAGGACCGTGCCGTGGTCGCTGCTGCTGTTCATGGCGGCGACGATGGCGATGGGCGTCGCGCTGGCCGACTCCGGTGCGGCGGGGTGGCTGGTGTCGGGCCTGCCCGCGGACGTCGCCCCGGCCGCCTTCCTCGGCGTGGTGGTCGCGGTGAGCACGGCGGCCCACCTGGTCCTGCAGTCCCGTTCCGCCCGCTCCTCGGTGCTGGTCCCGCTGGTGATCGCCGCGGCCGTCGGCGCCGGGGTCAACCCGGTCGCCGCCGCGCTCGCCTCGACGGCGGCGGCCGGGTTCTGCCACACCCTCCCGGCCTCCGCCAAGCCGGTCACGCTCTTCTCCGAGGTGCCCGGCGTCCCCACCTACACCCCGCGCGACCTGCTGCGGCTGTCCGCCGTACTGGCGCCGCTGACCGCCCTGCTCGTGCTGTTCTTCGCCGCCGCGGTCTGGCCGCTGCTCGGCGTGCCCGTGACCCGCTGAAGGAGCCCACCATGTCTCGTCCGTCCCCCGTGCTGAACCGTGTGGTCGTGGCCCCCAGCGGATTCAAGGAATCCCTGTCCGCCCGTGCCGCCGCCGACGCCATCGCGGCGGGCGTCCGCCGGGTGCTGCCGGACGCCGAGATCGACCGGATCCCGCTCGTGGACGGCGGCGAGGGCACCGCCGTCGCGCTGGCGTCGGCGACCGGCGGGCGGCTGGTGGCGCTGGCCGCCACCGGTCCGGTCGGCGATCCCGTGGGCACCCACTTCGCGCTGCTCGGCACCGGGGACACGGCGGTGGTGGAGATGGCGGCCGTCGCGGGCCTGTCCCTGGTCCCCCGCGCCCTGCGCGACCCCGGCGCCACCACCACGTACGGCGTCGGCGAGCTGATCCGCGCCGCCCTCGGCACCGGGGTGCGGCGGGTGCTGGTCGGCTGCGGCGACTCGGGGACGTCCGACGGAGGCGCGGGCGCGCTCCAGGCGCTCGGGGCCCGGCTGCTGGACGCGGACGGCTTCGAACTCGGCCCCGGCGGACGGGAGCTGAACCGCCTCGTCCGCATCGACCCGTCCGGTCTCGACGCCCGGCTGAAGGACACCGAGCTGCTCGTCGCCTGCAACCCGTACAACGTGCTGTGCGGCGAGCGGGGCGTGGCCCGGGTGTTCGGCCCGCAGAAGGGGGCGACGCCCGCGCAGGTCGAGGAGTTGTCGGCCGGGCTGGAGAACTGGGCGCGCGTACTCACCCGCGACCTCGGTGTCGTCGGCACCGACCTGCGCACGGGGCCAGGCACCGGCGCGTCCGGCGGCCTCGGCGCGGGACTCGCCGCCGTCGGGGCCCGGCTGCTGCCCCGCTTCGACGTGCTCCTGGGCCACCTCGACCTGGACGCCCGCCTCGCCCGGGCCGACCTGGTGCTCACCGCCGAGGGCGCCCTGGACCACCAGACGCCGCGCGGCAAGGTGCCGGCCGAGGTGGCCCGCCGCGCCAAGCTCTCCGGCCGGCCCGTCCTCGCCCTGGCGGGCACGCTCGGCGAGGGCGCGCACGACGTGCCCGGGGTGGACGCCTGCCACGGGATCATGCCGGCGCCGATGGCCCTGGCGGACGCGTTGCTGCGCGCCTCCGAGCTCCTCACGGACGCCACGGAACGGGCGCTGCGGATGGTGGTGCTGGGGTCGCGGCTGCCGGGCCGGACCGCTCAGGCGCCGCTACCCGCCGCGGGGGCGGGGGCGCCGGAGGTGGTGTCGGGCACGCAGCGCCCGTCCTCGGTGCGGTAGTTCCAGCGGGCGCCGTCGCTCACCAGCTCCCGGACGGCGTTCACGAACCGCTCCACGTGCTCGTCCGGGGTGCCCGCACCGAAGCTGACGCGGATGGCGTTGAGGGACTTCTCGCCGGGCGCCGCCTCGGGCGCCCCGCACTCGCCCTGCGTCTGCGGGTCGCTGCCGAGCAGGGTGCGCAGCAGCGGATGGGCGCAGAACAGGCCGTCGCGCACGCCGATGCCGTACTCGGCGGAGAGCGCGGCGGCGAAGTGCGAGCTGTTCCAGCCCTCGACGACGAAGGAGAGCACTCCGACGCGCGGCGCGTCGTCCCCGAAGAGGGACAGGACACGCACCTCGGGCACCTCGGCGAGGCCCTCGCGCACCTTCCGGATCAGGTACTCCTCGCGGGCGACCAGCGAGTCGAACCCGGCCTCGGTGAGCGCCTTGCAGGCGGAGGCGATCGCGTAGGCCCCGATGACGTTGGGCGATCCGGCCTCGTGCCGGGCCGCGCTGTCGTGCCACCGCACGTCCACGCCGCCGTCCGCGCGCCGGGAGACGCTGCGGCTGGCGCCGCCGCCGGCCAGGTACGGCTCCGCCTCGCGCAGCCAGTCGGCGCGGCCGGCCAGCACGCCGGAGCCGAAGGGCGCGTACAGCTTGTGCCCGGAGAAGGCGACCCAGTCCACGTCCAGGTCGCGCACGCTCACCGGGTGGTGCGGGGCGAGCTGGGCGGCGTCCAGCACGATCCGGGCGCCGTGCGCGTGGGCGGCGGCGGCCAGCTCCCGCACCGGCCACAGCTCGCCGGTGACGTTGGAGGCGCCGGTGACGCAGACCAGGGCGGGCCCGTACGGCTCGCGGGCGGCGAGGGCGCGCTCCAGGGTCTCGACGGCCTCGGCGGGCGTGCGCGGGGCGTCGAGGTAGGTCACGTCCGCGTTCCGCCAGGGCAGCAGCGAGGCGTGGTGCTCGGTCTCGAAGACGAAGACCCGGCAGCCGGCGGGCAGCGCGGCGGCGAGCAGGTTCAGGGAGTCGGTGGTGGACCGGGTGAAGACGACCTGGTCGTCCTCCCGGCAGCCGAGGAACTCGGCGACCGTCCCGCGGGCGTTCTCGAACAGGTCGGTCGACAGCTGCGAGAGGTACCCGGCGCCCCGGTGCACGCTGCCGTAGTACGGGGCGTAGGCGGCCACGTCGTCCCAGACCCGCTGGAGCGCGGGCGCGCTGGCGGCGTAGTCGAGCGCGGCGTAGGCGACCTCGCCGCCGGTGACGAGCGGCACGGTGACGTCCCGGCCGAGGACGGGCAGCGGGGTGGCGACAGCGGTGGGTACGGACATGGCGGACTCCCGTGAGGACCAGCGCGCGGCGGGGCGCTGTGAAAGAGGAAAAAGGAGGGTGCGGAGGCGGGGCTCTGCGGCCCTATCGCATTCGCTGGTTCACGGGAGACTCCCTCGGACGACCCAGGACCCCTGGTTTCGCGAGGGGTCCGCGCTTGCCGTGGACCTTGCTGTCCACGACCTGGTCTTCACCCGGGGCACCCCGCCACGGACGGAGGGTTGCCGGACAGTCGGCCGGGGCCTCATGACTGTCACTCATGACCTGTCGAAAAACCTATGGGAAATGATCGGCGTCCCGCAACCCGGGTCCGGATCGCGGGACGCACGTCACATGTACCGCCGTAGCGCGGTGCCGCCGTGCCGCCGCTCAGGCGTTGCTGACGGCCACCCAACGCTCCAGCACCCGCCGGGCCGCCCCGGAGTCGATCGCCTCGGCCGCCCGGTCCATCCCGGCCCGCAGCCGCTCGGCCAGCGCCCCCTCGCCGGGCTCCAGGGCCTCCAGGGCCGCCGCCGAGTTCAGCAGGACCGCGTCCCGCACCGGACCCTTCTCGCCGGCCAGCAGGCGGCGGGCGACGTCGGCGTTGTAGGAGGCGTCGGCCCCGCGCAGCGCCTCGACCGGCACCAGCTCGATGCCGACGTCCCGCGGGTCGAAGGTCTCCTCGGTCACCCGGCCGTCGCGCACGACCCAGACCCGGGAGGTGGCGGTCGTGGTCAGCTCGTCGAGACCGTCGTCGCCCCGGAAGACCAGCGACGAGTGGCCCCGCTCGGCGAAGACCCCGGCGACGATCGGTGCCATCCGGGCGTGCGCGACCCCGACCGCCTGGGCCTTCACCCGGGCGGGGTTGGTCAGCGGACCCAGGAAGTTGAACACCGTACGGATGCCGAGCTGGCCGCGGGCCGTCGCCACGTGGCGCAGCGCCGGGTGGAACTTCACGGCGAAGCAGAAGGTGATGCCGGCTTCCTCGGCGACCTCCGCCACCCGCTGCGGCGTCAGCTCCAGGTTGACCCCGAGCTTCTCCAGGACGTCGGAGGCCCCGGACGCCGAGGAGGCGGCCCGGTTGCCGTGCTTGACGACCTTCGCACCCGCGCCGGCCAGGACGATCGCCGACATGGTGGAGATGTTGACCGTCTTGGCGCCGTCGCCGCCGGTGCCGACGATGTCGACGGTCTTCCCCGGCACCTCGATCACGTTGGCGTGTTCGTACATGGTGCGGACCAGTCCGGAGATCTCCTCGACCGTCTCCCCCTTGAACCGCAGGCCCACCGCGAACCCGGCGATCTGCACGTCGGTCGCCTCGCCGCGCATGATCACGTCCAGCGCCCAGGCGGTGTCGTCCGCGCTCAGGTCGCGGCCGTCCAGCAGTCCGTTCAGCAGGGCGGGCCAGGAGCGGTCCGCCGTGGTGTCGCCTCCAGCGGGGGTCACAGCGCTCATAGCCGCTCCTGAATCGTGTGTGTCGTCGACGGGGATCGTGCTCCCACCCTATCCAGCCCCGGACACGGCGAAGGGCCCCGTCCGCAGAACGGAACGGGGCCCTTCGACCGTGGTGTGGCGACGCCGGAGGGTCAGTGGTGGCCGTGGCCGCTCGTGATCTCCTTGTACTCCTCGACGGTCGGCTTCGGAATCTGCGACTCCTCGCCGTAGTACGACTCGCTGAGCTTGGCACGGAGCTTCTGCGTGCCGCTCACCTTGCGCTCGACGCCGTTCTCGTCGACCGTCGGGCCGATCTCGGCCGGCTTGTACTGCTCGTGCGCCGTGAGCGTGTGCAGCTGCTCCTGGCTGAGCGGCTCGTGCACCTCGATGAACTCACCGTGCGGCAGGCGCTTGATGATGCCGGACTCGCGTCCGTGCAGCACCTTGTCCTTGTCCCGGCGCTGGAGGCCGAGGCAGATCCGCTTGGTGGCGATGAAGGCGACGACCGGTCCGACGAAGAACGCGATGCGGACGAACCAGGTGATCGCGTTGATCGACAGGTGGAAGTGGGTGGCCCACAGGTCGTTGCCGCCACCGATCAGCAGCACGAAGTAGACGGTCAGCCAGGCGACACCGAAGGCCGTACGGGTCGGGGCGTTGCGCGGGCGGTCCAGGATGTGGTGCTCGCGCTTGTCCCCGGTGACCCAGGACTCGATGAACGGGTAGACCGCGATCGCCGCCAGGACCAGCGGGAAGATCAGCAGCGGGACGAACACGCCCAGGACCAGTGTGTGGCCCCAGAAGTTGATCTCCCAGCCAGGCATCACCCGGATCAGGCCCTCGGAGAAGCCCATGTACCAGTCCGGCTGGGCGCCGGTGGAGACCTGGTCGGGCCGGTAGGGCCCGATGGCCCAGATCGGGTTGATCGTGGCGATGGCCGACACGACGGAGATCACACCGAAGACCAGGAAGAAGAAGCCGCCGGCCTTCGCCGTGTACACCGGCAGCAGCGGCATGCCGACGACGTTCTTGTTGGTCTTGCCGGGACCCGCGAACTGCGTGTGCTTGTGGTAGAAGACCAGGATCAGGTGGCCCACCAGCAGCCCGAGCATGATGCCCGGCAGCAGCAGGATGTGGATCGAGTAGAACCGGGACACGAAGTCGTGGCCGGGGAACTCGCCGCCGAACAGGAAGAACGAGATGTACGTGCCGACGATCGGCACGGACAGGATCGCGCCCTCCATGAAGCGGATACCGGTGCCCGAGAGCAGGTCGTCCGGGAGCGAGTAACCGGTGAAGCCGGTGAACATGCCGAGGACGAGCAGCAGGAAGCCGAACAGCCAGTTGACCTCGCGCGGCTTGCGGAACGCGCCGGTGAAGAAGACGCGCATCATGTGCACGAACATGCCGGCCAGGAAGATCAGCGCGGCCCAGTGGTGGATCTGCCGGATCAGCAGACCGCCGCGGACGTCGAAGCTGATGTCCAGAGTGGAGGCGTACGCCTCACTCATCATCTGGCCCTGCAGCGGCACGTACGAGCCGTGGTACTGGACCTCGGCCATCGACGGGTGGAAGAACAGCGTCAGGTACACACCCGTGAGGATGATGATGATGAAGCTGTAGAGGCAGACCTCACCCAGCATGAACGACCAGTGGTCGGGGAAGATCTTGCGCATGTTGGCCTTGGCCAGGGAGTAGATCCCCAGCCGGCCGTCGGCCCAGTCGGCGACGCGCTCGCCGGCCGGTGCCTTCCCGCGTGAGCGGGACGGTTCGTTTGCTGCAGTACTCATCCGCGCTCCCAGTAAGCAGGACCGACGGGCTCCTCGAAGTCGCCGAGCGCTTCGAGGTAACCCTCGTCGTTCACGCCGATGCGCAGCTGCGGCAGGGCGTGACCGGCGGGACCGAAGATGACCCGGGCACCGTCGGCAAGGTCGAAGGTGGACTGGTGGCAGGGGCAGAGCGCGTGGTGCGTCTGCTGCTCGTACAGGGAGATCGGGCAACCGACGTGGGTGCAGATCTTCGAGTACGCCACGATGCCCTCGTGCGACCACTCGAGCTCGCGCTTGTCCTTGATGGAGTCCGGCTCCAGCCGGATGATCATCAGGGCGGCCTTGGCGATCTCGTTCTGGAAGTCCTCGTCGTGCTCCTCCAGGCCCTCGGGCATGGCGAAGGTGAGCGAACCCACCGCGACGTCGGAGGGACGCAGCGGCTCGTTGGTGTTCATGTTGACGAGGAGCTTGCCCTTGGACCACAGGGTGTGGCGGAGCTTGGTCCCGGGCAGCGGACCGAGGTCGCGCAGCAGGACGACGCCGGAGAGCGGCACCAGGGTGAGCGCGCCCAGCATCGTGTTGCGGATCAGCTTGCGGCGCCCGATCACGGACTCCTTGGCGCCCTGCTTGAAGTCCGCGTGGACCTTGGCACGGACCTCGGGGGACGCCTCGATCGGGTGACGCTCGTCGGCGACCTCCTCGTCGGACATCAGGGTGCGGGCCCAGTGGACCGCGCCCGCGCCGATGGCGAACAGCGCGACGCCGAGCGTCATGCCGAGCGCGAAGTTCAGCGCACTGATGTGACCGAGCGGGAAGATGTAGACCGACTTGTCGACGTCGATCGCCACGAAGGCGGCGATGAAGGCGATGGTGGCCAGCATCGACAGCGTGAACAGCAGGGCGACCGTGCGCTCGGACCGCTTGGCGGCCCGCTCGTCGACGTCCTGGACCCGCGGCTCGTGGGGCGGCAGACCCGGGTCGGCGAACGGGTTGGTCTCGTCCGCGGGCCGGGCGGCCGCGCCGTGCGGGCGGTCCTGCTCTGCCGGCAGGTTCTCTTCTGGAATGTCTTGGCTACTCATGACTTCTTGGCCTTTGCGGTCCGAGCGGCGACCCAGACGGCGACGGCGATCAGCGCGCCCAGTCCGAACACCCAGGCGAACAGACCCTCACTGACCGGGCCGAGTCCGCCGAGGCTGAGACCACCGGGGCTCTCGGTGTCGTCACCGTTGACCGCGTCCAGGTAGGCGATGATGTCCTTCTTGTTCTGCTCCGACAGCGTGGTGTCGGGGAAGGAGGGCATGTTCTGCGGGCCGGTCTGCATGGCCTCGTAGATGTGCTTCGGGTCGACACCCTCGAGGCTCGGCGCGTACTTGCCGTGCGTCAGGGCGCCGCCCTTGCCGGTGAAGTTGTGGCACTGCGCGCAGTTGGTGCGGAACAGCTCGCCACCCTTGGCGATGTCCGCGCCCTCGGGGCCGTACTTCTCCTCCGAGGGGATCGCCGGACCGGCACCCAGCGACGCGATGTAGGCCGCGAGCTGGTCGATCTCCGCCTGGGAGTAGATGACCTTCTTCTTCGGCACCTGCGCGCCGGGCTGCTGGGCCGGCATGCGGCCGGTGCCCACCTGGAAGTCGACGGCCGCGGCGCCTACGCCGACCAGGCTCGGACCGTCGCTGGTGCCCTGCCCTCCGGTGCCGTGGCAACTGGCACAGCCGACGGCGTAGAGCTTCTTGCCCTCGTCGATGGCGAGGGACTGGGCGGATTCATCGGCCTGCGCCTTGCTCGCGGGTGCGAACGCGGCGTACAGCCCCCCTGTGCATGCCAGCGCGAGGAGTAGGACGACGAGGGCCGCCAGCGGATGGCGTCGTCGTGCGGAGAGCTTTTTCACGGATTACCCCGGTGTCAGGATCTTCTGCGTCGATGCTGTCGATGCTTCTGGTGTTGCGCGGGTGCGCGCCGCGACTACTTGATCAGGTAGATCGTGGCGAACAGGCCGATCCAGACCACATCGACGAAGTGCCAGTAGTAGGACACGACGATGGCGGCGGTCGCCTGCTCGTGGGTGAACCTCCGGGCCGCGTAGGTGCGGCCGAGGACCAGCAGGAAGGCGATCAGTCCGCCCGTCACGTGCAGTCCGTGGAAGCCGGTGGTCAGGTAGAACGCCGAGCCGTACGGGTCGGACGAGAGCGAGATGCCCTCGTGCTTGACCAGCTCGGTGTACTCGAACACCTGACCGCCGATGAAGATCGCACCCATCACGAAGGTGACGATGAACCACATCCGGAGCTTCTTCACGTCACCGCGCTCGGCCGCGAACACGCCGAGCTGGCAGGTGAGGGAGGAGAGCACCAGGATCGTGGTGTTCGTCGCGGAGAACGGGATGTTCAGCGCGTCGGCCTTCTCGGACCAGAAGTCCGGGCCGGTCACCGATCGCAGGGTGAAGTACATCGCGAAGAGGGCCGCGAAGAACATCAGCTCGGAACTCAACCAGATGATGGTTCCGACGCTGGTGAGGTTCGGCCGGTTGACCGACGGGTGCGCGTGCCCGGTTTCTACTGTCGTTGCTGTCGCCACGACCGACATTATGTCGGTCGCTTATCCCGCCCTCACCCCGGGGGGTGCCGTTCGGTGTGTTCCCCCTGCTTGTACGGCCCGGATGGCCCATCGAACGGCCCGTCGAAGCCCTGTCCGAACCAGTGCTGACGGGACGTTCGAGGGAGTAGCATCCGCCCCAACGGGCTACGACAGCCTTCACCGGTCTCACCGCGTATCGGAGGAAGCATGCAGGCGACCGCCACGGTGCTGGTCTACAGCGACGACTCCAACACCCGCGAACAGGTGCGGCTCGCGACCGGCCGCCGGCCGGCTCCGGACGTGCCCGTGGTCGAGTTCGTGGAGTGCGCCACCCCGGCCGCCGTGCTCAAGGAGCTGGACCGGGGCGGGATCGACGTCTGCGTCCTGGACGGCGAGGCCGTGCCCATGGGCGGGATGGGCATGTGCCGTCAGATCAAGGACGAGGTCTTCCAGTGCCCGCCGGTGCTGCTGCTCATCGCGCGGCCGCAGGACGCGTGGCTGGCCACGTGGAGCCGGGCTGAGGCGGCTGTGACGCTGCCGGTGGAGCCGGTGGAGTTCGCGGGTGCGCTGGCCGCGCTGCTGCGGGAGAAGCGGCTGCAGGGGGTGTAGGGGCGCCTCTCAGCTCGGGGGTGCGGGTAGCGTTGGCGTCTGCGGCGCCGTCGTGGTTTCTCGCGCAGTTCCCCGCGCCCCTGGGACGCTGCCCCCAGGCGCCTCTAGACGCTCTCCGGTCTCAGCCTCGCCTGGTCCTCCGTGCCGGACGCGTTGCCGGTGCCCGTGAGGGCGCTGCCCGTGCGCCACTTGGTCCAGTCCATGTTCCAGTCGCCGAAGCCGTTGCCGAAGGGTTCCATCGTTTCGCCGCCGGAGTTGACGACCTCGACGAGGTCGCCCTCCTGGACCGTGTTGAAGAACCACTCCGCGCTGTCGGTGCTCATGCCGACGCAGCCGTGGCTGACGTTGGCGATGCCCTGCGAGCCCACGGACCAGGGGGCGGCGTGCACGTACTCGCCGCTCCAGGTCACCCGGGTGGCCCAGTAGACCGGCAGGTCGTACGACTCCGAGGAGCCCTCGGCGATGCCGACGGTGGTGCTGCGCATGCGTACGAAGGATTCCTTGCCGAGGACGACCTTGACCCCGTTGCGGGTCTCGAAGCCGGGCTTGCCGGTGGTGACCGGGATCTGCCGGATCTCCTCACCGTCCTTGAAGACCGTCAGCGTGTGCGCGGAGGCGTCGGTGACGGCCACGACTCGGTCGTCGGTGGTGATCTTCAGGGGCTTCGCCTTGCCGCCCCACATCCGGTCGCCGATCTTGATGCCGTCCAGGGTGCTGTGGACCTTGACGGTGGCGTGGGCGGGCCAGTACTCCTCGGGCCGGTAGTGGAGCTTCTTGTCGTCCACCCAGTACCAGGCGCCCCGCACGGAGGGGGTGGAGTCGACCTTCAGGGCGCGCTCCACTATGGCCCGCTGCGCCGGGTCCCGGACCGGCTGGCTCAGCTCCGCCGTGATGGGCTGACCGACGCCGTACGCGCCCGCCTTGGGCCCGAAGGTGACGTCCAGGGTCTTCTTCGCGCCGGGCTTGCCGGTCTCGAAGGTGAGCACCTTGCGGCCGGGCGCGCCGTCGCCGTCCTCGGTGCTGACCCGCACCGTGTAGCTGGCGTTGGCCGCCAGCGGCGAGGTGCTGTGCCAGCGGGCGCCGTCGGCGGACAGCTCGCCCGCGACGTGGCGTCCGGCCGCGTCCATGGCCGTGACGTCCGTGATGCGCCCGTCGGCGCCCTCGGCGACCACCTCCAGGGGTTTGTCCGGGTCGGCCTTCTTCCCGGCGTCCGTGGGGCCGTTGAAGGAGATCTGGCCGGCCGCGTCGTAGGGCGTGGCCGACAGCGGGTTGTCGTCGTCGCCGAGGCAGGCGGTGCCGCTCGCGCCGAGGGCGATCACCAGCAGGGTGCAGCCGACGACCGTACGCCCCCGCGCCTGGAAGTGAACCGTGTTGCTCATGGCCTCACGCTAGGGAGAGACGTCAGCGGCGGCGCGGTGGGTAAGCCGGAAGGGTGAGGGGCCGTACGGCAGACGAAGGGGCCCGGACGCTCCTGGCGGAGTGTCCGGGCCCCTTCGCGCTCGACGCGTGCTACTGGGTCCGCGTGCTACTGGGTGCGGTTCTCACCGCGGTAGTACTCGAAGACCCAGCCGAACAGGCCGACCATGAGGATCGGTGCCGAGAAGTACATGACCCACCAGCCGACGGCGATGCCCAGAAAGGCGAGGGCGCCACCGACGGCGAGGGACAGCGGCTGCCAGCTGTGCGGGCTGAAGAACCCGACCTCGCCGGCGTCGTCCGCGACGTCCGCCTCCATGTCGTCCTGCGCACCCGCGTCGACCCGCCGCGCCGTGAAGGCGAGGTAGAAGCCGATCATGATGGCCAGGCCGAAGGCCAGGAAGAGGGCCGTGGTACCGGCCGGCTCCTTGGACCAGTAGCCGTAGACAACCGCCACGGCGAGGATGAAGACGCTCAACCAGATGAACATCTTGCCCTGGATCTTCACTTCCCGGCCTCCTTGCCGCCGGCGAGGGCCTTCTCACCGTGGCCGACGTTCTCCAGCTGGTCGATCGCGGAGATCTCGGGGTGGTGCAGGTCGAAGGCGGGGGATTCACTGCGGATGCGCGGCAGCGTGAGGAAGTTGTGCCGCGGCGGCGGGCAGGAGGTCGCCCACTCCAGCGAACGGCCGTAGCCCCACGGGTCGTCCACCTCGATCTTCTTGCCGTACTTGGCGGTCTTCCAGATGTTGTAGAAGAACGGCAGTATCGACATGCCGAGCAGGAACGAGCTGATCGTCGAGATCGTGTTCAGGGCGGTGAAGCCGTCGGCTGCCAGGTAGTCGGCGTAACGACGCGGCATGCCCTCGGCACCCAGCCAGTGCTGGACCAGGAACGTGCCGTGGAAGCCGACGAACAGCGTCCAGAAGGTGATCTTGCCCAGGCGCTCGTCCAGCATCTTGCCGGTGAACTTCGGCCACCAGAAGTGGAAGCCGGCGAACATCGCGAACACCACGGTGCCGAAGACCACGTAGTGGAAGTGCGCCACCACGAAGTACGAGTCGGAGACGTGGAAGTCCAGCGGCGGCGAGGCGAGGATGACACCGGTCAGACCACCGAAGAGGAAGGTGATCAGGAAGCCGGTGGACCACAGCATCGGTGTCTCGAAGGACAGCGAGCCCTTCCACATGGTGCCGATCCAGTTGAAGAACTTCACACCGGTCGGGACCGCGATCAGGAAGGTCATGAAGGAGAAGAACGGCAACAGCACGCCGCCCGTGACGTACATGTGGTGGGCCCACACCGTCACCGACAGACCCGCGATCGCGATCGTCGCGCCGATCAGACCCATGTAGCCGAAGATCGGCTTGCGGGAGAAGACCGGGATGATCTCACTGACGATGCCGAAGAACGGCAGCGCGATGATGTACACCTCTGGATGCCCGAAGAACCAGAAGAGGTGTTGCCACAGCAAGGCCCCGCCGTTGGACGAGTCGAAGATGTGGGCACCGAACTTGCGGTCGGCCTCCAGCGCGAACAGGGCCGCGGCCAGCACCGGGAAGGCCAGCAGGACCAGCACACCGGTCAGCAGCACGTTCCAGGTGAAGATCGGCATGCGGAACATGGTCATGCCGGGCGCGCGCATGCAGATGATCGTGGTGATGAAGTTGACCGAGCCGAGGATGGTGCCGAAGCCGGAGAAGGCCAGGCCCATGATCCACAGGTCTCCGCCGATGCCGGGCGAGTGCACCGCGTCGGACAGCGGCGAGTAGGCGAACCAACCGAAGTCGGCCGCGCCCTGCGGGGTCAGGAACCCGCCCACCGCGATGGTCGAGCCGAACAGGTACAGCCAGTAGGCGAACATGTTCAGCCGGGGGAACGCCACGTCCGGCGCGCCGATCTGCAGCGGCATGATCCAGTTCGCGAAGCCCGCGAACAGCGGCGTCGCGAACATCAGCAGCATGATCGTGCCGTGCATCGTGAACGCCTGGTTGAACTGCTCGTTCGACATGATCTGCAGACCAGGTCGAGCCAGCTCGGCGCGCATGAAGAGCGCCATCACGCCGCCGATCACGAAGAACGCGAACGACGTCACCAGGTACATCGTGCCGATCGTCTTGTGGTCAGTGGTCGTGAGCCACTTGATCACGACGTTGCCGGGCTGCTTGCGCCGTACCGGCAGCTCGTTCTCGTACGAGTCCTCCGCTGCCGAGGCACCCTGGGGTTCGTTGAGGATGCTCACAGGTTGTTCGTCTCCCGGTTCTTCTCGTGGCTCGTCTGAGCGATGCCCGCGGGAACGTAACCGGTCTGCCCCTTCTTCGCGAGGTCCTGGAGGTGCTGCTCGTAGCGCTCCGGGGAGACGACCTTGACGTTGAACAGCATCCGGGAGTGGTCCACGCCGCACAGCTCGGCGCACTTGCCCAGGAAGGTCCCCTCCTTGTTGGGGGTCACCTCGAAGGCGTTGGTGTGGCCCGGAATCACGTCCTGCTTCATGAGGAACGGCACCACCCAGAAGGAGTGGATGACGTCACGCGAGGTCAGGACGAAGCGGACCGTCTTGCCCTTGGGGAGCCAGAGGGTCGGGCCGGGGTTGCCGGTCTGCGGGTTCTCCGTACCGGGGGTACCGCAGTCGTAGACACCGCCGGCGTTGGCCGGGAAGTCCTCGATGAACCGGTCCGGGATGCCGGCCAGTTCCTTGGAGGTCTTGGCGTCGCCGGTGGAGCCCGGGACGTCCTCGATGTGGTTGAAGCACCAGCTCCACTGGAAGCCGACCACGTTGACCGTGAGGTCGGGCTTCTTGTTGAGGCTCATGAGATCGGACTCGTCACGCGCGGTGAAGTAGAACAGCACCGAGACGATGACGAGCGGAACCATGGTGTACAGCGCCTCGATGGGCAGGTTGTACCTGGTCTGTGGAGGGACCTCGACCTTGGTGCGGCTGCGCCGGTGGAAGAAGACACTCCACAGGATCAGGCCCCACACCAGCACGCCGGTGGCCAGCGCGGCTGCCCATGAGCCCTGCCACAGGGAGAGGATCCGCGGAGCCTCTTCCGTGGTGGGGGTGGGCATGCCGAGGCGGGGGAAGTCCTCGTATGTGCAACCGGTGGCGGTCGCCAGGACCAGGCCCGCGGTCAGTGCCTGCAGCAGCTTCCGCCGCATCGGGCGCCGCGGCGAGCGGTCGGAGCCGTTGGGACTCACGTAGCGCCTTCCCGAGAGTCTCGCCCGCGCGGTTGGCTGCGGCCTGCCTTCTCGCTGGTCGGTCGCCGCCCTGCGTCGGGCAGGGGTTTGATGTTTATGCGGACCAAACCCTAGCCGACGCCATCCGGGGGGTCGCGGGGAGGGTGGCATACGCGCCGGGGGTCACTCTTTAAGGGTGGGATGGGGGCGCCTACGGGACGGGGAGGTGCGGTTTCGTGGGCGGCTGACGGTGCGTCGTGGCTTGTCGCGCCCACGCGGCGGAGCCGCACATGTCACAGCCCCGCGCCCCTGGCGGGGCGCTACAGCCCCCGGCGTTCTAGCGTTGGCGTGTGGCTTACTTCGATGCTGCTTCCGCTGCTCCCCTTCATCCCGTTGCCCGGCAGGCGCTGTTGGCGTCTCTCGACGAGGGGTGGGCCGATCCTGCTCGGCTGTACCGCGAAGGGCGGCGAGCGCGGTTGCTGCTCGATGCCGCTCGGGAGGCGATGGCCGAGTGCGTGGGGTGTCGGCCGGACGAGTTGGTGTTCACTCCTTCGGGGACGCGGGCGGTGCATTCAGGGGTTGCGGGGGCGCTGGCCGGGCGGCGCCGCGTCGGACGCCACCTGATCGTGTCAGCCGTCGAACACTCCTCCGTACTGCATGCGGCCGAGGCGCACGAGGCCGGCGGCGGGAGTCTCACGCAGGTGGGCGTGGACCGCGCGGGCGCGGTCGACCCGGCGGCGTACGCGGCGGCCCTGGGCGAGGACACGGCGCTGGCCTGTCTCCAGTCGGCCAACCACGAGGTGGGCACCGAGCAGCCGGTGTCCCGGGTGGCCGAGGCCTGCCGGGCCGCGGGTGTGCCGCTGCTGGTGGACGCGGCCCAGTCGCTGGGCTGGGGGCGGGTCGAGGGCGACTGGTCGTTGCTGACCGGCAGCGCCCACAAGTGGGGCGGACCCTCGGGGGTGGGGCTGCTCGCCGTGCGCAAGGGTGTCCGGTTCGCGCCCCAAGGGCCCGGGGACGAGCGGGAGTCGGGGCGGGCGCCCGGCTTCGAGAACCTGCCGGCGATCGTGGCCGCGGCGGCGTCGCTGCGGGCGGTGCGGGCCGAGGCCGCGGCGGAGGCGGCCCGGCTGCGGGAGCTGACGGAGCGGATCCGGTCCCGGGTGCCGGAGCTGGTGCCGGACGTGGAGGTGGTCGGCGATCCCTCGCGCCGGCTGCCCGGGATCGTCACCTTCTCGTGTCTCTATGTCGACGGGGAGACCCTGCTGCACGAGCTGGACCGCGCCGGCTTCTCCGTGTCGTCCGGATCGTCCTGCACGAGCAGCACGCTGACGCCGAGCCACGTCCTGCGGGCGATGGGGGTGCTCAGCGAGGGCAACGTCCGGGTGTCGCTGCCGGCCGGGACCCCGGCCGAGGACGTCGAGCGGTTCCTGGAGGTACTTCCGGGCACGGTGGCCGCGGTGCGCGAGAAGCTGGGGGCGCCGGCCGCGACGGAGAACGTCCGCGCGGCCGGCCCCGGCCTCGTCGTGGACGCGCTGGGCCGGCGCTGCCCCATTCCGGTGATCGAACTGGCCAAGGTCATCGGCGACGTCCCCGTCGGCGCCACCGTCCGCGTCCTCTCCGACGACGAGGCGGCCCGCCTGGACATCCCGGCGTGGTGCGAGATGCGGGGCCAGGAGTACGTGGGCGAGGAACCGGCGGAGAGAGGAACGGCTTACCTGGTCCGCCGGACGAGCTGACTCACTCAGGGGCGCGGGGCTGTGTCGATGTGCGGCTCCGCCGCGTGGGCGCGAACAACCACGACGCACCCGCACCCGACAGCGCGCCTCGCGAGGCAACCGAATAGTCGCCCCCCGAAATCAGCCCAGGTGCGCCTGAACCTCCCCCGCGGCCTCGTCCCCGTACGCCTTCGTGAACCGCTCCATGAAGTGCCCGCGCCGCAGCTGGTACTCCTGCGTACCGACCGTCTCGATGACGAGCGTCGCCAGCATGCACCCGACCTGCGCGGCCCGCTCCAGCGAGACGCCCCACGCCAGTCCCGACAGGAACCCCGCGCGGAAGGCGTCGCCGACACCCGTGGGGTCGGCCTTGCGCTCCTCGTCGGGGACGCCGACCTCGATGGTCTCCCCGCCGGCCCGCTCGATGCGCACGCCCCGCGCGCCGAGGGTGGTGACGCGGTGGCCGACCCGGTCGAGGATCTCGGCGTCGCTCCAGCCGGTCTTGGTCTCGATGAGCCCCTTCTCGTACTCGTTGGAGAAGAGGTAGGTCGCCCCGTCCAGCAGTATCCGGATCTCGTCGCCGTTCATCCGGGCGATCTGCTGGGAGAAGTCCGCGGCGAACGGGATGGACCGTGCGCGGCACTCCTCGGTGTGCCGGAGCATCGCCTCCGGGTCGTCCGCGCCGATGGAGACCAGGTCCAGGCCGCCCACCCGGTCGGCGACGGTCTTCAGCTCGATGAGGCGGGCCTCGCTCATGGCGCCCGTGTAGAAGGAGCCGATCTGGTTGTGGTCGGCGTCGGTGGTGCAGACGAAGCGGGCGGTGTGCAGGGTCTCGGAGATGCGGACCGAGTCGGTGTCGACGCCGTGCCGGTCGAGCCAGGCCCGGTACTCGTCGAAGTCCGAGCCGGCCGCGCCGACCAGGACGGGACGGGTGCCGAGCTGACCCATGCCGAAGGCGATGTTCGCGGCTACGCCGCCCCGGCGTACGTCCAGCTGGTCGACCAGGAAGGAGAGCGAGACCGTGTGCAGCTGGTCCGCGACGAGCTGGTCCGAGAAGCGGCCGGGGAAGGTCATGAGGTGGTCGGTGGCGATGGAGCCGGTGACTGCGATGCGCACGGCGTGGACTCTCTCCTGAGGGGAGGCGGGTTGACGGTTCACGCTACCCGGCGGCACCGTCAGGCTGAAGCAGGCGAAACTACCCGGTAGTACAACTTTCTTCGCGGCGCGGGACGTGCCTACGGTTCTGTTATGACGAACCTGAGGACCGTCGACCCCGCTCCGGCCGACCTGGACGGCGACCTGGCGTCGCTGCGCGGCGACTGCGCCCGGATGACTCCGCGCTGGTCGGCGCCCGCCGGCGCCTCCGCCCGGCCGGTGCCGCTCGCCCTCATCCACGGCGTCCGGGTGCCGCCGGCCTCGGCCCGGTTGCTGGAGGCGATGTCCGACTACGGCGACTGAGCGGCCGCCGGGCGGCCTCGGGGCCGTTCGGGCGAAGCGCGCCGTCACCGGGAACCGGATCCCGGCCCACCGCGTCCCATCGCTGTCCCCAGCAACAGCCGAAGGAGCGATGCGGTGAACACCGAGCGACCCGACAACGACGACGCCGCCGACGAGGCCGGCGGCGGGCGTCCCGCGCGGCGGCGCCCCCGGGCGGTCGCGGTCGCGTCGGTCGCCGCCGCCGTGCTGCTGATGGGTGGCGGCGGCGCCTACCTGGCCACGTCCGCCACCGGGGACGACACGGACGGCGGTACGGCGTCCGGGGCCTCGGGCGACGACACGCCCCCGCCGCTCCCCCTCGACGACCACGGGGCGTCGTCCCCGGAGGGCGGCCCGAACGGCATCGCGCCGGGCGAACCGAACCCGTACGGCGTCACCTACCGCGCCGACGGGCCGCTCCCCGAGGGCCCCGGCTCGGCGCCCGTGTACCGGGCGAAGGGCGACGTCACCGAGGCCGAGGTGGCCCGGCTGGCCGAGGCGCTGGGCGTCGAGGGCGCGCCCCGTACCCAGGGCGAGGCGTGGAAGGTCGGCAACGCGAAGGACGGTTCCGGGCCGCTGCTCACGGTGAGCCGTCAGGCACCGGGCACCTGGACCTTCCACCGCTACGCGCCCGGCACCGACAACTGCAAGAAGGGGCCGGTCTGCAAGGCCCCCTCCGCCGACGGGAACCCGGTGGGCGAGGCGGCCGCGAAGAAGGCGGCGGCACCGGTGCTGAAGGCGCTGGGCCAGGACGACGCCAAGCTCGACGCGAGCCAGGTGATGGGCGCCGGACGGGCCGTGAACGCGGAACCCGAGGTGGGCGGGCTGCCCTCGTACGGCTGGACGACGGGGATCGTCGTCGGGGCGCAGGGCGAGGTGGTCGGCGGCAGCGGCCGGACGAAGGCACCGGTCAAGGGGGACACGTACCCCGTCCTGAACGCGGAGGAGACGCTGGCGCTGCTGAACGCGCCGGGTGCCGGTTCCGGCGCCGGTGGTGCCGGGGGCATCGGCGGCTGCGCCAGTCCCGTACCGCATCAGGACGGGGCGGACACGCCCTGCGCGCCGCCGACCGGTGCTCCGGAGCGGCCCGGGGCGGGGAAGAGGCAGACCGCCACGGTCGAGGACGCGGTGTTCGGCCTGGCCGCGCATCCGGTGCGGGGGCAGCAGACGCTGGTGCCGTCCTGGCTGTTCGAGGTGCGGGCGCCGGGGGCGCGGGACGCGGTGACGGTCACTTATCCCGCGGTCGAGCCGAGGTTCCTGACCACGGCGGCCCCCGCCACGCCGCCCACCTCCCCGTCGGCCCCGGACGGGCCGACCGCCGGGCCCGGGGAGCCGCGGGACGTCCGGGTGAGCGGCTACACGGCTGCCGACGGCGAGCTGACCGTGCACTTCACGGGCGGGGTGTGCTCCGACTACGACGCGAAGGCGAAGGAGAGCGGCGGGAAGGTGACCGTCACGGTGACCGAGACCCCGCATCCGGACCAGGTGTGCATCCTGATCGCCAAGGAGTACGAGCGGACGGTGCCGCTCGACGAGCCGCTCGGCGACCGGACGGTCGTGGGCTCGGACGGCAAGGACGTCCCGGTGCACAAGCCGGGCGCGCGGCTGCCGGCTCCGTCCGGGGCCGGGTGACACCGCACCCGAGGGACGGCGGAAGGGCGGTGGCCCGGGGACGAACCCCGGGCCACCGCCCTTCTCGCACTCGGGTGCGGCGCGACTCCGCCCGCCGGCGGTCAGCTGAAGGAGTCGCCGCAGGCGCAGGAGCCGGTCGCGTTCGGGTTGTCGATCGTGAAGCCCTGCTTCTCGATGGTGTCCACGAAGTCGACGGTGGCGCCGCCCAGGTACGGGGCGCTCATGCGGTCGGTGGTGACCTTCACGCCACCGAAGTCCTTGACCACGTCACCGTCGAGGGAGCGCTCGTCGAAGAAGAGCTGGTAACGCAGGCCGGAGCAGCCGCCGGGCTGGACGGCGACGCGCAGCGCCAGGTCGTCGCGGCCTTCCTGGTCGAGCAGGGCCTTGACCTTGGCCGCGGCGGCGTCGGTCAGGATGATGCCGTCGGTGACGGTGGTGGTCTCGTCCGATACGGACATCTACATCTCTCCCGGGTTGTACGGAGACTGCTTGCCGACGGTTTCAACCGACGGAGCCGCGGATTCATTCCGGGCGGGACCGAGTCTTTGTCCTCGGCGCTCCCTTCATGCTCGCACATGCCCGCGCAGACGGTCAGCGGCTGTGGAAGGCCGCTCGGGCACCGGGATTCATGTCACACCGACACTATGGACATCGTCAAAGTGACGTGAACCGGTTATGATATATAGCGTCAGTTCGACGAAAAGGGTCGACGAAACTAGAAAGGGTGCGTGTCGTGACCACCGCCCAAACCCAGGAGCTCGACGTACAGCCGACGCCCCTCGCCCTGCTGCTGCTCGGCCGCGAGGCCGACCCGAGGAGCGAGCGCGGTGTGGAGTGTCCCGGTGACCTGCCCTCGCCCTCCGACCCGGACCTGGTCGCACGCGCCCGCGCGGCCAAGGAGAAGCTCGGTGACAAGGTCTTCGTGCTCGGTCACCACTACCAGCGCGACGAGGTCATCCAGTTCGCCGATGTCACGGGCGACTCCTTCAAGCTGGCCCGGGACGCGGCGGCGCGCCCGGAAGCCGAGTACATCGTCTTCTGCGGTGTGCACTTCATGGCGGAGTCGGCCGACATCCTGACCTCGAACGACCAGAAGGTGGTCCTGCCCGACCTGGCGGCCGGGTGCTCGATGGCCGACATGGCCACGGCCGAGCAGGTCGCCGAGTGCTGGGACGTGCTGACCGAGGCCGGGATCGCCGAGCAGGTCGTGCCCGTGTCGTACATGAACTCGTCGGCGGACATCAAGGCGTTCACCGGCAAGCACGGCGGCACCATCTGCACCTCCTCCAACGCCGAGCGCGCCCTGAACTGGGCGTTCGAGCAGGGCGAGAAGGTCCTCTTCCTGCCCGACCAGCACCTGGGCCGCAACACGGCGGTGCGGGACCTGGGCATGTCCCTGGAGGACTGCGTCGTCTACAACCCGCACCGGCCGAACGGCGGGCTGACGGCGCAGGAGCTGCGCGACGCGAAGATGATCCTGTGGCGGGGCCACTGCTCGGTGCACGGCCGCTTCAGCCTCGACTCGGTCAACGACGTGCGCGAGCGCATACCGGGTGTGAACGTCCTGGTGCACCCGGAGTGCAAGCACGAGGTCGTCGCCGCCGCCGACTACGTCGGCTCGACCGAGTACATCATCAAGGCCCTGGAGGCGGCCCCGGCCGGTTCCAAGTGGGCCATCGGCACCGAGCTGAACCTGGTCCGCCGCCTGGCGAACCGTTTCGCCGCCGAGGACAAGGAGATCGTCTTCCTCGACAAGACGGTCTGCTTCTGCTCGACCATGAACCGCATCGACCTCCCCCACCTGGTCTGGACGCTGGAGTCCCTCGCCGAGGGCACGCTGGTCAACCGCATCGAGGTGGACCAGGAGACGGAGGCGTTCGCGAAGCTGGCCCTGGAGCGCATGCTGGCGCTTCCGTAGGCGGTTCTCGCAGCGGCAGAGCACCGAGGGTGTCCCCACCGAGCGGTGGGGACACCCTCCTGCGTTCGGCCGCCGCCGTCAGACCTGCGCCGGCTCCGGCTCGTCCGACGCCGCCGGCTGCGGCGGCACGTCGCCGCCGCCCTTCTTCGCGGCCCGCTTCTTCGCCCGGCGCTCCTTGCGGAGCTCCAGCATCGCGTAGAGCGTCGGGACCAGGAGCAGGGTCAGCAGCGTCGACGTGATCAGACCGCCGATCACCACCACCGCGAGCGGCTGGGCGATGAAGCCGCCCTCGCCGGTGACGCCCAGCGCCATCGGGAGCAGCGCGAAGATCGTCGCCAGGGCCGTCATCAGGATGGGCCGCAGACGGTGGCGGCCGCCCTCGATCACCGCTTCGACGACTCCGTAGCCCTGCTTGCGGTACTGGTTGATCAGGTCGATCAGCACGATGGCGTTGGTGACCACGATGCCGATCAGCATCAGCATGCCGATCATCGCCGGAACGCCCATCGGGGTGCCCGTGGCGATCAGCAGGCCGATCGCGCCGGTCGCCGCGAACGGGATGGACACCAGCAGGATCAGCGGCTGGGCCAGCGACCGGAAGGTGCCCACCAGCAGCATGAAGACGATCGCGATCGCCGCGAGCATGGCCAGGCCCAGGTTGACGAAGGCCTCGTCCTGGTCCGCGGTGACGCCGCCGATCTCGGCGGTGGCGCCGGCCGGCAGGTCCAGGCCGTCGATCTTCGACTGGAGGTCCGCACCGACCGCGCCGGTGTTGTCGCCGGTCGGCTTGGCGGTGATGGTCGCCGCGCGCTGGCCGTCGATGCGGGTCATCGAGACCGGGCCGTCCACCAGCTGCACGGTGGCGATGTCGCCGAGCTTGGCCGCGCCCAGGTTCAGCGCCTTCAGCTCGGCCATCGTCCGGGCGGGCTGCGCCGACTTGATGACGACGTCGCGCTCGGTGTCGTCCAGGGTCGCCTTGGCCGCCGGGGTGCCGCGCACCGCCTGGGCGACGGCCGCGCCGAGCGTCTGGTCGGTGAACCCGGCCTCGGCGGCCTTCGCGTTGGCCTTCACGGAGATGCGCGGGACGCTCTGCGCCAGGTCGCTGGTGACGTCGGTGACGTCGTCGAGCCCGGCGACGGTCTTGCGGACCTGCTCGGCGGCGTCGCGGAGCACCTGCGCGTCGGCCGCCTTGACGACGACGCTCAGGTCCTGGCTGCCGAAGCCGTCACCGGCGGCGATGGTGGTGGTGCCGATGCCCTCGCCGAGCTTGCCCAGCCCGTCCTCGATGTGGTCCTGGACGTCGTCGGCGTTCGCCGAGTCCTCCAGCATCAGCTGGTACGAGGCCTGGTTGGTGTCCGTGCCGCCGCCGAAGGCGGCCATGAACCCGGACGAACCGATGGTGACCTGGTAGTCCTTGACGCCCTCGGTGTCGCCGAGCAGCTTCTCGACCTTCTTCACCTGCTCGTCGGTCGCGCCGAGGCTGGTGCCGGGCTTCAGCTCCTGCTTGACGCTGAGGACCTCCTGCTCGCCCTGGTCGAAGAAGTTGGTCTTCAGCAGCGGCGCCATGCCGAAGGTACCGACCAGCACGACGATCGCGATGGCCACGCTGGTCAGCCGGCGGCGGGTGGCGAAGCGCAGGACGGGGACGTAGAAGCGCTGGAGGCGGCTCTTGGCCTCCTTCTCCTCGGCCAGCCTGCGGGCCTCGGCCGCGTCCTGAGGCGTGCCCTTCGGGGGCCGCAGGAACCAGTACGACAGCACCGGAACGACCGTCAGCGACACCAGCAGGGAGGCCAGCAGCGCCGCGGTGACGGTGAGGCTGAAGGAGCCGAACAGCTCGCCGACCATGCCGCCGACCAGACCGATCGGCAGGAACACGGCGACCGTGGTGAGGGTGGACGAGGTGACCGCCCCGGCGACCTCGCGGACGGCGTTCAGGATGGCGTCCTTGCGCTCCTCGCCGTAGCCGAGGTGCCGCTTGATGTTCTCCAGGACCACGATCGAGTCGTCGACGACGCGGCCGATGGCGATGGTCAGCGCGCCCAGCGTCAGCATGTTGAGCGACAGGTCGCGCGTCCACAGGACGATCAGCGCCAGCACCACCGACAGCGGGATGGAGACCGCGGTGACCAGGGTGGAGCGGATCGACGCCAGGAAGACCAGGATGACCAGGACGGCGAAGAGCAGACCGAGCCCGCCCTCCGTGGTCAGGCCGGAGATGGCCTTGGAGACGGCCGGGCCCTGGTCGCTGACGACGGTGAGGGTCGCGCCGGAACCGAGCTGCTCGCGCAGGTCGGGGAGCTTGTCCTCGACGGCGTTCGAGATGGAGACCGCGCTGCCGTCGTGGTCCATCGTCACGGCGACCGCGAGGGACGGCTTGCCGTTGGTTCGGGTGAGGGAGTCGGCCTTGGCCTCCTCCTCCTTGACGGTGGCGACGTCGCCGAGGCGGACCGGCTCGTCGACGCCCTCACCGGTGACCATGAGGTCCTGGATCTGCTCGACCGAGGTGAAGCCGCCGCCGACCTGGACGGTGCGGTTGGCGCCCGCCTCGTCGAAGGAACCGGCCGGGACGGTCGCGCCGCCCGCCTGGAGGGACTGGGCGAGCGCCTGCGGGCTCACCTTGGCCGCGGCCAGCTTCGCCGGGTCCGGCGTGACGGTGACCTGGACGTCGCGGACGCCGTCGACCACGACCTGGGCGACGCCGTCGATGTCCTTCAGCTCGGAGACGACCGTCTTGTCGAGCTGGTCGGCCAGCGCCTGCTGGTCCTTGTCCGAGGTCACGGCGAGAACGACGGTCGGGATGTCGTCCGTCGAGCCGGAGATGACCTGCGGGTCCACGTCGTCCGGGAGCTGGGCGCGGGCCCGGTTCACGGCCTGCTGGACGTCGGCGACGAGCTGCTGGTTGTCCGGGCCGTAGTCGAAGGACGCCATGATGACGGCGTTGCCCTCACTGGCCGTGGAGGTGACGCCCGAGATCCCGTCGACGGCCTCGAGGCTGTCCTCGATCGGCTCGACGACCTGCTTCTCGACCACGTCCGGCGAGGCGCCCTGGTACGGAGCCAGCACGGACACCATGGGCAGTTCGATGGTGGGCAGCAGCTGCTGCTTGAGCTGGGGGATGGCGATCGCGCCGAAGACGAGCGCGACGATCGACATCAGGCCTATCAGGGCCCGTTGCGCGAGGCTGAATCTCGACAGCCAGGACATGGGTCAGGGTCTCTCTTCTGTGGCCGAGCGGGGGACGGGGCACATGGCAGCGCCGGTCGCGGGCACACAGCTGAGCGCCCACCCCAACACCCTGGGCCATGGGCGGCCCGGTATCCCTAGGCCCCAGGTCCATTTCCTTATCCCGCGCCTACTCCCTCCGCAGTACACGCGGGTAGAGGTCACTCCACCCTTGGACGGACCAGCCCGGATTCGTAGGCGATGACGACCAGCTGGGCCCGGTCGCGGGCGCCCAGCTTGGCCATGGCCCGGTTGACGTGGGTCTTCACGGTGAGCGGGCTGACCTCGAGGCGCTCGGCGATCTCGTCGTTGGAGTGCCCGCCGGCCACCTGGACCAGGACCTCGCGCTCGCGCACGGTCAGCGACTCGAGGCGCTCGGCCCGGGCCGGGTCTCGGTCCTCGTCGGCGGTGTCCTGCTGGGCGAGGAAGCGGGCGATCAGCCCCTTGGTGGCGGTCGGCGACAGCAGCGCCTCGCCCCCGGCCGCGACCCGGATCGCGCTGAGCAGTTCCTCGGGCTCCGAGCCCTTGCCGAGGAATCCGGAGGCCCCGGCCCGCAGCGACTGCACCACGTAGTCGTCGACCTCGAAGGTGGTCAGTATGACCACGCGGACGTGGGCGAGGGACGGGTCGGCGCTGATCATGCGGGTGGCGGCGAGACCGTCCGTGCCGGGCATCCGGATGTCCATCAACACCACGTCGGCCCGCTGCTCGGCGGCCAGCCGGGCCGCCTCCGCGCCGTCGGACGCCTCCCCCACCACCTCCATGTCGGGCTCGGAGTCGACCAGCACCCGGAAGGCGCTGCGCAGCAGCGCCTGGTCGTCGGCGAGCAGGACACGGATCGTCATACGGGGTCCCCCGTGGCTTCGGTGGCTTGGGTGGCTCAGGTGGCGGCGTCGGTGCGGCTCTTGACCGGAAGGATCGCATGCACGCGGAAACCGCCGCCGTAGCGGGGACCGGTGGTGAGGGTGCCGCGCACGGCGGTGACGCGCTCGCGCATGCCGAGCAGCCCGTGTCCCCCGCCCTCGGTGGTGCCCTCGGGGACCTCGCCGTCGGCGGTGCCGTCGTCGAGGACGGTCACCTCGATGTCCGGCCCGACCCGCACGACGCTGACCTCGGCCTTCGCCTGCCGTCCCGCGTGCTTCTGCACGTTGGTCAGCGCCTCCTGGATGATGCGGTAGGCGGCCAGGTCGACGGCGGCCGGCAGCTCGGTGCCCTGGTCGGTGCGGGCCACCTCGACCCGCAGGCCGGCGTGGTGGAAGGTGCCGACGAGTTCGTCGAGGCGGGCGAGGCCCGGGGCGGGCTCGGTCGGTGCCTCCGGGTCGCCCGACTGGCGGAGCAGGCCGACGGTGGCCCGCAGCTCGTCCAGGGCGGAGCGGCTGGCCTCCCGTACGTGGGCGAGCGCCTCCTTGGCCTGGTCGGGCCGCTTGTCCATGACGTGCGAGGCGACCCCGGCCTGCACGTTGACCAGGGCGATGTGGTGGGCGACCACGTCGTGCAGGTCGCGGGCGATGCGCAGCCGTTCCTCGGCGACGCGGCGGCGGGCCTCCTCCTCCCGGGTGCGCTCGGCCTTCTCCGCCCGGTCCCGGATGGCCTGCACGAAGGCGCGGCGGCTGCGGACGGCGTCCCCGGCGGTGGCGCCGATGCCGGTCCAGGCGAAGACGGCGAGGTTCTCCTGCGCGTACCAGGGCAGCGGGCCGGCCAGCATGGCGGCGCCGGTGAGCACGGTCATGGTGAGCAGGCCGACCCGCCAGGTGGTGGGCCGGTCGGTGGAGGCGGCGACGGTGTACAGGGCGATGACGGCCGACATGACCACCGGGGCGCGCGGGTCGCCGGTGACGCTCTCGACGACGGAGACGCAGCCCGTGACGACGAGGACCGCCATCGGCTGGCGGCGCCGGAAGGCGAGCGCGGCGGCGCCGGCGGTCATCAGGGCGAGGCTGAGCGCGTCGGGGGTGCGCAGCCCCCAGCTGACGCCCTCCGGACCGTGCGGGTCCACGAAGGAGCCGGCGACCATGCAGACCAGGACGACCACCGCGAGGACGGTGTCCATGGCGGAGGGGTGGGCGCCGAAGACGCAACGGGCTCTCGCGAGTGTGCTCACGGTTTTTCACGGTAGCCGGAGTGGGGGTGTCTTGTGACCGGGCCCGCGTTCAGTGGGCGTCGGCCGGGGGCTGCGCCCCCGGACCCCCGCTTCGGCCCTGAACGGGCCTCGTCCTCAAACTCCCCCAGAGGGGGCACCCCCACGGGCTGAACGCGGTCGCCCGCGTTCGTCACGCACCGCCCGGAATGAGGCCGTCGTCGCTCAGGAGCTCCTGGACCTCCTCCAGGGTGGCGTCCGGGGACGGGAGGATGAGGTCGGACGGCTCCAGGGTGTCGTCCGGGAGGGGCTCGCCCAGTTCGCGGACCTTGGCCAGGAGGGCCTGGAGGGTCGCGCGGAAGCCTGGGCCGTCGCCGTTCTCCATCTCGGCCAGGAGTTCGTCGTCCAGCTTGTTCAGCTCGCCGAGCCGGCCGTCGGCCAGCGTCAGCTGTCCCTCCCCCATGATCCGTACGATCATGTCGGCCCTCCTAGCCGTGGGCTACTGCTTGTCGAAGCGCGGGGTGTCCTGCGGCTGCTGCTGGGACTGCGACGCGGACTGGCCCTGTCCCTGGCCGCCCTCGATGGCCTGGCGGTCGGAGGTGGAGCCCCCGGCCAGCTCGGCCTTCATCCGCTGCAGTTCCAGCTCTACATCCGTACCACCGGAGAGCCGGTCCAGCTCGGCCTGGATGTCGTCCTTGTGCATGCCGGACTGGTCGTCGAGGGCGCCGGAGGCGAGCAGCTCGTCGATGGCGCCGGCCCGGGCCTGGAGCTGGGCGGTCTTGTCCTCGGCCCGCTGGATGGCCAGGCCGACGTCGCCCATCTCCTCGGAGATGCCGGAGAACGCCTCGCCGATGCGGGTCTGCGCCTGGGCCGCCGTGTAGGTGGCCTTGATGGTCTCCTTCTTCGTGCGGAAGGCGTCCACCTTGGCCTGGAGGCGCTGGGCCGCAAGGGTGAGCTTCTCCTCCTCGCCCTGGAGGGTCGCGTGCTGCGTCTCCAGGTCGGTGACCTGCTGCTGGAGCGCGGCGCGCCGGGAGAGCGCCTCGCGGGCCAGATCCTCGCGGCCCAGCGCCAGCGCCTTGCGGCCCTGGTCCTCCAGCTTGCCCGACTGGGACTGGAGCTGGTTGAGCTGCAGCTCCAGCCGCTTGCGGCTGGTCGCCACGTCGGCGACGCCGCGGCGCACCTTCTGCAGCAGCTCCAGCTGTTTCTGGTACGAGTAATCGAGGGTTTCGCGCGGGTCCTCGGCCCGGTCAAGGGCCTTGTTGGCCTTCGCGCGGAAGATCATCCCCATACGCTTCATGACACCGCTCATGGGCTTCGCGCGCCCCCTTCTGACCGACTCCAGCTCCAGCGACTGCAACAGAACCCACAGTACGGGCCCTGCATCCATTACCGCACTGTTCGGGGACGGATGCGCTCATCCCCAAGGACGACTGCGTACGTTCCCCGTCCGGCGCAGGGAGTAGGTGCTCCCCGGGTTGTCCGGAAAATCCCGGTGTCCGGGGCTGTACGCGGCATCCGCTCCGTACATCCGCTCTGTCCCCATACAGACGACCGGCGTTGCCGGATCGTTCCCCACCGGACTGGGGCCCACACCCCCGCACCACGTACCCTTGGGTTTTGTGTTCCGTAGCCGTGCCAAGGATGAGAAGGCCCAGAGCGCCGTCAGCGCGCAGGTGACCGACTCCAATCAGCCCCGTGACCCGCAGGCCCCGAAGGGCAGGCCCACGCCCAAGCGCAGTGTGGCCCAGTCCCAGCGCCGCAGCGTCGCCAATACGCCGATGACCCGCAAGGACGCCGCCAAGCGGCAGCGCGAGGAGCGGCGGACCGCGATGGCCCGGCAGCGCGAGGCGCTGGCCAAGGGCGACGAGCGGTACCTGCCGGCCCGCGACAAGGGCCCGGTCCGCAAGTTCGCGCGCGACTTCGTCGACTCGCGGTTCAACATCGCGGAGTACTTCCTGCCGATGGCCGTGATCATCCTCGTGCTGAGCATGATCCGGGTGGCGTCGCTGCAGAACGTCGCGCTGCTGCTGTGGCTGGTCGTGATCGTGCTGATCGTGCTGGACTCGATCGTCACCGGCTTCCGGCTGAAGAAGCGGCTCGCGGAGCGCTTCCCGGACGAGCGCCGCCGCGGTGCGGTCGCGTACGCGCTGATGCGCTCGCTCCAGATGCGCCGGCTGCGGCTGCCCAAGCCGCAGGTCAAGCGTGGGGAGCGGCCCTGAGCACGACGCCGTTCACCGAGGGCGCGGCCGAGGCCTGGACGGCGGGACTGTCCGGGCTTCGCAACGTCGTACGGCAGGAGCTGGTGGCCCGGCAGCTGGACGAGCAGATAGCCGGGCGTTTCGCCGTGGGGCGGCGGCTGCGCGTGCTCGACGTCGGAATGGGCCAGGGCACCCAGGCGCTGCGGCTGGCACGGGCCGGGCACCAGGTGACCGGCGTGGAGCGGGACGCGACGATGATCGCCGCCGCGCGTGACGCCCTGGCCGGCCAGCCCGAGGGCATCCGGGAGCGGATGCGGATCGTCGAGGGCGACGGCCGGGACACCGGTGTGCACTTCCTGCCGGGCAGCTTCGACGTGGTGCTGTGCCACGGCGTGCTCATGTACGTCGAGGAGCCCGACCCGCTGCTGGCGGGGCTGGCCAGGATGCTCGCGCCCGGCGGTCTGCTGTCGCTCGTGGTGCGCAACGGCGACGCGCTCGCGCTCCGCCCCGGCCTGCACGGCGACTGGCCGGGGGCGCTGGCCGCCTTCGACACCACGAGCTACCGCAACCGCCTGGGCCTCGACGTCCGCGCGGACCGGCTGGCGACGCTGACGGCGAAGCTCGCGGGCATCGGCGCGCCGCTGCACACCTGGTACGGCGTGCGGGTCTTCACGGACACGGCGCCCGACGGTGCCGCACCCCCCGCGGACCTCGAAGCCCTGCTGGCCGCCGAGGAGCGGGCCGGCCGGACGGACCCGTACCGCTCGGTCGCGGCGCTGCTGCACCTGTGCGGGGTGCGCGGCTAGCTCCTGCCCCACCGGCCCGGTACCGCCACCGGCCCGGCCCCGGCGCCCGTTCGGGTGTGCACCGGGCGCCGGGCGCCGGGGACGCGGTGAGACTCGGCCCATGGACACTTCCCGCACCCGTCTGCGTCGTCTGCTCGCTCCGGTGGCCGTACCGGCCTGCGTCCTGTTGCTGGCGACCGGCTGTTCCGACGCCGGTGCGGGGACCGACCGGGGTTCGGGGAGCGCACGGGAGGGCGACACGGCGCAGGCCGCGGCGCCGCGCGCGGCCAGTGAGCTGGAGGCCGACTACGAGCGGGTGATCAAGGACGTACTGCCGTCGGTCGTACAGATCCAGGCGGGCGACTCCCTGGGGTCGGGGGTCGTGTACGACGACAAGGGACACGTCGTCACCAACGCGCACGTCGTCGGGGACGCGAAGTCCTTCCGGGTGACGACGGCCCGCACCGAGGGCGCCCTGACCGCGAAGCTGGTCTCCTCCTACCCGGAGCAGGACCTGGCGGTCATCAAGCTCGACAAGGTGCCCGAGGGCATGAAGGCGGCCCGGTTCGCGGACTCCGCGAAGGTCGAGGTGGGGCAGATCGTGCTGGCGATGGGCTCGCCGCTCGGCCTGTCCTCCAGCGTGACGCAGGGCATCGTGTCGGCGACCGGGCGCACCGTGACGGAGGGCAGCAGCGGCGGCGGCACGGGCGCGACCATCGCCAACATGGTGCAGACGTCGGCGGCCATCAACCCGGGCAACAGCGGGGGCGCGCTGGTGAACCTGGACGGGCAGGTGATCGGCATCCCGACGCTGGCGGCGACCGATCCGGGCCTCGGCGACAGCGCGGCGCCCGGCATCGGGTTCGCGATCCCGGCGTCGATGGTGACGACGGTGGCCGGGCAGATCGTCAGGGACGGCAAGGTCACCGACTCGGGCCGGGCCGCGCTGGGCATCACCGCCCGCACGGTCGTGGACGACAGCTACCGCCCGGCCGGGGTGGCCGTCGTGGAGGTGAGCGACGGCGGGGCCGCCGACGACGCCGGTCTGCGTCCCGGGGACGTCCTCGTGAAGCTCGGCGACACGGACATCACCACCATCACCTCGCTGTCCGAGGCGCTGGCGTCGATGCGGCCGGGCGACCGGACGAAGGTGACGTACACCCGGGACGGCAAGGAGCACACGGCCGAGGTGACGCTCGGCGAGCAGTGACGGGGGCGGGGCCGCCCCCGCCCCCGGGCCTCAGGCCTCGGTCCCCGCCTCGGCCTCGGCATCGGCCTCCGCCTCCTCGGCGTGCAGGCTCATCGGGCCGTAGATCTCGGTGGAGTCCTCGAAGAGCCGCACCTGGTCGGTGCCGCCCTCCCGGAGGTCCTTCCACTGCTCCCCGATCCAGGACTCGGCGTCCCCTTGCGTGGTGAACTCCTCGGGCTGCACCGCGGGCTGGACCTCCGTCCCGTCGGCCGTCTCGAACCGCCACGTCCATGCCGCCATGTACGCCTCCAAGATGTGAGCACATGCAGAGCGGAAGCCGGATCTTGATCCGCCCTCCGCCCGCAGCCTATGCGCTGAACCGGGCGCACCGTAGAAGGCCAGGGGAGAAGGCCCCGCAGGGGGACCCCCGGGGGGCGGGAACGGTCGCGGCACCCGCCCCCCGGGGGACTCGGGCGCGCATGTCGCCGGGTGACCGGCGAAAATCGGTGCGTGGACGTGACTCTGCTCGGCACCGGTGCCCCCGCGGGACTCCCCCGCCCCGACTGTCCCTGCGCGGCCTGTGCCGCGGCGCAGGGCGAGGACGCGCGTGCGGCGACCGCGCTGCTGGTGGACGGCGCGCTGCTGCTCGACCTGACGCCCGGCGCCGCGTTCGCCGCCGCCAGGGCCGGGCACTCCCTGTCCGGCGTACGGCAGGTGCTGCTCTCCCACCCTCACGACGGCCCCGCCGTGGAGGTGCCGGCCGGGCTGCCGCAGCCGGGCCGGGTGCCGGACGGCCGGGAGCTGGCGCTGCTGACCGGGCACCGGGTGCGGGCGGTGGCGCTGGACGCGCCGGGGACGGGTTACGCCGTGACGGGACCCGACGGTCGGCGGCTCCTCTACGTGCCGCCGGGCGGCGCCCCGGCGGGCCTGGAGGAGCCCGCCGAGCCGTACGACCTGGTCCTCGCGGACGTCGTGGGGCGGCCGGACGCGCTGGCGCGGCTGCGGGCGGTGGGCGCGGCGGGCCCGACGACGGACGTCGTCGCCGTCCACCTGGACCACGACGTGCCGCCGGGCCGGGAGCTGGCGCGGCGGCTCGCGGCGGCGGGCGCACGGGCGGTGCCGGACGGCACGACGCTGACGGTGGGCTCGTACGAGGACGTGCCCGACGTCCCGCGGCGCACCCTGGTCCTGGGCGGTGCCCGGTCGGGCAAGTCGGTGGAGGCGGAACGCCGCCTCGAACCCTTCCCCGACGTCCTCTACGTGGCCACCGGCGGCTCCCGCAACGGCGACACCGAATGGGCGGCCCGGGTCGGCGCGCACCGGGAACGCCGCCCCGGTTCGTGGCGGACCGCCGAGACCTGCGACCTGGTCCCCCTCCTGAAGGACGAGGGCCCGCCCCTCCTCGTCGACTGCCTGTCCCTGTGGCTGACGGACGCGATGGACGCGGTCGGCGCGTGGGACGACGAGGAGTGGGCCGACGGCGGCGAACGGGCGCTGCGGGACCGGGTGCGGGAACTGACCCGGGCGGTCCGCGACACCCGCCGCACGCTGGTGGCGGTGTCGAACGAGGTCGGTTCGGGCATCGTCCCGGCCACGGCGTCCGGCCGCCGCTACCGCGACGAACTCGGCCGCCTGAACGCGGCGTTCGCGGCCGAGTGCGAGCAGGTGCTGCTGGTGGTGGCGGGCCAGGCGCTGGTGCTACGGGGCTGAGCCGTCCTTGCGCGCGACGACCCGGTGCCCCCTGGCGCCCGTGAGGACCGTGCAGCCCTGGGCCACGAGTTCGGCGCCCAGTCCGACCGGGTGGACGGGCAGCAGGCGACGCGGGTCGGCCACGTCGACGAGCAGATGCCCGCCGGGCCGCAGCACCCGCAGCGCGCCTCGCAGCTCCGCCCGCGGGTCCACCACCCGCTCCAGGTACTGGAAGAGGCTCACGACGTCGTAGCGCGCCCGCAGCCGGGCCGCGATGTGCGGATCCGTCAGCCGCCCGACGAACGCCTCCTCGACCCGCTCGACGGCGCGGGCCCGCAGCACGCGGTGGGTGGCGTCCAGGCCGTCGAACGCGGTGTACGGGAAGTGCGTGCGGGCGGTCCGGGGGAAGTCGGCGTCGCCGGTGCCGACGTCCAGCCAGCTCTCGGGCTCGGGACAGTGGCGGTACAGCGCCCGGGCGGCCAGCCGGTGTCTGAACCGGACTCCGGCCCGGACCAGAAGATGCTCCGGACCGGGGGTGAGCGGCGGGTTCCGGAAGACGTGGCGGCAGTCCGCGCACCGCTCGACCGGAGACCGGTGGGGTGCCCCCTGCCGCGGCCCGTCACCGCGCAGCCGGGCCCGCAGCCGCCGCGAGCCGCACCAGGGGCAGTCCTCGCGGTACGGCCCGTACGGGGGGACGGGAGGCACCGAGGGGGCGGAGGTTCCGGACACGAGCGGCTCCCGACACGAGACGTACGCGGGCACGTAAGACATTCCAGGCAAAACGTTACGTAGGTGAGCGCGATCCGGGGCGCAACGACGCCGCCCGGACGTGCCGCCCACGGGCCCTCCTTCGCGTTCGACCGGGGCCGGTACTGTTCGGCGAATGAGCTCGCTGAATCTCGACGACTTCACCGACCTGATCGAGCGCCCCGACGGCGGGGTACGTCGCGACGCGGAGGCGCGCCGGGAGCGTCAGGTCGTCCCGCCCGGATCACTGGGCCGCCTCGACGACCTGGGCGAGTGGCTGTCGGCGGCCCAGTCCGCCGTACCGGTACGCCCCGTCGTACGCCCCCGGGTGGTGCTCTTCGCCGGCGACCACAAGGTCGCCGAGCTGGGCGTGTCGGCGCGGCCCGCGGGCGGTGCCGGTGAACTGGTGCGCGCGGTACTGGAGGGCGGCCGGCCGGTGTCGGTGCTCGCCAGGCGCCTGGACGTACCGGTGCGCGTCGTCGACATGGCCCTGGACTGCGACCCGGAGACGTTGCCGGCCGAGGTGGCGGGACACCGGGTGCGGCGCGGCGGCGGCCGCATCGACATCGAGGACGCGCTGACCCCCGAGGAGGCGGAGGCCTCCTTCCGCGCCGGGATGGCGGTGGCCGACGAGGAGGCCGACTCGGGCACCGACCTGGTGGTGCTGGGTGACGTGAGCGTGGGCGGTACGACGGCGGCGGGGACGCTGGTGGCCGCGCTGTGCGGGACGGACGCGTCGGTCGTCACCGGCCGGGGCGGGCTGCCGATCGACGACCTGGCCTGGATGCGCAAGTGCGCGGCGATCCGCGACGCGCTGCGCCGCGCGCGCCCCGTCCTCGGCGACCAGCTGCAACTCCTCGCCACGGTCGGCGGCGCGGACCTCACCGCCATGACGGGCTTCCTGCTGCAGAGCGCGGTGCGGAAGGTGCCGGTGATCCTGGACGGCGTCGTGACGGCCGCGTGCGCGCTGGTCGGGCAGCGGGTGGCGTTCCGGGCGCCGGACTGGTGGCTGGCCGCGCACGACAGCGGGGAGCCGGGCCAGGCGAAGGCGCTGGACCGGATGGCCATGGAGCCGCTGCTGACCCAGGGCGTACAGGTGGGCGAGGGCGCGGGCGGACTGCTGGCGCTGCCCCTGGTCCAGGCGGCGGCGTCCTTGGCAGCGGAGCTGCCGGAGATCTCCGACGGCAAGGCCGTGCCCGGGGACGAGTGAACGCGGTTCAGTGGACCGGGCTGGCTTGGTCCTCCGGGGTGGGTGCGGGCGCGGGGTAGGTCGCGCGGCCCGGCGTAGCACCCGGCCCTGGGGTGGGCGCGGGCGCGAGGGGTGCGCGGCCCGGCGTTGCGGGGTGCCGCTGCGCCCACCCGTGCCGCCCCAGCGGCACGACTGCCCGCAGCGGCGGCGGGGGCGGTCACGCGCAGCGGCGGCAGGGAGGCGGAGACTGCCCGCAGCTGCGGCGGGGGCACGTGCAGCGGCGGCGGGGAGGCGGAGACTGCCCGCAGCTGCGGCGGGGGCACGTGCAGCGGCGGCGGGGAGGCGGCGACTGCCCGCAGCGGCGGGGGCGGCGACTGCTCGCAGCTGCGGCGGGGGGGCACGCGCAGCTGCCGCGGGGGCGACGACGGCCCGCAGCGGCGGCCGGGGGCGACGCGGCGGGGAAGCCGCGTACGGCGAGAAGGAGCGCGGAGCGAGGGCGGGCCGCAGCCGCGTACGGCGAGAAGGGGGCGTGTCGGGGGGTGTCCGCCCGCAGCGGTTGGCGCGTCAACGCCCCGAGCCTCTTCAAGTGACCGATTCCGCGCCGTTCCGAGGACGGACACCCCCCGGCGCGACCCCGACCCACCCACCGGACACACCGCGCTACACGCACCCCCACCGAACCCGCACAGGCCGCCGCAGGCAGGGCACCGTCACCGCGGATCCGGACGGCCGCCGATCCAGTCCTGGACGACGCGGCGCGGTCCGGACCAGCGGCGGTCGTGGCGGGCGGCGCGCAGCCGGGCGCGTGCGCGGGCCCGCGGCCGGCGGGCGTAGAACCGGCGGGCCCACGGAGAGCCCGGCCGGGCCAGGCGAACCGCGCCGACCAGAGCGACCAGGGGCACGATGACCCCGAAGATCGCCAGCCGCGCCTTGCCCTTGGCCAGGGCGAGGAGGGAGAACAGGAAGTTCCCCGCGACCGTCGCGATGACGTTCGCGCGGTCCTGCAACTCGTCCTGGGACATCCCGTCGACACCGAACGGCGTGAACCCCGCCAGCACCAGCCCGACCAGCGCCGCGGTGAGCACCACGACCTCCACGCTCTTGCGCCCCGCCTCGCTCCAGTACACGTCGTCGAGGTGCAGGATCAGCGCGAACTCGTCCAGGACCAGCCCCGCCCCGATACCGAAGACCACCGCCGCGAGCGCCGACCAGACCCCGTGCCGGCCCCCCGCGACCGCGCCGAAGCCCCCGACGACGGTGAGCACGACCCCCGGAACGACGTGGTGGATGTGCACCCCGCCCGCCTTGACGTTCCCGAAGGGCCCCTTGCCCGCCCGGATCAGACGGGTGATCACCCGGGTGATCGCGAACGTCAGCACGAACGCCGCCAGCGCGAGGAGCAGCGGCAGCTTGCCCGGCTCCATGATGTTGCGCTGCCACCAATCTCCCATATGCGCACTTTATCCCCAGTGCCCGCCCACGCCCCGCCGACCGCCGGGTAGTCTGCGCCGGTGCTCAGGACCCCCTCCCCCGACGGCCTCCGTTTCGCCTTCGGCACCCTCACCGTGCTCCCGGTCAAGGTGACCCGCTGGGACCGGGACGCCGCGCGCGGCGGCATGCTGTGCGCGCCGCTGGCCGGGCTGACCGTCGGCGTCGCCGCCGCGGCCGCCGGGCTCCTGCTGCTCGCCCTGGGTGCCGGGACCCTGCTCGCCGCGGTCGCCACGGCCGCCGTCCCCGCCGTACTCACGCGTGGACTGCACCTGGACGGACTGGCCGACACCGCCGACGGACTGGGCAGCGGCAAGCCCGCCGAGGACGCCCTGCGGATCATGAAGCAGTCGGACATCGGACCGTTCGGCGTGCTCACCCTGCTGTTCACGCTGCTCGCCCAGGTGGCCGCCCTCGCGCAGGCCTACGACGGCTCGTGGGCGCGGGGCGCGCTCGCCGCCGTGGTGTCGGCGACCGCCGCCCGGCTGGCGCTCACGACGGCGGCCCGGACCGGAGTGCCCGCCGCCCGCCCGGAGGGCCTGGGCGCGGCGGTCGCCGGGGTGGTCCCGGCCGGCGGGGCGCTGGCGGCGACGGCGGCCGTCACCCTGGCTGGCGCGGCGGCGGGCGCGTACCTGGGCCCGTACGACGCGCTGCGCACGGCGCTCGCCGTGGTGTGCGCCGCCGCGGTGGCCGAACTCCTCCTGCGCCACTGCGTCCGCCGCTTCGGCGGCGTCACGGGCGACGTCTTCGGCGGCGTGGCGGAGACGGCGGCCACCACCGCCCTCGTGGTCCTCGTCCTCGGTTGAGCCACCGGCTCAGCAGGCCTCCCGCCACGCGTCCAGTTCGTACTTCTTCAGCATCGAACTGAGCCGCAGCTCACGGGAGTCGGCGCAGAAGCGCTCGGTCGGCAGCTCGTACTCGACGTGGAACACCGCCTTGTCCGCGTCGACGAACGGCCGGTTGTCGGCGCACTCGCCGTACTGGGCGCACTGTTCGTTGACGGCGAAGTCGAAGTCGTCGACCAGGTCCGGGATCTGGTCCAGGTCGTTCTTCAGCCCGACGGCCATCCCGCGGTCGTGGGCGAGCTTCGCGATCAGCCGGTTGTAGCGGAGCTGGTCGTCGCCGGTGAGCGGGAAGCCGGTGTCGTTCTTGTAGCCGTCCATGTTGTCCGGCTCCACGGCGTCGAAGCCCTTGTCGCGGCACATGTCGAGGCGCTCGGCCATCAGCGGCTCCAGGACGTCAGTCGCGCGGATGTCCAGCCACCGCTCGCCCTCCCAGCCGTTGCCCTTGCCCAGCACCTCCTCGGGGAACGCGTCGGCGTCGGGCCGGAAGTCCTCCCAGGCGCCGGTGGAGACGTAGCAGATGACCTTGCGCCCGTCGTCGTGCAGGCCGGCGACCGTGGCCTCGTCGTGGTCGAAGCCGTCGATGTCGTAGACCGGTACGTCGACGGAGGTGTCGAGCCTGCCACTGAGCTGCCACTGCCAGGCGGTGCCGGCCGTCGGCCGCCAGTGGCCGGCGGCCTCGCCACCGCCACCGCCACCGCCACCGCCACCGCCGACGCCGACGCCGGCACCGCCGTCACCGTCGTCGCCGGCGGGGGCCGAGGTGCAGCCGGCAAGCAGCAGCAGGAGAAGGGCTGTCGGCAGGACCGGGCGTCTCACGGGAAGTGCTCCAGAGTGCGGGAGGGGGTGGGCGGCATGCCCCCGGAATGATCTCCCACCCGCACAGCGGCGGGGAAACCACGGCCCCGCGGGAGGGAGCGCGCCCGTGCGCGAGCGTAGGCTCGTGCCGAGTGTTCGCCTGCCCAGGCGAGGACCGCATCGCAGGAGGGATCTAGGGTCGGATGTCGGGCCCGGTCGACCCACCCGCATTCGGCCACACCAGACTTCATACGGAAGCGAGATTTCACCACCGTGACTGCTCTCACTCTCTCCACCGCCGCGGCGCCCGGCCTGCGGGCCGACGCGATCGTGATCGGCGTCGCCAAGGGCGCAGGCGGCCCGTCCGTCGCCCCGGGCGCCGAGGCCGTGGACAAGGCGTACGACGGCCGGCTCGCCGCCGTCCTGGAGACCCTCGGCGCCTCCGGTGCCGAGGGCGAGGTGACGAAGCTGCCCGCTCCGTCCGGCTTCAAGGCCCCCGTCGTCGTGGCGGTGGGCCTCGGTGCCGAGCCCGAGAAGGACGCCGGTTTCGACCCCGAGGCGCTGCGCCGGGCCGCCGGCGCGGCCGCCCGCGCCCTGGCCGGCGCCAAGAAGGCCGCCTTCGCCCTGCCGCTCGCCGAGGCCGCCGACGCCGGTGTCGTCGCCGAGGGCCTGCTGCTCGGCGCGTACTCCTTCGACGCGTACAAGGCGTCGGCCACGGAGGCCAAGGGTGCCAAGGCGAAGGCCAACGGCAACGGCAAGGCCCCGCTGGCGGAGGCCGCGCTGCTCGGCGGCAAGCCGCGCGACAAGGCGTACAAGGCGGCGATCGAGCGTGCCGCGGCCGTCGCCGAGGAGCTGAACCGCGCCCGCGACCTGGTCAACACCCCGCCGAACGACCTCGACCCGGAGGCTTTCGCGGCGGTGGCGCAGGCGGCCGCCAAGGAGCACGGCATCAAGGTGCAGGTGCTCGACGAGAAGGCGCTCACCAAGGGCGGCTACGGCGGCATCCTCGGCGTCGGCGCCGGTTCGGCGTCGGGTCCGCGGCTGGTGAAGCTGTCGTACACCTCGCCCAAGGCGAAGAAGTCCCTCGCCTTCGTCGGCAAGGGCATCACCTACGACTCGGGCGGCATCTCGCTGAAGCCGGCCGGCCACAACGAGACGATGAAGTGCGACATGGCCGGTGCCGCCGCCGTGTTCGCCGCGGTGGTCGCGGCCGCGCGGCTCGGCCTGGAGGTCAACGTGACCGGCTGGCTGGCGCTGGCCGAGAACATGCCGTCGGGCTCCGCCACCCGCCCGGGTGATGTGCTGCGCATGTACAGCGGCAAGACGGTGGAGGTGCTCAACACCGACGCCGAGGGCCGGCTGGTGCTCGCCGACGCGCTGTGGGCGGCCTCGCAGGACAAGCCGGACGCGATCATCGACGTGGCGACGCTGACGGGCGCGATGATGCTGGCGCTGGGCAGCCGCACGTACGGGATCATGGCGAACGACGACGCGTTCCGCTCCGCGGTGCACGAGGCGGCGGAGGAGTCCGGCGAGCCGGCGTGGCCGATGCCGCTGCCGGAACACCTGCGCAAGGGCATGGACTCGCCGACCGCGGACATCGCGAACATGGGCGAGCGGATGGGCGGCGGCCTGGTGGCCGGTCTGTTCCTGCGCGAGTTCGTCGGCGAGGGCATCACCTGGGCGCACCTGGACATCGCGGGTCCGGCCTTCAACGAGGGCGGGCCGTTCGGGTACACGCCGAAGGGCGGCACGGGGACGGCGGTGCGGACGCTGGTGCGGGTCGCCGAGCTGGCGGCTGCGGGTGAGCTGGGCTAGCTGGGCCAGCTGGGCCGGGGGCGCCTAAGGGGTTCGGGGCGCGGGTGATCGTGCGGCTGCGGGCCCGTCGTGGCTCGTCGCGCGGTTCCCCGCGCCCCTGGGTGGGCTGTCCCGGCGTCGGCCGAGAAGAACCGCAGGGCGTCGCGCCCACGCGGCGGAGCCGCTGGCGTCGGCACAAATGAACCGCAGGGAAAACCCGCTCACGTGAACGTGGGGTGTCTCACACCCCGGCCCCACGTCTCGTTCGCCTCTCACAAGTGCGAAGATGGAGCCCGGCAGGACAGGGCCCACCCAAGGGCCGAGAACAATGAGCGGCCGGACACCAGCCGCCGACCGGTCACTGGAGACCGGCGTGGCGCACATGCATGGAGGACGTGACGTGGCGAACGACGCCAGCACCGTTTTCGACCTAGTGATCCTCGGCGGTGGCAGCGGTGGTTACGCCGCGGCCCTGCGCGGGGCGCAGCTGGGCCTGGACGTCGCCCTGATCGAGAAGAACAAGCTCGGCGGCACCTGCCTGCACAACGGTTGCATCCCCACCAAGGCCCTGCTCCACGCGGGCGAGGTCGCCGACCAGTCCCGTGAGAGCGAGCAGTTCGGCGTCAAGACGTCCTTCGAGGGCGTCGACATGGCCGGCGTGCACAAGTACAAGGACGAGGTGATCGCCGGCCTGTACAAGGGCCTGCAGGGTCTGGTCGCCTCCCGCAAGATCACGTACATCGAGGGTGAGGGCCGGCTCTCCTCCCCCACCTCCGTCGACGTCAACGGCCAGCGTGTCCAGGGCCGCCACGTCCTGCTCGCGACCGGCTCCGTGCCGAAGACGCTGCCGGGCCTGGAGATCGACGGCAACCGGATCATCTCCTCGGACCACGCCCTCACGCTGGACCGCGTGCCGAAGTCCGCGATCGTGCTGGGCGGCGGCGTCATCGGCGTCGAGTTCGCCTCCGCGTGGAAGTCCTTCGGTTCCGAGGTCACGGTCATCGAGGGCCTCAAGCACCTCGTCCCGGTCGAGGACGAGAACAGCTCCAAGCTCCTGGAGCGCGCCTTCCGCAAGCGCGGCATCAAGTTCAACCTGGGCACCTTCTTCCAGAAGGCCGAGTACACCCAGGACGGCGTCAAGGTCACCCTCGCCGACGGCAAGGAGTTCGAGGCCGAGGTCCTGCTCGTCGCCATCGGCCGCGGCCCGGTCTCGCAGGGCCTGGGCTACGAGGAGAACGGCGTCGCGACGGACCGCGGCTTCGTCCTCGTGGACGAGTACATGCGGACCAACGTCCCGACCATCTCCGCCGTCGGTGACCTCGTTCCCACCCTCCAGCTCGCGCACGTCGGCTTCGCCGAGGGCATCCTGGTGGCGGAGCGGCTCGCCGGCCTGAAGACCGTGCCGGTCGACTACGACGGCGTGCCGCGGGTGACGTACTGCCACCCGGAGGTCGCCTCCGTCGGTCTCACCGAGGCCAGGGCGAAGGAGGTCTACGGCGCGGACAAGGTCGTCTCGATCAAGTTCCCCCTGGGCGGCAACGGCAAGAGCCGCATCCTGAAGACCGCGGGCGAGATCAAGCTGGTCCAGGTCAAGGACGGCGCCGTGGTCGGCGTCCACATGGTCGGCGACCGTATGGGCGAGCAGGTCGGCGAGGCGCAGCTGATCTACAACTGGGAGGCGCTGCCGGCCGAGGTGGCCCAGCTCATCCACGCCCACCCGACGCAGAACGAGGCGCTCGGCGAGGCCCACCTGGCGCTGGCCGGCAAGCCGCTCCACATGCACGACTGACCGCTTCGGTCTTCGGGCGCGACGACACAGACTTCCGCAATTTCGTAAGGAGCAACCGAAACCATGGCGGTTTCCGTAACCCTTCCGGCGCTCGGCGAGAGCGTCACCGAGGGCACCGTCACCCGCTGGCTGAAGGCCGAGGGTGAGCGCGTCGAGGCCGACGAGCCGTTGCTCGAGGTCTCGACCGACAAGGTCGACACCGAGATCCCGGCCCCCGCCTCGGGCGTGCTGTCCTCCATCAAGGTCGCCGAGGACGAGACCGTCGAGGTCGGCGCCGAGCTGGCGCTGATCGACGACGGCAGCGGCGCCCCCGCCGCCGCCCCGGCCCCGCAGGCCGAGCAGGTCGCCGAGCCGGCCCCGAGCCCGCCCCGGCCGCCCCTCCACCGAGCAGGCCGCCCCGGCGCCCGCTCCCACCGCCGACGCCGCCGCCGGCGGCTCCGCGGAGGGCACGGACGTGGTGCTGCCCGCGCTCGGCGAGTCCGTCACCGAGGGCACCGTCACCCGCTGGCTGAAGTCGGTCGGTGACAGCGTCGAGGAGGACGAGCCGCTGCTCGAGGTCTCGACCGACAAGGTCGACACCGAGATCCCGGCCCCCACCTCCGGCACCCTGCTGGAGATCGTGGTCGGCGAGGACGAGACGGCCGAGGTCGGCGCCAAGCTCGCCGTCATCGGTGCGGCGGGCGCCGCCCCGGCGGCTGCCCCGGCCGCCCCCGCTGCTCCGGCCCAGCCCGAGCCCACCCCGGCTCCGGCGGCTCCGGCCCCGGCTCCCGCGCAGGCCGCTCCGGCTCCGGCCGCCCCGGCCCCGCAGGCGCCGCTGGCTCCGGCCCCGCAGCCCGCCGCCCCGGCGCCCGCGTCGGCCCCGGCCGCCGCTCCGGCTGCCCCGGCCGCCGCCCAGCCGGTGGACGACGGCGCCTACGTCACCCCGCTGGTGCGCAAGCTCGCCGCCGAGAACGGCGTCGACCTGTCCACCGTCAAGGGCACCGGCGTCGGCGGCCGTATCCGCAAGCAGGACGTCGTCGCCGCGGCCGAGGCCGCGAAGGCCGCCGCCCCGGCTCCGGCCGCCGCCCCTGCCGCGCCCGCCGCGAAGAAGGCCCCCGTCCTGGAGGCCTCCCCGCTGCGTGGCCAGACCGTCAAGATGCCGCGCATCCGCAAGGTCATCGGCGACAACATGGTCAAGGCGCTGCACGAGCAGGCCCAGCTGTCGTCGGTCGTCGAGGTCGACGTCACCCGTCTGATGAAGCTGCGCGCCCGTGCCAAGGACGCGTTCGCGGCTCGCGAGGGCGTCAAGCTCTCCCCGATGCCGTTCTTCGTCAAGGCCGCGGCCCAGGCCCTCAAGGCCCACGCCCCGGTCAACGCCAAGATCAACGAGGCCGAGGGGACCATCACCTACTTCGACACCGAGAACATCGGTATCGCGGTGGACTCCGAGAAGGGCCTGATGACCCCGGTCATCAAGAACGCCGGTGACCTGAACCTGGCCGGCATCGCCAAGGCGACCGCCGACCTGGCGGGCAAGGTGCGGGCCAGCAAGATCAGCCCGGACGAGCTGGCCGGTGCGACCTTCACCATCAGCAACACCGGTTCGCGCGGCGCGCTGTTCGACACGATCATCGTGCCGCCGGGCCAGGTCGCCATCCTCGGCATCGGTGCCACGGTCAAGCGTCCGGCCGTCATCGAGACGGAGGACGGCCCGCTCATCGGCGTCCGCGACATGACGTACCTGACCCTGTCCTACGACCACCGTCTGGTGGACGGCGCCGACGCCGCCCGCTACCTGACGGCGGTCAAGGCGATCCTGGAGGCGGGCGAGTTCGAGGTCGAGCTCGGCCTGTAGTCACCCTCGCCAGTGGGCCTGTACGGTGCCCCCGCCCGGAACCTCCCGGGCGGGGGCATCGCCGTGTTTCGACCGGGGCACGCTGTGTAAGTCTCGTCTCACCTGCGTCAAAGCGCCCCCGTGCGCCCTTCCCGCCCCCCGTGACGGCCGTATTGTCTAAACGTCAGTCCCCCAGGGGGCCGAAGGGGCCCCCTCCCGAAGGAGCTCTCATGACCGCGCCCGTCGTCCACTCGCTGCGCGAACAGATCCGCGAGCACATCCTGGAAGGGATCATCAGCGGGCGCTGGCAGCCGGGCGAGCGGATCGTGGAGCGGCGGATCGCGACCGAGCTGGAGGTCAGCCAGACGCCGGTGCGGGAGGCGCTGCGGGAGCTGGAGTCGCTGCGGCTGATCGAGTCGGCGCCGAACAAGGGCGTGCGGGTGCGCAACCTGACCGCCGCCGACCTGGAGGAGAGCTACCCCGTCCGGGCCGGCCTGGAGGCCATCGCGGCCGAGCTGGCGGCGGACCGGCTCGCCCTGGACTGCTCGGCCCTGGAGCCGCACGTCGCCGCGCTGTACGAGGCCGACCGGGTCTCCGACGGCACCGGCCAGGTGCGGCACACGGTGGGCTTCCACCGGGAGCTGGTGCGGGCGGCGGGCAACTCGGTGCTGCTGCACACGTGGGAGGGGCTGGGGATCGAGGTGTTCACGGCGCTGTCGATACGGTGGCTGGGGACGGTGCAGCAGTCGTACGCGGAGGAGCACGAGGAGCTGGTCGCGGCCTTCCGCCGCCGTGACCCTCGCATCCCGGAGATCGTGAAGTCCCACGTCCTGGGCTGCGCCCCGCGCCCCTGACGCGTTCCTTCACCCCCGCCGCCCCCGTTCGCGCAGTTCCCCGCGCCCCTCATGGGGTCGCGGGGCTGTACCGATATGCGGCTCCGCCGCGTGGGCCCACCCGCGGACGCCACTCGACCGAACCTCCCGGGCTCATCCGCGCCCACCCCCTCTCACCTGCACGAACCGCCAACTTCAAGGTCACCCCGTGCCACCGCCGGAGGCACCCCGTGCCGACTTTCTCGTGATCAAGAGGTTTTGCCCCTCAACCCTTTGATCGATCATCGATCAGGGAGTTACAGTCACAGACGGGCTTCCACCCAAGCCCCAGCCCTGTCCTGCCAAAGACCTAGGGCACCCCCGAACCCTTGCCGATGAGGGAACCCCCTTCGACTGAGGAAGGCGGCGACATGACGACCGACCCCAAAGCCATCCAGCCGAGCGAGCTCGACCAGCTCCCGGACCGCGACCCCGAGGAGACCGCCGAGTGGCAGGCCTCCCTGGACGCCGTCACCAAGGCGGCCGGGCCGCACCGTGCCGCGTACCTGATGCGCCGCACGCTGGAGCGCGCCGAGGGCGCGGGCCTGGCGCTGCCGAAGCTGCTGGAGACCGACTACGTCAACTCCATCCCGACCGCCGACGAGCCCACCGTGGACGGCGACGAGGCGATGGAGCAGCGGATCACCGCCTGGAACCGCTGGAACGCGGCGGCGATGGTGACCCGCGGCAGCAAGTACGGCGTCGGCGGCCACATCGCCACCTTCGCCTCCGCGGCCTGGCTCTACGAGACCGGCTTCAACCACTTCTTCAAGGGCAAGGAGGGTGACGGCTCCGGCGACCAGCTCTACGTCCAGGGCCACGCCTCCCCCGGCATCTACGCCCGCGCCTTCCTCGACGGCCGCCTGAACGAGGAGCAGCTGGACAACTTCCGCCGCGAGGCCGGCGGGAACGGCCTGCCGTCCTACCCGCACCCGCGCCGCCTGCCCTGGCTGTGGGAGTTCCCCACCGTCTCCATGGGCCTCGGTCCGATCTCCGCGATCTACCAGGCGCGGTTCAACCGCTACCTGACCAGCCGCGGCATCAAGGACCTGACCAACTCCCACGTGTGGGCGTTCCTCGGCGACGGCGAGATGGACGAGCCGGAGTCCACCACCGCGCTCACCCTCGCCTCCCGCGAGGGCCTGGACAACCTGACCTTCGTCATCAACTGCAACCTGCAGCGCCTCGACGGTCCGGTCCGCGCCAACTTCAAGATCGTGCAGGAGCTGGAGGCCCAGTTCCGCGGCGCCGGCTGGAACGTGATCAAGTCGCTGTGGGGCACGGCCTGGGACGAGCTGTTCCAGCTCGACACCACCGGCGCCCTGGTACGCCGCCTGCGCGAGGTACCGGACGCCCAGGTCCAGACGTACCAGACGCGCGACGCCGCCTACATCCGCGAGGACTTCTTCAACAAGGACCCGCAGCTCGCCGAAATGGCGAAGCTCCTGTCCGACGACAAGATCCTCGAGTGCTTCCACTTCTCCCGCGGTGGTCACGAGTCCCGCAAGGTGTACGCCGCCTACCGCGCCGCGCTCGCCCACAAGGGCGCGCCCACCGTGATCCTGGCCCAGACGGTCAAGGGCCACACCCTCGGCTCCGGCTTCGCGTCGAAGAACGCCAACCACCAGATGAAGAAGCTCTCGGTGGACGAGTTCAAGGACATGCGCGACCTGCTCGGCCTGCCGATCGCGGACAGCGCCTTCGTCGACGGCGTGGTCCCCTACGGCCACCCCGGCGCCGACTCCCCCGAGGTGCGCTACCTCCAGGAGCGCCGCGCCGCCCTCGGCGGCCCCGCCCCGGCCCGCCGCGTCCACCCGCTCGCGCCGCTGCCCGCCCCCGCCGACAAGGCGTTCGCCTCCTTCGACAAGGGCTCCGGCTCGCAGAACGTCGCGACGACCATGGCCTTCGTCCGCCTGGTCAAGGACCTGGTCCGGGACAAGGAGACCGGCAAGCGCTGGGTGCCGATCGTCCCCGACGAGGCCCGCACCTTCGGCATGGAGAGCCTCTTCCCGTCACTGGGCATCTACTCGCCCAAGGGCCAGACGTACGAGCCGGTCGACCGCGACCAGCTGATGTACTACAAGGAAGCCAAGAACGGCCAGATCCTCAACGAGGGCATCACCGAGGCCGGCTCGATGGCCGACTTCATCGCCGCGTCCACCGCGTACGCGACGCACGGCGAGGCGATGATCCCGTTCTACATCTTCTACTCGATGTTCGGCTGGCAGCGCACGGCCGACCAGATGTGGCAGCTCGGCGACCAGCTCGGCCGCGGCTTCCTGGTGGGCGCCACCGCGGGCCGCACCACCCTCACCGGTGAGGGCCTCCAGCACGCGGACGGCCACTCCCCGGCCATCGCGGCGACCAACCCGGCCGCGCTCTCCTACGACCCGGCGTTCGCGTACGAGATCGCGGCGATCGTCAAGGACGGTCTGCGCCGCATGTACGGCGAGGCGGCCCCGGGCGAGGACCCGAACGTCTTCTACTACCTGACGGTCTACAACGAGCCGATGCCGCAGCCGGCCAAGCCGTCCGGGGTGGACGAGGGCATCGTCAAGGGCCTGTACCGCTTCAACACGGCGGAGACGGCGGGCCTGACCCCGGCCGCGAACGCCCCGCGCATCCAGCTGCTCGGCTCCGGCACGGCGATCCACTGGACGCTCAAGGCGCAGCGGCTGCTCGCCGAGGAGTGGGGCGTGGCCGCCGACGTGTGGTCCGCGACCTCCTGGACGGAGCTGCGCCGGGACGCCATGGACGCCGACGCGGCGCTGCTGCGCGGCGAGGACCGGGTGCCGTACGTCCGCCGGGCGCTGCAGGGCGCCGAGGGCCCGGTGCTCGCGGTCTCCGACTACATGCGCCAGGTCCCGGACCAGATCGCGCAGTGGGTCGAGCAGGACTACTCGTCGCTCGGTGCCGACGGCTTCGGCCTGTCGGACACCCGGGACGCCGCCCGCCGCCACTTCGGCGTGGACGCCGAGTCCATCGTGGTCGCGGCCCTGGCCCAGCTCGCCCGGCGCGGCGAGGTCAAGGCGACGGCCGTGAAGGAGGCGCGCGAGCGCTACGGCCTGTAGAGGCGAGTCACCACGAACGGAAGGCCCCCGCCCCGGCGGGGGCCTTCCGCGCCTCCTGCATCATGTGGGCATGCGCGCTGCCCGCCTCATCAAGATGGTGCTGCTCCTCCAGTCCCGCCCGTCCATGACCGCCGCCGAGCTGGCCCGCGAGCTGGAGGTGTCGGAGCGGACCGTGACGCGGGACGCGCAGGCGCTGTCGGAGGCGGGCGTGCCGGTGTACGCGGAGCGCGGCCGGGCCGGCGGCTACCGCCTCGTCGGCGGCTACCGCACCCGCCTGACCGGGCTGGCCCGGGGCGAGGCGGAGGCGCTGTTCCTGTCCGGAGTCCCCGGGGCGCTGCGCGAGATGGGCCTGGAGGACGCGGCCTCGGCGGCCCGCCTGAAGGTGTCGGCGGCCCTGCTCCCCTCCCTGCGGGACGCCTCCCGTACGGCGGCCCAGCGCTTCCACCTGGACGCGCCGAACTGGTTCCGCGAGCCGGAGACGCCCGAGCTGCTGCCCGCGGTGGCGGACGCGGTCTGGGACGACCGGCGCGTCGCCGCGCGCTACCGGCGCGGGACGGACGAGGTCGTCCGGGAGCTGGAGCCGTACGGGCTCGTACTGAAGGCCGGGGTCTGGTACCTCTGCGCGCGGGTCGCGGGGACGGCGGACGACGGACCCTTCCGCGTGTACCGCATCGACCGGTTCACGGCGGTGGAGGCGGGCGAGGAACGTTTCGTCCGGGACGACGGCTTCGACCTGCCCGCGTTCTGGGCCGAGCGGGCCGAGCAGTTCGCGCGGTCGATCCTGCGGGCCGAGGTGGTGGTGCGGCTGTCGGAGCGGGGGGTGCGCGGGCTGCCGTACGCGGTCGACGCGCTGTCGGCCCGGGAGGCGCTGAGCGCCGCGGGTGCGCCGGATGCGGACGGCTGGGTGACGGTGGCGCTGCCGGTGGAGTCGGAGGAGGTCGCGCATGCGCAGCTCAGGGGGCTCGGGCCGGAGGTGGAGGTGCTGGCGCCGGCGGCGCTGCGGGAACGGTTCGCGCGGGAGGCTCGGCGGTTGGCGGGGTTGTACGGGGGGTGAGTGCGGGGTGCCGCGGACCGGCGCGGTCCGGTTGACCGGGGGTCGCGTGACCCGGCGTGGTCTTGGTGCCCGGGGTGGGTGCGGGCGCGAGGGATGCGCGGCCCGGCGTTGCGGGTGCCGCTGCGCCCACCCGTGCCGCCCCAGCGGCACGACTGCCCGCAGCGGCGGCGGGGGGCGGCGACTGCCCGCAGCTGGGCGGCGGGGCGGTCACGCGCAGCTGCCGCGGGGGCGACGACGGCCCGCAGCGGCGGCCGGGGGCGACGCGGCGGGGAAGCCGCGTACCGCGAGAAGGAGCGCGGAGCGAGGGCGGGCCGCAGCCGCGTACGGCGAGAAGGGGCGTGCCGGGGGTGTCCGCCCGCAGCGGTTGGCGCGTCAACACCCCGAGCCTCTTCAAGTGACCCATTCCGCGCCGTTCCGAGGACGGACACCCCCCGGCGCGACCCCGACCCACCCACCGCACACACCGCGCTACACGCACCCCCACCACACCCGCGCATAACGATCCGCCGCACTCCGCGTGCGCCGCCCCCGCCCAGGGCCGATGCTGGACCCGTGATGGACGAGACGGAGTTCTGGGAGCTGATCGACGCCGCCCGGCAGCGCGCCGACGGCGATTCCGAGGACCAGGCCGACCTGCTCGTGGAGCGGCTGCTCGGCATGGACCCGGACCTGGTGCTCGACTTCGCCCGCCACTTCGAGGCCCGCTACAACCGCGCCTGCACCTGGGACCTGTGGGGTGCCGCGTGGGTGCTGCTCGGCGGGGCGAGCGACGACGCCTTCGACTTCTTCCGGTGCTGGCTGATCGGCCAGGGCCGCGAGGTGTACGAGGGCGCGGTGCACGAGCCCGACTCGCTCGCCGAGCTGCTGGACGACTTCGACGAGGAGCTGGACGGCGACGGCGAGGAGCTGGGCTACGCGGCCGACGAGGCCTACGAGCAGCTCACCGGCACCGTCGCCCCGGACCTGGGCATCGCGCCCGCGCCCCCCGAACCGCTGGGCGCACCGATCGACCTGGAGAACGACCGCGCCCTCGCCGAGCGCCTGCCCCGCCTGTGGGCGAGGTTCGGACCGGAGTGACGCGCGGACTCGGGCGCACCGCCGGCCCGGGCGGTCAGGCCCGGCCCTGGAGGCGGGCCGCCGTGTCCCGGACGTCCGCGAGGCGGGCGGAGAGAGCCGCACCCGGGCAACTGGTCTGGTAACCGTCGTCGTGGCCCGCGACGGCGGGCAGCATGGCGGTGGCGCCCGCGGCGTACCGGCTGAGGCCGTTGCTGGAGACCAGGGCGACCTTCGCCCGCGGGTCGGTGCCGGTCTCGCCCAGCTTCCAGGCCGCCACGGCGGCGATCGCGTCGGTCAGCTCGTCGGGCACGGGCACCCCGGCGGTGTAGGTGCCGAGGGCGGCGATCCCGGTGGTGCGGTGGTTGAAGCCCTGGGTGTGGGCGCCGGTGACGGGCCGGTCGATGCCGCCGGCGCGGCCCTCGTACACGGTGCCGCAGCGGTCCACGACGAAGTTGTAGCCGATGTCGTCCCAGTCCCGGGCACCGGTCTGACCCTGGTACACCCCGCGGAGGATGGCCGGCACGTCGGCGCAGTCGTAGCCGTTGGGCGTGTCCGTGTGGTGGACGAAGACGGCGACCACCTCGTCGTCGTAGCGGGGGGCGGGCTGGGCGCGGGCGGCGTCGCCCAGCCAGACCGACCGGGGCACGATGTCGGGCCGGGGCGCGGCGTACCGGTCGGTGGCGGCGGCCGGAACGGCCTCGGCGTCGGCGTCGGCCGCCCGTTCCACCCCGTTCGCGCACAGGAAGAGCGCGGCGACGGCGGCCAGCCCGGGCAGGGCACCGAGCAGCGCCCGTGCCGCGGTCGGCATGCGCACGGCGCCGGGTATGCGGGCGGTCCGTCGCTCCCGGGCCCGGCGCGGTCCTCGGAAGACTCGCATGGTCCCACTGTCCGGCGGATCCGCTCTGTCCGCGATGTGTGCTGTGCCACCCGGTGGAACCATCGTCCCGGTGCACGGCGTTTCACCCATGACCGGCCCGCACACACTCGCTCGCACAGGTGGCCGTTTTCCGGACAGTCGTGCGCACCAGGCTGATCATCGGCCCGGTACGGCACGTACTGAGGATCCCGGGGCCCGGCAGAAAGGCGGTTCGCGTGGACCTGCTCGACATCGTGCTCGCGCTGGTGGTGCTGGCCTACGCCGCCTCCGGCTACCGGCGCGGCCTGGTGGCCGGCTGCGTGTCGCTGGCGGGCTTCGTGGGCGGCGCGGCGCTCGGCGTGTGGGTCCTGCCGTGGGTGATGGACCTGGTGGAGCGGGGCTCGACGGCGGCGACCGTGGTCGCGGTGGTCACGGTGCTGCTGCCGGCGATGGCGGTCCACGAGCTGGCGGGACGCCTCGCGCTGCGGCTGCGCGGAGAAATGGCCGCGGGCCCGCTCCGGGTGGCCGACGGGGTCGGCGGCGCGGTCGCGAACTCGGCGGCGGCGCTGATCGTGGCGTGGGTGGCGGCGAGCGTCCTCGCGGCCTCCTCGTCCTCGCTGCTCACCTCGGCGATCCGGGACTCGACGCTGCTGGGCGCGGTGCAGCGGGTGATGCCGGACACCACCCCGGCGTGGTTCTCCCGGTCGACGTCCGCGCTGGCCGACGCCGGGTTCCCGCAGGTCTTCAACCCGTTCGAGAACGAGTCGGCCGCCGAGGTCGCCGAGCCCTCCGGCGACAGCGTCACGCCCGCGGCCACCCGCGCGGCCCGGCTCAGCACGGTGAAGGTGGAGGGCGTGAGCGGCACCCAGGGCCGGGAGGGCAGCGGCTTCGTGTACGCGCCGGAGCACGTGATGACCAACGCCCACGTGGTGGCCGGCATCGACGACCCGAGCGTCCGGGTGGGCGGCGTGGGCCCCACGTACGAGGCGCGGGTGGTGCTGTTCGACCCGGACAAGGACGTGGCCGTGCTGTACGTCCCGGACCTGAGCGCGCCGGTGCTGCGGTTCGACGAGGACGCCGCGCGGGGCGACGCCGCGGTGGTGGCGGGCTATCCGCAGAACGGCGACCTGGATCTGCGGGCGGCGACGGTGGCCAACCGGGTCCGCGCCACCGGTCAGAACATCTACAACGACGAGAACGTGACCCGGGAGATCTACTCGATCCGTTCCACGGTCCGCCCCGGCAACTCGGGCGGACCGCTGCTGACCACCGACGGCCGGGTGTACGGGGTGGTGTTCGCCCGTTCCACCTCCGACGCGGAGACCGGCTACGTGCTGACGGCGGCCGAGGTGGCCCCCGAGGCCCGCGACGCGGCGGACGCCACGCGGGCGGTGGACACGGGCGAGCCGGTCACGTCGTGAGCGCGGTCAAGGCGTGAGCGCGGTCAGCATCTGTCCCATCAGCACGTCGTCGACGTACCGGCCGTCGAGGTGGAACTCCTCGGGCTGTACGCCCTCCACGACGAAGCCCTCCGACTCGTAGAGGCCCCGGGCGGCCGTGTTGTGGCCGAGAACCCGCAGGGTGATCCGGCGGAAGCCCTCGTGCCGGGCCTCCTCGACGGCGGCCCGGACCAGTGCCCGCCCCACGCCGTGGCCGCGGGCCGCGCCGGCGACGGCGAGGCCGCGGATCTGCCGGACGTGGGTGTTGGAGGCCAGCGGGGTGGGAAATCCGAGGCGGACGTAGCCGACGACGGCGCCGTCGAGTTCGGCGACCAGGTGGGCGTCGGGGCCGCAGGTGTCCCGGAAGAAGGGGTCGTCCGGTCCCGGCGGGGGCGAGACGGCGTGCAGGTAGGACCAGGTCTCGAGGTCGATCCGGCGCAGCGGGTGCTCGTCCTCGGACCTGGCGCGGCGTATGTGCGGGGCTGGCATGGCGATCACTGTACGACGCGGTGCCGGGGACCGGTCCGGGGTTTTTCCGGGGCCACCCGGCAGGATGGACCTCTGGGGGACGGGCACGTGGACGGCGGGCACACGGACGGCGGGCACGTGGCCGCCGGACACATGGGCGGCAGGCACACGGACGACGGACACACGGACGGCGGGCACATGGACCACGGACACACGGACCACGGACACACGGACGACCGGCACACGGACGACGGACGACGCCCGCCCGGGGACCGCCCCCGCATCGTGGTGGCCGGAGCGTCCGGTCTGATCGGCGGCGCCCTGGCGCGGTCCCTGACCGCGGACGGGCACCGGGTGGTGCGCCTGGTGCGGCGCGCCCCCGAGGGCCCGGACGAGGTCCGCTGGGACCCCGAGAACGGGCGGGTGGACGCCACCGGCCTGGAGGGCTGCGACGCGGTGGTCAACCTGGCCGGGGCCGGGGTGGGCGACCGCCGCTGGACCGACGCGTACAAGACCCGCATCCGCAGCAGCCGGGTGCACGGCACGACGGCGCTCGCGGAGGCCGTCGCCGCGCTGGAACGGCCGCCGCGGGTCTTCGTGAACGGCAGCGCGATGGGCTACTACGGGGAGACCGGCGACCGTCCCGTGGACGAGAGCGCCCCGCCGGGCGAGGGCTTCCTGCCGGGCCTGTGCGTGGAGTGGGAGGCGGCGGCGGCCCCCGCGCAGAAGGCGGGCGTGCGGACGGTGTTCACCCGCACCGGCCTGGTCGTCGCGCGCCGGGGCGGCGCCTGGGGACGGCTCTTCCCGCTCTTCCGGGCAGGGCTCGGCGGGCGGATGGGCGACGGGTCGCAGTACTGGTCCTTCGTCGCGCTGCACGACGAGGTGGCGGCGATCCGGCACCTCCTGGACCGGGACGACCTCTCCGGCCCCTTCAACCTGACCGCCCCTCAGCCGGTGACGAACCGTGAGGTGACGGTGGCCATGGGCCGGGTACTGCACCGCCCGACGCCGTTCGCCGTGCCCGCGCCGGTGCTGCGCGCCGCGCTCGGCGAGATGGCGGGCGACGTCCTCGGCAGTGCCCGGGTCCTCCCCGCCCGCCTCCTGGAGTCGGGCTTCCGCTTCGCGTTCCCGGAGATCGACGGGGCGATCCGGGCGGCACTGTGATCCACGCGGTCCCGCGCGACCCTGCACAGCCCCGCGCGGCCACGCGCGGCCACGCGCCACCGCACTCCGACCACTCGATGCCCATATCGCACCCGCATGCGACCGCTGTGCGACCGTGTGCTGCCCCCGGGTGATTCCCGTTGACCGTTTCGCACCCTAACCTCGTCTCGAACTCGGGTATTCCTCAAGCCTGTTGGGGGCATGACGTCTCCAGCGGCCGCGCAACCTCGAGGAGGGGCACGTGCTTGAGCCCGCGTACCAGGCGGACGTCGTCGTCGTGGGGGCCGGGATCGCCGGACTCGCCGCGGCGCAACGGCTGACCAGCGCAGGAGTGACGACCACGGTCCTGGAGGCCGCCCATGCGGTGGGCGGTCGGATGGCCACCGAGAAGGTCGACGGTTTCCGGCTCGACAGAGTCGGACAGCTGCTGTCCACGGCGTACCCCGAACTGCGCCGCACCCCCGGGCTCGACGGCCTCGCGCTGCTGCCCTTCGCCCCCGGGGTCCTGCTGCACAGCGAGGGCCGCCACCATCACGCGGGCGCCCCGTCGGGCGTACGGAGCGCGCGGGGCGCACTCCACGCGGTGCGCGCCCTCGCGAGCGCCCCCGCTCGATGCCCGCGCCCCGGCGCACGGTGAACGCGCCCGGCACGTCCGGCAGGCCCGCCGCGGCGCCCCGCACCCGCGCCGGCGCCCCGCTCGGCACCGCCGTGGACCAGGCCCGGCTCGGTGCCGCGCTGGCCCGCCTCGCGCACACGCCGGCCGAACGGCTGCTGGCCCGCCCGGAACTGCCCGCCGCCCGGGCACTGGCGGCCCGCGGGCTGCCGGCCCGCACGATCGACGGCTTCCTGCGCCCCCTGCTCGCCGCCCTGCTGTACGACCCGGACCTCACGACGTCCAGCCGGTGCGCGGACCTCGCGCTGCGCGCCTTCGCCGGCGGACGGCTCGCGCTGCCCGAGGGCGGCGCCGAGGCCCTGCCGGAGCACATGGCGCGGTCGCTGCCGCCGGGCACCGTGCACACCGGAGTCCGCGTCACCTCGGTCGCGACCAACGCGGTGACCACCGCGGAGCACGGCGTCATCCGCTGCCGGGCCGTGCTGGTGGCGACCGACGCCCGCGCGGCGGCCGAGCTGCTGCCCGGCCTGCGGGTGCCGGACTTCCACCCGGTGACGGTGGTCCACCACACCACCGACGAGCCGCCGACGACCGGCGCCGCCCTGCTGCTCGACGCCGACCGGGGCGGCCCGGTGGCCCACACGGCACAGGTCAGCCGGGTGGACCCGTCCCGCGCGCCGGCCGGCCGCACCCTGGTCTCGTCGACGGTCCTCGGCCCTCCCCCGCCCGACCTCGACACCGCCGTGCGCATCCACCTGTCCCGCCTCTACGGCACCCCGACCACCCGCTGGGAGACCCTCGCCGTGCACCACACGCCCGAGGCGGTGCCCGCGATGCGCCCGCCGCACGATCCACGCAGGCCGGTACGGCTGCTGGCCGGGCTGTACGTGTGCGGCGACCACCGCGACACCAGCACCGCCCAGGGCGCCCTGCACTCGGGCCGCCGGGCCTCGGCGGCGATCCTGAGCGACCTCGGCGCGGGCCGTCCGATGCACTCGGCGGAGCCGACGCCGACGGCCCACGCGGCCTAGGTCCGACCCGGTCCGGCGCTACCCCAGGGCGGCCACCTTGTCCCGGTACCCCCGGACCGGGGCGGCGTCCCGGTACGGCTCCAGGCGGCGCTCGAAGTCGCGGACGTACTCCGTGGCGCGCACCGAGCGCATCTCGGCCGCCTGCCCCGCCGCCTCGGCGGCCAGCTGGCAGGCCTGGTCGAGTTCGCCGAGGCCGAGCCGGGCGGTGGCGAGGACGACCCGGCAGAAGAGCCGGCTGCGGGCGTAGACGGGGGCGCGCAGTTGCAGCGAGCGTTCCGCGTGCTGGGCGGCGGCGCGGAACTGCTGGAGGTCGCGGTGGCAGTGCCCGAACTCGTCGGCGAGCTGCGCCTCGTCGAAGAAGCGCGCCCAGTGCGGCACCTCGTCGCCGGGCCGGGCGGCCTCCAGCGCCCGCTCGGCCCGCACCAGGGCCGCGGTGCAGGCCCGCACCTCGCCGAGCAGGCCGTGCGCCCGCGCCTCGGCGGCGTGCAGCAGGGTCTGCACGACCGGCGGCGCGGAGGTGCCCACGCCCTGCTGCGCCACGCGCGCGAGCTGCACGGCCTCGCGCCCGTGGCCGAGGTAGACGGCCTGCCGGCTCATGGTGACCAGCACGTACGAGCCGTAGGCCCGGTCCCCGGCCGCCTGCGACAGCCGCAGCGCCTGCACGAAGTAGCGCTGGGCGAGGCCGTGCGCGGCGATGTCGTACGAGGTCCAGCCGGCGAGCCGGGTCAGGTCGGCGGCGGCGAAGAGGCGGCGGCCGGTCTGCTCGCCGTAGGTGCCGCGCAGCATCGGCTCCAGTTCGTGTTCGAGGTAGCGCACGAGGGCCTGGCGGGCGTGTCCGCCGCCGTAGCGGTCGTCGAGGCTGCGGAACAGCTCGCCGACGGAGCGCAGCGCGGCGAGGTCGCCCCCGCTGACCTTCTGGCCGGGGCCGCGCTCGGCCGGGGCCCGGCGCCTGGACGGGTCGAGCGGGACGGCGGGCCGCGGGGTCGCCGGGCGGCCCTGCGCGGGAATGCGGACGGGCACCTCGACGCGGGCCACCTTCTCGTCGGGGCGGCCGATCAGCCAGTCGCGGCTGGGCACGACGAGCCCGGCCGGGGTGAAGGCGATCTTCCGCAGCTCGGCGTGGCTGCCGGAGTCCTTGCGCCACAGCCCGCCGACGATGTCGACCGCCTCCTCCGGGCTCCCGGCGAACTCCAGGCCCGCGTAGACGGGCGCGCAGGCGTCCAGGCCGAGGTCCTGGGCGGTCAGGCGGCGGCCCAGGCGCCGGGTGAAGACCTCGGCGATCAGGGCCGGGGTGGTGCCGCGGGGCTGCTGACCGCGCAGCCACCGGGTGACGGACGTCTTGTCATATCTCAGGTCCAGGCCGTGTTCGAGTCCGAGCTGGTCGACGCGACGCGCGAGACCCGCGTTCGAGAACCCCGCTTCGGCGATGAGCGCGGCGAGCTGGCGGTTGGGGGTGCGCTGCGCGGGTCGTTCCGTCATGGTGCGGTGCGGTCTCCTGCCTTCCGGGCGTTCGATTGCCCGGAGCGCCTGTGAGCAGCCCTTATGGCCTCGTGAACGGCGTGAATGTAGCGGAGAGTAAGCACCCGATCGCACAATTCGCCCGGCATTCATCCGATCGTGTGAGAATTGCCCGCCCTGCTGACGACGTGCGGACGGTCGTACAGTGGCGTGGGCACGCTTCGTGCCTTACGACCTTGCAGGGAGGCACGTGCCGTGAGTGAGCTGCGCTTCGTCCGGATGGGGTTCGGTGCCGATCGCGTCGAGTACCAGGAGGCGTGGGACGAACAACGCCGGGTGCACGCCGCGCGGTTCGTCGACGAGGTCCCCGACACCGTGCTGCTCCTCGAACACCCGCCGGTCTACACCGCCGGCCGGCGCACCGAGGACAGCGAGCGTCCGCTGGACGGCACCCCGGTGATCGACGTGGACCGCGGCGGCAAGATCACCTGGCACGGCCCGGGCCAGCTGGTGGGCTACCCCATCCAGAAGCTCCCGCGCCCGGTCGACGTGGTGGCCCACGTCCGCCGCCTGGAGGAGGCCCTGATCCGCACCTGCGCGGAGTTCGGCCTGGAGACCTCCCGGGTGGAGGGCCGCAGCGGCGTCTGGGTCCTCGGCGACCCGGTCGAGCAGCGCCCCGTGCTCGGCGGCCTCTCCCTGGACTTCGACCCCCGCCTGAGCGACGAGGACTTCGACCCCCGCCTCGACGGACCCGAGTACGCCCCGTCCAACGCGGGCCAGCGCCGCGAGGACCGCAAGATCGCCGCCATCGGCATCCGGGTCGCCAAGGGTGTCACGATGCACGGCTTCGCGCTGAACGTGAACCCCGACAACAAGTGGTTCGACAGGATCATCCCCTGCGGCATCCGCGACGCGGGCGTCGCGTCCCTGGCGAACGAACTCGGCCGCGACGTGACCATCGAGGAGGTCCTCCCGGTGGCCGAACGCCACCTCCGGGACGTCCTGGAGAACGCGGAACTCAAGCCCCGGATCATCGAGAAGACGACGGCGGCATAAAACGAGCCCGTCCGGCGTTTGAGGACGAGGCCGTTCAGGCCGAAGCGGGGCCTGGGGGCGGCAGCCCCCAGCAAGGCCAGCACCAACGCCGACCAACAAATCAACGGGCGTACCCTGAAGAACGCCGAAGAATCAAACGCTAGGGAGCCGGTCGTGTCCGCAGTCGCACCCGACGGACGCAAGATGCTGCGCCTGGAGGTCCGCAACAGCCAGACCCCCATCGAGCGCAAGCCCGAGTGGATCAAGACCCGGGCGAAAATGGGCCCCGAATACACCAAGATGCAGAACCTCGTGAAGAGCGAGGGCCTGCACACGGTCTGCCAGGAAGCCGGCTGTCCCAACATCTACGAGTGCTGGGAGGACCGCGAGGCGACCTTCCTCATCGGCGGCGACCAGTGCACCCGGCGCTGCGACTTCTGCCAGATCGACACCGGCAAGCCCGAGGCGCTCGACCGCGACGAGCCGCGCCGCGTCGGCGAGTCCGTGGTCACCATGGACCTGAACTACGCCACCATCACCGGCGTCGCCCGCGACGACCTCCCCGACGGCGGCGCGTGGCTGTACGCGGAGACGGTGCGCCAGATCCACGAGCAGACCGCCGGCCGCGAGGCCGGCCGCACCAAGGTCGAGCTGCTGGCCCCGGACTTCAACGCCGTCCCGGAGCTGCTCCGGGAGGTCTTCGAGTCCCGCCCCGAGGTCTTCGCGCACAACGTCGAGACCGTCCCGCGGATCTTCAAGCGCATCCGCCCGGGCTTCCGCTACGAGCGCTCCCTGAAGGTCATCACCGACGCCCGTGACTTCGGCCTGGTCACCAAGTCGAACCTGATCCTCGGCATGGGCGAGACCCGCGAGGAGATCAGCGAGGCGCTGAAGCAGCTGCACGAGGCCGGCTGCGAGCTGATCACCATCACGCAGTACCTGCGCCCGTCCGTGCGCCACCACCCGGTGGAGCGCTGGGTCAAGCCGCAGGAGTTCGTCGAGCTGAAGGAGGAGGCCGAGCAGATCGGCTTCTCCGGCGTGATGTCGGGCCCGCTGGTCCGCTCGTCGTACCGGGCCGGACGGCTCTACGGAATGGCCATGGAGCAGCGCCGGTCCGCCATCGTGTGAAGTCCCGCACAAGTCACTACTGGCCAGTAATGGCCGATACGTCGCGGCCCCGACCGTCCTCGCTGATGAGGGCACCGGTCGGGGCCGCGAGCCCGTTCCAGCACCCGGCGACGCGGCTTCATGTGCGTTTGACCGGCGGGTCACGCCCTGGTAACACCAATCAGTGACCCTGGAATCACAGCACGTACACCGCCACGTACACCCGTCTCCGTACCCGGAGCCGTACCGAGGGGGGACCTCCACCATGCAGGCCGCGCCCGTTCGCCCCACCACCGTCCGCGCCACCGCCATCCCGTCGTTCACCACCGCCCTGCGGGCCGTCGAGTCGCTGCTGATGAGCGGCGGCCAGCGCACCGCCCGGCGCAACGCCTGGAACTCCGTCCTGGAGGACCGCCGCCGTGCCAAGGACCGGATCGAGACCGAGCGCGCGCTGCGGCAGTCCGTCGCCGGCCGCCCCTGACCACGTCCCGCCCCACCCCCCGACGGGCACGGCCGGGCACTGCCGTCGTCGGCGCTTTCGGGGGCACGTAGACTTCGTGCCATGGCGAGGAAGGAACCTGCAGCGGACGCTGCGAATCCCGGGCGACTGAAGCAGATCGCTCTGACCTACAAGATGACCCGCAAGGCCGACAAGAAGATCGGTCTTGTGCTCGCGGGTGTCGGCATCGTCGTCTTCGGTGTCCTCCTCGCGATCGGTTTCTGGATCGGTCACCCCATCTATCTCGGCATCCTGGGCCTGCTGCTCGCCTTCCTCGCGACGGCGATCGTCTTCGGGCGCCGGGCCGAGCGGGCGGCCTTCGGGCAGATGGAGGGACAGCCCGGCGCCGCGGCGGCCGTGCTGGACAACATCGGCCGGGGCTGGACGACGACCCCCGCGGTGGCGATGAACCGCAACCAGGACGTGGTGCACCGCGCGGTCGGCAAGGCCGGCATCGTGCTGGTCGCGGAGGGCAACCCGAACCGGGTGAAGTCCCTGCTGGCGGCCGAGAAGAAGAAGATGAACCGCATCGTCGCCGACGTCCCGGTGCACGACCTGCTGGTGGGCACCGGCGAGGGGCAGGTCGAGCTGAAGAAGCTGCGCACGACCATGCTCAAGCTCCCCCGCGTGCTGAGCGGCCCGCAGGTCACCGTGACCAACGACCGGCTGCGCGCCCTGGGCGACCTGATGAGCAACATGCCGCTGCCGAAGGGCCCGATGCCCAAGGGCATGCGGATGCCCCGCGGCGGCAACCCCAAGCAGCGCTGACCCGCAGGACTCCAAGACGCCGGTACGGCGATGGGGGCGGCCCGATCACTCGGGCCGCCCCCATCGCCGTACCGGCCTCGTACCGCTCGCCCCACCGGCCTCGTACCGCGCGAGACGTGAGGCGCGCGGCGGATCAGATCCGGACTTCGACCGTGCGCGCCAGCCGGTCGTGCAGGCCCCGGCCGTCGCGGTCCCAGATCAGCGCCGGGAGGGCGAGGCACAGCAGGACCGAGCGGAGCAGGGCGCGCAGCGGGCTGGGGCGGCCCGTGGCGAGGTCCACGACGCGCAGGCCGAACAGGCGCTTGCCCGGGGTGAAGCCGACCGTGCCGACGGTCAGCACGCTCAGCACGAAGAAGATCAGCAGCGCCCAGTTGCTCGCCGTCTGCCCGTAGCTGCCCGTGATCAGGCCGTATGCGATCAGGGAGCACAGGGCCCAGTCGACGGCCAGGGCGCCGAGCCGCCTGCCCGGGCGGGCGATCGAACCCGGGCCCTCCTCGGGCAGGCCGAGCTGCTCGCCGCGGTGTCCGAGATCGGCGCCGGCGTCTTCCACGGCCGCGCGAGGGCCGGAGAGCCACGATCCGATTGCTTGCCTGTTGTCCACCCGAACACGGTACTGCGCCCGTATACGTACCGGGGACGGCGGGGTGTGCGGGCCCCCGATCCGGCCTAGGCTGGGTAGGGAGCCGGTTAACTTCTGCGAAACAAATGGGTCACGCCCGAGAAATCACCCGTCCCTAGGGTCGAGGAAGCGTGTGCCACCCGCACTGGCCGCACGAACGATCTACCAACCCGGCGGGACGGTCGGGAGTAGGAGGAGCTGGATGTTCCAGAACGCCGACGACGTCAAGAAGTTCATCGCGGACGAGGACGTCAAGTTCGTCGATGTCCGGTTCTGTGACCTGCCGGGCGTCATGCAGCACTTCACGCTGCCCGCCACGGCGTTCGACCCCGACGCCGAGCAGGCCTTCGACGGATCCTCGATCCGCGGCTTCCAGGCCATCCACGAGTCGGACATGTCCCTGCGTCCCGACCTGTCCACCGCGCGCGTCGACCCGTTCCGCCGGGACAAGACCCTCAACATCAACTTCTTCATCCACGACCCGATCACGGGCGAGCAGTACTCCCGCGACCCGCGGAACGTGGCGAAGAAGGCCGAGGCGTACCTGGCCTCGACGGGCATCGCCGACACGGCGTTCTTCGGTCCCGAGGCCGAGTTCTACGTCTTCGACTCCGTCCGCTTCGCCACCCGCGAGAACGAGTCCTTCTACCACATCGACTCCGAGGCCGGCGCCTGGAACACCGGTGCGCTGGAGGACAACCGCGGCTACAAGGTCCGTTACAAGGGCGGCTACTTCCCGGTCCCGCCGGTCGACCACTTCGCCGACCTGCGCGCCGAGATCTCCCTGGAGCTGGAGCGGTCCGGCCTCCAGGTCGAGCGCCAGCACCACGAGGTGGGCACGGCCGGCCAGGCGGAGATCAACTACAAGTTCAACACGCTGCTCGCGGCCGCGGACGACCTCCAGCTCTTCAAGTACATCGTGAAGAACGTGGCCTGGAAGAACGGCAAGACGGCGACCTTCATGCCGAAGCCGATCTTCGGTGACAACGGCTCGGGCATGCACGTCCACCAGTCGCTGTGGTCGGGCGGCGAGCCGCTCTTCTACGACGAGCAGGGCTACGCCGGCCTGTCGGACACCGCCCGCTACTACATCGGCGGCATCCTCAAGCACGCCCCGTCGCTGCTGGCCTTCACCAACCCGACGGTGAACTCGTACCACCGCCTGGTGCCGGGCTTCGAGGCGCCGGTGAACCTGGTGTACTCGCAGCGCAACCGCTCGGCCGCGATGCGCATCCCGATCACGGGCTCGAACCCGAAGGCCAAGCGCGTCGAGTTCCGCGCCCCGGACGCCTCCGGCAACCCGTACCTGGCCTTCTCGGCCCTGCTGCTCGCGGGCCTGGACGGCATCAAGAACAAGATCGAGCCGGCCGAGCCGATCGACAAGGACCTCTACGAGCTGGCTCCCGAGGAGCACGCGAACGTGGCGCAGGTCCCGACCTCGCTGGGCGCGGTCCTGGACCGTCTGGAGGCCGACCACGAGTTCCTGCTCCAGGGCGACGTGTTCACGCCGGACCTGATCGAGACGTGGATCGACTTCAAGCGCGCCAACGAGATCGCGCCGCTGCAGCTGCGTCCGCACCCGCACGAGTTCGAGATGTACTTCGACGTGTGATCGACGGGTCCCGCCGATCCGACCGGCGCCCCCGTCCCCGTCTCCCGGGGGCGGGGGCGCCGTCGTACGTGGCCGAAAACCCTTCACAGGGTGCGGGCGGGCCGGGATCATGTTCACTGACACGGTTGTTCGAGTCAGGTTGACGTCGGGGGGACGGGGAGAGTGCCGGAGATGCCGGATCGCGACGACGAGGAGCGCGAGTACGACCTGAGGTGGGCGGAGGGTGCCGAGCACAAGGAGCCCTCGGCGCGCGCCCGGATGCTCGCCGCGCGCTGGAAGGAGAACCCGCCCGGCCCGGTCCCCTTCCGCGCCGACCCCGACCACGTGGGCTCGCGGCGCCGGTCGTCGTGGGTGTCCACCGTCGTGGTGCTCGGCTGTGTGGCCGCGGTGATCGTGCTGCTCGGTTACGTCAACTTCCGGGCGCCCTACTAGGCCTGTCCGGCCCCCCCGGTCTCAGCGGAACGCGGTGACGTTGCGGGCGGCCCAGTCGGCGAAGGGGCGCGGGGCGCGGCCGAGGACCCGTTCGACGTCCGGGCTGACGCGCTGCTCGGCCGGGCTCGGGTTGCCGACGATGTCCAGGGTGTCGTCGGCGAGTTCCGCCGGCATGCTCCGGGCCATGGCGGCCCTGGCCTCCTCGCGGGTCAGCTCGTGGAAGGCCACGGGCGAGCCGAGCGCTGCGGCGAGGGCCTCCGTCTGCCCGCGCGGAGTGATCACCTCCGGGCCGGTCAGCTCGTACGCGTCGCCGGTGTACCGGTCCTCCAGCAGGCAGGCCGCCGCCACCGCCGCGATGTCGGCCGGGTCGATCACCGGCACCCCGACGTCGCCGAAGGGCGCCGCGACGACCCGTCGCTCGCGGACGGACCCGGCCCACCACAGGGCGTTGGAGGCGAAGCCGCCCGGCCGCAGCAGAGCCCACTCGAGGCCGGACTCCCGCACCGTGTCCTCCAGCTCGCGCATGGCGATCCGCGTCGCCCCGAAGGGCCTGGTCACCACGCCGAGCGTGGAGAGCAGGACGATGCGGCGGACCCCGCTCTCCACGGCCTCGGCGACGATGTCGGCGGGGTTGGCGCCGAGGGCGTGCAGATCGCCGGAGAGCAGCAGGAACAGCGACTTCGCCCCGGCCAGCGAGGGCCGCAGGCCGGCCGGCTCGGCGAGGTCGGCCACCTGGTGGCGGACGCCGTCGGGTACCGCCGCCGGGTGCCGGGACACCGCCGTCACCTGCTCGCCCGCCTCCGCCAGCGCCCGCGTCAGCGGCCGGCCGATGTTTCCGGTCGCCCCGGTCACCACGATCATGATCAGCTCCTTGTCGGACGTGCTCAAAGGTGCTCGGAAGTGCTCCGAGGGCGTTCACGCTAGGAGGGGCGGCTAACTCCTGGTAAGGGCATACCTGGAGGTAAGCTCATGACATGACGGAAGGCGTGCAGCACAGACGGGTCGAGACCGGCGGGCGGTATGACGTGTTTCACACCGACTGCCTGGCGCGGGACGTGGTGGACCATGTGACCAGCAGGTGGGGCGTCTGGGTGCTGATCTCCCTGCGCCGCAACGACCTCCGGTTCTACGAGCTGCGCGAGAGCATCCGGGGCATCAGCGAGAAGATGCTGGCCCAGACCCTGCGCGCGCTGGTCGAGGACGGTCTGGTCTGGCGGAAGGTCGAGCCGACGACGCCGCCGCAGGTCACGTACGGGCTGACCGAGTTCGGCCGGGACGTCGGCGAGCCGCTGACGGAGCTGTTCGACCGGATCACCCGGCGGCTGTCGGCGCTCGGTCCCGCCTGACCTTCGGTGCGCCGGGTGCACACTGGACAGCGGGACGAGTGCCCGACTGCGAGGTGGTGGAGATGCAGAGCCGCTTCCGGAGTGACCGGCGGTTGACCGTGCGCATGGGGATCACCCTGTTCCTGCTCGGCCTGTTGTACGTGGGTTTCGTCGCCGCGCTGATCGCGCTGCTGAAGTCCTGGGTCCTGGTCGTGGTGATCGTGGCGCTGGTGTTCGGGGCGCAGTACTGGTTCTCCGACCGGATCGCGCTGTTCGCGATGCGCGGCCGGGTCGTGGAGCGGGAGGAGTATCCGGAGCTGCACGGGGTGGTGGACCGGCTGGCGGCGATGGCCGACATGCCGAAGCCGGTGGTCGCGGTGTCGGAGATGGAGATGCCGAACGCCTTCGCCACCGGCCGCAATCCGGACAACGCGGTGGTCTGCGTCACCACCGGGCTGCTGCGGCGGCTGGAGCCCGCGGAGCTGGAGGGGGTGCTGGCGCACGAGCTGTCGCACGTGGCGCACAAGGACGTCGCGGTGATCACGGTGGCGTCGTTCCTGGGCGTGATCGCCGGGCTGATCGTGCGGTTCGCCTTCTACTCCCAGCTCTTCGGCGGGCGCCGGGACCAGAACACGATGGCCGTGCTGGCGGTCGTGATGGGCGTCTCGGCGGCCGTGTACGCGCTCAGCTTCCTGCTGATCCGGGCCCTGTCCCGGTACCGGGAGCTGGCGGCCGACCGGGCCGCGGCCCTGCTCACCGGGCGCCCCTCGGCCCTGGCGGCGGCGCTCACCAAGGTCACCGGCGACATCGCCCGCATCCCGACCAAGGACCTGCGCACGGCCCAGGCCTTCAACGCCTTCTACTTCACCCCGGCCTTCGGCAGCGACCCCGGCCTCGGCCGGTTCTTCGCCACCCACCCCAGCCTGGAGCAGCGGCTCGACCAGCTGGGCCGGATCTCCACCGAGCTGGGCGAGGCGCCGGCGCCCGGCAGGGCCTGAGGCGCGGGCATGGGACTGCTGGACATCCTGCTCGGCCGCTCCAGGGCCGTGGCCCCGGATCTGGACCGGCTCTTCGCCCTGCCCTCCGCGGCGGTGGGCCTGGAGGCCGCCGCCGGGTTCCGTCCGACCGGGCAGGGGGCGGTGTGCTTCGCGACGGTCGAGGGCGCCGCCTTCGAGCGCACCCACCGCGAGATCCGCGCCCTGCTGGACGCGGACGCCGGCCGCACCCCGGTGGAGCCGGTCCACGACTCCTACGGGTACTCCTGGCTCGTCTCGCAGCGCTCCCCGGATGAGCTGCCCCTCCTGGTGAACGACCTGCACGCGGTGAACACCACCCTGGAGGCGGGCGGGTTCGGCCCGCGGCTGCTGTGCTCCCTGGCCGGTTTCGTGGACGACGACGGGCGGCGGCTCGCCCTCGTCTACCTCTACAAGCGCGGCACCTTCTACCCCTTCGCGCCCCTGCCCGGCGAACGGCGACGGCGGGACAACGCGCTGGAGCTGCGGATACGGGCGGCGCTCGGCGACGAACTGCCGGTGGAGGGCGACCTGGGCCGCTGGTTCCCGGTGTGGGGCGCGCCCGGACTCTGACCGCCGTGCGCCGCCGCCTGTCAGTGGGGTCGGGCACGATGTCCGTACCGAGGACGCTACGGACGTGACGACGGGCGGAGGGCCCCATGGATGACGGCGGACGACGGCACATCGGGACGGCCGAGCGGCGGCACCGGCTGGCCCTGCGGCAGCGGCTGGCGGGGGCCGCGCGGGCGGGGAGCCCGGAGGAGGTCGCCGAATCGCTGGTGGCGCTGCACGGCACGGACCCGGCGGCGGTGCACCTGGCCGTGGGCGCGCGGCTGGCGGACGCGGCGAAGACCGTGGGCGAGACGGAGCGGGCGCTGTACGAGGACGGGGCGCTGGTCCGGATGCACGGCATGCGGCACACGGTGTTCGTGTTCCCCACCGGGCTGACGGCGGTCGTGCACGCCTCCACCGGCCGCGCCGTCGCCGCCCGGGAGCGGGCCAGACTGCTCAAGAACATGGCGGCGGCCGGGGCGCCGGACGCCGCCTGGCTGACCGAGGTGGAGGAGTCCGCGCTGGCCGCGCTGGCCCGGCGCGGCCAGGCCACGGCGGCCGAACTGGCCCGCGACGAGCCGCGTCTCAAGGAGCAGTACGTCTACGCGGCCGGGAAGAGCTACGAGGGGGTGCACACCGTCTCGACCCAGCTGCTGAGGGTGCTGGGCGTGGAGGGCAAGGTGGTGCGGGGGCGGCCGCTGGGCTCGTGGACGTCCAGCCAGTTCCGCTGGGCACCGGCGCCGGAGCATCCCGAGCTGGATCCGGGCGAGGCCCAGGCCGAGCTGTTGCGCCGGTGGCTGACGGCATGCGGTCCGGCGACCGAGGACGACCTCAAGTGGTGGACCGGCTGGCGGGTGACGGAGGTGCGCCGCGCGCTGACCGCGATCGGCGCGGAGGCGGTCTCGCTGGACGAGGGCACGGGGTACGTCGTCTCCGGTGACACCGGCCCGGTCGCCGGACCCGCCGAGCCGTGGGCGGCGCTGCTGCCCGCGCTGGATCCCACCGCGATGGGCTGGCAGCAGCGGGACTGGTACCTCGCCCCCGAGCTGCGGCCGATGCTCTTCGACCGCAGCGGCAACGTGGGACCGACCGTGTGGTGGAACGGCGTGGTGGTCGGCGGCTGGGCCCAGCGCGCCGACGGCGAGATCGTCTGGCGGCTGCCGGCCGGCGAGGACGTCGGCGGTGACGCCGAGGCCGCGATCCGGGCGGAGGCGGAACGCCTGTCGTCCTGGGTGGGCACGACCCGGATCACGCCGCGGTTCCGGACGCCGCTGGAACGGGAGCTGTCGGCGTAGCGCAGGCCCTCGAACGCCGGGCGCCCTCAGCGGAAAGGGCACCCGGCGTCCCGCTCACCGCGAGTACCGCATCAACGCCCGCACCATGTGGCACGTGGTGTCCGACGGCGGGTGGACCCCGATGGTCAGGGCAGCGCTCCGTATCCTCTCGTTGCGCGCCTGGTTGGGCAGGTAGACGCCGGAGTCGAGCAGGGCGATGGCGAGCCGCATCGCCTTGAGCCGGCGGTTGTGCGTCACGTACCACTCGCGGGGGCGGCCCGCCGGCAGCGGACGCTTCTCCACGGGTTCGTACGGCAGGTCGAGCAGGACGGGCCGCTTGGTGGTGGACTGGGTGGGCAACGGCTTCGGCTTCAGTGCGGCAGCGGGCACAGGCATCCTCCGGTCGCGGTCGCGGCGCCGTCCGGACCTCCCGGCGACACCCTCGAACACTGCTTCTATTTTACTGCCCACCACTGACAAAAGCCCCTGCCCACAAGGCCTTTCGGGGCCGCTGGGACCCACGTGGTGAAAGAGTTTCGGGACCCTCCGGCTACCGTGTCCGGCATGGAGATCTGGATCAATCCGGCCTGTTCGAAGTGCCGCAGCGCCATCAGTCTGCTCGACGCGGAGGGGGCCGACTACACCGTCCGCCGCTACCTGGAGGACGTACCGAGCGCGGACGAGATCCGCGAGGTGCTCAGCCGGCTCGGACTCGAACCGTGGGACATCACCCGCACCCAGGAGGCGGCGGCCAAGGAACTGGGCCTGACGGACTGGCCCCGTGACGAGGCGTCACGCGACCGCTGGATCACCGCGCTCACCGAACACCCGAAGCTGATCCAGCGCCCGATCATCACGGCGGACGACGGAACGGCCGTGGTGGGCCGCACCGACGAGGCGGTCCGGGACGCCCTGTCCCGGTAGACGGGGGCCCGGCGGTGTGACGCAGGTTACGTGCGCGCATCGGCGCGACCGGTGAGTAACTCCGTTCGGTATCTCGTACATAACGGCGTACGCTCCCCTACCTCTTCAGGAGGCGCGCATGTCGCGCAGGAGAACTCTCGGTACGCAGAAGAAGATCGCGCTGCTGGTCTGCGCCGCCGCGGTGGCCGGTGGCGGCGCCTTCCTCGCGGCGAACGCGTCGAACGCCGCGCAGACCGCCCCGGAGGCGCGGACCAAGGCGGCCCAGGACCCGGGCGTCTGCCAGGGCCTGGCCACCGCGCTCGGCAACAACCAGCGGTTCATCGAGGGCCAGCGGGCCGATCCCGACGCGCAGTCGCAGGCCCGGATCGAGAACCGCGAGGCCGTCGTCGCGGAGATCGAGCGCAAGCAGGCGGCGTCCGGGTGCGCGGTCGGGGAGTCGGCTCAGGACCCCCAGGCCGCGCAGCCGCCGCAGTCCGGGCAGGACACCGGTGACCAGGCCGGAAACCAGGCCGGTGACCAGGCCGGAGGCGCCGCGCAGGCCGGCGAGCAGGTCTGCGCCGGTTCCACCGTCACCCTCTCCGGCGAGGGCGGCGCGCCCGCCGCCTCCAGCAACCAGTTCCCGGTGGGCACCAAGCTCAGGGTGACCAACCTCGACAACGACAAGTCCACGACCGTGGAGGTGAACTCGGTCTCGGGAAGCTGTGCCCTGCTCAACAACGCGGCCTTCGAACAGGTCCGGGAGGAGGGCAAGTTCCTGATCCGGCGGGCGCTGATCGAGAAGGTCGGCTGAGGCTCAGCCGACGGGCGCGGTGAGGAAGTCGCCGAGGCGGCGGCCGAGGCCGGGCGGCGCGGACTGGGGCAGCGCGTGGTGGGACACGTCCGGCAGGACCTCCGTCTCCACGTGCGGCAGCAGGGTCCGCGCCCGGGCCGCCACCTCGGCGGCGTCGTGCGTCCTGCTGTTCCCGGCCAGGAGCAGCAGGACCGGCACGTCCAGGGCGCGCAGCGCCTCCGGGGCCGGGCGCGGTCCGGTGACCGGCCTGCGCTCCGGGAAGCCGACGGCGGCCTCCTGGAGGGCGAGCCAGTCCGCGTCGAGCGGGGTCGCGCCGGTCTCCCACTCCAGGAAGGCGCGGACCCGGCGGGGCGTGGGCCGCAGCAGCATCGGCAGCGCGCGCAGCAGGTAGGCCGCCTTGAACCCGGCGAAGCACTGGGTCGGGTCCAGGAGGAACAGGCGGCGTACCCGGCCGGGCGCGTGCAGGGTGTGGTGCAGGGCGATCCAGGCGCCGTAGGAGTGCCCGCCGAGGTCCGTCTCCGCGATGCCGAGGCCGTCGAGGAGCGCGTCCAGCCAGCCGGCCAGGTCGGCGACCGTACGGGGGTGGCGGTCGCCGGCCGGTGTGCTGCGGCCCGGCGCGCCGATCAGGTCGACGGCGTGGACGCGGTGGGTGCGGGACAGCTCGGCGGCCTGGGCGTACCAGGACGCGGAGGTCGCCGCACCGCCGCCCGGCAGCAGCACGAGGGGGCGACCGTCGGCCGGGCCGGTCAGGTGGACGTGCGTCTCGCCGAAGGGGGTGGGTACGGTCACCGACTCGGTCCCCGTGGGCCACTTGGCCATGACCTTGTCGTAGGCGTCGTGGAAACGGCCGGCGTCGTACGGACCGCGAGCGCTCATGAGCGGTGCCCCCTGTTTCGCTTGCTCCCTGTTCCTGGTTTCCCCGATATTACCTCGCTGAACGAGATACTTGTCGAGCGAGGCGATCGTCGCAGCGCCGGAAGAGTCGGAAGAAACGGCAGAGATGGCAGAGATGGCAGAGCCGGAAGAGACCGAACGGAGCACCCGCATGTCCGACCCGGAACCGGAGCTGGAGATCGTCCATCTCCTGCGCGCGGTCACCGTCGAACTGGGCGCGCACAGCGCGCGGTTCGCGCAGCGCAACGGCATGCACCCCACCGACGTCCGCGCCCTCATCGCGCTCATGGACGCGGCACGGGCGGGCGGGGCGACGACCGCCGGACACCTGGGCGCCGCCCTCGGGCTGAACTCCGCGGGCACGACGGCGCTGGTCGACCGGCTGGAGCGGGCCGGTCACGTGCGCCGGGTGCGCGACGAACGCGACCGGCGCAGGGTCACCGTCGAGGTGGACGAACGGGCCGTGGCGCTGGGCTGGTCCCACTTCGGCCCGCTGATCGGGCGGGCGGTGGAGCTGCTGCGCGGCTACGACGAGCGGGAACTGGCGGCGATCCGGGGCTTCCTGACCGGCGTACGGGAGGCCGCCGCGGACGACGGGGGTGAGCCGCGCCACAACGAGCCCGGGTAACACGGGGTTCACATACGGGCAACGGCCGGGAAATCGCCCGTTGGCACGCTGCACGGCAGTAGACGCGGCACCCCTGCCGCCCCCGCGCCGCCGCACCCGCACGTGCGCCGAGACCCACCCCGAAGGATGTGGCCCCGTGACCTTCAAGGCCGAGTACATCTGGATCGACGGCACCGAGCCGACGGCCAAGCTCCGTTCCAAGACGAAGATCATCACGGACGCCCCCGCCGGCCTGGACGCCCTGCCGATCTGGGGCTTCGACGGCTCCTCCACCAACCAGGCCGAGGGCAGCTCCTCGGACTGCGTGCTCCGGCCGGTCTTCTCCTGCCCCGACCCGATCCGCGGCGGCGAGGACATCCTGGTGCTGTGCGAGGTCCTGGACACGGACATGACGCCGCACCCGAGCAACACCCGTGCCCCGCTGGCCGAGCTGTCCGAGCGCTTCGCCGCGCAGGAGCCGATCTTCGGCATCGAGCAGGAGTACACCTTCTTCAAGGGTGCCCGCCCGCTCGGCTTCCCCGAGGGCGGCTTCCCGGCCGCGCAGGGCGGCTACTACTGCGGCGTCGGCTCGGACGAGATCTTCGGCCGCGACGTCGTCGAGGCGCACCTGGAGAACTGCCTGAAGGCCGGACTCGGCATCTCCGGCATCAACGCCGAGGTCATGCCCGGCCAGTGGGAGTTCCAGGTCGGCCCGCTGGCGCCGCTGGAGGTCTCCGACCAGCTGTGGGTGGCGCGCTGGCTGCTCTACCGCACCGCCGAGGACTTCGAGGTCTCCGCCACCCTCGACCCCAAGCCGGTCAAGGGCGACTGGAACGGCGCGGGCGCGCACACCAACTTCTCCACCAAGGCGATGCGCGAGGGCTACGACGCGATCGTCACGGCCGCCGAGTCCCTCGGTGAGGGCTCCAAGCCGATGGACCACGTCAAGAACTACGGCGCCGGCATCGACGACCGCCTCACCGGCCTGCACGAGACCGCCCCGTGGAACGAGTACTCCTACGGCGTCTCCGACCGCGGCGCCTCGGTGCGCATCCCGTGGCAGGTCGAGAAGGACGGCAAGGGCTACATCGAGGACCGGCGTCCCAACGCCAACGTCGACCCGTACGTCGTGACCCGCCTGCTCGTCGACACCTGCTGCACGGCGCTGGAGAAGGCCGGCCAGGTCTGAGCCCGAGCCACCGCCACCCGGCCGCGTTGTCAGTGGCGCGTGCGAGGGTGGGGACATGGAGATCGACGGTGTCCTCGCCATCGGGGTCGAGACGGAGAACGGGCAGTCGCACACCCGGATCCGGGCGGCGGAGCTGCGGGAGCTGGTGTCGCGCATCGGCCACGCCGGCGACCACTTCCTGGTGGTGCAGCGGATACCGGACATCCCCGACGTGTTCGCGCAGGTGTGGCACAAGGAGGGCGGGGAGTACCGGCTGGAGCACCGGGCCGCCGCGGACGCGTTCTTCGGGGCCGACCTCGACGACGCCCACCGCGTGGCCGACCTCCTGACCGGCTGGGCCCGCCAGGAGTCCGGCTGGGACGCGGGCGTCGCCTGGGAGCCGATCGACCTGGGACCCCAGGAGGACGTTCCGGAGCTGCCGGACGAGGTCCGGCAGCAGATCGAGCGGCTGATCCGGGAGCGGCTGCGCTGCGGGTACGACGGCCGCAAGGCGCTCGTCCAGGCCGCCCAGGAGCACCTCGTCGGCGGCGAGTACGGGGAGCGGCCGGTGTCCCGGGCCCAGGCCTGGCGGTCGGTGGACCGGCTGTGGCGGGAGCGGCTGGCCGAGCAGGCGGCCTGGGGCGAGGAGACCACCGACCCGGACCGCCTCACCCGGGTCTTCCAGGCCCTGGACGCGGCCGGTGTCACCGCCCGGGAGAACTTCACCTGCTGCCGGAGCTGCGGCACCGCGGAGATCGGCGCCGAGCGCGAGGGCGCCCGCGGCTTCGTCTTCTTCCACCGGCAGAGCACCGAGGCCGCCGCCGAGGGACACGGGCTCACGCTGCACTACGGCGGTTTCGACGGCTCCGAGGAGACGACGACGGCCGTCGGCCACGAGGTCGTGGCGGCCTTCGCGGAATCCGGACTGTCCACGGAGTGGAACGGCGACCCGGGCCGGGCGATCGCCGTAGCCCCGCTGGACTGGCGCAAAAGGCTGGAGGGTTGACCGCTGCGGCGGCCGGTTCCGGCCAGTCGGCGTCCACGCACTGAGAGGAGTCTCCTCTCCCCCGCCGCCGTCTGCTTCAATGAGCCCATGGCCAGCTTCCGGAAGTACGCAGCGACGGGTCGCCATGACCTCGAGCCGTTCTGGCCTTCCCGTCAGCACGACGACTTCGACCGGGTGTGTTGCCGCGCGACGACCGCGCCGGCCCGCTAGAAGCCCCACCTCACAGGCCTTCCGCGCCTGCCGCCGGTGCGCACGACGTACGTCCCGCGACGCGCCCGACCACGAACTCGCGCCCGTCGCCCCTCCCGACGAACCTCTCGCGCGAAAGAGCTGACGTCTCATGGCGACCACCCGTTCCCTGTCCACCGTCACCCTCGACTCCCCCACCGCCCGCCCCGACTCCGGCGGCCCCCGGCACCGGCTGCGCGCCGTCGCCCCGGACGAGGTGGCGGACGTCGTGGACCTGCTGCCGCCGGGCGCCACCTGGCTGCCCGCGCCCGCGCACTCCCTGCCGGCACTGCCGGGACACCCGCCGATGGTCGGCTACCTCGTCCTCGTCCCGGCCGACCAGCAGCCGCCGTTCCGGGACCCGGACCAGCCCCGGGCCCAGGACCCCGGCCGGGACCGGGCGGAGAACCCGCTCGTCCGGATCGACCCCGCCCGGCGCACCGCCGCCGTGGACGGACGCGAACTCGACCTGACCTACCTGGAGTTCGAACTGCTCGCGCACCTCGTCGCGCATCCGCACCGGGTGCACACCCGCGACCAGCTGGTCACCACGGTGTGGGGCTACGGACACGTGGGCGACGGCCGCACCGTCGACGTGCACGTGGCCCGACTGCGCCGGAAGCTCGGCGCGCAGCACCGGCAGACGATCCAGACCGTGCGGCGCGTCGGCTACAAGTACACGCCGCCCACCGGGCGCTGAGCCCGCGCCGCCGCTCTGCCGACGGCAGAGCGGCGTTCCCTCCGGCCACCGCGCCCGGCACAGTGGCCGCATGAGGCTACTGGTGCTGGGCGGTACGGAGTTCGTGGGGCGGTCCGTGGTCGAGGCGGCGCTCGGCCGCGGCTGGGAGGTGACCGTCCTGCACCGCGGACGGCACGCCCCGCCCCCCGGAGCGCGGGTGCTGCACGGCGACCGCACCGCACCCGACGGGCTCGCCGCCCTGACCGGGGCCGAGGGAACGTGGGACGCCGTCGTCGACACCTGGTCGGCGGCGCCCCACGCGGTGCGGGACGCGGCCCGGCTGCTGCGGCGGCGCGCCGGACGGTACGTGTACGTGTCGAGCTGCTCGGTGTACGCCTGGGCCCCGCCCGCCGGGTACGCCGAGGACGCCCCGCTCGTCGGGGGCGCCTCGCCGGACGCCGGGCAGCGCGACTACGCCCGGGACAAGCGGGGCGCCGAGCTGGCCGTCCTGGACGCCTTCGGCGCGGACCGCTCGGTGCTCGTGCGGGCCGGGCTGATCCTCGGCCCGTACGAGAACGTCGGCCGCCTGCCCTGGTGGCTGAACCGCCTGGCCCGCGGCGGCCCGGTCCTCGCGCCGGGACCGCGGGACCTGCCCCTGCAGTACGTCGACGTGCGTGACCTCGCCCACTGGGTGCTCGGCGCGGTGGAGCGGGAGCTGAGCGGGCCGTACAACCTGGTCTCCCCGCCGGGGCACACCACGATGGGCGGCCTGCTCGAAGCCTGCGCGGCGGTCACGGGCGGCACCGCGGAGCTGCGCTGGACCGCCCCCGAGACCGTCCTGGCCGCCGGTGTCGAACCGTGGGGCCAGTTGCCGGTGTGGACCCCGCCGGGCAGCGACCTGCACGACGCCCTGCAGAGCGCGGACGTCTCCAGGGCCCTGGCGACGGGCCTCGTCTGCCGGTCCGTGGGCGACACCGCGGCCGACACCTGGGCCTGGCTGCGGACCCTCGGCGGCACGGCACCCCAACGCCCGGACCGGCCACCGGTCGGCCTGGACCCGGAGACGGAGGCGAAGGTCCTCGCCGCCGACGGACCCGGCGGGGGTGTATCTGACACCACCCCCTGATCGGGGTGGTCGGCCCCGTGCCCCGCGCCGTCGCCTCGGCGAGACTGACGCCATGAGCATCGAGACGAAGAGCGGCACGGGGCGGCCACAGACATCCGGGCGGACGCGGGGCGTGGCGCTGTCGGCCGTACGGGGACTTGCACTGGCGCTCGTCTCCCTGCCCGGCGCGGTGATCTGCTTCTGCCTGACCGTGGTGTCCATCGCCCTCATCCCGATCGGGGTCGGCATCGTCACCACGTCGTGGGTGCTGACGGGGGTACGGGCGTTCGCGGACTGGCGGCGGCTGCTCGCCGCCGAGTGGGGCGGGGTGCGGATCCCGCGGGCGTACCGGCCGCTGCCCGAGGGTGCCAACCCGTGGGCCCGTACCTTCGGGATGCTCCGTGACCCGGCGACCTGGCGGGACGTCCTGTGGCTGCCGGTCGACATGACGGCGGGCTTCGTCAGCGCGCTGCTGGCCTTCGCGCTGGTGCTCTACCCGCTGGAGGGCTTCGTCATCGCGGCCGGGCTGTGGCGGGCCTGGGACGACACCTACTGGTACGGCTTCGTGCCCGTGACCGACCAGATCACCGCGCTGTACGCCGCGTGCCTGGGCGCCGCCCTCCTCGTCGCCGCCGTCCGGCTCAGCCCTCTCGCGCTGAAGGCCCACTTCCGGCTCACCGGCGCGCTCCTCGGCTCCGGCCAGGGCGAACTAGCCGAGCGGGTACGGGTGCTGACCGAGACCCGGCGCGACGCCGTCGACACCTCCGCCGCCGAGCTGCGCCGCATCGAGCGCGACCTGCACGACGGGGCGCAGGCCCGGCTGGTCGCCGTCGGCATGGACCTGGGCACCATCGAGGCACTGCTGGAGAAGGACCCGGCGAAGGCCAGGGAACTGCTCGCGCAGACCCGGCAGTCCTCCGCCGACGCCCTCACCGAGCTGCGCGAACTGGTGCGCGGCATCCATCCCCCGGTGCTCGCCGAACGCGGCCTGGGCGACGCGGTGCGCGCCCTGGCCCTGCGACTGCCCGTCGCCGCCGAGGTCGAGGTGGACCTGCCCGGCCGCGCCGACGCCCCCGTGGAGTCGGCCGCGTACTTCGCGGTCAGCGAGACCCTCACCAACGCCGTGAAGCACTCCGGCGCCGACCGGATCTGGGTCGACATGCACTACACGGAGGGGCGGCTGCGCGTCTGTGTCACCGACAACGGCAAGGGCGGTGCCGTGGTCGGAGCGGGCTCGGGCCTGGCCGGCCTGGAGCGCCGACTCGGTACATTCGACGGCGTCCTGGCCGTCAGCTCGCCCGCGGGCGGCCCCACCATGGTCACCATGGAGATCCCTTGCGCGTTGTCCTAGCCGAAGACCTGTTCCTGCTGCGCGACGGACTGGTCCGGCTCCTGGAGGCCCACGACTTCGAGATCGCCGCGGCCGTCGAGACCGGCCCCGAACTGTCCCGGGCCCTGGCCGAACTGGAGCCGGACGTCGCCGTGGTCGACGTGCGGCTGCCGCCCACGCTCACCGACGAGGGCCTGCAGTGCGCGTTGCAGGCCCGCCGCGACCGGCCCGGAATGCCGGTGCTGGTCCTCTCCCAGCACGTGGAGCAGCTGTACGCGCGCGAGCTGCTGGCCGACGGGAGTGGCGGGGTGGGCTACCTGCTCAAGGACCGGGTCTTCGACGCGGAGCAGTTCGTGGACGCCGTACGGCGGGTGGCGTCGGGCGGTACGGCGATGGACCCGCAGGTCATCCAGCAGCTGCTGAGCCGGCGCGCGGCGGAGGACCGGCCGCTGGAGCGGCTCACCCCGCGCGAGCTGGAGGTGCTGGAGCTGATGGCGCAGGGCCGGACCAACGCGGCGATCGCGGGCAGGCTCGTCGTCACCGAGCGGGCGATCGCGAAGCACACGGCGAACATCTTCGCGAAGCTGAGCCTGGAGGTCTCGGACGACGACAACCGCCGTGTCCTGGCGGTTCTGGCGTATCTGGACCGCGGCCGCTGACCCTGTGACGCGTCCCGGGGGCCCCACCGGCCCCAGCAATTCCCGAGTCGGGTGAACACCTCCGGAGCGGCTTCCGTATGGATGGGAGCCGCTTCACTCCTGTCGGGCGCCCTCGATGCCCCGCAAGCGATGCCCCCGCAAGGAAGTTTGAGGAGTTCCATGGGACGCAACACGAGAAAACGCCGTACGCCGCTGGCGACCAAGATCGTAGCCGGGGCGGCGGCCCTGGCGGTCGGCGGGGGCGGGCTGGTCTGGGCCAACTTCTACGCTTCGGCGCACGAGGATCACGGGGGTCACAACCGGACCAGGTCGGCCGGCGCGCAGGTCGCGACGATCGACTGCCCCGACGTCGGCCAGAAGATCCGTGACGTGCCGGACCGGGCGCGCGGGGAGGTGGACGGCGAACTGGCCACGATGGACAGCCAGATCACCAACGCCTACCAGCGCCTGGCCACCACCCGGCGGGCGCAGGCGGGTGACTCGCAGTTCGTGCAGAACACCATTCTGGGCCCGCTCAAGGACCGGCGGAAGGCGATCATCGACCGGATCCAGCTGGAGATCAACCGGGCCGGCGGCAAGGCCGACGACAACCTGGACGAGCTGGCGGGCTGCCAGGGACGTCCCGCGGACCAGCAGAACGGCGGCGGCCAGAACGGCGGCGGCCAGAACGGGGGCGGCCAGGACGGCGGGCAGGACGGCGGCGGTCAGGACCAGGAGGGCGACGACGACAACGGCAACGGCGTCGCGGGCCCGGTCGCCGACGACTTCGTCGACATCAACGACGTCCAGCCGAACTCCCGCGACAGCCGCAACGGCCTGGCCGCCGACGGCGACGGCGGTTCCACCGGCAGCTTCACCACGGACTGCGGCGTCAACGAGAACAACCTGTTCAACAGCGACAACCTGATCGCCGCCCCGGGTGTCGACAACGGCGCGCACCACACGCACGACTACGTCGGCAACCAGGACAACGACGCCTTCTCCAGCGACGAGGATCTCGCCAACGCGGACACCTCGTGCCAGAACCAGGGCGACAAGTCCACCTACTACTGGCCGGTGCTGCGCCTCCAGGACGGTACCCAGGAGTTCGACGCGAACGACCAGGGCGGTGGCGCCGAGGGCAACATCGGCAAGATCCTCAAGCCGGCCGAGGCCCAGATCAGGTTCGTCGGCAGCCGGCAGGGCGACGTGGTCGCGATGCCGAAGTTCCTGCGCGTCATCACCGGCGACGCCAAGTCCTTCACCAACGGCGACGCCAACGCCAACACCTCGTGGAGCTGCTCCGGCTTCGAGGACCGGCAGGTGACGGACAAGTACCCGCTCTGCCCCGACGGCAGCCAGGTGCTGCGCACGGTCAACTTCCAGAGCTGCTGGGACGGCCAGAACATCGACAGCGCCAACCACCGGGACCACATGGCGTTCGTCCAGGAGGACGGCAGCTGCGCGAACGGCTTCCAGGCCGTGCCCCAGCTGCAGATCCGCCTCGCGTACGACATTCCGGCCCCGACCGTCGAGAACGGCCAGGTGCAGAACCCGTACGCCGTGGACAGCTTCCCGGAGCAGTTGCACAAGCCGATCACGGATCACAACGACTTCATCAACGTCATGGACGAGGACCTGATGAACGAGGTGGTCGACTGCATCAACCGCGGCGAGGACTGCCAGTAGCGGTACCGGCCCGGTTGCAGGGAGGGGCCGGTGACGGATTTCCGTCACCGGCCCCCTTCGCGCGTCCGCGTCCGGTCAGCCGGAATGCCCGGCGTGTTCGCCGTGCCCGGCCGAGTGCCCGGCGCCGCCGCCCCCGTGCTGGACGCCCTGCTCCAGGGTTCCGCCGAGGGTGCCGCGCAGGTCGGCCACCACGTCCTCGTGGCCGACGGCGACCCACTTGCGGCCGACGAGGTAGAAGCCGCCGTAGTCCTTGGCCGTGTTGATCCACTCGCGCTGGCCGCGGTCGGTGGAGAAGGTGGCGAGGACGTACTTCCCGTCGCCCTTCCCGCACAGGGCCTGGCGGATGGTGTCGGCGTCGGTCTGCATGTTCGGGGTGCACTCGGCCTCGGCGGCCAGGTGTTCCAGGCTGCCGGTCGCCGTCGCGGGCACGGTGTCCGCGCCGTCCCCGTCGGCGCCGCAGCCCGTCAGCGCCAGGACCGCCGCCAGGGCGGCCGGTGCGAGCATCGGTCGGGTCAGCCTCATGTGTTCCTCCGGTCCGGTGGGGCGACATGCCGCACGGAGCCCCGGCGAGGGGCCCCGTCATCGATACGGGCACGGGGCGCGAAGTACTCAGGAGTCCGGGTGCCGTTGTGCGGCCGCCGTGCGAGAGTGGGGCCGTGGACCAGGACTGGGAAGAGCGGGTGAGAGCCGCCTGGGCGGCGTTCGACGACTACGCCGAGGAGGACGCGGCCGACTTCCGGGCGGTCGTCGACGCCCTCGCCGACGAGTTGCCCGCGGACAGCCCCCTCGGCCTGTTCGAGCGGGCCTGCGCCTGGGACTCCACGGGCCACTCCGACCGGGCGGTGCCGCTGTACCGCGAGGCGCTGGAGCGCGGACTCGGCGAGGCGAGCGCCTACAAGGGGCGGCGGGCGAAGATCCAGCTCTCCAGCTCGCTGCGGAACACCGGGCACCCGGAGGAGGGCGTGAAGCTGCTCTCGCCGGAACTGGTCGCCCCGTCGGACGAGTTGGACGACGCCGTGCGCGCCACGCTCGCGCTCTGCCTGTCGAGCATGGGCCGCGACCGCGAGGGCCTGTCCCTGGTGCTCGGCGCGCTGGCACCCCATCTGCCGCGCTACCAGAGGTCGATGGCCAACTACGCGCGGCTGCTGGTGGAGCCGGAGGAGTAGCGCACCCCCGAACCCCCGAACCCCCGCATCCCCGCATCCCGGGGCGGTGGTCGTACGGTGACCATCGCCCCGTTCGCTCGTTCTGCTGAACGTGCAGCCACAGGATGTCGCCCCGCGCCCCGCACCGTCCTCCGCCTCCTCGGCCGACCCGGTCGTCGACGTCGAGCAGGCCGAGGCCGCGCTCGTCGAGCACTATCCGCGTCTGGCGCGGCTGGCCTACCTGGTGCTCCCGCCGGGTCTCGGCCGGGGTCGCCGCGTCCTGTCCGCGCACGCCCTCACCCAGCGCGCCCTGCCCCGGAGCCGGACGACCACCCCGGTGATCCCGGCCCAGTCGACCGGCCGCCAGGTCGACCCCGGGTACGCGCTGGTCCGGCTGCGGGTGGTGCGTACGGCGCTGGAGGCGGGGCTCCCGTTGCGGCGCCGGGCGTGGCCCCGGCGGTCCCAGTTGCCGCCGCTGCTGCCCCACGTCAGGGGCCTCAAGCTCTTCCCGCGCTCGGGCGGCGCGGACGAACTCGCCCTGGACCAGCGGCTGTCCGGGCTCTCCGGGCCGGGCCGGGCGGCGTACGTGCTGCGCGGTCTCGAGCGGCTCCCCGACGACGGGGTGCGGCAGGTGCTGCGGGCCGCCGGGGTCGCCGACCCGGACGCCGCGCTGCGCGAGGCCGACGGGGTGCCGGGTCAGTACGGGCTGCTCGGCTCCCCCGAGTTCGACCCCTGCTCGTTGCAGGCCCGGCCGACCGATCTGCTGCGCCGGCGGCAGCACACGAAGGCCGCGCTGGTCGCCGGGGCGGCGCTGGTGGTGTGCGGGGCACTGCTCGGCCTGCCCGGGGACGGCTGGGGCCCGGACGGTGCCGCGGCGCCGCCGTACGCGCAGAACCCGGCGGCCGAGGCCGCGCTCGATCCGGGCAGGCTGACGAAGGCCGCGCCGGCCGCCTGGGAGACGTCCGCGCGCACGGACTTCTCGGTGTGGCCGGCCCGGGGCGGCCTCACCGGCGACGAGGAGCTGCTGCGCCGCGCCCTCGCCGTCTGGGCCCGGCCCGGTGAGAGCGTGGGGGTGTCCGCGACGCCGGGGACCCAGACCGGGGGTCCGGCCGGTCCGCCGCAGCTGCTGTACGCGGGGGAGGTCGACACCGCGCGGGTGGTGATCCTGCACGACGGTCTGCGCCTGGTCCGGTACGCGGAGCCGAAGGACGGTTCCGCCGGTGCCGCCCTGGACTTCGCGCGGACCGACGGGGCCGGCCGGGCCGCGGCGACCGCGGTGGTGCTGGGGCGCGCCGACGGCAACGTGCGGTATCTGACGGCGCCCTGGGTGACGAAGGCGGCGGCGCGCGATCTCGTCGAGCCGGACTCCGGGGCCAGGGAGCTGACGCTCACCGACGGCGTGACGTCCCCGCTGGCCAGCCCGGTGCAGCAGCAGTCCGGGGCCTGTACGTCGTGGAACGCGCTGGAGCTGACCGACGGATCGGACACCCGGGTGGTGACCGACCTGGGCGAGCTGGTGCCGGCCCGGCTCACCACCGGGCGTCCCGGTGCGGCGAAGGACGCCTCGGGGGCGAAGGCGCTGGACGCCTGGGCGCCGTACGCGTGCTCGCTGGGCGCGGTGCGCGGGCAGGGGGTGCGGTCGGTGAACGCCTGGGAGTTCGCGACGCAGCCGCTGCCCGACGGGACGGGGTCGGGCGCGTGGGTGTGCACCCGCGCCGAGACCTGGCGCGGCGAGGGGGCCCGGGTGCTGGCGCAGTTCCGGACGCCGGGCGGCGTGCAGGGCGCGGTGGCGGCGAAGGCACAGGACGTGCCGGCCTGCGGCGAGCGTGATCCGCAGGTGCTGGCCGGGGTGCTGTGGAAGTCGGAGGGCGGGCACTGGTACCTGCTGGCGGCGGGCGGCCCCGACACCGAGTCGATCGCGGCCACGGGCGGCATCAGCGACTCCGCCGACGGCAACCTGCTGACCGCCAAGGCCGAGCAGGGCGCGCGGGCCGAGCTGACGGGCACGCTGGACGGCGGGCGGACGATCGGCGGCCTGCGCTAGAACCCGCCCGCCCCCGTGCTCACCCGTCCCGCGCTCACCCCCACCACTAGCTGACACTGGCGTCAACAAGTACCGGCAGGAGGGTTCCGCCGGGCCGTACCCGTCAGTACATTGACGCCATGTCTAACAAGCATGTCCCGCTCAAGGCGCGGAAGGTGTCCTTCGCCTGGGAGGACACCCCGCTGCACTGGGTGCCGGGGGACCCGTTCACGACCCACACCATCAACGTGCTGCACCTGCTGCTGCCCGCCGGGGAGCGGTGGTTCGTGCACGTCTACAAGCAGGTGCTGCCGTACATCCGGGACGAGCGGCTGCGCGAGGACGTCATCGGGTTCATCGGGCAGGAGGCGATGCACTCCCAGGCCCACGACGAGGTGCTGCCGCACCTGCGGGACCAGGGGCTCGACCCGACGCCGTACACGGCGCAGGTCGACTGGCTCTTCGAGAAACTGCTCGGCGACCGCACCCTGCCGCCGGGCCGCCCGCGGCGGTGGTGGCTGCTGGAGCGGGTGGCGCTGATCGCGGCGATCGAGCACTACACGGCCTTCCTCGGCGACTGGGTGCTGAACGCCGAGGCGCTCGACCGGCGGGGCGCCGATCCGACCATGCTGGACCTGCTGCGCTGGCACGGTGCCGAGGAGGTCGAGCACCGGTCCGTCGCCTTCGACCTGTTCGTGCACGTGGACGGGGACTACGCGCGGCGGGTGCGGACCTGGGCGACCGCGTTCACCGCGCTGGTGTTCCTCTGGCAGCGCGGGACCCGGTTCTTCATGGCGAACGACCCGACGCTCGCCGACGGCAGGGCCACCTTCCGGGACTTCCACCGACGCGGCCGGCAGGGTCTGCTGCCGTCCACCGGCGCGATCACGCGTTCCATACCCGGCTATCTGAGCCGCGCCTACCACCCGTCCAAGGAGTGTTCCACCGAGCAGGCCGTCGCCTACCTCGCCGCCTCCCCCGCCGCCGTGGCCGCCGCCTCGGCCGCCGAGAAGTCCCAGGAAGGTGCCGCATGAGCCCGAACCCGAGCCCGAGGCCGACTCCGAGGCGGACGACGGCGCTGCTCCTCGCGGCCGGTACGGCCGGTGCCGCGCTCGTCGGCCGCCGGGCGCTGCGGCGCCGCGTCCAGGGCTCGCCGCTGTGGCCGCTGCCCGCGCTGGACCCGCCGGTCTCCGGGCGGCCCCGCTCCCGCGCGCTGACGCTGCTGGTGACCGCGCACGAGCGGCTGGCCGACGGGGTGGTGCGGCTGCGCCTGGAGGGGACCGACCTGCCGCGCTGGGAGCCGGGCGCCCACCTGGACCTGGTGCTGCCCTCGGGCCTGGTACGCCAGTACTCGCTGTGCGGCGACCCGGAGGACACCTCGTCGTACACCGTGGCCGCGCGGCTGGTCGAGGACGGGCGGGGCGGCTCGCGCGAGGTGCACGAGCAGGTGCAGGAGGGGACGGAACTGGAGGTGCGCGGACCGCGCAACCGCTTCCCGCTGGTCGGGGCGCCCGCCTACGCGTTCGTCGCCGGGGGCATCGGCATCACGCCGTTGCTGCCGATGCTGCGGTCCCTGCCCGAGGGCACCGACTGGCGGCTGCTGTACGGCGGGCGGACGCGGGCGTCGATGCCGTTCCTGGAGGAGATCGAGAAGCTGGACCCGGACGGCGAGCGAAGCGAGATGGGGGTCCCCCCGGCCGGAGGCTGGGGGAGGGTCACCGTCGTCGCGGAGGACGAGGACGGGCGGCCCGGTCTCGACGCCTTCCTGGCGGACCTCCCCGGGGGCGCGGCCGTGTACTGCTGCGGTCCCGAGGGCCTGATGGCGGCCGTGGAGGAGCGCCTCCCGGCGGGCGTCGCGCTGCACCTGGAGCGGTTCGCGCCGCGTACGACGGCCGACGGCGACGCGGAGTTCGAGGTCGAGCTGCGCCGCAGCGGGCGGACGCTGAACGTGCCCGGCGACTCCTCGGTGCTGGCCGCCGTGCGCACCGAGTTGCCGAACACCCCGTACTCCTGCGAGCAGGGCTGGTGCGGGACCTGCCAACAGAAGGTGCTGGAGGGCGAGATCGACCACCGGGACGAGTTGCTGACCGACTCGGAACGCGGCGACTCGATGCTCATCTGCGTGTCCCGGTGCCACGGCACCCGGCTCGTGCTCGACATGTGAACGCCGATGAAGGCCGATGCCCGGTCCGGCCCGTTCGGGGCCGGATTCGATCGGTAAGGTGTTCGTATGACTATCGGGGTGCGCCGCAGAATGGGCGTCGAGGAGCGGCGGCAGCAGTTGATCGGCGTCGCGCTCGATCTGTTCAGCCGCCGCTCGCCCGACGAGGTCTCGATCGACGAGATCGCGTCGGCGGCGGGCATCTCGCGCCCGCTGGTCTACCACTACTTCCCCGGCAAACTCAGCCTGTACGAGGCCGCGTTGCAGCGCGCCTCGGACGATCTGGCGGACCGGTTCGTGGAGCCGCGCCAGGGTCCGCTGGGCGCGCGGCTGCTGCGCGTGATGGGCCGCTACTTCGACTTCGTCGACGAGCACGGCCCGGGTTTCTCGGCCCTGATGCGCGGCGGCCCGGCCGTGGGCTCGACCACGACCAACGCGCTGGTGGACTCCGTACGGCAGGCCGCGTATGTCCAGATCCTTTCGCACCTGGACGTCACCGAGCCGCCCGCGCGGCTGGAACTGGTCGTCCGCTCCTGGATCTCGCTCGCCGAGTCGACCGCGCTGCTCTGGCTGGACGGGCGTCGCATCCCGCGCGCCGAGCTGGAGGCGCAGCTCGTGCACGACTTCGCCGCGCTGATGGCGGTGAGCGCCGCCTACGACGAGGAGATGGGCGCCCTCGTCCGCCGGGTCCTCGCCGACGAGCCGGACGACGGCCCGTTCGGGGACCTGGTGGACCGGCTGCTCGCGCTGTCGGCCCGGTGAGTACCGCGCCGGCCTGGGGGCTGGTCGTGGAGACGACCATGGGCACCGGGGAGCGCAAGCACACGGAGGCCCAGGTGGTGGCGCACGTCGCCGGGTCCCGCGAGGAGGCGCTCGCGGAGCTGGAGCGGCGGGCGCGGAGTTACTCCCCGACCCACCCCCTCAGTCCCCGTCGCCGTCGCCTGCTGCGGGTCGGCGACGGGTTCCTGCTCGTCGTGGACGGGGCCTGGCAGTCGTTCGTCACCCGGTTCACGGTGGCGGAGCTGCTGACGGACTCCGCGGCGCCGCAGGCATCCGAGCCCGAGCCGGAACCCGAGGCCGAGGCGGCCCCGGAGCCGGTGGCCGAGGCGGCCCCGCCCGCCCCCGACGGCGCGCGGGAGCCCGAGCTGGACGCGGACGGGGTGCCGGTGCGGCCGGCCTGGCTGGGCCGCCGCGACCTGCCGTGAGGCCCGGTGCCCGTCCCGCTACTCGGTCTCGAACTTCCGGTAGGACGGGTCCAGGTCGCGGACCTCGGCGGAGGCGTGCAGGGCGAGGCCGTCGCCCGGCTTGGCGTACTGCCGCAGCAGTTCCAGGACGGCCTCGGTCAGCCGCACCTTGGTCTCGTCGGTGCGGCCCGCGAGCAGCCCGAGCGTGACGTGCACGACGGCGTGCCCCTCGGCGTCGGGGCCGACCACGGTGTCCTCGGTGCGGCGGAACTGCGTCTTGCAGGCCGGCGGCTTCGCGGCCGCGATCTCGACGACGGCCTCGTGCAGGGCCCGCGCGAAGCCGGGCCGGTCGAAGTCGCCGGCGAGCCGGTCGGAGTAGTCGACGGTGATCTGCGGCATGAGCCCTCCCGTTTACGTTCAGCACGTCAACAGCAGGGCTCACCCTAACCGCAGACCTCCTGCCGTCAGCCGGCCCGCTGGAAGACGGCGACCGTACGGGCCGGCACGGTGAACGTGCCGGTCTTCGCCGCGTACGCCGACTCCTTCACCACCGCGTCCGCACCCGCCGCCTGCACCGGATGCAGGCGGTAACCGGTTCCGGCCGCCGCGTCGACGCGCTGCTCCTGCCGCTCGGGCGTGGCGTTGAAGACGACCACGAGGTCACCGAGGCGCATGGTGATCACGCCGGGTGTCTCGCCCGCCCCGGAGAGCGGGAAGGAGAGCCGGGTCCGCACCTGCCCCGCCGTGGCGAGGGAGAAGTCCCGCTCACCGCTGCGGATCCTCAACAGGTCCCGGTACGCCGCCGAGGCGCCGTTGATCTGCGGGCAGCCGACCTCGACCGCGCCCAGCAGGGGCTTGGCGTAGGGCCACTTGTCCTGGTTGTCGGCGGCGGGTGGCAGCCCCCGGCCGAAGCCGTTGCCGTCGGCGCAGTTCCAGTGCAGGGCGTTGAACCAGTCGCCGCTGTCGTAGGAGTTGCGGTCCAGCGACTTGGAGCGCAGCAGGTCGGTGCCCGCCTGGGAGAGCGCCGGGCCCTGCGACAGGGCGGCGGTCGCCATGGCGAGGACCTGCATGCGGGCCCGGTCGTCGGCGGACGTGTCCTTCGGCAGCTTGAAGGCGAGCGCGTCGAAGAGGGACTCGTTGTCGTGCGCGTCGGCGTAGGCGAGGGCGTCGCCGGGTGCCGCCGCGTATCCGGCGGGGGCACCGTTGTAGTCGACCTCGGAGCCCTTGACCTCCTTGCCGTCGGTGTCGGTGAAGGAGTAGTCGGCGAGGTTGCCGGTCAGCCCGACCTTGATCAGGTCCTGGTAGTGCAGCAGGCGGGCCTTCTGCTCGGCCTCGGTGCCGTTGGCCGCCGAGGAGTTCGGGTCGGTGTAGAGGCCGGAGGCGAAGCCCTGCACACCGGGGTCCTCGTCGAACGGACCGCCGCCGCGCACGGCGTCGCGGGCCCGGTCGGAGAAGGTGGCGATGCCGGTGCCGGCCATGTTCTTCTGGGTGGCCTGGACGAAGCGCGCGTCGTCGGCGACCTCGCCGAAGTTCCAGCCCTCGCCGTACAGGATGATCTTCTTGCCGTCGACGCCGTCCTTGGCGAGGGTCAGCTCGTCCAGCGCCTTCCTGACCGCGAGGATGTTGGCCTTCGGGTGGTGGCCCATGAGGTCGAAGCGGAAGCCGTCGACCTTGTACTCCTTGGCCCAGGTGACGACCGAGTCGACGACGAGCTTGCCCATCATGGCGTTCTCGGTGGCGGTGTTCGAGCAGCAGGTGCTGTTGGCCACCGAGCCGTCGGCGAGCAGCCGCTGGTAGTAGCCGGGCACGATCCGGTCGAGGACGCTGGTCTTGGCCTGGCCGCTCGCGGCCGTGTGGTTGTAGACGACGTCCATGACGACGCGCAGGCCGTCCTCGTTGAGGGCCTTGACCATCTTGCGGAACTCGACGGTGCGCCCGGTGCCGTCCGGGTCGGTGGCGTAGGAGCCCTCGGGGACCGTGTAGTGGTACGGGTCGTAGCCCCAGTTGAAGGCGTCCTTGGCGGCGGCCTTCGTCACGCACTCCTGCTGCTTCTCGGAGTCGGCCGGGAGGGCGGCGAGGTCGCAGTCGGGCGCAGTCTGCTCGGACTTCTCCTCGGGGATGGTGGCGATGTCGAAGGCGGGCAGCAGGTGCACGTAGGAGGTTCCGGCCTCGGCCAGCTCGCGCAGGTGCTTGGAACCGGCGCTCTTCTCGTCGGTGAAGGCGAGGTAGGTGCCCCGGTGATCCGCGTCGGCGGTCGCATCGGCGACGGAGAAGTCGCGGATGTGCAGCTCCTGGATCTGGGCGTCCCTGAGCGGCACCGCCTTCGGCTTGTCGTAGTCGTTCCAGCCGCGCGGGGCGAGGGAGCGGTCGTCCAGGTCGACGACGAGGCTGCGCTCGGAGTCGGTGGTCAGGGCCAGGGAGTAGGGGTCGGTGACCTTGTTGGTGACGACCTTGCCCGCGGTGGGCGCCCAGACCTTCACGGCGTACCGGTAGGCCTTGCCCGTCCAGGACTTCGGACCGGTGGCGGACCAGACGCCGGTGGCGTCGTCGCGGCGCATCCGCACGGTGCGGTCGCCGATCTCCAGTTTCACGTCCTGCGCGGTCGGCGCCCACACGGAGAGGGTGGGCCGTCCGTGCCGGAAGACCGGGCCGAGGTCGGCCTTGGTCGCCCGGTCCGCGTACAGGTCGTCCAGGGCACCGGCGGTCTGTACGCCCGTCGCGGCGAGCAGGGCGCCGGTGGCGGTGCGCTGGGCGGCGACGACCTGGCCGCGCAGGGCCTCGCGGACCCGGCCGCGGTCGCGCGGGTCGACCGACCAGGCGGTGTACTCCTTCAGGTGCGGGAACTTCGCCTTCTGGGCGTCGGTGAGGGCGCTCTTGGTGAGGCGGAGCCACTGCTGGTCGGCGCCGGTGAGCCGGCCGCCCTCGGCGGTGATGGAACCGGTGCGGGAGGCGAGCAGCTGGGTGGAGGCGGCGCCGTCGGAGCCGTTCCAGGCGACGGTGTTCCGGTCGATCCAGACGGCCTTGGATGTGGTGAGGTCGACGGCCGCAGCGGAGCCCGCGGGCTGCGGCAGCAGGTACTGCTCCTCGCCGCTCAGCAGCCACACCTCGTGACCGTCGGCCTTGAGGTCGAGGGCCTGGTCGGTGGGCAGGTCCTTCTCGTCGCCCTTGTGGACGATGTAACTGAGGCTGCTCGCGCCCTCGGTGAGGGGCACCTCGAAGACCGCGCCGTAGGGGTCGGTCCTGACCGGCTGGAGCGGCTTGGCCCAGTCGGTCGGTTGCGCGGCGTCGCCCCAGACGTGCAGGCCCCAGCCGTCGTAGTTCCCGTCGGCGCGGTGGTAGTGCAGTACGGCCTTGGTGGTGTCCTGGGCCGGGTACTCGGGCCGCTCCGTGGCGACCTGCTCCTTGCCCTGCTCGATCCACACCTCGCCGGTCTCGGTGACGTCGATGGTGCGGTCGGCGGCGACGTCCTTGTTGCCGTCCTTGTCGACGACGAGGAAGCCGATGTTCGACGCGCCCGGCTTGAGCTTGACGTGGGCGAAGGCGCCGTAGGCGTCGCGGCCGGTGAAGGGGTGGGTCTCGGGCCAGGTGGTCGCCTCGCCGTCGGCGAGGTCGCCCCAGGCGTACAGGCCCCAGCCGTCGTAGTTCCCGTCCGCGCGCTTGTAGTGCACGACCGCGTAGTCCCGGGAGGCGGCGGTGGGCACCTCCTCGGCCGGCGGGGCGCCGGTGGTGGAGGCGGCCGTGGCGCTCGCGGTGCGGCCGGCCGAGTCGACGACGACCGCCTTGTAGCGCAGGGCGGTGCCGGCCGAGGTGTCCGCGTCGATGGCCTGGGTGACCTTGTAGGGGGCGTGGTCGGCGGTGCCCAGGGTGCGCCACTTGCCGTTCCCGGTCTGGGCGGCGAAGACGACGCGGTTGAGCCGGCCGCCCGCGACGTCGGCAGTCAGCTCGACGGTGCCGGTGGCGCCGGGGTCCGGGGCGTGCAGGGTGATCGTCGGCTTGGCGGCGGGCTGGGCGAGCCTGCCCGCGGCCTTGAGGACGACGGCCGACCGGGCCGGGACGGTGACGGTGACCTTCTTGTCGACGCCCGACTTCACGTTGGCGTCGGTGCCGTACAGGCCGCGGAAGGTCATGTGCGCCGAGCCGGTGCCGAAGGTGGCGCTCCTCGCGGTGTCGGCGTTGTTGAAGGCGACGACGTACTCGGTGCCGGTCTTCGCGTCGGTGCGGGAGAAGGCGTAGATCCCGGCGCCGTCGGCCGCGTACCGCTCGGTCTGGACGCCGTCGGCGAGGGCGGGGTTGGCCTTGCGCAGCTCGGCGAGGGCGCTGATCTGCCGGTAGAGCGGAGCGCTCGTGTCGTAGGCGGCCTCGGCGTGGGTGCGGTCGGTGCCGAGCTGGTCGTCGTCGAGGTAGTCGGCGGTGCGGGAGGCGAACATCGGCTGGCGGGCGTCCTTGTCGCCGCCCGCGCCGGTGAAGCCCTGCTCGTCGCCGTAGTAGATCACCGGGTTGCCGCGGCTGAGGAACATCAGCTCGTTGGCGAGCCGGTCCTTCTTCAGCAGCTCGGCGTCGGTGGCCTCCGGGTCGTCCTGCTTCAGGAAGGTCCCGATGCGGCCCATGTCGTGGTTGCCGAGGAAGGTGACCTGCTCGTACGCGTTGGCCTTGTCGGTCGTGTACTTGTAGTCGTCGCCGAAGACGGAGGCGAGCTTCTGCGCGCTGCCGCCCTGGGAGGCGTAGGCGCGGGCCGCGTCCTGGAAGGGGAAGTCCAGCGTGGAGTCCAGGCGGCCCTCGGTGACGTAGGGCGCGGTGACGGAGGTGTCGGCGGAGTAGACCTCGCCGAACATGAAGAAGTCGTCGCGGCCCCTCTTGGCGGCGTAGGCGTCCAGCGCGGTCGCCCACTGGGTCCAGAACTCCATGTTGACGTGCTTCACGGTGTCGATCCGGAAGCCGTCGATGGCGAAGTCCTTGACCCACCGCTGGTAGATCTTCTCCATGCCGTCGACGACCTCGGGACGCTCGGTCCACAGGTCGTCGAGGCCGTTGAAGTCGCCGTAGGTGGCGGACTCGCCGGCCCAGGTGGAGTCGCCCCGGTTGTGGTACATCGCCGGGTCGTTGAGCCAGGACGGCACCTTGAGGTTCTTCTTGGCGGCCGGGACCGTCGGGGTGCGCGGGAAGGAGCCGGCGTCCACGCGGGGGAAGCGGCGCTCGCCGTCCGCGTAGTCGGCGTCGTCGAAGGGCTGCCCGTCCTTGGTCAGGTACGGGAAGGCACCCTTGGAGAGGTAGTCGTAGGACTTCTCCTCGTAGTCGACGACGTCGGCGGTGTGGTTGGTGATGACGTCGAAGAAGACCTTCATGCCCTTGGCGTGGGCCTTGGAGATGAGGTTCTTGAGGTCCTGGTTGGTGCCGAAGTGCGGGTCGACCTGGGTGAAGTCGGTGATCCAGTAGCCGTGGTAGCCGGCCGAGGCGTCCTTGCCGGTGCCCTGCACGGGCTGGTTCCTGAAGATGGGCGCCATCCAGATGGAGGTGGTGCCCAGCCCCTTGATGTAGTCGAGCTTCTCGGTCAGCCCCTTGAGGTCGCCGCCCTGGTAGAAGCCCTTGTCGGTGGGGTCGTAGCCGGTGGCGAGCCGGGTTCCGGTCAGGCCGCCGCGGTCGTTCCCGGCGTCCCCGTTGGCGAAGCGGTCCGGAAGGACGAAGTAGAACTGCTCACGCGTCAGGTCGTGGCGTGCGGCGGTCTTCGCCAGCTTCGCGTCGGACGGGGGCGCGGGCGGGGCGTCGGCCCGGGCGGCGAGCGGGGGAAGCAGGGCGGCGGCGAGCGCGGTCACGGTGACGGCCGCGACCCGTCTCACTCGTGCGGTACGGCGCGTGGCAGGCACCGGCCATCTCGGTATCACAGGCGTGAGCTCCTTGCGAGTACGGCTCGTTCGGGTCCGACCCCGGCGAGACCGTAACGCCGTCGCAAGTCTTGCGGCAAGACTTGCGAAAGTAACGGAAAGGATTTTCACAGGACTTGCCCGGGTCACCGGGACAGGCCGGGCGGACGCGCGAGGGCCCGCCGCTCCCCCGGGGGAAGCAGCGGGCCCTCAACGGTGCGCAGGGAGCGTCAGGCGCGGGTCCACCACACCGTCGTGTCCGCCGGTACCTTCGCCTCGCCGGCCGCCTCGGTGATCTCCCCGCTGGCCAGCAGGACGCGCCCGTGTGCGGGCACCGCCACCGACTCGCCGGTGGTGTTGGCGACGCACACGAAGTCCCCGCGCCGGAAGGCGACGACGCCCTCCGGGGCGCGCAGCCACTCGACCGCGTCGCCCGCGCCGAGGTCGGCGGTGGAGCGGCGGACGGCCAGGGCCTCGCGGTACAGCTCCAGGGTCGAGCCGGGCTCACCGGTCTGCGCCTCGACGCTCAGCTCGCCCCAGCCCGCCGGCTGCGGCAGCCAGCTGCCGCCGTCGCCGAAGCCGTACGAGGAGCCCTCGCGGGTCCACGGGATCGGCACCCGGCAGCCGTCGCGGAAGCCGTCCTGGCCCGCGCCGCGGAAGTACGCCGGGTCCTGGCGGACCTCGTCGGGCAGGTCGACGACGTCCGGGAGGCCCAGCTCCTCGCCCTGGTAGACGTAGGCCGAGCCGGGCAGGGCCAGCATGAGGAGGGTGGCGGCGCGGGCCCGGCGCAGGCCCAGCTCGCGGTCGCCGGCCAGGCGGATCTGGGTGCCGAGGCCCGCCGGGTTGGCGAAGCGGGTGGCGTGCCGGGTGACGTCGTGGTTGGACAGGACCCAGGTGGCGGGGGCGCCGACGGGGCGCATGGCGTCGAGGGTGCGGTCGATGACCGTGCGCAGCTCCTCGGCGTCCCAGTGGGTGCCCAGGTACTGGAAGTTGAACGCCTGGTGCAGCTCGTCGGGGCGCACGTAGTTGGCGGTGCGCTCGACGGTCGGGGTCCACGCCTCGGCGACGAAGATACGCTCTCCGCTGTACTCGTCGAGGATGCGGCGCCACTGCCGGTAGATGGCGTGCACGCCGTCCTGGTCGAAGAACGGCATGACATCGTTGCCCAGCAGCTTCAACTGCTCGTGGGACCCCAGGTCGGGCAGGCCCTCGGCCTTCACCATGCCGTGGGCGACGTCGATGCGGAAGCCGTCCACGCCCATGTCCAGCCAGAACCGCAGGATGGAGCGGAACTCGTCGCCGACGGCCGGGTGCTCCCAGTTGAAGTCGGGCTGCTCGGGCGCGAACAGGTGCAGGTACCACTCCCCCGGCGTGCCGTCGGGCTCGGTGACCCGGGTCCAGGCGGGGCCGCCGAAGATGGACTCCCAGTCGTTGGGCGGAAGTTCGCCGTTCTTGCCCTTGCCGGGGCGGAAGTGGTAGCGGTCCCGGGAGGGGGAGCCGGGGCCCTCGGCGAGGGCGCGCTTGAACCACTCGTACTGGTCGGAGGAGTGGTTCGGCACCAGGTCGACGATGATGCGCAGGCCCAGCGCGTGGGCGTCGCGGATCAGCGCGTCGGCGTCCAGCAGGGTGCCGAACATGGGGTCGACGGCCCGGTAGTCGGCGACGTCGTAACCGGCGTCGGCCTGCGGGGAGGCGTAGAAGGGGCTGAGCCACACGGCGTCCACGCCCAGGTCGCGCAGGTACGGCAGGCGGGTGCGGACACCCTCCAGGTCGCCCATGCCGTCGCCGTTGCTGTCGGCGAAGCTGCGCGGGTACACCTGGTAGATGACCGCGTCCCGCCACCAGTCGTGGCGCTCGGAGACGGTGGCGACGGCGGAGGTGGGGGCCGGTGCGGCGGAAGGCTGCTGGCTCATGTCGTCCTTGGTACGTAGCGAAACGAAGCGAAACGGAGCGGTACGGAGTCGAGGCGTCGGTGGCGGAAGAGGCGGCCGGCCGCGGTGCAGCGGGGTCGGATGGGCACCGCGGCCGGACGATTTCCGGGTGGGGCGGTCAGCCCTTCGTGCCGCCCGCGGTGAGGCCGGTCACCAGGTTCTTCTGCACCAGGTAGAAGAACGCGGAGACGGGTATCGCGACGAGCACGGCGGTGGCCGCCATCAGGTTGCGCTGGGCGTCGTGCTCGCTGACGAAGCTCTGCAGTCCGACGGCGAAGGTGTACTTCGTGTCGCTCAGCATGAACGTCGAGGCGAAGGCGACCTCGCCGAACGCGGTGATGAAGCTGTAGAAGCCGGCGACCGCGAGGCCCGGCCGGGCCAGCGGCAGGATCAGCCGGAAGAAGGTGCCGAACGGCGTCAGCCCGTCCACCCGCCCGGCCTCGTCGATCTCGAACGGGATGGTGTCGAAGTAGCCCTTGAGCAGCCAGGCGCAGTACGGCACCGCGGTCGAGCAGTAGACCAGGATCAGGCCGAAGTAGTTGTCGATGAGCTGGAGCTTCGACAGGATCTGGTACATCGGCACGATCAGGACCGCGATCGGGAACATCTGGGTGACCAGCAGGACCCACATGAGCTTCTTGTAGCCCGGGAAGCGCATCCGCGAGACCGCGTAGCCGGTGGTGGCGGCGACCATGACGCCGATGACCGTGGTGCCCAGCGAGACGATCAGCGAGCTCTTCAGCCAGTCGAAGAAGTTGGTGTCCTGGAGCACGAACGCGTAGTTGTCGAAGGTCATCTTCGACCAGATGCGTCCGGGGTGCAGGTAGTCGTTCTTGTCCGGGCCGAGGGACAGGTAGACCAGCCAGGCGACCGGGAAGAGCGCGACGAGGCTCGCGAGGGTCAGCACGCCGTGGGAGGCGAGGGACGCGGCGCGGCTGCGTTCGCCGCGGCCGCGGACCTTGCGCGGCGGCGCGGTGGACGCGGCGACCTGCTCGGCGGGGGCCTCGGTGGGCGCGGTGCTTGTACTCATGGCGGCTCCTGCCTCAGTTCGCGAGCTGCTGCTCATTGCGGTTCAGCCAGCGGCGGTAGAAGGAGGTGAAGACGATCAGGATGGCCAGCAGCAGGATGCCGTAGGCCGCGGACTGCGCGAAGTCGCGCGGCTGCTGTCCGAAGCCGAGCTGGTACGCCCAGGTGACGAGGATCTGCGCGTCGGGGGCGGTGTTGCCGAACAGCAGGAAGATCACGGCGAACTGGTTGAAGGTCCAGATGATGCCGAGCAGCACGACCGTGGAGCTGACCGAGCGCAGACCGGGCAGGGTGACGTAGCGGAAGCGCTGCCAGGCGTTGGCGCCGTCCATCTCGGAGGCCTCGTAGAGGCTGTTGTCGATGGACTGCAGGCCGCCCAGGAGCGAGACCATCATGAACGGCACACCGCACCAGGTGTTGACCATGATCGCGGAGAAACGCTGCCAGAAGGTGTCCTCGAGCCACGCGGGCGTCGGCAGGTGCAGCCAGTCCAGGGCGGAGTTGATGATGCCCTGGTCGGCGAGCATGAAGCGCCAGCCGAAGACGGTGACGAAGGTGGGCACGGCCCAGGGCAGGACCAGGATCAGCCGGTAGAAGGTCCGGCCGCGCAGCTTCTGGTTGAGCAGCAGCGCGAGCCCGAGGCCGATGAAGAAGTGCAGGCCGACGCAGACCGCCGTCCACACGATGGTCCAGATGAAGTGCGACCAGAACCGGTCGTAGGCCGTCGGGCCCCACAGGATGTCGGCGTAGTTGTCCAGGCCGACGAACTTGTAGGTGGCCTCGATCTCGTTGACGCCGATGGTGCGCGCGCTGTTGAGGCTGTTGGCGTCGGTGAGGGTGAGGTAGAGGCCGTAGCCCAGCGGGTACAGCACGAGGACGCCGATCACGACGGCCACCGGCGCGATCATGGCGTAGGCGTACCAGTGCTTCTGGTAGCCGTCTTTCAGACGCCGGCCGAGGCCGGGCCGCGGGGTGCGGTCACCGCGGCGCTTGCCGGTCGCGCGGTCGATGGCGACTGTCATGGTTCGACACCTTCGGGAGCATCGGGAAGGTCAGGGGTCTGCGGTCGGGGTGCGGCGCACGGCCGGCGACCGCCGGGCCCCTCCCCCCACTGCGGGGGCCCGGCGGTCGGTGCTGCTACTTGCTGAAGTCCGGCACCAGCTTGGCGATCGCGGTCTCGGCGTCGCCCAGCCCCTCGTCCAGGGACTTCTTGCCGCCGGCGATCTGGGGCAGCTCGTCGTCCAGCGGCGTCCACAGGGAGCTGTACTCGGGCAGCGCCGGGCGCGGCTGGGCGGCGGGCAGGACCGTCTGGAAGCCGGCGATGCCCGGGTCGGCCTTGACCTTCGCGGTGTAGGCGTCGTCGCGGGTCGGCAGCGTGGAGTTCTTCAGGGCGACGGTCTCCTGGGACTTCGCCGAGGTCATGAAGTTCACGAACTTCAGCGCCGCCTCCTGGTGCGCCTTGTCCGAACCGGCGTAGACCGAGAGGTTGTGGCCGCCGGTCGGGGCGCCCGCCTTGCCGGTGGAACCGGCCGGGACGGTGACGATGCCGAGGTTGTTCTTGTCCTTGAACGCCGAGCCCTTGTAGAAGTTGGTGATCTCCCACGGGCCCTGGATGATCGAGGCGACCTTGCCGCTGACGAACGCCTCCTGGATGTGGGCGTAGGCGTCCGCGGTGGTGTCGGCCTTGTGCAGGCCCTTGCCGTCGAAGAGGCTCAGCCAGGTGCCGTAGCCCTTCTTCGCCTCGGCGGAGTCGACGGTGACCTTCTTGGCGTCGGCGTCGACGGTGTCGGTGCCCTCGCCGTACAGGAACGGCTGCGCGTAGTAGCCGGCCGTGGAGGCCCAGTAGCCGTCGACGCCGGTCTTGTCCTTGATGGTGGCGGCGGCCTTCTTCAGGTCGTCCCAGGTCTTGGGGGCCTCGACGCCGGCCTTCTCGAAGAGCGCCTTGTTGTAGACGAAGGCGAGGGTGTCGGTGACCAGCGGGACGCCGTAGGTCTTGCCCTCGTACTTGGCCTGCTCGATCAGGTTGGGCTGGAACTTGTCCTGCTCGGCGAGGGCCTCGGTGCCGTCCAGCGGCAGGAAGAAGCCCTTCTTGGCGAAGGCGGGCGTCCAGCCGACCTCGGAGCGCAGCACGTCCGGGGCGCCCTTGGAGCCGGCGGCGGTGTCGAACTTGTTCTGCGCCTGGTCGAAGGGCACGTTGACGAAGTTGACCTTGACGCCCTTGTTGGCGGCCTCGAACTCCTTGACCAGGGCCTTGTAGGTCGGCGCCTCGTTGGTCGCGTTGGAGGTGTCCCAGTAAGTGATGGTGACCGGTCCGCCCGACTCGCTGTCGCTGTCGCCGTCTCCGCCGCACGCCGTCGCCGCCAGGGCGAGGGACGCCACCAGCGCGGTGGCCGCTATGCCACGCCGCATGAGTTCTCCTTGAGGGTGAAAGCCCGTGTGGTGCAGGGTGCGGGCCCGTCCGCCGCTCCTGCCGACCGCCGACCGCTTCGTTGCTGCCGTCGGGCGACGTGAACGTAACAGCGTTGAAAGCCTGGCGAAAGGTCTTGCTGCAAAAATGTGCAAGAGATCTCCGAAGTTATCCGGGCGTGACCTCTCGGCGACCGTCGTGAGACGCTTGTTTACGGGGCCCGAGCGGTATCGGGCGGGTTGTGCAAGACTCTGCAAGCTCTTGCCGCCACTTTCTCGAGGGAGCGCGATGACGCAGCAGCCCGCGCCGGGCCGTCCGACGGGCCGTCCAACAGGCCGCCCACGGCGCCCGATCGGTGTGCAAGGGAGCGGCCGACAGGTACAGTCCACCCCTGTGACCACACGGCTTGCCGACATCGCCGCCCAGGCGGGGGTGAGCGAAGCGACCGTCAGCCGCGTCCTCAACGGGAAGCCGGGCGTCGCCGCCACCACCCGCCAGTCCGTGCTCGCCGCCCTCGACGTGCTGGGCTACGAGCGCCCGGTGCGGCTGCGGCAGCGCAGCGAGGGCCTGGTGGGCCTGATCACCCCGGAGCTGGAGAACCCGATATTCCCGGCCCTGGCGCAGGTCATCGGGCAGGCGCTGACCCGCCAGGGCTACACGCCCGTCCTCGCCACCCAGACGCCGGGCGGCTCCACGGAGGACGAGCTGACCGAGATGCTGGTCGACCGCGGGGTGGCCGGCATCATCTACGTCTCGGGGCTGCACGCCGACACCACCGCCGACATGCAGCGCTACGAGCGGCTGCGCGCGCAGGGCGTGCCCTTCGTCCTCGTCGACGGCTTCTCGTCGCAGGTGCAGGCGCCGTTCATCTCGCCCGACGACCGGGCCGCGATGAGCCTCGCGGTCACCCACCTCGTCTCGCTCGGCCACACCCGGATCGGACTGGCCCTCGGGCCGAAGCGGTTCGTGCCGGTGCAGCGCAAGATCGAGGGCTTCGTCCGCACCGTCCAGGACCAGTTGGGGCTGAGCGCCGAGACGGTGGAGAAGGAGCTGGTCCAGCACTCGCTGTACACCCTGGAGGGCGGCCAGGCGGCGGCCGCCGCGCTCATCGGGCGGGACTGCACGGCGGTGGTCTGCGCCAGCGACATGATGGCGCTGGGCGCGATACGCGCGGCCCGGCAGCTGGGCCTGGACGTGCCCAAGGACGTCTCGGTCGTCGGTTTCGACGACTCGCCGCTGATCGCCTTCACCGACCCGCCGCTCACCACGGTCCGCAAGCCGGTCCCGGCGATGGGTCAGGCGGCGGTGCGCACGCTCCTGGAGGAGATCGGCGGGACGCCCGCGCCGCACAGCGAGTTCGTGTTCATGCCGGAGCTGGTGGTGCGCGGTTCGACGGCGTCGGCGCCGGGCGAGCGCGGCCGCCCCTGATCCCCGTGGGGGTGCCGGCTCCGGGCCGGATGCGGGTCGGTTCCACCTGAGGGATGATCGGTGGAAGAAGGCTTTTCTGGCAGACTTCATGCCTATGGGTGACGCGACCGTGAGGACTCGGGAACGCCTGGAGGACGGCGTTCCACACCCCGTCACTGGGACGACGGGGAAGCGCCTCCTGTCCCGGTTCCGCGCCCCGCGCCGACCGCGCCTGTGGTTCGAGATCCTGCTGATCGCGCTCAGCTACTGGACGTACTCCCTCGTCCGCAACGCGGTGCCGGAACAGCGGACGGCCGCACTGCGCAACGCCGACTGGATCTGGCGGGTCGAGCAGCAACTGGGCGTCGCCGTCGAGGAGTCCGTCAACCACGCGGTGAACTCGGTGACCTGGCTGGTCGTCGGCATGAACTACTACTACGCCACGCTGCACTTCGTGGTCACGCTGGGTGTCCTGGTGTGGCTCTTCCGCAGCCATCCCGGCCGCTACGCGGCGACCCGGCTGGTGCTCTTCGCCACCACCGGCGTCGCCCTGGCCGGTTACTACCTGTACCCGCTCGCCCCGCCCCGGCTGATGAACGGCGGGCACTTCGTCGACACCGTGATGGTCCACCAGACCTGGGGGTCGATGGCGTCGGGCGACCTGAAGAACATGTCCAACCAGTACGCCGCGATGCCGTCGATGCACATCGGGTGGTCGGTGTGGTGCGGGCTGACGATCTTCGCGCTGGCGTCGGTGCCGTGGGTGCGGGTGCTGGGGCTGGTGTATCCGGCGCTCACGCTGGTGGTGATCGTGGCTACGGCGAACCACTTCTGGCTGGACGCGGTGGGGGGCGTGCTGTGCCTGGCGTTCGGGTACGGGGTCGCTGCCGCGTGGTACGGGAGGCTGCCGTACGCGTTGCCTCGTCTGGTGCCGGCCGCTGCGCGGCGGCGGAGGGTGTGGTTGCCGGGGCGGGCGTAGCTGCGGGGTGGGGGCCCGGGGAGTGCGCTACCCGGCGGGGCGGGGTGCCGCTGCGCCCACCCGTGCCGCCTGGGGGTACCTCCCAGGCCGTTCAGGCACTGGGGGAGGCACGACTGCCCGCAGCTACGGGCGGGGTACGACTGCCCGCAGCGGCGGGGCTATGCGTAGAACAGGTCCTCCACCACCGTTCTCGCCCTTCTGGCCGTGCGGCGGTATTCGTCGAGCATGTCGCCCGCGTGGCCCGAGCCGTGGCCCAGGTAGCGGCCGACGGCCGCCAGCTCGCGCGGGTCGGTCGGGAAGGTGTCCCCCGCCCGCCCCCGCACCAGCATCACCGCGTTGCGCACCCGCGTCGCCAGCACCCACGCCTCGTCGAGCGTGGCGGTGTGCTCCTCCGAGACCAGCCCGGCGTCCCGGGCGGCGGTCAGTGCGGTGCGCGTCCCGGTGGTGCGCAGCCCGGCGATCTCGTGGCCGTGCCGCAGCTGGAGCAGCTGCACGGTCCACTCCACGTCGGAGAGACCGCCCGGCCCCAGTTTGGCGTGCAGCTTGGGGTCGGCCCCGCGCGGCAGCCGCTCGGACTCCATGCGGGCCTTGAGCCGCCGGATCTCCCGTACGGCGTCCTCCCCGAGCCCGCCCGCCGGGTACCGCAGGGGGTCGATCAGCTCGACGAAGCGCCGCCCCAGGTCCTCGTCCCCGGCGACGAACTCGGCCCGCAGCAGGGCGTGCGACTCCCACCCCAGCGACCAGCGCCGGTAGTACGCCTCGTACGACTTCAGGGTCCGCACCAGCGGCCCGGACCTGCCCTCGGGCCGCAGGTCGGCGTCGATCAGCAGCGGGGGGTCGGCACTGGGCACCTGGAGCAGGCGGCGCATCTCGGAGACGACCTTGTTGGCGGCGTCGCCCGCCTCCCGCTCGGCCACGCCGTCGCGGGGCTCGTGCACGAACAGCACGTCCGCGTCCGAGCCGTAGCCCAGCTCGTGTCCGCCGAAGCGGCCCATGCCGATGATCGCGAACCGGGTCGGCAGTACGTCGCCCCACTTGTCCCGCACGACCGCCCGCAGCGTGCCCGCGAGCGTCGCCGCCGTCAGGTCGGACACGGCGCCGCCGACCAGGTCCACCAGGGCGCCCTGGTCGGCCTCGACGGGCTGGGCCTCGGTGCCGTAGGAGCCGACGATGTCCGCGGCGGCCGTGCGGAACAGCTCCCGGCGCCGTACGCCGCGCACCGCGGTGACGGCCTGTACGGCGTCGTCGGCGCGGCGGACCGCGGCGAGGGTCTCCTGCTCCAGCTGGGCCCGGCCGCGCGGCCGCAGTCCCCCGGCGACGCCGTCGCCGAGCAGCGCGACGGCCTCCGGGGCCCGCATCAGCAGGTCGGGGGCGAGTCGTCCGGCGGAGAGCACCCGGGCGAGGTTCTCGGCGGCGGCGCCCTCGTCGCGCAGCAGCCTGAGGTACCAGGGCGTGGTGCCGAGCGCGTCGGAGACCTTGCGGAAGTTGAGCAGCCCGGTGTCCGGATCGGCCGAGTCGGCGAACCAGCCGAGCAGCACGGGCAGCAGGGTGCGCTGGATGGCCGCCTTGCGGGTGACGCCGGACGCGAGCGCCTCCAGGTGCCGCAGCGCGGCGGCCGGGTCGGCGTAGCCGAGGGCGACCAGGCGTTCCCGGGCCGCCTCGGGGCTGAGCCGGGCCTCGCCGGGGGCGAGCTGGGCGACGGCGTCGAGCAGCGGCCGGTAGAACAGCTTCTCGTGCAGCCGGCGTACGACGGATGCGTGCCGTTTCCAGGCGCGCAGCAGCCCGCTCACCGGATCGGTGCGCAGGCCGAGCGAGCGGCCGAGGCGGCGCAGGTCGGCCTCGTCCTCGGGCACCAGGTGGGTGCGGCGCAGCCGGTGCAGCTGGATGCGGTGCTCCATGGAGCGCAGGAACCGGTACGCCTCGTCGAGCTGGGCGGCGTCGGTCCGGCCGACGTAACCGCCCGCGGCGAGCGCCTCCAGGGCGTCCAGCGTCGTGCCGCTGTGCAGGGAGGTGTCCGCCCGTCCGTGCACCAGCTGGAGGAGCTGCACGGCGAACTCGACGTCCCGAAGGCCGCCGGGCCCGAGCTTGAGCTGCCGGTCGACCTCGGCGACGGGGATGTTCTCCACCACCCGGCGGCGCATCTTCTGCACGTCCGGGACGAAGTTCTCGCGGTCGGCGGCCTGCCACACCAGGGGCTGGAGGGCGGCGACGTACTCGGCGCCGAGGCCGGGGTCGCCGGCCACCGGGCGGGCCTTGAGCAGCGCCTGGAACTCCCAGGTCTTGGCCCAGCGCTGGTAGTAGGCCAGGTGGCTGCTGAGGGTGCGCACCAGGGGGCCGTTGCGGCCCTCGGGGCGGAGGTTGGCGTCGACGGGCCAGATGGAGCCCTCGACGGTGGTCTCGGAGCAGATCCGCATCATGTGCGCGGCGAGCGAGGTCGCGGCCCGGATCGCCTTGGCCTCGTCGGCGTCGGGGCCCGCGTCCGCCGCCTCCCCCACGAAGATGACGTCGACGTCGGAGACGTAGTTCAGCTCGTGTCCGCCGCACTTGCCCATCGCGATCACCGCGAGCCTGCACCGCGCGGCGTCCTCGGGTGCGGCGGCCTCGGCGAGGGCCAGGGCGGCGCGCAGGGTGGCGGTGGCGAGGTCGGCCAGCTCGGCGGCGGTCTCGGCGACGTCGATGGTGCCGCACACGTCGCGGGCGGCGATGGACAGCAGGCAGCGCCGGTAGGCGACGCGCAGGGACACCGGGTCGGTGGCCTCGGCGAGCCCCCGTTCGAACTCCTCGACCCCGCGGTGCAGGTCCCGCGGCTCGTACGTCACCAGGGCCTGCCAGTCCCCGGCGTGCCGGGCGAGGTGGTCGGCGAGCGCCTCGGAGGCGCCGAGCACCCCGAGGAGACGGTCGCGCAGCGGCTTGGCGGCTATCAGGGTGTCCAGCAGCTCCTGGCGGGCGGTGGGGTCGGGCTGCGCCTCCAGGAGCCTGACCAGGCCGTGCAGGGCGAGGTCCGGGTCGGCGGTGGCGCCCAGCGCCTCCAGGAGCACGGGGTCGGCCCGCAGCTCGGCCAGCTCGGCCCCGTCCAGCAGCCGTTCGGCGGCCGAGGGATCGGTGAAACCGTGCCGCAGCAGTCGCGTGAAGGTACTGCTCCTGCGCCCCGGCGCCGTCATCTCGGCCTCCTGTCGGACTGCGGGGCACACGGGCCCGGGTGGGATCAAGGTCGTACGGGCTGAGCGTAGCCGGGGAACGGCGTGCGGGCGCCGGGACGTACCGCTCCCGCTTTCCGGTGGACCGCCCCAGACTCGTACGATATCTTGTACCAGCCGAGGAAGGGAGGCACTGGTATGTCCATCACCGCCAGCGAAGCCCGTCAGAATCTGTTCCCGCTGATAGAGCAGGTCAACGAGGACCACGCCCCGGTGCACATCACCTCCCGCAAGGGGAACGCCGTGCTCATGTCCGAGGAGGACTTCACGGCGTGGACGGAGACGGTCCACCTCCTGCGCTCGCCCAGGAACGCCCGCCGTCTGCTCGACTCCATCGCGGAGGCCGAGGCGGGCGACGCACGGCAGCACGAACTGATCGACCCGGACGCGGAGCGGGCGTGAGGATCACTTTCACGTCCCACGGCTGGGAGGACTACGTCCACTGGGCCGAGAGCGACCGGAAGGTGACCAAGCGGATCAACAGACTGATCGCCGACATCGCCCGTGACCCGTTCAAGGGCATCGGCAAGCCGGAGCCGCTCAAGGGCGACCTGTCCGGCTACTGGTCACGGCGCATCGACGACACGCACCGTCTTGTGTACAAGCCCACCGATGACCAGCTGGTCATCGTCCAGGCGCGCTACCACTACTGACACCCGCCGGTACGGACCCGACACCCGCGACCGGCGAGAGCCGAAGCCGAAGGAGTCACGCCATGGACTTCACGCTCGAAGTCATCCCGCTCCCCGTCACCGACATCGACCGCGCCCGGGACTTCTACCGCGACAAGGTCGGCTTCCACGTCGACATCGACCAGGAGGTCATGCCGGGCATGCGGATCGTCCAGCTGACGCCCCCGGGCTCCGGCTGCTCGGTCGCCCTCGGCGACGCCATCTGGGACATGGCGCAGGGCCAGACCCGGCCGGAACCGGGCTCGTACCAGGGCCTCCAGCTCTGCGTCGCCGACATCAAGGCGGCCCACGCGGAGCTGACCGCCCGTGGTCTCGAGGTCTCGGAGCCGGTGCAGTACGCCCCGGACGACGGCGCCACCTTCATGTACTTCAAGGACCCGGACGGCAACGGCTGGGCGATCCAGGAGTACCGGCGCCGGGTGGCGGAGCCGCTGCACAAGGTGCTGGCCGACCTCAAGCGCGAGGGCTAGGCCGACCTCAAGCGCGAGGGCCGGCCGGTACGCGTACCCCGCCGCCTCAGCCGCTCTCCCGCCAGCGGTTGGTGACCGGCAGGCGGCGGTCCTTGCCGAAGCCCTTGGGCGAGATCTTGGTGCCCGGCGGGTACTGCCGCCGCTTGTACTCGGCCGTGTCCACCATGCGCAGCGTCCGCGTCACCAGCTCCCGGTCGTACCCGGCGGCCACGATCTCGTCCGCGCCCCGGTCCCGGTCGACGTACAGGGCGAGGATCGCGTCCAGCACCGGGTAGTCCGGCAGCGAGTCCGTGTCGACCTGGCCGGGACGCAGCTCCGCGCTCGGCGGCTTGGTGATCGAGTTCTCCGGGATCGGCGGGGTCCGGCCGCGGTCCCGGGCCGCGCGGTTGCGCCACTCGGCGAGCCGGAAGACCAACGTCTTGTACACGTCCTTGATGGGCCCGTAGCCGCCCACCGAGTCGCCGTACAGCGTGGAGTAGCCGACCGCCAGCTCCGACTTGTTGCCGGGGGCCAGCACGAGGTGGCCCTCCTGGTTGGAGAGCGCCATCAGCAGCGTGCCGCGCAGCCGGGACTGGAGGTTCTCCTCGGCCAGGCCGGTCAGCTCCAGCGCGCCCGTGTACGCGTCGAACATCGGCTCGATGGACACGGTGCGGTAGTGGAGGCCGGTGCGCCGGGCCAGTTCGGCCGCGTCGTCCCTGGAGTGACCCGGGGAGTACTTGGAGGGCATCGAGACGCCGTACACGTGCTCCGCGCCGAGCGCGTCGCAGGCGATCGACGCGACCAGTGCGGAGTCGATGCCGCCGGACAGTCCGATCAGCACCGAGCGGAAGCCGTTCTTCGTGACGTACGCGCGCAGGCCGGTGACGAGCGCCGAGTAGACCTCCTCGTCGTCGTCCAGCGGCTCGGCGTGCCCGCCGGACCGCCACGGCTCACCGGCGGGCACCGTGTCCGCCGCCTCCTCCGCTTCGGAGAGCACCACCCGGTCGATGCGCAGGCCGTCGTCCACGACGCCCGTGGGCGCCTGCGTGTCGGCGGCGGGCAGGTCGAGGTCCAGCACCATGCAGCCCTCGGTGAACCGCGGCGCCCGGGCCAGTACGGTCCCGTCCCGGTCGACGACGATCGAGTCGCCGTCGAAGACCAGCTCGTCCTGCCCGCCGGTCATGGCCAGGTAGGCGGTGGTGCACCCGGCCTCCTGCGATCGCTTGCGCACCAGCTCCAGCCGGGTGTCGTCCTTGTCGCGCTCGTACGGGGAGGCGTTGACGGAGAGCAGCAGCCCGGCCCGCGCCGAGCGGGCGGCGGGCACCCGGCCGCCGTCCTGCCACAGGTCCTCGCAGATGGCCAGCGCCACGTCCACGCCGCGCACCCGCACCACGGGCAGGGTGTCGCCGGGCACGAAGTAGCGGAACTCGTCGAAGACCCCGTAGTTCGGCAGGTGGTGCTTGGCGAAGCTCAGCGCCACCTCGCCGCCGTGCAGCACGGCCGCCGCGTTCTGCGGGGCGCCGGCCGGCTGGCCGTACCTGGGCTGCGCGGTCGCCGAGCGGTCGAGGTAACCGACGACCACGGGGACCTCGCCGAGGCCCTCGTCCGCCAGCCGCGCCGCGAGGGAGCGCAGGGCGGCGCGGGACGCCTCGACGAAGGAGGACCTGAGGGCCAGGTCCTCCACCGGGTACCCGGTCAGCGTCATCTCCGGGAACGCCACCAGGTGCGCTCCCTGCTCGGCCGAGTGCCGGGTCCAGCGCAGGACCGACTCGGCATTGCCGTCGATGTCGCCGACGGTGGAGTCGATCTGGTTCAGGGCGAGTCGTAGTCGAGGCACGGGTCCACTGTAATCGTCAGAACGACGCAATGGGGCGACGGGTGTGTTACCGCATGATGTCCGAGACCTCACACACGCCGTCTCAGCTCCGCGGTTTCGCGCCCCGCTCGGCCAGCAGGTCGGCCATCAGCCGGATCTCCGACTCCTGGGACTCCACCATCCCCTGGGCCAGCCGCTTCTCCACGCCGACCGTGCACCTCTCGACGCACCCCTTCGCCATGTGGACGCCGCCCTTGTGGTGCTCGGTCATCAGCTGGAGGTAGTAGACCTCGGCCTGCTTCCCGTCCAGCGTCCCGAGTTTCTTCATCTCGGCGTCGGTGGCCATTCCGGGCATCAGCGAACCCTCGCCGGCGGAGGGCGCGTCGCCCATGCCCATCCAGGTCATCGGCGGGTCGGACGACACCTTGGGCAGCGCCCACAGGTCGAGCCAGCCGATCATCATGCCGCGCTGGTTGGCCTGGGTCTGCGCGATGTCGTACGCGAGCCGCCGCACCTCCTCGTCGTCGGTGCGGTCGCGCACGATGTACGACATCTCCACGGCCTGCTGGTGGTGGACCGACATGTCCCGGGCGAACCCGGCGTCCGCGGAGTCGGCGGCCGGGGTCCTGCTGCCGCCGTCGTCCCCGGCGACCGCGTAGGTGATCCCGCCGGCCGCGACGAGGGCCGCGGTCGCGGCCCCCGCGATCCAGCCGGCCCGTTTCGGGGTCACTGGGACAGCCCGTTGGTGCACGCGGCCCCCGGCTCGGGGGTCTGCTGTCCCTGGACGAACTTCTCGAAGAACTTGTCCACGTTCGGGTCGTCGGCACCGGTCACCGTGCGCTGGTGCCCCCAGGCGGACAGCACGATCGGGTCCTTCTGCTCGTCGTCGGGGCTCATCAGCGAGTACGGCGTCTTCTTGACCTTGGCGGCCAGCTTCTCGACGTCGGCCTCGGGCGCCTTGTCGGTGTACGTCACCCAGACGGCGCCGTGCTCCAGCGAGTGCACCGCGTTCTCGTTGTTCAGCGGCTTGGTGTAGACGTCGCCGTTGCAGTTCATCCAGACCTGGTTGTGGTCGCCGCCGACGGGGGGCTCGACGGGGTAGGTCACCTTCTTGGTGACGTGGTTGCGCCCCAGGTCGCCCTTCCAGGTCCGTACGCCGTCCGCGTCGGTCTCGAACTTGCCGGAGGTCTTGCCGTCGGAGGCGGTGTCGCCGGAGGAGTCGTCGGACTGCGACCGGACGAGGAGGACACCGCCGACGACGAGACCGGCGACGACCACGGTGCTGAGCGTGACCGTGAGGATCCGGTTCCGGCGGTTGCGGGCCTCCTCGGCGCGCCGCATCTCGGCTATGCGGGCCTGTCGCGCCGTGTTGCTGCTCTTCTTGGCGGAACCCATGGGGTGTTGCCCTTCTGGGAAGGAATCTGGGGAACGGACGAGCGTGAGGTCCGCTGATCGTAATGGCGCGGGGCCCGTCCTTCGTAGGGCGGGCACCGGATCCGTCCCGGCCGGATCCCCGGAATGGCCCGATCGAACAGGTGGCCTCTACGCTGCGGTCACGGGGTGGGCCGGCCGACGGAGGTCCGCAACGCACACGTAACGGCGCTGTGGTGTGATGCTCAAGTGCCCGACCGCCTCCCGCCGTACCGGAGACAGGCGGCCTGACCAGCAAGGATGGGGAAGCGGAAGATGGACAAGCAGCAGGAGTTCGTGATCCGGACGCTGGAGGAGCGCGACATCCGGTTCGTACGCCTGTGGTTCACGGACGTGCTGGGCTTCCTCAAGTCCGTCGCCGTGGCCCCGGCCGAGCTGGAGCAGGCCTTCGACGAGGGCATCGGCTTCGACGGCTCCGCGATCGAGGGCTTCGCCCGGGTCTACGAGTCCGACATGATCGCCAAGCCGGACCCGTCGACCTTCCAGGTCCTGCCGTGGCGCGCGGAGGCCCCCGGCACGGCCCGCATGTTCTGCGACATCCTCATGCCGGACGGGTCGCCGTCCTTCGCGGACCCGCGCTACGTCCTCAAGCGCGCCCTGGCCCGCACCTCCGACCTGGGCTTCACCTTCTACACCCACCCGGAGATCGAGTTCTTCCTGCTGAAGGACAAGCCGGTCGACGGCTCGGTCCCGACCCCCGCCGACAACTCGGGCTACTTCGACCACACCCCGCAGAACATCGGCATGGACTTCCGCCGCCAGGCGATCACCATGCTGGAGTCGATGGGCATCTCGGTGGAGTTCTCCCACCACGAGGGCGCCCCCGGCCAGCAGGAGATCGACCTGCGCTACGCGGACGCGCTCTCCACGGCCGACAACGTCATGACCTTCCGCCTGGTCATGAAGCAGGTCGCCCTGGAGCAGGGTCTCCAGGCCACCTTCATGCCGAAGCCGTTCTCGGAGTACCCGGGCTCGGGCATGCACACCCACCTCTCGCTCTTCGAGGGCGACCGCAACGCGTTCTACGAGTCCGGCGCGGAGTACCAGCTCTCCAAGGTGGGCCGCTCCTTCATCGCGGGCCTGCTGCGCCACGCCGCCGAGATCTCCGCGGTCACCAACCAGTGGGTGAACTCCTACAAGCGCATCTGGGGCGGCACCGAGCGCACGGCGGGCGCGGGCGGCGAGGCCCCCTCCTACATCTGCTGGGGCCACAACAACCGCTCGGCCCTGGTCCGGGTCCCGATGTACAAGCCCGGCAAGACCGGTTCGGCCCGTGTCGAGGTCCGTTCCATCGACGCCGGCGCCAACCCGTACCTGACCTACGCCGTCCTCCTCGCCGCCGGTCTCAAGGGCATCGAGGAGGGCTACGAACTCCCGCCGGGCGCCGAGGACGACGTCTGGGCCCTCTCCGACGCGGAGCGCCGCGCCCTGGGCATCGAGCCCCTCCCCCAGAACCTGGGCGAGGCCCTCGCCCTGATGGAGCGCAGCGACCTGGTCGCCGAGACCCTGGGCGAACACGTCTTCGACTTCTTCCTCCGCAACAAGCGCCAGGAGTGGGAGGAGTACCGCTCCCAGGTCACCGCCTTCGAGCTGCGGAAGTCGCTGCCGGTGCTGTAGGGCGGGCGTTGGCGGCCCGGCGGACCCCGAGGGCTCAGACGAGGGCGGTGGCCAGCAGGGCGAAGGCCGCGCCGATGACGGCAAGGCGGACGTAGTGCCAGCGCAACCAGCGCTGCGTCTGCTCCTTCCAGTCCTCGGGCCGGTTCTCGGGGGTCCACGTCTTGTTCCGGTTGTTGATCGGGACGAGCAGCAGAATCGACATGACCACGCTGAGGATCAGCAGTGCGCCGGCGGTGACGACGAGGCCGGTGCCGTGGTGGTGCCATCCGACTGCCGCCCATATGGCGACGAGCACGAGCGAGCCGATGTACCAGACCGGCATCACGGCGCCGAGCATCCGGCCCCCGTGCGCGTGGCCGAGTTGACGGCTGTCCTCCGGGAGGGCGTTGAGGATCGGGTTCATGACGAACGCGACGGCGAACTCCACCCCCACCATCACGCCGACGACGACCGTGGTGACGACCTCGAGTGCGTTGAGCATGACGACCCCTTCGGAATCTAGTGCTGCTAGCCGATGAGGCAACGCTAGTACTGCCAACGCTTCATTGTCTAGCGGTGCTAGGATCGAGTCATGTCGGTACAGGAACGCAAGCAGCGGGAACGGGCGGAGCGCGAGCGCCTCATCGTGGCGACGGCCCGTGAACTCGCCGAGCAGCAGGGCTGGGACGCGGTCACCACCCGTCGGCTCGCCGAGCGCATCGAGTACAGCCAGCCCGTCCTCTACAGCCACTTCCGCGGCAAACGCGAGATCATCGGCGCCGTCGCCCTCCAGGGCGCCACCGAGATGGCCGTGGCGATGCGGGCCGCGACGGCCGCCGCCGACGGCCCGCGCGCCCGGGTGCACGCCCTCGCCCGTGCCTACCTCGCCTTCGCCGAACGCAATCCGGCGGTCTACGACGCCATCTTCCAACTCGACGGCGGCCTGGCGTACGCGCGGGAGGACACCCCCGAGCCCCTCAAGGACGCCTTCGCCGCACTGCTGGAGAGCCTCGGGGAGGTCGCCGGGGACGGCGTCGAACCGGGGCTGTTCACCGAGGTGTTCTGGGCGTCCCTGCACGGGGTGACGACCCTGACCCGGTCGGGCCGGCTGCCGCCGGAGGAAACCGAGCGGAGGGTGCGGCTGCTGGTGGACCGGCTCCCCGTGGTCTGATGACGGCCGGTCGCAGCTCCCCTCGCGGGAACCGCGGAAGCCGCGGCCGGTGCCGGTGCGGTGGGACTCCGGCGCGGGCGGGGCCGATGTCGCGGATTCCGTACGGCCCCGCGCGGCATCGATGACGTGATCACCACGCGGCGCGCGACGTCAGACCTTTCCGATGCCGAGCGTGGTGTCACGCGGCAGCATCCCCGAGCCCAGGACCTCGAGCCAGACGGGCCCGAGGAGGTCGGCGAGTCTCGCGGTGTCCTCGTCGCCGAGGGCCCGCCAGGGAGCGGCGGCCAGTTCGTCGGTGCGGAGCTCGATCTCGGCACGCAGGGCACGGCCCGCGTCGGTCGCGGACTCGTCGGCGTTCAGCAGACCCCGTACGAGGAGCCGTTCGCGGGCGGCGGCCCACTCCTGCCCGGTCCAGCCGCGGCTCGCGAAGACGTGGGCCGGTGCCGCGCCGATCGCCGCGAACGACACCAGCGCCTCGACCGGGTCGAGGTCTGCGGTCAGCAGTGCGGCGAGATGGCCGTCGCCGCGGTGCTCGCGCAGGATCGTCGCGGCCTGCCACAGCACGAGGTGCGGTTCCCGCGGCCACGGCAGTTCGGCGTTGGCGGCGGCGAGCGGGCGGCCCTCGGTACGTGCGGCCTCGGCCGCCCGACGGGCGAGTGCCGCGGCCTCGGCGACTTCGGGGCCGTCCGTCCACGCGCCGAAGAGTGCTCGGTACGCCCGGTCGACGCCGCGCGTCCGGGCGTCGATCACCTTGGCCGGCGCGGCGACGTCCCAGGCGGCGGGGATGTGCTCGGCGACCATCCGCGGACTGAAGCTGTAGAACGCGGAGGCCACCTGACGGGATCCGCGTGCTCCGAGCGGCGCCGCCCGCAGGGCGAAGTAGCTCGGCCAGCGCTCGCCGGTGCCGTAGCCGAGCGACTCGACCTCCTCGAAGACCTGCGGCGCGAAGTAGACGACGGCATGCAGGGGCTCCAAGAGGTGCCACATCTGCCTCACGCGTCCGTTGTCGTTGCTCAAGACAGCTCCCCTTGCCCTCGGCCTGCACGGCTTGTCCGGGCTCAGACTTCCTTCGCCACCTCATCTTGTCAATGACTAGATGACGCTAGGCTGCCCTCATGCCCACCGAACGCCCCGCGCACCCCGAACGCCCGTACCACCACGGAGACCTGCGGCGGGCCGTGCTCAACGCGGCCCTCGACGTCATCGCCGCCGAAGGGCCGTCAGCCCTCTCCCTGCGCGACCTGGCCCGCCGCGCGGGCGTCTCCCATGCGGCGCCCGCGCATCACTTCAAGGACCGTTCGGGACTTCTCACCGCCATCGCCACCGAGGGCCACAGCCTCCTGTCCGCCGTACTCGGCGAGGCGGAGGACCTGCGTGACCTGGGTGTCCGGTACGTGCGCTTCGCCGCCGCCCACCCGGCGCACTTCCAGGTCATGTTCCGGCCGGAGCTGCTGCGCCCGGACGACCCCGGGCTCCTCGCCGCACGCGAACAGACGCGGAGCATGCTCCGTACGGCCGTGCAGGGCCATGCCGACGATCCGGTCATCGCCTTCACGGCGGCCTGGTCGATGGCCCACGGTTTCGCGACGCTGTTGCTCTCCCACAACCTTGACGGTCTGCTGGACGGACGGAATCCGGAAGCCGCCTTCGGGGCGCTGACGAGCGTGATGTTCGGACCGGTCCCACGGTCTTCTCAGCCGGATGAGCAGAAATGAGGTCACGCCGTGGGGTGCGGGCCAGTCCGGTCCAGCACCGCGGCCTGTCGCTGGAGGGCTCGTACCATCGTCACGACCTGGGGAAGACCGCGACGGACGATGGTGGCGACGCCGATGTGCCGGGTCGGGGCCGGTGGCACGATCGGGACGGTGCGTACTCCCTCCACCGGCGGGGTCTGCGCGATGGAGGGGATCAGTGAGATTCCCAGGCCCGCGGCGACCCAGCCGGTAGGGACCGATCTCCGCCGGTAATCGCCACGTGCGGGGACTGCACCAGCAAGTGTCGGACATCGTCAACGGCTCTCCGTGCGCGGGTGCTCGATCGAATTCGGTCGCGCGGTGGCGTCGACGGGATTAGTCTGTCCGGGATTTCGCGTGGCGGGTTCCCTGCCACCCCGCTCGGCGCGCTCGGCGTCGACACGCACCGCGTGCCCTGCCCGGAAGGAGGCGAGAGACATGGACCGTGCCGAATGCGTTGCGGCCATAGTTGCCTCCGGCCGTGTGCCCTCCCTCCTCTGCGGCGCGCGGTAGCTCTTCCCCCCTTTTTCGTTTCCTGTCTTCGGCACCTTCCTGAGGTGTCGCGTCACGAGACGTCCTGACCTGTGCGGTTAGCCGCCGCGCGGGCCGCGGGGGCGTGTCCCCGTGCTCCGTACCCCCGGCCCGTCGTCGCCACCGCGACCGCCCCGGCCGGCTGTCTCGTCAGCACTTCGACACGAAACGTGCGTGATCGCCATGAGCAAGAAACGTCCTGGAGGGGAATCCCTCCCGTCCGCCCCCTCCACGGCCACCGGCCCTTCCCCGGACCACGAGGTCCCCGCCGCGACTCCGGCACCGGATCCGAAGCGCTGGTGGGCGCTGGCCGTCATCGCCCTCGCTCAGCTGATGGTGATCCTCGACGGCACCGTCGTGAACATCGCGCTGCCCTCCGCCCAGCGCGCCCTCGGCATGTCGGACGCCGACCGGCAGTGGGTGATCACCGCCTACACGCTGGCCTTCGGCGGGCTGCTGCTGCTCGGCGGCCGGATCGCCGATCTGGTGGGCCGCAAGCGCACCTTCGTCATCGGCCTGGCCGGATTCGCCGCGGCCTCCGCGCTGGGCGGCGCGGCGGCCGGTCCCGGGATGCTGTTCGCGGCGCGGGCCCTGCAAGGTGCGTTCGCGGCGGTCCTGGCGCCCTCGGCCCTGTCGCTGCTGGCTACGACGTTCACCGATCCCAAGGAGCGGGCCAGGGCGTTCGGGGTCTACGGTGCGCTGGCCGGCGGCGGCAGCGCGGTCGGGCTGATCGTGGGCGGTCTGCTGACCGAGTACCTGAACTGGCGCTGGTCCCTGTACGTCAACGTGCCCATCGCGCTGGCCGCCCTGCTCGGCGCACCGGCCTTCCTGCGCGACCGCTCCGGCCGCCGGAGCGGGCACCTGGACGTGCCGGGCGCGCTGCTGGGCTGCGGCGGGCTCGTCGCCCTCGTGTACGGCTTCAGCGAGGCCGAACCCCGCGGCTGGTCCAGCCCGTCCGTGCTCACGCCGCTCGTGGCCGGAGTGGTCCTGCTCGCCGCCTTCGTGTGGTGGCAGAGCCGCGCGGCGAGCCCGCTGCTGCCGCTGCGCATCGTCAGGGACCGCGTCCGGGCGGGATCGCTCGCGACGATGGGCCTGGCCACCATCGGCATGTTCGGCGTCTTCCTGTTCCTGACGTACTACCTCCAGGTCGTCCTCGGCTACCCGCCGGTGCGGACGGGTCTGGCCTTCGTGCCGATCTCGGCCGGCATCGTCATCGGCGCGACCCAGATCGCGGCCCGCCTGCTGCCACGCACGGCGCCGCGCACTCTGATGTCGTCCGGCATGGTGCTGGCCGCCGCCGGCATGGTGCTGCTCAGCAGCGTGACCGTGCACGCGCAGTACGTCACGCACGTGCTGCCCGCCCTGCTGCTGCTCGGTCTGGGCATGGGCCTGACCTTCATGCCGGTCTACGCGACGGCCACCGCGGGCGTACCCGCTCAGGACGCCGGTGTGGCCTCGGCCGTCCTCAACACCGTTCAGCAGATGGGCGCTTCGCTGGGCACCGTACTGCTCAACACCATCGCCACCGGCGCCACCGGCCGTTACCTCCACTCGCACGTGCGCGGTCCGGACGCCGACGGCGCGACCCTCGACCAGGGCATGGTGCACGGCTTCTCCGTCGCCTACCGGTGCTCGGCGGGCGTTCTGCTGCTCGCCGCGCTGGTAGCGGGCCTCACTGTCTGGCACAGGACGCCGAAGCACGCCGGACACGACGCACCGGCCTAGCAGCCGGGGTCGTCCCCCCGCCACCGTCCACCGCACTTCCCGAAGGATCCTCATGAAACCCCTGACCGAGCACGACATCCGTACCTCGTTCGTCAACTGCTCGAAGGGCGCGGCCAAACGCCTCCCACTGCCCAAGGACCTGGCGGACCTCGACCACTGGGACGATCTGGACTTCCTGGGCTGGTCCGATCTGTCCGCGCCCGACCGCAGCTATCTCGTCCTCGAACGCGCCGCCGGACCCGTCGGCCTGACCCTGCGCTCCGCTTCCGGCAACCGCGGCTTCCTGCGTCGCAGCATGTGCTCGCTGTGCCTGACCACGCATCCCGGCGGCGGCGTCTGCCTCATGACCGCCCCCAAGGCAGGCCCGGCCGGCCGCGAAGGCAACTCGGTGGGCCTCTACGTCTGCGCCGACCTGGACTGCTCGCTGTACGTACGGGGGAAGAAGAAGGCGGCACCGGGCGGGCGGATGGAGGAGTCGCTCACCGTCGAGCAGCAGATCGAGCGCCTGCGGGGCAACCTCGACGCGTTCGTGGAGCGGATCCTCCACTGAGGCCGACGGGGGTGCTGAAGTGTCACACCCCCGTGGGCCGGGGCCCGGCCGCGGATCGGTCCCGGAAAGGCCGTGAATCTCCACAGTGTTCATCGCTCGGTCGCACCGTCGCGACGCGGTCACCGCTCACTGGGCGGACCGCGCGCGCCGGGGCGCCGAAGAGCCCTTTGCCCCAGGGGATGGCGTGAAGATCCGGACGCTTTCTCCGACCGCATTCACACACCGGTGAAGTCGGCGGCGCCGGGCAGTGGCGGGCAGCGGCTCGGCGATGGTGGGCCGTTCGGCCCCGTGCTTTGATCGGTGCGCGCGGCACGCCGACGGCCCTCGCCGGAGCCCCGACTCCGGTCGACGGACGTGCGTACCGCACCGCTCCCCTTCCCCACGAAAGGAAAGACCTGCCATGAGCACTGTCCCCCAGGTCGAAACGGCCGAGATCTCCGACGCGGACCTGGACCAGGTGTCCGGCGGCATCGGCCTCACCGCGGGCGCGGCCCTCGTCGCGGGCGACGGCGCGTTCGCCGCCGGCCTCCACGCGGAGTCCGGCCCGTTCGCCCTCACCGGCGGTCTCGGCGTCTCGGCGCCCTTCGGCGGTGCGGCGGCCCACGCCCACACGACGAGCGTCTGACCCGACGGCAGCCCCGCACCACACCCGGGCCCCGGACCACCGTGTCCGGGGCCCGGGTTTCGCGCGCCGGGCAACCGGGTTGTCCAAAGGGCTGCGTTGCCCGAGTGTCCGGAACTACCGTCTCGGCAAGGGTTTGCAGGCTGATGTGAGGAGACCTCATGCTGACGCCGGTCGCGGACGGTGTGCTGGTACACCAGAGCGAGTTGCTGCGGAACAACACCGTTGTCGTGCAGGGCGAGGCCGGTGTGCTGGTCGTCGATCCCGGGTTGACGACCGGCGAGATGGGCTGCCTGGCGGAGGACCTTCGCCAGTTGGGTCAGCCCGTCGTGGCAGGTTTTGCGACGCATCCGGATTGGGATCACGCGTTGTGGCACCCGGAGCTCGGGCAGGTGCCGCGTTACGGCACGGCCCGCTGTTCGGCGTACCTGCGAGAGCTCCGCTCGGAAGAGGGGTGGAAGGCTCGCGTCGCAGCAGGGCTGCCGCCGGAGATCGCCGACGAGACACCGTTGGAACTGTTCGGACTCATCGTGGGGTTGCCCGCTGGAGCAGAGCTGATTCCGTGGGACGGGCCTGAGGTACGGGTGATCGAACATCCGGCTCATGCTCCGGGCCATGCGGCGCTGTTGGTCGAGGATCGCGGGGTGCTCGTCGCCGGCGACATGCTGTCCGATCGTTTCGTTCCGATGCTCGACGACACGGAGCATCCGGTCGAGGACTATCTCGCCGGGCTACGGCTCCTGGAGAAGGTGGCGGACGACGTCGAAGTGCTCGTGCCGGGGCACGGATCCGTCGCCCTCGCCGATCAGGTCCGGGTGCGGATCGGCCAGGACCGGGAGTACCTGCACGCACTGAGGGACGGCCGCGCTCCGGACGACCCGAGGCTCGGGTCTTCGGTCGAGCCCGGCTGGGAGTGGGTGAACGACATCCACGAAGGCCAGGCCGCGAGGACGGCGCGACGCAACGAACAAAACGGCGCCGACGGCTAGTTGGCAGCGTCGGTTCGGCGCGGCGGCCGGGGGGAGGGAACGCGTGGTGCGGGAGTGCTGGTTCTGCGGGGAGGAGACTCCACCGTCGTGGCACGACCACGTCCTGGGGTTGCACAGGGACGCGGACACCACCATGACCCCGTTCATCATCGTCCTGCGCTCCACCTGGCGGATGGAAACCGTGTCCGTGCCCCGCTGCGCCCGCTGCCACACCGGGCACCAGCTGGACCGGACCGCGGCGGTGCTCTCCCTGGCCGCGTTGATCGCCTACGCCGCCAGCGGCCAGCTGGACCGGCTGCTGGGCATCCTGTCGCCTACGACCGGGGAGCGGGTGGTCGCGGCCATCTGGGCGGCCGTCGCCTGTCTGCCGGGGCTCGTATGGATCGCGATCCGCCTGGGCCGCCTGCCGTGGCAGCGCCTGGCGCCCCGCCGCTTGGGCTACGCCCGCCACCACCCGGAGTACTTGGAACTCCGGGCGAACGGCTGGAAGCCCAGGGCGGGCCCTCTCCACTACTGGCGAAGCCCGCCCAACCCCCATCACCCTCCGCCCGCGAATCGCCCCCGGCGGCTGATCGGGGGCTCCTTCGAGCTGCTCGGGGCAGCCTGCGGGCTCGCCGTCCCCGTCGTCTATTTCACCGGTTACGAAGAACTGGCCGGAGTCCTCATCGCGGCAACGGCCGGACTGCTCTTCGTGGCCTCGAAGATCAAACCCGAGGACTGACCGCGCCCGGCCAGGCCACGAACGTCGTCCACGTCGCCGATTCGACGGCGAGGCGGGGGCCGTCGGGGCGCTTGGAGTCGCGGATGTGGATGGTGGCGGGGGTTATCGCGACCTCGACGCAGTCGTTGCCGTCTCCGCTGCTGCTGTAGCTGCTCTTGAACCAGACGGGACCGGGGGCTTCCGAGGCTGAGGTGACGCGGTTCATGACTCTCCAAGCATCTGCTCGATGACGGCCCGCGACTCTCGGGGCGTGAGAGCCTGGGCCCGGATCATGCCATAGCGCAGCTCAAGGATCCGGAGCTGCTTCGGGTCGGACACCGGCCGCCCGTTGAACGCTCCTTCGGAGCGCCCCACCGCCGTACCGTCCGGAAACTTCAGGACCTCGATCATGCCGCCCGTGCCGAAGTGCTCCTCGCAGTCGGTCGGCATCACCTGAATCGAGACGCTTCGCAACTCGCCCAGCTCAAGCAGTCGTTCGAGCTGCCCACGCCACACCATTCTGCCCCCTACCGGCCGGCGAAGCGTCGCCTCCTCCTGGACAAAACTGAGGGTCGGCGCCGGGGACCGCTCGAACACCGACCGGCGTGCCAGTCGTGCCGCAACCATGCTCTCGGTCTCTTCCTCGGTGTACGCGGGCAGCCATGTGTCGAAGAGCGAGCGCATGTGTTCCTCGGTCTGCAACAGCCCGTGGATGTTGTGGTTGGCGTACAACGAGACCTCCACCGCTGTCGCCTCCAGCTTGGCGAGTTCCCGCACCTGCTTGGGATAGCGGACCCTCTTCACGTCCTCCCAGGCCGCAGCGACGAGACCGCCCGCGTCGAGGACCTGGTCCGCCTTCTCCAGGTACTCCCGCCGGGGGATCCGCTTCCCGCCCTCCACCTTGTAGACGAGATCCTCGCCATAGCCGACCGCCACCCCGAAGTCGCCCGCCCGCATGCCCACCGCCTCGCGGCGCAGCTTCAGCTGCCTCCCCACCGTGGTGAGGACGGCCACACCCCACTCGTCGTCCGGGTCGACCTCCCAACCCGGCTCGCCCGCCTCGCCGTTCACAGGCATCCGCACCCTCCCTCGTACGCGTCGTATCGCGACGTGCGACACGATAGAGGGAGGGCTACGGCGCGTGACGCGAAACGGTCAGTCCGTCACTCCGGCGTGGGATGCGGCCCGGTCGGAGTCCGGCACGTGGCCCGCGACCACGCGGCCGGGAGCCGGGGCGAGGGCCGCGCGGCGGCGGTCCACCGCCCGTGCCGTGGCCGCGACCGCGAGGCCGAGGACCGCCAGGGCCGCGCCCGCCGTCGCCGGGGAGGTGGCCCCGAATCCGGCGGCCAGGGCCAGGCCGCCGATCCAGGCGCCGCCCGCGTTGGCGAGGTTGAAGGCGGCCTGGTTGGCGGAGGAGGCCAGGGAGGGGGCCGCGGCGGCCTTCTCCATGACCATCAGCTGGAGGGGCGAGCCGGTGACGAAGGCGGCCATGCCGAGCAGGGCCACCGACGCGGCCGCCGTGACCGGCGTACGCATCAGGAGGGGGAACAGGGCGAGGACCACGACGAGGGAGGCGAGGCCGCCGAAGAGGGTGCCGCGCAGGGAGTGGTCGGCCAGGCGGCCGCCCAGCAGGTTGCCCGCGGTGGCGCCGACGCCGAAGAGGGCCAGCAGCAGCGTCACGCTGGTCTCGGCGAACCCGGCGGCGTCGGTCAGCATCGGCGTGATGTAGCTGTAGGCCGCGAAGAGCGCGCCGAAGCCCGCGACCGTCGTGCCGAGCGCCAGCCACACGGGCAGGGAACGCAGGGCGGCCAGTTCGCCGCGCAGGCCGGTGGCGGGGGCGGGGGCGCTGTCGCGCGGGATCAGGAAGGCCAGCGCCGCTATCGCCGCCACGCCGATCGCGCTCACGCCGAGGAAGGTGGCCCGCCAGCCGAGTTGCTGGCCCATGGCGGTGGCGGCCGGGACGCCGACGATGTTGGCGACGGTGAGGCCGAGGAACATCAGGGAGACGGAGCGGGCCCTGCGTTCCGGCGCGACCATGCCGGTGGCGACGACCGCGCCGACGCCGAAGAAGGCGCCGTGCGGCAGGCCGCTGACGAAGCGGGCGGCGAGCAGGGAGATCTCGCCGGGGGCGACGGCCGACAGGGCGTTGCCCACCACGAACAGCGCCATCAGGGCGATCAGGACGGCGCGGCGGGACATCCGGGTCGTGGCCGCCGCGAGCAGCGGGGCGCCGATGACGACGCCGAGCGCGTAGGCGGAGACGAGGTGGCCGGCCGTGGGGATGGAGATGCCCAGGTCGTCCGCGACGTCGGGCAGCAGGCCCATCATCACGAACTCGGTGGTACCGATGCCGAAGGCGCCCACGGCAAGGGCGAGCAGGGCCAGGGGCATGAGGGGGTCTCGCCTTTCGAGAGCGGGGTTGCGTACGGGAAGCCGGGAGGGCCCGGCGGGGACGACTGTATGTTCCCGTACGGAACAAAGACTCTCAGGGCGGGTATTCCGCAGACGAATTCTAGGAAGCCGTTGTGTCGACCTTCACACGCGCGGCGATCGGCAGGTGGTCGCTGCCGGTCGCCGGGAGGGTCCAGCTGGTCGTCGGTTCCACGCCGGTGACCAGGATCTGGTCGATGCGGGCCATCGGGAAGGACGCCGGCCAGCTGAAGCCGAAGCCGTCGCCCACGGCGCCCTGCGGGGAGCGCAGCTGGGAGGTGATCGCGGTGAGCGAGCGGTCGTTCATGGTGCCGTTGAGGTCGCCCAGCAGGATCTTGCGGGGCAGCTTCTCGTCGGCGATGGCCTCGCCGAGGGCGTCGGCGCTCTTGTCCCGCTGCCGCGCGGTGAAACCGGCCTCCAGCTTCACCCGTACGGAGGGCAGGTGGGCGACGTAGACGGCGATCGGTCCGGAGGGCGTGGCGACGGTGGCGCGCATCGCGCGCTTCCAGCCCAGCTCGATGTCGACCGGCTTCACGCCGCTGATCGGGTACTTGCTCCACAGCCCGACGGTGCCGACCACCGCGTGGTGCGGGTACTTGGCCGCCAGCGCCTTCTCGTACGTCGGTACGGCGGACGCCTTCAGTTCCTCCAGGGCCATCACGTCCGCGCCGGCGGCGGCGACGGCGCGGGCGGTGCCCGCCGGGTCGGCGTTGTCGGCGTTGACGTTGTGCGTGGCCACGGTGAGGTCGCCGCCGGAGCCGGTCTTGTCGAAGAGCAGGCCGCCGAAGAGGTTGAGCCACACGCTCACCGGCACCACCAGCGCGATCAGCGCCGTCGCCGACTTGCGGACCAGGGCGATCACCAGCAGGACCGGGATCAGCAGGCCGAACCACGGCAGAAAGGTCTCGGTGAGGCTGCCGAGGTTGCCGATGGCGTTCGGGATGTGCGAGTGGGCCGCCATGACCGCCGACAGGAGCAGCGCGACCGCGGCCGTGACCAGGCCCCGGCGCCAGATCCGCCGGTCGCCGCGCCAGCCGCTGACCGCCCGGTCGAACAGGCGCCGAATCCGGGGCTCCCGGCGCTCGGGATCCGAGCCGCCGCCGTCCGTCTCCGTCATGTACGCCTGCTGCGCCATACCGTTGCCTCACTGCCTGCTGTGCACACCGTCGCCCCCTGTGACTCAGCACCATAGGGGATGATCGGTTCCGATCCCGCCGCCCTGGACGGCCGTACGGGAACGAGGACGTACGGGCCGTCCCGCGGAGTTCCGCACTGTGCCGGGACGGGCGGCTCTGTGACAGAACGGGCATATTTGATCCCATGAGTCGCTCCCTGCCCCTTGACGGGGTACGTGACGGGGGTCCCCTAGCCGACGGGGCGCGACAAGTGCCACCATGGAAGGGATCCGGGGACGCCGTCAGGGCGCCTCGAGATGACATGAAGGAGCCGTTGCCATGACGCAGCTTTCGGCTGCCCAGACGCCGCAGCGCACCCCCGCCGACGGGAGCAGGGCGCTGTACGGGGGCAAGATCAACCGCCGTATCACCGTCCGGGACATCACCGCCGCCAAGGAGCGCGGCGAGAAGTGGCCCATGCTCACCGCGTACGACGCGATGACCGCGTCCGTCTTCGACGAGTCCGGCATCCCGGTGATGCTCGTCGGCGACTCCGCGGGCAACTGCCACCTCGGCTACGAGACCACCGTGCCCGTCACGCTGGACGAGATGACGATGCTGTCGGCCGCGGTCGTCCGGGGCACCAGCCGCGCCCTGATCGTGGGCGACCTGCCCTTCGGCTCCTACCAGGAGGGCCCGGTGCAGGCGCTGCGCTCGGCGACCCGGCTGGTCAAGGAGGCCGGGGTCGGCGCGGTCAAGCTGGAGGGCGGCGAGCGCTCGCACCGGCAGATCGAGCTGCTGGTGGAGTCCGGCATCCCGGTGATGGCGCACATCGGCCTCACCCCGCAGTCGGTCAACTCCATGGGCTACCGGGTGCAGGGCCGCGGCGAGGAGGCGGCCCAGCAGCTGCTGCGCGACGCCAAGGCGGTGCAGGACGCGGGCGCCTTCGCGGTCGTCCTGGAGCTGGTGCCGGCCGAGCTGGCCGCCGAGGTGACCCGGACGCTGCACATCCCGACGGTCGGGATCGGGGCCGGCCCGGACACCGACGCCCAGGTGCTGGTGTGGACCGACATGCTCGGGCTGACCGGCGGGCGGATGCCGAAGTTCGTCAAGCAGTACGCCGACCTGCGCAAGGTCATGGGCGACGCGGCGAAGGCGTACGCCGAGGACGTCGTCGGCGGCACGTTCCCGCAGGACGAGCACTCGGTGCACTAGCTCCACCAGCAGACCATCGCGGTACGACCGCCGGCCCCGCCGATCTTCCCCCGTCGGCGGGGCCGAGTGGTTCCCGGGCGCGGTGTCGGCGGGAAGTCGGTGGCGCCGGCCGGCTGTCGGTGGGATGTCGGTGCTTTGTCGGTGCCCCCTGCCATCGTCTGGGGCATGAAGCGAATCGACGACATCCCCCGGGCCGCGGACAGCGCGGTCACCGTGCGGGGGCTGGTCAAGCACTACGGCGAGACCAAGGCGCTGGACGGCGTCGACCTGGACGTGCGCGAGGGCACCGTGATGGGCGTGCTCGGTCCGAACGGCGCCGGCAAGACCACCCTCGTACGCATCCTGTCCACCCTCATCACCCCCGACTCCGGCCAGGCGCACGTCGTCGGGTACGACGTCGTACGGCAGCCGCGGCAGCTGCGCCGCGTCATAGGGCTGACCGGGCAGTACGCCTCCGTGGACGAGAAGCTCCCCGGCTGGGAGAACCTCTACATGATCGGCCGGCTGCTCGACCTGTCCCGCCGGGACGCCCGCACCCGCGCCGACGAGCTGCTGGAGCGGTTCTCGCTCACCGAGGCCGGCAAGCGGCCCGCGTCCACCTACTCCGGCGGCATGCGGCGCCGGCTCGACCTGGCCGCCTCCATGATCGGGCACCCGGCCGTGCTGTTCCTGGACGAGCCCACCACCGGTCTCGACCCGCGCACCCGCAACGAGGTGTGGGACGAGGTCAAGCGCATGGTCGGCGACGGTGTCACCGTGCTGCTCACCACCCAGTACATGGAGGAGGCCGAGCAGCTCGCCTCCGAGCTGACCGTCGTGGACCGCGGCAAGGTCATCGCGAACGGCGGCATCGAGGAGCTGAAGGCCAAGGTCGGCGGCCGCACCCTGCGGGTCCGCCCGGCCGACCCGCTGCAACTGCGCCCGCTCGCCGCCTACCTGGACGAGCTGGGCATCACCGGGCTCGCCAGTTCCACCGTGGACGCCGAGCGCGGTGCCGTGCTGGTGCCGATCCTCAGCGACGAGCAGCTGACGGCCGTGGTCGGCGCGGTCACCGCGCGCGGCATCACCGTCTCCGCCGTCACCACCGAACTCCCCAGCCTGGACGAGGTCTTCCTGTCCCTCACCGGCCACCGCGCCAGTGCCCCGCAGGACCCCGCCCCGGCCACCGACGACACCCGCCAGGAGGTCGCCGTATGAGCGCCGCCACCACTCCAGCCACTCCAGCCGCCACCGCCGCCCCTGCCGCGCTCGCTCCCGACGCGCGGATCTCGCTGCGGGCGCACGTGCGGCACACCGGCGCCCTGGTCCGCCGGAACCTGCTGTGGATCCGGCAGGACCCGGAGTCGATGTTCGACGCCCTGCTGATGCCGATCGTCTTCACCCTGCTGTTCGTGTACGTCTTCGGCGGGTCGATCGGCCAGGCCCTGGGCGGCGGGCAGGACGGCTATGTGCAGTACGTGATCCCCGGCATGATCGCGATGATGAGCATGACGCTGTCCCAGGGCGTCGGCACCGGCTTCAGCCAGGACTTCAACTCCGGTGTCATGGACCGCTTCCGGTCGCTGCCGATCGGGCGCGGCTCGGTGCTCTTCGCGAAGATCGCGGTCGAGATGGCCCGGATGCTGTTCGCCACCACGGTGCTGATGATCGTCGCCGTCCTGGTCGGCTTCGACATCGACCACTGGGCCGGACTGTTCGCGGCGGTGGGCCTGTCCGCGGTGTTCGCCTCCTCGATCATGTGGGTGTTCCTCACCCTGGGCGTGGTCCTGAAGAACGCGCAGTCCGTGCAGGCGATGGGCTTCATGGTGCTGTTCCCGCTGCAGTTCGGCTCCTCGATCTTCGCGCCGACGCAGTCGATGCCGGGCTGGCTGCAGTCCTTCACCGACTACAACCCGCTGTCCACGCTCGCCGACGCGGCGCGCGGACTGATGGTGGGCGGCCCGGTCGCGCACGACCTGTGGATCACGCTCGGCTGGTCGGCGGCGATCACCGCGGTGATGGCGCCGATCGCCGTCCACAAGTTCCGTACGAAGACCTGAACCGCGCACGTGCGGCACGCGTCAGACGAGGGCGACGGCCTCCTGCGGGGAGAGCCGGGCGCCCTCGGCGTAGGCGGCGTCGTACGCCTCGCCACCGAGCGCCCCGCGGACCCGTTCGACGGCCCGGCCGCGCGCGTCCCGCTCCATGCCCGTCGACACGTGGCCGGGCGGCAGCATCGCGTCGGCGGCGCCGAGGCACCGGGCGCCGTCCGCGGCCCGGTGACCGCCGTCGAGGCGGGCCAGGGCCATCGCGGCGATGGTCAGGTACGCGGAACGCATGTGCGGGGCGATGGCCTTGGACAGCGGGTCCTCGGCCCGTTCCAGCGACTTGCGGATCCGGGTCAGGCACTCCTCGTGCCGGTCCTCCAGCGTGGCGAGCCATGCCTCGGCGGCGAGGATGAAGGCGTCGAACACCACGAAGTGCGCGATGGAGAACTCCTCGCGCAGCAGCCGCAGTTGCTCGCTCGCCTCGGCGGTGCGGCCGGTCATGCCCAGGTGCCCGGCGAGGAACAGCCGGGCGGCGGGCATCGCGCCGTTGTGGCCCGTCCCCGCCGTGCGGCCGATCACGTCGCGCAGGACGCGCTCGCCCCGCGCCGTGTCGCCCGCCTCCAGGAGCACGCTGCCCAGGCGGGCGTCGAGGATGTCCACCTGGGCGTGGGCGCCGAGCCGTTCGGCGTGCTGCGCGGCGGCCCGGTAGTCGGCGGCGGCCAGCCGGTACTCGCCGACGCGCTCGCGGGCCTCGGCCCGCCCGGAGAGGGCCTCGGCCATGCCCCAGGCGTCGCCGAGCCGGTGGTAGATCTCCAGCGACTCGTCGGCGTCGCGGACCGCGTCGCCCGCCCAGTCGGTGCGGTTGGCGAGCATCTGGGCGCGCATCTGAAGGCCGCCGGCCAGCTCCCACTCGTAGCCGGGGGTCTCCCGGCAGGTGCGCAGGGTGGCGTCCATGATCTCGCGCAGCCGGTCCATGTCACCGGTGAGCATCACGGAGTAGAACCAGAGCAGGCCGGGGCTGGAACAGGTCTGCGGCATCCCCGGCTCGTAGGTGCCCGCGATGATGCGCAGCTTGCGCTGGGCCGCCGGGTTCTGCCACGCGTCCAGCTCCGTGTCCATACAGGCCAGATGGGCCAGGTGCACCCCGCGCCGGGCCTCGGCGAGAACCTCGCCGGTCATCGGGGGCGGGGCGGACGTGCACCGCTCCCACACCGGCCGGGCGGGGGTGCCCGGTTCGGCGAAGGGGTCCGGGCCGAGTGCCATCACCTCGACGAACCAGTTCCGGGCCTCCACCCTCAGGTCGCGCATCTGCCAGTACCAGACCAGCGACAGCGCCAGACACAGCGCCTCCTGCTCGTCGCGCTCGGCGACGGCGTGGCGCAGGGCGGTGCGCAGGTTCTCGTACTCGCGCTCCAGCCGCTCGATGGCGGCGAGCTGCCGCGGACCGCGCAGCAACGGGTCGGTGGTGCGGGCGAGTTCTCGGTAGTACGTCAGGTGGGCGCGAGCCGCGGCGGCGCGTGTGCCGGTCTCGTCGAGGCGCTCGCCCGCGTACTCGGCGACGGTCTCCAGGAGCCGGTAGCGCATGCCGTCGCCGGACAGGCGGTCCGTCACCGGCGCGGCCACGACCAGGGACTTGTCGACGAGGGAGCCGAGGGCGTCCAGCGCGGCGGGCCCGCACACCGCCTCGGCGGCGGCGAGGTCGCAGCCGCCCGCGAAGACGGACAGCCGCCCCAGCACCTCGCGTTCGTCGGCGTCGAGCAGGTCCCAGGACCAGTCGACGACCGCGCGCAGCGTCTGCTGGCGGGGCAGGACGGTGCGGCTGCCGGAGGTGAGCAGGCGGAAGCGGTCGTCGAGCCGGTCGGCGATCTGGCGCGGGGTGAGCATCCGGAGCCGGGCGGCGGCCAGTTCGATGGCCAGCGGCAGGCCGTCGAGGCGGCGGCAGATCTCGGCGCAGGCGGCGGCGGTCTCCTCGTCGGCGTCGACGCGGAAGCCGGGGCGGGCGGCTGCGCCCCGGTCGGCGAGCAGCCGCAACGCGGCGGGCTCGGGCAGCGGTTCCACGGGGCGCAGCGACTCCCCCGGCACGCCGAGGGGTTCGCGGCTGGTGGCGAGGACGGTCAGGTGGGGGCAGCGGGCGAGGAGTTCCTCGGTGAGGCGGGCGGCGGCGTCGACGACGTGCTCGCAGTTGTCGAGGACGATCAGCATGCGGCGCCGGCCGCAGTGCTCCACGAGCCGCTCGACGGCGGTGTCCTGCCCCTCGGAGGCGGTGGCGGCCCGCATCTCCTCGGCACCGGCGCGGTAGAGCACGGTCTCGCGGGCGCCGACGGCGGTCAGGACGGCCTCGGGTACGTCGGCGGGGTCGTCCACGGGGGCCAGCTCGGCCAGCCACACCCCGTCGCGCGCGGCGTCCCCGGCCCCCTCGGCGGCCTCCTGCGACAGCCGGGTCTTCCCGGCGCCGCCGGGCCCGAGCAGGGTGACGAGCCGGGTGGCCGCCAGGTCGGCACGCAGTCTCTCCACGTCGCCGTCCCGCCCGACGAAGGAGGTGAGCCGGGCGCGCAGGTTGCCGCGGGGACGGAAGCCCTCCGGGACGGGTGCGGCGGCCGGCCCGCGCGTCCCGGGCGTCCGGGTCCCCGGTGGGGCGTCGGCGGGTACGGGCCTCACCGGGTCCGCGGGCGCCAGCAACCCGCCGTGCAGGTCTCGCAGCTCACGCCCCGGGTCGGTGCCGAGGCGGTCGGCGAGGAGGCGGCGTACGGCCTCGTAGGCGGCCAGTGCCTCGGCGGTGCGGCCGGTGTCGCGCAGGGCGCGCAGCCGCAGCGCCTGGAGGGGCTCGTCCAGGGGGTGGCCGTCGCACAGGGCGGTCAGCTCGGGCAGGGAGTGCTCGGCCTGCCCCAGGTCCAGGGCGGCGGTGTGGCGGGTGCGCAGGGCGTCGAAGTGCCGGGTCTCCCAGCGGGCCGCCTCGGCGGTGCGGTCGGGCAGGTCGGCGAGGACGGGCCCGCGCCACAGCGCGAGCGCGTCGTCGAGCACGACGGCCGCCTTGGCGGGGTCGCCGTCGGCGAGGGCGCGGGTGCCCTCGCCGGCGAGCCGGTCGAAGCGGTGCAGGTCGACGTCGTCGGGGGCGGCGGCGAGCCGGTAACCGCCGTCGGCCGAGGCGACCGAATCGGCGCCCAGCGCCCGGCGCAGCCGCCCGACCAGCGCCTGCAGGGCGCCCGTCGCGTCGGCGGGCGGGTCCCCGGCCCAGACATCTTCCACCAGCAGCCCCGCGGGGACGGCGCGGCCGGCCCGGAGGGCGAGCACGGTCAGCAGCGCGCGCAGCCGCGCCCCGCCGAGCGGGACGGCCGTGCCGTCGGGACGGAGTACCTGTGTGGTGCCGAGGATGCGATAGCGCACGGGGCCATTGTCCCCGCTGCCGTCGGAGCCGGTCACGGGGTTTTGTCCGCGCGGCGTGGCCGACCGACGGTTCCGTTCCGGAACGACCGCCGCCCGCGGGACGTTTCCCCCGTGCGCCCGGTACGGTCGGGCAGTCCCGCACCCCCGCGGGTGCCCGCTCACGCGTGCCCGACAGTCAGGGAGTTCCATGTCCACCGCCACCGCCCGTCCCAGCGACCGGAGGATCAGTCCCGTCTTCCTCGGGATCGTCGCCGTCGCCGCGGTCACGGGCTGGGCCACCTGGACCGGCTTCGCCGAGCAGCCGGGGCTCGCCGTGTTCCTGTTCGTCACGGCCGCGTGGGTCGTCTCGCTGTGCCTGCACGAGTACGCGCACGCCCGCACCGCGCTGCACAGCGGCGACATCTCGGTCGGCGCGAAGGGCTACCTCACGCTGAACCCGGTGAAGTACACGCACGCCCTGCTCAGCATCGTGCTGCCCGTCCTCTTCGTGATCATGGGCGGGATCGGGCTGCCCGGCGGTGCCGTCTTCATCGAGCGCGGGCGGATCCGCGGGCGCTGGCGGCACAGTCTGATCTCGGCGGCGGGTCCGCTGACGAACGTGCTGTTCGCCGTCGTGTGCACCGCGCCGTTCTGGCTGGACGCGCTGGACGGCGTGCCGCGCGACTTCCGGCTGGCGCTGGCGTTCCTGGCGCTGCTCCAGGTCACCGCCGCGATCCTGAACTTCCTGCCGGTGCCGGGCCTGGACGGCTACGGCGTGATCGAGCCCTGGCTGTCGTACAACGTGCGGCGGCAGGTGGAGCCGCTCGCGCCGTTCGGGCTGCTGATCGTGTTCGCGCTGCTGTGGATCCCGGCGCTCAACGGCGTGTTCTTCGACGCGATCGACGCGCTGCTGCGGGGCCTCGGGATCGGCGAGGTCGACACGTACTGCGGCTTCGAGCTGTACCGCTTCTGGCAGACCGACCCGCTGTGCACGCCGGGCGGGTGAGGCCGCTCGGCCGGTGCCGGACTCAGCCGGTGACGGACGTGGACGAGTCGGCGCGGCGGGCGTCCCGGCCGCGCTTGGCGTAGTACCAGCACATGTTCGACGACAGCCCCGACAGCAGCACCCACACGACGCCGATCACGACGCTGCCCTGCACGAAGGAGACGACGGCGGCGGCCACGGCGAGTACGCAGACGACCAGGGCGTAGAGGGCGAGGCGGGGCATGGGAACGGCTCCTGTCGGGGGGACACTGGTACCGACCAGTGTCCCCCATCGCCTCATACGTCCGTGACGCGGAGCCCGGCGTGTGCCTTGTAGCGCCGGTTGACGGAGATCAGGTTGGCGACCAGCGACTCGACCTGGTGGGCGTTGCGCAGCCGCCCGGCGAAGACGCCGCGCATGCCGGGGATGCGCCCGGCGAGGGCCTGCACGATCTCCACGTCGGCGCGCTCCTCGCCGAGGACCATCACGTCGGTGTCGATCTCGTCGATCTCCGGGTCCTGGAGGAGCACCGCCGAGAGGTGGTGGAAGGCGGCGGCGACCCGGCTGTCCGGCAGCAGGGCGGCGGCCTGCTCGGCGGCGCTGCCCTCCTCGGGCTTGAGCGCGTAGGCGCCCTTCTTGTCGAAGCCGAGCGGGTTGACGCAGTCGACGACGAGCTTGCCGGACAGTTCCCCGCGCAGGGATTCGAGGGTCTTGCCGTGGCCGTCCCACGGTACGGCGACGATCACGACGTCGCTGCGGCGCGCGGTCTCGGCGTTGTCGGCACCCTCGACGCCGTGCCCGATCTCCTCGGCGGCGGCCGCGGCGCGCTCGGCGGCGCGGGAGCCGACGATCACCTTCTGGCCGGCCTTGGCGAGGCGGTACGCGAGGCCCTTGCCCTGCGGGCCGGTGCCGCCGAGCACGCCGACGACCAGCCCGGAGACGTCGGGCAGGTCCCAGGGGTCCTTGGCCGGTGCCTTGGCGGGGGCCTTCTGTGCAGCACTGTCGGTAGAGGTCATGGGCCGACCCTACGTCCGCGTCGGCCTGCCCAGGGGTAGGGGTCCCGCCCGCCGGGAGGCGGTCCCCGGGGCGGGTGAATCCGGGGCGAACGCCGGACCGCGCGGAGGGGGTTGCGGCAGGATGCGACCGCATGGACGCCGTACGGGTCGCGCTGCTGCGGGAAGTGCTCGCCGGGACCGAGTGGCTCGGGGCCACCCGGCGGTTCGCGGGGGCGCTGCGGGGGTCGGTGGTGCCGCACGGGGGCGGTCTGCTGCTGGTGGGCACCCCCGAGTACGAGCCCTGGCACCTGGCGGCGCACCTGGTGGACGAGGCCGCCTGGTCGGGGACGCCGGAGCTGGCGCCGACGCTGGTCCGGCACGGGGCGCGCCCCTCGGACCCGGCCCACCTCGCGGTCGGCCTCGGGCGGCTGGCGGCGGCCCGGCGTGGGGAGACGCTGCTGGTGGTCACGCCCGAGGACCCCGGTGCCCGGCTCCTGGAGAGGGTGCACGACGCCCGCCGGGCGGGTGCGACGGTGCTGGCGCTGGGCACCGACCGCGCACCGGGCGAGCGGGAGCTGACGGCGATGGCGCACGAGACGCTGACCGTCCCGGACGGCGCCGAGCTGGACCTGGACACGGTGCAGCACCTGGTCAGCGCCTCGGCCGGGGAGAACGCGGTACCGCCACCCCGGGGCCGCCGCCGCTTCCGCGACCGCCTCTCCCGCCTCGCCGACCACCTGACGGCCCCACCACCGTCGGGCTGGTGACGGGCTTGCCGGAAAACCGGTTGCCCGTGCTCCGGCGGGCGCCGGACGATGGGCCCTCGTGACCGACACCTCCCCCGCCGACGCGCCCGCCGACAAACCCGCGGACGTGCCCGTCGGTGCGCCCACCGGACTGCGGGCGCTACTGCCCGACCTCTCGCCCTGGCGGGCCTCCCGGGACTTCCGGCGGCTGTGGATCTCGGGTCTGATCACGAACTTCGGGAGCTTCCTGACGTTCGTCGCGCTGCCGGTGCAGATCAAGGAGCTGACCGGCTCGGCGGCGGCGGTGGGCGCGATCGGGGCCGTCGAGCTGGTGCCGCTGGTGGTCTTCGGGCTGTACGGCGGTGCGCTGGCCGACGCCTGGGACAAACGGCGGCTGATCCTGTGGACGGAGGCCGGTCAGGGCGTGGCGTGCGCGGCGCTGCTGGTCAACGCGCTGATGCCGAGCCCGGCCGTCTGGCCGCTGTATGTGATCGCCGCGTTCACCTCGGCGCTCGGCGCGGTGCAGCGTCCGGCCCTGGACTCGCTGATCCCGCGGATCGTGGCCCACGAGCACCTGCCGGCCGCCGCCTCGCTGAACGCGCTGCGCTGGCAGGTCGGCGGGATCGCCGGACCGGCGCTGGCGGGCGTGGTGGTGGCGTACGCGGGGCTCGGCTGGGCGTACGCGGTCGACCTGGTCACCTTCGCCGCCTCGGTGGCCCTGGTGGCGGGGCTCGCCTCCTCGCCCGCCTCGCACGAGGCGCGCAGGCCGTCGTGGGCGGCGATCGCCGAGGGCGCCCGGTACGCGTGGAGCCGCAAGGAGCTGCTGGGCACCTACGCGGTCGACCTCGCGGCGATGCTCCTGGCGATGCCGCTCGCGGTCCTGCCGTTCCTGGCCGACGAGTTGGACGCCGAGTGGTCGCTCGGGCTGATGTACGCGGCGATTCCGGCGGGCTCGCTGCTGGTGAGCGTGAGCAGCGGCTGGACCTCGCGGGTGCACCGGCACGGGCGGATGGTGGTACTCGCGGCGGCCGGCTGGGGCGTGGCGATCGCCGCGGCGGGCTTCGCCGGGAACGTGTGGCTGGTGCTGCTGTGCTTCGTGCTCGCCGGCGCCTGCGACATGGTCAGCGGCGTCTTCCGCAGCGCGATGTGGAACCAGACCATCCCGGACGAGCTGCGCGGCCGGCTCGCCGGGATCGAGCTGCTGTCGTACTCGGTGGGTCCGCAGCTCGGCCAGGTCCGGGCGGGCGGCACGGCCGCGCTCGTCGGGGTGCGGGCGTCGGTGTGGTCGGGCGGGCTGCTGTGCGCCGGCGCGGTGGGGCTGCTGGCGCTGTGCCTGCCGACGATGATGACGTACGACGCGCGGACGAACGAGCACGCGGTGCGGCTGCGCGAGAAGCGCGCAGCCGACGCCGCGAGCGGCTGATCAGTCGTCGCGGTCGCCGTCGGCGCTTCCCGCGGAGGGGACGTCGTGCCACCTGGGGTCGTTCTCCCATTCGAGGTTGCGCTCGCGGGCGGTCTGCATCGCGTGCTCGGCCTCGGTCCGGGTGGCATACGGCCCGAAGCGGTCCTTGCCCGGGCAGTCCGGTCCTTCCTCGACCTTCTGGTGCTCCAGGCAGTAGTACCACTCGCCCGGTTTGCCGACCGTGCGCTTCTTGAACAGGGCCATGGGACAGCTCCTCTCGCCACCGACATGTTCCCCCATGGCCGCTGGTTAGACTCGCCGCATGTCTGGCCAGTCGCTGCTCGTCCCAGGGGAGCTGTCCCCCACCCGTTCCGTGCCCGGAAACATCCGCCGGCCCGAGTACGTCGGCAAACCCGCGCCGACGCCGTACACCGGACCGGAGGTGCAGACGCCCGAGACGGTCGAGGCGATGCGCGTGGCCGGGCGGATCGCGGCGCGGGCGATGGAGGAGGCCGCGAAGCACATCGCGCCCGGCGTGACGACGGACGCGCTGGACCGGGTGGCGCACGAGTACATGTGCGACCACGGCGCCTACCCCTCGACGCTCGGCTACCGGGGCTACCCCAAGTCCCTGTGCAGCTCGGTCAACGAGGTCATCTGCCACGGCATCCCCGACTCCACGGTGCTGCGCGACGGCGACATCGTGAACCTGGACGTGACGGCGTACATCGGCGGGGTGCACGGCGACAACAACGCGACCTACCTGGTCGGCGAGGTGGACGAGGAGAGCCGGCTGCTGGTCGAGCGGACCCGGGAGTCGCTGGCCCGCGCGATCAAGGCGGTCAAGCCGGGCCGGCAGATCAACATCATCGGCCGGGTCATCGAGTCGTACGCGAAGCGGTTCGGGTACGGGGTGGTGCGGGACTTCACCGGCCACGGGATCAACTCGTCGTTCCACTCGGGGCTCATCGTCCCGCACTACGACAGCCCGCACGCGACGACCGTCATCCAGCCCGGAATGACCTTCACGATCGAGCCGATGCTGACGCTCGGCACCCACGAGTACGACATGTGGGACGACGGCTGGACGGTCGTGACGAAGGACCGCAGGCGGACCGCGCAGTTCGAGCACACCCTGGTGGTGACGGACTCGGGCGCGGAGATCCTCACGCTGCCCTGACCCCTGTCCCCCGATCCGCGTCGCTCGACGGCCCGCTCTCCCCGGAGGGCGGGCCGTTTCGCGTCCGAGTGGGTACGCTTTTACCGACAGCCCGTCGGCAAGCCTATTGACTTAGGTAAGCCTAACCATAGAAAATCATGCGCATGGACTCCTTCTCGACGCTCATCCGCACCGCCTCCCACCAGCAGCACGTGGAGGCGGAGACCTCGACGTTCATGAGCGACCTGCTGGGCGGAGCGCTCGGTGTCGACGCCTACGCGCGCTACACCGAGCAGCTGTGGTTCGTCTACGAGGCCCTGGAGGCCGCCGCCGGGCGGCTGGCGGCGGACCCGGTGGCGGGGCCGTTCGTCCGGCCGGAGCTGCTGCGGCTGGCCTCGCTGGAGCGGGACCTGGCGCACCTGCGCGGCGCCGGCTGGCGTGCGGGGCTGACCGCCCTGCCCGCGACCGAGGCGTACGCGGCCCGGGTGCGCGAGTGCGCCGAGGAGTGGCCGGCGGGGTACGTCGCCCACCACTACACGCGCTACCTCGGCGACCTGTCGGGCGGCCAGATCATCCGGGACAAGGCCGAGCGGACCTGGGGCTTCGCCAGGAAGGGCGACGGGGTCCGTTTCTACGTCTTCGAGGAGATCTCCAACCCGGCCGCCTTCAAGCGGGAGTACCGCGACCTGCTGGACGGCATCCGCGCCGACGACCTGGAGAAGCAGCGGGTGGTCGCCGAGTGCAAGCGCGCCTTCGCCCTGAACACGGCGGTGTTCCGGGCGCTCGGCGAGGAGTTCCCGCTGTCCGCCTGAGTCAGCGCTCCAGGCGGACCCGGCCGCCGATCTCGACCCAGCCCTCGGGCTGCGGCGCGGTGAGGATCTGGGAGCCGACGCCCTGGGTGATGTTGAGGGCGCGTCCCAGGCGTCCGGTCAGCAGCAGTGCCGCCGCGCCCGTCGCCTCGTCCTCGTCGATGCCGTCGTCCCGGCCCGGGAAGGCGCGGGCCCGCACCCGTCCCGCCGCCTCGTCCTCCCAAGCCCAGGCGTAGACCCACTCCCCCTTCGGCGGCACCGCGAGGTCGTCGACCTCGGCGACGGTGGCGTACTGGCGCAGGGTGCGCGGCGGGGCCCACTCCGGCCGGGCCTCGATCCAGCTGAACTCCCCGTCCAGCCGGGCGCCCACCACCCCGGCCCGCGTGACGAGTTCGGGCACGTCGAGCAGCCAGGCGGTGCCGACGCAGGGGTGCCCGGCGAAGGGCAGGCGCAGGGTGGGCGTGTAGATGTCGACGACGCCGCGCTCGGGGTCGTCCACGAACACGGTCTCGCTGAAGCCGAGTTTGGCGGCCAACTCCTGCCGCCGCTCGGGCTCCGGCAGTACGGATCCGTCCCGGACGACGCCCAGTTCGTTGCCGTATCCGCCGTTCGGCGCGCAGAAGACCCGCAGTACGTCGTAGTCGGTCACCGGGGCATTCAAGCATCGTCCGCGGGCGGCCAGAGCGGGGTGGGGGCCTCGTCGTACGGGAGGGTGGCGAGCGCGTCCGCGTACCCGCGTTCCAGGGCGGCGCGCCGGCGTTCGGTCCCGGGTCCGGCGGGGTGCTCCGACAGCCGGGCCATGCGCTCCGCGTGCCCCTCGGCGACCGCGTCGGCGGTCCGGCGCCACTCCGCCTCGTCCGGCAGCCGGGCGAGCACCACGCAGGGCGGTTCGATGCCCTCCGCCAGCGCCGCCACGGCCCGGTCGTGGCCGTCCAGGATCAGCCAGCCGTCGAGGAAGGACGCCCACCACAGCAGGACCGGGGCGAGGGTGCCGTCCCGGGCGTGCTTGCGGTACGCCTTCACGCGCGGCGCGTCGGGGGGCGAGAGCGGGCGCAGCGGCAGGACGCCGTGCCAGCCGCCCCCGCAGAGCAGTTCGAGGACGGTGTCGGGCCAGTCCGGTACGAAGTCCTCGGTCCAGATGCCGGGAGCGAACGACGCGCGTGCGGTGAGCGACCAGCGTCCGTCGTGCAGCGGGCCGTGGGGGGTGTCCTCCAGCCACCGGGCGCAGCGGTGGCGCCAGTCGGCGTCCGGTGTGCGCATCGACGCGGCGCGCAGGGGCGGCAGCGGGGAGCGGTGGCCGGGCAGGCGGCGCAGGTGCAGCTCGCGGCAGCAGCCGTCGCCGTGCGAGCGAAGCGAGATGGGGGTCCCCCCGGACGAAGTCTGGGGGAGGGTCCGGGTGAGGGGGCGGTCGCCCTGGTGGAGCGTGGGCGGGCCGCCGTCCCGGGCCCGGACGAATCGCAGCGGCGGTGGGCCGGGGCGGCCCCGGACGTCCAGGACCAGGGGTCCCGGAGTCGCTTCCCGCACCGTCCGTTCCATCCGGACAGTATCGGGCGCGGACCGCCCCGGCCCGCAACGGATTACCCGGCGGACCGCGCCTGCCCCCGCCGCCTGCGCGTCGCGTACACCGCGCCCGCGCCGACCACGACCGCGGCACCGGCCGCCGCGCCCAGCGCCGGGCCGGGTACGTCCGAGCCGGTGGAGGCGAGGCTGCCGCCGCCGATCGAACCGCCGGTGGTCGTTCCGGTGCCGCCGACGGTCGATCCGGCGCCACCGGCGGTGCCCGTGCCCCCGCCGGTGGAGCCGCCCGCCGTGCCGGAGCCGCCGCCCGTGCCGCCGGACGTGTCCGAGCCGCCGCCGTCCGGCAGTTGGGCGTCGTCGCTCAGCGCCACCGAGAGGCCGACCGGGTCGAGGGCCGTGCCTGCCGGGTAGTTGCCGAAGACCTTCGCACCTGCGTCGGTGACGGTGGCGGCGATGCCGTCGACCGTGATGACGTTCTTGTCGGCCTTCAGGTCGCCGGACTTCGCCTCGAGGCCGGCCAGGACCACGCCCTCGGTCCGCGTGCCGAGGCTGTCCACGTCGGCGGTGAGCTTGCCGGTGCCGCCGTCGAGGGTGGCCTTGAGGTTGCTCAGGGTCAGGTCGAGGCCGTAGGTGCCGCCCGACTCGTGGCCCTTGAAGTTGACGGCGCCCTTGAAGGTGGCGGTCAGCCTGTCGGCGTCCGTGTCGTAGGTGCCGGTGGCGTCCTTGAAGGTGAACGCGCCGTTCCCGGCGGCCTGGGTGGCGCCGCCGGAGACGGTGACCCGGCCCTTGGCGATGTTGCCGACGACGTAGGCGCGGAAGGACTCCTTCACGCCCCAGCCGAGGGTGCCGTCGGCGATCTCGCCCTTGGTGGGGGCCGTGCTCGCGGGGGCCGAGGGCGAGGCGCTCGTGCTCGCCGTGGGGCTCGGGTCCCGGGTGGCGGGCGTGGTCTGCGGATCGGTCGGCCCGGGTCCGGTGGAGTCGGTCCCGGTCGGCTCCGGGTCGGTCGGGTCGGTCGGGTCGGTGGAGGGCTCCGCGCTCGGCCCGGTGCTCGGCCCGGTGGTGGGTTCCGTGGTCGGCCCGGTGGTCGGCTCCGGCGTCTTCCTGACCACCGTCAGCGGGTCCCCGGCCGCGCCCGCGTAGCTCGCGCTGCCGAGGTACTCGCCCGCCTCGGTGGTGAGGGTGGTCGCCATGTCCGTCATCGCGCGGGTCACGGCGACCTTGGCGAGCGGCACGTCGTCGCCCTTCTTGGTGGGCGTCGCGCCGGAGGTGTCGACCGTCGTCACGTCGGCGGTGATCTCACCGGCGCCGCTGTCGAAGCGCACGTCGGTGAGCGTGACCTCGAACTTGTGCGCGGCGGAGGCGCTCACCAGCTTGCCCTGGAAGCCGAGGTCGACGACGTTCGTCGTGTGGTCGTAGGTGCCGGTGCCGTCGGTGAAGGTGAACGCGCCGTTCCCGGCGGCCTGGGTGGCGCCCTCCGACGCGGTGAAGGCGCCGAACATGCCGACGTACGTCCGGTAGGACTGCTTGATGCCCCACGTCAACTCGTAGTCCGCGAGCGGGGATCCGGCGGCCGAGGCGGTGGTGGCGCCGCCCAGCGTGGCGAGGGCGGTCGTGCCGAGGGCGGCGGCCGTGGCGACGGCGGCGGCGAGTGCGGTGGAGCGGCGTCGTCTGACGGGCATGGCTCGGTTCTCCTAGGGTGTCGGGGGGTGTCAGGGGGGTGTTCAGCCCTGCTCCGGGTCCCCGGGGGACGCGGCGGGCCGGGCGCGGCGCCTGCGGAGGGCGACGGCCACGAGGACCGCGGCCGCCAGCAGCAGGGCGCCGGCCGCGAGGGAGACGGGAAGTGCGGGGAAGTCGCCGTCGTCGGTGGTGCTCGCGACGGGGGCGGCGGAGGGATCCGCGCCGGTCTTCTCGGGCCGCGGGCTCGCACTCGGCGCGGGCTCGCTGCCGAGGTCGGGCAGGGCGGGCAGTTCCGCGTCGGCGGTGAGGGCGACCGCGAGGGACACCGGGTCCATCTCGGTGCCCGCCTGGTACATGCCGCCGAAGGCCTGCGCACCGCGCGCGGTGAGCTTCGCGGGGGCCTCGGTGACCTTCACCAGACCGCCCGCCGGCTTCAGCTCGCCCGCGGTGAAGGTGACCAGGGGCACCTTCTTCTCCCTGACGTCCGGGCTCGTCACGTCGGCGTACAGCGTGCCCCTGCCGTCCTCGACGACGGTCCGTACGTTGCCGAGGCTCAGGTCGAGGCCGTGGGCACCGGTGAAGCGGACCGTGCCCTTGAAGACGGCGCTGAGGCCGCCGTCCTCGTACGTCCCCTCACCGCCGGGGAAGCGGAAGAGCGCGCCGCCGTCCTGGGCGCCCGCGGTGAGGGCCCACTCTCCGTCGGCGATGTCGCCGGTGACGTACTCGCGGAAGGTGCGGCGCACGCCCCAGTCGACGGCACCGTCCCGGACCGTGCCGCCCGACGTCTTCGCGGGCTCCGGCGACTCGGCGGACGGTGCGGGGGTGTCCGACGGCTGCGTCTCCCGCTTCGGCGCGGGCGCCTTCACGTCGGCGGACAGGCTCACCGGGTCCAGTGCGGTGCCGGCGGTGTAGTACCCGGCGAAGGACCGGGCGCCCTCGGCGGTGAGGGTGGCGGGGAGGTTGTTCAGGGCGACGGTGCCGCCGCCGCCCCGCATGTCGATGCCGCCGAGGGAGAGGGAGGCGACGGGCACCTGACGGGACGTCGTGACCGCCCCGGTGTCCTTCGCCTTGCTGACGACGTCCAGGTGGAGCGTGCCGTTGGAGCCGGAGATGCTCACGGTGGGACGGCTGAGGGTGAGGTCGAGCTGGTGGGCGCCGGTGCCGGTGCGGTGGCCGAGGAAGTGCACGCCACCGGAGAAGGCGGCGCGGAAGGCACCGGTGTCGCCGTCGTAGGTGCCGGTCGCCGAGTGGAAGCGGAACGAGCTGCCGCCGACGGTGGCCGCACCCCCGTTGAGGGAGTAACTGCCCTTCGCGACGGGCCCGGTGACATAGGTCTGGAACGAGGACTTGATGCCCCAGTCGAGCCGTCCGCCCTGCACGGTCCGGCTCTCGGCGTGTGCGGCGGCCGCGGGGAGCAGCGCCGCGAGGACCGCCGCGCACAACACGGTGACCAGGGCGCGAAGACGGGCGGGCATGCGAAGTCCTCCGGATCGGGGGGCCGGTAGCGAACGAAGGTAAGGCTAACCTAAGCTCTAGTCGACTGACACTGGCGGTCGACCGGAGAGGACGGACGGAAAAGTGCGACGCTTGCGAGACCGACTGGCGGGAGCACTGCTGGTGGCGCTCGCCCTCACCCTGACCGCGACCGGATGCGCGGGCTCCTCCGAGGCCTCGTCCGGCGCCGGTTCCGGCGCGGCGGCCCCCTCGGCGGTGGAGCCCGTCGCGAACCGGGTCGAACCACTCGGGAAGAGCCCCGAGCCCCGGCTTCCCGTCACCGTCCGCTCCGCCGACGGCGAGCGTGTGACGGTCGAACGGGCCGAGCGGATCGTCCCCCTGTCCGGCAGCCTCAGCGAGATCGTCTTCACGCTCGGGCTCGGCGACCGGGTCGTCGCCCGGGACGTCACCGCCACCTTCGAACAGGCGGCGAAGCTCCCGGTGGTGACCCGGGGCCACGACGTCTCCGCCGAGAGCGTGCTCTCCCTCAGACCCGACCTGGTGCTCGCCGAGACCACCTCGGGTCCCGAGGAGGCGGTGGACCAGATCCGCGCCGCCGGGGTCCCGGTGCTCTTCGTCGAGGCGGCGAAGGGGCTGGCCGACGTGGGCCCGCGCATCGGGGCGGTCGCCGACGCACTCGGCGTACCGGCGGCCGGGAAGGAGCTGACCCGGCGCTCGGAGCAGCGGATCGAGGCCGTACGGGGGGACGTTCCGCACGGGCAGGAGCCGCGGGTCGCCTTCCTCTACCTGCGCGGCTCGGCCTCCGTCTACCTCATCGGCGGCGAGGACTCCGGCGCCGGTTCGCTGATCGAGGCGGCCGGGGCGGTGGACGCCGGGGCCGCCTCCAGCCTCGAGAAGGACTTCACCGCCATCACCAGCGAGGCCCTGGTCAAGGCCGCGCCGGACGCGATCCTGGTGATGAGCAAGGGCCTCGAATCGGTCGGCGGCGTGGACGGCCTGGTGAAGATCCCCGGCGTCGCCCAGACCCCGGCCGGGATGGACCGCCGGATCGTCTCCGTCGAGGACGGCGTACTCCTCAACTACGGCCCGCGCACCGACCAGGTGCTGAAGTCGGTCGTGGCACAGCTGTACGGCGAGGACGGCGACCGGTGACCGTACTGGACGACAAGCAGGCCCGCCCCCGGGCATCCGCCGACCCCGCCGCCCCGCCCCGTGCCCGGCGCACCACCGCCTGGCTGCTGACCGCGGCCCTCGCCGCGGGTCTGCTGGTCCTCGTCCCGGTCGCGGCCGGTACCGGCGCCTACCCGATCCCGGTCGGCGACGTGCTCGGCTCGCTGCTGCACCGGGCCGGGCTCGGCGGCGCGGAACTGGACCGGGTGGCCGAGTCGGTGCTGTGGAACGTGCGGTTCCCCAGGATCGTGCTGGCCCTGCTGGTCGGCGCCTCGCTCGGGTGCGCGGGCGCGCTGATGCAGGGCGTGTTCGGCAACCCGCTGGCCGAGCCGGGCGTCATCGGCGTCTCCTCGGGCGCGGCGGTCGGCGCGGTCGGCGCCATCGCGTTCGGCCTGAACTTCCTCGGCACCTGGACGGTGTCCGTCTTCGCCTTCGTCTCCGGTCTGGTCACCGTCCTGGTCGTCTACGCGATGTCCCGCTCGGGCGGCCGTACGGAGGTCGTGACGCTGATCCTCACGGGCATCGCGGTGAACGCCTTCGCGGGGGCGCTGATCGGTCTGTTCCTGTTCTTCGCGGACACGGCGGCGGTCAACCAGATCACCTTCTGGCAGCTGGGCTCGCTCGCCCAGGCGACCTGGCCGAAGGTGCTGGCGGTCCTGCCGTGCGCGGCGCTCGGCCTCGGGCTGGCCCCGCTCTACGCCCGTCGCCTCGACCTCCTCGCCCTCGGCGAACGCCCGGCCCGGCACCTGGGGGTGGACGTGGAGCGACTGCGGATCGTCCTGGTCCTGGTGATCGCCCTGCTGACCGCGGCCGCGGTGAGCGTGGCCGGTGTCATCGGCTTCGTCGGGCTCGTCGTCCCGCACCTGCTGCGGATGGCGGCCGGGCCGGGCCACCGGTTCCTGATCCCGGGCAGCGCGCTGCTCGGCGCGCTGGTCCTGCTCGCCGCCGACCTGGCCGCCCGCACGGTCGCGGAGCCGGCCGAACTGCCGCTCGGGGTGCTGACGGCGCTGCTGGGCAGTCCGTTCTTCTTCTGGCTGCTGCGCCGCACCCGGCGCAGGCAGGGAGGCTGGGCATGAGAAGCGTGAAGCTGCCGCGGCTGGTGCCGTCCCGTCCGGTGCCGCCGCCCCCGGCCGCACCGGGCGACGTCCTGGCCGCGGCCGAGGGACTGCGCGTGCGCCTGGGCGGCCGGCCGGTCCTCGACGGGGTGGACGTGGAGGTCCGCGCGGGCGAGGTGCTCGCCCTGGTCGGCCCCAACGGCGCGGGCAAGTCGACCCTGTTGGGCGCGCTGGCCGCCGACGTCCCGGCCGTCGAGGGGTCCGTACGCATCCACGGCCGCCCGGTGTCGGACTGGTCGGCGCCCGAACTCGCGCTGCGCCGCGCGGTGCTGCCCCAGTCGGCGTCGCTGTCCTTCCCGTTCGCGGTGGAGGAGGTCGTCCGGATGGGCCGGGCACCCTGGGCGGGCGGCGACCGGGAGGACGAGGACGAGGCGGCCGTGGCCGAGGCGATGGCGCGCACGGAGGTGGCCGGATTCGCCGGTCGCCCGTTCTCCGCGCTCAGCGGCGGCGAGCGGGCCCGCGTGGCCCTCGCCCGCGTCCTCGCCCAGCGCGCTCCCCTCCTGCTGCTCGACGAACCGACCGCGGCGCTGGACCTGAGGCACCAGGAACTCGTGCTGCGGCTGTGCCGGGAGCGGGCGCGGGCCGGGGACGCGGTGGTCGTCGTCCTGCACGACCTCGCGCTGGCGGCGGCGTACGCGGACCGGGTGGCACTCCTGCGCTCGGGCCGGATCGCGGCCGGGGGCCCGCCCTCGGAGGTGTTCGCCGAGGGGCTGCTGTCCGAGGTCTACGACCAGCCGGTGGAGGTGTTCCCGCACCCGCGCACGGGCGCCCTCCTGGTCGTCCCGCGCCGCGAGCCCTGACGCCCGCCGCGGCGACCGTCATGGCGACCGCCACCCCCGACGAGGCAGTCCTTGACGCACCTTTGACCTTCCTATGAGCACTTCATTGAGCCACCGTGACCGGCCCGTGCTCATACACCGTCCATGAGATTCGGATCACCGTATGGACGGGTTTTGCTTAGGAAATCCTTAGGTATGTTAGGCCAGCCTCACCTTCCCTATGAGACCCGTCACGCGCACTTTCGGCCATCCCTTGGAGCCCGCATGCGAGCCGCCAGACTCCCCCTCGTCACCGCCGTCGCCACCGCCGCGGCCCTGGCCGCCGTCACGGGGTGCACGGAGAAGAGCGGCGCCGAGGACGGCGAGCACGTCATCACGGTGACGGCGACGGACGACAAGTGCGAGGTGTCGAAGGTCCGGTTCCCGGCCGGACACGTCGAACTCGCCGTCGAGAACAAGGGCTCCAAGGTCACCGAGGTCTACCTGCTCTTCCCCGACGACCGGGTGGTCACCGAGCGGGAGAACATCGGCCCCGGCACCAAGCAGCGGGTCACCGCCGAGGTGAAGGCGGGCGACTACCGGATCGCCTGCAAGCCCGGCATGAAGGGCAAGGGCATCCGCCAGGACGTGAAGGCCACCGGCGGCAAGGCCGCCGCGCGCGACCCGCGCCTCGACCAGGCCGTGGCCGCCTACCGCCAGTACGTGCAGCAGCAGGCCGACGAGACCCTGCCGAAGGCGGAGGCGTTCGCGAAGGCCGTCAAGGCCGGCGACCTGGCGGCCGCGAAGAAGGCGTACGCCCCCTCCCGCATCGGCTGGGAGCGCACCGAGCCGGTCGCGGAGTCCTTCGGCGACATCGACCCGAAGGTCGACGTCCGCGAGGACGGTCTGGAGGACGGCCAGGACCCGGCGACCGACTGGACCGGCTGGCACCGCCTGGAGAAGGCGCTGTGGCAGGACGGGAAGATCGGCGACCGCGAGAAGGAGCTGGCCGCCACCCTGGTCACCGACCTGAAGGATTGGCAGAACCGGGTCGGCAAGGCCGAGATCACCCCCACCTCCATGGCCAACGGCGCCAAGGAACTCCTCGACGAGGTCGCCACCGGCAAGGTCACCGGCGAGGAGGAGCGCTACTCGCACACCGACCTGGTCGACTTCAAGGCCAACGTGGAGGGCGCGCAGCAGTCGTACGCACTCCTGAAGCCGGTCGCGAAGGAGAACGACGCGGCGCTGACGACGGAGCTGGACCGTCAGTTCGCGGCGCTGGACAAGCTGCTCGACCAGTACCGCCCGAGCACCTCCTCCTACGAGTTCACCTCCTACGACAAGGTCGGCAAGGAGGACCGCAAGGAGCTGTCGGACGCGGTCAACGCGCTCGCGGAGCCGCTGTCCAAGCTCGCCGCGGCCGTGGTCACGAAGTAGGCGTGGGAGGCGAGATGACGGACATCGACTCCCCCGCACCGGCGCCCTCGCCCTCCCGGCGGTCGCTGATCGGCTGGGGCGGCGCGGGCCTCGCGCTCGGCGCCGCCGCGGCCGCGGGCGGCGTGGTGGCGATGGACCGCACCGGTGACGACGCGGACCCCGCCGCCGCCGACGCGGGCTCCGCCGTCCCCTTCCACGGGGCGCACCAGGCGGGCATCGCCACGCCGGTGCAGGACCGCCTGCACTTCGCGGCGTTCGACGTGACGACCGAGGACCGCGCCGCCTTCGTGGCGCTGCTCAAGGAGTGGACGGCGGCGGCCCGCCGGCTGACCGCCGGTCACGCGGTGGGCGAGGGCGCCTACGGCGGACTGCCCGAGGCCCCGCCGGACGACACCGGCGAGGCGCTGGGCCTCAAGCCCTCCCGGCTGACCCTCACCATCGGCTTCGGACCGTCCCTCTTCACGAGGTTCGGCCTCGCCGACCGGCGCCCCGAGGCCCTGGCCGACCTGCCGAAGTTCCCCGGGGACAACCTCGACAGGGCCCGCAGCGGCGGCGACCTGTGCGTCCAGGCCTGCGCCGACGACCCCCAGGTCGCCGTGCACGCGATCCGCAACCTCGCCCGCATCGGCTTCGGCAAGGTCGTCGTGCGCTGGTCGCAGCTCGGCTTCGGCAAGACCTCGTCCACGACGCCCGACGAACAGACCCCGCGCAACCTGCTCGGCTTCAAGGACGGCACCCGCAACATCGCGGGCACCGAGAAGGACCGTCTGGACCGGTTCGTCTGGGCCGCCGAGAAGGACGGGACGCCGTGGATGACGGGCGGCTCCTACCTCGTCGCCCGCCGCATCCGCATGCACATCGAGACCTGGGACCGGGCCTCCCTCCAGGAGCAGGAGGACGTGTTCGGCCGCGACAAGGGCGAAGGCGCGCCCGTCGGCAAGGCCAAGGAACGCGACGAGCCGTTCCTGAAGGCGATGAAGCCCGACGCGCACGTCCGGCTCGCGCACCCCGACTCCAACGGCGGGGCGACGCTGCTGCGCCGCGGCTACTCCTTCACCGACGGCACGGACGGCCTGGGCCGCCTGGACGCCGGCCTGTTCTTCCTCGCCTACCAGCGCGACATCCGCACGGGCTTCGTCCCCGTGCAGCGCAACCTGGCGACGGACGCGCTCAACGAGTACATCCAGCACGTGGGTTCGGCGGTCTTCGCCGTCCCGCCCGGCGTCCGCGACGCGGACGACTGGTGGGGCAGCACGCTGTTCGGCAAGGAGGCGTAACCGTGTTCTCCAACTACCTGATCGGACTGCGCGAGGGCCTGGAGGCCTCACTCGTCGTCTGCATCCTCATCGCCTACCTGGTCAAGACGGACCGCCGGGACGCCCTGAAACCGATCTGGGCGGGCATCGGCGTGGCGGTCGCCATCGCGCTCGGCTTCGGCTGCGCGCTGGAGTTCGGCTCGCAGGAGCTGACGTTCAAGGCACAGGAGGCGCTGGGCGGTTCGCTCTCCATCCTGGCCGTCGTCCTGGTGACGTGGATGGTCTTCTGGATGCGCCGCACCGCCCGCCACCTCAGGACGGAGCTGCACGGCAGGCTGGACGCGGCCCTCGCCATGGGCACCGGGGCCCTGGTGGCCACCGCGTTCCTGGCGGTCGGCCGGGAGGGCCTGGAGACGGCGCTGTTCGTGTGGGCGTCGGTGCACGCGGCGAGCGACGGCACCCCGCGCCCGCTGATCGGCGTGGCCCTCGGGCTGGCCACCGCCGTCCTGCTGGGCTGGCTGTTCTACCGGGGCGCGCTGCGCATCAACCTGGCCCGGTTCTTCACCTGGACCGGCGGCATGCTGGTCGTGGTGGCGGCGGGCGTGCTGGCCTACGGCCTGCACGACCTCCAGGAGGCCGACCTGCTGCCGGGCCTGACGACCCTGGCCTTCGACATCAGCAGCACGATCGACCCGTCGAGCTGGTACGGCACCCTGCTCAAGGGCGTGTTCAACTTCCAGCCCGATCCGACCGTCCTCCAGGTCACGGTGTGGCTGCTGTACCTGGTCCCGACGCTCGCGCTCTTCCTCGCCCCGGTAGGGTTCGCCTCCGGGAAGGGGAAGGTGAAGGAACCTGATGAGCCAGGATCGCGGCCCTCGAAGGCCCCGCAGGCTTGAGAAGTACGCGCTCATATCCGCCTCGGCGACCGCTTTGTCGCTGACGGCGAGCGGCTGCGTGGTGGTGCACGGTGAGCGCGAGGTGTTGCCCTCGGCCACCCGGGCCGAGGCCGCGAAGGCGCTGGAGCAGTTCACCACCGCGTACAACAAGGCCGACAAGGCGTACGACGCCTCCCTGGACGCCGACCACACCACCGGCGCCCTCGCCGCGATCGACTCGGCGCGGCTGAAGGCGGGGGCGGCCAACCACCCGGACGGCAATCCGGCGCACGAGCCGCTGGAGCTGACCGACGCGAAGTTCACGATCCCGAAGAAGGCGGGCTGGCCGCGCTGGTTCGTCGCGGACACCGAGGCCAACAAGGGCGGCAAGGCACGCTGGTTGCTGGTCTTCACCCGGGACGGCCTGGAGGATGCCTGGGAGGCGGCGTACCTGACGCTGGTCGCCCCCGGCAAGGTGCCCGAGTTCAAGACCGACCAGGACGGCTGGGCCGAGGCCGTGCCCGCGAACGCCACCGACGTGAGCGTCCCGCCGGCCGGTCTGAGCAAGGACTACACGACGTACCTTCAGGACGGCGGCAAGACCTTCGCGGACGGTGTGCACACCAGCTCCTGGCGCGCACTGCGCGAGAAGCGCTCGACCCGCCCCGGCCTGGTCACCCAGTACATCGACGAGCCGCTGACGAACGGCGACTACGCACCGCTGGCACTGCGCACCGAGGACGGCGGCGCGCTGGTGTTCTTCACCAGCCGCCACTTCGAGAAGCAGACCGCCGCCCGGGGCGCGTCCGTGCCGACGCCGAACAAGGACGTGCTGGCCCTGACGGACGGCGAGATCAAGCAGTCGCTGACGATGGAGTTCGTCTCCAACGGGGTGGCACTCGACCCGGCGGACGGGCAGGTGTCGGTACTGGGCCGGGTCCAGGGGCTCACCTCGGGCAAGGGCGAATAGGAGAGCCCGCGGCGCTCAGCGGCGCAGCGGCCAGGATGCTCCCTCGTGGTCGCCCTCCGCACCGGCGTGCCGGGCGCAGGCGTCGGTGAGGGTCTCCAGCAGGGTCAGCGGGTCCGGCAGCGGGTGCTCGGGACCGCGCACCCAGCGCACGGTCCGGCCTTCGCCGGGCAGCCGGGCCGGCGGCACCAGCACGTAGGACCCGCGGCAGTGCCAGCGCAGCCCCGGGTGCTCGTCCATGGTCTCGGGGTGGCAGTCCAGCTCGCAGGGCCACCACTCGTCCTCGTCCTCGGGGGTGCCGCGGGTGAGGGTGAACAGCAGCATGCGCCCGTCGTCGCTCTCGGCGACCGGCCCGACCTCGACCCCGGCGTCGAGCAGCCTCCGCACCGCCTCCCGACCGGCCTCCAGGGGCACGTCCAGGACGTCGTGCACCATGCCGGTCGCGGTGATGAAGTTGGCCTCGGGCTGGTGCCGGGCCCAGCGCTCGATCTGGGCGCGGTCGGTGGTGGACTGCGTCTGCCAGGCGAACGACACCGGGTGCCGGGCGGGGGTGGGACAGCCCACGCGGTCGCAGGAGCAACGGTATCCGGCGGGGTGCGCGGCGGGCGCCAGGGGCAGCCCGGCACCGGCGGCGGCGAGCAGCAGGTCCTCCCGGCCACCGTCTCCGGCGGCCTCCTTGGGGCGGCGTCCGCGCAGCCACGAGGAGAGTTTGCCCTGCAGACCGCTCCGACCGCCGAACTCCGCGCTCATCTATCCCCTTGCCTCGCCGTCGTGCGCACCAGCATGCCCTATCGTCGCACCATTCCCCGCTTCGGGGTCGCGAAGGGACAAACTTCCCTGGTCAGGCCTCTTCGGTCACCGCGGGGCGAGCCCGTGCAGCGCGTAGTCGACGAGGGTGTCGGTGTAGGCGTGGGAGAACGGTCCCGTGTGCTGGAGCCAGCGCTGCGCGAGCGGGGAGACGAACAGCTCCAGCGCGATCCGCAGGTCGATGTCCTGCCGTACCTGGCCCGCCTCCTGGGCGGCCCGCAGCCGGTCGGCGTGCAGCTGGAGCGACGGCTCCAGGAGCCGGCTGACGAAGGTCCGGCCCAGCTCCTCGTTGACGACGCCCTCCGCCGCCAGCGCGCGATAGGGCGCCTCGAACCTCGGGTCTCGCAGCTCATCGACGGTGGCGCGCAGTACGACCTTGAGGTCGGCGGCGACGTCACCCGTGTCCGGGATGGTGTACGCCTCCTCACCGGCGGCCTCCACCAGCCGCTCGCCCAGATCGAGGAAGGCCTCCAGCAGGACGTCCGCCTTCGAGGACCACCACCGGTAGATGGTCTGCTTGCCGACGCCGGCCCGGGCGGCGATGCCCTCGATGGTGGTCTTCGGGTAGCCGACCTCGCCGACCAGGGCGAGGGCGGCGTCGTAGATCGCCTGGCGGGACCGCTGACTGCGCCGGGTGGCGTCGGGGTGCGGCCGCTCGGCGGCGGGATGCGTACTGCGGGCGGACTTCCGGATGGTGGCCATGCGACGAAGCTACCAGGCCGACAAGACGGACCGTCTCGCCAAAAGCGAGTGGACGGGGCTCAGTGGCGTGGCGCCCGCGCGTTCTCCAGATAGTGCAGTACGGCCGCCACCCGCCGGTCGACCTGGTCGGCCGGGGACAGGTCGAGCTTGGCGAAGATGCTGCGGATGTGCTTGTGGACGGCGCCGTCGGTGACGACGAGCCGCCCGGCGATGGCGCTGTTGCCCAGGCCCTCGGCCATCAGGGCGAGCACCTCCCGCTCCCGCGGACTGAGCCGCTCCATCCGGCTGTCCTGCCGCGTCCGGGTGAACAACTGGGCGACGACCTCGGGATCGATGGCGGTGCCACCGCCCGCGACCCGCCCGAGCGCGTCCATGAACTCCTCCACCCGCCCGACGCGCTCCTTGAGCAGGTACCCCAGACCGCCCACTCCCCCGGTCAGCAGGTCGGTGGCGAAGGACTGCTCCACGTACGCGGACAGCACCAGGACGGCGAGCCCGGGGTGCCGCCGCCGCGCCTCGACGGCCGCGCGGACCCCTTCGTCGGTGTGGGTGGGCGGCATCCGCACATCGAGGATGGCCACGTCGGGCTCGTGCGCGTCGATGGCCGCGAGCACCGACTCCGCGGTGTCCGCGGTGGCGACCACGTCCAGGCCCTCGGCCCGCAGCAGCAGGGCGAGCCCCTCGCGCAGCAGCGGATCGTCCTCGGCGATCACGATCCGCAGGGCGCGCCGCACGTCACGTTCCACTTCTCCGTCACTCCTCCCCCGGCGGCCAGGAGTCGCCCCAGGCCGCGTCACGGGCCGCCTTGTACAGGTCGCCGTGCCGCTTGGTGACCGTACTCCGCCGCAACCGCTCGTCGGACTCGCACAGGTCCAGCAGCACCTGGCCCTTGCGGATCTGCGGACGCCGGACCACCCGGGAGGCGGCGGGTTCGACGGGAAGCCGGGTGGCGGCGACATAGCTGAACTTCTCGTCCTCGTACGCGAGGGACCCGCTCTTGACCTGCCGGTGCAGACTGGACCGGCTGACGCGGGCCGCGAAGTGGCACCAGTCCGTGCCGGGCTCGATGGGACAGGCGGCACTGTGCGGGCAGGGCGCGGCGACCCGGAACCCGGCGGCGATCAGCCGGTCTCGGGCCTCGATGACGCGGGCGTACCCGGCGGGGGTGCCGGCCTCGACGATCACGACGGCGCGCGCGGCGCCGGCGGCGGCGTCGACGAGGGCGGCGCGGTCGGAACCGGTCAGCTCGTTGAGTACGTAGGACACCGTGACGAGATCAACGCTCTCGATGTCGAGCGCCGCCCCGATCCGGGAGCGCTGCCAGCGGGCCTCGCGCAGGGCGGGCAGCGAGGCGGCGATCTCCCGGCCGAGGGCGAGCGCGGGTTCGGCCCAGTCGAGCACGGTCACCGGACGGGTCCCGCCCCAGGTGTCGCTGACGGCCCAGGTCGCGGCGCCGGTCCCGCCGCCCACGTCCACGTGGCTGCCGGGCACCCAGTCCGGCACGGCCTCGGCGAACGCGGTCAGCGCCGAGCGGACGGCGGCGAAGGTGGCGGGCATGCGGTAGGCGGCGTAGGCGACGACGTCGGCGCGGTCGCGCAGGATGGGGGCGTCGGTGGGGGTGTCCCCGCGGTAGTTGGCGATCAGCCGCTCCACGGCCCGGGCGGCCTGTCGGGGCGGCAAGCCGTCGACGAGGTCGGCGAGGGTGGCGCGCAGGGTGTCGGCGGGGTCGTTCACCCGGAGATTGTACGAGGCACTCCGTGGGTGGGGCGGGGCTGCCTGGTGCCCGGAGTGAGCGCGGGGCGGATCGTGTGACCCGGCGTGGTCCTGGCACCCGGCGTGTGTGCGGGCCCGAGGGGGAGCGCGGCCCGGCGTTACGGGGTGCCGCTGCGCCCACCCGTGCCGCCCCAGCGGCACGACTGCCCGCAGCTACGGCGGGGGGCAGCGACTGCCCGCAGCTGCGGCGGGAGGGGGCGGTCACGCGCAGTTGCGGCCGGGGGCGACGCGGCGGGGAAGCCGCGTACGGCGAGAAGGGGCGCGGAGCGAGGGCGGGCCGCAGCCGCGTACGGCGAGAAGGGGGCGTGTCGGGGGGTGTCCGCCCGCAGCGGTTGGCGCGTCCACGCCCCGCACCCCCGTAGCCGACCGATTCCGCGCCGTTCCGAGGACGGACACCCCCCGGCGCGACCCCGACCCACCCACCGGACACACCGCGCTACACGCACCCCCACCGAAGCCGCACAGGCCGCCGCAGGCATCCCCCCACGGACGATCAGGCCCGCACCGCCCGCGCCACCCGCGTGCACAGCGCCGCGCGGGCCCGGTTGTCCGGGGCGCGGCGGCGCGGATGGACCGTGTTGGCGAGGAGGATCGCGAAGGTGTCCGTCACCCGGTCGAGGACCAGCATCGTGCCGGTGAAGCCGGTGTGCCCCGCCGCCCCGCGCCCCGCCAGCTCGCCCATGAACCACGGCTGGTCCAGGGCGAACCCGAGCCCCGGTTCGGCCAGGAGCAGTTCCACGAAGTCCGGCCCGAGGATGCGCGCGGGCCCGTGGGAGCCCCCCGCCAGCAGCGTCCGGCAGAAGACCGCCAGATCCCGCCCCGTGGAGAACAGCCCCGCGTGACCGGCCACCCCGCCCAGCGCCCACGCGTTCTCGTCGTGGACGACCCCGCGCAGCATCCCCCGGTCCGCCTTGGCCCACGGCCGCCGCTGGTCCTCCGTGGCCGCGGCCCCCGGACACGGCCCGAAGCCCGTCGCCGTCATGCCCAGCGGCCGGGTGATCCCGTCCCGGACGAGGACGTCGAGCCCCCGCCCCGTGATGCGCTCCAGCACCTGTTGCAGGAGCAGCATGTTCAGGTCCGAGTAGCAGTACGTGCCCGGCACCCCCACCGGCGGCTCCGCCCGCAGCCGCCGCAGCCGTGCCTCCTTGTCGGCGTAGGCGGCGCGGTCGTACAGCGGCAGTTCGGGCCGCAGCCCGGAGGTGTGGGTGAGCAACTGCCGTACGGTGACGCGGTGCTCGGCCGCGGCCCGGAAGTCCGGCAGGTAGGCGCCGACCTCCGCGTCGATGCCGAGCGTGCCCCGCTCGATCTGCTGCACGGCCGCCACCGCGGTGAACAGCTTGGTCAGCGAGGCGAGGTCGAAGGGCGTGTCCACGCTCATCGGCACCCGCGAGCCCTCCGGCAGCTCCACGCCCGCGTCGGAGCGGGGGTCGTAGGAGGAGTAGCGCACGGCCCAGCCCGCCGCGGCCTCGGCGGCGAGCACGGGCCCGCGTCCGACGGCCACGACGGCGCCCGCCGCCCAGGGGCGTTCGCCGGTGGTGAGGTCGCGCACCTGGGCGACCGCACGCCGGAGCTGCCCGGGGTCGAGTCCGGCCCGCTCCGGGGTGTCGCGGCGCAGTCTCGGAGCGCTCAGTTGTCCTCTCCCTTGCCTGCTCTCTCCCCGCGGCACATGGTCACGAGGAAGCCGAGCGCCACCACAGCGGCCGCGAGCTGGACCACGGCCATCGGTACGGCGGTGTCCTCCCCCGCGATCCCGACCAGCGGCGAGGCGACCGCGCCGATGAGGAAGGAGGACGTGCCGAGCAGCGCGGAGGCGGAACCGGCGGACTTCTTCACCCGCATCAGCGCGAGCGCCTGGGTGTTGGGCAGGCTGAGACCCATCGCCGACATCAGCACGAACAGCGCGGCGGCGACCGGCCCGAGCCCGACCTCGCCGAAGACGCCCAGGGACATCAGCAGCAGCACCGTCGCCGCGGCGATCACGACGACGAGGCCGAGGCCGAGCACCCGGTCCAGCCTGACCCGCCCGACGAGGATCTTGCCGTTGATCTGCCCGACCACCACGAGGCCGATCGAGTTGAGGCCGAACAGCAGGCTGAACGTCTGCGCGGAGGCTCCGTAGATCTCCTGCATGACGAACGGCGACGCCGCGACGTAGGCGAAGAGCGAGGCGAAGGCGAAGCCGCCCGCGAGCATGTACCCGGTGAAGGCCCGGTCGGCGAGCAGGCCGCGCATCGCGCGCAGGGTGTCGCCGACGCCGCCGGCGTGCCGCTCCTCGACGGGCAGCGTCTCCGGCAGCCGGGCCCACACGACGACGCCCAGCACCACCCCGACCACCACGAGGACGACGAACACGCCCCGCCAGTCCGTCACGCGCAGGATCTGCCCGCCGATGAGCGGCGCGACGACCGGCGCGACGCCGGAGATCAGCATCAGGGTGGAGAAGAAGCGGGCCATGGCCACGCCGTCGTACAGGTCGCGCACGACGGCCCGGGCGATGACGATCCCGGCGGCGCCCGCGAGTCCCTGGACCAGCCGGAAGGCGACGAGGAGTTCCACGTTCGGCGCGACGGCGCACAGCGCGGTGGCGACGACGTAGACGGCGAGCCCGGCCAGCAGCGGACGCCGGCGCCCCCACTTGTCGCTCATCGGACCGACGACGATCTGCCCGAGGGCCATGCCGGCCAGGCAGGCGGTGAGCGTGAGCTGGACGGTCGCGGCCGGTGCGCCCAGGGACCGGGTGACCTCCGGGAGGGCGGGGAGGTACATGTCCATCGCCAGCGGCGGCGTAGCGGTGAGGCTGCCGAGTATGAGCGTGACGAGAAGACTGATACGCCGCCCGGCGGGCGGCGTTCGCGGTATGTGCGACGACTGAGACGTTTGCGGCGTTTGCGTGGACGGCCCGCGCTCGGGCATGTGATGTGCCCCTCCCTCTTCTTCGGATCCGCCACCTATGCTCTCAGCTCGTACGGACTTGAACGAACGAACCCGAACGACGAACGAACCTGAGCGAGGGTGGGGCAGGGTGTCAGCGGTGACCGGACAGAAGGTGCGCTGGGGGATTCTCGCGACCGGCGGGATGGCGGCGAGGTTCACGGCGGATCTGGTCGATCTGCCGGACGCGGAGGTCGTGGCGGTGGCCTCGCGGACCGAGGCGTCGGCGAAGGCGTTCGCCGAGCGGTTCGGGATACCGCGGGCGTACGGCGCCTGGGAGACGCTGGCGCGGGACGAGGACGTCGACGTGGTGTACGTCGCGACCCCGCACTCGGCGCACCGGACCGCGGCCGGCCTGTGCCTGGAGGCGGGCCGGAACGTGCTGTGCGAGAAGCCGTTCACGCTGAACGCGCGCGAGGCCGGGGAACTGGTCGCGCTCGCCCGCGAACGGGGCGTCTTCCTCATGGAAGCGATGTGGATGTACTGCAACCCGCTGGTGCGGCGCCTGAAGGAGCTGGTCGCCGACGGCGCGATCGGCGAGGTCCGCAGTCTCCAGGCGGACTTCGGCCTCGCGGGCCCCTTCCCGGCCGCGCACCGGCTCCGCGACCCCGCGCAGGGCGGCGGCGCGCTGCTGGACCTGGGCGTGTACCCGGTGTCCTTCGCGCAGCTTCTGCTCGGCGAGCCGTCGGACGTCGCGGCGCGGGCGGTGCTCTCGGAGGAGGGCGTCGACCTCCAGACGGGCGCGCTGCTCTCGTACGAGAACGACGCGCTCGCCTCCATCCACTGCTCCATCACCGGCGGTACGCCCAACTCCGCCTCGATCACCGGCTCCGAGGGCCGCATCGACGTCCCGGACGGCTTCTTCTTCCCGGACCGCTTCGTGCTGCACCGGACCGGCCGGGACCCGCAGGAGTTCCGCGCCGACCCGGCCGACGGGCCCCGCGAGAGCCTGCGGCACGAGGCCCAGGAGGTGATGCGGGCGCTGCGCGCCGGGGAGACCGAGTCGCCGCTGGTCCCGCTGGAGGGCACGCTGGCCGTGATGCGGACGCTCGACGCGATCCGGGACCGCGTCGGCGTCCGCTACCCGGGAGAAACAGGATCGACGGCACAGGGAGAAGCGGCGGACCCGGTGGTCACACCGGCGTGAGCCCCGGCTCCCCCGCCGCCGTCACGAAGGACCCGGCGGTCGTGAGCGGCGCGCCCTCGGTGCCGACGTGGGACACCGTCTTGAAGTCGGCGCGCGCCGACTCGCGGCCCAGGGACACCGTGGCGTAGCCGCGCCGCCCGTTGAAGAACTTCAGGTGCGGGTTGGCGGCCATCAGGGTGTCCCAGTTGGACGGCTTCTCCGCGCCGTCGCCGCCGCTGGTGACGGACGTGGTGACGATCTCCGTACCCAGGGTCCTGGAGTCCGGGTCGTCGAAGTCGCGCTTGATGTCGAAGCCGTAGGAGACGTGCACGTCGCCGGTGAGGACCATGAGGTTCTCGATCCCGGCGGCCTGCGCGCCGGCCAGCACCCGCTCGCGCGAGGCCGGGTAGCCGTCCCAGGAGTCCATGGAGACCTTGGACGGCGTGCTCGTCGAGTTGTACCGCTGGGAGAAGGTGACCTGCTGGGGCACCACGTTCCACAGGGCGTTCGACCGGTGCCAGCCGTTGATCAGCCAGCGCTCCTGGGCGTCGCCGGTGAGCGTGCGGCCCGGGTCCTCGGACTCGGGCCCGGGGAACTGCCAGCCGTCGCCGTACGCCTGGTTGGAGCGGTACTGCCGGGTGTCGAGGACGTCGAACTGGGCGAGCCGCCCCCAGTGCAGCCGGCGGTAGAGCTTCAGGTCCGGGCCGTCGGGCAGCTGCGGGCGGCGCAGCGGCATGTTCTCCCAGTAGGCCCGGTAGGCGGCGGCCCGGCGGATGAGGAACTCCTCGGGCGGGACGCTGTTCTCCGGTGTCTCGTCGGCGTAGTTGTTCTCGGTCTCGTGGTCGTCCCAGGTGACGACGAAGGGGTGCGCGGCGTGCGCGGCGCGCAGGTCGGGGTCGGACTTGTAGAGGGCGTACCGCAGGCGGTAGTCCTCCAGGGTCACCGTCTCGTGGTTGAAGTGCGCGGGCAGGGTGCCCGCGGGGTAGGCGCGGGAGCCGCCGGTGGCGTTCACGGCGTACTCGTACAGGTAGTCGCCGAGGTGGAAGACGACGTCCACGTCCTCCTGGGCGAGGTGCTTGTAGGCGGTGTAGTACCCCTGGTCGTACTTCTGGCAGGAGACGAGGCCGAAGGTGAGGCCGGGCACCCGGCTGTGCTGCGCGGGCGCGGTGCGGGTACGGCCCACCGGGCTGACGTACCGGCCGGCGCGGAAGCGGTAGTGGTAGACGTGGCCGGGCGCGAGGTGGTCGACCTCGACGTGCACGGTGTGGTGGAACTCGGGGTGGGCGGTGGTCCGGCCCCTTCTGACGACGCGGCGGAACCGTTCGTCCAGGGCCAGCTCCCAGCTCACCTCGACGCGTTCGGCCGGCAGCCCGCTGTCGGCCTGGTACGGCACCGGGGCCAGACGCGTCCACAGCAGCACCGAACCGGGCTGCGGGTCGCCCGAGGCGACACCGAGCGTGAAGGGGTCGGCGGTCAGCCGCGCGGCGTCCAGCTCGGCGGCGCTCGCGGTGCCGGCGGCCGGCAGGTTGACGGAGAAGGCGAGCGCGGCGGCGGCGCCGGTGACGGTCAGGAAGCGGCGGCGGCCCAGGCTGCGGGCGGCGGCGCGGAGTTCGGGCGCGTGCGAGGACTGCGACTGGGCCGGGACCCGGGTCGGGGCCTGGTGGTTCGCGGGTGTCATCCGTTCCTCCCCTTGCGGTGGTTGCAAGGGGCATTCGAAGCGCCGGGAGCGTCCCCGGTTTGGCACGGACATGGCGATCGCGTGTCGGACGGATGAGTTCCGCATGTTCCGCGACCCGTACGCTGCCGAGTCATGAACACCGTGAGAACCACCGACGAGGAAAGCGCCGGCGTGCGGAAGGTCGCCGTCGTCACGGGCGCCGGATCCGGCATCGGCCGGGCGGTCGCCGTCGAACTGCTCACCGCCGGCTGGTCGGTCGCCCTGGCCGGCCGCCGCCCCGAGCCCCTGGCCGAGACGGCCGCGGCGGCACCGGCGGGCGGCGGCACGGCGCTCACCGTCCGCGCCGACGTGTCGCGCCCGGAGGACGTGGCGGCCCTGTTCGGCGCCGTGCGCGACCGGTTCGGGCGACTGGACCTGCTGTTCAACAACGCGGGGACGTTCGGTCCCGGCGGCGTGCCGGTCGAGGACCTTCCCTACGAGGCCTGGCGGCACGTGGTGGACACCAACCTCAACGGGGCGTTCCTGTGCGCGCAGGCGGCGTACCGGCAGATGAAGGAGCAGGACCCGCGGGGCGGCCGGATCATCAACAACGGCTCGATCTCCGCGCACACGCCGCGTCCGCACTCGGTGGCGTACACCGCGACCAAGCACGCGCTGACGGGTCTGACCAAGTCACTGTCGCTGGACGGCCGTCCCTACGGCATCGCGGTCGGCCAGATCGACATCGGCAACGCGGCGACCGAGATGACGGCCGGGATGCGGACCGGCGCGCTCCAGGCCAACGGGGAGACGGCACCCGAGCCCGTGATGGACGTCGCCGACGTGGCGCGCACGGTGCGGCACATGGCCGAGCTGCCCCTGGAGGCGAACGTGCAGTTCGCGACGGTCATGGCGACGGCGATGCCGTACGTGGGGCGCGGCTGAGCGCGGCCCGCGGGCACACACGCGCGCAACACATCGATTCATACAATCGGAATTTCAAGGTCCGCCGTATTGCGGCCGGTGGCGGACGTATGCTCAAATCTCCTTCACCAGACTTTCACATATGAGGCGTTGGGCATCCACAACGCCGCACATGCCATACCGAGGGGGGAGGCGGCAGCCGTTCCGCCACACCGGTCGCACCGGTGGGGGGAACGGCTGCCGCACCGTTTCCCGGCTATGCCTGCCCGGTCTCGAAGCGGGCGATCCGCCCGTCCTCGTCGACGGTGAAGTCCCACCGGGTGCGCATCTCGCCCCAGGTGTCGTTGCGGTAGCGGGCGATGAGGGCGCGACCGCCGTTCGACTCGTTGTCGACCTCCATGTGGCCGTTGGAGGAGAAGATCTCCTGGTCGACCCACTGGTCGAGGTTCCGGTCGTCCCCGTCGTCGGCCATGGTGGCGTCCGGCGCGAGCAGCGCGCGGAAGGCCTCGCGGTCGTGGGCGTTGACGGCGGCGACGAAGGCGCGGACGGCCGGGTCGCTGAGTCGCGTGGTCTGAATGGTCATGGCGGCAGCGTCACACCGGCTCCACGCCCCCGCCACCGGGCGTACCGCCCGCCGTCGCCCGCCACCACCCGAACGGCGCCCGGCGACGGGCCCGTACGCCGCGGAGGGGCGACGGTGGGCAGATGAGCCGCCACCGTCCGCGAGGGAGTCGACGTGAAGTGCTGTGACCGGCGGGATCTCGGACTGCTGCTGCTCCGCCTGGGAACCGGCGGGGTCCTGGCCGCGCACGGCACGCAGAAGCTGCTCGGCTGGTTCGGCGGCGGCGGCCTCGGGGAGACCGGTCGGGCCATGGAGGCCATGGGCTACGCGCCGGGCCGGGCCAGCGCCACCGCGGCGGGTCTCGCGGAGGCGGGCGGCGGGACGCTGCTGGCGCTGGGACTGGCCACTCCGGCGGCGGGCGCGGCCGCGGTCGGCGCGATGGCGGGCGCCGCCGCGGTGCACGCCCCCAACGGCTTCTTCGCCCAGGCGGGCGGCTACGAGTACGCCGTCTCCCTCGGCCTGACGGCGGCGAGCCTCGCGGTCTCGGGCCCCGGCCGGCTCTCCCTCGACCACGCCCTCGGTCACGCGGTCAACCGGAACTGGATGGTCCCGGCCGCCTTCGCGGTGACGGCGGCGGCCACGACGGTGGTCGTGGGGGCGCGGAACAGGCGGCTGCGCAGGGCGGCCGAGGGGCAGCAGGAGACGCTCTTCGACTGACGCCCCCTCGGGGACGTGGCACGCTGCTCCACATGAGCGACAACCCGGACGGCGCGCGGGCCGACGACCTCTGGACCACCGTCGACGCCCTGTGGAGGTGGCTGGAGGCGGACCGGCCCGTCGGCGGCAGGGAGGGCCTGCTGCTGCGCATGCTGAAGCTGTCGGAGGAGGTCGGCGAGGTCGCCGAGGCGGTGATCGGCGCGACCGGCCAGAACCCGAGGAAGGGTGTCACGCACACCTGGGACGACGTGGAGGCGGAGCTGTGCGACGTCGTGATCACGGCGATGGTGGCCCTGCGGACGCTGACGCCCGAGGCGCGCGAGGTGTTCGGGCGGCATCTGGCGCGGGTGGCGGACCGGTCGCTGGGTGAGTGAGTGACCGAAGGTCCGTACCCGTGGGCCTCGTCCACGGGTACGGACCCGGGGGGTCCGGGCTCGGTCAGCCCGCGCTGCAGGACACGCTGGGCCAGGTCCAGTTGCCGTTGGCCTGGATGGTGGCACCCCAGTTGTTGCCGCTGCCGTTCGACTTGGCGGTCAGCGTCTGCGCACTGGGATAGCTCGCGTTGACGTTCCAGGTCGACATGACCTTCGCCGGGGACGGCACGTTCATCGTCACCGTCCAGTCGTCGGACCCGCTCACGGAGACGTTGAGGTTGTACCGGTCCCCCCACCGCTGCCCGGCGGACAGCGTCGCGGTACAGGCGCCACCGCCACCGCCCCCGCCGTCTCCTCCCCCGCCGCTGCCGTCGGGAGCCACCGCACGGCCGGTCTGCGGCGAGATCATGCCGGAGCACAGCCCCTTGTTCGCCAGGGTCTGCGCGATGCGCGGTATGGCGGCGAGCGTGTTGGCGGGCCAGTCGTGCATGAGGATGACCTGGCCGTTGCCGAGCCGCGAGACGGCCTGCACGATCGCGTCGGTACTGGCGTTGTTCCAGTCCTGGGAGTCGACGTCCCAGATCACCTCGGTCAGCCCGTACTTGGCCTCGACCGACCGGAGCGTCGCGTTGGTCTCGCCGTAGGGCGGGCGGAACAGCTTGGGCGTCCCGCCGCCCGCGCCCGCGATCGCCTGCTGGGTCCGGGAGATCTCCGAGTCCATCTGGGCCTGGCCGAGCTGGGTCATGTGCGGGTGGGTGTAGCTGTGGTTGGCGACCCACATCCCGGCGTCGACCTGGGCCCGGACCAGGGACGGGTTCTGGGCGGCGTACTGGCCCTGGTTGAACATGGTGGCCCGCAGCCCGTTCTGCCTGAGCGCGTTGAGCAGGGACTGGGTGCTGCCGGAGGGGCCGTCGTCGAAGGTGAGCCCGACGTAGCCGTTGCAGGCCGCGGCCTGGGACGGGGCGGCGCCGGCCGCGACCGTGCCCGCGGCGGCGAGCGCGGTGACGGCGACGCCGGAAGCCAGGGTGCGCAGGGTGCGCGAGGACGCGCGTGGTCCGGTACTGGTACGCATGCGAGTGATTCCTCCTCTCCGCTGGTGGGGTGGGTCAGCCCGCGCTGCAGGACACGCTGGGCCAGGTCCAGTTGCCGTTGGCCTGGATGGTGGCGCCCCAGTTGTTGCCGCTGCCGTTGGACTTGGCGGTCAGTGTCTGCGCGCTGGGGTAGGTCGCGTTGACGTTCCAGGTCGACATGACCTTCGCCGGGGACGGCACGTTCATCGTCACCGTCCAGTTGCTGGCGCCACTCACGGAGACGTTGAGGTTGTACCGGTCGCCCCACTTCTGCCCGGCGGACAGCGTGGCGGTGCACCCGCCGCCACCGCCCCCGTTGTCGCCGCCGCCGTTGTCGCCGCCGCCGTTGTCGCCGCCGCCGGTCCCGCCGACGTTGATGCTGGAGCTGCCGCTGCTCTGGTAGCCCTCGGTGGCCATGATCATGTAGTAGCTGAAGTTGCCGAGCGGCATCCCGGCCCGGGCCCACGCGTCGAAGTGGTTGCCGGTGGTGATGGTGCCGCCGGTCCGCTTCGACTGCCGGACGCTCCAGTACTGGTCGAAGGTGCGGGTGCCCTCGACGGAGGGCTTGTTGACACGGGTCGTCTTGTAGATGTCGTAGGTGCCGCCGTCACTGGTGACGGTGCCCTTGTACTCGCCCGTGGGCCGGTAGGTGCCCCAGTTGTCGACGATGTAGTACTCGACGAGCGGGTTCGACGTCCACCCGTAGAGCGCCAGGTACGCGTTGCCGGACGGGTTGAAGCTGCCCGAGTACTGCACGGTCCTGCGCCCGCCGTTGCTCCAGCCCTTGCCCGCGACGAAGTTGCCGGTGTTGCGCCACGAGGTGCTGTACTGACCGCCGGAGCCCATGTTCATGGAGACGGTGCCCTGGCTGTCGGTCCAGAACGAGTAGTAGTAACCGTTGTCGGTGCCCTCCTGGTTGGTCGTGACGACCGTGTCGGCCTGGGCGGTGCCCGGCAGCATCAGCGCGGCGAGCGCCGCCAGCGCGACGGCCCACGCGCTCCTGACGAGCAAGGCGACGGGACCGCGTCTGCGGCGCCCCGGCTGGACGAGCAGGTTCATGGGGGGTGTTCCTCTCCTGCGGGTTCGGACAACGGCGACAGTGTTGACCTGCACCCATCAAGCGTCAACAGTTTCGGTAGAAGTTTCGAAACCTTCGGCACGCCAGGAAGAACGGTGCGAAACGCAAAGCCGCAGATCACTCAGCCCCTACTCGAAGCCAGCACACATCCCCCGGGACCTTCTCGCCAACTCTCCCGGAAAGGAGGCTGAGTGGGTTCGAAAATTTCGAAGCATCGCTCCCTGGACAGCCGACCCCCGAACTCACATCCTCGGTAGAGGCAGCGCACCGTTCCCCACGACGGAACAACGGAGGTTGGCGCTCGTGAAGTTCAGCTACGCGATGCTCCCGGACTACCCCCTGGCCGAGTCCCTGGAGTCGATCCGGCTCGCCGACGAACTCGGTTTCCACGCCTGTTACGCCGCCGACGAGACCTGGCACAAGGACCTGTGGCTCCTCTTCGCGGTGGCGGCCGGCCGCACCGACCGCATCCGCCTCGGACCGAGCGTCTCCCCGGTGACGCTGCGCGAGCCGACCCTGGTCGCGCAGGCCCTCGCCACGCTCGACGAACTCTCCGGCGGCCGCGCCGAAGGCGTGCTGTCCAGCGGCAACTTCGGCCTGCTGGCCCAGTACCGCATCGACTGGGCCCGCACCAGACCGCTGTCCCGGGTCAAGGAAGCCCTGCACGTGATGCGCACGTTCCTCGACGAGGGCACCATCACGCACGAGGGCGAGTTCTTCTCCTACGACGGCCTGTTCACCTTCGCCCGCCCGGTGCAGGACCGGCTGCCGCTGAAGCTCGGCGCGATGCGGGGGCCGAAGTCCTTCGAGGCGGCCGGTGAGTTGTCGGACGGCTGCCACCACGCCCTGAGCTACACCCGCGAGGCCTACGACTACGCGGTGCGGCACATCAGGGCGGGCGCGGAGCGGGCGGGCAAGGACTGGCGCTCGCTGGACATCGGGGCCTGGGTGGTCTTCGCCACCGGCCCCGACTCGGCGGTCGCCAAGGAAGCGGCGCGCAGCATGGTCGGCATCTACGCCTCCTCCATGCCCGAGGAGCAACTGCGCCGCAACGGCGTCGACCCGGCGGAGCTGAAGCCGGTCATCGACGCGATCGGCGCCGGCGACCTGGCCCGCGGCATCGAACTGACCACCCCGGAGATCGCCGACCGCCTCTCGGTCGCGGGCACGCCCGAGGAGTGCCGGGAGAAGATCGAACGGGACATCGCACCCAGCGGCGTCAACCACATGATCTGCGCGATCACCGACCGCGCCCTGGTGCAGACGTTCACGGGCCGGGACCTGCCGGGCGCGGCGGACGTGAACACCCAGCTGCGTCTGATCGCGGAACGGGTGATGCCGGGGTTCGGGTGAGGGCAAGGCTGCATGGCGGCAGGCTCAGCACCCCGCGAAAAGGGGCTGAGGCCCGGCACCCGGCCGTGCTTCGATGAGGCCATGGTGTCCTCCGAGCGCTTGCTCGCCTTCGCGGCGATGTCGTTCCTGCTGATCGTGGTCCCCGGGCCCAGCGTGCTGTTCGTGATCGGGCGGGCGCTGGCCCAGGGCCGCCGGGCCGCGCTGACCACGGTCGTGGGAAACACGGTGGGCGCCTATGTGCTCGTCGTGGCGGTGGCGCTCGGCGTCGGGTCGGTCGTGGAGCGCTCGGTCCTCGTCTTCACGGCGCTGAAGCTCGTCGGCGCGGCCTACCTGGTGTACCTGGGCGTGCGGGCCTGGCGGAAGCGCGGCTCGTTGCAGGCCGCGGTCACCACGGACGGGAGCGCACGCGGGGGCGGTCCGCGCACACTGTGGGAGGGGTTCGCGGTCGGGGTGGCCAACCCCAAGACGATGGTGTTCTTCGCCGCGGTGCTCCCCCAGTTCGTGGACCGCGCCCAGGGACACGTGGTCGTCCAGATGCTGCTGCTGGGCCTGGTCTTCAACCTCATCGCGGTGGCCTGCGACAGCGTGTGGGGACTGGCCGCTGCGACCGGTCGGGAGTGGTTCGCCCGCTCACCCCGGCGGCTCTCCCTGGTCGGCGGGATCGGCGGCCTCACGATGATCGGCCTCGGCGTCACGGTCGCGGCGACGGGGCGCAAGGACTGACGCGCGCGGCTCCGGCTCGGGCCACCGCCCCGCCCCGGGGCGGTGAGCGGCAGACGAGTCGGGCTGTACGCCGGGTTCTGTTCCGACGGGGCCTCGCGGTCCCGTCGGCGACGGCCATCCATCTAGGACCGGCGTTGCCACCGGCCTCCAGCGGTCTACCCGCGGACTCGGGCGGGCAGCCCTCGAACGTCCGCGCAGAAGCACCGGGGTGCTTCCTTCTTGACCTTGCTCCGGGTGGGGTTTACCTAGCTGCCCAGGTCGCCCTGGGCACTGGTGGTCTCTTACACCACCGTTTCACCCTTACCGGGGGCCGAAGCCTCCGGCGGTCTGCTTTCTGTGGCACTGTCCCGCGGGTCACCCCGGGTGGCCGTTAGCCATCACCCTGCCCTGTGGAGCCCGGACGTTCCTCGGGAAGTCCCGTGAGGGACTCCACGCGGCCGCCCGCCCGGCTCGTCTGCCGTGTCGACCATGGTACCCGGCGGGCCTCCCGCCCCGGACCGGCAGCCGCCGTGGCGAGGACCGAGCCGGCCAGGATCAGGGTGAAGGCGACGCCGATGCCGAGGGTCGGCTCCTCGTCCAGGAGGAGCGCGCCCGCGGCGACGGCGACCGCCGGGTTGACGTAGGTGATGACGCCGGCCCGGGTCGGGCCGACCTCCTTGATCAGCTCCAGGAAGGCCACGAAGGCGATCGCGGTGCAGACGAGGCCGAGACCGGCCAGGGCTGCCAGGGCCTCGCCGGAGGGGAGGGTGGTGGGCCGGGTCAGGAAGGCGGCGGGGGCGTAGACGACGGCGGCCAGGGTGAGGCAGGGGGTGATGAGCTGGAGGGTGGGGACGTCCTTGAGGTGGCGGGCGGCGATCAGCGGGGCGGTGGCGTAACCGACGACCGTCACCAGCACCTCGGCCAGCGAGCGGGCGTCGCCGCCGGTGAGGTGCGGGACGGTGAGGACGGCGACGCCTGCGAGGCCGAGGCCGAGGCCGGTGATCCGGCGGGCGCCGACCCGTTCCTCGGCGCCGAAGAACCGGGCCAGGAGGACGGCGACGATCGGCACGCCCGCGATCAGCAGCCCGGCGGTGGAGCTGGACAGGTGCCGTTCGGCGTCCGTCAGGGTCCACCAGGGGCCGATGATCTCGATCACGGCGAAGGCCAGCATCGGCTTCCAGTGGCGCCGTACGGTGCCGAGGAGGTCTCCCTTGCGCAGGGCGAAGGGCAGCAGGAGGACCGCGCCGAGCGCGCACCGCGCGAACACCACCCCGGACGGGGACACCTCGTCCACCGCCACCTTGATCATCAGGTAGGGGACGCCCCAGACCACTCCCATCAGGGAGAACAGGAACCAGCCGCGTGCAGTCATGCGGTGAGTCTCGGCCGCCTCACCCGGTGCGGTCTTGAACGCTGTTGCGGTACGCGGCCGGGGTCACCCCGAGGACCCGCCGGAACCAGCGGGTCAGGTGCGCCTGGTCGGCGAAGCCCACCAGGGCCGCCGCCTCGGCCGGGCGCAGGCCCGCGTCCAGGAGCCCGCGCGCCCTGGCCACCCGGTGCTGGGCGAGCCACGCGTACGGCGGCATCCCCGTCGCCGTACGGAAGGCCCGCAGGAGCTGGTAGCGGGACAGGCCGAGGTCGGTGGCGAGGGCCGCCAGGGACGGCGGGGCGAGGAGTTCGTCGGCGAGCCGGTCGCGTACGACGCGGGCGACACGGTCGGCGCCGGGGACCGTGTCGTCGGCCGCGCGGGCCGTGGAGTGGCGGCGGGCGAGCGCCGTGAGCAGCCAGGGCAGCCGGGACTCCGCCTCCAGGGGGTCGGGGCAGCGGGCCAGGTCGGTGTGCGCGGCGCGCAGGGCGGCGGCGAGTTCGGGATCGTCGAGGACGGGTTCGCGGAAGTGCGGGAGGGCGGTGTCCGTCCGGGCGCCGTCGGTGAGGAGGTTCGGGGCCGCGTACAGGGCACGGTACGAGTAGCCCTCGGGGGCGGCGGGGCCGCCGGTGTGCACCTCGCCGGGCTCCAGGACGACGATGGAGCCCGGTCCTGAGTGGATGTGGCCGCCCCGGTAGGCGATGACCTCCAGGCCGCCGACGGTGACGCCGACCGTGTACTCGTCGTGGGCGTGCGGGGCGTAGACGTGCCGGTCGAAGCGTGCGGTGAGGAGGTCGAGGGGCGGGCCGCCCCTTCCCAGCCGGGCCCTGCTCCACCGTGCCTGCTCGCGCGCGCCCGCCATCGCCGCACACCCCCTCTCCTCCCCCAGCCGATCAGAGGAAGCCCGCGGTGTCCAGGGCCGCGGAGTCTGTCCGCTTGACCCTGCCGCAACGTCAACGTTTCTACTGAGGTCATGCGGATCGGAGAACTCGCCGACGCCGTCGGCGTCACCACGCGGACCGTGCGGCACTACCACCATCAGGGCCTGCTGCCCGAACCGGAGCGGCTGGCCAACGGGTATCGGACGTACACGTTGCGGCACGTCGTCGTGCTGGCCAGGATCAGGCGGCTGACCGAGTTGGGGCTCGGCCTGGCGGAGGTACGGGACGTGCTGGCGGACGACGCCGGGAAGGATCTCGCCGAGGTGCTGGAGGAGCTGGACGCGGATCTCGCACGGCAGGAGGCGGCGATCCGGGACCGCCGGACGCGGTTGCGGGCGCTGCTGGGGGCGGAGGGCGGGGTGCCGCCCGAGGGGCCGGTCTCGCCCGAGCTGGCCGAACTGTTCGCCGGGATCGGGGACGTGTCCGGCTCGCCGATGGCCCTGCGGGACCGGGAGATGCTGGTGCTGCTGGAGAGCACCGTCGCCCCGGAGGAGCGGGCGGGGCTGCTGGCCGCGATGCGCGGTGCCCTGGGCTCGCCGGAGGCGGCGGCACGGGCCCGCCGTACCTATGAGCTGCTCGACGAACTCGCCGACGCCGACGCCGACGACCCCCGTGTGGCGGAGGCGGCCCGCGTACTCGCCGACTGCATGCCCGCGGAGCTGCTGCCCGAGGAGGGCTTCGACCTCGACCCCGGCCACGGTCTGCTGCGCGCCCTGTACGCCGACTTCGCGCCGGCCCAGGCGGAGGCGGTCCGGCGGGCCATGGAGATCGCCGCCCGGGGACGGCGGTCGTGAGAGCCACCGGTCCCGCCGCGTTTCCGTACCTGCTCGCCCGGCACGAGCTGCGGCTGTGGGCGAGCCTGTGGCTGTGGGCGGCCCGGCGGACGCACGACTCGGCGGCCGGCGGGGCGGCCTTCGGGTACGCGCGGGGACAGGGCGCGATGATGTTCGGGCTCGCGTTCGTGTGTGTCGTCGAGTCCGTGACCATGTCCGTGCTGCTGCGGGACTGGCCCGCCGCACACCATGTGGTGCTGGTGCTGGACGTGTACACCGTGGTGATGGTGGTCGGGCTGCACGCCGCGTCCGTGGTCCGGCCGCATGTCCTGGACGCGGCCGCCGGGACGCTGCGCGTCCGCCGGGCCCTCCACGTCGACGTGCGGATACCGCTGGAGCGGATCGCCTCCGTCCGGCGCGAGCTGCGCACGACGCACACGCCCGCGGACGGGGAGCTCGATCTGGCCGTGGGGTCCCAGACCTCCGTCACCGTCGAGCTCACCGAGCCCGTCGCCCACCTCTCCTTCTTCGGGCGCCGGCGCGAGGTGCGCGTGGTGCGGTGCCACGCCGACGATCCGGGGGCGTTCGTCCGGGCCGTCGAGCAGGCGCGGGAGGGGCACGCCGTACCCTGACCGGGGGCTGGGGACCCAGTTCGATGTGAAGGAGTACGTGTGCTTGTCCTGCTGCCGCCGTCCGAGGGGAAGGCCGCGTCCGGCCGGGGCGCCCCGCTGAAGACCGGGTCGCTGTCCCTGCCGGGGCTCACCGCGGCCCGGGAGGCCGTCCTCGGCGAGCTGGTGGAGCTGTGCGCCGGTGACGAGGAGAAGGCGCGCGAGGTGCTCGGGCTGAGCGAGGGGCTGCGCGGCGAGGTCGCCAAGAACACGGAGCTGCTGACGGCGGGTGCGCGTCCGGCGGGGGAGATCTACACCGGTGTGCTGTACGACGCGCTGGACCTGACCTCGCTGGACGCGGCCGCCAAGCGGCGGGCGGCCAGGTCGCTGCTGGTGTTCTCGGGACTGTGGGGTGCCGTGCGGGTGACCGATCGGATTCCCTCCTACCGGTGCTCGATGGGCGTGAAGCTGCCCGGCCTGGGGGCGCTGGGCGCGCACTGGCGGGCGCCGATGGCCGAGGTGCTGCCGGAGGCGGCCGGGAACGGGCTGGTGCTCGACCTGCGGTCGGCGGCGTACGCGGCGGCGTGGAAGCCGAAGGGCGAGGTCGCCCCGCGGACCGCGACCGTGCGGGTGCTGCACGCGCCGACCCGGAAGGTGGTCAGCCACTTCAACAAGGCGACCAAGGGGCGGATCGTCCGGAGCCTGCTGGCGTCCGGGACCGCGCCCGAGGGACCGGCGGAGCTGGTGGAGGCGCTGCGGGACCTGGGGTACGAGGTGGAGGCGGAGGCGCCCGCGAAGGGCGGGCGGCCGTGGTCGCTGGACGTACTCGTGCACGAGGTCCACTGAACCGTCACCCTCGGCCGTTGCACTTGTTGCAACGGTGATTGCAGGGAGTGCGTTTCGGCGGCACGATGAGGGCATGAGTTCTCCGCTGCCCTCCTCCCCCGCCGCCTCGGTGCTGGATCTCGCGCCCGTCGTACCCGTCGTGGTCGTCGACGACCTCGCCGACGCCGTGCCGCTCGCCAGGGCGCTCGTCGCCGGCGGGCTGCCCGCGATCGAGGTGACGCTGCGGACGCCGGTCGCCCTCGACGCGATCCGGGCGATCGCCGCCGAGGTGCCGGACGCGGTGGTCGGCGCGGGCACGGTCGTCACCGCGGAGCAGGTCGCGGAGGTCGTGGCGGCCGGGGCGCGGTTCCTGGTCAGCCCGGGGTGGACGGACGCACTGCTGGAGGCGATGCGGGGATCCGGGGTGCCGTTCCTGCCGGGGGTGTCCACCACGTCGGAGGTGGTGACGCTGCTGGAGCGCGGGGTGCGGGAGATGAAGTTCTTCCCGGCCGAGGCGGCGGGCGGCACCGCCTATCTCAAGGCGCTCGCCGCGCCGTTGCCGCAGGCGCGCTTCTGCCCGACCGGCGGGATCACCCCGGCCTCCGCGCCCCAGTACCTGGCGCTGCCCAACGTCGGCTGCGTGGGCGGCAGTTGGATGCTGCCCAAGGACGCGGTGGTCGGCCGGGACTGGGCGCGCGTGGAGGCGCTGGCCCGTGAGGCGGCCGCGCTCAGCGCAGGTGGGACGTCTCGTTGAACAGGCGCACGCTGGCGCCGCCGTCCGCGTAGTACGCCACCGCCGACAGGGACGCCGCCGAGAGTTCCATCCGGAACAGCGACTCGGGCGGGGCGCCCAGGGCGAGGCGCACGAACGTCTTGATCGGCGTGACGTGGGAGACCAGCAGCACCGTGCGGCCCGCGTACGCCGCGACGAGCTTGTCGCGGGTGGCGGCGATCCGGGTGCCGGTGGCCGCGAAACTCTCGCCGCCGCCGGTCGGCTCCGCGTCCGGGGAGGCCAGCCAGGCGTCCAGGTCGGCGGGGTGGCGCTCGCGCACCTCGCCGAAGGTGAGCCCCTCCCACGCGCCGAAGTCGGTCTCGCGCAGCCCCTCCTCGACCGCCACCTCCAGACCCAGGCGGGCGGCGACGATGCCGGCGGTCTCGCGGGTGCGGGCCAGGGGCGAGGCGACGACGGCCTCGATCGTGCCGCGCCGGGCGAGGCTCTCGGCGACCCTCTCGGCCTGCTCCCGGCCGACGGGCGACAGGGACGGATCGCTGCCGCCGCTCCCGGAGAACCGCTTCTGCGGGGTGAGCGGGGTCTCCCCGTGCCGCAGGAGGACGAAGGTGGCGGGGGCACCCATGTCGGGCGGCCCCCAGCCGGGCGAGGCCACGACCTTCGCGGCGCGCACGTCGGCCTCACCCGAGGTCTCGGCGGCGACACCGGGGCCGGGAGCACCGGTGGCGGGAGTGCCGATAGCGGGAGCACCGGTGGCGGGTGCGTCGGTGCCGGGGGTGCCGAGGGCGGCGCGTGTCCCCGCACCGGGCGACGCGGCTTCGACGCGGCCCCGGCCCGCCCGCGCGAGGCGCTCGCCCGCCGCCGCTCCGCCCCCGTCCGGGGCGGGCTCCCCGCCGTCGCCGCCTCCGGTCCCGGCGGGAGCGACGGCCGACGCGGCCCCGGTCCGGCGGGATCCGGCCGTACGACCGGCGGGTGCGGCACGGTCGGCGGCGGCCGCGTCCAGTTCCGCCGTCGAGTCGAACGGGGACCACGCCTCGCCGCGCGCACCCGCGTCCATCGCCTCGTTGGCCAGGCGGTCGGCGTGCTTGTTGCTCGCGCGGGGGATCCACTCGTACGTCACGCGGCCGGGCGGGAAGACGCGGGCCGCCTCGGCCGCCAGCGGCTTCATGTCGGGGTGCTTGATCTTCCAGCGCCCCGACATCTGCTCGACGACGAGCTTGGAGTCCATGCGGACGTGCACCGCGGCGTCCGGGTCCAGTTCCGCGGCCGCGCGCAGGCCGGCCAGCAGGCCCCGGTACTCGGCCACGTTGTTCGTGACGACGCCGAGGTACTCGGCGGCCTCCACCAGAGCCTCCCCCGTCACCGGATCGAGGACCACCGCGCCGTAGCCCGCGGGCCCCGGGTTGCCCCGCGACCCGCCGTCGGCCTCGACGACGAACTCCCGCGCGGGGCGCGGCGCCTGGTCAGCCACCGGGCCGCCGCCTACAGCCCGGAGTCGGCCGTACGCACCAGGATGCGTCGGCAGTTCTCGCAGCGTACGACCGTGTCGGGCGCCGCGGAGCGGATCTCGCTCAGCTCGGTGATGGCCAGCTCCTGGCGGCACCCCTGGCAGCTGCGCTGGTACAGCTTGGCCGCGCCGACGCCGCCCTGCTGCTCGCGCAGCTTGTCGTAGAGCTTCAGCAGGTCGTCCGGGACGGAGCCCGCGACGACCTCGCGCTCCTTGGTCACCGAGGTCACCTCGCCGTCCAGCCCCTCGACGGCGGCGTCCCGGCGCGCGGTGGCGTCGTCGATCTTGCCCTGGACCGCGCCGACTCGCTCGGTCAGCTCGGCGACCCGCTCCTGCGCGGACTCGCGGCGCTCCATCACCTCCAGGACGACGTCCTCGAGGTCGCCCTGGCGCTTGGCGAGGGAGGCGATCTCGCGCTGGAGGTTCTCCAGGTCCTTCGGGGAGGTGACGGCGCCGGAGTCCAGGCGCTGCTGGTCGCGGCCGGCGCGCTGGCGCACCTGGTCCACGTCCTGCTCGGCCTTGGTCTGCTCGCGGGCGCAGTCGCTCTCCTCGGTCTGCGCGGCCACGAGCAGGTCGCGCAGCTGGGTGTGGTCCTTGGTCAGCGACTCGATCTCGGCGTGCTCGGGCAGGGACCGGCGCTTGTGCGCGAGCTGCTGGAGCCGCGTGTCGAGGCCCTGGACGTCGAGGAGTCGGATCTGGTCGGCGGGCGCGGCTTTCAGTTGGGGGCTCCCATTGCGCTAGAGGTCGGGGCGGACGCCACGTGGGCGGTCCAGGGGTCGGTGACCGTCTTCGAGACGTGGACCCTGAGGTCCCAGCCGTGGCGGTCGGAGATCTCGTCGAGCTGGGCGGCGCCCAGCTCGCACCAGGGCCACTCGGTGGCCCAGTGCGCCGCGTCGAGCAGCGCCAGGGGGCTGTGGGCGCGGGCTTCCGAGACCGGGTGGTGGCGCAGGTCCGCGGTGAGGAAGGCGTCGACGCCGGCCGCCCGCACGTGGTCGAAGAGGCTGTCGCCGGAGCCGCCGCTGACCGCGACGGTGCGCACGGTCGCATCCGGGTCGCCGGCGACCCGGATGCCCTGCGCCGTGGCGGGCAGCCGCTCGGCGGCGCGGGCGGCCAGCTCGCGGACCGTCAGGGGGTGCGTCAGCTCGCACACCCTGCCCAGGCCCCGGCGTCCCTCGGGGTCGCCCGGGTCCGGCACCAGAGGCCGTACGACGTTCAGGTCGAGGGCGCCGGCCAGCGCGTCGGAGACGCCCGGCTCGGCGGTGTCGGCGTTGGTGTGGGCGACGTGCAGGGCGATGTCGTTCTTGATGAGCGTGTGCACCACGCGGCCCTTGAAGGTGGACGCCGCGACCGTCGTCGTCCCGCGCAGGTACAGCGGGTGGTGGGTGACGAGCAGGTCGGCGCCGAGCCTCACCGCCTCGTCGACGGTCTCCTGGACGGGGTCCACGGCGAACAGGACCCGGGAGACCTCCTGGTCGGGCTCGCCCACGACGGTGCCGACCGCGTCCCAGGACTCGGCCCGCTCGGCGGGCCACAGGGCGTCCAGCGCGGCGATGACTTCTGACAGACGGGGCACGCGTGCAAGGCTACCTGGAGGTTCTGCGCCGTTGTACCCGCGGACGCACTCCCCGCCCGCCCCCGCGACCGGCCGGTCCGGCGCAGCACACACCGTGCCCTTCCCTCAGGCGAATCGTTCCTGTGACACACGTATGTGTGATGGGGGCCGCTCCGGTCCCCCGCCCGTGCGTACGAAAACTAGCTTCGTCGCCGGAGGTGACCGAACGATGACGGCCTGTGCGATCGAGCCCTCGGCGGACCCCGGGAACAGCGGGGCCCCGCGGGCGGGCTGCAGCATCACCGCGGCGGGTGCCTACGCCGCCCGTCTCGCCCGGAGCGGGCCGGACGGCGACGCCTGGTACCCGGAGCGCTGGACCCTGGACGGCCCCGAGCCGTACGCGGTGCCGCTGCCGGGCAACCAGCCCGAGGAGGCGGGCACCGAGGTGCAGCCGATGGGCGACGGGCGGGTCCTGGTCCACCGCGTCGCCGCCGGGCGGCACGTCTTCGCGCTGCTGTACCCGACCGGGCCCGGCACCGGCGAGCTGCCGCTCGGCGCGGTCGAGTGCCCGGCGGACACCACCGGACTGCGGTTGCTGCCGCCGGCCCCGGACGGCGAGCGGGCGTACGCCCTCGCGGCCGGTCCGCGTTCGACGGTGCTGTGGCAGGTCGCGGGCGGCGCCTTCGGACCGGAGCGGGTGGCGGAGATCCCCGGCCGCTGCTCGGGCGGGGTCTGGCTGGACCGCACGGGCCGGATGCTGGCGGTTGACCGGGAGACCGGCGGGCGCACCAAGGCGGTCGTGGTGGACCTGGAACGGGGCGGCGAGGTCTCGCCGCTGCTGCAGATCGCCGCGGACAGCGACGACCGGCTCCTGCTGGCCGACCCCGACAGCGGGCTGGTGCTGATCGGCTCGGACGCCCCCTCGCCGGGGCGGGAGCGGCTCGGCTGGGGCGTGCTCGGCAGCACGCTGCCGGTGCGCTTCCCGGAGTGCCTGCGCATGCCGGACTGCGTCGTGACGCCGTTCGCGATCCAGCCGGGGCAGGTGCTGACCCCGGAACGCTGTGCGGTGGCCCTGCGGGTGGACGGCGCGTTCGGCAGCTGGGTCGGGGTGTGGCGGCCCGCCGAACGGCGGGTGCGGCATGTCCCCGCCCCCGAGGGCTGGTTGACGGGCGCCGGGCTGTGGACCCCGGACGGGGAGCTGCGGCTGCCCTGCTCCACACCGCAGTCGCCGTGCGGCGTGGCCCGGCTGGCCGCACCCGACGCGGGCGATGGACGGACGGAGGGGACGAACGACGAGGGGGGCGCGGGAACCCCGGGGGGCTCTGGGGGTGCGGCGGATACGAGGGATACGGCGGATACTGCGGAATCGGCGGAATCGGCTCCGGACGAGTCCGGCGACCCGGCCGCGACGGCCCCCTCGACGCGCGCCTCCGCACCCGGTCGTCCTTGCCCCGTACCGCTCCAACAGGCCCCGCTGGCACGGCTTGTAACGAAGTAGTGCCGGTTGGCGTGGCCGCCTGGATTCGGCCCGAGGTGTGCCGGTTAGACTCGCCCGGCTGTAGGAAAGATCATGTTGACGGGGTGAATTCCTTCCGATGAACGACGCCAGCACGACCCAGCCGATGCAGGCCGCCGGTGCCGACGTTCCCGAGACCGACACCGGCCACGGCAAGCACCGCGGACCGGTCTCCAGCCAGGAGGGCGTGGTGACTCCCAAGGGCCGCCACCGCAAGCCGGCCGAGGAGTCCGAGACGGCCGCCTGACGGCCCGCGCGAGGACAAGCACGGGCACAGGCACAGGCACACACGAAAGCAAGCGGCTCCGGCCCCGTTCGTCGCATCCGGCGGACGGGGCCGTTGTCGTCGTCCGGTCGCCGTCACCCGTACCGGACGACCGTGTCGGCGAGGACGGGCGCGTCGTCGCGCTCCACGGCGCTCACCGCCACCCGCGCCTCCCCCGTCCGGGCACCGCCGGGCCCGGCACTCCCCGTCCCGGCGGTCCGCCACATCCGGACCCGCAGTGTCTCGCCCGGGTACACCACTCCGGCGAACCGCGTGCGGTAGTCGCGCACCCGGGCCACGTCGCCGTCCAGCAGCGTGTCGACCACCGCCTTGAGCGTGGCGCCGTAGGTGCACAGGCCGTGCAGCACGGGCCGTTCGAAGCCGGCCCGCGCCGCGAACTCCGGGTCGGCGTGCAGGGGGTTCCAGTCGCCGCAGAGCCGGTAGAGCAGCGCCTGGTCCTCCCGTACGGCCCGTTCCACGATCTGGTCCGGCGGGTCGGCGGGCGGTGGCGAGGGGCGCCCGGACGGGCCCCGCTCACCGCCCCAGCCGCCTTCCCCGCGTACGAAGACCTCGGCCTCGTCGGTCCACAGCGGCCCGTCCGCGTCGGTGACCTCGGTGCGCAGTACGAGGACGGCCGCGGTGCCCTTGTCGTACACGGCGACGACCCGCGAGGCCGCGCTCGCCCGGCCGCGCACCGGGACGGGCCGGTGCAGGCGCAGACGCTGCCCGCCGTGCAGGACGCGGGCGAGGTCGACGTCGACGCCGGGTGCGGACAGGGTGCCGATCACCCCCGGGGCGCCGCCGCCGGCCACCGTCGCGAAGCTCGGCAGGACGTGCAGCCGGGACTCCAGGGTGTAGCGCAGCTCGCGCGGGTCGGCGGCGGGCCGTCCGGCGCCGATGCCCAGGTGGTAGAGCTGGACGTCCTTGTGGTCCCAGGCGATCTCACGGACCCGGGGTGCGGCGGCGAGCGCCCCCGCTGCGTCGACGGGCATGGCCCTCCTGCTCCTCCCGGGCAGCACGACCCGGCACAACGCACCGGGCACAACGCCCCGGACGCGACGCACCGGGCACAACGCCCCGGACGCGACGCCCCGGACGCGACGACGATCACGGACACCCCGACCGTACGGGACGCCGGCCACCCATGACATTTGTCATCGCCAACTCCGGACAACCGCATCTGCCGCCCGTCCGGGCCGGCTCCGTAGCGTCACCGGTATGAGACCGACAGAGGGCACCACCCCCGCCGTAGCCTTCACGGGAGCGGCCAAGGCCTACGGCGACGTCCGCGCCGTCGACGGCGTGGACCTGCGCATCGGGTGCGGCGAGACGGTCGCGCTGCTCGGCCGCAACGGCGCGGGCAAGTCGACGACGATCGCACTGCTGCTCGGCCTGTGCCCGCCCGACGCGGGCACCGTGGAGCTGTTCGGCGGGCCTGCGGAGCGTGCCGTGCGGGCCGGCCGGGTGGGCGCGATGCTCCAGGAGGCGCGGGCGGTGCCCCGGGTCACGGTGGGGGAACTGGTGGCCTTCGTGGCCGGCCGTTATCCGGCGCCGATGCCGGTCGGGCAGGCCCTGGAGCTGGCCGGGATCGAGCGGTTGGCCGGGCGGCGCGTGGACCGGCTGTCGGGCGGGCAGACCCAGCGCGTGCGGTTCGCGCTCGCCCTGGCCGGCCGCCCCGACCTGCTGGTCCTGGACGAACCGACGGCGGCCCTGGACGTGGAGGCCAGGCAGGCCTTCTGGCAGTCGATGCGGGCGTACGCCCGGCGCGGCAGCACGGTCCTGTTCTCCACCCACTACCTGGAGGAGGCCGAGGCGCACGCCGACCGGATCCTGGTCGTCGACCGGGGACGGATCGTCGCGGACGGCACCGGTGACGAGCTGCGCCGGGCGGCGGGCGGCAGCCGCGTCTCCTTCGACCTGGCCGGCCGGACCACCGAGGACCTGACACTGCTGCCCGGGGTCCACTCGCTGGAGGTGCGCGGGGACCGCGCGCTGCTGCGCACCGAGGACTCCGACGCGACCGTGATCGCGCTCGCGCGGCTCGGCGCGATACGCGGCCTGGAGGTCGCCCCCGCGTCCCTGGACGACGCGTTCCTGGCCCTGACGACGGCGGCACCGGTGCCGGAGAAGGAGAGCGTGCGATGAGGGACTACCTGATCCTCGAGACGCGCCGCACACTGCGCGACCCCGGCTTCGTGGTCGGCGGTGTCGCCATGCCGGTGCTGATGTACCTGCTGTTCACCAACCTCGGGGGCGACGCGGGCGAGTGGAAGACGGGCGCGATGGTCGGCATGGCCGCGTACGGCGCGGTCGGCTCCGCCCTCAACACCGGCGGCGGGGTCGCCGAGGACCGTGCCATCGGCTGGCTGCGGCAGTTGCGGGTGACTCCGATGCGCCCGCACCAGGTGGTCGTGGGCCGTGCCCTGACCGCCTCGGTCACCGTGCTGCCCGCGATCACGGCGGTGCTCGCCGCGGGCGGTCTGCTCAACGGCGTACGGCTGGACGCCTGGCAGTGGGCGGCGCTGGCGCTGCTGCTGTGGCTCGGGTCGGTGCCGTTCACGCTGCTGGGGCTGGGCAACGGCTACCGGCTGACCGGGCAGACCACGGGCGTGGCGAACATGGTGGCCAACCTGGGTCTCGCGGTGCTCGGCGGGCTGTGGTTCCCGCTGGTGCTGTTCCCGGAGTGGCTGCGCACGGTGTCGGCGTACACCCCGACCAACCGCTTCGCGCAACTGGGCACCTCGGTCGCCACGGGGCACGCGCCCCCCGCGGGTGCCATTCTCGTCCTGACGGGGTGGCTGCTGGCCTTCGGCGCGTACGCCGTCCTGTCCTACCGTCGCGGCGCGGCGAAAGACTGAGCGCCGCGGGCGCCGGAGTGGAAGGGAGCCGACACCCATGACCGGGACCCGAGGGCGGCTGCGTGGGATGTCGTGCCGTCTGGACGCGTGGCAGCTGGCACGGCAGTCGGATCCGGCCGACCCGGCCGGGGCGGCGGAGGGGGCGGGGGCGGGCGAGCGGCCGGAGCGGATGGGACCGCCGCCCACCGGATTCACCCTGCTGCCGTGGCTGCTGATGGGCCTGGGCAGCCTGGCGAACATCTTCCAGGGGAACAGCGCCAACCCCTGGGTCGGCGGCCTCGGCCTGTTCGTCTTCAACTCGCTCTACATCTACGTCGCCTTCCGCTCCTTCGACAAGGAGTTGCGCGAGTCGCCGTCCACGCGGCTGGCGCTGGCCGCCATGGCGCTGGTGACCTGTGGTCTGGCTCTTGCGTACGGGGGCAGTTGGCTGCTCTTCTTCCCGCTGCTCGGCCTGGCCGCGGGGGCGGCGCTGCGCGGCCGGTGGCTGGGCCGGTGGGGCTGGTCGCTGGCGGTGGTGGCCGGTGCGGTGGCGGGTGTCAAGGACGGCTGGACGGGCCTGAACATCGCCTACGGGACCTTCCTGTCGACGATGGTGACGGCCGCGATCCTGAGCCTGTCCGACGCCGTACGGCAGTTGCGGGCCGCCCGGGAGGAACTGGCCACGCGGGCGGTGGCGGAGGAGCGGCTGCGGTTCTCGCGGGACCTGCACGACCTGCTGGGACACACGCTGTCGGTGATCGTGGTCAAGTCGGAGGCCGCCCGGCGGCTGGCGCCCCGCGACCTGGACGCGGCGCTGACCCAGATCACGGACATCGAGTCGGTCGGCCGCCAGGCACTGACCGAGGTCCGCGAGGCGGTCACCGGCTACCGGGAGGGCAGCCTCGGCACCGAGCTGGACCGGGCCCGCTCCGCGCTGAGCGCGGCGGACGTGGACCCGGTGGTGCGCCGCTCCGGCCCGCCGCTGCCCCCGCAGGCGGAGGCGCTCCTCGGGTGGGTGGTGCGGGAGGCGGTCACCAACGTCGTACGGCACAGCGGGGCGAGCCGGTGCGAGATCGCCGTCGCGGGCAGCGCGGACCGGGTCCGGCTGACGGTCACGGACGACGGCACGGGCGCCGCCGTCTCCGCCCGGGGGCCGGGCACCGGTCTGACCGGGCTCAGGGAACGCCTCGCCGCCGCGGGCGGATCGCTGACGGCGGGGGTGGCACCGCGGGGCGGGTTCTCGGTGACGGCGGAGCTGCCGGTTCCGGCGGAGGGGGAACCGGTGGGCGCACCGGCGTAGCACCCGTGCCGTGCGAGGCGCCGGGCTCCGGTACGCCTGCCCTCCGGCGCGTGCCCTCCACCCGATGCGCTCCACCCGATGTGCTCCGGCGCCTGCCCTCCGGCGCGTGCCCTCTACCCTTTCCCCGTGACCGACGAGACGCCCCGCGCCCACCCCGTCCGTGTCCTCCTCGCCGAGGACCAGGGCATGATGCGGGGCGCGCTCGCGCTGCTGCTCGGGATGGAGGACGACATCGAGGTGGTCGCCCAGGTGTCGGCCGGGGACGAGATCGTCGCCGCCGCGCTCACGCACCGCCCCGACATCGCCCTCCTCGACATCGAACTGCCGGGCCTGAGCGGCCTGGACGCCGCCGCCGAACTGCGGGAGCGGGCGCCCCGCTGCCGGGTGCTGATCCTGACCACGTTCGGCCGCCCCGGGTACCTCCGGCGGGCCATGGAGGCGGGCGCCGCCGGTTTCCTGGTCAAGGACGGTCCGGTGGAGGAGCTGGCCGGGGCGATCCGCCGGGTGCTGCGCGGCGAGACGGTCGTCGACCCGGCGCTCGCCGCCGCCGCGCTCAGCGCGGGTCCCAGCCCGCTCACCGCGCGGGAGTGCGACGTCCTGCGGGCCTCGGCGGACGGCGCGACGGTCGCCGACATCGCCGGCGCGCTGCACCTGTCCGAGTCCACGGTCCGCAACTACCTCTCCGCGGCCATCGGCAAGACCGCCACCCGCAACCGTGCGGAGGCGCTGCGCGCGGCTCGGGCGCAGGGGTGGCTCTGATCTGACCCGGGTGCGGCTCGTCGGCCTACGGGCCGGGGCGGTCCGTCGGCCGCGGGCCGGTGGGGGTTGGTCGCGCAGTTCCCCGCGCCCCTTTCAGGGACGCTCCGAGAACCCGGCGGCAGACGGTGCCCGTTGGGGCGCTCAGTCCGTGCTGTGGGCCATCGGCTCGGGCTTCGGGCGGCCTGCCGGGAGCCACGTCCACATCAGCAGGGCCGCGGCGACCAGGACCACCGCCGCCGTGCGGAAGACCAGCGCGTAGCCGTCCGTCAGGGCCACCGGGCCCGCGCCCTCGCCCCCGGCCCGGGTGGCCGCGATCGTCGACATCACCGCGAGTCCCAGCGAACCGCCCATCGTCCGGGAGGTGTTGATCAGCCCGGAGACCAGTCCGGCGTCCCCGGGTGCCGCGCCGGAGATGGCCAGCGAGGCCAGCGGAGTCGCCGCCGTACCCGCGCCCAGCATCATCAGTACGCCGGGGATCATGATCGCGGTCAGATAGCCGCCGTCGGCGGTCATCGTGGACTGCCAGCCGAAGCCGACCGCCGCGACGAGCGTGCCGAGCACGGCCACGTTCCGGGCCCCGAGCACCGGCATGAACCGCGGGGCCGCCTTCGAGCCGAGGATCACCGCCAGGGAGCTGGGCACCAGGGCGACTCCGGCCTCCAGCGGCGAGTAGCCGAGCACGTTCTGCGCGTACAGGGTCATGAAGAACCACATCGAGAACATCGACGAGCCGGACACCAGCATCGCCACGTTCGCCGACGCCACCGACCGCAGCCGCAGCAGCCCGAGCGGCATCAGCGGCGCCGCCGTCCGCGCCTCGACGAGGAGGAAGAGTCCGAGCAGCGCGAGTCCGGCCACCAGCGGTACCAGGGCCGCCGACGCCGCCCACCCCTCGGACTCGGTCTGCGAGATGCCGTAGGCCAGCGTGGCGAGACCGGCGGTCACCAGCAGCGCGCCGGGCAGGTCGAGTCGGCGCCGCGGACCGCCCTTGCTCTCGGCCAGCCACAGCGCCGCACCGGCCAGCACGACCGCGCCCACCGGCACGTTGATCAGCAGCACCCAGCGCCAGGACAGCCCGTCCACCAGGGCGCCGCCCACCAGACCGCCCGCTGCGCCGCCGCCCGCGCCCACGGCGGTCCAGGTCGCGATCGCGCGGGCCCGCGCCGCGCCCTCGGGCACCGCGGCGGTCAGGATCGTCAGCGTCGAGGGGGCGAGTACGGCCGCGCCGAGCCCTTGCAGGGCGCGGGCGAGCAGCAGCTGCCAGCCCTCCTGGGCGAGGCCGCCGCCCAGCGAGGCCAGCGTGAAGAGCCCGAGCCCGACCAGGAACATCCGCTTGCGCCCGTAGAGGTCGCCGGCCCGACCGCCGAGCAGCATGAACCCGGCGAAGGCGATGGCGTAGGCGTTGACCACCCACTGGAGCCCCTGCGCGCTCAGGCCGAGGTCGGCCCGCATCGAGGGCAGGGCGACGTTGACGACGGACACGTCGAGCACGACCAGGAACTGTCCGGCGCAGGCGAGCGCCACGACCAGCCAGGTGGGCGGAGTACGGCGCGGGGATATCCGCGCGGTGGCGGAGGCGGGGGAACCGGTGGCTTCGAGCATGGGTGTCATGGTCTCAACCCCGACCTGACCCTTGCATCGGTATTTCGGCCCCCGCCCGGCCTAGGTCTCACGACCTAGCCGCCCCCCATCCGTTCTCCCGTCCGTTTCTCCCGTCCGTCCCTCCCCCGCCCTCCCTCCTTCCTCCGTCCTCCTCCCGTGAACGCCAAGAGAAGGTCAAGAATTAGTTAGGGACTCGAAGCAACGGAATAGTTGCCCCGGCGCACGAGGTTCAGTCTGCACGTATCACGATCACGCTCCGCACCCGCCAACTCCGGCCTGGAGGCCCCACCCCATGTCCCACACGACGACCGACGAGCCCGCGCGGCGAGCGAGCGGGGCCACCGTCCCGGTGCTCGCGTTCGCGGGCATCGTCGTCGCGGTGATGCAGACCCTGCTGGTCCCGGTCATCAAGGACCTGCCCCGACTCCTGGACACCTCACCCAGCAACGCCAGCTGGGTCCTCACCTCCACGCTCCTGTCCGGAGCCGTGGCCACGCCGATCATGGGCCGGCTCGGCGACCTCTTCGGCAAGCGCCGCATGCTGATCGCCAGCCTGTCGGTGATGGTCGTCGGCGCGCTGCTCAGCGCGCTCACCGACGCCCTGATCCCGATGATCGTCGGCCGTACGCTCCAGGGCGTCGCGATGGGCGCGATACCCCTCGGCATCGGTCTGATGCGCGACATGCTGCCCCGCGAGCGACTCGGCTCGGCGATGGCCCTGATGAGTTCCTCGATCGGCGTCGGCGGCGGCCTCGCGCTGCCCGCCGCGGCCCTGGTCGCCCAGAACACCGACTGGCACGCCCTGTACTACGGCGCCGCCGGCCTCGGTGTCGTCTCCATCGCCCTGACGCTGCTGGTCGTACCCGAGTCCCCACTGCGCGCGAAGGGCTCGTTCGACCTGCCGGGCGCGTTCGGTCTGACCGCCGGTCTGATCCTCTTCCTGCTGCCGATCAGCAAGGGCAGCGACTGGGGCTGGTCCTCGCCCACCACGCTCGGCCTGTTCGCCGCCGCGGTCGTCGTGCTGCTCCTGTGGGGCCTGATGGAGCTGCGCGTCGCCGCCCCGCTGGTCGACCTGCGCACCACGGCCCGCCGCGAGGTCCTGCTCACCAACCTCGCCTCGATCATGGTCGGCGTCTCCTTCTTCGTCATCTCCCTCGTCCTGCCGCAGCTCCTCCAGCTGCCCTCGGAGACCGGCTACGGCCTCGGCCAGTCGATGGTGGTCGCGGGTCTGTGCGTGGCGCCGCTGGGCCTGACGATGATGTTCACCGCGCCGGTCTACGCCCGCCTGTCCGCCCGCTACGGCCCCCGCACCACCCTCATCATCGGCCTGGTGATCATCGGCATCGGTTACGCCGGCGGTCTCGGCCTGATGAGCGCCGCCTGGCAGACCGTCGTCACCTCGGTGCTGATCGGCGCGGGCATCGGCCTCGCCTACTCCTCCCTGCCCGCCCTGATCATCAGCGCCGTCCCGGCCTCCGAGACGGGCGCCGCCAACGGCCTCAACACGCTGATGCGGTCCATCGGTACGTCGGTGTCGAGCGCCGTCATCGGCATGGTGCTCGCCAACACGGCGAACGACGTGGGCGGCGTCGCCGTCCCCACCCTGCACGGCTTCCGCGTCTCCTTCGCGATCGCGGCGGGCGCGGTCGCCGTCGGCCTGGTCCTGGCGTTCTTCCTCCCCCGCCGCACCCCGGCGGCGGTGTCCCAGCTGCGCGCGAGCAGCGAGGAGGACGCCAACCTGGCCCGCGCCGAACAGGCGCTCGCCGGGGCCGGGCAGCACCCGCACGGCTTCCGGGGCCGGGTGCTGGCCGCCGACGGCGCCCCCGTCGCCCGCGCCAAGGTCACCCTGATCGACCGGCACGGACGGCAGGCGGGCGCGACCCTCTCCGCCGGCGACGGCAGCTACGCCCTCGCCGTGCCCGCCCAGGGCCCGTACGTCCTGGCCGCCCGCGCCGCGGGCCACCCCCCGCTCGCCCACGCGGCCACCCACGGCGGCGACCGCCCGGTCGACCTGGACCTGTCCCTGCCGGGCGAGACGGTCCCCGCCTGACCCCCTGCCGCCCCGGCCCCGTACCCCCTGTCGCAGCGCGCGGCGGGGGGTACGGCAGCATGGGGCGCCGGCACACCCCGTACGACCAGCGAAAGGCCCCCATGACCGCGGCCCCCGGCTCCCTCCCCGCCCCCTCCCCCGAAGTCCTGGCCGCCTTCGAGGCCGCGAAGGGGTTCATGCCCGCGCACGAGGGCCGCGCGCTGTACGCCGCCGCCGTGGAGGCGGGCGGGCTCGGGCTGCCGCTGCTGGAGGTCGGCACGTACTGCGGGCGCTCCACCGTGCTGCTCGCCGACGCGGCCCGCCGGGCCGGGGTCACCGCGCTCACCGTCGACCACCACCGGGGCAGCGAGGAGCAGCAGCCGGGCTGGGACTACCACGACCCTGAGACCGTCGACCCGGAACTGGGCGTGATGGACACCCTGCCCACCTTCCGCCGCACCCTGCACCGGGCCGGCCTGGAGGAGCACGTGGTCGCCCTCGTCGGCCGCTCCCCCCAGGTCGCGGCGGTCTGGAACGCCCCCCTCGGCCTGGTCTTCGTCGACGGCGGCCACACCGACGAGCACGCGAACGCCGACTACGAGGGCTGGGCCCCGCACGTGGCCGACGGCGGTCTGCTGGTCATCCACGACGTGTTCCCCGACCCGGCCGACGAGTTCACCGGCCAGGCCCCGTACCGCGTCCACCTCAGGGCGCTGGCCTCCGGCGCGTTCACCGAGGTCTCCGCGACCGACTCGCTGCGCGTCCTGCGGCGAACCGGCGCGGGGATCTGAGGCCGCGGTTAGAGTCGCTGACGTGTCGTACACAGGCCCGGACTTCGAACCTTCCCCGCCCCGCCGCTCCCCGCTGCGCCGCGCGCTGACCGTGGCGTTGGCCGCGCTGGTGCCCGGGGCGCTGCTCGGGTGGGGGGTGTACGCGGCGGTGGGCGGCCCCGACGACGGGGACGGGGGCGGCTCCGACCGGGCGGGCGGTACGGGGACGTCGGCGGCGCCGTCGTCCGTCGCTCCCGCCTCCAGTGCTCCCGCGTCCCCGGGCGACGGCGACGGCAAGAAGCCCGCGGGTTCGTCACCCGCCCCCACCTCGAAGGCACCGTCCGCCTCCGGCCCCCTCACGGGCAAGGTCGTCGTCATCGACCCGGGGCACAACCCCGCCAACTTCCGGCACGCGTCCGAGATCAACCGCAAGGTGAACGTCGGCACGCACTGGAAGGAGTGCGACACGACGGGCACGGCCACCAACGCGGGCTGGGCCGAGGCGAAGTTCACCCTCGACGTGGCCCACCGGCTGCGCGACCTGCTGGAGAAGCAGGGCGCGACCGTGAAGCTGACGCAGGACGGCGACCGTTCGTTCGGTCCCTGCGTGGACGAGCGGGCCCGGATCGGCAACGACTCGAAGGCGGACGCCGCGATCTCGATCCACGCCGACGGGTCGGGGGCGGGCAACCGGGGCTTCCACGTGATCATGCCGGGCTCGGTGCACGACGGGGCCGCCGACACCCGCGCGATCGTGGCGCCCTCCGCCGAACTGGGCGAGCGCGTCGCGGGCGGCTTCGTGCGCGTCACGGGCACCGCGCCCTCGAACTACCTCGGCGACGGCACCGGTCTGGTCACGCGCACGGACCTGGGCGGTCTCAATCTGTCAACGGTTCCCAAGGTGTTCATCGAGTGCGGCAACATGCGCGACAGCACGGACGCGGCCCTGCTGACCAGCGGCAGTTGGCGGCAGAAGGCGGCGGAGGGGATGTCTGAGGGAATCGTGAGTTTCCTGCGCGGGTAGTGATCGGCGTCCCGATCCCTGCGGACAGCGCCGAGGTCCGGACGATAGTGTCGTCCGTACGATGAGGGGCCACCCCCGCGCTTCACACCGGAACCTTTCGGCGCCGTCGTGACAGCGACGCCTCTACCGACGACGAGACGACCTACGAAGGACCTGAAGTGAATATCCGCTCGCTCACTCGAGGCGACGGCGTGGTGATCGGAGCAGCGGTGTTGCTGTTGATCGCGTCGTTCCTCGACATCTACTCGATCGACGGTGCGCCGGACAGCGCCGACATCCCCAGCCTGTGGGGCAGTGGCTCGGTCGTGCTCGGTGTCGTCCTGGCGGGCGTCATCGGCGCCGCGCTCGTCGTCGTGAACCGTGCCATGCCGCAGCCCAAGAAGGTGGCGGGTCTCGACCTCGGCCAGTTCGGCATCGCGTTCACGGTCTTCGCCGCGTGGTGCGCGCTCGGCAACATCTTCGACCCGGCGGGCGCCTTCGACAACGACGGGGGTGCGAGCGGCATCGGTGCCGGGATGGGCCTGATCCTCGCTCTCATCGCCACGCTGGTCATGGCCGCCGCGGCGGTGGCCACGCCGCTGCTCCCGGCCCTCAAGGGCACCCTGATCCCGGCCGCCCGTCCGGCCGCGCCGCAGCCCTACGGCGGTCAGCCCCAGGGTGGTTACGGCTACCCGGGCGCCCAGCAGCAGCCGTACGGCGGTCAGCCGGGCATGCCCGGCCAGCCCGGTCCGTCCTTCGGCGGCCAGCCGCAGCCGGGGCAGCCGCAGCCCGGTCAGCCCCAGCCCGGCCAGCCGCAGGCCCCGCAGCAGGCGCAGGCGCAGCCGGCCGGGGACTTCGCCCCGTTCTGGTTCGCCGTGCCGGTGCCGCGTCCGCTGTTCGCGGAGGACGGCTCGCCGACGCCGATCGCCGAGCTGGCGCCGGGTACCTGGTACCTGGCCGTCGAGCAGCGCGGCGCCAACCTGGTCGCGCAGACCCAGGACGGCCGCCGCGGTGTCCTCCAGGACACCTCGGGCATCCAGCGCGGCTGACCGCCCCCGCTCGCCCGTTCACCTCAACGGCCCCTCGCCCACCGGTACTTCCGGGCGAGGGGCCGTAGGTTTCGAACGCGCTTTCCGGGCCAGACGGAAGGCATGTCCCCTCGAACGCGCAGTGGCTCCCACTCCGCCGGAACGGCCGTCGCGGTGATCGCGGACATCATGGCCTTCATCCTCGGACTGTGGATCCTGATGTACCTGTTGGACGCCAACCGGGCCAACGACCTGGTGCGGTTCGTCCATGACGCGGCCGACTGGCTGGCCGGCTGGTCGCACGATCTCTTCACCTTCGACGAGGCCTGGGCGCGCGTGGTCGCCGGGTACGGACTGGCCGCGGTCGTCTACCTCTTCGTCGGCCACGCCATCGCCAACCGCCTGCACCGGGGCTGACGCCGGGCGGCCCTCAGACGCAGCAGTCGGGGTCCAGGCCCCGCGGCAGCCGGTCGCCCGCGAAGACCTGGCAGGTGGCCTCGTGGCCGCCGAGCGCGGCGACGGCCAGGAGCAGGGAACCGGCCGTCCAGGCGGTCAGTTCGCGCGGCCAGACCGTCTCGTCCTCGAAGACGTAGCCCGTCCAGTACAGGCCGCTGTCCGGGTCCCGCAGGTGCTGGATGGACTGGAGGATCTCCAGGGCGTGGTCGGACTCGCCCACCGCCCACAGGGCGAGCGCGAGTTCGGCCGATTCGCCGCCGGTCACCCACGGGTTGGGGACGACGCAGCGCACGCCGAGGCCCGGGACCACGAAACGGTCCCAGCTCTCCTTGATGCGGGACCTGGCCTCCGTGCCGGTCAGCGCGCCGCCGAGGACCGGGTAGTACCAGTCCATCGAGTAGCGGCCCTTGTCCAGGAACCGCTCCGGGTGGCGGCGGATGGCGTGCCGCAGCGCGCCCGCCGCCAACTCCCAGTCGGGCTGGGGCTCTTCACGCTGCTCGGCGATGGCGAGCGCGCAGCGCAGGGCGTGGTGGACGGAGGAACTGCCGGTCAGCAGCGCGTCCTTGGTGTCCGTTCCGTCGTCGCCCTGGCGCCAGCCGATCTGCCCGCCGGGCTGCTGGAGGCGCAGCACGAACTCGACGGCCGCGTGGACGACGGGCCACATCCGTTCCAGGAACAGGTCGTCGCCGGTGGCGAGGTAGTGGTGCCAGACGCCGACGGCGACGTAGGCGACGAAGTTGGTCTCCCGGCCGCGGTCGGTGACGTCGGCGAAGTCCCCGTCGGCGTAGGCGGCGTACCAGGAGCCGTCCGGGTTCTGGTGCCGGGCCAGCCACGCGTAGGCCCGCTCGGCGGCCTCGTGCTCGTCGGCCGTGTCCAGGGCCATCGCCGCCTCGACGTGGTCCCACGGGTCGAGGTGGTGCCCGCGGAACCACGGGATCGCGCCGTCCTCGCGCTGGACGGCGAGGATGCCCCGGACGGTCGCGGCGGCCTCGGCGGCGGTGAGGACGCCGGGCAGGACGAGGTGTTCGGTGCGCGGGGTGCGGGGTGTGCCGGGGGTGCGGGGCGCGGTCACGCGGCGTCCACCGGCGGCAGGTGCGGCTTGGTCGCGTAGGCGACGAAGCTCTTGCCGATCAGCGGGTTCAGCGCCTGCTCGGCGACCCGCGTCGCCAGCGGCTTCTTCATGATGTCCCAGACCAGCAGCTTGTGGTACGCCCGCACCGGCAGCGCCTTGTCGTTGTCGACGCCGAAGGCGCACTTCAGCCACCAGTACGGCGAGTGCAGCGCGTGTGCGTGGTGGGTGCCGTACGGCTTGAGGCCGGCCTCGCGGATGCGGGCGAGGAGCTGGTCGGCCCGGTAGATGCGGATGTGGCCGCCCTCGACCTCGTGGTAGGCGTCGGAGAGGGTCCAGCAGACCTTCTCGGGGCCGTAGCGCGGCACGGTGATCGCGATGCGGCCGCCGGGCTTGAGGACGCGGACCATCTCGGCGAGGACGCCCTTGTCGTCGGGGATGTGCTCCATCACCTCGGAGATGATGACGACGTCGAAGGACTCGTCGGGGAAGGGCAGGGCGAGCGCGTCGCCCTCCATGGCGGTGGCGGTGGCGCCGGCCGGGGCCTCACCGGCCTCCTCCATCGCCGCGAACCACTTGGCGACCTCGCGGATCTCCTCGGCGTTCTGGTCCAGCGCGACGACCCGGGCCCCGCGCCGGTAGCACTCGAACGCGTGCCGGCCGGCGCCGCAGCCGAGGTCCAGGACGCGGTCGCCGGGGGCGAGCGGGAACCGGGAGAAGTCGACGGTCAGCACGTGGCCCTGCTTTCGGGATAGACGCCGGTGTCACTGGTGGTCGGGGCCGGGGCCGGGGCCGGCTTCTGGCCCGCCGGGGCGGCCCCCGGGGCACTCTGAGCGCTCGGGGTGTTCGCGGCACTCGGGGTGCCCGGCGTGCTCGTGCCGGAGGGGCGGCGGCCGATGGCCTCGCGGTAGCGGGCGACGGTGCCCTCGGCGGCGCGGGCCCAGGTGAAGTGGCGCAGCACGCGCTCGCGTCCGGCGGCGCCGAGCCGGGCCCGCAGTTCGCGGTCGCCGAGCAGCCGGTTCAGCCCGGCGGCCAGTGCGTCCGCGTCGCCCGGCGGCACCGCGAGGCAGGTCTCCCCGTCGGGTCCGGCGACCTCGGGGACGGCCCCGCCGGTGGTGGCGAGCAGTGCCGTGCCGGTCGCCATGGCCTCGGCGGCGGGCAGCGAGAACCCCTCGTACAGCGACGGCACGCAGGCGACCTCGGCGGACCGCACGAGGTCGACCAGCTCGGCGTCCGAGATGCCCTTGACGAACTCGACGGCGCCTTCGAGGCCGTACCGCTCGATCGCCTGGGCGACGGGCCCCTCGGCGGGCCGCTTGCCGACGACGACGAGGTGGGCCCGCGGATGCTCGGTGCGCGCCTTGGCCAGCGCCTCGACGAGGAAGACGAGGCCCTTGAGCGGTACGTCCGCGCTGGACGTCGTCACGATCCGGCCCGGCACCCGCGGCACCGACGGGTCGGGCGAGAACAGGTCGGTGTCGGCGCCGATGTGGACGACGTGGATGCGGTCGTCCCGTACGCCGAGGTGGTCGACGATCTCCTGGCGGGAGGTGCCGGAGACGGTGAGCACGGAGGGCAGGCGGCGCGCGACGCGCTTCTGCATCCGGGTGAAGGCGTACCAGCGGCGGACCGAGTAGCGGCGCCCCCGGCTGTCGGCGGCGTCGAGTTCGAGCTGCCGGTCGACGGTGATGGGGTGGTGGATGGTGGTGACGAGGGGCGCGCCCACGTCGCCCAGGAGGCCGTAGCCGAGCGTCTGGTTGTCGTGGACGACGTCGAAGTCGCCGCGGCGGGCCCGCAGATGGCGGCGGGCGCGCAGCGAGAACGTGAGGGGCTCGGGGAAGCCGCCGGTCCACATCGTGCCGACCTCGAGCGCGTCGATCCAGTCCCGGTACTCGCCCCGCTTCGGGGTGCGGAAGGGGTCGGGCTGGCGGTAGAGGTCGAGGCTGGGCAGCTCGGTGAGCGAGAGCCGGTCGCCGACCGGGGGCCCGTCGTCGAGGACGGGGTAGGGCTGGGCGCCGATGACCTCGACGCGGTGGCCGAGGCGGGCCAGTTCGCGGGAGAGGTGGCGGACGTAGACGCCCTGCCCGCCGCAGAACGGGTTCCCCTTGTAGGTGAGGAGGGCGATGCGCAGCGGTGGCAAGCCGTCGGCGGCTGGCTCCGGACGGGGACCCGTCTGACTGGCCTCGGCGGTCACTCTGGGCCCCCTCCTCACTGCGCTGTCCCGCGACACTACGTCGGGAGGTTAATCTAGAACAAGTTTCAGACTTGATCGTCAGAGGCTCCGAATCTACCGGCAGGTAGGGACCCTGTGCCGAGTGGATCAGGTGATTCACGCCACGGCGCGGCACACCGTCGCGCCGGGCTCGGGGGGATCCGGACGCGGGACCCGGGGAAGCAGGTGACCAAGGTGGACAACCCGACGGCGACGGCGCCCGGTTCGGCGCATCGCTCCACCGCCCCGCCCCTCACCGAACGGCAGCGGGAGCGCCGCCGGCGCATCCTGCACGCGACCGCCCAGCTGGCCTGCCGGGGCGGCTTCGAGGCGGTGCAGATGCGGGAGGTCGCGGAGTCGTCGCAGGTGGCCCTCGGCACGCTGTACCGGTACTTCCCGTCCAAGGTGCATCTGCTGGTGGCGACCATGCACGACCAGCTGGAGCGGCTGCACGGCACCCTGCGCAAGAGCCCGCCCACCGGTGAGACGGCCGCGGACCGGGTGGCGCAGACCCTGATGCGGGCCTTCGGCGCGTTGCAGCGCGAGCCCCGGCTGGCCGAGGCGATGGCCCGTGCCCTGACCTTCGCCGACCGCAGCGTCTCCCCGGAGGTCGACCAGGTCTCGCGGCAGACCACGGCGATCATCCTGGACGCGATGGGCGGCCTGGAGAACCCGACGCCCGAGCAGCTGTCGGCGGTCCGGGTCGTCGAGCACACCTGGCTCTCGACCCTGATCACCTGGCTGGCCGGCCGCACCTCCCTCGCCCAGGTGCGGGTGGACATCGAGACGGTGTGCCGGCTGATCGACCTGACGGAGGCCGGGACGGGAGCGGCGGCGGCACGCCCCTGAGAGCGCCGCCGTTCAGTGCAGGCGGGAGCGGATCAGCGCCTCCGCGGCGGGCAGCAGGTCCACCTCGTCCCGGCTCATGGTCGGGTTGGCCGCCCGGCGCCGCAGCGCCTCGGCGAGACCGTCCGGTGTGAGGGCCGAGGGGTCGGTGAGCAGCGCGGCCAGCGTGCTCTCGACTGGGCCGGACATCGGTCCGCCGGCGGCCGCCACCTGGGCGAGGATCACCGCGGTCATGCCCCAGTCCAGCGCGGGGTCGCCCTCCTCGGTGTTGGACCAGTCGATCACCCGGGGCCCGTCCGCCGTGAGGATCACGTTGTCCGGGTGCAGGTCCAGGTGGAGAACGCGGGCGCCCGGGTCGGCGCTGCGGTACGCGGGCACCCGGTGCAGGCGCCGCAGCAGCCCGGCGAGCATGCCGCCCGCCTCCTGGGGCGTCAACGCCCCGTCCTGCCAGGCCCGCAGCATCGTCGGCCCGGTCAGCCGCTCCATGACCAGGTCCGTGCGCGGTGATTCCGTCGTCCCGGGCCACACCCGCGGCACCGGGTAGCCGTGCTTGCGCACGTGTTCCATCACCGCGCCCTCGGCCGCCGCGTCCCCGACGCCCTCCCGGTCGCGCCGCAGCACCCGTCCCGCGTCCGCCTCGTACACGTCGGCCGAACGTCCCGCCCCGATCAGTCTCCCCGTCCGCATGCCCGGGAACGTATCCCCCGGCCGCCGCCCCCGTCCCGGCCGCCCCTCGGCCCGGACCCGGGAGACGGGTAAAGTGGCGGCGTCGTCATCACCCGTACGGGGGGAAGCCGGTGCAATTCCGGCGCTGACCCGCAACCGTGAGCCGCCCGCCGAGCCTCCCCGAGACTCCCGGACGGTGAGCCGGACTGCCCCGCACGGACGTGACCGGCTCACGTGCCCGGCACCCGCCGGCGCACGGGCACCGTCGAGGCATACGGGGCCGAGCCGCCGGGGGTGCCCCGTGCTGCCGGTCCCCGCACAGGGAAAGGCACCCGCCGATCATGAACGTCCGCCGTCGCAGCAGCGCCGCGGCTCTGGCCGCCATAGCCGTGATCGGCGCCGCCACCGCGCCCGCGGTCGCCGCCGATCCGTCGCCGTCCTCCTCCCCGTCCAAGACCGCGCCGTCCGGGCTGTACGGGAGCACCGACCCCCAGTACGACGGTGTCTGGCGCCAGTCCCTCGCGCTGCTCGCGCAGGACACGGCGGGCGTGATCCCGTCCTCGACGGCCGTGAAGTGGCTCACGGACCAGCAGTGCGCGAACGGTGCCTTCGCACCGTTCCGCGCCGACCCGGCCGCGGCCTGCGACGCCAAGACCCCGGTCGACACCAACAACACGGCCGCCGCGGTCCAGGCCCTGTGGGCCGTCGGCGGCCACGGCGACGTGATCGAGGAAGCCCTCGGCTGGCTGAAGTCCGTACAGAACGAGGACGGCGGCTGGGGCTACGTCCCCGGCACCCCCAGCGACGCCAACTCCACCTCCGTCGTCATCGGCGCCCTGACCGCCACGGAGTCGGACCCCGCGAAGGTCGTCAAGGACGGCAAGTCCCCCTACGACGCCCTGCTCACGTTCGCCCTGCCCTGCGCCAAGGACAAGGGCGCGGGTGCCTTCGCCTTCCAGCCCGACAAGGACGGCAGGCTGCTGCCCAACGCGGACGCGACGGCCGCGGGTGTCCTCGGCGCGCTCGGCGCGGGCCTGGTCGTCGAGGCGGGCGAGAAGACCGGCGCCGCGTCCTGCGCCGACGCGGACAAGCCCGACCGCGAGCGCGCCGCCGCCAATGCCGCCGCGTATCTCACCGACACGCTCGCCAAGGACGGCCACCTCGTCTCCGCCCTCGGCGGCTCCGCCGACCAGCCGGACTACGGCAACACCGCCGACGCGGTCGTCGCCCTCGCCGCACAGGGCGGCGCGGACAAGGCGGCCGAGCCACTGGCCTGGCTGAAGCAGAACGCCGCGAAGTGGGCCGGGGAGAGCGGCCCGGCCGCCTACGCCCAGCTGATCTTCGCCGCCCACGCCACGGGCACCGACCCGCGCGACTTCGGCGGCACGGACCTGGTGGCGAAGCTGAACGCGACGGGACCCGCTCCGCAGGGCACGGCGGCGAAGGACACGGCGACCGCGAGCGACGACGAGAAGACGAAGGACGAGAAGAAGGACGACGACTCCCCCTTCGGCGTCTGGTGGTTCGTCGGCGTCTGCCTGCTCTTCGGCATCGGCATCGGCTTCCTGCTCAGCAACCGCAACAAGAAGCAGCAGCCGTGACGCCCCGCCGCGTCGTCCCCCTCCTCCTGGCCGCGTTCCTGCTGATCGGGACCGCGGGCCAGGCACAGGCCGCCGGTTACCGCTACTGGTCCTTCTGGGACCGGGACGGCGGCACATGGGTCTACGCCACCCAGGGCCCGTCCATGGCCCGCCCCTCCGACGGAGACCTCCAGGGCTTCCGCTTCACGGTGAGCGAGAACTCGGGCGACGCGGCCCAGCCGCGCGGCACGGCGGACTTCGCGTCGATCTGCGCGAAGACCCCGGCCGAGGACGGCACCAAGCGGGTGGCGCTGGTCCTCGACTTCGGCACGGCCCCCGACGCCCCGTCCGGCGAGACCCCGCCCGCCCCGCGCACGGCCTGCGCCCAGGTCTCCCCCGACGCGACCACGGCCGACGCCCTGGCCGCCGTCGCCGGCCCCCTCCGCTACAACACCAACGCCCTGCTGTGCGCGATCGCGGGCTACCCGAAGTCGGGCTGCGGCGAGCAGGTGTCGCAGGAACAGGAGACGCGGGACACCCCGAGCGCCTCAGCTCAGAAGGACGCCTCGGACGACGGTGGCCCCTCGCTCGGCCTGATCGCCGGCATCTCGGTGATTGCCGCCTTGGCGGCCGCAGGCGCCTGGCAAGCAAGGCGGCGCAGGAATGCAACCCGCTAAAACTGCGGGCAATCGTGCCGCACCCCCTGCGGGCAGTCGTGCCGCTGGGGCGATGGGGGTCCCCCCGCGCGAGCGAAGCCGAGCGTGGGGGAGGGTGGGCGCAGGCGGCACCCTGTCAGCGCCGGCAAGCGCCCCCACCCCCGCCCGCCACCAGCGCCGCAGGCCCCTGCACCCCGGCGCCTGGTGGCTCTGGGCGCTGGCCCTCGGCACCGCCGCCACCCGCACCACCAACCCCCTCCTCCTCACCCTCCTCGTCACCGTCTCCGCCTACGTGGTGGTCACCCGCCGCCCCCACGCCCCGTGGTCCCGCTCCTACGGCGCCTTCGTCAAACTCGCCCTCGCCGTCCTCCTCATCCGCCTCCTCTTCACCACCGTCCTCGGCTCCCCCATCCCCGGCACCCACACCCTCCTCACGCTCCCCGAAGTCCCCCTCCCCGACTGGGCGCAGGGCATCCGCCTCGGCGGCCGGGTCACCGCGGAGGGCCTCACCTTCGCGCTGTACGACGCGATGAAGCTGGCCACCCTCCTCATCTGCGTCGGCGCCGCGAACGCCCTCGCCAACCCAGCCCGCCTCCTCAAGTCCCTTCCCGGCGCCCTGTACGAGATGGGCGTCGCCGTGGTCGTGGCCCTCACCTTCGCGCCGAACCTCATCGCCGACGTCCAGCGCCTGCGCGCCGCCCGCCGTCTGCGCGGCCGCCCGGACCGGGGCATGCGGGGCCTGCTCCAGGTGGGGCTCCCCGTCCTGGAGGGCGCCCTGGAACGCTCCGTCGCCCTCGCCGCCGCGATGGACGCCCGCGGCTACGGCCGTACCGCACAGGTACCGGCCCCCGTCCGCCGTACCACGGCCGCCCTCACCCTCGGTGGCCTGCTCGGCGTCTGCGCGGGGACGTACGGGCTGCTGACCGCCGCGGGCGGCACGTACGGCATCCCCGTGCTCCTGGCCGGTGTCGCCGCCGCCGTCGCGGGCCTGTGGCTCGGCGGCCGGCGCACGGTCCGCACCCGGTACCGCCCCGACCGCTGGGACGCCCGCGCCTGGCTGGTCACCGCGTCCGGCGCGACGGTCGCCGCCCTGCTCTTCCTGGCCGCCGCCCGCGATCCGGCGGCGCTGCACCCGGGCGTGGTCCCGCTGGAGGCCCCGACCCTCCCCCTGTGGCCGGCGGCGGCCGTACTGATCGGCCTGGTCCCGGCGTTCGTCACCCCCGCACCCGAGCCCGCACCCGCACCCGCCAAGGAGCCGTCGTGATCCGCTTCGAGGACGTGTCGGTCACGTACGACGGCGCCACCGAACCCACCGTCCGGGCCGTGGACTTCGAGGTCCCGGAGGGCGAACTGGTCCTGCTCGCCGGCCCCTCCGGCGTCGGCAAGTCCACCATCCTGGGCGCGGTAGGCGGCCTCGTCCCGCACTTCACCGGCGGCACCCTGCGCGGCCGGGTCACCGTGGCCGGCCGCGACACCCGCACCCACAAGCCGCGCGAACTCGCCGACGTCGTCGGCACGGTCGGCCAGGACCCGCTCTCCCACTTCGTGACGGACACCGTCGAGGACGAACTGGCCTACGGCATGGAGTCCCTCGGTCTCGCCCCGGACGTGATGCGCCGCCGCGTCGAGGAAACCCTGGATCTCCTGGGCCTCTCCGACCTGCGCTCCCGCCCCATCGCCACCCTCTCCGGCGGTCAGCAGCAGCGGGTCGCCATCGGCTCGGTACTCACCCCGCACCCGGAGGTCCTGGTCCTGGACGAGCCGACCTCCGCCCTGGACCCCGCCGCCGCCGAGGAGGTCCTGGCCGTCCTCCAGCGCCTGGTCCACGACCTCGGTACGACCGTCCTGATGGCCGAGCACCGCCTGGAGCGGGTCATCCAGTACGCCGACCAGGTCGTCCTGCTCCCGGCCCCCGGCGAGGCCCCGCTCATCGGCGCTCCGGCGGAGGTGATGGCGGTGTCCCCGGTGTACCCGCCGGTGGTGGGCCTGGGCAGGCTGGCGGGCTGGTCCCCGCTTCCACTCACGATCCGGGACGCCCGCCGCCGGGCCGCGCCCCTGCGCGAGCGCCTGTCCGACCGGGAGATCCCGGACCACACCCCGTCTACGTCCGCCACGCTCCCCGCCCCACCCGCCCCGCGCCCCGTCACCTCCCGTTGGCGCCGCCGCAGGAAGCCCTCGGAGACGATCGCCTCCCCCACTCCGTACGCCGCCGAGGTCCGCTCCCTCGCCGTGCGCCGCGACCGCGTCCAGGCCCTGCGCCACGTGGACCTGACGGTCTCCCCCGGCGAGACGGTCGCCCTGATGGGCCGCAACGGCGCCGGAAAGTCGACGCTGCTCTCGGCGCTGGTCGGCCTGGTCGAGCCGTCCGCCGGTTCGGTCCGGGCCGGGGACGCGGTACCGCACCGTACGGCCCCCCGCGACCTCGTGCGCCGGGTCGGCCTGGTCCCGCAGGAGCCGCGCGATCTGCTGTACGCCGACACGGTCGCCGCCGAGTGCGCGGCCGCCGACCGGGACGCGGACGCGGCCCCCGGCACCTGCCGCGCACTGCTGTCGGAGCTGCTTCCCGGCATCACGGACGACACCCATCCCCGCGACCTCTCGGAGGGCCAGCGCCTCACCCTCGCCCTGTCCGTCGTCCTGACCGCCCGCCCGCCGCTCCTCCTCCTGGACGAGCCGACGCGCGGCCTGGACTACGCGGCGAAGGCCCGGTTGGCCGGCATCCTGCGCGGCCTGGCCGCCGAGGGCCACGCGATCGTGCTGGCCACGCACGACGTGGAACTGGCCGCCGAGCTGGCCCACCGGGTGGTGCTGCTCGCCGAGGGCGAGGTGATCGCCGACGGCCCGGCGGCGGACGTGGTGGTGGCCTCGCCGTCCTACGCCCCGCAGGTCGCCAAGGTGCTGGCGCCGCGCAAGTGGCTCACGGTGGCACAGGTGCGGGAGGCGCTGTCATGACCGGCGGCTCCCCTCCCCAGCGCCAGGCCCGCGCCGTGCGCCTCGGCCCGCGCTCGGTCGCCGCCCTCGTACTGGTCAGCGCGGTGGGAGTGGCGGGCTTCGGCTGGCCCTTCCTGGCTCCGCCGGACGCCTCGCTGAACGCGCACGCGCAGGACGCGCCGTGGCTGTTCGCGGGTGTGCTGGTCCTGCTGGTGGCGGTGGTGGCGGCGACGATCTCGGAGTCGGGTCTGGGCCCCAAGGCGGTGGCCATGCTCGGCGTCCTGGCCGCGGCGGGCGCGGCCCTGCGCCCCATCGGCGCGGGGACGGCCGGCCTGGAGCCGATGTTCTTCCTCATGGTGCTCAGCGGCCGGGTCCTGGGCCCCGGCTTCGGCTTCGTCCTCGGCTCGGTCACGATGTTCGCGTCGGCGCTGCTCACGGGCGGGGTCGGTCCGTGGATGCCGTTCCAGATGCTGGCGATGGGCTGGTTCACGATGGGCGCGGGCCTGCTGCCGGGCCCCGACCGGCTGCGCGGGCGCGCGGAACTGCTGATGCTGGCGGCGTACGGCTTCCTGGCGGCCTTCGCCTACGGCACGGTGATGAACCTGGCGGGCTGGACCTTCATGAACACCCTCGCCTCGAACATCGCCTTCGACCCGGACGCGTCGATCGCGGACAACCTGGCCCGGTTCTTCGCCTACTGCCTCGCCACGTCGCTCGGCTGGGACGGCGGCCGCGCCGCCATGACGGTCGTCCTGACCCTGGCCCTCGGCACCCCGGTCCTCAAGGCCTTGCGCCGCGCGACCCGCAGGGCGGCCTTCGAGACGCCGGTCACGTTCGAGCGGCCGACCGGCTGACCCACGCCACGTGACCGGGCCCGACGGCGGTGCCACCACGACAACCGCACCCGCGACGCCGGTCGCGCCGCGGGGCGGGGCCTTCGTACGGGGTGGCGCGCGCACGGGAGGACGGTGCGCCGGGTGCGCCTACGGGAGGACGATGTCGCGGCCCGGTCCGCCGTCGACGGTGTCCTTTCCGAGGCCGCCACCGACGAGGTCGTCGCCGCCTTCGCCGTGCAGCATGTCGTCGCCGGGGCCGCCGAGGACGAGGTCGCGGCCGTCCCCGCCCATGGCATGGTCGTCGCCGGAGCCGGCGTACACGGTGTCGTCGCCGCCGTAGCCCTCGATCATGTCGTCGCCCGCGCCACCCCACATCCGCTGGTTCTCGTCGTCTCCGATGAGGTGGTCCATGCCGTCGCCGCCGTGCAGCACGGCGGGCCCCATGACCATGTCGTTCCCGTCGCCGCCCAGCACGGTGCGTGCCGTGTGGGCGTGCAGTTCGTCGTCGCCCGAGCCGCCGCTGACGGTGCCGACCCCGGGGGTGAAGGCGGCGACCGTGTCGTCGCCGTCGCCGAGGTGGATGTCGATCCGGTCGGGACGGGGGGCGTCGGCGGGCAGTTCGCAGACGACGGCGGTGGTGTCCTCGGCTGAGGAGTACGTGCAGTGGTCGCCCGGTTGGAGCGGTACCACGTCGCGGAAGCCGATCCGCTGGATGCCGTCGCTGGTGTACATGAAGAAGACGTTGAGGTCGTTGGTGTGGCCCGCGGCGGCCGTGAAGACGATCGACTGGGTCTCCCAGTCGGCTTCGACGCGGGACTTCGCCTCGCCGGCGCTCGCGGCGCTCGCCGGGCCGAGGGCGAGGCCGGCGGTGCACAGGGCCACGACGAACGCGCCGACGGCGGTTCGGTTTCGGTTCATGGAACCTCATCTCGATGGAGTGACGGTTGACCGAACGGCTTGCGTGGTGCTGGCGGGGACTCGGCCGTGACGGCGGTCTCCTCTGCCGGCCCGGATGCCGGGACCGTGAACTGACGCGGCGTCATGGTAGGCCGTCGCCCCTCCGGATGCGACGGGTGGGACACGACGGCGAGGAGTGCTTCCGGAGTCGCCGCGGGAGGGGCCGGTGCCCGCGTACGGGAGGGGCGCCGACTCCCGCACCAGGACGGATTCCGACCCCGCGACCCACCCACGTGATCAAGTTTGTCTGTTTCATTGACATTTCACCGAGGAGTCGTCACTTTGGGAGCGCTCCCATTACAGCCTTGTCTCCGGAAGGAGTTCCCCCCACATGCACACAACGAGTCCGTTAACCGGGCGTTCGCGGTCGGCCCTGCGCCGGCCTCTCCAGACGCTCGTCATGCTGTTCGCCGTGGTCGTCGGCGCACTGGCCTGGTCCACCCCCGCCCAGGCCCACGGCACCATCGTCGGTCCCGCCACCCGCGCGTACCAGTGCTGGCAGACGTGGGGCAGCAACCACACGAACCCGGCCATGCAGACCCAGGACCCCATGTGCTGGCAGGCCTTCCAGGCCAACGCCGACACCATGTGGAACTGGATGAGCGCCCTCCGCGACGGCCTCGGTGGCCAGTTCCAGGCGAAGACCCCCGACGGGACGCTCTGCAGCAACAACCTCGCGAGGAACGCCAGCCTGGACAAGCCCGGCCAGTGGAAGACCACCAACGTCGGCAGCAACTTCTCGGTGCAGCTGTACGACCAGGCGTCCCATGGTGCCGACTACTTCAAGGTCTACGTGAGCAAGCAGGGCTTCGACCCCAAGACCCAGACCCTGGGCTGGGGCAACCTCGACTTCATCACGCAGACCGGCCGCTACGCTCCGGCACAGAACATCACCTTCCCCGTCCAGACCTCCGGGTACACCGGACACCACGTGCTGTTCGTGATCTGGCAGGCCTCGCACCTCGACCAGGCGTACATGTGGTGCAGCGACGTGAACTTCGGCTGAGCCGAGGAGCGCCGCGCACGGCACCGGCCTTCGCCGGACGCCGGTGAGCCGCCCGTCCGGCAGATCTAGCCCCGTCGGGGCAGGGGGTCCCTCGGCCACCTGCCCCGACGGGGCTCCCGCGCTCGGCGTTTCGTGCCCGGGATCCCACCTCAGGCAGGGAGGGTCCGGAACCGGCGCCGGTACTCGGTCGGGGTCGTGTCGAGTCTGCGGCGGAAGGCCCTGACCAGGGTGTCGACCGTGCCGAAACCGCAGGCCGACGCGACGCGTTCCAGGGTCGCGTCGGTGGATTCCAGCTGCTGGCGTGCCGCTTCCACGCGCGCCGCCTCGACGTAGGCGTACGGGGTCGTGCCGAGTTCGGTCTTGAAGATGCGGGTGAGCTGCCGGTCGCCGACGTGGGCGTGGGCCGCGAGGTCGGCGACGGTGAGCGGTGCGGCGATGTTGCGCATGATGTGGTGCCGGAGATCCTCGACGCGCCGGGTGGTGGAGACCTGCTCCAGCGGCACGCTGAACTGGCTCTGCCCGCTCGGCCGTTTCAGGTACATCACGAGCTGCCGGGCCACCCGCAGCGCCACCGCCTCGCCGAGATCGTCGGCGACGAGGGCGAGGGAGAGGTCGAGGCAGGAGCTGATGCCCGCGCCGGTCCACACGTCGCCCTCGCGGATGAAGATCGGGTCGGCGTCGACCTCGACGGCCGGGTGCTCGTCGGCGAGTTGCCGCGCGGTCGACCAGTGCGTGGTGGCCCGCTTGCCGTCGAGCAGCCCGGCGGCGGCGAGGACGTGCGCCCCGACGCAGACGGACGTGACCCGCCGGGTTCGCTCGGCGAGCCGCCCCACCCACTCCACCACGACCGGATCGGTGAGCGCCCGCACCCGGCGCCGGTCGTCGATCTCGACCGCGCCGGGCACGATCAGGGTGTCGATGCGCCGCGCGGACAGGTCCTCGAAGGTGGCGTCGGGCAGGACGCGGACACCGGCGGCGGTGGTGACCGGGCCGGTGGTCTGGGCGGCGAGCAGCACCTCGTAGCCCGCCGCGTCCTCCGTCTCGCGCCGTGCGAGGGAGAACACCTCCGGCGGTCCGGTGACGTCGAGCAGGTCGACGCCGTCGAAGAGCACGACGACGATCAGTCGTCCGACGGAGTTCACGGTTCCTCCCGCGGTCGCGCGGCCGCACGGCCCCACGGCCATGTCGGTATCTGCAGGTTAGACGACATTGCCGACATCGCCGGGCACGCCCTAGCGTCGTAGGAGCAGGCCGACGCAACGGCTGCCGCCCACACCCCGAATCCGAGGGAGCCCCCATGCCCAGAACCACGCTCCGCCGTCTCAGCGGGCTCGACGACACCCCCGCCAAGCTCGCCGACTCCACGCTGGTCCTCGTCGACTACCAGAACACGTACACGACCGGCGTGATGGAACTCGACGGCTGGCAGGCCGCGCTCGACGCCGGCGCCCGGCTGCTGGCCCGCGCCCGCCGGGAGGGCGCCAAGGTCGTCCACGTGGTCCACGACGGCGGGGACGGCAGCCCGTACGACCTCGGGGCCGAGATCGGGCAGATCCACCCGAGCGTCGCCCCCATCGACGGTGAACCCGTGGTCACCAAGAAGGCGCCGGACTCCTTCTTCGGCACGGACCTGGGCGAGCAGGTCGACGCGGCGGGCAACAACGACCTCGTCGTCATCGGCTTCATGACGCACATGTGCGTGGCCTTCACCGCCCAGGGCGCCTTCCTGCGCGGCAACCGGCCCACGGTGGTCGCCGACGCCTGCGCCACCCGCGCCCTCCCGGTCGCGGACACCGAACTCGACGCCCGACAGGTGCACTACGCCGCCCTCGCCACCGTCGCCGACATGTACGGGGTCGTCGTACCGTCGCAGGAGTCCCTGGGCTGAGCCGCGGAAGCGGGCGGGCTGCTCGGACCGCCCGCCGCCGGGTAATCGGGCCCGGTCCGGGCCAACGTTTCTGTTCGATTTATCGTCTTCGCACGTGTGTCCACCCCGGGCACCCCCGATGACCTCGAACGGAAACCCCGACCGTGGCCCCTGCCGAACTCACCGTCCCCCGGACCGAACAGCGTCAGGACAGACGTCCGGGTGACGCCCTGCGCGCCTTCGGGCGCCGGCATCGCGTGCCGCTGCTCGCCACGTTGCCCACCATCCCGCTGTACGCGGTGTGGTGGGCGTTTCTCGCCACGGGCGGCGGTGACCTCGCCGCCCAGGAGGCGTGGGCGGACTTCGCGTCGCGGCACGGGGGTTCGGCGTACGGGCTGTTCTGGTACGGCGGGATGCACACCGCCAACTACAGCGTCATCTCCCCGTACTTGATGGCGGCGCTCGGCGTGCGCACGGTCACGGTCGTGTCCGGTCTCGCCGCCTCCTGGCTCGCGGCCGTGCTGGTCGTGCGGTGCGGGGTGCGCAAGCCCGTGTGGCCCGCGCTGCTCGCCTCCCTAGCGCTCTGGTGCGACGTCGCCTCGGGCCGGGCCACCTTCGCGCTCGGCATGGCGCTCGCCCTGGCGGCCTGCGTGCCGCTGGTGCGGGAGCGGCAGCTGTGGCTCGCCGCCGGGTACGCGGCGCTGGCGACGACGGCCTCGCCGGTGGCCGGTCTGTTCGTCGCCGTCGTGGGGGCCGCGTTCCTGCTCGTACGGGACTGGGGGCGCGCCCTGTGCCTGCTCATACCCCCGGCGGCCGTGGTCGGGCTGACCACGCTGTTCTTCCCCTTCACGGGGGAGCAGCCGATGGCGTTCGCCCGCATCTGGCCGCCGGTCCTGCTCAGTCTCGCCGTCACCGTGCTGGCCCCGCGTACCTGGCGGGTCGCCCGGTGGAGCGGGGCCGTTTACGCGCTCGGGACCGTGCTGACGTATCTGATCGCCTCGCCGGTCGGGACGAACGTCGAACGGTTCGCGGAGCTGTTCGCGCCCGCCGTGCTGCTGGCGGCCCTGCTCACCGCCCCGCCCGCGCTCACCGCGGACCGGGTGCGGCGGCTCGCGCGGGGGCTGCTGGCCGTCGCGCTCGCCTACTCCGTGTGGTGGGTGGGCGGCAAGACCGTCTCCGATCTTCGGGTGTCCACCGTCGTGCCCGCCTGGGCCGCCGAGACGGACGGTGTCGTGGCGGCCCTGGAGGGGCTCGGCGCCGACCGGACGCGGGTGGAGGTGGTGCCCGCCCGCAACCACCGCGAGGCCACCCTGCTCGCCCCGCACGTCAACCTGGCCCGCGGCTGGAACCGGCAGCTCGACGTGGAACGCGGACGCCTCTTCTACGACGGCAGCTTCTCCGCGGCCACCTACCGGGAGTGGCTGGACCGGTGGGCGGTCGGCTTCGTCGTCGCCCCGCTCGGCAGGCCGGACGGTCCGGCGAGGGCCGAGGCCGAGCTGGTCCGGGACGCCAGTTCGCGGCCCGAGTGGCTGGAGCCCGTCTGGCAGGACGCGCACTGGCAGGTGTACCGGGTGCGGGACGCCGTACCGCTCGTCTCCGCGCCCGGCACCGTGGTGTCCACCGGCCCCGCCGACCTCGTACTGCGCGTGGAGCGGCCCGGCGCGGTGACCGTGCGGGTCGCCTGGTCGCCGTGGCTGCGCAGCGACGGCGGGTGCCTGGAGCAGGACGGCGAGTTCACCCGGCTGACCGTCGGGGCGCCGGGCGAGTACCGGATCAGCTCCCGGTACGGTGCTTCGCCGGGGCCGGCGGATCGCTGCTGACGCCGGGCGCGGGAACCGCGACCTCCTTCGCCGCCGCCGTCCGGGCCCGCGGCCCCTGGAACCAGTACGTCAGTCCGAAGCCCGCCGCGACCACCGCCGCGCCGCCCACCGCGTCCAGGACCCAGTGGTTGCCGGTCGCCACGATCGCCGAGACCGTGAAGAGCGGGTGGAGCAGGCCCAGCGCCTTCATCCACATCCTCGGCGCGATGATCGCGATCGCCACCCCGCACCACAGCGACCAGCCGAAGTGCAGCGACGGCATCGCCGCGTACTGGTTGGTGAGGTGCGTCAGCGTGCCGTAGTCCGGCTTGGAGAAGTCCTGCACGCCGTGCACGGTGTCGATGATCCCGAGCCCCGGCATCAGCCGCGGCGGGGCCAGCGGGTAGAGCCAGAAGCCGACCAGGGCCAGCAGGGTGGCGAAGCCCAGGGAGGCGCGGGCCCAGCGGTAGTCGACCGGGCGGCGCCAGTACAGGACGCCGAGGACGGCCAGCGGGACGACGAAGTGGAACGACGTGTAGTAGAAGTCGAAGAAGTCCCGCAGCCAGCCGACCTTCACGACCGCGTGGTTGATCGCGTGCTCGATGTCGATGTGCAGGAACCGCTCGATGTCGAGGATCTGCGTGCCGTGCTCCTCGGCGCGCGCCCGGCCCGCCGAGTTGCTGCCGCCGGTCGCCGCGAGGCGCACCTGCGAGTAGGCGGCGTAGGTGACCCGGATGAGGAGCAGCTCCAGGAGGAGGTTGGGGCGGGTGAGGACCCGGCGCAGGAACGGCAGCAGCGGGACGTGCTTGAACCGGGTCGGGACGGGGGGCGCGTAGGCCGTCGGGACCGGGGTGTCGAAGTACGGCGACGTGCGCGCCAGGAAGGGCACGGCGACGGCGGCGGCCAGCGCGGCCAGCAGCACGACGTTGTCCCGCAGCGGGTACAGGGCCGACATGTTCGGCAGCATCATCTTCGCGGGCAGCGTCATCACCAGGACGACGGCGACCGGCCACACGTACCGGTCGGAGGCCCGCTTGCCGACCCGGCCGACCACCGCGGGCAGCACCCACAGCAGCTGGTGCTGCCAGGTGGCCGGGGACACGGCGACCGCCGCGCAGCCGGTGACGGCGACGGCGAGCAGCAGCTGGCCGTCGCGGGCGTAGCGCACGGCGCGGCGCAGGGCGAGGACGGCGACGGCGGCGCCCAGCAGGAGGAAGAGGGCGATCTCCAACGGGCCGTTCAGGCCTAGGCGGAGCAGGAAGCCGTGCAGCGACTGGTTGGCGAGGTCGTCGGCCTCGCCGCCCAGGCCGACGCCCGCCATGTGGTGCACCCAGTACGTGTAGGAGTCCTGGGCCATGGCCGCCCAGGCGACGGCCGTGCAGGCGGCGAAGGTGATCCCGGTCGACACGGCGGCGCGTCTGCGGTCGGTGAACCACAGCAGCGGGACGAAGAGGAGGACGGTCGGCTGGAAGGCGGCGGCGACACCGATCAGCACGCCGCCCACCCGGTCGCCCTGTGCCCCGCGTACGGCGAAGCAGCCCAGCAGGACGAAGAGGACCGGGATGATGCTGGTCTGCCCGAGCCAGAACGCGTTGCGCACCGGGAGGGACAGCATCAGCAGGCTGATGGCGACCGGCGCCGCCAGCAGCGCCGTACGGCGTCCGACCGGCTGGGGCAGGGCGCGGGCGGCGACCAGGCCGAGGGCGACGACCAGCAGCAGCGAGCCGAAGGTCCAGCCCCAGCCGAGGGCCTGTTCGGCGGCGCGGGTGAAGGGTTTGAGGACGAGACCGACGAACGGCGTCCCGGTGAACTGCGTGGAGTCGTAGAGGGACCCCTCCACGTGCAGGACGCCGTGCTCGCCGACCCAGGTCTCCAGGTCCGTCATGCGCTCCCCGCGCGGGGTGCCGAGGACCGCGGCCACCTGTCGTACGGCCAGCACGGCGGCGATCAGCCACAGGCCGAGGCGTGCGACGCGCCATCGTGCTCTGGTCACGTCGGCGGCCGAGGCTCCGAAGGACTCCGCCGGTCGCCCACTGTGCTCCGCATTCGCCACGCCTCGTCGGCCTCCCGCCCCGTTCGTACCGTACGCACCGCGTTCGTGGACGCGGTGTGTCGTCCCTGCGAACCCTATGAGGCTCGCACCACCCACGGAGGAAGACGCGAGCGACCCCCACTCAACCTGACAGCCGCCTCCTTCTCGACCCGGGGAGCGAGAAGGATCACAGAGCGCGGGCGGGGGAACCGCACGCGGCGCGCGCATGTCCCCTGCGTGTGCGCCATTTTGGTGCACAGTGCAACGAAAAGCATACCGGGCGTAAGCGGCGCATCAGCGCCTATGGTCGCTTTTCCGCCCGTGGCCGAGTGCCGCGGGCTCTTTCCGGCCCGGCGACAGCGCCGCCGTGCGGGTCGTGGCGTTTCCCCCGCCTCCGTCCCTGTCCCCGTCGAAAGCAGGCGAGCGAAGTTTTGTCGGCCGCCCCCGTCGCCACTCCCCCGTCCCGCACGACCCCCGCACCCGTCCCGCGCGCCGCCGGCGCGCCCACCGCCACCGATCCCGCCCTCGTCCGGCGTGCCGTCAAGGCGGCGGCGCTGGGCAACGCGATGGAGTGGTTCGACTTCGGCGTCTACAGCTACATCGCCGTGACGCTGGGCAAGGTCTTCTTCCCTTCGGGCAACCCGACCGCGCAGTTGCTCTCCACGTTCGGCGCCTTCGCGGCGGCGTTCCTGGTGCGCCCCCTGGGCGGCATGGTCTTCGGCCCGCTCGGCGACCGGGTCGGGCGGCAGAAGGTGCTCGCCGTGACGATGATCATGATGGCGGCGGGCACGTTCGCGATCGGCCTGATCCCGTCGTACGCGACGATCGGCGTCTGGGCGCCGGTGCTGCTGCTCGCCGCCCGGCTGGTGCAGGGATTCTCCACCGGCGGTGAGTACGCGGGCGCGTCCACCTTCATCGCGGAGTACGCGCCGGACAAGCGGCGCGGCTTCCTCGGCAGCTGGCTGGAGTTCGGCACGCTCGCCGGGTACATCGGCGGCGCCGGCCTGGTGACGCTGATGACGGCGCTGCTGTCGGACGGCGACCTGATGTCCTGGGGCTGGCGCATCCCGTTCCTGATCGCGGGCCCGATGGGCATCGTCGGCCTGTACCTGCGGATGCGGCTCGAGGAGACACCGGCGTTCGCGGCCGAGGTGGAGAAGGCGGAGACGGCGCGGGTGAAGGTGCCGCTGCGCGAGATGGTCACCGGTCAGTGGCGGGCGCTGCTGCTCTGCGTCGGCCTGGTGCTGGTCTTCAACGTCACCGACTACATGCTGCTGTCGTACATGCCGAGCTATCTGACCAGCGAGCTGGAGTACGACGAGACGCACGGGCTGCTCGTGGTGCTGGGCGTGATGGCACTGATGATGGTCGTCCAGCCGTTCGCGGGCGCGCTGACCGACCGGGTCGGGCGGCGGCCGGTGATCGCGGCGGGCTGCGCGGGCTTCCTGCTGCTGTCCGTCCCGGCGCTGCTGCTGATCCGCGAGGGCAGCCTGCTGGCGGTGGCCCTGGGCATGGGCGCGCTGGGCATGCTGCTGGTCTGCTTCACGGCCTCGATGCCGTCGGCGCTGCCGGCGCTGTTCCCGACGCGGGTGCGGTACGGCTCGCTGTCGATCGGCTTCAACGTCTCGGTGTCGCTGTTCGGCGGGACGACGCCGCTGGTGGTGACGGCGCTGATCGGGGCGACGGGCGACATGATGATGCCCGCGTACTACATGATGGCCGCGGCCGTGGTCGGCGGCGTGGCGGTGTGGTTCATGACGGAGTCGGCGGGCCGCCCGCTGCCGGGCTCGGCACCGGCGGTGGAGGCACGACGCTGATCGTCCTTGTCTGCGAGACTGCCAGGATGAAGGTCAGACTCGCCGAGGAGCGAGACTTCCCCGGCTTCCTGGGCCTGGCGGGCCAGGTGGAGCACTGGTTCGGCCCGATGGTCGAGGACGCCGGATTCCACGACGCGGTGCGCGAGCACATCCGCGGGGGCGCGGCCCTGGTCGCCGTCGCCTCGGCCGCGGGCCCGGACCCGGACACCGACGTGAGCCCGGGTGCGGGCACGGAGCTGCTCGGCGGGCTCCTGTTCGGCACGGACGCGGACTCGGACGCGCCGGTCCACCACGTCCACTGGCTGGTCGTGTCCCGGCAGGCCCGCGCGGGCGGTGTCGGCCGTGCGCTGATGCGGGACGCGCTGCGCAGGTGGGTGCGGGAACCGGCCGACGTCGAGGTGGTCACCTTCGGCGCCGACCACCCCGGCGCCACCGAGAGCGGCGCCCGCGCCTTCTACGAGCGCCTCGGCTTCACCCCCGCCGAAGTCGTCGCCCCCGGCCCGGAGGGCGGCTCCCGCCAGCTCTTCCGCCGCGCGGCACGGGTCCGGCCCGCACACCCGGAACACGCCACGACGTACACGGGAGGCCCCGCATGAGCGAGTCGCAGGTCTGGGACGACGTCGACACCTACTTCGTCACCCATCTCGCAGCGGACGACGACGCCCTGGCGGCCGCCCGCAGGGAGAGCGACGCCGCCGGGCTGCCCCCGGTGAACGTCGCCGCCAACCAGGGCAAGCTCCTCCAGCTCCTCGCCCAGATCCAGGGCGCCCGCACCGTCCTGGAGATCGGCACCCTGGGCGGCTACAGCACCATCTGGCTGGCCCGCGCCCTGCCCGCCGAGGGCCGCCTGGTCACGCTGGAGTACAGCGCCCGGCACGCGGAGGTCGCCACCCGCAACATCGCCCGTGCCGGACTCGACGCCCTCGTCGACGTACGGGTGGGCCCGGCCCTGGAGTCCCTGCCGAAGCTCGCCGACGAGAACCCGCCGCCCTTCGACCTGGTCTTCATCGACGCCGACAAGGGCAACAACCCGCACTACCTCGAGTGGGCCCTGAGACTCACCAGCACCGGCAGCCTGATCGTCATCGACAACGTGGTCCGCGGCGGCCGGGTGGCCGACGCCGACGACACCGGCGACGACGTACGCGGCACCCGCGCCGCCATCGAGCTGATCGGCAGCCACCCCCGGCTCAGCGGCACCGCCCTCCAGACGGTCGGCACCAAGGGGTACGACGGGTTCGCGCTGGCGCGCGTGCTGGCCTGAGCTGCCGACCCGGGCGCGGGGGGCTGCCGGCCCGAGCGCGTGGGCGGGCCTACACCTCGTGGTAGAAGCCGACGTTGACGCTGCGCGGCTCGGCGCGGTCCTGCACCACCACCTCGCCGCTGCCGCCCCTGGGCAGCGGCACGGTGCCGCCGTACGGCAGCGCCTGCCGGTGTTCGCCGATGGTCAGCCGGACCTCGCTGGAGGGGTCCGCCTGGGAGCCGCGCAGCCAGCTCAGCCGCCAGGTGCCGTCGGCTCCGCAGCGGAACTCGAGGTGGACCCGGGAGACGAACAGCCAGTCGTCCGGCGTCGACAGCCGGCACACGGACCTGTCCCTGCCCACCCGCAGCACCGCGTCCGGCTCGCTGGGCGCGTCGGCCATCTGCATGCCGGCCGTGGCGCCCGCGTCCGCCGCGGTGACGGCGGCCATGGTGAGTTCGAGCACGTGCGCTCCTTCGAGGTCCGTTGGCTTGTCGCCGCCGCATGATAGATCGACCCGTGAAGCCGTGTCCGGCGTCCGGCACAATGGGGTCATGACCGAGCGAAAGCCACCCGGCGTCGACTTCGAGTCCTGGGTCGACAAACAGATCCGTGATGCGGACGCGCGCGGCGAGTTCGCCGAACTGCCCGGCGTCGGCAAGCCCCTGCCGAGCGAGATGGACAGCACCTACGACGAACTGTGGTGGGTCAAGCGGAAGATGGCCCGCGAGGGATTCTCCGTACTGCCGCCCACGCTGGCGCTGCGCAAGGAGGCGGAGGACGCCCTGGAAGCGGCGGCGAAGGCACCGTCGGAGCGGGCGGTCCGCCGCATCGTCGAGGAGATCAACGTCAAGATCCGCGACGTCATGTTCAAGCCGCCGCCCGGCCCCCCGCTGGGTCTGAAGCCCTACGACGTCGAAGAGGTCGTACGGCAGTGGCGGGAGGGCCGGGCGGAGCGGTGACGCCCGTCGTTCACAGGCGCATCAGACGGTCCGCCAGCTCGCGGTAGTCCCGCAGCGCCAGGCGGAGTTGCTCGGTGTCCGTGCTGGACGCACCCCGGTCCCCGTCGGCCTCCTGCCAGGAGGTGCGCAGGGTCCGGCGGCGGTGCGCCACGGCGTCCGCGAAGCGGGCGGCGATCTCCTCCAGGACCCGGTCGGCCTCCTCCACGGAGGCCCGCGGCGCGTCGACGAACCCGGTCACGGCGTGGTGCAGCCGCTCACCGAGCCGGTCGGACTCCCCGGGCGGGAGGAGCGAGCGGGCGGCCACCGGGGCCGTTCCGCCGGCGGTACCGGGCTCGGGCGTCGTCCGGGGCTCGGGGGTCGCGCGGGGCTCGGTGGGAGTGCGGGCCTCGGTCGTCGCGCCGGGCTCGGGGCTCGTGCCGGGCTCCGGGACCACGCCGGGCTCGGGGGCCGCGCCGACACCGGCGGCGGTGGCGGGCTCGGCCGGGGTGCGGGCCTCGGTGGGGGTGCGGGCCTCGGTGGGGGTGCGGGCCTCGGTGGGGGTGCCGTGCTTGCCTGTCGTGTCGGACATTGCCTCAGCTCTCCTTCGGCCGGCGCTTGCCGAGCGACCACGTGTGGGACGCGCGGGCGGGGTGCGCGGTCGACCCGTCGCCTTCCGTACCGGCCCGCTGCCGGCCGTGGTCGTGGCGGTCCTGGCGTACCAGGGCCTCGAACAGCGCGCGGGCCTCGACGACGGCCTCACGCATCTCCTCGGTGCCCGCACCGCCGTCCCGCGCGTCGTCCACGCCTGCGTGGGTCACCCGGTGCACGCGGCGGTAGCCCTCGACGTGGTGCGCGTGGTGCACGGACAGCGCCGTGAGCTGCTCCTCGTACTGGCCGCCGTCCGGGAAACCGCGGGCGCCGGCGAGTTCCGCGAGCAGCCGGTCCGCCTCGCCGACCGCCTCGCGCGGGGAGTCGACGAAGCGCTCCTGGACCGCGGCCCAGCGCGCCTCGAAGCGCTCGCGCTCGGCGGGTTCGAGGGGACGCGTGTGCAACGACCCGTGCCGCCGCACCCGTTCGGCCAGTTCGCGTTCGGCCGCCTTGGTGTCGCCGTCGTGCCGTGCCACGGCCAGGTCGTACTCGGGCCCGAAGCGCCGCTTCAGGCTTCCGCCGTGCTGGGGGCCCCGTGCGCGCAGGGCAAGGACGGCCGCGACGACGAGCACGACCGCCACGATCACGATCAAAGCGATGATCACGCCTGTGGACATGAGTGCCTTCCGGGTTTTCGGCCTGCCGTCTCTCCGGGCGGGCCGGTTCGCCGTTCGTGTTGCCCCGCAGTCCGCGCTCAAACGGCGCACGGCGTGCGCCGACGGCGCACCGGTGGGAAAATATGCTTGCCCAGGACGCGGGGCCCCGGCCGACAATGCGGGCATGACCTGGACCGTCGACCCGGAACCGTACGACTCCCCCGTCGCCGCCGCCCTCTGGCGCGCGTACTACACGGAGGTGAGCGACCGCTGGTACCGGCTCCACGAGGACCGTGCGACCGACCCCGACGAGCTGGAGCGGGAGATCGCCGCCTACCCCGGTGCCGACCTCGTACCGCCCCGCGGACGCCTGCTGGTCGCGCGCTACGGCGGTGCACCGGCCGGCACCTCGGGCGTCCGGCTGCTGGACGACACCACCGCCGAGCTGACCCGGGTCTTCCTGTACGGCCCGATGCGCGGCCGGGGCGGCGCCGCGCTGCTCGTACGGGCCGCCGAGGACGCGGCACGGGCACTCGGGGCGGAGCGCATGGTCCTGGACACACGCGGCGACCTCGTCGAGGCCCGCGCCCTGTACGCACGCCTCGGCTACACCGAGACCGAGGCGTACAACGAGAGTCCGTACGCCGAGCACTGGTTCGCCAAGCGGCTGCGCTCCGGCCGCGACTCCTGACGGCGGCGCTCAGCCCGCCCGCGCGGGCGTCCGCCCCTCGTGCGGGCGCTCCCGTTCCGAGCCGCACAGTTCCCCGGTCAGCTCCCGCACCAGCCGCACCAGGTCGGTCGGGCGGTCCGGACCCCACCAGTCGCCCAGCAGTTCGGCCAGCGAGTCCTCGCGGGCCAGCGCCAGCCGTTCGGCGACCTCGCGGCCCCGGCGGGTGAGGACCAGGTCGGGCCCCTCGCGGACGGCGAGGTGCCGCTCCTCCACCTGCCGGGCCGCCGCCATCACGGTGGCCAGCGGGACCGGGCTGCGCTCGGCGAGCTGGGCCGGCTCGACCCGGCCGTACTTCCTGACCCGCAGCAGCATCCAGCTCGACGCGGGCAGCAGGTCGTAGCCCGCCCGTGCGGTGATCCGGCGGTAGATCTCCCGGCGGCCCTCCCGGGTGCCGAGCACCGACAGGGCGCGGCACACCTCGTCGTGCGAGGAGCGCTCCACCGGGTTGCTGGCCAGGGTCTGGGTGGCGTCCGGCGCCGTGACCGAGCCGCGCAGCCGGTCCTCCTTGAGGAACCAGGCCAGGAGGAAGGCGACGAGGGCGACGGGGGCGGCGTACAGGAAGACGTCGGTGATGGAGGAGGCGTAGGCGTGGATCGCCTCGGGGCGCAGCGCGGGCGGCAGGGCGCCGATGCCGCGCGGGTCGGCCTTGAGGGTGTCCACGGAGACGCCGGGCGGCAGGGCGGCGCCCCGGAAGGCGTCGGTGAGCTGGTCGCCGAGGCGGCTCGCGAAGATCGTGCCGAAGATGGCCACGCCGAACGACGCGCCGATGGACCGGAAGAAGGTCGCGCCTGAGGTGGCGACGCCCAGGTCCTCGTAGGCGACGGCGTTCTGCACGATGAGGACGAGGACCTGCATCACCAGGCCGAGGCCCAGGCCGAAGACGAAGAAGTAGGCGCCCATCTCGGCGGTGGCGCTGTTCTCGTCGAGCTGGTGCAGCAGGAGCAGTCCGAGAGTGGTGACGGCGGTGCCCGCGACGGGGAACACCTTCCAGCGGCCGGTGCGGCTGACGATCTGCCCGGAGACGGTCGACGACAGCAGCAGGCCGAACACCATCGGCAGCATGTACACACCGGACATGGTGGGGGTGACACCCCGCACGACCTGGAGGAACGTCGGCAGGTACGTCATCGCGCCGAACATCGCGAAGCCGATGACGAAGCTGATGACGGCGGAGAGCGTGAAGGTGCGGACGCGGAAGAGCTTGAGCGGCAGGACGGGCTCGGCCGCCCTGCGCTCCACGGCCACGAAGAGCACGGCCAGCACCACCGCCAGCACTGCGAGCCCGATGATCTGCGGGGAGCCCCAGGCCCAGGTGGTGCCGCCGAGCGAGGCCACGAGGACCAGGCAGGTGGCGACGGAGGCGATGAGGAGGGTGCCGAGGTAGTCGATGACGTGCCGGGTGGTGCGGCGCGGGATGTGCAGGACCGCGGCGATCACGGCGAGCGCGACGACGCCGATGGGCAGGTTGATGTAGAAGACCCAGCGCCAGCTGAGGTGCTCGGTGAAGACCCCGCCGAGCAGCGGCCCGAGCACGCTGGTCGCACCGAAGACCGCGCCGAACAGCCCCTGGTAGCGGCCGCGTTCACGGGGTGGGACCAGGTCGCCGACGATCGCCATCGACAGCACCATCAGCCCGCCGCCGCCCAGTCCCTGGAGGGCGCGGAAGGCGATCAGTTCGGTCATGCCCTGCGCGATGCCGCACAGCGCGGAACCGACCAGGAAGATCCCGATCGCCAGCTGGAACAGCTTCTTGCGCCCGTACTGGTCGCCGAGCTTGCCCCACAGCGGGGTCGCGGCGGTGGCCGCCAGGAGGTACGCGGTGACCACCCAGGACAGGTGCTCGAGTCCGCCGAGATCGCTGACGATCGTCGGCAGCGCCGTCGACACGATGGTCTGGTCGAGTGCGGCGAGCAGCATGCCGAGGAGCAGGGCTCCGATGGAGACGAGTACGCCGCTGGAAACCTGCTCCCGCTCCCCCGGTGCGGCGGTCCGCGCCGGGTCCGGCTCCGACTCCGACTCCGTCGCCTCGCGCACGTCTCCGGCCATCCCGACCTCCACAGGTGTCACGGTCCATCCTGGTCGGTGTGACCAGTTATGGCCGTTTCAGTCCTCGGGGAAGCCGGCATTCCGGGGGCGTGTGCGCCGAAGTATGGAGAAGATCTGCATAATCTCTGGAGGTCGCGAGGGGAGTCGCGAGGGGAGGGACGAACGCGTGGATCAGCAGAAGAAGCCGTCGCAGGACCGGCCGGCGGGGGCCGCCTGCCCGGAGTGCGGCACACCCAGGGCGGCGGACAACACCCCGGCCTGCGCCTGCGGAACCAGGGCGTCCGACGCCCTGCGCGACGCCCGCACGGCCCAGGCGGCAGCGGCGGAGGACTTCGATCCGCTGCGCATACGGCCGTACGTCGAACTGGACGGGACGGCCGGGGAGCCTTCGGACGCGCCCGACGCGCCCGACGAGCACCTCGCCCCGCCCGCGTCAGCCACACCGCCGGCATCCCCCGCATCCCCCGCATCCCCCGCACCTCCCGCATCCCCCGTGTCCGACCCGGACGCCACGATGACGCTGCGCGCCGTCGGCGTGGGAGCCGGTGCAGGCGCAGGTGCAGGAGCCGCCTCCGGCAGCGACTCGCGCGACGGGGACACGGAGGCGACCTCCGCGCTGCCGACGCCCCTGGCCCCCTCGGCCGGCTCGCCCAGCGCGCACGACCTGCGCCTGTTCGATGCCTCCGCCACCGCTCCCCTCCCCCGGACGGACCCGGGGAGGGCAGGCGCGGGCGGCGACGGCGGGCCGCCGCGGAGGCGGCGCAAGGGGGTCCTGCTGAGTGCCGCCGGAGCGGTCGTGGTCGTGATCGGCGCGGCGGGATTCGCGAGCGGACTGTTCTCGTACGACGCCCCGTCGCGGGACGGGGCGGCGCCGGACGAGGTCCGGGCGAGCGTCCCGGACCCGTCGACCGGCGAGTCCTCGCCGAGTGCGGAACCGAGCGCGTCCTCCGCCTCGCCGTCGCCCTCCGCGTCGGCCTCCCCGTCCGCGTCCGCCTCCCCGTCGGCCAGTGCGAGCGCCTCGGCCTCGCCGTCCCCGTCGGCGTCGGCGTCGAGCGCCTCATCCGCACCGTCCCGGTCGGCCGAGCCGTCGCAGAGCACGACCGCGCCGGCGGACGACGCCCCGCAGGAGTCCGGTGACGACGACCCCGGCCTTGGCGACGGCCCCACGCTGCGCCCCGGGGACCAGGGCCCGGAGGTCGTGGAACTCCAGCAGCGCCTGAAGGAGAAGTGGATGTACTGGGGCGACCTCGACGGCGACTACGACCGCCAGGTCGAGGACGCCGTCCGCCAGTACCAGTGGGAGAGCCGCATACGCACCGACAGGGTCGGCGTCTACGGTCCGGACACCCGCCGCAGGCTGGAGTCGGAGACCCGGGAGCCGTAGGGGCGGCGGGCCGCTCGGCGGCCCCCGTCAGCCGATGTGCAGGCGCAGCCCGCCGTCCGCGCCGGCCTCGACACGCACCCGCGTCAGGTCCTCCACGACCACGTCCGGCCCGTGGAACCCGGCGCGCGGTCCCACCCCGACGACCCGCATCCCGGCGGCGCGCCCGGCCGCGATGCCGGCGCCGGAGTCCTCGAAGACGATGCAGTCGGCGGGGGCGATGCCCAGTTCGGCGGCGCCCTTGAGGAAGCCCTCCGGGTCGGGCTTGCTCGCGCCGACCGACTCGGCGGTGACCCGGACGTCCGGCTGCGCGAGCCCGGCGGCGGCCATCCGCGCGGTGGACAGGGCCACGTCGGCCGAGGTCACCAGGGCGTGCGGCAGCCCGCGCAGCGAGGCGAGGAACTCCGCGGCGCCGGGGATCGCGACGACGCCCTCGGTGTCGGCGGTCTCCTCGGCGAGCATGCGCGCGTTGTCGGCGTGGTTGTGCTCCATGGGCCGGTCCGGCAGCAGCAGCGCCATCGAGGCGTAGCCCTGCCGTCCGTGGACGACCTTCATGACCTCGCCCCCGTCCAGCCCGTGCCGGTCGGCCCAGCGCCGCCAGACGCGCTCCACGGCGGCGTCCGAGTTGACGAGGGTGCCGTCCATGTCGAGCAGCAGGGCGCGGGCGGGCAGAACGGTGGTGGCGGTGGCCGTCATCGGCAGACTCCAAGGGACGGGGAGGAAACAAGGCGGCCCCGCCCGCCGGTCAGGGAGAACGGGCGGGAGCCACTTTGTTCACCCACGGTACAAAATAGACCGGGTTCGCGCCACCGGCACGACCCGCTCACACGGCGCCGCCGGCCGCTCAGCCGGCGATCGCCTCCCACAGGCTCCATACGCCGAGGCCCAGCATGAGCACGGCCGCGATCTTCGTGATCAGCCCCAGCGGCACCCGCTTCATCAGGGCCTTTCCACCGACGATGCCGAGCCCGGCCACCGCCCACAGCGCGAGCACCGCGCCGAGGCCGACGGAGAGCGGGTCGTCGTAACGGGCCGCGAGGTTGGCCGTCATGATCTGCGTCAGATCGCCGAACTCGGCGACCAGGATGAGCATGAAGCCCGCCCCGGCGACCTTCCAGAAGGACTGGTCCTGCGGCTTGCGGACCTCCTCGTCCTCGTCGTCCTTCTTCATCAGCAGCACGGCGGCGCCACCCAGGAACAGCACACCGGTGATCGCGTGCACGAGCTGCTGCGGCAGCAGGGTCAGCACGCTGCCGGCCGCGACGGCCAGCACGACGTGCAGCAGGAAGGCGGCGGCGACGCCCGCGAAGACGTACGAGGCGCGGTAGCGGGTGCCGAGGACGAGGCCGGCGAGGGCGGTCTTGTCCGGCAGTTCGGCGAGGAAGACGACACCGAAGACGAGCGCCGTCACGGTCAGGCTGATCAAGATTCCTCAATCGGTCGGGGCCACCCCACCGAGAGTGCTGATTGCGCGGAACTGACGATCTCCGCCACGCGCGACACCTCGGCACGGCAGCACACGGATCCACCCCTGCCGTACGGCACGGGCGTGCACTGCTTGCCGAAGGTCTCGCTGGCCCGCCTCGCGTACGAGGCCTGCCTCCGGGCGCCGGCTCAGGCGGGCTGAGCAGTATGTCGACGGTCCGGCGAAGAGCTACTCCCCTTCTGCGCCGTCCATAGTACGCGAACCCCCGTCCGGGACCGAGGGCCGAAAGTCCCGCGCCGAGACCCGCGGGGGTCCGCACCGAGGCCGGCCGGGACCCGCGACGAGACTCGTCAAAGTCCTGTGACGAGTCTCGTCGCACTCCTAGACGTGCCATGCACACGTCACTAACTTCTTACCGACCGCACACCTGTGCGCCATGCGGCGTCGCGAGCATTCCCCTGCCCGCGTCCCAACACCCCCACACCCCAAGGGAGTTCGCATGCCGAAGTTCTACGCGCGTCGACGGCTCGGTTTCCTCGCCGCGTTCACCGGGCTCATAGCCTCCGCCGGGCTCCTCAACGGCCCGGCCGCCTCCGCCGCCCTCCCCACGCCGGTCAGCGCCGCCACCGCCCGCACCTACCTCGCCTCCCTCACGGTGGCCACCGAGGACCGCACCGGCTACGACCGCGACCTCTTCCCGCACTGGATCACCCAGTCCGGCACCTGCAACACCCGCGAGACGATCCTCAAGCGCGACGGCACGAACGTCGTCACCGACTCCTCCTGCGCCGCCACCGGCGGCAGTTGGTACTCCCCCTACGACGGCGCCACCTGGTCCGCCTCCTCCGACGTGGACATCGACCACATGGTCCCGCTCGCCGAAGCCTGGGACTCGGGCGCCGACTCCTGGACCACCTCGCGCCGGCAGTCCTTCGCCAACGACCTGACCCGGCCCCAGCTGCTCGCGGTCACCGACAACGTCAACCAGTCCAAGGGCGACCAGGATCCGGCCACCTGGATGCCCTCGCGCAGCGCCTACCGCTGCACGTACGTGCGCGCCTGGGTGCAGGTGAAGTACTACTACGACCTCTCGGTCGACTCGGCGGAGAAGTCCGCGCTGCAGGGCTACCTCGCCAACTGCTGACGCCCCGTACACCGTCCGTTCGGCGCGGAACCTCCCCGCCGGCCTCCGTCGTTCCGTACCGTACGGGGCGACGGAGGAGAGGATCATCATGGCGGAACTGCGCCTGGGCCCACTGCTGAGGTACACCGACGGTTCGTGCGCGACCGTCTGGGTCGAGACGGACCGCCCCTGCACCGCCGAGGTGCGCTGCGCCGACGGCGCCCGGGGCACGGCCCGCAGCTTCCGGATCGCGGACCACCACTACGCCCTGGTCCCGGTCGGCGGCCTGACCCCCGGCACGGCGACGGAGTACGAGGTGCTGCTCGACGGCACGGGCGTGTGGCCGCCGCCCGACTCCCGCTTCCCGCCCTCGGTGATCGCCACGCCCGGGGACGACGAGGGCATGCGCGTCGCCTTCGGCTCCTGCCGCTGGGCGGCGCCGCCCTCGGGAGGCAAGGGCAGGGTGGGTCCCGACGCCCTGGACACCCTCTCCGCCCGCGTCGCGGCCGATCCCGGTGGCGCCCGCCCGGACGTGCTGCTGCTGCTCGGCGACCAGGTGTACGCCGACGAGATCTCCGACGCCACGCGCGAGTGGATCGCCGGCCGCCGTGACGTGACGGCGGGCCCGGGCGACCAGGTCGCCGACTACGAGGAGTACACCCGCCTCTACTACGAGTCCTGGCTCGACCCCGAGGTGCGCTGGCTGCTGTCCACCGTGCCGAGCTGCATGATCTTCGACGACCACGACGTCATCGACGACTGGAACACCTCCGCCGCCTGGCTCGCCGACATGCGGGCCACCGACTGGTGGCAGGAGCGGGTGCTGAGCGGGCTGATGTCGTACTGGGTGTACCAGCAGCTGGGCAACCTCTCCCCGGACGAACTGGCCGCCGACCCGCTCTACACGACCGTCCGCGAGGCGTCCGACGGCACCGACGCCCTGCGGGAGTTCGCCGCACGGGCCGACGCAGATCCGGCCTCCGTCCGCTGGAGCTACCGGCGCGACTTCGGGCGCACACGACTGCTGATGGTCGACTCCCGCGCGGCCCGCGTCCTGGACGAGGACCGCCGCACGATGCTCGACCCGGGCGAGGCCGCCTGGCTGCGCGAGCAGGTCATGGAGGGCCGGGGCGACGGCGACGGCGACGGCGGCAGAAACGGCAGAAACGGCGGGAGCGGCGGGAGCGGCAGCAGCAGCGACGGTGACAGCGACGGCGCTTACGACCACCTGCTGATCGGCACCTCCCTGCCCTGGCTGCTGCCCCACCTGGTGCACGACGTCGAGGCGTGGAACGCCGCGATGTGCGGCGGCGAGCGGGGCGCCCGCTGGGCACGGATCGGGGAACGGATACGGCGCGGCGCCGACCTGGAGCACTGGTCCGCGTTCCCCACCTCCTTCGACGCCCTCGGCGACCTGATCGCCGACGCGGGTACCGGGCCGGGGGCGCCCGCGACGGTGAGCGTGCTGTCCGGCGACGTCCACCACGCCTACGTGGCCGAGCCGTCGTGGCCGGGGCGCACGCCCGACGCGCGGGTGGCCCAGCTGACCTGCTCCCCCGTCCACAACTCGGTGCCGCTCTCGATCCGCCTCGGGTTCCGCTTCGGCTGGAGTGCTCCGGCGCGGGCCCTCGGGCGGCGCATCGCCCGGCACGGACGCTGTGCGCCCCCGGCGGTGAGCTGGCGCAGGACCGGCGGACCCTGGTTCGGGAACCAGATCATGACGCTGACCCTGCGGGGGCGGTCGGCCCGGCTGCGCCTGGAACAGGCCCACGCGAACCGTGACGGCACGAACGCCCTGCGGACCGTCACGGACCGGGAGTTGACCTAGCCGTACGGAGTCGTGCGAGGCCGCACGGAGCCGTACGGCGTTGTTCCGGTATGAGTCGGCGAGGGCGGGGCGGGGTATGAATCGAGTCACATCGGCGGACCGCACCGCGGGCGTGGGAGCGCTCCCACCTGGAGTGGCGACAGCGCCGGGCAGGTGACTGCACGTCAGGTTATGGCGGAATGTTGAACTTGCAAGTACTCATTAGGCTCACCTAACGTGGGCAGCCCACTCGGTTCCGTCCCCCACCGGCCCGTCCCGGCCGGCCGACCGAAGGAGCACCCCCGCATGCCCGCACGCCTCAACAGCAACAGCGCCCAGCCGTACGTTCTCGGCCTGTTCCGCATAGTCGTCAGCCTGCTCTTCGCCTGCCACGGCGCCGCCTCCCTCTTCGGCGTCCTGGGCGGCGCCGCGATGACGGGCGGCACGATCGACGCGGGCACCTGGCCGGGCTGGTACGCGGCCGTGATCCAACTGGTCGGCGGCGGCCTCGTCCTGCTGGGCCTCGGCACCCGCCCGGCAGCGGTCATCTGCTCCGGCTCCATGGCCTACGCCTACTTCAAGGTGCACCAGCCGGAGGCCCTGTGGCCGATGGAGAACGGCGGCGAGGCCCCCGCCATGTTCTGCTGGGCCTTCCTGCTGCTCGCCTTCACCGGTTCCGGCGCCTTCGGCCTGGATCGTCTCCTCGCCCGGCGCGCGTCCGAGCCGGAAGAGTCCGCCCCCGAGCGGCAGACGCCGGTCGCCGCCTGAGCGGACCGCCGCGGACCCCCTCCCCCGTGTGAACGCCCTGCGTCGATCACACAAGCCCCCTGTGAACCCTCTGTCACACCCCGGGCGTACGCTGTATGGCTGTCATTGGCCGCTCCTGCCGTCCCCGCGTCTCGCGGCATGGCCCGGCCCACGGGGGAGTACCGGGGAGTTGTCGTGGTCGAAGGTCTGGGAAGTATCGGGTCGCTGGTCAGCAGCCCATGGATTTATGTGCTGGTGGGCGCCTCGGTGCTGCTCGACATCTTCCTGCCGGTGCTGCCGAGCGGGGTCCTGGTCATCACGGCGGCGACGGCGGCGGCCGCGGGTTCGGGAGCGGCGGCCGCCGGACGGGTCCCGCAGGACGTCCCCGACATCCTCGTCCTCACTCTCTGCGCGGCGACCGCGTCCGTCATCGGCGACCTGGCCGTCTACCGCCTCGCCTGGCGCGGCGGGGCACGGCTGGACCGCGCGATCGCCCGTTCCCGGCGGCTGACCACCGCGCAGGAACGTCTCGGCGGTGCCCTGGCCCGCGGCGGCGGCGCCCTCGTCGTCCTGGCCCGTTTCGCCCCGGCCGGCCGCTCGGTCGTCTCACTCGTCGCCGGCGCGGCCCATCGCCGGGTCCGCGAGTTCCTCCCCTGGTCGGCCCTGGCCGGCCTGGCGTGGGCCGCGTACAGCGTGGCCCTCGGCTACTTCGGCGGCCAGTGGCTGGGCGCCACCTGGCTGGCGACGGGAGTGTCGCTGGTGGCGCTGTTCGGCGCGGGCGCGGCAGCGGCATACCTGATGCGCCGCCAGCCACGGACGACGGAGGCCTCGTAGCTCAGGCGGCTCGTAGCGCAGCCGGTTCGTAGCGACGGAGGCTCGTAGCGAGGCTCGCAGCGGCGGACTCGTAGAGCCGCGCAGACCTCGGCAGCGAGGCTTCAGGAGGCCTTTCGCGCTCCGCCGCCTCCCCGTATCTCCAGGTCGGCCAGCAACTCGGTCGTGGCCGCGGTGACGGCCTCGACGGCGCGGTCGAAGACCTCCTGGTTGTGCGCGGCGGGCGCACGGAATCCGGAGACCTTGCGTACGTACTGAAGGGCGGCGGCCCTGATCTCGTCCTCGGTGGCCTCCTCGGCCAGCACGGGCGGACGCAGGGTCTTGATGCTGCGGCACATGACGTCAGTCTCCCCTCTCGAGGTCCACCCGCCAGTCGTTCGACCTGATCCAGTGGCCCTTCGGATACTCGAAGTCGACCTGCCCGAGGAGCGTGAACCCGGCTCCTCGGCAGACCGCGTTGGAGGCGGCGTGGCCGACGCCCGGGAAGGCGTGCAGATACCGGTGGGTCCCGGTGGTGCGGGCAGCCTCCCGGACCGCACGGGCCGCCCGCACGGCCAGCCCCCGCCCCTGGAACTCCGGCAGCACGCCCCACCCGGTCTCCCACACCTCGGTGTCCCGCCAGGTCCGCTGCCAGTACCCGACGGAGCCGACGGTCTCACCGCCGTCCGCCAGCGTCACCCGGTACATCTGCCCGGGTCCCGGCTCCGCGTACCGACGGTGCCGGGCCAGGAGCCGCTTCTCGCTCTCCGGGCCGCCGAGGTGCGCGGTCATCTCCGGGCTGTTGGTCCTGCGCAGCAGCCACAGGTCCCCCTCCGCCCAGGGGACCAGGCACACCCGCTCCCCACCCGGCGCGATGCGCTCGTCCATGCCGTCCATGTCTTTCACGGTAGGGCAGGGGTCTGACAGTCGGGCCGGGCCGCGGGGCCACCCTTTCGCGTGAACCACCGAAGGGAACGCGCGCCTCAAAATCGAACAGGCGTATCATTGGAACGTGGCTACGACCTATGATTTCCCCAGTGACCTCCTCGCCGGTCAGGAGGAACTGCATCAGGTCCGGGCCGAGCTGTCGGCCCTGCTCAAGAGACTTCCCTGGTCCGTCGAACCGCTCGACGGCTTCAGCGACGACAACGGCTGGCGCAAGATCGAACGCCCGGCCTCCCCCGGCTGGTCGGCGGACGAACAGGCCGAGGTCGAGAAGCTACGGCAGCGCGAGCGCGAGCTGGCCGTGTTCGTCAGCACCCATCGCTACTGGTCGGAGATGACCGGCCCCGACCAGGTGAGCGCCCGGTCGGAGCTGAAACACGCTCATGAGGGCCCGCACGCGTAAGGCCCCCGGAAGATCTCCGAGGGCCTTGGCTCCGACGACGACGCCGGTCCTGGTGGGCGCGGACGGTTTCGAACCGCCGACATCCTGCTTGTAAGGCAGGCGCTCTACCCCTGAGCTACGCACCCAGGACGAGTCGACAGCCTACATGGCCCGGGGCGCTGCCCGGCAAACGCGTTCCCGCCGTGCTCACGCGGGGATCGGGGGTTAACCCCACCCTCGATCCGGTAGCGGCCCGGATCCCGGCGGGAGCACCCGCTCCGTACGGTCGAAGAGCCTCACCGAGAAGGTCTCCGCCGGCGCGGAAGGCCCCGGGTGCGGCACCTCGTCGTCCGTTCCAGGGGGAGACCGTCATGCCCGCCCGTACCGTTCCCGTCCGCGCGTTCGCCGCCGTCGCCGTCCTCGTCGCGGGCCTCAGCGCCTGCGCCTCCGCCTCGGACGACAACGACCCCGAGCACCGGTCGTTCCCCCTCCAGGGCCGTACGCTCACCGTCGACTCCGACGACTCCGCCCTGGAGATCGCCGCCTCGGACGACCACGCGTCCGGGAAGGTCCAGGTCACGCGGTGGTTCTCCGGGTCGGTCGCCCTCGGCTCGGACCCCGAGGTGACCTGGAAGATGGACGGCGACCGGCTGGTGCTGCGGATGCACTGCTCCGGCGTGGTCGCCGACTGCGCGGCCAAGCACCGCATCGAGGTGCCGCGCGGCGTCGCCGTCAAGGTGCGGGACGGGGACGGCAGTGTGCGGGCCAGCGGGTTCGAGGACGCGCTGAACATCCGCACCGGCGACGGCTCCGTGCACGTCACCGACTCCTCCGGGCCGCTGGAACTGCGTACCGACGACGGTTCCGTACGTGCCGCGGTCTCCTCCCGCCAGGTCCGGGCGCAGACCGGCGACGGCTCGGTCCGGCTGGAGCTCGGCACCGTCCCGGACCAGGTGGAGTCCCGCACCGGCGACGGCTCCGTGACGATCTCGCTGCCCCGGGCCACGTACAAGGTGTCCACCGACACCGGTGACGGCGCGGTCGACGTGTCCGTGCCCACCGACGACACCAGCGCGCACGTCGTCGACGCCCGGTCCGGTGACGGCAGAATCACCGTGCGAACCGCGAACTGACCGGCCCGTGTGTTCGTCCCTAACGGGTGGGAGAATGAACCCGGGCAGGACGGACGACACGGGAGAGTGATGTGACGGCGACGCCATCGCAGCCGTACTCGCCGATGGTGGCGCGCGCCCAGCGCCTGCCGCACCGCTCGCGCCGGCGCCGGGCCGGCGCGGTGACCGGCACGCTCACCCTGATGGGTCTGCCCCTGCTCGCCGTGCTCGCGCTCCCCGCGGCGTTCGCCGGGGGCGGTACCCGGCGCTGGTTCGGCGGGCGGGCCGAGAGCCAGCGGGCGGAGGCCCAGACCGCCAAGGACGACGCGGCCGCCGCGTTCTACGAACTGGACACCGCCCAGCGGGACCTGCGGATCTCGATAGAGACGATCGCGGCCGTCGACTCCTCCCCCGCCGCCCGGCGCGCGGTCACCGACTTCGACGCCCTGGGCCGGCGCATCGACGAGGTCAGCCACCAGTACATCAGCGCCGTCGACGCCCACGACCTGGACCGGGACGACCTGGAAGCGTCCGCCGCCGCCCGCGCCCGCACGGAACTGACCGCCGCCAGGACCGAGCTGGGCCGGGTCAAACAGGAACTCGACCGCTTCGCCGAGGGCCTCGGCCCGCTGCTCGGCAAGGCGGAGACCCAGTTGGCCCGGCTGGCGCCCGCCGTCGAACGCGCCCGGCAGGCCCTGCTCGCCGCCTCCAACGCCCTGGACGCCGCACGCGGCTCCGGTCTGCGGGCGGACGACCTCGCCGCCCGTCTCGCCGCCCTCGGTCCGGAACTGACCCGGCTGAACCAGGGCGCGGGACAGCACGGCGTGCCCCAGACCCTCGAGCGGGCCGAACGGGTCACCCGCGAGGCCGAGGCGGTCCGCGCCGAGGCGGAACGACTGCCCGAGCGCGCCGCCGAGACCGGCCACCGCCTGGTCTCCCTGCGCACCCGCGCCCAGGCGCTGACCACCCGCACCGAACAGGTCGAGCCGGTGCTGAGCGAGCTGCGGCGCCGGTTCGCCGCCGCCTGCTGGCAGGACCTCCAGCACGTGCCGGACCAGGCCACCGAATCGGTCCGGCAGGCCGAGCGGAAGCTGGCCGAGGCCCAGACCGCCCGCGACGAACAGCGCTGGCCCGACGCCACCGCCCTGCTGTCGACGGTACGAGCGCTGCTGAACTCGACCGACGAGGCCGTATCGGCGGCCGGCGACCGGCTGCGGCAGCTCAACGCCGTGCAGAAGGACCCGCAGCAGGAGATCGAGCGCACCCGCTTCGCCATCCGCGACGCCCAGCGCCTGGCCATGGCCGGTCGCAACACCCCCGAGCCCCGTCACGCGCGTCCCCTGGACGAGGCCGTGGCCCGGCTGGAACGGGCGATCACCACGCTGGAGGGGCGGCACCCCGACTACTGGCACTTCCTGACGGAGACGGAAGCGGTCCGGCAGACGGTGGCCCATGTGGTCACCCAGATCCGCGAGGAGCGCGGGGCCGGTCACTGAGCACCGGGATCGGCCGACCGGGACCCGGGGCAGGCCGTGCCGGTTAATCTGTGCCCATGCCTCGCTACGAGTACCGCTGCCGCAGCTGCGGCGACACCTTCGAACTGAGCCGTCCCATGGCCGAGTCCTCCGCTCCCGCCGCCTGCCCGGCGGGTCACGACGACACGGTGAAGCTGCTGTCGACGGTCGCGGTCGGCGGCTCGGCCTCCGCACCGGCGCCGTCGTCGGGCAGCGGCGGGGGTTGCTGCGGTGGCGGCTGCTGCGGCTGAGCCCGGCGCCCTTCCGCTCCTGCCGGGTCCCCCTCGGTTCCCGTCAGCTCCCCAGGTAGCGCAGCACCGCCAGCACCCGGCGTGAATAGCCCTCCCCTCCGGTCAGCTCGAGTTTGTCGAAGATCGCGTTGGTGTGCTTCTCCACCGCGCTCTGCGAGATGTGCAGCCGACGGGCGATCGCCGCGTTGGTGTGGCCCTGCGCCATCTCGGCCAGCACGTCCCGCTCCCGCACGGTCAGCCGGGCGAGCAGGTCGGTGTGCGTCGTCCGGCCGAGCAGCTGACGGACGACCTCCGGGTCGAACGCGGCGCGTCCGGCGGCCACCCGCTCCAGCGCGTCGAGGAACTCGTCGACCTGGACCACCCGGTCCTTGAGCAGGTATCCGACTCCTTCCGTCTCGCCGGTGAGCAGCTCGGTCGCGTACCGCTTCTCGACGTACTGCGAGAGCACCAGCACTCCGACCCCTGGCCACCGCCCGCGTATCTCCAGGGCCGCGCGCAGGCCCTCGTCCGTGTGGGTGGGCGGCATCCGGACGTCGGCGACGACCACGTCCGGCGGATCCTCGGCGACCGCCTTCAGGAGCAGCTCGGCGTTGCCGACGGCTGCGAGAACCTCGTGGCCCTCCTCGGCCAGCAGCCGCACCAGACCCTCCCTCAGCAGGGTCGAGTCCTCGGCGAGGATCACCCGCATGGCAGCTCCGCGGCCACGAGGGTCGGCCCTCCCGGGGGGCTGTCCACGCTGAGGCTGCCGTCGAGGGCGGCGACGCGCCGGGCGAGCCCGAACAGTCCGCTGCCCGAGGCGTTGGCCCCGCCGCAGCCGTCGTCCCGCACGCTCACGTACATCCGTTTCTCCTCCGCTCTGACCGCGACGCTTATACGGGTCGGCGCCGCGTGCTTGACCGCGTTGGTGACCGCCTCGCAGACGACGAAGTACGCGACGGTCGCCACGGCCTGTTCGGGCTCCTCGGCCAGCTCGTACTCCACTCCCACCGGTACGGACGCCCGCTCGGCGACCGTTTCCAGGGCCGCGCGCAGCCCCGCCTCGTCCAGCGTGGTCGGGTAGATCCGCCAGGCCACCTCGCGCAGCTCGTCCAGGGCCCGGCGGCTCTCGTCGTGGGCCTGGCCCAGCAGGCGGTCCCGGCGGTCGGCGTCCTGGCTGCGGCGGGCCCGGCCGAGCAGCATGCCGAGGGCGACGAGCCGCTGCTGCACACCGTCGTGCAGGTCGCGCTCGATGCGGCGCCGTTCGTCGTTCACCGCGTCGACGACCGCGGCGCGGCTGGCGGACAGCTCGGCGATCCGCCGCTCCAGCTCCTCCTGGTGGCGCGGGCCGAGGAAGTGCCGGGCCAGCTGCCCCTCCAGTCCCACCACACCGAATATTCCCTGCACGGTGAGGAACACGAGGAAGAAGCCGCCCAGACTGCCCAGGACCAGCGAACCGGGGTTGCGTATGCCGTCCAGCAGGAGCCAGCCGTACACCCCGAAGGTGCCGTACGCCAGACCGATGGCGGCAGTCAGCATCACGACCCCGCCCAGGACGCCCAGGGCCCAGTGGCAGGCGACGTACCGCAGCGCCCGCACGTCCTCGTACGCGGGCGTGACGCGGAGGTCGAGCCACATCCGCAGTCGGCCCCGCTCCAGCTCCGCCAGGATCCGCGCGCCCGCGAGGACCGGGCGCAGTACGGCACGGCGCCCCCTCGGCCAGGCGGCCACCGGCAGCAGGGCCACGCCGGCCAGCAGGGCGAAGAGCAGCTCGACGGCGGCCGCGGCGGTCCCCAGGATGAGGCCAGCCCCGCACCGCACTACACGTCGCGCCATGACTCGCATGATCGCGAGGCTAGTCGGGCGCGGTGGGCGGGCACACTGCGGAAAACCGCAATTCCCGCCTGCGGTACACCGCAATCGATCATGCGGTCTTCCTCAGGGTCCCTTCAGCCGCGATTTTCTAGCGTGGTCGTCATGACAGCCATCGCAGCGCAGCCGGCCGTGGACAGCGGCGCGGCACCGCAGTGGATCAACGACCTCATGGACGCCCTCGGCGCCCCCGGCGCCGGTCTCGCCATCGCTCTGGAGAATCTCTTTCCTCCCCTGCCGAGCGAGGTGATCCTGCCGCTGGCCGGGTTCGCGGCGAGTTCCGGCCGTATGAACCTGATCGCCGTCCTGCTGTGGACGACGGCGGGTTCGGTGATCGGCGCGCTCGCCCTGTACGGGATCGGTGCCCTGCTCGGCCGGGACCGCACGGTGGCGATAGCGGGGAAGCTGCCGTTGGTGAAGGTGTCCGACATAGAGAAGACGGAGGCGTGGTTCCTCAGGCACGGGACCAAGGCGGTGTTCTTCGGCCGGATGATCCCCATCTTCCGCAGTCTGATCTCCGTGCCGGCGGGTGTGGAGCGGATGCGGCTGCCCGTCTTCCTCGCCCTGACCACGCTGGGCAGCGCGATCTGGAACACCGTGTTCGTGCTCGCGGGCTACGCGCTGGGGGACAACTGGTCGGAGGTCTCGGGCATCGCCTCCACCTATTCGAAGGTGATCCTCGCGGCGGCCGCCCTGGCGCTGGTGGTCTTCGTCGTCATGCGGCTGCTGCGGCCGGGGGCCGGTCACCGTCGGCGGGGCCGTGGCGACGACGGGCGGCAGGACATACGGCCGCCGGCCGACGACGACGGTCACCCCGGCACCGGGAGCGGTGCCGGGGACGGGGACGACGGGTTCAGCGGGTCGGGCGCACCGCGCGCAGGAACTCCCGGAGGATCCGCTCACCGGCCAGGACGCCGCGCTCGGGCAAGGCGCTGATCGTCGGAGCCGTCCAGCCGGAGTCGGCCAGTTCGCCGTGGCCCGGGCGCCAGCCGCGGTCGGCGGCGAGGAGCAGGTCGGCGTCGAGGAGCGAGTCTCCGGCGGCGAGGGTGAGTTCGGCGCCGGTGCGGCGGGCCACCTCGCGCACGGCGGCGCTCTTGGTGAGCGGCTTGGGCACGGCGTAGATCTTGCGGCCCTGGAGGGACACGGTCCAGCCGCGGTTCTCGGCCCACACGGCGAGTTCCTTCACCCAGTCCTGGGGCAGCAGGTCGCGTTCGACGACCAGGTAGGCGAAGAGGTCCTCGGCGACCCGGTGCTTGCGCACCCACAGCGGGTCGGCGGTGTTCGTCAGGTGGTCGCGGACCTCGGCGAGCGAGGCGCATTCGTCGGCCAGCCGTGCGGTCACCCGGGCGTGCCAGCCGGGGTCGGAGACGCCGTCCACCAGCAGGTGGCCGCCGTTGGCGCAGATCGCGTACTTCGGCGCGGGGCCCGGGAGGTTGATCCGCTGGTACTGCTTGCGGGTCCGGGTGGTGGTCGGCACGAAGAGGGCCGAGTCGCCGAGGTCGGTCAGCAGTTGGGCGGCCGTCTCGGTCAGGTAGGAGAGGGGTCTGCCCTCGTAGACCTCCACGCACAGCAGGCGGGGTGCCCGCAGGTCGGGCATGGTCAGTCCGAGGGCGGCCGCGGAGTAGATGAGCGTGCGGTCGAGGTCGCTGGCGACGAGTACGGGCATCAGAGCGTCACCGCCTTGCCGTCGGCGCCGGTGGCGCCCCGCGTGTACTGGGGGTGGATCAGCCCGACACAGGTGTACGGGAGGTCGGCGACCTCCTCCACGGGCACGCCCCGCTGTTCGGCCAGCAGGCGGACGTGGTCCAGGTCGGCGCCGGCTCCGGTGCGGGCCAGCACCTTCCACGGGACGCGGCGCAGCATCACCCGCGTGGTCTCGCCGACGCCGGGCTTGACGAGGTTCACGTCGTGGATGCCGTACTCCTCGCTGATGCGCTCGACGGCCGCCCAGCCCTCCCAGGTGGGGGTGCGGTCGGCGGAGAGGAGGTCCTTCGCCTGGGCGTCGACCGTGTCCGTGACGTCGGGGAAGCGGGCGGAGACGGCGTCGAGGAAGTCCGGTGACAGGTCGGCGGCGGCGAGTTCGCGGTAGAACTTCGCGCCGTGGAAGTCGTGCGGGCCGACCAGGTCGGCGCGGAGCACGGTGCGGGATATCAGGCCGGAGACGGTGGAGTTGAGGCAGGCGGAGGGGATGAGGAAGTCGTCACGGGTGCCGTAGGTGCGTACGCAGGAGCCGGGATCGGCCAGTACGGCGATCTCCGGGTCGAAGCCGGTGATGCCGTCGGTGGCCTCGAACGCGCGCAGGGCGGCGGCGAGTTCGCGGGTGATGGCGCCCTTGCCGGTCCAGCCGTCGACGAAGACGACGTCGGCGGGGTCGTGGTGGTCGGCCAGCCAGCGCAGCGCGTTGGCGTCGATGCCGCGGCCCCGGACGATCGACACGGCGTAGTGGGGGAGGTCGAGACCATGGCGGAACTGCGCCCAGCGGCGCATCAGAACGCCGACCGGGGTGCCCGCGCGGGCGAGGGAGACCAGGACGGGGCGGGGCGACCGTTCGGCGAGGACGATCTCGGTGACGGCGCCGACGGCGCGCGCCAGCCGGGCCGCGGACGTCTCGAGCGCCGCGTGGAACAGGTCCTGGTACTGCTCGCTGGGCTGGTACTCCACGGGCAGCGACTCGGCGTAGTGCGCGCCGCCGCTCTGGATCGCCTCCTCGCGCTCCTCGGTCGGCGCCTCCAGCGTCACGTCCGAGAGGTCCTGGAGCAGCCAGCCGACCTCGTCGGGCGCGTACGAGGAGAAGTCGGGGCCGCGCAGGGGCTCGGGCAGCATGGAGGGCCTTTCGGTGTCGTGCGGGGGGCGCGGGACGTACGACGGGACGACCGCGAGCAGGACGTGCGGGACATGGGCGGCGAGCCGGGCCGGCAGTCCGTCCGGGGCGTGCAGAGCGGGGGTGTCGGCGGTCGAGTCGACGACGGCGACGACGGCGTCGAAGCCGCCGCCCGCGACGTTGTAGGCGTAGCGCTCGCCGGGGCCGTCGGCCGGGTCGTCGTGCGCGGGGAAGACCAGACGGGTGCGGATGGCGTAGCCGGGGTCGTCGACGGCGAGGACGGGAGAGCGGGTGGTGGTGGAGTAGCGCACGTCGACCTCGGCGCCGACCGTCTGCTCCAGCGCGTGGGCCAGGCGGAGGGGGGCGTACATGAGCTCCTCGAAGCCGAGGACGAGCACGCGTCGGGCGCCGGCGGGGAGCGCCTCGGCGATCTGTGCCGCCATGGCGGGCAGGGCGGCCTCCAGCCCGGCCCGGTGGGCGGCGGTGAATCCGTGCCGTCCGCCGTCGGGCACGTGGTGCGGCCAGCGCAGCCGGACGCGCTCGACGGATCCGGCCGGTGGCGCGGCCGGAGCGGGGCCGGTCGGCTCGGTGGCCGTCGCCTCGTGCCGGGCGACCAGCTCCTGCCCCTTCTCCAGTACGCCGGGCGGCAGCCGGACCGTGCCGGAGGCGGTGGTCACCAGGTCCACGCGGGCGCCGATCTCCCGGGCGAAGTCGTCCAGCCGGCCGGCGTCCGCGGGCGAGCGCATGTCGACCAGGGCGACCACGACGTACCGCTTGCGGGGATAGCGCTCGTGCAGGGCGCGGACGGTGTTGAGCACCGTGTTGCCGGTGGAGAACTCGTCGTCGACGAGGACCAGCGGCCCGTCTCCGGCGAGCAGCGCCGGGTCCTCGGGCAGCAGGAGGTGGGAGGTCGCGTGCGAGTGGGACTCCTCGAAGCCGCCCGCCCGGGCGACTCCGGCGACCGGACGGCGGGTGGAGTGCAGGTAGGGCGCGGGGCCCAGGCCGTCGGCGACGGAGTGACCGAGTCCGGTGGCGGTCTCCGCGTAGCCGAGGACGACCGCGCGTGCGGCCTCCTCGGCGCCGAGCAGGTCGCGGACGCGTCGGCCGAGGGCGACGCCGTGGCCGTAGACGACGCCGGGCGACTGCGGGACGTGCTTGCCGAGCACGTTGGAGACGAGCAGGTGCGCCCGCTTGGGGTTGCGGCGCAGGGCGAGCCCCAGCAGGCCGGTCAGCGCCTCGTCGCCGGTGAGTCCGACGCCGAGCCGCTCGGCGACCCAGCTGCCGGACCAGACTCCGGCGTGCCTGTCGGCGTGCTCTGCGGCGTCCTTGTCGGCGTGCCCCTCGGCGTGCGCCCGCTCGGTCATCTGCTCGTGCCTCCCGTTGTCCGCCGCGGCGTGGGCCCGGCGTCGGTTGTGGATCGCTTGCGTCCGGTCGCCCGGCGTTCAGTCGGAGAGTCCGGCGGCGAGCAGCTCCACGAAGCCGACGTCCTCGTTCGCCACCCCGAAGACCTCGGCGCGCAGCAGGGTCCGCTCGGCCCAGGCGCGGTGCGGCTTCACCTCGTTCATCTTGTTCGTGTAGGCCGACCTCATCACGCCTCCGCCGCAGCGTTCGGGCCGCAGGATGTCCTGGGCGTCGCTGAACTCCTCGTGGCTGACCACGGACAGTGCGTGCACGGGGAGCACGTGCGAGGGGTGGATGCAGGTCTTGCCCAGCAGGCCGTTGGCCCGGTCCAGGGAGATCTCGCGCAGCAGGCCGTCCATGGAGTGCTCGATGAGCTTCTGGCGCAGTTCGACGGCCTGCCCTTCCAGGAAGGGGCTCTGCCGCAGCTGCGGTTTGAACATCCTCTCCTGGACGCGGAAGTACTCCCACACCGGTCCGGTCACCGTGAATCCGGTGCCGTCGGCGCGGGCGAGCATGTTGACCACGTCGGCGATCACGGAGGCGACGATCTGGACGTCGTAGGCCGTCATGTCGGGGCCCCGGCGCAGCCCGTAGGAGGAGCAGAAGTCGGTCACGCCGAGCCGCAGGGCCAGCACGCGGTCGCGGTACTTGTCGACCGCCCGGAAGATGCCCTCCAGCGTCTGGACCCGGGACTCCCGGTACAGCAGGTCCGGGGACTCGAGCACGGGCATGGCGAAGAGCCTGCGGCCGCTGGTGGCCTCGGCGGCGGCGAGCGCCTCCAGGAAGGGCATGCCGCGTTCCTCGGTGAACTTCGGCAGTACGAACCCGGACAGCAGCCGCACGGCGGGGCCGAGGCGCCGTACGAGGTCGGGTATCTGCTCGGGGGTACGGACCCGGACGAACAGCAGGGGGACGTCGCCGCCGGAACGTTCCGCCAGGTCCGTGAGCTGACGCACGAGGTTCGCCTCGCCGACGGGGACGTCGGCGTCGTCGATCGAGTCCTCCAGGCACAGCACCATCGACACCACTCCGCGCGCGCTCTGCTTCAGGATGTCGTCGGCGAGGCTGGGTCGGGTGGCCGGACTGTAGAGCGTGGCGCCCAGGGCCGCGGAGAGCAGCCTGGCCGGGGAGTCCGCCGTGAAGGAGCAGGGCTCCTGATGAAAGAGACGCTTCCGCACATCAGGGGCTATCTGTCCGAAATGACGCATTTAAACTCCCCCGTGGTGTCTGGGCGACCTGGAATCGCCGAAAGGTGGCCGGTAATAGTACGTAGGTAGTGATGTCGGAGGTTCCCACCGGGCATGAATTCCAGGTAACCCGGCCGTGTCGGCGACGGCGACCCGGGGCGGGCGGACACGGGCCGAGTACCCGCCCCCGCGTTGTCGTGACCAGGACCGAGAGGGCAGGATGACGACATGACGCACGCGATGCTGAAGGGGTCGAACGTCCCGCTGCAAGCCACCACGGTACGCGCCGTGCTGCGCTGGACCCCCGGGCAGGGGGTTCCCGACGTCGACGCCTCCGCGCTGCTGCTGGGGCCGGACGACCGCGTGCGTTCCGACGAGGACTTCGTCTTCTACAACCAGCCACGGCATCCCTCCGGCCAGGTCTGGCGGCTCGGCAAGAAGCGGGTCGCCGAGGGCCTGACCGACACGATCCAGACGGACCTCTCCGGCGTCGAGCCCTCGGTGGGCCGGATCCTGCTGGTCGCGTCGGCGGACGGCGTGACCTTCGACCGCGTCCGGTCGCTGCGCATCCTGCTGCACGACGCGGCGGCCGACGCGGAACCGCTGGCGTACTTCGACGTCACCCCGGAGACCGGCCAGGAGACGGCGCTGATCTGCGGCGAGCTGTATCGGCGCGGGGACGGCTGGAAGTTCCGGGCGCTGGGCGAGGGCTACTCCAACGGGCTCAAGGGCCTGGCGACCGACTTCGGCATCTCGGTGGACGAGTCGGAGGGGGCGGACGACCCGATGTCGGCCCCCCGCCCCGACGCCGCGTCGACGTCCCCCGCAGCCCCTTCCGCCGCCTCCTCTTCCGCCGCCGCCCCCTCCGCCGCGTCCTCGTCCGCCCCCTCGCAGGCCACGCCCGACCAGCCGACGCCCGCCCAGTCCACCCCCGCTCCGCCGGTGGTCGGCCCCGACCACCCGACGGCCGTGCAGCCGCTTCCGGTGCCTTCGCGCCCCCTGCCGCCCGAGCAGCCCACCGGCGTGCCGGCGCAGCCCGCGTACGGCTATCCGCAGCAGCCGGCGACGGCCCAGCCCGCCTACGGCTACCCCCAGCCGGACGCCGGCCGGCCCGGGTACGGGTATCCGCAGGCGCCTGCGGCGGCCGGGGTCGCGGGAGCGCAGTCCGGCTACGGCTATCCACAGCCGGTCACCGGGGCGCCCGATCCGGACTTCCGGCTGCCCCCGCAGGGCCCGCAGTTCGTGGGCCGGTAGCCCCCGCGGACGGCGGCCGGTGGCCGGGGCTCAGCGCTCCGCCTTGCTCTTGTGCCCCCGGCCCCATTGCAGGCCCCAGCCGTACAGCCGGTCCAGCTCGCCCTGGAAGCCGTAGACGAACTTCACCTCGCGGCGGACGAGGATCTCGTCCTTGACGTTCTCGATCATCACCACGGCACAGGACCGGGCCTGCGGATGCCGCTCGTCGAGGCCGATCTCGATGCGCGGCCCGTTGCTCGGGTAGAGCGTGACGACGGCGTGCGTCCGGTCGAAGGCCGGTGTCTGGTCGTAGATGTAGGCGAAGAGCAGCAGGCGCTTGATCTCGTCCTTGTGGTCGAGGTTGACGTAGAGCGTCTCGCCGGAGGCCGAGCCGAAGCGGTCGTCGCCGCTGAGCTTGACGTACGGCGGGGCGTTGACGTCGCCCAGGAAGCCGCCGAGCGGCTGGACCACCCCGCGGGTGCCGTCCTTGAGTTCGTAGAGGCAGCCGAGGTCGAGGTCGACGTTGACCATGCTCTGGCTGTGGCCGACGACCTCGGGGGGCTTGAGCGCCTTGAAGGGGTGCCGCAGCAGGCTCTCCCGCTGCACGCCCGAGATGTCGGAGGTCCGCATCCGCCAGGAGAGGTTGACGCGGAGATTGCCGGTCGCCGCGCCCTGCTTGGTCAGGGAGACCTGACTGTGCCGTTTGGTCAGCTGTATGGAGTTGGTCGCCGCGCTGCCCGAGTCGAACTCGGACTCACGGCCGCGCCACAGCCCGTCCAGGAAGCCCATTCCCGCCCCACCTTCGCGTCACCGCCGACGGGGCGGCCCCGAGGAGTCGTCCTCGTCGGCCGCCCCGCTCAGAGCGTTCCTCGTCCGGGCCGGGTTCACACCAGGGGTGCGGGCGCACCGGGGGCGCGCCCCGGCCCGGGGATCAAGGGTTTCACACCCCGGAGGAGACCTCCGCCTTCTCCTGGTCGCCGTCTCCCCCGGCCGCCGCCAGTGCGCGGTTGCGGCGGACCGAGGAGAAGAAGGACCAGCCGATCAGGGCGACGCCGACGAGGCCGGTGATGATCTCGTGGATCTCGTACTGGATGGTGACCAGCAGGATCACGGCGAGGGCGCCGATGGCGTAGTGGGCGCCGTGCTCCAGGTACACGTAGTCGTCGAGGGTGCCCTGGCGGACCAGGTAGACCGTGAGCGAACGGACGTACATGGCGCCGATGCCGAGGCCGAGGGCCATCAGGACGATGTCGTTGGTGATGGCGAAGGCGCCGATGACGCCGTCGAAGGAGAAGGACGCGTCCAGGACCTCCAGGTAGAGGAACATGAAGAACGCGGCCTTGCCCGCCAGCCTGACGGCCGACTTGGGCTTGCCGGTGCGCGCGGCTTCCTCTTCCTCCTCGTGCTCCCGTTCCTCCTCCTCTTCGAGTTTGTCCTCGAAGTAGCCGGAGAGACCGCCCACGATCATGTAGGTGATCAGGCCCGCGATGCCCGCGAGCAGGACCGTCTCCGCCTTGTCGGCATGGGCGCCGCCGTGCTGGTGGGCGTGGGCGCCGAAGGTGATCGCGGAGACGAGCAGCACGATCAGGGCGATGCAGACCGACAGCATGTCGACCTTGCCGAGCTTGGCCAGCGGACGCTCCAGCCAGGCCAGCCACTTGATGTCCCGGTCCTCGAAGATGAAGTCGAGGAAGATCATCAGAAGGAACATGCCACCGAAGGCGGCGATCGACGGATGGGCGTCCGTCACCAGCTCCTGATAGCGGTCCTTGTCGGTGAGCGCGAGGTCGACGGCCTCGATCGGTCCGAGCTGGGCGCTGATCGCCACGATCACGACCGGGAAGACCAGGCGCATGCCGAACACGGCGATGAGGATGCCGATGGTGAGGAAGATCTTCTGCCAGAAGGCATTCATCTTCTTCAGGATCCCGGCGTTGACCACCGCGTTGTCGAAGGACAGCGAGATCTCCATGATCGAGAGGATCGCGACGATGCCGAAGGCGGTCCACCCCCCGTAGAAGACCGCCGCGACCAGGCCGAGCGCGGTGACCGCGAACGACCAGCCGAAGGTTTTCAGAAGCACTGGCTACCCAATCGTGTGTGTACGGGGCTCCCCCGCGCCGTACTCGGCTTTACGAAACGTTGACTCCGAAGTCTAGAGCGATGCCGCGAAGCCCAGACGCGTACCCCTGCCCCACTGCACGGAACTTCCACTCGCCCTGGTAGCGGTAGAGCTCGCCGAAGATCATCGCGGTCTCCGTGGAGGCGTCCTCACTGAGGTCGTAGCGGGCCAGTTCCTGGCCGTCGGCCTGGTTGACGACCCGGATGAAGGCGTTGCTGACCTGGCCGAAGGTCTGGCCGCGCTCGTCGGCCATATGGATCGAGACCGGGAAGACGATCTTGTCGCAGTGGGCCGGCACCTTGGAGAGGTCGACCAGCAGCGACTCGTCGTCACCGTCGCCCTCGCCGGTGAGGTTGTCGCCGGTGTGCTCGATCGAGCCGTCCGGGCTCTTGAGCTGGTTGTAGAAGACGAACCACTCGTCGCCGAGCACCCGGCCGCTGCTGCACACGAGTGCGCTGGCGTCGAGGTCGAAGGGTGCTCCGGTGGTGGAACGCGCGTCCCAGCCGAGCCCGACCAGTACCTGCGTGAGGTTCGGTGCGGCCTTGGACAGGGAGACGTTGCCGCCCTTGGCAAGCGTGACGCCCATGGTGATGGTCCCTCCCCGGGTGATGGTTCCTGTTTCCTGCGCGTCCGGCGCCGCACGTAAACCGTGCGGCGCCGGACGTGTCGAGACCGTGGCCTCACCGGACGGCCGGGGGCGTCGCCCCGGCCGTCCGGCCGATCGGTCGATCGGTCGCTCAGACGTTCACGCCGAAGTCCTGGGCGATGCCGCGCAGGCCGGAGGCGTAGCCCTGGCCGATGGCCCGGAACTTCCACTCCGCGCCGTGGCGGTACAGCTCGCCGAAGACCATGGCGGTCTCGGTGGAGGCGTCCTCGCTCAGGTCGTAGCGGGCGATCTCGGCCTCGCCGGCCTGGTTGACGACGCGGATGAACGCGTTGCGCACCTGGCCGAAGGACTGCTGGCGGTTCTCGGCGTCGTAGATCGAGACCGGGAAGACGATCTTCTCGATGTCGGCGGGGACCGTGGCGAGGTTGATCTTGATCTGCTCGTCGTCGCCCTCGCCCTCACCGGTGATGTTGTCGCCGGTGTGCTCGACCGATCCGTCCGGGCTCTTCAGGTTGTTGAAGAAGATGAAGTGCGCGTCGCTGGCGACCTTGCCGCCGCTGTTCAGCAGCAGAGCGCTGGCGTCGAGGTCGAAGTCGGTGCCGGTCGTGGTGCGGATGTCCCACCCCAGACCGACGATGACCGCGGTCAGGCCGGGGGCCTCCTTGGTCAGCGAAACGTTGCCGCCCTTGCTGAGGCTGACTCCCACGAGTCCTCCATTGGTGTCCAGGGGCGGGGTGCCCCGTAGTGCGTGGATATCGGATCAACGAGTTGATCCTAGTGACGGGTTCCCGCGCCCCGCAGTCCCCGGAGCCGACCAATCACGTGGTGTCGGCACCCGGCGTCGCCACGCGGGGTCGCCACGCGGTGCCGGCCGGCGGGGCGCCGGTCACAGGGCGTCGAGCGCCTTCACGTACTCGGCCAGGTCACGGGCGTCCGGCAGAGCGTTGACCACGGTCCAGCGGACGACACCCTCCTGGTCGATCACGAAGGTGCCGCGGACGGCGCAACCCTTGTCCTCGTCGAAGACGCCGTAGGCGCGCGAGACGTTGCCGTGCGGCCAGAAGTCGGACAGCAGCGGGTACTCCAGGCCCTCCTGCTCGGCGAAGACGCGCAGGGTGTGGATGGAGTCGTTGGAGACGGCGAGCACCTCGGTGTCGCGGTCGGAGAACTGCGGCAGGTTGTCGCGCACCTCGCACAGTTCGCCGGTGCACACACCGGTGAAGGCGAAGGGGTAGAAGAGCAGCACGACGTTCTTCCGGCCGCGGAACTCGGACAGCCGGACGGTCGCACCGTGGTTGTCCTTGAGTTCGAAGTCGGGGGCCTTGTCGCCGACCTGGATCGCCATGTCCCGTTCGTCCCTTCCGTAGGAAGATCTCCGCGGGAAGATCTCCGTGGGTGATTCGCTGGAAACACCCTACGCAGGGACGGTCGCGGACCCGCGGACGGGCCGACAGCCGTCGGCCGTCGACCCGCCCGGAGTCCGGAACGTCACGGAGCCCGGTCGGGCTACCGCTTGGACTTGGCGGCCTTGGGCGTCGCCAGCCGGCTGCCGCTCCAGTCCTTGCCGACGCTGACGCTCTTGGACGCCGTCAGTCCGGCGGTCGTCGAGGCCTCCGAGATGTCACTGGCCTCGACGTACCCGTCACGGCCGGTCTTCGGCGTGAGAAGGAGGATCGACCCGCCCTCTTCGATGTACGTGGTGGCATCCACCAGCGCATCCGTCAGGTCGCCGTCGTCGTCACGGAACCACAGCACGACGGCATCGGCCACGTCCTCGTAGTCCTCGTCCACCAGCTCGCCCTCGACGGCGCCCTCAATGGCCTCGCGGAGCTCCTGGTCGACGTCGTCGTCGTAGCCGATCTCCTGGACCACCTGCCCGGGCTGGAAACCCAGCCTGGCGGCAGGGTTCGTCCGCTCCTCCGCGTGGTCCGCGGTCGCGCTCACGGGTTGCCTCCTGATCATGTTTCGGTAGATGTCTTCAGCCACGCGCGTGCGCGAGGCTTGGCCGTAGTCCACACGGGCGGGACGGATCGCGCAAGTACCCGGCGTCTGGGACCGCCGAAACGGTGACGATCCCGGCTGTGTCGCCGCAACTCCAACCATGCCGTCCAGCCCGAAGGTGACGTACACCACACCTATCTGCCCCGTTTGCGTATTTGGGAACCATGTGTGGGTACGAGACTCGAATGAACGTGCCCCCGATCCTCACGGGAGAACCGGTTACCCCACGGTACAGATGACGATTGCCCCCGCGAGGTACACGATGGGGAACCGGCGGGGGAATCGGCGCAGAAACCCGGGAAGAACCGGGGAAGAACCCGGAGTGAAACCCGGAAAAACGGCCCTCTGACAGCGAAGGAACAGCGTGGCTTCCGCATCCGATCGCAGTGATCGCAGTCCGATCATCATTGGCGGCCTTCCCAGTCAGGTTCCTGACTTCGACCCCGAGGAAACCCAGGAGTGGCTCGACTCGCTCGACGCCGCCGTCGACGAGCGCGGCCGGGAACGGGCCCGCTATCTGATGCTGCGGCTGATCGAGCGGGCCCGCGAGAAGCGCGTGGCCGTGCCCGAGATGCGCAGCACGGACTACGTCAACACCATCCCGACCAAGAGCGAGCCGTTCTTCCCCGGCAACGAGGAGATCGAGCGCAAGATCCTCAACGCCACCCGCTGGAACGCGGCGGTGATGGTCTCGCGCGCGCAGCGGCCCGGGATCGGCGTCGGCGGCCACATCGCGACCTTCGCCTCCTCCGCCTCCCTGTACGACGTGGGCTTCAACCACTTCTTCCGGGGCAAGGACGAGGGCGACGGCGGAGACCAGGTCTTCTTCCAGGGGCACGCCTCCCCCGGCATCTACGCGCGCGCGTACCTGCTGGACCGGCTGAGCGAGCAGCACCTGGACGGCTTCCGCCAGGAGAAGTCCAAGGCGCCGTACATGCTGTCGTCGTACCCGCATCCGCGGTCGATGCCGGACTTCTGGGAGTTCCCGACGGTCTCCATGGGCCTCGGTCCGATCGGCGCGATCTTCCAGGCGCGGATGAACCGCTACATGCACGCGCGCGGGATCGCGGACACCTCGAAGTCGCACGTGTGGGCCTTCCTCGGCGACGGCGAGATGGACGAGCCGGAGTCGCTGGGCCAGCTGTCCATCGCCGCCCGGGAGGGCCTGGACAACCTGACCTTCGTGGTCAACTGCAACCTCCAGCGCCTGGACGGCCCGGTACGCGGCAACGGCAAGATCATCCAGGAGCTGGAGTCGGTCTTCCGGGGCGCCGGCTGGAACGTGATCAAGCTGGTCTGGGACCGCACCTGGGACCCGCTGCTGGCCCAGGACCGCGACGGCGTGCTGGTCAACCGCATGAACACGACGCCGGACGGCCAGTTCCAGACGTACGCCACCGAGTCCGGCGCCTACATCCGCGACCACTTCTTCGGCGACGACCACCGGCTGCGCGCGATGGTCGAGAACATGACCGACGACCAGATCCTGCACCTGGGCCGCGGCGGTCACGACCACCGCAAGATCTACGCGGCGTACAAGGCGGCGCTGGAGCACAAGGGCCAGCCGACGGTCATCCTGGCCAAGACGATCAAGGGCTGGACGCTGGGCCCGAACTTCGAGGGCCGCAACGCCACGCACCAGATGAAGAAGCTGACGGTCGACGACCTGAAGCGCTTCCGCGACCGGCTGCACCTGCCGATCTCCGACAAGGAGCTGGAGTCCGGCCCGCCGCCGTACTACCACCCGGGCCGGGACACGGAGGAGATGCAGTACATGCACGACCGGCGCCTGGGCTGCGGCGGTTACGTGCCGACCCGGGTCGTGCGGTCGAAGCCGCTGCCGCTGCCGGACGACAAGACGTACGCGACCGTGAAGAAGGGGTCGGGGCAGCAGTCCATCGCGACGACGATGGCCTTCGTGCGCCTGCTGAAGGACCTCATGCGGGACAAGGAACTGGGCAAGCGGTTCGTGCTGATCGCGCCGGACGAGTACCGCACGTTCGGCATGGACTCGTTCTTCCCGAGCGCGAAGATCTACAACCCGCTCGGGCAGCAGTACGAGTCCGTGGACCGCGATCTGCTGCTCGCCTACAAGGAGGCGCCGAACGGGCAGATGCTGCACGACGGCATCTCTGAGGCCGGCTGCACGGCCTCGCTGATCGCGGCGGGCTCGGCGTACGCCACGCACGGCGAACCGCTCATCCCGGTGTACGTCTTCTACTCGATGTTCGGGTTCCAGCGCACCGGTGACCAGTTCTGGCAGATGGGTGACCAGCTGGCGCGCGGTTTCGTCCTGGGCGCGACCGCCGGCCGTACGACGCTGACCGGTGAGGGCCTCCAGCACGCGGACGGACACTCGCAGTTGCTGGCCTCGACCAACCCGGCGTGCGTGGCGTACGACCCCGCCTTCGGGTTCGAGATCGCGCACATCGTCAAGGACGGGCTGCGCCGGATGTACGGCGGCGACGAACAGCACCCGCACGGCGAGGACGTCTTCTACTACCTCACCGTCTACAACGAGCCCATCCGGCACCCGGCCGAGCCCGAGAACGTGGACGTCGAGGGCATCCTCAAGGGCGTCTACCGCTTCAGCGAGGGCACCGGCGGCTCGATCCCGGCGCAGATCATGGCGTCCGGGGTCGCGGTGCCGTGGGCCGTGGAGGCGCAGCGGATCCTCGCCGAGGAGTGGAACGTGCGCGCCGACGTCTGGTCGGCGACCTCCTGGAACGAGCTGCGGCGCGAGGCCGTGGCCTGCGAGGAGCACAACCTGCTGCATCCGGAGGAGGAGCAGCGGGTGCCCTGGGTCACGCGGAAGCTGGCGGGGGCTCAGGGGCCGTTCGTGGCGGTGTCCGACTGGATGCGGTCGGTGCCGGACCAGATCGCGCGGTGGGTGCCGGGGACGTACCAGTCGCTGGGCGCGGACGGGTTCGGCTTCGCGGACACCCGGGGGGCGGCGCGGCGGTTCTTCCACATCGACGCGGAGTCGATCGTGGTGGGCGTGCTGAGCGAGCTGGCCCGGGAGGGGAAGGTCGACCGGTCGGTGCTGAAGCAGGCGATCGACCGGTACCGGCTGCTCGACGTGACCGCGGCCGACCCGGGGGTGGCCGGCGGGGACGCCTAGGACGTACCTCCGTACCCCGCCCTCGTGCCCCGTACGGGGTACCTGGCCGGGGTGGCACAGGGCTCACCCCCGTCCGTAGCGGGCGGGGGTGGGAACATCCGGGCGACAGGTGATGCCGCGGGTACGGCTAGAACATGCCGTGGCCCGGAGTCGTCGCTCCGATGAGCCCGATGAGTGCCAGGAGCGTGTCGATGGCTCCGAGGACCACGGCGACCACGGCCGGCACCGAGCGGGAACCCGCCCAGGTGCGGCCCATCGCGAGCCAGCCGCAGACGATCGCCACGGGGCCGAGGACGATCCCCAGCGCGAAGAACCCGGCGACCGCGCAGACGACTCCGACGATCGCGAGTGTCGCGCGATCCGGCCCGGTCCGTGACCACGTCCGGCCACGTGAGCGGGGGTGCCTGCGCGATCCCTGTCCGAAGCTCGCCATCATCAACTCCCTGAACTCTCCGTGAAGTTCGGGTACCCGCGTATGGCGTGTCATGCCTGCTTCGAACGTGCTGCCTGCGCGCCGCCCCCCTCCGGCAGCGCGCCGCAGCCGCACGCCCTCCGTGCCCTGCGGAGGACGTGACCCACTGTGACCTGCGCGGTCTGGTCGCGGGGAGGGTTCGCGGCCCCTGTCACCCTGATGGACGAAACGGGGACGGGGCCGGCCAACTCCGCGGGCCGGATCAGATGTGGCCCACGCCCGCGCCCGCCTCCGCGTTCTCGCCGCGCTTGGTCAGGAAGGCGACGAACACCGCCACGACCGCGACCCCGGCGGCGACCAGCGAGGCCAGGCTCATGCCGGAGATGAAGGTGTCGTGGGCGACGTCCGCGATCTTCCCGGCGACCTCGGCGGGGGTGCCCGGCGCGACCGGCGGGACACCGACCCGGACCGCCTCGGAAGCCTGGTCCGCCTGTTCCGGCGTCAGCTCGGGCAGCCCCGCGTCCTTCCAGTTGCCGGCCAGGTCGCTGTCGACCTTGGAGGCCATCACGGCGCCCAGCACGGCCGTGCCGAGGCTGCCGCCGATCTGCATCGCCGCCTGCTGGAGGCCGCCGGCCACGCCGGACAGCTCCATCGGCGCGTTGCCGACGATGACCTCGGTGGCGCCGACCATGACGGGCGCGAGGCCGAGGCCGAGGAGGGCGAACCAGAGCGACATCAGACCGCTGCCGGTGTCCGTCTCCAGCGTGGAGATGCCGAACATGGCGACGGCGGTGCACACCATGCCGCCGGCCAGCGGGATACGAGGGCCGACCTTGGTGATCATCGCGCCGGCCAGCGGCGAGGCGACGATCATCATGCCGGTGAGCGGCAGCAGGTGCAGACCGGCGTCGACGGGGCTCATGCCGTGGACGTTCTGCAGGTAGAAGGTGACGAAGAACAGGCCGCCCATGAAGGCGATGGCCATCAGGACCATCAGGACCACACCGGCCGACAGCGGCACCGAGCGGAACATCGCCAGCGGGATCAGCGGCTCCTTCACCTTGGTCTCCCACACGGAGAACAGGACGAAGCCCACCACCGAGCCGGCTATGTACACCCAGGTCTGGCCGGAGCCCCAGCCCCACTCGGGGGCCTTGATCAGCGCCCAGACGAGGGCGAACATCGAGGCCGACAGCAGCACGATGCCGACGACGTCGAAGGAGCGCGGCGCGTTCTCGGCCCGGTGGTCCAGCAGGATCATCACGCCGAGCACGACGGCGACGACGCCCACCGGCACGTTGATGAAGAACACGGACTGCCAGTTGACGTGCTCGACCAGCACGCCGCCGAGGATCGGGCCGCCCGCGGTGGAGGCGCCGATGACCATGCCCCAGATGCCGATGGCCATGTTGAGCTTCTCGGCCGGGAAGGTGGCCCGCAGCAGACCGAGCGCGGCCGGCATCAGCAGCGCGCCGAACAGGCCCTGGAAGACGCGGAAGACGATGACCGCGGCGATGCTGCCGGACAGTCCGATGGCGCCGGAGGAGGCCGCGAAGCCCGCCACGCCGATGAGGAAGGTCTGCCGGTGGCCGAAGCGGTCACCGAGCTTGCCCGCGGTGATCAGGGCGACCGCGAGCGCGAGGAAGTAGGCGTTGGTGATCCACTGGACGTCCGCGAGGCTGGCATCCAGGTCGTCCTGGATGGCCGGGTTGGCGATCGCCACGATGGTGCCGTCCAGGGCCACCATCATGACCCCGACCGCGACGGTGACGAGGGTGACCCACGGATGGCCGCGCCATCCCTTGGCGGGCGCAGAACCCGCCGGGGTGCCGTCACCCGGTCCCGGCTTGTCGATGGTGGTCTGACTAGTCATACCGCCGAGGCTAATGACAGCCTCTGACAGTTGACAAACCAATTCACGAGTCAGTAACTGACAGGACATCCCCCATATAGCCTGAACTGGGGAAACCGTACGAAGGAGACGACTTTTGAAGGTGGCCGGCACGTCGGCGCCCTCGGAGACCGCACCGGCGGCCTCCCGTCCCGGCCTGCGCGAACTCAAGAAACAGCGCACCCGGGACCTGCTGCTGCGCTCCGCCCTCGAACTGTTCACCGAGCGCGGTTACGAGGAGACGACCGTCGACGACATCGCCGAGGCCGCCGACGTCTCGCAGCGCACCTTCTTCCGGTACTTCGCCTCCAAGGAGGACGCGGCGTTCTTCGTGGCCCGGCTCGCGGAGTCGCACTTCGTCCAGGCCGTGCTCGCCCGCCCGCCCGAGGAGGCGCCCCTGGACGCGCTGCGCCGGGCGCTCGCGGAGAGCTGGAGCACCATCGGCGAGGCGGTCGAGCAGCTGGTCCCGCTCGAGCTGCACATGCGCTTCTACCGGGTGATCGAGTCGACACCCGCGCTGCTCGCCGCGCACCTGCGACGCGCGACGGAGCTGGAGGAGGAGATCGCCCGGGTCGTCGCCGTCCGCGAGGGCCTCGACGTGGACGGCGACCCGCGGCCCCGGGTGGTCGTGGCCGTCTTCGGAGCGGTGATGCGGGTCACCGAGCGGATCTGGTCGGCGCGCGACGACGCGAGCCCGGCGGCCCTGCGGGACCTGACGGCCGATTACCTCGACCAGGTGGCGCCCGCGCTCACCGGGAACTGGCGCCGCGCCGAAACGTGATCCGTGTCACTGGATTCACGCGAGACCGGCCCGTTCTCCTAGTGTGTCCTCCCAGTGACTTCCTTCGACACCTCCCCGCAGCTGAACGTCTGGCGCGTACTGCTCGCCCTGGCCGTGGTGTTCGTGATGCTGGCGACCACCGGCTGGACCGCCCTGCGCGACCAGCGGGGCCCCACCGCACTCGAAGCGTCCGTCGCGGCCTGGGAGCACGGCCGGATCGACGGACGGCGGCTGCCCGACGCCCAGGCCGCGCCCGCCCGGCTGGCCCGCTTCTTCGCCTCGCTCACCGCATGGCAGCGCACCAGCCTGGCCCACCGGTATCCCCTGGCCGTCGGCAACATGAACGGCGCACCCGTCCAACTGCGCTACCTCGCCAACCGCTCCGCGCTGGAGAAGGCGCGGTCGGTGGAGCGGGAGCGCACGCACGACAAGCGGCTGTCCCCGGCCGGGCAGCGCGAGGCCGGCAGACGGATGCACAACTACGAGGCGCTGCTCGACCCCGGCCGGCACATCCTCGCCTTCGACCCGGCGGGCTCGGGCCGGGTCGCCGAGGTCTTCGGGAACCTGGACCGCGCCGAGCGCGTGTCCGTCGTCGTGCCCGGCGTGGACACCGAACTGCTCACCTTCCAGCGCACCGACCGCAAGCGGTACGCGGCGCCCGTCGGCATGGCGAAGTCGCTGTACGCGGCCGAGCGTGCGGCGAGCCCCGGCACCGGCACGGCCGTGATCGCCTGGGCCGACTACACCTCGCCCAGCGGCCTCGGCATGGAGGCGGCCACCGCGAACCGCGCCGCGCACGGGGCCGTACGGCTGAACGCGCTGCTGCGGGCGCTGCCCGGCAAGGCCCCGGTCTCCCTCTTCTGCCACAGCTACGGCTCGGTGGTGTGCGGCCTCGCCGCCGGCACGCTCCCCTCGCGGGTGACCGACATAGCGGTGGCCGGCAGTCCCGGCATGCGCGCCGAGAACGCCTCCCGCCTGGACACCTCCGCCCGCGTATGGGCGATGCGGGACGCCGACGACTGGATCCAGGACGTGCCGTACCTGGAGGTCGGCGGCCTCGGGCACGGCGCCGATCCGGTGTCCGCCGGTTTCGGGGCGCGGGTGCTGTCCGCGCGGGACGCCCAGGGCCACAGCGGCTACTTCGTGCCGGGCACGGACAGCCTGCGGAACTTCGCGGGGATCGGGGTTGGCGCATACCGCACGGTCGCCTGCGCCGGCGAGGACGACACATGCCGGGCGGGTTTGTCCGTGGCTACGGCGGCCGGACGCGCGTAGAGGCGCAGAAACTCCGGTTTGCACGGGGAGGGGACGGGAAGGCTCGTGCCGCATACGATGAGCCGCATGGGTGACGTACTGGCCGGATTTCATGCCGCCTGGGAGTTCGAGTCCGACTCCGTGCTCATCCGCTACGAACGGGGGATTCGAACACCCAAGCTGTTCCAGGCCCTGGGAGAACGCCGGGTGCCCCTGGAGGCGATCGAGGGCGTGACGCTCACGCCCGGCAGGCGCGGCACCGTCGTACTGCGCGTCGAACCGCGCGCGGGCGCCGATCCCCTGATCGAGGCGGCGGCCGGACAGCTGAAGGAGGGCGGCGACCCCTACCGGCTGGTGCTGCCCGCCGAACGGGAGACACTCGCGGAGTACTACGCCGACGAGCTGCGGGCGCTGCTGACCGAGTCCGGCAGGACCGAGCGCTACCTGGTGGCCCCGCCCGAGGCGCCGCTGCACTTCAAGGCCTACGACGGGAAGGCGTCCTTCGACGGGAAGGCCGTCTCCTTCCGGTGGTCCTGGACGGGCGCGTCGTCGGCGAAGTGGAAGGCCGGCGACCAGAGCTTCCCGATCGCCGACCTGGGCGGGGTGGAGTGGCGCTCCCCCGAGATGTTCGAGGGGTACCTGCGGCTGCTGCCGCGCGACGCCGACGCGTCGGCGGCCGCGGGGGCCGCGCAGGCCGTCCCCCAGGCCGACCAGGACCCGGCGGCGGTCGTGTTCGGGCTGGGGTACGGGCCGGTGCACGAGTCGCTGCCGTTCGCGGCGGCGGTGCTGGCGGCGGTGCGGGAACGGGGCGCGAGCGCCCCGGTGCCGATTACCGTGCCGGCGCCCCGGCGGGACCCGGCCGACATCGCCGAGCGGATCCGGCACCTTGGGGAGCTGCATCAGCAGGGGCTGGTGACGGACGAGGAGTTCTCCTCGAAGAAGGCGGAGTTGCTGGCGGAGCTTTGAGCGTCTGTTTCTACTCCCGTCCGGCGGAAGCGAACGTCATGTCCGCGTAGCGGTCCCCCGCGACCTTCTCCGCGATCGGCTCCAGCAGGGACAGCTCGGCCTCCGTCAGGACGAGCCGGGTCGCCGCCGTGTTCTCCTCCACCCGGGCCGGCTTGCGGGTGCCCGGGATCGGGATCACCGGCAGGCCGTGGACCTGGGCCCGCTGCTGGACCCAGGCCAGGGCGATCTGGCCGAGGGTGGCGTCGTGGGCCTCGGCGACCGCCCGGACCGGGGTGAGAAGGGCCGCGTTAACCGCCGCGTTGTCGCCGGTGAACCGGGGCTGCTGACGGCGGAAGTCACCGTCGGTGAGGTCCTGTTCGGCGTTGGCGAAGGAACCGGTGAGGAAGCCCCGGCCGAGCGGGGAGTACGGGACGAGGGTCACGCCCAGTTCGCGGGCGGCCGGTACCACGCCCGCCTCGATGTCCCGGCTGAACAGCGACCACTCCGACTGCACCGCGGCGATGGGGTGCACCGTCTGCGCGGCCCGCAGCTCGTCCCCCGTCACCTCGCTCAGCCCGAGCTGCTTGACCTTGCCCTCGCGGACCAGGTCGGCCATGACGGCGACGGTCTCCTCGATCGGCACGTTCACGTCCCGCCGGTGCATGTAGTAGAGGTCGATCACGTCGAGGTCCAGACGGCGCAGGCTCGCCTCGACGGCCTCCCGGATGTACGGCGCGTCGTTGCGGATGATCCGCTTGGTCGGGTCGTCCGGCGGGATGGACAGGGCGAACTTGGTCGCGACGACGACCTCGTCGCGGTGGGCCTTGAAGAACGGCGCGAGGAACCGCTCGTTCTCGCCGGCGCCGTACGCGTCCGCGGTGTCGTAGAGCGTCACGCCCAGCTCCAGCGCCCGCTCCAGGGTGGCGCGGGAGGCCTCGGTGTCCGTGGGGCCGTAGGCGAAGCTCATGCCCATGCAGCCCAGGCCCTGGGCGCCGACCTCCGGGCCGCCCGCGCCGAGCCGTGCCGTCGGGATCCTGCTGTCGGTCATCGGTCCCTCTCCCCTTCACGGGCACGTCCGGCGTCCCCGTAGAAACTGATCTTGCGGTCGAGTACGGCGACGGTGTCCTGCAGCTCGGCGATCCGCGTCAGCACGTCGCGCCGGGTGGACTCCAGCAGCTCCCGCCGGTCGAGGTAGGTGCTCTCGCCCTCACGCACCATCTCGGCGTACCGCACCATGTCGGCGACCGGCATGCCGGTCATCCGCAGCTTGCCGACGAAGCCGAGCCAGTCCAGGTCGCGGTTGCTGTAGCGGCGCTGCCCGGTGTGCGAGCGGTCGATGTGGGACATCAGGCCGATCCGCTCGTACCAGCGCAGCGTGTGGGCCGTCAGGCCGGTGAACGCGACGACCTCGCTGATGGTGTAGCTGTCCTGCCCGTCGGGGCGCGGGTGGCGCGGGGGCGGGGCGGAACAGACGTCCGTTCCGGTGGCGTCACTGGTGGCGTCACTGGTGGCGTTCGGCACGAGGGTCCCGGCCGTGGTCTGCATCACCGTCATGACCGTAACGCTATGACCTTGGAGTGCACTCCAGGCAAGCGCCTCCGGCCGGAACCCGCCGTCGGGAAATCCGCGGGACACACGAGCCGGCGGGTCACTAGCGTGCGGGCATGAGTCTCGTACGCCGTGCCGTGGCCGAGGACGCGGAGGAAGTGCTCCGCCTCCGACAGGTGATGATCGCTTCCGTGAGCCCCGACGCTCCCACCGACTGGCAGGCGGGATCACTGCCCGGCCTGCGGTTGAGACTGGCCGATCCGGGCGGGGGCTTCGCGGCGTTCGTGGTCGACCACCCGGACCGGCCGGACGCGCTGGCGGCGCTGGTGGTGGGGACGCTGGAGTACCGGATCGGCGGTCCTAACAGGCCGGGCGGGCTGCTCGGGTACGTCTTCAGCGTCGCCACCGACCCGGACGCCCGGCGCCGCGGGTACGCGCGGGCGTGCATGGACGAGTTGCTGGCGTGGTTCCGCGAGCGCGGCGCGGGGCACGTCATGCTGACGGCCTCCCCCGACGCCGAGCCCCTCTACGCGTCGATGGGCTTCACCCGCGACGCGACCCCCTCGATGCGGCTGTATCTCTGAGCCGCTTAGGCTCGGTGCCATGTCCTTGAAGAGCCTCGCGTCGATCGAGAACTGGCCGGTCCCCACCGCCGCGGCGGGCGTCGTACGGGCCGACGGCACCGTCCTCGGCACCCACGGCCCGGCCGCGCACCGCTTCCCGCTCGCCTCGGTCACCAAGCCGCTGGCGGCCTACGCGGCGCTGGTGGCGTACGAGGAGGGCGCGATCGAGCTGGACGAGCCCGCCGGTCCGCCCGGGGCGACGGTCCGCCACCTGCTCGCGCACACCTCGGGCCTGGCCTTCGACGAGCACCGGGTGACGGCCCCGCCCGGGGACCGCCGGCTGTACTCCAACGCCGGTTTCGAGCAGCTCGGCGACCACATCGCGAAGGCGGCGGACATGCCGTTCGCCGAGTACGCGCGGCAGGCGGTGCTGGAGCCGCTGGGCATGGCGCACACCTCCCTCGAGGGCTCCCCGGCGAAGGACGGCGTGTCGACGGTCGGGGACCTGCTCCGCTTCGCCGCCGAGGTCCAGGCGCCGCGCCTGCTGGACCCGCGCACGGTCGCCGAGGCGATGACGGTCCAGTACCCGGGCACGAAGGGCGTGCTGCCGGGCTACGGCCACCAGAACCCCAACGACTGGGGCCTCGGCTTCGAGATCCGCGACGGCAAGTCCCCGCACTGGACGGGCTCCGCCTCCTCCCCGCGCACCTTCGGCCACTTCGGCCAGTCCGGCACGTTCCTGTGGATCGACCCGGACTCCGCCCTGGCCTGCGTGGCCCTCACCGACCGCGCCTTCGGCCCCTGGGCGGTCGAGGCGTGGCCACCCTTCACGGACGCGGTACTGGCGGAGGCACGGGGCTGACCCGGCCGCGATGGGCTACCACCTGGGCCTCTACCGCTTCACCGACGGCGAACCGGCCGAGCCCGACCTGGATGTGGTCCGTGCGGTGCTCTCGCCCGTCCGGGCCGGGCAGGAGAAGGACGACGACGCCACGGAGTACTGGATCCGTGCCGCTGACGGCAGCGAGGTCGAGATCGGCGTCTTCGCGGAATTCATCAGCGTGGTACGTCCCCAGGTCGGCGACGTATGGAAGATCATCATCGAGCTGGTGGACCGACTCCGCGCGGGGATCCTCATCCCCGACGGTACGTTCCTGTGCCCGGAGGACATGCGCGCGCACCTTCCCGAGGGGATGGAGAGCAGTTCCGTCTTCGTACCGGCAGTCACTCTCGCCGCCTTCGAGCGCGCTGCGGGTCCGTTCATGGACCCGCTGACCTGACCCGCGCTCCGGCCCCGTCAGGGCGCCGCCATCTCCCACACCAGCACCTCGGCCCGCGTCACCGCCACCGCGTCCAGCGCCTCGGCGTCCGTGACGCGGGCCGCGTCGCCCGGGCCCAGGGTCTCGCCGCCCAGCGTCAACTCACCCCGCACCACGTGCACGTACACGTACGCCCCGTCCGGCACCGCGGTCCGCTCCCCCGCGGTCAGGCGGCGTACGTGGAGCATCGCGCCGGCCTCGGGGACGGCGTACGGGGTGGAGTCCGCGATGCCCCGGACGATCTCGTAGGCGGGGTCGCCGCCGGGGTCCAGCGGGGCCAGCCACATCTGGACGAAGGTGAGGGGGACGGCGGCGTCGTTGCGCTCGACGTGGCGGACGCCTGCCGCCGAACTGAGGCGTTGCACGTCCCCGGCGCGGACCACCGTCTCGTGGCCGGTGCTGTCGCGGTGGGTCAGCTCGCCCTCCACGACCCAGGTGACGATCTCGGTGTGGCTGTGCGGGTGCTCGTCGAAGCCCGCGCCGGGGGCGAGGCGCTCCTCGTTGCAGGCGAGCAGGGCGCCGAAACGGAGGTTGTCGGGGTCGTAGTGGGGGCCGAAGGAGAAGGCGTGGCGGGAGGTGATCCCGGCTGCCGGATCACCGCCCGGGTAGCGCTCGTCGGCGCGGCGTACGTCCATCACGTCGTTCACGGTAGCCCCGGCGGCACACCCGCCCGGCCCGATAAGGCAGTCTTGTCCCCGTGCCCGAACCCGAAACCGGTAAGCCCGACGCCCCCGCCCAGCCCGCCCACCCGCATACCGCGACCCTGAAGCGGCTGGAGCAGTCCTCCGGTTCGCTCGCCGCGCAGGCCATCGCGCGCATGGACGAGACGCTGCCGTGGTACCGGGCCATGCCACCGGAGAACCGTTCCTGGATCGGGCTGGTCGCCCAGGCCGGCATCGCCGCGTTCACCGAGTGGTTCCGGCAGCCGGACGCGCCCCAGGCCATCTCCACCGACGTCTTCGGGACCGCGCCGCGCGAGCTGACCCGGGCGATCACGCTGCGGCAGACCGTGGAGATGGTGCGCACCACCATCGAGGTGATGGAGTCCGCCATCGACGAGGTGGCGGCTCCCGGTGACGAGTCGGTGCTGCGCGAGGCGCTGCTCGTGTACGCCCGGGAGATCGCGTTCGCGACCGCCCAGGTGTACGCGCAGGCCGCCGAGGCACGCGGTGCCTGGGACGCACGCCTGGAGTCGCTGGTGGTGAACGCCGTGCTCAGCGGCGAGGCCGACGAAGGGGCCGTGTCCCGGGCCGCCGCCCTCGGGTGGAATTCGCCCGAACACGTCTGCGTCGTACTGGGCACCGCGCCCGACGGGGACTCCGAGCTGACCGTGGAGGCCATCCGGCGCGCGGCCCGGCACGCCAAGCTCCAGGTGCTGACCGGGGTGCTCGGGGACCGGCTCGTGGTGATCGCCGGGGGCCGCAACGACCCGCTGGCGGTGGCGAAGTCGCTGATCGGGCCGTTCGCGCAGGGTCCGGTCGTCGCCGGGCCCGTGGTGCCCGACCTGCTGGCCGCGACCCGGTCCGCGCAGGCCGCCGCGGCCGGGCTGAAGGCGTGCACCGCCTGGCAGGACGCGCCGCGTCCGGTGCTCGCCGACGATCTCCTGCCGGAGCGCGCGATCGCCTCCGACCCCTCGGCCCGTGACCAACTGGTGGAGGAGATCTACAGACCGTTGGAGGAAGCGGGAGCGGCGCTCCTCGAGACGCTCAGCGTCTACCTCGAACAGGCGAGCAGTCTGGAGGGCGCCGCCCGGATGCTCTTCGTTCACCCGAACACCGTGCGCTACCGGCTCCGACGTGTGACTGACGTCACCGGATGGTCGCCCTCTGATGTACGGTCTGCGTTCACACTGCGGATCGCGCTCATCCTGGGGCGTCTGGCCGACGGAGATCCGCAGCTCTAGGATTTTGTACAGGGTCCACAAAACCCGCTCCTGTTCTTCGTCCCTGTCCCCACGGGCGGTCGTGGCCGTCCTCAAGAGAGAGTGTGAGAGTGCTCGTACTCGTCGCTCCCGGCCAGGGCGCCCAGACGCCCGGCTTCCTGACTGACTGGCTCGCCCTCCCCGGTGCCGCTGACCGCGTCGCCGCGTGGTCGGACGCCCTCGGACTCGATCTCGCCCACTTCGGCACCAAGGCCGACGCGGACGAGATCCGAGACACGTCCGTGGCCCAGCCGCTGCTGGTCGCCGCCGGAATCCTGTCCGCCGCGGCACTCGGTACGCAGACATCTGTCGCTGACGCGACGGGCCCCGGGTTCGTGCCCGGCGCGGTCGCCGGCCACAGCGTCGGCGAGATCACCGCCGCCGTCTTCGCGGGCGTCCTCGACGACACCGCCGCGCTGTCCCTCGTACGCCGCCGCGGTCTGGCCATGGCCGAGGCCGCCGCCGTCACCGAGACCGGCATGTCGGCGCTGCTCGGGGGCGACCCCGAGGTGAGCGTCGCGCACCTGGAGCGGCTCGGCCTGACCCCGGCGAACGTGAACGGCGCCGGTCAGATCGTGGCGGCGGGCACCATGGAGCAGCTGGCCGCGCTGAACGAGGACAAGCCCGAGGGTGTCCGCAAGGTCGTCCCGCTGAAGGTGGCCGGCGCCTTCCACACCCGCCACATGGCCCCCGCCGTGGACAAGCTCGCCGAGGCCGCCAAGGCGCTGACGCCGGCCGACCCGAAGGTGACGTACGTCTCCAACAAGGACGGGCGGGCCGTCGCCTCCGGCACCGAGGTGCTGGACCGGCTGGTCGGCCAGGTCGCCAACCCGGTGCGCTGGGACCTGTGCATGGAGACGTTCAAGGAGCTGGGCGTCACCGCGATCATCGAGGTGTGTCCGGGCGGCACGCTGACCGGGCTGGCCAAGCGGGCGCTGCCCGGCGTGCGGACGCTGGCCCTGAAGACCCCCGACAACCTCGACGCGGCCCGTGAGCTCGTCGCCGAGCACACCCAGGCCTGACAAGGAGCGCGAGAGCATGTCGAAGATCAAGCCCAGCAAGGGCGCCCCGTACGCGCGCATCCTCGGCGTCGGCGGATACCGTCCGACCCGGGTGGTACCGAACGAGGTGATCCTCGAGACGATCGACTCGTCCGACGAGTGGATCCGCTCGCGCTCCGGCATCGAGACCCGGCACTGGGCGGGCCCCGAGGAGACCGTCGCGGCGATGTCGGTGGAGGCCTCCGGCAAGGCACTCGCCGACGCCGGGATCGACGCCTCGCGGATCGGTGCCGTGGTCGTCTCGACCGTGTCGCACTTCAGCCAGACCCCGGCCATCGCCACCGAGATCGCCGACCGCCTCGGCACGGACAAGGCCGCGGCCTTCGACATCTCGGCCGGCTGTGCGGGCTTCGGCTACGGACTGACCCTGGCCAAGGGCATGGTCGTCGAGGGCTCGGCGGAGTACGTGCTGGTCATCGGCGTGGAGCGGCTGTCCGACCTGACCGACCTGGAGGACCGGGCCACGGCCTTCCTGTTCGGCGACGGCGCCGGCGCGGTCGTGGTCGGCCCGTCCCAGGAGCCGGCGATCGGCCCGACGGTCTGGGGCTCGGAGGGCGACAAGGCCGAAACGATCAAGCAGACGGTCTCCTGGGACCGCTTCCGGATCGGTGACGTCTCCGACCTGCCCCTCGACTCCGAGGGCAACGTCAAGTTTCCTGCGATCACGCAGGAGGGCCAGGCGGTGTTCCGCTGGGCCGTGTTCGAGATGGCGAAGGTCGCGCAGCAGGCGCTGGACGCGGCCGGGATCAGCCCGGACGACCTGGACGTCTTCATCCCGCACCAGGCCAATGTGCGGATCATCGACTCGATGGTGAAGACACTGAAGCTGCCGGAGCACGTCACGGTCGCCCGTGACATCCGCACCACCGGCAACACCTCGGCCGCCTCGATTCCGCTCGCGATGGAGCGGCTCCTGGCGACCGGCGACGCGAGGAGCGGCGACACCGCGCTCGTCATCGGCTTCGGGGCGGGTCTCGTCTACGCCGCGACGGTCGTTACCCTCCCCTAGGCACTCCGTGCCGGATCACCCCGGTCCGGAACGGAGAGCAGCACCGCCCGCCGCCGACGCGGTGGGCCGCCACACCCTCTGGACAACAAAGAAGGAGCGCCGTCATGGCCACTCAGGAAGAGATCGTCGCCGGTCTCGCGGAGATCGTGAACGAGATCGCCGGCATCCCGGTCGAGGACGTCAAGCTGGACAAGTCCTTCACCGACGACCTGGACGTCGACTCGCTGTCCATGGTCGAGGTCGTCGTCGCCGCCGAAGAGCGCTTCGACGTCAAGATCCCGGACGACGACGTCAAGAACCTCAAGACGGTCGGCGACGCGACGAAGTACATCCTCGACCACCAGGCCTGATCCGCCGATACTCGGGCATGACCCGGGTACCGGGCAGATCCGGGCCGACTGCCCCGCCGCCCGGCGGTGGCGCCGTACGAATCCGTATCCCGTTGGAGAAAGAATTCCCGTGAGCTCGACCAATCGCACCGTGGTCGTCACCGGTATCGGCGCAACCACACCGCTGGGTGGCGACGCAGCCTCGACCTGGGAGGGTCTGGTCGCCGGCAGGTCCGGCGTCCGGCCCCTGGAGCAGGAGTGGGCCGCCGACCAGGCGGTTCGCATCGCCGCGCCGGCCGCCGTCGACCCCTCCGAGGTCATCCCGCGGCCGCAGGCCCGCCGCCTCGACCGCTCGGCGCAGTTCGCGCTTATCGCGGCGCAGGAGGCCTGGAAGGACGCCGGGTACGCCGGCAAGGCGGGCGAGAGCCCCGCCGAGGACGGCGCGGCCCACGTCGACCCCGACCGGCTCGGTGCGGTCATCGCCTCCGGCATCGGCGGCGTGACCACGCTGCTCGACCAGTACGACGTGCTGAAGGAGAAGGGCGTCCGCCGCGTCTCCCCGCACACCGTCCCCATGCTGATGCCGAACGGCCCCTCCGCCAACGTCGGCCTGGCCGTGGGCGCCCGTGCGGGCGTGCACACCCCGGTCTCGGCCTGCGCCTCGGGCGCCGAGGCCATCGGCTACGCCATCGAGATGATCCGCACCGGTCGCGCCGACGTCGTCGTCGCGGGTGGCACGGAGGCGGCGATCCACCCGCTGCCCATCGCCGCGTTCGGCAACATGATGGCGATGTCCAAGAACAACGACGACCCGCAGGGCGCCTCCCGCCCCTTCGACACGGCGCGCGACGGCTTCGTCCTCGGTGAGGGCGCCGGCGTCCTGGTCCTGGAGTCCGCCGAGCACGCCGCCGCGCGCGGTGCCCGCGTCTACGCGGAGGCGGTCGGCCAGGGCATCTCCGCCGACAGCCACGACATCGTGCAGCCGGAGCCGGAGGGCCGCGGCATCTCCGCCGCCCTGCAGAACCTGCTGGACGGCAACGACCTGGACCCGGCCGAGATCGTGCACGTCAACGCGCACGCCACCTCGACGCCGGCCGGTGACATCGCCGAGCTGAAGGCGCTGCGCAAGGTCCTCGGCGACGACGTCGACCACATGGCGGTCTCCGGCACCAAGTCGATGACCGGTCACCTGCTCGGTGGCGCGGGCGGCGTGGAGTCCGTGGCGACCGTGCTCGCGCTGTACCACCGGGTGGCACCGCCGACCATCAACGTCGAGAACCTCGACCCGGAGGCCGAGGCCAACGCGGACATCGTCCGCGGCGAGGCCCGCAAGCTCCCGGTGGAGGGCCGTATCGCCGCGCTGAACGACTCGTTCGGCTTCGGCGGGCACAACGTGGTGCTCGCGTTCCGGTCGGTCTGAGCGACCGCCGTACGCACGTGAAGGGCCCCCACCGGACGGTGGGGGCCCTTCACGCGTGCGAGGAGAGGTGGGGGCGTCACACCACCTGGTGCAGCCAGCGGACCGGGGCGCCCTCGCCGGCGTGGCGGAAGGGCTCCAGCTCGTCGTCCCAGGGCTTGCCGAGGAGCTTGGCGATGTCCGACTCGAGGTCGGTCTCGCCGCGCTGGGAGCGGACCAGGGCCGCGCGCAGCCGGTCCTCCGGGATCATGATGTCGCCGTGGATGCCGGCGACGGCGTGGAAGATGCCGAGGTCGGGGGTGCAGCTGTAGCGCTCGCCCTCGGCGTTCGCGGAGGGTTCCGCGGTGACCTCGAAGCGGAGCAGCTGCCAGCCGCGCAGTGCGGAGGCGAGCTTGGAGGCGATGCCGGCCTGCCCCTGCCAGGAGAACTCCGCGCGCCAGGTGCCGGGCGCGGCGGGCTGCCGGATCCAGTCCAGGCCGACGCGCGTGCCGAGCACCCCGGCGACGGCCCACTCGACGTGCGGGCAGAGCGCGCGCGGCGCGGAGTGCACGTACAGGACTCCACGTGTCGTCACCGGAACCTCCGGGCTGAGCGGGACATCTCGGAACGGGTGGAACGGCCGTGACCGGGCGGGCCACGTTGATGGCGAGGCTACCGTGCGGCGGGGCAAGGAGTGTGACGTACCGTCGGTCCCGCCGCCGACAAACCTGCGCCATTCACCCGGCAGGACGCTTGTACGGGTGTGAGCCGTTGCATCGGCGCCCTCGGGAACCCTCGCGCGGTGTCATGGGTTGAGCACGGTGGAGGAACGAGCCGAGGGGTGGGACCGGTATGGGTCGAGGGACGGACCAGCGGACGCGGTACGGCCGTCGCCGGGCGCGGGTCGCGCTCGCCGCCCTGACCGCGGCCGTCCTGGGCGCGGGTGCGGCGGGCTGCGACGCCGCGGGCGGCGACTCCCCCGCTCCTTCCGGCAGTCCGTCGAAGCCGACGAGGACGGCGCCCGCCTGGGACACCAGCCCGGCGTCCGTCGCCGCCGTGGGCGACTCCATCACGCGCGGCTTTGACGCCTGCGCGGTGCTGTCCGACTGCCCGGAGGTGTCGTGGGCGACCGGCAGCAGCGCCGAGGTCGACTCGCTGGCCGTACGGCTGCTGGGGAAGGCGGACGCGGCCGAGCACAGCTGGAACTACGCGGTCACCGGGGCCCGGATGGCGGATCTGACCGCCCAGGTGACGCGGGCGGCGCAGCGCGAGCCGGAGCTGGTGGCGGTGATGGCCGGGGCGAACGACGCGTGCCGGTCCACGACCTCGGCGATGACGCCGGTGGCGGACTTCCGGGCGCAGTTCGAGGAGGCGATGGCCACCCTGCGCAAGAGGCTTCCCAAGGCGCAGGTGTACGTGTCGAGCATCCCGGACCTCAAGCGGCTCTGGTCCCAGGGCCGCACCAACCCGCTGGGCAAGCAGGTGTGGAAGCTCGGCCTGTGTCCGTCGATGCTGGGCGACGCGGACTCCCTGGACTCGGCGGCGACCCTGCGGCGCAACACGGTGCGCGACCGGGTGGCGGACTACAACGAGGTGCTGCGGGAGGTCTGCGCGAAGGACCGGCGGTGCCGCACCGACGACGGCGCGGTGCACGAGTTCCGGTTCGGCACGGACCAGTTGAGCCACTGGGACTGGTTCCACCCGAGTGTGGACGGCCAGGCCCGGCTGGCGGAGATCGCCTACCGCGCGGTCACCGCGAAGAGTCCCTGACCCGGCCGCTGACCTGGGCGTGTCCTAGAGTTCCGCACATGAGCGAACTCTTCGGCACACTTTCCGACGGCACCCCGGTACACCGCTGGACCCTGGAGCGGGCCGGCGTACGGGTACGGGTCCTGTCGTACGGCGGGATCGTGCAGTCGGCCGAGGTCCCGGACCGGGACGGGACCACCGCCGACGTGGTACTGGGGTTCGCGGACCTGGACGGCTATGTGGCGCACCCGGAGCCCTACTTCGGCGCGCTGGTCGGGCGGTACGCCAACCGGATCGCGGGCGGGCGCTTTCCGCTGGACGGCCGGACGTACGCGCTGGCGCCCAACGAGGGGCCCAACACGCTGCACGGCGGCGCGCGGGGCTTCGACAAGCGTGTGTGGGACGTGGCTGCGGTCGAGGAGGGCGTCCGGCTGAGCCGGGTCTCCCCGCACGGCGAGGAGGGCTTCCCGGGGCGGCTGGAGATGTCGGTGACCTACACGCTGGACGGGTCGGGCGCGCTGCGGATCGTGTACGAGGCGGTCACGGACGCGCCGACCGTGCTGAACCCGACCAACCACAGCTACTTCAACCTGAGCGGCTCCGGGCACGCGGGCGGGCACGAACTGCGGCTGGCCGCCTCCCGGATCACGCCGGTCGACGCCGGCCTGATCCCGACGGGCGGCCTCGACGACGTGACGGACACGCGCTTCGACTTCCGGCGGGCGCGCAAGGTCGGCTCGGGCTACGACCACAACTACGTGCTGGACAAGGGCGTGACCGACGCGGCCGAGGAGGTCGCCGAGCTGTACGACCCGGCGTCGGGGCGGGTGCTCACGGTGGCGACGACCGAGCCGGGCCTCCAGCTGTACACCGCCGACCACCTGGGCGAGCCCTTCGCCCCCGGGGACGGGATCGCGCTGGAGACCCAGCACTTCCCGGACTCCCCGAACCGTCCCGGCTTCCCCAGCACGGTGCTGCGCCCTGGCGAGGTGTTCCGCTCGGAGACGGTGTACGGCTTCTCGGTGCGGTAGGAGGCGGGCGGGGGTGGCCGAGCCCCGGCCCGGCCGTCAGGTCCCGGACCGGGGCTGTCCACGGGGACGGCGCGCTCGCACGCATCCCGGGTCCGACGTTAATCGCCGCGCCGATCCGGCGGTCCGCGATCGGGCGTCCGATCAGGAGTTCGTACGAACCCTTCACAAACAGCCACGAGTCGGTCGGCCACGCGCCATGGCGCGTGGCCCTTCCGTCACGCGATACTGCCGCCGTTCCGGCAGCACCCCACGGCGACGGAAGGACCTGGACTCCCTTGAGACCCATACGTGTTCGGATCGGTGTACTCGGACTGGCCCTGATGGCGGGGCTCGCGGCCCCCACGACGGCGACGGCGGCTCCCGAGGCGGGCGGCGCCGCCCCCGCACCGACCGTGGAGGAGCGGCGGCTCGACGGGGAGGTGCCCCGGGAGATCCTGCGGCGCTCCGGATTCGCCGCGGTGGCGCCGGCGTTCGCCCGGGGGCTCGGGCGCGCGGACTCCTACCGCGAGGCCCGACGGGTCGTCGAGCGCGAGGGCGCGGCGTTGTGGCGGCGGGCGGTGGACCGGGCGCAGGGGCGCGGTCCGGCCCGCGGGGACCTCAGCCGGGACGACGACCGGCCGCTGTACTGGGCGCGGCTCGGGATGACGCGCGAGCTGCGCACCTGGGAGCCCGGGTTCGGTCTGGGCGAGCGGCAGCGGGCCGCGCTGCTGACGGAGCTGGAGCGCGCCTCGCGCGGCCAGACCGACCTGCGCCTGCCGCGCGGCCACCGCGACGGGCACGGCAAGGGCGTCAAGCGGGTGCTGCTCACCGGCTTCGACCCCTTCACGCTGGACCGGGACGTGCGGATCTCCAACCCGTCGGGCGCCGTCGCGCTCGCCCTGGACGGCACGGTGATCGACACCCCGGACGGTCCCGCCCGGGTGGAGACGGCCGTGTTCCCGGTGCGCTGGGCGGACTTCGCGGAGGGGACGGTGGAGCGGGCGCTGCGGCCGTACCTGCCGCGGGTGGACCTGTTCACCACGGTGAGCCAGGGCCGGGTCGGCCGGTTCGACGTGGAGCGGACCAACGGGGCCTGGCGGGGCGGCTTCCCGGACAACGACAACGTCTCCCGCACGGAGACGGTCCCGGTCGCCGACCCGACCTCGCAGCCGCAGTGGACGACGACCACGCTGCCGTACGCGGCGATCACGGCGGCGGACATCGGGCGCTTCCCGGTGTACGACAACACGGCCGTGACCGAGATCCCGGCGGGCGGCGACGAACCGGTCGTACGGCCTGACGGACCCACGCCCGGGTCGACGGCCCGGGAGGGCGGCGGCGGCAACTACCTCTCCAACGAGATCGCCTACCGCGCGACGCTGCTGCGGGACCGGCTCGGACTGCACGGCACGCTGCCGGGCGGGCACGTGCACACGCCGGTGCTTCAGTTCGGGACCGGGAACACCGATCCGGCGACGGGGGCGGTCACCGACCCGGAGTTCGTGCGCAACCGGCTGGACATCGTGGCGCAGGCGCGGGCGATCGTGGCCGTGGCGGTCAGTGCTCCGGGGACGGACCGGGGCTGACCGCCGGGTCGGCGGCACCGCCCTCGGACAGCTCTCCGGCGCCGTCGCGGGTCTCCTCGCCCAGCAGTTCCCGGGCGAGGAGCGTGGCGCCGGCGACGGCGCCCGGCATCAGGAACACGGCGACGAACGGCACCAGGAAGGACACGCCCAGCGGGGTGCCGAAACCCCAGACCAGCATCCGGCGGGAGCGCAGCAGGGCGAGGCGTTCGCGCAGCTCGACGCCGCGGCGCTGGAGGGCGACGGCGGCCAGTTCCTCGGTGAGGAAGAAGCCGGTGACGAAGAAGCCGACCACCGGGACCACGGTCTGGCCGACGACCGGGATGAAGCCGAGCGCGAAGAGCAGCACGCCCCAGAGCGCGGCGCGGACGAGGATCCGCAGGCTGTCGCGGCCGGAGATCCACAGCTCGCGCCAGAGCGGCAGGTGGGACCCGGGCGCCGTGCCGTCCGGGGAGACGTCGCGGTCGACGCGTTCGGAGAGGGCCTCGTAGAAGGGCTGGCCGACCAGCAGGGTCACCGCGGTGAAGGTGAGGACGGCGAGGAGCAGGGCGAGGGCGAAGAGCACGGCGGTGAGGAAGCCGCGGAAGAGTCCGAGCCAGGGACTCGACCAGTCGTCGGCGAAGGGGGTCACCCACGCGACGAAGTCCTCGCCCCACAGCGCGAGCGCGACCAGCACGCCCACGTACAGGACCAGGGTGATCAGGCCCGGGACGAGCCCGAAGCCGTAGCTCCTGCCGTGCCGGGCCACCCAGCGCTGGCCCTTCAGAAGGTGGCCGAACCCCGCCCCAAGATCACGCATGGGCGGCACTCTACCGGTCGGCGCGCCGGACCGTTTCCGGTCCCGGCACGGCCCCGGTCAGGCGAGCGTCACGGTGATGTTGCCGCGGGTCGCCTTCGAGTACGGGCAGACCTGGTGGGCCTTCTCGACCAGCGACCGGGCGGTGGCTGCGTCGACCGTCGGGATCTCGGCGGAGATCTCGACGATGATGCCGAAGCCGTCGTCGTTCTTGCCGATGCCGACCTTCGCGGTGACGGTGGAACCGGAGACGTCGGCGCCCTCCTGGCGGGCCACGACGGCGAGGGCGCCCTGGAAGCAGGCGCTGTACCCGGCGGCGAACAGCTGCTCGGGGTTGGTGCCGGCGCCGTTGCCGCCCATCTCCTTGGGCGGGTTCACGACGAGGTCGAGCTTGCCGTCGTCGGTGGCGACCCGGCCGTCGCGGCCGTTCTCGGCGGTGGCGACGGCGGTGTAGAGGACTTCGGACTGCTGGATGGGCATACGGGTGTCTTCCTCCTCGGTCCGCCGTGACTCGCGCCCACGATCACGACGGATTTCGGAAAGACGCTACCGCATGCCGGAATCTTCGGGAAGTCAGAGCTTGACGATCATCTTTCCGGTGTTGTCGCCGCGCAGGACCCCGAGGAACGCCTCCAGGTTGTTCTCGATGCCCTCGACGACGGTCTCGCGGTACTTCAGCTCACCGTCGCGGACCCAGGGGCCGACCTCCTCGACGAACTTCGGCTGGAGGTCGTAGTGGTCGCCGACCAGGAAGCCCTCGATGCGGCCGCGGGTCTGGATGAGGCGGGCGAGGTTCTTCGGGCCGGGCGCGGGCTCGGTGTTGTTGTAGACGGAGATCGCTCCGCAGATGGCGATGCGGCCGTTCAGGTTGAGGGAGCCGATGGCGGCCTCCAGGTGGTCGCCGCCGACGTTGTCGAAGTAGACGTCGACGCCGTCCGGGGCGGCGGCCCGCAGCTGCTCGCTCACCGGGCCGTTCTTGTAGTTGAAGGCGGCGTCGAAGCCGTACTCGTCGAGGAGCAGCTTGACCTTCTCGTCCGAGCCGGCCGAGCCGATGACCCGCGAGGCGCCCTTGAGCCTGGCGATCTGCCCCACCTGGCTGCCGACGGCACCCGCGGCGCCCGAGACGAAGACGGAGTCGCCCTCCTTGAAGGAGGCGGTGCGCAGCAGACCGGCGTAGGCGGTGAGCCCCGTCATGCCGAGCACGCCCAGGTACGTCGACAGGGGCGCCGCGTCCGGGTCCACCTTGACGGCGCTCTTCGCGTCCACGGCGGCGTACTCGCGCCAGCCGAGGAAGTGCAGGACGTGGTCGCCGACGGCGATGCCCTCGGCGTTGGAGGCGACGACCTCGCCGACCGCGCCGCCCAGCATGGGCTTGTCCAGCTCGTAGGGGGCGGCGTAGGACTTGGCGGCGCTCATGCGGCCGCGCATGTACGGGTCGACGGAGACGTACAGGTTGCGCACCAGCACCTGCCCGTCGCCGGGGGTGGGGACCTCCGCCTCGACGAGCGCGAAGTCCTCGGGCTTCGGCCAGCCGACCGGGCGGGTGACCAGGTGCCAAGCGCGGTTGACGGCGGGGAGGGCGGGGGAGTCGGTCATGGGGCACCTTTCCTGGGGCTTGCTCGGACTCGGCCGGGCCGCCGAGAATGTTTCATGTTCTGAAACAACCATGCGACTGAACATTTCAGCTTGTCAAACAAATGGGTACCCTGGATTCCATGGCCACACCACGCGACACCACGCGCCGACCCGACGCTCTCACCCTTGAAGTCGTCGAACTGATCGGCGAGGTCGTGGCCCGCTTCCACGCGGACTACGAGGAGGCGGCGGCGGAGCGCGCCCTGACCGGGGCGCAGGCCAAGCTGCTGAGCCTGCTGTCGCTGGAGCCGCTGCCGATGCGGAAGCTGGCCCAGAAGCTGAAGTGCGAGCCGTCGAACGTCACGGGGATCGTGGACCGGCTGGAGGCGCGGGGCCTGGTCGAGCGACGGCCCGACCCCGGCGACCGCCGGGTGAAGGTCGCGGCGGCGACGGAGGAGGGACGGCGGGTCGCCCGGGGGCTGCGGGAGTCACTGCGCTTCGCGCGCGAGCCACTGGCGGGGTTGTCGGAGGCGGAGCGGGTGGCGCTGCGGGACGCGCTGCGGCTGATGGTCGGGGAGGGCTCGCCGGGGCACTGACCGCCACCGCGTCTCGCCCCGCTCCCGCGTCGCCGTCCGCGCGCGACCTGGGACCATGCGGCATGCTTCCGGACGACTGGCATCTCACTCACGACGTCGACGACTTCCTCGGCCGAGCCGGCGGGTTCCTGTCCTCGCGCCCCGCCCTGCACAACACGCCGCTGACGGACATCGAGAAACTGCGGAGCCGCGGGGCGGCCGGGCAGGACACCGACGCCGGTGTCTTCGGCCGGCTCGAGGCAGGAGGCGAGGTGCGGGCGATCTTCTATCTCACTCCGCGGGGCCGGCTGGGCCTCACGCCCCTCTCCGGGGAGCAGACCGACACCCTCGCCGCCCGCCTGGCCGGCCTCGGCCACTCCCCCGCCGACGTCGTCGCGGACCGCGACACCGCCGGTGCCTTCGCCGCGTCGTGGCGGCGGCACACGGGCGCGGTTCCGGAGCTCTTCTGGCGGACGCGTCTCCACCGTCTCGGCACGCTCACCGCGCCGCGGCCGTCCCCGGAGGGCCGGGGGCGCGTCACGAGCGGCGAGGACCGTGCGCACGTCGTCCGCTGGTGCCGTGAGTTCTGCGTCGACGTCGGGGAGCAGCACTCCATCGACCTGATCGACGCCGGCTCCTGGGACGACTCGCGCTTCGGCGACCGGCACTTCACGTTGTGGGAGACCCCGCAGGGCACCCCCGTGGCGATGGCGGCCGCGACCCCGGTCGTCGGCGGCATGGTCCGGGTGGACCCCGTCTACACCCCTGCCCACCTCCGCGGCCGCGGCTACGCCGGAGCCGTGACGGCCGAGGTGAGCGGAGCCGCGCTGGCCGCGGGGGCGACGGACGTGGTCCTGTTCACGGACCCGGACAACCCCACCAGCAACGCCCTCTACCGGCGCATCGGGTATGTCCACGTCGCCGACTTCGCGGGGTACCGGTTCGCCCCGTCTGCGCGTCGGTGAAGGGGTGGAGTTGTTACGTGTTCCTACGTGCACCACCACAGGAAGCGGTCGCAGGTTTCCGTGGGGGTCGGGTCCGGGGGCTCCGGCGGGGTGGGGGTCGTCGTGGGAGGCGGGTCGTCGTCGGACTCGGGGGACGACGGGTCCGGGTTCGCGGGACCGGTGGGGTCGGGGGAGGGAGGGCTGGAGGCCGGTGGGGAGTCCGGCCCGGTCGCCGTCGGGGACTCCGTGTCCGCCGGCGACTCCGACGCGGACGCCGACACCGTTGTCGACGCCGACGCGCCGGGGGACGGCGTGCCCGAGGCCGTGGTCGTGGTCGTTCCCGGGGCGTCGCCGACCGGGACCGCCGACGCCTCGCCCACCTCCCTCGTCGCCTCGCCGTCCGTCGTCTCGCCGCCCGCAGCGGCCGGCTTCTCCGGGGAGTGCGGGGCGTCCATGCCGAGTTCGGCCAGGCTCAGTCCCCCGGCCGCCAGGACGAAGCCCGCGGCGACGAGCAGGGTCCGGCGGCGGCGCCTGCGGTGGGCGGCGGCCTTGCGGTCGCGGCGACTGGACCGGGCGCCGGGCGCGGTGGCGTCGTCGGGGTCCTCGTCGAGGGTCTCGTCCGGGTCGTCGTCGGGCTTCTGCTCCGGGGCTTCCCGGGCGGTGTCGTCGGCCGCCGCAGGCTCGACCCCGTATCGCCGGTCGAACACCTCACTTGCCGTCAGAGCGTCGTCCGAAGCGCGGAGTTCGTGGCAGGGCGTGCCGCAGCCCGGGCAGGCGAGGGCGCCGTTGAGGTGCCGTCGGCACGGGTGGCAGTAGTCCATGACGCGGGAAGGTTAAGTTCCGGGACGGGCGCGTTCCTAGAGGCCACTGTGAAAGTTGTGTGGGGAAGCGTGCGGGATCTCCTCTCCCCCGTTTGCGAAACTGCCGAAACCGTTATGTGTCCGACCCATTGACACTCCGAGCACCCCGTCCTTACTGTCACGCCAGCATTTCGAACGAGTGACGAAATATCGAACACAGCGAAGGGCAGCCGCCGTGCGCATCACCGGAATCAGCACACACGTGGTCGGGACGCCGTGGCGCAACCTGACCTACGTCCAGGTGCACACCGACGAGGGCCTCACCGGAGTCGGCGAGACCCGGATGCTGGGGCACACCGACGCGCTCCTCGGCTACCTGAAGGAGGCCGAGGCCAACCACATTCTCGGTTCCGACCCGTTCGCTGTCGAGGATCTGGTCCGCCGCATGAAGTACGGCGACTACGGCCGCGCGGGCGAGATCGTGATGTCCGGCATCGCGGTCGTCGAGATGGCGTGCTGGGACATCAAGGGCAAGGCCCTCGGTGTCCCGGTGTGGCAGCTGCTGGGCGGAAAGGTCACCGACAAGGTCAAGGCCTACGCCAACGGGTGGTACACCACCGAGCGGACGCCGGAGGCGTACCACAAGGCCGCGCAGGGGGTCATGGAGCGCGGCTACCGGGCGTTGAAGATCGACCCGTTCGGCACCGGGCACTTCGAGCTGGACCAGCAGCAGACGAACTACGCGGTCTCCCTGATCGAGGCCGTGCGGGACGCCATCGGGCCGGACGCCGAGCTGATGCTGGAGATGCACGGCCGGTTCTCGCCCTCCACCGCCGTCCGGCTCGCCCGCGAACTGGCGCCGTTCAAGCCGGCCTGGCTGGAGGAGCCGGTCCCGCCGGAGAACCTCAAGGCGCTGAAGAAGGTCGCCGAGAAGGTCGACATCCCGGTCGCCACCGGTGAGCGCATCCACGACCGGATCGAGTTCCGCGAGCTGTTCGAGGACCAGTCGGTGGACGTCATCCAGCCCGACGTCGGCCACATCGGCGGCATCTGGGAGACCCGGAAGCTGGCCGCGACCGCCGAGACGCACTACACGCTGGTCGCCCCGCACAACGTCGGCGGCCCCGTGCTCACCGCGGCCTCCCTCCAGGTCGGGTTCACCTCCCCGAACTTCAAGATCCTCGAGCACTTCAACGACTTCGCCGACGCGGAGATCAAGAAGGTCGTCAAGGGCGCGCCGCGGGTGGACCCGGAGGACGGGTGCTTCCACCTCTCCGACGCGCCGGGTCTCGGCGTCGAGCTGGACACCGACGCGGCGGCCGAGTTCCCGCAGCAGCAGGCCCGGTTCGACCTGTGGGCCGAGGGCTGGGAGAAGCGCGCCCCCAAGGGGACCGGGGCATGAGCGGCGCCGTCGTCGTCGAGGCGCCGGGGGTGCACCGGCTCGTGCCGCACGAGCCGCGTGAACCCGGCCCCGGCGAGGCGCTGGTGCGGGTGCACGCCGCCGGGATCTGCGGCAGCGACCGCGAGGTCTACCAGGGCAACCGGCCCGAGGGGTACGTGCGTTACCCGCTCACCCCGGGGCACGAGTGGTCCGGGACGGTGGCGCGGGTCGGCGCCGGGGTGCCGGGCTCGCTCGTCGGCCGGAAGGTGGTGGGCGAGGGCTTCCGCAACTGCCAGGTGTGCGACCGCTGTCACGCGGGCGAGACGACGCTGTGCACGGCCGGGTACGAGGAGACCGGGTTCACCCAGCCGGGTGCCATGGCCCCGACGCTGACCCTGCCCGCCCGGCTGCTGCACGCCCTGCCCGACGACGCCGATCTCACCGCGGCCGCCCTTCTGGAGCCCGCGGCCTGCATCGCCGCCGCCGCGCTGAAGGCGAACGCCCGGCCGGGCGAGCGCGTCGCCGTGGTCGGCACGGGCACGCTCGGCATGTTCGCCGTGCAGTTCCTGCGCGCCGCCTCCCCCGCCGAGCTGCTGGTCGTCGGTACGCGCGGGGACCGGGAGGCGCTGTCGCGGCAGTTCGGCGCGACCGACTTCCGGACCAAGGACCGGCCGCTGACGGACGACTTCGACGTCGTGATCGAGACCGCCGGGTCCGCGGACGCCGCCCGCACGGCCGCCGCGCTGCTGCGCCGGGGCGGGCGCCTGGTGCTGACCGGCATCCCGGCGCCGGGCGCCGACGGCCTCGACCCGACCGACCTGGTCGTACGGCAGCTGGAGGTGCACACCGTCTTCGGGGCGCCGCCGGACGCCTGGGCGCACACGGTGCGGGTCTTCGCGGCCGGTCTGCTCGATCCGCGGCCGCTGGTGACGCACGAGCTGCCGCTCGCCGAGTTCTCTGAGGCCATCGAGCTGGTGGGCTCCGGCGACCCGAAGGTCGGCAAGGTGCTGCTGCACCCGGACGCCCTCCCCTGAGCCGTACGCCGGTGCGGGGGCGACCTGACGGCCTCCGCACCGGCGTACACCACCGCAACGGACGTCGCGCACCCACGCCACCCACGCCCACGGCCGCGAACTTCGTCCGACATATCGAACACTAAGGAACGCTTGTGACCGACGCTTCCGCCACGGCCGCCGCACGCAGGCCCGGTGAGCAGGCCCTCACCGCCCTCGGCCTGGCCGCGCCCGCCTCCGACCCCGCCGACGCCTCACCGCACGCCTTCCCGGGCGGCGGCCGCTGGCGCACCGAGATCCCGTCCTGCGAGGGTCCGGAGGCGCTGGGGGTGGTGCTCAAGGAGTCCTCGCGCCTCGACGTGCCGATCCACCGGATCAGCCAGGGCAGCGGCGTGTGGATGCTGACCGACGCCGAGATCACCGAGATGGTCGAGGCCACCGCCGAACGCGACATCGAGCTCTGCCTGTTCACCGGCCCTCGCGGTACCTGGGACATCGGCGGCTCCACCCGGACCGACTCGGGCGGGGCCGGCCTGAGGGCGCGCGGCCACGCCGCGGTCGCCGGGTGCGTCGAGGACGCCGTGCGGGCGAGCGAGCTGGGCGTCAAGTGCCTGCTCGTCGCCGACGAGGGCGTGCTGTGGACGCTGCACCGGGCCCGTGCGGCCGGCATCCTCCCCGCCGACACCACGCTCAAGCTCTCCGCGCTCGTCGGTCCGGTCAACCCGGCCTCGTACGCGGTGTACGAGCGGCTCGGTGCCGACTCCATCAACGTGCCCAGTGACCTGACGCCCGATCACCTGACCGAAATACGGCGGGTTTCGGCCGCGCCGATGGACATGTACATCGAGGCTCCCGACGACCTCGGCGGCTACGTGCGCATGTACGAGGTCGCCGAGCTGATCCGGCGCGGCGCCCCGCTGTACCTGAAGTTCGGCCTGTCCAAGGCGCCCGGGATCTATCCGTACGGCCACCACCTGCGGGAACTCACGCTGGCCACCGCGAAGGAGCGGGTGCGCCGCGGTCGGCTCGCCCTCGATCTGCTCGCCCGGCACGGGGCGGACGGCGACATGGCGCCGCTCGGCACCCGGTTGCCGGGCCCGCTCAACCGGTTCGAGATCTCGTCATAACGTTCCGGAAACTCCCTTCTCAAAAGACGACACGACCGCGCACAATCCCACACACCTGCCTCGCCGACCCAGCCCTCACCTCAAGGATGATGACCATGCGCAACCGCAGAGCCGCACTCGCCGCGATAGCCTCCGCCGCCTCGCTCGCCCTCACCCTGTCCGCCTGCGGCCAGAGCAGCGAGGGCGGCAGCGAGGAGGACAAGTCGGGCAGCGACGGCGCCACCGTCGGCATCGCGATGCCGACCAAGTCCTCCGAGCGCTGGATCACCGACGGCGCCAACGTCGAGAAGGAACTGAAGGCCAAGGGGTTCGAGACCAAGCTGGTCTTCGGCGAGGACGACCCGGACCAGCAGGTCTCGCAGATCGAGAACATGATCACGCAGGGCGTGGACGCCCTGATCGTGGCCGCGATCGACAACAAGTCCCTCGGCAACGTCATGCAGCAGGCCAAGGACGCCGACATCCCGGTCATCTCCTACGACCGGCTGATCCTCGGCACGGAGAACGTCGACTACTACGCCTCGTTCGACAACGAGAAGGTCGGCGAGCTGCAGGGCGGCTACATCGTCGACAAGCTCGGCCTGAAGGCGGGCAAGAAGGGCCCCTTCAACATCGAGCTGTTCGCCGGCTCCAACGACGACAACAACACCCGGTACTTCTTCAACGGCGCGATGAAGGTCCTGAAGCCGTACATGGACAAGGGCCAGCTGGTCGTCCGCTCCAAGCAGACCGACCTCAACCAGGTCACCACCCTGCGCTGGGACGGCGGCACCGCCCAGAAGCGCATGGACGACCTGCTCACCTCCAGCTACCGCAGCGCCCGGGTCGACGCGGTGCTCTCGCCGTACGACGGCATCTCCATCGGCATCCTGTCCGCCCTGAAGTCGGACGGCTACGGCTCCGGCAGCAAGGCCATGCCGGTCGTCACCGGCCAGGACGCCGAGATCGCCTCGGTGAAGTCGATCAAGTCGGGCCAGCAGACCCAGACCGTCTTCAAGGACCTGCGCGAGCTGGCCAAGGTCGCCGCGAGCATGGTCGACGCGGTCCTGAACGACAAGAAGCCCGAGGTCAACGACACCAAGTCGTACGACAACGGCTCCAAGGTCGTCCCCGCCTACCTGCTGCAGCCGGTCAGCGTCGACAAGAGCAACTACGAGAAGGTCCTGGTCGACGGCGGCTACTACTCCGCCGACCAGCTCAACTGACCGGGCCCCCTCAAGGATTGGAAGGCACGACCATGGCGGGACCCGTCCTGGAAATGCGCTCGATCGTCAAGACCTTTCCCGGTGTCAAAGCGCTGTCGGACGTCACGCTCACCGTTCGCCAGGGCGAGGTCCACGCCATCTGCGGGGAGAACGGCGCCGGCAAGTCGACCCTGATGAAGGTGCTCTCCGGAGTCCACCCGCACGGCAGTTACGAAGGTGACGTCCTCTTCGAGGGCGACACCTGCCGGTTCAAGGACATCCGGGCGAGCGAGCAGCACGGCATCGTGATCATCCATCAGGAACTGGCCCTGGTGCCGTACCTGTCGATCGCGGAGAACATCTTCCTCGGCAACGAGCACGCCAAGCGCGGGCTGATCAACTGGAACGACACCCTCAGGCACGCCGCCGAACTGCTGCGCCGGGTCGGTCTCGACGAGCACCCGGAGACCCGGGTCGCCGACATCGGCGTGGGCAAGCAGCAGCTGGTGGAGATCGCCAAGGCGCTGTCGAAGAAGGTGAAGCTGCTCATCCTCGACGAGCCCACGGCGGCGCTCAACGACGAGGACAGCGGCAAACTCCTCGACCTGATCCTTCAGTTGAAGGAGCAGGGCATCACCTCGATCATCATCTCGCACAAGCTGAACGAGATCCGCCGGGTCGCCGACTCGGTCACCATCATCCGCGACGGGCGCTCCATCGAGACGCTCGACGTGAAGGCGGCCGAGACGACCGAGGACCGGATCATCAGCGGGATGGTCGGCCGTGACCTGGAGAACCGCTTCCCGGACCGGACCCCGCACCAGCCGGAGCAGGGCACGGCCCCGGCCCTGGAGATCCGCAACTGGACCGTGCACCACCCCATCGACCAGCAGCGCAAGGTCGTCGACGACGTCTCGATCGAGGTCCGGCGCGGTGAGATCGTCGGCATCGCGGGACTCATGGGCGCCGGCCGCACCGAGCTGGCGATGAGCGTCTTCGGCCGCACCTACGGCCGGCACGCGGGCGGCACCGTCCTCAGGGACGGCAGGGAGATCCGCACGAAGACCGTCCCGGAGGCGGTCGGACACGGGATCGCCTACGTCACCGAGGACCGCAAGCACTACGGCCTCAACCTCATCGACACCATCAACCGGAACATCTCGCTGACCGCGCTGGGCAAGGTCTCCAAACGGGGCGTGGTCGACGAGCACGGCGAGCGGCAGGTCGCCGAGGACTACCGCAAGTCGATGAACATCAAGGCGCCGACCGTCTTCGAGCCGGTCGGCAAGCTGTCCGGCGGCAACCAGCAGAAGGTCGTCCTGAGCAAGTGGATCTTCGCGGGTCCCGAGGTGCTGATCCTGGACGAGCCCACCCGCGGTATCGACGTGGGCGCCAAGTACGAGATCTACACGGTCATCGACCGCCTGGCGGCCGAGGGCAAGGCGGTCGTGTTCATCTCCTCCGAGCTGCCGGAACTGCTCGGCATGTGCGACCGCATCTACACGATGGCCGCGGGACGGCTGACCGGTGAGTTCTCGCGGGCCGAGGCCTCGCAGGAGGCGCTGATGCGGCAGATGACGAAGGACAAGCAGGACCAGAAGTCCCGGAAGGACGAAGAGGTAAGCCGATGAGCACGGACGTGACCGCCAAGACCCCGGCACCGGCGCCGCCCGGCAGAGAGGGCTCGGCCTCCGGCGGCGGGCTGCTGCAGCTGATGCTCGACGGCATGCGCCGCAACATGCGCCAGTACGGCATGCTGATGGCCCTCGGCCTGATCGTGGTGCTGTTCGCGGTGTGGTCGGACGGCGACCTGCTGCTGCCGCGCAACGTCTCCAACCTGGTGCTGCAGAACAGCTACATCCTGATCCTCGCGATCGGCATGATGCTCGTCATCATCGCGGGCCACATCGACCTGTCGGTGGGTTCGCTGACCGCCTTCGTCGGCGCGACGGCCGCCGTCCTGATGGTCAACCACGACCTGCCCTGGCCGGTGGCGGTGATCCTCTGCCTGGCCATCGGCGCCGCCGCCGGTGCCGTGCAGGGCTTCTTCATCGCCTATCTCGGCATACCGTCGTTCATCGTGACCCTCGCGGGCATGCTGCTCTTCCGCGGTCTGACCGAGATCTTCCTCAAGGGCCAGACCCTCGGCCCGTTCCCCAAGGACCTGCAGAAGATCGCCAACGGCTTCCTGCCCGAGGTCGGCCCGAACACCAACTACCACAACCTCACCCTGCTGCTGGGCTTCGCCCTGATCGCCTTCGTGGTGTACCAGGAGGTCCGCGACCGCAAGCGGCAGCTGGAGTTCTCCCTCGACGTCCCGCCGCTCAAGCTGTTCCTGCTCAAGCTGGTCGCGCTGGTCGCCGCGGTCCTCGTGGTCACGCTGCTGCTGGCCAGCTACAAGGGCGCGCCGATCGTGCTGCTCATCCTGGGCGTGCTGGTGGTCGGCTTCGGCTACCTGATGCGCAACGCGATCATCGGCCGCCACATCTACGCCATCGGCGGCAACCTGCCCGCGGCCAAGCTGTCGGGCGTGAAGGACAAGAAGGTCACCTTCCTGGTCTTCCTGAACATGGGCATGCTCGCGGCCCTGGCGGGTCTGGTCTTCGCCGCCCGCTTCAACGCGGCCTCGCCCAAGGCGGGTCTCAACTTCGAGCTGGAGGCCATCGCCGCCTCGTTCATCGGCGGCGCGTCGATGAGCGGCGGTGTCGGCACGGTCCTCGGCGCGATCATCGGCGGCCTGGTCCTGGGCGTGCTCAACAACGGCATGAACCTCGTCGGCATCGGCACCGACTGGCAGCAGGTCATCAAGGGCGCGGTGCTGCTGGCGGCGGTCGGGTTCGACGTCTGGAACAAGCGCAGGGTCGGTTCGTAACGGATCTCGGGCCCCGCCACTCACGGCGGGGCCCGCTTCTTCTCACGGAAGTACAGGAGCCGCACGTATGGAACTGAGCAGACGAACGGTCATCGCGTCGGCGGCAGCGGCCGGCGTGGCCGCCACCGCGGTCGGCGGCACGGCGCACGCGTCGGGAGGCAGGAAACCCGTGAAGGAACTCTTCGGCAAGCTGGCCGACGGGACGAAGGTGTACCGCTGGTCGCTGGAGAACGGCGGCACGCGGATGAAGGTGCTGTCGTACGGCGGCGTCGTGCAGTCCCTGGAGATCCCGGACCGCCGGGGCCGCTACGCCAACGTCTCGCTGGGCTTCGACAACCTCGAGGACTACGTCGCCCGCAGCCCGCACTTCGGCGCCCTGATCGGACGGTACGGCAACCGCATCGCCAAGGGCCGCTTCACCCTGGACGGCAAGGAGTACCAGCTCTCCGTCAACGACGGGGAGAACTCGCTGCACGGCGGCGCCCTCGGCTTCGACTACCGGGTCTGGGACGTCGAGCCCTTCACCCACGGCTCGGACACCGGCCTGGTGCTCCACTACACCAGCGTCGACGGCGAGATGGGCTACCCGGGCACGCTCAGGGCGAAGGTGACGTACACCCTCACCCGGCGCGGCGACTGGCGCATCGACTACGAGGCCACCACCGACAAGGCCACCGTCGTCAACCTCACCAGCCACGTCTACTGGAACCTGGCCGGCGAGGGCAGCGGCACGATCGAGGACCACGAGCTGTCGATCGCCGCCTCCCGATTCACCCCCACCGACGCGGGCCTGATCCCCACCGGCGAGCTGGCCCGGGTGTCCGGCACGCCCTTCGACTTCCGCCGGGCCAAGCCGATCGGCCGGGACATCCGGGACGCCCACCCGCAGCTGGTCACCGCCAAGGGCTTCGACCACAACTGGGTGCTCGACAAGGGCATCACCGACCGCCCCGAGCACATCGCCACCCTGCGCGAGAACGCCTCCGGCCGCACCCTGCGCATCGCCACCGACCAGCCCGGGCTGCAGTTCTACTCGGGCAACTTCCTCGACGGCACCCTGACCGGCACCGGCGGCTCCCTCTACCGCCAGGGCGACGCCCTGTGCCTGGAGACGCAGCACTTCCCGGACTCGCCGAACCAGCCGTCGTTCCCGTCGACCGTGCTGCGGCCCGGCCAGACGTACCGGACGTCGACGGTGCACTCGTTCGACGCCTAGCCGACGACGGGGCGCGGGCACACTTTCTTCACACCCGTTGAACGGTGCCCCGTCCGTCTCCGTATACAAGGGCGGCCCGTGTCCCCCACGCGGGCCGCCCACTTACGGAGGTCCACTTGTCCGGCAACGTCACCTCGTTGTTCCGCAGCACCGCGGCGCACAGCCCCTCGATGGCGGCGCTGACGCGGGAGAGCGGCGAGGCGGCGGGCGCGGGACCGGTGGACTTCTGCATCCCCTGCAACCCGTACTTCCCCACCCCGGCGATGTTCGAGGAGATGGCCGCCCGACTGCGCGACATCGTCACGTACTACCCGAGCAGCGCCGACACCATCACCGCCGAGCTGTGCAGTCTGCTCCAGCTCCCGCCGCAGTGCGTGGCGATGGGCAACGGCTCCACGGAGCTGATCACCTGGATCGACCACCTGCTGGTCCGGGAGTCCCTCGCCGTCCCCGTCCCCACCTTCGGCCGCTGGACCGACCAGCCCATGGAGACCGGCAAGCGGGTCGACATGTTCCCGCTCCAGGAGGCCGGCGGCTTCGCCCTCGACCTCGCCCGGTACGGCGAGTTCGTCCGCGCCAGGGGCACCCGGGCCGTGGTCGTCTGCAACCCCAACAACCCCGACGGCGGCTATCTGCACAAGCAGGCGCTGGTGCAGTTCATGGACGCGATGGCCGACCGGGACCTCGTCGTGATCGACGAGTCCTTCCTGGAGTTCGCCGACGCCGAGGCCGAACCCAGCGTGGTCCAGGAGGCGATGCTGCGCCCCAACGTCGTCGTGCTGCGCAGCCTCGGCAAGAACTTCGGACTGCACGGCATCCGCTTCGGCTACCTGGTCGCCAACCCGGCGCTCGCGGGCCGGGTGCGCGCCATGCTGCCCAAGTGGAACCTCAACTCCTTCGCGGAGCACGTGGTGTTCATGCTGCGCGACCACGGCCCCGAGTACGCGCGGAGCCTGCACCAGGTGCGCAGGGACCGCCTGGAGATGGCCGCCCAGCTGTCCGCGCTGCCCGGCCTGACCGTCTACCCCTCCCAGGGCAACTTCCTCTTCGTCCGGCTTCCCGTCGGCGCGGAGGGCACCGCCGTGCGGGACCGCATGCTCACCGAGCACCGGGTGCTGGTCCGGGAGTGCGGCAACAAGATCGGTTCGTCCAGCCGCTTCCTGCGTCTCGTGGTGCGCCCCCAGACGGACGTGCGTCGCCTGGTGTCCGGCCTGGAACAGGTGCTCTACGGGGCCGGGAGGGGGGCCGCCGTGCCCGGGCCGGCCACCGGGACCGGCTACAGCTCGGGCACGGCGGCGGTGGACCGCCTGATGTACGAGACCAACGGCTCCGGCATGCGCGCGATCACCGCCCAGACCGCCGGTGCCGGTGCCCCGGGGCTCGCCGCCGCTCCGGCCCCCGCCGCCGGCACCGGCATGCCGCTCCCCGCCGCGGTGCCGGTGGCTCCGGCGACGGCCGCCGTGCCCGGCCCCGCGCCGGTGCCCCAGCCGGTGCCGGTCCCCCAGCCGGTGCCGTATCCCGGGCCGGTGCCGGTCCCCCACCCGGCACCGGCCCCGCAGCCCATGCCGGCCCCGGCTCCGGCACCCGCCCCGGCCGCCGCGTACCCGCCGCCGTTCGGGCCCACCCCGCCCGGCGTCCCGGCCCGCGGCGGTCTCACGGCCGCCCAGGTCAGGGGCACCAACGGCCTGGAGTCGGTCCCGGCGACGGGCTGGCCGAACGCGGCCGGGATGGGTCAGGCGGGCTGACCCCGTGGCCGGCCCGCCCGGCCGCCCCTACCCGGCCGGGGTGCCCGGCGTCGGCGAGGTGTCCGACGGGCTCGGGCAGGGCGCGTCCGTCGGGGAGGCCGTGGGGTCGGGGGACGCGGTTCCCGGTTCCGCGGTGCAGTCGTCCGTGGGGGTGGGCGAAGGGCTCGTACCGGTCGGGTCCGGCGAGGGTGCCGGGGTGTCGGTGGGGGTCCCGCCGGGGGACTCGCTGGGCGTTTCGGAGGGGGATCCGGTGGGTGGCTGGGAGGGGTCCTGGCTCGGCGAGGGCACCGGCGGGGTGGACGGCCCGGGGCTGCCCGGCGTGGTGCCCGGGTCCGGGCCGATGACGATGCCGCCGTCCCCGCTGCCCCCGCCGTTCCCGTGGCCCCCGCCGCCCTCGCCGTCGACGGGCTCGGTCGCCCGGGTGTCACCACCCGCGCCGGGACTCTTCGGGAGGACGCCCTTGCCGTCGGGGACGGGGTGGACGCCGCGGCTGTAGAACTCCAGCCAGTACCTCACCAGTCGCAGATAGGTGCGGGAGTTGTTGTAGCTGAGGACCGCCCGGTCCAGGTCCGCCGCCCGGCCCAGGTCCCGCTCGCCCGCGCACAGGTAGTGCCCGGCCGCCAGCGCCGCGTCGAAGACGTTGTTCGGGTCGGCGCGGCCGTCGCCGTTGCCGTCCGCACCCCAGCGGGCCCAGGTCGACGGCAGGAACTGCATCGGGCCCACCGCCCGGTCGTACACCGTGTCGCCGTCGTGGGCGCCGCCGTCGGTGTCCCGGATGAGGGCGAAGCCCCGTCCGTTCAGGGGCGGTCCGGTGATACGGCCGAGGGTCGTGCCGTTCCGGTCCACCGCGCCGCCGCGTGCCTGGCCGGACTCGACCTTGCCGATCGCCGCGAGCAGTTCCCAGGGCAGCCGGCAGCCGGGGTCCGTCCTGCCGACGGCGGTCTCGGCGGCGCGGTAGGCGCGCAGCACGGTGGCCGGAATGCCGGACTGGGCGCGGATCTGGGGCCCGAGTGCGGGCGGGACCGGCCCGCCGCTCCGCGTCCTGAGGGGCGGGAGTTCGGTGTGGTAGGAGCCGTCGCCCGGTGGCGCGAGCGCGGCGAACGGGCCGTCCGCCGTCGGCAGGCCCAGGTCGTCGGCGGCCGGCCCGGCGTGGCTGTCCTCGGAGTCCCGGGTGAGGCCGGGGGCCTGGGAGGCGGTGAGGGCCGCCATGGCCGCCACCGCGAGCGCGGTCGTGCGCAGTCCCTTGCGGGCCCGGCCGGAGTACAGGCGTCGGGCACGGCGTACGGACATGGTCGTCACTCCTGTCGGATCCGTCGGGGACGCGGGGGCGGGAAGTGGCCCACGCGGGCGGTCGGCCGTGCGGCTCAGCGGCCGAAGGTGTCGAGGGTGGAGACCAGCCAGCGTCCGTCGCGGTGCACGACGTCGACGGCGAGCATGGCCGCCGCGTACACGCCCTCGTCCTGCGCGGCCGCCCCGTCCGTCTTGCTCCCCTCGTCCGTCGCGGCCTTCTTCCCGGTGGTGGCGACGCTGCTCTGGTCGGCGTAGACGAGGACCCGGGCCCGGTCGCCGTCGATGCGTTCGACGGCGCTCTCGGTGACCGTCGTGGTGATCACCGCCTTCTGCTCGTCGGCCCGGGCGCGGACGTCGGCGAGCAGGTCGCGGTGCTGGCCGACGGCCTTGCCCGTCAGGAGGTCCCGGGCCGCCTCGTCGAGGGCGCCGGGGTCGGCGTGGTCGTAGGAGAAGAGGCGGTCGACGGCCTTGGCCACCTGGCCCTTGATCTCGCTGGTGCGGGCGAGGTCGGTCAGTGCGGTGTTGCTCCGGGCGGGTTCGGACCTGAGCCCCTCGGCCTCCGCGTGCGCCCAGCCCGCGAAGCCGCCGAGGAGCACGGTCAGCGCGCACAGCAGCACGAGGACCACGGGGCGGCGCGACCGGGCCGGGGCGGCCTTCTCGTCCCCGGCGGTGGGCGGGTCGGCGGTACCGGCGCCGACGGGCGTCAGGACGGCCGTGGCGCCGCGCCCGCCGGTCCGGACCGGCGTACCCTGCGGGTGCCCGGCGGGGGCGGCGGGCCGGGTCTCGCGGGCCTGGCGGCGCCGCTGGCGGTTGATGTGGTGACGGGTCGTCGACATGGTGCGTGTCCTCCTCGCTGCGGCCGGCTCTCGCGGTACGGGACCGGCTCAGCCGGTCGACGTCCCGCCGACGGGCGCCTGGCCCAGGGCGCTCAGCTTCCACCGGCCGTCGGTCCGGGTGAGTTCGCCGAGCATCCGGCTGTCCTTGTCGCTCTTCGCCCCGTCGGCCGCCTCGACGGTGACGCGCAGGGCGACCAGCACCCGGGCGCGTCCGGCGCGGTCGTCGAGTTCGGTGACGGCGCCGGACAGCACCCGGGCCGTGCTGACCGTCTTCGCCTCCTTCACCTGGGCGGTGAACTCGTCGCGTCCGGAAGCGAGTTGGTCGTGCAGTTCGCCGGTGGTGGACGACTCCCACAGGTCCAGGCCGCGCTTCAGCTCACGGTGGTCGAGCGTGTTCAGGTTCTGCACGGCCTGCTCGCCGGCGGAGAGCGCCGCGTCCCGCTGTGCGGCGTAATCGGCCTGCTCGTCGTGGGCCGCCCGGTACCAGTCCTGCCCGGCCCAGGCGGCGAAGCCGCCCGCGACGAGGGCGAGGGCCAGGGCCAGGGCGGGCAGCGGCCGCCCGCGACCGACGCCGAGGAGGCGGACCGCGCGTTTCATGGGCTGCTCCAGTCTCCCGCGCATGGTCAGCGGGCCTTGATGTCGACGATCCGCCAGCGGTCGTCGTCGAGCCGTGCGGTGACGGTGAGCTGGGCCGCCGCGGTGGTCGCCCCGGCGTCGCCCTTGCCGCCCTTGCCCTTGCCCGGGCCGCGGTGGGAGGTCTGGTCGAGGAAGACCAGCAGGCGGGCCCGGTCGCCGTCGAGTTCGATCACTCCGGTGCGTACGGCCCGGGTGCTCAGGGTGACGCGCTGCTCGGTGAGGTCGTCGCGGACCCGGGCGAAGAGGGTCTCGTACTGGCGGGCGGCGCGGCCGTCGAGGACGGTGCTCGCGGAGCGTTCGGCGGCCGCGGTGCCGTCCGGGGTGTAGGAGAAGATCCGGGCGAGGGCGTTGCCGACGTCGCCCGCGACGCGGGAGGTGGCCTCGGCGTCGGTGAGCGCCTGGTTCCGGGCGGGCGCCTGCGACCTCAACTGGTGGGCCCCGTAGAAGAATCCGCAGCCGCCGAGCACGAGGGCGACGGCGGTGCCCGCCAGGACCGCGTTCCGCAGGCGTCCGTTCGGCGGACGGGCGGCGGGGGCCTCCTCCGGCTCGGCGGCCTCGGGCTCGGGCTCGGGCTCGGCAGGGGCGTCCGTGGCGTCCGTGCCGGGGGCCTCCTCCGGCTCGGCGGCCTCGGGCTCGGCAGAGCCGTCCGTGCCGTGGGCCGGCTCGTCCACCGTGCCGGGCTCCGGTGCGGCGCTCCTGCGCTGCAACCACGTCGGTGTCATCGCTCCCCGCCCTTCTCCTCCGCCACCGGAACGGCGCTCAGTGCCCGTACCTTCCACTCCCCCTCGCCCGTGCGGGCCAGGACCGCCTCCAGGCGCTTGCGGTCGGTGGACGGCTTCTTCGCCCCGCCGGGGGTGACCTCGACGCGCACGGTGGCGATGAGCTTGGCCGTGCCGGACCGGGTGTCGAGCGCGGTGACGGCGGCCTCGGTGACGGTGCCCCGCGCCGAGGTCCCGGCCGCCGCCTCGGTGCCGCCGAGTTCCTTGCGCAACGGCCCGGTGGAGACGGCACGCCAGTCCCGGATGCTCCGCTCCGCCCGCTCCCGGGTGGCGGCGTCGAGCGTGGTGAGTACGGCGATGCCGTCCCGCCCGTCGGCGAGCGCCTCGTCCCGCTCCCGGCCGTACGCGAGCCCGTCGTCGGTGCGGGCCTGCGTGTACGTCCACGCGCCGGTGCCGCAGACGCCGAGGGCCAGCACGAGCCCCGCTCCGGCGAGGATCCGGGCCCGCCTCATCGCGCACCCCCGGCGGCCGGGGCGAGGAGACCGGTCAGGCCGGCCGGTGCCTCACCGCTCTGTCCGGGCAGGGCGAGCGCACCGGGGAGGGCCGTGGAGCCGTCCTCGGCCGGGGAGCCGCCCCCGGCCGGGGTGGTCCGGCCGCCGCCCGAGGGCAGGGAGCCGGGGGTGGCCGGGTCGGGGACCGGGCCGCTCGTCGGGGCGTTGGCCGAGCCGCGTACGTTCTTCCCGCCCGACGCCGGGGCGGTGCAGGCGGCGTCGGTGTTGAGGGCGGGCGCGGTGCCGAGGTCGAGGCCGTTGCGGTAGCGGGTGCCGCCGTAGCCGTCGGTGCAGGGCAGGGGGCTGAAGAAGGTGACGGCCAGGCCGAGGTCCAGCTTGCCCCCGTCGACGGCGGTGGCACCGGCGGAGACGGCCGCCGGGTACTTCACGAGGAGTTCCTCGATGCCGCGCTGCCGGGTGACGGCTACCTCGGAGGTGGTCAGCAGGTTGGCGAGGACGACCCCGAGGCTCGGGTCGAGGTCCCGCAGCAGGCCGCTGACCTGGGTGGCGGCCTCGGGGGTGACCGCGAGCAGGCGGCGCAGGTCGGCGTCGGAGCCCTTGAGGGCGGCGGCCAGGTCCTTCGCTCCGACCGCGAAGCCCCGGATGGCCTGCGCCTCCTGGGCCTGGGTGCGCAGGACGGTCTCGCCGTCGTTGATGAGCAGCGTGGTGGACGGCAGGGCGCGGTCGGCGGCCTCGACGAAGTCGCTGCCGCTGTCGAGCAGCACCTGGAGGTCGTCGCCGTGTCCTTCGAAGGCCTTGCCGAACTCGTCGACGACCGTGCGCAGGTCCTCCAGCGGGACTGAGCTCACCAGGTCGTCGACGCTGGTGAGGACGTCGGTGACGGGCGCCGGCACCTCGGTGTCGGCCTGTTCGATGCGGGTGCCGTCGGCGAGGTAGGGGGAGCCGTCGCTCTCGGGCCGCAGGTCGATGTACTGCTCGCCGACGGCGGAGAGCCCGGCGACCACGGCCTTGGTGTCGGCGGGGATGCGGGGCGCGGACTTCTTGATGCGGAGTTCGGCGACGACGCCCTCGGCGGTGAGGTCGATCGGACCGACGCGGCCCACCGACACGCCCCGGTAGGTCACGTCGGAGTGGGTGAACAGCCCTCCGGTGCGCGGGAGTTGCACGTCGACGGTGTAGTAGTCGGCGACGCCCACGTAGCGGCCCAGGTCGGCGTAGCGGATGCCGAGGAAGGAGAGGGCGAGGACGGCGATGAGGAGGAAGGCGAGGTTCTTCAGCCGTACGGCGAGCGTGATCACCCGTGTTCACCCCCGGACGCCGGCCCGGTCCCGGACACGGAGGGCAGCGGCAGCGGCGAGGCGGAGCCCTGCTTTCCCGGGGACCCCTTCCGCGAGGTCGGCTCCTTGGCGGCCGGGTCCTTGGCGGCCGGCTTCTTCGCGGCCGGGTCCGATCCGCCGTCCTGCGCCGTCGCGGACGCGGTCGGCCCGGGCGTGCCCCCGTCCACCAGCGGCGGGATCACCTCGGTCCCGGGCACGGCGACCATGCTCAGGTACGTGTTGAGGTAGTCGCCCTTCACCCCGCGCAGCACCTCGTCGGTGAACGGGTACGTCAGCAGCACCTGGAGCGAGTCGGGCAGGTCCGTGCCCGCGTCGGCCAGGGCCCGCAGCGTCGGCGCGACGGCCTTGAGGTCGGCGATCATGTCGTCCTTGCTCGCGTTGATGGTGGAGACGGCGACGCCGGACAGCGTGTCGAGGGAGCGCAGCATGGTCAGCAGGGACCCGCGCTGCCTCTCCAGCGTCTTCAGTCCGGGCGAGAGGTCGGTGAGGACGGTGCCGACGTCCTCCTTGCGGGTGGCGAGGGTCGAGGAGAGCCGGTTGACGGCGTCGAGGGCGTCGGTGATGTCCCCGCGGTGGTCGTCGAGGTCGCCCACCAGGGTGTTGACCCGCTTCAGCATCGAGCGGACCTCGGGTTCGCGGCCGCCGAGCGCGGCGTTGAGCTCCCGGGTGATGGTCTTGAGCTGGTTGACACCGCCGCCGTTGAGGAGCAGCGACAGCGCGCCGAACACCTCCTCGACCTCGGTGTTGCGGCTGGTGCGGGCCAGCGGGATGACGCTCCCGTCGGTCAGCCGGCCGGCTCCGGTCTCCTTGGCGGGCGCGACGAGCTGGACGTACTTCTCGCCCAGCAGGCTGGACTGTTCGAGGCGGGCGGTGGCGTCGGCGGGCAGCCGCACCTTGCCGTTGATCTCCATGGTGACGCGGGCGGACCAGTCGTCCTCGCCGAGTTCGATGCCGGTGATCCGGCCGACGGCGACGTCGTTGACCCGTACCGCGGAGTGCGGGACGAGGCTGAGCACGTCCTGGAGTTCCGCGGTGACGGTGTAGGGGTGGTCGCCGAGGTCGGCGCCGCCGGGCAGCGGCAGGTCCTCGATGCCGTCGAAGCCGCTCGGTACGACGGTGACCCCGCCGACGGTCAGGGCGAGGGCGAGTCCGAGGGCGGCCAGTCCCCCGGCGGTGAGGCCGGCCACCCGGCCCCCGGGGAGCGTCGCGCGCTTCATCGCCCCTCCCCCTTCTCCGTCCCGGCCACGGGCAGCGGCAGCAGCGGGCCGCCACTGCTGATCTCGTTGAGGTTGGCGCGGCCGTCGAGGGTGCGGGTGTCGGGGTTGTAGGCGTTCACGACGTTGTCGGCGGCCAGCGGTGCCACGTCCAGCGCCTCGGCCAGCGAGGCACGTTGCTCGACCAGGGTCCGGGTGATGGGGACGAGCCGGTCGACGTTCTTCTTCAGCTCGCCCCGGTTGTCCTCGATGAAGGTCTTGACCTGGCCGAGGGCCTTGCCGAGTTCCTCCAGCGCACCGGTGAGGTCGTCCTTGTTGTCGGCGAAGAAGCCGACGACCTCGTCCAGGCGTTCCTGGGCGGTGCGCACGTCGGTGTCCTTGTTCTTCAGCATGGTGGTGAAGGTCTGGAGGCCGGCGAGCGTCCTGAACAGGTCCCCGCTGCTGCCGTCGAGGGTCTTGGCGGCCTTGCCGAACTCCTCGACGCCGTCGCCGATGGCCTCGCCGTTGCCGTCGAGGTTGTCGGCGCCGGTCCTCAGCAGTTCGGACAGGGCGCCGTCGGAGTTGGCGCCGTCCGGGCCGAGGGCGTCGCCGAGTTCGGTGATGGAGTCGTAGATCTGGTCGATCTCGACGGGGACGTGGTTGCGGGAGGCGGGCAGCACGGCGCCGTCGGCGAGGGCGGGGCCCTTGCGGTAGGCGGGGGTGAGCTGCACGTAGCGGTCGGCGACGACGCTCGGCGCGACGACGACGGCCCGCGCGTCCTCGGGGACCTTGATCCCGTCGTCCAGCCGGAGGCCGACGCGGACCCTGGTGCCCTCGGGGTCCACCGACTCCACCTCGCCGACCCGCACCCCGAGGATGCGCAGGTCGGACCCGGCGTAGACGCCGATGGCGCGGTCGAAGTAGGCGGTGACGCGGGTGCCGCCGGCTTCGAGGGCCCGGGCCGCGGCCAGGCCGCCGGCGGCGAGCACCACGAGGGCGAGCACCCCGGTGAGGATCTTTCGGCGTCGGGTCATCGCGCACCGCTCCCCTGGGCCGCCGCGGGCTGTTTCGGCGGCAGGCATCCGGTCGAGGGCTGGGAGGTCTCGGGCAGGTAGTCGCGGGGCACGACGCCGCACAGGTAGCTGTCGAACCAGCGGCCGTTGCCCAGGGTGTTGCCGACCAGGCGGTAGTACGGGCCGACCAGGGCGAGGGTCTCGCCCAGCCGGGTGTTGTTCTTCTCCAGGACGCTGGTGACCCGGCCGAGCGCCTTGAGGGTGGGGCCGAGCTGCTTCTCGTTGTCCTTGACGAGGCCGCCGAGTTCGGTGCCGAGGTCCTGGCTGCCCTTGAGCAGGGCGCTGATGGCGGTGCGCCGGTCGCGGAGTTCGCCGAGCAGCGGGCCGCCGTCCTCGATGAGGGTCTCGAAGCTGGACTTGTTGTTCTCCAGCGTCTTGGTGAACCGCGCGCTGCCCTTGAGGAGTTCGGAGAGCTTCGCGTCGCGCTTCGAGATCGACTTCGACAGGTCGGACAGGCCGGTGGCCGCCTTGCGCACGTGCGGCGGGGAGTCCTTGAAGGTGTCGGAGATGGTCTCGAAGCTCTCCGCGAGCCGTCCGGTGTCGATGTCGTCGACGGTGCCGCTGAGGTCCTGGAAGGCCTGGGTCACGTCGTAGGGGGAGGTGGTGCGGGCGAGCGGGATGCGGGCGCCGGGGTCCTGGCGGCCGGAGCCGAGCGGGTCGAGCGCCAGGTACTTGTCGCCGAGGACGGTCTTGATGGCGATGGCGGCTGTCGTCCGGTCGCCGATCCAGGCGTCCTCGACCTCGAAGGTGACCTTGACCTTGGCGCCGTCGAGCGCGACCGCGGTGACCTGGCCGACCTTGACGCCGGCGATGCGCACCTCGTCGCCCTCGTCGAGGCCGGCGGACTCGGAGAAGTCGGCGCTGTAGGTGGTGCCGCCGCCGAACGGCAGCCGGTCGACGTTGTAGACGAGCAGGGCGACCAGGGTGAGGACGAGCAGTCCGGCGACGCCGACGGCGACGGGGTTGCGCTCCTTGACCGGCTTGATGCGGGGGCGCTTCATCCGCGGCACCTCGATTCGGTGATCGCGATGCCGGTCGGCGGCTTGGAGCCGTCGGAGGTGCTGACTCCGCTCACGCGCGCCTCGCAGAGGTAGAGGTTGAACCACGAGCCGTAGGAGGACAGGCGGGCCAGCGCGGTCATCTTGGCGGGGCTCTTCTCCAGGAAGTCCTCGATCTGCGGGGTGTGCTCGCCGAGGTTGTCCGAGAGCCGGCCCAGTTCGCGGATGTCCTGCTTGAGGGGGGCGCGTCCGTCCTCGAGGAGGCCCGCGGTGACGGTGGTCAGGTCGCCCATGGCGGCGACGGCCTCGCCGAGGGGTTTGCGGTCCTGGTTGAAGCCGGTGACGAGCTTCTGGAGGGTGACCACGAGGTCGTCGAAGCCGTCCTCGCGGTCGTTGAGGGTGTCCAGGACGGTGGTGAGGTTCTCGACGACCTCGCCGATGACCTTGTCCTTGGCGGCGACGGTCGTGCCGAGCGAGCCGACGTGGCGGATCAGGCTGTCGACGGTGGCGCCCTCGCCCTGGAGCACCTGCACGATCGATCCGGCGAGTTCGTTGACGTCCTTCGGGGAGAGGCCCTCGAAGAGCGGCTTGAAGCCGTTGAAGAGCAGGGTCAGGTCGAGCGCGGGCGTGGTGCGGTCCAGCGGGACGGTGCCGCCGTCCGGGAGGGTGCCGGTGAGGTCGCCGCTGCCGCGGCCGAGGGAGACGTAGCGCTGGCCGACCATGTTGAGGTACTTCACGGCGGCGGTGGTGGAGCGGGGCAGCGTGCGGTCGTCGCGGACCGTGAAGGTGACCTGGGCGGTGCGCCGGTGGACGACGCGTACGTCGGTCACCTCGCCGACCGTCACGCCGGAGATCCGCACGCTGTCGCCGTCGACGAGCCCGGTGACGTCGGTGAACAGGGCCTTGTAGGTGCTGGTGCCGGTGCCGGAGTCGACACTGGTGCCGGCGACGCTGAGGCCGAGCACGGTCGTGGCGAGGGCGGTGACCACCACGAAGACGAGGGACTTGACCAGCGGTCCGGTCAGCGGACGGCGCCGGGTGTGCGCGTGGTCGGCGCCGGTCATCCGAGGGTCACCTCCGTACCGCGGTAGACGGGGCCGACGAGCAGGCTGCTCCAGTCGGGCAGGTCGTCGGGGCTCTTCCCGGCGGCGGGGGCCAGGAGTTCGTTGACGAGGTCGTTCTCCTGCGGGGAGTTGGCGGGCCCGAGGTCCTGCTCGGCCGCGGGGGCCGCGGTCCGGGCGGTGGGCCTGGGCAGGGCGCCGAGGTAGGGCACCGAGGGGCAGCGGGGCCCGCCGCCGGAGTCGTACACCGGGGTGTCGCGGCCGGGTCGGTAGGCCCCGCGCGAGGCGACGCTGGTGACGTCCACGTGGATGCCGGGGCGGTCGGTGCCCTTGCCGAGCGCCTTGTCCATGGCCGGCACGAACTCGGCGAGGGTGCGCAGGGTGCAGGGGAAGGCCGGGGAGTACTCGGCGAGCAGTTCCAGGGTGGGGCGGCTGGTGTCGCCGAGCCGGATGATGTTGTCCTTGTTCTTGTGCAGGAAGGCCGTCACGTCCTCGGCCGTCCGGGTCGTGGCGCCGAGGGTGGCGGCGAGTTCCGCCTCCTGCTCGGCGAGGGTGCCGCTGGTGGTGGTGAAGTCGGTGAGCGCCGTGATGATGTCGGGCGCGGCGTCCGCGTAGACATGGCTGACCTTCACGAGTTCCTTGAGGTCACGGTTGAGGGCGGGCAGGTTGGGGTTGAACTCCGCCAGGTGCTCGTCCAGCAGGGTGAGCGTGTCGCCGAGCCGCTCCCCACGGCCTTCGAGGGCCTGCGAGACGGCGGACAGGGTGGCGGAGAGCTTCTGCGGCTGGACGGCGGTGAGCATCGGCAGGACGTCGTCGAGCACCTGCTGGAGCTCGATGGCGTTGGCCGACCGGTCCTGGGGGACCACGGCCCCGGCCGCCAGGGGCTCGGGCGAGGGGTTCGCGGGCGGTACGAGGGCGACGAACCGCTCGCCGAACAGGGTGGTGGGCAGCATCTGCGCGCGGACGTCGGAGGGTACGTCGTCCAGCGTGCCGGGCTTCATGGCGAGGGTGAGCCGGGCGCCGTCGCCGGTGGCGTCGATGGCGCGGACCTCGCCGACGACCACGCCGCGCAGCTTCACCTCGGCGCCGGGGTGCATCTGGTTGCCGGCGCTGCCGGTCTCGACGACCACCGGGTCGGAGTCGGTGAACTTCTTGTCGTAGACGGCGACGGCCAGCCAGATCAGCAGGGCGGGCACCAGCACGAAGACGACCCCGGCGAGCCGGCGGCGCAGCGTGTGTCCTTCCGGTCGGCTCATCTCACCCCGCCACCTTCACGGTCGTGGTCGCGCCCCACAGGGCCAGCGAAAGGAAGAAGTCGGTGACGCTGATCAGCACGATGGCGTTGCGCACCGACCGGCCGACGGCGACGCCGACACCGGCCGGGCCGCCGGAGGCGCGGTAGCCGTAGTAGCAGTGGGCGACGATCACCATCACGCTGAAGATCAGCACCTTCAGGACGGAGAGCAGCACGTCCGTCGGGGAGAGGAAGAGGTTGAAGTAGTGGTCGTAGGTGCCGCGGGACTGCCCGTTGAACAGGACGGTCACGTAGCGGGAGGCGAGGAAGGAGGAGAGCAGCCCGATCGCGTAGAGCGGGATGATGGCGACGACGCCGGCGATGATGCGGGTGGTGACGAGGTAGGGCATGGAGCGGATGCCCATGCCTTCCAGCGCGTCGACCTCCTCGTTGATGCGCATCGCGCCGAGCTGGGCGGTGAAGCCGGCCCCGACGGTCGCGGAGAGGGCGAGTCCGGCGACGAGGGGCGCGATCTCGCGGGTGTTGAAGTAGGCGGAGACGAATCCGGTGAACGCCGACGTGCCGATCTGGTCGAGGGCGGCGTAGCCCTGGATTCCGACGACGGTTCCGGTGAAGAGCGTCATCGCGATCATCACGCCGATGGTGCCGCCGATGACGCCGAGGCCGCCGGAGCCGAAGGCCACCTCCGCGAGGAGGCGCTGCACCTCCTTGAGGTAGCGGCGCAGGGTCCGCGGGACCCACAGCAGGGCCCGGACGTAGAAGAGCAGTTGGTCGCCGGAGCGGTCGAGCCAGACGAGCGGGGAGGCCATCGGACCTCAGCCTCCCTTCGGCGGGACGATCTGGAGGTAGACGGCCGTCATCACCATGTTGACGAAGAAGAGCAGGAGGAAGGTGATGACGACGGACTGGTTGACGGCGTCGCCGACGCCCTTGGGGCCGCCGCGCGGGTTGAGTCCCCGGTAGGCGGCGACGATGCCCGCGATGAACCCGAAGACCAGCGCCTTGAGTTCGCTGATGTAGAGGTCGGGCAGCTGGGCGAGGGCGGAGAAGCTGGAGAGGTACGCGCCGGGGGTGCCGCCCTGCATGATGACGTTGAAGAAGTAGCCGCCGAGGATGCCGACGACCGAGACCAGGCCGTTGAGCAGGACCGCGACGCCCATCGCGGCCAGCACCCGGGGCACGACCAGCCGCTGCACCGGGGAGACGCCCATGACCTCCATGGCGTCGAGTTCCTCGCGGATCTTGCGGGAGCCGAGGTCGGCGCAGATGGCCGAGCCGCCGGCGCCCGCGATGAGCAGCGCGACGATGAGCGGGCTGGCCTGCTGGACGACGGCGAGGACGCTGGCGCCGCCGGTGAACGACTGGGCGCCGAGCTGCTCGGTCAGGGAGCCGACCTGGAGCGCGATGACGGCTCCGAAGGGGATCGAGACCAGGGCGGCGGGCAGGATGGTCACGCTGGCGACGAACCAGAACTGCTCGACGAACTCGCGGAACTGGAAGGGTCTTCGGAACACGGCCCGCACGACTTCCGCCGCGAGCGCGAAGAGCCGCCCGGTCTGCCGCAGCGCGCCGGTGATCACGCGCCGCTCCCGGCGGTGGGCATCGGCAGGGTGGCCGCCTCGGAACTCTTCGCGTAGGTGTCCCGGATGGCGGACCGTGCGGCGGGCGGCAACGAGTCGAGCATGCCCATGACTCGCTCACGGCGGCGGACGACGGCCTGACGCGGCGGCATGCCGGGCGAGGGCTCCAGCTGCGGGACGATCACGCGGGGGCCGGCCGGGGCCGCGGGGGCGGCGTCCGCCTCGGCGGCGAGGGTGGCCGCGTCCTTCTCCTCGGACATCCCGATGGGCCCCTCGCGCCGGCCGCCCAGGAACTGGGCCACGACCGGCTCGTCACTGGTGAGCAGCACCTCGCGCGGGCCGAAGGTGACGAGTTGGCGCAGGAAGAGCATCCCCATGTTGTCCGGCACGGTGGCCGCGATGTCGAGGTTGTGGGTGACGATCAGCATCGTCGCGTCGAGCTGCGCGTTCAGGTCGATCAGCAGCTGGGAGATGTAGGCGGTGCGGACCGGGTCGAGACCGGAGTCCGGTTCGTCGCAGAGGATGATCTGCGGGTCGAGGACGAGCGCGCGGGCCAGTCCCGCCCGCTTGCGCATGCCTCCGCTGATCTCTCCCGGCAGCTTTCCCTCCGCGCCCAGCAGCCCGACGACCTCGATCCGCTCCATGACGATGCGGCGGATCTCGGACTCCTTCTTGCGGGTGTGTTCGCGCAGCGGGAAGGCGATGTTGTCGAAAAGCGACATGGACCCGAAGAGGGCGCCGTCCTGGAACATGAGACCGAACAGTTTCCGGGTCTCGTAGATGTCCCTTTCCGGACTGTTCACCATGTCCACCCCGTTGATGAGGACACGGCCCTTCTCGGGTTTGAGCAGCCCGATGAGCGACTTCAGGAAAACGGTCTTACCGGTTCCGGACGGGCCCAGCATCACGCTGACCTCTCCCGCCGGAAGAGTGAGTGACACGTCCCGCCAGATGCTCTGCTTACCGAAGGACTTGGTCAGGCCCTCGACCACTACTTCGATTCCCATATCACCTCCAGCGGACGCCAATCGGATACGCGCTGCGGGCCCGCACGTTAAGTCGGCCCGAAGCGCACTGACAACGGGTGCGGCACGGATCTTCGGCACCCCCGCCGAACTTGTCACCGTGCTGACAACCTCGCCGCCCCGCACTTGTCTCCGGGGAGACAGGGCAGGGTCTCGCGGTTCCGGGGGGTGTGGATCCCGCGGGACCCCGCCGGCGGACACCCGGGCCCGATGGAGGGTGGGCCAGAACGCGTCCGCCATGGCTCCGGCCGACGGGGGCCACCGACCTGGAACCGAGCACCGCACCGGCACGTTACGGCCGAGTAACCTCGGCGGGCAACACCGGGTCCGGAGTTTTCCGGGATACCGACTTCGGCCATCCGGAACCTGTCAGGGAAGGCACAAGAACCCGCCGGCTACTTGTCATCGAGTGAGTATCTGAACCCTCTCGCATGGGACGGTGACGGAGCAGGAGCACCGCGAGCCGAACGCTTCGACCTTGGCATCGGATGACTAAGCCGAATCGCGTTTCACTCACCTCGGAAACAGCTTGTTCCACTTTTCAAAGAATCATGGACGGCCGCATTGTTCGCCTATGTTTCCGACGAGTAACGTCACGGCCCAATCCGGTCAACCCTCAAGGAGAGTCCGAGTCATGAAGAAGAACATGAGAAGGTCGGCCCTCGTGGTGTGTGCGGCTGCGTCGGCGCTCGGCCTCGCCGCCGTCCCCTCCTCGGCGGTGCCCTCCACGGTGTGGACGGTCAACCCCTCGCCGGCCGCCTTCAAGGCCGTGAACGTCGGCAACATCGTGCTCACCGCCACCATCCCCATGACGTGCACGACCTCGACGGCGGCCGGGACGATGGCGAGCGCCACCGGCAACCCCGGGGACGTCGCCGACATCACCACCATGAACTTCGGTGCGTCCGGCTCGCCGTGCACCAGCGTCCTGGGCAACGTCACCACCACGTCGGTCACCCCGTGGGACGTCATCGCGGTGGACTACAACGCCTCCACCGGTGTCACCAAGGGCTATGTCGGCAACGTCAAGGCCAACGTCACCGCCGGCGCCTGCAAGTTCACGGTGACGGGCAAGGCCTCCGGCACGTACACCAACTCCACCGGCATCCTGGCGATCAACAGCACCGCCGGCGAACTGGCGGTCAGCAACCCCGTCAACTGCGGTGCGATCGTCACCCCCACCACCAAGCCCACCTTCAAGGGCAACTACGCCGTCACGGTGGCGAGCACCGGCGCCATCCCCACCATCGTCGGCTCCAACCCGTAGGCCGCCGACCAGCCCCGCCCGCCCGGCCGGTACCCCGGCCGGGCGTTCGCGGGCCCCGTGCCGCGCGCCCGAGCAGACCGGCGCGCCCCGTCCGAGCCATCCGAGCGGAGTCGCATGAAAGCCACGCCAGCCGCCGCCCCGCGGCCGTCCCGGGCCCGTGCCCGGACCACGTCGATCGCCGCGTTCGTCGTGCTCGCCGCCCTGGTCCCGACCACCGCCTCGGCCTCGGGCACCCAGGAGGTCGAGGCCGAACTCCCCTACGTCTGCACCCTCCCCTCGGGGCAGCTGCCCGCGACGGTGCGGGTCTCGGCGGAGTTCCCCGAACGGGCCGTGGCGGGCGAGGCGTTCACGCCGTCCGGCGTCACCACCACCGTCGAACTCCCGGCGGAGGCGGTGGCGGACCTCACCGCGCGCGACGCGGCCGAGGTACGGGCGGCCACCCGGCTCGCCGTCGGCGTCGCCCAGAACACGGCCACGGCCGCGGCGACCTGGCGGGGCGGCGCCGATCCCGTCGCGCTGCCCGGGTCGGGACCGCTGACGCTGGTGACGCGGGGAGACGTCCCCTCGGTGGCCGGCCGGAGCGACGGCGACCTGACGTTCTCCGCGGGCGCCCTCTCGATCGACCTGGCGCTCGGGGCGGCGGACCCGGCCGCCGCGGACCCAGGCTCGCTGACCGTCGACTGCGCCCTCGCCGAGGACGCGCCGGAGCAGGGGCTGCTGGCCACCGTGCCGGTCGGGGCGGGCGAACAGGCACCCGGCGATTCGCCGTCCTCGCCGGGACCGGCCGAGTCCTCCGGGGCGCCGGACGGCGGACGGCCGGACGGACCGGGGGACCGACGGCCGGAACGGCAGTCCGAGCTCTCGCCCGAGGTGCTGGAGAACACCCCTGGCGCCGCCGCTGACCGCGACGACGTCCCGCCCTGCCGCTACGACGAGCAGCACCCGCCCACGGACGTGTCGCTCAACGCCTATGTCACCGGCTACGCCAACGTGAAGAAGATGAAGGGCGCCGCGTACCTCCCGCCGTCCTGCGTGCTGATCGAGCAGGGGCTGCCCGTGCCGGGCCCGCCGGATCCGGAGTACCTGATCTTCGACACCCTGTCGTACGCGAACTTCCACTACCTGGAGCGCAAGCAGACCCCGCCCTTCGAAGCGACGTTCCTGTCCTTCGACTTCGCCCCGGTGAAGGCCACCATGGTGCTGGAGCAGACGGGAACCATGCGGATCGACTCGCGCATGAAGATACGGCTGTCCGACTTCACCACGATCACCGACACCTACGTCCGGGCCCCGCTGGTCCTGCACGTGCTGGACCTCGAGGTCAACGGAACACCCCTGGACGTCGGTTCCGGGTGCCGGACCGAGACGTCCCTCACCTCCGAGGACCCGGACCCCGCGAACTTCCCCGGCGACCACCTGGTGCTCTACGGCCGGGGCGAGCAGATCATCGGCCTGCCTGCCACCGGCTACCTGCTCCTGAGCGGCGGCGCGCTGTCCGGCGAGGCGACCATCCCCGCCTTCACCGGCTGCGGCAGCGACGGCGAGGACCTCGACCGCCTGCTCACCGCCTCCGTCTCGGGTCCGGGCAACTACATCAAGCAGGTCCAGGGCCAGACGTGCGCGATCGCCGCCCCCGTCTTCCCGAGCCCTGAGAACGAAGGCCAGTGCACCGAGGACCTCCAGCCCTACGAGATCCCCGTCGCCGAGCGCTGATCCCTGTCTCACACCTCCACGGAAGGCCACCACCATGCCCCGGATCTCCACCCGCACCCGGCTCGCCACCGTGTCCGCGCTGACCGCGCTCGGCGCCTTCGCCTCCCTGGGCACGGCGACCGCCGCCGAACCCGCGCTGAACGGCGAGTGGGCCCCCTTCACCCGCTGCCCCGTGGACGCCCCGGCGATGCTGGCGGCCGACGGCTTCGAGAAGACCCCGCAGTGTGTGGTGTCCACCTCGGCGAGCGGCACCATCAAGCTGGGCGACACCACCGTGACGACCGGCAGGACCAACCTGCAGATGGGCGTGGTCCAGAACGCGGACGGCACCAGCAGCGTGGTCGCCCCCGCCTCCGGCGCGCTGGTCGCCGAGCCCGCCGCCGTGCCCGGCGGACTGCTCGGCCTGATGTGCCCGAGCGACATATTCGTCATCACGGGCATCTGCAAGTCGCTGGAGAACTCCAGTCTCAACAAGATCACCGCGACCATGGAGTCGGTCGGCGCGCCCTACGCCTTCGACCAGACCGCGGGCGTCCTCACCGACATGCCGATCGTCGCCCTGCCGGTCCGCATCCACCTGGAGAACCCGCTGCTCGGCGACAAGTGCTACATCGGGACGGCCGCCAACCCGATCGTGCTGCGCCCGGAGAACCGCGACTACCCCGAGTTCGGCATGACCTTCTTCCAGGGCGACGGCACCGCGGACCCGGCCGGCGAGATGAGCCGGATCAACCTCACCGGCGCCACCCAGAACGACAGCACCTTCGCGGTGCCCGGCGCCACCGGCTGCGGCCTGAACGTCGGTCTGATCAACCTCGCGGTGAACGCGAAGACCGGGCTGCCCTCCGCCGCCGGGAACAACAGTGTCACCCTGAACGACACCCGGACCCACCTCACCGGACTCAACGCACCCGGGACCGTCGTCCCCGACGCCGGCAAGGTCCTGGCCGAGAACTGGCACTCGGCCGTCGAGTAACAGCCAAAGGCACACACAACCGGGACACGATTCCTCCCCAAGAGATGTACAACACAACAAAGTTGATTTACCTTCAGCTCTGCCAGACCGGTGAACGCCCAGTGGACCGGTCCGGGCTCCACCCACCGAGGGCGGCGCCCGGTCGGCCCACCCCACCGGACATGTCGACGGCAAGGGATCACTCATGCCCTCAATCGCGCGTCCTTCGGTGCTCGGTGAACCGCTCGACCCCCTGCCCAAGAAGTTCGCGGCCTTCATGCGTCCGCTGCTGCCGGGGCTGCTGAACGAGATACGCACCGAGGTCACCCGCAGCTATCCGGTGTACGGCAGGCTGCTCAACGGCCCGGACGGGGACGCGATCCGCCAGGGCGTCGAGCAGGCGCTGACCGCCTTCGTGGACCGGGTGGCCGACCCCTCCAGCAGTTCGGAGCTGCGGGACGAACTGCTGCGCAGGTTCGGCCGGGTGGAGGCCTACGAGGGCCGCGACCTGGAGGTCCTGCAAGGGGCCTACCGGCTCGGCGCCCGCATCGCGCTGCGCCGGGCCAAGACGCTGGGCCGGCAGTACAGCCTCTCCCCCGCGCTGATCCTCGCCTTCGCCGACGCCCTCTTCGCCTACGTCGAGGAGCTGGAGGCGATCACCCGCGAGGGATACGCGGAGGTCCGGGAACGGGCCGCGTCCGAGGAGTCCGCGTTACGAAGACAGTTACTGCACTTCCTGCTCGCCGCCTCGCCGCTGCCCCGGACGGCCGTCTCCGAACTGTGCAAGGCCGCCGCCTGGGAGCTGCCCCGGTCCTGCTTCCTGGTCGCGCTGCAGTCTCCGGCGCCGGAGCACATCCAGGCGGCGCTCGACCGGGACGTCCTCGCCGACCTCGACATACCGCAGCCGCACCTGCTGGTGCCCGGGGACCTCACCCCCGCCCGCCTCGACATGATCCGCACGGCCCTGGCCGGCACCCGCGCCGCCGTCGGTCTTACCGTGCCGGTCGGCCAGGCCGCCGACTCCGTCCGCTGGGCCCGCCGCGTGCTGCAGCTCGTTGACGACGATGTCATACCCGACGCCCCGCTGATCCGCTGCGAGGACCACCTGACGACCCTGTGGCTGCTGTCCGACTCGGCCCTGGTCGACCGGGTCGCGGCCCGTGAACTGGCCCCGCTCGACGAGTTGCCGGCCAGGCGGCGCGACCGGCTGGTGGAGACCCTGCGCGTGCACGTGTCCACCCGGGCACCGGCGGAGCAGGTCGGCGAGATGCTGGGCGTGCACGCGCAGACCGTCCGCTACCGCCTGCGGACGCTGGACGCCTACCTGGGCGACCGGCTCGCCGACCCCGACCACCGCTTCGCCATCGAGGTGGCCCTCCGCTCGCTGCACCTGCGGGGCCACGGCGACCCGGAGTGACGACCGGGGCCCCGGCGCGCGCACCGGCCGGCGGCTCAGTACGCCACGGGCCAGCCGCTGCTCCAGTCCAGGAGGTTGATGCCGAGCTTGGGCGTGCCGTTGTCGTTGCCGTCGTAGTAGTGGTAGACGATCAGGTCGCCGTCCACGTCGTTCATGATCGACTGTCCGCCGGGGCCGATGACGCTGCCGTGCGACTCCAGCACCGGCGTCCCGCCGCCCGCCGTCATCGCGACGCCGTTCCGGTCCCGGTAGGGCCCGGTGACGCTCGTCGCCCGGCCGACCTTCACCTTGTAGGTGGAGCCGGTGCCTGCGCAGCAGGTGTCGTAGGAGGCGAAGAGGTAGTAGTACCCGTTCCGCTTGACGACGTACGGCGCCTCGACGGCCTTGGTGCCGGTCGGGCGGGAGGCGAGGGAGCGGCGGGCGGTGTCGGAGGCGAGCTGCTTTCCGGTGGCCGGGTCGATCCGGATCATCTTGATGCCGGTCCACCAACTGCCGAAGGACAGCCACCACTTGCCGTCGTCGTCGACGAAGAGGTTCGGGTCGATGGCGTTGTAGTCGTCGGCGGAGTCGGACGTGTAGACGATGCCGTAGTCGCTCCAGCTGCCCGGTGCCGCGGTGGTGGAGCCGGCGAGACCGATGGCGGAGGTGTTGGAGCCGAAGGACGAGACGGAGTAGTACATGAGGTACTTGCCGCCGTGGTACGAGATGTCCGGTGCCCAGGCCTCCGGGACGGACGAGTACCGCGACCACCAGCCGGGCCGGGAGCCGAAGGCGTCGGCGCCCGCGGAGAAGGCGGTGCGGTCCGAGGACGCCTTGCTGCTGATGCCGCCGCCGGTGGCGTAGAGCCGGTACTGCCCGGACGAGGTGCGGATCATGGTCGGGTCGTGGGTGACGACGGAGCCGGTGACCCGGCCGGGGTTCGGGTAGGCCGACGCCGTGGAGGGGACGAGGGCGAGCAGTGCGGCGGCGGGGAGCGCGAGGAGTGCGGCTCGTCTGCGACGCATGGGGGACTCCTGTCTGGTCGGAATCTCGAACAACATTCGTGATGTCGGACGTGGCGCAGTGACGGAACCTAGAATCGAAGCGCTTGCGCGTCAATGCCCCCGGCACGGACGGCGGTTGACGTCCGGAAAACGGCGGGTGCCGAAGGTGACCGGCGGGTGAATTCGAGCCGTGGAGTCACCGGAGTCGCGCCCCCTCCCGCCGCTCCCCCGCCACCATGGCCTCCCGTGTCACCGTCCTGAGGGGGAGCCGGACGTGAGTCTGTCCTGGGGGTCCTTGGCCGCCGTCCTGGGTCTGGCCGTGCCCGTGGCGGCCGCGCTGTGGGAGTTCGTGCTGGCGGGCCGCAAACGGCTCGGCTACCGCGTCCAGCTGGACACCACGATCCGGGACTCGGCCGCCTCGGGGCCCGCCACCACGGTGCTCCAGCGCATGCAGTGGGACGGTACGAACCTGCGCGACCCCTCGGTCGTCCTGCTGCGCATCGAGAACGCCGGCTGGAGCCCGGTCGTCGCCGCCGACTACGTCGCTCCCGCCAGCGACCCCGTGGGCATACGCATCGCCTTCCCCGGCCGCCGCGTCGTCGGCATGACCGTCACCGAGCGCAGCCCCCAGGTGCCGCCCACCTTCTTCGTGCCGGGGGCCGAGGGCTTCGAGACCACGGGCAGGGAGGTCAAACTGCCCAAGGTGATCCTCAACCGCCGGGCGCACTACAAGGTCCTGGCGGTCCTGGACCGCGAGGAGGGCTTCACCGAGCCCGAGTTCCCCGAGCCCGAGGTCACCGCCGGGATCGTCGGCGGGGTGCGCGGCGGGAACATCAGGAAGACCGCGTACTACCCCTTCGCCTCGCGCCAGGTCCGCTGGCTGCTCGCCTCGCTCATCCTGGTCAGCGCCACCCAGTCGGCGTTCACCCTGACCGGGGGCGAGGACGCCGCCGCCCCGCTGGACTGCGCCGCCGGGACCCTGCACCTGTCGGGCTCCACGGCCTTCGCGCCGGTGCTGCGGGAGGCCGCGGAGCAGTACGAGCGGACCTGCCCGGACGCCCGCATCCCGCTCACCGCCACCTCCTTCAAGGGCAGCGTCGACGGACTCGACACCCTCGCCGCCGCCGGTGCGGCCGCCCGGCTCCCGGACGGCCGGGGCCTCGGCAACAGCCTGACGTTCAGCGACGGACCGAAGTCCGACGGCCGCCCGCGGCTGCTGCCGAGGCCCGTCGCGCTGTCCCTGTTCACCCTGGTCGTGCACAAGGAGGCGGGGGTCGAGGACCTGTCCCTGAAGCAGGTACGGGACGTCTACGCCGGGCGCGTCACCAACTGGAGCCAGGTGGGCGGCAACGACGTCCCCATCCACCTGGTCAGCCGGAACCCCGGCTCGGGCACCCGGACCACGCTCGAACGGCAGGTCCTCGACGGCCGCCCCCTCCCGGCGGTCACCACGCCCGACTGCGCGGGGCTCGACCGCGACCGGCCGGGCCGCTGCGAGGTTGGCGGCACCGGGACACTGCTGGACACGGTGGCCTCGACCCCGGGGGCCCTGGGGCACAGCGAGGTCGGCGCGGCCGCCGCACACGACGACGTCCGGCAGATCCGCATCGACGGCTACCCGGCCACCCTGGAGGGCGCCGACCAGGGGGCGTACCCGTACTGGCAGACGGAGATCGCCTACACCTACGGCGAACCGCCGGCCGACTCGATCGCGGCGGGCTTCCTGCGCTACCTCGCCGACGAGGTGGGCAAGGACATCGTCCGCTCAAGGGGCCACCGCCCCTGCGCCGAGCTGGACAAGCCGCTGCTGTGCCGGCCGGACGGTGCGCCCGCCGCGAGGTGACGCCCCGAAGGGGCCCGCGGCGGCCCGGTCAGGACTCCGGGCACTCCTTCCACGCCAGGTGGTACACCGTGCTGATGTCACCGTCCGTGGAGTCCATCGTCATGAAGCTCACCTCGTCGGGGTCGGAGGTCCCGGTGCTCACCCGCAGCTCCGTGTTGATGTTGAAGTTGCGCTGGACCCCGCAGGGCGCCCAGACCAGCTGCGCCCAGTCGGTGCTGTCGGTGGCCTGCCAGTTGTCGTCGTAGGGGCCGCCGAAGGGGTGGGTGCGGTACTCCGTGTTCGGCGAGCCCTGGAAGTAGTACGAGGCCCGCTGGGTGCCCTTCGCACCGGGCTGGAGGGCGGCGAAGCCCCGGTAGTCCGCGCTGGCGACCGCGTAGGTAAAGCCCTGCGGGACGTGGACGAGCAGGTTGAGCTGGCAGTTCTTGCGGAAGTCGGTGGGCGCGGAGTCGCCGCCCGCCTGGGCGAGGTAGTCGCTGTACGTGACGGTGAACGCCGTGTTGTCGCCGGAGACGGCGACCGCCGCCGTGCCCTGCGGACAGCCGGAGCCGTTCACGGTGGCGACCTTGATGACGATCTTGTCCGGCGGCGGGTCCTCGAACCCGCCGGAGGACTGGTGCTGCTGCGCGGGCAGCACGGAGGTGAGGAGCGCGGCGATCGTGCCGCTCAGGAGCAGGCCGGTGGCCATGGGTCTCCCATCCCGGTCGGTGGGGGGTGGATGTGGTTGAATGCCATCTACACATGGTGTGCACATGACATTCACGGAACGCCCGCATCGTAGGGAGCCCCACCGCGGGCGGACAGGCACTCTCCCGGCCATTCACACCGGCCGGTTCCCACCACCCGGGGGGCCACCGCGCGAGGGGCCTACGGGTTCTCCCACGCCGCCGGTTCCGCCGCCAGCTCCCGCACCGGGTCCGGCAGCGCGTCCGCCGCGAGGTCCGCGATGGTCACGCCCTCCAGGATCCTGCGCACATTGGCACGCAGCGCCACCCACAGCGGCAGCAGGGGCCCCGCGGTGCCCGTGTACACCAGCTCCGTCGGCCGCTCCCCGCGCACCGAGACGATCGGGCCGTCCACCGCCCGGATCACGTCCGCCACCGTGATCTGCGACGCCCCGCGCGCCAGCCGGTACCCGCCGCCCCCGCCGCGCCGGCTCTCCACGACGCCGCCGCGCCTGAGGTCCCCGAGGATCCCCTCCAGAAACTTGTGCGGAATGTCCTGGACGGCGGCCACGTCCTCCGCCTTGACCGGGGAACCGTCCTGCCGGACGGCCAGTTCCAGTACCGCCCGTACCGCGTAGTCCGCACGCGCCGAGATCCTCATGCCGACCATTGTGGCGTCCGCTGGGACAATGGCCCGGCACAGGCGGTCCCGCGCAGGCGGTGGGACCGCAGACACGCGCGCTACAGGAGAGGCTCCCTTGGAGCTCAGCAGGCCCAGCAGGCTCGGCAGACGAGCGTTCAGCGCCCTCGCGGGCACCACCGTCCTCGGTCTCGCGCTGGGCGGCAGCACGGTGCTGCCCGCCTCCGGCGCCCCGGGCCCCGCGCCCACCGGGCCGCCGCCCGGCCCGCCCCGCGCCGACGGCGCGCGCCACCGGGTCACGCTGAAGGACGACTCGCTGCTGGTGGACGGCAGGCGGCTGGCCCTGTGGTCCGGCGAGCTGCATCCCTTCCGGCTGCCGAGCCCGTCCCTGTGGCGGGACGTGCTCCAGAAGATGCGGGCCTACGGCCACAACGCGGTCGACGTCCGCCTCGCCTGGAACCAGCACTCCCCCGCCCCCGGCGCGTACGACTTCACCGGTGTCCGCGACCTCGACCTGTTCCTGCGCACGGCCGCCGAGTGCGGGCTGTACGTCGTCCTGCACCCCGGCCCGTACATCGGCGCCGACGTGGACGCCGGGGGCCTGCCCGGCTGGCTGACGACCGTCGGGGGCCGGGCCGGGAGCACCGACCCGGCGTATCTGCGCCACGCCGACGAGTGGCTGGGCCGGGTCGACGCCGTCGCCGCCCGGCACCTGTTCACCCGGGGCACCGGCACGGTGCTGCTCTACCGGGCCGACGCCCCGGGGCGCGCCGGTCTGGACCTCCTGCGCACGAGGATGCGCGCCGACGGCATCGACGTGCCCCTGCTGCACGGTGACACGCCGCTCGCCCGTCGGGAGCCGGGGCCGGTCCGGGACGCCGCCGAGGCCCGGCGGGTCCACTTCGACCGCCTGGCGCGCGGGAGCACCCTGCACAACGTCCGGACGGCGTTCGGCGGCACCTCGTGGGGCTGGCTGCCCGCGCCCTCGGCGCCCTCACCGACCTACGACCCGAACGCGGCGATCGACGAGGCGCGGCGGCCGACGGACAAGCTCGCGCCGCTCCACCAGCTCGGTCAACTGCTGCGCCACGTCCCGGACTTCACCGGGATGACCGAGGCGGAGGCGGTCCGGACCAGCGACGCACGGGTCCGGGTACGGCACCTGGCCGACCCGGACACCGGGGCACACGCCTACGTCCTGCGCAACGACTCCGCCGCCGACGTCACCTCGACCCTCCCCATGGGCGGGGCCGACGTGGAGGTCACCGTGCCCGCCCGGGACGCCAAGCTCTTCGCCACCGGCCTGCGCCTGGGCTCGGGACGCAAGCTGGCGTACGCCACCGTGCAGCCCATGCTGGCCATGAGCGTCGGGCGGCTGGACATCGCCGCGTTCGTGGGGCGGGCCGGCGAGATGGCGCACCTGGTCCTGGACTGCCCGGACGAGCCGTGGCCGACCCGGCTGGACGAGGAGGCGGCCTGGGCCTTCGACCGCGGGCGGCTGCACGTGACGGTGCCGCTCCAGGAGGACCGGCTGACCCGGGTGCGGGTACGCAGCGGCGACACCGACCGCACCCTGCTGCTGATCGTCGCCGACGACGCCGCCTCGCTGCGGCTGTGGCCGTACGAGACCCCGTCGGGCCGGGTCCTGGTGCGCGGCCCCGAGCTGCTGCGCGAGGCCGCCCTGGACGGTGCGACGATCCGGCTGACCGGTGACACGGTCGCCGGGCGCGAGCTGGAGGTGTGGGCGCCGCCCGGCATCACCGACATCACCTGGAACGGCGAGGCGGTGCAGTCGGGCCTGGGCCGCGCCCTGAGCCTGATGTCCGTGTGGCCGCTGCCGGGCGTGCCCGACCTGGTGCTGCCCGCGCTGGACGGCTGGCGCCGGCGCACGGAGAACTTCGAGTCCCGGCCCGACTACGGCGACGAGGGGTGGACGGTCGCCGACCGGCGCACGACGCACAGCACGACCCCGGTCCCCGACGGCCGGCCGGTGCTCTTCGCCGACGACTACGGCTTCCACTACGGCGACGTCTGGTACCGCGCGCGCCTCACCGGGGCCACGGGTCTCGAGCGGGTGTCCCTCTCGTACCGCACGGGCGCGGACGGCCTGCTGATGGCCTGGCTGGACGGGGTGCCGCTCGGCAGCCACCAGCCGGACGGGGCGGGCGACGGGAAGGGCACCTGGACCGGCACGGCCGCGTTCGAGCTGCCGGAGGACCTGCGCGCCGGGCTGCGGCGGGCCGCCGGGAGCGGGGCGGGCGAGGGGAGCAAGGGCGGCGAGGGGGACCCCGGCGCCGTCCTGTCCGTCCTGGTCCGCCGCACCCAGCACGGCCAGGACGCGTACCGGGAGGCCCGCGGGCTGACGTCGGCCGCTTTCGAGGGCGCCTCGCCCGAGGTGCGCTGGCGGATCATGGGCGCGGCCGCCCCCGACCCGGTGCGCGGGCCGCTCAACAACGGCGGGCTGTACGGGGAGCGCCACGGCTGGCACCTGCCCGGGTACGACGACGCCGGGTGGGAGCGGGTGTCCCCGGCGGCGCTGCCCGGCGGGGACCGGCGCCAGGGCGTGACCTGGTACCGGACCACGTTCCGCCTGGACGTCCCGCCGGAGGTCGACGCCTCGGTGGGGCTGCGCCTCGACGGAAGCCCGTTCCGCGGCACCGGCGCCCACCGCGTCCAGGTCTTCCTGAACGGCTGGAACCTGGGCACGTACGTGGGCGGCCGCACCGGCGCCCCGCACACCTTCGTCCTGCCGAACGGCATCCTGCGCAGCCGGGCCGCCGCCAACACCCTGGCCCTCGCCGTCCTGTCCGGCGGCGGCGCGCCGTCGGGGCCGGGCGCGGTGCGCCTGGAGCTGCTGGGCGGCGCGGCCGGAGGAGTGCCGGTGAAGCCCGTCCCCTCCCCCGGCCGGCGCGGCGGCTGACCCGGGTCCGGGTCAGCGCAGCCGGATCACGTTCCAGGACAGCGGTTCCAGGGCGGCGGTGAGCCGGCCGTCCCTCAGGGAGGTGCCGTCGACCGTGTGCGGGACCACCCGCTCGGGCTCGGCGAGGGTGTTGCGGGCGTCGGGGTCGGTGTCCGCGAGGGCGCTGTGCTCGACGATCTCGGTCAGCTCCAGGCCGCTCAGGGCGACCTCCAGCGGGAGGGTCCCGGTGCGCGAGCGGTTGACGGCGAAGACGGTCACCGAGCCGTCCTCGGCGCGCACGGCGGTGGCGTGCAGCAGGTCGGCCTCGCCGTACTTGCCCGTCTCGTACGTGGGTGAGTCCACCCGGACGTCGAGCACCTCGCCTCGGCCGTACTTCGAGGCCTGGGAGAAGGGGAAGAACGTCGTCTGGCGCCAGGCCGGGCCGCCCGGCTCGGTCATGATCGGCGCGATGACGTTGACGAGCTGCGCGAGGCAGGCCACGGTGACGCGGTCGGCGTGCCGCAGCAGGGCGATCAGGAGCGAACCGAAGACGACCGCGTCCATGACGCTGTAGTTGTCCTCGAGCAGGCGGGGCGCCTCGGGCCAGTCCAGGGCGCTGACCTCGGCCTGCGTCTTGGTCATGTACCAGACGTTCCACTCGTCGAAGGAAAGGTTGATCTTCTTCTTCGACTTGAGGCGGGCGCCGACGTGGTCGCAGGTGGCGACGACGTTCTCGATGAACGACTCCATGTCCACGGCGGAGGCGAGGAAGGAGTCGACGTCCCCGTCGTGCGGCTCGTAGTAGGCGTGCAGCGAGATGTGGTCGACCAGGTCGTAGGTCTCCGCCAGGACCGTCGCCTCCCACTCGGCGAAGGTCTCCATGGACTGCCCGGACGACCCGCAGGCGACCAGTTCGACGTCCGGGTCGATCTGGCGCATGGCGCGGGCGGTCTCGGCGGCGATCCGGCCGTACTCCTCGGCGGTCTTGTGGCCGGTCTGCCAGGGGCCGTCCATCTCGTTGCCCAGGCACCAGAGCCTGATGCCGATGGGGTCCTTGTCGCCGTGCTCGGCGCGCAGGTCGGACAGGGCCGTGCCGGAGGGGTGGTTGGCGTACTCCTGGAGTTCGAGCGCCTCGGCGACGCCGCGGGTGCCGAGGTTGACCGCCATCATGGGCTCGGCCTGCGGGCCGATCTTCTTCAGGAAGGCGATGTACTCGGAGAGGCCGAAGCGGTTGGTCTCGGTGGAGCGCCAGGCGAGGTCGAGGCGGCGCGGGCGGTCCTCCACCGGACCGACCGAGTCCTCCCACTTGTACCCGGAGACGAAGTTGCCGCCGGGGTAGCGGACGGCGGTGACGCCGAGCTCCCGGACCAGCTCCAGCACGTCCTGGCGCAGGCCCTCGGCGTCCGCGGTGGGATGGCCGGGCTCGAAGACGCCGGTGTACACGCAGCGTCCGAGGTGTTCGACGAAGGAGCCGAAGAGACGGGGGTTGACGGCGCCGACGGTGAAGGCGGGGTCGAGGGTGAAGCGGGCGGTGCGCATCTTTTCCTTTCGGGACGGGGTGAGGGGGCTACTGGCCGGCCAGGCCCGTGTGGGCGACGCCCGCCACGATCTGGCGCTGGAAGAAGACGAAGACGACGATCAGCGGCAGGCCGGCCATCAGGCCGCCGGCCATGAGCTGGGCCCACTGGATGCCGTAGGAGTTCATGACGGTCGCGATGCCGTTCGGCATGGTCATCAGGTCGGGGTTGTTGGTGACCATGTAGGGCCACAGGAAGTTGTTCCAGGAGCTGATGAAGGTGAAGATGCCGACCGCCGCGAGCGAGGGGCGCGACAGCGGCACGATGATCGTGAAGAAGACGCGCCAGCGGCCCGCGCCGTCGATGAAGGCGGCCTCCTCCAGCTCGCGCGGGATGCCCTGGAAGAACTTGTAGAGGATGTAGACCATCGCGGCGGGCGCGCACTGCGGCAGGATCATGCCCCAGTAGGTGTCGACCATCCCCATCTGCTGGACGGTGGTGAACAGCGGGACGCCGAGCACGGCCGGGGAGACCATGAGGCCCGCCATCACCACGCCCATCAGGACGCCCTTGCCCCGGAACTCGGTGCGGGCGAAGCCGTATCCGGCGAGCGCGGCGACCAGCAGCACGATCGCCGTCACGCACACCGACACGACCAGCGAGTTGACGAACCAGTCGGTGATGTTGCCGGTCTCGAAGAGGGCCTTCCAGGCCTGCCCGGTCCAGTCGTCGGGCAGCCAGTGCGTGGGCACCTCGACCGCCTCGGTCTCCGACTTGAGCGAGGTGAACAGGGCCCAGGCGAGCGGGGCGAGGAACACCGCGGAGACGGCGGTGCCGAGGAGCGTGAGCACGATCTGGCCGGGGGTCCAGCTCCGGCGGGGGCGGGTGCGGACCGGCGGTGCGGCGGTGGTCATCGGCCGCCCTCCTCACGGTTGCGCAGCAGCCACATCCGGGCGAGGGCGACGGCCGCGATGAGCACGAAGAAGATGATGGAGATCGCGGAGGCGTAGCCCACGCGGTAGCTGGTGAAGCCCTGTTCGAGCGTGTACTGCACGAAGGTGCGGGTCGAGTCCTCCGGTCCGGGTCCGAAGTCCTGCATGACGACGGCCTGGTCGAAGACCTGGAGGGAGGCGAGGATCTGCAGGGCGATCACGAGGCCGGTGATGTTGCGCAGCATCGGCAGCGTGATGTGCAGGATGCGGTGCCAGGCGTTCGCGCCGTCCAGTTTGGCGGCCTCGTAGAGGTGGGCGGGGATGCCCTGGAGCGCGGCGAGGTAGAGCAGGAAGCTGAAGCCGACGGTCCACCACAGGGTGGTGATGACGACCGCGAGCATCGCGTACGACTTGTCGGTCAGCCAGGGCGTTTCGAGGCCGAAGACGTGGTTGACCATCCCGGTGCCGGGGTTGAACAGCCACTGCCACAGGTTCGCGGCGACGGTGGACGGCAGCAGGAACGGCAGGAAGAAGCAGAGCCGCCACAGCCACTTGCCGCGCTCGATGTGGTGGGCCAGCATCGCGAGGAGGAGGGCGAGGACGGTGATGCAGGGCACGACGAGCAGCGTGAAGTACGCGCTGTGGCCGAGCGCGTCCCACATCAGGGGGTCCTTCAGGGCCTCGCTGTAGTTGTCGCGGCCGATGAAGTTCGCGCTGTCGCCGGAGATGTTGGCGTCGGTGAAGCTGAGGTAGAGGCCGCGCAGCAGCGGCCAGATCACGAAGAGCGCGAAGAGCGCGAGGAACGGGGCCACGAACCAGCCGCCGTGCTGGAAGCCCTGCCCGCGGCGGACGCCGGCGCTGTCGGCGGCGGTCCTCGCCCGCGCCGGGCGGACGATCGTCTCGGCACTGGTGGCGGTCATGCGGTGGCACCTCCCTGCGCGGCGGTGCGGCCGTCCATGGGGTTCTTCATGGCGAGCAGTTCGGTGAGCGTGCCCTTCATCCGGCGGGCGGCGGCCTCGGGCCTGGCGGAGCCCGTCGTCGAGGAGACGACGACCGGGCCGACCCGCTGGGCGAGGATGCCGGTGGACCCGGCGAACCACACCTTGGGCTCGGTGGCCTGGTGGTCCATGGCCGAGACGTACTCGTTCTGCGGCTGGAGTTCCCGGTACGCGGCGGTGGACAGGGTCGGCGTGTAGGCGGGGATGTGCCCGCCGGCCGCCCACTGCCTGGCGTGCTTGACGACGTAGGCGGCGAGCCGGTGCGCGCCCTCGTTGGCGGCGCCGCCGCGCTCGGCCTGGTGCGGCAGGACGAAGGAGTGGGACTCGGCGTGGGTGGCGCGCCTGCCGAAGACGGGCGGCAGCGGAGTGGCGCCGTAGTCGAGCTTCGCGGCGTCGAAGACCGGCACGGACCAGTTGCCCTCCCAGGCGAACGGGGAGCCGTTGACGAACTGTTCGGCACCGGCGCCGCCGCCGAAGGACGGGTTGGCGTACCCGTCGGCGACGTGCTTGCGCAGGAACTCCAGCACCTGGACGGCCTTGTCGGTGTCGAAGGTGACCTCGGTCTTGGCGTCGTTGAACCAGGTGCCGCCGAGCTGGGTGTAGAAGGCGACGAAGAACCACCACTGGAAGTTCTGGTCGTTGTGCCACAGGCCGATGGTCTGCAGCCCCTTCGCGGTGGCCTTCCTGGCCTCCTTGAGCACGTCGAACCACTCTTCGGTGGAGCCGACCGGCACGATCCGGCCGTCCTCGCCGAGCAGGCCCGCCTTCTTCAGCACGTCCTTGCGGTAGAAGCAGAGCTGGACGTGGATGTCGAGCGGCAGCGCGTAGAGCTTGCCGTCGATGACGGCGCGCTTCCACAGCTCCGGGTTGAAGTCCTGCTCGCGCACGCCGTACTTGGCGAGCAGCGCGGGGTCCCAGGGGTCGAGGAGACGGCCGGGCGAGAAGCCGGTGACGCGGCCGAGGTGCATGACGCCGAGGTCGGGCGCGCGGTTTCCGGCGGCGGCCATGGCGAGCTTGGTGTAGAAGGGGCTGCCCCACTGGAGGGTGGAGTCCTTCACGTCGATGCCGGGATTGTCCTTACGGAAGGAGTCCAGCATCGCGATCATGTTGTATCCGTCGCCGCCGCTGAAGAGGTTCCAGTAGCGGACCCGGGTGTCCGCTCCGGAGGCGAGCGCGTCGGCGCCGGTGCCGAGCGCCGCGAAGCCGAAGCTGCCCGCGACCGTCAGGCCGCCGGCCGCGGCCAGAAAGTGCCTGCGATTCAGGCCAGGTCGTCCCATGCCCTGCCCCATCTGTCGTCATTCGAGATAGTCGTTCGATATTTCGGATGTCGCTCGTAACTTCGAACGGGAACGTAGGTGGGAAGCGCTTGCACGTCAATGGTTCGGGCAGGATCGGGCCGCTCTTCACAGGCGGCGGGAGGCACCACGGGGGCACCGTCTCGGCCACCTCGCGACCGACGGGGCTCCGGGAACTGGCCCGGAGGCCGCGGGTCTTGGCATATTGCAGGGGTGACCGACGGACGGCCGGGGGAACGAGGAGACAGCGGTGCGTACCAGGAAGGAGATGCGGCGTCTCGCTGACGCTCTCATCGACCCCATCGAGGTGGCCGTGCCGGCTGATCCCGAGGTGCTGTTCGAGGCACTCGTCGCCTCCGTCAGCGCGTGGCGGGGGCGGGAGGTGGTCGTGCACCGGGCGGCGTTCCCGCCGCACACCGCGAGTGGGCTGTGGCTCGAGCGCGAGAGCCACGACGACGTGGTGGTCGACGAACGCGCGGCCGTCTGGCACCAGATCGTGATCCTGTGCCACGAGGTGTGGCACATGAGCCGCCGTCGGGCGGAGGGCGGCGCAGAGGCGGACGGCCGGTCCCCGGCGGTGGCCGCGCGCAGTGACTTCTCGCTGGCCGAGGAGCAGGAGGCGGACCGCTTCGGCATGCTGATGGGCAGCCGGCTGCGCACCTGGCTGGACGCCTCCACCGACTCGGTGTTCGCCGCGGAGGGCGGCGGTCCGGCCAGCCCGGAGAGCCTCGCGGGCCGCATCGGGGCCGCGCTCAACTACCGCGGGACGACCGGATGAACAGCCTGATCAACTACCTGAGCTGCGCCGCGCTCTGGCTCGGCCTCGCGGTGCGGGCCCCCGACCTGCTGCGGCACCGGCACGATCCGTATCTGCGGGCCATCTGCGCGGTGCTGGGACTGGCCGGGCTCTGCTTCCTGCTCGGGGCGCCGCCGACGGTCGGGGCCGTCAACCGGCTGAGCGGCGTGCCCAACCTCGCGGCCCCGGTCACCTACGCGGCGATCACCGGGTACTGCGCCGCCTCCCAGGTCCTCGTCGTGCACTGGCGCGGCGGCCCCCGGGTGCGCCGTACCGCCCGCCGGTGGACGCTCGCCTACGCCGTCGTGGTCCTCGGCATCGCGCTGACCTTCGCGCTCGGCGACGCGCCCGTGGAACGCCGCACCGATCTGGACACCTACTACGCGACCACCCCGTTCATCGCCCAGATGATCGTGCTGTACCTGGTCGCGCACCTGACCGCGGCGACCGTCACGACGGTGTCCGCGCTGCGCTGGGCCCGGCAGGTGCGCGGCGGGCTGCGGGCCGGCCTGACGCTGATCGGGGCCGGTTCGCTGTGCGGCGCCGGCTACAGCGTCACCAAGCTCGTCGCGGTGGGCGCCCGCTGGTCCGGGCGCGACTGGTCGGCGCTCGGCACCACGGTCTCCCCGGCCGCCGCCGGCCTCGGGGCTCTGCTGGTGGTCGTCGGGGTACTGGTGCCGCTGGTGACGCCGCGGGTGGCCGAGTGGCGGCGGGCGGGGCGCGCGTACGCCCGGCTGGGACCGTTGGAACGGGCCCTGGACGACCTGCTCGTACGCCGGGCGCTGCGGCTGCCGCGCCCGCGGTTCGCCTCGCCCGCCACCCTCCTGATGTGGCGCCGGACGAGCATCCACAACGCGCTCGGTCACCTGGACGCGTACTGCGACCGGGACCTGTACGACCGGACCCGCGCCGACACGCTGGCGGCGACGGGCGATCCCGAACTGGCCGGGGCGAACGCCTGGGCCGCGGTGATCGTCGACGCGCTGCGGCACGAGGCCGGCCCCGGGAAGGCGCCGCCGCCCGCCGCGGGCACCGGTCGCCCCCGGCCCCGTCGCCGGACCCGGCGGCCCTCGCGAGGATCTCCGACGTGCTCGCCGGCGCCGTGCGGGTACCGGCCGCGTCCACCGCGCCGAGCGGCAGGACGACGGCGGGCACCGCGTGACGGCCGGCGGCGTCGCCGAGGGTGGCACGGGCGGCCGCGCGGGCACCCGGCACGGCCGGCTCGCACAGGTTCCGCACGTAAGGAGTGGTCGGACGTGAGTCTCGTCGTCTACCTGGCGGCAGTGGTGTTCGGCATGACCTCGGTGCTGCTGTTCCGCCGACCCCGGACGGCGGTCCGCCATCCGCTGGCCCTGTCCACCTGCGTGGCCATCGTCCTGGGTGCCCTGGTCTTCGTGTGCGCCGCCCCGGCCACCCTCGGCACCGTCAACCGGCTCACCGGCGTCACCAACTTCGGCGCCCCGCTGACCTACGGCATGCTCTCCGCGTACAGCTGCGCGGTGCTGGTGCTGCTGATCAACTGGCGGGGCGGACCCCGGCCGGTGGTGCGGCGCGCGGTGCTGCGCAGCATGGCGGCCTACGGCCTGCTGGTGGCCGCCATCGTGGTGCTGTTCCTGCTCGCCGACGCGGACACCGAGCGGCTGACCGACCTCGACACGTACTACGCGGGCACCCCGTTCATGCGGGAGATGATCCTGCTGTACCTGCTCGGGCACAGCGCGGCGATGCTGGTGATGTGTGCCGTCTGCGTCAAGTGGAGCCGTGAGGTGGGCGGCCTGCTGCGGGTCGGGCTGCGGCTCATCCTGCTGGGCGCGCTGCTGGACCTGGTGGGGTTCCAGCTCACCAAGTACACGGCCGTGGTGGCGCGGTGGACGGGTCACGACCTGGACTTCCTGTCCACCAGCGTGGCCCCGCCGATGGCGTCGCTGGCGGCGCTGGTGTGTTCCGTGGGGTTCGCCCTGCCGAGGCTGCTGCCTTCCGTCCTCGCCCACTGGCGGGGGCTGGACGACTACCGGCGGCTGGGTCCGCTGTGGTCGCTGGTGAAGTCGGTGTCCACGGCTCCCCGGCAGCCGTCGGTCTGGTGGCGGCTGCCCCGGGCCCGGCTCCAGTGGCGCGAGGTCTCCATCCACGACGCCCTGCTGACTCTGGCGCCGTACTTCGACCACCGGGTCCGCGAGGGGGTGCGGGACGCCGCTCTGCGCGCGGGCCGCTCCCCGCACGAGGCGCGGCTGGCGGCGGAGGCGGCGATGCTCGCCGACGCGGCGCGCCGGGCCACCGCCCACGAGGAACCGCCCGACGCCACCGGCTCCTACCGGCTGCACGCCACCGAGGTACCGGGCGCGAGCGGGCTGGTGGAACTGTCGCAGGCACTGCACCGCCCGCCCGGCCGGGCCGCCGCACCCGGCGGCCCGGACCCGTCCTCCCTGACCGGATCCCTGACCGAACCCGAGGAGCCCCATGTCGCGTAGAGCAGTCGTCGTCGGGGCCGGACTGGCCGGGATGCTGGCCGCCGCCGTGCTGGCCGACGCGGGCGTGGCGGAGGTGGTCGTGCTGGACCGCGACGAGCTGCCCGACGGGCCACGGCGGCGCCGGGGTCTTCCGCAGGGCCGGCACGCGCACCTGCTGATGCCCGGCGGGCTGGCGGCGATGGAGGAGATCGTGCCCGGCGCGAGCCTGGGCAAGCGGCTGCTCGCCGCGGGGGCGCACGAGGTGTCCCTCAGCTCGGGGACGCTGGCCCGCAGCCCCGAGGGCTGGCTGCGGCGGTGGCGGCGCGCGGGGCCCGTCATGCTCACCTGCACCCGGGCGCTGGTGGACTGGACGGTACGGGCCGCGGTGCTCGAACAGACGGCCGTCGAGGTGCGCCGGACGGCCGTGGTGGGCCTGACCGGGTCCGCGGGGCGGGTGCGGGGCGTGCGGGTGTCGGGGCCCGGCGGGGAGGAGGACCTGGACGCCGACCTGGTCGTGGACGCGAGCGGACGCGGTACCCGGATCATCCCCTGGCTGGACGGGCTCGGGCTGTCCGGCGTCCGGACCCGGACCGTGGACTCGGGGCTGGTCAACGCCTCGCGCCTGTACCGGGTACCGGCCGGGGCGGAGCGGTTCCCGCTCACGGTGGTGCACGCCGATCCGTACGTCTCCCGGCCGGGCCGCAGCGCCATGGTCATGCCGGTCGAGGGCGACCGCTGGCTGGTCAGCTGCGGCGGCACGCGCGGCGGTGAGCCACCGGCCGATCCCGAGGGTTTCCTGCGGTACACGCTCGGCCTGCCGGACCCGATCGTGGGCCGGCTGATCTCCGGCGCCGAACCGCTCACCGACGTGCACCTGAGCCGGTCCACCAGCAATGTGCGGCACTACCTGGACAAGGTGCCCGACTGGCCGGAGGGCCTGGTGGTCCTCGGCGACGCGCTCGGCACCTTCAACCCGGCCTACGGGCAGGGCATGTCGGTGGCCGCGTTCGGCGCCCGCGTCCTCGGCCGGGAACTGGACCGGGCCGACGGGCTCGACGCGCCCGGCCTGGCCCGGCGGGTGCTGCGGGGCGCGGCGCGCCCGGTGGACGCCGCCTGGGCCATGGCCGTCGGGCAGGACGTCCTCTACCCCCTGACGCGCGGCGGCGGGCGGCCGGGGATCGCCGACCGGGCGGCGACGGCGTACACGCGGCGCATGACGAGGGCGGCCACCGGTTCCTTCGCGGCGGCCTCGGCGCTCTGGGACGTCACCAGCATGCGCACCCCGCCGACGCGCCTGTTCCACCCGTCGGCGGTCCTGGCCGCGCTCGCCGGGCCGCCGCTCCCCCTGCTGACCGGGCCGCCGCTGACCCCGGGCGAGCGCGAGGTGCTCGACGGGCTGGACCGCACAGGGGTGTGAGCGGGGGCCGGGTGGCGGTCGCCGCCGTCCGCGACGGCCGCCGGACGGCGGTGGACGTCACCCCGCGAACGCCGGCTGCGCCACCCCCCGTCCCGCGCCCGGCACCACCAGCAGGGAGCCCGCCAGCGGGTGCGGGGCCGACAGACCGACGCGGGCCGTGGTGAGGTACAGGTCGGTGAGGTCCGGGCCGCCGAAGGCGCAGGCCGTGACCCGGGGGACGGGGAGGGTGATCACCCGGTCCAGGCCGCCGGACGGGGTGTAGCGGCGTACCGCGCCGCCGTCCCACAGGGCGACCCACACACAGCCGTCGGCGTCGACGCACAGGCCGTCGGGGAAGCCCGCGCCGTCCTCGATCGAGGCCAGGGGGCGGCGGCCCGCGACCCGGCCGTCCGCGGCGACGTCGAAGACGTCGATACGGCGGGTCGGGGTGTCGGCGTAGTACATGAGCGTGCCGTCGGGGCTCCAGCCGGTGCCGTTGCTCACCGTCACGTCGTCGAGGACGGTCTCGGCGGTGCCGTCGCCGGTGTACCGGGTCAGCGTGCCCCCGCCGCGCGCCTCGTCGTAGCGCATGGTGCCCGCCCACAGGCTGCCGTCGGGGGCGACGGCGGCGTCGTTGCCGCGGCGGCCGGGGACGGGCTCGCGGTGCAGCCAGCGGAAGGTGTCGTCGGGGTCGAGCAGGCCGATGCCGTCCCGCAGGTTGAGGACCAGGCCGCCGCCCGCGCGGGGCTTGACGGCGCCCACGTGCTGGTCGGTGCGGCGCAGTGTGCGCCGACCGGTGGCCGGGTCGTAGGTGTGGACGCGGGAGTTCAGGATGTCGAGCCACAGCAGGCGGCCCGTCGCCGGGTCCCAGGTGGGGCCCTCGCCGAGGGTCGCCTCCGCGTGGACGGCCACTTCGAAGGCCGTGCCGGTCGCCGTCATGCCGCACTCCTGTGGCCGAGCCGCTCGGAGAGGTCGGCGGCGCCCTTGACGGCCAGCTGCTCCAGTTCGGCGCGGCGTTCCTCGCTCCAGCGGATCATAGGCACCGAGATCGACAGCGCGGCGACGACGCGGCCGGTGCGGTCGCGCACCGGGGCGGCGACGCAGGAGACGTCCGGGTTGGACTCGCGGCTCTCCACTGCGGTGCCGCGCTCGCGGATCGCGGCCAGGGCCTCGCGCAGCGCGGCCGGGTCGGTGATGCTGTTCGGGGTCATCGCGGTCAGCTCGGCGCCGTCCGGGAAGCGCGCGGCGACCTCCGGCTCGGGCAGGGAGGCCAGCAGCATCTTGCCGACGGACGTGCAGTGGGCGGGCAGCCGGCGCCCGGCCGCGGACACCATACGCACCGCGTGCGTGGAGTCGACCTTGGCGATGTAGATGACGTCGGTGTCCTCCAGGATCGCCACGTGCACCGTCTCGTCGCAGGTCTCGGCGACGGTCCGGGCGACCTGCTGGCCCTCCGCGGCGAGGTCCAGGTGCTCGGCGTAGCGGGCGCCGAGCTGGTACGGACGCACGCCGAGCCGGTACCGTCCGGACTGCCCGGCGACCGGGACGATGTACTTGCGGGCGGCGAGCGTGGTGACCAGCTCGTGCACGGTGGTGCGCGGCAGCTGGAGCCTGCGCACGATGTCGGGGGCGGAGAGCGTGCCGTCCCCGTCGAGGAAGAGCTCCAGTATGTCGAGAGCCCGGGTCACGGCCGGCACGAGGCGTCCCATGTCCAGCCCCCTCCCTAGATATGTTCGAGATTTCAACAGGCGATCGGAATAACGAACACAGGCTACTCACACCGCGTTTGCCTGGGCAATGGTCGGGTGATGATGGTGGCCATGCCGACCGGAAAGCAGCCCGCGAAACCGTTCACCCCGCGCGACTTCCAGCTCGTCCTGCTGCGCCGCATGGCCGACCACAACCCGGGCCCGGTGGAGGACGCCCGCCGCGAGCTGGGCGCGTCGGTCGCCCAGATGCGCGAGGCCAACCGGCGCTGGCAGGCGATGCTCCACTCACCCCGGTCCCGCTCGGCCGCCGCCCGGTACCGCTCCGTCCTCGGCGAGCCGGAGTCGGTGGCGCCGCGCCGGATCGGCGACCTGGAGTGCGAGGCCCGGCAGTGGGCGCTGCCCCTGTGGCCGGACCTGCGCTTCGAGGTGCTCGTCGCGGACAGGGGCGTCGTCTGGAACGAATGGCTGGTCCGCGCCCCCGGCGCTCCGGCGCCCGAGCTTCGCACCCTGGACGACCTCACGCCCTGGTCCTGCACGGTCGACGAGGCGGCCCGCGCCTTCGCCCCCGCCCGGCCGCTCCAGGGCACGGCCCCGACCCGGTGGGGGCTGGCCTTCACCGCCCCGGACCGGGAGGGCGTACGGCACGAGGTGGTCGCGGAGTTCACCTGGGGGCTGCTCCAGCGCACGGCCGTCGGCGCATAGCGAAGGTCCGGTCAGCGCTCGTCCTCCGGGTCCCAGTCCAGCAGCCGGACCTTGGCGACCGTACGGACGTGGCGGCGCATCGCGGCGGCGGCCTGCCGGGGCTGCCGGGCAGCCACGGCGTCCAGGATCGCGCGGTGCTGGGCCAGGGAGCGGCCGGGACGGCCGGGCTGGCGCAGGGACTCGGTGCGGCTCTCGGCGATCTGGTGGGCGATGGACCGCATGAACTCGGCGAGCAGGCTGCTGTGCGCCGCCGCCGTCACCGCCGCGTGGAACAGCCGGTCGCCCTCGACGCCGTGCCCGTCCCGGTCGATCTCCTCGGCCATCACGGCCAGCGCGGACCGCATGGCGGCGAGGTCGTCCTCCGTGCGACGCTCGGCGGCCAGTTCGGCGAGCTTCGTCTCCAGGGCCTCGCGGGCCTCCAGGACGTCCGGGAGGCGCCGGCGGCGTTCGACCATCTTCTCCACGGGTTCGACGTCGAGGCTGTCCCGGACCAGATAGGTCCCGCCGCCGTGCCGCGCCTCCACCAGGCCCTGCACCTCCAGCACCACGATCGCCTGCTTCACCGAGGCACGGCTGACACCGAGGCGCTGGGCCAGGTCCCGCTCGGGCGGCAGCCGGTCACCCGCCCGCAGGCCGCCGTCGGCGACGTACTGGCGCAGCCGCTCCAGCACCTGTTCGTACAGGCGCTGTTTGGTCATGGGGCGCAGGGCGTCGGTCATGAGGTCCCCCCTCTCGACGGGAGCGTAGCACCGGGGCCGAGGGTGGCCCGGTGGCCGAGTGGCTGAGCCAATTGTTGCGCGACCCCTTGACGTGATCCCGGGCCGGGCCCACGCTGACCAGCCAACCGCATCACACAAGTGGCTCAGCCACTCGGCCACTCTCGCAGCCATTCCCATCGGCAGTCAGGTCAGCACTCGGGAGCCCCCGCATGTCCCCCGAACTCATCTCGATCCTCGTCCTCGTCGTGGTGTTCGTCATCGCCACCACCCGCTCCGTCAACATGGGCGCACTCGCCTTCGCCGCCGCGTTCGGGGTGGGCACGCTCGTCGCCGACCTCGACGCGGACGGCATCTTCGCCGGGTTCCCCGGCGACCTGTTCGTCGTCCTCGTCGGCGTCACGTACCTGTTCGCGATCGCCCGGTCCAACGGCACCACCGACTGGCTGGTGCACGCGGCCGTCCGGCTGGTGAGGGGCCGGGTCGCGCTGATCCCCTGGGTGATGTTCGCGCTGACCGGCGCGCTCACGGCGATCGGCGCGGTCAGCCCGGCCGCGGTCGCGATCGTCGCGCCGATCGCCCTGAGCTTCGCCACCCGGTACTCGATCAGCCCACTGCTCATGGGCACGATGGTGGTGCACGGCGCGCAGGCCGGCGGGTTCTCGCCGATCAGCATCTACGGCTCGATCGTCAACGGCATCGTGGAGCGGGAGAAGCTCCCGGGCAGCGAGATCGGCCTCTTCCTGGCCTCGCTGGTCGCCAACCTCCTCATCGCCGCCGTACTGTTCGCGGTGCTCGGCGGGCGGAAGCTGTGGGCGCGCGGGGCGGTGACGCCGGAGGACGGCGGCGCCCCCGGCAAGGACGGCACGGGGACCACGGGCCCCGGCACCGGCACCGGTACGAGCGCGGGCACCGGCGGTACGAGCACGGGCACCGGCGCCGCCCCCACCGCCGTGGCCGTCCGCCCCGACCATGAGACCGGCGGCACCGAAGGCACCGGCATCCGCCTCACCCCCGCCCGGGTCGCCACCCTGGCCGCCCTGGTCGCGCTGGTCGTGGCCGTGCTCGGCTTCGACCTGGACGCCGGTCTGACCGCGGTCACCCTCGCCGTCGTGCTGAGCACCGCCTGGCCGGACGACAGCCGCCGCGCGGTCGGCGAGATCGCCTGGTCCACGGTGCTGCTGATCTGCGGTGTCCTCACCTACGTGGGCGTACTGGAGGAGATGGGCACCATCACCTGGGCCGGTGAGGGCGTCGGCGGCATCGGCGTCCCGCTGCTGGCCGCGGTGCTGCTCTGCTACATCGGCGCGATCGTGTCGGCCTTCGCCTCCTCCGTGGGCATCATGGGCGCGCTGATCCCGCTGGCGGTGCCGTTCCTCGCGCAGGGCGAGATCGGGGCGGTCGGCATGGTGGCGGCGCTCGCGGTGTCGGCGACGGTGGTGGACGTCAGCCCGTTCTCCACCAACGGCGCGCTGGTGCTGGCCGCGGCCCCGGACGTGGACCGGGACCGCTTCTTCCGGCAGTTGATGGTCTACGGCGGGATCGTGGTGGCGGCCGTTCCGGCGCTGGCCTGGCTCGTGCTGGTGGTACCCGGCTTCGGGTAGACCCACCTCGCGGATCCGGCGCGATCCGGCAGCCTTGAACGACAGCCCCCGGCAACAGCTCTCGGGCAACAGCTAAGGAGTACGACGCGTGTCCTCTCTCTTCCCGGCCCTCTCCCCGGCCCCGACCGGCGCCCCGGCCGACCGGCCCGCGCTGCGGTTCGGCGAGCGCTCCCTGACCTACGCGGAACTCGCCGCGGCGGCGGGCGCCACGGCCGGGCGGATCGGCGGCGCCGACCGGGTCGCGGTCTGGGCCACCCCGGCGATGGAGACCGGCGTCGCCGTGGTGGCGGCGCTGCTGGCCGGGGTCGCCGCCGTACCGCTCAATCCGAAGTCCGGCGACAAGGAACTCGCGCACATCCTCTCCGACAGCGCGCCCTCGCTGGTCCTGGCGCCCCCGGACGCGCAACTCCCGCCCGCCCTCGGGGCCCTGGAGCGCGTCGACGTCGACGTGCGGGCCCGCGGGGCGGTCCCCGAGGACGGTGCCGACGACGGCGACCCCGCGCTCGTCGTCTACACCTCCGGCACCACGGGGCCGCCGAAGGGCGCCGTCATCCCCCGGCGGGCGCTCGCCACGACCCTGGACGCGCTCGCCGACGCGTGGCAGTGGACCGGCGAGGACGTGCTGGTGCAGGGGCTGCCGCTGTTCCACGTGCACGGGCTGGTCCTCGGCATCCTCGGCCCGCTGCGCCGCGGCGGGTCCGTGCGGCACCTGGGCAGGTTCTCCACCGAGGGCGCGGCGCGGGAGCTGAACGACGGCGCGACCATGCTGTTCGGGGTGCCGACGATGTACCACCGGATCGCCGAGACGCTCCCCGCCGACCCGGAGCTGGCGAAGGCGCTCGCCGGGGCCCGGCTGCTGGTGTCGGGGTCGGCCGCGCTGCCGGTGCACGACCACGAGCGGATCGCCGCCGCCACCGGGCGGCGCGTGATCGAGCGGTACGGCATGACCGAGACGCTGATGAACACCAGCGTGCGCGCCGACGGCGAGCCGCGCGCCGGGACGGTGGGCGTGCCGCTGCCCGGTGTGGAGCTGCGGCTGGTGGACGAGGACGGCACGCCGATCGCGGCGCTCGACGGGGAGAGCGTCGGCGAGATCCAGGTGCGCGGCCCGAACCTGTTCACCGAGTACCTGAACCGCCCCGACGCCACCGCCGCCGCCTTCACCGAGGACGGCTTCTTCCGCACCGGCGACATGGCGGTGCGCGACCCCGACGGCTATGTCCGCATCGTCGGCCGCAAGGCCACCGACCTGATCAAGAGCGGCGGTTACAAGATCGGGGCCGGGGAGATCGAGAACGCCCTGCTCGAACACCCGGAGGTCCGGGAGGCGGCCGTCACCGGCGAACCCGACCCCGACCTCGGGGAACGGATCGTGGCCTGGATCGTCCCGGCCGACCCCGCCGCCCCGCCCGCCCTCGGCACGCTGGCCGACCACGTCGCCGCCCGGCTCGCCCCGCACAAGCGGCCGCGCGTCGTCCGGTACCTCGACGCGGTGCCCCGCAACGACATGGGGAAGATCATGAAGCGGGCGCTGGGCCGTGGCTGAGCGCCCGACCGCGCGGGAGTTCCTCGCCCTGGTCACCGACGACGCCACCTTCGCCGAACTCCCGCACGCGGACGGCCCGTGGCGGCCCGACGGCCCCCTCGGCTGGCCCGGCTACGACGCCTCGCGGGCCCGCGCCGCCGAGCGCACCGGCGAGGCGGAGTCCGTCGTCTGCGGCACCGGACTGGTGGAGGGCACCCGCGCCGTGCTCGTCTCCTTCGAGTTCGGCTTCCTCGGCGGCTCGCTCGGACATCTCACCGGGGACCGGCTGGAGGCGGCGTACGCGTACGCCCGTGAACACCGGCTGCCGGTGGTGCCGTTGGTGGCGACCGGCGGCAGCCGGATGCAGGAGGGGATGCTCGCGCTGACCCAGCTCCAGCGGGTGGCCCGGCAGTCGGCGCTCACCCGCGCGGCCGGTCTCGCGCAGATCGCGGTGGTGCGGGACCCGGCGACCGGCGGCGGCTGGGCGACGCTGGGCGCGGGCGCCGACGTGGTCCTCGCCCTGCCCGGCGCCCAGGTGGGCTTCGCCGGTTCGCGGGTCCGGCCGCCGGACGCGGACCCGGCGGCGTACACGGCCGAGGCGCAGGTGGCGGCGGGCAGCGTGGACGCGGTCGTGCCGCCCGGGAGCTGCGCGCGACGCTGGGGCGGTGGCTGCGCCTGCTGACGGCGCCGTCCGGCGATCCGGCGCCGGTGCCGGAGCCGCTGGGCGCGCGGGACCTGCCGTGCCGGCGGCTGGGAGGCGGTACGCCGGGCCCGCGCCCCCGGGCGCCCGCGCGCCGGGGCGTATCTGGACGCCTACTTCACCGACCGCGTGGCCCTGTCCGGCGACCGCTGCGGCGGCCGGGACCCGGAGGGCATGCTGTGCGGCTTCGGCGCGCACGCGGGGCGGACGGTGGCGTACGCCGCGCAGACGGGCACGGCGACCCGGCCCGCCGGGTACCGCACCGCCACCCGGCTGATCCACCTCGCGGACCGGCTCGGCATCCCGGTGCTGACCCTGGTGGACACGCCGGGTGCGGCCAACGACGCGGCGGCGGAGCGGGCGGGGGCGGGTCCGGCGATCGCGGACCTGTTCGGCGCCGTGGCCTCGGTGCGTACGCCGGTCACCACGCTGGTGATCGGCGAGGGCGGTTCGGGCGGGGCGCTGGCCCTGGCCTCGCCCGGCAGCACGTGGGCCACCCCGGACAGCTACTTCTCCGTCATCGCGCCGGAGCACGCGGCGACGATCCTGAAGCGCCCGCCGACGGAGGTGGAGGCGACGGCCGGTCAACTGCGGCTGCGGCCGCAGGACTTGGCCGCACTTGGCGTGATCCGAACAAGCGAGCAGTTGTTCCCTGGAACAGGTGATCGTCGCTCTGAAGAACGCATGTGACTGCAGGGACCAACGATACTTACGGTGTGCAAGCAACGGGCTGCAGACCGTAGTTGACGCACATGTCCCGAGTAGTCCCAGCGGGGCCCGGCGGGTCCCGCACCTGAACAGCGCAAGGAGCTGCACGATCATGAACCTTCTCACCGACATCCTCGCCGGCCTCGTCCACTTCGTCGGCTGGCTGGTCTGACGGTCCGAGAAACCGACGGCGCCGCCTCCCCGTCCCAGGGAGGCGGCGCCGTCCGCGTGTCCCGGACCGGGGCCTACCGCACGGCCACCGCCCGCACGATCTCCTGCGTGACCGAGCCGCCCCGGTCGTCGCGCGCCGAGGCCCGCAGCGAGACGTGCTCGGCATCGCGCGGCACGCTCAGCGTCCCGTGCCAGGAGGCCTCCCCGTCACCGCCGCGCAGCCGGACCTGGTGCCAGGTCGTCCCGCCGTCGTAGGACGCCTCCAGCTTTCCGCCGCCGAGCTTCCCGGTGTCCGGGGCGCCCGCCACGTACGCGGCGTCGAGACCGACCCGCAGCTTCTTGCCGGCGCGCACCTTCCCCGCGAGGTCGGTGTCGACGTCGAAGGAGAGGTTGACCAGCGGCAGGAAGGTCCACCGGTCGTCCGGCGTGGCCGCCGACCGGAAGGTCCACTCCGCGTGGCCCTTCGTCGCCAGCGGCCAGCGTGCCGCGTCCAGCGCCGTGTCGGTGACGAGCCTGTAGGTGTGCTCGTCGGCCGGCGCGTCCCACACGTACGCGGCGGAACTCGGCCCCTGGTCGACCAGTTCGCCGTCCAGGTACACCGACGTGGTCTGCGACATGCCGCTGCCCTCGCTCCACACGTCGCCGAAGCCGGTGTGGTCGGGCCCCGAGTCGCCCCAGCCGGGCGCGTTGAACTGGAGCCGGTTCCCGGCGCGCTGCTGTCCCCAGCCGAGCCCGGTGCCGAGGTAGGGGTGCCACACCGGCTTGAACCAGTTCAGCTCCGCGCGCGAGCCTCCCCGGTACCGGGACAGTCCGCCGCGCTGCTCCAGCGCCTCACCGGCGCTCGTCACGGTCTCGTGCCACAGCTGGCCGGGGCCGGTGGACACGTACTCGGTGCGCTCGACCGGGTAGTCGACCCGCTCCCGGAAACCGAGGCCGATCGGGAAGGTGTCGGTGATGGAGTACCGGAACTCGCCGCCGCTCGACGGTTCGGCGGCGTGGTACTTGGCGCGCAGCACGGCGAGGTCGCGGTGCCCGGGCCGGTAGGTGAGGTCCCGGTCGGGCACGGCGCCCTCGTGTCCCTCGGACAGGTCGTACACGTAGGGCGTGTTGCGGGTGCCGGTCATGTCGACCCGTCCGGCCCGGTGCAGCCGGCCGGCGTCGGCCGCGGAGACCGTGGCGATCTGGAGCGGCCGGTCGGCGTTGTCGTCCGTGCCCCACCACGACATCAGCCGTCCGGGGGCGTCGTCGGTCACGAACAGCGCCTTGACGCCGGCGTCCTGCGCGGCCCGGGCGAGCGCGGCCGGTTCGGTCCCCTCGGTGAGCCGGGCGAGGACCGCCTTGCCGCGCACGCCGGCCGGGAGGGGCCCGGCGCCGACGGCCCCGACGTCGACCAGGGGCAGCCGGGTGCGGCCCTCGGTCAGGGTGCCGCCGGACTGGACGGTGGCCTCGTCGATCCCCTTCACCTCGAGCAGCGGCTTGCCGAGCCGCCACACGGTGCGGTACTCGAAGTCGCCCTGGCCGACCTTCTTCGTGGGCGCGGCGAAGACGCTGTCGTACGTCAGCGGCACCTGCACCGCGCCGAACAGGTCGGAGCCGTTCGCGCTGCGGTCGTACTCCATGAGGAGCTGCCGGGTCTCGGTGCGCCGGCCGACGTCGGCGCCGATCTCGCGCAGCTCGCGGCCGTCCAGGGTGATCTCGCGGTCCCGGTCGACGACGATCTCCGGGGCGGCGAGGAAGCCCAGGCCGAGGGAGTCGGCGCCGTGGCTGCCGCGCACGTCCAGGAAGGACGACAGGCTGTACGTCCCGGGCTCGAGCCGGAGCTTCAGGGTGCCGGACTCTCCGACGTGGGCCGGGAAGGGGTCGACGCCCTCGGTGAGCCGCTGGACGGTCAGGTCGGCCGGGGTCGCGGCGCCGGAGCGGTCCTTGACGTGCACCGTGAGCGAGTACCGCTCGCCCTCCTTGACCAGCCCGAACGCGGTGTGCGCGAGGGGCTTACCGCTCACGTCGGCCGCCACGACCCGGCCGCTCGTGTTGCCGACCGGCGCCTTGGACCCGTCCCCGGTGACCGTGGTCGAGGCGGTGCCGTGCGCGGGCACGGTGAGGGAGGTGTCGGCGAGCGTGGCGACGCCCTCGGGGGCGCCCCGCACGGACAGCTTCAGCTCGACGTCCGTGTCCGAGGAGTTGGTGTAGGTGACGGTCCTGGTGACCGGCGCGTTGGCGTCGTACGGCCAGGAGTAGAAGCCCAGGTCGGCGCTGCCGGTCGCGGTGACGTCGGCGCCGACGGCCTCCGGCACGCTGACCCGGCCCGCTCCCAGCTGGTAGGCGGGGGCGTCGAGTTCCTTCGAGGTGGACATCAGCGCGTCCTTGAGCCGCGCGCCGCTCCAGTCGGGGTGCTCCTCGGCGAGCAGGGCGGCCACCCCCGCGATGTGCGGCGTCGCCATCGACGTACCGTCCATGGACGTGTAGTCGCCGCTGCCCTCGGCGAGGCGGGAGCGGGCGGCGAGGATGCCGACTCCCGGGGCCGACAGGTCGGGCTTGAGCGCGTTGTCCCCGTACCGGGGGCCGGCGCTGGTGAACCAGGCGGCCTGGTCGGCGGAGTCGACCGCGCCCACGGTGAGGGCGGCGTCGGCCGCGCCGGGCGAGCCTATGGAGGAGGGCGCGCCGGTGTTCCCGGCCGCGATCACGAACAGCGCGCCGGTCTCGCGGGACAGGGTGTTGACGGCCTCGGCCATCGGATCGGTGCCGTCGCTGGGCTCGGTGGAGCCGAGGCTCATGGAGACGACGTCGGCGTCCACGTCCCGGGCGGCCCACTCCATGCCCGCGATGATCTCCGACTCGCTGCCGAAGCCCTCGTCGTCGAGGACCTTGCCGACCGCGAGCGTGGCGCCGGGGGCGACGCCCTTCTCCTTGCCGTCGGAGGCCGCGCCGCTGCCGCCCACGGTGGAGGTGACGTGCGTGCCGTGGCCGTGCCGGTCGGCGACCTCCTCGCCGGGGATGAAGCTGCGGCTCTGCGCGATCCGCCCCGCCAGGTCGGGGTGCCCGGCGTCCACGCCGCTGTCCAGCACGGCCACGGTGACGCCCTTGCCGGTCAGCCCTGCCTCCCAGGCCTCGGGCGTGCCGATCTGCGCGTTGGACTCGGCCATGTCCGCGGTGACCCGCCCGTCGAGCCACACGCCCTCGACACCGGCGCCGCGACGGGTGAATTCCCGCCAGAATGCACGCCCCTTGTCGGCCTCGACGGCGGCCCCGCGCACGCTGGGCAGCGACCGCGTCCGCTCGGCCCCCCGCGGGGTGGCGGCCCGCGCGCCCTTGCCGTACGTCACGATCAGCGGCAGCTCGCCCGTCTCGCTGTCGGCGAGCCCCTGCTCCAGCAACGCACCGACGTCGAAGAGCCGTTCGTCGAGGCTGCCGTCGCGCAGGTAGGGCAGGGCCTCGTCCGGTACGACGGCGGTCCGGCCGCCGGAGCTGCTGGTGCGCACGGCCCCGTTGGCGCCCTCGGGCCGCTCGACCGCGACGGTCTTCCGGCCGCCGCCGAGGTCGGTGACGGTCACCCGGTCGCCGGTGACGAGGGTGACGGTGCGGGCCGCGTCGGCGGCGGTGGCCGTGCGGGCGGCCGTCGTTGGGGATCGCGCCGGGTCGGGGGGCGGGTCCTGCGCCGCCGAGGTCCCGGCCGGCAGCAGCGCGATCACGAGCCCCGCCGACAGGAGGGCCGCCCCGCGTCTGACTGGTCCTGTGCTCATCCACGTCTCTCTTCGTGTCGTCGTAGAGTGCGGTGAAGAGTGCTGTGAGCAGTCTCAGGGGGCCGGTGGGGCACGGGAGTTGACCGGAGGCGGCGGTTAGTCGCCCTGGCGGGTTTCCGCCAGCGGCCGAACGGACCGGCGGCCCGGGACGGGACACGGCCGAGTACCGTCCGTCACAATGGTGCTGCGCACGGACACGTACGGCACACGGGGAGCGAGCGGCGTCATGGACGGGTTGGTCGAGTTCAGGACCGAGGACGGCGTGCGGGTGGTCGTCGAGGGCGTCGAGGACGAGGACGGGGCGCGGCTGGTCTCGCGCGGCGACGGCCCGGCCCGCGCGGCCCGCACCTTCGAGGACTCCCTGGACGGCGTGCGGGCGGCGGCCGCGTCCGCGCTGCGCGTCTTCCGGGACGGCTCGCTCCGACCCGACGCCGTGGAGCTGGAGTTCGGGGTCAAGCTGAGCGCGGAGGCCGGCGCGGTCATCGCGAAGGGCTCGGCGGAGGGCCATCTGGTGGTGCGGCTGAGCTGGTCGCCCGAGCCGTCCCCCACGCGTACCGGACCGCTGCCGCCCGCGACGCGTACCGAACCGCTGCCGTCCCCGACGCGTCCCGAGGCCCCGGACGCCGCCGCGCTGTCATGAGCGGTGCCGCGTGGCACGCCCGCGTCGAGTGCGGCAGGGAGGTCGGCGCCGGATTCCTCGTCTCCGCCCGCCGGCTGCTCACCTGCGCCCATGTCGTCCGGTGGGCCGACCGGGCGCCGGTGACGGTGGCCTTCCCGGGCCGCCGGGAGCTGGGCGAGATGTCCGGCACGGTCGTCGTGCACGGCGGGTGGCAGGAGGGCGCCGCCGACCTCGGCGACCTGGCGGTACTGGAGCTGGACCGGGAGGTGCCGCTCGCCCCGGCCGTCTTCGCCCGGCCCGGCACGGAGCGGACCGTCCCCGTCCCCGAGCTGATCGCCTACGGCTTCCCCAAGGGGTACGACGAGGGCATGCTCGCCTCCTACCGCGCCCTGCCCGGGCCCCTCATCTCCGACGAGTGGGTCCAGCTGGAGGCCGTCACGGCGCACGGGCAGCCGCTGGCCGCCGGGTTCAGCGGCGCGGCGCTGACACTGGCCGACGGCACGGTCGTCGGCATGGTCTCCGCCGTGGCCGGCGCCCGGGACGTACGGGTCGGCCGGATGCTGCCCGTCGAGGTCATGGCGCGCTACTGGCCGGAGCTGGGCGAGCTGGTGCCCACCCCCGGCCACCGGGCGGACGCCCGCAGGCGGCTGTACGCGCTGGTGCGCCGGGCCGAGGAGAGCGGCCTGGACTGCGACCCGAACCGGCTGTACGCGTCCGCCATGGACGCGTTCGACCCGCCGCTGCCGGAGGGCGGTTTCGGCTCCCTGCGGGAGGCCGCCGCCTACGTGCAGTGGGAGGTGCCGGACCCGGCGGCCGTGGCCCGCTTCGCCGACCGGCTGACGGAGCGGCTGCACGCCCCGCCCGGTCCGGCGCCGCACCCCGCGACGTGGTCGCCCATCGTCGTGGAGATCGACCGCAGCGGTGCCGGTGCCGACCAGGTCACCGTCGAGGTGTCCGCCTACCGGGACGGCCGGCGCCGCCCGGTGGGTTCGCGCCGGCTGGCCCGCGGCGCGGTGCGGTCCTTCGTCCAGCAAGGCATCGACGAGGCGTTCACCCAGCTCGATCCCGGCGCCGACGAACTGCTCACCTTCGTGCTCCCGCGCGAGTGGCTGAACGAACCGGTGGCGCACTGGGAGTGCGGAGAGGACGACTCCACGCCACTGGGCTGCGCCTACCCGCTCGTGGTGACCGACCGGTACCGCCACCGCAGCGGACGCCTCCGCCACCAGCTGCACAAGAAGTGGCGCAGGCTCGGGCCCGGCACGGGCGGCACGCTGCACCGTGTGGACTGCGGCACCCGGGAGCGGCCGGCCGGGCTGCGCAAACGGCTGCGGGACGACGCGGAGCTGGCCGGTTTCGCCACCCCGCCCTCGGCGGTGCCGGAGTACTTCGAGGTCGGCCTCAACCTGCCCGTCCCCGTGCTGTTGTGGCCGCTGCGGGAGTGCCCCGGCGAGGAGGGACCCGACGGCCGCTGCTCCGGCACGGCGTTCCTCGACGAGCTGGCGGCGTCGGTGGCGGGCGTGCCGCCGGCCGAACTGCCGCGCCTGGTCATGGAACTGCGCGAGACGGCGGACGCGGCGGAGGTCCCGGAGGAGCACTGGGCGCGGGACGTCCAGCTCCTGTGGGACGACCCCCGCTGCTTCGCCGAGCCGCCCGCCCTGCTCCGCTCCCCCGTCGGCTGAACCGCCCGCCGCGCCATGCTCCGACCCACCTCGACGAACCGCGACCGCGCCGAACCGACCGGCGCACCGATGGCCGTACCGACCGCCGCACCGACCCCTGCACCGATGGCCGTACCGACCGCCCGGAGAGAAGAACCCATGCCCCTGTGGCCCGTCTACACCGGCGCGCCTGCCCCCCACGACGGCATCACCCGGCTGCCCCCGCCCCCGCCCTGGCGGGCCTTCGACGGCGGCCCCGTGCTCGATCCGCCGGACGCGGACGGCGACACCGCGGCCGCCTCGCCCGACCGCGCCCACCGTGCCGCGACCTACCAGGCCACCGAGGACACGGTGCAAATGGTCAACGCGGCCCTGTACCTGCGCCGTCCGCTGCTGGTCACCGGTCCGCCCGGCACCGGGAAGTCGTCCCTCGCCTACGCGGTCGCCCGTGAACTGCGGCTCGGCCCCGTCCTCAGGTGGAACATCACCAGCCGCAGCACCCTGGGCGACGGCCTCTACACCTACGACCCGCTCTCCCGCCTCTACGCGGCGCGCCACACCACGCAGCCGCCCGACGCCCCCGCCGCCGCCACCGGCGTCGAGGACCACCTGCGACTGGGCCCGCTGGGCACCGCCCTGCTGCCGTACGCCCGGCCGCGCGCCCTGCTCATCGACGAGATCGACAAGAGCGACCTCGACCTGCCGAACGACCTGCTGCACGTCCTGGAGGAGGGTCAGTACGAGATCCCCGAACTCGTCCGGGCCTCCCGGGACATCCCCGACGGCCACGCCGAGGTCCTGGTCGACGGCACCGACCAGCGGGTGCCGGTGGAGCGCGGCCGGGTCCGCTGCAACGCCTTCCCCTTCGTCGTCCTCACCAGCAACGGCGAGCGCGAGTTCCCGCCCGCCTTCCTGCGCCGCTGCGTCTCGCTGCGGCTGCGGCAGCCCGACGACGACCACCTCGCCGAGATCGTCCGCGCCCACCTGGGCGAGCCCGACGGGTACGCGCGCCAGTTGATCCACCGGTTCCTGTCCCGGGTGGGCAGCGGCGAACTGGCCACGGACCAGCTGCTCAACGCCATCTACCTGGCCCGTTCCTCCGGTCTGGGCGCCGACTCCCTGGACGAGCTGGCCGAGCAGCTGATGCCCTACCTCGGCCGGTCCGCGCAGCCCGACGCCTTCTGATGCCCACCGACCGCCCCGGCCCACCGGACCCGCCGCCCCTGCCCCTCCTCGCCGACCTCCTCGGCCGGGCGGCGGCCACCGGTGCCCGCCCGACGCCGCTGGAGCTGGCCGAACTCCTGTGGCTGGCCGGCCGGATGGAGCCCCCGGAGCAGGACCCGCCGCACGGCCCGGCGACCGGGACGCGACCGGCGGAGCCGCCACCGGCCCCGGAGGGCACCCGGGAACAGGGCCACGAAGGGGACGGACAACAGGAGCAGGACCGGAAGCCGGAGCGGGACCGGCACGCCGACCCGGAGCGTGACCGGAACCAGGACCGGGAGCCGGGACAAGGGCCGTGGGGCGACGGGCCGGTGCGGCCCGATACCCGCTCCGAGGCCCCCCGCACCCCCTTGCGCCTGCCGTCCCCCGCCCCCGCCCCGGGCACCTCGGCGGCGCAGCCGCACAGCGCCCTGCTCGCGCCCGCACCGCCGATGCTGCGCCGCACGCTGGCGCTGCAGCGTGCGCTGCGGCCGCTGAAGCGCCGTGCCGACGCGCCCGTCGGCCACGAGGTGGACGAGGCCGCGACCGCCGACCGCATCGCGCGCCTCGGCGCCGGCCCCGAGTGGTGGCTGCCCGTGCTGCGCCCCGTACGGGAACGGTGGCTGCGCCTGCACCTGGTGCACGACGCGGGCCCCACGATGCCCGTCTGGCGGCCCCTCGTGCGCGAACTGCAAGCCGCACTGGCCCAGTCGGGCGTCTTCCGCACCGTCACCCTGCACCGCGCGGACCCCGACGGCACCGTCCGCGGCGACGGCGCCCAGATCCCCGCCGACGGCCGTACGGTGATGCTGCTGATCAGCGACTGCATGGGGCCGCAGTGGCGGGCCGGGCCGGACGGCGACCGTTGGTTCGCCACGCTGCGCCGCTGGGCACGCCGCACGCCCCTGGCGGTGCTCCAGCCGCTGCCCGAGCAGTTGTGGCGGGACACCGCCCTGCCGCCGGTGCCGGGCCGGCTGTCGGCCCCGCACCGGGCGGCGCCCAGCGCCTCGCTCGCCTTCACGCCGTACGACACCGCCGCGCCCCGCGCCCCCGAGGGGACCGTGCACGTCCCCGTGCTGGAGCCCGGGCCCGAGTGGCTGGCGAACTGGGCCGCCCTGGTCGCGAGCCCGGGCGGCACCCCGTACCCGGGCGCGGCCGCGGCTCTGCACCGACCGCTGCCGGCCGACGCCGACGACCGCACCGACGTCGCGCGGCTGTCACCCGAGGAACTCGTCCTGCGCTTCCGCGCCAGCGCCTCCCCGCAGGCCTACCGGCTGGCCGGCCACCTCGCGCTGGGGCGCCCGGACCTGCCCGTGATGCGGCTGGTGCAGGCCGCGGTCGAGCCGGACCCGCGGCCCCAGCACCTGGCCGAGGTCATCCTCGGCGGACTGCTGACCACGGTCGCCGGGCCGCCCGGCTCCTACGCCTTCCGCCCCGGGGTGCGCGAGCTGCTCCTGCGCGGACTGCCCCGCACCGCCCGCAACCGCACCCACGACCTGCTGCTGCGCACCGGCGGTCTGATCGACGACCGGGCGGGGCGTTCGCCGGGCGAGTTCCGCGCGCTGATCCCCTCCCGGAAGGGCACCGAGCGGGCCGGCCCGAACGAGTCGTTCGCGACGATCAGCGAGGAGAGCGTCCGGCAGCTGACCGTGCGGGAGCGGCCCCCCGCCCCCTCGCCCTTCCCGCCCGGCCTGGGCGCCCGCTACCGTCCCACGCGACGGCTCACCCCGTCCGGCCGGATCTGGCTGGCGGAGGACACCGGACCGGACCGGACGGCACCGGACCGGACGGCATCGGACCGGACCGCGGCGGACCGGACCGCGGCGGACCGGACGGCGGCGGACCGGACGGCGGCCCACCCCGTGCCGACGAGCCGGACGGTGGTGATCCGGCTGCACGACCCGGCCACCGACCCGGCCGCGCGCCAGGCGTTCCTGCACAACGCCCGCCGGCTGACGCGGCTCTCCCACCCGAACCTGGTGACCGTGCTCGACGCGGGCATCGAGGGCGACGTCCCGTACGTCGTCATGGAGCACCTCGACGGCATAGCGCTCGGCGCCCTCACCCGGTCCGGGGACGGGCGGCTGCCGGTGCCGCTGACGGTGTCCGTGGGGGCGCAGCTGGCACGGGCGCTCACCGCCCTGCACCGGGCGGGTCTGGCGCACGGCGGCCTGGAGGCGTCCCGGGTGGTCCTCCTGCCGGACGGCACGGTCCGGCTCAGCCTCTTCGAACCGGGTCTGGCCTCGGGGCCGGGATCACGCTCGGCGGACCTGCGCGCCCTGTGCGAGGTGCTGCTGCGGCTGACGTCGGGGACCTCGCGCCCGACCGTCCCGGTCGACTCCCGCCGCCTGAACCGGCTGCCCACCGCCCTGCGGATCCACTACGCGCACGCCTTCGACCAGCTGCTGTCCCCTTCGCCGGCGGCCCAGGCCCGGGGCCTCGACCTGCTCGGGGACCCGGCGCTGCTCACCCCCGCGGGCGAGGCGTACCCGCCGCGCCGGTACCGGGCCCTGGGGCCGTTGCGGGTCGGCCTCCCGGACGGTCCGGCCGACCTGCCGCGGGACGTGCGCGCGCTGCTCGCGATGCTGCTCCTCAAGCACGGCCGCACGGTGACCCACGAGGAGCTGCGGTGGGGCCTGTGGGATCCGGGCAACGAGCCGCGCAACCCGCGGGGCGAGACGACCCGGCTGGCGAAGCGGCTCGCGGAGATCCTCGGCCCGGGCGTCCTGGCCACGGCCGCCCACGGCTACGCCCTGCACACCAGCACCGACGAGCTGGACCTGGTGCGCTGCGACGAGCTGGTGCGGCGCGCCGACGCGGCCCGGCTGGAGGGTTCGCTCACCGAGGCGCACGGCCTGGTCTCCGGGGCGCTGTCGCTGTGGGGCGACGCCGAGCCCCTCGCGGGCGTGCCCGGCCCCGCCGCCCGCACCGCCCGGACCCGCCTGCTGCGGCTGCGGCTCGCCCTGCACACCAAGCGCGCCGAGCTGGACCTGGTCCTCGGCGAGTACGACCGGGCCGCCACCGAACTGTCCGGCCTGCTGGGCGCCCATCCGCACCGGGAGGACTTCCGCCGCCTCTACCTCATCGCCCTGCGCCGCCAGGGCCGGGGCGAGGAGGCGCTGGAGGTGTACGAGGAGTACGAGCTGTCCGGCGGACGGAGCCCCGCCCTGGCGGCGCTGGGCCGGGAGCTGCGCGAGGAGTACGCCGAGCCGGTGGACGACGCGCCGCCGTGGAGCGAGTACGAGCAGCGCCCCGCGGAGCCGGACGCCCCCGGGTCGATGGTGTCCGCGCCGGACGAGTTGCCGGAGGGCCCCTTCCCCACCGAGGACGGCCTCTGGACGCCCCTGCTGGACGACGACGCCGAGCACGACGCGGCACACGCCCCCGCGGACGGGGACGAGAGGGAGGAACGGGCGCAGAGCCGCGCGGCGCTGCGGGAGGCGATGCGCAGTGAGGGTCTGGAACCGGAGCCGGAACTGGATCCGGACGAGGATCCGGGGCCGGAGGAAGAGGAGGAGCCGGAGGAACCGGAGGAGCCGCCCTGGGCCGACTTCGACACGGGTTTCCGCGCCTGTGCCCGGTACACGCTCGCCGACGGCCCGGTGGACCGCGACGCGCGCGCGGCACTGCACGGCCTGGTCATGGAGCTGCTGGCGGACAGCGGGACGGATGCCGCCGCCCACGAGCTGGTGGACGAGCCCGGTGGCCCGCTCGTGCTGCTGGCGCCGCGGGCCGAGGCCGCCCCGCTGCTGAGGGCGACCGTCGAGGGTCTGCCCGGGCGGCTGGCCCGCCTGGCCGGCCTGCGGTTGCGGATCGAGTTCTGGCAGGTGGAGTTCGGGCTGGACGGGAGCGGGGAGCGGTCACTGGGCCGTGCCGACGCCGATGCGGTCGGCGCGGTCCTGGACGCCTCCTCCGCGCAGGCCGTCGTCGCGCTCTCCGACTCCCTGTACTACGACGAGGTGCGCGAGGAGGGGCAGTACGGGCCCGCCTTCCCGCCGGACCTCTTCCGCCCGCTGGCCGACGACACCGGCTGGTACCACCTGGTCGAGGGTGGTGGGCGCCCCGGTCCGGCGGCGGACCTCCGCTGACCCGGCCGGCGCGGTCCTCCCGGGCCGCGCCGCGAACACCCCTCGTTCAGCGGCCCCCCGCCCGGCCCCCTCCAGCGGGCGCCCGCCCGCGCGGCCGCGCACGATCGGTGCCTAAGAGGCCGGCCACCGGGCGGCCCCGCACGGTCCGCGCTCTCGGGAGGATTCGCCATGACCGCCAGTACTGCCAACACCGCCAGTCTGGAGGCGCTGCGCCGCTGCCACTTCGCCGTCGACCTGGGCGCGGCGCGGACCCGCGTGTACGTCAAGGGTGCCGGGCTCGTCGTCGACCAGCCGTCCGCGGCGGCGGTCAACACCCGCACGGGCGCGCTCATCGCGGTCGGCGAGTTCGCGGAGAAGATGACCGGCCGCACCCCCGGATACATCCGTGTCGTGCGGCCCGTCTCCGGCGGCACGGTCGTCGACATCGAGATGGCCCAGCGCATGCTGCGCCATCTGCTCGGCGACCGGGTCCGCCGCGCCCTGCGCCGCAAGCCCCGGCTGCGGGCCGCCGTCTGCACCCCGCACGACGCGGATCCGCTGTCCCAGCGCGCGGCGATCGAGACACTGGTCGGGCTCGGCGCGCGCCGCGTGGAACTCGTCGACACCCTCATCGCGGCGGCGGTCGGCTGCGGACTGCCCGTGGAGCAGCCCGAGGCCACCATGATCATGGTGTGCGGCGCGCACGCCACGCAGGTCGCGGTGCTCTCCCTGGGCTCGATCGTGACCGCGGTGCGCATTCCGGTGGGCGGCGAGGCCGTGGACCACGCGATCGTGCAGCTGCTGCGCCACCAGCACGAGCTGGTGCTGCCCAGCCAGTCGGTGCGCCCGCTGCAGCTCGCCCTGTCCGGCAACGGGCTGACCCCGCAGGGACCGGCGTCCACCGAGATCCACGGCCGGGACGTGGCGACCGGGCTGGCCCGCAGTGTGCGGGTCGACACCGCCACGGTGCGCAACGCCATCCAGACCCCGCTGACCGCCGTGCTCGACGGCATCGGCAAGGTGCTGCGGGACTGCCCGCCCGACCTGGTCGCGGACCTCGCCGACCGCGGGATCATGATGGTCGGCGGGAGCGCGCTGCTGCCGGGCTTCGACCAGATGCTGCGTCAGGCCACCGGCATGCCGGTGCACATCGCGGAGCGGCCCGACGTGTGCGCGGTCCAGGGCCTCGGCAGCATGCTGGAGGGCCGGGTGGAGCCGCTGGTCCTGCACCCGACGACCGCCGGCTCCGACACGCACTCCGACTCGGACTGATCCGCCATCGGACGGCGACCGGGGAACCGGGGAACCGGGGAAGCCTGACGCATGACCGCGCAGCCCGCGCCCCGACTGGCCCGCCTCCTGGAGGCCCTCCTGGACGTCGGCACCGCCCTGGACCTGCGCGGCGTCCTCCAGCACATCGTGGACGGCGCCGCCGAGCTGACCGGCGCCGACCGCGCGGCCCTGGTCGTCGCGGACCCGGACGCGGGCGGCCTCGCCCGGATCCGCACCCCGGGTCCGGACCGCCCCGTACCGGCGACGGCGCCCCTGCTGCGGATGCCGGTCCACGTGCGGGACGAGGAGTTCGGCGAGCTGCGCCTGACCGGGCGGGCCGGGGCCGCGCCGTTCACCGTCGAGGACGAACAGCTGCTGCGGGTCCTGGCCGTGCAGGCCGGCGTCTCGATCGGCAACGCCCGGCTGTACGAGACGGCCCGGCAGCGGGAGCGCTGGATCGAGGGCGCGGCCGCCGTCACCACCGCGCTGCTCACCGAGGAGGGCGCGGGCGACGCGCTGACCACGGTGGCCGAACGGGCCCGGCTGCTCGCCGACGCCTCCGCGGGCGTCATCCTGCACCCGACCGCCGAGGGCGGCATGGCGATCGTGACCGCCTCCACGCCCCACGACCCGGACGGCATGGTCGGCGCGACCATCTCACCGGGCAGCCCGGTCCTGGAACAGCTCCTGGGCGGCGAACCGGTGTTCATCGACGACTCGGCGACCGACCCGCGCATGACGACCCGCGTACGGCACCGGTTCGGGCCGAGCATGATGCTGCCCCTGCAGGCGGGCGGCCGGCTCATCGGCACCCTCGCCCTGCCCCGACGCCGCGGCGGACGCCCGTACACGGACCTGGAGCGGCTGCTCGCGACGCAGTTCGCCTCGCAGGCGGCGCTCGCCCTCGTGCTGGCCGACGCCCGGCGCGGCAGGGAGCGGCTGGCGGTCTACGAGGACCGCGACCGCATCGCCCGGGACCTGCACGACCTGGTCGTGCAGCGGCTGTTCGCCACCGGCATGATGCTGGAGTCCACCCAGCGCCGCCCGGGCGCCGACGACGTCCGTGACATCCTCGGCCGCGCGGTGGAGGAGCTGCGCTCCACCGTCCGTGAGGTCCGTACGGCGATCCTCACCCTCCAGCAGCCCCCGGCAGGCCCCCCGGCGGGCCTGCGCGGCCGGGTCCTGCGCGAGACCGCGTCCGCCGCCGCCCGGCTCGGCACCGCGCCGTCCACGCACTTCAGGGGCCCGGTCGACGCCCGGGTGCCCGACCGGGTCGCCGATCGGCTGCTCACCGCCCTGCGCGAGGCGCTGGCCGCCGCGTCGGCGCGCCCGGACGTCTCCCGCGTCGAGGTCACCGTCGAGACGCCCGCCCCCTCGCCCGAGGGCAGGGACGGGGTGCGCCTGCGGGTCGCCGACGACGGCACGGACGCCGGGGGCGGGGAGCGGGGGACGACGGTGACGTGGTGGGCGCCGCTCTAGGTGCTGCCGCGCAGATGGTGCCGCTCTCCCGGACGGGGTACCCGTGCCGTGACCGCCCGGCAGGAGGAGGTACCACGATGAGCGAGCCGACCCCGTCCCAGGCCGAGGGCGAACGCGACGACGAGCCGGACACCCCCGACGTGCCGCACACCACTCCCTCCCAGGCGGAGGGCGAGCGGGACGACGAGGGCGAGAACGCGCCGGTTGTCCGGCCACCCGGAACCGGCCGCTGACCAGCTCGGGACATACCCGGACCGACAGCACAGACCCTTGCGAGAGGGAGCACGAGAACTACTTGACAGTGTCAAGAAAATCTCGCACTGCCAAAGACACTCACGGCGTGGATAGCGTCATGGCCGGCGATGGGGCAGCGGCTCCGCCGCACCTCCACCACCAGCGCGGGCCATGGGTTCACGCCGTGAGAACGCAAGGAGAGAGTGCGTGTTTGACCGTATAGCCGAACTGGCGATCCGCCGGTCCGGGCTGGTACTCGTCGTCACGGCCGCGGCCGTGGTCCTCATGGGAGCCCTGGGCGCCGGCGCGTTCGGCAAGCTCCTGCCTGGTGGCTTCGACGATCCGTCCTCCCAGTCCAGCAGGGCCAGGACGGTCATCACCGAGAAATTCGGCGGGGAGTCGAACCTGGTCCTGCTGGTCCGTGCCCCCGAGGGCGGCGTCGACGCCGCGAGCGCCCGGCAGCGGGGGATGGAGCTGACGGCCGGCCTCAAGGAGGAGAAGACCGTCGCCAACGTGATCTCGTACTGGGACACGGGCAACCCGGACCTCCGTTCCGAGGACGGCGAGCAGGCGATGGTGCTCGCCCATGTGAAGGGCGGCGACACCGAGGAGCGCGAGAACGCCAAGGAGATCATCGACGCGTACACCGGCGCCGGGGACGGCGGGCTCACCGTCGAGGCCGGCGGCAGCGCGGCCGTGGGTGACGACATGGGGACGTACTCCTCCGAGGACCTCGTACTCGCCGAGACGATCGCCCTGCCGCTGACCCTCCTGCTGCTCCTGTTCGTCTTCGGCAGTGTGGTCTCGGCCCTGCTGCCGCTGGCCATCGGGCTCATCGCGATCGTGGGAACGTTCGCGGAACTCTTCCTGCTCGGCAGCGTCACCAGCATCTCCATCACGGCCACCAACCTGACCACCGCCCTCGGTCTCGGCCTCGGCATCGACTACGCGCTGCTGATGGTCAGCCGGTTCCGCGAACAGCTCGCGAAGGGCGCGAGCGTGGACGACGCCGTCCGGCACACCGTGCACACCGCGGGCCGTACGGTCGCCTTCTCCGCCGCCACGGTGGCGGTCGCGCTCGCGGCGCTCCTGGTGTTCCCGCAGTACTTCCTGCGTTCGTTCGGGTACGCCGGCGTCGGTGTGGTCGCCATCGCCGCCGTCAGCACCCTCTTCGTGATGCCCGCCCTGCTCAACGTCCTGGGACACCGGGTCAACAAGGGGCGGCTGCCGTGGGCGGCGAAGGCGGAGCGGCACGACGACTCCCGGCTGCCCTTCTGGGGGCGGCTGGCCCGCACGGCCATGCGGCGTCCCGCCCTCACCGGGCTGCCGGTGCTCGCGGTGCTGCTGCTGGCGGCGAGCCCGCTGCTGGGCATCTCCATCGGCATCGCGGACGAGCGCTCGCTGCCCGAGGACGCGGCCAGCCGCCAGGTCTCGGCCCGGTTGGCGGAGAACTTCAACGGCAGTGACGCGGCGGCCGTCCACGTGGTCATGGACGAGTCCGTGGGCACGGCACCGCTGGGCTCGTACGCGGGCAGGCTCTCGCGGCTCGACGGTGTCGTCCGCGTCGAGGCGTCCACCGGGACGTACGCCGGCGGGCAGGCCGCGGCGCCCGGTCCGCGCAACGCCGCGCTCGGCCGCCCGGAGGCGCAGCGGATCAACGTGGTGAGCGACCTGGCCCCGATGTCGGACGCGGCCCAGGACCTGGTCAGGAACATTCGGGCGGTCGCGGCACCCGAAGGGACGGAGCCCCTGGTGGGCGGCAGGGACGCCGCGCTGGTCGACTCCAAGGACTCCATCACCGGCCTGATCCCGCTCGCCGGCGGCCTGATCGCGCTCACCACCTTCGTCCTGCTGTTCCTGTTCACCGGCAGCGTGGTGCAGCCGCTGCGGGCGCTGGTGCTCAACATCGCCAGCCTGGGAGCGGCGCTCGGCGTCATGACGTGGATGTTCCAGGACGGCCACTTCTCCGACCTGTTCGGCTTCACGCCGCAGCCGATGGAGGTGTCGATGACGTTGCTGATGTTCTGCATCGCCTTCGGCCTCTCGATGGACTACGAGGTGTTCGTCACCAGCCGGATCAAGGAACTGCACGACCAGGGCGCGGACAACGAGACCGCGGTCGTCAGCGGCCTCGGGCACACGGGACGCATCGTCAGCGCGGCGGCCTGCCTGCTGGCGGTGAGCTTCTTCGCCTTCGGCACGGCCGGCATCAGCTACATGCAGATGTTCGGTCTGGGCAGCGGACTGGCCATCCTCATCGACGCCGTCGCCGTCCGCGGGGTGCTCGTGCCCGCCGCGATGCGCCTGCTCGGCCGCTCGGCCTGGTACGCCCCGCCGTTCCTGCGCAAGGTGCACGACCGCTTCGGCCTCAGTGAGGGCGGCCACGAGCCGGCGCCCGTGGCGGAGCGGACGTACGAGCAGGATCCGACGGCAGTCTGACCACGCGGGAAGGCCCGCCCCCCGGACACCGTGCCCGTCTCCGTACCCCCACGGAGGCGGGCACGGCCGCGTCGCCGGACGCGACGCGGCCGTGCCCCGCGTCGTCCTGACTCAGTAGTCGCGCCACTCGTCCTGAACGTATTCGAGCACCGCGGGGTCCATCAGGGTGCTCGGCCGTACGTCGGTGCGGCGGCGGTCGACGGGGAACACGGTGGCCGCCTCGAGCACCGCCTCGTCCAGGTAGCGCAGCTTCGGCGTGTCCGGGGCGAGCCGCAGCGGCGGGGCCTCGGTGCCGGGGCGGGCGAGGACGAAGCCCCAGTTGCCGAAGCTCGGCACGTCGATCTGGAACTCCGTCGTCGCGTACCCGGCGGTCTCGATGGTCTTCGCGATCGACCAGTAGGTCTTGGGGGCGAAGAACGGCGATCCGCTCTGCACCATGACCTGGCCGTTCGGTGCCAGCACCCGGCGGAGCAGATCGTAGAACTCCACCGAGTACAGCTTCGCCAGCGACGCCGAGTCCGGGTCCGGGAAGTCGATGATCACCGCGTCGTACTGCTGCCGGGCCTCGCGCAGCCAGGTGAAGGCGTCCGCGTTGACGACCTTGGCCCGCGGGTCGTCCAGCGAATCGCGGTTGAGCTTGCGCAGCGGCTCGAAGGTGCGCGCCAACCGGGTCATCGCCGGGTCCAGTTCGACCAGGGTGACGTGCCGGACGCCCTCGTGGCGCAGCACCTCGCGCAGCGCGAGCCCGTCACCGCCGCCCATCACCAGCACGTTGGAGTGGGGGCCGGACAGCGCGGGGTGGACCAGCGACTCGTGGTAGCGGTACTCGTCGACCGAGCTGAACTGGAGGTCGCCGTTGAGGAAGAGCCGTACGTCGGGCTCCCCGGTGAAGGCGGTGGACCGGGTGACCACGATGTCCTGGTACTGGGTCGTCTCGGAGTGGATGATCGGGTCCGCGTACATGTGCTGGCGCGCCGTCACCTCCAGGTCGTCCGCCAGCACATACGTCGTGCCGAGCGCGGCGAGCACCAGGGTGACGCCGGTCAGCAGCCCGGCCTTGACCAGCCGGCCGGTCTGGCGGCGGAAGATGAACACCACGACGATGACCCCGGCGACCGCGTTGACCACGCCGACCACCAGCGCGCCCTTCAACTGGCCGAAGGTCGGCAGCAGGAACAGCGGGAAGCACAGGCCGCCGACGAGGGCGCCGATGTAGTCCACGGCGAACATGTCGGCGACGGCGCTGCTCGCCTCCTGGGTGCGGATGCGCTGGAGCAGCGTCATCAGCAGCGGGATCTCGGCGCCGATGAGCAGGCCCACCACCAGGGACACCACGATCATCGCGGGCATGTAGAGCTGGAGCCAGGCGAAGGCCGCGTACAGCATCAGGACGGACAGGCCGCCGACCAGCGCGAGTACTCCCTCCACCACCGCGAAGGCGACGACGGGACGGTGGCGCAGCGGTTTGGCGGCCAGCGAGCCCACGCCCATGGCGAAGACCATCACGGAGATGACCACGGAGGTCTGGAGCACCGAGTTGCCGATGAGGTAGCTGCCCAGCGCGGTCAGGGCCAGTTCGTACACGAGGCCGCAGGCCGCGCAGAGGAAGACGGCGAGCAGCAGCAGGAACCGCGCCCCTCGGGTGTGGTGGTCGGCCGGGGGGCGCGGGGGCGCCGCGACGGCACGGTCGTCCAGGGCGGAACTCATGGGGGTGGCCTCGCGGTGGTCCTCGTGGTGGTCCTGGGAGGTGGTGGTCCTAGGAGAGGGCCGCGCCGACCATGGCGGCGGTGCCCAGGTACATGCCGGCCTGGACCCAGGCGGCGGGGTGCGGGCGGCGGTCGTCGCCGTCGTCGAGGGCCACCGCGCCCATCTGGCCCGGCGTCAGCATGCCGATGACGATGCCGACCAGCGTCATCACCAGCACCCCGGCCAGACCGTAGAGCAGCGTGCTGAACAGGCCGTAGCCGAGGCCCTCTTCGGACTCGCTGGCCCGGATGGCCGACATGATGACCAGCCCGACCGCGACGGACTGGCTGCCGAGGAGCACGGCCGCGCCGCGGTTGCGGTCCCGCCACACCACGTGGAAGAGCTTGCCGGGCGTGACGAGGTCGAGGGCGACGAAGCCGACGGCCATCACGGCGAGGCCCACGACCCCGTAGAGCAGGGCCTGCCCGGCCGACTCGAAGATCTCGGTCACTGCGTTGCCTTTCTGGAGGGCGTCGTCAGGTGCGGGAAGGGGCGCCGGGCGTCACTTGCCGGAGCCGGGGCCGCCGCCGCGGAAGCTGCTCGGGTTGGGCCAGTAGGTGAGGTGCTGGTGGTGCCGGCGGTAGCCGTTGCGGTAGTCCTCGATCTCGATCGTGCTGCCGTTCCGGTACGGCGAGACGGTCACCATGTCGTCGCCGTAGCGCAGGAACTCCTTGCCGTCGCCGGACGCCCGGTCGAGGGCGTCGCGGTGGTCATCGATCGCGTCGGCGACCTTGGACGGCGAGCTGTCCTTGTCGAGCCACCCGCTCCCGCCGGTGGAGTACGTCTTGCCGATCCAGCCGCGCGGGACGCCGTCCTCCCCGTCGCTGGAGCAGGCGGAGAGCAGGACCGTGACCAGCACGGCCGCCACCGCCCCACGCAAGAGTCGGGCGCTGTTCATCGAGCCTCCAGCCGGCTGTGCGTCGATACGATGTGCCCGTCCTGCGGGTAGCTGTGCCAGGTGCGCCAGGCCAGCGCCGGGCGGTCTGCGCCACTGGATCCCTCGCCGCACGCCTCCACGACGACCGCCGTCACCGCTTCCGGGGACCCGGGGAAGACCCCGCTCAGGCTGTGCTCCGCCTCGTCGGCGCGGCTCAGGGCGTCCGCGACCCGGGCGCTGAACTCCGCGGGGCCCAGGCATGCCGTGACGGCGCTGAAGTCGTACGTCCACCCGGCCGACCGCCGGGTGAGCGTCGTCGGCAGTCCCCTGACCGCCTCGGGCAGGCACGCCACGGTCTCCCGCACCGGTCCCGCGAAGACCTGATGGGACGCGCCGAGCAGCCTCAGTCTTACGGCGAGCCCTCCCACGGACACCTCACGTTCGGCGAGCGCCGGCAGTTCGGTCAGGTCCAGGGAGAAGCAGAGCTGATCCGCGGCCGTATCCAGGAAGGCAGCTTGCAGAGATACGGCGTGCATGCGGCCCCCCGGTCCGATAGTGCTACGAGCGGCGCCGAGTATGACACACGTGTCAGCGATGGCCGGAACGCGGCCCTCGTTCAGGTCCGGGCTCGTGTTCACAAGAGCGATTCATCCCTGTATGCGCGCGCGAGGGGCGCGCGGCGAGGCGCGCTTCACCCACGAGTCCGGTGCCGACCACGCGACTCGGGTGACGACGCTCACACGGTGGGCACCTCCGGAGAGGAAGTGCCCACCATGCGAGAATTGTCGATGTGATTGTCATCACGATGCACGGGGCATGTCCGAACAAGTAGACCTGACGCCGGCGCGTCACGCCCTCAGACTTTCTTCACATTCTCTGCGACTACTCCGCAAGCGAGAAGATCCGGCCAGCCAGGCCGATAGATGCCGGAGACACGTACGTTACAGGGTTACATCGATGTGCCCTCTTCCGCCAACAGACCCCTTTCCGCCATCATGGGAGATATTGAGCCGTTCCCCACGGACACCGGGGAACGCATTTCGCAAACCTAGCGCAAAGGACTTGGCGATGCTTATCGAGCACACCCTTCTTTCTGTCAAGCCGGACCAGCAGGAGAGTTTTGAGAAGGTATTTACCGAAGCCCAGCAAGTCCTCGCCAAGGCGCCCGGCTTCCAGTTCGTGGACCTCCTTCGCGAAACCAGCGAAAAGGGAACCTATCTGTTGATCACGGCCTGGGCGACGGACCGCGAGGGGGCGGACGGGTTCCGCGCGTCCCCCTTGTTCCAGCAGTGGAACGACCTGCTCACCCCGCACCTCGCCGCGTCCCCGGACTCCTCGTTCTTCAGCCTGCTCGCGCACTACCCCAACTGAGGCGCGCACCGGCACACGCAGGACACACGGGAGACACAGAACGCTCGGCCACCCCCGGCCGAGCGTTCTGCATTTCGAACCCGCATTCCGGAAGGATGCATTCCGCATTACCGCGGATATGCAGGATACCGGGGACGATTCGAAGCGCCACTTATTTTTCACAGAATAGAAAACGATAACACGCGCACCGCAAGTTATCGATCATCAATTGTCGTACTTCTGTGCTAGAGTCGAACTGTCGCAACTTGAATCACACACAGAGACAGGGATCCGCAAGAGTTGCGCGGCACCGGTGGCCCTCTCCGGCAAACGGTGCAGCAGGACTGGCAGCGCACATCGCCATATGGGGGATTTTGTTCATGGCATTGTACGAGCGCGAGCGTCAACTCACAGAACTGCGTCGTAAATTTTCCAGAGTCTTGACCGGAAAGCGTCAGGTCGTCATCGTCAACGGTCCCGTGGGCAGCGGGAAAACCGAACTGCTCCGCGCCTTCGCCGAGCGAACCGCGGGCGACAGGGTGCATCTGGGAGCCGTCGCCTCCAGGGCCGAGCAACACATGCCCACCGCCGCCTTACGGCAGCTCGTGCGTGCCGCGGCCCTGCCCGGCACCGTCACCGAACGAGTGGACGAGCTGTTACGCGCGCTCGCCGCCTGTCCCGCCCCGGATTCCCACACCGCGCATCCGGACGCGATCTACCTGCTCCACAGTGTCTGTGCCACTCTGCTCGACGCCCTGGAGGAGGATCGGCGTCCGCTGCTCATCACCGTCGACGACGTCCACTACGCGGACATGTACTCCCTGCACTGCCTCGCCCTCCTACTCAGACGCCTGCAACGGGTGCCGGCCTTCCTCATCCTCACCGAGGCCCCCCGTGTGAGCACCGCAGCCCGGCTGTTCCAGGCCGAGTTCCCGGTCGAGTTCATCAGCCGGGTCAACCTGGGGCCGCTCACCCAGAAGGGCGTCGCCGCTCTGCTGCGTGAACACCTCGGACCCACCCAGGCACGCGAGGCGGCGCCGCGCTGGCACGGGGTCAGCGGCGGCAATCCCCTGATGCTGCGGGCCCTGCTGGACGACATGCGGGGCGGTGACGGCGACCGGTCCGGGGAGACCCGGGAACCCGTGGCCGGGATGGCCTACAGTCACGCCCTGCTGAGCTGCCTGCACCGCAGCGAGCAGACGGTGCTCGACGCCGCACGCGCCCTGGCGGTGCTGGGTCCGGACACGGACGTCCACATGGTCGCCAAGCTCATCGGCATCAGCACGGAGACCGCCCAGCGCGCCTGGGGAGCGCTGGAGCAGACCGGTGTCGTCACCAAGGGCGGCTTCCGGCATCCGGAGGCGCGGCTTGCCGTACTCGGGGACGTGCCCCGCGATCAGCTCGACGAACTGCACTGGCTGGCCGGGCGCCTGCTCTACGCCAACGGGGCGGATGCCGCCACCATCGCCGAGCAGGTGGTGGCGGTGGAGGCGGACGAGCCGGCCGCGGTGCCCCTGCTGCACGAAGGGGCCAAGCAGGCGCTGTCCGAGGGCAAGGTCTCCGACGCACTGGCCTTCCTGCGGCGGGCGTACCAACTGGACGCCCAAGAGGACCAGATGACCACCACGACCTCCCTGCTGGCGCGGGTCGAGTGGCGCCTCGACCCGGAGACCGCCCTGCGGCGGCTGCCCGCGCTGCGCCGGGCCGCGAAGGACGGCCACCTGGCCTTCGAGGACTGTCTGAACCCGGTCGGCCTGCTGCTGTGGGGCGGTGAGCCGGGCGCAGCCCTGGCGCTGTGGCACGCGACGGTCCGTCGCACCAAACCCTCGCGTCAGGCGCTCGCGAACCCGATGCTGGCCCTGCGCATCTTCCTGAGCGGCCTGTACCCGACGGAGTCCGCCGCCTTCGAGACGGCGGGCACCGAGACGACGGACGAGGCTCCCGGCCCGCTGATGGAGGACTGCCTGCGCATGTGCCAGTTGCTGCGCGAGCCCCCCAGCGAGCAGGCAGCGGTGTCCGCCGAGAAGTGCCTGCACGACCACCCCCTGCGGGAGAGCAGTATCGGGCTGGTCGTACTCGCCCTGATGGTCCTGCTGGTCAACGGCCGCCTCGCGCCCGCCAGGCGCTGGGCCAAGGAGCTGCGGGAGGAGGCCGACGCCCAGGGCGCCACCAGTTGGGCGGCGTTCCTGCGCGGGATGGAGGCCTCGGTGACACTCCAGCTGGGGGATCCGGCCAGTGCCGCCCAGTATGCTCGGATCGCTTTGACATCCTTGTCGGAGCGGGGCTGGGGGGTGGCCGTCGGATTGCCGCTCAGCGTGCTGATCCGGGCGTACACCAGCCTTGACCGGCTGCGGGAGGCCGGGGCGTGCCTGCAGATCTCGGTGCCCGAAGCCATGTTCCAGACGCCTGTGGGGCTGATGTACCGGCACGCCCGCGGCCTCTACCACCACGCCTCGGGGCGCTACGAGGCGGCTCTCGACGACTTCCGGGCCGTCGGTGACCTGACCCGGCAGTGGGGTGTCCGCATGCCCGGACTCAACACCTGGCAGACCGACGCGGCCTGGAGCTGCCTGGCGCTCGGCCGCGTCCCGGCGGCCACCCGGTACGCCAGGGCACAGCTCGAACAGTGCGCACCCGGCGACCGCCGGGCACGCGCCGCAGCGCTGCGGCTGCTGGCGGCGGTCGAGGACGACCCGGCGGCCGCGATCGCGCGGCTCAACGAGGCGGTGCTGCTCCTGGAGCGGGGCGAGGAGACCCTGGACCTGGCGCACGCCCTGGCCGACCTCGGCCACACACTGCGGCGGGCGGACCAGAACGTCGCCGCCGGCGCGGCCCTGGAACGGGCCGGGAAGCTGGCGGCCAGGGGCAACGTGCGGCGGCTGGGCACGAGCCGGGCGCCCGTCGCACCGGCCTCGGCCCCGGGCACCGAGCCGGTCCCCGTCCTGACGGAGCGACAGCCCGCCGCCCCCGGGCTGCTCAGCAGGGCCGAGCAGCGCGTCGCCGTGCTCGCCGCACACGGCATGAGCAATCGCCAGATCTCCAGGAAGCTGTACGTCACGGTCAGCACGGTCGAGCAGCACCTGACGCGCATCTACCGCAAGCTCAATGTCACCCGGCGGGTCGACCTGGCGCTCCAGCCGCTCGTGATCGACCAGATGGGGGCCGGCGAACCGGCCGAGGTCCAGGGTCTGCAGACCCACGCGAGCTGAGTCCGCGGTCCGTCGGCCGGGACCGCGCCCGTCACGGGGCGAGATCCCGGCCGATGATCTCCTTCATGATCTCGGTGGTACCGGCGTAGATGGTCTGCACCCGGGCATCGACGAAGGCCCTGGCCACCGGGTGCTCGGCCATGTAGCCCATGCCGCCGTGCAGTTGCAGACAGCGGTCGGCGACCCGCTGGTGCAGTTCCGTCGTCCACCACTTGGCCTTGGCCGCGTCCACCGCCGACAGGGTGCCGGCGTTGTGGGCGAGTACGGCGGCGTCGAGGTAGGCCTGGGTGACGTCGAGTTCCGTGGCCAGCTCGGCAAGGAGGAAGCGGGTGTGCTGGAAGTCGCCGATCGGCCGTCCGAAGGCACGCCGCTCGAAGCAGTGCCGCGTCGTGGCCCGGAGGACGGCGGTGGCCGAGGCGACGGCCTGCACCGCGACCGACAGCCGCTCCAGGGGCAGCCGCTCCTTGAGCTGGGCGAGCCCGCGCCCGGCGGTGCCCAGCAGGCGGTCCTCGGGCAGCCGGACGTCGTCGAAGAACAGCTCGGCCGTGTCCTGCGCCCGCAGGCCGATCTTGGCGAGCCTGCGCCCCCGCCGGAAGCCGGGGTCGTCGCGCTCGACGACGAACAGGCTGAAGCCCCCGCTGCCCCCGCCGGGATCGGTACGGGCCGCCACGATCACCGTGTCGGCGTGGATGCCGTTGCTGATGAACGTCTTCCGACCGCTCAGCACCCACGCTCCCCCGTCCCGCACCGCACGGGTGCGGATGCCGCGCAGGTCGCTGCCGGCCTCCGGCTCGGTCATGGCGATGGCGCCGATCAGCTCGCCGGACGCCAGGCCCGGCAGCCATCGTTCGCGCTGGTCGGGGGTGCCCAGTTCCAGCAGGTAGGGGATGACGATGTCGTCCTGTACGCCCATGCCCGCGCTGAGCGAGCCGGCTCCGGCGGCGGCCGTCTCCTCCGCGACGACGACGCGGTAGCGGTAGTCGGGTTCCCCGCCCCCGCCGAGACGCTCCGGCACGCAGAGCCCGATGACTCCTTGCCGGCCGGCCGTCCGCCACACCTCGCGGGGGACGAGTCCCCGTTCCTCCCACTGCTCGTAGTCCGGCGCCACCTCCCTGGTGAGGAAGGCGCGGACCGTCTTGCGGTACATCTCGTGGTCCTCGGTGAACAGGTTCCGGTCCATCAACGTCTCCCGATCCCGCTTCAGGCGGTCAGCGCGACGGCCTGTTCGACCAGCCGCAGCCGTTCCTCACGACTCGTGGCGGCACGTCCCACCGGACTGAGCGAGAGCGTGGTGACCCCGGTGGCGGCGAACGCCGCGACGCGCTCCGCGCACTCGGCGGGCGAGCCGATCAGCGACACGCCCCGCACCAGTTCCTCCGGCACGGCGGCGGCGGCGTCGCGTCGGCGGCCGTCCAGGTAGAGGTCCTGGATCCGGGCCGCCTCGGCGGCGTAGCCGTACCGGCAGGCCAGGTCGAAGTAGAAGTTGTGACCCCGTGCGCCCATGCCGCCGACGTAGTGGGCCAGCCGCAGCCGCGCGGCGTCGAGCGCGTCGGCCACGTCCGCTCCGATGCAGGCCGGGACGTCGACCTGCACCCGCAGGTCGCCGCAGGCGGGGTCCCGCTCGGCCAGACCCTTCTCGAGGGCCGGGCCGAAGACGTCGGCGGCGCGCTCGGGCAGGAAGAAGATCGGCTGCCAGGCCTCGGCGACCTCGGCCGCCAGCGCGACGTTCTTCGGTCCCATCGCGGCGATCACCACCGGGATGCGCTCGCGCACCGGCCGGTTGAGCAGCTTCAGCGGCTTCCCCAGCCCGGTCCCCTCCCCCGGTCCGAGCGGGACGTGATAGTGCCTTCCCTCGTGGACCAGGGTCTCCCGGCGCCAGACCTTGCGGCAGATCTCGACCACCTCCCGGGTACGGCCCAGGGGTGCGTCGTAGGGGACGCCGTGGAAGCCCTCGACCACCTGGGGGCCGGAAGCCCCGATGCCGAGGGTGAACCGGCCGCCGGAGACGTGGTCGAGTCCGGCCGCGGTCATCGCGGTCAGCGTCGGCGTCCGGGAGTAGATCTGCAGGATGCCCGAGCAGATCTCCAGCCGGTCGGTGACGGCGGCGAGGTAGCCGAGCTGGCTGACGGCGTCGAAGCTGTACAGCTCGGAGACCAGGACGCAGGCGAGCCCGGCCCGTTCGAGGTCACGCAGCTCGGCCGCGGCCTCCAGGAAGCCCCCTCGGTGGTCCAACTGCATACCGATGCGCATCCGTACTCTTCCTTCCCGGCCCCTGGACGGGCCGCGCGCCCCTCACCGGGGCGTCATCCGGATGCTCCCGTCGAGGCGTATCACCTCACCGTTCAGCATCGGGTTGGCAATGATGTGCGCGACCAGCGCGGCGTACTCGGCCGGTTCGCCGAGCCGGGCCGGATGGGGGGTCTGCGCGCCGAGCGACTTCACGGCCGCCTCGGGCAGGGCGTCCAGCATGGGGGTGGCGAACAGTCCCGGGGCGACGGCCACCACCCGGATCAGCAGCCCCGACAGGTCCCGGGCCAGGGGCAGGGTCAGGCTCGCCACACCGCCCTTGGAGGCGGCGTAGGCAGCCTGACCGATCTGCCCGTCGAAGGCGGCGACGGAGGCGGTGTTGACGACGACTCCGCGCTCGCCGCCGACCGGCTCGGTGCGGGCGATGCGCTCGGCGGCGAGCCGGACCACGTTGTACGTGCCCACCAGGTTGACCCGCACCACCCGCTCGAACTCGGCCAGCGGGAAGGGGCCTTGACGGCCCACGGTCCGGATCGAGTTGACGACGCCGGCGCAGTTGACCACGTACCGGACCGGGCCCAGCGACTCGGCCAGGTCCAGCGCGGCCGCCACCTCCTTCTCGTCGGTCACGTCCGTGGGGGCGAACGCCGCCCGTGGGCCGAGGCGTTCCGCCTGTTCCCGGCCCGCCGAGGTCGGCAGGTCCGCGATCACCACGGCGGCGCCGGCCGCGACGAGGTGTCCGGCCGTTGCCAGCCCCAGCCCGGAGGCGCCCCCGGTGACCAGTGCCACCCCGTCGCCGATGTCCACCGCTGTCTCCCTTCGTGCGTCCCCTGTGTACGGCGGTCGGTCAGCCGGGTCAGACGGCGGTGGTCGACCAGTCCGGCTCACCGGCGACCTCGAGGACCGCCCAGCCGAAGTTGTAGCCGCTGCCCACGCCCGCGACGGCCACCCGGTCTCCGGTGCGCAGCGCGCCGCTCTCCAGCAGGTGGGCGAGCCCGGCGAACTGGTCTCCGGCGGCGATGTGGCCCACTTCCCGGCCCCACGCCCAGGTGGTCTGCTCCTCCGAGATGCCGGCAGCCTTGCGCAGCTCCCAGTCCTGCGCCGACCGCCCGATGTTCGGGAAGACGAACCGGGCGACGTCGGCGACCTTCACCCCGGCGTCGTCCAGCGCGGTCTGCATCGCCTCCTGCTGACGGACCGTCATGGTGCGGATGATGTCCTGAATGTCGCCGCCGCCGATCAGGTACTCCTTCTTGCGGTCGCGCAGCGAGATCGGCCAGCCGGCGTCGCCGGAGGCGCCCTGCCACCCGCCGGTACCCCGTCCGAGGGCCTCGTGCGAGGTGTCGCCCACCGTCGCCGTGGACAGCAGCCGCAGCACGCCCGGCTCCCGGGACAGCACCAGCGCGGTCGCGCCGTCCGCCAGCAGGATGTTCTTGTCGGTGCGGTAACGGTCGTACGAAGGGGCGTTGTAGCGGTCGCCCGTGGTGATGAGCGCGGCACCGCGGCCGGGGACGGCGGTCAGGTACGCGGCGGCCATCTCCAGGGCCATGATCGCGCCGTTGCACGCCTGCCTGACCTCCAGCGCAGGCGCGGTACCGCCCGCCGTGTGCTGCTGGATGTAGGAACCCGGCGTCCAGTGGTCGAGTCCCTGGAAGGTGGAAGCGGCGTGCAGGTAGAGACCGACTCCGCCCTCGCCGACCGCACCCCGGCCCAGCGCCTCGCGGGCCGCCTCGACCGCCATGTCGGCCGGGGTCAGCTCGTCCTCCACCCGTACGAAGAGGTAGTCGTTCTCCTCGTGTTCCTCCGCGTCGTAGCGACCGTCGGCCACCGCCTCACGGACGTCCTCACGACGCCCCAGACGAGCCGCGACACCGCCCACGTACAAGTCGTTCCACTGCATTTTCCCGCCCTTTCCATGGAATCTGCGACAGCCTTGGACCGCTTCGGAAGCTATCGGCGGCCCCACCCCTACAACCAACCCCAGAAGTTCCGCGCCCAGTTCGCGGACCCCCCTATCACCGAGGCCCCGGGGAAAAGACGCTTCGCCCTGCCGGGGGATTGCAGGGCGAAGCGCGTTCAGAGGGACGTCACCGGGCCCACGAGGGGCTGCGGCCGCTCGTCCCGAGTGCCCGCTGCAGCGCGGGGGCGTTGGGCGACAGGTGCAGTGGCGGCCCGTAGCTGCCACTCGCCCGGGCCCCGGCGGCGAAGCCCTCCACGGCCTCCAGCACCGCCTGCCCGGCCGGCTTGCTGAGCCGGTACGGACTGCCGGTCGCCACCGCCAGGTCCCAGCCGTGCAGACCCAGCTCCTGCACGGTGATCAACACCGCCAGGTCGGCCGGCACCGGACCGAAGCCCAGGTCGGTGGTCCCGACCAGGGCGCCGGGCGTCTGCCACACGGCGCCCACCGTGCGGGCAGCCGCCGCCACCGAGGCCGGATCGGATCCCCCGGCCGGCCAGGGCTGCGGGATCTTGCGCGCCGCCCCCTGCGACCTGGCGAGGAAGGACGCCAGGTGATCGAGCAGGCGCCCGACCGTGAAGTCGGTGCACGGGGTGCGGGCTTCCAACTGCTCGGGACGCACCGCCTCGGCCGTCACCGTCAGCACGTCCGCCAGTTCGGTGATGACGGCGGACACGACGCTCGTCGTGGACGCGGGCGGCTCGGGGGACCCGGGGCCCCCGGAGGTCCTGGGGTGTCCGTGGGCCTCGGGGACCTCCGAGGGCGCCGACGCCATGTCAGGAAACCGCGGTTTCGTCCGCCGCCGGCGCCGGGGCCGGCTGCTCGACCGGCTTCGGCTTGTCGTGCAGCAGGGCGAGGAAGGAGCCCGCCACGGTCACGATCGCGCCCACGACACCGGCGAGCCGCAGGCCGTCGGTGAGGTCGCCGAGCGGCGGCACGCCCGTGGTGTCCACGTCCACCGTGGTGTTGGCCACGGCCACCAGTGCCGCGAGACCGACCGCGCCACCGATCTGCCGGGCGGTGGTGGCCATCGCCGAGGACACGCCCTGCTCCAGCGGGGCCACTCCGGCACCGGCACCGGCGAAGATCGCCGGCATGGCGAGCGCACCGCCCACGGCCCAGACGACCAGGCCGGGCAGCAGCACCCAGTACGAGCCGGTGCCCTCGCTGGTGAAGGCCAGGGCCATCCCGGCCATGCCGACGCCGGTGGTGAGCGTGCCGAGGAACAGGGCGCCGCGCAGTCCGAGCTTGGTCAGCAGCTTGGTGCTGAACCGGGCGGCGAAGAGCATCGACGCGATGGTCGGCGGCAGGAAGCCGAGACCGGCCGCGAGCGGGCTGTAGCCCAGCACTTCCTGCAGATAGGTGGTGAACAGGTAGTACGCGGCGCCGAGGCCGCCCTGGTAGATGAAGGCGACCAGCATGGTGATGGCCAGGCTGCGGTGGCGCAGCAGCCGCAGCGGCATCAGCGGACTGCCGGCGCGCGACTCGACGAACAGGAACAGCGCCAGGAGCACCGCGCCGACGGCGATGGCGCCGGCTCCGCGTGCGGAGCCCCAGCCCTCGTCGGGACCGCTGGCCAGGCCGAAGACCACCAGGGTCGAGCCGAGCGTGGCGACCAGGGCGCCGAGCAGGTCGAAGCCCTTTCCGGCACCCGGCAGGAACGTGTCGGCGGGCAGGATGCGGGGGGTGAGGAGCGCCGCGCCGACGGCCAGCGGCACGTTGACGAAGAAGATCCACTCCCAGCCGGCGTAGTTGGTGAGCACACCGCCCAGCAGCGCGCCGGCGGACAGGCCGGCGCCGCCCACGGCGCCGTAGACCACGAGCGCCTTGTTGCGGGCGGGCCCCTCGTCGAAGCTGGTGAAGACCAGCCGCAGGGTGGAGGGGAACAGCAGGGCGCCACCGATGCCCTGCACGGCGCGCGCGGTCAGCAGCACACCGGAGTCCTCGGCCAGGCCGCCGACCATCGACGACACGGCGTAGATGAGAAGTCCGACGATGAACATCCGGCGCGGGCCGAGCCGGTCCGCGGCTCGGCCGCCGAAGAGCAGCAGGCCACCGAGCGCGACGATGTAGGCACTCACCACCCATTGCAGGGACTGGACGGTGAATCCCAGCGCGCTGCCGATGTCCGGCAGCGCCACGTACACGATGTTGAAGTCCAGCGTGATGATGAACTGGGCGAACGCCAGCAGAGCGAGTCTCGCCCCGGGACTCGACGAGGGACGAGTGGCAGCATCGACCATGGGATGAGCTTCCTTCGCGGGGAATGCCGAAGAGCTTCGGCGGGCCTGATCACGGCACGGGTCGGCGTGGCCGCATCTTGAGCGGCACAAGAAATGCCGCTAGGGCACGTCTTGTTACAGAGACCATGCTCTGTGAGGATGGAGCGCAGTGGAAGGAGGCACTTTCATGTCCCAGGGGAACACCGATGTGTCCGAGCGCCTGGCCAAGCACGCGGAGGCGTGTCCGGTACGCGAGATCATCGACCGCGTCGGCAGCAAGTGGAGCGTGCAGATCATTCTCGCTGTCACTCAGGGGCCCGTCAGATTCACGGAGCTGGAGCGCAGCATCGAGGGGATCAGTCGCCGCATGCTCACCCTGACGCTGCGCAACCTGGAGCGCGACGGCCTCATCATCCGGACCGTCTACCCGACGGTACCTCCGAAGGTCGAGTACACGGCCTCCGAGATGACGATGGAGCTGGAAGGCCCGCTGTCCCAGCTCGCCCGCTGGGCCCTGAGGCACCGCGACGAGGTGATCACCGCGCGCGAGGTCTTCGACACCGGCAAGGAGAAGGAAAAGCTGGCCTCCTGACGGCCGGCCGCCCGCCGGGCACCCCGCGCGCCGCACCATCGAGAACCGGGTCCACGGGACCCGGTTCTTTTTGTTGCCCAGGTGAGCCCGGACATTAGGGGAGGCGGTTAGGGGCTGGCGGCAATGACGGTCCGGGTAGGACTGGGGTTGGCGGTAGGGGGAGGCCGAAACCTAGCTTTCCGTGGACGGACCACAAAGGGTGCGGCCACGAAAGGAACACCTATCCATGCCTGTCAGGCCTAGCGCATCCGCCGACGAGCCTGTTGCCGAGAGTTTTCTCGCGTCATTGGAATCAGGCCGTCTCGACTGGAACACACTGCTTCCCTTTCCCGTCCCCGACGCCGCGTCGGGGACGGTCGCGGACGCACTGATCAAGGAGATCACCGAGTCGGTCGCCGCGGAGGTCGACCCGGAGCGGACGGATGCGACGGGGCAGCTTCCCGACGGCCTGATCGACAGGCTGCGGGACGACGGCTGGTTCCGGCTGCGCAACGCGTCCGCGCTCGGCGGGCACGAGCTGTCGGACTACGACGCCTTCCGCCTCGTCGAGCGGGTGTGCGCCGTGTCGCAGCCGGTGGGCCAGACGCTGGCCATCCAGAACGCCGTGGGGGCGGCCGCCCTGCTGGCGGCGCTGCCCGACGGCCCGCTGCGCGCCAAGGTGGAACGGCGCATCGCCGCGGGGACGGTCTCCGCCTTCGCGGGTACCGAACCCGAGGGGGCGAACAACGCCTGGCCGGGCACGACGGCCGTGCCCGCGGCGGACGGCTCCGCCTACCGGCTCAGCGGCGAGAAGGTCTTCACCGGCAACGGCGACATCGCGGACCTGCTCGCCGTCCTGGCCACGGTGCCGGAGGACGGCCACCGCCGGGTGGGTGTGTTCTTCGTCGACACCACCGACCCGGGCTTCCGCGTCCGGTCCCGGCTCGAGTTCATGGGAAGCCGCGGTCTGCACAACGCGGCCCTCACGCTCGACGGTGTCCGGGTTCCGCGCGAGGACGCGTTGCTTGGGGAACCGGACGCGCCCAGGTTCCCGGCCCCGGTCGGTGCCATCGCCCTGCTCAGCGCGCTCTTCTTCAACGCCGCACCGGCACTGGCCATCGCCCGGCAGTGCCAGGAGTGGTCGTCGGCGTTCGTCGCCCGGCGCGCCATCAACGGCCGCCCCCTGGGCGAGTACGACCAGATCCAGCGGATCCTGGCCACGACCGCCGCCGAGGTCTTCGCCATGGACACGGTAGTACGGTGGAGCCTGCTGGACAGCGGGCTCACGGATCGCTGGTTCGAACGGTCGGTCACCAAGAACCTGTGCACGGTCACCGCCTGGCGGATCGTCGACCGGACGATGAGCCTGCTCGGCGGCGAGGGTTTCGAGACCGCGCGCAGCAAGCAGCGCCGCGGCGCCGAACCGCTGCCGCTCGAACGGCTCTTCCGCGACGCCCGCGGGCTGCGCGTCTCCGGCAACATCGACTTCCTGCTCGACATCCAGTCCGCCCGGCTGCTGCTCGCCGGCCGCTACGCGGCCGGAGGGGCCGGGGCTGCCGACGACGTTCCCGAACCTGCCCGCCCCACTGGGCTCGGCCCCGCCAACGAGGCCCATCTGCGGGCCGCGGAACAGGGGCTGCGCCGCTTCGAACGCGTCTGCCGGCGGCTGATCGCCGAGCACCCGCGGCCGGACGCCCTGTTCGGCCGCCAGGAGACCCTGCGCCTGCTCGGACGGATCTCGGCCGAACTGTTCTCCATGTGCGCGGTCCTCGCCCGGGTCGCCTCGGACACCGATGACGGCGCGCAGGGCCTGACCGACGTCCACTGCACGGCCGTGCGGCACCGGCTCGCCGGCCTGTGGCGCCGGCTCACCGCGACCGGTGAACCCGACTACGCCGCGGTCAGCCGGTCACCGGCCGCCCACCACTGACACCGAACCGCCGCCGCGGCGGCGAAGGGGGATCACCTCTCGATGACGGACAGCACTGTCCAGGACCTTCCACCCGTCCTCCAGGGTTTCGACCTGACGGACCATCATCAGTTCGCCGCAGCCCCGGAGGGATTTCCCTACCAGGTCTTCGCCCGGCTCCGCGACGAGGCACCCGTGCTGCGCCACCCGGCCGGCCAGTCCACCGACGGCGAGCCGTTCTGGGTGCTCAGCCGCCATGCCGACATCGCGCAGGCGGCCAACCGGCCCGACGTATTCTCCGCGCAGGGCGGGGGCGGACGCCCCGCCGGCGGCTCCCACCTGGACGACATGCCCTTCGGCGTGCTCGCCGGGGTGATCATGCCGATGCTCGACAATCCGCGCCACCGCCTGATCAAGCACCTGCTCACCCCGTCGGCGACGGGGTCGGCGCTCGCCGCGCTGGAGAAGGACATGCGGGCGTTCGCGGAGTCGCTGGTGGCCGACTCGACCGGCCGCGGCGCGATCGACCTGGCGACGGACGTGTGCGAGCCGTACGCCTTCGGCAACCTGGCGGTCCTGCTGGGCGTTCCGCCCGAGGACCGGGCGCGGATCGCCTCCTGGGCGCACGACTGCACCGGTTTCATCGAGCGGCGTTCCGGCCTGCCCAGCGAACGGTCCCGGGAGACCATGCTGGCCACCCAGCAGTACGCCGGGGAACTGCTGCGGCTCAAGCAGCGCCACCCGGCCGCCGACCTCGGTTCGGCGATGGCCAACGGCGTCTTCCCCGCGGACTGCGGCGAACCGGCACTGACCGATCACGAACGCGAGGCCAACCTCCTGCTCCTGCTCCTCACGGGCGCCGAGCAGCCCCGCAACACCATCGCCGGCGGACTGCTGGGGCTCGCCCGGCACCCCGAGCAGTGGCAGGCCCTGCGTGCCGACCGTTCACTGCTGGACGGCGCCGTGGAGGAGATGCTGCGGTGGGCCCCGCCCAACCCCTACAACCGGCGCACCGCCACGCGCGACGTCCAGGTCGGTGACACCCTCATCCGGGCCGGGGAGAAGGTCACCCTGTGGTGGCCGTCCGCCAACCGTGACGAGCGGGCGTTCCCGCACGCGGACCGCTTCGACATCCGCCGGACCCTCAACCCGCACATGACCTTCGGCCATGGCAACCACTACTGCCTCGGCAGCGAGGTCGCCAGGCTCCAGGTCCGGTTGCTGCTGGAGACCCTGCTCGACCGGGTCGCCGAGATCCGCGTCCTCGGCGACTGCGTGTACCAGCCCAGCAACAAGCACACGATCGTCGTGGACCTGCCGGTCGAGCTGGTGCCTGCCCAGGCCCCCGTGCACTGATCCACCCCCCGCGTCAGGTCACCACTGGAGAGACATGACTGAGACACCCGCTTTTGACCCCGCCTTCGTCAGCCAACTGCTGCCCTTCAACCCGTTCGACCCCGGCTTCCACGCCGACCCCTACCCCGTCTTCCGGGGGCTGCGTGAGGAGTTCGGCAGTGCGGTACGCACCCCGGCCGGAGTCATCACCCTGCTCGACCACAAGCACGTCACCTCGGTGCTGTCCGACCCGGGCTTCGGCTGGGGCGACAGCGAGGCCGTGCGCAGTCAGGAACTGTCCATCGACGGCGGGCCGCCCACCCGGTTCCTGGCCATGCAGGACCCGCCGGACCACACCCGGCTGCGCGGCCTGGTGTCCAAGGTCTTCACCCCGCGCATGGTCGCCCGTCTCAAGACCCGGATCGAGCAGATCACCGACCGACTGCTGGCGGAGGCCAGGACCGCGGCCGAGGCGAACGACGGGGTGGTGGACCTGGTCGCCACGGTGTTCCGCCCGCTGGGCGGTCTGGTGCTCACCGAGATGATGGGCATACCGGAGGAGTACCACGCCCAGGCCTTCGACTACTCGGCGGACAGCGCCCGCGGGCTCGACCCGGAGATGCTGCTCACCCCGGAGCAGGCGAAGAAGCGCGACGAGGGCCGGCTGTGGTTCGCCCACCTGACCGCGGAACTGGCCCGCCAACGCCGGGCCGCACCCGGGGACGACCTGATCAGCGACCTCGTCGCGGTCAAGCAGGACGGCGACGCGCTGTCCGACGACGAGCTGGCGGTGATCTGTGTCAATCTGCTGGCGGCCGGCTTCGGCGCCACCGCCGCGCAGATGGCCAACTCGACTCTGGCGCTGCTGCAGCATCCCGACCAGCTCGCCTGGCTCCGCAAGCACCCCGAGCAGATCGCCGGGGCCACCGAGGAACTGCTGCGCTTCGACGGCCCGTTGTTCCTGCTCACCCGCGCCGCGCTGCGGGACACCGAGGTCGCGGGCCTTCAGGTGGCGGCCGGCGAGCAGGTCTTCCTGTCCATGGGCTCGGCCAGCCACGACCCCGCGGTCTACCAGGACCCCGACCACCTGGACCTGTCCCGCGTCCCGGTGAAGATCCTCGGCTACGGGCACGGCATCCACTTCTGCGTGGCGGCGCCGGTGGCCCGGCTGGCGACCCAGGTGGCCCTCGCCGCACTCGCCCGCCACGAGATCGAACTCGCCACGGACACCCCCGTGTTCAACGGCGCCCTGGTCATCAGGACGCTCGCGGAGCTGCCCGTGCGCCTGGGCGGTCGCCTCGACGCCTGATCCCGGGCACCCACTCCGGCCCCGGACGCGCCCGCGCCCGCGTCCGCGGCCGGGACCGGGGCCTTGCCGACCGCCTCCCACGCTTAAGGACACATCATGGATTCTCTGGCCCAGGCCGTGCTCGCGGGTGCGGACGCCGACGTGCTGGAACGCGAGCCGGTGCCGGACCGCTACACGGCCGCGCACCTGCGGGTCGAGGACGTCGGCGTGTTCGACGGCGTCGAGGACAAGGACGTCCGGCGCACCCTGCGTGTCGGCGACGTGCCGATGCCCGAACTCGCCCCGGACGAGGTCCTGGTGGCCGTGATGGCCAGCTCCGTCAACTACAACGCCGTGTGGTCGGCGACGTTCGAGCCGCTGCCCACCTTCGACTTCCTGCGCCGTTACGGCCGACAGGGGGGCTGGGCCGCCCGGCACGACCAGCCGTACCACGTCCTGGGCTCCGACGCCGCCGGAGTCATCGTCCGCACCGGCAGCGGAGTACGGCGCTGGCGCGTCGGCGACCACGTGGTGCTCAGCGCCGTCGAGGTCGACGACCAGGAGCCCGCCACGCACTCCGACGGGATGCTCGGCGCCGATCAGCGCGCCTGGGGCTACGAGACCAACTTCGGCGGCCTGGCCCACTACGCGGTCGCCCGGGCCAGTCAGCTCCTGCCCAAGGCGGCCCACCTGACCTGGGAGGAGGCCGCGTCCACCACCCAGTGTGCGGGCACCTCGTACCGGATGCTGGTGGGTGAGCACGGGGCCCGGATGAAGCAGGGCGACATCGTGCTGATCTGGGGTGCCACCGGCGGCCTCGGCGGCTTCGCCGTGCAACTGGTCAAGAACGGCGGCGGCATCCCCGTCGGCGTGGTCAGCTCCGAGGCCAAGGCCGACCTGCTGCGCCGGCTCGGCTGCGACGTCGTCATCAACCGCTCCGAGATCGGGGTGGGCGGCAACTCCGACCCCTCGCCCGCGGAGTCCATCGAGATGGGCAAGCGGCTGGGCCGGATCATCCGCCGCGAGGTCGGCGAGGACCCGCACATCGCCTTCGACAACAACGGCAGGGCCACCTTCGCGACCTCGGTGTTCCTGGTCCGGCGCGGCGGAACCGTGGTCACCTGCGGCTCCAGCACCGGCTACCGGCACCACTACGACAACCGCTACCTCTGGATGAACCTCAAGCGGATCATCGGCTGCCACGCCGCGAACCTCCAGGAGCACTCGGAGTGCAACCGGCTGGTCCAGACGGGCCGGCTGATGCCGGCGCTGTCCGAGGTGCATCCGCTGGACCGGATCGGCGAGGCGTCCCGGCGCGTCCAGCAGAACCTCCACACGGGAAAGATCGGCGTCCTGTGCCTCGCACCCGAACCCGGACTCGGCGTCACCGACCCGGCCACGCGCGCCCGCATCGGTGAGGAACGCCTCTCCCCGCTGCGCCCGCCTGCCCTCGCCGCACGCTGAGCCCGCCCCCAATCCGACGAAAGGTACCAATCGTGACCAACGCCGTCGGCATCCTCTCGACGGGCTCCTACCTGCCCAAGGACGAGATCGGCAACGAGGAGGTGGCCCAGCGGGTCGGCACCACCGCCGAGTGGATCGAGCGCAAGACGAAGATCCGCACCCGCCGTTACGCGGCCCCCCACGAGGCCGCCTCCGACCTCGCCGCCCGTGCCGCGCAGAACGCCCTGGAACAGGCCGGTGTCGGTGCCGAGAGCATCGACTACATCATCGTCTCCACCTCGACCGGCGACTCACCCTCACCCCCCACCGCCACCCTGGTCCAGCACCTGATCGGCGCGCACAAGGCGGCGTGCCTGGACCTGAACGTGGTGTGCAGCGGGTTCGTCTACGGCCTGGCCCTCGCCGCCGACCTGATCAACCTGCACCCCGGGAGCCGGGTCCTGGTGCTGGCGGCCGAGGTCTACTCCCGCATCCTCGACTTCGACGACCACCGCACCGCCGTGCTCTTCGCGGACGGTGCGGGGGCGGCCCTGGTCGGGCCGGTCGAGGAACCGTACGGGTTCGTCGGCGTGGACCTGCGCAGCCAGGGCGAGGACCACAAGATGATCCGCGTGGAGGCCGGCGGCAGCCGGCTGCCCGCCTCGCACCAGACCGTCGACGCGGGCGAGCACTACTTCCGCATGGACGGCCGCAGCGTCCGCGACTTCGTCATGCGCGACGTGCCGCCCTCCCTGGAGAGGCTGGCGGACCGGACCGGAGTACCGCTGGAGGCCATCGACCACTTCGTCCCGCACCAGGGCAACGGCGTACTGCTGGAAGGACTCCTGTCGGTGAGCGGTCTGACCAACGCCCGGACCCACCGCACGGTGGAGAAGTACGGCAACGTCGGCAGCGCGTCGGTTCCGATCACGCTCGACGACGCCCACCGGGCGGGCCGGTTCAAACCCGGCGAACTCGTCCTGATCAGCGCGTTCGGCGGCGGTCTGTCGCTGGGCTCCTGCCTGGTGAGGTGGGCGGCATGACCGACTCCCTCGCCCAGGCCGTGCTCGCGGGCGCGGACGCCGACGTACTGGAACGCGAGCCGGTGCCGGACCGCTACACGGCCGCGCACCTGCGGGTCGAGGACGTCGGCGTGTTCGACGGCGTCGAGGACAAGGACGTCCGGCGCACCCTGCACGTAGGCGACGTGCCGATGCCCGAACTCGCCCCGGACGAGGTCCTGGTGGCCGTGATGGCCAGCTCCGTCAACTACAACACCGTGTGGTCGGCGACGTTCGAACCGCTGCCCACCTTCGACTTCCTGCGCCGCTACGCCCGCCAGGGAGGCTGGGCCGCCCGGCACGACCAGCCGTACCACGTCATGGGCTCCGACGCCGCCGGAGTCATCGTCCGCACCGGCAACGGCGTACGGCGCTGGCGCACCGGCGACCACGTGGTCGTCTCCTGCACCCACGTGGACGACCAGGAGCCCGCCACGCACTCCGACGGGATGCTCGGCGCGGACCAGCGGATCTGGGGCTTCGAGACCAACTTCGGCGGCCTCGCCCACTACACCGTGGTCCGGGCCAGCCAGCTCCTTCCCAAGGCGGCCCACCTGACCTGGGAGGAGGCCGCGTCGGTGCCCCTGTGCGCGGCCACCTCGTACCGGATGCTGGTCAGTGAGCACGGGGCGCGGATCAAGCAGGGCGACGTCGTGCTGATCTGGGGCGCCACCGGCGGCCTCGGCGCCTTCGCCGTCCAACTGGTCAAGAACGGCGGCGGCATCCCCGTCGGCGTGGTCAGCTCCGAGGCCAAGGCCGACCTGCTGCGCCGGCTCGGCTGCGACGTCGTCATCAACCGCTCCGAGCTGGGCATGGGTGACGGCGGCGACACCGACGGGGACCCCGGCCGCCGGGCCATCGAGGACGGCAAGCGGCTGGGCCGGATCATCCGCCGCGAGGTCGGCGAGGACCCGCACATCGCCTTCGACTTCATCGGCCGGGCCACCTTCGCGACCTCGGTGTTCCTGGTCCGGCGCGGCGGAACCGTGGTCACCTGCGGCTCCAGCACCGGCTACCAGCACCACTACGACAACCGCTACCTCTGGATGAACCTCAAGCGGATCATCGGCAGTCACTCCGCCAACTTCCAGGAGCAGTGGGAGTGCAACCGGCTGGTCCAGATGGGCCGGCTGATGCCGGCGCTGTCCGAGGTGCATCCGCTGGACCGGATCGGCGAGGCGTCCCGGCGCGTCCAGCAGAACCTCCACACGGGCAAGGTCGGCGTCCTGTGCCTCGCACCCGAACCCGGACTCGGCGTCACCGACCCGGCCACGCGCGCCCGCATCGGTGAGGAACGCCTCTCCCCGCTGCGCACGCAGGCCGGAGCCACCCCCGTCCCCGCACTGGCTCGCTGAGCCCACGACCCGTCGGAAGGCGGTTACGAAGGTGAACGGACAACCCGTTGGCATCCTGGCGACAGGTTCGTACGTACCGAAGGAGGAAGTCGGCAACGAGGAAGTGGCCCAGCGGGTCGGGGCCACCGCCGAGTGGATCGAGCGCAAGACGCACATCCGCGGCCGCCACTGGGCCGCGCCGGACGAGGCCGCGTCCGACCTGGGAGCGCGTGCGGCCGAGGACGCGCTGGCCCGCGCCGGACTCGACGCCAGACGCGTCGACTTCATCATCGTCTCCACCGGCACCGGCGACTCACCGCAGCCGCCCACCGCGTGCCTCGTGCAGAACGCCCTCGGGGCGTCCGAGGCGGCCTGCTTCGACATCAGCGTGGCGTGCAGCGGGTTCGTCTACGGCCTGGAACTGGCCCGCGCGTTGCTCCAGCGCCGGCCTCAGGCATTGGCTCTGGTGATCTCCACCGAGGTCTACTCCCGCTTCGCCAACTTCGCCGACCGGCGCACCGCGGTGCTGCTCGGCGACGGCGCGGCGGCGGCCGTGGTCGGCGCGGTACCCGAGGGGTACGGCATCGTCGCCTCGGATCTGTCGAGTCGCGGCGACGCCCACGAACTGCTGCGCATCGAGGCCGGCGGCAGCCGCCTGCCGGCCTCGCACGCGACCGTCGACGCCGGTGCGCACTACGTCAGCATGGACGGGCGGGGCGTACGCGACTTCGTCCTGGAGAACGTCCCGCCCGTGCTGACCCGCCTGGTCGGCGCCGCCGGACTGGACGGCGAGCGGATCGACCACTTCGTGCCGCACCAGCCCAACGGGGTACTGGTGGATCAGCTCGCCGACGCGACGGGGCTGCGCATCGCCCGCACCCACCGGACGGTGGAGAAGTACGCCAACGTGGGCAGTGCCTCGGTCCCGTTGACCCTGGACGACGCGAACCGGGCGGGTCTGATCGGGCAGGGCGACCTCGTGCTGCTGGCCGGCTTCGGCGGCGGCATGGCCGTGGGGGCGTGCGTGATGCGCTGGGCGGTGGCGGCATGACCGACACCGTCTCCGGGCCCCTCCCCCCGACGAGCCTCGAGGAACCCGTCGAACGCATCGGTGTGATCGGCTGCGGGCTGATGGGCTCCGGCATCGCCGAGGTGTCCGCCCTGGCCGGCTGCCAGGTGACCGTGGTGGCCTCGCGGCCCGCCTCGGCCGAGCGGGGCCGCGACCGGATCACCGCCTCGCTCGACCGCGGTGTGCGCAAGGGCCGGCTCTCGCGGGAGCAGCGCGACGCCGCGTTGCGGCGGCTGGCCTTCACCACCGACCTGGACGACCTGCGGGACCGCCAGCTCGTGGTGGAGAGCATCCGGGAACACGAGCAGGAGAAGCTGGAGTTGTTCGCCGCACTCGACCGGGTCGTGAAGGACCCGGCGGCGATCCTGGCCACCAACACCTCCTCCCTGCCCATCTCCCGCATCGGCCGGGCCACCACGCGCCCCGGCCAGGTGATCGGCACGCACTTCTTCAGTCCGGTCCCGGCCATGCCCCTGGTCGAGCTGATCTCCTCGCTCGACACCGAGGAGACCGTGCACGAGCAGGCCCGGAGGTTCGCCGAGGACGTGCTGGGCAAGCAGGTGATCCGGTCCGGGGACCGCAGCGGCTTCGTGATCAACGCCCTGCTGATCCCGTACCTGCTGTCGGCCGTACGGATGGTCGAGTCGGGCTTCGCGACCCCGGAGGTGATCGACCGGGGCATGGTCCTCGGCTGCTCGCACCCGCTCGGTCCCCTCAAGCTCGCCGACCTGGTGGGCCTGGACACGGTCGTGGACGTCGCCACCGCGCTGTACCAGGAGTTCAAGGAGCCCCTGTACGCGCCGCCCCCGCTGCTGATGCGCATGGTCGAGACCGGTCGGCACGGCAGGAAGTCCGGACAGGGCTTCTACGCCTACGACACCTGATCCGGGCCCGGACCACACCCCAGCCACCACCGACGCCGCGGCGGCACCCGAACCCGGCCGGCGAACAGGAGGAGCGCACCACCATGTCGAACCAATCCGGAGCCGCACGGTCCATACCGCTGGACATACCGGACCGGGCCGTCGCCGTCGTCGGCCTCTCCTGCCGCTTCCCCGGGGCGGCCGGCCCCGCGGAGTTCTGGAAACTGCTGACCGAGGGCCGGGAGGCCGTCGGGGAGCCACCGGCCGACCGACCGTGGCTGTCCGCGGCCGGCGCCCCGACCGCGGGGCAGCCGCTGCGCGGCGGGTTCCTGGACCGGATCGACGGTTTCGACGCCGAGTTCTTCGGCATCCCCGCACGCGAGGCGGCCGCGATGGATCCGCAGCAGCGCCTGCTGCTGGAACTGGGCTGGGAGGCGCTGGAGCACGCGGGCATCGTGCCGGAACGGCTGTCCGGCACCCCGGCGGGGGTCTTCGTCGGAGCGATCTGGGACGACTACGCGCGGCTCTCGGACACCCTGGGACCCGCGGCCGTCACGCACCACAGCATCACCGGCACCAGCCGGGCGCTGATCGCCAACCGGCTCTCCTACGCGCTGGGGCTGCGCGGGCCAAGCATGGTGCTGGACAGCGCCCAGTCGTCCTCCCTGGTCGCCGTGCAGCTGGCCTGCGAGAGCCTGCTGAGCGGCGCGTCGTCGGTGGCGCTCGCGGGTGGCGTCAGCCTGGCCCTGGGGCCGGGGGGCTTCACTCTCGGCGAGCGGTTCGGCGCGCTCTCCCCGCGGGGTCGCACCCACACCTTCGACGAGCGGGCCGACGGTTACGTCCGCGGTGAGGGCGGGGGCCTCGTCGTCCTCAAGACCCTGCGCCAGGCACTCGCCGACCGGGACACCGTGCACGCGGTCGTCCTGGGGGGCGCCGTCAACAACGACGGTGGCGGCGACACCCTGACCGCGCCGCACGGCGAGGCGCAGCGCGAGGTCCTGCGCGAGGCCTACCGCCGCAGCGGCGTCGCACCGGGCCGGGTCCGGTTCGTGGAACTGCACGGCACCGGCACACCGGTCGGCGACCCGGTCGAGGCGGACGCCCTCGGTGCGGTGCTCGGCCAGGGCCGCGACGCCGCGCACCCGCTGCTGGTCGGCTCCGTGAAGACCAACATCGGCCACCTGGAGGGGGCCGCCGGGGTGGCCGGTCTGATCAAGGCCGTGCTGTGTCTGCGCGAGCGGACGCTGGTGCCCAGCCTCAACTTCCGCACCCCCAACCCGCGCATCCCTCTGGACCGGCTCGGCCTGCGCGTCAACGTGGCGCCGACCGAACTGGAGGACGGTCCGGAGGACGCACCGTTGCTCGCCGGCGTCAGTTCCTTCGGCATGGGCGGCACCAACTGCCACCTGGTTCTGTCCGCCTGGCCGCGGGAACGGGGCACGGACGCGCCGGTGCCGGCGCGTCCCACGACCGCCCCCGAACGCGTTCCGGTGCCTCTGTCGGCCCGTGGCACGGACGCGTTGCGGGACCAGGCCCAGCGGCTGCTGGACCACCTCGGGGAACACCCGGAGCTGGAGCTGGGCGAACTCGGCCACGCCCTGGCCCGCACCAGGACGGCCTTCCCGCACCGGGCGGTGCTCCTCCCGCGCGACCGGGCCGGGCTGGAGACGGCTCTGCGGCAGGTGGCGAACGGCCGCCGGCCGGCCGCCGGTGCCGTCGGGCAGACGGCGGGCGGCCGCACCGCCTTTCTCTTCACCGGCCAGGGCAGTCAACGGCTCGGCATGGCGCGGGAACTGCACCGGCGCTTCCCGGTGTTCGCGCGGAGCTTCGACGCGGTGTGCGCCGAGTTGGAGAGCGCGGTCGAACGCCCGCTGCGCGACCTGCTGCTCGCCCCCGAGGACGGCGGGGACGGCGGGGACGGCGACCGGAGCGCTCTGCTGGACCAGACGGGTTGCACCCAGCCCGCGCTGTTCGCCTTCGAGACGGCTCTGTTCCGTCTGCTGGAGAGCTGGGGGGTGCGGCCGGACCTGCTCCTCGGCCACTCGGTCGGCGAGCTGGTCGCGGCCCATGTCGGCGGTGTGCTCTCCCTGTCGGACGCCTGCGCCCTGGTGGCCGCCCGCGGCCGCCTGATGCAGCGACTTCCCGGCGGCGGCGCGATGGCGGCGGTCCAGGCGAGCGAGGAGGAACTGCTCCCGGCCGTGGCGGTCCATGACGGCCGCGTCGTGGTGGCCGCGGTCAACTCCCCCGACTCGACCGTGATCTCCGGGGACGAGGAAGCCGTCACGGCCGTGTTGGCCCAGTGGCGCGAACGGGGCCGCAAGACCCGGCGTCTCAAGGTCAGCCACGCCTTCCACTCGCCGCTGATGGAGCCCGTGCTGGCGGAGTTCCGCGAGATCGCCGCCGGTCTGGACTACGGCACGCCCCGCATCCCCGTGGTGTCCAACCTGACCGGCACCGTGGCCGACCCGGCCGAGATCGCCACGGCCGACTACTGGGTGCGGCACGCCCGGGAGGCGGTGCGCTTCCTCGACGGCGTCCGTTGCCTGGAGGCGGAGGGGGTGACGGCCTTCGTCGAGGTCGGCCCGGACGCGGTGCTCACCGCCATGGGCCGGGACAGCGCCCGGCGGGAGGGCTCCGTCTTCACCGCCACGCAGCGGGCCGGCCGGGAGAGCGTGCCGACGCTGCTCACCGCGCTCGCCGAGTTGCACGCGCACGGCGTGGACTGGGACTGGGAGAGGGTACTCGACGAGGTCGCGGGCGCGGCGACCTCGCGTGCGCCGTTGCCCACGTACGCCTTCCAGCGTTCCTCGCACTGGCTGGCCGGTGCGGTCCCGCCCGCGGGGCCCGACTGGACCGTGCTCTCCGAGGACGCCCCCGAGCCCGCGGACGGGTTCGTGGGCACCGCCTGGGCCGTGGTGGGCCCGGACCCGTTCGGTCTGGGTCCGGCGCTGACCGGTGTCGGGTCGGGCGTCGAACTGCATTCGGGTCCGGACGCGCTGCGCGGCGTGGTCGAGAGCGGCGCCCGGCAGCCCTCGCACGTGCTGCTGCCCCTGGCACCGGACGGGGCCGACGCCGCCGGGACGGCCGAACTGGTGCGCTCCTGGCTGGAGGACGAAGGGTTCGGCTCCCGTCGGCTGACCGTGGTGACCCGGGGCGCGGTCGTCGCCGTTCCCTGGGACGAGGCTCCCGGCCCCGCACCGGCCGAGGTCTGGGAGGCGGTCCGCGCGTTGCTGCCTCGGCATCCGGGCCGGTTGTCCCTGCTCGACCTGGGGCCGGCCGGCGAGTCGCTGCGCCCCCTGACGAAGGCGCTGCGCTCCGAGGCGGGTGAACTCGCGCTGCGCTCGGGCCGGGTGCTGACCCGCCGCCGCGAACCGGACGCCGCCGCACCGTCCGCGGTCGGCGGGGCCCGCGGCGAGGCGGAGCGGGACGCGCGCCGCGCGGACCTCGCCGCGGAGCTGCCGGACCTGGTGCGGGCCGAGGTGGCGGGAGTCCTGGAGGAGGAACGGCCGGAGACCCTGGACCTCGGCCGTCCGTTCAAGGAGCTGGGCTTCGACTCCCTGGCGGGGGTCGAGTTGCGCAACCGGCTCGGGGCCGCCACCGGGATGAGTCTGCCGACGACTCTGGTGTACGACCACCCGACGCCGGAGGCGGTGATCAGGCGGCTGCGGGCCGACCTGCTCGGCGACGCGGAGGCCGACGGCACCGGGTCGGACGGCCCGCGGCCGGTGGCCGCCGACGCGGACGAGCCGATCGCCGTCGTGAGCATGGCCTGCCGCTTCCCCGGCGGCATCGGTTCGCCGGAGGAGCTGTGGCAGGTCCTCGCCGCGGGGGAGGAACGCATCGGGCCCTTCCCCACGGACCGCGGCTGGGACGTGGCCGGCCTGTACGACCCGGAGGGCGAGCAGCCGGGCAAGCACTACGTGCGCGAGGGCGGGTTCCTGCGGGACGTGGCGGGCTTCGACGCGGAGTTCTTCGGCATCTCCCCGCGCGAGGCCGCCGCGATGGACCCGCAGCAGCGGGTGCTGCTGGAGACCTCCTGGGAGGCCCTGGAGAACGCCGGCATCGTCCCGGCCGACCTCGCGGGCTCGGCGACGGGGGTGTTCGTCGGCGCGACCTTCCAGGACTACGGGCCCCGTCTCGACCAGGGCACGGCGACCACCGAGGGCTATCTGATGACCGGCAGCACGCCCAGCGTGGCGTCCGGGCGCATCTCCTACGCGCTGGGTCTGGAAGGGCCCGCGCTGACGGTGGACACCGCCTGCTCGGCGTCCCTGACGGCCGTGCACCTGGCCTGCCAGTCGCTGCGCCGCGGGGAGTCCTCGCTGGCCCTGGCCGGCGGGGTCACGGTGATGCCGACACCGGGGATCTTCATCGAACTCACCCGGCAGCGGGCCCTGTCCGCCGACGGCCGGTGCAAGGCCTTCTCGTCCCGGGCCGACGGCACGGGCTGGGCCGAGGGGGCCGGCATGCTGGTCCTGGAGCGTCTGAGCGACGCCCGCCGCAACGGACACCGCGTCCTGGCCGTCGTCCGCGGCACCGCCGTCAACCAGGACGGCGCCAGCAACGGACTCACCGCACCCAACGGACCCTCCCAGCAACGCGTCATCCGCCAGGCCCTCGCCAACGCCCGCCTCACCCCCGCCGACATCGACGCCGTCGAAGCCCACGGCACCGGCACCCGCCTCGGCGACCCCATCGAAGCCCAGGCCCTCCTGGCCACCTACGGCCAGAACCGACCCGACGGTCAACCCCTCTGGCTCGGCTCCGTCAAATCCAACCTCGGCCACACCCAGGCAGCCGCCGGCGTCGCCGGCCTCATCAAAATGGTGCAGGCCCTACGACACGAGCAACTCCCCAAGACCCTGCACGTCGACGAACCCACCCCGATGGTCGACTGGGACAGCGGCCACGTCCGCCTGCTCACCGAAACACACCCCTGGCTCGCACGCCCCGACCGCCCCCGCCGCGCCGGCATCTCCGCCTTCGGTATCAGCGGCACCAACGCCCACGCCATCATCGAAGAAGCACCCGAACACACCCCCGAAGCAGAAGAAGCCCACTCCCGGGCACCGGTGGAGTCGGCCGGGGTGTTGCGGGTGGCCGACCGGCCCACCACCCCCACACCCACCGAAACACCCACCCCCCTCCCCTTCCTCCTCTCCGCCAGAACCGAACCCGCCCTACACGCCCAAGCCCAACGCCTCCACCACCACCTCACCCAACACCCCCACACCCCCTCCCCGCCATCGCCCGCACCCTCGCAACCGAACGCACCCACCACCCCCACCGCGCCGCCATCATCGCCACCACCCACCACGAACTCCTCACCACCCTCACCGCCCTCACCAACGACCAACCCCACCCCAACCTCACCCAACACACCACCCACCAACCCCCCGGCCCCCTCGTCTTCGTCCTCCCCGGACAAGGCAGCCAATGGCCCGGCATGACCCTCGACCTCCTCGACCACTACCCCCCCTACGCCCACCACTTCCACACCATCACCCACACCCTCCAACCCCACCTCCCCTTCGACCTCGAACAAACCCTCCGCAACACCACCCACCAACCCGAACTCCTCCAACGCATCGACCTCCTCCAACCCCTCCTCTTCACCATCAACACCGCACTCGCCCAAACCTGGCACACCCACGGCCTCACCCCCCACGCCTACACCGGCCACTCCCAAGGCGAAATCACCGCCGCCCACCTCGCTTAGCGCCCTCACCCTCCAACAAGCAGCCCACATCATCACCACCCGCTCCCACCTCTTCCACACCCACCTCACCGGCCACGGCGCCATCGCCACCATCGAAGCCACCCCCCAACAACTCACCCCCCACCTCACCCACCACCCCAACCTCCACATCGCTTAAGCACCAACAGCCCCACCACCACCAACATCGCTCAGCCCCACCCACCAACTCCACACCCTCATCAACACCCTCCGCCAACAAGGAACCCGCGCCCACCTCATCCCCGCCACCGTCCCCAGCCACAGCCCCGCCCTCGAACCCCTCAAACACCACATCCTCAACGACCTCAACCACCTCACCCCCAACCCACCCACACCCCCTCTACTCCACCACCACCACCCACCCCACCCCCGGCACCAACCTCACCCCCACCACTGGTACAACAACGCCCGCCAACCCGTCGCCTTCCACCCCACCATCACCCAACTCCTCAACGACGGACACACCACCTACCTCGAACCCTCCCCCCACCCCGTCCTCACCCACCACATCGAAAACACCGCCCACCACCACAACACCCCCATCCACACCCTCACCACCCTCCGCCGCAACACCAACGGACCCCACCAACTCCTCACCAACCTCACCCACGCCTGGACCCACGGCCACCCCATCACCTTCACCCCCACCCTCCCCCCACCCCCACCACCCCCTCCCCACCTACCCCTTCCAACACCACCCCTACTGGATCAGCCCCCCGCGTCAGAGTGCCGAGCCCGACGGGCTGGGACTCGCCGGCGCCGATCATGCGTTGCTCGGCGCGAGCCTGCAGCTCGCCGGTGGTGACGGGCTGGTGGTGACCGGTCGGCTCGGTCAGGACACCGACGCGTGGCTGGCGGACCACGCCGCGCTCGGCACCACCCTGTTCCCGGGCACCGGCTTCGTCGAACTGGCGCTGCACGCGGGCCGCCAGGCCGGGAGCGACCTGCTGGAGGAGCTGGCGCTGGAGGCGCCGCTGGTGCTGCCCGCCGAGGGCGGCGTGCACATACAGGTCGCCGTGAAGGAGCCCGACCAGGACGGCAGGCGATCGGTCGGCGTGTACGCCCGCCCCGCCGACGCGCCGCCGGACACGGCGTGGACGCGCCATGCAGGCGGCACCCTGGCCGAGGCGGCCGACCCGGAGCCGGCGGCCGATGCGGCCGAGTGGCCGCCCCGGGGCGCCGAGGCCGTGCCCCTGGAGGGCTGGTACGAGGAACTGGCCCGCAGCGGATACGCGTACGGTCCTGCCTTCCAGGGCCTGCGCAAGGCGTGGCGCCTGGGCGAGGAGGTCTTCGCGGAACTGGCCCTGCCCGAGGGCCTGGGCGAGGACGCCGCCCGGTTCGGGCTCCACCCGGCCCTGCTGGACGCGGCGCTGCACGCAGTGGAGCTGGGTGTGCTGCCGCGCACCGGGCGGACGCAGCTCCCCTTCGTCTTCTCCGGCGTCCGGTTCCACGCCGGCGGAGCGGCCGCGGTCCGGGTCCGGATCTCGCGGGCCGGGGAGAACGCGGTGGCGCTGCACGTGACGGACACCGACGGCAACCCGGTGGCGACCGTCGCCTCCCTGTCCCGGCGGCCGGTGTCCGCGGACCGGCTCGCCGCCGCCGGGGGCGCCGAGCAGGACGCGCTGTTCCGGCTGGACTGGACGCCCGTCACCCGTCCCGCCGCGGTACCGGCGGAACGCTGGGCGGTGGTGGGCCCGCAGCTGCCCGAGCTGGCCAGGGCCGCCGGCCGGGCCGGGCACACGGTGTCCGCGCACCCGGACCTGGCCGCCGTGAGCAAGGCGGTGGCGGACGGGGGCGAACGGCCCGACCTGGTGTTCGTCCCCCTGATCGGCGAGCCGGACGAGCCGGTGGACGGCGCGGCGGTCCGGGCGGCCGCCCGCCGGATGCTGGAGGTCGCGCAGACCTGGCTCGCCGACGAGCGGCTGGCCGACGCCCGGCTGGTGGTGGTCACCCGGGGCGCCGTCGCGGCGGGCCGGGACACGGACGTCGCCGATCTCGCGCACGCGGGGCTGTGGGGGCTGGTCCGCTCGGCCCAGTCGGAGCATCCCGATCTGTTCGCGCTGCTCGACCTGGACCGCGAAGGGCCGCTGCCCGGCGGACTGGGCGGGGCACTGCTGACCCAGGAACCCCAACTGGCGGTCAGAGACGACGAGTTCCTGGCACCGCGGCTGGCCCGGGTCGGGGCGGGCGGCGCGCGGGACGGGTCGGTGTCCGTGCGATGGGATCCGGACGGCACCGTACTGATCACCGGTGGCACCGGCGCCCTGGGCGCACTGACGGCTCGTCACCTGGCCACCCGGCACGGCGTCCGCAGTTTCGTCCTGACCAGCCGTCGGGGAGCGGACGCACCCGGAGCAGCCTCGCTGCGGGCCGAGTTGGAGGCGCTCGGCGCGCGGGTCTCCGTGGAGGCCTGTGACGCGGCCGATCCCGAGGCGCTGGCCGAGCTGCTGGCCGGAGTCCCGGACGACCGTCCGCTCACCGGCGTCGTGCACACCGCCGGCGTGCTCGCCGACGGACTGCTGGAGAGCCTGGACGGGTCGCGCCTGGACGACGTACTGCGCCCCAAGGCCGACGCCGCGTGGAACCTCCACCGGCTGACCCGGGACCACGAGCTGTCCGCCTTCGTGCTGTTCTCCTCCGTGCAGGGTCTGGTCGGGGGGCCCGGCCAGGCCAATTACGCGGCCGCCAACGTGTTCCTCGACGCTCTGGCCCGGCATCGCAGGGCCCAGGGTCTGCCCGCGGTGTCGCTGGACTGGGGACTGTGGGCCGAGGGTGGCATGGAGGCCGCTCTGAGCGAGGAGGACCGGGCGCGGCTGGCCCGCAGTACCGGTATGACGGCGATCGCTCCCCGGCTGGGCGTGGAGCTGTTCGACGCGGCCCTCCAGGTGGACGAGCCCCAGCTGGTGGTGGCGCGGCTGGACGCCGCGGCACTGCGCGCCCGGGGTGCCGACGTACCGCCCGTGCTGCGCCGACTGGTGCGCGGCCGGGCCCTGCCGGCGGCGGCCTCGGGGACGACGGCGGCGGTCTCCGCCGCCCCGGCCACCCTGGCCGAGCGGCTGGCACCGCTGAGTCCGGCGGACCGGCTGAAGGAACTGCTGGCGCTGGTGCGGGCGGAGGCCGCGACGGTCCTCGACCACGCCTCGCCGCAGGCCGTCGACGTGCGTCGCGGGTTCAAGGACCTGGGCTTCACCTCACTCACCTCGGTGGAGCTGCGCAACCGCCTGAGCCGCCGCACCGGTCTCCGGCTCCCGGCCACCCTCGTCTTCGACCACCCGTCGCCGGAGGCGCTGGCGGAGCTGCTCGGCTCGCAGCTCTTCCCCGAGCAGAGCCCCGCGCCCGAGCCGGGCCCGGTTCCCGAGGAAGCGGACGCCGCCGGATCCGCGGAGGCCGACCTCGACCAGATCGACGACATGGACGTCGCGGAGCTGGTCCGCCTGGCCCGCGAGGGCCTCGACAACTAGAGAACCCGACAGCCAGAGAAGTGGGAGACATGGCGAACACACCGCCGGAAGCCGTCGTCGAGGCACTGCGTGACGCACTGAAGGAGTCCGCCCGGCTGCGGCGGCAGAACCAGGAGTTGCTCGCCGCCTCGGCCGAGCCGATCGCCGTCGTGGGGATGGGCTGCCGCTACCCGGGTGCCGTCACCTCGCCCGAGGACCTGTGGTCCCTGGTGGACTCCGGCGCCGACGTGGTCGGTTCCTTCCCCGCCGACCGCGGCTGGGACGTGGAGGGCCTCTACCACCCCGACCCCGACCATTCCGGCACCTCGTACGTCCGCGAAGGTGCCTTCCTCTACGACGTGGCCGACTTCGACGCCGACTTCTTCGGTGTCTCGCCCCGCGAGGCCCTGGCCATGGACCCCCAGCAGCGGCTGCTGCTGGAGACCTCCTGGGAAGCGCTCGAACACGCCGGCATCGCCCCCACCGCGCTGCGCGGCACCCGCACCGGCGTCTACACGGGCGTGATGTACCACGACTACATCAGCCGGCTGCCCGAGGTCGCCGACGACCTCCAGGGCTATCTGACCACCGGCAGCCACGGCAGCGTGGCGTCCGGGCGCATCTCCTACGTGCTGGGGCTGGAGGGCCCGGCGGTCTCGGTGGACACCGCCTGCTCCTCCTCCCTGGTCTCCCTGCACCTGGCCTGCCAGGCCCTGCGCGACGGCGACTGCTCCCTGGCCCTGGCCGGCGGAGTGGCGGTGCTGGCCTCGCCGTTCGTCTTCGTCGAGCACAGCCGGCAGCGGGCCCTGGCGCAGAACGGCCGGGTGAAGGCGTTCGCGGGGGCCGCCGACGGCACCGCCTGGGGCGAGGGGGCCGGCATGCTGGTCCTGGAGCGTCTGAGCGACGCCCGCCGCAACGGACACCGCGTCCTGGCCGTCGTCCGCGGCACCGCCGTCAACCAGGACGGCGCCAGCAGCGGACTCACCGCGCCCAACGGACCCTCCCAGCAACGCGTCATCCGCCAGGCACTCGCCAACGCCCGCCTCACCCCGGCCGACATCGACGTCGTCGAAGCCCACGGCACCGGCACCCGCCTCGGCGACCCCATCGAAGCCCAGGCCCTCCTGGCCACCTACGGCCAGAACCGACCCGACGGTCAACCCCTCTGGCTCGGCTCCGTCAAATCCAACCTCGGCCACACCCAGGCAGCCGCCGGCGTCGCCGGCCTCATCAAAATGGTGCAGGCCCTGCGGCACGAGCAGCTCCCCAAGACCCTGCACGTCGACGAACCCACCCCGATGGTCGACTGGGACAGCGGCCACGTCCGCCTGCTCACCGAAGCACACCCCTGGCCCGCACGCCCCGACCGCCCCCGCCGCGCCGGCATCTCCGCCTTCGGCGTCAGCGGCACCAACGCCCACGCCATCATCGAAGAAGCACCCGAGCACACCCCCGAACCGGAGCAGGCGGACTCCCAGGCACCGGCCGAGTCCGAGTCCCTCCCGGACACGCTGCACGGCGGTGCGGTGCCGCTGCTGGTGTCGGCCCGGAGCGCGGCCGCGCTGCGCGACCAGGCCGGCCGCCTGCACGACGCCCTCGAAGCCGACCCGGACCTGCCCCTCCCGGCGGTCGGCCGCACGCTGGCGGTCGGACGGGCCGAGCTGGAGCACCGTGCGATCGTGGTCGGCGCACACCGCGAGGAGGTGCTTTCCGGGCTCGCCGCCCTGCGGGCCGGCGAGCCGTCGCCGCAGGTGGTGCGCGGCGTGGCCGGCGAGCGCGGGCGGACCGTGTTCGTCTTCCCCGGGCACGGGGCGCAGTGGGCCGGCATGGGGGCTGGTCTGCTGGAGTCCTCGGAGGTCTTCCGCGACCGCTTCCAGGAGTGCGCCGACGCACTCGCCCCGTACCTGGACTGGTCACCCGCCGCCGTGCTGCTGGACGCCGAGTTGCTGGAGCGGGTCGAGTACGTGCAACCGGTCCTGTGGGCCGTGATGGTGTCGCTGGCCGAACTGTGGCGGTCCTTCGGTGTCGAGCCCGACGCGGTGGTGGGGCACTCCCAGGGCGAGGTCGCCGCGGCGTGCGTCAGCGGCGCGCTGTCGCTGGCGGACGGCGCCCGTGTGGTCACCGCCCGCTCCCGGGTGATCCCCACCCTGCCGACCGGCGGCATGCTGTCGGTGTCGATGCCGCTCGACCTGCTCGAGAAGCGGTTGACCAAGTGGTCGGGGCGGCTGTCGGTCTCCGTGGTCAACGGGCTGACCTCGATCGTGGTCTCCGGTCCGGCGGAGGACTGTGCGGAGCTGCTCGCCGAGTGCGAGGCGGAGGGCATCAGGGCGCGGCTGCTCAAGGCGGCCCAGGCGGGGCACTCCCCGTACGTCGAGGCCGCGCGGGAGGAGTTGCTGAGCGCCTTAGCCCCGGTCGCTCCGGGGCGGCCCGAGATCCCCTTCTACTCCACCGTCACCGGTGGCCCGCTGGACGCGGATGCCTCCCTGGACGCCGAGTACTGGTATCTCAATCTGCGTCGGCCGGTCCGCTTCGACCTGGCGGCGCGGGCCCTGCTGGACGCCGGCTTCGCCACCTTCGTCGAGGCCGGACCGCACCCGGTGCTGTCGCTGGGCGTCGCGGAGATCGCCGAGGACGCCGGGGCCGAAGCGGTGGCCGTCGGTTCACTGCGGCGCGGGGAGGACGGCTGGGACCGGTTCCTGCTCTCCGTGGGCGAGGTGTGGGCCGCCGGACGGGCCGTCGAGTGGCGGGCCTTCTTCCCGGGCACCGGCCCGGGCGCGGAACTGCCCGGTTACGCCTTCCAGCACAAGCGCTTCTGGCTCGACGCCGAGGAGACGACGCGGACCGCCGACGCGGCGGACGACGGGGCCTTCTGGGACCTGGTGGCGGACGGCGACCCCGCCGGCCTCGCGGAGTTGCTCGGCACCGCGGAACAGGACGCCGTGGGCGCCGTACTGCCCGTCCTCGCGGACTGGCGGCGGAGCCGGGACCGGCGCACCCGGGCCGAGTCCTGGCGCTACCGGCTCGACTGGCAGCCCCTGACCTCCGCACCCGGCCGTCTGCGTGGGCTCTGGCTGGCCGTGGTCCCCGCCTCCGGCCCCTCGGAGACCGGCGACGAGGTGCTGGACGCGCTGCGGCAGGCCGGGGCCGACGTCGTCGCCGTACGGGCCGACGCCGACCTGCGCGAGGCCGCGGCCGGCCGTGAGGTCGCGGGGGTGCTCTCACTCCTCGCGCTCGACACGGCGGCTTCGGGCGCGACCGCCACGCTCTCCCTGATCCGCTCCCACGCCGACGGCGGGCTCGACGCCCCGCTGTGGCTGCTCACCCGGAGCGCCGTGCGCACCGGCGGCACCGAGCCGCTGCACCACCCGGAGCAGGCCGCCGTGTGGGGCCTGGCGCGGACCGCCGCGCTGGAGAACCCGCAGGGGTTCGGCGGCGTGATCGATCTGCCCGCGGTCCTCGGCGCGCGTGAACGGGCGCTCCTGCCGCAGGCGTTGACGGTCCCGGAAGAGGACCAGATCGCCGTGCGGGCCGGTGGTCTGCTCGGCTGCCGTCTGGTACGGGTCACCGGGCCCGCCCGGTCCGACCGGTCGCTGGGGGACGGAACCGTCCTGGTCACCGGTGCCACCACCGCGGTGGGCCGACGGCTGGCCCTGCGGCTGGCCCGCGCGAGCACGCCGCTGCTGCTGCTCACCGACCCCGGCGCGGCCCCGGAGTCGTCCGCCGAGCTGGCGCGGGAGGTGGACGGGCTCGGCGCCACGGCCGTCGTCGCCGCCTGGGACGGCCACGACGCCGGGGCGCTGCGCGCCCTGCTCGCGGACCTGCCGGAGGCGGCTCCGCTGTCGGCGGTGGTGCACACCGCCGGGCCCCTGCCGCAGACGGCGCTGGCCGACACCGAGCCGGAGGCCTTCGCGGCCGCCCTGGAGTCCGCCACCAGTGGTGCCTTCGTGCTTCACCGGGTGCTGGCGGAGGACGCCCATCCGCAGCTCTCGGACTTCGTGGTGATGTCCACGACCGCGGGTGTGTGGGGTGGCGCCGCCCAGGCGGTCGCCGCCGCCGCGGGGGCCACGCTGGAGGCGCTGGCCGCGCACCGCGACGGAGTCGGGCTGCCGGGCACCGCGATCGTCTGGGGGCCGGTCGAGGGAGACGACACCGACGCTCGGGCACGTGACGAACGGCTGAGCCTGCACGGGCTGTCCCGGCTGGAGCCCGAGCAGGCCCTGGACCTCCTCGGCGACGCGCTCGGCGGTCGTACGACCGCGCTCGTCGTGGCGGACGTCGACTGGGAGCGGTTCGCCCCGACGGTGACCGCCGTGCGTCCCGGTCGGCTGTTCACCGCGCTGACCGAGGCCCGGCCCACCGCGGCGGGACCGGCCTCGGCCACCGCCGGCACCGACCTGGCCGAGGCGCTGAGCGGGCTGTCGGCGGCCGATCGGGAACGGCACCTGGTGAGGGTGGTCGCCGCCGAGGCCGCCGCCGTGCTCGGCCACGCGGGCCCCGAGGACGTCGACCCCCGGCGGGCGTTGAAGCAGCTCGGCTTCGACTCCCTCGCCGTCGTGACGCTGCGCAACCGGCTGCATGCCGTCACCGGACTGCGGCTGCCGGCGACCCTGGCCTTCGACCACCCCACCCCGGAGGCCATCGCGTCCTATCTCCGGGACCGGCTGGCCCCCGCCACGGCGGAGGAGTCCGTGTCGGCCGGGCTCGGCCGACTGCGTGCCGCGGTCCGCTCCGCCGACACCGCGGAACTGCGCCAGGACCTCGCCGCGGAGCTGCGTGCCGCGCTGGCGGAGCTGACGGCCGAGGAGCCCGACGGCGCGGACGGCACCGGGTCGGGAGCCTCCGAACGACTGCTGTCCGCCAGTGACGAGGACATCTTCGACTACATCGACAACGAGCTCGGCACGCTCTAGCCCGCGGCCGCAGCGGAGGAACACATGTCTGACGAGAGCAAGCTTCGCGACTACCTCAAGCGGGTCACGGTGGACCTGGCCGAGACCCGCCGCCGCCTGCGCGAGGCCGACGAGGTGCGGCACGAGCCGATCGCCGTCGTCGGCATGGGCTGCCGCTACGCCGGTGCCGTCACCTCGCCCGAGGACCTGTGGTCCCTGGTGGACTCCGGCGCCGACGTGGTCGGTTCCTTCCCCACCGACCGCGGCTGGGACCTCGACGGCCTCTACCACCCCGACCCCGACCACCCCGGCACCTCGTACGTCCGCGAAGGCGCCTTCCTCTACGACGCGGCCGACTTCGACGCCGACTTCTTCGGTGTCTCGCCCCGCGAGGCCCTGGCCATGGACCCCCAGCAGCGGCTGCTGCTGGAGACCTCCTGGGAAGCGCTCGAACACGCCGGCATCCCGCCCGCCGCACTCCACGGCACCCGCACCGGCGTCTACACCGGCCTCAGTACGAGCGACTACGCCGCGCATCTCGGCCGGGCCGCCGAGGACGTCGAGGCGCACCGGCTGACCGGTGTCGCGCCGAGCGTGGCGTCCGGGCGCATCTCCTACGTGCTGGGGCTGGAGGGCCCGGCGGTCTCGGTGGACACCGCCTGCTCCTCCTCCCTGGTCTCCCTGCACCTGGCCTGCCAGGCCCTGCGCGACGGCGACTGCTCCCTGGCCCTGGCCGGCGGAGTCACCGTGCTGGGGTCGGCGTCGGCGTTCGTGGACTTCAGCCGCCAGCGCGGACTCGCCCCGGACGCGCGGGTGAAGGCGTTCGCGGGGGCCGCCGACGGCACCGCCTGGGGCGAGGGGGCCGGCATGCTGGTCCTGGAGCGTCTGAGCGACGCCCGCCGCAACGGACACCGCGTCCTGGCCGTCGTCCGCGGCACCGCCGTCAACCAGGACGGCGCCAGCAACGGACTCACCGCACCCAACGGACCCTCCCAGCAACGCGTCATCCGCCAGGCCCTCGCCAACGCCCGCCTCACCCCCGCCGACATCGACGCCGTCGAAGCCCACGGCACCGGCACCCGCCTCGGCGACCCCATCGAAGCCCAGGCCCTCCTGGCCACCTACGGCCAGAACCGACCCGACGGTCAACCCCTCTGGCTCGGCTCCGTCAAATCCAACCTCGGCCACACCGGTCCCGCGGCGGGAGTGGCCGGGGTGATCAAGATGGTGCAGGCCCTGCGGCACGAGCAGCTCCCCAAGACCCTGCACGTCGACGAACCCACCCCGATGGTCGACTGGGACAGCGGCCACGTCCGCCTGCTCACCGAAACACACCCCTGGCCCGCACGCCCCGACCGCCCCCGCCGCGCCGGCATCTCCGCCTTCGGCGTCAGCGGCACCAACGCCCACGCCATCATCGAAGAAGCACCCGAACACACCCCCGAACCGGAGCAGGCGGCCGCGCCCGCATCCACCGCACCGGCGGACACGGGCGGATCGACGGTCGACGCGGAGACCACCGGAGCCGCCGGGGTGTTGCGGGTGGCCGACCGGCCCACCACCCCCACACCCACCGAAACACCCACCCCCCTCCCCTTCCTCCTCTCCGCCAGAACCGAACCCGCCCTACACGCCCAAGCCCAACGCCTCCACCACCACCTCACCCAACACCCCCACACCCCCTCCCCGCCATCGCCCGCACCCTCGCAACCGAACGCACCCACCACCCCCACCGCGCCGCCATCATCGCCACCACCCACCACGAACTCCTCACCACCCTCACCGCCCTCACCAACGACCAACCCCACCCCAACCTCACCCAACACACCACCCACCAACCCCCGGCCCCCTCGTCTTCGTCCTCCCCGGACAAGGCAGCCAATGGCCCGGCATGACCCTCGACCTCCTCGACCACTACCCCCCCTACGCCCACCACTTCCACACCATCACCCACACCCTCCAACCCCACCTCCCCTTCGACCTCGAACAAACCCTCCGCAACACCACCCACCAACCCGAACTCCTCCAACGCATCGACCTCCTCCAACCCCTCCTCTTCACCATCAACACCGCACTCGCCCAAACCTGGCACACCCACGGCCTCACCCCCCACGCCTACACCGGCCACTCCCAAGGCGAAATCACCGCCGCCCACCTCGCCGGCGCCCTCACCCTCCAACAAGCAGCCCACATCATCACCACCCGCTCCCACCTCTTCCACACCCACCTCACCGGCCACGGCGCCATCGCCACCATCGAAGCCACCCCCCAACAACTCACCCCCCACCTCACCCACCACCCCAACCTCCACATCGCCGGCACCAACAGCCCCACCACCACCAACATCGCCGGCCCCACCCACCAACTCCACACCCTCATCAACACCCTCCGCCAACAAGGAACCCGCGCCCACCTCATCCCCGCCACCGTCCCCAGCCACAGCCCCGCCCTCGAACCCCTCAAACACCACATCCTCAACGACCTCAACCACCTCACCCCCCAACCCACCCACACCCCCTCTACTCCACCACCACCACCCACCCCACCCCCGGCACCAACCTCACCCCCACCACTGGTACAACAACGCCCGCCAACCCGTCGCCTTCCACCCCACCATCACCCAACTCCTCAACGACGGACACACCACCTACCTCGAACCCTCCCCCCACCCCGTCCTCACCCACCACATCGAAAACACCGCCCACCACCACAACACCCCCATCCACACCCTCACCACCCTCCGCCGCAACACCAACGGACCCCACCAACTCCTCACCAACCTCACCCACGCCTGGACCCACGGCCACCCCATCACCTTCACCCCCACCCTCCCCCCACCCCCACCACCCCCTCCCCACCTACCCCTTCCAACACCACCCCTACTGGATCACCGCGGCAGCCCAGCAGGAGCGGCCGGCGGTTCCGGAGGGTGCGGCCGACGCACCCCTGTGGCGGGCGGTGGACAGCGGCGACGTGACGGAGCTGGCGAGTGTGCTGCCCGCGCCGGACGCGGCGCTGCGGGAGGTGCTGCCCGCGCTGGCCTCCTGGCGGGAGCGTGCGCGGCGCCGCGCCCGGATCGACTCGTGGCGGTACGCGGCCGCCTGGCACTCCGTCAGCGTGCCGCCGGCCGCCGCGGCGTCCGGGGACTGGCTGGTCGTCGCCGCCGACCGGCGAGCGACGGAGGACGCGACGGAGGCGGCCGTCCTGGAGGTGCTGGGCCAATGGGCCTCCCGGGTGGTCCGGGTGCCGGCGGACCCGGACCGGCGGGTGCTCGCCGAACGGCTGCGCGAGGCGGCCGCCGGACTGGAACCGGTGGGTGTGCTCTCGCTGTCGCTCGGCCCGGAGCCGGACGCGCCGGGGGCGCTGGCGCTGATCCAGGCCCACGACGACGCGGGGCTCACCGCACCCCTGTGGCTGCTCACCAGCGGCGCCGTCACCACCTCGGACTCCGACCCGCTCACCGCCCCGGCCGCAGCCCGGATCTGGGGGACGGGCCGGGTCGCGGCGCTGGAGCACCCCGGCACCTGGGGCGGACTGATCGACCTGCCCGGCGACGCGGCACCCGATCGGGGCCTGCTGCGGACCTGGCTGCCCCGCGCCCTCACCCTGACCGGTGAGGACCAGCTCGCCGTGCGCCGGGCGGGCCTGCTCGCCTGCCGGCTGACGCACGCACCGGTCCGGGACACGGCCGTCACGCCCTGGCAGCCGAGCGGCACGGTGCTGATCACCGGCGCCGACCACCCCACGGCGGCCCCGTTGGCCCGGCGGCTGGTCCGGGAGGGTGCGCGGCGGCTGCTGCTGGTGGTCCCGCCGCAGGCCGATCCGGCGGCGGCCACGGTCCTGGCGGCGGAGGTGGCCTCGCTGGGTGCCGAGGCCGAGGTCGAGCCGTGCGACCTCGGCGACCGGGCGGCCGTGGCCCGGCTGCTGGACGGGACACCGCCGGCGGCACCCCTGGACTCGGTCTTCCACGTGGCGGAGCTGCTGGAGGAGGGACCGCTCGCCACGTTCCCGGCCGAACGGTTCCAGCAGGTGCTGGAGGCGAAGGCCGGTACGGCGCAGGTGCTGCACGAGGCGACCCTGGACCGCGGGCTCTCCGCGTTCGTCCTGTTCTCGTCGTTCAGTGCCACCCTCGGCGGCGGCGTCGGACTGGGCGCCTTCGCCGCGGCCAACGCCCACCTGGACGCGCTCGCGGCGCACCGCCGTTCGCTGGGCCTGCCCGCGACCTCGGTCGGCTGGGGCGGCTGGGCCAACGAGGGCAGCACCGACGCCGAGCGCGAGTTCGAGCGGTCCCGCCGGGAACGGCTGGCCCAGCGGGGACTGCCCGCGCTCGACCCGGATCTCGCGCTCGACGCGCTGCTGGAGTGCGTGTCGCTCCCCGAGGGCGCTCTCGTCATGGTCGACGTGGACTGGGAGCGCTACCTGCCGCGGCTGACCGCCGCCCGGCCGAACGCGCTCTTCGACGCGCTGCCGCAGGCCCGGGCCCTCGTGACGGGTCCCGAACGGGCTCCCGGCGCCGGCGTCGCGGCATCGGCCGCCACCCGGCTGCCCGATCTGGCGGGGCTCGCCCCGGAGCAGCGGCGCGATCTCCTGCTCGCGGCCGTGCGGGCCGAGTGCGCCGCGGTGCTCGGTCACCCCTCCGGCGACGCCGTGGCAGCCGAGCGTGCCTTCCTGGAGCTGGGCATGGATTCGCTGACCACCCTGGAACTGCGCAACCGGCTCGGTGCCGCCACGGGGCTGCGGCTCGCCCCGGACGTCGTACTGCGCGGCCGGACGCCGGAGGGCCTCGCGGCGCTGCTCGCCGACGAAGTGACGGGCCCGGGCGGCGGGGCCGAGACTCCCTCCTCCCCGCCGACGCTGTACGGCTCGATGCTGCGCGCGGCGGTCGACCGGGGCCGGGTCCCGCAGTTCGTCGAACTGCTCGCCGACACCGCGGACTTCCGTTCCTCCTTCCGCACGCCCGAACCGGACGTGCTGCCCGAACCGGTGGAGCTGGTGCGGGGTACGGGCGAAGGACCGGGCATCTTCTGCTTCCCGACCGTGCTGGCCTCCTCGGGCCCGGTGCAGTACGCCCGCCTGGCCGCGGCGCTGCCCGGGGAGCACTCGGTGACGGCCTTCGCGCTCCCCGGCTACCAGGACGACGGCATGCGGCTGCCGGCCGACCTCGGGGCCCTGGTCGAGGCCGCGGCCACGGCCGTACGGGACCGGTCCGCGGGGGCGCCGGCCGTCCTGCTGGGCTACTCCTCGGGAGGACTGCTCGCCCAGGCGGTGGCCGAGCGGCTGGAGGACTGGGGGGTGCACCCCGCGGCGCTGGTCCTGATCGACAGCCAGGTGCTCGGCGACGGGCTCCTGGACCGCCTGGGCGCCGAGCTGATGGCGGGCATGACCGCCCGGCTGGGCGGGGCGGCGACACGGCTCGACGACGTCCGGCTGACCGCGATGGGCCGCTACCTGAGGCTGCTGGCCGACTACACGCCGGGGGCGGTCAAAGCCCCCACGCTGCTGGGTGTCGCGGGGTCGCCCGTGCCCGGCTGGACCCCGGAGCACCGGTGGCAGGCCTCCTGGCCCCGGCCGCACGAGCGGGTCGACCTGCCCGGTGACCACTTCTCTGTGATGGAGGACCACGCCGAGCCCACCGCGTCCGCCGTGGCGACCTGGCTCGGCCACGTCCTGAGCGAAGGAGAACGATGACAGCCGAATCCGGTACCACCGAGCGTTGCTCCGTCGTGATCGTCGGCGGCGGCACCTGCGGCCTGGCCGCCGCCTGCGAACTGCTGCAACTGGGCGTGTCGGTGCGCCTGCTGGAGTCGCAGCCCGAGGCGGCCAAGGGCTCCCGGGCGATCCTGCTGTGGCCGCTCGGGCTGGCCGTGCTGCGCCACCTCGGACTGTACGAGGAGGCCGTGCGCCGCGGGCTGCCGCTGCGCTCGCTCGTCTACCACCTCGACGGCGGCCGGCGACTGCGCAGCGAGATCGGTGCGGAGAACGAGGCACTGCTGCTGCCGCAGGAGCAGACCAGCCGGCTGCTGGAGGAGCGGCTGACGGAACTGGGCGGCAGGGTGGAGCGGTCCGCCCGTGTCACCGACGTCGTCGCCGACGACCGGGGCGTCACCGTCAAGACCCAGGGCCCCGACGGCGGTGAACTCGTCGAGGCGGACTGGCTGATCGGCGCCGACGGCCTGGGCAGCACCGTCCGGGAGCGGCTCGGCGTCGAGTTTCCCGGCACCACCCTGCCGACGACGTACCTGGCCGCCGAGGGCCGCGTCGACGGCGAGGCCGAGCGGGGCGCCGTCCACTACTTCCTGCGCTCCACCGGGCCGATGGTGTTCGCGCCGCTGCGCGACGGCGTCACCCGGCTCGGCACGCCCGTCGGCCCGGACACCCCGCTCGTCGCGGAGACCGTGCAGCGGCTGCTGGACGAGCGTGGGCCCGGAGGACTGCGGGTGCGCGAACTCGACACCCTGGACACCTTCGGCAGCCAGGAGCGGATCGCGACAGAGCTGCGCAAGGGGCGGTGCTTCCTGGTCGGCGACGCGGCCCACACCCACTCGCCGATCGGCGGGCAGGGACTGAACCTGGGGCTCCAGGACGTGCACAACCTGGCCTGGAAGCTGGCCGGGGTGATCTCCGGGACCTTCGACGCGGCCATCCTCGACTCCTACGACAGCGAGCGGCGGCAGGCCGCGGAACAGATCCTGGTCAACACCGGTCGGTTCACCCGCATGTTCACGCTGGGCCCGGCCGCGGCGCGGGTCCGCAACGCCGCCTGGCGGCTGCTGGAGACGACCGGGGTGCTCCGTCGGCGGCTGGTGCCGCTGCTCGCGGGCTGGCGCGTGCGGTACGAGGGAGGCGGGTTGACGTCCGAGCCGGAGCGGACCGGGCGCGGGCTGCGGGCGCGCGGGCTGCGGCAGCCGCCGCTGCCGGGCTCGCGCACTCCCTCCTGGGTGCCGCCGGCCGGCGCGGGCGCCGACCCGCTCGCCTTCCGGATGGTCACCACCGGGCCGGTGGGCGGCGCGTTGGCCGTGGCGGCACGATCAGTGGCCGCCGCGTTTCCCCGACAGGTCCGCCACGAGCACCTGTCCCGTCCCGGCGCGGCGTTCCTGCTGCTGCGGCCCGACGGTTTCGTCGCCGCGTCCGGCACCACGCCCGAGGGGGCGCGGCGGGCGGGAACCCTGCTGACGGACCTCGTGACCCGCCCCGCCTGACTCCATGCACCGGGCAGCCGCCGCCACCGAAGGGGAGACCAGCATGCACGTCACCGACGAGCGGGCCGAGGGGTCCGGGACCGCCGAGCTGCGGCGCCGCAAGGAGGAGGCCCGCCGGGGACCCGATCCGGACGGTACCCGCAAGCAGCACGCGAAGGGCAAGCTCACCGCCCGGGAGCGTATCGACCTGCTCATGGACGAAGGGACGTTCCACGAGATCGAGCCGCTGCGCCGGCACCGTGCCACCGGGTTCGGCCTGGAGGCCAGGCGGCCCTACACCGACGGCGTGATCACCGGCTGGGGCGCCGTCCACGGGCGCAAGGTGTTCGTCTACGCGCACGACTTCCGCATCTTCGGCGGAGCCCTGGGCGAGGCCCACGCGGAGAAGATCCACAAGCTGATGGACCTGGCCGCGGCCACCGGCGCGCCCCTGGTCTCCCTCAACGACGGCGCGGGCGCCCGCATCCAGGAAGGGGTGACGGCACTCGCGGGCTACGGCGGCATCTTCCGGCGTAACGTCCGCAACTCGGGGGTGATCCCCCAGATCTCGGTGATGCTGGGTCCGTCGGCCGGCGGAGCGGCCTACTCGCCCGCGCTGTCCGACTTCGTGTTCATGGTCCGCTCCACCTCCCAGATGTTCGTCACCGGCCCGGACGTCGTCCAGGCCGTCACCGGCGAGCGGGTCTCCCACGACGACCTCGGGGGCGCCGACGTGCACGGCGCGACCTCCGGTGTGGCGCACTTCGTGCACGACGACGAGGAGAGCTGCCTGGAGGACGTGCGTTTCCTGCTCTCCCTGCTGCCCGCCAACAACCGTTCGGTGCCCGAGCACTACCCGTCCGGCGACCCGGCGGACCGGCGCACCGAGGCGCTGCGGGACCTGGTGCCCGAGGACCCCGGCCGGGCGTACGACGTCCGTGACGTGGTGGCGGAGATCGCCGACGAGGCGGAGTTCCTGGAGGTGCACGCGACCTGGGCGACCAACGTCGTGTGCGCGCTGGTCCGGCTGGACGGGCACGTCACGGGGATCGTCGCCAACCAACCGCTGTCCATGGCCGGGGCCCTCGACATCCATGCCGCCGAGAAGGCCGCACGCTTCGTGCAGATGTGCGATGCGTTCAGTATTCCGATCGTGACGCTCGTCGACGTGCCCGGCTTCCTGCCCGGCGTGGACCAGGAGCACCACGGCATCATCCGGCACGGGGCCAAGCTCCTGTACGCGTACTGCAACGCGACCGTGCCCCGGGTCTCGGTGGTGCTGCGCAAGGCGTACGGCGGCGCGTACATCGTCATGGACTCCCGCTCGGTGGGCGCCGACCTCGCCTACGCCTGGCCCGGCAACGAGATCGCGGTCATGGGCGCCGAGGGCGCCGCCAACGTCATCTTCCGCCGGGAGATCACCCAGTCCGACAGCCCCGACGAGACCCGTGCCCGGCTCGTCAAGGAGTACAAACAGGAGCTGATGCACCCCTACTACGGTGCCGAACGCGGCCTGGTGGACGACGTCATAGAACCCGCGGAGACCCGCGCGGTCCTGATCGCGTCACTGGCCATGCTGCGTGCCAAGCACGCCGACCTGCCGGTGCGCAAGCACGGCAACCCGCCGCTGTGAACCACGGACCGCCCCCGCGGCGAAGCGACGCGACGCGCAACCGCGGTCTGCTGGTGCGGGCGGCCCGGGAGGCGTTCACCGCGGAGGGTCTGCACGCCCCGCTGGACGGGGTCGCCCGGCGCGCGGGGGTGAGCAGCGGCACGCTCTACCGCCACTTCCCCAGCCGGCGGGCGCTCGTGGAGGAGGTCTTCTCCGGCACGCTCGCCGAGTTCGTCGCGGCGGGCGAGCGTGCCATGGCCGTCCAGGACGCGTGGACCGCTCTGACGGCCTACCTGGACACTACGTTCCCGGTGCTGCCGTCCGAGTGCGGATCCGGGTGTCGCGGCGGTGCCTGTCCCGAAGACGCGCCGTCCCTGGCGGCGGTGCGCGACCGGCACCGCCGGACCGTCCGCGCCCTGCTCCACCGTGGCCGCGGGCAGGGCACGATCCGCCCCGACGTCTCCGCCGAAGACCTGCTGTTCGCGCTGGCCGTGCTGGGCCGTGCCCTTCCCGGGCTCGCCGGCACCGCTCCCGGCGCCTGGCGGCGTCCGCTGCGACTGCTGCTCGACGGCCTGCGCGCCCGTCCCGCGGCGACGCCGCTGCCCGCGTCCCCGCTCACCGCGGGCGAACTCGACGCGGTGCTGCGCCCGCACCGGCCATGACCGGTGCGGGCCGCCCGACCGAGCCGCCGGGTCACGCGTCTGACGCGGTCAGCTCCAGGGTTCCTCCGGCGACGCGGACGTCGGCCTGATCGACGCCGACCGACACGGCCACGGTCCCCGGGCGCCCTGTCACCGACACCGCACAGGTGGCGGGCACGTCGGTCTCCGCGAAGATGCCGAATTCCAGGTCGACCCGGACCAGGGCCGTCGCGTCGGTGGGCAGGCCCGCCTCGGCCGCGCCCCGCAGGGCGGACTGCCGCATGGCCTCGATGAGCAGAGACGCGGGCAGGTGGTCGTAGGCGCGGTCGAAGAACGAGGGATGGGACCGGTCGACCACCACGGGGTACCGGTGGGGTGCCACAGCCGGCGCGATGACCACGTTGCGCCGGTCGCGGCGGCCGACCAGGGCGGGGTCGATCGGCCCGGCCGCCGGAGCCTCCGCCCCTCCCGCGGCCCGCCGGGACCGCTGGTAGTCCCGCAGTTCGCGGTAGGACTCGGTGGGGAAGAGGACCCCGGCGAACGACAGCGTCGCGGCCCGGGTCGCGCCGACGAGGAAGTCGCCGTCCATGTCGAAGGTGCCGCTCCCGCGCGAGACGCGCACCTTGACGACGCCCCGCAGGGGTTCGGTTCCCTCGGCGCGGAACGCGTCCGGCTCCGTGACGGCCAGCGTCAGTCGCTGCACGGCCGACGGGGTGCCCTTCGCGACGCCGAGGTACTCGTGCCGGACCACGACGAACGCCTGCCTGAACGCCTCGATGACGAATGCCGGGTCGTGCCGGCCCGCCGCCTGGTCGGACCACAGGGGATGGTCGTGCGGCACGAGCACGGCGAGGGCGAACTCGTCCGGGCCGAGGCGCGTGTGGTCGGTGACGAACACCTCGCGGGCCGACCGCCGGTTCACCTGAGCGGGCGGCACCGGCCGGTCGAAGCTGAGGGCGGGAAGGGGTTCGGTGGTCATCGGGGCCTCCGGGAGGGACCGCGCCGGGCCAGGGCCTCGGCCAGCGAGCGGATCGTCGGGTTGTCGAGGATGTCGGTCAGGCCGATCGGCAGGTCGGTCAGCGCCTGCAGCCGACCGCGCAGTTCCACGGCGGCCAGCGAGTCCAGCCCCAGGGCGACGATGTCGTCGTCGAGACCGGTGGCATCATGCTCACCGAGCACGTCACCCACCGCGGTACGGACCGCGGCGACGAGGTCGGGCAGCTCCGCCTTCCTGGTGGCACCCGCCGTGGGGCCCACGGGACCGGAGGGGGCGGGTGCGGGTGCGGGTGCGGCCCAGAAGTGCCGACGGGCGAAGGGGTACGTGGGCAGGAGCACGCGCCGCGCTCCGGTTCCGGCGAACACGTCGGCCCAGTCCACCTCGCCGCCGGCCACGAACCGGTCGGCCCGCTCGCGCAGTTCGGTCCGTCCGACCACGGTGCCCGGCTCGGGTGCGTCGGCGAGGGCGCGCAGCCCGCCCAGCAGTTCGTCCCGGTCCGCGCCGAGCACGACGATCCGGTGGGCGAACCGCGCACGGGACAGCAGGGTGTACCCGACGTCCGCGGGGTCGGCGTCCGCCTTCTCCAGGAACGCGAGCAGCCGGGACACCTGCGCGGACAGGGCCTCCGGGGTCTTCGCCGACAGGATCCACGGCACGGCGGGCAGTGCGCGTCGCGCCGGGTCGGGGACCGACGGTGCCTGTTCGAGGACGACGTGTGCGTTGGTCCCGGAGATCCCGAACGACGACACCCCCGCCCGACGCACCCGCCCCGTCTCCGGCCACCGACACGCCCGCGTCACCAACCGCACCCCACCCGACTCCCACGCCACATGCTCACTGGGCGCATCCACATGCAACGTCGCCGGCACCACCCCACGCCGCATCGCCCCCACCATCTTGATCAACCCCGCCACACCCGCCGCCGCCTGCGTATGCCCGATGTTCGACTTCAACGACCCCAACCACACCGGCCGCCGCGCACCCCGCCCCCGCCCATACGTCGCCAACACCGCCTGCGCCTCGATCGGATCCCCCAACACCGTCCCCGTACCATGCGCCTCCACCACATCCACATCCCCCACCGACAACCCCCCGTCCGCCAACGCAGCCCGAATCACCCGCTGCTGCGCCACACCACTGGGCGCCGTCAACCCATTCGACGCACCGTCCTGATTCACCGCACTCCCCCGCACCACCGCCAACACCTCATGCCCACGCCGCCGCGCATCCGACAACCGCTCCAACACCACCACCCCCACACCCTCACCCCACGCCGTACCATCCGCCCCCGCCGCAAACGACTTGCACCGCCCGTCCGGCGACAACCCCCGCTGCCGCGCGAAGTCGGCGAAGACACGCGGCGTCGCCATCACCGTCGCACCCCCCGCCAGCACCAGATCCGTCTCCCCCGACCGCAAAGAACGACACGCCAGATGCACCGCCACCAACGACGACGAACACGCCGTGTCCACACTCACCGCCGGCCCCTCCAACCCCAGCGCATACGCCACCCGACCGGAGACCAGGCTGCCCGCGGTGCCGGTCAGCCGATAGCCCTCCGCTCCGGCCTCCTCCAGGTCGTGCCCGTACTCCTGCGCCATGTGCCCCACGAAGACCCCGGTGCTGCTGCCGGCCAGGGAGTGCGGGTCCACACCCGCGTCCTCCAGGGCCTCCCAGGCCACCTCGAGCACCAGCCGCTGCTGGGGATCCATCGCGAGCGCCTCACTGGGGCCTATCCCGAAGAACCCGGCATCGAAGTCCCCCACACCGGTGAGGAACCCGCCCTCACGCACGTACGTCGTCCCCGGACGGTCCGGATCGGGGTCGTACAGCGCCTCCAGGTCCCACCCCCGGTCGGTGGGGAAGGGAGAGATCACATCACGCCCGGCCTCCGCGACCTCCCACAACTCGGCGGGCGAAGCGACACCGCCGGGATAACGACAGCCCATGCCCACGATCACGACCGGATCGTCGCCGCGACCCTCGCGGCGCAGCCGCTCGTTCTCCTTCAGGGATTCGCGCAGTGCCCTGACCAGCCTGGCCTCGGTGTCCTCGGTCATCGCGGGTCCTCCTCCGCGAAGCCGTGGGGACCGTGCTCGTCGATCACGACGGGGACCGGCAGCCATGAGCAGCCCAGCCACACGAGGGATTCCCAGAGCACGGTGGCCGGGGCCCGGTACCAAGGGTCCGGGGCGGGCCGTGTCGTCGCGGTCCGGTCGGTCATCGCGGGCCTTCCTCGCCCAGCGCGGCCGCGATCAGTTCTTCCGTGTCCATGGTGTCGATCGGCTCCTTCCGGTTCGGCCGCGGGTCAGGTTCCGGCGCGACGAGGTTGCGGTGGATGTGGTCGGTGAGCGCTGCGGGAGTCGGGTGGTCGAAGATCGCCGTGGCCGGCAACGGCACCTCGGTCAGCGGGGCCAGGGCGTCGCGCAGTTCGATCGCCATGAGCGAGTCGACGCCCAGGTCGCGGAAGGTGAGGTCGGTGTCGAGCGGCCGCCCGTCGCCGTGGCCGAGCACTGCCGCCAGCCGGCGGCTCAGCAGGTCCAGCACCCGCCGCCGCTGCTCGTCGTGGCCCAGGCCGGCCAGTTCGTGCCGCAGCCGCAGCGCGTCGTCGCGTCCGTCCGGGCGGTCGGGCGCCCGCAGCGTTGCCGCGGTCACCTGTGCGCGCGGCGCGGTCAGGGCGGCGTCGAACATGGCCAGACCGTCGGACTCGGTGATCGTGGCCAGCCCGCGGTCGCCGAGCCGCGCCAGATCCGCCTCCCGCAGGTGTTCGGTCATGCCGCGCCGTCCGGCCCACAGCCCCCAGGCGATGGACACACCGGGCAGCCCGTTGGCCCGGCGATGGGCGGCCAGCCCGTCCAGGAACGCGTTGGCCGCGGCGTAGTTGGCCTGTCCGGCCGAACCGAGCGTGCCCGCCACCGAGGAGAACAGCACGAACGCGCTCAGGTCCAGGTGACGCGTCGCCTCGTGCAGGTTCCACGCCGCGTCCGCCTTGGCCCGGAGTACGGCGGACAGCCGGGAGGGCGTCAGCGACGCCAGCACTCCGTCGTCCAGGACGCCTGCCGCGTGCACCACCGCGGTCGGTGCCCGCGTCACCAGCGCGGCCACCGCCGCGGGGTCGGCGAGGTCGCAGGCCACGATCTCGACGTCGGCGCCCAGCGCGGTCAGCTCCGCCCGCAGCCCGGTGGCCCCCGGAGCGTCCGGTCCGCGCCGGCCGGCCAGCACCAGCCGCCGGACGCCGTGGGCCGTGATCAGGTGCCGGGCGAACAGTGCACCGAGGCCGCCGGTGCCACCGGTGACAAGTACGGTGCTCGCCGGTCCGAACGGGGCCTCGCCCGTGGGGGGTTCCGACAGCGGCGTCAGCCGAGGCGCGTGCGGCACGCCCGACCGGATGACCAGGTGCGGCTGCCGTGTCGCCAGGATCGCGGGCAGGTCCGGTTCGCCGTCGGTGTCCACCAGGACGAACCTGCCGGGCTGTTCCGCCTGCGCGGACCGCACCAGGCCCCACACCGCGGCACCGGCCAGGTCCGGCACGTCCTCGCCCGGCAGCCCCACCGCGCCGTGCGTGACGATCACCAACCGTCGCCGGGACGGTTCGGTCAGGGCGTCCAGCACCGTCCGCGTCGCCGCGTGCACACGGGACACGACGTCGGCACCGGGCGGGAACCCGTCCAGCACCACCACGTCGTCGGGGGCCTCGGCGGGGGCGGCCGGCCCGGGGTCCAGCGGAATCCAGGCCAGTTCCCGCAGCCGCCCGGCCGGCGTGGACATCGGTCGCAGCCGGACCGACTCGGCGGTCAGCACCGGCCGGCCGGTCACGTCGTACACCGCGACGGACAGGCCGTCGGGGCCCACTGGGGTCAGCCGGACCCGCAGGCGGTCCGCGCCGGCCCGGTGCAGGACGACATCCTCCCAGGCGAACGGGACGTCCGCGGCCTCGCGTCCGGTGCCGATCAGCCACGCCTGCAGCGCGCTGTCCAGCAGGGCGGGGTGCAGGCCGTAGCCGGTCGGGGCCGTTCCGGCGTCGGCGGGCAGCGCGACCTCGGCGAGCACCTCGTCGCCGTGGCGCCACACCGCGCGCAGTCCGCGGAAGGCCGGGCCGTAGTCGAGCCTGCGGCCGGCCAGCCGGTCGTAGGCGTCGCCCGGGTCGATCGGCACCGCGTCGGCGGGCGGCCAGGTGCCGGTCTCCGGCGGAGCCTCCCGGCCGGTCGTGGCCACCGTCCCCCTGGCGTGCACCACCCACGGTGCCTTCGGTTCGTCGGCGCGGGCCGACACCACGACCTCACCGGTCGGCCGGGCGAGGGCCTGCATGGTCAGTGAGCCCCGGTCGGGCAGCACGAGCGGGGTCTGGATCACCAGTTCCCGTACGGTGTCCGCGCCCGTCTCGGCGGCGGCGCGCAGCGCCAGTTCGGCGAAGAGTGTGCCGGGTGCCAGGACCGACCCGGCCACCGTGTGGTCGGCCAGCCAGCGGGGCGCGTCGCGGGACACCGAGCCGGTCAGGATCACCGTGCCGTTGTCGGGCAGCTCCATCCGGGCGCTCAGCAGGGGGTGATCCGCCTCGACGAAGCCGAGTCCCTCCGTGCGGGCCGGCGGTTTCGGGGACAGCCAGTAGCGCCGCCGGTCGAAGGCGTACGTGGGAAGCTGCGCAAAGGGTCCGGGTGACGCACCGGACACCGCCTGCCAGTCCACCGGCAGCCCCCGCACGAACAGTTCGCCGAGCGTGCGCAGCAGCCCCGCCGTTTCCTGTGGCCGCGGCCCGCGCAGCGGCGCCGACGCGGCGGCGTCGGGCAGGCTCCGTTTCACCAGGGTGGTCAACGCGCGTCCCGGCCCGATCTCGACGAAGGTCTTCGCGCCGAGCTGCTCCAGCGTGCGCAGGCCGGGCAGGAAACGCACGGGCTGCCGGGCGTGCCGCAGCCAGTAGTCGGCCGAACGCAGGTCCTCGCCGGCGGCCGGTTCCCCGGTGAGTCCGGACACGATGGGGATGGTCGGCGGGTGGCAGGTGACCTCCTCGGCCACCGCGGCGAACTCGCCGAGCAGTCCGTCGAGACCTGCCGAGTGGAAGGCGTGCCGGTTGGGCAGCCGGGCCGACCGCCTGCCGCGGTCGCGCCAGTGCGCGACGACCCGTTCCACCGCGTCCGGCGTGCCGGAGACGACCGTGACGCCCGGCGCGTTCAGGGCGGCGATCGAGACACCGGGCTCCAGCGTGGGTTCGATCTCGTCGGCACCCGCCGTGATCTGCGCCATGCTGCCCGGCGGCAGGGCGCTCATGACACGGCCCCGAGCGGTGATCAGGCGGGCGGCGTCGGGCAGCGACAGGACCCCGGCCACGTGTGCCGCGGCCAGTTCGCCGAAAGAGTGGCCGAGCAGGTGGTCCGGCCGCAGTCCGAGGGACTCGACGAGTCGGAAGAGCGCGACCTCGACGGCGAACAGCGCGGGCTGGGTGAACTCGGTCCGGTCCTGGAGGAGGGCCGCCCCCGGTGAGCCCTTCTCGGCGAACAGCAGGTCGGCCAGCGGCCGTTCCAGGTTGGCGTCGAGCGCGGCGAGCACCTCGTCCAGCGCGTCGGCGTACGTGCGGAACCGGTTGTACAGGCCCGCGCCCATGCTCGCGTACTGACTGCCGTGGCCCGGGAAGAGGAACACGAGGGGCCCGGGCGCGGGCTCGGCCGGTTCGGCCCGGGCCGTCTCGGCCAGTCGGTCGAGCAGTTCGGCGCGGTCCGTTCCGGTGACCACCGCCCGGTACGGGAACCGGGACCGGGTCGCCACCAGAGCCGTGGCGACGGCCGCCGGGGCGAGGTCCTCGTTCGACCGCAGGTGGGTGAGCAGCCGGGCGGCCTGGCCGCGCAAGGCGGGCCGGGTGCGCGCGGACAGCACCCACGCCAGCTCCGCCCGGTCCTCTGCCCCGGCGACCGACTCCGGTTCCGGCTCCAACTCCGGCTCCGGCTCCGGCCGCACGGGTGCCTGTTCGAGGATCACGTGGGCGTTGGTTCCGGAGATGCCGAAGGCCGACACCGCGGCCCGGCGGAGCCGGCCGGTCGGCGGCCAGTCGACCGACTCGGTCGCCAGCGCCACGGCCCCGCCCGTCCAGTCCACCGCGGACGTCGGCGGGTCTGCGTGCAGGGACGGGGGGACCGTGCCCCGGTCGAGGGCGCCGATCATCTTGATCACGCCGGCCATGCCGGCGGCGGCCTGGGTGTGCCCGATGTTCGACTTGACCGACCCGAGCAGCAGGGGCCGCTCGGCGGGCCGTCCCTGGCCGTAGGTCGCCAGGACGGCCTCCGCCTCGATGGGGTCGCCCAGCACCGTGCCGGTGCCGTGGGCCTCCAGCACGTCGACGTCGCCGGTGGACAGGCCGGCCTCGGCGAGGGCGGCGCGGATCACTCGCTGCTGGGCGGGGCCGTTCGGCGCCGTGAGCCCGTTCGAGGCGCCGTCCTGGTTGACCGCGCTGCCGCGCACCACCGCGAGGACCCGGTGCCCGTGTTCCCGGGCCCGGGACAGTCGCTCCAGGACCAGCACGCCCGCGCCCTCGCTCCAGCCCGTCCCGTCGGCCGTGGCGCCGAACGGCTTGCAGCGCCCGTCGGAGGCCAGCCCGCCCTGCTTGGCGAACTCCGCGAACACCCGCGGCGTGGCGATCACCGTGGCGGCCGCGGCCAGCGCCAGGTCGCACTCGCCGGACCGCAGCGACCGCGCGGCCAGGTGCAGCGCGACCAGCGACGAGGAACAGGCCGTGTCCACGGTGAGGGCGGGCCCTTCCAGACCGAGCGCGTAGGCGACCCGGCCGGAGGCGACGCTGCCCTGGCTTCCGGTCAGCCGGTAGCCCTCCACCCCGGCGGCCGCCTCGTCGGCCCCCGCGCCGTACTCCTGGGACATGACTCCGGCGAACACCCCGGTCCGGCTGCCGGCCAGTGTGTCCGGGACGATACCGGCGTGCTCCAGCGCCTCCCAGGACACTTCGAGCAGCAGACGCTGCTGCGGATCCATGGCGGCCGCCTCGTGCGGGTTGATACCGAAGAAGGCGGCGTCGAAGTCGCCCGCGCCGGCGAGGAACCCGCCCCGCCGCACGGACAGTCCCTCCACCTGCCAGCCGCGGTCGGCCGGGAAGTCGCCGATCACCTCCCGGGCGCCGGCCACGGCCTCCCACAGGCCGGCGGGCGAGTCGATGCCGCCGGGGTACCGGCAGCCCATGCCCACCACGACGACCGGATCGGTGTCGTCCACCACGGCCACCGGCCGCTCGTCCGCCGCCCGTACGGTGCCGCCAGCGGCCCGGTCGCGCAGGTGCCCGGCGAGGGCGGCGGGGGTCGGGTAGTCGAAGACCACGGCGGCGGGCAGCGCCATGCCGGTGGCCGTCTTGAGCCGGTTGCGCAGTTCGACGGCGAGCAGGGAGTCGAAGCCGAGGTCCCGGAACTTGCGGTCGGGGTCGACCTGCTCGCCGCTCGTGCCGAGCACGACCGCGGTCTCGGTCCGCGTCAGCTCCAGCAGGTCGGTGGGCGCGGAACGCACGGTGGACGGCGCCGCGGGCCGGTGCGGTGCCAGGTCGCGCAGCACCGCGGGCAGCTCACCGAGGTCGGCGGAGACCTGGAGTGCCACGCGGTCGACCGGCATGGCGACGACGTGCGGCCGGTGCTGGGCGAGGGCCGCGTCGAACAGCTCCAGTCCCGAGTCGACCGGCAGTTCCACCAGGCCGCGCCGCCTGAGCCGGACGACGTCCGCGTCGCGCAACTGGCCGGCCATGCCCGTGGCGCGGTCCCACAGCCCCCAGCCGATGGACAGGGTGGGCAGCCCGCGCTCGTGCCGGTGGGCGGCCAGCGCGTCGAGGAAGGCGTTGGCGGCCGCGTAGTTGGCCTGTCCCATGCCGCCGCAGACGCCGAGCACCGAGGAGAACAGCACGAGCGCGGCACCGGTGTGCGCGGTGGCCTCGTGCAGGTACCAGGCGGCGTCGGCCTTCGGGGCCAGCACCGTGTCCATTCGGTCCGCGGTCAGCGAGTCGAGTACGCCGTCGTCGAGCACGCCCGCGGTGTGGACGACCATGGAGAGGTCGGGCGTCACCAGGGAGGTGAGTGCGGCGCGGTCGGTGACGTCGCAGCGCACCACCCGTGCCGAGGCGCCGAGTTCGGTCAGCTCGGCGACCAGGTCCTCGGCCCCGGGGGCGTCCGGCCCGCGCCGTGAGGCGAGGACCAGCCGCCGCACGCCGTGCCGGGTGACGAGGTGGCGGGCCAGTGCCGAGCCGAGTCCACCGGTGCCGCCGGTGATCAGTACCGGCCCGCCGGGATCGAGCCCCTGGGCGGAGGAAGGGCCGGCCGGCACCGGTACCAGCCGGGCCGCGTGCGGCACACCGGCCCTGATCGCCACCTGGGGTTCGCCGGTCGCCAGGGCGGTGGCCGCGTCGAGGTCCCCGTCGGAGTCGACCAGGACGAATCGGCCGGGTGCCTCGGCCTGCGCCGCGCGCACCAGGCCCCACACCGCGGCCGCGGCCGGGTCGGTACCGCCGTCGAGGGCGGGCCCCGCCGCGCCGCGGGTGGCCACCAACAGGGTGCTGTCCGCCGTCCGTTCGTCCGCCAGCCAGTGCTGGAGCGCGTCGAGCACCCGGTGGGCGGCGGCATGTGTCCCGGCGACCCGGTCCGGCGCGGCGTCCGGGCCGCGGGTGGCGTGAAGCACCGCGACGTCCGGGACGGGCGCCGTCCGGTCCAGGCGGTCCAGGTCGTCCAGGTCCACGACGGACACCGGCACCGCGGCCGGCGGGTCCAGCGGCCGCCACACCGGTTCCAGCAGGCGGTGGGCGGCGGACCGTCCCCCTCCCAGGACCGCGGTCCGCTGTTCCCGCGTCAGGTGCCGCAGCACCACCGACCCGACGGTGCACACGTTCCGGCCGGACTCGTCGTACGCCGCGAGGGAGATGTCCTCCGGTCCGCGCCGCTTGATCACGACCCGCAGCGCGGTGGCGCCGGTCGCGGACAGCCGGACGTCGGTCCAGGAGAACGGCAGCGCCAGGCCGTGGTCGGTGACGGTGAGCAGAGCGGCGTGCAACGCGGCGTCGAGGAGCGCGGGATGCAGGCCGAACCCGCCCGGGTCGGCCTCGGCGGGCAGCGCGACCTCGGCGAACACCTCGTCGTCGCGACGCCACACCGCGCGCAGACCGCGGAAGGCCGGTCCGTATCCGTAGCCGCGCTCGGCCAGCCGCCGGTAGGCGTCGTCCAGGTCGACGGCGCTCGCCCCCGGCGGTGGCCACTCCTCCAGGCCCGGTTCGGCCGGTTCGGCGGCCGCGGCCAGTTCGCCGCGCGCGTGCGTCACCCATGCCTCGTCGGTGCGGGAGTGGATCGCCACCGCGTCGCCGTCCACGACCACGCGCAGGTCCGCGCCGCCCCGTTCCGGCAGGACGAGCGGCGTCTGGATCACCAGGTCGCTCAGTACCCCGCGTCCGGCCCCCGCGCCCGCGCGCAGCGCCAGTTCGACGAAGGCCGTGGCCGGCAGCAGCACCGCGCCGGCGGCGGTGTGATCGGCCAGCCAGCCGTGCGTGTCGAGCGAGAGCCGCCCGGTCAGCACCGACGTGGAGGTGTCCGGCAGTTCGGTCACGGCGCCGACCAGCGGATGCTCCGCCGGGGTCAGGCCCAGGCCGGTCACGTCCGTGCGCGGCTCCGGCATCAGCCAGTACCGCTTGTGGTCGAACGCGTAGGTGGGCAGGGGCAGTCGCCGGGCTCCGCCGAACACCGGGTCCCACACCACCTCGCCGCCGCGCACGTACCGCTGCGCGGCACTGGCCAACAGGCGGGCCGGTCCGCCCTCGCCGCGGCGCAGCGAGCCGGTCACGGTGACCGTCCGGCCGGCCGACTCGGCGGTCTGCTCGACGTGGATGCCCAGCGCCGGGTGCGGAGCGCACTCCACGAAGTGGGTGAAACCGTCGGCCAGCAGGGCCTCCACGGACCGCTGGAAGGACACCGGCTGCCGGCAGTTCTGGTACCAGTACTCGGGTGTCAGGTCCTCTCCGGCGACGACGGCACCGGTGACCGTCGAGTAGAGGGGGGTGGCGGCCGGTGACGGACGGACGAAGGAGGCCAGTTCGGCGAACCGGTCCGCCAGTGGCTCGACGAGCGGTGAGTGCGAGGCGCACGGCGCCACGACACGGGCCCGGATCCCGCTCGCGCGAAGTTCGGCGCACAGGTCGGCCACGGTGTCCGCCGGACCGGCCACCGTCGTGCCGTTCGGGCCGCTGACGCCGGCCACCGTCTGTCCCGGGCGCAGCCGCCGGGCCACCACGGGTTCGGGGGCGTCGACGGAGAGGATCGCGCCGGGGAGCCGCTCGGCCATCAGCCGCGACCGGACCACGACGAGCCGGCACGCGTCCTCCAGCGAGAGCGCACCGGCTACGCAGGCGGCCGCGATCTCGCCCTGCGACGTGCCCACTACGGCGTCCGGCCGCACCCCGAGCGAGCGCCACAGTGCGGCGAGCGACACCAGCACGGCGAACAGCGCGGGCTGTACGACGTCGACGCGCTCCGTCCACGCGTCGTCGTCGGTTCCCCGGACCACGTCGAGCAGGGACCAGTCGACCTGGGGGTCGATGAGCCGTGCGCAATCGGCCATCCGCGCGGCGAACACGGGGGCGGTGTCCAGCAGCCCGGCGGCCATGCCGCGCCACTGCACGCCCTGCCCGGGGAAGAGGAACGCGGTCTTCCCTGGCGTCTCCTCGGCCCGGCCGTACGTCACGTTCGCGGCGGGCAGGCCGGCGGCCACCGCCGACAGCCCGGCCCGCAGACCCGCCGTGTCCGAACCGAGCACGACCGCGCGATGCTCGAACCGCGAGCGGGTGGTGGCCAGGGACAGACCCAGGCGGGCCGCGTCCGGCTCCTCGGCGTGCGCGAGCAGCCGCTGTGCCTGCCGGCGCAGGGCCTCCCCGGTCTTCGCCGAGAGCACCCACGGCACCACGGGCCAGGGATGTTCGCCCTCGGGTGCGGGCGTCGGTGCGGGTGCCTGTTCGAGGACGACGTGTGCGTTGGTCCCCGATATCCCGAACGACGACACCCCCGCCCGACGCACCCGCCCCGTCTCCGGCCACCGACACGCCCGCGTCACCAACCGCACCCCACCCGACTCCCACGCCACATGCTCACTGGGCGCATCCACATGCAACGTCGCCGGCACCACCCCACGCCGCATCGCCCCCACCATCTTGATCAACCCCGCCACACCCGCCGCCGCCTGCGTATGCCCGATATTCGACTTCAACGACCCCAACCACACCGGCCGCCGCGCACCCCGCCCCCGCCCATACGTCGCCAACACCGCCTGCGCCTCGATCGGATCCCCCAACACCGTCCCCGTACCATGCGCCTCCACCACATCCACATCCCCCACCGACAACCCCCCGTCCGCCAACGCAGCCCGAATCACCCGCTGCTGCGCCACACCACTGGGCGCCGTCAACCCATTCGACGCACCGTCCTGATTCACCGCACTCCCCCGCACCACCGCCAACACCTCATGCCCACGCCGCCGCGCATCCGACAACCGCTCCAACACCACCACCCCCACACCCTCACCCCACGCCGTACCATCCGCCCCCGCCGCAAACGACTTGCACCGCCCGTCCGGCGACAACCCCCGCTGCCGCGCGAGCTCGACGAAGACACGCGGCGTCGCCATCACCGTCGCACCCCCCGCCAGCACCAGATCCGTCTCCCCCGACCGCAAAGAACGACACGCCAGATGCACCGCCACCAACGACGACGAACACGCCGTGTCCACACTCACCGCCGGCCCCTCCAACCCCAGCGCATACGCCACCCGACCCGAGGCGACACTCGACAGGCCACCGGTGATGCGGTAGCCCTCGACGGACTCGCTCGAGTCCCAGCCGTACATGCCGACGAAGACCCCGGTGCTGCTGCCGGCCAGGGAGTGCGGGTCCACACCCGCGTCCTCCAGGGCCTCCCAGGCCACCTCGAGCACCAGCCGCTGCTGGGGATCCATCGCGAGCGCCTCACTGGGGCCTATCCCGAAGAACCCGGCATCGAAGTCCCCCGCACCGGTGAGGAACCCGCCCTCACGCACGTACGTCGTCCCCGGACGGTCCGGATCGGGGTCGTACAGCGCCTCCAGGTCCCACCCCCGGTCGGTGGGGAAAGGAGAGATCACATCACGCCCGGCTTCCGCGACCTCCCACAACTCGGCGGGCGAAGCGACACCGCCGGGATAACGACAGCCCATGCCCACGATCACGACCGGATCGTCGTCGGGGTGGGGTACGGCCCGGTCGTGCGCATCGCGGCCGGGGGCGTCGTCGGGGCCGTGGCCCGGGTCGTCGTCGGGAGCGTGGTCACCGGTGCCGCGGGCGAGGTGGGTGGCCAGCGCGGCCGGGGTCGGATGGTCGAAGACCACGGTCGCGTCGAGGCGCGTGCCGGTCGCCGCCGACAGCCGCTCGGCGAGTTCGACCGCGGCCAGAGAGCTGAAGCCGAGGTCCTGGAAGGTGCGTTCGCGCGGCACGGCGTCGGCGTCGGCGAGCCCCATCTGTGCGGCGATCTCGGCCCGGACGAGCGCGCCGAGGCCGTCGTGCGACGCGGCCTCGGCCGCCTCGGCCGGTCGGACAGCCTCGGCGGCCGACCGTTCGAACGCGTAGGTCGGCAGGTCCACCGGTCGCGCGCCGAGGCCGGTGAACACGGCGGACCAGTCCGCCTCGCCGCCGGACACGAACGCGTGCGCCATCGCCGTCAACGGCTGCGCGGCGGAGCCGACCACGGCCGGTCCGTCACCGCGGATCAGCTCTTCGAGTCCGGACTCCAGTTCGCTCCGGTCCCGGCCGAACACGACCGCGCGCACCGGAAACAGCGTGCGGGTCGTCGCCAGCGAGAACCCGACGTCCACCGGGTCGGCGGCGACGTCCGGGCCGAGCAGCCGCCGGGCCTGGCCGCGCAGGGCGTCCCGGCTCTTCGCCGACAGCACCCAGGGCACCACGGGCGGGGCGGGCCGCACGGGCGGCGCGGGCTCGGGTCGCGGTGGTGCCTCGGCGAGCACCAGGTGGCAGTTGGTGCCGCCCAGGCCGAAGGAACTGACGCCGGCCAGGGCGGGGCCGTCCGGCCACGGCCGGGACCGGGTGTTCACCCGGAGGTTCCACTCCTCGAGCGGGATGTCCGGGTTGGGCGTCGCGAAGTGCAGGCTGGCGGGCACCTCTCGGTGCTGCACGCTCAGCACCGTCTTGAGCAGGCCGGCGATCCCGGCCGCGGCCTCCAGGTGGCCGATGTTCGTCTTGACGGACCCGACCAGCAGCGGGGCGGTGCGGTTGGCGGCGGTGCCCAGTACGGCACCGAGTCCGGCCGCCTCCAGCGGGTCTCCCACGGCCGTGCCGGTGCCGTGCAGTTCGACGTACTGCACCGTGCCGGGATCGACCCCGGCACGGTCGTACGCCCGCTCCAGGAGGGCCTGTTGCGCCGGGGCACTGGGGGTCGTCAGCCCGTCCGTGTGCCCGTCGTTGTTGACCGCGCTGCCGACGACGACCGCGGCGATCCGGTCGCCGTCGGCGAGCGCGTCCGCGAGGCGTTTGACGACGACGAGGCCGCCGCCCTCCCCGCGCACGAAGCCGTTGGCACGGCTGTCGAACACGTGGCACCTGCCGTCGGGGGACAGCACCCCCATCTCGGCCAGGCCGCTTCCGTCGTCCGGGGCCACCATCAGGCTGGCCCCGCCCGCCACGGCCAGATCGCACTCGCCGGTGCGCAGCGCCTGTACGGCCAGGTGGACGGCGACCAGCGACGAGGACTGCCCGGTGTCCACGGTGAGGCTGGGGCCCCGCAGCCCCAGCGCGTGGGACAGCCGGTTGGCCACCATGGCGCGCTGCCGTCCGGCGAAGGTGTACCGGTCGGGCGTGGACACCGGTGCCGTCTCCCCCGGCGTGGCCACGAAGACGCCGGTCTGGGTGCCGGACAGCCGGTCCGGACCGAGCCGGGCGTTTTCCAGCGCTTCCCAGCCCAGCTCCAGCATGAGCCGCTGATGCGGGTCCATGGCGGCGGCCTCTTGCGGGAAGACGCCGAAGAAGCCCGCGTCGAATCCGGTGATGTCGTCGAGGAACGCACCGCGGCGCGCGATCGCCGACCGGTCCGGAGGCGGTTCGGTCACCGCGTCGGTGCCCGAGCGCAGCAGCCGCCAGAACTCGGCAGGTCCGTGCGCCCCAGGCAGCCGGGCGGCCATGCCGATGATCGCGAACCCGTCTGTCATGATGCCTCTCCTCGACGAAATCCCGTATGACGACGCTGGGCCGGTCAGGAACCGACGACCGCCTGGCGGAACGCGGACGTGTCGGGCGGCGTCATCTTGCCCAGCTGCATCAGCAGGACGTGCAGGTCGTTGCAGGCCCAGTGGTCGCTCACCCGGCCGTCGCGGACCCGCGCGATGTGGATCTCGTTCCAGCTGATGGTGCGGCCGGTGGGCTCCGCGCCGAACACCGTGCCCTGGTGCGTGCCGGTCAGCCGGACGTGCTGGATGACGTACTCGCCGTCCTCGAAGTCGCGGATGACCTCGACCTTCAGGTCCGGGAAGCCCTGCCGCTCGGCCTTGATCACCGCCTTGACGCCGTCGCGGCCGGGCGCCATCCCGGGCGCCGCGTTGTGGTTGACGAAGTCCTCGGTCATCAGCTCGTCGAGGACGTCGACGTTGCCCTGGGAGAAGCCCTCATCGAGAATGCGACGGATCTTGATCTTGTTGGACACGGTGTTCTCCTTCGAATGGCTTGCCGGCTATCTCGGCAAGAGCTACCTGGATGTTCACGAGCGTTCGGCCGGGCTCGAGCCAGCCCGCCGCCGGTCCCGCGTCGAAGCGGGCCCACACCGCTTGTGCGGTGAGCTGTTCGGTGTGCGCCAGGTGGGCGGCGGCGAGCACCCGGTCGAAGTAGTCGGCGAGTTCCCGCAGTGCCCCGATCCCGGCCGGACTGCCGTGTCCGGGCACGACGACGTCGGGGCCGAGCGCGATCAGCCGGTCCAGTGCCGCACGCCACCGGCTGACCCGACCGTGCACGGCCAGCGGTGTGACCCCGGCGAAGCACAGGTCCCCGGCGACCAGCACCCGCGAGGCGGGCAGCCAGAGGGCGAGGTCCGCCGCCGAGTGGGCGTCGGTGAACTCGAGCACGCGGGTCCCGGCGGGCAGGGCCCGTTCGATGTCGACGGGCGGCAGTGGATCGGCGGGCACGCTGTCCCAGTCCGCCAGCCGCTCGGCGAAGTCCGGCATCACCTTGGCGAGCAGCGCGGGCAGGCCGGGTTCGCCGATCATCCTGCGCATCCCGCTCGCGGTGCGGGGGTGGGCGACGACGGGTACGCCGTCGAAAAGGCGGTTTCCGCCGATGTGGTCGGTGTGGATGTGCGTGTTGACGACCAGTTCGGCGGCGCGTCCCCGGCGGGTCAGGGCGGTCACGATGTCGGCCGCCATGTCCGGCAGCAGCATCGTGTCGATCACCGTGGTGGGGTTCCCGAGCAGCAGCACGCTGTTCGACAGGCCGGCGCCGCCGTCGCCGTTGACCACCACGACGACGTCGTCGGCGACTTCGGCCTCCCGGCGCGTGGCCGTCCCGGCCGGCACGGCGTTCATCCGTGCAGCGCGCGGATCTGCTGGACCAGGCCGGTGCGGTCCAGCATGGCGTGCCAGGACACGATGCGACCGGCGTCGGCCCGGACGGTCTCCACGACGTTCCAGGTCAGGCGCCGGCCGGTGCCCTTGGGTATGCCGGACAGGGTCAACTCGACCGAGAGGGCGGAGCCGTCGGCGGACTCGATGAATCCGTCGATCCTGCGTTCCAGTTCCTGGTAGAGGCCGTGCTGCTGCACGAACATGTCGCCGAGCCGCTGTGCGCCGGTCTTGCCCTGGCTGGCGGTGCGGATCTCCAGCTCGGCGTCGCACAGGTCGGCCACCGCGCCCGGGTCGCCCGCGTCGACCCTCTCGTACACGGCTTCCCAGAGTTCCCTGGCGGACTTCATCGTCGCTCTCCTTCGCCGTCGTCTCCGCCTTCAAGGTCGCCTTCGTCTTCACCGGAGACGATCCAGTCGACCTGGTACACGTGCACGTCCACGTCGTCGGCGTACTTGTGCAGTTCGAGGATCAGCGCGCGCCCCTCTTCGCTGCGTATGTGCTTCTGGAACGCCGAGAGCTCGCTCCACTGGGCGTAGTTGGTCACCCGGCTGCCGTCGGTGCTGCAGTGCACGTTGGCCGAGACGAAACCGGGCATGTGCCGGACGACCTCGTCCGTCTCCTTGCGGATCGCGGCGGACAGCGCCTGCTGCTTCTCCGGCTTGCAGTGGAAGACGTTGATGTAGGTCATCAGGGGCCGCTGCGCGGAGATGGTGCTCATGACCGTGCCGCCGTCGTCTCGGCCACCACGGTGAAGTTGCGGAACTCCGGGTCGGAGTAGCACTCCCGCATCGGTCGCACCACTTCTTTGTGCTCGTCGGACTTCTCCCAGGCGAAGAAGTCCTCGGTCGACTTCCATTCGCTGACGATCAGCCACTTCTCCGGGTCGTCGGGCGATTGGCAGATCTGGTCGCGGATGTGCCCCAAGGCCGCCGCGACGTTGAACCGGACCTTCTCGTAGGCGGCCAGGAAGTCCTCCCGTTTCTCCTCGGCCACCTTCACCATGAAGAGGATCCGGGCGGTGCCCGCCGCGGGATCGGTGCGTTCGGCCGGTTCGCCGAGGACCTCGGTGTCCACGTGCGCCAGCGACGGGTCCGGTGCCAGCGGCCCGACGTGGTACACGATCAGCGACTCGGTCGCGCCCACGTTGCGCAGCCGGTGCCGCTTGCCGATGGGCACGTAGATCCCGTCGCCGGCTCCCAGTGCCCAGTTCTCACCCTCGACCTCGAGCACCAGGTCACCGTTGACGACGAAAAGAAATTCCTCGGAATACGGGTGAAAATGCTCCACCACGTATTCACCGGGCTGGAGCTGAACGGTGCCCATGTAACCGGACCGGCTTCCCACCGAACCGGGATGGAGCACCATACGGAGCCGACCGCCACGCGCCCGATAGGGTTCTATGTCATCGGCGTGAATTCGGTTCACCTGTGGTTTGCTCATGAGAGGATCATCTCCGATGATCTTCGAGGTCCACATCGGGAATACGCCGCAAAAAACAGCGGGAAATCCGCAGTCGACCGCGGCACGTCGGCAACGGCGAGCGGCGGGCCGGCCCGTCAACTCACGGGCAGTGCGGCATGGGCGCGGAATCCGTGCGTGCAGGCGTACACGGCGAGCTGCGTCCTGTCGCGCAGGTCGAGCGCGCGCAGCAGCGAGGAGATGTGCGACTTCACCGTGGGCCTGCCGAGCTGGAGTTGGTCGGCGATCTCCACGTTGGTCAGCCCGTAACCGATCAGTCCGAGAATCTGCCGCTGCCGTGGGGTGAGCTTCACGCCGCGGCCCGGTACGGCCTCGGCCTCCGTGGGGCCGCTGTAGCGCAGCGCGGTGATCAGTTCGCCCGCCACCTGGGGGTCCAGTGCCGCCCCGCCCCGGTCGACCGCGCGGATGGCGTCCACCAGCCCCTGCACCGGCGTGTCCTTGTGCAGGAAGCCCTCGGCGCCTCCCCGGAGCACCTTGATCGCGGTGTCCGGGTCCAGGCTGGCGGAGAGCGCGAGCACCTTCACCGCCTGCTCCGCCGTCCGGTTCACCACCTGGCCGGCCAGCAGGTCCTCGATGTCGAAGCCGTCCAGGTCCATCAGCAGCACACGCAGCCGCTGCCCCCGCAGCAGCCGGGGACTGTAACCCGCAGTCTCGAATTCCGCCACCACGTCTATTCCCGGCGCTTCCCGCAGCACTGTCGTCATTCCTGCGCGGTATACACTGGAATTGCTGCAGACTCCGACCGGCAGCACGTTCTCGGCCTCGGTACCAATGTCGCCCGGAGACCGGCCGGAAAGAGAACATTGCACGCAATCGACTCGTTTGCGATACGGCGACATCACTGGCATCTACGCGCTCCCTTGTGGTTGGCGGCGACGTGCGCCACGTACCGGCACGAGCCTGTCTCCATCCCGCTGCGGGGCTCCTGCGTGTCAGCCCGCCGCCGCCGTCGGCCGGCCACCACGGACTCACGGATCGAGCACCCCGTACGGGGGTGTCACCGCACACACGCATGTCGTTCCACCGCTTTTCCCCGTCCTTTCCCGAGAAACTCCCACGGCGTTCGACCGCTTTGGAAACTATCGGCGTCCCCACCCCTACAACCAACCCCAGAGATTCACGCGCCACACCCCCCTATCTTTTCCGGGCGACGCATAAAAAGACGCTTCGCCCTGCTGGGGGATTACAGGGCGAAGCGTGTTCGGGGGGCGGGGCTCACTGCCCGCGAGCCAGTGCTCCCGTCGAGCGCGGTGCCCGGCGCGTGTCACAGGCACGCAGTACCAGCGCGCTGTTGAAACCGCCCCGGCCGCGGGCCGTGACCAGCACCGTATCCAGTCTGCGTTCCCGTGGCCGCCGCACCAGGTCGAGGCCGTGGGCCGGGTCGGGGTCGTCCAGGTTGCCCACCGCCGGGATGACACCGTCCCTCATGGCGAGCAGCGCCGTGGCCACGTTGAGCGCCGAGCCGCCGGACAGCAGGCGCCCGACCAGCCCCTGTGGCGCGGTGACCGGCACCGCGTGCGGCCCGAAGACCGAGCGCAGGGCCCGCGCCTCGGCCGCGTCGTCCTCCGGCAGGCCCGCCCCGTCGGCCAGCACCATGTCGACCTGGTCCGGCCGCACCCGGGCTCGTCCCAGGGCCAGCTCGATCGCCCGGGAGTACTGCCGTCCGTCCGGCGCGGCGGCCCGGAAGCCGTGGGCGTCCTGGGTGGCCGCGTACCCGGCGAGCATGCCGTAGCCGGGCGGGGCGGACCGGGCCCGCGCCGCGGCCTCGTCCTCCAGTACCAGCACCGCACCGCCCTCGCCGGGCAGGTGGCCGTTGGCCGCCCGGTCGAACGGCTTGTAGCCGGCTCTCGGGTCGGTCGCCGTGGACAGCCGGCCGCTCCTCGTCTGGATGGTCAGCGCGTACGGCGAGATCGGGGCCTCCGTGCCCCCGGCCAGGACGGCCGCGCTGCCGCGTCTGATCGCCCGGTCGGCCCAGCCGAGGCTGTCGATGCCCGCGGCCGCGTCCGAGACCAGCACCCCGCTGGGCCCCTTGGTGCCGTGGTGGATGGACAGTTGCCCGGTACTGGCGGCGTAGAACCAGGCGATGGACTGGTACGCGCCGACCGCTTTGCGCCCCCGGCTCCACAGCGCCTGGATCTCACGCTGACCGAACTCGTTGCCGCCCGAGCCGCTGCCGAGAATCACCGACGTGGCGTACGGGTCGTGGGCGGCGGGGTCGTAGTCGGCGTCGGCGAGGGCCATGGCGGTGGCGGCGAACGCCAGCCAGGTCCACCGGTCGGTCTGGACGGCCAGCCGGTCCGGCACGTGTTCGGTCACGTCGAAACCGGTGACCTGGCCCGCCAGCCCGGTGGCGTAGCGGCCGGCGTCGAACGCCTCGATCGGTCGCACCGCCAGCTCGCCGGCCAGGGTGGCGCGCCAGTGCTCGGCCGCTCCGACGCCGGTCGGGGCGACGACTCCGATTCCGGTGATCACGGCGGCCATCAGCTCACCCGAGCCAGCACGATCGCCGACTGGAACCCGCCGAAGCCGCTGCCGACCGAGAGCGCGGTGTCGACCCGCTGGTTGCGTGCGGTGTGGGGCACGTAGTCCAGGTCGCACAGCGGGTCGGGACTGGAGTAGTTGGCCGTGGGCGGCACCACGTGGTGCTCGATGGCCAACGCGGTCGCGGCCACCTCGATCGAGCCGATCGCGCCGAGCGAGTGCCCGACCATGGACTTGATCGAGCTGACCGGCACCTGGTAGGCGTGGGCGCCGAGACTCTCCTTGAAGGCGGCGGTCTCGTGCCGGTCGTTCTGCTTGGTGCCCGAGCCGTGCGCGTTCACGTAGTCCAGGTCGGTGGGGTCCAGCCGTGCCTGGTCGAGCGCGCTGCCGATCGCGGCGGCCATCTCGGCGCCGTCCGGGCGCAGTCCGGTCATGTGGAAGGCGTTGCACCGGTTGGCGTAGCCGCGGATCTCGGCGTAGACGTGTGCCCCGCGCCGCCGTGCGTGCTCGTACTCCTCCAGGATCAGCACCGCCGACCCCTCGCCCATCACGAACCCGTCGCGCGTCGCGTCGAAGGGCCGGGAAGCGTGCTCGGGATCGTCGTTGCGCGCGCTGGTGGCGCCGATGGCGTCGAAGCAGGCCATCGAGATCGGTGTGATGGGAGCGTCGCTCGCCCCGGCGATCACGAGGTCGGCCAGGTCGTCCTGGATGAGCTGGTACGCCTGCCCGAGCGCGTCGATGCCGGACGTGCAGCCGGTGGAGACCACCGAGGCCGGCCCGTGCGCGCCGTAGCGGCAGGCGACCTCGGCCGCCAGGCTGCTCGGCACCCACGCCTCGTAGAGGAAGCCGGTGGTGTACTCCGGGTCGACCAACCACTTGGCACCGCCGTCGCTGGCCACCACGTACTCGTCCTCCAGGCGGGTGCTCGCGCCGACCGCGCTGCCCAGGCACACCGCCGTGCGTTCCGGGTCGAACCCGCCGCCCGGCGTCAGGCCGGCGTCGGCCATCGCCTCGTCGGCGGCGACCAGCGCGAACTGGACGGACCGGTCGGTGCGGAACACCTCCTGCGGGGTCAGGCCCATGGCGACCGGGTCGAAGTCGACCTCGGCGGCGAGCTGGGAGCGGAACCGCGCCGGGTCGAACAGGGAGATGCGCCGGGTCGCGGTGCGCCCGTCGGTGATCAGCTGCCAGAACGCCTTGCGCGTGGGGCCACCGGGCGCGACCACACCGATCCCGGTGACCGCTACGCGTCGCTCGTCGCTCATCGCGCGTGCTCGCTCAGTCCCTCGTTGACCAGCCTCACCAGCTCGCCGAAGGTCGCCTTCGCGTACTCCTCGCCGATCTCGATCCCGTGGCGGTCCTCGATCTCCACCCTGAGCTGCAGATACGCCAGCGAGTCCAGGTCCACGTCACTCATCGTGGCTCCGGGATCGGCGGTGACCGCGGACCGGGGGAGCCCTGCCTTGACGACCAGGATTTCCATCAGTTGGTCAATTGTGAATACCGACACGCCCATTCCCCTCACATTTAGGTAGCGAACCCGCTTCTCAGACTACGTGGAAATCTCGCGGACAATCTTCAGCCAGGAGAACCAAATCGGTTCGTTCTCGAGAATGAGGCCGACCTATCCTCGGGAATGACTTAACACCTGCCTGGGGAATAGATTGACGCCTTTTCGGGCGCGATGCTTCACTTACTTCAATTGTTTTCCACGGGTGTGAGGAGATGCGAATGGACGCATCAGCAGCACCGGCGAGGACGCCGGCCGGCGCCGGGGTCACCGCGGTCGCGGTGGCCATGGCCCGGGCCATGGAGTCCGACCGCTCGGACCGTATGTTCCACGACCCGTACGCCCAGTCGTTCGTGGACGCGGCCAGGGCGACGCTCGACGCCGACGAGTGGTCGTCGCTGGTCTCCTGGGTCGACCTGTTCTACAGCAGAGGGGTGGTGCGCACCCGGTTCATCGACGACTTCGTGCGGGACGCCGCGGCAGGCGGCTGTACCCAGGTGGTGCTGCTCGGCGCGGGCCTCGACGCGCGCGCCTTCCGGCTGCCGCTGCCGGACGCCGACGTGTACGAGGTGGACACGCCGTCGGTGTTCGCCTTCAAGGACCGGGTGCTCACCGACGCCGGTGCCCCGGTGACCGCCCGTTCGCGCACCGCCGTCCCCACCGACCTGCGCGAGGACTTCGCCACGCGGCTCGGGGAGACCGCCTTCGCCGCGCACCGGCCGACCGCGTGGGTGGCCGAGGGAGTGCTGCCCTATCTGAGCGCCGAGCAGGCCCGGCGGGTGATCGGCGAGATCGGCCGGCTGTCCGCGCCCGGCAGCAGGCTGGTCTTCGAGCACTCCGACAAGCCGGGGCCGGACCCGAAGGCCGCCGCCACCCCCGGCGCGGCCCGGATCAGCGCCCTGGTCCGCGGCGGCCTCGGCCCCGGCGGCCGGGACTGGGTGGCCGGCCACGGCTGGACCCTCCGGATCACCGAACGCGCCGAGCTGGGACCCCGCTACGGACGGCCCGACGGCCGGCTGACCGGTGGCCAGTTCGTCACCGCGACCCATGACTGAGACCGAAACGAGGGACATGGAGCCGAACCACGCGCGAACCGGGCTTCCCGAGTCGACCGAAGCCCGTGTTCAGACCGCCGCCGCCTTCTACCGCCGCCCGATGCTCGCCGCCTACGACCTGTTCGTGCTCGGCCTGATGAGCCGCCTCATGTGGCGTTGCCCGCCGGGCCGCATGCTGGCCCACTACGACCGGCAGGTCGGCGCGTCGCACCTGGACATCGGTCCGGGCACCGGCTGGTTCCTGGACCGCTGCCGGTTCCCGGTTCGGACTCCCTCGATCACGCTGCTCGACCTCAACGAGGTGGCGCTGGCCACCGCCGCGCACCGGATCAGGCGGTATCGCCCCGAGACCTTGGTCGGTGACGCGTTCCGGCCCCTGGCCGCGGGCCCGGCGCGGTTCGACTCGGTCGGCCTGAACTTCCTGCTGCACTGTCTGCCCGGGACCATGGCGGAGAAGTCGGTCGTCTTCGACCACGTGGCGCCGTTCCTGCGGCCCGGTGCCCGGGTGTTCGGCAGCACGGTGCTGGGCGAGGGCCCCCACCACACGCGGCGCTCCGGCAAGCTGCTGGCCAAGCTCAACCGCAGCGGGGTCTTCAACAACCTCGGCGACGGGACGGCGGCCCTGGACGAGCAGTTGCGCGCCCGGTTCACCGACGTCGAGACCGCACGCGTAGGTGCGGTCTGCCTCTTCACGGCCCGTTCCCCGGAGACGCGATGAGCGCGGTGCCGCCCCCGCTGGCCCAACAACTGCACGACGGCGTACTTCAGTCCCTGGCGATCGCGCGCATCCGACTGGACCGGGCGCTCGCCCAGGACGGTCCGCTGCCCCGCGAGCTGGGCGCGGAACTCAGGCTCCTGCTGGACCACGAGATCGCCGGCCTGCGCGGCCTGATCAGCGGCTCGGCCGCGTCCGCACCACCGCAACCCGACCTGCCCAGCGCGCTGACCGCCACCGCCGAGCACCTGCGGTCGGTCACGGGCATCCGCATCCGCGTCGACAGCCGCACCGCACCGCCCGGCCGGTGGTCGGGGAACGACCTGACCGCCTATCGGATCGTCCGCGAGGCGTTGCACAACACCGCCAAGCACAGTGGCGCCACACACGCCTGGGTGACCGTCACCGCACGCGGGGACCGGCTGGTCTGCGCGGTGCACGACGACGGCGGGGGCTTCGCGCCGGACGCCGCCCGCTCCCGCTTCGGGCTGACCGCCATGTCCGCCCAGGCGAGGGAGGCGGGCGGTTCCCTGGACGTCCGGTCCCGTCGCACGGGCACGTTCGTCACCTTGGTGCTGCCCAGACAACCGGTATCCAAGGGGAAGGTCCACCCATGACCGCACGGGACGCCAGCCGTCCGCCGACCGTCTTGATCTGCGACGACCACCCCGTCGTGCGGTGCGGCATCCGCACCCTGCTCGACGACGACCGCCACCTGATCGTGGGCGAGGCGGCCGACCTGGCCGGCACCGTCGACCAGGTGAAGCGGCACCGGCCCACCGTGCTGCTGCTCGACCTGAGCTTCCTCGGCACCCTCAGTCTCGGGATCCTGCCCACCGTGCGGGCGGTGTCGCCGAACACCCGGGTACTGATCCTGACCATGCACAACGACCCGGCTTCGGCCCGGCGGTCACTCGCCGCGGGTGCGCACGGGTTCCTGCCCAAGGACGCCGCCGCCGAGGAACTCGTCGCCGCGGTCGACACCCTCGTCGGGGGCGGCCGGTACCTGCATCCGGCCCTCGGCGCCGCCCTGTTCGACCACCGCACCGACCCCGACAGCCCGCTGAGCGGCCGGGAGCGCGAGGTGCTCGGACTGATCGCGGACGGCCTGACTCATCGGCAGATAGCCGACGAGCTCGGCCTGTCCGTGCGCACCATCGAGGCGCAGCGGGCGTCGATCAAGGTCAAGCTCGGGGTCAGCAGACGCGCGGAGCTGATCACGCATGCCCGGCGGCTGCGGCTGGTGACGACAGGAGGCGATCGGTGATGCTGACGGGCCGGCCCAGCCGTACCGCGCTCAGTTCGGCGCGCGCGCGTGCCGTGCACCAGACGGAGGACTCGCCCCGCGTGTTCGCCGACCCCTTGGCGACGCGCATCGTCGAGGGGTCCGGCGGCCCTCCCGCGCCGGGCGCCGCCGCCGGCATGCCCGCCGAGGTCCGGCTGTTCATGGCGCTGCGCCAGCGGGTGGCCGAGGACGCGCTGCGGGCCGCCCCGCGCACCCGGCAGGTGGTCGTCCTCGGGGCGGGCCTGGACACCTTCGCCTGCCGCAACCGCGACCCCGGGCTGCGGGTGTTCGAGGTCGATCACCCGGCCACCCAGGCGTGGAAGCGCGAACGCCTGGCCGCGGCCGGCATCGAGGTGCCGGACACGGCGGTGTTCTGCCCGGTCGACCTGGCCGAGCAGACCGCGGAGGCCGCTCTCGCCGCGGCCGGTTTCGACCGGGACGCGCCGGCGTTCTTCCTGCTGCTGGGGGTGGCCCCCTACCTGACCAGGGATGCATTGCTGACCACCGCCCGTTTCGTGGCGGGGCTCCCCGCCGCGGCGGAGCTGGTCCTCGACTACAACCAGCCGCCCGACGCGCTGCCGCCGGACCGCAGGCCGGCGCTGGTGGCGCAGGCCGAGGCCATGGCCCGGACGGGCGAGCCGTGGCGGTCGTTCTTCACCCCGGCCGAGATCGCCGCCGACCTGACCGGCGCCGGGTTCGACCGCGTCGCCGACATCGGATGGCGGGACTGCCTGGCACGCTACGCGCTCGACCCTTCGCTGCCCGATCTGTTCGGCGGCCGGATCGCCCATGCCCGCGCCGGCGGACGAGAGAGGAACCAGCCGACATGCACGTCCTGATCGCCGGCGGCGGGGTGGCCGGCCCGGCCACCGCCGTCGCGCTGCGCAAGATCGGTGTGGACGTCACCGTCCACGAGGCCCGCCCGCGCGAGGACAAGGACGTCGGGCTGTGGGTGATGATCGCCCCGAACGGCCTCTCGGCGCTCGACGCCCTGGGGCTCAAGGAGACGGCGCTGCGTCGTTCGCTCACGGGGGCGGCCGGACCCTCCGGATTCGTGCCGATCCGCCGCGTCGCGCTCTACCGGCTGCTGCGCGAGGCGGCGGTGGCGCGCGGCGCGCGCGTCGAGCACGACCGCAGGCTGGTCGACGCCGACACCACCGCCGACGGTGTGACCGCACACTTCGCCGACGGCACCTCCGCCGTGGGCGACCTCCTCGTCGGCTGCGACGGCATCCGCTCCCGCACCAGGTCGCTCATCGATCCCGCGGCGCCGTCCGCACGCTACGTCCCGCTGCTCAACCTCGGCGGCTTCGCCTCCGGGGTGCCGACCCCGGGTGAACCGGCACAGCTTCACTTCGTCCGCGCCCGCAAGGGCTTCTTCGGCTACGCGGCCTCGCCGCGGCACGCGGTGTGGTGGTTCGCCAATCTGCCCTGGGGCGCGGAGCCGAGCCGGGCCGAGCTGGCGGCGATGGACCGCGCCGTGCTCACCGAGCGGCTGCTGGACGCCTTCGCCGAAGCGCCCTCATTCGTGCGGGACCTGGTCCGCGCGACCCACAGCGACCTGTACGCGCTGGCCACCCACGATCTGCCCGAGGTGCCGCGCTGGTGGCGGGACCGGATGGTCCTTCTCGGCGACGCCGCGCACGCGACCACGCCGACCTCGGGTCAGGGCTCGTCGATGGCTCTGGAGGACGCGGTGGTGCTTGCAAAGTGCCTGCGGGAGCTTCCGGTGCCCCGGGCACTGGCCCGTTACGAACAGCTGCGCAGGGAACGCGTCGAGGGCATCGTCGCGCTCGGTGCCCGCGCGTCGGCCGCCAAGCTGCACGGCAGGCTGCCCGACGGCTCGCTCGACTGGGTCCACGACTACCGGATCGACTGGGCGGCCCCCGTCTGACCCGGCTCCGCCGGACCGGCGCCTCGGAGCTCGGGCGGCGCGGTCCGGCCCGGCGTGTCCGCTGCGGGCGCGACCAGTCGTGCCCGCAGCGCGGCGATCGTCCCGGGCGTCACGCCGGCCCGCCCGGTGAGGTACTCCTCCACCGACGCGTACCGTTGGCGCAGTTGGTCGAGTGTGGCCGCCATCGCGGCCCGCGGCGCGCCGAACACCGCGTGATAGCGCTCCTCGTCCAGGCCGAGCGCGGCGAGCCGTGGCGTCAGCCCGGCCATCCGGCGTTCGTTGAAGTAGAGCCTGCTCAGCGTGTAGTCGTCCAGCAGTGTCGCGTCGTCCACCCCGAGCACCGACAGCAGCAGCGCGGCCGCCAGGCCGGTGCGGTCCTTGCCCGCCGTGCAGTGGATCACCGCGGGCAGGCCGTCCGGTTCGGCGAGCCCGGTGAGTACCCGGCCGAAGACGGCCGCGTCCTGTTCGACCATGTCCAGGTAGACCCGGTACAGGAAGTCGTCGGGGATGGCGCGCGTCCGGTCGCCGCGGAACAACTCGCCGAGCGGTGTGGGGCGCGAGGCCTCGCCGCCGATGGCGAACGGTACGCGCCGGACGACGGGGGGGAGCACGGAGGGCGCCTTCGCGCGCTCGCCGTCGGTGCGCAGGTCGTACGCCGTGCGTAGGCCCAGCCCGCCGATCGCCGCGAGGTCGGCTCCGGTGAGCCGGTCGGGCGCGTCGGCCCGGAAGACCATGCCCCACCGGGTGCGACCGCCGTCCCTGATGCGATAACCGCCCAGGTCCCGGAAGTTGCTCGCGCCCTCCAGCGGCACCACGCGTTCGGCGGCCAGCACCGCGGCGCCGCCGTCGACGGGGGCGACCGACACGTAGCACCGTCCGGGCCCCGGCTCGGGCAGCAGTGCCCGGACGGCGCCGTCGACCCGGGCGACCGGGTGGTCGTGGTCGACGGCCTCGGGCGACGGCCCGACCGCCAGTTCCACCGGGCCCGCGCCGTCCAGCTCCCAGGACACCGCGAGGGCGCCGCTGCTCTCGCGGACCACGTCGACCGCCAGCACGACCGTTCTCATACGAGTCCCCCATTGTCCGTGCGCGTTGTCCGTACGGATGGTCCGCACGCGGCTTTCGGATACCCCCGCACGGCAGGCGCCGACGGTGTCGGCGGCGGTGGACGCCCGAGCGACGATACGGCGGGCCCGCGCCGAACCCCTGCGGCTCCGGGCCACGCGGGCAGTGGGTTCCTTCCCTGGCCCCGGCCCCGTTACGAGGCGGCACGGTGTGGCGTGTGTCACGCGAGGGACGGGGCGGATTCACGGCGCCGGGACGCCGGGGGCGCTCGCCCCCGACCGGGTTTCAGACCCCGGCACAGGTGAGAACGTTCCTGCGGCAAGGCGCACGAGTGGGGCGGGTGGGACTCGAACCCACGGCCGACGGATTATGAGTCCGCTGCTCTAACCGGCTGAGCTACCGCCCCATAGCGGCGTGTCGCGTACATGTGTGCGCGCCGTCTGCCGCAGCATAGCCGCTCATACGATCTCCTGCCTCGGATGGTCGGCTTCCACGGCTGCCTTCATGACCTTGAGGACTCCGCAGCGTGCCGCGTGGTTCCCGGGTCTCGAGGGCAGTCTCGAGGCACATGAAAAAGGACCCCGGAGGGTCCTCGTTCACGGTGCTCCCCCGACTGGACTCGAACCAGTAACCTGCCGGTTAACAGCCGGCTGCTCTGCCAATTGAGCTACGGAGGACCGAGCTCCCCGGACTGGACTCGAACCAGTAACCTGCCGGTTAACAGCCGGCTGCTCTGCCAATTGAGCTACCGAGGAATGTCGGTGTCGCATCGAACGCGTCTGCCTGGGTATTCGCCAGGGGGCGCGCGCTCGCTGCGACACATACATTAGCGCAAGCAGGGGGGTGCTCCGCCAATCGGTACTCGCCAGCACCCCCGGAGCCAGTGAAGGGAAGGGTGGCCGCCATGCGATACCGGCTCACGTTCGTCGTCGGACTAGCGGTGGGTTACGTGCTCGGCACGAAGGCCGGGCGGGAGCGTTACGAGCAGTTGCGGAAGTCCGCGCAGCAGGTCGCGCAGAACCCGGCCGTGCGCAACACCGCGGAGTCCGCCGCCCAGCAGGGCAGGCACTTCGCCGACAAGGCGTACCACGTGGTGAGCGACAAGGTCGGCGACCGGATGCCCGACTCGGTGGCCCACCGGGTCCGCTCGCTGCGGGAACGCGGCAGCAACGGCAGCGGTCCCGACGACTGGGGCACCAGCAACACCTGAGGTCCCGGTACGGGGACCCCGGCCGGTGCGGCAGAATTTCGGGTATGGGGATAGTCGCCGGGTTGGACAGTTCGCCCGATTTCACTCGTATCGTCGTCTGCGATTCGGACACGGGTGCCGTGCTGCGCCAGGGCTACGCGCCGCACCCGCTGGAGAGCCCCGAGGGCGGGGGCCGGCCCGCGGACGTCGATCCGCAGGCCTGGCTGCTGTCCCTCGGGGAGGCGGCCGGCGGCGGGCTCCTCGAGGGCGTGCAGGCCATCGGCGTGTCGGCGCAGGCCAACTCGGTCGTGCCGCTGGACGCCCAGGGCAACACCGTGCGCCCGGCCATGGTCGGTGGCGACAAGCGCTCCCAGGTCGCGGCGGCCGACCTGATCGACGCGCTCGGCGGGCGTGAGGCGTGGGCGCAGGCGGTGGGCTCGGTGCCGCAGACCGGGCAGCCGGTGACGAAGCTGCGCTGGCTGGCGCGGACCGAGCCGGAGGCCGCCGCGCGGACCGCCGTACTGCTCCAGGCGCACGACTGGCTGGTGTGGCAGCTGCTCGGGCGGCCGGTCCGGCGGACCACCGACCGGGGCGGGGCGTCGGGCACCGGGTACTGGTCGGCTGCGACCGGCGGTTACCGGCCCGATCTGGTCGAGCTGGCGCTCGGGCACCAGGCGATCCTGCCGGAGGTGATCGGCCCGGCCGACGCGGCCGGTACGACGCCGGAGGGGCTGCTGATCTCCGCCGGAACCGGTGAGACCCAGGCGGCCGCCTTCGGGCTCGGGATCGGGCTGGGCGACGCGGTGGTGTCGCTGGGCGCCTCCGGGTCCGTGATGGCCGTGCACCCGGAAGCGCTCGTCGACCAGTACGGCATGATCACCTCCCTCGCCGACGCCACCGGCATGCACCTGCCGGTCGTCACCACCCTGAACGCCGTACGGGCGCTGCGCGGCACCGCCGAACTGCTCGGGGTGCCGGACCTGGAGAGCCTGTCGGAGCTGGCGATGAAGTCGACGCCCGGATCGCACGGGCTGGTGCTGCTCCCCTATCTGGAGGGCGAGCGGACGCCGAACCTGCCGCACACCGCCGGGACCCTGGCCGGCCTCAGGCGCGAGTCGATGCGGCCGGAGCACCTGGCGCGGGCCGCGTTCGAGGGCATGCTGTGCGGTCTCGCCGACGCCCTGGACGTGCTGCGCGGCCGGGGCGTGGACGTACGGCGGGTGTTCCTGCTGGGTGCGGCGGCCGAGCTGCCGGCCGTGCAGGCGGCGGCGCCCGCGCTGTTCGGCACGCAGGTCGTCGTGCCGCAGCCCGCGGACTACGCGGCGATCGGATCGGCCCGGCAGGCGGCCTGGGCGCTGGGCGTCTCCCAGGGCACGCTGGACCCGCGCACTCCCCCGGTCTGGCAGGGCGCGGTGGCGCAGGTCCTGGAGCCGGGCGAGGAGCTGGCGGTGGGACAGGCGGTGCGCCAGCAGTACGTGTCGGTGCGCGAGCAGACGCACCCGGGCGCGCTCTGACGCCGGGCTTACCGCTCGTAGGCCGGAATTTGCCGCGCTCTTGGGTTAATCGGTTGAGGTAACGCGGGTGGAGTGTCCGACGATAGGGGCCAGGGGCAACCAACCGCGGCCCCTGTCGCCGACTCCGAGAGACTCAGTGTGCTCATACGACTACTGCGGACCTATCTCAGGCCGTACAAGAAACCCATCGCCCTGCTGGTGGCGCTGCAGTTCCTGCAGACCTGTGCCTCCCTCTACCTGCCGACCCTGAACGCGGACATCATCGACGAGGGCGTCGTGAAGGGTGACTCGGGCTACATCCTGAGCTACGGCGCCCTGATGATCGGCATCTCGCTGGCCCAGGTGGTCTGCAACATCGGCGCGGTCTTCTACGGGGCGCGCACCGCGGCCGCCCTCGGCCGGGACGTGCGCGGTGCCGTCTTCGACCGGGTGCAGTCCTTCTCGGCCCGCGAGGTGGGCCACTTCGGCGCGCCCTCGCTGATCACCCGGACCACCAACGACGTGCAGCAGGTCCAGATGCTGGCCCTGATGACGTTCACGCTGATGGTGTCGGCGCCGATCATGTGCGTGGGCGGCATCGTGATGGCGCTCGGTCTGGACGTGCCGCTGTCCGGGGTGCTGCTCGGGGTCGTGCCGGTGCTGGCGATCTGCGTCACGCTGATCGTGCGCAAGCTGCGCCCGCTGTTCCGGAAGATGCAGGTGCGCCTGGACACGGTGAACCGGGTGCTGCGCGAGCAGATCACCGGCAACCGGGTCATCCGCGCCTTCGTGCGCGACGAGTACGAGCAGCAGCGCTTCCGGAAGGCCAACACCGAGCTGACCGAGGTGGCCCTCGGCACCGGCAACCTGCTGGCGCTGATGTTCCCGGTGGTCATGACGGTGGTGAACCTGTCGTCGATCGCGGTGGTGTGGTTCGGCGCCCACCGGATCGACAGCGGCGGGATGCAGATCGGCGACCTGACGGCGTTCCTCGCCTATCTGATGCAGATCGTCATGTCCGTGATGATGGCCACCTTCATGTTCATGATGGTGCCGCGCGCGGAGGTGTGCGCCGAGCGCATCCAGGAGGTCCTGGAGACCGAGAGCAGTGTGGTGCCGCCGGTGGCCCCGGTCACCGAGCTGCGCCGGCACGGGCACCTGGAGATCCGGGAGGCGGGCTTCCGCTACCCGGGTGCCGAGGAGCCGGTGCTCAGGCACATCGACCTGGTGGCCAAGCCGGGCGAGACGACCGCCGTCATCGGCTCGACCGGCAGCGGCAAGTCGACGCTGCTGGGCCTGGTCCCCCGGCTCTTCGACGCCACCGACGGGGAGGTCCTGGTCAACGGCGTGGACGTGCGCACCGTCGACCCGAAGACGCTGGCCAAGGTGGTGAGCCTGGTGCCGCAGAAGCCGTACCTCTTCGCCGGCACCGTCGCGACCAATCTGCGCTACGGCAATCCGGACGCGACGGACGAGGAGCTCTGGCACGCGCTGGCGGTGGCGCAGGCCAAGGAGTTCGTCTCCGAGCTGGAGGGCGGGCTCGACGCGCCGATCGCGCAGGGCGGCACCAATGTGTCGGGCGGTCAGCGCCAGCGGCTCGCGATCGCCCGGACGCTGGTCCAGCGCCCGGAGATCTACCTCTTCGACGACTCCTTCTCCGCCCTCGACTACGCCACCGACGCGGCGCTGCGGGCCGAGCTGGCCCAGGAGACCGCCGAGGCGACCGTGGTCATCGTGGCGCAGCGGGTGGCGACCATCCGGGACGCGGACCGGATCGTCGTGCTGGACGAGGGGCGGGTGGTCGGCGTGGGCCGGCACCACGAGCTGATGGCGGACAACGAGACCTACCGGGAGATCGTGCTCTCCCAGCTGACGGAAGCGGAGGCTGCCTGATGGCCGGGCCTGCGGGTCGCATGATGGCCGGGGGCGGCCCCGACCAGCGATCGATGGACTTCAAGGGGTCGAGCAAACGGCTCGTCTCCCAGTTCCGGCCGGAGCAGGCGACGCTGTTCACGCTGCTGGCGTGCGTCGTCGTCAGCGTCGGTCTCAACGTGGTCGGGCCGAAGATCCTCGGCCGGGCCACCGACCTGGTCTTCGCGGGCATCGTCGGGCGGGACATGCCGTCCGGGGCCACCAAGGAGCAGGTTCTGGACAACATGCGCGAGCACGGTGACGGCAACGTCGCCGACATGCTCCGCAGCACGGACTTCACCCCGGGGCAGGGCATCGACTTCGGCGCGGTGGGCGAGGTGCTGCTGCTCGCGCTGGCGACGTTCGCGGTGGCCGGTCTGCTGATGGCGGTGGCCACCCGCCTGGTGAACCGGGCGGTGAACCGGACGATGTTCCGGCTGCGCGAGGACGTCCAGACCAAGCTGTCCCGGCTGCCGCTGTCCTACTTCGACAAGCGCCAGCGCGGCGAGGTGCTCAGCCGCGCCACCAACGACATCGACAACATCGGGCAGACGCTCCAGCAGTCGATGGGCCAGCTGATCAACTCACTGCTCACCATCATCGGCGTGCTCGCGATGATGTTCTACGTCTCCTGGATCCTGGCGCTGGTCGCCCTGGTGACCGTGCCGCTGTCCTTCGTGGTGGCCACGCGGGTCGGCAAGCGGTCGCAGCCGCAGTTCGTGCAGCAGTGGCGCTCCACGGGGCAGCTGAACGCGCACATCGAGGAGATGTACACCGGGCACGCGCTGGTGAAGGTGTTCGGACGCCAGGAGGAGTCGGCGAAGCAGTTCGCCGAGCAGAACGACGCGCTGTACGAGGCCGGGTTCAAGGCGCAGTTCAACAGCGGGATCATGCAGCCGCTGATGATGTGCGTGTCCAACCTGAACTACGTGCTGGTCGCGGTGGTCGGCGGGCTGCGGGTGGCCTCGGGCCAGCTGTCCATCGGCGACGTGCAGGCCTTCATCCAGTACTCCCGGCAGTTCTCGATGCCGCTGACGCAGGTCGCGTCGATGGCGAACCTGGTGCAGTCGGGCGTGGCGTCGGCGGAGCGGGTCTTCGAGCTGCTCGACGCCGAGGAGCAGTCGGCCGACCCGATCCCGGGCACCCGGCCCGAGGACCTGCGCGGGCGGGTGGAACTGGACCACGTGTCCTTCCGCTACGACCCCGAGAAGCCGCTGATCGAGGACCTGTCGCTGAAGGTGGAGCCCGGCCACACGGTCGCCATCGTCGGCCCGACGGGCGCGGGCAAGACCACGCTGGTCAACCTGCTGATGCGGTTCTACGAGGTGTCCGGCGGGCGGATCACCCTGGACGGCGTCGACATAGCGAAGATGTCCCGGGACGAGCTGCGGGCCGGCATCGGCATGGTGCTCCAGGACACCTGGCTGTTCGGCGGCACCATCGCGGAGAACATCGCGTACGGCGCCTCGCGGGAGGTCACCCGCGGGGAGATCGAGGAGGCCGCGCGGGCCGCGCACGCCGACCGGTTCGTACGGACGCTGCCCGACGGCTACGACACGGTGATCGACGACGAGGGCACGGGGGTGAGCGCGGGTGAGAAGCAGCTGATCACCATCGCGCGGGCGTTCCTGTCCGACCCGGTGATCCTGGTGCTCGACGAGGCGACGTCGTCCGTGGACACCCGGACGGAGGTGCTGATCCAGAAGGCGATGGCGAAGCTCGCGCACGGGCGGACGTCGTTCGTGATCGCGCACCGGCTGTCGACGATCCGGGACGCGGACACGATTCTGGTGATGGAGGACGGGGCGATCGTGGAGCAGGGGGCGCATACGGAGCTGCTGGCCGCGGACGGCGCGTACGCGCGGCTGTACAAGGCGCAGTTCGCGGAGGCCGTGGCCGAGGTGGGCTGAGGCGGGGGTCAGTCCAGGTAGCCCCTCAGCTGGTCCGCGTACGCGTGGTCGCGGAGTTTGTTGAGGGTCTTGGACTCGATCTGGCGGATGCGTTCGCGGGTGACGCCGAAGAGGCGGCCTATCTCCTCCAGGGTGCGGGGGCGGCCGTCGACCAGGCCGTAGCGGAGCTGGACGACCTTGCGTTCGCGTTCGCCGAGCGTGGAGAGCACCGCCTCCAGGTGCTGGCGCAGCAGCAGGAACGCGGCCGACTCGACGGGGCTGGCGGCGTCGCCGTCCTCGATGAGGTCGCCGAGGGCGACGTCGTCCTCCTCGCCGACCGGGGCGTGCAGCGAGACCGGCTCCTGCGCCAGGCGCAGCACCTCGCCGACCCGCTCGGGCGCCAGGTCCAGGTGGGCGGCGACCTCCTGCGGGGTCGGTTCGTAGCCGCGTTCCTGGAGCATCCGGCGCTGGACGCGGACGACCCGGTTGATCAGCTCCACGACGTGGACGGGGACGCGGATGGTGCGGGCCTGGTCGGCCAGGGCGCGGGACATGGCCTGGCGGATCCACCAGGTGGCGTAGGTGGAGAACTTGTAGCCGCGGGCGTAGTCGAACTTCTCGACGGCCCGGATCAGGCCCAGGTTCCCCTCCTGGACCAGGTCCAGCATGGTCAGCCCGCGTCCCACGTACCGCTTGGCCACCGACACCACGAGCCGCAGGTTGGCCTCGATCAGGCGGCGCTTGGCGAGGCGGCCCATGACGACGAGCCGGTCGAGGTCGAGGGCTAGGCGGCTGTCCAGGTCGGGGGTGCGCCGCAGCTTCTCCTCGGCGAACAGTCCGGCCTCCACCCGCCGGGCGAGGTCGACCTCCTCGGCCGCGGACAGCAGCGGGATGCGGCCGATCTCGCGCAGGTACTGCCGGAACAGGTCGGAGGAGGGGCCGCCGGACTCGGTACGGGTGGGCGGCGGCGGTTCCGGGTGCTCGGGCACGTCCAGGGGGGCGCCGGGCTGGGGCAGGGCCGCTCCGGCACCGGGCTGCGCGGGCATCGCGAGGAGCACACCGCGCTCCGCGTCCGGCTCGGCGCCGCCGGCACCGGTGTCGGTCTGGGTGAGCGTCTGGGTCTGCACGGGGGCGACCTCCAGGATGGACGCGGCCGGCGGGGGCCGGCGGCGGTACGTCGGGGGGCGGAGCCGGCTCGCTCGCCGCTGTCCGCCTCGCACGCGTGCACTCAGGTACCGCCCCCAGTGTGGGGTACGACACATCACCGCCACGAGGGGCGTGCGGTGACTTTTTGCGTCCGGGGCGTGACCGCACGGTTACCCGCGGGTGTTACCGGGGGCCTAGAGCGCGGCGGCGCCGTGTTCGCGCAGGTTCTGGTCGTACTGCTGGAGGATCCACAGCTCGTTCTGGACGGCGGCCAGTTCGGCGGGGTCGCCGTGGCCGGAGAGGCGGGTGAGGCGGCCGGTGATGTCGCGGATGCGGCGCTCGACGGCGCGGCGGCGGACCGTGACCAGCTGGGCACCGGCGTAGACCTCGTCGACGCCCTTCACGCCGCGGTGCAGCATGATCGCCTCGACCGCGAGTTCGGTGACCATGGCCCGGACGGTGTCGTCGGGGGCGGCCTCGCGGACCCGGACCAGGTAGTCCTGCGGGTCCTGGACGCCGAACTCGGCGCCGCCCGCTTCCATGATCGCCTCGCGTACGGCGGCGTAGGGCGGGGCGGTGAACTCGTCGACGCCGTACGCGTCGAAGGCCGGGGAGACCAGCTCGGGGCGCTGGAGGGCGAGCTTGAGCAGCTCGCGTTCGGTGGCGAAGACCGGGTTGCGGAGGTTGAGGGCCGGGCCCCGGGGCGTGGCCGTCACGGGTCCGGCCTGCTGCTGCGGGCCGCCGCCGCGCTGCCGCTGGTCGGGGGCGGGGCCCTTGCCGCCGCGGTCGCGGGCCCAGCGGGCGAGCTGGGCGATCCGCTTGACCACGAACTGGGTGTCGAGGATGCCGAGCATGCCGGCGAGCTGCACGGCGACCTCGTGCTGGGCGCCGCTGTTCTTGATCCGGGCGACGACCGGCGCGGCCTCGTCCAGGGCGGCGGCGCGACCTGCGGGGGTGTCCAGGTCGTAGCGGGCCACGATCTGGCGCAGCGCGAACTCGAAGAGCGGGGTGCGCGGCTCGACCAGGTCGGCGACGGCGTCGTCGCCCTTGGCCAGGCGCAGGTCGCAGGGGTCCATGCCGTCGGGGGCGATGGCGATGTAGGTCTCGGCGGCGAACTTCTGGTCGTCCTCGAAGGCGCGCAGGGCCGCCTTCTGTCCGGCCGCGTCGCCGTCGAAGGTGAAGATCACGCGGGCCGAGCCGTTGTCCATGAGGAGACGGCGCAGGATCTTGATGTGGTCGCCGCCGAAGGCGGTGCCGCAGGTGGCGATGGCGGTGGTGACGCCCGCGAGGTGGCAGGCCATGACGTCGGTGTAGCCCTCGACGACGACGGCGCGGGACGCCTTCGCGATGTCCTTCTTGGCGAGGTCGATGCCGTAGAGGACCTGGGACTTCTTGTAGATCGCGGTCTCGGGGGTGTTCAGGTACTTCGGGCCGTTGTCCGCCTCGTAGAGCTTGCGGGCGCCGAAGCCGACGACGTCGCCGCCGATGTCGCGGATGGGCCACATCAGCCGGCCGCGGAAGCGGTCGATGGGGCCGCGGCGGCCCTCCTGGGAGAGGCCGGAGAGCAGCAGCTCCTTGTCGCTGAAGCCCTTGCCGCGCAGGAAGCGGGTGAGGTGGTCCCAGCCCTGGGGGCTGTAGCCGACGCCGAAGTGCTCGGCGGCGGCCTGGTCGAAGCCGCGGTCGGCGAGGAAGGCGCGGCCGGTGTCCGCCTCGGGGCCGGTCGCGAGCTGTTCCGCGTACCACTGGGCGGCGATCTTGTGGGCCTCGACCAGGCGGATGCGCTCGCCGCGCTGGTGGGAGGGGTTGTATCCGCCCTCCTCGTAGCGCAGGGTGATGCCGGCCTGGCCGGCCAGGCGCTCGACCGCCTCGGAGAAGGTGAGGTGGTCGATCTTCATCACGAACGTGATGGTGTCGCCGCCCTCCTGGCAGCCGAAGCAGTGGAAGAACCCCTTGCTCGGACTGACCTGGAAGGACGGCGACTTCTCGTCGTGGAAGGGGCACAGCCCCTTCAGGTTGCCGCCCCCGGCGTTGCGCAGCTGGAGGTACTCCGAGACGACGGCGTCGATCGGGACCGCGTCCCGTACCGCCTTCACGTCCTCGTCGTTGATCCGTCCTGCCACGCGTGAAGTCTACGGGGACGGTACGACAGCTATGCGACGAGGCTTTCGAGGGATACGTGCGGGTTCGCCAGCGCCTCCGTGTCCACCCGGGTCTTCGAGCGGATCAGCTGCTGGATCGGCTCCGTGACGTCCCACACGTTGACGTTCATCCCGGCCAGCACCCGGCCCTCCTTCAGCCAGAAGGCGATGAACTCGCGCTTCGCCGCGTCCCCGCGGATCACCACCTGGTCGTACGAGCCGGCCGGCGCCCAGCCGGAGTACTCCATGCCCAGGTCGTACTGGTCGGTGAAGAAGTAGGGCACGCGGTCGTGGGCGAGGCCCTTGCCGAGCATCGCGCGGGCGGCGGCCGGGCCGCCGTTCAGGGCGTTGGCCCAGTGCTCCACGCGCAGGCTGGTGTCGAAGAGGGCGTGGTGGAAGGAGGCCACGTCGCCCGCCGCGAAGACGTCGGGGTCACCTGTGCGCAGGTGGTCGTCGACGACGATGCCGCCGCCGTGCGCGCGGTCGGCGATCTCCAGTCCGGCGGCCTGGGCCAGCGCGGTGCGCGGGGCGGCGCCGATCGCGGCGAGCACGTCGTGCGCGGGGTGCTCCTCGCCGTCGTCGGTGCGGGCGGCCAGCACCACACCGTCCTGGCCGACGATCTCGGTCAGCCGCACGCCGAACCGGAAGCGGACGCCGCGCGACTCGTGCAGCTCGGCGAAGACGGCGCCCAGCTCGGGACCGAGGACGCCGTGCAGCGGGGTCGGGGCGGGCTCGATGACGGTGACCTCCGCACCGTACTCGCGGGCCGCGGCCGCGACCTCCAGACCGATCCAGCCCGCACCGGCGATCACCAGGTGTCCGTTGTCCCGGCCGAGGGAGGCGAGGACGCCCTTGAGGCGCTCGGCGTGGGCCAGGCGGCGCAGGTGGTGGACGCCCGCGAGGCCGGTGCCGGGGACGTCCAGCCGGCGGGGCTCGGAGCCGGTCGCGATGAGCAGCTTGTCGTACCTGACGTGGGTGCCGTCGTCGCCGTAGTGGACGGTCTTGGCGGCGCGGTCGATCGCGACGACGGTCTGGCCGAGGTGCAGCTCGATGTCGTGCCGCGCGTACCAGGCGGGCTCGTGCACGAAGACGCTGTCCCGCTCCTCCTTGCCCAGCAGGTAGCCCTTGGACAGCGGCGGGCGCTCGTAGGGGTGGTCGCGTTCGTCACAGACGAGGATCACCCGGCCGGTGAAGCCCTCCGTGCGGAGCGTCTCGGCCGCTTTCGCGCCCGCCAGGCCGCCTCCGACGATGACGAATGTCTGATCCGCGTCGACCACTTGTTTGCCTCCTCGTCAGGGTGCCGCCACATGCGAGCGTCCCGCACGTGGCGTGGTGCGGGAAGGGGCAGTGACCCGATCAGGCCACCGAGAGCCGCGATCCGGGGCATGCCTGTCCCGCCGCCAGTCTCATGGATGCCCCGTCAGGCGGGCGTGAAGCGAGCGGGCCGAGGCGTCGGTGAGGGAGGCGATCTGGTCGACGACCACCCGTTTGCGGGCGCGGTCGTCGGCGGCCGCGTCGAACAGGGCGCGGAACTGGGGGTCGAGCCCGTCCGGCGCGCGGGCGGTGAGCGCCTCGGCCAGCTCGGCGACGACGATCCGCTGGTCGGCGCGGAGCCGCTCCTGCTCGGTGCGCTGCATGACGTAGCGGACGGCGACCGCCTTGAGGACGGCGCACTCCATCCGGGTCTCGCGGGGCACGACCAGCTCGGCGGTGTAGCGGGTGAGCCGGCCGTCCCCGTACGCGGCCCGGGTGGCGGCCTCGGCGGCCAGGCAGAAGCGGCCGATGAGCTGACTGGTGGCGTCCTTCAGCCGGGCCTGGGCGGGCGCCGAGCCGTCGTATCCGTGCGGCCACCAGTCCTGGGCGAGGAGGCGGTCCAGGGCGGCGGCGAGTTCGGCGTGGTCGGTGCCGGCGGGCACGTACCGTCCGACGGCGGCGTCGAACACCGCCTCGCGCTCGGGGTCGGCGAGCAGGCAGTTCGGGTCGATGTGACCGGCGTGCAGGCCGTCCTCGACGTCGTGCACGGAGTACGCCACGTCGTCGGCCCAGTCCATCACCTGGGCCTCGAAGCAGGTGCGGCCGCCGGGGGCGCCCTCGCGGAGCCACTCGAAGACGGGCCGGTCGTCGTCGTACACCCCGAACTTGGGCGAGGCGGGCACGGCGGGGTGGGCACCGCGCGGCCACGGGTACTTGGTGGCGGCGTCGAGCGTGGCCCGGGTGAGGTTGAGCCCGACGGAGCCGTCCTCGGTGAACCGTTTGGGCTCGATGCGGGTGAGGAGCCTGAGCGACTGGGCGTTGCCCTCGAAGCCGCCGCAGTCCTCGGCGAAGGCGTTGAGCGCCTGTTCCCCGTTGTGCCCGAAGGGCGGGTGGCCCAGGTCGTGCGCGAGGCAGGCCGCCTCGACGAGGTCCGGGTCGCACCCGAGGGCGGCGCCCAGCTCCCGGCCGACCTGGGCGCACTCCAGGGAGTGCGTGAGGCGGGTCCGGGGGCTGGCGTCCCAGACGGGGCTGCCCTCCCCCGGCGCGACGACCTGCGTCTTCCCGGCGAGGCGGCGCAGGGCACCGGAGTGCAGGATGCGGGCGCGGTCGCGCTGGAAGGCGGTGCGGCCGGGGCGCTTGTCTGGTTCGGGGGCGTAGCGGGCGGCTGACGCCGGGTCGTAGGGGGGTGCGGTGCGGGTGCCTTCCATGTCATGAACAGTAAGGGGAAGGTGTGACAGTTGGGGGCCTACTCGTCTGCCGGGTTCAGTAGTCGCGCGGCCGCGGGCCGTCCGTGGCTTTTCGCGCAGTTCCCCGCGCCCCTTAGGGGGTGGCCATCGCCCTGAATTTCAAGTCGCTGCCGGTTTTCACCGCCTCGTCGTAGCGGTGGAGCAGCAGGTGGGCCATCGACGGGTGGGTGCCCAGTGGCGCCGACGTGATCCATGGGGCCTGGGCCGCGCACTGGGTCGCGAAGCGGCCCGGGGCCGTGAAGCAGGAGGCCACGGCGACGTGGCGGTGGCCGCGGGCCCGCAGGGCGCGGATCGCCTCCCCGACCGTCGGGGCCGCCGCCGAGGCGTACGCGGGGGCGACCGGGACGCCGAGGCGGGCGGCGAGGAGCGCTGCCGTGCGGGCCGTGTCCGCGCGGGACTCCGGGTCCCGGGAGCCCGCCGAGGCGAGGACGACGGCGTGGTCCGGGCCCGGGTGGGTGGGCCAGCCGGCCTCCAGGAGGCGGGCGTGCAGGGCGTCCACCAGGAGGGGGTGCGGGCCGAGCGGCGCGGCCTGGCGGGTGCGGGCCGGGGAGGCCGCGGCCATCTCCGGGATGTCCCGTTTGACGTGGTAGCCGCGGCTGAGCAGGAGGGGGACGAGGACCGCCGACCCGTCACCGAGGGCGGTGAGCGTGTCCGGCAGCAGGGGCTCGTTCAGCTCGACGTGGCCGAGGCGCACCGGCAGGGCGGGGCGCAGGGCGCGGACCCGGTCGAGGAGGGCCCGTACGGTGCCGAGCGCGCGCGGGTCGCGGCTGCCGTGGGCGACGACGACCAGGGCGGGGGTGCCGCCGGTGGCCGCCGTGGTCCTGCTGCTCGTCACTGTCGTCGCCGTCATGGGACGAGGGTGACGGCCGGAGATTGCCTCCCCGTTGCGTGGATGTCACGGGGATTTTCCGTCGGTTCACACGGCGCCGGGCCGTCCGTGTGAGCGGGCGGCGAACCGGACGGACTCCCCGGGCGTCCCTGGTGGCAGGAACCGACCGGGGAGGGGACCGCCCGCATGCGCCGCCCGAGACTTCGCAGACCGCGCCTGTCGCGCACCCGGAAGGGACAGCGGCGGCTGGTGCGGGTGGTGGTGGCCGGGTGTGTGCTGGCGCTGCTGCCGAGCGCGTGGCTGCGCGTGGTGACGGACGACCGGCTGCGTACCGTCGCCGACGTGCCGCGCACCGAGGTCGCCGTCGTCTTCGGGGCCGGGCTGTGGGACGGGGAGCCGTCGCCGTACCTCGCGCACCGGCTGGACGCGGCGGCGCAGCTGTACCGGGCGGGGCGGATCGCGGTGGTGCTGGTGACCGGGGACAACAGCCGCGAGGAGTACGACGAGCCGGACGCCATGCGCGCCTACCTGGTCCGGCACGGGGTGCCCGACGGGCGGATCGTCAGCGACTACGCGGGGTTCGACACCTGGGACTCCTGCGTCCGGGCGAAGAAGATCTTCGGCGTCGACCGGGCGGTGCTGATCAGCCAGGGCTTCCACATCCGCCGGGCGGTCGCGCTGTGCCAGGAGGCGGGGGTGGCGTCGTACGGCGTCGGGGTCGACGACGAGCACGACGTGACCTGGTACTACGGGGGCGCCCGGGAGATCCTCGCGGCGGGCAAGGCGGCACTGGACGCGGTCTTCGAGCCGGACCCGCACTTCCTCGGACCGACGGAACCGGGGGTGGCGCGGGCCCTGGCCGGCGCCGGATGACGCGTCCCTCACCGCGGCCCGGCGGGGGCGGGGAGGTCGCCGTCCCCGCCGTGTAACAGGGCGCCGCCCGGTCGCGTAACACGGCAGCCGCAGGCTGGGCGGCATGCAGAACACCGGCACGCGCAATCCCGCCACCACCTCCACGCACTGCCCGTACTGCGCCCTGCAGTGCGGGATGAACCTGACGCCCGTCGAGGGCGGGACCGTCGAGGTGTCCGAGCGGACGGACTTCCCGGTGAACCGGGGCGCGCTGTGCGGCAAGGGGCGTACGGCGGCGGCGGTGCTGGCGCCGGGGGCGCGGCTGACCTCGCCGCTGGTGCGGTCGGGCGACGGTGCGCTGGTGCCGGCCGGCTGGGACGAGGCGCTGGACCGGATCGCCGGGAACCTGGAGCGCACGCGGGCGCGGTACGGCGCGGACGCGCTCGGGGTGTTCGGCGGGGGCGGGCTGACCAACGAGAAGGCGTACGCGCTGGGCAAGTTCGCCCGGGTGGTGCTCGGCACCTCGCAGATCGACTACAACGGGCGGTTCTGCATGTCGTCGGCTGCGGCGGCCGGGACGCGGGCCTTCGGGCTCGACCGGGGGCTGCCGTTCCCCCTGGAGGACGTCCCGAGGACCGGGTGCGTGATCCTCGTGGGGTCGAATCCGGCGGAGACTATGCCGCCCTCGCTGCGCTACTTCACCGAACTGCGGGAGAACGGCGGCACCCTGATCGTCGTCGACCCGCGCCGGACGAGGACCGCCGAACAGGCCGACCTGCACCTCGCGCCCCGGCCCGGCACCGACCTCGCCCTCGCGCTCGGCATGCTGCATCTGGTGGTCGCCGAGGGCCGGGTCGACGAGGAGTACGTCGAGGAGCGCACGTCCGGCTGGGAGGAGGCGCGGGCGGCGGCGATGGCGCACTGGCCGGAGTACGTGGAGCGGATCACGGGGGTCTCCGTCCCCGAACTGCGGGAGGCGGTACGGCTGTTCTGCGCACCCGAGGCGGCGATGGTGCTCACCGCGCGCGGACCCGAGCAGCAGGCCAAGGGCACGGACACGGTGGGCGCGTGGATCAACCTGTGCCTCGCGACCGGGCGGGCCGGGCGCCCGCTGTCCGGGTACGGCTGTCTGACCGGGCAGGGCAACGGGCAGGGCGGGCGCGAACACGGCCAGAAGGCCGACCAGTTGCCGGGCTACCGCAAGCTGACCGACCCGGCGGCGCGACGGCACGTCGCCGAGGTGTGGGGCGTGGACCCCGACGCGCTGCCGGGGCCGGGGCGCAGCGCGTACGAGCTGCTGGACGCGCTGGGGACGGACGTCAGGTCGCTGCTGGTGATGGGGTCCAACCCGGTGGTGTCCGCGCCCCGGGCCGCGCACGTCGAGGGGCGGTTGCGGTCGCTGGACTTCCTGGCGGTGTGCGACGTGGTGCTCTCCGAGACGGCGGAACTCGCGGACGTCGTCCTGCCGGTGACCCAGTGGGCGGAGGAGACGGGGACCACGACGAGCCTGGAGGGCCGGGTGCTGCTGCGGCGGCGCGCGATCACACCGCCGGACGGGGTGCGCGGCGATCTGGAGGTGCTGCACGGGCTGGCCGGGCGGCTCGGCGTGGAGAAGGGGTTCCCGACCGATCCCGAGGAGGTCTTCGAGGAGCTGCGGCGGGCGAGCGCGGGCGGCCCGGCGGACTACTCCGGGATCGACTACCGGCGGCTGGCGGAGGAGAACGGCGTCTTCTGGCCCTGCCCGGCGCAACCGGCGGCCGACGACACGCACACTGCCGCCACCGGCACCGGCCCCGGACCCGGCAGGGACACCCGCACCGGCACCGGCACCGCCACGGGCAGCGGCAGCACGGGCACCGACAGCGACAGCGACAGCGACGCGGACGTCGGCACCGGTCTCCGCGCCGCGCCCCACCCCGGCACCCCGCGCCTCTTCCTCGACCGCTTCGCCACCGACGACGGCCGGGCCCGCTTCGTGCCCGTGACGCACCGGCCGAGCGCCGAGGAACCGGACGACGAGTACCCCGTGCTGCTGACCACCGGGCGGGTCGTGTCGCAGTACCAGTCCGGGGCGCAGACCCGGCGGGTGGCCGAGCTGAACGCCGCCGCGCCGGGCCCGTTCGTGGAGTTGCACCCGCGGCTCGCGGCACGGCTGGGGGCGGCCGAGGGCGACCCGCTGGCGGTCGTGTCCCGGCGGGGGCGGGCGGTGGCACCGGCCCGCATCACCACCGGCATCCGGCCCGACACCGTGTTCATGCCCTTCCACTGGCCCGGCGAGGGCCGCGCCAACACCCTGACCAACCCGGCCCTGGACCCGACCTCGCGGATGCCGGAGTTCAAGGTGTGCGCGGTACGGGTGGAAACGGTGACGTCCTAGCGGCGTCATCCTCTCCTCCCATGATCTCCACGTGAGCGCTATGGACATGTCATGTCCCGGATTCTTGAATCCGAGTCAGCACCAGCGCCCGCAGGCGTGCCGCAAGCGCGCCCGTCCCGAGGAGATCGATGAGCCGAATACGGCACGTCAGAGGTTCCCGTCTCGCCCTGGCCGGTACCGCCGCCACCACCGCGACCCTGCTGATCGCCGCCCTCGCCCCCGGCGCCGCGGCCACCGGCCGCCCGACCCCGGCCACGGCCCTCGACCACGCCGCGGCCGCCCTGTCGGAGCACGCCACCGCCCTGGGCCTGACGGACGACCAGGACACCGAGGTCCGCGACGTCATCGTCGACGAGGACGGTACCCAGCACGTCCGCTACGACCGGACCTACCGCGAACTCCCCGTCCTGGGCGGTGACTTCGTCGTCCACCTCGCCCCCGACGGCGACTTCCGCGGCGCCGACCGCGCGACGGACACCCCGCTCTCCCTGTCCACCGTCACGCCGAAGCTGTCGGCACCGAAGGCCGCCGACCTGGCCTCGAACGCGTTGCGCGCGGCCAATCCGGGCGAGCTGCTGAAGAAGCTCACCGCCCGGCCCGAGCTGGTCGTCGACGCCCTGCACGGCACCCCGAGGCTGGCCTGGCGCACCGACGCGGCGGCGCTGGACCACCTCGGCAACCCGGTCGCGCGCACCGTGCTGACCGACGCGGGCACGGGCGCCCGCATCGACGCCTGGGACACCGTCGAGTCGGCGTCCGGCGACGGGAAGTCGCTGTACGGGGGCACGGTGCCGCTGGAGACGACGTCGTCCGGGGCGTCGTACCGGCTCGAGGACCCGACCCGTGGCGGCACGTACACGGGCGACGCGGAGAACCGGACCGACCTGTGCTTCCTCACCATCTGCCTGGTGCGGGCGCCCGCGACGCCGTTCACCGACGCCGACAACCACTGGGGCACGGGGGCCGCGGACGACCGCGCCTCGGCCGCGGTGGACGCGCAGTACGGCACGGACGCCACCTGGGACTACTACGAGGACGTCCACGGGCGCCGCGGCATCGCGGGTGACGGCAAGGGCTCGTACAACCGCGTGCACTACGGCACCCGGTACAACAACGCCTTCTGGGACGACGGCTGCTTCTGCATGACGTACGGCGACGGTGACGGGACGACCTTCGGGCCGCTGGTCTCGCTGGACGTCGCCGCGCACGAGATGTCGCACGGGGTGACGTCGAAGACGGCGGCGCTGGCGTACTCGGGCGAGTCCGGCGGCCTGAACGAGGCGACCTCGGACGTCTTCGGCACGCTCGTGGAATGGCACGCGGACAATTCCGCCGACCCCGGGGACTACAGAATCGGCGAGAAGGTCGTCCGGGACGGCTTCGGCCGGGACGCCCTGCGGTACCTGGACCGGCCGAGCCGGGACGGCAGCTCGGCCGACTGCTGGAGCACCGCGGTGGGCGACATGGACGTCCACTACTCCTCCGGCGTCGCCAACCACTTCGCCTACCTGCTGGCCGAGGGCAGCGGCGCGCGGACCGTGGGCGGTGTGGCGTACGACTCCCCGACCTGCGACGGCTCCACGGTCTCGGGGATCGGCCGGGACAAGCTCGGCGACATCTGGTACCGGGCGCTGACCGTCTACATGACCTCGTCCACCGACTACGCGGGGGCCCGCGCCGCCACCCTGAGCGCGGCCGGTGACCTGTACGGCACCGACAGCGCCGAGTACGCCGCGGTGGGCGCGGCGTGGAGCGCGGTGAACGTGGGCTGACCTTCGGTCGTCCGGCGCCCGTCCCTCCCGCGCTCGCATACGCTTGCGACGGGAGCACGAACGACGACGGGACGGGAGCCGATGAGCCTGAGGCAGTTCGAGTACGCCCTGGCCGTCGCCGAGGAGGGCTCGGTGACGGCCGCGGCCGAGGCGCTGCGCGTCGCCCAGCCCTCGGTGTCCCAGCAGATCCGCGGCCTGGAGCGGGACCTCGGCGTGGAGCTGTTCTCCCGCACCCCGACCGGTCTGGTGCCCACCGTGGCCGGCCGCGCCTTCCTGCGGGACGCGGAGATCGCGGTGAACGCGGCGCGCCGGGCGCGGGCGACGGCGCGGGCCGGCTCCGAGGAGCTGGCCGGAGAGCTGGTGGTCGCGGTGCAGATGGGCCTGGGCACGCGGCAGCTGCCGGGCGCCCTGAGCGCGCTGCGCCGCCGCTTCCCGCGCCTTGAGGTCACCGTCTTCGAGGAGCCGAACCCGACCGAGCTGGAGCGGCTGGCCCGCGGCGGCGTGCTGGACCTCGCCATCATGGCCGGACCGTGCGAGGAGGGCCTGTACGACGGCCACCACCTCGGTGACGAGGAGTTCGTCGTGGTGCTGGCGGCCGGGCACCCGCAGCTCGCCGCGGACCGGGTCGCGCTGCGGGACCTGGAGCAGGAGCCGTGGGTGCGGTTCGACCCGGCCAGCGCGCTCGACGGCGTCCTGGTGGAGGTGCTCAGGGAGAACGGGCTGGCCCCGACCACCGTCGCCCGGGTCTCCCAGACGGCGACGGCCGTGCGCTGGGCGGCCCACGGCCTCGGGGTGACCTTCGTCCCGGCCTCCGCGGTGCCCCCCGGCCACGAGCACCTGGTGCGCCCGGTGTCCCCGGCCGTGTCCCAGCCCGTGGTCGCCGCGGTCCGGCCCGGCGCGGGCCCGGCGGAGACGGCGCTGCTGGAGTTCCTGCGCCAGGAGACCTGGTACCGGTTCGCTCAGAGCTGGGTGGCGCCGCCGTCCACGGCCAGCTCGGCGCCGGTCGTGTAGGTGGCGTCGAAGGCGAGGAAGGCGGCGGCCCGGGCGATCTCCTCGGGAGTGCCGAAGCGCCGCATGGGGTTGTCCGCGACCCGTTCCGCCTTGAACCGCTCGGCCTCCTCGGCGGTCATCGCCGCGTCCAGGGCTCCCGTGTCGACGGGCCCCGGGCTGACCGCGTTGACCCGGATGCCGCGGGGCAGCAGCTCGCGGGAGAAGCTGCGGGCCATCGAGCGCAGCGCCGCCTTCCCGGCCGCGTAGACGCTGGTGTCCGCCATGCCGATGACATTGGCGACCGAGGTGGTGAGGACGACGCCGGCGCCCGTGTTCAGCAGCGGGGCGAGCTTCTGCACGGTGAACCAGGCGCCCTTGACGTTGATGTCGAACAGCTCGTCGTACGCCTCCTCGGTCGTCGAGTCGAGCGGCGTGAGGGTCGCGATGCCCGCGTTGACGAACAGGGCGTCGACCGTGCCCAGCTCGGCCTTCACCCGGTCGGTGAGGGCGTCCAGGTCCGGCAGTGAGGCCACGTCGCCCCGGACGGCCACCGCGTTCTCGCCGAGCCGCTCCCGGGCGGCGTCGAGCGTGGCCTGCGAACGGCCGGTGATCACCACCCGGGCCCCGCCGGCCACCAGCAGCTCCGCCATCGCGAAACCCATTCCACTGCCGCCACCCGTGATCACGGCATTCCTGTTGCTGTACATTCCCATTTCCGAGTCCCTTTTCGCAGACTTTTCCAGCTTCTTTTTTTTCGGGGGTCGCCCCGGGAATGTCAGCCCCTGGGATATTCCCCGCCGTCCACGGCGAGGCTGGTCCCGGTCACCCAGCCCGCCCGGTCGGACACGAGGAACAGCACCGCGTGGGCGATGTCGTCGGGCAGCCCGTCGCGCCCCAGCGGGGCGGTGCCGCTCGGGGCCGGACCGGCGTCGAGGCTCGCCCAGTGCTCCCGGGTCTCCTCCCCGCCGGGGGTGGAGGTCCGGCCGGGGCTGACGGTGTTGACCCGGACGCCGGAGGGGGCCAGCGTCGCGGCCAGTCCGGCGCTGTAGTTGTCCAGCGCCGCCTTCGCCGCCTGGTAGTGCAGGAACGGGGGTGCCGGGGGCGCGACCGCGGCGGAGGAGATGTGCACGATCGCCCCCGAGCGCCGCTCCCGCATGCCCGGTACCAGCAGGGAGTTCAGCCGGACCGACGCGAGGAGGTTCAGGTTCAGCGTGTCCAGCCACTCCTCGTCGGGGATGACCAGACCGTCCTTGTGGGGCCGCGCCCCGCCCGCGTTGTGGACCAGGATGTCCACCCCGCCGAGCGCCTCGCGCGCGGCCCCGGCGAGCGCCTCGGCCTCGGCCAGGGTCCGCACGTCCGCCTGCACGAAGCGCGCACCCTCCGGCGCCGGACCCGTCGCCGACCTGGCGGTCGTGATCACCTCGGCGCCGGCCTCCAGGAGCCGGCGGACGATCGCCGCTCCGATTCCGCGCGTGCCGCCGGTGACCAGGGCCCGCTTTCCCGCGAGTTCCCTGTTCTCCGACACGTTTTCCGTCACGGCCATGGCGTTTTCCCTTTCACCTTCGCATGATTACCCCCACACGGTAGGTCCGGGAATTGAAGGGAGGCAAAGACGAAATTGCAGCGGCTGCCATAGGAAGCTCCTATGGCAGCCGGGCGACGTTTACGCGGCGCCTCACGCGCCGTCGTAGGGCCGCTTCTCCTTCGCCTCCCGCAGGGCGTGTCCCCACCACACCAGTTGGTCGAGCATCGTCTTGGCCGCCGCGTCCGGACCGGACGGGTCCCTGAGCCTGCCCTCGCCGTCGAAGGACGCGCCCGCGTTGTGGAAGGAGACGGTGTCCCGGACGGTGACGGCGTGCAGTTCGGCGAAGACCTGACGCAGGTGCTCCGCGGCCCGCAGGCCGCCGGCCAGGCCGCCGTAGGAGACCAGGCCGACGGGCTTGGCCCGCCACTCGGTGAAGTGCCAGTCGATGACGTTCTTCAGACCCGCCGGGAACGAGTGGTTGTACTCGGGGGTCAGCACGACGAACGCGTCGGCGTCCGCCAGTTTCGGGGTGATCTCCGCCAGCGCGGCGGTCGCTTCCGGGGTCGGGGCGAGGGTGGTGGGCAGGTCGGTCCCGGCGACGTCCACCACCTCGGGGACCAGGTCGTCGTGGGCCCGGAGGTGGTCCAGGAGCCAGTCGGCGACGACGGGGCCGAAGCGGCCGTGGCGGTTGCTGCCGACGAGCAGGGTGACGCGGAGCGGCGCGGTCGTCGTGCTCACGGCGGTCGTGGCGCTCATGGGGTTCGTGGCGCTCATGGGGTTCGTGGCGCTCATGGGGTTCATGGTGTTCATGGTGTTCATGCGGGAGAGCCTGGTACCTCAAGTTTGCTTGAGGTCAAGCCGCGTCGCTCCCGGGCCCGTTCGGAGGCACCGGTCACCCGTTCACACCGCCCGGGGAGCGGGCCGGGGCCGGTGCGCCTTTCCTCGGTAGGGCAGGGGCCACCGAAGAGCTCAAAGGAGCACCGATGCGACGTACCGCCCGCCTGCTGACCGGTACCGCGCTCGCCGCCGCGGCCGTCGGTCTGACCACCGCGGCCACCGCGGCCCCGGTGTACGCCGGGGATGCCGCCTCCACCGGCGGCCTGACGGTGTATCCGGCCTCGGTCGTGCCGGGCGACCGGGCCGCGGTGACGACCGCGGTGTGCGGAGCGGGCGGCTCGGCGGCGGGTGACGCCAGCGCGGTCGGGGCGGGCGCGTTCCCGCTGGCGCCGGGCAGCGGCGAGGGCGAGGCGACCGGCCACTTCGAGGTGCCGCCGAGCGCGCAGCCGGGGACGTACGAGATCGTCGCGACCTGTGGGGACGACGAGCGGCGGGTGACGGGTGACCTGGTGGTCACGCTGTCCTCGGCCGCCGAGCAGGTGTACCCCAGGGGAAGCGTGAAGACGGGGGTCGGCGGCGCTCTTGGCACCGACCCCGTGCAGACCGCGGCCGGCGTGGCGGCTCTCGCCGTCGCCGCCGCGGGCGGTACCTGGCTCCTGCATCGCCGGGCGAGAGGCGACGGGATCTGACGGGCACCCTCCGCTGCCCGTCCGCCGGTACCGCACTTCCCCACCCCCTCCGGGTCCGACGCCCCTCGCGGCCCGGAGGGGGCCGGGGGTCCCAGGGATCCGAGGGAGAGGGGACGTCATGCGCAGGGTCAAGGACACCGCGATAGCGGCCGTCACCGCGGTCGCCCTCTGCTCGGGCGGATGGCTACTGCTGGGCGGCTCCCGTCCCGACGCCCCGCCGCAACCGTCGGCCGCGCAGTCCGGCACCACCGGCCGGGCCGGGCACGCCGACCGGGGCGCCGCCGCTCCGGCGCTGCCGCCCTCCCCGCCGGACCGGGTCCGCATCCCGGCGATCGGCGTGGACGCGCCGCTGACCGGCCTGGGCCTGACCGGGACGGGCAGCCTGGACGTGCCGCCCGCCGAGAAGAAGAACCTCGCCGGCTGGTACGAGGCCGGCACCACCCCCGGCGAGACGGGCACCGCGATCGTCGCCGGGCACGTCGACAACGCGGAGGGCCCCGCCGTCTTCTACCGCCTCGGTGCCCTGGAGAAGGGCTCGGCGATCGAGATCGACCGGCGCGACGGCGGCGTCGCCGTGTTCACGGTGGACGCGGTGGAGGTCTACGCCGCCGACGCCTTCCCCGACGAGAAGGTCTACGGCGCCGCCGACCGCCCCGAACTGCGGGTCATCACCTGCGGCGGCCCCTACTCACGCAGTACCGGGTACCAGGGCAACGTGGTCGTCTTCGCCCACCTGACCGGGAGCCGGTGACACGTTCAGCACGTGCGCCTTCCCCCACGCGCCGAGCGGCACCAGCGCCTCGTTGAGGGCGACGCCCCGGGCGGTCAGCGAGTACTCCACGCGGGGCGGCACCTCGCCGTACTCCTCGCGGTGCACGATGCCGGCGGCCTCCAGCTCCCGCAGCTGCGCGGCGAGCACCTTCTCGGTGACGCCCGGCAGCGCGCGGCGCAGTGCGCCGAAGCGGTACATGCCCTCGCCGAGGGCCCACAGGATCAGTACCTTCCACTTCCCGCCGATCACGTCCATCGCCGCGTCGACCCCGCAGTGGTACGCCCCCGGCCGCCGTGCCGTCCCCATACGCGTCACCCCTTCCCTGCCCGCTGCCTGCACGCTTCCGCCGGGGTAACCACCCACTCCGAAGTAGGTACTTGAGCGGTCACCGGCCCCGTCGGAACCTGATCACCATGACTGACAAGACACCCGCCGCCCGTATTCCGCTCACCGTCCTCGGCACCGGCGCCATGGGCACCGCCCTGGCCCGCGCCTGGCTCGCCGCGGGCCACCCCGTGACCGTCTGGAACCGCACCGCCGCCCGCACCGGGACCCTCGCCGCCGAGGGGGCGGCCGTAGCCGCGAGCGCCGCCGAGGCGGTGGCCGCGAGCCGCCTGGTGATCGTCTGCCTGCTCGACGACGCCTCGGTCGGCGCGGCCCTGGACGGGGCCGACCTGACCGGCCGGGACCTGGTGAACCTCACCACCGGGACGCCCGCCGAGGGCCGCGCCCGCGCCGCGTGGGCGACGGCGCGCGGAGCCCGCTTCCTGGACGGCGGGATCATGGCCGTACCGCCGATGATCGGCTCCCCGGACTCCGGCGGGTACGTCTTCTACAGCGGCTCCCCCGAGCTGTTCGAGGAGCACCGGGACACCCTCGCCGTCCCGGCCGGCACCCGTTACGTGGGCGAGGACGCGGGCTTCGCGGCGCTGCACGACGTGGCGCTGCTGAGCGCGATGAGCGGCATGTTCGCGGGCATCATGCACGCCTTCGCGCTGATCGCCCCGGAGGACATCGCCCCGAAGGACTTCGCACCGCTGCTGGTGTCCTGGCTCGGCGCGATGACCGGCTCCGCCCGTCAGGCGGCCGACCAGATCGAGAGCGGCGACTACGGCAAGGGCGTCGTCTCCAACCTCGCGATGCAGGTGGCGGGCAACGCGACGCTGCTGCGCACGGCCGAGGAGCAGGGCGTGAGCCCGGAGCTGCTGACGCCGTACACGGCGCTGACGGAGCGGTGGCTCGCCGAGGGGCACGGGACCGAGGACACGACGGGAGCGATGGAACTCCTGAACCTGCGCCGGGCCGCGGCGGACCGTCCCTAGGCCACCCACTGTTCGTACGCCAGGTTCGCCACCAGCGCGAAGACCACCGTCAGCAGGACGACGCGGACGAAGCCGCTGCCCCTCTTGAGGGCGGTGTGGGCGCCGAACATGCCGCCGGCCAGGTTGAAGGCGGCCATCAGGACGGCCAGCTGCCACAGCACCGCGCCCTGCCAGGCGAAGGTGGCGAGGGCGCCCGCGTTGGTGCAGCAGTTGACGATCTTGGCGGTGGCCGAGGCGGTCACCAGGTCCAGGTGGAGCAGGGCGGTGAGGGCCAGGACCAGGAAGGTTCCGGTGCCGGGGCCGACGAGGCCGTCGTAGAAGCCGATGCCGAGGCCCGCGAGACCGATCGCGGCGAGGATCTGGCGGCGGGTGGCCGGGCCGGTGGCGGGCGCGGTGCCGAAGGCGGGGCGGAAGATCACGAAGGCGGCGACCGCGAGCAGCACCACCATGATCACCGGTTTCAGGACCTCGGTGCTCATCCCGGCGGCGAAGAAGGCGCCGCCCGAGGACCCGGCCAGCGCCGCCAGGCCGATGCGTACGGCGGTGCGCACGTCCACCGGTGCCTTGCGGGCGTACGTCACCGCCGCGCCGGTGGTGCCGACGATGGCGACCGCCTTGTTGGTGCCGAGCGCGTGCGCGGCCGGGGTGCCGGAGGGCAGGCCGAGCAGGAGCACGGGCAGCAGCAGGAGGCCGCCGCCGCCGACCACGGCGTCGATCCAGCCGGCCGCGAGTGCGGCGAGGCAGAGCAGGACGACCGTGGTCAGCGATATGTCGGGCATGATCGCGACCTTATGGACGGGATGGATGTGCCGTCCATCGAGATGAGGGACTTCTGAGGTTCCCGCGCACCCGGCCGGGGCCCTCACACGCACCGCCCGCGCCCGCTGAGGGCAGCGTTCCCCGTGGGAAACAGAAGGGATGCGGCCGGGTAACACCCGCACCGCACGCTCGGTGCCATGACCTCGAAATCGCGTGTGGTGGTGATCGGCGCCGGACTCGCGGGCGTGACGCTCGCCCGGCGGCTCGGTGAGCTGGGCACGCCCGCGCTGACGCTCGGCGACGAGGAGCACCGCCCGTACAACCGGGTGCTGCTCGCCGAGGTGCTGGCCGGACGGTACGGCCCCGAGGTGATCGCCCTGCCCGCGCCCGCCGGGCTGCTGCGCGGCCGGGTCACCGGCATCGACCGGGCCGGGCGGACCGTGCGCTGCGCCGACGGGTCGGTGATCGCGTACGACACGCTGGTCCTGGCCACCGGCTCCAACGCGGTGCTACCGCCCCTGCGCGGCCTGTTCACCCCGGACCACGAGCTGCCCGAGGGCGTGCACGCGTTCCGGACGATGGACGACTGCCTCGGGTTGTCGAAGGCGGTACGGCCGGGGGTGCGGGCCGTCGTGATCGGCGGCGGGCTGCTCGGGGTGTCCGCCGCCCGTGCGCTGGCCGTGCGCGGCGCCCAGGTCGTCCTCGCCCAGCAGTCCGAGCGGCTGATGGAGCGGCAGCTCGACCCGGCGGCCTCCGCGCTGGTCCGGCGGCACCTGGAGGGCCTCGGCGTGGAGGTGCACACCGAGTGCCGGGTACGGGACGTGCGCAGCGTCGGCGGGGCGGTGCGGTCGGTGGAGATGGGCGACGGGTACGCCCTCGGCGCCGACCTGGTGGTGCTCGCCTGCGGGGTCCGGCCGCGGGCCGGGCTGGCGCGGGAGGCGGGACTGGCGGTCGGCAAGGGCGTCCTCGTCGACGACGAGCTGCGCACCTCCGACCCGCACATCCGCGCGATCGGCGACTGCGCCCAGCACGCGGACCGCGTCTACGGCCTGGCCGCGCCCGCCCTCGAACAGGCCGGCGCCCTCGCCGAGCTGCTCGCCGGGGACGGCACCGCCCGCTACACCGGCACCCGCTCGCTGACCCGGCTCACCCTCACCGGGTCCGGCGGCTCCTTCGACCCCCTCGACCTCGCCGCGTTCGGCGAGACCGACCCCCGCCCCGGCGACGACGTCGTGCAGCTCGCCGACGCCACCCGGGGCACCTACCGCAAGGTCGTCGTCCGCGACGACCGGCTGGTGGGCGGGGTCCTGGTCGGCGAACTCGGCACCGTCGGCGCGCTGGCGCGCGCCTGGGAGGGAGCAGAGCCGCTCCCCTCCGACGGCGGCCCCCTGCTCCACCTGCTCACCCAAGACGGAGGCTCCTGATGACCGCCACCCCGGGGAACCCCCCGACGATCGTGCTGGTCGGCCACGGCATGGTCGGCCAGCGCTTCCTGGAGGCCCTCGCCGAGCGCGGCCTGACCGGCACCCACCGCGTGGTCGTCCTGTGCGAGGAGCCGCGCCCCGCCTACGACCGCGTCCAGCTCACCTCGTACTTCTCGGGGAAGACCCCCGAGGACCTGTCGCTGACCGACATGGCCTTCATCGAGGAGCACGGCATCGAGCTGCGCGTCGGGGACCCGGCGGAGACGATCGACCGGGAGGCGCGCAAGGTGACCGCCCGCTCCGGGCTGGTCGTCGAGTACGACGTCCTCGTCCTGGCCACCGGCTCCTACCCGTTCGTCCCCCCGGTGCCCGGCAAGGACGCCGAGGGCTGCTTCGTCTACCGCACGATCGAGGACCTGCTCGCGATCGAGGAGTACGCGAAGAACGCGACGACCGGTGCCGTGGTCGGCGGCGGGCTGCTCGGCCTGGAGGCCGCCGGTGCGCTCAAGGGGCTCGGACTCACCTCGCACATCGTGGAGTTCGCGCCCCGCCTGATGCCGGTGCAGGTCGACGAGGGCGGCGGCGCGGCGCTGCTGCGCACCATCGAGGAGATGGGCCTGTCCGTCCACACGGGCGTCGGCACCCAGGAGATCGTGACCGGCGCGGACGGCGCCGTCACCGGCATGAAGCTGTCCGACGGCTCCGAACTCGCCGCCGACCTCGTGGTGTTCAGCGCCGGTGTCCGCCCCCGCGACCAGCTGGCCCGGGACTGCGGCCTCGCGGTCGGCGAGCGCGGCGGGATCAGCGTCGACGAGCGGTGCCGCACGGTCACCGACGAGCGCGTGTTCGCGATCGGCGAGTGCGCGCTGGCGTCCGACGGCCGGGTGTACGGACTGGTGGCACCCGGTTACGAGCAGGCCGAGACGGCCGCCGCGACGATCGCCGACGACGAGGCGTCCTTCACCGGCGCCGACCTGTCCACCAAGCTGAAGCTGCTCGGCGTGGACGTGGCCTCCTTCGGCGACGCGCACGGCACCGCCGAGGACTGCCTGGACGTCGTCTACTCCGACTCCCGCGCTGGCCTGTACAAGAAGCTGGTCGTGGGCCGCGACGGCACGCTGCTCGGCGGCATCCTGATCGGCGACGCGGAGGCGTACGGCACCCTGCGCGCCTTCACCGGTTCGGTCCCGCCGGTCTCCCCCGAGTCGCTGGTGCTTCCCGCCGGTGCCGGGACCCCGGCCCAGCTCGGCCCGGCCGCGCTGCCCGACGACGCGGTGATCTGCTCCTGCCACAACGTCACCAAGGGCACCATCCGGGGCGCGGTGACCGAGCACTCCTGCACGACCGTGCCCGAGGTGAAGAAGTGCACCCGGGCCGGCACCGGCTGCGGTTCCTGCGTGAAGGTGCTCGGCCAGCTGGTCACCGCCGAGCTGGAGGCGAGCGGCGTCGAGGTCGACAAGGGGCTGTGCGGCTGCTTCGCGCAGACCCGCGAGGAGCTGTACGAGATCGTCGGCGCCCTGCGGATCACCTCCTACCGGGAGCTGCTGGACCGGCACGGCCGGGAGGGCGCGCGGGGCGGTGAGGGCTGCGAGGTGTGCAAGCCGGCGGTCGGTTCGATCATCGCCTCGCTGGCCCCGGCGATCGGCGCGAGCGGCTATGTCCTGGACGGCGAGCAGGCCGCGCTCCAGGACACCAACGACCACTTCCTGGCCAACCTCCAGCGCAACGGCTCGTACTCCGTCGTACCGCGCATCCCGGGCGGCGAGATCGCGCCGGAGAAGCTGATCGTCATCGGCGAGATCGCCCGGGACTTCGGGCTCTACACGAAGATCACCGGCGGTCAGCGGATCGACATGTTCGGCGCCCGCGTGGAGCAGCTGCCGCTGATCTGGGCGCGGCTGGTGGACGCCGGATTCGAGTCGGGGCACGCGTACGGGAAGTCGCTGCGCACGGTGAAGTCCTGCGTGGGCCAGACCTGGTGCCGCTACGGCGTCCAGGACTCGGTGCGGATGGCGATCGACCTGGAGCTGCGCTACCGGGGCCTGCGCTCCCCGCACAAGCTGAAGTCGGCGGTCTCCGGGTGCGCCCGCGAGTGCGCCGAGGCCCAGTCGAAGGACTTCGGGGTGATCGCCACCTCCAACGGCTGGAACCTGTACGTCGGCGGCAACGGCGGGGCCACCCCGCGCCACGCGGACCTGCTCGCGCAGGACCTCTCGGACGCCGAACTGGTCCGCCTGATCGACCGGTTCCTGATGTTCTACATCCGCACCGCCGACAAGCTGGAGCGCACCTCCACCTGGCTGGAGCGCATCCCCGGCGGCCTGGACCACGTACGGGACGTCGTCGTGCACGACTCGCTCGGCATCTGCGACGAGCTGGAGTCCCTGATGCGGGCCCATGTCTCGCACTACCGCGACGAGTGGGCCGAGACCATCAACGACCCGGAGAAACTGGCCCGGTTCGTGTCCTTCGTGAACGCCCCCGACACCCCCGACCCGGTCGTGGGCTTCGTGCCCGAACGCGACCAGATGAAGCCCGACCTGCCGCTGCTGGACATCGGCCGGCGGCCCGCCTCCGCGGACGACCTCCTGGAAGGAAGCACCCGGCGATGACCCTGGCACCCGAGACCCTCGCCCCCGACACGACCGGCCTGAAGGTCCGGCTGCGGCTGACGGACGACTGGTTCACGGCCTGCGACCTCGGCGCCCTGCTCCCGGGCCGTGGCGTGGCGGCCCTGCTCCCGGACGGCGGCCAGGTGGCCCTGTTCCGCGACCGGGACGGCGGGCTGTACGCCATCGACAACCGGGACCCGTTCACCGGCGCGGCGGTCCTCTCCCGCGGCCTGACCGGCACCCACCAGGGCCGCCCGTTCGTCGCCTCCCCGCTGCTCAAGCAGCGCTTCGACCTCACGACCGGGGAGTGCCTGGACGACGCGGCGATGCGGGTGGAGACGTACCAGGTGAAGGCGGTGCAGGCGGTGCAGGCCGTGCCGACGGTGCGGGCCGCGAACGCCGTGAACCCCTCCTGAGCCGGGCTTACTTGACCGATCGTTTCAGATGGCCCTAGGCTGCGGATCGTGGCCAGGACCAAGGAGTTCGATCCGGACGCCGCGCTGCGGGCAGCCCTGGAGCTGTTCTGGCGGCGCGGCTACGAGGCGACGTCGATGTCCGACCTCGTGGAGCACCTCGGCGTCGGGCGCGCCAGCATCTACGCGACCTTCGGCAACAAGCGCGAGCTGTACCTGAAGGCGCTGGCGCGCTACGAGCAGGGGCTGCTCCCGGACCTGTTGGAGGACCTGTCCCGGCCGGGCCCGGCCCTGCCGGGCGTGCGGGCCCTGGTGCGGCGCTACGCCGCCGAGGCGAGCGCCGACGACTCGCGGCTGCACGGCTGTTTCGTCACCAACACCGCCGCCGAGCTGGCCCCGCACGACGCGGTCGCCGCCCGGCGGGTCGAGCGGAACTGGGACCAGTTGGAGACCGTGCTGCACACGGCGCTGGCCCGGGCCCGCGCCGAGGGCGACCTGCCCGCGGAACGCGATCCACTGGCGCTCGCCCGGATGCTGCTGGTCCTGCTCCAGGGCATGCGGGTGGTCGGCAAGGCCTCGCCGGACCCGGCCAGGATGCGGGACGCGGCGGAACAGGCCCTCGCGCTGCTCGACTGAGGAAACGGACGCACCCCTCTTGGGAGGGGTGTCTTCACGGCCACATACTGAACCGATTGGTCAAGAAATTCGGTCGAGAAAAGGGGAGATTCATGACCACCCAGCGTTTCACCGGCAGGACCGCCCTCGTCACCGGCGCGGGCTCCGGCATCGGACGGGCCGTCGCCCTCGCCCTGGCCGCCGAGGGCGCGCACGTCGTCGTCGCCGGGCGCGCGCGGGGACCGCTCGACGAGACGGCGGCCCTGGTCGAGCAGGCGGGCGGCAAGGCGCTGGCCGTCACCGCGGACGTCACCCGGCGCGAGGACGTGGACGCCCTGGTGGCCGCGGCAGTGGACCACTTCGGCTCCCTCGACGTGGCCGTGAACAACGCGGGCGTCTTCCGCGGCGGGGTGCCCGTCGCCGACCTGGCCGAGGAGGACTGGCACGCGCAGCTCGACATCAACGTCACCGGCGTGTTCCTCGCCCTGCGGGCGGAGGTCGGGCACATGCGCGCCCAGCCGGGCGGCGGCACGATCGTGAACATCGCCTCCACCTTCGGAGCGCACAAGCGCAGCCCCGGCGCCACGGCCTACGCGGCGACCAAGGCGGCCGTCTCGGCCCTCACCCGGGGCGCCGCCCTGGACCACATCGGGGACGGGGTCCGCATCAACGCCGTCAGCCCCGGCGCCACGGCGACCTCGATGTCCCTGCGGCCGGGCGAGACGGAGGCCGGACGGGCCGAGCGGATGCGGGAGGAGACGCCGCTCGGCCGGGTCTCGGCGGTGGCGGAGGTCGCGGCGGCCGTGCTGTACCTGGCGTCCGACGACGCGGCGTCGGTGGTGGGGACCGACCTGGTGGTGGACGGCGGCCAGACGGCCTGAGCGCCGGGGGCGCCGCCCCGACGCCCCTCAGGGCGCCCCGGCCGGGCCCTCAGGGCAGCAGCGCGTCGTAGATCACGCCCGTCAACCGCTCGGAGGCCGCCCACAGCCGCTCCCCCATCGCGTCGTCGGTGGTCCAGGACGCCCGCCAGGACGGCGCGGGCGCCCCGCGCCACATCGCGAAGGACGGGCCGGTGAAGGAGTCGGAGGGCACGCCGGGCGCGGTCGCCGCGTACAGCACGGGCAGCGCACCGGCCTCCGGGGACTGGGCGACGACCCGGCTCCCGAGCCGCGCCAGCCGCTCGGCGAGCCGGCGCCCCTCGGACCGGGGCCCGGCGGCGTGGAGTCCGGTCTCCGCGTACCCGGGGTGGGCGGCGACCGCGCGGACGTCCGAGGCGCCCTCCCGTGCCGCGAGCCGGCGCGCCAGCTCGTGGGTGAAGAGCAGGTTGGCGGACTTCGAGCGGGCGTAAGCGGTCCAGCGCCCGTACCGCCGCACGCTGTTGAGGTCGCGCGGATCGACCCTGGCCAGCACGTGCAGGAAGCTGGAGACGGTCACGATCCGGGCGCCGGGCGCGGCCAGCAGGGAGGGCAGCAGCAGCCCGGTGAGCGCGAAGTGCCCCAGGTGGTTGACGCCGAACTGGGTCTCGAAGCCGTCCGCCGTCGTGCCGTGCGGCAGCGCCATCACCCCGGCGTTGTTGACGAGGAGATCGACCCGCTCGTACGGCAGCCCGTAGGCGAACTCCCGGACCGAGGCCAGGTCCCCGAGGTCCAGCCGCGCCGGTTCCACGGCGGCGCCGGGCACCTCGCCCGTCAGGCGCCGCACGGCCGCGCTCCCCCGCTCCTCGCTGCGGCAGGCGAGCACGACGGTCGCGCCCTTGCGGGCCAGCTCCCGGGCGATCACGTAGCCGAGGCCGCCGTTGGCCCCGGTGACGACGGCGACGCGCCCGTCCAGGTCGGGGATGTCGCCCGTGCTCCAGCCGGTCATCCGCGGCTCCTTCCCCGGTCCTGCCCCGTCTCACCGTACGCGCCCGGCAGCCCTGAGCGGAGAGCTACCGTCCGGTCACGTCACGTTCTCATCACGAGTCCTTCATATCCCCACCACATCTTGGTCACCTCAATAGCTTCGTCACCTCGTATCCGCCCATCCACACCGTTCCCGGGACTCTCGATGAAGCTGCTCCGCAAGCCCGCCGCCGTCACCGTCGCCGCACTCGCCCTGGCCGCCCTGCCGGCCGCCGCCGCCCAGGCCCACGACGGCACCCACCCGTTCAAGAACTGCTCCGAGGCGTACGACGCCGGCTACTCCAACATCAAGAAGGGCGACGAGCACTACGGCGAGCACCTGGACCGCGACAAGGACGGCGTCGGCTGCGACAAGCCGCCGGCCGGCTTCGTGCCCGCCGACGACGAGGACACCGGCGCCAAGGACACGGACGACGCGGCGGGCGCCGGGAGCGGGAAGGACTCCGGGAGCGAGGAGGGCGGCGGCGCCGAGGCCGCCGGGCAGCAGGACACCGACCTGGCCGAGACCGGCGGCGACGACAGCACCCCGTACCTGGCGGCGGGCGGCGCGGTCGTCGTGCTCGCGGGCGGCGGACTGATGCTGGCCGCGCGCCGCCGCCGGAGCGACGGCGCGGCCTGAACCGCGGCGCGGCCTGAACCGCCCCGCGCCGGGCCCGGGTCGCGCGTCCCCGGAGCCCCGTCGTTCAGCGGCGGGGCTCCGGCGCCCTGAGGCTGAACGCGGCGCTGCTCAGCCAGCGCCGTGCGGCCCGGGCCACCGGGCGCTCGACGAACCGCTGCACCACGTAGGACAGCGCGACCAGGGCGGCGACGGTGACGCAGACCACGACCCACGGGTGGGCCCGGTCGCCGAAGTGGTGCATGACGTTGACGCCGATGGCGTCGTGCAGCAGGTACAGCGGGAAGGTCAGCGTGCCCGCGACGGTCAGTCCGCGCCAGCGGATGCGGCTGGTCCAGCCGAGCGCGACGGCGGCGACCAGCAGGAAGAACACCGTGATGACCAGGACCAGCCAGCCGCGCCCGGGCTGCCACACGTCCCAGTCCAGACGGCCGCCGCCGGGCGTCAGCAGGTAGTGCAGCGCCAGCAGCCACGACATGGCGACGATGCCCCACAGCAGCGGGGTGGGGCGGTAGCGGTACATGAGGTAGAAGGCCAGGCCCGCGATGAAGTAGGGCGCGGACGGCGGGTTCACCAGCAGGGTGAGCAGGTGGATGTCGGCGCCGGGGGCGAGCACGGCGGCGACCGTCCACAGGCCGCAGTAGATCACCACCCGCTGGTACGTCAGGCCCTTCCACACCACGACCGCGAAGGTGAGGTAGAAGCACAGCTCGGGCCAGAGCGTCCAGTAGACGGAGTCCAGGTTCTCCACGCCCAGCGGAGTCTGGAGCATCGTCAGGTTGGCGAAGATCACGCGCGGGTGCGGCTGCCCGAACGGGTCACCGGCGAAGTAGATCACGCAGGCCGTGATCGCGATGGCCACCCAGTACATGGGGTACAGCCGGGTGACGCGGGAGATGAAGAAGTCGCGCGGGGTGCGGCCCCACGCGCTCATGCAGATGACGAACCCGCTGATCAGGAAGAAGAGTTCGACGCCGAGCCGGCCGTAGGCGAAGTAGCTCTGGGCCTCGGGGAAGACGCTGTCGACGGGGCGGCCCCACATGGTCCGCATCGTGGAGGGCACCTGACCGACGAAGTGGAAGAAGACCACGGACAGGGCCGCCAGGAACCGCAGTCCGTCCAGGGCGGCGAGCCGGTTCCGGGTCACGGGGGGCCCGGCCTCGGGGACTCTCTCCTCCGCGCCGGTCCGGGGGCTGGGCACCTTCCCCGCCGCTCTGTCCCCGTTCCCGTCCCGGTGGGCCGTACCGGCCGGTTCCCTGTGATCCGTCTGGGTCATCCAACCACCGTTCCGGGTGTCGGCCGCTGTCCGCTGCCAGGGCCCTCCGAGTCTGCTGACAGCTTGCTGCTGCTCAGCAGAGAGGAATTCACACCGTTGCACGTGTCACAAAAGGCGGCACCCCCGCACGGGTGCCGCCTTTTCTCGTGGTCCGGAGCCGCCGCCGATCGGTGAGGGTGGTCGGGTGACAGACGGCGGCTCCGGGGCCTTCGACCCCGTTCGGGGGTTACCGGTGGTCGCTGCCCTTCGACCGCGACGCCGCCCGGCCGGCCTCCAGTCGGGCCACCGGGATCCGGAACGGGGAGCAGGAGACGTAGTCCAGACCCACCTCGTGGAAGAAGTGGACGGACTCCGGGTCGCCGCCGTGCTCGCCGCAGACGCCGAGCTTCAGGTCGGGACGCGTGGCGCGGCCGGCCTTCGCGGCGGCGGCGACCAGGGAGCCGACACCGTCCTTGTCGATGGTCTCGAACGGGGAGACGCCGAAGATGCCCTTCTCCAGGTAGGCCGTGAAGAAGCTGGCCTCGACGTCGTCGCGGCTGAAGCCCCACACGGTCTGGGTCAGGTCGTTGGTGCCGAAGGAGAAGAACTCCGCGGCCTCGGCGATCTGCCCGGCGGTCAGCGCGGCGCGGGGCAGCTCGATCATGGTGCCGATCGACAGCTTGAGCTTGGCGCCGGTGGCGGCCTCGACCTCGGCGATGACCTGGTCGGCCTCCTCGCGGACGATCTCCAGCTCCTGGACGGTGCCGACCAGCGGGATCATGATCTCGGCGCGCGGGTCGCCCTTGGCCGCCTTGCGCTCGGCCGCGGCCTCGGCGATGGCGCGGACCTGCATGGTGAACAGGCCGGGGATGACCAGGCCGAGGCGGACGCCGCGCAGGCCCAGCATCGGGTTCTGCTCATGGAGGCGGTGCACGGCCTGGAGCAGGCGCAGCTCGTTCTCGTGCGGCTCCTGGCGGGACTCGGCGAGCGCGACGCGCACCGACAGTTCGGTGATGTCGGGCAGGAACTCGTGCAGTGGCGGGTCGAGGAGGCGGACGGTGACCGGGAGGCCGTCCATCGACTCGAAGAGCTGGACGAAGTCCTGCTTCTGGAGCGGCAGCAGCTCCTTGAGGGACTCCTCGCGCACCGCCTCGGTGTCGGCGAGGATCAGCCGCTCCACCAGCTCGCGGCGGTCGCCGAGGAACATGTGCTCGGTGCGGCACAGGCCGATGCCCTGGGCGCCGAACCGGCGGGCGCGCAGCGCGTCCTCGGCGTTGTCGGCGTTGGCGCGCACCCGCAGCCGGCGCTTGCGGTCGGCGAAGGCCATGATCCGGTGCACGGCCTCGACCAGCTCGTCGGCGTCCTCGGCACCCGCGTGCATGCGGCCCTCGAAGTACTCGACCACCGGGGAGGGCACGACCGGCACCTCGCCGAGGTAGACCTTGCCGGAGGAGCCGTCGATGGAGATCACGTCGCCCTCCTCGACGACGTGCCCGCCGGGCACGGTCATCCGGCGGCGCTTGGTGTCGACCTCCAGCTCCTCGGCGCCGCAGACACAGGTCTTGCCCATGCCGCGCGCCACCACGGCCGCGTGGGAGGTCTTGCCGCCGCGCGAGGTCAGGATGCCCTCGGCGGCGATCATGCCGTCCAGGTCGTCCGGGTTGGTCTCGCGGCGGACCAGGATGACCTTCTCGCCGGACCGGGACCACTTGACGGCCGTGTACGAGTCGAAGACGGCCTTGCCGACCGCCGCGCCCGGCGAGGCGGCGATGCCCCGGCCGACCTTCTCGACCTTCGCCTCGTCGTCGAAGCGGGGGAACATCAGCTGGGCGAGCTGGGCGCCGTTGACCCGCTGGAGGGCCTCGGCCTCGTCGATCAGGCCCTGGTCGACGAGCTGGGTGGCGATCCGGAAGGCGGCGCCCGCGGTGCGCTTGCCGACGCGGGTCTGGAGCATCCACAGCTGGCCGCGCTCGATGGTGAACTCGATGTCGCACAGGTCCAGGTAGTGGTTCTCCAGCGTCTCCATGATCTGCATCAGCTGGTCGTACGACTTCTTGTCGATCTGCTCCAGCTCCGCCAGCGCGACGGTGTTGCGGATGCCCGCGACGACGTCCTCGCCCTGGGCGTTCTGCAGGTAGTCGCCGTAGACGCCCTGGTGCCCGGAGGCGGGGTCGCGGGTGAAGGCGACGCCGGTACCGGAGTCGGGGCCGAGGTTGCCGAAGACCATGGAGCAGACGTTGACGGCGGTGCCGAGGTCGTGCGGGATGCGCTCCTGGCGGCGGTAGAGCTTGGCGCGTTCGCCGTTCCAGGAGTCGAAGACCGCCTTGATGGCGAGGTCCATCTGCTCGCGCGGGTCCTGCGGGAAGTCCCGGCCGGCCTCGGTCTTGACGATCTTCTTGAACTTGGTGACGAGCTTCTTGAGGTCGGCGGCCTCCAGCTCGGTGTCGACCGCGACCTTCTTGGCCGTCTTCGCCGCCTCCAGCGCCTCCTCGAAGAGGTCGCCGTCGACGCCGAGGACGGTCTTGCCGAACATCTGGATCAGGCGGCGGTAGGAGTCCCACGCGAAGCGGTCGTCGCCGGCCTGCTTGGCCAGGCCCTGCACGGACTTGTCGGAGAGGCCGATGTTGAGGACGGTGTCCATCATGCCGGGCATGGAGAACTTGGCCCCGGAGCGGACCGACACGAGGAGGGGGTCGTCGGCCTGGCCGAGCTTCTTGCCCATCTTCGCTTCGAGGGCGTCGAGGTGCGCACTCACCTCGTCACGCAGTGCCGCCGGTTCCTCGCCGCTGTCGAGGTAGGTCTTGCAGGCCTCGGTGGTGATGGTGAAGCCGGGAGGGACCGGGAGACCCAGGTTGGTCATCTCGGCGAGGTTGGCGCCCTTGCCGCCGAGGAGGTCCTTGAGGTCCTTGTTGCCCTCGGTGAAGTCGTAAACGAACTTCGCTGCGTTCGCTACCTGGGGATCTTTGTTTTCCGACACGGGTCTCGACTCCTCGAGGACGCGGTGGCTGCCCTGACGGCGAGGAATGTACCCAGATCAAAGGCCTGTGGGTACGTCCACGTGTGCGTCATGCGCCCGTAACCACCCGTCCGCCAGCGGATCGAAAGTCAAGGCTTGGCAAGCGACCGACCGCTTGTGTTTTCACTTCTTGAACGCATGAACTCTCGTACGCCGGACTCTCCGCTCACCTGAGCATCATTATCTACGTTTGAGTTCGCTCGATGAACGATCAACGCATGGCACTCAGTGCCACACCTTGGAGAAGTGGAGTCGCCCAAGATCCGCTCATCTGAGCACCGCCTCTATCAGAGGTGGCGAGAATCACGCTCCCACACGCCGCCGGATTTCACCATGCGGACCCGTGAACGGACCGTCCGCGCCGGACGTACGAGAGTGCGGCGGGTCCCGGCCCCCTCGCCGGGGCCCGCCGTCCACCGGGTTTCGCACGGAAGGACCTTCGGGTGCCCGTCATCACGCCATTCCGCCGGCCGCCGCAGACAGCCGACGACGATCCCGACACCCCTGGCGCACCCGGACCCGCCCCGCTGAAGGCCCTCACGGCCCTCGGGGCCCGCCTCGCCCACTGGCGCGCGTGGCGCTCCCGGCACCCGCGCGCCGCCGTCGTGGTCCGCCGGGTCACCACGGCCCTTTCGGCCATTCTGGTGTGCGGGGCGCTGCTGCTGCCGAACACGCCGGCGGCCCTGGAGCCCAACCGCTTCGCACGGATCCCGGTGGAGGCGGTCGTCGCGGCGGTGCTGCTGCTCTGCCTGCCCCGGGTGCCGCGCCTGGTGGCGGCCGCGCTGTTCGGGACCGTCCTGGGCGCGCTGACCGTGCTGAACCTGCTCGACATGGGCTTCACCGAGTACCTGGGCCGGAACTTCAACCTCGTCCTGGACTGGGGTCTGCTCGACGACGCCCAGTCGTTCGTGGCGGACTCGATGGGCGGGGCGACGGCGGCCTGGGCCGCGGTGGGCGCCGTCGTGCTGGCCGTCTCGCTGCTGGTGCTCATGGCGCTGGCGTCGGTCCGGCTCGGCGAACTGCTCGCCGCGCACCGGGAACGGGCGGCCCGGGGCGCGCTGATGACGGCCACCGTGTGGATGACCTGCGCCTCGCTGGGCCTGCAGACCTTCGGCGTGCCGGTGGCCACCACCAGTGCCTCCCGGGCGATGGAGGCGCAGGCGCACCGGGTCGTGGACACGCTGCGGGACGAGGCGGCCTTCGCGAAGGAGGCGGAGGCGGACCGCTTCGGCGCCACACCCGGCGCCGAGCTGGTGCCGGACCTGCGCGGCAAGGACATGGTCTTCACGTTCATCGAGAGCTACGGCCGCAGCGCCATCGAGGACCCGGTGATGGCACCGGGTGTCGACCGGACCCTGGACACGAGCACCGCGGCGCTGGCGAAGGCGGGCTTCCACGCCCGCAGCGGCTGGCTGACCTCGGCGACGTACGGCGGCAGCAGCTGGCTCGGGCACTCCACCTTCCTGTCCGGCCTGTGGGTGGACAACCAGCAGCGCTACCGCACCGTCACCGCCGGCGACCACCTCACGCTCACCAAGGCCTTCCGGAAGACCGGCGACTGGGACACGGTCGGGATCATGCCGGGGGTGCAGAAGGCCTGGCCGGAGGCGGACTGGCACGGGCTCGACAAGGTCTACGACGCGTTCGACATGGGCTACCGGGGGCCGAAGTTCAGCTGGTCGACGATGCCGGACCAGTACGCGCTGGAGGCGTTCCAGCGCCTGGAGCACGGCAGGAAGCGCGACCGGCCGCTGCTGGCGGAGGTCATCCTCACCTCCAGCCACCAGCCCTGGGCGCCGATCCCGAGGATGGTCGGCTGGGACGAGGTCGGCGACGGGTCGGTGTACGACGGCATCGAGGCGGCGGGCGTGAAGGCGCCCGACATCATCACCGACTCCGCCCGCTCGAAGGAGGAGTACGGCAAGTCGATCCAGTACTCGGTCACCAGCCTCACCCAGTGGCTGGAGCGCTACGGCACCGACGACACCGTCCTCGTGTTCCTCGGCGACCACCAGCCGCTCGCCCGCGTCAGCGGGAACCGGGCGAGCCGGGACGTCCCGGTGTCGATCGTCGCCAGGGACCCGAAGGTGCTCGACGCGGTCGACGGCTGGAACTGGACAGAGGGGCTGAAACCGGCCCACGACGCCCCGGTGTGGAAGATGAGTTCCTTCCGCGACCGCTTCCTGACCGCGTACGGCTCCACCCCGCATCCCACTCGGGGAAAATGAGTTCGAATTACACGGTTCGGGGCCCAGGGTCGTCCACGTCCCCAACTCGCCGCCCGGTACGCCCTCTTGGGCGGCCCGGTCGGCGACCACCTGCTGGTCTGGGACAACGCCGCCGACGGGCATTCCGCCGTGGTGGAGTACCTGCGCAACGACGAGAACGGCGACGACTACCTGCGCGCCTGGAACTACTACGGCAAGTACTACAAGCTCGACGTGAACATGAACCTGGACCGGGACGGGGGATACATCTCCTACCGGTGGTCAGCCGCCGGAGGTGTCCAGCTCGGCGTCCGCGCCGACGCCCGCGCAGTCGTACGGGTCCTTGAGCCAGCCGTCGGGCAGGACCACCCGGTTGTTGCCGGAGGTGCGGCCGCGGGGGCCGTCGGTGCCGGCGGGCCAGGGCTGGTCGAGGTCGAGTTCGTCGAGCCCGGTGCGCAGGGCCTCCAGGGAGGAGGTGATCGCGAGCCGCTTGCGCATCTCGGAGCCGACGGCGAAACCCTTGAGGTACCAGGCGACGTGCTTGCGGAAGTCGATGACGCCGCGCGCTTCGTCGCCGATCCACTCCCCGAGCAAGGTCGCGTGCCGCACCATCACGTCGGCGACCTCGCGCAGGGTCGGCCGCACGAACGAGTCGGTGCGGCCCTCGAAGGCGGCGACCAGGTCGGCGAAGAGCCACGGCCGTCCGAGGCAGCCGCGTCCGACGACGACGCCGTCGCAGCCGGTCTCCCGCACCATGCGCAGCGCGTCCTCGGCGGACCAGATGTCGCCGTTGCCGAGGACCGGGATCTCCGGGACGTGCTCCTTGAGGCGGGCGATGGCGTCCCAGTCGGCGGTGCCGCCGTAGTGCTGGGCGGTGGTGCGGCCGTGCAGGGCGATGGCGGTGACGCCCTCCTCGACGGCGATCCGGCCGGCGTCGAGGTAGGTGAGGTGGTCGTCGTCGAGGCCCTTGCGCATCTTCATCGTGACGGGCAGGTCACCGGCGCCGGTGACGGCCTCGCGGACGATGGCCCGCAGCAGGTTCCGCTTGTACGGCAGTGCCGAGCCGCCGCCCTTGCGGGTCACCTTGGGCACCGGGCAGCCGAAGTTCAGGTCGATGTGGTCGGCCAGGTCCTCCTCCGCGATCATGCGGACGGCCTTGCCGACGGTCACCGGGTCGACGCCGTACAACTGGATCGAGCGCGGGGTCTCCGTCGCGTCGAAGTGGATCAGCTGCATGGTCTTCTCGTTGCGCTCGACCAGCGCCCGGGTGGTGATCATCTCGCTCACGAACAGGCCCTTGCCCCCGCTGAACTCACGGCACAGCGTGCGGAACGGCGCGTTGGTGATCCCGGCCATCGGCGCCAGCACCACCGGCGGCGCGACGGTGTGCGGGCCGATCCTCAGCGGCGCGGCGGTGGCGTGGGGGGCGGACGTGGTGAGCGTGGACATTCCCCCATTGTCACGCACGCGGGGCGGTGCCCGTCGCGCCCTGTGGACGAAGACCGTGCATCGGTCATTAGTTAGACGCACTATCGAAGTAGGCGTAGGCTGGAGTTCATGCCCGAGCTGACCCATCGCCGCCGCATGCTCGTGCTCGCCATCTGCTGCATGAGCCTGCTGATCGTGAGTATCGACAACACGATCCTCAACGTCGCCCTCCCCTCCATGCAGCGCGACCTGCACGCGAGCACGTCGGGCCTGCAGTGGGCCATCGACGCGTACACGCTGGTGCTGGCCGCGCTGCTGATGCTGGCCGGCTCCACCGCCGACCGGATCGGCCGCAAGCGGGTCTTCATGACCGGCCTGGTGATCTTCACGCTCGGCTCGCTGCTGTGCTCGCTGGCCCCCGACCTGTCCTCGCTGATCGTCTTCCGGATGATGCAGGCGGTGGGCGGTTCGATGCTCAACCCGGTCGCGATGTCGATCATCACCAACACCTTCACCGACCCGCGTGAGCGCGCCCGCGCGATCGGTGTCTGGGGTGCGGTGGTCGGCATCTCCATGGCCGCCGGTCCCCTGGTGGGCGGGGTGCTGGTGGAGTCGGTCGGCTGGCGCTCGATCTTCTGGGTCAACCTTCCGGTGGGCCTGGCCGCCCTCCTGCTCACCCTCCGCTTCGTCCCCGAGTCCCGCGCGCCGAAGGCCCGGCGCCCCGACCCGCTGGGCCAGCTGATGGTGATCGTGCTGTTCGGTTCCCTGACGTACGCGATCATCGAGGCGCCGAACGCCGGGTTGCGCACCGTGCTGCCCTTCGCGGTACTGGCGCTCGCCGCGCTGACCGGCCTGCTCCTGCACGAGCCCCGCCGCACCGACCCCCTCATCGAGCTGCGTTTCTTCCGGTCGGCGCCGTTCAGCGGGGCCACCGTCATAGCGATCAGCGCGTTCGCCGCGCTGGGCGGCTTCCTCTTCCTGTCCACGCTGTATCTCCAGAACGTGCGCGGACTGAGCGCCCTGGAGGCCGGCCTGTGGATGCTGCCGATGGCCGTCCCGACCTTCCTGTGTGCCCCGCTGTCCGGCCGGCTGGTCGGCAGCCGGGGGCCGCGCCTGCCCCTGCTGATCGCGGGCGGGGCACTGACCGTGAGCGGGACCCTCTTCGCCGCCTTCGAGGCCGAGACGTCCGACCTCACCCTCTTCCTCGGCTACGTCCTGTTCGGCATCGGCTTCGGCTTCGTCAACGCGCCCATCACCAACACCGCGGTCTCCGGCATGCCCAGGGCCCAGGCCGGGGTCGCCGCGGCCGTCGCCTCCACCAGCCGCCAGCTGGGCCAGACCCTCGGCGTGGCGGTGGTCGGCGCGGTGCTGGCGGCGGGCGTGAGCGGATCGTCGTACCGCGACACCTTCGTCTCCGCCGCCCGCCCCGGCTGGTGGATCCTGGCCGCCTGCGGCCTCGCGGTCCTCGTCCTCGGCGCCGTCACGAGCGGCCGCTGGGCCCACCGCACGGCGGAGCGGACGGCCGAGCGCCTCCGGTCGCCGGAGGTGCGGGAGGCGGCGCGGGCGGGGACGTGACCGTCCCCGGCGGGCGGCGGCCGGTCCCGGCGCCCCGCCTCACCGCACCGCCCGCGGCAGCCGTTCCGCCATCTTCGGCCAGTACCTGACGATCGCGTCCTCCACGCCCGGCAACGCCCGCTGCCCCGCCAGCGCCAGCGCGATCGCCGCGGCCACGCCGGTCCACGCGACCGGGCCCAGCGGGGTGCAGCCGAAGAGGCGGCTGGCGCCCGGCGTCTGGACGAGGGCGACCAGGGCGGCGGCCGAGCCGAGCGACGTGACCTGGACCAGGCGACTGCCGCGGCGGTCGGCGAGGGTCTGGGCGAGCTGGGTGCCGACGACCGCGCACAGGGCCATGGTCGTCGAGCGGCGCTCCGTGCCCGGCGTGAAGCGGCCGAAGAGCCAGGCCGCGGTCGCCCCGAGCGCCGTGGTCAGGGCCCGGTGCCGGATCTGCCGGATGAGCGGCTCGCCCAGCACGGCCGTGCCGAGCGGCGCGCCCGCGTCGGCGGCCTCCTGCTCCGGATCGCCCGTCTTCGTCACCGCGACCGCCATCGCGGGGAACAGGTCGGTGAAGAGGTTGACCAGCAGCATCTGCCGGGTGGACAGCGGGGCGGCGCCGCCCAGCACCGTGCCGAGGATGCCGAAGCCGACCTCGCCCGCGTTGCCGCCGATCAGGATGGCGATGGCGTCGGCGACGCTGTGCCACAGGGCACGCCCCTCCCGCACCGCCTCCACCAGCACGAGCAGGTCGTCGCCCGTGACCACCAGGTCGGCGGCGTTGCGGGCGGCGGCCGAGCCGCGGGCGCTGATGCCGACGCCGATGTCGGCGGCCCGGATCGCGGCGGCGTCGTTGGCGCCGTCGCCGACCATGCCGACGACCCGCCCGGCGTCCCGCAGGGACTCGACGACCTGGAGCTTCTGCTCGGGCGCCACCCGGGCCACGACGTCCGCGTCGCGCAGCATCCGGGAGCGGGCGGTGCGGTCGGCGGCGGCGAGTTCGTCGCCGGTGACCACGACCGCGTCCTCGGGCCAGCCCAGGTCGACGGCGATGGCGTGGGCGGTCTGCGGATGGTCGCCGGTCAGCACCACGGGCCGTACGCCCGCCTCGCGCAGCCCGCGCACCAGCGCCGGGGAGGTCTCGCGGGGCACGTCGGCGAGCGCGAGCAGTCCGGTGAACTCCAGCTTCGACGGCGACTGTTCGAGGACGTCGGCGGCCTTCTCGCCCCTCGCCAGGGGCCGCCGCGCCACCGCGATGATGCGCAGTCCGTCGCCCGCCAGCCGCTGCGCCACCTCCAGGGCGTGGTCCGGGAGCCCGGCGCAGGCGGGCAGCACCGTCTCCGGAGCGCCCTTGACCACCAGCACGGCGGGGCCGGTTCCGTCCTCGCGTCCGACTGCGGCGGCGTAGCCGCGGGAGGTCTCGAAGGGCAGGCCCTCCTCCTGCGTCCACCCGGGGTCGTCCCCGGCCGCGTCCAGGACCGCCTCGTCGGTGGCGTGGGTGGGCCGGGCGCCGTCGCCGTCCAGCCGCGGGCAGGCGCGCGCGGCGGTCCGTACGGTGTCGGCGGTCTCCGGGTCGCCCGCCCGGCGTACCGTGCCGTCGGCGCCCGCGACCCGGGACAGCCGCAGCCTGTTCTCGGTGAGGGTGCCCGTCTTGTCGAAGCAGACGGTGTCCATCCGGCCGAGCGCCTCCAGCGTGCGCGGGGTGCGCACCAGGACGCCCCGGCGGCTCGAGCCGGCGGGCCGCGGCGAGCTGGGCCACGGTCGCCACCAGCGGCAGTCCCTCGGGCACGGCGGCCACCGCCACCGACACGCCGCGCGGCGACGGCCTGCCGGATCGGCGCCCCGCGCAGCAGCGAGAGCCCGGTCACCGCGGCGCCGCCCGCCAGGGTGAGCGGCAGCGCCTTGCGGGTCAGCTCCTGGAGCCTGGCCTGCACTCCGGCCGCGGACGGCGTACGGGCCGCCAGCGCGACCGCGCGCGCCGCCTCGGTGTGGTCGCCGGTGTCGACGACGACGGCGCGGGCCCGCCCGGCCACCACGGTCGTGCCCTCGAAGACCATGCAGTACCGCTCCGCCACGGGGGCGCGGGGCGCCGGGTCCACGCACTTGTCCACCGGCAGCGACTCGCCGGTCAGCGCGGACTCGTCCACCTCCAGGCCGTCCTCCCACAGCAGCCGCGCGTCGGCGGGCACCACGTCGTCCGCCTTCAGCTCGATCACATGGCCCGGGTGCAGCTTGGCCGCGTCCACGATCCGCGGCTCGCCCTCCGGCGTGAAGTCCGCGGCGTCCGGGCCGAGTTGCTCCTCGGCGACCCGGGCCTTCTGCTTCTGCTCCGCCAGCAGCCCGGACAGCGCCCGCTCGGCGCGCAGCCGCTGGAAGCCGCCGACCAGCGCGTTCAGGTCGAGGGCGCCGACCACGAGCAGCGCGTCCACGACCGACCCGAGGATCGCGGAGGCCGCCGAGCCGACCGCGAGGACCGGGGTGAGCGGGTCGTCCAGTTCGCCGCGTACGGCCCGGGCCAGCTGCCACGACCAGCGGACCGGAGCCAGCACGGGCACCCGCCCCGCCCGGTCGGCGGCCGCCCGCATCCGGGCCGTGGCCTGTTCCACGGCGGTCGGCTCGGGTTCCCGCTCCCGCTCCAGCCGCTCCCGTACGTCCTGCGGGTCCAGCGCGTGCCAGGCGACCCGGGCCCGGGGGTGCGGAGCGCGGGCCGTCGCCACGCCGATCGCCGCCCGGGTGCCGGACAGCAGGGCCAGCGCCGCGCTCGCGTCGACCGGCGCGTGCCGCATCCCGAGGAGCGACGACACGCCGCCCCGGCTCCTGCCGCGCGCCTCGCCGACCGCGACCAGCAGTCCGGACAGCGCGGCCCCGGACCGGGCCAGCGTCTGCGACCGGCGCCCGACCGCACGCGCGACCGGCACCGCCCGCAGCACCCGCCACACGTCGGCGAGCCCCTGCGGCGCGAGCACGTCCGCGCCCCACGCCACCGGGCAGTCCCCGTCGGCCAGCGCGACGGCCACGTCCCCGGCGAGCAGCCCGGCCGACACCGACCCGTCGTCGCCGGGCAGCGGCCGTACGACGGTGACGACGCCGCCCTCGGCGCGCAGTTCGGCCACGACGTCCGCGAGCGGGCGGTGGGCGCCGACGACCTGGTCGGCGAGTCCGGTGAAGTCGGCCAGCGCCGGATCCTCGACCATGACCACCCGCAGTCCCGCGCGCCGCGCCGCGTCCAGCACGTCCTCGGTCCACGGGTCCGCGCCCGCGTCCGGCACCCGCAGCGCGCTGGGGTGCAGTACGACCGTGCGGGCCATCTCCAGCTGCCGCAGCCGCCCGGGATCGCGCACCAGCACACCCGTGCGGGACAGCGCTGCGCTCAGTACGGCGTGGAAGGCGGCGGGCCCGTAACGGGCGGCCTTGGGCGAACCGGCGAGCACCGCCTCCGCCGCCTCGGCGAGGTCGTGCTTGACCAGCAGGGTCGCGGCGGCGCCCGCCACGCTGCCCGCCGAGGCGTGGGCGGCGTAGTCCTGGGCCGGGGAGGTGCGCGGCGGCGGACGCAGGGCGGGTACGGCGGGCAGGCTGTCGCGGCCGGGCACGCACAACCGGTCGTGCACGACCTCGAAGGCGGCACCCCGCGCCACCGCCTCCGTCAGCTGGCACACGCGCAGCGCCCCGTCGAGCACCAGTGAGGTGGGGCTCTGCCCGGCACCGTGGACGGCGGCGTTGGCCGCGGCCAGCGCCACGTCCATGCGGTGGTCGCCGAGCCGCTCCCGCAGCCAGGCGCGGAATGCCGGGTTCTCGCGCAGCAGCGTCGCTACGGCGGTGACCAGGCGGGGCGAGGGCGGCAGCCGCAGCCGCGCGCCGGTCACGGCGGCGGCGATGCCCAGCACGTCGGCGCCGAGCGCGGCCGCCGCGACGCGCACCGGGGCGGGGTCGCCGGGGTGGTCCGGCTCGTCCACCAGGTCGTCGTGGATTGGGCCGCCGTCGACCGGATCGACGTCGACCGGTTCGTCCGGGCCGGTGAGGCCGGTCAGGTCCGCCTGGTCCACCCGGGTGAGTCCGTGGCGTTCGGCGAGTTCGGTGGCGTGGTCCACGACGCGGTCGGTGAGCGCGTCCTCGGTCGCGGTCACCACCAGTCTGGCGAGACCGGTGTCCCAGTAGGCGAGCAGCACGTCCGGGTGCTCGGCCAGGGCCGCCGCCACCCGCCGTCCCACCCGCTCGGTACCGCCCGCCCGGCGCACCTCGTCCCTCGCGACCGGCCGCAGCGCGAGGTGCGCCCGGGGTCCGGCCCGCCAGTCCCGCGATCCCCGGGCAGCGCGGCGCGGGCCACCCGTGCCGCCCGTGCCGCGAAGTCGGCGCCGCGCACACCGGCCCGCGCGGTGCCCGCCGCCGCCCCGGCCGCGGCGCCCACGGCGGGCGCGGTGCCGCGCGCGAGCAGCCGGGGTCCGGCCAGCACGAATCCCGTGACGGCGTCCTGGGAACGCGTGAGCAGTCCGCCGGCCATCGCTCTCCCTCAGCCGGAGGTGCGGGTGCGCGACGCGGCGGCCGTCTTGCGGCTGCGACTCCCGCTCCGGCCGCCGCCCGAGGAGGAGGGCCGGCTCGAGGACGCCTTGGTCCCCGACTGGCTCTTGGCCCGGGTGGGGGACGCGGTCTTCTTCGCGGAGGACTTCTTCGCGGTCGACTTCTTCGCGGGCGACTTCCTCGCGGCGGCCGACTTCGCCGCCGTGGACCCGGTGGTCGTGGACTTGGCGGCCGTGGACTTGGCGGCGGCCTTCTTGGCGCCGGTGGTCCGCCGCGCCGCGGCAGCCGACTTGGCGGGGGTGGCCGTCCCGCCCCCGGCGGCCTTCGTCCCGCTCCCCCTCGCCCCGGCCGTCTTCGCCGCGGTCGTGCTCCCCGAGGCGGCCTTCGCCTCGGCCGGCTTTCCCGTGGCGGCCTTCGTCGCAGCCGTCTTCGCCGTGGCGGCCTTCGTCGCAGCCGCCCTGCTGGTGGTCTTCCTGGCCGACGTCCGGGCAGGCCTGGTGCCCGCGGCACCCCGGGCTCCGGCCGCTTCCGCGTCCCCGCCCTTCGCCGCGCTCCCGTCGCCACCCCGCCCGTTCTGCCCGTTCTGCCCGCGCGGCTGCGTCAGCCAGGCCACCGCCGCCCCGGTGACCGCGACCGGCCACTCCACCAGGCCGGCGACGCCCAGCACTCCGGCGCCCGTGTAGACGAGCACGCGCCGCCCGCGCGGCGACACCGCCCCGATCCTGTCCAGCGCGCCCTCGGCGGCCCTGCCCACCGTCCCGGCACCCGGCACCTTCCGCACCGCCGAAGCGGCCGCGTGCAACGGCCGCGGGAGTGTCCGCGCCGACTTCTGCTCAGCCATGACTGTTCGTCCTCGCCCTGTCCGTGCGGTGGGGACCCCTGGCTGTGCACACCGGCTGCGCACACCCTGGGAAACCCCGGGAACATCACCTTCCGCATTTCCCCGGGTTCCCGCACTTCGGGCGCTCATCCCGACCCGGTCGGCTCCCGCTCCAGGGCGATCGCGTGCAGCTTCTCCAGCCGCTCCCGGGAGTCCTCGTCGGCCGGTGCGTAGGTCACCATCCGGGGGCCCGGTTCCGGTCCGAGCCACAGGTCGGTGTGGTCGACGCGGATCCGGCCGACGTGCCGGTTGAGGAACTCCTTGCGCTTGCCCCGGTGCGCGACCACCTCGTGCCGCTCCCAGGCCTCGCGGAAGGCGGGCGACTGGGTGCGCAGCCGCTTGAGCAGCATCTTCCAGGCGGGCTCGGCGAGATGACCGGCCATCGTGGCGCGGAACCGGGCCGCCATCAGCCGCTGGGTCTCCTCCAGATGGACGATGGAGGACCCCCAGTCCTCGTGGGTGAAGCAGAGGACCATGCAGTTGCGGTCCTCGGGCGGCACCGCGTCCAGGTCGCACAGCAGCAGCCCGTACGTCCGGTTGTGGGCGAGGATGTCGTACCGGCTGTTCTGCACGCAGGCGGGGTACGGCTCGAACTGCTCCAGCAGGGCGCGCACGGCCGGTGTGATGGCCGGGCAGTCCGTCGCGGGCGTCGGATCCACGGAACCCGCCAGCTGGAAGAGGTGGGTGCGCTCGGTGGGGTCGAGCAGCAGGGCGCGGGCGAGGGCGTCGAGGACCTGCACGGAGACCTGGATGTCCCGGGCCTGCTCCAGCCAGGTGTACCAGGTGACGCCGACGGCCGAGAGCTGGGCGACCTCCTCGCGCCGCAGCCCCGGGGTCCGGCGCCGTCGTCCGCGGGGCAGCCCGACCCGCTCCGGCGCGATGCGCTCGCGGCGGCTGCGCAGGAAGGCGGCCAGTTCGTGCCGCCGGATCTCCGAACCCGCGTCCCGGGCCGGGACCCGCACCGCCGTCTCCTGAGCCGTCGTGGTCGTCATGCCTCCAGGGTGCCGCGTCCGGAACCCTGTTGCCAGGTACTCCTACTACCAGCATAAGAAGACTCTGGTACCACTCTGGAAACGGTCGCAGGCTCGACCACGTGACCGAAACAATCACCTCACGTCCCGTCCGTACGGGCACCCCGGAAGCGTCGCCCGCACTCGGCGGCCTCGGGCTCTTCACGGTGCTGCTGGCCGCGGCGCTCCCGCTCGTCGACTTCTTCATCGTCAACGTCGCACTGCCCACCATCGGCGCGGACCTCTCCGCGAGCGAGGCGGTCCTGGAACTGGTCGTCGCCGGGTACGGGGTGGCGTACGCCGTGCTGCTGGTCCTAGGCGGCCGGCTCGGCGACCTCTTCGGCCGGCGCCGCCTGTTCCTGGGCGGCATGGCGGCCTTCGGGCTGACCTCGCTGGCCTGCGGCCTGGCGCCTGACGCCTGGTCGCTGGTGGCCGCGCGGGTGGCGCAGGGCGCCTCGGCCGCCGCGATGCTGCCGCAGGTGCTGGCGACCATCCAGGCGACCACGTCCGGCCCCCGACGCGCGAAGGCCATGGGCCTGTACGGGGCCACGGCCGGTCTGTCGATGGTGGCCGGCCAGATCCTCGGCGGCGTCCTGGTGGCGGCGGACATCGCGGGCACCGGCTGGCGTTCCGTCTTCCTCGCCAACGTCCCGGTCGTCCTCGCGGGCCTCTTCCTCGCCGCCCGCGCGGTCCCGGAGACCCGCTCCGCGCGCCCCGAGCCGGTGGACGTGCCCGGCACCTTCCTGCTGGCCGCCTCGATCCTGACCCTGCTGGTGCCGCTGACCGAGGGCCGGGCGGCGGGCTGGCCGCTGTGGACGTGGCTGTCGCTGGCGGCGTTCCCGTTCGCGGCGGCGGCGTTCTACGCGGTGGAGCGCCGGGCGGACCGCGCGGGCCGTACGCCGCTGGTCCCGCCGAGCCTGTTCGCGATCGTCTCGCTGCGTCGCGGCCTGCTGCTCATCGTGCCGTTCTCGATCGGCTTCAGCGGCTTCATGTTCGTCATCGCGGTGGCCTTGCAGCAGGGCGCGGGCCTGGGCCCGGTGGCCGCGGGCCTGGCCCTGGCGCCACTGGCGGTGGTGTTCTTCCTCTTCTCCCTCGCCGGCCCCCGGCTGGTCGCCCGCTACGGCACCCGCGTCGTCCCCACCGGCGCCGCCCTCCAGGGGGTGGGCCTGGCCCTGATGACGCTGGCCGCGTGGCGCTCCTGGCCCGATCTCGGCCTGGTGGAACTCCTGCCGGGCGCGGCGGTCGCGGGGGCCGGCCAGGCGCTCCAGCTCCCGGTCGTCCTCCGGTTGGTCCTCTCGGAGGTGCCCGCCGAACGCGCCGGCGTCGGCAGTGGCGTCATGGTCACCACCCAGCAGTCGTCCCTGGCCCTGGGGGTGGCCACCCTGGGCACCCTGTTCCTGTCGCTGACCCCGGGCATGGGCATGCGGGACGCCCTGGTGACGACGCTGCTGGTCCAGTTCGCCGGGGTAGTGCTGACCGGCCTGCTGAGCCTGCGCCTGCCCCGGACGATCGTCTGACGACCCACCGAACCGCACCCGCTTTTTGGTCCAGACCTCTTGACGAAAGGTCTGGACCACAGCACTGTCATGCCTACGACACAAGACGACTCTCCCTCACCGATCCCCCACCGGGAGGCCCGGCATGATCCGCCGCAAGATCCGTCTACTGGCCGCCGCACTGGCGGCCACCGTTCTGGTCCCCCTGGGAGTCGCCACCGCGTCGGCGGCTCCCGAGGGCGCCGCCCCCACCGGCGCGGCCGCCGACACCTGCGCCGTGAAGTCGAGGCCCGCAGGCAAGGTCCTCCAGGGCTACTGGGAGAACTGGGACGGCGCCGCCAACGGCGTCCACCCGCCCTTCGGCTGGACCCCGATCACCAACCCCCAGATCGCCGCCCACGGCTACAACGTCCTCAACGCGGCCTTCCCGGTGATCCTCTCCGACGGGACGGCCCTGTGGGAGGACGGCATGGACTCCGGCGTGAAGGTGGCGACGCCCGCCGAGATGTGCGCGGCCAAGGCGTCTGGGCAGACGCTCCTGCTCTCCATCGGCGGCGCGACGGCCGGCATCGACCTCAACTCGACCGCGGTCGCGGACCGTTTCGTCGACACGATCGTCCCGATCCTCAAGACGTACAACTTCGACGGCATAGACATCGACATCGAGACCGGCCTGACCGGCAGCGGCAACATCAACCAGCTCTCGGCGTCCCAGTCCAACCTGATCCGCATCATCGACGGCGTACTGGCCCGCATGCCCTCCAACTTCGGCCTCACGATGGCCCCGGAGACGGCGTACGTCACCGGCGGCAGCATCGTCTACGGCTCGATCTGGGGCGCGTACCTGCCGATCATCAAGAAGTACGCGGACAACGGCCGCCTGTGGTGGCTGAACATGCAGTACTACAACGGCAGCATGTACGGCTGCGCCGGCGACTCCTACTCGGCCGGTACCGTGCAGGGCTTCACCGCCCAGACCGACTGCCTGAACAAGGGCCTGGTCATCCAGGGCACCACGATCCGGGTGCCCTACGACAAGCAGGTCCCGGGGCTGCCCGCCCAGCCCGGCGCGGGCGGCGGCCACATGTCGCCGTCCCTGGTCTCCCAGGCGTGGAACCACTACAACGGCTCCCTCAAGGGCCTGATGACCTGGTCCCTCAACTGGGACGGCTCGAAGAACTGGACCTTCGGCAACAACGTGAAGTCCCTACAGGGCCGCTGAGCCGGGGGCAGAACCTGTAATCCGGCCCCCCGAAACGCCGAAACGCCCACCCCCCTCCCGACCGAGTCGGGTGATGGGTGGGCATAGGTCCCGGGGGTCCAGGGGGCAGAGCCCCCTGGTACCTCAACGCGAACGGACGTTCAGCAGCCAACCAGCCGAGAAGCGAGGTACCCCTCGATCTGGTCGAGAGACACACGCTCCTGCTTCATCGTGTCCCGCTCCCGCACGGTCACCGCGTTGTCGTCCAGCGTGTCGAAGTCGACGGTCACGCAGAACGGCGTCCCGATCTCGTCCTGACGCCGGTACCGCCGCCCGATCGCGCCCGCGTCGTCGAACTCGATGTTCCAGTTCTGCCGCAGCGCCTGCGCCAGCCCCTTCGCCTTCGGCGACAGCTCCGGGTTGCGGGACAGCGGCAGCACGGCGACCTTCACCGGGGACAGCCGCGGGTCGAGCCGCAGCACGGTGCGCTTCTCCAGCTTGCCCTTGGCGTTCGGCGCCTCGTCCTCGATGTACGCGTCGAGCAGGAACGCGAGCATCGCCCGCCCGACACCGGCCGCCGGCTCGATGACGTACGGCGTCCAGCGCTCCTGGGCCTCCTGGTCGTAGTAGGAGAGGTCCTGGCCGGAGGCCTTGGCGTGCGAGGAGAGGTCGTAGTCGGTCCGGTTGGCGACACCCTCCAGCTCGCCCCACTCGCTGCCGCCGAAGGAGAAGCGGTACTCGATGTCGGCGGTGCGCTTGGAGTAGTGGGAGAGCTTCTCGGCCGGGTGCTCGTACCAGCGCATGTTCTCCTCACGGAGACCAAGGCCCGTGTACCAGTTCCAGCGCTGCTCCATCCAGTATTCCTGCCACTTCTCGTCCTCGCCCGGCTTGACGAAGAACTCCATCTCCATCTGCTCGAACTCGCGGGTGCGGAAGATGAAGTTGCCGGGCGTGATCTCGTTGCGGAAGGACTTGCCCATCTGGGCGATGCCGAACGGCGGCTTGCGCCGCGAAGTGGTCTGCACCTGGGCGAAGTTGGTGAAGATGCCCTGGGCGGTCTCGGGCCGCAGGTAGGCGACGGAGCCGCTGTCCTGGGTCGGGCCGAGGTGGGTGGAGAGCAGACCGGAGAACTGCTTGGGCTCGGTGAAGGTGCCCTTGTTGCCGCAGTTGGGGCAGTTCAGGTCGGCCAGGCCGTTCTCCGGGGCGTGGCCCTTCTTCTCCTCGTACGCCTCCTCCAGGTGGTCCGCGCGGAACCGCTTGTGGCAGGAGGTGCACTCGGTCAGCGGGTCCGTGAAGGTGGCGACGTGACCGGAGGCGACCCAGACCTCGGGGGCCAGGATCACGGACGAGTCGAGACCGACGACGTCCTCGCGCGAGGTGACCATGTAGCGCCACCACTGGCGCTTGAGGTTCTCCTTGAGCTCGACACCCAGCGGACCGTAGTCCCAGGCGGCGCGCTGACCGCCGTAGATCTCACTGCACGGGAATACGAAGCCACGGCGCTTGCTCAGGCTGACGATGGTGTCGATCTTGTCGGCGGCCACGGTGCTCTCTTCATTACGACGACGGGCGACGAAGCGAGGATGCTTCCGGAGAATGCTTCAGGTTACCGGCGTGGGTCGCCCCACGGCCAAATCGGGGCCTCCCAGCTGCGGAATCGCCCGGTTGTTGACAACGGTTTCCATATTTGTTGAAAATGAGTGTCATGAACGTACGACGACGCCGTATATCCGGCATAGCAGTCACCGCGGCCACCGCGCTCGGCCTCGGCACCCTCTCCGCCTGCTCCAGCGACAGCTCGGCGGCGGGCAACACCGACAAGTTCGACGTCGTCGCGTCGTTCTACCCCATGGAGTACCTCGCCGAGCAGATCGGCGGGGACCACGTGAACGTCACCACGCTCACCGAGCCCGGCCAGGAGCCGCACGACCTGGAGCTGAGCGCCAAGCAGACCGCCCAGATGGGCGAGGCGGACGCGGTGCTCTACCTCAAGTCCCTCCAGCCCGCCGTGGACGAGGCCATCGCCCAGTCCGACGTGAAGACCAAGATCGACGCCGCCTCGCTGACCAAGCTGGAGGACCACGGCAACGTCGAGCACGACCATGACCACGGCGGCGAGGAGCACGCGGACGAGCACGCCGAGGAGGAGCACGCCGAGGGCGGGGAGCAGGCTCTCGACCCGCACGTCTGGCTGGACCCGGTGAAGTACGCCGAGATCGCCCAGGGCGTCGCCGAGTCCTTCGAGAAGGCCGACCCGGACCACGCCGACGACTACCGCAAGAACGCCGAGGCGCTGGCGAAGAAGCTGAGCGGCCTGGACACGGCGTTCAAGAACGGCCTGGCGAAGACCGACAGCAAGGTCTTCTTCACCAACCACGCCGCCTTCGGCTACCTCGCCGAGCGCTACGGCCTCACCCAGGAGGCCATCAACGGCCTCGACCCGGAGAGCGAGCCCAGCCCCGCCCGGATCAAGGAACTCCAGCAGGAGGCCAAGGCCGACGGCGTCACCACCGTCTTCTACGAGACACTGGTGTCCGACAAGACCGCGAAGACCCTCGCCAAGGACGCGGGCCTGAAGACGGACGTCCTCGATCCGCTGGAGGGCATCACCGACAAGTCCAAGGGCGAGGACTACGTCGGGGTCATGGAAGCCAACCTCAAGGCGCTCGAAACCGCCCTCGGCGCCAAGTAAGCAGCCCGGCCGGGCAGCCCGGCCCGTTCGATCGTTACGGAGGACATCGTGAGCGACGAGTCCGTCATATCCCTGCGTGGCGTCCGCGCCGAGCTGGGCTCACGCCCCGTCCTGCGCGGCATCGACCTCACCGTGCGGCGCGGCCAGGTGGTCGCGCTGCTCGGCGCCAACGGCTCGGGCAAGTCCACGGCCGTGCGCACGATCATCGGCCAGGTGCCGGTGACGGCCGGCGAGATCGAGCTGTTCGGCACCCCCAGGCGCCGCTTCCGCGACTGGGCGCGCGTGGGCTACGTCCCGCAGCGCACCACGGCCGCGGGCGGCGTCCCCGCCACGGTGACCGAGGTGGTCTCCTCGGGCCGGCTCTCCCGGGCCCGCTTCGGCGTCCTGCGCAAGGCCGACCACGAGGCCGTACGCCGCGCCCTCGACCTGGTCGGCATGGCCGACCGCGCCAAGGACTCGGTGAACGCCCTCTCCGGCGGCCAGCACCAGCGGGTGCTGATCGCCCGCGCGCTCGCCGCCGAACCCGAACTGCTGATCATGGACGAGCCGATGGCGGGCGTCGACCTGGCCAGCCAGGAGGTGCTGGCGGCGACCCTGCGCAAGCAGGTCGCGGCCGGGGCGACCGTCCTCCTCGTCCTGCACGAGCTGGGCCCCCTGGAGCCGCTGATCGACCGGGCCGTGGTGCTCCGCGACGGCTGCGTCGTGCACGACGGCCCGCCGCCCGAGGCGGTCGGCCAGCACGCGCTGCCCGGCCACGACCACGTCCACCCGCACGCACCGGTGGGCGCCGAACCGATCCGCACCGGCCTGCTGAGCTGAGAAGGCGACGACCATGGAAATCCTGAACTACGCCTTCATGCAGCGGGCGCTGCTCGCCGCCGTCCTGGTCGGCATCACCGCCCCGGCCATCGGCATCTACCTGGTCCAGCGCCGCCAGGCCCTCATGGGCGACGGCATCGGCCACGTGGCGATGACCGGCGTCGGCCTCGGCTTCCTGCTCTCCTGGTCCCCGGTGTGGATGGCGACCGTGGTCTCCGTCCTCGGCGCGGTCCTCATGGAGCTGATCCGCTGGTACGGCAAGACCCGCGGCGACATCGCCCTCGCCATGCTCTTCTACGGCGGCATGGCGGGCGGCGTGATGTTCATCAACCTCGCGCCGGGCGGCTCCAACGCCAACCTCACCTCGTACCTCTTCGGCTCCCTGTCGACGGTCTCCGAGTCCGACGTGACCGCGATCTGCCTGCTCGCCGCCTTCGTGGTCCTGGTCACCGTCGGCCTGCGCCGCCAGTTGTTCGCCGTCAGCCAGGACGAGGAGTTCGCCCGGGTCACCGGCCTGCCGGTGCGCGCGCTGAACCTGCTGACGGCCGTCACGGCGGCGGTCACGGTGACCGTCGCGATGCGCGTCGTCGGCCTGCTGCTGGTCTCCGCGCTGATGGTGGTCCCGGTGGCCGCCGCGCAGCAGCTCACCCGCAGCTTCGCCGCCACCTTCGCGATCGCCGTCGCGCTCGGCGTGAGCGTGACGATCGGCGGCACGGTCACGTCGTACTACCAGGACGTGCCGCCCGGCGCGACGATCGTGCTGCTCACCATCGGCGCGTTCATCCTGCTGAGCGTGCTGGCCGCCCCGCTGGCCAGGCGACGCGCGCGGGCACTCGCCGCCGCGCAGCCCGCCGCGGATCCGGCGGAGTGCACGATTCCGGCCACCAGGGGGGCCGCCGACGAGGTCGGCGTCTGACCGCGGGACTGCCGGGCTGGCACAATGGCCCGGCAAGCCGCGAAGACGTGAGGAGGAATCCAGTGACCACCGCTGGACCGCCCGTGAAGGGCCGCGCCACCCGGCAGCGGGCTGCCGTGTCGGCCGCCCTTCAGGAGGTCGAGGAGTTCCGCAGCGCGCAGGAGCTCCACGACATGCTCAAGCACAAGGGCGACGCGGTCGGGCTCACCACGGTCTACCGCACCCTTCAGTCCCTCGCCGACGCCGGCGAGGTCGACGTCCTGCGCACCGCCGAGGGCGAGTCGGTCTACCGGCGCTGCTCCACCGGCGACCATCACCACCACCTGGTCTGCCGCGCCTGCGGCAAGGCCGTCGAGGTGGAGGGCCCCGCCGTCGAGAAGTGGGCCGAGGCCATCGCCGCGGAGCACGGCTACGTCAACGTGGCGCACACGGTGGAGATCTTCGGCACCTGCGCCGACTGTGCGGGGGCCTCCGGCGGTTGAGCGGGGTGGGGCCGGGGCTGCGCCCCGGGCCCCTGTATCGGCCTGAACGGCCTCGTCCTCAAGCTCCCCCAGAAGGGGTACCCCCAGACGGGCTGAATTTGCCCTCCATGGCCAGGAGCTCCTCGTTGGGGATGGCGCCGCCGAAGCGGCGGTCGCGGGAGGCGAACTCCAGGCAGGCCCGCCACAGGTCGCGCCGGTCGAAGTCGGGCCACAGGACGTCCTGGAAGACCATCTCCGCGTACGCGCTCTGCCAGAGCAGGTAGTTCGACGTCCGCTGCTCACCGCTCGGCCGCAGGAACAGGTCCACGTCCGGCATGTCCGGGTAGTACAGGTACTTCGCGAGCGTCTTCTCGTTCACCTTCGACGGGTCGAGCTTCCCGGCCCGCACGTCCTCGGCGAGGGCCTGCGCCGCGTCGGCGATCTCGGCCCGGCCGCCGTAGTTCATGCAGAAGTACAGCGTCAGCCGGTCGTTGTCCTTGGTCTGCTCCTGCGCGACCTGGAGCTCCTTGGCCACCGACTTCCACAGCCGGGGCATCCGGCCCGCCCAGCGCACCCGCACGCCCAGACCGTCGAGGGTGTCGCGGGACTTGCGGATGAAGTCGCGGTTGAAGTTCATCAGGAAGCGCACCTCTTCGGGCGAGCGCTTCCAGTTCTCGGTGGAGAAGGCGTACAGGGAGATGTTCCCGACGCCCATCTCGATCGCGCCCTGGAGCACGTCCATGACCTGCTCGGCGCCCACCTTGTGCCCCTCGGTGCGCGGCAGCCCGCGCTCCTTGGCCCAGCGCCCGTTGCCGTCCATGACGATCGCCACGTGCTCCGGGACCAGGTCGCCGAGCTTCGGCGGCCGCGCGCCGGAGGGGTGCGGCTCCGGCGTCCTGTACTCCCGGCGCTGCCGCCCCAGAATCCCGCGTACGGCCATATCGGTTCTCTCCTACTTCTCGACGTACCGCAGGGAGCGCAGTCCCCGCTCAAGGTGCCAGTGCAGGTAGGCGGAGACCAGTCCGCTCCCCTCCCGCACGTACCGCGGCTCGGCCGCGTCCGCCGTGCCCCAGTCTCCCGCAAGCAGCGCCCCGAGCAGTTCCAGGGCCTGCGGCGAGGGTACGACGCTGCCGGGCACCCGGCAGTCGACGCAGACGGAGCCGCCCGAGCCGACCGAGAAGAACCGGTTGGGACCGGGCAGGCCGCACTTCGCGCAGTCCCCGAAGGTCGGGGCATACCCGTTCACGGCCAGCGAGCGCAGCAGGAACGCGTCCAGCACCAGCGTCGGCGCGTGCTCGCCCCGGGCGAGGGTCCTGAGCGCGCCGACCAGCAGCAGGTACTGCTGCACCGCCGGCTCGCCCTCGTGGTCGGTGAACCGCTCGGCCGTCTCCAGCATGGCGGTCCCCGCGGTGTACCGCCCGTAGTCCGTGACGATCCCGCCACCGTACGGCGCGATCGTCTCGCTCTGCGTGCACAGCGGCAGCCCGCGCCCGACCAGCTCGCTGCCCTTCGAGAAGAACTGCACGTCCACGTGCGAGAACGGCTCCAGCCGCGCGCCGAACTTCGACTTCGTGCGCCGCACCCCGCGCGCCACGGCGCGTACCCGCCCGTGACCGCGCGTGAGCATGGTGATGATCCGGTCCGCCTCACCCAGCTTCTGGGTGCGCAGCACGATGCCGTCGTCGCGGAACAGACTCATGCCGCCCATTCTCGCGCATCCTTCAAGGCACCTCGCCACGGCTTCGGGCGTTGGTGTACGCCGTCGCCGCGCTGAGCCGCTCCGACGCGGTGGCGTGGCGCACGTCACCCGGCTCGGCGTCCCACTCCCGTCCCCCGCCGTACGGCCGCATCTGCACGTACGGCCCCTCGTGCCCCATGACGATCCCGACCCGTCCGCTGCGGGTGTCCACGGCGTAGACCCCGACGGGCGGCATCGTCGTCATCGCAGCACCGCGGCGAGGCGCTGCGCGGTCTCCACGGAACACCGGCCCAATTCGACGAGCGGGCAGGGTGCCTCCCGCGCAAGACTCACCGGGTCGAGACCGAGTGAGGGCAGAGTAATTCCTGCCTCCGCGAGCGCCGCGCGCAATTCTTTCACCGTGTCCTCCGCTCCTTCGACGCAGAGCGCCGAGTGTCGTGCTTCCACCGCTTTCCCTTCCCTTTACGGTTTCACTCTTCGTGTCCCCAGAATGCCGCTACGTGTCTACACTCGGCAGGAGTACGTGCACTACAAGTGCGGGTCAGCACCTGGGGGTTGGTTATGGCCAATGGTTCACGGCAGGCCGCGTGGGAGTTCTTCGGAACGGAACTGAAACGGCGGCGGGAGGACGCCGGAATCACCCAAGTAGAGCTGGGCGCACGGGTATTCGTCTCCGGCGGTTACATCGGCCAGTTCGAACAGGCAATTCGGAAACCGCAGTTGGACGTGGCCCAGCGGATCGACGAGGCGCTGCAAACCGACGGTATTTTCGAGCGACTGTGCCGGAAGCTGATTGATGATCCGCGGTATGCGGATTATTTCGCGGGGGTGGTCGAGCTGGAGCGGCTGGCCACGAAGATCTGCGAGTTCGCACCGACTGTCGTGCCGGGCCTGCTCCAGACAGCGGACTACGCCCGCGCGGTCACCATCGCCGCGAACCCCTTCAAGCCGGACTCGTACGTCGACGAGATCGTCGCCGCGCGTTTGGAGCGGTCGCTGATCCTGGCCGACGCTACAAGGCCCGAGTATTGGGTGACGTTGCACGAGAACGTGCTGCGAATCCCGGTGGGCGGCCCGCAGGCGATGGCGGCACAACTGGAGCACGTGGCGCGGCTGATGCGGGAGCGCACGGCGGTCGTGACGGTGCTGTCGTTCGGGGCGGGGGCTCATGCGGCGATGGGCGGGATGCTGAAGCTCATGAGCTTCGAGGACGCCCCTCCGGTCGCCTATACAGAGACGGAGTATGCGGGGGCGCTCATCGATGCTCCAGCCGTGGTGGTGCACGCCCAGCGCACATACGATCTGCTCAGGGTCGCCGCGCTGTCGCCGGAGGCGTCCCTGGCCCTGATCGACTCGGCGGCGGAGGACTTCAGACGATGCGCGAGTACGACCTGACGGACGCCCGCTGGACAAAGAGCACCTACAGCAATGGCCAAGGCGGCGACTGCCTTGAGGTCGCGCAAGACTTCCCCGGCGCCGCCCGCTGGCGCAAGAGCAGCTACAGCGGAGGAAGCGGCGGCGAGGACTGCCTCGAAGTCACCGACGCAGTCCCCGGTGTCATACCCGTCCGGGACAGCAAGGTGACCGGCGGCCCCGTGGTCGTCGTCGGGGCGGCGGCCTGGGTGGACTTCGTCAGGGGTCTGGTGGGGTAAACCCCAGGGTCTTTCAGGTTGTTGCCCGGATGGGGCGGCCCCCGGCCTTCCGCGAGGCTCGTCGCATGACGCAGCGCAAGCGAAGCAGAAGCATCCGCAACGCCGCCATCGTCGGCGTGTCCACCGCCCTCCTCGGCGTCACCGCGCCGGTGACCGCCTCCGCCGCGGGCGGGAGCACAGCCGAAGTCCTCACCTGGTCCGCCTGCGAGGGCGCCGGTCTCGACCCCCGGCAGGAGTGCGCCACCCTCGACGTGCCGATGGACTACGCCGATCCCGACGGCCCCCGCATCGAGATGGCCGTCTCCCGCATCCCCGCCGAGAAGCCGGGGTCCCGGCGCGGGGCTCTGCTCCTGATCCCCGGTGGGCCGGGCGGGTCCAGCCTCAACGACCCCTCGGGGAAAGGGCAGAAGCTTCCCCAGGACGTCCGGGACCGCCACGACCTCATCGGGTTCGCGCCGCGCGGACTCGCTCCGTCCACGTCCGTCGACTGCGGGCTGGAGTACGGCGACCTCGCCACCTCCAAGCTCCGGCCCTGGCCGGCCCCGGACGGCTCGATCGACGCGAACCTCGACACCGCCCGCCGCATGGCCGACGCCTGCGCGCACAACGGCGGCGAGCTGATCAAGCACCTGACCACCGCCAACGAGGCCCGCGACATCGACCGTCTCCGGGCCGCGCTGGGCGAGCGGAGGATCTCCGCGTGGGGCGTGTCGTACGGGACGTACGTCGGGGCGGTGTACGCCCAGCTGTTCCCGCACCGCACCGACCGGATCGTGCTGGACAGCAACGACGACCCCGATCCCACCCGCGTGGCACGCGGCTGGCTGGCCGGGCACGAGCAGGGCGTCGAGGACACCTTCCCGGAGTTCGCCGCCTGGGCCTCCCGGCCCGGCAACCCCGACCGGGTTGCGCAGCGGGCCGCCGACGTACGGCCGCTGTTCCTCCGGCTGGCCGCTCGGCTGGACCGGGAGCCGATCCCGTGGCCCGGCGCCAATCCGGCGGAGCTGAACGGCAACGTGCTGCGGCAGACCATGCTGGACAGCCTCTACTCCCCCAGCAGGTTCCCGACGCTCGCCAAGCTGATGCTGGCCGCCCAGCGGGGCACCGTGCCGCCCGCCCCGCAGGCGCCGCCCGAGGCCGTGCTCCAGAACGTCGCCGCCGTCGGGGCCGGTGTGCTGTGCAACGACGTCGCCTGGCCCGGCTCGGCGGCCTCGTACGAGAAGGACGTCGCCGACAGCCGGGCCAAGTACCCGCTCACCGCGGGCATGCCGCGCAACGCGATGCTGTGCGCCGCGTGGCCGTACCCGCCCCGCGAGGCGCCGGTGCGGATCACCGACCGGGGACCGTCCAACGTGCTGCTCGTCCAGAACGAGCGGGACGTCGCGACCCCGCTCACCGGCGCGCGCAGGCTGCGCGAGGCCCTCGGCCGGCGCGCCGTCATGGTGACCGTGGACTCCACCGGTCACGACGCCTACCTGGCCAACGGCAACGCCTGCGGGGACGCCGCGGTCTCCCGCTTCCTGGCGACCGGACAGCGGCCGGGCTCGGACGCCTACTGCGGCTGAGACGCCTGCTGCGACTGCCCCGCGCCCGGCGTCACCAGGCCCGACTCGTAGGCCACGATCACGAGTTGGGCCCGGTCCCGTGCTCCCAGCTTGCCCATGATGCGGCTGACGTGGGTCTTCGCGGTGAGCGGGCTCAGGCCCAGGGTTTCGGCGATCTCCGTGTTGGTGAGGCCCCGGGCCACCAGGGTGAGGACCTGGCGTTCCCGGTCCGAGAGGCAGTCGGGGCCCGATCCGGGCGTGTGCAGGGCCGACGGGCTGCGCAGGAAGCGCTCGATCAGGCGGGCCGTGGGGCCGGGCGAGAGGAGGGCGTCGCCCGCCGTCACCGTGCGGATGGCGTCCAGGAGTTCGGCGGGCCTGGTGTCCTTGACCAGGAATCCGGAGGCACCGGCGCGCAGCGCGTCCACGATGTTCTCGTCGGTGTCGTAGGTGGTGAGGACCAGCACCTTCACCCCCGCCAGGTCCTCGTCGGCGGCGATCAGCCGGGTCGCCTCGATGCCGTCCAGGTCGGGCATGCGTACGTCCATGACGACCAGGTCGGCGCGTTGGGCGCGGGCCAGCTCCACGGCCTCGCGGCCGGTGCCCGCCTCGCCGACCACCTCCATGTCGGGGGCCGACGCCACCAGCAGGGCGAACGCCGCCCGGACGAGGTTCTGGTCGTCCGCCAGCAGCACGCGTATCGTCATGCGGTTCTCTCCGGGTTCAGGGGGGCGGTGCCGGTCGGGGCGGGAGTCGGCAGTACGGCCGTCACCTCGAAGCCGTCGGCGTCCTCGCGCGGTCCGGCGTCGAGTGTGCCACCCACGCTGCGGGCCCGCTCGCGCATGCCGACGAGGCCGAAGCCCGGGGTGCCCGCCGGGTCGGGTCCGGTGCCGTCGTCGGTGACGGACAGCCGCAGGGCGCCCCGCTCGGCGTGCACCGCGACGCGGACGGACGGCTTGGGCCCCGCGTGGCGCACGGCGTTGGTCAGCGCCTCCTGCGTGATGCGGTAGACGGCGGCTCCGACCGCGGGCGGGACGTCGTCGGCGCGCACCGACAGGTCGACGTCCGCTCCGGCGAGCCGGGCGCTGACCGCCAGGTCGGGCAGCCCGCTCAGGCCGGGCAACGGGCCGCGGGCGTCGGGCACGGCGGCGGCGTCCTGCGTCCTGAGCACCTCGAGGGTGGTGCGCAGTTCGCCGCGCGCCGAGCGGCAGGTCTCGGCGATGTCGTCGAGGGCCTTGGCGACGGCCGCGCGGTCCAGGCGCTCGGGGTCGGCGGTCAGCACGTGGGCGGCGACCGAGGTCTGCACCCCGATGAGGGTGATGCTGTGCGCGAGCAGGTCGTGCAGGTCCCGGGCGACCCGCAGGCGTTCCTCGGCCACGCGCCGCCGGGCCTCCTCCTCGCGGGTGCGCTCGGCGCGTTCGGCGCGCTCCACTATGGCGGCCACGTACTGACGGTAGTAGCGGATGTCGATGCCGCAGAAAAGGATGGCGACCACCCAGCCGGAGATGCGGAGCAGTTCGAGTGCCTGGTGGGTGTTGACGGTGAGCATGATGCTGACCGACACGGTGAGGACCGCGACGCCGGTCACGATGGTGCGCAGGGGGCGGCCGGTGACGGCCAGCGTGTAGAGGGCCACGTAGGAGGCGGGGCCCACGGCGGTGTGGTTGTTGTCCATCGCGTGGTACGGCGCGACCACGGCGACCAGCGCCGCGAGCGCCAGCAGCGGGTGGCGCCGCCGCCACACGATCGGGACGTGCGCGGCGACCAGCAGCGTCCAGCCGACGACGTCCGGGCGCTGTGCCTCGTGGGTGAGGAGCGCCAGACCGACGGCGCCGACGAGGAGGACCGCGGCGAGCACGGCGTCGTTGCGGGTTCCGTGCGGGGCGGTGCGCGGGTCGCGGTTGATGGCGGCGATGACCCGCTCGCCGACGCGGGGGCGGGACGCTGCCTCGGTGGTGGGGTGCACGCGTCCATACTCCGCGACGGACGCGCCCCTCCGGGAGGGGAGGGGCACGCTCGGGACGCCGGGCACCTCAGACACCGACGGGCTTCCGTACGTCGTCCGGCGCGGGCCGGCCCGGCTCCCGGGACAGCCGGCCCGGCCACCACACCCGGCGGCGCAGGGCGACGCTGGCGCTGGTGACCAGGTAGGTGCGGACGAGGAAGGTGTCGAGCAGGACGCCGACCGCGATGACGAAGCCCAGCTCGACGAGTTGCACCATCGGCATGCTGGTGAGCACGGCGAAGGTGGCCGCGAGGACCAGCCCGGCCGAGGCGATGACGCCGCCGGTGGTGCGCAGCGCGGACAGGGCCGCCCGGGTGGGTTCGGCGCCGTTCAGGGACTCCTCGCGCATCCGGTGCATCAGGAAGATGCCGTAGTCGACGCCGAGGGCGACCAGGAAGACGAAGGAGAGCAGGCCGAGCCCGGGGTCGGTGCCCTCGAAGCCGAAGAGGGGACCGAAGGCGAGGCCGCCGATGCCGAGGGCCGCGCCCCACACGGCGACGACGGCGGCGACCAGGATCAGCGGCGCGACCAGCGAGCGCAGCAGCACGGTGAGGATCAGCAGGACCGAGAGCAGCACGAGCGGTACGACGATGGCGGTGTCCCGGGCGTTGGTGTCCTCCAGGTCGATCTGCTGGGCGCTGGGGCCGCCGACGTACGAGCCGTCGAGCTTGTCGCGCAGCTCCTCGATGGTGGCGGTCTCGGCGGCCGACTGGGGCGGGGTGGAGGCCAGGACCGTCAGCTCCGTCCAGCCGTCGCCGCTGCGCCCGGCCTCGGCGCTCTTGACGCCCTCGGTGTCGCGGATCTCGGCGAGGGCGGCCTCGGCGCGGTCGGTGGGGCTGATGACACTGATCGGCTGGGTGCCGGACTCCGGATAGGCGTCGGCGAGGGTCTCCATCGCGGCGATCGCCTCGGGGCGGGTGGTGAAGGAGTCCTCCTGCTTGAGGTTGCCGGGCAGGGCGAAGGCGCCCAGCGCGAGCGCGCCGAGCAGGACGGCGCCGCCCACCAGGACGGTGCGGGGCCGGCGTTCGGCGGAGCCGCCCATCGCGGCGAACAGCGACCGGCGGGCCTTGGGGGTGCTGCCGTGGCGGGGCACCAGCGGCCAGAAGACGCGGCGGCCGAGCAGGACGAGGAGCGCGGGCAGCAGGGTCAGCATGGCGGCCAGCGCGCACAGCACACCGACGGTGCCGAGCGGGCCCATGCCCCGGCTGGAGTTGAGGTCGGCGGCCAGCAGGCACAGGAGTCCGGCGGCGACGGTGCCGGAGGAGGCCAGTACGGCGGGTCCGCAGCCGCGCAGGGCGGCGAGCATGGCGTCGTACGGCCGCTCGATGCGGCGCAGTTCCTCGCGGTAGCGGGAGACCAGCAGCAGCGCGTAGTCGGTGCCCACGCCGAAGACGAGGATGGTCATGATGCCGCTGCTCTGGCCCGAGACGGCGGTGCCGAAGGTCTGGTTGAGGCCGTAGGCGACACCCATGGAGAGGTAGTCGGCGAGTCCGGCGACGGCGAGCGGGACGAGCCACAGGAAGGGGCTGCGGTAGATGAGGATCAGGAGGAGGGCGACCACCGCCGCGGTGGTGTAGAGCAGCGGGCCGTCGAGGGAGTTGTAGACCTCGGAGGCGTCGGTGGCGAGCGCGCCGGAGCCGCCGACCTCGACGCCGAGCCCGTCGCCGCCCCGGGCGATGTCCCGTACATCGTTGACGAGTGCGTCGCGGGCCTTCTCGTCCGTGCCGGGCTCGGTGGAGGCGACCGGGTACATGAGGGTGGTGCCGTCCTTGGACGGGATGCCCGCCGGACGGCCGGTGAGTTCGTGCGCGTCGGCGATCTCGGCGACCTGCTCGGCGGCGGTGGCCCGGTCGGCGGCGGTCAGTCCGGCGTCGCGGTGGTAGACGAGGACCATCTCGGTGGCCTCGCCGCCGGGCAGCCGCTCCTGGATCTTGGCGACCTGCGTCGAGTCGGCGCTCGCCGGCAGGTAGTCGACGGCCCGGTCGCGCTGCACGTCGCCGAGTTTCGCCGCGAACGGCGAGGCGATCGCCAGCACGGCGATCCACAGTGCGAGCACCAGCCAGGGCACGGCCCGCCGCCGCGCCGCGCCTGTCTTTGTGGCCCCCATCTGACGGGCCTCCCTCCGGTGGATGTCTGGGTGGGTCTCCAGACTTCCGCCGGCGGGGTGCCGACGCGTCGGGCGTGAGGGCGAGCCTGCGGCTACTGCCCGGGGAGACGCGGGGCCGTCATTACTCCCCGGGGAGTACGGCGGCCCTCACGCCTGGTCGACCACCCATTTCCCGTCCTCCTCGTCGTCGACCCGCACCTCCAGTTCGCGCAGGCCCATGCCCGCGTCCCAGAGTTCCCTGAAGCGCTTGAGCCGGTCCCGTACGTAGTCCTGGCGCGCGGTGAGCCGGGTGCGGACGTTGACGTCCCGCAGGTCCTGCTCGATCTCGAACGACACCTCCTCGTCGTAGAGGATGAAGTCGTTGGTGGTGCCGCGCTGGAGGTGCGGGGGCAGTTCCGGCAGGACCGCCACACGGACGTCGATGCGGCGCAGCTCCTGCTCCTCGCACAGCCGCAGCAGCCGGTCGTCGAGTTCGCGGGCGCTCTCCAGCAGGAACAGGCGGCGCACCGTGACGCCCTGTTCGTCGATGGCCGCCTGCTGGGCGTCGAGGTAGCGTCCGGCGGGCTCGCTGTTCCAGAACTGCCGGTCGACGGAGGTGCTGGTGGCGAGGATGGACTGCTCGGCGGCCTTGGTGAGGGTGAGCATCCAGTCGTGGTTCTCGCCGGGGCACTCGGCGCTCAGGTTGGTGAGGTCCGCCATGTGGCCGACCACCCGGGACATCTCCAGGTGCACGAAGGTGTGCAGGATGGAGGGGCTGGGCAGCAGGACGTCGGCGAAGCCCTTGGCCAGGTCGGGCACGCTGTCGATGCGGACCGGGTCCAGCGTGCGGGCGGCCTCGGCCGGCCCGTGGTCGACCTGGGTGACGTGGGTCTCGACCAGTTGCTTGACGTCCTCGGTGTGCCGGGTGAGGCCCGACTTCAGCTCGGTGTCGTACCGGCTGAGACCGTCGCGTACGGCGGCGGTGTTCTCGGCGAGGGCGTCCTCCACCCGCCGGGTGTGCTCCTCCAGCCGGGTGTGCTCCTCCGGCCGGTCCGGTGCCGGGCGCGGGGCCAGGCCGAGGACGTACTGGACGGCCAGCGCGGCGGCGGCGCAGAGCACGGCGGCCACGAACTGCCGCACGGTGCCGTCGTCCGGGTCGAGGAGGGCCGCGACGCTCCAGAAGAGGCCGCCGACGACCAGGGCGACCAGCAGCATGCGGGTCCAGGGGGACTCGCCCCTCGGGTCGATCGGGTTGGTCGTGCGGGGCGTGTCGTCGGGTCGGGGTGACTGTGCCGTGCTCATCTCGCTCTCTCCCCCCGTTGGGATACGCGTCGGATCGTGCGGGGATGTGTGTGCGGTGACGGGCGTGCGGGGCTGCGCGTGCCGGACGGCGGGATCGGTCAGGGGGCCGGTTCCACCTCCCGGTGGGCTGCGGGGATGGCGTGCAGGGTGAGCTGGTCGCGGATGCGCTGCACCAGGGCCTGCCACTGGCGGGTGAAGCCGGGGCGCTCCTCCAGCGGGTCCCACAGCGCGGCCAGTTCGCGGCCGGCCCGGGCGCCCGGCATCCACAGGTGCAGGAGGTGGTCGACGGCCGGACGCAGGGTCCGTACGACGGCTCCGGCGTCGTGGGCGGCCCCGGCGCCGAGGCGGAGGCCGTCGAGCATGCGGACGACGGTGGTGAGCAGCCAGTCGTGCAGGGCCAGGTCGTCGCAGAGCGCGGCCAGTTCGGCGCCGCTGGTGCCCTCGGGCACCCGCAGGCGTACGGTGCGCAGCTCGTCCTCGGCGAGGGTGAACCGTTCCAGCGAGGGGCCCTCGCCCGGTGCCGCAGGCAGCGCCGCCCAGCGCAGCCGGGTGGGGCGGGAGCGGAAGGGCGGGCGCTGGTCGAGCAGGGGGTGGCGCAGCACCCGGGTGAGCAGGCCGTCGGCGATGAGTCCGACGTCGAGGTCGCCGTGGCGCGGGCCGCCGAGGACGCCCTGGGCGACCGCCTCGTGCGGGAGCTTGCCGAGCGGTTCGACGACGCCGGGCCGCACCAGGTACTCCCCCCAGGGTCGCCGCTGGTCGGGTCCGGTGCCGGGCAGGCGGCAGTGGGCGGAGGTCTGCAGGACGCGGCCCTCGGTGAGCGCGGCGTGCGCGGTGACGGTGCCGACGGCGCGGATGCGGGCGCCGTTGGCGCTGGGCAGCGGGCAGTCGACGCCGGTGAGGGTCTCGGGGGAACGCGCGTAGAGGCCGGGGCGTTCGGAGAGCAGCACGCGTTCGTCGGCGCGCAGGCCGAGGAGCTGGGCGGCGGACCGGATGTCGAGGGCCTGCCGGGCGGGCAGCAGGCAGGTGCGGATCTCGCCGCAGGCGAGGACGGCGGGCGGGGTGCTCTGCCGCGGCGCCATGTCAGGGCCCCGAGTAGTACACGTAGGAGAGGCGGTCGGCGACCGAGTCGGGGACGGGCATGCGTTCCTTCCCGGAGCGGTCGGCGACCTGTGCCAGTGCGCCCGGGTCGACCTCGATCTGGTCGAGGATCACGCGGACGGCGTGCTCGACGGGGAGGAAGCGAGTGGGCAGGACGGAGCAGGTGCGGTAGGCGGCGAAGGGGTCCGCACGCTCGTTGAGCTTCAGCAGGGTGGGCAGCTCGTCCCACTTGTCGGGGAAGCCGGTGGCGGTGTGCGGCTGGGGGGCGAGGACGGCCTCGCCCTCGTTGCGCAGGAGTCCGAGGCGGGCGAGCTGCCACACGGCGGCGAGGAAGGGGCAGGACCACAGGCGCTGTCCGTCGGCGTCGTCGCTCCACAGCTCGACGTCGAGGAAGACGGAGTGGCGGCGGGCGGCGGTCTCGTGCGGGGGCTGCCAGGTCACGGCGCGCTTCATGGCCTGCGGGGCTCGGGCGACGGGGCTGCGTTCGCCGTTGGCGAGCCAGCCGGTCTGCGCGGCGGGCGGGCGCAGGCCGTAGCTGCCGGGCGGCGGGGACTCGACGATGCGGGCGGCGACCGCCTCGGCGACGGGCACCTTGCCGGTGACGGCGCAGCCGGACTCGCGGGCCAGGTAGTCGACGCTCAGTCCGGCCCGCTCGGCCTCCGCGAGGAGCATGGGGACCACCTCGGCGGGGGTGGAGAAGCGGGTGAAGTAGTCGTCGATGAGGAAGCAGGTGCTGATCCGGGGCCGTTTGCCGCCGGCCCGGGCGGTGGCGGCGGTGCGGGCCGCCTCCACCCAGGGCCGTACTTCGGCGAAGTGCGCGCGCAGCCGTTCGGGTCCGGCCTCGAAGTCCTCCATGTAGAGGTGGCCCAGCTCCACGGAGAGGTGGGCCAGCGGCACGGACTGGGTGCGCGGCTCGGCGGCGGTCTCGCGGAACACGGGCTCCGTCACAGCCGCCCCCAGTGGGTGTCGTCCGTCAGGCGCCGGGCGATCTCCTCCAGCGCCTCCAGGGTCTCCTTGTTCGCTATCTGGGTGGAGAGGACGTCTTCCTCGGTGATGAGCTGCTCCTGCCACTGGAGGATGGGTTCCAGGGGCACGATGCCGAGGACGACGCTGTCGCCGATGCGGTGCTCGGCGGCGAGCCGGCGCAGCGCCTCGTCGCACGCCTGCATCCAGGTGGCCTGGGCGGTGGAGCCCTGCGACCACAGGGGCGACTCGGGGTCGGGCACGGCGGCCCGCACGAAGCGGATCGCGGCGCGCAGGTCGTCCTCGTCGTGGCCGCGCTCGACGCCGCCGCCGATGATGCCGTGCTCGGCGTGGACGAGCCCGGAGGCGGCGATCACGTGCTGGCGGGTCCAGCGGTGGAAGACCAGCCAGCGGAAGGGCGTGTTGCGCATCCGGGGGTGGGCGGTGGCGTCGAGGACCATGTCGACGGCGTAGCTGCGGCCGGCGCTGAGGTCGACGAAGGTGACGTCGAACTCGGCGTTGAGCTTGAGCAGCAGGTCGACGCAGCGCTCCAGGGCCTCCTCGCCGGTGGCGAACTCGCCGCCGCCCGCGTCGCCGGGGAACAGCACCAGGCGGCCGGACTGGTTGGGGCGGGCGCGCAGCAGGGGGTGCTCGGTCTCCCGCCAGACGTCGATGCGGACCGGTTCCGCGGTCTCGCCCTCCAGGTAGGAGTGCAGGCCGTGCTCCTGGGTGCCGCGCATGGCGCTGGGCACGTCGAAGACGGCGGCGGCGGTGGGTGAGCCGAAGTCGAAGTCGACGTAGGCCACGTGGTCACCGGTGAGGGCGCGCTGGTAGGCCAGGTTGGCGCTGGTCACCGAGCGTCCCGTGCCCCCCTTGTCGGAGGCGGCGAAGACCAGCACGCTCACACCTCCTGGGCGGCGGCACCCCTGGCCTGGGCCAGGGTGTCGAGTTCCTGGAGCACGGGCAGGGCCAGGGCGAAGGCGGTCGCGGGCCGTTCGTCGACCAGGCTGCGGGCGTGGTCGAGGCGGCTCTCGATGCTCCGCATGGCCCTGGCTCTCGCCCCGTCGGCGGCGGCGGACGCCTCCAGCTGCTCCCTGCCGAACAGATGGGTGGCCTCGCTGAGCAGTTCCCGGGCGAACTCGGCCAGTTCGGGGCTGCGGATGGGCTCCTGCTCGTACAGGATGCGGGCGGCGACGAGGCATTCGGTGACGCGCTCGGTGATGCTCCAGGACATGCGCAGTCCGGCGTCCTGGGCGTCGGGGTAGACGGCCTGGATGTTGTCCCAGAGACCGGCGCCCTCCTCCTCGTCGATGCGCCGCTTCCACAGGTGCTCGAAGGACTGCTCGGCGAGCCGGAGCAGGCGGTCCTGGGCGCCGATGTTCCGGGAGAGCTCGGCGAGCTGGATGATCCGCTTCAGGAGCTGGGCGGAGAAGTCGGTCATCCGCCACAGCAGTTGGCCGCCGGCCCGCTCGGAGCCGGCGAGCGGCATGGTGACGCCGGGGGTGTGCAGCAGGAGGGTCGGGTCGTTCTTGGTCATGCGGCTGGTGACCCGGCCGCGGTCGGCGAGGCGCTCCATGATGGCGACGGTGCGGGTGAGGTCGTCGTCGGTCGCCTTCCGGCGGACCAGGTCGTGGACGAGGATGGCCGCGACGGTCAGGGAGAAGTACTCGGACTCCAGGCGCAGGCCGGTGGTCTGCCAGGGCAGGTCCTCCAGGGGCCACCGCTCGCCGCCGAAGCGGGCGATCGCGGACCAGTACTGCTGGCTCAGCTCCCAGCGCAGGCGCAGCATCTCGGCGAGTTTCTGCTGGTCCTCGTCGAGCAGGCCGAGGGTGAGGGTGCGGTCGGAGAAGAGGTCCTGGATGCCGTCGAGGGCGACGACGGTGAAGTACACGTAGGGCAGCCGGTCGGCGATGCCGTCGGGCTGACCGGGTACGTCGACGTTCAGGTCGGTGATCCGCGGTGCGTCCTTGACGATGCCCCAGGCCCAGCCGCACTCGAAGAGCTGGCTCTCGTCGCGGATGCCCTCGTCGACCTGGATGCCTCGGGAGAGGCTCTCGATGATGGTGGCGCGCAGCGGGCGTAACCGGCGGGAGAACTGCTGGAGCACGATCCGGTCGGACTGCCCGCCCTGGCCGATGACCTGGATGAGCCGTTTGCCCTGCTCCGACTCGGCGTCGAAGACGTTCACGGAGAAGGACCGCAGCAGGCTGACCATCGCGGAGGTCAGCCGGGCGTTGGTGGCCTCCCGCAGTTCGGCGATGGCCTTGAGGACCTCGGGCCGGGTGGTGGTGCCCTCGTAGACCTTGAGGAAGCCGAGGGTGGCCAGGCAGAGCGTGACGGACATGGAGTAGGAGTCGACCACGCCCAGCTGGCGCTGTTCGTGGCTGACCGTGCCGCCGGGCTCGGAGGGGCGGAAGTAGTGTCCGCCGGAGAAGGTGGGGCTGTCGTCCGTGCCGGTGTGGGTGCGCATGAACTGGGTCAGCGCGGCGATCAAGTTGGGCGGGATCTCCAGCCGGCTGCCGACCCGGTCGAGGGCGCGCAGGACGTCACGTTCGGTGGTGTCCGGCTGGTCGAGCCGGAAGGCGGGGACCTCGGTGGCCGGATACAGCAGGCAGAGCAGACGCTCGGCGTCCGCGACGCTGCTCAGTCCGTCGGTGTCCCCCCGGACCAGCTTCCCGTCGTCGAACGAATGACGGGCCATGGCCTGCCAGATGTCCAGCAGGTGCTGGCGTGGCTTGATCTGCATCCCCGCACCCCTCGTACAGACCTCGTTGCCCTGTGTTCGGCATGTCCCCGTTGCGATGGTCCCCGTTGAGCATGTCCCCGTTCCTACGGGGCTGCAATCGCCTTATTGCGCCGTCCCAGGGCGAGGAGCATTCCCTCGTGCCCCGGCCGCACCGAGTGGTGCAGATCGTGGATCTCCAGCTCCTCGGTGAACGGCTCCAGGCTCTGGCCGACCGTTTCCTCGTTCACCCGGTAGGCCGGGTAGTCGTGGGCGCCGACGCGGTAGCCGACGGACTCCTTCATGAAGGCGGCGGCGAACGGCGCTCCCTCGCCGAGCGCGTTCATAAAGCAGCGCACGCCCCGGTGGAACTCCTCGGGCGCCTCGGACATGGAGTCGGCGACGAAGAACATGGTCCCCAGCGACCAGCGCCGGTCCCCGCCCTCCAGGTCGAACAGGTTGCCGCGCTCGACCCGGACGATGTCGGCGACCAGCGGTCTCGGTTCGACGGCGGCGTAGGCGGGGGCCTCGCGCAGCACGTCCCAGAAGGGGTCCCAGGCGATGTCGTACCCGGCCGGGGCGACCTGCTTCTCCAGGTATTCGACGTTCGGGCGGGCGTACTCCAGCAGGAGCAGCTTCTCGCACCAGGGCAGCATGGACAGGGCGGGATACAGGTTCGCGCCGGCGCCGACGTCGATGCCGCGCGCGGAGCGCGGAGGGGCTCCCTCGAAGCAGCGGGTGAAGTAGTCGCGCAGCAACCGGACGATCAGCAGGTCGACTTCGAGCGGTGTCCGGTAGTTGTTGTCCACGTACACCTCTGGATCGAACTTCGACCAAGGCGCGTCGGCGTTGCGATCCATAGTCACCCTGCCACGTTCCATTCGAATTTGGACAAATCCCCAGTACTGTTCACGGTAAGTGACACGGCCACTACGGACCAGTACGGGAATACGCCATCCTCATCCGCCCGGCGCACGTCGGGCGCATGGTCGCACACCCGAACTCGCCCTTGCATGAGGGAAGTTGGACGCTCACTCTAGCCAGAAGCAGACACTGGCCGCCACATGAGTCCTTCACTCGACCGTGTGGGGCACGTATGCCCGAGAGTTGACGCAGACCAGGGGGTTGCATGACCGCCGAACCGCTGGAACGTTCCCTCGACCACGACCCGCTCACCCGGCCCGGACTGCCACCGGACGACCTGCCACTGGACCTGCGCACGGCACGGGAGTCCGACCTGCCGGAGCTGCGGCGGCTGGACGAGGAGGTCTTCCAGGACTTCGCCTATCCCGGGTTCCTGCTGCGCCAGCTCTTCGACATGTACGAGGAGCACTTCCTGGTCCTCGACGACGGCACGGGCAGGCTGCGCGGTTACGTGCTGGCCGCCACCCGGACGCTCGGCAGGGACAGCTGGATCCTCGGGCTGTGCGTGACCCCGGACCGGCGCCGCCACGGGCTGGGCCGGGAGCTGATGCGGGAGGTCCTGAGCCGGTTGCGCCGGGACGGCATACAGGTCGTCCGCCTCACGGTGGAGCCCGCCAACCTCGCCGCCATCTTCCTCTACCGTTCGCTGGGCTTCCGCCCCGAGGAGCCCGACGGCGGCCTGCGTCCGGACTACTTCGGTCCGGGCGTGCACCGCCAGATCATGCGGCTGGACCTCGCGCCGGACCGGGGCCTGCCCTAGGAGGGCGTGCCCGCCGACTCCAGGAGGCGGGTCACGTCGTCGGAGCAGATGGTCAGGGCCGCGCCGACGGTGGCCAGGGCGTCCCGTTCGGCGGGGGTGTAGGGGCCGTCCGCCAGGGCGATGCGGGCACCTTGCAGCAGGATCGACTCGCGGCCGACGGCGGCGAGGTGCGGTGCCAGCGGGTCGAGGGCCTCGTGCAGTTCTATCGCCAGGCCCGGCACGCAGGGTTCGCCGCGGACCCGGCCGGTGTCCGCCTCCAGCGCCTCGACGAGCGCGTTCAGCTGCTCCTCGGTGCAGTCCTCGAAGCCGGCCGCGCGCACCGCGACGGTCGCGGTCTCCAGCGAGGTGCGGGAGCAGGTGCCGCCCGCGGTGAGGACCGCGAGGGCGACGGTGTGCACGGCGTCGCGGAGCATCGCGGAGAAGCGGGTGGTGGTCGGGTGGTCGAGGACGTCGGTGCCGTAGTGGCGGCGGCAGGCGGCGCACTCGACGGTCGGCGCGGACTCGCCGCGGGGCAGCACGGGCACGCCGAGCAGGGTGAAGCGGCGGCGGCCGGTGAGCCGCGTGTAGTTGCGGTCGCCGCCGCAGCCGGGGCAGAAGAACTCACCGTCGCCGACGGGCGTCCACGCGGTGCGGGTGCCCAGGATGCGTGGCAGCCGGGCAGCTCGGCCGTTCGGTCCCCGTCCAGGCAGCACGTCGCACCTCCATAACGGCGCGACAGCATCGTCGCGCTGGCGTGATGTTAGCCACATCACCGACGTGGAGTCAGTACCCAGGACGAGACCTTTCCGTGACCATCACAGATATATGGCCGGTATATGACGGGGTCCCGCCCACCGGTTTCCGGCGGGCGGGACCTCAAACCGCTGATTCGGCTGGTCAGCGGGTCGCGCGGTTGACGGCGGAGACGACGGCCTTCAGCGAGGCGCGCGTGGTGTTCGCGTCGATTCCGATGCCCCACAGCACCTTGTCGCCGATCGCGCACTCGATGTAGGAGGCGGCCTGCGCGGAGGCGCCCTCGCTCATCGTGTGCTCCTGGTAGTCCAGCAGCCGTACGTCGATGCCGACGCCCTGCAGTGCGTGGAAGAACGCCGAGATCGGGCCGTTGCCGCTGCCGACCAGGGTGGTCTCCGCACCGTCGACCGTGGCGTCCACGGTGAGGGTGTCGACGCCGTCGCGGTCGGTCGTGGTCTGCCCGTTGGCCACCTGGATGCGGCCCCAGGGGTTGTCCGGGTTGGGCAGGTACTCGTCCTGGAAGACGTCCCAGATCGCGGTCGGCGTGATCTCGCCGCCCTCGGCGTCGGTCTTGGCCTGGATCAGCTTCGAGAACTCGATCTGCATCCGGCGCGGCAGGTCCAGGCTGTGGTCGTTCTTCAGGACGTAGGCGATGCCGCCCTTGCCGGACTGCGAGTTGACGCGGATGACGGCCTCGTAGGAGCGGCCGACGTCCTTGGGGTCGATGGGCAGGTACGGGACGGCCCACTCGATGTCGTCGACGGTGACGCCCTTGGCGGCCGCGTCGGCCTCCATGGCGTCGAAGCCCTTCTTGATGGCGTCCTGGTGGGAGCCGGAGAAGGACGTGTAGACCAGGTCGCCCACGTACGGGTGGCGCGGGTGGACCTCCATCTGGTTGCAGTACTCCCACGTGCGACGGATCTCGTCGATGTCGGAGAAGTCGATCTGCGGGTCGACGCCCTGGGAGAACAGGTTCATGCCCAGGGTGACCAGGTCGACGTTGCCGGTGCGCTCGCCCTGTCCGAACAGGCAGCCCTCGATGCGGTCGGCGCCGGCCATCAGCGCCAGCTCGGCCGCCGCCACCGCCGTACCGCGGTCGTTGTGCGGGTGGACGGACAGGCAGACGTGCTCGCGGCGGGACAGGTTGCGGCCCATCCACTCGAAGCGGTCGGCGTGCGTGGACGGCGTGGAACGCTCCACCGTGGCGGGCAGGTTGAGGATGATCTCGCGGCCGGGACCGGGCTGGTAGGTGTCCATCACCGCCTCGCAGACCTCCAGGGCGAAGTCCAGCTCGGTGTCGGTGAAGATCTCCGGCGAGTACTGGTAGCCGAACTCCGTCTCCGGGCCCAGCAGTTTCTCGGCGTACTCCATGACCAGGCGGGTGCCGTCGACCGCGATCTGCTTGATGTCGTCGCGCGAGCCGCGGAAGACGACCCGGCGGAAGACCGGGGCGGTGGCGTTGTACAGGTGGACGGTGGCCCGCCGGGCGCCCTTCAGGGACTCCACCGTGCGCTCGATCAGGTCCTCGCGGGCCTGGGTCAGTACGGAGATGGTGACGTCGTCAGGAATGGCGTCCGGGTCCTCGATGATGGACCGTACGAAGTCGAAGTCGGTCTGGCCGGAGGCCGGGAAGCCGACCTCGATCTCCTTGTAGCCCATCTTGACCAGCAGGTCGAACATGGCGCGCTTGCGGACCGGCGACATGGGGTCGATCAGAGCCTGGTTGCCGTCGCGCAGGTCGGTGGAGAGCCAGCGGGGAGCGGTGGTGATCCGCTGGTCCGGCCAGGTGCGGTCGGCGATGTCGACCTGGTCGTAGCCGCGGTACTTGGCGGTCGGCATGGGGCTGGGCTGCTGGCGGTTGGCCATGATGGCGTGGGCTCCTCGTGATGTCCGCGGATCTCGGCGGTGTCCGCGTCGTCCGCGTGTCCGGAAGGACGGCCGACGGCACCACCAAGCTCCGCGGGGAGGGAGTCGGCCTCTACAGGCCCTCGCCGCGGCAGCTAAGGAGAAGCAGCCCGAATCGCATGATGCCCAGCACCCTAGCCGAGTCACGCGGGTCACGCGGGTCCGTATCAGTATGCGGGACCGGGGTGAGAAAGGGGACAAAAAGTGCGGTATACCACTCCCGCCCTGCCCGCGGGGGCCTCTTTCCGTCTCCGTGCACCGATCGTGGTTGCGGGTAGTGACAGCACGGTCACCCAGTGCGAGAGTGCCGGACATGACGTCACACGGGGGCTTCCAGCCCGTCTTCTGCACGATCGTCCCGCCCCACGTCCTCGACCGGCTCGCCCGCAACACGGACCCCGTGCTCGCCGGGCCCGCCCGCCGCACCATCCAGCGCGACGCCGTCGAACGCACCCGCCGCGGCCTGACCGCGGTCGTCGGCGCCCCCTCCGTGGCCCCGCGCGCGGACGCCGAGCCCGGGAAGCCGCAGCGCACGATCTACGACGCCCGCCACGGCACCGACCTGCCGGGCGACCAGGTGCGCGGCGAGGGCGACGAGCCCGGCCAGGACGCCACCGTGAACCGCGCCTACGCGGGCCTGGGCGCCACCTTCGAGCACTACCTCGAGGTCTACCGGCGGGACTCCATCGACGGCGCGGGCCTGCCGCTGGACGCGACCGTGCACTACGACCGCGAGTACAACAACGCCTTCTGGAACGGCGAGCAGATGGTGTTCGGCGACGGGGACGGCGAGATCTTCCTCGACTTCACCATCGCCCTGGACGTGATCGGCCACGAGCTGACCCACGGCGTCACCCAGCACACCGCCAACCTGACCTACTACGGCCAGCCCGGCGCCCTCAACGAGTCGGTCTCCGACGTCTTCGGCTCCCTCATCAAGCAGTACGCGCAGGGCCAGACCGCCGCCGAGGCCGACTGGCTGATCGGCGCCGGGCTGCTCGCCCCACGGGTGACGGGCGAGGCGCTGCGCTCCATGAAGGCGCCAGGCACGGCCTACGACGACGACGTGCTCGGCAAGGACCCGCAGCCCGCGACGATGGACGACTTCGTGCGCACCGGCCGCGACAACGGCGGCGTGCACATCAACTCCGGCATCCCCAACCACGCCTTCTACCTGCTCGCCACCGAGCTCGGCGGGCACGCCTGGGAGCGGGCAGGGCAGCTCTGGTACGACGTGCTGACCGGCGGCGAGCTGGCCGAGGACGCGCTGTTCGCGGACTTCGCGACGCTGACGGTGAAGGCCGCCCGGGAGCGCTACGGCGACGGGGACGAGCTGGAGGCGGTCGGCAAGGCCTGGGAGCAGGTCGGGGTGCGGACGCGGTAGTTCCGTACTAGACACGGGTCCATGCGGATTCAGGTGAGGCGCACAGGAGGCTTCGCGGGCATCGAACGCCACGCGGAGGTCGAGACCGAGGGACGCCCCGACGCGGACGAGTGGCACGCCCTGGCCGAGCGGGCGGTCGCCGACGGCCGGAGCACCCCGCCGGTCGGGGTGCCGGACGGGTTCAGCTACCAGCTCACCGTGGACGGGAACACGGTGTACGCCGCCGATCCCCGGCTGACGGACGAGCAGCGCGCGCTGATCTCGCGGGTGCTGAAGGAGGGTGCGTAACACCGGGCGGGCGCACGGGCGTTGACTTCCCTTACCGGGGGTAAGGATGATCCGCGCATGGCGACTGACGCGAGGCCGACGACCCCCGTGCCGCGGTTCCCGGACGGCTTCCTGTGGGGCGTGTCCACGTCCGCGCACCAGATCGAGGGCGCGGCCGGGCTGCGGGGGCCGTCCGTGTGGGACGCGTTCACGGCGGAGCCCGGCCGGGTGAGGGACGGTTCGACGGCGGCGGTGGCGTGCGACCACTACCACCGCTACCGCGAGGACGTGGCGCTCCTCGCCGGCCTCGGCGTGGACGCCTACCGCTTCTCGGTCTCCTGGCCACGGGTGGACTCGCCCGGCGGCCTGGACTTCTACGACCGCCTGGTCGACGAGCTGTGCGCGGCGGGGGTGCGGCCGGTGCCGACCCTCTTCCACTGGGACCTGCCGGTCGGCCTCGACTGGCTGGAGCGGGACACGGCGGCCCGGTTCGCCGAGTACGTGTCGGTCGTCGCGGAGCGCCTCGGCGACCGGGTCGGCAAGTGGATCACCCTCAACGAACCCGCCGAGCACACCCTGCTCGGCCACGCCCTGGGCGTCCACGCCCCCGGCCGGGAGCTGCTCTTCGACGCCCTCCCGGCCGCCCACCACCAGCTCCTGGCGCACGGCCTGGCGGTGCGGGCGCTGCGCGCGGCGGGCGCGACGGACGTCGGGATCGCCAACTCGCACGGTCCGACGTGGCCCGCCTCCGACGACCCGGCGGACCGGGAGGCGGCGGACTTCTACGACCTCCTGCTGAACCGGATGTTCGCCGACCCGCTGCTGACCGGGCGGTACCCGGAGGGCGTCGGCGAGCTCATGCCGGGTTCCGCCGAAGGAGTCGAGGCCGACCTGGAGGTCATCGCCGAGCCGCTGGACTGGTACGGCGTGAACTACTACGCGCCGACGCGGGTGGGCGCCCCGCAGGGCGCGGAGATCGAGTTCGGCGGGGTGACCCTCCCGGCCGAACTGCCCTTCTCGGTGCGCCGGATCGAGGGGCGGCCGGTGACGGACTTCGGCTGGCCCGTGGTCCCCGAGGGGCTGACGGAGCTGCTCACCGGCTTCCGCGACCGCTACGGCGACCGGCTCCCGCCGGTCGTGATCACCGAGAACGGCTGCTCCTACGAGGGCCTCGACGACCACGACCGCATCGCCTACCTCGACGGGCACGTGCGCGCCCTGCACCGGGCGGTCGAGGCGGGTGTGGACGTGCGCGGCTACTTCGTGTGGTCGCTCCTGGACAACTTCGAGTGGGCCGAGGGGTACGCCCGCCGCTTCGGACTGGTCCACGTGGACTTCGAGACGCTCCGGCGCACGCCCAAGGCGTCGTACGGCTGGTTCCGGGATCTGCTCGCCGGGCAGCGGCGGGTACCGGTCGGATAAACCCCTCGGTGCTGTCGGCGGGGAGTCGTACGCTGGAGTCAGCAGACACACCCGTCACGCGGCGGACGCCGCAGAGGAGGACGAGCAGGCCTAGAGCGCCGGCCCATGACTCAGACACCCTCAGCCCACACCCCCGCGCAGGGGCAGGCGAGCGCACGGATCACCGTCCCCGCCCAGCACCCCATGGTGACCGTACTGGGCTCCGGAGACTCCCTCCTGCGCGTGATCGAGAAGGCCTTCCCGGCGGCCGACATCCATGTCCGGGGCAATGAGATCAGCGCCGTCGGCGACACCCATGAGGTCGCTCTCGTACAGCGCGTGTTCGACGAGATGATGCTGGTGCTGCGCACCGGGCAGCCGATGACGGAGGACGCAGTGGAACGCTCGATCGCCATGCTCAAGGCGAGCGAGAACGGGGAGAGCGACGGCCGGGAGACCCCGGCCGAGGTGCTCACGCAGAACATCCTGTCCTCGCGCGGCCGCACGATCCGCCCCAAGACGCTGAACCAGAAGCGGTACGTCGACGCGATCGACAAGCACACGATCGTCTTCGGCATCGGCCCCGCGGGCACCGGCAAGACCTACCTGGCGATGGCCAAGGCGGTGCAGGCCCTGCAGTCCAAGCAGGTCAACCGCATCATCCTGACCCGCCCGGCGGTCGAGGCCGGTGAGCGGCTCGGCTTCCTGCCGGGCACGCTGTACGAGAAGATCGACCCGTATCTGCGCCCGCTGTACGACGCGCTGCACGACATGCTCGACCCGGACTCGATCCCGCGGCTGATGGCGGCGGGCACGATCGAGGTCGCGCCGCTGGCGTACATGCGCGGCCGTACGCTGAACGACGCGTTCATCATCCTGGACGAGGCCCAGAACACCAGCCCCGAGCAGATGAAGATGTTCCTCACCCGGCTCGGCTTCGAGTCGAAGATCGTGATCACGGGTGACGTGACGCAGGTCGACCTGCCGGGCGGCACCAAGTCGGGTCTGCGGCAGGTGCAGGAGATCCTGGAGGGCGTCGAGGACGTCCACTTCTCCCGGCTCACGTCCCACGACGTCGTCCGGCACAAGCTGGTGGGCCGTATCGTCGACGCCTACGAGCAGTACGACAGCAGGAACGGCACCGAGAACGGCGGCCACAACGGCGGCCGGACACCGAGACACGGTGCCAAGGCCAAGGGGAAGTAGACCAGCACGACCATGTCGATCGACGTCAACAACGAGTCCGGAACCGAGGTCGACGAGCAGGCGATCCTCGACATCGCCCGCTACGCGCTCGCGCGGATGCGCATCCACCCGCTCTCCGAGCTCTCGGTGATCGTCGTGGACGCCGGTGCCATGGAGCAGCTGCACATCCAGTGGATGGACCTGCCGGGTCCCACCGACGTGATGTCCTTCCCGATGGACGAGCTGCGTCCGCCGTCCAAGGACGAGGAGGAGGCGCCGCAGGGGCTGCTCGGCGACATCGTGCTCTGCCCCGAGGTCGCCGCCAAGCAGGGCACCGAGGCGCCGACGGAGCACTCCATGGACGAGGAGCTCCAGCTCCTGACCGTCCACGGGGTGCTGCACCTGCTCGGGTACGACCACGAGGAGCCCGACGAGAAGGCCGAGATGTTCGGTCTGCAGGCCGCGATCGTGGACGGCTGGCGTGCGGAGCGGGGCCTGACCGGCCCGTCCCCGGCCCCGACGGTCTCATGAGCCTCCCGCTCGTCGCCGGTGCCGTCGCCCTGGTGGTGGTCGCCTGGCTGGCCGCGTGCGCGGAGGCGGGGCTCGCGAGGGTCTCCAGCTTCCGCGCCGAGGAGGCGGTACGGTCCGGGCGCCGGGGCGGCGAGAAGCTCGCCCAGGTCGCCGCGGACCCGACGCGCTACCTGAACGTGGCGCTGCTGGTGCGGGTCGCCTGCGAGATGGCGGCCGCCGCGCTGGTCACGTACGGCTGTCTGAGGGAGTTCGACGGCACCGGCGAGGCGCTGATCATCGCCATCGCGGTGATGGTGCTGCTCTCCTACGTCGCCGTCGGGGTCTCGCCGCGCACCATCGGGCGCCAGCACCCGCTGAACACGGCGACCGCGGCGGCGTACGTGCTGCTGCCGCTGGCCCGGATCATGGGCCCGATCCCCTCGCTGCTCATCCTCATCGGCAACGCGCTCACTCCCGGCAAGGGCTTCCGCCGGGGTCCCTTCGCCTCGGAGGCGGAGCTGCGGGCGCTGGTGGACTACGCGGAGGCGGAGTCGCTGATCGAGGCCGAGGAGCGCCGCATGGTGCACTCGGTGTTCGAGCTGGGCGACACCCTCGTGCGGGAGGTCATGGTGCCGCGCACCGACCTCGTCGTCATCGAGCGCTACAAGACCATCCGGCAGGCCCTCACCCTCGCCCTGCGCTCCGGTTTCTCCCGGATACCGGTGACCGGCGACAGCGAGGACGACATCGTCGGCATCGTCTACCTGAAGGACCTGGTCCGCAGGACGCACATCAGCCGGGACGCGGAGAGCGACCTGGTCTCCACCGCGATGCGCCCGGCGTCCTTCGTGCCGGACACCAAGAACGCCGGTGACCTGCTGCGCGAGATGCAGAAGGAGCGCAACCACGTCGCCGTCGTCATCGACGAGTACGGCGGCACGGCGGGCATCGTCACCATCGAGGACATCCTGGAGGAGATCGTCGGCGAGATCACCGACGAGTACGACCGGGAGCTGCCGCCGGTGGAGGAGCTGGGCGGGGACCGCTTCCGGGTCACCGCCCGCCTGGACATCGGCGACCTGGGCGAGCTGTACGGCCTGGACGAGTACGACGACGAGGACGTGGAGACGGTCGGCGGGCTGCTGGCGAAGGCGCTGGGCCGGGTCCCGATCGCCGGGGCGTCCTCGATCGTGGAGCTGCCCGACGGCCGTGAGCTGCGGCTGACGGCGGAGGCCGCGGCCGGCCGCCGGAACAAGATCGTGACGGTGCTGGTGGAGCCGGTGGGCGCGGCGAAGCCGGCCGAGGAGGCCGTGTCCGAATGACCCCCGGGGAACTGCGCGACTTCTGTCTGTCCTTCAACGCCGCGGTGGAGGACTTCCCCTTCAGCCCCGAGATCTCGGTCTTCAAGGTGCTGGGGAAGATGTTCGCGCTCACCTCCCTGGACGGGCGGCCGCTCACGGTCAACCTCAAGTGCGACCCGGACGACGCGGTCCGGCTGCGCGACGACCACCCGGGGCTGATCGTCCCCGGGTGGCACATGAACAAGCGGCACTGGAACACGGTGACGGTGGGCGGCGGACGCGACGGCGGACCCGGCGGCTCTGGCGGCGGACTCCCGGACCGTGTCGTCCGGGAGCTCGTGGAGGACTCGTACGACCTCGTCGTCGCCGGTCTACCGCGCGCGGAGCGGCTCCGCCTCGACCGCCCCTGAGCCCGCCGTCCGGCCGGCGCGCAGCCCCACCGCGACCAGTACGGCCGCCGCCAGCACGATCACCGCGTCCAGGACCAGCACCGTGTGGACGCCGGACCCGAGGTCGGTGGCGGTCGTGGCCAGCACGCCGAGCAGCGGGATGCCGACGGTGATGCCGACCTGCTGGGTGGAGGTGACCAGGCCGGTCGCCAGGCCCTGCTCCTCGTCGGGGACGCCGGAGGTGACGGTCAGGCCGTAGGAGATGATCGCGCCAAGGTGGCACATGCTGGCCAGGGACACGGCGGCCGTGGCGAGCACCACCGACCAGCTTCCCTCCCCCATCACCAGCAGCGGCAGCCCCAGCAGGCCCTGCCCGGCGAGCGAGCCCACCAGGGTGCGGCGGGCGCCGAAGCGGCCGATGACGCGCGGGGCGTACGAACCGGCCACCACCGACAGCACGCCCTGCACCCCGAAGACGAGACCGGTCTCGAAGGCGCTCAGGTGCAGGATCTCCTGGAGGTACAGGGTGAGCACGAAGACGACCGTCGACATCATCGAGAAGGTGACGAGACCGCCCAGGTTGCCCCACGCCACCGTGCGGCGGCGCAGCATCGGCAGCGAGACCAGCGGCGCCGCGCTGCGCGACTCGACGGCCACGAAGGCGGCCAGGAGCAGCAGGCCCGCGACGAGGGTGACGAGAACGTCGGTGCGGCCGAAGCCGTGCTCGGCGGCCGTGGTGAGGGCGTAGATCAGGGAGAGCAGGCCGGCGGTGACGGTGACCGCGCCGGGGACGTCGAGGCGGGGCCGCTCGGGAGTTCGGGACTCGGGCAGCAGGCGGGGCGCGAGGGGCAGCACGACGAGTGCGAACAGGGCGAGCAGGCCCATGGTGGAGCGCCAGCCCAGCAGGTCGGTCAGGACGCCGCCGGCCACCATGCCGACGGTGAAGCCGAGCGAGAGCAGGGTGCCGGAGATGCCGAGGGCGCGGTCGCGGGCGGGGCCCTCCGGGAACGTCGTGGTCAGCAGCGACATGCCGGTCGGGACGATGGCCGCCGCGCCGAGGCCCTGGAGGGCGCGACCGGCGAGGAAGGAGGCCGGGTCCCAGGCGAGGGTGGCCAGCAGGGAGGCGGCACCGAAGAGCGCGAGCCCGGCCAGGAAGAGCCGCCGCCGGCCGTAGAGGTCGCCCATGCGCCCGAAGAGCAGCAGGAACCCGCCGGACGGCAGCGCGAACGCGGTGACCGCCCACTGGAGGGCGGAGGTACTCATGCCGAGGTCCGCGCCGAGCACGGGCAGGGCGACGTTCAGGACGGAGAAGTCGAGCGCGACCATGAACTGGGCCGCGCAGAGCACGAACAGGACCAGCCGGTCGCGGGCGGAGAGCCGTGCAGCGGACGGTTCCGCCGCCACGGGGGCCGGGGTGGAAGTCGGGGTGGTGTCGATCGCCATGGACATGAGCCTCGGGCCCCCGGAATAGTTGTGGGGAGACGCCGATTGTTCTGGTGGTGCCACCACCAGGCACCGGCGGGTTGGCTACGGGGGGAGTGCGTACGTGCCGGACGTGATCACGAGGACCGGGACCGCGGGCCGGGACCGGCGCCGCAGTGAGCTGCGGGAGTTCCTGATGAGCCGCCGGGCGCGGGTGTCCCCGGCCGAGGTCGGCCTGCCGGACGGCGGGGCGCGGCGCCGCACGCCGGGGCTGCGCCGCGAGGAGGTGGCCGTGCTCGCCGGGGTCGGCGCGTCCTGGTACCAGTGGCTGGAGCAGGGCCGCGACATCTCCGTCTCCCCGCAGGTGCTGGACGCGGTCGGCCGGGTGCTGCGGCTCAGCAACACCGAGCGCCGCCATCTGTACGTGCTGGCGGGGCTGAACCCGCCCGCGGCCGAGGTGGAGCCGTCGAAGCGGGACATGTGCGAGGGGCTGCGGCGCCTGATCGACACGTGGATGCCGTATCCGGCGCACATCATGGACCGCTACTACAACTGCGTGCTGTACAACGACGCGGCGGCGATGGTGCTGGGCATGCGGCCCGAGACGACGTGGAACTGCATCCTCGACTTCTTCACCGACCCCCTCTACCGCTCCCGGGCCCGCAACTGGGAGCACAACGCGCGCACGGTCGTCGCCCAGTTCCGCGCCACCTGTGCGGCCAACCCGGACGACGAGGGCTTCCAGCAGGTGCTGGCGGACCTGAAGGAGGCCAGCGCCGAGTTCGCCGCGCTGTGGGAGGAGCGGGACATCGAGGACGCGGGGCAGATCCGCAAGGAGCTGGACCACCCGCTGGTCGGCCTCCTCAGCCTGGAGTCGACGGCGCTCCAGGTCCCCGCCCGCCCCGACCTGACGATCGTGCTGCACACGCCGCTGGAGGAGGCGAACACGGCGGCGAAGCTGGAGTGGCTGGCCTCGCCGGAGGGCCGGCGCGGGGCGATGTACCCGGTGGCGGGGTGAGCGGCCCGGCGCCCGGCGGGGCTCCGTATGCTCACCCCATGACCACCGAGACTCCCGGCCTCGACCCCGAGGACCGCAAGATCGTCACCCTGGCCCGCTCGGCCCGCGCGCGCAACGGCGTGCCCGAGGGCGCGGCCGTTCGCGACGAGACCGGCCGCACGTACGTCGCCGGGACCGTCGCCCTGGACTCCCTGAAGCTCAGCGCGCTGCGCACGGCGGTGGCGATGGCGGTGGCGTCCGGCGCGAAGTCCCTGGAGGCGGCGGCGGTGGTGACCGCTGCGGAGTCGGCGTCGGAGGAGGACCGGGCGGCGGTGCGCGACCTGGGCGGGGCCGGGACACCGGTGCTGGTGGCTTCGCCCGACGGCACGGTACGGGCCACGGTGAGCGCGGGCTGACGCTTCGGGGCCCGGCGGACGACCGTGGTACGGCGGGGCTTCGGGGATCAGGGACAATGGGCGCCATGAGCGTTCGTACCCAGTCATCCGAAGAACCGGCCGAGACTGTTCACCGGGCCGGCTTCGCCTGCTTCGTGGGCCGTCCCAACGCGGGCAAGTCCACCCTGACGAACGCTCTGGTCGGGCAGAAGGTGGCGATCACCTCCAACCGCCCGCAGACCACCCGGCACACCGTGCGGGGCATCGTGCACCGCGAGGACGCGCAGCTGATCCTGGTGGACACCCCGGGGCTGCACAAGCCGCGCACCCTGCTGGGCGAGCGGCTCAACGACGTGGTGCGCACCACGTGGGCCGAGGTGGACGTCATCGGCTTCTGCCTGCCGGCGAACGAGAAGCTGGGCCCCGGTGACCGCTTCATCGCCAAGGAGCTGGCGGGGATCAGGAAGACCCCGAAGGTCGCGATCGTCACCAAGACCGACCTGGTGGACTCCAAGACGCTGGCCGAGCAGCTGATCGCGATCGACCAGCTGGGCAAGGAGCTGGGGATCACCTGGGCGGAGATCGTCCCGGTGTCCGCCACGGCGAACCAGCAGGTGGACCTGCTCGCCGACCTGCTCACCCCGCTGCTGCCCGAGGGCCCGGCGCTCTACCCCGAGGGCGACCTGACGGACGAGCCCGAGCAGGTCATGGTCGCGGAGCTGATCCGCGAGGCCGCGCTGGAGGGCGTCCGGGACGAGCTGCCGCACTCCATCGCGGTGGTCGTCGAGGAGATGCTCCCGCGCGAGGACCGCCCCGCGGACAAGCCCCTCCTGGACATCCACGCCAACGTCTACATCGAGCGCCCGAGCCAGAAGGGCATCATCATCGGCCCCAAGGGCAAGCGCCTGAAGGACGTCGGTATCAAGTCCCGCACCCAGATCGAGGCCCTCCTCGGGACCCCGGTCTTCCTGGACCTGCACGTGAAGGTCGCCAAGGACTGGCAACGCGACCCGAAGCAGCTGCGGCGCCTCGGGTTCTGAAGCCTCCGAGGGGCGGGGCCGTCAGGGTGTCGGGCGGCGGAAGCCGATGGTCGGGACCGCGCGGCGCAGGGGCCAGGAGCCGGGCTGGGCGTCGGGGACCAGTCCGGCCAGGAAGGCGTAGCGGCGCAGGGCCGTCGGGTCCTGGCTCTCGACCGACTGGACCTTGCGCCACCAGGTGGCGATCTCGCACCACCCGGGTGCCGCCAGCGAGCCGCCGAACTCCTGGACGGACAGGGCCGCGGTCAGGCCCGCGAAGGCGAGCCGGTCGGCGAGCGGCCAGCCGGCCAGGGTGCCGGTGACGAAGCCGGCCACGAACACGTCCCCGGCGCCGGTCGGGTCCAGGGCCTCCACCTCGATGGCCGGGACCTCGGCGCTCTCCCCCGTGCGCCGGTCCACCGCGTAGGCGCCGTCCGCGCCGAGGGTGACCACGGCGAGCGGCACGTGCTCGGTCAGGGCGTGCGCGGCGGCCCGGGGGCAGGTGGCGCCGGTGTAGCGCATGGCCTCCTCCGCGTTCGGCAGGAAGGCCTCGCAGTGCGCGAGGTCGGGCAGGGCCGCCAGGTCCCAGGCACCGGTGTCGTCCCAGCCGACGTCGGCGAAGACGCGGGTGCCGCGCGCGGCGGCCTGGGCGATCCAGGGGGCGCGGACACCGGGCGTGAGGGAGGCGACGGCGGCACGCGCGCGGGGCGGGCAGTCGGGGGACGGCTCCTCCGGCGGCGGTTCGTGGCCGTGGGAGACCATCGTGCGCTCCCCCTCGTACGCCATCGAGACCGTCACCGGCGAGTGCCAGCCGGGCACGGTGCGGGACGGGGACAGGTCGATGCCCTCGCCCTGGGACAGGGCGTCCCAGCAGTAGTCGCCGTAGTGGTCGTCACCGAACGCGGCGGCCAGCGAGGTGCGCAGACCGAGGCGGGCCAGCGCGGTCGCCATGTTGGCGATGCCGCCCGGGCTCGACCCCATCCCCCGGGCCCAGGACTCGGTCCCGCGCACCGGGGCGGAGTCGAGGCCGGTGAAGACCACGTCGAGGAAGACGGTGCCCGTCAGGTACACGTCCCAGGGCGGGTCCTGCGGGGTGCGCAGGGCGGCCAGGGGATCGACCTGGGGGTGGCGGTGCGATCCCTCGGGCGGGACGTGGCGGTGCGTTCTCTCGTCGGCCGGCATGACCGGAACGTCGGTCGAGTCGGGCACGTCGGTGGACACGGTGGACGCTGTCACGGTGCGCTCCCTGGCATGGTGCGGACCCCGCCAGTGTGCACCACGCCACCGACAGTGCGGCGGTGCCGGCCGCGTGGCGTCAGGCGGTGGCAGGACCCGGCTGCGCGGTCCGGGCGGCGCCCGGGGTGGTCTCCGGCGCGGGGGCCGCCGCCGCCCTGTCCGGCCGGGTGCGGACCCGGTCGTTGCGTCCGCCACCGCGCACCAGCAGCACGCTCAGCGCGGCCAGGAAGCCGACGACGGTCAGCCCGACCAGGCCGCCCTTGGTCGAGCCGGTCGTGTCCTCGATGATGCCGAAGGCGGTGGGGGCGACGAACCCGCCGAGGTTGCCGATGGAGTTGATCAGCGCGATGCCGGGGGCCGCGGCGCGGGCGTCGAGATAGCTCTGCGGGATGGTCCAGAAGACCGGGGAGGCCGGTTTGAAACCCATCGCGGCCAGGCACAGCGCGCCGAGCCCGACCCAGGGCGAGACGAACACGGCCAGCAGGGTGCCGCAGCCGCCGAGCAGGAGCAGGACGACCAGCACGGGCCTGCGCTTGCCGATGCGGTCGGAGACCCGGCCGCTGACGAACAGGGCGACCAGCGCGCACAGCCACGGCACGGCGGTCAGCAGCCCCACCTGGAAGTCGCTCACCCCGCCGATGTCGTCCACGATCGACGGCAGCCAGAAGGTCACCGCGTACAGGGCGACGTTGATGGCGAAGTAGATCCAGAGGAAGAGCAGCATCTGGGGGTCGGCGAGCAGCTTCCAGCGGGAGACCCTGGCCGCCTTCTCGCCGCGCCGCGCGTCGCGTTCGTCCTGCTCGGCGTCGATGGCCGCGACGAGGCCGGACTTCTCCTCGTCGGTCAGCCACGTCGCCTGCTCGACGCCCGAGTCGAGGAAGCGGTAGACGACGAAGCCGAGGACGACGGAGAAGACACCCTCGATGAAGAACATCCACTGCCAGCCCGCGTGGCCCCAGATCCCGTGCATCTCCATCAACGCACCCGAGACGGGGCCGACGATGACGGTGGCGGTGCCGGAACCCATCAGGAAGATCGACGTGGCCCGGCCCCGGTGGGAGTCGGGGAGCCAGCGGCTGAAGTAGTAGATGACGGCCGGGAAGAAGCCCGCCTCGGCGACGCCGAGCAGGAAGCGCAGGGCGTAGAACATCTCCACGCTGTCGACGAAGGCCATCGCGGTGGCGACCACACCCCAGCTGATCATGATGCGGGTGAGCCACACCTTGGCCCCGAACCGCTCCATCAGCATGTTGGAGGGGACTTCGAAGATGGCGTACGCGATGAAGAAAATGCCGGCGCCGAGGCCGAACGCGGCGGCCGACAGGCCGACGTCGGCGCGGAGTTCGTCCTGGGCGAAGCCCAGGTTGACGCGGTCCATGTAGTTCGCCACGAACATGACGAAGAAGAGGGGGACCACGCGGCGGAAGATCTTGCGGACGGCGGACTGTACGGCGGGGGAATGCACCTCGGGGGCTTCAGCGGACACGAGCGGCTCCGGTCGTGGCAGGGAGGGGGGAGGGGAACGGCTTCACCAACGCGGGACGGACGGGGTGACCCACTCCGGGTCGGCGACCCGCATCGCCGCCGCGTCGTCGCGGTCGCGCAGCGTGCCGTCGTCCTCGAGCCAGCGCCGGTGCAGGAACGCCAGGCGCTCGCGGTCGAGTTCGACGCCGAGGCCGGGAGCGTCGGAGACGGCGACCTTGCCGCCGTCGAAGGTCAGCCGTTCGGTGAGCACGTCCTCGGACTGCCAGGGGTAGTGGGAGTCGCAGGCGTGGTGGAGGTTGGGCACGGTGGCCGCGACGTGGGTCATCGCGGCGAGGCTGATGCCCAGGTGGGTGTTGGAGTGCATGGAGACGCCGACGCCGAAGGTGCGGCAGACGGCGGCCAGTTGCTGGGTGTTGCGCAGTCCGCCCCAGTAGTGGTGGTCGGAGAGCACGACCTGCACGGCGCCCTTGGTGAACGCCTCCTGGATCTCGGCGAACGTCGTCACGCACATGTTGGTGGCGAGCGGCACCCCGGTCTTCGCGGCGACCTCGGCCATCGCCGGGGTGCCGAGCGCGGGGTCCTCCAGGTACTCCAGGACGTCGCCGAGTTCCGCCGCGACCTCGAGGGAGGTCTCCACGGACCAGGCGCCGTTGGGGTCCAGGCGCAGGGGGTGCCCGGGGAACGCCTCGGCGAGCGCCTTGACCGCGGCGATCTCCTCCTCCGGCGGGAAGACGCCGCCCTTGAGCTTGAAGGAGGTGAAGCCGTACCGCTCGGTGAAGGCGCGGGCCTGGGCGACGATGCCGGCCGGGTCGACGGCCGCTCCCCAGTCGTCCTTCTCTCCGGCCACGCCCTCGGGGTGGTCGGCCCACTTGTAGAAGAGGTAGGCGCTGTACTCGACGGCGTCGCGGACCTTGCCGCCGAGCAGGGCGTGCACGGGCAGGCCGAGCGCCTTGCCGAGGGCGTCGAGGCAGGCGACCTCGAAGCCGGAGACGACGGACAGGCGCAGCTTGTCGGCGGTCTGGACGCCGCGCAGCCCGCCGACGTCCACCTGCCCGGAAACCCGGGAGGAGTCGACGGCGACCTCGTCGGCGAGGGTGAACAGGCCGTTCAGGTCGGACACCTGACGGCTGACCAGCTTGTCCGCGAACGGACGGGCCAGCTCCAGGTACTTGGCGTCGCCGTAGGTCTCGCCGACGCCGGTGACGCCGTCGGCGGTCTCCACCTCGACGATCAGGCGGGGGGTGTAGGGCTGGTGCACGCCCTGGGTGTTCAGCAGGGGCGGGTCGGCGACCAGGATCGGCGTCAGGTGGACGGCCGTGATGGTGAGGTCGCGGGTCACAGGGCGGCTCCTACGAGGTCGAGTCCGGTGGTGAGCAGGGTCTTGAGGGCGGCGAGGTCGGCGGGCGACGGATCGGTGAGGGGGGCGCGGACGGGGCCGACGGGGCAGCCGCGCAGCCGGGCCGCCGCCTTCACCAGGGACACGGCGTATCCGGGGACGCGGTCGCGCAGTTCGACGAGCGGGACGTAGAAGTCGCGCAGCAGCTTGTCGACCGTGCCGGTGTCGCCGCCGCGCAGGGCGGCGAGGAAGGCGTTCGCGATCTCGGGCGCGAAGGCGTGCACGGCGGAGGAGTAGGCGGGGACGCCGACGGCGGCGTAGGCACGGGCCTGGACCTCGGCGGTGGCGGCGCCGTTGAAGAACAGGAAGTCGTCGGGCGCGGCGAGGACCGTGCGCTGGAGGCGGTCGAGGTCGCTGTGGCCGTCCTTGAGGCCGATCACGCCGGGGACGCGGGCCAGGCGCCGGACGGACTCGGCGGTGTAGGCGACCTGGCCGCGCTGGTAGGCGATGAGCGGGAGCCGGGTGCCCGCGGCGATCCGCTCCACCTGGGCGACCAGGCCGTCCTGCGGGGCGGCGGTGAGGTAGTGCGGCATGACGAGGAGGGCGTCGGCCCCGGCCTCCTCGGCGATGCGCGCGAACCGCAGGGCCTGCGCCCAGCCGTAGCCGGTCCCGGCGACGACCGGCACGCTCCCGGCCGTCTCCTCGACGGCGATGGCGACCGCCTGCCGGTACTCGTCCTCGTCCAGGGAGAAGAACTCGCCGGTGCCGCAGGCGGGGAAGAGGGCTCCGGGACCGGCGGCGAGCCGTTCGGCGACGTAGGCCCGGTATCCGTCGGCGTCGAAGGAGCCGTCCTCGTGGAAGCTGGTCAGCGGGAAGGACAGCACGCTCGCCGCCATGCCTTCGCGCAGCCGCCGGACGACGGCCGCCCGCCCGGTGTCGGGGTCGGGATCGGGGACGGGGCCCACACTCGTCGTCTGCATCACTTCTCGCTGTCTCCGTATGTAGATGGCGTCTACGTATGGAGATGGAGATTAGAGAGGTGGCCGTTGGGCGTCAATGGGTCGGGGGCATCCGTTTACGATCGGCCCATGTCGGAGACTGGGGACGCGACGCCGGGCGGCGTCCGCGAGGTGAAGTCCGCGGCGCGCACGGTGGAGCTGCTGGAGGTGCTGGCCGCGCGCGGCGACCGTCCGGCCCGCCTCCAGGAACTGGCGGACGGACTGGGGGTGCCGCGCAGTTCGATGTACGCGCTGCTGCAGACCCTGATCTCGCGCGGCTGGGTCCGCACCGACGTCACCGGCTCGCTCTACGGCATCGGCATCCACGCCCTGCTCACCGGCACCAGCTACCTGGACTCCGACCCCCGGGTGCGGGCGGTGCGGCCGTACCTCGACGAGGCGTCCGAGGCGCTGGGCGAGACCATCCACCTGGGGCGGCTGGACGGGCACGACGTGGCGTACCTGGCCACCCGGGAGTCGCACGAATACCTGCGCACGATCAGCCGGGTGGGACGCCGGCTGCCCGCCCACGTGGGCGCGCTCGGCAAGGCGCTGCTGGCGGAGCGGCCGGACGCGGACCTGCCCGAGGGGCCGTACGAGGTGTTCACCCCGAACACGCACACCAGCAGGGAGGCCCTGATGGCCGACCTCGCCCGGACCAGGGAGCGCGGATACTCCGTCGACCGCGAGGAGGGTGTGGCCGGCATCGTCGGTTTCGGCTTCGCGCTGCGCTACGACGCCCCGGCGCTGGACGCGGTCAGCTGCTCGGTGCCGGTGGCCCGGCTGACGCCGGATCACGAGGCACGGATCGTGGCGGTGATGCGGGAGATCAGGGCAAAACTGGAGGCGACGGTTCCGGCCGGAGGCGGCTCGATCCACTGGCGTTAGCGCTCGCTGCTACCCCGCTTCCAAACCCCCAAACGGATATGTGACCTAGATCACATCGACCCGCCTGTTTCGGGGCTCCTTCCGCTTGATACAAATTGCCCGCGCGTCCTCGTCGGTCGACGGTCGTCGCCCCCTCCCTTCCCACCGTCCTTTCGCATGCCCTGGGAACGCCCGTGTTCGCCCCCCGCACCACCCCCTGGCCCCTCGTCGCCCTTTTCACGGCCGGGTACCTGCCTCCGTACCTGCTGCCCACCACCGTCGGCAGGCTCGACACCAGCCTTCCGCTGTCCACCACGCAGGCGGGCGCCGTCGGCAGTGCGCTGCTGCTGAGTTCGGCGACCGCGGGCTTCCTGCTGGCCTCCCGGGTGCAGCGCGTCGGCGCCCGGACACTGGCCCGGCTCGGCCTCGCGCTGGCCGTCCTCGGCTACGGCGCCGCCGCGCTCACCACGGCCGTCCCGGCCGTCGTCGTCGGCGCGGTCGTGGGCGGTTTCGGATCGGGCACGGCCATGACGGTCGCCGCCACCCGGATCGCCGCCGAGAAGGATCCCCACCGCGCCTCCACGGTGGGCCTGCTGAGCGTGTCGGCGCTGGCCGGTGCGGTGTATCTGACGGTGCCGCAGCTCGGCCGGGCACACGGGCTGCCGCTGGCCGCGATCGCCCTGACGGCGCTGGCGGTGTGGCCGCTGACCGGCCGGCTGCCGGGCCCGGCGGCCGCCTCCCCGGCCGCAGTCGGCACCGACGCCACCGCCCCGCTCCCCCACCGCCGTTCGGGACTCGTCCTGGCCGTCACGGTGCTGTGCTGGTCCCTGGCCCAGAACTCCCTGTGGGGCGTCAGCGGCCGGATCGGGCTGACGCAGGCCGGACTGGGCAACGCCGCCCTCGGTGCCGTGTTCGCCGTCGCGCTGGGCGCGGGCCTGGTGGGCGTGCTGGTGGCGGGTGCGCTCGGGCCGCGGCTGGGGCGGGCGATGCCCGTCGGCGCCGGCACGGTGCTCATCGCGGGCTGTATCGCGGTGAGCGCGTCGGCGACGACACCGACGGCCTTCGCGACCGGCGAGATCGCCTGGAACACCGTCTACCCGGTCGTGCTGTCGTACCTGATCGGCCTCGCCGCCTCGCTCGACGCGCGCGGCCGGTGGGCGGTGCTCGTCGGCTCGGCGTCCTCGCTGGGCACCGCGGCCGGTCCGCTGGCCGGCAGCGTCCTGTCGGCGCAGGCCGGTTACGCGGGCATGGGGATGGTCCTGGCCGCCGGGCTGCTGCTGGTCGCCGCACCGCTGACCGCCGTCGCCCTGCACACCGCGGGCCGCCCGCTGCTGCCCGGCGCGATCCGCCGCCGCGGCGGCACCCCGGCCGCGCTGGTCGCCGCCGCCACCGGAACGCCGAGCGGTGCGGTGCCCGAGGTCGGTGCCGTGGAGCAGCCGGTCGTGGAGATCGACGTGGAGGCCCCGGCGGTGGCCGTCCGGGCCGCCTACGACACGGCGGGACCCCGGCAGGCGGCGGCCGCACCGGGGTCCGGGCCGGGCTGAGCCCTGCGCGGAGGAACCGCTACGCGGCGGGGAACTGGTACGCCTCGACCTCCGCGAGGTACCGCGCGCGCAGTTCCTCGTCGTCCTCGAGGAAGGAGGCGAGGAACGAGTTGCGGGCCAGCTCCCGCAGCCGCTCCCCGGTCAGGCCGAGGGCCTGGCGCACGGCGTCGAAGTTGTCGCCCGCGTAGCCGCCGAAGTAGGCCGGGTCGTCGGAGTTCACCGTGCACATCAGGCCCGCGTCGAGCATCGCGGGCAGCGGGTGGTCGGCGAGGGTGTCGACCGTGCGCAGCCGCACGTTGGACAGCGGGCACAGGGTGAGCGGGACGCGCTCGCGCACCAGCCGCTCGACCAGTGCCGGGTCCTCCACCGAGCGCAGCCCGTGGTCGACCCGCTCGACGCCGAGGACGTCGAGGGCCTCGACGACGTACGCGGGCGGCCCCTCCTCGCCCGCGTGCGCGACCCGGCGCAGGCCGAGGGCGGCGGCGGCCTCGTACACCTCGCGGAACTTGACGGGCGGGTGGCCGACCTCGGCGGAGTCCAGGCCGACGCCGGTGATGCGGTCGAGGTACGGCTTGGCCGCGTCCAGCGTCGCCATCGCCGACTCGGCGGACTCGTCGCGCAGGAAGCAGAGGATCAGCCGGGTGGAGACGCCGTGGTTCTCACGACTGGCCCCCAGTGCCCGCCACAGCCCCTCCATGACCGTGCCCATCTCCACGCCCCGGGCGAGGTGGGCCTGCGGGTCGAAGAAGATCTCGGCGTGCCGGACGCCCTGGGCGGCGGCGCGGGCGAGGTAGGCGTTCGCGAGGTCCTCGAAGTCCCGCTCGGTGCGCAGGACGGCCATCAGCTCGTAGTACAGGTTCAGGAAGGACTGGAGGTCGGCGAAGCGGTACGCCTCACGCAGGGCGTCCTCGTCCGCGTACGGCAGGGACACGCCGTTGCGGGCGGCCAGCGCGAAGGCCAGCTCGGGCTCCAGGGTGCCTTCGATGTGGAGGTGCAGTTCAGCTTTGGGCAGGGGCATCAGAGCATCGTACGGCGGTTTCACCGACGTTTCGGAACCGGTACGCGGGTGAGGTCGCGGGCCACGGTCAGCTCGCCCGCGTAACCGGCCGCGCGGGCCTGCCGTTCGAACTCCTCGGGATCCGAGTAGCGCTGGCTGAAGTGGGTGAGCACCAGGTGCCGTACCCCCGCGTCCCGGGCCACCCGCGCGGCCTGCCCGGCGGTGAGGTGGCCGTGGTCGGTGGCGAGGTTCTCGTCCTCGTCGAGGAAGGTCGACTCGATGACGAGCAGGTCGCACCCCTCGGCGAGCGCGTGCACGCCCTCGCAGAGCCGGGTGTCCATGACGAACGCGAACCGCTGGCCGCGGCGGACCTCGCTGACCTCGTCGAGCGGGACGCCGTGCAGCGAGCCGTCGCGCTGGATGCGGCCGACGTCGGGGCCCTTGATGCCGTGCGCGGCGAGGCGGTCGGGCAGCATGCGGCGGCCGTCGGGCTCGGTGAGCCGGTAGCCGTACGACTCGACGGGGTGCGACAGCCTGCGGGCGTCCAGGGTGTAGGCGGGGGTGACCGCGAGGGGGCCGTCGGCGGCGACCGGGGCCTCGGTGAGGGCGACGGTCTCGCGGTAGGCGGTGGCGTACCGCAGGCGCTCGAAGAAACGCTGCCCGGAGCGCGGGTAGTGGGCGCTGATCTCGTGCGGGACCCGGTCGAGGTTGATGCGCTGGATCACCCCGGCGAGGCCCAGGCTGTGGTCGCCGTGGAAGTGCGTGACGCAGATCCGGTTCAGGTCGTGGGCGGCGACCCCGGCGCGCAGCATCTGGCGCTGGGTGCCCTCGCCGGGGTCGAACAGGATGCCCTCGCCGTCCCAGCGCAGCAGGTAGCCGTTGTGGTTGCGGTGCCGGGTCGGGACCTGGCTGGCGGTGCCGAGGACGACGAGTTCACGTACGGACATGGCGGGTGGTGGTCCGGTTCTGTCCGGGTTATCCGGGGGGCCATTCGAGGCCGCGGCCGCCGAGCACGTGGGCGTGCGCGTGCCAGACGGTCTGGCCGGCGCCGCTGCCGGTGTTGAAGACGGTGCGGTAACTGTCCAGCTTCTCGTCGTCGGCGACGGCCTGGGTCTCGCGCAGCACGTCGGCGGCGAGCTGCGGGGCCTCGGCGGCGAGGGCGGCGGCGTCCTTGTGGTGCGCCTTGGGGATCACCAGGACGTGGGTGGGGGCCTGGGGGTTGATGTCCCGGAAGGCGACGGTGGTGTCCGTCTCGCGGACGATGGTCGCGGGGATCTGCCCTGCGACGATCTTGCAGAACAGACAGTCGTCCTGGGGTTCGCCAGCCACTTGGCTCTCCTCACGCCGGTGATCTTCTGATGGGCATCGTATCCGCCACCGCCGCCGCCGTAGCTGCGGGCAGCCGCGCCGCCGTGTAGCTGCGGGCAGTCGTGCCGCTGGGGCGGCACGGGTGGGCGCAGCGGCACCCGGCACGCGCCGGCAAGCGCCCCCACCCGGCGTCCACCACGACGCGCGGCGCCCGTGCCGGCGTGGGGGTCGGGAACGCAGCCCGGCGGAACGGGGTGCCGCCTGCGCCCACCCGTGCCGCCCTGGGGGCACCTACGCACCTACCAGGCCGTTCAGGCACTGGGGGAGGCACGACTGCCCGCAGCTACGGCAGCGTGGGCGGTGTCTTCGCCGGGGTTTCCTCCAGGGCCGCCAGCGCGAGCGCGATCGCCTCGTCCAGTTGAGGGTCGCGGCCCGCCGCGTGGTCCTGCGGGCGCTGGGGGACCTCGACGTCGGGGTCGACGCCGTGGTTCTCCACGCCCCAGCCGTATCCCTCCAGCCAGAACGCGTACTTGGGCTGCGTGATCAGCGTGCCGTCGACCAGCCGGTAGCGGCTGTCGATGCCGATGACGCCGCCCCAGGTGCGGACCCCGACGACCGGGCCGATGCCCAGCGCCTTGATCGCCGCGTTGACGATGTCGCCGTCGGAGCCGGAGAACTCGTTGGCGACCGCGACGACCGGCCCGCGGGGCGCGTCCTGCGGGTAGCTGGTCGGCCGCATCCCGCGCGGCAGGTCCCAGCCGACGATGCGCCGGGCCAGCTTCTCCACCACCAGCTGGGAGGTGTGGCCGCCGCGGTTCTCGCGGACGTCGACGACCAGGCCCTCCCGGGCCACCTCGACGCGCAGGTCGCGGTGGATCTGGGCCCAGCCGGGCGCCTGCATGTCCGGGACGTGCAGGTAGCCGAGCCGGCCGCCGGACTTGTCGTGGACGTAGGCGCGGCGGTCGGCGACCCAGGCGTGGTAGCGCAGCGGCTCCTCGTCGGCGAGCGGGACGACGACGGCGTGCCGCACCTCTCCGCCGCCGGAGGGGGAGATGGTCAGCTCGACGGGCTTGCCCGCCGTACCGACGAGCAGTGGTCCGGGACCGGTGACCGGGTCCACGGCCTGTCCCGCCACCGCGACGATCGCGTCCCCGGCGCGCACCGCGACCCCGGGTGCGGCGAGCGGGGAGCGGGCGTCGGGGTCGGAGGTCTCGGACGGCAGGACACGGTCGATGCGCCAGGCGCCGTCCTCGTGGCGGGAGAGGTCCGCGCCGAGCAGGCCCTGCCGGGCGCCGGAGCCGTGGCCGCCGCGCGGGGTGACGTAGGCGTGCGAGGTGCCCAGTTCGCCGTGCACCTCCCACAGCAGGTCGACCAGGTCGTCGTGGGTGGCGACGCGGTCCAGGACGGGCCGGTAGCGGTCCAGGACGCCGTCCCAGTCGACGCCGTTCATGTCGGCCCGCCAGTAGTGGTCGCGCATGATGCGGCCGGTCTCGTCGAACATCTGCCGCCACTCGGCGGCCGGTTCGACGGTCTGCCGGACCCGGCCCAGGTCGACGGTGATGTTGGTGTCGCTGTCCTCGTCGCCGGAGGCCCGCCGGTCGCTGGGGACGACCTTGAGCCGGCCGTCGGTCCACAGCAGCACCCGCTTGCCGTCGCCGCTTACCTCGAAGTGGTCGGCGTCGCCGCCGAGGTGCTCGACGCGCTGCTGGGCGAGGTCGTACCGCTCCAGTTCGGTGTTCGGGTCGGGGTCCTCCGGATTGGCGCGGGAGGCGCCGAGGACGCCGGTGAGCGGGTGGCGCAGCCACAGGACGCCGTCCTTGGCGGCGCGCAGCCGGGAGTAGCGGGCGGCCTCGACCGGGAAGGGCACGATCCGGTCGGCGAGGCCCTCGATGTCGATCCGGGTGGTGGGGGTGCCCTCGCTGTCGGGGGTCTCCTCGCGGTCCGGCGTCTCGAAGGGGCGGCCGTGGCGCTGCGGACCGAAGGGCGAGGGCGTGGTCGCGGCGAGGGTGATCAGGTAGGGCCGGGCGCCCTCGACGAAGGCCAGGTCGAAGACGTGCTCGTCGTAGACCGGGTCGAAGGAGCGGGTGGAGAGGAAGGCGAGGTGCTTGCCGTCCAGGGTGAAGGCCGGCGAGTAGTCCTTGAAGCGCAGCGGCGTCGCCTCGCTCACCGACAGGTCGGTGGTGTTGGCGAGCTTGAGCTGGCGCAGCGGCTCCGGGCCGGGGTGGGACCAGGCGAGCCAGGAGGAGTCGGGCGAGAAGACCAGGCCGGAGGCGTCGCCGTCCTCGCTGCGGTCGACCTCGCGGACCTCGCCGCTCTCGCGCTCGACGAGCAGGACCCGCCCGTCGTGCGAGGCGACGGCGACGCGGCTGCCGTCGGGGGCCACGGCGAGGTGCAGCACCCGGCCGAGCTGCCCGGCGGCCAGGCGCCGTGCGGTGGCACCGGGGGCGAGTCCGGTGGCGGGCGCGAACTCCAGGGCGTCGTCGCCCTCGGCGTCCGTCACCCACACCACCCACTCCTCGCCGTCGACGCGGAAGGTACGCGGCAGCCGGGTGCGCACGCCCGGGGTGGCCGCGAGGGCGCGGGCGGGTCCGGAGCGGTGGGTGACCCAGTGCACGCCGCCGCGGACGGCGACGGCGCTGCCGCGCGCGGTGTGGTCGGGGGACGCGGAGCCGAACCAGCGGGCGGCGTTGACCGGGTACGACTGGAGGTCGACGCGGGCGCCGCCGAGCCGGACGTCCAGGCGGCGCGGTTCGGCGCCGTCGAGGTCGTCCAGGGTCCACAGCTCACCGGCACAGGAGTAGACGACGCGGCTGCCGTCGGTCGCTGCGTGCCGGGCGTAGAAGCCGTCGACTGGTGTGTGCCGGCGCAGGTCGGAGCCGTCGGCGAGGGAGGAGTAGAGGGCGCCGGTGCCCTCGTGGTCGGAGAGGAAGGCGATCCGGTCGCCGACCCAGAAGGGGTACTCGATGTTGCCGTCGAGGCCGTCGTGCAGGCGGACGAACTCGCCGTCGTCCTCGCGGTCGATCCACAGCTTGCCCGCGGTGCCGCCCCGGTAGCGCTTCCACCAGGCGGCCTCGCGGCCCATCGGCGCGGACAGCAGCACGGTGTGCGGGCCCTGGGCGACGTCGCCGACGGGTCCGTACGGCAGGGTGGTCGCCGGGCCGCCGTCCAGCGGGAGGGCGCGGGCCCAGCTGCGGCGCAGGCTGGCCTGGCCGTAGGTGCTCAGGGCGAGGACGCGGCCGTCGGCGGTCCAGCCGCGTACCTGGGTCCTGATGCTGCCCCAGTGGGTGAGGCGCTTGGCGGGGCCGCCGTCGACGGGGGCGACGTGCACCTCGGGGGCGCCGTCGCGGGTGGAGGTCCAGGCGACCGTGGTGCCGTCGGGCGAGATCCGCGGGTGGTTCACCGGCACGTTGTCGGCGCTGACCCGCCAGGCACGGCCGCCGTCGAGCGGGGCGAGCCACACGTCGTCCTCGGCGGTGAAGGCGACCAACTCGCCGTGCGGGTGCGGAAAGCGGAGGTAGGCAGGCGCTGCGGGCTGAGTCACCCCCATACCCTATGCAGGGGCGCGGCCCGCCGACAGAGGTTTGGATCACTTCCCGGCCTAGGGGGTGTCGTTTGGATCAGGCCGGCCGCGGCCTGCGGTGCCTTGTGGCCGACCAGACCTCGCGACCCCGGCAAGATCCAAACGACACCCCCTAGGACCCCGTCCGGCTACTTGCCCTCGACCGGCCGGCAGTGCGGGTCGTCCGGGCACCAGATGGTCCGGGTGACGGTCACGGTGGGCCCCGGCCCGTTCTGGGAGGGCCGGTTGGCGGGCGGGGCGCCGGTGGCGTCGCAGTTGCCCAGCCCCTTCACCCGGAACCACTCCTTGCCGTCCACCTTCGCGGTCAGGTTGCCGCGCACGCAGGCGCCGTTGACGACCCGGGTGACCTCGCCGTCGACGGTGATGTCCTTGTCGTCGTCGGTCCTGCCCTCGCAGTGCACGGAGGCGACCGCGTTCTCGCTCGCCGAGGCCGTGGTGCCCTTGTCGCCGTAGGAGGCGGTGCAGGTGAGCCAGCGCACCTCCGCCTTCTGCCGCTGCAGTTCGCGGGTCACGGTCTGGTCGGTCGTGTAGGCGACCGTCGCCGAGCTGAGTCCGCCCGGCTCGCACGCGACGAGACCACCGACGGCGACGGCCGAACCGACGACCACCGGAGCCGTGCGCCAAATCCGCCTCATTGCCCCCATGAAGGGCAGCCTCCCACCGCCCGGGGACCGGCGGTAGGGCGCATACGGCCACTCCTCACTACCGTGGGCGCCATGGGGGACGACCGCAGGCAGCGCAGGCTCGTCGTGGACGAACGCACCACCTGGCTGTGGAGTCACCGGCGGAAACGGGGCCGCGACGGCGTCTGGCGGGACGCGCTGACGCTGTACCGGGACGGGCTCCGGGTCCGGTTCGTCTTTCTCGCGGGCGCGCCCGACTCCGGCCGGTACACCTCGGAGGGCGACTACTGGTACGAGGGCTGCGTGGGCGACGGCCGCGGCAACCTGCTCAACCTGCGCGAACCCGGTGTCGTACGGGCGCTGGTCGAGGAGGCCGGGCGGCGGGCGCTGCTGCCCGGGCCCGGGGGCCGGCCGGTGGAGCTGGACGGCTGGGAGCTGTTCCCCGCCGTGGTCGCCGCCGCCGACGGCTGACCGGGGCCGTCACGGGACCGGACCCGGCACCGGGCGCGGTCAGGACCAGCGGCCGGTGCGGGCCAGGAGTACGGCGGTCGCGGCGGTGCCCGCGGTGGAGGTGCGCAGGACGCTGCGGCCCAGGCGGTAGGGGTACGCGCCGGCCTCGGCGAAGAGCGCCAACTCGTCCGGGGACACCCCGCCTTCGGGGCCGACCACCAGCACGATGTCGCCGGAGGAGGGGAGTTCGGCGTCGGACAGGGGGACGTCACCGCTCTCGTGTAGGACGGCGGCGAAGTCGGCCGCGGCCAGAAGTGAGGCAACCTGCTTGCTGCTCGCGGCGTCCGCGACGTCGGGGAAGCGGACCCGGCGGGACTGCTTGCCCGCCTCCCGGGCCGTCGCCCGCCACTTGCCGAGCGCCTTCAGACCGCGCTCGCCCTTCCACTGCGTGATGCACCGGGACGCCGCCCAGGGCACGATCGCGTCGACCCCGACCTCGGTCATCGTCTCGACGGCCAGCTCACCGCGGTCGCCCTTGGGCAGGGCCTGGACGACGGTGACGCGGGGCTGCTCGGCGGGCTCCTCGCGCACGCCGCCCGGGACGGTGACGACCAGGCGGTCCTTGCCCTCGGCGGCCTTCACCGAGCCCTCGGCCCAGTGGCCGCGCCCGTCGGTGAGGACGACGTCCTCACCCGCCCGCAGCCGCTTCACGGAGACGGCGTGGCGTCCCTCGGGGCCGTCGAGGACGTACTCCCCCGCCGGCAGGTCCTGCGGCCGCAGGGAGTCGACCACGAACACCGGTGCCGTCATCGGGCGCCGCCCCCCGTCCCATAGCCCGAAAACCCCGACAACGCTGTCCCGGCGTCGGCGAGTTCGGCCGCCAGCACCTCCACCAGCTGTCCCGCGGGCAGCTCCCGGGCCATCCGGTGGCCCTGTCCCGCCCAGAGCGCCATGCCCTGCGCGTCGCCCGTCTTCGCCGCCGCCCTGCGCACCGGCGAGGTGAGGTGGTGCACGTCGGGGTAGGCGGCGGGGGCGTAGCGGCCGTGCTCGCGCAGGAAGCGGTTGACCAGGGCGCGGGCCGGGCGGCCGGAGAAGGCGCGGGTGAGTTCGGTGCGGACGAAGAGCGGGTTGGTCAGCGCCTGCTTGTGCAGGTCGTGCGCGCCGGACTCGGGGGTGGCGAGGAAGGCGGTGCCCAGCTGGGCCGCGCTCGCGCCGGCCGCGAGGACCGCGGCGATCTGGCCGCCGCGCATGATGCCGCCGGCGGCCACGATCGGCAGGCTCACCGCCTCCCGGACCTGGGCGACCAGCGACAGCAGTCCGGTCCCCGCGCCGCCGGTCTCCGGGTTGTCCCGGTGGGTGCCCTGGTGGCCGCCCGCCTCCATGCCCTGGGCGATCACCGCGTCGGCGCCGGACTGCTCGACGGCCCGGGCCTCGTCCGCGGTGGTCGCGCCGACCAGGGCGAAGGTGCCCACGCGGTGCAGGGAGTCGACGACCTCGCGGCTGGGCACGCCGAAGTGGAACGACACCACCGGCACGGGGTTGTCCAGCAGGACGGCGACCTTGGTGTCGTAGCCGTCGTCCCGTCCGCAGTCGGGGTCGCCCAGCTCGGTCTCGTACCAGGCGGCCTCGCCGGCCAGCTGGTGGGCGTAGACGTCGACGGCGGCGGGATCGGCCGTCTCCGGCTGCGGGAGGAAGAGGTTGACGCCGAAGGGACGGCTCGTGAGCCCCCTCAGCTGTTTGATCTCCTGGTACATCCCGTCCGCGGTCTTGTACCCGGCGGCCAGGAAGCCCAGCCCGCCCGCCTCGGACACCGCGGCCGCGAGCCGCGGCACGGAGACGCCGCCCGCCATGGGCGCCTGCACGATCGGGTAGGGGAAGAGATCGGTCAGTGCGGAGGACATGACGGCATGTTGTCACGTCCTCCACACAAGTCCGAATCCGGGCTTCCGTCGGCATACGCCAGGAGCATCCGCATCGCGGCTACGACGTCAACGCCCGTTGAACGCGTCCTTCAACCGCGAGAACAGCCCTTGCTGCCCGGGCTGACTGTGCCTGCCCGGGGGCAACCCCCGGACCCCCGGCAGACCCCGGCCGCCGACCACACCCGCGCAGCAACCCGACGCCCGCCGAAGCCCTACGTCAGCGCGTCAGCGCCCGTTGAACGCGTCCTTCAGCCGCGAGAACAGCCCTTGCTGCCCCGGCTGACTGTGCCTGCCCGGGGCAACCCCCGGACCCCCGGCAGACCCCGGCCACCGACCACACCCGCGCAGCAACCCGACGCCCGCCGAAGCCCTACGTCAGCGCGTCAGCGCCCGTTGAACGCGTCCTTCAACCGCGAGAACAGCCCTTGCTGCCCGGGCTGGAACTGCCCCGTCGGGCGTTCCTCGCCGCGGAGCTTGGCCAGCTCGCGCAGGAGGCGTTCCTGTTCGGGGTCGAGCTTGCCCGGGGTGGTGACCTCGACGTGCACGATGAGGTCGCCGCGGCCGCCGCCGCGCAGGTGGGTGACGCCCCGGCCGTGCTTCGGGATCGACTGGCCGGACTGGGTGCCCGGGCGGATGTCGACCTCCTCCATGCCGTCGAGGGTCTCCAGCGGCACCTTGGTGCCGAGGGCCGCCGCCGTCATCGGGATGGTGACCGTGCAGTGCAGGTCGTCGCCGCGCCGCTGGAAGGTGGAGTGCGGCAGCTCGTGGATCTCGACGTACAGGTCGCCGGCGGGGCCGCCGCCGGGGCCGACCTCGCCCTCGCCCGCGAGCTGGATCCGGGTGCCGTTGTCGACACCGGCCGGGATCTTCACCGTCAGGGTGCGCCGGGAGCGGACCCGGCCGTCGCCCGCGCACTCGGGGCACGGGGTCGGGACCACGGTGCCGAAGCCCTGGCACTGGGGGCAGGGACGCGAGGTCATGACCTGGCCCAGGAAGGACCGGGTGACCTGCGAGACCTCGCCGCGGCCGCGGCACATGTCACAGGTCTGGGCACTGGTGCCCGGGGCCGCGCCCTCGCCGTTGCAGGTGTTGCAGACGACCGCGGTGTCGACCTGGATGTCCTTGGTCGTACCGAAGGCGGCCTCGTCCAGCTCGACCTCGATGCGGATCATCGCGTCCTGGCCGCGGCGGGTGCGCGAGCGCGGCCCGCGCTGCGACGCCGTGCCGAAGAACGCGTCCATGATGTCCGAGAAGTTCCCGAAGCCACCCGCGCCGAAGCCGCCCGCGCCACCGCCGGCGGCCTGCGAGAGGGGGTCGCCCCCGAGGTCGTAGACCTGCTTCTTCTGCGGGTCCGACAACACCTCGTAGGCGGCGTTGATCTCCTTGAACCGCTCCTGGGTCTTCGGATCGGGGTTGACGTCCGGATGCAGCTCGCGCGCGAGCCTCCGGAACGCCTTCTTGATCTCGTCCTGGGAGGCGTCGCGGCGCACGCCGAGTACGGCGTAGTAGTCCGTGGCCACCTACGACTCCGCCAGGATCTGTCCGACGTACCGTGCCACTGCGCGTACCGCTCCCATCGTTCCCGGGTAGTCCATGCGGGTCGGTCCGACCACGCCGAGCTTGGCAACCGCCTCGCCGCCCGAACCGTAGCCGACCGACACGACGGACGTTGAGTTGAGTCCCTCGTGGGCGTTCTCGTGACCGATCCGTACGGTCACGCCCGGATCCTTCGCCTCGCCGAGCAGCTTGAGGAGCACGACCTGCTCCTCAAGGGCTTCCAGCACCGGCCGGATCACCAAGGGGAAGTCGTGCCCGAAGCGGGTCAGATTGGCGGTGCCGCCGATCATCAGCCGCTCCTCGTTCTCCTCCACCAGCGTCTCCAGGAGAGTGGAGAGCACGGTGGAGACCGTACCGCGATCCTCGGCCTCGAAGGGCTCCGCCAGATCTTCCACCAGAGCCGGCACGTCGGCGAAACGGCGCCCCGCGACCCGGCTGTTGAGCCGCGCCCGCAGATCGGCCAGCGACGCCTCGCCGAACGGCGCCGGGCAGTCGACCATCCGCTGCTCGACCCGCCCGGTGTCCGTGATCAGCACGAGCATCAGGCGCGCGGGCGCGAGCGAGAGCAGCTCCACGTGCCGCACGGTCGAGCGCGTCAGCGACGGATACTGCACGACGGCGACCTGCCGGGTGAGCTGCGCCAGCAGCCGCACCGTACGGGCCACGACGTCGTCGAGGTCGACGGCGCCCTCCAGGAAGTTCTGGATGGCACGCCGCTCGGGCGCGGTCATCGGCTTGACGCCCGCCAGCTTGTCGACGAAGAGCCGGTAGCCCTTGTCGGTCGGGATGCGCCCCGCGCTGGTGTGCGGCTGCGCGATGAACCCCTCGTCCTCCAGGGCCGCCATGTCGTTGCGCACGGTGGCCGGGGAGACGCCGAGGTTGTGCCGCTCGGTGAGGGCCTTGGAACCGACCGGTTCCTCGGTGCCGACGTAGTCCTGGACGATGGCGCGCAGCACCTTCAGCCTGCGTTCACTGAGCATCGGCGCGCACCTCCAGCTGTCGTCCGTCCGATTCCGGCCTGTCTGTCCTGGCACTCATGGCTCGCGAGTGCCAGACTTCCCCGGCCCAGTGTACGGCCGTGGGGTACGCCCCCGGCAAGGCCGGGACCAAGCCGTTAGCGTCGTCGCCGTGACGGTGACTTGGGAAGAGCTGGGCTGGGAGCGGCTGGCGGACGGGGTGGGGCGGTGCCGGCTGCCGGACTGGGACTGCACGGCGGGGCTGGTACTCGGCTCGGACGCGGCGCTGATGGTGGACGCGGGGTCGAGCCTGGACGAGGGCGCCCGGTTGCGCGAGGGGGCGCGGCGGCTCGCCGGCCACCGTGTGACACATCTCGCGCTGACCCACCCGCATTTCGACCACGTCTTCGGCGCGGCGTCGTTCACGGGCGCGGAGGTGTACGGCGCGTACGGCGCGGCGGGCACGGGCGCGCTGTTCGCGCCGGGCGGACAGGGGCGCCGGGCACTGCGCGCGGACGCGGTGGCGGAGGGGCTGGACGCCCGGGCGGCCCTGGAGGCGGCCGAGGCGCTCTCTCCCGTCCGGCACGAGGTCCGGGGCGAGCAGCCGCTCGACCTGGGCGGCGGACGGCAGGTCCTGCTGGCCGACGTGGGCCCGGGGCACACCGGGCACGACCTGGCGGTACTGGTGCCGGGCTCCCCGGACGTCCTGTTCTGCGGCGACCTGGTCGAGGAGTCCGGCGAGCCGCAGGCGGGCCCCGACGCCGTACCGTCGCGCTGGCCGGCCGCCCTGGACCGGCTGCTGGAGCTGGGCGGCGACGACGCACTGTACGTCCCCGGTCACGGAGCGGTGGTGGACGCGGCGTTCGTCCGGGCCCAACGGGACGCGCTGGCCGCCCGGTTCGGCGTGTCGCGTTGATCACCGCGCGGGGGTTCCTCGTATCGTCGGCAGAATGCGCCAGTACTCCGCCGACCTGACCCCTCCGTGGAAGAAGCCGCAGCCGGTTCCCGAGGTGCCCGCCGATCCCGGCCTGGTGGTCGAGGAGCCCGGCACCGGGTTCTGCGGCGCGGTGATCCGCTGCGAGGCGGGCACGGTGACCCTGGAGGACCGCTTCGGCAAGCACCGCGTCTTCCCGCTGGAACCGCGCGGCTTCCTCCTGGAGGGCCGCGTGGTGACGCTGGTCCGCCCGGCCTCCCCCTCCGGTCCCGCGCGGTCCGCCCCTTCCCGTACGGCGTCCGGTTCGGTCGCCGTCCCCGGCGCCCGCGCACGGGTGGCGCGCGCCGGGCGCATCTACGTCGAGGGGCGGCACGACGCCGAGCTGGTCGAGAAGGTCTGGGGCGACGACCTGCGCATCGAGGGGGTGGTGGTGGAGTACCTGGGCGGCGTGGACGACCTTCCGTCGATCGTCGCCGACTTCGCTCCCGGCCCCGACGCACGGCTGGGTGTCCTGGTGGACCACCTGGTGCCGGGTTCGAAGGAGTGGCGCATCGCGGAGGCGGTGACGAGCGAGCACGCGCTGGTCGTGGGCCACCCGTACATCGACATCTGGGAGGCGGTGAAGCCGGCATCGGTCGGCATCGACGCCTGGCCCCGGGTGCCTCGCGGTCAGGACTGGAAGACGGGAGTGTGCCGGGCGCTGGGGTGGCCGTCAGAGAACACGGGGGCGGTGTGGCAGGCGATCCTGGCCCGGGTGAACTCGTACAGGGACCTGGAGCCGGAGTTGCTGGGGCGGGTGGAGGAGCTGATCGATTTCGTTACGGACGGTGATGAGGCTTGACGCCCTTGTAGGTGCCGAACATGGTGGTGTCCAGCTCCACGCCCAACTGTTCCAGCGGCAGCGGTGTCCCGAACTGAGTGATCCGCTGCACCTGATAGTCAGCCCCCTCACCTCGCCCGACCGGCTCCGAGTACAGAACACACTGGGCCATGACGGGGTCGATGATCAGATAGGTGGGCACTTCACCCGCAGCATAGATCAAGCGTTTGACGCCATAGTCTCGGTCGACGCTGGTCTTCGAGACCACTTCCACGACCATCGTGATCATCTGTGATGGCAGAAGACGCCCTGAGTCCGGGCCAACGCCGACTTCCATGACCACCAGGTCGGGTACAGGCTCACTGGCCTCGTCGACAACGTCGACGTCCTGGGTCTGGAGCCGTTCCCACCGCCGGCGCGGAATCTGATCCATCAGCGAAGTCACGATCCGGTTGTGCACCAGATCGGGGCTGGCCATCATCACGATTTCTCCCCGGAGAAGCTCCACCTTGAGCCCCTCGGGTGGCTCGAACCCCGCGAAGAACTCCGCGACTCCACGTTCGTCCACAGCTGTCATCTCCGTGGCCCTCCACATTCGCCGCGTGCTGTCGGCGGCAGCCTATGGATCAGGTTAGGGGCCGAACCCGCGTTCCGCACCGATTCACTCCCCCGAGTGATCAGTCCACCAGGTCCCGCACCACCGCGTCCGCCAGCAGCCGCCCGCGCAGCGTCAGCACCGCGCTCCCGGCCTCATACGGCCCCTCCTGGAGCAGCCCCTCGGACACCGCCCGCCGCGACGCCGCGAGCCCCGCCTCCCGCAGCAGCGACAGCGGGACGCCCTCCCGCAGGCGCAGCTCCAGCAGGATGCGCTCCACGCGCCGGTCCTCGTCCGTGAGGATCTCGCGCCCCGCGCCCGGCGACTTGCCCGCCGCCAGCGCCCCCGCGTACGCCCCCGGGTGCTTCACGTTCCACCACCGCACGCCCCCCACGTGGGAGTGCGCGCCCGGCCCCGCGCCCCACCAGTCGGCGCCCCGCCAGTACAGCTCGTTGTGCAGGCAGCGCCCCGCGTCGGAAGTGGCCCAGTTGGACACCTCGTACCAGTCGTAACCGGCCGCGGACAATGCCTCCTCGGCGATCAGGTACCGGTCGGCGTGCACGTCGTCGTCGGTCATCGGGACCTCGCCGCGCCGGATCCGCCGGGCGAGCTGGGTGCCCTCCTCGACGATCAGGGCGTACGCCGAGACGTGGTCGGGTCCGGCACCGAGCGCGGCGTCCAGCGAGGCCCGCCAGTCGTCGTCGGACTCGCCGGGGGTGCCGTAGATCAGGTCGAGGTTGACGTGGTCGAAGCCGGCCGCGCGGGCCTCGGCGACACAGGCCTCGGGGCGCCCCGGGGTGTGGGTGCGGTCCAGGATCTTCAGGACGTGCTGCTTCGCGCTCTGCATGCCGAAGGAGATCCGGTTGAAGCCGCCCTCGCGGAGGGCGGCGAGATACGCCGGGTCGACGGACTCCGGGTTGGCCTCCGTGGTGATCTCCGCGTCCGGCGCCAGGCCGAACTCGTCGCGGATCGCGCCCAGCATCCGCACCAGGTCACCGGCGGCCAGCAGGGTGGGCGTGCCGCCGCCGACGAAGACCGTGCGGACCTCGCGGGGGTCGTCGCCGAGCACCTTGCGGGCCAGGCGGACCTCGTCGACGAGGGTGTCGGCGTAGTTGTCGCGGGAGGCGAGGACGCCGCCGGTGCCGCGCAGCTCGGTGGCGGTGTAGGTGTTGAAGTCGCAGTAGCCGCAGCGGGTCGCGCAGTACGGCACGTGCAGGTAGAAGCCGAGGGGGCGGTCGGCGGCCCCGGCGAGCGCGGACGCGGGCAGGGCGCCGTCGGCGGGGACGGGCTCGCCGTCGGGAAGTGCGGAGGGCATGCGTTCCATTGTCCCGCACCCGGCCGGAACCCCTGCCCGCCCCGTTCGTCCCGTTCATTCCGCCTGGAGCACCAGCAGCGCCAGGTCGTCCTCCGGGGGCCGCGGCCCGAACTCGTGCACCAGACGCCTGATGCGCTCGGCGACCAGCTCGGCGTCCAGGCCCGCGCACCCGGCCAGCGCCGCGGCGAGCCCGTCGCCGTCGTCGAACTGGCGGGAGCCGCTGCGCCGCTCCGTGATCCCGTCGGTGACGCACAGCAGGGTGTCGCCGGACCGCAGCTCGAAGGTCTCGCTGACGTACGTCGCGTCCTCGACCACGCCGAGCAGGGTCTGCGGGCACGCGACGGCGGACACCGTGCCGTCGGGCCCGAGGAGCAGCGGCAGCGGGTGTCCGGCGGACGCGAGGGTGCAGCGGACGCCGCCGTCGAAGGGGACCAGCTCGCCGTAGAGCAGGGAGAGGAAGCGGGTCTGCGGTCCGTCGCCCGGGGCAACCGGTGGGCCTCCGGCGGCGACCAGCGCGCGGGCGGCGGCGTCGGCGGCCTCGGTGGCGTCGTCGAGGAGGAGCTGGTTGAGGCGGTCGAGGACGTCGGGGACGCCGTACTGCTCGCGGGCGAGCAGCCGCAGCCAGGGCCGGGCGAGGCCGATGACGACTGCGGCCTCGGGGCCCTTGCCCTGGACGTCGCCCACGGCGAAGCACCAGCGGCCGTCGCCGGCCGGGAAGAGGTCGTAGAAGTCGCCGCTGGGGCCGCCCTTGTCCCGCGGTTCGTAGACGAGGGCGCTGCGCACACCGGGGATCTCCGCGACGGCGCCGGGCAGCAGGCCGCGCTGGAGTACGGCGCTGATGGTGGCCTGCCGGGCGTACTGGCGGGCGGCGCCGATGGCGAGCGCCACCCGGCGGCTGAGGTCCTCGACCAGGCCGGTGATCTCGTCCGGGAAACCGGTGGTGCCGGGGACGCCCGGCGTGTCGGCCCGTCCGATGACCAGGGTGCCCAGCGGCCTGCCGCCGGCCACCAGACGGTAGGCGAGCGCGGTGCCGTGCGTGCCCTGCGGGCCGAGCGCGTCGCCGGGCCACGGGTGGCCGACGGGGCCGGAGCGCCACGGGTCGCGCGGGCGGGGCGGGTCCTTCTCCAGGGCGGCGCGCAGCTCGTCGAGGTGGCCCTCGCCCGAGTGCCACACGCGGGCCAGCCGGGCGCCGACGGCCGCGCCGGTGTCGTCGGTCCAGGCGCCGCGGCCCAGGGACTCGTCCTCCAGCCACACCCCGCACCAGTCGGCGAGCCGGGGCACGATCAGCTGGCCGGTGAGGGAGGCGACCAGATCCTCGTCGAGCTGTCCGGCCAGCAGGTCGGAGGCCTCGGCGAGGAAGGACAGGGCACCGCGGCCCAGCCACTCCCGGTCGCGGATGCCGCGCCGGGCGGGGCCGGTCACGCCGTCCGGCAGGTCCGGCCACCGCGGCGGCTCCGACCGGCGGCCGGGGGCCTCGCGTCGGCCGGGGCTCGCGTCCACGCCGGGGCCCGGGTCCGCAACCGCACCGGGGCCCGAGGCCACGTCGGCGTCCGGGTCCACGTCGGCACCCGGACCCGTTTCGGAGCGTGACTTCGCTTCGGGGCCGGGGTCCGTTTCGGGGCCGGGGCTCGCTCCGAGGCCGGGGGCCGCCGCACAGGGGTCCGGGTCGGGCGTCGGGGCGTCCAGCGCCGACGGGCCGCCCCGGAACCGCCGGTCGTCGTGTCCGTCCCGACCGTCGTACTGGCTGCCGGAGCCTCCGTCCTGGCCCTCCCGCTCCTCCCCCGGCGGCCACGCACCCGGCGAGTCGGTGCGTCGCGCCCCGCGCCCTCCGGCGTACGCCTCGGTCGGCCCGGCGTCGTCCGTGCCCACGGGCGACAACCGCGCCCACACCGTCTTGGTGCCCGGGCGGTAGGTGATCCCCCAGGCCTCCGCGAGCGCGGCGACCAGCCGCAGGCCGCGCCCGTACTCGGCGGAATCGTGCGGCGTCTCGGGGTCGGCGCTCCTGGGCGCGCGGGACGGGTGCTGGTCCGTGGCCTCGACGACGAGCGCGCCGGTCCCCTCCACCTGGAAGCCCACCTCGACATCGGTGCCGGCGTGCACCACGGCATTGGTGACCAGCTCGCTGACGACGACCAGGGCGTCGGCGGTGAGGTGCTCGGTCAGCTGCTCCGTGCCGGGCAGACCGAGCGCGGACCAGTCGGCGAGCGCGGCCCGCACCATCGCGCGGGCGGCGCCCGGCGCGAGGGAACTGCCGAGCAGGGTCACGCGCGCCCGCGCGCACTCCTCGAAGCCCTCGGCTGATGCCTCGGCGGTGTGTGCGGGCACCGCGCTGGCGCGGGAGGCGGTCTCCCGCTGCGTCGGAATGGCCCCCATGGACGTCTCCCCGGGCAGTTCGTGCGAATTCCTCGCAGTCGATGCCGACAGAGTGACAGACCGACCCCGTCCATAAGCACGGAGTTACCGAAGTGGGCCGCCACGGGTGAGAACCGTGCTAGGCGAACGTTCGAAGACGGCCGGAAGCCGGTCGGAAACCGGACGTCCTCGAACACCCGCGGCTCGGGCGGTACGGGCCCACACCTCGCCGTCGTGGCGATGACCGCCACGGGCGAGCCCCCGAACCAGGCCTCGCGCGAGCCCTCGCCTCTACGCCTCGCGCGAGCCCTCGTACATCTCCTCGATCAGGTTCTTGTACTCCCGCTCCACCACCGGCCGCTTCAGCTTCAGGCTCGGGGTGATCTCGCCGTGCTCGACGTCGAGGTCGCGGGGCAGCAGGCGGAACTTCTTGATGGTCTGCCAGCGCTGGAGACCCTCGTTGAGCTGCTTGACGTAGCCGTCGACCATCTCGACGGTCGCGGGCGCCGCGACGATCTCGGCGTACGGCTTGCCCTCCAGGCCGTTCTCCTTGGCCCACTCGGTGATCGCGATCTCGTCGAGGGCGATCAGCGCGGTGCAGAAGTTCCGGTCGGCGCCGTGCACCAGGATGTTGGAGACGTAGGGGCAGACCGCCTTGAACTGGCCCTCGACCTCGGCCGGCGCGATGTACTTGCCGCCGGACGTCTTGATCAGGTCCTTCTTGCGGTCGGTGATGCGCAGGTAGCCGTCGGGCGACAGCTCGCCGATGTCGCCGGTGTGGAACCAGCCGTCGGGCTCCAGCACCTCGGCGGTCTTCTCGGGGAGCTTGTGGTAGCCCTCCATGATGCCGGGGCCGCGCAGCAGGATCTCGCCGTCGTCCGCGATGCGCACCTCGGTGCCGGGCAGCGGCTTGCCGACGGTGCCGGTGCGGTAGGCCTCGCCGGGGTTGACGAAGGAGGCGGCGGAGGACTCGGTGAGGCCGTAGCCCTCCAGGATGTGGATGCCGGCGCCGGCGAAGAAGTAGCCGATCTCGGGAGCGAGGGCGGCCGAGCCCGAGACGCAGGCGCGCAGGCGGCCGCCGAAGGCCTCGCGGATCTTGGCGTAGACGAGCCGGTCGGCGACGGCGTGCTTGGTGCGCAGGCCGGCGGGGGCGCTCGCGGTGCCGGTGCGCTTGAAGTTGTCCTGGGTGACCTTGGCGTACTCGCGGGCGATCCCGGCGGCCCACTGGAAGATCTTGTACTTGGCCCCGCCGCCCGCGCGGGCCTTGGCGGCGACGCCGTTGTAGACCTTCTCGAAGATGCGGGGGACGGCCGCCATGTAGGTCGGCTGCACGACCGGCAGGTTCTCGATGATCTTGTCGACCCGGCCGTCGACCGCGGTGACGTGACCGGCCTCGATCTGGCCGGAGGTCAGCACCTTGCCGAAGACGTGGGCGAGCGGCAGCCACAGGTACTGCACGTCGTCCTTGGTGACCAGGCCGGTCGCGGCGATCGCCTTGGCCATGTACGACCAGCAGTCGTGCGGGAGCCGGACGCCCTTGGGCCGACCGGTGGTGCCGGAGGTGTAGATGAGGGTGGCGAGCTGGTCCTTGGTGAGCGCGCCGACCCGCTCCTTGATGAGCTGCGGGTCCTTCTCCAGGCGGGCCGCGCCCCGGCGCTCCAGCTCGTCGAGGGTGAGGACCCAGTCCTCGGAGGTGTCCGCGCCGGTCGCGTCGACCACGACCACGTGGGTGAGGTCGGGCAGCTCCGCCTTCTTCTCCTTCGCCTTGGCGAGCTGCGCGGCGTCCTCCGCGATCAGCACCCGGCTCTCGGAGTCGGAGAGGATGTACGCCGACTCGTCGGCGTTGGTCTGCGGGTAGACGGTGGTCGTCGCCGCGCCCGCGCACATGATGCCGAGGTCGGCGAGGATCCACTCCAGCCGGGTGGCGGAGGCCAGGGCCACCCGCTGCTCGGGCTGCACGCCCAGCTCGATCAGGCCGGCCGCGATCGCGTAGACCCGCTCGGCGGCCTGCGCCCAGGTCAGCGACTTCCAGTCGTCCGGGCCCTCGCCGACGGCCGGCGGCACCGGGTAGCGGTACGCCTCGGCGTCCGGCGTGGCGGCCACCCGCTCCAGGAAGAGTCCCGCCACGGAGGGCGGACGGTTCTCGATCAGTGTCTGTGTGTCGCTCACGACATCCTCCGGGCCCGCGACGGTGCGGCTGGCTCGTTGCGGCTGGCTCAGGTGTGGCTGGTTCACTCTCGGGCGGTGTTCAACGGTGCTGAGGCGGTGACGCGGACCGTTGTCCGATCACTTGTTTAACTCACGAGTAACTACCGGGCAGGCATCAGGGTAAGGGGCGACCGGCCCCCGCGTAAGAGCCCGCGCCCTGTCATTTCCTACAGACGCCTGCCCGTGACATGCGAAGAGACCCGCCGCACTTTCGTACGACGGGCCCCTCGATGTCCGTTTCACCCGGACTTGGCATGCGGCGTGTCGGTTACTTCTTGCCCTTGCCCGACCCCGCGCTGTCGTCGCTGGACAGGACGGCGATGAAGGCCTCCTGCGGAACCTCCACGGAACCCACCATCTTCATCCGCTTCTTGCCTTCCTTCTGCTTCTCCAGCAGCTTCCGCTTGCGGGAGATGTCACCGCCGTAGCACTTGGCGAGGACGTCCTTGCGGATGGCGCGGATGGTCTCGCGGGCGATGACCCGGGAGCCGATGGCGGCCTGGATGGGCACCTCGAAGGCCTGGCGCGGGATCAGCTCGCGCAGCTTGGCGACCAGCCGCACGCCGTACGCGTACGCCGCGTCCTTGTGGGTGATCGCCGAGAAGGCGTCCACCTTGTCGCCGTGCAGCAGGATGTCGACCTTGACCAGGCTGGAGGTCTGCTCGCCGGTGGGCTCGTAGTCGAGGGAGGCGTAACCGCGCGTCTTCGACTTCAGCTGGTCGAAGAAGTCGAAGACGATCTCCGCGAGGGGCAGGGTGTAGCGGATCTCCACCCGGTCCTCGGAGAGGTAGTCCATGCCGAGCAGGGTGCCGCGCCGGGTCTGGCACAGCTCCATGATCGAGCCGATGAACTCGGTCGGCGCGAGGATCGTGGCGCGCACGACCGGCTCGTAGACCTCGTTGATCTTGCCTTCGGGGAACTCGCTCGGGTTGGTGACGGTGTGCTCGGTGCCGTCCTCCATGATCACGCGGTAGACCACGTTGGGCGCGGTGGCGATGAGGTCGAGGCCGAACTCGCGCTCCAGTCGCTCGCGGATCACGTCGAGGTGGAGCAGGCCGAGGAAGCCGACGCGGAAGCCGAAGCCGAGGGCGGCGGAGGTCTCCGGCTCGTAGACCAGGGCGGCGTCGTTGAGCTGGAGCTTGTCCAGCGCCTCGCGCAGCTCGGGGTAGTCGGAGCCGTCCAGCGGATACAGGCCGGAGAAGACCATGGGCCGGGGGTCCTTGTAGCCGCCGAGCGCCTCCTCGGCGCCCTTGTGCTGGCTGGTGACGGTGTCACCGACCTTGGACTGGCGGACGTCCTTCACGCCGGTGATCAGGTAGCCCACCTCGCCGACGCCGAGGCCGTCGGCGGAGAGCATCTCCGGCGAGTTGGTGCCGATCTCCAGCAGCTCGTGGGTGGCGCCGGTGGACATCATCCGGATCCGCTCGCGCTTGTTGAGCTGGCCGTCGATGACCCGGACGTACGTCACGACGCCGCGATAGGAGTCGTAGACGGAGTCGAAGATCATCGCGCGGGCGGGGGCGTCCTTGACGCCGACCGGGGCCGGGATCTCGGCGACGACCTTGTCCAGCAGCGCGTCGACGCCGAGGCCGGTCTTGGCGGAGACCTTGAGCACGTCGTCGGGGTCGCAGCCGACCAGGTTGGCCAGCTCCTCGGCGAACTTCTCGGGCTGCGCGGCCGGCAGGTCGATCTTGTTCAGCACGGGGATGATCGTGAGGTCGTTCTCCATCGCCAGGTAGAGGTTGGCGAGGGTCTGGGCCTCGATGCCCTGGGCGGCGTCGACGAGGAGGATGGTGCCCTCGCACGCGGCCAGCGACCGCGACACCTCGTAGGTGAAGTCGACGTGCCCCGGGGTGTCGATCATGTTGAGGATGTGCGTGGCGCCCTTGTCGTGGGTCGGGGCCCACGGCAACCGCACCGCCTGGGACTTGATCGTGATGCCGCGCTCGCGCTCGATGTCCATGCGGTCGAGGTACTGGGCGCGCATCTGCCGCTGCTCGACCACACCGGTCAGCTGGAGCATCCGGTCGGCGAGCGTGGACTTGCCGTGGTCGATGTGCGCGATGATGCAGAAGTTCCGGATCAGCGCGGGATCGGTACGGCTCGGCTCGGGCACATGGCTGGGGATCGCGGGCACGCAGGGTCCTGATTCTTGAGGCGTCCGCAGTGTCTGCGGTCTCGGGTCTCGGGTCGGATCGATACGTAGCCTCCATGGTCCCACGGGTGGGGACCCGGGATGGGTTTGGGACCCTCGACGGGCCGCTGGTAGTGTGGGTGGCTGTGTCTCTTGCCCTCTCAGCGCGAGGCACTCCTTCAAGAAATCATCGGCACGGGACCCTCGCGGCCTCGTGCCTGAACCTGCAAAGGCTCATTCGTGGCGAACATCAAGTCCCAGATCAAGCGGAACAAGACCAACGAGAAGGCCCGGCTGCGCAACAAGTCGGTCAAGTCCTCTCTGAAGACCGCGATCCGCAAGGCCCGCGAGGCCGCTGCCGCGGGTGACGTCGAGAAGGCCACCGCGTTCCAGCGCGTCGCTTCGCGCGAGCTCGACAAGGCCGTCTCCAAGGGCGTCATCCACAAGAACCAGGCCGCCAACAAGAAGTCGGCGCTGGCGCAGAAGGTCGGCGCTCTCAAGGGCTGAACCCCTCGTCTGGATTCATCTGGTGTGACCGCCGGAAGGACCCAGAGCGGGCCCTCTCTCATCCGCTCCCGTCCGGCACCCAGGATCCGTGCGCGGCCTGCGTTCGCCACGCGGGCATGGATCCGCGAGCTTGATCCGAAGGCCCCGGTGGCCGTCCTTCCCCAGGACGGACGCCGGGGCCTTCGGTGTGAGCGGGAGGTGCCGCCCCGGGTCAGGGGCCTGCCCGGATCAGGGGCCTGCCCGGGTCAGGGGCCTGAGGTCAGGTCCGGCCCCGTGAACGCGCCGCCCGCGCGATGGTCACCACGGCCTTCTCCAGGGCGTACTCGGGGTCCCCCCCGGCGCCCTTCACCCCCGCGTCGGCCTCGGCCACCGCGCGCAGCGCGACGGAGACGCCGTCCGGGGTCCAGCCGCGCATCTGCTGCCGGACGCGGTCGATCTTCCAGGGCGGCATGCCCAGCTCACGGGCGAGGTCCGCGGGGCGTCCGCCGCGGGCGGCGGACAGCTTGCCGATGGCCCGCACGCCCTGGGCGAGCGCGCTGGTGATCAGCACCGGCGCCACTCCGGTCGCCAGCGACCAGCGCAGCGCCTCCAAGGCCTCCGCCGCACGTCCCTCGACCGCCCGGTCGGCGACCGTGAAGCTGGAGGCCTCCGCGCGTCCGGTGTAGTACCGCCCGACGACCGCCTCGTCGATGGTCCCCTCGACGTCGGCGGTCAGCTGGGACACCGCCGAGGCCAGCTCGCGCAGATCGCTGCCGATCGCGTCGACCAGCGCCTGGCAGGCCTCGGGCGTGGCCGACCGCCCGGCCGTGCGGAACTCCGCGCGCACGAAGGCCAGCCGGTCGGCGGGCTTGGTCATCTTCGGGCAGGCCACCTCGCGCGCCCCCGCCTTGCGGGCGGCGTCGAGCACGCCCTTGCCCTTGGCACCGCCCGCGTGCAGCAGGACGAGGGTGATCTCCTCGGCGGGGGCGCCGAGGTAGGCCTTGACGTCCTTGACCGTGTCGGCGGACAGGTCCTGCGCATTGCGTACGACCACGACTTTGCGCTCGGCGAAGAGCGAGGGGCTGGTCAGCTCGTCCAGGGTGCCCGGCTGCAACTGGTCGGGGGTGAGGTCGCGTACGTCCGTGTCGGCGTCGGCGGCCTTCGCGGCGGCCACCACCTCCTGCACGGCACGGTCGAGCAGGAGGTCCTCCTGGCCCACGGCAAGGGTCACCGGGGCGAGAGGGTCGTCGTTCGCAGTCTTCCTGGCCATCGCGACAAGCATCGCACGCACGACTGACAACGCCGGACGGGCCGCCGCCGGACGGCGGCTACGGCTCCTCGCGCCAGCCCTCCCACTCCCCCGCGAACGCGTCCAGTTCACCGGGGTCCAGCAGCCCCCGCTCGTCCCGCAGGACGACGAGCCACTGGGCGTCCTCCGCGTCGTCCTCGCCGGCCAGGGCGTCCCTCAGGATCCGCGGTTCCTCGTCCGTCCCGAACCGCTCCCCGAGTTCCTGGGCGGCCTCCTCCGCGGCGTCGCGGTCGGGCAGCACCAGTACATGTCTCACGTCGCTCACGGGAGCCATTGTCGGTCAGCTCCGGTCAGCCCTTGGGCACGGTCTGCACGTCGAGGTCGATGCGGATGCTGGGGCCCACCACGGCGATGCCGCGGGCCAGCATCGTCTGCCAGCTCACCGTGAAGTCGTCGCGGTGCAGCTCGGTGGTGGCGCGGCAGGCGGCCCGCGTCTCGCCCTCCATGCCGTTGCCGAGTCCGAGGTACTCGGTGTCCAGGGTGACGGTGCGCGTCACACCGTGCAGGGACAGCGCCCCGGTGACGGCCCAGCGGTTACCGCCGCGGTGCGTGAACCGGTCGCTGTAGAACTCCAGGGTCGGGTAGCGCTGCACGTCCAGGAAGTCGGCCGACCGCAGGTGGTCGTCGCGCATCTTCACGTTGGTGTCGATGGAGGCCGCGTCGATCACGACGTGCATCGCCGACTGCTCCATGTCGTCGGCGATACGCACCGCGCCCGCGAAGGAGTTGAACCGGCCGTGGATCCGGGCCAGCCCGATGTGCCGCGCGGTGAAGGCGATCGAGGAGTGGGCCGGCTCGATCTCCCAGTCACCCGGCGTGGGCAGCTCCGGCGGCTGGGCCACCTGCAGCGTCACGTCCCCGAGCGAGGCCAGCGTGTCCTCGACGACCGTCACGGAGGCCCGGTACGGGGTGTAGCCCTCGGCGGACACGGCCAGCCGGTACTCCCCCGCGGGCATCGTCGCCACGAACGACCCGAAGGGGTCCGTACCGCCGCCGACCACCTTGCGCCCCATGGCGTCGCTGACCGTGAACTCCGCATGGGTCACCGGGTCGTTGACGGGGTCGAGGACGCGGCAGCTCAGCACTCCCGCGTCCGGCGGGGTGTGCACCGCCGCCAGGGGACCCGTCCGTTGCATCCGCTTCGTTCGGCTTCCCAGCAAGCGGCCGATCATTTGCGACACCCTCTGCACGACATCGGAAAACTAGTTGACGGAGAAACATTCGATCACCGATGTGGCTTTCGAGGCAACACGGGGCCACATCGCGGGAAACCGTCGCATGTGCTGGGAGTGGGCAGGACTGGACACGTGTGCTCCGGTTTCACCGCAACGGGCGGGATTCCTCACAGCCGGGACACAGGGGGTACGGACGGCACGGACGGCACGTGGTCGAGGTGGATGGCGAAGTGGTCGCGGTAGGCGGCGAGCACGTCGGCGTCCGTGTCGAGCTCCCGCTCCTGCCGCCCACCGTCGGCGGCCGTCGTCGTGAGCCGGCGACCGCTGAGCGTGATCCTGCCCCCGTCCTCCGTGAGCCGCGAGCAGACCGGCGACCGGAGGAAGTGCGACCGGGGGGAGGTGCTGTGCCACCAGGCGCCGGACACGAAGTCGTCGAGCACCCTGGGCCGCGCCTCCACCCGGTACACGCGCTTCCCGTCCCGCAGGACGTCCAGGTCGGCCGCCGGGCCGGCCTCGCCAGGGCCGCCGGGTCCGCCCCGTGCCCCCGCCGCGTCCGACCCCGCCTCGACCACCCGGAACGTCCCCCCGGGATCCACCTGCCCGCCCCGCTCCGCGAACGCCAGCGGACCGTGGCTGTGCGCCCCGAATCCGACGTCCGCCAGCCAGTCGCCCCCGTCCGCCGTCCGCACCAGCAGAGCCATGTGGTCGTACGGGATCCCGAGCCGGTCCCCGTCGCCGTACACCCGCGCCGCCAGCGGCGTGACCTCGTACCCGAGGGCCGTGAGCAACGCCCCGAAGAGCCCGTTGAGCTCGTAACAGAACCCGCCCCTTCCCCCGCCCACGACCTTGTCCCACAGCCGCTGCTCCTCCAGCACGATCTCCTCGCCCAGATGGACCGAGAGGTTCTCGAAGGGCACCGTCCGCAGATGACGCAGGTGCAGCGCGCGCAGTGATGCAGCGGTGGGCTCCTCGGGGTACCCGGCTCCCAGCCGGCGGAGGTAGGCATCGACCTGAACTGAATCCATGCCCTCAGTCTCCCGCCACCCGCAACTCCTGCCCTCTCCCGGCGACCGCCACCGACCCGCTCCGGTCCGTGCGCAGCACCGTCGCTCCCTGGGCGCGCAGTGCCGCGACGGTGCCGGGTGCCGGGTGGCCGTAGGTGTTGTCCTCGCCGCAGCTGATGAGCGCCAGACGCGGGGCGACCCGGCGCAGGAACCCGAAGTCCTGGTGGGCCGAGCCGTGGTGGGCGACCTTCAGCACGTCGACGCCTTTCAGCGCCGCTGCCGCCGGGGAGCGGGCCAGCTCCCGCTGGGCCGGGGGCTCCAGGTCGCCGAGCAGGAGGACGCGCATGCCCGCCGTCCGGACCAGGAGGGTGACGCTGGCGTCGTTGGGGCCGCCCTCCGTGCCCGGTGCGGTGCTGGTCGGCGGGCTCGGCGGGGGCCAGACCACCTGCCAGGACAGCGGGCCGGAGCGTCGCTGCTCGCCGGTGGCCGCGTGGCGCACGGGGATGCCCCGGGCCCTCGCCTGGCGGCGGACGAACTCGGCCTGGTCCGCGGGCTCTTCGAGGGCGGTCGTCTCGATCGCGCCCACCGAGCGGCCCCGCAGCACCCCGGGCAGCCCGGCCACGTGGTCGGCGTGGAAGTGGGTCAGCAGGACGAGGGGCACGCGGGTGATGCCGAGGGCGCGCAGGCAGTGGTCGACGAGGATGGGGTCGGGGCCCGCGTCCACGACCACGCCCGTCCCCTCGCCCGCCGCGAGTACCAGCGCGTCCCCCTGGCCCACGTCGCACATCACCATCCGCCACCCCGGTGGGGGCCACCCCTTGATCAGCCGGGCCAGCGGGGGCGGTTGCACTACGACGAGGATCAGGAGCAGCGCGCAGACGCCGCACCACCAGGGGTGCCGCAGCAAGCGCCGGCCTGCCGGCAGCACGCCTACCGTGACGAGGGCGAGCAGCGCCGCCCCGGCCCAGCTGCCCGGCCAGTCCACTCCCGCGCCGGGCAGCGCGGCCCCGGTGCGGGCGATCGCCGCGATCCACTCGGCCGGCCAGCCCCCGCACCAGGCCAGGCCCTTGGCCAGGGGCATCGCCGCCGGCGCCGTCGCCAGAGCCGCGAAGCCGAGCACGGTGGCCGGTGCCACCGCGAACTCCGCCAGCAGGTTGCACGGCACGCCCACCAGGCTCACCCGCGCCGACAGCACCGCGACCACCGGCGCGCACAGGGCCTGCGCGGCACCCGCGGCGGCCAGCGCCTCCGCCAGCCGGGGCGGGACCCGGCGCCGGCGCAGCGCCGCGCTCCACCGGGGAGCGAGCGTGAGCAGCGCCCCCGTGGCCAGCACGGAGAGCAGGAAGCCGTAACTGCGGGCCAGCCAGGGGTCGTAGAGCACCAGGAGCAGGACCGCCGTCGCCAGGGCCGGCAGGAGTGATCTGCGGCGCCCGGTGGCCAGGGCGAGCAGGGCGACGGACCCGCAGGCGGCCGCCCGCAGCACGCTGGGGTCGGGCCGGCACACGACGACGAAGGCCGACGCGAGCAGCCCGCCGAGCAGCGCGGTCGTCCGCAGGGGCAGGCCGAGGCGGGGCGCCAGTCCTCGGCGCTCACTGCGCTGGGCCAGGCCCGGTGGGCCGAGGAGCAGTGCGAGCACGATCGTGAAGTTGGCGCCCGACACGGCCAGGGTGTGTGTCAGGTCGGTCTCCTTGAACGCCTCCTCCAGCTCCGGTGTGACGCGTGCGGTGTCGCCGACGACCAGGCCCGGCAGCAGCGCTCTCGCGTCCGTCGGCAGGTCCTCGGTCGCCTCGCGCAGGCCCTCGCGCAACCGTCCCGCCAGGCGCTGCGCCGCCGACGGCTCCGCCAGCACGTCGGGTGGCCGTCGGCCGGCGCGTACCCGCAGCACCGCGGCGATCCGGTCGCCGCGCTCTCTCGGGGGCGAGAGCCGTGCCGTGACGCGGAGCCGTGTGGTGGGCAGCAGGGTCAGCCAGCGGGCGGGCGCGGGCCGGGTGGCGGACCGCTCGTCTCCCCCGCCGACGTCGACGAGGACGAGCACCGGCGTCCGGGTCGTCACCGCCGTCCCGGCCGCCCCGCTCACCCGCCGCACCTCGGCCTCGATGAGCACCGTGGGCGGCACCGCACGGTCGCCCCGGACGCGCGGCCGGGTGAGGCGGGGGTCGCCGGTGACCTCCACCTCTGCGGTGACGGTGGCGTAGTGCCGGGCCGCCTCGGGGACGGGCCCGCGGCGCAGGTCGGCGCCGTGCAGTGCGGCCGAGGCGGCGGACGCGGCGACGCAGAGGAGCAGGGCGGCGACCGGTGCGCGGGACCGTCCCCGCGGCGACGCCGACAGCAGTGCCCCGGCCAGGAGCAGGGCGCCCGTCACCACGCCCACGGCCCAGCCGGCCGGCACGTCCAGCGCCACCGCCGCCGTCGCCCAGGCCGCGAGGGCGGGCGGGACCAGGCGCAGGTCGGCGGGGCCCTCCTGCCGGGGTGCGCCGCGCCCAGCCGGTGGCCGGAGGCGGCGTGCACGGCGGCGCGCGGGGGCCCGGCCGGGGGCCGGCCGGAACCGGCGAGCCCGTCCGGCCGGTCCGCTCCGGTCACGTGCCTGCTCATGGCCGCACGAGATCCCGCAGGTCGGCGAAGCGGCGCTCGCCGATGCCGTTGACCTCGCGCAGTTCGTCGACCGAGCGGAAACCGCCGTGCTGGGTGCGGTAGTCGATGATGTGCTGGGCGAGGACCGGGCCGACGCCGGGGAGGGTGTCGAGCTGGTCGGTGGTCGCGGTGTTGAGGGACACCGGCGCCGCGGGCCCCGCCGCACCCGTCGGCCCGTCCGGGGCGGGTCCCGCCCCCGGCCGGGGCACGGGCGCGGGTGCTCCGACGATCACCTGCTCGCCGTCCACCAGGAAGCGGGCGCGGTTCAGTCCGTCGGTCTTCGTGCCGGGCCGCACCCCTCCGGCGGCCCGCAGGGCGTCCGCGACGCGTGAGCCGGCCGGGAGGCTGTGGACCCCGGGTTCGCGGACCTTGCCGCCGACGTCCACCACGATCTGGGGCCCGGCCGTGGCCGTGGCCGCCGCCTTGGGTCCGGGCCCGCCGGTCGTGTCGCGGTCCTCGGCCGTCGGCTCCGGTTTCCCCGCTCCGTATGCCGCCGCCTCCCGCACCACCTCGGGTGCCGCCACCGACTGGGTGCGGCCGGACCAGAAGTGCTGCACCGCGAAGGCCGCCGCGACGACGAGCAGCACCGTGAGCGCCGCGACACTGCGCCGCTCCAGGCCGCAGCGGGTCTGCAGCCACAGCGGCATCCGCTCCCGCAGTGCCTGCCCGGCCCGCTCCCGCCAGGTCGTCCCGGGGCCGGTGGGAGTGTCGAGGCGGGGCACCGGCGGCCCCTTCCCCGTCTCCCCGTGGGCCCTCTCGGGCCCCGCGAGGTCGTATCCCTCGGCGCGCTCCCCGAACAGCGTCTCCGCCCTCCGCCGCAACTCCTCGGGCGCCGCGTGCCGGCGGCCGTGCCGGGCGTGGGAGCGGTGGCGGGCGTGGGTGCGGGAGCCGGGTGCGCGGCGGTGGGCGAGGCGGCCGTCGGAGGCCGGGGGGCGGCCCGGGCCACTGGTCGCGGACGCGGTGCGTGAGCGTGATCGAAGAGCCATGCGAGGAGGATCGGGCACTTCGGCACACCCGCGATGATCATGCTTGATTCCCGGGGACTACCCACGGGTTGTGGAAAACTCCGTCCCCCTCACGAGGTGCGGCGGCAGCAAGGCAGCGCCCGCACCCGCCCGCCCCACACGGCCCGGCACCCGCTCACCGCGACGAGACCACGACCCCCAGCAGCCCCGGCCCCGTGTGCGCGCCGATCACCGCGCCGACCTCGCTCACGTGCAGGTCGGCCAACCCGGGAACCCGGTCCCGCAGACGGTCCGCCAGGGCCGACGCCCGGTCCGGGGCGGCGAGATGGTGCACGGCGATGTCGACGGGCGCGCCGCCCGCCCGGTCGGCGGCGATCTCCTCCAGCCGGGCGATGGCCTTGGACGCCGTCCGGACCTTCTCCAGGGGTTCGATGCGGCCCCCCTCCAGCTGGAGCAGGGGTTTCACGGCGAGGGCGGAGCCGAACAGCGCCTGGGCCGCCCCGATCCGGCCGCCGCGGCGCAGATAGTCGAGGGTGTCGACGTAGAAGTAGGCGGAGGTGCCCGCGGCCCGCTTCTCCGCGGCCGTGACGGCCTCGTCCACCGTGCCGCCCGCCTCCGCCGTGTCCGCGGCGGCGAGCGCGCAGAACCCCAGAGCCATCGCGATCACCCCGGTGTCCACGACGCGGACCGGGACGGGCGCCTCGCGCGCCGCGAGGACGGCCGCGTCGTGGGTGCCGGAGAGTTCTGCGGACAGGTGCAGGGAGACGATGCCGTCGGCGCCGGACTCGGCGATCCTGCGGTAGGTCTCGGCGAAGAGCTCGGGGCTCGGGCGGGAGGTGGTGACGGGTCGCCGTTTCTGCAGCGCCTGGGCCAGGGAACGGGTCGAGATCTCGGTGCCCTCCTCCAGGGCCCGGTCACCCAGGACGACGGTCAGGGGTACCGCGGTGATGCCGTGCCGCTCCATCGCCCGGGCCGGGAGGTAGGCCGTTGAATCCGTGACGATAGCGACATGGCGGGACATGAGCTGGAGGTTACCTGGCGTAGTGCCCGTGCGGCAGTCCGGCCCCGGCGACCGGGCGTTCACAGGGCCGCGACCGGTTCGGCGGGGTCGGTCAGGTCGTACTCTCCGGGCGGGCCTTCTTCTGCCACGGGTAGACGGGGCTCGCGGCCGGCGGGGTGATGGCGGGCCGGGCCGGGTTTCCCTCCGCCGGCTCCCGCGCCGGGGAGTCCGGCCAGGTCTGCCGGGCGGACGCGGCGTCGGCGGGCGGGGCCTCGGGCCAGGACGGCGGCGCGGGCGGCGTCTCCCCCGGACCGGTCCCGGCCGCCGCCTCCGCCTGCGTCTTCGTCTCCGTCCAGTGCCGCAGGGCACCGGCCTCCACGTCGATCTGCGCGCTCAGCGAGTCCAGGTCGTCGTCCGCGAAGTGGCGGGCACGGTCGCGGGCCGCCCAACGCAGGGCGTCGGCCGACCGCGTGATGCGCTCGGTGCGCTCGCGCAGTCCGGGCAGGCGCTCGGCGAGGGTGGCGCGGTCCGGCTCGGACTCCAGCCGCCGCAGCTCGCCGTCCAGCTCGAAGCCGTGGGCGCTGAGCCGCTCGAAGAGGGCGAGGGACTCCTTGAGGGACTCGTCCTCGGCCACGCGCGCGTGCAGCGCGTCCTGCGTGGCCCGCATGGAGGTGCGCAGCGTCAGCCGCAGCTGTGCCAGCTCGGCCGCCGGGCCCACCTGCACCAGGGACCTGGCCCGCAGAGTGTGGTCCTCCACGGTGCGGCGCGCCTGGGAGATGCCGCGGTCCACGCTGCGCTTGGCGGCGCCGACGGCCTTCACCGTGGCGTAGACACCCAGCACTACGGCGAGCAGGAAGAGCAGGGCGAAGACGGTGAGCGCTGCTTCCACTGGGCTCCTCCTCCGAGCGTCCGGCCCGCGGGCCGGCCGGCCACGGCGCGGCACCCGTCGTGCCGCTCTTCCACGGTAAACGCAACGGGCAGGCCCAGGGTTCCGCAAGAACCCCGAACCTGCCCGCACCGGACCCGTAGGGGGCGGCCGGGCCGCCCCCTGTGCACCGCCTACGCCGGGACGATGTTCACCAGCTTCGGTGCCCGCACGATCACCTTGCGGATCCCGGCCCCGCCCAGCGCGGCCACGACCTTCTCGTCGGCCAGCGCGGCCTTCTCCAGGTCGTCCTCGGAGATGGAGGGGGCGACCTCCAGCCGTGCCTTGACCTTGCCCTTGATCTGGACGACGCAGGTCACGGTCTCGTCGACGACGTATGCGGGGTCGGCGACCGGGAAGTCCTCGTGGACGACGGAGGACTCGTGCCCCAGCTTGCGCCACAGCTCCTCGGCGACGTGCGGGGCCAGCGGCGCGACCAGCAGCACCAGGCGCTCGGCGACCGACCGCGGGACCGGGCCCCCGGCCTTGGTCAGGTGGTTGTTCAGCTCGGTGACCTTGGCGATGGCGGTGTTGAACCGCATGCCCTCCAGGTCCTGCCGCACGCCGTCGACGGCCTTGTGCAGGGCGCGCAGGGTGTCGGCGTCGATGTCGCTCTCCGCGACGTCCGCCACGGACAGTTCGCCGGTGTCCTCGTCGACGACGTTGCGCCACAGCCGCTGCAGCAGCCGGAACTGGCCGACCACCGCGCGGGTGTCCCACGGCCGGGACACGTCCAGCGGGCCCATCGCCATCTCGTACAGGCGCAGCGTGTCGGCGCCGTACTCGGCGCAGATCTCGTCGGGGGTGACCGCGTTCTTCAGGGACTTGCCCATCTTGCCCAGCAGCCGGGAGACCTTCTCGCCCTGGTAGTAGTAGGCGCCGTCGCGCTCCTCGACCTCGGCGGCGGGCACCGCGATGCCGCGGCTGTCGCGGTAGACGTAGGCCTGGATCATGCCCTGGTTGAACAGCTTGTGGAACGGCTCGGCCGAGGAGACGTGCCCCAGGTCGAACAGCACCTTGGACCAGAAGCGCGCGTACAGCAGGTGCAGCACGGCGTGCTCGGCGCCGCCGACGTACAGGTCGACGCCGCCGTGCGGCAGCCCCTCGCGCGGGCCCATCCAGTACTGCTCGATCTCGGGGTCGACCAGCCGCTCGCCGTTGTGCGGGTCCAGGTAGCGCAGCTCGTACCAGCAGGAGCCGGCCCAGTTGGGCATGGTGTTGGTCTCGCGGCGGTACTTGCGCGGGCCGCGGCCGTCGCCCAGGTCCAGGGTGACGTTGACCCAGTCCTCGTTGCGGGACAGCGGGGTCTCGGGCTTGGTGTCGGCGTCGTCCGGGTCGAAGGTGCGCGGGGAGTAGTCCTCGACCTCGGGCAGCTCCAGCGGCAGCATCGAGGCGGGCAGGGAGTGGGCGATGCCGTCCTCGTCGTAGACGATCGGGAAGGGCTCGCCCCAGTAGCGCTGGCGGCTGAACAGCCAGTCGCGCAGGCGGAAGTTGACGGTGCCCGCACCGGCTCCGGCGCGCTCCAGCCACTCGGTGACGCGCTCCTTGGCCTCGACGACGCCCAGACCGTCCAGGGAGACGTCCGTACCGGAGGAGTTCACGATCTTCGCGTCGTAGGAGGCGAAGGCCTCGTCCCACGTCGACGTGTCGGTGCCGCGGCCGTCCGTCGGCTCGACGACGCACCTGACGGGCAGCTCGAAGGCCCGCGCGAACTCGAAGTCGCGGGAGTCGTGCGCCGGGACGGCCATGATGGCGCCGGTGCCGTAGCCCATCAGCACGTAGTCGGCGACGAAGACCGGGACCTGCTCGCCGTTGACCGGGTTGGTGGCGTACGCGCCGATGAAGACGCCGGTCTTGTCCTTGGCCTCGGCCTGCCGCTCGACGTCGGACTTGGAGGCGGCCTGCGCGCGGTACGCGGCGACGGCCTCGGTCGGGGTGGCGTGGCCGCCGGTCCACGCGTCGCGGGTGCCTTCGGGCCAGACGGCCGGGGTGAACTTCTCGACCAGCGGGTGCTCGGGCGCCAGCACCATGTAGGTCGCGCCGAACAGGGTGTCGGGGCGGGTGGTGAAGACCGTGATGCGCTCGCCGTCCACGGGGAAGTCGACGCGGGCGCCCTCGGAGCGGCCGATCCAGTTGCGCTGCTGCAGCTTGATCGCCTCGGGCCAGTCCAGCTCGTCCAGGTCGTCCAGCAGCCGGTCGGCGTAGGCGGTGATGCGCATGTTCCACTGGCGCAGCTTGGACTTGAAGACGGGGAAGTTGCCGCGCTCGGAGCGGCCGTCGGCGGTGACCTCCTCGTTGGCCAGCACGGTGCCCAGTCCGGGGCACCAGTTGACCGGCGCGTCGGAGGCGTAGGCCAGGCGGAACTCGCCCAGCACGTCGGCGCGCTCGGCCTCGCCCAGGCTGCTCCACGCCCGGCCGGCGTGGCCCGGGACCTCCCGTTCACCGGACTCGAACTGCGCGACCAGCTCGGCGATCGGACGGGCCTTCTTCGCCTCGTCGTCGTACCAGGAGTTGAAGATCTGCAGGAAGATCCACTGGGTCCACTTGTAGTACTCGGGGTCGATCGTGGCGAACGACCGGCGCTTGTCGTGGCCCAGACCCAGCCGGCGCAGCTGGCTCTGCATGTTCTTCATGTTGGCTTCGGTGGACACGCGCGGGTGCGTGCCGGTCTGCACCGCGTACTGCTCGGCGGGCAGGCCGAAGGCGTCGAAGCCCAGGGTGTGCAGGACGTTGTGGCCGGTCATCCGCTGGAAGCGGGCGAAGACGTCGGTGGCGATGTACCCCAGGGGGTGGCCGACGTGCAGGCCCGCACCCGAGGGGTACGGGAACATGTCCATGATGAACTTCTTGGGCTTGGCGACCAGCTCCGGGTCGCCCGCCAGGTCACCCTTGGGGTTCGGCGCGGCGTACGTCCCCTCGGCGTCCCAGAAGTCCTGCCAGCGTGCCTCGATCTCGGCGGCCATGGCAGCCGTGTAGCGGTGCGGCGCGGCATCCGCCGACACAGGGGCGGTCGCCGCGGGGTTCGTCTCGCTCATGATCCTCAAAGCTCCATCGATCGTCTCTGCCAGCGGCTGCGACCTTCATGACCAGCGGCTGCGAAGGCCGGGAAATGAAAAATCCCCTCGCACAGGAGGGGACGCCGCGCCGATTCCGGCCACCGGACTACGACCGGGGTCGGGACTGATCAGCGCGGCTCGCTAAGCAGAAGGCGTACGGCACGCATGGCGTCAGGGTACCGCAGTCGCCGAGGGGGCCGCGACGGGCTTCCGCGCCGTGCGCGGCCGACCGGAATCCGGGGCCCGGCATCCGGAAAACGGAGGCGAACCTGAACCAAGGTCAAAGGTTACTTCGCGTAACGACCACTAAGGGACACCAGCACGAGCGCGCTGTCATTTGATAACAACGCAATAACTCAAACCCCCTACCCACGGGTATGGCGCCACTTAGAGTGCGGCAGCGGGACCGCTTTCCCGAACCGCTCCGGAGTTGCCCCCATGAACCCTCCCCCGATCCACCCTCGCGACACCAGTGCGCCGCCTCCCCTCACGTCCCTGACGTGGGGAGGCCTGTCGTGGTGACGAACGACAGCACGGTGGACGACACCTTCGCCCAGTTCCTGAACTTCGGCGCCGGCGTCCTCTCCCTCGTCTTCCTCAGCTGCTCGGTGATCTGGGGTCTGCTCGCCCAGGACCGGATCGTCCTCGACACCCGGCAGCGGATCCTGGCCCAGGCGGTGCACCGGACCACCGCGGTCGCCTCGGTCGTCTTCCTGCTGGTGCACATCGTGGTCAAGCTGGTCCTGGACCACACCACCTGGGTCGCCGCGGTCCTCCCGTTCGGGCTCCTGGCCACGGAGGACGAGGCGTTCGGCGGCCGGGCCGTCCTCATCGGCTTCGGCACCCTGGCCAGCATGCTCATGATCTTCGTGGGGGTCACCGGAGCCCTGCGCAACCGCTTCGCCTCCCCGGCCCCGGTGGCGGCCCGCTGGCGGGCCATGCACATGCTGGCCTATCCGGCGTGGTGCCTGGCCCTGCTGCACGGGCTCTACGCGGGTCGCGCCGCGAAGCCGGTCTTCGTGGTCCTGTACGCCCTGTCCGTGGTCGGCGTCATGGCGGCCCTGGCGCTGCGCGCGGCGCCCCGCCCGGTCAAGCGCAAGGTCGCCGACCGGATCGCCGGTCTCCTCGGGACCGGGGAGCGGCCCGTTCGCGAGGAGGACGAGGAGGCGGCGGAGAGCCGGCCGAGGGCCGCCGCCCTGCCCGGCTACGAGGGCGCCGGGCGGTCCCGGTCACGCGGCGCGTCCCCGTCCGCCCCGCTGTACGAACCCGCGGAGCGCCTCACCGCGCCGGAGCCCCCGAGCGGCTTCGCGGCGGCCTACCGTGCCGTGTCCGGCTCCTCCGGCGCGGGCCGGCCGCCGCTGACGGCCGACCCGGCCGCCGCCCGGCTGCCGTCCGACCTGCGGCCCACCGAGGCGATGCCGGTCGTGGACGGCGGCGGCAGCACCTCGGGCAGCTGGCCCATACCGTCGCCGCCCCCGGTCGGCGAGGCACCCCCGTCGGCCTACGACCCGCTCAACGACACCGGACACACCATCCCGGTCTACGGCACCTCGGAGGCGGCGGACCACTCCGCGGCCTACTCCGCGCAGTACTCCGCGCCCCCCGCCCCGGGCTACGGCTCGAGTGACGTGTACGACACCCGTGAGACGAACGCGGTATACGACACGTACTACCCCAGCGACACGTACAACAGCGGTCCCGCCCCTGAATCAACCCCCGGTGCGCCGTCGCCGTCCCACGACTTCGACGCACCGGGTTCCGGTGAACCTTGGAACACGCCTTCCGGAGGCTTGAATTGAACGAGGCCCTGCCCGACGTCCCGGAGGTCCGCGTGGTCGGGCTTCCCCAGCTCACGTCGGGCTTCGACCTTGTCGAGCGGCTCGATCTCCCGATGCACCTCAAGGTGCACGGCCCGCTCGAACCGATGGGCGGGGAGCAGCTCGCGCAGCTCTCCGAACGCATCAACCTGAAGGGCCGCGGCGGCGCGGGTTTCCCCTTCCACAAGAAGCTGCGCTCGGTCGCCGAGGCGGCGATCAAGCGCGGCGTACGGCCGGTCGTGGTCGTCAACGGCAGCGAGGACGAACCGGCCTGCCGCAAGGACACGGTGCTGATCAACCGTGCCCCGCACCTGATCCTGGACGGCGCGCTGCTGTGCGCCGAGGCGATGGGCGCCCGCACCCTCGTCATCGGGGTCACCCGCGAGTCCACACAGCGCTCCATGGAGGCCGCCCTGGCCGAGCGCGGCCTGAGCAACGGCCGCCGGTCCGCGCTCCGCGCGCGCGTGCAGCGCAATCCGGTGCGCATGGTCACCGGCGCGGCGGCCTCGCTGATCCGCTCCATCGACGGCGGCCCGGCGATCCCGCCCGGCCGCAAGGTGAGCGCCTCCAGGAGCGGCGTCGGCGGCGCACCGACCCTGCTGTCCAACGCCGAGACCTTCGCCCAGCTGGCGATCGCCGCCCGCATCGGCCCGGAGCGCTACGGCAACACCGGCCTGTACGACGAGCCGGGCACCGTGATGCTCACGGTCTCCGGCGCGGTGGCCCGCCCGATGGTGATCGAGGTCCCGACGGGCGTGCCGCTGCGCTACGTCCTCCAGCTGGCCGGCGCTCCGCCGGTGCCGCAGGGCGTGCTGACCGGCGGCTACCACGGCAAGTGGATCGACGCGGCGACCGTCGACGAGGCGATCGTCTCCCGCAACTCCTTGCAGCAGGTGGGCGGCTCGCTCGGCGCGGGCGCGATCCTGCCGATCGGTCAGGACACCTGCCCGCTGGGCGAGTCGCTGCGGGTGGCGCAGTGGCTGGCCGAGGAGAGCGCCGGCCAGTGCGGCCCCTGCTACCTGGGCCTGCCGGCCGCCGCACGGGGGCTGGAGGACATCCTGAACGGCGGCGGTCCGGCCGCCCTGGAGGCGGTCAAGCAGGTCGCGAAGAACGTGAAGCGGCGCGGTGCCTGCTCGCACCCGGACGGCTCGGCGATGTTCCTGGAGTCGACCGTCAAGGCGTTCACGGACGACCTGGCCGCCCATGTCCTCGGCAACGGCTGCGGTCGGCCCGTGGAGGGCGTCCTGCCGCTCTTCGAGGGGGGCAGGGCCCCGACCGGCGTCCCCGGCGGCGGGGAGGAGAACGGCCCGAGCCGCCAGAAGATCTTCGTCGACTGGACGCTGTGCCGAGGGCACGGGCTGTGCGCGGACATCCTGCCGGAGGTCTTCCAGCTCGGCGCCGACGGCTTCCCGACCGTCGCGCAGGCCGAGGTGCCGCGGTTCGCGGAGGCCAAGGCGGTGCGGGCGGTGCGCCGCTGCCCGGCGCTGGCGCTGCGGATCGAGGAGGACACCCGCGGGCAGGCGCCGGCCTCGCGCACCAACCTTCCGGTGCTGTCCCAGGGCCGGGGCCGGCGGGCGCTCGGCCGCTGACGCCGCGAACGACGAAACCCCCCGGATCAATGATCCGGGGGGTTTCGTCGAACTGTGGAGCTAAGGAGAATTGAACTCCTGACCTCCTGCATGCCATGCAGGCGCTCTACCAACTGAGCTATAGCCCCTTGTTGTCCGCCGCCCGGTCTCCCCGGCGGCGACGCCAACATTACACGGTCGACCGGGCACAACACCAAATCGTTTCCGCTTTGCCCGCTTTGCCCTCTTGCGGGCTCGTCACACCGCCGCCGCCAGCCGTCACGCCGTCACGAACGAGTAGAAGCGTTTGAGCGTGCAGTGCTCCTCGAGGAGCCGGCCGTAGATCGGCTCGCCCTCGAGTTCGCGGTACGTCTCGATGGGGTCGCCTTTTATGATCAGCGCCCGCGCGCATTCCTCGCACCAGTACTGGTAGTCCGGGTTGACCGGCTCCATGTCGCGCACGATGGGCGTGCCGCCGCCGCACCAGTCGCACTTCCGCCTGTGTGCACCCATCGATCAGCTCCAGCTGTGGCCGCAGGCCGTGCACACGTAAGAGATTCCGCCGTTGTCGCCGAGGACTTGGGCCACATGCCCGGAACCGCAGGAAGGACAGCTGAGGCGGGTGACCGTGTTCCTTGCCATCGCTCCGCCGAGGAGGTGACCGACCTCCTCGAGGATGCTCCCAGGCATCGCCACTCCCTCCCGTCGGGCTGCGGTCCCCTTCCGGCCGTTTGATTCTGCCACGGCCGGACCGACCCGGTCAGCGACGCATCAGTACCGGTCCGGACACGGAGTCCCACCGACGTATACGCCCGTGGGGCGCATGTTGCTCAAGCGGGCGGAGACGAAAAATCCCGCCCCCCGAAGGGGACGGGATTCGTCCGTGGGTTGTGGAGCTAAGGAGAATTGAACTCCTGACCTCCTGCATGCCATGCAGGCGCTCTACCAACTGAGCTATAGCCCCTGGTGCCACGCGACCCGAGCCGCATGGTCCTGCTCCTCGTCCGCTCCGCTCGGCGGGGCGAACAAGAAGAACTTTAGCCTGCGACCTGCCGGAAAGTGAAATCGCGGTTCAGACGTCGTCGCCGATCACCGGTTCCGGCAGCGTGCCGGCGTTGTGCTCCAGCAGGCGCCAGCCGCGAGCGCCCTCGCCCAGCACGGACCAGCAGCAGTTGGTCAGGCCGCCGAGGCTCTCCCAGCTGTGCGGTTCCAGGCCGAGCAGGCGGCCGATGGTGGTACGGATCGTGCCGCCGTGGCTGACCACGACGAGGGTGCCGTCCTCGGGGAGCTTCTCGGCGTGCCGCAGCACTACGGGGGCGGCGCGGTCGGCGACCTCGGTCTCCAGCTCGCCGCCGCCGCGGCGCACGGGCTCGCCGCGCTTCCAGGCCGCGTACTCGTCGCCGTGCCGGGCGATGATCTCCTCGTGGGTCAGCCCCTGCCAGACGCCCGCGTAGGTCTCCCGCAGGCCCTCCTCCAGGGTCACCTCGAGGCCGGTGAGCACGGACAGCTCGGCGGCCGTGTCCGCGGCGCGCGCGAGGTCGGAGGCGACGATCGCGTCGGGCCTCAGGTGCAGGAGCAGTCCGGCCGCGCGGCGGGCCTGGTTCACGCCGGTCTCGGTCAGCGCGACGTCCGTGCTGCCCTGGAAGCGGCGCTCCACGTTCCACGCGGTCTGGCCGTGACGCCACAGGATGACGCGGCGGCCGCGGCCCGGCCTGCCCGCCGTCACCTCGCCGGTGGCGCTCACCGCCAGTCCTCGTCGGTGGGCGTCGCCTCCTCGGCGGCCTGGAGCTTCGCGTGCTCCTCCGCCTTGCCGCGGGTCTCCTTGGCGTCGGCGGGCAGCTCCAGCTCGGGGCAGTCCTTCCACAGCCGCTCCAGGGCGTAGAAGACGCGCTCCTCGCTGTGCTGGACGTGGACGACGATGTCGACGTAGTCGAGCAGGACCCAGCGGGCCTCGCGGTCGCCCTCGCGGCGCACCGGCTTGGCGCCCAGATCCTTGTTCAGCCGCTCCTCGATCTCGTCGACGATCGACTTGACCTGGCGGTCGTTGGGCGCGGACGCCAGCAGGAAGGCGTCCGTGATCGACAGCACGTCGCTGACGTCGTAGGCGATGATGTCGTGCGCGAGCTTGTCGGCCGCCGCCTGGGCGGCGGCGTTGATGAGTTCGATGGAGCGGTCGGTCGCGGTCACTGCCTGGCTTTCGGGTCGGCGGTCGGTTGACCTCAAGGGTCTCACGACCGCCGACACGGGCCCACGCGGAAAACCGTCCGCCGCGCTCCGCCCCCTACGACGCCGGCTTGTAGTCCTGCCCGAGCACCACCGAGACCCGCGCGTTCGCGGAGACCTTCCCCTGGGTGACGGAGCCGGTGGGCAGGCCCAGGGTCTTGGCGACCTGGACGGCGTTCTCCTTGTCGGCGGCCTCCGCGTAGACGACCTGTGAGGTGGCCTCGGTGCCGGAGGCGGTGCCGCCCGACACGAAGGTGAAGCCGCCGTTGAGGAGGACGACGCGGGCCTTGCCGGTGCGGTCCTCGACGCCGGTGGCGTTGCGGACCGAGACGCTGACGGCGGCGTCCTTGTCGGGGCTCTTGGCGGTGCCGCCGAGGACGTCCTTGACGACGCTGTCGCCGGCCTCGGCGCTGAGCCCGCCGCCGTCCTGGACGGGCAGCAGCGCGGTCTTGAAGTCGCCGCCCTTGGCACGGTCGGAGAGCCCGGCGAGGAAGGTGCCGAGGTCCTTCTCGGTCAGCGGCGGGTCGAGGATCATGCCCAGGGTCTGGACGGTGGTCGTGGCGGCCTGCGGATCGGAGGACAGCTTGCGCAGGACGCCCTGCATGACCTGCCCGAACCGCTGGAGCTGGGCGTTCGCCTCCTCGCCCTTGGCGCTGTAGGTGGCGTAGGCGACGGCCATCTTGCCGCTGAGGGTCTGGCCCTCGCCCTTGTGCACGAGAGGTGCTGCGCCCTTGTCCTTGGACTCCGGGTCGGGGACGTCGGCGTCGGTGTCGACGTCGATGTTGCCGACCAGGTCGACGAGGATCTGGAGGTAGGGCGTGTCCAGCCGCCAGGTGCCCTCGATGTCGGTGCCGAGGGCGGAGTCGAGGGCGGTGCGGGTCGCGTCGGGGCCCTCGTCGCCGACGGACTTGGCGAGCGTGGTGGTGCTGCCGTCGTCGCCGGTCAGGGCGAGCGCGTTGGGCACCAACACGGCGGTGCCCTGCTTGGTGGTGGTGTTGTTCACGAGCAGCGCGGTGGAGGTGCCGCCGCCCTTGGTGTCGTGCAGGTGGACGGCGATCACGTCGCGCTTCTGGGCGCCGGCCGTCGTGGTACCGCCGGTCTTGTCGTCGGAGGAGGACAGCCCGGGCAGCTTCCCCGCGTACCAGAGGTAGCCGACGCCGCCGACCGCGACCAGCGCCAGCACGACGACCAGGGCGACGATGCGCGAGCGGGCGCGCCTGCGGGCCTCCTCGCGGCGCTCGGTGCGGTTCTCCGTGAACTTCATCCAGTCGATGACGTCCTCGGAGTCGCCGGCCGGCTCCTCGACGAAGGCGAACTGCTCGGTGCGGTAGTCCCCGCCGGGTTCGGCCGCCTCGGCGGGGTCCGTGCGCTCCCGCTCCTCGGGCGGGCCCGCCTGCTGCGGGATGTGGGCGGTCTGCTCGGCGACCCGGGGCTGCGGGCCACTGGTGGCGGCCCGGCCGTACGGGTCGTACGGCGGCTGCGCGGGCTGCCGGCCGGTGTCGTAGCCGCCCTGGGAGCCGTAGGGGTCGTAGGGCTGCTGGACGGGCTGCTGACTGCCGGTGGCGTACGGGTCGTAGCCGTAGCCCTGCTGTCCGTACTGCTGCTGCCCGTACTGCTGTCCCTGCTGTCCGTAGGGCTGCCCGGACTGCCCGTACGGCTGCCCCTGCTGCCCCTGCTGCCCCTGCTGCTGCGCGTACGGGTCGTACTGCTGCTGGTGGCCGGGCTGGGCGTGGCCCTGTCCCTGGGCCTGCGCCTGTCCTTGGGCCTGGCGGTACACGGGGCGGCCGTACTCGTCGTAGCCGACGAGTTCGTACTGGTCGTCGCCGTGTCCCGCGTCGTATCCGTCGTTCACCGGTGCCCCTCTCGGCTCACTCGCCGCGGTACAGGTGGCGTTTGTCGATATAGCGCACGACTCCGTCGGGCACCAGGTACCAGACGGGATCGCCCTTGGCGACTCTCGCACGGCAGTCCGTGGAGGAGATGGCGAGGGCGGGGACCTCGACGAGCGAGACGCCGCCCTTGGGGAGCCCGGCGTCCGTGAGGGTGTGTCCCGGCCGGGTGACGCCGATGAAGTGGGCGAGGGAGAAGAGTTCCTCGCTGTCGCGCCAGGTGAGGATCTGGGCGAGGGCGTCGGCCCCGGTGATGAAGAACAGGTCCGCGTCCGGGTTGAGGGCGCGCAGGTCGCGCAGGGTGTCGACGGTGTAGGTGGGGCCGCCGCGGTCGATGTCGATGCGGCTGACGGAGAACTGCGGGTTCTCGACGGTCGCGACGACCGTCATCAGATAGCGGTCCTCGGCCGCGGAGACCGCACGGTGGCTCTTCTGCCACGGCTGCCCGGTCGGCACGAACACCACCTCGTCGAGCCGGAACTGCGCGGCGACCTCGCTGGCGGCCACGAGGTGGCCGTGGTGGATCGGGTCGAAGGTGCCGCCCATGACGCCCAGGCGTCGCTTGCCGGCCGACGGCCCGTCGGCCGGACCGTTCACCGGGCCCTGGACCGGACCGGTGGCGCGGGCGGGCACCGCGTTCTGCGTGCCGCGCGCCGGCGCGTGCGCCGGGCCGGTAGGCGTGTCGTGCTCTCCCATGCGAGCAGACCCTACCGGCCCGCCCGGAGTGACCCGGTCGCGCCCACGGAGCCGCGGGCTCAGCGGTCGCGGTTGAACCGGGTGGTGATCCACAGCAGGAGCAGCAGGATGACGAACGCGCCGATGCCGGTGACGTAGGGGCTGAGGCTCTCGTGGTTGCCGCCGTGCTCCTCGCCGCCCTCGGCGGCGAGGGTGACGAACTGGGCGGCGCTGAGGGGAAGGCTCATCTTCGGCAGGACCTATCCGGTGTGGGCGGGACAAGACGTCCGCTCATCGTATGCGGGCGGGCGAGCACCGGGGCGACCGGGGAACCTTCGGGTCTCCTCAGTCGTCCTTCTGCTTGTACCCCCGCAGCAGGAACCACGCGGTCAGCACACAGCCCACCACCATGACGATCAGGACGATCCGGAGCAGACTCCCCGGCCCCTGCTGCTCGGCGGCGGTCGCGGCCCCGGCGAGCCAGTCGGTGTGGGGGATGTGCTGCATGGCGTGGACTCCTTCGACGTACTGCCCGTCCACGGTATCTCCGCCTAGGCTGGGCCCGGCTCGGGGGGCGCAAAGGGCCGCACAAGGGTTCGCAAAGACCATACGTACGTCCAGGTCACACATACGCGCATGGGGGAAGAGATGTCCGACGGCCACCACAACGGGCACGAGCACGTGCCGAGCAGGCAGCGCAGGCGCTTCCCCGGGATCTCCTCACGGGCGTACGAGCATCCGGCCGACCGCAGCGCGCTGGTGGCGCTGCGCAAGCTGAGCGGTTTCGACACGGTCTTCAAGGCGCTGAGCGGCCTGCTGCCCGAGCGGAGCCTCAGGCTGCTGTTCCTGTCCGACTCGGTGCGCGTCTCGGACCGGCAGTTCGCCCATCTGAACGTCATGCTGCGCGACGCCTGCTACATCCTGGACCTGGAGAAGGTCCCCCCGATGTACGTCAACCAGGACCCGGTGCCGAACGCGATGTGCATCGGCCTGGACGAGCCGATCATCGTCGTCACCACGGGCCTGGTCGAGCTGCTCGACGAGGAGGAGATGCGGGCGGTCGTCGGGCACGAGGTCGGGCACGCCCTGTCCGGGCACGCGGTCTACCGGACGATCCTGCTCTTCCTGACCTCCCTCGCCGTCCGGGTCGCCTGGATCCCGCTGGGCAACGTGGCGATCATGGCGATCGTGACCGCGCTGCGCGAGTGGTTCCGCAAGTCGGAGCTGTCCGCCGACCGCGCGGGACTGCTGGTGGGCCAGGACCTCCAGGCCTCCATGCGGGGCCTGATGAAGATCGCGGGCGGCAACCACCTGCACGAGATGAACGTGGACGCGTTCCTGGAGCAGGCCGAGGAGTACGAGGCGGGCGGCGACCTGCGCGACTCGGTGCTGAAGATCCTGAACGTGCTGCCCCGCTCGCACCCCTTCACCACCGTGCGGGCCGCCGAGCTGAAGAAGTGGGCGGCCTCCCGGGACTACCAGCGGATCATGGACGGCCACTACCCGCGCCGCGACGAGGACAAGGACACCTCGGTGCGGGACTCCTTCCGGGAGTCGGCGTCCCACTACGCCACGCATGTGCGCAGCTCCAAGGACCCGCTGATGAAGCTGGTCAACGACATCGCGGGCGGCGCCGGTGACCTCGGTGACCGGATGCGGCGGGGCTTCGGCGGCTTCACGGGCTCCCAGCCGAGGCCGCCCAAGGACGACGGCGGGCCGGCGCAGGGGCCGGGAGGTTCCGGCCGACCCGAGGGGTCCGACGGGTCCGAGGGGTCCGAGGGGCCCGGCGGCGACGGTCCGGAGTCTCCCCGGGACGGCTCGCCGCGCGACGGCGTCTGACCGCGTCCCGCGCTCACACCTTCGGCCGGGCGTTCTCCGCGAGGCTGCCGCACAGCGCCGTGGCGTGGTCCGAGGTGTACGGGTCGGTGCCGGCCGGGACGCCGGCCCCGGCCTCCTGGCCGGCCAGCAGCGGGCGGAGGTGGTTCGCCGCGTCCTCGGCGCAGGAGAGCGGCCCGGCCTGGACGTAGGAGGCGACGAGCCGGGTCTGGTGCAGCCGCAGGTCGTCCCGGTCGAAGCGGAAGTGCAGCTCGCGCCGGAGGGTGAACAGCGACACCTCGCCCCGGGCGTCGTCGGCGGCTCGCAGCGCGTACACCATGGTGTGGTCGGCGGTGACCTCCAGGGTGGACGCGTCGCTCTCCACGGCCCGCAGGCTCCCGTCCACCCGGATCTCGGGGTCGGCCAGCTCGGCCCGGGCCGGGTCGAAGCGGACCAGCCACCCCGTGGGAGTGTGCCGGCCGTCGGAGGCGGGTTTCTCGAAGCTCTCGTCGAACTGGTGGAGCTGGTCCGGGTCCAGCAGCACCCGCACCGAACGCACCTCCTCGCCGCCGAGCACCTCCGGGTCGAGCGCCGAGCGGACGATGTAGTTCTTGGCGGTGGTGAGCGCGTTGAACACCTGGTCCTCGGAGAAGTGCGCCGTGCGCTCGGCGCCCGGCAGCGGGATGCCCTGGGCCGCGGTCCTGAAGTGCGCGGCGGGGCTGTGCGCGAACAGGAACGCGGCGTCGTCGGCGCCGGGCACCCTCTCCCGCGGGGCGAGCGGGACGACGGTCATCCGCACCGGCTCGGCGGCCCGCTGCCCGGCGGAGCCCTGGTAGGGGTGCCGTACGCCCATGTAGATGGCGGTGCCGAAGGCCACCGCTATCAGCAGGACGAGGATCAGCGCCTGCCGGGACAGTCCGGCCCGGCGCAGGGGCGGGCGGCGGCGTACGGCGGGCGCGTGGTCGGTGATGCGCTCCTGGGCGGAGAACTCCTGGAGCCGGGCAGCGCGCACGAACGACTCGTCGAAGACGACGGATCGGTACTCGTCCTCTCCGCCTCCGGGGCCGCCCTCGGGCGTTCCTCCGGGCGGACCGCCAAGCCCTGCCATACCTTCAGAGTGGGTCCGCGGAAGGTCGCGTAAACGCGCCGCCACAGGTCAAGTTGGGACAGCTTGCCGACGCCCCGGGGGGCAGCTCAGGGGCTGCGCGGGATCACCGAGACGGCCGGCTGGGAGTAGTCGGCGGAGGCCGAGGGGGTCGCGGTGCCGCCCTGCTCCGGGCCGGTGGAGGCGGGGGGCGGCACCTGCTGCGGGCCGCCGCCCGAGGACGCGCCCCGGTAGACGGCCACGAAGGCCAGTGCGACCATGCCGATGCCCATCGCGAGGGCGAGCAGCCAGGCGACGGGGCGGTGCCAGCGGACCTGCTTGCCGTAGGCCGCGGGAGCGCCGTAGGGGCGGTCGAGGAGGTCGCGGTCGTCGTCCGGGTCGTCGAGGTCGGGATCATGGCCGAAATCGCCGTACCCGTCGTCGTAGCGATCGGCTCTGCTGCGGCCCCGGCGGGCGGCCTCCGCCTCGGTGGCCTCGGCTCTGGCCTGCGCGGCGGCCAGGAGGCGCTCGACGGCGGTCGGCTCGTGCACCGCGGCCGCCCGTACGAAGGCCTCGTCGAAGACCACGGAGGCGAACTCTTCGTCCGACACCCCGCGGTCGTGGTCGTCGTCGGGCTCCCTGCCGTCCGGGAACGGCGTGCCCCCCACGTCCTCCGGCACGGCTCCAGAGTAGACCTGGGAGGTCGTTTTGGGCAGACGGCGGGGAAATTCATCCGGTGGGTGAGATGCCCCGATCGGTGCGGCCGCGGCCCTCCCCGGGGCGCCCGCGGCCGCACCCGCCGTCAGCGCCGCACGTGCCCGTCGCCGGTGACGATGTACTTCGTGCTGGTCAGCTCCGGCAGCCCCATGGGGCCCCGGGCGTGCAGCTTCTGCGTGGAGATGCCGATCTCGGCGCCGAAGCCGAACTGCCCGCCGTCGGTGAAGCGGGTGGAGGCGTTGACGGCGACAGTGGTGGAGTCGACCAGCTGGGTGAAGCGCCGGGCGGCCTGCTGCGAGGTGGTCACGATGGCCTCGGTGTGGCCGGAGGTCCACAGCCGGATGTGCTCGACGGCCTTGTCCAGGGAGTCGACCACGGCCGCGGCGATGTCGTACGACAGGTACTCGGTCTCCCAGTCCTCGGGGGTCGCCTCGACGACGTTCGCGCCGGAGTCCTTGGCGTGGGCCATCACCCGGTCGTCGGCGTGCACGGTGACCCCGGCCTCCGCGAGCGCGGCCAGCGCGCGGGGCAGGAACTCGGCGGCGACGTCCTGGTGCACCAGGAGGGTCTCGGCGGCGTTGCAGACGCCGACGCGCTGGGCCTTGGAGTTGATCAGGATGTCGACGGCCATGTCGAGGTCGGCGTGCGCGTCGACGTAGACGTGGCAGTTGCCGGTGCCGGTCTCGATGACGGGGACGGTGGACTCCTGGACGACCGTGCTGATCAGCGAGGCGCCGCCGCGCGGGATGAGCACGTCGACCAGGCCGCGGGCCCGCATCAGCTCGCGCACGCTCTCCCGGCTCTCGCCGGGCACCAGCTGCACGGCGTCGGCGGGCAGCCCGGCCCCGCCCACGGCGTCCCGGACCACCCGGACCAGGGCGGTGTTCGACTGGTAGGCCGAGGACGAGCCGCGCAGCAGCACCGCGTTGCCGGACTTCAGGCACAGGGCGGCGGCGTCGACCGTCACGTTCGGCCGGCCCTCGTAGATGATGCCGACCACGCCGAGCGGCACCCGGACCTGGCGCAGGTCGATGCCGTTGGGGAGGGTGGAGCCGCGCACGATCTCGCCGACCGGATCGGGCAGCGCGACCACGTCGCGCACGTCGGAGGCGATGGCGCGGACCCGCTCCGGGGTCAGGGTGAGCCGGTCGACGATGGCCTCGCTGGTCCCGGCGGCGCGGGCCTTGGCCACGTCCTGGGCGTTGGCCTCGACGATCTCGCTCGTACGGACCTCCAGCGCGTCCGCGACGGCGAGCAGCGCGTCGTCCTTGGCCGCCCGCGGCAGCGGCGCGAGGTCGGCCGCGGCGGACTTGGCCCGGTAGGCGGCCCGGGTGACGGGTGACATCGAGTCGTACGGCGAGAGCGTGGTCATGGGGGGAAGGGTAGTGCGCGCGCTCCGGGCGGCCCCCTGCCGTCCCATCCCGCGAGATGGGCCGGGAGTGGGTCAAAACGGGTGAACGCCGACCGGCGTGGCGGGTGCCGGTCCGTACCCCGCGGCGATGCGCTGGTGGTAGGTGGCCCGGTCGATGACCTCCAGACCCACGATCTCCCAGGGCGGCAGCCCCGCGGTCTGCCGGTGCTCGCCCCACAGGCGCAGGGCGACGGCGGCGGCGTCGTGCAGGTCGCGGGCCTCCTCCCAGTACCGGATCTCCGCGTGGTCGTCGGCGTACCGGCTGGTCAGCAGGAAGGGGTGGTCGTGCGCGAGCTGTTCGAGCGCCCGGCGCACCTCGGTGAGCGGGGCGCGGGCGCCGGAGACGCTGAGCGTGACGTGCCACAGGCGCGGGGTGTGCTCGGGCTCCTCGCCGCGGAACCGGTCGCCGGCGGCGACGCTGGTCAGGGCGCGCTCCTCGCCGCCCGCCCGGTTCGCGCCCCGGGCGCCGCCGGGGCGCGCGCCCGTGCCGCCGCGGGCGCCCGCACCACCGCGGGAGGCGGTACCACCGCGAGGCGCCGCCGTCCCAGGGCGTACTCCGCTCACGACGGCCTCCTTCACGCACACGGCTCGGCCCGGTGGTCGGCCGGACTTGTCCCTGAGGAAAGTTGAGCAGGCCGCACGAGATCGCGGGGCGGTTTTGCGGAACGTCCACCACCGATTCGGGGACGTTTCGGCCCATTACGGGTGCAGGATCACCAGATCGTCCCTGTGTACGACCTCACGTTCGTACGCGGGTCCGAGTTCGCGCGCCAGTTCCCGGGTGGAGCGGCCGATCAGCCGGGGCATCTCCTTGGCGTCGAAGTTGACCAGCCCGCGGGCCACCGCCCGGCCCGTGCCGTCCCGCAGCTCCACGGGGTCGCCCGCGGCGAAGTCGCCCTCGACGCCCGCGATCCCGGCCGGCAGCAGCGACTTGCGGCCCTCGACGACCGCGCGGACCGCCCCGTCGTCGAGGACGAGCGCGCCCTGCGGGGCGGAGGCGTGCTGGAGCCACAGCAGCCGGTCGGCGGAGCGCCTGCCGGTGGCGTGGAAGTACGTGCCGGTGTCGCCGCCGGCCAGGGCGTCGGCCGCGTGGACGGCGCTGGTCAACACCACGGGGATGCCGGCGGCGGCGGCGATCCGGGCCGCCTCGACCTTGGTGACCATGCCGCCGGTGCCGACCCCGGCCTTGCCCGCGCTGCCGATGTCGACGCCCGCGAGGTCGGCCATGTCCCGCACCTCGGCCAGCCGGGAGGTGCCCGGCCTGCTCGGGTCGCCGTCGTAGACGCCGTCCACGTCGGACAGCAGCACCAGGAGGTCGGCGCGGACCAGGTGGGCGACGAGGGCGGCGAGGCGGTCGTTGTCGCCGAAGCGGATCTCGTCGGTGGCGACGGTGTCGTTCTCGTTGACGATCGGGAAGGCGCCCATCGCCAGCAGCTTGTCCAGGGTGCGGGAGGCGTTGCGGTGGTGGGCGCGGCGGCTCATGTCGTCGCTGGTCAGCAGCACCTGGCCGACGCGGACGCCGTAGCGCGCGAAGGAGGCGGTGTAGCGGGCGACCAGCAGTCCCTGGCCGACGCTGGCGGCGGCCTGCTGACGGGCCAGGTCCCTCGGACGGCGGCGCAGGCCGAGGGGGGCGAGCCCGGCGGCGATGGCGCCGGAGGAGACGAGGACGACCTCCTTGTCGGCGCCGCGCACCTTGGCGAGTACGTCGACGAGCGCGTCGACCCGGTCGGCGTCCAGGCCGCCCGCGGCGGTGGTCAGCGAGGAGGAACCGACCTTGACCACGATCCTGCGGGCCTCGCCCACGGCCTGCCTTGCCCCTGCCACGGCCCGTCCGCCTCTCCCGTCGACACGCGCCGATCCCTGCGCCCGCCAGGCAATCTACGCGAAGGGGAACGCACACCGCACCGGAGTTCACGCTGCGGACAACAGCCACGACCGCCGCCACATCCGCGCCGCGCCGCCACCGCATCCGCGCCACGGATGCCGCGCATCCCGGCGACGTCGCGGCGGCGTCCCGGCGACGTCGCGGCGGTGTCCCGGCGACGTCGCGGCGGTGTCCCGCGCGTCCAGGCCGGTCCCCGAGACGTCCAAGCCGGTCCCCGCGGCTTCCTGGCCGCGCCCCGCGACTTCCTCGCCCGGTTCGGGACGCGTTTCCGCCGCGGCCTCACCCGCCACGCGCCGTCACCACGGCTCCCGCCGCGGACCCCACCGCGTTCCCGCCGTACCCCGCCGCATCCCCGCGACGTCCTTGCCGCGTCCCGCGACGGCTCGGTACTCGTCTCCGCCGCCTCAACGGGCCCTCGCCGCGTCCCCGCCCGGCACCGCCGTTTCCCGCCGCACCCCGCCGCACCCCGCCGCACCCCGCCGCATTCTCGCCGGGGACCGCGCCGCATCCCCGTAGCGTCCCGCTACGTCCCGTGACGCCCCCGCCCGCGCTCCGGGCGGGGCTCCGTCGCGTCCTCGGCACGTTGTCGGCGCGTTCTCGGCACGGTCCGCGCCGGTCCGGGGCCCCGTCACCGCGGGTTTCGCCGCCGGGCCCGGAGGTCGGGGCAACACGCGCGTGTCGTCGGGCGGTCACCCCGCGTTAACCCGGTTGTCCGATGCGCGACGAGCCTGGAGCTACCGCAGTGCCCCTATCCCTGCCCCGCCGCCGTCTCCCCCGCCCGCCCGGGCGGCGGATCGCCGTGAAGCTGCTGGTCCTGGCCGTGCTGGCGGCCACCTTCGCCGCACAGGCCGTGGGCGCCCTGATGCCGCACGTGCCGCTGCTGCTCGCGGCGAGCGCCGGTTCACTGGCCGCCGAGGGGGTGCTGTACCGGTGGCAGCGGGGGATGGTGTCGCTGTTCGCCAAGTCGCACGCCGATGTCACGGTCCGGCACGTGCTGCGCGACCTGCTGCTCGTGGTGGGTCTGCTGCGCCTCGGCGAACAGCACCGGGAGGGCGTCTACGCACCACTCGTCGCCGGGCTGCTCGTCCTCTACGCCCTGCACTGGTCGATCCAGGCGGTGTCCGTCCTGGTCCGGCGCACGCGGACGCTGCCCGTGGTGACCCGGAACATCGACGCCTCCGCGCTGCGGCTGACCCCGGCGCCCCCGGCGCTGCTGCGCCGCCCGGGGCCCCGGCTGGCGGTCTTCGGGCTGCCCGCGACGGCCGGGCTGCTGGCGACCGCGGCGACCGACGCGCCGGTGTACGGGGTGGCCGGGCTCGCGCTGTCGCTGGGGGCGGCGCTGACCGGCCTGGGCGCGCTGCTGCTGCGGCTGCTGCCGGGGCGCAGGCCCGCCGGTGAGCAGGAGGTGCTCGACTGGTTCGACGCGTGGCTCGCCCGGTACCGGCCGACGGTCGGCCTGTACTTCTCGGGCGGGGCCTCCTCGGCGTACCAGGCGAACATGTGGCTGGAGCCGCTGGCGCGGCTGGACGGGCGGCCGGTGATCGTGCTGCGGGAGCGGCACATGGTGCAGCGGATCGCGGCCACCGACATCCCGGTGGTGTGCCTGCCGAAGGTGTCCACGCTGATGCGCCTGGAGCACTCGACGCTCCGTGTCCTCCTCCACCCCTCCAACTCCGGCAAGACCTCACAGGTCCTGCGCATCCCGACGATCAAGCACGCCTTCGTCAACCACGGGGAGAGCGACAAGCTGTCCTCGTGCAACCCGTACGCGAAGGCGTACGACGAGGTGTGGGTGGCGGGCCCGGCGGCGCGCGAGCGGTACGCGCTGGCGGAGGTAGGCGTCGAGGACAAGGACGTGGTGGAGATCGGCCGCCCGCAGCTGGACGCCGTACGGCCGTACGCGGGGCCGCCCGCGCCGGGGGCGTTCACGACCGTCCTGTACGCGCCGACCTGGGAGGGCTGGGACGGCAATCCCGGCAACACCTCGGTGGTCGAGGCCGGGGAGAACCTGGTGCGGGCACTGCTCGCCGACCCGGGCGTACGGCTGCTGTACAAGCCGCATCCGCTGACCGGGTCGGTGGACCCGCGGGCCCGGGCCGCCGATCTGCGCATCCGGGAGCTGGTGCGGGCGGCGAACCGGGAGCGGGGCGGTCCGCGTCCCGACGTGTCGGCGGCCACCGCCCTGGCCCGGCGGGCGGCGGAGCTGGACCGGCTCACCGCGGCCGGCTTCCGGCCGGCGGCGGACCAGGCGGAGCGGATGCTGCGGCAGCCGGCGCCGGAGGCCGGGCGGGCGGCGGCCGTACGGCGGGCCGAGGCCGCGTGGGAGGAGGCGTACTGGGCGTCGCTGCCCGGGTGGGAGCACCAGGTCGTCACGGACGCCCGGCCGCCGCTGTACGCCTGCTTCAACCGGGCCGACCTGCTGATCAGCGACGTGTCGAGCGTGATCAGCGACTTCCTGGCGAGCGGCAAGCCGTACGCGGTGGCCAACACCAGCGGGCTGGCCGAGGACGTGTTCCGCAAGTCGTTCCCCACGGTGGCGGCGGCGACCGTGCTGGAGCCGGACGCGTCCGGGGTACCGGCCCTGCTGGCGGCGGTGCGCCGTCCGGAGCGGGACGAACTCGCCCAGGAGCGTGCCGCGTTGGCCCTGCGGCTGCTGGGCCCGGCCGAGCCGCCGTCCCGGGAGCGCTTCGCCGGCGCGGTGCGGGACCTGTGCGCGGCGGCCGGCGAACACCGCACCCGCCGGGCCGAGCGCCTCGCCGCGGACCTCTCCGCGGACCTCGCCGTCCCCGGCCCCCGACTGGAGACCGGCACAACACCACTGGCAACAGGGGGAGTTGAGCGGGCGGGCCGCCCCGTCGACTAGTCGGTCACTCCCCCGGCCGGGCATGCGAAGAAGTTGTCACCGCCCTGTGGGCGTTCTGGGCGCATGTGTGGATACTCATAAGAACCCCCGGGGCAGGACCGGACATATCCGGCACGGGGTCGGGCATACCCGACAACAGGACCGTTACCCTTGGCCGCACATCACAGGCTTTCCCACTACCGTACGCGGCAACGCACGGACAGCTCCCCCTTCGAACAGGTTGCAAGGATGCCCAGGTTCTCCCTCATCGTCCCGGTGCACAAGGTGCAGGGCTACCTGCCCGAATGCCTCGATTCGGTGCTCGGCCAGGACTACGTGGACTTCGAGCTCATCGCAGTGAACGACTGCTCGCCGGACGGTTCGGGGGCCATCCTCGACGAGTACGCGAGGCACGACGCGCGCATCCACGTGATGCACCTCACCGAGAACGTGGGGCTGGGACGCGCGCGCAACGCCGGGATGGAACGGGCGCAGGGCGACTACGTCCTGTTCCTGGACAGTGACGACACCCTGACGGAGGGTGCGCTCACCGCGATAGCGGACCGCCTCGACGCCACCGACGACCCCGAGATCCTCGTCTACGACTACGCCCGCACCTACTGGAACGGCAGAGTCAGCCGCAATCAGCGGGCGGACCTGCTCCGCAACACCGGCCCGGACGTCTTCTCCCTCGCCGACCGTCCGCAGCTGCTCGACCTGCTCCAGATCGTCTGGAACAAGGCGTACCGGCGCGACTTCGTCGCCCGCACCGGGCTCACCTTCCCGCCCGGCTACTACGAGGACGCGCCCTGGACGTTCGGCTCCCTGATCACCGCCGAACGGATCGCCCTGCTGGACCGGGTCTGCGTGTACTACCGGCAGCGGCGTGAGGGCGGCAACATCCTCAAGACGGTCAGCCGCAAGCACTTCGACATCTTCGACCAGTACCGGCGGGTCTTCGACTACGTCGACGCGCACGAGGAACTCGCCGAGTGGCGCGGCCCGTTGTTCCGCAAGATGGTCGACCACTACCTGACCGTCCTGGAGAGTCCGGGCCGGCTGCCGCGGGACGCGCGGGCCGAGTTCTTCCACCGCGCCTCCGCCGACTACCGCGCCCGCGTGCCGAAGGGCTTCACCCGGCCGGGCGGCGGCCGCGGCCACAAGTACACGATGCTGGAGCGCGACGCCTACACCACGCTGATGAGCGCGCTCGCGGCGGTGAAGGCGCGCCGAAGGGTCAAGAAGGGCATCCGCAGCGCGCTCAACCGGTCCAAGCGCGGCGCGATGGGCGCCTTCTACCAGTCGCAGCTCAGGCTGCCGCTCGACGACAACCTGGCGCTGTTCTCCGCCTACTGGAGCCGCGGCGTCTCCTGCAACCCGGCCGCCATCGACGCCGAACTGGCCCGGCTGGCCCCGGGCATGCGCCGCGTCTGGGCGGTCCACGCGGACCACGCGGACCGGGTGCCCAAGGGGGTGCGGGTCGTCCGGGTGGGCTCACGCGAGTACTGGACGGCCGTGGCCCGCGCCAAGTACCTCGTGAACAACGTGAACTTCGCGGACTCCGTGGTCAAGCGCGAGGGCCAGATCCACGTCCAGACCCATCACGGCACCCCGCTGAAGACCATGGGCCTGGACCAGCAGAAGTACCCGGCCTCCACCGACATGGACTTCGAGAAGCTCCTGGAGCGGTGCGACCGCTGGGACTACAGCATCAGCGCCAACCGGTTCTCGACCGTCATCTGGGAGCGGGTCTACCCCTGCTCGTACGCCACGCTGGAGACCGGCTACCCGCGCAACGACGTCCTCGTCAACGCCACCGCCGAGGACGTGCGCGCGGCCCGCGCCGCGCTCGGGCTGGCCGACGGCACCAAGGCCTTCCTGTACATGCCGACCCACCGCGAGTACCAGCCGGGCTTCACCTCCGCCCTGGACCCGGCCAGGTTCGCCCGCGAACTCGGTCCGGACGTGACGCTGCTGGTGCGCGGCCACTACTTCTACGGCGACTCCCCGCACACCGCCGCGCTGCGCCGCACCGGCCGCATCCTGGACGTGTCCGGGCACTCCCGGGTGGAGGACCTGTACCTCGCGGCCGACGCGCTGATCACGGACTACTCCTCGGCGATGTTCGACTACGCGGTACTGGACCGTCCGATCGTCAGCTACGTCCCCGACTGGGACGTCTACTCCGTGGTGCGCGGCACCTACTTCGACCTGCTCCAGGAGCCGCCCGGCGCGGTGGCCACCACCCAGACGGAGCTGCTGGGGCTGCTCACCTCCGGCACCTACGACACCCCGGAGACGACCAAGCGCCGGGACGGCTTCCGCAGGCGCTTCTGCGAGTTCGACGACGGGCACGCGGCCGAACGGGTCGTACGACGTGTCTTCCTGGGCGAGGAGAGCCTGCTGCCCGTCGTCCCGTTCGACGACCGTTCCCACGCCCCGACCCCTGCCCAGGCGCTCGAACCGGTCGAGCGGGCCTGACCTCGGAAGGAATCGCACCCAGCATGGCCCCTCGGCTCAGTGTCATCGTCCCGATCTACAACGTGGAGCGCTATCTCCCCGCCTGCCTCGACTCCCTGGCCGCGCAGACCTTCGGCGACCTCGAGGTGCTGATGGTGGACGACGGTTCGCCGGACGACTCGGCCTCGATAGCCGCCGGCTACGAGGCCCGCGATCCGCGCTTCAAGCTGATCCGCAAGGAGAACGCCGGTCTGGGCGCGGCGCGGAACACCGGGATGACACGGCTGGCCCCCGAGTCGGAGTACGTCGCCTTCGTGGACAGCGACGACATGATCCCGCCGGACGCCTACCGGCTGATGGTGGAGTCTCTCGACGAGAGCGGCTCGGACTTCGTCACGGGCAACGTCCAGCACATCAACAGCACCAAGATCTGGCAGTCCCCCATGCACCGCATCCTCGCCGGCGGTGCGGTCAGGCGGACGCACATATCGCGGAACAAGAAGCTGCTGACCGACCGAATAGCCTGCAACAAGGTGTTCCGCCGCTCGTTCTGGGAGAAGCACGGCCTCTCCTTCCCCGAGGGCGTGCTGTACGAGGACGTCCCGGTGATCCTCCCGGCGCAGTTCCTCGCCGAGGCCGTGGACATCATCAGCGAGCCGACGTACTACTGGCGGCTGCGCGAGGGCGAGGCCGCCCCCTCCATCACCCAGCGCCGGACGGAGCCGAAGGCGGTGCGGGACCGTGCGGCGGCGGTGGAGTCCGTCAGCCGGTTCTTCGCCTCCCGGCCCGGCGAGTCGGGCGCCGAGCTGAAGCACGCGTACGACCAGACCGCCCTCACCGGTGACCTGCGGATCTTCCTGAACGTCCTGCCGGACGGTGACGAGGAGTTCCGTGCCGAGTTCCTGCGGGTGATCAACAAGTACCTGGACCAGGTCGATCCGCGGGTGGTCATGGAGCTGCCGGCCACCGCCCGTATCAAGTGGCTGCTGGTGCGCAAGCACGCGCTGGACGACCTCGTGGACCTGATCAAGGCGGAACGGCGCGGTGACGCCGTGAAGATCAGCGGGCTGGTCCGCAAGTACGTCAGTTACCCCACGGTCGAGGCGGCCGCCGCCGGACTGCCGAAGAAGGCGCGCCGGATCGACCCCGACCTGAGGCTCCACGCCCCGCTGCAGGACATCCGCTGGGACGGCGGCAGACTGCGGCTGTCCGGGCACGCGTGGGTCGACCAGATCGACCAGTCGGGCAGGCGCAGCGCCGCCAAGGTCCTGGTGCTGAAGAAGGACGGCTCCCGGCGGGCCACGGTGGTGCCGCTGCGCAACACCCACGTGCCCGAGGCCACGTCGCTGTCCGGCCGCAAGCACAACAACTACGACTGGTCGGGCTGGGCGGCGGACCTCGACCCGCTCAAGCTGCGCAGGGGCTCCCAGTGGGAGGAGGGGACCTGGCGGGTGGGCATCGGCATCGCCACCGCGGGTCTGCTGCGCAAGCGCGCGGTCCAGGTGAAGGGCCCGACGCGGGCCAACCACCCGCCCTACCAGTGGCTGGACGACGACTTCCGGCTGCTGCCGACGCCGGTCAACGGGGCGCTGCGGCTGACCGTCGAGCGGGTACGCGCGCTGATCACGGGCCACCGGGCGGTCGGCTCGGACATCGAGATCGACGGTGAGATCCGCGTGCCGCTGCGCGCGGGAGAGAGTGTCTCGCTGCGCGTCACCAACAAGAAGAGCGGCGAGCGGCTGCACTACCCGGTCACGCTGAGCGCGGCCGACGGCGGGCACACCCCGTTCACCGTGCGGGTGCCGATGCGGGACGTCGCCCTGCTGCCGGAGCACCAGGACGTCGTGAAGGAGGAGAACGCGGCCGGCGGTGCCGACCCCGCGGCGGCCTCCCGGCGCAACTGGAGCACTCAGCTGGTGGCGGTGGCTCCCGACGGGGGCGAGCGCCGTTTCTCCACCGTGGTCCGTGAGGGGCTCGCGGACGGGGAGATGCGGCTGCCGGCGTCCCTCGCGGAGAACGCCGACCGCAACGAGATAGCCCTGGTCTCGGGCCACAACGGCTATCTGAAGTTCTCCGGCCGCCCCATCCAGGCGAAGATCACGTCGGTGCGCTGGGCCGGTGACCGCTATGTCGTCGAGGGCGTGACCGCCGCCGACATCGACGGGGCGGACTTCGTGGTGAAGGCCCGGGACCGGTTCGACGAGAAGACCGTGGCCCTGCGGACCTCACCGGACGGTTCGTTCGGCGCCGAGTTCACCCCGGCGTCCATGTCCGGTCCCGACGGAACGCTGCCGCTCAAGAGCGGGCGCTGGAACTTCTTCCTGCGCACCCCCGACGGCCACGACATCCCGTTCCTCGTCGACCGGCTCGCCGTGGACGGCTTCCCGGTGCTCGGCGCCGCGAAGGACCGGGAGTACGAGTTCGAGTCCCGTTGGTACAACTTCCCTCAGCTGCACTGCCCGTCCGACCTGTCCGTCCTGGAGCGCGGCGCCTACCGTCAGGAGCGGCTGCGCAAGGACGTGTACGAAGCGGGGCGGACCCAGCCGCTGCGGGACGCGGTGCTGTTCATCAGCTACAACGGCAAGCAGTACTCGGACTCGCCGCGCGCGATGCACGAGGAGCTGCTGCGCCGGGGGGCCGACCTGGAGTACCTGTGGCTGGTCCGGGACGGTCAGGTGGACCTGCCCGACACCGCGCGCAAGGTGCGGTTCTGGAGCACCGAGTGGTACGAGGCGCTGGCCCGCTGCCGCTACATCGTCACCAACGCGCACCTGCCGCACTGGATGGAGCGCCGTCCGGGACAGGTGATCGTGCAGACGTGGCACGGCACCATGCTGAAGAAGATCGGCCTGGACATCGAGGCGCCGAAGTTCGACCCCCAGTACCACGAGCGGCTGATCCAGGAGGCCCGCAACTGGACGATGCTGGTCTCCTCCAACCGCTTCAGCACGCCGATCCTCAAGCGCGCCATGGGCTTCGACGGAAAGATCATCGAGACCGGCTATCCGCGCAACGACTACCTCTACGCGCCGGACCTCGCCGAGCGTGCCCGGGAGATCAAGGAGCGGCTCGGCGTGCCCGCCGACAAGCGGGTGATCCTCTACGCGCCGACCTGGCGGGACGACCTCTCGCACCGGCGGGGGCAGTTCAAGTTCGATCTGCGCATCGACGTCGAGGACGCCCGCGCGCGGCTGGGCGACGACCACGTGCTGCTGATCCGCCGGCACTCCAACGTCGTGGACAGCATTCCCGGCGCGGGCAACGGTTTCGTGCACGACGTCTCGGAGTACCCGGACATCGCGGACCTGTATCTCGCCGCCGACGTGCTGGTGACGGACTACTCCTCGGTGATGTTCGACTACGCGCACCTGAAGCGGCCCATGCTGTTCTTCACCTACGACCTGGAGCACTACCGGGACAAGCTGCGGGGCTTCTACTTCGACTTCGAGAACGACGCGCCGGGTCCGCTGATCCGTACCTCGGAGGAGCTGGTGAGCGCGCTGGGCGACCTGGACAAGGTGTCGGCCGAGTACGCGGACCGCTACCGGCGCTTCCAGGAGCTGTTCTGCGACCTCGACGACGGCCGGGCCGCGGCGCGCGTCGTGGACCTGATGCTGGAGCAGGCGCGGGAGGTCTGAACCGTCACGTCGAAGCCGGGTCCGGGATCGCGCCGGGCCCGGCTTCGGCGTTCCCGTGCCGGAAAACATCTGTCAGAGAGTCACAGGTTTCACATACAATCCGACGATCATCGGCAGTGATCACATCTTCTTCACCCTGCCGACTCTTCGACATCACTTGTGGGGGCCCCTTGTTCACATCACGCGCGCGCCTCAGAACGCGCCGTTCCCGGCTGCTCACCTGCACCGCCCTCGCGGTCGCGGCGGGCATGCTGGTCACCACTCCCGCCCTCGCCGCCGACAAGCCCTCGCCGGGCATCGAGGTGCCGACGCCCAAGTCGGAACTGCCGAAGCTGGACCGCGCCCAGCCCGAGCGGAAGCAGGCCCCGCGGATGCGCGCCGCCGCGGCTCCCGCGCCCCGCTTCGACGTGGACGGCGACGGGTTCAGCGACATGCTCCTGAGCCTGCAGGACGGCAGCACGGAGGTCTGGCGCACCACGTCGGGCGAGTTCACCCCGTACTCGATCAACGTCGACGACTACACGGAGAAGCAGAAGGACATCCTCACCCCCGGCGACCTCGACGGAAACGGGGCGCCGGAGGTCCTCACGCTGTCGTCGACGGGCACCCTGTCCCTGTTCGAGAGCTGGGGCGCGGACAACACCGGGTTCACCACCTGGAGCGGGACCGGCTGGCAGATCTACAACAAGGTCATCACGCCCGGGGACGTCACCGGTGACGGCAGGCCCGACCTGCTCGCGCGGACCTACGGCGGCGAGCTGTACCTGTACGAGGGCACGGGAAGCCTCAACTCCCCGTTCCGCGGCCGGGTGAAGGTCGGCGGCGGCTGGGAGATGTTCGACCAGCTGGTGGGCATGGGCGACATGAACGGCGACGGCATCGGCGACGTCGTGGCCCGCACCCGCCTCGGCTACCTCTACTTCTACGCCGGCAAGGGCAGCGCCACCGCCCCGCTCGCCACCCGCGACCTCCTGGGCGAGGGCTGGACCAACTACAACCAGATCATCGCCGCCGACGACTGGGACGGCGACGGGCTCGGCGACCTGCTCGGCCGCACCCGCTCCGGTGACCTGTACTACTACCGGGCCGACGGCACCGGCAACTTCGAGGCCAAGCAGCAGGCCGGCACGGGCTTCCAGCCGGTGGAGCTCTTCGCCGGCAGCGGTGTGTACCCGCACTTCGGCAAGTCGTCGGTGATCGGCATGGACACCCGCGGCACGCTCTACTGGTACGGCGTGAAGAACGACGGCCAGCTCACCGCCCGCTCGCAGGTCAGCGACACGGGCGGCTGGTCGGGCGCCAGGGTGGCCTACGCGTCGTCGCTCGACAAGGACGGGTACGCGGACCTGCTGGAGCTGTACGACGGCGTGCTGTACAACTACGCCGCAACGGCCGACGAGAGCCTGGCCACCGGCTGGGGCAAGTACAACCTGTTCCTCGGTCCGGGCGACCTCAACGACGACGGCAAGGGCGACCTCCTCGCCCGGGACACCTCCGGCACCCTGTACCTCTTCCGGGGCAAGGGCCACGGCGCCTCCCTGTCCTCGCCGCTGAAGGTCGGCGGCGGCTGGAACGCCTACGACAAGCTCGTGGGCGCCGGTGACTTCACCGGGGACGGCCGTACCGACATCGTCGCGCGCACCCCGGCCGGCCAGCTGTACCTCTACCGCGGTACCGGGGTCAGCACCTCGCCGTTCGCGGGCAAGGTGGACCTGGGCTCCGGCTGGCAGCAGTACAACAAGCTGGCCTCGCCCGGCGACATCGACGGCGACGGCCGGGCCGACCTGCTCGCGGCCAACTCCCGCGGCGACCTGTACCGCTACACGTCCTACACCGACGGGCGGTTCAAGGCCCGGGTGAAGCTGGGCACCGGCTGGGACACCTACCGGAACCTGTACTGACGCGGACAGCACACCAAGGGGGCTGCCGGCACGTTCGTGCCGGCAGCCCCCTTCCCGTTGTCCGGGTGACTCCGCGTCAGCGCTCGTACGGGCTCTTCACGGGGAAGTAGGCCCGCAGGAACGCCTCGACGATGCGGGCCTGCTCGTGCTCCGGCACCTCGGCGTCCTGCGACTCGCCGAGGCAGAAGACGTCGTGACCGCGCATGGCCAGCAGGCGCGTCAGCTCCGGGTGGCGGCTGTAGGTGCCCACGTCGATGTAGGCGCACCGGATGCTGCTCGGCACCGACGCCCCGGTGAGGTAGCCGTAGTGGTGGTGCAGCGAGGACACCATGGAGATGTCCTGCCACCCGCGCATCGGGGTGGCGGCCGTGCGGGCCACGCTCTCCGGGAAGTCCTCCTCGATGCGCTCCAGCACGCTCCGGCGCAGCGGGTGCGGCGCGTGCACGAAGCTGTTCGCCACCGTCACGCCGAACCGCTCCTCCAGCAGCGAGCGGTTGTTCTTCGCCGCGGCGAAGTAGCCCTCGTCCTCCTCGGTCGGCTCACCGACCGGCACCGTCGTCGGCGACCAGAAGAACCGGCTCGCGCCGTTCGGCAGGAAGAAGCGCTGGGCCCCGACCGGCCGCCCGATGAACACGTCGTCGTTCAGGTACAGGAACTGCTCGGAGAGGCCGTCGATGTGGTGCAGCTGGCTCTCGATGGAGTGGGAGTTGAACGTCGGCAGGCAGTCCTGGTCGGTGAAGATGTCCCGGTGCGAGACGACCTCGATGCCCTCGTGCTCGGTGTTGAGCCACTCGGGGGTCTGGTCGTCGGTGACGAGGTAGATCTTCCGGATCCAGGGCGCGAACATGGCGAGCGACCGCAGGGAGTAGCGGAGTTCGTCGCGGTTGCGGAACCGGGCGGCCTCGTCGCCGGAGCTCTCCGCCTCCAGCCCGAGGTCGGCGCGCCGACGCGCCCGGCGCTCCTGCCAGCGGGGGTCGGAGTCGTCGACCCACGTGTACACGGCGTCGACGGGGAAGGTGATGTCGCTCACCAGTTTCCTGGTCAGCGGCTCCAGCGTCGGGTACTCGCGGTCCTTCACGCGGGTACGGGCGTCGGGGGTCAGGGACGGCAGCTTGGGACCGACGGCACTGGGCCTGAGCGGCGCGACGAACTGACCGTCCCCGCCCTCCTCCTCCGGCACCTGCCGCCAGAACTCGATGTCGCAGCCGTACGCGGGGCCGAAGCGCAGCGTACGGGTGGAGGTCACCACCGGGCGGAACACCCGCAGTCCGGCCACCTCGCCCACCGCCTCGAGGCGCTCGGCGAGCAGCACACCCGGCGCGTGCGTACGGGGCTTGAGCAGCTCGGCGTAGACGGCCTTGCCCTCGTAGGCGCCGGCGAGCGCCTTGCGGACCCGGGTCTGTTCGACCGTGTCGACGGCCAGCCGGCGCCTGGGGTTGTCGTCCCGGTCGCGCAGGAGCACGTACGGAATGCCGCTCGACTCGAGCGCCGCGACGACCGTCTCGAAGTTGCGCTGGACGATCTCCGAGCCCTGGAGGTCGTCACGGACCTCGGACAGGCGGCCGCCGGCCCGCACCAGGGAACGGTCGGACGCGCCGATGACGACTTCGCGGGCCCGCTGGTCGCCCGACGAGGGCGCCGTGCGGTCGGCGGCCACGGCGGCGTGGAAGCGGCCCGCGCCGCCGTGGGCCACCCGGTGGGCTATGCGGTCGGCGCGCTCCGCCATCCGCCGCGGGTCGTCGCGCCGGGAGACGAGCTCGGTGAAGAGCTCCTCCCACTGCTTGACGATCACCTCGGCCGCGAACCGGGTGGACCCCTCGTGGGCCTTCTCGCCGTAGGAGCGCAGCAACGCCTCGTCGCCCATCAGGCGGGAGATCGCCTCGGCCAGGGACTCGACGTCGTTGGGCGGCACCAGCAGGCCGTCCTCGCCGTGCCGGATGATCTCGGCGGGCCCGGTGACGATGTCGTACGCCACGGCCGGGACACCGGCCGCGAACGCTTCCAGCAGCACCAGCGGGAAGGCCTCGCCGTCCTGCGACGGAAGAATGGTCAGGCTGGCCCTGGCCCACTCCTCGGTCATGTGCTGGCTGGGGCCGAGGAGCTCCACGGAGTCGTGCAGGCCCAGGCCCTGGATGAGGTTGCGCAGCCGGGACATCTGGGGTCCGTCGCCGAAGATGCGCAGCCGCCAGCCCGGGTGGTCCGGCAACGCCTTGGCGAAGGCCTGGATGGCGTGGTCGACCTGCTTGTCCGGCACCAGCCGGCGCGGCATCACGATGGTCTTGCCGGTCAGGCTGGAGCGCGGCCGGAAGCCCTCCGGGATCGCGTTCGGGATCGCGGCGAGGCGGGGAGCGGCCTTGCCGAGGGACTCCTCGAGCCACTGCTTGGTGCGCTCGGTGAGCACCACGAGCGCGTCGATGGCGGGCGCCCGCAGCAGCAGCGGCTCGCCCGTGCCGCCCCGCAGCTGGGAGGGCCGGTGCTCCTGCTGGATGGTGATCACGCGGGAGGGCGCCAGGTCGGCCACCGCCGACATCAGCGCGGGCGAGGTGGTGATCAGCACGTCCGTGTCGATGGTCCGCAGCGCGCGCTGCATCTCGACGTCGGACAGCGCGTCGAAGGTGGCCTCCCACTTCGGGCTGATCAGGTCGCTCGGCAGCCCGGCGAGGTGCCGGCAGTCCTCGGCGCTGAGGTCGCTCTCGCGCACCGGGCGCTCGGTCTTGCCGGTGCGGTCCACCAGGTAACGCACCGACACCCGCTCGTCGACGGAGAAGAACGGCTGCTCGCGCGTCTTGAAGACGCTGAGCACCTCGATGTCGTGGCGGGGAGCCAGGTGGGTCGCCTGGGTGTAGACGGCCTGTTCCGTGCCGCCCATCTCGTCACCCCAGGTGAGGAGAAAGGTGATTTTCATCTGTTGTCAACTTCCAGAGGGAATGAGCGCGGCACGGAAGGCCAGGCTGCCGACGGGCGTGTAGTAGGGGTTGATCCGCAGCGCGGTGCCGTCGTCCGCGGTGAGCAGCCGGTTCGGCATCCGGAAGACGTCCCCGGGGCTGCGTACGTCGGTCCGTCGCCGGCACAGCTTCAGCGACCGGCCGCGCGGCCGGCGCAGCCGTACGTCCCAGATCTGTTCCTTGGTGCCGGAGGCGCCGAAGTCGGCCGTGTGCACGGTGCAGGTGAAGACGTCCCCCTGCCAGGTCGCCGGGAGGGTCCGGCTCACCTTGCCGTTCCTGCGGATCAGTTCCACGTCCCCGCTGCACGCCTCCGCCGGGGAGTTGACGAGCCGGCCCCGCAGCGTGATCTGCGACCAGCCGATGTCGACGGACACGATCTCGGCCTCGGCGTGGTCCCTGCCCAGGGAGAGGTAGGCACGGCCGGTGCTCGACGCGATGACGCGGCAGTAGGTGCCGTCGGCCCGCACGGGCTCGGGCAGCGTGGGGCCGTCGGGCATCAGCCGGGGGGCCGCGGCCAGCGCGAAGCGGCGTTCCTGGCCCCGGACGTCGGTGAAGACGACGGACAACCGCCACTGCCCGGCCTCCAGCAGGAACCTGCGCATCCCCGCGGGCACCGGCGGGCTGTCGGCGCGCACGTTCTCCAGCAGGTCGACGACCGAGGTGCCCCGGGCCTCGACGCGTCCGTCGCCGCGCTGCACCAGGGTCAGCGGGATCACGACCGGGGAGGAGCCTCCGCCGAGGACCAGCGACGCGGACGCCGCGGTGAGGTCGTCGGGCACGGTGACGCAGACGTTGAGGGTGCGGCCGTCCAGGAGGGAGAGGTGGTCCGCGGTGACGCGCGGCCAGTCGTCAGGACTCGGCGGGACGAGGACGAGGCTGTCCAGGCGTGAGCGCGCCGAACGCACGGCGGCGTAGCCCTTGCGCATCACCTGGTGGGGGGTGGGAAGTTGTTTCATCAGTCGTCTGCACCGCGCTCGTAGGGGCTCGGAAACGGGAAGTACTCGTCCAGGAAGCGGGTCATCAGAACCTGCTGGTGGGCGAGTTCGGACTCGGTGGAGGTCGTGTCGTTCAGGCAGAAGACGTGGGCCTCGCGCTCGGCGAGAAGTCGGCCGAGCACCCGTTCGGCGCCCGGCTTGCCGACGTCGAGGTAGCGGTACACGAGCTGGTCGCCGGGGAAGGAGCGCCCCGTGTGGAACGCGTAGTAGTGGTGGAGCGACGAGGTGACCGAGATGTCTCCGGCGCTGCGGAAGCGGCTCGCCGCGGTGCGCCGGTGCTCGTCGGCGAAGTCGGTCTCGATCGCCTCCAGCACGCCGCGGTGCAGGGCGTGCGGCACGTGCTTCATCTTCCGGAAGATGGTGCTGCCGCCGAAGCGCTCGGCGATCAGCCGGCGGTTGTTCTTGCCGGCGGCGGCGACCGGCGGGTCCTCGCTGTTGGGCTCGCCGAAGGGTATGAGGGCCGGCGAGAGGTAGTACTGGCCGAGGCCGTTGGGCAGGAAGAAGTGCTGGGGCAGCGTCTCCCGGCCGAGCATCACGTCGTCGTTGAAGTAGAGGAAGTGCTCGGAGAGCCCGTCGATGTGGTGCAGCTGGCTCTCGATCGCGTGCGAGTTGAAGGTGGGCAGCGACGTGGGCTCGCTGAATATCTCCTTGTGGCTCACCACCTTCAGCCGCGGATGGTCCGTGTTCAGCCAGTCGGGGGTCTGATCGGCGGTCACCAGGTAGATGTTGCGCACCCAGGGCGCGTACAGGTTCAGGGAGCGCAGTGAGTAGCGCAGTTCGTCCCTGCTGAGGTAGCGCGCCGCGTTGGCCGCCTCCTCGTGGTACGGGCGGTCGGAGAACTCCGCCCGGCTGCGTATCCACGCGGGGTCGGAGCCGTCGACCCAGGTGTACACGACGTCGATGGGGAACGTGCGGCGTCCGACGCTCCCGGCGGCGAAGGCGGGGCGGGTCCGCACCCGTCCGGGACGCGGGCCGTCTCCGGCGCCTGCCTCGGCGTCGGGGTCCTCGTCGGGCCGCGGGATCCGGTCCTCGGGCAACGGGGCGAGGTCGGTGAACAGGGACTCGTCGGCCTCCGTCGCCTCCTCCTCGACCGGGACGGCCTCGGCGACCGGGTTGCGGCGGGGGGAGACCAGTTCGCCGCCCTCGTGGTTCCAGAACTCTATGTCGCAGCCGTATCGCAGGCCGAAGACCATGCGGCCGGTCTCGTCGGTGCGGTACCAGGTGCAGCGGAAGACCGGGGATCCCGACACCCGCTTCCACGGACCGGTCCCGAAGGCAGGCAGGGCGGCCTCGTCGAGAGGCTCGCCCTTGCCCATGGGTATCACGTAGCCGGGTCTGACCCGGCAGGCCTGACGCAGCGCGGTGATCACTTGCTCGCGGTCGTCCTCGCGGACCGCCACCGCGGTGGACGTCTCGGAGGCCGACCGCACGCAGAAGTAGTCGATGCCCGCGTGCCGCAGCGCCTCGGTCACGTCGTCGAGGTTGGCGCGCCGGGCGTCCAGCGGAGTGGCCCTCGGTACGACGTGGGCGATGCGCGGCGCCTTGCCCACGCTGACGACCCGCCGGTCGTGGCGGGCCAGCAGCTTGCGGTGGCTGCGGGCGACGCGCACGCGATTGATCTGGTCCCGCTTGGCTGCGGCGGCCGCGATGCCCTCTTTGACCTGCTGCCGGAAGCCGCTGTCCACGTGCTCGGCGATCACACGTCGCGCACCCACCGGGACTACACGCCGGTAGACACCGACCAACCGGGGTGCTTCAGGATTTCGCACTGCGGGAACTCCTCCGACGGGACCGGTGCCGAGACCACGATCCCCTTGACGACGACGCGGGCGGATACAGACACGTCAAGTATGCAACGCGTTCACTCCACGTCCCCCTGCGCGCGGCGCACCAACGAACATCAGCATCTGTGATATAGGAGACAGGCAGCCGTGCAACCCCGACGCCGTCTCAAGCGTCGGGGGCTGCCTCGCGCTTCGCTCAGAAGGGCTCGAAGCCGTCGAACTCCTGCTGGGCCTCGTCCCGTTCGGCGTCCCGGTCCCGGCGTCGCTGGGCGGCCGGGCGGGGTGCCTCGAAGCGGTGGTCCTCGCCGCGGCGGCCGAGCATCTCGGCGCCCGCCGTGACCGAGGGCTCCCAGTCGAAGACGACCGCGTTGTCCTCGGGACCGATGGCCACGCCGTCGCCGTTGCGGGCGCCCGCCTTCATCAGCTTCTCCTCGACACCGAGGCGGTTGAGCCGGTCGGAGAGGTAGCCGACGGCCTCGTCGTTGTTGAAGTCGGTCTGGCGCACCCAGCGTTCGGGCTTCTCGCCGCGCACCCGGAACAGGCCGTCCTCCTCGCGGGTGACGGTGAAGCCCGCGTCGTCCACGGCCTTGGGCCGGATGACGATCCGCGTGGCCTCCTCCTTGGGCCGGGCGGCCCGGGCCGTGGCGACCAGCTCGGCCAGCGCGAAGGACAGCTCCCTGAGGCCCATGTGCGCCACGGCCGACACCTCGAAGACCCGGTAACCGCGCGCCTCGAGGTCCGGCCGCACCATCTCGGCGAGGTCCTTGCCGTCGGGCACGTCGATCTTGTTGAGGACGACGATCCGCGGCCGGTTGTCCAGGCCGCCGTACTCGCGCAGTTCGGCCTCGATGACGTCCAGGTCGGAGAGCGGGTCGCGCTCGGACTCCAGCGTCGCCGTGTCCAGGACGTGCACCAGCACGCTGCACCGCTCCACGTGCCGCAGGAACTCCAGGCCCAGGCCCTTGCCCTGGCTGGCGCCGGGGATGAGACCGGGGACGTCCGCGACGGTGTACACGGTCTCGCCCGCCGTCACCACGCCCAGGTTGGGCACGAGCGTCGTGAAGGGGTAGTCGGCGATCTTCGGCTTGGCCGCGCTCAGCACGGAGATCAGCGAGGACTTGCCGGCGCTCGGGTAGCCGACCAGCGCCACGTCGGCGACGGTCTTCAGCTCCAGGTGGATGTCCTGGAGGTCGCCGGGCTCACCGAGCAGCGCGAAACCGGGCGCCTTGCGCCGCGCGGAGGCCAGCGCCGCGTTGCCGAGGCCGCCCCGGCCGCCCTGCGCGGCGACGTAGGAGGTGCCGTGGCCGACCATGTCGGCGAGCACGTTGCCCGCGCCGTCGAGGACCACGGTGCCGTCGGGTACGGGCAGGACCAGGTCCTGGCCGTCCTTGCCGGAGCGGTTGCCGCCCTCGCCGGGCTTGCCGTTGGTGGCCTTGCGGTGCGGGGAGTGGTGGTAGTCGAGGAGCGTGGTCACCGACTGGTCCACGGTGAGGATCACGTCGCCGCCCCGGCCGCCGTTGCCGCCGTCCGGGCCGCCGAGCGGCTTGAACTTCTCACGGTGGACGGAGGCACAGCCGTGGCCTCCGTTACCCGCGGCGACGTGCAGTTCGACGCGGTCCACGAAGGTGGTCATGGGATGTGCCTCCAGTTACTGCCTACTGCGGGAATGTCTCTTGGTTAACACGCGAAAGGCGGACCCGCTTCCCCTCGGGGAAGTGAGGCCCGCCTCGCGAAAGTGTCCGATCAGGCGACCGGAACGATGTTCACGACCTTGCGGCCACGGTGGGTGCCGAACTGCACCGCACCGGCCTGCAGCGCGAACAGCGTGTCGTCGCCACCGCGGCCGACACCGGCGCCCGGGTGGAAGTGGGTGCCACGCTGGCGGACCAGGATCTCACCCGCGTTGACGGCCTGACCGCCGAAGCGCTTCACGCCGAGCCGCTGGGCATTCGAGTCGCGACCGTTCCGGGTGGACGATGCGCCCTTCTTGTGTGCCATGTCTCCTCAGTCCCTTACTTCGCAGCCGCGGGGATCTCAGTGACCTTGATCGCCGTGTACTGCTGGCGGTGGCCCTGACGACGGCGGTAGCCGGTCTTGTTCTTGTAGCGCAGAATGTCGATCTTCTGGCCCTTGTGGTGGTCCACGATCTCGGCCTGGACCTTGATGCCGGCCAGCACCCACGGGTCGCTGGTCACAGCGTCGCCGTCGACGACGAGCAGGGTCGAGAGCTCGACCGTGTCGCCGACCTTGCCGGTGGAAATCTTGTCAACCTCAACGATGTCGCCGACAGCAACCTTGTGCTGGCGACCACCGCTGCGCACGATGGCGTACACGCGGATCTCACTCTCTCGCTCGGAACGGCACCCCCGCAGTCCAGCCACCCGGTGACACACGGACAGCCTCTCCCGGCCGGGGCCCACGAGGGCCCGCACCCGGAAGGAAAGAGGTTTACGGGGATGTGACGCGTCAGTCGACACGCCGACGGTCAAGATTACGGGGCCGCACGACAGGGGTCAAACCGGGCCCCGCGCCTCAACCGGAGACCGCCGCGACGTACTCGGCGTACGCCTCCCCCGCCCGCGCGGGCGTCAGGTCGAGGTGCTCCAGGATCGTGTACCGGCCGGGCCGGGTCTGCGGCGCGAACCCCACGGCCCGCACGAACTCCTCGTCGCCGAACCCGATCTCCCGGGCCACCACCGGCAGCCCGTGCCGGCGCAGCGTGTCCGCCATCAGCAGGGCGCCCTCCCGGTCGCCGCGCAGGTACGTCGCGAAGGCCGCGCCGATGCCGACCTGCTCGCCGTGGCTGGCCGCGCGCCGGGGATACAGCAGGTCGAGGGCGTGGCTGATCTCGTGGCAGGCGCCGGAGGAGGGACGGGTGTGCCCGGCGATGGTCATGGCGATGCCGGACAGCACCAGGCCCTCGGTGAGCACGGTCAGGAACCCGTCGTCGCCGCAGCCGCCGGGGTGGCGCAGCACGGCCTCGCCGGCCTGCCGGGCGAGGGCGGCGGCGAGGCCGTCGACCTTCTCGCCGTTCACCCGGTGGGCCAGTTCCCAGTCGGCGACCGCGGATACGTTGGAGACGGCGTCGCCGATCCCGGAGCGCACGAACCGGATCGGCGCCTCCCGGATCACCGCGAGGTCGACGACGAGCGCGATGGGCGTCGGCACGCCGTACGAACCGCGGCCCGCGTCGTTGTCGAGGATGGAGACCGGCGAGCAGATGCCGTCGTGGGACAGGTTGGTGGCCACCGCGACCATGGGCAGGCCCACCCGGGCCGCGGCGAACTTGGCGCAGTCGATGACCTTGCCGCCGCCGAGACCGACGACCGCGTCGTAGCGCCCCGACTTCATGCCGTCGGCCAGCCGCACCGCGTCGTCGATCGTGCCGCCGCCGACCTCGAACCAGTCCGCGCCGGGCAGCGACGGCTCCAGCCGCCGGCGCAGCCGCGCCCCCGAGCCGTCGGAGATGGCCACGGCCAGCTTGCCGGACTGCGAGATCCGCTGGTCCGCCAGGACGCTCGCCAGGTCGTCCAGGGCGCCCGGCCGGACGTCCACGACGAGCGGCGAGGGGATGAGCCTCGTCAGTACCGGCACGTGGTCTCCTCTCCTCGCCGGGGCGCCCCCGGCTGTTTGATGATGCGCGCGGGGGCGGCCGGGGAAACGTGCGGCCCCGGCCGAACGGGATTCCGTTCGGCCGGGGCCGCGCGTCGTGCGCCAGGTGCCGGATCGGGCGGGTGCCGGATCAGCCCTCGTCGGTGGCGGCCGAGACCGAGGACGGCGCCTGCTGGGCGGCCGCCGCGGTCTTCTTCGACGCCGTCTTCTTGGCCGTGGCCTTCTTGGCGGTCGTCGTCTTGGCCGCCTTCTTGGCCGTGGCCTTCTTCGCGGTCGTCGTCTTCTTGGCCGCGGTCTTCTTGGTGGCGGCCTTCTTCGCCGTCGCCTTCTTGGCCGTCTTGCGGGCCGCCGCCTTCTTGGCCGGGGCGGCCTCCTCGGCCTCCGGCTGCGCGTCCGGGGCCTCGTCCGCCGGGGCCGACGGGACGACCACGACGGCCGCCTCCTCGGACGCGGTGGAGGTGGTGGGCTTGCGCACCGCGCGGCGCCGCGGACGGGCCGGGGCGGCGCTCTCGGCCGACTCGGCGGCGGCGGGGGCCGCCTCCGGTGCCTGCTCGGGCTCCGGCGCGGACTGCTCGGACACCGTGCTGGTGGTCTCCGGGACCGTCAGTACGGCGGCCTCGGCCCCCTCGGGCGAACCGGCCGGTGCGGACACCTTCCGGGTGGCCCGACGGCGGGTACGGCCCTTGGGAGCGGCCTCCTCCGGCGCGGGCGCCGCGGGCTCGGCCACAGCGGCCGGGGCGGGGGCGCCGGAGACGGCGTCCTCGACGGCGGCCGGCTCGGCCAGCACCTCGGCGGCGGGCTCGCGCCGCACCGGACGCTCGACCTCCTCCCGCACCGTGACGTCCTGCGCGGTCGGCGCCTCGGCAGGCGCGGCCTCCGCCTTCGCGGACTCCGCCTTCGCCTCGCCCTTCGCCGCCCTGGGCGCACCCGCCGGGGCGGACGCCCTACGGCTCGCGCGACGCCGGCCGCGACCGCGCGTGGCGGCCGCCTCGGCCTCGGCGGCGCTGCTGTACAGCTCCTCGTCCGCGCTGAAGTCGGGCGCCGGGAGGGCGACCGGCTCGGCCACCTCGGCGGCCACCTCGGCCTCGGACTCGGTGTCCGCCTCCTGCTCGGGCGTCGGGCCGGTCTCGACCCCGGCGACCGCCTCGTGCTCGTGCTCGTGCGGCTGCTCGGCCCCGGCCCGCGCCCGCTTGCGGCGCTTGCCACCGCCGCCGCCACCGGCCGCGGACGGCTGGTCGAGGTGGACGATGACACCGCGGCCGTTGCAGTGGACGCAGGTCTCCGAGAAGGACTCCAGCAGGCCCTGGCCGACCCGCTTGCGGGTCATCTGGACCAGGCCCAGCGAGGTCACCTCGGCGACCTGGTGCTTGGTCCGGTCCCGGCCCAGGCACTCCAGCAGGCGCCGCAGCACCAGGTCCCGGTTGGACTCGAGCACCATGTCGATGAAGTCGATGACGATGATGCCGCCGAGGTCGCGCAGCCTGAGCTGGCGCACGATCTCCTCGGCCGCCTCCAGGTTGTTCCTGGTGACCGTCTCCTCGAGGTTGCCGCCCTGACCGGTGAACTTGCCGGTGTTGACGTCGACGACGACCATCGCCTCGGTCCGGTCGATCACCAGCGAACCGCCGCTGGGCAGCCAGACCTTGCGGTCCAGCGCCTTGGCGAGCTGCTCGTCGATCCGGTACGTGGCGAAGACGTCGACCTCGCTGGTCCACTTGGACAGCCGCTCGGCGAGGTCCGGCGCCACGTGGGACACGTAGCCGTGGATGGTCTGCCAGGCGTCGTCGCCGCTGACGACGACCTTGGAGAAGTCCTCGTTGAAGATGTCGCGCACGACCCGGACTGTCATGTCCGGCTCTCCGTAGAGCAGCGAGGGCGCGTTCGAGCTGCCGCCGCTCTTCGCCTTCTTCTGGATGTCCTCCCACTGCGCCTGGAGCCGCTCGACGTCGCGGCGCAGCTCGTCCTCGCTGGCGCCCTCGGCGGCGGTGCGCACGATGACGCCCGCGTCCTCCGGGACGATCTTCTTCAGGATCGACTTCAGCCGGGACCGCTCGGTGTCGGGCAGCTTGCGGCTGATGCCGGTCATCGAGCCCTCGGGCACGTAGACCAGGTAGCGGCCGGGCAGCGAGACCTGGCTGGTCAGGCGGGCGCCCTTGTGACCGATCGGGTCCTTGGTGACCTGCACCAGGACCGGCTGGCCGGACTTGAGCGCGGACTCGATGCGGCGCGGGCCGTTCGCCATGCCCAGCGCCTCGAAGTTGACCTCACCGGCGTACAGGACGGCGTTGCGGCCCTTGCCGATGTCGATGAAGGCGGCCTCCATCGACGGCAGCACGTTCTGCACCTTGCCGAGGTAGACGTTGCCGACGTACGAGGTGGCCTGCTCCTTGTTGACGTAGTGCTCGACGAGCACCCCGTCCTCCAGGACGCCGATCTGGGTCCGCTCGCCGTGCTGGCGGACGACCATGACGCGCTCGACGGCCTCGCGGCGGGCCAGGAACTCGGCCTCGGTGATGATCGGCACGCGCCGGCGGCCCTGCTCGCGGCCCTCGCGGCGGCGCTGCTTCTTGGCCTCCAGACGGGTCGAGCCCTTGATGGACTGCACCTCGTCGGACGGCTCGCTCTTCTCCCGCGCCGGCCGCGGCTCGCGCACCTTGACCACGGTGCGCTCGGGGTCGTCGGTGGCGGAGTCGGCCTCGCCCGAGCCGTCCCCGGCCCGGCGGCGACGGCGACGGCGGCGACGGCTGCTGCTGGAACCGCCGCTCTCGCCGGCGGCCTCCTCGCTCTCCTCGGCGTCCTCGTCCGCCTGCTCGGCGGTGTCCGGTCCCTCCTGATCGGCCTGGTCGGCGGTGTGCTCGCCCTCGCCGTCGGCCGGGTCGCCGTCGGCGGAGTCGCCCCGGCGACGGCGACGGCCGCCCCGGCGACGACGGCGGCGCGAACCGGACTCCTCGTAGCCGTCGGCGTCGTCGTGCTCGTCGCCCGACTCGTCGGCGTCGGCCTCGGACTCGGCCTCGGCCTCGGCCTCGGCGGTGCTCTGAGCCTGGGCCTCGGCCGCGGGCTCGTCCTCGGCGACGGCGGACGTGGCCCGCTCCTCGGCGGCCTCCTCGGCGGCGGCACCCCGGCGCTTGCGACGGCGGCGGGAGGCGGCGGACTGCTCCTCCGGAGCGGCCTCCACGCTCTCCTCGGCCGGCTTCGCCGTCTCGGCACCGGCCGCCTCGGCGGCGGCCTCGGCCGCGGCCCGCTCGGGCGTCTGGAACTGCGGCTCGGCGAACACCGGCGCCTGGAACACGGCGACCGCGGGACGCGACGGGCGCTTGGGCGCCTCCGCCTCGTCGGACGCGGCGGCGGTCTGCGCCGGGGCAGCGAAACCGGTGGCGGCCTTGCGGGTGGACCGGCGGCGCGCACGACGCGGCGCGGCGTCCTCGCCGGACTCGGCGGCTTCCGCGGCCTTGGCGGGCGCGGCGCTCTCCGCGGCCTTGGCGGGCTCGGGGGCCGCGGCGGCCTCGGACGCGCCCGCTTCGGCCGGGGCGGACACGCGGCGCGTGGCACGGCGGCGGGTGCGGCCCTTGGGAGCGGCGCTCTCGGCCTCGGCCTCGGCTTCCTCCGTCTCGGCCTCGGCGGGCTCCGGGGCCGCGGCGGCGGCAGGCTCGCTGACGGTCGGCTCGGCAGCCGCCGGCTCGGCGGCCGAGGTCACACTGCGCGTGGCACGACGGCGGGTACGCCCCTTCGGAGCGGCGCTCTCGGTGGCCGCGACGGGCTCCGTGGTCTCCTCGACCGACACCGGCGTCTCGGCGGCGGGGGCCGCGGACACGACGGTCTCGGCCGCCTCCGCAGCCTCGGGAGCCCCGGCCGGCGCGGAGGCACGACGTACCGCACGGCGCCTGGGCCGGGCGGGAGCCGCGGGCTCCGGCGCCGGCTCGGGGGCCTCGGCCGCCTCGGCGGGGGCCGACTCGGCTGAGCGCGACGGTCTCCGCCGGCGCCTCGGAACCGCCGGACGGCGGACCCGCCGGGCGGGAAGCGGCCCTGCGCCGACGGCGCGGCGGCAGGGTGTCGCTGGGGGTGTTCGACTCGGAGTCCGTCGTGGTCGAGGACTCGGTGGATTCGGTCGGTTCGAGCATGCGGGGGTTTCTCCCGTCAGGCTCCCGGGCGCCGCGCCTGGTCCGGCATCGACATGTCGACCGCCGGTGACGTCCGCGGCTCGCGCGGTGCGCGGTCGCCGCCGTCCGGGGCGCGGGCGCCGCTCGGAAGCTCATCCGTGTCTTGTCTCGCCGGTTCCGTACCCCTTGGCGTGCACGGCCTGGCGAAAGTCTTGTGGTCGGTGCGCTGCCCGACCCAGGTGGCTCCCGAGTTCGAGGGCGGCGCTACGACGTAGTCCCTGGCGGAACCTTCCTTACGCCGACGCCGTCGCGGCGGCGGAAGCGGCGGCCGGATGCGGCTCGGGCGCTTCTGCCTCGCGGTCGGGCGCGAGCGGGTCGGTCACCGCACCGGTCTCTTCATCGAACAGCCCCTGCGCCAGCCTGGTCACCGCTGCGGGGACCGGCGGCGCCAGGTCGGCCACGGCGCGAAGACCGGACAGGACGTCGTCGGGTCGTACGGCAGGCGTCACGTGCCGAACAACCAGCCGCAGTATCGCACAGGGCCGGTCGCTCGGCCTATCAGCCGGTGAACCGTGCGTGGTGACGCACTCCAGATGCGCGACGGCGGAGCGGGTGTCGAAGGTGCGGACGCCGTTCTTCGTACGACGCTGCACCTCCACCACCGGGGCCGCGTCGAAGGCCGCGACGGCCCTCTCGGCCTCGGCGGGCTCCACACCGTCCAGCCGCAGCTCCCACACGGAGGCCGTCAGCCGGTCGGCGAGCCCGGAGGTCCGGGCCTCTACCGCGTCGACGACGTCGAGCCCGGCGGGCAGCGACTCGTCGAGGAGCAGCCTCAGCCGCTCCGGATCGCGCGCCTCGGTGAGCGCGATCTCCAGGTACTCCGCCTCACTGCCCGTGCCGGTGGGTGCGGCATTGGCGTACGACACCTTCGGGTGCGGGGTGAACCCCGCCGAGTACGCCATCGGCACCTCGGCGCGGCGCAGCGCACGCTCGAAGGCGCGCTGGAAGTCACGGTGGCTGGTGAACCGGAGGCGGCCGCGCTTGGTGTAGCGCAGACGAATGCGCTGCACCGCGGGAACGGGCGGCGGGCCTACGGGCTGTCGCTTGCCCAGTGTCGTTCAGTCCTTCGTGAGAGCGGTCGTACTGCTACCAAGAGTACGTGCCTCGACGGCGGATGGTTCCCTCCGGTCCACCGGATTCGGCTCGGCGGGCTCCCCGAAGAGCATGCGTCGTACGTCGGCGCGGGCCTGCCGTACGGTGAGCCGGGCCGTGGCCAGCGCCTGCCGGGTCGCCCGGCCCGCGCCGCGCCCGGCCTCGGCGAGGGGCCGCAGGACGGTGTCCCGCACGGCGTGCCCCACCGGGGTCAGCACGCTCCGGTACGCCCACCGCGCCGGTTCCGCCACGGTCCACCGCAGGAGGGTGCCGAGGAACCGCCCGACGGCGAGCGAGAGGTGCCCGGCGATCCGCCAGGCGTGGCCGAGGGCGTCCGCGACCTCCCGTCCGACGACGGCGAGGACCCGGCCGAGCGGAGCGAGCACCCACCGCCACACGGCTAGGGCCGGCAGCACCAGCAGCACCCGGACGGTCCAGTACAGGACGAAGCCGATTCCGGTGACGACCAGCCCCGCGCCCCGCGCCACCTGCCGGCCGCACCAGACAAGCCCCCTGCCGCACCAGGCGAGCCCGTGCCCGACCGGCGTCAGCAGCCACCGGTACAACCACCCCGCCGGTACGACGAGCAGGTACCGCCCGAGCCACGCCAGACCGGCGTACAGCCCCCGCCCGATCGCCGCGAGCACCGCGCCCACCCGGGTGAGGAACCAGGCGAGCCCGTGCCCGACCGGCGTCAGCACCCTCCGGTACAGCCACGCCGCGGGCACCACGAGGAGCACGTGCCCCAGCCACCCCACGCCCTTGGCGAGCGGCACGAGGACGTACCGCCACAGCCCGACCAGCGGCCACACGAAGAGGGCCCGCCCGAGCCACGCCAGCGCCCGCCCGACGGGACGCAGCACCGTGTCCCGCAGGAACCGTCCCGCGACGACCAGCGCGTCCCACACCATGCGCACCGGCACGACCAGTACCAGCACCACGATGCGCACCGGAATCCGGATCGCCACGGCAAGACACCCCTCGGCGTCCGCCCGCCGCGCCGGCTCCCCCTGCCCCGCCTGCTGCGCCGTCTCCCCCGGCCGGGCCGCACCGGGCGCCTTCTCCAGATCCACCATGCACAGGAAGACGCCGCGGAACCCGATCCGGATCCCGCGGCGTCGCGCCGTACGGCCCTACTTGATCACAGTCAGCGGCAGCAGTTTCTTGCCGGTCGGGCCGACCTGGATCTCGGTGTCCATCGCCGGGCAGACGCCGCAGTCGAAGCACGGGGTCCAGCGGCAGTCGTCGACCTCGGTCTCGTCGAGGGCGTCCTGCCAGTCCTCCCAGAGCCACTCCTTGTCGAGGCCGGAGTCGAGGTGGTCCCAGGGCAGGACCTCCTCGTAGCCGCGCTCGCGGGTGGTGTACCAGTCGACGTCGACGCCGGTGGGCTCCAGGGCCTTGTCGGCGCAGGCCATCCAGCGGTCGTAGGAGAAGTGCTCGCGCCAGCCGTCGAAGCGGCCGCCGTCGTCGTAGACGGCGCGGATGACGGCGCCGAGGCGACGGTCGCCGCGGGAGAGGAGGCCCTCGACGATGCCGGGCTTGCCGTCGTGGTAGCGGAAGCCGATGGAGCGGCCGTACTTCTTGTCGCCGCGGATCTTGTCGCGGAGCTTCTGCAGGCGGGCGTCGGTCTCCTCGGCGGAGAGCTGCGGGGCCCACTGGAAGGGGGTGTGGGGCTTGGGGACGAAGCCGCCGATGGAGACCGTGCAGCGGATGTCGCCGGAGCCGGAGACCTCGCGGCCCTTGGCGATGACGCGGGTGGCCATGTCGGCGATCTGGAGGACGTCGTCGTCGGTCTCGGTGGGCAGGCCGCACATGAAGTACAGCTTCACCTGGCGCCAGCCGTTGCCGTAGGCCGTGGCGACGGTGCGGATGAGGTCGTCCTCGGAGACCATCTTGTTGATGACCTTGCGGATGCGCTCGGAGCCGCCCTCGGGGGCGAAGGTGAGGCCGGAGCGGCGGCCGTTGCGGGTCAGCTCGTTGGCCAGGTCGATGTTGAAGGCGTCGACGCGGGTGGAGGGGAGGGACAGGCCGATCTTGTCCTCCTCGTACCGGTCGGCGAGGCCCTTCGCGACGTCGGCGATCTCGGTGTGGTCGGCGGAGGAGAGGGAGAGAAGGCCGACCTCCTCGAAGCCCGTCGCCTTCAGGCCCTTGTCGACCATCTCGCCGATGCCGGTGATGGAGCGCTCGCGCACCGGTCGGGTGATCATGCCGGCCTGGCAGAAGCGGCAGCCGCGGGTGCAGCCGCGGAAGATCTCCACGGACATGCGCTCGTGGACGGTCTCGGCGAGCGGGACCAGGGGCTGCTTGGGGTAGGGCCACTCGTCGAGGTCCATGACGGTGTGCTTCGAGACCCGCCACGGGACGCCGGAGCGGTTGGGGACGACGCGGGCGATGCGGCCGTCGGGGAGGTACTCGACGTCGTAGAAGGCGGGGACGTAGACGCCGCCGGTCTTCGACAGGCGGAGGAGGAGTTCCTCGCGGCCGCCGGGGCGGCCCTCCGCCTTCCAGGCGCGGATGATCGCGGTGACCTCCAGGACGGCCTGCTCGCCGTCGCCGATGACCGCGCAGTCGATGAAGTCCGCGATCGGCTCGGGGTTGAACGCCGCGTGGCCGCCGGCCAGGACGATCGGGTCGTCGATGCCGCGGTCCTTCGCCTCCAGCGGGATGCCCGCCAGGTCCAGGGCGGTGAGCATGTTGGTGTAGCCCAGCTCCGTGGAGAAGGAGAGGCCGAAGACGTCGAAGGCGCCGACCGGGCGGTGGCTGTCGACGGTGAACTGCGGGACGGAGTGCTCCCGCATCAGCTCCTCGAGGTCCGGCCAGACGCTGTAGGTGCGCTCGGCGAGGACGCCCTGCTGCTCGTTGAGCACCTCGTAGAGGATCATGACGCCCTGGTTGGGCAGGCCGACCTCGTAGGCGTCGGGGTACATCAGGGCCCAGCGGACGTCGCAGGATGCCCACTCCTTGACCGTGGAGTTCAGCTCTCCGCCGACGTATTGGATCGGCTTCTGCACATGCGGGAGCAGTGCTTCGAGCTGCGGAAACACGGACTCGGCGGCCGGGGAGGCTTCGGCAGGCATCTCACGGGACCTTCGTGTGCTGACAAGGGGGACCATCCAGCCTAACCCGGCCGGACCGGTCCCCCTTACCGCTCGCCCCTCGTTGCCGGGCTACGCCGACATCGGTCGCTGCACGGTGATCGACTGGAGCAGGCCGACCGCTATCCAGACGGCGAACATGGAGGAGCCGCCGTAGGAGACGAAGGGCAGGGGCAGGCCGGTGACCGGCATGATGCCGAGGGTCATGCCGACGTTCTCGAAGGTCTGGAAGGCGAACCACGCGACGATCCCGGCGGCGACCACCGTGCCGTACAGGTCGGGGGTGCTGCGGGCGATGCGGCAGGCGCGCCAGAGGACCACGCCGAGCAGGGCGATGATGAGTCCGGCGCCGAGGAAGCCCAGTTCCTCGCCGGCGACGGTGAAGACGAAGTCGGTCTGCTGCTCGGGGACGAAGCGGCCGGTGGTCTGGGAGCCCTCGAAGAGGCCGGAGCCGGTGAGTCCGCCGGAGCCGATGGCGATGCGCGCCTGGTTGGTGTTGTAGCCGACGCCCGCGGGGTCGAGGGCGGGGTTGGCGAAGGCGGCGAAGCGGGCGATCTGGTAGTCGTCCAGGATGCCGAGCTGCCAGACGGCGAGCGCACCCGCGGTACCGGCGCCGAGCAGGCCGAAGATCCAGCGGTTGCTGGCGCCGGAGGCGAGCAGGATGCCGAGCACGATGATGACCATGACCATGACCGACCCGAGGTCGGGCATGAGCATCACGATGAGCATCGGCACGGTGGCCAGGCCGAGGGCCTGGAGCACGGTGCGGTGGTCGGGGTGCGGCCGGTCCCCCGCGTCGACGCGTGCGGCCAGCAGCATCGCCATGCCCAGGATGATCGTGATCTTCACGAACTCCGAGGGCTGCAGCGAGAAGCCGCCGGGGAGCTTGATCCAGGAGTGGGCGCCGTTGATGGTCGAGCCGAGCGGGGTGAGCACCAGCAGGATCAGGAACACCGAGAAGCCGTACAGGAGCGGCACGGCGGTGCGCAGGGCGCGGTGGCCGAGCCAGACGGTGGCGACCATCAGGGCGAGCCCGATGCCGGTGTTCAGCAGGTGCCGGGTGAGGAAGTAGTACTGGTCGCCCTGGTTGAGTTCGGTGCGGTTGCGGGTCGCGGAGTAGACGAGCAGCGAGCCCATCAGGGAGAGCCCCACGGCGGCCAGCAGTATCGGCCAGTCGAGCCGCCGGGCCATGGAGTCCCGGGCGAAGAGGCGGGTCCAGCCTCCCTTGTCGGGGCCGTATCCGGAGACGTGGAAGCTGTTGCCGGTCATACGCGTGCCCTCCGGCTTCTTCCCCTGCCGCCCGGCCGGGCGCCGCGCCCGGCGCCGCGCCGTCGGTGGCGCCGGGTGTCGCGGTTCTCCCCGTTCTGGTTGGGGGTGGTCGCGGGCTGGTTCCCGTCCTCGACGGGGGCGTACTCCTCGTCCGGGGAGGCCTTCTCGTCGGGCTGGAGCTGCTTGACGACGTCCTTCGGCATCTTCGGCGAGAGGATCGTGCCGTCCGTCTTGATCTTCGGGAGGCTCGCCTGCGGCTTGGGCAGCAGCGCCTTCTTCGGGTCGATGTCGCCGTCGTCGGAGACCCCGTACAGCGCGTCGTAGATGTTGCGGACGGCGGGTCCCGAGGCGCCGGAGCCGGTGCCGCCCTGGGAGATCGTCATGACGATCGAGTAGTCCTTGGTGTACGTCGCGAACCAGGACGTGGTCTGCTTGCCGTAGACCTCGGCGGTACCGGTCTTGGCGTGCATCGGGATCTTGTCCTGCGGCCAGCCGACCTGGGCGAAGCGCCAGGCTGCGGTGCCGCGGCTGGCGACGCCGGCGAGGGCCTCGTCCATCTTGGTCAGCGTGGTCTTGCTTATGGGCAGCTTGCCGTGGGCCGTGGGCTCGATCTCGCGGACGGTCTTGCCGTCGGGGCTGACGACGGCCTTGCCGATGCTCGGGTCGTAGAGGGTGCCGCCGTTGGAGATGGCCGCGTAGATGGTGGCCATCTGGATGGGGGTGACGAGGGTGTCGCCCTGGCCGATGGAGTAGTTGATGGAGTCACCGGCGCGCATCTTGTTGCCGCTGTGGCAGTTCTCGTACGCGATCTTCTCGACGTAGGAGCCGTCCTTCTTGCCGGACTTGCACCAGGCGTCCTTGTTGGCCTCCCAGTAGTCCTGCTTCCACTGGCGGTCGGGGACGCGGCCGGTGACCTCGTTGGGGAGGTCGATGCCGGTCGTGGCGCCGAGGCCGAACTGGTGGGCGGCCTTGTAGAAGTAGTCGTGGGGGTTCTTGGGGTTCATCCCGCCGTCCTTCTTCCACTCCTGGTGGGACAGGCGGTAGAAGACGGTGTCGCAGGAGAGCTCCAGGGCGCGGCCGATGGTGATCATGCCTTCGTTGGCCGACTCGAAGTTCTTGAAGACCTGGCCGCCGACGTCGTAGGCGCTGGAGCAGTCGTAGTTGCCGTCGAAGTCGTAGCCGGCCTCGACCGCGGCGGCCGAGGAGACGACCTTGAAGATGGAGCCGGGGGCCGCCTGGCCCTGGGTGGCGCGGTTGAGCAGCGGGTAGTTGGAGTCCTTGCCGGTGAGCTTCTTGTAGTCCTTGGCGGAGATGCCGCCGACCCAGGCGTTGGGGTCGTAGTCGGGGTTGGAGGCCATGGCGACGACGCGGCCGGTCTTGGCCTCCATCACCACGACCGCTCCGGCGTCGGCCTCGTAGGTCCGGTTGGTGTTGCGGTCCATCTCCTTGCGGGCGGCCTTCATCGCCTCGTTCAGCTCGTACTCGGCGACCCGCTGGACGCGGGCGTCGATGCTGGTGACGAGGTTGGAGCCGGGGGTGCCCGGGTCGGACTCGGCCTCGCCGATGACGCGGCCGAGGTTGTCGACCTCGTAGCGGGTGACGCCGGCCTTGCCGCGCAGTGCCTTGTCGTACTGGCGTTCCAGGCCGGAGCGGCCGACCTGGTCGGAGCGCAGGTAGGGCGAGTCGGTGTCCTGGGCCTTCTGCAGTTCCTCGTCGGTGACCGGCGAGAGGTAGCCGAGGACCTGGGCGGTGTTGGACTTGCCGGGGGCGGCGTAGCGGCGTACGGCCATGGGCTCGGCGGTGATGCCGGGGAAGTCCTCGGCGCGTTCGCGGATCTGCAGGGCCTGCTTGACGGTGGCCTCGTCGGTGACGGGGATCGGCTGGTAGGGCGAGCCGTTCCAGCAGGGCTGCGGGGTCTCGGCGTCGCAGAGGCGGACCTTGTCGATGACGTCCTGGGGCTTCATGCCGAGGACGCCGGCGAGCTTGGTGAGGACGGCCTTGCCGTCGTCCTTCATCTTCAGCAGGTCGGTGCGGGAGGCGGAGACGACGAGCCGGGTCTCGTTGTCGGCGAGGGCGACGCCGCGGGCGTCCAGGATCGAGCCGCGGGTGGCGGGCTGGACGACCTGCTGGACGTGGTTGCCGGAGGCCTCCTCGGCGTACTCGTCGCCCTGGCGGATCTGGAGGTACCAGAGGCGGCCGCCGAGGGTGGCGAGGAGGGAGAGGACGAGGATCTGGATGACGACGAGCCGGGTCTGGACGCGGGTGCTGCGGCCGGTCTCCGGAATGTTAGTCATGGGCGCGGCCCATCCGGTTGAGGGTGGTGGTGGGCGACGGGTGGGAGCTGGTCACTGGTTCTGGCTCCCCCTCACGAAGTGTGTGCTGCTGGAATGCTGCCGCGTCGTCACAGCCGCTTGACCCCCTTGATGCGTCCGGCGCGGGCCACGCGGGCGCGGGCCGTCTTCACCCGCAGCGCGTTGCGCTGTCTGCCGATGCGCAGGCCGGTGCCTCCGGAAAGCCAGCCCGAGGAGATGTCGGCGCTCTGGGCGGCGGAGTTGGTGTCGGCCAGCGGGTCGTGCTCGGCGCGCCGGGCGAGCGCCATGATGCCGGGGACGACGAAGGGCGCGAGCAGCAGGTCATACAGGGCGGCGGTGAACAGCAGGCTGGGCAGGCCGACGTGGCGGGCGGCGGTGTCGCCGACGAGGGCGCCGACGCCCGCGTAGAGCAGGGTGGTGCCGACGGCGGCGGCGACCACGACGACCATGGGGCCGGTGGCCGAGCGGAGCCGTCCGTTGTCCGGTCTGGCGAGTCCGGCGAGGTAGCCGATGACGCAGAGCACGAGGGCGTAGCGGCCGGCGGCGTGATCGGCGGGCGGGGCGAGGTCGGCGAGGAGTCCGGCGCCGAAGCCGATGAGGGCGCCGCCGACGTGGCCGTAGACCAGGGCGAGGCCGAGGACGGTGAGCAGCAGCAGGTCGGGGACGGCGCCGGGCAGGTGGAGGCGGGCGAGGACGCTCACCTGGACCACCAGGGCGACGACGACGAGGGCGACGGACAGCAGGATCCGGTTGACGCGCATGGGGTGAAGGCTCCTACGGCTCGGGCTGCTCGTTCTGCTGCTCTGTCTGGTCGTTCTGGCCGGTCGCGTCGTTCTGGCCGGTCGCGTCGTTCTGCCCGGCCTCGTCGTTCTGGGCCTGGCCCTCGGGGTCGGCCCCGGGGGTGACGGTGACGGTCACGGTCGGCGTGGGCTTCGGCTGCTTCTTCTCCGGCAGCACCGTGTCGCGCGGGTCCTTCGACGGGGCCTGGACGACGACGCCGACGATGTCGAGCTTGGTGAAGCTGACGAACGGCGTGACGTCGAGGATGCGGGTCAGGTCGCCGCCGTTGGGGTCGACGCGGGTGATGGTGCCGACGGGCACGCCCGGCACGAAGGGCTTGTCGGCCTGGGAGCCGAAGGTGACGAGGCGGTCGCCCTTCTTGACGTCGGCCTTGCCGTTGAGGAGTTCGACGCGCAGCGGGCGGCTGCCCTGGCCGGAGGCGAAGCCGAGTTCGTCGCCGGACTCCATCCGGGTGCCGACGGTGAAGTCCGGGTCGTTGGCGAGCAGCACGGTGGCGGTGTTGGGGCCGACGGTGGTCACGCGTCCGACGAGGCCGTCGCCGTTGAGGACGGTCATGTCGCGCTTCACGCCGTCGTTGGCACCGGCGTCGATGGTGATGGTCCAGGAGAAGCCCTGGGCCGCTCCTATGGCGATGACCTGGGCGCCCTTGATGCCGTACTGCCCGGCGCCGGCCAGCCCGAGCATCTTGTCGAACTGCTTCAGCCGGCTGCGGCCGCGCTCGTCGCTGCCGAGCTTCGCCTTGAGGGCCGCGTTCTCCGTCTCCAGCCGCGCGAGCCGGTCGTGCCGGTCGCCGGAGTCGCGGATCGCGGAGACCGCGTTGCCGACGGGGTCGACCGCGGAGGAGACCCCGTTCTCGATCGGACCGAAGACGTTGGCGGCGGCCTGCCGGGCACCGTCGACCGGGGAGTCCTCCCCGCCGCGGATGTCCACCGTGATCAGTGCGAACGCGATGGCGATCAGCAGTACCAGGAGCAGCCGGCTCTCTTTCGTGTCCCTCACGTGCGGCGGCCGTGCCTTCCTCGTCGAAATTCGGGAATCTCGGAATGTACGTGGCGGTGTTCAGGAATTGAGCTGATTCGGTACGTCGGGCGCTTCACGCGCATCCGGTACCGCAACCCTCTATATCAACGATCCGCCGCACGAGAGGAGATCGTCTCGTACGGCGGAACCGAAGTGTTACGTCATCTGCGGGGCGAGGCGTCCAGCACCTGCTGGAGCGCCTCGAACTCCTCGACGCACTTGCCGCTGCCGAGCGCCACGCTGTCCAGCGGGTCCTCGGCGATGTGGATCGGCATCCCGGTCTCCCGGCGCAGCCGTTCGTCGAGCCCGCGCAGCAGCGCGCCGCCGCCGGTCAGGACGATGCCCCGGTCCATGATGTCGCCGGACAGCTCCGGCGGACACTTGTCGAGGGTCGTCTTGACGGCGTCGACGATGGCGTTGACCGGCTCTTCGATCGCCTTGCGCACTTCGGCGGCGGAGATGACGACGGTCTTTGGCAGCCCGGAGACGAGGTCCCGGCCGCGGATTTCGGTGTGCTCGTCGGAGTCGAGGTCGTACGCAGAACCGATCGTGATCTTGATCTGTTCGGCCGTGCGCTCACCCAGCAGAAGGCTGTACTCCTTCTTCACGTGCTGGATGATCGCGTTGTCCAGCTCGTCACCCGCGACGCGGATGGACTGGGCCGTGACGATGCCGCCGAGCGAGATGACCGCGACCTCCGTGGTGCCGCCGCCGATGTCCACCACCATGTTGCCCGTGGCCTCGTGGACCGGCAGGCCGGAGCCGATGGCCGCGGCCATGGGCTCCTCGATGATGTGCACCTGCCGGGCGCCGGCCTGGGACGACGCCTCGATGACGGCGCGGCGCTCGACGCCGGTGATGCCCGAGGGCACACAGACGACGACCCGCGGCCGAGCCAGATACCGCCGCTTGTGGATCTTCAGGATGAAGTAGCGGAGCATCCGCTCGGTGATCTCGAAGTCGGCGATGACGCCGTCCTTCAGCGGGCGCACGGCAACGATGTTGCCGGGCGTGCGCCCGATCATCTTCTTCGCTTCGGCGCCGACCGCGAGGATGCCACCGGTGTTGGTGTTGATCGCGACGACGGACGGCTCGTTGAGTACGATCCCGCGACCCCTGACGTACACCAGCGTGTTGGCGGTCCCGAGGTCGACAGCCATGTCACGGCCGATGAACGACATTGAGTTCCCCATCAGGATTCGACTGGCCTTCCCAGGAGCTTTTGAGGGCTTTTCAGGTAGGCGAAGTGGGTGCAGTGACGCGTGGAGGCTTCCATCGTAGACGCGCTTTCGCGAACACTGCGCGAGGGTCTTCGCCATTGTCAGCAGATGGCGCACCGCCTCGCTTGTGGAGACGGGCCAACGGTGGGATCCGTTCCCCCGATCAGGCGCGCATATGCCACAGGGCGGTCGCTTTTACGCGACCGCCCCGGCTCCGCCCGGTCCATTCGACTGACATGGCGTCAGAAAAAAGGCGCTCCCGGCGTGTCCCGAAGAAGGATCAGACCCGGCCCGGGAAGAAGATCTTCAGCTCGCGCTCGGCGGACTCCTCGGAGTCGGAGGCGTGGATCAGGTTCTCGCGGACGATCACGCCGTAGTCCCCGCGGATCGAGCCCGGGGCGGCGGCGATCGGGTCGGTCGGACCGGCCAGCGCGCGCACGCCCTCGATGACCCGCTCGCCCTCGACGACCATCGCCACGACCGGCCCGGACGCCATGAACTCGACCAGCGGCTCGTAGAAGGGCTTGCCCTTGTGCTCGCCGTAGTGCTGCTCCAGCGTCTCGGTGTCCAGGGTGCGCAGTTCCAGCGCGGTGATCTGCCAGCCGGCCTTGCGCTCGATGCGGCTGATGATCTCGCCGGTCAGGCCACGACGGACGGCGTCGGGCTTGAGGAGGACGAGGCTGCGCTGGGTCACGAGGGCTCCCTTGGAAAGGTTCGAGATGTGCGGTCGTGCGGGTGATGACTGAGGTTACCGGGCGTGTCGCGGCGTCCGTCACGCAGCGTCAGGCATACCGGGCCCCGTCGGCCGCGCTGCGCACTCAGGCGGGGTCGGGCGCGGAGGCCTCGGCCTGGGCCGCGAACCGCGCCTTCGCCTCGTCGATCTTCCGCCCGTAGTGCACGGAGGCCCACCACAGGGCGGCGAAGATCGCGCCGAGGAAGAACATGGTCGGCACCACGAAGCCGGCGGCGATCAGCGCGATCTGCAGCGCCCAGCCGAGGGCGATCCCGCCGGGCCGGGTGATGACCCCGCACAGCAGCACGCTGAGGAACATCGCGATGCCGCTGACCGTCCACACCGTCCCCATGGACAGGTCCGGGTCCTTCATGGCGACCAGTCCGGCGAAGCCGATCACGAAGAACTCGCCGATCAGAGTCGAAGCACAGAGCGTACGCACGGTTTCTCAGCCCCTCCTCAGGAGCAGTCGGGCCTCGCCGACGGTGATGACGGAACCGGTGACGAGCACACCGCCGCCCGCGAACTCGCCCTCCTCCTCGGCCAGCGTGATCGCGGCCTCCAGGGCGTCCGGCAGCCGCGGCTCGACCTGGACGCGGTCGTCGCCGAAGACCTCGACGGCGACCGCGGCCAGTTCGTCGGCGTCCATCGCGCGGTGGCTGGAGTTCTGGGTGACGACGACCTCGGCGAAGACCGGCTCGAAGGCTTCGAGGAGCCCCCGCACGTTCTTGTCGCCGCTGGCGCCGACCACCCCGATGAGGCGGCTGAACTGGAAGGCCTCCCCCACCGCCTCGGCGGTGACCCGGGCGCCGGCCGGGTTGTGCGCGGCGTCGAGGACCACGGTCGGCGAGCGCCGCACCACCTCCATCCGCCCCGGCGAGGCGACGGAGGCGAAGGCCTTGCGCACGGTGTCGACGTCCAGCGGCTCGGGGCGCTGCGCGCCGACGCCGAAGAACGCCTCGACGGCGGCCAGCGCGACCGCCGCGTTGTGCGCCTGGTGCGCGCCGTGCAGCGGCAGGTACACCTCGGTGTACTCGCCGCCGAGTCCGCGCAGGGTGACCAGCTGCCCGCCGACTGCGACCTCGCGGGCGACGACGCCGAACTCCAGCCCCTCGCGGGCCACGGTGGCGTTGACGTCCACGGCCTTCTTCAGCATCACCTGCGCCGCGTCCACCGGCTGCTGGGCCAGGATCACGGTCGCGTCCTGCTTGATGATCCCGGACTTCTCGACCGCGATCTCGCCGGGGGTCCCGCCGAGCCGGTCGGTGTGGTCCAGGTCGATGGGGGTGACGACGGCGACGTCCCCGTCGATGACGTTGGTGGCGTCCCAGGAGCCGCCCATCCCGACCTCGACGACGGCCACGTCCACGGGCGCGTCGGCGAAGGCGGCGTACGCCATGCCGGTCAGCACCTCGAAGAAGGAGAGCCGGTACTCCTGCTGCGCGTCGACCATCTCGACGTACGGCTTGACGTCCTGGTACGTCTCGACGAACCGCTCGGCGGCGATCGGCGCCCCGTCCAGGCTGATCCGCTCGGTGATCGACTGCACGTGCGGCGAGGTGTACCGCCCGGTGCGCAGCTCGAAGGCGCCGAGCAGGGCCTCGATCATGCGGGCGGTGGAGGTCTTGCCGTTGGTCCCGGTGATGTGGATGGAGGGGTACGAGCGCTGCGGCTCGCCCAGTACGTCCATCAACGCGGCGATCCGGGTGACGGACGGCTCCAGCTTGGTCTCGCCCCAGCGGCTGGCCAGCTCCGTCTCGACATCGCGCAGGGCCGCGTCCACCTCGGGGTCCTCCGGGCGCCCGGGGACGTCGGCCTCCGGGGGGCCGCCCTGGGTGCGCAGGGTGCGGCTGCCGGCCTCGATGACGGCGAGGTCGGGGTCGCGGGTGGTCTCCGCGTCGATGATCTCGTCGAAGGAGTCGAGGGGGTCGGGCTGGTCGTTCTGGCCGGGGTTGTCGCTCACGGGGACAGTCTACGTACCCGCCGCCGCGGGCAGTCGTGCCGCTGGGGCGATGGGGGCCCCCGCTCGAGCGTAGCCGAGAGTGGGGGAGGGTGGGCGCGGCGGCACCCCGTGAGCGCCGGGCTGCGCGACTCCCTGCGGGGGGCCCAACGGAGGGGGTGGCTTGGGTCCCGGGCGAGTGCGGCGCCGTTGTGGCTGGTCGCGCAGTTCCCCGCGCCCCTAGGTAACGAAGGTCCCCGGCGCAAGAATGCTCCGGGGATCTTCGTCGACGTACGGACGTTACGCCTCCGGCAGCTTTTCCAGCTGGGCGGTGATGCGGGTGATGTCCTCGTCCGCCTTGGCGAGGCGGCCGCGGATCTTGTCCACCACCTGGTCCGGTGCCTTCGCCAGGAACGCCTCGTTGCCGAGCTTGGCGTTCGCCTGGGCCTTCTCCTTCTCCGCCGCGGCGAGGTCCTTCGCCAGCCGCTTGCGCTCGGCGGCGAAGTCGATGACGCCGGAGAGGTCGAGGGCCACCTCGACGCCGGCGACCGGCAGCGTGGCCGTCGCCGTGAAGGCGTCGCCCTCCGGCTGGAGCCGCAGCAGCTGCCGGACGGCCGCCTCGTGGGCCGCGAGCGCGCTGCCCGCGAGGGTGAGCCGGGCCGGGACCCGCTGGCCGGGCTGGAGCCCCTGGTCGGCACGGAAGCGCCGGACCTCGGTGATGACCGACTGGACGGTCCCGATCTCCCGCTCGGCGTCCGCGTCCCGGAAGCCCGAGTCCTGCGGCCACTCGGCGATGACGACCGACTCGCCACCGGTCAGCGTCGTCCACAGCGTCTCGGTGACGAAGGGCACGATCGGGTGGAGGAGACGCAGCGTCACGTCCAGGACCTCGCCCAGGACCCGCTTGGAGACCTCGGCCGCCTCGCCGCCCGCCTGGAAGGTGGTCTTGGACAGCTCGACGTACCAGTCGAAGACCTCGTCCCAGGCGAAGTGGAACAGGGCGTCGGAGAGCTTCGCGAACTGGTAGTCCTCGTAGTACGCGTCGACCTCGGCGACGACCGAGTTCAGGCGGGAGAGGATCCAGCGGTCGGTCGAGGACATCCTCGACGCGTCCGGCAGCGGGCCCTCGACCGTCGCGCCGTTCATCAGCGCGAAGCGCGTGGCGTTCCAGATCTTGTTGGCGAAGTTCCGGGAGCCCTGGACCCAGTCCTCGCCGATCGGGACGTCGACGCCCGGGTTGGCGCCGCGCGCGAGGGTGAAGCGCAGGGCGTCGGAGCCGTACTTGTCCATCCAGTCCAGCGGGTTGACCACGTTCCCGAAGGACTTGGACATCTTCTTGCCGTTCTGGTCACGGACCATGCCGTGCAGGGCGATGGTGTGGAACGGCGGGGTGCCGTCCATCGCGTAGAGGCCGAACATCATCATCCGGGCGACCCAGAAGAAGAGGATGTCGTAGCCGGTGACCAGGACGGAGTTCGGGTAGAACTTCGCGAGCGACTCGGTCTGCTCGGGCCAGCCGAGCGTGGAGAACGGCCACAGGCCGGAGGAGAACCAGGTGTCCAGGACGTCGGAGTCCTGGTACCAGCCCTCGCCGCCGGGCGGCTCCTCGCCGGGTCCGACGCAGACGACCTCGCCCTCGGGGCCGTACCAGACGGGGATGCGGTGGCCCCACCACAGCTGGCGCGAGATGCACCAGTCGTGGAGGTTGTCGACCCAGTCGAAGTACCGCTTCTCCATCTCCTGCGGGTGGATCTTGACCTTGCCGTCGCGGACCGCGTCACCGGCGGCCTTCGCCAGCGGGCCGACCTTGACCCACCACTGCATGGACAGGCGCGGCTCGATGGTGGTCTTGCAGCGCGAGCAGTGGCCGACGCTGTGGACGTAGGGCCGCTTCTCGGCGACGATCCGGCCCTCGGCGCGCAGCGCGGCGACGATGGCGGAGCGGGCCTCGAGCCGGTCCTGGCCCTGGAAGGGACCGTGGGCGGTGATGACCGCGTGCTCGTCCATCACGGCGATGGAGGGCAGGCCGTGGCGCTGGCCGATCTCGAAGTCGTTCGGGTCGTGGGCGGGAGTCACCTTGACGGCGCCGGTGCCGAACTCGGGGTCGACGTGCTCGTCGGCGACGACCGGGATGGAGCGGTCGGTCAGCGGCAGCTTGATGAGCTTGCCGACCAGGTGCTTGTAGCGCTCGTCCTCGGGGTGGACGGCGACTGCGGTGTCGCCGAGCATCGTCTCCGCGCGGGTGGTGGCGACGACGATGGTCTCGTCGCCCTCCCCGTACTTCATGGAGACCAGCTCGCCGTCGTCGTCCTGGTACTCGACCTCGATGTCGGAGATCGCGGTCAGGCAGCGCGGGCACCAGTTGATGATGCGCTCGGCGCGGTAGATCAGCTCGTCGTCGTAGAGCCGCTTGAAGATGGTCTGGACGGCCTGGGAGAGCCCCTCGTCCATCGTGAAGCGCTCGCGCGACCAGGCGACCGCGTCGCCGAGGCGGCGCATCTGGCCGGAAATCTGCCCTCCGGACTTGCTCTTCCACTGCCAGACGCGCTCGACGAACGCCTCCCGGCCGAGGTCGTGCCGGGACTTGCCCTCCTTGCCCAGCTCCCGCTCGACGACGTTCTGGGTGGCGATGCCGGCGTGGTCCATGCCGGGCTGCCACAGCGTCTCGTAGCCCTGCATGCGCTTGCGGCGGGTCAGGGCGTCGATGAGCGTGTGCTCGAAGGCGTGCCCGAGGTGCAGGCTGCCCGTGACGTTCGGCGGCGGGATGACGACGGTGTACGGCGGCTTGTCGCTCTTCGCGTCGGCCTCGAAGTAACCCCGTTCCACCCAGCGCTCGTACAGCTGCCCCTCTACCTCGGCCGGCGTGTACTGGGTCGGCAGTTCGGTGCTGGGTGCGGGCTGCGGCTGCTGAGAGTTCTCGGTCACGGGGTCAGTTTACGGGCGTCACGGCGCTGTCCCGAAACGCGTTTCTTCTGTAACGGTGCGGCCCCCGGTGACCTGCGCACGCCAGGTCTGAGTCAGGATGTCAGAACCACGTAAAGCATCTGAGGGGGAACCCAGGAATGAGTCACAACCAGCCGGGCCCGTACGGCGGGCAGCCCCAGCAGCCCGGACCGTACGGCCAGCCGGGCCCGTACGGCCAGCAGCCGCCGCAGGCTCCCCAGCCCGGCTACGGCTACCCCCAGCAGACGCCTCCCCCGCAGCAGCCGGGCTACGGCTACCCGCAGCAGCCCCAGCAGGGCGGCGTCCCGCCGCAGACTCCGCCGTACGGCCAGCAGCCCGGCTACGGCCAGCAGCCCCCTTACGGTCAGCAGCCGCCCTACGGTCAGCAGCCCTACGGCATGCCCCAGCCCCCGGCGCCGGGCGGTGGCGGCAAGAAGAAGGCCGGTCTGATCATCGGCGCGGTCGCCGTCGTGGCGGCGATCGGCGTGGGGGCCTACTTCGTGATCGGCGGCGGTGGCGGCGCGGGCGGCCTGGAGGACGACGGCGCCCACAAGCTGACGACGCCGGCGACGGTGCTCACCGACTACAAGCGCGCCAGCGACGAGGCCGCCGAGACCGACTCGGACACGGTCAAGGACCTTGAGAAGAGTGGCGTCAAGGACGGCACGAGCGTGACCGGGTTCTACACCACCGCGGACCTCACCGGGTACGACCCTTCGGACCCGAGCACTGCCCCCGACCCCAGTGAAATGGCGACCGCCAAGGGCATCACCTACATCGGTGCGTACGGGAAGATCTCGGACCCCGAGACAGTGCTCGACAAGTTCTTCGCCGAGTTCAAGAAGGAGTCCGAGAAGAACTCGTCGTCCTCCTCCGAGACGGGGGGCGGCAAGGCCGTGGGCGAACCCGAGTCGGTCGACATCGACGGCGCGGTCATGAAGTGCCAGGGCGTCGAGGGCACCAACCCGGTCTCCAAGAAGGAGAAGACCGACTGGATCTGTGCCTGGGCCGACTACAGCACAATCGCCCTGGTCTCCCCGGGTGACGCCACCAAGGGTGTGACGAAGGACGTCGCCGTCGACATCACCACCAAGCTCCGCAAGGAAATCCGCGTCAAGGCCTGATGTCGTGTGCGACGAAGGGGAGCCATCGATTGATGGCTCCCCTTCGTCGCACGTGCATCGAACTCAGCAGCATGTACCAAGTCTCAGACTGCTCGACACGCCTGTATCGCGTGCTCAGTCCTGACTCCCGAGTTACTCAGCCCTGCACCGCATATCGTTGCAGTCGCGGGATGCCCCGCATACTTGCAGGCGCCCTTCACCTTCGGGCCGACGAGGTAGCCCTTCGAGGCGATGTACTTCTCACAGTAGGAAGGTCCATAGGCGCTGGCCGGCGTAGCCGCAGCCAGAGGCAGAACTCCTGCGGCTGCTGCTACAGCCAACGCCGTCAATGCACGCTTCAGCTTCATGCGGTCCCCACGGCTCCTATAGGACGAGGTTGGTCAATCCTGTCAACAAGGAGCAGACCAGGTGAGATGCCCATGTCACCAGCGGGGCGGACGGGCATGTCCGGATCCTTTTGAAGATCAGCGCGAAGTCGATGGTTCCGGCGCAGCGAACGAAGGAGGCACCCCACAGGTCTCGATGGGGTGCCTCTCGTGTGTCCGAGTTATGCCGTCTTCTGCTCGCCCGAGCCCCGGCCCCGTGAATCCCGGGGGATCAGCGTCGGGTTGACGTTGGAGAGGACCACGTCGGCGGTGATGACGACGCGGGCTACGTCCTTGCGGGAGGGGACCTCGTACATGACGCCCTGGAGGACTTCCTCCATGATGGCGCGCAGGCCGCGGGCGCCGGTCTGGCGGAGGATGGCCTGGTCGGCGATGGCCTCCAGGGCCTCGCGCTCGAAGTCCAGCTCGACGCCGTCGAGTTCGAAGAGGCGCTCGTACTGCTTGACGAGGGCGTTGCGCGGCTCGACCAGGATCTGGAGGAGCGCCTCGCGGTCGAGGTTGTGGACGGAGGTGATGACGGGCAGCCGGCCGATGAACTCGGGGATCATGCCGAACTTGACCAGGTCCTCCGGCATGACCTGCTCGAACTGGTCCTTGGACTCGATCTCCCGCTTGGAGCGGATCTGCGCGCCGAAGCCGATGCCCTTGGCGCCGGCCCGGCCCTCGATGATCTTCTCCAGGCCCGCGAAGGCACCGCCCACGATGAACAGCACGTTCGTCGTGTCGATCTGGATGAACTCCTGGTGCGGGTGCTTGCGGCCGCCCTGCGGCGGCACGGAGGCGGTGGTGCCCTCCAGGATCTTCAGCAGGGCCTGCTGGACGCCCTCGCCCGACACGTCGCGCGTGATGGAGGGGTTCTCACTCTTCCGCGCGACCTTGTCGATCTCGTCGATGTAGATGATCCCGGTCTCGGCCTTCTTGACGTCGTAGTCGGCGGCCTGGATCAGCTTCAGCAGGATGTTCTCGACGTCCTCGCCGACGTACCCCGCCTCGGTGAGCGCCGTGGCGTCGGCGATCGCGAACGGGACGTTCAGCATGCGGGCGAGGGTCTGGGCGAGGAGGGTCTTGCCGGAACCCGTGGGGCCCAGCAGGAGGATGTTGGACTTCGCCAACTCGATGGCGTCCTCGCGGCCTTGGGCGCCGCCGTTCTCGCCAGCCTGGACCCGCTTGTAGTGGTTGTACACCGCGACGGAGAGGGCCTTCTTGGCCGCTTCCTGACCGACCACGTAGCTCTCGAGGAACTCGTAGATCTCGCGGGGCTTGGGAAGCTCCTCCCAGCGCACCTCGCTGGTCTCGGCCAGCTCCTCCTCGATGATCTCGTTGCAGAGGTCGATGCACTCGTCGCAGATGTACACACCGGGCCCTGCGATGAGCTTCTTGACCTGCTTCTGGCTCTTCCCGCAGAACGAGCACTTGAGCAGATCGCCGCCGTCACCGATGCGTGCCACGGTGTGCTTCCCCTTCGCCTGGGAGACTCCCGGACGTCGACGTCACGTCAACGGCGGGCGGACTCCTGGTGCTGCCTTATGTCCGACGGTACCTTGCCGGGCCCCTCGTCCGGGCCCCCCTTGGCACGGTTCCCTTTGACGTGAATCGCGTCAAACCGTGCCAAGGAGCGGCAGACGATACAGCCTCCCGCCTAGCGGAGAGAGGAGTTGTCCATCTTCCGGGTGGTGATGATCTGGTCGATCAGGCCGTAGCTCAGCGCGTCCTCGGCCGTGAGGATCTTGTCGCGCTCGATGTCCTCGCGGATCTTCTCGACCGGCGTGGTGGAGTGCTTGGCCAGCATCTCCTCCAGCTGCGAGCGCATCCGGAGGATCTCGTTGGCGGCGATCTCCAGGTCGGAGACCTGACCGCGGCCCGTCTCGCTGTACGGCTGGTGGATCAGGACGCGGGCGTTCGGCAGCGCCATGCGCTTGCCCGGCGTACCGGCGGCCAGCAGGACGGCGGCGGCGGAGGCGGCCTGGCCCATGCAGACCGTCTGGACGTCCGGCTTCACGTACTGCATCGTGTCGTAGATGGCCGTGAGCGCGGTGAAGGAGCCGCCGGGGCTGTTGATGTAGACCGAGATGTCCCGGTCGGGGTCCATCGACTCCAGGCACAGCAGCTGCGCCATGACGTCGTTGGCGGAGGCGTCGTCGATCTGGACCCCGAGGAAGATCACGCGCTCTTCGAAGAGCTTCGCGTACGGGTCGTACTCGCGCACGCCCTGCGAGGTGCGCTCGACGAAGCGCGGGATGACGTAGCGGGACTCGGCCTGGGGGCCGGTGTAGCGGCCCTGGGAGGCGGCGCGCATGTCCTGTGTGGCGTTCATGCGGTCGTACAGGCCGCTGCCGGGGAAGTCGTTCACAGTGTCTCCTGTAAAGGGGCTGAGGCGGTCGGCTCGGGGCGGAGGATGGCTCAGGCGCCCGTGCCGCCGCCGCCCGGCATGCCGGCGGCCGTGGCGATGACGTCGTCGATGAGGCCGTACTCCTTGGCCTCGAAGGCGTCGAACCAGCGGTCGCGGTCCGAGTCGCGGGTGATCTGCTCGATCGTCTGGCCGGTGTGCTGGGAGGTCAGCTCGGCCATGCGCCGCTTGGTGTGCAGCAGCCGCTCGGCGTGGATCTTGATGTCCGAGGCCGAACCGGCCAGGCCGGCGGAGGGCTGGTGGATCAGGATCTCGGCGTTCGGCAGCGCGAAGCGCTTGCCGGGGGTGCCCGCGCTGAGCAGGAACTGTCCCATGGAGGCCGCGAGACCCATCGCGATCGTCACCACGTCGTTCTTGATGTACTGCATGGTGTCGTAGATCGCCATGCCGGCCGTGATCGAACCGCCCGGGCTGTTGATGTACAGGAAGATGTCCTTGTCCGGGTCGGACGCGAGGAGCAGCAGCTGTGCGGTGATCTTGTTCGCAATGTCGTCGTCGACCGGCTGGCCGAGGAAGATGATCCGCTCGCCGAGCAGTCGGTTGTAGACCTGGTCGCCGAGGCCGCCACCGATGGAGGGCTCGCCGGCGGCTGAGGGCATCAGATTCGTCACGTATCCACCTGCTCGTCTTACGACGGCGCCGGGCCGTCTCACGTTTCCCTGCGGGGCTGGAGCCGCTTTCCGGGACTCCCCTGCCCTCGTATTCATGGACCCTAACGCGGTGACCCTCCGGTGCCATCCCGGTTCTGCGGGTGTTCGCCTCGGGCGTAGCGCCGTGACGGTGCCTGTTCATTGCCGGGTGCGGGTCCGTGGGTGGCTGGTCGCTCAGTTCCCCGCGCCCCTTGCGGCGCTGTCCAGCCGTAAGTGAAAGGGCCCCGGCGTAGGAACGTCCGGGGCCCGTTTCACATCCGTCGGGGACGGCGCGAGGGGATCAGCCCTCGGTCTTCTCCTCGGCCTTGTCGTCGGCCTTCTCGGCGTCGGCGGCCTCGGGGGCGTCGGCCTCGGCGGCCTCCGTCTCCTCGTCCTCCTCGTCGTCCAGGTCGACGATCTCGCCGTTGGTGTCCTTGACCGTGGCCTTCTCGACCACGGCGGCCAGGGCCTTGCCGCGGGCGACCTCACCGACGAGGAGCGGGACCTGGCCCTGCTCGACGACGGCCTGGGCGAACTGGTCGGGGGACATGCCGGAGGAGGCGGCACGGCGCATGAGGTGCTCGGTCAGCTCTTCCTGGCTGACGTTGAGCTTCTCCTGCTTGACCAGCTCGTCGAGGACGAACTGGGTCTTGATGCCCTTGACCGCGGCCTCGCGGGTCTCGGTCTCGAACTCCTCGGCGGTCTTGCCCTGGAGCTCGAGGTACTTCTCGAGGTCGAGGCCCATCTGGCCGAGCTGGTGGTGCTCGAGGTTGTGCTTGCGGGTGTTGATCTCGTCCTCGAGGAGCTTCTCGGGGACCGGGACCTCGACCAGCTCGAGCAGCTTGTCCAGGACGCGCTCCTGGGCCTGCGTCGCCTGGTCGTACTGCTTCATGTTGGCGAGGCGCTTGCGGCTGTCGGCCTGCAGCTCCTCCAGCGTGTCGAACTCCGACGCGAGCTGCGCGAAGTCGTCGTCCAGCTCGGGCAGCTCGCGCGCGGCGACCTGGGAGACCTTGACGGTGACCTCGGCCTCCTTGCCGGCCGCCGAGCCGCCCTTGAGCTCGGAGGTGAAGGTGGCCTCGCCACCGGCCTCCAGGCCCTTCACGGCCTCGTCGATGCCGTCCAGCAGCTCGCCGGAGCCGATGGTGTAGGACACACCGTCGGCGACGCCGTCCTCGAGGACCTCGCCGTCGACCTTGGCCTGCAGGTCGAGGGTGAGCACGTCGCCGTCCGCGGCGGCGCGCTCGACCGGGGAGGTGGAGGCGAAGCGCTCGCGCAGCTGCTCGACCGACTTCTCGACGTCCTCGTCGGTGACCTCGACGGCGTCGACCTCGACCTCGATGCCGGAGTAGTCCGGGATCTCGATGGAGGGGCGGATGTCGACCTCGGCGGTGAAGTTCAGCGTCTCGCCGTCCTTCAGCTCCGTGATGTCGACCTCGGGCTGGCCGAGCGGGTTCAGCTCGGCCTCGTTGACCGCGTCGGTGTAGAACTTGGGAAGCGCGTCGTTGACCGCCTCCTCCAGCACCGCACCGCGGCCGAACCGCTGGTCGATGACCCGGGCCGGGATCTTGCCCTTGCGGAAGCCCTTCACCGTGACCTGCTGGTTGATCTTCTTGTACGCCGCGTCGAGGCTGTCCTTGAGCTCCTCGAAGGGCACCTCGACAGTGAGCCGAACCCGGGTCGGGTTCAGGGTCTCCACGGCGCTCTTCACGGTTCGGTCTCCTTGGTGGCTGACTTCTTGGGTTCTGCCGGAACCAGAGTGTCCGGCAAATTTCGCCGCCCGGAGACTTCAGACGCTGATGACACACGGGCGTGCAGCTTGCATAGTAACGGCAGCGACTACACGGCCCAAAAGGCGATCACTCGGTGGTCGGTCGATGGTCGGGGTGGCGGGATTTGAACCCACGGCCTTCCGCTCCCAAAGCGGACGCGCTACCAAGCTGCGCCACACCCCGTCTGGTGCGACACGTAGGGTACATGCCGCCGGCCACCGGGGACCGCAGAGTTTCCCGAGCGTCCGCGAAGGTCCGGCGCGGACCGGAAGGGGTGTGCGTCGAGGGGGGACGACCCGCTACGATGCGTGCAGTGCCGCGGTCACCGACCTGCGGCGCGTGCTGTGCGGGCGTAGCTCAATGGTAGAGCACCAGTCTTCCAAACTGGCTACGCGGGTTCGATTCCCGTCGCCCGCTCCGAGAGGCCTCCGGCCCGGTCCCGCAGGGATCGGGCCGGAGGCCTTTGTGCGGTCCCGGGGAGGCCCGGACCGTACTGGGGCCCGGACCGCACGGGGCTCGGAGGCGGCGGGCTAGAACTGGATCGAGTTGATGGTGTCCGCTATCGAGTCCAGGAAGCGTTGGATGTCGTCGGCCATCCCGGTCGAGGCGAGGAAGAAGCCGAAGAGGACCGCGACGACCGCCGGCCCCGCCTTGATCGACCCTCCCCGCAGCAGCACCACCAGGATGATCCCCAAGAGCAGCACCACTGACAGTGAAATGGCCACAACTGATCACACCCTCGGTCGGTCCGCACTCCCGCCCGGAGGTGTGGCAACGCAACACCCCCGCCAGAACCATCGTGCCACCAACCGGGCCCCGTCATGCGGCAGGTGACACATCGTCCGGTCGGTTCCGTGAGCGGCACGCTCCCCCGCGCACGCGGGCGCGGCCCGCCGTCGCCTCCCGCACACGATTTCGACGGTCCACTCGAACGAGAAATTCGAGCCGTTTCGTTTCCATGCCCACACAACGCGTTCGCAGGTATTTCGAATTGTCGCGGCGGACACATCGACGGGTACGCCGGAAGCATCACCACAGGGAGATCACAGGGAGATCACAGGATCACTCATGAAGCCGGTAAGTGCACCGTTCAGTCATGATGTGTCAGGACAAACAGGGCGCTCAGCGTGGGGGCCGTCACCCGTCCGGGGAGGCCGAGTTCACGGAATAGGGGTACTCGCACGGTACTCACACCGTGCCCAAGACCCGAAATGCGGGAATGACGTCGAGCGTTTTACGGAATGCGACGGCGAACGCTAGGGTGCCTCAGATGTTCTACGCTGCCTCGTCCCCCACCAGAGCAGCGAGGTCCTGTGACTACTCGCCGGTTTTTCGGCGGGGGGTTGCATGACTAGCTCGCTGCGATCCGACGGCGACCGGAAGTCGCCGTCCCCACGCACCCGCCCGAGCCGGCAGCGCGACGCGTTCTTCGACAACGCCAAGTACCTGGCGATCGTCCTGGTCGGTGTGGGCCACGCCTGGGGTCAGATCCTGGACGGGAACCGGACCGTGGAGACCCTCTACCGGGTCCTGTACACGTTCCACATGCCGGCGTTCATCGTCATCTCCGGCTACTTCTCGCGCAGTTTCGACCTGAGCCCCAAGCGCGTCAAACGGCTGATCACCGGCGTCGTCGTCCCCTACGTCGTCTTCGAGGTCGCCTACGCGCTGCACCGCCGCGTCAGCGAGGACCCGGGCAACGACATCAGCCTGCTGGACCCCACCTACCTGTTGTGGTTCCTGTGCGCGCTGTTCGTGTGGCGGCTGACCACCCCCCTCTGGCAGACGCTCCGTTGGCCGCTCCCGATCGCCCTCGCCATCGCCGCGCTGGCCTCCGTGACGCCCACCGTCGGCAACGACCTGAACATGCAGCGGGTGCTGCAGTTCCTGCCGTGCTTCGTGCTGGGTCTGCTGCTGCGCCCCGAGCACTTCCAGCTGGTGCGGCGCCGTTCGGTGCGGATCTGGTCCGTGCCGGTGGTCGCGGCGGCGCTGGTGATCGCCTGGTGGTCGGTGCCGCGCATGGAGACCGGCTGGTTCTACCGCAACGCCTCGGTGCAGGACACGAGCGCCCCCTGGTGGTCCGGGCCCGTCCTGACCCTCGCGCTCTTCGGCTGCTCCGTGGTGCTCACCGCGTGCTTCTTCGCCTGGGTGCCCGGCCGGCGCATGTGGTTCACCGCGCTCGGCGCCGGCACGATCTACGGCTACCTGCTGCACGGCTTCCTGGTGAAGGAGGGCGACTACACCGGCTGGTTCCAGCAGCCCTTCCTGGACCGGCCGCTCGGCGAGATCGGGCTCACCGTACTCGGCGCCGCCGCCGTCACCCTGCTGTGCACCAAGCCCGTCCAGCGGGTCCTGCGGTACGTGGTCGAACCGAGGATGGACTGGGCCTTCGGACGGGATCCCGGCGACGCCGCCCGGGGGCGTGAGAAGCGGGACCGGGCAGCCGGTACCGGGACAGGCGGGACGTCCACCGAGCCCGCCGCCTCGAACGCCGGCGGCGAGAAGATCTCCGTCTAGAACCGGTGGGTCACCCCTGACCGAGGAGTGCGCGCATCCGCGTGTACTTCTCGGTCAGTCGTGTGCGGGTGGCCGCGTCGAGGACGGCCAGCCGCGCGGGGTCGGCGTTGTGCGCCAGGTCCGCCTCCTTGACCAGCCGCGCGCCGGGGGTGGCCAGGATCCGCTCGGCGTACGCCTCGGCCGGCTCCCCCGCCCGCTTGGTGAGGGCCAGGACGATGTCCTTGGTACGGCGGCTCAGCGGCGCCTCGGCCAGCCACCCCTCGGTCAGCGCCTCGTCCTCCACGGCGTCGTGCAGCCAGGCGGCCGCGATCTGCTCGTCGTCGCCGCCGCGCCGCCGCACGCCCTCGGCGACGGCCCGCAGGTGCTCGGCGTAGGGCCGGCCCGCCTTGTCGGTCTGTCCGGCGTGGGCGGCGCGGGCCGTGGCCTCGACCTCGGCCAGGGAGAGCGGCGGGGCGGGCGGTCCGGAGTCGCGGGGCACGGGCGGCGTGGGCGGCATGGGCCCAGTATGCGGGGCGGGCCTCAGTCCGTGGCCGGCGTGGACTGGGCCGTCGGGCCCTCCCGGCAGATCAGCAGCAGCGCCCGGTCGTCGTTGACGTCCTTGGCCACGGCCTCGATCAGGTGCCAGGCCGCGCCGTGGAAGCCGCCCGCGACATAGCGGTCGGCCTCGCCGGTGAGGCGGTCGATGCCCTCGGCGATGTCCCGGTCGGAGGTCTCCACCAGGCCGTCCGTGAACAGCATCAGCACGTCTCCGGGCCGCAGGGTGCCCTTCACCTGGTCGAACTGCGCACCGTCGTACACGCCGAGCAGCGGCCCCTCGGCGGACTTCTCCTCCCAGCGGCCGGTGCCCGCGCTGAGCTGGAGGCCCGGCGGGTGCCCGGCGGAGTACAGCTCGTAGTCGCCGGAGTCGAGGTCCAGGACGAGGTGGATGGAGGTGGCGAAGCCCTCGTCCCAGTCCTGGCGCAGCAGGTAGCCGTTGGCGGCCGGCAGGAAGGCGTGCGGGGGCAGGCTGCCCAGCAGTCCGCCGAAGGCGCCCGACAGCAGCAGGGCGCGCGAGGCGGCGTCCATGCCCTTGCCGGAGACGTCGGTGAGGACGACCTCCAGCGTCCGGCCGCCGTTGGTGCGGGCCGCGACGACGAAGTCGCCGGAGAAGGACTGGCCGCCGGCCGGGCGCAGCGCCATCTCGCGGTGCCAGCCCTTGGGCAGCTTGGGCAGCTTGCTCTGGACGCGGATGCGTTCGCGCAGGTCGAAGAGCATGGTGCCGCCGCGCCGCCAGGGCACGCCGACCCGGCTGCGGAACTGGGCGACGAGGAGTCCGAAGAAGCCGCAGGCCGCGACGACGAGGACCACGCCGGGGGTGACCCGCGACGGTCCCTCGGTGTACGGGCCGAGCTGCACCGACTCCACGATCAGCGCGGTGGCCGCCGCGGCGTACAGGCCGAGCAGGCTCGCCGGGCGCAGCAGCAGGCCGCCCGCGACGATCGGGATGACCAGCGCGGAGGGCGAGCACCACACGGAGTTGGCCATCGTGGTGGCCGCGATGACGGGGATCGTCAGCAGCAGTCCGGCGAGCGCGATCCAGTCCGAGCCGTCGCCGCGGAAGTAGTCGACGGCGGCCCGGCGCACGCCGACGCGGGCCCGGTGCCACTGCTTCTTCCACCGGGCCGTGAACGTCTCGGCCTCCGCGCGCCGCTGTCGTCCTGCTGCCATTAGTTCGGGACCCTATCCATCGGACCGGCCGCTTGGCACGGGAGGTCCCACTTATCCCCCGTCCGAGACCGGACTTCACAGTGAACTTCACGAACGGCTCCCGCGCCGCACCCCTGCGGAAATTGCCTCGCCCGACTCGTGCCGCCCTGGTACGCATGCCGTATGGAACGGTCCACAGGTGATGACGGCGGCGTGACGACGACGATGACCCAGCCGCGGGTGCTGCGGCGCGAGGAGTGGGACAGCTGGTACGGGTCGCTGATCCGTGCCTTCGGCGGGGTTCCGGAGCCGGCCGAGGAGCTGGAGCTGTTCCGGGAGCTGACGCGGGTGGACCGGTCGATCGGCGTCTGGGAGGGGGACGGGGCGGCCGAGGCGTGCGTCGGAACGACGGGGTCGTTCGACTTCCGGATGACCGTGCCGGGCGGCGCGCAGGTGCGCGCGGCGGGCGTGACGATGGTGAGCGTCGCCGCCACGCACCGGCGCCGGGGCGTGCTGACGTCGATGATGCGGCGGCAGTTGGACGACGTACGGGCCTGGGGCGAGCCGCTGGCGGTCCTGACGGCCTCCGAGCCGGCCATCTACGGCCGGTTCGGATACGGCGCCGCGACCTTCTCGCTGAGCGCGGAGATCGACACGAGCCGGGTCCGGCTGTCGGTGCCGGCCGGTACGGATGACGTACGGCTGCGGTACGCGGCGCCCGCCGACGTGCTCGACGCGTGCGAGGCGGTGTACGCACGGCTGGTGCCGGGGCGGCCGGGGATGCTGGCCCGGCGGCCCGGCTGGGAGCGGCTGGCGCTGCTGGATCCGGAGAGCGGGCGGGACGGCGCCTCGCCCCTGCAGTGCGTCGTGGCCCGGCGGGGCGGCGAGGTCACCGGGTTCGCGCGCTTCCGGGTGCGGCCGGCCTGGGGGCCCGAGGGGGCCGGGGGCACGGTGGTCCTCGACGACCTGGCGGGTCTCGACCCGGCGACCGAGGCGGCGTTGTGGCGGTTCCTGTACGACGTCGACCTGACCTCCCGGCTGGCGGTGCGGGGGCGGCCGGTGGACGAGGCGTGGCAGTACCAGGTGTCGGACATCCGGCGGTGCCGGCCGGAGTCGCGGGACGCGCTGTACGTGCGGCTGGTGGACGTGGGGGCGGCGCTCGCGGCGCGGACCTACCAGGCGCCGGTGGACGTGGTGTTCGAGGTCGAGGACGCCTTCTGCCCCTGGAACGCGGGGCGTTGGCGGCTGAGCGGCGACGCGAAGGGCGCGTCGTGCGAGCGTACGTCCGACGGGGCTGATCTGGCGCTGTCCGTGCGGGAGTTGGGTGCGGCGTACCTGGGGGGTGTGCGGCTGGGTGCGCTGGGCGCGGCCGGGCGGGTGCGCGAGGTGCGGTCCGGGGCGCTGGCGGAGGCGTCGGTGGGGTTCGGGTCGGACGTGGCGCCGTGGCTGCCGCACGGGTTCTGAGTCCGGACTCTCACCGTTTCTGGCAGGTGGGGCACCAGAAGAGGTTGCGGGCGGCGAGGTCGGCCGTGCTGATCGGGCCGCCGCACAGGTGGCAGGGCTGGTTGGCCCGGCGGTAGACGTAGACCTCGCCGCCGTGGTCGTCGACGCGGGGCGGGCGGCCCATGGCCTCGGGGGTGTGCTCGGGGCGGACGGTGTCGATGCGGTTGTTCCGCACCCCCTCGCGCATCAGGGCGGTGAGGTCCTGCCAGATGGTGTCCCACTCGGCGGGGGTGAGGTCCTTGCCGGGGCGGTACGGGTCGATGCCGTGGCGGAAGAGCACCTCGGCCCGGTAGACGTTGCCGACGCCGGCGATGACCTTCTGGTCCATGAGCAGGGCGGCGATGGTGGTGCGGCTGCGGGAGATCCGGCGGTGGGCGGCCGCGGGGTCGGCGTCCGGGCGCAGCGGGTCGGGGCCGAGGCGGTCGTGTATCGCCCGCTTCTCCGGTTCCGTGATCAGGGCGCAGGTGGTGGGGCCGCGGAGGTCGACGTAGGCGGTGTCGTTGGCCAGGCGCAGGCGGACGGTGTCCGTGGGCGGGGGCGCGGGGGCCGGGCCGAAGGCGACCTTGCCGAAGAGGCCGAGGTGGATGTGGACCCAGACGGGGTTCTCGGCGGCGTCCTCCGCCGCGTTCCCGGCTGCGCCGAAGCCGAGGAAGAGGTGCTTGCCGTGGGCGTCGGCGGTGGTCAGGACGGTGCCGTCGAGAAGGGCGGCCGAGTCGGCGAACTTGCCCTGCGGGCTGGTGACGCGGACTGCCGTGCGGGCGAAGGCCGCGGTGTAGTCCTGGGCCAGCCGGTGGATCGTGTGCCCCTCTGGCACGTGCGGTGTCCTTTCGCCCGGCCCGCGAGGCCGGTGCCGCCCCCGGTGCTCGTGCGGTGGGGGGCGGCAGGGCGGTCGGGGGTTCGGGGTGCTACTGCGGAGGGTGCTGCTGCGGGGGTCCTACTGCTGCGGGTGGTGGGGCGGGACCGGGGGGAGGTCGCCCGTCGTCTCGTAGGCCGTGAGCATGTCGATGCGGCGGATGTGGCGTTCGTCGCCGGAGAACGGGGTGCCGAGGAAGGTCTCGACGAACTTCGTCGCCTCCTCCTGCGTGTGCATGCGGGCGCCGACCGCGACGACGTTGGCGTTGTTGTGCTGGCGGCCCAGCGACGCCGTCTCCTCGCTCCAGGCCAGCGCCGCGCGCACGCCCTTCACCTTGTTCGCCGCGATCTGCTCGCCGTTGCCGGAACCGCCGATCACGATGCCGAGGGCGCCCTGGTCCGCGGCCGTGCGCTCGGCGGCGCGCAGGCAGAAGGGCGGGTAGTCGTCCTGGGCGTCGTAGATGTGCGGACCGCAGTCGACGGGCTCGTGACCCGCCGCCGCGAGCCACTCGACGAGGTGGTTCTTGAGTTCGAAGCCCGCATGGTCCGAGCCGAGATACACGCGCATGCGTCGAGTGTGACACGCGCGCCAAGCGGTGGACGCTTCGGGTCGCGCCTGGGAAAACGACTTGTGAAGCTTTAAAAGCTCAGGGAAAGCTCAAGTAACGATCCGGATTCAAAGGTTCCTGAATTCGTTCGCCTCCGTTTCACTGGTCCGGCTCGTACACCGCTCGTACGGGAAAGTGCTCGACCGGCGCAAAGGAAACCCTCCCCCCATGACTTCGCAGCCGACCTTGACCAAGCCCGAGGAAGGGCCCGCGGGCCCCTCCGGACCCGGCTCCGGCCTTCAGGCCGGACTCAAGAACCGCCACCTTTCGATGATCGCCATCGGCGGCGTCATCGGAGCCGGGCTGTTCGTGGGTTCCAGTTCGGGAATCGCCACCGCGGGACCCGGCATCCTCCTCTCGTACGCCCTCGTCGGCACGCTCGTGGTGCTGGTGATGCGGATGCTCGGGGAGATGTCGGCCGCCAATCCGACCTCGGGCTCGTTCTCCGCACATGCCGACCGCGCGCTCGGCCCCTGGGCCGGGTTCTCCATCGGCTGGCTCTACTGGTTCTTCTGGGTCGTGGTGCTGGCCGTGGAGGCCACCGCCGGGGCCAAGATCCTGGAAGGGTGGATCCCCGCCGTGCCGCAGTGGGGCTGGGCGCTGATCGTGATGGTCGTGCTCACCGCCACCAACCTCGCCTCCGTCGGCTCCTACGGCGAGTTCGAGTTCTGGTTCGCCGGGATCAAGGTCGTCGCCATCGCCGCGTTCATCGTCGTCGGCGGGCTGGCCGTCTTCGGGGTGCTGCCCGGCGTGGACAGCGACCAGGCTGGACTCGGGAACCTCACCGAGCACGGCGGGTTCCTGCCGCACGGGGCCGGGGCCGTTCTCACCGGCGTACTGCTCGTCGTCTTCTCGTTCATGGGCAGCGAGATCCCCACGCTCGCCGCCGGTGAGTCCGAGGACCCGCAGCGGGCCGTCACCAAGGCGACCAACAGCATCATCTGGCGCATCGCCGTCTTCTACCTCGGGTCCATCTTCGTCGTGGTCGCGCTGCTGCCCTGGGACTCGCGGTCGATCGTCGACCAGGGCTCCTACGTCGCCGCGCTGGACTCGCTCGGGATCCCGAACGCCGGCGAGATCATGAACTTCATCGTGCTGACGTCCGTGCTGTCCTGTCTGAACTCCGGGCTCTACACCGCCTCGCGCATGGCCTTCTCGCTCGGTCAGCGCGGGGACGCGCCGAAGGCGTTCGCCCGGACCACCCGGCGCGGGGTGCCGCAGACGGCGATCCTGTCGTCCGTCGTCTTCGGCTTCGTCGCGGTCTTCTTCAACTACAAGTTCCCCGACACGGTCTTCCTCTTCCTGCTCAACTCCTCGGGCGCCGTGGCCCTCTTCGTCTGGCTGGCCATCTGCTTCTCGCAACTGCGCCTGCGGAAGATCATCCAGGCCGAGGCGCCGGAGAAGCTGATCGTGCGGATGTGGCTGTACCCGTACCTGACCTGGGCGGCCGCCGCGGTCATCGTCTTCGTGCTCGGCTACATGCTGACCGACACCGAGCACGACGGGCGCAGCACCGTGCTGCTGTCGCTGCTCGTCGCCGCGCTCGTCGTCGCCGTCGCCCTCGTCAAGCAGCGGATCACCGCGACGCGGAAGACCGACGCCGCGAAGGGCTGACCTTCGCGGGGAAACGGAAGAGGCTCGCCGGGGCGCTGTCGCGCTCCGGCGAGCCTCTTCGTATGGGCCCGCGCCGGTTACCGCTTGTCGACCAGCTTCCACGCGGTGGGCAGGACGCCCATCGCCAGCGCGGCCTTCAGCGCGTCGCCGATCAGGAACGGGGTGAGGCCGGCCGCGATCGCGGCGGTGAGGGACATGTCGGCGGCGAGGGCCAGGTACGGCACGCCGACGGCGTAGATGATCGCCTCGCCGAGCAGCATCGTGCCGGCCGTGCGCAGCACCGAGCGGTCGGCGCCGCGGCGGGCCAGGGCGCCCACGACCGTGGCGGCGAGCAGCATGCCGAAGACGTAGCCGAGGGAGGGGGCGGCGGTGCCGGAGCCGCCCTCGGCGAACCACGGCACGCCCGCCATGCCGACCAGGGCGTAGAGCGCGAGGGAGAGCAGGCCGCGGCGGGCGCCGAGCGAGGTGCCGACGAGCAGTGCCGCGAAGGTCTGGCCGGTCACCGGCACCGGGGAACCGGGCACGGGCACCGCGATCTGGGCCGCGATGCCGGTGAGCACGGCACCGCCCGCCACGAGCGCGACGTCCCGGACTCGGGATGAGGGGATGAGGTCGGCGAGGACCTGCCCGGATCGGGCGGGGACGGCAGCGGTGCTCATGGGGACTCCGCGGTGGGGTGGTGTGGACATGTCGGACACCGCGACGCTATCCCAGCGGGCGGGACCGATCACCAGGGGCGCACGACAAAGGCCCGCTCGTGGACTTGGTGGGCTCCCGACAAAGACCGCGGGATACACACGGACTCGGGTGAGACCGGTCACCGAGGGGGTGAGGCGGGCGTCACCCGGGTACGCCGGCATGCGGAACGCCGTATTCGGATGATCGCGTTCCGTATCCGGTCCGTCCGCATCGTGGGCCGCCGCTGTCGCCGGGCGGCGCGAGACCGGAAACTGTGGGCGCTTTTGCCCTGCCCAGCCCCCACTTCCCCGCACCCGACCTCCCCGCACCCCACTTCCCCCCGTCCCCCCACGCATTGGACGAGCCGCTCCATGTCCAACAGCACCACCGCCAAGGCGCCCCGGCAGCCGGCGGACGCCGCCCTCTCCCACGGCCTCAAGCAGCGCCACCTGTCGATGATCGCCCTCGGCGGGGTGATCGGGGCCGGGCTGTTCGTCGGCTCCGGCGCCGGTATCGCCGCCGCGGGGCCCTCGATCGTCGTCGCCTACACCGTCTCCGGCCTCCTCGTGATGCTGGTGATGCGGATGCTGGGCGAGATGTCCGCCGCGTATCCCTCCTCAGGCTCCTTCTCCGCGCACGCCGAGCGGGCGATCGGCCCGTGGGCCGGATTCACCGCGGGCTGGGCGTTCTGGGTGCTGCTGTGCACGGCCGTCGGGCTCGAGGGCATCGGCGCGGCGCAGATCGTGCACGGCTGGCTGCCGGGCACGCCCGAGTGGGCGTGGGTGGCGCTGTTCATGGTGGTGTTCTGCGGGACGAACCTGGCCGCCGTGAAGAACTTCGGCGAGTTCGAGTTCTGGTTCGCCGCGCTCAAGGTCGGCGCGATCTCGCTGTTCCTGGTGCTGGGCGTGCTGGCGATCTGCGGGATCCTGCCGGGCACCGACTCCCCCGGCACCTCCCACCTGGGCGACTTCCTGCCCCACGGCGGCAACGGCCTGATCATCGGCCTGCTCGCCTCGGTGTTCGCCTACGGCGGTCTGGAGACGGTGACCATCGCGGCGGCCGAGTCGGAGAACCCGGTCAGGGGCGTGGCGAGCGCCGTGCGGACGGCGATGTGGCGCATCGCGCTGTTCTACATCGGCTCGATGGCGGTCATCGTGACCCTGGTCCCGTGGGACTCCCCCGAGGTCGTCGAGAAGGGCCCGTACGTGGCGGCCCTCGACGAGCTGGGCATCCCGGGCGCGGGGCAGCTCATGAACATCGTGGTGCTGGTGGCGCTGCTGAGCGCGATGAACGCCAACATCTACGGGGCCTCACGCATCGGCTACTCGCTGGTCGAGCGGGGGCAGGGACCGAAGGTGCTGGGCCGGGTGTCGGGCGGGGTGCCGCGGGTCGCGGTGCTGGTCTCCTCCCTCTTCGGCTTCGGCTGCGTGCTGCTCAGCTACTGGCGGCCGGACGACGTCTTCTCCTGGCTGCTGAACATGATCGGCGCGGTCATCCTGGTCGTCTGGATCTTCATCGCCGCCTCGCAGCTGCGGCTGCGCCGCCACCTGGAGCGGGAGGCGCCCGAGAAGCTGGTCGTGCGCATGTGGGCCTTCCCGTGGCTGACCTGGGTGGCGCTGGCGGGCATGGCCGCGGTGTTCGTCCTGATGGCCCGCGAGCCGGACACCCGGGTGCAGCTGTACTCGACGGGCGGGATGACGCTGGTCCTGGCGGCCGTCGGCTACGCCCGGCAGCGGCGGGATACGGCCCGCGGCTAGGTGCATTGATCACGAGGGCCCCCCGCACGAAGGCGTGCGGGGGGCCCGTTCGTGTGCGCCGGGTCCGCCCCGCCACCCCTCCCGAGCCTCTTGCTGCTAGCGTGCACTTGCAAGCTTTTTGCAATAAGAGGTCGGAGGGGATCCGCCATGTCCGTCTACACGCTTCCTGAACTGCCGTACGACTACTCCGCGCTGGCTCCCGTGATCAGTCCCGAGATCATCGAGCTGCACCACGACAAGCACCACGCCGCGTACGTCAAGGGCGCCAACGACACGCTGGAGCAGCTCGCCGAGGCGCGGGACAAGGAGACGTGGGGCTCGATCAACGGCCTGGAGAAGAACCTGGCCTTCCACCTCTCCGGCCACATCCTGCACTCGATCTACTGGCACAACATGACCGGTGACGGCGGCGGCGAGCCCCTGGACAAGGACGGCGTGGGCGAGCTGGCCGACGCGATCGCCGAGTCCTTCGGCTCCTTCGCCGGATTCCGGGCGCAGCTCACCAAGGCCGCCGCGACCACCCAGGGCTCGGGCTGGGGCGTGCTGGCCTACGAGCCGCTGAGCGGCCGGCTGATCGTCGAGCAGATCTACGACCACCAGGGCAACGTCGGCCAGGGCTCCACCCCGATCCTGGTCTTCGACGCCTGGGAGCACGCCTTCTACCTGCAGTACAAGAACCAGAAGGTCGACTTCATCGACGCCATGTGGGCCGTCGTCAACTGGCAGGACGTGGCCAGGCGCTACGAGGCCGCCAAGTCCCGCAGCAACACGCTGCTGCTGGCCCCCTGAGCCCCTTGAGTCGTCCTGCCTCGTGATCGTCTTCTCAACCTTCACCGGGCGGGCGGAATGAGGAAAGCCCCCGCGAGGACGTGACTCGCGGGGGCCTTCTGTCATGCCTGCCGGTGCCCTCCGGCTCGCCGGAAGGCACCCTCCGTCTCGCCGGACGGCGCTCCCCGTCTCGCCCGTCGGTCGCCGTCTGGGCAGGGCGGTGGCGTTTTGCTAGCTTCGAGCACATGGTTGCCCAGGCCCGGAACTTCACGTCGCGTCGCTATGTCGACCTGCGACGCCAGGGCACCGCCACCTGTCGCCGTCCTCGCGTGAGCTGACGGGGCACCACCACACGGGTGCCCCCGGCGAACGAGTCAGCAGATCCGTGAGGCGGGCGGGATGGACCCGGCGCGCCTCCGTCCGTTCAGACGGCGCAGTGTCGGACCCGTTCCGGAGGAGACCCACCCCATGCCCCGTACCGCGGCAACCCTGATCGCTTCCCCCGTACCGCGCGGCGCCGACCGCGACCGGCGGCGGGCCACCGCCGGTGTGGTGCTGCGCTCCGTGCTCGAGCACGGGCCCGTGGCGCGCAGCACCATCGCCCGGCTGACCGGGCTGTCCCCGGCGTCCGTGACGGACTACTGCGCCCGCTTCACCCGGCTCGGGCTGGTCCGCGAGGCCGAGCCGCCCCGGCGGTCGAAGGGGGTGGGCCGTCCGCACGTGCCCCTGGACCTCGACGACTCGCGGTTCGTCGTCGGCGGAATGCACGTGGCCGTCCCCCACACCACGGTCGCGCTGCTCGACCTGCGCGGCCGGGTGCTGCGGCAGCGGGAGCTGAAGCACGAGCGCACCGCTCCGCGGTGGGTGCTGCCCCGCGCGGCCGAGGCACTGGCGGCGATGCTGGCCGAGGTCCGCGACGCCCGACCGCTCGGGGTGGGGTTCGCGGCCGGCGGCTGGGTCGACCGGGACTGCGGCGTGATCGTCGAGCACGAGCTGCTGGGCTGGCGGGACGTACCGGTGCGGGAGGTGCTCGGCGCGCACACCGGGCTGCCCGTCCACGTCGACGGGCACGCCCGGGCGCTGGTCAACGGTGAGCGGCTGTTCGGGCGGGCGCGGGGCGGCGGGAGCGTGCTGCACCTGTTCGTCGGCAACGTGGTCGACGCGGCCTTCGCCACGCACGACGAGGTGCACCACGGTCCGCGTTCGCAGGCGGGCTCCATCGCACATCTGCCGGTGCCGGGCGGCAGCGAGCCGTGCGCGTGCGGGCGTACCGGCTGCCTCCAGGCGGAGTTGAGCGAGCGGACCCTGTGCCGCCGGGCCCGCGCGGCCGGGATCACCGACGGGGCCGATCCGCGGCACGTGCTGGCCGCGGCGAACGCCGGTGACCCGCTGGCCGCCGCGCTGCTGCTGGAGCGGTCGCGGGCCACCGGGCGGGCGGCGGGGCTGCTGGCGGACGTCCTCAACCCGGAGACGGTGGTGGTGACCGAGATCGGCGCCACGCACCGCACGGACTGCCTGGCGGCGCTGCGCGAGGAGGTCGGCACGGAACGCGCGGCGACCGTCTTCCCGACGAGTTTTCCCGAATCCGTGCCGGCCGTCGCGGGTGGCTCGGTCGTCCTGGACGTGCTGTACCGGGATCCGCTGGGCGCCTCACCTGAGGCTAATTAATTCAGCGCCTCGGAATGTTGACACGGATCACCGCTGACCGGAAGCATTCACCCCATGAGCTGTCGCACCCTCTGTTGCTGACGCCCCGGCGCGCCCGGAGCGCGTATCCCGCTGCGTGAATTCCCTTTTCCGACACCGGAATTCCGCATGCCTCACTGCCCGGCACCACCTTGCTGTGCCGTCCCGTCTTGCCGGCTGCCGCCGTTTCCCGTCCGTATGAGATCAGGGAGTTCTCCCATGCCCTCTCCGCCTGCCACAGGCATTGACCGCCGTCTCTTCCTCACCTCGCTGATCGGTGCTTCGGCAGCCGTCGCCGGGCTCGGCGGCTGCGCCGGCGGCAGTGCCGCCGCCGAGACGGAGGGCGCCTCCACCGCTCCGCTCTCCGACACGGTGCCCGAGGGCACCAGCCTGAAGATCTCCTCTTATCAGAACACTCAGCAAATCCAGTTCGAACTGGCCCGGCTGACGGTTCCGTTCAAGGTGTCGGACTGGCTGAACATCGGTGCGGGGCCGGACGTCATCAACGCTTTCCGGGCGGACTCCCTGGACCTCGCCAACAATGCGGGTATTCCGCCGATCCAGGCCTACTACCAGGGTTTCAAGGCGAGGATCGTCGCCGTCAACCTCACCCGTAAACCGAACTACCTGTTCGCGACGAAGCCCGGCAGCGACATTCGCACCCCGGCCGACTTCGAGGGCAGGAAGCTGGCCTTCTCGCAGGGGCAGGCGCAGGGCGTCGTGCTGCTGCGGGCGCTCAAGAAGGCGGGACTCGACTACGACCAGGTCGAACTGGTGCCGCTGACCAGCAACCAGTTCCTGACCGCGCTCCAGTCCGGTCAGGTGGACGTCGCCCCGCTCGCCAACAGCCAGGCGCCCGCCTATCTGAACCAGTACGGGTCCAAGGGCGCGCACACCATCGAGACCGACGTGGTCGACCTGCTCAGCCTGCTGTGGGCGCCGCAGTCCGTACTGAACGATCCCGCCAAGGCCGCCGCCGTCGCCGCCTACATCCCGCAGTGGGTCAAGGGCCTCGTCTGGACGTGGGAGCACCCGGACCAGTGGAACAGGGAGTACTACGTCAAGACGCAGAACCTGACCCTCGCCCAGGCGGAGGCCGTCACCGAACTGGCCAACAAGCCGCTGTTCCCGCCGAGCTGGGACGAGGCGATCAGGTGGGAGCAGGAGACGGCGGACCTGCTGGCGGAGGGCGGCTTCGTGAAGGAGTTCGACGTGACACAGCTCTTCGACCGCCGCTTCGAGGCCATCGCGGCGCGGGCCGCGACGGCGGAGTACCGGAGGTGAGCGCCGTGACCACCACCCTCGCGACCGCCGAGAGCGCGGTCACCGTCGCCGAGGACACCCACCAGGTGCGCAGGCGCCGCCGCCTCTCGCCCGGGAAGCGGTGGCCGGCCGCCCGGCTCGCCGGTCCGCTGCTGGTGGTCGTCCTGTGGACGGCCGCCTCGGCCGCCGGGGCGCTGGATCCCGGCGCGATCCCGGCGCCCTGGACGGTGGCGGAGACGGCCGGCCGGCTGTGGTCGGACGGGACGCTCGCGACCGACGTCGTCACCTCGCTGCGCCGGGCGGCGACCGGGTTCTCGATCGGGCTGGGCGCCGGGGTGCTGCTGGCGCTGGCCGCCGGGCTCAGCCGGGTGGGCGACGCCCTGATCGACGGGACGGTGCAGCTCAACCGGGCCGTCCCGACGCTGGGCCTGATCCCGCTGTTCATCCTGTGGCTGGGCATCGGGGAGACCTTCAAGATCGCCATCATCGCGATCGTCGTGTACATCCCGATGTACCTGAACACGCACGCCGCGCTGTCCGGCATCGACAGCCGCTACGTCGAACTGGCCGAGGTGCAGGGGCTGTCCCGGCTGCGGTTCATCCGCCGGGTGGTCATCCCCGGCTCGCTGCCCGGCTTCTTCGTGGGGCTCCGGCTCGGTGTCACCGGTTCCTGGCTGGGCCTGGTGGTGCTGGAGCAGATCAATGCCACCAGCGGCCTCGGCTACATGATGTTCCAGGCCCAGAACTACGGCCAGACGGACGTGATCCTCGTCGGCCTGCTGATCTACGGCGTCTTCGGCCTGGTCTCCGACAGCGTGGTCCGTCTGATCGAGCGGAGGGTGCTGTCGTGGCGACGCACACTGAGCAGCTGACCCGTCCGGCCGTCCGGCTACACGGTCTGACCAGGTCGTTCAAGGGCCGTACGGTGCTCGACGGCATCGACCTCGAACTGCCCGCGGGCCAGTTCACGGCGCTGCTGGGGCACAGCGGCTCCGGCAAGAGCACGCTGCTGCGGGCCGTGGCCGGACTGGACCACGGCGTCGAGGGCGACGGCCGGCTGTCGGCACCGGAGCGGGTGTCGGTGGTGTTCCAGGACTCCCGGCTGCTGCCCTGGTCCCGGGTGCTGGACAACGTGCTGCTCGGCGCGGAGGGCAAGGAGGCCGCCGGGCGCGGCCGGGCCGCCCTGGCCGAGGTCGGTCTCGCGGGGCGCGAACGGGCCTGGCCCGGGGAGCTGTCCGGCGGCGAGGCCCAGCGGGCGGCGCTGGCCCGGGCCCTGGTGCGGGAGCCGCAACTGCTGCTCGCCGACGAGCCGTTCGGCGCGCTGGACGCCCTGACCCGGATCAGGATGCACGGCCTGCTGCGGGAGCTGTGGAAGCGCCACCGGCCCACGGTGCTGCTGGTCACCCACGACGTCGACGAGGCGATCGTGCTCGCCGACCGGGTGCTGGTGCTGGAGAACGGCCGTATCGGCCTCGACCTGACCATCGACCGCCCCCATCCGCGCTCCTACCGGGAGCCGAAGCTGGGCGAGTACCGGGAGCGGCTGCTGGCCGCCCTCGGTGTGACGGAGGACCACTGATGACCCGCCGACTGCATCTGAACGCGTTCCTGATGAACACCGGTCACCACGAGGCGTCCTGGCGGCTGCCGGAGAGCGACCCGTACGCGCACGTGAGTCTCGCGCACTACGTGAAGCTGGCCCGGACCGCCGAACGGGGCACGTTCGACTCGCTGTTCCTCGCCGACGGCCCGCAGCTGTGGAGCGACCTCGCGCAGCGGCCGGCCGGCGCGCTGGAACCGCTCACCCTCCTGACGGCGCTGGCCACCGCGACCGAGCACATCGGGCTGATCGCGACCGCGTCCACGTCCTACAACTCGCCCTACAACCTGGCCCGCAGGTTCGCCTCGCTGGACATCGTCAGCGGCGGCCGGGCCGGCTGGAACATCGTCACCACCGCGGGGGCCGAGGCGGCCCGCAACTTCGGCCTGGACGCCGAGCCCGCGCACGCCGAACGCTACGCCCGTGCCGCCGAGTTCCTGGACGTGGCACTGAAGCTGTGGGACAGCTGGGAGGACGACGCGGTCCTCGCCGACAAGGCGGCCGGCGTGTGGGGCGACGACGCCCGCGTCCATCCGCCGCGCCACAAGGGGACGTACTTCAGCGTCGAGGGCGCGCTCAACGTGCCCCGCACCCCGCAGGGCTACCCGCTGCTGGTGCAGGCCGGGTCCTCGACGGACGGCAAGGCCTTCGCGGCCCGGTACGCGGAGGCGGTCTTCACCGCGCAGCAGACGCTCGGGGACGCGCAGGCCTTCTACGCCGACGTCAAGTCCCGCACCCGGCTCGCGGGGCGCGACCCCGGGCACCTCAAGGTGCTGCCGGGCATCGTCCCGGTGCTCGGTTCCACCGAGGCGGAGGCGCGCGCCGCGGAGCGGATCCTGGACGACCACATCGTGCCCGCGCACGGCGTGCGGCGCCTGGAGGACCTGCTGCGGCTGGAGCCCGGCACCCTGGACCTGGACGGTCCGCTCCCGGACGACCTGCCGCCGGAGAGCGCCATCGAGGGCGCCAAGAGCCGCTACACGCTGATCGTGGAGCTGGCCCGGCGCGAGCGCCTGACCGTGCGGCGGCTGATCGGGCGGCTGGGCGGCGGGCGCGGCCACCTGACCTTCACCGGGACACCGGAGCAGGTGGCCGACCGGATCGAGTCGTGGTTCACGCAGGGCGCGGCCGACGGCTTCAACATCATGCCGCCGGTACTGCCCTCGGGCCTGGAGACCTTCGTGGACCACGTCGTCCCGGTCCTGCGCGAGCGCGGACTGCTGCGCACCGCGTACGGGCCCCGGCAGACCCTGCGCGAGCGCTACGGACTGCCCCGGCCCCGCAACCAGTACGTCACCGAGGCCACCGACCCGGCCGCGGCCGGGGCACCGGCACCGGCCGCACTCACCCGCATCTGAGAGAGGAACCCGGCATGAGCGATCTGCGGATCACCAAGATCACGTCCCGTATCGGCGCGAAGGTGTCCGGCGTCGACGTCTCCCGGCCGCTGGACGGGGCCACCGTCACCGCGCTGGGGGCCGCCCTCGCCGAGCACAAGGCGCTGGTCTTCGACGACGTGAACCTCGACGACGAGGGCCAGCAGGCCTTCGTGCGCGCCTTCGGGGACCTCACCACCGCCCACCCGACCGTCGACGCGGTGAACGGCGCCCCGAACGTGCTGCCGGTCGACAGCGAGCGGGGCCGCGCCAACCACTGGCACACCGACGTCACCTTCGTCCTCAACCCGCCGCAGGCCACCTCGCTGCGCAGCCTGACGGTCCCGCCGTACGGCGGCGAGACGCTGATCGCGTCCTCGGCGGGCGCCTACCGCGACCTGCCCGAGCCGCTGCGTCGGCTGGCCGACGGCCTGTGGGCGGAGCACACCAACGACTACGACTACGCGGTGGCGGACGAGGACATCGACGCCGAGAAGGCCGCGCACCGGTCCCGGTTCACCTCGATCAAGTACCGCACGGCCCACCCGGTGGTGCGGGTCCACCCGCTGACCGGCGAGCGCGGACTGTTCATCGGCGGGTTCGCGCAGCGGATCGTGGGCCTGTCGGTGGGCGAGTCGCGCAAGCTGCTCGAACTGCTCCAGTCCTACGTCACCCGCCCGGAGAACGTGCTGCGCCACCGCTGGTCGGAGAACCAGCTGGTGCTGTTCGACAACCGCATCACCCAGCACTACGCCGTCGACAACTACGACGACCGGCCGCGCCGCCTGCACCGGGTGACGCTGGCCGGTCCCGTGCCGGTGGGCATCGAGGGCAAGGAGAGCTACTCGATCGAGGGGAACGCCTCGCACTACACCCCGGTCGCCGCGTAACGGCGGGCCGGACACGGCCCCTGCGAGCACAGGGGGCAGGGCAGGGGTGGGGCGCCTCCTGCGGGGGAAATGACTCACCGTTCCCCCGAGGAGGCGCTCATGGCGTACGTACGGTGTCCCAACTGCGGCGACACGATGCACGAGTTCCGCGACCTGGAGGGGGACGAGGAGAAGACGGCGGCCCGGCTGGCCCTCGGGGAGCTGCTGGCGCCCGGGGAGGTCTTCGTCGCCAAGGCCTATCACCGCTGCACGTACAACGGCTGCCGCCGGATCCAGCGCAAGGACCGGTGGCGCGTCGGCGCGACGCTGCCCGAGGAGGACTGACCGCCCCCTCCCTTTCCCCGCGTCCCCCTGGGAGGGGGCGCGGGGACACGCGTGCCCTGCTCAGAGGTTGCTGAAGTCCGGGCCCTTGGTGCGGGTGCGCTTGATCTCGTAGAAGCCCGGTACGGAGGCCACGGCGAGGGTGCCGTCCCAGAGCTTGGCGGCGTCCTCGCCCTTGGGGGCGGGGGTGACGACCGGGCCGAAGAAGGCGAGCTGCCCGCCGTCGGCGCCGGGCACGGCGATGACCGGGGTGCCGACCTCCTGGCCGACCTTGTCGATGCCCTCCTTGTGGGAGGCGCGCAGCTGCGGCTCGTAGGGGGTGTCGTCCCAGTGGTCCATGAGGGACTCGGGCAGGCCGACGTCCTTCAGGGCCGCGGCGACCGTCTCCCTGCCCGAGCCCTCGTCCTGGTTGTGGATGCGGGTGCCCAGCGCCGTGTAGAGGTCGCCGAGCACGTCGGCGCCGTGCTCCTCCTGGGCGGCGATGACGACCCGTACCGGGCCCCAGGCCTTGGTCTCCAGCAGCTCGCGGTACTCGGCGGGCAGGTCGTCGAGCTTGTCCTCGTTGAGGACGGCCAGGCTCATCAGGTGCCAGCGGACCTCGATGTCCCTGACCTTCTCCACCTCCAGGATCCAGCGGGAGGTCATCCAGGCCCAGGGGCACAGGGGGTCGAACCAGAAGTCGACGGGCGTCTTCTCCGACATGTCTCTCCTCATGAGGCGGCGCGAACGAGTACTCAACCCCGCAACCGAACGACCGGCCCGCCCATTCCCGGCTGCCGCGCGTCAGGGGCGCATGGCAGGATCGGTGCTGTCCGCATACTGAACACCATCCGAGGGAGTGCCGCCCGTGCCCGGTGAGAATCTGTCCCGCGACGAGGCCCGGGAGCGGGCCGCCCTGCTGTCCGTCGACGGGTACGAGGTGTCCCTCGACGTGCGCTCCGCCGTCGGTGACGCGCAGGGCGAGGGGCCGCGCACGTTCCGGTCCGTCACCACGCTCCGCTTCCGCTGCAACGAGCCCGGCGCGAGCAGCTTCGCCGACCTGGTCGCACCGAGCGTCACCGCCGTGTCCCTCAACGGCCGCGACCTCGACCCGAGCGAGGTCTTCGACGGCTCCCGGATCGCCCTGGAGGACCTGGCCGCCGACAACGAGCTGGTGGTCGACGCCCAGTGCGCGTACTCCCGTACCGGCGAGGGACTGCACCGCTTCGTCGACCCGGAGGACGGCGAGGTGTACCTGTACACCCAGTACGAGCCGGCCGACTCGCGCCGGGTCTTCGCCAACTTCGAGCAGCCGGACCTCAAGGCGCCCTTCCGTTTCGAGGTGCGGGCGCCGGAGGAGTGGACGGTGTGGTCCAACGGCGCCGGTGAGCGCGCCGACGGGGTGTGGCGGTTCGCGGAGACCAAGCCGATCTCGACGTACATCACGTGTGTGGTGGCCGGTCCGTACCACTACGTGACGGACTCCTACGAGCGGACCTTCGAGGACGGCACCCGGCTGGAGATCCCGCTCGGCGCCCTGTGCCGCAAGGGGCTCGCCCCGCACTTCGACGCCGACGACGTCTTCCTGATCACCAAGCAGGGCTTCGACTTCTTCCACGACCACTTCGACTACCCGTACCCCTTCGGGAAGTACGACCAGGCGTTCGTGCCCGAGTACAACCTGGGCGCGATGGAGAACCCGGGGATGGTGACCTTCCGGGAGGAGTACATCTTCCGCGGGAAGGTGACGCGGGCGTCGTACGAGGGCCGCGCCAACACGATCCTGCACGAGATGGCGCACATGTGGTTCGGCGACCTGGTCACCATGGAGTGGTGGGACGACCTGTGGCTGAAGGAGTCCTTCGCCGACTTCATGGGCGCCTTCGCGAACGTCGGCGCGACCCGCTTCAAGGACGCCTGGATCACCTTCGCCAACCGCCGCAAGGCCTGGGCCTACCGCGCCGACCAGCTCCCCTCCACGCACCCGATCACGGCCGACATCCGCGACCTGGAGGACGCCAAGCTCAACTTCGACGGCATCACCTACGCCAAGGGCGCCTCCGCGCTCAAGCAGCTGGTGGCGTACGTCGGGCAGGACGCGTTCCTGGAGGGCGCGCGGCGCTACTTCAAGCGGCACGCGTACGGCAACACGCGCCTGGGCGATCTGCTGTCGGTCCTGGAGGAGACCAGCGGCCGGGACATGGCGGCCTGGTCCCGCTCCTGGCTCCAGACGGCCGGCGTCAACTCGCTGACCCCGCAGGTGCTGCTGGGCGAGGCGGGCACGGTCGACGAGCTGGCGGTCGTGCAGGAGGCCGCCGAGTCGCACCCCGAACTGCGCCCGCACCGCGTCGCGGTGGGCCTGTACCGGCGTACGGCCGAGGGCACGCTGGAGCGCTACGCGCGCGCCGAGGTGGACGTCGAGGGGCCGCGCACGGTGGTGGCGGAGCTGGCCGGTGCCGAGGCGCCCGAACTGGTCCTGGTCAACGACGACGACCTCACGTACTGCAAGACGCGGTTCGACGCGACCTCGCTGGAGACGCTGCGCGAGCACCTGGGGTCCCTGACCGACCCGCTGGCCCGTGCCCTGTGCTGGTCGGCGCTGTGGAACATGACGCGGGACGCGCTGCTGCCGGCCCGGGACTTCGCGGCGCTGGTGCTGCGGTTCGCCGGACGCGAGTCCGACATCGGCGTCCTGCAGATGCTGCACGCCTGGACGAACTCGGCGCTGGTGCACTACGCGGCCCCCGACTGGCGGGAGACCGGCGGCCGGCTGCTCGGCGAGGGTGCGCTGCGCGAGCTGCGGGACGCGGCGCCGGGCAGTGAGCAGCAGCTGGCGTGGGCGCGGTTCTTCGCGTCGGTGGCGTCCGGCGAGGCGGAGCTGGAGCTGCTGCGCGGGCTGCTGGAGGGCACCGAGAAGATCGAGGGCCTGGACGTGGACCAGGAGCTGCGCTGGGCCTTCCTCGCGCCGCTGGCGGCCCACGGCGCCGCCGAGGAGGGCGTCCTGGCCGCCGAGCTGGCCCGCGACGACACGGCCTCCGGCAAGCGTCACCAGGTGCGCTGTCTGGCGGCCCGCCCCTCGGCGGCGGTGAAGGCGCAGGCCTGGGCGCAGGTCGTGGAGTCGGACGCGCTGTCGAACGCGCTGGTGGAGGCGACCATCGCCGGGTTCGCGCAGCCCTCGCAGCGGGACCTGCTCGCGCCGTACACCGAGAAGTACTTCGCGGCGATCGAGCGGGTGTGGGCCGAGCGGTCCATCCAGATCGGGATGGACGTGGTCCGGGGCCTGTTCCCGTCGCTGCGGGACTCCCAGGACACCCTGGACGCGACCGACGCGTGGCTGTCGGCGCACCAGGACGCGGCCCCGGCGCTGCGCCGGCTGGTGCTGGAGGCGCGGGACGACCTGGCGCGGGCGCTGCGGGCGCAGGCTTGTGACGGGGGTGCGTGAGGGTTCTGCTTTGGCCAACGATTGAGCGTTCCGTCGTCGTTACGGAATTCAGGCAATAGCAGCCGTAACCCCTGGGCCGCACTGTGGTGGACCAGGGGTTTTCGGCATCCGAACAGGAGTCCTTTAGGGCGGGCTTGTCCCGGTTCGGCGATGGGCGTGTAACAGCGGTTAAGGGGCCGATCGGGCGCGGGAAGTTGCCGGTCATGACGCACAACATCCCGCTCTCCCCCCGCCCCCGCCCGCTGCACGTCCTGGCCGACGGCCGGCGCCGGCTGATGACGGCCGCCCAGCTGCGGGCGCACGGCGTCTCCGCCGCGGAGACCAACGAGCAGTGCCGGCCCGGCGGACCCTGGCAGCAGCTCCTGCCGAACGTCGTCCTGCTGCACCCGGGGCCGCCGACCAGCGACGAGCGCCTGCACGCGGTGCTGCTCTACGCGGCGCGGGACCGCACCTCCGGCACGGCGCCCGGCGCGATCGCCTCGGTCCCGGTCCAGCCGGGCGGGGAGCACCCGCCGGTACCGGCCTACGCGGAGGCGATGATCACGGGCCTGGCCGCGCTGACGCTGCACGGCTTCTCCGCCGCGCCCCCGCTGTCGGCCCTGGAGCTCATCGACGTCCTGGTCCCGCGGCTGCGCCGGCTGCGCACGACGGGATGTGCGCGCGTCGTCCGCACGACCGCGCTGCCGACCGCCGTGGAGCTGACGGGGGTTCCGGTGGCGCCGGTGGCGCGGGCCCTGGCGGACGCGGTCGCCGAGCTGACCGACCCGGGCACGGTCCGCCGGCTGCTGACCGAGGCGGTGCGCGCCGGTCACTGCGAGCCGGCCGCGGTGGTACGGGAGCTGAACCGGGCACGGCTGCTCAGCCGCCCGCACGTGGTGGACGCGGTGGACTCGCTGGTCGCCGAGGGGCGGGCCCTGGCCGAGCAGCGGCTGTACCGGATGGTGCGCGAGTACGCCCTGCCCGAGCCGGTCTGGAACGTCGGCCTGCGCCTGCCCGGCGGCCCGCACCTGGGCGGCGTGGACGCCTTCTGGCCCGAGCAGGCGGTGGCGCTGGAGCTGGACACCCGGGCGCACCGGCAGCAGGAGGACGACGTAGCGCGGGCGGAGCACGCCCGCAAGCGCGAGCACCTGGAACGGCTGGGGATCACGGTCGTACACCTCACCCCGCGCAAGCTGCGGGACTGCCCGGAGCACGAGGCGGCCGTCGTACGGACGGCGCTGATGGCGGCCGGGGACCGGGAGCCCGCCGCGTACGTCGTGGTACTGCCCCGGTAGAGGCGCCGGGCGGGCCGGCGGGTGACGGGGACCGGAGACCGGAGACCGGGGACGGAGGACCGGGAGGCCGGGGGCGGAGGACCGGGAGGCCGGGGGCGGGGGCCGGGAGGCGGGGGACGGGAAACGGGATTGTCATGACCCGCCCCTTGTGTCCCCGATGGCGCATGGCGGAAGTACGCCATGGCTTCATCCCGTCCCGGACAACTCTCCCCAATCAGTGATCTCTTGAGTAAAGCTGAGCGGTCGTTCGGGATCGGATTCCGGACTGCCTCGGCCAGGGCCGGTCGGCCTTGGTCGTACCGCTCGTTCCTTCACCCCAAGGGATGCCGATGACCAACAGCCCCCAGCGCGAACCGATACCGGGCGCGAGACGCGCGGCCCGCCTGGCCCTCGCCACGGGTCTCGCCGCCGCGCTCGCCGCCGTCGGGCCGGTGCCCGCGGCCCTCGCCGCCGACGGGCCCGCGACGACCGCGCCGCCCGTCGACGCGTCCGTCAAGTCCGCCCACGACAAGCTCGGTTCCGACGACGCGGACCTGCTCGCCGAGGCGAAGGCCGCCGGCGAGAAGAACGTGACGATGATGGTCGCCACCGCGCCGGGCCGGACCGAGCAGGTGGCGAAGGAGCTGGACGCGGTCTCCGGCGGCACCGTCGGCCGCACCTACGACGAGCTGGGCTACGTGCGCGCCACCGTGCCCACCGCCAAGGCGGACTCGGCCATCGCCGCCGCCGCGAAGCTCTCCTCCGTCCACGGCATCGACCTGCGCGACGAGATCCCGCTGGACGACCCGACGCCGAGCGCCGACATGGCGAAGGGCGCCGCGCACAAGGGCCGTTCCTACCCGGCGCCCAACCGCTGGACCCCGGCCGAGAACCCGTACAACCCGTCCTTCGAGACGGGCGCCGTCGACTTCGTGAAGAAGTACCCGAAGTCGGACGGCCGCGGCGTCACCATCGGCATCCTCGACTCGGGAGTCGACCTCGGCCACCCGGCGCTGCAGAAGACCACCACCGGCGAGCGCAAGATCGTCGACTGGGTCACCGCCACCGACCCGGTCGTCGACGGCGACCGCACCTGGCGCCCGATGACCACCTCGGTCTCCGGCCCCACCTTCACCTACGACGGGCAGACCTGGACCGCGCCCGCCGGCTCGTACCGGGTCAGCACCTTCCTGGAGTCGTACACCACCGGCGGTGACGCCGCGGGCGACGCCAACCGGGACGGCGACACCACCGACTCCTGGGGCGTGCTGTACGACGCGAAGGCCGGCACGGTCCGCGTCGACCTGAACAACAACCACGACTTCGCCGACGACACCCCGATGAAGCCCTACAAGGACGGCTTCCAGGTGGGGTACTTCGGCACCGACGACCCGAAGACGGACGTGGCCGAGCGCCAGCCCTTCGTGGTCGAGGTCCGCAAGGACGTCGTCTACAACTCCGCGGGTGCCAAGGCCGACTTCGTCAACATCGGCGTCATCGAGTCCGAGCACGGCACCCACGTCGCCGGACTCGCGGCCGCCAACGGGCTGTTCGGCGGCCGGATGGACGGTGCCGCACCCGGCGCGAAGATCGTCTCCTCGCGCGCGTGCACCTGGAGCGGCGGCTGCACCAACGTCGCGCTCACCGAGGGCATGATCGACCTCGTGGTCGACCGCGGCGTCGACATCGTCAACATGTCGATCGGCGGACTGCCCGCCCTCAACGACGGCAACAACGCCCGCGCCGAGCTGTACACCCGGCTCATCGACACCTACGGCGTCCAGCTCGTCATCTCCGCGGGCAACTCCGGCCCCGGCGCCAACACCATCGGCGACCCCGGCCTCGCCGACAAGGTGATCTCGGTCGGCGCCTCCATCTCCCGCGAGACCTGGGCCGCCAACTACGGCTCCGCGGTGAGGACCAAGTACCAGATGATGCCGTTCTCCTCGCGCGGACCGCGTGAGGACGGCGGCTTCACGCCGACGCTGACCGCGCCCGGCGCCGCGGTCAACTCCATCCAGACCTGGATGCCGGGCGCGCCGGTCCCCGAGGCGGGCTACGACCTCCCGGCCGGCTACGGCATGCTCCAGGGCACCTCGATGGCCTCCCCGCAGGCCGCGGGCGCCTCGGCGCTGCTGCTGTCGGCGGCCAAGCAGGCCCGCATCGACCTCACCCCGGCGAAGCTGCGCACGGCGCTGACCTCCACCGCCGACCACATCAAGGGCGTGCAGGCGTACGAGGAGGGCGCGGGCCTGATCAACATCCCCGACGCCTGGAAGTCGATCCGGCGCGGCGCGAGCGCCCACGAGTACACGGTGAAGGCGCCGGTCGACACCGCGATCGACCAGTTCCTCGAGACGCCGGGCTACGGCACCGGCCTCTACGACCGCGAGGGCGGCCTGAAGGCCGGGCAGAAGAAGACGTACGAGATCACGCTCACCCGTACCTCCGGCGCCGACCGGCCGATCCCGCACGAGCTGGACTTCGAGAACAACGCGGGCCACACCTTCCGGATCGTCGGCCGCGACGAGGTGAAGCTGCCGCTGAACGAGCCGGTGACCGTCAAGGTCGAGGCGCGCCCCGGCTCCGCCGGGCTCAAGAGCGCCATCCTCGAGGTGGACGACCCGCGCACCGAGGGCGTCGACCAGCAGGTGCTGACCACGGTCGTGGTCTCCGCCCCGCTGAAGTACGACTTCTCCGCGAAGAACTCGGTGCAGCGCAACAGCACCGAGTCGTACTTCGTGACCGTCCCCGAGGGCGCGAAGGCGCTGGAGGTGGCGATCGGCGGGCTCAAGGGCGAGAGCCAGACCCGGTTCATCTCCATCCACCCGTACGGCGTCCCCTCCGACAACACCTCGACGCCGTACTGCTACAACAACTACCTCGACGGCAACGGCTGCCGCCCCGACGTGCGCGCCTACGCGGACCCGCAGCCGGGTGTCTGGGAGGTCGAGGTCGAGGCGCGGCGCACCTCGCCGCTGCTCGACAACCCCTACGAGCTGGACGTCACCGTGCTCGGCGCGGACTTCGACCCGGAGGTCGTGACCGTGCCCGAGGCCAAGGCCGGCACCCCGGCCGACGCCTCCTGGACGGTGACCAACAAGTACGCCGCCCTGGAGGGCAAGCTGGTCGGCGGTCCGCTCGGCTCCTCCGAGACGTCCCGGCCGACGATCAAGCAGGGTGACACGGCCACCTCCACGATCGAGGTGCCCGAGGGCGCGGACTCGCTGGACGTCGCCATCGGGGGCGTCTCCGACGCGGCCGCCGACCTGGACCTGACGGTCTACGGCGAGGACGGCGCCGTCGTCGCCCAGTCCGCCGACGGCGACTCGGAGGAGTCGGTCTCCGTCGCGAAGCCGGCCGCCGGCACGTACACCGTCGAGGTCGCGGGCTACTCCGTGCCGTCGGGCAGCACGGAGTACGACTACCGGGACGTGTACTTCGCCGCCACGCTCGGCTCGGTGACGGTGGACGACTCGGCGACGGTGAAGCTCGGCACGGGCGCCTCCGCCACGGTCTCCGGCAGCGTCACGGCCCTGGCCGCCGCCCCCGAGGGCCGCGAGTTCTTCGGTCGCGTCCAGCTGGTCAACACCCACGGCACGGTCGCGGGCCTGGGCAGCGTGCGGATCGGGAAGGTCGTGCCGTAGTCCGGTGCGGTACGGGGAGGGGGCGGGCGTGCCGGTTCGGGCGCCCGCCCCTTTCGCTTGCCCCGCGGGGGTCAGTCGCAGGTGAGGGTGCGGGACTCGGGCAGGGAGGCGGTGACCCAGGCGCGGGCGGTGGCGATGTTCCGGTCGCCGGTGATCACCGTGTCCGCGGTGGGCCGGTCCCGCAGGGCGCCGACCAGCACCCGGTCGCCGGGGGCGAGGCGGGCGAGGGCGTCGTCCAGGACGAACGCCGTCGTCGGCCCGGTGCTCTTCGCGGGTGCGTAGGCGTGCGTCACCCGGAGGGTGATCCGGTGCCGTGCGGTGCCCGGTACCGGTTCGGCCGCGGTCACCGTGCCCTCGGCGACCAGCCGGGCGCACGCGAGGTAGCGGGGGGTGCCGAAGACCAGGGCGGCCTCCTGGCCCGCGGACGGGCTGTCCGGCCGCGCCGCGGAACTGTCGGCCGCGCTGCCGCTCGCCGCGTCGTCGGAGGCACCGCTGCCGCCCTGCACGACCAGCCAGCCCAGCCCCGTGACCAGGACCCCCGCGCAGGCCGCCGCGAGGACGCCGAGCGCGAGGCGGAAGGGGCGACGGCGGGGTGCCGGAGCCCGGACGGGGGCCGGAGCCGGGGCCGGGGCCGGGCGGTCTTCCGGGACGGTGTCGCCCAGGGCCTCGCCGATCAGGTTGAGCTGCTCCCGCAGCAACGCCACGTCGGCCGTCGCCGAGCGGTACTCGCCCCGGGCGTCCGCCCCCGCGTCCGGCGGCAGCGGCTCGCCCGTGATCGCGGCCATCAGCGCGTCGTACCCACCGGGGTGCTGTTCGGCGGCCATCTCACACCACCTCGTCCTCGTGCAGGCGGGCGCGCAGGGCCCGTACCGCCGTGTGCAGCCTGCTCTTGACCGTGCCCTCGGGGATGCCCAGCTCCTCGGCGATGCCGCGCACCGGAAGATCGGCGTAGAAGCGCAGGACGAGGACCTGGCGCTGGGCGTCGGGCAGCTCGTCCAGGCCCTGCGCGACGGCCAGGGACAGGACGCTGGCGTCCTCGTCGCCGGGGTGCTCCGTCTGGCGCAACGCGGCCAGGCGTTCACCGAGCCGGTCCTGGCGGCGTCTGGCCCGGTGCCAGTCCATGGCCAGGTTGGAGGCGACGACCGCCGCCCAGGCCGACACGTCGCGCGGCGCCTCGCGGCCACTGGCCGTCCGCTCCAGCAGCCGCAGACGGACCTGCTGCACCCCGTCCGGCAGGTCCGCCTGCGGTACCCCGCCGAGCGCCAGCACCGCCCGCACCCGGCGTTCCTGTGCCGCGTCCAGGGGGTCGTCGCGTACGTCGTCCCCCTGGCCGCGGCGGGCCCTTCTGCGCAGCAAAGCCATTTCCTCCCCCGGCCACGTTTCCCCTACGACGCGCGAGCGGCCCGAAACGTTCGCCCCGACGGCCGCCTATCGGCGCGAGGCGTACGTCACATCGTCGTGTGGGGCGGGAAGGGATGGGCAGGGGCGGACCGAGCCACCGCGTCCCAAGGTGCGGGAACACCGTGCAAAGGATTGGACAGGCGGGCCGGGCTTCGCCCCATGATGGAAAAGTCTCGGCCGAGCAAAGCGCGCGTGAGGACACGCGTACAAACGGAGAAGGAGTCACCGTGAGGGTCGGAATCGTCGGAGCCACCGGTCAGGTGGGCACGGTCATGCGCAGGATCCTCACGGAGCGCGACTTCCCCGTCACCGAGCTGCGCCTGTTCGCCTCGGCGCGCAGCGCCGGCAAGGAGCTGGACGGCGTGACGGTGGAGGACGCGGCCACCGCCGACTACTCCGGGCTGGACATCGTGCTGTTCTCGGCGGGCGGCGCCACCTCCAAGGCGCTGGCCGAAAAGGTCGCCTCGCAGGGCCCCGTGGTGATCGACAACTCCTCCGCCTGGCGCCGCGACCCCGACGTCCCGCTGGTGGTCTCCGAGGTGAACCCGCACGCGATCGCCGACCGCCCCAAGGGCATCATCGCCAACCCGAACTGCACCACGATGGCCGCGATGCCGGTGCTGCGCCCGCTGCACGCGGAGGCGGGCCTGGAGGCGGTGGTCGTCGCCACCTACCAGGCGGTGTCCGGCTCCGGCCTGGCCGGCGTGGACGAGCTGTTCGAGCAGGTCCAGAAGGTCGGCGCGGACGCCCCCAAGCTGACCCACGACGGTTCGGCGGTCGAGTTCCCGAAGCCGGACAAGTACGTGGCGCCCATCGCGTACAACGTGCTGCCGCTGGCCGGTTCCATCGTCGACGACGGCCTGCACGAGACGGACGAGGAGCAGAAGCTCCGCAACGAGTCCCGCAAGATCCTGGAGATCCCGGAGCTGAAGGTGTCCGGCACCTGCGTGCGCGTGCCCGTCTTCAGCGGCCACTCCCTGCAGATCAACGCCCGTTTCGCCCGGCCGATCAGCGTGGCGCGCGCCAAGGAGCTGCTGGCCGGCGCCCCCGGCGTGGCGCTCACCGAGGTGCCGACGCCGCTGGAGGCGGCCGGCCAGGACCCGTCGTACGTGGGCCGGATCCGCCAGGACGAGACCGTGGACAACGGGCTCGCCCTGTTCGTCTCCAACGACAACCTGCGCAAGGGCGCGGCCCTGAACGCGGTGCAGATCGCGGAGCTGGTGGCGGCCGAGCTGTCCGCCGCCAAGTAGTCCACCGCTGTCCAGGGGCGGTCACCCGGTGCGGGGTGGCCGCCCCTCACGTATCCCGACCGCTCGATGCGGAGTATGACAATCCGCCCCACCGGTCGTGCCGATCGTGTGAAGATCACGCCATGACGCAGATGACGAAGGGCGGCAACCTGCCCGTTCCCGGGGCCGCCCTCCAGGTGGCGGTGACCTGGCGGCAGGGGGTTCACGTACCGGACGTGGACGTTTCGGCCCTGCTGCTCGACGCGACGGGCCGGGTCCGCTCGGACGCCGACCTCGTCTTCTACAACCAGCCGGCCCACCCGTCGGGCGCCGTGCGCCACCTGGGCAAGGGCCAGGGGGTCGACGGCACGGGCGCCGACTGGCTGTGGCTGGACCTCGCGGCCGTCGCGCCCGGCACGGACCGGGTCGTGGTGGCCGCGTCCGCCGACGGCGGAACGTTCGGGCAGGTGCCCTCCCTGGACGTCCGGGTCGCGCTGCCGGACGGGCAGCAGGTCGCGTCCTTCCCGATCGGGGACGCCTCGACGGAGACCGCCTTCGTCTTCGGCGAGTTCTACCGCAGGAACGGCGGCTGGAAGTTCCGCGCGGTGGGGCAGGGGTACGCCTCCGGTCTGGCCGGGCTCGCCACGGACTTCGGCATCTCGGTCGCCGAGGACCCGCAGCCGGTTCCCCCGGCCCCGGCCCCTGTGCCCCCCGCTCCCCTGCCGCCCGCCTCCGTGGCCCCACCCGCCCCCGTGGCCCCACCCGTCCCCGTGTTCCCGCCCGCCGACCGCCTGGCGGCGGAGCTGGCGCTCTCCTTCCCGCCGTTCACGCACCGCGCCGCGGGCAAGGAGCGCGTCACCTGCCCGCCGAACCTGCCGCCCGGCGCCCGCGTGGTCGTCGAGATCGAGTGCAGGGACAGCCTCTCGGTGAACATCGACTCCTGCGACGCGTACGGCCGCGCCGACCAGGACCTGCTGTCCACGTACGAGGACGAGGTGCACGCCCGTACGTTCGCCACCGTCCCCCAGGACCGCCCGCTGTCCCTGGTGGTGCGCGCCGACACGCCCTGGACGCTGCGGGTGCTGCCGCTCGCCCACGCCCGGCGCCTGGAGCGCAGCCTCGACGGGCGGGGTCCGGACCTGCTGGTGTACGAGGGCCCGCCGGGCGTGCTCTCCTTCGCCCACCAGGGCCGGAGCAACTTCGTCGTCTGGCACTACTTCGCCTCGGACGACCCCGAGTGGCAGGGAGACGAGGAGGACCTTCTCGTCAACGAGGTCGGCCACCTCGACGTGCTGGCCCCCGTCCGGGCGCCCGGCCTCCTGCGGATCGAGGCCGACGGTCCCTGGCGGCTCGGGGTGGGCGGCTGAGCCGGGCGGGGCTCAGTCCCGGCGCACCTCGTACAGGAAGCAGCCGTACTCGACGGCCCGGACGTGGACGAACGCCACGGCCGGGTCGTCGAGCGCTTCCCGGAGGGCGGGCGCGAAGTCGTCGCCGGAACCGACCAGGCGTCCGCCCAGGATGCGTCCGTCGGCGGAGTAGCGGCGGACGGTGCGGTGCGCGTTGGTGAACGCGAGGCCGTCGCCGTCCGGTCCCGCGCACCGCTCGGCGTGGATGAAGACGGGGCCCTGCTCGTCGTAGGCGCCCGGGTCGGCGCCCGTGTCCGCCGCCCAGCGGCGCAGCGGGGCGTAGGAGACGAGGGCGATGTGCTCCCCCGCGCGGCTGCGGCGCAGGCAGCAGCGCAGCGGCGCGCCGCCCTCGTCGTCGGTCACGGGTGCGGGGACGCGGCCCGCGTCGTCGGCGACGCGCAGTTCCTCGAGGGTGGCCGCGGGGATGGGTCGTGCCGTGTGGGCGTTCATGCGTCCAGGCTCACGCGCGGGAGGTCCGCGCACCGGCGGGAAACGGACATCGCGTTCGGTGCGGGGCACGTGGAAGGATGGCGCAACCCACACATAACGAGGAGATGACCGCGTGCCTGGCACAAACCTGACTCGCGAAGAGGCGCGGCAGCGGGCGACGCTGCTGACCGTTGACTCGTACGAGATCGATCTCGACCTCACCGGCGCGCAGGAGGGCGGCACCTACCGGTCCGTGACCACGGTGCGCTTCGACGTCGCCGAGGGCGGCGGCGAGTCCTTCATCGACCTGGTCGCGCCGACGGTCCACGAGGTGACGCTGAACGGCGACGCCCTCGACGCCGCCGAGGTGTTCCAGGACTCCCGCATCGCCCTGCCGGGCCTGCTGCCGGGACGCAACATCCTGCGCGTGGTCGCCGACTGCGCCTACACCAACACCGGCGAGGGCCTGCACCGGTTCGTCGACCCGGTGGACGACCAGGCGTACCTGTACACCCAGTTCGAGGTGCCGGACGCGCGCCGCGTCTTCGCCAGCTTCGAGCAGCCGGACCTGAAGGCGACGTTCCAGTTCACCGTGAAGGCCCCCGAGGGCTGGACGGTCATCTCCAACTCGCCGACGCCCGAACCGCAGGACAACGTCTGGGAGTTCGAGCCGACCCCGCGCATCTCGTCGTACGTCACGGCGCTGATCGTCGGCCCGTACCACTCGGTGCACAGCGTGTACGAGAAGGACGGCCAGTCCGTCCCGCTCGGCATCTACTGCCGTCCCTCGCTGGCCGAGCACCTCGACGCGGACGCGATCTTCGAGGTCACCCGGCAGGGCTTCGACTGGTTCCAGGAGAAGTTCGACTACCGGTACCCGTTCAAGAAGTACGACCAGCTCTTCGTGCCGGAGTTCAACGCGGGCGCGATGGAGAACGCGGGCGCGGTGACCATCCGCGACCAGTACGTCTTCCGCTCCAAGGTGACGGACGCCGCGTACGAGGTGCGGGCGGCGACCATCCTGCACGAGCTGGCGCACATGTGGTTCGGCGACCTGGTCACCATGGAGTGGTGGAACGACCTGTGGCTGAACGAGTCGTTCGCCACCTACGCCGAGGCCGCCTGCCAGGCCGCCGCGCCGGGCTCGAAGTGGCCGCACTCGTGGACGACGTTCGCCAACCAGATGAAGACCTGGGCGTACCGGCAGGACCAGCTGCCGTCCACGCACCCGATCATGGCGGACATCAGCGACCTGGACGACGTGCTCGTCAACTTCGACGGCATCACGTACGCCAAGGGCGCCAGCGTCCTCAAGCAGCTCGTGGCGTACGTCGGTGAGGACGCGTTCTTCCGGGGCGTGCAGGCGTACTTCAAGCGGCACGCGTTCGGCAACACCCGCCTGTCCGACCTGCTGGGCGCGCTGGAGGAGACCTCCGGCCGCGACCTGAAGACCTGGTCGAAGGCGTGGCTGGAGACGGCCGGCATCAACGTGCTGCGCCCGGAGATCGAGACCGACGCCGACGGTGTCATCACCTCCTTCGCCATTCGCCAGGAGGCCCCGGCGCTCCCGGCGGGCGCGAAGGGCGAGCCGACCCTCCGCCCCCACCGCATCGCGATCGGCGCCTACGACCTCGACGGCGACGGCAAGCTGGTGCGTGGGGAGCGCGTCGAGCTGGACGTGGACGGCGAGCTGACGGCCGTGCCGCAGCTGGTCGGCAAGGCCCGCCCGGCGGTGCTGCTCCTGAACGACGACGACCTCTCGTACGCGAAGGTCCGCCTGGACGAGCAGTCGCTCGCCGTGGTCACCGAGCACCTGGGCGACTTCACCGAGTCCCTCCCCCGCGCCCTGTGCTGGGCGTCGGCGTGGGACATGACCCGGGACGCGGAGCTGGCGACCCGCGACTACCTCGCCCTGGTCCTGTCGGGCATCGGCAAGGAGTCCGACATCGGTGTCGTGCAGTCGCTGCACCGCCAGGTGAAGCTGGCCATCGACCAGTACGCCGCCCCCACCGCCCGCGAGGCGCTGCTCACCCGCTGGACCGAGGCCACGCTGGCCCACCTGCGGGCCGCCGAGGCGGGCAGCGACCACCAGCTGGCGTGGGCGCGGGCGTTCGCGGCGACGGCGCGGACGCCGGAGCAGCTGGACCTGCTGGACGCGCTGCTGGACGGCACGCAGACGATCGACGGCCTGGCCGTCGACACCGAGCTGCGCTGGGCGTTCGTGCAGCGGCTGGCGGCCGTGGGCCGGTTCGGCGGGTCGGAGATCGCGGCCGAGTACGAGCGGGACAAGACCGCCGCCGGTGAGCGCCACGCGGCCACCGCACGGGCGGCCCGCCCGACCGAGGCGGCCAAGGCGGAGGCCTGGGAGTCGGTCGTGGAGTCCGACAAGCTGCCGAACGCCGTCCAGGAGGCGGTCATCGCCGGCTTCGTCCAGACCGACCAGCGCGAGCTGCTGGCGGCGTACACGGAGCGGTACTTCGAGGCGCTGAAGGACGTCTGGGCGTCCCGTTCGCACGAGATGGCCCAGCAGATCGCGGTCGGCCTGTACCCGGCGGTGCAGGTGTCGCAGGACACCCTGGACCGCACGGACGCGTGGCTGTCCTCCGCCGAGCCGAACGCGGCCCTGCGCCGCCTGGTCTCGGAGTCCCGCTCGGGCATCGAGCGCGCGCTGAAGGCCCAGGCTGCGGACGCGGCGGCGGCCGAGTAAGGGCGGTTGCCGCGTACGCAGTCAGTTGCGTACAAGGTCAGTTGCGCAGGAGGGGGCGTCCGGTGCGCGTGTCGCGCCGGGCGCCCCTTCGCGTGCGCTCGGGCGGGTGTTCAGGGGCGCGCGTCCGCCGCCGTGCGCAGGGCCGTCAGCACGGTGGCGACGGCGGCGTCCTCCTCCGCCCCCTTGCGCACGGCCGCGACCACGTGCCGGACGGGGCGGTCCGCGCGCAGTTCGCGCATCGCCACCCCGTCCCGGGGGACGGCGGCCATGCGCGGGACCAGGGCGACGCCCATGCCCGCCTCGACCATGGCGAGGATCGCCGGCCATCCCGCGGCCGCGTGCCCCTGGTGCGGCCGGAACCCGGCGGCCTCGCAGGCGCCGCGGGTGATGTCGGACCAGGGCCCGCTGCCGCCGAAGATCCACGGCTCGGCGGCGAGGTCGGCCAGCCGCAGCCGCTCCGCGCGGGCCAGCGGGTGGTCCCCGGGCAGGGCGACGTCCAGCGGGTCGGCGAGCAGCGGGACGCGGGTGAAGCGCGGGTCGACGGCGCTCGGCGCCTGCGCGGCCAGCGACAGCGCGAGGTCCACCTCCCCGGCGGCCAGCAGCTCGTACGCCTCCTGCGCCTCGGCCTCCCGCACCCGCACCGCGATGCCGGGGCGCGTGGCGCGCAGCGCGGTGACGGCCGGTACGACGAGGGCGGGTACGGCGGTGGAGAAGGCACCGACCCGGACCTCGCCCGCCTCGCCCCGGATGTGCGCCGCCAGCTCGGCGTCGGCGCGCTCCAGTTGCTCGAACACCGCCTCGGCGTGGCGCAGCACCAGCCGGGCCGCGTCCGTCAGCCGGACCCTTCTGCCGTGCGCCTGGAGCAGCTCCACGCCGAGTTGCCTGGAAAGGTTCGTCAGCTGCTGGGAGACGGCGGACGGCGTCATGTGCAGCGCCTCGGCCGTCGCGGTCACCGTGCCCCTCTCGCGCAGCGTCCGCAGGATCTGCAGCTTGCGGATGTCCCAGTCGGCCATGGCGGCAACCTACCGGCGGCCCCCGCGACCTACCGGCGGGCCCCCGCCCCCAGGACGACGCCACCGAGGATCAGCGCCATGCAGCCCGCCTGCGCCCAGCCGGTCGGCTCGGCGAGCAGGGCCCAGGACAGCAGGGCGACGCACACCGGCTGGAGGTAGTAGACGACCCCGGCGCGGGACGGTCCGATCAGGGAGATCGCCTTGTTCCAGGCGAAGAAGGCGACGGCGGAGGAGGCGACACCGACGTAAAGGAGCGGCCAGACGGTACCCGGTGTCGGCCGGAAGCCGCCCTGGACGGCGAGGCTGACGCCCTGCGCGGGAAGCAGCAGGACGGTGCCGACGAGGAACGTGGTGAACAGGAACCCCGCCCCGTCCAGTCCCTCGGGCCTGCGGCGCAGCAGCGCGCTGTACGACCCGAAGCAGCAGGCGGCGGCGATCATCCACAGGTCGCCGGCCGAGAAGGACGCGCCGTCCCCTCCGACGAGCAGCAGGACGCCCGCACAGGCGACGGCCAGACCGGCGACCCGGCGGGCGCCGAGCCGGACGCCGCCCGCGCGTTCGTAGAGGGCCATGAGCACCGGGGACGCCGCCATGATCATGCCCATGTTGGCGGCGGGGGTGGTGACGCCGGCCTGGTTGACGAGGGTGTTGTAGACGGTCACGCCGAGCAGGGAGGCGAGGACCACGAAGCCGAGGTGGCGCCGGATCAGTGCGCGCTGCCGCCAGGCCCGCCGGGCGCCGAAGGGGGCGACGACGGCGAGGGCCACCACCCAGCGCCAGAACGCGTGCTGGACGGGCGGCACGCTGTCGCCGAGTGCCCGCGAGGTGACGAAGCTGCCGGACCAGACGAGGGTGGCCAGGACGGCGAGCGCGAGACCGAGGGCGACGGGCGCCGTCGGCCGCGCCGGGTCGCCGATCGGCGTGGGGGCTTCGGCGGGGTGGGTGGTGATGCGGCGGGCGGCTGTGGCCACGAAGGTCCTTTCCTGGTCGGAGGCCTGGCGGGCCTACCGTCGCAGGGCCGTACCCGTCAGGTCCATCGAATCTTTTCGACCGTTCCGTGAAGCAGAACTGAAAGATCCGCCGCCCATGGCGACCGGCGGCGTGCGCGGTGCGCTCGGCACCGCCTGGCCCGCGAGGGTCGCCCCGAACGCCAGCGCCATCCCCGCCAGTTGCACCGGGCCGAGCGCCTCGCCGAGCGCCGCCCAGCCGATCACGGCGGCGGTCAGCGGCGAGAGCGGTCCTAGGAAGGTGACCTGGGTGGCGGAGAGCCGGCCGATGCCGCGGAACCAGAGCCAGTACGCCAGCGCCGTGTTGGCCAGCGCCAGGTAGAGGTAGCCGCCGATCGCCGGGCCGTCCAGGGCGGGCGGGGCACCCTCGACCAGCAGGGCGAGCGGCGCGAGGAGCAGGCCGCCCGCGGTCAGCTGCCAGCCGGTGAGGGCGAGTGGGCCGACGCCGTCGGGGCGGCCCCAGCGCCCCGCGAGCACGGTGCCGGTGGACATGGACGCGGTGGAGGCGAGGGCCGCCAGCACGCCTAGCGGGTCCAGCGCCCCGGCCGCCTCCAGCACCACCAGGCTGACGCCGGCGGCGGCGACGACGCCGGTGAGCACGGACCGGGCGGTGGGCCGCTGCCCGAGCAGGAGGGCCGAGAGGCCGACGACGAGGAGCGGGCCGGCCGAGCCCACGACGGCGGCCATTCCGCCGGGCATCCGGTAGGCGGCGAGGAACAGCAGCGGGAAGAAGGCCCCGATGTTCAGCACGCCCAGCACCGCCGCCTTCCCCCACCAGGCGCCGCGCGGCAGCACCCGGGCGAGGGCGAGCAGCAGCAGCCCGGCCGGCAGGGCACGCATCAGCCCGGTGAACAGGGGCCGGTCCGGCGGCAGGAACTCGGTGGTCACGGCGTAGGTGCTGCCCCAGGAGACCGGGGCGAGGGCGGTGAGCGCGATGACGGCGGGGCGGGTGGCGGCCATGAGGGCACCCTTCGGAGACGAATGAAGCTCGATGGCAAGTAGCTTACTTCTAAGCAAGTTTCCGTCAAGCCACTTTCTTGCGGCCGAGCGGAACGGAACCGATACTCGTCGCATGACTGAACGCCCCCCGCAGCCCGGACCGCGCAAGGACCCCGTCGACGTGATCATCGACCAGTGGGCGGCGGTGCGGCCCGATCTGGACACGGCCGCCATGGAGGTGTTCGGCCGGGTCTTCCGGCTGGCGCGCGCGATGGGCGACCGGATGGAGAAGGCGTACGAGCGCTACGGCATCTCGCGCGGGGAGTTCGACGCCCTGGCCACCCTGCGCCGCTCCGGGGAGCCGTACACGCTCTCGCCGCGGCAGCTGTCGGCCACGCTGATGCTGACCACCGGCGGCATGACCGGCCGGCTGGACAAGCTGGAACGAGCGGGCCTGCTGCGCCGCTCCCCCGACCCGCACGACCGCCGGGGACTCCAGGTCACCCTCACCGAACGGGGCCTCGAGCTGATCGACGAGGCGGTCGGCGCTGGCCTGGACGCCCAGACCAAGGCGCTGGCCTCCCTCGACGCGGAACGGGCCGGTCAGCTGGCCGACCTGCTGCGGGACCTCCTCGCCGGTACGGAGAAGTAGGGGCCGCCCGCGGGAACGCCGAAGGGCGCCGCCCCCTCCGCGTGCGTGCGGCGGGGACGGCGCCCTCGGTGAGACTGGGGCGGGCGGCCGGGCGTCGGGTCAGGCCTTCGCGGCGACCTTGGCCTTGGCCTTGTTCTTCGCACCGGGAGCCGACACCCGGTGGTCCGGGTGGGACCGGTCCAGGACCATGACCAGACCCGCGATGATCGCGAACAGCGCGAGCGGGGCCAGGACGTAGAGGCCCAGCGTCTCGACGACGCTCAGGCCGGTGCCGGGGTCGTCGCCGTCGTCGCGCGTCAGCGCGAGCGCGGGGGACGACATGAGCAGCATCATCAGCGTCGTACCGGCTGCCAGGGCGCCGGCGCGCAGGGCGTTCTTCTTGTCCACGGTGCCAAGTTAGCGAACGGTCCGGGCGGCCGCGCGCCCGGGGTGCCCGTACGGGGTCCGCGGGCGTCCGGCGCGGGCGTCCCGCTCAGCCGTCCCGGTCGCCGCCGCGCTCCCGTACGGCGGCGCGTGCGGCATCGCGCACGACGTCGATCAGCGCGTGCAGCCGGGGCGAGGCGGCCAGCTCCTCCAGGGTCACCGGGCGGCCCTCGGCGTCGGCGACGGGCAGCCGCCAGTTCGGGTACTGGTCCCAGGTGCCGGGGAGGTTCTGCGGGCGGCGGTCGCCGACGGCGTCCGGGAGCCAGATGCCGGCCATGTGGGCGGGGGTGCACAGCAGGAAACGGTGCACGGCCTGGATCTCCGCCTCCTCGGCGGGCGTTCCGGTGTCGCCGCCGGTGCCGCGCAGCAGCCCGAGCCTGGCCAGGACCTCCAGCCACTCGGCGGTGTCCGCGGCGGCCTCGGCGCGTTCCACCTCCAGCGGGCGGGTGAGCAGGCCGAGCCGGTCGCGGAGTTCGACGTGCTCGCCGGTGAGGCGGGCGGCGGTGGACGGCAGGTCGTGGGTGGTGGCGGTGGCCAGGCAGTCGGCGCGCCACCGCTCGGGCGGCAGGGGGCGGCCGTCGCCGGTCCAGTCCCGTTCGAACCAGAGCACCGAGGTGCCCAGCACCCCGCGCTCGCGCAGCGCCTCGCGCACCCCGGGCTCCACGGTGCCCAGGTCCTCGCCGATGACGACGGCACCGGCCCGGCGGGCCTCCAGGACGAGGACGGCGAGCATGGCCTCGGCGTCGTAGTGGACGTAGGTGCCCTCGGTGGGCGGCCGCCCCTCGGGCACCCACCAGAGCCGGAACAGGCCCATGACGTGGTCGACGCGCAGCGCCCCGGCGTACCGGAACAGACCGCGCAGCAGCTCCCGGAACGGCGCGTACCCGGACGCGGCGAGGCGGTCCGGGCGCCAGGGCGGCAACCCCCAGTCCTGGCCGCGGGAGTTGAAGGCGTCCGGCGGCGCTCCCACCGACATCCCGGCGGCGAAGTACTCCTGCTGGGCCCAGGAGTCGGCGCCGCGCGGGTGCACGCCGACGGCGAGGTCGTGGACGATCCCGACCGGCATGCCGGCCTCGCGCGCGGTGCGCTGGGCGGCGGTGAGCTGGGTGTCGGTGAGCCAGGTGAGCCGGGAGTGGAAGTCGACGCGGTCCATCAGCTCGCGGCGGGCCCGGTCGGTGTCGGCCGAGCGGGGGTCGCGCAGTCCCTCGGGCCAGCGGTGCCAGTCGGAGCCGTGGACCTCGGCGAGCGCGCACCAGGTGGCGTGGTCCTCCAGGGCGGTGCCCTGTGCGGCGAGGTAGTCGCAGTAGGCGGCGCGGCGGCCGGGACCGAGGGGAACCTCGTGGAGCAGTTCCAGTGCCTCGCGCTTCAGTTCCCACACGGCGTCCCGGTCGATCAGGGCGTCCTTCTCCAGCACGCCCTCGCGCAGCCGCCCGGCCCGCTCCCGCAGGGGCCGGGCGCGCTCGTGGTCGGTGACGTACGCGTACTCGGGCACGTCCTCGATCCGCAGGTGCACCGGGTCGGGGAAGCGGCGCGAGGACGGCCGGTACGGCGACGGGTCGGTGGGAGCGCCGGGTACGGCCGCGTGCAACGGGTTGACCTGCACGAACCCGGCCCCGAGGGAGCGACCGGCCCAGGCGGCCAGTTCACCGAGGTCGCCGAGGTCGCCCATGCCCCAGGAGCGGCGGGACAGGAGGGAGTAGAGCTGGACGAGAAGCCCGTAGGAGCGTGCAGCGGGAGCGGGCAGCCGGGCGGGCGCGACGATCAGATGGGCCTGGGCGGTACGGCCGTCGGGCGCGCCGACGGTCAGCCGGTGGATCCCGTGCGCAAGCCCGTCGACTCCGTCTCGGTACTCGCCCTGCTCGGTCTCGACGCGCAGCCGGGAGCCCGCGGGCAGGGCGGCCAGCGCGGCCGGGGTGCCGCCGCCGTCCCAGCGGACGACGGTGGGCGGCAGCAGCCGTTCGCGCAGCTCGGCGTCCCGGGCGGCGAGCGCGGCCCGGACGGCCCCGGGGGTGCTCGCGTCCACGCCGAGGGCGGCCAGCGCGAGGGTGACGGCGGTGGCCGTGGCCGGGACGGTGCGGTCCGGGGAGGGGCGGTAGGAGGTGGCGACGCCGTGCAGGGCGGCGAGCCTGGTCAGATCCTCGGGAAGGTCCTCGGTGGGCGGCTCGGCCGGCTGGGCTGCGGGCATCTGCTTCCTCTACGACCTCGTGGGTTCCGGAACGGGGACGGCGAAGGAGGGGCCGCCCTGCTCCGGCACGTCGGCCGTGAGTTCGGGCGAGGACTCGCTGGTCAGCGGTACGGCGTCGGCGAACGGCGACTCGCTGGTGAGGGGCTCGGCATCGGGCAGCGGCGGTTCGCTGGTCAGCGGGGTCTCGGCGCAGCTGCCGGTGGCGCCGAAGACGCAGTAGTGCGGGGTCTCGGAGGCGGCGGAGGGCTCCGCCCAGGGGGTGGACGGCTCCGCCACGGGTTTGGAGGGGGCCGGCAGCAGAAGGGGCGCCAGTGCAGCCACGGGGGTCTCCTTTGGTTCAAGCTCTGGGTCGGACGGTGGTTCGGGCTCTTGATCGGGCTCTGGGTGAGGCGTCGTACCGAGCACGCTTGTGGCGAGTTACGGCAGCCCCTACCCAGTCCCCGCGAGGACAGACGCCCCAATACCGCCAACGTGGCCCTGGTCACATCCACCCCCTCCCGAATACCTACAGACCCGGCCAAAAAAACACGTAACCCGGGCACGGATCACCCAAACCGGTCACCGGGCCCGGCCACGCACGGGCACTCGCAACCCCGGGAACTGTGCCCCGGGGACGAATCGTCGAAGGAACACATGACGTCACTGCCGCATCGGCTCCTCCAGGCGCTCGACCGGTTCAACGCCGCTCACCCGTGGGACCACAACGCCCACTACCACCGCTGGCTCCTGCGGCAGCTCCCCCACCGGTTCGGCAGCGCCCTGGACGTCGGTTCCGGCGCCGGTGACCTGGCCCGCCTGCTCGCCACCCGGGCCGACGAGGTCCGCGGCGTCGATTCGGATCCGGCGATCACCGCACGGGCACGCGCCCTGACCACCACGTCGACGGCGGCCTCCTTCACCGTCGCCGACGCCCTGACGGACCTCCCCGCCGGGCCCCACGACGTCATCACCTGCGTCGCCACCCTCCACCACCTGCCGTTCACCGAGGCCCTCGACACCTTCCGTGGGCACCTGGCCCCCGGCGGCACCCTGGTCGTCGTCGGCCTCTACCGGCCGCGGACCGCCACGGACCACCTGCTCGGCGCGGCCGCCGTCGTCCCCAATGCCGCCCTCGGGTGGCTCAAGAACAGGGGCCGCGCAAGACCCCGCCCGCCCTCGATGACCGCCCGGACCCGGCCGGCCGACATGACGTTCTCCGACATCACCGAAGCGGCACGGGAAGCCCTGCCCGGCGCCCGACTGCGCCGACGCCTCTTCTGGCGCTACACCCTCACCTGGCGCCACCCCTGACCGGCCTGATCTCCCCTACGCTGAGGGTGTGGACCCCCGCAGACCCGGAGGAGCCTTGTGACCGTGACCGCCGACAGGCCGCAGATGCTCGTCACCGAGTTCGAGGAACTCGCCCGCCACGCAGACCGGAGCATAGAAGGCGCGCGGCTCGAGTTCATCAACGGACACCTCGCGGGGAAGGCCGTGCCCGACGGCGACCACGGACGCGTCATCCAATGGCTGACGCGGATCTGCATGCAGCACCGACCCGACCTGTGGCTGGATCCGACACAGGGACTGGTGGTCGAGGCGTACCGGGGCGGCCGTGCCCGGCCGGACGGCTCACTGGCCCCGGCGGAAGCCTTCGTGGGCCAGGGCGAATGGGCCGACCCCGCCCCCGTCCTCATGGTCGTCGAGGTCACCTCGTACGACTCGGACACCGACCGGCGCGACCGGGTCGACAAGCCCCGGGCCTACGCCGGGACGGGGATCCCGGTGTACCTGCTGATCGACCGGGACACCTGCGAGGTCAAGGTGCACAGCCGACCGGACGGGGGACGGTACGAGACCGTGCAGACGCTGCCCTTCGGCAAGGAGGTCGCGCTGCCCGAGCCGGTCGGGATCGTCCTGGACACCGAGCCGCTGAAGAACTGGGTGCGCTGAGCCGGAGCAGGCGGAGGCCCGGACGTCAGGCGGAGATGCCGTCGATCCGGGCCATGGCGTCCTCCGCGCCGTACGGCTGCAAGTACGGCAACCAGCGCGGGTCCCGGTGGCCGGTGCCGATGATGCGCCAGGCCAGACCGGTGGGCGGGGCCGGTTTGTGGCGCAGGCGCCAGCCCAGCTCGACCAGGTGGCGGTCGGCCTTGACGTGGTTGCAGCGGCGGCAGGACGCCACCACGTTGTCCCACGCGTGCAGACCCCCGCGGCTGCGCGGGATGACGTGGTCGACGCTGGTGGCGACGGCGCCGCAGTACATGCAGCGGCCTCCGTCGCGGGCGAACAGGGCACGGCGGGTGAGCGGGACGGGGCCCCGGTAGGGCACCCGCACGAACCGCTTGAGCCGGACCACGCTGGGTGCGGGCACGGTGACGGTCGCGCTGTGCAGGAAGGCGCCGGACTCCTCGAGGCACACGGCCTTGTTCTCCAGGACGAGGACGAGCGCGCGGCGGAGCGGTACGACGCCGAGTGGCTCGTACGACGCGTTGAGGACCAGGACATGCGGCACGGGTGCCTCCTTGGGCGTCGGCGGCGCGTGGCTCGCGCCGGGACGATCTGGTTCAGTCTCCCCTCATGCCTGGTCGTAGCGCCACCATGTCCCGGTAACGGGCTGGGAGTGTTTTCGACCACACGGGGCCCGTGGTCGCGGGCGTGACCGGTTCAGGCGTGGGTGAGCAGCGTCTCGCCCGCCCGTTCCGGGCCGAACCGCGTCCGGTGCCCCGTTAGTGTGGTGCATCTGCCCGTCCGGTGACCTTTCCGTGACCTTGGACCGGACCTCGGACCGGACCGCGCAGGACGGGCCGCCGCACCTGGAGGTTTCCGCCGTGTCCCTGTCCGCCGCCGTCCTGCCCCTGCTGGCCGCCGGTTCGCCGTCTGTGTCCTCTGCGTCGTCACCCTCGCCGTCGCCGTCCCCGACGGCGCCGACCGTGCCCTCGCTGAAGGAGGCCCACGAGAGCGCGACCAACGCCGCGGGCTGGGTCGAGGAGAACTGGTCGACGTGGCTCGCGATCGGGCTGCGGGTGCTGCTCATCGTGGTGATCGCGGTGGTGCTGCGCGCCGTGGTGCGGCGGGCGATCACCAAGCTGATAGAGCGGATGAACCGCAGGAGCGGGGCGTCCGGCGGTACCGCGCTGAGCGGGCTGCTGGTCAACGCCGAGCGGCGCCGCCAGCGCTCCGAGGCCATCGGGTCCGTGCTGCGCTCGGTGGCCAGCTTCCTCATCCTCGGCACCGCGGCCCTGATGGTGCTCGGCACCTTCCAGATCAACCTGGCCCCGCTGCTGGCCTCCGCCGGTGTCGCCGGTGTCGCGATCGGCTTCGGCGCCCGCAACCTGGTCACCGACTTCCTGTCCGGCGTCTTCATGATCCTGGAGGACCAGTACGGCGTCGGCGACAGCATCGACGCGGGCGTGGCCTCCGGCGAGGTGATCGAGGTCGGGCTGCGGGTGACCAAGCTGCGCGGCGTCGACGGCGAGATCTGGTATGTCCGCAACGGCGAGGTCAAGCGCATCGGCAACCTCTCCCAGGGCTGGTCCACGGCCGGGGTCGACGTCACGGTCCGCTCCGACGAGGACCTGGACAAGGTGAAGGAGACCCTCTCCGCGGTCGGCGAGCGGATGAGCAAGGAGGAGCCCTGGAACGAGATGCTCTGGGGGCCGATCGAGACCCTCGGGCTGGACTCCGTACTGCTCGACTCGATGGTGGTGCGGGTCTCCGCGAAGACCATGCCCGGCAAGTCGCTCACCGTCGAGCGTGAACTGCGCTGGCGGATCAAGCGGGCCTTCGACGCGGCCGGCATCGCGATCGTCGGCGGCGCCACGGTCCCGCTGGAGGGCGCCCCGGCCGCCGCCGACCCGACGGCGGGCGTCGCGGCACCGTCGGCGTACGCGAGCTCCGTGTCGCCGCAGTCGATGGCGGCGTCCCCCATTCCGCCGCCCAGCACCAGCAAGTAACCCGCGCCCGGTGCGCTTCCCGCCCCCGAGGTAACGACTGCGTTGCCTCGGGGGCGGTCTCTTGACGGCTCCTTGCGGGCGGGCCTACGTTCTCCAGCCAACAGGAAACTTTCCTAACAGACGCACCTCGGGTGTCCCGCCGGAACGTTTCCCGTGATCCGCGCGGTGGACTTCCCCCACCGCCCCCTGAAAAGCTGAGCGGTCGAGAGGCAGGTGTGGACACGCATGGCAGGAACCGCCGGTACGCCGGGCACCCCGCGCGTCCTGCGCGCCATGAACGACCGGGCCGCACTCGACCTCCTGCTGGAGCACGGACCGCTGTCCCGGACCCGGATCGGCAAGCTGACCGGCCTGTCGAAGCCGACCGCCTCCCAGTTGCTGGCCCGCCTGGAGGCGGCGGGGCTGGTCCTGGCCGGGGGGACGACCGAGGGGCGCCCCGGGCCCGGCGCCCAGCTCTACGAGGTCAACCCGGCCGCCGCGTACGCCGCCGGGATCGACGTCACCCCGGACCGCGTCCTCGCCGCGGTCGCCGACGTCACCGGACGCACCGTCGGCCGGTACGAGCTGCCCACCCCGGGCAGACGCGCCGTCACCCCCGTCGTCCGGCAGGTCACCGACGCCCTCGACGGCGCGGTGAAGGCCGCCGGACTCGCCCGCGACGACGTCCACCGCCTCGTCATCGGCACGCCGGGCGCCTTCGACCCGGGCACCGGACGGCTGCGCTACGCCTCCCACCTGCCCGGCTGGCACTCCCCCACCCTCCTGGACGAACTCGCCGCCGCGCTGCCGATGCCGGTCGAGTACGAGAACGACGTGAACCTCGCCGCCGTGGCCGAGCAGCGCCTCGGCGCGGCCCGGGGCCACGAGGACTTCGTCCTGCTGTGGAACCAGGAGGGCCTGGGCGCCGCCCTGGTCCTCGGCGGCCGGCTGCACCGCGGCTGGACCGGCGGCGCCGGCGAGGTCGGGTTCCTGCCGGTGCCCGGCGCCCCGCTGGTCCGCAAGGTCAGCCGCACCGGCAGCGGCGGCTTCCAGGAGCTGGCCGGTTCCCAGGCGCTGGCAGGACTGGCCCGGGAGCTGGGGGTCGCCGACGTGCCGTCGGGGCCCTACACCGAGGTCGCCGCCGCCCTGGTGGCCCGTGCCGCGCGGGCCGACGCCGACGACGACCCGCACCGCCGGCTGCTCCAGACCTACGCCACCCGCCTGGCCACCGGCCTCGCCTCCCTCGTCTCGGTCCTGGACCCCGAGCTGGTCGTCCTCAGCGGCACCTCCCTCACCGCGGGCGGCGAGGCGCTGCGCGACCTGGTCCGGGACGAGCTGGAGGAGCTGGCCGCCTCCCGGCCCCGGCTCGCCGTCGGTGACGTGACCGAGCACCCCGTCCTGCGCGGCGCACTGGAGAGTGCGCTCGCGACCACCCGCGACGAGGTCTTCGACACCTCGCGCTGACCTCCGCGCCACCCCGCCCCCGCCCCACCCACCTGTCCCGCCCTGCCCCTGGGAGCTTCGCCATGCCCGGAATATCCAGAAAAGCGGCCCTCGCGGTCGCCGCCTCCGCCTCCCTCGCCCTGCTCGCCACCGCCTGCACCGGCCAGTCCGAGACCGGCGCCTCCGACGACCCGAACGCCGAGTCCACCATCACCTTCTGGCACGGCTGGAGCGCGCCCGCCGAGGTGAAGGCCGTCCAGGCCAACGTGGACCGCTTCGAGAAGGCACACCCGAACATCAAGGTGAAGGTCGTCGGCAACATCAACGACGACAAGCTCAACCAGGCGCTGCGCGCGGGCGGTTCGAGCGGTCCCGACGTGGTGTCCTCGTTCACCACCTCCAACATCGGCAAGTTCTGCTCCTCGGGCGCCTTCCTCGACCTGAAGCCGTTCGTCGAGAAGTCGAAGCTCGACCTGGACGCCCTCATCCCGAAGCCGATGCTGGAGTACACGCAGTTCGAGGGGACGCGCTGCGCCCTGCCCCTGCTCGGCGACGCCTACGGCCTCTACTACAACAAGGACGCCTTCGAGGCGGCCGGGATCAAGGCCCCGCCGAAGACCTGGTCCGAGTTCGCCCAGGTGGCGAAGAAGCTGACGAAGACCAAGGGCGACGGGTACCAGCAGCTCGGCTTCATGCCGAACTACCACGGCTACGAGACCGTCGTCGACCACTACATGTCCCAGTGGGACCACGCCTACTTCGGCGAGGACGGCAGGTCCAGCGTCGCCGAGGACCCGGCGTTCGCCGAGATGTTCACCTACCAGAAGAAGCTCGTCGACGACCTCGGCGGCTTCGAGAAGCTGGAGAGGTACCGCAACACCTTCGGCGACGAGTGGGGCGCCAAGCACCCCTTCCAGACCGGCCAGGTCGCCATGCAGCTGGACGGCGAGTGGCGGCTCGGCATGGCGAAGGACGCCGGGGTCGACTTCGAGATCGGCACCGCGCCGATGCCCGTCGCCGACGACGAGGTGGCCGAGTACGGCAAGGGATTCCTGTCCGGCACGGTCATGGGCATCGCACCGCAGAGCAAGAAGCAGAACGCGGCGTGGGAGCTGGTGAAGTACATGACGACCGACACCGGGGCGGTCGTCGCCTTCGCCAACGCCATCCGCAACGTGCCCTCCACCTTCCCGGCCCTCAAGTCCCCCGACCTGAAGACCGACCCGGCGTTCAAGACCTTCCTGGACATCGCCCAGCACCCCGAGTCGAACTCCCCGCCCGCCTCCGTCAACGGCGCCACCTACCAGCTGACCCTCCAGGACCTCGGCTACCAGTACGAGTCGGGCAAGGTGAAGGACCTCAAGGCCGGTCTGGAGAAGGCCGCCGCGCAGATCGACCGCGACATCGCGCAGGCGAAGTAGCGGTCCATGGCCACCAACACGCTCCGCGCGAAGCGCCGTTCCTCGGCGCTTCGGACGGCGGCCTTCATGTCGCCGTGGCTCGTCGGGTTCGGCGTCTTCTTCGCCTACCCGCTGGTGTCCACCGTGTACTTCTCGCTGATGAAGTACGACGGCTTCGGCGTCCCGGAGTTCCGGGGCCTGGAGAACTGGACGTACGTCTTCCAGGACTACCCGCTGTTCTGGCCCGCGCTGCGCAACACCCTCTGGCTGGTCCTGGTGATGGTGACCTGCCGGGTGGTGTTCGGGCTCGGGGTCGGGCTGCTCATCACGAAGATCAGGACGGGCGCCGGGGTCTTCCGGACCCTCTTCTACCTGCCCTACCTCGCCCCGCCCGTCGCCGCGACGCTCGCCTTCGTCTTCCTCCTCAACCCCGGCACGGGGCCGGTCAACTCGGTCCTGGAGGGCCTGGGCGTCCCGGCGCCCGGCTGGTTCACGGACGCCGCCTGGTCCAAGCCCGCGCTGACCGCGCTCGCGGTGTGGGGCGTGGGCGACCTGATGGTGATCTTCATGGCGGCGCTGCTCGACGTACCGAAGGAGCAGTACGAGGCGGCCGAGCTGGACGGGGCGTCGGCCTGGCAGCGGTTCCGGTTCGTGACGCTGCCGAACATCTCGCCGATCGTGCTGTTCGCCGTGGTCACGGGTGTGATCCAGACGATGCAGTACTACACGCAGCCGCTGGTCGCCGGGAAGGTCGCCTCCGGGATCATCGGCGGCTCCGGCCAGTCCTTCGAGCCCGGCTATCCCGACAAGTCGACCCTCACCCTCCCCCAGCTCGTCTACAACCTCGGCTTCCAGCGCTTCGACTACGGCTCCGCCTGTGTGGTCGCGCTCGTGCTGTTCGCCCTGGCCATGGCGTTCACGGCGCTGCTGATGCGCCGCCGGGGCGGTCTGATCCAGGCAGGTGACCGATGACCACCCAGGTACCGACGGCCCAGGTGCCGGCCCGGCCCGCGGCGGCCGCCGGCCCGCCGCCCACCGAGGAGCGCACCGCCCGCCGGCGCGTGCTGCTGCACTGGATCGCCGTCCACTCGCTCGGCGTGGCCGCCGCCCTCTTCTTCACGCTGCCGTTCGTCTTCGTGGTCCTCACCTCGCTGATGAGCGACCAGCAGGCCCTCACCCGGGACCTGTGGCCGCACACCTGGGAGTGGGGCAACTACCGGGCCGTCCTGGACACGCCCGGCTTCCTCACCTGGTGGAAGAACACGCTGCTGTACGCGGGGCTCGGCACCGTGCTGACCGTGGCGTCGTCGATCCCGGTGGCGTACGCGCTGGCCAAGTTCCGCTTCCGGGGCCGGCACCTGTCCCTGATGCTGGTGATCTCGATGATGATGCTGCCCCCGCAGGTGATCATCATCCCGATGTACCTGTTCTGGGCGAAGCAGCTGGACCTGTCCGGCACGCTGTGGCCGCTGATCATCCCGATGGCCTTCGGCGACGCCTTCTCCATCTTCCTGCTGCGCCAGTTCCTGCTGACCATCCCGGACGAGTACCTGGACGCGGCGAAGGTCGACGGCTGCGGGGAGCTGCGCACCCTGCTGAAGGTCGTCCTGCCGATGGCGAAGCCGGGGATCGCCGCCGTGGCCCTCTTCCAGTTCTTCTACGCCTGGAACGACTACTTCGGCCCACAGATCTACGCCTCCGAGAACCCCGGCGCCTGGACCCTCTCCTACGGCCTGGAGTCCTTCAAGGGCGCCCACCACACCGACTGGAACCTCACCATGGCCGCGACCGTGCTGGTCATGGCCCCCGTGATCCTCGTGTTCTTCTTCGCGCAGAAGGCGTTCGTCGAGGGCGTCACACTGACCGGAGTAAAGGGTTGATGACTGCATGAAACTCACCGTGGTCGGCGGCGGTTCGACCTACACGCCCGAACTGATCGACGGCTTCGCCCGGTTGCGGGACACGCTGCCCGTCGAGGAGCTGGTCCTCGTCGACCCGGCGGCGGACCGGCTGGAGCTGGTCGGCGGCCTCGCCCGCCGCATCTTCGCCAAGCAGGGGCACGGCGGCCGCGTGGTCACCACCTCCGACCTGGACGCGGCCGTCGACGGCGCCGACGCCGTACTGCTCCAGCTGCGGGTCGGCGGACAGGCGGCCAGGCAGCAGGACGAGACCTGGCCGCTGGAGTGCGGCTGCGTCGGCCAGGAGACGACCGGCGCGGGCGGGCTCGCCAAGGCGCTGCGCACGGTGCCGGTGGTGCTGGACATCGCCGAGCGGGTGCGCCGGGCCAACCCGGACGCCTGGATCATCGACTTCACCAACCCGGTCGGCATCGTCACCCGCGCCCTGCTCCAGGCCGGGCACCGGGCGGTCGGCCTGTGCAACGTGGCGATCGGACTGCAACGGAAGTTCGCCGGGCTGCTCGGGGTGACGCCCGCCGACGTCCACCTGGACCACGTCGGCCTCAACCACCTCACCTGGGAGACCGCCGTACGGCTCGGCGGCCCCGAGGGCGAGGACGTGCTGCCCCGCCTGCTGGCCGAGCACGGGGAGTCGGTCGCCGCCGACCTGCGCCTGCCCCGCCCGCTCCTGGACCGCCTCGGCGTCGTCCCCTCCTACTACCTGCGCTACTACTACGCCCACGACGAGGTCGTCGACGAGCTGCGCACCAAGCCGTCCCGGGCCGCCGAGGTCGCGGAGATGGAGCGGCAACTGCTGGAGATGTACGGCGACCCGGCCCTGGACGAGAAGCCCGCGCTGCTCGCCAAGCGCGGCGGCGCCTACTACTCCGAGGCCGCCGTCGACCTCGCCGCCGCCCTGCTCGGCGGCGCGGGCTCCCCGTACCAGGTGGTGAACACCTACAACCGGGGCACGCTGCCCTTCCTGCCCGACGACGCGGTGATCGAGGTGCCGGCGGCGGTGGGCGGCAAGGGTGCCTCCCCGCTGCCGGTGGCGGACGTGGACCCGCTGTACGCGGGGCTGATGGCGAACGTGACCGCGTACGAGGACCTGGCCCTGGACGCGGCCCTGCGTGGCGGCCGGGACCGGGTCTTCCGGGCGCTGCTCGCCCACCCCCTCGTCGGCCAGTACGCGTACGCCGAGCAGCTCACCGACCGGCTGATCGCGCACAACCGGGAGCACCTGGCGTGGGCCTGAGCGCAAGCGTCCTCGCCATTGACGCGGGCAACAGCAAGACCGACGTGGCCGTGGTGGCGGCCGACGGCGAGGTACTCGCCACGGCGCGCGGCGGGGCCTTCCGGCCGCCCGCCGTGGGTGTCGAGCGGGCCGTGGACGCCCTGGCGGACGCGGTGACGCGGGCCTTCGACGCGGCCGGGGTCACCGCCGTCGACCACGTGTCGGCGTGCCTGGCCAACGCCGACCTGCCCGTGGAGGAGGAACAGCTGGCCGCCGCGCTGCACGCCCGCGCGTGGGGCGGGAGCGTCGAGGTACGCAACGACACGTTCGCGGTCCTGCGGGCGGGCGTCGACGAACCGCTGGGCGTCGCCGTCGTGTGCGGGGCGGGCGTGAACTGCGTCGGCATGCGCCCCGACGGCCGTACCGCCCGCTTCCCGGCCATCGGCCGCATCTCCGGGGACTGGGGCGGCGGCTGGGGACTGGCCGAGGAGGCGCTGTGGCACGCCGCGCGCGCGGAGGACGGCCGGGGGGAGCCGACCGAGCTGGCCCGCACCCTGCCGGCCCACTTCGGCCTCGACTCGATGTACGCGCTCATCGAGGCCCTGCACCTGCGGCGGGTCGAGCCGGTACGGCGGCACGAGCTGACCCCGGTGCTGTTCGCCACGGCCGCGGGCGGCGACCCGCTCGCCCGGTCGGTCGTGGACCGGCAGGCCGACGAGGTGGTGGCCATGGCCACGGTCGCGCTGACCCGGCTCGACCTGCTGGCCGAACCCGCGCCGGTGCTGCTGGGCGGCAGCGTGCTGGCGGCCCGGCATCCGCAGCTCGACGAGCGGATACGGGAGCTGCTGGCGGCCCGCGCCCCCAAGGCCGTGCCCAGGGTGGTGACGGCCCGGCCCGTGCTCGGCGCGGTGCTCCTGGGACTCGACCAGGTGGCCGCGGCCCCCGGGGCCCGTGAGCGGGCCCGGGAGCACTTCACCGCCTGAGCCGTCCGGGCCGCCCGCGTATCGCGCCGCCGACGACGACCGGGAACCGGTACGGGGAACCGAACCGGTTCCCGTGGCGTATTCATGGGCAGGGGTGGTGCGTTGCACCGGGATCACATCAAGATCGGACGAAGGCCGGTGCGAATGTCGGTGCGGACGGCGATACTTGCGGCGACGGATGACCATGGGGGAGGTCAGCGGTGACTCAACCGCCGGGGAGCAGCGCGGCACCGCCGCCGGGCACGGCGCCGCGTCGTACCGCCTTCGCCGAGGGCGTGGACCGGCTGCGCGCGGCGGCGGTCACCGAACCGGGGCGGCTGCGCATCATCGGCGCGCTGCTCGCCCTGCTCGTCGTCGCCTTCGGCACCGTCACCGCCTGGCAGATGAACGAGCGGGCCGCGGCCGCCGACGACGTGCTGACCCGCAGCCAGCCGCTCAGCTCCGCGGCGGCCGACATCTACCGCTCCCTCGCCGAGGCCAACACCGCGGCCTCCAGCGGCTTCCTGGCCGGCGGCCAGGAGACGGAGGACTCCCGCACGCGCTACGACAACGGGATCCGCGCGGCCGCCGAGGGGCTCGTGACGGCCGCCGCCAACTCCGAGCCGAAGTCGCCCGCGGCGACCACCATCGCCAAGCTCAACCGCCTGCTGCCCGAGTACAAGGGCCTGGTCGAGCGCGCCCGCACCTACAACCGGCAGGGCTTCCCGGTCGGCGGCGCCTATCTGCGCTACGCCAACGAGAAGATGCAGAAGGAGATGCTCCCGGCGGCGGAGGACCTCTACAAGAAGGAGAACCAGCGGCTGGGCGCCGACTACGGCGACGCCAAGCCCTACCCCTGGGCGGCGATCGCCCTCGGCGTCGTCCTGCTCGCCGCGCTGGCCTGGGCCCAGCACCGCACCTACCGGCGCACCAACCGCGTCCTGAACCACGGCATGGTCGCGGCGACCGCCGCCTGTGCCGTCGTACTGCTCTGGCTGGTCGTCGGCCACGGCGTCGCACGGTCGAACCTGACCGACTCCCACGAGCACGGCGTCCGCTCCCTGAACGCGCTGAACGAGGCGCGCATCGCCTCCCTCAAGGCCCGGGGCAACGAGAACCTGACCCTGGTCTCCCGCGGCGCGGAGACGACCAAGGTGGGCGACAAGACGTACGACTCCTACGACCTGGCCTTCGGCAAGAACATGGACGGCCTCGGCAAGGCGCTGGCCGAGGCGGCACGGCTCGCCGACGACAAGGCGGGCGAACAGCCCGTCGACACGGCGAACGGCAACATGACGGAGTGGAAGAAGCGCCACACCTCGGCCCGTACGCAGGACGAGAACGGCAACTACCAGCAGGCGCTGAACCTGGTGATCGGCGGCGACGGCGCCACGGTGGAATGCTTCGACGGCGTCGACGCCGCGCTCGCCACCGCCCTGAAGCACGAGAAGGCGGAGTTCGAGCAGGCGGCGGGCGACGGCCTGGACGCGATGCGCTACCTGCCGCAGGGCGCGGGCGTGCTCGCCGCGCTGGGGGCGGCCGGCGCGCTGATAGGCATCGGCCGCAGGCTGTCGGAGTACCGGTGAGGCGGGGTGCGGGCCCGGCAGGCCGGTGGGAAGGGGTGCCCGTGCGGCCCGAGGAGGCAGGACCCGTGAAAGGGGGCGTGAGGATGCGAGCGGGACGGTTGCGGACCGGCCTGAAGGGCTGGGGCGGAGTGGGGGCGATGGCCTTCGCCTGCGTTCTCGCGGTGCTGGCGGCCCTGCTCCTGCCGGCGCTCCCCTGGCACGGCGGAGGCGGAAGCGCAGGAGGCGGCGGTGGTGCGGCGGACGACGGCCACGGCACCGCCCGAGGCAGCCAGGCACGGGCCGCGCAGGAGTGCACCGACCCGGAGAAGCAGACCCTCGCGCCGTCCGGGGACGACGGGCCCACCATCGACGCGATCCGCGCCCGCGAGGGCGAGAAGCGCAAGCTGGTCGTCGGCGTCGACCAGAACAGCTTCCGCTGGGGATACCGCGACCCGAACAGCGGCGGCGACGCCGAACTGGAGGGCTTCGACATCGACCTGGCGCACCGGATCGCGAAGGACGTCCTCGGCGACGAGGACGCCGTGCAGTTCAAGGCGATACCCACCGACCAGCGCGTCCCCGCGATCCAGGACGGCCGGGTCGACATGGTGGTCCGCACGATGACCATCAACTGCGACCGGCTGGAGGACGTCGCCTTCTCCGCCCCCTACTTCAGGACCGGCCAGCAGGTACTGGCGCCCAAGTCCTCCAAGATCACCGGGTACGACGGCACGCTGGCCGGCAAGGAGATCTGCACGGCCGCCGGTTCGACGGCGCTGAGCACGCTGGAGCAGGACCAGAAGGACGGCAGGCTCGCCGAGGGCGTCGACCTGCGCACCACCGTCCCCAACCAACTCGACTGCCTGGTACGGCTCCAGCTCGGCGAGGTCGACGCGGTGGTCACCGACGGCGCCCTCGCCGCGAGCCAGGCCGCGCAGGACCCGACGGTCGAGCTGAAGGGCGACGCCTTCACGACCGAGTACTACGGCGTGGCGATGAAGAAGGACGCCGACGATCTGGTACGCCGGGTCAACCGGGTCCTCGAACAGTGGCGCGCGGACCGGGCCGACGGGTGGCAGAACTCGTACGAGGAGTGGCTGTCGGAGACCATGGACGACCCGGCGAAGTCGCTGCCGCCGACCCCGCAGTACCTGCGCGGGAGCTGACCGGCGGCCGCGCAGGCGAAGACGAAGAACACGCAGGGCACACGCAAGTCCGCGACGGCGAGAGGTGATCGATGGGCGACACGGGACCCACCGGGCCGGTGATGGACCGGGACGAGGTGGACCGTGCGCTGGCGCGGCTCGGCGCGGAGCACGAGGCGATCGAGACCTCGCTCCTCGCCCTCCAGGACCACGCGGGCCGCAGACTCCTCGAGGGCGCCGAGCTGACCGGCGTCACCGCCGAGCGCTGGGGGACCGCGGAGGCGTCGATCACGCTGCTGTGGACCTACTTCGACGCGTACACGGGCGCGCTGCGCTCCGCCCGGGAGATCCGTTCCCGGCGCCGCTGGTCCAGCCGCGAGGATCTGGTGGAGCTGACGGAGCTGCTGCGCGGCGAGGCCGTCACGGTGGCCGGCTCGGCCGCCGCCACCGCCAACGCGCCCACCCTGCACGGCGGCCCCGGCCGGCTCAGCGAGCGGTACTCGCTGGTGACGCTGGTGGACCGGATGAACCAGCTCTACGCGACCTCCCTGGACATGGTGGTCGCCGCCGACGCGGTCTGGTCGGCGCTGCCCGCCCGGATCGATTTACTCGCCGCCGAGCTGCAGCGCACCCGCAAACTGGCGCACTCCGTGGGCGTGCGCCCCGGCGAGCACCCGGCGGGCGACGACCTGGAGCGGATCACCCGCACCCTGACGCGGCTGCGGGAACAGGTGATCTCCGACCCGCTGGCCTACTGGACGCCCGCCCGGGGCAGTTCGGCACCGGGCGGCGGCCGCCCGGACACCACGGTGTACGACCGGGAGGCGCGCGCCCTGGAGGAGGTGCGCCGCGAGATCGACGCGGTGCTGGCCGTGCGCCAGGACGCCGAGCAGCGGATCGTCCGGCTGCGGGACGTGCTCTCGCGCGCGGACCGCACACTCGCCGAGGCCCGCACCGCGCGCGGCGAGGTGCTGGCGAAGATCGCCGCGACGGAGGTGCCGGTCGTCGGCGGGCCGCCGATCGTGCTCCAGGAGCAGCTGGCGGCGGCCGCCGAGTACCGCAGGCACGCCCAGTGGCACCGGCTGTCGCCGCTCCTGGAGTCCCTGGAGGAGAAGGCCGAGGACGAACTGCTGCGGGCCAGGGAGTCGTTGACGGCGGTCACCGCGCCGCTCGCGGTCCGTGCCGAGCTGCGCGGCCGGCTGGACGCGTACAAGGCGAAGATGGCCCGGCTGGGCCACGCCGAGGATCCCGAGCTGGCGGAGAAGTACGAGAAGGCGCGCCGCATGCTGTGGAGCGCACCCTGCGACCTGCGCGTCGCCGAGCAGGCCGTGCTGCGCTACCAGCACGCGGCGGCCGAACTGCTCGGCAACGCGCGGCGCGTGCCCGGCCAGGGCGGTCCGGTGGACCGGACGGGGCCCGGCGCATGAGCGAGGACCGGAGCGACGAGGGGGAGGCAGCGTCATGAGTGAGGCAGGGCGGACGTGTCAGCGTCCCGGCTGCGGCGGGACCTACGAGGACATGGGCGGCGGCGAGCTGTACTGCGACACGTGCGGCCTGGCGCCGGTCGTCGCGGCGGGCGGCGCGCTCGGCGCGACACCGACCGGCGTGGCCGGGGCCGGAGGCCGGGGTTCGCGCGGGTCGCGGGGTTCCTCGGGCAGCGGCAGCTCGCGCTCCAGCGCCCGCAGTTCGCGCACGTCGTCCCAGTCGTCGCGCTCGTCGAAGTCCCGGCGTTCGGTGTCCGGCCGGCTCTCCCGGGCGGTCTCGGGCCGCTCCACGGGCCGTTCGGTGTCGGTGCGCAGCTCCGGCTCGAACACCGGTTCCACCGGGCGCGGGCGCCTCGGCGTCGGTCTCGTCGAGGTACCGGCGGTGCCGCGCCCCGACCCGCGCGAGATGGTCATGGACCACCCGGAGGTGCCCGAGCGCAAGCGGTTCTGCTCACGCTCGGACTGCGGGGCGCCGGTCGGGCGGGCGCGCGGTGAGCGGCCGGGCCGCACGGAGGGCTTCTGCACCAAGTGCGGCCACCCGTACTCGTTCGTGCCCAAGCTGAAGTCCGGGGACGTGGTGCACGGCCAGTACGAGGTGGTGGGCTGCCTCGCGCACGGCGGGCTCGGCTGGATCTACCTCGCCGTGGACAAGGCCGTCTCCGACCGCTGGGTGGTCCTCAAGGGCCTGCTGGACACCGGCGACCAGGACGCGATGGCGGCGGCGATCTCCGAGCGGCGCTTCCTCGCCGAGATCGAGCACGCCAACATCGTGCGGATCTACAACTTCGTCGAGCACCTCGACCAGCGCACCGGCTCCCTCGATGGCTACATCGTCATGGAGTACGTCGGCGGCAAGTCGCTCAAGGAGATCGCCAACGCCCGGCGCTCCCCGCAGGGACGGCGCGACCCGCTGCCGGTCGAGCAGGCCTGCGCGTACGGCATCGAGGCGCTGGAAGCGCTCGGCCACCTGCACAGCCGCAAGCTGCTGTACTGCGACTTCAAGGTCGACAACGCCATCCAGACCGAGGACCAGCTCAAGCTCATAGACATGGGCGCGGTCCGCCGCATGGACGACGACGAGTCGGCGATCTACGGCACGGTGGGCTACCAGGCCCCGGAGGTCGCCGACGTCGGCCCGTCGGTGGCGTCCGACCTGTACACGGTCGGACGCACCCTCGCCGTGCTGTCGTTCGACTTCCAGGGCTACACCACCGTCTACGCGGACTCCCTGCCGGACCCCGACAGCATCGAGGTCTTCCGGCACTACGAGTCGTTCTACCGGCTGCTGGTGCGGGCCACCGACCCGGATCCGGCCCGCAGGTTCGCCTCCGCCCAGGAGATGGCGGAGCAGTTGACGGGTGTGCTGCGCGAGGTCGTCTCGCTCCAGACGGGCCGGGCCAGGCCCGCCGTCTCCACACTGTTCGGGCCCGAGGTGCGGGTGACGGACACGGAGCTGTTCCCGCGCCTGGACGGCGAGGTGTCGCGGCTGGGGGCCAGGGCGCCGCGTACGAGGGGACGGCCGGGCGGCTCCGGTGCGGCCCTGCCGGGCGGAGCGGGCGCCGCGCCCGCGCTGCCGGGCGGGCCCGGTCCGGCCGTGGGCGCGCCGGGCGGGACCGTCGCACACGCCCCGCCGGTCGGCGCGGGTACGGGGGCGGGGGCGGCGGGTACGCAGGTGGCCGCGTCCGGGGGCGCGAGCGCCGCGCTGCCGGGTGCGGTCAGTTCGGTGGGCTCGGCCGGCTGGCCCGGCACCGGGGCCTCCGGTCTGGTCAAGGATGCCGACGCGCCCACCGCCTCGCTCGCGCTGCCGGTTCCCCGGGTCGACGCCGGTGACCCCAACGCGGGCTTCCTGGCGGGCCTGATGGCGTCCGCGCCGGCCGAGCTGCTGACCGCGCTGGCCGCGGCTCCGGCGCCGTCGACCGAGACCCGGCTGCGGCAGATCCGGGCCCGGCTGGAGAACGGCGACGCGTCCGGCGCCCTGGAGGCGCTGGAGACCCTGGAGGGTGAGCGCCCCGACGACTGGCGGGTGGTCTGGTACCGCGGTCTTGCCGCGCTGGTGACCGGCGCCCACGAGGACGCCGCGCTGGCCTTCGACGCGATCTACGACGCCTTCCCCGGCGAGATCGCGCCCAAGCTGGCGCTGGGCCTGTGCGCGGAGGTGCTGGGGCAGCTCGACAACGCCGCCGAGTACTACCGGCTGGTGTGGTCCTCCGACCCGAGCCACGTCAGCGCGGCGTTCGGTCTGGCCCGGGTGCAGCTGGCCGCGGGTGATAGGGCGGCTGCCGTACGGACGTTGGAGTCGGTGCCCGAGTCGTCCGTCCACTGCACCGCGGCGCGCGTGGCGGCGGTCCGGGCGCGGCTGCGGCAGCGCACCGCGGCCGCGGGCGACCTGCGGTTCCTGGACGACCTGATCGCCGCCGCGCGGCAGGTCGAGGCGCTGGACGTGTACGGTCTGGATCCGGCGCGGCGCGAGCAGCTGTCGGCCGAGGTCCTCGGTTGCGCGCTGGACTGGGTACTCTCCGGAGGTCGGGGTTCCGTCCCTCCCGCCGCCGGGGGACGGACGCTGCTCGGCAGCGGCCTGGACGAACGCGGCCTGCGTTTCGGCCTGGAGCGTTCGTACCGCACGCTGGCCCGGCTGGCGCGGGGCGGCGAGGAGAGGATCGACCTGGTGGAACGTGCCAATCGTTACCGCCCCCGGACGTGGGTGTAGTTGATGTCGCAGATGCCCCAGCAGGCCGCCGTGCCGAAGTGCCCGAGCTGCGAGGAACCCCTCGAGACGGGTGACCGGTTCTGCGGTGCGTGCGGATACGACCTGTCCGTCGTGCCCGCCCGGCCCGAGGACAGCCCGACCCTGGCCATCAACGGCGCGGTGCCCGCGCCGGACGGCGTGGACTGGCCCGTGGCCCGGGACTCGGACGGTCACGGCCATCCCGCCCCGGTGCACGCGGCGGCCGAACTGCCGGGCACCGACTCGGGCGGCTCCCCGCTGCCGCCGCCACCGCCCGCCGCGCCGTCGGCAGCGCCCGCGGCCGCGGCTCCGGCGGGGTCGCCGGCGTCCGGGGTGCGGTTCGACCGGCCGGGGAGCCCGACGAGTACCCCTTGCAGGCGCCCGACCCGCGACTGACCGCGGAACAGGCCCCGGCCGCCGCACCGGCCCCGGTCCCCGAACCGGCCGCGGCTCCTCCCCGGCAGCCCGCCGCCCCGGCCGCGGCCGAGAAGGTGTGTGTGGCCTGCCGCGCGGGCCGGGTCGACGACGACGGCTACTGCGAGAACTGCGGGCACGCCCAGCCCCGCGAACGCGACCACATGGAGCAGGAGTCGGGCCCGATCGCCGCCGTCAGCGACCGCGGCCTGCGCCACCACCGCAACGAGGACGCGTTCTCGGTGGGCTGCACCGCGCTGCCCGACGGCGCCCGCGCCTCGGTGGCGATCGTCTGCGACGGCGTGTCCTCGGCGACCCGCCCCGACGACGCCTCGCTCGCCGCTTCCCGGGCGGCCGGTGAGTCGCTGCTCGGCGCCCTGCCGCGCGGCACGCACCCGCAGCAGGCCATGCACGACGCCATCCTCGCCGCCTCGCACGCCGTCAACGCGCTGGCCGACGAGCCCGCCACGGCCCGCGAGCAGGCCCCGCACCAGAACGCGCCGGCCTGCACCCTGGTCGGCGCCGTGGTCACCGCCGGGCTGCTGGTCGTCGGCTGGGTCGGCGACAGCCGCGTCTACTGGGTCCCGGCCGACCGCGCCACCCCGCCCGCCCGGCTCACCGAGGACGACTCGTGGGCCGCGCAGATGGTCGCCGCCGGTCTGATGAACGAGGCGGAGGCCTACGCCGACGAGCGCGCCCACGCGATCACCGGCTGGCTGGGCGCCGACGCCTACGAACTGGAGCCGCACACCGCGTCCTTCAAGCCGGACCGCGCCGGTGTGGTCGTGGTCTGCACGGACGGCCTGTGGAACTACGCGGAGTCCGCCGAGGAAATGGCCGAGGCCGTGCCCCCGGACGCCGCCGACCGCCCGCTGCACGGCGCCCGCGTTCTGGTCGGCCACGCCCTGGACGGCGGGGGCCACGACAACGTAACAGTGGCCCTCCTGCCGTTCCCGGCCCCGCCGCAGGGGGCAGGATCGGCCTGAGGCCGCCGCACGGCCACGGGTGGAGGGGCGGCCTCGCGGACCGCAGGGGGCGGTCCGCGCCAGTGAGCCAAGACCCCACCGCTGTGGGGACGTAGAGGGGGATGCGATCCGGCATGGCCAATTTCTCGAAGTCGAACGTGCCGCAGTTCGCGGTGGACGTCTACCAGAACGAGTACCTGCCCGAGGGCGGCCGTGAGGTCAACGCCATCGTCACGGTCACCGCGACCGGCGGCGGCACGGTCGGGAGCGCGGTCGCCGCGCCCCACCTGTACTCGCCCGGCCAGGGGCCGTCCGCCGCCGTGGCGTTGATGGTCGACTGCTCGGGTTCCATGGACTACCCGCCGACCAAGATGCGCAACGCCCGCGACGCCACGTCCGCCGCGATCGACACCCTGCGCGACGGCGTGCACTTCGCCGTGGTCGGCGGCACCCACGTGGCCAAGGAGGTCTACCCGGGCGGCGGCCGGCTCGCGGTCGCGGACGCCACCACCCGGGAGCAGGCCAAGCAGGCGCTGCGCCGGCTGAGCGCGGGCGGCGGCACCGCCATCGGCACCTGGCTGCGGCTGGCCGACCGGCTGCTGGCCACCGCGGACGTCGCCATCCGGCACGGCATCCTGCTCACCGACGGCCGCAACGAGCACGAGTCGCCGGAGGACCTCAGGGCCGCGCTCGACGCCTGCGCCGGGCGTTTCACGTGCGACGCCCGGGGCGTGGGCACCGACTGGGAGGTGAAAGAAGTCACAGGGATCGCCTCCGCCCTGCTCGGCACCGCCGACATCGTCGCCGATCCGGCGGGACTGGCCGCCGACTTCACGCGGATGATGGAGACGGCCATGGGCAAGGAGGTCGCGGACGTCGCGCTGCGGCTGTGGACCCCGGTCGGCACCACGGTGAAGTTCGTCAAGCAGGTCGCCCCGACCGTCGAGGAGCTGACCGCCCGCCGCACCGAGGCGGGGCCGCGGGCCGGTGACTACCCCACCGGTTCCTGGGGCGACGAGTCCCGTGACTACCACTTCTGCGTCGAGGTACCGGCCGCGGACCTCGGCCGGGAGATGCTGGCCGCCCGCGTCTCCCTGGTCATCCCGGAGCCCGACGGCAGCGTCCGGAACCTCGGCGCGCAGGGCCTCGTACGGGCCGTGTGGACCGACGACATGACCGCCTCCACGTCGATCAACCCCCAAGTCGCCCACTACACCGGGCAGGCCGAACTGGCACAAGCCATCCAGCAAGGGCTCGATCTACGCAAAGCGGGAGACATCGACGGAGCAACGGCCAAACTGGGCCGTGCGGTTCAGCTCGCGGGAGTCTCCGGAAACGCGGATACGGCGAAACTGCTTGCGAAGGTGGTGGACGTGGTGGACGCGGCGGCAGGTACTGTGCGACTGAAAGCGAAGGTGGAGGAGGCCGACGAGATGACTCTCGAGACCCGGTCGACCAAGACCGTTCGTGTGAAGAAGTGACGCTCAACAACCGCGCGACACGCCCGCAAGAGAGGGAAGCTCCGACATGCCGACCTGCCCGAACGGACACCAGTCGGGTTCCGACGACTGGTGCGAGGTCTGCGGTCACCGCATGGCCGGTGCCGTGCCGCCCCCTCCGCCGCCACCGCCTCCGGGCGGCGGCTACGGCTTCCCTCCGCCCGCCGGTCCGGGTGGACCCGGCGGGCCGGGCGGTGGTCCCGGTGGCGGTCCGGGCGGTCCCGGCGGCGAGCCGCAGCTCTGCCCGCAGTGCCGCACCCCGCGTGAGGGCGGTGCGCCGTTCTGCGAGGAGTGCCGGTGGAACTTCCTGACCAACACCGCCACCTCGTACACCCCGGCCGCCCCGCGCCCGCCGGCCTCCGGTGGCCCGGCGCCGCACTTCGGGCAGCCGCCCGCGGGTCCGTCGTACGGCGGTGGTGACTCGTACGACTACCAGGGCTCCCGCCCGTCCCAGGTGAACCGCCCCGCAGAACCGATCCCCCCGGGCCCGCCGCCCTTCGGCTCCGACCCGTCGGGCCGCGGTGGTCCCGGTGGTCCTGGCGGCCCCGCAGGCGGCCAGGCAGGTGACCGCGGCGGCCCCTTCGGTCCTGGGGGTCCCGACAGGCCCGGCGGCGCCGGTGGGCCTGGCGCGCCCGGTGGGCCTGGTGGGCCTGGTGGCTTCGGCGGCCCCGACGGACCCAGCCGTCCCGGCGGTTTCGGCGGCCCGGGCAACCCCGACGGGCCCGGCGGTGCCGGCGGCCCCAACGGTGGCGGCGGTTTCGGCGGGCCCGGCGGTCCGGGTGGCCCGGGTGGTCCCAACGGTCCGGGCGGACCTGGTGGTCCCAACGGCCCCGGCGGTCCCAACGGCCCCGGTGGTCCTGGCGGACCCGGCGGTTTCGGTGGGCCTGGCGGTCCCAACGGCCCCGGCAGCCCCAACGGGCCCGGTGGTCCCAACAGCCCCGGTGGTCCCGGTGGCTTCAACGGCCCGGGTGGCCCCGGCGGCCCCGGTGGTCCCAACAGCCCCGGTGGTCCCGGTGGCTTCAACGGCCCGGGTGGCCCCGGCGGTCCCGGTGGTCCGAACGGCCCCTCCGGCCCTCCGGCCCCGCCCGGTTTCGGCAGCGATCCCTCGCGTCCGGTCCCGCCTCCGCCCGGCCCCGTCGCGCCCCCGCCCGGTGGCGCCGGAGCGCCTGGTGGGCCCGGCGGTCCCGGTGGCGCTCCGCAGGGGTACCAGGCCGGTCCGCCGGCTCCGCCCGCCTTCCCGCAGGAGGCCAACCGCCCGCAGCAGGGCGGCCCGTCCTTCGGCGGGGACGACTGGGTGCTCTCCCCGCCGACGTCCGGTGCTCCCGGGGGCCCCGGCCAGGGGCCGGGCCAGGCCCAGGGCGGCGGCTACGGCTACCCGCAGCCCGGCGCCACCCAGGCCCCCCCGCCCGGCCAGGGCTTCCCGCAGCAGCCGCAGCGGCCCCAGCAGCCGACCACCTGGTCGGCGACGATCGGTCCGGACCGCGAGTACTTCATGGCGATGATGCAGCGCTCCGGCCCCGAGGCCGCGGGCCTGAACCTGCCCGCGTACTCGCCCGAGCAGCAGCGCACGCTCACCGGCAACCAGATCACCATCGGCCGCCGCAGGCACTCCACCGGCGACACCCCGGACATCGATCTGGCCGTGCCGCCGGAGGACCCGGGCGTCTCGCACCAGCACGCGGTGCTGGTGCAGCAGCCGGACGGCAGCTGGGCGGTCGTCGACCAGAACTCGACGAACGGCACGACGGTCAACGGCGGCGAGGAGCCGATCCAGCCCTTCGTGCCGGTGCCCCTCCAGGACGGCGACCGGGTGCACGTCGGCGCCTGGACGACGATCACGGTCCGCCGGGGATAGGCGGGGACAGGCACGGCGATGCGCCCGAGAGGGGCCCGCGTCAGGCGAACGGCCAGGCGTACGGCCCCTCGGGGTCGTCCAGCCACGCCCAGGCCCGTTCGCCGCTGACGGTGATGCCGTAGCGCTCGCGGCGCGGGGCGTCCTCGCGGTCCCACAGCGCGTACGCCTCCTGCGGATCGAGCCCGCCCCGGCTCAGCGACAGCAGGAAGCGGAACAGGTCGTCCTCCCGGGCCCGGCGCGGTACGCCGCCCAGGCTCGGTGTCTCGGGCGCGGCGCGGTCCGCGCCGCGCAACGGTACGAAGTACGCGGGCGTGTGCAGGAAGCGCCCCTCGGCGTGCTCGGCGTCGCGGACGGTGAGGACGACGAGGCCGGTGGCCAGCGGGGTCAGGATCCGGCCGCCGGGACGGCACTGGGCCGGCCAGGCGCGCGGCACCGAGGGCAGCGCGCAGGTGGCGAGGATCCGGTCGTAGGGGGCACGCTCCGGAACGCCGCGGGCGCCGTCGCCCGTCACGACGGCCGGGTGGTACCCGGCGGCGGCCAGGTGCCGGCGGGCCGACTCGGTGATCTCGGGGTCCAGGTCGACGGTGGTGACCAGGTCGTCCGCGCCGAGCCGGTGGGCGAGCAGGGCCGCGTTGTAGCCGGTCCCGGCGCCGATCTCCAGGACCCGGTCGCCGTCCCGCACGTCCAGCTCGACCAGCATCATCGCCATCAGCGAGGGCTGGCTGCTGGAGGAGAGCAGCTCGCCGTCGCGCATCCGCGTCGCCAGCGGGGCGTCGGCGTACGCGCCGCGCACCCAGCGCTCGCGAGCGCCCGGGTCGGGGTCCTCGCCCCACCGGCGTTCGTAGCCGCCCCGGACGCCGACGTAGTAGTACGGCACGAAGAGGTGGCGCGGGACCTCCCGGAACGCCTCCCGCCACACCGGGTCGGCCGTCCAGGCGCCGCTCAGCTCGATCTCCCGCACCAGCTCCGCCCGCGCGGAGGCGGCGAGGCTGTCCAGGTCCTCGTACCCGCCCATGCCTCCACAGTACGGGCCGGGCGGGCCGCGGGCAGGGCCCTGACGGGTCCTAGGTCTTGAGTCCTATGCCCCCGGGTCTGAGACCATGGACGGCGTGAATGAGATTCGGCGCGGCACGCTTCAGGAGCAGACCTTCTACGAGCAGGTCGGTGGGGAGGAGACCTTCCGCCGACTCGTCCACCGCTTCTACGAGGGGGTCGCCGAGGACCCGATCCTGCGGCCGATGTACCCCGAGGAGGACCTGGGTCCGGCCGAGGACCGCTTCGCGCTGTTCCTCATGCAGTACTGGGGCGGTCCCACGACGTACAGCGACAACCGCGGCCACCCGCGGCTGCGGATGCGGCACGCCCCCTTCGTCGTCGACCGGGCCGCGCACGACGCCTGGCTGAAGCACATGCGGGTCGCGCTCGACGAGCTGGGCCTGTCCGAGGAGCACGAGCAGACGCTGTGGAAGTACCTGACGTACGCGGCGGCCTCGATGATCAACACCCCGGGCTGACCGGTCCCGTCGTCCGATTCCCTCGTCCGTTTCCGTCGTCGAATCCCTGATTGACGGGCGCATTCCGGTCAGCCGGCACCGGATTCCGGTCACAATCCGGTCAAGTCCAAGTCCCAAGCGGTTACTTCCGTACCTCCTCCTCTGACAACATCCCGGAGAGGTCTGGACAACAGCGGCGGGGGGCCGGGTGGCGGGGTACGGGGGGCTCATCGGGTTCGTGCTGCTGCGGGCACGTGCGCACCGCCTGCTGCTGGCCGCGGCCCTGCTCACCGTCCTGCTGACCACCACGGTGCTGGCCACCCTGACCGCCTACTCGGGCGCCATCGGCGACGCGGCCCTGCGGCACTCCCTCGCGGACCCGCGCACCGGGGCCGACGCCGCGCTGATCGTGAAGGCGGACGTACCGGCGGCCCAGCGGTCGGCGGCCGACGCCACCGTGCGCGAGGGCGCCGCGAGGACCTTCGACGGACTGCCGCGGACGGTAAGGACCCTGGTGCGCTCGGGCCCGTACGCGCTGCCCGGCTCCCTGCGGCCCCCGACCGAGCGGTCCGGCGAGCCCGACCTGACCTTCTTCGCGGCGCTCGACCCGACGCAGGTCCGCGTCGACGAGGGACGGCTGCCCGAGGACGGGGACGGGGGCAAGGGCGGCGGGGACTCCGAGGGCGCGGTCGAGGTGGCGGTGCCGGTGGCCGCCGCCGAGCGCATCGGCGTCCGTACCGGCGACCGGCTCACCCTCACCGACCGGCTCGACGGCCCGGCCGTCGACATCGTGGTGAGCGGCCTGTACCGGCCGGCCGACGCCGGGTCACCGTACTGGCGCCTCGACGACCTGGCCGGACGCGGCCTCCAGCAGGGCGGTTTCACGACGTACGGGCCGCTGCTCGCCCCGCCCGGTGCGCTGAGCGGCGGCCGGGTCAGCGCGGGGGCGTCCGGATGGCTGGTGACGGCGGACTACTCGTCGCTGACGACCGGGCGGACCCCGGCCCTCGGGGACGCGGCCCGGGGCGGCCTGGCGTGGCTGCGCGAGCAGCAGGTGCTCAGCGGCACCACCGCGGCGACCACCGAACTGCCCGCGATCCTGGAGCGTCTGGACCGTTCGCTGGAGGTGTCCCGTTCCACCCTTCTGGTCATCGCCTCGCAGCTGGTGCTGCTCGCGGGCGGCGCGCTGCTGCTGGTGGCGCGGCTGCTGAGCGTCGAGCGGGCGGGCGAGCTGCGGCTGCTGCGGGCGCGCGGCGCCTCCCGGGTCGGCTGGCGGCCGGATCGGCGCTGGAGGCGCTGATGCTGGCCGTGCCCGCGCTGGTCTGCGCGCCGCTGCTGGCGGGACCGCTGGTCCGGCTGCTGGTCGGGCAGGGGGCGCCAGCCCGGATCGGGCTCGGCTGGGAACCGACGGGCGGCGGCAGCGGCACCGTGTGGCTGGTGGCGGCGGTCGCGGCGCTCGGGTGCACGCTGGCCGTGACGCTGCCCGCGCTGACCCTCGCGCCGGAGGCTGGCGGCGGACGGCCCCGGGCGCTGCCGGGCTGGCTGCGGGCTGGCGCGGACGTGGGTCTGCTGGTGATCGCCGGTATCGCCTACTGGCAGCTGGACCAGCAGACCTCGGCCGCCGGGACGGGCGACACCGACGCCTCGGGCACCCTGGGGATCGATCCGTTGTTCGTGGCGACGCCGACGCTGGCGCTGCTGGCCGGGACGGTGCTGGCGCTGCGGCTGCTGCCGCTGGTGGCGCGGCTCGCGGAGCGCCGGGCGGCGAGCGGGCGCGGCCTCGCGGCGGCGCTGGCGGGCTGGCAGCTGAGCCGCCGTCCGATGCGCGGGGCGGGGCCGGTACTGCTGCTGGTGCTCGCCGTGGCGCTCGGCACGGTGGCGATCGGGCAGGGCGCCTCGTGGTCCCGGTCGCAGGACGACCAGGCCGACTTCCGCACGGGGGCGCCGATCCGGGTGCAGGCCTCGGGCACGCCGGGCCAGGGCCGCACCGACCTGGTCGCGGGCGTCCCGGGGGTGGCGGAGGTCGCCCCCGCGGCCCGGTCCGAGGTCTCCCTGTCCGGCGACCGGACGGCGACGGTGCTCGCGCTGGACACCTCGCGCGCGGCGGGCCTGCTGCTGATGCGCCCCGACCTGGCCGACGAGTCGCCGCGCGGGCTGCTGTCCGGCATGGCGCCGCAACAGCCGTCGAAGGGCGCGACGATCCCGGCGGGCACGGCCCGGCTCACGCTGGCGGCGACCCTGGCCGTCCCGGGCCTCGACCCGGCCCACGTCGGCTCCCGGTCGGCGGACGTGACGGTCACCGTCGAGGACCGCTGGGGCAGCCCGTACCGGCTGGCGGCCGGTTCCCTGACCGCCGACGGCCGGGAGCACACCCTCGGCATGGACGTCGCCGCGGGACCGCTCACCCTGACCGGCATCGAGTTCACGGTGGTCCAGCCCGGCGGCGAGAGCGAGGAACACCGCCTGACGGTACGGCGGGTGACGGCCACGGCCGCCGACGGAACCGCCCGGCCGGTGCCGCTGCCGGACGCCTGGACGGCCGGGTCGGAGCTGGCGCCGCCGTCGGCCGCGCCGGACGCGCCGGGCGCTCCGTCCACTCCGCGCCTGCTGAAGCCGGGTCCGCTCGCCGTCGAGTACTCCACGGGCTACTCGGAGGCCGGCGGCTGGAAGATCACCACGCTGACCGTGCGGCTGCGGGTCGCGCAGCCGAAACCGGCCGAGGTGACCGCCGTGGCCACCGACCGGTTCCTCGACTCCTCGGGCGCGAGCACCGGACAGCGGGTCACGGTGCTGATCGGCGGCCACGACGTGCCGGTGCGGATCGTGCGCTCCGTGCGCGAGCTGCCGGGCACCGGGCCCGAGACCCCCTCGGCGCAGTTCGGCGGTGCCCTGCTGGTCGACCTGCCCGCGGTCAACCGGCATCTGCAGGGCAAGTACGGCGCCTCCGTCGCGCCCACCGAGTGGTGGCTGCGGGCCGGGCCGGGCAGGACCGACGAGGCGGCGGCGGGCCTGCGGGCCTTCCCGGACACCGCACCGGCCCAGGTACTGGTGCGCGACGAGGTCGCCGAGCGGCTGCGGGACGACCCGTTCGGCGCCGGTCCCGGAGCCGCGTTCGCCGCGGCGACCCTGGTGGCGGCGGCGCTCGCGGCGGTCGGCTTCGCGGTGAGCGCGGCCGGGTCGCTGCGCGAGCGGGGCACCGAGTTCTCCGTACTGCGTGCCCTGGGCGCCTCGCGCCGCCGGCTGGCCCGCACGGTCGCCGCCGAGCAGGGCGTGCTGACCGGCCTGGCGCTGCTGACCGGCGCCGCCCTGGGCGCGGTCCTGACCCGGGCGGTGATCCCGCTGACCGTACTGACCCCGCAGGCCACCCGGCCCGTGCCGGACGTGCACGTGGCCCTGCCGGGTGACCGCGTCGCCCTGCTGCTGGCCGGCATGGCCGTCGTCCCGCTCCTGGTCACCGCGGCACTGGCCCTGCGCCGCACCGACACGACGGTGACCCTCAAGGACCACGGAGGTACCGGACGGTGAACCCGGTGACCGCCCCGCCACCGGCCGGTGAGGCCGCCACCGTGCCGGTGACCGGCACCGTGCCGGTGACCGCCGCCGCACGGGCACCGCGCCGCACCCGCCCGACGGCGGCCCCCGAAGGACACGGAGGTACCGGACGGTGAACCCCGTGACCGCCCCCTGGGTGCGCACCCGGCTGCGGGCCGCCCCCGGCGCCGCCGTCGCGCTGGCGGTGCTGGTGGCGCTGACCGCGTGCCTGGCCGCCGCGTTCCCCCGGGCGCTGGACCGGTACACGGACGCCGGGCTGCGCCAGGCCGTGGAGCGCACCCCGGTCGACGAGAGCAGCATCCTGGTGACCGCCGGTCCGGACCTCGACGGCGGGCTGGCCCACACGGAGGAGAGCGTCCGGCCCGAACGCCTCACCGAGCTGTACAGGTCCACCCTCGACGCGGTCGAACGGCCGCTCGTCATCGACGGGAAGCGGTCCTCCTACGGCGTCCGCTCCACCGAAACCCTGCCCTCGCCGGACGAGTGGCTGCCCCGGCCCGACGGCCTCCCCGCGGAGATGCTCCTCGCCGCCCCGCACGGCCTCGCCGACCACACCCGGCTGCGCTCCGGCCGGCTGCCCGAGGTACCCGGCGGGGAGACGAGCATCGAGACCACCGAGGTGCAGGCCGCGGTGACCGAGGAGACGGCCCGCACGCTGCACATCGAGGTCGGCTCGGTCATCCACGTGTCGGCCCACCAGGACCTCACCGTCCGCGTCACCGGCATCGTCACGCCCGAGGACGCCGACAGCCCCTACTGGTCCGTCGACTCCGTGCTGCGCGGCCCTTCCCTGCGGCGCGTGCCGGGACCGATGGGGGCCTCCAACCCCTCCTACTGGGTCGGCGGTCTGCTGCTCGCCCCCGAGGCGGCGCCCGCGGTGCTGGGCGCGACCTCGACGGTCCGCTACTGGCACCTGACCCCCTCCGCGGACGCCCTGCACAGCCGCCACCTCGACGGGCTCGCCTCCGCCGTGGCCTCCCTGGAGTCCGGTCCCGGCCTGGAGCGGCTGCACGCGACGATCAACCCGCTCACCGACGTCACGACGGGACTCGACACCGCCTTCACCGCGTACGAGGAACTCCGCGGCGACATCGGCCCGCTGGTCGTCGTCGCCGCGTCGGGCGCGGGCACGGTCGCCGCCGTGGTCCTGCTGATGGCGGGCGGCCTGGCCGCCGAGCGGCGCCGCGCCGAGCTGGCCCTGCTGCGGGCCCGCGGCGCCTCCGTACGGGGCATGGTGGGGCGGCTGCTCGCCGAGACGGCCGTCGTGGCCGTGCCCGCGGGTGCCCTCGGGTTCGGCGCGGCCCTGCTGGCGCTGCCCGGCGCCCGGCTGCTCCCCGCGCTCTGGGCCGCCGCCGCGGTCACCGCCGTGGCCGCTCTCGCGCTGCCGCTGCGGGCCGCCGCCGCCCACCACGCCGTACGGATCCACGACGGCCGAGCGCGACGTGGCGTCCGCGCGGGCGTCCAGGCGCCGTACCGTCGCCGAACTGACCGTCGTGGTCCTCGCGCTCGGCGCGGTCGAGATGCTGCGCCGGCGCGGGGCGACGGACGGCGCCGGTGACCTGGTGGCGGTGGCCCCGGTCCTGGTCGGGGTGATCGCCGCGCTGGTGCTGGTGCGCCTGTACCCGCTGCCGCTGCGCGGGCTGGCCCGCCCGGCCGGGCGGCTGCGGGGCGCGGTCGGGCCGCTCGCGCTGGCCCGGGCGGGCCGTACCTCCGCCTCCGCCGTACTGCCCCTCCTCGCGCTGCTGACCGCGTTCACCGTGGCGGCGTTCGGCGGGTCGGTCCTCAACGGCGTGACCGACGCCCGCGACCGGGCGGCACTGCTCTCGGTCGGCGCCGACGCCCGGGTGGAGGCGGAGGCCGCGCTGCCCGCCGGGCTGGCCGGCCGTCTCGGGCAGGCGCCCGGGGTGCGGCAGGTCACCGAGGTCGGCATCGACTACCAGGCCAAGATCCAGGAGGGCCGCCAGTCGCTGCCGCTCGCGACGGTGGACCCGGCCGACTACGCGGCGCTGGCCGGACGGACGGGCCTCGGCGCCTTCCCCGCGGGCGAGCTGGGACGGCCCGACGGCGCCGAGGGCGGCTCCGAGGACGCCGTCCGGCCGGCGCTGGCCTCCCCCGCGGTCGCCGAACGGCTGGGCGACGGCACCTTCCAGGTGCGGCTGGCCGACGGCGCCCTCGCCACCCTGCGGATCGTGCTGGTCCGCGACCGCACTCCGGCCGTGAACGGCGACGACTTCCTCGTCGTGGACCGGGCCGGACTGCCGGCCGCGGCCACCCGGCCGAACGTGGCGCTGCTGACCGGCGCCGACCTGGACGCGGGCGCGGTGCACCGGGCGGCGGACGACGCCGGCACCGTCCACCTGCGGTCCGAGGAGCGCGGCAGCTACGTGGACTCCCCGTTGCAGTCCGGCGGGGAGCGCATCTACACGGCCGCCGTGGCCGCAGCCGCCGGCTACGCCACCCTGGCCCTGCTGCTGTCCCTCGCGAGCGCCGCCCCCGAACGCGCCGCACTCCTCGCCCGGCTGCGCACCATGGGCCTCACCCGCGCCCAGGGCCGCCGCCTGCTGGTCCTGGAGTCCCTCCCGCAGGCGCTGCCCGCGGCTCTGGGCGGCATTCTGACCGGCTGGGCCGCCGTGCGCCTCCTCTCCCCCGGCATCGATCTGACGACCCTCGCGGTGCCGGCGACGACGTCCCCGGCGGGGCGCGCGGAGCTGAGCGCCGACCCCTGGTCGCTGGCCGTCCCGGCGGTGGCGGTGCTGGTCCTGGCGGTGGGGGTGGCGGCCGTCCAGGCGTGGTGGTCGGGCCGGCGCGGAGCGGTGGCGGAACTCAGGGCGGGCGACGCGCGGTGAGGGCGCGGACGCAGACACGGCGGACCGCGGACGCGGACACGGAGGAGACCCGATGACGACCGACCCCACCCTCGCGGAGCTGGCCGACCGCGCCACGGCGTCCCGGGACCGGCCCGCCTACGGGCACGACGCCCTGATCACCTGCGACCGCCTGGTCCGGATCTTCAGCGCGGACGGGGTGGAGGTGCAGGCGCTCCAGGGACTCGACCTCCTGGTCCGGGAGGGCGAGCTGATGGCCCTGGTGGGCGCCTCGGGCAGCGGCAAGTCCACGCTGATGAACATCCTGGCCGGTCTGGACACGCCCACCGCCGGGGCGGCCCGGGTCGCCGGGCGCGACCTGCTCGCGATGACGGCGAAGGACCGCCTCGCCTACCGCCGTACGGTGGTCGGCTTCGTGTGGCAGCAGACGTCCCGGAACCTCATGCCCTACCTGACGGCCGCGCAGAACGTGGCCCTGCCCATGCAGCTGTCCGGCACCGGCGGGCGCCGGGCGGAGCGCGCCGAACGCGCGCTGGAGCTGCTGGAGCTGATGGGCGTCGCGGACTGCCGCGACCGGCGCCCGCAGCAGATGTCCGGCGGGCAGCAGCAGCGGGTCGCCATCGCCGTGGCCCTCGCGGGCAACCCGTCCGTCCTGCTGGCGGACGAGCCGACGGGCGAGCTGGACTCCCACACCGCGGAACAGATCTTCGCCGCGTTCCGCACGGCCAACGAGCACCTGGGCACCACGGTCGTCATCGTCACCCACGACCAGGCGGTGGCCGGTGAGGTCCGCCGCACCGTCGCCATCCGCGACGGCCGCACCTCCACGGAGGTCCTGCGCCGCAGCGAGGTGGACGCCGAGACCGGCCACGAGACGGTGGTGGCCCGCGAGTACGCCATGCTCGACCGCGCCGGCCGGCTCCAGCTGCCCGCCGACTACACCGCCGCCCTCGGCATGCGCGACCGCGTGGCCCTGGAACTGGAGAGCGACCACATCGCCGTACGCCCGGACGACAGCGAACCCCAGCACTGAGCGGCCGCGACGGCGGGGGAGGAGGCCCGGACGGCCTCAGCGCACGCTGATGCCCAGGGCCCCGGTCCCCGCCCGCCGCAGCGCGACGGACCCGAAGGGCGTACGCAGCCGGAGCCACGCGCCGGAGGACAGCAGCTTGGGCGCGTCCTCGTCCGATCCGGAGCCGGAGCGTGAGCCCTGACCGGGGCCGGACGCTCCGCGGGTCCGCAGGAACCCGAGCGACTGGGCCGCATGCACGGCCCGCACCGGCAGCCCGGTCTCCCCGACGGTCCGGGACCAGATCTCCCGCCCGACCCGGTCCAGCTCGGCCCGCGTCCGGTTCTCGGGGGCCAGCTCCTCCATGCGCGTACGGAACTCCGCCACCGCGGCGGCGACCAGCGCGCGCAGGGCGTCCGGGCCGGGCAGCCCCGCCTCGGTCCGCCAGCCCCCGCGCGGGGGCAGCACCCCGGCCCAGGGCGGCCCGGTCACCGCGCCCGGCACGCCGGAGGTGGCCGCCCGTTCGTCCACGGACTCGAGCAGTTCACCGGCGGAGACGGTCACGTCGAGCGTGTCGTCGAGCCCGTTCTCGTACGGCTTGGCCAGCCGTACCGCGCGCACCGCCAGCACCTCGAAGGAGGGCGGCCGGCCGAAGACGGCGAGGGCCGTGCCGGCCGCCTGGAGGCGTACCGCGGCCGAACGGTCGTAGTGGAGCAGCCGGGAGAGGAAGGCCGCGAGGTCCGCGGCCTCCCCCTCGTCGGCGAGGTGGAGCACCGTCATGCGGCGACGGCCTCCTCCTTGGCGTCCGTGTACTCCTCGAGGAACTCCCGCTCCTCGGCGGTGAGCCGCCGGGGCCGCTGAGCCTCGAAGTCGAACGGCACGATCACGGTGGAGGCGCGGACGTAGACCACGTCCCCGTCCTTGACCTCGTAGGTGAGAGTGAACGAAGCCGCCCTGATCTCCGTCACCCACAGCTCGATGTCGACCGGGTGGTGCCGGTGGACGAGCTGCCGCTTGTAGTCGATCTCATGGCGTGCCACCACGGACCCCTGCTTGAAGTCCTTCTCCGGGCGGAACAGGAAGTCGATACGGGCCTCCTCCAGGTAGCGGAGGAAGACCACGTTGTTGACGTGGCCGTACGCGTCCATGTCCGCCCAGCGCAGTGGGCAGCGGTAGATGTGCCGCAAGATCAGCCCCGGGTCAGCTTCTTGTAGGTGGCGCGGTGCGGACGGGCGGCGTCGGCGCCGAGCCGCTCGACCTTGTTCTTCTCGTACGACTCGAAGTTGCCCTCGAACCAGAACCACTTGGACTCGCCCTCGTAGGCGAGGATGTGGGTGGCCACCCGGTCCAGGAACCACCGGTCGTGGGAGACGACGACGGCACAGCCGGGGAACTCGAGCAGCGCGTTCTCGAGGCTGCTCAGGGTCTCGACGTCGAGGTCGTTGGTCGGCTCGTCGAGGAGGAGCAGGTTGCCGCCCTGCTTGAGGGTGAGCGCCAGGTTCAGCCGGTTGCGCTCGCCGCCGGAGAGGACCCCGGCCGCCTTCTGCTGGTCCGGCCCCTTGAACCCGAAGGCGGAGACGTACGCCCGCGACGGCATCTCCACCTGACCCACGTTGATGTAGTCCAGCTCGTCGGAGACGACGGCCCACAGCGTCTTCTTCGGGTCGATGTGCTCGCGGCTCTGGTCGACGTAGGAGATCTTGACCGTGTCGCCGACCTTGATGTCGCCGGAGTCCGGCTCCTCGAGCCCCTGGATCATCTTGAACAGCGTGGTCTTGCCGGCGCCGTTGGGCCCGATGACCCCGACGATGCCGTTGCGCGGCAGCGTGAACGAGAGGTCGTCGATCAGCACCTTCTCGCCGAAGGCCTTGCTGAGGTTGTTCACCTCGACGACGACGTTGCCCAGGCGCGGGCCCGGCGGGATCTGGATCTCCTCGAAGTCCAGCTTCCGCATCTTGTCGGCCTCGGCGGCCATCTCCTCGTAGCGCGCGAGGCGGGCCTTGGACTTGGCCTGCCGCCCCTTGGCGTTGGAGCGCACCCACTCCAGCTCGTCCTTGAGGCGCTTCTGCCGCTTGGCGTCCTTCTGGCCCTCGACCTTGAGGCGGGTGGCCTTGGTCTCCAGGTACTTGGAGTAGTTGCCCTCGTAGCCGTGCAGGCGGCCGCGGTCGACCTCGCAGATCCAGCCGGCGACGTTGTCCAGGAAGTACCGGTCGTGGGTGACGGCCACGACGGTGCCCTCGTACTTGGCGAGGTGCTGCTCCAGCCAGTTCACCGACTCGGCGTCGAGGTGGTTGGTGGGCTCGTCGAGCAGCAGCAGGTCGGGGGCTTCGAGCAGCAGCTTGCACAGCGCGACGCGCCGCTTCTCACCACCGGAGAGGTTCACGACCGGCCAGTCGCCGGGCGGGCAGCCCAGCGCGTCCATGGCCTGCTCCAGCTGGGCGTCGAGGTCCCAGGCGTTGGCGTGGTCCAGCTCCTCCTGGAGCTTGCCCATCTCCTCGAGGAGCGCGTCCGAGTAGTCGGTCGCCATCTGCTCGGCGATCTCGTTGAACCGGTCGAGCTTGCCCTTGACCTCGGCGACACCCTCCTGGACGTTCTCCAGGACGGTCTTCTCCTCGTTGAGCGGGGGCTCCTGGAGCAGGATGCCGACGGTGTAGCCCGGGGACAGGAAGGCGTCCCCGTTCGACGGCTGCTCCAGCCCCGCCATGATCTTCAGAACGGTCGACTTACCGGCACCGTTCGGTCCGACCACACCGATCTTCGCGCCGGGCAGGAAGCTCAGGGTGACGTCATCAAGGATCACCTTGTCGCCGTGCGCCTTGCGCGCCTTGCGCATGGTGTAAATGTACTCAGCCAAGAGAAACCGTCCGGCAGCTTGATCAGGCAGTGGGCAGATACACCCCATCTTGCCGCACCGCCACCCCTGCGCGGAAACGCGTTCCGAGCGGGGCCTCTGACCTGGCCTTTCCTGAATGCCGCCGGACCCTCGCCTGCCACTGCCGGTCGCCGTCGATCGGCCTCGGACACCCTCGCACGGCCGAGGGACGGCCCAGCCCCAGGGCACCGCTCCCCCGCCGCGCGGAGCTACGGTGCTGCCGTGACCAGCTCGCCCCATGGTCGAGTGGGCCGCCGGCCGACCCTTCATCCGGGTCGACGACGAGATCAGCGCGATAGACCGCCTCTGGGTCGACGCCGGCCACCCCGGGCCTTCACTGCTGCACCGGGTCGAGCCGGCCAAGGGCCTCAATGGCGCCGACTTTGGCGCGCTCGCCTCATGGCTCGATGCCGTCGTGCCGAGATGAGCACATCTCAGGCTCGATCGAGAGCCGAGTTGTCGACGTCGCCCCGCCACTCATACGTGATCGTCGTGATCCAAACCCGGCTAGCGGGTCAGCGTCTCGAAGCCGACATCGTCGCAGTACTGCACAACGCGCCCCTCCGCCTCGGAGTCACTGTTGCTCATCGCCGCCACCGTCGCCTCCGCCAAGGTGCGGCCTCCGCCAACGGTCTCATCCCGGAGCGGTCGCATCGCGAGGAAGGCGTTCTGAGCGACGGCCCCGACCTCGTCGTACCCCGACGGCTCCGGCGTGTCCGTGCCCGCCGCGTTCCGCGCCTTCTGCCACGCCCCCAGCTGCGTGCAGTAGTTCTCCCGCTGCGCGGTCAGCCGCTCCTCGTCCCCGCCCTCGGACGAGGAACACCCGGCCGTCACCGCCACCAGGGCGAGGACCGGGACTACCGCCTTAAGCACGCGCACCACGTTGCCCCCGCCTGAAACTGCGTCCGCTCGTACCCGTCACCCGCAACTCCCGCAGCAGGATACCCGCGTGGACCCCCTTGGCCGCCGCAGCGGTCGCTCACTCAGCGGCGCAGACACCCGGCCGTCACCGTCACCCGCCTCGGCTGGCTCTACGTCCGCCATCGTGCCGCCGTGACCGGTGCCGTGGAGCGCCTGCGTTACTTCGCCGACGTCGCCGATTCGCGCCCTGCGGACACCGCCCGCGGGGAATCATTGGGTGCGACGTCGTGACGGGGTCGCAGCGAGGGGGATGGGGAAGCGTGCCAGCAGCGGTGGAGTCGGTCTTCGTCAGTTATGCCGGGCCGGACCGGGCCTGGGCGGAGTGGGCGGCATGGCACCTGCGGGAGGTCGGCCATGCCGTGGAGCTGGACGTCTGGGACTGGCGGATCGGCGACAACTTCATCGAGCGGATGAACGACGCGATGCGGCGTGCCACGACGGTGGTGGCGCTGTTCTCCAACAACTACTTCGATCCCGCGCGGTGGACGCGGGAGGAGTGGACCTCCGTCGTCGCGCGCCGTGAGCGCATCGTCCCGGTGACCATCGAACCCCTCACGGCATCGGACATCCCTGACATCCTGACCGCCGTCATCCGCAAAGACCTGCACAGCCTGGACGAGCAGGCCGCCATCACGGCGCTACTGGAGGCCGTCAACGGTCCCACCGGCCCGCGCACGGCGCCCAGTTTCCCCGGCACCCCCGCACCGGTGCACGCCGCTCCGGCAGGGGGCGCACAGGGGCAGCGTCCCCGGCTGCCCAGCGGCGCGGGCCTGCCGCGGGTGTGGAACGTGCGAGACCGCAATCCGCACTTCACCGGGCGCGAGGCTCTGATCTCGCGGATCCGCGAGGGCTTGCTCGGCGGCCGGCAGGCCGTGGTCCAGGCCCTGCACGGCCTGGGCGGCATCGGCAAGACGCAGATCGCCCTGGAGTACGCCCACCGCTTCGCCAGCCAGTACGACACCGTCTGGTGGATCGACGCCGCGCAGGCCGACCAGATTCTCGTCCGCTACACCGAACTGGCCGCCCGGCTGGGCATCGCCAAACCGGAGGCCGGCGCCGAACACAACGCCCGCACGCTGCTGGAGCATCTGCACACCCAGGACCGCTGGCTGATCATCCTGGACAACGCCGACGACCCCCACGACTTCGAAAGCCTGATCCCCACCGGACCCGGCCACGTCCTGATCACGTCCCGCAACCCGGGCTGGAACGACCGGGTCCACAGCCTGAACCTGGGTGTCTTCGCCCGCAGCGACTCCCTGGCCTACCTCACCGCCCGCATGCCCGGCATCACGCCCGACCAGGCCGGCGGCCTCGCGGACGACCTCGGCGACCTGCCCCTCGCCCTGGCCCAGGCGGTCGGCGTCATCACCAGCGGCATGACCCTGGACCGCTATCGCCATCTGCTCACCGAGAAGACCGCCGCGCTCATGGCCAACGGCGGTCCGCCCGGCTACCCCGCCCCGTTGGCCGCCGCCGTGGACATCGCCACCAACCGCCTGACAGGCGACCACCCGGACGCCGCCGACCTGCTCCGCCTCGGCGCCTTCCTCGGCCCCGAACCGATCCCCACCGCCTGGCTGGAAGCCGTCCGCGACCGGCTGAGCACCATCGCCGTCGACCCGGACAACATCATGTGGCCGCAGACCGCCCTGCGGTCCCTGGCCCGTTACGGTCTCGCCCGCGTCGACCACGAGACCTTCCAGATCCACCGGCTCACCCAGGCCATCCTCCGCGACCGGTCCGGTCAGGCCGACACCGTCAGGTCGGAAGACGACGTCGCCACGATCCTGACCACCGTGGCCCCCGGCGACCCCGACACGCCCGCGGCCTGGCCCGGGTGGGCCGCTTACACGACCCACCTCGCCGCCCGGAAGGACACCGCGACCAGTCGCCCGGAGCTGCGCCAGGCGCTCGTTCGGGCAGCGCGTTACCTGATCAAGAGCGGCCAGGAGCGCACCGCCCGCGACCTCATCTCCGCCCTCCACGAGAACTGGACCGGCGTCCTCGGCGAGGACCACCCCGACACCCTCGACTCCGCCCACTACCTCGGCCACGTCATCAGCTACTTCGGGCAGTACGGCGAGGCCAGCCGGGTACACGAGGACACCCTCGAACGACGACGCCGCACCCTCGGCGAAGACCACCGCCACACCCTCGACTCCGCCCACAGCCTCGCCGCCACCCTGCACCACCTCGGGCATTACGGCGAGGCCCGCCGCATGGTTGAGGACACCCTCGAACGCCGCCGCCGCATCCTCGGCGAAGAGCACCCCGATACTCTGCACTCCGCCCACAGCCTCGCCGGCGCATTGCACGATCTCGGGCAGTACTCCCAAGCCCGCCGCATGCACGAGGACACCCACGAACGACGACGCCGCACCCTCGGCGACGACCACCCGGACACCCTCGACTCCGCCCACAGCCTCGCCAGCAGCCTGCACAACCTGGGGCAGTACACGGATGCCCAACGCATGATTGAGGACACCTTCGTCCGTCGCCGCCGCATCCTCGGCGAGGACCACCCCGACACTCTCGTCTCCGCCCACGACCGAGCGGCCAGCCTGCATGCCCTCGGGCAGTACGCCGAGGCCCGCCGCATGGTCGAGAACACCCTCGAACGCCGCCGCCGCACCCTCGGCGACGACCACCCCCAAACCCTCGCCTACACCCACGACCTTGCCGCCAGCCTGCACAATCTCGGGCATTACGGCGAGGCCCGCCGCATGGACGAGGACACCCTCGAACGCCGCCGCCGCACCCTCGGCGACGACCACCCCCACACCCTCGCCTCCGCCCACAGCCTGGCAGTGACCCTGCACGCTCTCGGACAGCCCGAGGACGCTCACCGCATGCACGAGGACACCCTCGAACGACGACGCCGCACCCTCGGCGAAGACCACCCCCGCACCCTCGCCTCCGCCCACAGCCTGGCGGTGACCCTGAACGCTCTCGGACAGCCCGAGGACGCTCACCGCATGCACGAGGACACCCTCGAACGGCGCCGCCGTATCCTCGGCGAAGACCACCCCGACACGCTCGACTCCGGCCACAGCCTCGCCGCCACCCTGCACAACCTCGGACAGTACGCCGACGCCCGCCGCATGGACGAGGACACCCTCGAACGCCGCCGCCGCACCCTCGGCGAGAACCACCCCGACACGCTCGACTCCGCCCACAGCCTCGCCGCCACCCTGCACAACCTCGGACAGTACGCCGACGCCCGCCGCATGGACGAGCACGCCCTCGACGGCCGTCGTCGCATCCTCGGCGAGGACCACTTGCGTACCCTCCAGTCCGCCTACAGCCTCGCGGTCACCCTGAGCGCCCTGCGGGAGCATGCGACAGCGGTGCATCTGCTCAAGGACACTCGCACTCGGAGCCGCCGAACTCTCGGTGAGGACCACCAGCTCACCAAGGACGTGACCGAGGCGCTCGCCAACGAACTGACCGCCGTGGGCAAGCGGCACGAGGCGCAGAAGCTGCTCTCTGCCCGCAAGGCGGGGGCGCGCCAGGGCATGCGTCGGAAGCGCCGTTAGCCCCGGTCTGCGCCGTGGGCCGGGATCGGGGCCGGGGTCAATCGCTCACCGGCCCCGCGCCTTCGTCACTGCTCGTTCTTCCTGCGGACGAACAGCAGGACCGCGCCGCCGAGGACCACGAGGCCGATGGCCGCGCCGCCGATCAGCGGGGTCGCGTCGGAGCTGCCGGTTTCGGCGAGGTTGGGGTTGGGCTCGGGGGAGGGCGTGACGACGGTGGCGGGGGCCGGTTCGCTGAGGGTGTGGGTGGTGTCGGACAGGGTGGCGCTCTGGGTGCGGCAGTCGAGGACGCCGGTGAAGCGCTGTTCGAAGCCGGCCGGGCCGCGGATGGTGAAGTCGTAGGCGCGGTCCTCGGGCAGCGGCACCGGTACCGTCCGGGTCTCGCCCGGCGCGATGGTGTACTCGGTGTCCAGCAGCTCGAAGGTGAAGGGCTCGTCGCCCTTGTTGAGCGCGGTGATGTCCAGGGTGCCCTCGGCGCAGTTCTTCTCTGCGGACAGGGCGGGTATCGCGCCGTCGGCGGCCCAGGTGGCGGTCGCCGTCGCCGCGACCGTCGACTCACTCGACCCGGCCAGGATCTGCGTCTGGCTCCGGCTCTCGGAGGCGAAGGCGCGGCCGACCGGCACGGTCGTCGAGGCCTGGACGGACAGCTGGGCGGTACCGGCCGCCGCGTCCTCGGGCACGTCGAAGAAGACCTGGGCGCCGTCGGTGACCTTGGTGACGGGCTCGCCCTTCTTGTCGACGATCCGTACCGCGCCCTCGCTCGTGGCGTCCACCGGTGGCGTCACCGTCGCGCCGCCCGCGTTGGTGTGGACCGTCACCGGGCCGAGCCGTTCGCCGGGGCGGCCCGAGACGGCCGGCGGGTCCAGGGCGAGGGACGCCGCGGGCTCGGCGAGGTCGCGGGCGTTCTCCTCCAGGTAGTCGGCGAGCCGCTCGGCCTGCGGATCGACGGCCTCGACGTCCGTGTCGTCCGAGTAGCGCCAGATGGCGACCTGGGTGCCGGCCGCCGCGTCCTCTTCGGTGAGCCCGCCGCGGAGACCCGCCTTCTTCGCGAGCGCGGCGAGGTCGTTGACCTGCGGGTAGCTGTTCTGCAGGATCCAGCGGACGCGGCCGGCGTCCTTGTTGGTGCCCAGCGACGTCCCGCTCCAGGGGGTCTCCTGGTACTTGGCGTCCTTCTGTGTCGGGTTCTGGATGTCGACGCAGTACGTCTGCAGCATGCCGCCGCCCTCGACGGACATCTCGAACAGACCGGCCGGCACCTGCTGGTCGCCGTCCTGACCGTGGATCACCGCGGCGCCGTGCGTCTTGAGGCCGCCTATGGTGGCCGTCGCCCCGCCCTGGCCCCGCGCCGCCCCGTCCTGGGCGGCGGCCGGAGCCGCACCGGTCACCACACCGGCGACCGCGAGCGCGGACGCCAGCGCTCCGGCGGCGAGACGCGCCGCCCCTCGACCGGGCAGAGACGGCGCAGCGTGCGAAGAAAACACCAAATTCCCCTTCGAGCAGGACCCGTTGGCGTGGGGGGAACGGTCCCACCAGCAGAATCAGCAGCCTCACAAGGCTCGTTCGGCATCCTAAGGACGTGAGGGACCGGGCTCGCCGGTGATCGTCGTCCCCGCGGTGATCCGAATCGGAATCGTTATCGCCGAGAGCGTTTTCGAACAGGGATTATCGACAAATCCATCCTGTCCGTCCCGCCCGGGTTCGCCTCATCCCACCGGGACGGGGTCCGGCCGCTGTTCGGGGACCGGCTCCCCCGGCGTGCCCCCGGCCGGGGCCTCCCAGTTGGGTTCCGGCTGGGGCGGGGAGGTCGACGCCTCCGTCCTGCCGGTGCGCCGGAACGCCGCCGTGCCGCGGGCGAGATCGTGGCCGATCGCCACCGCGTCGATGTCGGCCGAAGTCCGGCTCTGCCCCTCGCGCACATCGGTGCGCACCTTCAGCCTGCCCTGCACGACGACGGGGTCGCCCACCGCCAGTGACCCGGAGGCGTTGCTGGCGAGCTGCCGGTTGGCCCACACCGTGAAGAAGTTGGTGTGCCCGTCCGTCCAGGCGCTCTTCTCGCGGTCCCAGTAGCGCGCGGTGACCGCGAGCCGGAAGCGCACCGACGGTCCGTTCGCCAGGTCGCGGAAGACCGGTGTGGTGGCCACGTTCCCCACCGCGCAGATCATCGTCTCGTTCATCGCGAGTCCTCCCTCCCGCACGGGTCTGTCCCGTACGGCGGCCGGGGCGACCGCGTCCGTCGCGATCGCCGTGGAGGCCAGATTGCCCGCGCCCGGGCCGGTCCGCCGAGGGCTGTGGACCGGCCCGGCGCCTGTGGAGAACTCCGCCACCCGCACGGGTGGCGGCCGTCGAGCCACCCGGTGGCAGCCGCGGACGCGCGCCGCTACCTCGTCGCCGTCCCCATCCCTGCCCCTGCCCCTGCCCCTGTCCCTGCCCCCAGGCCCGCTCCCGTGACCCGCGCGTACTGTTCCCGCACCTCGCGGTACCGCAGCAGTTCCGCCGCGAGCGGATCCAGCACCCTGGCCCGGCCGCACCCCGCGGCCGCCTCCCGCAACAGGCGTTCCGCCTCATGGCCGTAGCGCCGGGCGGGGCCGCGGGCCGCCAGGCGGCAGCTCCATTCGATGAGGGGGCCGCCGACGATGCCGGCCACCATCAGCAGCACGGGCACGCCCAGGTTCGGCGGCACGAAGCCGATGATCTGGCCGAGCAGCCACAGGCCGCCCACCACCTGGAGCAGGGTCATGGTCGCCTGGGCGAGGACCGCCACCGGCCACCATCCGGGCCTCGGCGGACGCCCCGGCGGCAGCCCCGCGCGCACCGCCAGCTCGTCGAGGGCCTCGGGGAGCCCCTGGGCGCCGCGGACGGCCGCTTCGCGCATCGCCAGCGCCCACGGTGCCGGCAGTCCGGCCGACGCCCGGTCCGAGACCGTGCGCACCGCCTGTTCGACGCGCTGACGCGCCGTGGCCTCCTCGTCCGTCTGGGCGCGCGTCGACAGCCGTCCCGTGACGGGATCGCGCCGGTCGTGGTACCAGCGCCACAGCCGCAGCCAGGGTGTCCCGCAGGCCCGGTTGGCGTTGCGCAGCCAGGCGCGTTCGGCGGCCTCGCCCGCCGCGGTGGCGCCCACCGCGTCGGCCAGCCGGTCCGCGAACTCCTCGCGCGCCTCCTCGCTGAGCCCGGTGCGCCGCCCCGTGACGTACACGGGGCGCAGGTGCCGGGCGGCGGCGTCCACGTCGGCCGCGATACGGCGGGCCGGGGCCTGCCGCTCGGCGACGAACTGGCCGAGCGTCTCGCGCAGTTCACCGACGCCCTCCCCGGTGAGCGCGGACAGGGCGAGCACGGTCGCGCCGGGTTCGCCGTACTCGCCCAGCGCGATGCCGTCCTCGTCGAGCAGGCGCCGCAGGTCGTCGAGGACCTGCTCGGCGGCCTCCCCGGGCAGCCGGTCGACCTGGTTGAGGACGACGAGGGTGACCTCCGCGTGGCCGGCCATCGGCCGCAGATAGCGCTCGTGGAGTACGGCGTCGGCGTACTTCTCCGGGTCGACGACCCAGATGACGGCGTCGACCAGCGCCAGGATGCGGTCCACCTGTTCGCGGTGCTGCACGGCGGCCGAGTCGTGGTCGGGCAGGTCGATCAGGACCAGTCCGCGCAGCGGTGACTCGGAGTCCGGGTGCTGGAGCGGCCGGCGGCGCAGCCGGCCGGGGATGCCGAGCCGGTCGAGGAGGCTGGCCGCGCCGTCGCTCCAACTGCACGCGATGGGCGCGGCGGTGGTCGGCCGGCGGACACCGGTCTCGGAGATCGTCACCCCGGCGAGGGTGTTGAACAGCTGCGACTTGCCGCTGCCGGTCGCGCCGGCGATGGCGACGACGGTGTGCTGTCCGGAGAGCCTGCGCCGCGCGGCGGCCTCGTCCAGGACGCGGCCCGCCTCGGCCAGGGTCGCGCTGTCGAGCCGGGTCCGGGAGAGGCCCACCAGTTCGCGCAGCGCGTCCAGGCGCGACCTGAGGTTCCCGTCGTAGGCGAGCGGCATCAGGGCGGCCGAGGAGGCGGCGGGCCTGCTCGGCAGGACGGCGAACTGCTCGGCCCCGCCGTTCTCGTCCACCCGCCGTGCGATCAGCCCGTCGCCCCAGGCTTCCTCCCCGCCCCCGCCCCCGCCCCCGTCGCCGGAAGCGGCCGGACCGTTGGCCGAACCGTCGGCCGGGGCATCGGCGCGCTCCGCGCGTTCCGCGCGTTCAGCGCGGCGGTGCGCACCGGTGAGGTCGTCCGGCACGCGCGCGCGGGAGCCGTCGCCGGAGCGCTCGCTCCCGCGTTCCCGCCGACGCGTCCCGCGCCCGGCGTCCGCGACGTCCCCGGCATCCCCGGCGTCCGGGACATCCCCGGTGGCGCGCTCCCGGCCGACGCCCTTCCGCCCGGCGCGCTCACGGAGGACCGCCTTCTCGGCGAGGCTCTCCTCGTCCCGGCCGTCCCTACTGTCCCGACCGTCCCGGCTGTCTCGGTGCTCTCGGCGTTCCCGGTCATTCCGGTCGTCCCGGCGGCCCCGGCGGTCCCTTTCGTCCCGGCCGTCCCGGCCGTCCCCGGGGTCTCCGCGATCCCCCCGGTCCCGCTCGTCCCGGGTGTCCGAATCGCCGGTACGGTCCGGCCGCGCCGCCTCCTTCGTCGTGTGCTCGGTGGGGTCCTGGTCAGTGACGGCGGTCACCGGGTCACCTCTCCTTCTGCAGTACGGACAGCGCGGCGATGAGCTCTGCCTGCGGCTCGGGGTGCACTTCGAGACCGTCGAGCGGCGCCAGCCTGCGCTCGCGCTCGACGTGCATGACCCGGTCGACGTGTTCCTCGAGCAGCCGCCCGCCCCGGTCGCGCAGCCGCAGCGCGCCGTGGGCGCCGATCCGCTCGGCGAGCCGTTCCCCGGCGACGCGTGCCCGCCGCCCGCCCAGCAGCACGGTGGCGACCAGACCGGCCACCACCCCGGGGTCCGGGGCCAGGTTCCGGTCCAGCTCGCGCACCTCGTCCTCGGCGTACTCCTCCAGCTCGCGCCGCCAGCGCCGTACGGCCACCCCGATGCGTTGCTCGGCGCTCTCCGGCGCGGGGACGTGGTCCGCGAGTCCGGGGGCGCCCGCGGCCGGTTCGTGCCGCCAGGCCTCGTCGACGCTTTCGTCGGCGGCCGTGACGGCGCACAGCAGCAGGGCGCTCAGGCTCTCCACCAGCGAGTCGAGGAGCTCTTCCGGCGAGCAGTCGAGGGGGAAGGCCCGCCAGCGCTTGAGCGCGTCCCCGGCGAGCACGGCGCCCGCCTGCAACCGGCCCCGCACGCGCGCGTGCTCAGCGTCGTAGGCGCCGTCGACGGCGGCGGTGAGCCGCAGCGCGGCGGCGTACTGCGCGGCGGTGGCACCGGCCAGCTCGGGCATCCGGGACCTGAGCGAGTCCAGGATGCCGTGCGCCGTGCGGGCCATGGCGTGGTGCCGGGCCTCGAGTTCCTGGGCCCGGTGGACGAGCCAGGAGCGCAGCGGTGCCACGGCGCTGGCCGGCAGCAGGCCGCCGCCCCAGGCCGACTCGGGCAGTTCGGGGACCGTGAAGCGGGGGACGTCGCCGAGGCCGGCCTTGGTGAGCAGGGCCCCGTACTGCCGCGACACCTCGGACACCACCTGGTGGGGCACCCGGTCGAGCACGGTGACCAGGGTGGCGTCGTACTCCTTGGCGGTGCGCAGCAGGTGCCAGGGCACCGCGTCGGCGTACCGCGCGGCCGTGGTGACCATCACCCAGATGTCGGCGGCGCAGATCAGTTCGGCCGCCAGGACGCGGTTGTCGGCGACGAGGGAGTCGACGTCGGGCGCGTCCAGGAGGGCGATGCCGGGCGGCAGGGTGTCGGCGGTCTCGACCCGCAGCACGCGCGCGGGGTTCTCGCCGGGCAGCAGCAGGTCGTCGTCCGGGTCCCGGTGGGGCACCCACACGCGCGTGAGGTCGGGCAGCACCCGCATGCCGCTGAACCAGTGGTGGTCCTCCGGGTGGCAGACCAGGACCGGCGTACGGGTCGTTGGCCGCAGCACACCCGCCTCGCTGACCCGGCGTCCCACCAGGGAGTTCACCAGCGTCGACTTTCCGGCGCCGGTGGATCCGCCCACCACGGCCAGCAACGGCGCTTCGGGCTCCTTCAGGCGGGGCACCAGGTAGTCGTCGAGCTGGGCGAGCAGTTCGTCACGGTTGGCACGCGCGCGTGGGGCCCCCGCGAGGGGCAGCGGGAAGCGTGCGGCCGCGACACGGTCGCGCAGGGCGGAGAGTGCGTCGAGCAGCTGAGGCCGTACGTCCAAGGTCACCACATGTGAAGAATGCCCAATTTTGAGGGAATTCTGAAGCATATGAGCATGATGAGCATGTCTGCGCGCCGACCGGACACTCCGGACGGAAGGGACTACTGGGACGCGAGGACAGGCCAGGCATAACGAGTGGACAACACCCGATGCGCGAGGCGCCAAAAGCGATGCACGATTCGTAACTGCCTGCGATTATCGGGATCGCTTCACCGAACCTCCACATCGAGCCACGGAGGGGAAGCGTCCGGGACATGGAGCCGGGAGCCCTATCCTTGTCCCCGGCGAGGTCACGGACCGGCCCACACCCGGGCACGCACGACCGAGGCCACCACACCAGGCCCCCGTAGCTCAGTGGATAGAGCAGGCGCCTTCTAAGCGCTTGGCCGCAGGTTCGAGTCCTGCCGGGGGCGCCGGGACACCCCTCCCTCCAGGAGGGCACCTCCTCCGGCGCGGACTACGCCTCGCCCCGCCGGTGCGGGTCAGTCGGCCGCGAGGGCCGACGGGTCGTCACCCGCCCGCACGGGCCCTTCGTCGAGTACGCCGGTCTTGGCGATGAGGAAGGCCAACTGGGCGCGGCTGCGACTGCCGAAGGCCTCCGACGCCTTGCGCACATGGGTGGCCACGGTCCGCACGCTCATACCGAGCCGCCCGGCGATGGCCTCGTCCGTGTAGCCGTTCACCATCAGCTGCAGGACGGACCGGCGAGTCTCGTCGGCCAGCAGGGGCGGGCGGTGCGCCCCGGGGGAGTAGCGGAGCGGAGTGGCCCGCTCCCAGGCGTGCTCGAACATGCCGACGAGGTAGCGGATGAGACCCGGGTGCTCTATCGCCAGGGCGGTCTGGCTGCGCCGTTCACCAGGGTCGGGGACGAAGGCGATGCGCTGGTCGCAGACGATGATCCGGTCGAAGACCTCGTCCAGCGTACGGACTTCCGCCCCGGCGGCGGAGATCTGCTCGACGTAGAAGAGGGTGGGGTTGTGGGTGCGGATGGTGTGCTGGTAGATCGTGCGCTGCCGCACCCCGCGCCGGAGCGCCGGCAGGTCGCTGGCGAGGGCCTTGGCCAGGAGTTCCTGCGGTCGGCCGCCGCCGGGCTGGGCGGTGAGGAGTTCCTCCTGGCAGGAGTCCACGGCCGAGGCGAGGGTGGTGCTGATGACGTCCGCCCCGCTGATGACCCGCGCGGCCTGCACCCCGTCCTCGCGGTAGCTGTCGCGGTAGACCTGCTCGGCGCGGTGGATCGAGGCGTGGACCGCGTCGAGCGCGTGCTGCTGACGGCCGATGGCCGCCTCCAGGGGCCGCACGATGCCGCCGGCGGCCAGCCCCGGCGGAATGGCCACCACCCCGCCGTCGGGCGCCCGCCGCAGAAGACCCAGGCTCGTCAAGCACTCCGGGATTTCCTGATTTATTGAGCGTCCTTTCAAAATTCGCGCATAGAAGTGCAACCCCTTCTGGCAGATCTCAAGCACCTGAATATTGTTCGGTATGTCCAGTTTCACACACATCTGTACATCCTTCAGATTCCGGCAATGCATGATCATGCCACATTTTCCTCTTGGCACAAGGCCGGTGCGGGACAGAAGATCTTCAGCAGACATCACGGCAACTCGACCCGGCATTGATGGCGGGCGAAAACAGGGGGCAGCTGTATGTTCAAGACCGCGCCTTTACGCACGGCGATCGCCGCGTTCACCCTTTCCGCGTTCCTTTCTCTGGGAGCGTTCGCCGCATTTACTGACACAGCGCAGCACGAATCGCAGTTCGAGATCTCTGCCTTCACCGATTCGACGGACGACTCGCAGTGGGGATGACCATGCGCACCGAAGAGAACGAAGACGTGATCGTCGCACCCTCCCCCGCCGTGCAGGTGAGAGCCCGGGTGGAGGTTCCCATCGACGTCCCCGGCCTGGGACGCCGGGCGAGCACCATGGTCAGTTTCGACGGACTGCACGACGGTCGCGAGCACGTCGCGCTCCTTATGCCGGGCTGGGAAAGGAAGAGCGATCCACTGGTGCGTTTGCATTCCGAATGCCTCACCGGTGACGTCTTCGGATCTCAGCGCTGCGACTGCGGTCCACAACTTCACGAGGCACTCGCCATGTGCTCCCACGAAGGCGGCATCATCCTGTATCTGCGACAGGAGGGGCGCGGTATCGGGCTGTACAACAAGTTCGACGCCTACCTGCTGCAGGACGGGGGCCTGGACACCTTCGAAGCGAATGCAGTGCTCAATTTCAGCCATGATCTGCGGGACTACCGGGTGGCGGCCGAGATGCTGAGCGCTCTGGGCGTGCCCAGAATCCGTCTGCTGTCCAACAACCCGGAGAAGGGAAACCAGCTCCGTTCGCACGGCGTTGTCATATCGGACGTCGTCGCCACGGGGACCTTCGTCAATGAGAACAATCAGGCCTACCTGACGGCCAAGCGCGAACGAGCCGGTCATGCGCTCGAGGTCTGAGGGGCTCGGCCGCCCCGAGGAGCCGGCCGCGGTCGCCCCGCGGGAACTGGCCGCCATGCGCCGGGCGCTGGAGCTGGCCGGGGCCGAGGTGGGGTCGACCGGTTCGAATCCCGCGGTCGGCTGCGTACTGCTCGACGCGGAGGGCGCGACGGTCGCGACCGGTGTCCACCGGGGGCCGGGCACCCCGCACGCGGAGGTCGACGCGCTGCGGCGGGCTCGGGGGCGGCACCGCGGGACCACCGCCGTGGTCACCCTCGAACCCTGCGACCACCAGGGCCGCACCGGGCCCTGCTCCAGGGCCCTGATCGAGGCCGGGGTCCGCCGCGTCCTGTACGCGGTGGCGGACCCGAACCGGATCGCGGCCGGCGGCGCGAGACGGCTGGCCGACGCCGGGGTCGAGGTCGTCGGCGGGGTCCTCCGGGCCGAGGCCGAGGCCGTACTGGAGATGTGGCTCACCGCCGTACGCGTCGGACGCCCCTTCGTCACCTGGAAGTTCGCCGCGACCCTGGACGGCCGCAGCGCCGCCGCCGACGGCTCCGCCCGCTGGATCAGCTCGGCCGAGTCCCGGGCGGACGCCCACGAACTGCGCGCCCGGCACGACGCGGTCCTCGTCGGCTCGGGCACCTGGCGGTCCGACGATCCCCGGCTCGACCTGCGTCACGACGTCGTGGGGCACCCTCCCCTGCGGATCGCGCTGGACGCCCGCGGTGAGCTGCCGCCGGACTCCCGGCTGCTGGACGGCGCGGCCCCGACGCTCGTGGTGACCGATCCGGCCACCGGAACCGCCGACCCCGGCGAAGGCGAAGGCGAAGACGAAAGCAACAGCAACAGCAACAACACCGACGTGTTGCGTCTGAAGACCGACGCGCGCGGGCACTTCCCGCCCCCCGACCTGCTCGCCGCGCTGGACGGCCGGGGGGTGCGGTCCGTGCTGGTCGAAGGCGGCCCCGCACTCGCCGCCTCCTTCGTCCGCGCCGGGCTCGTCGACCGCGTCGTCGCCTATGTCGCGCCCCTCCTCCTGGGTTCCGAGGGAGTCAGCGCCACCGGACCGCTCGGGATCGGGTCGATCCGCGAGGCGCACCGGTTCCGCATCACCTCGGTGGACCGGATCGGACCCGACCTGCGGATCGAACTGCGGCCTCCCGTCAGGACCGGAGGGACACGGTGACCGGATTTCTCCTCCCCAACGCCCGTCTCACACCCCGGGAACACCCAGGGGCCGCCACGTCGGCGCTCCCCCCGGTCACGGTCCTCGTCCCCTTCTACCGGGAGACCGCCGCGATCCTGCGACGCTCCGCCGACATGCTCCGGTCCCTGGACTATCCGCACGACAGGCTGACCGTGTGCTGGCTCGTCGACGCCCGGTACCCCGAGGACGTGGCGGCCGCCGAGAACGTCGCCGCGTCGGCGCGGGCGGACTTCGGCGGCGGGCTGCGGGTCGTGCCGGTGCCCTCGATGACACCGAAGGCCAAGGCCCTGAACCACGCGCTGCGTTCGGTCGACGACCCGTTCGTCGCCCTGTACGACGCGGACACCGTCCCGGACCCGCGCCAGCTGCGGCAGGCCGTGGCCGCGCTCGACGCCCGCGGCCTGGACGTCGTCGACGCCATCGAGCTGCCCGAGGCGGGCGGTGACCTGGTCAACCGGATCACGCTCGCCCAGTCGGCGGCGTTCTTCGGCGCCATGGAGTACGTCAATCGCCGGACCGGCATGCACATGCTCCTCGGCAGTTCGGTCTACTTCCGCCGTACGGCCCTGAGCGAGGTCGGGCCGCTCAGCGAGGACGGCGTGGAGGAGCTGTACGAGTGGGCGGTGCGGGCCGCCGCCGCCGGAGTGCGCATGGGACGCATCGTCTCCTTCTCGTACGGGACCCGCACCTCGGTGGTCGGGCCCGCGCTGCGGCAGCGCACCCGGTGGATCCGCGGCCAACTGGACATCGGGGTCCGCTTCCTGCGCGGGAAGCCACTGCCGGCCCGGCCGCGGACCGCCGTGGCGCTGATGACCCTCAGCCTGCTCGGCCAGCTCGGCGTGCTGCCGGTGACGGCCGCGGCCGTGCGCTACCGCGCGCTGCGCCTGCCCGCCGCCGCACTGCTCCTCGGCGAGGCACTGCGCGTCCGCAGCGTCTCGCGCGACCCGGTGTGGGAGGTGCTGCGGATCGGCTCGGGCTGGGCCCTGCTGCTGCCGTTCGAACTCCTGGAGTCGACGTCGGCCTGGCGCGCGGTCTGGGAGCTGGCGACCGGCCGCGACACCTGGCACAAGGTACGGCCCGAGACCGGGGAGCGCACGACGTGATCAGTCTGGGCCTGCCCCGCATCCCGCAGCGCGGCCGCATCTTCTCCTCCGTGTTCATCGACACCTTCGGCTGGGGTCTGTTCGCCCCGCTGGCGTTCCTCTACTTCTCGTACAACACCGGGCTGTCCTTCTCGGCCATCGGTTCGGCGGTCAGCGCGGGCACACTCGCCGCCCTGCCGACGGCGCTGCTGGCCGGCTGGCTGGTCGACCGGTTCTCCCCGAAGGCCGTGCTGGTCTCCAGCAACCTGGTCACGGCGCTGGGCTACGGCCTCTACCCGTTCGCCTCCGAGTGGACGCTGATCGCGGTGGCCACGTTCCTGGTCATGACCGGTGACCGCCTGTACTGGGCGAGTTGGCCGGTGATCGTGGTGGATCTGGCCTCGGGCCGCAAGCTGGACGCCACCTATGCCGCGGTCGGGACCATCAAGAACTTCACCGTGGCCACCGGGGCCCTGGCCAGCTCCGGACTGACCGTCGTCTTCGGCCACGGGGCGGCCGACCTGGTGCTGGCCCTGAACGTGGTCACGTCACTCGTGGCCGCGGTGCTGCTGGCCGGAGTCCGGATCCCGGCGACCCGGCCGGGCCCGGAGCCCGGGGCCACGGAGGAGGACCCCGGCCGGCCGGCCCCCGGCTGGCGGGACGCCTTCACGGATCACGCGTTCACCGGGTTCTGCTTCTTCTTCATGCTCCTCACCTTCGCCTGGGCCCTGCCCTCGACGATCCTGCCCGCCTACGCCGTGGAGATCATGGAGCTGCCCGACTGGACACCGGCCCTCTTCCTCGGGATCAACAGCGTCGCCATCATGCTGGCGCAGATGCCGGTGACGGCGAGGGTGTCCCACGTTCCGCGGCAGCGGCTGATCGTGCGCTCCGGGCTGATCTTCGTCGTGGTCTTCACCGGCCTCTACCTGGTGACCAAGGTGCCGGCCACCACGGCGATCGTGGTGCTCGTCCCCGTGATGCTGACCTTCACGCTGGGCGAGATGATCAGCCTGCCCGCGGCCAACGCCCTGGTGGCGAGCAGCGCTCCGGCGGCGATCCGCGGCCGTTACATGTCGCTCTTCCAGCTCTCCTGGGCGATCTCCGGCCTCTTCATCCCGCTGCTCGCCGGGTTCGTGCTGGACCGCGGGGCGCTGTGGGTGTGCGCCGCGTTCGGTGGGATCGCCCTGCTCGCGGCGATCGGCATCCAGGCCACCGCGTACCGGATCGCGCCCGCCGACCGGCCCGGCCCCACTCCCCGGGGAGCGCAGACCGGTGCTCCCCCGCCGGGCCACCCGAGTGACGAAGCGGCCTCCCTCGACCTGGGGCCGGGCGAGAGCACCCGCCCCGTGTCCACCAAGGATGTGACATGACGCAGACCTCGGCCGGTGCCCACGGCCTCCCCCCCGCTCCCGCCCGCACCGCCCCCGCCTCCCCGGCATCAGGGTCATGGCCCACCCCCGGCGACGGGACCAGGCGGAGGCCCTGCTCGCCCGACTGCACGGCGACGACCGTGCCCTCGTCCTCGACCCGGACCCGGAGGGGCCGCCGGGCCCCCTGCGCACCGCGGCCGCCGCGTGGGCCGGCCCGTACGGCGAGGCACGTCACCGACTCGTGCTCCAGGACGACGTCGTACCCGCCGAGAACTTCCTGGACCTGGTCGCGGAGGCCGTCCGCAGCCGCCCGGACGATCCGATCGCCTTCTACAGCAACTGGAACCACTGGAACGGCTCCGCCGTACGGCTCGCCGCGCTCAGTGGCGCCGGCTGGGCCCGGGCCATCCCGGACGAGTACGCGCCCTCGCTGGCCGTGGTCCTCCCCCGCGCCCTGGCCGCCGACTTCGCCGACCACGCACGGCGGCTGCTCGCGCACGGCACGCCCCCGGACGACGAGGCCCTGAGCGCGTTCCTGCGGGAACGCGGCCGAGCACTCTTCATCGCCGTCCCCAACCTGGTGGAGCACCGGGGCGGTGACAGCCTCGTGGGCAACGACGTGCAGGGGCCCCGGTTCTCGCCGTGCTTCGCGGACGACGCGGCCGGGGGCCACCGGGGTTCTTCCACCCTCGGAGCGCTGGACTTCTACCCCCACTTCTTCAAGGGGCACGTCTACGGAATCGTCCCGACGGGCCCCGGCGGCCGCTACACCAAGGCCTACTGGGACGAGGCCGTCCAACGGACGGGCGTCGATCCGGTCCTGGTCCGGGAGGCGGCCCGGCGCGAACCGACGCCGGCGGCGCTGCTGCGCGACCTCGCGGGCGCCGGGCTGCACATCCACCACGCGACCGCGGCGTGGACGGCGGCCGTCCTGTACGGCATCACCCTGGAACGCCTTCCCGCCCCCACGGACGCCGGATCCCGGGGCCCGGACCCCGCGGTCCGCGCGCGGGCCGTCGAGACCATCCCGCTGGGCGGTCTGGCCCAGGTCGTGGGACTTCCCCTGCTGCACCGGGTCACGGAGCCGCTGCGCAGGCTGACCGAGGAGGGCCTGCGCGCGGGAGCGGAACTGGCCACTGCCACGCGCGACTGACCCGGCGGCACGCCCTGCCCCCTCCCCCTCTCTTCCCCCCTCTCTGCTCTCTCTGCTCTCTGTTCCTTCCAACTGCTCTGTCAGGAGTTCGAGAAGACCATGCGGACAGTCGACGTGTTCCACCCGCAGGCCGCGAGCAACAGCGCGGCCGTCCACGCCTCTCCCCAGACCACCGTGGCGTTCAGCCCCGACGGCACCCACTACGCCAGCGCGGGGTACGACGGCCGGGTGGTCCTGTGGGACCGCTCCGGTACGTCCCCCCGCTGGGTGGGCCGTCACTCACGGCTGGTCAACGGGGTGCGGTTCTCCCCCTCGGGCCGGCTCCTCGCCAGCGGGTCGGCCGACAAGACCTGCCGTGTCTGGGAGGTGTCCACGGGCCGTCAGGTCCAGCTGCTCGCCCGGCAGCCCGACGACCTCAACGCACTGGCCTGGCTGGACGAGAACCGCCTGGTCACCGTCTCGCAGGACGGTACGGGCCGGATCTGGGACATCCGTACCGGTGTGCTCCAGGAGGGGGTCATCTTCCACGCCGACCACTGCATGTCGGTCGACGCCGCGCCCACGGGTGTCCTGGCCAGCTGCGGCGAGGACGCCACCATCCGCCTCTGGGACACCGACGGCTCCCTGCTGCGCGACCTGCCCCAGGCCGGTCACGCGGAGATGTGCCGCTGGTCCCCCGACGGAACCCTGCTCGCCGCCAGCTGCGACGACGGCTTCGTGCACATCGTGCGCACCGACGGCGAGCTGGTCACCAAGGTCGGCCCGTACACCGCCGCCGTGAAGTCGGTCGCCTGGTCCCAGGACGGCTCACGGATCGTCATCGGCGCCTACGACAGCACGATCACCCTCTGGGACATCGCCGACTGCCGCCCGCTGGTGCGCTGGTACGGCGCGCACCTGTGGCCCCGCGCGGTGGACTGGTCCGCGGACGGCAGGACCGTGGTCGCGGGCACCTTCTCGGCCCGGCCCGCCGTGATCGACGTGCCCGAGATCCCCGCGGACGCCCTGCCCGACGAGGTGCGGGAGATCACGCTGGAGGCGTCGGTGCCCACGCACGGCGTCAATCACGTCTCGGCCGCCGGCGAGGTGCTGGCGGCGGGCGGCGACAACGGCACGATCCGGGTCTGGGGCCACCGCGGCGCCACCGCGACCGAGGTACCGGTCGGCAACGGCAGTCTGGTCAACACGGTCGCCGTCTCGGCCGAGCTGCCGGGGCTCGTCGCCTACGGATCGTTCTCCGGGCGGGTGGGCGTGGCCGACGCCGTGACCGGACGCGACGTCGCCGCCGTGCAGCGCGAGCACCCCGTGAACCGGGCCGCGTGGTCGCCGGACGGGAAGCGGCTGGCGGTCGCCGACTACGAGGGCGGGCTCGACCTGTACGCCTGGACGGGGCGCGAACTGGTCCCCGGGGTGCACTACGCGGGCCACGACGGCGCCATCAAGGACGTTTCCTGGGTGGACGCGGACCGGCTGGTCACCTACTCGACCGACCGCCGGGCCCACCTCATCACCACCGAGGGCACGCTGATCCGCTCCTTCGGCGGCCACGGCGAGCTGATCAACGGCGGGTCCGTGACCACCGTGGCGGGCAGGGCGCTGCTCGCCACGGTCTCCCGCGACCGCACCAGCCGCATCTACGACCTGGAGACCGGGGAACTGCTCCAGGTGCTGGTCGGCCATGACGAGTCGGCCAAGTGCGCGGCCTGGCACCCGGGCGGCGAGCCCCTGCTCGTCACGGGCTCCTACGACTTCACCGGCCGGCTGTGGGTCCTCGACCCGAAGACGCTGGCCCCGCTCCACCAGCACGTGCTGGAGGGACACGGCAGCGCGGTGAGCGCGGTCTGCTGGCTCGGCGACGACGCGGTCACCGCCTCCTGGGACAGCAAGGTGTTCACCTGGACGCCGGACGCCGACCCCGCCCGGCCGCCGGCCCAGGCCGAGCCCGCCACGGACTGGCGGGTCGGGGAGGGTTCCCGATGACCTCCCTGAGCCCTTCCCTGAGCCTGCCGGTCGGCGCCCCCGCGTCGCTCGCCCTGTTCGAGGCCGAGACGGCGGTGGTACGGCGGGCCGCGGAGCGCGTGTGCCGGGCCGCCGGTGGCGGCCTCGACGACCCGGAGACGACCGCCGCGGCCCGCGAGGGCTGGGAGGAGCTGCCGGTCCGCCTTCGAGCGGCCGTCCGTGCCTTCCGCCGGAACTCGGGCGAGTGCGGGGTGATGCTGGTCACCGGCCTTCCGGTGGACGAGGCGCTGCTTCCGCCCACCCCGACGGCGGACGGCTCCGTCCGCCGGGAGGCGACGGTGCCTGCCGCCACCCTGCTGATGACCGCGGCCGGTGGTCTGGGCGACCCGGCCGCCTACGCCCCGGAGAAGTCCGGCGCGCTGGTGCAGGACGTGGTGCCGGTGCCGGGCAAGGAGGACTTCGAGGGCAACGCGGGCTCCACTCTGCTCTCCTTCCACGTGGAGAACGCCTTCCACGTGCACCGCCCGGACTTCGTGATGCTGCTGTGCCTGCGCGCCGACCACGACGGAGCGGCGGGACTGCGCACCGGTTCGATACGCCAGGCGCTCCCCGTGCTGTCGGAGCGGACCCGGGAGGCGCTGTTCCGCCCGGAGTTCAGCACCCAGCCGCCGCCCTCCTTCGGGACGGCCGCCGGGACCACGCCGCCACGCCCGGTGCTGACCGGCGACCCGGAGGACCCGGACCTGCGGGTGGACTTCTCCGCCACCACTGCCGTGACGCCCGGGGCGCGCCGGGCCCTGGTCGAGTTGGAGGCGGCCGTCGACGCCGCGTCCCACACGGTGCGCCTGACGCCGGGAGACCTCGCCATCGTGGACAACCGGGTGACCACGCACGGCAGGACGGCCTTCCGGCCGCGCTACGACGGGGGCGACCGCTGGCTGCTGCGCACCTTCGCGGTGGCCGACCTGCGACGCTCGCGTGACCATCGCCCCGGCGACGGTCACGTGCTGAGTCACTGAGCACCGCCGTCGACCGGGAGCCGAGGGCATGTCACCACCCTTGATCACGGGGCTGCACATCAACGCCGTAGCTCTCGGGGACTCCTGCCGGATCTGCGCGATCTGGCGAGTGAGCAGGCCGGCCGGCCCGCGGCCGGCCTGCGAGCCCGTCGTCGCGCTCCTGCTGCCCCGTCGTGGCACGGAGCAGGACTGGGCCGCCGAGACCGCCCTGCGCGCGCTCGGGGAACAGCGGTTGGGCGACGGCCCGGTCTGCGTCGACCTGGCCACCACGGTGGACGGCATCGCCGTGGACACCCTGCGGCCGGGTCTGTGCGAGCCGGGCCTGCTGGAGGCGTCCCGCGCGGCGCTGGGCGAAGGGCACCAGGAGTGGGCCGAGTTGGCGCGCGGGAATCCGTCGGCCTTCCACGCCGCGGCGTCCGACGGCTATGTGCTGCTGCGCCATGCCGCGGTGGTGACCGAATGCGACCCGTCCGGTCCGGGCGGCCGCGTCCCCGTCGTCCACGCGCGGGAGCACCGGGTCCTGCGGGCCTACGGGGCGGCGCTCCTCGCCCACGCGGGGGCGGGGTCCTAGTGCCGAAGTCCCGGTCCGTCTCCGTCCGCGGCCGGGTCCGCCCCCGGCGGACAGGCGCGATCATGGTGGTCGCACTGGACAGGTGAACCGTCGGACGGTTGGACGGGCCGAGGAGGAGCGATGCGGATCGAACCGGTGGACTGGGTGGAGATCCCGGCTGGGGTGGTGCGCCGGGGCACCCCGACGGACGACATTCCGCTGGTGGCCGAGCGTTACGCCGACACCGGGGTACCGGTCGAGTGGTACCTCAAGGAGGCGCCGAGCACGGAGATCCGCCTTCCGGCCTTCCGGCTCGCCCGTACCCCGGTCACGGTCGGCCAGTGGTCCGTCTTCGCCGCGGCCACCGGCCGGCCGGTGCCAACGGCTCCGCACGACCATCCGGTCACCGGCGTGAGCTGGGAGGCGGCGTCGGCCTACTGCCGGTGGCTCGGCGAGCGGAGCGGCGATCCGGGCATCAGGCTCCCCACCGAGGACGAGTGGGAGCGCGCGGCCCGCGGCGACGACGGCCGGGAGTTCCCGTGGGGCGACGAGTACCGCACCGGCCTGGCCAACCTGGTGGACCTCGGTATCGGCACGACCACCCCGGTCGGCTCGTTCCCGGACGGGGCCGGCCCGTTCGGGGTGCTGGACATGGCGGGCAACGTGGACGAGTGGACCTCCACGCTGTACGCCCCGTACCCCGGCGCCCCCGCCGGCGTACCCCTGGTCGAGGACTGGGCCTTCGACCCCCACATCACCCGCGGTGGCGCCTTCCGGCACGACCGCGACCTGGCCAGGTGCGCCCGCCGGCACAGCGCGTACGAGGCGGACCTGGCGGCGATCGGCGTCGGGCTGCGCCTGGCGGCACCGGCCACCGGGACCGCCTCGGCCTCCGACTCCGCCTGAGGCCTCGGTAGACTCGGCGGCCGCCACTGCCCCTTCGGCGAGAGGGACCACCCACCGTGCGACTGCGCTGCGCCGTACTCGACGACTACCAGGGGGTGGCGACCGAGGCGGCCGACTGGTCGCCGGTCGCCGACCGGGTGGAGGTCGTGTCCCACGGCACCCACTTCCCGGACGAGGACGCCCTCGCCGCGGCGCTCGCGGACGCCGACATCGTGGTCACGCTGCGCGAACGCGTGCCGTTCCCCGGCTCGTTGATCGCGCGGCTGCCCCGGCTGAAGCTGCTGGTCGCCTCCGGCATGCGCAACAGCGTGATCGACTACGCCGCCGCCGACGCGCACGGCGTCACCGTCTGCGGTACGGCCTCCTCCTCGACCCCGCCCGTCGAGCTGACCTGGGCCCTGCTGCTCGGCCTCGCCCGCGGCATCGTCCAGGAGGCCAACGGACTGCGCGAGAGCGGCCCCTGGCAGCGGACGGTGGGCGCCGACCTGCACGGCCGCCGGCTCGGACTGCTGGGCCTGGGCAAGATCGGCGGGCGGGTGGCCCAGGTCGGCCTGGCCTTCGGCATGCGGGTGAGCGCCTGGAGCCAGAACCTGACCCGGGAACGCACCGACGAGGTCGGTGTGGAACTGGCCTCCTCCAAGGAAGAGCTCCTGCGGACCGCCGACTTCGTCTCCGTCCACCTGGCGCTGGGCGAGCGCACCCGCGGCCTGCTCGGCCCCGCCGAACTGGCCCTGCTCAAGCCGACCGCCTACCTGGTCAACACCTCGCGCGCGGCGATCGTCGACCAGGAGGCGCTGCTCGCCGCGCTGCACGAGGGCCGCATCGCGGGTGCGGGCGTGGACGTCTTCGACACCGAGCCGCTGCCCGCCGGCCACCCGATGCGCACGGCCCCGCGGCTGCTGGCGACACCCCACCTGGGCTATGTCTCGCGCGCCAACTACGCCACGTACTACGGCCAGGCCGTCGAGGCGATCGGGGCCTACCTCGCGGGCTCCCCCGTCCGGCGGCTGCCCGTCGAGGCACCGCCGCCGGCGTCGAGCCGGCCGTAGTCGGACTCAGCCGGTGCCGGTCCGGGCGGAGTCCGCCGGGCGCGCGTAGACGCCGTCGCTCCGCCGCAGGTGGCCGAAGTCCACCAGGTGGCGCCGGAGCGTCACATGGTCGACCTCGCCGTCCTCGCACCACGCGCGCAGCTTCTCGTCGACGGTGCGCTCCGGGTACTCCACGCCGGGTGCGAAGGTCTGCTCGGCGATGTGCCGCAGCACCACCTTCTTGCGCGTCCAGCGGGCGGGCAGACGCACCAGGCGGCCGTTCCTGACGAAGGTCCGCACGATCATGTCGCCCGGTCCGTCGCCGCCCGCCGCGGCGGCGTCCCGGGGCGCCCGCGGCTCCGTACGGCCGACGCGGGCCAGCTCCCTGAAACGGCCGTGGGCGACGACGAGTCCGCCGTCGTCCCCGGACGTCACCACGCCCTGCTCCCGCAGTCGGCGCAGCGCGCCGGCCGTCTCCTTCGCGGAGAGGCCGGCCGCCCCGGCCACCTGAGCGGCGTCGCCCGCGCCCAGCGCCACTGCCGCGAAGGCCTGCACCCGGCTCTCCTCGGCGAACAGAGCGGGCAGTGCCGCCAGCGCGGACGGCGCGGACGACATGGACGAAGACTGCGAGGTTTCGGGGATTTCGGAGGTCTCGGAGGACCCGGAGGCCTCGATGGACGAGTCGGCTCGGTCGTTCGGCATGCCGGGAGGCTAGTGGACACACCGGTGCGCACGGGAACGGTTTTCCGCCGGACGCCGCCGCTCCGGTCCACCCGTGGGCCACGCGTTCAAAACGGGTGATCCGCACATTCCCCCCGTGACCCGCTGCGACCGGGTGCGTTGAACCGGCAGTGCGGCGGCGCGTCCTGCCGCCGCGCTCCCCGAGTCAGAAGGAGAACGTGATGTCTCGCATCGCGAAGGCCGCCGGTGTCGCCCTGGGCACCGGAGCCGTGGTGCTCAGCGGCACCGGCATGGCCATGGCGGACGCGGGCGCGGCGGGCGCGGCCGTCGGCTCGCCCGGTGTCCTGTCCGGCAACGTCGTCCAGATCCCGGTGCACGTGCCGGTGAACGTCTGCGGCAACACCATCGACGTGATCGGCCTGCTGAACCCGGCCTTCGGCAACACCTGCGAAAACGGCGACGACGACGACAAGAGCGGCGGCTACGGCGGCTGAGTCCGCAAGACGCCCGAGGAGCCCCGGCCGTCCCGGCCGGGGCTCCTCCCGTACCCGGGACCGATGTGCTCGCGCCCCGGGGCGGATGTGCTCAGGCGTAGCGGTAGATCCGGCCGACGTCCTCCAGTTCGTCCGGTGTCACGTCCCACGGCGGCAGCTTCTCGTGCCGTGCGACGATCCGCCCGCGCTGTGCGCTGCCCCGGCCGGGCGGCTCGGCGGGCAGGTAGCGGGCGCCGCGGTGGCGGGCCTGCCAGCGGGACCACTGGAGGTCGACGAAGGCGTGGTGCAGCCAGAACACCGGGTCGTTGACGGAGGCGCCGCCGACCATGGCCCCGCCGACCCATCGGTGGACCCGGTTGTGGTTGCGCCAGGACACGCTGCCGCGGCCCGCCCCCCACCCCTCCAGTTTGTTGCGGAACCCCTTGCGGACGGTGGAGTCGTAGGGCGAGGTGTCGTACTTCGGGTCGTCCAGCGCCCATTCCAGGTCGCTCTTGGAGGGCAGGCCGAGGGGGTCGGCGGAGCGTCCGAGGTCCCGGGTGAGGTACTCGGTGTCGGTGACGTTCTCCCTGATGGTCCAGTTGCCCTCGGCGTGGGCGAAGGGGCCGGTGGTCACCCGGTGGTCGGACCGCCGCCCGGTGCCGCCGAGGAGGTCGGCGGTCCAGGGCGCCGACTTGGCGCTGCGGTCCTTCGTCCAGTCCCAGTACGGCACCGTGACCGACGGGTCCACCCGGCGCAGCGCCTCCTCCAGGTCCAGCAGGAACCGGCGGTGCCAGGGCAGGAAGGACGGCGCCATGTGCGCCGTACGCAGGCCGTTCTCGCCGTCGGAGACGTAGTACTCGATGTGGGTGCGCACGAACTCGTCGTACTCCCCGCGTCGCTTGATCTCCAGCAGCGCGTTGACGAACCGCCGCTTCTCGGTGCGGGTCAGCGTGCTGACGTCCTTACGCGTGTACGCCATGCCGCCCCCCGGAGTGCCGGCCGTGGTCCGTGGACGGGGTGTCGCGCAGGTGCTCACCGGGACCGAGTTCGTCGACGGCGCCGCGGGCCGCGGCGAGCGGGGTGGGGTACGACCGGTAGTGGTCGACCATGCTCAGCCAGCTGCCGTCCGCCCGGCGCATCAGGTGCAGCGGCCGGCCGTCCACGGTGACCTGCCAGGTACCGGCGCCCACCGCCCGCCCCGCGGCCGAGCGGATGCCCCGGATGCGCCGGCCGCGGTAGGTCTCGTCGAAGGCGGCGCCCTCGACCCCCTGGGCCGCCCCTTCAACGGACTCGGCGGACTCGGCGGCGTGCGGCCCGGGGTGGGCGGGTCGCGGTCCGGTGGTGGCGGCCTCCGCGGCCCCGGAGGGGCGCGAGGCGGCGATCAGGGGCGCCAGGCCGACGGCGAGGGCCGGGGCGAGCAGCCCCCGCATCACCTGCCGTCGGGTGCCGGACGCCGGCCCGCCTCTCGCCGCGTCCTCCGCCGCGTACTCCCGCTCGGCGCCGTTCGCCGTCGTGCCCGCGTTGCCGACCATGGCTCACTCCTCTTCCGGTTCGGTTGGTCCGCACCGCTAACCGAACGGCGGGCCCCGCGGTCACCACCCGCAGGGCCACTCGGAGCACGGCCGCTCCGGGGAGCGAGGCCGCCGGGGGCTACCGGCCCGGCCCGACGCCCAGGTCGGCCACCGGAACCGTCTGGACCACCGGGGCGAGCACGCCGACCTCGGGAAGCTTGGGCGCCGGCAGGCCGAGGGCCTCGGGGTTCGGCGCGGTGAGCGGGGCGTCCAGGGACAGTCCCGGCGCCAGGGTGCGCAGTCCGGCGGCGGGGGCGTCGACACCGGCGTGGTCGAAGTCGTCGCCGAGGACGTGCGGCAGCGGCTGGCGCACGTCGACGCCGGGCAGCCCGCCGCGCACCGGCAGTTGCGGCAGCGTCCGCTCCGGCAGCAGCCGGCCCTCGACGTACCGCGGGCCCTCCGGCGCGCCCGCCGTCGGCACGGGCAGCTCCCCGGCCACCTCGGGCAGCTCCATGCCGAGGGCCGTCTCCGCACCGCCCAGCGGCACCGGCACGGGAACCGCGCGGGCCGCGGCGGCGGGGGTCGCGGCTACGCCGACGGCGGCGGCCACACCGGTGACCACGGCGGCCAGGGTTCGTCTGGTGGTCGGCTTCATGACAGGCACGGTCCCTTTCGAGAAGGCGGGGGGTTCGGCTTCGGGAAGGCGGGAGGTACGGCTCCGGACGGCGGAAGCAGGACGGACAGCGGGAGCGGGGTGGCTCAGCCGCCCAGCGGAAGGCCGCCCAGCAGGCCGTTCGCGGAGTTCAGCTTCGTGGTGGCGCCCTTCACGGTGTGCAGCACGGAGTCCTTGTTCTCGGTGTCCAGCGCGTCGGACCGCCCTTCCGACTGGTGCTTGATCGGCATGACGTCGATGGGCTCCGCGGTCAGCGCGTTCACGGCGCCGTTGAGGCTGGTGGGCGTGAGCGCGGCGGTGTCGGCGGCGTCGTAGGCGAACGCGGGCACGGCGGAGCCGGCGGCGACCAGGGAACCGGCGACGACTGCGGCGGCCTTGAGGGACTTCATCATGTTCCTTTCTTCGGCGACCCGTGTCACCGGAGGGTGTGCTGACGCCCTCCTTAACGACCTGCGCCGGGCCCGGAAACTCCGCCGTCCGGAAGACATATGAGATCTCCGGGCACGGAAAGGGCCGCCGCACCTCCGAAAGGGGGAGGCGCGACGGCCCGGGACGCCGTGAGCGGGCGTCAGGAGGGGTCCGCCGGTGCGGCGGCCTCCGGAGCGGCCGCCTCCGGCGTCGTGGCCTCCGGCGCGGTCGGTACGCCGGGCAGGCCGGCCAGGTCCGCGGCGGGCAGCCCGTTGCCGACCATGGTGGCGGCGACGACGTTGACGATGCCGGTCATCAGTTCCTTGACGGCCGGGGTCACCTGCTCGGCGGTACCGGAGGTGGTGGCCTTGACCAGGGCGTCGATCTGCTTCTGCAGCGCGGCGTTCGCGGACGCCGTCAGGTCGGACGCCGCCGCCGTGCCGTCGTCGCTCTGCGCCGTCACGGGCGCGGGGAGCGTGACCGGGGTGTCGCTCCCGGCCTCCGGCGCGGTCACGGCCGACGGCTGGGCCGGGGTGGTCGTGCCGGGGGTGGTCGTGCCGGGCGTGGTCGTTTCCGGGGTGGTCGCCGCGTCGTCGGCGTCCGTGTCCGCCGCGTCCGCCTTGGCGAGGGCGTCCTTGACGGCGGCGGAGAGCTTGTCGGCGTCCGTGGCGGAGAGCCGGCCGTCGTCGGCCTCGAGGATGGCGCCGAGCATGTCGGTGACGGGCGTGAGCAGGTCGCCCAGACCGGCCAGGCTGCCGACCTGGCTCTGCAGTTCCTCGGCGTCGGGGAGGGGCGCGCGGGACGCCGCGTGGGTGCGTTCCCGGACCGAGTCGCCGTCGGCCGCCATCACCGCCGGACCGGAGATACCGATCAGCAGGCCGGCGCAGAGAGCGGAGGTGGCGATTCGCCGTGCGGGCAGACGCATGGGGGTTCCTTTCGGTGGTGCGTCGGATGTTGTGCCCACCGTGGAAGCGCCCTCGGCGCTCTGCAACGCAGGCGGCGGCCCGGGGCGCCCGCCCGCCCTGCTCAGGGGCCGCGTCTTACCTGGTGAGACGCCCTGTCAAGGTCCGTGCGCCGTGTCGCGGCCCGGTCCCCCCATTCGGGGCAGCACACCGCCGTCCGCCCGGCAACGCGAACCGGCCGCCCGCTCGCGGAGGAACCGCGGTACGGACGGCCGGTGCGGCAAGTGGTGAGCCGACGTCAGTCGTTCTCGCACTCGTTGCCGAACGCCGGGTTCAGCAGGCCGATGATGTCGATGGTGTTGCCACAGACGTTGACCGGGATGTGGACCGGGACCTGCACCACGTTGCCGGACAGGACGCCCGGGGAGTGGGCGGCGGCGGCCTGCGCGCCGCTGTCGGCGGCGGCGACACCGGCGGTGCCCGCCACCGCGGCGGCGGCGACGGAGGTCAGGGCCAGGCCCTTCGCGATACGCGACATGGAGAAGTGCTCCTTGGGGTTGTACACACATCCGGGCGGCTGCCCGGCGCAGTGTCAACGCGTGGCACGGGCGCGAGTTGTGCCGCCAAAGGGGTGATCTGGCGAATTACCGGCGTTCACAAATCCAACACACTTACCCGATTTCGCCGTATTAGTACGGATAGCAGCTAGAGTCCCACACCATTCGACGCACCCGTTCGACGCACCGTTCGACGCATCCCGTTCGACGCACCCGTATGGCGAGGAAACGCGCATGCACCTGCCACCGACCGGCTTACGGCCACGGGTTCTGCACCTCACCCAACCGGTGGACGGCGGGGTCGCCCGGGTGGTGGCGGACCTGACGCGGGCTCAGCTCGCCGCCGGACTGCGCGTCGTGGTCGCCTGCCCTGCCGGGGGCCTCGCCGACCGGCTGCGTGCGCTCGGCGCCGATGTGCGGCACTGGCCGTCGACCCGCTCGCCCGGCCCGGCGCTGGCGGAGGAGGTACGGCGGCTCGTGCGCGTGGTCGAGGACGTACGGCCCGACCTGGTGCACGCGCACAGCGCCAAGGCCGGTCTGGCCGGGCGGCTCGCCGTACGGGGCCGGATCCCGACCGTGTTCCAGCCGCACGCCTGGTCGTTCGAGGCGGTCGGCGGGGCCGCCGGGCTCCTCGCGCTCGGCTGGGAGCGGTGGGCGGCGCGCTGGACGGCGCGAACGGTGTGCGTGAGCGAGGCGGAACGGCTGCGGGGGACACGGGCCGGGCTGCGCGGGCCCTGGACGGTGATCCCGAACGGCATCGACCTCGCCGGCCCGTCCGCCGACGCCCCCGGCGAGGCCCCGCCGACGCACCCGCCGACGCGGCCGGTGTGCGGCGGCTCCACGGCGTCGGCTCCCACGCGCCGCTGGTGGTCTGCGTGGGCCGACTGTGCCGGCAGAAGGGCCAGGATGTCCTGCTGAGCGCCTGGGAGTCCGTGCTCGCGCGGGTGCCGGGCGCCCGGCTGGTCCTCGTGGGCGACGGCCCGGACCGCGCCCGGCTGACCGCGCGGGCCCCGGCGTCCGTGCTGTTCACGGGGACCGTCGCCGACGCGGCCCCCTGGTACCGGGCCGCCGACCTGGTCGTCCTGCCGTCGCGTTGGGAGGGCATGGCACTGGCCCCGCTGGAGGCGATGGCCTGCGGGCGGCCCGTGGTGGTGACCGACGTGGACGGTGCCCGCGAGGGCCTGCCGCCCGCTCTCGTACCGCACTGTGTGGTGCCGCCCGAGGACCCGGCGGCGCTGGCCGACGCCGCCGCCGCGCTGCTGCTCGACGCGCCGCTTCGGGCGTCGCTCGGCCGCCGGGGGCGGGCGCACGTGCGGTCCGCGCACGACGTACGGCACACGGCTGCGGCGGTGGCGGCCCTGTACGGCGATCTCTTGTACGGCGACCTCCCGGATGGCGTACGTCCCCCGCCCGCGGCGCACACCGCCGACGGCACCGGCGACAGCGCCGGCGAAGGCGCCGGGGACCGCTTCGGGGACATCGGCGACATCGGCGACAGGCCCGCGGCCGTGCGGCGGCCGGCCGTCGTGCCCATCGAGTGCAGGGAGTCCACCTACCCGTGAGCGCGGAAAGCACCGTCCCCTCCCCCGCCGGCCAGTCGCGCGACCTCGGCTCCTCCTCCGTCTCGGTGCTGCCGCCGCGCGACGGCACCGCGGGCCCGCGGCTGCCCGACCGGCGGCCCGCACCCCGGCAGGACTTCCCGCTGCCGCTGCTCGTCGCGGACGGCACGGCGGCCCTGCCGGGCTCGCTGGTCCTCGCCGGCACCCCGCACCAACCGCTGCTCACGGCCCTGCTGGTCGCCGCCTCGCTCCTGCTGCGCCCGCGTTCGTCCCGGCGGATCCCCGGCGCGCTGGACGACCTGCCCGCCCTGTGCGGCCGGATCGCGGTGGTGTGGCTGGTGCTCGCGGCGCTCCTCGCGGCGTACGCCCCCGCGCACGCGCTGTCCGCGCGCACCCTGTGCGCCGGTTTCCTGCTGCACGCGGTGACGGGCTGCGCCGGCCGGGGCGCGGTACACCGCAGACACCGTGCGGCGCTCCTGAACCGCCCTCGCGCCGCCCTGGTCGTCGGTCCCGCCGCGACCGCGCAGCGGGTGGCCTCGGCGCTGCTGCGCCACCCGCGCTGCGGGCTGCGCCCGGTCGGGATCGTCACCGGCGGCCCCGGCGGCACCACGGGCCTGCCGGTGCTGTCCACGGACGAGGAGGTGCGGCGGGCGGCCGTCCAGAACGGCGTCCGGGACGTCCTGGTCGCCGGCTCCCCGGTGAACCACTCCGCACGGCCCCGGCAGGCGGCGCTGCTGCGGACGCTGGCCGAGTCGGGGTGCGCGGTGTGGGAGCTGGACGCCGAGGCCCCCGAACACGCCGACGCCCCGGCCCGCCCGGCCGGGGACCGGATCGCCGGGTTCCCCTGCCGGCGCCTGGAACCGGCGGCACGGCGCCCCGGCAGCGCGGGCAAGCGGATCCTCGACGTGACGGTGTCGGGGGTGCTGTTGCTGCTGCTGAGCCCCCTGCTGCTGGCCTGCGCGGCGGCGCTGCGGGTGGTGGGCGGTCCCGGGGTGCTGTTCCGGCAGGAGCGGGTCGGGGAGGGCGGCAGGCCCTTCACGCTGCTGAAGTTCCGCACCCACCGCCCGGCCGACGAGCACGAGGCGGCGACCCGGTGGAGCGTGGCGGACGAACGCCGGATGCCGTGGTTCTGCCGCTTCCTGCGGCGCACCTCGCTGGACGAGCTGCTCCAGCTGTGGAACGTCTTCCGGGGCGACATGAGCCTGGTCGGCCCGCGTCCCGAACGCCCGTACTTCGTGGCCCGGTTCAGCCAGACCCACCCCGGCTACGCGGCCCGCCACCGGGTGCCGGCCGGGATCACGGGCCTGGCCCAGATCAACGGGCTGCGCGGCGACACCTCCATCGAGGACCGGGCCCGCTTCGACAACGCCTACATCGACGACTGGTCGCTGTGGCGGGACGTCTGCATCCTGCTGCGCACGGCCGCCGCGCTCGTGCGTCCCACGGGGAGCTGACCCAGGTGGCCCACGCCCTGCCCCTCCCGCCGACGGTGCGCGTACGGCGGCTGCCGCCCGTGCTGGCCGTGGTCGCGGTCGTCGCGCTGCTCGCGCTGCCGCTCTCCCCGGACGGCGGGGCTGGCGCGCACCCGGCCGACGCGGTCTCCGCGCTGGCGGTGCTGTACTGCGCGCTGCGGCTGGTACGGGACCGGCGGCGCCCCTGTCCCGTACGGCGGCCGTGGTGCTCGGGCTGCCCGTGCTCGGCCTCGCGGCCGCCGCGGCCGGCGCCGTGTCGCCGGGGGCCGGCCTCGCGGGCCTCGGCCGCTACCTCCAGGTCTTCGTCCTGGTCCCGGCCGCCGTCCTGCTGCTCGTCCGCGACCGGGCCGACGTGCGGCTGCTCACCTGGTCGATGGTGGGGCTGGCCCTGTGGCAGGGGGCGCTCGGGGTGCACCAGTACGCGACCGGGACCGGTGCGTCCTACCAGGGCGAGCGGATCCGGGCGGTGGGCACCTTCGGGCCGCAGGACGTGATGGGGATGGCGACCGTGGTCTCCCTGGGGCTGGTCTGCGCGGTGGGGCTGGCGCTGGGCCGGACGCCGGCGCGGCAGCGGCTGTTCGCCGCCGGGTGCGCGCTCGTCCTGCTGCTGCCGCTCGCCCTGTCGTTCAGTCGCGGGGCGTGGATCGCGACGGCGGTGACCTGCGCGGTGCAGCTGCTCCTCGCCGGGGTGCGCAGGGCGCTGGCGGTGGGGGCGGCCGCGGTCGCGGCGGCGGTGGTGCTGGTGGGCGGCTTCGGGGTCGGTACGGCGATGCTCCAGGAACGGGTCGGCTCCATCACGCAGGTCGCGGACGCCCCCGACCAGTCGGTGACCGACCGGTACACGATGTGGGCGGCGGCGGCCGGCATGTGGCGGGAGCGGCCGCTGACCGGCGTGGGGCTGAAGGGCTTTCCCGAACACCGTGACGCGCACGCCTCGCTGGCGCTGTCCTCGGGCAGCGAGACGGACGGCGCGGGTGCCGGGTACCGCAGGCAGCCGCTGCTCTCCCCGCACAACATGTACCTGCTGGTGCTGGCCGAGCAGGGACTGATCGGGCTGCTGGCGCTCGCCGGGAGCTGGCTGGCGCTGCTCGTGCTGGGCCTGCGCCGGCTGCGCGCCGCCCGCCGGGCACACGGAGCGGTGCCGGACTGCGCGTTCGTCGCCTGCGGGCTGCTGGTGTGGCAGCTGACCGACTTCGCGTACGCCGACATCGGCGGGCCGTCGACCGTGCTGACGGCGGTCTGCCTCGGGCTGGCGGCCTGGTGGGCGCTGGGCATCCGTACCCGGGAGGTGGCGGAGCGGTGACGGCACGCGGGGCGACGGGGGCGGGCGGTGCGGACGGTACGGCCGAGGACGCCGTCCCACCGGCCCGCGCCGCCGCGCCGGGGGCGAGCAGCGGGGGCGCGGCGGCCGCGGCCCCCACAGCGGCCACCGTGGACCACGCATCGCTCGTCGGCGTCCGGACCGATACACGCACGGCGGTCGCCCGGACCGCCGTGTCCTCGACGGGCACGCGGACGGCCGCCCCCGACACCGCGGCCGCCGTCGAGGAGGGGCGGTCCTCAGGGGGATTCCTCGCCCGCGCCGCCCTCGTGACGGCCGTGCTCTCGGTGGCCGGGTCGGTGCTCGGGCTGGTCCGGGACCAGGCGCTGGCCCGGTTGTTCGGGGCCGGCGGCGAGACGGACGCCTTCCTGGTGGCGTGGACGGTGCCGGAGTTCGCGGCGACGCTGCTGATCGAGGACGGGCTGGCCTTCGCCCTGGTCCCGATGTTCAGCCTGGCGCTGGCCCGCCGCGCCCGGGGCGCCCCGGGCGACCAGGTCCGCGCGCTGGTCGCCTCGACGCTGCCCCGGCTGGCCCTGGCCTTCGCCGCCGTCGGCGCACTGGTCGCCGCGGCCGCTCCGGTGCTGGTCAGGGCCTTGGCACCGGGGTTGCCCGACCAGGCCCTCGCGGTGGACTGCACCCGGCTCACCGCCACCTGCGTCGTCAGCTTCGGGCTCGCCGGGTACTGCAGCGCCGCGCTGCGGGCGCACCGCCGTTTCCTGGCACCGGCGGCGATCTACGTCGCCTACAACACCGGCATCATCACGGCGATGTTCGTGCTGGGCGGGCGCTGGGGGGTGCGCTCGGCGGCGGTCGGGGTCGCGGTGGGCGGCGTCCTGATGGTGGCGGCGCAACTGCCGTCGCTGCTCGGGCAGCTGCGCCGCCGGGGCGGCGGCGGGCGCCCGCCGGGCACCGGGGACGACGCGCGTCCCCTCGCCCTCGCCCTGTTCGCCACCGTCCTGCTGTTCGCCCTGTGCCGCCAGTCCCAGGTGCTCATCGAGCGCTTCCTCGCCTCCGGGCTCCCCTCCGGAGCCATCTCGCACCTGAACTACGCGCAGAAGGTCGCCCAGATCCCCATGACGCTGTCGCTGATGCTGTGCACGGTCACCTTCCCGGTGGTCGCCCGCGCGCTGGCCGACGGCGACACGGAACGGGCCCGCGACCGGGTCGAGCGGGACGTGGCGCTGGCGGCCGCCGTGGTGCTCCTCGGCGCGGCCGTCGTCGTGGCCTGCGCGCCGCAGATCGTCCAACTGCTTTTCCAGCGCGGTGCGTTCACGGCGGCGGACACGGCGGCGACCGCGGGCGTCATGCGTGTGTACGCCCTCGGGCTGCTCGGCCAGACCGTGGTGGGCGCGCTGGCCCGGTCGTACTTCTCCGCGGGCCGCGCCTCGTGGTACCCGTTCGGCGCGATGGGGGTCGGTGTCACCGTCACCGCCGTCGTCGGTGCCGCCGCGGTCGGCCCGTGGGGCGTGACCGGCATCGCCGCCGCCAACGCCGCCGGCATCACCGTCACCGCCGCCCTGCTGCTCGCCGGGATGGGCCCGCGCAGCGTGCCGGTGCGGGTCCGGCGGGTCCTGGGCGAACTGGGCCTAGCCCCTGCTGGCGGCGGCCGTGGCCACCGGCGCGGGCGCGCTGGCCGCGGACCGGGTCGCCGACGCCGGTGCCGCCGTTTCGCGGACCGCCCTCCCGCCGGCCGTCGGCGCCGCCACCGTCGGCGGTGTCTTCGTCGTCCTCTGCCTGGCCCTCGGCGTCCGGGGCCCGGGCTCCGTCGCCACGTCCGCTAAGTTCGCTACATCCGCTACGTCCGCTACGTCCGCTAGGTCGACTGTCCGTCTCCTCCGCCCCGTCACACGAAGGCTCCCTACCCGAAGGCTCCCTCATGGCCGTTTCCGCTTCCGGTTCCCCTTCCGCGACACCGACCGCTGACGCCCGACCCGGCCCCGTCCCCTGGGTGGCGATGTACCACTCCGTCGGCGACCGCTCGGACGACCCGTACCGCATCACGGTCACGCCCGACCGGCTGGACGCGCAGCTGGGCTGGCTGCGGCGGCGCGGGCTGCGCGGCGTGCCGGTCGGCGAGCTGCTGGCCGCCCGCGCCCGGGGCGGCGGCCGGGACCTGGTGGGGCTGACCTTCGACGACGGGTACGCCGACTTCGTCGAGCACGCGCTGCCGTGCCTGCGGCGCCACGGCTGCGGGGCGACCCTCTTCGTGCTGCCGGGGCGGCTCGGCGGCGTCAACTCCTGGGACCCGCTGGGCCCGCGCAAACCGCTGCTGACCGCCGACGGCATCCGGCGGGCCGCCGCCGAGGGCGTCGAGATCGGCTCGCACGGCCTCACCCACGTCGACCTCACCACGGCGGACGACGCCGTGCTGGGCGCCGAGACCGCCGGGAGCAGAGCACTGCTCGCGGAGCTGGTCGGCGCCCCGGTCACCGGCTTCTGCTATCCGTACGGCACGGTCGACGCCCGCGCCGCCGACGCCGTGCGCGCCGCCGGTTACGCCTACGCCTGCGCCATCGACCCCGGCCCGCTGACCGGCCCGTACGCCCTGCCGCGCGTGCACGTGGGCCAGAACGACACACCCGTACGGCTGTTGCTGAAGACCCGGCTGCACCGCCTGCGCCGCCGGGCCGCGGCGGGGGTGTGAGGTGGCGGACGTGAAGGCCCTGCACATCATCACGGGACTCGGCGTCGGCGGCGCCGAGCAGCAGCTGCGGCTGCTCCTGCGTCACCTGCCCCTCGCCTGCGACGTCGTGACGCTCACCAACCCCGGCCCGGTCGCCGACGGGCTGCTGGCCGACGGCGTGCACGTCGTCCACCTCGGCATGACCGGCAACCGCGACCTGGCCGCGCTGCCCCGCCTGGCCCGCCTGATCCGCACCGGCGGCTACGACCTGGTGCACACCCACCTCTACCGCGCCTGCCTCTACGGCCGGATCGCCGCCCGGATGGCCGGGGTGCGCGCGGTCGTCGCCACCGAACACTCCCTGGGCGACTCCCAGATGGAGGGCCGCCCGCTCACCCCGGGCGTCCGCGCCCTGTACCTGGCCGGGGAGCGCCTGGGCAGCGCCACGGTCGCCGTCTCCCCCACCGTCGCCGACCGGCTGCGCCGCTGGGGCGTGCCCGCGCCCCGCATCGAGGTGGTGCCCAACGGCATCGACCTGGCCCGCTTCCGCTTCGACCCGGTCCGCCGGCTGCGCACCCGGCGCCGCCTCGGCCTGCCCGAGGGCGCGTACGTCGTCGGCGGCGTCGGCCGGCTGACGGCGGCCAAACGCTTCGACGTCCTGGTCCGCGCCCTGGCCCTGCTGCCGCCCGACTGCTGGCTGCTGCTGGTCGGCGGCGGCCCCCAGGAGCACCTGCTGCGCCGCACCGCCCGCGAGGCCGGGGTCGCCGACCGTGTCCTGCTCACCGGCGAACGCCCCTGCCTCCCCGACGGCTCCCCCGGCCCCGACCTGCCCGCCCTCGCCGCCGCGATGGACGTCCTCGCGTCGCCGTCGCCGGAGGAGGCCTTCGGCCTGGCCGTCGTGGAGGGGCTCGCGTCGGGGCTGCCGGTGCTGTACGCCTCCTGCCCGGCGATCGAGGACCTGCCCCCCGAGGCGGCGCCCACGGCACGGCGGGTCGCCGGTGGTGCCTCGGAGTTCGCGCGCGCCCTGGCCGAGACCCGCGCGTCGCACGGCCCGGTCCCCGGCATGCGCACCGTGCCCGAGGCGGCCCGCCACTACTGCGTCACCCGCAGCGCGGCCCGGCTGATGGACGTGTACGCGACCGCCCTCACCCGACCGCTGCCTCCGCCCCCGCCTCCGTCACCGTCCCCGGCATCCCAGGGAGTCACCCCCGCATGACCGTGCCCCTCACCCACTCCCCGGCCGCGCCCGCGACGGAAGAAGAGCCCCCGCCCCCCGCACGGCGGCACCGCGTCCGGGCCGCCCTGCGCCGGGTCCCGCGCCGCCTGCGCTCCCTGCCGCCGTGGTCCCCGCTCGCGGCCGGCGTCCTCGCCGGCGGGCTGCTCGGCGCCGGGTACGGCCTGCTCACCACCCCGCAGTACACGGCGACCGGTTACGTCGTCGCCGTCCCCGCCGACCAGTCCGACCCGGCGTCCGCGCTGGGCTTCGCGCAGGCCTACGGCCGGGTGGCCACACAGCTCGCGGTGCTCGGGGACGCGCAGATGTGGGCCCACGTGCCGGTGGCGACCCTGGAGCGGAGCGTGCGCACCGCGACCTCGCCGGACGCGCCGATGGTCTCGGTGACGGCCACCTCCGCCGACCCGGAGCAGGCCGCCGACATGGCCAACGCCGTCGCCCGCGCCCTGACCCGGCACGCGGCGGACTCCGCCGCCGACACCCACGTGGAACTGCGGCAGTTCGCCCGGGCCACCGAGCCCACCGAACCGTCTTCGGCGTCCACCGCCGTGACGGGCCTGGTGGGCGCGAGCGCGGGCGGACTCCTCGGCGGGCTGGCCCTGCTGGTCCGGCCGCGCCGCGCCGCACGGGAGGCCGGCCGCGCGGCGGCGCCCGTACCCGGACCGGCACCGGCGGCCGACGTCCGCGGACAGCTGTGACGTACCGCAGGCCGCCGCACCCGGGCACGCTGCCGCCCGGTCACAGCGTCGAACTGGTCACCGACGAGGGCGCCTTCGCCGAGCTGGCCCCGCAGTGGCGGCGGCTGTACGGCCGGTGCGCCGCCGCGACCCCGTTCCAGAGCCACGCCTGGCTGCACTCCTGGTGGCGTTCGTACGGTGCGGCCGGGCGGCTGCGACTGGTGCTGGCCCGCGAGGGCGGCGAACTGGTCGGCGCGGCACCGCTGACGCTCGTACGGCGCCCGGTCCCGGCGCTGGTGCCGCTGGGCGGGGCGATCTCGGACTACGGGGACGTCCTGCTGGACGACGAGCGCGGCCCGGACGCGGTGGCCGCGCTCGCCGCGGGCCTCGCTGCGGTGGCCCGCACCGCGCTGGTCGACCTGCGCGAGGTACGGCCGGGCGCCGCCGCCGAACGGCTCTACGCACACTGGCACGGGCCACGGCACCGGCTCGCGGACTCGCTCTGCCTGGAACTGCCCGCCCTGCCCATGGACGAGCTGGTCGCCCGGCTGCCCTCGGCCAAGGCCAGGCAGCGGGTCCGCGCCCAGCTGCGCCGCCTGGACGCGCTCGGCGTCAAGGGCCGTCCCGTGCTGCCCGACGAGACGGAGGCGGCGCTGCGCCGGCTCCTCGACCTGCACCGGTTGCAGTGGCGGGGGCGGAAGGTGACCGGCGAGCACCTGCGGACCCGCTTCCGTGAGCACCTGGTGCGGGCGGTGGGGCCGATGGTGCGGTCCGGGGACGCGGTGGTCACCGAGTTCCGGATGGCCGACGAGGTGGTGGCCGTGGACGTGACGCTGCTGGCCCACCGGCTGGCCGGGGGCTATCTGTACGGCGCGCATCCCCGGCTGCGGGAGCGGAAGGCGGACGTGGCGGTGATGCTGCTGGACACGTGCGCCGGGTACGCCCGTGCCCCGGGGCGCGGCGCGCTCAGCCTGCTGCGCGGCAACGAGCCGTACAAGCACCACTGGCGTCCGGAACCGGTACCGAACCAGCGGCTGCTGCTGGCCCGCCGCCGCACGGCCCCGCTGCTGGCGGCGGCGCTGGCCGACGCCGCCGCCCGACGGCGGGGCAAGGAGCTGCTGCGGCGGCGGGCGGAGCGGAGGGAGCGCGACGGTGGCGGCACCTGACCGGTCCGGCCGCCACCGCGGCACCCTGCGCACGCCGCTACTTGTCCCGCGCGTACCAGTCCAGGCGCATGCACAGCTTCCCGCCGAGCCAGTACTCGACCCAGTCGCCCAGCTCCAGCGGCGAGCAGCCGGCCGGGGGCTCGGGCACGGTGGACGACACCGGGGGCACGGGCGGCGCGGTGGGAGTCGTGGGCGGGGTGGGTGTGGTGGGCTCCGGGGGTGTCGGGGCCGTCGGCTCGGGCTCGTCGCTGCGGCCGAAGAGCACGGACCGGTAGACGGCCGTGGAGCGGGGATTGTCGTCGCACTGCCACACACCGTGCGGGCAGTAGTCGGTGACCGTGTTGTACACGGGCTTGTGCTCGTCCATCCAGGCGAGCATGCGCCGCATGTAGGCGGCGTTGTCGCCGTTGCGGAACAGTCCCCATTCCGGGTAGGAGACGGGCTTGCCGTGCGCCTTCGCGAAGTCCACGTGCGCCTGGAGCCCGTACGGCTCCGTCACCTGTTCGTCGAAGGACATGCCGCGCGGCTGGTCGTAGGAGTCCATGCCGATGATGTCGACGGTGGCGTCGCCGGGATAGCACTGCGTCCAGGGCACGGCGTCCCGGCCCCGGCTCGGCGCGAAGTCGAACCGGAACTTCTGCCCGGGCACCGCGCGCATGGTGGTGACGATCCGGTTCCAGTACGTCTTCCACGCCTCGGGGTCCGGCCCGCAGCGGTGGGTGTAGGTGGTGCCGTTCATCTCCCAGCCGAGCACCAGGACCGTGTCCGGCACCTTGAGGGCGACCAGGCGTTCGGCCAGGGCGCGGAAGTGGTGGTCGAAGCGTCCGGCGGCGCCCTGGCGCAGCAGGTCGCGCACCTCGTCGTCGTCGACGTGCGCCTCGTTGCGCTCCATCATGGGCACGTTGAGGACGAGCATCCGGTCGGCCTTGCGGGTGCGCCAGTCGGCCCACACGTCGAGGAAGCCGGGGGCGCCCTCGATGTTGCTCCAGCGGTCGCCGGGCAGGTAGGTGTGGCCGACGCGCAGTTCGGCGCCGCCCAGCCAGTGGCTCAGCGCGGCCATCCGGGCCACGCCGCGCGGGCCGTAGTCCAGGTACGCGCCGAAGGCGGGGGTGGGCTTCGGGCCGGGCCCGGGTTCGGGCGCGGCCGGTTCGCCGGCGGCGGCACCGGGGCCCGCGGCCAGGAACGCCGCCGCCGCGATCACCGCCGCCGCGGCGCGCGCCGGACGCCGCCCGGACCGGGTCCGTGACTGCCGTGCGGCCATACCGGCCTCCTTTGTTCTCTCCGGCCTGTCGCCGTGGATCGCTCCCCGTTATTGACACCCAGTCATATGAAATGCCGTCACGCCACCGCTGTTACGGCTTTCGAGTGCGCCGATCGCCCGCACCGGTGAACCAAATCGGCAGCCGCTCGAACGAGCCCGAAACCGAAGGAAGTCTCCCGTGTCGCTGTTCGACACCCGTGTCCCCGCCGTTCTGCTGCGGATCGACCGGAATCCCTTTCACCACGGAACGCTGGGTGCCGTGCGCTCGCTCGGCCGCGCGGGGGTGGACGTGCACGTGGTCGCCGACTGCGCGGACAGCCCGGTCCGCGCCTCCCGTTACCTGAGCGGGCTGCACACCCCGCCGCCGCCCGGCGCGCCGCCCGCCGAGATCGCCGCGGCGCTGCGCCGGGTAGCCGCGCGGATCGCGCGGCCCGCCGTGCTGATTCCGATGGACGACGCGTGTGCCGTGGCGGTGGGCCGGGCGCGGACGGAGCTGGCCCCCTCGTATCTGCTGCCCGACCAGCCGGGCGAGCTGCCCGCGCGCGTGGCCGACAAGGCCGAACTGGCCGGTGTGTGCGCGGCCCTGGACGTCCCGCACCCCGAGACCCTGGTGCCGGACGGCGCGGCGGAGGCGGCGCGGGCGGCGTGGCGGCTGGGACTGCCGGTGGTGGCGAAGTGGAGCCGCCCCTGGCTGGTGCCCCCGGGCGGCGGGCTGCGCAGCACGGTGCTGGTGCGCTCGGCGCGGGAGGCCGGGGAGCTGTACCTGCGGGCCGAGGAGGCGGGCAGCCGGCTGCTGCTCCAGGCGTTCCTGCCGCCGGGACCCGACCGGGACTGGTTCTTCCACGGGTACGCCGACCGCTTCGGCACGGTCCGGGCGGGCGGCCCCGGCCGCAAGACGCGGGCCAGGCCGCGCGGCGCCGGTCTGACGGCGGTGGGCCGCTGGACGCCGAACCCGCAGGTGCAGGCGCTCGCCGAGCGGGTCACCGCGGAGCTGGGCTACCGGGGCGTCTTCGACCTCGACTTCCGTCGCTGCGGCACGACGGGCCGCTACCACCTGCTCGACTTCAATCCGCGCCCCGGCGCCCAGTTCCGGCTCTTCGCCGACACCGCCGGACTGGACGTCGTACGGGCCCTGCACCTGGACCTGACCCACCGCCCGCTGCCGCAGGGGGCGCCGCGGCCGGGGCGGCTCTTCGTGGTGGAGAACTACGCGCCGCTGAGCGCGCTGCGTCCGGCCCGCGCGGGGTACGGGGGGCGCGAGCTGGCCTGGCACGCCCGGGACGACCGGGCGCCGGGCCGGGCGCTGTGGGCCCTGTGGGGCCGCCACGTGAGCGCCCGGCTGCGGGACCGCGCGCACCGGAGCGGCCCCCGGCCGGGCGCCTCGGTCCCGTCCGGCGCCCGCGTCGTACGCCAGGCCTCCGCCCCACCGGCGGACCACGCCGACCGTCCGGACGAGGACCGGGCGCGCAGCCGCTGAGCCGCGCGCACCGGGGAGACGACGACGCCCCCGGTGGCCCTTGCGGGTCGGCCGGGGGCGTCGGGGTGGCGGGTGGGGTCAGCGGCCGGTGAGGGCGCGGCCCCTGCGGTACAGGATCGCTCCGCCCGCGATCAGCACGGCACCGGCGGCCGCGGCGCCCAGCGTGCCCTCGCTGCCGGTCTCGGCCAGGGCGGGCGGCTGCTCCGTCTGGGGAGCCGGCGGGGTGTGCTCCTCCTCGGACGGCGGCGGGGGCTCCTCCTCGCCCGAGGGCGGCGGCGGCTCCTCGTGGGTGGGCGGCGGGGGCTCCTCCTCGCCGTAGCCGGGCGGCGTGGTGGGGGGCGGCGGCTCCTCCTCGCCGTAGCCGGGGGGCTCCTCCGCGTCGTTCTCGCACTTGTTGCCGAAGACCGGGTTCAGCGCGGCGATCACGTCGACGGTGTTGCCGCAGAGGTTGACCGGCACGTCGACCGGGACCTGCGCGTTGTTGCCGGAACCGACGCCGGGCGAGCCCTCGGTCGCGCCGTCCGCGTGGGCACCGGACGACGAGGCCGAAGTCGAGGACGAGGACGAGGACGAGGACGAGGACGAGGCGTCCTCGCCGTATCCGCCGCCGTTGCCGTCGGTCTTCTCGTCCGAGGTGTTCTCGCACTCGTTGCCGAAGGCCGGGTTCAGGGCGGCGATCACGTCGACGGTGTTGCCGCAGGCGTTCACGGGCACGTCGACGGGGACCTGGAGGGCGTTGCCGGACACGGCGCCCGGCGAGTTCGTGGCGGCCCCGTCCGCATGCGAGTCGGCAAGGGCGGGGCTGCCGCACAGGGAAAGGATGCCCGTCGCGGCGGCAGCCGCGACCATCCCCCTGCTCAGGGTCTGTCGCACTCTGGTTGTCTTCCTGCTTGGAGAGATGAGAGATGAGAGATGACCGGAGAACGCTCCGGGGGGACGGGCTGCAGAAAGGGGAAAAGCCGGCCCCGAACCAAACGAGTTGGCCAAGGCCGGCCGTGACGCAGCCGGTCGGTGCGGAACGACGTCAGTCGTTCTCGCACTCGTTGCCGAACGCCGGGTTCAGCAGACCAACGACGTTGATGCTGTTGCCGCACACGTTGACGGGAACGTGCACGGGAACCTGGATGACGTTGCCGGACAGGACGCCCGGGGAGCCTACGGCGGCACCCTCGGCGCCGGCGTCGGCGAAGGCCGGGGCGGCCATGCCGAGGGCCATGATCGCGCCCGCGACGACAGCAGCGCTCTTCTTCATGAACTTTCCCTTCTCTGCGGTCATGCCTGAATGACGGCCGAAACCGCGCGAGCACAGCATTGACGGCTCGCACCATGACCTGCAGCCTGCAAACGAGGAATTGACGGCCGGGGAAACTGACGAACGTGGGACACCCCGAAATTCACTCGGATGCCTCACGATCCGGTCCGGCCGTTCCCCCAGGAGAGCGACGACGTCGTTCCGCTCCCCGGCGAAATCCCGTCCCGTTCACGGCCGGGCGGCCCACGCGGAAGTCAGCGGGCCGCCCGTACCGGGCTGGGCTGGGCTCAGCGGCCCTCGCCGTTCGCCGACAGCACCGACAGGTCCTCCAGGACGTGCGACAGGGCGCCGTCCCGCTTGGCCTGCGTGGAGTTGTCCGCGCACTGCTGGTTCAGGTCGTCCGCCAGGACGTTGATGTCCTGGATCGGCACGAGGTTGATGACGGCGACGTTGACGTCCTCGACACCGAGGCACGGCTTGTTGAGCGTGCCCTCGACCAGCGACAGCTGGGGGCTCATGTCGCCCTTGGTGGCCGAGTTGCCGAACGCCGACTCGGCGCCGTTGCCGTTGGCCACGGCCGGCCCGTTGTCGTCCCCGATGGCCAGGGCCTGGGGAGCGGCGGCAGCCGACATGCCGATCACAGAAGCGGCAGCCGCCGCGGCGACCATTGCCTTCTTGAGCACTTCGCGTTCCTTTCGTCGTAGCGACGCACTGTCCTACGGCCTCATCAACCCGGTGCGCGATGATTGGTTGCGGGCGTTCACCCGGTTGGCCCGCACGGGATCTCAAAAACGCCGCAAAAATCCCCGGAATCCCGGGAGGAAACGCGGACCCGTACACATTTCCCGTTGTCCGCCGACGGAGTGAACGGGAGAAACCCGACCGGACTCACGGAGTTGACCAGTGAGCTCCGGTGGACGGGGTTTCCTCAGAAAGGACTGGCCAGTGATCAAGAAGGTAGTTGCCTACGCGGCGATCGCCGCCTCCGTCATGGGTGCCTCCGCTGCCGCGGCCCCGCAGGCGATGGCGATCGGCGACGACAGCGGGCCCGTCTCGGCCAACGGGAACGGCGCCTCGCAGTACTTCGGCAACTCGATGACCACGGGCAACATGAGCCCGCAGATGGCGCTCATCCAGGGCTCGTTCAACAAGCCGTGCATCGCGGTCAGCGACATCCCGGTCAGTGTCATCGGTCTCGTGCCGATCCAGGACCTGAACGTCCTGGGCGACGACATGAACCAGCAGTGCGCCGAGAACTCGACGCAGGCCAAGCGCGACGGTGCGCTGGCCCACCTCCTGGAGGACGTCTCGATCCTGTCCTCCAACGGCGAGGGCTGACATCGCCCCGGGGCGGGCCGCCGAGCACCTCGGCGGCCCGCCCTTTCGCATGCCCGGGGACGCGGGGACGCCGGGTCGCGGATCAGCGGCCCGGCGTGGCGTACAGCGCTTCGATGTCGTCCGCGTACGCCGCGACGGCCGCGTGCCGTTTCACCTTCAGGGACGGGGTCAGCAGGCCGTTCTCCTCGGTGAACTCGCCCTCGACCAGCCGGAACGCGCGGATCGACTCGGCCCGGGAGACGGCCGCGTTGGCGTGGTCCACGGCCTTCTGGACGTCCGCCCGCATCCTTTCGTCCCGTACGACCTCGGACATCGGCGTCTGCGCGGGCAGCCCGCGCACCGCCAGCCAGTGGGCGACGGCGTCCGGGTCGAGGGTGATCAGGGCGGCGACGAAGGGCCGGTTGTCGCCGACGACCAGGCACTGGGCGACGGGTGGGCGGCTGCGCAGGCGGTCCTCCAGGACGGCCGGGGAGACGTTCTTGCCGCCGGAGGTGACCAGGAGGTCCTTCTTGCGGCCGGTGATGGTGAGGTAGCCGTCGGCGTCGAGGGAGCCTAGGTCGCCGGTGGCGAACCAGCCGTCGGTGAGGGCCGCGTCGGTGGCCTCGGGGTTGCCCCGGTAGGCGCCGAAGACGATGCCGCCCTTGACGAGCACCTCGCCGTCGTCCGCGATGCGCACGGCGGTGCCGGGGACCGGCGGGCCGACGGTGCCGGGGCGGGGGCCGAGCGGCGGGACGATGGTGGCGGCCGCGGTGGTCTCGGTCAGGCCGTAGCCCTCGTAGATCATGATTCCGGCGGCGTAGAAGAACAGGTTGAGTTCGCTCTCCAGCGGGGAGCCGCCGCTGATGGCGTAGCGCATCCGGCCGCCCAGTTCCCTGCGCACCCGGCGGTAGACCAGCAGGTCGTACAGGGCCCAGCCGGCCCACAGGCCCGGGGTGGGGCCCTTGCCGCGGCCCAGGAAGCGGTGCAGGTGGGCGGCGCCGAAGCGGACGGCTAGGCGGTGGGCGCGTTCGAAGGAGGCGCCGCGGCCGATCTTCTCGGCGGTCGCCCGGCCGGTGTCGTGGATCTTCTCGAACAGGTACGGGACGCCGACCAGGAAGGTCGGGCGGAACGACTTGAGCGCGGGGCGCAGTTCGTCCGGCTTGATGCTCGGGAAGTGGCCGATCTCGATGCGGGCCAGCAGGCAGGAGATCTGGATGGTGCGGCCCAGGATGTGGGCCAGTGGCAGGAAGAGGAGGGTCGAGGCGGTCTGGCCGGTGACCTCCTTGAAGATCGGGTGCAGCAGCTCGACCGTGTTGGCCGCCTCGGCGTGCAGGTTGGCGTGGGTGAGGACGCAGCCCTTGGGGCGGCCGGTGGTGCCGGAGGTGTAGCAGACGGTGGCGACCGTGTCCGGGGTGAGGGCGGTGCGGCGCTTGGTGACCTCCTCGTCGCTCACGCCCCGGCCGAGGGCGGTGAGGTCGGCGAGCGCGCCGGCGTCGAGTTCCCAGACGCGCGGGCGCTCGGGGTGGTCGGCGGTGCCGGCCCGGACGGTGGCGGTGTTGGCGGCGGTCTCGGTGACGGCGTACCGGGCGCCGGAGTCGCGGACGATCCACTCGACCTGGTCGGCCGAGGAGGTGGCGTACACCGGGACGGTCTGGCCGCCGGCCGTCCAGATCGCGAAGTCCAGGACCGTCCACTCGTAGCGTGTGCGGGACATGACGGCGACCCGGCCGCCGGGTTCCAGGCCGGCGGCGATCAGGCCCTTGGCCACGGCGGTGACCTCGCGGGCGAACTCCTCGGCGGTGACGGGCCGCCAGACGCCGTCCACCTCGCGGCGCAGGACGACGGCGCCCGGGGCCTCGGCGGCGTTGGTGTACGGGATGTCGGCGGTGCTGCCCGTGGCGGGGCGGGACGCGAGGGCGGCTGTGCGGGCCTCGCGGACGGTGCCGTCCGCGTCCCTGACGGTCTCGGTCGTGGTGCGGGACGCGAGGTCGCCGCTCTCTCTCGCCCGTTTCAGGTCCCTGCGTACGCCCATGACGGCTCCCGGTCGCGGTCGGACTGCTGCGCTGTCGCGTGTACTCGGCTGCGAACTCACCTACGAACTTACTTCGGAGTAAACTTACTCACGCGTAAGGAAACGTCAATGGGCGCACCCGCCGCATCCGCCCCGTCGGGCCGGGCCGGCCGACCGGGTCAGGCCAGCCGGTTCGCCTCCTCGATCGCCTCGGCCAGTTCGCGCAGGTCCGCGTTCTCCGTGCGGTCCGCCAGGCCGTCGGCCCGCTCGGAGAGTTCGGACAGGCCCGGTGCGCCCGGCAGGGAGCCGCCGTCGCCGCCCGGGGACCGGAGCGCGTCGGCGAAGTAGGCCGCGGTCGCCGTGACCCGCAGCCCGCGGCCCGACTCCCAGACGGAGTCGTCGAGGGCGTCGCTCTCCACGTCGCCGGACTCCTCGTGCGGGGTGCGGCTGTCGGGGTCGAGCCAGCGGACGGTGGCCGTGGCGAGGTGGCCGTCGGCGCCGGGCCTGGTGCGGACGGCGTAGAGCGCGGTGACCGTGTGGCCGGGGCCGACCTCGCCGCCGTCGACGCGGTCGTCGCGGAAGTCCTCGTCGGCGACCTGGCGGTTGTCGTAGCCGACGAGGCGGAACTCGGCGACGGTCTCCGGGTCGAAGGCCACCTGGGCCTTGGCGTCGCGCGCGGTCAGCTCGATGTGGCTGGGGAGCTGCTCGCAGAAGACCTCGCGGGCGTCCTCGCCGGTGGAGACGTACGTGGTGTGGCCGTCGCCCTTGTCGGCGAGGCGTTCCATCAGGGCGTCGCCGTAGTCGCTGCCGACGCCGACGCCGAAGAGGGTGATGCCGTGTTCGCGGCGCTCGGTGGCGATGCGTTCGAGGATGGTGTCCGCGTCGGTGTCGCCGGTGTTGGCGAGGGCGTCGGAGACGAGGACGACGCGGTTGGTGACGCCCTCGCGGTGGCCCTCGACGGCGGTCTCGTAGCCGGTCTCCATGCCTGCGCCGAGGTTGGTGGAGTCGGTCGGCTCCAGGCCGTCGATCGCGTCGTGCACGCGGTCGCGGTGGTCGCCGAGCCGGGTCATGGGCAGGACGGTCTCGGCCTCGTCGCTGAAGGTGACGAGCGCGACGGAGTCGTCGTCGCGCAGCCGGTCGGTCATGGTGCCGAGGGCCTCCTGGGCGAGGTCGAGGCGGCCGGGTTCGCCCATGGAGCCGGAGATGTCGATGACGAAGGTCAGGGCGGCCGGCGGGCGTTCGCTCTGCCGCTCGGCGGGGCGGGTGGCCAGGCCGACGCGGACCAGCGACCAGTCCTCGTCGTCGGTGCGGGCGCCGTCCACGGTCACCGAGAAGCCGTCGCCGTCGGGCCGTTCGTAGTCCTGGCGGAAGCTGTTGACGAACTCCTCGGGGCGGACCGTGGCCGGGTCGGGCAGCCGCCCCTCGGACAGGGTGCGGCGGGCGTAGCCGTAGGAGGCGGTGTCGACGTCGAGGGCGAAGGTGGAGAGGTAGTCGGGGTCGGGCGCGATCTCGCGGGAGTCGCCGTTCTTCTCCCCCTCGCCGCTCCCGGGGGCACTCGTGCCGCCGTCGTAGCGCTGCTCGCCCTCGCCGCGTGGGCGGTCGGGTGCGGGCATCCCCGAGCCGCCCCTGGAGTCCGCCGCCGTGTCCTTCGCCCCGTCCGACGCGTCGTCCGTCCCTCCGCAGCCGGTGAGCAGCAGCCCGCCCGCCAGGGTGAGCGCGAGCAGCGCGGTCGCGCCGCGCCACTCCCGCTTCCCGTGAGTCCCGTACCGGTTCATCGTCAAGTCCCCCTGTGCTTGTTCGGCGCCGGTGTACGTGACTGTGACGGGGCGGCGGGGCGAAACGTGCGGCACGGGGTGTTACGGCTGCGTCTCGAAGCGGGCACGGGGGCGGGTCGTCGAGACCGGTGGGTGATCCTCCGGTGACCTAGGAGACGACGTCCTTGCGGGCGAAACCCCGGAAGGCCAGGGCGAACAGCACCAGCGCGTACGTTACCGAGACGGCCGTGCCCTGGATCATGCCCGACCACTCCGGGTTCGGCTGGACGGCGTCCGCCCAGGCGAACTGCCAGTGCGCGGGCAGGAAGTCGCGCCAGTGGCCGAGCGCGGTCACCGCGTCCAGGACGTTGCCGACGATGGTGAGGCCGACGGCACCGCCGACCGCGCCCAGCGGTGCGTCGGTCCTGGTCGACAGCCAGAACGCGAGCGCGGCGGTGACCAGTTGGGACACGAAGATGTACGCCACGACCACCACCAGGCGCTGGGCGGCCGTGCCCGGCGCGAGCGAACCGCCGGTGGGGATGGCCAGCGGTCCCCAGCCGTAGGCGACCGTGCCCACGGCCAGCGCCACCAGCGGCAGCAGCACCATCGCGGCCAGGCTCAGCCCCAGCCCGACGGCCAGCTTGGACGCGAGCAGCCGGGCGCGCGGCACCGGCGCGGCGAGCAGGTAGCGCAGGGAGGACCAGCTCGCCTCGGAGGCCACGGTGTCCCCGCAGAACAGGGCGACCGGGACGACCAGCAGGAAGCCCGCCGACACGAAGAGGTTGACGGCGGCGAAGTTGGCGCCGGAGGCGGTGGCGGTGTCCATCAGCGTGATGCGGTCGCCGGGTCCTTCCGGCTCGCCGCCGATCGCGAAGGCGACGACGAGCACGAACGGCAGCACGGCGAGGATCGCGCCCATGACCAGGGTGCGGCGCCGCTTGAGCTGGCGCACCAGTTCCACCCGCAGGGGCAGGGTGCGGCCCGCCCGGTAGCCGTACGCGGAGTCGGACGCCGACGCCGGTTCGGGCGCGGGCCCGGTCGTGGCCGGCTTGGTGGGCGTGCTCATGCGGAACCTCCGATCAGGGTGAGGAAGGCGTCCTCCAGGCGGCGGTGCGGGCCGACCGACGCCACCGGGATCTCCAGCCGGACCAGCTCGGCGACCAGGCCGGGCGCGGTGCCGCCGGGGTCGAGGCGGACCAGGAGCCCGTCGTCGGTGTGCACGACCGAGGCGACGCCGGGCAGGGCGGCGACCTTGTCCACCAGCGGTTCGTCCACGGGCAGGCCGGTGCCGACGAGGAGGGTGTCGCCGGAGCCGATGATCTCGGCTACCGGGCCCGCCTGGACCAGCCGGCCCCGGTCCATGACCACGAGGTGGGTGCAGGACTGCTCGACCTCGGCCAGCAGGTGGCTGGAGACGATGACGGTGCGCCCGGCCGCCGCGTAGCGGATCATCACCTCGCGCATCTCGCGGATCTGCGGCGGGTCCAGGCCGTTGGTCGGTTCGTCGAGGATGAGCAGGTCGGGCAGCCCGAGCATGGCCTGGGCGATGGCGAGGCGCTGGCGCATGCCCTGGGAGTAGGTGCGCACCGCGCGGGCGAGCGCGTCGCCGAGCCCGGCGATCTCCAGGGCCTCGTCGAGGTGGGCGTCTTCGGGCGGCCGGCCGGTCGCCCGCCAGTACAGCTCCAGGTTCTCCCGGCCGGACAGGTGCGGCAGGAAGCCCGCGCCCTCGACGAAGGCGCCGACCCGGGACAGCACCGGGGCGCCGGGCCGGATGGCGTGCCCGAAGACCCTGACCTCGCCGTCGTCCGGTTTGATCAGGCCCATCAGCATCCGCAGGGTGGTCGTCTTGCCCGCGCCGTTGGGCCCGAGCAGGCCGAGCACCTGCCCCTTCTCCACGCGGAAGGACAGCTCCCGCACCGCGTACCGCTCGGTGGACCCGGCGTAGCGCTTGCTCAGGCCGGTGATCTGCAGGGGTACGTCGGCCAGCGCGGGGTCGGGCGCCGGTGCGGCGGTGCGGCGGCGGCCCGTCCACAGCAGGGCCAGGGCCACGGCGGCACCGGCCAGGGGCAGCCACCACACCCAGGCCGGGAGGGGTGCGGCGGCGGTCGTGACGCCGGGGGCGGTCGGCACCTTCAGGTCGCCGTCGAGGGAGACGGTGTACGTCGCCGGGGCGGCCGGGGAGGCGTAGCCGAGGTCGGTGGAGGCGAGGACCAGGCGCAGTCGGTGGCCCTTCTCCACCTCGTGGTCGATCGCCGGGAGGGTGACCGTGACGTCCTTGCCCGCCTTGGCGTCCTCGACGCGCACGGGGGTCACCAGCTGCGACGGGAGCACGGGCGAGGTGCCGCCGGGGCCGACGTCGTACACCTTGGCGAAGAGGACGGCGTCCTCGGTGGTGGAGCGGACGTGGACGGTGGCCGTAGGGGAGCCGGTGATCCGCAGGTCTTCGCCGACCGGGGCGGACTCGAACGCGGCGTACTGGCCGGGGAAGTCCAGGGAGACGCCGACACCGAGCGAGGAGAGCTGGGAGAGCCCTCCGGCGCCGCCGATGCCGGGCAGGGCGGAGACGGCGGGCGGGTTGGCGCCGGCCGGGTTGTCGACGCTCTGCTCGCGGCCGCGCAGGGGCACGGAGCGCTGTCCGTTCGCCAGACCCGGGTACTGGTCGGCGCTCGCGCCGCGCAACTGGGCCTGTCCGTCGGTGGAGTCGACGCCTCCGGTGCGGGTGACGCGGAAGGCGGGACCGGTGTCGGCGGCCTTGTCGTCCTTCAGGTAACGGTCGAACCAGTCGTCGATGCGGGCCTGGACGCGGTCGGTCTCCAGGTCGCCGCCGTCGTGGCCGCCCGCGATCCAGTCGACGTCGACGGGGGCGCCGTTGGCCCGGATCGCCTTCGCCGCGGCGTCGGCCTGGCCGAGCGGGAAGAGGGAGTCGGTCTGGCCCTGCGTCAGCAGGGTGGGCACCTTGATGCGCTCGCCCACCGCCTGCGGGCTGCGCTCCTCGAGGAGCTTCACCGCCTCGGCGTCGGGCCTGCCGGACTCGGCGACCCGCTGGTACATGCGGCACAGGTCCGCCTCGAACCGGTCGCAGCCGCCGCCGGAGTTGACGAAGATGCCGGCCCACAGCTTCTTGAAGACGCCGTTCGGGAACAGCGCGTCCGCCAGGTTCCAGTACGTGATGGCGGGGGCGACGGCGTCCACCCGGGTGTCGTGCCCGGCGGCGAGCAGGGCCACCGCGCCGCCGTAGGAGCCGCCGGCGATGCCGACGCGGGGGTCACCGTCCTTGTCGAGCCGAACCTGGGGCTGCTCCGCGAGCCAGTCGATCAGGCGGGAGACGTCGGCGACCTCGCCGTCGGGCGCGTTCAGCCCGATCCTCCCCGTGGACTTCCCGAAGCCGCGCGCCGACCAGGTCAGGACCGCGTACCCGTCCCGCGCCAGGTCCTCGGCCTGCTCCCGTACGTCGTCCTTGCTGCCGCCGAAGCCGTGCGCGAGCAGGACGGCCGGGCGGCGGCCGCCGGAGCCCGCCGTGAAGTACGAGGTGTCCAGGCGCACGCCGTCGCCCACCGCCACGACCCGGTCGGCACGGCGCACCGGGGCCGGGTCGTCACCGGCGACGGCCGTCCACGTCCCGGCGCCGGCGAGCACGACGACGGCGGCCGCGGCGGAGAGCATCCGCCGCGGCCCCCGTAGCAGCCCTCGCACGCGGGGCAGTCGAAGATCCATGCGTCAACGGTACGGGCCGCCGCCGACAACGGGGGCCGCCCCGGGGCTGAACCGGCGGCCCTCCCACGGGCGTACGCGACCGCTCGCGCGTACCACGGGCGCGGTAGGCCGGGCGGAGCCCGGCCGGGGACTCACGCCCGCCGGACCGTCACGGCCCGGCGGGCTCGCGGACGTCCTGCGGGACGGTGACCAGCCAGCGGGTGTCGCGGCGCGGGCGCAGGTACAGGGCCCAGTACAGGGTGGCGACGGCGGCGATGGAGCCGGTCAGCAGCAGGTGGCTCGCCTCCTGCTGGGTCAGTACGTAGGCGAGCACCGTGATCAGCAGGACCGGCACCACCGGCCACAGGGGCATGCGCCACGCGTGCGCGTGCCGGTGGGCGCCGCGCCGGGACAGCAGGGCGGCGACCGCGACCAGCAGGTACATCGCGGTCACCGAGACGCCGGTGACGCCGTACAGGGTGTCGAGGTTGACGTAGCACAGCGCGGCGCCCGGCACGCCGACGGCGAGGGTGGCGACCCACGGGGAGCCGAACCGGCCGAGCCTGCCGAAGAGTCCGTTGACCGGGGCGGGCCAGGCCTTGTCGCGGGCGGAGGCGAACAGGACGCGCGAGTTCTGGATGACCATGACGATGCCCGCGTTGACGATGGCGAGCGCCACGCACAGGCTGACGAAGGTGCCGACGGCGGAGTCGGACCAGGCGGTGACCATGGCGCCGATGTCGCCGCCGGTCAGCGCGGCCAGGTCGGACGCGCCGAAGGTGATGGCGACGACCGGGACCAGGATGATCACGGTGGAGATGGCGAGGGTGGCCAGCACCGTGCGGGCGACGTTGCGGCGCGGGTTCTCCAGCTCCTCGGAGAGGTAGACGGCGGTGGAGAAGCCCTGCGTGATGAAGAGGGCGATGGCGAGCCCGGAGACGACCAGCATCGCCGTCACGGGGTCCGCGCCGCCGCCCGTGCCGCCCACCTCCATCGACACCAGGCTGCCGGGCCCGCGCTCGGCGTGGGCGAAGCCCAGCACCGCGACGACGGCCGCGGCGATGACCTCCAGGACCAGGAAGACGCCGGTGATCCAGGCGTTGGCGCGCAGGTCGAGCAGCCCGGCGAGGGTGGCGAGCAGCATGACACCGGCGCCGGCCAGGGACGGGTCGAGGTGCAGGACCGGTTCGAGGTAGTCGGCCGTGCCCATGGCGATCACCGGCGGCACGATCATGACGACCAGCAGGGACAGCACGAAGACCAGCCAGCCCGCCAGGCGCCCGGCCATCGTCGACACCATGGCGTACTCGCCGCCCGCGCTGGGGACGAGGGTGCCCAGCTCCGAGTAGCAGAACGCCACGGCGACACAGAGCAGGGAGCCGATGGCGATGGTGAGCGCGGTGGCGGTGCCGAGCGAGCCGAAGAGGTCGGGGACGACCACGAAGAGCGTGGAGGCGGGGGTCACGCACGAGAGCGTCAGGAGCGTGCCGCCGACGACCCCGATGGAACGCTTGAGCGTCCGTGACTCCGGAGGGACCGCGGGTGCCGGAACGTCCGGGGGCGCGGCGGCGGTCTCGGCGGGGCGGAGCGTGTCGGTCATGGAGCGGTTCCGATCGACTCGTGCGGTGGTGGTTCGGACGGGAGCGCTATCGCCTCCGGCGGCTTCGGTCGTACGTGTTTTCGTCCGCTCCCGGCGCTGCATGGAACACCGACGAAAACCAACGCGTCAATGGGTGTTTCCCTACGAAATCCGCAGCCAAATAGCCTCCTTGATCGCCGAAACGGCAGAAGAGGCAGTCTGGTTCCGCTTCTTGCGGCGGTACGGGAACCGCAACGTGGAGGGCGAAAAGACTGCCGACGTCCGGCATACGGACATGTCGGTGGGCCCCGGTACAGTCCGTCGCACAGATGAATCACAGGAACGCAGCAACGGGTGGGGACTCATGAAGCTCAAGTACACCGGCGCCTGGGTGGGGCTCACGGCGGCCGCGATGGTCACGGCCACCGCGTGCGGCTCGGACGGCGCGAGGACGGCGGCCGAGACGGCCGACAGGGCCGTGGACAAGGCGGACACGATCATGGCGGCCCTCACCCGGGCCACCGACCGGACCGAGGAGCTGGGCTCCGCCGAGGTCAGGACGACGACCGAGCTGGGCACCGGCGAGCCGATCGCCATGGACGGCACGTACTCCTGGGGCGACGGCTACGCGCTCGACGTGGAGATGGACGCCGAGGCCGCGCAGATGCAGGAGCTCACGGACTCGCCGACCGTGCGCACCCTGTTCGTGGACGGCGCGTACTACTACGACATCGACCCGCAGCCGGCCGGCCCGCTCGCGGGCAAGGAGTGGATGAAGATCGACGGGTCGGCGGTGTTCGGCGAGTCGGGTGCCGCCGCGATGGCCGGGGGAGGTGGCGAGGGCAGCCCGGCGGACTCCATGAAGGGTCTGAAGTACGCCAGTGACGTCGAGAACCTCGGCAAGGAGACCGTCAACGGCAAGCCGGCCACCCACTACCGCGCGGTGCTCGACGAGGAGGACATGGGCAAGTTCAAGGAGGCCCTCAGCGGCGCCGACAGCATGCTCAACTCCGCCTCCGGCGGCAGCTCGATCACCATGGAGATCTGGGTGGGCGCCAAGGACCTGCCGGTGCGTCTGAAGCAGGACTTCGGCGCCATGAAGGTCACCATGGACTTCGACAAGTGGGGCGCGACGAAGGACATCGTCGCCCCGCCCGCCGACCAGGTCGGTGACCTCACGCAGGAAGTGAAGGACGCCGGGGTGCAGCAGGGCTGAGAAGACGCGAAGGTGCCCCGGCCCGTCCGGAGCGGGGCGGGGCACCTTGTGTGTCAGTGGTTGCGCGGGAAGCCCAGGTCCACGCCCGCCGGGGCGTCGGCCGGGTCGGGCCAGCGGGTGGTGACGACCTTGCCGCGGGTGTAGAAGTGCGTGCCGTCGTTGCCGTAGATGTGGTGGTCGCCGAAGAGCGAGTCCTTCCAGCCGCCGAAGGAGTGGTAGCCCACCGGGACCGGGATCGGCACGTTCACGCCGACCATGCCGGCCTCGATCTCCAGCTGGAAGCGGCGGGCCGCGCCGCCGTCCCGGGTGAAGATCGCGGTGCCGTTGCCGAACGGCGAGGCGTTGATGAGGGCCACGCCCTCCTCGTACGTGTCGGCGCGCAGCACGCACAGGACGGGGCCGAAGATCTCGTCCTGGTACGCCTTCGCGGTGGTCGGCACCCGGTCGAGCAGGGAGATGCCGATCCAGTGGCCGTCCTCGTGGCCGTCGACCGTGTAGCCGGTGCCGTCCAGGACGACCTCGCAGCCCTCGGCCGCCGCGCCCGCGACGTAGGAGGCGACCTTGTCGCGGTGCGCCTTGGTGATCAGTGGGCCCATCTCGGAGGACGGGTCGGTGCCGGGGCCGATCTTGATCTTCTCGGCGCGCTCGCGGATCTTCTCCACCAGTTCGTCGCCGACGGCGCCGACCGCGACGACCGCGGAGATCGCCATGCAGCGCTCGCCGGCCGAGCCGTAGGCCGCGGACACGGCCGCGTCGGCCGCCGCGTCGAGGTCGGCGTCCGGCAGCACCAGCATGTGGTTCTTGGCGCCGCCCAGCGCCTGCACGCGCTTGCCGGCCGCGGAGGCGGTGGTGTGGATGTAGCGGGCGATCGGCGTGGAGCCGACGAAGGAGACCGCCTTGACGTCCGGGTGCTCCAGGAGGCGGTCCACGGCCACCTTGTCGCCGTGCACGACGTTGAAGACGCCGTCCGGCAGACCGGCCTCGGAGAGCAGTTCGGCGACCTTCACGGCGGCCGACGGGTCCTTCTCGCTCGGCTTGAGCACGAAGGTGTTGCCGCAGGCGATGGCGATCGGGAACATCCACAGCGGCACCATCGCCGGGAAGTTGAACGGCGTGATGCCCGCGACCACACCGAGCGGCTGCCGGATCGAGGACACGTCCACGCGGGTGGCGACCTGCGTCGACAGCTCGCCCTTGAGCTGCACGTTGATGCCGCACGCCAGGTCCACGATCTCCAGGCCGCGCGCGACCTCGCCGAGCGCGTCGGAGTGCACCTTGCCGTGCTCGGCGGTGATCAGCTCGGCGATCTCGTCGCGGTGCGCGTCCAGCAGCGCCCGGAAGCGGAAGAGGATCGAGGTCCGCTGCGCCAGCGAGGACTGACCCCAGGTCAGGTACGCCTCCTTGGCGGCGGCGACCGCGGCGTCCACCTCGTCGACGGAGGCGAAGCCGACCTTGGTGGTGACCTCGCCGGTCGCCGGGTTCGTCACCGGCCCGTACGTGCCCGAGGCGCCTTCGGCGGTCTTGCCGCCGATCCAGTGGTTGACGATGTTCGTCATGACCGAGAACTCCTTCACAGATGGCGGCGACGGGTCGAGACGTGCCGTGGGTGCAGCTGACGCAGTTCGTGCGGCAGACGCTGTTCGCGCTGCTCACGGGCCGGGACCGGGGACGGTCGGGTCGCGGTGCCGGCCATGACTCCATCCCAGCAGCCGGGCGCCGCGGGCGGGCCCGACACTGTGTCTGCGGTTTGGGTGTCCGCGTAGACACGTGGGGCAGTGTGGGCGGCCCGCGTCGGGACGCGAGGCGGGAACCTCCGGCGCGGAGCCGGTGCGAGCGGGGAGTTGGCGCTCGTGCCTCGCTCCTGCCAGGGCGAGGCCGCCTTCCCGCGCCGGAGGCGTTCGGTGGGGGAACCGGCGACCCGGCCGTGTGCCGTCGGGTCGTGCGCCATCGCGTTCCCTCCTTGCCCGCGCCCTTGCGTCACCCCGGTTTCTAGCCCCGTGCGTGCGGCCTGTCAATGTTTTGTCCGGACATTCGGACGACGTAGTCCGAGTGGCGGCCGCGGGGCGTACGGCGGAACACCTCCGTCCGCCGCAGTCAACGCGCCGCGCCTGAGCGACGGCGTACGCCTGTGTGGCACTCGTGTCACAAAAGCACCCTCCGCGTCACACATGTCACGCGCACGCGGGTCTTCCGTCACACCCGGGAACGGGCCCTGACCGCCCGTCACCCCGCGTCGTTCACCCGGAACAGGCTTGGTGATCGCCAGCGCAGCGCCCGGCTCCCCCCGGCGGCCGTCCCCGGTCGCCGCCGCGGCGCGCGCAGGGAGGTGCGACTAGTGACCGACCGAAGGCTCTGGTCCTACAAGGACATCGCGGCCCACATCAAGGTCCAGCCGGACACCGTTCGGTCGTACCGCAAGCACGGGCTGCTGCCCCCGCCCGACCACGTGGAGGGCGGAAAGCCGTACTGGTACGCGGAGACGGTCCGGGCCTGGGTGGCGTCCCGCCCCCGCAACCGCAACCGGTAGAAACCCGTTCTGTGCCCCACCGCCGGGTGGGGCACAGTGCCGTGCATGGACTTCTCCGAGAAACCCGTGCTCACCGGCGACAAGACCGTCCTGCGGCCGTTCACCGCCGAGGACGCCGACGCGATGTGGGAGATCGTCAACGACCCCGAGGTGGTCCGTTTCACCTTCGAGCCCACCACCGAACTCACCCTCGACACGCTGCGCTCCTGGTACGGCGTGCGCACCGCCGATCCCGACCGGCTCGACCTCGCCGTCACCGACCGCGCCACCGGCGAACTCGTCGGCGAGGTCGTCCTGTACGAGTGGGACCCGGCGGCCCGCGGCTGCACCTTCCGGACCCTCGTGGGACCCCGGGGACGCGGCCGCGGGCTGGGCAGCGAGGCGACGCGGCTCATCGTCGGGCACGCCTTCGAACGGGTCGGCCTGCACCGGGTCCAGCTGGAGGTCTACGCCGACAACGCGCGGGCCCGGCGGGTGTACGAGAAGGCCGGTTTCGTGGTGGAGGGGGTGCGCCGGGAGGCCGCCCTGCGGGGCGGCGTGTGGGTGGACGACGTACTGATGGCGGTCCTCGACCACGAGTGGGAGGCGCAGGCGCGCACGGACGCGACGCAGGTGACGGGTGAGCCTCGCCTTTATACCCCCTAGGGGTAAGGTGGGGGTGAGTGGTCCGGGACCGGACCACGGGTACCCGCCCTGTGCACACCCCCGACGAGGAGTAACGACATGACCGCCCAGACCGACACCACCCAGGACTCCGTCACCACCGTCTACAAGGTGAGCGGAATGAGCTGCGGCCACTGCGAGGGCGCCGTCTCCGGCGAGATCTCCGAGATCGCGGGCGTCGCCTCCGTACAGGCCGTCGCCGCCACCGGCGAGGTCACCGTCGTCTCCGGGGCGCCCCTGGACGACGCCGCCGTACGCGCCGCCGTGGACGAGGCGGGCTTCGAGCTCGTCGGCCGGGTCTGAGACCGGCGCACCCACCCCGTTCTGGAGTCCGGACCATGACCAGCACCACCGCGGACACGCGCACCACCACGACGGCCACCGGGCCCGATCCCGGCGTCGCCGAGGTCGAGCTGCTCATCGGCGGGATGACCTGCGCCTCCTGCGCGGCCCGTGTCGAGAAGAAGCTCAACCGCATGGACGGTGTCACCGCCACGGTGAACTACGCGACGGAGAAGGCCCGGGTCAGCTACCCGGCGACCACCGGGGTCGCCGACCTGATCGCCACCGTCGTGAAGACCGGGTACACGGCCGAGGAGCCCGCGCCGCCACCGGAGCCCGCCGACGAGGCCGGTGCCGGGGAGCGCGGCACCGGGGACGGCGAGAGCGACCCGGAACTGTCGGCCCTGCGTCAGCGCCTGCTGGTCTCCGTCCTCCTCGCCGCCCCAGTCGTGCTGCTCGCGATGGTCCCGGCGCTCCAGTTCGACAACTGGCAGTGGCTCTCGCTCACCCTGGCCGCGCCCGTCGTGGTCTGGGGCGGGCTGCCCTTCCACCGTGCCGCCTGGACGGGCCTGCGGCACGGCGCGGCCACCATGGACACGCTGGTCTCGCTCGGCACGCTGGCGGCGTTCGGCTGGTCCCTGTGGGCGCTGTTCTTCGGGGACGCGGGCATGCCGGGCATGCGGCACGGCTTCGACCTCACCGTCTCCCGCGCCGACGGCGCCTCCGCGATCTACCTGGAGGCCGCCGCCGGAGTCACCGCCTTCCTCCTCCTCGGCCGCTGGCTGGAGGCCCGCTCCAAGCGCCGCGCCGGGGCTGCCCTGCGGGCGCTGATGGAGCTGGGCGCGAAGGACGTCGGCGTGCTGCGGGACGGGCGCGAGGTGCGGATACCGGTGGCCCGGCTGGCCGTGGGCGACCGGTTCGTCGTACGCCCCGGCGAGAAGATCGCCACCGACGGCACGGTGGCCGAGGGCGCCTCGGCCGTGGACGCCTCACTGCTGACCGGCGAGTCCGTGCCGGTGGACGTCGCCGTCGGCGACACCGTCACCGGCGCCACGGTCAACGCCGGGGGCCGGCTGGTGGTCGAGGCGACCCGGGTGGGCGCGGACACGCAGCTGGCGCGGATGGCGAAGCTGGTGGAGGACGCGCAGAGCGGCAAGGCGCAGGTGCAGCGGCTCGCCGACCGGATCTCGGGGGTCTTCGTCCCCGTGGTGCTGCTGATCGCGTTCGCCACCTTCGGCGGCTGGCTCGGTGCCACCGGTGACACGGTCGCCGCGTTCACCGCGGCCGTCGCCGTCCTGATCATCGCCTGCCCGTGCGCGCTGGGCCTGGCCACCCCGACGGCGCTGCTGGTCGGCACCGGTCGCGGCGCCCAGCTCGGCATCCTCATCAAGGGCCCGGAGGTGCTGGAGTCCACGCGGCGCGTCGACACGATCGTCCTGGACAAGACCGGCACCGTCACCACCGGCCGCATGACCCTGCACGAGGTGTACGCCGCCGAGGGCACCGACGAGGAGGAGCTGCTGCGGCTCGCGGGCGCCGTCGAGCACGCCTCCGAGCACCCGGTGGCCCGCGCGATCGCCGCCGGCGCCGAGGAACGGCTCGGCACGCTGCCGGGCGTCGAGGACTTCGAGAACGTTCCCGGGCGCGGCGCACGCGCCCGCGTGGCGGGCCGTGAGGTGGCCGTGGGGCGCCTCCACGACACCCTGCCGCCCGAGGTGTCCCGGGCCAGGGACGAGGCCGAGCAGCGGGGCCGTACGGCCGTCGTCGTCGGCTGGGACGGCGCGGCGCGCGGGGTCCTCGCCGTGGCGGACGCGGTCAAGGAGACCAGCGCCGAGGCGGTGGCCGGGCTGCGCCGGCTGGGTCTGACCCCGGTCCTGCTGACCGGCGACAACCGCCGGGTGGCCGAGTCGGTCGCGGCGGCCGTCGGCATCGACGAGGTGATCGCCGAGGTGCTGCCCGAGGACAAGGTCGCGGTGGTGGAGCGGCTGCGGGCCGAGGGCCGTACGGTCGCCATGGTCGGCGACGGCGTCAACGACGCGGCCGCCCTCGCCACCGCCAATCTGGGCCTGGCGATGGGTACGGGGACGGACGCGGCGATCGAGGCGGGCGACCTGACGCTGGTGCGCGGGGACCTGCGGGTGGCGGCGGACGCGATCCGGCTCTCCCGGCGCACCCTGACCACGATCAAGGGCAATCTCGTGTGGGCCTTCGGCTACAACGTGGCCGCGCTGCCGCTGGCCGCCGCCGGGCTGCTGAACCCGATGATCGCGGGGGCGGCGATGGCCTTCTCCTCGGTCTTCGTGGTCACCAACAGCCTCCGGCTGCGCGCCTTCCGATAGCCCCGCACCGGTCCCCGCACCGGCCGTCGACCGGGCCGCCGCACCCCTGATCACGGGCTGCTCGCCCCGGCCGTGAAGGGCCGCTCGTGACCGGCGCCGTACCCGTACGCCGGCGACATGCCGGAGGTGGGCGCCGCCGCCCGGTCGGTGCGGAACCGGTCCGCGCCGTACAGGACCAGGGCCCAGGCCAGGCAGGCGAAGGCCGCCGTGTGCAGCAGCGCGCGCACGATGTTCCAGGTGACCCAGGCCGCCTCGAACCGTTCGCGGACGGCGGCCAGGTCACCGATGGAGTCCGGCGCGCCGGCCCGCTCCAGCTGGTCGTTGAGCGGGACGTTGGCCGCGACGGTCACCGCGAACGCGACCAGGTACAGCACGAGCGCGGCGACGAGCCAGGGCAGCGCGGGCCGTCCGTGGCCGCGCCGGGCGAGGAACACCGCCAGCGCGATCAGCGGGATCGTCCCCATGAACGGAAGCATGAACACGGGGTTGAGGATCGCCTTGTTGATGCCCTGCATCGTCGCGACGAACGTGTGGTCGGACGTACCGCGCAGCCCCGGCATCACGGAGTAGGCGAAGGCCGCGAAGAGCCCCGCCATCAGGCCGGAGGAGATGACGGAGGCGAGCAGGGTGCCGGTCTGCGTGGTCTTCACGAGGCGGCCCCGGGGGTCCAGACGCCGGTGGCCGCGGCCTCGGCGACGTGGTCGGTGAAGTCGCGGGCCGGCCGGCCGAGGACCTGCCGGACGCCGTCTCCGAGATGGGCGTTGCGGCCGTCGAGGACGCTCGTGAACAGGTAGGTCAGCAGGTCGGTGACGGCGGCCGGGACGCCGTGCGCGGCGAGTTCGGCCGCGTAGGCCTCGGCGGGGACGGTGACGTAGCCGATCTCGCGGCCGGTCGCCGCGCCGATCGCGGCCGTGGCCTGCGCGAAGGTGAGCAGCCGGGGCCCGGTCAGGTCGTAGGTGCGGCCGGCGTGGCCGCCTTCGGCCAGGACGGTGGCGGCGACCTCGGCGATGTCGTCGGCGTCGACGAACGGTTCCTCGACGTCCCCGACCGGCAGCGCGAGTTCCCCGTCGAGGACCGGACCGAGGAAGTCGCCCTCGCTGAAGTTCTGGGCGAAGAACGAGGCACGCAGGACCGTCCATTCCGCACCCGAAGCCGCCAGCGCCTTCTCGCACGCCTCGGCCTCCGGCTCGCCGCGCCCGGACAGCAGCACGAGGCGGCGCGCTCCGGACCGTACGGCCAGCTCGGCGAAGGCGCCGATCGCCTCGGGGGCGCCGGGCACGGCGAGGTCCGGCTGGTAGGAGACGTAGACGGCGTCCACGCCGGTCAGGGCGGGCTGCCAGGTCGTGGAGTCGTTCCAGTCGAAGGGGATTCCGCCGGTCCGTGAGCCGATCCGGACCACGTGGCCGCTCCCGGTCAGCCGGCGCACGACACGGCGTCCGGTCTTTCCGGTTCCGCCCAGGACCAGGGTGAGTGCGGGGGACGTCATGGTGATCGCCTTTCGTGGGTGGCGCTTGGAGACCGCGTTCCTGCGGTGTGCTGCCAGCTTCGGCCGCCCGGGGATCGCCATCAATTGGCAATCGTGCAAGGATCGTTGACCCGTGGGTTGACGGTTGGGGGCGTGGTGGAGCGGCGTGAGATCGAGATCTTTCTGACGGTCGGCGAGGAACTCCACTTCGGGCGCAGTGCCGAGCGGCTGCACGTCTCGGTGGCCATGGTCAGCAAGACGGTCCAGAAGCTGGAGCGGTCGGTCGGCGCGGCCCTCTTCGAGCGGACCAGCCGGCGGGTGGCTTTCACCGCGATCGGACGGCGCCTCTTCGAGGATCTGAAGCCCGCGCACCAGGCGGTCCTGGACGCCTTCGGGCGAGCCATGGCCTCGGGCCGGGGCGTGGACGGAGTACTGCGGGTCGGGTTCCTGGGGACGGCCACCGCGGAGTTCGTGGTGCGCGCGGCGGAGCTGCTGCGGACCCGGCATCCGGGATGCGAGGTACGGCTGCACGAGAGCCGTTTCACGGACGGGACGGCGCCACTGCGCGACGACGTGATCGACGTCCTGCTCATCGACAACTTCGCGGCTCCGGTCTCGGCGCTCGCACCGGAGCACAGCGCGGGCCCGGTGCTGTTCCGGGAGGCGCCGATGCTCGCCGTCTCGGCACGGCATCCACTGGCGCGGCGGGAGGCGGTGGACGTGGCGGAACTCGCGCGGTACGAGGTGCTGCGGCCGCGGGCGTCTTCGGAAGGGGCGGTGGGGACCTCAACTCCCGGGCAGGCGGCCGGGAGGACCGCCCCCGGGCAGCCGGCCCGGTGGCGCGCTCCCGAGGGCGCGGAGCAGCTGTTCGCCGGGCGGCAGGCGGATGCGCCGTCGTTCCCCCTGGGTGGAGCGCCGGGGGGCCGGGCGGCCGTGAGGAGCACGGAATTCGGCAGTGTCCAGGAGATGTGGGCGCTGGTCGGCGCGGGCCACGGGGTCTTCCCCGTCCCGACCCACGCGAGTGTGTACGACGCCCGCCCCGACGTGGCGTTCGTCCCGGTCGAGGGCGCCCCGGCATACGAGTGGCGCCTGGTCTGGCTCGCCGCGGCGGACAACAACCGCATACGCGCCTTCTCCGAAGCGGCCTGCGACTACGTGGCGGCGCACCCCGAGCCACTGACCGCGACCGCGTAGGCGCCGCCGGGCCGTGACAGGGGGGCGGACGAGCCGCGACGACTGGTCCGCATTTCATGCAGGTCGTGGGGCTGCGCCTCTGGAGTCCGGCACGCACCTCACATAAGCTCTTCACAAGGCTCGCGCATCTTCCTTACGCTTGAGGCCCGTGCGACGTACGGGGCTCTTGCGCACCTAACGGACATATGCAAGAGACGCAGATCACAGTGATGCGAACGTAACCATCGAAGGGGTTCGAAGGTCTAAGTTGGCGATGTCAGGCAGCGTCTTGGGGGGCGCCACCTGGCATCTGGGGATGTCTTGGGGGACTTTCCCAGAGCTGCGTTGCCGGGACACGTACACCGGGAAGCTTTGAGCGGCCCTCCCGGTCGTGCGCTGTCCCGGCAGACCGCGCGGCAAGCACCACCAGTACGACCAGCAGCACCAGCACGACACAGCGAATTCAGGCGCTGTCCTCACAGACGCCCGGCCGGATCCCGTGGGGGGAATCCGCACCGGGACATGGGAAGGCGCCCTGGATCGTCGGCCCGTGGGGGGACCGGCGCCAGGGCGCCTTCTGCTGTCCGGTGTCCGGGTCCGGGTCCGTTCAGGCGACATGCCACGGCACGGAAAAGTCCCGTACCACTCGGGGCGGTACGGGACTCACCAGACGCGCTGCGGGGGTGCCGTGCGGCTCAGCGCTCCTCGACGGGGACGAAGTCGCGCTCGACGACGCCCGTGTAGATCTGGCGCGGGCGGCCGATGCGGGAACCCGGCTCCTTGATCATCTCGTGCCACTGGGCGATCCAGCCCGGCAGCCGGCCGAGGGCGAACAGGACCGTGAACATCTCGGTCGGGAAGCCCATGGCCCGGTAGATCAGACCGGTGTAGAAGTCGACGTTCGGGTAGAGGCTGCGCGAGACGAAGTAGTCGTCGGAGAGCGCGTGCTCCTCCAGCTTCAGCGCGATGTCCAGCAGCTCGTCGGACTTGCCGAGCGCGGAGAGCACGTCGTGCGCGGCGGCCTTGATGATCTTGGCGCGCGGGTCGAAGTTCTTGTAGACCCGGTGGCCGAAGCCCATCAGGCGGACGCCGTCCTCCTTGTTCTTCACCTTGCGGATGAAGGAGTCGACGTCGCCGCCCGCGTCGCGGATGCCTTCCAGCATCTCCAGCACCGACTGGTTGGCGCCGCCGTGCAGCGGGCCCCACAGGGCGTTGATGCCGGCGGAGATCGAGGCGAACATGTTCGCCTGCGAGGAGCCGACCAGGCGGACCGTGGAGGTCGAGCAGTTCTGCTCGTGGTCCGCGTGCAGGATCAGCAGCTTGTCGAGGGCCGCGACGACCGTCGGGTCCAGCTCGTACTCCTGCGCCGGGACCGAGAAGGTCATGCGCAGGAAGTTCTCGACGTAGCCGAGGTTGTTGGCCGGGTAGACGAACGGGTGGCCGATCGACTTCTTGTACGCGTACGCCGCGATCGTCGGAAGCTTCGCGAGCAGCCGGATCGTGGAGAGGTTGCGCTGACGCTCGTCGAACGGGTTGTGGCTGTCCTGGTAGAAGGTGGACAGCGCCGAGACCACCGACGACAGCATGGCCATCGGGTGGGCGTCGCGCGGGAAGCCCTTGTAGAAGTTCTTGACGTCCTCGTGCAGCAGGGTGTGCTGCGTGATCTCGCCCTTGAACGCGGACAGCTCGTCGACCGTCGGCAGCTCGCCGTTGATCAGCAGGTAGGCCACCTCCACGAAGGAGGAGCGCTCGGCCAGCTGCTCGATCGGGTAGCCGCGGTACCGGAGGATGCCGGCTTCGCCGTCCAGATAGGTAATGGCGGATTTGTAGGCGGCGGTGTTGCCGTAACCGCTGTCCAGCGTCACCAGACCGGTCTGGGCGCGGAGCTTCCCGATGTCGAAGCCCTTGTCACCGACGGTGCTGTCGATCACCGGGTAGGTGTACTCGCCGTCGCCGTACCGCAGTACTACAGAGTTGTCGCTCACGTCTTCCCTCACCGACGTAGTGCCTCATCTTCGAGGTGCCCTGACTGTCTCTACCATCCCCCACTTGGCTCAGGAGAGTGCACTCGGGGTCGACCATCGGGCCTATTGGCGGCACTCAGTGCCGCCAACTTCCTCATCCTGCCCCCTCCGGGGCTCATCCGGAAGTGCTGTGTGACCTTTCCGACTCGTTTGATCGATCATTTTTTTCACACGGTCCGGGAGGTTTACCGGAAGGTTTCAGGTTCGAGGCCCCGTCAGCCGGAAGTCGAGCGCCGTGCACCGCCTGCCGGCCGACACCGTCCGCACCGCCTGCCCGATCGCCTTGCGCGACCCGACGAGGACGACCAGCCGTTTCGCCCGGGTGACCGCCGTGTACAGCAGGTTCCGCTGGAGCATCATCCACGCCCCGGTCGTCACGGGGATCACGACGGCCGGATACTCGCTCCCCTGGGACCGGTGGATGGTGACCGCGTACGCGTGGGCCAGTTCGTCGAGTTCGTCGAAGTCGTACGGCACCTCCTCGTCCTCGTCCGTCAGCACGGTGAGGCGCTGTTCGACCGGGTCGAGCGAGGTGACGACGCCCACGGTGCCGTTGAAGACGCCGTTCTCGCCCTTCTCGTAATTGTTGCGGATCTGGGTGACCTTGTCGCCGACCCGGAAGACCCGGCCGCCGAACCGCTTCTCCGGCACGTCCGGGCGCCCCGGGGTGACGGCCTGCTGGAGCAGCCCGTTCAGCGTCCCGGCCCCGGCGGGTCCCCGGTGCATGGGCGCCAGCACCTGCACGTCCCGGCGCGGGTCGAGCCCGAACTTCGCGGGGATGCGCCGCGCGGCGACGTCCACCGTGAGCCGCCCGGCCTCCTCCGTGTCGTCCTCGACGAAGAGGAAGAAGTCCTTCATCCCGTCGGTGACCGGGTGCTGCCCGGCGTTGATCCGGTGCGCGTTGGTGACGACGCCGGACTGCTGTGCCTGCCGGAAGACGCGGGTGAGCCGGACGGCGGGCACCGGGCTGCCGGGTGCCAGCAGGTCCCTCAGCACCTCCCCCGCCCCCACGCTGGGCAACTGGTCGACATCGCCGACGAGCAGCAGGTGGGCGCCGGGCGGGACGGCTTTCGCGAGCTTGTTGGCGAGGAGCAGATCGAGCATCGACGCCTCGTCCACCACCACCAGGTCCGCGTCGAGCGGCCGCTCCCGGTCGTAGGCGGCGTCGCCGCCGGGCTTCAGCTCCAGCAGCCGGTGCACGGTGGACGCCTCGGCGCCGGTCAGCTCGGCGAGCCGCTTGGCGGCCCGGCCGGTGGGCGCGGCCAGCACGACCTTCGCCTTCTTGGCCCGCGCCAGCTCCACGATGGACCGCACGGTGAAGGACTTGCCGCAGCCGGGTCCGCCGGTGAGCACGGCGACCTTCTCGCTGAGCGCGAGCTTGACGGCCTCCTCCTGCTCGGGCGCGAGATCGGCGCCCGTGCGCCGCCGCAGCCACCCGAGCGCCTTGTCCCAGGCCACCTCCCGGAAGCCGGGCATCCGGTCCTCGTCGGTGTGCAGGAGACGCCGCAGCTGCCCCGCCAGGGCCAGCTCGGCCCGGTGGAAGGGCACGAGGTAGACGGCGGTGATCGGCTCACCCCCCTCCGGGTGCGGCACCTTCTCCCGCACGACCCCGGGGTCCTCGTCCGGCCCCTCCGGCTCGGCGGCCAGCTCCCCCAGGCACTCGATGACGAGCCCGGTGTCCACCTGGAGCAGCTTCACCGCGTCGGCGATCAGCTTCTCCTCGGGGAGGTAGCAGTGCCCCTGGTCGGTGGCCTGGGACAGCGCGTACTGCAGTCCGGCCTTCACCCGCTCCGGGCTGTCGTGCGGGATCCCGACGGACTGGGCGATCTTGTCGGCGGTCAGGAAGCCGATGCCCCACACGTCGGCGGCGAGCCGGTAGGGCTGGTTCTTCACGACGGAGATCGACGCGTCCCCGTACTTCTTGTAGATCCGCACCGCGATGGAGGTGGACACCTCGACCGTCTGGAGGAAGAGCATGACCTCCTTGATCGCCTTCTGCTCCTCCCAGGCGTCGGCGATCTTCTTGGTCCGCTTGGGCCCGAGACCGGGCACCTCGATGAGCCGCTTGGGCTCCGCCTCGATGATGGTGAGGGTGTCCAGCCCGAAGTGCTGCGTGATCCGGTCGGCGAAGATCGGCCCGATCCCCTTGACCAGCCCGGACCCGAGATAACGCCGGATGCCCTGCACGGTGGCGGGCAGCAGCGTCGTGTAGTTCTCCACGTGGAACTGCTTGCCGTACTGGGGGTGCGACCCCCAGCGCCCCTCCATCCGCAGCGACTCCCCCACCTGCGCGCCGAGCAGCGCGCCGACGACGGTCAGCAGGTCGCCGGCGCCTCTGCCGGTGTCGACGCGGGCGACGGTGTAGCCGTTCTCCTCGTTGGCGTACGTGACACGCTCCAGGACGCCTTCGAGGGTGGCGAGCCGCCTCTCACCGGGGGCCGCGGGGGGCTGGTTGGGCATGATCCGACGGTACCGGTGAGGTGTGACAGCGGTGCACGGTCCGGCAGGATGACGCGTGCGGTGCGATACGGCCGACGCTTGCGGAGGGGGACACATGGGGCTGACCTACGGCTACGACGTCTATCTACGCCCGCGGAACGTCGCCGGGGCGCTGGCCGCCGTGGCCGGGCTGGCACCCCCGTCCCGGGACGTGCCCCCGCTCGACGTCACGCTGCCCGGGGGCGAGCGGATCGTCCTCCCGTTCACGTCCGGCTTCGGCAGCGAGCCGGTCGACTGCTCCGCACGCGACACGCTGGACCTGGACACGTCCCTCATGTTCCCGGTCGACGACGCGGTGCGGGCGCACGGGGAGTCGTACTCGCTGCCGCCCGAGGAGAACGGACGGGTCCGGATCGGGTACGTCTACCTGACCGTCCGGTTCCGGTCGTTCCTGGACCCCGGATACGCCGCCCTGGAGTTCTGGGCGCCGACCTCCGGCATCAGCCGCCTGTTCGAGCGGTCGGCGAGCATCAGGAAGACGTTCACCGACCTCGCCGCCGCCGTCGGTGGCGTGTGCTGCCAGTTCGACCGGGGCGACGGCAGCCCCGGGGAGGTGTGCTGGGTCAGCGGGGAGGCGGGTTTCCCTCCGGCTCCGTCATCACCGACAGGAAGCGGGTGAAGGCGGCGCGGGGGAAGGTGAGGGTGGCCCGGGCGGGCGCCTTGGAGTCGCGGACGGCGACGTGGGTGGTCGTGGTGGCTATTTCCACGCAGTTGTTGCCGTCGCCGCCGCCGGAGTAGGACGACTTGCGCCAGGTGTCAGGGGTGGACACGGAGCCTCACAGTTCCTTGGCCAGTCTGTGGATGAGGTCACGCGACCGGCTTGGGTCGAGCGATGCATCCTTCACTCTACGGAAGACTGTTCGGAAGACGCCGAGTTGGGCCTCAGAATCGATGAAGCCGGTGCCGTGTGGTGCGTCGCGAACGGCCGTGTCCAGTCGGGGCACGCTCCCGCCGGCCAACATCATGGGGCTCCAGGCACCGCCGAAACCGTCCAGATCGAAGGGAATGACACGCACGCTGATGTGATCGGCTTCGGAAAGTTCCAGGACCCGGGCGAGCTGGGTTCGCGCGGTGACGCGATCGCCGACCCTGATACGCAGCGCCGCCTCATGGATGAGGGACTCGTACGGCACCGGGGCTTCGAGAACCACCTTCCGCTGCATCCGATGGCGAACTCGCAGCTCCAGCTCCGCGTGCGGAAGTTCGGGCACCCGGGACGAGAAGGCCGCTCGGGCGTAGTCCTCCGTCTGAAGCAGGCCCGGGATGAACAAGAACTCCACGTCCCGACGGAAGGTGGAGTGGTGTTCCAACTCGGCGATGTCCAGAAAGGGTGTCGGCAGGAGCCCTCGGTACTCCTCCCACCAGCCACGCGTCCGATCCGTCGCCATGACGACGAGGGCGTCGACGAATGCCTCGTCGGTGCAGGAATAGTGCGCCGCGAGACGACGCAGGCGCTCCTCACTCACGCCCGCGAGGCCGGACTCGATGTGACTGATCTGCACGCGGTTCACCCCGAGCAGTGCCGCCGCCTCGACGGCGGAGAGCCCTGCCGCGTCTCGTAGCCTCCGCAACTCGACCGCGAGACGCAACTGGCGTGCGGTGCATTCCCGGCGCAGGACCATGCACGGCTCCCTGGGTTCAACGAGCCTCCCTGTGCGACCCGTTCGGGGCCAGATTAGTCGATCAGCTTGCTCCGTATGACATGTTAGCCCTACGGTCAGTGATGCGGCGCACACCGTGCGTAACCGGAAGCGCACCGTTCCGTCCTGCCACGACGGCTCCGGCAATGCCACCGGTCCGCCCCCAACTCCCCACACGCAAGGGAATCCTCATGCCCGAAACCGAACCCTGGGAATACTCCCTCTACATCCCCAACGACCTGCGCGCCGTCACCATCAGCCGCCGCACCCTCCGTCTGGTCCTCACCATGCACGGCCTGATCCGCCTCGTCGACGTCGCCGAACTGCTGGCAACGGAGCTGGTCTCCAACGCCGTACGGCACACCAAGGGCCCCGCCGCCCTCCGCATCCGCTGGTCGCCGCCGGGCACGCTGCGGATCGGGGCGTGGGACGCGGACCCCGAACCGCCCGAACCGCCCGCGCGGTTCGAGAGGGTGGCGGAGCTGGAGGAGGGTCGCGGGCTGGCGCTGGTGCGGGCCTGCGCGGACGTCTGGGGGTGGCACCCGCTGGCCAGACACGGCAACCGGGGCAAGTACGTGTGGTGCGAGCTGGCGGCGGCCTGAGACCGGCCCTGTCACCCTGAAAAGTTGCAGTGCCACCCCGCGCAGCAAGCCCTTTAGCGTGGGCGCCGTTGGGCCAGGCCGAACAAGAAGGGGCAGCAATGCGCATCAGAAACGTAGCCATCTCGCTGGGAATGGCAGTCGCGTTCACCGGGGCCTCCGTGACCACGGCGGGTGCATACGACAACTCGGATCTGTCGATCCAGAGCTGGGAGTACAACACCGGCGACTGCCCCTGCTCGAACAGCAGCGGCCTCGACTACACCGGCTTCAAGAAGGACGTGGGCGGCGAGGCCCTGAAGCTGGTCGTGAAGAAGAACGGCACCCCCGTGGCGCAGGTCGAGTTCCACCCGTCGGACGAGCTGCTGTACGTCTACGACGGCAAGAACGACGGCGACACGATCTACGTCCGGGCCCAGTGGTGGGAGGGCCTCAAGAAGGAGGCGACCTACTGGGCGCCGGGGACGTCCAAGGAACTCGACATGAACAAGGTCGAGATGGGAGCCGACGACGACCTCGACGAGGGCGAGGCCGTGTACTTCAGGCTCTACGACGACAAGGCCCTGACCGACCCGATCACCGACTGGTACGACTACATCGCGCACGCCTGAGAGGTCTGCCCACCGGCTGCCTGACGGAACAGGCGGCTGGTGGGCCGCGTGTGAGCCGGGCGCTCACCGGCTCAGGGTCGCCTCCTCACGCATGTACGACAGCTTCTCCGGGTTGCGCACCGCGTAGAGCCCGGTGATGCGGCCTTCGTCGAGGCGCACCGCCACCACGGTGTCGAGTTCGCCGTCGAGCCGGATGACCAGCGCGGGGTGCCCGTTGACCTGGGCCGGGTCCATCCTCATCTCCATGTCCAGCTTGACCAGGCCGCCCAGCATGAGGCGGGCCACCTTGTCGGCGCCGACGACGGGCCGCAGGACCGCCTGCTTGATGCCGCCGCCGTCGCCGAGCAGGACGACGTCCGGGGAGAGGATGTCGAGCAGGCCCTGGAGGTCGCCCGTCTCGACCGCCCGCTGGAAGGCCGCGAGCGCCTCCCGGGACTCGGTCGCCGAGACCGCCCCGCGCGGCCGGCGGGCCGCGACGTGCGCGCGGGCCCGGTGCGCGATCTGCCGGACGGCGGCGGGGCTCTTCTCCACCGCCTCGGCGATCTCGTCGTAGCCGAGGTCGAACACCTCGCGCAGCACGAACACCGCCCGCTCGGTCGGCGCGAGTGTCTCCATGACCAGCATCATCGCCATCGACACGCTGTCGGCCAGCTCGACGTCCTCGGCCACGTCGGGCGTGGTGAGCAACGGCTCGGGCAGCCAGGAGCCGACGTAGGACTCCTTGCGGCGGCCCAGCGTACGCAGCCGGTTCAGGGCCTGGCGGGTGGTGATGCGGACCAGGTACGCGCGCCGGTCGCGCACCGTGTCGAGGTCGACTCCCGCCCACTTCAGCCAGGTCTCCTGGAGGACGTCCTCCGCGTCGGCGGCGGAGCCGAGCATCTCGTAGGCGACGGTGAAGAGCAGGTTGCGGTGGGCGACGAAGGCCTCCGTGGCGCCGTCCTGTTCGCGGCCGCTGTTCTCGCTGGTCACCAGCTTCTCCCGTTCGTTCGGTTCCGGCGGTGTCTCGTGCACGGGACACCGGCCGCCGGGGTTCTGTGACACCCGTCGGTGGTGTCCTGGGTCACGTCCGCGCCCTGTCACAGGGTGCGGGGCGGCGGCGTCTTGTGTTCGTCACCGAGGCACCGAGAGCGAGGACGGGATCATGGACACCCGATTCAATCTGTTCGAGAACGAGTTCGCCGGTCGGTTCACGAAGCGGTTCGCCGGCATGGGCGTGCTGATGCACGAGTCGCCGCTGCCGAAGGCCACGCAGGAACTGGTCTCGCTGCGGGCCAGCCAGATCAACGGCTGCGGCCACTGCATCGACATGCACGTCAAGGAGGCCGCGGCCGCCGGGGAGAGCGCGGTCCGGCTGCACCTGGTCGCCGCCTGGCGCGAGTCCACCGTGTTCACCGAGGCCGAGCAGGCGGCGCTGGCCCTCGCCGAGGAGGGCACCCGGCTCGCCGACGCCCACGAGGGCGTGTCCGACGAGACGTGGGCGCTGGTGCGCAAGCACTACGACGACGACCAGGTCGCCGCGCTGATCTGCCTGGTCGCCATGATCAACGCGGCCAACCGGCTCGCCGTGATCACGCACCAGAAGGGCGGCTCGTACGAGGCGGGGATGTTCGCGGCGGCGGTGGGCTGACTGCCGCAGGCGGTCGGGGCGGCACCCGGGGCGACATCGCCGCGGGTGCCGCCCCTTTCTCCGGTCACGATTCCGTCTCGGCCCCACCGGACCCCTTGATTCCACTCGTGTAATCGTTTCCAATCCTCCGTGTAATCGATTCCACGAGGAGGTGGAACGACGATGGCGAGCATCAAGGACGTCGCCGCCGAGGCCGGCGTGTCCGTCGCGACGGTCTCCCGGGCGCTCAACGGCCACCCGTCGGTCAGCGCCGCCGCACGCGCCCGTGTGCTGGCCGCCGTCGAGACTCTGGGCTACCGCCCCAACGCCCTCGCCAGGTCGCTGCGCACCGACCAGACCCGGACCCTCGGCCTGGTCATCAGCGACGTGATGAACCCGTACTTCACCGAGCTGGCCCGTTCCGTCGAGGAGGAGGCCCGCGCGCTCGGCTACAGCGTCATCATCGGCAACGCCGACGAGCGGCCCGACCTCCAGGACCACCACGTCACCACGCTCCTGGACCGGCGGATCGACGGGCTCCTCGTCTCCCCCACCGACGGGGGCTCCCCGCGCATGCTGGACGCCGCGCGGGCCGGGACGCCGATGGTCTTCGTCGACCGGTGGATCCCCGGCGTGGACGTGCCCGTCGTCAGGTCGGACGGGCGGGCGGCCGTACGGGACCTCGTCGCGCATCTGCACGGGCTCGGGCACCGGCGGCTCGCGATCATCGCGGGGCCCGCCGCCACCACGACCGGACGCGAGCGCGTCGACGCCTTCCGCGAGGCGCTCGGCGCGTACGGGCTTCCCCTGCCCGACGCCTACATCGGCCAGGGCGACTTCCGGGCCGGCAGCGGGCGCCGGGTCACCGAGGGCTTCCTCGACCTGCCCGAGCCGCCCGAGGTCGTCTTCGCCGCCGACAACCTGATGGCCCTCGGCGCGCTGGACGCCGTACGGGCACGCGGGCTGCGGGTCCCCGAGGACGTCGGGCTCGCCGCCTTCGACGACATCCCCTGGTTCGTGCACACCGATCCCCCGGTCACCGCGATCGCCCAGCCCACCCGCGAGCTGGGGCGGGCGGCCGTACGCGCGCTCGTCGAGCGGATCGCGGGGCGGGCCGGCGAGTCGGTGACCCTTCCGGCCCGGCTCGTCGTGCGCCGCTCGTGCGGCGAGCCGCCCTCCGAACAACACCCCCCGTCCCCGTCCCCCGTACGAAGGAGTACGCCGTGAGCAGCCGCAGTCCGGACGAGTTGCTGCGCATCGAGGGCATCCGCAAGACCTTCCCCGGCGTGGTCGCGCTCGACAGCGTCGACTTCGACCTGCGCCGGGGCGAGGTGCACGTGCTCCTCGGTGAGAACGGCGCGGGCAAGAGCACGCTCATCAAGATGCTCTCCGGCGCCTACACGCCCGACGCCGGGCGGATCCTGGCCGGTGGCGAGGAGGTGCGCATCCACGGTGCGCAGGACTCCGAGCGCCTCGGGATCGCCACCATCTACCAGGAGTTCAACCTGGTCCCCGACCTGACGGTGGCCGAGAACATCTTCCTGGGGCGCCAGCCCCGCCGGCTCGGCATGATCGACCGGAAGCGGATGGACGCCGACGCCGAGGTGCTACTGAAGCGGGTGGGGGTCAACGTGTCTCCCCGTGCGCGGGTGCGTGAACTGGGCATCGCGCGGCTCCAGATGGTCGAGATCGCCAAGGCGCTCAGCCTCGACGCGCGCGTGCTCATCATGGACGAGCCGACCGCCGTACTGACCTCCGAGGAGGTCGACAAGCTGTTCGCCATCGTGCGGCGGCTGCGCGAGGACGGCGTCGGCATCGTCTTCATCACCCACCACCTGGAGGAGATCGCCGCGCTCGGCGACCGGGTCACCGTCATCCGGGACGGCAGGAGCGTCGGGCAGGTGCCCGCCTCCACACCCGAGGACGAGCTGGTCCGGCTCATGGTGGGGCGGTCGATCGAGCAGCAGTACCCGCGCGAGCGGACCGCCGCCGGTGAGGCGCTGCTCAAGGTGGAGGGGCTGACGCGGGACGGGGTCTTCCACGACGTCGGCTTCGAGGTGCGGGCCGGTGAGGTCGTCGGCATCGCGGGGCTGGTCGGGGCCGGGCGTACGGAGGTCGTCCGGGCGGTGTTCGGAGCCGATCCGTACGACGCCGGGACCGTGCGGGTGGCGGGTGCGCCGCTGCGGCGGCACGACGTGAACGCCGCCATGGCCGCCGGGATCGGACTCGTCCCCGAGGACCGCAAGGGGCAGGGGCTCGTCCTCGACGCCTCGGTGGAGGAGAACCTCGGGCTCGTCACGCTCCGGTCCACCGCCCGCGCCGGGCTCGTCGACCTCAAGGGGCAGCACACGGCGGCCGAGCGGATCGCCGGACAGCTCGGCGTGCGGATGGCCGGGCTCGGGCAGCACGTGCGCACGCTGTCCGGCGGCAACCAGCAGAAGGTCGTCATCGGCAAGTGGCTGCTGGCGAACACCAAGGTGCTGATCCTCGACGAGCCGACGCGCGGCATCGACGTCGGCGCCAAGGTCGAGATCTACCAGCTCATCAACGAACTGACGGCCGCCGGTGCCGCCGTGCTCATGATCTCCAGCGATCTGCCGGAGGTGCTCGGCATGAGCGACCGCGTGGTCGTCATGGCGCAGGGGCGCGTCGCGGGTGAACTCACCGCCGAACAGGCCACCCAGGACGCCGTGATGGCGCTCGCCGTCAGTACGCACACCGGCAACTCCCCGCACAGCGACGGAACGGATGGAACGGAGGCCTCCCGTGGCCACTGACACGCTCAAGAGCAAGCCGGGCGCGCAGGGCGCCACCAGCGGCCTGCGCCGCCTGCTGCTCGACAACGGCGCGCTGACCGCGCTGATCGTCCTCGTCGTCGTCATGTCGGCGCTGTCCGGGGACTTCCTGACCGCCGACAACCTCCTCAACGTCGGCGTCCAGGCCGCCGTCACCGCGATCCTCGCCTTCGGCGTCACCTTCGTCATCGTCTCGGCGGGCATCGACCTGTCGGTCGGCTCGGTCGCCGCGCTGTCGGCCACCGTGCTGGCCTGGAGCGCCACCGAGGCCGGGATGCCGGTGGCGCTCGCGGTGCTGCTGTCCGTCCTGACGGGCATCGCCTGCGGTCTGGTGAACGGCTTCCTCATCTCGTACGGGAAGCTGCCGCCGTTCATCGCGACGCTCGCCATGCTGTCGGTGGGCCGCGGTCTGTCGCTGGTCATCTCGCAGGGTTCGCCGATCGCCTTCCCGGACTCGGTCTCGCACCTCGGCGACACGCTCGGCGGGTGGCTGCCGGTGCCGGTGCTCGTGATGATCGTGATGGGGCTGATCACCGCCTTCGTCCTCGGCCGGACCTACATCGGCCGGTCCATGTACGCCATCGGCGGCAACGAGGAGGCCGCGCGCCTGTCCGGGCTGCGGGTGAAGCGGCAGAAGCTCGCCATCTACGCCTTCTCCGGCCTGTTCGCCGCCGCCGCGGGCATCGTGCTCGCCTCCCGGCTCTCCTCCGCGCAGCCGCAGGCCGCGCAGGGCTACGAGCTGGACGCCATCGCCGCCGTCGTCATCGGCGGTGCCTCGCTGGCGGGCGGCACCGGCAAGGCGTCCGGCACGCTGATCGGCGCGCTGATCCTCGCGGTGCTGCGCAACGGCCTGAACCTGCTGTCCGTCTCCGCGTTCTGGCAGCAGGTCGTCATCGGTGTCGTCATCGCGCTCGCGGTGCTCTTCGACACGCTGCGCCGCAAGGCCGGCGCGGTGACTCCGGCGGCCGGGGCGTCGGGCGGCGGCAACCGGGGCAAGCAGGCACTCACGTACGTGATCGCGGCGGTCGTCGCGGTGGCCGTGGTCGGCGCGACCTCGCTGCTGCACAACGGCTCCTCCGGCGGCAAGGACCAGAAGATAGGGCTGTCGCTGTCCACGCTGAACAACCCGTTCTTCGTGCAGATCAGGAACGGCGCGGAGGAGGAGGCGAAGAAGCTGGGCGTGGACCTGACGGTCACGGACGCCCAGAACGACGCCTCCCAGCAGGCCAACCAGCTGCAGAACTTCGTCAGCGGCAGCCTGTCCGCGGTCATCGTCAACCCGGTGGACTCCGACGCGGCCGGTCCCTCGGTGCGCTCCGCCAACAAGGACGACATCCCGGTCATCGCCGTGGACCGCGGCGTCAGCAAGGCCGAGACGTCCGCGCTGGTCGCCTCCGACAACGTCGAGGGCGGTGAGCTGGGCGCCAAGGCGCTCGCCGAGAAGCTCGGCGGCAAGGGCACCATCGTCATCCTCCAGGGGCAGGCCGGCACCTCCGCCAGCCGGGAGCGCGGGGCGGGCTTCGCGGCCGGGCTCAAGGCGTACCCGGGCATCAAGGTGGTCGCCAAGCAGCCCGCGGACTTCGACCGCACCAAGGGCCTGGACGTGATGACCAACCTGCTCCAGGCCCACCCGGACGTCGACGGCGTCTTCGCCGAGAACGACGAGATGGCGCTGGGCGCGATCAAGGCGCTGGGTTCCAAGGCCGGCAAGTCGGTCCAGGTCGTCGGCTTCGACGGGACCCCGGACGGGCTGAAGGCGGTCCAGGACGGCACGTTGTACGCGTCGGTGGCGCAGCAGCCGAAGGAACTGGGCAGGATCGCCGTACAGAACGCGCTGCGGGCGGCCGAGGACAAGAAGGTGGAGCAGACGGTGAAGGTGCCCGTGAAGGTCGTCACCCAGCAGAACGTGGCGGGCTTCGAGGGCTGAGACCGGCCCGGCGGCCGGCGGTAATCACGCGAATCGGAGAACGACTGATGTACGACTACGACCTGCTGGTCGTCGGCTCGGCCAACGCCGACCTGGTGATCGGTGTCGAGCGGCGGCCGGGGGCCGGGGAGACGGTGCTCGGCTCCGACCTGGCCGTCCACCCGGGCGGCAAGGGCGGCAACCAGGCCGTCGCCGCCGCCCGGCTCGGCGCCCGTACGGCCCTGCTGGCCCGGGTGGGCGACGACGACTACGGGCGGCTGCTGCTGGACTCGCAGCGGGCGGCCGGTGTCGACACGGTCGGCGTGCTGGTGGGCGGCGCCCCGACCGGCGTCGCGCTGATCACCGTCGACCCGTCCGGGGACAACAGCATCGTGGTCTCGCCGGGCGCCAACGGCCGGCTGGCGCCGGGCGACGTCCGGGCCGCGGCCAGCCTCTTCCACGCCTCCCGGGTGGTCTCCACGCAGTTGGAGATCCCGCTGGAGACGGTCGTGGAGGTGGTCCGCTCGCTCGCGCCGGACAGCCGTTTCGTGCTGAACCCGTCGCCGCCGCGGCCGCTTCCGCAGGAGGTGCTGGCCGCCTGCGACCCGCTGATCGTCAACGAGCACGAGGCGAAGGTGATCCTCGGCGACTCCCTGGTCGGCGAGCGCCCCGAGGACTGGGCGCGCGTCCTGCTGGCCAAGGGGCCGCGCTCGGTGGTCGTGACGCTGGGCGCCGAGGGCGCGCTGGTCGCGTCGGCGGCCGGCGGCGTGGTCCGGGTGCCGTCGGTGAAGGTGGACGCCGTGGACACGACGGGCGCCGGTGACGCGTTCACCGCCGCGCTGGCCTGGCGGCTCGGCACCGGCGCGTCGCTCGCCGACGCGGCGGCGTACGCGGCCCGGGTGGGCGCGGCGGCGGTCACGAAGGCGGGGGCGCAGGAGTCGTACCCGACGGCGGCGGAGGCCGAGGCACTGGAGGCCGGGGCGCTGTGAAGAAGGCAGGCATACTCAACCGCCACCTCGCGGGTGCGCTCGCCGAGCTGGGCCACGGGGACGGCGTCCTGGTGTGCGACGCGGGCATGCCCGTTCCGGACGGGCCGCGCGTCGTCGACCTGGCCTTCCGGGCCGGGGTGCCGCCGTTCGCGGAGGTGGTGGACGGCCTGCTCGCCGAGCTGGTCGTCGAGGGCGCGACGGCGGCGACGGAGGTCCGGGAGGCGAACGCCGAGTGCGCCGCACTGCTCGACGGGCTCTTCCCCGCACTCGAACTCGTCCCGCACGAGCGGCTCAAGGAGCTGTCGGCGGGCGCGCGGCTGATCGTGCGCACCGGGGAGGCGCGGCCGTACGCCAATGTGCTGCTGCGGTGCGGGGTCTTCTTCTGAGGGTCCGAGGACCGGTGGGGAGAAGTTTGAGAGGGCCCGGTCGCCGACCGGGCCCTCTCGGGTTTCCCCTCCCCTTCGGAACTCCGTGGTATTTCCCCCCCGGGTACCCCCACGGGAGTTCCGATGCCAGGTACGACCCGCCGCAGGGCGGAAGGGTTGTACGGGTCGCCGGGATTATTTTCCGGGCGGCTGGTCCGCGGCGTCGCCCGCGTGCGCGGCGAACCGGGCCGCCGTCTCGGCGAGCACCTCCCGTCCGTCCCGTGCCCACAGCCCCTCGTTGAACAGCTCGACCTCGATGGCGCCGGTGTATCCGGCCGCCTCGACGTACCCCTTCCACTCCCGCATGTCGATCGCGCCGTCCCCGATCTGGCCGCGGCCGTTGAGGACGCCCTCGGGCAGCGGGGTCGTCCAGTCGGCGAGCTGGAAGGTGTGGATGCGGCCGCCCGCGCCGGCCCGGGCGATCTGCTCGGGCGCCCGGTCGTCCCACCAGATGTGGTACGTGTCGACGGTGACACCGACCTGCCGGGCCGGGAAGCGTTCGGCGAGGTCCAGGGCCTGGGCGAGGGTGGAGACCACGCAGCGGTCGGCGGCGTACATGGGGTGGAGCGGTTCGATGGCCAGGCGCACGCCGTGCCGTTCGGCGTACGGGCCCAGCTCCGCCAGCGCGTCCGCGATGCGCTCGCGGGCGGCGCGCAGGTCCTTGTCGCCGGCCGGGAGGCCGCCCGAGACCAGGACGAGGGTGTCGGTGCCGAGGGCGGCGGCCTCGTCGACGGCGCGGCGGTTGTCGGCCAGCGCCCTGGCGCGTTCGGCGGGGTCGAGCGCCGTGAGGAAGCCGCCGCGGCACAGGGTGGTGACGGTGAGGCCCGCGTCGCGGACCAGCTTGGCGGCGGCCTCGACGCCGTAGGCCTGCACGGGTTCGCGCCACAGGCCCACGTTGCCGATGCCCAGTTCGGCGCAGGCCGCGGTCAGTTCGGGCAGCGAGAGCTGCTTGACCGTCATCTGGTTGATGCTGAAGCGCGTCAGGCCGGTGTCGCTCATCGGTTCACTCCGTACAGCGCGAGCAGGTTCCGCATGCGCTCCTCGGCCAGCTTCGGATCGGGGAACAGACCGAGTCCGTCGGCGAGTTCGTAGGCGCGGGCGAGGTGCGGCAGGGAGCGGGCCGACTGGAGGCCGCCGACCATCGTGAAGTGGCTCTGGTGGCCGGACAGCCAGGCCAGGAAGACCACGCCCGTCTTGTAGTAGCGGGTGGGTGCCCGGAAGAGGTGGCGGGAGAGTTCGACGGTGGGGTCGAGCAGGGCGCGGAAGCCGTCCGTGTCCCCGGTGTCGAGCACCCGGACCGCCTCGGCGGCCAGTGGGCCCAGGGGGTCGAAGATGCCGAGCAGGGCGTGGCTGAAGCCCTGCTCGTCGCCCGCGATCAGCTCCGGGTAGTTGAAGTCGTCTCCGGTGTAGCAGCGCACGCCCCGCGGCAGGCGGCGGCGCAGGTCGATCTCGCGCTGCGCGTCCAGCAGGGAGACCTTGATGCCGTCGACCTTGTCGGGGTGGGCGGCGATGACCTCCAGGAAGGTGTCGGTCGCCGCGTCCAGGTCGGACGAGCCCCAGTAGCCCTCCAGGGCCGGGTCGAACATCGGGCCCAGCCAGTGCAGGATCACGGGTTCGGCGGCCTGGCGGAGCAGGTGGCCGTAGACCTCCAGGTAGTCGTCCGGCCCCTGCGCGGTGGCGGCGAGGGCGCGGGAGGCCATGAGGATGGCCCGGGCGCCCGACTCCTCGACGAGGGCGAGCTGTTCCTCGTAGGCCGACCGGACCTCGGCGAGGGTGACGGTCGGGGCGGTCAGCTGGTCCGTGCCGACGCCGCAGGCGATGCGGCCGCCGGCCGCCTTCGCCTCGGCGGCGGAGCGGCGGATCAGTTCCGCCGCCGTGGGCCAGTCCAGGCCCATGCCGCGCTGGGCGGTGTCCATCGCCTCGGCGACGCCGAGTCCGTGGGACCACAGGTGGCGACGGAAGGCGAGGGTGGCGTCCCAGTCGACGGCGGCGGGCCCGTCGGGGGTGATGTCCGCGTACGGGTCGGCGACGACGTGCGCGGCGGAGAAGACCGTACGGGAGGTGAAAGCGCTTCCCGCGCTCCCGGTGCTTCCCGCGCCTGCCCCGCTCGGCGGGGCGCTGTGCGACGGCTCCTGGCGGGGTTCGTAGGCGCGCAGGGTGCCGTCGGCGCTCGGCAGGTGGAGGGTCACAGCGCGATCTCCGGCACGTCGAGGCGGCGGCCCTCGGCCGAGGACCTCAGGCCCAGCTCGGCGAGCTGGACGCCGCGGGCACCGGCCAGCAGGTCCCACTGGTAGGGGGCGTCGGCGTAGACGTGCTTGAGGAACAGCTCCCACTGCGCCTTGAAGCCGTTGTCGAACTCGCCGTTGTCCGGGACCTCCTGCCACTGGTCGCGGAAGACCTCGGTGGCGGGGATGTCCGGGTTCCACACCGGCTTGGGGGTGGCGGAGCGGTGCTGGACGCGGCAGCCCCGCAGTCCCGCGACGGCCGAGCCCTCGGTGCCGTCGACCTGGAACTCGACCAGTTCGTCGCGGTTGACGCGAACCGCCCAGGACGAGTTGATCTGCGCGATCGCGCCGCCGTCCAGTTCGAAGACGCCGTAGGCGGCGTCGTCGGCGGTGGCGTCGTAGGGCTTGCCCTTCTCGTCCCAGCGCTCGGGGATGTGGGTGGCGGTGAGGGCCTGGACGGACCTCACGCGGCCGAACAGCTCGTGCAGCACGTACTCCCAGTGCGGGAACATGTCGACGACGATGCCGCCGCCGTCCTCGCTGCGGTAGTTCCAGGACGGGCGCTGCGCCTCCTGCCAGTCGCCCTCGAAGACCCAGTAGCCGAACTCGCCGCGCACGGACAGGATCCGGCCGAAGAAGCCGCCGTCGATGAGGCGCTTGAGCTTGAGCAGGCCGGGCAGGAAGAGCTTGTCCTGGACGACGCCGTGCTTGATGCCCTTGGCCCGGGCGAGGCGGGCGAGTTCCAGGGCGCCGTCCAGGCCGGTGGCGGTGGGCTTCTCGGTGTAGACGTGCTTGCCCGCGGCGATCGCCTTCTTGATCGCCTCCTCGCGGGCCGAGGTCACCTGGGCGTCGAAGTAGATGTCGATGCCGTCGTCGGCGAGGACCGCGTCGAGGTCCGTGGAGATGTGGTCGAGTCCGTGGCGTTCGGCCAGCGCCCGCAGCGCGTGCTCGCGGCGGCCGACCAGGACCGGCTCCGGCCACAGCACGGTGCCGTCGCCGAGGTCGAGGCCGCCCTGTTCGCGCAGGGCCAGGATGGAGCGGACGAGGTGCTGGCGGTAGCCCATGCGTCCGGTCACACCGTTCATGGCGATACGCACCGTCTTGCGTGTCACGTCATTCCCTTCGTACGAGCCATGCCGCAAGCCGCGGATCGAGCTCGAGCCGTACAGCAAGCGCTTTCTATGTAGAACGAAGCTAGCCTGTGACCGGTGGTCTGGACAAGACCGCGGCCGGGGCGAGTTGTTCGAGGGGGCGAACGTCGGCGGGCGGTGGCCGTAAGGTCACCCGGGACGGCGTTCGGCACACCCGCGATGCGGAGGACGAGGACATGACGGTGACACTGGCGGACGTGGCGGCCCGCGCCCAGGTCTCCCCCGCGACGGTGTCGCGCGTGCTGAACGGCAACTATCCGGTGGCCGCCTCCACCCGGGAGCGGGTGCTCAAGGCCGTCGACGAGCTGGACTACGTGCTCAACGGCCCGGCGAGCGCGCTGGCGGCGGCCACGTCCGACCTGGTGGGCATCCTCGTCAACGACATCGCCGACCCGTTCTTCGGCATCATGGCCGGCGCCGTCCAGTCCGAGATCGGCGGACCCGGCGGCAGAGCGGGCGGCGAGAGACTCGCCGTGGTCTGCAACACCGGCGGCACCCCGGAGCGCGAGCTGACCTACCTCACGCTGCTCCAGCGCCAGCGGGCGGCGGCGGTCGTGCTGACCGGCGGCGCGATGGAGGACGAGGCCCACCAGGCGGCCGTGGCGGCGAAGCTGCGCAGGCTGGTCGAGGCCGGGACGCGGGTGGTGCTGTGCGGACGGCCGCCGGCGCCGGACACCGGGGCGATCGCGCTCACCTTCGACAACCGCGGGGGCGGGCGGGAGCTGACCGAGCACCTGATCGGGCTGGGGCACCGGCGGCTCGGCTACATCGCGGGCCCGGAGGAACGGACCACGACGCGGCACCGGCTGGAGGGCCACCGCACCGCGCTCGCCGCGCACGGCATCGAGGAGGACCCCCGCTGGACCGTCCACGGCCGCTACGACCGGGAGGCCGGTTACGAGGCGACGCTGGAACTGCTGCGCAGGGACCCGACGCTGACCGCGGTCGTCGCCGCGAACGACACCGTCGCGCTGGGCGCCTGCGCGGCGCTGCGCGACTCGGGGCTGCGGATCCCGGACGACGTGTCCGTGGCCGGCTTCGACGACCTGCCGTTCAGCATCGACGCGGTGCCCGCGCTGACGACGGTCCGGCTGCCGCTGGCGGAGGCGGGGGCGCGGGCGGGGCGGGTCGCGATGGGGCGGGAGGACGCGCCGGTGGGCGGGATCGCGACGGTGCGGGGGGAGTTGATGGTACGGGGGTCCTCCGGAGGGCCGCGGTCTTGAACGGACCGTTGGTTTCGCGGTGGGCCCGCGTCGGTGTGGGCGTTGCCGGGGCTGCCGCCCCCAGACCCCCGCTTCGGCCTGGACGGCCTCGTCCTCAAGCGCCGGACGGGCTAAGAGTCCCGGCCTGCGTCGACATGCGGGCCGGTGATCGCGGGTACGCTCCGTGGGCATGAAGCTGGCGTTCTCCACTCTCGGTGTTCCCGGACTGCCCCTGGCCGACGTGCTGGGGCTCGCGACCGCGCACGGCTACCACGGTGTCGAGTTGCGCGCCCACCCGGAGGAACCGGTCCATCCGGGCCTGTGCCCGGACGAACGGGCCGCGGTGGCGGCTGAGTTCAGGGCGGCCGGCGTCGAACCGCTCGGCGTGGCCGGGTACGCGCGGGTCGCCGCGCCCGGCGACGACGAACCGGTCCTCGCCGAGATCCGCGGCCTGCTCGACCTCGCCCGCGACCTGGGCGCCCCCTACGTCCGGGTCTTCCCCGGCGGCGGCACCGAGCAGAGTGCCGAGGAGGCCGACGAGACGGCCGCCCGGCGACTGGGCACCGCCGCCGAGTACGCCGCCGAGCGCGGCGTGAGCATCCTGCTGGAGACCCACGACTCGCACCGCACCGGCGCCGACGCGATGCGCGTCCTCGGCCCGGTCGGGCATCTGCGGGCCGGCGCCCTGTGGGACGTGATGCACACCTGGCTGGGCGGCGAGCAGCCCTCCGAGACCTACGCGGCGCTCTCCCCGCACCTCGGCTACGTCCAGGTCAAGGACATCGCCTCCGCCGAGGACACCACGCCGCTGGCGCTGGGCGCCGGGGTGCTGCCGCTCACCGAGGTGGTGGACGTGCTGTCCCGGCACGGCTGGGACGGCTGGCTGTGCTGGGAGTACGAGAAGCGGTGGTACGAGTCGGCCGCCCCGTTGCCCGAGCTGCTGGGACCGGGCCGCGAGCACCTCGCCCGGCTGCTCACGGACGCGGCCTGAGCAGGGCCGGCACCGCCACCGGCTCTCCCTCGTCCGCAGTCACCGTCACAGTCGCCGTCGCCGTCGCCGTCGCCGTCGCCGCGGGGACGGTGCTGCGGCGTGCCGGGGTGAGTGTCGTCAGCGCCACCCCGCCCACCAGCAGGGCCGCCGCGCACCAGCGCAGGGGGGTCACCGACTCGCCGAGGAAGAGGGCGGCCGAGGACATGCCGAAGACCGGCACCAGGAGGGAGAACGGCGCGACCGTCGAAGCGGGGTGACGGCGCAGCAGCCAGCCCCAGGCGCCGAAGCCGAAGACGGTCGAGACCCAGGCGACGAAGAGGATCGTGCCCGTGCCCTGCCAGTCCAGGGCGCGCAGGGCCGCGAGGTCCTCGGCGGGGCCCTCGGTGAGCAGGGAGAGGGCCAGCAGGGGCAGCACGGGGACGGTGGAGACCCACACCATGAAGTTCAGCGCGTCCGGCGGGGACGCCTTGCGGGTCAGGACGTTGGACACGCCCCATGCCGCCGCGGCGCCGATCACCATCAGGAACGCGCCCAGGGGGCCCGAGGTGCCCTCGTCGACCGCGGCCACGCCGATGCCGCCCAGGGCGACCAGCATGCCCAGGGCCTGGACCCGGGAGGGGCGTTCGCCGAGGACCGCCGCGGCGATCACCGCGGTGAACACCGCCTGGATCTGAAGGACGAGGGACGACAGTCCGGCGGGCATGCCCGCGTCCATGCCCACGAAGACCAGGCCGAACTTGGCCACGCCGAGCACCAGTCCCACCGCCACGATCCACTTCCAGGCGACCTTGGGACGGCCCACCAGGAAGACGGCCGGCAGGGCGGCCGCCAGGAAGCGCAGGGCGGAGAAGAGGAGCGGCGGGAAGTGGTCGAGGCCGATCTCGATGACCGTGAAGTTCACGCCCCAGACGGCGGCGACGAGCACGGCGAGGAGGAGGTGGGAAGGTCGCATGGGTCGAGGATCGGCCGAGAGGACCGTTCAGCACCAGCGATGATTGGTGCATGGTTGGATGAAGCACTGCTAACGCTTTGGCGGCGCTGCCGATGCTTTCCGGATACGCCGCCCCTCGTCTCGACCTCGGGAGCCGTCATGCTCGACCTCCAGCGCCTGCGCGCCCTGCACGCCGTGTCCGTGCACGGGACGGTCGGAGCGGCCGCCGCAGCGCTCGGGTTCACGCCGTCCGCCGTGTCGCAGCAGATCGCCAAGCTGGAGCGCGAGACCAGGACGGTGCTCCTGGAACGGGAGGGGCGCGGGGTCCGGCTCACCGACGAGGCCTGGCAACTGGTGGAGGCGGCCGCGCAGTTGCTGGCCATCGTGGAGCGGGCGGAGACCCGCCTCGAGGAGCGGCGCGGGGTCCCGTCGGGGCGGCTGACCATCGCCGCGTTCGCGTCGGCGGCGCGCGGGCTGCTGCCGTCCGTCCTCGCCGACCTGGCGGTACGGCATCCCGGGCTGGACGCGCGGCTCACCGAGGTCGACCCGCACCTGTCCGTGGACCTGGTGGCCAAGGGCGCCGTGGACCTGGTGGTGGCCCACGACTGGGACATCGCCCCGCTGCCGGCCCCGGCCGGGGTGGAGCAGGCGCCGGTCGGCGAGGACCTGTGCGACCTGCTGGTGCCCGAGGGCCACCGGTTCGCGGGCCGGACGGCCGTACGGCGGGACGAGCTGGGCGGGGAGCGGTGGATCTGCCAGCCGCCCGGACGGGTCTGCCACGACTGGCTGATGCGCACACTGCGGGGCGCCGGCCACGAGCCGGACATCGTCCACCAGGCGGACGAGAACCCGACCCTCGTCGCGCTGGTCGCGGCCGGCCTCGGAGTCGCCCTCATCCCCCGGCTGGGGCGCGGCCCGCTCCCGGCGGGAGTGGTGGAGGTGCCGCTAGACCCGATGCCGGTACGGCGGCTGTACGCCCTGTGGCGCACCGGCGCGGCCCGCCGCCCGGCCATCGCGGAAACGGTCCGCACGCTACGGGCCCACTGGCCGACGGTCGCGGCCCGCACCAGCCCGCCACGCCAGGCCGCCGCCCACGTCTGACCCCGCACCGGCCGCACGCCCGGCGGGTCCTCAGAGGGCAGGCGCCTGCTAAGCGCCTGGCCGCACTCACGACCCCCGGCGGGCGCCTCGCCTCGCTTCGGGCGACTCGTGTGCGGTCCCTTGACTGGCAGAAACTTCCCGGATATTGGTGACTCCTTGGCAGTTTCCTTCACCAGCTCTCCGGAAGGAGCGCACGTGCACCACAGCAGCACGGCCGGCACGGGAAGCACCGCACAGCCCTCCAGACGTACCGTCCTCACCGCCACCGCGGTCGTCACCGCGGCCCTCGCGGCCGGGGGCGGTACGGCCTACGCCGACGCCCGCAGGCCCGACGACGACAAACTCCGCGGCCTGATCTCCCGCATGACGCTGGAGGAGAAGGTCGGCCAGCTCTTCGTCATGCGGGTCTACGGCCACTCCGCCACCGACCCCGACCAGGCCGACATCGACGCCAACCTCGAGGAGATCGGCGTCCGCACCGCCGCCGAGCTGGTCGCCAGGTACCGGGTCGGCGGCATCATCTACTTCGCCTGGGCGCACAACACCCGCGACCCGCACCAGATCGCCGACCTGTCCAACGGCATCCAGAAGGCCTCACTGGAGCAGCCGCGCGGTCTGCCCGTGCTCATCTCGACCGACCAGGAGCACGGCATAGTGGCCCGCGTGGGCGAGCCCGCCACCCTCTTCCCGGGCGCGATGGCCGTCGGGGCGGGCGGGTCGCGGTCCGACGCCCGTACGCTCGGCCGGATCGCGGGCGCCGAGCTGCACGCCCTGGGCATCCGCCAGGACTACTCCCCCGTCGCCGACGTGAACGTCAACCCGGCCAACCCCGTGATCGGCGTACGGTCCTTCGGCGCCGACCCGGACGCGGTGGCGGAGCTGGTGGCGGCCGAGGTGGCGGGGTATCAGCGGTCCGGTGTGGCCGCGTGCGCCAAGCACTTCCCGGGGCACGGCGACACCGCCACCGACAGCCACACCGGCTTCCCGGTCATCACGCACAGCCGGGAGCAGTGGGAGGAGCTGGACGCGCCGCCCTTCCGCGCGGCGGTCGAGGCCGGCATCGACGCCATCATGACCGCCCACCTGATGGTCCCGGCGCTCGACGACTCCGGCGACCCGGCCACCCTCTCCCGTCCGATCCTCACCGGCATCCTGCGCGAGGAGCTGGGGTACGACGGGGTCGTGGTCACCGACTCCCTCGGCATGGAGGGCGTTCGGACGAAGTACGGCGACGCGCGGGTGCCGGTGCTGGCGCTGAAGGCCGGTGTCGACCAGCTGCTCAACCCGCCGGACCTGCCGCTCGCCTGGAACGCCGTCCTGACGGCCGTACGGGAGGGCGAACTCACCGAGGCGCGGCTGGACGAATCGATCCTGCGCGTGCTGCGGCTGAAGGCCAAGCTGGGGCTGTTCCGGGACGCGTACACCAGCCGCCGGGACGTCGACCGGACCGTCGGCACCCGGGCGCACCTGGCCGCGGCCGACCGGATCGCGGAGCGGACCACGACGCTGCTGGTCAACGAGGAGCGGCTGCTGCCGCTTTCGCGCCGCGAACACCGCAGGCTGCTGGTGGTGGGCGCCGATCCGGCCTCGCCGTCGGGCACGACCGGGCCGCCCACCGGTGTACTGGCGGGCGCGCTGACGGAGCTGGGCTTCACGGCCACCGCCCTGTCCACCGGCACCGCGCCCTCCGCCGCCGTGATCGACCGCGCCGTCGCCGCGGCCGGGGACGCCGACGCGGTGGTCGTCGCCACGTACAACGTGACCGCGGGCAGCAGCCAGCGCACCCTGGTCACCCGGCTGCTGGAGACCGGGAAGCCGGTCGTCGCGGTCGCCGTCCGCAACCCGTACGACGTCGCCCAGCTCCCCGGCGTTCCCGCCTTCCTCGCCGCGTACTCCTGGACCGACGTGGAGGTGCGCGCGGCGGCCCGGGTGATCGCCGGGCGGGTGCGGCCGCGCGGGAAGCTGCCGGTGCCGGTGGTGCGCGCGGACGACCCGGGCACGGTGCTCCTCCCGCTCGGACACGGGCTGACCTACCGGTCGTAGCGCGGCCTGCGACACGCGCCGGGGGCGCTCCCTCGCCCGTGCGCAGAGCCTCCCGCGCGTCTGGTGTGCGCCCGCTGCGGCGGGCCACGCTGGACCGGGGATCCGGGGGGCGACGATGCGTGAGCGACGGGCAGCCGCAGGCGTGCACGCCCTGCTGCGCGCGGTACCGCGCGCCGCGCTGTGCGCCGCGCTGTGCCTCCTGCCGCTGACGGGCTGCCGGGGCCCGGCGGAGCGGGGCACGGCGGCGGACACCGCGGCGGCCGGGGTGCGGCCGTCCGGGTACGGGGCGGTGTTCCTGGCGGTGGGCGAGTGCAGTTCGTTCGGCGCGGTCGCGCCCACCGAGGTGCCCTGCGACAGCGAGCGGGCGGCGGCCCGGGTGACGGCCCGGGAGGACGGCCGCGCCGGCAACGGGCCGCCGTGCCCCGCCACCACAGACTTCGTCCTGCACATCAGCGAGCGGCGGCCGTCCGGCGACGAGGACGGTGACGGGGCCGTGCCCCGCGGGTACGCCTGCATGCGCAAGTTGCAGCCGCCGCATCCCGGTGATCCGGGCGGCGGAGGCGGTCCGCGCACCGTCGTCGGCGACTGCGTCCACGACATCGGCGGCGGCAAGGTCCGCGAGGCGGCCTGCGACGGCGGGGGCGAGTACGCACCGCAGTTCAAGGTGGTCGAGGCGGTCGCCACCCGGGCTCAGTGCCCGGCCTCGACCGGTCTGTACGTCCGGCTCGGCGGCGAGCGCCCGGTGGGCTGTGCCCGGCCGCTGTGAGCGGCCGGGCACAGTCACCGTGCCGGAGGAGCGGGCCCTACGGGCGCAGCGCCGGCTCGCGCTCGACGTCCCGCTGGTCCAGCCTGGCGTCGAACGTCGCCAGCGGCCTGGCCGCCGACGGGTTCTCCTGGACCTTGGCCGGGGCGACGCCCGCCCAGTCCAGGATGCGCGCCGTGGCCCGTGCCTTCTGGTCGGGCACCAGACCGGCCACGTTCGCACCGTGGTTCATGCCGGGCGCGGTCATGACGTAGGAGTCACGCGCGCCGTGGCCGAGGCGGAAGGGCTCGGCACCCCACGGGTCGTTCTCGCCGTACACGAACAGCATGTGCCGGGCGTTGTGCTTCACCCAGGTGTCGACGTCCCGCATCGCCCACGGCTCGAACTTCATCGGGATCGAGCGGGGCACGAAGTTGCGCGGCGGCTGGTAGCCGTAGCGGATGTACTTCTTCTCGATGTGCGGGAAGTGGATCGTCGGCGCGCCCAGCTGGGTGCCCGCCTGGTAGTAGTACGGCGTGTACGTCTCCAGGCCCTGGTCCGTGTAGGCGGAGAAGCCGGAGATCGCGTCGACCGAGCCCCAGATCGCCTCGTCGGTGGCGTTCTTCGCGTCGGCCGGGATGTCGGCGCAGTCGGCGAGGGTGCTGTACTGCCAGAAGCCCCACACGTAGTCGAGGACGACGGCCTCGTAGGCGCGGTCGAGGCTGCCGATGGTGTCGAAGGTGTAGCCGTTCTCGGCCGCGTACGCCGCGTACTTCTTCTCCAGCGGCGCCCGGCGCACCAGCGCCTCGCGCTGCACGCCGTTGAGCTTGTCGCGGCACTCCTCGGTGCCGACGCGGGCGAAGAAGCGGTCGTAGGCCGAGTCCTCGCGGTTCACCACGTCGTTGGGGGCGACGTAGGCGACGACGCCGTCCATGTCACGTGGGTAGAAGCGCTCGTAGTAGGTGGCGGTCATGCCGCCCTTGGAGCCGCCGGTGGAGATCCACTTCTTGGAGTAGACCGGCTTCAGGGCCTCGAAGATGCGGTGCTGGTCGCTGGCGGCCTGCCAGATGTCCAGCTTGGACCAGTCGCTCGGGGCGGGCCGGGACGGCGTGAAGTAGCGGTACTCCATGGAGACCTGGTTGCCGTCCACGATCTGGGTCGGCTCGCGCCGGCTGGGGTTCGTGGAGACGTTGTAGCCGCCGGTGTAGAAGACCGTCGGGCGGTCCACGTCCTTGTGCAGCACGGTGATCCGCTGCTGGAACGTGCCCTTGGACGGGCGCCGGTGGTCCACCGGCTGGGTGTAGTTGAGGACGAAGAAGCGGTAGCCGGTGTACGGCTTCTCCTCGATCAGGCTCATGCCCGGTATGGACAGCAGCCGGTCCTTGATGTCGACGGCCTTCGGCTCGGCGGCGGTGGCCGCGCCCGCCGTGCTGACGGTGCCTATGAGCACCACGAGCGCCAGCAGCCATCTGAGCGCCTTGCGCATGCACCCTCCCTGTGAAACTGATGTCCGCCGGAAGCTATCGGAGCAACTCCCGCGACACCAGAGTCAGCAGAGGATCCAGCCGGAGCCGACCGAGGACTTGGCCACCTTGCCGGTCACCCGCACGCAGCGGTTTCCGGCGTGCACGGTCACCGGTCCGGCGCGGTAGGCGAACCGGCCCGAGTCCACGACCGCCCGCCCGCCCCGAGCCTGCACGCCGACGGACATCTGCCGCTTCGTGCCCGGCTTCTTGGGGACCGTGACGGCACAGACGTAGCCGCCGCGTTTGTACACCAGGACGGACCCGGTGGCGAAGGACAGGGTGCGCACCTTGCGGCCGGGGCACCCCGTGGCGGCCTGTGCCTCCTGCGGCATCGCGACGGCGAGCAGCGCGGCGGCGCTCAGCACGGCCGTGCCGAGCGCCAGCCGACGGCGAGTTGCGGCACCGGCCCGGCCCACTGCGGTCCCCCTCCGTAGGGCGATCACTGACGATGTACGGATGTACGGACGCAGTACACCTGTCGCACGGTTGCGCGCGCCCGACGGACGCACCCGACAGACGCGCCCGTCAGACACGCCCGTCAGCGCAGCGCGCCGACCGGCTCCTCCGGTTCGGCCGCGCCGACGAAGGTCCGCCACAGCCGCGCGTACCGTCCGTCGAGGGCCAGCAGTTCGTCGTGCGTGCCGTCCTCGGCGACCCGGCCGCCGTCCATGACGACGACCCGGTCCGCGCGGGCGGCCGTGGTCAGCCGGTGGGCGACGACGAGCGTCGTACGGCGTCCCGCTATGCGGTCGGTGGCCTGGTTGACCTGTGCCTCGGTGGCCAGGTCGAGGGCCGCCGTCGCCTCGTCGAGGAGCAGCACGTCCGGGTCGACCAGCTCGGCGCGGGCCAGCGCGATCAGCTGCCGCTGCCCGGCGGAGAGGTTGCGGCCCCGCTCGGCGACCTCGTGGAGGTAGCCGCCGGTGAGCGTGGCGATCATCTCGTGCGCGCCGACCGCCCGCGCCGCCGCCTCCACCTGGGCGTCGGTGGCGTCCGGACGGCCGTAGGCGATGGCGTCGCGGACGGTGCCGGGGAAGAGGTACGCCTCCTGCGGGACGACGCCCAGCCGGTGCCGGTAGGAGGTGAGGTCGAGGGCGCGCAGGTCCTGCCCGTCGACGGTGACCCGGCCGCCGGTCGGGTCGTAGAACCGGGCCACCAGCTTCACCAGGGTCGACTTGCCCGCGCCGGTCTCGCCGACGAAGGCGACGGTCTGCCCGGCCGGGATGCTGAGGTCGATGCCGGTGAGGGCCTCTTCATCGTCGCCGTACCGGAAGTGCACGTCCTCGAAGGCGATCTCGCCGCGCAGGCCTGTGACCTCGGAGGGCTGCTCGGCGGCCCGCGTCGAGGTCGGCTCGCGCAGCAGCTCCTGGATACGGCCCAGCGAGACGGACGCCTGCTGGTAGCCGTCGAAGACCTGGGAGAGCTGCTGGACCGGTGCGAAGAACAGGTCGATGTAGAGCAGGTACGCCACCAGCGCGCCGGTCGTCAGCGTCGCGTCGTCGATCCGCGCGCCGCCCACGACCAGCACCGCCGCCGCGGCGGCCGACGACAGCAGCTGCACGAACGGGAAGTAGATCGAGATCAGCCACTGTCCGCGGATGCGGGCCTGCCGGTAGCTGTCGCTGTGCTCGGCGAACCGCCGGCCGCCGTCCCGCTCGCGCCGGAAGGCCTGCACGATCCTGAGGCCCGCGACCGACTCCTGGAGGTCCGCGTTGACCGTGGACACCCGCTCGCGGGCGAGTTCGTAGGCCTTCACGCTGGCCCTGCGGAAGTAGTACGTGGCGATGATCAGCGGCGGCAGGGTCGCGAAGACGATCAGGGCGAGCTGCACGTCGATCACCAGCAGGGCGACCATGATGCCGAAGAAGGTGACCACCGAGACGAAGGCGGTGACGAGGCCGGTCTGCAGGAACGTCGACAGCGCGTCCACGTCCGTCGTCATCCGGGTCATGATCCGGCCGGTCAGCTCGCGCTCGTAGTAGTCGAGGCCGAGCCGCTGGAGCTGGGCGAAGATCTTCAGACGGAGCGAGTACAGGATCCGCTCGCCGGTCCGGCCGGTCATGCGGATCTCGCCGGTCTGCGCCGCCCACTGGGCGAGTACCGCGACCAGGCCGAGCAGCGAGGACGCCCACACCGCGCCGAGGGCGGCCCGGGTGACGCCGTCGTCGATGCCGTTGCGGATCAGCACCGGCAGCAGCAGGCCCATGCCCGCGTCCACCGCCACCAGGGCGAGGCTGATCAGCAGCGGCGTGCGGAAGCCGCGCAGCAGACGCCGCAGGCCGTACGACGACTCGGGGCGGACCGCCTGCTGCTCGTCGATGTCCGGGGTGCCGTTCGCCGGGGGCAGCGCGTCGACCTGGGCGAGCAGCTCCGGGGTGGCCGGGGTGCCGGCGAGGGCGGTGTCCTTGGGCGCGCGGTCGCCGGTCCAGAGCCGGGGCGTGACGCCGCGCTCGGCGTCGAACTCGGCGTCCAGCTCGTCGCGTACGGAGGTGTCCTCGGTCTGCTCGGCGGGGCGGGTGTGGCCGGGCGAGACGCCGCCCAGCTCGTCGGGGTCGGTGAGCAGCCGCCGGTAGAGGGCGGAGCGTTCCTGGAGCTCCTCGTGGGTGCCGAGGTCGGCGAGGCGGCCGCGGTCGAGGACGGCGATGCGGTCGGCGAGGCCGAGGGTGGAGCGGCGGTGGGCGATGAGGAGCGTGGTGCGGCCCCGCATGACCTGCTTCAGCGCCTCGTGGATCTCGTGCTCCACCCGGGCGTCCACGGCGGACGTGGCGTCGTCGAGGACCAGCAGCCGGGGGTCGGTGAGGATCGCCCGGGCGAGCGCGACGCGCTGGCGCTGGCCGCCGGAGAGGGTGAGCCCGTGTTCGCCGACGGTCGTGCCGTAGCCCTCGGGCAGCTCGGTGATGAACCCGTGGGCCTGGGCGGCCCGCGCGGCGGCCTCGACCTCCTCGTCGGTGGCGTCCGGGCGGCCGTAGGCGATGTTGGCGCGGACGGTGTCGGAGAAGAGGAAGGAGTCCTCGGGCACCAGGCCGACGGCGGCCCGCAGCGAGTCGAGGGTCAGCTCGCGCACGTCGTGGCCGCCGACGAGGACGGCGCCGCGCGTCACGTCGTAGAAGCGCGGCACGAGCAGCGAGACGGTGGACTTGCCGGAGCCGGAGGAGCCGACGACGGCGAGGGTCTCCCCGGCGCGGATCTCGAAGGAGAGCCCGTCCAGGACCGGCCGCGGCTCCCCGTCGCCCGTGTCGTAGCCGAAGGCGACGTCGTCGAACTCGACGGTCGCGGGCGCGTCGGCCGGCAGGGTCTTGGTGCCGTCCTCGATGGCCGGCTCGGTGTCGATCAGCTCCAGGACGCGCTCGGTGCCGGCCCGGGCCTGCTGGCCGACGGTGAGCACCATGGCGAGCATCCGGACCGGGCCGACCAGCTGGGCGAGGTAGGTGGAGAAGGCGACGAAGGTGCCGAGGGTGATGTGCCCGCGGACGGCCAGCCAGCCGCCGAGGGCGAGCATGGCGACCTGGCCGAGCGCGGGGACGGCCTGGAGGGCCGGGGTGTAGGTGGCGTTCAGCCTGATGGTGCGCAGCCGCCCCGCGAAGAGCTTGCGTCCGACCTCCCTGAGCTTCCCGGTCTCCTGCTCCTCCTGCCCGAAGCCCTTCACCACGCGTACGCCGCTCACCGAGCCGTCGACCACCCCGGCGACGGCGGCGGCCTGCGCCTGCGCGTACCAGGTGGCGGGGTGCAGCCGGGTGCGGCTGCGGCGGGCGATGAACCACAGGGCGGGGGCGACGGCCAGCGCGACCAGGGTGAGCGGCAGGGACAGCCACGCCATGATCACCAGGGAGATCAGGAAGAGCAGGACGTTCCCGATGGTCATCGGCAGCATGAACAGCAGGCCCTGGATCAGCTGGAGGTCGCTGGTCGCCCGCCCGACCACCTGCCCCGTGGACAGCTCGTCCTGCCGCCGCCCGTCCAGCCGGGTGATCGTCCCGTACATGTCGGTGCGCAGGTCGTGCTGGACGTCGAGGGCGAGCCGGCCGCCGTAGTACCGGCGGATGTAGGTGAGGCCGTAGACGACGGCCGCGGCGCCGATCAGGAGACCGGCCCAGACGGCCATGTCCCTGGTCTTGTCGCCGATCACGTCGTCGATGATCACCTTGGTGATCAGGGGCACGAAGGCCATGACGGCCATGCCGCCCAGCGAGGCCCCGAGGGCGAGGACGACGTCCTTGGGATAGCGCCAGGCGTAGCCCGCCAGTCGTCGCACCCAGCCCCGTTGCGCGTCCACGCCGTGCCCTCCGGTCGGTCGTCCTGCTCACCTGATCTACCGGAAGGCACCAACGCCTGCGAGCGGGGATTTCATCCCGCCGCAACAATCGGCCGGGTGCTCAGGCGCGTACGCGGAGCCTGAGGAAGCGGGTGGTCTGTACGTCGTTCTGGTTGTCGTCGCTGACGACCAGCACCTCCAGGCGGCCCCCGGAGCGGCCGGTCACGGCCATCCCCTCGAAGTTGTCGAGGAGGGGACTGGGCTGGGGCTGCTTGGCCGTGGCGCCGAGGGCGGGGCAGTCGGCGAGGTCGGCGAGGAGCCGCTTGCGGAGTGCGGTGCCGCGGCCGGGCCGGTCGGCCAGGTGGAGGCGGACCGTGTTGCCGACGCCGGCGGTGAAACCGCGCTCCAGGACGAGCAGGTGCCCGTCGGGGGCGGCGGTGACCTCGGAGACGCCGAGGCCGGGGTCCGTCCGGTAGGTGTACTGGGCTCCGAGCCGGAAGTCGCCGTGCCGCGTCCGCTGCCAGGTCTGGAAACGGACCAGGTCGGCCGGGTCGCCGTCGAGCGGGTACTCCATCGAGGCGAGCAGGGTCCGGCCGCCCGGCAGGAGCGTCAGCCCCTCGAAGCTGCCGTTGGCCCTCGCCCGGCCCTCGGGGGCGGTGCGCAGGTCGTCGGGCACGGGCAGCCGGCCGAGCAGCTCGCCGGTGTGCGAGTAGCGGCGGACGGACGGCTCGGTCTCGGAGGAGACCAGGTAGGTGCCGTCCGGGTCGGCGACCAGTCCCTCGGAGTCGAGGGCGGCGCCGCTCTCGTCGGCGAGCGTGACGACACCCCGCGGCTTCAGGGTGCGCGCGTCCAGCCGGAAGAGGGACGAGCGGTCGGAGAGCGCGGCCAGGGCGCCGCGCCGGACGGGGGCGAGGGCGGAGAGGTTTCCGACGTACGTGCCGTCGTACGTCGCCTTGTCGAGGACGTCGGAGTAACCGGTCAGGGAGACGGTGGGCGAGCAGGCGTGCCGGGGCGGCCCGTCTTGCGCGGCGGCGGCCGGTCCGGCGGCGACGAGGCAGCCGGCCGCCGCGAGGCCCGCGGTGAGGGTGGCGAGGGAGGTGCGGAGCATTCTCGGACGCATGGCCGAAACCATAGGCGGGAGGAATGGCCAGGAGTTGGCCGTTTTGCCAAGGGCAGGGTTCGGCGGCGTACCGGTGGCAAGTAATGAGCCATGCCGGAGCAGAACGAAAGCGACCACAAGCTGGCCGGTCGGCTGTACGCGACGATGCGGGTGCTGAAGTCCTTCACCGAGCCTTCCGGGCCGAAGCCGGTCGGCGACGAGGAGTTCGCTGGGCAGGACAGTCCGAGGGAACGCGTCCAGGCCCTGAAGCTGGACCTCTTCAACGACCTGGTGGCCACCGTCCAGAAGGGGCGGCACGCGAAGGCGGTCGGCGAGATGTTCCGCGCGATGCCCGCCCTGGTGCCCAGGCAGAGCGTCGCCTTCGACAAGAACCTCGGCGAACGCGGACTGGCCGAATTCAACGCCGGTTACCGCGCCCAGCTCGCCGAGCTCAAGGAGGCTTACCCCGAACTGGTCGAGTGACGGCGGACCGGCCCCGGCGCGCGACGTCGTCACGCAATCGCCACTCTCCGTACACCCCACCTCCCACATGTCCATGTCACGCTCGATCTACCGCAGGACTCCACACGCGTAGATCGGACACCCCACATGCTCGCGATACGCACCCGCCGCCGGAAGGCGGCGGCCCTCGCCACGGCCGCCGTCCTCGCCGGACTCGCCGCCCCCTCGCTGACCGCGACCCCGGCCACGGCGACGGCCGCATCGGCGGCCACCACGGCATCGGACTACGACTCGACGTACTACAAGGACGCGGTCGGGAAGACCGGCGACAGCCTCAAGTCCGCCCTGCACACCATCATCAGCGACCAGACGAAGCTGTCGTACTCGGCGGTCTGGGACGCGCTCAAGGCCACCGACGAGGACCCGGACGACAGCGGGAACGTGATCCTGCTCTACTCGGGCGTCTCCCGCAGCAAGTCGCTCAACGGCGGCGACACCGGCGACTGGAACCGCGAGCACGTGTGGGCCAAGTCCCACGGCGACTTCGGCACCTCGACCGGACCCGGCACGGACATCCACCACCTGCGCCCCTCGGACGTCCGGGTCAACAGCGTCCGGGGCAACAAGGACTTCGACAACGGCGGCAGCGCGGTCAGCGAGGGCGGCGGCAGTCTCACCGACTCCGACTCCTTCGAGCCGCGCGACGCCGTCAAGGGCGACGTGGCCCGCATGATCTTCTACATGGCGGTCCGCTACGAGGGCGGCGACGGCTTCGCCGACCTGGAGGTCAACGGCCAGGTCGACAACGGCAGCAACCCGTACATCGGCAAGCTCTCGGTACTGAAGGCGTGGAACGACGAGGACCCGCCGGACGCCTTCGAGGAGCGGCGCAACCAGGTCATCTACGACGAGTACCAGCACAACCGCAACCCGTTCGTCGACCACCCGGAGTGGGTGGAGTCGATCTGGTAGGCCGCCTCACGCCGGGTAGGGGGCGGCCGCACGGGCCGTGCGGAGCGCCCCCGCCCACCACGCGAGCTGCTCCAGCAGGGTCTTGGCGTATCCGGGGGCCGCTTCGTCGACCGGTTGTCCCTCCTGCCACGCGGTGAAGTAGTTCGGGAAGGCAAGTCCGTCACGGATCGTCACCGCGTGCAGTTCGGTCAGCACGTTCTCCAGGTGGAGCACCGCGTGCCGGCCGCCCGCCGCACCGCCGTAGCTGACGAAGGCGACCGGCTTGGCCGTCCACTGGGTGAAGTGCCAGTCGATGGCCGCCTTCAGGGACGCCGGATAGCTGTGGTTGTACTCGGGCGTGACCACGACGAACGCGTCGGCGCCCGCCAGGGCCGAGGTGAGCGCGGCCATGCCGGCCGGTCGCGGGTAGGAGTCGCCCGCGTACTTGGGCGACTCCGCCGGCAGGGTGAGAGGGATGTCGATGTCGGCCAGGTCGACGACCTCCACCTCGAACCCGCCGTGCCGACGGGCCTGTTCGGCGACCCAGGAACCCACCACGGGACCGAACCGGCCCTCACGGACGCTTCCGACGACGATCACGAGCTTGTGCTTGTTGATGTCCATGCCGCCACTCTCGACGGCCGCCGAGGGCACAGCCAGACCGCGCTCAGGCTGGCCCCGACAGGGCCACCCTGAGGGGGCCGCGGGTGGCAGGAGACGCCGTAGGCTCACCGCATGGGGACACCGTTGGGGGACTTCGTCCGGACCAGGCGTGACAGCATCCAGCCTCAGGCGTTGGGGCTGCCCGATCACGGTCGTCGCAGGTCGCCGGGGCTGCGGCGGTCGGACGTCGCGGCGCGGGCCGGGATCAGCGTCGAGTATCTGACCCGTATCGAGCAGGGCCGGGACCGCAATCCCTCGGTCGCCGTGCTGAACGCGCTCGCCGACGCGCTCGCCCTGGGCCCGGCGGAACGCGGACACCTGCGCTACCTGTCGAAGATCACCGGCGGGGAGTGCACCGCCCACGCGCGCCCCGAGCCACCGAGCCGGGAGGTACGCCCCTCCGTCCTGGAGACCCTGCGCCTCCTGGAGCCGGGCATCGCCATGGTGACCAACCGGCTCGGCGACATCCTCGCGTGGACCGCCACCTTCGGGACCGTGACGGAAGGCTCGGGTCTGCTGGAGGCGGGCGAACCGAACCTCACCCGGTACGTCTTCACCGACGCCCGTGCCAGAAAGTTCTTCGTCGCCTGGGACGACGTGGCCGACGAGCAGGCGTTCGATCTGTGGCTCGGCCCGAAGATCGAGAACGCGGAGTGGTTCACCGCGGAGCTGGCGCCCCTCGCCGGTCCCGACTTCACCCGGCGCATGAACCGGCACGTGGTACCGCCGCGTGGTGTGCTGCGGATCGGCCACCCCGGCGGGTGCGAGCTGCGGCTGCGCCGCGAGACACTGGACCTCGCCTCGGACGCGCAGCAGCTCGTCGTCATGCTCCCCGCGGACGAGGAGACGGCGGCCGCCGTCGAGCGGCTGCGGGACCGGGCGGGGGAGGACCGCCCCCGGCTGCGCGCGATCTCGTAGCGGCGCCGGGCGCTCAGCCCCGGTGCGTCGGCGCGAACATCCGCAGTACGGCCGGGAGGACGACCACCGAAGGGCCCGGTGCGGCCAGGGCCTTGGCGAGGTCCGTCTCCAGGGTCTCCGGGGACGTCCGCACGCCCGGCACCCCGAACGACTCGGCCAGGGCGACGAAGTCGGGGCCCGGCAGGTCCGTCGCCGTGGGCGTCGGAGTGCCGAAGGCGTCGTTCATGTACGCGCGCAGGATGCCGTAGCCGCCGTCGTCGACGATCAGCCAGGTGACGTTCAGGCCGTACTGCCGGGCGGTGGCCAGCTCGGCGACGGAGTACAGGGCGCCGCCGTCGCCGGAGACGGCCAGCACCGGGTGGGTGGGGTCGGCGACCGCTGCTCCCAGGGCGGCCGGGAGGCCGTAGCCGAGGCCGCCGGCACCCTGGGCGGAGTGCATGGTGTTCGGGGCCTTCGCGTCGAAGGCGGACCAGGCCCAGTAGGCCAGGACGGTCATGTCCCAGAAGGAGGGGGCGCGGGGCGGGAGGGCCTTGCGCACGGCGGCGAGGACGTCCTGTTCCAGGGTGAGTTCCTGGGCGGCGATGCGGGCGCGGACCTTGTCCAGTACCCCGCTCACCCGCTCCGGGGCGGCCGGGTCGGTGCGCTCGCCCACCGTCTCCAGCAGCGCCTGGAGGGCGAGGCGGGCGTCGGCGTGGATGCCGAGGGCCGGGTGGTTGGACTCCAGCTTGCCGAGGTCGGCCTCGATCTGGATCACCCGGCCGCGGGGCTTGAACGTGTGGTAGTTCGAGGAGAGTTCGCCGAGACCGGAGCCGACGACGAGGAGGACGTCGGCGTCCTCCAGGAAGTCCGTGGTGTGGCGGTCCTCCAGCCAGGACTGGAGGGAGAGGGGGTGCGTCCAGGGGAAGGCGCCCTTGCCGCCGAAGGTCGTGACGACGGGGGCCTGGAGGCGTTCCGCGAGCTGCCGGAGCTTCTTCGACGCGTCGGCCCGGACGACGCCGCCGCCCGCGATGATCGCGGGGCGCTCCGCGCGGGACAGCAGGTCGGCGGCGACCGCGGTCAGTTCGGGGCGCGGGGGCAGTTCCTCGGGGAAGGTGTCGCCGCCGGTCACGACCGGGATGGCCGTCTCGGCCAGGAGGACGTCCTGCGGGATCTCCACCCACACCGGGCCGTGCGGGACGGTCAGTGCCGACGTCCACGCCTCGGCGATCGCGGACGGGATCTGGGACTGGGTGCGGACCGTGTGGACGGACTTCACCACGCCGCGGAAGGACGCGGCCTGGTCGGGAAGTTCGTGCAGGTGGCCGTGGCGGCCGCCGCCGAGGCCCGCCGTGGGGACCTGGCCGCAGATGGCCAGGACGGGCGCGGAGGCCGCCCGCGCCTCCTGGAGCGCGGCCAGGGAGGTGAGGGCTCCCGGACCGGTGGACAGCAGCAGCGGGGCGGCCTCGCCGGTGATCCGGCCGTAGGCGTCGGCGGCGAACCCGGCGTTGTTCTCCACCCGCAGGCCGACGTAGCGCAGGTCGGAGCGGCGCAGGGCGTCGAACACGCCGAGGGCGTGCTGGCCGGGCAGGCCGAAGACGGTGGTCGCGCCCAGCGCGGCCAGGGACTCCACGACCAGGTCCCCGCCGGTGCGGCCGCCGGGAGGGTTCAGGGCGGCCTCCGTCTGGGCGGCGGTCGGACGGAGTACCAGGTCGTGGTCGTGGGTCACTTCGCGCGGGCCTCTGCGATCTGGCGGGACATGATCGTGGTCAGTTCGTAGGCGGTGTGGGACGCGGCCACCGACGTGATCTCCGCGTGGTCGTAGGCGGGAGCCACCTCGACGACGTCGGCGGAGACCAGGTTGCAGGAGGCCAGGCCGCGCAGGATCTCCAGCAGCTCGCGGGAGGTCATGCCGCCGGCCTCGGGGGTGCCGGTGCCGGGGGCGTGCGCGGGGTCGAGGCAGTCGATGTCGATGGAGATGTACAGCGGACGGTCCCCGATGCGCTGCCTGAGCTGGTCGGCGATCTCGTCGGCGCCGCGGCGGTAGACGTCCGCCGACGTGACGATGCCGAAGCCCATCTTCTCGTCGTCGGTGAGGTCCTTCTTGCCGTACAGCGGGCCGCGGGTGCCGACGTGGGAGAGGGCGGAGGTGTCGAGGACGCCCTCCTCCACCGCGCGCCGGAAGGGGGTGCCGTGCGTGTACTCGGCGCCGAAGTAGGTGTCCCAGGTGTCCAGGTGGGCGTCGAAGTGGAGCAGGGCGACGGGGCCGTGCTTCTTGGCGACCGAGCGGAGCAGCGGCAGGGCGATGGTGTGGTCGCCGCCCAGGGTCATCAGCCGGGCGCCGGTGCCGAGGAGGTCGTCGGCGGCGGCCTCGATGGTCTCGACGGCCTCGTGGATGTTGAACGGGTTCACGGCGATGTCGCCGCCGTCCGCGACCTGGGCGAGGGCGAAGGGGGAGGCGTCCTGCGCCGGGTTGTAGGGGCGCAGCAGGCGGGAGGCCTCGCGGATGGCGTTGCCGCCGAAGCGGGCGCCGGGCCGGTAGGAGACGCCCGAGTCGAACGGCACGCCCACGACGGCGACGTCGGCGGCGCCGACCTCGTCCAGGCGCGGGAGCCGGGCGAAGGTCGCGGGCCCGGCGTAGCGCGGGATCCGGGAGGAGTCGACGGGACCGCGGGGCGTCTCGTTGCTGCTCATGCACTGCCTTCCTTCTTACGCTTCGTCGCGTATGTACTGCTGCCGTCCGACTGTACTGGTGAGCGGGGCAGTCGGTCGTCGCAGACTAGATGGCCGAAACCGGGCCGCGACATGTACATCTCGTCCATACGCGCCCCGGGGACTGGAGGAATCGGCTATCCCGCCGGGACCGGCTGCTGCCCGGACCCGGGCTGCTACACAATGGAGCCATGCCGATACCCGGGACACCCAGCCGCGCCGAACTCGCCGAGCACCTCGTCAGAACGCGTATCGCGGGCGACGTCGCCACGCCCCGCGAGAACAACCTCTCCCACTACCGGAAGCTGGCCAACGGCGACCGGGGCTTCTGGCTCGGTCTGGAACTGGGCGACCGGTGGAGCGACGAGCAGGACGTGCTCGCGGTGATGGCGGAGCGGGTCGGCGTCAACGACGACCCCGAGCACCGGTACGGCCAGGACACCATCGATCCCGAGCTGACCATTTCGGCGCTGGAGCGGATGGCGGGGCGGCTGCGCAAGGCGGCCGACGGCGGGCAGCGGGTGCTGTTCGCCACCGGTCACCCGGGCGGGCTGCTCGACGTGCACCGCGCCACGGCCGCCGCGCTGCGCGAGGCGGGCTGCGAGATCGTCGTGATCCCGGAGGGGCTGACCACGGAGGAGGGGTACGTCCAGCAGTTCGCGGACGTCTCGGTGCTGGAGCACGGGGCCTCGCTGTGGCACACCCACTCGGGCGAGCCGATGAAGGCGATCCTGACCGGTCTGGAGCGCGAGGGCCGCCCGCTGCCGGACCTGGTGGTCGCCGACCACGGCTGGGCCGGTTGTGCCGCCCAGCACGGCGTGGACTCGGTCGGCTACGCGGACTGCAACGACCCGGCCCTCTTCCTCGCCGAGTCCGAGGGCACCCTCCAGGTGGCGGTGCCGCTGGACGACCACGTGGTCAGCCCGCGCTACTACGACCCGATGACGGCGTACCTGCTGACGGAGGCGGGGCTGAAGTAGTAGCCGCCTCTCGGCCGAACCCTAGGGCCAGGGGTTGAGGCCCTCCGAGCGGCGCTGCGCGAAACCCGGCGTCGGGTCCAGGTAGACCCGGCGCACGATCGGGAACTCCTCGCGCAGCCGCTGCTCGGCCCGCTCGCACGCCCACTCGATCTGCGCCGCCGTCGACACGTCCCGGAAGTCGACCTTGGCGGCGACCAGGGCCTCGCTCGGCCCCTGCACGAGGGTGGTCAGCTCCAGTACGGCCTCGATGTGCTCGACGGCCACCAACTCCGCCCGGATCCGGTCCCGCACGGAGCGCGACAGGGGGCGGCCGACGAGGAACTCGACGTTGGAGCGGCCCAGCACCCAGGCGACGTACAGGAGCAGCGCGCCGATGCACAGCGAGGCGACGGCGTCCCAGACGCCGGAGCCGGTGAGCTGTCCGCCGAGCAGTCCGCCCGCGGCGAGCAGCAGGCCGGCCAGCGCGGCGGAGTCCTCCATGACGACGGCCTTCACGGCGGTGTCGGGGGTGCGGCGCAGGTAGCGCCCGAAGGAGACCCGGTGGTGGGCGGCCTCGCCGCGGACCTGCCTGAGGCCGGTGCGCAGCGAGTAGCCCTCCAGGACGAAGGCGACGGCCAGGACGATGTACGAGACCAGCGGGTCGCCGAGGTCCTCGCCGTGGGTGAGGGTGTGGATGCCGTCGTAGAGGGAGAAGACGGCGCCGCCGACGAAGGTGGCGACGGCGGCGAGCAGCGCCCAGACGTACCGTTCGGGGCCGTGGCCGAGGGGGTGGTCCTCGTCGGCGGGGCGCACGCTGCGCTTGAGGGAGGTCAGCAGCAGCACCTCGGTGACGGTGTCGGCGACCGAGTGCGCCGCCTCGGACAGCATGGCGCTGGAGCCGCTGATCACGCCGGCCACCGCCTTGGCGACGGCGATGCCCAGATTGGCGAAGGCGGCGACGAGCACCGTGAAGGTGCTGTCGCCGTTCTTCTCCGCCTCGGCCGTGTCCCCTGTGTCCGCCATGCCCCTCAGTGTTCCCGAGGGACGCGGACCACGCCTTCCTGGACGACCGAGACGGCGAGCCGCCCGTCCTGGGTGTGGATGCGGGCCTGGCCCAGGCCCCGGCCGCCGGACGCGGACGGCGACTGCTGGTCGTACAGCAGCCATTCGTCGGCGCGGAAGGGCCGGTGGAACCACATGGCGTGGTCGAGCGAGGCCCCGACGACGTCGCCGACGGCCCAGCCGCCGCGGCCGTGCGCGAGCAGGACCGAGTCGAGGAGGGTCATGTCGGATACGTAGGTGGCGAGGACGACGTGCAGCAGGGGGTCGTCCGCGAGCTTGCCGTTGGTGCGGAACCACACCTGGGAGTGCGGTTCGCGCGGGGTGCCGAAGTCGCCGAAGGGCGGGTCGTCGACGTAGCGCAGGTCGACGGCGGCGCGCGCCTCCAGGAAGCGCTCGACCGTCTCGGCGGGCAGGTGCGGGTAGCCGCGCAGCCGCTCCTCGCCGGTGGGGAGGGTCGCCGGATCCGGTGCGGGCGGCATCGGGGCCTGGTGGTCGAGGCCCTCCTCGTACGTCTGGAAGGACGCCGACAGGGTGAAGATCGGCTTGCCGTGCTGGACGGCGACGACGCGGCGGGTGGTGAAGGAGCGGCCGTCGCGCAGCCGGTCGACGTTGTAGACGATCGGGGCGCCGGGGTCGCCGGGGCGCAGGAAGTACGCGTGCAGGGAGTGCGCGTGCCGGTCCTCGGGGACCGTGCGGCCGGCGGCGACCATGGCCTGGGCCGCCACCTGCCCGCCGAAGACCCGGGGGACGACGGCGGACCGGGAGCGGCCGCGGTAGATGTCCTCCTCGATCCGCTCGAGGTCGAGCAGGTCGAGGAGGGACTGGAGTGCTTCGCTCATGACCTGTGGTCTACAGGCCCATGTTCTTCGCGATGATCGACTTCATGATCTCGCTGGTGCCGCCGTAGATGCGGTTGACGCGGTTGTCCGCGTACAGGCGGGCGATCGGGTACTCGTTCATGTAGCCGTAGCCGCCGTGCAGCTGGAGGCAGCGGTCGATGACGCGGTGGGCGACCTCGGTGCAGAACAGCTTGGCGCTGGCGGCCTCGGCGGGGGTCAGCTCGCCGGCGTCCAGGGCCTCGGTGGCGCGGTCGACGACGGCCTCGGCGGCGTCCACCTCGGCCTGGCAGGCGGCCAGCTCGAACTTGGTGTTCTGGAAGTGGGCGACCGGCTTGCCGAAGACGGTGCGGTCCTGCACGTACTGCTTGGCGAACCGGACGGCGGCCTTGGCCTGCGCGTAGGCGCCGAAGGCGATGCCCCAGCGCTCGGAGGCCAGGTTGTGGCCGAGGTAGTAGAAGCCCTTGTTCTCCTCGCCGAGCAGGTCCTCGACGGGGACCTTGACGTCGACGAAGGCCAGCTCGGCGGTGTCGGAGGTGCGCAGGCCCAGCTTGTCCAGCTTGCGGCCGACGGAGTAGCCCTCGGACTTGGTGTCCACGGCGAACAGGGAGATGCCGTGGCGGCGGTCCTCGGCGGTGGGCGCGGCGGTGCGGGCGCAGACGATGACCTTGTCGGCGTGCACGCCGCCGGTGATGAAGGTCTTGGCGCCGTTGAGGACGTAGTGGGTGCCGTCCTCGGAAAGCTTGGCGGTGGACTTCATGCCGGCGAGGTCGGAGCCGGTGCCGGGCTCCGTCATCGCGATGGCCCACATCTCCTCGCCGGTGACGAACTTCGGCAGGTAGCGCTTCTTCTGCTCGTCGGTGGCCAGCATGTTGATGTAGGGCAGGGCGAGCAGCACGTGGACGCCGGAGCCGCCGAACTGGACGCCCGCGCGGGCGGTCTCCTCGTAGAGGACGGCCTCGAACTTGTGGCTGTCCATGCCGGCGCCACCGAACTCCTCGGGCACGTTGATGCCGAAGATGCCCAGCTCGCCGAGCTTGTAGTAGAACTCGCGCGGCGCCTGGCCCGCGGCGAACCAGTCGTCGTAGACGGGGACGACCTCGGCCTCGATGAAGGCGCGGAGGGTCTCCCGGAACGCCTCGTGGTCCTCGTTGAACACCGTACGGCGCACCGCGCCACCTCCAGGGTACGAATATCTAAGCGCTTGCTCAGATATCACCGTACCGGCGGGTAGCCGAAGGCGTCCAGACCGGGACGCGGGTAACCCTCGTCACTCCCCCGCCCCGGGAGCGCCGCCCGCTACACCTCCCCCACCGCCGCGAACGCCCCCCGCGCCATCCGGTGCAGCAGGGACGCCGTCACCGCGCGGCCGGGCAGGGAGCCGGGGCGGCCCAGGTGGGGGGTGGAGTTCAGGAGGCCGAAGACCGAGTGGACGGCGGAGCGGGCGGCGGGCTCGGCGACCGCCGGGTAGACCTCCCGGAGCACCCCGACCCACAGCTCCACGTACTGCCGCTGCAACTGCCGCACCATCTTGCGGTCGGCGTCCCGGAGGCGGTCCAGCTCGCGGTCGTGCAGGGTGATGAGCGGGCGGTCGTCGAGCGCGAAGTCGATGTGCCCCTCGATGAGCGAGTCGAGGACCGCCTCGGAGCCGGCCGCCCCGTCCTCCGCCAGCCGCCGCTTGGCCCCGGTCAGCAGCGAGTCGCTGATCCCGACCAGCAGCTCGGCGAGCATCGCGTCCTTGCCGGGGAAGTGCCGGTAGAGGCCGGGGCCGCTGATGCCGACCGCGGCGCCTATCTCGTCGACGCCCACCCCGTGGAAGCCGCGCTCGGCGAAGAGCCGGGCGGCCTCCTTCAGGATCTGCTCGCGGCGGGTGGGGGCGTCGGTTCTGGTGGCCATGAAGTCGATTCTAGACAGGCGGGTTAGCGGTCGTTAACCTGAAGGAAATGCGTTAACGCTCATTAACTGGTCGACCACTGGGTGAGGGGACCGCAGGATGCACGAGGCACCGGAGCTGACGACGGCGGCAGACCCCGCCGCGGAGGCCTTTCGGGCCAACGAGGAGGCGCACGCCGCCCTCGTTCAGGAACTGCGCGCCAAGCTCGCGGCGGCCCGGTTGGGCGGCGGCGAGCGGGCGCGGGCCCGGCACACCGCGCGCGGCAAGCTGCTGCCGCGCGACCGCGTGGACACGCTGCTCGATCCGGGCTCGCCGTTCCTGGAGCTGGCGCCGCTCGCCGCCGACGGGCTCTACGACGGGGCGGCCCCGGCCGCCGGCGTGATCGCCGGGATCGGCCGGGTCAGCGGCCGGGAGTGCGTGATCGTGGCGAACGACGCCACCGTCAAGGGCGGCACGTACTACCCGATGACCGTGAAGAAGCACCTGCGGGCGCAGGAGGTGGCGCTGGAGAACCGGCTGCCGTGCCTCTACCTCGTCGACTCGGGAGGCGCCTTCCTGCCCATGCAGGACGAGGTCTTCCCGGACCGCGAGCACTTCGGGCGGATCTTCTACAACCAGGCCCGGATGTCCGGCGCCGGCATCCCGCAGATCGCCGCCGTCCTCGGTTCCTGCACGGCCGGCGGCGCGTACGTCCCGGCGATGAGCGACGAGGCGGTGATCGTCCGCAATCAGGGCACGATCTTCCTGGGCGGCCCGCCGCTGGTGAAGGCGGCCACCGGCGAGGTCGTCACGGCGGAGGAGCTGGGCGGCGGCGAGGTCCACTCGCGGGTGTCCGGCGTGACCGACCACCTCGCCGAGGACGACCCGCACGCCCTGCGCATCGTGCGGCAGATCGTCTCCACCCTGCCGGAGCGCGGCACCCTCCCCTGGGGCGTGGAGGCGGCCGTCGAGCCGAAGGTGGACCCGCAGGGGCTGTACGGCGCGGTGCCGGTCGACTCGCGCACCCCCTACGACGTCCGCGAGGTCATCGCGCGCGTGGTGGACGGCTCCCGGTTCGCCGAGTTCAAGTCCGAGTACGGGCAGACCCTGGTCACCGGCTTCGCCCGGATCCACGGCCACCCGGTCGGCATCGTCGCCAACAACGGCATCCTGTTCTCCGAGTCGGCCCAGAAGGGCGCCCACTTCATCGAGCTGTGCGACCAGCGCGGCATCCCGCTGGTGTTCCTGCAGAACATCTCCGGGTTCATGGTGGGGCGGGACTACGAGGCCGGTGGCATCGCCAAGCACGGCGCCAAGATGGTGACGGCGGTGGCGTGCACGCGCGTGCCGAAGCTGACGGTGGTCGTCGGCGGCTCGTACGGCGCGGGGAACTACTCGATGTGCGGGCGGGCGTATTCGCCGCGCTTCCTGTGGATGTGGCCCAACGCCAAGATCTCCGTGATGGGCGGCGAGCAGGCCGCGTCCGTGCTGGCCACGGTCAAGCGGGACCAGCTGGAGGGGCGCGGCGAGGAGTGGCCGGCCGAGGAGGAGGAGTCCTTCAAGGCACCAGTCCGCGCCCAGTACGAGCGCCAGGGCAACGCCTACTACGCGACCGCCCGCCTGTGGGACGACGGCGTCATCGAGCCCGCCGACACCCGGCAGGTGCTGGGCCTGGCCCTGACCGCGTGTGCCAACGCGCCGCTGGGCGAGCCCCAGTTCGGCGTCTTCCGGATGTGAGGAGGGGACCCATGGACAACACGAAGGACACGCCGCGCATGTTCGACACCGTGCTCGTCGCCAACCGCGGCGAGATCGCCGTCCGCGTCATCCGGACGCTGCGCTCGATGGGCGTGCGCTCGGTGGCGGTCTTCTCCGACGCCGACGCGGACGCACGGCACGTGCGGGAGGCGGACGACGCGGTACGGATCGGCCCGCCGCCCGCGACGGAGAGCTATCTGTCCGTCGAGCGGCTGCTGGAGGCGGCGGCCCGGACGGGGGCGCAGGCCGTCCACCCGGGGTACGGCTTCCTCGCCGAGAACGCGGGTTTCGCGCGGGCCTGCGAGGAGGCGGGGCTGGTCTTCATCGGACCGTCCGCCGACGCGATCGCCCTGATGGGCGACAAGATCCGCGCCAAGGAGACGGTGCGGGCGGCCGGGGTGCCGGTCGTCCCCGGCTCCAGCGGCAGCGGGCTCACCGACGAGCAGCTCGCCGACGCCGCCCTTGAGATCGGCACCCCGGTGCTGCTCAAGCCGTCGGCGGGCGGTGGCGGCAAGGGCATGCGGCTGGTGCGGGACGCGGCGGTGCTGGCCGACGAGATCGCCGCCGCGCGCCGTGAGGCCCGTGCCTCCTTCGGCGACGACACGCTGCTGGTGGAGCGGTGGATCGACCGCCCCCGGCACATCGAGATCCAGGTACTGGCCGACGGCCACGGGGGCGTGGTGCACCTGGGCGAGCGCGAGTGCTCGCTCCAGCGCCGCCACCAGAAGGTGATCGAGGAGGCGCCCAGCGTCCTGCTGGACGAGGCGACCCGGGCGGCGATGGGCGAGGCGGCCGTGCAGGCGGCCCGCTCCTGCGGCTACCGGGGCGCGGGCACGGTGGAGTTCATCGTGCCCGGGAGCGACCCCTCCCAGTACTACTTCATGGAGATGAACACCCGTCTCCAGGTCGAGCACCCGGTGACCGAGCTGGTGACCGGCCTGGACCTGGTGGAGTGGCAGCTGCGGGTGGCGGCGGGCGAGCCGCTCGGGTTCGGGCAGGAGGACGTACGGCTGACCGGGCACGCGATCGAGGCCCGGCTGTGCGCCGAGGACCCGGCGCGCGGCTTCCTGCCCTCCGGCGGCACGGTGCTGCGGCTGCGCGAGCCCGAGGGCGACGGCGTGCGCACCGACTCGGGGCTCAGCGAGGGCACCGAGGTCGGCAGCCTGTACGACCCGATGCTGTCCAAGGTGATCGCGTACGGCCCCGACCGGGAGACCGCGCTGCGCAGGCTCCGGGCGGCGCTGGCCGGGACGGTCACCCTGGGCGTGCAGACCAACGCCGGGTTCCTGCGGCGGCTGCTCGCGCACCCGGCGGTGGTGGCGGGCGAGCTGGACACGGGGCTGGTGGAGCGCGAGGTCGACGGCCTGGTCGCCACCGACGTACCGGAGGCGGTGTACGAGGCGGCGGCGGCCGTACGGCTGGAGGCGCTGCGTCCGCGCGGGGACGGCTGGACGGACCCGTTCTCGGTGCCGAGCGGCTGGCGGATGGGCGGCGAGCCCAAGGCGGTCGCCTTCCACCTGCGGGTCACCGACCCGGTGGAACACACCCCGCGCGGCACCCACACCGTCACCGGGGACCGGGTCACGGTCACCCTGGACGGCGTCCGGCACACCTTCCACCGCGCCGCCGACTGGCTGGGCCGCGACGGCGACGCCTGGCAGGTGCGCGACCACGACCCGGTGGCCGCCTCCCTCAACCGGTCCGCCCACGCGGGCGCCGACTCGCTGACCGCGCCGATGCCGGGCACGGTGACGGTGGTGAAGGTCGCCGTCGGCGACGAGGTGAGCGCCGGGCAGAGCCTGCTGGTGGTGGAGGCGATGAAGATGGAGCACGTCATCTCCGCCCCGCACGCGGGCACCGTCGCCGAGCTGGACGTGGCGCCGGGCACGACCGTCGCCATGGACCAGGTGCTCGCGGTCATCGCACCCACCGACGACGCGGACGCGAAGGAGGAGACGGCGTGAACACCCCGGAACTGGGCCTGCCCATGCCCGTACCGGCCGAGGGCCTGCCCGCCCGCGTCCGCATCCACGAGGTCGGCGCGCGCGACGGTCTCCAGAACGAGAAGGCGACCGTGCCGACGGCCGTCAAGGCGGAGTTCATCCGCCGGCTGGCCGGCACGGGCCTGACCACGATCGAGGCGACGAGCTTCGTCCACCCCAAGTGGGTCCCCCAGCTGGCCGACGCCGAGGACCTGTACCCGCGGATCTCCGACCTGCCGGTGGAGCTGCCGGTGCTGGTGCCGAACGAACGCGGCCTGGACCGGGCCCTCGCGCTCGGCGCGCGCCGGGTCGCGGTGTTCGCCAGCGCGACCGAGTCCTTCGCCAAGGCCAACCTCAACCGCACGGTGGACGAGGCGCTGGCCATGTTCGAGCCCGTGGTGACCCGGGCGAAGGGGCAGGGCGACGACGTCCGGGTACGGGGCTACCTCTCGATGTGCTTCGGCGACCCGTGGGAGGGCCCGGTCGCCGTCCCCCAGGTGGTGCGGGTCTGCCGGGCCCTGCTGGACATGGGCTGCGACGAGCTGAGCCTCGGCGACACCATCGGGGTGGCGACCCCGGGCCATGTGACGGCCCTGCTCGCCGCGCTGACCGAGGCGGGCGTGCCGGTCTCGGCGCTGGGTGTCCACTTCCACGACACCTACGGCCAGGCCCTGGCCAACACGCTGGCCGCGCTCCAGCGGGGCGTCACCACGGTCGACGCCTCGGCCGGCGGGCTGGGCGGCTGCCCCTTCGCGAAGTCCGCCACCGGCAATCTCGCCACCGAAGACCTCGTGTGGATGCTGCGGGGCCTCGGCATCGACACCGGGGTCGACCTCGGCCGTCTCGTCGCCACAAGCGTCTGGATGGCCGCGCACCTGGGCCGACCGAGCCCGTCCCGCACCGTTCGAGCCCTCTCCCACCAGGAGTCGTGAACACCATGGACCACAAGCTCTCCCCCGAACTGGAAGAACTGCGCCGCACGGTCGAACAGTTCGCGCACGACGTGGTGGCGCCGAAGATCGGCGACTTCTACGAGCGGCACGAGTTCCCGTACGAGATCGTCCGCGAGATGGGCCGCATGGGCCTGTTCGGGCTGCCGTTCCCGGAGGAGTACGGCGGCATGGGCGGCGACTACTTCGCCCTGGGCGTGGCCCTGGAGGAGCTGGCCCGGGTCGACTCGTCGGTGGCGATCACCCTGGAGGCGGGTGTCTCGCTGGGCGCGATGCCGCTGCACCTGTTCGGCACCGAGGAGCAGAAGCGCGAGTGGCTGCCCCGCCTCTGCTCGGGCGAGATCCTGGGCGCGTTCGGCCTCACCGAGCCGGACGGCGGCAGCGACGCGGGCGCGACCCGTACGACGGCCCGCCTGGACGAGGCCACGAACGAATGGGTCGTCAACGGCACCAAGTGCTTCATCACCAACTCCGGCACGGACATCACGGGCCTGGTCACGGTCACGGCGGTGACCGGCCGCAAGCCGGACGGCCGCCCGCTGATCTCGTCGATCATCGTCCCGTCGGGCACGCCGGGCTTCACGGTGGCCGCCCCGTACTCGAAGGTCGGCTGGAACGCTTCGGACACCCGTGAGCTGTCCTTCGCCGACGTCCGGGTCCCGGCGGCGAACCTGCTGGGCGAGCTGGGGCGCGGCTACGCGCAGTTCCTGCGCATCCTGGACGAGGGCCGGGTGGCGATCGCCGCACTGGGCACGGGGCTCGCGCAGGGCTGTGTGGACGAGTCGGTCGCCTACGCGAAGGAACGTCACGCCTTCGGCAGGCCCATCGGCGCCAACCAGGCCATCCAGTTCAAGATCGCCGACATGGAGATGAAGGCCCACACGGCCCGCCTCGCCTGGCGGGACGCGGCCTCGCGGCTGGTGGCGGGCGAGCCGTTCAAGAAGGAGGCGGCGCTGGCGAAGCTGTACTCGTCGACGGTCGCGGTGGACAACGCCCGGGACGCCACCCAGGTCCACGGCGGCTACGGTTTCATGAACGAGTACCCGGTGGCCCGCATGTGGCGGGACGCGAAGATCCTGGAGATCGGCGAGGGCACCAGCGAGGTCCAGCGGATGCTGATCGCACGGGAGTTGGGGCTGGTGGGCTGAGGCTCCGAGGCGCCGGGGGTGGGCGCCGCACCGGCCCCACCCCTGGACAAGATCTGAGGTTAGGCTAACCTACCTTCGAATTGTCCCGCAGGGCGCGACGCTCCGCACCGTTCGAAGGCAGCCACCACCATGTCCAACGCCAGCGCTACCCACCCGACCCGCCGCGGAATCCTCGCCGCCGGCGGCGCCCTCGGCCTCGGCGCCGTGCTCGCGGCCTGCGGCGACGACGACGGCAAGAGCGGCGGAGCGGGCGACGGGTCGGACGGCGCCGCCGAGTCCGGCCCCTGGACCTTCAAGGACGACCGCGGCACGACCGTCAAGCTGGACAAGGTGCCGGCGAACATCGTCGCCTTCACGGGTGTCGCCGCCGCCCTCTTCGACTACGGCGTCGAGGTCAAGGGCGTCTTCGGCCCGACCACCACCAAGGACGGCAAGCCCGACGTGCAGGCCGGCGACCTCGACGTCGACAAGGTCACCGTGCTCGGCAACGAGTGGGGCAAGCTCAACGTCGAGAAGTACGCCTCCCTCGCCCCGGAAGTGCTCATCACCACGACGTTCGACACCGCGGGCACCCTCTGGTCCGTCCCGGAGGAGTCGAAGGACAAGATCGCCAAGCTCGCGCCGAGCGTCGCGATCTCGGTCTTCGACCGCCAGCTCACCCAGCCGCTCCAGCGCATGTGGGAGCTGGCCGAGTCGCTCGGCGCGGACCTGAAGGCCAAGAAGGTCACCGACGCCAAGGCCGCCTTCGACAAGGCCGCCGCCCGGCTGCGCGCCGCCGCCAAGGCCAAGCCGGAGATCCGGGTGCTGGCCGGCTCCGCGAGCCCCGACCTGTTCTACGTCTCCGGCACCAACCTCTCGGTGGACCTGGAGTACTTCAAGGCCCTCGGCGTGAACTTCGTCGAGCCCTCCGAGGACGCCAAGAAGGCGACCGGCGGCTGGTTCGAGTCCCTGAGCTGGGAGAACGTCGACAAGTACCCGGCCGACGTCATCATCATGGACGACCGCGCCTCGACCATCCAGCCCGCGGACATCACCGAGGGCACCTGGAAGCAGCTCCCCGCGGTCAAGGCCGGCCAGGTCATCGCCCGCTCCCCCGAGCCGATCCTGTCCTACGACAAGTGCACGCCCCTGCTGGACAACCTGGCCGAGGCGATCGAGAACGCCAAGAAGGTCGGCTGACCCGCCCCCTTTCCCCGGAGCCCTCCATGACGACGGCCGTGGCCGCCCCGTTCCGTTTCTTCTCCCTCCAGGTCGCAGGGACGCGGCGGCTCGGACCGTCCCTGGCCCGGGTCACCTTCGCGGGGCCCGACCTGCGCGACTTCCACTCCGACGGGCAGGACCAGTCCCTGTCGCTGTTCCTGCCGCATCCGGGGCAGGCCGAGCCCGCGGTCCCCGTCGAGATGGGCGACGGCTGGTGGCAGGGCTGGCGGGAACTGCCGGAGGACGTGCGGGCGGTGATGCGCTCGTACACGCTGCGATCGCTGCGCCGGGACGACGACGGGCACACCGCCGAGATCGACGTCGACTTCGTCCTGCACGGCCTCGAACCGAACTCGGGGATCCAGGCAGGCCCCGCCGCCCGCTGGGCCGCCGACGCCGCCCCCGGCGACCGCGTGCTGCTGCTCGGCCCGGCGGTCGCCGACAACCGGGCGATCCGCTTCCGGCCGCCCGAGGACACCGACCTGGTGGTGATCTGGGGCGACGAGACCGCCGTACCCGCCGCCTGCGCCATCGTGGAGGCACTGCCGGCCGGCACCCGCGCGCGGGTCTGGCTTCAGGTGCCGCACGCCGAGGACGTGCAGGACCCGCGGACGGCCGCGGACGCCGAGATCACCTGGCTGGTCGGGGACGACGCCGTCGGGCCCGAGGCGACCCTCGCCACCCTCCGGGCCGCCCAACTGCCGCCCGCCGCACACCCCTACGTCTGGATCGCGGGCGAGTCCGGCTGCGTCAAGCAGCTGCGGCGGCACTTCGTGGGCGAGCGCGGCGTCGACCGACGGCGCGTCACCTTCGTCGGCTACTGGCGCCGCGGCCTGACGGAGGAACAACTCCGCGAGCAGGGCTGAGACCTCGCCCGCCCCACCCGGCCGCACGGAGGGGGCGTGAGTGACAGCGGTCACCCACTGGCACGCGTTTGATCGACTCGACTTAGGTTAGGCTCACCTAAGTCGAATCGAGGGCTCCGGCCCTCCCCACCCCTCTCGGACCGTCCCCACCGGAGGACCCCCACATGCGTTCGCACCTGCTCAACGACACCACCGCGGAGCAGTACCGCCGCTCCGTGACCGAAGGAGTCGAGCGGGTGGCCGCCAAACTCGCCACCACCGACCGTCCGTTCACCGGCATCACGGTCGACGCCCTCTCCCCCCGCATCGACGGGATCGACCTCGACGAGCCGCTGCACGACACGGCCGCGGCCCTCGACGAGCTGGAGGACGTCTACCTCCGCGACGCCGTCTACTTCCACCACCCCCGCTACCTCGCCCACCTCAACTGCCCGGTCGTCATACCGGCGCTGCTCGGCGAGGCGGTCCTGTCCGCCGTCAACTCCTCCCTGGACACCTGGGACCAGTCGGCCGGCGGCACGCTCATCGAGCGGAAGCTGATCGACTGGACCTGCGACCGGATCGGCCTCGGCCCGGCGGCCGACGGCGTGTTCACCTCCGGCGGCACCCAGTCCAATCTCCAGGCGCTGCTCCTCGCCCGCGAGGAGGCGAAGGCCGAGGACTTCACCTCCTTGCGGATCTTCGCCTCCGAGGCCAGCCACTTCAGCGTCAGGAAGTCCGCGAAACTGCTCGGCCTCGGCCCCGACGCCGTCGTGTCGATCCCCGTCGACCGCGACAAGCGGATGCAGACCGTCACCCTCGCCCGCGAGCTGGAGCGCTGCGCGCAGGACGGCCTGGTCCCCATGGCCGTCGTCGCCACCGGCGGCACCACCGACTTCGGCTCCATCGACCCGCTGCCGGAGATCGCCGGACTGTGCGAGCAGTACGGCGTGTGGATGCACGTGGACGCGGCCTACGGCTGCGGGCTGCTCGCCTCCCTGAAGTACCGGGACCGCATCGACGGCATCGAGCGGGCCGACTCGGTCACCGTGGACTACCACAAGTCCTTCTTCCAGCCGGTGAGTTCGTCGGCCGTGCTGGTCCGGGACGCGGCCACCCTGCGCCACGCCACCTACCACGCGGAGTACCTCAACCCGCGCCGCATGGTGCAGGAACGAATCCCCAACCAGGTGGACAAGTCCCTCCAGACCACCCGCCGCTTCGACGCGCTCAAGCTGTGGATGACGCTGCGCGTGATGGGCGCCGACGGCATCGGCGAACTCTTCGACGAGGTGTGCGACCTGGCCGCCGAGGGGTGGAAACTGCTCGCCGCCGACCCGCGCTTCGACGTCGTGGTCCAGCCGTCGCTGTCCACGCTGGTCTTCCGCCACATCCCGGCGGACGTCACCGACCCCGCCGAGATCGACCGCGCCAACCTCTACGCCCGCAAGGCCCTGTTCGCGTCCGGCGACGCCGTGGTCGCGGGCACCAAGGTCGCCGGTCGCCACTACCTGAAGTTCACCCTGCTCAACCCCGAGACGACCCCGGCCGACATCGCCGCCGTCCTCGACCTGATCGCCGGCCACGCCGAGCAGTACCTGGGAGACTCCCTTGACCGCGCTTCCTGAAGCCCCGCAGACCACCTACGACTTCGTGGGCATCGGTCTCGGCCCCTTCAACCTCGGCCTCGCCTGCCTCACCGAGCCCATCGCCGAGCTGAACGGCGTCTTCCTGGAGTCCAAGCCGGACTTCGAGTGGCACGCCGGGATGTTCCTGGACGGCGCCCACCTCCAGACCCCGTTCATGTCGGACCTGGTGACGCTCGCCGACCCGACCTCGCCGTACTCCTTCCTGAACTACCTGAAGGAGCAGGGCCGCCTCTACTCGTTCTACATCCGGGAGAACTTCTACCCGCTGCGCGTCGAGTACGACGACTACTGCCGCTGGGCCGCGCACAAACTGAGCAGCGTCCGCTTCTCCACCACGGTCACCGAGGTGACGTACGACGAGCGCGAGGAGCTGTACGCCGTCGCCACCACCTCCGGCGACACCTACCGCGCCCGCCGCCTCGTCCTGGGCACCGGCACCCCGCCGCACATCCCGGACGCCTGCCGGGGCCTGGCCGGCGACTTCCTCCACAACAGCCGGTACGTCCAGCAGCGTGCGGAGCTGGTGAAGAAGAAGTCGATCACACTGGTCGGCAGCGGCCAGTCCGCCGCCGAGATCTACCAGGACCTGCTGGGCGAGATCGACGTCCACGGCTACCGGCTGAACTGGGTGACCCGCTCCCCGCGGTTCTTCCCGCTCGAATACACCAAGCTCACCCTGGAGATGACCTCCCCGGAGTACGTGGACTACTACCACGCGCTGCCCGAGGACACCCGCTACCGCCTCACGGCCGAGCAGAAGGGCCTGTTCAAGGGCATCGACGGCGATCTGATCAACGAGATCTTCGACCTGCTCTACCGGAAACGGCTCGGCGGCCCGGTCCCCACCCGCCTGCTCACCAACTCGGCGCTGACCAGCGCCCGGTATACGGACGGCACGTACACGCTCGGGTTCCGCCAGGAGGAGCAGGGCACGGACTTCGAGATCGAGACCGAGGGCCTGGTCCTCGCGACCGGCTACCGGTACACCGAGCCGGAGTTCCTCAAGCCCGTCCGGGACCGCCTGCGCTACGACTCCCGCGGCAACTTCGACATCGGCCGCAACTACGCCGTCGACGTCACGGGAGGCGGCGTGTTCCTGCAGAACGCGGGGGTCCACGCGCACAGCGTCACCAGCCCCGACCTGGGCATGGGCGCCTACCGCAACAGCTGCATCGTCCGGGAGCTGCTCGGCCGCGAGTACTACCCGGTCGAGCGGACGATCGCGTTCCAGGAGTTCGCCGCATGAGCCGTACGAGCACCACCGCCGCCACCGCCGTCGGGGCGCTGACCCTGCGCCCCGTCGACCCGCTGACCGACGCCGAGCTGCTGCACGGCTGGCTCACCCACCCCAAGTCCGCGTTCTGGATGATGCAGGACGCCCGGCTGGTGGACGTCGAGCGGGCCTACATGGAGCTGGCCGCCGACGAGCACCAGCAGGCCCACGTCGGCCTGCACGACGGGGACCCGGCCTTCCTGATGGAGCGCTACGACCCCGCCCACCGGGAACTGGTCGGGCTGTACGAGCCCGAGCCGGGCGACGTCGGCATGCACTTCCTGGTCGCGCCGACCGACCGGCCCGTGCACGGCTTCACCCGCGCCGTGATCACCGCCGTGATGACCGAGCTGTTCGCCGACCCGGCGACCCGGCGGGTGGTCGTCGAACCGGACGTCACCAACACCGCCGTGCACGCCCTGAACGCAGCCGTCGGATTCGTGCCCGAGCGCGAGATCCAGAAGCCGGAGAAGAAGGCCTTGCTGAGCTTCTGCACCCGCGAGCAGTTCGCGAAGGCGGTGTCCGCATGACCCTCGCCGACGCCGTCGCCCACCTGACCCCCGAACACTGGGAGCGGGCCAACCGCCTCCTGATCCGCAAGGCGCTGGCCGAGTTCACCCACGAGCGGCTGCTGAGCCCGGAGCGGGAGCCCGACGGGGACGCGTACGTCGTCCGCAGCGACGACGGCCTGACCGCGTACCGCTTCACCGCCACCGTCCGCGCCCTGGACCACTGGCAGGTCGACGCCGCCTCCGTCACCCGCCACCGCGACGGCGCCGAACTGCCGCTCGCCGCGCTGGACTTCTTCGTCGAGCTGAAGCAGACCCTGGGTCTGAGCGACGAGATCCTCCCGGTCTACCTGGAGGAGATCTCCTCCACCCTCTCCGGCACCTGCTACAAGCTGACCAAGCCGCAGCTCACCTCCGCCGAGCTGGCCCGGAGCGGAGACTTCCAGGCCGTCGAGACCGGCATGACCGAGGGCCACCCCTGCTTCGTCGCCAACAACGGGCGCCTCGGCTTCGGCATCCACGAGTACCTGTCGTACGCCCCCGAGACCGCGAGCCCGGTCCGGCTGGTGTGGCTGGCCGCGCACCGCTCGCGGGCGGCGTTCACTGCGGGCGTGGGCATCGAGTACGAGTCCTTCGTCCGGGACGAGCTGGGCGAGGGGACCGTCGACCGCTTCCACGGCGTGCTGCGCGGGCGCGGCCTGGACCCGGCCGACTACCTCCTCATCCCGGTGCACCCCTGGCAGTGGTGGAACAAGCTCACCGTCACCTTCGCCGCCGAGGTCGCCCGCGGGCACCTGGTCTGCCTGGGTGAGGGTGACGACGAGTACCTGGCCCAGCAGTCCATCCGCACCTTCTTCAACGCCTCGCACCCCGAGAAGCACTACGTGAAGACGGCCCTGTCCGTCCTCAACATGGGCTTCATGCGCGGTCTGTCGGCGGCCTACATGGAGGCCACCCCGGCCATCAACGACTGGCTCGCCCGGCTGATCGAGGGCGACCCGGTACTGAAGGAGACGGGGCTGAGCATCATCCGGGAGCGGGCGGCCGTCGGCTACCGGCACCTGGAGTACGAGCGGGCCACCGACCGCTACTCGCCGTACCGCAAGATGCTGGCGGCCCTGTGGCGGGAGAGCCCCGTGCCGTCCCTCCGGGACGGGGAGACCCTCGCCACCATGGCCTCCCTCGTGCACGTCGACCACGAGGGCGCCTCCTTCGCGGGTGCGCTGATCGAGCGGTCCGGGCTCACGCCCACCGAGTGGCTGCGGCACTACCTGCGGGCCTACTACGTCCCGCTGCTGCACAGCTTCTACGCCTACGACCTGGTGTACATGCCGCACGGCGAGAACGTCATCCTCGTCCTCGAGGACGGCGTGGTGCGGCGGGCGATCTACAAGGACATCGCCGAGGAGATCGCGGTGATGGACCCGGACGCGGTGCTGCCGCCGGAGGTCGCCCGGATCGCGGTGGACGTGCCGGAGGACAAGAAGCTCCTGTCGATCTTCACGGACGTCTTCGACTGCTTCTTCCGCTTCCTGGCCGCGAACCTGGCGGAGGAGGGGATCGTCACGGAGGACGCCTTCTGGCGGACGGTCGCCGAGGTCACCCGGGAGTACCAGGAGTCGGTGCCGGAGCTGGCCGACAAGTTCGAGCGGTACGACATGTTCGCGCCCGGGTTCGCGCTGTCCTGCCTCAACCGGCTCCAGCTGCGCGACAACCGGCAGATGGTGGACCTGGCCGACCCGTCCGGCGCGCTCCAGCTCGTCGGCACCCTGAGGAACCCCCTGGCGGGCCGGTAGCCACCGACCACCGGCCCCACGAACGGGCGGGCGCCCCGGAGACGGTCCTCCGGGGTGCCCGTCGTGCCGTCCGGGTCAGGTCCAGGGCACCTGCGGCGAGTGGTAGTAGTCGATCCCCATCGCCTCCCAGCGCGGTGCCTGTTCGGCGAGCCGCACCTTGTAGGTGTCCCAGTCGTGCGTCGACGCCGGGGACCAGCCCAGCTCGGCGACGCCCGGCAGCCTCGGGAAGGCCATGAAGTCCAGCTGGTCCGGGTCGGACAGGGTCTCCGTCCACAGCGGGGCCTCGACCCCGCGGACGGCCTCGGCCGGGGCGCCCGGCAGATAGGCGGCCGGGTCCCAGTCGTAGGACCGCTGCACCTCGACGTAGCCCGCCCAGGACAGGCCGAGCGGGGTGTCCTTGGTGTACTTCATGTCCAGGTACGTCCGGTCGGCCGGGGAGAGGATCAGCCCGGTGCCGTTCCTGGCGGCCTCGGCGACCTGGGCCTTCTCGGCGTCGCTGGTGCGGTCCAGGCCCCAGTACTGGACGAGCGCGCCCTCGACCGGTTCGGCGCCGGCCAGTTGGTGCCAGCCGACGACCGTCTTGCCGTACTTGCCGACGACCGGCTGCACCCGCTTCATGAACGCCACGAAGTCGACCTGCGGCGTGGAGTGCGCCTCGTCGCCGCCGATGTGCAGGTAGCGGCCGGGGGTGAGCGCGGCGAGTTCACCGAGGACGTCGTCCACGAAGTCGTAGGTGACGTCCTTGTCCACGCACAGCGTGCTGAAGCCGACCTTGGTGCCGGTGTAGAGCGGGGGTGCCACGCCGTCGCAGTTCAGCTCGGCGTAGGAGGCGAGGGCGGCGTTGGTGTGGCCGGGCATGTCGATCTCGGGCACGACCTCCAGGTGGCGGGAGGCCGCGTAGCGGACGATCTCCGTGTAGTCCGCCTTGGTGTAGTAGCCGCCGGGGCCGCCACCGACCTCGGTGGAGCCGCCGTAGGTCGCCAGGCGCGGCCAGGAGTCGATGGCGATGCGCCAGCCCTGGTCGTCGCTCAGGTGCAGGTGGAGCTTGTTGTACTTGTAGAGGGCGACGCGGTCGATGTAACGCTTGACCTCGTCGACGCCGAAGAAGTGCCGGGAGACGTCGAGCATGGCGCTGCGCCAGGCGTAGCGCGGGGTGTCCTCGATGGTGCCGCCCGCGACCAGCCAGGGGCCGGGCTGCGCGGAGTCCTTCTCGACGGCGGCGGGCAGCAGCTGACGCAGCGTCTGGACGCCGTGGAAGAGCCCGGCGGCCTTGCGGGCGGTGATGGTGACGCCCTCGCGTCCGCTGTCGAGGCGGTAGCCCTCGTCGCCGTACGGGCCCTCGGCCAGGCGCAGTCGTATGCCGCCCCGACCGTGGGAGGTGACGGGCAGCCGGTAGCCGGTGGCGGGCCGCAGCAGGTCCGCGAGGTAGTCGCCGACGCGGCGGGCCTCGCGGGAGTCGTCCACGCGGATGTGGGTGCCGCGGGTGATGCGGTACGGGGCGCCGCCGGGGTCGACCGAGGCGGGGGCCGGGATCACCCGGTCCAGGGGGGTCGGTTCCGCGGCCGTCTTCCGGACCGGGGCGGCGCCGGTGGTCATGGCGCCGACCGCCGCCACCAGCAGCAGCGATCCCAGCAGCCGGGTCATGCGGGGAGTCGTTCTGTGGTGCCGTCGATGAGGTCTCACGTGCGCTCCCTTCGCGAGGCGTGCAATCAGGGGGTCGGGGACGGAGGTTGGGGACGGGTGGGGACCACTCTCCCGCACCATCACCGCCCACGGGCGCGATGAAACAATCCCCGCATGGCGGAAATCATCCAGAAGGACGGTACGTGGGTCTTCGACGGCGACGCCCTGCGGTTGACACCCGGGCGGGACAAGAACGTCAGTCTGCTCCGCAGGGAACTGGGTGAACTGCTCGTACCCCTCGCGGCGTTGGCGGGCATATCGTTCGAGCAGGGGAAGAAGTCGGGGCGGCTCAGGCTGCGGCTGCGGGACGGCGCCGACCCGTTGCTGCACGCGGCGGGCGGCCGGCTGACCGAGCCGCACGACCCGTACCAGCTCCTCGTGGAGTCCGACCGGTACGGGGTGGCCGAGTACTTCGTGGACGAGGTGCGCAACGCGCTGCTCCTCGACCAGGTCCCGTCCGGCCCGGTGGACGCCTACCTGCTGCCGGGGCCCTCGGTGCCGCTGTCGGTGTCGGCCGGGGACGGCATCGCGCACTTCGACGGCGAGCAGGTACGCCTGGAGTGGAAGTGGCAGGCGGAGGACGCCAAGTCGGCCGCCGGTCCGCGCACCCTGCCCCTCGCGGACATCGTCGCGGTGGAGTGGCAGCCGTCGGCCGGCCTGGAGAACGGCCACCTGCGCTTCACCGTGCGGGCGGCGCCGGGCAAGGTGCCGCCGAAGTACGACCCCAACGCGGTGGAGCTGTGGGGCTTCAAGCGGGACCCGCTGATGGCCCTGGTGGCCGCGGCCGTACAGGCCCGCCTCCCGCACCCGGCCGCCCGCGCGGCCCTGGAGGAGGCCCGCGCGGCCGACGAGACCTCCGCACCCGCGCCCGCACCCGCACCGACCGCCGAGGACGATCACGACGCGCTGCTGCGCCGGCTGCGGGAGCTGGGCGACCTGCACCGCTCCGGGGTGCTGACGGACGAGGAGTTCACCCTGGCCAAGCAGGCCGTACTGAAGCGGATGTAGGCCAAGGAGTGACACTGGAGCCGTCACGCCTGCCCGATATCGGGCAGGATTCTTGCACAAGCGTCTCCCTTACCCCAGGATCTACCGGGTGCACGACGAACTCGTTGATCATCTGACGCGGTCCACCCCCCTGAGCCGGGGCGAGGCGCTGCGCGTGGTCCAGGACGTGCTCGCCTACTTCGACGAGACGACCGAGGAGTACGTCCGTCGCCGCCACCGCGAGCTCCAGGCCCAGGGCCTGGTGAACGCGACGATCTTCGAACGGATCGAGGCGGAACTGAAATACCGGGCGGTCGCACCACCGGAGCTGTCGCTCCGTCAGCTGCGCCGCATCGTCTACGGCTGAGAGGCCGGCCACGGCCGAGAGGCCGAAGAGAGACACGAGGTTTACGTATACATGTGCGGAATCGTCGGATACATCGGCAAGCGTGACGTCGCGCCCCTGCTCCTGGAGGGCCTCCAGCGCCTGGAGTACCGCGGGTACGACTCGGCGGGCATCGTCGTGACCTCCCCGAAGGCGGCCGGCCTCAGGATGGTCAAGGCCAAGGGCCGGGTGCGCGACCTGGAGGCCAAGGTCCCGGCGCGCTTCAAGGGCACCACCGGCATCGCCCACACCCGCTGGGCCACCCACGGCGCCCCCTCCGACGTGAACGCCCACCCGCACATGTCGGCCGACAACAAGGTCGCCGTCGTCCACAACGGCATCATCGACAACGCCGCCGACCTGCGCCGCAAGCTGGAGGCGGACGGCGTCGAGTTCCTCTCCGAGACCGACACCGAGGTCCTCGTCCACCTCATCGCCCGCTCCGAGGCCGTCAAGCTCGAGGACAAGGTCCGCGAGACCCTGCGCGTCATCGAGGGCACGTACGGCATCGCCGTGATGCACGCCGACTTCCCCGAGCGCATCGTCGTCGCCCGCAACGGCTCGCCGGTCGTCCTCGGCATCGGCGAGAAGGAGATGTTCGTCGCCTCGGACATCGCCGCGCTGGTCGCCCACACCCGGCAGATAGTCACGCTCGACGACGGCGAGATGGCCACCCTCAAGGCCGACGACTTCCGCACCTACACCACCGAGGGCACCCGCACCACGTCGGAGCCCACCACCGTGGAGTGGGAGGCCGCCTCCTACGACATGGGCGGCCACGACACCTACATGCACAAGGAGATCCACGAGCAGGCCGAGGCCGTGGACCGCGTGCTGCGCGGCCGGATCGACGACCGCTTCTCCACCGTGCACCTCGGCGGCCTCAACCTGGACGCCCGCGACGCGCGTGCCGTGCGCCGCGTGAAGATCCTCGGCTGCGGCACCTCGTACCACGCGGGCCAGATCGGCGCCCAGATGATCGAGGAGCTGGCCCGCATCCCCGCGGACGCCGAGCCTGCCTCCGAGTTCCGCTACCGCAACGCGGTCGTCGACCCCGACACCCTGTACATCGCCGTCTCCCAGTCCGGCGAGACCTACGACGTGCTGGCCGCCGTGCAGGAGCTGAAGCGCAAGGGCGCCCGGGTCCTCGGCATCGTCAACGTCGTGGGCTCGGCGATCGCCCGCGAGGCCGACGGCGGCATGTACGTGCACGCCGGCCCCGAGGTCTGCGTGGTGTCGACCAAGTGCTTCACCAACACCTGCGTCGCCTTCGCGCTGCTCGCCCTGCACCTGGGCCGCACCCGCGACCTCTCCGTGCGCGACGGCAAGCGGATCATCGAGGGGCTGCGCAAGCTGCCCGCGCAGATCGAGGAGATGCTGAAGCAGGAGGAGGACGTCAAGCAGCTGGCCGCGCAGTACGCCGAGGCCCGCTCGATGCTCTTCATCGGCCGCGTCCGGGGCTACCCAGTCGCCCGCGAGGCTTCCCTGAAGCTCAAGGAGGTCTCCTACATCCACGCCGAGGCCTACCCGGCCTCCGAGCTGAAGCACGGCCCGCTCGCCCTGATCGAGCCGGCCCTGCCGACGGTCGCGATCGTGCCGGACGACGACCTGCTGGAGAAGAACCGCGCGGCCCTGGAGGAGATCAAGGCGCGCAGCGGTCAGATCCTCGCCGTGGCCCACCAGGAGCAGGAGAAGGCCGACCACACGATCGTCGTCCCGAAGAACGAGGACGAGCTGGACCCGATCCTCATGGGCATCCCGCTCCAGCTCCTCGCGTACCACACGGCCCTGGCCCTGGGCCGGGACATCGACAAGCCCCGCAACCTCGCCAAGTCCGTGACGGTGGAGTAGCCCCGTCCCGCGACGTCAGGGGATGACGACCACGGGCCGCTTCGCACGCTTGGCGAGGCGGCCCGCGACGGAGCCGAAGAGGCGGCCGACCAGTCCGTGGCTGGAGCCGACGACGATGGCGTCGGCCTCGTACTCCCGCCCCACCTCTTCGAGCTCGTGGCAGATGTCGCCGCCGCGCTCGACCAGGATCCAGGACACCTCGGCGAGGTAGTCCGCGCACGCCAGCTCCAGACCGAGCACCTCGGTGCGGTGGTCGGGCACGTCCACGAAGACCGGGGGTTCGCAGCCGGCCCACACGGTGGTGGGCAGCCGGTTGGCGACATGCACGATGACCAGGCCGGAGCCCAACCGCGAGGCCATGCCGATGGCGTAGGCGAGGGCGCGCTCGCTGGACGTCGAGCCGTCGAAGCCGACGACGACACCGTGCTTGAAGGCTGGGTCGCACGACTGGCGTGGCTCTTCGGCCGCCAGGGGCTCGGCCGCCGTAGGTTCGGCGACGGGCCGCTTGCGGTCCGCGGGTTCGAAGAATTCGTGACCGGCCATGGCTGTCTCGGCGTTTTTATCCTCTATGGGGGACAACAGTGTGCGGCGGAGCTGTGTCCGGGAATGGTCTTCCCAACCCCATACCCCCAAGGGTACGGCGGCACGCCTCCTTCGCCCAGATCTCGCAGGGGGTCCCCCGCGGGATTCACCGGAGCATGCCCGAGAGGGCGCCCGTAACGCAATGGTTGCTGCTCTGTACAGGCGGTTTGCACAGGATTCAACTGTCCGTGACCGGTCGTGTCCCGTCGTGACCGACGCGGCTCACGGGCGTTGATCCCCGTGCCGCCACCCCAGGGAGCACCCGTGTCAGGACCGCACCGTCCCGCCGACCCGACGTCCGGCGCACCCGACCGGGACGGCGTCACCGATCTCGTCCGCTGGGCGGCGTTCAGCTGCTTCCTCGTCCCGGTGGCGCTCCTCTGGTACGGCGCCTCCCTCGCGGGCGCCGCCGGCACGGCCTTCGGCCTGGCCGCCGTCACCGCCGCCTGCCGTCTGCTGCTGCGGCGTTCCGAGCGGGTGGCGGCCCGGCAGCGGGCGCGCGGACGCGGGCGGCAGGCACGCAGGGGCGGGCGGCACGCTGGGGAAAAAGCACCGGTCGACTGACCGGTTTCCGCGCACAGTTCCGCTTCTTTTCAGCCAACTTCCGCAGGTGGCGCATCCACGCCCCTCACCACCCCCAAACCCCCGTTCCACCTGCACGGAAAGGGTCTTGGGCCCCCCTCGCACCCTACGGGGATTGGCCACTGACACAAGGCGCACTTCCCTGGGGCGCCCGGGAGTGCAACGCTTCGTGATCGACTGCTTCACGCCAAGTTGCCATGTCGACAATGTCCCAAGTGCCGAACCGGCCACCTCGGCTCGGCGGGACACAGTAGATTCGATCTTGACCGTCTACGGCGGGGGACTCGTGCAGGACCGAGGGGAAACGTGTTGGAGCGACAGACCCGAAGGGTGAAGGGCGCCGCGACCACCGAGGGGGGCTTAGCAGTATGAGCCACGACTCCACCGCCGCGCCGGAAGCCGCGGCCCGGAAGCTGTCCGGGCGCCGCCGCAAGGAGATCGTCGCGGTGCTGCTGTTCAGCGGCGGCCCCATCTTCGAGAGTTCCATACCGCTGTCGGTGTTCGGGATCGACCGCCAGGACGCCGGCGTGCCGCGTTACCGGCTGCTGGTGTGCGCCGGCGAGGACGGCCCGCTGCGGACCACGGGCGGCCTGGAACTCACCGCGCCGCAGGGGCTGGAGGCGATCTCGCGCGCGGGCACGGTCGTCGTGCCGGCCTGGCGGTCGATCACCTCGCCGCCGCCGGAGGAGGCACTCGACGCACTGCGCAGGGCGCACGAGGAGGGGGCGCGCATAGTCGGACTGTGCACGGGCGCCTTCGTCCTCGCGGCGGCCGGCCTGCTGGACGGCCGCCCCGCCACCACGCACTGGATGTACGCGCCGACGCTGGCCAAGCGCTATCCGTCGGTGCACGTCGACCCGCGCGAGCTCTTCGTGGACGACGGCGACGTGCTGACGTCCGCGGGCACCGCGGCCGGGATCGACCTGTGCCTGCACATCGTGCGCACGGACCACGGCAACGAGGCGGCCGGCGCGCTGGCCCGCCGACTGGTGGTCCCCCCGCGCCGCAGCGGCGGCCAGGAGCGCTACCTCGACAGGTCTTTACCGGAGGAGATCGGCGCCGACCCGCTCGCCGAGGTCGTCGCCTGGGCGCTGGAGCACCTCCACGAGCAGTTCGACGTGGAGACGCTGGCCGCGCGCGCCTACATGAGCCGCCGCACCTTCGACCGCCGGTTCCGCTCGCTGACGGGCAGCGCCCCGCTCCAGTGGCTGATCACCCAGCGGGTGCTCCAGGCGCAGCGGCTGCTGGAGACGTCGGACTACTCGGTGGACGAGGTCGCCGGGCGCTGCGGCTTCCGCTCCCCGGTGGCCCTGCGCGGCCACTTCCGCCGCCAGCTGGGCTCGTCCCCGGCCGCCTACCGGGCGGCCTACCGGGCGCGCCGTCCCCAGGGCGACCGCCAGCCGGACCCGGACACCGCGGCCGCCTCCCGTCCGCTGCCCCCGTCCGACCCGCCGGCCGCCCTCGCCCCGGAGAACGCGGTCCCGTTCCAGACCCGCCGCACCGCCACCCCGATGCCGGCGGGCGCGGCGAGCGTGCCGGGCCAGCGCAGCGCGCCGTGAGGTGAGCAGACGGCTCCCTTGAACGCCGGACGGGCACACTCGGCCCGTCCGGCGTTCACGTCCGGTACCGGGCGGGGCACACTCAGCCCCTTCGGCGTTCCCGTCCGATGCCGGGCAGGGCAACTCAGCCCGTCCGGCGTTTGAGGACGAGGCCCGTTCAGGGCCGGAGCGGGGGTTCGGGGGCGGCAGCCCCCGTGACGCCCGCACCGACGCCGGGGGCCCGATAAACAGGCACCCACCGTAAAGTGGCCCGCATGAACGATCGCATGGTGTGGATCGACTGCGAGATGACCGGCCTCTCGCTGTCCGACGACGCGCTCATCGAGGTTGCCGCCCTCGTCACCGACTCCGAGCTGAACATCCTCGGCGAGGGCGTCGACATCGTCATCCGCCCGCCGGACCGGGCCCTGGAGACGATGCCGGAGGTGGTGCGCGAGATGCACACCGCGTCCGGGCTGCTCGCCGAGCTGGACGGCGGCACGACCCTGGCGGACGCCGAGGCGCAGGTCCTGGCCTATGTGCGGGAGCACGTGAAGGAGCCGGGCAAGGCGCCGCTGTGCGGCAACTCGGTCGGCACCGACCGCGGCTTCCTGCTGCGGGACATGGCGACGCTGGAGGGCTACCTCCACTACCGGATCGTCGACGTCTCCTCGATCAAGGAGCTGGCCCGCCGCTGGTATCCGCGGGCGTACTTCAACAGCCCCGAGAAGAACGGCAACCACCGGGCGCTGGCCGACATCCGCGAGTCCATCGCCGAACTGCGCTACTACCGGGAGGCGGTCTTCGTCCCGCAGCCCGGCCCCGACTCCGACACGGCCCGGGCGATCGCCGCGAAGCACGTCGTATCCGCCGGTTAGGGGCGCGGGCCCGCCGGCTGGCGACGTCCGGAAAGCCGGGCGCGAGCACCCCTTCGGACCCTGTACACTTTTTCTCAGCCGGTCGGGAAACCCGCCACGCGGGATTCGAGCACCGGCCTTGGTGGGTGTAGCTCAGCTGGTAGAGCACCTGGTTGTGGTCCAGGATGCCGCGGGTTCAAGTCCCGTCACTCACCCTGATCCGTCAGCCGGTGACCTTCACGAAGGTCACCGGCTGACGGCGTTCCGGGAGCTTCCGGCAGTCGGCCCCCGCCCAGAGCCCGCGCCGAGCAGGAGCACCGCGCCCACGAGTGCCGACCCTGCGAGGTCGACCAGCAGCAGCTGCGTACGCTCCACCGGCACGCCGAGGATCGCCGCCCCGCCGCGCCGGGCGGCACGTCGGTGGTGGCGGCCCGGGCGTCGTCTGCGGTGGCGGTGGCGGTGACCGAGGGACGCGCCCCGCCGGCGGTTGCCGGGGGGCGCACCCGCTTACGACGACCTGCGCTCCACCAGTTCCGTCGCCAGCACCACCTGGTGGCGTTCCAGGCCGCGCGAGGCGGCCGGGCGGCGGTCGGCGATCTCGGTCAGCAGCAGGTCGATCATCGCGCGGCCCATCTCCTCGATGGGCTGGCGCACGCTGGTCAGCGGCGGCTCCATGTGGCGGGCGATGGCCGAGTCGTCGTAGCCGACCAGCGCCACGTCGTCCGGGATGCGCCGACCCGCCTCGCGCAGGACCTGGCCGGCGCCCGCCGCGGTGACGTCGGAGGCGGCGAAGACCGCGTCGATGTCGGGGTGGCGGCGCAGCAGCTCCGCCATCGCGCGGCGCCCGCCCTCCTCGGTGAAGTCGCCCGGCTCGATCAGTCCCTCGTCCACCTCGTGGCCCGCCTCGCGCAGGGCGTCGCGGTAGCCGTCGACGCGTCGCTGCGCGCCGTAGACGGCGAGGTGACCGGTGATGTGGGCGACGCGGCCGCGCCCCCGGGACAGCAGGTGCTCGACGGCCGAGCGGGCGCCGCCGTAGTTGTCCGAGTCCACCGAGGCCAGCGGCTCCGCGGCCGAGCGGGGACCGCTGATCACCGCGGGGATCTCCAGCTGGGTCAGCAGGTCGGGCAGCGGGTCGTCGGCGTGCACCGAGACCAGCAGGACGCCGTCCACCCGGTGCGCCGCCAGGTACTGGGCGAGCCGCTCCCGCTCCCGGTCGCTGCCCGCGAATATCAGCAGCAGCTGCATCTCGGTCTCGGACAGCTCGGAGCCGACGCCCTTCAGCATGTCCGAGAAGTAGGGCTCCGCGAAGAACCGGGTCTCCGGTTCCGGCACCACCAGGGCGATCGCGTCCGTACGGTTGGCCGCCAGCGCACGGGCCGCCGTGTTCGGGACGTAACCCAGCTCCGCGACCGCCGCCTCGACGGCCGCCCGGGTCGCGTCGCTGACCCGGGGGGAGCCGTTGATCACGCGGGAGACCGTGCCGCGGCCGACGCCCGCGCGTGCCGCCACTTCTTCGAGGGTGGGCCGGCCACCGCTCCGACCACGCACTCCGTGGCTTGCCATCGGCTCCGCCTCCCGTCGTCACCCCCGCACTCTGCGGCTGGCCTGGAATTTAACAGGCCGGTCGGGTGTAATGACCGACTCCGGCCCCTCCCCCGGCGTACGGGGGGCGTCTCCGCGCCGCTCGCAACGTCCAGTTAACAGGCCGATAACTGAACGCAATTCGTCGCGTCCGTTCCCTTGACACCCCCGCCCGGACCGACGACTCTTCAACACATCACTTGTGGGAGCGCTCCCACACTACCTGGCACATACACATCCCGCACGTTCCACGCCCGAGCCGCAGCGACGAACGCACCACATGAAGCAGCGGGTCCAACCATGCAGTTGGCCGGGGGGTCGGCACGTCAGGGCAACAGGAGGACGCAATGCGAGCAGCACGCAGAGGATCGGCCCGCAGAGTGGTGGTCATGGCGGCCATCGCGTCGCTGGGCGCCGGGCTGCTGGCCGGCTGTGCCGACGACGGGAACGACGAGGACAGCTCGTCGTCGGGCGACAGCAGCGGCAAGACCACCATCACCCTCGGTCTGTTCGGGACGATGGGCTTCAAGGAAGCCGGTCTCTACGACGAGTACGAGAAGCTCAACCCGGACATCAACATCGAGGAGAACGTCACCGAGCGGAACGAGAACTACTACCCCGCCCTGGTGAACCACCTCACCACCAACAGCGGCCTCCAGGACGTGCAGGCGATAGAGGTCGGCAACATCGCCGAGGTCGTCGCCACCCAGGCGGACAAGTTCGAGGACATGTCCAAGGCCGCGGGCGTCCAGAAGAGCAACTGGCTCGACTGGAAGTGGCAGCAGGCCACCACCAAGGACGGCGCCACGATCGGCCTCGGCACCGACATCGGCCCGATGGCCATCTGCTACCGCAAGGACCTGTTCGAGAAGGCCGGCCTGCCGACCGACCGCGAAGAGGTCTCCAAGCTGTGGGCCGGTGACTGGAACAAGTTCATCGAGGCCGGCGAGAAGTACAAGAAGGGTGCCGGCAAGGACACCTACTTCATGGACTCCCCCGGCGGTCTGATCAACGCCGTCCTCAGCAGTGAGGACGAGAAGTTCTACGACGCCTCCGGCAAGGTCATCTACAAGACCAACCCGGCCGTCAAGGACGCCTTCGACCTGACCGCCGAGGCGGCCGAGAAGGGACTGGTCCAGTCGCAGACGCAGTTCCAGCCGGCCTGGGACCAGACCATCTCCAACAGCCTGTTCGCCACCGTCGCCTGCCCGCCGTGGATGCTCGGCACCATCAAGGCCAAGTCCCAGCCGGACTCCGCCGGCAAGTGGGACGTCGCCCAGGCCCCGAAGGCCGGCAACTGGGGCGGCACCTTCCTGGGCGTGCCCAAGGGCGGCAAGCACGTGAAGGAGGCCCAGAAGCTGGTCACCTGGCTGACCGCCCCCGAGCAGCAGGCCAAGCTCTTCTCCAAGATGGGCAGCTTCCCGAGCGCGCCCGCCGCGTACAAGCTCCCGCAGGTGACCGGCGGCAAGAACGACATGACCGGTGACGCGCCGATCGGCGAGCTGTTCGCCAAGGCCGCGGAGCAGATCCCGACCCAGGTGATCGGCCCGAAGGACCAGATCGTCCAGCAGGGTCTGACCGACAACGGCGTCATCCTCGTCACCCAGGGCAAGTCGGCCGAGGACGCGTGGGACAACGCCGTGAAGACCATCGACAACAACCTGGAGAAGTGACCGGAATGACCACCCGGCACGACACCGCCGCGTCCCCCGTCAAGGGGGGCGCGGCCCCGGGCCGCCCGCCCGGCGGCAGGGCGTCCGCGGAGGCGGACCGCAGGAAGCGGGCCAAGCTCTCCCGCCGCTGGCAGCGGGACATGCGCTGGAGCCCGTACGCGTTCGTCTCACCGTTCTTCCTGCTCTTCCTCGCCTTCGGCCTGTTCCCGCTGATCTACACCGGCTGGGCCTCGCTGCACACGGTGGAGCTGACCGCGCCCACCGACATGCAGTGGACGGGTCTGGACAACTACACCCGGATCTTCGACGACGAGTTCTTCTGGAACGCCGCGAAGAACACGCTGTGGATCGGCGTCATCTCGACGGTGCCGCAGCTGCTGATGGCGATGGGCCTCGCGCACATCCTCAACTACAAGCTGCGCGCCTCGACCTTCTACCGGGTCGTGATGCTGGCGCCGTACGCGACGTCGATCGCCGCGGCCTCGCTGGTCTTCGTGCTGCTCTTCGGCCGGGACTACGGCATGATCAACTGGGTCCTCGACCTGGTGGGCCTGGACAAGATCGACTGGCAGAACGGCTCGTGGTCGTCCAAGTTCGCCGTGTCCACCATCGTCATCTGGCGCTGGACCGGATACAACGCGCTGATCTACCTGGCCGCGATGCAGGCGATCCCGCAGGACCTGTACGAGTCGGCGGCGCTGGACGGCGCCAGCCGCTGGCGGCAGTTCATCCACGTCACGCTGCCCTCGCTGCGTCCCACGATCCTGTTCACGGTCGTCGTGTCGACCATCGGCGCCTCGCAGGTCTTCGGCGAACCGCTGCTCTTCGACGCCAACAAGGGCGCCTCGGGCGGCTCCCAGCACCAGTTCCAGACGCTCGGCCTGTACCTGTACGAGCAGGGCTGGGTCAACCAGCACCTGGGCCGCGCCTCCGCGATCGCCTGGGCGATGTTCCTGATCCTGATCGTGATCGGGATCCTCAACGCCGTCATCTCGCGCCGGCTGCGCGCCAGTAGTTAAGGAGAACCGGCCGTGACGACGACCATGACGAAACCCCCGGCCGACGCGGCACCCGAGCCGTCCCGGCGGGGCCGACGACGCTCCAAGGCATCCCGGGCCGGCGGCACGCTGCACGCCGGGCCGGTCGCCTACATCATCCTCGCCCTGTTCACCATCGGCTCGCTGTTCCCGCTGGTGTGGACGGCGATCGCCGCCTCGCGCGACAACCAGCGGCTCGCCCAGACGCCGCCGCCCCTCTGGTTCGGCGGCAACCTGTTCGACAAGCTCGAGATCGCCTGGAACGACGCCAACCTCGGCGAGGCGTTCCTCAACACCACCATCGTGGCCGGGATCTCGGCGTGCACCATCGTCTTCCTGTCGACGGTCGCCGGGTTCGCCTTCGCCAAGCTGCGCTTCCGCGGGCGCAACGCGCTGATGCTGATCGTCATCGGCACGATGATGGTGCCGCCGCAGCTCAGCATCATCCCGCTGTACATGATGGTCGCGAAGCTGGACTGGTCCGACCAGTTGCAGGCGGTGATCCTGCCGTCCCTGGTGAACGCGTTCGGCGTGTTCTTCATGCGGCAGTACCTGCTCCAGGCGTTGCCGGACGAGATCATCGAGGCGGCGCGCGTGGACGGCGCCAGCAGCTGGCGTGTCATGTGGCACGTGGTGTTCCCGGCGGCGCGGCCCGCGATGGCCGTGCTCGGCATGCTGATGTTCGTGCAGTCCTGGAACGACTTCCTGTGGCCGTTCCTGGTGCTGACGCAGAACGGCAGTCCGACCGTGCAGGTCGCGCTCGCCGGGCTGGGCCGCGGCTACACCCCGGACCAGTCCCTGATCATGGCCGGTGCGCTGCTGGGCACGCTGCCGCTGCTGCTGGTGTTCGCGATCTTCGGCAAGCAGATCGTGGGCGGCATCATGCAGGGCGCCGTCAAGGGCTGACCCCTCACCCCCGGGGCCGGGCCACCGCCCCGGCCCCCCTTCCCCCCTCGTCCTTCTTACTCGTCGGTCCAGCGCGTCGGTCCTCCGGCCGGTCCCCCCGGGACCCGCCCGGACCCGCCACGACCTGCTATGGGAGCGCTTCCATGCTTGAGTCCGCAACGCCGGTGACCCCGGTGACCTTCCCCCCCGCCTTCCTGTGGGGCGCCGCCACCTCGGCGTACCAGATCGAGGGCGCGGTACGGGAGGACGGCCGCACCCCGTCGATCTGGGACACCTTCAGCCACACCCCCGGGAAGACGGCCGGCGGGGACACCGGTGACGTCGCCGTCGACCACTACCACCGCTACCGCGACGACGTGGCGCTGATGAAGGACCTGGGCCTCGGTGCCTACCGCTTCTCCATCTCCTGGCCCCGGGTGCAGCCGACCGGCCGCGGCCCCGCCGTCCAGCGCGGCCTGGACTTCTACCGCCGCCTGGTGGACGAGCTGCTGGCCGCCGGGATCAAGCCGGCCGTCACCCTCTACCACTGGGACCTGCCGCAGGAGCTGGAGGACGCGGGCGGCTGGCCCGAGCGGGACACGGCGTACCGGTTCGCCGAGTACGCGCAGATCGTGGGCGAGGCGCTCGGCGACCGGGTGGAGCAGTGGATCACGCTCAACGAGCCGTGGTGCGCCGCCTTCCTGGGCTACGCCTCCGGTGTGCACGCCCCCGGCCGCACCGACCCGGCGGCCGCGCTGCGCGCCGCGCACCACCTGAACCTGGCGCACGGCCTCGGCACGGTCGCGCTGCGTTCGGTGATGCCGGCCCGCAACTCGGTGGCGATCAGCCTCAACACGTCCGTCGTGCGGCCGCTGTCGCAGAGCCCGGCGGACCTGGCGGCGGCGCGGAAGATCGACGACCTGTCCGGCGGGATCTTCCACGGTCCGATCCTGCACGGCGCCTACCCGCAGACCCTGCTGGAGGCGACGGCGCCGCTCACCGACTGGTCGTTCGTCCAGGACGGCGACCTGGGCCAGATCCGCCAGCCGATCGACGCGATCTGCCTCAACTACTACACGCCGACGGTGGTGTCGGCGGCCGACGCCGACTCGCGTGCCCCCCGCGCCGACGGCCACGGCGCGAGCGACCACTCGCCCTGGCCCGCCGCGGACGACGTGGCCTTCCACCAGCCGCCCGGCGAGCGCACCGAGATGGGCTGGAGCGTCGACCCGACCGGCCTGCACGAGCTGATCATGCGGTACGACCGCGAGGCCCCCGGCATGCCGCTGTACATCAGCGAGAACGGCGCCGCCTACGACGACAAGCCCGGCGCGGACGGCACGGTGCACGACCCCGACCGGGTCGCCTACCTGAACGGCCACCTCACCGCGGTGCGGCAGGCCATCGCCGACGGTGCGGACGTCCGCGGCTACTACCTGTGGTCCCTGCTGGACAACTTCGAGTGGGCGTACGGCTACGAGAAGCGCTTCGGCGCCGTGTACGTCGACTACGCCTCCCAGCAGCGCACCCCGAAGTCGAGCGCCCTGTGGTTCGGGCGGGCGGCCCGCACGGGGACGCTGCCGCCGGTGGACGCCGTCGAGTAGCCCCTCGGGGAGTCGGCACCCAGGCGGTGGCGGGGCGCGGCATCCCACGGGGGATGCCGCGCCCCGCGCGTAGGGCCGGTGTGGGGCCCGGCCCTACGGTGAGGGAGCCCTGCCCTACTTGTAGGCGGCGAGGGCCTTGGCGAAGGCGTTCGGCTCCTGGTCCACGGAGCTGCAGGTGGCGTCGGCCGACGGCTTCGGACCGCCCGGGCAGGCCTTGTCGCGGGTGGCGGACCACATGGACAGGGCGCCCAGGCCCTTGGACTTCGCGAACTCGACGAGCTGGGTGGCGTCGTCGACCTTGAAGACCTCGGAGGCGACGTCGTTGACGCCGATCATCGGCGTGACGGCGACCGTCTTCCAGGCGTCCGCGTCGGACAGGCCGAGGACGCCCTTGATCTGCGCCTGGGTGGCGGTGGCGGCCTGCTCGGCGTAGGTGCCCATGTCGCCGCTGTACGCGGGGCCGTAGTCCATCGCCATGATGTTGACGGCGTCGATGTCCACGCCGTTCTTCTTCGCGTCGGCGAGCAGGTCGACGCCCACCTGGGTGAGGCCCTCGGGCATCACCGGGAGGGTGAAGGAGACGTCCAGGCCGGGGTGCTGCTTCTGGAGCGCGGCGATCGCCTGGGCGCGGCGGGTGTTGGCGGCCGTGTCGGGCAGCGCCCCGCCCTCGACGTCGAAGTCGACCTTGGTGAGCCGGTAGGCGTCGACGACCTTGCCGTACGCCGCCGCCAGCGCGTCGGCCGACGTGCAGGTGGTGCCCAGTTCGGAGCCGGAGGCGCCGCCGAAGGAGACCCGGACGTCGCCGCCCTTCGCGCGCAGGTCGCCTATCTGGTTCGCCACCGCGTCGCCGCCGAGGTCGGTGACGCCGCCCCACTTGGGGGTGCAGCCGCCGCCGTCGGTCACGAAGGCGAGGTTGTACTCCTTGACGCCGGTCGCCGCGGAGTGCGCGAGCAGGTCGAAGGCCGGGTAGAGGGAGGTGTCGACGTACGGCGCGAATCCGGCGCCCGCTGCGGTTCCGTCGCCCGGGGTGCCGGTGGGCGCCGGAGTGGTGGGAGTGCCGGTCGGCGTCGGCTCCGTGCCGCCGGTTGCCGTGGGGGTCGGGGTGGGCGTCGGGGCCGGGGGATCGGTGGGGCGGCCGCCGGGCTCGGGGGTGGCGCCGTCGTCCGTCGAGCACGCGGCGTCGTCGACGAGGCAACCGGTCGGGTCGGCGGTGCCGTTGACGACGAAGCCGACCGTGACCGACTCGCCGGCCCTCAGCCCGTCCGTGTCCCACTTGGGCGGCGTCACGGTGACGTGCTGCCCGGCCGTCTTCGACTCGGCGTTCCACAGCGAGCCGAGCTTCGCACCGGAGGGCAGGTCGAACTCCAGGGTCCAGTCGGCCTTCGGCTGCCCGCTGTTGTTGGTGACGACGTACTGCGCGGTGTAGCCCGTCGACCACTCGCTGGTCTTGGTGTACGCGGCACCGACCGAGGCCGCCTGGGCGGTGCTGGTGAACAGCAGCGCCCCGCCACCGGCCACGGCCGCCGCGACGAGGGCGCCGATCGCCTTGTTCCTGCCACTGACCTTGCGTCGGTGCGTGCGCATGACGTGCCTGCCTTCGATGTTCACGGTGCCCCCGGCGGAGGGCCGGCGGGGGCGGGGTGGGGGTGCGGCAGCACGCTAGCGATCCGGAATCGGGCAAAGAGCCTGATCCGGGCGGGGGTTGGCGATCTTAGGGTGGGCTTAAGGAAGGGATCGGGACCGATTAATGGTCGCGGCCGGCCGGGGCCGCCGGTGCCGGAGCCGGTGCACGGCTCTGCCTGCGTCGGCGTACGGCACCCCGGTGCCCGCGCCGGGCCGGAGCCGTCCGCCCGTCCAGCTGGATCCAGATCCGCACCTCGGTACCGCCCAGCACGGAGGCGCCGATGCGGACGTCACCGCCGGTCGACTCCGCCATCCGGCGCACGATGTCCAGGCCGAGCCCGGTCGACCCGTCGGCGCCCGAACCCCGGCCGCGGGCCATCGCCGCCTCCGGGTCCGCGATGCCGGTGCCGGCGTCGGAGACGAGCACGATCACCGCGTCCTCGCCGTTGTGCAGGTCGACGGCGAAGGCGGTGCCCTCGGCGGTGTGCCGGAAGACGTTGCCGAGCAGCGCGTCGAGGGAGGCGGCCAGGTCGGTACGGGCCACGGGTATGCGCACCGGCCGGTCGGCCCCGGCCACCCGCCACTTGCGGCCCTCGTCCTCGGCCAGTGCCGACCAGAACCCCATCCGCTCGCGGACCACCTCGGCCGCGTCGCACCCGGCGCCGGGCCCGGCGACGGCCGTCTGCGGCTTGGCGTCCCGGGCGGTGCGGATGATCGTGTCGACCTCGCGCTCCAGCTGTTCGACGGCGGCCCGGGTCTGCTCGGCGGCGGGTCCGTCGCCGAGCGAGGCCGCGTTGAGGCGCAGCACGGTCAGCGGGGTGCGCAGGCGGTGGGACAGGTCGGCGGCCAGCTCCCGTTCGTTGGCGAGGAGCTGGACGACCTGGTCGGCCATGGAGTTGAACGCGACCGCGGCGCGCCGCAGTTCGTCCGGTCCCTCCACGGGCACCCGCGCGCCGAGCCTGCCCTCCCCCAGCTCGTGCGCGCCCTCGACCAGGCGCCGGGCCGGCTGCACCATCCGGACGCCCAGCCGGTCGGCGACCGCGACCGAGCCGACGATCAGGGCGGCGCCGACCGCGGCGAGCACCGCCCAGGCCGTGCCGACGCCGTTGGTCACCTCGGACTCGGGCACGTACACCTCGACGACGGCGATCTCGCCGGAGCTGAGCGCGACCGGCTGGAGCAGGGTGGAGCCGCCGCCCACCTCGGTGGTGGAGGCCCGCCCCATCCGCCGTACGGCGGCGATGTCCTCGTCGGTCGCCCGCTGCCGTCCGATGTCGGTGGCGCCGCCGCTCCGGTCCCCGGGCGCCGGTATGTGCACGGCCATCCCGGCGTCCGAACCGGCGGAGGCGACGACGCGTTCCAGCTGCTCGCGGTCGGTGGTGATGGACAGCGCCGGGGCGACGGCGGCGGCCTCCCGTTCGGCGTTGGAGAAGGCGCGGTCGCGGGCCATCTCCCGGATGACGAGTCCGAGCGGCACGGCGAAGGCGACCACGACCATCGCGGTGACCGCCAGCGAGACCTTGACCAGGGCCCATCTCATCGTGGTGGCTCCAGTCGCGGTGGTTCCAGCTTCACGCCGACGCCGCGCAGGGTGTGCAGATAGCGCGGCCGAGCCGCGGTCTCGCCCAGTTTGCGCCGCAGCCAGGACAGGTGGACGTCGATGGTCTGGTCGTCGCCGTAGGACTGCTGCCAGACCTCGGCGAGCAGTTCCTTGCGGGGCACGACGACCCCGGGGCGGCCGGCCAGGAAGGCCAGCAGGTCGAACTCGCGGCGGGTCAGGTCCAGGACCGCGCCGTCCAGTTCGGCCTGGCGGCGCAGCGGGTCGACGGTGAGGCCGCCGACCCGCAGGACGGTCGGCGGCGCCGCCTCCGCGGGGCCGCCGCGCGCGCGGCGCAGCACGGCCGCCATCCTGGCTGACAGGTGCTCGACGGAGAACGGCTTGGTGAGGTAGTCGTCCGCGCCCGCGTTCAACAGCCGTACGACCTCCGCCTCGTCGTCCCGGGCGGTGGCGACGATCACCGGGACGTCGGTGATGCCGCGCAGCATCTTCAGCGCCTCGGAGCCGTCCAGGTCGGGCAGTCCGAGGTCCAGGATCACCACGTCGAACCGGAAATGGGCGACCTCGCGCAGCGCCTCCAGTGCCGTGCCCACGCTGCGCACGGTGTGCGAGGCGTCGGTCAGCTGCCGGATGAGCGCCGAGCGTACGAACTGGTCGTCCTCGACCACGAGCACACTTGCCATGGGCGGCACCGTACGCCATGCGGACCAACCCGGTCCGGGCCTGTGGACAACTCCGCCGGGCTCGGCGTCACACCCCCGTTCGCGCGACACGCGTGGGGCGGGTGAGGCAGTATGGCCGCGATGCGCAGAGGACTCGTCCACGTGATCGCCTGGCTGCTCGCCACCGGCGCCGCGGTCACCCTGTCGTGGTGGGGCGTCCACACGGTGATGGCGGGCACGGCCTACGACGCCCCCCGCGCGCTGCCCATCACGGCGGCCGACGCGAGCGTACGGGACGGGGAGGGCGACGACGGGGAGTCCCTGGCGTCGTCCACCAGCCGGCCCTCGCCCGCCCCCTCGACGTCGCCGACGCCGGGCAGCGCGTCGCCGACGCCGAGCGGGACGTCGCGCGAACCCGGCCCCGCCCCGGCGCCCACCACGCCGTCCACCGCACCGCCCGAGGACCCGGCCGGCCCCGCTCCCGACACGTCCGGTGACGTCAAGAGCTACGACACCGACGGGGGCCGCGCGGTCTTCGACCTCGGGACGTCGTCCGCGTCGCTGGTGTCGGCGACACCCGGGACGGGCTGGTCGATGCAGGTGTGGAAGACGGAGTCGTGGATCCGGGTGGAGTTCACCTCGGGCGCGGACCGGGTCTCGGTGTTCTGCACCTGGCACGACGGACCGCCGCGGGTGGAGATCGGCAGCTACTGAACCGGACCGCTCCGGTACCGGCTCACTTGAACACGGACTCCGGCGGCGCGGGCGAGTCCACCGCCGCCGCGTCCGTCACGGGGTGGGCGCCGCCGGTGAAGTCGGTGAGCGCACGGCCGTGCTCCACGCGCGCGGGGTGCGGGTCGGAGGCGGCCCGGCGGGTGAGTTCGGCGACCGGCAGCGGGTGGTCGGCGGCGACCAGGATCGCGTTGCCGAAGCGTTTGCCGCGCAGTACGGCCGGGTCGGCGACGAGGGCGAGTTCGGCGAACCGGGCGGCCGCGGTGGCGATCTGACCGCGCAGGTGGGCGAGCGGCGGGCCGTCGGCCAGGTTGGCGGCGTAGACCCCGCCGGGCGCGAGCGCGCGCCGCACCTCGTCGAGGAACTCGGTGGAGGTCAGGTGGGCCGGGGTGCGGGCCCCGCCGAAGACGTCCGCGACGACGAGGTCCGCCCAGCCGTCTGGCACCTTGGCCAGCCCGGCGCGGGCGTCGGTGGAGCGCACCCGGATCCGCGCGCCGGGGTCCAGCGGCAGCTCCCGCCGGACCAGTTGGACGAGGGCGGCGTCCCGCTCGACGACCTGCTGGGTGGAGCGGGGGCGGGTGGCGGCGACGTAACGGGCGAGGGTGAGGGCGCCGCCGCCGAGGTGGACGGCCCGCAGGGGTCTGCCGGGCGGGGCGGTCAGGTCGATGACGTGGCCGATGCGGCGCTGGTACTCGAAGGAGAGGTACGCCGGGTCGTCGAGGTCGACGTGCGACTGCGGGGCACCGTCGATCAGCAGCGTCCAGGCCCGCGGCCGGTCCCGGTCGGGCACCAGCTCGGCGCGTCCTCCGTCGACGTCCTCGACGACGGCTTCGGCGGCAGCGCGCCCGCGGCGGGCGTTCCTGGACTTTCCCATCCGCCCATTATCGGACCGCGGTCGGCCCCCGAAGACCGGACGGGGTGGTCAGCGGCAGCTGTCCGCGGCCCTGATCAGCCGGGCCGCCTCGCCCAGCGCGGCCCGCAGCACGGCGGGGTCGGTCGCCAGGTCCGCCTCGCCGGGCGGCAGCAGCCAGTCGGAGCCCTCCACGGGCGGCTCGGGCGCCGGCACGATGCGCAGCCCGCGGCCGTCCGTCTCCATGCAGGTGCTGCCCGGCACGTCCCAGGCGGCGGCGGTGCCCGGCGGCACCAGGAATCCCAGGGTGTCGCAGCCGCCGTCGTGGAGCACCGGGCCCACCCCCTCACCGGCTCCCCGCCGGAGGATGTCGACCGCCTCCAGACCCTGCCGGGTCGGCACGGTGACGACGTCGCAGGCGTCGCAGGGGGGAACGCTGACGCTGGTGTCCATCCCGGCCTCCACCACGGAACTCCTCCTCGGGCGAGCGGTTCGGGAATCGGGGGCCTCCCGGTCCACCCGGTTCAACGCGGCGGGCCGTCAACGGCTACGGCCGGGGGCCGCCGCAAAGGATGGCACTTCATGGCAGATCGTGGATGAGATATCCGGTTTGTAGCCAAACAGCGCGTGGCCGCTCCGTCACAGCCGGTACGTTCTTGCTCGCCGGAAACAGGGCCGCCAGTCCTACTCGCCCTTTCCCGGCATGGTTCGACGGTTCGCACGAGAGGACCCGGCCATGGCGTCGTCAACGGTGACCTCCGCCCAGCCCGAACGGCCCCCGCGGCCGAACCTCGCCTTCAGGCGGTTGCGCGGCAAGCGCTCCCCGGCGGAGTTCGCTGCGGCGGTCCGCCGGGCCGCGCGCGAGATCGGCGAGCGGGTCAGCTGTGACGCGCGCTACGTCGGCCGGGTCGAGGCGGGCGAGATCCGCTGCCCCAACTACGCGTACGAGCGGGTGTTCCTGCACATGTTCCCCGGCCGCACGCTCACCGACCTGGGGTTCGCGCCCCGTTCGTCGGTACGCGGACGGCAGGCGCACACCCCGGGTGAGTCGCGAGGGGCGGGTGAGCCGTATGAGACGCATGACACGCAAGACGTCCGGGACACGCAAGACGTCCGGGACGCGCAAGACCTGTACGAAACGCACGACAACAACGAGGAGAGCGACGTGCTGCGTCGCGCATTCATGACGAGCGGTGCCACGGTGGCCGCCGCCTCACTCGGCCCCCTGGGGCTCGCCCTCGACGCCGCGGCGGCCGGGCGCCCCGCGCGCCGGGCCGGGACGGGCGAGGCTGGCGCCCTCGAAGAAGCCGTCCGCCGGATCCGGCTGCTCGACGACCGGCACGGCGCGGACGGTCTCTACCGGCGCGCGGCGGCCCCGCTGCGCACCGCGTACGCGCTCCTGGACGCCGGCGTGTCCCGGCAGGCGACCGCGGACCGGCTCTACACGGGCGCTGGTGAACTGGCGATCTCCGTGGGCTGGCTGGCGCACGACTCGGGGCGCTTCGACGACGCGCGCTCCCACTACGCCGAGGCCCTCGCCACCGCCCGGATGAACGGCGACGCCGGCCTCGAGGCGCACGCCTTCTGCAACATGGCGTTCCTGGCCCGCGACGCCGGCCGCCCGCGCGAGGCGGTGCGGGCGGCCCAGGCCGCGCAGCGCGCCGCCCGCCCGCTGGGCTCGGCCCGGCTGATGTCCCTGCTGGCGCTGCGCGAGGCGGGCGGCTGGGCGGGCCTCGCGGACCGCGTCGGCTGCGAGCAGGCGCTGGTCCGCGCGCAGACCTTCTTCGAACGGGGCCCCTCGGACACCGACCCGGAGTGGATGAGCTTCTACGGCGAGGCCGAGCTGGAGGGGCTCGAGGCGCAGTGCTGGTCCACCCTGGGCGACTGGCCGCGGGCGGCCCGGCACGCGCGGCGGGCGGCGGATCTCCAGGACCCGCACTTCACCCGGAACCTCGCGCTGTACTCGGCGGAGCTGGCGGACGACCTGGCCCGGGGCGGCCGCCCCGACGAGGCGGCGGGGGCGGGCATGCGGGTGCTCGACCTGCTGGGCGAGGTCCAGTCCTCCCGCATCCACACGATGCTGGCCGGGACGGCCCGGGTCCTCCTCCCCCACCGCCGCGCCTCAGGAGTCTCCACCTTCCTGGACCGCCACTCAGCGCTGCCGAGACCGGCATAACCCCAACCAGCCACACCCCGGCCGCCACTGCGGACCATCCCCAGCCGTCGCAGCAGCGGGCAGTCCTGCCCCCCTCCCCCGCTGCTGCGGGCAGTCGTGCCTCCCCCAGTGCCTGAACGGCCTGGGAGGTACCTCCAGGCAGCACGGGTGGGCGGTGGGGGTCCCCCCGCTCGAGCGAAGCCGAGAGTGGGGGAGGCACCCCGCAACGCCGGGCCGCGCTCCCAACCCTCGCCCAGCCCCGACGCCGGGCACCGCAAAAACCAGCGCGGGCACTGGCGCCGACACCTGCACCGACGCCGGCACCGGCACCGGCACCGGCCGTCAGCCGACCAGGTGCCCCAGATCGTTCCAGCTCTCCACCGCCGGCTCCCCGTACGCCCACCCCAGCACCGACAGCGACGTCGGATTGAGCCGTATCCGCGCTCCGAAGGACACCGGCAGCCCCAGCCACCGCGCCCCGATCGCCCGCAGAACGTGCCCGTGGGCGAAGACGAGCACGTCCCGCTCCGCCTCCCGCGCCCACGCCACCACCTCGTCCGCGCGCGCCGTGACGTCCGCCACTCCCTCCCCCTCGGGGGCCCCGTCCCGCCAGATCAGCCAGCCCGGCCGCACGGCCTGGATCTGCTCCGGCGTCATGCCCTCGTACGCCCCGTAGTCCCACTCCATCAGCGTGTCCCACGCGCGTGCGCGCTCCCCGAAACCCGCCAGCTCGCAGGTCTCGCTCGCGCGCACCAGCGGACTGGTCCGCACCTCCACGCCCTCCAGCCCGTCCCACGGCGCCCGGTGCAGCCGCTCGCCGAGCAGCTTCGCGCCGCGCCGGCCCTCCTCCAGGAGCGGCACGTCGGTCCTGCCGGTGTGTCTGCCGGACAGCGACCACTCCGTCTGTCCGTGCCGGGCCAGCAGAATGCGCGGTGCCATGAAGAGGCCTTTCCGGGAGAAATGTCTGAGGGGGACCCCTCCATCATCCCGTACCGTCCGTGCGGGCAACCCGACGGGCTGCGCCCGCGTCTTTCCGGTCCGAGGGCGCTTGGCCGAGCGATCACGGCGAGGCCGTAGAGTGGCTCGCCCGTGTCCGTCCAGGCGCACGAGTGACCGAGAAGCAGAGTGACCGAGAAGCAGGTAGCGAAGAGAAGGGGGAGGGCGATCGGATTGCCGCACACCGAGACACCGGGCACCGAGGCGGCCCCGCACCCTCGGCTGCGCTGGTGGACGGAGCTGCCGCTCATCGTCCTCGTGTACGCCTGCTACAGCGCGGGACGTCTGCTCGTGCGGGGCGACGTCTCCGACGCCGTCGACCACGGCCTGGCCATCCTGGACATCGAGAAGGCGCTCTACCTCAACGCGGAGCACCCCCTCAACCGCCTCTTCACGCGCGAGCCCTGGATCGGTGTACCGGCGGACTTCTGGTACGCGTCGCTGCACTACGTGGTCACCCCGGCGATCCTGATCTGGCTCTTCCGCTCCCGCGCGGTGCGCTACCGGGCCGCCCGCACCTGGCTGATGACGTCGACGTTCATCGGTCTCATCGGCTTCACGCTGCTGCCGACCTGCCCGCCCCGGCTGCTGGACGCCGGTCACGGGTTCGTCGACACGATGGCCCAGTACAGCTCGTACGGCTGGTGGGGTGGGGCGGCGAGCGCGCCGCGCGGCATGGGCGGGATGACCAACCAGTACGCGGCGATGCCGAGCCTGCACGTGGGCTGGGCGCTGTGGTGCGGGGTGATGCTGTGGCGCCACGGCGGCACGCGCACGGCGAAGGTGGCCGCCGTCGTCTATCCCCTGGGGACCACGATCGTGGTGATGGGCACCGCGAACCACTACTTCCTGGACGCCGTCGCCGGTGCGGCCGTGATGGGCGCGGGACTGTTGCTGACGCCGTTCGTGCTGCGCGCAGCGGCGCGGATGCGGACCCGGCTCCCGGCCCGTTTCGCCCCGGCCGCGGCCGGCTCCGCGAATGCCGCCGTGCCCGCCCCGGCCTCGGCCCGGGACGGCGCGGGTTCCGCGATTGTCAGTGGCGGATGCCAGACTTCCGCGGGTGAGCGATTTCCACGGCAGCGCGAGCAGCGGTTCGGAGCCGGAGCCGAGCCGGACCCCGCCCCCTCGGACGCGGGGGACGAGACTCCGGCACCGGCTCGCTGAGCTGCGCGGTCCCGACGTACCCGCCAAGGCGCTGGACGCCCGGGCGCTGGCCGCCCTCGCCGCCAACCCGGGGTGCCGTCGGCGCGCGATCCTCGACGGGGCGGGCGTGGACAAGGCGTCCCTGGCCAGTGCGCTGGGCTCGCCGTCGGTCTTCGGGCAGTCCCAGTTCGCCTTCACACGGGGGAACGCCTTCGAGGCGAGGGTGAAGGCGGACGGCGGCGCCGAGTTGCTGCGGCTCGTGCACGAGAGGCTGGACCGGGGTGCCGAGTCCCCCGCCGAGGCTCCGGTGCGGGTGCCCGACCTGTCCGCGACCGGCCCGGAGGGGCGTGCGGCGCGGACGTCGCTGGCGTTGCGCGAGGCCACCGGCACGCCCGGCACGTGGACGCTGCTCGACCATCCCATGCTCGCCCTGGAGGTCGCCGGTTCCCCCGCCTTCCTGGAGCCGGACGCCGTGGTGGTGCATCCGGACGGCGGTTGGACGGTCGTCGAGATCAAGTCCTTCCCCATGCTGGACGGCTCCGCCGATCCGGCGAAGGTCGGCGCCGCCGCGCGGCAGGCCGCGGTGTACGTGCTGGCGCTGGAGCGGGTCGCCGCCCGCCTCGACCCGGCCCCGCGCGTGCGCCACCGCGTCCTGCTCGTCTGCCCCAGGGACTTCTCCAACCTGCCCACCGCGTCCGCCGTCGACGTGCGCAAGCAGCGCGCCGTCACCGACCGCCAGCTGGCCCGGCTGACCCGCATCGAGGAGATCGCCGACGCGCTCCCGGAGGGCGTCTGCTTCTCCCCCGAGCTGCCGGCCGAGGAGCTGACGGCGGCAGTCGAGGCGGTCCCGGCGACGTACGCGCCCGAGTGCCTGTCCGCGTGCGAGCTGGCCTTCCACTGTCGGGCCCGGTCCCGCGAAGCCGGTGCGGTCACCTGCCTGGGCCGTCCGGTACGGGCCGAGCTGGGCGGTCTTTCCACGGTCGAGGACGTGCTGGCCGCGGCCCGCGGGGAGGCCGGTGACCCGGACGACCCGGCGGTCGCCGCGTTGCGCAGAGCGGCCCGGCTCCGTGCGGAGGCGCTCGCGACGGCCGGTGCGGCCGGCGGCGCGGCAGCGAGTGGCGCGGCGGCGGGTGGCGGTAGCGGGGCCGGCGGGGTGTCCGCGTGTCACTGATCACCACCCTCGCCCGGCTGGAGGCGGTGCGCACCGGCCGGGCCCAGCCCGCCGCCACCGTCCGGCACCGGCACCTGTCGGACCGTCCGCTCGTCTTCGTACCGCTGATCACCGCCGGTGAGGCCGGGGCCCCGCTCGGAGCGCTGGTCGGCACCGACCGGGACGCACCGCACCTGCTGGTCGTGCCGCAGCCCCGCGACCGCGACCTGCGCTTCGCGTTCCTCGCCGAGCTGGCCGGCATCGTGCTGCCCCACGTCGAGGCGTACGCGGAGAGCGTCGAGGCCGCCGAACGCACCGAGACCGACCCGGAGACCGGCAAGCGGGTCAAGGTCGAGGTCGACCTGTGCGCGGACGCCGCGCAGCTGGTCGTGCCGAGCCGCGCGGGCGTCGACTTCGTACGGCTGCTGGGCCGGTCCATGCGTTTTCGGCGTACGGCGGAACAGGACCCGGAGACCCCGCACCCCGCGCCGCCGCGGGTGCCGCTGCTGGGCCGGTGGCTGACCCACTACGGCGAGCGGGCCCGTGTGCCCGGCTCCTCCCTCCTGCTCGCCATGACCGACCTGCTGGGCCGGCACTGGGCGACCGGGCAGTCCACGCTGGAGGACCAGCACCTGGGCGCCCTGCTGGCGTGGATCGCACCGCAGGACCCGCTGGACCAGCGGGACCCGCAGGAGCCGCCCCCGACCGGTGCGGAGGCCGCCCGCCGCGCGGAGCTGGCCCGCGACGCCGACGGCCAGCTGCTGTGTCCGCCCGCGGGCCCGGCGACCGACCCGGCCTTCGACAACAAGCTCCTGGCCCCCGCCATCGAGCGCTACGACCGCGCCCGCACGGCGCTGGCCGCCGCCGAGGACGGCCTGGAGGCCGACGACCGGCTCGGTGCTCTCACGGCCGCGGAGCGGGAGATCCGCGCCCTGGTCGAGAGCCGTACCCGGCCCACCTGGGACGCGGTGTGGCGCGGCCTGGACCTGCTGCGGGCGCTGCCCGAAGGGGCGCACGCCGAGGAGCGCTGGACCCGCGACCGCTGGTCGTTCACCTCGCACCGCGACCGGATCCTGGCCGGTGAGCCCCCGCAGCCGCGCCGCGACGACGCCGTGACGGCGGCGAACAAGCTGGCCACGCGCGAGCGCGAGCAGGCCCGTCTGGAGGCCCAGGAGGCGCTGGACGATCCGCTGGTGATGGCCGGGCGGCGGCTGTCCGGGGAGGCGTTCGCGGGCGAGGTCGTGGACGTGGTGATGGCGTACAGCGAGAGCAAGCGGCCCAGTCCGCGCCCGCTGGTCACGGTCCGCACAGACGACCGCCCGTACCTGGGCGAGCGGGTGAAGGTCTACCGATCGCTGGGCGGCAAGCCGCAGACGGCCGAGTACGTCGGACCGGCGGCCCCGGCCGGCGGCCCCGCCGGTCCCGCCGACCCCGCCGAGGGGACCGGCACCGACGACGGCACGGTGGTCCTCAGGATCATGGACAAGATGGGCCGCGGCAAGGAGCCCGAGGCGGGGTCGGTGCCGGAGAAGGGCGACCTGGTCTGCTTCACGCTCTTCGAGCACGAGCAGCGGGGCGGCGCGAAGCTCCCCGACCCGGAGCAGACGCCGTGGACGCACGGCGGCCCGCCCGGTGAGTCGGCCGTGCCGGAGGCCGCCGACGCCCAGACCGAGGAGGACGTGCTGTGACCGCCGAGGCCCTCTCCGCATCCGCCCCCGCCTCCTTCGACCCGGGCGCCGAGGCCGCCCGCGCCACCGCGGCGATCCTCCACGACACCCTGCACGGCACCGAGCGCGGTGTCGTCGTCGACTCCCCGCCCGGCGCCGGGAAGTCCACGCTCGTGGTGCGGGCGGCGCTGGAGCTGGCCGAGGCGGGCCGCCCCCTGATGGTGGTGGCGCAGACCAACGCCCAGGTGGACGACCTGGTGCTGCGTCTGGCCGAGAAGAACCCGGACCTTCCGGTGGGCCGCCTGCACAGCAGCGACGCCGACCCGTACGACAAGGCGCTCGACGCGTTGGGGAACGTACGCAAGTCGGCGAAGGCCGCCGATCTCGCCGGGCAGGCCGTCGTGCTGTCCACGGCGGCGAAGTGGGCGCACGTGAAGGTGGACGAGCCGTGGCGGCACGCGATCGTCGACGAGGCGTACCAGATGCGCTCGGACTCCCTGCTCGCGGTCGCCGGGCTCTTCGAGCGGGCGCTGTTCGTGGGCGACCCCGGTCAGCTGGACCCGTTCGCGACGGTGGGCAGCGAGCAGTGGGCGGGCCTGGCCTACGACCCGTCGTCCTCGGCCGTGACGACCCTCCTCGCCCACAACCCGGGCCTGCCCCAGCACCGACTGCCGGTCTCCTGGCGGCTCCCGGCGTCGGCGGCCCGCCTGGTCTCGGACGCCTTCTACCCGTACACGCCGTTCCGCAGCGGCACGGGCCACGGCGACCGGAGCCTGGCCTTCGCGGTGCCGTCGGACGGCTCGGGTCCCGACCGGGTGATCGACGAGGCCGCCGCCTCGGGCTGGGGCCTGCTGGAGCTTCCGGCCCGGCACACCCCGCGCACCGACCCGGAGGCGGTGCGTGCGGTGGCGGCGGTGGTCCGGCGCCTCCTCGACCGTGCGGGCCGGGCGATTTCCGAGCGCTCGCCCGACCCCGCTCCGCTCACCGCCGCCCGCATCGCCGTCGGCACCGCGCACCGGGACCAGGCGGCGGCGGTCCGCGCGGCACTGGTGGACCTGGGCGTGCACGACGTGACCGTGGACACGGCCAACCGCCTCCAGGGCCGCGAGTACGACGTCACGGTCGTGCTGCACCCGCTCTCCGGCCGCCCCGACGCCACCGCCTTCCACCTGGAGACCGGCCGCCTGTGCGTCCTGGCCTCCCGGCACCGGCACGCGTGCATCGTGGTCTGCCGCGAGGGCGTGGGCGGCCTGCTGGACGACTACCCGTCCACGGAACCGGTCCAGTTGGGAACGCTGGTGAAGTTCCCGGACGGCTGGGAGGCGAACCACGCGGTGCTGGCCCATCTCGCGGAGCACCGGACGGCCTGGCGGCCCTGACGGAGGGGTTCCGGCAGACCGGCGAACGGACACGGGAGACTTCCGGCGGCACCGGGTCACCCCGACCGGGTCGGTGAACCGGCCCGGCACCACCGTCGCCGCCGGTCCCGCGCTCTCGTCGCCGTGACGACACCGCCCGACGGGACCGTTGCCACCACCCGTCGGCGCGGTCGTCACGACCGCCGGGGCGCGGAAATCCGCCTGCCCGCGGGGACGCCGACGTGCCAGAATCCACCGCATGCCCGTTCGATACCCGCGCCCCCTGCGCCCAGGAGACCGTGTCGCCGTCACCTCGCCGTCCAGCGGAGTTCCCGAGAAGCTCCGCGAACGCCTGAACGTGGCGATCCGCGACGTGGAGGCACGCGGATACGAGGTGGTCGTCGGAGCGTGCCTGGACGGCTCCGGGCACGTCAGCGCCTCCGCTCCCGAGCGCGCGGCCGAACTGACGCGGATGCTGACCGACCCCGGCATCAGGGCGGTGGTGCCGCCGTGGGGCGGCGACCTGGCCATCGACCTCCTGCCGCTGCTCGACTGGGACCGGCTGCGCGAGGCCGAACCGACCTGGCTCGTGGGCTACTCGGACCTGTCGACCCTGATGACCCCGCTGACGCTCCTCACCGGCACGGCGACCGTGCACGGCAACAACCTCATGGACACCCCGTACCGGACCCCCGACGGGCTGGTCTCCTGGTTCGACATCGTCAGCGCGCCCCGGGGCCACCGGTTCACCCAGACGCCGCCGGGCCGCCACCGGACCACCGGCTGGGACGACTACGCGCTCCACCCGGACGCCCGGGAGTACACGCTCGACACCCCCGGCGGCTGGACCCGGCTGGACGGCGGCGGAGACGTCGAGGTCGAGGGCCGGCTGATCGGCGGCTGCATCGAGACGCTCTGCAACCTCACGGGGTCCGGGTGCCTGGACACGTCCGCCTTCGCCCGGACCGCGGCGCCCGAGGGGCTCCTGGTGTACGTGGAGGCCTGCGGCGACGACGCCCTGGCCATCTGCCGCAACCTGCACGGCATGCGGCTGGCCGGCTTCTTCGACGCCGCGAACGCGGTACTGGTCGGCCGGACCTCGGCCCCGGGCGTCCCCTCGCTCTCCCAGCACCAGGCCGTGCTGGACGCGCTCGGCCCGCTGGGGGTGCCGATCGTCGCCGACGTGGAGTGCGGCCACGTCCCGCCCTACCTGCCGCTCGTCAACGGCGCGCACGGCCGCCTGACCCGCACGTCGACGCGGAGCGAAATCACCCAGACGCTGGCCTGATGCCGTCCAGCAGGTACCTGGTGCGGCGGTCGTAGTCCTCCCGGGCGGGCCGCTCGCCGTGCTTGAGGGCGAGGGCGTTGTCGCGGACGAGTGCGTGGAGGTCGCCCGCCGTGAACTCCGGCCGCAGCGCACCGCGGGCCCGCGCCGCCGCGACGATCTCCTCGTTGGCCCGGCTTCCGACCCGGCAGATCTCCATGAGCTGCTCCGAGTGCGGATACGTCTGCAACAGGACGTCGTTGAAGGCGGGCTGACGGTACTGGAGGTCGCGGATCGCGGTGAGGTAGTACGCGATCCGCTCGCCGCCGTCGTCGATGGTCCGCGTGCGGTCGACGACGGCGAACAGCTCACTCGCGACGACCTCCTCGATGACGGCGTCGATGAGCCCGACCCGGCCGCCGAACCGGTTGAAGATCGTGGCCTTGCTCACCCCTGCCGCCTTGGCGACCTCCTCCAGCGGCACGGTCAGGCCCTGTCCCTGGAAGGCGCCGATCGCGGCGGAGCGGATCTGCTCGGAATTGCGCCGCGCGTCGGCGCGCAGCCGGGGTTCCGGAGGCACCGCACCGGCCATGGCCCTCACCGTCTCTTCCTGTCACTGGCACTCACCAGCACAACTTGACTCGGGGAGTCAGCTTACCTACGGTCGGCCGCGCAAGAGAAAGTGACCTGCATGGTCAACTTATGCGGAAGGTCAGGAACATGATCGTTGTCACCGGCGCCACCGGTGGGCTGGGCGGCGCCACCGTCGAGCACCTCCTCAAGCGCGTACCCGCCGACCAGGTCGGCGTCAGCGTCCGCGACGTCGCCAAGGCGCAGCACTTCGCCGACCGCGGCGTGCGCGTGCGGCAGGGCTCCTACGAGGACCCGGCCGCGCTGCGCGACTCGTTCGCCGGTGCCGAGCAGGTGCTTCTGGTCTCCGGCAACGACCCGGCCGCCGACCTGGTCGGCCTGCATCGCCGCGCCGTCGAAGCCGCGGTCGAGGCCGGTGCCGACCGGATCCTCTACACGAGCCAGCAGGGCGCCGTCCCCGGCAACCCGTACCGGCCGTCGGACTTCCACGTCGCCACCGAGGCGGTCCTCGCCGACTCCGGAGTCGCCTGGACCGCGCTGCGCAACGGCGCCTACGGTCCGCTCGACCAGGTCCTCGGCCCCTGGCAGCGGACCGGCGTGATCGCAAAGCCCGAGGACGGCCCCGTCCCGTACACCGACCGTGCCGACACCGCCGAGGCCACCGCGGCCGTCCTCGCCGGCGACCGGCGCTTCGACGGCCCGGTGAACCTCACCGCGCGTGCCGCCCTCACCTTCGACGATCTCGCCGAGATCGCCTCCGACCTCACCGGTCGCACCATCGAGCGCGTCGTCCTGGACGACGACCGGTGGATCGCCGACCAGGTCGCGACCGGCGTGCCGGAGCAGATGGCCCGGCTCATGCTCACCTACTACCAGGCAGCCCGCGCGGGCTACTTCGCCGAGGCCGACCCCCTGATGGCCGAACTCCTCGGCCGCGAGCCCCGCACCGCCGCGGACCGGCTCGCAGCCGCCATCCCCGCCTGAAGCCCGCCCGGCTCAGGCTGCGGGGAAGTCGGTGGCGGGGGCGGAGGCGGCGGTCGCGTCGAGGTCGGCCCGCAGGGCGTCGACCTTCGCGGTGGCGAAGGCGTGCGCGTCGGAGCCCAGCAGCTGGCGCAGGGGGCCGTCCTCGATCCCGGCGCGCTCGATGATGGCGGCGGCCCCCTTGACCGGGTCGCCGAGCTGCTGCCCCTGAAGCCCGAGGTGGTCCTCGACCATGGCCCGCACCGCCGGGTAGTGCTCGGTGGTCTCGCTGGGCAGGGCCAGTGAGTCCGGGGTGAGGAAGGACGTGCGGAAGTAGCCGGGCTCGACGACGGTGACCTCGATGCCGAAGTCCGCGACCTCGGCGGCGAGGGCCTCGCTCAGCCCTTCGAGTGCGAACTTGCCCGCGCAGTACAGCGCCCAGCCGGGCATCGTGGTCAGGCCCAGGATCGAGGAGACGTTGATGACCCGTCCCGCGCGCTGCTCACGCAGGATGGGGAGCGCGGCGCGCAGCACGTTCCACACCCCGGCGACCTGCACGTCGAACATGTTCCGCACGTCCTCGGCGCTGGTCTCCTCCACGGCGGCGAGGAAGCCGTAGCCCGCGTTGTTGACGACGACGTCCAGGCGTCCGAATCGCTCGGCCGTCCGGTCCACGGCGCTCTTGACCTGGGCCTCGTCCGTCAGGTCGACGGTCAGCGCGAGCAGCCGGCTGGTGTCGGCCGTGCTCCCGAGCGCGGCGGTCAGGCGCTCGGCGGAGCGGGTGGTGGCGGCCACGTTGCCGCCCCGGGCGAGCAGTTGCCTCACCAGCTCCAGCCCCAGTCCGCGAGAGGCGCCGGTGACGAACCAGGTGGCGGGAGTGGTGGTCGAAGTGGTGGTCGAAGTGGTGGTGGGAGTGGTGATGCCAGGCATGAGTGCCCCTCTTCCGTGGATGCCGCGACGGGAAGCCGGTCCGGGTCGGCCGGTCCGGCGCTGACTCGATCCTGGGCCGCGAAAGAGCTGCTCCGAGAGCCATGGCAGGCCCTGCGCGCCCTAGGCCGCGTGAAGGTAGGACCGACAGACCTCCCCTGGGGAGGCCGTCGCTGTTCCTCGCGGGACAGACTGCTTCCATGGCCCCCAACAACCGCGAGCTGGCGGACTTCCTCAGGCGCTCCCGCGCCCAGTGCGACCCCGAGCGGGCAGGGCTGCCGCCGGACGGCCGCGTCCGGCGCGTACCCGGACTCCGGCGGGAGGAAGTCGCCCGCCTGTCCGGAGTGTCCGCCGACTACTACGCCCGCCTCGAGCAGGGCCGGTCCATCAACCCGTCCCCCGCCGTGGTCGAGGCCGTCGGCCACGCCCTGGGACTGGACGAGGCAGGCCTTGCCCATCTCAAGGATCTCGTGGGCATCACCGCCACCGGCCGCCCGTCGCGCCCGCCCAGCGTGCAGCGGCTGCGCCCCGGGCTCCATCGGCTGCTGGATTCCCTGGACACCGCCGTCCCCGCCCTCGCCCTGGGGCGGCAGTCCGCCGTCCTGGGTGCCAACCGCATGGCCAGGGCCCTGTTCGCGGACTTCGACGCCATGCCGGCCGCCGAGCGCAACTACACCCGCTGGCTCTTCCTCGACCAGGACGCGCGCGACCTGTTCGTCGACTGGGAAGTCCAGGCCCGCGCCGCGGTGGAGAACCTGCGCCTGGACGCGGTCCGCGAGTCGGACCGGCAGGCCACGGGGGCGCTCGTCACCGAGCTGAGGGAGCGGAGCGAGGACTTCGACCGCTGGTGGCGCCAGCACCGCGTGCACCAGCGCACCCATGGTTCCAAGCGGCTTCTGCACCCCTTGGTCGGCGAACTCACCGTGGAGTACGAAACGCTCGCGCTCCCCGGCGACAGCGAAACCACCCTGTTCCTCTACACGACCGAGCCGGGGTCGGCGTCCGCCCAGGCACTGAGCCTGCTGGCCTCGTGGACACTCACACGACCCCCGACGACCCCGAAGCGGTCGCACGACTGACCCGGCACGCCGGGGGCGGCTCCGCACCGCCTTCAGTCCTGCCGGGCCAGCGCCCCCATCAGCGCGTCCAGCAGGCCGGGTGCCGCCTCCTGCAAGGCGTCACGCCGCAAGCGGTGGCCCCGGTAGGGGCCGACCATGACCGGGCGGAAGGCGCCCGCCTCCACCAGGATCTTGAAGTGGTGCGTCGCGGTGGACTTGTTCAGACCCTCGTAGAGGTCGGAGCAGGGCGCTTCACCGGCCGGGTCCGCCGCCAGGCGGCGGACCATCTCCAGGCGTACCGGATCCGCGAGTGCGCGCAGCAGCTTCTGGACCGCGGCGACGGGCGGCAGCTGGTCGGAAGGGATCTCCCAGGGCGGCATCAGACACCACCAAGTTTGACGAGCATCATACTTCTCCTTAGCATCCTCGAAGTACGACGCACATCATACTTCTCTTTCCCCTGGAGTCCTCGTGCGGGAACTCTCCCAGGGCCGCCGCCCCCAGTCATGGAGCTACCCGGCCCTCCTCGTCCTCCTCATGCTCGGGCAGGCGACCTCCGCCATCCCGTCACCGCTCTACTCGCTGTACGCCGAGAAGTGGGACTACCCTCCCGTCCTCACCACCGTCATCTTCGCCGCCTACGGGGCCGTCGCGGTCGTCGCGATCCTCCTGTCCGGCGCCCTCTCCGACCGGTACGGCCGCCGGCCCGTGCTCCTCGTCGCCGTCCTGCTGCTGCTCGCCGGGCTCGCCGTCTTCGTGTTCGCCGCGGGGCCCGCGTACCTCGTCGTGGCCCGGATGCTCAACGGCCTGGGCATCGGCGCGATCGTCGTGGTCGGCGGAGCCGCCCTGCTGGACGTGCGCCCCGAGCGGGCGGCACGCAGCGGGACGCTGACCGCCATCGCGTTCAACATCGGTATCGCCGCCGCCGCACTCGGCACCGCGGCCCTCGCCCAGACCGGCTTCCACCCCTTGCTCCTGCCGTACCTCACCGACGCGCTGATCGGCCTCGTCCTGCTGGTCCTCCTCCTGGTGATGCGCGAACCCCACCCCTCGCCCGGCAATGCGCCCCTGGGAATCCCGCGTCCGCAGGTGCCCGCGGAGATGCGCGGACGCTTCACCTTCTCCGTGCTCGGCGCCGGCGCCGCCTGGGCCGTGCTCGGGGTCTGCTTCTCACTGGAACCCTCGATCGCCGCCGACGCCGCGAACGTGGACGGCCCGTTCTTCGGCGGCGTCGTCATCGCGGCCGTGACCCTCGCCGCCGCGTGCACCCAGATCCTCAGCGCCCGCCGGCCGGCACGCACGGTCGCACTCGCCGGCGACACCGCGCTCGCCGTGCTCATGCTGGCCGGAGTGGGCGCCTTCGCCACCGGCAACGCCGTCGTCATCGTCGTCACCGTCGCCCTCCAGGGCGGCGCCTACGGGCTCGCCTTCGGCGGCTCCCTGCGCCACCTCACCGCCGCCATCCCCGCCGAACGGCGCGGGGCCGTCATGTCGATGTTCTACCTGCTCGCGTACGGCGCACTCATCACGCCCACCCTCCTCGTCGGCGTCGGCGCGACGGTCTGGGCCGACACCACGGTCTTCTTCGTCTTCTCCGTGCTCACGGCGCTGCTCTGCTTCTCCGCCGTGGTCGTCGAGCGGGTACTGGAACGCCGGCGCCGGCACGCCGAGGCCGTACCGGCGCCGCGAACGGACGTACGGGAGGCGAGCACCGTCGACTGACCGGCGCCCGCCCGTACGGAGCCGTACCGTCGAACCCGAACGGCTACCGAGGAGGCCCGCCGATGCGCAGCGTGACCTATTCGATGAACACGTCCCTCGACGGCTACATCGTCGACCCGCACGGAGCCATCGACTGGTCGGACCCGGCCGAGGAGGTCTTCCGGTTCTGGACCGACGAGATCCGCGGGACCGGCGCCCACCTGCTGGGGCGCCGCCTGTACGAGACGATGCTGTACTGGGAGACCGCCGACCGGGACGAGTCGCTCGACGCCGCGGAGCTGGAGTGGGCCGCGCTGTGGAAGGCGCTCCCGAAGGTGGTGTTCTCCAGGACGCTGACGACGGTGCGGGGCACCAACACACGCCTGGCCTCCGGCACCCTGACGGAGGAGATCGAGCGCCTGCGGGCCGAGCCCGGCGACGGCGACATCGCGATCGGCGGCGCGACCCTCGCCGCCGAGGCGGCCGCCGCCGACCTGATCGACGAGTACCGGACCATGCTCCACCCGGTACTGGTCGGCGGCGGCACCCCCTTCTTCCCCCACCACGGGCGCCGGGTGAACCTCGAACTCGTCGAGAGCCGCACCTTCGGCTCCCACGTCGCCTACCTCCGCCACCGGGTGACCCCCCGGAACTCACCCCGGCCCTGAAGCCCTTCGGCGCGCCCCGGTCATGCGGCGGCCGGGCGGGTCGCCGTGGTCAGCCAGGACGTGCTGAGGAGCCGGACCGTGCCGTCAGCCGCCTCGTGCGTGCGCAGATGGTCCGTCAGGATGCCGCGGGCGCGGGCCCGCGCGGTCGGGTCGGCCCGTTCCATGAGGTGGCGGCCGGGGCCCGTGCCCAGGAGGAACCCCGCCGCGTCCTCGGCGTCCCGGCCCCACGTCCCGTATGCCTGGACCTGGTTGACGTCGATGGCGACGAAACCCGCCGCGGTGAGGACGTCGCCGATGCGGTCCGCGGCGGCCAGGGAGAACATGCCGGGCAGCCCGGGCTGTCCGAAATCGCCCACCGGCAGGACCTCGCGCAGTGACGCCATCGCCGTGACCCAGCCGTTCAGCGCCGCGTCGGCCGGGCAGACGAACGCCAGGCGTCCCCCGGGCCGCAGCGCCCGGCCGACGTTGCCGAAGGCGGCCACGGGGTCGGCGAAGAACATCACCCCGTAGCGGCTGACCGCCGCGTCGAACGCCCCCGCCCCGAAGGGGTGCACCTGCGCGTCGCCCTGCGCGAAGGAGACGTTCGCGACGCCTTCCCGCTCGGCGCGGCTCCTGGCCTCGGTCAGCATCGGGCCGGACAGGTCGAGACCCAGCGCGTGTCCTCGGGGCGCCCGCAGCGCGGCGCGCCGCGTGGTCTGGCCCGAGCCGCAGCCGAGGTCGAGGACCCGGTCTTCTCCGGTGATGCCGGCGGCGTCGAGGAGGGGCTCGTCGAAGCCCTCGTTCACGGCGTTCCAGCGGTCCTGGTTGCGCGCCCAGTGGGCTCCCTCAGGGCCGTTCCACGCTTGAGCCTGCTCGGTGTTGACGATGTCCGGCACAGGTGCCTCCCAGGCGAACGACGGAGAATGGGCGTGCGCCCAAACAGTATGGGCAAGTGCCCAAACCCCGCAATCCCCGTTACCATCCACGGGGGCGAGCCCAGCCGGGGCGACCGATCCGGGACGAATGAGAGGCCCATGGCACCGCGCGGAGTGGCGACACCGGACGTACGCGAGCGGCTCTTCGCGGCGGCCGAGCGCATCGTGGAGCGGGACGGCCCCGGCGCGCTCACCAGCCGGGCGGTCACCACCGAAGCGGGCTGCGCCAAGGGGCTGCTGCACGCGCACTTCGCCGGGTTCGACGGATTCGTGGCCGAGCTGTGCCTGGACCGGTTCGCGAAGACGGCGACGAAGGCGCGGGCCCTGTCCGGGATCGCCGGGCACGGCACGGTGGAGCACAACCTGAACACCGTCGCTCTCGCCCTGTTCGACTCCGGCGGCCTCGCCCTGTCCGGCCTCGCCATGACCCGCCCGGCCGCCGCGCTGGGCATCCGCGAGGCGCTGGAGAAGGGCGCACCGGGCTTCACCGCGATCCAGGACGCGATCGCCGACTACCTGGAGGCCGAGCGGGGGCTGGGCCGCGTGGCGCGGACCGTCGACCCGCCCTCGGTGGCCCTCGCCGTCGTCGGCACCGCCCACCATCTCCTGATGACCGGCCGGCCGGACGCACCCGACCCGCGCCCGCTGGTGACCCGCCTGATCGCCACGCTGGTGAACGCCCCGGCGTCGTGAACCGCCGGGAATAACCGGAGACCCCCTCCTGTTACCTCGCGAAGCGACCCACGTACGACCGCGTGTACGACCACGTCAAGCACAGGAGGCACCCCACCATGCCCGCAGACGCCGCAGAGGAGATCCGGGGCACCGCCCACGGCACCGCTCCCGTCCCCCTCTCCGTACTGGACCTGGTGACCGTCGGGGCGGGCCGGACCGCCACGGACGCGCTGCGGACCGGCGTGGACATCGTGCGGCTCGCCGAGGCGCGCGGGTTCCAGCGCTACTGGGTCGCCGAGCACCACTCCATGCCCGGCGTCGCCTCCTCCTCCCCCGCGGTGATCCTCGCCCACCTGGCGGCCCACACCGACCGCATCCGGCTCGGGTCGGGCGGCGTCATGCTGCCCAACCACGCGCCGCTCGTCATCGCCGAGCAGTTCGGGACGCTGGAGGCGATGGCGCCGGGGCGGGTGGACCTCGGGCTCGGGCGGGCCCCGGGCACCGACGGGGCCACCGCCGCCGCGCTGCGCCGCACCGACCGGCTGAACGAGGGCGCCGACGACTTCCCGCAGCAGCTGGCGGAGCTGATCCGGTTCCTGGACGACGACTTCCCGGACGGGCACCCCTACGCCCGTATCCACGCCGTGCCCGGGCCCGTGCAGGCCACCTCGCCCGGGGGCGTGCAGTCGGCGCACCGGCCGCCGGTGTGGCTGCTCGGCTCCTCCGGGTTCAGCGCGCGGCTGGCCGGCACCCTCGGGCTGCCGTTCGCCTTCGCGCACCACTTCTCGGCGCAGAACACGATCCCCGCCCTCGACCTGTACCGCGAGTCCTTCCGGCCGTCCGCCGTCCTGGACGCGCCGTACGCCCTCATCGGCGTCTCCGCGCTCGCCACCGACGACGCGAAGGAGGCCCGGAGGCAGGTGCTGGCGGCCGCGCTGAACATGGTCCGGCTGCGCACCGGGCGCCCGGGGCTGGTGCCGACGCCGGAGGAGGCCGAGGCGTACGACTTCAGCCCGATGGAGCAGGACTTCATCCAGTCCTGGAACGCCAACGTCATCCACGGCACCGCCGACGAGGTGCGGGCCGGCCTCGACGACCTGCAGAAGCGCACCGGCGCCGACGAGCTGATGCTCACCGCCAACGCCCACGGCGGCGACGTACGCCTGCGCTCCTACGAGCTGATCGCCGACGCCTACGGGTTGCCGACGCCCGCCTGAACCCCGGCGGGGCCGCCGGGTTCCGGGTGGCCCAGCAGCGCGGAGATGCGGTCCGGCGCCACCGGCCGGGAGTACAGCCAGCCCTGGCCGGTGTCGCAGCCGATGCGGCGCAGGCGGGTCGCCTGGTCCGAGGTCTCCACGCACTCGGCGGTGACGGTCAGGCCGAGGCGGTGGGCGAGCTGGACCATCGCCTCGACGATGACCTCGTCGGCCGGATTGGCGGCCCCGGCCGTGCCGGAGGCCGCGGCCTCGTACTGGAAGCCCCGGACGAACGCGCCGTCCAGCTTCAGCACCGAGACCGGCAGCCGGCTGAGGTAGGCCAGGTTCGAGTAGCCGGTGCCGAAGTCGTCGATGGCGATGTGGACGCCCATGTCGCTGAGCGCCTTGAGGACCTGGAGCGGGCGCCCCGCGGAGCCCATCACCGCCGACTCCGTCAGCTCCAGCTGGAGCAGCTCCGGGGCGAGGCCCGTCTCCTCCAGGGTGCGGGCCACGTCCGCCACCAGGTCGGAGTCCCAGACCTGGCGGACCGCCACGTTGACGCTGACGAAGATCGGCGGCTCGTCCGGATGGGCCAGCTGCCAGCGGCGGGCCTGGTGGCAGGCGGTGCGCAGGATCCAGCGGCCGAGGGGAACGATCGAACCATCCTCCTCCGCCAGTGCGATGAACCGATTCGGCGCAAGTACGCCGAACTGAGGATGATTCCAGCGGATGAGCGCCTCGACGCCCCGCACCCGGCCGTCCTCCATGCCGACCAGCGGCTGGTACTCGAGGGCGAACTCGCCGCGTTCGATGGCGGGGCGGAGCGTGGCGGCCAGCGCCTGGCGGGTCATGCGGTTGGCGTTGCGCTCGGGGTCGAACAGGGTCCAGCGGGCCCGGCCGTCCGCCTTGGCCCAGTACAGGGTGGTGTCGGCGGCCTGCATCAGGGCGGTGGGGGTGGTGCCGGCGGTGTGGCGTTCGACGACGCCCACCGAGGCGGTGACCGAAAGGCGCCGGTCGGCGAGTTCGAACGGCGGCTGGAGGGCCGCGAGGACCGCCCCGGCCAGGTCGGCGAGCTGGTCGGTGCCGGTGGAGTCCTCCACCAGGAGGGCGAACTCGTCGCCGCCGAGCCGGGCCACCAGCGGGGCGCCGGACCGGGCGTGGGCCGCCTCCTCCGCACACCTGGTGAGCCGTTCGGCCACGGCGGCCAGGAGCCGGTCGCCGACGCGGTGGCCGTGGGTGTCGTTGACGGCCTTGAAGCCGTCCAGGTCCAGGTAGCACACGCCGATCCGGCCGGTGCCGCCGTGCTCGTACGACTCGGCCTCCAGCGCGGCGGTCAGCCGTTCGAAGAACAGGGCTCGGTTGGGCAGCCGGGTCACCGGGTCGTGCATCTGGAGGTGGCGCAGCCGGGCCTGGAGCTCGCGCCGGGCGCTGACGTCGGCGACGGAGAGCAGCAGGCCCGGGGCGCCCCCGTCCGCGCTGTCACCGGAGTCACCGGCGGCCAGTGGCTCGACCGTCACCTGCGCCCACAGGGAGTGCCCGTCGGCCCGCTTCAGCCGTCTGGTGCAGCGCAGCCGGGACCGGTGGCCGCGCAGCACCTCGCGGTACGCGTGCCAGGTGCCGGCGTCGGAGGCGAGGTCGACGAGGTCGGCCGCCACGGACCCGGCCAGCGCGTCCGGGTCGGTGCCCAGCAGGGTGCCCAGGGTGTCGTTGGCGCTGACGACCAGGCCCTCGGCGTCGACGACGGCCATGGCGAGCGGGGCCGTGGTGAACACCGACCGGTAGGCCGGGGGCTCCGTACGCACGGCACGAGGAGCCAGGCCTTCATCACTCTCTGTAACGGCCGGGCCGAGATCCGCTGCGGGCGCCGGCCCTTCGGAGGTTCCGTTCACCGCTCGCTCCCGCAGTGCCTCGATCTCTGTTCGTGCTCTGTTCGTGCAGGAAAGTGTGCCGATCATAGAGGCTGACACCGGGCCCTTCCAGCCGCCGTTCCGCGCTCCGGGCCGAGCGACCCCTCCGGCAGATCGTTTCTGCTCACACCTGGACGGGTCCGTCACCCCTCCGACCAGTTGTGACGTTCCGTGAGTGTCTTCGAGGAGTCGCCCGGGAGAACTCCTGCGAAATCCCGGACGGCTCACCCATCCGGTGCACGCGAACAGGGCGTAATACGACAATCATGCACAAGCTGGGTGCGGTGTCCCGTCAACCGCGTCCGGAGGTCCATGTGCCGCGCCAGTTCCCCCGGACCAGGCTGCGCAGCACCGCCGCGGTGTGCACCACGATGTCGGCGCTCGCCGCGACCTCCCTGATCACCGCGCCCTCGGTCGCCGAGCCCTTCTCCCCGGAGCCCTGCGCGCTCCAGCGCACCGCCGTGCACCACTCCGAGGGCCTGGACACCTGGAACGCCACCTATCCGCGGCCCGCCCGCGCCCTGGACGCGGTGATGGTGTTCCTGTCCTTCCCCGACTCCCAGCCCCTGACGGCACCGGCCGAACTCGCCGCCGACCACTTCCCCGCCACCGGCGACTTCTTCCGGCGCGCCTCCTACGGCGCCTTCACGCTCCGCCCGCACCCGCTGCGGGACTGGATCCGGATGCCGAGCCCGTCGACGTCGTACGCCATACGGCGGGACTGGAGCCCGGAGCACCGGGCGGCCTACCTGCGCGACGCGCTGGCCGCGGCCGACCGGTACGTCGACTTCTCCCGGTACGACGTCGTCTACTTCGTCGCGGACCCGGACGCGCCCGGGGTGGACTCCGACGCCACGAAGGTCGTCAACCTGGACACCCCGCTGCGGGCGGACGGCACGGACATCCGGCGGGTCGTCACGGTCTTCGAGAACCATCCGCCGGACCGGCTGGTCCTGGCCCACGAGACGGGGCACGTCTTCGACCTGCCGGACCTGTACCACCGGCCGGCGGACGGCGAGGGCGACTGGGACACGCACGTCGGCGACTGGGACCTGATGGGCAGCCAGTTCGGACTCTCCCCGGACCTGTTCGGCTGGCACAAGTGGAAGCTGGGCTGGCTGCGGCCCCGGCAGGTGGCCTGCGTGCGGGGCGGCGAACCGACCCGGCTGACGCTGGAGCCGCTGGGCGCGGGCCCCGGGGTGGTGGTGACCGGCGCCGCGGGCGCGCCGGCCTTCGGCCTCGGGCGGGGCACGAAGCTGGCGGTGGTGCGTACGGGGGCGGGCAGCGCGCTCGCCTTCGAGGTGCGCACGCCGGTCGGCAACGACGCGGCGTCCTGCCGCGCGGGGGTGCTGGTGTACCGGGTGCACAGCGGGGCGGAGTCGGGCGGCGGGCCGATCGAGGTCGTCGACGCCCACCCGGGCACCGATGCCTGCTGGGCCGACTCGGTCTACCCCCCGCTCGCCGACGCTCCCGTGTCCCTCGGCGAAAGCTTCACGGTCCCGGGCGACGGCGTACGCGTAGAGGTCGAAGACCGCACCGAATCAGGCACCTGGACCGTACAGATCACCCCCGGGTGACCCGCCCCCCGGCCCACACGAACCCTTGGCCAAGCCACACCCCCCGGCCCACCGAGCCGCGGGGTGTGGGTGGCGAAGCCCCCACAACGCGCGGCGAAGCCGCGCAAAAACAACGATGGCGAGGCCGGTTCGCGCTTTCCGCGAACACGCCTCGCCATCGCCAACGTGCGCCGCCAGGGACTCGAACCCCGGACCCGCTGATTAAGAGTCAGCTGCTCTAACCAACTGAGCTAGCGGCGCCTGCTGACGTCGTAGACCTTAGCATCCTGGTCGGCGGGAGGAAAAATCGAAATCCGCACCGCCGCGCGGGCCGCCCGCACGGCCGCCCAGAGCATGATCTCCGGGCCGGGCAGCCACGGCTGGCGGGTGTCCGGCGCCACGAGCCAGCGGGACCCGGAGCGCGGCGGCGCATCCGCGGGGGCGGGGCCCGCCGGTGCCGGGACGGTCACCGCGTCCCCGGCGCCGTGGCACAGCAGCGGCGGCACCGCTCCCGTACGGCCGCCCTCCCGGCCGCGGGCGCTCCACTCCTCCCAGTCGAGCAGCGACGGCAGCCGCTGGGCGGTGCCCGGGGCGGCGAACAGCAGCATCCGGCCGCGGAACTCCGCCACCGGGCCCGACCCGGGGCCGTCGTCCCACAGCCGGTCCAGCATCCGGCGGCCGAAGATCGCGGGAGCGCTCACCACGTCGAAGGCGGAGCCGCAGGGCAGGACGACCGGAGCCTCGGGCCGCTCCTCCCAGAGCGCGAGCGTGCTGCGCGGGTACGCGCCCGCCGAGGCCAGCCAGGCGGCGCCGTCCGAGGTGACGTCCGAGGCATGGGGCGTGGCGTTGCGTGTGCTGCTCATACCGCAAATACCTACCCGGTGTGAGGGTCCCACTCCGCTGGGTTGCGGGAAACCGGGACACGGCGACCGGGAGGGGAGTATCTTGCCCAGCCTCCTGGCATATGCCCTCCGCCCTTCCGGCGTTCCACCCCCACCCGCCCCCCGGGCTCACTCTGCCGATTCGCCGCGCATCAGGTCGCGGCCGAACTCCACCATCTTCTTGGCGTAGTCCTCGGTCCACTCCGCGCGTTCGGCGATGTCCGCGGCCGTCAGCCGGTCGAACCGCCTCGGGTCGGCCAGCTGCGCCGCCGCGATCGCCTGGAACTCCATCGCCCGGTCCGCCGCCGCGCGGAACGCGTGGGTCAGCTCGGTGGCCCGTTCGAGCAGCGCCCGGGGGTCGTCGATCGACTCGAGGTCGAAGAAGTGCTCGGGATCGGCGGCCGCCTCCGCCGGCTCGAAGAGCAGGGGCGCGGGGCGTAGCCGCGGTTCGTGCCGACGCGGCGTGGGCTCCGCCATGTCTTCTCCTCCTCGTGCGTGACGACGGCCCGTCCCCGGGTGCGGGGTCACTCCGGTGGAGTGGGCCACCGTCCATTGTCCCGCGCCCGCGCAAGAGGGCGGGGCGTGCCCGGAGCCGCGATCCGGACACACCCCGCCCGCCCGGCCGGGTCAGCCCGCGTACGTCTCGAACTCGGCGATCCTCGGGGTGCCGGAGGCGCCGGTGATCTCGAAGGTGATCTTCTCCAGCGAGACCGGGGAGAAGCCGATCACGCCCGCCCCGCTGCCGGAGGCCAGGACGGCGCCGGTGTCGTGGTCGACGACGCGGTAGGAGCCGACGGTGCCCTCGGAGCCCGCCGCCTCACGGATGTTGATCTTTCCGACGGTGGTGGCGGAGGACCACTTCACGGAGATGGAGCCGGTCGTGCCGGCCGGGGACCAGTACGTGCCGAGGTCGCCGTCGCGCACGTTGCCGTAGCTGGTGCCGCTCGCCTTGGACGAGCCGTCGGAGCCCGCCCCGACGCTCAGGTTGGTCCCGCTCGGCGGATCGGTCGGGTCCGGGTCGGTCGGATCCGTCGGGTCCGGGTCGGTCGGGTCCGGGTCGGTGGGGTCGGTCGGGTCCGGGCTCTGCGGGGTGCAGCTGCCGTCCGAGACCTTCAGGCCCTTGTTCGCGCCCGCCGTGCCGCTCACCACGGACGGCACGCAGGAGGCGTCGTCGAGGCTGTAGGAGTACGGGATGGACACCGTGGTGTTGGACTGCAGGTCGGGGCCGGCCGGGTTGTTGTCCCCGCCGGGCTCGGACCAGGTCACGTTGTCGAAGATGTTGCCGCTGACCTGCCAGGAGCCGGCCGCGTCGGTGTAGAAGGTGCCGAGGACGTCCTTGGAGTCCTCGAAGTAGTTGTTGTCGACCTTGGCCTTGGCGCCGGCGCGGGAGTTGATCCCCGACTTGTTCAGGCTCACGTAGTGGTTGTTGTACATGTGCGCCGTGCCGCCGCGCAGCAGGGGCGCGCGGGAGTCGATGTTCTCGTACAGGTTGTGGTGGAAGGTGACGTACCCGTTCGAGGTGTCACTCTCGCTGGACCCGATCAGCCCGCCCCGGCCGGAGTTGCGCAGAACGCTGTAGGACAGGGTGACGTACTGGGTGTTGTCCTTCATGTCGAAGAGGCCGTCGTAGCCCTCCGACTCCCCGCCGGAGGCCTCCAGGGTGGAGTGGTCGACCCAGACGTTGCGGACGTCGCTCTCCATGCCGATGGCGTCGCCGCCGTTGGAGGTGGGCGAGCCGGACTTCTTGACGTTCCGGACGGTCACGTTCTGAATGATGATGTTGCTCGACTCCCGGATGTGGATGCCCAGCTGGTCGAAGACGGCACCGTTCCCGACCCCGACGATCGTGATGTTGCTGACCTGCTTCAGCTCGATCTTGTCGGCCGCCGTGTTGCAGCTGTCGCCCGACACCTTGCTGGTGTTGCCGTGGTTGATGGTGCCCTCGACCTCGATGGTGATCGGGGTGCTGCTGCTGGCCCGGCCGCACAGGGCCTGGTGGATCGCGGTGCCGGTGGTGGCCCGGACGGTCTGCCCGCCCGCGCCGCCGGTCGTGCCGCCGTTCTGGGTCGCGTAGCCGGTGGCGCCGCCGGCCGCTGCCGCCGCCTCGGGCATCGTCAGCACCACACCGGCCGCGGCCGCGAGGGCCAGTGTGCCCAGTGCCGCTTGGAGTCGCAGCGCGACTGGTCGTCTCATCCTCGGTCTCCCCATTCGCCTTCACATGCCGGAACGGAACCATGGCGTGATCATGTCACTCACTCGATGGCGGAAAGCGCTTTCTCGGCGTGAGAATAGGGGGAGCTTCGGATGCTGACAAGGGTTCAGGTACGCATCTCGGGGTTCAGATGTGCGATCAACGTCCAGCTACCTGAACCGACACCGCTCGATGTGCACCCCGGCCGGAGCTGCGGTACGATCATCTTGCCTGATCACGGGGGCCAACTCCCCGCAGCAGGCAGTGCGTTGGTGGTCCAAGGAAAGACGCCCCACTTCCCGTGGGGAAATGCAGGTGCAAGGCCTGCCCAGCGCTCGACGAGAACCCCGGTTCCGCTCACGCGGGACCGGGGTTCTTCCGTGCGGCGGGCCTGCCACGACCCGCCGCGGGCCTGACTCAGGCCTGCACCACCGGCTCCCGGGTGAACAGCGCGCCCAGTTCCGGCGCGTTGACCCGGCGGTCGGCCAGGCGCAGGCCCTCCCAGATGGTGACCTGGTTCGCGGTGAGAACCGGCTTGCCCAGCTCCTTCTCCAGGGCCGGGATGTACGCCGCCGTGTGCAGGGCCGTGTCCGGGAGGAGCACCGCCTCCACGTCCGGACGGTCGGCCGCACGGGCCAGCGCCAGCACCTCCGCCTCGGTCCAGGTGCCGACCTCCGCCGCCGTGATGATGCCCGAGCTGACGACGTCGGCCACCTCGATGCCTGCGGCGCCGAGGAAGTCCCCGAAGAGCCGCGCCACGTCGTCCGGATAGGTCGCGCCGATCGAGACCCGGCGCACCCCCAGCTCCTTCGCCGCGTGCACGAAGGCGAACGAGGTGGACGAGGCCGGCAGGCCCGCAGCCTGGGCCAGGGCCCGCACCTGCGCGTGGGCGCCGTCCCAGCCGTGCACGAAGCTGCCGCTGGTGCAGGCCCACACCACGGCGTCGGCGCCGGCCAGCCGCAGCTCGGCCACCCCCGCCTCCAGCCGCGCGGGCGAGCCCATCTCTAGGAGCGCGTCCACCCGGTGGGCGTCCTCGCCGATGTCCGTGTGCACCAGGTCCACCCGGATGTCGCTGCCCAGGAGCTGCTCGATGCGTGGGTAGTCGTCCTCGCCGGAGTGGCCCGGGTACAGGAATCCCAGTGCTGTCATGTCCACCCTTCCTGCTGCTGTTCCGTGTCCGGGACGTCACCGACGCCCGGCATGTCCACCGCGGCGGGTCCGACCGGGCCCGCCACCGCGGGGTCGACGGGTCCCGCGGGCCCCACCACCGCGGGACCCGCCGCGCCCGTCGCCGCGGGGCCGAGGCGCGCGGCCGGATCGGTCAGCGCCTGGTACGGCCCCACCGCAGGGGTACCCAGTCGGCGCAGCGCCGCCCACATCGTCACTTGGTTGGCCGAGATCACCGGGATCCGCAGCTCCGCCTCCAGCTGGGGGATCACGTCGTAGGTGGGGAGGTTGGTGCAGGAGATGAACAGGGCGTCCGCCGCTCCCGGCGCGGGCACGGCCTGGCGGGCCATGTCGGCCACGTCGCGGTACGGCACCTTCCAGATGTGCCGGGTGAGCCCCATGAAGGCGCAGCCCGTGACGGCGACGCCCGCCTCGGCGACGTACGCCTCCAGCGCCCGGGTCACGGACACGGTGTACGGCGTCACCAGCGCGACCCGGCGCACGCCCAGCTCGGCCAGCGCGTCGAGCAGGGCGCCGGAGGTGGTGACGGACGGGACCGCGCCCGCCCAGGTCATCGCCTCGCACATGGCGCGTTCCCCGGTGATGCCGCCGACGAAGCTGCCCGAGGTGCAGGCGTAGGCGACGACCTCGGGGGCGATGGCGTTGAGGGTGCGCACCGCCTCGCCGAGGGTTTCGTGCTCGCTGACCATCCGGGCGAGGTCCAGACTGACCTCGACGGGCACGAAGGGGGTCCGGGTCATGTGCAGTGACACGTCGTCGGGCACCCATCGCCACAGCTCGCGATCGAGTGCGAAGTCGAAGGGGGCGACCACGCCGACCCCGCGTTGCGGAGCTGGTCCGCCGAGAAAGGAGATGTCCATGGCACGCACCGGCCTCACACTGAGAAAGGGGAGGGCAACGCACCGTCAGGAACGGCCGTGTTGACGAAGGTAGGTTCCGGTGCGAGCGTGGTCAATCCGCCCGCATCACTCCCAGGTCAACAGCCGGTTAACTTCCGCGTCAACACCTGAACCGCACCCGCTTCCACCGACCGGAGACAGGCCGCCGATGACCACGTCCCCGCGCACACCCGCGCCCGCGCCGACTCCCCCGCCGACCCTCCTCGTCCTGGACGCCGAACCGCCGCCCCGGCTGGGCCGGCTGACCGGCCGGGCCCGCGTCGAGCACGCCGACGCGGCGACGCTGGCGGAGCGGCTGCCGCACGCCGACGTGCTGCTGGTGTGGGACTTCGCCTCGCACGCGGTGCGCGAGGCCTGGCCGGGCGGCGGTCCGCGACCGCGCTGGGTGCACACGGCGAGCGCCGGCGTGGACCATCTGATGTGCCCGGAGCTGGCCGAGTCGGACACGGTGGTGACCAACGCGCGCGGGGTCTTCGACCGGCCGATCGCCGAGTACGTCGCCGCGCTCGTGCTGGCGATGGCCAAGGACCTGCCCACCACGCTGCGCCTCCAGGGCGAGCGGACCTGGCGGCACCGCGAGTCGACGCGGGTGGCCGGAACCCGCGCCTGCGTCGTGGGCTCCGGCCCCATCGGCCGGGCGATCGCGAGCACGCTGGGGGCGCTCGGCATCACCACCGCGCTGGCCGGCCGCACCGCACGCCCGGGTGTGCACGGCCCGGAGGACCTGGACCGGCTGCTGGCCGGGGCCGACTGGGTGGTGGCGGCGGCGCCGCTCACCGACGACACGCGCGGCATGTTCGACGCCCGGCGGTTCGCTCTGCTGCGGCCCTCGGCCCGGTTCGTGAACGTGGGGCGGGGCCAGCTGGTCGTCGAGGACGACCTGGTCGAGGCGCTGACCGCGCGCCGGATCGCGGGCGCCGCCCTGGACGTGCTTTGCCATGAGCCCCTGAGCCCGGACAGTGCCCTGTGGGAGGTGCCGGGGCTGATCGTCTCGCCGCACATGAGCGGGGACACGATCGGCTGGCGGGACGAACTGGGGGCGCAGTTCGTGGAGTTGTTCGAGAGCTGGGCGGCGGGCGAACCGCTGGCCAACGTGGTCGACAAGAAGCGTGGATACGTGCCCGGACACTGACGTCGCCGACGTCCGAGACCCGCGGGAGGGTGCCGCATGACCGACCTCACCGAGCTGACCGCCGTACAGCTCGTCGACGGCTACCGCAAGGGCGCTTTCAGCCCCGTTGAGGCGACCCGGGCCGTGCTGGAGCGGGCCGAACGGATCCAGCCGGAGGTGAACGCGTTCGTCCGGCTGACCGGCGAGGAGGCGCTGGACCAGGCCCGGCGGGCCGAGGAGCGGTGGCGCCGCGGGGAGCCGTGCGGGCGGCTGGACGGGGTGCCGGTCACGGTGAAGGACATCCTGCTGACGCGCGGTCAGCCGACCCTGCGCGGCTCCCGGGCCGTCTCTCCGGACGGCCCCTGGGACGAGGACGCGCCGTCCGTGGCGCGGCTGCGCGAGCACGGCGCGGTGTTCGTCGGCAAGACCACCACTCCCGAGTACGGCTGGAAGGGCGTGACGGACTCGCCCCTGTCCGGCGTGACACGGAACCCGCACGATCCCTCCCGCACCGCGGGCGGTTCCAGCGGCGGCGCGGCGGCGGCGGTGGCGCTCGGGGCGGGGCCGCTGGCGCTGGGCACGGACGGCGGCGGCAGTGTGCGCATCCCGGCGTCCTTCTGCGGCATCTTCGGCCTGAAACCGACGTACGGCCGGGTGCCGCTGTACCCGGCGAGCGCGTTCGGCACCCTCGCGCACGTCGGTCCGATGACCCGGGACGCGGCGGACGCGGCGCTGATGCTGGACGTCGTCGGCGCCCCGGACGCCCGGGACTGGTCGGCGCTGGGCCCGGCGCCCGGGTCGTACACCGAGGCCCTGTCGGGCGGGGTGCGGGGGCTGCGGGTGGCGTACTCGCCCTCGCTCGGCGGGCAGGTGGCGGTGCGTCCGGCGGTGGCCGGGGCGGTGCGGCGGGCGGTGGAGCGGCTGGCGGAGCTGGGCGCGTACGTGACGGAGGCCGACCCCGACTTCACGGACCCGGTGGACGCCTTCCACACCCTGTGGTTCAGCGGGGCGGCGCGGGTGGTGCAGCACCTGCGGGCGGGGCAGCGGGAGCTGCTGGACCCGGGGCTGCGGGAGATCGTGGGGGCGGGGGCGCGGTACTCGGCGCTGGACTACCTGGCGGCGGTGGACGTGCGGATGGAGCTGGGGCGGCGGATGGGCGTGTTCCACGGGTCGTACGACCTGCTGGTGACGCCGACGCTGCCGGTCACGGCGTTCGAGGCGGGGGTGGAGGTGCCCAAGGGGTCGGGGTACCGGCGGTGGACGGGGTGGACGCCCTTCACCTACCCCTTCAACCTGACGCAGCAGCCGGCGGCGACGGTGCCGGTGGGGACGGACGGCGACGGGCTGCCCGTCGGCCTCCAGGTCGTCGCGGCCCGGCACCGCGACGACCTGGTCCTGCGGGCCGCGCACGCGCTGTACGGAGCGGGCGCCGCCTCGTGACCGTCCGGGGGGACGGAGTGACGGTCCGGGGCCGGCGGTGAGCGCGGAGACGGTCATCGCCGTCGCCGCCACCGTCGTCGCGCTCGGTTCGCTCTGGGTCAGCTGGGCGCAGACCAGGGCGACCCGTCTGCACAACCGGCAGTCGGTCAGACCGCTGCTGCGGATCCGGCGGATACGGCAGGACGACCGGGTCGGCCTGAAGATCGTCAACGCCGGGCTGGGGCCGGCCGTCGTGACGCGCAGCGCGGCTCTCCTGGACGGGGAGGTGGCCGGGGAGTGGAACCGTGAGGTCAAGCCGGCCCTCTTCGCACCCGGCCTGTGGCCGAAGACGTACTCCCTGCGGGCGGGCTCCGTCGTGCTCGCGGGGCAGGAGACGTTTCTGGTGCTCCTGGAGTCGGACGGAACCGACGCGAACGGTTCCGACCGACTCGGGGAGTTCTGGGCTCTGATCGACCGGCGGCTCGTCATCGAGGTCGAGTACGAGTCGCTGTACGGCGGTGAAGGGTTCTCCGTGTCGTCGGCTACGCCCGGCGGAAGCTGAGCGTCTCCCCCGCCGCTCCCGTGCGCCACAGGTCGTTGCAGGCCTCGGCCATGGTGTCGAGGCCCTCGGTGATGCGGCCCCAGACGGTGCCGGGGACCCAGCCGACGTCGCCGTTGAGGAGCAGGTTGTTGCGCTCGTAGAAGAGCGCGAGGTCGACGAGGGTGGTGCCGGGGCGGACCTCGCGGTCGTAGCCGTACGCCTTCGTGCCCAGTTCGGCGCCCGCGAAGGCGAAATAGCACAGGTCGCCCGGAATGGGCGTTACCGTCGGGTTCTCCAGTGGGGGTTCGGATGTCGTGAAGGGCGGGAAAAGGGCGTAGATCTCGTTGCGGGCGTATTTGGCGTGGTACACGTCGCCGCCGAGGGGGAGCGCGTCCCAGACGGCCGCGCAGGTGATCGGGGCCCGGTCGTCGAGCAGTTGGGCCGTGCAGGTGATTCCGCGCTTGACCAGCGAGACTTCGATGTAGCGATCAGCCATGCCCTCCATGGCAGTGCCCCGCGGCCCCGCGGTCAAGGGTGCCGGGCCGATGTATCGGACTGAAAAAGATCGGCATAACCTGCCCGCCTTCGGGTAGCTGCGCGCCCATGGCTCCACCACACAGAACCCCTCCATGGGGTATATCCGACCAAAGGCCCAGGACAGCCGGGCCCACTCGCCGGTCGCTGCTCGCGGGGGTCGCGGCGCTCGGCGCGCTGGGGGCGGCCGGCTGCTCGCGGGTGGCCACCGCCTCCGACGTGAAGGGGGGCGACCTGCTCGACCGGCTGCGGGCCCAGGGCGTGGCCCGGCTCGGCATCGCGGGTGAGGTCCCCTTCGGGTACATCGACAAGAACGGCGAGTTGACCGGCGAGGCCCCGGAGCTGGCGAAGGTCATCTTCAAGCGGCTCGGAGTGGACCGGGTGCAGCCCGTGCCGACGGAGTTCGGCTCGCTCATCCCGGGCCTGGCGTCCCAGCAGTTCGACGTCGTGGCGGCCGGGATGTACATCAACCCCGACCGCTGCGAGCAGGTCATCTTCTCCGACCCCGACTACCAGATGCTCGACGCGTACATCGTGCGCAAGGGCAATCCGCTCGGGCTGCACAACTACCGGGACGTCGTCAAGAAGAAGGCCAAGTTCGCGACCGGCACCGGCTACGCCGAGATCGCCTACGCGGTGGAGCACGGGTACAAGGAGGACGACATCCTGATCGTCCCCGACCAGGTGGCCGGACTCAACGCCGTCGAGTCCGGGCGCGTGGACGTCTTCGCGGGGACCGCGCTGACCGTCCGTGACGTGGTGAAGAAGTCCAGCAAGGCCGAGGCGACCGAGGCCTTCGCACCGCTGGTCGGCGGCAAGCCCCACGTCGACGGCGGCGGCTTCGCCTTCCGTCCGGACGAGACCAACCTGCGGGACGCCTTCAACGTCGAGCTCCAGAAGCTCAAGAAGAGCGGCGAACTGCTGCGCATCCTCAAGCCCTTCGGTTTCACCCAGAACGAGATGACCGATCTGACCGCGAAGGAGCTCTGCGGCGGATGACCTCGGGACTGTGGGAACTCGTACTCCAGGGCGTCTGGGTCACCGTCCAGCTGCTCTTCTTCAGCTCGTTGCTGGCGACGGCCGTCTCCTTCGTGGTCGGCATCGCGCGCACCCACCGGCTGTGGATCGTCCGCTTCCTCGCGGGCTTCTACACCGAGGTGTTCCGCGGGACCTCGGCGCTGGTGATGATCTTCTGGGTCTTCTTCGTGCTGCCCCCCGCCTTCGGCTGGCAGCTGGTGCCGATGTGGGCGGGCACGCTGGCGCTCGGTCTGACCTACGGGGCGTACGGCTCCGAGATCGTGCGCGGCTCGCTGGCCGCGGTCGACCCGGCGCAGAAGGAGGGCGGCATCGCGCTCAGCTTCACGCCCTGGCAGCGGATGAAGCTGATCCTGCTGCCGCAGGCGGTGCCGGAGATGATCCCGCCGTTCTCCAACCTGCTGATCGAGCTGCTCAAGGGCACCGCCCTGGTGTCGATCATGGGCATGGGCGACCTGGCCTTCAGCGCCAACCTGGTGCGCCTGGCGCTGCAGGAGAGCGCGGAGATCTACACGTACGTCCTGCTGATCTACTTCGTGATCGCCTTCCTGCTCACGCGGGTGATGCGCGGCCTGGAGAAGAAGCTGAAGGCGGGCGTCGGAAAGGCGCCGAAGAAGAAGACGGCGGCCGTGCGCGTGCCTGAGGGAAGTGGTGTGTCGTGAAATGGGACTGGAGCGCGGTCTCCGACTTCATGCCGCACTTCTGGGACGGGCTGCTGGTCACCCTGCAGATCCTGGTCCTCGGCTCGCTGGTCTCGTTCGGCCTCGGCCTGGTGTGGGCACTGCTGATGCGGGTGCCGAGCCGCTGGGTGACCTGGCCGGTCGGCGTGGTCACCGAGTTCGTCCGCAACACCCCGCTGCTGGTGCAGCTGTTCTTCCTGTTCTACGTGCTGCCCGAGTGGAACATCACCTTCTCGGCGCTCACCACCGGTGTGGTCGCCATCGGCCTGCACTACTCGACGTACACGATGCAGGTCTACCGGGCCGGCATCGAGGGGGTGCCGGTCGGCCAGTGGGAGGCCGCGACGGCGCTGAACCTGCCGCTCGCGCGGACCTGGACGGCGGTCATCCTGCCGCAGGCGATCCGCCGGGTGGTGCCCGCCCTCGGCAACTACGTGATCTCCATGCTGAAGGACACGCCGCTGCTGATGGCGATCACGGTGCTGGAGATGCTCGGCGAGGCGCGGCTGTTCTCGCAGCAGAACTTCCAGTTCACCGAGCCCCTGACGGTGATCGGTGTGGCCTTCATCATCATCTCCTACCTGGCCTCCCTTGCCCTGCGAGCCCTGGAGCGACGCCTTGCCCACTGACACTCTTCCCAACCCCGAGAAAAGCCCCGAGCGCAGCTCCGGCGAGCTGATCCGCCTGGAGCAGGTCACCAAGCGGTTCGGGGACAACACCGTCCTCGACCACCTGGACTTCTCCGTCGACGCCGGCAAGCACGTCACCCTGATCGGCCCGTCCGGTTCGGGCAAGACGACGATCCTCAGACTGCTGATGACGCTCCTCAAGCCCGACGAGGGCACGATCACCGTGGACGGGCAGAAGCTCTTCCCGGCGACCGAGAAGGAGCGGCGCGAGGTCCGCAAGCAGATCGGGATGGTGTTCCAGCAGTTCAACCTGTTCCCGAACATGAGCGTCCTGCGCAACATCACCGAGGCGCCGGTCACGGTCCTCGGGATGTCCAAGGACGAGGCCGTGGAGCGGGCCAAGGGCCTGCTCGACATGGTGGGCCTGGCCGACAAGTGCGACGCCCGGCCGGCCCAGCTCTCCGGCGGCCAGCAGCAGCGGGTGGCGATAGCCCGGGCGCTGGCGATGCGCCCGAAGGTGCTGCTGCTCGACGAGGTGACCTCGGCGCTCGACCCGGAGCTGGTCGCGGGCGTCCTGGACCTGCTGCGGGACATCGCCCGCAGCACGGACATCACCATGCTCTGCGTGACCCACGAGATGAACTTCGCCCGGGACATCTCGGACCAGGTCCTGATGTTCGACTCGGGCCGGGTCATCGAGGCCGGTGCGCCGGAGAAGATCTTCAGCGAGCCGGAGCACGACCGGACGCGGGAGTTTCTCAGCGCCGTCCTGTAATTGCGCGCCGCCGCCGCCCCAACGTCCGAGGTCGGGACGTTGGGGCAGGCCACCGGCATATGCCAGAGGGCCTGCGCCGCAGATGAGAGCCCCGAAATCCGCTCAACACCCCCTCACGGGAAGCCTCTTGGCGGCTATCGTGAACACAGGGATGCACCAGCGAGCGCAGGGGGAGACCACCGTGGCGCTGCAGCACAAGCCGACCGCGCCGCACCACTCGACCGAGGACGCCCTGCGCGTCCTGGAGACGGTGGCACGGCACACCTCCGGTGTCACCGACACCGAGATCACCCGCGAGAGCGGCATCGGCACGGAGCGCCTGACCACGCTCCTGCGCATGCTGCGCCGCGAGGCATACGTCGAGCAGACCGCCGACGGCGCGTACGTCACCGGGGAGGCGCTGGCCCGCCTCGGCTCGGCCCAGGGCCGGGAGCAGGCGCTGCGCGAGAAGCTCCAGCGCACCCTGGAGGGGCTGCGCGACTCGGTGGGCGCCGCCGTCTACATCAGCCGGTACGTCGACGGCGAGGTGAGCGTCACCCAGTACGCCGACAGCCCGGCCGCACCCAGGGTGAACGAGTGGGTGGACTTCCGCGTCTCGGCGCACGCCACCGCGGTGGGCAAGTCCCTGCTGACCCAGCTGGACCACGCGGGCCGCCGCGACCACCTGGCCCGGCACCGGATGGCCCGCCTGACCTCGCGCACCATCACCAGCGACAAGCTGCTGCTGTCCCGGCTGGAGTCCCAGCCGGCCACCGTGCCCGTCCTCGACCTCCAGGAGTACGCGGTGGGCACGGTCTGCGCGGCCGTCCCGATCACCGCCGGTTCCTCCGTGGGCTGCCTGGCCCTGTCGCTCCCGGTCGAGCACGCGCACCGGCTGCGCCGGGCCGCGGACGAGCTGAACCGGAGCGCGGCACCGGTGCTGCTGTCGCTGGCGATCTAGGGCCCCTCCGGCCGGACCGGCCCGGAGCTGGTCACGAGCACTGTCCGGGACCGGGTAGTATTTTCGTCGTCGCCGACCGCGGGAAGCGGACGGCGGGAGTCATGCGCCGCTAGCTCAGTTGGTTAGAGCAGCTGACTCTTAATCAGCGGGTCCGGGGTTCGAGTCCCTGGCGGCGCACAGAAGGAAGGGCCCCCTCGCTCGGCGAGGGGGCCCTTCCGCCGTTCAGAAGGTGACGTCCGAGCAGGCGTAGAACGCGTTGCCCGTGTCGGCGACCGTCCACACCGCGAGGATCACGTGGTGTCCGCTCAGCCCGGACGGCAGGGTGCCGCTGTGGGAGAGCGTGGCCGGGGGCTGCTTGCCGCCGTAGGGCACCGTGAAGAACGGGGTGAGGTTGAGGTCGGACCGGGCGAGGTTGTGGTTCTGGTTCCAGCCCGGCTTGGTGACGTAGTACTTGAAGTCGGTCGTGGCGTGCCGGGCGGTGAACTGCCAGCGGAAGGTGTAGCTCTGCCCGCCGTTCACCCCGGTGGTCGGCCACGCCTGGCCGTTCGGCTGCTTGGGGCTGTCGAGCGCGGCGAACGACCCGTGTCCCGCGGAACAGATCTTTCCGTCGGCCGGCCCGGAGGCCGGGAAGCCCTTGGGCCCCTCCACGCTCTGCGGCTCCCACTGGATGGCGCCGCATCCGCCGACCGTGCCGTTCTGGCACACCTTCTGCCGGCTGACGGGCAGGTCGGTGTAGCCGTGACCGCTGGCACCGCCGGACGAGAGCACGAGGGCTCCGGTGGTCGCCATGCCCAGCGCGGCCGCGTACAACTTGGTCCTTGTGCGCATACTGCTGCTCCCTGTGACGTGTGGGGAAGTTCAGGGGAAGTTCAGTGAGCCGTGCAGGTCTAGACCAAGTCTCAGATTATTGCTGACAATTGAACATGTCCATACCAAACGCGGAACGGTTCAGTGCCCCGTGTCCCCGCGCCCCGCGCAGAACGCCACCGTCAGGTCCTTCACGAGCACCTTGCGCTCGTAGTCGTCCAGCTCCACCAGCCCGCGCATGGTCAGCCGGGTCACCGTGTCCTCCACGGAGTCCACCACCGAGGTGAGCACGCTCGCCCGCTGCGCCGCGTCCAGCGCCGCGATCCGGCGCCGGTGCATCGCGGCGGCGACCTCGGGGGCGTACTCCACCCGGACCGGCCGCACCGAGAACACCTCCAGGCCGACCGGCGCCGCGTCCGCCGCCACCAGCCGGGTCAGCGTGTCGCCGGCCACGTCCGCCGAGCTGCGCACCGTGCCGAGCGGCTCGACCGGGACCCGGGCCAGCGCCGCCTCGACGCACTCGCGCAGATACGTCTCGTGGTCCTCGACGCCCAGCGTGGCCTTCGCGGTGTCCCGCACCCGCCACACCACCAGCGTCACCGCCCTCAGCGCCACTCCGTTGCCGTCGGCCGCGGGCATCGGCTCGCTGCGCCAGTGCCGCAGCCGCACGTCCACCCGGCGGCGCAGCAGCAGCGGGTTCACCCACATCAGGCCGGTGCGCCGCACCGTCCCCCGGTAGCGGCCGAACAGACCGAGCACCCAGGCCCGTCCGGTCCGGCCCCGGGCCAGTCCCCCGAACCCGAACATCCCGAGCGCCCCCGCGGCCGCGTACGCCGCCCACTGCGCGGGCCCGAGACCGGCACCCGCGTACGCCGGCAGCCCCAGCGCCTGGGCCGCGAGCGGCGGTACCAGACCCGCCCACCACGAGGTGGCCGCGCACCCGGCCGCCCCGCACAGACCCGCGGCCACACCCGCGGCGCCGGGCAGCACCCGGCCCGGACGCTCCGTCAGCTCCGGGTCGACCTGAGGCGCCGGACGCGGGCGCGCCGCGACGGGGCGCCGCGCGCCCGGCCGTGCCCCGGTACGCTCCCCCGGACCCGGCCGGCGCGCGACGACCGCGGGCGGCAGCGGTACCGGCGCCGGATCGGGGTCGTCGCGGAACAGCAGGTGGACGGGGATCTCGGTGGTGGCCTCGTTGTGGATGAGCCGGGCGGACCGTTGACCGGCCGTCGCCGCGGACTCCTCCGGTGCCGCCGGCGCGGTCTCCGGGTTCGTTGACGATGTCGTACTCATGCGTGCTCCAGCCTCCGCGCCAGACGCGTCATGAACGGATGATCACCCCGGTGCGCTCAGGAGAAGAGCCGCCGCCAGGTCTCCGGGCCCGGGTAGCCGTCCGCCGCTCCGCCGCGCCAGCCCTGGGCGCGCTGGAAGGCCTGGACGCCCCGTCGGTCCGCCTCGCCCCAGCGCGGACCCGGCCCCCTCGTGTAGTACGTGCCGAATCCCTTCCGCACCAGCTGCCTGCCGAGCCGGGTGACGTACGGGTTGTCCGCGCCCGGCCGGAACATCGCCCGGCCCGGGTATCCGGCCACCCCGTGCGAGGCGGGGCCCGCGGCCCCGGGCGGCGCCTGCCCGGTGCCCGCCGCGCCCGCCTTGCCCGCGCCGCTCGCCGCGACTCCCTTGTAGCGGTACGGCAGGTACTGGGCGGAGTTGCTCCAGTAGGCGTAGGGCGTGTCGAGCTTCCGGGTGTGCGGCGGGGTCTGCTCGTACGCCGTGTAGGCGGTGCGCGTGCCGTCCGTCCAGCCGCCGAAGATCACCACGTGGGAGCCCTTCTGGGGGTCGGACGCGTTGTGGAAGAGCAGGATGTCGCCGGGCTGCAACTCCTCCTTGGTGATGCGGTCGGCGACCGTGCCGAGGCTGCCCGTCCACTCGTTGGCGGGCAGCTTCCAGGCCATCGACACGAAGCCCGAGCAGTCCTGCCGGTATCCGTCGGACCAGTAGGCGGTCATGCTGTACGGCACCTTCGCGGCCACCCAGCTCTTGGCCCGGTCGATGATCTCGGTACGGGTGATGCCGGCCAGGTCCGCACCGGCCGGGGGCGCCGCGGGCCGGCCGACCGGGCCGTGCAGCGGGGCCCGCGGTCCCTGGGGAGTGCCGGGCTCGTCACCCGCGGGAACACCCGGCCGGTGGGCGGCGTGGACGGCCGCCGGAAGCGCCGCCGCCCCGCCCGCGCCGAGGACGGACACGGCGGTGGCCGATGCGGCGGCGGTGGCCACGACCAGCGTGCGGTACGCCGCCGGATGGGCGAGGGCGCCGCCCGCCGGGGCGTGCGGCAGCACCCGCCGCCAGTGGCGGCAGCCGGCGCAGTCGCAGTCGCTCGCGGGCTCGATCTCCTCGAATACGGGAGTCTCCATGCGATTCCCCTCACACTCCCGGTGGGCAGGTCCGCGGCGGTACGGTTCGGTACATCTCGGTCAGTTTCGCAACTGTCGTCAGCAGGCGCATGTTGACGGTCCGAATGATGTACCCGGCCGGGGGAGCGGCCCGGCGGGCGCCGCGGGCGTGGTCCGGAGCACCGGTCGGGGTCGGGTAGAGTTGTGCAGGTCAGCAGGCGCCGCTAGCTCAGTTGGTTAGAGCAGCTGACTCTTAATCAGCGGGTCCGGGGTTCGAGTCCCTGGCGGCGCACCGACGGTCGAAGGCCCTCCGTATCACACGGGGGGCCTTCGGCGTATCCGGGCCCGGGGCGTCTTGCGATCATGACGAACGCCGTAGAACCCTGGTCCGGTTGGGGCCCGGTGCCGAGGGGATGCCGAGGGGGGCATCATGCAACCGGGGGTCACCATTCCATGTCTATATAAGGTGTGCATGCCGTGGTGACAGTGACCCACCACTGATACGTCCGTGACGGTCGAGGGGGACCGGTGCAGGCGAAGGAAGCGACGAAACACGCATGACCCGCGTGTGGGGGGAATGACTCATGACGTCGACGCCGACGGGCGCCGGGCCGGACCACGACCCGTCCCAGACCACCCAGCTCAGGGTGCCCGGGCACCGGAACTGGAACACCGGTTCGTTCCGCCGGATAAAGAAGACGCTGCCGAAGTACGACTACGAGCACTACAGCCGCCTCGCGGGCCCCCTCACCCAGCCCGACCCGAACAAGCCGTACCGGGTGCAGTACCGCTCGCTGATCTCGCAGGAGCCGCACCGCCTCCGGGTCGCCCTGATGCTGGCCGCCGCCCCGCTGCTGTCGGTGGTGCTGCTGGTCTGGCTGCTCCAGCCGGAGCACTGGACGGAGCGCGACTACGTGGCCTTCGACTGGCTGCCCGCGCTCGACATCGTGATGCTGGTCGCGATCGGCCTGATCGAGCTGTTCCGCTGCCTGAACGTGCTGTCGAACGCGCACGCCACCCTGGTCGCCCGCGACCCGGTCCCGGTGGTGCCCGAGACCGGCACCAAGGTCGCCTTCCTCACCTCCTTCGTGCCCGGCAAGGAGCCGCTGGAGATGGTGACGAAGACCCTGGAGGCGGCCGTGAAGATCCGCCACCGCGGTCTGATGCACGTCTGGCTCCTCGACGAGGGCGACGACCCGGAGGTGAAGGAGGTGTGCGCGCGCCTGGGCGTGCACCACTTCTCCCGCAAGGGCGTCGCGAAGTGGAACCGGAAGAAGGGCCCGCACCGCGCCAAGACCAAGCACGGCAACTACAACGCCTGGCTCGAGGCGCACGGCGACGACTACGACTTCTTCGCCTCCGTCGACACCGACCACGTGCCGCTGCCCAACTACCTGGAGCGGATGCTCGGCTTCTTCCGCGACCCGGACGTCGGCTTCGTCATCGGCCCGCAGGTCTACGGCAACTACGACAACCCGATCACCAAGGCCGCCGAGTCGCAGCAGTTCCTCTTCCACGCGCTGATCCAGCGCGCCGGCAACCGCTACGGCGGGCCGATGTTCGTGGGCACCTCCAACGCGGTGCGCATCAGGGCGCTCAAGCAGATCGGCGGCCTGTACGACTCGATCACCGAGGACATGGCGACCGGCTTCGAGATGCACCGCCACAAGAACCCGGTCACGGGCCGCAAGTGGCGCTCGGTCTACACCCCGGACGTGCTCGCGGTCGGCGAGGGCCCGAACGCCTGGACGGACTTCTTCACCCAGCAGATGCGCTGGTCGCGCGGGACGTACGAGACGATCCTCAAGCAGTACTGGAAGGGCTGGTACTCGCTGCCGCCGAGCAAGCTCTTCAACTACACGATGATGATCATCTTCTATCCGATGTCGGCCCTGAACTGGATCCTGGCGGCGCTGAGCTGCTGCCTGTTCCTGGGCCTGGGCGCGTCCGGCGTCAACATCGACCCGGCGGTCTGGCTGATGCTCTACGGCAACGCCTCCGCGCTCCAGATCGGCCTGTACGTCTGGAACCGCCGCCACAACGTCTCCCCGCACGAGCCGGAGGGCTCCGGCGGCGTGGCCGGCATGATCATGTCCGCGCTGTCGGCGCCGCTGTACGCCAAGGCGCTCATCGACTCCGTGCTGCGCCGCAAGAGCAAGTTCGTGGTGACCCCGAAGGGCGACTCGGCCAGCCCGGACACCCTGTTCGGCACCTTCCGGTACCACTGGTACTTCATCGTGATCTTCGGTGGCTCGATCGCCGCCGGCTTCGTCTACGGCCACTCGCACCCCGCGATGATCATCTGGGCGACGTTCGCGCTGCTGATCACCGCGTCGCCGATGTTCGCCTGGCGCCACGAGCTGAGGAAGGCGAAGAAGCAACCGCCGGTCGCGGCGGCGGAGCCCGCACCGCGGGTCCCGCCGCAGCAGGCGCCGTACGGACGGCACGCGCCGCAGCACAGGCCCGACTGGGCCGCCCCCGCCGACGGGGGAGACGACCAGACCATGCAGATCGCCCTTGGTGGACTTGGGGGACGTAAGGAATGAAAGACCGTGCCGGCCGCCGCCGCGCCCGTCGCTTCGCGATAGGTACGGCGGTGGTAGTCGCGCTGGCCGGGATGAACGGGCCGTGGCTCTACCGCTTCAGCACCGAGAAATACCACCAGTACAAGATCAATCAGCCGGAGTACAAGGCCGCCAACGGCAAGTGGGAGATCATCGAGTTTCCCGAGAAGTACCGGCAGAACACCATCCACGCGGCACTGCTGCGCACCGGCAAGGTGCTGATGGTCGCCGGGTCCGGCAACAACCAGGACAACTCCGACGACAAGCAGTACGACACCCGGATCTGGGACCCCGTCAAGGGCACCATCAAGAAGGTGCCGACGCCGTCCGACCTGTTCTGCACCGGACACACGCAGCTCGCCAACGGCAACCTGCTGATCGCGGGCGGCACCAAGCGGTACGAGAAGCTCAAGGGCGACGTCACCAAGGCCGGCGGCCTGATGGTCGTCCACAACGAGAACCCGGACAAGCCGATCACCCTCCCGGCGGGCACCAAGTTCACCGGCAAGGAGAACGGCAAGACCTTCGTCTCCAAGGACCCGGTCCTGGTGCCCCGCGCCGAGAAGGTCTTCGACCCGGCGACCGGCGCGTTCGTGCGCAACGACCCGGGCCTCGGCCGGATCTACGTCGAGGCGCAGAAGAGCGGCAGCGCGTACGAGACGGGTACGGAGGACAACTACCGCATCCAGGGCCTGTCGGGTGCCGACGCCCGCAACACGTACGGCATCGCGCAGAAGCTCGCTCTCGACAAGAAGGACTTCCAGGGCATCCGGGACGCCTTCGAGTTCGACCCGGTCGCCGAGAAGTACATCAAGGTCGACCCGATGCACGAGGCCCGCTGGTACCCGACGCTCACCACCCTGGGCGACGGCAAGATCCTCAGCGTCTCCGGCCTCGACGACATCGGCCAGCTGGTCCCCGGCAAGAACGAGGTCTACGACCCGAAGACCAAGGCCTGGACCTACACCGACAAGGTCCGCCAGTTCCCGACGTACCCGGCGCTGTTCCTGATGCAGAACGGCAAGATCTTCTACTCGGGCGCCAACGCGGGGTACGGACCCGACGACGTGGGCCGCACCCCGGGCGTCTGGGACGTGGAGACCAACAAGTTCACCAAGGTCCCCGGCATGAGCGACGCGAACATGCTGGAGACGGCGAACACGGTGCTGCTGCCCCCGGCGCAGGACGAGAAGTACATGGTGATCGGCGGCGGCGGGGTCGGCGAGTCCAAGCTGTCCAGCGAGAAGACCCGGATCGCCGACCTCAAGGCGGACGACCCGAAGTTCGTCGACGGACCGTCACTGGAGAAGGGCACGCGCTACCCGCAGGCGTCGATCCTGCCCGACGACAGCGTGCTGGTCTCCGGCGGCTCTCAGGACTACCGCGGCCGCGGCGACTCCAACATCCTCCAGGCGCGGCTCTACCACCCGGACACGAACGAGTTCGAGCGGGTCGCCGACCCGCTGGTGGGGCGCAACTACCACTCCGGGTCCATCCTGCTGCCCGACGGGCGCCTGATGTTCTTCGGCTCGGACTCGCTCTACGCCGACAAGGCCAACACCAAGCCGGGCAAGTTCGAGCAGCGGATCGAGATCTACACGCCGCCGTACCTGTACCGCGACTCGCGGCCCGACCTGTCCGGCGGCCCGCAGACCATCGCGCGCGGCGAGTCGGGGACGTTCACCTCGCGTGCGGCGTCGACGGTCAAGAAGGTGCGGCTGATCCGGCCGAGCGCGTCGACCCACGTCACGGACGTGGATCAGCGGTCGATCGCGCTGGACTTCAAGGCGGACGGGGACAAGCTGACGGTGACGGTGCCCTCCGGTAAGAACCTGGTTCAGTCGGGGTGGTACATGATGTTCGTGACGGACGGGGAGGGGACGCCGAGTAAGGCGGAGTGGGTGCGAGTTCCGTAGCGCTCCCACGGGTTGTGACGTCGGGTGCGGGAGCGCTGTGGCTGGTCGCGCAGTTCCCCGCGCCCCTTAGGTTTCTTATCCTTGCGCCAGTTTCAGGGCGTACTCGGGGTACCACTCGCCTGCCTTCGGGCCGCCCTTGCATTCGCCGTCCGACTCTCCCGGGCGCTTGACCCAGAGGTAGGCGTCGACCAGGGGGTCGGCCGTCTTCGTCGTCGGGGTTTCGCCGAGGGCCCGGCCCGGGGGGTTGCACCAGCGTTCGTCCGGGGCGCCCTCGGTGTAGGGGCCGTTGCCGTTGCGGCTGGTGTCGATGACGAAGGGCTTGCCGCCCACCTTGGCGGAGAGCTGCTTGCCGTAGGCGATGGAGTCCTCTGTGGTGTAGAAGTTCGACACGTTGACCGCGAAGCCGTCGGCCTGGTCGACGCCGGCCCGCTTCAGGGGGTCGAAGATCTGGTCGGGGTGGCCCCAGCCGGCGTTGCCCGCGTCCAGGTACACCTTGGTGTTCTTCAGGGCGCCGAGCTTGGTGACCGCGCCCTTGAGGAGGTCGTAGCGCTCCTCGTGGAACTCCTGCGGGGTGCAGCCGTCGACGAGGTGGAGCACCGCGTCCGGTTCCAGGACGACGGTGGCGGCACGGTCGCCGATGCCCTCGGCCACGCCGTCGACGAAGGACCGGTAGGCGTCGCCGTCGGCGGCGCCGCCCTCGGAGTACTGGCCGCAGTCGCGGTGCGGGATGTTGTAGAGGACGAGCAGCGCGGTGCGGCCGGCCTCGTCGGCGGCCTCGGTGAAGCCGCGGGCCTGCTCCTCGGGGTTCTCCGGGCTGATCCACTCGCCGGTCGGCTGCTGGGCGATCTTGCGGATCTCCTCGGCCTGGTCCTTCTTGCCCGCGTCGGCGAGGGACGCGACCTGCTGGGCCGCGTTGCCGTCCGGGTTGACCCAGAAGGGGTCGGTCTCCTTGGGCTGCTGGGTGATCCCGGCGCCCGCGGCCTTGTCGTCCCCGTCGCCGGACGAGGAGCAGCCCGCGAGCAGCAGGGCCGCCGCTCCGAGTGCCGCCGCCGACGCAGCCCGCCTCCTGGACATGTTTCCGGCCGGCTTGCTGCCGTACATCCAACCCCCCTGGGTGCACTGTTCCGAGGCTCAATCCTGACATACGCCTCGTGCGCCCACGGGGTCATCGGTCGACGGGCGTCAGGAGAAGAAATCGGTCAGCGTGCAACCGTCCACGAGGCCCTTCTCCTTCGTGTAGCCGCTGGGGATCTCGGTCTCCGGGTCGCAGACGAGGGCGAGGAGCCCGGACCCCCTGAGGTCGGCCCGCGTCGAGGGGCCACCCGTGACGACGAAGTCCTCCCCGACGAGGTACCCGGCGGGGCCGCGCTTGCGCGCCTGGGTCTGGAAGCTCTTCATGTCGTCGACGGACATGAGCGTGACCCCCATGCGCTTCGCGTCCCAGCAGACGGCGCGCTCCTTGATGCCCCACAGCTTGCCGGTCGCCTCGGCCTCCGGGTCGTCCTCGTGGTCGGAGTCCCGGTCCTCCATGTGCAGATCGGTGCATGTGGTGCGGGTGCTGACGAACGCCTCGATGTCGGCCATGGTGGGGGCGCTCGGACGGCCTTGCGGCTCGGTGTCCATGAGCCGTCCCCCGCTGCCCGCGGACTGCCCGTAGCCCCCGCCGCCGGCCCCCGTACTCCCGCCGCCCTCGTCGTCGCCGCAGCCGCCGACCGCCGTCAGCGTCAGAACCGCCGCAACCACCGTGACCACGCCCCGCATCCGCATTTCTTCTCCTTGCCGCCCTGCGTCCGACCCAGGATGCGGGGCGGGAGGGGCGCGAACAATCTCCCGCTGCACATGGTCTGATAACCCAGCTGTTATCGCTGACGGACCGGGGGCAAGTGGTGGAACTGCGGGACATCGAGATCTTCCTGACGCTGGCCGAGGAGCTGCACTTCGGCCGGACCGCGGACCGGCTGCACGTGTCGCAGGCGCGGGTGAGCCAGTCGATCGCCAAGCAGGAGCGCAGGATCGGGGCGCCCCTCTTCGCCCGGAGCAGCCGCAAGGTCGAACTGACCGCCATCGGCGCACAACTGCGGCGCGATCTCGGCGCGGGCTACCAGCAGATACTCGACGGCACCCGCGCGGCCACCGCTGCCGCCCGTGGCTCGACCGGCACGCTCACTCTCGGCCTGCACGGTTCCCAGGCTCACGACCACGCACACCTGCTCGACCTGTTCCGCAGCCGGCACCCCGAGGTCGCCCTGCGCATTCGGGAGGTCATCTTCACGGACCCCTTCGGCCCGCTCCGGAACGGCTCGGTGGACGTGGCGACCGCCTGGCTGCCGGTCCGTGAACCGGATCTCACCGTCGGCCCGGTCGTCGTGACCGAACCCCTGCTTCTCATGGTCGCCACCGACCACCCCCTCACCCGCCGCGCCGCCGTCAGCATGGAGGACCTGGCCGACTGGCCCCTGCCGCACTCCGCCACCGCCATCCCCGAGTACTGGCAGCAGACGCTCGTGCCCACCCACACCCCCGGCGGCCGGCCCACCCGGCGCGGCCCGACGGTCTCCTCGTTCCAGGAGCTCGCCGCCGTGGTCGCGGCGGGCGGGGCGATCAGCCTCGTCCACGGCGACGCCGCACGCTATTACCAGTGGCGCGGCCTGCGTTATCTCCGCCCGTACGACGCTCCGACGGCGAGCTGGGCCCTGATCTGGCCGACGGCCGGGGAAACGGCGCTGGTCCGTGCCCTCGCGAAGGCGGCCCGGGACACGGGACCGCTCACCGGGTGACGTGGCCGGCGGAGCCGGTTCCGGTCAGGTAGGCGGAGACGACGACGTTGGCCGTGTAGCTGTCGGTGGTGTGGTCGAAGGTGCCGCCGCAGGTGATGAGGCGGAGCTCGGAGCGGCCCGTGTCGCGGGGTCCGTAGGCCTGCTGGGCGTCGAAGCCGTCGCGGGTGAGGACCTGGACGTCGTCGACGGTGAACTCGGCGACCTCGTCGTCGTCGCGGGCCACCCGGATCGTCTGGCCGGGTTCGAGGGTGCTGAGCCGGTAGAACACGGCGGGCCGGGTCTCGGTGTCGACGTGCCCGACCAGCAGGGCGGTCCCGGCGGCTCCGGGGGCGACCCCGGCCGCGTACCAGCCGACGGTGCCGGGCTGGTCGAAGGGCGGTGGTTCGATGGCGCCCTCGGCGTCGAGACCGCGGGCCACGACGGGGGCGTCGATGTCGAGTCCGGGGACGTCGAGCCGCTGCGGCCGGGCGTCGTCGAGGGGCGCGTGGGCCGGGGGCAGCGGGACGTCGGGGGGCCGCCCGGCGGCAGCCATGTCCCCGGTGGCCGGCCGCGATATGCCCTCGCGCACGTCGGTGGCCTCGCGGCCCCAGAGCCACAGCCCGAGGAGCAGCACCACCCAGGCGATGCCGGTGACCAGGCGCCCGCCGGGGGCAGCGGGCGGCGGTGTGGCCTCCGAGGCGGCCTCCCGCGCGGGCCCCGACGCGGGCGTCCGTCCGGTGTCCTGCTCGTCCTGTTCGGACATGGTCAGTCCGTCCCGCGGCTCCGGCTGCGGACGCTGCGCAGTGCCACGGCGACGGCGGCGATGCCCGCGAGCACCAGACCGGTCACGGTGTGCGCCGTGCCGGGGGGATCGACGCGCGCCCCGTCCCCGGCGTCCGACGCGGCCAGCTCCGCGGTGCCGCCGCCGCCCGCGTCGACGGGGGCGACGGGCGAGGCGTGGGTGGACGGGCGCCGCTCGTCGTGGACGGTGATGGTGCCCTTGCGCGCCTGCTCGCCGCACTTGACCTGCACTGCGTACGCACCGGCCCGCACGCTGGTGCGGACCTGGCTGGAGCCGACGAGGACGCCGTCCCCCGCGGCCAGGCTGAGCCGTACGTCCGACTCGAAGGCCGCGGACACGGCGACGGCCGTCTTCTCGGTGCAGTCGGGCACGCGGAGCGTGACGGCGGTGCCGGGGGCGGGCGAGGACGGCGACACGGAGACGCCGCCGCCGTCGGCCGCGTAGGTGTAGGCCGCCGGTGCGCACAACGCGGTGGCCAGCGCGGCACCCGCACAGAGTGTGACTTTCAGTGAGCCCATCGTGTACCTCCAGTTACCTGGAGGCTCCCCCGTGAGCCCCGGCACCGCATCCTGCGCGGCCCCGAGGCTGCTCCAATCGGGTCATGCGGAGGAAATCCGCGTTTCAGACCCGTTCCACGAGGTCCGCGATGGAGTCGACCACCTGGGACGGGCGGTACGGGAAGTTCTCGACCTGCTCGGGCCGGGTCAGACCGGTCAGCACGAGGAAGGTCTGCATCCCGGCCTCCATGCCGGCCAGCACGTCGGTGTCCATGCGGTCGCCGATCATCGCGCTGGTCTCGGAGTGCGCGCCGATCGCGTTGAGCCCGGTGCGCATCATCAGCGGGTTGGGCTTGCCCGCGAAGTACGGCTGCTTGCCGGTCGCCTTGGTGATCAGGGCGGCCACCGCGCCGGTCGCCGGGAGCGGCCCCTCGGTGGAGGGGCCGGTCTCGTCGGGGTTGGTGCAGATGAAGCGGGCGCCGGCGTTGATCAGCCGTACCGCCTTCGTCATGGCCTCGAAGGAGTAGGTGCGGGTCTCGCCGAGGACCACGTAGTCGGGGTCGTGGTCGGTGAGGATGTAGCCGATGTCGTGCAGGGCCGTGGTCAGTCCCGCCTCGCCGATGACGTACGCCGAGCCGCCGGGCCGCTGGTCCTCCAGGAACTGGGCGGTGGCCAGCGCCGAGGTCCAGATGGACTCGATCGGCACTTCCAGCCCCATGCGGCGCAGCCGGGCGTGCAGGTCGCGCGGGGTGTAGATCGAGTTGTTGGTCAGGACCAGGAAGGGCTTGCCGGACTCGCGGAGCCTCTTGATGAAGGCGTCGGCGCCGGGGATCGGCACGCCTTCGTGGATGAGGACCCCGTCCATGTCGGTGAGCCACGACTCGATGGGCTTGCGGTCTGCCATGTGCGGGTCTCCTGCCTGCGCGGTCCTGCGTGCGCCCCAGCCTAGACAGTGCGGGATCTTGTGGGAACGGCCGTCTCAGCTTCCGGTGGCTTCCTTCCAGGCGGGCTTCGCGGGCGTGGCCCGTGGTGCTGCCCAACTGGCGAGGAGTTTGAGGCGGTCCTCCCAGGGAGTGCCCGGCTCGGCCGTGTAGACGATCAGGTCGTGGACGGCCCGTTGGGGCAGGGGCAGGTCCAGCTGGCGGAAGGTCATCTCCAGGCGGCCGACTTCGGGATGGTCCAGCCGCTTGACGCCTTCGTGACGGATGCGGACGTCGTGACTGGCCCACATGGTGCGGAAGTCCGGGCTGAGCGTGGCCAGTTCGCCGACCAGCTCGCGCAGGGCCCGGTCGTGGGGTTCGCGTCCGGCCTCGGCGCGGAGCACGGCGACCGTGGCCCTCGCGCCTTCCTCCCAGTCGACGAAGAAGTCGCGGGAGCCGGGGTCGAGGAAGAAGTAGCGGGGGAAATTGGCGCGGCCCCGGTCGCGGGTGGTGTCGCTGCCGAACATGGGTGCGTACAGGGCCCTGCACAGCGCGTTGCTCGCGACGATGTCCAGACGGCCGCTGCGCACGAAGGCGGGGGCCATGGTCATGGAGTCCACCATCCACTGGACGGAGGGCGGGATCGCGACGTCCTTGCGGCGGGCCGACGGCGACCTGCGGCGGGCGGGGCGGGCCGCTCTGGCCAGGTCGAGCAGGTAGGTGCGCTCGTCCTCGTCGAGGCGCAGGGCCCGCGCGACCGCTTCCAGCACCTCCTCGGAGACGCCGCCGACGTGGCCCTTCTCCAGCCGCGTGTACCACTCGGTGCTCACGCCGGCGAGGGCCGCGACCTCCTCGCGGCGCAGCCCCGGAACCCGGCGTCGTGGACCGGTGGGCAGTCCGACCCGCTCCGGGGTGAGCCTGGCGCGCCGGCTGACGAGGAAGTCGCGGATGTCCGAGCGGTTGTGCCGGCCGGGCGGAGAGTCCATCCGTCCACGCTACCCATGGTCCGGCCGACGGCGGGGGACGGAGGGAGGTTGGGTCCGTACCCCCCATAAACGCGACCTTGTCCGCTTCCGACGGCACCGCTTTCGTGGGGTCATCCCCCTCCACGCACAGGGAGCATGACCATGACTATGACCAGCAAGACCGTACTGATCACCGGCGCCACCAGTGGTATCGGCGCCCACACCGCCCGGCTGCTCCTCGACCGCGGCCACCGCGTGGCCGTGACCGGCCGCGACGAGGGCCGGCTGAAGGCCTTCCTCGACGAGGCCGGTCACCCCGACCGGCTGCTCGGCCTGGTCGCGGACGCGGCGGACTGGCAGGCCACCGAGTCGGCCGTGACCCGTACCGTGGCGCACTTCGGCGCCCTCGACGCGGCGGTGGCCAACGCCGGGTTCATGTCCGGCGGCTCCGTCGGGGACGGCGACCCGACGCTGTGGTCGCCCATGGTCCTCACCAACGTCCTCGGCCCCGCGCTGCTGGCCCACGCCACCCTGCCCCACCTCGAGGCCACCGGCGGACGGCTGGTGCTCATCGGCAGCGTCGCCGGGTTGAAGAACTCCCCCGCCAACCTCTACTCGGCCACCAAGTGGGCCACCACCGGACTCGCCGAGAACCTGCGCCTGCACGCCACGACCCGCGGCATCGGTGTCACGCTCGTCAACCCCGGCATGATCGACACCCCGTTCTGGCAGGGCGCCGACGTTCCCTCCTTCGCCCTGCCTCCCCAGCCCGTCGCCGAGGCCGTCTGCTTCGCCCTCGACCAGCCGGCGGGCGTCGACCTCAACACCCTGACCGTCCGGCCCCTGGGCCAGCCCGCCTGACGAGGGTGCTCGTCAGCCGCGCAGGTGGGTGGTGAAGGAGAAGCGGTCGCCCCGGTGGAGCGTGCGCACCCGCTCCAGCGGGCGGCCCCGGTGCGAGGTGCGCGCCGACGGCCCGTCCCGTGGCGGCGCGGCACGCCAGGGCGAGCGCCGGGGCCGGCGGGGCGGCTCCGGCGCGAGGGGGCACGGCGGTCAGCCGCCATTGGCGTGGCCGAAGAGGGGGCGAGCAGGAGTTGGGCCGCGCCCTCCGCGACGCCGCGCGGGCCGCCCGGCGCGAGCCGCACCGGTACGGCGCCGTCGTGACCGCCCGCGCGCCGGGCGCGGGCGTCGAGGACCGCGCCGACGCCGTGGACGAAGGCCTCGGGCGCGGCGGCGACGGTACGGCCGCCCAGCAGCACCTGGTCGATGTCCAGCAGCCCGGCGAGGTTCGCGGCGCCCGTGCCGAGCACCCGCGCCGCCTCCGCGAGGTCCCCGCGGGCGACGGCGGCGAGGCACAGGGCCTCTATGCAGCCCCGGGCGCCGCAGGTGCAGGGCGGCCCGTCGAGCTGGACGACCTGGTGCCCGAACTCCCCGGCGCCGGTCCGGGCGCCCCGGTGCACGCCGCCGCCGAAGACGAGCCCGGCGCCGAGTCCCGTACCGAGGTGCAGATACGCGAAGGACCCGGCCCCGGCGCCTCCCCCGCCCTCCTCGTTCCCCGCGCCGCCGACCGCGAGGCCGAGCGCCGCCGCGTTGGTGTCCTTGTCGACGACGACCGGCACGCCCAGCCGCCGCTCCAGCGCGTCCCGCAGCGGGTAGCCGTCCCACTCCGGGAAGCCGGTGACGCGGTGCAGCACACCGCGGACATGGTCGAGCGGCCCCGGGAGGGCGGCCCCGAGCCCGAGGAGGGTGGGAGCGGCGGCGAGAGCACCGCCCGGCGGCCGAGCGCCCGCACCCCGCTGGGCGGCAGGCGCCAGCCCCTCCGCCGCGAGTTCCTCCGCCGCCCGCGCCACCCCTCCAGCACGGTCTCCGCCCCCGCGCCCAGGTCCAGCGGGGCGCGCCGCTCCGCCACCACGGCCCCGTCGAGGTCGACCAGCACCGCACGCAGCTCGTCGCGGTCCAGGTGGACGCCGAGGGCGTGGCCCGCCCCGGGCACCAGGCGCAGCACCGTGCGCGGCTTGCCGCCGGTGGACGCGCGGCGTCCGGCCTCGGCGGCCAGGCCCTCGCCCCGGAGCCGGGCGGTGATCTTGCTGACCGCCTGCGGGGTGAGCCCCGTGCGCTCGGCGAGCTCCAGCCGGCTGATCCCCCCGGCACCGGCGCCGCGCAGCAGGCCGAGCACCAGGGCGGTGTTGTGGCTGCGCAGGGCGAGCAGATTGGCGCCGCCCGCCGTGCCTCCGCCGATCGTCCTGTTCACACCCCCATTGTCTCCGGCGCTTGCACTTTGGCAACACCGTTGCGAAAGTAGGTTGCATGACTGCTACCCCTCCCGGCACTCCCCCGCTGCGCGTCGGCCTCGTCGGCTACGGCCTCGCGGGCTCCGTCTTCCACGCCCCGCTGATCGCCGCCACCGAGGGCCTGGCCCTGGACACGGTCGTCACCTCGAACCCGGAGCGGCAGCAGCAGGCTCGCGCCGAGTTCCCGGACGTGCGGACCGTCGCCACGCCCGACGAGCTGTTCGACCGGGCCGGCGAGCTGGACCTGGTCGTCGTCGCCTCCCCGAACAAGACGCACGTGCCGCTCGCGACCCGGGCCCTTCAGGCCGGTCTGCCGGTCGTGGTGGACAAGCCGGTGGCGGGCACGGCGGCCGAGGCGCGTGCGCTGGCCGCGCTGGCCGAGGAGCGCGGCCTGCTGCTCTCCGTCTTCCAGAACCGCCGCTGGGACAACGACTTCCTCACCCTGCGCGAGCTGCTCGCCGAGGACGCGCTGGGCGACGTGTGGCGCTTCGAGTCCCGCTTCGAGCGCTGGCGGCCGAAGCCGAAGGGCGGCTGGCGCGAGTCCGGCGACCCCTCGGAGATCGGCGGTCTCCTGTACGACCTCGGCAGCCACGTCGTCGACCAGGCCCTGGTCCTCTTCGGCCCGGTCACGCAGGTGTACGCCGAGTCCGTGGTCCGGCGGGCGGGCGCGGAGGCGGACGACGACACGTTCCTCGCGCTCACGCACGCGAACGGCGTCCGCTCCCACCTCTACGTCTCCTCCACCGCCGCCCAGCTCGGCCCCCGTTTCCGGGTGCTCGGCTCGAAGGCGGGCTACGTCAAGCACGGCCTCGACCCGCAGGAGGCGGCGCTGCGCGAGGGCAAGCGGCCGGGCCCCGGCTGGGGCGAGGAGGACGAGTCGCTGTGGGGCCGCGTCGGCGCCGGGGAGTCCCCGCTGACCGGCGGCGGGCAGGTGACGGCGACCGTCGCGGGCGACTACCCCGCGTACTACGCGGCGGTGGCGAGGGCCCTGCGCGAGGGCGGCCCGAACCCGGTGGACGCGCTGGAGGCGGCCGCCGCCCTGGACGTGCTGGAGGCGGCCCGCCGGTCCGCCCGCGACGGAGTGGTGGTGGCCCTGTGAGCACCGCACCGACCACCCCCACCGTCGCGGAGCTGGAGGAGCAGGAACGCCGTCTGGTCTTCCGCCGGTTCACCAACGACGACGCGTGGGCGCTGGGCTCCCTGCTCGTCGAACTGGCCCGGGAGCGCGAGGCCCCGGTCGCCATCGACATCCACCGTGCCGGACAGCAGCTCTTCCACGCCGCGCTGCCCGGCTCGGCCCCCGACAACGACGTCTGGATCGCCCGCAAGCGCCGCGTCGTGGAGCGGTACGGCTCGGCCTCGTACCTGGTCGGCGCGCGCTTCCGGGCCAAGGGCACGACCTTCGAGGAGTCCTCGCGGCTCGACCCCGACACGTACGCGGCGCACGGCGGCTCCTTCCCGGTCACCGTCGCCGGCGTCGGCGTCGTCGGCGCGGTGACGGTCTCCGGGCTGCCGCAGGTGGAGGACCACCGGCTGGTCGTCGAGGCGCTGGAGCGTTTCCTCGGCGAGTAGCCCGGCCGGCCCCGGGCGGCGTGGTCGGGGAATCAGCGGTGGGTACCCGTGGTTGGCAGGCAGACACGCAGGTTGATCACGGTGCCCACCGGAGGGATCGCAAGCGATGAACGAGGCGACGGCTTCCCTGAAGGAATCGGTCGGACGGTACGGCGTCTGGAGCGCCCAGCTGCGCGCGGAGGACCCGGCGGGCGCGGCGGAACGCGCCGAGGCCGCCGCCGAACTGGAGCGGCTCGGCTACGGCGCCCTGTGGCTCGGCGGCAACAGCGCCGCCCGGCACGCCGCCCCGCTGATCGGGGCGACGGAGCGGATCGTGGTCGGCACCAGCATCCAGAGCATCTGGGAGCACAACGCGTCCGAGGCGGCGGCGGGCTTCGCCGAGCTGGAGGTCTCGCACCCGGGCCGCTTCGTGCTCGGCCTAGGGGTCAGCCACGGCCCGCGCGTGGAGGGGTACCGCCGCCCGTACTCGACGATGGTCGGCTACCTGGACGAGCTGGACCGGGCCGGGATGCGCTCCGGGCACCGGGTGCTGGCGGCGCTCGGCCCGAAGATGCTGGACCTGTCCCGGGACCGGGCGGCGGGCGCGATCCCGTACCTGGTCACCCCGGAGCACACCGCGCAGGCCCGCGAGCGGCTCGGCGAGGGCCCGCTGCTGGCCCCGGAGTTCAAGGTCGTCCTCGACTCGGACCCGTCCCGTGCCCGTGCGACGGCCCGCGCCTACCTCGCCATGTACCTGAAGCTGCCGAACTACACGAAGAACTTCCTGAACCTCGGCTTCACGGACGACGACGTGACCGGCGGCGGCAGCGACCGCCTCATCGACGCCGTGTTCGCCTGGGGCGACGAGGCCACGATCCGCGCCCGCGTCGACGCCTTCCACGCCGCGGGCGCCGATCATGTGGCCCTCCAACTGGTGGAGGACGACATGGCCCGCCTCCCGCGGGAGGGCTGGCGCCGGCTCGCCGCGCTCCTGGCGTGACGGCGGGCGCGGGTGAGGTCGCGGGTGAGGTGAACGCGCGAACGCCGGCCGCGGGGTGAGATCCCCGCGACCGGCGTGGTGCGCGTCCGGGTCGCGCCGCCGCTACTTGGTTCCGTAATCGGATCCGGCGCCGGGGCCCGAGCCGTAGCCGGAGGCGCCGTCGTGCCCGTCGTCACCCCCGTGATCGCCGTCGTCGCCGTAGCCGCCGTGGCCGTCGCCGCCGTCGTCGCCCTCGCGTTCGTTGTCGATCCGCACGGTGACGCCGTCCTCGGCGTTCGCCTCGGTCACCCTGACCGGGCCGGTCACCGGGTCCGCGGGCAGCTCGTACCCCTCGGGCACGGCGGTCTCCCGCAGGTAGTACGACCCGGGTTCGAGGTCCTCGAAGAGACAGCCGCCGGAAGCGTCGGTGGTGCAGTCCCCGGCCAGGGTGTCGGCGTTGTCGCCGGAGGTCTGGAGACCGGCCAGGCCGTTGGTCTCCTCCCACAGCTCGAACTCCGCCCCGGCCAGCGGCCCGCCGTTCCCCGCGTCGGTCTTCTCCACCTCGATGGAGCCCTCGTCGCCGGGTCCGGGCGGCGGGCCGGGCTCGTCCTCGGCGGTGTTCTCGGCCTCGACCTGCACGCCGCCTTCGAGGTTCCCCTCGGTCAGCACCAGTGGGCCGAAGACGTTGGGGTCCGGCAGCTCGTAGCCGTCGGGCGCGGCCGTCTCTCGCCAGTAGTACGTGCCGGCCTCCACGGTGCGCGCGCACCGCCCCAGGACGCCGGTCACACAGGTGCCGCCGATCCGGGTGTCGGGGTCGTCCCCGTCGGTCTGGAGACCCTGGACGCCGTTGGTCTCCTCCCACAGCTCGAAGACCGCTCCCGGCAGCACGGCGCCCGACTCGGCGTCGATCTTCCTGATCCGGACCTGTCCGGTCTCGGGGCCGGGCTCGTCACCGGCGGTGTTCCGGGCCTCGACCTGCACGCCGCCCGCGGCGTTGTCCTCCGTCAGGACCAGCGGGCCGAAGACGTTCGGGTCGGGCAGCTCGTAGCCGTCGGGCGCGGCCGTCTCACGCCAGTAGTACGTACCGGTCGCCACCGTCCGGGTGCACTCGCCGTCGGTGTCCGTCGTGCAGACGTCACCCACCTGCGTGTCCGGATTGGCACCGCCGGTCTGGAGACCGTCGACCCCGTTGGTCTCCTCCCACAGCTCGAACTCGGCCCCGGCCAGCGCGTCCCCGGTCTCCGCGTCGGTCTTGAGGACCCGCACCTGCCCCGTCACCGGGCCGGGCTCGTCCTCGGGGGTGTTCCGCGCCTCCACCCGCACGCCGCCCGCGGCGTTGTCCTCCGTCAGCTCCAGCGGGCCGAAGACGTTGGGGTCGGGCAGCTCGTAACCGTCGGGCACGGCCGTCTCACGCCAGTAGTACGTACCGGTCGCCACCGTCTGCGCGCACACGCCGTCGGTGTCCGTCGTGCAGACGTCACCCACCTGCGTGTCCGGATTGGCACCGCCGGTCTGGAGACCGTCGACCCCGTTGGTCTCCTCCCACAGCTCGAACTCGGCCCCGGCCAGCGCGTCCCCGGTCTCCGCGTCCGTCTTCTCGACCCGCACCTCACCCGTCACCGGGTCGGGTCCGGGGCCGGGAGGCTCGTCACCGCAGTCCGGGAGGTCGCCGTCGAACGGGTAGGCGTGGAACTCGACGCCCGACTGCTCGCTGGTGTGGGTGATGGAACCGCTGCTGAAGAAGCGCCCGTTGATGCCGGGCAGCGACACCGTCGACATGGAGTTCTGCGGTCCGACCAGCACGCTGCCCTGGAACTGGCCCGTGCCGGCGAAGTTCGCCGTGGTGGCGTCGGGGAAGTTCCACAGCAGACGCTCGCGGTAGGCGTTGAGCGAGTCGGTGGCGTCGACGATGCCCCCGCTGTAGGTGTTGATGGTGCGCTCGGAGCCGAGCATGTTCACCAGGACGGTCGCGTCGTCGGGGATGTTCTGGAAGACGATCCCCTGCTGCCCGCCGGAGGCGCCGGCGAGGTCGAAGTCCACGTTGAACACCTGGAGCGCGGACGTGCCGTCGCCGGTGAACAGGGTCTGGTAGCCCTGGTTGACGGCCGTGCCGGTGGCGGTCCTCAGCTCGCCGTCCACGCGCGCGTAGCACTGGCTGGCCACGGTGAGCTGGTCGCGCAGCGCGAGGTAGGGATCGGCGGCGTCCGGGTCGTGTTCGAGGTCGCCGGTCACGGTCCCGGTCACCGTTCCGCCGTAGCGGACGACGCCGCCGTCGGCGAGCAGCCGCTGCCCCGGGGCGACCGTGATGTCGTTTCCGGTGGTCAGGAAGTCCGCCCCGTCCGGCGGCGGCACCCGCGAGCCGACGCCCGCGATGCCGATGTCGTAGACGGCACTGCCGCCCGCGCTCTTGTTCATGTCGAAGTCGTCGAGGACGACGACCCGGCCCTCGGCCTCGGCGGCCCGTCCCCGGACGCGGAAGTCGTCACCGGCGAAGACGTTGATGGCGTTGTCGCGTCCGGCGAACGAGCCGTTGTTGATCTCGGGGAACTCGTCCGGGCACAGCCGCCCGGCACACGGCCCGAGTCCGCCCGGCAACGGGGCGGCCTGCGCCTGCGAGGCCCCGACCCCGACGACCAGGGCGGGCGCGAGGCCCGCCACGAGGGCGCAGGCCAGCCCGGTCCGGCCCAGGCGGGGCCGGAGGGCGGCCATGCGTTGTCTGATGGAGTGCATGGCCCACAGGCTTCACGCGGGCCGCCCGCGCCTCCCGCAGCACATTCCCGTGCCCGACGACCGTCACACGAACGGGCGCGGCCCGGGCACCCACCTGGCTCGCCGCCGAAGCGGGCGGGCCACCCGCACGGGTGGGCCGCCCGCGCCGACGGACCCCGCGCTCAGGCCCCCTTGAGTTCCTGCCGCTGCCGCCCCAGCCCCTCGACCTCCAGCTCGACCACGTCCCCCGCCCGCAGGTAGGGCTTCGGCTCGGGCCGGCCCATCGCCACGCCCGCGGGCGTACCGGTGTTGATGACGTCGCCGGGACGCAGCACCATGAACCGGCTTACGTACCGCACGACCTCCCCCACGGGGAAGATCTGCTCCGCGGTCGTCCCGTCCTGCTTCAGTTCGCCGTTCACCCACAGCCGCAGCGACAGCCGCTGCGGGTCGGGCACCTCGTCGGCGGTCACCAGCCACGGGCCCAGCGGGTTGAAGGTCTCGCAGTTCTTGCCCTTGTCCCAGGTGCCGCCGCGCTCGATCTGGAACTCCCGCTCGGACACGTCGTGCGCGACCGCGTACCCCGCGACACACGCGAGCCCCTCCTCGGCCGACTCCAGGTAGCGGGCGGTGCGTCCGATGACGACCGCCAGCTCGACCTCCCAGTCGGTCTTGGTGGATCCGCGCGGCACGAGCACTGTGTCGTGCGGCCCGACCACCGTGTCCGGCGCCTTGAAGAAGACGACCGGTTCGGCGGGCGGCTCGGCCCCGGTCTCGCGGGCGTGGTCGTGGTAGTTCAGCCCGATGCACACGATCTTGCCGATGCGTCCCACCGGCGGCCCGACGCGCAGCCCGGTGCCGTCCAGGGCGGGCAGCTCACCGGCCTCGGCGGCGGACCGTATCCGGCCGAGCGCGTCCTCGTCGGCGAGCAGCTCGCCGTCGATGTCCGTCACGACGCCCGACAGGTCTCGCAGGGTCCCGTCGGCGTCGAGCAGCGCGGGCCGCTCCGACCCCGCCGTACCGACTCGCAACAGCTTCATGATCCCCAACTCCTCGATCGCGGGCAGCCCGCCCGACGCCGCGCGACCTGGGTGCGGCAGCGACGCGACGGCCGTCGGAGGACTGGTCGATCCTCCAAGGCCCGGTTCCACTCCGCAATACCCCGTTCACGTACTGGACCGTAGGCACGCACCGGACCGGGCCGCGTTCAGCGGTAGAGCACGGCCCGCTCGACGGCGCTCCACGTCGTGCTGGTGACGACGTAGAGCGCGGCGGCCAGCGGCACCACGGCCACGGTGACCAGCGTGAAGAAGGACATGAACGGCATGACCCGGGTGATCGCGCCGACCCCCGGCACGGCTCCGGCGTCACCGGCGGGCAGCACCGGCCGGTCGGCCATCGTCCGCCTGGTGAGCCGGTAGCTGAAGGTGGCGACCCCGGCGACGAGTGCGAACAGCGCCGCGTATACGAGTCCGGCCCCGCCGAGGAGCCCGCCGTCCCCGAACGCGTCGGCCCACCGCCCGCCGAGCGGGGCGGCCAGGAGCTGGTGGGAGAGGAGTCCGTTGGCCTCGCCGCCGATCGTCGAGCTGGAGAAGAGGTGGTAGAGCAGGAAGAAGGCGGGGATCTGGCACAGGCTGGGCAGGCACCCCGACAGCGGGGACACCTTCTCCTCGGCGTGCAGTTCGAGCACGGCCCGCTGGAGCTTCTCGGGGTTCTTCGCGTGCTTGCGGCGCAGTTCGGCGATGCGCGGCTGGAGTCGGGTGCGCGCCTGCTGCCCGCGGGCGGCGGCCCGGGAGAGCGGGTGTACGAGGAGCCGTACGAGGGCGGTGAACAGGACGATGGCGGCGGCCGCGGCGGAGGCGCCGAACAGCGGCTGGAGCAGGTCGGCGAGGTGCTCGACCAGGCTGGCGAAAACGGACATGGGTGGGTGAGCCCTCCGAGGGTCTCGTCGTGCCGGGCAAGGGGATCGCGGCATGACGACACGCCCCGCGCGGGGGTGGCTTCCGGGACTTCGGGTGAAGCGTGCCCTACGCGGCGGTCGCCGGGAGGGCGTGTCCGGGCGCTCGGGGCCGGCGGCGGCCGGGGGCGTCGGGATCGCGCTGGGGCAGGAAGGCCGTACGCAGGTCCCGGTCCCTGATGGCCGTGCGCACCCGGGTGCGCGGCACGGCGGGCGCGCAGCGGGCGGCGATGACGGCGCACACGGCGAGCGCGGAACCGACCGCGGCGGTCGCGGCGAGCGCGACGGTGGCGGAGAGGCTGCCGACGTCGACGAGCGCGACGGGCAGGAGGACCAGCAGCAGGACGAGGAGCGGGCGCGGAACGGACCGTTTCCGGGTCATCGGCTGCTCCCCCTCTCGTACGCGCGTTTGCCCCAGTTATACAGGACCGGCCTATACGGGACGGCCTATGCGGGACGGCCTATGCGGGACGGCCTATGCGGGACGGCCTACGGGACGCCGTCATGCGGGACGCCGTCATGCGGGGCCCGGCTGCTCGGTCTCGATCGGCTGGAGCAGCCGCCGGGGACCGAGCAGTGCCCGGCTGACCGGGTCCGCCGGGTCGGCGGCGAGTCCGGGGCCCGGCCGCATGTCGATGTCGCGCACGGCGACGAGGGTGCCGCAGGTGGCGCAGGCGCCGTGGGGACTGAGTTCGGTGCCGCAGTCGGCGTGCCAGAAGGTCCGCATCGGCTCGCCGCCGAGCTGCTCGCGCCCCCAGATGCCGAGCGCGCGCAGGGCGGGCCACAGGGCGATGCCGCGGTCGGTCAGGACGTACTCGTCCCGGGGCGGCGACTCCTGGTACCTGCGCTTCTCCAGGATTCCCTCGGCGGTGAGCGCCTGGAGGCGGTTGGCCAGGACGGCGCGCGGGATGCCGAGGTGGACGAGGAAGTCGTTGTAGCGCCGGACGCCGTAGAGCGCGTCGCGGATCACCAGCAGCGTCCACCGCTCGCCGACGACCTCCAGTGCGCGGGCGATCGAGCACTCCTGCGTCGCGTAGTCCTTGCCCAGTGCCATGCCGTCCACTGTAGCCACTTTTCCCTACTCGGTTCATTCACCGAACCAGCGGTGCTAGGTTGGGCCGTCCGACTCAGTTCATTGACCGAACCAACCCCGAGCGGACCGAACCAACCCAGAGCGGACGGCCAGCCATGACCGAGACCGGCACGGACTCCCCGACGACCCCGACGCCCCCGACCACCGCGCCCACCGGGACCCCGGCGACCCCGGCCGCCGCCGCTCCCCCGCCGGAACGGGCCTCGCCGCCCCCGCACCCGGGCCGCACCCTCGCGCTGACCAGCGCCGCCACCGCCGTGGCCCTGATGGCGTTCACCGCGCCGATGGTCACGCTCCCCGAGACGGCCGCCGACCTGCACACCTCGCTGTCCGCCCAGGCCTGGCTGCTGAACGGCACCCCGCTGGGCCTCGCCGCCCTGCTCCTGGTGGCCGGCAGCCTGGCCGACGACTACGGGCGCCGCCGGCTCTTCGTCTCCGGCACGCTGGCCCTCGGCGTCACCACCGTCCTCGGCGCCTTCGCGTCCACGACCTGGCTGTTCACGCTGGCCCGCATCGCCCAGGGCGCGGCGAGCGCGGCACTGCTGGCCAGCAGCCTCGGCCTGCTCGTCCACGCCTTCCCGACCCCGGCCGGACGGCTGCGCGCGACCGGCGTGTGGGGCGCCTTCGTGAGCGGCGGGATAGCCGTGGGCCCGGTACTCGTCGGGGCGATCCCCGACTGGCGGGTGGCGCACGGCGTCCTCGGCGCCGCCGCCCTGGTGGTGGCGGGACTCGGCGCGCGGGCCCTGTCGGAGTCGCGCTCGCCGCGGGCGGGCCGGCCGGACTTCGCCGGGGCGCTGACGTTCGGACCGGCGCTGGTCGCGCTGGTGGCGGCGCTGACGCTGGGCCGGGACGGGTGGCTGCGGGCGCCGGTGGGCCTGCTGCTGGCGGCGACCGTGCTCCTCGGCGCCCTGTTCGTCGTACTGGAGCGCCGTGCGGCCACTCCCATGATCGACCTGTCGCTGCTGCGCCGTCCGCTCTTCCTGGCGTCCTCCGCGGGCGGACTGTTCACGGGCCTGTCGGTGATCGGCCTCTTCAGCTTCCTGCCGACGGTGCTCCAGCGGGCGCTCGGCCTGTCCCCGCTGGACACGGCCCTGCTCTCGCTGCTCTGGGCCGGTCTCGCCTTCGCGGTGGCCCTCCAGGTCCGCCGCATCGCCCACCGCGTCCCGCCCCGCCACCAACTGGTCCTCGGTTTCGCCCTGCACGCGGTCGGCGTCCTGACCATGCTCGGCGCGGTCGGCGCGGGCTCCTGGGCCCGGCTGCTGCCCGGCCTGGTGGTGGCGGGCGTCGGCAGCGGCCTGCTGAACGCCGCGCTGCCGCTGCTCGCGGTGGAGTCGGTACCGGCGGCCCGCGCGGCGATGGGCTCGGGCGCGCAGCAGACGTTCCGGTACATCGGCTCGTGCGCCGGGGTCGCCCTGACCATCGCGATCGCGACGTCGGCGGGCAGCCCGGGGGCGGGCACGGACGTGGCGCTGTGGGTGTCGGCGGGGCTGGCGGTGGCGGCGGGGGTGCTGGTGGGGACGCTGCGGGAGCGGCACTGACCGGCGACGCGGGTTCACGGCGCGAGCCCGGGCGGGCACCGGCCTCGCCCGGCGTCGCCCGACAGGGCCCGGCAGGGCCGTTCCCCCCGTCCTCCGGCCCCCCGCGTGGCTGACCCTGGTCACCTCACGGCAGTACGGTGTCCCCCATGCGCCCCGACACGCCCGCCGAAAACGTCGACCACGCCGCCGAGGCGGCCCGCCTGGAACGCACCGCCGGCCTCTACCCCGAGGACGCCGAGGCCCTGCTCCTGCGCGCCGCCGCCCATCTGGAACTGTCCGGCGACCGCCCCGCCGCGACGAAGCTCTACGACCGCCTGCTGTCCTCCGAGACGTCCGTCCCGCTGGACAACCCGTCCCTGGTCCGCGCCCTGAAGGCGTCGAACCTCTGGGAGTACGACCACGAGGCGGAGGCCAGGGCGATCATCGACGGCGTGCGGGCGGCGTCGCCGCGCGACCCGGCCCCCTGGGTGATCGCGGCCGAGGCCCTGGAGTCCCACGACGAGCTGGAGGCGGCGCACGAGACGTTCACGGAGGGCGCCCGCCTGCTCCTCACCGACGTACCGGAGCCCCCGTACTCCACCCACCCCCTCCTCTACGGCCGCCACCGCGTCCGCCGCATGCTGGGCCTGGCCCACGACGAGTGGGACACCCTGGCCGACACCCTGCACTCGATGCCGGTCTCGCTGGACGAGCTGCACGACCCGAAGCGCGTCTGGTCCCTGGGCTCGGACAATCCGGCGGACCTGGAGGCGGAGATCCTCCGCCTGCGCGCCGAGCTGGGCGCCTACCGCGAGGCCCTGTCCCGCCCCTTCCCGGTGGCCATGCTCCACTGGCCGGCCGCCGAGCTGACGGAACTGATCGAGGCGTACCCGGACCTCGCCACCGAGTACCCGACCTACGAGGAGCACCTGGCCTCGATAGAGGCGGCCCTGCGCGAACTGGCCTCCTCCGGCACCCCGAACCTGGGCGTGGTCCCGGGCACGGTCCCCTCCTACGAGGCCTTCGCGGCGTCGGAGGGCGCGTCCCCGGCCGACCCGGTCCTGCTCCCGCAGTACGCGACGACGCTGGCGGCCCGGGGACTCGCGGTGGCGTGGCCGCCGCAGCGCGGGGCGGACTGCTGGTGCGGGTCGGGGCGGGCGTACGGGGAGTGCCACGGTCAGTAGGAAACCGGCGCGGGGGCCGATGAGTTCCGGCGCCGCCGGTCGTCTACAGGTGCGAGAGCCTCGCCCACGGCGGGCGGGGCGCCGCCACCGAGGAGACACGACGACATGAGCACCGACCAGACGCCCACCGCGGCGGGCAACGGCTTCTCCTACACCCTCACCCGCACCCTGGACGCCCCCGCGGCCCGGGTCTGGCAGGCGTGGACCACCCCCGACCAGTACGCCCAGTGGGCCTACGCCGTCCCCGGCTCCGTGGAGATGGACGTCCGCCCCGGCGGCACCTGGAAGGCCACGATGCGCACGCCGGACGGCACGGAGTTCCCCCTGACCGGCTCCTACATCGAGGTCGCCGAGCATCGCGCCCTGACCATCGGCATGGACGTCCCGGGCCGCCCGGACCCGGCGACGATGACCGTGGAACTCGCGGAGGAGGGCCCCCGCAACACCGTGATCACCCTGCGCCAGACCTGCGACACGGCGGAGGAGCGGGACGGCGCGGAGCAGGGCAGCGGGATGCTGCTGGACGGTTTGACGGGGTTCCTGGCGGCCGGGGCGAAGGGCTGAGGCATCTCCGCCCGGCCACGCCCCCTGCCCGTGGAACACCGACGTCCCGGGGCGTGAACACTTCCCCGTGAAGTGTCCTCGCCCCGCTCGTCCGTGCGGCCGCTCGCAGCGGCTCGGCGGCCGCGCCAGGGCCACGCCGACGGGCGTCACCTCGGGGCCGGATCAGTTGATGATCTCGGCGCGCCCTTCCAGACGCATCGCATCCAGCCGCTCCCGCCACACCTGGAGGGCTTCGGGCGTCTGCCGCGTCCAGTCGACGACCTCGCCGACGACCCGGAGCGGCTGAGTGCTCCGGTAGGAGCGGGTGGGATTGCCGGGGAACTTCTTGTCGGTCACGTTCGGGTCGTTCTCGAACTCCCCGGTCGGCTCGACGGCGTACACCCGCGGTTCCCCGTCCCCGGCGGCAAGCTCGGCGGCGAGCCCCGCGCCGTCACGCAACGCGGTGAAGTAGATGTGGTTCATCAGGATCTCGGGCCGGTAGTTCGAAGGGAAACCGGCGGTGAGGTGGTCCCCGATCCGCAGGTCGGCCTTCGTACCGTGGAAGAACGGCCCCTCGTCCAACACCTCGTCCATTGCGGCAGGTTACCAACCCGGGCCGTCGCACCGCCGGGACAGCCCGGACGCAGCGCGCGCATCCCGGTCGTCGGCACCGACGAGACCACGCGGTACTGCTCGACTTCCCTGTCCGCGAGGGCCTGCAACGGATCACCCGTGGCCGCGGCCCTTCGGAGGAGCATCGCGGAGTGCCCTCTTGTCTGCCCCCGCGCATCTTGCGCCCCGACGGCGGGGCGACATGGTGAGTGAACTCATGCCCGAGCCGTCCGAGGGGGACGCTTTGCACCAGCACGAACGCATGGACAGGGAATCGACCGGAGGGACACCCGCCCGGCTACCGCGGCCGTCTGCCCCGGTCGGCCCTGCCGGTGACCTGCCGCGAGCAACGGCCGGCCCCCTGAGCCCGTCGACGGTGACCGTCCTCCAGCGCTCGGCGGGCAACGCCGCGACAGCGCGCGCGGTGGCGGCCGACCCCGGTCACAGGCCACGCGGCGCGCACCTGCCCGTCCAGCGCGCCGAGAACGACGACGCCGGCGGCGGCGCTTCGGGCGGCACGGCGGAGGCGAAGAGCGTGGCCGAGGGAGAAGTCAAGAGCGTCGGCCCGGGCGGCACGATCACCTACCCCTCGGTCACAAGCTGCCTGACCATCACCGTCTACCTCCGGGACGGCGGAAAGGTCGGCGGTCACGCCAGCCTGTTCAAAGCCTCCGGTGGCATGTACTCGGACCAGATCCTGCCCGCGATCAAGGCACAGGTCGGCAAGAGCAGGGTGGAGAGGATCGACGTCAGCGGCGCCATCTCGTCGTGGAACCCCGCGTACTTGAAGACCGCCATCGAGAAATCCGACCCGGCCCCCGAGCAGAAGAACGACCCGGACGGTATCCGCAACGTCGTGTCCAGCGCCTTGGGCCGCCAGGCGAAGAAGGTCTCGGTACAGGAAACCCCTGACGGCACGCTGACCAGGTGAGAGGGCGAGCGGCTGCCGAGCAGGCCTGGCGCGTACTTGCTACGGCCGCTCGGGCCCTCACCAGCAATCCCGCGATCCCGACCGGGCCATCAACTCGACTCGCCCGAGAGGGCGGCCTGCAAGTCCTCGGATCATGAGTAGAGGTGGAGTCGGCAAGCGCGAGCGGCGTCACCTGCCTGGCTCCCCCGCCACTTGGCCCGTCGCCGCCCTGGAACGCAACATCGCCCACTTCCGCAGCGGCCACTGGCGCCAACACCTCACCGCCTACGGCCCTCGAACGAGCTCCCCTCGTCTTCCAGAACCAGCACCGGCCCCGGCCCACTTCACCGAGATCCTCGCCTAGGCCGGCGGCTACAGTCGGCTGGTCGAGACCCAGGGGAGCCAACGGCCTTGGGTTCTTTCCGAATCCTGGGCGACGACTCCCTGCCTCACCTGCTCATCACCCTCGTCCTGCCGGTGGCGGCCACGGCGGGGGTGCTGACCGCGCGGTCCGGGCAGTTGGTGTTGTCCTCTTCGCCGGGTGGAGAGAGGCGTCAGCAACCGCCTCCTCAGGACGGATTATGGACGAACCACCCTTCCTCATAGTTCAACTGCCTCTATGTCCGATCTTTGCAGTACCGTCACATGAACCAACCGATCCGGAGGGCCCATCACTCGTTGAGCAGGCCCAGACCTGTGTGTAGAGGAAGCGCAATGCCCTACGAGCCCGGGACCGTCTGGCAGTACGAGGTCCCCACGACCGGCAGCACCCATCTGCCCCCGGACGCCGGCTACGGCAAGGCGTTGACCAACCAGGGCTACGGCTTCGAGGTTGCACTGGCCGATCTGATCGACAACTCGATCGACGCTGGTGCCGACAAGATCGTCGTGCACTTCCTGCGTGATGCCAAGCGAATCCTGACTCTGCTGGTCATCGACAACGGCACCGGCATGGACGATGCCGGGCTGGACGGTGCCATGACAGTGGGCCGACGCCGTGAGTATGGCGACGGCGCCCTCGGCATGTACGGCACGGGCCTCAAGGCCGCTTCGCTCTCACACGCCGCCTCGCTCACTGTGGTCAGCCGTACAAAGCGCAGCCGCGCCGCAGGGCGTCGCCTCACCGCAGAGGGAATTGAGGACAGCTTTCGCTGTGACACCGTCGACCCGCGCTACGCCCAGGAACTCGTAGACCGGTACGACGGCCTCATCGAGTGGCACGGCACGATTGTGCGCTGGGACCAGGTGCGGGTGTTCGAGACCGTGACGACCGGCCAGAGCGACCAGTTCCTGTCGAAGGCAATCGCCCGCCTGGAGACACACCTCGGCCTCTACCTGCACCGTTTTCTCCAGGATGGCCTCAAGCTCGACATCGCAGTCTGGGATGTGAGCAGCGGTGAGGACCTCCTCGGTGAGGAAGTGGACCACATTGCTGTCGAAGCACTGGACCCCTTCGGCTACAGGGTTCCTGGCAGGGCGCGGTATCCCCGCTCCTTCACAGCCCCTGTAGAGGGCCTGGGCGACGTGCAGCTGACGGCACACATCTGGCCAGCCAAGTCGAAGCAGGCCGGGTTCCGACAGATCGGTTCCCTCACGGACCGGCAGGGGTTCTACTTCTACCGAAACAACCGACTTGTCCAAGCTGGCGGATGGAACGGCCTCCGCAACCCGGAGGGGCACCTGGCGCTGGCTCGCGTGGCAGTCGACCTTCCGAGTCACGAAACCAGTGTGCTCAGTCTTGACGTCAAGAAGGAGAGCGTAACTGTCACGCCCGCCTTCACGCTCGGAGTAGAGAAGGCTCTGGATGCGTCTGGAGGGACCTTTCACGGGTATCTCAGCGACGCAGAAGCCGCGTACCGCGACGGGGCGAAGCGCACCGAGATCGTCCGTCGGCCCGTGACACCTCCAGGTAAAGGCATGGACCCGAAGATCAAGCGAGTCATCAAAGAGGAGTTGCCAGAGAAGCCAGGTGAAGAACCGATCGCCTTCACCTGGGCCACGCTACCGCGGGACAAGTTCTTTGATCTCGACCGCGAGAACAACTCCGTGCTGCTCAACAAGGCCTTCCGAAGTGATTTCAACGACGGACAGCGTGGGGGAAGCAACGACGCGCCCTTCACGAAGGCCTTGCTCTACCTCCTGCTTGAGGACTGCTTCGGCCTCGGCCGGTGGGAACGAGGCCGACAAGACCGTGTGGACTACTGGAACACCATCCTTCTGACCTCGGTACAAGCACAACAAGACCGCCGGACACAGGCTGCAGACTGACCCAGTCGACTCTCACTCCACGCCCGCTCCGGCCCCTGAACGAGGAACAGAGATGACCAACACTGCCCCTGGCGTGCTCTTTGACATTCACGCCGACGCCCTGGCGGGTATGAGTATCCTGCCGCGCCCCTTCCAGAGATGGGCAGCCCTCGCCGCAGAGGACCGTCAACCGGATGCAGACCTGGGAGAGGAACTATTCCAGTCGCTTCTCATCAGCGGTGACGAAACCCTGATCGCGCTCTGGTCCCGTCACCTTACTAGCTGGGATTTCGCAGACAATCCTTCATGGGGCGAAGACACCTGCGCCCGCACCGAGGAGCGGCGCGTCGTGGTGTACGAACGCCTGCAATTCGGAAGTGAACTGCGCAAGGCATTGGATGAAGCGGTCCCTGTCGCCAAAGTCCCGGGCGAGACCGTCATCACCCGGGAGTTCACTCCGTGGTACACGCCTGAACGGGCAGCGGCCAGATCCTTCTACTGGACCTCCTACGAGCAGAAGCTCCGTGACAAAGGATGGTCCGAGACCGCCATCGCCAGCCTCAACCAGGCGAGCTGTTCAGTCGTCGAACGCCTCACTGATCCTGAGCAGGAATCCGCCCGGCAAGCGAAGGGCCTCGTTGTCGGCTACGTGCAGTCCGGAAAGACAGCAAACTTCACAGGAGTAACTGCCAAGGCCATTGATGCCGGGTACCGCCTCGTCATCGTTCTCGGCGGAACCCTCAACCTCCTTCGCGCCCAGACCCAGCGGCGACTGGACATGGAACTGATCGGCCAGGAGAACATCCTGCGTGGCGCTGACGCCGCAGACGTGGACTCCCTCGTCGGCGTGGACTACGTGGGGGACGACGAAGGCTGGCCGGAGTTCGTGCGCCACGGCGGCCGACCGTCCGCGCTGGGCGCGTTCGACATCGAGCGGCTGACGACACGGGAGAACGACTACAAGAGCCTTGCCCAGGGAATCCGAGCACTGGAGTTCGAGAAGCGTATCCCCACACGCCCGTTGCATGATCCGGCGAACATTCACCACGCAGCGGCAAGAATCCTTGTCGTGAAAAAGAACAAGTCCGTACTCACCAAGCTTGTCAAAGATCTCAAGCAGATCCACGGCATCCTGGGAGAGCTTCCGGCCCTCATCATCGATGACGAGTCTGATCAGGCATCAGTGAACACTTCAGACCCGAAGAAGTGGGAACGTGGCAGCACTGAGCGCACCGCCATCAACGGTTTGATATCCAAGCTCTTGGGACTGCTGCCGCGAGCCCAGTATGTGGGCTACACAGCGACTCCCTTCGCCAACGTCTTCGTCGACCCTGGCGACGACATGGATATATTCCCCAGCGATTTTCTGATCTCGCTGCCACGCCCGGACGGGTACATGGGTGTCCAGGACTTCCACGATCTCAACTCGCCTGTCCCTGCAGAGGAGCGAACTTACGCCAACTCACAGGAGAAGGCGCACGTACGGGGCATCTACGACGCAGCGGACGACAGACTCCAGGAGGCCATGGATGCCTTCGTTCTGTCTGGCGCCCTGAAGCTCTACCGGGCAGACCATGGCGTGCCCGGCGCAGCCTTCCGGCATCACACCATGCTCGCTCACGAGTCAGTACGTCAGGATGATCACGCCGACCTGGCGCTTCGTATCAACTCACTGTGGCATCAGGCGGGCTACAGCTCCGCGGCAGGACACGATCGTCTTGCCACACTGTGGGAAGCCGACTTCGCGCCCGTGACAGCAGCACGCGCAGGCAGCCTTCCCGTACCGTCGTCGTACGCCGAGCTGCGTCCGTATATCCACGCCGCGCGCCAGCGCATCGGCAGCGGGGGCAATCCGGTCGTTGTCGTGAACGGGGACACTGACCGCTACTTCGCCCAACTCGACCTTGATTTCGACCGGACGCCGAATGTCTGGAAGATCCTCGTGGGTGGTACGAAGCTGTCCCGCGGCTTCACCGTCGAAGGGCTCACCATCACCTACTACCGCCGAACTACTCAGCAAGCCGACACCCTCATGCAGATGGGGCGATGGTTTGGTTTCCGCCCTGGATACCGAGACCTTGTTCGGCTCTACATCGGCCGTGAAGAGCCCTTTGGCCGTGACAAATACGTCGACCTCTACGAAGCATACGAAGCCGTCTGTCGCGATGAGGAGAGCTTCCGGGAGCAGCTGGCCCAGTACTCCGAAGTGGTCGACGGGAAGCCTCAGGTCACGCCCGTACAGATCCCACCCTTGGTAGCCCAGCACCTGCCATGGCTGAAGCCCTCGGCACGGAACAAGATGTTCAATGCAGAACTCGTAGAGATCCGGTCCCCGGGCCGGCCCATCGAGCCTGCCGCCTACCCGCTGAACAGCGCCACCAACAAGCGCAACACCGAGCGCTGGCGACCGCTCTTGCATGCACTGGGCAGCACACCACAGTCCTTCAGCAATCCTCCCGATCCCTCAAGCACACTAACCCGGACGTTCACCGCACTCACGGCCACGCTGGCACATGGGGATCTGGTCGGAGTACTGTCCCAACTGGAATGGGAGCGGCCCCAGTACTTCGACCCGCACCTGACTTACCTCCGCCAGCTCGACGGCACCCTCGCGAAGGTCGATGACTGGCTTCTCATTTCGCCTCGGCTCGCCTCGGACAATCGCATCGAGGCCAGCGTCCTTGGCTCGGCACCACTGTCACTCGTCCGACGGAGTATTCAGGACGGCAAGAGCTCCTTCGGCCGCATCGCCAGCGTCGAGCATCGCACCACAGCACAACGGCTCATCAACGAGGCTGCTGCCGGGTCTGGAGGGAAGATCAGCCCCAGAACTGGGGTGGCGCTGATCTACCCGGTTGTGGAGGGGGGCAGCAACGACAGCGTCCGGGGGGCTGTTCGTAACGGGGCGGCTGACCCGTCCAAGGTCGTCATGGCGTTCACCTTGATCCCGCCAAAGTCAGCCACCAACGCAGACCGCCGTCTGGTGCGCTTCCGGGCCAAGGACTCACGGTTCAGCACCGAGGCCACCGTGGCGGTGCCGCAGTCCTCATGAGTGGAGGGCAGCCTCATCGTCACCGTCCTGCGCCAGCGCCCGCACACGTTTCGCTGAACACGTCCACCGACACCCTAGGAGCGGAATTGCTTCCCTTCGACGAAGACACCAACCCTCGAGCGGCTGGTTGGATTGCGCAGCACGAGTCGATCGCGCAGGATTCCGACGTAAAGAGAGTTGCCGAATACATCCTCTCACGTGATCGTGACGGTAAGAGATTCGCCGCAGTCCTACGCGACACGATCGACCAACTGCTGAACGGAGAAGCGACCGGCCGATACGCATGGGAGGACCTCTACAAGACTGAAAAAACCCATGCGGGCACTCTTGTCGAGATCAACTTGCAGCGCGAATTCAAATTCGACGACGGTGCCGACGTAGGATCACGCGGCGAGCACCCCATGGATTACAAAATTCTAGGCGTGGACGTGGACTGCAAGTTCTCTCAGGACTTCGGCAAATGGATGATACCGCCTGAGGCCATGGGTCACCTATGCCTTCTCGTATGGGCCGATGACCTCAAGAGCCAGTGGAGCGCCGGCATCTTCCGCGTCCGCGAAGAATGGCTCAACACAGGCAGAAACCGCGATAAGAAGCTGACTCTGAAAGCGGAGCATCGCATGGATAAGGTGCACTGGCTCTGGCATGAGGAAAAACTTCCCGAGAATGTACTGCTCCATCTAGACGATGCTACGCGCAAGCAGATTTTGCTTGAGGGGGCCCGCAAGGGGCAGCAGCGAGTAAACGAGTTGTTTCGAAGGGTCCAGAACCGCCGTATCGGACGCGGCGCCATCCGCACCGCTGCAAAGCAGCTGGACTACATGGCGCGCCTACGGGAAGGTGACGGACGGGCACGCACGGTGCTGCGCAAGGAGGGCATCGTAATTGCGGGCCCTTATAGCAAACATCAGGATATTGCACGCCGCATCGGGGCAGAAGTTCCCCAGCGAGGGGAATTTGTAAGCTTCCGGGTAGCTGAGGCCATGCCTTACCATGCCGACCGCCCATCTGTTGAACTGGAAGGGCGCCACTGGGTCCTTGCCGGGCCGGACGACCTGGCGATGCCGGCCCCACGTCTACCGAGGGTCACTGGTGAAGAAGAAGCCTGACCAAGCAGACAGCGACAGGGAGACGCAGGCAAACGCGCCCGTCGGCGCTGACGCCTGGGTACCACCCGTCGGCTCCTGGGCTTCCTCGGCCGCGCGGCGGCGCAACATGCAGGCGATCCGCAGCCGGGACACCACACCTGAACGCCTGATCAGGCAACTGGTCCACGCACAGGGGTTGCGCTATCGAGTGGCTGCCCGACCGCTTCCCAAGCTTCGCCGGACAGCTGACATGGTCTTCCGCCCGGCGAAAGTCGCTGTCTTCGTTGACGGCTGCTACTGGCACGGATGCCCTGAGCACTACGTAGCGCCCAAAACCAACTCTGGCTACTGGTCAGACAAGGTCACGCGGAACATGGCTCGTGATCGGGACACCGACCAGCGCCTCACAGCGGAGGGCTGGACGGTGCTCCGGTTCTGGGAACACGAACCGCCGGAGGAATGTGCCGCCCACATCGCCGCAGAAGTGGAAAGGCATCGCAACGCCAGACGCAAAGGGACACCGAGCAGCTAGTCAGTCCTTCCCATCACGCTCTCGGGCCGCCTTGAGCACCTCGATGATCGACTTGCCGACAGCTCGGGCCACCGGCGGCGGGAAGGCGTTCCCTACCTGACGGTACTGCGCAGTCTTTCCACCCGAGAAGTCCCATTCCGGCGGGAAGCCCTGAATAATAGCAGCCTGCCGAACCGTGAGCATCGGCCCATCAGGCCTGAAGAGGTCCCGCTCTTCGCTGGCCTTCTTCTCGCATGTCTCGATGTCGTTGGCGACGCCCATGCCCGAGATCCCGAGTTGCTTCCAGGCCGCCTTGGCACGACTGGGGCCGAGGTCCGCGCCACCGTGCTTCTTCGAGCCGCCGACGAGTGTGGGAGCGATGCCTCCACCCTTGCCTTTGAGTTCGGCGTCACGTTCGCGAGCCTTTTCAAGCCAGCGGTCGAACCGATCGCGGGCACGTTCCCCGTGCACGCCGTTGAAGTACCGCCCGTATCGCTCTCGCATGGACGGTTCAAGGCTCTCTGCGACACTGACCGGATCCTCATGAGTGGGCGCGGGCCACTCATACTTGAGGTCCTCGATGACGTCACCACGGAACGCGACGAGGATGGCACGCGGACGAAGCTGAGGAACGCCGAAGTCGCTGGCCTCCAGAACATCCCACTTGCAGACGGTGTATCCGAGTCCATCCTCACGTACGGTCTGTCCGTCGTCCGCTCGGTACGTACCTCCCTCAAGGCGAGCCCTGATCCAGTCTCGGTAATCCGAGAATTTCGGATCCATGATCCCTCGGACGTTCTCGATCATCACGGCTCGAGGCTTCAGCTTCTCGACCAGTTGAAGCATGCGAGGAAACAGATCTCGCTCGTCGTGCTTCCCCAACTGCTTGCCCGCGTGAGAGAAGGGCGGGCACGGCACACCGCCGGCCAGGAGATCCAGCCCCTTCTCCGCTAGCAGGTCGGCGCCCTTGTCCAGGTCCCGGCGGGGCTCGAACTTCGTGACGTCAGCCGACAGGACGTCGCAGTGCTCCCGCTCCCAGGACCACACCTCATGGTCTTCGATGTTGAGGCGTAGCGTTTTGACCGCATACTCGTCGATCTCCACCAGTGCGAGGTGGCCGAACCCGGCCTGATGCAGCCCGATGGCCTGACCGCCGGCACCTGCACAGATTTCGATCGACGTGAAGGCGGGTTCCCTTCGCTCCCCCGTCGCGGGCTTCGGTTCAGTTGTGCGGGTCATGCCCCCTCCTTACAGTCGTGCAGCGGCAGACACACTTTGCAGTCCACCATCACTGAGGGTGACAGACCCCACTGACAACAACGAGACCTGACCAAGTTTGCAGTACGTCTCACGGTTCGCTGTACGTGTCTCAGACGACAACGAACACTCATACGATATTCCACATGCGGATACCTGCCTGGAGTGAGGACGAACTCGTGCTGGCCGGAGCGCTCGTGGTGCGGCACGGCTGGCGTGAGCTGCGTACGGGGGACCTTGAGGTCCAGAGGCTGTCTGAACTGCTTCGGTCGCTGCCGCTGCACGAACCTCACGCGCGCACGATGCCATCCTTCAGGTCTGCAGACAGCGTGAGCCGCAAGACGTCTGATTTCGCGACAAACCACCCGAATTACACCGGCAGAGCAACCCGGTGTGGCAGGCCAACGCTGCTCATGATCCAAGCCTTCGTCACCCGGGAAGCTGAAATGCTCCAGGCTGCTCAGGCCATTGAGGACGGCATCGGGTCTGGCGAGCTGCACCTGCTTCCGGCTCAACCCGATGAAGTCGACGAAACGGGTGCCTCTGCCATTGAGGGGCGCCTCCTCGTCCGGCGTGCCCTTGCTCGCGAACGAAACCCTCGCCTCCGGGCCCAGAAGATCAAGCACATTCGGCGACAGGGCGCTGCACTCCGATGCGAAGTCTGTGAGTTCAGCTTCTCTGACACATACGGAGAGCTGGGCGAGGACTACATCGAGGTCCATCACCTCACCCCCCTTCACATATCCGGAGCAGGAGAGACCCGGCTGGACGACCTCGCGTGCCTGTGCGCGAACTGCCACCGCATGTGTCACCGGGCCCGTCCCGGAGAAACCTGGCGCACGCCTGCTGCCCTTCGGGAGCTGATGCGCAAGCCGAACAACGAGACGAATGGACACTAGGCAGCTTCCGCTTCGTAATGCATCTGGGCTTGGTCCAGCACGTCATCCGGGGCCAAACCGCGCCCTGATGCCCAGTGCAGCAGGTCGGCAATCAGCTCGGGCACCGACTCCTCCAAAGCCTCCTCGTGGGGCCGCCCTTCCAGAACCGTGCCGCGGAAGCCCTGATAGGCCTCAAGAGCCAGCACGGCACGCTCGACTCGACGGCACATCGCCTCGGAGCCCAGTCCGATCTCGCACCAGACCGCCTTGCCCACGGCCGTGACCATGGTTCCCCAGTCGAGCGACATGGCCACGAGCATGTGCAGACCACGGCCGCATTCGGCTTCGCAGTCGGCGGCTCGCAGGATGGGCAGCGATCCGCTCTTGTCATGCATCTCCATGCGAAGCCGCCTGCCTTGCCACTCCAGGACCAGAGTCGCCGACGCTCCCTCGCCCACGTGTTTGATGACGTTCGTCGCCAGTTCCGTGAGGATGATTTGCGCCTCACTGCAAGCCATCGCGGCACCCCACTGGGTGAGTTGAGCAACGGCAGCTCTCCGAAGCAGCCGCACTTCCGACGGCACTGCCTCAAAAGGCAGAACACAGCGACGTTCACACCCCGTGACGTCGGTACCAGGCATGAGCACTCCTCCCCCGCCACACTCAACTGCGCTCACCGTGTCCTTACGATTGCACTGTGTAGCGGTCCGCAGTCCGAGAATGGCACAGAGAAATCTCGCGGTGTAACTTCTCATCAATCTCGATCGGGTGAATCTCATGGTGAGCTGCCTGCCGCGATGTCTAGCCTGTTCACGCCCCCGGGCAGGTGCATGGGGGTTCTGCGCAGAGGAGTCGCATGCTCGCAAGGACCACTACCCGCCGCCGTCAACTCGGTGCAACGCTACGTAAGTTGCGCGCTCACGCGGGGATTACGCTGGAGGAAGCCGGACAGCTGGTAGGTGTATCGAAGGCGACGGTCAGCCGGTACGAGACACAAGCTGGCCCGGTGAGGTGGATCGTCGTGGATGCCCTGTGCCGCGAGTACGGAGCGACCGACGCCGAGCGGGCCGCTGTCGTAAAGCTGGCCAAGGACGCCAAACAGCAAGGCTGGTGGAGTTCGTTCGCCGACTCCATCCCGGAGAGCATGAACCTGCTGCTGACGCTGGAGGACGAAGCCGTCCGCGAGAACCACTTCTCGTGCGTCTACGTCCCCGGCCTACTGCAGACCCGCGCGTACAGCACCGCGCTGCAGATGGCGAACGAGGTGCCCTTGGCGCCGGCCGCGATCGAGCGCCTGGTGGACATCCGTATGAAGCGACAGGAGATCCTCAACCGGGCGGAGCCGCCGCGACTGTGGGCGATCCTCGACGAGTCCGTGATCCGCCGCGTGGTGGGGTCACCGAAGGCTATGAAGGAACAGCTCAGCCGGCTACTTGAAGCGAACGAGTCTTCCCACGTCACGCTTCAGGTGCTGCCCTTCTCCAAAGGAGCCCACTCCGCCGCACTCGGCAGCTTCGTAATCATCGGTGGCACTGAGCCAGCTCTCGATGTCGTGTACGTCGACTTCCACACGGGCTCGCTCTTCCTGGAGAAGGACGCAGAGCTGGAACGCTACAGGCTTGCGTTCGAGTACCTTCGCGCACAAGCGTTGGACATGGAAGCTTCGTCCGCCCTGATGCACCGCGTCTGCAAGGAGTTGTGAATGCCCCCCGGCCTCCAGGCTGCCTCCGCCCCCCTGTGGTTCAAGTCGTCGTATAGCGGTGGAAACACAACGGAGTGCGTCGAGTGCGCGTACGTCTCACATGCCGCCTTGATACGCGACTCCAAGTGCACAGGCGGACCGATACTCAGTGTTCAACCCCAGACCTGGCACTGCTTTGTCGAGTCAGTGCGCAACGGCTCTCGAAGGCCTTCCTGACTGGTGCCGGATCGCACTCACCGCTCCACTTCGGCCGAGAACCGCCGCGTGAGGGTCCAGGCATCACCGCCCTTGGCTCGAATGACGATCAGCGACGTGAGGGCCGCTCTGCCGGCAGGCCATGGGTTCCCGGCGACAAGGAAGCCTTCGAAACGGAGTTACAGCGCGTGCTGGCTCGCCAGAGGTCAACCTGACGGCTCTGGCCGCAATAGTCGTGAATTACCCGGGCCCGTATCCGCCTGCACCAGGACCCTGACTTCGACACAGCCGTCCAGGAGGGCATCGACCTCACGATGCGAGTGAAGCGGGCCGTCGGGACGAGCGAGCGACGTCATCGCTGCCGTGACCGTTCGAACGTGACGCACCAAAGCTCACTGTGGCGTACGTGTAGAAGCCTGCCCCGCCTCCACCGAGAGTCGCGATCACGTCGATCACGCCCGATGACGGAGTCCTCGAATAGCTCCGCATCCACCGGCCACCCGTACTCCGGGAAGCCTCAGGCCTGGCCGCCGTCGTCCTGACCGTCGACGATTTTCAGGTCGGCGCGCTTCCCGTCATACGGATCAGGCGCGTCGGCCGGAATGCCCTGCACCGCCTGTCCCTGCGCCGCACCGTTGCCGTTGAAGACGAAGTCGGGACGGATACGCCAGTTGCGGCCGTCGGGGTAGATGAAGCCCTGAGCGGCGAGCTGTTTGAGGCCGCGGGAGACGGAAGCCTGCGACATGCCCACCTGCTCGGCGAACTTCACCTGGCTCTCCACGAGGGCCAGGCCGTGATCCTTGTGATTCTGGAGGGCGCACATCTTGTGGAACAGCTTGTACGCGCTGACGCTGAGGTCCGCGTCGGCGAGGGCCCCTTGCTGCCAGGCACCATCTCCTTCATGCCCGCCCGGACCCATGCGGCACCGGCGTACGGAAATCCCTCGGACTGGGCCGCCGGGCTGCACGAGGAGCCGCCCCGGTCCGCGCGGCACGCACCGGAGCGGCTCACGGCTGCGACCGAGGAGGCCTTCCACCTGCGGTTCCTCGCCCAGGGGGCCGTACCGGACGCGCAGATGGTCACGGTCGACGGGGTGCCGCACCTCATCGACGTGGTCTCCGGGTCGGTCGCCACGCTCACCCCGGACAGTGGGACGTGGAGTGTGCGGGAAGGCGGACCGCTGAAGTTGTGGAGCCGGATCGAGGACCTCATCGACGCCTTCGACGCTGCGGGACGGCCGGGACCGGAGACGTTCACCCTGCGGGTGGACGACGACGGACCACGGCTGCTGCACGCACGGTTTCCGCGGCTGCGACTGCGACTGCCCCAGCAGGCCCGGTGAGGTGGGTCGTCGTCGACCGATCGGTGCCCGGAGTTGCCGCTGGACGGGTCAGAGGCTCTTTCGCATGCGGATGCACATCGTCTCGTGGCGACGGATCGATCCGTCGGGTCCCTCCTCGTCCCAGGCGTCCGGTTCGCGGCCGTACGCGACGTAGCCAAGGCGCTCGTACAGGGCGCGTGCCCGGGGGTTGTCCTCCTCGACCGCGAGTTCGGCCCGGTGGAGCCCGCGGTCAAGGATTCGTTGTTCGGCTGCGCGGATGAGCAGCGTTCCCAGGCCGCAGGACTGGAGCGCCGGCAGCACGGCGAGCTGCCATATGGTTCCGGCTTCCTCGGAGGCCTGGTAGTCGATGCCGCCGATCGCCACCGGCAGGTCCACAGGAGTGCAGACGGCCAGGTAGTCCACCTCGCCCGCCGCGGCGCGGGTCAGCTCTCGCTCTACGTGGCGTAGATGGGTGGCCGAGCCGGACCAGGTGCACGCCGGCAGGTCCTGGGGCAGCAGGTCACGCACGGTGACGCGCGTGGTGATGGTGGCACAGGGGGTGTGGTCCTCGGAGGTCATGGCCGAAGCATGCGACCTCGGAGGGGGTGCGACAACGGAATTCCCCCCTGTGCCGTCTGGCCGGGACGGAAGTGCGGCCCCCTACCGCAGCGCCAGGAACCACCGCACCACGGCCGCCGTTCCCGCCTGCCGGGGGCCCCGGTGGCGGGAGCCGCCGTGGTCGGGGGTGCCGGTGAGCGCTGGGGCGTGCCCGCCGCGGGCACGCAGGGCGGCTTGGCAGAGTGACCGCGCCCGCGGTCCTTGCCCCGGAGGCGGCCCGAGCCCGGCCTAGGCGGTGCGCCGGGTCACCGGGTCAGCGGCGTCGCGCCCGTTGCCGCGAGGGACGTCTCCCAGAGCCGGGCGGCGTTGGCGGGGTCGACGGCGTACGGGCGTACGCCGTTGTCGTCCATGGGGGTGTCGAGGGCGAAGACGCGGGCGACGTCGCAGTCCGCCAGGTAGAGGCCGCCCCGGCCGTCGAGGAGGGGGGAGGTGGCGGCCCACAGGCCGGTGGCGGCACCCTGGGAGGCGGTCTTGAAGTCGGCGGCGACGACGTTGCCGTGCTCGTCCACCCAGCCGGAGTCGATCTGTTCCCGGAGCGTCATCTCCCGCTGGAGGCCGGTGATGATCTTGCCGGGGTGGAGGGCGAACGCGCGGACGCCGTCGTCCTTGCCGAGAGTGTCGAGGTGCACGGCGAACAGGGCGTTCGCGGTCTTGGCCTGACCGTAGGCCAGCCACTTGTCGTAGCCGGTGCGGAAGTGCGGGTCGTGCCGGCGGATGTCGGTCATGGCGTGTCCGGCGGAGCTGTACGCCACGACCCGCGCCCCGCCCGCGGCGGCCAGCAGCGGGTAGAGCGCGCAGGCGAGCGTGAAGTGCCCGAAGTGGTTGGCGGCGAGCTGGAATTCCCATCCGGGCCCGACCCGCCGCTCCGGGGTGGCCATGACTCCGGCGGCGGTCATCAGGAGGTCGATCCGGTCGATCCGGTCGCCGATGTGCGCGGCGGCGGAACGGACGCCGTCGAGGTCGGTCAGGTCCATGGGGACGACCTCGCTGCCCTTCACGTCCCGCAGGGCGGCTCGGGCGGTGTCGGGGCGGCGGGCGGGAACGAGGACCCGGGCCCCGGCGGCCGTCAGGGCCCGGGTGCTTTCGAGGCCGAGTCCGGAGTAGCCCCCGGTCACCACGGCGGTCACGCCCGAGAGGTCGTGGCCGGTCATGACGTCCTCGGCGGTGGTGGCGGCGGAGAAGGGGGAGTTGAGCGGCTGCTGTTCGGTGTGGGTCATGGCGCCGACGCTACGATCTAGAGCAAGGTCTAGATCAAGTCCCGGGGTGAGCGGCGTGGCCAGCACCGAAGTATCCGGAGTGTCCGAGCAGTCGCTGAGCATCGGCGAGGTGGCCGAACGGACCGGACTGAGCGTGCACGCGCTGCGCTTCTACGAGCGCGAGGGTCTGCTCGTCGGGCCGGTACGGCGCACGTCGGGCGGCAGACGGCGGTACAGCTCCTTCGACGTCGACTGGCTGCTGATCTGCGTCAAGCTCCGCGAGTCGGGCATGCCGCTGGCCGACCTCAAGCAGTTCGCCCAACTGGTGCGCCAGGGACCGGGCAACGAGGCGGAACGCCTGCGGTTGCTCGACACCCATCAACGGCGCGTCGACGCACAGATCAGGGCGCTGGAGGAGTGCCGGTCCGTCATCGCCTGGAAGGTCGGTGTCTACGCCGAGCACCTCGCGCGCGGCGAAGCCGGTGGGCTCTGGGACCCGACGGCCTGAGGTCGTGGCGGGCGCCCGGTCGGGCGTTCCGGTGGCGCCCCCGCCGGATATTCGCTGTCGCGCCCGCCCCGTGGGGGCGCAGGATGACGGCCATGACTCTGGCCACCCCCACCCTGGACACCGATCGCCTGCGGCTGCGGCCCTTCGCCGAGGACGACGCGGGCTTCCTCTACGCCATGCACAGCAGCGCGCACGTGATGCGCTACTGGGACTCCCCGCCGTGGACCGACCGGGCCCGCGCCGGGCGCTTCGTCGAGATGTGCCGGAAGATGGCGGACGACGGCACCGGCGTACGGGTGGCCGTCGACCGTGCCTCCGACGGCGCCTTCGTCGGCTGGTGCTGCCTGGTCGAGTGGAACCCGGTCTACCGCAGCGCGTCGCTGGGCTACTGCCTCGACGAGTCGATGTGGGGCCACGGCTATGCGACGGAGGCCGCGCACGCCCTGCTGCGGTGGGCCTTCGGCACACTGGACCTGAACCGGGTCCAGGCCGAGGCCGACACGCGCAACGCGGCGTCCGCCCGGGTGCTGGAGAAGGTCGGGTTCGTGCGCGAGGGGACGTTGCGGGAGGACTGCGTCGTCGACGGCGAGGTGTCCGACTCCTGGGTGTACGGGCTGATCAGGCGGGACTGGCGGCCGTCGGCCGCGCCGGGCGCCGCCCGTTGAGCGGGCCTCGGGCTGCCTCGGGCGACGGTCGTCGTGCGCCTCACCGGCGCTGTGCTCCGCGCATCAGGGCCTCGAGGTCGCGTTCACCCACGGGGGTCTGCGCCCCGTCGCGCAGGCCGCGTCCCATCAGGTGCTGGACGGAGGGCAGGGCGATCCGAGCGGCCCAGGCCTCGTTCTCGCGGGAGAGTCCGTCCGTGAGATGTTCGGCGGGCAGCGCGTGCTTGGCCGCTGCGACGACGCCTTCGGGCAGGGCGGCGATGTCTCGGGCGACGCGGTCGACGTACGCGTCGAGCCGGTCGGCCGGCAGCGCCCGGTTGATCCAGCCGTAGGCCGCCGCGGTCTCGGCGTCGAAGAGGTCCGCGGTGAGCACCGCCTCCAGCGCACGATTGCGGCCCACGCGCTCACGGAGGTACTGCGTTCCTCCTCCGCCGGGGACGATGCCCATCAGCGCCTCGATCTGGCCGATGCCGGCGGTCTCGGCGGCGGCGAAGGCCATGTCCGCGGCTGCCACGAACTCCGCCCCGCCTCCCCGGGCCTTCCCGGCGAGCTTGACGATGGTCACCTGGGGCTGGTGGCGCAGGAGTTCGCCCATCGCCTGGAAGACGTTGACGTCGTCCACCGGGCTCGACGCGGCGAGTTCCGCCAGCAGGTCCATCCGCTCTCCGATGCGCATGTCCACGTGAGCGAGGAAGAACTCCGGGTCGGCGCTGGAGAAGACGACGACCCGAATCGACGCGTCGTCCCTGAAGGCGCCCAGCACCGTGCGCAGTTCGCGCATCATCGTCGCGTCGAGGACGTTGACCGGCGGGTTGTCGAGGACTATCCGGGCGACGCCGTCTTCGACGTCCACGCGCAGGGTCGCCCAGTCATGGGTGTTCAAGGGAATCTCCGTCGGTTGTCGATAGACATGTAGGTTTGCGATGCATACCTACCGTCGGCGACGCGTTCGGGACGGTCAAGAACGCACTTCGGGAGAACCAGGGATCATGAGTGATACCGACCCCTACGGCGTTGCCGCGGGCGCACCCGTCGTCTTCCGGGCGGACTGCCCCAGCCGGCCGATCCTCGACCAGATCGCGGACAAGTGGTCGATGATGGTCATGGCGCTCCTGGAGCGGCCCATGCGCTTCAACGAGCTGAAACGCCGCCTGGAGGGCGTGACGCAGCGCGTCCTCACCCAGACTCTGCGCCGCCTGGAGCGGAACGGAATGATCGAGCGAAGGGTACTGCCGACCTCGCCGGTCGGCGTCGAGTACTCGCTCACGGCGCTCGGTGAGTCCCTGCGCGAGCCCTTCGGGCATCTGTACAGCTGGACCGTCGAGCACGGCGAGGAGATCCAGAACTGCCGACGGGCCTACGACAGCAGGACCTGAGCACGGCCGTCGGCCCGTTGATCCCACCTGGGCGGGCCGACGGGAGGGACGCTGCGCGATCTTGGCACGTTCCGCACGCGTCCGTGCCGTGTTCGCCTGCCGCACCCCTGCTGTTCGCCGTCCCTGGCTACCTTCGCGTGGCCCGGTCCGGCAGCAGGAGAGGTATGTCCATGAGCGCCCCTGTCCACCGCACCTCCGAACGGCCATCCGCAGCCGCCCTGGCAGCGGCCCGGCAGCGTCGGGAGGAAGGGCGGGCCGGGAGTTCGTCCGGGTCCGGGACCTCGGCGGAGCAGGCCCTCCTCGGGCTCCAGTCCAGCGCCGGCAACCGGGCGACGTCCGCCACGGTGCAGCGCGCCAGGGGCAGGACCCTGGAACGGACCCCGGGGACCGAGACCGCCCGTCCCGGCTCCGCGCCCGGCGCCCGGCGCGGAGCCACCGGTCCCACCCGGCGCGGCTCCGAGTCCGGCGCCCACGGCATGGAGGTCGACCCCGCCCTCCGGGAACAGGCCACCACCGCGAGGCGCGCCGCCCTCGCGGCCGGCTTCACGCCCTCGGGCCGCACCCGACGCGGCTCCGACACCGACACCCGGCCCGGCCCGGCGGGTCCCGCCCGGCGCGGGTCCGAGTCCGGCACCCGGGGCATGGAGGCCGACCCGGCCCTCCGGGAACAGGCCACCGCCGCGAGGCGCGCCGCCGAAGAGAAGGCGGCGGCCGAAGAGGCGGCGGAAACGCGACGACGCGTGCGCGCGGGGGCGGAAGCCGCTGCAGCCACGGCGCGGACCCGCAGTACCGCGAAGAAGGCGGCACGCGAGGCGGCGGTCAAGGGGGCACGCCGCCTCGAAGAAGCGGAAGCGGCCGCGGCGGAAGCGGCGGAGATACAGCGACGACGTCGCACGGGGGCCGAGGCGGCGGCGGCCAAGGGACGGGAGCGCGTCGCGGCGGCCGAGGCAGCGGCGGCGGAAGAGGACCGGCTGCGCCGCGAAGCGGAGGCGGCCGCCGAAGCGGACCGGCGCCGCCGCCTCGAAGAGGAAGCACGCCCGCCCGTCGTGGAGGCGACAGCAACACCCGCCGGCGTCGAGGAGGAGGCGGCGCGCACCGCCGTGGAAGAGGAGGAAGAAGCACGCACCGCCGTCGAGGAAGTCACGCTCACCCCGGAAGCGCGCGCGGCCAGAGACGCACGCCTCGCCGAACTCGCGACCCTCTTCACCCCGTCGGGCCGCACGCGACGCGGCTCGGACCTCGACGTCCGCCCCGACCACGCCGACCTCACCCGACGCGGCTCCGACTCCGGCATCCGGTACGCCGAGTTCGGCACCGGTACCTGGGAACGCACCGACACGACCGGGGACGACACAGCCACCACCGCCACCGAGGAAGCGGCGCCCCCCGCCGAGGAGACGGCACCCCCCGCGGAGGAGGAGGCACGCCGCTCCGAGGAACGCGCCGCCGCCGACACCAGGGCGGAGGTCAGGAGTGACCGTCTGAAGGCGGTCGCCGAGAACGCGGACCAGGGCAAGCGGCTCCTCGATCCCACGGACGCCCTGGCCAAGGGTGTCCAGGCCCCCACCGCCGCGGGCCTCGGCCAGGAGGCCACCGAAATGGCCGCCAACGCCCCGAAGCCTGACACGAGCGGCGGGTCGGGCGCCGAAGCCCTGAAGCACGACGCCTCCGCCACGGGGGTCTCCGGCGCGTCGCTGAGCGCCGTCACGGAACTCCTCTCCTTCGGAGCCAGCGTCGCGGATTCGTTCAGGAACCTGAGGACGGCCCTGAACAAGGGCAGCGGAGCCGGGTACCACAACGCGCACAAGAAGGGGAAGACCAAGGCGACCGACGCGGGCGTGAGCGTGCTCAGTACGGGTGCCAACGCCGGCACCATCGCCAAGGAAGCGGTCAAGCTGCAGGGTGTGGCAAGCACCGCGGCCTCCGCCGAGGCGAGCGGGGTGCTCAGCGGTGTCGCCGGTGTGGCCAAGAGCGTCCGGGCCGCTTTCAAGTCCAAGGGCGCGATCGAGAAGATCCACGGTCTGCGGCAGCTCCAGAAGGCCAACGAGGCTCACTCCAAACGGCTGCTCCGACTGGAGGCCGAGGCCAACACCGCCGAGCTGAACGCCCGTTTCGCCCGCGAAGCCGTGGAGCGCGCGAGGAACGACCGCGAAGGCCGTACGGAGGACCAGTGGGCGGCAGGCATCAGGACCGCCGGGGCCGCGTACGAGCAGGCGGCGCTGATCGAGGCCCGGGCCAAGGCCGACTTCCTGAGTAACGCGCGGGACCTGGAGGACCTGAACTTCGCCACGAGTCTCGCGAAGAGCAGGAAGGTCAGCCAGGCGGCCAAGGAGCTGGGGGGCGGCTTCGTGGGCGAGGGCCTCAAGGGAGCGGGCGGCATCGCCACCGTGGCCATCGTCGCCACCGGGGCTCTGGCGTCCAACCCCGCGGGCTGGATCACTGCCGCGGTAGGGGCGGGCCTCGTTCTCACCACCGCCGCCTACAAGGGGGGCAGTGCGGCCTACGGACGGTTCCAGGAGGCTCACCACCCCGAGCTCTACACGCCGGAGGGCGAGCCGATACCGACGGCCAAGGACGCCGGGGACTCGCTGCTGCACGCCATGAAGTTCTGGAAGAAGATCACGAGGTACAAGCGCCAGCTGGCGGCACACAAGATCTACAACATGGTCTCGCGTGAGAACACCGATCCCGCCCTGCGCGCCTCCGCCCTGCAATTGCTGACCTTGATCAAGGCCGGTCACACGGACCACAAGATGGATGAGGCCGAGTGGGAGGCGAGCCTCAGGCAACCGGCGAAGAAGGCCGAGTGGATCAAGGAGATCACAGACCAGCTCGCCTCCAGTTGACGCGGCGGGGCGGGAGCAGGGGGAAGCAGGCGATACGGGCCCCCTGCTTCCGCCCCGCTCGGCCGGCCCGGGCAGCCGGGCCGTCCCGCTCAGCCGTCGGACGGATGCCCGCCCGGCGCCCCCCGCAGCGCCTCCCCCAGCACCTCCCGCATCCCGACGGGCTCCCGGCCCAGCAGCGCGGCCAGCGTCGGGTCGGTCGTGGCGAACTCGCCGGCGCGGGCGGCGGCGAAGATGCCGAGGAGCTGGTCGGCGTACTGCTCGGGGACGCCCTGGGCCACCAGCTGGTCGCGGAAACCGGCCTCGGGTGCGGTGCTCCGCGTGAACTCCCGGCCCGTCACCTCGGTGGCGAGGGCCGCGATGTCGTCGAAGGTCAGCGCCCGCGAGGCGGTGAGGGGCGGGGTGGGACCGTCGATGCGGCCCTCGTCGGCCAGGACGGCGGCGGTGGCCTCGGCGAGGTCGGCGTGCGTGGTCCAGGCGACCGGGCCGTCCGCGGGAAGCAGGATCTCGCCGGTCTCCAGGGCGTGACCGAGGAAGCGCGTCGCGCTGGCGGCGTAGAAGCCGTTGCGCAGTGAGGTGAAGGGGACTCCGCAGCCGCGCAGGATCTCCTCGGTGGCGGCGTGGTCGCGGCAGGCCTGGAAGTGGGACTCCGCGCCGGCCCCCATCTGACTGGTGTAGAGGATGCGGCGGGCGCCCGCCGTGACGGCCGCCTCGATCGCGGTGCGGTGCTGCTCGACGCACTCCTCGCCCAGTTTGTCCACGGAGACGACGAGGACCTGGGCGGCACCCTCGAAGGCGTGGGCGAGGCTCCCGGCGTCCGTGAAGTCGCCCCTCCGGACCCGCACCCCCTGGTCGGCGAAGGCCCGCGCCCGCGGATGGCCCGGGTCGCGGACGCTGACGCCGACCTGTTCCGCCGGCACGCGGGCGAGCAGGTGCTCGACGGTCCGACGGCCCAGCTGTCCGGTGGCTCCGGTAACGATGATCATGACGCGCTCCCGTGTTCAGGCTGTTGCACGCACCGGGTGCACCGGTTGCGTTGTTTCCAGTGGAATCACTTAAACAGTAACAGCGATAATCACGATGGCAACACCAAAGCGGTATCGTTGACCGCATGCCCTCTCGTTCCGACCAGACCCGGCAGCGGGTCATCGAGGCCGCCATCGGCCTGCTGACCCGCGGCGGCCGCGACGCCGTCACCACGCGGGCGGTCGCCGAGGCGGCGGGGCTTCAGCCGCCGGCCATCTACCGGCTGTTCGGCGACAAGGACGGGCTGCTCGACGCGGTCGCCGAGCACGGCTTCGCGAGCTTTCTCGCCACCAAGCACGTCGACCCCGACCCGCCGGACCCCATCGAGGACCTGCGGGACGGCTGGGACCTGGCGGTCGAGTTCGGTCTGGCCAATCCCGCGCTGTACACGCTGATGTACACCGAACCGGCGCGGACGGGTTCGGCCGCCTTCAAGGCCGGCATGGAGATCCTGATGGCCCGCATGCGGCGGCTCGCCGCCGGCGGATGGCTCCGCGTGGACCAGGAGCTGGCTGCTCAGATCATCCACGCCACGGCGCGCGGCGCGGTGCTCACCTGGCTCTCCCTGCCCGAGGACCGGCGCGACCCGGCCCTGTTCACCACCCTGCGCGAGTCGATGGTCGCCGCCGTCACCCACGAGCGCCCGGCCGTGCGGGACGCCGGCCCGCAGGGCGCGGCCCGCGCGCTGCGCGCCACGCTCCCCGAGCAGACGGTGCTGAGCGAGGCGGAGCAGCGGCTGCTCGGCGAGTGGCTGAAGCGCCTCTCCGACACCGACTGAGCCACTATCAGGACCTCGTCCGGCGGGCCAACTCCCTTTTCAGCCACAGTGGTTCGGTCGTCATCGACGCATTTTTCGCGCCAAAGCCCCGACGCTTCCAAGCCGTGATCACGAGTCCGGCACCGTGCATGAGCACAACGTGAGCACAAGCGGTATGGTCCCCTTCCGTATGCCGAACGCCGGTCGCGGATACGGGAGTTCGAGGCGCCTCGGGACGCGCGGTCCCGCTCCGTCTCGAGGCCGCGTCATCGGCACCCCCTGCTCGTGCCGGCCCTCGCGTGTTCCCGGGAGATCCATGTCCTGCGCCTTCGCCGTCGACCGCGTCGCTGGCCGACTCCGCGGCACGGGACGACCGTGGCAGACACCGGTCCGCTCCGGCCTGTTGAGAGCCCGGTCGTCATCGGGCCGGCCGGCGCCCCGCCCTGCGCGCCGGCCCGCCTCGGCCACCTCGCCCACACCGACGGCTTCCGATCCGTGAGGACTCGATGACTGAACTGATAGTGACCGCCACCGCCGTGCTGGCGGTGGCCGGAGCCGGGGCCGCGTGGTACTTCCGGCGCAAGGCCGGGCAGGCCCGGCGCCGCGGCGAGCAGCTGCGCGAGCACGCCGACCGGCTGACCCTGCAACTCGTCGCGGCGGAGCAGTGCGTGGGACACCTCGCGGCCGCCGTGATCCCGGCGGTGGCGAAGGGCGGCCCCGGCGGCTCGGGCCCCGAGGGCGGTCTGCTCGTGCCGGCGCAGCTCGACGGGACCCCGCTCGCCGAGCGGCTGCGTGCCGTGCCCGGCGCGGTGGCCTCGGCGGTGGGCGACGTACGGGCCGAGGAGCGGGCGGCCGCCGAACGGGCCGCGGCGCACGCGGCCGAGCGGGTACGGCAGGACACCGAGCGGCAGATCGCCCAGGCCCGCCGCGAGTCCGTCGGCGTGGCCCGGGCCGCCGTGCGCGGCTTCGCCAACAACGTCGTGGCCCGCTCCGCGCGGCTCGGCCGGGCCGTCAGCCAGGGCGTACGGCGGCACATCTCGGACGAGGCGTACGCGACGCTCGTGGAGATCGACCACCTCACGCAGCAGATGCTGCTCACCGCGTCGGGGTACTCCGTGCTCGCCGGCGACAAGCTGTCCCGGCGCTGGCCCGCCACCACGCTGACCGACATCGTGCGGGCGGCCATGGGCCGGATCGAGGGGTACGAGCGGATCAAGCACCCCGAGATGGGGTCCGTGGTGGTCGAGGGCCGCGCCGTGGAGGCGGTCGTGCACGCGCTCGCCGTACTGCTGGACAACGCGCTGCGCTACTCGCCGCCCGCCGCCAGTGTCCACGTCTCGCTTGAGCAGGGGCACCACGCGTGCTTCCTGATCGTGGACGACGCGGGACTGCGCATGGACGACGAGCGGCTGCTGTGGGCCAGCGACGTGATGTCCGGCGAACAGCGCGACGACATCACGCGCCTGGGCGCCCACCCCCAGACCGGGCTGCGCGTCGCCTCCCTGCTGGCGGAGAGCTACGGCTTCCGCGTCGAGCTGACCGCGCCCAACATCTACCAGGGGACCCGGGCCATGGTCGTCCTGCCGAAGAACCTGATCGTCGACCCCGCGGCGGCCCAGCCGGCACCGAGGCCTGCCGCCCAGGCGGCCCGACCGGCCCCCGCCGGTCCGGCGGCCCCGGCGGCCCCGGCGGGTCCGGTGGCCCAGGCGGTGGCCGCGCCCCCGTCGAGCCCGCGCCCGTGCCCGAGGCCGGCGTCCCGGCGTCCGCGGCAGTCGCCGGGCCCGCCGCGCCAGCCGCGCCGGGCGAGCCCGTCGCCGCGCCCGCGACGTCCCCGGCCGGAACCCCCGCCGGAACCCCGGCCGGAACCCCGGCCGGAACCCCGGCCGCAGCGGCCGTACCCGACCCGGCGACCCCCACCTCCGCGCCCTCCGCCACCACCGCCAGCGGTCTGACCGTCCGCCGGCGCTCCGCCGCGCCCGCCCCCGCGCGGCGCCCGGCCGCCCCCGACGACACCGAGCCCGGCCGCCCCGCCGTCGCCGCCGCCTGGGCGGCCGGGACCCGCCGCGGCCGGGACGGGGAGCAGCCCTCTCCGGCCTCCGCCGGCACCGCGACCCGCCCCGCATCCGGCACCGCGACCCACACCGCCGCCCGCACCACCCCCCACGACGCCGCTGACGACGAAGGACACTGATCGTGCAAGACACACACACCAACAGCCTGGGCTGGCTGCTGGACCAGGAACTCGGCAGCGTCGAGGGCGTCCGGTACGCCGTGCTGATGAGCAGCGACGGACTGCTGAAGGCCCGTACCCAGACGATCGGCCAGGACGACGGGGAGAAGTTCGCCGCGCTGACGGCGGCCCTGCGCGCGGCGGGCAAGGCCTGGGACGAGTTCACCGGCGGCGCGGGGATGCGGCAGCTGCTGATCGAGTCGGTCGGCTGCATCGGCCTGACGACGACCGCCGCGAAGAACACCATGCTCTCGGTGTGCACGACCGGCCCCGACGCCGACGTCGGGCTGATCTCGCACCACATGGTGCGGCTCGCCACCCGGGTGGGACACGAGCTGGCCACGGAGGAGCGGGTGCCGGTCGCGGACGGCGGCCGACCGGTATGAGCGGGCCGCGGCGCGATCCCGACATGGTCCGGCCCTACGTCCGCACCCAGGGCCGGATCCGCGCGCGCGAGGACGTGCGCCTGGAGAGCGTGGTCATCGCCGCGACCGGTCCCACGGACACCCTCGGCCCGGACGCCCGCCGGGTGATGCGGCTGTTCGCCGGCGCGGACGGCGGCCTGGCCGTCGCCGACATCGCCGCCGCGCTGGAGCTGCCGCCCTCCACGGTGCGCATCCTCGTCTCCTCGCTGATGGACTCCGGCCACCTCTCCAGCCCGGTCGCCGCGATCGACGACCAGCCCGACTTCGACCTGCTGCAGGAGGTACTCCGTGGACTTCGCTCCCTGGTCTGACGGGGCCGACCGGACCGGCCGGACCGACGAGTCCGCCGGGGCCGAAGGTGCCGACCGGGCCGACCCGCCCGTCACCTACGTCCCGGCCACGGTGACCCGGTCCGCCAAGATCGTGGTCGCGGGCGGCTTCGGCGTCGGCAAGACGACGCTGATCGGCAGCGTCTCGGAGGTGCGGCCGCTGCGCATGGAGGAGCCGATCACGCAGGCCAGCGCCGGTGTGGACGATCTGCGCGGCACCCCGCACAAGACGACGACCACCGTGGCGATGGACTTCGGCCGCATCCACCTGGCCGGCGGCCGGCTCGCGCTGTACCTGTTCGGGCTGCCGGGGCAGTCCCGCTTCCAACCGCTGTGGGAGGACCTGGCCGAGGGCGCCCTCGGCTGCCTCGTCCTGGCCGACACCCGCGACCTGGACGCCTCCCACGACGCCCTCGGTCTGCTGGACGGCGCGGGCATCCCGTACGCCGTCGCCATCAACACCTTCCCCGGGTCCCCGGGTTACCCCGAGGCCGAGCTGCGCGAGGCGCTGGCCCTGGAACCGGCCACGCCGCTGACGTACTGCGACGCCCGTGACCGCACCTCCTCCCTGCACGCCCTGATCACGCTCACGGAGTACCTCTCCGAGCACCGTTCAGCCGCCCTCCTGGAGTCCCGCCGATGACGTTGCCCTCCACCGAGACCGCGCCGACGCAAGGGCCGGGCCGAATCGCCCTGTACGCACCGGAGTTCGCCGCCGACCCGCACGCCGCCTACCGGAGCATGCGCCGCACCCACGGCCCGCTCGTCCCCGTCGACCTGGCGCCCGGCGTCCCCGCGACGCTGGTGATCGGCTACTACCAGGCCCGCCGCATCCTGAACGACCCGCTGCACTTCCCGGCCGACCCGCGCGCCTGGGAGAAGCTGATCCCGGCGACCTGCCCGGTGCGGCCGATGATGGAGTGGCGGCCCAACGCGCTGCGCTCGGGCGGCGCCGAGCACGCCCGCTACCGGTCCGCGAACACCCACGCCATCGACCAGGTGGACCAGCACGGGCTGCGCGCCCTCGTCGAGCAGGTCGCCTCCGACGCCATCGACGGGTTCCGCGCCGCCGGCTCGGCGGACCTGCTCACCCAGTACTCCTTCCCCATCGCCTTCCGGGTGCTGAGCGCCCTGCTCGGCTGCCCGGACGAGATCGGGCAGCGCATCGCCGACGGCATGGCGAAGATCTTCGACACCACCAACGCCGAGCAGGGCAACCTGATCCTCGCCCAGGCCGTGTCCGACCTGGTGACCCTGCGCCGGACCCACCCGGGCGACGACATCACGTCCCGGCTGGCCCTGCACCCCGTCGAGCTGACCGACGAGGAGATGAGCCACCAGCTCGTCACGCTCTACGGCGCCGGGATCGAACCCATGACCAACCTGATCAGCAACACGATCCTGAAGATCCTCACCGACGAGGAGTTCTCCGCGGACCTGCACGCCGGTCTCTCCACGGTGCGCGACGCGCTCGACGCCGTGCTCTACACCGACCCGCCGATGGCGAACTACTGCATCTCCTATCCCCCGTACCCCGTCGACGTGGAGGGCGTGCTGCTGCCGGCCGACCAGCCGGTGGTGATCTCGATGGCGGCCGCGAACAACGACCCGGCCCTCACGGAGGGCGTGCCCCGGGGACAGCACGGCGGCAACCGCGCCCACCTGGCCTGGAGCACCGGTCCGCACACCTGCCCCGCCCGCTCGCACGCCTACCTCATCGCCGAGACCGCGGTCACCCACCTCCTGGACGCGCTCCCCGAGACGGACCTCGCCCGCCCGGCGGCCGAACTGACCTGGCGGCCCGGCCCGTTCCACCGCGCCCTCGAATCCCTGCCCGTCACCTTCCACGCCGCGCAGCCCGCCGCGCACCGAGCCGCACACTAAGGAGCCAGGCCATGGCGACCCAGCAGCCCGCCCTCGTCCTCGACCCCACCGGCGCCGACCACCACACCGAGCACCGCACCCTGCGGGAGGGCGGTCCGGCCACCTGGGTGGACGTCCTCGGGGTGCAGGCCTGGTCGGTCAGCGACCCCGTCCTCCTCAAGCAGCTGCTCACCAGCTCCGACGTCTCCAAGGACGCCCGGGCGCACTGGCCCGCCTTCGGGGAGGTCGTCGGCACCTGGCCGCTGGCCCTGTGGGTGGCGGTGGAGAACATGTTCACCGCGTACGGGCCCAACCACCGCAAGCTGCGCCGGCTGGTGGCGCCCGCCTTCAGCGCCCGTCGCGTCGACGCGATGCGGCCGGCCGTCGAGGCGATGGTGACCGGTCTCGTCGACCGGCTCGCCGAGCTTCCCGCCGGTGAGCCGGTGGACCTCAGGCAGGAGCTGGCCTACCCGCTGCCCATCGCGGTGATCGGTCACCTCATGGGCGTGCCCCAGGACCGGCGCGAGGGCTTCCGCGCCCTCGTGGACGGCGTCTTCGACACCACCCTGGACCAGGCCGAGGCCCAGGCCAACACCGCGCGCCTGTACGAGGTGCTGGACCAGCTCATCGCGGCCAAGCGCGCCACGCCGGGCGACGACATGACCTCCCTGCTCATAGCCGCGCGGGACGACGAGGGGGACGGCGACCGGCTCTCCCCCGAGGAGCTGCGCGACACCCTGCTGCTGATGATCAGCGCCGGGTACGAGACCACCGTCAACGTCATCGACCAGGCGGTGCACACCCTGCTGACCCGCCCCGACCAGCTCGCGCTGGTCCGCAAGGGCGAGGTCACCTGGGCGGACGTGGTGGAGGAGACGCTGCGCCACGAACCGGCGGTCAAGCATCTGCCGCTGCGGTACGCGGTCACCGACATCGCCCTGCCGGACGGGCGGACCATCGCCCGCGGGGAGCCGATCCTCGCCTCGTACGCCGCCGCCAACCGCCATCCGGACTGGCACGAGGACGCCGACACCTTCGACGCGACCCGCACCGTCAAGGAGCACCTGGCCTTCGGTCACGGCGTCCACTTCTGCCTGGGCGCGCCGCTGGCCCGCATGGAGGTGACCCTCGCGCTGGAGAGTCTCTTCGGCCGCTTCCCGGACCTCCGCCTCGCCGATCCGGCCGAGGAGCTGCCGTCCGTGCCCTCCCTGATCAGCAACGGCCACCAGCGGCTCCCGGTCCTGCTGCACGCCGGCTGAGCGGCGGGCGACGGGACCGGGCGGCCGGGGCCGGGTGGCCGGGACTGCTGCCGCGGGGTGCCGGCTTCAGCCGAACATCCCCGGCTCGTAGTCGCCGGCCGGCTGCTGGGTCATGACGTTCAGGCGGTTGTAGGTGTTGATGACGGCGATCAGCCCGACCAGGGCGGTGAGCTGCTCCTCGTCGTAGTGCTCGGCCGCGTTCGCCCAGGCCTCGTCGGTGACGCCGCCGGAGGCGTCGGCGATGCGGGTGCCCTGCTCGGTCAGTTCGAGGGCGGCGCGCTCCGCGTCGGTGAACACCTTGGCCTCCCGCCAGGCGGCGATCAGGTTGAGGCGCAGCGAGGTCTCGCCCGCCTTCGCGGCGTCCTTGGTGTGCATGTCGAGACAGAAGCCGCAGCCGTTGATCTGGCTGGCGCGGATCTTGACCAGCTCCTGGGTCGCGGCCGGCAGCGCCGAGTCGCCCACGGCCTTGCCCGCGGAGTTGATGTGCCGCAGCAGCTTGCCGGCGAGCGGGTTGGCGAACAGGTTGAGACGCGCTTCCATGGTGGATTCCTCCGTCGTTGCCGTGTTGGTCGTACACAGCTACGACGGACGCCGGCGGCGCGATGTGACAGGCCGCGCCACGGCCCGGTTGTGACCTGCGTCTCACCCGTTCGGGGTCGTGCGTTCCAGCAGTCGGCCCAGCGCCCGCGTCACGGCGGCCGGGCGTTCGTCCATCACCCAGTGGCCCGCGTCGTCCAGCATCGTCAGCTCGGCGCGGGGCACCGACCCGGCCAGCCCGGTCGCGATCGCCGGGCTCAGGAACGGGTCCGCGCGGCCCCAGACGACGGCCGTCGGGCAGGTGATGCCGGACAGCCGCCGGTGCAGCTCGGGGCGGGCCGGGGTGCGGTAGTCGCCGAAGTAGTGGAGCAGCCAGCGGCGGCCCTCGGGCGCGGCCATCCAGCCGAGGTAGCCGTCCAGGACGTGGGCGTCGAGGTGGCCGGCGCGGACGAGCGGCGCGAGGGAACGGCGGTGGAGGGCGGCGTACGGCAGGTGCCGGGCCGGGCGGCTGAGCAGGGGGCTGCGTCCGACGAGGCCGAGCAGGCCGAACACGGCGTACCAGCGGCGGGTGAAGGTGCCGTGCGCGCGGGTGTTGAGGAGCGCCAGCCTGCGCACCCGGCCCGGGTGCTGCTGGGTGAAGCCGAGCGAGAGGAAGCCGCCGTAGTCGTGGCCGACCAGGTTCACCGAGTCCAGGTCCAGTGCGTCGAGGAGCCGGCCGACCCGGGCGACCTCCGTGTCGTAGTCGAAGGACAGGTGCAGGGGGCGGTCGGAGGCGCCCCAGCCGAGGAGGTCCGGCGTGATGACCCGGTGCCGGGCCGACAGCGGGGGCACCTGGTGGCGCCAGCACCGGTGGTCGGCGGGGTAGCCGTGCAGGAGGACCACGGGTTCGGCGCCGGGTGGTCCGGACTCCCAGCAGGCGACGCGGGCGCCGTCCACGGTGACCGTCCGGGGGCGGGGCGGGTCGTAGGTGCGGGGGCGCTGCGCGGTCATCGGTCTCCTCCGGGTGCTCGTCTCCCCAACGGAGCGGATACCCGGAAGTGTCGGGATCAGGGCTCGGTGTTCGGCCGAAAGGGGCGGGGATTAGCCTCGGTCCCGACAAGTCGGTACGGCCGGAGCAGGTCCGGCCGCGGTCGGATCGGGAGGCAGACATGGCGAGGGTTCCCAGCGCGGTGGTCGCCGCGGGTGGCCTGGTGGGCGGGTACGGCGTGGCCCGCTGGACGAAGAAGCGGCAGCTCGGCGGGGCCGTGCTCGCCGTCGCCGGGGCCGCCGCCGCGCAGCAGTGGCGGGCCCGGGCCGGCGGGAAGGCCGCGGGTGCGCTGACGGCGGCCTACGTCGCCGGTTTCGCGGGATCGCACCCGCTGGCCAAGAAGGTGGGCGCCTGGCCCGCCGTGTTCGGTGCCGCGGGCGCCGTGGCGCTGGCCTCGTGGGCGGTCGCCGACCGGCGCTCCTGAGCGCGGTGGCGCCGGTCAGGCGTGGTGGGTGAGCACGTTGATCACCCGGCCATTCGGGTCCCGTACGAAGAAGCGGCGCACGCCCCACTCCTCGTCCTGCGGCTCCCGGACGATCTCCGCGCCCGACGCGACCACCTGGGCGTAGACCGCGTCGACGTCCTCGACCTCCACGCTCAGGTCGGGGACGACGGGCGCCGTGCGCTCCTCGGTGAAGAGGCTGATCTGGGCGGTGGGGTTGGACGGGGAGGCCAGGGTGGTCACCCAGCCCATGTCCATGACCTCCTCGAATCCGAGCAGGCCGTAGAACTCGCGGCTCGTGTTCCACTGGCCCTCGGCCTCGACATGGATGTTGGGGACGATTCTGCGGATGCTCATCGGGTCTCCTCGACGTCGGTGCCCCATCGGGCCGGCGTGCGTGACGCTACGCGGTCTTCGCGCCGGGGCCCGCCGTTCCCGGCGTATCCGGTGCCGCCGTCGACAGCGGCTCCGCGATGTCCTCCAGCGAGCGGCGCTCCGCCTTCACCGCCAGGAACGCCGCGACCAGGCCGGCCGCGCACATCAGCCCGGCGCCGATCTGGAAGGCCAGGACCGTGTCGCCGACCACGCCGGACTCGGTCAGGTCGGCGAAGAGCAGCGGGCCGCTGATGCCGCCGGCGGCGGTGCCGAGGGCGTAGAAGAAGGCGATGGCCATGGCGCGGGTCTCCATGGGGAAGATCTCGGAGACCGTCAGGTACGCGCTGGAGGCTCCCGCCGAGGCGAAGAACAGCACCACGCACCAGCAGGCCGTCATGGTCGTCGCCGTGAGCGAGCCCCGGTCGAAGAGCCAGGCGGTGCCGAAGAGCAGGATGCCGGAGAGCAGATAGGTGCTGGAGATCATGATCCGGCGGCCGACGGTGTCGAAGAGGTGGCCGAGCACCAGGGGGCCGCAGAAGTTGCCCGCGGCGATGACGGCGAAATAGTAGCCGGTGCTGCCGGTCGGCACGTCGAAGAAGGTGATGAGGATGGTGCCGAAGCCGAAGGTGATCGCGTTGTACAGGAAGGCCTGGCCGATGAAGAGGGACAGGCCGAGCACCGCGCGGCGCGGGTAGCGGCCGAAGACGGTCTTGGCGATCAGGCCGAAGCCGATGGACTTGCGCTGGTGGATGGTGATCTCGCCGGCCGGCGGCGGCAGCTTCTCGCCCTTCTCCCGCTCGATCTCCCGTTCGACGGAGGAGACGAGGGTGTCCGCCTTCTCGCCCTGGCCGTGGATGAACTGCCAGCGTGGGCTCTCCGGGACGTGCCGCCGCACCAGCAGCACCACCAGGCCCAGGACCACACCGAGGGCGAAGCTGAGCCGCCAGCCGACGTCCTTGGCGAAGATGTCGGTGTCCAGCATGACGATGGACAGCAGGGCGCCGCCGATCGCGCCGAGCCAGTAGCTGCCGTTGATGATGAGGTCGACCCGGCCCCGGTAGTGGGACGGGATCAGCTCGTCGATCGCGGAGTTGATCGCCGCGTACTCGCCGCCGATGCCGAAGCCGGTGAGGAAGCGGAAGAGGAAGAACCACCAGGACTCGAAGGAGACCGCGGTCAGCGCGGTGGCCGCCAGATAGACCACCAGCGTGATCATGAACAGCTTCTTGCGGCCGTGCCGGTCGGTCAGCCAGCCGAAGAACAGGGCACCGGAGCAGGCCCCGGCCACGTACAGGGCGGCGGCCAGGCCGGTGATCTGGGCGGAGCTGATGTCCAGGCCGCTGCCGTCCTCGGCGATGCGTCCGGCGACGTTGCCGACGATCGTGACTTCCAGGCCGTCCAGGATCCAGACGGTGCCGAGGCCGATCACGATCATCCAGTGCCAGCGCGACCAGGGCAGCCGGTCAAGGCGGGCCGGGACGGCCGTGGTGACCGTCCCGGTGGAGGCGGGCACCGAGCCCGACGACGACGCTTCTGCTGTCATGGCACCCCTCCGGCGGCTCTCCGTCGAGCGAACGCCTCACGTGTGCCCGGCGCCGGAGGGAACAAGCCCGCCGAGCCGGGAGGCCGCAGGGCCGCCCGCGGCAGCCCTACGCCCCCAGGATGCGGGAGACCGTGTAGATCAGCAGCCCGGCAAGTGAGCCGACCACCGTGCCGTTGATGCGGATGAACTGGAGGTCGCGGCCGATGTTCGCCTCGATCTTCTTCGTGGTGTGCTCGGCGTCCCAGCCCGCCACGGTGTCGGTGATCAGCGAGGTGATCTCCTTGCGGTAGGTGGTCACCACGTACACCGCGGCGCCCTCCACCCAGCCGTCGACCTTGGCCTGCACCTTGGCGTCGGAGGCCATCCGGGCTCCCAGGGAGAGCAGCGAGGCGCGCACCCTGAGCCGCAGTTCGCTGCGCTCGTCCTCCGCCGCCGAGACGATCATGGACCGTACGGCCGTCCAGGCGGACGCGATCAGATCCTGGACCTCGCCGCGGCCCAGCACCTCGGTCTTCAGCCGCTCCACCCGCGCGCGGGTCTCCGTGTCGGACTGGAGGTCGGCGGCGAAGTCGGTGAGGAAGCGGTCCAGGGCGCCGCGTGCCGGGTGGGCGGGCATGTCGCGCATCTCGGTGACGAAGCGCAGCAGCTCCTTGTAGACCCGGTCGCCGATCTTCCGGTCGACGAACCGGGGGGTCCAGCCGGGCGCCCCGCCCTGTACGGCGTCCATCACGGAGTCGCCGTGCAGGATCAGCCAGTCGTGGGCGCGGGAGACGATCAGGTCGACGGCGCGCTTGTGACCGCCGTCGGAGACGACCCGGTCCAGCATCTTGCCGATGCCGGGGGCGATCTCCTGGGCGTCGGCCCGGCGCGTGATCGCCTCGCCGACCACCGCCTGGACGTCGGAGTCGCGCAGCACGGTCAGGGCGCCGCGCAGGGCGGCGGACAGCTCGGCCGTCACCCGGTCGGCGTGTTCGGGCACGGCGAGCCAGGCGCCGAGACGGCTGCCGATGCCGACGGCGCGCAGCCGCTGGCGCACGACGGCCTCGGAGAGGAAGTTCTCCCCGACGAACTCGCCCAGCGAGACGCCCAGCTGGTCCTTCTTCTTCGGGATGATCGCGGTGTGCGGGATGGGGATGCCGAGCGGATGGCGGAAGAGGGCGGTGACCGCGAACCAGTCGGCGAGCGCGCCGACCATGCCGGCCTCGGCGGCGGCCGACACATAGCCCGCCCAGGCGCCCGCGCCCCGGTGGGCGGCCCACTCGGCCAGGACGTAGACCAGGGCGACGAAGAGCAGCAGGCCGGTGGCGGTGAGCTTCATCCGCCGCACGCCGCGGCGCTTGACCTCGTCGGCGGGGCTGAAGGACGTCATCGCCCGGTCGCGGACCGCGCCGGCACTCCCGGCCGCGCCTCCGGTGTCCGCCCCCGCGGCCTCCCCGGCACCCCCGGAACCACCCGTACCCCCCGCGCCTTCGGGAAGTTCCGCCTTCGTGCGTTCCATCCGCTCCACCGTTCGCTGATACGTCCCTCACACATTGTCCCTTCCTGACCGACTCCCGGAACGGAACACAAGTTCCCGGCGTCTGTCCGGGAGGGGGAACGCCCGCGGCTTCTGCGGCCTTTCCTCCGCCCATGACGCATCATGGGTTCATCGGACCGGAGCCTCGGGGCTCCCCTCGCCCGAGGAGAACAGCACAGCATGACCCGGGGTCGTGACGGGGGTGCGGGGGCGCCCCCCACCAAGCACCGTGCCCTGCTCGCGGCGATCGTCACCCTGATAGTGGCGATCTCCGCGGCCATATACGCCGGAGCGTCCGCGGACGACGGCAGCAGGGACCACGCGTTGCAGGCCGGAGGCCGTCTCCCACGAGGTGACGCCGCCCCCGCGTCCACGGGTGCCTGGGTGGGCGCCTGGGCCACCGCACCGGCCGCGGCCGAGCCGGGCACCGAGACGACCGGCCTGGCGGGCCGCTCCGTGCGCAACGTCGTGCACACCTCGGTCGGCGGCACCGGCGCGCGGATCACCCTCTCGAACCTGTACGGGCAGTCGCCGCTGACCGTCACGCACGCCTCGATCGCCCTGGCCGCCGGCCCCGACACGGCCGCCGCGATCGCCGACACCATGCGCCGGCTCACCTTCGGCGGCAGCGCCCGGGTGATCATCCCGGCGGGCGGCCAGGTGATGAGCGACGCCGCCCGCATCGCCATCCCCTACGGGGCGAACGTCCTGGTCACCACGTACTCCCCCATCCCGTCCGGGCCGGTGACCTACCACCCGCAGGCCCGGCAGACCAGCTACCTGGCCGACGGCGACCGCACGGCGGACGTCACCGCCGTCGCGTACACCACCCCCACGCCGTACTGGCGCTACCTGACCGCCCTCGACGTGCTGAGCCACGAGGCCGACGGCACGGTCGTGGCGTTCGGCGACTCCATCACCGACGGCGCCCGCTCCAAGAGCGACGCCAACCGCCGCTGGACCGACGTCCTCGCCGCGCGCCTGCACGCGGCGGCGGGCGACGGCCGGGACACCCCCCGCTACAGCGTCGTCAACGAGGGCATCAGCGGCAACCGGCTCCTGACCAGCAGGCCGGGGCGGCCGGCCGACAACCCGAGCGGACTGAGCCGGTTCGAACGGGACGTGCTGGAACGCACCAATGTCAAGGCCGTCGTCGTCGTCCTCGGCGTCAACGACGTCCTGAACAGCCCGGAACTGGCCGACCGGGACGGCATCCTCACCGGCCTGCGCACCCTCGTCGACCGGGCGCACGCCCGGGGACTGCGGGTCGTCGGCGCCACGATCACGCCGTTCGGCGGCTACGGCGGCTACACCGAGGCGCGCGAGACGATGCGGCAGGAGGTCAACGAAGAGATCCGCTCCGGCCGGGTCTTCGACGCCGTCGTCGACTTCGACAAGGCCCTGCGCGACCCGTACGACCCGCGCCGGATGCGCTCCGACTACGACAGCGGCGACCACCTGCACCCCGGCGACAAGGGGTACGCGCGCATGGGCGAGGTCATCGACCTGACCGCGCTGAAGGGCGCCGCACCGGTCAAGGCGTAGCGCACCGGCCGGAGCGGAGGGCGGCGCTCAGGTGTCCCGGCGCCGCTCGCGCTCCCGTTCCAGCTCCCGCTCGCGGCCGGCGCCGTGCAGGTCGTGCAGTCCATCCAGGCCGTGGCCGTCGGAGCGGGAGGCGTCCAGCTCCCGTCGGCCCGAGCCGCGCTCCAGCCGCTCCCGCTCGCGTTCCTGGCGGCGCTCCAGCTTCTCCTGGCGGCGCTCCTCCTTCAGCCGCTGCCGCTCGGCCCGCGTCACCTTGCGCTCGACGCCGACGCCGCCCCAGAAGGCGAAGCCCGTCACGACCACGCGCGGGGCGCCCGGGTCCCCGAGCACGCCCTCCTCGCTGTGGTCGAAGCCGCCCATGAAGCCGATGCCGCGCACGACCACCTCGACGCCCGGCGGCACGACCACGTTCATCCCGCCCATGATCGCGACGCAGTTGATCACGACCTCCCCCGCCGCGAAGTCCGCGTCGCGCAGGTCGATCTCCCCGCCGCCCCAGAACGCGAAGCAGTTGAACCGCCTCGGCACCGTCCAGCGCCCCTTGCGCTGGAAGCCGGACATCACGGCGACCGCCCAGGTCGACGAGCCCTCGCCGCCGGTGATCCGCCCCGCCCAGTCCCCGTCCCGCTCGGGCTCCTTGGTCATCGACACCCGGGGCGCCGCGCCCGCCCCGCCGACCGGCAGGTCACGGGTGATCGGCGCCAGGTCCCCGTACGTCCGCGCGCTGTAGGTGGCGTCCAGCCGCTCCTCGAACTCGGCCATGTCCAGGCGTCCCTCGGCGAGGGCGTCGCGCAGGACCTCGGCGACTCGTTCACGGTCGGCGTCGGATGCGCGGAGTTCCGGGGCGTCGTCGGTCATGTACAGCAGCCTACGAGGTCACCGCGCCGGACACTACGCGCCCGCGCGTTCCGCGTACATCTTCGCGATCACCGACTCGATGTCCGGCTCCCGCACCGACAGGTCCACCAGCGGATACCGGGCCGCGATCCCCGCCACCAGCCCGGCCGCCGACTCCGACGCCGGGAACGCCAGCCACTGCCGCGGCCCCTCCACCCGCACCACCCGGGCCGGCTCAGGCGCCTCGATCGGCGGCAACTCCCGTTCCAGGTCCACCACCAGGGTGCGTTCGCTCTCCCCCGCCTCGTGCAGACCCTCCAGCGGTCCGTCGTACATCAGCCGCCCGTGGTCGATGACCATCACGCGCGAGCAGAGCTGCTCGATGTCCTGGAGATCGTGTGTGGTCAGCAGCACCGTCGTGCCGCGCTCGGCGTTCAAGTCCCGCAGGAACCCCCGCACCTTGGCCTTGGACACCACGTCCAGGCCGATCGTCGGCTCGTCCAGGTACAGCACCTCCGGGTCGTGCAGCAGCGCCGCCGCGATGTCGCCGCGCATCCGCTGCCCCAGGGAGAGTTGCCGCACCGGCACGTCGAGCAGCTCCTGGAGCTGGAGGAGTTCGACACAGCGGTCCAGGTTCTCGCGGTAACGGGCGTCCGGGATGCGGTACATGCGGTGCATGAGCCGGTAGGAGTCGATCAGCGGCAGGTCCCACCACAGCGTCGTCCGCTGCCCGAACACCACCCCGATGCGGTGCGCCAGCCGGATCCGCTCCCGGGACGGGTCGATGCCCGCCACCCGCAGCCGGCCGCCGCTCGGCGTCAGGATGCCGGTGAGCATCTTGATCGTCGTCGACTTCCCGGCGCCGTTCGGGCCGATGTAGCCGACCATCTCGCCGCGCGACACCGTGAACGACAGCCCGTCCACCGCCCGCACCTGTCGCCGCTCCCGCTTCAGGAAGCCCGTCTTCTTGCGCACGTCGAAGACCTTCTCGACGCCGTCCAGTTCGATGAAGGCGTCGGCGTCCGCATCCGCCGCGGCGTCCGCCTCCGCCGCAGCCCCCGGTCCCGCCGTGTGCGCCGCGTCAGCCGTCCTCGCCGTCTCCGCCATGTCCGCCCTCTCCATCGGCTCCCTCAGCTCCCCGTACTCCGGTACGAACGCAGGCCCGCCCGCCAGGCCAGCCCCGCCAGTGCACAGCAGGCAGCGGCCGCGAGCGGCGGCGTGAACGCCACCCACCCGGGCAGGTCCAGCGGATACGGCCGCCCCAGCACATAGCTCGCCGGCAGCCAGTTCACGAACGCCAGCGGCAGCACGAACGTCGCCCCGCGCACCAGGTCGAGCGCGAACACGGTCGGCGGGTACTGCAGCATCGTCGTACCGCCGTAGGTGAAGGCGTTGGCCACCTCCGAGGCGTCCTGCGCCGCGAACTGGAACGCCCCCGCCGCCACGAACACCGCGCAGAAGATCCCCGCCCCGCTGACCAGCGCCACCGGCAGCAGCAGCACCTTCGCCGCCGTCCAGTCGATGTCGACGACCACCAGCGCGTACCCGAGCACCAGCAGCCCCTGCACCACCCGGCCGAGCCGGCGCAGCGCGAACCGGTCCGCCGCCACCTGCGCCAGCACCGGCGCCGGACGCACCAGCAGCGTGTCCAGCGTGCCGTCGCGCACCCGGCGGCCCAGCCGTTCCATGGAGCCGATCGCCAGGTCGGCCAGCCCGAACGACACCCCCGACAGCCCGTACAGGAACGCCACCTCGGGCAGCGAGTAGCCGCCCAGCGCGTCCACCCGGGAGAACATCAGCAGGATCGCCACGAAGTCCAGCGCGGTCATCGCGAAGTTCCCGAACGCCGTCAGCACGAAGGACGTCCGGTACGCCATCGTCGACCTGATCCACATCCCGGCGATCAGCCCGTACGCGCGCACCCCCTCGACGACGCGCCCGCGCCGTACCCCCGTCCGGGCCGCCTCGGCCACCTCGGCCACCTCAGCCACCCTGGACCACCACCCGTCGCGTCGCCGCCGACTGCACCAGCCGCCCCAGCGCCAGCAGCGCCACCGCCCAGGACGCCTGGAACAGATACGTCCCCAGCGGATCCGCCTCCCCCAGCAGCACGTCCGCCGGGCCCTGGAGCAGCGACGACCACGGCAGCGCCCGCACCACGTCGCCGAGCGCGCCCGGGAACACGTTCAGCGGCAGCAGCATCCCCGAGCAGAACAGCCCCGCCAACCACGCCATCTGCGTCACCCCGGTGCCGTCGAGCAGCCAGAACGCCGACAGCGCCACCAGATAGCGCAGCGCGAAACCCACCACCATCGCCAGCACCACCGTCACCAGGAACGCCGCCCACACGGACACCTCCCGCGGCAGCGCCACCGGGAAGAACAGCGACCCGAACACGAACGGCACCACCCCGCGGCCCAGCAACTGGAACACCGCCCGCCCCACGTCCGCCGCCAGCCACCACAGCTGAAGATCCACCGGCCGGTACAGATCGACGGCGACATCACCCGTACGGATGCGCTCCATCAACTCGTCCTCGAACCCGCCGCCCCCGATCGCCAGCGCCGCCAGCAGCGCCTGCCCCAGCCACACGAACGTCACGGCCTGCGCCTGGTCGTATCCTCCGAGCTGCGGTTTCTCGTCCCACAGGGCCAGATAGGTGTAAACCAGGATCAAACCGAAGACCGTGTTGGTGAACACCCCGGCGGCGGTGGCCGCCCGATACGTCGCGTACCGTCGGAATCCCCCCGCCGCGACGGCCACGTACAACCGCCCCGAGCCCGCACTCACAGCCCTCCCCCTCCGACCGGCACCAAAGCGCAGGAGCCTAGTGCGCCCCCGGGGGCCCCTGCCACGGAATTTCACGGGTGTGCCGTCGAGTGGGAACGGAACCCGCGGTGCGAGAGTCTTCACCAGAAGAAACTCAGACGTTCCGAAAACCGTACGAAGCGAAGCAGAAGCCGAAACAGGAGTCCGTGCACGAGATGAGCGACGAGCCGCAGCCGCAGCCGCCGAACCAGGGCCGGGCCCCGAGAGAGCCCCAGGCGGCCGGCGAGGGGCAGACGGGGGAACAGGCGACGTCCGGAGCGCCCGCGGAACCCGGGAAGGCGAAGAAGCCCAAGCGGCCCAAGCGCACCGGATGGCGCCGGCTGATCCCGACCTGGCGCATCGTGCTGAGCACCGTCGTCGTCGGCCTGCTGCTGATCGTCGGCGGCTTCTTCCTCGGCTACCACCTCGTGCAGATCCCCGCCGCCAACGCGCTCGCCACCAAGCAGTCCAACGTCTACCTCTACGCCGACGGCAGCGTCCTCGCCCGCGACGGCGAGGTCAACCGCGAGAGCGTCGGCCTCGCCCGCATCTCCAAGGACGCCCAGCACGCCGTCCTCGCCGCCGAGGACCGCGACTTCTACAGCGAGTCCGCCATCGACCCCATGGCGATGGTCCGGGCCGGCTGGAACACCGCCACCGGCAAGGGCAAGCAGTCCGGCTCCACCATCACCCAGCAGTACGTCAAGAACTACTACCTGGCCCAGGACCAGACCGTCACCCGCAAGGTGAAGGAGTTCTTCATCTCGATCAAGCTCGACCGGGAGAAGAGCAAGAGCGAGATCCTCGAGGGCTACCTCAACACCAGCTTCTTCGGCCGCGGCGCCTACGGCATCCAGGCCGCCGCCCAGGCCTACTTCGGCGTCGACGCCAAGGACCTCACCGCCGCCCAGGGCGCCTACCTGGCCTCCCTGCTCAACGCCCCCAGCCAGTACGACGTCGTCGCCCACCCGGAGAACCGGCCCGCCGCCGAGGCCCGCTGGAAGTACGTCATGAACGGCATGGCCGACAAGGGCTGGATCAGCCCCTCCGAACGCGCCGCCGCGAAGTTCCCCAAGCCCAAGCAGTCCACCATCTCCACCAACATGTCCGGACAGCGCGGCTACGTCGTCAACATCGTCAAGAAGTACCTGATCGAGAACGACATCGTCGACGAGGAGGAACTCGGCCGCGGCGGCTACCGCATCACCACCACCCTCCAGAAGGACAAGCAGGACGCCTTCGTCAAGGCCGTCGACGACAAGCTGATGTCCCAGCTCGACAAGAAGGAACGCAAGGTCGACGGCTACGTCCGCGCCGGCGGCGCCTCCGTCGACCCGAAGACCGGCAAGGTCGTCGCCATGTACAACGGCATCGACTACGTCAAGCAGTACACGCCCAACGCCGTCCGCCGTGACTTCCAGGTCGGCTCCACCTTCAAGCCCTTCGTGTTCACGTCCGCCGTGGAGAACCACTCCGAGACGCAGAGCGGGCAGATGATCAACCCCAACACCCGCTACGACGGCACCAGCGAACGCCCCGTCCAGGGCTGGAGCGGCGGCCGCTACGCCCCGGAGAACGAGGACCACCGCGACTACGGCCACGTCACCGTCCGCGAGGCCACCGACAAGTCCATCAACGCCGTGTACGCCCAGATGGCCGTCGACGTCGGCTCCGACAAGGTCAAGCAGACCGCGATCGACCTCGGGCTCTCCCCCGACACCCCCGAGCTGACCCCCTCCCCCTCCATCGCCCTCGGCGTCGCCACCGCCAGCCCCCTCGACATGGCCGAGGCCTACGCGACCCTCGCCAACCACGGCAGGCACAGCACCTACACGCTGGTCGAGAAGGTCACGAAGGACGGCAAGCAGGAGGTCGAGCTGCCCGAGCGGCGCGAGCAGCAGGCCGTCAGCCGCGAGTCCGCCGACACCACCACGTCCGTCCTGCGCAGCGTCGTCCAGAACGGCACCGCCACCGCCGCCCAGGCCGCCGGGCGCCCCGCCGCGGGCAAGACCGGCACCGCCGAGGAGGACACCGCCGCCTGGTTCGCCGGCTACACCCCCGACCTGGCCACCGTCGTCGCCGTCATGGGCCAGGACCCGAAGACCGCCGCCCACAAACCCCTGTACGGCGCCATGGGCCTCGCCCGTATCAACGGCGGCGGCGCCCCCGCCGAGATCTGGAGCCAGTACACCCGCAACGCCCTCAAGGGCGAACCGGTCGCCGACTTCGACCTCCAGCTCCAGGACGGCGCCGACGTCACCGCGCCCCCGAGCAGCGACGCCTCGGACGAACCGGGCGACGGCGACGAGAGCGGCAGCGGCGAGGCCTCCGACGGACCGGGCGACGCCGACGAGGACGGCACCGGCTCCCAGACCCCCGGCGACTCCGACAGCGGCAGCACCCCGCCCGGCGACGACGGCGGCACCGAGTCCGACCCGCCGTCGACCGGCGGCGGCACCCCGTCCACCGGTGGCCCCAGCACCGAGCCGGGCCCCACGGGCGGCGGCGACTCGGGTGGCGACTCGGGCGGCGACGACTCCTCGAACGGCGGCACCGGGCCGGGCGGCGGAGACACCGACGGCGCGGGCGGAGGGGACTCGAACACCGGCTTCCCCGGCATCCCCGTCACGCCCAGGCGTCAGTGACCGGAGGTCGCCTTCAGACCCACCACGGCGACCAGCAGCAGACAGATGAAGAAGATCCGGGCGGCGGTCGCGGGCTCCCCCAGCACCACCATGCCGAGCACCGCCGCCCCGGCCGCACCGATGCCCACCCACACGCCGTAGGCGGTACCGATGGGCAGCGTCCGCGCCGCGTACGACAGCAGCATCATGCTCGCGACGATCCCGGCACCCGTGAACACACTGGGCCACAGCCGGGTGAAACCGTCGGTGTACTTCATCCCGATCGACCAGCCGACCTCGAGCAGACCGGCGACGAACAACAGGACCCACGCCATGACAGGCACCTCCGTGAACGAACTGAACGGTGGTGCGTCGTCTTTGCCTTCAGCCCGGTACGGCGCGTCTCGTCGGGGTGCTTCCCAAGATAGCAAAGGCAGGACAAAGGGGCTGGTGACCTTGATCACCAGCCCCTTGAGTCCGACGTGACCCCGTGATTCAGAGGTACAGCCCGGTGGAGTCCTCCGACCCCTCGAACCGGTCCGCCGCCACGGCGTGCAGATCGCGCTCGCGCATGAGCACGTAACCCACACCCCGCACCTCGACCTCGGCACGGTCCTCCGGGTCGTACAGCACCCGGTCGCCCGGCTCCACGGTCCGTACGTTCTGACCGACCGCGACCACCTCGGCCCAGGCCAGCCGCTTGCCGACGGCCGCCGTCGCGGGGATCAGGATGCCGCCCCCGGAACGCCGCTCGCCCTCACCGGTGTCCTGCCGCACGAGCACGCGGTCGTGCAGCATCCGGATGGGCAGCTTGTCGTCCTGGGGACCGTGCTCGTTTCTCTTGGCGCTCACGCCCTGAACCTACCTGCCCGCGCTCAGCGCTTCCGCCGCCGGGTGCCGCCCAGAGCGAGCAGCCCCACGACCCCGACCACCACCAGCGCGACGGGCACGACCCGCTCCATCCGCGGGGCGCCCTCCTCGTCCACGAACTGCGCCTTCACGTCGCTCACCACTCGATTGACCTGGACGTACGCCCGGCCCAGCGTGTGATCGACACTGGAGGCGACCTTGGCCTTCGCATCGTCGACGATCGTCTTCGGGTGCACCCGCATCCCGAGCTCGTCGAGCGTCTCGGCCAGCACCTCGCGGCGGCGCTTGATGTCCGCCTCGATCTGCGCCGGGGTCCTGATGTCCGACGTGTCCGCCACCGTACGCCTCCGAAGTCCGCTCTGACGCTGTCCCGGACAGTCTGTCAGCTCCGGGCCCCGCCGCACTGTCAGGACCCCCCGTTACGCTGGATCGATGAGCGAGCGACTCCAGCCCGGGGACACGGCCCCCGCCTTCACCCTCCCGGACGCCGACGGCAACGAGGTGTCCCTGTCCGACCACAAGGGCCGCAAGGTCATCGTCTACTTCTACCCTGCCGCGCTTACCCCCGGCTGCACGAAGCAGGCCTGCGACTTCACGGACAACCTGGAGCTGCTGACCGGCGCCGGGTACGACGTGATCGGCATCTCCCCCGACAAGCCGGAGAAGCTGGCCAAGTTCCGCGAGGCCGAGTCCCTGAAGGTCACCCTCCTGGCCGACCCGGACAAGAAGGCCCTCGACGCGTACGGCGCCTTCGGCGAGAAGAAGAACTACGGCCGCACCTACATGGGCGTCATCCGCTCCACCATCGTCGTCGACGAGGAGGGCAAGGTCGAACGCGCCCTGTACAACGTCCGCGCCACCGGCCACGTGGCCAAGATCATCAAGGACCTCGGCATCTGAAGTCCCCTTCGGCGGGCCCGTACCGGACCTTTCCGGTACGGGCCCTTCCGCATGCCGTACGTGACTGTCCGATAACCGGTTCGTTACTCCGTACGAGGCCACGAACGCGTGGCCGGAAACGGAGGGGATCCGATGGTGGCGAGCGCGTACAGCCGGGAGCGGCTGACGGAGGCGGCTCAGGAGTCGGGGACGTTGTCGGAGGCGTTGGTGCGGCTGGGGGTGGATCCGAAGAGCTGGAAGCGGCGGTACATCCTCGATCGGATGAGGAAACTGGGGGTGGATGTCTCGCACTTCAGGCGCGAGGGTGCGAAGTGGACACGGGAGATCCTGGAACCCGTGGTCGCCGAGTCGGTGAGCGTCAATGACGTACTACGTCGACTCGGACTGGACCCGGTGGGAGGGCACCACACAAACATCTCCCGGCGCATCAGGGCCTACGGCATCGACACATCGCACTTCACGTCGGCGGTCCGCACCGAACGGCAGCGCCACAACCAGCGACGCCGGGCCCCTGAGGAAATTTTCATCGAGGACACGTCAGCCCGCGCCAGGCGTATTCCGGGCAGCCGACTAAAGAGGGCACTGCGCGAACTCGGCATGGAAGAGCGCTGCGCGCTCTGCGGTATCGAGGCAGTGTGGCTCGGGGAACCACTCCCCCTCGAGGTCGACCACATCGACGGCAACTGGCGAAACAACCGGATCGAGAATCTTCGGTTGCTCTGCCCGAACTGCCACTCCACGACGGACACATACCGGGGCCGCAGCAAGGGGCGCGCCGCGTGACCACGGGCACGCAGTACACGGGTGAGCGAATGGCCGAAGCCGCGGCCCGGTGTTCGGACATCGACGAGGTCATCGCCTTCTTCGGCACCCAGCCCTACCGCAATCTCCGTCGCTATCTGTACAAGCGCTTCGAGCACTTTGACATCGACATCTCGCACTTCCCCCGCCGGGGACGGGGCAAAGCCCAGTGCCCGAGGCCAACCGTTGATGAGCTACGAGGAGCGGTGGCGGGAGCGATTTCCATCGCAGGTGCCCTAGATGCCTTGGGCAAACCGAGCAACGGCCGGTCTCGCAGGCTGTTTCACCAGTGGGTCGCAGAGGACGGCATCGACACGTCCCACTTTCTTGGGCAGGCACATCAGCGAGGCAGGGCAAGCTCAACGGCCAAGTGCGCCGAGGACATCCTGATCCGGCGGGACGGCGGTCAACGAACCAAAACCTCCCTGTTACGCCGCGCGCTTCGCGAAGTCGGTGTTGACGAGAAGTGCGCCAGGTGCGGAGTCGCCCCGGAGTGGCTCGGTAGACCCATGACACTAGAGGTCGACCACATCAACGGGGACTGGCACGACAACCGACGAGCAAACCTGCGCTTGCTCTGTCCCAACTGCCACGCGATCACCAGCACCTGGTGCAGGGGAGGGCGACGAATCACGCACCTCGCCCAGTAGAGTAGCCATCGCTGCGGGCCCGTACCCCAGCTGGCCAAGAGGGCGCCGGTTTAGGTCCGGTGTGTCGTGGGTTCGAGTCCCACCGGGCCCACAGGGCGACGGAGCCCCGTACCTTCGATTCGATGGTGCGGGGCCCTGTCGCACAGTCACCCCAACAGCTCCCGCACCACCGGCACCAGCGCCCGGAACGCCTTGCCGCGGTGGCTGATCGCGTTCTTTTCCGCCGCCGTCAGTTCCGCGCAGGTGCGGGTCTCGCCGTCCGGCTGGAGGATCGGGTCGTAGCCGAAGCCGCCCGTGCCGGCCGGGGCGTGGCGGAGGGTGCCCTTCAGTTGGCCCTCGACCACTCGCTCCGTGCCGTCGGGCAGGGCGAGAGCCGCCGCGCAGGCGAAGTACGCGCCCCGGTGTTCGTCGGCGATGTCGCCGATCTGGGCCAACAACAGGTCCAGGTTGGCCTGGTCGTCGCCGTGGCGGCCGGCCCAGCGGGCGGAGAAGATGCCGGGGGCGCCGTTCAGGACGTCGACGCAGAGGCCGGAGTCGTCGGCGACGGCGGGCAGGCCGGTGGCCTGGGCGAGGGCGTGGGCCTTGAGGAGGGCGTTCTCGGCGAAGGTGACGCCGGTTTCCTTGACGTCGGGGATGTGCGGGTAGGCGTCCGCGCCGACGAGGTCGTGCGGCAGGCCCGCGTCGGCGAGGATGGCCCTCAGTTCGGTGATCTTCCCGGCGTTGCGGGTGGCGAGGATGAGGCGGGTCATGGGGTCAGTATTCCGGACCCCCCGCCCGGCCGGACCGAGCCCTCCCCTACGGCGTGCAGACCTTCGTCAGTTCGCCCGCGGCGTCGGTGACGGGGCTGAGGTCGGGGGTCTCGTCGCCGTTCTCGACCGAGGTGCGGACGTTGTCGACTGCCTTGCCGAGGTCGTCGACGGCCTGGTTGACGTCGGTGTTGTCGGTCTGGTCGCCGATCTTGTCGAGGTTCTTGTCGATGGAGTTGAGGGATTCCTCCCACTGGGTGGGGTCGTCCGCGTTCTCCACGGCCTGCTGGAGTTCGGTGACGCTGTCGGCTATCGCGTCGGCCGTGCGTACGCAGTCGAGCGCCTTGTCGACGGCGTCGCAGCCGGTGGTGAGGCCGGCCGTCAGGGCGATGGTCGCCACGGTGGCGACGGCGGTGACGGTGCGGCGAAGGCGGCGGTGGCGGCTCGCGGCCATGGGTCTCGGTCCTCCCCTTGGGACAGGGCCGGGCGGCCCGTGTGCGGTGCGGCGTCGGGCGTACGGCAAGGTCTGCCGTACGCCCGTGGTGCTGTACTGCTAGGGACGCGCCCGCGGGCGGCCCAGTTGCCTGCCGTTGGCGTTCCCTTTACTCGCTTTACCTTTCGAGGGCCGCGTCGAGTGCCTTGCGCTGGAGGTCGGCGAGTTCCGTGCAGCCGGCGGTGGCGAGGTCGAGCAGGGTGTTGAGCTCGTCGCGGGCGAAGGGCTCGGCCTCGGCGGTGCCCTGGACCTCGACGAAGCGGCCGTCGCCGGTGCAGACGACGTTCATGTCGGTGTCGGCGCGGACGTCTTCCTCGTAGCGCAGGTCGAGGAGCGGGGTGCCGTCGACGATGCCGACGGAGACGGCGGAGACGGTGCCGGTGAGGGGCTTGCGGTTGGCCTTGATCAGCTTCCGGCCCTGGGCCCAGGCGACGGCGTCGGCGAGGGCGACGTAGGCGCCGGTGATGGCGGCGGTGCGGGTGCCGCCGTCGGCCTGGAGGACGTCGCAGTCCAGGACGACGGTGTTCTCGCCGAGTGCCTTGTAGTCGATGACGGCGCGCAGGGACCGGCCGATGAGGCGGCTGATCTCGTGGGTGCGGCCGCCGATGCGGCCCTTGACGGACTCGCGGTCGCCGCGGGTGTTGGTGGCGCGGGGAAGCATGGCGTACTCGGCGGTGACCCAGCCTTCGCCGCTGCCCTTGCGCCAGCGGGGGACGCCTTCGGTGACGGAGGCGTTGCAGAGGACCTTGGTGTCGCCGAAGGAGACGAGGACGGAGCCTTCGGCGTGCTTGCTCCAGCCGCGTTCGATGGTGACGGGGCGGAGCTGCTGGGGGGTGCGGCCGTCGATTCGTGACATGCGGGTGAGCCTAGCGGCCCATGGGGAAGGGGCCCGTCCCGGAGTGGGAAAGGCCCCTTGCCGGTGAGCCGGTGGCTCACATCATGTCTTCGATGTCCGCGGCGATCGGGTCGGCGTCGGTGCCGATGACGACCTGGATGGCGGTGCCCATCTTGACGACGCCGTGGGCGCCGGCGGCCTTGAGGGCGGCATCGTCGACCTTGGAAGCGTCCTTGACCTCGGTGCGGAGGCGGGTGATGCAGCCTTCGACCTCGTCGATGTTGTCGATGCCGCCGAGGCCGGCGACGATCTTCTCAGCCTTGCTGGCCATGTTCGTTCTCCCTGATCCGGACCGCTTTGTCGCAGTAACCCACAGTTGGCCCATCTTCGCGAGCGGTCATGCGGTGCGTACCGAATGATGGCGTCACGACGGCGGTGCCGTCTGTCAACTGGTCTACACCAGTGTACCGGCGACCGGATGGAGACCGGATGAGTGCCGACAGCGCGGTCAGCCCCGCTCGCGCCCGTTGGAACACGGCGTTCCAAGGGTTGCAGAAGATGGGTCGCTCTCTTCAGTTGCCCATCGCGGTCCTGCCCGCGGCCGGCATTCTCAACCGGCTGGGGCAGCCGGACGTGTTCGGGGACGACGGCCTGGGCTGGACGAACGTCTCGAAGGTGATGACGGGCGCGGGCGGCGCGCTGCTCGACGGGTCGCTGGGGCTGCCGCTGCTGTTCTGTGTGGGCGTGGCCATCGGGATGGCGAAGAAGGCGGACGGTTCGACGGCGCTCGCGGCGGTGGCGGGGTTCCTCGTCTACTACAACGTGCTGCGGCAGTTTCCGGAGGACTGTCCGGAGGGGTCGAAGGTGGTCCCGCAGATCGGTTGCCAGGTGACCGACGGTTCGGGCGAGGTGACGGCGTTCGTCTTCCAGAATCCGGGGGTGTTCGGCGGCATCGTGATGGGGTTGCTGACGGCGTACTTCTGGCAGCGTTTCCACCGGACGAGGCTGGTGGACTGGCTGGGCTTCTTCAACGGCCGCCGGCTGGTGCCGATCATCATGGCGTTCGTGGCGATCGTGTTCGCGGCGCTGTGCCTGTGGGTGTGGCCGCCGATCGGTGACGCGCTGGAGAGCTTCAGCGACTGGCTGAACGGGATCGGCGCGTGGGGCGCGGGGGTGTTCGGGCTGGCGAACCGGGCGTTGCTGGTGATCGGTCTGCACCAGTTCCTGAACGTGCCGATGTGGTTCCAGTTCGGTTCGTACACGAAGCCGGACGGCACGGTGGTGCACGGCGACATCAACATGTTCCTGGCGGGCGACCCGGACGCGGGGCAGTTCACGACCGGCTTCTTCCCGATCATGATGTTCGCGCTGCCGGCGGCGGCGCTGGCGATCACGCACTGTGCGAAGCCGCACCGGCGCAAGGAGGTCGGTGGCCTGATGCTGTCGGTGGGGCTGACCTCGTTCGTGACGGGGATCACGGAGCCGCTGGAGTACTCGTTCCTGTTCATCGCTCCCCTCTTGTACGCGGCGCACGCGGTGCTGACGGGTGTGTCGATGGCGGTGACGTGGGCGCTGGGGGTCAAGGACGGGTTCAGCTTCTCGGCGGGGTTGATCGACTACGTCATCAACTGGAACCTGGCGACCAAGCCGTGGGTGATCATTCCGATCGGGCTGTGTTTCGCGGTGGTGTACTACGTGGTCTTCCGGTTTGCGATCACGAAGTTCGATCTGAAGACCCCGGGGCGGGAACCGGAGGAAGAGGTGGAGGACGTCACCAAGGTGTAGACCTCTCCCGTTCCTCACGTACCCTTTGAGGGTGGTCTCGCGAAGGCCCCCGGACCGTCGGTCCGGGGGCCTTCTCCGCGCGCTCCCGCGCCTGTGATCAGGGGACTTGGGCGGGTACTGCGCGTAGCGGTCCGGTCGCGGAATCACGGGTTCCTTACGCCGCCTTCATCGTGCTACAACAGGTCTACACCACTGAGTGGTGTAGACCACCACCCGATGGAGGAAGCATGAGCACCGCCACCGACACGGCGGCCCCCGCAAAGAAGCGGGGATCCGGTCTTTTCCAGGGGCTGCAGAAGGTAGGACGCAGCCTCCAGCTCCCGATCGCCGTTCTTCCGGCGGCGGGCATCATGGTCCGTCTCGGTCAGCCGGACATCTTCGGCGCGGACGGCCTCGGCTGGGACAAGGTCGCCGCCGTCTTCAACAACGCGGGCGGTGCCCTCACCGGCTCGCTGCCGATCCTGTTCTGCATAGGCGTGGCCATCGGCTTCGCCAAGAAGGCCGACGGCTCGACCGCGCTGGCCGCGGTGGTCGGCTTCCTCGTCTACAGCAAGGTGCTCGAGGCCTTCCCGGTCACCGAGGCGGTGGTCCAGGACGGCGCGGACGTCGCCGCGACCTACAACGACCCGGGGGTGCTCGGCGGCATCATCATGGGTCTGCTCGCCGCCGTGCTGTGGCAGCGGTACCACCGCAAGAAGCTGGTGGACTGGCTCGGCTTCTTCAACGGCCGTCGCCTGGTGCCGATCATCATGGCCTTCGTCGGCATCGTCGTGGGTGTCTTCTTCGGTCTGGTCTGGGAGCCCATCGGCGACGGCATCTCGAACTTCGGCGAGTGGATGACCGGCCTCGGCTCCGGCGGCGCGGCCCTCTTCGGTGGTGTGAACCGCGCGCTGATCCCGGTCGGCATGCACCAGTTCGTGAACACGGTGGCCTGGTTCCAGCTCGGTGACTTCACCAACTCCGCCGGTGACGTCGTGCACGGTGACATCACCCGCTTCCTGGCCGGTGACCCCTCCGCCGGCATCTTCCAGGCGGGCTTCTTCCCGATCATGATGTTCGGTCTGCCGGCCGCCGCCCTGGCCATGGCGCACACCGCCCGCCCGGAGCGCCGCAAGGCCGTCCTCGGCATGATGGTCTCCCTGGCCGCGACCTCGTTCGTGACCGGTGTGACCGAGCCGATCGAGTTCTCGTTCATGTTCATCGCGCCGGTCCTGTACGTGCTGCACGCGGTGCTCACCGCGATCTCGATGGCGATCACGTGGGGCCTGGGTGTGCACGCCGGGTTCAACTTCTCGGCCGGTTTCATCGACTACGCGCTGAACTGGCACCTCGCCACCAAGCCATGGCTGATCATCCCGATCGGTCTGGTGTTCGCGGCGATCTACTACGTGACGTTCCGCTTCGCGATCGTCAAGTTCAACCTGAAGACCCCGGGCCGCGAGCCCGAGGAGGAGGTCGAGGACCTCACCAAGGCGTGAGCCCCGGCCGTACGGCGTGACGAAGGCCCCGGAACCGCGAAGGTTCCGGGGCCTTTCCGTCGTGTCGTGGCCGGGGTGTCGCGGGCTCAGATCTCGTACACCGCGCCCGCGGCGGCGACCGTCACCGTCCCGTCGTACACCTCGCGCGCGTCGGCCAGGTTGACCGCGGGGTCGGTCCACGGGGGGATGTGGGTGAGCACCAGGCGCCGGGCGCCGGCCCGGGCGGCGCTCTGTCCCGCCTCGCGTCCGTTGAGGTGCAGGTCGGGGATGTTCTCCTTGCCGTGCGTGAAGGCGGCCTCGCACAGGAACAGGTCGGTGTCCCGGGCGAGTTCGTCCAGCACGGGGGTGGCGCCCGTGTCGCCGGAGTACGTCAGTGAACGGCCGCCGTGCTCGACGCGGACGGCGTAGGCCTCCACGGGGTGGGCGACGCGCTCGGTGTGCACGGTGAACGGGCCGACCTCGAAGGTGGACGGCTTGACCGTGTGGAAGTCGAACACCTCGCTCATGGAGGAGGCCGTGGGGGTGTCGGCGTAGGCGGTGGTCAGCCGGTGCTCGGTGCCCTCGGGTCCGTAGACCGGGAGCGGGGCGCAGCGGCCGCCGTCGTGCCGGTAGTAGCGCGCCACGAAGTAGGCGCACATGTCGATGCAGTGGTCGGCGTGCAGATGGCTGAGGAAGATCGCGTCGAGGTCGTAGAGACCGCAGTGGCGCTGCAACTCGCCGAGGGCGCCGTTGCCCATGTCGAGGAGCAGCCGGAAGCCGTCGGCCTCGACGAGGTAGCTCGAGCAGGCCGATTCCGCGGACGGGAACGACCCCGAGCAGCCGACGACGGTGAGCTTCATGAAGCAGAAACCTCCGCTGGCGCGTGTGGAGAGACGGGGGTCGTGCGGTCCGTCGAGCGTAAGGCGCAAAACCTGCGGTCGCTCCTCCGCCAGGGGCCGTTGTGGGCGAACTCACCTGTGGGATCACCGGTTCGGCTGGAAGCGGGGGGTGCGGGGCCACGGAAGGGGCGCGCGGCTGCGGCGTGCGCCGGTACCGTCGTCGGTATGGACACGTCCTGGTGGCTCGTCTTCGCGGCGGTGGTGCTGCTCGCGCTCGTGGCGACGCTCGTCGACGGCTGGGGCCGGGGCCGGCGGCCGCCCCGAGGCAGGGGGCGGCGCCCCCCGGAAGGGCGGGACGGGCCCGGCGGACGGGGGCCCGAAAACTGAAGCGCCCCGCGACGCGTACGTCGCGGGGCGGTTCGCCGGGCGGAGCCGTCAGGCCCAGAGCTGGCCGTGGAGGGTCTCGATGGCCGCCTCGGTCGTCTCGGCGGTGTAGACGCCGGTCGACAGGTACTTCCAGCCGCCGTCGGCGACGACGAACACGATGTCCGCGCTCTCCCCCGCCTTGACCGCCTTCTTCCCGACGCCGATCGCGGCGTGCAGGGCGGCGCCGGTGGAGACGCCCGCGAAGATGCCCTCCTGCTGGAGCAGCTCGCGGGTGCGGGTGACCGCGTCGGCGGAGCCCACCGAGAAGCGGGTGGTGAGGACGGAGGCGTCGTACAGCTCGGGGACGAAGCCCTCGTCGAGGTTGCGCAGGCCGTAGACCAGGTCGTCGTAGCGCGGTTCGGCGGCGACGATCTTCACGTCCGGCTTGTGCTCGCGCAGGTAGCGGCCGACGCCCATCAGCGTCCCCGTCGTCCCGAGGCCCGCGACGAAGTGCGTGACCGACGGCAGGTCGGCGAGGATCTCCGGGCCGGTGCCGGCGTAGTGGGCGCCGGCGTTGTCCGGGTTGCCGTACTGGTAGAGCATCACCCAGTCCGGGTGTTCGGCGGAGAGTTCCTTGGCGACGCGTACGGCGGTGTTGGAGCCGCCCGCGGCCGGAGAGGAGATGATCTCCGCGCCCCACATGGTGAGCAGGTCCCGGCGTTCCTGGGAGGTGTTCTCGGGCATGACGCAGACGATGCGGTAGCCCTTGAGCCTGGCGGCCATGGCCAGGGAGATGCCGGTGTTTCCGCTGGTCGGCTCCAGGATGGTGCAGCCCTTGGTGAGGCGGCCGTCCTTCTCGGCCTGCTCGATCATGTGGAGCGCGGGGCGGTCCTTGATCGAGCCGGTCGGGTTGCGGTCCTCCAGCTTGGCCCAGATGCGGACGTCGTCGGACGGCGACAGCCGCGGCAGGCGCACCAGGGGGGTGTTGCCCACCGCGGCCAGCGGGGAGTCGTAGCGCATCGGCGATCAGGCCATGCCGCCGGCGACCGCCGGCAGGATCGTGATGCTGTCGCCGTCGGCGAGCTTGGTGTCGATGCCGTCCAGGAAGCGGACGTCCTCGTCGTTGAGGTAGACGTTGACGAAGCGGCGCAGCTGCTCGCCGTCGACGATGCGGGCCTGGATGCCCGTGTGCCGGGTCTCGAGGTCGGCGAAGAGCTTGGCGAGGGTGTCCCCGGTGCCCTCCACCGCCTTCTGGCCGTCGGTGTACTGGCGGAGGATGGTCGGGATGCGGACCTCGATGGCCATGGCTGAGGGCTCCTGTCGGAAGTTTGTCGTGGGTTCTGAGGGCGCGCGGCGGCACACGTCAGCACGCCGCGGCTCACGGCCGTACGGCGGCGACGAAGATCAACAGATGGCGCTTTTCAGCCTGCACAGGTCGACGTGCAGGCGCGCCACGAGCAGCGTGCCCGGCGCCTTTTCGCTCACGTCGAGAAGAACCATGGGCTCATCGTATCGATTCCCGGTCCGGCTTCCGGAGTGTGATCTCACCTGATGGACTCTTTCCGTCCACGGTGCGAGATCAGTACGCCTCGACGACCTTGACCTCCTCCTCCGTGACCTCTCCCTCCACGATGCGGAACGAGCGGAACTGGAACTCGCCGGCACCGTCGGTGTCCGCGGTGGAGACGAGGACGTAGTGGGCGCCGGGCTCGTTGGCGTAGGTGATGTCGGTGCGGGAGGGGTGGGCCTCGGTGGCGGTGTGGGAGTGGTAGATGACCACCGGTTCCTCGTCCCGGTCGTCCATCTCGCGGTAGAGCTTGAGCAGGTCCTGCGAGTCGAACTCGTAGAACGTGGGCGAGCGGGCGGCGTTGAGCATGGGGATGAACCGCTCGGGGCGGCCCTCGCCGACAGGACCGGCCACCACGCCGCACGCCTCGTCGGGGTGGTCCTCGCGCGCGTGGGCGACGATCTGGTCGTACAGGGCCTGTGTGATGGTCAGCATGCGGCCAGGATAAGCAGACGGGCCCGCTCGTACCGATGGGTGGTACGGGCGGGCCCACATGCCGGACATCCTGAGCGGTGGCCGCGCCGGGTGCCACGAGCACCCCGTGCGGCCGGACGTCCGCGGTGCGCGCGAACGCGCGGGTCAGCTGACCTTCTGGAGCTCCGGCTCGTCCTCGCCGGGCCGCCGCGTGGTGACCTGCGGGTTGCGGCTCCTGAGTACGAACCAGCCGATGCCGAGGGCGGCGGCCCAGCCGGCCATCACGTACAGGCAGACGCGGGCGTCGGCGTCGTAGGCGATGAGGCAGGTGACGAAGAGGAGGAAGGCGATGGCGATGTAGGAGCACACCGAGCCGCCCGGCGCCGGGAAGGAGGAGGCGGGCAGGCGGCCCGCGACGACCTTGCGGCGGTAGCGCACGTGGCTGATCAGGATCATCAGCCAGGTCCAGATGCCGGCGGCGGTGGCGACGGAGGTCACGTAGCCGAAGGCCTTCTCCGGGACCAGGTAGTTCAGGACCACGCCGATGGCCATGAAGACCACCGAGACGGCGATGCCGATGGCCGGGGTCTTCGTCGAGGACAGCTTGTTGAAGATCCTGGGCGCCTCGCCGTTGTCCGCGAGGGTGCGCAGCATCCGGCCCGTGGAGTACATGCCGGAGTTGCAGGAGGACAGGGCGGCGGTGAGCACCACGAAGTTGACGATGCCCGCGCCGGCCGGGATGCCGATGACCGCGAAGGCCTCCACGAAGGGACTGACGCCCTCGGCGAACTCGGTCCACTTGACCACCGCCAGGATGACGGTGAGGGCGCCGACGTAGAAGAGGGCGATGCGCCAGGGCAGCGTGTTGATCGCCTTGGGGAGGGTCTTCTCCGGGTTCTCGGACTCACCGGCGGTGACGCCGACCAGCTCGACGGCGAGGTAGGCGAACATGACGCCCTGGAGGGTCATCAGGGACGAGCCGATGCCCTTGGGGAAGAAGCCGTCGAACTCCCACAGGTTGGAGACGGCGGCGGTGTCGCCGGCCTGGCTGAAGCCGAGGGTGAGCACGCCGACGCCGATCACGATCATGCCGATGATGGCGGTGACCTTGACCATCGAGAACCAGAACTCGATCTCGCCGAACAGCTTCACCGAGATCAGGTTGGCCACGAACAGCAGGACCAGGAAGACCAGGGCCGAGACCCATTGTGGGATGTCCGGGAACCAGTAGTGGATGTAGATGGCGGCGGCGGTGAGTTCCGCCATGCCGGTGACCACCCACATCAGCCAGTACGTCCAGCCGGTGAAGTAACCGAAGAAGGGGCCGAGGAACTCGCGCGAGTACTCGGCGAAGGAGCCGGAGACGGGTCGGTAGAGGAGCAGCTCGCCGAGCGCCCGCATGATGAAGAAGATGATCACACCCGCGAGGGCGTACATGAGGATGATGCTGGGGCCGGCCTTGGCGATGTTGGCCCCGGCGCCCAGGAAGAGACCGACGCCGATGGCGCCGCCGATCGCGATCATCTGGACCTGGCGGCTGTTGAGACCGCGCTCGTAGCCCTCTTCGGGGGCCTTGTCCGTGTCGACCTGCGCAGAGGTCATGTGTGGTGCGCCTTTCTCCATGCCGACCCGGGCCTTGACTCGGCCGCGGATCGGGTCTCGATCCCCCCGGATGATGGAGCTGAGCGGGCCTCACATCCCGCTCGGTGCCTGGCCGGCGGTCTGCCGGCTCGGTGGCGCACCCGGCCGAACATTCGGGTGGTGTTCGCCGGGCGGTCGTGAAGATTTACCACGACGGCGGCGCTGATCACAGGGGTGGACTGTGACGTGTCACACAGGTAGAAGCGGACGAAAGCCGCACCTCCGGGACAAAGGAGGCACGGCTTTGACGGGATCGTTATCCGGATTTGAGGCCCCGCTGAGCGGACACGGAGAGTGACGAAACGGTCTCGTTCAGGGCATAAGGGTCGCGACGAGCGACTCCTGGAGCCCGCCGAGCCACAGGTAGGCCATCACCATCGGCTTGCGCGGGTCCTCGTCCGGGAGCCGGTAGAGCAGGTCGGTGTCGTCCTCGTCGGCGATCTCCAGGCGGGAGCCGATCGCCAGGCGCAGGTCGTTCAGGGCACGCAGCCACTGCTGGGACTCCTGGGGCGACAGTTTCAGCACCGCGCCCTCCTCGCCCGCCGACGCCGAGGAGAGGGCGTCCAGGGTGCGGACCACCGCCAGCGCGTTGTCCCGCTTGCCGGCCCTGAGGTCGTTCTCGGTGTAGCGGCGGAACTCCGCGGAGTGCGCCCGCTGCTCCTCGGCCTCCTGGGCCTGCGGGGCACCCTCGGGGTCGCCGTAGGCGTCCGGGAACAGGCGGCGCAGCACCGGGTCGGAGGGCGGCTCGCTCGGGCCCTCGGCGAACAGCTCGGCGAGCGGGTCGTCGGAGGCGTCCTCGGCGGGCCCGGGGCCGATCAGCTCCAGGAGCTGCACGGCCAGCGAGCGGATGATGGAGATCTCGACGTCGTCGAGGGCGACGGCCGCGCCGCCGCCGGGGAGCGGTTCGAATTGTCCGGGCATGAAGGCGATTCAGCTGCTTCCGTCCTGCGGGCGGGCGTGGGTCGTTTCCGGGCTCATTTCCGGTCCTGCTGGAGGGTGGCCCACAGGCCGTAGCCGTGCATGGCCTGTACGTCCCGTTCCATCTCCTCCCGGCTGCCGCTGGAGACGACCGCCCGGCCCTTGTGGTGGACGTCCATCATGAGCTTGGTGGCCTTGTCCTTGGAGTAGCCGAAGTACGACTGGAAGACGTACGTCACGTAGCTCATGAGGTTGACGGGATCGTTGTGCACGATCGTCACCCAGGGCACGTCGGGCTCGGGTACGGCGAAGACCTCCTCCGCCGACTCGGTCTTCTCGATCTCCATGGGTGCGGCTGCCGTCACACAGCCCATGCTGCCACCACAGGGGGGCACCCGCACAAACGGGCCTGTGGCGGGCGTCACCGGGGCCGGACGGACATCGAAATCGTCAGAGTGACGAAATGGGGGTACGATCCGTCGTATGAACACAGCGGACCTTGGGCTGCCGGTGGACGTCCCCTCTACGGCGCTCTTCACGGACCAGTACGAGCTGACCATGCTGCGGGCAGCCCTGAAGGCCGGTACGGCCGGGCGGCGCAGCGTGTTCGAGGTCTTCACCCGGCGGCTGCCGGACGGCCGCCGCTACGGCGTGGTGGCGGGCACCGGGCGGGTGCTGGACGCGGTGGAGAACTTCCGCTTCGACGCCGACGTGCTGCGCTTCCTGCGCGAGCAGGACATCGTCGACGAAGAGACCCTGGACTGGCTCGCCCGGTACCGGTTCAGCGGCGACATCTGGGGCTACCCCGAGGGCGAGGTGTACTTCCCGGGCTCGCCGATCATGCGGGTGGAGGGCACCTTCGGCGAGTGCGTGCTGCTGGAGACGGTGATCCTCTCCATCCTCAACCACGACTCGGCGATCGCGGCCGCCGCCTCCCGCATGTCCTCCGCCGCCGGACCGCGCCCGCTGATCGAGATGGGCGCCCGCCGCACCCACGAGCTGGCCGCCGTGGCCGCCGCCCGCTCGGCCTACGTCGGCGGCTTCGCCACCACCTCCGACCTGGCTGCCGGCTTCCGCTACAACATCCCCACCGTCGGCACCTCCGCGCACGCCTTCACCCTGCTGCACGACAACGAGCGGGACGCCTTCCGCGCCCAGGTGGATTCGCTGGGCCGGGACACCACTCTCCTGGTGGACACCTACGACGTCGCCGAGGCGGTCCGGACGGCCGTGGAGGTGGCCGGGCCCGAGCTGGGCGCGGTGCGCATCGACTCCGGCGACCTGCTGCTGGTCGCCCACCGGGTGCGCCAGCAGCTCGACGAGCTGGGCGCGACGGAGACGAAGATCGTGGTGACCTCGGACCTGGACGAGTACGCCATCGCCTCGCTGGCGGCGGCGCCCGTGGACGCCTACGGCGTCGGCACCCAGCTGGTCACCGGCTCCGGGCACCCGACGGCCTCGATGGTCTACAAGCTGGTCGCCCGCGCCGAGTCCGGCGCGGAGGGGGCGCCGCTGGTGCCGGTGGCCAAGAAGTCCAGCGGCGGCAAGACCTCGGTCGGCGGCCGCAAGTGGGCCGCCCGGCGCCTGGACGCGGACGGGCACGCCGAGGCCGAGGTGGTCGGCACCGGGCCGGTGCCCGACGCGCTGGCCGACCGGCAGCTCCTGGTCGAGCTGGTCAAGGGCGGCGAGGTCGTCGCCCGCGAGCCGCTGGACGCCGCCCGGGACCGGCACGCGGCCGCCCGCGCCAACCTCCCGCTGTCAGCCACCCAGCTCTCCCGAGGGGAACCCGTCATTCCGACGGAGTACGCGCACGGGGGGTCGGGTAGCTAAAGCTGGTGCGGTCCCACAAGGGCCGAATCAGCCCCGCGTCCCCCGTCCCGTCCGTCCCCCGTCCCGTCCGTCCCCCGTCCCGTCCGTCCCCCATCCCACAGTCCACCCAGTCGAAGGACACCGACCATGCGCCGCGCCTTGATCGTCGTAGACGTGCAGAACGACTTCTGCGAGGGAGGCAGCCTCGCGGTGTCCGGCGGTGCCGACGTGGCGGCCGCCATCACCGAGCTGATCGGGCAGGCGCCCGCCGGCTACCGCCACGTCGTGGCCACCCGCGACCACCACGTGGCGCCGGGCGGCCACTTCGCCGACAACCCGGACTACGTCCACTCCTGGCCGGCGCACTGCGTGGCCGGCACCGAGGGGGTCGGCTTCCACCCGAACTTCGCCCCCGCCGTCGCCTCCGGCGCGATAGACGCCGTCTTCGACAAGGGCGCGTACGCGGCCGCCTACAGCGGCTTCGAGGGCGCCGACGAGAACGGCACGGGCCTCGCCGAGTGGCTGCGCTCCCGCGAGATCGACGAGGTCGACGTCGTGGGCATCGCCACCGACCACTGCGTACGGGCCACCGCCCTGGACGCCGCCCGCGAGGGCTTCCGCACGCAGGTGCTGCTCGACCTGACCGCCGGGGTGGCCGCGGAGACCACCGAGCGGGCGCTGGAGGAGCTGCGGGAGGCGGGCGTGGAGCTGTCCGGCAAGCCGGTCGTGCAGTAGCCGGCTCCGCCTACGTCTGCGCGGTCGGGCGTCTGAGCAGGGCGCGGATCGGGTGCCACAGCTCCTGGACCAGGTCCGGGCCGCCCACGGCGCCCGCCACCGGTGCCGTGCGCCATATCAGGCCGTCCGGGTGGTGCAGGACCGCGGTGATCTCGTCCGGGGTGGGCGGAGCCGCGTTGCCCCGCAGGTAGACGCTGCGCAGCCCCAGGTTGCGCAGCCTGGTCAGGGCGCGCGCCCGGTTCTGGGCGTGGACGAGAAAACGCACGCTGCCGGCGCTCGCCGGGGCGGGGCTGGGCAGGTTCAGTGCCACCACCACCGTGCCGTTCGGCAGCTTGCAGAAACCTCCTGCGGCCATGCGGTCATACCCCCGAGTCAGCCTGTGCCGGTCCGGATGCCGGACCCGGTGTCAATAAGAGAACCACAGGACGCACCTAAACACGGATCGGCGGCGACCCGCCAGGGGGTCACCGCCGATCATGCTCTGACCTGGGCAGATGCTATTTACCTGCCCGCGGGGCCAACCTCGAGCTCGATCGTCGAGCCGTTCTTGGCCTCCTTCAGGATCTTGATCTTCGTGTTGGTGTCAGTGATCTTGACACCGCCGGTCGGGTTCGCCGGGTCGTAGTAGTCGTTCTTGCGGTCGTTGAAGACCGAGACGCCCTTGGAGCCCGGAATGTACTTCGCGACGTCCGCCTTGTGCAGCGTCATGCCGTCCGTGCGGTAGAGGCTGAACGGCGAGTCGTACGCCTGCATGCGGTTGCGCATGACCGTGCCGTCCTTCCACTTCAGCGCGGTCGGGTGCGAGTCGATCGGCAGGACCAGGCCCTTGCCCGGGTGCTGGCTGGTGTTGTTGTCCGCCTGGGAGGTGTCCCACTTCCAGATCAGCAGGCCGTTCTGGTACGCGTAGTGCTCGACCCAGTTCGGGCGCTCCGAGAAGCCGAAGTTGTACGGGCCGGTCTTCAGCGTCTTGTCGTACGACACGTACTGCCGGTTCTCGGCGATGTAGTACTGCGCGTACTCCTTGGTGAAGGAGGCGCCCTTGCGGGTGAAGCCGACCGCAGTCCAGGCGTCGTCCGCGGTCTCCGCGTTGTCGGAGAAGAGCGTCTCGCCGTCGGCCGTCACCGCGATCTCGTCGGCGGTGAAGCCCTTCATGGCCAGGCCGCCGTCGGTCTGGTAGCGGAAGCGCAGGTCGATCTTCTTGCCGGCGTAGGCGTCCAGCGGGTAGACCAGCTTGCCGTAGGCGTCCACGGTGGCGCTCAGGGCGGGCTTGTCACTGCCGTCGCGCTGGATCGGCAGCCCGTCGAAGGTGCCGTCGATCGCGGTCCAGTTGGCGCCGCCGTCGGTGGACACCTCGGTGTAGAGGAAGTCGTAGTCGGCCTCGATGTCGTACCAGCCGTCCAGGGTGAGGGAGGCGGCCGACTTGCCGGTGAGGTCGACGCTGCGGCTCAGGGTGTTCTTGAGGTCGTTGCCGCTGCCGCTCCACCACTGGGTCTCGCCCTCGGCGGGGGTCACGATCTCGGTGGTGACCTCCTCCTTCGGCAGCTCGACGACCAGGCCCTGCTTGTGCTTGGTGTTGTACTCGGCCAGGCCCAGCTTGTGCCAGGAGTTGACGCCCGCCTTGGCGGTGTCGTAGTTCAGCCAGCCCAGCTGGAGCTTGTCCCAGGCGTTCATGTCGCCGGGCAGGTCGCCGATCTCGTTGCGGCCGGTGCCCAGCCACGAGCCGGACGACATCAGCGTCCAGAAGCCGGTGGAGTTGTCGCCGCCGGCCGTGTCGTAGTGGTCCGGCAGGCCGAGGTCGTGGCCGTACTCGTGCGCGTAGACGCCGAGTCCGCCGTTCTCCGGCTGGATCGTGTAGTCGCCGACCCAGATGCCGGTGTCGCCGATCTGGGTGCCGCCGAGCTTGTTGTCGGCGGGGCCGGTGGCGCCGGCGTCGGTGCCGAAGGCGTACCAGCGGTGGGCCCAGATGGCGTCCTCGCCCTGCGCGCCGCCGCCCGCGGACTCGTCCTCGCCGGCGTGCACGATCTGGAAGTGGTCGATGTAGCCGTCGGGCTCGTTGAAGTCGCCGTCGCCGTCGAAGTCGTAGCGGTCCCACTGGTCGTACTGGGCCAGCTGGGACTTGATCTGGGCGTCGGTGCGGCCGGCCGCCTTCTGGTCCGCGACCCAGGCGGTGACGCCGTCCTGCACCGCGTACCAGGCGCAGTTGTCGGGGTCGCACTTGTTGGAGCCGTAGCGGGCCTCGTTGTAGGGGACCTTGACCCAGTCGGAGACCTCGCCGTCGACCGAGTAGCGGCCGGAGGACTGCTTCTCGTAGTAGGTCTTGACCGAGTTGACGCCCTTGCCGGAACCGAAGTACAGGTCCTGGAAGTGCTCCTGGTCGTAGTCCTCCTGCCAGGCCGTGGAGTTGTCCGTCTTGCGGTTCGGCTTGGCTATCTCGTTGTGCAGCGGGCCGGCGTCGCCGCCGTAGCGGCTGTCGACCTTGTCGCCGAACTCGACCAGGATGGTGAAGATCTTGTCGGTCTTCTCCCGGCCCAGCTCGACGTACTTGGCGTCGCCCTTCTTGCTCTTCAGCTGGACGACGTTGGAGCCGTCCTTCTTCTTCACCGACGCGTTGCCGGATATGACCTGCTTGAGCGCTTCCTCACGCTGGGCGGCCTGAGTGTCGCTCAGGGGGCCCTTGAGGTCGTGGGAGCGCGTGGTCTTGTCCGGGCTGGGGTCGTGGCGGTCCACGGCCTCCGGCCGGGACGGCGAGTCCGCCTGCGCCACACCGGCCGCCGAGAACGTGGCGGCCGCCGCGGCGAATGCGACGGTGGTCGCCGCCGTTCTGAACGTCCAGGATCTTCTGGTCACTTGAGTTCCTCCCCCGCGTCCACGCGCGCGGATGGGGGACCAAGGACAGTGCATAGTCCGCGCACACGTGCTCAACGCGTGTAGTCAAGTGACGACATTTGACTAGAGGTTCCCCGGAAAAGACAGACCTTGACTTGAGCAGAACAAGTGCACTATGCGGAGCCGCCGTTCGCTTTGCGGACACCGGATCGTGACCTTCGCCGGGTACGGCGGGCTCCGGGCGGCCCCGACGGGCGCGCGGGACCGTCCACTTCCCGGACGTCATGAATCCGTGCGCCCCCCGTGCATCGGCCGTGCCGGTTAGGTCGGGCTTAGTACCGGTTCCGCTCGGGCACACAGCGGGTTAGAGTCGCTTGGCGGAACGCCCGGAGACCGGCGGAAAGCCAGGCCGACAACCTGTCTCACCCCCATGATTTCCTTCCGAGGACACGATGGCCATGCCCCGTCCGACTGCCGCACAGTTCGCCTACGGTACGTGCACCGTGATCTTCTCGACACTCGCCATGCTGCTGCTGTCGCGGACGAGTTCGGGTCCCGGAGTCGCCCTCATCGCCGTCGCGGCCCTCGCCCTCGGGCTGCTGGTCGCCATGACGGTCCCCCAGCCCAGGACGCGCGCGGTGACCGCCGTGCCGCCCCACCGCCTCGGCGCGGACCGGGAACCGGCGCGGGTGCCCGCGGCGGCCCGGGTCTCCGCGGGTGCGGGCGAGGCGACGCGCGGGCGGGCCGCCTGAGCGTCCGGGTCCGTCAACGCGTGCTGACCACGACCGTCTTGGCCGCCTTGTCGTGCAGGCCCTGCTTGTAGGGCTTGTCGAAGAAGCTCCAGCCACCCGCGATGATCGTCCACACGCAGGCGCAGCAGAACGCGAACGGGATCCACAGCACCAGGGCGCGGATCAGCGACGTCTGCACCGAGGGCGTCGCGCCGTTGTCCAGGTTGGCCACCCGCATCCCGAGCCACTTCTTGCCGAGGGTCTGGCCCGTCCGCGTGGTCATGTAGGTGTCGTACGCGATGTAGAGCACGGCGGCGATCACGGACTGCCCGAAGGACTTGCCGACGGAGACGTCGTCGCCGTCCACCGTGTACTCCTGCACGTTGAAGGCCCAGCTGAGCAACCAGACCACGATGCCCACGAGGATCATGTCGATGATCCGCGCGAGGGTGCGGCGTCCGCTGTCGGCGAGCGGGGGCATCCCGGCCAACGGATCACCGGGGTAGCCGCCACCGCCGTACGGGTCACCGCCGTAGGGTCCCCCTCCGCCGGGCGGAGGCCCACCGTAGGGACCTCCGCCGCCGGGGGGCGGGGGGCCGCCGTAAGGGCCGCCTCCGCCGGGGGGCGGGGGCGGGTTGTCGTAGGGGTTCTTCCTCAGCGGGTCGTCGTCCGGCGGCTGCTGCCCGCCGGAGCCGGGGGGCGGTTCGCTGCTCATGTCCCGAGTGGACCTCGGGGTCTATCGCGGCGCATCCGGCGGGGGTCCGTCCAGGGGACGGAGTACGGTCCGACGCCATCGGGGGGCGGCTGATGGGTCGTCGGCGGCTGCGGGCGCGTCGGGGCTGGTCGCGCGGTTCCCCGCGCCCCTTTCAGGGGCGTTCAGCGCACGTCCCTCAAGGGGCGCGGGGACTGCGCGAGCAACCACAACGCACCCGCGGCCGAAGACGAGACCTCAGCTCACCCCGACCCCACGAGCTAGCCCGCGACAAACGTGTTGGCGGCCTTGTCGTGCCAGCACTGGTGCCAGGGGCGGTCGAACAGGCACCACACGACGCCGACCACGCCGACGGCGAGGAGGCCGGGGACGCTGTAGACCAGCCAGCGGCGCAGGGCCGCGCCGAAGGCCGGCGGCTCGTGGGCCTCGATGTCCCGGACCTCGAGCCCGAGCAGCTTCTTGCCCAGGGTGCGGCCCCACTTGGCGGTCGGCAGCGCCTCGTAGACGACGCCGAAGAGCAGCAGGACCGCGAGCACGATGCCCAGGTACGTGGACGTGGTGCCGTCCAGCAGCCAGACGGTGACGGTCTCGCCGGAGAGCTTCGCCTCGTCGATCTTCTCGTTGACGTGGTCGACCGCCTTGACGCCGAGGGGTACGGCGGCGACGGCGGTGACGCCCCCGAGGACCACCGTGTCGATCAGCCGGGCGGCCAGCCGCTTGCCGAGCCCGGCGGGCCGGGCCGCGGCCTGGCGGCGGGCGGCGGCCTGGAACACGTCCTCGACCGGCGGCTTCCACGGTGCGACGGGCTGTTCGTCCCCGCCCGCCCCGGCCAGCCGGTGCACCTGCTGCGCCCAGGAGGTCTGGCCGCCGCCGGGGCCGCCCGCCGCGACCGGCGCGGAGGCGGCGGGCTGCGGCGGGGGCGCCTGGTGGGGCACCGCGGGGGCGGCGGGCGTCGGGGGCGCCTGCGCGGCGGCGGCCCGGGCGGCGGCGGCCTTGCCGGCACCGAAGCCGGGTCCGGAACCGGAGTCGGCACCGGGGACGGCGCCGGGCACAGGACCAGAACCCGCGCCGGGGACGGCGCCGGGCACAGGACCAGAACCCGCGCCGGGGACGGCGCCGGGCACAGGACCGGAACCCGCGCCGGGAAGCGGACCGGGAGCGGACGAAGCGGGACCGGAAGCAGCGGGGCCGCCGGGGCGCGGGCCCGTGCGCGGGGTGACCGCGCGGAAGGTCATGGTGCCCTCGTCCTGCGCGGCGGCGGGCGCCGGGGCGTCCTGCCGTCCCGCCGTGGGCCGGCGGAAGACGAAGGTGTTGCCGGCCTCGGCCTCCGCCCCGCCCGGCGCGGCGCCCGCCGGGGCGTCCGGACGCGCCGTGCCGGAGGCGGCCGCGGCGCCCTGCGCGGGTCGGTCACCGCCCGCCGAACCCCTGAGCCCGCCGCCGTGCCCGCCGCGCCGGAGCCCGCGGCCCCGCGCGCGGGTCGCCCGCGGCACCGTCGGCGGGCGGTGCCGCCTGCCGGGCGTGCGGAACCCGCGGGTCCGCGCCCTGTGCCGGGCCCGGCCAGGCGCCGCGCCGCTCCGGGGCGTCGGCGGGACCGGACGGGGCGGAGCGGTCGGCGGTCCAGGCCGCGGCGGACTCCGGACGGCTGCCGTGCTGGGACGCGGCGGCGGGCGGCGGGTCCTCGACCGGGTCCTCGTCGAAGAAGTGCGGGCCGGTCTCCTCGACGGAGGGCCGCGCGCCGGGCGGGGGCGCGAGCGGCTCCCCGTCCTTGGGGGCGGGGCGGCTGGTGCCCGCCACCCAGGAGGCGCCGTTCCAGTACCGGACGTATCCGGGAATGGAGGGGTCCGGGTAATACCCCTCGCGGGGCCTGTCGTCGCCGGGGGCCGGGGTTGGGGCGCTCATGTCCGTCGTCCCGTATCTGCTCGGGGGTTGATAGGGGGGCCTCAACATCTATCAGACGGGCGCAATCCGCACCGCCGGTCCCGCCGTACCCGCCCCTTTCCGGGCAACCTCGTGCCGGGACCTTCACATCCGGGCCGAGCCCCGGTCCGGGGTGCGGAAAAAAGTTCCCCGAACCCGCGTAATGCTCCGGGCCCGGGCCGCTCTCTCCACGCAAGGACGTACGAGACTCGGGAGAGGAACCCGCCATGCACACCAACCCCACCGGCCCCACCGTCGTGGAGCGCGAACTGGAGCTGAGGCTCATCCTGTCGCCCGACAGCGGCATCCCGGTGCCGGCCAGGCTCGGCTACCACACGGACGATCCCTACGCCGTGCACATCACCTTCCACATCGACTCCGGCCACCCGGTGCACTGGACGTTCGCCCGCGACCTCCTGGTGGAGGGCGTCTTCCGGCCGTCCGGGCACGGGGACGTGCGGGTGTGGCCGTCGAAGACGGAGGGCCGCAGCGTCGTGCTGGTCGCGCTGAGCAGCCCGGACGGCGACGCCCTCCTGGAGGCGCCCACGCCCCAGGTGTCGGCCTGGCTGGAGCGGACCCTGCGGGCGGTGCCGCCGGGCACCGAGGGCGCGCAGCTCGGGATCGACGACGGGCTGGCCGAGCTGCTCGCCAGGTGAGGAGCGGCAGCGGTCAGAAGAGCTTGCCCGGGTTGAGGATGCCCAGCGGGTCGAAGACCTCCTTGACGGCCCGCTGCATCTCCAGGCCCACCGGGCCGATCTCCCGCGCCAGCCACTCCTTCTTCAGGACGCCCACACCGTGCTCGCCGGTGATGGTGCCGCCGAGTTCCAGGCCGAGCGCCATGATCTCGTCGAAGGACTCGCGGGCCCGCCGGGACTCGTCGGGGTCCTGGGCGTCGAAGCAGACGGTGGGGTGGGTGTTGCCGTCGCCCGCGTGGGCGCAGACCCCGATGGTGAGCCCGTACTTCGCGGCGACCCGGTCGATGCCCTCCAGCATGTCGCCGAGCCGGGAGCGGGGCACGCACACGTCGTCGATCATCGTGGTGCCCTTGACGGCTTCGAGGGCGGTGAGGGCCAGGCGCCTGGCCTGGAGGAGGAGTTCGGACTCGGCGGCGTCCTCGGCCGGGACCACCTGGGTGGCGCCCGCGGCCTCGCACAGGGCGCCCACGGCGGCGAGGTCGGCGGCCGGGTCGGTGGTGTCGAAGGCGGCGAGCAGGAGCGCCTCGGTGCTCTCCGGCAGGCCCATGTGGGCGAGGTCGTTGACCGCCTTGACGGTCGTACGGTCCATCAGTTCGAGGAGGGAGGGGACGTGGCCCCCTTCCATGATCCGGCAGATCGCGTCGCAGGCGGCGGACGCGGAGCCGAACTCGGCGGCCAGCACCAGCTGCTCGGGCGGCTTGGGGCGCAGCCCGAGGACCGCCTTCACCACGATGCCGAGTGAGCCCTCGGAGCCCACGAAGAGCCGGGTGAGGTCGTACCCGGCGACGCCCTTGGCGGTGCGGCGGCCGGTGGACATCAGACGGCCGTCGGCGAGGACGACGTCGAGGCCGAGGACGTACTCGGCGGTCACCCCGTACTTGACGCAGCACAGGCCGCCGGAGGCGGTGCCGATGTTGCCGCCGATGGTGCACATCTCCCAGCTGGAGGGGTCCGGCGGGTAGTAGAGGCCGTGTTCGTTCACCGCGCGGGAGAGCGTGGCGTTGACGACGCCCGGTTCGACGACGGCGACCCGGTCAACCGGGTTGATCTCCAGGATGCGGTCCATCTTCGTCAGGGAGAGGACCACGCAGCCGTCGGTGGCGTTGGCCGCGCCGGACAGGCCGGTGCGGGCGCCCTGCGGGACCACCGGGACGCGCAGTTCGGTGGCGGTGCGCATGACGTGCTGGACGTCCTCCACGGTGCGCGGCAGGACGACCGCGGCGGGGGCGCCGGCCGGGCAGAAGCTCGCCATGTCGTTGGCGTAGGAGGCCGTGACGTCGGGATCGGTGAGGACGGACCCGGCGGGCAGACCGGCCAGCAGCCGGTCGACGAGGGTGCTCCGGTCGCCGAGGGGGCTGCCGGGGGTGCCGCCGGGGGTGCTGTCGACCGCCGCGGCTGCGTCGTCTTCGTCGCGAGGCGCTTCGATACGGCTCATGATCACAGGCTCGCATCCACGGCCATCGGTGTGAACCCCGCGGGCGGCAGCCGTCACCTGCCCGGTGTGATCGTCGTATGGGCGCACAGTGAGCGCCATGGAGGTCATGGAGAGGCTCACCCGGCGGGAACAGGGCGAGGCACCGGCACCCGGGCGGCGGTCGCGCCGCGGGCGCCGGGTGCTGATCGCCTCGGTCGCCGGGGCCGCCGTGCTCGGCGGGGTGCTGGTGCTGCTTCCCTGGGGGGCCGGTGACGCTCCTCCGCCCGCGCCGGGGCCCGCGGCGCTGGCGCGCGGGGCGGTCACCACGGGCGTGCCCGCCGCGCTGCCGGACCTGGCGGCGCTGATCGGCGACCGGGAGACCCATCTGCGGGCGCATCCGCTGGACGGGGCGTCGTGGGCGGTGCTCGGCGCCGCGTACGTGGAGCAGGGCCGCCGGACGGCCGACGGCGCGAACTGGCCGAAGGCCGAGAAGGCGCTGCGCACCTCGCTGCGGACCGGGCCGAAGCGCAACCCGCAGGCCCTGGAGGGGCTCGCGGCGCTGGCGGTGGCGCGGCGGGACTTCCCGGCGGCGAAGAAGTGGGGCGAGAGCGCGGTGCAGGCGGCGCCGAAGCGGTGGACGGCGCACGCGGTGCTGATCGGCGCGTACACCGGGCTCGGCGACGACAAGGGCGTGGGCCGGGCCCTGGACAAGGTGATGGAGCTGCGACCGGGTACCGCGGCGGTGGGCGCGCTGGCGGCGGCCGTCTACCGGGACCGGGGCTGGCGGGAGGACGCGGCGGCCCGGATCTCGGACGCGGCGGCGGCCGCCGGGGCACCGGCGGAGCGGGCGGCGTACCTGGAGCAGGCCGGGCGGCTGGCGTTCGAGCGCGGGGAGCGGGAGGAGGCGCTGCGGTTCTTCCAGGAGGCGCTGCGCACCGACCCCGACCAACGGGCCGCGCAGGCCGGGCAGGGCCGGGCCCTGGCGGCGCTGGGCCGGACGACGGAGGCGCTGTCGGCGTACCAGGCGGCGCTGGCCAAGCGGCCCAGCCCGGAGTACGCGCTGGAGCTGGGCGAGCTGTACGAGTCGCTGGGCCTCGGCCAGGCGGCGCGGGTGGAGTACGACCTGCTGCGGGAGCGGGCGCGGGGCGCGGAGGCGGCCGGGGCCGACGAGCAGCTGGTGCTGGGGCTGCTCGACGCGGACCACGGCGATCCGGCGGCGGCGGTGGAGCGGCTGCGGGTGGAGTGGGGGCGGCAGCCGGGGACGGCGGTCGCCGACGCGCTGGGCTGGGCGCTGCACCGCGCCGGTGCGGACGAGGAGGCGCTGGAGTTCGCGACGATCGCGACCGACGGCGACAAGGGCGGCGGGGTGCGCAGCGCGCTGTACGTCTTCCACCGGGGGGTGATCGAGAAGGAGCTGGGGCGGTACGGGCCCGCCCGGCGGCACCTCGGCGAGGCGCTGACGATCAACCCGTACTTCTCGCCGCTGCGGGTGCCGGAGGCGAAGCGGGCGCTGGCGGAGCTGGGCGAGCCCCCGGTGGAGGGCCCGCCCGACTGACGCCCGTGCGGGTCAGAGGTTGCCGCGCTTCTCCTGCTCGCGCTCGATCGCCTCGAACAGGGCCTTGAAATTGCCCTTGCCGAAGCCCATGGAGCCGTGGCGCTCGATCATCTCGAAGAAGACGGTCGGACGGTCCTGGACCGGCTTGGTGAAGATCTGCAGCAGGTAGCCGTCCTCGTCCCGGTCGACGAGGATCTTCAGCTCGCGCAGGACGTCGACGGGCACCCGGGTCTCGCCGGCCCACTCGCCGAGCGTGTCGTAGTACGAGTCGGGGGTGTCCAGGAACTCGACGCCGGCCGCCCTCATCGCCCGGACGGTCGCCACGATGTCGTTGGTGTTCAGCGCGATGTGCTGGACGCCGGCGCCGCCGTAGAACTCCAGGTACTCGTCGATCTGGGACTTCTTCTTGGCGATGGCGGGCTCGTTGATCGGGAACTTCACCTTGAGGGTGCCGTCGGCCACGACCTTCGACATCAGCGCGCTGTACTCGGTGGCGATGTCGTCGCCCACGAACTCCTTCATGTTCGTGAAGCCCATGACCTTGTTGTAGAAGCCGACCCACTCGTTCATGCGGCCGAGTTCGACGTTGCCGACGCAGTGGTCCACGGCCTGGAAGACGCGCTGCTCGGGCGGGGCGACCATCGGCTTGGCGGCGACGTACCCGGGCAGGTACGGGCCGTCGTAGCCGGTGCGCTCGACGAGGGTGTGCCGGGTCTCGCCGTAGGTGGCGATGGCGGCGAGGACGACGGTGCCGTGCTCGTCCTTGACCTCGTGCGGCTCGGCGAGCGAGCGGGCGCCGTGCTCGACGGCGTAGGCGTGGGCGGCGCGCGCGTCCGGGACCTCGATGGCGAGGTCGACGACGCCGTCGCCGTGCTCGGCCACGTGCTGGGCGAGGAAGGTGCCCCAGTCCGTCGAGGGCTTGATCACCGAGGTGAACACGAAGCGGGCGGAGCCGCTCTCCAGGACGTAGCTCGCGGTCTCCCGGCTGCCGTTCTCCGGTCCGGAGTAGGCGACCAGCTTCATGCCGAAGGCGGTGGAGTAGTAGTGCGCGGCCTGCTTGGCGTTGCCCACGGCGAAGACGACCGCGTCCATTCCCTTGACCGGGAAGGGATCGGCCTGCCGGGCGGTGTCGGGAGTGTGGTGTGTGGTCTGCGTCATAGCCGCAGGTTCTCCCCTGTTCGCAAGGTGCGCAATAGTTTGCGTTTTCAGTGGGCAACATGACCAGTGACGTGCGGGTGCGGGCGGGCGATCTGTACAGGATGACCAGCAGGGAGGGTGCGGGATGGCGGGTACGGGGATCGACCGGCTGGACGGGCGGATCATCGGTCTGCTGGCGCGGGAGCCGCGGATCGGGGTGCTGGAGATGTCCCGACGGCTCGGGGTGGCGCGCGGCACCGCGCAGGCGCGGCTCGACCGGCTTCAGTCGAACGGAGTCATACGCGGCTTCGGACCCGAAGTGGACCCGGCGGCCCTCGGCTACCCGGTCACCGCGTTCGCCACGCTGGAGATCCGGCAGGGCCAAGGCGCCGACGTACGGGCGCACTTGGCGACGGTGCCGGAGGTGCTGGAGCTGCACACCACGACCGGCACCGGGGACATGCTGTGCCGCCTGGTGGCCCGCTCGAACGCCGATCTCCAGCGGGTGATCGACCGGGTTGTCGGTTTTGATGGCATCGTCCGGGCCGCCACGGCGATCGTCATGGAGAACCCCGTTCCGCTGCGGATCATCCCGCTGGTGGAGCAGGCGGCCGGGGACAGCGGCGGACACGACTGAGGCCGGCCGGCCCGATCCCGGAGGTGAGCGGACGTGAACTTCTGGGACTTCCTGGGCAGCCGCCACCAGCAGCTGCTCGCCGACGCCTACCAGCACGCCAGCGCGGTCTTCCAGTGCATGGTCGTGGCGACCCTGCTCGGGGTGCTGATCGGCGTCCTCACCTACCGCAGCGACTGGGCGGGGAACGTGGCCACCCTGTCCACGTCGGCCATCCTCACCATCCCGTCGCTGGCCATGATCGGTCTGCTCATCCCGATCCTGGGGCTCGGCGTGCCGCCGACGGTGACCGCGCTGACCCTGTACGGGCTGCTGCCGATCGTGCGCAACTCGATCGTGGGCCTGCGCGGCGTCGACCCGGCGCTGGTGGACGCCGCCAAGGGCATCGGGATGTCGCGTCCGGCGCGGCTGCTGCGGGTGGAGCTGCCGCTGGCCTGGCCGCCGATCCTGACCGGCATCCGGGTCTCCACGCAGATGCTGATGGGCATCGCGGCGATCGCCGCCTACGCCTCCGGGCCGGGCCTCGGCAACGAGATCTTCCGCGGGATCGCCTCGCTGGGCAGCAAGAACGCGCTCAACCAGGTCCTCGCGGGCACGCTCGGGATCATCGTCCTGGCCCTGCTGTTCGACGCGGCGTACGTACTGCTGGGACGGCTGACCATTCCGAGGGGGATCCGTGTCTGAGACATCCGTGTCCGGTTCCGTTTCCGACGACGGCCGCGGCGAGGCGTCCGGCGGCACCACCGGGGCGACCATCGAGCTGGAGGCCCTCACCAAGCGCTACCCGGGCAATCCGCAGCCCGCCGTCGAGAACGTGTCGATGGAGATCAAGGCCGGGGAGACGGTCATCTTCGTGGGCCCCTCGGGCTGCGGGAAGTCCACCACCCTGAAGATGATCAACCGGCTGATCGAGCCCAGCGGCGGCCGCATCCGCATCAACGGCGAGGACGTCACCGACATCGACCCGGTGAAGCTGCGCCGCAAGGTCGGCTACGCGATCCAGTCCTCCGGTCTCTTCCCGCACATGACCGTCGCCCAGAACATCGCACTCGTACCGAAGATGATCGGCTGGTCGAAGGCGCGGATCCGGGACCGGGTGGAGGAGATGCTGGACCTGGTCGGCCTGGACGCCGGGGAGTTCCACGGCCGCTATCCGCGTCAGCTCTCCGGCGGCCAGCAGCAGCGGGTGGGCGTGGCGCGGGCGCTGGCGGCCGATCCGCCCGTGCTGCTGATGGACGAGCCGTTCGGTGCGGTCGACCCGATCACCCGGGACCACCTCCAGGACGAGCTGATCCGCCTCCAGCACGAACTGCACAAGACGATCGTCTTCGTCACCCACGACTTCGACGAGGCGATCAAGCTGGGCGACCGGATCGCCGTGCTCCGCGAACGCTCGCACATCGCGCAGTTCGACACCCCGGAGGCGATCCTCACCAACCCGGCGGACGACTTCGTCTCCGGCTTCGTGGGCGCGGGCGCGGCCCTCAAGCGCCTGAACCTGACCCGGGTGCGGGACGTGGGCATCACGGACTACCCGACGGTGACCGTGGAGGACCCGCTCCAGGACATCTTCGACCGGCTGCGGGAGTCGGGCACCAACGAGATCCTGCTCCTGGACCGGCGCGGACGCCCCTACAAGTGGCTGCGGCGCGGCGACCTGATGCGGGCCAGGGGCTCGCTGGCCCGGGCCGGGACGCTGGTCCACGACACGGTGACCCGGGACGCGACGCTGCGGGACGCGCTGGAGGCGGTGCTCACCGACAACGCGGGGCGGGTCGCGGTCACCGGGCGGCGCGGCGCGTACGAGGGCGTCGTCGACATGGAGACGCTGATGAACTCCGTGCACGAACTGCTGGAGGCCGACCGGCTGGACGCGCTGGAGCACCAGCACGACCTGGAGGAGACCCGGGCCACCCAGACGCACACCGAGCAGGAGGGCTTCGGCGAGGTCGGAGGCCGCGCGTGAGCGGCTCCGCGCGCCGCCCCGAGGGCGAGCACGAGGTCAAGGGGCTCGCCTTCCGGGACGAGGGCGGGGACGAGGCGGAGGATGGCGGGGCGCGGGGCGGGGCGCCCGCGCCGTCCCCGGTGGCGGCGGGCCCCCGGGTCGGCTGGCGCAAGCTGACCTTCCTGCCGGTCGTCCTGATCGCCGTACTGCTGGCGACCTGGCTGTGGTACCGGCAGGCGGACCTGGACGCGCTCAGCCGGAACGCCCTCGGCAACGGCCAGGTCACCAAGGCCCTGTGGCAGCACGTCCAGCTGACGGTGATCTCCACCTTCTTCGTGCTGATCATCGCGATCCCGCTGGGCATCCTGCTCACCCGCAAGGCGTTCCGGAAGGCCACCCCGTTCGCGATGGCCTTCGCCAACATGGGCCAGGCGACCCCGGCGATCGGTCTGCTGGCGCTGCTGGTGATCTGGCTGGGCATCGGCCGCCGGGCCGCCCTGATCGGCATCATCATCTACGCCGTCCTGCCCGTCCTGTCCAACACCATCGCCGGCCTGAAGGCGAACGACCCGACGCTCCTGGAGGCGGCCCGCGGCATCGGGATGTCCCCGCTGGGCGTGCTCACCCGGGTGGAACTCCCGCTGGCCGTCCCGCTGATCCTGGCCGGCGTGCGCACGGCCCTCGTCCTGAACGTCGGTACGGCGACGCTGGCGACCTTCGGCGGCGGCGGTGGCCTGGGCGTGCTGATCACCACCGGGATCACCAGCCAGCGGATGCCGGTGCTGGTGCTGGGCTCGGTCCTCACCGTCGCGCTGGCGCTGCTGGTGGACTGGCTGGCCTCGCTGGCCGAACTGCTGCTGCGGCCGCGGGGACTGGAGGTGGGCGCATGAGACGGCGTACCTGCTGGGCGCTGGCCGCCGCACTCCTTTCCGCCTCCGCCGGGTGCGGGCTGACCAGCGGCTCCCCGATGGTCGACGACGTGGAACCGGGGACCATCGGCAAGGGGAAGCCGCTGGACGGGGCCGATCTCACGGTCACCTCGAAGGAGTTCACCGAGCAACTGGTCCTCGGCGCGATCATGGGCATCGCCTTCGAGGCGGCCGGGGCCGAGGTGCTCGACCGCACCGGCATCCAGGGCTCGGTCGGCACCCGCGCGGCGGTCGAGAACGGCGACGCCGACGCCACGTACGAGTACACCGGCACCGCGTGGATCACCTACCTGGGCAACAGCAAGCCGATCCCCGACCCGGAGCAGCAGTGGAAGGCGGTGAAGGAGGCCGACGCGAAGAAGGGGCTGACGTGGCTGGAGCCGGCCCGCCTGAACAACACGTACGCGCTGGCGATGAACCAGGCCAACTACAAGAAGTACCGGACGAAGACCCTCTCGGAGGTCACCGCCCTGTCCAAGTCGGACCCGGGCGCGGTGACGCTGTGCGTGGAGGGCGAGTTCGCCAACCGCGCGGACGGCCTGCCGGGCCTGGAGAAGGCGTACGGCATGTCGCTGCCCGCCGGGAACATCACGCAGATGGACACCGGCATCATCTACACCCAGACCGCTAAGGGCGCCTGCACCTACGGCGAGGTGTACACCACCGACGGGCGGATCAAGTCCATGAACCTGGTGGTGATGGAGGACGACAAGAAGTTCTTCCCGAACTACAACGCGGCGCCCATGGTCCGTACGGCCACCCTGAAGAAGTGGCCGGCGATCGCGTCGGTCCTGGACCCGGTCACGAAGGCGCTGACCAACGACGTGGCGCAGACCCTGAACGCGAAGGTCGACGTGGACGGCGAGGACCCGCACCAGGTGGCGCTGGACTGGATGAAGGCGAAGGGCTTCGTGAAGGAGGGGTAGCGCCGCCGGGGCATTGCGCGCGCCGCTCAGCAGGCCGGGACGTCGCCCTTGCCGCTCTCCAGCGCCTTCAGCGAGTCGACGGCGCCCTCGAGGGTGGTGACCGGGATCAGCCGCAGCCCCTTCGGCAGCTCGGCCTGCGCGTCCGAGCACTCCGCCTTCGGCACCAGGAAGACGGTGGCCCCGTCCCGCCGGGCGGCCTGCGTCTTGAGCGGCACCCCGCCGACGGCGCCGACCTTGCCGCCGTCGGTGATGGTCCCGGTGCCCGCGACGACCTTGCCCCCGGTGAGGTCGCCGGCGCCGAGCTTGTCGACGATGCCGAGCGAGAACAGCAGCCCGGCGCTGGGTCCGCCGACGTCCTCCAGGCGGAGCTCGACGTCGACGTCGCCCTTGTCCATCCGGAGGTAGCGGAGCGCGGCCGTGGTGGCCGAGTCCTGGGACTCCTTCATCTGCTCCTGGTTGTACTGCTCGATCTCGCTCACGTCGTCGCCGCTCGGGTAGACGGCGTCGCGCGGCATCACGGCCCGGTCGGTGTCGAACCAGCTGCCGAGCACGTCCCCGAGGTGGATGCTCGCGTCCGGCCCGGTCGCCTCGATCGTCGTCATCCGCAGCTGGCCGCTGGTGTCGTGCGTCGGCGCGCCGCTGATCGTGATCACCTCGGCGCCCCGGTTCTTCCCCAGCACGTCGGCCGTCAGCCCCGGCTGCGCCACGGAGAACGGCAGGGGCGCGAACAGGGCGGTCGCGAGCAGCGCCACGACGGGCAGACCGCAGACGGCGAGGAACTGGGGACGCGTGAGACGAGAGAGCACGGAGTCAATCTAACGTGGCGCGATCCCCGTGGCTCCGACGCCCGGGCACGACCCCGTCTCACCGCAGCGCCTCCGCCACCTCCCGGGCGGCGTGCTTCACGCGTTCGCCGACCCGTTCGGGGACCACGTCGGCCAGCATCACCACGCCGACGCTGCCCTCCACCCCCGTGACGCCGAGCAGGGGGGCCGCCGCTCCGCAGGCGCCGGCCTCCAGCTCGCCGTGGGTGAGGGTGTAGCCGGGGTCGTCCACGGCGTCGTCGGCGGTGGGCCGGGGAGGCTGGCGGGCGGCCAGGATCGCCTTGCCCGCGGCGCCCCGTTCCAGGGGGTGGCGGAAGCCCGCGCGGTAGGCGACGTGGTAGTCGGTCCAGGTCGGTTCCACGACCGCGACGGCCAGCGCCTCGGCGCCGTCCACCAGGGTCAGGTGGGCCGTCGCCCCTATGTCCTCGGCCAGCGCGCGCAGGGCCGGCATGGCGGCCTCGCGGACCAGGGGGTGCACCTGGCGGCCCAGGCCCAGTACGCCGAGGCCGACGCGGGCGCGGCCGCCCAGGTCGCGGCGTACGAGTGCGTGCTGCTCCAGCGTGGCGAGCAACCGGTACACGACGGTCCGGTTGACGCCCAGTTTGTGGGACAGCTCGGTGACGGTCAGCCCGTGGTCCGTATCGGCCAGCAGTTTGAGGACGCGCAGTCCCCGGTCGAGCGTCTGAGAGGTCTCCGCGGTCACGACGCCCACTCCTTAGTGGTGAGGTCGGCGGCCCTCATCGCGGCGGATGCGTCACCGAGTCCCGTCAGTGACGCGCTTCAGAGGCCGCCGATCGGCTGACGGCCCGGCCTTGTCCCGGGCCCAGTCGCTTCACGGCTGCGCTCCGCGGCGGCGCTGCCACGGGGCGTGCGTAGCGGGACAGTAAAGGACCCGGTTCGCTCAGCGGAAGGCTCCGTCCAGAATCCGGGCGCCAACCGTTATCAACCGCCTGTGTTTGTCCCAGTACGTACCGCGCACGCCCTCGGTACCGGCGCGCCGCGCGTCACTTCATCCGCGTCGCCCACTCCTGGACCTTGGCGATGCGCTGGCGGAGCTGTCCGCCGGTCGCCTCGGCGCTGGGCGGGCCGCCGCACACGCGGCGCAGTTCGGTGTGGATCACGCCGTGCGGTTTGCCGCTCTGGTGGACGTAGGCGCCGACCATGGTGTTGAGCTGCTTGCGCAGCTCCATCAACTCCTTGTGGGAGACCACCGGGCGGCGGTCGGCGGGCAGTTCGAGCAGGTCGGCCTCTTCGTCGGGCTTCTTGCGGCTGTGCGCGATCTGCCGGGCCTGCCGCTTCTGGAGGAGCAGCTGCACCTGGTCGGGCTCCAGCAGTCCCGGGATGCCGAGGTAGTCCTGCTCCTCCTCGCTGCCCGGGTGGGCCTGCATGCCGAACTCGGCGCCGTTGTACATGACCCGGTCGAAGGTGGCCTCGGACTCCAGCGCCTCGAAGGCGAACTGCTCCTGCTCGCCGGTGTCCTCGTCCTGCTCCCGGTTGGCCTCGTCCATCTCCTTCTCGGACTCGGCGTAGGGGTCCTCCTCGCCGTCCTTCTTGGGCTTGTCGAGGACGTGGTCCCGCTCGCGCTCCATCTCGTTGGCGAAGGTGAGCAGGTCGGGCACGGTGGGGAGGAAGACGGAGGCGGTCTCGCCGCGGCGGCGGGAACGGACGAAGCGGCCCACCGCCTGGGCGAAGAAGAGGGGGGTGGAGATGGTGGTGGCGTAGACGCCGACCGCGAGGCGGGGCACGTCGACGCCCTCGGACACCATGCGGACGGCGACCATCCAGCGGTCGGTGCCCTGGCTGAAGGTGTCGATGTTCTTCGAGGCGCCCGCGTCGTCGGACAGTACGACGGTGGCCTTGTCGCCGGTGATCTCGCGGATCAGCTTCGCGTAGGCGCGGGCGGAGTCCTGGTCGGCGGCGATGACGAGCGCCCCGGCGTCCGGGATGGCCTTCCTGACCTCGGTGAGCCGCTGGTCGGCGGCGCGCAGCACGGCGGGCATCCACTCGCCGCGCGGGTCGAGCGCGGTGCGCCAGGCCTGGCTGACGGCGTCCTTGGTCATCGGTTCGCCGAGCCGGGCGGCGATCTCGTCGCCCGCCTTGGTGCGCCAGCGCATGTTGCCGCTGTAGCTCATGAAGATGACGGGGCGCACGACGCCGTCGGAGAGCGCGGAGCCGTAGCCGTAGGTGTAGTCGGCGGCGGAGCGGCGGATGCCGTCGTTGCCCTCCTCGTACGCCACGAAGGGGATGGGGTTGGTGTCGGAGCGGAAGGGCGTGCCGGTGAGCGCGAGGCGGCGGGTGGCCGGCTCGAACGCCTCCAGGCAGGCCTCGCCCCAGGACTTGGAGTCGCCGGCGTGGTGGATCTCGTCGAGGATGACGAGGGTCTTGCGCTGCTCGACGCGGTTGCGGTGCAGCATGGGGCGCACGCCGACGCCGGCGTAGGTGATGGCGATGCCCTGGTACTCGCGGCTGAGCGGGCCCGCGCTGTACTCGGGGTCGAGCTTGATCCCTATCCGCGCGGCGGCCTCGGCCCACTGCTTCTTCAGGTGCTCGGTCGGCGCGACCACGGTCACCTGCTGCACGACGTGGTGGTGCAGCAGCCAGGACGCCAGCGTCAGCGCGAAGGTCGTCTTTCCGGCGCCGGGGGTGGCGACGGCCAGGAAGTCCCGGGGCTGGTCCTGGAGGTACTTCTCCATCGCCCCCTGCTGCCAGGCCCGCAGCTTGCCGGCGGTGCCCCAGGGGGCACGGCCGGGGAAGGCCGGGGACAGGTGGTGCGAGGTGCTGGAGCTGGCGGTGGTAGTCACGGTCTCCGAAGGGGGTAGAGCGGCTCGGCCACGTATGACAACCGGGCCACCCTACCGGCGGGCCGGAGCGATCACCGCGCGCACGGGGGCGGGTCACCCCCGGGTGGGACGGACGTCACAACCGCCCCGCCCGCCGCACGGCGCTCACTTCTCCCGCACCCGTGTCGCCACCCACGCCCCGACCAGCGCCACCGCCGCCATCGGCAGGAACACCACCGCGAAGGCGGCCGGGTGGGAGCCGGTCGCCTCGGTGGCCGTGTGGCTGACCGTGCCGCCGCCGAGCGCCGCGAAGGCCGCGCCGCCGGCCGACAGCAGGACGACGTTGGAGAGGCCGTCGGAGATCTGGAGGGCGGCGGAGTTGGTACCGGCCTCCTCGGGGGCGGAGAGCTTGAGCAGGAGCACGCTGGTGGAGGAGATCACCAGGCCCATGCCGAAGCAGCCGAAGGCCCAGGCGACGGCCACCGTCCAGGCGGGGACGGCGTCGATCAGCACGCTGGGGGCCGTGGTGATGGCCGCCGCGACCAGGAGCATGCCGAGGGCCATCAGACGCTCCCGGTACGGCTCCAGGCGCGGCCGGGACTGGAGCCACGAGCCGCCGGCCCAGGTCGCGCCGCCGGCCGCCAGGGAGAGTCCGGCCAGGGTCGGGCTGAGCCCCCGCTGCGTGACCAGCATCAGCGGGACGAAGGACTCGGCGGCGATGAACGACCCCGCGGCCACCCCGCGCAGCAGGACCACGGAGGGCAGGCCGCGCACCGCCCGGTAGGTGCCGCGCGGCAGCAGGCCGAGGACGGCGGGGACGAGCAGCGCGACGCCCACGGCTCCCGGCAGCAGGGCGATCGGGCGCAGGTCCTGGGCGGCGTACTGGAGCAGGCCCGCGCCCAGCGAGATGGCGAGGGCGAGGCGGATCCGGCGGCCGTCGAAGGAGGCCGGGGTGTCCCCTCCCCCGACGGGGCCGGACGCGCGGCTGCGTATCTGCGGCAGCGCGAGGGCCAGCGGGACGACGACCAGCACCGGGATGCCGACGAACACCCAGCGCCAGCCGAGGTGCTCGGTCACGGCGCCGGAGGCCAGCGGTCCGACGACGGACGGGACCACCCAGCCCGCCGCGAACGCCGCCATGATCGCGGGCCGCAGCCGCTCCGGGTAGGCCCGGCCGACGACGACGTACAGCGCCACGATCACGAGGCCGCCGCCGAACCCCTGCACGGCCCGCCCGAGGATGAACAGCCACATCGCGCCCGCCGTCCCGGACAGCACGAGCCCGGCCGCGAAGGAGGCGATGCCGGTCGTCAGCGGGGCCAGCGGCCCGCGCCGGTCCGACCACTGCCCGGAGAGCACCATCCCGAACAGGCTGGTCGTGAAGTACCCCGAGAACGCGAACGCGTACAGCGACACCCCGTCCAGCTCCCGCGCCGCCACCGGCATCGCCGTGCCGACCGCCGTCGCCTCGAAGGCGATCAGCACGATGACGGAGACGATGCCGATGCTCAGCGCCCGGTAGGCGCGGCTCAGCACGGTCTCGGCGGGGGCGGCGGCGGGGACGGAGGGCTCGGCGGGGACGGCGACATCGGTGTCGCGGGGCTCAGGGACGGTCATGGTCGCCAGAGTAAGGGCCGCGACCTGCTTTTACCCCTGTCGGGAGGCGGTACGGGACCGGGACCTTGGTCGTACGACCCGGCGGCCCGGGCGGGCGTTCATGAACGGCATATGGCAGTCGTGTTGCGGCCCGCCCGGATCACTTGAGCGCCTCCCCGGCCCCGGCCTACCGTCGAGGCACCGAGTCACAGACCCGGCCGTGTGCCCGAGTGGCCCAGGGGCTCGCCTGCGCTGCATTCATCAGCGAGCTCCGCTCGCGGGGAGTTACGCGGGTTCGAATCCCGCCCCGGCCTCCAGCCGTCTGACCAGGCGAGCAAGCAGGCAGCAGTCAAGCAGTGGACAGCAAAAGGCCTTGGTCCGAGACAAGTCTCCGCAGCGTCCCGGCCGGGAGGGCAGGTTGCTGCCGATCAGGCCTTGGCCCTGCCAGCCGAGCAGGTCCAGCAGTAGGCGGGGGGAGACCGTGGCGACGGCGGCGACCCTGCCCGTGTCGAAGGCGTCCAGCACCCTGTCCAGCAGTTCGGCGAGGGCCGGCCAGTGTGGGCCGGCTCCGTAGTGCTGGCGCAGCATCCCCATGGTCTTCCGGCGGGCCATGCCGGGATCCACGATCAACGCGTCCCGGATGAGAGTCTGCCTGCCCTGGGGAAGGCGGGTCGGGACGGTGAGCCACTGCCGACGGCTTGGTTCGTCGAGGGCGCCGAGGCGTGCTCGGTGCTGGTAGTCGCGGCGGGCGAACTGCACGTCGTCCAGGACGATCCAGTAGTCCGCGCGAAGAGCTTGGCCAGTGTGGCCAGTCTCGGAAACAGGTTGGGCTGGTGAACCGCGCACAGCCCGCCCGATACCGGCAGGTCAGGAAGCGGTGAGGCGGCTGGTGAAGCCGTCACGGATGAGAGACTCGTACGCTCCACGCACGTCCTCCGGTACTTCCTGCTCAATGGCGTATCCGAGCTTCGGATACTCGATGACCCGCTGGAGGTCACCGACGAGCATGTCCAGGACGAGCTTCACGTCGCCGATGGACTTCACGTAGTCGTCGAACTCCAGCGGCTCCGACGCGCAGAGGACCTCGACGTCGGGCCACAACTTGCGGGCGGTCGCGAACGACCTCCGCTCCATGTACGGCTTGGAAACCAACATCACCGTGGTCGGAGTGATGCCGGCGTCGGTGAGGACCTCGCGGGAGAGGGTGATGTTCTGGCCCGTGTTACCAGCGTTCGGTTCCAGCAGGATCGCCCCGGCGGGGACGCCCAGGTCGATGGCGTGCTCGCGAAAGTGGACGGCCTCGCCGCGCGGGAAGACCTCGGCGGTGGTGGGGCTGTTGCCGCCGGTGAAGACCAGGGTCGGGAACAGCCCCGCGCGGTACAGCTCTGCGGAGTGGGTGGCGACGCCGAGGTCGTGGCTGCCCAGCCCGATCGCCACGTCGGCGGGGCGCAGCTGGTGGTGCATCTGGTGGTAGTCCCAGATGAGCGCGGCGCGACGCCACTGGTTCTCGGTGATGGCCTGCTGCTTGTCGCTCACGCGTTTCTCCCTGGTCACCGTCGCCGGGGGCCGATCGGCCCCTCCTTCATGGCCTTGATGCCCTCGATACTGCGCAGTTGGTGCACGAGTCCGTACCGCGCGGCTGTGCGGGTGGCTTGATCAAGGACCTGGAGCCCATCATCCCGCGTCGCTGTGTCGGAGAGCAGGACGTGGCCGTGGGCGGTGTCCAGCCGTACGCGTTGCATCGGTGAGTCGGTGGTCCCGCTGCTGCGGGCGATGTCGATGAAGTGCAGGGCCTGGGTGAGGTCGCCGGCGCCACGGCGGGCAAGGGCGAGTTTCTGGTGGGCCACCGACCAGTCGTCGGGTTCGGTGAGGGCCTCGAAGTCTCGGGTCGCGGCCTGCATGACCCGGGTCGCGTAGTCGTGCCGACCGTTCTTGCTCAGCGCCGTGCCCACCCACAGGCGGGCCCGGGCGCGGTCACGGTGGGAAAGACGGTCGTCGACGGCGAGGCCTTCGTATTGGCGGGCGGCTGCCTCCAGCCTGCCGGACATTTCCGTGACCACCGCAAGAGAAAGGTCGAGTTGGGCAACACGACGCGGGATGTCGAGCCGGGTGAAGACCGCGCGAGCACCGGCGTAGGAGTGCTGGGCGGAGAGTGGGCCGAGAACGGAGCCTTGATCACGCCTGAGGTCACCGAGCAGTGCCGTCGAGCGGGCAAACAGATACAGCCCCTTGTCATCCAGTCCCTGGGCATCGAACCGCGCCAACCAGCGGCTGAGCAGGCTGTCGGCAAAGGCGAAATTCTGACGGGAAAGGGCGACCACCACGCGGTCCAGGTCGTCGGCCCACGATTCGTACTCCCAGGCTCGGGGTCCGGCGGCAGTGACGCGCCGCCCAGCGCCCTGCACAGTGCTGGCCATCTCGGAGAGGAGAGTCTCGAAGCGCAGGTGGGCAGGAGCGTCCGCACGTCCGAGGGCGGTGTCGAGGATGGCCTGGGTGTCGGGTCTGGGCTCGGTTTTCGCGCGCTTGCTTTCCCACTTCGAGACCGTCGCGACCGCCACACCGAGGTGCTCGGCAAAAGCCCGCACGCTCAGACGCAGGGCGAGACGCAGAGCCCTGGCCTCCAGACCGGTCCAGTGGTGCACGGTTGCCACGCCTCGCTCCCTTCCACCGCCATCGAAGCAGATGCAGGGGAAAGGGCGGGACGGAAGTAGGACGAAAGTAGAACAGCAGGTGATTGGCCGGGAGTTCGACGACCTCCATGCTCAGGAACGTCACCGCGTGTCGGCCCTTTGGACGGTCTCTCCTATGGAACTTCTCACGGAACATCGCCTGGTCAGCGGACCTGTCGTCTACGGATTTCTGCGGCTGGTGCGCGTCTCCGAAGCCCGGAGGGAGGCGCTGGTCGCCTCGCTCGCCGATTACTCCCTCGGCCACGAGCTGACGTTGTCCGGCATCTTCGCCGAACGCACGGCAGGCGCCGGCGCCGGCTCGGCCTCTTTCACCGGCCTGCTGGACGCGTTGGCCCTGCCGGACGTCTACGGGGTGCTCGCCCCGGCCCTGTCGCACCTTGGCCCGAGGGCGATAGCCGCTGAACGAGGCCGACGGATCGAGGCCGTCGGGTCCCGGCTGCTGCTGGTTCGCCGATCCCGCTCCACATGCCCGTCGGCCACCTCCATCACGGTGACCCACTGCCACAGCCCGGAAGCCATCCGCCTCCTGGAGACCGAGTCACGAGGACAGCAATGATCAAAACGGTGCAGCGCTTCTTCGAGGCACGCCCCGAGTCGGTGGGGCAGGCGAGGGGTTTCGTCTCCACGACCCTGACCGGTTGGGGCTGGGCGGAACGGCACGACGACATCCGCCTCTGCGTCTCCGAGCTCGCCACGAACGCACTGGTCCACGGCACTGTCGCCGACCACGGGTTCCTGGTCCGTCTCAACGCCGAGGACGGCGTCGTACGCCTCGAGGTGCACGACAGCCGCCGCCGACGCCCCGAGCCTCGTCAGACCACCGCCACCGACTTGTCCGGACGCGGTCTTGTCCTGGTGGCAGCACTCGCCGACGGCTGGGGCGTCCAGGACCGCTCACCGCTCGGAAAGATCGTTTGGTCCTGCTTCAAAATCGCATGACGTACGACCGCGTCAGGACCGGGTCTTTGGCTGGGTGCCCACGGCTCGGGCGAGCGTTCATGAACGGCATATGGCAGTCGTGTTGCGGCCCGCCCGGATCCCTTGAGCGCCTCCCCGGCCCCGGCCTACCGTCGAGGCACCGAGTCACAGACCCGGCCGTGTGCCCGAGTGGCCCAGGGGCTCGCCTGCAAAGCGAGTTACGCGGGTTCGAATCCCGCCACGGCCTCCACCCACCCTGGGTACCGCCGGACGGCGGTCCCCCTCATGCGGGGACAGAACGAGGACGCGTTCGCGGCCCGCAGTCGATACAGAACTCGTTGCCCTCGATGTCCAGCATCGGGATACACGCATCGTTGCCGTCGTACAGCGTTTGCACGTGTACCGCGCCAAGCGGGACCAGCCGTGCGCACTCCGCCTCAAGTGCGGCGAGGCGCTCTTCACCCACGAGTCCGGTGCCGACCCGCACATCAAGATGGACCCGATTCTTGGCGGCCTTTCCCTCGGGGACGCGCTGAAAGTACAGCCGCGGGCCCACACCCGAGGGATCAACGCAAGCGAATAACGAATCCCGCCGCTCGGACGGCTGCGAGCCCTTGAAATCGTCCTACGTGGCAAACCCCGCCGGCGGCGGCGGTACGACGTACCCCAGCACCTCGCACCAGAAGCGAGCGAGGCGCTCGGGTTCTGCGCAGTCGAAGGTGACTTGGAGCTTTTTGATCGACGTCATCGGCCCCCTATTGACGCGTGCGACCTACCCGGACAGCCGCCAGGAAACGCGCGGCCCGACGACGTGACAGGCCCTGGCAGTAGCGAGCAGACCGGCACGCCCCGCGCGCAGACGGTCCGCGTAGGATGACCGACTCGGGGGGTGGTCACATGACCAGGAGAATGTACAGGTGGTACGCGGGGGCCGCGGTGGCACTGCTGCTGACCGGTTGCGGAGAGTCGCCGGAGAGCGACAGCACAACCGGCAGGGCGGCGCTCACGAAGGAACAGGTCGGCCTGACGCTGCCGGACGGCGAGGTCATGACGGGCTGGAAGCAGTCCTTCCAGCCCACAGCCATTGAGATGAACGAGCTCTACCGCTCGCAGGCCTGCCCCATCAATGGCAACGCCGGCTGCGAGAACTCCCGTTTCTTCGGCGCAGCTACCTTCCAGCGCGAGAGCCCCACCGCTTCCGTCACCTTCCAGATCGTCGCCTACGACAGCGAAAAGGCCGCCCAGGACGCGTACGACGTGCTCTGGGACGGCTACTACGACAACCAGGCCAGCGTGACGGGCCAAAAGGCCAGGACCCTGAAGCTCGGCCCGATCGGTGACCAGCACGACGCCCGGCTCGGCACCTCCGGCTTCCATGGCGAGCCCGGCGCCGTGACCCAGACCCGGGTCGGCACCACTCTGCTGTGGACCATGGAGAAGGCCGCACACAAGGGTGACATCGACGAGGACAGCATTCGAGACCTGGCCTCGATGCTCGCCAAGCGGTCGCAGCAGGCTCAGAACGGCAACGAGCCCTCCGCCGGGCTCAACGGCTGACGGCGCGGCACCTCGGGCCCCGGGCCGACCACCTGTCGGCGCCCGCTTCGTCGGTCTCCGCCACGGCCTCCAACCGGCCCGCCCGGCGCAGTGCCCAGAGGGTGAGGGCGAGGGCGGAGACGTCCGAGACCAGGGGGTGGAGGGTGCCGTCGGGGGTCCTCCACGTCAGGACGGCGCCCGTCGTGCCGTCGACGGCGACGTGGGCGCCGTCCGCGAGGCGTCCCAGGCGTACGAGGTGGTCCGCGCCGGGCGGGGCCGGGTGGTCCGGGTGCTCCTCGCAGTACTCCGCGAGCGTCGGCAGCGGCAGGTCGTCCGCGTCCAGCCGGAAGGGACGGGCGTCCTCGGGCAGGCCCGTCTCGCGCAGGAAGCGGCGGGTGGGCTCGTGGGTGAGGGTCCTCGGGAAGTCGATGTCCTCGAAGCGCGTCACCCGGTGACGGCCGAACTCCCGGTCCAGGAACCGGGGCGGCAGGTCCCGGGAGGTACCCGGCTCCGCACGGTGGCCCACCGCCAGGAGCAGGCAGCTCATCAGGGTGGACGTGTTCCACAGCGACGGCCGCTCGCCGCTCGCCTGGGACCGCCGGGCGGCGCCGCGGGTCCAGGACGGGTCCTCCACCGTCGTCGCGAGGCGGACCCGGGTCACCAGCGAGGGAACCGCCGGCCGGGCGTCCGCATCCGCGCCCCGCGTGATCGTCGTACCGCCGGTGACCACGTGCATCGTCTCCCCCGAGAAAGTATGGCCGTCCGCGTGCCGGCGGCTGCCGTTCGCGCTCCTTCGGAGACTACGCGCCACCACTGACAACGCGCCCGCGCATGACCCCGTTCACCTCGTAGGACGCGCGGGAGGACGCACTCGTTGCCTCACGCGCGCGGGCGGGTCGACCGCCGCTCAGTGACCGGCGGCCACCGCGGCCTGCGGGCGGATCGGGAGCCGGTTCACCGGGCGTCCGGTGGCCGCGCGCACCGCGGAGGCGACGGCCGCCGGGGAGGCCACCACCGGGACCGCGCTGACGGCCTTGGCGCCGAAGGGCGCGACCACGTCACGCTCCTCGACGAGCTTCACGATCCGGATGTCCGGGGCGTCCAGCGCGGTCGGCAGGGCGTAACCGGTCAGGTCGGGGTGGCGGATCAGGCCGCGGGGGGTGCGGAGGTTCTCCGTGAGCGCGATGCCGACGCCCTGGGTGACGCCCGCCTCGATACGGGCGGTCAGCTGGGCCGGGTTCAGGACGCGGCCGACGTCCTGGGCGACGGCCAGTTCCACCACGCGTACCGAGCCGATCTCGATGTCGACGTCGACCACCGCGCGGATCGCGCAGAAGGCCATGCCGACGAACGCGTCACCCTGCCCGGCCTCGTCGAGCGGCTCCGTGGGGTGCGGGCGGCACTGGGCGGTGGCCCACAGTTCCTTGCCGTCCAGCGCCTCGGTGACCGTCGTCGACAGCACGCCGTCGTAGGACGTGATCTTGCCGTCGGCGATCTGGAGCAGCTCGGTGGACATCCCGAACTGGTGGGCCAGCGGCTGGAGGAGCTGGGTGCGGACCATCTTGGCCGCCCGTTCCACCGCGCCGCCCGACACCCACGTGTGGCGGCCGCGGCAGCCCGGGCCCGCCGGAGGCTGGTCGGTGTCGACGGGCGCCACCTGCACCTCGTCGACGCCGAGGGTGTCCTGCACGATCTGCCGGGCCAGCGTGGTGAAGCCCTGGCCGGTCTCGACGGCCGCGCACAGCACCGTGGCCACGCCGTCCTGGACCTTCACGGTGGCCGTGGAGACCTCGTCCGCGCCCTCGGCGCCGAGCATGTGCACCATGCCGATGCCGTAGCCCACGCCCCGGCGCACCGCGCCCGGTTCGCCCGCGCCCTCGGGGCCGCCGGGCAGCAGCCACTCGTCCTCGGGCGTGTCCTTGGGGAGGGCCGGGAGGGGGAAGTCGCGGACGGCCTGGAGGAGTTCGGCGACCGGCGCCGGACACGTGACCGTCTGGCCGGTGGGGAGCACGTCGCCGGTGGCCAGGACGTTGCGCAGCCGCACCTCGGCCGGGTCCAGGCCGAGCTTCTTGGCGACCTTGTCCATCTGCGCCTCGTACGCGGCGCAGACCTGCATCGCGCCCTCGCCGCGCACATGGCCGGAGGGCGGGTTGTTGGTGCGCACCGCCCAGCCCTCGATGAAGGCGTTCGGCACGACGTACGGGCCGCAGGCGAAGGCCACCGCGGCCGCCAGGGCGTCGGAGGAGGTGTCGGCGTAGGCGCCCGCGTCGAGCAGGATCTGCGCCTCGACCTTCACGATCCGGCCCTCGGCGTCCGCGTGGTGGCGGTAGCGCAGGAGGGTGGGGTGGCGGTGGGTGTGCCCGAGGAAGGACTCCTCGCGCGTGGCGGTCAGCTTCACCGGGCAGCCGGTCTTCAGCGCCAGCAGTCCGAGCGGCAGCTGGAAGCCCTGGTCCTCGCGGTCGGCGGTGGCGCCCGGTACCCCGGTGACGACGATCTTCACCTGTTCGGGCGACAGGCCGTAGCAGGCGGCGGCGATGTCGCGGTCGCCGTGCGGGTCGGTGGAGGCCAGGTACAGCTCCACGCCGCCGTCGGGGCGCGGTACGGCCAGACCCGCCTCGGCTCCTATGGGGGCCGGGTCCTGGCGGCCGATGCGGTACAGGCCCTCGACGACGATCTCGCCGGCCGCGTCCGGGTCGCCGTGGCGCAGCGGGATGTGCCGGATCAGGTTGCCGTCGGGGTGCAGCGGTTCGGCCTCGAAGGCCTGTTCCGGGTCGGTGACGGGGTCGAGCAGCTCGTACTCGACGATGACGGCGGCGGCGGCCATCCGCGCGGTGTCCGGGTGGTCGGCGGCGACGGCGGCGAGCGGCTCGCCGTGGTGGCGTACGGCCTCGGAGGCGAACACCGGACGGTCGGCCTGACCACCGCGGCCGTGCAGCGGGCTGCCGGGCACGTCCTCGTGCGTGACGACCGCCCGTACGCCGGGCATCTCGCGCGCGTGGGTGGTGTCGATGGACACGATGCGGGCGCGCGGGTGCGGTGAGCGCAGCACGGCGGCCCACAGCAGGCCCTCGGCCCACAGGTCGGCGGCGTACGGGAAGGTGCCCTCGGTCTTGGCGCGGGCGTCGGCGGGCGGCAGCGACGCGCCGAGGCCGTGCGGGATCGGGTCGGGGACGGGGGTCGCCGCCTCGGCGGTCCCCTCGGCCTCCGCAGTCGCGGCGTCGTTGCTCACGCGTGGCCTCCGTCCCGGCCGTGGGTGCCGTGGTCTCCGTGGTCGCCGTACGGCGGCCGGTCGTGCGGTCCTGGAGCGTCCTGCGCGCCGGGAGGTGGCTGTGCGTCGAACGCCGCCGGGTTGACGCCGCCCGCGCCGGGACCGGCCTGGTGCGGGATGCGGGGCTCCTCGGGGTCCGGTCCGGCGTGCGCGTCGGCGTCGGCGTGCGCCTCGCGTTCGGCGACGACCTCCTGGACCGCCTCCAGGACGCCCCGGTAGCCGGAGCAGCGGCACAGGTTGCCGCACAGGGCCTGGCGGGCCTCCAGCTCGGTCGGGGCCGGGTTGCCCTCCAGGAGGTTGTGCACGGTCATCGCCATGCCGGGCACGCAGAAGCCGCACTGGACGGCGCCGCGCCGGGCGAGCGCCCGCTGCACGTCCGACGGCTGTCCGTCGGTGGCCAGGCCCTCGACGGTGCGCACCTCGCTGCCGGCCGCGGTCACGGACGGGACCAGGCAGGAGGCGACGAGCCGCCCGTCGACCTGCACGTTGCAGGCGCCGCACTCGCCCTGCGAGCAGCCGTCCTTGGCGCCCGCGAGGCCGAGCCGCTCGCGCAGCACGTACAGCAGCGACTCGCCGATCCAGGCGTCGGTGACGGGGCGGTCGGCGCCGTTGACGCGCAGCACGTAGGAGGCGAGCGGGTGCTCGTCCTGCGGCCCGGCGGGCGCCGACGGCTCCTGGGCAGCTTCGGTGGCGGCCTCGGGGCCGTCCGCGTCGCTCCCGGCGTCGGCCGCGTCGGTCCCCTGGCCGGTCGGGTCGGCCGGGTCGATCGAATCAGCCGGGTCGACCGGGTCGGTCGGATCGGGCGAGTCTGCCGGGTCGGGCGAGTCGGCCGGGACGCCCTGGGGGGCGGCCGAGGACTCGGGCCGCGGCTCTCCCGCGGGCGCCTGCCCGTGTTCCCGTTCCCGGGCGGGCTCGGGCACGCGCTCCCGGCCGCCGGTCGGCGCCCGGTCCGTCACGGGGCCTTCAGCGGCCTCCGGACGGGACCCGGCCCTCGCCTCCTCACCGGGGCCCGCGGAACGCCCTGCCGGGCCCTCAGGGGCCGCGTCGGCCCCTCGGGGCCCGTCGGTGGCAGTCCCGCTTCCCGTGGGGGTCCCGTCGGGCGCCGGTACGCTGGGACCGGCCCCGGCGCCTTCGGCCGCGGACTCGGTGTCGACACCGGGCGCCTGGGCGTACGAACCGTCGGCGGGGCGGGGCCCGTCCGGGCGCACGGCGGGGTCGTGCCCGTGCACGGAGGCGGCGGCCGATCCGGGCCCGTGTCCTGCCCCGTGTCCGCTCGCGGTGGAGCCGGGTCCGTGCGCGTTCGGGACGGGGCCGTGCGGGCCGACGGCGGCGTCGGGGCCATGGCCCGTGTCGGCGCCGGAATCGTGGCCGTGTCCGTGTCCGTGCCCGCTCAGGTCGGCGCCGGCACGGTGACCCGCGTCGGCGTCGTGCCCTTCCCCGTGTCCGCTCGCGGTGGTGCCGTATGCGTGCCCGCCGACGGCGGGTCGCTCCTCGTCGGCCGGTCCGGTCCGCGGCGCGTCCTCGCCCCACGGCTGCCCGGCCGGCTGCGTCGCCCAGGGCGCGGGTGCGCCGCCGGGGAGGGTGGCCGGGGCACCGGTGCCCCACTGCTCGGCCAGGGACGACGTGGTGAACTCGCCCGACTCGTCCGGCAGGTCGCCGTCCGCGACTGGGATGGACCACTGCCCGGTCACGTCCTGGCCGGACGCCTGCCGGGCCGCCGCGGCGTCCGCCTCGGCCTGGGACGCCTGGGCGGCCTGCGCGGCCTGGGAGAAGTCCCACTGTCCGGTGGGACCCGGCTGGTAGGCGAACCGGTCGTCGTGCCCGGGGACGCCCTGCCCGGCGTTCACGTCGTAGGGCGCGGCCCCGCCGTACGGGTCCTGCTGGGCCGGGTACCCCCCGTACCCCTGGTGGGCGGCGGGGCCCTGACCGGCGTCCGGGACCTGCCACTGGGCGCCGTCCACGGGCGCGGACGGTGCCGACGGCGCGGCCCAGGACCCGGTGGCGGCGGGGTCGGTGCCGGCGGTGGTGGCGGGCGCGACCGTGATCTGGGGCGGCACGTAGCCGTGTCCGGGCGCGGCGAGCGGGCTGTCGGAGGAGGCGAGGAGCGCGTCCACGCCTCCCTCGGGCAGCTTCACGAAGGCGGTGGCGCCGTCGTCGTAGTCGCCCTGGGGCAGCGGGTCCCAGCGGCTGCCGCCCGGTGGGGTGCCCTGGCCGTGCTGATCGCCGTGCGGGTCGCCGTGCTGGTCGTCGGTCACGACAGGGCCCTCCCCAGTGCTCGTCGGGCCAGCGCGGCGACGGTGCGCCGCAGGTGCAGTACGGCGGGCGGAAGTTGCGGCACGGAGCCGTCCTCGTCCGGGGCCGCGTCGGGGATGCAGGCCGCGGCGACGTACTCGCCGAAGCCGTGCAGTGCCTCGGGCACGACGGCCCGGCCGTTGTCCCAGTCGATGAGCGAGGCCACCCACTGCTCGGCCTCCAGGGGCCGCAGCGGCATCGGCGCGATGGCGCCCACCGCGCACCGCACACCGCGCCTGGCCGGGTCCAGGACCAGCGCCACGGAGGCCGTGGCGCGGCCGGGTCCGGTGCGGCCGGTCGCCTTCAGGAAGACCTGCGGCGCGTGCAGCAGCGGCACGCGCACGTAGCCGATGAGTTCTCCCGCGCGGAGCATCTCCATGCCCGCCAGCAGGTGCGAGACCGGCATCTCCCGGCGGGCCCCGTCCGGGCCCGCGATGATCAGCGTCGCCTCCAGCGCGGCCAGCACCGGCAGCGCGTCCCCGGTGGGGGCGGCCGAGGCGATGTTGCCGCCGAGGGTGCCGGCGTTGCGGATCTGCGGCGGTCCGGCGGCGCGCGCGGCGGCGGCGAGCGCCGGGATGAGCGCGGCGAAGTCGGGGCGGCCCATGCGGGCATGGGTGAGGCCCGCGCCGAGCAGCGCGTGCCCGTCCTGGTACTGCCAGCCGCGGATCTCGCTGATCCGGCCGAGACCCACCAGTGCGGCGGGCCTGAGCTGCCCGGAGTTGACGGCCGCCATCAGGTCGGTGCCGCCCGCGACCGGAACGGCCGCGGGCATCGCGGTGAGCGCCGCCACGGCCTCGTCCAGTGTCGTGGGCAGCGTGACGGCCTGCGCCGCCTGCGGTGCGTGCGTGGTCAAACCGACTGCCCCTTCCCGCTGTCCCACCTGGTCCCGCCCATGTGGCCGTACGGTACGACCTGACAGGGTGGACGTGGCAACTCTGGCACATCTTCGCAGGGCCCGAACGCAGGGGTCCGCTAGGAGGCATTCGCCCGCCTCGTCGGCTAGATGGTCCGTTTTCGCACGGGATCTCCGATGATCGGAGTTACACGCGATGCGCGCGAGTTGCCACTCTTCGGTGACGTTTAGGGGCGTTTCTCTTACTTGTTCGGCGGCGGCCCGTCCATCGGCCGGCCGAGCACACCGGGCCGCCGCTGCCAGGGCCGCGGACCGGCCGGCGGACGGTAGGCGACGCCCAGGGCGTCGAGCCGCCGGTAGTGGGTGGCCATCCGCCGCTCGAAGGCGGCGTAGTCCCGGTCGGCCGGGGCGGGCAGGTCGCTCCAGGCGACCTCGGCGAAGGCGGCGAGCCGCGGGAAGAGCTGGTAGTCCACCCGCTCCTGGTTCTCCGTCACCTCGGTCCACAGGTTCGCCTGGGTGCCGATCACGTGTCCGGATTCCTCCGGGGTCAGTTCCGCCGGAACCGGCTCGAACCGGTAGACGTCCTCCAGGGTGCGTACGAAGGCGATCGGCACGGGCTCGTCCTCGCCGCCGTCCTCCCGGAAGTTCAGGTACACCTGCTGCTCGGGGCACATCACGACGTCGTGCCCCGCGCGCGCGGCGGCGATCCCGCCCGCGTAGCCGCGCCAGGAGGAGACGGCCGCGCCCTTGGCGAGGCCGCCCTCCAGGATCTCGTCCCAGCCGATGAGCCGGCGTCCGCGTTCGGCGAGCCAGGTGTCGAAGTGCTGGATGAACCAGGACTGGAGTTCGTCCTCGTCGGCGAGGCCGAGTTCCGCCATCCGCGCCTGCGCGGTGGCCGAGGCCCGCCACTGGTCCTTGGGGCATTCGTCGCCGCCGACGTGGACGAACTCGGAGGGGAAAAGCTCCAGGACTTCCTCGAACACGCCCTCGTAGAAGCGCAGCGTGTTCTCGGTTGGGGCGAGGACGTTCGGGGATACGCCCCAGGTGTCCCAGACGGAGAGCGCGGTGGTGTCGATCACATCGGTGTTGCCGAGTTCCGGATACGCCGCGATGGCCGCCTGCGAGTGTCCGGGCACGTCGATTTCGGGGACGACGGTGATGTGCCGCGCGGCCGCGTAGGCGACGATCTCCCGGATGTCCTCCTGCGTGTAGTAGCCGCCGTGCGGTTTGTCCTCCCACAGCGGCGAGGCCCGGTGACCGAATTTCGTGCGGGAGCGCCAGGAGCCGGTCCCGGTGAGCTTCGGGTGGCGTTTGATCTCGATGCGCCAGCCCTGGTCGTCCGTCAGGTGGAAGTGCAGGACGTTGAGTTTGTGGGCGGCCATCAGGTCCAGCTGGCGCAGGACGCCGTCCTTCGGCATGAAGTGCCGCGAGACGTCCAGCATCAGTCCGCGCCAGCCGAATCGGGGCTCGTCCTCGATGCGGCCCAGCGGCAGCCGCCACCGGCGGCCGGGCAGCGGGGCGCGCCGGAAGGCGTCCGGCCCGAGCAGCTGGCGCAGGGTCTGGGCGCCCCAGAAGAGTCCGGCGGGACCGCCGCCGGTGAGCCGTACGCCGTCGGTTGCGATGTCGAGGCGGTAGCCCTCGTCGGCGAGTTCCCCGTCGAGGGACAGCCGGACGGCGCCGCCGCTCCCCTCACCGGGCGCCAGCGGCAGGCCGGTGGCCGCGCCCAGGGTGGCGCGCAGCCAGCGCTCGGTGTGCCCGGCGCCCTCGTCGGCCACCAGCCGGGTGTCGGGGCCGAGGTCGAAGTAGGCGTCCCGGGCCGCCGCGTGCCGCGGCCGGGGAATCACGTCGGTCGCGTCCGTCACGTCCGTCAGGTCCGTCACGTTGTCAGTCCTTTACCGCTCCGCCGAGGCCGGAGACGAGTCGTCGTTGTACCAGTACGAAGAAGACCAGCACCGGAATCGTCATCACCGTGGACGCGGCCATGACGCCGCCCCAGTCGGGATCGTCCGGCTTGTAGAAGACCAGCAGCGCCATCGGCAGCGTCGACTGGGAGGTGTCACTGATGATGAACGACTTGGCGAACAGGAAGTCGTTCCAGGTCGAGATGAAGGAGAAGACGCTGGTGGCCACAAGACCCGGCAGGACCAGCGGGAAAAGGATCTGCCACAGAAAGCGAGCCCGGCTCGCCCCGTCGATGTAGGCGGCCTCCTCCAGCGCCTCCGGCACCGCTTTCACGAAACCCCGCAGCATCCAGATCGCGAAGGGCAGCGAGAAGGCGATGTGGGGCAGGATCAGCGAACCCAGCGTGTTCAGCTGGCCGAAGTCCCGCATGAGGAAGAACAGCGGGATCGTGAGCGCCTCCACGGGCACCATCTGGGCCACCAGGAACATGATCAGCAGGGTTGTCCGGAAACGGAACCGGAATCGCGTCACCGCGGTCGCCGCGAGGAACGCGATCAACGCCGAGGCGATCACCACACAACCCGCCACGATCAGGCTGTTGAGAAAGTAGCGGCCGAATTCCTGCTGTTCGAACACCCGCCGGAAGGAGTCCAGCGAGGGGGTCAGCGTCCAGGGCCGGGGCTTGCTCGACTCGATCTCCCCGGCCGGCTTGAAGGCGCTCAGCACCATCCAGTACAGCGGGAAGGCGACGACCACCGCGATCAGCAGCGCGGACACCTCGGCCGCGAGCCGCCACGGACGGCGCACTCGCGCACGCACAGGATTCACAGCTCCTCCCCCTGGCGGCGCAGCAGCCGCAGGTAGACCAGCGTCACCGCGAGCAGGATCAGCAGCATGACCACGCCGATCGCGGAGCCGAGGCTGTACTGCGAGGACGCGAAGGCCTTCTGGTAGGCGTAGACGTTCAGGACCATGTTCTGGCCGGCGATGCCGCCGCCGTTCGTCATGACGTAGATCTGGGTGAAGACCTTGAAGTCCCAGATGACCGACTGGATGGTGACGACCACCAGGATCGGCCGGAGCATCGGCGCGAGCACCGAGCGCCAGATCCGCCACTGCGAGGCCCCGTCCAGCGCGGCGGCCTCCAGCACCTCGGACGGTACGGCCCGGATCCCGGCGTAGACGGTCACCATGACGAACGGGAAGGAGCACCAGACCACTTCGAGCAGCACGAGCAGGAAGGCGCTGTACCGCCCGTACGTCCAGGAGTGGTCGCCGAGGCCCAGCATCCGGTTGACGGGCCCGAAGTCCGGGTCGAACAGCAGCAGCCAGACCGTCGACCCGGTGACCGCCGGGGTCGCCCACGCGCCCAGCCCCGCCAGCATCAACGCCAGCCGCGGCACGGCCCGCACCCGCGTCAGCAGCACGGCGAGCGCGCACCCGACGGCCAGCGTGGACACCACGCAGGCGGCCGCGAACACGACGGTGGCGAGCAGCACCCGCCAGAACTCCCCGTCCCCGAGCAGCTCGGCATAGTTGCCGAACCCCTGAAAGGTCGCCGGCTCCCCACCACTGACCTGGGCCTGCGTGTACTCCAGAAAGGAGATCAGCCCAAGCTGATAAACGGGGTAGACCAGCAACCCCCCAAGAACGACAAGAGCCGGGGCAAGGTAGATCCAGGGGGTGGCGGAGGAGCGCCCGAAGGGGCGCGGGGAACGGCGCGACAAGCCACGACGCACCGTCACCCGCCCACGCACCGCACCCCCCGAGCTCACAGGCGAACCCGTCATCCGGCGGAGCCAAACGCGTCGTCCATCTTCCGAGCCGCGTCCCCAGCGGCAGCGCCCACGTCCTTCTTGCCGCTGACCACCTCCTGGAACATCGTCGGCAGCACCAGCGAGGAGTCGATCGTGGCCCACGCGGGAGACGCCGGGACGAACTTCGTGCCCGCGGCGAGCGTGTCGACGAACGGCTTCACGAACGGTTCCCTGGCCGCCACCTGCTGCCGTACGTCCGTGAAGGTCGGCAGGAAGCCCATCGCGTCGAACAGTTCGCCCTGCGCCTTCTTGGACGCGAGCCGCTTCATCAGGTCGACGGCGAGGGTGCGGTGCGAGGTGCTCTTCAGGACGCCGATGTTGTTGCCGCCCGCGAAGGCGGGGGCGATGGAGCCGGGCTCGACGCCGGGCAGCGGCACCACCGCGTACTTGCCCTTCACGGCACCGGCCTCCATGGCCTGGTGGCTGAAGTCGCCGCCGATGGCCATGGCCGCCTTTCCGGAGGCGAAGGCGGTGACGGTGTCGTTGCCGGTCATGCCGGCGCACTTGGCGGCGGGGCAGTTGGCGTCACCGAACAGGGACGTGTACGCCTTGATGCCCTTCTGGGCGGCGGCGCTGTCGATGGCGGAGGCGTAGGAGCCGCCCTTGCCGGTGGCGATGTCACCGCCGTTGGCCCAGATGAACGGCATCGCGCCGTAGGTGTAGGCGCCGCCGACCGCGAGGCCGTAGAGGTCGGGCTTCGCGGCCCGGACCTGCTTGGCGGTGGACGCCAGTTCGGCCAGCGTCCTGGGGGCCTCGAGGCCCAGTTCGTCGAAGACGTCGGTGCGGTAGTAGAGGGCGCGGACGCCGACGAAGTAGGGGGCGCCGTAGACCTTTCCGTCCACGGTGACCGACTGGCGGGCGGTGGGGTCGGCGTCCTTGGCCTCGTCCCAGGCCGCGAACTCCTTGGATATGTCGGCGAGTCCGCCGTCCTTCACGTAACCGGCGGTGTCGGTGTTGCCGAACTCGACGACGTCGGGGGCGCTCTTCGGGTCGTTGAAGGCGGCCTTGATGCGCTGGGCGCGGGTCTCGACCGGGATGTACTCCACGGTGACCTTCGTGTCCGCGTGCGCCTTCTCGAAGTCGGCGAGGGCCGCGTCGACGACCTTCTCCTTCGGCTTGTTGTTGACCTCCTGGAACAGCCAGACGCGCAGGGTGCCGCTCTTCTCGTCCTTGCCGGAGGAGGAGTTGTCGGACGCCTGGGGTGCGCAGGCCGTCGCGGCGACGACGGCCGCGGCCAGCAGTACGGCAAGGCGGGGGGCGAGCTTCATGGAGTCTTTCCTCCGGGCGTGCGTTGCAACATATGCAATGACGGTTTCGCTCTGCACAACACCCAGGAGCGTAGGGAGACATGAACCTGTCCACAAGAGGTCTGAACCAATTCGTAAACCTCTTTGTTAATCAGCCCCGACGCACGAAGGCCCCCGGAGTGCGCGCGGGCACACTCCGGGGGCCTTCGGGAAGATCTGAGAGGTCTGTACGGGCAAGCGGCGCCGCTTCCCGGCGCCCGGCGCTACTTCTTGTCGCCGCCCTTGCCCTCGTCCCCGCCGCCGCTCATGGACTCGTAGATCTCCTTGCACATGGGGCAGACGGGGTACTTCTTCGGGTCCCGGCCCGGTACCCAGACCTTGCCGCACAGCGCCACGACGGGGGTGCCGTCGAGGGCGCTCGCCATGATCTTGTCCTTCTGGACGTAATGCGCGAAGCGCTCGTGATCGCCGTCGCCGTGGGACGTCTGCGGCGTCGGCTCGACGAGGGTTCCCGTACCTGTCCCGCGCTCGGGCTCGAGAGTGCTCATAACGGCCAAGGGTACTGAAGCTCACACGCTTCAGTTGAGCGAAGGGTCGTCCGGATAGGTCGCCACCATCGCCAGGTCGCCCCGCTGGCGGCGCAGCACCTCGCGCCAGAGTCTCTCGGGGAACGGCGAGGAGACGTCGCCCGGCTCGGACTCGACCACGTACCAGGCGCCCTCGGTCAGCTCGTCCTCCAGCTGGCCGGGCCCCCAGCCCGCGTACCCGGCGAAGATCCGCAGGGCGCCCACGGCGGACGCCAGCAGCTCCGGCGGCGCCTCCAGGTCGACCAGACCGATCGCGCCGTGCACCCGGCGCCAGCCCAGCGGCGCCCGCTCGCCCGACGCCCCGCCGGGGACGACGGCGACGCCGAGGGCCGAGTCCAGGGACACCGGGCCGCCCTGGAAGACGACGCCCGGCTCACCGGCCAGGTCCGCCCAGTCCTCCAGGATGTCGCCCACGTCGACGGGCGTGGGACGGTTGAGGACGACACCGAGGGAGCCCTCCTCGTCGTGGTCGAGGAGGAGCACCACCGCACGCTCGAAGTTCGGGTCCGCCAGGGCGGGCGTTGCCACGAGCAGTCGCCCCGTGAGCGAGGACACCTCGGTCATGCCAGACATGATCCCGCATGTTCCCCTCCGGTGGGGAGGCAATCGGGGGCACGGGAGTGAACACGCACCCGCGCACGTCCCTCGATCGTGACCCCCCGTACGCGCCGGTGAACACCGCGTGTTGTGACAAATCCATGACGTTGCCGGACCGTGCGGAGGCGCATGGATGGGGGGTACAAGACGATTACCCTTTCCCTTCTGGCCCCTGCCCAACCCCACGGAACGCGAGATTCATGACCGTCAACGGCGCTGATGACGTACTGCTTGTCCACGGCGGAACCCCGCTGGAGGGCGAGATCCGGGTTCGCGGTGCGAAGAACCTCGTGCCGAAGGCCATGGTGGCCGCCCTGCTGGGCAGTGCGCCGAGCCGGCTGCGCAACGTGCCGGACATCCGCGACGTGCGGGTCGTACGCGGACTGCTGCAACTGCACGGGGTGACCGTCCGTCCGGGCGAGGAGCCCGGCGAGCTGGTCCTCGACCCCTCCCACGTGGAGAGCGCGAACGTCGCCGACATCGATGCCCACGCGGGCTCGTCGCGCATCCCGATCCTGTTCTGCGGCCCGCTGCTGCACCGCCTCGGGCACGCCTTCATCCCGGGCCTGGGCGGCTGCGACATCGGCGGCCGGCCCATCGACTTCCACTTCGAGGTGCTGCGGCAGTTCGGCGCGAAGATCGAGAAGCGGGCGGACGGCCAGTACCTGGAGGCTCCGCAGCGACTGCGCGGTACGAAGATCAACCTGCCGTACCCGTCCGTCGGCGCGACCGAGCAGGTGCTGCTGACCGCCGTGCTCGCCGAGGGCGTCACGGAGCTGTCCAACGCGGCCGTGGAGCCGGAGATCGAGGACCTGATCTGCGTCCTGCAGAAAATGGGCGCGATCATCGCCATGGACACCGACCGCACGATCCGCATCACGGGTGTGGACGAGCTGGGCGGCTACACCCACCGTGCCCTCTCGGACCGCCTGGAGGCCGCCTCCTGGGCCTCCGCGGCGCTGGCCACCGAGGGCAACATCTATGTCCGCGGGGCCCAGCAGCGCTCGATGATGACGTTCCTGAACACCTTCCGCAAGGTGGGCGGGGCGTTCGAGATCGACGACGAGGGCATCCGCTTCTGGCACCCGGGCGGGCGGCTGAAGTCCATCGCCCTGGAGACGGACGTGCACCCCGGCTTCCAGACCGACTGGCAGCAGCCCCTGGTGGTGGCACTGACCCAGGCCACGGGCCTGTCCATCGTCCACGAGACGGTCTACGAGTCCCGGCTGGGCTTCACCTCCGCGCTCAACCAGATGGGCGCCCACATCCAGCTCTACCGCGAGTGCCTCGGCGGCTCCGACTGCCGCTTCGGCCAGCGCAACTTCCTGCACTCGGCCGTCGTCTCCGGGCCGACCAAGCTGGAGGGCGCCGACCTGGTCATCCCCGACCTGCGCGGCGGCTTCTCGTACCTGATCGCCGCCCTCGCGGCCCAGGGCACCTCCCGGGTCCACGGCATCGACCTGATCAACCGCGGCTACGAGAACTTCATGGACAAGCTCGTCGAGCTGGGCGCGAAGGTGGAACTCCCGGGCAAGGCCCTGGGCTGACCCACGCAGACACGCCGATGGGGCGGTCACCCGAACCCGGGTGACCGCCCCATCGGCGTTGAGTCGAGCGCCCCGAAGGGGGCGCGGGGAACTGCGCGACCAGCCACGAACGGCCCGCAGCCGCGAAACGACCGCATCCCGAACGAACGATCCGCGCAGTCCCCGGCACTCCAGGCGGAGCGCCTACTTGCCCTTGGCGGCTTCCTTGAGCTTGGAGCCCGCCGAGACCTTGACGCTGTAGCCGGCCGGAATCTGGATCGGCTCGCCGGTCTGCGGGTTGCGGGCGGTGCGAGCGGCACGGTGGGTGCGCTCGAAGGTCAGGAAGCCGGGGATGGTGACCTTCTCGTCGCCCTTGGAGACGATGTCGCCGACAACCTCGGCGAAGGCGGCCAGCACGGCGTCGGCGTCCTTGCGGGTCACCTCGGCGCGGTCGGCCAGCGCGGCCACCAGCTCACTGCGGTTCATGTTGTTACTCCCGTGTTCTTCTTGCCGTTGAGGCGTGCCACGCGGCGGAGCCGCATGTTGGGCACAGCGATGCCGATGCTGCCAGGGCCCTCTGACATTCCCCGGACCCGGGTCGGTCGTCAGACCCTCGCGCCCAGGGAGGCATCCTGCCTCCACCTGCGGCGGTAAAGCCAATCCGGCACCCCCAGGAGTCGTGAGAACACCCTTGGGAGTCACACGCCGAGAGGGCCTGAGCCTTGCGCAACCCTAGAGGGCGATCCGAAGCCCGACATCCCGCGACGCGCCGGAGGGGCGGCCCGCCGTGGTGATCCTCACCACCACGCCACAGGCCGCCTTCCCCCGCCGGGGGGAACTACGCCACCACTCCGGCGGCCTTCGCCGCGTCCCGCACGGCGCCCGCGACGGCACCGGCGACCTTGTCGTTGAAGACGCTGGGGATGATGTAGTTCGGGTTGATCTCGTCCTCGGTCACCACGTCCGCGAGGGCGTGGGCGGCCGCGAGCATCATCTCGGTGTTGACGGTGCGGGACTGGGCGTCCAGCAGGCCGCGGAAGACGCCCGGGAAGACCAGCACGTTGTTGATCTGGTTCGGGAAGTCCGAGCGGCCGGTGGCGACGACCGCGGCCGTCTCCCGGGCGATCGCCGGGTCCACCTCGGGGTCGGGGTTCGCGAGCGCGAACACGATCGCGCCGTCGGCCATGGCGGCCACGTCCTCGCCGTCCAGGACGTTGGGGGCGGAGACGCCGATGAAGACGTCGGCGCCGTGCACGGCCTCCTTGAGGGTGCCGGTGAGGCCCTCGGGGTTGGTGTTGTCGGCGATCCAGCGCAGGGCCGACTCGGGCGCGGCGTCCACCAGGTCCGCGCGGCCCGTGTGCACGACGCCGTGGATGTCGGCGACGACCGCGTTCTTGACGCCGGCGGCGAGCAGCAGCTTGAGGATGGCCGTACCGGCCGCGCCGGCACCGGACATGACGACCCGTACGTTCTCGATGCCCTTGCCCACCACGCGCAGGGCGTTGGTCAGCGCGGCGAGGACGACGATGGCGGTGCCGTGCTGGTCGTCGTGGAAGACGGGGATGTCCAGGGCCTCGCGCAGCCGGGCCTCGATCTCGAAGCAGCGGGGCGCCGAGATGTCCTCCAGGTTGATGCCGGCGAAGCCCGGCGCGATGGCCTTGACGATCTCGACGATCGCGTCGGTGTCCTGGGTGTCCAGGCAGATCGGCCAGGCGTCGATGCCGGCGAACCGCTTGAACAGGGCCGCCTTGCCCTCCATCACCGGCAGCGCGGCCTTCGGGCCGATGTTTCCCAGGCCCAGCACGGCGGAGCCGTCGGTCACGACCGCAACGGAGTTGCGCTTGATGGTCAGCCGCCGGGCGTCCTCGGGGTTCTCGGCGATCGCCATGCAGACCCGCGCCACACCGGGCGTGTAGACCATGGACAGGTCGTCGCGGTTGCGGATGGGGTGCTTGGACTGCATCTCGATCTTGCCGCCGAGGTGCATGAGGAAGGTACGGTCCGAGACCTTGCCCAGGCTGACGCCCTCGATGCCCCGCAGCTGCTCCACGATCTCGTCGGCGTGGGCGGTCGAGCCGGCCGCGATGGTGACGTCGATACGGAGCTTGTCGTGGCCCGAGGCCGTGACGTCGAGGCCGGTGACCGAGCCGCCCGCGGACTCCACCGCCGTGGTGAGCTGCGAGACGGCGGTTCCGCCGGCGGGCACCTCCAGTCGGACCGTCATCGAGTAGGAGACGCTGGGCGCCGTTGCCATGGCCGACTTCCTCTGCTTTCACCGTGTAACTGGGTTGTGCCGTCCGATCGTCGCACCTACCACTGGGTACGCGGTAGCCGCCCCGGATTGCGAACTTTTTGTTCGCTCCGATTTCGGAAAACGACTTCCACCATACGAGAAGTACCCCGTCGGGGGAAGGCCCGCCGGAAGACTCGGACGGGGACGCGGCACGATGGCGGCAGGATCGCCGAAGGAACCCGCGGGACGGGAATTGTCTTGCGGGGATCGTTTGTTACCTTGGACGTGGCACCGGCTCGATCCAAGCCCCCGGGCCCAACCTTCGTCGCTACGAGCGACCACTTGCCGCGAGGCGAGCATGGCGGGTCGGTGCCACTTAAACAGAAGCGGAAGGCCCGCGCCGTCGCACGGCGCGGGCCTTCCGCACGTCTGCGGCCGCTCCCCCGGCCCGGCGCTCAGTCGCGCAGCAGATCCGGCATCCCCGAGGCGTCCGGCTCGTCCCGTTCGCCGGAGACGACCGTCAGCTGCTGGGTGGCCCGGGTCAGGGCGACGTACAGCACGCGCAGTCCGGCGGGCGACTCGTCGGCGATCTCGGCCGGGGAGACCACGACCGTGGCGTCGTACTCCAGGCCCTTGGCCTCCAGGCTGCCCAGCGCCACCACGCGGTCGCCGAGCCCGTCCAGCCAGCGCCGGGCCTCCTCGCGCCGGTTCATGGCGACCACGACGCCGACGGTGCCGTCGACGAGGCCGAGCAGCCGGTCCGCCTCCGCGCGGACCGTGCGGGCGAGGGATTCCTCCACCACCGCGAAGCGCGGTTCGACGCCGGTCGAGCGCACGGCCGACGGGGACGGCGAGCCGGGCATGGCCAGCGCCAGGACCTTCGCCGCCAGCTCGGCGATCTCGGCCGGGTTGCGGTAGTTCACGGTCAGCTCGAAGCGGCGGCGCGGGCGGCTGCCGAGGGCCTCGTCCCGGGCGGCGGCCGCCTCGTCGGGGTCGGACCAGGAGGACTGGGCCGGGTCTCCGACGACCGTCCAGGTGGCGTGCCGGCCGCGGCGGCCGACCATCCGCCACTGCATCGGGGTGAGGTCCTGTGCCTCGTCGACGATGACGTGCGCGTACTCGGTGCGCTCCTGCGCGAGGCGCTCGGCGCGCTCCCACTGGGTCTCCTCGCGCTGCGGCATCAGCTCCTCCAGGCCGGTGAGCTGGTCCAGCGGGTCCTGCTCGCGCCGCTTGCGGGGGCGGGCCGGGGTGCCGACGATCGCCCGGAGCTCGTCGAGCAGGGCGATGTCGTGCACGGAGTGGCCCTCGCGCCGCAGCGACCGGGCCACCTTGCGGACCTCGCCCGGGTTCAGCACGCGCCGGGCCCAGCGGCCCAGGCGGCGCTCGTCCGCCATGGCGGCCAGCACGGCGCCCGGGGTCAGCTCCGGCCACCAGGCGTCCAGGAAGCCGGTGAAGGAGTCCTCGGAGCTGACGTCCTCGTCGAAGGAGGAGCGCAGCTCGGCGGCCAGCTCGGGATCGCTGTGCCGGGCCCCGGCGCCCGACTTCTCCCACAGGGCGTCCAGGAGCAGCCGGCGGGCGCGCGGACGCAGCAGGTTGACGGGCGCGGTGCCGCCGAGGACGGTGCGGCGGATGCCGGCCAGTTCCTCGGCCTCCAGTTCGAGGCGGCGGCCGAAGGCGACGACCCTGAGCAGCGTCGGCGAGTCGGCCGGCTCCAGCGCTCCGCGCGCGGCCCTGCGCAGGACCCGGAGCATGCGGGCGGAGCCCTTGGCGCGGGCGGTGGCCGGGGAGTCGTACAGCGTGGCCTCCGCGCCCGCCGCGTCGTCGGCCAGCGAACCGATCGCGCGGATGGCGACCTGCCCCTCCTCGCCCAGCGAGGGCAGCACGCCCTCGGTGTACGCCACGAGCAGCGGCGTCGGCGAGACGATCAGGATGCCGCCCGCGTACCGGCGCCGGTCCTGGTAGAGCAGGTACGCCGCCCGGTGCAGTGCGACGGCGGTCTTGCCGGTGCCGGGGCCGCCCTCGACGTAGGTCACCGAGGCGGCGGGGGCGCGGATCACCCGGTCCTGCTCGGCCTGGATGGAGGCCACGATGTCCCGCATGGAGTGGGTACGGGCCTGGCCGAGGGCGGCCATCAGGGCGCCGTCGCCGACGACGGCCAGCTCCTCGCCGTCCAGCCGGGCCGTGATCTCGGGCCGCATCAGGTCGTCCTCGACGCCGAGGACGCGCCGCCCCTTGGAGCGGATCACCCGGCGGCGCACGACCCGGCCCGGGTCGACCGGCGTGGACCGGTAGAAGGGGGCGGCGGCCGGCGCCCGCCAGTCGATGACCAGCGGCGCGTAGTCCTCGTCCAGGACGCCGATGCGGCCGATGTGCAGGGTCTCGGCGATGTCGGCGGTGCCGTCGGGCCCGAGGGCGCCCTCGGCGGGCTCGACGGCCGTGTACGCGCCGTCCGGGCCCTTCTTGCCGTCCTTGCCGAGGAGCAGGTCGATGCGGCCGAACAGGAAGTCCTCGAACTCGTTGTTCAGGCGGTTGAGGTGGATGCCGGCCCGGAAGACCTGCGCGTCGCGCTCGGCGAGGGCGCCGGGCGTGCCGACGTGGCCGCGCTGCGCGGCGTCGTGCATGAGGAACTCGGCCTCGTGGATCTTCTCCTCGAGACGTCGGTACACCCGGTCGAGGTGCGCCTGTTCCACGTCGATCTCTCGGTCCCGTACGGAGTCCTCCCGTGCGGAGTCCTTCCGTACGGGCTCGTGCTCCGAGTCGACCGCTGAATCCTGTTGAGCCTGTGCGGCCACCGGGCCCCCTTCTGACGTGCTGGGCAGCCGTCAAAAATACGCGAAGGGGGCCCGGGAAGCTACGGCGCGCCTGCGGCCCGCGCTACGCGTCGACCTCCACGAGCCGCTTCCCGTCGAAGGTCATGACCTCGAAGTGGGAGATCTGGTTGGGTTCGAAGGCGGCGCCGCCGTGCACGTAGAGCGGCTTCTTGGCCTTCTCGGTGGTGGCGCCCGGGATGCCGTAGCCCCAGTCGGGGACCGACCAGGAGGTGAGCGTCTCCCGCTCGCCGTTCTTGCCGACGGCGATCAGGGAGCACTTCTGGGGGCCCTTGAGGTTCTTCAGCTCCAGGACCGTTTCGGTGCCCCAGGCCTTCTTCTCCAGGGCCACGGTCGCGCTGACCTGCGTGCCCGGGTCGGTGGCGGTGACCCGGTCCGGCATCGCGGCGAAGGCGGACTCGGCGGGGCTCGCGGCCTGCTGCGTCGCCTCGGCCCTGCGGCCGCCGCCGTCGTCACCGCCGCCGCCCCCGCCGCCGGTGGTCGCCACGGCGGCGAACGGGCCGCCGATGATCAGCGCGGCCGCGGTGCCCACCAGGTAGAAGTTGCGGCGGCGTTTGCTCGCGCGGCGTTCGGCGACCTCGTCGACGAGCTTCTCCGAGAGCCGCGCGCTGGGCTTCACGGTGAGCGACTCGGCGACGGCGGGCGTGCCGGTGCCCGGCAGGTCCGCGAGCGCCGCCATCATCGGCTCCATGCCGGCCAGCTCGTCGAGCTGCTGGGCGCACCACTCGCAGGTGGCGAGGTGGGCCTCGAAGGCCGTCGCCTCGGCCTCGTCGAGGATCCCGAGGGCATAGGCGCCGACGGTCTCGTGCTCGTTCGGCGCCGGTGTTCCCTGCATGGGGACAGAGTTACCCGTGTCCCCCGGGCCGAATCCCTGTACTCCCCCGTAGCCGCTCATCACGCCGTCACCCCCCGCTCCTCCAGAGCCAGCTTCATCGAACGCAGGGCGTAGAACACCCGGGAGCGAACGGTGCCGCTGGGTATGCCCAGTGTCTGCGCCGCCTCATTGACGGTACGCCCCTTGAAGTACGTCTCGACGAGGACCTCCCGGTGGGCCGGGGTCAGGTCGTCGAGCGCGTCCGACAGCGTCATCAGCCACAGCGCCTTGTCGATCTCGTCCTCCGCGGGGATGACCTCCAGCGGCGACGGATCGACCTCCTGCGGCCGGGCCTGCCGGCTGCGGTGGCCGTCGATGACGATGCGACGTGCGACCGTCACCAGCCAGGGGCGTACCGATCCGGTCGCACGGTTGAGCTGACCGGCGTTCTTCCAGGCACGGATGAGCGTCTCCTGGACGACGTCCTCGGCGCGCTGGCGGTCCCCCGCGACCAGCCGCAGCACGTAGGCCAGCAAGGGGCCGGCGTGCTCGCGGTACAGCGCGCGCATCAGCTCCTCGTCGGGTTCCGAGGACGACTGCGACATGCGATGTCGGGCCCTCGCACCACGTTCATTGGCCACGACGGAATCCTTGCGCACGCCCACCTCCGATGTCCGGGGGTTCCCCCAGTCGGTCGCTCGCCCATTCGGTACGGACGCGAAGTGCGGCGTGTTCAAAACGAGATGAGGGATTTCTCGGAGGCGCGGTACGAACGGGACGCAGGCGGACCTACCGGGACAGCGCGACGCGGCGGCGGTGCCGGGCGACGCGCTCGCGGTTGCCGCAGACCTCGCTGGAGCACCAGCGCCGGCGGCGGCCGCGGGAGGTGTCCACGTACACGATGGGGCAGTTGTCGCCCGCGCACTGCCGGAGGCTCGCCCGCGCGACGGGGTCGGTGAGCAGTTCCACGACGTCCCGGGCCAGCGCACCGAGCAGCGCGGCGCACCGCGGTGGCCCGGTCAGCTCCCGCACCAGCGTGCCGTCCTCGCCGGGGACCGCACGGGGCGCGGGTGGTGCGGCGAGGGCGAGCTCGTTGACGCGGGCGAGGGCGAGTTCGTAGGGGCGGCTGCGGGGTACCGGGCGGCCGCGCACCAAGCGGGCGGTCTCGCCGCGCAGTTCGCGGAAGCCGGTCAGCCAGGAGCAGTCGGCGTGGGTCAGCGGGGTGCCGGGCGGGACGAGTCCGGAGCCGGTGATCCAGGCGCGCAGGGCGTCGACGGAGTCGAGGCGTTCCGCGGGGTGGGTGGTGGCGATGAGGTCCAGACTGATCCGCCCGGTGTCGAACCGCAGCTCGTACGGGTCGGTGGCCGTACCCAGTGCCATGTTCCTGTCACCGCCTAGGGCTTGCCCGCTCAGGCACGGGCCCGGAAAGGGGAGCAGGGAGACCGCGCGCGGACCGCTTGCGGAGCGCTCCCCTCTACAGTGCCTGCCCGCACCCGCGCCCGGAACCCCTCGTACCGCCCCCTCGTGGACGCTCGCGTATGCGCCCGCGCGCCCGGGCCATGTCCGGCGCGCCGCGGCGCCCGTTGACTGGACGCATGACAGACATCAACGGGGAACGGCGGTCCCGAGCCGCCGGCGGAGTACTGGTCGCGGCCACGGTCGCCGCGGGACTGATGGCCGGGGCCTTCTACGTCTTCGCCTGCGCCGTGATGCCGGCGCTGGCGCGCAGCGAGGACCGGGTGTACGTCGACGTGATGCGCGACATCAACGACGTGATCCAGAATCCGGTGTTCCTGCTGGTCTTCATGGGCGCACTCGCCCTCGCGGGCCTCGCCGGGTGGCAGTCGCGCGGGCTGCCGGGCAGCCGGTGGATCTGGGCGGGCGCGGCGGCGTACGCGCTCGCGTTCCTGGTCACCGTGGTCGGCAACGTCCCGCTCAACGACGCCCTGGCCCGCCCCGGCGACCCGGCGGCGCTGCGCGAGCGGTTCGAGGCCCCGTGGGTGGCCTGGAACGTCGTACGCGCCGTGCTCTCGACGCTGGCGACGGCCTGCCTGGCCGCGGGCCTGACGACACGGGGACGACGACCGGCGCAGTCCGCACCCCGGACACCCCAGCAGCCCACGGCGCCCCGCCGGACCTGACACTGAGCACCGGGCGCCGACGGACACCCACCCTCGCCGGTGGGCGGCCGGGGCCTCGCGTACAGCCGGCCGACGGGCGCCCGGCGCGGCGTCGTGGGCGGTGCCGTCTGCCGATCGGCCCGGGGGCCAGGGCCCGCGGTGTGGCCGTCGGTCAGCCGCATCGTGCGTGGCCCGCACCGCGCATCACCGGCCGCGCCGGCGTCCGGTCCGCGCCCGGGGCCGGCGCACGTGCCGCCGCGCCGCATCGGACCTGGAGGCGGCCGTGCCGTGCGGGGCTCAGTCGGTCGTGTACTTGGCGTCCGTGGCCGGGTCCAGGGCGAGGCGGTAGCCGCGTTTGACCACCGTCTGGATCAGCTTCGGGGTGCCGAGGGACGTGCGCAGGCGGGCCATGGCCGTCTCGACGGCGTGTTCGTCGCGGCCGGTGCCCGGCAGGGCGCGCAGCAGCTCCGCGCGGGGCACCACCCAGCCGGGCCGCCGGGCGAGGGCGCGCAGCAGGGACATGCCGGCGGGCGGCACGGTCCGCAGCTCCCCGTCGACGAGCACCGCGTGTCCGCGGATCTCCAGCCGGTGCCCGGCGACGGGCAGGGCACGGGCGCGGGCCGGCAGCTCCTGGCACAGCAACTGGACGAGGGGCCCGAGCCGGAAGCGCTCGGGCTGGACCGTGTCCACGCCGTGCGCCTGGAGCGGCACCGCGGTGACCGGCCCGACGCAGGCGGGCAGCACGTCGTGACCGAACGCGGCGAGCAGCTCCGGCAGCAGGCCCCGCTCCTCGGCCCGGCCCAGCAGGGACACCGCGGCCGGCGCGCTGGTGAAGGTCACGGCGTCCACGCCCCGCGAGACCGCGGCGTCCAGCAGCCGGTCCACCGGACCGAGGTCCTCCGGCGGCAGCCACCGGTACACGGGCACGCCCACCACCTCGGCCCCGCCCTCCCGCAGCGCCTCCACGAACCCCGGCAGCGGCTCGCCGTGCAGTTGTACGGCGATCCGGCGGCCCGCCACGCCCTGTTCCAGGAGCCGGTCCAGGACCTCGGCCATGGACTCCGAGGCGGGTGACCACCGCTCGGTCAGCCCGGCGGCCCGTACCGCGCCCTTGACCTTGGGCCCGCGGGCCAGCAGTTCCACCGTGCGCAGCCGTTCCAGCAGGGCGTCGCCGAGCCCCCAGCCGTCGGCGGCCTCGACCCAGCCCCGGAACCCGATGGCGGTGGTGGCGACGACGACGTCCGGCGCCCGGTCGACGATCCGCTTGGTCGCGGCCATCAGCTCGCCGTCGTCGGCCAGCGGCACGATCCGCAGCGCCGGGGCGTGCACGACGGTGGCCCCGCGCCGCCCGAGCAGCGCGCCCAGTTCGTCGGCCCGGCGGGCGGCGGTCACGCCCACGGTGAACCCGGCCAGCGGGCCGTGGCCGGGCTGCCGCACCCCGTCGCCCGCGCCACCCGCGCCGCCCGCGCCACTCACGTCGCTTACGTCGTCCATCCTCGCCGCGCTCCGATCCGTTCACGCCCACGTGCACAGTCACGTGGCGACCGAGCCTGTCAACCGTGCGTGACGGGCTCGGTTCCGCCGCATGTCACCAGTGTTACGTCACACCTCGGCGTAGCTGCGCCGGGTCTCCTCCGCCGCCGGTCCCACCCCCGTCCCGCCCCGCACGGAGGGACGGCGAAGGTATACCGACCAGGTCACCGCGATGCACACGGCGTAGCAGGCCAGGAAGGCGACGAAGGCACCGGTGCCCGAGCCCGAGGACAGGAAGGACTGACGGAAGGCGAGGTTGATCCCGACGCCCCCGAGACCTCCCACCGCGCCGATCAGCCCCATCGACGCCCCCGACAGCCGCCGTCCGTGCAGCACGGCCGCCTCTCCCGTCAGCCCCTGGGCCAGCGCCTTGGAGTGGAAGATGTGCGGGATCATCTTGAACGTCGAGCCGTTGCCGAGCCCGCTGAGCACGAACAGCGCCACGAACACGGTTACGAACAGCGCCAGCGACTTCTCCATGCTGGTCACGACGAGGACCGCGGTGGCCGCGGCCATGGCGACGAAGTTCCACAGGGTGATCCGCGAACCGCCGTACCGGTCGGCGAGCCTGCCGCCCAGCGGGCGGACGAGCGAACCGAGCAGCGGTCCGATGAACGTGAGATAGGCCGCCTGCAGCGGGGTCCGCCCGAACTGGGTCGTCAGCACCTGTCCGAAGGCGAAGCTGTAGCCGATGAAGGAACCGAAGGTGCCGACGTACAGCACCGACATGATCCAGGTGTGGGCCTCCCTGGCCGCGTCCTTGGCCGCTCCGGTGTCGTTCTTCACCGTGGTGAGGTTGTCCATGAAGCGCGCGGCGAGGACGGCGGCCACGAGGATCAGCGGGATGTAGATGCCGAGCAGCACCCGGGGCCCGCCGCTCGCCCCGATGATCGCGAGCGCGACGAGCTGGATGACGGGCACGCCGACGTTCCCGCCGCCGGCGTTGAGGCCGAGCGCCCAGCCCTTCTCCCTGAGCGGGAAGAAGGCGTTGATGTTGGTCATGGAGGAGGCGAAGTTGCCGCCGCCGATCCCGGCCAGCAGCCCGACCAGCAGGAACGTCGAGAAGGACGTCCCGGGCTCCATCACGACGAAGGCCGCGAGCGTCGGCACGAGCAGCATGCTCGCCGAGATGACCGTCCAGTTCCGTCCGCCGAAGACGGCCACGGCGAAGGTGTACGGCACCCGTACGACGGCCCCGACGAGGGTCACCACGGACGTCAGCAGGAACTTGTCGGCCGGGGACAGCCCGTACTCCGGGCCCATGAAGAGCACCAGCACGGACCACAGCGTCCAGACGGAGAACCCGATGTGCTCGGAGAGCACGGAGAAGAACAGGTTCCGCCGGGCCGTTCGCCGTCCCGTCTCCTTCCAGAAGGTCTCGTTCTCGGGATCCCAGTGCTCGATCCAGCGTCCGCCACGGGCTTTCATCGCGCCTCCACGGTGCTCCACAGCTCGGTGGCACCGACGCTAGGCAGGACGCGTTTCAGGCCGGTGGGGCTGTGGATGACCGGGAGGGAACGTCGCTCTCACCCGGCACGGACGCGGGGTGAGAGATCGCGGTCAGCCCTGCGGGGGCCGGGGCTGCCAGTGCGGGTTCTGCTGCGGGTGCCCCTGCGGCGGCTGGCCCTGCGGAGGGTACGGCTGCTGCGGTTGCGGCGGCGCGTACGGCTGCTGCTGCGGCTGGCCGTACGGCTGCGGGGCCTGCTGGGGCGGATACGGCTGCTGGACCTGCGGGGGCGCGTAGGCCTGCTGGGCCTGCGGAGCCCCGTAGGGCTGCTGGGCCTGCGGAACCGGCTGCGGGGCGTACGGCTGCTGGGCCTGCTGCGGCCCGCCGTACGGCTGCTGCTGCGGCGGCTGGGCGGCGTACTGGCCGGGGGCCGGCTGTCCGTAGCCGCCGGGCGCGGCACCGAACGGGTTCCCGTGCCCAGGCAGCTGCCCGCCGGGCGGCAGGTACCGCACCCGTCCCGTCTCGTCGGCCATCGGCACGAAGCCGGCGGCCTGCAGCCGGGCGGCGAACTTGGCGTTGCGCTTGCGGGTGACGAGGAAGCCGATGCCCAGGGCCGCCATGAGGACCAGCCAGATGATCCCGGAGATGACGAAGTCGTCGGACGAGCCGCCCTCGCGGAAGGCGATGACCACACACGCGACGGTGCCGCCGAGCGCGCCGTAGCCCATGTTCTTCTGGGCGTTCTTGCCGGTGAGGTCGAAGTTGATGCGGGCCTTGAGGAGTTCGAAGGCGTCCGGCACGAGCGGCGGCAGCGACACGCCGTCGCCGGCGTTCGGGTACTGCGCCCAGTTCTGCGCGGCCCGGGTGCGGGCCTGCGGGCCCGGGTCGGGGACGAGCAGCATGGTGAGCGCGGCGTTGTTCCCCCCGCTCTGGCGCACGTCGGCGTATTCGTACCCGAACTGCTGGGCGACGAAGGCGAGTTTGGCGAGCTTCTTCACCGAGGACATCCGGCTGGTGAGCTGGACCGGCTCCCCGCTCGCCATCAACTCCAGCATCTTCCGCGTCTGCCGCTTGCTCATCCCGCTGCTCCCCCTGACCGGCTCACGCCACCCTGTTCACTCCCGCAACCGGGGCAGTCTCGCACGGGGGGCCGACACGCGTCAGCCCCGGTGCGCGGCGCGGGCCCTGGGCTGCTTCGGTGCCGTGCGCTTCCCGCCGTCCGGCCACAGCTGGGGGCTGCGCTTGGCCGCCACGTCCTCCATCCAGCCGAACCAGACGATGCAGCTCCCGATCAGCAACCAGGCGATGGCCAGGACCGGCCAGGGGCTCTCCAGCAGCCACGGGACGTTCTCGTACATGACCTCGAAGCCCCACAGCTGGTCCCACAGCGTGGCCGCGATCAGGATGCAGACGTTGTGCCACAGGTAGATCGTCACCGCGCGGGAGTTGAGCAGGGTGATCAGCCGGTCCCAGCGGCGCAGCCGGCGCGGCCACTCGGTCCACGACGGGCTGACGTGCAGGAGCAGCAGCACCGTGGCGAAGGACCAGACGGCCTGCGCGAAGGGGATGGAGTCCAGGTCGTACCCGGTCTTGAAGCCCTCCCGGAAGGCGTACCACAGGCCCAGGGCGGCGATCACCGGGGCCACCGAGGGCACGACGTAGCGCGGCAGCCGTTTCAGGATGCCTTCCTGGTGGGCCATGCCGAGGATCCAGCAGGCCCCGAAGGTGCTGAAGTCCGTGAGCGCGGACGGGAAGCGCTCGCCCGGCAGGTTCAGGTAGCCGAACTGGAAGGCGGCCGACAGGGCGAGCGGCGCGAGGATCGTCAGCCACGGCAGGGCGCGCAGCGCGCGCAGCAGCACCGGCGAGAGCAGGACGTACCAGAGGTAGGCGCGGATGTACCACAGCGGCCCGCCGAGTTCCGCGGCCCAGTCCTCGCCCAGGATGCCGTGGATGCCCGGCACGCTCTCGGCGAAGGGCGGGTCGCTCAGCGGCAGGACCCAGTAGAGGAGGTGGAACCACCACCAGCCCGGGTGCCCGTCCTCGTTCGGCCCCCAGCCCTGCAGCACCATGCCGGTCACGCCCACGACGCCCAGTAGCCACAGCGGCGGCAGCAGGCGGCGCATGCGGCTGCGGACGACCTGGACGGCGGGCCGCTTGAGGCTGCGGGCCATCAGGTTGCCCGCGAGGGCGAACATGACGCCCATCGACGGGAACACCACCGGCAGCCAGGCCCAGCCCATCAGGTGGTAGAGGACCACCCGGAAGAGCGCCACCGCCCGCAGCAGGTCGAAGTACCGGTCGCGCACGGGTGCGCGCCGGGCCTGCTTCTGCTGGGGCACCACCGGCACGTCGGTGTCAGTGCCCACGGGCGGGTGGAGGGGTGGTGCGGTCATGTGCGGGGCGCTCCGGGGCGGGGCAGGCGTGGTTGGGAAGGGCGTGGTCGGGAAGGGCGTGGTCGGGCCGGGTGCGGGGGTCGGTCGCATCGGGTCGTACGGCGGGGTGGTCATCCGACCGGCCTCCCGTCCATGGCGCCGGACCGCCGCTGGGGCGGCACGCCGTCGGCGCCGGGCGGCGGCGCGGACACACCGCCGCTGCGCCGCAGCTTCTGCCAGCGCAGCCGGCCGCCGGTGAGCGCCGTGATCCAGGACTGGAGCAGCACCACGTACATGATCTGGCGGTACACGATCTGCTGGAGGGGCAGCGAGATGAGCGGGGTCAGCTTCTCCCGGTCGAGCCGGAAGGCGTACGCCGCGCACACCGCCTGGATGGCCAGGACGCCCAGCCAGGCCACGATCGTCTTCTCGGTCGGCCCGAAGACCAGGCCGTAGAGCAGGAAGACGTCGATCAGCGGGGCGAGCAACGGGGCCAGGACCATGAACAGGGAGACGAAGGGCAGGCCCACCCGGCCGAAGCGGCCCGAGGGGCCCTTCTCGATCACCGCGCGGCGGTGCTTCCAGATGGCCTGCATGGTGCCGTACGACCAGCGGTAGCGCTGGGACCACAGCTGGCCGACGGACTCCGGGGCCTCGGTCCAGGCGCGGGCGTTCTCGGCGTAGACCACCCGCCAGCCGGCCCGGTGCAGCGCCATGGTGACGTCGGTGTCCTCGGCGAGCGTGTCGTCGCTCATGCCGCCGATGGGTTCCAGGGCGGAACGGCGGAAGGCGCCGACCGCTCCGGGGATGGTCGGCATGCAGCCGAGGACGTCGTACATCCGGCGGTCCAGGTTGAAGCCCATCACGTACTCGATGTGCTGCCAGGCGCCGATGAGGCTGTCCTTGTTGCCGACCTTCGCGTTGCCCGCCACGGCGCCCACCCGGGGGTCGCCGAAGGGCTGGACGAGTTCGCGGACGGTGGACGGCTCGAAGACGGTGTCGCCGTCCATCATCACGACGATGTCGTACCGGGCGTTGGCCAGGCCCCGGTTGAGTGCGGCCGGCTTGCCCGCGTTGAGCTGCCGGATCACCCGGACGCCGGGCAGGCCGAGGCCCTCCACGATGCGGGCGGTGCCGTCGCTGGAACCGTCGTCGATGACGATGACCTCGACCGGGTGGTCGCTGGCCACCAGGGAACGCACCGTGTTCTCGATGCACTTGGCCTCGTTGTACGCCGGGACCAGCACCGTGACGGGTTCGGTGACCGCCGGTCCCCAGCGGAAGCGCCGACGGCGCACCCGGCGGGCGTGGACGCCCGACAGGAGCAGCATCAGCACGAAGCGTCCGATGACCAGCGTGCCGATCACCGCCAGGCCCACCACCAGGCCGTCGGTGAGCTTCTCCGAGGCCTGGACCAGGAAGACCCACGCCCGGCCCTTCCAGAGTTCGGCGCCGGTCACCGGGCTCATGGCGCTGGGCACGTCCAGGGCCTCGGTGAGGTTGTCGAACTCGTAGCCCTTCTTCTTCAGGTCGGGCAGGAACCTGTCCAGGGCCTGCACGGTCTGGTGGCGGTCGCCGCCGGAGTCGTGCATCAGGACGATGGCGCCCTTGCCGCCGTGCGGCGTGGCGCGGCGGATGATCTCGTCGACGCCGGGCTTCTTCCAGTCCTCGCTGTCGGTGTTGTTGACGACGGTGATGTAGCCGCGGCTGCCGATGTACTCGGTGACCGGCCAGGACTTGTCGTCCATGGCGTCGGCGAAGGAGGAGTACGGCGGCCGGAACAGCGAGGTGCGCACCCCGGCCGCGCCGGTGATCGCCAGCTGGTTCTGCGACAGCTCCCAGTCGACGCGCTTCTTGGACTGGAAGGAGAGGTCGGGGTGGTTGAAGGTGTGCAGGCCCACCTCGTGGCCCTCGTCGACCATGCGCTCGACGAGGTCCGGGTAGCGGGAGGCCATGGTGCCGGTGACGAAGAAGACCGCGTGCGCGTCGTGCTTCTTGAGCACGTCGAGGACCCGCGGGGTCCAGGTCGGGTCCGGGCCGTCGTCGAAGGTGAGGACGAGCCGGTGGTCGGGCACGCTCAGGCTCTCGGTGCGGCCGCCCCGCACGTCGATGACCGGGCCGCCCTCGAGGATCTTCTGCGGCACCTTGTCGGTGGCGGCGGGCGGCTGGACGCGGTGGTCGGCGAGGATCTCGCTGTGCACGTATCCGCGCAGCATGAGCATCGCCACCAGGGCGACCAGGACGAGCAGCGGAAGCAGCAGGCGCAAGGGCAGGCGACGGCGGGAGCCCTCACGGGCGCTGCGCGCGGCCCCGTGACGGCGGGTGCTGGATGCCATCAGAGGGTGTTCTCCGGGGACAGGGGAAGGGAGGGGGACGTGGAGGTGCCGGCGGCCGACTCGGCGGCCACGACGGAGGTGCCGGGCGGACCCGCGACGGGGTCCGGGGCGCCCGCGCCGTTGGCGTTGGTGCCACCCGCGCCCGGGTCGGTGTCCGTGGTGGAGCCGCCGGTGGGCTGGGTCGGGTCGCCGGAGGGGGCGCCGCCGCCGGTCGGGGCCGACGGGTCCGTGCCGGTGGACGGCGGCACCTCGGTGGACTGCGTCGGGTCGGGGCCGGTCGCACCGGAGCCGCCCGGGTTCTGGCCGCTGCCGGTCGCCGAGGACTCGGGGTCGGCGCTCGTGCCGGGCTGCCCCGTGCTGCCGCCCGGCACGCCGGACGTACCGGACGCGGGTGCCTCGACGCCCGGTCCGGTCGTCGCGCCGGCGTCGGCCGAGGGGGTGGCCTGCGGGGTGGTGGCGTTGGCGGTGCCGGACGGCTGTGCCGACTGCGAGGGCGCCGGGCTGGTGTCCACCTGGCCGGCCGGTGCGCCCTCCTCCTGGCCCGGCACGGGCATCCAGGGCGCGTCGGAGTTGCCGGAGAGCAGCGTGGAGACGATGACGACGGCGTAGACCGCGCAGGCGATGCCGACCAGGATGCCGAGGCGGCGGTAGAGACGGCTGCGGCGGCCCGACGCGTCGACGAAGACGGGCCCGTCGGAGGCCTCGGGGCCCCGCTTGCGGTGCCCGCTGTCGGCCCGCAGGAGCACGCCGTCGCCGAGGTGGACGGCGTCGAGCTGGACGGTGACCTCGTGCGGGTCGTGGGTGTGCCCGGCGGCGCCGGTGCCGGTGCCCGCGTCGTCGTCCGTGTCCGGCGTCTCCTGCCAGGGGTCGCGGAGTGCGGCGGTGGCGGGGCCGGGGAAGACGGCGGCACGGGGAGGGGCGCGGGGGTGGGGGCGGGTGCCGGTGCGGGGAAGGCACGGGTCGGCGGGAACGGGGCGGCGGGACCGGCCGACGGGAGGACGTCCGTCCGGTCGGGGTCCGGGCCGGTGCCGGGGGTGCGGCCGGTCCCGGGCGCCGGGGCGGCGTTGCCGTGTCCGGCCGTGGCCGGGTCGGTTCTGCCCCAGGTTATCCGCCCCTGGGCCAGCGGGTCCGGGCCCGGCGCGCGGCCGCCTATTCGGGAACCCAGGATCTGCGTCCGGTCGGCGTCGGAACTCCCGCGGTCACGCGGGCTCTCACCGGATTCGCCGAACCACCCCGGGCCCGACGCGGTCATCGGGGGTCCCCCGGCCGGCGGGAAGGCCCGGGTAGGGGGCAGCACCTCGGTGGCGTCAGCATCTCGTCCAGCCTCCGAGAGATCACGAGCCCCGGACTCGACCTCGGGCCACTCCGGTTGGGCGTCTTTTTGCCAATTCTTCACGCGCGCGCACTTCCCCCCACGGAACACTTCCGGGTGCGCATACGACTCCGAGCACCCGTCGGCCGAACCGGCCCCCACCAGGTTCGAGCGCCCCCTGTATCACACCGTGCTCAGGCAAAGAATGTAGCGCACGCGGAGGATGTGTGGTTGCCGCGTGTCACTTGTGGACGGACATCACAGCGGCGTCGGCGGCCGGAATCCATCCTTCGCCGGGAGCCTCGAGCCAACCGTTTTCGGTCGCGACCTGCGCGGCTGCCCGGCGCAGCGCGTCGAGCGCGGGATGCACCAGTCCCTTTCGCCAGACGAGCGACACCGGTGAGAGCGGCACGGGGTCGACGAGCGGGCGCACCACGGTCGAGGGCATGGCCGGAAAGCTCTCCACGGCGAGGATGGGATTGCGCGTCTTGTCCATGATGCGCCGGAACTCCTCCTCGCCGACCGCCAGCGGTACGGGGGACGCCACCTGGATGCCGCGTCCCTCGAAAAGGCGGTGCGCGAGGTCGGTCCACTCCGGCGTGCGCGGGTTGCCGGCCCCGGCGTACACGGTCTCTCCGGCGAGGGCGGACAGCGGCACCCGCTCCAGCCGGGCCAGCGGGTGGCCCTCGGGCAGGACGACCGCCATGGGCTCGTGGCGCACCGGCTGGTGGCCGAGTCCCGCCCGCAGCGCCGCGGGCAGCCCCGCGAAGCGGCCGAAGGAGGCGTCGAGGCGGCCCGCGACCAGTTCACCGGCGGCGTGGGTCAGTCCGCTCTCGTAACGCGCCATCAGTTCCTGCTCGGGCGCGAGCGACCGGGCCCGCTCCAGGACCAGGCGGCCGGTGACCAGGCCCGGGGAGTTGAGGTCGACCAGCAGTGGGCGGGCCTGCCCGAAGGCGGCCAGCAGGTCCTCCTGAGCCTGGAGGACCCGGCGGGCGTACGGCAGCAGCCGCTCGCCGTCGGCCGTCGGCGTCACCTGCCGGGTGGTCCGGACGAACAGCTCGGCGCCCAACTCCCGCTCCAGGCGCCGCACGTCCCTGCTGAGCGCCTGCTGGGCGACGTAGAGGCGGGCGGCGGCACGGGTGAAGTGCAGTTCCTCGGCGACGGCGACGAAGGCGCGCAGGAGGCGCGGGTCGAGGTGGGTGGGTGCGGGCATCCGGCGAACTTACAACGGCGGTGCGTGAATGGCCACGGAGAAGGTGTTGGACCCCCTGATCGCCGCCGGGCGACGGTGGACCCATGCCGCAGCCGACCCCAGCGCACCCCTCCCGTCCCACTCCGCCCTCCCCGGTCCTGGCCGTCACCGCCGACACCCTGGTCGCGGCCGACTTCCGCCCCCGCGTCCGGCGCCGGCCACCCGGCCCGTACCGGCGGCTCCTGTCCACTCCCGGCGCCCGGGCGTTCACGATCGGGAATCTCGCCGCCCGGCTACCCATGGGCATGTTCAACGTCAGCGCCGTCGTGATGATCGCCGGCACCCGGGGCTCGTACGCCCTCGCCGGCGCCGTCACCGCGACCGGGCTGGCGGCGACGGCGCTGGTCGCCCCGTGGACCGCGCGGCTCGTGGACCGGTACGGCCAGGCGCGGGTGGCCGTGCCCGCCACCCTGTTCGCCGCGCTGGGCTCGGTCGCCCTGCTGCTGTGCGTGCGGTACGGGGCACCCGCCTGGACCCTGTTCGCCGCGTACGCCGCCACCGCCACGACGCCCAACACCGGCGGCATGGCCCGCGCCCGCTGGGCCCACCTGCTCGAGGGGGACGCCGACGCGCTGCACACCGCCAACTCCTTCGAACAGGCCACGGACGAACTCTGCTACATGTTCGGGCCGGTCCTCGCGGCGTTCCTGTGCACCGCGCTGTTCCCGGAGGCGGGCACGCTGGTGGGCGTGGTGCTGCTGGTGAGCGGCATGCTGCTGTTCACCGCCCAGCGCGCGACCGAGCCGCCGGCCCGCCCGCGACCGACGGCGAAGGCACCCTTCCGGGCCCCGGGCATCCCGTCGCTGCTGGTGGTGTGTCTGGCGATGGGCGGGGTGTTCGGCGCCATGGAGGTCGTCACCATCGCGTTCGCGGACGCACAGGGACACCGCGCGGCGGCCGGCCTGGTCCTCGCGTTGCAGGCGGCCGGTTCCTGCGCGGCGGGTCTGCTCTACGGCGCGATCAGGCCCGCCGGGCCGCCCGAGCACCGGCTGCCGTGGTGCGTGGCCGCGATGACGGCCCTGCTCACCCTGCCGCTGCTCGCGGCCTCCCTCAGCGGCTCCCTGCCCCTGCTGGCGCTCACCCTGCTGATCGGCGGGATGGCGACGGCTCCGACGATGGTCACCACGATGACGCTGGTCCAGCACCGCACCCCGGAGGGCCGCCTGAACGAGGGCATGACCCTCGCGGTGACCGGCCTCCTCGGCGGCATCGCCTGCGGCAGCGCGGCGGGCGGCTGGACGGTGGAGCACGCCTCCCCCACCGCCGCCTACGGCATCCCGGTCACGGCGGCCGCGACGGCCCTCCTCCTGACCCTGCTGCCGACCAGACGGACCCGGTGAGGGGGTGCGGGTGGCGGAGCCCCCGCCTCGCGCGGCGCAGCCGCGCAAACGACGAGGGCGACGTGGCTCGCGCTTACCGCGCGAGCACACGTCGCCCTCGACCTCGTGGAGATGGCGGGAATCGAACCCGCGTCCAACGGTGCGGAATCAGGGCTTCTCCGTGTGCAGTCCGCTTCGATTTTCTCAGCCCCGGAGATCACGCGGACAAGTCTCCGACGGGCTCAGTCACTGTTTGGTTTCCCTCTTCACCCCGTGACCGGGATCAAGGTTTAGTCCCCTAGCTGATGCCAGGATCCGGGTCGGGAACAGCCCCGGGCTGACACTCCCTTAGTAGGAGGCTCGCTTCGCTACCTGAGATCAGGCAGCGAGGGCGAAGGCCTGCTGGGAGGAATCGCGCTTGGTGTTGGCGATTATTTTTTCGGCCTGTGGTTTACGAGATCATGGCCGCTTCCTCGACACGCTTCCCCTGCTTCGACAGCCGCTGTCGAAACCGATCATCCCCATGTTGATTTTTCAAGTCCTCCGAAGAGGGGCTCGCACCCTCTGTGGGGTGCAGGTGCCATCGTACGTGACCAACGCGTACGGGTGCCAGCCTATTCCCGGCGGCGGGCGGCGTCAGGCCCGCTGCTTGCGCCGGATCGCGGAGATCGTCCGCTCCGCCTCGCGCCGGTCCTGCTTCTCCCGGAGGGTCTGCCGCTTGTCGTACTCCTTCTTGCCGCGCGCCAGCGCGATCTCGACCTTGGCCCGCCCGTCCTTGAAGTAGAGCGCCAGGGGCACGATCGTGTGACCGGTCTCCTGGGACTTCGACTCCAGCTTGTCGATCTCCACCCGGTGCAGCAGCAGCTTCCGCTTGCGCCGCGCGCTGTGGTTGGTCCAGGTGCCCTGGCTGTACTCGGGCACGTGCACGTTGTGCAGCCACGCCTCGTGACCGTCCAGCTGCACGAACCCGTCGACCAGCGAGGCCCGCCCCTGGCGCAGCGACTTCACCTCGGTACCGGACAGCACGAGGCCGGCCTCGTAGGTGTCGAGGATCTGGTAGTCGTGCCGCGCCTTCTTGTTCTGCGCGATCAGCTTGCGCCCTTTTTCCTTAGCCATAGTGCGGTCCATTTTGGCACTACGGAGGGGCCTTGCGGAAAGCCGATTACGCGGTCGGCCCCAGCCCGCTCAGCACCGTCCGGGCCCGCGCGAGGGCGGCCGGGTCCGCCGGGTCGACCTCCAGGTCGGGCGTGATGCCCGCGCCGTCCACGCCACGGCCCGAGGGAGTGCGGTAGTGCCCGACGGTCAGCTCGGCCACCGAGCCGCCGGGCAGCCGGCTCGGCATCTGCACCGAGCCCTTGCCGAAGGTGCGGGACCCCAGGACGACCGCCCGGCCGCGGTCCTGGAGGGCCCCGGTGAGCAGTTCGGCCGCGCTCATCGTGCCGCCGTCGACGAGCGCGACCAGGGGTCTGGTGGTGTCGCCGCCGGCTTCGGCGTGCAGGGCCCGCTGGTCGCCGTCGACGTCGTAGGTGGCGACCAGGCCGCCGTCGAGGAAGGCGGAGGCGGCGGTGACGGCCTCGGTGACCAGGCCGCCGGAGTTGCCGCGCAGGTCGAGGACGACCCCGGCGCCGGACGGCGCCCGGTTCGCGGCCTCGCGCACCTGCTCGCCGACGCCCTTGGTGAAGGAGGTGACCTTGACGACGGTGAGGCCGTCGGCGAGCGTGCGGACGGTCACGGGGTCCGTGGACAGCCGGGCCCGGCGTACGGTCTCGGTCCACGCGCGCGTGCCGCGCTCCAGTCCCAGCCGGACGGCGGTGCCGGCGGGCTCCCGCTCGCCGTCGCCGCGCAGTATGGAGACGACCTCGGTGACGGGCCGTCCGTCGACCCGCTCGCCGTCGACACTGCGCAGCCGGTCGCCCTCCCGGATCCCGGCCTCGGCGGCGGGCGACCCGGAGCGCACCCGGGTCACCTCGATGCGGCCGTCGCGCTCGCGGCGGGCGGAGAGCCCGACGCCGGTGTACCGGCCGTCGAGGGCGTCCTCCAACTCCTCGTACTCGCCCTCGGAGTAGACGGCGCCCCAGCGGTCCCCGCTGCGGCTGACCGCGCGTTCGGCGGCCTCCACGGGGGACTTGCCGTCGGCCATGGCCTCGGCCGCCGCGCGGGCGACGTCGTCGTGGCGGGCCTGTTGACCGGCCGGGGCGGCCGAACGGGCCGTGCCTGTCCCGGACTTCCGGTCCGTCCCGGGCAGCGTGCCCGAGGCCGCGCCCGCGACGAGCACGCTCGCGAACACCAAGGTCAGGGCGGCCCCGTGGCGTACGCGGCGGGGCTGACAGAACAGGTCACGACCTGACATGCCGGTGAGTCTAGGACAACGCGTGAGGGCCGCACGGTCTCTCGACCGCGCGGCCCTCTTGGTATGTGTCACACCTTCAGGTACTTGCGCAACGCGAAGAACGCGGCCAACGCGGGCATCAGCAGGCTCGTGGCCAGGATGAGCGGCAGCTTCGTCAGGACGGCGTCCCAGCCGATGAAGTTGATCAGGTTCAGCTTCTCGGACAGCGCGAGTCCGTGATCGATGATGAAGTACCTGGCGATCACCAGGAATCCGCAGGCGACACCGCCGCCGATGAGACCGGCGACCGCCGCCTCCATGATGAACGGCGCCTGGATGTAGAAGCCCGACGCGCCGACGAGGCGCATGATGCCGGTCTCGCGGCGCCGGCTGAACGCCGAGACGCGCACCGTGTTGACGATCAGCATCAGGGCGACGACGAGCATCAGGGCCATCACCGCGCGCGCGGCCCAGTTCATGCCGTTGAGCAGGCCGAAGAGGTTGTCCAGGATGCCCTTCTGGTCCTGCACGGACTGCACGCCGTCCCGGCCGTCGAAGGCGGTCGCGATGACCTGGTACTTCTCCGGGTCCTGCAGCTTGATCCGGTACGACTCCTGCATCTGGTCCGGCGTGAGGGAGCTGGCCAGCGGGGAGTCGCCGAACTGCTCCTTGTAGTGCTTGTACGCCTCGTCCTGCGACTCGTACGTGACCTTCTCGACGACGGCCATCTCGTCGAGGTCGGACATGATCTGCTTCTTCTGGTCCTCGGTCACCGCGCCCTTGGCGCAGTTGGGGTCGGACTCGGCGTCGCTCTTGTTGCAGAGGAAGACCGAGACGTTGACCTTGTCGTACCAGTAGCCCTTCATGTTGTTGACCTGGTCGCTCATCAGCAGCGAACCGCCGAACAGGGCCAGGGACAGGGCGACCGAGACGATGACCGCGAAGGTCATCGTCAGATTGCGGCGAAGACCGACTCCGATCTCCGAGACTACGAACTGGGCGCGCATGGCGTCTCGTTAAGCCTTTCGTTCCTCGTCGTCAGTGGCTCGTCAGTGCTGGTAGCCGTAGACACCGCGTGCCTGGTCACGGACGAGGCGGCCCTTCTCCAGCTCGATGACGCGCTTGCGCATCTGGTCCACGATGTTCTGGTCGTGCGTGGCCATCACCACGGTGGTGCCCGTCCGGTTGATCCGGTCGAGCAGCTTCATGATGCCGACCGAGGTCTGCGGGTCGAGGTTGCCCGTGGGCTCGTCGGCGATCAGCAGCTTGGGCCGGTTGACGAAGGCGCGCGCGATGGCGACGCGCTGCTGCTCACCGCCGGACAGCTCGCCGGGCCTGCGGTCCTCCTTGCCGCCGAGTCCGACGAGGTCGAGGACCTGCGGCACGGACTTGCGGATCTCACCGCGGGACTTGCCGATGACCTCCTGGGCGAAGGCGACGTTCTCGCCGACCGTCTTGTTCGGCAGCAGGCGGAAGTCCTGGAACACCGTCCCCAGCTGGCGCCGCATCTGCGGCACCTTCCAGTTGGACAGGCGGGCGAGGTCCTTCCCCAGGACGTGCACCTGTCCGTGGCTGCACCGCTCCTCGCGGAGGATCAGTCGCAGGAAGGTGGACTTTCCGGAGCCGGAGGACCCCACGAGGAAGACGAACTCGCCCTTCTCGACCTCCAGGGAGACGTCCCTGAGGGCTGGGTGGCTCTGTTTGGGGTAGACCTTGGAGACGTTGTCGAATCGGATCACGGATGCACCACGGGTCGCCGGGGGTAGATGTGCGTGACCATACGCGAACCGGGGAGCCGACCGCAGTCACCGGTCGGGGTTGCGTATCAGTTGCGCGTTTTGTCCCCACGGGAGGGCGCGCGGGGCCCTTCGGAACCTGGCACAGTGGAAGGGGAACGTTCGCGTCGTCGCGGGCGTTGTCCAGAGGGAGCCGGCGGCAAGGAGGGTGAGCGCATGACGTACGACCGGTTGGTGTGCGCGAACTGCGCGTCGCCCGTGAGCGAGGGCAGGTGCCCGGTCTGCCGGGCCAACCGCGAGCGGCTGCAGCAGGAGAGCAACTTCTTCGCGGGGCTGAATCCGACGACGCTGATCGCGCTGCTGGCGGTGCTGATCGCCGCGGTGGCCCTGCTCGCCCACCAGACCGTCTGACGGCCCTGGAGCGGCCCTGGGGGCCCACCAGGACACGGACGGGCGCGGAGAGTGACCCAGGACGCGGGAGGGGCCCGGAGCGGTGACGCTCCGGGCCCCTCTTTCCGCGTGTGCGGTGCGTGCGCGGACGGCTACCGTCAGGCAGCTGCCCCGCGGCCGTTCATCAGGCGCGGCAGGAAGCGGAAGCCGATGCCGCCGGCGATCATCGTCGCGGCGCCGACCAGCAGGAACGTGGTCTCCGCGGCGCCGGTCTCGGCGAGCTCCTCACCGTTGCCCTGGGCGGCGGTGTCGGAGGCCGGGGCCTCTTCGCCGGTGTCGGTCAGCGCGGAGGAACCCTCCTCCTGAGCGACGTTGTCGTTGCCGCCGCCGTCGGGGGTGGTGTTGTCGCCGCCACCGGCACCGCCGGCGTTGCCACCGTTGCCGTTGCCGTTGCCACCGTTGCCGTTGCCGCCGTTGTCGCCGGAACCGCCGTTGTCACCGTTGCCGCCGACGTCACCGGAACCGCCGTTGTCGCCGGAACCGCCGTTGTCACCGTTGCCGCCGACATCGCCGGCGCCACCGTCGTCACCGTTGCCGCCGACGTCACCGGCGCCACCGTCGTCACCGTTGCCGCCGACGTCACCGGCGCCACCGTCGTCACCGTTGCCGCCGACGTCACCGGCGCCACCGTCGTCACCGTTGCCGCCGACGTCACCAGCGCCACCGTCGTCACCGTTGCCGCCGACGTCACCAGCGCCACCGTCGTCACCGTTGCCGCCGACGTCACCGGAACCGCCGTTGTCGCCGCCCTCGGTCACGCCGACGTTGGAGCCCTCGGTCAGGCCGCCGTCCTCCTCGCCGCCCTGGACGCTTACGCCGAGGCCGAGCCCCTGGTCGTCGGCGCTGGCGCTCACGCCGATGTCGAGCGCCGAGGCGGCACCCGCGGCGGTCAGGGAGGCACCGGCCGCGATCACGGCGCCGGCCGCTATGCGCGCGACACGGATGCGCGTCTTCTTCGTCATGTAGTTGCTACCCCCAGTAGCCGTTTTAGTCGTCGAGGCCGCACTCGGGGGCCGTGATCGACGGGGGTGGCTGCATGTGTGCTCAAGCCCCCCGGTTCACATGCGCCCCAGAAATACGCATGCCGCGCCTCACCATTCCGAATGTTCAAAGCAACGTCAAGGCCATTGCGTACGCGATGTCCGGGTACGGGACGTATGCCGGACACAATGGGTGTGAGTGTGATGCAAAACCCAGACATCACCGGTGAACGGAGGGCAGAGAAAAGGCAACCGCCGCCGGAGGGGCGGCAGTTGCCTTGTCGACAAAGCGGCGGTTCCGCCTCGCGTTACTTCTCCCGCTGCTTGCGCCAGCGAATTCCGGCCTCAAGGAAACCGTCGATCTCGCCGTTGAACACGGCCTCCGGGTTGCCCACTTCGTGCTCCGTGCGCAGGTCCTTGACCATCTGGTACGGGTGCAGCACGTACGAACGCATCTGGTTGCCCCAGGAGTTGCCCCCGTCACCCTTGAGGGCGTCCATCTTGGCCTGCTCCTCCTGGCGGCGCCGCTCCAGGAGCTTGGCCTGGAGGACGTTCATGGCGGTGGCCTTGTTCTGGATCTGGGAGCGCTCGTTCTGGCAGGAGACGACGATGCCGGTGGGGATGTGGGTCAGGCGCACCGCCGAGTCGGTGGTGTTCACGCCCTGGCCGCCGGGGCCGGAGGACCGGTACACGTCCACCCGCAGCTCGGACTCGTCGATCTCGATGTGGTCGGTCTGCTCGACCACGGGAAGGATCTCGACGCCCGCGAAGGAGGTCTGGCGGCGCCCCTGGTTGTCGAAGGGCGAGATGCGCACCAGCCGGTGCGTGCCCTGCTCGACGGAGAGGGTGCCGTAGGCGTACGGCGACTGCACGGCGAAGGTGGTCGACTTGATGCCGGCCTCCTCCGCGTACGACGTCTCGTAGATCTCGGTCTTGTAGCCGTGCTGCTCGGCCCAGCGCAGGTACATGCGCTGGAGCTTCTCGGCGAAGTCGGCGGCGTCCACGCCACCCGCCTCGGCGCGGATGTTGACGAGCGCCTCGCGCGCGTCGTACTCGCCGGAGAGCAGGGTGCGGACCTCCATCTCGTCCAGCGCCTTGCGGACGGCCGTGAGCTCGGACTCGGCCTCGGCGCGGGTGTCCGGGTCGTCCTCCTCCTCGGCCATCTCGAAGAGCACGCCGAGATCGTCGATCCGGCCGCGCAGGGCCTCGGCCTTCCGCACCTCGGCCTGGAGGTGCGAGAGCTTGCTGGTGATCTTCTGCGCCGCCTCCGGGTCGTCCCACAGGGAGGGCGCGGCCGCCTGCTCCTCGAGCACGGCGATGTCTGCCCTCAGCCTGTCGAGGTCCAGGACGGCCTCGATCGACTCCATGGTCGAGGAGAGGGACTTCAGCTCTTCGGATACATCGACGACTGCCACGCATCCAGCGTAACGGCTCCGTCCAGCGGTCTTCGCCGGGCCGTCGCCCGACGGCGGTGACCGTGCCGCGCCCGGCCTCAGGGGGAGGCGGGTGCGGAGTTCCGCGTGTCCTGGGGTCCGCCGCCGTCCTCGTCACCGCCCGTGGCCAGCCACGTACCGACGCCGATCGCCGCCACCAGGGCGACGGCGCCCGCGCCCACCGCGATCCGGCGGCGCCGCGTGGCGGCGCGGTTGCGGGCCGAGCCGGGGCGCGGGGCGCCCGACGCGCGCGGGGCGCGGGCGGTGCCGCGGGCGCCGCTGACCAGTTCGTCGGGGGCGGGGACGCGCATCGAGGTGTGGGTGTCGCGGTTGGAGTCGGCCGGCTTGGCCCCCGGCACCAGGGGCACCGCTCCCCGGCGCCGGACCGGTTCCGCGGTGGACACGGGGGCGGCCGGGGACGCCGCGGACGCGTCGGGGGCGTCCTCCGGCTGCTCGGCGTCGGGCTCGTCCACGTCCAGCGGGGCCATTCCGGCGAGCATCGGCAGCAGCTCGCGCAGCCGGGCGCTCAGCTCGGAGGCGCGCAGCCGGGAGGCCGGGGCCTTGGCGAGGCACTGGACGAGGAGCTGCCACAGCTCGTCCGGGATGCCCGGGAGCGGGACGACGGTCTCGGTCACGTGGCGGCGCAGCACCGCGCCGGGGTGGCCGCCGCCGAACGGCGTGAAGCCGGCCAGCAGCTCGTACAGGACCGTGGCGAGCGCGTAGATGTCGACCGCCGCGCGCGGGGGCAGGCCCTCGACGATCTCCGGGGCCAGGTAGTCGGGCGTGCCGATGATCTTCGTGGCGCGGGTGCGGCGCGGGGTGTCGATGAGCTTGGCCACGCCGAAGTCCGTCAGCAGCGCCGGGTGCGAGCCGCCGGGGCCGAGCGGGCCCTGCATGTCGAGCAGCACGTTCTCCGGCTTGACGTCGCGGTGCACGACCCCGGCGGCGTGCGCGGCGGCCAGCCCGTCGGCGACGTCGGCGACGACGGCCACCGCGGCCTCGGGCGCCAGGCGCCGCTCCCGGTCGAGGCGGGTGCGCAGGTCCGTGCCGCGGACCAGGTCCATGACCAGCGCGAGGTCGTTGCCGTCGACCACCAGGTCGCGCACGGAGACGACGTGCGGGTGGTCAAGGCCGAGCAGGGCGGTGCGCTCCTGCACGAAGCGCGAGACGAGTTCCTGGTCGGACGCCAGGTCCTCGCGCAGCAGTTTGATCGCGACGGGACCGTCGGGCCCCTCGCCCAGCCACACCGTGCCGGCGCTGCCCCGCCCGAGGATCTGGTGGGCGGTGTACCGGCTGCCGATCTTCCGTGCCAAGACTGCTCCTACCGACGCGTGTTGCGCCTAAAAGTACGCGTCCGAGGAGCCGGCCTTCACCAGGGAGGCGGAAATCACCCTCCGGATGTCGACAAGTCTCCAGACTCAGCCTCCGGAGCCGCCCAGGTCCCCGATCCAGTCGGTCACGGTGGTGAACCAGTCGGTGAGCTGGTCCCAGTAGCCCTTGCCGGTGCCGATCCAGTCCTGGAGCGGGCTCAGCTCCCAGACGAGCCAGCCGGCCACGAACAGGATGACGACGGTGACCAGGCACCCCTTGAGGCAGCCCAGGCCCGGGATGCGCATGGGGTTGGCGCTGCGCTGCCGCGGCGGCCTGGGTTCGCGCCGGGGCGGCTGCGGCTCGGGCGCGGGCGGCGGGGCGTACCGCTGCGGCTGCTGGGGCTGCGGGGTGGCGTACCGCTGCGGCTGTTGCTGCTGCGGGTAGCCGTAGCCGGGCTGCTGGGGCGGCGGGCCCTGCGGGGCCTGGCGGGGCTGCTGCGGCTGGCGGGAGACCTGCCGCTGGGGGCGGCGGCGCAGCGGGTCCTGGTTCGGGTCGAGGTACTGGACCTGCGTCTGCTCGTTGCGGTCGCGGGCGGCGCGCAGCTGGTTCTGCCAGGGGTGCGGGTCCTCGGGCCCGCCCTGTCCCGGGGCGCCGGGCTGTCCCGGCGGCACCGGCGGCATGACGGCGGTCGGGTCGGGGGCCCCGGTGCTCGGGAGTACGGCGGTGGGGTCGGCGGCGCCCGCCGGGCCCGAGGTGTGCGGCAGGACGCTGGTCGCGCCGTTCGGGTCGTAGGCGGCGTCGGGGCTGCCGGGGACCTGGGCGGGCGCGGGGTCGGGGGCCAGGAGCACGCCCACGTTCTCCGCGGCGCCGATCTGCGCGCTGTTCGCGTGCACGCCGATGCCCTCGGCGACGACGCGCAGGCCGCGGGCGAGGTTCTCGGCGCTGGGGCGGTCGTCGGGGTTCTTGCGCAGGCAGCGCTCGATGACCGTCCACAGCGGGTCGGGGACGGTGGAGGGGCGGCGCGGTTCGGCGCTCAGGTGCTGGTGCAGCACCTCCAGGGCGGAGCCCCCGCCGAACGGGGGGCGGCCGGTGACCAGCTCGTAGAGCAGGATGCCGGCGCCGTAGACGTCGACGGCGGAGGTCTGCGGGCGGCCCTCGGCGGACTCCGGCGCCACGTACGCGGGCGTGCCCACGAATTCGTGGGTGCGGGTGAGGCCGGGCGAGTCGGCGAGGCGGGCGATGCCGAAGTCGGTCAGCATCGGGTGCATCTCGCCGCCGGTCTGCTTCAGCAGGACGTTGGCCGGCTTCAGGTCGCGGTGGACGACGCCGTCGGCGTGGCTCGCGGCCAGCGCGTCGGCGATCTGCGCGGTGAGCAGAGCCGCGGCAACCGGGGTGAGCGGCCCGTTTTCGCGCAGGTACCGGTGCAGGTCCGGTCCGTCGACGAGGTCCATGACCAGGGCCAGCAGCTCGCCCTCGACGACCAGGTCGCGGACCCGGACGATGTTGGGGTGGGTGAGCCGGAGCAGCACCGAGCGCTCGCGCAGGAAGCGCATCACGATGTCGGCGTCGCTCGCGAGCTCTTCCTTGAGGACCTTGATCGCGACGGTCTCGCCGGGCTGTCCGGCCACGGCCGCCTCGGCGCCCGCGGTCTCCCGCTGGCGGGCACGCCATACGGTGCCCGTGGCACCGCGGCCGAGGGGCTCCTCGAGGAGGTACTTGCTGCCTACCGGCCGCACGTCATGCGCTCCTAGTTGCTTGCTGGCTGTTCGGACCCACTGTCCCAGACCCGGTCGGTCCCAGTCGGACCCAACTGTAGTGCCGCCCCCCGGACCACGTTCGAAGGAAAGACGCTCGACCCGGTCCCGTGGTTGCCGCTGCCCGCACGTGACCGATCTCAAGCGGACGGCATTCGATCATCCGCAGGTCATCCGTCAGGCATTTTTGGGGGCAGAGCCGACCAATCAAGATCATTTGACGGCCGGCGGCGGGCGCGTTGTCAGTGGCAGGTGCGAGGATGCGTGCAGTACTGGCCGACGTGCTCGTGTGACGGTGGGGGAAGTCCGCGGTGGGGGACCGTGGTGACGGCTTCCGTCCCGGCGTGCGGGCGCCCGCGCGAAGGGACCGCTTACGGCGATGCAGATCCGGCTGACCGTCGTAGACCCGCTGGGCCCGCATGCTTCGGCTGCCTCGGCTGTCCCGGCGGCGGACCGCCCCGCGCGGTGTGACGTACTCGTCACCGCCCCGGCCGGCACGGCCCTGGCCGCGGTCGCCTCCGCGCTGGCGGCGACACTCCCCGGCGAGGGACCGGGCTCCGGCCAGGTGGTGCTGTACGCCGGTGCGCAGCGGCTCGACGCCCAGCGCAGCACCCTGGGCGAGCCCCCGCTGATCGACGGCGCCGTGCTCTGCCTGGGCGCCCCGGGCGAGCCCGACCCGCACACCGAGCCGGCGGAGGTCCCCGCCCAGCTCCACGTGGTCGCGGGCCCCGACGCGGGCGGCGTCCACCTCCTGCACGGCGGTCAGATCCGGCTCGGCCGCTCGGCCGACGCCGACGTCGCGCTCGACGACCCGGACGTCTCCCGCATGCACTGCGCCGTGACCGTCGGTCCCGACGCCCGCGTCTCCGTCGCCGACCTCGGCTCCACCAACGGCACCACCCTGGACGGCACCCGCGTGGGCGACCGCCCGGTGCGCTTCCCGCCGGGCGCGCTGCTGCGGATCGGTGAGTCCGCGCTGCGGCTCGTGCCGGTGCCGCCGGCGGCGGAGGTGCGGGTGGCGACGACACCGGACGGGGAGGGACACGTACGGCTGTCCGGGCCGGGGACGCCCTCGCCGGAGGCCGGGGACGGCGACGCGGTGGTCCACGCGCGTGTGGCCGACGGGGCGGAGGTCCGGGTGCGCGACGCGGCCGGCCGCTCCCGCGCGACGGGCCCGGGCCACGGCCCCGCCAACGGCCCGGACGGACAGGCCGGACCGGGCGGACCGGGCGGACCGGGCGGATTCAGCCGGGTGGGGGATCCGGACGGGCGCGGGTCCGTGGCGGCGGACGGAGCCGCACCGGACCCCGAGCCGCGCGGCACCGGCCCGGACGGGACGGTCCGGCCCCGCGGGCGCACCCACCACGCGTACGGCACGTCGGGGTACGACAGGGGCGCGGCACCCGCCGAGCAGCCGCAGGTCCCCGGCCAGGGCGGCGCACCCCGCATCGAGAGTCGCGGCACCGGCCCCTCGGCGGGCCTGCCCCGGCAGTCTCCCGCCGGGGGCGAGACGCACGGCGGCGCGCGGGGCGCGGGGGCGTACGCGACCGGCGGGTCCGGTGCGGGCGATCCACACTCCGACAGGCCCGGCAAGGGCGCATACGGCGCTCCCGCCCCGGTCACACCGGGGAGCGACCCGCACGGCAGGGACGCGTACGACAGGGACCCGGGCGGCAGGGACTCCTCCTACGGCCAGGGCCTCTCCGGGCCGGACCGGACAGGCCCGGACCCGGCCGACGCGGGCGCCCTCCGCGCGGACCCGTCCGGAGCCGGGGATTCGCGCCCGAGCACGACCGGTGCGACGGCTCACCGCCTCGCCGCCGCCCCCGGCGGTGCGGACGGCGCCAGCCCGGACACCCGCACCGGACGCGGCGGCGCTCCGGGCGCCCGCACCGGACGCAAGGGGACTCCTCTGCGGGGTACCGACGTGCCGCAGGAGGTGCGCAGGCGCGGGGGGATAGGGGCGTGGGCGCGGCGGCTGACCGGCGGGCGCGGAGGTGCCCCGGAGGCCCCCGCACCCGGCGTGTACGTGTCCGACGGGGCGGCGACCGGCCCGGCCCCGGCGTCCCCTCCCGGCACCTCGGGCGCTCCGGAGACCTGGCCGGACCCCGCGTCGCTGCTGCTGACCGCGCTGGGACCGGGGCCGCGGCTGTGGGAGCGCGGCCCGGGCCACCCGGAGGCGCTCACCGTGCGGCTCGGTACGGCCGACCGGGTGGCGCCGGGCGGCGACGCCCCGCTGCCCGCGGTGCCGGTGACCGCCGGTCTGCGCGAGGTCGGCGCGCTCGGCCTCGCGGGTCCGCGCGAGCGGCTCACCGGGCTGGCCCGCTCGGTGCTGGCCCAGCTCGCCGCGCTGCACTCCGCCGACACCCTGGAGATCGTCCTGATCAGCGCGGACCGCTCCCGCCCGCTCGCCGAGCGGACCGCCGAGTGGTCCTGGCTGGGCTGGCTGCCCCAGGTGCGCCCGGGACACGGCCAGGACTGCCGTCTGCTGCTGGCCCACGACCGCGAGCAGGCCACGGCCCGCGCCGCCGAGCTGCTCCGCCGCCTGGACGACCACCTCGGGGACGAAGCCCGGTCGGGTGCCCGCCCCCAAGACACGGCCGAGGACGCCACAGCGGCCACAGCGACCACAGCGACCACAGCGGCCACGGGGACCGTCCGGCCGCAGCCCTCCTGGGCGCGCCCCGACGACGGCACCGACCCGGCGGGCGGCTTCACCGGGCCGTACACCGTGGTCGTCGTGGACGGGGATCCCGGCGGTGCCGACGTGCGCGAGGCGGTGGCGCGGCTGGCCCTGGAGGGCCCGCGGGCCGGTGTGCATGTCGTGTGCCTCGCCGAGACCGCAGCCGCCTCCCCCACCTCCCCGGTGACGCGGACGTACGAGGCGGCCTGCGCGGTGTCGCCGGTGTTCCGGGAGTGCGGCGCCGTGGCGCTGCTCAGCGGCGACGTGGCGACGACCCTGCGGCTGCTGCGCGTCGCCCGCACGGGCACGAACCCGGGTACGGGCGCCCCGGCCGCGCCCGCCGGCCCGGTCGGGCACGGCACCCTCTGCACGGTGGACGCCGTGTCCCTGGCCTGGGCCGAGCGGTTCGCGCGCGCCCTGGCCCCGCTGCGCACGGACAGCGCCGCGGACGGCGGCGAACACCACGCGCGCGTGTCCGCACCGCTCCCCGGACGGCCCGGCTCCTCGACGAACTGGGCCTGGCCCGCGCCACCCCCGCCTCCCTGATGGCCCGCTGGGCCGCCGCGGCCGACGACACCGAGTCCCTCGGGGGACGCGCGCAGGCCGTGCTGGGCGCCGGTCCGCGCGGCCCCGTCCTGGCCGACCTGGCCGCCGAGGGCCCGCACCTGCTGATCGAGGGGCCCGCCGGGAGCGGCCGCACCGAGCTGCTGCGGGCGTTCGTCGCCTCGCTCGCCTCGGCCGAGCGCCCCGACCGGCTCGGCGTCGTCCTCATGGACGGCCGGGACAGCGTGAGTTCGGGCGGCGCCCGCGGCGAGGGCCTGCACGTGTGCACGGACGTACCGCACGTCACCACGCACCTCACCGCCAACGACCCGGTGCGGATGCGCGAGTTCGCCCAGTCCCTGAGCGCCGAACTGAAGCGGCGCGCCGAGCTGCTCGGGCGGTCGGACTTCGCCGAGTGGCACACCGGGCGCGAGGTGTCGGGCCGGCTCGTCGCCCAGCGCGGCCCGGCGGCCGCGGTGCCCGCGCCGGTCTCCGACTCCGGGGACGTGGAGTCCCCGCCCAGCTCCACCCTGCGGCTGCGCCCGGCCGCCGCCAGGCGCCGCACCGGTCCCGTCCCGCCCCTGCCCCGCCTGGTCGTGGTCGTCGACGACCTCGACGCCCTGGTCACTCCCCCGCTCGGTTCCCCAGGGCGGTCGACGGCGGGGTCGGTGATGCGGGCGCTGGAGGCCGTCGCGCGGGAGGGCGAGCGGCTCGGCGTCCACCTGGTGGCCGCCACCGCGCCCGACGGCCGTACGGACCGGACGGAGCCCGCCCTGCGCGCGACCCTGCGCGTCACCCTGGACCCGCCGGTGTCGGGCCCGGACGAACCGGCGCCCGGACGCGGGCGGTTGGCCCGCCCCGACGGACGCACCACCGCCTTCCAAGGCGGCCGCGTCACGGGCCGCATCCCCCGCACGGCGACGCTGCGCCCCACGGTGGTCCCCCTGGAGTGGCACCGCATGGGCGACCCGCCCGCCCGCCGCCCCGTCCGCGAACTGGGCAACGGACCCACCGACTTGGCCCTGCTGGCCAGCGCCCTGGAGAGGGCGGCCCGGGAGGTCTCGGCGGCCGAGGTCCCTTCGCTGCTCTAGACGTGGGGTCCGCGGCCGGTCGGCGGATGCGTGCCGACGGTCATCCGGCGCGTTTCAGGAGGCGGTTGAGCGCCAGAGACAGGCCGAGGCCCTTCTGAGGCACGGTCACGCGGTAGTTCGGCCGCAGCTCCTCCATGTACAGGAGGCCGGACTTGCGGGAGTACGTCTTCTCCCGCATGCGTCCGAGGTTGGGCCTGTCCAGCAGCAGGTAGTCGTGCGGCCGCATGGCGGCGACCTTCCACTCGGTGTGGGACGTCTCCATCTCCAGGACCGGGTAGTGCGGTCCTGTGTCCCGGACCGAGTACGCGACGTGGCGCAGCTCGCCGTCCTCCAGGAGAATGATCATGCTGCCGTCGTCCACGCCGGTCCAGTTGATGTGCACGTACCCGTAGAGGTCCGTGCCGTCCCTCCTGCGGAAGGTCTCGTCGGCGACTCTCCCCAGCTCCCAGTAGCGGAGGGCGGGACCTTGCGCACAGCGTTCCGACACCGTCACGGACGTCTTGGAGAACCATCCTTTGCGTCGCACTTCCCGGCGCTGCCTCATCACATATTCCTGATGAGTGGCCATCGGCACTTTCGAGTGCACCGCCTTCGCCACCCTCCGCGCGTACCGTTGCAGTTTCGGGACGTCCAGTACCGACTTCTCGTACAGTTCCTCGTTCGACCCCACCGCACTCACCCTCCGGCCGCCGGGTACGGGCTCATTGTGCGATGCGGCCGGCCCGGCGACACGCGTTTTCCCGACGGCCGGGGGTGAGATGTCGTACGCCCCCGTCGAGTTGGCGGTACTGCAAAGAAATGACCGGGAGGGGCGGGCCCCAGGAAGCGGGTCCCGGGTTCCCGACCGCATGCCACACTGCGTCATGCTGAAAATCATGCTGTGCGGCGCCGCCGACACGGAGAGGGTGCGGGACGCCTTCGTCAAGGTCGTGGAAGATTTCGGCGGAATCCCTCGGCACTTCCTGTCGGGGACGGTGAACTACATCAATTCCGCCACTTCCAGCTGGACCGAGAATTCTCGCGAATCCGTCCAGGACGCAGACATCTGCGTGTTCGTCATAGTCGAGGAAATCGGCCGGATCACCTGGGAGACCGAGGTGAGCGAGGCACTGATGTCCGGTAAACCGTTCCTGGTCCTCTGCCTCGACAAAACGCACCAGAGATACCTTTTCCTGCATTCGACCTTTCCTCCTCCCGTAGAGCTGTCCGTCATTCCGTCGGAGCAGGACAGGAATCTCGTGATGACGCTGCGCGAGCTTTACCATGAACGCCAGATCACCGTCGCGCCCTTCACCGACGACTCGTTCAGGGACGTCCTGCGGCGTGAGCTTTCCCAGCTCTTCAGAATCGCCGTCGGTCACCTGAGCGAGCGCAATCGCCGCGGGTCCGCCGTGCCCCTCTTCGCCGAGCCCTCCAGGTTGTCCATGACCGATCTGGCGGTCGCGAGGAGGATCGTGCTGGACGAGTTCGAGGAGAAGCACAAGCGCAAGCAGGCCCTCCGCGCACTCGCGGCGCGCGCAGCGTTGGACGAGGAGCCCCTGTACGCCCTGCTGACCAGCCCGGAGCAGGGGATCCAGCGGCTCTCCTTCGAGTTGTTGGAGCAGCTGTACACGCCGCGGCCCGCCGATCCCGCGTTCTTGGAGCACCTCGTCGTCATCGCCAACGCGTCCGACGATGTGGGAGTCGCCCGCCGGATGATCCCGATCGTCATGGCCATCGACCTGCCGGGCGCCGTGGCGGCGCTGGCTCTGCTCGACCTGGACGACGCGGGCTGCAAGCGCAGGCTCGCCGCCTGCTTGGAGGCACACGAGGACGCCGTCGCCGAGCTGGGCCTCGGGGGTCCTGTGGCCGAGTTGTTGCGCGCCTGCCTGTCCGGTTCGGCTCCGTCCGACTGGAAGTCCCGCTGCCGCGCGTACCTGGACCGTCTCGGCGGCGCCCCCCGCGAACGCACCGACTGAGTACGGGGCGCGAGGCGGTGGAGCCCGGACGACGACGCCCGTACCCCGCGCCCGGTGCCGATCACGGTCACGACGCGGTCACGAAACCCCGCTCGACGGCGGACGCGCCCTTGCCGCCCTCACCCCCCTGGCGTACACCAGAGCGCACGGGACAGCGCCGAGCGTTCGACGAGGAACGAAGAACGGGGCAGTGATGCGCACGAGCAGCACCATCCGGACACGCGGAACCGTCAAGAGGACCACCCGGGCCGCAGCCGCCCTGGCCGCGGGAGCGCTCGCGCTCTCGCTCACCGCCTGCGGCGGCGACGACGACAACGGCAGCGGTGACAGCGACGACAAGGGCGGCGGCAAGCAGCCGGGCGCCTCCGTCACCCTCCCGAAGCTGGACGGCGAGAGCCTGGAGGTCGCCGCCGTCTGGACCGGCACCGAGCAGGAGAACTTCAAGAAGGTCCTCGCCGAGTTCGAGAAGCGCACCGGCGCCAAGGTGACCTTCGTGCCCGCCCAGGACCCGATCATCAACTTCCTCGGCTCGAAGATCGCGGGCGGCGCCCCGCCGGACGTGGCGATGCTCCCGCAGCCCGGCGCCATCAAGCAGGCCGTGGACAAGGGCTGGGCCAAGCCGCTGGGCGCCGAGGCGACCAAGGAGCTGGGCGAGAACTACTCGCAGGGCTGGCAGGACATCGGCAAGGTCGGCGGCAAGCAGTACGGCGTGTACTACAAGGCCGCCAACAAGTCGCTGATCTGGTACAACGCCCAGGTCTTCGAGAACGCCGGCGCCGCCGAGCCCAAGACCTGGGACGAGCTGCTCAACGCGGCCCAGATGGTCTACGACTCGGGCGTCACCCCGTTCTCGGTGGGCGGCGCGGACGGCTGGACGCTCACCGACTGGTTCGAGAACGTCTACCTCTCGCAGGCGGGTCCGGAGAAGTACGACCAGCTCGCCAAGCACGAGATCAAGTGGACGGACCCGTCCGTGAAGGAGGCCCTCACCACGCTCGCGGAGATCTGGGGCAAGAAGGACTTCGTCGCGGGCGGCGCGTCCGGCGCGCTCCAGACCGAGTTCCCGGCCTCGGTGACGCAGACCTTCACCGGCGGCGACCAGCCCAAGGCGGGCATGGTCTACGAGGGCGACTTCGTCCAGGTCAACATCGGTGAGACGAAGGCGAAGGTCGGCACGGACGCGAAGGTGTTCCCGTTCCCGGCCGTGGGCGACACCGCCCCGGTGGTGTCCGGCGGCGACGCGGCCGTGGTCTTCAAGGACTCGAAGGCGGCGCAGGCGCTGGCCACCTGGCTGGCCTCGCCGGACGCGGCGGGGATCCAGGCGAAGCTCGGCGGGTTCCTCTCGCCGAACAAGAGCATCGACTCCTCGGTCTACCCCAACGAGGTGCAGAAGAAGATCGCCGAGGCGCTGGTCGCGGCCGGTGACGACTTCCGCTTCGACATGTCGGACCAGGCCCCGCAGGCCTTCGGCGGCACCCCCGGCAAGGGCGAGTGGAAGACGCTCCAGGACTTCCTGAAGAACCCGAAGGACGTCGCGGGTGCCCAGGCGAAGCTGGAGGCGGACGCGGCCGCCGCCTACGGCGGCTGACGCGATGACGTCGGCCACGGCGGCGGGAGCCTCACAGGGCCCCGCCGCTCCCAAGTCACCGAAGTCGCGCAAGAGCGTGACCGGCACCCGCAGGTCCGTGGCGGCACTGTTCCTGCTGCCCGCCCTGGTGCTGCTCGGCGCGCTCGTGGTCTACCCGATCGGGTACTCGCTGATCCGCAGCTTCTACGACCAGTCCGGCGACTCCTTCGCCGGGTTCGACAACTACGAGACGCTCTTCACCGACGACGGCATCCGCACCGCCCTGAAGAACAACGTCATCTGGGTGGTGTTCGCGCCGACGGTCGCCACCGCGCTGGGCCTGATCTTCGCGGTGCTGACCGAACGCATCCGCTGGGGCACGGCGTTCAAGCTGGTCGTCTTCATGCCGATGGCGATCTCGATGCTGGCGGCCGGCATCATCTTCCGGCTGGTGTACGACCAGGACCCGGACAAGGGCGTCGCCAACGCGGTGTGGGTCGGGGTGCACGACACGTTCGCCGAGTCGTCCGCGTTCCCGAAGGCGCACCCGGGCCGCGACTCGCCGCTCGAGCCAGCGGGCGGCGGCGCGTTCGTCACGAAGCAGCCGGTGACCGCGGGCACCCCGGTCGTCCTGCCGCTGGTGGGCGTCGCCCCCGACCTGATGCCCGACGGCGCGAAGAAGGCCGCGACCGCCGAGCCCGCGGACGGGAAGGTCACCGGCACCACCTGGCAGGACTTCACCCGCGGCAAGGGCGTCGGCACGCTGGGCGGCGTCGACGCGGCCGAGCTGGGCTACGCCGGGATGAAGATCGAGGCGGTCAAGGACGGCGAGGTCGTGGCGACGACCACGGCGGCCGGGGACGGCACCTTCACGCTGCCCGCGGCGGCCGACGGGGCGCTGCTGAGACTGCCCGCCGACAACTTCAAGGAGCCGTACAACGGCCTGAACTGGCTCGGCCCCTCCCTCGTCACCCCGGCGATCATCGGATCGTACGTGTGGATGTGGGCGGGCTTCGCGATGGTGCTGATCGCGGCGGGCCTCGCGGGCATGCCCCGGGAGCTCCTGGAGGCCGCCCGGGTGGACGGCGCCAACGAGTGGCAGGTCTTCAGACGGGTCACGGTGCCCCTGCTGGCACCGGTCCTCGCGGTCGTCGTCGTCACCCTGATGATCAACGTGCTGAAGGTCTTCGACCTGGTCTTCATCATCGCCCCGGGCTCCTCCCAGGACGACGCGAACGTGCTCGCCCTGGAGCTGTACCGCAAGGGCTTCGCCTCGGACCAGCCGGGCGTCGCCAGCGCCATCGCGGTGTTCCTGCTGCTCCTGGTCATCCCGGTGATGTGGTTCAACGTACGGCGACTTCGGCGGGAGGTGCGGCGATGACCGCGGACGCGGGTTCCCTCACCCCGGCGGCCACCCGGCCGCCCGAGACGGCCGTCAAGGCCAGGCAGCCGCTCGCGTCCCGGCTCGCCGAGGCGGTCAGCGGCGGGCTCGTCCGGGTGTTCCTGATCGTGGTGGGCCTGTTCTGGCTGGTACCCACGATCGGGCTGCTGCTGTCCTCGCTGCGCACGCCCGAGGACATGGCGGCGAGCGGCTGGTGGAAGGTCTTCACCGAGCCGTCCCAGCTGACCCTCCAGAGCTACGAGGAGCTGCTGAAGAACGGCGACATCACCTCCTCGCTCCTCAACACCGCGCTGATCACCGTCCCCGCGACCGTCCTGGTCGTGGTCATCGGGGCGCTCGCCGGATACGCGTTCGCGTGGATGGACTTCCCGGGCCGCGACTGGTGGTTCCTGGCGGTGGTCGGGCTGCTCGTCGTGCCCGTGCAGGTGGCCCTGATCCCGATCGCCGAACTCTTCGGCAAGATCGGCCTGTTCGGTTCGATGCTCGGCGTGATCCTCTTCCACGTCGGTTTCGGTCTGCCGTTCGCGGTGTTCCTGCTGCGGAACTTCTTCGCGGAGATCCCGAGGGAGCTGCTGGAGGCGGCCCGGCTGGACGGCGCGGGCGAACTGCGGCTGTTCGTGCGGGTGGTGATGCCGCTCGGCGGGCCCGCGATCGCGAGCCTGGGCATCTTCCAGTTCCTGTGGGTGTGGAACGACATGCTGGTCGCGCTGATCTTCTCGGACTCCGGGAGCCAGCCGATCACGGTCGCCCTGCAGACCCAGGTACGGCAGTTCGGCAACAACATCGACGTGCTCGCGCCGGGCGCGTTCATCTCCATGGTGATCCCGCTGGCCGTGTTCTTCGCGTTCCAGCGGCAGTTCGTCTCCGGCGTGATGGCGGGCGCCGTCAAGTAGTCGCCGCGACAACACCCTTGAGGGGCGGGCCGGTCACCGGCCCGCCCCCTCATCCGTACGGGCACAACGTCCCCCGAATGCCCCGGGGACCGTAACCAAGCGGGCCCACCGGGCGTTGCCGGGCAGAACGCCCGCACCGATCCCGCCGACCGTTGGAAGTCCCCGTGCCCAGGTTCAGTGTCATCGTGCCCGCGTACCAGGTGCAGGCATATCTGCACGCGTGCCTGGAGTCGGTGCTGGCCCAGTCGTACCCGGACTTCGAGGTGATCGTGGTCGACGACTGCTCGCCGGACGCCTGCGGCGCGATCGCCGACGAGTTCGCGGCCCTCGACCCGCGCGTCCGCGTCGTACGCCTGGCGCGCAACGAGGGCCTGGGCCCGGCCCGCAACGCCGGCATGGAACGGGCGGGCGGCGACTACCTGGTCTTCCTCGACGGCGACGACACCCTCACCCCGCACGCGCTGCGGGGCATCGCCGACCGGATCAAGGAGACCGGCGAGCCGGACGTCCTGGTCTACGACTACGCGCGCACGTACTGGACCGGCGAGACGGTCCGCAACCAGGCCGCCGCGCACCTCACCGAGCAGGGCCCGGCGCCGTTCCGGCTCGCCGACCGGCCGGGGCTGCTGAAGCTGCTGATGGTGGCCTGGAACAAGGCGGTGCGACGGGAGTTCGCCGTGCGCGAGGGCTTCGCCTTCCCGCCGGGGTACTACGAGGACACGCCGTGGACGTATCCGGTCCTGATGACGGCGGGCTCCGTCGCCACCCTGGACCGGGTCTGCGTCCACTACCGGCAGCGGCGGCGGGGCAGCATCCTGGGCACGCCGGGCGAGCGCCACCTGGACGTCTTCACGCAGTACGACCGCGTCTTCGCGTTCCTCGACGCGCGCATGGAGACGCACCCGGAGTCGCGCAAGGAGCTGGCCCGCTGGCGGCCGCTCCTGTACCGGCGCATGGCCGACCACCTCACGACGGTCTACACCCGCCCCGGCCGTCTGCCGCGCTCCCTGCGCGCCGAGTTCCTGCGCCGGGCCCGGGTCCACTGCCGCCGCTACCGGGTCCCCGGCGCCCCCGCCCCGCTGTCCGTCCGGCTGCGCCACGCCCTGCTCCGCCTCGGCCTGCGCCGCACCTACGGCGCCCTGCGGCTGGCGTCGGCCCTGCGCCGCCGTACGGCGGGGGTCGCCGCGGGACTGCTGCGCGCGGCCCGGACCGGTGCCCTGCGCCTGCACTACCGCGTCCAGCGCTGCCTCCCGCTCCGCGCCGACCGGGCCGTCTTCGCCGTCGAGGGCGACCGGGGGTACGGCCGCGACCCGGGCGCGCTGGAGGAGGCGTTCCGCCGTCTGGCGCCGCACGTGCGCACGGCGTGGGCCGCCGAGCGGGTGCACCACCACACCGTGCCGCCCGGCACCCGCCGTCTGGCCCCGGGCACGGCCGCCCACTGGACGGCGCTGGCCCGCTCCCGCTACCTGGTGCGCGAAGGGCCCTTCGGCCCGGGCCTGGTCAGGCGGCGGGGGCAGGTCCTGGTCCAGACGCAGGCCGGGACGCCCCTCAAGCACATGGGCCTGGACCTCCAGGAGCGCCCGGCCGCCGCCCAGGGCACCGACTTCGCCCGGCTGCTGCGCGAGGTCGACTCCTGGGACTACGTGCTCTCCGCCAACCGCCACTCCACCCTGACCTGGGAACGCGTCCACCCGGGCGACTGGACCGCCCTGGAGTACGGCCAGCCGCGCACCGACGTCCTCCAGCGGGCGACGGCCGCGGACGTGGCCCGGCTGCGCGAGACCCTCGGCGTCCCCGAGGGCACGGTCGCGATCCTGTACGCGCCCACCCACCGCGACTACCGGCGCACCCAGCGCTCCGCCCTGGACCTGGAGCGCGTCGTGCGCCGCCTCGGCCCGCGCTTCGTGGTGCTGGCCCGCGCCCACCCCCGGCACGGCGGCCCGCTCGCCGCGTCCGCCGGCCGGGTGCTGGACGTCAGCGACCACCCGCACGTCGAGTCGCTGTGCCTGGCCTCGGACGCCCTGGTCACCGACTACTCGTCGCTGATGTTCGACTACGCGGGCCTCGACCGCCCGATCGTGCTCCACGCCGCCGAGCGGGAGGCGTACGAGGCGGCCCGCGGCACCTACGTCGACCTGCGTTCCTTCCCGCCGGGCGCGATCGCGCGGGACGAGGACGAGCTGATCGGCGTGTTCGCGAGCGGCGACTGGCACGGCACCCGGTCGGCGCGGCTGCGGGCCGCCTTCCGCGAGCGGTTCTGCCCCTACGACGACGGCCGCGCCGCCGAGCGCGTCGTGCGCCGGGTGGTCCTGGGCGAGACGGACCTGCCGCCGGTGGTCCCGCCGGCCGGGCGCGGCCCCGCGCCCTCCGCCGCAGCGGCTCTCGCGCGGACCCCGCTGACCACGGTGCCGCAACCGGCGGGTCCGCGCACCGTCACCGACAGCCTCTGAACCCGAGAGAAAGAGCAGTATGCCCCGCTTCAGCATCATCGTCCCGTCCCATGGGGTCGCGGGGCGCCTCTCCCAGGCCCTGGACTCGGTCCTCGGCCAGTCCTTCGGCGACTTCGAGCTGATCCCGGTCTGCGACGGCCCGGACTGCGCCGCGGCGGACGTGGCCGGGGAGCACGCCGAGCGGGACTCCCGGGTGACGCCCGTGCACTCGCCGCCGTCGGCGGGTCTGGCCGGGGCGCGCAACACCGGGATGCGGGCGGCGACCGGCGCGTACCTGCTGTTCCTCGACGGCGACGACACCCTCGTGCCGGGGGCGCTGGCGGCCCTGGACGCGCGGCTGGCGGACACCGGCGGTGTCGACGTCCTGTACTTCGAGCACGAGCGGGTGCCCTGGTGGGAGGGCGAGACCACCAACCCGGCCGCACCGCTGCTGGCGAGGACCCCGGACGGCGCCTTCGCCCCCGACCGCGCCCCGCACCTGACCGGCGTGCACCTGCCCGCGTGGAGCGCGGTCCACCGCCGCACCTTCCTCGCCGAGCGCCGGCTCGACTTCCCCGGCGGGCACTTCACGGACGTCGGCTTCGGCGCCCGGGTCGCGGCGCGCGCCGAGCGGGTGGCCGTGCTGCGCGAGGTGGTCGTACGGCACCGGGTACGGCGCCAGGGCAACCGGCTGAACCTGCCCGGCGAGCACCACGCGGACCTGCTCGACCAGGCCGAACTCGCCCTCACGCACGCCGTCGAGCGGGGCCTGCCGCCCGAGCGGCGCGGCCCGCTGTTCGAGCAGCTCTTCGCGGCGGTCCTCAAGACGGCCACCCACCCCCGGCGCCTGACCCGGCGGGGGCGCCGCGCCTTCTACCGCCGGGCGAGCCGCCTGTACCGGCGCTACCGCCCCGCGGGCTTCCGGCCGCCGGGCGGACGGCTCGGCGTGCAGCACCGGCTGCTGGCGTCGGGGTCGTACACCGCCTTCCGCGCACTGCGCGCCGCCAACCGGACGGCGACCGGCGTCCTGCGCCGCCTGCCGTGGCCGCGCGGGCTGCGCACCCGCCTGCGCTACCGCCGCCACCTGCGCCGCCCGCTGGACCCCAACCTCGTCGTGTACTGCGCCTACTGGGGCCGCGGCTACGCCTGCAACCCGGCCGCGATCCACGCCAAGGCCCGCGAACTCGCACCGCACCTGAGGTCGGTGTTCCTGGTCGAGCCGGACCAGGCGCACACCCTGCCGGAGGGCGTCGACCACGCGGTCGTCGGCAGCCACCGGTACTGGGAGGTGCTGGCCCGCGCCACGTACCTGGTGAACAACGCCAACTTCGCCGAGGGCGTGGTCAAGCGCCCCGGCAGCGTGCACCTGCAGACCCAGCACGGCACCCCGCTGAAGACGATGGGCGTGGACCAGTCGACGTACCCGGTGGTGGCGGCGGCCACCGGCAGCTTCACCAAGCTCCTTGCCCGCGTGGACCGCTGGGACTACAACCTGTCCGCCAACCGGCACTCCACCCAGATGTGGGAGCGCGCCTTTCCCGGCTCGTACGAGCACCTGGAGTACGGCTACCCGCGCAACGACGTCTACTGCACGGCGACCGCCGGGGACGTGGCCCGTGTCCGGCGCAAACTGGGCGTCCCGGAGGGCAAGACGGCGGTCCTGTACGCGCCCACGCACCGGGACTGGGAGACCGGGTTCGGCGCGGGCGGCCTGGACCTGGAGGCGTTCTGCGAGGCGGCCGGCGAGGACGTCGTGGTGCTGCTGCGCGCCCACTACTTCTACGACCGGGGCGGGAGCCGGGAGCGCACCGGCCGGGTCATCGACGTGACCGGGCACCGCTCCTCGGAGGACGTGTGCCTGGCCGCGGACGCGCTGGTCACCGACTATTCCTCCATCATGTTCGACTACGCCAACCTGGACCGTCCGATCGTCGTGTACGCCGACGACTGGGACGTGTACCGGGAGACCCGCGGCGTCTACTTCGACCTGATGGCGGCGCCCCCGGGACCGGTGGCACGCACGCCCGAGGAGCTGGCCCGCGTCTTCGCCGACGGCGGCTGGGCGGGCCCGGAGTCGACGGCGCTGCGGGCGGCCTTCCGGGAGCGGTTCTGCGAGTTCGACGACGGCCGGGCCGCCGAGCGCGTCGTGCGCCGGGTGCTGCTCGGCGAGCCGCCCGAGGCGCTGCCGCCGGTGCTCCCGCTCGCGGAGCGCGTTCCGGCCCCCGCCGCCGCCACCCTCGTGAGGAGCTGACCCCGCCGTGCCCCGCTTCAGCGTCATCGTCCCCTGCTTCAAGGTGCAGGGCTTCCTGCGCGAGTGCCTCGACTCGGTGCTGGACCAGTCCTTCCGGGACATCGAGGTGATCGCCGTCGACGACTGCTCCCCGGACGGTTCGGGGGCGATCCTGGACGAGTACGCGGCCCGCGACGACCGGGTCCGCGTGCTGCACCTGGCGGAGAACGCCGGACTCGGCCGGGCCCGCAACGCCGGGCTGCCGCTCGCCACCGGCGACTACCTCTTCTTCCTCGACAGCGACGACACCCTCACTCCGGGCGCCCTGCGCGCGATGGCCGACCGGCTGGCGGAGACGGACGGCCCGGACGTGCTGGTCTTCGACTACGCGCGCACCTACTGGTGGGGCGGCACCCGGCGCAACGTCCTGGCCCGGGTGCTCGCGGAGGCGGGCGACGGCACGTTCACGGCGGCCGGGCAGCCCGAGATCCTCGACCTGCTGATGGTCGTGTGGAACAAGGTCTACCGCCGCGACTTCGTCGAGCGGGAGGGTTTCACCTTCCCGCCGGGCTACTACGAGGACACGCCCTGGACCTTCCCGGTCATGTTCAGCGCGGAGCGGATCGCCGCGCTGGACCGCATCTGCCTGAACTACCGCCAGCGCCGCCAGGGCAACATCCTGTCCACGACCAGCCGCAAGCACTTCGACGTCCACGCGCAGTACGAGCGGGTCTTCGCCTTCCTGGACGCCCGTCCGGAGCTGGCGGCCAGGTGGCGGCCGTTCCTGCACGCCAAGATGGGCGAGCACTGCCTGGACATCCTGTCCAAGCCGGACCGGCTGCCGCCCTCCGACCGGGCCGAGTTCTTCCACCGCACCGCCGAGATGTTCCGCGCCCACCGGCCCGGGGGCGCGGCGATCCCGGCCGAACTCCGGGTGCTGGAGGGGTCGTACGCCGCCTACCTGGTGCGCCGGCAGTCCGGCAGGGCGGTGCGGGAGCTGGAGCGCCGGACCCGGCCGGCGCGCGCCGCGGCCGCCGGGCGGCTGCGCCGGACGGCGAGCACCGTGCACGTGCGCCGTCCCCTCGACCCGGACCTCGTCGTGTACTCGGCCTTCTCCCACCGGGGCGTGCTCGGCGACCCCGCCGCGATCCACCGCGCGGCCCGTGAACTCGCCCCGCACCTGCGCGGGGTGTGGGTGGTGCGGGACGAGGAGAGCGCGGCGGACCCCGCGCTGCTGCCGCCGGGCACCGAGCACGTGGTCCTGGGCAGTGCCGCCTACCGGCGGGTGACCGAGCGGGCGGCGTTCCTCGTCAACAACGTCAACTGGCCCGGCACGGTGGCCAAGCGGGACGGCAGCGTCCACCTCCACACCCACCAGGGGACGCCGCTCAAGCACATGGGCGTGGACCTGCTGGACCGGCCCGGCGCCCGGCACGGGCTGGACGTGCCGCAGATGCTGCGCCGGGCCGACCGCTGGGACCACAGCCTGGTCGCGAGCCGGTACGCGGAGCGGGTCTGGGAGCGGGCCTACCCCTGCCACTTCGCTTCCGCGCGCACCGGCAGCCCGCGCAACGACGCCCTGGTCAACGCCGGTCCCGAGGACGGGCGGCGGGTCCGCGAGCGGCTCGGTGTCCCCGACGGCCACACCGTCGTGCTGTACGCGCCGACCCGCCGGGAGTACCGGCGCGGCGGGCTCGTCGAGCGCGTCGACGTGGCCCGGCTCGCGGCCGACCTGGGCGAGGGCCACACCCTGCTCGTCCGCCTGCATCCGTCCCTCGCCACCGGTCCGGCGCGCGGCCTGGGCCTCACCGAGCTGCACCGGCGGGGCGTGGTGGTCGACGCGACGGACGAACCGCACGTCGAGGACCTGATGCTCGCCTCGGACCTGCTGATCACCGACTACTCCGCCCTGATGTTCGACTACGCCCTCCTGGACCGCCCGATCCTGATCCACGCCGAGGACTGGGGCCCGTACTCGGCGACCCGCGGCACGTACTTCGACATCACCGAGGAGGCGCCCGGGCACGTCTCCCGCTCCTACCGGGAGCTGGCGTGGCTGCTGGCGTCCGGGGCCTGGCGGGACGAGGAGGCGGCGCGGCTTCGGGCGTCCTTCCGCGCCCGGTACTGCGAGTACGAGGACGGGAGGGCCGCCGAACGGGTGGTGCGGACGCTGCTGCTCGGCGAGCCGATGCCCGCGCCGGAGCCCTCCGGCGTCCCCGGCGCCCGCGCCGTCCCGTCCGGACGCGACCTGCTGCCCTCCACATGAGACCCCGCAGCCGGGTGGACGGCCGGAGCGCCGTCGTCGGGGTGCTGCTCCTGGCCGCCGTGTTCGCCGCGCTCCAGCTGGCGAACGTCACCGGCCGGGACACCCCCGACACCAGGAACTACCTGTCGTACGCCCTGAGTCTGACCGGTGAGAGCAAGCGCGCGGCGGCGACGGCCACCATCGACTACGTGTGCGCGAGCCGGGCGGAGCGGGCCCGCCGGGACCAGAGCGTGCACGTGGTCCGCTTCCACCGCCCCGACCCCACCGGTGAGGTGCTGGCCGAGTGCCGGAAGCAGGAGTGGGCGGTGGTCCGGCCGCGGCTGGCGGCCGGTCAGACCGGCGGGCACACGGTGCCGTACATGTCGGAGCGCTTCACGGCGATCTTCGAGGCGCGGCCGGGCTATCCGGCGTTCCTGATGCCGTTCGTGCTGGCCTTCGGGGTGACGTGGGGCCTGTGGACGGCGGGGGTCGTGATCGCGGGCGCGGGCGGCGTCCTGGTCTTCCTGATCCTGCGGACCCTGTCCGTGCCGGTGCCGCTCGCCCTGGCCGGGCAGGCGCTGTACTACGTGCTGCCGTGCGGGACGACCGCGATGCGGCCGATGACCGAGGGCCTGCTGATGGCGCTGACCCTGGCGGCGGTCTGGGGCTGCGCGCTGGTGCTGCGGGCGGGGCGGAACCGGGCCGGACTGGCGGTGGTCGCCGGTTCGCTGCTCGCCCTGTTCACGGTCAAGCACTCCCAGGCGCTGTTCCTCGGCCTGTGCCTGGCGGCGGCCGGCGGGGTGATCGCCCTGCGGCGGTACCGGCGGCGGGCGCGGCGGCTGCGGGGCCGGGGCGGTCCGGCCTCCCGGGACGTTCTGGCGCTGGCGGCCGTCGGCCTGGCCGGTGCGGTCGCGACCCTGCTGCTGGCCCGGCTGCTGCACTACCCGTCCGAGGCGGACAGCCTCCAGGACCTGCTCACCGATCACTTCAACCGCCCCGACCGGAAGCATCCGTGGCCGGAGTTCTGGCAGTTGCAGGGCAACTTCTGGGTGGAGTGGCTGCGCCGGCAGGCGTGGCAGCCGCTGTTCGTGGCGGCGCTGGCCGCCGGGGCGTGCGGCGCGCTGCGGCGCGGGGGCGCGGTCGGCGGCTTCCTGGTGGCGGCGGCGTGCACCGGGCTCCTCACCCAGGCCGGGCACCCGGACATCAACATCTGGGGCGAGCGGCTGATCGTGCTGGCGTGGCTGCTGCCGGTGGTGGGGGTGCCGCTGCTGCTGGAGCCGGTGGTGCGCGGCGGGCGGGTGCCGCTGCCGGCGCAGGAGCAGCGGGACCGGGCGGGCGCGGTCGGCTGAGCGTCCTGGGCGTCCGCCGCCCGGGTGACTTGGACCGGTGAGCGATTGGCGGGGGTGACCCCACCGGGAACATACGCCAAATGTCCCGAATGCCCCACACCTCCTCTGCTTCGTGAGCGCCGACGTCCTCGTCCGGCGGCCCGTGCGCGGTGCGACGGCACTGCGCGGCGGACGCGCCTGGCGCCCCACCCCCTACCAGGTCGCCGGATTCCTCTTCTTCCTCGTGATGACGCTGGCGTACTGGGCGGTGCCGCTGTGCTGCGACGCGGGCCAGCACGCGGCCGTCGTCGAGCGCCTGAAGGCGGACCTGCTCCACCCGCGTCACCCGATGGCCGACCTGCCGGGCGCGGGCAGCGCGTACTACTCGCCGTACGCGGTGGCCGAGGGCGTGTTCGCCCGGCTGACCGGGCTGGGCGGCTGGGAGGTGGTGCGGCTCGCCGGGCCGCTGAACCTGCTGGTGCTGCTGACCGGCCTGAACCGCTTCGTCCGGGTACTGACCCCGCGCCCGTGGGCGCCGGTGCTGGCGCTGGGGGCGATGACCCTGCTGTGGGGCACGGAGCGGGCCTGGTGGAGCGGCTACCTCGGGCTGATGTCGATGACGGGCAACCTCGGCTACCCGTCGACCTTCGCGATCGGGCTGGCCTTCTGGGCCTGGGCGCTGACCGGGGCGCGGGCGCGGGACGGGCGCCGGGTGCGGTACGTGGGGCCGAGCGGACTGCGCGGCCTGCCCGGATACGGGGCGCTGGGCGTCCTGTACGGCCTGATCCTGCTCGTCCACCCCATCACCTCGGTGGCGGCGGTGCTCGGCGCGGTGGCGCTGGTGGCCGGATGGCAGGACGGGTGGCGCGGGCCGGTCGTGGGGCGGTGGGCGCTGGCCGGCGCCGTGGCGGTGGGGGCGGCGGCGGCCTGGCCGTACTTCGACGTGCTCGCGCTGGCCGGCGACGACAGCGTGGACGCCATGCACCGGGTCCTGTACCTCGACCTGCCCGGGGAGTTCTGGCTGGCCCTGCTCGGCCTGCCGGCCCTGTGGGCGCGCGGACGCCGCTCGCGCCGGGACCCGCTGGTGCTGATGTTCGCGCTGGACTGCGCGGTGGTGGCGTACGGCTGGTTCAGCGGCCACTACACCTACGGCCGGATCCTCGGGCTCACGCTGGTGCCGTTGCAGTTCGCCCTAGCGGTGGAGCTGGCCGCGCCCCGGCCGTGGGGGCGGTGGCGGACGACGCTGGGCCGGACCGCGACGGCCGGTGCGCTGCTGGGGTTCCTCGCGGTGCACGCGGGGGCGGTGGTGCCGCGGGCCCTGGACCCGGTCGGCTTCGAGCAGCCGCCGCAGTGGCCGACGTACACCTGGGCGGCGCGGCACATCGGCCCCGGCGAGGTGGTGATCACCGACGGCTACTACGCCGGGCACGCCATCGCCGGGTACGGGCCGAACCTCGCGGCGCCCGCCTGGCCGGACCCGGCGCTGGACGAGCGGGAGCGCGGGCGGCGGGCGGCCGCCGTCAAGGCGTACCTGGCGCCCGGCTCGACCCGCGCCGAGCGCGCCGCGGTCGTCCGCCGCTACCACGTCCGCTGGCTGCTGCTGACGCGCTGGCACCCGGTGCCCGAGGAGGCGGTGGTGGTGGCGTGGAGCGAGCGGACGGGGGAGGTGCTGGCGCGGGTCGGGTGAGCGCTTGCGGCGCGAGCGCGACTACTCGATGACCGCGACTACTCGATGACGAGGTCGACCGGGATGTTGCCGCGGGTGGCGTTGGAGTAGGGGCAGACCTGGTGGGCCTGCTCGACCAGCTTGCGGCCGGTCTCCTCGTCGAGGCCCTCGGGCAGCTCGACCCGGAGGGTGACGGCGAGCGCGAAGCCCTCGCCCTGCTTGCCGATGCCGACCTCGGCGGTCACCGCGGCGTCGCTGACGTCGACCTTCGCCGCCCGGCCGACCACGCCGAGGGCGCTGCCGAAACAGGCCGCGTACCCGGCCGCGAAGAGCTGCTCGGGGTTGGTGCCCTGCCCGTTGCCGCCCATCTCGACGGGGATGCCGAGGGCGAGGTCGAGCGTGCCGTCGGAGCTGACGGCGCGGCCGTCGCGGCCGTGGGTGGCGGTGGCGGCGGCGGTGTAGAGCGCGTCCATGGGAGAACCGTCCCTTTCAGGAGTTCGGGAGGGGGTCTGTGTGCCTGACAGCCACAAGTAGAGCACGCCATTTGATTGCACGCAACTAGATTGTGTACAACTGAATCGCGGACAACGACGGTCGGTTACCCTGGAGCGCATGACCACGCCCGCGACCGAGCCCGCAACCGACTGGCTCCGCCTGGACCAGCAGATCTGCTTCTCGCTGAGCGCCGCGTCGCGCGCCTTCGGCAGCGTCTACCGCGTGGTCCTCAAGGATCTCGGGCTCACCTACTCCCAGTACCTGGTGCTGCTGGTGCTGTGGGAGCACGGCGAGCTGCCCGTGAAGAGGCTCGGGGAGCACCTTCGCCTCGACTCCGGCACGCTGTCGCCCCTGCTCAAGCGGCTGGAGGCGGCCGGTCTGGTCCGGCGCGAGCGCAGCACGCGCGACGAGCGGTCGGTGGAGGTGCGGCTGACCGGGGAGGGCGCGGCGCTGCGCGGGCGGGCCGTCGAGGTGCCCCGCCGGATCGCCGCGGCGACCGGCCTGGACCTGACCGAGGTCCAGGACCTGCGCGCCCGCCTCGACCGGCTCACGGCGGCGCTGGACGCGTACGGCACCGGTCCGGCACCCGAACCGTCCTGACGGGTGCGGGCGCCCGGCGGGCGCCGCTATGACGGATCATGGCTACCAAGGACCACCGAACGAAGGGGACAGCCGCAATGACCTGGCTGATCACCGGCGGCGCCGGATACATCGGGGCGCACGTCGTACGGGCGATGACCGAAGCGGGCGAGAAGGCCGTGGTCTACGACGACCTGTCCACGGGGATCGCCGAGCGCGTGCCCGACGGTGTGCCCCTGGTGGTGGGCTCGGTCCTGGACGGCGAGCGGGTCGCCCGCGCCCTGGCCGACCACTCCGTCACCGGCGTGGTGCACCTGGCCGCCAAGAAGCAGGTCGGCGAGTCGGTGGACCTGCCGCTGCACTACTACCGGCAGAACGTGGAGGGCCTGCGCGTCCTGCTGGACGCGGTCACCGCAGCCGGGGTGCCGTCCTTCGTCTTCTCCTCCTCCGCCGCGGTGTACGGCATGCCCGACGTCGACCTCGTGACCGAGGAGACGCCCTGCGTGCCGATGTCGCCGTACGGCGAGACCAAGCTGGCCGGCGAGTGGCTGGTCCGGGCCACGGGCAAGGCCACGGGCCTCGCCACGGCCTCCCTGCGGTACTTCAACGTGGCGGGCGCGGCGGGCCCGGACCTGGCCGACACCGGCGTCTACAACCTCGTCCCGATGGTCTTCGAGAAGCTCACGGAGTCCGCGGCCCCCCGGATCTTCGGCGACGACTACGCGACGCCGGACGGCACCTGCGTGCGCGACTACATCCACGTCGTCGACCTGGCCGAGGCCCACGTGGCCGCGGCCCGCGCACTCCAGTCCTCCCCCGGCACCGCCCTCACGCTGAACATCGGCCGCGGCGAGGGCGTCTCCGTCCGCGAGATGATCGACCGCATCAACGCCGTCACCGGCTACGACCGGCCGCCGACGGTCACCCCGCGCCGCCCCGGCGACCCGGCGCGCGTCGTCGCCTCGGCCGACCGCGCCGCCGTCGAGCTGGGCTGGAAGGCCAAGTACGACGTCGAGGACATGATCACGTCTGCGTGGGCGGGCTGGGTACGGCTCCACCCGGAAGCGGCGCGGGACTGACACCCCGGGTCGTCACCGGGTCGTCACCGGGTCGAGGAGACCTGCTCGCGCACCCAGGCCGGGTCGGGATTGGTGTAGGCCCGGCCCGCCACGAGCAGCGTGGGCACGGTCTCGTTGCCGTCGTTGACCTCGCGCACCGCCTCCGCCCCGGCCTCGTCCCGCCAGATGTCGACCCAGTGCAACCGCCGAGCGCTGCGCCCCAGCCGGAGGCGCAGCCGCAGGCAGTAGGTGCAGCCCGGCCGCCAGTACACCACCGGCCGCCCGTCCGCGGCACTGCGCCGCCGTGCCTCCAGCGCCCCGACCGACCTGGGGAACACCAGGGGCGAGGTCAGCCCGGCCAGCAGCACGAACACCACCAACAGCACGGCACCCGTCCCCGGGCGCCCCTGCACGAACGGCCCGGTCGCGGCCCCCGCCCCGGCGATCAGCAGCAGTACCGGGCCCGTCCACACCCGCCTCATCGGGCCCGCCCCGGGGTCTCGCGGTGCCCGGCTTCCCGAGCGGCGTGCTCGACCCGGTCCCGGTACGTCTCCCACCACGCCGCGTCGGCCGCCGGCACACCCGCGTTGTCCTCGCGCATGCCCACGGCACCGTCCGTCAGTTCCCGGACGATGTCGGCATGACCGGCGTGCCGGTGGGTGTCGGCGATCACGCGGGTGACGGCGTGGTGCAGGGTCACCTCGTCCTTCCCCTCGTCCCACCACGGCACCCTGCCGACCGTGTCCAGCGCCAGCGCGTCGATCGTCGCGTCCGCGTGGGCCCACGCCCGGTGGTACAGCTCCACGACGTACGCGCGTGACTCGTCGGCGGTGACCCACATGTCCGCGTTGGGCCCGGCACCGTCGGCGAGCCAGGGCAACGGCTCACCGGACGGCCGCCCGAAGGTGTCGCCGAGATAGCCCAGTTCCACGGTGGCGGCATGCTTCACCAGCCCGAGGAGGTTGGTACCGGTCGGCGTCGCCGGGCGGCGTACGTCGTACTCGGAGAGCCCTTCGAGCTTCCAGAGCAGGGCGTCGCGGGCTGACTGGAGGTAGAGGCGGAGATCGGCCTTGGGATCTGTCGGGGTCATGGCGCCAGTCTCCCGCTCCCGCCCGGGGAACCGGCACGCACCGGGGTGCGGGATCGCTCGCCACGCGCTCGCCACGCGCTAGGCGCCACGCTCGGCGCTCTCGCGCGGATCGTCCGCCAGGATGCCGGCGGCGAGCCGCCGGGCCTGCTCCTGCGGGGGCCGGTCGTGGGTGAGCGGCAGCTCGTACCGGTAGGAGCGGGCCGGCATTCCGGGGGCCGGGGACGCGCTGAACTCGACGTCGACGCCCTCGGGGAGGGCCAGCTCCTCGGGCTCGTCCGGCTCCTCGCGCCGGGGCCAGACGCCCGTGAGGACGCAGCCCCACCGCTCGAATCCGCCGCTGTCCACCAGGATCCGCTCCAGCAGCCGGGCCACGGTGTCCACCGGCTCCTCCCAACCGCGGTCCGCCGCGGCCCGTGCCAACTCGGCCTCGTACTGGGCCGCGTCGAAGTGGACCTCCGCGGGCACGGCGTTGATGTCGCCGGTGTTCTCCCAGGCGTCCCAGATCACCCGGCCGCCCTCCCGGCGCATGGTGACGTACAGGCCGCCGCAGCAGCCGACGGTGCAGGTCGGCTCACTGATCAGCACCCTGCGCGGCACCGCCGTGACCGCGAGCGGCCAACTCTCCACCGGCCCACGCCAGTTCCGGCAACTGGGCGCCATCCCTGCCGGGTGGACCTCGCCCAGAACGTCCACCCCGTCGATCAGCGGCCGCACCTCGGCCCAGGGGTCGGCAGTCCAGTCCTGCGGGATCCGGTGCTCCAGCGTCAACGTGCTGGTCCTCGGCCGGTCGCTCACAGCCATGCCTCCCACTGGATCAGCGGCGTCACAGGGCGATGAGCCCTGCCGACGTTTCCCTGAAGCCGCATGCGTCGAGGTAGAACGGGCGCAGGTCGTCCTCGAAGTCGACGTGCAGCCATTCGCACGCCGCCGCCCGGGCCTGGTCGGCGGCGACCGCGACCAGTTGGGCGCCGACTCCGCGTGACCGGCAGTGCCGGGCGACCACCGTGTCCAGGAGGAAGGCGTGTGCTCCGCCGTCCCAGGCGACGTTGACGAAGCCGACCAGCGAGCCGTTCTCCCAGGCGCAGACCCAGCCGAGGCTGTGCCGCTCCAGCTGTGCCCGCCAGTCGGTCCCGTCGGGCGGGTGGCCGAAGCCGTCGGCGTGCAGCGCGCCGAGGAGCACGTTGTCGACGTCTCCCCGCCACCGGTAGGTGATCGTCACGGTCCGATCGTATGCCGGCTCGGATGCCGACGGGTCCGGGCCGGGCGGGCCCTCGGCTCGGGGAGAAACCGGATTCGCGCGCCCTCCGGCCCGGTCATGACGCACACTGCCGACATGGACCAGGAAGCCGGCACCTACGACCTGTTGCTCATCGGCGGCGGCTCCGGCGTCGGCAAGAGCACCGTCGGCTGGGAGGTGTCCGCGCTGCTGCGGGCGGCCGGGACCGCGCACTGCCTGATCGAGGGGGACGGCATGGACCAGATCCATCCCGCACCCGACGGCGACCCGCACCGCACGGCGATCACCGAGCGGAACATCGCCGCGGTGTGGGCGAACTACGCGGCGCTCGGTCAGCGCCGGCTGCTCTACACCAACACCGTGAGCATCCTCGAGGCGCCGATGATCGGTCGGGCCATGGGCGGGGACGAGGTCAGGGTCACCTGCGTCCTGCTGACCGCCGACGAGGCCACCGTGCGGCAGCGGCTCGCCGTGCGGGAGACCGGATCGCAGCTCGGCGTCCACGTCGAGCGGAGTCTGCGCATGGCGCGGCGGCTGGCCGAGGAGGCCCCCGTGGGCACGGTGCGGGTACCCACGGACGGCCGGGCGGTGCCGGACATCGCGGCGCAGGTCGTCCGGCTCGCCGGCTGGTGAGGGGGCCGAACCGGCCCTCGATCCGCTCGGCGCCGACCGGTCAGAGCGCCTTGAGCCCCTCCGCCGTGGCCCGGGCCAGCGATCCCAGGTAGCCCTTGGGCGGCTTGGGCCCGCGGACGACCACCGAGCGCCAGTACAGCGGGCCCGAGATCAGGTCGAGGGCCAGGTCGGTGTCGAGGCCGGGGGCCAGCTCGCCGCGTTCGGCCGCCGCCGCGAGGATCTTGCTGGCGACGCCGTCCTGGCCCTCCCGCAGGGTCTTCTGCAGCGCCTGGGCGATGTCGGCGTTGCGGGCCGCCTCCGCCTGGAGGTCGGGGATGATCTGCGAGGCCACCGGGTGGCGCAGGGCACGGGACGTCACCTCGTACAGCAGCCGCAGGTCCCCCTCCAGGGAGCCGGTGTCCGGCGCGGGCAGGCCCTGCACGGCGAGCGCGGAGACGATGTCGAGCACCAGGTGCAGCTTGGAGCGCCAGCGCCGGTAGACGGCAGTCTTGCCGACCCCCGCGCGGCGCGCGATGCCCTCGATGGACATGCGGGCGTAGCCGACCGCCGCCAGCTCCTCGAAGACCGCCGCGCGAATGGCCTCGGTCACGTCCTCGCGGAGCACCGCCGCCCCGGCGGGGGCCCGGCGGCGCGGGCGCGGCGTCGGCTCGTCGGCGGCGGCGTTGGTCGTCATGCGGGTCAAGCATAGGGCGTAACGACGAAACGGTTGCGTTCCGGCGTTGCCACGGCCTACGCTCACGTCACGACGATACGGTGCCGTCCCGACGTAAATGAACACACACGGTCACCCAGGTGAACGACGGGCGTCGCCCTCTCGCCCCCTCCCCCGAGCGAAAGCACCGGATGTGAGCCAGGTCCTCGACCCCCCTCCCCCGACCCGGGCATCGGCCCAGGCCACCCCCCTCACCACCGAATCCGGCGCCGCCGCCGGGACCGACCTCGCGGCGCTCGCCGCCCGGCACGGACTGACGGTCAGCGGCGCCCGCCCCTCCCTGCCCCGGTACGTCCGCGACCTGTGGGCGCGCCGGCACTTCATCGGCGCCTTCTCCACCGCCAAGCTCACCGCCCAGTACAGCCAGGCCAAGCTGGGCCAGCTCTGGCAGGTGATGACGCCGCTGCTCAACGCGGCGGTGTACTACTTCATCTTCGGCCTGCTGATGGACACCAAGCGCGGCGTGGAGGACTTCGTCCCGTTCCTGGTCACCGGCGTGTTCGTGTGGACGTTCACGCAGAGCTCGATCATGGCGGGCACCCGCGCCATCTCCGGCAACCTCGGCCTCGTGCGCGCCCTGCACTTCCCCCGCGCCGCGCTGCCGGTGTCGTTCTGCCTCCAGCAGCTCCAGCAGCTGCTGTTCTCGATGGCCGCGCTCCTCGTGATCCTGCTGGCCTTCGGCGTGCCGCCCGCCCCGTCCTGGGTGCTCGCCCTCCCGGCGCTGGTGCTGCAGTTCCTCTTCAACGCGGGCGTGGCGATGGTCATGGCCCGGGTGGGCTCGAAGATCCCCGACATGGCCCAGCTGATGCCGTTCCTGCTGCGCACCTGGATGTACGCCTCGGGCGTCATGTTCAGCATCGAGCACATGACCGGCCCGGACAGCGGCCTGCCGTCCTGGGTCGGCACCGCCCTCCAGCTCAACCCCGCCGTCGTCTACATCGACCTGATGCGCTTCGCCCTGATCGACACCTTCGGCGGCAGCCAGCTGCCGCCCCACGTGTGGGCGCTCGCGGTGGGCTGGGCCCTGGTCGCCGGGATCGGCGGCTTCATCTACTTCTGGAAGGCCGAGGAGACCTACGGTCGTGGCTGACAACAACAGCACTGCCGCCGAGCAGGCGGGCGAGCGCGTGCCCACCGTCGTCGTCGACGGCGTCGACATCGTCTACCGGGTCAACGGCACCGGCGCCGGACGCGGCACCGCGACCGCCGCCCTCAACCGCATCCTGCGCCGCAAGAAGACCGAGAAGGCCGCGGGCGTGCGCCGGGTGCACGCCGTGAAGAAGGTGTCCTTCGTGGCGTACCGGGGCGAGGCCATCGGCCTGATCGGCACCAACGGTTCGGGCAAGTCGACGCTGCTCAAGGCGGTCGCGGGCCTGCTTCCCGTGGAGAACGGCCGCATCTACACCGACGGGCAGCCCTCCCTGCTCGGCGTCAACGCCGCGCTGATGAACGACCTCACCGGCGAGCGCAACGTGTACCTCGGCGGTCTGGCGATGGGCATGTCCCGCGCCCAGGTCAGGGAGCGGTACCAGGAGATCGTCGACTTCTCCGGGATCAACGAGAAGGGCGACTTCATCACCCTGCCGATGCGCACCTACTCCTCCGGCATGGCGGCCCGCCTGCGGTTCTCCATCGCCGCCGCCAAGGATCACGACGTCCTCCTCGTCGACGAGGCCCTGGCCACCGGCGACCGCTCCTTCCAGAAGCGGTCCGAGCAACGCATCCGGGAGCTGCGCAAGCACGCCGGCACGGTGTTCCTGGTCAGTCACAGCAACAAGTCCATCCGCGACACCTGCGACCGGGTGCTGTGGCTGGAGCGCGGTGAACTGCGGATGGACGGGCCGACCGAGGAGGTCCTCAAGGAGTACGAGAAGTTCACCGCGGGCCCGGGCCCGGCGGCGAAACCCAAGCCGCAGGCCAAGGCCGCACCCGCACCCGCACCGAAGACGCCGAAGACGCCGACAGCCGCGTGAGCGCACCGTCCAGCCGTCGCCCGTGAGGCGTACTCACAATTAACCCTTTTGCCCGATTGATGTCACGATGACCGAATAGCAGTCGACCACAGGAGTGCTCCGGGAGCGAAGAAGGCGAAGGAGTCCCCGCGATGTCCGTCACCGCGATGTCCGAGACGGCCCCCGACCTCAGCGTCATCGTCCACGGCCGCAACGTCCAGGACCACCTGCCCGCCCTCCTCGGCTCCCTGGACGCCCATCCCCTCACCGGCGTCGAGGTGATCGTCGCCGCCGTCGGGGACTGGGCGCGGGAGGTCGCCGAGCGGCACGCCCCCGCCTTCACCGTGCTGCCCCTGCCGGACGGAGCCGGTGACGCCGCGGCCCGTTCGGCGGGGGCGGCCCGGGCGCGGGGCCGGTGGCTGCACTTCGTGCACGCCAAGGACGGGCTGCCCGTCGGCGCCCCGCCCGCCGTCGCCGAGCGCGCCGGTGCCCTCCCCGACGCCGTGGAGGTCCTGCTCCTGGACCACGTCCGCAGCTCCTGGCGGGCCTCGGGTCTGCCCTCCCCCGACGGACCCCGCCTCGCCCGCGCGGGCCGCGCCGGGGAGGGCCTCGCCCTCGACGACCGCGCGGGGCTGCTCCGCCTCACCCCGCTGCTCGGCAACCGCGCCGTGCGCGCCGGCTTCTGGCGGGCCCACGAACGGCTCCTGACCACCGAGGACGAGCCCTTCGCCGCGTACGCCGCGCTGCTGCTCGCCGACCGCGTCGCCTGCCTGCCCCACCCGGCCTACGAGGACCGCAGGCTGCGACCCGAGAGCCTCCCCCCGCCCACAGCGGCGCAGCGGTACGCACTGGTCGACCGCTACGAGGCGCTCCTGGGCCTCACCGCCGACCGGCCCGCCGTCCACGGCGTCCTGTACGACCTGATGATCCGCGACTGCCTGCACACCTTCGCCCGCGCCGGAATGCCGGACGACGTGGCGCGGGAGTTCTTCCACCGGGCGTCGGTGACCGCCCGTCGCCACCGCCCCGAGGGCCTGCGGCGCCCGGCCGGGCTGGAGGGGGTACGCCGGTCGCTGCTCGAGGAGGGCGCCTACGGCAGGTACCGCGCCCTCCAGACCGCCAGCCACGCCCGCCGCGGGGTGCGCTCCGCCGCGCGCACCGGCAGACGCCGGGCTGGCACCCGGCTGCGCACCGTCCAGTACCGGGCCGCCCTGGCCCGCCCCCTCGACCCGCACCTCGCCGTCTTCTCGGCGTACTGGAACCGCGGGGTGGCCTGCAACCCGGCCGCGATCGCCGCCAAGCTCGCCGAACTCGCCCCGGGCGTCCACCCGGTGTGGGTGGTCACGGCGCAGGGCGCGGCCCTGCTGCCGCCCGGCACCGACCACGTGGTGCCCGGCACCCGCCGCTACTGGGAGGTGCTGGCCCGCGCCAAGTACCTGGTCAACAACGTCAACTTCCCGGACGCGGTGGTCAAACGCCCCGGCAGCGTCCACCTCCAGACCCACCACGGGACCCCGCTCAAACGCATGGGCGTGGACCAGCTGCCGTACCCGGCCGCCGCCCACGGCCTGGACTTCCAGGCGCTGCTCGAGCGCGTCGACAAGTGGGACTTCAGCGTCTCCGCCAACAGCCACTCCACCCGCATGTGGCAGCGGGCCTACCCGTCCCGCCACCTCTCCCTCGACCACGGCTACCCGCGCAACGACGTGTACTACACCGCCGGACCCGCCGAGGTCCGCGCGGCCCGTGAGCGCCTCGGCATCGCACCCGGCCGCCGCGCGGTCCTCTACGCGCCCACCCACCGCGACTACGAGGCCGGCTGGACCCCGCGCCTGGACCTCGCGGCCCTCGCCGACCGGCTCGGTGAAGAAACGGTTCTGCTGGTGCGCGCGCACTACTTCTACGACAGCGCCGCCGCCCCCTCGGCCCCGCTCGCGGGCCTGCGCCGCACCGGCCGCCTCGTCGACGTCTCCTCCTACGAACCCGTCGAGGAGCTGTGCCTGGCCGCCGACGCACTGGTCACCGACTACTCGTCGATCATGTTCGACTACGCCAACCTCGACCGCCCGATCGTCATCCACGCCGACGACTGGGAGACCTACCGCACCACCCGCGGCGTCTACTTCGACCTGATGGCCGAGGCCCCCGGACCGGTCGCCCGCACCCAGGCGGAGCTGACCGAGATCCTCACCTCCGACGCCTGGCACGACGAGCGCGCGACGAAGGCCCGGACCGCCTTCCGGCGCCGGTTCTGCGAGTACGACGACGGCCGCGCCGCCGAACGCGTCGTGCGCCGGGTCTTCCTCGGCGAGGACGAGCGGACGCTGCCCCCGGTCCTGCCGGTCGAGGACCGCACCCCGGCCCCGAGCCCCGAGGAGGCGACCTCGTCATGAGGACAGCCACGAGCACGAGCCCGGCCGCGGGCACGCTCCTCCCTTCGGAGATCCCGGACGTCACCGTCACGGTCATCGTCTACAACGACGCCCAGCGCCTGCCCCGCGCGGTCGCGTCCGCGCTGCGCCAGACCCACGCGAACATCGAGGTCGTCATCAGCGACGACCACTCGACCGACGCGACCGAGGAGGTGGCCCGCGAACTGGCCGCCCACGATCCGCGGGTCGTCTACCTCCGGCTGCCGGAGAACAGCGGCGGGTGCAGCGCCCCCCGTAACCGCGCCCTGGAGATCGCGCGGGCGCCGTACCTGATGTTCCTGGACAGCGACGACGAACTCCCCGAACGCGCCGTCGAGGTCCTGCTCGCCGCCCACCGCGAACGCGACCTGGACTTCGCCATGGGCGCCGTGCACCGCATCCGCGTGGACGGCGGACGCCGCACGACCTGGATGCCGCACCTGGTCGCCGAACGCCGCACCCTGGACGGCATCGAGGCCGACCCGCGCCTGTTCTTCGAGCACCTCTCCACCAGCAAGATGTACGCCCGTGCCTTCCTCGACCGGCACGGCCTGCGCTTCCCCGAGGGCATCCACTACGAGGACCAGCTCTTCTCGGCCCAGGCGTACTGCCTGGCCAAGACGTTCACCGTCGTGCCCGAGCCGGTCTACCGCTGGTACATCGCCCCGTACGCGGCCGCCGACTCCGCCTCCATCTCCAACCAGCGGCACAAGCTCACCAACGTCCGCGACCGCGTCCACGTGCAGCGCCTCATCGACGCGTTCCTGGCCGAGAGCGGGCACGAGGCGCTGCGCGAGGACAAGGACTTCAAGTTCCTCAAGCACGACTTCCGGATGTACGCCGGTGACCTCCCCTACCGGGACGACACCTGGCTGGCCTCCTTCGCGGACCTGATGAACCCCTACCTCGACACGCTCGCCGAGGGGGCCTGCGCCCGGCTGCCCCGCGCCGAACGGGTCGTCCTGCGGCTGCTGCGCGACCGGCGCCTGTCCGACCTGCGCACGGCGGCCCGCGGCCTCGGCCACGACGTGGCACCGCGCCGGGTGACGCCGGACGAGGAGAGCGGCCGCGTGTACTGGGGCGAGGAGGTCCCGGCCTCCCCCGAGTCCCGGCGCGAGCTGGACCTGACCGACCTGGAACTGGACACCCGTCCGTTCTTCACCGCCCTGCTCCGGCACGAGATCACGGAGATCACGCGTGGCCCCGGTGCCTCGGTCGACCTCACCGTCCGCACCTACGACCCGGCCCTGCGCCTCCCCGTCGGCCCCCAGCGCGCGGTGCTCCACCTCTCCCCCGGCCGCAGGCGCCTCACGGTGCCCTTCCGCCTCTCGCCCGTCCGCCCCGGGCTCTTCGAGGGCCGCGTCCGCCTGGACCTGGCGGCGGCCCGTCTCCCCCCGCACGGCTTCGCGGGCACCCGCCATCCCGTGCTCCGCCTGCGCCATCGCGGCCGCACCCACACGGGCATCCTCCTGGCGCCACTGGCCTTCCCGCCCCTCACGGCCCGCGTCCCCTACCGCACCGGCATCACCCCGCACCGCGTCACCCTCCGCCCGGAGGGCCACAACCCGGGCCGCCTCCAGATCACCTGGCAGCCGGTGGGCACGACGGCCAGGATCCTCCGCCCTGCCGCGCGCCGCCTCTCCACCCCGAGAACCCGAAGAGCAGCTCGCCTGGTGTCCAACGTCCTCCGTTGACCCGGCCCCGTACCTGCGGGCAGTCGTAGCCGCCCTAACTGCGGGCAGTCGTGCCGCTGGGGCGGCACGGGTGGGCGCAGCGGCACCCCGTAAGCGCCGGGCTGCGCCCCCACCCCGCGTCCACGCCCACCCCGGGCGCGACGGAAAGGCGCCCCGGACCGAACCCGGCCCAGGGCGCCTCTCACAGCAACGACGAAAACGCCGCCCCGCCTACGAATGCGTGCGCAGCAACGTCCGCATCGTCCGCATGGCCACCGAAAGGTTGGACAGATCAAACGCGTCCGACCCCCGGATCTCCTCCAGCGTGGTCCGCGCCCGCCCGAGAATCGCCGCGTTCTTCTCCTCCCACGCCTTGAACCGCTGCTCCGGCGTCGACGACCCGTTGCCCACCGCCAGGACGTCCGCGGTCAGCGCCGCGTGCGCCGCGTACAGGTCCTCGCGGATCGCCGCACGGGCCATGGACTGCCAGCGGTCGTCCCGCGGCAGGTCACTGATCCGGTCCATCAGCTGGGTGACGCCCAGCCGGTCGGCGAGGTCGTAGTACACCTCCGCGACGTCCAGCGGCTCCTTGCCCATGCGGTCGGCCACCGACACGATGTCCAGCGCCGCGAAGACCGAGGAGAACCCGGCCACCCGCGTCGCCGGCTCGTCCGGGACTCCGGCGCCGGTCAGCTCGTCGTAGATGTGCTGGTACCACTCCGCGTCCGCACCGCGCAGCAGCTTCGGCAGCTGCGACCACACCTGCTCGACCCGCTCGGCGAAGAAGTCCACCGTCTCGGCCAGCTCCAGCGGCTGCGGCCGGTTGTTGAGCAGCCAGCGCGTGCCGCGCTCGACCAGGCGGCGCGAGTGCAGCCGGATCCGGGTCTGGACGGCGGCGTCGACCTTGGTGTCCAGCTCCTCCACCGCGTCCCAGACCGGGGAGGAGCGGAAGATCGCCCGCGCCACGGTCTGCGCCCGCACGATCTCCTCGAGCGACGCGCCGGTCTCCTCGCGCATCCGGTGCAGATACGTCGTACCGCCCGTGTTGACCGTGTCGTTGACCAGGACGGTCGTCGTGATCTCGCGGCGCAGCGGGTGGCCGTCGACCTGCTCGGCGAACTGCTCGCGCAGCGCCGTCGGGAAGTAGGCGTGCAGCAGACCCTTGAGGTACGGGTCGTCCGGCAGCGAGGTGTGCAGCAGCTCCTCGGCGACCGTGATCTTCGTGTACGCCAGCAGCACGGCCGTCTCCGGGCCGGTCAGACCGTGTCCGCTGCTCAGCCGCTCGCGGATCTGGCGGTCGGTGGGCAGGAACTCCAGCGCCCGGTTGAGGTGGCCCTCCCTGACCAGGTGCCGCATGAAGCGCTGCTGGGCGTGGAGCATGTCCTTGGACTGCGCGAGCGCGTTGGCGATCGCCGTGTTCTGCGCGTAGTTGTTGCGCAGGACCAGCGCGCCGACCTCGTCGGTCATCTGGGCGAGCAGCTTGTTGCGCTGCTTGACGGTCATGTCGCCGTCCTTGACGAGACCGTTGAGCAGGATCTTGATGTTCACCTCGTGGTCGGAGGTGTCCACGCCCGCGCTGTTGTCGATGGCGTCGGTGTTGATCCGGCCGCCCTGGAGCGCGAACTCGATCCGGCCCAGCTGGGTCAGGCCCAGGTTGCCGCCCTCGCCGACGACCTGGACGCGCAGGTCCTTGCCGTCGACGCGGATGGCGTCGTTGCCCTTGTCGCCGACGTCCGCGTTGGACTCGGTGGACGCCTTGACGTACGTGCCGATGCCGCCGTTCCACAGCAGGTCCACCGGGGAGCTGAGGATCGCCTTCATCAGCTCGGCCGGGGTCATCTTGGTGACGCCCGCCTCGATGCCGAGGGCCTCCCGGACGTGCGCGTTGACCGGGATGGACTTGGCCGTGCGCGGGAAGATCCCGCCGCCCGCCGAGAGCAGCTCGGTGTTGTAGTCCTCCCAGGACGAGCGGGGCAGCTCGAACAGCCGGCGGCGCTCGGCGTAGGAGGTGGCCGCGTCCGGCGTCGGGTCGATGAAGATGTGCCGGTGGTCGAAGGCGGCGACCAGGCGGATGTGCTCGCTGAGCAGCATGCCGTTGCCGAAGACGTCACCGGACATGTCGCCGATGCCGACGACCGTGAAGTCCTGGGTCTGGGTGTCCACGCCCAGCTCCCGGAAGTGCCGCTTGACGGACTCCCAGGCGCCGCGGGCGGTGATGCCCATGCCCTTGTGGTCGTAGCCCGCGCTGCCGCCGGAGGCGAAGGCGTCGCCCAGCCAGAAGTTGTAGGACTCGGCGACCTCGTTGGCGATGTCGGAGAACTTCGCGGTGCCCTTGTCGGCGGCGACCACGAGGTAGGTGTCGTCCTCGTCGTGCCGGACGACGTCGGCGGGGTGCACGACCTCGCCGGCCACCATGTTGTCGGTGATGTCGAGCAGCGCCGAGATGAACGTCTTGTAGCTGGCGATGCCCTCCGCCATCCACGCGTCGCGGTCGACGCCCGGGTCGGGCAGCTGCTTGGCGACGAAGCCGCCCTTGGCGCCGACCGGCACGATGACGGTGTTCTTCACCATCTGCGCCTTGACCAGGCCGAGGATCTCGGTGCGGAAGTCCTCGCGGCGGTCCGACCAGCGCAGACCACCGCGGGCGACCTTGCCGAAGCGCAGGTGCACGCCCTCGACGCGCGGCGAGTACACCCAGATCTCGAACGCCGGGCGCGGCGCGGGCAGGTCGGGGATGGCCTGCGGGTCGAACTTCATGGAGACGTAGTCGTGCGGCTTGCCGCCCGCCGCCTCCTGGAAGAAGTTCGTCCGCAGCGTCGCCTTGATGACGGTGAGGAAGGACCGCAGGATCCGGTCCTCGTCGAGGCTGGCGACCTGGTCGAGGGCCGCATCGACCTCTTCGAGCAGGGCGTCGACGATCTCCCGCCCGGCGCGCTGCCGCTCCGGCGCCATCCGCGCCTCGAACAGGTTGATGAGCAGGCGCGTGGTGTGGACGTTGTTGCGGAGGGTGTCCTCCATGTAGTCCTGGCTGAACGTCGAACCGGCCTGCCGCAGGTACTTGGCGTACGCCCGCAGCACCATCGCCTCGCGCCAGGTCAGTCCGGCGCTGAGCACGAGGGCGTTGAAGCCGTCGTTCTCCGCCTTGCCGGTCCAGGTGGCGGCGAAGGCGTCCTGGACGCGCTCGCGGGCGTCGTCGCCGAGGTAGTCGGCGCCGCCGGACGGGGCCTTGGGCATCCGCAGGCCGAAGTCGTAGATCCAGGCCGTGGTGCGGTCCGCGCAGCGCAGCTCGTAGGGGCGCTCGTCGGTGACCTCGACGCCGAGCCGGCTGAGCACCGGCAGCACGGCGGACAGGGAGACCGAGCCGCCCTTCTGGTAGATCTTGAAGCGCCGCTCCTCGGGCGCGGCGCCGACCGGCTCGTACAGGCTCAGCGCGAAGGTCTTCTCCTCGTCGAGCTGCTCCAGGTGGCCGAGGTCGGCGACGGCGGAGCGCGGGCCGTGGTCGGCCTTGTAGCCCTCGGGGAAGGCTGACCCGTAGTGGCGCAGCAGCTCCGCGGCGCGTTCCTCGCCGAACTCGGCGGTCAGCGCCTCGCCGAACCCATCGGCCCAGGAGCGGGCGGCCTCGACGAGCCGGGCCTCGACGCGCTCCTTGTCGGAGTCCGACAGGTGCGGCAGCTCGGTGCCCTGCGGGACCCGGACCACGAAGTGCAGCCGGGACAGGATCGACTCGGTGTTCCAGGCCGTGAAGTCGACGCTGGTGCCGCCGAGCTCCTCCTTGAGGATGTCGATGATCCGCAGCCGGACACCGGTGGTGTAGCGGTCGCGGGGGAGGTAGACGAGGGCCGAGTAGTAGCGGCCGTACTCGTCCTGGCGCAGGTAGAGGCGCAGGCGGCGCCGCTCCTGGAGGTAGAGCACGGAGGTGACGATCGGCTCCAGCTCCTCGACGGAGGTCTGGAACATCTCGTCGCGCGGGTACGTCTCCAGGATCTGCAGCAGGTCCCGTCCGTCATGGCTGTTGGGCGAGAAGCCGGCCCGCTCCAGCACCTCCTCCACCTTGCGCCGCACCACCGGCACCCGGCGGACGGACTCGGTGTAGGCGGCGGAGGAGAAGAGTCCGAGGAAGCGCCGCTCGCCGACGACGTTGCCGTTCTCGTCGAACTTCTTGACCCCGACGTAGTCGAGGTACGACGGCCGGTGCACGGTGGCCCGGCTGTTCGCCTTGGTCAGCACCAGCAGCCGGTGCTCGCGGGCCTTGGCCCGGGCGTCGGCGGGCAGCCGCTCGAAGGACGGGCTGACGGGGTGGCTCTCGTCGGCCGCGTGGTGCGGGTCGGAGCGCAGGATGCCGAGGCCGGTACCGGCGACGGCGGCGAGGGAGTCGTCCTCGCGCAGCTGGTACTCGCGGTAGCCGAGGAAGGTGAAGTGGTCGTCGGCCAGCCAGCGCAGCAGTTCGCGGGCCTCCTCCAGCTCGCGCGCGGGGAGGTCCTCGGGGGTGGCCTCGGTCGACAGCTGGTCCGCGATGCGGACGGCCGCGTCCCGCATCTTGCCCCAGTCCTCGACGGTCTCGCGGACGTCGTTCAGGACGCGCAGCAGGTCGGCGGTGATCTGCTTCAGGTCGCCGCGGTCGGTCTCGCGGTCGATCTCGACGTGGATCCAGGACTCGACGTGCGCGTCGTGCGGCAGGTCGGCGGCGGGCGGGCCGGCGAGCACCTCGACGAGCTTGCCGGCGATGTCGCGCCGCACCACGATCTGCGGGTGGACGACGACGTGGATGCCGCGGCCCTGGCGGGTCAGCTCGTTGGTCACGGAGTCGACGAGGAAGGGCATGTCGTCGGTGACCACCTCGACGACGGAGTGGCTGCACGTCCAGCCGTTCTCCTCGACCGTCGGGGTGTGCACCCGGACGTTCGCCGTGCCCTGCGGGCGGTTCTCGGCCAGCCGGTAGTGCGAGACGGCGGCCCCGAAGATGTCGACCGGGTCGCGGTCGGCGAGGTCCTCCGGGGCGGTGTGCCGGTAGTAGCGCTGGAGGAACGCGAACACGGATGCGTAGTCCGGGGCGCCGTCCGGGCCGTCCGGGGTGCCCGGAGTTCCCTCGCCCGTCGTCCCGGTCGGTAGGTGCCCCCCGACCGGGCTGTTCTCAGCTACCCGCGCAGCCCTTTCGAGCAGCTCGGCCTTGGCTTCGTCCAGCTTGGTCTGCATTGTCCTCTGACTCCTGTCGCGCGCCGTTGCGTGACGTAGAAGGAAGTACGGTCTCCTGCCTTCCGGCATGACGTCGGGACACGGGGTGTCCGGTCTGCTCCGACGCTATGCCGCAAGGTGAGAGGAGCGGGGGCATATCAGCCAATGTCGCCGCTTCCACCGGGTGTGACTTCGCTCTCGCCGTCACCGTCCGGGGAGTGCGCGGCGCCGTACCGGGGGTCTTCGATGCCCCGTCCCGCCCGCGAGGATCAGCGACCGCCGCCCGGCCACGGATGTCGTCCGTGAGTGCCGGGCGCAGGGCAGGGGCACCAGTGCCCCCGCGAGCTATCGCGCTGATCACGCCACAAGGCTATCGCCCCGCACGGGCTCCCCGTCATGAGCCGCATGTGTACAAAACCGGGCCCACAACTTGGACGTTCCGCACAGGTACGACGCGGCGCCGGGCGCGCCCCGGTGACCGGTACGCCCAGGTGCCGGTACGCCCCCGCTGCCGGACGGCGGGGTCAGCCCGCCAGCCGCTCCGCCACCGCCACGGCCTCTCCCAGCGTGTCCACCACCGGCACCCCGACCCCCTCGAGGCTGGCCCGGCTGTGCGACCCCCCGGTGTAGAGCACCGCCCCGGCGCCCACGTGGCTCGCCGCCACCGCGTCGTCGGCGGCGTCCCCGATCACCACCGTGCGAGCGGGCTCCACTCCGGACAGCGCCAGCTGCGCGAGGTGCCGCACCATGTGCTCGGCCTTGCTGCCCCCGGACGGCCCGGTCCGGCCGTCGACGCGTATGAAGTGCGTCTCGATCCCGAGGCCCTTGACCAGCGGCACCAGCTCGTCGTGTCCGTACATGCTGAGGATCGACTGGCTGCGACCCGCCGAACGCCACCGGACGAGCAGCTCCGTGACACCGTCCGCGAGCGTGCACCGGCTCCGCTGCATGCTGTAGTGGCGCTGGAAGGCCGCGTCCATGACCTCCCACTCGGCGTCGGTGGGCAGCCGCCCCAGCAGCCGCTCGTAGAACTTCGGCACCGGCACGCAGTACAGCGCCCGGTAACGCTCCAGCGTGATCGGCGCCAGCCCCAGCTCGGCGAACGCCGCGTTCGTCGCTCCGATGATCGCGTCGTTGTCGTGGAACAGCGTGCCGTTCCAGTCCCACACGATGTGTGCGCCCGTCTGCATCCCCATGCCCGAAAACGTACCCGGCGCCACTGACAATCGGGACACCACGGCACGTTCTTCCTGCTCAGACCAGGTTCGGGAGCTCCTGGGTCGCGTACCAGAGCAGCTCGTGGTCCTCCGCGCCGTCCACGACGAACTGGGCGTCGTCGTCCCCGCCGTCCGCCGCGGCCAGGGCCTCGGCCGCGGCGCGCACGTCCGCCTCGGCGTCGGCGGAGTCGACGTGCACCGCGGCCGCCTTGGCCAGCGGCAGCGGTCCGGCGAGGCGGACCTCGCCCAGCCCCGCCGGATCGAGCCCCCGGTCCGGGTCGGCCACGGCGGCGCCGTCGGGGACGTCCGCGGCGACCACGACCCGGCGCCGCGCCCCGGCCGGGTCGGCCGCCAGCAGGCGCAGCGAGGCCAGGGCGGCCCGGTTGAGGGCGGCGTACTCCAGCTCCTCGATGTCGTCCGACAGGTACCACTCGCGCAGCGCCGGTGTGACGGCGTAGGCGACGAGCGGCCCGGTCCCCAGTTCTCCCGCCCGGTGCGCCTCGGCGAGGCCGGACAGGGTCAGGGGGACGTAGACGCGCATGAGTCTGCCGCTTTCGTGGTCGGGGACACCGCCGGAGCGCTCGGCGGCCCGGCGGAAGAGCTTTCAGGATACGTGCGGGTGTCCCCTTTCGAGTCCCCACCCGTGGCCTCCGACACGTCCACCCCGGTCCCGGAATTCACCCTCCCCACCCCGCGGTCCCGGCCGCTCCGCTCCCCCGCATCACTCTGATAGGTGAACCTCCCGACCCCCTCGACCCGACCGCCCGCGTCCTTGCCGCGCCGCCCCTCCACCCCGTACAAGATCACCGACCGCGAAGTTACCGCCCGGTATCACCCGGGCCGCCGAACGGGGACCCCCATGCGCAAGGTCATGACCCGAACCCAGCCCCGCCCCACCGCTCCCGCATCCCCTCCCACGTCACCGCCGCCGCCCTACGGCGGCCCAGGTGCCACGTCCGTCCACTCCCCCGGTGCCACGCCCGTCCACTCCCCAGGTGCCACGCCCTCCTACGCCCCGGGAGCCTCGCCGTCGTACGGGCCGGCGGCCACGTCGTCGTACGGGCCGGGGGCGACGCCCTCGTACGCCCCGGCGGCCACGCCGCCCGGCGGGACCGGCGGCGCTCCGCTCCGTAGCCCCAGCGGCAGCGACCTCCACGGGTCCGGCGGACCCGGCGGCGTCCCGTCCAGCGGGCCCGGCGGCACCCTGTCCGGCGGACCCGGGGTGCCCCGACCCGTGCGCCGGGCGGTGTGCCGCCTCGCAGGCCGGGGCGCGCGGGGCGCGTGCTGCGGCGTCCGGTGGGCGCCCGCCGGGGTCTCCGGGCCGGTCCCAGCGGTCACGGACGCGGCCAGCCGGACACCCGCCCGCCCACGGCCGGACCCGGCCGGGGCGCTGGGCCCGCCCCGGTCGCGGGACCCCGGGCGCCCCCGCCACGGGTCCGGCGCCGGAGCCGACCACGGCCTTCGCCCCCGGCGGCCCGACCACGGCTACCGTCGACGGCCGTCCGGGCACGGCCTCCGCCGCCGCCCGTACCGCGAGCGCCGCCTCGGCCCCTGTCGCGGCCCCCTCCCGGGGGCGGATCGCGCCCGGGAGCCACCGAAGCGCCCGGCCCTCCACGGCGCCCGTCGTCCCCGCTCAGACGCCTCGCCGGCCCGTCCCACAGCTGCGGCCCACCGACCACTTCGCCGAGCTGCTGCTGGGCGTCCTCAGCGGTCGGCGCCCCGTCCACTCGATGCTCCGCCATACCGTCGGCCGGGCCTACGACGACCTGGCCCACCTCGCCGAACGCGGCCCGCTGCGCACCCGCGGCACCTCCCCCGTCGTCCGCGACATCGGGTACTTCGAGCCGCGGCCGGGCGCCCTGGAGGTCTTCGCGCGCATCGGCGCGGGCGACCGGCTGCGGGCCATGGCGTTCCGCCTGGAGCGGGGCCGGGACCTGCGCTGGCGCTGCACGGCGGTGGAAGTGGGCGGCCCCCGCAGGACCCGCGCGGACGACGACTGACCGTCCCGGCCGGCCTGCCGGCCCAAGGCCGCCCGGGGACCCGACCGCCGCCAGGACAGGCCGAAGGGCCGGTCACCCCGGGTGACCGGCCCTTCCCACCGCCACGGCGCCCACGGGCACCGCGCCGTTACTTCTTGCGGCGCCGCCCGCCCTTGGCCTGCTTGCGGCGCTCCGCGCGCGTGAGTCCGTCGGACTGGGCCTGGGCGGGCTCGCCGTCGGTGAACTCGCCCTCGACGACACCGCCCTCGCCGTCCACGGTGGGCGCGGAGAAGTGGAGGTCACGGCGCTGCGGCGCGTCGAGGCCCTTGGCCCGGATCTCCGGACGGGCGCCCGCCTGGGCCGGAACCGCGTCCTGCGCGCCCTTGTCGAGCGACGGCGCCGCGTCCTCGACCGGAACCTCCTCGACCTGCTGCTCGACCTGGACCTCCAGGTTGAACAGGTAGCCGACGGACTCCTCCTTGATGCCCTCCATCATGGCCTGGAACATGTCGAAGCCCTCGCGCTGGTACTCGACCAGCGGGTCCTTCTGCGCCATCGCGCGCAGGCCGATGCCCTCCTGGAGGTAGTCCATCTCGTAGAGGTGCTCGCGCCACTTGCGGTCCAGGACCGACAGGACGACCCGGCGCTCCAGCTCGCGCATGATCTCGGAGCCGAGCTGCTTCTCCCGCGCCTCGTACTGCTCCTGGACGTCGTCCTTGATGGACTCCGCGATGTAGTCGGCGGTCAGTCCGGCCCGGTCGCCCGCCGCCTCCTCCAGCTCCTCGACGGTGACCTTCACCGGGTAGAGCTGCTTGAAGGCGCCCCACAGCCGGTCGAGGTCCCAGTCCTCGGGGAAGCCCTCGGCGGTCTCGGCCTGTACGTAGGCGTCGATCGTGTCGTTCGTGAAGTGCTGGATCTGCTCCTGCAGGTCCTCGCCCTCCAGGACGCGGCGACGCTCGCCGTAGATGACCTCGCGCTGGCGGTTGAGGACCTCGTCGTACTTCAGGACGTTCTTGCGGGTCTCGAAGTTCTGCGTCTCGACCTGCGACTGGGCGGACGCGATCGCACGCGTCACCATCTTGTTCTCGATCGGCACGTCGTCCGGCACGTTCGCCATGGACATCACGCGCTCGACCATCTGGGCCTTGAACAGCCGCATCAGGTCGTCGCCCAGCGAGAGGTAGAAGCGGGACTCGCCCGGGTCGCCCTGACGGCCGGAGCGACCGCGCAGCTGGTTGTCGATGCGCCGCGACTCGTGCCGCTCGGTGCCCAGGACGTAGAGGCCGCCCAGCTCCTTGACCTCTTCGAACTCGGCCTTGACCGCCTGCTCGGCCCGCTCCAGCGCGGCGGGCAGCGCCGCGGCCCACTCCTCGATGTGCTCCTCGGGGTCGAGGCCGCGCTGGCGCAGCTCGGCCTCGGCGAGGTCCTCGGGGTTGCCGCCGAGCTTGATGTCCGTACCGCGGCCGGCCATGTTCGTGGCCACCGTCACGGAGCCCTTGCGGCCCGCCTGGGCGACGATCGTCGCCTCCCGGTCGTGCTGCTTGGCGTTGAGCACCTCGTGCTGGACGCCGCGCTTGCTGAGCTGCTGCGAGAGGTACTCGGACTTCTCGACCGAGGTGGTGCCGACGAGGATCGGCTGGCCCTTGCGGTGCTTCTCCTCGATGTCGTCGACGACGGCCTCGAACTTGGCGACCTCGGTGCGGTAGATCAGGTCCGACTGGTCCTTGCGCACCATCGGCCGGTTGGTCGGGATGGGCACCACACCGAGCTTGTAGATCTGGTGGAACTCGGCGGCCTCGGTCATCGCCGTACCGGTCATGCCGGACAGGCCGGGCTGTTCCTTGCCGTCGTGGTCGTGGCGCTTGTAGAGGCGGAAGAAGTTCTGGAGGGTGATCGTGGCGAGCGTCTGGTTCTCGTCCTTGATGTCCACCCCTTCCTTCGCCTCGATCGCCTGGTGCATGCCCTCGTTGTAGCGGCGGCCGGCGAGGATACGGCCCGTGTGCTCGTCGACGATCATGACTTCGCCGTCGAGGACGACGTAGTCCTTGTCCTTCTTGAACAGTTCCTTGGCCTTGATGGCGTTGTTCAGATAGCCGACCAGCGGGGTGTTCACCGACTCGTAGAGGTTGTCGATGCCCAGCCAGTCCTCGACCTTGGACACGCCCGACTCGTGGATGGCGACGGTGCGCTTCTTCTCGTCGACCTCGTAGTCGCCGGTCTCCTCGATGCCCTTGAGGGTGTTGCCGGCCTCGCCCTTCTTCAGGCGGGTCACCAGCTTGGCGAAGTCGCCGTACCACTTGGTGGCCTGGTCGGCCGGGCCGGAGATGATCAGCGGCGTCCGGGCCTCGTCGACGAGGATGGAGTCGACCTCGTCGACGATGGCGAAGTTGTGGCCGCGCTGGACGAGCTCGTCCTTGGACCACGCCATGTTGTCGCGCAGGTAGTCGAAGCCGAACTCGTTGTTCGTGCCGTAGGTGATGTCGCAGCCGTACATCTCGCGGCGCTGGGCCGGCGTCTGGTTGGCGAGGATGCAGCCGACGTTCAGACCGAGGAACTTGTGGACGCGGCCCATCATCTCGGAGTCGCGCTCGGCCAGGTAGTCGTTGACCGTGACGATGTGCACGCCCTCGCCGGACAGGGCGTTGAGATAGGCGGGCAGCGTGCCGACGAGGGTCTTGCCCTCACCGGTCTTCATCTCCGCGACGTATCCCATGTGGAGGGCGGCGCCGCCCATGATCTGCACGTCGTAGTGGCGCTGGCCCAGCACGCGCTTGGCGGCCTCGCGGACGGTGGCGAAGGCTTCGGGCAGCAGGTCGTCAAGGCTCTCACCGTCGGCGTAGCGCTGCTTGTACTCGTCGGTGAGGGCCCGCAGCTCGGCGTCGGAGAGGTCAGCGAAGTCCTCTTCGATGGAGTTGACCTGGTCCGCGATGCGGTGCAGCTTGCGCAGGATCTTGCCTTCGCCTGCACGCATGAGCTTCGAGAGGACGGACACGGGGGTTGGTCTCCTTGCCGGTCGGGCCTGGGACGGTCGGTTTCCTGTGACGGATCGGGCAACGGCCATCGTATGCGAGGACCCCGCTGCCCCGGGAGGCCTGCTGCGACGAGGACCGTCCGCTCCTTGCGTCCAGCATTCCTGTCTGCTGTCACCCCTTTCAACGTCCGGGCCCCGCGGATGGTGCCGCACCTTCCCGCGAATCGCACGAGAGGTGACCGGATGTTCACGCACGGCAAAAATATTGGCGCCTGTGGGGGCCGCCGCGCAGAATCGGCCGATGGAACCCGTCACGCTCACCACCGACCGCCTCGTCCTGCGCACGGTCGGCCCCCGGGACGCCGAGGCCGTGCACGCCGCCGCCCAGGATCCCGACATCCAGCGCTGGACGACGATCCCCTCGCCCTACCTCCCGGAGCATGCGCGGGGCTTCACTGAGCAGATCGTCCCCGACGGCTGGGCGAACGACTCGATGTTCACCTTCGGCCTCTTCCTCCCGGCCGGGGACCTGGTGGGCATGCTCGCCGTCACGATGATCTCGCTGGGCACCGGTGAGATCGGGTTCTGGGGCACCAAGGAGCACCGCGGCCGGGGCTACGTCACCGAGTCCGCCGTCGCCGCCGCCCGCTGGGCCTTCACCGAGCGGGCCGTGGACCGCCTGGAGTGGCGCGCCGAGGTCGGCAACACTGCCTCCCGCGCGGTGGCCCAACGCGCGGGCTTCGCCATGGAGGGCACGTTGCGCTCCGCGATCAACAACAAGGGCGTCCGCCGCGACTGCTGGATCGGCTCCCTCCTCCCCTGCGACCTCGCCCTCCCGTCCACGTCCCCGTACCTCCCGACACCCGACGCCGCCTGAACCCCGGGCCACCGCGCCCACCTCCCCGCACCCGCGGCCGGCTCCGCGCTCCCCACTGTCAGACCCACCCCCTATCGTGCGGACGTATGACGACCCTCCCGCCCCCCGCCACGGAACTGTCCGCAGACGAGGCCCGCCGCCTCGCCCTCCGCGCGCAGGGTTTCCTCGGCGCCCCCGACCGCCGCGCGGGCGTCCGCGGCGTCCTCCGTCACCTGGGCGCGGTGCAGCTCGACACGATCTCGGTCCTGGCCCGCTCCCACGAGCTGATCCCCTACGCCCGCCTCGGCGCGGTCGGCCGCCGGACCGTCGACGACGCCTACTGGACGGACACCCACGCCTTCGAGTACTGGTCCCACGCCGCCTGCATCCTCCCGATCGAGGAGTGGCCGCACTTCGCCTTCCGCCGCCGCGCGTACCGCAATCGCCCGCACTGGAACCACCACCTCCCCGAGGGCGACTACGAGCGCGTGGTGAAGCAGCTGCGTGAGGAGGGCCCCCTCACCGCGACGGACCTGGGCGGCGCTAAGAGGACCAGTGAGTGGTGGGACTGGTCGGGCACGAAGGTCGCCGTCGAGCGCGCGCTCATGTACGGCGAGGTGGTGTGCGTGGAGCGCCGCGGCTGGAAGCGGGTGTACGACCTGGCCGAGCGCGCCGTCCCGGCCGCGCTGCTGCACGACGACCTGGACGACACCGAGTGCCTGCGCCGCCTGGTCCGCCTGGCCGGCCAGTCCCTGGGCGTCGGCACGCGCGCGGACATCGCGGACTACCACCGTCTCAAGGCCGAGCAGGTCGACGCGGTGATCGCCGACTCGGGCCTGGTGCCGGTCACGGTGGCGGGCTGGGGCCGGCCTGCCTGGGCGGACCCCGCGGCCCTGGAGACGGTCCCGCGCGGCCGTCACCGCACGACGCTGCTCTCCCCCTTCGACTCGCTGATCTGGGAGCGGGCGCGCACGGAGCGGATCTTCGGCTTCACCCACCGGCTGGAGGCCTACGTGCCCCGGCAGAAGCGGGTGCACGGTTACTTCGCGATGCCGGTCCTGGCCGGCGGCCGGCTCGTCGGCCGGGTGGACCCGGCCCGCGAGGGGCGCACCCTGGTCGCCAAGCAGGTCACGCTGGACGGCCCGAAGGCGGCCCCGGCGGTGGCCCAGGCACTGGTGGAGGCGGCGAGCTGGGTGGACTGCACGAACGTACGCGTGGAGCGGGTCGAGACTCCCGATCTGCGTGAACCCCTCATCCGGGAGCTGGCCCGGCTGCTCGACTGACCGGAACGGCTCACCGGGTCACCGACTCACCGGATCTCGAGAATCTTCTCCCGCATCGCGTAGACCACGGCCTCCATCCTGGAGTGCAGCTGGAGTTTCTCCAGGATGTTGCGCACGTGGTTCTTCACGGTGTTCTCGGAAATGAACAGTTCCTTGGCGATGTCCCGGTTGTTCATTCCCGTGGCGACGAGCTTGAGGACCTCCAGCTCGCGATCCGTGAGCCGCGGCGCGGGCACCAGCCGGCGTTCGTCGGTGCGCTGGATCATCGACTTGAACTCGGTCAGCAGTTTCGAGGCCATGGACGGACTGATCTGGGACTGTCCGTCGGCCACCGCGCGAATGGCGGTGGCCACCTCGTCCGTCGAGATCTCCTTGAGGAGATAACCGGTCGCGCCCGCCTTGATCGCGTCGTAGAGGTCGGCCTCCTCGTCGCTGATCGTCAGCATGATGATCTTGGCACTGGGGGCCACCTCCTTGATGGAGGTGCAGGCCTCGATACCGCCCCGCTTGGGCATCCGCACATCCATCAGGACGATGTCCGGCAGCAGGTCGGCCGCCTTCTCCACGGCCTCGGCGCCGTCACCGGCCTCTCCGACGACGTGGATGTCCTCCTCGGCCGCGAGCACGATCTCCAGGCCGCGGCGGAAGAGGGCGTGGTCGTCCACGACCAGCACCCTGATCGGCTCCTCGCGTGCGGAGCCCGCGTCCGGGCCCATGCCGGCGACCCCGTCGTCGATCCCGTGGTCGACGCCCGCGCCCCGCATCGGTCCGAAACTGTCCGCCATCGTTCCTCCCCCTGAAGGCTGTGGCACGTGGTCCTGAGCCACCGCCAACCCAGAGCAACGACCCACCGGTTGGGCCGTTGCCGCCATGATTCCATGCCCGGCGGACAGCGGGGTGACCGAACGGGCAGCTCTGGGGTCGCACACCCTCGCGCACCGTCGCACACCGGTGCCCCTGGGGGCGCACACGCGCTCCAGGGGCACCGAACCGCTGTCACCCGGCGGCGTGTGTCAACCGCCGAGCGCATCGCCCGCGTCGGGGGCGTGCGCCTGAGTGACCATCGTGTCCGTGGTCAGGTGGATCACGCCGTAGTCGTAGGCGTGCCGCCGGTAGACGACGCTGGGCTCCTTCGTCTCGGAGTCGACGAACAGGTAGAAGTCGTGCCCGACCAGCTCCATCTCGTAGAGCGCCTGGTCGAGGGACATGGGTGCGGCCACGTGGGTCTTCTCCCGGACGACGAGCGGACCGTCGCCCTGGACCTCCAGCGAGCCGATCTTCTTGGTGGGTACGCCGTCCTGCTTCTCCGTCGGGACGACGTCGCCGTTCCCGTTGAGCGTCGCCGCGCCGGGTACGTGGTCGGCGACCTCGGCCGCCGAGATCCGGCGTGCGCCGCGGCGCGAGAAGCGCTTGTCGTGCTGCTTGCGCAGTCGTGCGCCGAGCTTCTCCGCCGCCAGGTCGAGCGCCGCGTAGGGGTCGCTCGCCGCCGCCTCCGCCCGGATCACCGGACCGCGGGAGCGGAGCGTGATCTCCACCCGGTCGCAGCGGTCGGCCTGCCGGGGGTTCGGCTCCTTGGACACCTCGACGTCGAGGCTGATCACCTTGCCATCGAGCTTCTGGATCTTCTCCAGCTTCAGCTTCTCGGCCACGTGCTTCCGGAACCGCTCGGGCACCTCGGTCTTGCGGCCCTTGACGACGATGTCCACGCAGAACTCCGTTCCCGGATCGCTCCGCTTCGACGGCGGAGCATCTCCCTTTTGCACCAGGTTCCGGTCCATCCCGGAACCTCGGACTCGGTGACGTCCACCTCCTCCCCCGCGGGCGAGATCTCCACTCCACCGGTGCGGGTGATGACGGTAAAACCCGCAGCACGGCATTCGGATTTGAGAGGTGTGGCCTGCGGCTTTGCCTCACAACCGAACATATCTCGCCCGGACGGATGTCGTCACCCTCTACCGCGGCGTACCTCCGTTCCGGTGAATTGACTCCCTCATTACCTGCAACGACGTAAGTTCTCAGTCAGTTCCGGTTTATTTCGAAAGAATCTGGTGAAGCTGCGACCACTGCCGCGCAGATCGCTTCACGGATCACGCCACCGCCTCCGTACGGACCCGCCATTCGGGGCCCGGTCTTCCGTTCCTCTCTGCCTTCCCCTGCCGCGGCCGGATACACAGCCGATCTCGCCGTCCCGTACGCAGCCGACCCCGCCCGCGACTCAACGGCGGCGGCCGTCGCGGCGCACACCGCACGGGCCGCCTCGGCCAGCGACGCCCCCGTCGTCATCAGGTCGTCGACCAGGACGACCGTCCCGCCCTCCCGCAGCGGCCCCGCACCGCCCGGAACCACCGCCAGCGCGCCGGCGAGGTTGTCCAGCCGCCGCCGGGCGTCGAGCCCCGACTGGTCGGCCACGGCGTACCGCTGCCGCAGCACGGCGAGCACCCGGGCGGACGTCCCGGTGCGCCGCAACTCCCCGCCGCCGCGAGGGCGATCCGCCGCGCCGGATCGTGCCCCCGCGTCCGCACCGCCCTGCGCGCCGACGGCACGGGCACGAGCAGCACCGGCCCCCTGCCCCGCGCGGGACCCGCCGCTCCGGCCCTCGCCGCTCCGGCCCCCACCGCACCGGTCCGCACGTCACCCGCGTCCGTCCACGCCTCCCGGAGACCCGCCCGCACCGCTTGCGCCAAAGCCACTCCGAGCGGTGCCGTGAGGGCGAGCACGCCCCGCTCCTTGTGGGCCAGCAACGCCGCCCGCACCTCGTCCGCGTACGGCGCCGCCGCGTGAACCGCGGGCAGGCCTGGAGGCTCCGGCTCCGGACGCACGCGGCGTGGCGGGGCTCCGCTCAGCGCCGTACGGCACCGGGGACACAGCACCGCCCGAGCCGTGCCGCACCCCCCGCACTCGGCGGGCAGCACCAGGTCCGTGAGGTCCGCCCACCCCCGTCGCCATGTCCGCCGTGTCAGGCATGTCCGCAATCCGCGCATGGCCACCACTGTGCCCCTGCCTGCGAAACCCCGCCAGGCCTGTGGAAAACGTCGGCCGACCCCCTGTGGAAAACCCCGCCGGGCCACGAGACGGCGGACGCCTCAGCCCCGCTGGGCGGAACCGCTCCACCCCGCTGGGCGGAACCGCTCCACCCCGCTGGGCGACACCGCTCCACCCCGCTGGACGGGACTGCCTCACCCGGCCGGACGGGACCGCCTCACCCCGGATAGACCGGCGCGGTCCCCTCCGTCACCTTCTGCCACTGCAACCCGGACGGCAGCCGCACGATGAGGTCCTCCGAATACGCCACCAGCGGCAGCCGCTCGTCCTCGGTGGCGGCGATCTCCTTGACGCCGGTCAGGGCCGCGGGCACCGATGCCTCCGGCGTCGAGCCGTCGACCTGGACGTACCCGATCTGCTGGACGCCCCCGCGCTCGCGCCCCACCACGACGAGCCGGGCGTCCCCGGCCCAGGACATGGCCGTGACCTCCTCCAGCTCGGGGGTCGCGGACCGCAGTTCGAGCACGGTGACCGCGGGCACGTCGCCCGCCTTCCCGTCCCGTTCGATCCGCCCGATGAGCAGCGACCGCTTGCCGTCCTTCTCCACCACGAGCGCGATCCGCACCCCGTCGGCGGCCACCCGCACGGCCTGGACGCGCCCGTCGAGGCCCGGGGTCCGCACCTCCACCGGATCGCCCGCGCCCTCCTTCAGCAGCAGCAACCGCGGGTCGGCCGGGTCGCGGTCGGCGATCCACAGGTCGCCCTGCGCATCCCAGCTGGGCGGGGTCAGCCGGTCCGACTCCTTCTTGCCCTGGCTTGCCAGCACGGGGTCGCCGAGCGAACCTCCCGACACCAGCGAGCCGACGTACAGCAACTTGTTGTCGAGGCCGATCCCGGCCGCGCTGTGCTCGTCGCGCGACACCGCCACCGACCGAAGGGCCTGCTGACCCTCGCCCAGCGGGCCGGGCACGGGTTCGGCCCGGGTCCCGTTGCTGCCGGCCGCGATCCGTACCAGGCGGTCCTGGTCGTCGACGAAGTACAGGTAGTCGGGCCGCTGCGCGGAGCCGCGCGTAGCGACCGTCTCTGCGCGGTCCTCGGAGAGCGAGCACAACTGCTCACCGCCCGAGCGCAGCTCGACCTCCTGCACCGCCGGGGTGAGGTTCTGCAGCGTGAACAGGAGCTGCGCGGCCATCTCGTCGCACTTGTCCGCGCCGGCCCGCGCCGCCTTGTCGTTCAGCGGAACGGTCAGCTTGCTGCGGTCGTCGGGGGTCAGCGAGCCGGCGTTCTTCGCCAGTGCCGTCCCGGTCGGGAAGCTGGACCTGACCACCGGGCCCAGCAGGCTCGTCGGCCCGCTCAGCAGGGAACGCACCACCTGGGTCATCGGGTCCACGCGCCGGCGCACGTAGACGGGGTCGGCGACGGCCGCCGGCTCCCGCACCGGTCCCGTCTCGGCGTCCGCCCGCACCGGGGTGTTCGAGGCGAAGTAGTACCGGTTGACCGACATGTAGTTGCGCTGGAAGTCCGACTTGCCCATGACGACGCCCGGCGGCAGCGAATCGATACGCCACTGCTTGGACTTGCCGTCCCGGGTGAGGTGCACCGACTCGCGGTACACGCCGTCGGCCGGCGCGTACGACTGCTGCGCGTCGACCGTGGCGACCCTGGTGCCGGTCAGGGTGACCGAGTAGTCGTTGGCGTCCTCGCGGTTGCCCGAGTGGTCGGACTCCGTGCCCGGCCCGCCGGCGAGCACCGTCGCCGACTCGTCCGGCCGCCAGTTTTTCGCGGCGTCGCCGGTCAGGTACTTGCGCGCCGTCTCGTAGTGCGGATCGTCGCTGGTCAGCGCCTCCAGGAAGCCCTGCACGATGTCGGCGGGCGGGGCGTCCTCCCGCGGCGGCATCGCGAACACCCGCACCTGCGGGTCCTGCCGGGGCGTGGACTCCACGCCCCTGAGGTCCCCGCTGTCGGGCATGGCCGCGCATCCGGCCAGCAGTACGACACCGCCGACGGCGTACGCCACCACGCGTGCCGGCCTCCGCCGACCGCCCCTCCCGCGGTCAGCGCCCACGAGATGCCTCCCCCTGCCTGCTCGAGTCCTCGGGGCCGGCGTCCTGGCGGCCCGCCGCCTCCGGTGCCGGCCCACCGTCCTGTCTCCGCGCCCCCGACACGGGCCTGGGCACCACGCGCGCGCCGTTGCCCGGCAGTGCCGTCGGATCCGCCGTGGGTGCCACCGTGGCCTGCCGCGGCGTTATCGGCCCCCGCGCGGACACCGCGGAGACCTGCCCGGCCGGCACCTGCGCCGGGACGCCGACCGACTTGTCCGCGTCGCGCGCCGACGCCGGGTCGGCGAGGCCCGCGTCGTTGAGCCCGCGGTTGCGGCGCGAGTCCGTCGGCTCCAGCGGTATCGGCGACCCCCTGAGCGGCTCGTCCGCCGTCCGGGGCAGCGTCAGCCGGAACTGCGAGCCACCGCCGGGCTCGCCCCAGGCCTGCAGCCAGCCACCGTGCAGCCGCGCGTCCTCCAGGGCGATCGACAGCCCCAGCCCCGTACCGCCGGTGGTACGCGCGCGTGCCGGGTCGGCCCGCCAGAAGCGGCTGAAGACCCGGGTGGCCTCGCCCGGCTTGAGTCCGACGCCGTAGTCGCGCACCGCGACGGCGACGGCGCCCCCGGCCGCGGCGAGCTTGACGACGACGTCCCGGCCCTCGCCGTGCTCGACGGCGTTGACGACGAGGTTGCGCAGCACGCGCTCGACCCGCCGGGCGTCCGCCTCGGCGACGACGGGCTGCTGGTCGCCGACCACGCGTATCCCCGTGCCCTTGCGCTCGGCTAGCGGCTCCGCGCCGCTGACGACGCGCCGTACGACCTCCCTGAGGTCTATCGGCTCCGCCTCCAGCGCGGCGGCGCCCGCGTCGAAGCGGCTGATCTCCAGCAGGTCGGCGAGCAGCGTCTCGAACCGGTCCAGCTGGTCGGCGAGCAGTTCGGCCGACCGCGCGGTCACCGGATCGAAGTCCACGCGCGCGTCGTGAATGACGTCGGCCGCCATCCGCACGGTCGTCAGCGGCGTGCGCAGCTCGTGCGACACGTCGGAGACGAACCGCCGCTGCATCCGCGACAGGTCCTCCAGCTGGCTGATCTTGAGCTGGAGGTTCTGCGCCATCTTGTTGAAGGCCTCGCCGAGCCGGGCGATGTCGTCCTCGCCGGTGACCTTCATCCGTTCCTGCAGACGCCCCGCGGACAGCCGCTCGGCGATGCTCGCCGCCATCCGTACCGGCGTGACGACCTGGCGCACCACGAGCCAGGCGATGGCCCCGAGCAGCACGACCACGAAGAGCCCGGCGGTCGCCAGCGTGCCCCTGACCAGGCTGAGCGACTTCTCCTCCTGGGTGAGCGGGAAGAGGTAGTACAGCTGGTACGGCTCGCCGTTCGGGTCGTTGACCTGCTTGCCGATGACCAGTCCCGGCTGGGACGGCTGGTCGGAGTTGTAGACGATCCGGGTGTAGCTCTGGGCGGCCGTGGTGTCGCCGTCGATCCGCTCCCGCAGGGCCTCGGGGACGCTCACCGCCCAGTCGACCGATCCGGAGGCGCGCGGACCGCGTCCGCTGCCGCTCTCCCCGCCCATGGGGAGGGTGACCACGTCGAAAGCGCTCTGGCCACCGCTGGAGAGCGACTTCACCAACTCGCTCATCCACTGGATGACGTTCTGCGAGGGACGCCCGTCCGCGGGGGTGCCGTCGTCGCCGTTGGTGCTCGCCGCCTCCTCGGCCTTCTGCTTGGCCGCCGTGAAACCACCGGTGGCCTGGCTCTGGGAGGCCTTCACCTTGGCGTCCAGCAGCCCGTTGCGGACCTGCCCGATCACCACGAAGCCGAGCAGCAGCACCACGCCCAGCGACATCAGCAGGGTGGTGGCGACGACCTTGAGCTGGATGTTGCGCCGCCACAGCCGCATGACCGGCAGCAGGGGGCGGCGCACCCAGCGCATGAACAGGCGGAGCACCGGGCTGCCCTGCACCCCGCCGTGGAGCAGCCCGCCCTCCAGCACACGGCCGAAGAGACGGGAGCCGACGCTCCGGTGGCCGACAGGCCGTCCGGCGCGGGCCCCGGACCCGGGCGCCGAAGCGGCACTGTCCCTGTCCATGTCAGCTCGGTCCGGCCTTGTAGCCGACGCCGCGGACGGTCACCACGATCTCCGGCTTCTCCGGGTCCTTCTCGACCTTGGAGCGCAGCCGCTGGACGTGCACGTTGACCAGGCGGGTGTCGGCGGCATGCCGGTAGCCCCAGACCTGCTCGAGGAGCACCTCGCGCGTGAACACCTGCCACGGCTTGCGGGCCAGCGCCACCAGCAGGTCGAACTCCAGCGGCGTCAGCGCGATCGACTGCCCGTCCCGCTTCACGGAGTGACCGGCCACGTCGATGACCAGGTCGCCTATGGCGAGCTGCTCCGGCGCCGGTTCCTCAGACCTCCGCAGCCGCGCCCGGATCCGGGCCACCAGCTCCTTCGGCTTGAACGGCTTCACGATGTAGTCGTCGGCGCCCGACTCCAGACCCACCACGACGTCGACGGTGTCGCTCTTCGCCGTCAGCATCACGATCGGCACCCCCGACTCGGCCCTGATCAGGCGGCACACCTCGATGCCGTCCCGGCCGGGCAGCATCAGGTCGAGCAGCACCAGGTCCGGCTTGGTCTCCCGGAAGGCGGCCAGCGCCTTGTCGCCGTCGGCTACGAAAGACGGCTCAAAACCCTCACCACGCAGCACAATGCCGAGCATCTCGGCCAGTGCGGTGTCGTCGTCGACGACAAGGACTCGTCCCTTCATAAACGACATCATCCCATTAGCTAATCGTTACCTGGCGTGACCTGGCACACAGCGAGGCCAGGGCCTCGGTCGTCACGGGCGAAACCACACCCTCCTCGGTGACGATCGCCGTCACCAGTTCGGGCGGAGTCACATCGAACGCCGGGTTGTACGCCTGGGTCCCCAGGGGTGCCACCGGAATCCCGCCTCCCGCTCCCGCCACCGGCACCTGAGGTGCTGTGACCTCGGTCACTTCATATCCGGGGCGCTGCTCCACTTCGATGGACGCCCCGTCCGGCGTGTCCGGATCCACCGTCGTGACCGGAGCCACCACGACGAACGGCACATGGTGGTACCGCGCGAGCACCGCGAGCGGATAGCTCCCCACCTTGTTCGCCACCGAACCGTCGGCCGCGATGCGGTCCGCGCCGATCAGTACCGCGTCCACCTCACCCGCCGCGAACAGCGAACCCGCCGCGTTGTCGGTGAGCAAGGTGTACGCCATGTCGTTGCGGGCCGCCTCGTATGCCGTCAGGCGAGCACCTTGCAGCAAGGGACGCGTTTCGTCCACCCACAGGCGTCGCAGCCGTCCCGACCGGTGTGCCGCGAGCGCCACCGCGAAGGCGGTCCCCTCACCGCCCGACACCAGCGAACCGGTGTTGCAGTGCGTGAGGACCCGGTGTCCTCCGGCGGGCAGCAGCTCGTCGAGCAGCGCGAGTCCGTGCGCGGCCATCCTGGCACTGGCCTCGGTGTCCTCCCGGTGCAGCGCCCTTGCCGCGGACAGCGCCGCCTGAGCGGCCTGCCGGGTGTCACCGGTCCTGGCGAGCGCCTCCCGGTGCGCGGCCTGCGCCCGGCGCACCCCGACGGCGAGGTTCACCGCGGTCGGGCGCGCCCCCGCCAGCGCCGCCGCGGCCTCCTCGACCTCGAAGCCCCGTACGGCGGCGAGCGCGACGCCGTAGCCGCCCGCGATGCCCAGCAGCGGCGCCCCGCGCACGGCGAGCGAGCGGATCGCCTCCACCAGCGCGGCCGGGTCCGTGCAGACCAGCTCGACCTCCTCGGCCGGCAGCCTGGTCTGGTCCAGCAGCACCAGCACCGGGCCCTCGGGGGGTTCCTCCCAGCGAAGGGCCGGTATCCCGGTCGGCCGCTTGTCCTCGCCGTTTCGCGCGTCCTGATCAGCCATGCGGTCAGTCTGCCCCCTGTACGACGGACAATTGAAGGTGCGCAGCCCCTACCGTGCCCGGTCCGCACCCGACGCCCCCATGGCACGATGGCTGCCAACCCGCCGCCGCGACCGCGGACGCGCACCGTGAAGGAGCGACGATGAACGACACTCCGGGCTGGGCATCGCCCGGATCCGCCCCGTCCGACGGGCACGAGCCCGGCGCGTCCGGCCCCGCCGAACCCGCCGACCGCCCCGCCGGCCCCGACCAGCCCGCGCCGCCCGCGGACCGGCCGGATGCGGAACCGACGAGCCCCGGCACGAAGTGGTCCAAGGAGCAGCCGCCCCCGGCCAGTGGTCCGCTCCCACCGGCCCCGCGGACCGCGGCCAGGCCCCGCCTCCCCACCGCCCGGCCCGGGCTGGGGCACCCGCCACCGCCCGGACCCCCCGGAGGCGGCTACGGCGGCCCGGGCAGGGGCTACGGCGGCTACGGCACCCCCGGTGGACCCGGTGGCTGGGGAGGCGGCTGGGGCGGTCCACCGCCCGCCGCCAAGCCCGGCGTGATCCCGCTCCGCCCGCTCGGCGTCGGCGAGATCCTCGACGGCGCCGTCTCCACCATGCGCACCTACTGGCGCACCGTCCTCGGCATCTCCCTGACCGTCGCCATCTTCACCGAGGTCATCGTCGTGCTGCTCCAGGGCCTCGTCCTGGACGACACCGGCAGCGAGGCCCTCAACGACCCCGACGCCACCCTGAGCGAACTCGGCGACGCGCTGGCCGAGACCACGATCAACTCGGGGGTCATATTCCTGATCTCCCTGATCGGCACCGTACTGGCCACGGCCCTGCTCACCACCGTCACCAGTCGCGCCGTACTCGGCAAGCCGGTGACCACCGGCGAGGCCTGGCGCGACGCCCGCCCGCAGGTGCTGAAGCTTTTCGGCCTGATCCTCCTGCTGCTCCTCATCGTCGCCGGACTCGTCACGGCCGGTATGACACCCGGTCTCCTCGTCACCGCCACCGCGGGCGGCGAGGCCGGAGTGGCCCTGACCGCCCTGGGCTTCGTGGCGGGCGGCGTCGTCGCGGTCTGGCTCATGGTCCGCTTCTCGCTGGCGTCCCCCGCGCTGATGCTGGAGAAGCAGGGCATCAAGAAGGCGATGGGCCGCTCGGTGAAGCTGGTGCGCGGCTCCTGGTGGCGCGTCTTCGGTATCCAGCTGCTCGCCACGGTCATCGCCAACGTCGTCGCGTCGATCATCGTGATCCCCTTCGCCTTCCTCGCCGCGACCCTCGGCGGCGACGGCGTCGGCGGCTTCCTGGACGGCACCGGCGACCTCGGCTGGACGTTCCTCGTCGTCAGCGGTATCGGCTCGGTGATCGGCTCCATGATCACCTTCCCGATCACGGCGGGCGTGACCGTGCTGCTCTACATCGACCAGCGCATCCGCCGCGAGGCCCTCGACCTCGAACTGGCCCGCGCCGCCGGAACCCAGGGCTCCGGCCCGCGGGGCTCCGGTGCCTCCGGCGCCGTCCCGGGGAGCTGACGGGGTGAGTCCGGCGGGGGGAGTTCTCACGGAGGTGCTGGCACGCACCGCCGCACGAACGGTGTCGCGCTCCGGCGACGAACCGCCGGTGACGATCCCGCGCGACCCCGCGCGGGACGCCGCGCGGCGCGAGCTGTCCAAGCGGATGTACCACGAGAACGACCCCAGCTGGTTCCAGCGGGCCCTGAACGCCTTCTGGGACTGGATCGAGGAGCTGTTCAGCAAGGCGTCCACCGCGACACCCGGGGGCACGCTGGGCTTGGTGGTCGTCGTCGTGGCCGTCCTGGCGGCGCTGGGCGCCCTCTGGTGGCGCCTGGGCACCCCGCGCCGCGGACCCGTCTCCACCCCCGCCCTCTTCGACGACCGCCCCCGCAGCTCCGCCGACCACCGCGCCGCCGCCCAGGCACACGCCGCCCAAGGACACTGGAGCCAGGCCGTCCAGGAACGCATGCGGGCCGTCGTCCGCGCCCTCGAGGAACGCGCCCTGCTCGACATCCGCCCCGGCCGCACCGCCGACGAGGCGGCCACCGAGGCGGGCCACGCCCTGCCCGCGCACAGGGACCGGCTGCGCACCGCCGCCCGGGACTTCGACGACGTCGCGTACGGCGGCCGGCCCGGCAGCGAAGAGTCGTACCGGCACCTCACCGAACTCGACCACGACCTGGACCGCAGCAAGCCGCACCTGGCGAGCAGCACGGCCGGCAGCCGCACAGGCGATGCCACGGACCGGGACACCCGCCGGGGAGCCGCCGAATGACCACCGAGGCCACGCTCCCCACCACCGCGGCCTCGCCCACCGCCCGCCAGGTGTGGACCCGCGCGCGGGGCATCGCACTCGCCCTCGTCCTGCTGCTCGTCGGCGCCGTCGCCATCGCGGTCGTCCGCTCCGACGCCCGGCACGGAGAACTCGACCCGCGCTCCGCCGACCCCTACGGCAGCCGCGCCGTCGCCGAACTCCTCGCCGACCGGGGGGTCTCCACGCGCGTGGTCACCACCCTGGCCGAAGCACGGGCCGCGACCGGCCCGGACACCACCCTGCTGGTCGCCGTGCCCGACCTCCTGACGGAACGCCAGCAGACGGGACTGCACTCGGCGACGACCGGCTCCGGTGGCCGCACCGTCCTGGTCGCCCCCGGCGGCGCTGCCGTCGAACGCCTCGCCCCCGGCGTCACCGCCGACCCCGCGCTCAGCGTCGACTCGACGCTGGCCCCCGCCTGCGACCTGCCCGCCGCACGGCGCGCGGGCAGCGCCGACACGGGCGACATCCGCTACAGCACCCACCTCGAAGGCGACGCCTGCTACCCCAGCCGACGCCTGGCCACCCTCCTGCGCATCCCCGACCCGTCCGCGAAGGCGTCCGCGGAGGGCCCCCCGGGCGACACCGTCGTCCTCGGCGCTCGCGACATCCTCTTCAACAACCACCTCGACGAGCACGGCAACGCCTCGCTCGCCCTCCAACTCCTCGGCTCCCGCGACCACCTGGTCTGGTACCTCCCCTCCCTCTCCGACCTCCCGGACCCGGACGACGAGCGCGGCTTCTTCGACCTGCTCCCGTCCGGCTGGCTCTGGGGCACCCTCCAACTCTTCATCGCCGCCGCCCTCGCCGCCCTGTGGCGGGCACGCCGACTCGGCCCCCTGGTGCCCGAAAAACTCCCCGTCGCGATCCGCGCCTCCGAAACCGTCGAAGGCCGCGCCCGCCTCTACCGCAAGGCGAACGCCCGCGACCGCGCCGCCACCGCTCTTCGCTCCGCCACCCGCACCCGCCTCGCCCCTCTCGTAGGCGTCCCCGTCGCCCAGGCAGACTCGCCCGAGTCCCTGCTCCCCGCCCTGTCCGCCCACCTCCACGGCGCGCACGGCGACGGACAGACCCTGCACACCCTCCTCTTCGGCCCGCCGCCCGGCGACGACGCGGCCCTCATCGCACTCGCCGACCAACTCGACGCCCTCGAAAGAGAGGTACGCCGTCCATGATGGACCCGACCACTGACAACGCCGGGCAGAGCGCGGCCCCGGGCAACGCCCGCGCCGCCCTCGAAGCCCTGCGCGCCGAGATCGCCAAGGCCGTGGTCGGCCAGGACGCCGCCGTGACCGGTCTCGTCGTAGCCCTGCTCTGCCGCGGTCACGTCCTCCTCGAAGGCGTCCCCGGGGTCGCCAAGACACTGCTCGTCCGCACCCTCGCCGCGGCCACCGAACTCGACACCAAACGCGTCCAGTTCACCCCCGACCTGATGCCGAGCGACGTCACCGGATCCCTGATCTACGACGCCCGCACCACCGAGTTCTCCTTCCAGCCGGGCCCGGTCTTCACCAACCTCCTCCTCGCCGACGAGATCAACCGCACGCCCCCGAAGACCCAGTCCTCCCTCCTCGAAGCCATGGAGGAACGCCAGGTCACGGTGGACGGCACGCCCCGCCCGCTCCCCGAGCCCTTCCTCGTCGCGGCCACCCAGAACCCGGTCGAGTACGAGGGCACCTACCCCCTCCCGGAAGCCCAGCTGGACCGCTTCCTCCTCAAACTCACCGTCCCCCTGCCCACCCGCCAGGACGAGATCGACGTCCTCGCCCGGCATGCGGCCGGCTTCGATCCGCGCGACCTGCGCGCCGCCGGCGTACGCCCCGTCGCGAGCGCCGCCGACCTGGAGGCCGCCCGCGCGGAGGCCGCCAGGACGACCGTCTCCCCGGAGATCACCGCCTACGTCGTCGACATCTGCCGTGCCACCCGTGAGTCGCCGTCGCTCACTCTCGGCGTCTCCCCGCGCGGCGCCACGGCACTGCTGTCGACCGCCCGCGCGTGGGCCTGGCTCACGGGCCGCGACTACGTCACCCCCGACGACGTGAAGGCCCTGGCCCTCCCAACCCTCCGGCACCGCGTCCAGCTCCGCCCGGAGGCCGAGATGGAGGGGGTGACCGCGGACTCGGTCATCAACGCGATCCTCGCCCACGTCCCCGTTCCCCGTTGATGGCACTCACCGGACGCGCCGCGCTCATCGCGGCCCTGGCCTCCGTCCCCGTCGGCATCTGGGACCCCAGCTGGACGGGCATCCTCGCCGTCAACGCCCCGCTGGCGGCGGCCTGCGCCTGCGACTTCGCCCTGGCCGCCCCCGTACGCCGCCTCGGTCTCAGCCGCTCCGGCGACACCTCCGCCCGTCTGGGCGACACCGCCGACGTGACCCTGACGGTCACCAACCCCTCGGGCCGCCCGCTCCGGGCCCGCCTGCGCGACGCCTGGCCGCCCAGCAGCTGGCAGCCCGGCACCGAGACGGCGGCCTCCCGTCACAGCCTGACCGTGCCCGCCGGCGAACGCCGCCGCGTGACCACCCGCCTGCGCCCCACCCGCCGCGGCGACCGCCACGCGGACCGCGTCACGATCCGGTCGTACGGCCCCCTGGGCCTCCTCACCCGCCAGGGCACCCATCGGGTCCCCTGGACCGTCCGCGTCCTCCCCCCGTTCACCAGCCGCAAGCACCTCCCCTCCAAGCTGTCCCGGCTCCGCGAACTCGACGGCCGCACCAGCGTCCTCACCCGCGGCGAGGGCACGGAGTTCGACAGCCTGCGCGAGTACGTCCCGGGCGACGACACCCGTTCCATCGACTGGCGCGCGACGGCCCGCCACTCCGCCGTCGCCGTACGCACCTGGCGCCCTGAACGCGACCGGCACATCCTGCTCGTACTCGACACCGGCCGTACGTCGGCCGGTCGCGTGGGAGACGCGCCGCGCCTGGATGCCTGCATGGACGCCGCCCTGCTCCTGGGCGCCCTGGCCTCCCGCGCGGGCGACCGCGTCGACCTCCTCGCCTACGACCGCCGGGTACGCGCCCTCCTCCAGGGCCGCACCGCGGGCGACCTCCTTCCCTCCCTGGTCAACGCCCTGGCGACCGTGGAGCCGGAGCTGGTGGAGACCGATGCGCGTGGCCTCACCGCCACCGCTCTGCGGTCGGCCCCCCGCCGGTCCCTGATCGTCCTGTTCACGACTCTCGACGCGGCCCCGATCGAAGAGGGACTGCTCCCCGTCCTGCCACAGCTGACCCAGCGCCACACGGTACTCGTGGCCTCGGTGGCCGACCCGCACATCTCCGCCATGGCCGAAGCCCGCGGCCACACCGATGCCGTGTACGAGGCCGCGGCGGCCGCACAGGCTCAGTCCGAGCGCCGCCACATCGCCGACCAGCTCCGCCGGCACGGCGTCACGGTCGTCGACGCGACCCCGGACGAGCTTCCTCCGGCACTCGCGGACGCCTACCTGGAGCTCAAGGCCGCAGGCCGCCTATAGAAAAAGGCGGGGCCTTGTGGCCCCGCCCTGTTAGTCCCGTTCAAAGACCCTTGAACGCAGGAAACCCCGCACCGTTCCCGGTGCGGGGTCTCCTCGCAATGATTGTTCGGCGGCGTCCTACTCTCCCACAGGGTCCCCCCTGCAGTACCATCGGCGCTGTAAGGCTTAGCTTCCGGGTTCGAAATGTAACCGGGCGTTTCCCCTACGCTATGACCACCGAAACACTATGAAACTCTCAACCGCACCACGCTGTGGACGTGGGGTTGTTCGTGGTTTCAGAACCAACACAGTGGACGCGAGCAACTGAGGACAAGCCCTCGGCCTATTAGTACCGGTCACCTCCACACCTCACGGTGCTTCCAGATCCGGCCTATCAACCCAGTCGTCTACTGGGAGCCTTAACCCCTCAAGGGGGTGGGAGTCCTCATCTCGAAGCAGGCTTCCCGCTTAGATGCTTTCAGCGGTTATCCCTCCCGAACGTAGCCAACCAGCCATGCCCTTGGCAGAACAACTGGCACACCAGAGGTTCGTCCGTCCCGGTCCTCTCGTACTAGGGACAGCCCTTCTCAAGACTCCTACGCGCACAGCGGATAGGGACCGAACTGTCTCACGACGTTCTAAACCCAGCTCGCGTACCGCTTTAATGGGCGAACAGCCCAACCCTTGGGACCGACTCCAGCCCCAGGATGCGACGAGCCGACATCGAGGTGCCAAACCATCCCGTCGATATGGACTCTTGGGGAAGATCAGCCTGTTATCCCCGGGGTACCTTTTATCCGTTGAGCGACGGCGCTTCCACAAGCCACCGCCGGATCACTAGTCCCGACTTTCGTCCCTGCTCGACCCGTCGGTCTCACAGTCAAGCTCCCTTGTGCACTTACACTCAACACCTGATTGCCAACCAGGCTGAGGGAACCTTTGGGCGCCTCCGTTACTCTTTAGGAGGCAACCGCCCCAGTTAAACTACCCATCAGACACTGTCCCTGATCCGGATCACGGACCCAGGTTAGACATCCAGCACGACCAGACTGGTATTTCAACGACGACTCCACCCACACTGGCGTGCGAGCTTCAAAGTCTCCCAGCTATCCTACACAAGCCGAACCGAACACCAATATCAAACTGTAGTAAAGGTCCCGGGGTCTTTCCGTCCTGCTGCGCGAAACGAGCATCTTTACTCGTAGTGCAATTTCACCGGGCCTATGGTTGAGACAGTCGAGAAGTCGTTACGCCATTCGTGCAGGTCGGAACTTACCCGACAAGGAATTTCGCTACCTTAGGATGGTTATAGTTACCACCGCCGTTTACTGGCGCTTAAGTTCTCAGCTTCGCCCCACCGAAATGGAGCTAACCGGTCCCCTTAACGTTCCAGCACCGGGCAGGCGTCAGTCCGTATACATCGCCTTACGGCTTCGCACGGACCTGTGTTTTTAGTAAACAGTCGCTTCTCGCTGGTCTCTGCGGCCACCCCCAGCTCACGGAGTAAATCCGGTCACCGGGTGTGGCCCCCCTTCTCCCGAAGTTACGGGGGCATTTTGCCGAGTTCCTTAACCATAGTTCACCCGAACGCCTCGGTATTCTCTACCTGACCACCTGAGTCGGTTTAGGGTACGGGCCGCCATGAAACTCGCTAGAGGCTTTTCTCGACAGCATAGGATCATCCACTTCACCACAATCGGCTCGGCATCAGGTCTCAGCCTCGTGTGCGACGGATTTACCTACCGCACGGCCTACACCCTTACCCCGGGACAACCACCGCCCGGGATGGACTACCTTCCTGCGTCACCCCATCACTCACCTACTAACCGCTTGGTTCGGCGGCTCCACCACTCCCCTCAACTCCGAAGAGATCAGGGCGGCTTCACGGCCTTAGCATCACGATGCTCGATGTTTGACGCTTCACAGCGGGTACCGGAATATCAACCGGTTATCCATCGACTACGCCTGTCGGCCTCGCCTTAGGTCCCGACTTACCCTGGGCAGATCAGCTTGACCCAGGAACCCTTAGTCAATCGGCGCAAACGTTTCTCACGTTTGTATCGCTACTCATGCCTGCATTCTCACTCGTGAACCGTCCACAACTCGCTTCCGCGGCTGCTTCACCCGGCACACGACGCTCCCCTACCCATCACAGCTAGCGTTGGCCGTATTGCTGCAATGACACGACTTCGGCGGTACGCTTGAGCCCCGCTACATTGTCGGCGCGGAATCACTAGACCAGTGAGCTATTACGCACTCTTTCAAGGGTGGCTGCTTCTAAGCCAACCTCCTGGTTGTCTGTGCGACTCCACATCCTTTCCCACTTAGCGTACGCTTAGGGGCCTTAGTCGATGCTCTGGGCTGTTTCCCTCTCGACCATGGAGCTTATCCCCCACAGTCTCACTGCCGCGCTCTCACTTACCGGCATTCGGAGTTTGGCTAAGGTCAGTAACCCGGTAGGGCCCATCGCCTATCCAGTGCTCTACCTCCGGCAAGAAACACACGACGCTGCACCTAAATGCATTTCGGGGAGAACCAGCTATCACGGAGTTTGATTGGCCTTTCACCCCTAACCACAGGTCATCCCCCAGGTTTTCAACCCTGGTGGGTTCGGTCCTCCACGACCTCTTACAGCCGCTTCAACCTGCCCATGGCTAGATCACTCCGCTTCGGGTCTTGAGCGTGCTACTGAACCGCCCTGTTCGGACTCGCTTTCGCTACGGCTTCCCCACCCGGGTTAACCTCGCAACACACCGCAAACTCGCAGGCTCATTCTTCAAAAGGCACGCAGTCACGAGATACGTGCAAGCACGTATCCGACGCTCCCACGGCTTGTAGGCACACGGTTTCAGGTACTATTTCACTCCGCTCCCGCGGTACTTTTCACCATTCCCTCACGGTACTATCCGCTATCGGTCACCAGGGAATATTTAGGCTTAGCGGGTGGTCCCGCCAGATTCACACGGGATTTCTCGGGCCCCGTGCTACTTGGGTGTCTCTCAAACGAGCCGCTGACGTTTCGACTACGGGGGTCTTACCCTCTACGCCGGACCTTTCGCATGTCCTTCGCCTACATCAACGGTTTCTGACTCGTCCTGTTGCCGGCAGACAACAGAAGAGAGATCCCACAACCCCGCACACGCAACCCCTGCCGGGTCTCACACGTATACGGTTTAGCCTCATCCGGTTTCGCTCGCCACTACTCCCGGAATCACGGTTGTTTTCTCTTCCTGCGGGTACTGAGATGTTTCACTTCCCCGCGTTCCCTCCACACTGCCTATGTGTTCAGCAGCGGGTGACAGCCCATGACGACTGCCGGGTTTCCCCATTCGGACACCCCGGATCAAAGCCTGGTTGACGACTCCCCGGGGCCTATCGTGGCCTCCCACGTCCTTCATCGGTTCCTGGTGCCAAGGCATCCACCGTGCGCCCTTAAAAACTTGGCCACAGATGCTCGCGTCCACTGTGCAGTTCTCAAACAACGACCAACCACCCATCACCCCGGAACCTACATCCCGAGTGCACTGGGGCCGGCACTGAAGGAAATTCATTCCCTCAGATACCCAACAGCGTGCCCGACACCCTTGCCTTCCCTCACTCGTGTTCCACGCCGAAGCAGTACTGACGAGAAGATCAGGATCAAGTGTGCCGAGTAGTCAACGTTCCACCCATGAGCAACCGTGCAGGACATTTGCCTGCAGTCGGCTATGTGCTCCTTAGAAAGGAGGTGATCCAGCCGCACCTTCCGGTACGGCTACCTTGTTACGACTTCGTCCCAATCGCCAGTCCCACCTTCGACAGCTCCCTCCCACAAGGGGTTGGGCCACCGGCTTCGGGTGTTACCGACTTTCGTGACGTGACGGGCGGTGTGTACAAGGCCCGGGAACGTATTCACCGCAGCAATGCTGATCTGCGATTACTAGCGACTCCGACTTCATGGGGTCGAGTTGCAGACCCCAATCCGAACTGAGACCGGCTTTTTGAGATTCGCTCCACCTTGCGGTATCGCAGCTCATTGTACCGGCCATTGTAGCACGTGTGCAGCCCAAGACATAAGGGGCATGATGACTTGACGTCGTCCCCACCTTCCTCCGAGTTGACCCCGGCGGTCTCCCGTGAGTCCCCAACACCCCGAAGGGCTTGCTGGCAACACGGGACAAGGGTTGCGCTCGTTGCGGGACTTAACCCAACATCTCACGACACGAGCTGACGACAGCCATGCACCACCTGTACACCGACCACAAGGGGGGCACCATCTCTGATGCTTTCCGGTGTATGTCAAGCCTTGGTAAGGTTCTTCGCGTTGCGTCGAATTAAGCCACATGCTCCGCCGCTTGTGCGGGCCCCCGTCAATTCCTTTGAGTTTTAGCCTTGCGGCCGTACTCCCCAGGCGGGGCACTTAATGCGTTAGCTGCGGCACGGACAACGTGGAATGTTGCCCACACCTAGTGCCCACCGTTTACGGCGTGGACTACCAGGGTATCTAATCCTGTTCGCTCCCCACGCTTTCGCTCCTCAGCGTCAGTATCGGCCCAGAGATCCGCCTTCGCCACCGGTGTTCCTCCTGATATCTGCGCATTTCACCGCTACACCAGGAATTCCGATCTCCCCTACCGAACTCTAGCCTGCCCGTATCGACTGCAGACCCGGGGTTAAGCCCCGGGCTTTCACAACCGACGTGACAAGCCGCCTACGAGCTCTTTACGCCCAATAATTCCGGACAACGCTTGCGCCCTACGTATTACCGCGGCTGCTGGCACGTAGTTAGCTAAGCGCTTCTTCTGCAGGTACCGTCACTTTCGCTTCTTCCCTGCTGAAAGAGGTTTACAACCCGAAGGCCGTCATCCCTCACGCGGCGTCGCTGCATCAGGCTTTCGCCCATTGTGCAATATTCCCCACTGCTGCCTCCCGTAGGAGTCTGGGCCGTGTCTCAGTCCCAGTGTGGCCGGTCGCCCTCTCAGGCCGGCTACCCGTCGTCGCCTTGGTGAGCCATTACCTCACCAACAAGCTGATAGGCCGCGGGCTCATCCTGCACCGCCGGAGCTTTCGAACCTCGCAGATGCCTGCGAGGGTCAGTATCCGGTATTAGACCCCGTTTCCAGGGCTTGTCCCAGAGTGCAGGGCAGATTGCCCACGTGTTACTCACCCGTTCGCCACTAATCCCCACCGAAGTGGTTCATCGTTCGACTTGCATGTGTTAAGCACGCCGCCAGCGTTCGTCCTGAGCCAGGATCAAACTCTCCGTGAATGTTTACCCGTAATCGGGTGACACCACGAGAGCGGAACAGTCGGAGGAATAATCCAACGGTTCACAGCGTCCTCGCTGTTGTGTTACTTCAAAGGAACCTCAACCCGATCAGGAATCCGATCAGGTCGGGGTATCAACATATCTGGCGTTGACTTTTGGCACGCTGTTGAGTTCTCAAGGAACGGACGCTGCCTTTGTACTCACCCTCTCGGGCTTTCCTCCGGGCGCTTCCCTTCGGTCTTGCGTTTCCGACTCTATCAGATCTTTCCGATCCGATTTCCTCGGTGCTTTCCAGGTTCCCGCTTTCGCGTTTCCCTTTCCGGCGGTTCCGACTTTATCAGAACTTCCGAGCCGGTCTTACCGGCCTTCGTTTCCGATTCATCGGGAGAGTGCTTCGTCGAATTCGTTGATTCGGAGAAGCTGGTAGATGTTCGCTGCTGCCCTCTGGGGTGAACCCGTCTCCAGGCAACTGTTCGAATCTACCTCCCCGCTCGCTCCGTGTCAACGGCTCTTGCGGGAACGAAGAGGACACTAGCAGCTCGCCAGGGGTGGATGCACATCAGGCGGCCGTGGGCACCGTGGCGCTGCGTTCGGCGGGCTCGACGTCACCCGTGTCGCCGCCGCGCACGGCACGGCCGCCCAGAACGTAGACGTAGGCCAGGAAGGCCAGCTCGGCGACGACTCCGATGGTGATGCGGGCCCAGGTGGGCAGGCCGGACGGGGTGACGAAACCTTCGATGGCGCCGGACACGAAAAGGACCAGGGCCAGGCCGACCGCCATGCCGAGGGCGGCCCGGCCCTCCTCGGCGAGGGCGATGCGCCGTGTACGAGGACCCGGGTCGATCAGGGTCCAGCCCAGGCGCATGCCGGTGCCCGCGGCGACGAACACCGCCGTCAGTTCGAGCAGACCGTGCGGGAGGACCAGGCCGAGGAAGGTGTCGAGGCGGCCGGCCGACGACATCAGACCGAAGCCGACACCGAGGTTGAGCATGTTCTGGAAGAGGATCCAGATGACGGGCAGCCCCAGGAAGACGCCCAGGATGAGGCAGAGCGCGGCGGCCCAGGCGTTGTTCGTCCACACCTGTGCCGCGAACGAGGCCGCCGGGTTGCTCGAGTAGTACGTCTCGTACTGGCCGCCGGGGCGGGTGAGCTCGCGCAGTTCACTCGGGGCGGCGATGGTGGACTGCACCTCCGGGTGGGTCCCGATCCACCAGCCCAGGAGGGCCGCGACGGCGGTCGACAGGAGGGCGGTGGGGACCCACCAGTGGCGGGCGCGGTAGACGGCCGCCGGGAACTGCTGGGTCAGGAACCGGGTGACGTCGCGCCAGGAGGCGCGTCGGGTGCCTGTCACGACACTGCGCGCGCGAGCCACCAGTTGGCTGAGACGTCCGGTCAGCTGGGGATCGGGCGCGCTGGACTGGATCAGGGACAGGTGGGTGGCCGTGCGCTGGTAGAGGGCGACGAGTTCGTCCGTCTCCGGACCGGTCAGCCGGCGTCGGCGCCGGAGGAGGGCATCGAGGCGGTCCCACTCCGCGCGGTGGGCGGAGACGAAGACGTCGAGGTCCATGGGTGTGCCTGCTCCTCGGCTATCGTCGGCGGCTCGTCGTGGATCAGCTTGTCGTACTGCGGCGCGGTGCGTCCTCAGCTTGGCAGACTGGCGGGGACGGGGGCAGTCAGGGGAAGGACGGCGGGCGTGAGCGAGCTGGTGACGGGCGAGGCCGTGGCGCTGGAGCTGCGCCCCGCGAGGCTGCCCAGCAGGGCACTGGCCGTCCTGCTCGATCTGGCGGTGGCCGTGGCCGTCTACGTGGCGGTGACCGTCGCCCTGATGGTGGCCACCGCGTCCTTGGACGTGGCCGCCCAGACCGCGCTGTCGATCGCGACCTTCGTCCTCGTACTGGTGGGCGGGCCGATCGCCGTCGAGACGCTGAGCCACGGGCGGTCGCTCGGGAAGATGGCGTGCGGGCTGCGGGTGGTGCGGGACGACGGCGGGCCGATCCGGTTCCGGCACTCGTTGGTGCGGGGCTTGATCGGGGTGATCGAGATCCTCATGACGCTCGGCGTCATCGCTTGTGTCGCCTCGCTGGTGTCGGCGCGGGGACGGCGGCTCGGCGACGTGTTCGCGGGCACGCTCGTCGTGCGGGAGAGGGTGCCGTTCTCGTCGGCGGGCTTCATGCCGCCGCCTCCACCCTGGCTGGCGGGGCGGTTCTCGGGGCTCGACCTGTCCGCGGTGCCCGACGATCTGTGGCTTGCCGTCCGTCAGTACCTGGCACGGATGGGGCAGCTGGATCCGCGGGTCGGCTGGGCCATGGCCGAGCGGCTCGCCGCGGACGTGGCGGCGCGTACGGGGGCTCCGGTGCCACAGGAGGTGCCGCCGCCCGCTTACCTGGCGGCGGTGCTGCAGGAACGGCAGGCGCGGGAGGGCCGGCGGGCGTTCGGCGGCGCTTCGGCGGAGGGGAGGGCTGCCGGGCCGGTGCCCGTGGCTCCCGCGCCGTCCGCCCGGCCGGCTGTACCGACAACCCCGACACCTGTGCCGACCGCTCCGCCGGCTGCCCCGTCGCCCACGCCGTCACCCGGTGGCGGCCTCGAGGTGCCGCGGGATGTGCCGTCGGACCGTCGCCCGGGTACCGGGTTCGTGCCGCCGGCGTAGGCAGGGCCGCCCGGGGCCGCTCACGGGAACACCGACGGTGGTGTCTCCAGGTCCTCCAGTTCGATCCCGGGGGCCGCGAGCACGACGTCGCCTGCGATGTGCACGGCGTGCTGCTCGCCCGTGTCCAGGGCTGTGACCTGGTATTCGTCCACGGTGAGGGGGCCGTTGTCAGTGGCGTGTGCTTCTCTGTTCAGCAAGGCCCAGGACTGGTCCACGGTGCGGGGGGCGAGGACCGGATCGGTGAGGGCGACGAGGCGTACGCGGGTGGCTGATTCCGAGGGGGTGAGGCGCAGGAGACGGGCGACGGCGACGAGGAAGGCCGGGGAGGTGCCGGTGAAGGCGTGGGCGCGCGCATTGCCTTCGGTGGCGTGGATTCCGGTGGGGTCGGTCCGGACCCAGGTGACGCCGTCGATGGCGGCACCGCGGACCTGCCAGTCGGCGGCGTGCAGTTCGAGGCGGATGGGGCGGCCGAGTTCGTCGAGGGCGAGGTCGACCGAGCCCTGGTGGTTCCCGGTGGGCGTGGTCAGCCGGGAGACGTAGCGCCAGCCGGAGGGGCCGGGGGCGCATTGGAAGTGTTCTTCCGCGAGGGGGGTGTGGTCGTGCGGATCGTGGAGCGAATAACGGCCGCGGGGCATGGGTGTCCTGGGTGGTGACGGGCTGGTCGGGCCGCTGATGCGGCCGCGGCGCCAATGGGGCAGGCCCCCGGCACGGGGGTGCGGGGGCCTGCCTCGGAGGAACCGGTGACTCAGTAGCGGTAGTGGTCCGCCTTGTAGGGGCCCTCGACCTTGACGCCGATGTAGTCGGCCTGCTCCGGGCGGAGCGTGGTCAGCTTGACGCCGAGGGAGTCGAGGTGGAGCCGGGCGACCTTCTCGTCCAGGTGCTTGGGCAGCACGTAGACGTCGGTCGGGTACTCGTCGGGCTTGGTGAACAGCTCGATCTGGGCCAGGGTCTGGTCCGCGAAGGAGTTGGACATCACGAACGACGGGTGGCCGGTGGCGTTGCCCAGGTTCAGCAGGCGTCCCTCGGACAGGACGATCAGCACCTTGCCGTCGGGGTAGGTCCAGGTGTGGACCTGCGGCTTGACCTCGTCCTTGACGATGCCGGGGGTCTGGGCGAGGCCGGCCATGTCGATCTCGTTGTCGAAGTGGCCGATGTTGCCGACGATGGCCTGGTGCTTCATCTTGGCCATGTCCTTGGCCATGATGATGTCCTTGTTGCCGGTCGTGGTGACGAAGATGTCGGCCTTGTCGACGACCTCGTCCAGCGTGGTGACCTGGAAGCCGTCCATCGCCGCCTGCAGGGCGCAGATCGGGTCGATCTCGGTGATGATCACCCGGGCGCCCTGGCCGCGCAGGGACTCCGCGCAGCCCTTGCCGACGTCGCCGTAGCCGCAGACGACGGCGGTCTTGCCGCCGATCAGGACGTCGGTGGCGCGGTTGATGCCGTCGATCAGGGAGTGGCGGCAGCCGTACTTGTTGTCGAACTTCGACTTGGTCACCGCGTCGTTGACGTTGATCGCCGGGAACAGCAGGGTGCCGTCGCGGTGCATCTCGTACAGGCGGTGGACGCCGGTCGTGGTCTCCTCGGTCACGCCGCGGATCTCGGACGCCAGCTGGGTCCACTTCTGCGGGCTCTCGCCGACCGTGCGGGTGAGCAGTTCGAGGATGACGCGGTGCTCGTCGGACTCGGCGGTGTCGACCGAGGGGACCTTGCCGTCCTTCTCGTACTCGACGCCCTTGTGGACGAGGAGGGTGGCGTCACCGCCGTCGTCCAGGATCATGTTCGGGCCGCCGGTGGGGGTGTTCGGCCACGTCAGCGCCTGCTCCGTGCACCACCAGTACTCCTCGAGGGTCTCGCCCTTCCAGGCGAAGACGGGGACGCCCTGCGGGTTGTCGGGCGTGCCGTTCGGGCCGACGGCGATGGCGGCGGCCGCGTGGTCCTGGGTGGAGAAGATGTTGCAGGAGGCCCAGCGGACCTCGGCGCCGAGGGCGACGAGGGTCTCGATGAGCACGGCGGTCTGCACGGTCATGTGCAGGGAGCCGGTGACGCGGGCGCCGGCGAGCGGCTGGGCCTCGGCGTACTCCTTGCGGATCGCCATCAGGCCCGGCATCTCGTGCTCGGCGAGGGTGATCTCCTTGCGGCCGAACGCGGCCAGGGAGAGGTCGGCGACCTTGAAGTCCTGTCGGTTGTCGACAGTCGTCATTACGGGCTGCTCCTCGGGTTGGGTCGAGGTGGGTACGGCTGACCTGCGCGGCGGCGGACACAGGGGTGCCCGGAAGAGGACACAGGCATGCCCGCGTACGCGCAGCGCAGTCCGTCGGAGGCCCTCTCTCCCTCGGCCGGCCCGTCCTGGACCGCCCGACCGCCATCAGCAGCGACGTCTGGCTCCGTCCCAAGCTACACCGCGGGCGCCCGCCGTCCCCAGTCCGCCTCCGAACACTTCCGGACGTTCACGCAGGGTGATGACGGGCGCCGGGCGGCGGTCAGTGGGCTGCGGGCGGGGCGGTCGGGCCGCCGGGGGTCGCCTCGGGGTCGGGGCCCTTGGTGGCCTCGGCCTCGCTGTAGATGTCCGGTTCCAGGTAGATGACGCGGGCGATCGGGACCGCCTCGCGGATACGGGACTCGGCGGCGTCGATCGCGGAGGCGATCTCCGTGGCCGTGCCGTCGTGCCGGACGGCGATCTTGGCGGCGACGAGCAGTTCCTCGGGGCCGAGGTGGAGGGTGCGCATGTGGATGATGCCGGTGACGGTGTCGCCGGCGACGACCGCGGCCTCGATCTGCTGGACCACCTCGACGCCTGCGGCCTCGCCGAGCAGCAGGGACTTGGTCTCGGCGGCGAGGACCAGCGCGATCAGGATGAGCAGGATGCCGATGCAGAGGGTGCCGATGCCGTCCCAGACGCCGTCGCCGGTGAGCAGGGCGAGACCGACGCCGCCGAGGGCGAGGATCAGGCCGACCAGGGCGCCGAGGTCCTCCAGGAGGACGACCGGCAGCTCCGGGGCCTTGGCGTGGCGGATGAACTCCTTCCAGGACTTCTTGCCGCGCAGCGGGTTGGACTCCTTGATGGCGGTCCGGAAGGAGAAGCCCTCGGCGATGATCGCGAAGACCAGGACGCCCACCGGCCAGTACCAGTGCTCCAGTTCGTGCGGGTGCTTGATCTTCTCGTAGCCCTCGTAGAGGGCGAACATGCCGCCGACGGAGAAGAGCACGATGGAGACGAGGAAGGCGTAGATGTAGCGCTCGCGGCCGAAGCCGAAGGGGTGTTGCGGGGTGGCCTCGCGCTGGGCGCGCTTGCCGCCCAGGAGCAGCAGGCCCTGGTTGCCGGAGTCGGCGAGGGAGTGCACGGACTCGGCGAGCATCGACGACGATCCGCTGAAGAGGAACGCCACGAATTTCGCCACCGCGATCGAGAGGTTGGCGAGCAGTGCCGCCACGATCGCCTTGGTACCGCCTGACGCGCTCATGTGTCGCGTTGTCCCTTCGACTTCAACTGTGGCCGGCTTTGCCCCGCCTTTGCGGTGCGCCATTGTTGCAGCCCGCGCGGGCCCCGACGTGCCGGATGCCCCGTCGTACGTCCCTCAGACCCGGGTCAGACGCGCACGGTGGCCCGGAAGAGCGTGCCGGTTCCGGACACTTCGGCCTTTTCGTGCGCCGGGACGAAGACGGAGCGGCCGGGGGCCAGTTCGTGCTCGCCCGCCCGTACGGTGCCCGCCGTGCAGAGCAGGATCTGCGGGGTGGGCAGGGTGAGGTCGTGGGCGCCGGAGCCCTCGGGCAGGACGTAGCGGCTCAGGCGGAACTCGTCGATCGGGGTGTCGTAGACCTCTTCGCCGTCGGGGGACGCCTCCGGGCGCAGGATGCCGGGGTCGCCGGCCTCGAAGCGGACGATGCGCAGGAGTTCGGGGACGTCGACGTGCTTGGGGGTGAGGCCGCAGCGCAGGACGTTGTCGGAGTTGGCCATGATCTCGACGCCGAGGCCGTTGAGGTAGGCGTGCGGGATGCCGGCGCCGAGGTACAGGGCCTCGCCGGGCTGGAGCCGGACGTGGTTGAGCAGCATCGCGGCGAGGACGCCGGGGTCGCCCGGGTAGTGGTGGGCGATGTCGGCGTACGGCCGGTAGGCGCCGCCGAGGCGGTCGCAGGCGGCCGCGGTCTCGGTGACCGTCCGGGACATCTCCTCGGGGTCGGCGGTGAGGATCGCGGTGAGGACCTCGCGCAGGGCGGCGTCCTCGGGGTTGGCGCGCAGCAGGTCGACGTACGGCTTGAGGGAGGCGACGCCGAGCCCGTCGAGCAGGTCGGCGGTCTCGGCCGGGGCGCGGAAGCCGCACAGGCCGTCGAAGTCGGTGAGGGCGCAGACCAGTTCGGGCTTGTGGTTGGCGTCCTTGTAGTTGCGGTGCGGGGCGTCCAGGGGGACGCCCCGGCGCTCCTCGTCCTCGTAACCGGCCCTGGCCTGGGCGAGGTCGGGGTGGACCTGGAGGGAGAGCGGGGCGCCGGCGGCGAGGAGCTTGAGGAGGAAGGGCAGTCGGGGGCCGAACCTGGCCACGGAGGCGGTGCCCAGTTCCTTCTCGGGGTCGGCGTCGACGACCTCGGCGAGGGTGCCCCGGCCGGTGCGGGAGGGGGCGCCGGGGTGGGCGCCCATCCACATCTCCGCCTGCGGTTCGCCGGTCGGCTCGGTCCCGAGCAGGGTCGGGATCGCGGTGGTGGAACCCCAGGCGTAGGGGCGGACGGTGTTGTCGAGGCGGTCCATGGGCTCTCTCTGCCGGTGCGTGCTGGTGCGTGGGCGATGCTGCGCCTGGGTCAGGCTCCCGAGGCGAGCGCCAGGTAAACGGCGGCGAAATCCGTGATGGCGATCAGTTCGGCGAGGGTCTCCAGTTCGCCGCCCTCTTCCGGTTCCAGTTCGCTGATCGGTGTGTCGTGGCCGAGGGCCAGGTCACGGGCGTTGGGGGCGGCGGTGAGGCCGCCGCTGGGGCGGTCGCGCAGAAGGACCACGCGCGCGTGGAGGGCGGGCGGTTCCTCGACGCGGTCGCGGAAGAAGTCGTCGGGGTCGGCGCCGGCGGCGAGCCGGCCGGAGAGCAGTGCGTTGTGCGCGGCGAGCGCCTCGGGCAGGTCGGCGACGACCGCGGGGGTGCCGGACAGTTCGGCGAGGGCGGCCGCGAAGCGGCGGCCCGCGGGTCCGGCGGAGGTGCCCTCGGTCCAGACGACGGGGAGGGACTCGGCCAGTTCGGACGCCAGCGTCTTGGCGGGGTTGCTGTAGGTCACGATGGCGGGCCCGCAGCGTTCGGCGATCCGGTCGAGGCGGTCGGCGACCTTGTCGATGGCTTCGGGCGGCGCCTCGAGCAGGCCGGTGCGGTCCAGCAGGGCGAGGAGTGGCGTGAGCAGCGCCCACAGCACGCCGGGGGCGGCGCCGGCGAGGGGCTCGTCGTGGTCGTAGGGGGCGGTCGCCATCGGGATGAACAGGCCGCGGGAGGCGCTCACCGCGTCGTTGAGCGGGGAGCGGGCGGGAGCTACGGCGACGACCGTGCAGCCCCTGCGGTAGGCCTGTTCGGCGAGGAGGGACAGGCCTGGCTCGGCGCCGTCGGGGGTGGCGATCAGCAGGAGGTCCACGGAACCGGCCCAGCCGGGCAGTTCCCAGCGCAGGGCGCCCGCGGCGGGGGCGACGCCGGTGGGGGCGAGGCGGGTGACGGGGCTGCCCGCCCCTGCGAGGGTGCCGAGGAGGTCGGCGGCGTGGGTGGCGGCGGCGCCGGGCCCTGCGATCAGTACGGCGCGGGGGCGGCCGTCCGGCTTGAGGTTGCCGACGCCGGCTTCGGCGGCGTGCCGGGCGGCGGTGCGGACGCGGGCACCGGCCTCGGCGGCGCCGCGGAGCAGGCCGCGGTGGTCGGCCTCGGTGAGGCGCTCCGGGGCGTCGAGGAGCGATTCGTCGAGCATGGCGGCAGGTCTCCGATCGCCGGGGCGTTCGTTCGAGTGCGCGGGTGCGCGGGGGCGTCGCCGGGTTGCCGGTCGCCTGGCCGGCGGTTACTCGGGGCGGCGGGCCTCGTCGACGAGAAGGACCGGGATGCCGTCGCGCACCGGGTAGGCCAGGCCGCAGTCCTGGCCGGTGCAGATCAGCTCCGCGTCCTGCTCCTCGAGGGGGGCGTGGCAGGCGGGGCAGGCGAGGATCTCCAGGAGGCCGGCTTCGAGCGGCATGGGGGTTCCCTTCGGGGGCGGTGGGGCTTGTGTGGATGTGCTGGTCAGGGTACCGCCGGGGCGGGGCTCGTGCGGGTGGCCCATCTTGAACCCGGCGTTGGTGCTGGGGAGGCGGTCGCGTGGCCCGGCGCTCGCGGGGTGCCTCCCCCAGTGCCTGAACGGCCTGGGAGGTACCCCCACCGCCCACCCGTGCCGCCCCAGCGGCACGACTGCCCGCAGCGGCGGCCGGGGAGTTGCACGAGGTCCGCGGCTGCGGCTAGGCGCGGATGATCGCCAAGGCCTCGTCCCTGACCTTCGTCATCGTCGCCTCGTCGCGGGCCTCCGCGTTCAGGCGGAGCAGCGGCTCGGTGTTGGAGGGGCGGACGTTGAACCACCAGTCGGGCGCCTGGACGGTGAGGCCGTCCAGGTCGTCCACGGTGACGTCGTCGCGGCCCTCGTAGGCGGCCCGGATCGCGGCGAGGCGGGCCTGCTGGTCATCGACGGTGGAGTTGATCTCGCCGGAGCCGGTGTAGCGGTCGTAGGCGGCGACCAGGGCGGACAGCGGGCGGTCCTGCTCGCCGAGGGCGGCGAGGACGTGGAGGGCGGCCAGCATGCCGGTGTCGGCGTTCCAGAAGTCCCGGAAGTAGTAGTGCGCGGAGTGCTCGCCGCCGAAGATGGCGCCGGTCCTGGCCATCTCGGCCTTGATGAAGGAGTGGCCCACGCGCGTGCGTTCCGGTGTGCCGCCGTTCTCCCGTACGACCTCGGGGACGGACCAGGAGGTGATCAGGTTGTGGATGACCGTGCCCTTGCCGCCGTTGCGGGCCAGCTCGCGGGCGGCCACGAGGGCGGTGACGGCGGACGGGGAGACCGGCTCGCCGTCCTGGTCGACGACGAAGCAGCGGTCGGCGTCGCCGTCGAAGGCGAGACCGAGGTCGGCGCCCTCCTCGCGGACGCGCCGCTGGAGGTCGACGAGGTTGGCCGGGTCGAGCGGGTTGGCCTCGTGGTTGGGGAAGGTGCCGTCCAGTTCGAAGTACATCGGCACCAGGTCGAGGGGCAGGCCGGCGAAGACCGTGGGGACGGTGTGGCCGCCCATGCCGTTGCCCGCGTCGACGACGACCTTGAGGGGCCGGATGCCGGTGAGGTCGACCAGGGAGCGCAGGTGGGCCGCGTAGTCGGCGAGGGTGTCGCGCCGGGTCACCGTGCCGGGGCGGGCGGACGGCTCCGGGGCGCCCACCTCGCTCCAGCGTTCCACCAGGGCGCGGATCTCGGCGAGGCCGGTGTCCTGGCCGACCGGGGCGGCGCCCGCGCGGCACAGCTTGATGCCGTTGTACCGGGCGGGGTTGTGCGAGGCCGTGAACATGGCGCCCGGCAGGCCGAGCGCGCCTGAGGCGTAGTACAGCTGGTCGGTGGAGCACAGGCCGATCCCGGTCACGTCGGCGCCGCGGGCCGCCGCGCCGCGCGCGAAGGCGCCGGACAGGCCGGGGGACGAGGGCCGCATGTCGTGGCCGACCACGATGGCGTCCGCGCCGGTCAGTTCGACGAAGGCCGCGCCGAACAGCTCGGCCAGCGACTCGTCCCACTGGTCCGGGACGACACCGCGCACGTCGTACGCCTTCACGATCTGCGACAGATCAGCAGCCACGGCCAACCTTCCTGAAAGTCCTGTCGGAGCCCACAAACTACCCCGTAAGGACCGGCGGACCGCCCGGGCGGTTCCCTGAGGCCGGGCAGCGTCAGGGCAGCATCCAGCCGAGGACCGCCGTGGACTGCCCGACCACGATCAGGCACATGACCAGCAACAGGCCGAGGCTCCAGGGGAGCACCTTGCGCAGCAGGTCTCCCTCGCGGCCCGCGAGCCCGACGGCGGCGCAGGCGATGGTGAGGTTCTGCGGGGAGATCATCTTGCCGAGGACGCCGCCGGAGCTGTTGGCGGCGGCCAGCAGCTCGGGCGAGAGGCCGGACTCCCGCGCGGCGGTCACCTGGAGCGCGCCGAAGAGCGCGTTGGCGGAGGTGTCGGAGCCGGAGACGGCGACGCCGAACCAGCCGAGGACCGGGGAGAGGAAGGCGAGTCCGGCACCGGCCGCGGCGACGAAGTGGCCGATGGTGGCGGCCTGCCCGGAGAGGTTCATGACGTAGGCGAGGGCGAGGACCGAGGTGACGGTGAGGATCGCGAACCGCAGTTCGTGCACGGTCGCGAGCCACTCCTTGACCGCCACGCGCGCGTGCACGCCGAGGACGACGGCGGTGGCCAGCCCGGCGAAGAGCACGAGCGTGCCGCCGGTGGAGACGATCGGCCAGGAGAAGACGTTGCCGCCGACCGGCTTGCCCTCGGGGTCGAGCACGTCCAGGAACGGCCAGTCGTAGGACTGCGTGGCCTTGGCCAGCCAGTCCTTGACCGCCGGGATCTGCGCCACGGAGAACACGGCGACGATCAGCGCGTACGGCGCATACGCCCGTACGACCTCGCGGGCGGGGTCCCGCTCGTCCAGTTCCTCGCTGCGCGCGCCGGTCAGCACGGACGCCCGTACGGGCTCGGCGGCGGGCCGGCGGGAGTGCGGTACGGCGACCAGCGCACCGGCGCCGATCAGGGCGGCGGCGATGTCGGCGAGCTGGGCGGAGACGTAGTTGGAGGCGACGAACTGGGCGACGGCGAAGGCGACCCCGCAGGCCAGCGCGGGGATCCAGGTCTCGCGCAGTCCGCGCCGCCCGTCCACCAGGGCGACCAGGAGCAGCGGTACGACGAGGGCCAGCAGCGGCGTCTGGCGGCCCACCACGGAGGCGACGTCGTCCAGGGGCAGCCCGGTGACCTGGGCCAGCGTCACCACCGGGGTGCCCATCGCGCCGAAGGCGACCGGTGCGGTGTTGGCGACCAGCGAGACGACGGCGGCGCGTACGGGGTCGAAGCCGAGGGCGACGAGCATGACCGAGCAGATCGCGACGGGCGCCCCGAAGCCGGCGAGGGCCTCCAGGAGGGCGCCGAAGCAGAAGGCGACGACGAGGGCCTGGATGCGGGGGTCGTCGGACAGCCGGCCGAAGGAGCGGCGCAGGATGTCGAAGTGCCGGGTGCGGACGGTCATCCGGTAGACCCACAGGGCGTTCACGACGATCCACAGGATGGGGAAGAGGCCGAAAACCGCTCCCTGGACGGCGCTGGAGGCCGTCTGGTCGAGCGGCATGCCGTAGGCGAGCCAGGCGACCAGTACGGCGGCCAGGAGGCCGATGAGGCCCGCCAGGTGCGCCTTCATGCGGACGCCGCCCAGCAGCACGAGGACGATCACCAGTGGCAGGGCCGCCACCAGGGCGGACAGGCCGAGCGAACCGGCGACGGGTTCCAGTTCCTGCACGTACACGGACGCCTCCCCGGATTCCGCCATGCGAAAGCGATTCCTCGCGGCTTCCGGAATGGTCGTGTCCGCGACAAGGAGGCGTCAATGGGTGTGCAGCAACGGATGTGACCGAGGCCACTGCGAGTGAAAGGTGCGGGTGCCTCGAACGGGGCTCAGTTGTCCGGCGAGCGCAGCACGCGCAGGTGGCCGCGGCGCGCGACCTCCATCGGGTCGGCCGTGCGTGCGCCGCCGCCGGCCTCGGCCGCCCGTTCCTGGGGCCGGGCCGCCTCGCGCACCGCGTTGGCAAGCGCTTCCAGGTCGTCACCGCTGGGGCGGGCCGGGGCGGATCCGTCGAGCAGGCGGACGACCTCCCAGCCGCGCGGGGCGGTGAGGCGCTCGGAGTGCTCGGCGCACAGGTCGTAGCAGTGGGGTTCGGCGTAGGTGGCGAGCGGGCCGAGGACCGCGGTCGAGTCGGCGTAGACGTACGTCAGCGTCGCGACGGCGGGACGGCCGCAGGCGGTGCGCGAACAGCGACGTACAGGGCTCACGATGTTGGACGGTACCGCACTCTTGAGCGGGCCGCGACGACTCCCCACCGGGTCACACCCCCGTGTCGTGGCGTGAAACGTGCTACGAACCCTGCCGAACAGGCCACTTCGACCTGCGCGGACCCCGGTTCGGGGGGCCCGGCGCGGCCCGGGAAGCGGTCATGACCCGATACAAACAACGACATTTACCTTGAGTTCCACGGTCGCGGAGAGATGCGGAATCGCGCCCAACCTTGGCTGGAATGGTCATCCGGCGACAAGCGGAACGCACCGCTGCCACGCCGCCCGCGGCGCGTGTGCGGTCGGGCGCGCGCCCTCGGCGGGGACTACCCTTCACCAGTGATGGACAACCCCGTGACGCCCCGTGATGCCGGCCGCCCAGGACCCCGCCGTCGTGATCGCCACGGTCGGGGCATGCGCGGCCCGGTCGCACCCCCGCAGGTGCCGCTCGCGGCGAGCCGTGGCGAGGTGTTCGCGGACCTGGTGCAGGACTCCGTGGAGCGCCTGGAGCGGCGCTGGCCGCAGCTCGCCGACATCGACTTCCTCGTCCTCGACGTGCCGCGCCCGGCCGAGGCCGGGGAGGCCTGGAACGACGAGGCGGTCCCGCTCGGGGGCATGGTGCCCTCGCGGGACGGGCGGCGGGGGCGGGTGGTCGTCTACCGGCGACCCGTGGAGATCCGGACCAAGGGGCGGGACGAGCGGGCGCTGCTGGTGCACGAGGTCGTCGTCGAGCAGGTCGCGGAGCTGCTGGGGCTGACGCCGGAGACGGTGGATCCGCGGTACGGGGAGGACTGAGCGGCGGAGGGCCCCGGCCCCGCCGCCGCTACTTCTGCAACACCGACAGGTCCTCGTCCGCGTTCGGCACCGAGACCGTGCCCCGGTCGTCGGGGAGGGTCTGGACGGTGAACGCCGCCACGTCGTCGTCCGAACCCGTCAGGATGCGGGACGCGTGGACCGGGCCGCCCGAGACGGTCTCGACGGTCAGCGCGTAGGAGCCCTTGAGCCCCGCGGGAACCGGTGCGTCGACGTTCTGGGTGGTGCCCGCCTTGACCGTGTACGTCTTGGTCGCCGTCGTGCCGCCCTCGGTGCCCGCCGACGCCGTGACCTTGACCTGCGCCTCCTTGCCGGGCGCGGAGAGGGCCAGCGTGGTGCTCTTGGCGCGGTTGTCCGCGACGGTCGCGCGCGCACCGACCGGGTCGGAGGCCGGGATGAACGCGGACTCCTGCTCGTCGCCCTTGCCCCGCACCACCCGGACCGCGGCCACGACCGGCACGGACCGGTCCGTCGGCGTCAGCACCAGCGAACCCGCCTCGCCGCGGGTGACCTCACCGAGGTCGACGCCGGTGGTCATGCCCGCCTTGACGTGCACCGTCTCATGACCGGCGGGCGTGATCAGCCCGGACGGCGAGGCGAGCCGCACCTTCAGGTCGGCGTCCGTGCCGCCGGGCGTGAACAGCACCAGGCGGACGGCGGTGGCGTCCTTCGGGATGCCCGGCAGTACGAGGTCGCCCGCCGGGTCCGCGGCCGCGGTCAGCCAGTCGCCGCCGGTCTTGTCGTCCAGGGCCTGCACCGCGGCGCCGAGCCGTCCGCTGCGCACGCCGACGTGCACGGTCAGGTCGGTCTGCTTCACGTCGCTGAGCGTGGACAGCAGGAGGGACTCGCTGCCGTGCGGCGGCACCGTGACGCCCTCCCCCACCGTGGACTTGAGGACTCCGTCCTTGCCGTACAGCTCGATGTCGACGACGGCCGCCGAGTCGTCGGGGTTCGTCAGGTGCACGTAGTCGGTGCGGCCGGCCGCCGTGCTGGCGCCCGGGAACCAGAACTCCGTGTCCGGCGCGGTGCAGTTGACGCCCTGTAGGCCCCGGCCCGTCCCGGCGGCGACCTCCGTCGTCTGCTGGACCGTCCAGCCGGGCGCGCTGCTTCCCTCGGCGGTGCCGATGAACGCGGGGGTGTCGGCGCCGGTGGCCTTCCCGGCGACGGGAGTGCCGGGCGCCTTGGGCTGGAGGACCGGCTTCTCCTGCCGGCCGTCCTTCCCGCCCTTCTCGTCGGACTTTCCGCCGTCCTTGGCGTCGGCCGACTCCGCCGCCACGAGGGCGGCGCTGCCCTTCTCGTCGGCGCCCTGCGTGACGGGCGTGAAGGACGTGTACGCGGTCTCGGCGAGGTCGGAGGTGCTGGGCGCCGGGCACAGCAGACTGGTGCGCTCCACGGGCAGCCGGGCGGCCGGTGCGGCGGTGTCCGTGCCGGAGTCCTCCGGGGAGGACACCGCCGCGAACCCGGTGACGGCGGCGAGCGCCGTCGCACAGGCGATCAGGGACAGGGTCGTGCGCTTCACTGCTGGCTCCCGTCGGGACGCTCACTGCCCGTGCCGTGCGGCTGCTGGGGCTGCTGGGGCTGGGAAGGGTCGTACGGCGTGTCGTATCCGCCCTGTCCGTACGACTGGTCGTAGGCGGGGTCGTACCCGCCCTCCTGAGCCTGCGCCGGGTCGCCGTAGGCGTAGGGGTCGTACTGCCCCGCCCCGTACTGCGCGCCCTGACCGCCCTCGCCGCCGTGACCGCCCTGGTAGGCGTCCGCCTGGTACGGGTCCGCCGCCTGGTACGGCTGCTGTCCGTACGCGCCCGGGTCGTACTGCTGGGCGCCCTGGTACTGCTCACCGCCGTAGCCGCCGTCGTAGGAGCCGTAACCGGCGCCGGTGTAGCCCGTCGCGTCCCATTCGCCGTACGCCTGCTGCTGCGGGACCGGCACGGGGGCCTGCACCGGTGTTTCGGGTACCTCGGCGGCGTCACCCGCTGCCTCGGGGCCCGGGTCCGCCTCCGCGAAGGCCCCGGCCTCGGCTTCGGCCTCCGCCTCGGCCTGGGCCCGCAGCCGCCGGGCCCGGCGTCCTTCGCCCTCGACGGGCTGGGCGGGGACGAGCGGCTCGTCGGGCAGGTCGTCGTCGACGTCACGGCGCCTGCCGGGCAGGGCGAGGACGACCAGGACGACGGCGAGGAGTCCCTGCGCCCACAGCCAGGCCGTGTGCGTGAACGGGTCGTCGTAGGTGACGTCCAGCCGACCGCCGGAGGCGGGGAGTTGGAAGCCCTGGGCCCAGCCGTCGACCGTGGTGCGGGTGAGCGGCTTGCCGTCCAGGGTGGCGGTCCAGCCCTCGGCGGCGGTGTCCGCGAGGCGCAGCACACGGCCCTCGGGGCCGCCCTTGATGTCGGTGTGGATCTCCACCGGTCCGGCCGCCACGGGCTCGGGCTCGCCGCCACCGGATTTCCCGGCTGCGGCCTTGTCGCCGGAGACGATGGTCGCGCGCGCGACCTCCCGGTCCACCCGCCACAGTCCGCTGCCGTCCTGCTGGCTGAGCCTGCTCAGTCCGGGCGTGGCGTCCAGGACGCGCATGACCTCGCGGGGAGCGCCCTTGTGCACGAGCACGTAGCGCACGGCGAACCCGCCGAGCTGGTCGGCCTGGTCGGCGCCGGAGCCGGCCACGAGGTTGGCGACGACCTTGTCCAGCGTGCTGTTCCCGCCGTCGCCGGAGGCCAGTTCGCCGTCGCCGAGGCGGGCGCCGGAGCCGCGGACCAGCATGTAGCCCACGTGCGCGGCGGAGTCGCTGTCGAGGACGAGGGTGCGGGCCTGGTCGCGGGTGTGGCTCTCCTCGGCGACGAACGCGGGCACCTGCACCGGATCGCGGCGCTCCACGGGGCCGTCGGCGCCGCCGAACATCCAGCCGGCGGCGGCGATCAGCGGGCCGAGGGCCGAGGCGAGGGCGATCAGGGCGGCGACCGGCTGGCGCCAGCCGAAGCTCTGCTCGGCCACGCGGAAACGCGCCCCGTCGGCGCCGAGGGTCGCGGCGGACAGCAGGGCGATGCCGTAGACGAGGGTGGCGGGGCCGGCCCAGGCCGAGCGGTTGGACAGCACCGAGAAGACCAGAGCCACCAGGGCGACGGCCCAGGCCGTCCGGACGCCCAACTGCCGCTCGGAGCGCAGCAGGGCGGCCAGCGCGGCCAGCACGATGCCGAGGAGGAGCAGCCCGCCCACCGTGCCGGGGCCGCCGGGGCTGGCGCCGAGCAGGTCGAGGGCGGAGGCGGCCGAGGAGCCGTACTCGAGCCCGGCCTCGTCGAAGAAGCCGAACGGCAGCAGCGACAACGACCAGGGGGCGAGCAGCAGCAGCGGGGTGCCGAGCTGGGCGAGGAAGCGCGGCCCGTACGCCGTGATCTCGCCGCGGCGCAGGGCGAGCACCCCGATGCCGAGGACCAGCGCCACGGGCCACACCACGGGCGTGAAGGCGGTGGTGACGGTGAGGAGCAGTGCGTACGCCCAGGTGGCGCGCCAGCTGCCGCGGGCGCCGGAGGAGCCCGACAGGCCGGCCGCCGCGACGCCCGCGCGCGCGATGAGCGGCAGCAGTACGGCGAGGACGGCGGTGCCGATGCGGCCGCCGGCGAGCGCGCCGGTGGCGGCGGGCAGGAAGGCGTAGGCGACGGCGGCCCAGGCGCGCAGCAGCCGGGAGGGGACCAGCGGGCGGGAGGCGAAGTACGCGGTGGCACCGGCCAGCGGCACCGAGCAGACCATCAGCAGGGTGACGGCGAGTCCGGTGGAACCGAGCAGCAGGGAGGCGACGGTGGCGACGATCGCCAGGTAGGGCGGTGCGGAGGCGGTGCCGCCGGCGCCGACCGTGTGCCAGCCGTCCACGTACCGCGACCACAGCTCACCGGCGCCGGCCGGTGCGGGCAGCAGCGCGCCGCCCGCCAGGGCACCGCCGCCGAGGAGCGCCCGGCAGGCGGCCAGCGAGACGAGCAGCAGCACCAGGAAGAGCACCGGGCCGGGCTTGCGGGCGATGCGCTTGAGGCGGGCGAACTGCTCGATCTCCAGGAAGTCGGCGTCGTCGCCGCCCGGTCCGGACTCGATGCCCCCGCCGTGCCGTCCGGCGCCCGCGGCGGCCTCGGCGTCCGAGCTGCCGAAGAGGTCGCCCGCGACCTGCTCGACGGTGGCCCGGACGGTCGCGCCCGGGGGCGGGAACAGGGGCCGCAGTTCGTCCTTCTCGACCTGCGGGCGGCCGCGTTCGCGACGGCCCGCGATGATCCGCTCGGGCCGCAGCAGGACGCCCAGCAGGCCCCGGATCTCGTCGAGGGCCTGACCGGGAACCTTGCCGACGAGGTAGGCGACGGTGCGCAGCAGCGTGCCGAGGACGACGCGCAGCAGCACCCACGGCAGGACGGCGGTGCGGACGTTGACCAAAAGGGTGTGGACGGCGCCGGCCTTGTCCACCTTGTGCGGTGAGGCGGTGGTGCGCCCCGCGCAGTCGACGGCGCGGCGTTCGCGCGAGGCCGCCTCGGCGTGGCGGACGACCGCCTCCGGGGCGACGAGGACGCGCAGTCCGGCGGCGTGCGCGCGCCAGCACAGGTCGACGTCGTCGCGCATCAGGGGCAGCCTGCGGTCGAATCCGCCGAGCCGCTCGAAGACGTCGCGCCGGATCAGCATGCCGGCGGTGGACACCGACAGCACGGTCCTGACGTGGTCGTGCTGGCCCTGGTCCTGCTCGCGGCGGTCCAGGCCGGTCCAGCGGCGGCCGGAGTTGGCGATGGAGACGCCGACCTCCAGCAACTGCCTGCGGTCGTACCAGCCGCGCAGTTTGGGGCCGACGACGGCGACGTCGTCGCGGCCGAGTTCGTACTCGGTGTCCACGACGCGCAGCAGCTGGGCGAGGGCCTCGGGTTCGGGGGCGCAGTCGTCGTGCAGCAGCCACAGCCACTGGACCGGTTCCCCGTGGGGAAGCTCCGGCATGTCGTAGGCGTCGTCGCGCCAGGAGCGGGTGACGGGGTCCCAGCCGCTGGGCCGCCTCAGGTACGGGAGGTCCTCGGGGGTGAGGACGGGGGCGGTGCGGGCGGCCTCCTCCACGGCCTGGCCGAAGCCGGTGCGCCGGGCGAGGTGGAGCACTCGGTCGTCGCCGAGGGCTTCGGCGACCAGCCGGGAGGAGTCGTCGGCGCTGCCGGTGTCGGCGGCCACGGCGTACTGGACGGGGCGCTCCTGGCCCAGCAGCCCGGCGAGCGCGTCGGGCAGCCAGCGGGCTCCGTCGTGGGCGACGAGGACCGCGGTCACCACGTGACGCGGGAACTCAGGTGCGGCAGCGAGGTCTTGCTGGGCTGCCGGGTGACTCTGCACGGACATCGAGGTACGGGCCCCGGTTCGGTGGACTGCGGTGGACGCCCGTGCCCGTTGAGGGTGGCGGGGCGTCTCGGACGAGCGCCCACACTATCGGCTGGGCAGCAAGAGGGCCCGCCGCCTGTGGACAACCCACCCGCGACGGGCCGTTCTCGCTGTTCGGGCCGTTTCCGCCGCCGCGTCGGGCGGCGCTTTCAGACCGCGGCCTTCTTGAGACGGCGGCGTTCCCTCTCGGACAGGCCGCCCCAGATGCCGAAGCGCTCGTCGTTGGCAAGGGCGTACTCGAGGCATTCGGAGCGGACCTCACAGGCCAGGCAGACCTTCTTGGCCTCGCGGGTGGAGCCGCCCTTCTCGGGGAAGAAGGACTCGGGGTCGGTCTGGGCGCACAGTGCGCGCTCCTGCCAGCCGAGTTCCTCGTCCGCGTCGTCGACCAGCAGTTGCTGCACCAGCTCGGTCATGTGCGCCCCTCGTCTGTCTTTCGCGTCCCCGTGATCTAGCCGTTACCGATTCCGGCTGAACGACACGAGTGAAATTACAAGTGTGCTGCTCCGGGCGAGTCAAGCCGAGATCTGCTATTGGGCCCCTTATTCACTCTGCGGAACCAAGCCCATGCAGTAAGTGTTCAAATCGCCATAAACCTCGACATACCAATGAGGTCCACCGGGACACCCGCCCCGATTCGCGCCCGCACCAGGAAGGACGACCCGGCGTTCGATCCCGTTCCGATACACGCGCCGAAGCGAACCTGATCACATTCGGATCACGGGATCGCAACGGGGGTTGTGCGCCCGGCTTGTGCGCCATGTGTCCCGGAAGCCGTCTGAGCAAACCTTTCGGCAGGACGATCAACCGGATGAGGTGAAACATGTCCCACATAACGGTCATCGAGTTGACAGTGCCTGTGTGAACCGCTGTCCTTGGGGGCATGCTCGCGAACTTGGTGCTCGCCTCGACCCGCATCGCCGGGTCCCACGGTGCTGCCCGCGCTCGCTGTAGCTGTTGCCGCTGTTCCAGCTGTTGAGCCAACCGCGCTCCGGCTGTCCCCGAGTCCACGCGACTCGACTGCTCCGTTCCCGCCCCACCAGGGCGTGCTTCGTCATTCGCTCCGCTCAGCCGCACTCTTCCGTTGAGGAACCACCGCACCCATGAACAGCGACAGCGACCTCCAGATCGCCGGCGACATCCTCGAAGTCCCCCACCTGCTGCAGGCTCCGCGCGAGCACCCGGCCACCGTCGCCGAGTTCGCCGGTCTGCTCCGCTCCGTCGCCGCCGACCGCTCCGAGTGGGGCCACCTCGTCCGGTACGACGCGACGACCCGCTGGTACCACCGGCTGCGCACCGGCCCCGGGTACGAGGTCTGGCTGCTGTCCTGGCTGCCGGGACAGGGCAGCGGACGCCACGACCACGGCCCCTCCTCCGGCGTGTGGACGGTCCTGGAGGGCACCCTCACCGAGCGCACGGAGCGCGGCACGCGCGCGTTGGACGCCGGTACGCAGCGCGTGTTCGCGCCGGGGTACGTGCACGAGGTGGTCAACGACGCGCTGGAGCCGGCGGTCAGCCTGCACGTCTACTACCCGGGCCTGACCGAGATGCCCATGCACTCCCCGCAGTGCTCGGCCGCCGCGGTCACGACCGGCTGACGCGGTGACGACTGGCTGACGCGGTGACGACTGGCTGACGCACTGTCGTACCCGCCTGCAAGACTGGGGCCATGCGCATTGTGGTTCTGGCAGGCGGCATCGGTGGTGCCCGGTTCCTGCGTGGTCTCAGGCAGGCCGCGCCGGACGCGGACATCACGGTCATCGGCAACACCGGGGACGACATCCACCTCTTCGGGCTGAAGGTCTGCCCGGACCTCGACACGGTGATGTACACGCTCGGCGGCGGCATCAACGAGGAGCAGGGCTGGGGGCGGGCCGACGAGACCTTCCACCTCAAGGAGGAACTGGCGGCGTACGGCGTCGGCCCCGAGTGGTTCGGCCTCGGCGACCGCGACTTCGCCACGCACATCGTGCGGACGCAGATGATCACCGCGGGCTTTCCGCTGAGCGCGGTGACCGAGGCGCTGTGCGACCGCTGGAAGCCCGGTGTGCGCCTGATCCCGATGACCGACGACCGCGTGGAGACGCATGTCGCGGTCGAGCTGGACGGGGAGCGCAAGGCGGTCCACTTCCAGGAGTACTGGGTGCGGCTGCGCGCCTCCGTGCCCGCCGAGGCGGTCGTGCCGGTCGGCGCCGAGCAGGCCAAGCCGGCCCCCGGTGTCCTGGAGGCCATCGGGGAGGCGGACGTGATCCTCTTCCCGCCCTCCAACCCGGTCGTCTCCATCGGCACGATCCTCGCCGTGCCCGGCATCCGCGAGGCGATCGCCGACGCCGGGGTGCCGGTGGTGGGCCTCTCCCCCATCGTCGGCGACGCGCCCGTGCGCGGGATGGCCGACAAGGTGCTCGCCGCGGTCGGCGTGGAGTCCACGGCCGCCGCGGTCGCCGAGCACTACGGCTCGGGCCTGCTCGACGGCTGGCTGGTCGACACGGTCGACGCGGACGCCGTCACCCGGGTCAGGGCGGCCGGCGTCCTCTGCCGCGCCGTACCGCTGATGATGACCGACCTCGACGCGACGGCGCAGATGGCCCGGGAGGCGCTGACGCTGGCGGAGGAGGTGCGGGAGGCATGAGCGACGGGACGCGCGACGCCGCTCCCGGCCGCCGGGGCGCCGACCGGGACGGCTACCGGGTGTGGGCGCTGCCCGGGCTGCCCGAGGTGCGGCCCGGCGACGACCTGGCCAAGCTGATCGCGGCCGCCGAGCCCGCGCTGGCCGACGGGGACGTGCTGCTCGTCACGTCCAAGATCGTGTCCAAGGCCGAGGGCCGGGTCGTCGAGGCCGCCGACCGGGAGGCCGCGATCGACGCGGAGACCGTCCGGGTGGTGGCCCGGCGCGGCCCGCTGCGCATCGTCGAGAACCGCCAGGGCCTGGTCATGGCGGCGGCGGGCGTCGACGCCTCCAACACCCCGGCCGGGACCGTACTGCTGCTCCCCGAGGACCCCGACGCCTCCGCGCGCGGCATCCGCGAGGGACTCCGCGACACGCTCGGTGTGGACGTCGGCGTCATCGTCACCGACACCTTCGGGCGCCCCTGGCGGGCCGGGCTCACGGACGTGGCGATCGGTGCCGCGGGCGTCCGCGTCCTGGACGACCTGCGCGGCGGCACGGACGCGTACGGCAATCCGCTCGGCGCCACCGTCGTCGCCACCGCGGACGAGCTGGCCGCCGCGGGCGACCTGGTCAAGGGCAAGGCCGCGGGCCTGCCCGTCGCCGTCCTGCGCGGGCTGCCGCAGGTGGTCGCCGAGGACGACGGCGAGGGCGCGCGGGCGATGGTGCGCGGCGCGCGCGACGACATGTTCCGCCTCGGCACCTCGGAGGCGGTGCGCCAGGCGGTCACCCAGCGTCGTACGGTGCGGGCCTTCACGGACGAGCCGGTCGATCCCGGCGCCGTACGGCGGGCGGTGGCCGCGGCGGTGACCGCGCCGGCGCCGCACCACACGACGCCGTGGCGGTTCGTGCTCCTGGAGTCCGGGGAGGCCCGCACCCGGCTCCTCGACGCGATGCGCGACGCCTGGATCGCGGACCTGCGGCGCGACGGCAAGAGCGAGGAGTCCGTCGCCAAGCGCGTGCGGCGCGGCGACGTCCTGCGCAACGCGCCCTACCTCGTCGTCCCCTGCCTGGTCATGGACGGCTCGCACACCTACGGGGACGTGCGCCGCGACGCGGCCGAGCGGGAGATGTTCGTGGTCGCCACCGGCGCAGGGGTGCAGAACCTGCTCGTCGCGCTCGCCGGGGAGCGGCTGGGCTCCGCGTGGGTGTCCTCGACGATGTTCTGCCGGGACGTCGTGCGGGAGGTGCTGGGGCTGCCGGGCGACTGGGACCCGATGGGGGCGGTGGCGGTCGGCCATCCCGCCGAGGAGCCGAAGGCAAGGCCGGAGCGGGACGCGGAGGCGTTCATCGAGGTGCGGTGAGCCCTCTACCCTCGTAGGGGCTCCCTTCTCCGTTTCTCCTCGTCTCAGCTCTCCTCTCTCCTCGTCTCCTCTTCCCCATTCGCCCAAGGACCTCACTCGTGGCAGGACGTTTCGCTCCCCGGCCCCCGCGCGCCGTCGTGCGCGACGGGATACCCCGGCAGGCGCTCGCGCCGGGCCGGGTACGGGTGTGGGCGCCGGACGGGCCGCTGGACCTGGGGCTGGTGCTCGGTCCGCTGCGGCGCGGGCCGGGCGATCCGACGTTCCGGACGATGCCGGACGGGTCGGTGTGGCGGACCGGCCGGACGCCCGCCGGGCCGGGCACGCTGCGGGTCACCGCGCGCGGCGGCGAGGTACGGGGCGAGGCCTGGGGGCCCGGGGCCGAGTGGCTGCTGGAGCGCCTGCCGCTGATGCTGGGCGCCGAGGACGACCCGTCCGCGTTCGTGCCTCGGCACCGGCTGCTGGCGGTCACGGCCCATCGGCGGCCGGGGCTGCGGCTGACGCGGACCGGGCTGGTGCTGGAGTCGTTGATCCCGTCGATCCTGGAGCAGAAGGTCACGACGCTGGAGGCGTACCAGGCGTGGCGGCTGCTGGTACGGAAGTTCGGCGAGCCGGCGCCGGGGCCCGCGCCCGGGCGGATGTGTGTGATGCCGGCGGCGCGGACGTGGGCGCTGATCCCGTCCTGGGAGTGGCATCTGGCCGGGGTGGACGACAAGCGGGCGTCGACGATCCTGCGGGCCGTGCGGGTCGCCGCGCGGCTGGAGGAGGCGGCGGGGATGGAGCCGGCGGCGGCGCGGGAGCGGCTGGAGCTCGTTCCGGGGGTGGGGCCGTGGACGTCGGCGGAGACCGTGCAGCGCAGTCATGGGGCGCCGGACGCGGTGACGGTGGGGGATCTGCATCTGCCGGGGATCGTGGGGTTCGCGCTGGGTGGGGACCGGTATGCGGACGACGCGGAGATGCTGCGGCTGCTCGAGCCGTATGCGGGGCAGCGGCATCGGGCGGCTCGGTTGGTGTTGCTGAGTGGGCGGGTGCCGGGGAGGCGGGCGCCGCGGATGGCTCCGCGGGGGATCGAGCGGTTGTAGCTGGTCCGGCGTTCCCGTCGCACCCTGGGTGGGTGTGGACGGCGGGTGGGTGCGCAGCCCGGCGTGGCGGGGTGCCTCCCCCAGTGCCTGAACGGCCTGGGAGGTACCCCCATCGCCCACCCGTGCCGCCCCAGCGGCACGATTGCCCGCAGCTATGGCGGCACGCGACTGTCCCCAGCTACGGCGGCACCGGGGAGATCACGTGTCCGGTGAGAAGCGGAGGGATGCCGGGGGGATGTGGGCGTCGCACCAGATTCGGGCGCCGGAGCGGAGTTCGTTGTCGGCGCCGATGACCGCGCCGTCGCCGATGACCGTGTCGGCGAGGACCGACCGGGTGCCGACGCGGGCGCGGGTGCCGATGAGGGAGTCGGTGATGACGGCCCCCGGCTCGATGACGGCGCCCGGCAGGATCGTGCTGCCGAAGACGCGCGCCCCCTCCGCCACGAAGGCGCCCTCGCCGACCACCGTGCCGCCGGTCAGCTTGGCGTCGGGCGCGACCTGTGCCGTCGGCAGCACGAGGCGGTCGCCGCAGCGCCCCGGTACGGCCGGGGACGGGGCGCGGCCCAGGACCAGGTCGGCCGAGCCGCGGACGAAGGCCGCCGGGGTGCCCAGGTCCAGCCAGTACGTGGAGTCGACCATGCCCTGGAGGTGCGCGCCGGTGGCGAGGAGTTCCGGGAAGGTCTCGCGTTCGACCGAGACCGGGCGGCCCGCCGGGATCGTGTCGATGACGGAGCGGCGGAAGACGTACGCCCCCGCGTTGATCTGGTCGGTGACGATCTCCTCGGGGGTCTGGGGCTTCTCCAGGAAGGCGAGCACCCGGCCCGTGTCGTCCGTGGGGACCAGCCCGTACGCCCTCGGGTCGGTCACCTGCGTCAGGTGCAGGGAGACGTCCGCGCCCGTCGTCTCGTGGGTGCGGACCAGCGCCCCGATGTCCAGGCCCGTCAGGATGTCGCCGTTGAAGATCAGCACCGGCTCGTCGGGGCCCGAGTGCAGCCGGGACGCCACGTTGCGGATCGCACCACCGGTGCCGAGCGGCTCCTCCTCCGTGACGTACTCGAGGTGCAGGCCCAGTGCCGAGCCGTCACCGAAGTACGGCTCGAAGACCTCGGCCAGGTAGCTCGTCGCGAGCACGATGTGTTCGACGCCGGCCGCTTTGGCCCGCGCCAGCTGGTGCGTGAGGAACGGCACCCCGGCGGCCCGGACCATGGGTTTGGGCGTGTTCACCGTGAGCGGCCGCAGCCGCGTGCCCTTGCCGCCGACCAGGAGGATCGCTTCTGTCACCTGTCGTCTCTGCTTCCTGCCGGGACCGGCCGAACTGTCTTTCGGCGGGCCAGTGTATGCAGACCGTTCCACGGTGCCTTCGACGACCGCGCGGTGCCCGCCCTCAGCGGCCCTGGTACTGCGCCGCCTTCGAACGGGCGGTGCCGAGCCTGGCGTAGAGCTTCGTGCCGGGGCAGTTCGTCGCGAAGCCGTCGCGGTGACCGGAGATGACGTTCAGTCGTACTTTCTTGCCCTTTCGATAGAGGTTGCCACCCCCGGACTTCAGGTATGTCTTCCCGCGCGGATTCATGCCGTAGAGCCCGACCTTCCACGCGGTGAGCCGGGCGATCGCCTTCAGCGCGGCCGACGACGGCTTCTTGGAGCCGTACGTGCCGAGCACGGCGATTCCCATGCTGTTGGAGTTGAACCCCAGGGTGTGGGCGCCCAGCACCGGCTTGGACACGCCGCCCGCCCGGCCCTCGTAGACGTGTCCGCACTTGTCGACGAGGAAGTTGTAGCCGAGGTCGCGCCAGCCCATGCTGCGCACGTGGTAGCGGTAGATGCCGCGGATGACCGACGGTGCCTGCGAGCAGCGGTAGTTGTTGCCGGTGGCCGAGTGGTGCACGAAGGCCGTCTTGACCTTCTTCGTGTACACGAACCCCTTCTCGCGCAGCTTCTCGTCGGCGCCCCAGCCGCGGCGTGTGGTGATGGCCGGGCGGGGCCCGATGTGCGGCCCGGCCTTCCGTCGCGCGGGAAGCGCGGGGAGTACGGCGGGTTCCGTCCGGGTTTGCGCACGGTTCGTCGGTGGCGGGGCGTCCCTGCCGGGGTCGACGAGTTCGAGGCGCAGACCGGCGGGTAGTGGCGCGGCGGACCGGGCGGCACCGGGCTTGTGCCCGGCCCGCACCCGGACCTCGACGCCGTCGGACTCGCCCACCCACAGCGGTGCGGTGGCGCCGCGGACCTGGCCCGATGCGCTCTCCGGGGTGCCCGGGTCGGCGGCGTGGTCGGCGTTGTGGGTCTCCAGTTCCTGCCAGCCGGACCAGGCGCCGGTGGCGGTGGCACGGGTACGGACCTCGACGCGACCGTGGAGTTCGGTCCCGGGGCTGTCCCAGACGACGCCGACGAGCGAGAAGCGCCGTACGTCCGAGCGCCGCAGGCCCTGTTCGGCCGCACCGGGTGCGCCGGGCGCACGGTCGCGGGCGAAGGGGGCGAGGGGGAGGGACTGGGTGCCGCCGGGGGCGTACGCGCCGGGCCGTGCGGTCGAACTCGTCGCGGGTGGGGCCGAGGAGGTGGCGGCTGCCGCGGGCGGGGCGAGCGGGAGGGCCAGGGCCGCCGCGCACGTGACACCGGTCGAGGAAGCTAGGAATCCACGCATGCCCCTGATATTGGACATGGTCTTACAAATATGTCCATTTGGAATCTGACGGGTCGTAGGGTGTCCTGGTCCGATCCGGTGGTGGCCCGGTCCGCCGTGCGCTCGGTGCGCGTTGACCGTCCCGCGTACGCTTGCGCGGGTGAACGCGACCGACCGCACCCCTGCCGACCTGCTGAGTTCCGCGCTCGCCGCGGACCCGGGACGCCCCCTGGTGACCTTCTACGACGACGCCACGGGCGAACGCGTCGAACTGTCCGTGGCCACCTTCGCCAATTGGGTGGCCAAGACCGCCAACCTGCTCCAGGACGAACTCTCCGTCGAACCATGCGACCGGGTGGCGCTGCTGCTGCCCGCGCACTGGCAGACGGCGGTGTGGCTGCTGGCGTGCGCGTCGGTGGGTGTCGTCGCCGACGTGGCGGGTGATCCGGGGGCGGCGGACGTGGTCGTGAGCGGGCCGGAGCCGGAGTCGCTGGAGGCGGCGCGGGCGTGCTCGGGCGCGCGGATCGCGCTGGCGCTGCGGCCGCTGGGGGGTCGGTTCGCGCCGGCCCCGCCGGAGGGCTTCGCCGATTACGCGGTGGAGGTGCCGGGGCAGGGGGACCGGTTCGTGCCGTACGCGCCGGTGGACCCGGAGGCGCCGGCGCTGATCGTGGCCGGGCGGGAGTTCAGCGGGGCGGAGGTCGTGGAGCGGGCTCGGGCGGAGGCGTCGGGGCTGGGGCTCACCGGGCCGGGGGTGCGGATTCTGTCGGGGTTGCCGTACGACACGTGGGAGGGGTTGAGCGCGGGGTTGTACGGGCCGCTGGCGAGTGGGGGGTCGGTGGTGCTGTGCCGGCATCTGGAGCTGGCGGGGGCGGGTGTGGTGGATCAGCGGATCGAGGCGGAGCGGGTTTCGGCGACGGCGCGGTGAGTTTTGCCGGGTGGCTGGTGAACCGGCGTTGAGGTGACGCCGGCGAGTCGGTGACCGGTACCGGCCGGTGCCCGGCGTCGGTGGCGGCGCGGGGTGGGGTGCGCGGCCCGGCGCTGACGGGGCGCCGCCTGCGCCCACCCGTGCCGCCCCAGGCGGCACGAATGCCCGCAGCTTGGGGGCGGAGCGCCTTGCGTGCCCGCAGGTTGCGGGGAGGGGGCCGCCCGTTCGGCCTACCTGCGTTCTGTCCTTCGGGGCTGCTCGGGGCATGGTCGTAGCAGCGTGCGGGTGTGGACGGAGGCAGGTGTGGGCGATGACGCGGGCACGGCGGGCTCCGGCGGCGGCCCGGGGGACGGGGCGTCCGCGAGCGGGGCCGGGCTGAAGCGGCGGCGACGCAGGCGGCGGATGGGGATCGCCGGGATCGTGGTCGTCGTGCTGGCCGGGGGCGCGGTGGGCGTCGGGTGGGCGGTGTACGCCAAGCTGAGCGGCAACATCACCGCGGACGAGGCGGCCGCGGCCGAACTCGCCCGGTACGAGAAGGAGCGGCCCACCTCGCTGGTGCGCGGCGCGCAGAACGTCCTGCTGATCGGGTCGGACTCGCGGGCCGGGGACGGCAACGCCCGCTACGGGCGGGACTCCGGGACCGAGCGGTCGGACACCACCATCCTGCTGCACCTGGCCGCGGGCCGGGACAGCGTCACCGCAGTCTCCCTCCCCCGCGACCTGATGGTGCAGGTCCCCGGCTGCCACCGGCCGGACGGGTCACTCACCGAACCGGCGCTCCAGCAGTTCAACTACGCCTTCGCCGCGGGCGGTTCGGCATGCTCGATCCGTACGGTGGAGAAGCTGACCGGCATCCGGATCGACCACCACGTCGTCGTCGACTTCGAGGGTTTCAAGGAGATGGTCGACGCGCTCGACGGCGTCGAGGTGTGCCTGCGAAAGCCGGTCGACGACAAGGACGCCAAGCTGAAACTGCCCGCGGGCCGGGTAACGCTCGACGGGGAGCAGGCGCTCGGGTACGTCCGGGCGCGGAAGTCGCTCGGCGACGGCAGCGACACCGACCGGATGGACCGGCAGCAGCGTTTTCTGGGAGCGCTCGTGAGCAAGGTGCAGAGCAATGACGTGCTGCTGAATCCGGTGAAGCTGTACCCCGTTCTGGACGCCGCCACGTCGTCGCTCACCACGGATCCGGGTCTGGCGAGTCTGCGCGATCTGTACGACCTTGTGCGCGGGCTGCGCGGGATTCCCACCGAGCGTGTGCAATTCCTGACCGTCCCCCGGGAGTCCTACTCGGGCGACGCCAATCGGGACCAGCTGGTGCAGCCCGCCGCGGAGAAGCTGTTCACCCGCCTGCGCACGGACGAGCCCGTGACGGTCACGGCTTCCCGACGGGACTCGACGGGCGGTACGGAGAATTCCGGTGAACCCCGTGCCACCGATTCCCCGGCGCCCACGTTCAGCGGGAACACCGCCGACGACGACGTCTGCGAGTAAAGCGCATTCCAAGAAGGAGCCACTCGCACGCAAGGCGGACACGAACGCGCGGACAATTGTCCGAGAAATGCGCCGGATTGCCCAGTTGTAAGGTTCGTGGAATGCGTCACTGCCGTCGCCCTACGCCGAAGAGGGCGGTTAGTGTGAGCGATCCGGTGTACCCGGCCGCGGACTTCTGCCCCGGCCACGCACTGAACTGACGTGAGCGAGACCGGGCGCCCGGAGGGGAGGGCGCCGCGTGGCCCCGACGGAGGATTCGGACAACCGTGGACGCGCAAGGCCGTGGGCGGGCGGAGGACATCGACCCCGCAGACCAGTGGGTACTCAATCCGGACACCGGTGACTACGAACTGCGACTGCCCCCTTCCGCACCGCAGTCACCCGTCCCCAGGCCCCGCCGGGCCACCTCCGCACCGGCCCCCGAGGTTCCCGCGCCCCGCAGACGCCGCGCGACGCCCGAGGAGCCGCCGCCCGGCCGGCGCGGTGGCGAGGAACCGCCCCCCGGCCGGCGCGATCGTCGGCGTCCGGCGAAGAAGAAGTCGAGGGGCAAGAAGATCCTGCTGTGGACCGGCGGCACGATGGCGTTCGTCGTCCTCGCCGTCGGCGCCGCCGGATACCTCTACCTGCAACACCTCAACGACAACATCGAGGCCCTCCCCGACGACGGCGCGAGCACCGGCGGGTTCCAGAAGGACCAGGCGATCAACATCCTGCTGATCGGCACGGACAAGCGCACCGGTTCCGGCAACGACGGCTACGGCGACAAGGGCAGCGCGGGCCACGCCGACACCACGCTCCTGCTGCACGTCTCCAAGGACCGCTCCAACGCGACCGCCCTCAGCATCCCGCGCGACCTGATCGTCGACGTCCCCGACTGCCCGACCACGCAGGAGGACGGGAGCACGAAGGTCATCCCGGGCTCCACGAGCGTCCGCTTCAACACCAGCCTCGGCCAGAGCGGCCGTACGCCCAGCTGCACCATGCGGACCGTCACCGAGCTGACCGGCGTCACGCCCGACAACTTCATGGTGGCCGACTTCAACGCGGTCAAGACCCTCTCCTCGGCGGTCGGCGGGGTCGAGGTCTGTCTGGCGAAGGACATCGACGACCCCGACTCGCATCTGAACCTCTCGGCGGGCAAGCACACCGTCGAAGGGGAGGAGGCGCTCGCTTTCGTCCGCACCCGGCACTCCGTCGGATTCGGCGGCGACCTGAGCCGTATCGAGCTCCAGCAGCAGTTCCTCAGCTCGCTGATGCGCAAGCTGAAGTCCAACGACACGCTCACCAGCCCGACGAAGATGGTGAAGCTGGCCGAGGCGGGCACCGACGCGCTGACCGTCGACGCCAAGCTGAAGAGCATCGGCAAGCTGAAGGACCTAGGTCTGGAGCTGGGCAAGCTCGACACCAAGAACCTCACCTTCGCCACGGTCCCGGTGAAGGACAACCCGGCCGAGAAGACGCCGGTGACCGTCGTCCTCAAGGACGGCCCCGCCCAGCAGGTCTTCGACATGGTCAAGAACGACGTCTCCTTCACCGAGGTCAAGAAGCAGGAGAAGGAGAAGAAGGACAAGGAGGAGGCCGCGGTCGCCGCCCGCCTGGAGGGCGAGAAGTCCGAGCCCTCCGAGGTCCGCGTCCGCGTCCTCAACGGCGGCGCCTCGTCCGGCAGCGCGGGGCGGGAGCTGACCTACCTCCAGAACGAGGCGGGCGTCACCAAGTCCGAGAACGCGGGCAACGCCCCCGCCGACATCGCGAAGACCACCCTGGAGTACGCCCCCGACCAGGCCGACCAGGCCCGCGCCCTCGCCGAGATCCTCGGTCTGTCCGGCGCCGCCATGAAGCCCGGCGAGAGCGTCACCAACTCCCAGGGCCTGCCCGCCATGACCCTCACCCTCGGCAAGGACTTCAAGGGCGCCGGGGTCAAGCTCGACGCCACCTCCGCGAAGGCACCGGAGGACCTCCAGAAGTCCACGGCGGACAAGGTCGAGTGCGCGAAGTGACCTGAGGGGCCCCGCGCGCGTCTGACAGTACGACAGTCCAGCGGTCGACCGGTCCAACCGCGAACAAACCACCGGGCGTCGTACAGCCAACGCGAGGCTTCGTACGTCCAACTGTGCGAACAGGTCGCGTGCGGGAGCACGTTCGCGGGTCCGAGGGTGGGAGAGGCATGACGCAGAGCAGTGTGCGCGGGGAGGGAACGCGACCCGACACGGTCCGGCACGCCCGCGGCAGGCGAGCCGGACACCGCGGCCGTGACGAAGGCGGCACGGGAACGGCCGGGCACGGCGGCTCGGACGGCACCAGCGGCAGCAGCGGCAACGGCGGACGCTCCGGGCGGCGGCGCGCGGGAGGGCGCCGGCACCGGGCGTTGCGATGGTCCGCGACGACCCTCGCGGTGCTGATACTCGGCACGGCCGGCGCCGGATACCTCTACTACCAGCACCTGAACGGCAACATCGACAAGGGCGAGCGCAGCAGCGGCGACTCCAAGGCGCACAAGGCCGAGCCGAACGCGGCCGGACAGACGCCGATGAACATCCTGCTGCTCGGCTCCGACAGCCGCGCCTCCGCCGCCAACGTGGCGCTGGGCGGCGGCAAGAACCACCGCGACAACCCGCCGCTGGCCGACGTGCAGATGCTGATCCACCTGTCCGCCGACCGCAAGAGCGCCTCGGTGGTGAGCATCCCCCGGGACACCCGGGTCGACATCCCGGCCTGCAAGGACCCCGACAGCGGGGAGAGGTTCCCGGCGACCAACGCCATCATCAACACCTCGCTGGCCCGTGGCGGCGCCGGCTGCACCCTGGCCACCTGGGAGAACCTCACCGGGGTCTACATCGACCACTGGATGACGATCGACTTCGCGGGCGTGGTGTCGATGGCGGACGCCATCGGCGGGGTCGAGGTGTGCGTGAACCAGAACGTGTGGGACCGCCCGCTGCCCGGCGTGCCCGGCGGCTCCGGCCTGAAGATGACGGCCGGCCGGAAGAAGGTCGAGGGCGAGCAGGCGTTGCAGTGGCTGCGCACCCGGCACGCCTGGGGCAGCGACCCGCTGCGGGCCCGGGCCCAGCACATGTACATGAACTCGATGATCCGCACGCTGAAGAGCCAGAACGTCTTCACGGACGCGGGCAGGCTGATGGACCTGGCCGAGGCCGCGACGAAGTCGCTGACGGTCTCCGAGGAGATCGGCACCGTGAAGAAGCTGTACGACCTGGGCATGCAGCTCAAGACGGTGCCCACGGACCGCCTCACCATGACGACGATCCCCACCGTCGAGGACCCCGAGGACGAGAACCACCTGCTTCCGGCCCCCGACGCCGACAAGATGTGGGCGATGCTCCGCGACGACGTGTCCTTCGACGACAAGGGCACGAAGGAGAAGAAGGGCTCGGGCACGGCCGACGGCAAGGACGCCGCCGGAGACGGCGCCGCCGCGCCGGGCGACGCCGGGCAGCCCTCCGACGAGCCCGCCGCCGACTCCGAGATCGGCGTCCTCGTCCGGAACGCCACCCGCTCGGCCACCCTCGGCCCGGTCACCGGCCGGGCCGGCGACATCGCCGGGACGCTGGTGGACAAGGGCTTCGCCAAGGCGGTCAAGGACACCTCGGCGGCGCTCTCCGAGGAGCGGACCGTAGTCCGGTACCCGAGCGACGAGTTGGCGGGCGACGCGCGGCGCGTCGCCGAGGCGCTGGGGATCCCCGCGAACGCGGTGCGCAAGTCCACCGACGTGTCCGGGATCACTCTCGTCGTGGGAGCTGACTGGCGCGAGGGGACGTCCTACCCGAAGCAGAAGACGCCCGAGGCAGGAGACCTGCCGGAGACCAGCGACGCCATCAACGGCTCGGACACCAGCAAGTGCATGGACGTCTACAAGCCCTACCGATGGTAGGAGTTCACGAAAATAGGAGGGAATGCCCTGTTGTAGGGGTGACGATCGTGACACCAGAGTCGTTCGACGCCGAACCGGGCGGATAGTGTGAGCGCTCCGGTGCCCCCTGCCGCGAGGTCCGCCCTGGCGTCGTGCACTTGTTGACTCTTTACCGGGCACCTTCAGAGGAAGGTGCCGCGTGGCCCCCGACGGAGGATTGGGAGACCGTGGACGCGCAAGGACGTGGGCGGGCAGACGACGTCGATCCCGCAGACCAGTGGGTGCTGAATCCGCGGACCGGTGAATACGAACTGCGACTGTCCCCCTCCGCACCGGAGTCGCCCGTCCCGGGGCCCCGCACGGACGGACCCCGCGCGACGGGGCGCCGTACGACCGCTCCGGGCCGTGAGGTGCCGCCCCAGCGGCGGCGCCGTCCGGAGCCCGAGGCGCCGGCGCCCGGACGGCGCGGACGCCGGCCGGAGAAGAAGAAGTCCAGGGGCAAGCGGGTCCTGCTGTGGACCGGCGGCAGCATGGCCTTCGTCGTCCTGGTGGCCGGCGTGGGCGGCTACGTCTACCTCAAGCACCTCGAGGGGAACGTCTCGACGACGGACGTGGGCACCGCCGGAAGCAGCAGCTTCAAGAAGGACGAGGCCTTCAACATCCTCATCATCGGCACCGACAAGCGCACCGGTGAGGGCAACGAGGGCTACGGCGACAAGGGCAGCGCCGGGCACGCGGACACCAACATCCTGCTGCACGTCGCCGAGGACCGCTCCAACGCCACGGCGCTCAGCATCCCCCGCGACCTGATCGTCGACATCCCCGACTGCGAGACGACGCAGGAGGACGGGACGAAGAAGGTCATCCCCGGTACCTCCGGCGTCCGCTTCAACCAGAGCCTCGGCGACTTCGGCCGGGACGCGGGCTGCACGATGCGCACGGTGGCGGAGACGACCGGCATCAAGCCGGACCACTTCATGATGGCCGACTTCAACGCGGTCAAGACGCTGACCACGGCGGTCGACGGGGTCGACGTGTGCGTGGAGCACGCCGTGGACGATCCGAAGTCCCATCTCAAGCTGCCCGCGGGCGAGTCCAAGGTCGAGGGCGAGCAGGCCCTGGCCTTCGTCCGCACCCGGCACGCCTTCGGCAACGAGGGAGACCTGGACCGCATCAAGGTGCAGCAGCAGTTCCTGGGCTCGCTCATGCGCAAGATGGCCTCCGGCGACACCCTCACCAGCCCCACCAAGCTGGTGAAACTCGCCGAGGCCGCGACCAAGGCCCTCACCGTGGACAGCGCCATCGGCAAGGTGGGCACGCTCAAGGACATCGCCCTGGAGCTGAAGAAGGTGCCGACGAAGAACATCACGTTCACCACGGTGCCGGTGATCGACAACCCCGCCGAGAAGGTCAAGGCGACGGTGGTCGTGAACGAGGCGAAGGGCCCCCAGGTCTTCGACATGATCAAGAACGACATCTCCTTCACCGAGGTCGAGCAGAAGGAAAAGAAGGAGAAGGCCGCGGTCGCCGCCCGGCTCAAGGGCGAGAAGTCCGAGCCCGGTGAGGTCCGGGTCCGCGTCATGAACGGCGGCGCCCCCGCCGGCAGCGCCCAGCAGGAACTGGCCTACCTGCAGACCCAGGCCGGGGTCTCCAAGTCCGAGAACGCGGGCAACGCCCCCGCCGACATCGCGAAGACCACCCTGGAGTACGCCCCCGACCAGGCCGACCAGGCCCGCGCCCTCGCCGAGATCCTCGGTCTGTCCGGCGCCGCCATGAAGCCCGGCGAGAGCGTCACCAACTCCCAGGGCCTGCCCACCATGACCCTCACCCTCGGCAAGGACTTCAAGGGCGCCGGCGTCAAACTCGACGGCTCCGTCAAGAAGCCGGACCTGGACACCGAGTCCACGGCCGACCAGAAGCTGTGCGCCAGTTGACCTGAGGGGCCTGTCGTACGTCTGACAGGGCGGCGACGGGCCCACGCGGTGGCCCGGGGGCGGGGAGGGACGCGGAAGTGACGCGGAGCAGTGTGCAGGGGGAGGACACGGACGAGGGCGCGGCAGACGCCCCCGAACGTGCGGACACCGTCCGGGGGGACGGCGACAACGGTGTCGACGATGCCAAGGACGACACCGAGGACGGCACCGAGGACGGCACCGGGAGCGAGCCCGGCGCCCCCGGTCGGCGCCGGCGACGGCGGGTCCTGCGCTGGACCGCGGTGGTGCTCGCCGTGGTCCTGGCCGGCACGGCCGGAGCGGGTTACCTCTACTACGAGCACCTCAACGACAACATCAAGCAGGACGCCCTGAACCTGGGCGACAACAAGGTCGCCAAGCCGACGCCGAACGCGGCCGGGCAGACCCCGCTGAACATCCTCGTCATCGGCTCGGACGCCCGGGACAGCGAGGAGAACCAGCAACTCGGCGGCGCCCGCGAGACGTTCGGCTCCACGCCGCTGGCGGACGTGCAGATGCTGGTGCACCTGTCCGCGGACCGCAGCAACATGTCGGTGGTCAGCATGCCGCGCGACACCCTGCTCGAGATACCCAAGTGCACCGACCCGGACGACGGCGAGGTCTATCCGGCGAGCGAGGGCCGGGTGATGACCAACCAGAGCCTCGGCCACGGCGGTCCCGGCTGCACGGTGGCCACCTGGCAGGAGCTGACCGGCATCCACATCGACCACTTCGTGATGGTCGACTTCGCGGGCGTCGTCTCGATGGCGGACGCCGTCGGCGGCGTCCCGGTCTGCGTGGACGCCAACATCCACTCGCGCGACGCCGGGGGCCACGGCTCCGGTCTGAAGCTGGAGAAGGGCACGCACCCGGTCAAGGGCGAGCAGGCCCTGCAGTGGCTGCGCACCCGGTACGGCTTCGAGGACGGCAGCGACCTGGCGCGCGCCAAGGCCCAGCACATGTACCTGAACTCGATGGTCCGGGTGCTGCGCGAGAACGCGACCCTCAGCAGCCCGAACAGGCTGCGCAGGCTCGCCGAGGAGGCCACCGAGGCACTCACCGTCGACCCGGACCTGGACTCCGTCAAGAAGCTGTACGACCTCAGCAACGAGCTGCGGAAGGTGAAGCCCGAGCGCATCACCATGACCACGATGCCCAACCGGTACGTGGGCGCCCGCGTGGAGCCGACCGAGGACGCGGAGCAGTTGTTCCGGCTGGTGCGCGAGGACATCGCGCTGGACGGCAAGGACGCGAAGAAGAAGCCCGACGCGGAGCCGGAGCTCCCGGCCGACCCGGCCGCACCCGACGACGAGATCGCGGTGCAGGTCCGCAACGGCACCCGCACCGACGAACTGGGCACGGCCCCCGGACGCGCGAACACCGTCACCGGGCTCCTGGTGGAACGGGGCTTCACGAAGGCGGTCGCGGACCCGTCGGTGCTGCCGAGCGAGGACCGTACGGTGATCCGCTACCCGAGCGCCGACCTGGAGGGCGACGCCCGCCGCGTCGCCAAGTCCCTCGGCCTCCCGGCGAGTTCGGTGAAGCGGTCGACGGACGTCTCCGGCGTCACGCTCGTCGTGGGCGCCGACTGGCGCGAGGACACGGCGTACCGGGCGCCGCAGAGCGACGACCGGACCCCCGAGTCGGCCGAGGCCCTCAACGGCGCGGACGACAGCGCCTGCATGCATGTGAACCCGGCGTTCACCTGGTCCTGACCGCCGTCACCGCGGACGGGGCCGTCGCCGGTACCCCGGCCTTCACCGGCGCTGCCGTTACCGCGAACGGGGGACACGGGTGCGCGCCGCGGGGCCACCGCCCCGGGCAGGAGATCGTATGGGCCTACGGTGCTCACGAATCCCACGTACGGCCTCACGCTCCACGCCCAGGGCCCCGTCCCCGCGGAGGTGTTCCCCTTGCCCACGCCGCCCCGCTCGTCCCGGGTCCCGGCCTCGACCGACCGGGGCGGGCCCCCGCCGCAGCGCGGCGGGCCCCGGCCGTCCGGGCGGCCGCCGAGGCCCCCCGTACGGCGGAAGAAGCCGCGCTGGGCCATGCGGGCGGTGACCGCGCTGTCGGTGGTGGTGCTCGCCTCCGCCGGCATCGGGCACGCGGTGCTCTCGAGTCTGGACTCGGACATCTCGCGGTTCGACGCGTTCAAGGACATGAAGAACCGGCCGCGGGCGGGCGACGGCATGAACGTCCTGATGGTCGGCACCGACGGCCGGGACGAGATCACCGACGAGGAGCGGCGCAAGTACCGGCTGGGCGGCGCCCCCTGCCACTGCACCGACACGATCATGATCGTGCACATCTCGGAGGACCGGGAGCGCGCGAGCGTGGTCAGCCTGCCGCGCGACTCGTACGCCGAGACGCCCGGCCACACCGACCGCACCACCGGTGAGCACCACAAGGGACACCCGATCAAGCTGAACGCGGCCTATGCCGAGGGCGGCCCGCAGCTGACGATCCGCACCGTGGAGAACATGACCCGGGTGAAGATCGACCACTATCTGGAGGTCGACTTCACCAGCTTCATGAAGACCGTGGACGTCCTCGGCGGGGTGCGGATCTGCACGGTCCAGCCGCTCAAGGACAGCTACACGGGACTCGACCTGCCGGCGGGCTCCCACACCCTGATGGGCGGGCAGGCGCTGCAGTACGTGCGGGCCCGCCACCTCGACGGCGCCTCGGACCTGAGCCGGATGAAGCGCCAGCAGCGCTTCCTGGCCGCCCTGATCGACCGGGCGACCTCCTCGGGGATCCTGCTGAACCCGCTGAAGTTCCGCGACGTCACCCGGGCCGTGCTCGGCTCGGTCCGGGCCGACCAGGGCTTCGGCACCGACGAGCTGCTGACGCTCGGGCGGGCGATGCGGAACTTCTCGCCGTCGTCCTCCGAGTTCACCACCGTGCCGATCGGACAGATGGGATACGCCGTCAAGGGCGTCGGTTCGACGCTGAAGTGGGACCCGGCCAAGTCGGAACGGCTCTTCGACGCCCTGCGCGAGGACAAGCCGCTGGCCGCGCCGAAACCGAGGCCGAAGGGCCCGGCGCCGGTGCGGGTCCCGGTGGACCCGAAGCAGATCCGCGTCCAGGTGGAGAACGGCACCCGCACCTCCGGGCTCGGCAAGCGGGTGGACGACGCGCTGGCCGCGACCGGGTTCCGTACCACCAAGGCACCGAGGAACGCCGCGGACCGGGCGGTCGAGCGGACCGTCGTCGCCTACGACCCGCGCTGGGACCAGTCGGCGAAGTCACTGGCCGCCGCGCTGCCCGGCAGCGAGCTGAAGCCGGTCAAGGGGCAGGGCGCCACGCTGAAGGTGATCGCGGGCGCCGACTTCGGGAAGGTGGCGAAGGTACGGCCGGCCGACCCGCCGCAGGAGTCGGGAACGGTGGTGCGGGGCGACGAGGTGGTCTGCGGCAAGGAGTGAGGCACGCCGGGCCCCCGGCGCGCGCCCGCTCAGTTCCCGGAGACGGTGACCTTCTCGTCGTTCTTCAGCTCCTCGACGAGCTTCTTCACCTTGGCGTCGTCCCACTTCAGGTTGCCGCCGACGCTGCCCGAGATCGGCATGTTCATCGAGGTGCCCTCGCCGCCGCTGACGCTCTTCATCGCCCAGAACATGCTCGCCAGGTCGAACAGGCCCATGTCCTTGTCGACGATCAGGGAGTCCAGGCCGGCGCCCATGGTCGGGTAGAGCTTGAACGGGTTGAGGACCGTCGACGGGGTGGCCACCTGGCTCGCCAGCGCCGACAGGAACTTCTGCTGGTTCTTGGTGCGGTCCAGGTCGGAGCCGGCCAGCGCGTACCGGGTGCGGACGAAGGCGAGGGCCTCCTCGCCGTTCAGGGTCTGCTTGCCCTTCTTGAAGTCGGCACCGGACTTCTTGTCCTTGATGTCCTGCGGGATGTCCATCTCGACGCCGCCGACCGCGTCCACGATGTTGGCGAAGCCGGCGAAGCCGATCTCCACGTAGTGGTCCAGGCGCAGCCCGGTGTTGTGCTCGATGGTGCGCACGAGCAGCTCGGGGCCGTCCTCGGCGTAGGCGGCGTTCAGCTTGGTGTGCCGGCCGGTGCCCGGGTACTCCTTGCCGGACTCGGAGCCGACGAAGCTCGGGATCTCCACGTCCGAGTCGCGGGGCAGGGAGATCAGCGTCGACCCGTTGTCCCCGGTGTGCAGGATCATCATCGAGTCGGTGCGTTTGCCCTCGGCGGAGCCGGTGTGCAGGTCCTTCTTCTGGTCGGCGGTCATGCCCTCGCGGCTGTCGGAGCCGACGATCAGGTAGTTCGTGCCCTCGCCCGCCTCGGGCCGCTCGATGACCTTGGACAGGTCGACCTCGCGGTTGAGCTTGGAGTCGGCCCAGAAGTAGGTGCCGACGGTGGTGACGACCAGCACGGTCACCACCGTGATCGCGGTCCACTTGATCCGGCGGCGCCAGTCCGGCGCGGGCCGGTCCCGGACCTGGCGGCCGGGGCCCTGGCCGCCGCCACCGCCGCCGTAGACCTGGCCGGTGTTGTAGCCGCTGTCGTACCCGTCGCCGCCGTACCCCTGGCCGTCGGTGTACGACGGCTGCTGGGGCACCCCGGCGCCGTACGGCGGGGCCGACGGGCCCGGGCCGGGCGGCGGCGTCGCGCCACGGCGGACCTGACGCATCACACGTGCGCTCTCGGGCCGCGCGCTCGCGCTGCCGCGTCCGTATCCGCTGCCGCGGTTGTCACCGGACCATCCCTCGGGCCAATCATTCATGCGCCCAGTGTGCCGGGCCGCCCTGTGGGCGTTACAAGGTATGTCGGAAAATCAGGGCAGTGCTGTTGCGAACCCGACACAAAATCACGCCGCTGTGGTCCCGGCATAAGGTGGAGGCCATGACAGACCAGGCAGAACAGGCCTCGGCCGCGCAGTCGACGGCCCCGGAGATCCCGGGCAAGCCGACCTCGGCGTCCCGCACCACCCTCAGTCACATCATGACGCACAGCGACACCAACCTTCTGGGCACGGTGCACGGCGGTGTGATCATGAAGCTCGTCGACGACGCGGCGGGCGCCGTGGCCGGACGGCACTCCGGCGGACCCGCCGTCACCGCGTCCATGGACGAGATGGCGTTCCTCGAACCGGTCCGCGTCGGCGACCTCGTCCATGTGAAGGCCCAGGTCAACTGGACCGGCCGCAGTTCCATGGAGGTGGGCGTCCGGGTCCTGGCCGAGCGCTGGAACGAGTCCACCCCGGCCACCCAGGTCGGCTCGGCCTACCTGGTCTTCGCGGCCGTGGACGCCGACGGCAAGCCGCGCACGGTGCCGCCGGTGCTGCCCGAGACCGAGAAGGACAAGCGGCGCTACCAGGAGGCCCAGATCCGCCGCACCCACCGCCTGGCCCGCCGCCGGGCGATCATGGAACTGCGGGAGCGGCGGGTGGCGGAGGGGTACGAGGACTGACCTCCGCCCGGGGCGCCACCTGGACATCCACGGCGCCGGCGGCGTCAGAGCATGAGCAGGAGCCGCGTGTTCGGTACGAGCTTCCGGTTCACGCTCGTGCTCTGCACGAAGATCGTGAATTCGTCGTTGTGGTCGGGCTTGATGCGGACCTCCACGTCCGGCAGGCCGAGCAGGGCGCGGGCCTCGGGCCCCGTGTACACCCGGTCCGTCTTCTTCTCCAGCACCGATATCTGCTTCTTCGGCTGGACCTTCTCCGACTTGCTCAGCTGGTAGAAGGCACCACCGGTGCGGTAGGTGTGCCCGCGCTCGACGACCCAGTCGCGGATCGCCACGTCCCGGGTGACGTCGATCAGCTGGTACTTCGACGACTCCACCGGCGTGAGGCCGGCCGCCCTGATGGTGTCCTTGTTGACCGCGTCCCCGCCCGTGGAGAACACGGCCCGCGACCCGCGGATGCCCTTGGTGCGCCCCACCATGAACTTCTCGGTGGCCTCCTGGATGACCTGCCCGGCCTCCTCGAGACCCTGGGTGCTCGTGGCGTCCCAGATGGCGATGTTGTCCTTCGGGAACCCGTACTGCATGGCCTCGCGCTTGCCCATCTGGTCCGGCACGAGGACGGCCAGCGTCCAGTTGTCCGCCTGGGTCTCGATCATCCGGGACACGGCCTCGACCAGTGCGCGCGGGTCCCTGGCGGGGGCGTCCGGGCAGCGGTGGCTCACGTTCTCCTGTCCGTCCGTGAGGACGAAGGTCAGGAAGCTGTGGTCGCCGTACAGCTGGGCCGTCTGCGCCAGCTCCCGCTGCGACTTGAGCGTGGCCGCCAGCAGCGCCGTCATGCCGCCGACCCGGTACATCTGCTTCAGCGACGGCATCCGCAGCACGTCCTTGTCGTAGATGACGCACTCCACCTGGTCGGCGAAGACGTACACCGTGACGCGGGTCTCCTGGTCCAGCTCCTGCGACCGGCGGGCCAGGTAGGCGATCTGCTGGTCGGCGACCTCGACCACCTTGTGACTGAGGCGCCGCATGGACGAACTGGCGTCCAGCACGAGAGCGACGTGGTTGATGTAGTTCTGGCTCCTGGGCATGGCGGCTCCCCCTCTTACCGATTGCCGCTCGGCGGCTTCCCGACTCGATGGATCCACCGTCTCACCCACCACTGACAACGGGTCACGACGAGCGAGGGGCGCCCGGCCGGCGGACGCCCCTCGCTGACAAGACCCCTGCCGCTACGGCAGGTTGCGCGCCATGACGATGCGCTGGACCTGGTTGGTGCCCTCGTAGATCTGCGTGATCTTGGCGTCGCGCATCATGCGCTCCACCGGGTAGTCCCGGGTGTAGCCGTAGCCGCCGAGCAGCTGGACGGCGTCCGTGGTGACCTCCATGGCCACGTCGGAGGCGAAGCACTTGGCGGCGGCGCCCTGGAAGGTGAGGTCGCTGTCGCCGCGCTGCGACTTGGCGGCCGCCGCGTAGGTGAGCTGGCGGGCGGCCTCGATCTTCATGGCCATGTCGGCGAGCATGAACTGGATGCCCTGGAAGTCGGCGATCGGCTTGCCGAACTGCTTGCGCTCCTTGACGTAGCCCTTGGCGTAGTCGAGGGCGCCCTGGGCGATGCCGAGGGCCTGGGCGGCGATGGTGATGCGGGTGTGGTCCAGCGTCTTCATCGCGGTGGCGAAGCCGGTGCCCTCCGCGCCGATCATGCGGTCGGCGGGGATGCGGACGTTGTCGAGGTAGACCTCGCGGGTCGGGGAGCCCTTGATGCCGAGCTTCTTCTCCGGGGCGCCGAAGGAGACGCCCTCGTCGGACTTCTCGACCACGAAGGCGGAGATGCCCTTGGAGCGCTTGCTCGGGTCGGTGACCGCCATGACGGTGTAGTACTCGCTGACGCCGGCGTTGGTGATCCAGCGCTTGACGCCGTTGAGCACCCAGAAGTCGCCGTCGCGGACGGCCTTGGTCTTCATGCCGGCCGCGTCCGAGCCCGCGTCGGGCTCGGAGAGGCAGTAGGAGAACATGCCGTCGCCCTTGGCGAGCGGGGTCATGTACTTCTTCTTCAGCTCCTCGGAGCCGGAGAGGATCACCGGGAGCGAGCCGAGCTTGTTCACGGCCGGGATGAGGGAGGAGGACGCGCAGGCGCGGGCCACCTCCTCGATCACGATGACCGTGGCGAGGGCGTCGGCGCCCGCGCCGCCGTACTCCTCGGGGACGTGCACCGCGTGCAGGTCGTTCGCGGTGAGGGCGTCCAGGGCCTCCTGCGGGAAGCGCGCCTCCTCGTCCACGGCGGCGGCGTACGGCGCGATCTTCGCCTCGGCCAGCGAGCGGACGGCGTCCCGGAGCATGTCGTGCTCCTCGGACGTGCGGTACAGGTCGAAGTCAGCCGATCCGGCCAAGGTGTCTCACGCTCCAAAACGCTGTGATGCTGGGCACGCTAACTACCGTTAAGTAACCCAAATTTTAGAGCCCCGGCCGGTCCGTGGATAGGTGAGCTTGACGACAGCCGGACCAAAGCCCTCGAAAGGCTTTTCCGGCGCCCCGGATATGCTCGGGCGCGCAACCGTGCCGTACACCTCTGGAGCGCATCCATGGCCCTGAAGATCACCGTGATCGGTACCGGCTATCTCGGCGCCACCCACGCGGCGGCCATGGCCGAGCTCGGTTTCGAGGTGCTGGGTCTCGACGTGGTGCCCGAGAAGATCGAGATGCTCCAGCGGGGCGAGGTCCCGATGTACGAGCCCGGTCTGCGGGAGCTGCTGGGCAAGCACGTCGCCGGGATCGAGGGCTCCAGCGGGCGGCTGCGCTTCACCACCGACTTCGCCGAGGTCGCGGCCTTCGGCGACGTGCACTTCCTGTGCGTGAACACCCCGCAGAAGCACGGCGAGTACGCCTGCGACATGTCGTACGTCGACTCCGCGCTGGCCTCCCTGGCGCCGCACCTGACCGGCCCCGCGCTGGTCGTCGGCAAGTCGACCGTGCCGGTGGGCTCCGCCGACCGGCTGGCGGCCTACCTGGCCGAGCACGCGCCGGCCGGCGACGGGGCCGAGCTGGCCTGGAACCCGGAGTTCCTGCGCGAGGGCTTCGCCGTCGAGGACACCCTGCACCCCGACCGCCTGGTGGTCGGCGTGCGCAGCGAGCGGGCCGAGCGGCTGCTGCGCGAGGTGTACGCGACGCCGATCGAGGAGGGCTCGCCGTTCGTCGTCACGGACTTCCCGACGGCCGAGCTGGTGAAGACCGCCGCGAACTCCTTCCTCGCCACCAAGATCTCCTTCATCAACGCGATGGCGGAGGTCTGCGAGGCGGCGGGCGGCGACGTCGCCAAGCTGGCGGAGGCGATCGGGTACGACGACCGGATCGGGAAGAAGTTCCTGCGGGCCGGGATCGGCTTCGGCGGCGGCTGTCTGCCGAAGGACATCCGGGCGTTCATGGCACGCGCCGGTGAGCTGGGCGCCGACCAGGCGCTGACCTTCCTGCGCGAGATCGACTCCATCAACATGCGCCAGCGCGGCCAGATGGTGGAGCTGACCCGGCAGGCGCTGGGCGGCGGCCCCTTCCTCGGCAAGCGCGTCGCGGTGCTCGGCGCCACCTTCAAGCCCGACTCGGACGACGTGCGGGACTCCCCCGCGCTGAACGTCGCCGGGCAGGTGCACCTCCAGGGCGCCCAGGTGACGGTGTACGACCCCAAGGGCATGGACAACGCCCGGCGGCTCTTCCCGACCCTCGGCTACGCCGACACGGCGCTGGAGGCGGTGCGGGGTGCGGACGTGGTCCTGCACCTCACCGAGTGGCGGGAGTTCCGCGAGCTGGACCCCGAGGTGCTGGGCGAGGCGGCGGCGGCCCGGGTGATCCTGGACGGGCGCAACGCCCTGGACCCCGCACTGTGGCGGAAGGCCGGCTGGACGTACCGCGCGATGGGCCGCCCGACCGCCTGACGACGGCACGGACGACGCCGGTTCGGCCGAGGCTCAGTCGGCCGAACCGGCGTCGGTCGCATTGTGCCCCAGGGCGCGGCCGGCCGGCCGGTGAAGCGGGCGGTGTTTACGACTCCTTGGCCCGGTACCGGCGCATCTTGGCGCGGGCCCCGCACACCTGCATGGAACACCAGCGGCCGCGTCCCGCCGGGCTGCGGTCGTAGTACGCCCAGTGGCAGTCGGCGGCCTCGCACGCCTTGAAGCGGCTCCAGGTGCCGGCCACCAGTGCCTGGGCGACGGCGGCGGCGACGCAGGCGGTCAGGGAGCCCTCCCCGGCCGGGGCGAGGGCGGCGGAGCCGTCGGCCGGGTCGACGGCGACGACCAGCGGGGCGGCCGCCAGCAGCTCCCCCAGCGGGGTCACCGCGCGGTGCGGCGGGTGGCCGGCGTGGGCGAGCAGGGTCGCGCGCAGGGACTCGCGAAGCTCACGGGCCGCGGGTACGTCGTCCTGCGTCAGGCCGAGCCGCGCCCGGCCCTCCCCGGTGTCCAGCGAGTCGGCGCCCGTCTCGAGGTCCAGCGTGTTCACCAGGGTCTCGACCAGGCCCAGGCCGCCCGGTGCGGGCGATCTCTCACTCATGCTTGCGACGTTACCGCCAATGCGGCAGCATGCAGTAACCGTTACCGGTTACCCGCATAGTGCCGGTAACCGTGCCGGTGACCGAAGACCGCGTACTTCAAGGAGGAAGTCATGGCTGTCGCCGAACTGGGTCCCGTCGTCCTGGACTGTCCCGAGCCCCGTGCACTGGCCCGCTTCTACGCCGGCGTGCTCGGCGGCACCGTCGAGGGCGAGGGCGACTGGGTCGACCTGAAGCTGCCGGGCGGAAGGGCGCTGGCCTTCCAGGCGGCCCCCGGGTTCGTGCCGCCGAAGTGGCCCGCGCCCGACGACTCGCAGCAGTTCCACCTCGACCTCGACGTGAAGGACCTGGACGCGGCCGAGAAGGCGGTGCTGGAGCTGGGCGCGCGTCCGCTGGACGCGGAGGACCGCACCCGTACCTTCCGGGTTTACGCCGACCCGGCCGGGCACCCGTTCTGCCTCTGCGCCTGCTGAGCCCGGCCCACGAGCACTCGGAGGACCTCCATGGCACCCGCGGCACGTTTCCGTTCCGTCGTCGTCGACTGTCCCGACCCCCGTGAGCTGGCCCGCTTCTACGCGGCGGTCGGGGGCGGCACGCCCGACGAGGCGGACCCGGACTGGGTGGTCCTCCAGGTTCCCGGCGGACCCCGCCTGTCCTTCCAGCGGGCCTCGGACCTCACCCCGCCCGAGTGGCCGCGCTCCGACCGCAACGCCCAGCAGTTCCACCTCGACTTCGACGGCGGGGCGACCTGGGCCGAGATGGACGCCGCGCACGAGCGGGTGCTCGCACTGGGTGCCCGGCCGCTGGACCTGGAGGACCGGGAGGAGAAGGACTTCATGGTGTACGCCGATCCGGCGGGGCATCCGTTCTGCCTCTGCCGGATCGAGCACACGTGACGCTCGCGCGGACTATCCGTCCAGGTCGGCGATGGTCGCCGTGGACGGCTCCCGGCGCAGCTGGGCCGCCTTCGCGGTGAAGGCCGCGGCACGCAGGACCCGCTGGACGTTGCCCCAGGTCAGCAGGGCCACGTCCGCCTCGTCCCAGCCACGCCTGAGCAGTTCGGCGACCAGCCGGGGGTAGCAGGAGGGGTCGCCCAGCTCCAGCGGGTGCGCGGTGCCGGTGTCGTAGGTGCCGGACAGGCCGACGCTCTGCGGCCCGGCCACCGTGCGGACGTGGTCGAGGTGGTCGGCGACGTCCCGGACCGTCGGACCGGTCTGCTCGGCGGTCAGCGGCACCATGCACAGGCCGCCGGCCGCGCCCAGCTCCACCAGCAGGTCGTCGGGGAGGTTCGCGGGGTGCGGGCGCAGCGCACGGGCGGCGGACCGGGTGCACAGCGCCGGCGCCTTGGACACCGCGAAGGTACGCCGGATGGTCTCCGCACAGGCGCCGGAGAGGTCGGCGACGACACCGAGCCGGTTCATCTCCCGGACGACCTCCTCGCCGAACCGGGTCAGCCCCGCCTCGCTCGCCCAGCTCACCCCGGACAGCGTCAGGACGCGCAGGCCGAGGGCGTGCAGGGAGCGCAGGATGCCGAGGCGGTCGCCGAGGGCGGCGGCGCCCGCGGGACCGGGCAGCACGGCGACCCGGCCGCAGTTGCGGGCGTCGATGGCCTGCCCCGCGTCGTACGCCAGGCGCAGCCCCTCCGGGTGGGCCCGCACGACCGTCTTGACCAGGTCGAGCTGTTCCAGCGTGGCGCCGACCGCACGGTCCCCGTCGAGGGACTCGGGCAGGTGCAGCGACCACAGCAGCGCTCCCACGTGTCCCTCGCGCAGCCGCGGCACGTCGGTGTCGACGGCGCTCTCGCCCAGCTCCAGGTCGTACCAGGGCAGGTGCCTGAGCGCCCAGGGCAGCCCGTTGCAGCCGTCGGCGACCGGATGGGCGGCCAGCACGGCGTGCGCCCGGGTCAGCGGCTCGTCGTCGGGATCGGACACCGGAGCGTAGGGCTCCGGCGGAAAGGCCTCCGCGGCGAGCGGCACGGGCAGGTCGTCGAGCCCACCGGACTCGGTACCGGTGTGCAGGTCGTCCTGGAGGTCTGCCATGACGGGCTCCGTACGGTCGTCGTGAGGTACGGCCACCGTCGCACGGAGCGGAAAGGGCTTCCTGGTGGGTGGGGCGTTCGGGGGTACGCGCGCCCCACCCGGCCGGAAGCGGGGCGGCTCAGCCTCCCGGCTGCTCGGCGGCCGTGCCGTCCAGCTGCTCGATGGTGGCGTTGGACGGCCCCCGCGTCGCCTGAAGCCCCCGGGCCACGTCCTCGGCGGCGTCGAGTACCCGGACGGCGTTCTTCCAGGTCAGCTTGGCCAGGTCGGACTGGGACCAGCCGCGGTCGAGCAGCTCGGCGATCAGGTTCGGGTAGCCGGAGACGTCGCCGAGGCCGTCCGGGGTGAAGGGCGTGCCGTCGTAGTCGCCGCCGATGCCGAGGTGGTCGACGCCGGCGACCTCGCGCATGTGGTCGAGGTGGTCGGCGACCGTCGACACCGTGGCGACGGGGCGCGGGAGGCGCTCCTCGAAGGCGGCGTGCACCTTCATCGCCTCGGGACTGGAGTCGAGGTGGTGGAAGCCGTGCGCGCGCATGTTGTCGTCGGCCTCGGCGGTCCAGTCGACCGCGGCCTGGAGCACGAACTTCGGCACGAACGTCACCATCGCCATGCCGCCGTTGGCGGACAGCCGCTCCAGGACGTCGTCCGGGATGTTGCGCGGGTGGTCGCACACCGCGCGGGAGGACGAGTGCGAGAAGATCACCGGCGCGGTGGAGGTGTCCAGCGCGTCGCGCATCGTCGTCGCCGCGACGTGCGAGAGGTCGACCAGCATGCCCTCGCGGTTCATCTCCCGCACGACCTCGCGGCCGAAGGCCGACAGTCCGCCGACGCCGGGCTCGTCGGTCGCCGAGTCCGCCCACGCGACGTTGTCGTTGTGGGTGAGCGTCATGTAGCGCACGCCGAGCGCGTACAGGGCGCGCAGCGTGGCCAGTGAGTCGTCGATGGAGTGGCCGCCCTCGGCGCCCATGAGGGAGGCGATACGGCCCTCGGCGCGGGCCGCCTCCATGTCGGCGGCGGTCAGCGCGGCCCGCAGCTCCCCGGGGTGGCGGTCGATCAGCCGCCGTACGCAGTCGATCTGCTCCAGCGTCGCCGTCACCGCGCCGGGCAGGTCGGAGCGGACGTACACCGACCAGTACTGCGCGCCGACGCCGCCGGCGCGCAGCCGGGCCAGGTCGGTGTGCAGGTGGGCGGACTGGTCGGCGGCGATGTCCCGGGCGTCGAGGTCGTAGCGGACCTGCTCGCGCAGGGCCCAGGGCAGGTCGTTGTGCCCGTCGACGACGGGGAACTCGCGCAGCAGTTCCCGGGCCTTCTCCAGCGATGTCATCCGCGTCCCTTCCGTCACTTTCCGAATCCGAAGCCGGCCGCGGAGCCCTCGACCTTGGTGCGCAGCCGCTTGCCCTTCTCGGTGGCCTGGTCGTTGAGGTCCTGCTGGAACTCGCGCATCCGGCCGAGCAGTTCCTCGTCGTGGGCGGCGAGGATACGGGCGGCCAGCAGACCGGCGTTGCGGGCGCCGCCGACGGAGACCGTGGCCACCGGGACGCCGGCCGGCATCTGCACGATGGAGAGCAGGCTGTCCATGCCGTCCAGGTACTTCAGCGGCACCGGGACGCCGATGACCGGCAGCGGTGTGACCGAGGCGAGCATGCCGGGCAGGTGGGCGGCGCCCCCGGCCCCGGCGATGATCGCCTTGAGGCCGCGTCCGGCGGCCTGCTCGCCGTACGCGATCATCTCGTGCGGCATGCGGTGCGCGGAGACGACGTCGACCTCGTAGGGGACCTCGAACTCGTCGAGGGCCTTGGCGGCGGCCTCCATGACGGGCCAGTCGGAGTCCGACCCCATGACGATGCCGACGACCGGGCTCACCGGGCTGGGCTGGCTCATTCGGTGATCGTGCCTCTCAGGTAGCCGGCAGCGTGACGGGCGCGCTCCAGCACGTCGTCCAGGTCGTCGCCGTAGGTGTTGACGTGGCCGACCTTGCGGCCGGGCTTCACGTCCTTGCCGTACATGTGGATCTTGAGCTGCGGGTCGCGGGCCATGCAGTGCAGGTACGCGGAGTACATGTCCGGGTAGTCGCCGCCCAGGACGTTGACCATCACCGTCCACTTGGCGCGCGGGCGCGGGTCGCCGAGCGGGAGGTCGAGGACCGCGCGGACGTGGTTGGCGAACTGCGAGGTGATCGCGCCGTCCATGGTCCAGTGGCCGGAGTTGTGCGGGCGCATCGCCAGTTCGTTGACGAGGACGCGGCCGTCGCGGGTCTGGAACAGCTCGACGGCGAGGTGGCCGACGACGCCCAGCTCCTTGGCGATGCCGAGCGCCATCTCCTCGGCGCGCAGGGCCAGTGCCTCGTCGAGGTCGGGCGCCGGGGCGATCACCGTGTCGCATACGCCGTTGACCTGCTGGGACTCGACGACGGGGTAGGCCACCGCCTGGCCGTGCGGGGAGCGGACCACGTTGGCGGCCAGCTCGCGGACGAAGTCGACCTTCTCCTCCGCCAGCACGGGCACCCCGGCGCGGAAGGGCTCGGCCGCCTCCGCCACCGAGTCCACGACCCACACGCCCTTGCCGTCGTACCCGCCGCGGACCGTCTTGAGGACGACGGGGAAGCCGTCGCCGCCGTCGACGGCGCCCTCCGCCGCGAAGGCGGCCACGTCGGCCGGATCGCGCACGATCCGGTGCCGCGGGCAGGGCACGCCGATCGCGACGAGCTTCGCGCGCATCACGCCCTTGTCCTGGGCGTGCACGAGCGCCTCGGGACCGGGGCGGACGGGGATGCCGTCCGCCTCCAGGGCCTTGAGGTGCTCGGTCGGCACATGCTCGTGATCGAAGGTGATCACGTCACAGCCGCGCGCGAACTCGCGCAACGTGTCCAGATCGCGATAGTCGCCGACGACGACTTCGTTCACGACCTGCGCCGCAGAGTCCTGGGGAGTGTCACTGAGAAGCTTGAACCTGATGCCGAGCGGGATGCCCGCCTCGTGTGTCATACGAGCGAGCTGGCCACCGCCGACCATGCCGACTACGGGGAACGTCACACCCCTAGCGTATCGGCCGCGCGGAGCCCACCTGTTTACCCGCCGTTTCCGGCCCCTGTGGCCGCCCGTTCCGCGGCCCATGGGTCCGTCCGCAGGAAGATCGCGCGTCCGGGTGGTTAGCATGAACGGATTGACGCCAACCGACGGACGGGGGCCTGCACGACCATGGAACATGGTTCCTCGGGTGCTCAGACTGCTCCCGCCACTCCTGCGGCGCCGCGCGCCGGAATGCGGGAACGGGTCGACCGGCTCGTGCGCGAGGTCGTGAAGTTCGGCGCCGTGGGCGGCGCGGGGGTGCTGGTGAACCTCCTCGTCTTCAACTTCGTACGGCACACCACCGACCTCCAGGTGGTGCGGGCCAGCATCGTCGCCACGGTCGTCGCGATCGCCTTCAACTACGTGGGCTTCCGGTACTTCACCTACCGCGACCGCGACAAGAGCGGCCGGACCCGCGAGATGTCGCTGTTCCTGCTGTTCAGCGCCATCGGCCTGGTCATCGAGAACGGCGTGCTCTACACGGCGACGTACGGGTTCGGCTGGGACAGCCCGTTGCAGAGCAACATCTTCAAGTTCCTCGGCATCGGGATCGGCACGCTGTTCCGCTTCTGGTCGTACCGCAGCTGGGTCTTCCGCGCGCTGCCCGCCCGGGAGCCGGTGACGCGGGCGGAGACCTTCCTGGAGCACGAGCACCCGGCCGCGCTCCCCCGCCCGGACGGCGCCCCCGCCGGCCACCGCTGACCCGCTTCCCCCTCCTCCGGCGCGCTCAGCGCACCGTCTGGTCGCCGTCCCCCGGGGACTTCTTCGACGGCGGCGTGCGGGACAGGAACAGCCCGAAGACCGGCGGACGCCCCTGGAGCAGCTCCAGGCGGCCGCCGTCCGCCTCCGCGAGGTCGCGGGCGACGGCGAGGCCGATGCCGGTGGAGTTGCGCCCGCTGATCGCGCGCTCGAAGATCCGCGCCCCCAGGTCGCCCGGGACGCCGGGGCCCTCGTCGGTGACCTCGACCACGGCCTGGTTGCCGGTCACCCGGGTCCGCAGGGCCACCGTGCCGCCGCCGTGCATCAGGGAGTTCTCGATCAGCGCGGCCAGCACCTGCGCCACGGCGCCCGGGGTGCCCACGGCCGTCAGATGGCGCTTGCCGGAGCTGACGATGGCCCGCCCCTCGCCGCGGTAGGCCGGGCGCCATTCGGCGATCTGCTGCTGGATGACGTCGTCCAGCTCGAAGGTGACGGCGGAGCCGCTGCGCGGGTCGCGGGAGTTGGTGAGCAGCCGGTCCACGACGTCCGTCAGCCGTTCCACCTGGGACAGCGCGATCGTCGCCTCCTCCTTCACCGTCTCCGGCTCGTCGGTCAGGGTGATCTCCTCCAGCCGCATCGACAGCGCGGTCAGCGGCGTGCGCAGCTGGTGGGAGGCGTCGGCGGCCAGTCGGCGCTCGGCGGTGAGCATCCGGGCGATGCGCTCGGCGGAGGAGTCCAGGACGTCCGCGACCCGGTCCAGCTCGGGGACGCCGTACCGCTTGTGCCGGGGGCGCGGGTCGCCGGAGCCGAGGCGCTCGGCGGTCTCGGCGAGGTCGGTGAGCGGGGAGGCGAGGCGGTTGGCCTGCCGGATCGCCAGCAGTACGGCGGCGATCACCGCGAGCAGCGCCACCAGGCCGATGATCAGCAGGGTCCGCCCGACCTCCCGGGTGACGGAGGAGCTGGGCTCCTCGACGAGGACCGTCTCGCCCTCCTCGCCGGTGGCCCTGCCCTGGAGGACGTCGCCGGTCGGCTCGCTGCCGACCTCGACGACCGGCTCGCCGGGGATGCGGATCACGGCGTACCGGGCGTCGCGGATCTGCTCCCGCAGGAAGTCCTCGTCGACGGAACCGGTGCCGATGAGCCGGCTGTCGACGATGCTGGCCAGCCGCACCGCTTCCAGGTCGACCCGTTCCTGGGCCGTGCTGCTGATGGTCCGGGTCTCGACGATGACGAGCGAGACGCCGAAGACGGCGATCACCACGAGCACCACGGCGAGCGTGGACTGGATCAGTCGACGGCGCATGTCCTCTTACCCGCAAGGCCCTCTCGGGGCTCGTTCAGTTCTTCTCGAAACGGAAGCCCACGCCGCGCACGGTGGCGATGTAGCGCGGGTTGGCCGCGTCGTCGCCCAGCTTCTTGCGCAGCCAGGAGATGTGCATGTCGAGGGTCTTGGTCGACGACCACCAGGTGGTGTCCCAGACCTCGCGCATCAGCTGGTCGCGGGTGACGACCCGGCCCGCGTCGCGCACCAGGACCCGCAGCAGGTCGAACTCCTTCGCGGTGAGCTGGAGCTCCTCCTCGCCCATCCAGGCCCGGTGCGACTCGACGTCGATGCGCACACCGTGGGTGGCGGGCGGCTGCGGCGGCTCGGCGGCACCGCGCCGCAGCAGGGCCCGGACCCGGGCGAGCAGCTCGGCGAGGCGGAAGGGCTTGGTGACGTAGTCGTCGGCGCCCGCGTCCAGGCCTACGACGGTGTCCACCTCGTCGGCGCGCGCGGTCAGGATCAGGATCGGCACGGTGTGGCCCTCGGACCGCAGCCGGCGGGCGACCTCGAGTCCGTCCATGCCCGGCAGGCCCAGGTCCAGCACCACCAGGTCGATGCCGCCCTGCAACCCCGCGTCGACTGCGGTGGGTCCGTCCTCACGCACCTCGACCTCGTACCCTTCCCTGCGCAGTGCGCGGGCCAGCGGCTCCGAGATGGACGCGTCGTCCTCGGCGAGCAGTACACGGGTCATGGGCTGATGGTAGACCGCTCGGAGCAACGCCCGGGGCAAGATCGCCCCGCGGACCGCCCCGCCCCGCCGCCCCCGCGTCCGGACCTGCGGCTGTGGGGTGCCATCCTGTAGGAAACCTTCGAAAGATCGTTCACGGTTCCACTATTACCTGTGATCCGCGTCTCAAGTCCTTCCATACCGGGCGGTGTCCTGCCGTATGGTGAATCAGCGCCTGTAGCACCCAGCGGACCTTTGGCGACAGTTCGACGCTGAAGGTCTCTTTTGTGTGCGGGCCGACCCCCACCGTCGGCCTTGAAAGGAATGACCTGTGGCCGGGCCTCACCGCGTGCAGTGACGCGCGCAGAGGCGTGGATCCCGGTGGCCGCCGCCCACCGCTTCGCAATCCGGAGCGGATCCCTCAGGCGTGGGACGGGCGGGCAAGGCCGCCGGTGCCGGCCGCCCCCCACCGGGCGCGCATCGCCTCATGAGCGCGTCCCGACCAGCAAGGATCGACCATGGCGTCCAGCCTGACGAAGGACTCGGTCACCCCGGGCACCCCCGGCACCGAGAAGACCTTCTTCGGCCACCCCCGCGGACTGGCCACACTCTTCATGACCGAGATGTGGGAGAGGTTCTCCTACTACGGCATGAGGGCTCTGCTCCCGCTGTACCTCGTCGCCCCGGGTGGCCTCGGCCTCGGCGCCGGCACCGCGACCGCGATCTACTCGGTGTACCTCTCGCTGGTGTACCTGCTCACGATGCCGGGCGGCTGGTTCGGCGACCGCGTCTGGGGTCCCCGCAAGACCGTCGCCATCGCCGGCGGCGTGATCATGCTGGGCCACCTGACGCTGGCGCTGCCGTCCTCCGGCACCTTCTACGCGGGCCTCGGCCTGGTCGCCATCGGCTCCGGTCTGCTGAAGGCCAACATCTCCACGATGGTCGGCCAGCTCTACGACGGCCCCGACGACCCGCGCCGCGACGGTGGCTTCACCGTCTTCTACATGGGCATCAACCTCGGTGCCTTCGCCGCGCCGCTGACCATCGGCACCATCGGCGAGAACGTCAACTGGCACCTGGGCTTCGCGCTCGCCGCGGTCGGCATGGGCCTGGGCGTGCTCCAGTTCCTGATCGGCAGCCGCCACCTGGCCCCGCACTCCAGCGTGGTCCCGAAGCCGCTGTCCGTCGAGGAGAAGACCTCGACGCTGCGCAAGGCCGCCTTCTGGGCCGCGCTGGCCGTCGTCTTCTACGCGATCGTCGGCTTCTCCGGCCACTACACCCTGAACTGGATCCTGGTCCCGCTGACCCTGCTCGGCGTGATCATCCCGGTGCTGGTGCTGACCAACATCAAGCGCGACAAGTCCCTGGACCGCGCCGAGCAGTCCAAGATGTCGGCGTACATCTGGTTCTTCGTCGCCGCCGCCGTGTTCTGGATGATCTACGACCAGGGCGGCTCGACCCTGTCGCTGTTCGCCGACTCCTCGGCCGACAACAGCGTCTTCGGCTGGAGCTTCCCGGTCTCCTGGTACCAGTCGGTCAACCCGGTCATCATCATGGCCCTGGCCCCGGTCTTCGCCACGGTGTGGCTGGCGCTCAACCGCCGGGGCAAGGAGCCCAGCACGGTCGTCAAGTTCTGCGGCGGTCTGGTCCTGGTCGGCGCGTCCTTCTTCCTCTTCCTGGCCCCGCTGGGCATCGCCGAGGGCGGCCACAAGGCCGCGGCCATGTGGCTGGTGGCGATCTACTTCGTCCAGACCTGCGGCGAGCTGATGCTCTCCCCGGTCGGCCTGTCGGTGACGACGAAGATGGCGCCGGTGAAGTACGCCTCGCAGATGATGGGCGTCTGGTTCCTGGCCGTCACCGCCGGTGACGCCACGACCGGCCTGCTCTCCATCGCGGGCGTCGACCTCAACAAGACGGGCATCGTCGCCGCGGAGGCCACCCTCGCGGTGGTCGCGGGCGTCGCGATCTGGATGTACCGCAAGCGCGTCAAGGAACTCATGGGCGACGTCCGCTGAGCCCTGCGGGCACGCCCGCTTCTTTTCGGAGGGCCACCTCATCCGGCGGATGGGGTGGCCCTCCGGGCGTTGGGGCGGGGTCGTCGGCGGTGCGGGGAACAGTCCGGTCCTCCGACCGGGGAAGGACTCATGGCGACCAGGTGGAGCTTGACGAGCGACTGCGCGAACCCGGCGAGCCTGGCGGCGTTCTGGGCGCCGGCGCTGGGCTGTGCGGAGAAGCCCGCACCCCCGGGGTTCGGGAGCCGGGAGGAGCGGTTCCGCCCACCACGAGGTTCCGGAGGACGAGTGGGACGACGGGGCGTACCTGTCGGACCCGGAAGGCAACGAATTCTGTCTGGCCTGACGGCTGTGTCCGCGGAGAGCAGGCGCGCAGTCCGCTCCGCGGGCCGGAGCGCGGCCCCGGGGACGGCGACCTTCTGGCCGACCGAGACGGGTGGGCGGACGGGCGGTACCCGCCCGAGCGCCGCGGGCCTACGCCGGGGCGCCCAGCTCCGCCCACACCCGCTTGCCCGCGACGCCCGGCGTCCGTACGACGCCCCAGTCCAGGCAGAGCCGCTGCACGATGAACATGCCGTGCCCGCCGGGGCGCCCCGCGCGGTGCGGGGTCCGCGGCGCCGGCTGACCCGTACCGCGGTCGGAGACCTCCAGCCGGATCACCTTCTTCTCGCAGGTGATCGACAGCTCGTCCGGACCCTCGGCATGCAGACACGCGTTGGTGACCAGCTCGGAGACCACGAGCAGGACGTCCTCCGCGGCGGCACGCTGGTCCGCGGTGGCGGAGGGCAGCCAGCCCCAGGCGTACAGCGCCTCGCGGGTGAAGTCACGGGCCAGCGGGACGACCCCGCTCGCGTCCTCGAAGCTCAGCCTGCGGGACTGCCGCCCGCCGCCCTCCCCGGACGCGGGCGCGGACGCCGTCCCGGAAGCGCCGCCGGGCTCCGGGCCGCGGTCGCCCGGCGGATAGGGCCGGGTGGTGCTCATCAGCGCTTCACCTCACCGATTCACCAGTTCACGTTTCAAAGTCGTAGACAGCCATGTCGTACACAGCTGGTTCAGGGTGTCTCCTGCCCGACCGGATCGCACGAACACCCCTGTATTGCGCACGAAACCCGGCGCGGGGTGAAAACACCCGCTCCGGGAAGCACACGCACCCCTCCGTCGGCCGGACAAGGAGGGCTCAGTCGGACGCGTCGGCCAGGGCGGCCGCAAGCGTGTCATGAAGGGTGAAGACCGCTTCGGCCCCCGTGATCTCGAACACGCGCGCCACTACCGGCTGCATGGCCACCAAATGCACTCCGCCCCCCGCGGCTTCCGCTTTCAACCGAGCGCCGAGCAGGACGTTGAGCCCCGTGGAGTCGCAGAACTCCAGCCGTGAGCAGTCCACGACGAGCCGGTTGAATCCCTTGTCGAGACATTCCTCCAGCGGCTCGCGCAACAGATCGGCGGTGTGGTGATCCAGCTCACCCGCCGGGGTCACGACGGCGCTGGGTCCCTCTTCCCGTACCTCGACCAGAAGCCGGCCCGACTGGGCACTGCCGACCGTCCCGCGGTCCATGCCGTTTCTCTCTCCCGAGGTCGTGACTGCTTGCTGACGCACTCGAACACTACGCCCTCCCACCGCACTCCGACACCCGAACAACCGCACACAAACGGACATACCCGCACAGAACACACTTGCGGTCGGCTCGGTAAACCCGGTAGGGCTAGTAGGACACGTAAACCGACACGGCCGGCTTTGGAGGCGCCGCACACCGCAGTGCACGTATTTGGCTTCGGCAGCCGTATGCCGAGAACGATGGAGGACATCATGTCACCCCGGCTCGACGGATCGCGTACCCACCAAGCGACGTCGACACTCCCTCCGGAACATCTGGATCCCATCGAGCACCACGACGCAGTCGTCGACCACGACGCACTCGCCGGGCTTCCGGACATCCCCGCGTACGACGAGGTCGCTCCGGCGGACGCCAGGGCCCTGTCCAAGACCCTCTTCGAGCGGCTGGAGTCGCTGGAGGAAGGCACCCACGAGCACGCGTACGTACGCAACACGCTCGTCGAGCTGAACCTCGCGCTGGTCAAGTTCGCCGCCTCCCGCTTCCGCTCGCGCAGCGAGCCGATGGAGGACATCATCCAGGTCGGCACCATCGGCCTGATCAAGGCGATCGACCGCTTCGAGCTGTCGCGCGGTGTGGAGTTCCCCACGTTCGCGATGCCGACCATCATCGGCGAGATCAAGCGCTTCTTCCGTGACACCTCGTGGTCCGTGCGCGTTCCGCGCCGCCTCCAGGAGCTGCGGCTCGACCTGGCGAAGGCCGGCGACGAGCTGGCCCAGCGCCTCGACCGGGCCCCCACGGTGACCGAGTTGGCCGAGCACCTCGGCCTGTCCAAGGACGAGGTCGTCGAGGGCATGGCGGCGTCCAACGCCTACACCGCCTCCTCGCTGGACGCCCAGCCGGAGGAGGACGACGCGGAGGGCGCGCTCGCCGACCGCATCGGCTACGAGGACCACGGGCTCGAGGGCATCGAGTACGTCGAGTCGCTGAAGCCGCTGATCGCCGAGCTGCCTTCCCGGGACCGGAAGATCCTCTCCCTGCGTTTCGTCGCCGGCATGACCCAGTCGGAGATCGGCGAGGAGCTGGGCATCTCCCAGATGCACGTCTCGCGTCTGCTGTCGCGGACCCTCGTACGGCTGCGCAAGGGGCTCACGGTCGAGGAGTAGTCCTCGGACCCTGACCGGGTGTCGCTTGCCCTCCAGGGGGGTGGTCCGAAGCCGGGCCGCCCCCCTTCGGGCTGTTCATGGAGGGCTGGCGATGAGCCCGGCCGTCATCGGCAGGAACGGCACGAGGACGCACAGCAGCCAGAAGGAGCCCGGGGCGAGGGTCGTCCTGCGTCGTAGGGGTTGGTTGGCCAGCCACCAGATGAGGCCGAACAGCACGACCACCGGGACGACGACCACCAGCATGGGCAGCAGGCCGTCGTTCTCCGTCGGGTTGCGCATGGGCCCGCCGTACTCGGCCAGCGGCCCGTTCGCCAGCACGTACCAGACGAGCCAGATCGGTACCACGGCCGGGACGCCGAGCAGCAGGTTCACCAGGAACGGCGCCCCCCAGGCCCGCCAGTGCCTCGCCATCCGCCCCGTCCCCCCGCTCCCACCGACGCTCGTACGCTCACACCTTACGTACGCCCCGCCGCCACACTCCCGCGACCAGCGGCACCCCCGGCCGGTAGGCCAGGTGGACGTGGCTCGGGGCGTCAAGCAGCGTCAGGTCGGCGTACGCCCCCGGGACGAGGCGGCCGACGTCCTCGCGGCGCAGGGCCGCGGCGCCGCCCGCGGTGGCCGACCAGACCGCCTCGTCCGGCGTCATCCCCATGTCCCGCACCGCGAGCGCGACGCAGAAGGGGACGGAGGAGGTGAAGGAGGAGCCGGGGTTGCAGTCGGTGGAGAGGGCCACCGTGGCACCCGCGTCGATCAGGCGCCGGGCGTCCGGCCACTGGGCGCGGGTGGAGAACTCGGCGCCGGGGAGCAGGGTCGCGACCGTACGGCTGTTCGCGAGTGCGTCCACGTCGGCGTCGGTGAGGTGGGTGCAGTGGTCGGCGCTGGCGGCGTCGAGTTCGACGGCGAGCTGGACGCCGGGGCCGTAGGAGAGCTGGTTGGCGTGGATGCGGGGGTGCAGGCCCCTGGCCCTGCCCGCGGTGAGGATGGCGCGGGCCTGGTCGCCGTCGAAGGCGCCCTGCTCGCAGAACACGTCGATCCAGCGGGCGTGCGGGGCGCAGGCGTCGAGCATCTCGCCGGTGACCAGGTCGACGTAGGCGGCGGGGTCGTCGGCGAGTTCGGGGGCGACGATGTGGGCGCCGAGGAAGGTGACCTCGTCGGTGTGGCGGGCGGCGACGCGCAGGGCGCGGGACTCGTCGGCGGTGGTCAGGCCGTAGCCGGACTTGGTCTCGAAGGTCGTGGTGCCCTGGCGCAGGGCCTCGGCGAGGTAACGGGTGAGACCGGCCTCCAGTTCCGCGTCGCTCGCGGCGCGGGTGGCGGCGACGGTGGTGCGGATGCCGCCCGCGCTGTAGGGGCGGCCGGACATGCGGGCGTTGAACTCCTCGGTGCGGTCGCCCGCGAAGAGCAGGTGGGAGTGGGAGTCCACGAAGCCGGGAAGGACCGCCCGGCCCTCGGCGTCGACCCGGTTGTCAGTGGCGGGTGCTTTGCTTGATTCACCGGTCCACGCGACCCGTTCGCCTTCGATGACGACGGCCGCGTCCCGGACCAGACCGAGCGGGGAGTGGTCGCCGAGGGAGGGGTCGTTGGTGACGAGTGCGGCGATGTTGGTGATGACGGTGCTGCTGCTCATGGGGTCCCTGGTGTCCTCGTGGGGGCGGGGGCTGCGGCGTGGGCGGGCGCCGGTGGTCAGGCGCGCAGGGCTTCGACGGCCCGCGCGAGGGCCTGCGGCACGTCCGGTACGAGGGCGTGCGCCCCGTCGCGTACGACGTGCCGCCCGCCCACGACCGTGTGCCGTACGTCCGCTGCCGTCGCGGCGAATACGGCCGTCTCGGCGCCGAGCCTGGGCAGCGGCCCCGCTGTCCTGACCGAGTCCAGCGCGACCGTCGCGAGGTCGGCGCGGGCCCCGGCCTCGATGCGACCGGTGTCGTCCCAACCGAGGGCGGCGTGCCCGTCGGCGGTGGCGGCGCGCAGCAGGGCCGCGGCGGTCCAGTGGCCGCGGGCGCGGGTGCGCAGGCGTTCGTTCAGCTCCATGGCGCGCGCCTCTTCCAGCAGGTCGACGACGGCGTGGCTGTCGGAGCCGAGGGAGAGCGGCGAGCCCGCCCGCTGGAGTGCGGCCGCGGGGCCGATGCCGTCGGCCAGGTCCCGTTCCGTGGTGGGGCACATGCAGGTGCCGGTGCGGCTGCCGCCGAGCAGCGCGATGTCCTCGTCGGTGAGGTGGGTGTTGTGGACGCCGGTGGTGCGGGGGCCGAGCACGCCGTGGTCGGCGAGGAGGCGGGTCGGGGTGCGGCCGTGGGCCTGGCGGCAGGCGTCGTTCTCGGCGGTCTGCTCGGACAGGTGCACATGCAGCGGGGCCCGCCGCGTCTCGGCCCACTGCGCCACGGTCGCCAACTGGTCCGCGGGCACGGCCCGCACGGAGTGGATCGCGGCCCCGATCCGTGCGTGATCCCGTTCCTTGAGAACTGAACAGCGTTCGGCCCAGGACTCCGCCGTGCCGTCGGAGAAGCGTTGCTGGTGGGTGTTGGGGGGTTCGCCGAAGCCGGAGGACAGGTAGCAGGTGTCGAGGAGGGTGATGCGGACACCGGCTTCGGCGGCGGCCTCGATCAGGGCCTCGCCCATCGCGTTGGGGTCGGCGTAGGGGGTGCCCCCGGGCGCGTGGTGCACGTAGTGGAACTCGCCGACGGCGGTGATGCCGGCCAGCGCCATCTCGGCGTACACGGCGCGGGCGAGGGCGTGGTAGGTGTCCGGGGTCAGCCGGTCGGCGACGGAGTACATGACCTCGCGCCAGGTCCAGAAGGTTCCGGAGCCGACCTGGACGGTGCCGCGCAGGGCGCGGTGGAAGGCGTGCGAGTGCGCGTTCGCCAGTCCCGGCAGGGTCAGTCCGCGCAGGATCTCGGCGCCGGGCGGCGGGGTGGCGACGCCCTGGTGAACGGCGGCGATGCGGCCGTCGCTCACGTCCACGGCGACGCCCGGCTCGACATGGGTGCCGAGCCAGGCGTGCTCCAGCCAGTACGTGCGGGTCCGCTCGGAGGAGGTCACGTGCAGGCCAGCCCTTCCAGTACGTCGGCGAGTGCGTTCACCCCGGCCACGCAGTCGTCCTCGGCGGCGTACTCGGCCGGGGAGTGCGAGACGCCGGTGGGGTTGCGTACGAACAGCATGGCGGTCGGGATGCGGTCGGAGAGGATTCCGGCGTCGTGTCCGGCGCCGGTGCCGAGGACGGGCACCTTCAGCTCCGTCCCGGTGCCGAGGATGCGGGCCAGTTCGTCGCGCAGGGCGTGGTCGAACTCGACGACGGGCGTGAAGGACTCGCGGACCACGTCGAGGTCCACGCCCTGGGCCGCGGCGTACTCGCGGGCGGCCTTCTCGACGCCGGTGACCACGGTGTCCAGGCTCTCCTGGTCGGCGGCGCGGGAGTCGAGCCAGCCGCGTACCAGGGAGGGGACGGCGTTGACGCCGTTGGGCTCCACGCCGATCTTGCCGAAGGTGGCGACGGCACCGGCGAGTTCGGCCTCGCGGCGGGCGGCGAGGACGGTCTCGGCGTACGGCAGCATCGGGTCGTGCCGGTCGGTGAGACGGGTGGTGCCGGCGTGGTTGGCCTCGCCCCGGAAGTCGAACCGCCAGCGGCCGTGCGGCCAGATGGCGGAGGCGATGCCGATGCGGTCGCCGGACAGGTCGAGGGCGCGGCCCTGCTCGACGTGGAGTTCGACGAAGGCGCCGATGCGGGCGAGCCGCTCGGGGTCGGGCCCGAGGGAGTCCGGGTCGTACCCGGCGGACTCCATGGCCCGCGGGAGGGTGATGCCGTCGCCGTCGGTGAGGCGGTGCGCCTGCTCGACGGTGAGCGCGCCCGCGGTCAGCCGGGAGCCGACGCAGGCCAGGCCGAAGCGGGCGCCCTCCTCGTCGCCGAAGTTGACGATGCCGAGCGGCCTGGTGAACCGCGCTCCCCGCCCGCGCAGTTCGTCCAGGGCGGCGAAGGCGGAGACCACGCCGAGGGGGCCGTCGAAGGCGCCGCCGTCGGGCACGGAGTCCAGGTGGGACCCGGTGACGACGGCGTTCCCGGCCGCCGGGTCGCCGAGCCAGGCCCACTGGTTGCCGTTGCGGTCGGTCTCGTAGGTCAGGCCGCGGGCCTCGGCCTGCTCCTGGAACCAGGTCCGGCAGTCGGCGTCGGCGCCGGTCCAGGCGGAGCGGCGGTAGCCGCCGGAGGCGGAGCTGCGGCCGACCGGCAGCAGCTCCGCCCACATGCTGTGGAAGCTCACGCGCCGTCACCCTCGCGCGCCGTGTCGCTCTCGGGCGTCTCCGCACCCTCGCGGCCTTCGCGCATCGGTACCCGCACGGCGCGCTCGGCCGCCACCGACTCGGCGATGTCGTACCCGGCGTCGACGTGCCGGATGACGCCCATGCCGGGGTCGTTGGTGAGCACCCGGCGGATCTTCTCCCCGGCGAGCGGGGTGCCGTCGGCGACGGTGACCTGCCCGGCGTGGATCGAGCGGCCCATGCCGACGCCGCCGCCGTGGTGGAGGGAGACCCAGGAGGCGCCGGAGGCCACGTTGACCATGGCGTTGAGCAGCGGCCAGTCGGCGATGGCGTCGGAGCCGTCGAGCATCGCCTCGGTCTCGCGGTACGGGGAGGCGACGGAGCCGCAGTCGAGGTGGTCGCGGCCGATGACGATCGGGGCGGCCAGCTCACCGCTCGCCACCATGTCGTTGAACCGCTCACCGGCCTTGTCGCGCTCGCCGTAGCCGAGCCAGCAGATGCGGGCGGGCAGGCCCTGGAAGTGGACCCGCTCCCCCGCCATCTTGATCCAGCGGGCCAGCGACTCGTTCTCCGGGAAGAGGTCGAGGATCGCCTTGTCGGTCTTGGCGATGTCGGCGGGGTCGCCGGACAGGGCGGCCCAGCGGAAGGGGCCCTTGCCCTCGCAGAACAGCGGGCGGATGTAGGCGGGGACGAAGCCGGGGAAGGCGAAGGCCCGGTCGTATCCGGCGAGCTGGGCCTCGCCGCGGATGGAGTTGCCGTAGTCGAAGACCTCGGCACCGGCGTCCTGGAAGCCGACCATCGCCTCGACGTGCCGGGCCATGGACTCGCGGGCCCGGGTGGTGAAGCCGGCCGGGTCCTTGGCGGCGGCGTCGGCCATGTCCTCGAAGGCGATGCCGGTGGGCAGGTAGGCCAGCGGGTCGTGGGCCGAGGTCTGGTCGGTGACGATGTCGATCGGGGCGCCCATGGCGAGGAGCTGCGGGACCAGCTCGGCGGCGTTGCCGAGGACGCCGATGGACAGCGGCTTGCGCCGGTCGCGGGCCTCGGTGGCCAGCTGGAGGGCGTGGTCGAGGGAGTCGGCCTTCACGTCGAGGTAGCGGTGCTCGATGCGGCGGTCGATGGCGCGCGGGTCGCAGTCGACGCAGATCACGACGCCGTCGTTCATGGTGACCGCGAGGGGCTGGGCGCCGCCCATGCCGCCGAGTCCTGCGGTGAGGGTGATGGTCCCGGCCAGGGTGCCGCCGAACTTCTTGGCGGCGACGGCGGCGAAGGTCTCGTAGGTGCCCTGGAGGATGCCCTGGGTGCCGATGTAGATCCAGGAGCCGGCCGTCATCTGCCCGTACATGGTCAGGCCGAGGGCCTCCAGGCGGCGGAACTCCTCCCAGTTGGCCCAGTCGCCGACGAGGTTGGAGTTGGCGATGAGGACGCGCGGGGCCCACTCGTGGGTCTGCATGACGCCGACCGGGCGGCCGGACTGGACGAGCATCGTCTCGTCCTGCTTGAGGGTGCGCAGGGTCCGCACCATCGCGTCGAAGGAGCGCCAGTCGCGGGCCGCCTTGCCCGTGCCGCCGTAGACGACGAGCTTGTCGGGGTGCTCGGCGACCTCCGGGTCGAGGTTGTTCTGCAGCATCCGCAGGGCGGCCTCCTGCTGCCAGCCCAGGGCGCTCGGCTCGGTACCGCGTGGCGCTCGGACGGGACGAGGTCCGGACATGGTCTGCCTCCTGGTGGCTGTGCTCCCGGCGGATTGTTGCTACGGATATTCATATCCTCGCCTCCTGAATAGAGCTAGTCAACAGGGTCGGGCCCGCGCCGCCCGCAAACGAGCGCGGGGCCCCCGGTCGGGGGCCCCGCGCTCGAACTGCCGGACGTCGCTCAGACCGCCGCGGGCGTCTTCCGCCTCGCTCCACCCGGTGCCGCGTCGCCCGCCGCGATGCCGGTGCTGCGATAGGCCTTGACCGCCTTGCCCGCGGGGCGGCCCGCGTTGTCGGCGAGCCAGTCCACGCGGACCCACAGCAGGACGTCCCCGGCCTGTTCGAGGCGGCCGATCCAGGCGGACTTGAGCCACAGCCCGGCACCGCAGCCGGCCAGCAGCAGCCCGCCCGCGGCGGGCAGGGCGAAGGCGCTGCCGAGGGCGGCGAGGAAGGCCAGGAGCAGCCACCAGCGGTGGCCGCGGCGCCAGTCGCGTACGGTGACCCCGCGGTCCTGGAGCACGTCGTGCTTGCCCGCGCGGACCGCCGAACCGGCCAGGGCCGTGTAGCGCCGCCGGCGCGCCCACGCCACGACGGCCGTGGCGACGATGAAGAGGGCGGCGCCCGCCAGCACACCGATCCGGCGTCCGGTGAGCCCCGGCACCAGCACGCCGATGCCCGCCGCGAAGACGCCCAGCCACCACAGTGGTGCGGCGCCCGCCCGTACGACGACGGCGACCCGAGCCAGTCCCACCTGTCCTCCGCGCGCCACGTCCTGCCTCCTGTCCCGTTCCTGCCTGTGCGATGCGTCTGAAGGGTGTGTCAGGCGCCGCACTGTAACGGGGCAAGCTGAGACGAATCTGAGAACCCGTCCGCCGTCCGGGCCACCTCGGCGGTGCTCCCGGGTCAGTCGGGCCAGTCGGGTCAGCCGGGTCAGCCGGGTCAGTCCACGAAGAGTCCCCGCGCCGCGGCCTTGGTGTCGAACTCCTCCAGCCGGGCCTGCGCGTCCGGCAGGTCGTCGCACATCGCCTCGAGGAGCACCCGGCCGAGCAGCATCGGCGCGCAGGCGGTGTCGAAGGCGAGGCCGGTGCCGACGGCGGCGGGCAGCAGCAGGTCGGACACCTTGGCGACCGGCGCGAAGGCGGAGTCGGCGACGGTCACCACCGTGAGCCCGGCCTCCTTGGCGTGCGCGAGCGCCTCGACGACCTCGCGCGGGTGCCGGGGCAGGGCGAAGCAGAGCAGCGTGCCCGCCCCGGCCCGGACGGCGGCGTCGATGCGGTCGCGCAGCATCGTGCCGCCCTCGCCGAGGAGCCGGACGTCCGGGTGGACCTTGGCGGCGAAGTAGGCGAAGCCGTGTGCCTGGGCGGCGGCGGCCCGCAGTCCGAGCACCGGCAGCGGCCGACTCGCGGCGAGCAGGCGGCCCGCCTCCCGCACGGGCCCCGGGTCGGCAAGCACCTCGGCGAGATGCCGCAGGTTCTCGATCTCGGCCGCCACGGCCTGCTGGTACTCGTTGACGGCGCCGGTGTCCGCGACCGGTTCCGCGGGGGCGACCTCGCGCAGGTGCCGGCGCAGCGCCGGGTAGCCGTCGAAGCCGAGGGCGACGGCGAAGCGGGTCACGGACGGCTGGCTGACCCCGGCCAGCTCGGCCAGCTCCACGCTCGACAGGAAGGGCACGTCGGAGGCGCGGCGCACCATGCTGTGCGCGATGCGCCGCTGGGTCGGCGTCAGCCGGTGCCCCTCGAAGAGCGTCTGCAGCCGCGCGGCCGGACTGTCGGTCCCGCTCGCCCCGCTGGTCCCGCCGGTCCCGTTCATGACGTGGCCCCCTCGACCTATTCACGCTCCCCGACTTCTGCATACCGTTATACAGCGAGGCGGCGCCGCGGGCCGACCCGTACCGGTCCGCGGCGCCGACCCGTACCGGCCCGCCCCCGCCGAGAACGGGGGGTTGTCCCCAGTGCCGACGGCGCCCCCGCTGCCTACCGTGGAATCCATGACGGGAATGGACGCACGCGACGCCGACCTGAAGAAGGAACTCGACGCCACCCTGCGGACCCGCAGGGAGCTGGGCGAGGAGTACGAGTCCGCACTGGTCGACTCGTTCCTGGAGAAGGTCGACCAGCGCATCGACGGAGCGGTGGAGCGCCGGGTGCGCCGGCAGCTCGCCGAGCAGCAGATGACGGCGGCCCGGGACAGCCGGTCGCCGAAGCCCACGGACACCTTCGGCGAGCGCTTCGGCTTCGGCATCGTCTCGCTGGTGCTGGCGGTCCCGCTGTCCGCGATCGGCGGCGGTGTGGCGAACCTGCCCGGGATGCTGGTCGCCTGGGCGGGCATCGTCGGGGTCAACGTGGTCCAGGTCGCCCGCACCAACCCGGGCCTGTTCGGGCACCGCCGCCGCGCCGGACGCGGCGACGCCTGGGAGGACTGAGAGAAGACGCCCGGCAGGGCGGGCAGGAGCGGGGGAAGACTGCGCGGGGACCGCCGCACCCCCATCGCTGGGGGGCGGGACGACGGCGGTCCCCGCGGGGGACGCGCGCGGTGCCGGGCCTCACGACCGGGGCGGCGCGTCCGTGGCGTCGTTGGAGGTCCGGGAGCCGCTCCGGAAGGTCCGTGACGCCGTTCGGCGCCGGCGGAACCGGGGAGCCTCCCCCAGGGCTGAACGCCTGGGAGGTACCTCCGCCAGTCCCTGCCGACGCCCCTTACTCTGCCGGTCCCGTGTTAAGCGACTGCTGCGCGCACATGACGCGCGCGTACCACTTCCGCGAAGTCCACGAAGATCACCGGCCGACCACGGATCCCGTCCGCCCTGCTCGTCCCAGGCGCTGCCCGTCCTGTGCCCTGCCCGTCCTGTGCCCTGCCCGTCCTGCGCCCTGCTCGTCCTACTTGCCCTTGGCGAGGAAGGACAGCAGGTCCTGCCGGCTCACCACACCGGTCGGCTTGCCCTCGACGAGGACGATCGCCGCGTCGGCGCCGCCGAGCACCGACATCAGGTCCGCGACCGGCTCTCCGGAGCCGACCTGGGGCAGCGGGGCGGACATGTGCTTCTCCAGCGGGTCCTCCAGCGAGGCGCGCTTGGCGAACAGCGCGTCCAGCAGCTCGCGCTCCACCACCGAGCCGACGACCTCGGCGGCCATCACGTCCGGGTGACCGGCGCCGGGCTTGACGATCGGCATCTGCGAGACGCCGTACTCGCGCAGCACCTCGATGGCCTGGCCGACGGTCTCGTCCGGGTGCATGTGGACGAGGGAGGGGATGTGGCCGCCCTCCTTGTGGTTCAGGACCTCCGCGACGCGGGCGCTGGGTCCCGCGTCCTCCAGGAAGCCGTAGTCGGCCATCCACTCGTCGTTGAAGATCTTGCTGAGGTAGCCGCGTCCGCTGTCCGGCAGCAGGACGACCACCACGTCGTCCTCGCCGAGCCGCGCCGCCACCTCCAGCGCCGCGACGACCGCCATGCCGCAGGAGCCGCCCACCAGCAGGCCCTCCTCCTTGGCGAGGCGGCGGGTCATCTGGAAGGAGTCCTTGTCGGAGACGGCGACGATCTCGTCGGCGACCTCGCGGTCGTACGCCGTCGGCCAGAAGTCCTCGCCGACGCCCTCGACCAGGTAGGGGCGCCCGGAGCCGCCGGAGTAGACGGAGCCCTCGGGGTCGGCGCCGATCACCTTGACCGCGCCGTCACTGGCGTCCTTCAGGTACCGGCCGGTGCCGGAGATGGTGCCGCCGGTGCCGACCCCGGCCACGAAGTGGGTGATCCTCCCCTCGGTCTGCTCCCACAGCTCGGGGCCCGTGGAGTGGTAGTGGGAGAGCGGGTTGTTCGGGTTGGAGTACTGGTCCGGCTTCCAGGCGCCCGGGGTCTCACGGACCAGCCGGTCGGAGACGTTGTAGTAGGAGTCGGGGTGCTCGGGGTCGACGGCGGTCGGGCAGACGACGACCTCGGCGCCGTACGCGCGCAGCACGTTGATCTTGTCGGTGGACACCTTGTCGGGGCAGACGAAGATGCACTTGTAGCCCTTCTGCTGGGCCACGATGGCGAGGCCGACGCCGGTGTTGCCGCTGGTCGGCTCGACGATCGTGCCGCCCGGCTGCAGCTCACCGCTCTTCTCCGCAGCCTCGATCATGCGCAGGGCGATGCGGTCCTTCACCGAGCCGCCCGGGTTGAAGTACTCCACCTTGGCCAGGACGGTCGCCCTGATCCCCTTGGTCACGCTGTTGAGCCGCACCAGCGGGGTGTTGCCGACGAGGCTGATCATCGAGTCGTGGAATTGCACCGTGGTCTCCGGATGCCGCAAATGAAGGGTCGATATCGGTCCGGCCAGCCTATGGCCTGCGGGCCCGCGGGTGCCCCGTGACGGTCGTTCACCCTGCGTTGGGATTGGGCGACCGTCCGTACGGGGCAAGGAGTGGGTGTACGGGTTGGAGGAGGTGGCGGCTACGCATGACGAGCATGTCGAGGGCGCGGGTGGCCCGGCGGATCGCGGCCGGCGCGGCGTACGGCGGCGGCGGCATCGGCCTGGCGGGAGCGGCGGCGGTCGGTCTGGTGGTGGCGGAGGTGCAGCTGGCCAGACGCCGGGTGGGGGTGGGCACGCCGACCCGGGTGCCGAACGCGCAGGGACTGTACGGCGGCACCCTGCCCACGGCCGGCGACCCGCCGCTGCGGCTGATGATGCTGGGCGACTCCACGGCCGCCGGGCAGGGCGTGCACCGGGCCGGGCAGACACCGGGCGCGCTGCTGGCGTCCGGGCTCGCGGCGGTGGCGGAGCGGCCGGTGCGGCTGGGGTCGGTCGCCCAGCCGGGGGCCTGCTCCGACGACCTGGACCGGCAGGTGGCGCTGGTGCTCGCGGATCCGGACCGGGTGCCCGACATCTGCGTGATCATGGTCGGCGCCAACGACGTCACCCACCGGATGCCGGCGACCCGCTCGGTGCGGCACCTGTCCTCGGCGGTACGGCGGCTGCGCACGGCCGGTGCGGAGGTGGTGGTCGGCACCTGTCCGGACCTGGGCACGATCGAGCGGGTGCGGCAGCCGTTGCGCTGGCTGGCCCGGCGGGCCTCGCGGCAGCTCGCGGCGGCACAGACCATCGGCGCCGTCGAGCAGGGCGGGCGCACGGTGTCGCTGGGCGACCTGCTGGGCCCGGAGTTCGCGCAGAACCCGCGGGAGCTCTTCGGCCCCGACAACTACCACCCCTCCGCCGAGGGGTACGCCACCGCCGCGATGGCGGTACTGCCGTCGGTGTGCGCCGCGCTCGGCCTGTGGCCGGCCGAGGAGGAGCACCCGGACGCGCTGCGCCGCGAGGGCTTCCTGCCGGTGGCGCGCGCGGCGGCGGAGGCGGCGTCCGAGGCGGGTACGGAGGTGGCTGCCGCGATGCCCACGGGGTCGCGCGGGCCCTGGGCACTGCTGAAGCGCCGGAGGCGGCGCCGGGTGTCGGAGGCGGAACCGTCCAGCCCGTCCGGCGTCTGAGGACGAGTCCGCCCAGGCCGAGGGGGTTCTGGGGGGCGCAGCCCCCTGGTACGCCCGCCACAGCACCCGGCACGAGTACGCCGCCTGACCGCCAGAGGCAAAAGCAAGCGCTTAGACAGTTGCGGTCCATGTCACATGCCCATAGCCGTGACCCGGGCCATACGGCCGGGTAACTTCCCCAGCAGCCGCCTGATTACCTCGCCTCGCCACTGGAGCCGTGATGCCCGAAGCCGTGATCGTCTCTGCCGCCCGTTCCCCCATCGGCCGTGCCTTCAAGGGCTCCCTGAAGGACCTGCGCCCCGACGACCTGGCCGCCACGATCATCCAGGCGGCCCTCGCCAAGGTCCCCGAGCTGGACCCGCGGGACATCGACGACCTGATGCTCGGCTGCGGCCTGCCCGGCGGCGAGCAGGGCAACAACCTCGGCCGGATCGTCGCCGTCGAGATGGGCATGGACCACCTGCCGGGCTGCACCGTCACCCGGTACTGCTCCTCGTCCCTGCAGACCTCCCGCATGGCCCTGCACGCCATCAAGGCCGGTGAGGGCGACGTCTTCATCTCGGCCGGCGTCGAGATGGTCTCCCGGTTCGCCAAGGGCAACTCCGACAGCCTCCCGGACACCCGCAACCCGCTCTTCGCCGAGGCCGAGGCCCGCACCGCGGAGGTCGCCCAGCAGGAGGGCACCACCTGGCACGACCCGCGCGAGGACGGCCTCGTCCCCGACCCGTACATCGCGATGGGCCAGACCGCGGAGAACCTCGCCCGCGCCAAGGGCATCACCCGGCAGGACATGGACGAGTTCGGCGTCCGGTCCCAGAACCTCGCCGAGGAAGCCATCAAGAACGGCTTCTGGGAGCGCGAGATCACCCCGGTGACCCTGCCCGACGGCACGGTCGTCAGCAAGGACGACGGCCCCCGGGCCGGCGTCACCCTGGAGGGCGTCCAGGGCCTCAAGCCGGTCTTCCGCCCCGACGGCCTGGTCACCGCCGGCAACTGCTGCCCGCTCAACGACGGCGCCGCCGCCCTCGTGATCATGAGCGACACCAAGGCCCGCGAGCTGGGTCTGACCCCGCTGGCCCGCATCGTCTCCACCGGTGTCTCCGGCCTCTCCCCCGAGATCATGGGCCTGGGCCCGGTCGAGGCCAGCAAGCAGGCCCTGTCCCGCGCCGGACTGACCGTCGGTGACATCGACCTGGTCGAGATCAACGAGGCGTTCGCCGCGCAGGTCATCCCCTCCTACCGCGACCTCGGCATCCCGCTGGAGAAGCTGAACGTCAACGGCGGCGCCATCGCCGTCGGCCACCCCTTCGGCATGACCGGCGCCCGCATCACCGGCACGCTGATCAACTCCCTCCGGACGCACGACAAGCAGTTCGGCCTGGAGACCATGTGCGTCGGCGGCGGCCAGGGCATGGCCATGGTGATCGAGCGCCTGAGCTGACCCCCGCCGAAGGGCACTGAGGGACCGTCAGTAGCGCCTCACGGACCCAGTGTGACGACTCGGCCCGGAACCCCGTTCACCCCAGGGTTCTGGGCCGTTTTGTGACCCAAACTCCCCCAGGATGTGACCTACCTCTCCCGCCCCATGGATTTACGCAGGTCAGACCAACCCCACCCCTACCTCGCGGGCCCAAAGCCCTGTCCGTTTCGTGACGTTACGCACTGACAGACGGTTAGTCCTCCCTTCAAGCTGATGTAGGAAGTCGGGGGTCGACTTTGAACCGGGAGTACGTCAGTGAGCGCCATGCCGATCGCCCTGCTGCTCACCACGGCCGCCACCGGCGCCGTGGGCGTCGCCGTCCTGCGCAGCATCCTGGTGCTGCGCCGCCAGGTGACCGCCTTGCGCGCCGAGCTGGCCGAGAGCCGGGCCACCGCCACGCGGGGCCGGGTGCCCGCCGCCCGCACCACCGCCGACGCGGAGGAGATACGCGCCGCCGTCGCGGAGGCGCTCGCCGAGGAGCGCGAGCGGGAGCTCGCCGAGGCGCGCGCCTTCTGGGCCGCCCAGGAGACCCGGGACGCGTCCGACGCGCCCCTGCTGCTCGGCCTGTCCGACAGTGAGCTGTTCCTGCCCCGCCAGGCGGACCTCGTGGGCCTGGAGCCGGTGACCGAGCCGGCCGCGGACGCCGACGAGCCGTCCGCGCAGGACGCGGGTCACGCCGGTCCCAGGGAGTCCGCCGAGCTGGCCGCCGCCCGCCGCCGGCACCCCTCGCACCCGGACTTCGTGCCGAACCCGTCCCCGGCCGTGAACGACCACGACCGCACCGTGGCGACCCTGGAGGGGCTGGCCGAGTCGAGCGTCGCGCTGGCCGACGTCCGTCCGGGTCCGCTGGGCACCCTCGACGTGTACGTCTTCGCCGACGGCACCACCCTGTGCATGACCCCGGGCCACCGCGAGACCGCGGAGCGCCTGGCCGCGGCGCTCGGCTCGGGCCAGACGCCGTACCTCCTCGGCGGCTCCGGCATCTCCGGTGCCTACACGCTGACCTTCGCGTGCGGCGAGGAGAACGTGTACATCCTGGCGGACCGCGTCATCGCGTCCCTGTAGTCGCGCCGGTCGAGCCGGTCACGCCGGTCGACCCGGCCCCGCCGGTCGCGTCAGACCCCGGCCCGCTTGCGGGCCTCCTCGACCAGCGCCGCCGCTTCTTCCACCTGGCCCTCGTCCTCCAGGACGAGGGCCAGGTCGTGTGCGGCGACGGCGATCTGGTCGGCGGCGGCGAACATGCCCGCGTCCGGCATCTCACGGGGCTCGGCCCCGGGTTCCTCCACGAGCTGGGCGCGCCGGGCCAACTCCCTGGCCAGGCCGAGCGCCTCGGCGGCGGCGCCGCGTTGCAGCCTGCTCTGCGGGGCGGCCCGCAGACGGTCGGCGAAGTCGTCCACGGCACGAGTCAAAGGCGTCGTATCAACCACGGCGCGAGCGTACGCGGCCGTCCGGGACTGTTGCCAACGGGCGAACGCTCAGGCACGGTGACCTGAAGGACCGGCTCACATCCCCTTTCGCCCGGAGGCGCCGATGTCCCAAGTCTTCTCCGAGGAGACCCACCGCAACCTGCTCGCCCGTATCCCCCAGTGCACCGGCCGTGAGATCTCCGACTGGCTGCGCGCCGTCGAGGACGGCCCCGCCCTCTTCCGCTTCGAGGAGAAGGTCAGCTGGCTCCGCCACGAACACAACCTCGCCTACGGCCACGCGAAGGCGATCGTCCACGAGTACGACCTGAGAAGGGCCGCACGCAAGCTGCGCTGAGCGGCGCCGGCCCGACGACGACGAAGGGCCCCGGGCACGAAGCCCGGGGCCCTTCCGTCTGTGCGGTCCTGCTAGTCGTTGCTGTTCAGGATCGCGATGAGGCGCAGGAACTCCAGGTAGATCCAGACCAGCGTCAGCGTGAGGCCGAAGGCGGCGAACCAGGCCTCCTCGCGCGGGGCGCCGTAGGCGAGCCCGTCCTCGACCTGCTTGAAGTCGAGGGCCAGGAAGCACGCGCCGAGGATGATGCCGACGATGCCGAAGACGACACCGAGCGCGCCGCTGCGGAAGCCGAGGCCGTCACCGCCGCCGAAGACGGCGAACAGCAGGTTCACCATCATCAGGAAGACGAAGCCGAGCGCGGCCGCCATCACGAAGCCGTAGAAGCGCCGGTTGACGCGGATCCAGCCCGCCTTGTAGGCGATCAGCACACCGGCGAAGACCGCCATCGTGCCGATCACGGCCTGCATGGCCGCGCCGTCCGCGATGCGGTTGTCGACGACGCTGGAGACGACGCCGAGGAAGACACCCTCGAACGCCGCGTAGGACAGGATCAGCGCCGGGGTGGGCTTGCGCTTGAAGGACTGGACGAGCGCCAGGACCATGCCGATCAGCGCGGCACCGATACCGATGCCGTACGAGCGGCTGATGTTGGCGTCGTCCACCGGCAGCAGCGCCCACGCGAGCGCGGCCGTCACCACGAGCACGCCGAGCGTGCTCGCCGTGCGGATGACGACGTCGTCCATCGTCATCCGGCCGGTGGTGGCGGGCGCCTGCGGCGGCGCGCCGAACTGCTGGTCCGGCTGGGCGTACGGGTTCTGCGCGTACGGGTTGCCGGCGGCCGGCTGGGCGTACGGGTTGCCCTGGGTGCCCTGCGCGTACGGGTTGGCCTGCGTGGCGACGGCGGGTCCCCCGGCCTGCGGCGCGGCGTTGAAGCCCGCGTAGCCGTTGTCGCGGCTGAACCCCCGTCGCGAGAAGACCGGGTTTCTGCTCCTCATTTCACTCCTCCATGGCCACACGGCGCAGCCTTGGCTCAAGAGTAATAGAACGGCAAAGGAATGACCCTACTGCTTGGGGAGGATCTTTCCCTCGCCTTGCGACTCAACACGCTACGCCGATCAGTGATTCCCCTCACGGCCGGGGTCGCGCGGGCCGCCGGGCGGCGCTCACCCGATCGGGAACCCGGTGTAGGCCTCGGCGAGGTCGGTCTCGGCGGCGCGGGAGGAGGCGATCCGGTCGAGGCGGGCCAGCTGGAGCCGGTCCTCGAAGGGCGTGGCGTCCGGGGCGGTGTGCAGCAGCGTCGTCATGTCGTACGAGAACCGCTCGGCCTGCCAGACCCGGCGCAGACAGGTCGCGGAGTAGGCGTCGAGCAGTTCGTCGGAGCCGGTCGCGGTGCGGTGGGCCAGCGCACGCGCGAAGGTCACCACGTCGCCGACGGCCAGGTTGAGGCCCTTGGCTCCGGTGGGCGGCACGATGTGCGCGGCGTCGCCGGCCAGGAAGAGGCGGCCGTGCCGCATGGGCTCGTGGACGTAGGAGCGCATCGGTGTGACCGACTTCTGGGTGATGGGGCCCCGTCGGAGGCTCCAGTCGTCGGTCTCGAAGCGGCGCTCCAGCTCGTCCCAGATCTCCTCGTCGCTCCAGCCGTCGGCGTCCGTGTCCGCGGGGACCTGGAGGTAGAGGCGGGAGACGGACGGGGAGCGCATGGACAGCAGGGCGAAGCCGCGGTCGTGCCGGGCGTAGACCAGTTCGTCGTGCGAGGGGGCGACGTCGGCGAGGATGCCGAGCCAGGAGAAGGGGTACGTCCGCTCGAAGGTGCGCCCGTCCGGGACCGCGCTCCGGGCCACTCCCCAGAAGCCGTCGCAGCCGACGACGTAGTCGCACTCCAGCACGTCCTCGGCGCCCTCGCGCCGGAAGCGGACGCGCGGCCGGTCCGTGTCGGCGCCCTCCACCGCCAGCGCCTCGGTCTCGAACAGCAGCGGGCCGCCCTCCTTGAGCTGGAGGGCGATGAGGTCCTTGCAGACCTCGGTCTGGGCGTAGACCATGACGGACCTGCCGCCGGTGAGTGCCGGGAAGTCGACGCGGTGGCGGCGGCGGTCGAACCTCAGCTCGATGCCGTCGTGGCGCAGTCCCTCCCGGTCCATCCGCTCCCCGGCCCCGGCCTCGCGCAGCACGTCCACCGTGCCCTGCTCCAGGATCCCGGCGCGCTGCCTGCGCTCGACGTAGGCACGGTCGCGGCTCTCCAGGACGACCGAGTCGATCCCGGCGTTGTGCAGCAGCCGGGCCAGCAGGAGCCCGGCTGGGCCTGCCCCGATGATGCCGACGGTGGTGCGCATCGGTCGTTCCCTTCGATCGGCGTCGTTGCCTTGCGCGAACAAGCGGCAGAGGCCAATGTTCGCGTGGTGAAAATTCCTTCACCAGTACTTGCCGAGTTTCCAGTCCGACGCGCACCGCTGTCAACGGTCCGCGGAGGGGTACTGGAGGCGGGATCAACGCGGGAGCAGCCGACGCTCGCGTACGGCGGCGGTCGGTGGTGGTGCCCGGAGCCGGACTTGAACCGGCACGCCCTCGAAGGGGCAGCGAGGTTTAAGCTCGCCGTGTCTGCATTCCACCATCCGGGCAGGCCATGGGCTCCGCTTCGCGCGCCTTGACCCTATCGGGACGCTCCTCCCGGCCTCGGGCGGGACGGCCGATGTTGTCTTATTTTATTGGCGCCTGAGGGAGCATCAGTTACCGGGTCAGGCCAACAGCACATGCCAACAGCCTTGCGTGCGACCGCCCGCGCTGTATGCGGAATGACGGGATTTCACCGTCTCGACAAGGGCGCCCGCCCCGTTCTCGCCCGCCCCGCCGTCGGGGTCGGCCGTCATCCGCAGGTATGACACCGGCCCGGCCCGTCCGACCGAAGTCGCCCCCCTGAACCGGAACAGCGGCTGACTACAGGGCGCCGTACGGCCGGGACGATGGACTACGTCCCCGAGCACACACGGTGCCGACCGCACACCCCGTGCCCGGCACACACCGTGCCCGGCACACACCGTGCCGACCGCACACGCCGTACCGACAGGAGCGCCCTTCCCGTGACCACCGCACCCATCGCCGACCGGTCCACCCTCGTGGCCGCGCGCGCCACGGAGCTTTCCAAGATCTACGGCCAGGGCGAGACCCAGGTGGTCGCCCTGGACCGGGTCTCCATCGACTTCCGGCAGGCCGAGCTCACCGCGATCATGGGCCCCTCCGGCTCCGGCAAGTCCACGCTGATGCACTGCGTCGCGGGCCTGGACACCTTCTCGTCCGGCTCGGTGCGCATCGGCGAGACCGAGCTGGGCTCGCTCAAGGACAAGCAGCTCACCAAGTTGCGCCGGGACAAGATCGGCTTCATCTTCCAGGCGTTCAACCTGCTGCCGACGCTGACGGCGCTGGAGAACATCACCCTTCCGATGGACATCGCGGGCCGCAAGCCGGACAAGCAGTGGGTGGACTCCGTGATCCAGATGGTCGGGCTGTCCGGACGCCTCGGGCACCGGCCCGCCCAGCTCTCCGGCGGGCAGCAGCAGCGGGTCGCCGTGGCACGGGCGCTGGCCTCCCGCCCGGAGATCATCTTCGGCGACGAGCCGACCGGCAACCTCGACTCCCGTTCCGGCGCCGAGGTGCTGGGCTTCCTGCGCAACTCGGTGCGGGAGCTGGGCCAGACCGTGGTGATGGTGACCCACGACCCGGTGGCCGCCGCCTACGCGGACCGGGTGGTCTTCCTCGCGGACGGACGCATCGTCGACGAACTGTACGGGCCGACGGCCGACTCGGTGCTCGACCGCATGAAGCGGTTCGACGCCAAGGGCCGCACCAGCTGACGCTCCCGGTCCGCTCCCCGTCCGCTTCCGTTCACTCCCGTCCGACCCCGTCGGCCCGCCCCCGCCCCGTACCCCGTACGCCCGTACGTCTGGACAGAGAAGACCCCCATGTTCCGTACCGCCTTGCGCAACGTCTTCGCGCACAAGGCCAGGCTGTTGATGACCGTGCTCGCCGTGATGCTCGGCGTGGCGTTCGTGTCGGGCACCCTGGTCTTCGCCGACACCCTCTCCAACGCCTTCCGCAACCAGTCGGCGAAGAGCTACCAGGACGTCGCCGTCGCCGTCACCTCGTACGCCGACTCGGACAACCCCAAGGAGGAGTACGCCCTCTCCGACGAGGTCCTCGACAAGATCTCCGCCGTGGACGGCGTCGCCGGGGTGTACGGCCGCGTGGAGGGCTTCGCCGGGGTCGCCGGCCCCGACGGGAAGCTCATCGGCGTCGGCTGGTCCAACAAGGGCTCCAACTTCGCCCCCGGCAAGGACGGCAAGGACGCCGCGTACACGTTCACCGACGGCTCCGGCCCGGTGCAGGACGACCAGATCGCCCTGGACGAGGAGTCCGCCGGCAAGGGCGAGTACGAGGTCGGCGACCGGGTGCGCGTCGCGACCAACGGCCCGGTGAAGGAGTACACCCTCAGCGGTGTCTTCACCACCGAGGACGGCGCCGTCAACGCGGGCGGCAGCCTCGTCCTCTTCGACACCGCCGTCGCCCAGAAGCAGTACCTGCGGCCCGGCTACTTCGAGAGCGCCACCGTCGCCGCCGCCCCCGGCGCCGACGACGCGCGGATCCTGAAGGCGGTCGAGCCGCTGCTGCCGGACACCGCCGAGGCCCAGACCGGCCGGGCACTCGCCGACGAGCAGGCCGACCAGATCGAACAGGGCATGGGCAACCTCAAGCAGGTCCTGCTCGGCTTCGCGGGCATCGCGCTCTTCGTCGGGATCTTCCTGATCTCCAACACCTTCACGATGCTGGTCGCCCAGCGCACCAAGGAGATCGCCCTGATGCGCGCCGTCGGCGCGTCCCGCAGGCAGATCACCCGCTCGGTGCTCGCCGAGGCCGCGCTGGTGGGCCTGGTGGCCTCGGCCGTCGGCTTCGCCCTCGGCGTCGGTCTGGCCGTCGGACTGCGCTCCGGCATGGCCGCGTTCGACATGAAGATGCCGGCCGGTCCGCTGGTGCTGTCCGCCACGCCGGTGGTCGCGGCGTTCGCGGTGGGCGTGCTGATCACGGTGTTCGCCGCCTGGCTGCCCGGCCGCCGGGCCGCGAAGATCCCGCCGGTGGCGGCCATGAACAGCGTCCACGCGGTGGCCACCACCAAGTCGCTGGTGGTGCGCAACTCCATCGGCGCCGCCATCACCGCCCTCGGTGCGGCGGGGATCGTCGCCGGCGCCTCGGCCGGCGGCGACGACGGCCGGATGTACATCGGCGCGGGCGCGTTCTTCGCGCTGATCGGCGTGATCGTCCTCATCCCGCTGCTGTCCCGGCCCGTGATCGCGCTCGTCCGTCCGCTGCTCGTCGGCCCCTTCGGGGTGGCGGGCAAGCTGGCCGGCCAGAACGCGGTCCGCAACCCGCGCCGCACCGGCGCCACCGCCTCGGCGCTGGCGATCGGACTGACGCTGGTGACCGGTCTGTCGGTGCTCGGTGTCACGGTCGGCGCGGCCATCGACAAGATGACCACGGACAACATCAGGGCCGACTACATGGTCTCGATGGCCAACGGGGGCGACCTCGACCGGACCGCGCTGACGGCCCTGGAGAAGGCCGACGGCGTGTCCGCGGTGTCGCCGCAGCAGGACGCCTACTTCCGGGTCGACGGCGACTACGTGTCCGCCTCGGCGGTCACCCCCGGTGACATCGAGAAGGTCCTGACCGTCGACGTCGTCAGCGGCGACGCGGGCTCGCTGGCCCAGGGCCGGATCGCGGTCGCCGAGAAGACGGCCGAGAACAGGGGCTGGAAGCCCGGCGACACCGTCCCCGTCACCTTCGACGACGACGAGAAGGCCACGCTGACGGTCGGCGCCGTCTACAAGGACAGCGAGTTCCTCTCCCCCGTCCTCGTCGACCGGAAGGTGGTGGCCCCGCACGAGGCGAAGCCGTCCATCCGGGAGATCTTCGTGAAGGTCGACGGCGGCCAGTCCGCGGCGAACGAGAAGGTCCTCGTCGACGCGCTCGGCGACAACCCCGCGATCACCGTGATGGACCGGCAGGACATCCGCGACGAGTTCGGCGGCGCCATCAACACCCTGCTGAACGTCATGTACGGCCTGCTGGCGATGGCCCTGATCATCGCGGTCCTCGGCGTCGTCAACACCCTCGCGATGTCCGTCTTCGAACGGCAGCAGGAGATCGGCATGCTGCGCGCGATCGGTCTGGACCGGCGCCGGGTGAAGCGGATGGTGCGGCTGGAGGCCGTCGTCATCTCGGTGTTCGGCGCGGTGGTCGGCATCGCACTCGGCACCTTCCTCGGCTGGGCGATCGGCGAGACCGTCGCGGACAGCATCCCGGGGTACGCGCTGGTCCTGCCCTGGGACCGGATCGGGATCTTCGTGGTGCTGGCCGGTCTGGTGGGCGTCCTGGCCGCCCTGTGGCCGGCCCGCAACGCCGCCCGGCTGAACATGCTGAACGCGATCAAGGCCGAGTGATCTCGCCGGCGACGCGGAACACCGAGGGCCGGGCTCCCCGCGCGGGGGCCCGGCCCTTTGGGCTGTGTGCGGGTCAGGCCCGGCCGGGCGCGCCCCACACGCGGGCCCGCAGCGGCAGTCCGGAGGCGCCCGAGTCGGGCGTCTTCACCGCGAGGACCTGGTTGACGCCGATCCGGTTGCGTTCGAAGGCGAGCGCGGAGGCGGCCATGTACAGCTGCCAGACGCGGGCGCGGCCGGGGCTGACGAGGCGGACGGCGGTCGCCCAGTCGGACTCCAGGTTGGCGACCCAGCGGCGCAGGGTGAGCGCGTAGTGCTCGCGGATCGACTCCACGTCGCGGACCTCGAACCCGGCGCGCTCCAGTTGGGTGACGGTGGTGCCGACGGGGGCCAGTTCGCCGTCGGGGAAGACGTAGGCGTCGATGAACTCGTCGACGTTGTAGGAGGACTCGTCCCGCTGCGGGCGGCGGGCGATCTGGTGGTTCAGCAGCCGGCCGCCGGGCTTGAGCAGCTTGTGCAGGTCGGTGGCGTACTCCAGGTAGCGCTCGGCGCCGACGTGCTCGGCCATGCCGATGGAGGAGATGGCGTCGTACGGCCCGTCCGCGACGTCCCGGTAGTCCTGGACGCGGATCTCCACCCGGTCGGTGAGCCCCTCGTCGGCGACGCGCTTGCGGGCGTAGGCGGCCTGTTCCTGGGAGAGGGTCACGCCGACGACGCTCACCCCGTGCTCGCGGGCCGCGTGGATCGCCATCGAGCCCCAGCCGCAGCCGACGTCGAGAAGACGCCGGCCGGGGCTCAGGTCCAGCTTGCGGCTGACGAGTTCGAGCTTGTCGCGCTGGGCGTCCTCCAGGGTGCCGCCCTCGGCCGGCGGGGCGGGCCAGTAGGCGCAGGAGTAGACCATGGAGGGGCCGAGGACGAGTTCGTAGAAGTCGTTGCCGACGTCGTAGTGGTGGCTGATGGCCCGCTTGTCGGTGCGCTTGGTGTGCAGGTGGCCGCGGGCCCGGCGGACCTCCTCGGGCGGCGGGGCGGGCGGCAGCGGCGGCCCGGCGAGCTTCACCAGTCCGCGTACGGCGGCCCTGACCTCCGGGTCGCGGAGCGCCTCGACCAGGCCGCGGGCGTCCTCGCCGCGCTCCCAGATCAGGCCGGCCATCAGCCCGAGGGCGGTGTAGAGGTCTCCGTCGATGTCGATGTCGCCGGCCACCCAGGCGCGGGCCAGGCCCAGTTCACCCGGTTTGAACAGCAGGCGGCGCAGGGCCCTGCGGTTGCGGACGACGAGGGTCGGCGCGCCCGGCGGCCCCGCCTGCGAACCGTCCCAGGCGCGGATGCGCACCGGAAGTGGTGCTCCCAGCAACTGTTCGAAGAGGTTCTGCAGCCGCAGCGCGGCGTCAGCCATGGCGTACCTCCGTGACGAGCGATCCCGGAATGTCCAACACCACGTAAACACCTGGGAGCCCGCCGTACAGTCCCCGGCGCGCGTTACGACTCGGCAAAATAGCTGTACACACCAACGGATTTGTCGCCCCGAGGGTGCGGCACGCGCGCAGCGCGAAGGGGCCGTCCGCACCACGGATGGCGGACGGCCCCTTCGAGGGACTGCTACTGCTGCGCGTACTGCCGGGAGCGACCGGGGGTCAGGAGGCCTTGGCCTCGGTCTTCTCCGCCGCCTTCTCGGCCGGCTTGGCGTCGGCGGCCTTCGCCGCGGCGGGCTTCGGGGCCGGCTTGGCGGCCTCGTAGAACTCCTCGCGCGGGGTCTCCATCGCGCCGAGGGAGACGACCTCGCGCTTGAGGAACATGCCGAGCGTCCAGTCCGCGAAGACGCGGATCTTGCGGTTGAAGGTCGGCATGGCCATGCCGTGGTAGCCGCGGTGCATGTACCAGGCGAGACGGCCCTTGAGCTTGATCTTCATCTTGCCCATGACGATCATCGCGACGCCCTTGTGCAGACCGAGGCCCGCCACCGCGCCCTTGTTGGCGTGGCTGTACTCCTTCTGCGGGAAGCCCCGCATGCCGGAGATCACGTTGTCGCCGAGGACCTTGGCCTGGCGCAGCGCGTGCTGGGCGTTCGGCGGGCACCAGGCGTTCTCGTTGCCCGCCTTGCGGCCGACGAGGTCCGGCACCTGGGCGTTGTCGCCCGCGGCCCAGATGTAGTCGGTCCCCTGGACCTGGAGGGTCGCCTGGGTGTCGACGTGACCGCGGGGGCCGAGCGGCAGGCCGAAGCGGGCCAGCGCCGGGTTGGGCTTGACGCCGGCCGTCCACACGATGGTGTTGGAGTCGACCTCGAGCCCGTTCTTCAGCACCACGTGGCCGTCGACGCAGGAGTCCATGGAGGTGGACAGGTAGACCTCGACGCCGCGGCCCTCGAGGTGCTCCTTGCCGTACTGGCCGAGCTTGGGGCCGACCTCGGGGAGGATCTTGTCGGCGGCGTCCACGAGGATGAAGCGCATGTCCTCGCGGGAGACGTTGTTGTAGTACTTGGCCGCGTCCCGGGCCATGTCCTCGACCTCACCGATGGTCTCCGCGCCGGCGAAGCCGCCGCCGACGAAGACGAAGGTGAGCGCCTTGCGGCGGATCTCCTCGTCGGTGGTGGAGTCGGCCTTGTCCAGCTGCTCCAGGACGTGGTTGCGCAGGCCGATGGACTCCTCGATGCCCTTCATGCCGATGCCCTGCTCGGCGAGGCCGGGGATCGGGAAGGTGCGGGAGACCGCGCCCATCGCGATGACCAGGTAGTCGAAGGGCAGCTCGTACGCCTCGCCGACCAGCGGCGCGACGGTGGCGACCTTGCGGTCCTGGTCGATGGTGGTGACCCGGCCGGTGAGGACCTCCGCCTTCGGAAGCACGCGCCGCAGGGGGACGACGACGTGCCGCGGGGAGATGCTGCCGGCAGCGGCTTCGGGGAGGAAGGGCTGGTAGGTCATGTACGACCGCGGGTCGACGACGGTGACGGTCGCCTCGCCGTAACGCATCTTCTTCTGGATGCGTCGAGCTGCGTACAGGCCTACGTACCCACCGCCTACTACGAGGATCCTGGGACGCTCCGTGGTGCTCATGCCATCGAGTATCCACCCGGTTGAGGGGGGTGGATCGTGCGCCCCTTCACAAGCTTCGGTGGGTGCTGTGCTACCATCCGCCACCCACGTGACGGAGATCATGGTGGGCGAAGGAACCAGCGCGCAGGGGACCCCGTTGTCAATGCCGCGTGAGCTGCACCTCCGCGCTTCGGAAGCGGTGGACCACCCTCCCGCGAGGACCCCGTGGGACCCCTCCGCGACACCGACCTGAACACGTTCAAAGGGCAGTTGAAACCCCAAAAGGGTCAACGCGCGCGCTTTCGTCGTCCGACGGGGCCCAATTCCTTGTGAAGAACTTCACGAACTTTCCCGACGGGACGTCACCGAGGGACCCCGAAAGGCCCCCCGGACCCGCTCAATCGTCGTCCGTCCTGCTCAGACCGCCGACGGTACCGCCACCGCGGCGCCACCGCGAGCGCCCCGGGGAGGGGCCCTACGCGATCGACCACGCGATGCCGTCGAGGATGTCGTGCTCGCTCACGACGACCTCCTCCGCGCCCGTACGCTCCATGATCGCCAGCAGTACGAGTGACCCGGCCGCGATCACGTCGACCCGGCCCGGATGCATGGACGGGACCGCCGCGCGCTCGGCGTGGGTGGAGGCCAGCAGCCAGTCGGTGATCTCCCGGACCCGGTCGCGGGAGACGCGGGAGTGGTGGATGGCGGCCGAGTCGTACTCCGGCAGCTCCTGCGCGATCGCGGACACCGTCGTCACCGACCCGGCCAGACCCACCAGCGTGCGCGCCTCCCCCAATGGCACCGTCCGCCCGGCCAGGTCCAGGGCGGCCTCGATGTCGGCCCGCATCGCGGCGACCTGCTCCGCGGTGGGCGGATCGGTCACCGCGCCGTCGCGCACCAGGTGCCGCTCGGTCATCCGGACGCAGCCGACGTCCACGGAGCGGGCGGCGCGCACGTGGTCGTCGCCCACGACGAACTCGGTGGAGCCGCCGCCGATGTCGACGACCAGGTAGGGCTTGTCGAGGTCGGCCCGGCCGGTCAGCTCCTTCGTCGCCCCGGTGAAGGAGAACTCGGCCTCCTGGTCGCCCGAGATGACCTCGGGCTCGACGCCCAGGATGTCCAGCACGCCGCGCACGAAGTCGTCCCGGTTCTCCGCGTCGCGGGAGGCGGAGGTGGCGACGAAGCGCAGCCGCTCGGCGCCGTGCGCCTTGACGACCTCGGCGTACTCGCGGCAGGCGGCGAAGGTCCGCTCCAGTGCCTCGGGCGCGAGCCGACCGGTGCGGTCGACGTCCTGGCCGAGCCGAACGATGGTCATGCGGCGGTCCAGGTCGGTCAGCTCGCCCGTGGCCGGGTCGGCGTCGGCCACCAGCAGCCGGATGGAGTTCGTACCGCAGTCGACGGCGGCGACACGGGTCACTGGGCGTCCTCCTGGCCGGTCCGGCCGGACTCGTCGGTCTGCTCGGCCCGGTCAGTCCGGCCGGTCTCGTCGGTCTGCTCGGTGGGCGTCACGCACGGGCCCTTGCGCCACCACTCGGGCAGCATCGCGATCGCCTCGTCGCCCAGCGGGTTGACGCCGGGGCCGGCGGCCAGCGAGTGGGCGACCAGCACGTGCAGGCACTTCACCCGGTCCGGCATGCCGCCCGCGCTCGGGAAGCCGGTCAGCTCCTCGATCTCGTCGCGGCGCCGGATGTAGTCCTCGTGCGCGGCGCGGTAGGCGGCGGCCAGCTCCGGGTCGGTGGCCAGCCGCTCGGTCATCTCCTTCATCACCCCGTTCGCCTCCAGCGTGCCGATGGCGGAGGCCGCCTTCGGACACGTCAGGTAGTACAGCGTGGGGAAGGGCGTGCCGTCGGGCAGCCGCGGTGCCGTCTCCACCACGTCGGGCTGTCCGCACGGGCAGCGGTGCGCGATGGCCCGCAGTCCGCGCGGCGGACGTCCGAGCTGCTGCTTGAAGGCCGCCACGTCCGCGTCGGTCGGCTCGGTGCGCGGGGTGGTCGGCGGGGGAGTCTGCATGACTGTCTTCTGCTGGTCTTCCTGTTGAGTCACTGCCGGAGCGGTCGGAGCGGTCGGAGCGGCCGGAGCGGTGGGTTCACTGCCGGCGGGCGACGGCGTCGGCCTTGTCGACCCCGTCCCACACGTTCTGGTACCAGGGGCGGTCGGCGGCGCCGGCCCGGGCGCGGGTCTGCTCGGCCGCCTCCGGGTCGACGACGACGAACCCCGTCTCCCCCGGCATCACGTAGTGCAGCCGCAGCCGGACCTGCTGCTCGGCGTAGGCGTCGTCCTGCCAGCGGGCCTTGAGGTCGCGCAGGTCCTCGACCCGCTGCCGGGTCTCCCGCTGCTCCCGCTGGAGATCGGCGATCTCGGCGCGCTGGGCGACGTACTGCCGGATCGGGTAGGCGAGCGCCACGACGAGCGAGCAGAGCACCATCGCGAGCAGCGCGGCCCGGCCGGTCAGCCGGGAGCGCCGGGCCTGGCGCTTGGTCTGCGAGCGGTAGACCCGGGCCGCGGTCTGTTCCCCGATGATCCGGATCCTGGTCGCGGTGGAGAAACGGTCCCGGTCCTTCACGGCCATCTGGTCTCCGCCTCCCGTGCACGCGCGTACGTCCCCGCACACGGTACGGGACCGGATACGGGGACGTACGTACGACGCTGCCTTCTACCGGGCCGTCAGCCCTTGAAACGCGGGAAGGCGCTGCGGCCGGCGTACACCGCGGCGTCGTCGAGGATCTCCTCGATGCGCAGCAGCTGGTTGTACTTGGCGACGCGCTCGGAGCGGGCCGGGGCGCCGGTCTTGATCTGGCCGCAGTTGGTGGCGACGGCCAGGTCGGCGATGGTGACGTCCTCGGTCTCGCCGGAGCGGTGGGACATCATGCACTTGAAGCCGTTGCGCTGGGCCAGCTCGACGGCGTCCAGGGTCTCGGTCAGCGAACCGATCTGGTTGACCTTGACGAGCAGGGCGTTGGCCGAGTTCTCCTCGATGCCGCGGGCCAGGCGCTCCGGGTTGGTGACGAACAGGTCGTCGCCGACCAGCTGCACCTTGTCGCCGAGCTTGGCGGTGATGGTGTTCCAGCCGTCCCAGTCGTCCTCGAACAGCGGGTCCTCGATGGAGACCAGCGGGTACGCCTCGACCAGCTCGGCGTAGTACTCGGTCATCTCGGCGGCGGTGCGCTCCTTGCCCTCGAAGGAGTAGGAGCCGTCCTTGTAGAACTCGGACGCGGCGACGTCGAGCGCGAGGGCGATCTGCTCGCCGGGGGTGTAGCCGGCCTCCTTGATCGCCTCGAGGATGAGGTCGAGGGCCTCGCGGTTGGAGCCCAGGTTCGGGGCGAAGCCGCCCTCGTCGCCGAGGCCGGTGGCCAGGCCCTTGTTCTTCAGGACCTTCTTGAGGGTGTGGTAGACCTCGGCACCCCAGCGCAGCGCCTCGGAGAAGGACTCCGCGCCGATCGGGGCGATCATGAACTCCTGGATGTCCACGTTGGAGTCGGCGTGCGAGCCGCCGTTCAGGATGTTCATCATCGGCACCGGCAGCAGGTGCGCGTTCGGGCCGCCCAGGTAGCGGAAGAGCGGCAGGTCGCTGGCCTCGGAGGCGGCGTGGGCGACGGCGAGGGAGACGCCGAGGATGGCGTTGGCGCCGAGCGAGCCCTTGTTGTCGGTGGCGTCCAGGTCGAACATGGCCTGGTCGATCAGGCGCTGCTCGGTGGCGTCGTAGCCGACCAGCTCCGGGCCGATCTGCTCGATGACGGCCAGCACGGCCTTCTCGACGCCCTTGCCGAGGTAACGGCTCGGGTCGCCGTCACGCAGTTCGATGGCCTCGAAGGCACCGGTGGAGGCGCCGGACGGAACGGCGGCACGACCCGTGCTGCCGTCGTCGAGGCCGACCTCGACCTCGACCGTGGGGTTGCCTCGGGAGTCCAGGATTTCCCGGGCTACGACGACGTCGATGGACGGCACGAGCATCTCCTTCTTCAATGTGACGCTTCACTGTGGCGCTTCGGTCCGTCGCGGTCCCGCGGGACCGCGACGGCTCTGCGGGACCGAGCCTAACCGGCTCCGGGCGATCGGCCAGCCGATCGCCCACCCGCTGGACAGAACCGAGAGTAAATTGTTTCAGAACGGAACAAAGGCGGAACATGAAAAGTCCCGCCCCGGTGCGTACGGGGGAACACGCACCGGGGCGGGAGTCGCGGGACCGCCGCCGCTTACTTCAGGTGCAGCTGCTGGCCCGGGTAGATCAGGTCGGCGTCGTCGACGATGTCGTCGTTCAGCTTGAACAGCTTCGCCCAGCCGCCCTTGACGTCGTGCTCCTCGGCGATCGAGCTGAGGGTGTCGCCCTTGACGACCTTGTACTCGCCGTCGCCCTTCTCGACCTTCTTGCCGGTCGGGGTGGTGACGGTCTTCTTGGCGGGCTTCTCGGCCTTCGGCTCGGCGGCCGGGCGCTCGGCGGAGCGGGAGGCCTTCTGCTCGGTGGAGCGCTCGGCGGTGGAGCCGCTGCTCTGGCTCTGCGAGCCCTCGGAGCTGCCGGAGCCGCTGTCCTCGGAGCCGCCACCGGTGTAGGCGGCGCCCGACAGGCCGGTGCCGCAGACCGGCCAGGCACCCTTGCCCTGGCCGGCGAGCACCTTCTCGGCGATCTGGATCTGCTGGGACTTGCTCGCCTGGTCGGCGGTGGAGGCGTACTGCGTACCGCCGTAGGCGGCCCAGGTGGAGGCGGAGAACTGCAGACCGCCGTAGTAACCGTTGCCGGTGTTGATGGACCAGTTGCCGCCGGACTCGCACTGGGCGACGGCGTCCCACTCGGACGCGGTGGCGGCGGAGGCGTTGCCGGCCGCCATCAGCGGGGCGGCGACGGCGGCACCGGTGACGCCGGCGACGGCGATGACACGGGTGGCCTTGGACGGGCGACGGTGCTTGCCCTTGCCGGAAAACAGCATGGTTGATCCCCTCACCGACGCCTGCGAGGTGAGCTGTCGGGTTCGGGCCGGTTGAGTTGCCCGGCCGGGTTCCTCCCGGAACTCGGCTTCACCCCTAGCCGCTCCGGCTCAACTGCCCGGTGCGGCGCTTACCTTGGGTCCCCCGCTCCTGCCTGCGGCGCTTGACGCGACGACTGTTCCCGTACGGCCGCTGGCAGGATTCGGCGTTGCGGCTGTCGGGGCCCGCGGTGGCGAGCGGTCATGACCGTAGACACGCGCTCCGCGGATTTTCAAAGACGATCACGGCTTCTGAGACCTATCTCTCACGAGATCCAAAAGGGACATACGGTCTCTAACCGTGACGCGAACTCCCCCTACTTTTCGCCCGATTCGCCCGTGACCGTGAGCGTCTGACCGGGCAGGATGTGGTCGGGGTCGGCGCCGACGACGGCCTCGTTGTCGGCGTAGAGCGCGTGCCACCCGCCGTCGACGTCAAGGGAGTCGGCGATGGCCCAGAGGCTGTCGCCGGTGCGGACGACGTAACGCCCGTCCCCGGCCTCTCGCTCGCCACCGTCGCGCGAGGCGTGCCGGCCCGACGTCGGGTCCGTACGGCCCTCTCCCGTCGCACCCTCGTCCGCGCTGCCGCCGCGGTGCTTGCCGGAGCCGGACGAGCCCTCGGTGCCCTGCCGTTCGGCACTGCCGGAGGGGTCGGATTCGGCGGAAGTGTCCGGCTTGGCGGATTGGTCCGCACCGTCGGACGAGTCGCCCGACGCCCCGCTCGAACCGTCGGACGGGGTGTCAGACGACGAAGACGGCGAAGAAGAGGGCGAGGGGGACGAAGAGGACGCCCCGGACGTCGACTCCGGCGCCTCGGACGAGCCGGACGACTCGGATGACTGGGACGACTCGGGCGTTTCGGTGGTCGCGGGCGATTCGGACGACTTGGTGGTGTCCTGCTCCCCCGAGGCGTCCGAACCTTCCGACGCCCCGTCACCGGCCGTGCCGGAGCCGTCGCCCGTGCCCCCGGAGCCGCTGCCCAGGCCGGCGAGCAGACCGCAGGTCGGCCAGGCGGCGATGCCCTGGGCCGCGTGTATCTTCTCGGCGATTCTTATCTGCTGGGAGCGACTGGCCTGGTCGGCGCTGGGGGCGTAGTCCAGACCGCCGTACTGCTCCCAGGACTCCTGGGACAGCTGCAGGCCGCCGTAGTAGCCGTTGCCGCTGTTCTGGCTCCAGGCGCCGCCGGTCTCGCACTCGGCGACCTGGTCCCAGTTCGCCGAGTCGGCCGCGTGCGCGCCGGTGGCGCCGAGCAGCGGGATCGCGATGGCGGAGCCGGTCACTCCGGCGGCGACGACCAGTGCGGGTGCCTGGCGGGGGCGGCGGTGACGACCGTTCCCGGAGAGCATGCGACGACCTTTCACGAGACGACGGGGACCGCGCGGCGGATGACGCTCGACACCACGCTGATCCGTGAACGTATAGGGAGATCATCGCTTGTCACAAGTTCATGCCGCGCAGATCACGTGAAGATCACAGAGGTGAGCGCGTGTCACTTTTGCGTCGGCGACGGACCGTTGCCGGCCGATGACGCGGGCGGCGTGAACGAGACGGGCAAGGTGCGCAGACCTCGCATGATGAGGCCGCCGCGCCACCGGAGTTCGGCCGGGTCGGCGGCGAGACGGAGGTCCGGCAGCCGGGTCAGCAGCGTGGCCAGCGCCGTCTGGCCCTCCAGCCGGGCGAGCGGGGCGCCGAGGCAGTAGTGGATGCCGTGGCCGTACCCGAGGTGCTGGCTGTCGCGGCGGGCGAGGTCCAGGGTGTCCGGGTCGGTGAACCGCTCCGGGTCCCGGTCGGCGGCGGCCAGGACGACGAGGACCGGGTCGCCGGCCGCGACGTCCTGGCCGCCGATGGTCAGCTGCCGGGTGGCGAAGCGCCAGGTGGCCAGCTCCACCGGGCCGTCGTAGCGCAGAAGTTCCTCGACGCCGGTCTCCAGCAGGCCGCGCTCCCCCGCGGCCAGCGAGGTCTGCAGCCGCTCCCGCTGCCCGGGGTGGGTGAGCAGCGCGTAGGTGCCGTTGCCGATCAGGTTGACGGTGGTTTCGAATCCCGCGAAGAGCAGGATGAAGGCCATGGCCGCGGCCTCGTTCTCGGTGAGGTGCTCGCCGTGGTCGGAGGCGCGGATCAGACCGGAGATGAGGTCCTCGCCGGGGGCGGGCTCGGGCGGCAGCGCGGCGCGCTTGCGGTGGATGAGGTCGGCGAGGTAGCCGCGCATCTTCTTCACCGACCGGGCGACGCCGCCCCGCGGGCCCCCTTGGTGACGGATCATCATGCCCGCCCAGTCCCGGAAGTCGTCCTGGTCCTCGCGGGGGACGCCGAGCAGGTCGCAGATGGCGTAGATGGGCAGCGGGAAGGCGAAATCGTGGATCAGGTCGGCGGAGCCGGTGGCCGCGAACCGGTCGATGAGACCGTCGGCCAGCTCCTGCACCCGGGGCGCGAACTCGGCCACGCGGCGGGGCGTGAACGCCTTGCTGACCAGTCGTCGCAGCCTGGTGTGGTCGGGCGGGTCGATGTTGAGCAGATGGGTCATCAGCTCGGCCTTGCGCTCCCCCGGGATGCCGGTCTTGCCCTTGGCGTGCGCGGGCTCGTCGTGGTGCGCCGGGTTCTTGGACAGCCGCGGGTCGGCGAGCGCCTCTTTCGCGTCGGCGTACCGGGTGACCAACCACGCCTCCACTCCGCTGGGCAGCCGGGTGCGGTGCACGGGGGCGTGCTCGCGCAGCCAGGCGTAGGCGGGGTAAGGGTCGCTCGCGAACTCCCAGCTGAACAGCTCGGGGACCGGGGCGGAAGAGCTGCCGGTCATCCCTCGACCGCCCGGATCGCGTCCCGGTAGGCGCGGGCTGCCGCTCTCAGGGCCGCCTCGGGGTCGGTGCCCTCGGACTCGGCGCGGGCGGCGAGGGCGAGCAGGTCGTAGCCGATGCCCTCGCCGGTCGGCAGCGGGACGTCGAGGCCCGCGGTGCGGACCCGGGAGTGGAGCTTGGCGGCGAGGGCCAGGCCGGGCTGGCCGAGGGGGACGCCCTCGGTGACCGAGGTGCGCTGCTTCTCGGCGGCCTTGGTGCGCAGCCAGTGGGCGCGGACCTCCTCGGGGGTGTCGGCCGTCTCGTCGCCGAAGACGTGCGGGTGGCGGTGGACGAGCTTGTCGACGATGGTGCCGGCCACGTCGTCCACGGAGAACGGGGCGTCGGGGTCCTCCTCGGCGATGCGGGCGTGGAAGACGACCTGGAGGAGCACGTCTCCCAGCTCCTCCCGCAGCTCGTCGCGGTCGCCGTCCTCGATGGCCTCGACGAGTTCGTACGCCTCCTCGATGGCGTACTTGGCCAGCCCCTTGTGGGTGCGCTGCGAGGACCAGGGGCATTCGAGGCGGATGCGGTCCATGACCTGGACGAGGTCGAGGAGGCGGGCGCCCGGGAGGTCGTAGGAGGCGGGGAGCAGCTCGAGGTCGGGCATCCGGACCCGTCCGGAGCCGGCGAGACGGGCCAGTGAGTCGGTGAGCGCGGGCTCGCCCTCGCCGGTCGCGACGACCACCGCGGTACGGCCGCCGGCGCAGTCGTCCACCAGTTCCTCGGCGGTCGGGGCCGTCTCCTCGACCCGTATCCCCGCCTCGCGCAGGTAGGGCAGCTGGGGGTGGGCTCCGTCGGCACACAGGACGCGGTCGGCGGTGCGCAGGGCCTGCCAGGCGGGCCAGGACAGCAGGCCGGGGGCGACGCGGTGGCTGGTGGTGAGCAGGACGATGCGGCCCTGGTCGGGGGTGGTCGGGCCGGCGGTGGTTGCGTTCACTCCTCGAACCTAACGCACGCCGCCGACGGCCCCCCGAGTTGTCCACAGGGGGCCGTATCGCCGCTGCTCAGGGGCGCTAAGCCGGCTGCTGGGACCCCGCGGCCGTGATCTCCCGCACCCACGGTGTCCGGGTGTCGACGCGGCTGCTCTTCTGGACGTCCCAGGCGCCGTAGCGCGGGTTGAGGTCGACGTCGAGCTTCTTGGAGGCCTCGGACAGGGCCTGCCAGAACTCGGGGCGGCTGGTGTCGGTGCCGAGGCTCTGGGCGAGCTTCTGGGCCTCGATCTGGACGAGGAGGTTGTCGTCGAGGCGGTCGGGGGCGACGCCGTACTGCTGGAGCCAGACCGTCTCCAGCTGCTCGGGACCGCCGGCCTGCTTCTCCAGCTCGCCTCGCATGTCCTGCACTTCCTTGCGGCTGACGCTCACCCCGGCGTCCTGGGCGGCGCGGTGCAGGACCCGGTCGAGGACCATGCCGTGCAGGGTGTCGCGGGTGAGGGTGCCGGTCCGGGCGACGACCTGCTGGTACTGGGTGTCGTCCGGGACGGCGGCGCGCTGTGCCTCGCGCACCTCGTCGACGCGGCTCTCCAGCTGGGCGACGGTGATCCGCTGGTCGCCGACGACGGCCGCCGCGCCCGGATGCGCGTCGTTGCCGCAGGCGGCGAGCAGGGGGGCCGCTGCGGCGATCGCGGCGGTGAGGAGAAGCGCGGGGCGACGGCGGCTGCGGCGGTGCAAGGGAACCTCCCGTTTGGAGATTGTGCGACGGTGCACAAAGTCTTGCGATGATCGATGTTAGGCAGTGGCCCGGCTCTGGCCAACCCATTGGACCAACGATTCATCAGGACTTCGGGCACCGCCTCGGGCCCGGTCCGCTTGGCGGCGGGGGTCAGCCGTGCATCCGGCCCAGCCACTGGAGCGTGCGCCGGACGTCGGCCGCGAGCGGATGGCCCGGGCCGTGGACGCGCTCCACGTCGTGCAGCAGCCGGGCCAGCGTGTCGTGGGCGGCGGCGCGGTCGCCGAGGGCGAGCAGGAGGTGGCCGATGCGGCGGCGGACGTCGTGGGCCAGGTCGGGGTCGCCGGCCACGTACTGGTTCTCGTAGTACGGCAGCAGCGCCCGGTACTCGGCGAGGGCGGCGGCCGGTTCGCCGAGCTGTTCCAGGCACTGGGCCGCGTCGTAGCGGTGGCGCAGGCACTGCGGGTCGGCCTGGCCGGCCTCGGCGGCGCGTTCGTCGGCGAGGCGGCGCAGTTCGGGCAGGGCGCGCCGGTACTGGCCGTCGTCCATGAGGGTCGCCGCGTACTGCCTGCGCAGGGTGCGCACGACCGGGGAGCGTTCGCCGTGCTGTTCGGCGGCGGCGGGCAGGATCGCGCCGAGGACGTCGACGGCCTGGGTGATGCGGCCCTCGCCGAGGAGGCGCTTGACGTCGTCGACGGCGCGGGCGACGTCCGGCTTGGCGGCCTCGGCGGCGGGCGCTACGGGGGCCGGTTGCGGCGCGGGGGTGCGGGCGCGGTCGGGCCAGGGGCGTGCGGGCGCACGAAGGGGCGGGTGGGGTCCAGGGGGCCGCCGGTGGGCACGCCGAGCGCCGGCAGCAGCAGCGCGAGGTGCTCGTAGACCTCCTGCGCGGAGTCGGGGCGGTGCTGCGGGTCCTTGGCGAGCAGGCGCAGGACCAGGGCTTCCAGCGCCTCCGGGACCTCGGGGCGGACGCGGCGCACCGGCAGCGGGGGCTCGTACAGGTGCCGGTGCAGTACGCCGAGCGCCGTGGAACCCGCGAACGGGACGTCGCCGCTGAGCAGTTCGTGCAGCAGTACGCCGAGTGCGTACAGGTCGGTGTACGGGCCGACGGCGCCGCCCATGGCCTGCTCGGGCGCCATGTAGGCGGGCGAGCCGATGGGGGTGCCGGTGTGGGTGAGGCGGGTGGTGTCGGCGTCCATGACGGAGGCGACGCCGAGGTCGAGGACGGTGACGGTGCCGTCCTGCTTGACCATGACGTTGCGCGGCTTGAGGTCGCGGTGGACGATCGGCACGGCGTGCACGGCGCTGAGGACGGCGCACAGCTGGGCGGCGACCGCGACGGCCCACTGCCACGGGTAGGGGTCGTGCTCGGCGAGGTGGTCGGAGAGGTCGGCGCCGTCCACGTACTGCATGACGAGGAACAGCTCCTCGCCCTCGCTGCCCGCGTCGTGCACCGTGACCAGGCCGGGGTGGTCGACCTGCGCGGTGATGCGGCACTCGCGCACGAACCGGCGGCGCAGTTCGTCGGCCTCCGCCCCGGCGACCTTGTCGGGGCGCAGCAGCTTCACCGCCACGCGCCGGTCCAGGCGCCGGTCGTAGGCCGTCCAGACCTGTCCCATGCCGCCCTGGCCGATGAGCGTGGACAGCTCGTACCGGCCGGCGACGACGCGTCCGGCCGCCACGGTCACCTTCCGCCCCGGTGGCCGCCGTCGCGGCCGTCGCTGCCGCCGCGGCCGTCGTGGTTGCGCAGGTAGTCGCTGAGTTCGTCGAGTTCGGCGCGGACCTGGTCGATGCGGGCGGGCGCCGCGGGGTGCTGCGGCGGCGAGGCCTGGTAGGGCGGGACCGGCGTCTGCACGGGGGCGGCAACGGGCGGCGGAGCGTAGGGGTACGAGGGCTGCGGGTGCCCGTACCCGGCCGCCGGGGGCGGCGGCATCGCAACGACGTGGCCGGGGTGGGGCGGCCGCCGGTGGTGGCTGATGTCGGCGTAGAGGAAGTACCCGGCGCAGACGCAGGCGTTGAGCAGCAGGATGATCATGCCGGTGGTGCCGGCCGGGGTGCTGAAGTCGTCGGTGTCGTCGGTGGCCAGGAAGCAGAAACTGACCACCAGGGCGACGGCGGTCCCGGCGAAGACCCACCAGTCGCGCGGCCGGCGGCTCACGATGGCCGCGTACAGCGTCGATATCCAGGCGAGGAACCCGATGCTCAACAGGGCCAGGGCCACGAAGAAGACGCGCGACAGGACCAGCACCGCGGTCCTGGGGCGGCGCGGCGGCGGTGGCGGCGCATAGCCGTGGCCGTGCATGACTTCTCCTGGAGACCTGATGAGAGGGACGTGCGCCGGGCGACCGGTGCGGAGTCGAGCGTATAGGCCGACACGGACGAGCGGCCCCGGGTTGTACCGAACCGTTGTCGTCCTGGTCACTCGGCCCGCGCGGGCGGCTCAGTCGGGGGCGACCGTGCCGTCCGTGAGTCCGTCGTACATGCCCCGTACCAGTTGCTCCCCCAGGCGGCCCGCGAGGCGCAGTGCGCGCTCGAACTCGTCGAGGGCGCGGAAGCGGTCGCCGTAGCCGCGCTGGGCGTCGAGGGGCAGCCGGGGCAGTTGGAGGCGGCGTACGTCGAGGCGGGTGGCGGTGGAGGCGTAGCTGCTGGCCTGCCGGTGGTTGGCGGTGCCGCGCAGGAACCCGGCGAGGAACCAGGGGTCGAGGGCGGCGGGGTCGGGGCGCAGGAGCACGAGGTTGCGCCCGAGGGCGGCGCCGGCCGTGTCCGCGTCGATCACGCGCGCGACGGAGCCGCCGCCGAGGACGGGCACGACGACGTCACCGGGTTCGGTCAGGACGGGTTCCTCGTCGCCCTCCGGGAGGGTGCCCGAGGGGCCGGTGCCGGTGAGGACGTCGTGGTCGGTGAGCAGGGGCACGCGCGCGTGGCCGCCGTTCGTGCCGGTGCGCAGCACGAGGGCGCCGCCGCGGGCGAGTTCACCGACGGTGGTGAGCGGCCTGCGCGGTGCGGCGCGTCCGGTGCCGGGGGCCGCGGGGGTCAGCTCCGCGGTCAGGCGCAGGGTCTCGTCGAGGCGCTCGCGTACGTCCGTGAGCCGTTCGGTGCCGCCGGTGGCGGTGGGGGGCGGCAGGTGGCGGGCGGGGGCCAGGTCGACGTCGTCGTCGAGGAGTTCGATGACGGGCAGGCAGCGGGCGAGGCCCGGCCGGTCGTCGAGCCGGCCGGTGCGGTCGAACGCGGTCCAGGCGTCGAGTACGGCGTCCCGCACGGACCGCCAGTCCGGCCCGCCGCGTCCCTCTCCGGCGAACTGCCCCGTGTCGGCGAGCAGCACCCCGGGCTGCGCGGGCGCCCGCTCGGGCCGGCGCAGCACCCACAGGTGCAGGGGGAGGTTGTACGGCGGTGCCGCGCCGGCCGGCAGGGCGATCACGGCGTGCAGCGCGCCCCGGCGCAGCAGGTCGGCGCGGACCCGGCGGCCGGAGCGGCGGGAGGCCGCGGCGGGCGGCATCAGGACGACGACGGTGCCGCCGTCCCTGACCCGGGCCAGGGCGTGCTGCACCCAGGCCAGCTCGGACTCGGTGCGGGCCGGGAAGCCGTACTCCCAGCGGGGGTCGTAGGCGAGTTCGTCGTGGCCCCAGTTGCGCTCGTTGAACGGCGGGTGGCACAGCGCGGCGTCGGCGCGCAGGCCGCTGCGGGCGTCGGCGCGCAGGCTGTCACCGGCGGCGATGCGCACGGCGGCGTCCGTGCTCAGGGCGAGCCGCAGTGCGGTCAGGGCGGCCAGCGCGGGGTCGCTGTCCTGGCCGCACAGCTCCTGCCCGGGCCGGGTGGTGGCGGCAGCGGCGCGGAGCAGGGAGCCGGTGCCGCAGGCGGGGTCGAGCACCGTGCGGGCGGGACCGGCGAGTTCGGCCATCAGGTCGGCGAGCGGGTCCGGGGTGAGCGTGTACTGCCGCGGATTGGCGTCGAGGTGCCGGCCGAGCAGGAACTCGTACGCCTTGCGGGCGCCCGGTCCGGCGGCGAGTTCGGCGGCGCCGCGCAGGAGCGGTGCGGAGGGGAGCAGCCGGGGGCCGGCCGGGGTGGTGACGGCGCGCTGGGGGCCGGTGCCGAAGCGGGCGTCGAGCACCTCGTCGAGGGCGGCGGGCAGCAGGTCGGCGAGGCGTTCGTCGGAGCCGGCGCTCGCGTCCAGCCAGAGGGTGGGGCGGTCGTGGATCAGCAGGAGGACGCAGCCGGCCTGCACCAGGGCGGCGACCGGGCCCTCGGGGTGGCCGGCCAGTTGCTGCCAGACACGTTCGCGCGGGGGGACCTCGGCGAGTTTGCCCTGGGCGCGCAGCCATGCCTCGACGTCGGCGAGGGCGAAGGACGGGCTGGTCTCGGTGCCGCCGACCGGTCTGGGGAAGTCCGCGTGCCGACGGCGCCAGTTGCTGACGGCGGCGCGGCCGACGCCGGCGAGCCGCGCGATACCGGCGGCGGTCACCTCTGTCCCGTTTTCCTGCACGCTCGGGGCCCCCTCGTCCTGGTGTGTGGGGCCGATCCTACCGATGAACGCGATCCGACTCCGTTCACATCGTGTACTCGCACGACCTCGTGAACCGTGTTGACTCGGTTCACAAGCTCTGGTCTGATTGACCCATCGGGCCGGCCGAAGCGGCAAGCTTCGGTTCACGGCCGACCGATCGTCTCTGGGGAGAGGACTGACGTCATGGGCATGAAGACCAAGATCGCGCTGGGCGCCGTGGTGGGGATCGCCGTCATCGGCGCGCTGTCGGCGAACGCGGGCGACGGGGACGGCGACGCCAAGAGCGACGACCGGACCTCGGCGAGCGCGGGCGAGAAGCAGGACGGCGCGGGCGCGGACGGCGCGAAGACGGACGGCTCCTCCGAGGCGAAGCCCGCCGAGGACAAGGCCGTCGAGAAGGCCTCCCAGGCCGAGCAGTTCAAGGCGTTCGTGCAGAAGAACGGGACGCCCAAGGAGAAGGACGCCGTCTCCCACGTCACCAAGGTGCAGGGCGCCGACGAGCAGAACGACATCCTCGACGCCGCCGACGTCTACACCGACTTCACCGGCGGCATCATGGGCTCCGGCACCGGTCCGGCCAAGCTCATCGCCTCCGCGTTCGCCGACTGGAAGGACAGCGAGAACGGCCTCGTCACGATCTACGATGCCGACGGCGAACTGCTCGGCAACGGCCAGTTCTGAGCGCCGGACCGCGCTCCCCGTTCACCGAGAATCCCTGGGGGGATCCACCATGCGCCGTCGCGCGCGCCGCACCGCACTCACCGCTCTTCTCCTCGCCGCCGGCGCCACCGCCTGCCTGACCGGCTGCCAGTCCGGCCAGGACGGCGACGGCACGTCCGACGGGGCCGCCCGGTCCACCGCGTCCGGCGGATCCTCGGCCGCGTCGCCGTCCGCCAGCGCACCCGGCTCGACCGCGGCGCCGGCAGAGGCGTCCGCGTCCGCCTCCGGACCGTCGCCGGACGAGCCGTTCGCCGGGCTGACCGGCGCCGAGATATCCGAGCGGGCGCTGAAGGCCACCACCGGGGCGCGCTCGCTGCGCATGACCGGCAGCGTCCCCGACGACGAGAGCGGCGGCACCATAGAGATCGACCTCGCCCTGGACCGGCGGGGCGACTGCGCCGGGACGATGGGCATGGACGGCCAGGGCAAGGCCGAGTTGATCAAGACCGGCGACACGGTCTACCTGAAGTACGACGAGCGGTTCCTGCGGGCCCAGAGCAAGGGCGAGCCGCAGGCCGACACCGAGGCCCTCGTGTCGCTGCTGGCCGGACGGTGGACCAGCATGTCCGCCGACGGCGCGGACGCGAAGGAGATGGCCGGCTTCTGCGACCTGGACAAGCTGCTGGAGGACGCCGGGGGCAGCGGCGACGACGCCCCGACGAAGGTGACCCGCGGCAGGGCCACCACCGTCGACGGCAAGCCCGCGTTCACCCTGTACGAGACGGACGGCTCCACGCGCAACACGGTGTACGTCGCCACCGAGGGCAAGCCGTACCTGCTGCGCTTCGAGAGCGGCTCGAAGCAGGAGCCCGGCGCCCTGTCCTTCACCGGGTACGACGAGCCGGTGCCCGCCGAGTCCCCCGCAGGAGAGGTCCTCGACCTGGACGGCCTGGACGGGACGAGCGCCTGAGCCGCGGGAGCCGGGTCCCTCACCCCGGGGCTGCGGGAGCCGGGCCCCTCACGCCGGGCCGCGTGACCCCGAAGCCGTCCGAGCAGTCGCACCAGCTGCTCGGTCCGTCACCCCCGCGGGACGCCTCGGGCGACCGGATCGCGGCGCTGCTCCGCCCCGCCCTCGCGGCGCTGACCACACCGGCGCCGTAGCCGCGTCAGCCCTGGCACTGCTTCGACATCATCGCCCGGTCCGCCTCCGTCACCGCCAGCTCGTACTTGACCGCGACCTGGGCGAAGCGGACGGCGTACGCGCACCGGATCGACCTGTCGGGCGGCAGCCAGGAGGCCGGGCCGGAGTCGCGCTTGGCGGAGTTGGCGCGGCCCTCGACGGGGAGCAGGTTGAGCGGGTCGTTGGCCAGCTGCTCGCGCTTGTTCTCCGGCCAGCGCGAGGAGCCCATCTGCCAGCTGTAGGACAGCGGCACGACGTGGTCGATCTGGACCTCGCTCGCCTTCTGCTTGCGCCACTCGATGCTCGTCCCGGTGTACGGATCGTCCAGCGTCATCGCGATGACCACACAGTCCGAGCCGGACTTGAAGCGGACCTCCTGGCCGTCGCGTTTGAGCAGGTCGTTGCGGGTGTCGCAGCCGTTGCGGGCGAGTGGGACGCCGTCGGCGGTGTCCATCCAGGCGTAGCCGAACTCGTCCCGGTCGTACCCGGTCTTCGGGCCGCGCCCCTTGGTCCGCAGACCGTCGATCAGCTTGCGGGCGGCCGCCTGCGGGCTGTCGCCCGCGACCGGGGCGAGGCCCGGCTCGGTGCCGTCCGGGTTGTCCAGCGGGCTGACGGCGTGGCCCGCGGCGGGGGCCTCGGCGCCGCCGCCCGAGGCCGGGGCGTCGTCGTCGGCCTCCAGGCCTTCGCAGCCGGTCACCAGGGCCAGGGCGAGGGCCGCCCCCGCGGCCCAACCGGTACGGGTCCTGCTGTGCCGCCTCATGTGCGCCCCTCCCCTTGCCGTTCGCAGCCACCACCGTAGCGAGGCAGCGGCCCGGCCCATAGGGGGCCTTAAGTAGGCGTTAGTGGGCACACGAGACATATCTGTCGTACCTTCGACAGTGAGTCACGCCTCGGAAGGAGCTCTGCATGGGCATCCTCGACAAGATGAAGAGCATGGCCGGCAAGGACAAGGACAAGTCAAGGAAGATGTCCGACGCCGCCGAACGCCAGGTCAACCAGCGGACCGGCGGCAAGTACGAGAAGCAGGTCGACGCCGCGCAGCAGCAGGCCGAGGGCAAACTCGGCTTCGGACGCGAGCAGGGCGGCGGCCGGGAGCGGCAGTAGAAGCCACTCCCCGTACCCGGACACGTCGAAGCCGTCCACGGAACTGTCCCCGTGGACGGCTTCGACGTGCGCCGGCCCGGACCTCGGGTTACGACCCGAGGATCGAGGTCAGGAACTCGCCCACCCAGCCGAGCAGTTCCCGCCCGACCAGCGGCTTGCCGCCCACCTTCGCGGTCTTCGGGCGCGGCACGAGCACCTGGTGCGTACCCGACTTGATGACACTGCCGGGGTAGAGCCGCTTGAGCCTCAGCTCCTGGGACTCGCGCAACTGAACCGGCGCGAAGCGGATGTTGTTGCCCTGGAGCACGATCTCGCCGACGGCGCACGCCCGCGCGAGCATGCGCAGACCGGCGACCAGCAGCAGGTTCTCCACCGGCTCCGGCAGCTTGCCGTAGCGGTCGACCAGCTCCTCGCGTACGGCCTTGACGTCCTCCTCGCTGTTGGCGGAGGCGATGGACCGGTAGGCCTGGAGGCGCAGCCGCTCGCCGGGCGCGTAGTCGTGCGGGACGTGCGCGTCGACGGGCAGCTCGATCTTGACCTCGAGCGGCGGCTCCTCCTCGACGCCGCCCTCCAGGGAGGCCCGGTAGTCGGCCACGGCCTCGCCGACCATCCGCACGTACAGGTCGAAGCCGACGCCGGCGATGTGGCCGGACTGCTCGCCGCCGAGCAGGTTGCCCGCGCCGCGGATCTCCAGGTCCTTCATCGCCACGTACATGCCCGCGCCCATCTCGGTGTGCTGGGCGATGGTGGCGAGCCGCTCGTGCGCCGTCTCCGTCAGGGGCTTCTCCGGCGGGTACAGGAAGTAGGCGTACCCGCGCTCGCGGCCACGGCCGACCCGGCCGCGCAGCTGGTGGAGCTGGCTGAGGCCGAAGTTGTCGCCGCGCTCGACGATGAGGGTGTTGGCGTTGGAGATGTCGATGCCGGACTCGACGATGGTGGTGGAGACCAGCACGTCGAACTTCTTCTCCCAGAAGTCGACGACGACCTGCTCCAGCGCCTGCTCCGACATCTGGCCGTGGGCGGTGGCGATCCGGGCCTCGGGGACGATCTCGCGCAGTTTGGCCGCCGCGCGGTCGATGGACTCGACCCGGTTGTGGATGTAGAAGACCTGGCCCTCGCGCAGCAGCTCGCGGCGGATCGCGGCGCCGATCTGCTTGTGCTCGTAGGGGCCGACGAAGGTCAGCACCGGGTGCCGCTCCTCCGGCGGGGTGGTGATCGTGGACATCTCACGGATGCCGGTGACCGCCATCTCCAGGGTGCGCGGGATGGGGGTCGCGGACATGGTGAGCACGTCGACGTTGGCGCGCAGCTTCTTCAGCTGCTCCTTGTGCTCGACGCCGAAGCGCTGCTCCTCGTCGACGATGACCAGGCCGAGGTCCTTGAACTTCGTCTCCGAGGAGAACAGGCGGTGGGTGCCGATGACGATGTCCACCGAGCCCTCGCGCAGCCCCTCCAGGGTCGCCTTCGACTCGGTGTCGCTCTGGAAGCGGGACAGCGCCCGCACGTTCACGGGGAACTGGGCGTAGCGCTCGCTGAAGGTCCCGAAGTGCTGCTGCACCAGCAGGGTGGTGGGGACCAGCACGGCGACCTGCTTGCCGTCCTGGACCGCCTTGAACGCCGCTCGGACCGCGATCTCCGTCTTGCCGTAGCCGACGTCGCCGCAGATCAGGCGGTCCATCGGGACCGTCTTCTCCATGTCGTCCTTGACCTCGGCGATGGTGGTGAGCTGGTCCGGCGTCTCCGCGTAGGGGAAGGCGTCCTCCAGCTCGCGCTGCCAGGGGGTGTCCGAGCCGAACGCGTGACCGGGCGCCGCCATCCGCGCGCTGTAGAGCTTGATCAGGTCGGCGGCGATCTCCTTGACCGCCTTCTTGGCGCGAGCCTTGGTCTTGGTCCAGTCGGCGCCGCCCAGGCGGTGCAGGGTGGGGGCCTCGCCACCGACGTACTTGGTGATCTGCTCCAGCTGGTCGGTGGGGATGTACAGCCGGTCGCCGGGCTGGCCGCGCTTGGCGGGCGCGTACTCCACGACCAGGTACTCGCGGGTGGCGCCCTGGACGGTGCGCTGCACCATCTCGATGTAGCGGCCGACGCCGTGCTGCTCGTGGACGATGTAGTCGCCCGTTTCCAGGGTGAGCGGGTCGATGGTCTTGCGGCGCCGGGCCGGCATCCGCGCGCCCTCGCGCCCGGCGGCCTTCTGGCCGGTCAGGTCGGTCTCGGTGAGCACCGCCAGCTTGAGCGCCGGGTCGACGAAGCCGTGGTCGATCGAGCCGCAGGAGACGTGCACGACGGAGGGGCTGAGGGCTTCGAGGTCGTTGTCGAGGCGGGCGGCGATGCCCTCGCCGCCGAGGACCTCGACGGTGCGGGAGGCGGGGCCGTGGCCCTCGGTGAGGTAGACCGCGCGCCAGCCGTCGGCTAGCCAGCCCTTGGTGTCGGCCAGCGCCTTCGCGGTGTCGCCGCGGTAGGTCTCGGGGGCGTGCATGCCGAGCTTGAGGGTGTCGGCCTCGTCGAACGCGTCGTCGGCGGCGAACGGCGAGACCGACCACCACATCATGTCCAGCTCGCGGGCCCGTTCCCGGACGTCGGCGATGGACCACAGGGAGGCCGCGTCCACGTCGATCGGGGCCTCGCCGCCGCCCGCGGTGGCCGCCCAGGACGCCTGGAGGAACTCCTGCGAGGTCGCCACCAGGTCGGCGGCCCGCGTGCGGACCCGCTCGGGGTCGCAGACCAGCGCCATCGAACCCTTGGGCAGCACGTCGAGGAGCAGTTCCATGTCGTCGACGAGGACGGGCGCCAGGGACTCCATGCCCTCCACCGCGATGCCCTCGGCGATCTTCCCCAGCAGCTCGCCCAGCTCGGGGTGGTCCTCGGCGAGGACGCGGGCACGCTCGCGCACGTCGTCGGTGAGCAGCAGCTCGCGGCAGGGCGGGGCCCACAGACCGTGCTCGGCGACCTCCAGGGAGCGCTGGTCGGCGACCTTGAAGTAGCGGATCTCCTCGACGTCGTCGCCCCAGAACTCGACCCGGAGCGGGTGCTCCTCGGTCGGCGGGAAGACGTCCAGGATGCCGCCGCGCACGGCGAACTCGCCGCGCTTCTCCACCAGCTCGACGCGCGCGTACGCCGCTGCCGCCAGGGCCTGGACGATCTCTTCCAGGTCGGCGCTCTGACCGGTGCGCAGCGCCACGGGCTCCAGGTCGCCCAGGCCCTTGACCTGCGGCTGGAGCACGGAGCGTACGGGTGCGACGACGACGGAGACCGGGCCGGTCTCGGGGTCGTCGGGGCGGGGGTGGGCCAGGCGCCGCAGGACGGCGAGGCGGCGGCCGACGGTGTCGCTGCGGGGGCTGAGCCGCTCGTGCGGGAGGGTCTCCCAGGACGGGTACTCCACGATGCCCTCGGGGGGCAGCAGGGAGCGCAGGGCTGCCGCCAGGTCCTCCGCCTCGCGTCCCGTCGCCGTCACCGCCAGCACCGGGCGGCCCGTCTCGCGGGCCAGGGCGGCGATCGCGAAGGGGCGGGCCGCGGGCGGGCCGACCAGGTCGACGTGCATGCGGTTGCCGTCTGCGGCCGCCGTGATCGCTTCCGCGAGGGCGGTGTCCTTGACTACGGCGTCGAGCAGACCGTGCAGGCTCATTCGGGGCGCTTTCCGTGCGGGGGTGTACAACACCACGGGCCCGACGCGCGCTGCGGGCCGGGGTGTCTCCAGCGTACGTCTCCGCATGCGCGGGCGTCGGGGGCTGTGGACGACGCCGGGGGCGTGGTGGCCGGCGCCGCGGTGGCCGTACCAGGGGCTCCGCCCCCTGGACCCCCGGGCCTGCGCCCACCCACCACCCGACTCGGTGGGCTGAAAGGCGAACGCCAGGGTGACGGACGACTCGGGGGCTCGGGGAGCTTCGGAGGGCTCGGGGGGGGCGGGGGCTCCGAAGGGCGGAGGGGCCGGGCGGGGCGGAGGGCTCGCGGGGCAGAGGCTCCGGGACGAGCGCAGGATCGCGCGGCAAAGGAGGCTCGCGGGGGCGGAGGCTCCGGGACGAGCGGAGCCTTGCGGGGAGCGGAGGATCGCGGGGAGCACAGGCTCCGGAACGAGCGCAGGCTCGCGGAGAGCACAGGCTCGCGGAGAGCACAGGCTCGCGGAGAGCACAGGCTCGCGGGGCAGGAGAGGCTCGCCGGGCATGGAAGGTCGCAGTCCGGCCCCGCATCGCAAAAGGCCCGGCGCCTTCGTCCCGTGGGACGTCGGCGCCGGGCCCTCCTCCGCAACCCCCGTGTGCGGTGGCTGTCGGGTCGGGTGCTACTCCGTCGCGATGGCGTTCAGGACGTTCATCCGGCCGGCCCGGAAGGCCGGGACCAGTGCGGCGAACAGGCCCACGAAGGCCGAGCCGATGAAGACCCCGATGATCGTCGGCCAGGGGATGTCCAGGACGTTCAGGCCCTCCAGGGCGAGCAGCCTCTGGGCCGTGGCACCCCAGCCCATGCCCAGGCCGAGGCCGAGCAGGGCACCGAAGAGGGCGATGACCACGGACTCCATGCGGATCATGCGGCGCAGCTGGCGGCGGGAGAGGCCGATGGCCCGCATCAGGCCGATCTCCCGGGTCCGCTCGACCACCGACAGCGCCAGGGTGTTCACCACACCGAGGACGGCGACGATGATCGCCAGGGCGAGCAGGCCGTAGACCATGTTCAGCAGCTGGCCGATCTGGTCCTTCAGCTCCTGCTTGTAGTCGGTCTGGTCGGCCACCTGGTACTGCGGGTAGGCGTCCAGCGACTTCTTCAGCGCGGCGTACGCCTGGTCGGCCTGGCCGTCCTTCGCCTTGGCGAACATGATCATGTTCGGCGGGACGTTCTCGGCCGGCAGGTACTTCTTCATCGTCTCGATGCTGATGTACCGGGCGCCCTGGTCGATGGCCACGTCGTCGCTGGTGATCGCGGCGACCTTGAGCTTCGCGGTCTCGCCGCCCTCGAAGGCGACGGAGAGGGTGTCGCCGACGTGCACGCCGTGCTTGGCGGCGTAGTCCGAGCCGACCGACATGGCGTCGGTGCCGTAGGCGGCGGAGAGCTTGCCCTCGGTCGTCGCGCGGCGCACGTCCTCGGCGTAGGTGGGGTCGGCGGCGGTGACGCCGTCGTCGTCCGTCTTGCCGTCGGGCGAGGTCAGCGTGGCGTCGAGCACCTTGTAGCGGGTGACGTGCTCCAGGCCGGGGGTGCCGGTCATGGCCTTCTCGGCCTGCGGCACGATCCGCTGGTTGCCCTGGACGATGAAGTCCGCGCCGACCGTCTTGTCCAGCTCGCTGGTGGCCGAGGCGACCATGGAGGAGCCGACGACGGAGAGGCAGGCGACCAGTGCGAGGCCGATCATCAGGGCGGCGCCGGTGGCACCGGTGCGGCGCGGGTTGCGCAGGGCGTTGCGCTCGGCCAGGCGGCCCACGGGACCGAAGGCCCGCAGCAGCACCGCGCTGATCACCCGCACCACGAACCCGGCCAGCAGCGGGCCGATGACGACGAAGCCGATGAGGGAGAGCACGATGCCCGCGCCGAGCATCATCGAGCCGTCGCTCGCCTTGTCGGCGGAGGCGGCCGTGAGCAGGGCGGCGACGCCGGAGCCGGTGAGTACCAGGCCGATCAGGCCGCGTATCCAGCCCGCCTTGACGTCGGCCGGGGTGCCGGCGTCGCGCAGGGCCGCCATCGGGGAGATCTTCCCGGCCCGGCGGGCCGGCAGGTAGGCGGCCAGGACGGTGACGACGACGCCGAGGATCAGGCCGGTCACGGGGGTCGCCGTCTTGATGGTGAGGTCGTCGGTGGACAGGTTCATGCCCGCCGCCGACATCAGCTTCATCAGGCCGATGGCGATGCCGACACCCGCCGCGACACCGAGGATCGAGCCGACCACGCCGAGCAGGAGCGCCTCGACCAGCACCGAGCGGTTGACCTGCCGGCGGGAGGAGCCGATGGCCCGCATCAGGCCGATCTCGCGGGTGCGCTGGGCGACCAGCATGGAGAAGGTGTTGATGATCAGGAAGATGCCGACCAGGAACGCGATCCCGGCGAAGCCGAGCATGGCGTACTTGATGACGTCCATGAACTCGCCGACGTCCTCGCGTCCTTCGTCGGACGCCTCCTTGGCCGTCTGGATCTTGAACGTGTCCCCCAGGGCGCCGGACACGTTCTGCTTGAGCTGCGCGTCGGTGACACCGGCGGCGGCGGTGACGTTGAACTGGCTGAACCGGTCCGCGCCGCCGAGCAGTTCACGCTGGGCGGTGGCGGTGTCGAAGTAGACGACCGCGGCACCGGGGTTGGTCACGGTGAAGGAGGCGATGCCGACGATCTTCGCCTTGAAGTCGCCGGTCTGCGCGATGGTGCGCAGCTCGTCGCCGATCTTCAGGTCGTGCTTGTCGGCGGTGTCGGAGTCGACCATCGTCTCGGTCGGGCCGCGCGGGGCGTGGCCCGAGGTGATCTCCATGGACCGCAGGTCGTTCTTGGTCCAGTTCCCGGCGAGGGTGGGAGCGCCGCTGGTGGCCCCGACGTTGTCGTTGTCGGAGTTGACGACGGTCACGTTCATCGAGACGACCGCGCCCTCGACGGACTCCACGCCGTCGACCGAACGGATCTTCTCCAGCGTTGACGCCGGCAGCGACTCGGGCACCCCGTTCTGCGGAGTGTCCTCGGCCTTGACGTCCTTCGGGGCCACCGACACGTCCGAGGAGGTGACCGCGAAGAGCTTGTCGAAGGTGGTGTTCATCGTGTCGGTGAACACCAGGGTGCCGCACACGAACGCCACCGACAGCAGCACCGCCACCGCCGAGAGCGCCATGCGGCCCTTGTGCGCGAAGAAGTTGCGCATCGAGGTCTTCACGACGGTCATGACGTGCGCCCCCGGGCGTCGAAGTCCTTCATGCGGTCCAGCACGGCCTCCGCGGTGGGCTTGTACATCTCGTCCACGATGCGGCCGTCGGCGAGGTACAGCACCCGGTCCGCGTAGCTGGCGGCCACCGGGTCGTGGGTGACCATCACGATGGTCTGGCCCAGCTCGGTGACCGACCGGCGCAGGAAGCCGAGGACTTCGGCACCGGCGCGCGAGTCCAGGTTTCCGGTCGGCTCGTCACCGAAGATGATCTCGGGCTGGGCGGCCAGGGCCCGGGCCACCGCGACCCGCTGCTGCTGGCCGCCGGAGAGCTGGGTGGGCCGGTGCTTGAGCCGCCCGGCGAGCCCCACGGTCTCCACGACGCGGTCCAGCCACGCACGGTCGTACTTGCGGCCGGCGATGTCCATGGGCAGCGTGATGTTCTCGATCGCGTTGAGCGTCGGGAGCAGGTTGAACGCCTGGAAGATGAAGCCGATCCGGTCCCGGCGCAGCTGCGTGAGCTTCTTGTCCTTCAGGCCGGTGATCTCGGTCTCGTCGAGGTAGATCTGCCCGCCGGTGACGGTGTCCAGGCCGGCCAGGCAGTGCATCAGCGTGGACTTGCCGGACCCCGAGGGGCCCATGATCGCGGTGAACTGGCCGCGTGCGATGTCCACGTCCACGTGGTCGAGGGCGACCACCCGGGTCTCGCCCGATCCATAGGCCTTCACGACCTGCCGCGCTCGCGCGGCAACGGCCGTACGCCCTCCAGTGCTCCCGTGCGTGGGAATACTTACGGCCGATGTCATGTCAAGTCTCCTATGTCGGTCATCGAGTGAGCCGCCGGTGCCCGGCGCGGCGGTCGTACCGCCGCGCAGGTGTCTCGCTGCTGTCTCGAAGAGTCTGTCCGGAACCGGGGGCCGTCCGCGCTGGTGTTCAGCGCAGTCTTTTACTGAGGAAAACCCCACCCCCGCGGGTCCGGTTCACCGCCCCCCAGCGGCGTAAAGCCAGATTAAGGACGCCACCGGTCCCGTCTCGTCCTCCGTCGGTACGAACCCTCCCCGACCCGTAGTACGGAGGTACCCCTAAGGGCAGTCCACCCTTCGGTGGAGTGCGTCTAGGGGTCGCCCTCCACCCTGAGACGCATCGTGCGTCCACCCGCGCACATACCGACCGATCAGTTCGGCCAAAACGCAGCGTGCTTCCCAACCCGCGAGTAACGTGCCTGGCTCCCGCCCCCCACCTCCTGCGGTCCACCGCTCGGACCCTAGCCGCGCAAGGAGAATCGGGATGTCCCACGACCCGTCCCCGTCGTACCCGCACCGCCCGCCACCACCCCCGCCCCCGCCCCCGCCCTCGTACGCCCCGACGTCCCACGCCCACCGCGCCTCCCGCCGCGACCCGTTGGGCCGCCACAGCGACCTGCGGATCCTGCGCAGCGCCTACCGCCGGCAGCGGCGCACCGCCACGCTCGCCGCGCTCGGCTACTTCACCCTCTTCCTGCTGCTGTCCGCGTACGCGCCCGGGCTGATGACCGGCACCGCCGCCGGCGGACTGCCCACCGGACTGCTGCTCGCCCTGGCCCAGCTCCCCGTCACCTGGCTGGCGATCGCGCTGTACGAGCACACCGCACGGCGCCGCGTCGACCCGCTCGCGGACCGGATCCGCAAGGAGGCCGAGCTGGACGCACGGCGGGGGGCGGGACGGTGACGGAGTTCAGCGGCAACGCCCAGACGATGTCCCTGGTCGGCTTCACGGCCGTCGCCACCGTCACGCTGCTCCTGTGCGTGATGACCGGCCCGGACCGGGACGACCTCGACGAGTTCTACACCGGGTACGGCTCCCTGTCGCCCATGCGCAACGGCCTCGCGATCGCCGGCGACTACATCTCGGCGGCGTCCGTGCTCGGCACGGGCGGCGTCGTCGCCCTCTTCGGCCACGACGGGGTCGTCCTGGCGCTGAGCACCGCGCTGTCCCTGATGCTGCTGATGTTCCTGCTGGCCGAACCCCTGCGCAACGCGGGCCGGTTCACCATGGGCGACGCGCTCGCCCGCCGGATGCCGGGCCGCGCCGTCCGCATGACGGCCTGCGCCGTGACCCTCGCCGCGCTGCTGCCGCTGATGCTGGTGCAGCTCGCGGGCACCGGCCAACTGCTCGCCTTCGTCCTCGGCTTCTCCGGCGCGTCCCTGCAGACCGGCTGCATCATCGGCCTGGGCGCGCTGATGATCAGTTACGCGGCGATCGGCGGGATGAAGGGCACCGCCCTCATCCAGATCCTCAAGATCGTGATGCTGCTCGGCTCGGGCCTGGTGGTCGCCGCGCTGATCCTGCACCGCTTCGACTGGGACCCCGCCGCACTGTTCGACGCGGCCGCGGACAACAGCGGCGTGGGGTCGGCGTTCCTGAACTCCGGCCTCCAGTTCGCGGGCGGCCCCCACCCGGACGCGGACATGATCTCCTCGCAGCTCACCGTCGTCCTCGGCGGCGCCTGCCTGCCCCACGTCACCATGCGCATGTACACCGCCTCCTCCGCCCGCCAGGTGCGCCGCTCGATGTCCTGGGCGGTGTCCGGCGTGGCGCTGTTCGTGCTGGTCGTCACGGTGATCGGCTTCGGTGCGACGGCCCTGGTGGGGCGGGCGGCCGTCGCCGGGATCGACCCGCAGGGCAACACCGCCTACCTGCTGGGCTCCCAGGCGGCCTTCGGCGCGCAGGTCTCCACCGCGGAAACGTTCCTCTTCACCACCGTCACCACGGCCGTCTTCCTCACCCTCCTCGCCTCCGTCGGCGGCATGATCCTCGCCTGCGCCAACTCGCTGGCCCACGACGTCTTCGCCGCCCGGGTGCGGGAGATGTCACCGCGCCGCGAGATGACCCTCGCCCGTGTCTCCGCCCTGGCCGTCGGCATCCCCGCGATCGTCCTGGCCACCCTCGTCCAGCACCGCAGCCTCCAGCCGCTGGTGACCCTGTCCTTCTGCCTGGGCGCCTCGGCCATCGCACCCGCCCTGGTATACGGCCTCTTCTGGCGCCGCTACACGCGGACCGGACTGCTCTGCACCCTGATCGGGGGCTCGCTGGCCGTGCTGCTGCTGATGCCGGGCACCAACCTGGTCTCCGGCTCGCCGGTGTCCGCCTTCCCCGAGGCCGACTTCAACTGGTTCCCGTTCACCACGACGGGCCTGGTCTCCATCCCGCTGGGCTTCGCCTGCGGCTGGCTCGGCACGATGCTCTCCGGCCGGCGCAAGGCGCAGGAGCAGCGCCGGCACTACGAGGCGGTGGAGGGCTGGATCCTGGCGGGCGCGGTACGCAGGGGGGACTGACGGCACGGCAATGGGCACCCGGCGCGCCGTAGTCACGGGGACTCGGCGCGCCGTACCCAGGGGCACCCGGTGCGCCGTAGTGAGGGGCACCCGGCGCGCCGTACGCAGCGGGCCGGCTCACGGCGCGGGCGTCACTCCACCTCCACCGCACGCCCCGTCAGCGCATGAAGGCTGCTGCGTACGGAGGCCATGTGGGCCTGCAACTCGTCCCACCGCTCCCCGTGTTCACGCAGCACCCGTTCCGTGTCGCGGGCGATGCGCTCACGACGTGCCCGGGCCTCGGCGACCACCTCGGCCGCCCGGTCCCGGGCCTCCTCCTGCCGCCGCGCGGCCGCCTCCCCGGCGTCGGCCAGTTCCTGCTCCGCCTCGCGCACTCCCTGCTCCGCGCGCTCCACCAGCTCCGCGTGGTGGGCGTCCAGGGCCCGCGCGCGCTCCTCCTCGGTCCGCTCCGCGGCGGCCCAGCGCTCGGCCAGTTCCCTGCTCTGCTCGGCGGCCGTCCCGGCGGTGCGCCTGCGCATCTCGCGCAGCGCGGACAACGCCTCCGCGCGCCCCTCCTTCACCTCGCGCCGCGCCCCGATGCGCGCCTCGTCCGCCTCCGCGCGCGCCGCGAGCAGCAGTTGCCGGGCCCGTTCGTCGGCCTCGGCCCGTACGGCATCGGCGTGCGCCCGGGCCGCCTCCCGCACGCCGTCCGCGTACGCCCGCGCCTCCTCCACCAGCTCCCGCGCGGCACCGCGCGCCCGCTCGCGCACCGCCGCGGCCTCCTCCTCACCGAGCCGGAACAGCTCTCGCGCCCGCTCCCCCAGCACCTCGTAGTCCTGCGAGGTGAGCTGCGCGACCACCTCCTCCAGGTCTCCCAGGTCCTCTTCCATCTCCCTGGCCAGCACGGTGAGCCGGGCGGCCCGCTCCCAGGCCGCGTCGCGCTCCTCGGAGAGGGCCGCGACGCACGCCTCGACCTGCTCCGGACGGTAACCGCGCTCACGCCCGCGCACGGTCGCGAAACCGTGGGGAGACGCCGATGCACCGCTCATGCCCATCACCCCTCAATCACCCTGTGCGTCCCGCTTGTGGTGAAACCTGCCGCATCACAGGGACCTACACGGACCTGACCGACTTTATGGACCAGACGTAAGCCCACATAATCCGACACACCGCGCACAAAAGGGCGGGGCCCGGTCGACTCACAGGTCGACCGGGCCCCGCCCGTCGGGTACGTCAGCGGCGCGGACGCCTCACAGCAGCCCGTCCCACATCTGCTCCAGCAGCACGGACCACCAGCTCTCCGGCGAGCCGAGCGCCGCCGGGTCCAGCGCGGCCAACTGCGCCTGGAAGTCCACCGTCCAGCGACCCGCCTGCTCCTGGTTCAGCCCGAACCTGAGCCGCCACATCCGGCCCAGCAGCGCCAGGCAGCGCGCGAACTCGGGCAGCCCCGTGTTCACGAACTGCGGCGGCACGGGCGCACCGCCCGGACCGGCCTCCACCGGCACCGCCACGATGGCCGCCGTGCCGTACTGCACGCAGATCGCCCGGCCGAAGTCGCTGCCCACGACGAGGTACGAACCCGCGTCCGAGGCCGGCTGCACACCACGCTCGGCCGCCAGCTCCGCCAACGTCGGCACCGGCCGCCCCGGCTGGGCCTGCGCCCAGAAGAACGGCCCCATGTCCATCGGCAGACCCGCGGCCACCAGCGTGTGCGCCACGACCGGCGGCACCCCCTGCCGGGACACCGCGGCCTGCTCGAACCGGAAGACCCCCGGGCCGAACGCGCCGGCCAGCTCCTGCCCGACGGCCTCCGGCGGAACCGGCGGCGCGGGCTGCACCTGCGGCAGCGGAGCGCGCACCGGCGTCGGACGCGCCGGTCCGTCGGCCACCTGGTGCAGCTCGCCCTGGTGCGCCAGCAGCTGCTGCATCCCCTGCTGCCGGCTCGCGTGGTCCAGTCCGTACGGCGCGATCGAGGTGATCCGCGCCTGCGGCCACTGCTCCCGGATCATCCGCGCGCAGTACGCGCCCGGCAGCTCGCACGACTCCAGCTCGGTGTGGAGTTCGAGGACCTGGTCCGGCGGCACGTTCATGGAGCGCAGCTCGTGGAACATCTGCCACTCCGGGTGCGGCGTACCCGGCGCGGAACGCCGGATCAGCTGCTGCTCGGAGCCGTCCTGGGCGCGGTAGCGCAGCACGGCCTGGTAGCCGGGCCCGACGGTCGGCTGACCGGTGGGCTGCGGCGGGTAGCCGTACGCCGGGGGCTGACCCGGCACGGGCTGCCCGGGCGGCGGCGGTACGGCACCCGGCGGGGCGGGTACGGCGCCGGGCGGGGGCGGCGGTGCGCCGATGCCGCCGGGACCGCCCAGGGAGGGCGCGGCCAGCACGGTCTGCGCGTGGTGCACGGCACCGCCCGCGCCCCCGCGGAACCCTGCGCGCCGGGCGTACCCGGAGCGGCCGGGGAGGCGGCGGCATGCCGGGACCGGAAGGCACGCCCGGCGCACCCGGAGCGCCCGGCGCCGCTGGAGCGGCGGGGGCACCGGGAGGCCCGGGCGGGCCAGGGGGTTGGGCGGTCCCGGGGGACCGGGGGCTGAGGCGCACCGCCGCCCGTCCGGCCCGGGTCGGCCAGCATCGTGGCGGCGTGGTGCATCCCGCCCGGCGGCGTCCCACCCGGCGCGCTCGGCGCGCTCGGCGGAGGCGGGGTCCCCGGAGCGCCCGGCGGAGGCGTCGCACCCGGCGCGGGCGGCGTGCCAGGAGCACTGGGCGGAGGCGGCGTACCCGGGCCGCCCGGGCCCTCGGGACCGAGCGACGACACCAGCTGCGTCGGCACGTAGCCGCCCGCCGGGGCACCCGGCGCGGGCGTCCCCGCCGACGCCGGCGTGCTCCCCGGACGCGCGCCCGGCACCCCGGGGCACTCGGCGGCGGCGTGGACGAACCACCGCCACGGCGCGGCGGAGGCGTCGCCTTGCTGGTCGCGGCGTCGGCGATGTCCCCGGCGTCCGGCGCGGGCGGCCGGGGCGGCGTGGCGGGCGACCCAGGACCGGCGGGCGGCTGGGCCGGGGGCGGAGTCGGGGCCACGGGCGGCGGCGTACCCGCCCCGCCGGGCGCGCCCGGCGCGTTCGGGTCGCCGATCGCCGGCGAGAGCGCCGTCGGCGGAAGCCCGCTGCCGCCCGACATCAGGGCCGTCTTGGCGTCCGACGTCGTCGAGGGCGGCGGCGTGTCGTCGTCGACACCGCTCAACGGCGGCGCGAACACGGTCTGCGGCAGCGGCACCGAACGGTCCTCACCGGCGTCCGCGTTGGTGTCCGTCCCGGCCCAGGGCGTCGCCCCGGCGGGCACACCCGGCGCACTCGGGGCACCCGGCGCATACGGCGCACCGGACGCGCCCGCACCCGCGCCGGAGCCCCCGGCAGACGCCCCGGAGCTCGCCGCCGGCCACCCCGCACCACTCCCGGACGAACCCTCCGCGGGAGACGGCCCCGACGCCGCCGGAGCCGAGGACACCCCGGCCTGCGTCTGCGGAAGCGCACCACCGGAACCGCCCGCACCTCCGGTCTCACCACCCTCGCCGTCACCCCGCCGGCGATCCGGAATACCGATCCGGTCCGCCGCCTCCTGCAACCACTCCGGCGGACTCAACAAGAAGGACGTCTGATTCAGGTCCACCCGTGCCGCCGGCGCCGCGACCGGCGCCTGCGCCTCCTCGGGACGGCCGTACTCCTCCTCGTACCGGCGGATCACCTCGCCCACCGGAAGCGACGGCCACAGCGTCGCCTCGCCACTGTCCCGGGCGATCACCAGCCGCTGCGCGCCGCCGTCCGAACGGGGACCGTCCGCACGGTCCTCGGCCCACACCACGAACCCGAGGTCGAACTCCCGCACCCGCACCTCGCGGTGCTGGTACGCCGGCAGCTCGCCGTTGACCCACTCCTCCGCGCGCTCCTGCGCCTGCGCGAACGTCACCATCGTCAGCTCACTCCCCCACCGAAGACGCCGCCGTCACGGGCACCGCACGCGCGAAACCGCCGTCCACCATCAGGTTCGCCACCGTCTCCAGCTCCGGCGGGGAACCCGCCAGCCGGGACAGGAACGCGTCGAAGTCCTCACCGCAGGGCAGCAGCAGCCGCTCCACCCGATCCGCCGGCGGCCACGACGGATCCACGTCCCGCACGTCGTCGTAGGCGCAGAACCACACCGAACCGATCCGCTCGCCCTTCACCTTCACCGCGAGCAGACCGCCCTGCACGAAGGCGACGCCCAGGTAGTCCTTCGTCAGATGGTCCCGCAGACACTTGTTCACATAGACCAGGTCGTTGACCGCCGCCTCCTCACGCACCGTGAAGAACGGCTGGTCCACCAGCAGCCCCAGCTCCGCGTCGAGCGCCGTACCCACCGGCGCACAACCGCCCGCCGCCTTCAGGAACGACCGGTAGGCGCCCGGCAGCCGATACCCGAGGTCCTCCTCGACGCCCTGCACCTGCTGCTCCGTGACCGCCACACCCGACTTCGGCAGACCGAAGTGCACCGGACGCGTCTCCTGCAACGGCCGCGTGCCGCGCTTGCCCTGGTCCACCACCGCCGTCGAGATCCCGCCGTGGTGCCGCAGCAACGCCTTCACCTCGACCGGAACCAGCTCCATGCGCCGCGAACCCGCCACGTGGTGCCACGTCCAGCCGTGCGGCGTCGCCACCGCGGGCACCGTGTCCCACAGCTCGTGCCCCGAGGCCGACAGGGCCGCGTTCGCCGACACGTAGTCCGTCAGCCGCAACTCGTCGACCCCGAACCCCTCCGGCGGATCCGCGATCTCCGCGACCGCACGCGCGTACGGCGAGAACTCGGGGTAACCACCCGCGTCCACCCGTACCCCTCTCGGGTGACGGGCCGCACGCACCGGATCCGGGAAATGCACGACCTGCCCGGCATAGGCCGCGTTCGGCGGCGCGGCTGCTTGCCCGAGCCGACCTGTCGTCATGGCGGTTGCCCCCTGCGGCGTCTGTCTGCTGCCAGATCCGTCTGATCTGCCTGCACTGTCTGGATTCACCGCGTGCGAGCGCGGTGCCGACAGCCTATGCGGTACGGCGAGAGGGGTCACCGGCGCCGGACCCCGCACCCGGCACGCGACACCACCACTTCCGTGACCAGCCGTCACCCTCCCGTGACACACCGCCCATACCCGGGCGTGTCACCCCGCCCCAGCTTCCACAGCAGCCCCGGGATTTGGCACTCTGTGACCTTCGGGGGGATGCTCAGGAGGGGAAGACGATCATGAGTGCGACACAGACGGGACCCGACACCGGGCGGTCCGACGACCCCCGCGGCGGCGACCCACGCATCGGCTGGAGCAGCACCGACACCCTCCGGACCCCCACCCTCCGGCACCGCCGCGACGGCATACTCCCGACCGTCGCCGCCGCCCTCTCCGTACGCGGCACCACCCTCACCGGCACCGCCACGCGCGCCGACACGCCACCCGCCCTGCACCACCTCGTGCAGGACTTCCTCGACACCCTCACCAGCGGCCAACGAGACCGTTACACCGGCCGCTGCGCCGAGACGATCCTCATCTCACGGCACCTGGCCACCGCCGACGCCGCCCGCAGCAAACGCGCCGCACGAAAACCCATGACCAACGGCGAAGCCCGCAAAGCACTCAAACACGCCAAGCTCACCACCCGCCGCATCCGCGAGGACGGCGACCCCCTCCACGGCGCCTTCGCCGCACCCTGCCGCGCCTGCACCGCCCTCAGCGCACACTTCGGCGTCCGCGTCGTCGACCCCGCGACGGAGAAGGACTGACCGAGCAGATCGAGCAGATCACTCAGATCGCGCCGAACCAGCCGACCGAAACGAACCAAGGGCCGATGCAAGCCGACCGCACCTCCACCACCCGCTTCCCCGTCCCCGTCGACGCCGCACTGCGCGACGCCGGCTGGCAACCCGGACGCTGGGACATCAAGCAGGCCGAGATCTGGGCCGACACCCTGCGCGAACACACCTCACCCGCAGGACACCGCCACACCGTCTTCCCCGCCGCAGTCGAGGCCTGGGCCGAATTCGGCGGTCTGCACATCGCACCCACCGGACCCGGCCGCCAGATCGCCCCCGCCACCCTGCACCTGGACCCCCTGCACGGCCTCCACATGGCCCGCACCCTCGGCGACCTCGGCCGCGCCCTCGGCACCCAGACCTGCCCCCTCGGCACCGAGACCGACAGCCAGGCCCTCGTCGCCATCGACGCCGAAGGCCGCGTCTACGCCCTGGACCACACCGGCGACTGGTACCTCGGCCCCACCATCGACACCGCCCTCGCCACCCTCGTCGCCGGCACCCAGCCCACCCGCCTCACCGCGAACTGACGCCCGGCCCACGGCTACGACGCCGGAATCACCGCCGACACCCGGAAACCCCCCGCATCCGTCGGCCCCGACACGAACACCCCGCCCAACGCGGCCACCCGCTCCTTCATCCCCACCAGCCCATTGCCACCCGACGGCAACCGCGCCGACGACGCCGCCGAGACCTCCGGCGGCGGCTCGTTCTCCACCTGCATCGCGATCTCCGACACCCGGTGCGCCAACCGCACATACGTCTTCGCGCCCGCCGCGTGCTTGTGCACGTTCGTCAACGCCTCCTGCACCACCCGGAACGCCGTCGACTCCACCTCCGCCGCATACAACCGCACCTCCCCCTCCACCGACAGATCCACAGCCATCCCGGCCGCCTCCGACTGCCCGATCAACTCGTCCAACTCCGACAGACACGGCCCGTCCGACGACTCCCCGTCCTCCGCCGCCCGCGAAGCCGCCGCAGCCGCAGCCACCCCGACCGCCGCCAACGGCACCGACGCCCGCTCCGCCCGCGCACCGACCCCGCCACTGCGCAGCACCCCGAGCATCTCCCGCAGCTCCGTCAGCGCCTGCCGCCCCATGTCCCCCACCAGGGCCGCGTTCTTCACCGCCTTCTCCGGATCCTTCCGCGCCACCGCCTGCAACGCCGCCGCGTGCACCACCATCAGACTCACCCGGTGCGCCACCACGTCGTGCATCTCCCGCGCGATCCGCGTCCGCTCCTCACCACGCGCCCACTCCGCGCGCTCCTCCGCCCGCTCCGCGAGCAACTGCAACTCACGCTCCAGGCTGTCCGCCCGCTCCCGCAGACTCTCCATCAGCCGACGCCGCTGCCCCACGTACAACCCCAGCAGCAAAGGCGGCGCGGTCAGACCCAGCGACGACCCGATCGCCGCGAACGCGAAGAACCAGTTCCCCAGGTCCACGCCGTCCCCGGCCATGTCCTGCCGCAACCGCACGAACGTCACGATCAACGTCCCCGCGAACGACATCCCGGCCAGGGCCCCGATGATCCGCCGCGGCAACTCGCACGCCGCCAGCGTGTACAGACCGACGACCCCCATCAGGAAACCCATCTCGGCCGGCGTGATGGCGAGAGCCACCAGCACCACCGCGATCGGCCACTTCCGCCGCACCACCAGCACCGAACCGGCCAGCAGCCCGAACACCACCCCCATCGCCAACGGAATCCCGGCGTCCCGCGCGAACGGAACCCCCTCCGCCGCGCACTCCAGCGCGGACGCGACCCCGAGGCTCACATCGAGCACCGCGCCGCGCCGCCTGTCCCACCACCAAGGCCCACCCCGGGCCGGTACGTGGTCTTCCCCCGTCGTGGTCATGCCTCCAGCCTACGGGCGCCGGGCGCCCCATTTCCGGTGACTTTCGACAAACGATACGACGCGATATCCCGCGAGGCCCCGAGCTTCGCCGCCGATCGGTGGACGAGGGGATCCGGACGGCGAGTTGTACCGTCGCACGGAAGGCATTCGGTACGGCATAGTGTGGGGTGCCGCCTCGGCGAGCTGACGGAATGTCCGGTTCGACCGAGTTCCATCCCCCATGGTGTAATCAGGCAGCACTGAGGGTTTTGGTCCCTTAAGTTCAGGTTCAAATCCTGATGGGGGAGCTGTTGCCTCCGGGCCCTGACATCACTGTCGGGGCCCGCACTCATGTCCCCCACAAACCGCCCCGGTATCCTGCGGATGTCCCCACCTCCTCAACAGCCGAAGGGCATCCCGTGAGCGCCATTCGCCCGGCAGCCGTCGTCGTTCTCGCAGCGGGTGAGGGCACCCGTATGAAGTCGGCCACACCCAAGGTCCTGCACGAGCTGTGCGGCCGGTCCCTCGTGGGGCACGTGCTCGCCGCCGCCGGTGAGCTGGACCCCGAGAACCTGGTCGCCGTCGTCGGGCACGCCCGCGAGAAGGTCACCGCGCACCTCGCCGAGGTCGCCCCCGACGTACGCACCGCCGTCCAGGAGCAGCAGAACGGCACCGGGCACGCCGTGCGGATGGGCCTGGAGGCGCTGGGCGGTGCCGTGGACGGCACCGTGGTGGTGGTCTGCGGTGACACTCCGCTGCTGACCGGCGAGACGCTCAGGGCGCTCGCCGCCACGCACACCTCCGACGGGAACGCCGTGACGGTGCTGACGGCCGAGGTGCCGGACGCGACGGGGTACGGGCGGATCGTGCGGGACGGTGCCTCGGGTGCCGTCACGGCGATCGTGGAGCACAAGGACGCCTCGGAGTCGCAGCGGGCGATCCGGGAGATCAACTCGGGTGTGTTCGCCTTCGACGGGCAGTTGCTCGCGGACGCGCTGGGCAAGGTGCGGACGGACAACAGCCAGGGCGAGGAGTACCTCACGGACGTGCTCGGGATCCTGCGCGAGGCGGGGCACCGGGTGGGCGCGTCGGTGGCCGGGGACCACCGGGAGATCGCGGGGATCAACAACCGTGTGCAGCTCGCCGAGGCGCGCCGGATCCTCAACGACCGGCTGCTGACCGGGGCGATGCTGGCCGGCGTGACGGTGGTGGATCCGGCGACGACGTGGGTGGACGTGACGGTGACGTTCGAGCAGGACGTGGTCGTGCACCCGGGTACGCAGCTGCACGGCGCCACGCATCTCGCCGAGGGGTGCGAGGTCGGGCCGAACACGCGGCTCACGGACACGCGGGTGGAGGCCGGGGCGCGGGTGGACAACACGGTGGCCAACGGTGCCCATGTGGGTCCGCAGGCGTCCGTGGGTCCGTACGCGTATCTGCGGCCGGGTACCCGGCTCGGGCTGAAGTCGAAGATCGGTACGTTCGTCGAGGCGAAGAACTCGTCGATCGGTGAGGGGACGAAGGTTCCGCACCTCTCCTACATGGGTGACGCGACCGTCGGGGACTTCACGAACATCGGTGCCGCGAGTGTGTTCGTGAACTACGACGGTCAGGACAAGCACCACACGACGATCGGCTCGCACTGCCGTACGGGTTCGGACAACATGTTTGTGGCTCCTGTCACGGTCGGGGACGGTGCCTACACCGCCGCCGGCTCGGTGATCACGAAGGACGTGCCGCCCGGTTCGCTGGCCGTGGCCCGTGGCCAGCAGCGGAATATCGAGGGTTGGGTGGCCCGGAAGCGTCCGGGGAGCGCGGCGGCGAAGGCGGCCGAGGCGGTGTCCCGCGAGGCGGGCGGCGAAGACTGACCGGAAACCGGCGCGTCGAACACGGCGTACCGTGATAAGTGCACATCCGCACCCCACCAGCTGAGACGCCCCCGCGGCCAGTCGGGAGAGCGCCCATGAGCTCAGCTGCGAACCTCTGAGGAGAAAGTGCTGTGACCGGGATCAAGACGACCGGCGAGAAGAAGATGATGTTCTTCTCCGGCCGCGCACACCCCGAGCTTGCCGAGGAGGTCGCCCAGCAGCTGGGTGTCGGGGTCGTCCCGACGAAGGCCTTCGACTTCGCCAACGGTGAGATCTATGTGCGGTATCAGGAGTCGGCGCGTGGTGCGGACTGTTTCCTGATCCAGAGCCACACGGCTCCGATCAACAAGTGGGTCATGGAGCAGCTGATCATGATCGACGCGTTGAAGCGCGCGTCGGCCCGCTCCATCACCGTCATCGTGCCGTTCTACGGTTACGCGCGGCAGGACAAGAAGCACCGTGGACGTGAACCGATCTCGGCGCGTCTGATCGCGGATCTGATGAAGACCGCGGGTGCCGACCGAATCCTGGCCGTGGACCTGCACACGGACCAGATCCAGGGCTTCTTCGACGGTCCGGTGGACCACCTGTTCGCGCTGCCGCTGCTGGCGGACTACGTGGGTGCGAAGGTGGACCGTTCGAAGCTGACGGTGGTCTCGCCGGACGCGGGCCGGGTGCGGGTCGCGGACCGCTGGTGCGACCGTCTGGGCGCGCCGTTGGCGATCGTGCACAAGCGGCGCGACAAGGACGTGGCGAACCAGGTCACGGTGCACGAGGTCGTGGGTGACGTGAAGGGCCGCATCTGCGTCCTGGTGGACGACATGATCGACACGGGTGGCACGATCTGTGCGGCGGCGGACGCGCTGTTCGCCCACGGTGCGGAGGACGTCATCGTGACGGCGACGCACGGTGTGCTGTCGGGTCCGGCGGCGGACCGTTTGAAGAACTCGAAGGTGAGCGAGTTCGTGTTCACGAACACGCTGCCGTCGGCGAGCGAGCTGGAGCTGGACAAGATCACGGTGCTGTCGATCGCGCCGACGATCGCGCGCGCGGTGCGTGAGGTGTTCGAGGACGGTTCGGTGACGAGCCTGTTCGACGAGCAGTGAGCATTGTGCAGTAACCGTTCTGCAGGCTCCGGTACCGCCTGTTGATCGTTTTGGGTACGGCCTTCCTCTCCGAGTAGACTGCTGAAGTTGCTCGGCGAGGGAGGCCGTACCCGTGTTCGCGGGTGTGGCTGTCCGTTATCGACGCGCTCTTCGTAGCAGGCCGTTCGTGGCCGGGTGACCACGTCCGTTTCTGTCTTTCTACGAGGAGTGATCATGGCCGAGGTGAAGCTCACCGCCGAGTCCCGTACCGAGTTCGGCAAGGGCGCCGCGCGTCGTATCCGTCGTGACAACAAGGTCCCCGGCGTTCTGTACGGCCACGGTTCGGACCCGCTGCACCTGACCCTGCCGGGTCACGAGCTGCTGATGGCGCTGCGTACGTCGAACGTGCTGATCGCGCTGGACATCGACGGCAAGACCAACGAGCTGGCGATCCCGAAGTCGGTCCAGCGTGACCCGATCAAGGGCTTCCTGGAGCACGTCGACCTGCAGCTGGTGAAGCGCGGCGAGACCGTGTCGGTCGAGATCCCGGTGCAGGCCGAGGGCGAGCTGGCCCCGGGCGGGTTCCTGCTGGAGTACGTCCTGGACGCGCTGCCGGTCGAGGCCGAGGCCACGCACATCCCGCAGCAGGTCACCGTGTCGGTGGCGGGTCTGGAGGCCGGTGCCTCGATCCACGCCAAGGACATCGCGCTGCCGTCGGGCGTGAAGCTGGACGTGGACGGCGACACCGTGGTGCTGCAGGTCCTGTCCGCGCAGGCGGAGGAGGCCCCGGCCGAGGGTGAGGGCGAGGGCGAGGCTGCCGCGGAGGCCTGATCCTCCCCGAAGGTCATCGTGTGGTCGGCCGCTGTTCCCGTGCGGGGCAGCGGCCGACGCGTATGTGTGGACGGGTACGGACGGGTACGAGGGACACGAAGGAGACATGGACGTGACGACGGACGCGGGCGCTCCGTGGCTGGTGGCCGGCCTCGGCAATCCGGGCCCCGAGTACGCCTCGAACCGGCACAACGTCGGTTTCATGGTGGCGGACCTGCTGGCGGAGCGGATGGGGGCGCGCTTCAAGCGGCACGGCAAGGCGCAGGCCCAGGTGGTCGAGGGGCGGATCGGTCCGCCGGGGCCGGCCAACCGGCGGGTGATCCTGGCGAAGCCGATGTCGTTCATGAACGTGTCGGGCGGTCCGGTGACGGCGCTGCGGGACTTCTACAAGGTCCCGGTCGGCAACATCGTGGCGGTGCACGACGAGCTGGACATCGACTACGGCGTGCTGCGGCTGAAGCTGGGCGGCGGGGACAACGGGCACAACGGCCTGAAGTCGATCACGAAGTCGCTGGGCCCGGACTACCACCGGGTGCGGTTCGGGATCGGGCGGCCGCCGGGGCGGATGCCGGTGGCGGATTTCGTGCTGCGGGACTTCTCGTCGACGGAGCGCAAGGAGCTGGACTACTTCGTGGACCGGGCGGCGGACGCGGTGGAGGCCCTGGTGATCGAGGGGCTCGAGCGGGCGCAGAGCGCGTACAACTCCTGACTTGTCCGTCGATGGTGCACGGGTGAGTTGACCGGGCGCGTAGGTATGGCCAATGATCCCGGCCATGCCTGCCTCCGCCGCCGCCCGTCCCCGTCAGGCCTCGTCCGCAGTGCTGCGGTTCGGCCGGGTCGCGTCGATGGGTACGGTCGCGGCGCTGATCCTGATCGCGGGTGTGTGGGCGTCCTGGGGGACCGCGCAGCACGTGTTGCTGACCAAGGGGCGGGAGCGGGGCACGGTCGAGGTGACGCGCTGCGCCGACGGTTCGTGCAGCGGGCCATACTCGCCGGTGTCGGCGGGGTCGCAGCCGCGGGAGCGGGTCGTCATCGAGGACTCGGTCGCCGTGTCGAAGGGGCGGACGTATTCGGTGGTGGTGAAGCCCGGCGGTGACGAGGTGGTGCGGTCGGGGCCGGCCGGGGTGCTGTACGCGTGGGTGCCGTTGGGTGGGGCTTTGTTGCTTGCGTCGGTGGTCGTGGCCGGGGGGTTGCGGCGGACTCGGGTGGCCTGGGGGATGGCGGGGGTGGGGGTTGGGCTGCTGACGGCGGCGTTCCTCGCGGTGTGAGGTTTTGGCGTACGACGTGGGGGTGCCCCGGGCTCTGTACGAGCTCGGGGCACCGGTGTTTTCCCGTGCGGGGCGCCGGGGGTGGGCGCGGGGTGAGTCGCGCAGCCCGGCGCTTGAGGGGCGCCGCCTGCGCCCACCCGTGCCGCCCCAGCGGCACGACTGCCCGCAGTTGTTGTCAGCCCGTGTTGCGGAGGCCCGCTGCTACGCCGTTGACGGTGAGGAGGAGGGCTCGGGCGAGGAGCGGGTCGGGGTCGGCGCCCGCGGTTGCCTCCTCGCGCTGGCGGCCGAGGAGGGCGACCTGGAGGTAGGAGATGGGGTCGAGGTAGGCGTCGCGGATGGCGAAGGTCTGCTTGAGGACCGGGTCGGCGTCCAGCAGTTCACTCTCGCCGGTGACGCGCAGGACCTCGGCGACGGTCAGCTCGTGCTCGGCCTTGATGGTGTCGAAGACGTGCTTGAGCTCGTCCGGGACGAGGGTGTCGACGTAGTGCTGGGCGATGCGCAGGTCGGTCTTGGCGAGGGTCATCTCGACGTTGGAGATGAAGTTGCGGAAGAAGTGCCACTGCTGGTGCATCTCGTCGAGCACGGTGTCCAGGCCGGCCTCGCGCAGCGCCTTGAGGCCGGAGCCGACGCCGTACCAGCCGGGGACGATCTGCCGGGACTGGGTCCAGCCGAACACCCAGGGGATGGCACGCAGTCCGTCGAGCGAGACGCCGGAGCCGGGGCGGCGGGAGGGCCGCGAGCCCAGGTGCAGGTCGGCGAGCTGGTCGACCGGGGTGGAGGCCAGGAAGTAGGTCGGCAGGTCGGGGTCCTCGACGAGGTGCCGGTAGGCGGTGTGGGCGGCGTCGGAGACGACGTCCATCGCGGCGTCCCAGCGGGCGAGGGCCTCGTCGGACTGGCGGGGCGCGGTGTGCAGGGCGGAGGCCTGGAGGGTGGCCGCGACGGTCAGCTCCAGGTTCTCCCGGGCGAGGGCCGGGATGAGGTACTTGTCGGAGATGACCTCGCCCTGCTCGGTGACCTTGATCTCGCCCTCCAGGGTGCCCCAGGGCTGGGCGAGGATCGCGTCGTGGGTGGGGCCGCCGCCGCGGCCGACGGTGCCGCCGCGGCCGTGGAAGAGGCGCAGCCGTACGCCGTAGCGGTGGGCGACGTCGCGCAGGCGGCGCTGGGCGCGGTGGATCTCCCACTGGCTGGTGGTGATGCCGCCGAACTTGGAGGAGTCGGAGTAGCCGAGCATGACCTCCTGGACGTCGCCGCGCAGCGCGACCAGGCGCCGGTAGGAGGGGTCGGCGAGCAGGTCCTCCAGGATGGTGTCGGCGGCCTTCAGCTCGTCGGTGGTCTCCAGGAGCGGCACGATGCCGATCTTCGCCCAGCCGGCGTGCAGGTCGATCAGCCCGGCCTCGCGGGCCAGCACCGCCGCGGCGAAGACGTCGTCGGCGCCCTGGCACATGGAGATGATGTAGGACTCGATGACCTCGGGGCCGAAGACCTCCAGGGCGCGGCGGACGGTCTGGAAGACGCCGAGGGTCTTCTCGCCCGGTGCGTCGACGGGCGCCGGGGTGGGGGCCAGCGGCCTGCGGGAGCGCAGTTCCTTGGCGAGGAGCTTGGTGCGGTACTCGCGGGGCATGTCGGCGTAGCGCCAGGACTCCTCGCCGAGCCGGTCGAAGAGCTGGCCGAGGGCGTGGTGGTGGGCGTCGGCGTGCTCGCGAACGTCCATGGTGGCGAGCTGGAGGCCGAAGGCGGCCAGGGTGCGGATGGTGCGGGCGAGGCGCCCGTCGGCGAAGAGGCCGCCGCGGTGTTCGCGCAGCGAGGTCTGGACGATGCGCAGGTCGTCGATGAGCTGGGCGGTGCCCAGGTAGTCGCGGCCGTCCTCGTGGGGGGTGCCCTTGGCGAGGCGCTGCTTGGTGTTCTCCAGCTTCTGGCGGATGCAGGTGGCCTTGAGCCGGTAGGGCTCCTCGGCGTTCAGCCGCTTGTAGCGGGGGCTGATCTCGGGGAGCCGCTCCAGGTCGGTCTGGAGCGAGGCGAGCAGTTCCTCCGTGGCACCGGCGTACCGGATGGAGTTGGAGAGGAAGCCGCGCAGCTCGTCGATCATCTCCAGGGCGTCGTTGATGCCGTGTTCGTGCTGGAGGATGAGGACGTCCCAGGTCACCTGGGGGGTGACGTTGGGGTTGCCGTCGCGGTCGCCGCCGATCCAGGTGCCGAAGGTGAGGGGGCGGGTGTCGTCGGGGAGCTTGACGCCGGCCCGCTCCAGCTCCGCCGTCAGGTCCTCCAGGACGTCGCCGACGGCGCCGAGGTGCAGCTCGTCGAGGTAGTAGATGGCGTTGCGGGCCTCGTCGGCGGGCTCGGGGCGTACGACGCGCAGTTCGTCGGTCTGCCAGACGAGGTCGATGTTCTCGGCGAGGCGGGTGTCGAGGCGGCGCCGGTCGGCCTCGTTGACCGGGGTGTCCAGGAGGGCGGCGATGCGGCGCAGCTTGTTGAGGACGGAGCGGCGGGCGGCCTCGGTGGGGTGCGCGGTGAACACGGGGCGCACGTTGAGGTTGCGGACCGTCTCGCGCAGGTGCTCGGGGTCGGCGTCCTTCAGCCGGTCGGCCGTACGGGCGAGCAGTCCGCCCTCGGCGGCGCGCTTGGCGCCCAGCTCGCGGCCCCGGTGGACCTGCTCGGTGACGTTGGCGAGGTGGAAGTAGGTGGAGAAGGCGCGGACGAGCTTGGCGGCGGTCTCCAGTTCGGTGCCGCGCAGCAGTTCGGCGGCGGCCTCGCCGTCCTCTCGGGTGAGTCGGCGTACCTTCTCGACGAGTTCCAGCAGCTCGGGGCCCTCCTGCCGGACCAGGGTCTCCCCGAGGAGATCACCCAGCCGGCGGATGTCGGCGCGCAGTTCACTGCTGGTCGTCGTGGTGGTCTGGTCGTCGGCACTGCTCACAGGTGCGGCTCCTTGCAGTGTTGAAGCTCGTCTGGGAGGGAACCCGGACGGCCGTCTCGCGCGGCGGGCGCCGCTTACCGGGCCGGACGTCCGGGAAGTAATCAGAGCGGACCGCGCTGTCCGACCGACTCCCAGGATAGGTGTCGGCCAGGACGCGCAGGCTCTGGGGCTCTTGCCGCGCGGCCACGCACTGCCATACTTACGTCGCCGTAGGTTACGGAACCGTAGGAAAACCGTGCATGGTTCCCGCAGCCCGGCACCGGCCACACCACACGACCCCACCCTCGACCCCACAGGGGACGCGCATGACCACGAGTTCCGATGTGATCCCAGACGCTCCGCAGCCCGCAGGCGACGCCGCGGCGCCCTCCGCCACGCTGGGCGGTGAGCAGAAGCGGTCGATCGAGCAGATCACGCTGCTGCTGTTCATCACCCTTCCGTTCCTCGCGCTGGTGGCGGCGGTGCCACTGGCGTGGGGCTGGGGCGTGAGCTGGCTGGACCTGGGGCTGCTGGTCTTCTTCTACTTCCTGGGCTGCCACGGCATCACCATCGGGTTCCACCGCCACTTCACCCACGGTTCCTTCAAGGCGAAGCGGCCGTTGAAGATCGCGTTGGCGATCGCCGGCTCGATGGCCGTCGAGGGGCCGCTGGTCCGCTGGGTGGCCGACCACCGCAAGCACCACAAGTTCTCCGACGACGAGGGCGACCCGCATTCGCCGTGGCGGTACGGCGAGACGGTGCCCGCCCTGATCAAGGGCCTGTGGTGGGCCCACATCGCCTGGATGTTCGACGAGGAGCAGACGCCGCAGGAGAAGTACGCGCCGGACCTGATCAAGGACCCCGCGCTGCGGGCGGTCTCCCGCCAGTTCGTCCTGTGGACCGTGGTGTCCCTGGCGCTGCCCGCGCTGATCGGCGGACTGGTGACGATGTCCTGGTGGGGCGCGTTCACCGGGTTCTTCTGGGGTTCACTCGTGCGGGTGGCGTTGCTGCACCACGTGACCTGGTCGATCAACTCGATCTGCCACGCCGTGGGCAAGCGTCCCTTCAAGTCCCGGGACCGCTCGGGCAACGTCTGGTGGCTGGCGATCCTGTCCTGCGGCGAGTCCTGGCACAACCTGCACCACGCGGACCCGACCTCGGCGCGGCACGGGGTGATGCGCGGGCAGCTCGATTCGAGTGCCCGGCTGATCCGCTGGTTCGAGCAGCTGGGGTGGGCGTACGACGTGCGCTGGCCGTCACGCTCGCGTATCGATTCGCGCCGCAACACGGATCAAGACGGCGCCCGCCGCCGGAAGGAGACGGCGAAGGCGGCATGATTGACGCCGTGGCGACCGACTCCAGCAGCACCCCAGGCAACGAGAAGCCGCGGCGAGCGCGTCGCACCCGGATGACCGGTGCCGAGCGACGCCAGCAGTTGCTGGAGATCGGCCGCACCCTCTTCGCGGCGAAGGGTTTCGAGGGCACGTCCGTGGAGGAGATCGCGGCGAAGGCCGGGGTCTCCAAGCCGGTGGTCTACGAGCACTTCGGCGGCAAGGAGGGCCTGTACGCGGTCGTCGTGGACCGCGAGATGCGGCGGCTGCTCGACATGGTGACCGGCTCGCTGACCGCCGGTCACCCGCGTGAGCTGTGCGAGCAGGCCGCCTTCGCGCTCCTGGACTACATCGAGGAGTACACGGACGGCTTCCGCATCCTGGTCCGCGACTCCCCCATCCCGCAGTCGACCGGTACCTTCGCCTCCCTCATCTCGGACATCGCCACCCAGGTGGAGGACATCCTGGGCCGCGAGTTCAAGAGCCGCGGCTTCGACGCCAAGCTGGCCCCGCTTTACGCGCAGGCGCTGGTCGGCATGGTGGCGCTGACCGGCCAGTGGTGGCTGGACGTGCGCCGCCCGAAGAAGGCGGAGGTGGCGGCGCACCTGGTGAACCTGGCGTGGCACGGCCTGGACGGACTGGAGCCGAAGCCGCGGCTGATAGGGCACCGCAAGAGCTGAGGGCGGAGAACTGGAGGCGGAGAACTGAGGGCTGAGGGCATGCAACCGCTGCGCGGAGTCACCGTCGTCGCGCTGGAGCAGGCGATCGCCGCGCCCTACGCCAGCCGTCAGCTCGCCGACCTCGGCGCCCGGGTGATCAAGGTGGAGCGCCCGGGGACGGGGGACTTCGCGCGGGCGTACGACACCCGGGTGCGGGGGCTCAGCTCGCACTTCGTGTGGGTCAACCGCAACAAGGAGTCCCTCACCCTGGACTTCAAGGATCCGCGCGGCCTGGAGCTGCTGCGCAGGCTGATCGCGGACGCGGACGTCTTCCTGCAGAACCTGGCGCCGGGCGCGGCCGCGCGGGCCGGACTGGGCGCGCGGGAGCTGCGTGCCGCGCATCCGGAGCTGATCGTGTGCGACATCTCCGGCTACGGCGCGCCGGGCCCCTACGCGGACCGCAAGGCGTACGACCTGCTGGTGCAGTCCGAGTCGGGGCTGCTGTCGGTCACCGGCACGCCGGACGACATGGCCAAGGCGGGCATTCCGGTGTCGGACGTCGCCGCCGGGATGTACGCGTACAGCTCTGTCCTCGCCGCGCTCCTCGAACGCGGCCGGACGGGACGGGGCACGCACCTGGACGTGTCGATGCTGGAGGCCACCGTGGAGTGGCTGGGCTTTCCCCTGTACTACGCCTTCGAGGGCGGCCGGCCGCCGCCGCGGGCGGGCGCCTCGCACGCGACGATCTATCCGTACGGCCCGTTCACGGCGGGCGACGGGAAGGTCGTGATGACGGCGGTGCAGAACGAGCGCGAGTGGCAGGGCTTCTGCGCGGGCTTCCTGGACCGTCCGGAGCTGGCCGGGCATCCGCACTACGCCACCAACGCGGACCGAAACGCGCACCGGGAGGAGCTGGGCGCGCTGATCGCGGCCCGGTTCGCGCAGCTGACCGCCGCCGAGGCGGTCGAGCTGCTCGACGCGGTGCCCCTCGCCAACGCGCGGGTGAACACGCTCGCCGAGGTGTGGGACCACCCGCAGCTGGCCGCACGCGGACGCCTGCACGAGGTGCCCACCCCGGCCGGCCCGGTCCCGGCACTGGCACCGCCGGGATGGACCGGGGACGCGCCCCGCATGGAGGCGGTCCCGGCGCTGGGCGAGCACACCCGCGCCGTACTCGGCGGTCTCGGGCTGTCGCAGGAGGACATCGACGCGCTCGCCGCGGACGGCGTGGTGTGAGCCCGGCCCGGGTCAGGGGCGGGCGGGGCCGTCCGGTTCCAGGAACTCCAGGCGGTTGCCGACGGGATCGGCGCAGTAGAAGCGCCGGTGTCCGGGGAGGTCGTGGTCCCAGGTGACGGGCGTGCCGTGGGCCTCCAGGCGGGCGGCGTACGCGTCGATCCCGGTGACCCGCAGCCCGGGGTGGGCCTTGCGGGCGGGCCGGAAGCCGGCCGTCTCGACGCCCAGGTGGAGGTGGACGGCGCCGGCCTGGAACCAGCAGCCGCCGTGAGCGGCGAGCACGGGCGGCTTGGGGACCTCGGTCATGCCGAGGACGCCGGTGTAGAAGGCGCGCAGCGGCTCCTCCGCGCCGGGCGGCACGGCGAGCTGCACGTGGTCGAGACCGGTGATCATCGGCCTGCCTCCCGAGCGGGCCCCACGGATCCCACGGATCCCGCAGGCCCAACGGACCCCACGGACCCCGCGGGCTTCCGTGCGACGGCGAAGACGCGGCGGAAGGGGAAGGGGGTGCCGTGCGCCTGGGCGGGGTAGGCGGCGCGCAGGACGGCCCGGTACTCGTCGACGAAGGCGTCGCGGGCGGCCGGGTCGTCGTCGAGGGCGTCCAGTACGGGCCGCAGCCCCGTCCCCTTGACCCAGTCGAGGACGGCGTCGTCGCCGGGCAGCAGGTGGACGTACGTCGTCTCCCACACGTCGGCGGTGCAACCGGCGGCGGTCAGGTGGGCCAGGTAGCCCTCGGGGGTGAGGACGGCGTCGTCGTGGCGCAGGACACCGGCCAGACGCTCCCGCCAGCGCCGGGAGTCGGCGAGTTCGCGCATCAGGCGGTGGCTGGGGGCGTCGAAGTTGCCGGGCACCTGGAGGGCGAGGGTGCCGCCGGGGGCGAGTCGGTCGATCCAGCCGGGGAAGAGGTCGGCGTGGCCGGGGACCCACTGGAGGGTGGCGTTGCTGACGAGGAGGTCGCAGGGCTCGTCGGGGGTCCAGGAGCGGGCGTCGGCCGGGGCGAAGTCGAGGTGGCCGCCGCCGGAGGTGGGGCCGGCGTACTGCCGGGCGCGTTCGAGCATCCGGGGCGAGTTGTCGTAGCCGGTGATGCGGGCGGTGGGCCAGCGGTCGGCGAGCAGCACGGTGACGTTGCCGGGGCCGCAGCCGAGGTCGGCGATGCGGGGCGGGTCCGCGGGGAGGTCCGGGATCCGGGCGAGGAGGTCGGTGAAGGGGCGGGCGCGGTGGCCGGCGTGGCGCAGGTACTGGGCGGGGTCCCAGGTGGGGGCGGTGGCGGGCATGGAGCCTCCAGAGGGTGTCCGTGCGGGACGGGTACCCAGCGTCACCCGCAAAGTCTCTCGACGTCAAGACAGTCGACATCAAGACAGTAGCCGCCAAGACAGTTGACATCGAGAGAGTCGACATCAAGAGACTTCACATCGACACAACCACTACACTGATCGTCATGGAGGACGAGGTCGATCGGCTGGTCGCAGCATGGCGCCGGGAGCGCCCGGACCTCGACGTGGAACCGCTCGAGGTGCTGAGCCGCGTCAGCAGGCTGGCCCGGCACCTGGACCGCGCACGCCGGCTGGCCTTCTCCGAACACAATCTCGAGCCGTGGGAGTTCGACGTACTGACGGCCCTGCGCCGCGCGGGCACCCCCTACCAGCTCTCACCGGGGCAGCTCCTCACCCAGACCCTGGTCACGTCGGGCACGATGACCAACCGGATCGACCGGCTGGCGAAGAAGGGCCTGGTGGAGCGCCTGCCCGACCCCAGCGACCGGCGCGGCGTCCTGGTCCGGCTCACGGACGAGGGCCGGGACCGCGCCGACCAGTCGCTGGCCGGCCTGCTGGCCCAGGAGCGCGCGATCCTGGGCGAACTCTCCCGCGCCCAGCGCACCGAACTGGCGGCGCTGCTACGCCAGCTGACCGCCCCGTTCGACAACATCCCCGGCTGAGGGCCCGTCCAGGTCCGCCGGCCCCACTCCGGCCCTGCGGGCCAGCGCCACGGCGGCCAGGGTGGAGTGGACGCCCAGCTTGCCCAGCACGTTCTGCATGTGGGTGCGGACCGTGTGCGGAGACAGGTACAGCCGCTCCGCGACCGCCTTGCGGCCCAGCCCGGCGACCATGCAGCGCAGCACCTCGCGCTCGCGCGGGGTCAGCGACTCCACCAGCAGCTCGCTCTCGGTGCGGTGCTTGCGGGCCGCGGTCAGCTCGCGCAGGACGCCGGTGAGCAGGGCGGGCGGCAGATGCGTCTCGTCGCGCAGGACGCCCCGGATGACGCTGAGCAGCCGCGACAGGGAGCAGTCCTTGGCCACCCACCCCGAGGCCCCGGCCCCCAGCGCGAGGGCCGCCCGCCGCGGGTCGTCCTTCTCGGCGAGCACGACGGTCCGTACGCCCGGCTGGCCCGAACGCACCCCGGCGACCAGCGAGATCCCGTCCACCAGCCCGTCCTCGTTGCCGTCCCGCACGGGCACGGCGGGCCGGACGCCGGGCAGGTGGCCGCCCAGGTCGGCGTCGACGAGCAGCACGTCGAACCGCCGCCCCTCGGACGCGGCCCGCTCCAGGCAGCGCAGTGCGGCCGGACCGCTGCCGGCCGCGGAGACGTCGACGTCGGGCTCGGCGGCCAGGGCGGCCGCGAGCGACTCGGCGAAGATGCGATGGTCGTCGACGACCAGGACTCGGATACGAACCACGAAACCCCCTCCCCCGAGCTCCGCCAGGAGCAGGGGATACCCATCGTCTGTCCGTCCTCGGACGACGGCACCGGCACGGGTGAACGCCGGGGCCCGCGTCCAGCTGTGCTGTTCCCGGGCGTCGAACCCGGCTGTCTCGCCCCCTGAACGGCACCGGCCCCCACCGGTGCTGCTCATCAGAGTACGGGCGGGGGCCGGGAGGGGAAGGCTCTTTGCAGAACTGACTCCGCGGCACGTTTATGGTGAGCCGCATGTTTCGTCTTGTGACAGAAGTCGACAGGGAACGGCGCGATCTGCTGCGCACCCGCCTGCGGGAGACGAACACAGCGGCCTCCTCCGTGCTGCGTTCGCTGCGCGGAACCCCTCACGAACGCGAATTCCCGTTGCACGTGTGGGTGCTGGACGCCACCGGTGGCCTGGCGGGCGGCCTGGTCGGGCACACCTGGGCGACCTGGCTCCACGTGACCTACCTGTGGGTGGACGGCGGCCACCGCGGCGCGGGCCTCGGCTCCGCCCTCCTCGACGAGGCGGAGCGCACCGCCCGCACCGAACGGGGCTGCGCCGCCGCCCGGGTGGAGACCTGGGACTTCCAGGCCCCGGGCTTCTACACGAAACGCGGCTACGACGTCATGTGCGTGATCCCCGACTACCCGCCGGGGATCACGGAGTACACGCTGGTGAAGCGGCTCGGCTGACCGTCAGACCAGGCGCCGCGCCCCCGCCGAGGGCACCGCCTCGAAGACCCGCGGACCCTTGAGGCCCGCCGCGGCGAAGGCGTCCTCGACCGCCTTGGTGACGGCGTCCACGTCGGCGGCCTCCACCAGGACGATCGCCGAGCCGCCGAAGCCGCCGCCGGTCATCCGGGCGCCGAGGGCGCCGGAGGCCAGGGCCGTGTCGACGACCAGGTCGAGCTCGGGGCAGGAGATGCGGAAGTCGTCGCGCAGCGAGGCGTGGCCCTCGACCAGGACGGGTCCGATGGCCCGGGTGTCGCCGGACTCCAGCAGCGCGACCACCCGTTCGACGCGCTCGTCCTCGGTCACCACGTGCCGGACCAGGCGGCGCACCTCCTCCTCGTCGCCCAGCCGCTCCAGCGCCGCGTCCAGGTCGGCGTACGGCACGTCGCGCAGCGCGTCGACGCCCAGCAGCGCGGCGCCCTTCTCGCAGCCCGCGCGGCGCTTGCCGTACTCGCCCTCGCTGTGGGAGTGCTTGACCCGGGTGTCGACGACCAGCAGGCGCATGCCCTCGGCGGCGAGGTCGAAGGGGATCTGCCGCTGGGAGAGGTCGCGGGTGTCGAGGAAGAGGGCGTGCCCCGCCTCGCAGCAGGCGGAGGCCGTCTGGTCCATGATGCCGACGGGGGCGCCGACGTAGACGTTCTCCGCACGCTGGCACAGCCTGGCCAGCTGCCAGCCGCGCAGGCCGAGGGAGTACAGGTCGTTCAACGCCAGTGCCAGCACGACCTCCAGGGCCGCCGAGGACGAGAGCCCCGCGCCCGACGGGACCGTCGAGGCCAGGTGGACGTCGGCACCGGTCAGCTCGTGTCCGGCCTCGCGCAGCGCCCACACGACGCCCGAGGGGTACGCCGTCCAGGACTTGTCCGAGCCGGGGGTCAGGTCGGCGACGCGCAGCTCGACCGGGCCGGCGTCGACGTCGGCCGAGTGCAGGCGCAGGACGCCGTCGTCGCGCCGGGAGACGGCGGCGACGGCCTGGTGCGGCAGGGCGAAGGGCATGACGAAGCCGTCGTTGTAGTCGGTGTGCTCCCCGATGAGGTTCACCCGGCCCGGCGCCGCCCACACCCCCTCCGGCTCCGCCCCGTACAGCTCCCGGAACCGCTCGCCGACGGTTCCCGCGACAGCCTCGCCCATGCCCTGACCCCTAGCCCTTCCGGTGACTGCGGTTAGTACTGGCCCGCGCGCCGCTGCGCGAACTCCCACGCGTCCGACACGATGCCCGCGAGGTCCGCGCGGGACGGGTTCCAGCCCAGCTTCTCGCGGGCGGTACCGGCCGACGCGACCAGGACCGCCGGGTCGCCGCCCCGGCGCGGGGCCGTGACCTCGGGGATCGGGTGGCCCGTCACCCGCCGCACGGTCTCGACGACCTCGCGGACGGAGAAGCCGTTCCCGTTGCCCAGGTTGCAGATGAGGTGCTCGCCGGGGGTGGCGGCCGCCACGGCCAGCAGGTGGGCCTCGGCGAGGTCGGCGACGTGGATGTAGTCGCGCACGCAGGTCCCGTCCGGCGTCGGGTAGTCGTCGCCGTAGACGGAGATGGCCTCCCGCCTGCCCTGCGCCACCTGGAGGACCAGCGGAATGAGATGCGACTCGGGGTCGTGGCGCTCGCCGTACTCCCCGTACGCGCCCGCGACGTTGAAGTAGCGCAGCGAGACCGCGCCCAGCCCGTGGGCCGCCGCCTCGCCGGTGATCATGTGGTCGACGGCCAGCTTCGAGGCGCCGTACGGGTTGGTGGGCTTCGTCGGCGCGGACTCGACGATGGGAACCTGCTCGGGCTCGCCGTACGTGGCGGCCGTGGAGGAGAAGACGAGCCGCCGCACACCCGCGCCCCGCATGGCCTCCAGCAGCGCCATGGTGCCACCGACGTTGTTGTCCCAGTACTTCTCGGGCTTCACGACCGACTCGCCGACCTGGGAGAAGGCGGCGAAGTGCAGCACGCCGTCGAACGAGCCGTCCAGCCACTTGGCGGCGTCGCGGATGTCGCCCTCGACGAACGAGGCACCCGCCGGCACACCCTCACGGAAGCCGGTCGACAGATTGTCGAGCACGACGACCTCGTGCCCCGCCTCCACCAGGTGCTGGGCGACGACGCTGCCGACGTATCCCGCACCACCTGTCACCAGGTACTTCCCGCTCATGAACTCGCTACCTCTCGCAGTCGCTCGGCCGCGCGCTCCGGGGGTACGTCGTTGATGAACACGTTCATGCCGGATTCGGAGCCCGCGAGGAACTTCAGCTTGCCGGACGTACGACGGATAGTGAAAAGTTCCAGGTGGAGCGCGAAGTCGTCGCGCGTCACACCCTCGAACTCCTCCAGCTGCCCGAACGGCGCCTGGTGCCAGGCCGCGATGTAGGGGGTCGGGGGTTCGCCCGCGCCGAAGATCCGGTCGAAGCGCCTCAGCAGCTCCAGGTAGACCTTGGGGAATTCTGTGCGAGCCGCCTCGTCGAGCCCGAGCAGATCGGGCACCCGCCGCTTCGGGTAGAGGTGCACCTCGTAGGGCCAGTGCGCCGCGTACGGCACGAAGGCGGCCCAGTGTTCCCCCTCCAGGACGACCCGCTCACCGGCCAGCTCCTCCTCCAGCACGGCGTCGAACAGGTTCCCCCCGCCCGTCGCGTCCTTGTGGGCGGCGAGTGAACGGAGCATCAGGGCGGTGCGGGGGGTGGTGAACGGGTAGGCGTAGATCTGCCCGTGCGGGTGACCCAGCGTCACCCCGATCTCGGCGCCCCGGTTCTCGAAGCAGAACACCTGTTCAACGGAGGGCAGATGGGACAGCTCGGAGGTGCGGTCCGTCCAGGCGTCCAGCACCAGCCGGGCCTGCTCCTCGCTCAGGTCGGCGAAGGAGGCGTCGTGGTCGGAGGTGAAGCAGACGACCTCGCAGCGCCCGGAGTCACCGGCCAGCGAGGGAAAGCGATTCTCGAAGACCACCACGTCATAGGCCGAGTCAGGGATCTCGCTCAGCCGCTCCCCGTCCGACGGGCACAGCGGGCACTGGTCGGCCGGCGGATGGTAGGTGCGCCCCTGCCGGTGCGAGGCGACGGCCACGGAGTCGCCGAGCAGCGGGTCGCGACGCACCTCGGACGTGGTGACGGTCCGCTCCAGCGGACGGCGGTCCACGGCGTCGCGCACGGTGTCGTCACGCAGGTCGTAGTAGACCAGCTCGCGGCCGTCGGCCAGCCGGGTCGAGGTCTTCTTCACTGCCGCACTCCTCTGCACCCACCCATGACAGTCACCAGAACGCCCGTCAGTCATCCAACACAATCAAACATAACACATCACAACCCACCACCCCCGCGCCACATCACAATCAAACAAAGTTCATCACCAAAAGTGTTCAATTACTGAACGCGGAGGCGTAGGTTCCGCTCCGGATCAGTTCGCGAACGAAGCGAGTGCTTAATGCAAACCCCCACAAGCCCCACATACCTAGCCGCAGAGCTTCGACTCCCCACCAACTGGCTCGACTACACGATCCTCGGGATCTACTTCGTGGTCGTCCTGGGCATCGGCTTCGCCGCCCGGCGTTCGGTCAAGACCAGCCTGGACTTCTTCCTGTCAGGCCGTTCCCTGCCCGCCTGGGTCACCGGACTCGCCTTCGTCGCCGCCAACCTGGGTGCCACCGAGATCCTCGGCATGGCCGCCAACAGCGCCCAGTACGGCGTCTACACGACCCACTGGTACTGGATCGGCGCCATCCCGGCGATGGTCTTCCTCGGCCTGGTGATGATGCCGTTCTACTACGGCTCGAAGGTCCGCTCGGTCCCGGAGTTCCTCCTCCTGCGCTTCGACAAGGCCTCCCACCTCCTCAGTTCGGCCCTGTTCGCCATCGCCGCCATCCTGATCGCCGGCGTGAACCTCTACGCCCTCGCGATCGTCGTCGAGGCACTGCTGGGCTGGCCGGAGTGGGTGGCCATCGTGGTGGCCGGCTTCTTCGTCCTGGCGTACATCACCCTGGGCGGCCTGTCCTCGGCGATCTACAACGAGGTCCTCCAGTTCTTCGTGATCCTGGCCGGCCTCATCCCGATCACCATCCTGGGCCTGAAGAAGGTCGGCGGCTGGGACGGCCTGTCCGACTCCCTCTCCAAGTCCCACGGCTCCGACTTCATGGCGGCGTGGGGCGGCACGGGCATCGGCAGCGAGAACCCGCTGGGCGCCAACTGGCTGACCATCGTCCTGGGCCTCGGCTTCGTCCTCTCCTTCGGCTACTGGACGACGAACTTCGCCGAGGTCCAGCGCGCCCTGTCGGCGAAGAACCTCTCGGCGGCCCAGCGCACGCCCCTGATCGCGGCCTTCCCGAAGATCTTCATCGTCTTCGTCGTCATGATCCCGGGCCTGGTCGCCGCCGTCCTGGTCCCGAAGATCGGCACCCCCGGCTCGGACCTCCAGTACAACGACGCGATCCCGTACCTGATGCAGCAACTGCTGCCCAACGGTGTCCTCGGCATCGCGGTGACGGGCCTGCTGGCCGCCTTCATGGCCGGCATGGCGGCCAACATCTCCTCCTTCAACACCGTCTTCACCACCGACATCTGGCAGAAGTACGTGGTGAAGGACCGCGAGGACGGCTACTACGTCCGCTTCGGCCGCCTCATCACGGTGATCGGCGTCCTCGCCTCCATCGGCACGGCGTTCCTGGCCTCCTCCTTCTCCAACATCATGAGCTACCTCCAGACGCTCTTCTCCTTCTTCAACGTGCCGATGTTCGTGGTCTTCATCATCGGCATGTTCTGGAAGCGAGCGTCGATGAAGTCCGGCTTCTGGGGCCTGATCGCGGGCACGACCGCGGCGATGGTGAACTACTTCGTCATCTACAAGCAGGGCATCATCGACATCCCCTCCGACCAGGGCGCCAACTTCGTCTCCGCGATCGCGGGCTTCGTCGCCGGCGCGGTGGTCATGGTCGCGGTGTCCCTGTTCACCGCGCCGAAGCCCACCGCCGACCTCCAGGGCCTGGTGTACGGCACCACCTCCCCGGGCATGGCGGAGGCGCCCGCCAAGGGCGACGACGCGTGGTACCGCAAGCCGGCGCTGCTGGGCTGGGGGGCGGTCGTCCTGGCCGCCGCCTGCTACATCCCGTTCTCGTTCTGATCGCGGGAGGATTGAGAGAACATGTCTGATTCCTACTCCGACAAGAACCTGCAGGACGAGGTCTCCGAGCTGGAGACCAAGTCCGTCACCGCCGCGCGGCTGTTCGACATCCGGCGGATCATCGGCGGGCTGTTCGTGATCTACGGCGTCATCGTGACGATCGCGGGCTTCGTGGCGTCCGACGACGACATCGACAAGGCGCAGGGGGTGAACATCAACCTCTGGACCGGGATCGGGATGCTGGTCCTGGGGCTCTTCTTCCTGGCCTGGCTGAAGCTGAGGCCCACGGCGCCGCCGACGCCGCCGCTGGAGGAGGCCGGCAAGGAGTGACGGTGTCTCCGTGACGCCGCCGAGCACACCGGCGCGCGGCCGGCACCCCGGGTGTGTGCGGGCGCGAGGAGCACGCGGCCCGGCGTAGCGGGGTGCCTCCCCCAGTGCCTGAACGGCCTGGGAGGTACCCCCACCGCCCACCCGTGCCGCCCCAGCGGCACGACTGCCCGCAGCTACGGCGGAGCGGCGGGAGAGCCGCGTACGGCGAGAAGGGGGCGTGTCGGGGGGTGTCCGCCCGCAGCGGTTGGCGCGTCAACGCGCCGAGCCTCTTCAAGTGACCCATTCCGCGCCGTTCCGAGGACGGACACCCCCGGCGCGACCCCGACCCACCCACCGCACACACCGCGCAACGCGCACCCCCACCGAACCCGCACAGGCCGCCGCAGGCACCCCGCTCAACCGCCGGAGGCCCCCGCCCGGTCCAGCAACCCCGTCCGCGCCGCCAACGCCGCGGCCTCCAGCCGCGACCCCACGCCCAGCTTCATCAGCACCCGCTGGACATGCGTGCGCGCCGTCGAGGGAGCGATCCCCATCCCCGCCGCGATCAGCCGCGTGTCCTCGCCGTCCGCGACCCGCACCAGCACCTCCACCTCCCGCGGCGTGAGCATCTGCAACAGCCGCTGCCCCTCGTCGTCGGGCTGGGCCACGGGATTCAGCAGCTCACCGAACGCCCCCTGCAACAAGGCCGGCGCCACCGCCGCCTCCCCCGCCCGCGCCTTCATGATGGCCCGCTCGACGCCCTCTATGCGCTCGTCGTGCCGCACGTACCCCGACGCCCCCGCCGCGAACGCCGCCGCGATGCCGCGAGGGCTCGGCACCGGGCCCAGCACCAGCACCGCCACCTGCGGACGCTCCCGCTTGATCCGTACCACCGGATCGAAGTTCCCCGGCTCCGCCGGTGTCGCCGTCCCCAGCAGGCACACCTCCGGCGCCCGGCTGATCACCAGCTCCGCCGCCCCCGCGGCCGGCGCCGCCGCGGCCAGCACCCGGTGCCCCCGCAGCTTCAGCGCCGAGGCCAGCGCCTCGGCGAGCAATCGGTGATCGTCGACCACCATGAGCCGTACTCCCATGCGGCAACCCCCCAGTCACCATTCACCCGTTCGCCCGTTCACCGGTCCCCGGCATACCCCCCGGCATGTCCCCCGGAAGCTACACGCTAGCCAGCCCTCGCGCTGCCCCTACCGGTGAGAACCGCCCCGGAGTGCCGAAATCCCCGGCAATGCGGCCGGCCCCGCCCCTGCGACAGGGACGGGGCCGGAACGGTCACCCGGGGGACACCGACGGCGTCACCCGCTGGTGCCGAACCCGATCGCCAGGTACTCCTTCTCGTCCGCGCTCGTCGGCTCGCTGGCGTACACCTGCGACATGAACAGGCGCCCCTGCGAGTAGATCAGCTCGGAGTAGTCCGGCGACATGCTGGACTCCACGTCCCGCACCGCCTCCGTCGCCGGGTTCTCCAGCAGCGTGGTCTGCTTGAACGTCGCTCCGTCGATGCTCACGACCTGGCCGCCCTTGTCGTACGGCGGGCGCTTGTAGGCGATCACGTTGCCGCCGTCCATGCGCAGCGGGGTGATCGTGTACTCCTCGCCCGAGTCCGCGCGCTGACCGGTCTGCTTCCCGGTGGTCAGGTCGAAGGCGACGACCTCGTTGACCCGGCTGTACGACTCGCCGCCGCTCTCGTGCTCCTCGGTCGCGATGTACAGCTTGCCGTTGCCGGCCGCGAGCCCGTTGCAGCTCTCGGTCTTGGTGATGCTGTCGCAGCGGGCCGCGAACTGGTCGCCGGGTGCCGAGATGCGGGTGAGCAGCTTGCCGGTCTTGTTGTCGATGGAGAAGAAGTCCGAGATGCCGCTGCCGTCCCCGGCGGAGTCACCGACGTCGGCGGCCACGACCAGCGGGTTCGTCGACACGACGCCCGCGTACTCGATGCCCTTGGCCATCTTGTACTCGGTGATCACCTTCCCGCTCTTGGGGTCGATGGTCTGGATGTTCAGCTGGCGGGCGTCGTACGAGCCGCACTTGCGTACCGCGACCAGCTTCTCGCCGCCGCCGTAGCCCGCGTCGTAGCAGGTGTCGGTCGTCTTCGGGGACCAGAGGATGTCGCCCTTGGCGATGTCGAAGGCGACGCCGCCGTCGCTGCTGCCCGCGGCGACGGTGTCACCGCTGATCGTGACGTTGTCGAAGGAGATCGGTCCCTCGCCGGCCGACTTCGTCCACACCTTCTTCCCGGCGTCCAGGTCGAGGACCGCGACCTGGGTGCAGCCGTGCGAGGGCTCGGCCTTGGTCGGCATGGCGGGCTGGTGGATGATCACCGTCTTGTCGTCGTCGGTGACGTGCCGGGTGACGGCGCACACGGGGCCGTCCAGCTTGATCGTCCACTTCTTGCTGCCCTTGGCCGGGTCGTACCCGTTGACCTCGGCGATGCCGCTCTTGGCGTACACCTTGTCGGTGAGCCACGAGCCGGAGACGACGACGCTGTCGTCCTCCTTGCTCACCGCGGGCATCGGGACCTGGAAGAGCACCTTGGCGGCCGGGTCGGAGGGCGCCTTCTCCTCGGCGCCGGAGGCCTTGCCGCCGTCGCCGCCCTTCTGGTCCGTACCGCCGTCGCCGCCCGTACCGCCACTGGAGCCGGCGGTGTCGTCCTTGCCCCCGTCGTCGGAGGAACCGGCGTACCAGACCCCGCCGCCGATGATCAGGGCGATCGCGACGACGGCGGACACGATGATCGCGACCTGCGCGTTGATCTTCCGGCCCCCTCCCGCGGCCTGCGGCTGCATGGGCATGGTGGCCGGCTGCGGATAGCCGTAACCGGGCTGGCCGGGCTGCCCGTAAACCGGCGTCGGCTGCCCATACGCCCCGGGCTGACCGGGCTGACCGGGCTGCCCCGGATACCCGTACCCCGGCTGGGCCGGCTGGGGCTGCGGCGGCGTCTGCGGATACCCGTACCCCGGCTGCTGCGGCGGCGGCCCCGCCGGCAGGGGTGGCCGGAGCCGCGGGCGCCTGCGGCGGGGTCTGCGGCGCGGGCGGCTGCGGCGGCTGGTTCTGCGGCGGGCCGAACCCGCCCCCCTGCGGGGGCTGGTGGGGCGGCGGGGGAGGCGGCTGGGTCATGGCGTGAGTACCTCGGAGAGCGGAGACGACGGAGACGGAACGAGCCGCGAAACGACGACGGCAGAAGAAAGGGCGGAGAAGGCGGAGGAAGAAGAGGTCACTTGCCGTAGGCGAGCATCAACTTCTCCTTCGACTCGTCGTTCCCGGTCAGGCGGGTGCTGGAGATGAAGAACCGCCCGTCGACCCAGTCGATGTCCTTGGAGTAGAAGCTGTTCTCGATGTCCGCGACGCCCTGCGGGTTCTGCAGCAGCTTGGCGGGCTGGTGGCTGCCGCCCCCGGTCGGGATGGACACAATCTGACCGCCCGCGTCGTAGGACGGCTGGACGTACGCGATGAGCTGGTCGCCCTCGACCTTCAGCGGCATCATCGACTCGTCCGCGGGGGACTTGGTGCGCCACTTCTCCTTGCCGGTGGCGAGGTCGATCGCGACGATCTCGTTGGCGCCGCTGGTCGCCTCGGTCGGCAGGTAGAGCGTGCCCGCGGCGACGGCCACGCCCGTGCAGCCCTGGAGGTCGCGTTCGAGGATGGCCCAGCCGCACTCGGGGGCGAAGTCCTCGTCGACGCCGACCTGTTCCTGGACCTTGCCGCCGGAGGTGAAGCTGGAGATGTTCCAGACCTTCTTGTCCTCGTTGGTGGCGTAGACGACCAGCGGGTCGACGGAGTAGGCGCGGGCGATCCGCCAGCCCTTCTCGTACTTGTAGGTCCACAGGACCTTGCCGGTCTTCGGGTCGAGGCCCTGGAGCTCGTCGTGCGCGTTGTTGCCGCCGGCGCCGCAGGAGGCGACCTGGACGAGCTTGTTCGCGCTGCCCGCGAACCCGGCGGGGAAGCAGGCGTCGCCGTACTTCTTCTTCTCGTACAGCTTCTTGCCGCTCTTGACGTCGTAGGCGGTGCCCGACTGGGAGCGGCCGACCATCATGGTGTTGCCGCTGAGCGAGAGTTCGAGGGAGAGCGTGGAGTCGAACAGGTCGCCGTCGGCGACCTCCTCGGACCAGCCCTTCTGGCCGGTGGCGAGGTCGATCTCCTGGAGCTTGTTGCACTTGGCGCGGTCGCTGGAGCCGCTCATGTAGGCGACGACGATCTTGTCGTCGGCCGTCTTCTCCGGGGTGACCGCGCAGATCTTCTCCGGGAAGGCGATCGGGTCCCAGGTGGGCTTGCCGTCGCCGACGTTGTAGGCGAAGACCTGCTTGTACGCCGCCTTCACCGCTGCCTTGCCGGTGATCCACATGCCGTTGGCGTCGGCGCCGGAACCGGGGGCGTCGGGCGCCTCCTTGTACCAGAGCACCTTGGACTCGCCGGCCTGGCGGCCCTCGTTGAGGTCCTCGGGGTCCTCGCCGCCGTCGCCGCTGCCGTCACCGGGGTTGACCGGGGCGCCGCCCTTGGAGCCGGAGGGCTTGGGGTCGTCGGTCTTGGCGACGACGGGCTTCTTGTCCTTCTCGTCGTCACCGCCGCTCGCGGTGACCGCCCACACGCCGCCGCCGATGACGAGCAGGGCCAGGGCGGCCGCGCCGATGGCGAGGGCGGGCTTGCCCTTGAAGGGGTTGCGGGACCCGGGGCCACCGGGCGGCGGCATACCGGGGGCGCCGGGAGCGCCGGGGTACTGCTGTTGCGGATAGCCGTAGCCGGGCTGCTGGCCGTACGGTCCCGGCTGCTGCGGCTGGGCGGCGTACGGGCCGGAGTTGTACGGCCCGGGCTGCTGGCCGTACGGCCCCGGCTGGGCCGGCTGACCGGGCTGGCCCGGCTGCTGCGGATAGCCGTAGCCCGGCTGCTGCGGCGGCGGGCCCTGCGGGGGCGGCGGGGTCGGTGCCCCGAAACCTCCCGGCGGCGGGTCCTGTGGTGCTCCGAAGCCACCCGGCTGCGGCGGCTGATTCGGCGGCTGGCTCATCAGCGCGTTCCCCCTTATTACTCACTGATTTTTAGCCACGCCCCGGGTCACGCGCTGGCCCCGGAGTCGTCTACGGCGATCGTTCCTCAAGCCTCGGACCGCCCTGGGACAGTCCTCGGACGGCCTTTCTATCACCCGCGCCCAACCGCCCACCGGGCCGCGTCCGCCCCTGTTCCCAAGGGAGGACCGGCCCGTGATGCCTCTGTTACGCGCCTTCACGCGCCCTTTACATCACCCGCGCGCCCGGCGCACGCGGTCGCTCAGGCGTCCTCGGCCAGTTCCAGCCAGCGCAGTTCCAGCTCGTCGCGCTGCCCCGTCAGCTCGCGCAGCTCGGCGTCCAGTTCGGCCACCTTCGCGAAGTCCGTGGCGTTCTCGGCGATTCGGGCGTGCAGCTTGGTCTCCTTCTCGGAGACCTTGTCCAGCTGCCGCTCGATCTTCTGGAGCTCCTTCTTGGCGGCGCGCACGTCGGCGGCGCTCTTCTCGGGCACGGCGGCGGCGGGCTTGGCCGCCACGGCCGGAGCGCTCGAGGTGGCGGCCTCCTCCATGCGCCTGCGCCGCTCCAGGTACTCGTCGATGCCGCGCGGCAGCATGCGCAGCGCGCCGTCGCCGAGCAGGGCGAAGACCCGGTCGGTGGTGCGCTCGACGAAGAACCGGTCGTGGGAGATGACGATCATCGAGCCGGGCCAGCCGTCGAGGACGTCCTCCAGCTGGGTCAGGGTCTCGATGTCGAGGTCGTTGGTGGGCTCGTCGAGGAAGAGGACGTTGGGCTCGTCCATGAGCAGCCGCAGCAGCTGGAGCCGCCGCCGCTCACCGCCGGACAGGTCGCCGACCGGCGTCCACTGCTTCTCCTTGCCGAAGCCGAAGGTCTCGCACAGCTGCCCCGCGGTCATCTCGCGGCCCTTGCCGAGGTCGACGCGCTCGCGGACGCGCTGTACGGCCTCCAGCACCCGCCAGTCCGGGTCCAGCTCGGCGACCTCCTGCGACAGGTACGCCAGCTTGACGGTCCTGCCGACCTTCACCTGCCCGCCCGCCGGCTGCCGCTCGCCCTCGCTGCGGGCGGCCTCGGCCATGGCCCGCAGCAGGGAGGTCTTGCCGGCGCCGTTGACACCGACCAGGCCGATGCGGTCGCCGGGGCCGAGCTGCCAGGTGACGTGCTTGAGCAGCACCTTGGGACCGGCCTGGACGGTGACGTCCTCCAGGTCGAACACGGTCTTGCCGAGCCGGGACGAGGCGAACTTCATCAGCTCGCTGCTGTCGCGGGGCGGCGGCACGTCGGCGATCAGCTCGTTGGCGGCCTCGACGCGGAAGCGGGGCTTGGAGGTGCGGGCGGGCGCCCCGCGCCGCAGCCAGGCCAGCTCCTTGCGGACCAGGTTCTGCCGCTTGGTCTCCTCGGTGGCGGCGATGCGCTCGCGCTCGGCACGGGCGAAGACGTAGTCGGAGTAACCGCCCTCGTACTCGTAGACGTCACCGCGCTGCACGTCCCACATGCGGGTGCAGACCTGGTCGAGGAACCACCGGTCGTGGGTGACGCAGACGAGCGCGGAGCGCCGCTCGCGCAGATGCCGGGCGAGCCAGGCGATGCCCTCGACGTCGAGGTGGTTGGTGGGCTCGTCGAGGACGACCAGGTCCTGCTCCTCGATGAGAAGCTTGGCCAGCGCGATCCGGCGCCGCTCACCACCGGAGAGCGGACCGATCACGGTGTCGAGCCCCTGCGGGAACCCCGGCATGTCGAGCCCGCCGAACAGCCCGGTCAGCACGTCCCGGACCTTGGCGTTGCCCGCCCACTCGTGGTCGGCCATGTCGCCGATGACCTCGTGCCGGACGGTGGCGGCGGGGTCGAGGGAGTCGTGCTGGGTGAGCACACCGAGCCGCAGCCCGCCGGAGTGGGTGACCCGCCCGGTGTCGGGCTCCTCCAGCCTGGCCAGCATCCGGATCATGGTCGTCTTGCCGTCGCCGTTGCGCCCGACGACACCGATGCGGTCGCCCTCGGAGACGCCGAGGGACACGCCGTCGAGGAGTGCACGGGTGCCGTACACCTTGCTGACGTTCTCGACATTGACCAGATTGACGGCCATTTCTCTCCTGCCTGGGGGATCGCTCGACCCTCCAGGGTAGTCCGGCCGCCGTGGGCCTCAGTCCAGGACCGTGGCCCCCGCCGCCGCCCCCACCGCCGTACGCACGTCCCGGCAGGTCCCCGAGGCCCGCAGCACCCCCGCGATGTCGGAGGCGGATCTGGCGTCGGTCGCGAGGAACGCCGTCGTCGGCCCGGAGCCCGAGACCAGGGCCGCCAGCGCTCCGGCCGCCCGTCCCGCGGCGAGGGTGTCGGACAGCTCGGGGAAGAGGGAGAGCGCGGCGGGCTGGAGGTCGTTGGAGACGGCGACGGCGAGCGCCGCGGCGTCGCCCTTGGCCAGCGCGTCGAGCACCGCCTGGTCGGCGACCGGCTCGGGAATGTCCAGGCCCTCGCCCAGCCGGTCGAACTCGCGGAAGACGGCCGGCGTCGACAGTCCCCGCGCGGCCAGCGCGAACACCCAGTGGAAGTCGCCCCCCACCTCCAGCTCCGCCAGCCGTTCCCCCCGCCCGGTGCCCAGCGCCGCCCCGCCGACCAGGCTGAACGGCACGTCGCTGCCCAGCCCGGCGCAGATCTCGAGCAGCTCCTCGCGACCGGCGCCGGTGCCCCACAGGGCGTCGCAGGCGAGCAGCGCGCCCGCGCCGTCGGCGCTGCCCCCCGCCATGCCGCCGGCGACGGGGATGTCCTTGGCGATGTGGAGGTGGACGTCGGGTGCGCGGCCGTACCGCGCGGCCAGCGCCTCGGCCGCGCGCGCCGCGAGGTTGGTGCGGTCCAGGGGGACCTGGCCGGCGTCGGGCCCCTCGCAGGTGACGCGGAGCCCGTCGGCGGCCGGGGTGGCGGTGATCTCGTCGTACAGGGAGACGGCGAGGAAGACGTTGGCCAGGTCGTGGAAGCCGTCGGGGCGGGCGGCGCCGACCGCGAGCTGGACGTTGACCTTGGCGGGAACGCGGACCGTCACGCTCACTTGCTCGTCACTCCCTACACCTTGTGCTCGGCGATACGCGCGAACTCTTCCACGGTCAGCGCCTCTCCGCGCGCCTGCGGCGACACGCCCGCGCCGACGAGCGCGGCCTCGGCGGCGGCGGCCGATCCGGCCCACCCGGCGAGCGCGGCCCGCAGGGTCTTGCGGCGCTGGGCGAAGGCGGCGTCGACGACGGCGAAGACCTCGGCCTTGGACGCGGTGGTCCTCAGCGGTTCGCTGCGCCGGACGAGTGACACGAGCCCGCTGTCGACGTTGGGCGCGGGCCAGAAGACGTTGCGGCCGATGGACCCGGCCCGCTTGACCTCCGCGTACCAGTTGGCCTTCACGGACGGCACGCCGTACACCTTCGAGCCGGGTCCGGCGGCCAGCCGGTCGGCGACCTCGGCCTGCACCATGACGAGGGTGCGCTCGATGCCCGGGAAGGTGTCGAGCATGTGGAGGAGGACGGGAACGGCGACGTTGTAGGGGAGGTTCGCGACCAGGGCGGTCGGTGCGGGGCCGGGCAGCTCTCGCACGTGCATCGCGTCGGAGTGCACGAGCGCGAACCGGTCGGCGCGCGCCGGCATGCGGGCGGCGACGGTGGCGGGCAGGGCACCGGCGAGCACGTCGTCGATCTCGACGGCGGTGACCCGGTCGGCGGCCTCCAGCAGGGCCAGGGTGAGCGAGCCGAGACCCGGTCCCACCTCGACCACCACGTCGTCGGGGCGTACCTCGGCGGTGCGGACGATACGGCGGACCGTGTTGGCGTCGATGACGAAGTTCTGGCCGCGCTGCTTGGTGGGGCGTACGCCGAGGGCCGCCGCGAGTTCGCGGACGTCGGCGGGACCCAGGAGGGCGTCGGGGGTGGGGCTGCTCACCCCGCAAGGGTAGCCGGGGGCGCGTGGGCCCCACGCCCGCAGCCGGGCGCCCCGGTCGGACCTCAGTCCCGCAGCCGGGCGCCGCAGTGCGGCCAGGCGTCGGCGCCGCTGCGCACGTAGAGCTTCTGCGCCCGGTACGTCTGCTCCGCCGCCGAGGCGTCCTCGGGGCGGCCCGCGCCGCCGAGGCCGTGCCAGGTGGCGGAGTCGAACTGGTAGAGCCCGCCGTAGGTCCCGGACGGGTCGACGGCGTCCGCGCGGCCGCCGGACTCGCAGGCGGCCAGGCCCTGCCAGTTCAGGTGGTCGGCGCCGTGGACGGAGGTCGGCCGGGGCCGGGTGCCGACCCGCACGATGCGCGGGCTGGGCTCGCGGACCACCTCGGTGCGCAGGCGGCGCGGCTTCTGCCGGACGCCGTTGACGGTGCGCAGGGCGTACGTGGTGCGGCGCAGCCCGGGCCGGCCCGCCTCCTGGACGACCTCGGTGCCCCGGAAGAGGGAGGCGTCCTCGGCCCGTCGCTCGTCGAAGGGGATCGGGTCCTCGCGGACCTCCTGGGACCCGGTGATCCGCAGCACCGTGACGGTCTGCCCGTCGCGCGGGAAGCCGGTCGCGGGGACGGACGTGGTGTCCTCGCCGCGCAGGGTGATGCCGGCCTCCTCGACGACCTCCCCCACGGTCGCGGCGTTGGTGCGGACGGTGCGGGTCCGGCCGTCCGCCATGACGGTCACCACCCGCTCGGTGCGCACCACCAGGGCGAGGCCCTCGCGGCCGATGCGCCGGGAGGGCCCGGTGGACAGGTACGCGCCCTGCGTGCGCACCCCGAACTGCCGCAGCGCCCCCGCCACCGTCCCCGCGGTCGTCCACACCTGGCGACGGTGGCCGTCGAGGGTGAGCAGCACGGGCCTCCCGTGGTGGACGGTGACGTCCTCGCCGCTGGTCAGCGGGGTACCGGGGGCGGGTGCGATCACGTCGTGGGGGCCCACCTGGACGCCTTCCTCGGCGAGCAGTCCGGTCACGTCGTCGGCGAAGGTGTGCAGCGTGCGCGGGCTGCCGTCGACGGTCAGCTCGACGGCCTTGTCCTTGGCGACGAACGCGGTGGTGCCGCCCGCGAGGAAGGCCACCACCAGCGCCCGCGGCACCAGCCGGCGCAGGGAGGCGTCCGCGCGCCCCGCGCCCCGCGCCCGGCAGCCGGCGCTCGGCCCGCCCGTCGCTCTGCCGGGGCAGCGCGGGCGCGGTCGGCTCGTGGACGGGCGGCGGCGCGGACGGGTACGTGTCGCCGTACGGCAGGGTCGGCGCGCTGTGCAGGTCGTACGGTGCGGGGCGCTCGTACGTCTCGTACGTCTCGTGCGTCTCGTATACCTCGTACGCCTCGTACGCCGTGTACGCCGTGTACGTCTCTGCCGGCTCGAACTGCGTTCTGCTCACGCCCACACGCTCCAGGGGTCCCGATCGGGCCCCCAGAACCTAGCGGAGGGCCGGTCACTCTCCCAAGCGACGCGACTACTCAGCGTGTCAGTAGCCGAAGGCGCGGGCCGTGTTCGCGGCGAGGGCGGTCGCCAGGGTGTCCTCGCCGACGCCCCGTACGTCGGCCATGGCACGCACCGTGACCGGCACCAGGTAGGGGGCGTTCGGCCGCCCCCGGTAGGGCGCCGGCGTCAGGAACGGCGCGTCGGTCTCCACCAGGACCAGCTCCGGCGGGGCCACGGCGAGGGCGTCGCGCAGGTTCTGGGCGTTCTTGAAGGTGACGTTGCCGGCGAAGGACATGTAGTACCCGGCGCGGGCGCAGATCCCGGCCATCTCGGCGTCCCCGGAGTAGCAGTGGAAGACGGTGCGCTCGGGGGCGCCCTCCTCCTTCAGGACGCGCAGGACGTCGGTGTGGGCGTCGCGGTCGTGGATGACCAGGGTCTTGCCGTGCCGCTTGGCGATCTCGATGTGGGCGCGGAAGGACCGCTCCTGGGCTTCCTTGCCCTCCGGGCCGGTGCGGAAGTAGTCGAGACCCGTCTCGCCGACGCCCTTGACCTGCGGGAGGGCGGCGAGCCGGTCGATCTCCGCGAGGGCGTCGTCGAGGGCCGCGTCACCGCCGGGCTCGCGCGCGCCCTGCCGGGACCAGCCGTCGGGGTCCCCGTGCACGATGCGCGGCGCCTCGTTCGGGTGCAGGGCGACGGTGGCGTGGACGGCGTCGTGCGCCGCCGCGGTCTCGGCGGCCCAGCGGGACCCCGCGAGGTCGCAGCCGACCTGGACGACGGTCGTGACACCGACCGACGCGGCCTTGGCGAGTGCCTCCTCGACCGTGCCGGACTGCATGTCGAGGTGGGTGTGCGAGTCGGCGACCGGGACCCGGAGGGGCTCGGGGAGCGGGGGCGCGCCGTCCTTGTCGGACCGGCCGGAGGCGTTCGAAGGCATGCCCCGATCCTACGAAAGGTCCCGCGCGCCCCGGTGGGGTCAGCTCGCCCTGCGGTGGAGGTGGAAGGCGTGCAGGAGGTCGGCCAGGTGCCAGTGCCGGCGTCCGCCGGACAGTCCCGGTGCTCCCGGCCCCGGCGCCTCGGGCACCAGCGGCACCTCGAGCGGGCCGGCCGGCGGCACCCGGTGGACGGTGTGGGTGGCGCCGCGCACCGAGGCCACCCGGCCCGGGCGCAGGATCCGTACGACGTGGCTGTCGCAGGTGGCGCAGGTCGGCCGGGTCAGCGGGGAGGGCACGACCCGGCCGTCCGCGACGTAGAGCACGAACTCGCGGCCGTCGGCGTCCGTGTGGTGCTCGATCTCGAACGACTGCTCCCAGCCGTGCCCGCAGCGCATGCAGGCGAACGAGTACGACTCGTGGACGACGGCGGTGGCACCTGCACGTACTCCGGTCCGCACGGCGCTCTCACTCATGCTCATCCCGGCTCCTTGGTTCGTTCCGCTCCTTCCTCCAGTGGACTCCTCCACCAGCGGGAAAGCACCAGGCGCTGCCGAGTGTTTTAGCCGATTTGAGCTGTCCTTGGCAGGAACGACCGCAAGGTCAGGGACGGGTCAAGGGTGGCCCTATGGATGCCCTCGGTTCCCGGGGTTCTTCTCCGCGTTCTTCGCCGCCACCACCGCGTCGAACACCTCCCGCTTGGGCACCCCCACCTGGGCGGCGACCGCGGCGATCGCCTCCTTGCGCCGCTCCCCCGCCTCCTCGCGCACCCGCACCCGGCGCACCAGCTCCTCGGCGCCGACCTCCTCGGGCCCCTTGTCCGGCGCCCCCTCGACGACGACGGTGATCTCGCCCCGCACCCCTTCACCGGCCCACGCGGCCAGCTCACCCAGCCCTCCGCGCCTGACCTCCTCGTACGTCTTGGTCAGCTCCCGGCAGACCGCGGCCCGCCGGTCGGTGCCGAAGACCTCGGCCATGGCGGCGAGGGTGTCGTCGAGGCGGTGCGGGGCCTCGAAGTAGACGAGGGTCCGGCGCTCCCCGGCGACCTCGCGCAGCCGGGTCAGCCGCTCGCCGGCCTTGCGGGGCAGGAAGCCCTCGAAGCAGAACCGGTCGACGGGCAGCCCCGACAGGGCCAGCGCGGTCAGCACGGCAGACGGCCCGGGTACGGCGGTGACGCGCACGCCGCGCTCGACGGCGGCGGCGACCAGCCGGTACCCGGGGTCGGACACCGACGGCATCCCGGCGTCGGTGACCAGCAGCACCCGCGCTCCCCCGGCCAGCTCCTCCACCAGCTCGGGCGTACGGGCGGACTCGTTGCCCTCGAAGTACGACACGACACGCCCCGCGGGGGCGACGCCGAGCGCCTGGGTGAGCCTGCGCAGCCGCCGGGTGTCCTCGGCGGCGACGACGTCCGCGCCGGCCAGTTCCGCGGCGAGCCGGGGCGGGGCGTCCTGGACGTCGCCGATGGGGGTGCCCGCGAGTACAAGGGTTCCAGTCACGTCCCCATCCTCCCAGCCCTCCCGGCCGGTCCTCCCGGAAGGGAACGTATCCGCACCCGGGAGGGCCATGCACGGGACGTGCACAGCGCGGTTCCCTACGATGGCGCGGTGACCAGTACCGCGTCCTCCACGGACACCCTGCACGACCAGGCCCCGCACGACGAGCGGCCCACCTGGCAGCAGCGGCTGCGCCGCTTCGGCTACCCGGCGGGGCCCGCGACCGGCGACGTCCGCGACCGGCTGGTGCCGCCGTACACGAGCCCGAGCCCCCGCCTGTGGGCGTTCCTGGGGTTGTCGAAGCCGCTCACCGACCGGATGATCCGCTGGTCGGCGTGGGGCGGGCCGCTGCTGGTGGCGCTGCTCGCGGGGGTGCTGCGGTTCTGGAACCTGGGCAGCCCGAAGGCGGTGATATTCGACGAGACGTACTACGCCAAGGACGCGTGGGCGCTGATCCACCGCGGCTTCGAGGTCAACTGGGACAAGAACGCCAACGACCTCATCCTGAACTCGGGCGGCGACGTCCCGATCCCTACCGACGCGGCGTACGTCGTCCACCCGCCGGTCGGCAAGTACGTCATCGGCCTCGGCGAACTTCTGTTCGGCTTCGACCCGTTCGGCTGGCGCTTCATGACGGCGCTGCTCGGCACGCTCTCGGTGCTGCTGCTGTGCCGGATCGGCCGCCGCCTGTTCCGCTCCACGTTCCTGGGGTGCCTGGCGGGCGCCCTGATGGCGCTGGACGGCCTGCACTTCGTGATGAGCCGCACCGCGCTGCTGGACAGCGTGCTGATGTTCTTCGTGCTGGCCGCCTTCGGCTGCCTCGTCGTCGACCGCGACAAGGCCCGGTCGAGACTCGCCGCCGCACTCCCGGTGGACGAGGACGGCCGCGTCCGCCCCGACGCGCACGTCGCGGAGACCCTCCGCCTCGGGTGGCGCCCCTGGCGCCTGGCGGCGGGCCTGATGCTGGGCCTGGCGGCGGCCACCAAGTGGAACGGCCTCTACATCATGGCGGCCTTCTGCGTGATGGCGGTGCTGTGGGACGTCGGCTCCCGCCGCGTCGCGGGCGCCCACCGCCCCTACCGCGCCGTACTCCGCCACGACCTTGGCCGGGCCTTCCTCTCCACCGTCCCGGTCGCCCTGGCCACCTACCTCCTGTCGTGGCTCGGCTGGATCCTCTCGCCCTCCGACGGCACCGGCGGCTACTACCGCGACTGGGCCACGAAGGACGGCGCGGACAGCTCCTGGTCGTGGCTCTTCCCCGACTGGTGGCGCAGCCTGTGGCACTACGAGACCCAGGTGCTGGAGTTCCACACCCACCTGACCTCGCCGCACACCTACCAGTCGAACCCCTGGAGCTGGATCGTCCTGGGCCGCCCGGTCTCCTACTTCTACGAGTCCCCGTCGGCGGGCTCGGACGGCTGCCCGGTGGACGCGGGCGAGAAGTGCGCCCGCGAGGTCCTGGCCCTGGGCACCCCCCTCCTGTGGTGGGTGGGCTGCTTCGCCCTGCTGTACGTCCTGTGGCGCTGGCTCTTCCGGCGCGACTGGCGCGCGGGCGCCATCGCCTGCGGCGTGGCGGCCGGCTACCTCCCCTGGTTCATGTACCAGGAGCGCACGATCTTCCTCTTCTACGCGGTCGTCTTCCTGCCGTTCCTGTGCCTGGCGGTGGCCATGCTCCTGGGGGCGATCATCGGCCGCCCGGGCTGCACCGACACCCGCAGAGTGGCGGGCGCGACGGGAGCGGGCGTCCTGGTGCTCCTCATCGCGTGGAACTTCATCTACTTCTGGCCCCTGTACACGGGCACGGCGATCCCGATGGAGGAGTGGCGGGCCCGGATGTGGCTCGATACGTGGGTCTAGCTGGGCAGACACGTCGGCGTGGGCCGAATGGCCGCCAGTTTTCGTACAACTTTCACCTACAGATGCGTGTCTGGTTGTACGCGGCATGTACCACGCCGTACTGACCCCAGGAGCACCTTCATGTCCAGTGACGCACTGATGACCTTCAAGAGCCACATCGAAGGCAAGAACGCCGACGTGACCATCTATCACGACCGGGTCGAGTGGGCCCGGGGCGGCATGAGCGCCAAGAAGCTCACGGCGGGCTTCCTGACCGGTGGCGCATCGCTCCTCGCCACGGGGGTCCGTAGCTCCAAGGCAGGCACCGAGATGATTCCGGTCAAGAGCATCTCCAGCGTGGTGACGAAGCGGGACGGCCTGCTCTACACCAAGGTGGTCGTGGTGGCTTCGGGCAACACGATCGGCTTCCGGGTCCCGCACGACTCGGCTCCCGCCGTCAAGGCGCTCCTCACCGACTTGGTACTCGGAAAGGTTCCCGCACCCGGTCAGGCCCCTTCCGCCACCGCTCACCCGGTTCGGGAGGCGGCCCCCTCGCGGCAGGCGAGTACGCCTGTCGAGCAGTTGCGGCAACTGGCGGAGCTGCGAGACGCGGGGATCCTGTCGGAGGAAGAGTTCCTGACCAAGAAGACCGAGATCCTCGCCCGCATGTGACACACAAGGAGACGGCTCCTGGCCCGGATTGGCCGGGCCGGCCCGTGAGATCGACCATGCCGATCCCGCCGGCACCCCGCCCCGGTCTCCTTTAGGCCACCAAACGGAAACACCCGTACCGCTGGTCACCCCCTGCGCATAGAGTGCACCTACAACTACTTCTGAACGCGTTCAAGAAGGCGGGCGGAAGGTCTGACGGGGAGGGGACTGCCGTGGGCAGGGGGGTGAAGGTCGCCGTCATAGGCGGCGTGTTCGCCGTGATGGTGGGCGGTGCCGGGTACGGCGCCTACAACGTGGTGTCGGCGCTGGACGGGGGCGGCGGGTCGTCCGGGTCGGAGGCCAAGAGCGGGCCGCCGGACAAGGACGAAGTCGCGGAGACCAGCGAGAAGTTCTTCACGGCCTGGGAGAAGGGCGACGCGACGACCGCCGCCTCGTACACCAACAACGCCTCGATCGCCGGGACGCTGCTGACCGCCTACGGCGAGGACGCGCACATCGGCGGCGTCGAGATCACGCCGGGCACGGCGGCCGGCACCTCCGTGCCGTTCACGGTGAAGGCGAAGGTGTCCTACGAGGGGACGACGAAGCCGCTCAGCTACCGGAGCACGCTGACCGTGGTGCGCGGGGAGACCAGCGGGCGGGCGCTGGTGGACTGGAAGCCGTCCGTCGTCCACCCGGACCTGAAGGACGGGGACACCCTGGTCACCACGGAGTCGGCGACCCCGCAGATCCAGGCCGTCGGGCGCAACGGCACCGTGCTGACCAAGGAGAAGTACCCCTCGCTCGGGCCGGTCCTCGCCACGCTGCGGGAACGGTACGGCTCGCAGGCGGGCGGTACCCCCGGCGTCGAGCTGGCGGTCCGGCACACGGTGGCGAGCACGCCGGACACCCCGCTGCTGACGCTGACCGAGGGCAAGCCCGGGAAACTCGAGACGACGCTCAGCGCGAGCGTGCAGGCCGCCGCCGAGAAGGCGGTGAAGCGGTACGGAGAGTCCTCCGTGGTCGCCGTGAAGCCGAGCACCGGTGAAGTGCTGGCGGTGGCCAACAACCGCCGCGACGGCTTCAACGCGGCCTTCCAGGGGCGGGTCGCCCCTGGCTCCACCATGAAGATCATCACCGCGGCCATGCTCATCGACAACGGCGTGACCTCGATGAACGGCCCGGCGCCCTGCCCCGACACGGCGACCTGGCAGAGCCAGACCTTCAAGAACCTGACCGGCATGCAGCCCAACGAGAGCGCCACGCTCGCCAACACCTTCATGCGCTCCTGCAACACCGGCTTCATCAAGCTCGTCGACGAGAAGCCGCTCACCGACTCCTCGTTGACCGAGGAGGCCCAGGAGCGCTTCGGGCTCGGGCAGGACAACTGGCAGACCGGCATCGTCTCCTTCGACGGGAGCGTTCCCGCCTCCGGCGGCCCGGACCGCGCGGCCAACGCCATCGGGCAGGGCCAGGTCCAGATGAACCCGCTGAACATGGCCTCGGTCACCGCGACCGCCATCACCGGCGAGTTCCGCCAGCCGTACCTGGTCCCGTTCGACCTGGACGACCGGGAGCCGGCCACCGCCAAGGGGCTGCCGCAGGGCACCGCCTCCCAGCTCAAGCAGATGATGAGGCTCACCGCCACCCAGGGCACCGCCGTCAACGCCATGTCCGGACTCGGCGGCGACATCGGCGCCAAGACCGGCTCGGCCGAGGTCGACGGACGGGCCACCTCCGACAGTTGGTTCACCGGGTACCGCAACGACGTCGCGGCGGCGGCCATGGCCCAGGAGGGCGGTCACGGCGGCGACGCGGCCGGGCCGATCGTCGCAGATGTGCTACGAGTCGGCGGCTGACCCGGACCGGCGGCCGTGATGCCCCTACTGTGGTCGCCGTCGTAAGCAGCATCCGGCACCGAACGCACTAGAGAACGGGACACAGTGGGCAGCAGAAGGGGCGCCGCCGCCGGGCGGCGCAGGACGAAACCCGCCGTGATCGGCAGTGTGGCCGCGGTGGTCGTGGCCGGTGCCGGGTTCGGTGCCTACGCGATGTACGGCGGCGGCGAGACCGGCGACGACAACGCGCGCACGAAGTCCGCGGCGGCCGCGGAGAAGGTGAAGTCGGGCCCGCTGACGGCGGCCGAGGTCACCTCCACCGCCCAGCGGTTCCTGACCGCCTGGCAGCAGGGCGACGTGGCCGGTGCGGCCGCCGCGACCGACGACGCCGAGGCCGCGAAGGCGCTGCTCACCGGCTACGCCAAGGACGCCCGCATCAAGGACGCCACCTTCACCGCGGGCACCCCGGCCGGGGAGAAGGTCCCCTTCTCCGTCAAGGCCACCGTCGCCTACGAGAAGGCGGCCGAGCCGCTGGCGTACGACAGCGCGCTGACCGTCGTCCGCCGGGAGGGGGACGGCGAGCCCCGCGTCGACTGGCACGCGGCCGTCGTGCACCCGGAGTTGCGGGACGGGGACAAGCTGGTCACCGGGAAGGCCGGGGATCCGCCGGTCAAGGCGCTGGACCGCAGCGGCGCGGAGATCACCGCCGCGAAGTACCCGTCCCTCGGCACCGTCCTGGACGGGCTGCGCGACAAGTACGGCAAGAAGTCCGGCGGCACCCCCGGCGTCGAACTGCGCGTGGTGCGCGGCGAGTCGGCCGGCGACGGCAAGGACGGCAAGGGGTCGAAGGAGTCCGGCGCCGGCGAAGTCGCCGACAAGACGCTGCTGGAGCTGAGCAAGGGCACGCCCGGCACGCTGAAGACCACGCTCGACCCCGCCCTCCAGGCCGCCGCCGAGAAGCAGGTGGACGGCAGGAAGGGGGCGTCGGTAGTGCTGCTGCGCGCCTCCACCGGCGAGGTCCTCGCGGTCGCCAACGGCGGGCACGGCTTCAACACCGCTTTCCTGGGCTCACTCGCGCCCGGCTCCACGATGAAGGTCGTCACCGCCTCGATGCTGCTCGAGAGGGACCTGGCGTCGGTGAACGAGAAGCACCCGTGCCCGAAGTACTTCAGCTACGGCGGGTGGAAGTTCCAGAACGACGACGAGTTCGAGATCAAGGACGGCACCTTCAAGGCGAGCTTCGCCCGGTCCTGCAACACCGCCTTCATCAGCCAGGCCCCCGAGCTGAAGGACGACGACCTGACCAGGCAGGCCAAGGAGGTCTTCGGTCTGTCCATGAACAACTGGTCGGTCGGCGTGTCCACCTTCGACGGCCGGGTGCCGGTGCAGAGCAAGGCCCAGATGGCCGCCTCCCTCATCGGCCAGGGCGGGGTGCGGATGAACCCGCTGAACATGGCGTCGGTGTCGGCGACCGTGAAGTCGGGCTCCTTCCACCAGCCGTACCTGGTCGCCCCGTCGGTCGACGGACGGGCGCTCGCCACGGCCTCCCGCACGATGTCGGGCGAGACGCTCGGCGCGCTGCGCGAGCTGATGTCCTACACGGCGGCGTACGGCACCGCGGCGGAGGCCATGGCCGGGGTGAACGGGGACGTGGGCGCCAAGACCGGCTCGGCGGAGGTCGACGGGCAGGAGAAGCCCAACGGCTGGTTCACGGCGTACCGGGGCGACCTGGCGGCGGCGGGCGTGGTCCAGCAGGGCGGGCACGGCGGCGACACGGCGGGCCCGATCGTCGCGGCGCTGCTCAAGGCGGGCGGCTGACCCCCGGCACGCGGCTCAGTGGGCCACCGGCTGCGCGGTCGCCGCGTAGGTGCGGCGCAGGAAGCGGATGAGGGCCTTGTTCTCGAACTGGACCACCGAACAGCCCTGCGGGGAGTGGAACTCGACCACGGCCTGCACCCGGCCGCACGGCCACACCCGCACCTCGCCGCTCCCGGCGGGCGCGCGCAGGCCCTGTTCCAGCAGTTCGCGGGAGAAGGTCCACTCGCGGGAGCGGGCCGCACGGCCGCCCCGCCCGGGCAGCGCGACGCACACCTTCGAGGGGTCGAGTTCGGGGTCGTAGCGCAGGACGACGGGTATCGCTCCGCCGTCGTCCTGGTCGGGGAGGTCCCCGTCCGTGAGGATGTGGGCTCGTGCGTACTGTTCGACTACGGACATGGGGTCGCCCCTTACGCTCTGCCACCTGTGTTGAAGCTGTGGGTCCACCCCCACTCCAATGTCCCATATTTCCCGGCTCACGCTCTGCGAGCCGGATACCACATGTGAGATCGGCCCCATCGGCAGCCTTTACCTCGCTCTTGCGAACGACTTGCAACTGGTCTCTATCATCGAACCGTGCATGTACCTGACGGATTCATCAACGCCCCGACCTCCGCCGTGACCGGAGTCGTCGCCGCGGGCGCCATCGCGGTCAGCCTGCGCGGCGCGCGCCGTGAGCTGGACGAGCGGACGGCGCCCCTCGCGGGGCTGGTCGCGGCGTTCATCTTCGCCGTGCAGATGCTGAACTTCCCGGTCGCGGCCGGGACCAGCGGGCATCTGCTCGGCGGCGCGCTGGCCGCCATCCTGGTCGGGCCCTATACGGGTGTGCTGTGTGTCTCCGTCGTGCTGCTGATGCAGGGCATCCTCTTCGCCGACGGCGGTCTGACCGCGCTCGGCGTGAACATCACCGACATGGCGATCGTCACCACGGTCGTCGCCTACGCCCTCTTCCGGGGCCTGGTGAAGGTGCTGCCGCGCACCCGCCGCTCGGTCACCGTCGCCTCCTTCGCCGCCGCGCTCGTCTCCGTCCCGGCCGCCGCGCTCGCCTTCACGCTCCTGTACTGGATCGGCGGCACCACCGACGTCTCCATCGGCAAGGTCGCCACCGCGATGATCGGCGTGCACGTGCTGATCGGCATCGGCGAGGCCGCGATCACCGCGCTGACCGTCGGCGCCGTCATCGCCGTACGCCCGGACCTGGTGTACGGGGCGCGCGGGCTCCAGCAGCGGCTCAAGCTGCGGGTGAACGGCGAACTGGTCGACGCCCCCGGGTCCGAACCGGCCCCCGCCCCCGTCGCCGCCCGTTCGCACCGCAAGGTGTGGATCACCGGCCTCGTCGCCTCCCTGATCCTGGCCGGCTTCGTCAGCTTCTACGCCTCCGCCAACCCCGACGGCCTGGAGAAGGTCGCCTCCGACAAGGGCATCGACGAGAAGGCGAAGGAGCACGCCAACGCCGACTCGCCGCTCGCCGACTACGGCGTCAAGGACATCACCGACGCCCGGGTCTCCGGCGGCCTCGCGGGCGTGATCGGCGTCGGCGTCACCGTCGTCGCGGGCAGCGCCGTGTTCTGGGCGGTACGCAGGCGCCGCAGCGAGGACGCCACCCCGACCAACACGGAAACGACCGTCTGACGTGGGCGCCGGACACGCGCACAAGCTCTACCGGCACGGGCACTCCGCCGTGCACGGGCTGCCGCCGCACACCAAGCTCGCCGCGGTCTTCGCCTTCGTGGTCGTCGTGGTGTCCACGCCGCGCGAGGCGATGTGGGCCTTCGGCCTGTACGCGCTGCTGCTCGCGACGGTGGCGTACGCGGCCCGGGTTCCGGCGGCCTTCCTGCTCAAGCGGCTGCTGATCGAGGTGCCGTTCGTCGCGTTCGCGGTGCTCATGCCGTTCGTCGCGGAGGGCGAGCGGGTCGAGGTGCTCGGCCTGTCCCTGAGCGTCAACGGCCTGTGGGGCGCCTGGAACGTCCTGGCCAAGGGCACCCTGGGCGTCGCCGCCTCCGTACTCCTCGCCTCCACGACCGAGCTGCGGGAACTCCTCCTCGGTCTCCAGCGGCTGAGGCTGCCGCCGCTGCTCGTGCAGATCGCGTCGTTCATGATCCGGTACGGGGACGTGATCGCGGACGAGATGCGGCGGATGCGGATCGCCCGCGAGTCGCGCGGGTTCGAGGCGAAGGGCGTACGGCACTGGGGCGTGCTCGCCAAGTCGGCGGGGGCGCTGTTCATCCGCTCCTACGAACGCGGCGAACGCGTCCACCTGGCCATGGTCAGCCGCGGGTACGCCGGTTCGATGCCGGTGATCGACGAGGTGACCGCGTCCCGGGCGCAGTGGTCGTACGCGCTGGCCCTCCCGTGTGCGGCGCTGGTCGTGTGTCTGCTGGGATGGACGCTATGACAGCCAACCCGGCCTCCCTCGACGTCTCCGGCCTCGCCTTCGCCTACCCCGACGGGCACCAGGCCCTGTTCGGCGTCGACTTCTCCGTCGCGCGCGGCGAGCGGGTCGCGCTGCTCGGTCCCAACGGCGCGGGCAAGACGACGCTCGTCCTCCACCTCAACGGCATCCTGACCGGCGGCACCGGCACGGTCACGGTCGCCGGGCTGCCGGTGGACAAGCGGAACATGGCGGAGATCAGGCGCCGGGTCGGCATCGTCTTCCAGGACCCCGACGACCAGCTGTTCATGCCGACCGTGCGCGAGGACGTGGCGTTCGGACCGGCGGCGGCCGGGGTGAAGGGGGCGGAGCTGGAGGCCTGTGTGGACCGGGCGCTCACGCTGGTCGGCATGGCGGAGTTCAAGGACCGGCCGCCGCACCACCTCTCCTTCGGCCAGCGGCGCCGGGTGGCGGTGGCGACCGTGCTCGCCATGGAGCCGGAGATCCTGGTCCTGGACGAGCCCTCCTCCAACCTCGACCCGGCCTCCCGCCGCGAACTCGCCGACATCCTGCGTTCCCTGGACGTCACGGTCCTGATGGTCACCCACGACCTGCCCTACGCCCTGGAGCTGTGCCCCCGCGCCCTGGTCCTCAGCGACGGTGTGATCGCGGCCGACGGTCCGACCGCGGACCTGCTGTCCGACGACGACCTGATGCGCGCCCACCGCCTGGAGCTGCCCTTCGGGTTCGACCCGCGGTCGGTGCGGGCTAGCGGGTGAGCGGGTGAGCGGGGTGAGGAATGGCGGACGGTCGGTGGCGGTTGCATCCACTGTCACGGGCGGCCGGAAGGGGCGTACAGAGGTGGGCGTGAACGTGCACGGCACGGTGGCCGAGGGCTTCGAGCCGGTGAGGGACGCGTTCGCACAGAACTTCACCGCGCTCGGCGAGCGGGGCGCGGCCGTCGCCGTCTACCGGGACGGACGCAAGGTCGTCGATCTGTGGGGCGGCACCAGGAACGTCGACGGCACGGCCGGCACCGAGCCGTGGCGTCGCGGGACCGCCCAGGTGGTCCGCTCGGCGACCAAGGGCGTCGCCGCCGCCGTACCGCTGCTGCTGCACCGGCGCGGGGAGCTGGACCTGGACGCGCCGGTGGGCGAGTACTGGCCGGAGTTCAAGGCGCACGGCAAGGAGCGGGTGCTGGTCAGGCACGTGCTCAACCACCGGGCCGGGCTGCCGGTCCTGGACCGTCCGCTCACCCCCGAGGATGCCCTGGACCCGCGGCGGGGCCCTGCCGCCGTCGCCGCGCAGGCCCCCGTCTGGGAGCCGGGCACCGACCACGGCTACCACGCGCTGACCTACGGCTGGCTGCTCGACGAGCTGGTCCGCTGGGTGACGGGCGGGCGCGGCGCCGGGCAGTGGATCGCGGACGAGATCGCCCGCCCGCTCGGCCTGGACCTGTGGGTGGGGCTGCCCGCGGCGGAGGAGGCGGCCGGCCGGGCCGGGCGCGTCGGGCGCCTCGACGATCCCGATCCGTCGGAGCCCGGGAACGGCCCGCGGCTGCGCCCCAAGCGCGCCGTCACCGCGGCGTACGAGGACCCGGACTCGCTCACCCGCCGTGCCTTCGCCGCGATCACGCCGTTCCCCGACCAGAACGACCCGGTGTACCGCGCGGCCGCGCTCCCGGCCGCCAACGGCATCGCGACGGCCGACGGTCTGGCCCGCTTCTACGCGGCGCTGATCGGCGAGGTCGACGGCGTGACCCGCGACGTACGGCTGTTCGACCGGGCGACCATGGAGCTGGCCCGCGCGGAGGAGTCCGCCGGTCCCGACCGGGTCCTGGTCGTGGGCACCCGCTTCGGCCTCGGCTACATGCTGCACGGCAGCGCGTCCCCGTTCCTGGGCCCCGGCTCCTTCGGCCACCCGGGCCGCGGCGGCTCCCTGGGCTTCGCCGACCCGGAGACCGGCATCGCCCTGGGCTACGTCACCAACGGCTTCCGCAAGACCGTGACGGCGGACCCGCGGGCGCAGGCGCTGGTCCGGGCGGTGCGTGCGTCGCTCGCCCGGGGCCCGTCCTAGCGACGGGCCCCGGCCCCGGTTCAGACGTGGATGGGGTGCGAGGTCCGCCCGGACGCCGCGTCGATCTCGTCGTGGGCCTTGGTGAGCAGTTGCATCGCCAGCTCGTTCAACGCCCGGGCGCCCGCGACCTCCTCACCGACCCGTGGCTGCTGGGAGTCGATCCGGTGCCGGCTGGCGTGGCCGTGCGCGCGGACCTCGGTGCCGTCGGGGAGCCGCACCATCGCGACCGCCCGCGTGTGCTGGTCGTCCTCCGTGAACTCCAGCTCGACATGCCATCCCACTGTGGTGTGCATCATGACGATCACCTCCGGAACACCTTCTTCCAGGGTGCGCCTCGCGACGGCCGTACGCACCATCCCGGCCCTCGCGGCTATCCGGTGTGCAGCATCAGCCCGATCCCGACGACCAGGAGGCCGGCCGCCGCGATCCGGGGCGCGCCGAACCGCTCCTTGAAGAACAGGGCCCCTATCGCGGCGCCGACCAGGATGGACGACTCGCGCAGGGCCGCGATGGGCGCCAGCTCGGCGCGGGTCTGCGCCCACAGGACCAGCGCGTAGGCGGTGACGGACAGTGCCGCGCCGGCCAGTCCGAGGCCCGCGTGCGGCCGTAGCAGGGCCCAGGCCCCGGCGCGGTGCCGGTACAGGAAGTACGCCGGCAGGACCGTGCCCTGTACCGCCATCAGCCAGGCGATGTAGCCGAGGGAGGTCCCGGAGGCGCGTACTCCGAGGCCGTCGACGACCGTGTACGCCGCGATGGTCACGCCGGTCGCCAGGGCGGCGCCGATGGCCGCCCAGTCCGGCCGGCGGCCGCGCAGCCCCCACAGGGCGACGCCGGTCAGTCCCGCGCAGGAGACCAGGATGCCCCCGGTCGCCCAGCCGTCCGGCACCTCGTGGGCGAAGACGGCGGCGAGGACGGTGACCAGCAGCGGCGCGCTGCCGCGGGCGATCGGGTAGGCCTGGCCGAAGTCGCCCAGCCGGAAGGACCGCATGAGCAGGGCGTAGTACGCGATGTGGACGGCGGCGGAGACCAGGAGGTACGGCCAGGCCCCGGCCGCCGGGAACGCGGTGAACGGCAGCAGCGCGAGCCCGATCAGCATCCCGCCGCCGGAGATCAGCGCGAACCCGGTCAGCTTGTCGGTGATCCGGTGGGCGATCGCGTTCCAGCTGGCATGGGTGACCGCCGCGAGCAGCACCGCGGCGGTGACCAGCGGCGTCACTCGGAGCGCTCGCGCACGTCCACGAGGGTGGCACCGGCGGTGGCGACCAGGTCCTTGGGCTCCATCGGGAAGACGGCGTACGGGGTCCCGGCGGCGGCCCAGACGACGTCGTGGGCGAGCAGGGACCGGTCGGCCAGCACCCGGGTCCTGGTCCGGTGCCCGAAGGGCGGCACCCCGCCGATCGCGTACCCGGTGGTCTCCCGTACGACGTCGGCCTTGGCCCGGGTGACCTTCTCGGCGCCGAGTTCCTCCCGGACCCGGTCCAGGTCGACGCGGGAGGCGCCGTCCATGAGGACCAGTACGGGCACGCCGTCCGCGGCGAAGATGAGCGACTTGCAGATCTGGCTCAGCTCGCACCCGATGGCGGCGGCGGCCTCGGTGGCGGTGCGGGTGGCCTCCGGGAAGCGCCGGGCCCGTCCGGCCAGGTCGCCGAGACCCAGTTCGCCGAGGGCGGCGGCGAAGCGCGGGTGGGCGGCACCGGCGTCGGCGGGGTCGGCGGCGGAGCCGGAGGCGTCGTCGGTCGTCGTCATGGTCCGCACCGTAGCGGTACGTGTAGCCCACAGGCGACCGGGTTAGGGGGCCGACGGGGACCCCGGGACGGAGGAAGCCGGTGAGGGCAGCCCCGTCCCCACGGAACCCTCACCGGCTGGTCTGTGCCGTCCTCCTGTCAGAGGCCGCGGCGGCTGGTCAGGTGCGCACCAGCTCCCGGTCCTCGTCGGGGCCGGTGCCGCGCTCGGCGGCCGTGCGCAGACCCTCGCCCTCGACGTCCACGTTGGGCAGCGCGCGGTCCAGCCACTTCGGCAGCCACCAGGCCTTCTTGCCGAGCAGGGCGAGGACCGCCGGGACGATGGCCATGCGGACGACGAACGCGTCGAAGAAGACGGCGATCGCGAGTCCGAAGCCGATCATCTTCACCATGGACTCGCTGGAGCCGATGAAGCCGGCGAAGACCGCCATCATGATCACCGCGGCGGCGGTGACGACCCGGGCGCCGTGCTTGAAGCCGGTGACGACCGCCTGGTTCGGCTTCTCGCCGTGGACGTAGGCCTCCCGCATGCGGGTGACCAGGAAGACCTCGTAGTCCATCGCCAGGCCGAAGACCACGCCGACCATGAAGATCGGCATCATCGACATGACCGGTCCGGTCTCCTCGACGCCCATCAGGCCGGACAGCCAGCCCCACTGGAAGACCGCGACGACCGCGCCGAGCGCCGCCATGACGGAGAGCAGGAAGCCGAGGGCCGCCTTCAGCGGGACCAGGATCGAGCGGAAGACCACGATGAGCAGGAGGAAGGCCAGGCCGACGACCAGGACCAGGTACGGCACCAGCGCGTCGTTGAGCTTCTGGCTGACGTCGATGTTCATCGCCGTCGAGCCGGTGACCAGGGTCTCGGCGCCGGTCTTCGCCTCGATGTCGCCGCCCGCGTCACGGATGGCGTGCACCAGGTCCTCGGTCTGCACGGAGGACGGCTTGGAGTCCGGGACCACGGTGATCGTCGCGGTGTCGCCGCCCTTGTTGGGGGCGGGCGGGGTCACCGCCACGACGCCGTCGAGGCCCTTGATCCGCTGCTCGACGTCGGTGAAGGCGTCCTTGGGCGCGTCGCTGCCCTTCGCGTCGACCACGACCATCAGGGGACCGTTGAAGCCGGGCCCGAAGCCCTCGGAGAGCAGGTCGTAGGCGCGGCGCTGGGTCGTGGACGTCGGCTGGGAGCCGTCGTCGGGCAGGCCCAGCTCCAGGGAGGCCGCGGGGACCGCGGCGGCGCCGAGGCCGATGACGCCCAGGAGGAGGACGGCGAGCGGGCGGCGGACGACGAAGCTCGCCCAGCGGGTGCCCAGGTTGGCCTTCGGCTGGCCGGCCGGCTGGTCCGGCTTCGGCTCGCCCTTGCGGGACCGGCCCAGCCGCTTGCCCTTCGCCCCGGCGGGCTTGACCCTGCGACCGGCGTAGCCGAGCAGCGCGGGGATCATCGTGAGCGCGATCAGGACCGCGATGGCGACGGTGCCGGCCGCCGCGATGCCCATCTTGGTGAGCATCGGGATGTTGACGACCGCGAGGCCCACCAGGGCGATGACGACGGTGAGTCCGGCGAAGACGACCGCGGAGCCCGCGGTGCCGACCGCCCGTCCGGCGGCCTCCTCGCGTTCGCGCCCCTCGGCGAGTTCGGCGCGGTAGCGGGAGACGATGAACAGGGCGTAGTCGATGCCGACCGCGAGGCCGATCATCATGGCCAGGATCGAGGTGGTCGAGCCCAGTTCGAGCGCGCTCGCCAGCGCGGTGATGGAGGAGACGCCGATGCCGACGCCGATCAGGGCGGTGAGCAGCGGCAGCCCGGCCGCGACCAGGGAGCCGAAGGTGATGACCAGGACGACGGCGGCGACCGCGATGCCGATGACCTCGGTGGCGCCGGTCTCCGGGACGGCCTGGAGCGCGTCGCCGCCGATCTCGACGGTCAGCCCGGCGTCGCGCGCCTGCTGGGCGGCGTCCTCCAGGGCGTCCTTGGTGGACTCCTCCAGCTCCATGCCGGAGACGTCGTACTTCACCGAGGCGTAGGCGATGGTGCCGTCCTTGCTGACGGCGTTGCCCGTGTAGGGGTCGGCGACCGAGGCGACCTCGGAGCCGTCCGCCAGTTCGTCGACGGTCGTCTTGTTGCCGGCGTCCGTCATCTTCTCGCCGGCCGGCGCCTTGAAGACGACCCGTGCGGTCGCCCCGTCGGCGCTCGCACCGGGGAAGCGCTGTTCCAGCAGGTCGAAGGCCTTTTGGGCCTCCGTTCCGGGGATGGAGAAGGAGGAGTTGCCGGCGGGCGGGGCGCTGGCGGCGCCGACGCCGGCGAGCGTCAGCAGGGCCACCCAGATCAGGGCGACGAAGTGCCGTCGGCGAAAGGCGAGCCGGCCGAGTTTGTAGAGGAACGTGGCCACGGGGGCGTACTCCCGGTCAGGTCGTGGGTCTTCAGGGCAGGGGTGATCAGCCCGACGACGTGAGCGGTTACGTCAGGTGGGGCTCAGATGGGGCTCAGAAGTTGCGTGGGGATGTCAGTGGGTGGAGACGCCGAGGGCGGGGAGGATCACGGCGTCGATGTAGGAGGCGAGGAACTCCCGGGTCGGCGGCTGGTCGTCCAGCAGCGTGCGGGTGGCGAATCCGCCGACCATCATGTGCACGAGGAAGTCCAGCGCCGGACAGTCCGCTCTGATCTCACCGCGGTCGACGGCGCGTTGCAGCACGCGCTGGAACTCCGCCATCTCCGGTTCGATGAGCTGTTCCCGGAACGCCTGGCGCAGGTCCGGGTTCTGGTGCAGCGCCATGGCGACGCCCCGCATCAGCGCGGAGTTCTGTTCCATGGTGCAGTCGTCCTCACGCGCCATCAGGGCGTGCAGGTCGCCGCGGAGCGATCCGGTGTCGACGTCGCCGATCTCGCCGGGCTTGTTGTGCCGGATGGCCTTGACGACCAGCTCCGGCTTGCCGCCCCACTGGCGGTAGAGCGTCGCCTTGCTGGACCGGGTGCGGGCGGCCACGGCGTCCATGGTGAGGGCGTCGTAGCCGACTTCGCGGAGCAGGTCGAGCACGGCCTCGTACAGCTCGGCCTCGCGCTCGGGAGTGATCCGGCTGCGGCGCGCGGTGGCGGTCTCCGTCATCTCGCTCACTCCTCTCCGTCCGGCCGACCGGTCCACTCGACCGGAACGACACCGTTTCGTACATGACGAATGTACCCCAACGCCTAGCGAAACGAAACGGTTTCGTTCGTGTTCTGGGTCACGGTTGTCGGCACCGCATAAGTTGCCGGTACCCGGCGCCCGGAAAAGCATGGGGCGGGTGAGTTATCTGCGCCTTCCGCACCTCAGTGGCGACCAGCTGTGCTTCGTGGCCGAGGACGACCTCTGGCTCGCCTCCCTCGACGGTCCGGGCCGGGCCTGGCGGCTCACCGTCGACCGCACCAAGGCCGGTCCCCCGCGCTTCTCCCCCGACGGCCGGCACATCGCGTACACCAGCTGGCGCAGTCTGGTGCCGGAGGTCCACCTCGTGCCGGTGGACGGCGGCCCCGGACGGCAGCTCACCCACTGGGGCGGCCTCGACACCCGGGTCTGCGGCTGGTCGCCCCCCGACCCCGACGGCACCACCGCGGTCCTCGCCGTGGCCTCGCACGGCGAGCCCTTCTCGCACCTCACCTGGGCCTACAAGGTCACCCCCGACGGCGATCCCGGCCGCAAGCTGCCCTGGGGCCCGGTCACCGACATCCAGGCCGCCGACCTCGACGGCGAACGCCGGACCCTCCTGCTCACCGGCACCCCGCCGCACGAGCCCGCCGCCTGGAAGCGCTACCGGGGCGGCGCCACGGGCCGGCTCTGGCTGCACGGCGAGCGGCTGCTGCCCGACCTCGGCGGGCACCTCTCCGCCCCCATGTTCGTCGGCGGCCGGATCGCCTTCCTCTCCGACCACGAGGGCGTGGGCAACCTCTACTCCTGCGCGCCCGACGGCACCGGCCTGCGCCGCCACACCGACCACGACGCGTTCTACGCCCGCAACGCCTCGAGCGACGGCACCCGGGTGGTGTACCAGTGCGCGGGCGACCTGTGGATCGTGGACGACCTCGCGCCCGGCTCGGCGCCGCGCCGGCTCGACGTACGGCTCAGCGGGCCGCGCGCGGGGCGGCGTACGTACCAGGTGCCCGCGGCCCAGCACGTGGGCGGCATCTCCGTGGACGAGACCGGCCGCGCGAGCGCCGTCGTGGTGCGCGGCAGCCTGTACTGGCTCACCCACCGCGACGGCCCGGCCCGCACCATCGCGGACACCCCGGGGGTACGGGTGCGGCTGCCGGAGATGCTGGGGGAGAGCGGGCGGATCGCGTACGTGACGGACGCGGAGGGCGAGGACGCGGTCGAGATCTCCTACCTGCCCCGGGCGACCGGCGGCCGCGCGGCCCGGCGGCTCGCCTCCGGGCGCCTGGGCCGGGTCCTGGAGCTGGTCTCGGACCCGGCGGGCGACCGGCTCGCCGTCGCCTCGCACGACGGACGGCTGCTGATCCTCGACGTCGCGGAGCCCGACACGGAGGTGACGCTGGCGCTGGAGGCGATGGACGCCGGGTATCCGCCGGACGCGGGGGACGAGGACGCGGCGGGGACGGCCGCCCGGGCGGACACCGCCCCGGACGCCCCCGTCGAGGGCACCGGCGCCCGGGACATCGCCGCCGACGCCGACACCGACGCCGGTGACGCCGCCGGGGGCACCGTGACGCCGGGCTCCCCCCGCACCCCCGCGACCGCCGGAGGCCAGGTCACCGAGCTGGTCCGGTCCGTCAACGGCCCCGTGCGCGACCTCGCCTTCTCCCCCGACGGGGCCTGGCTCACCTGGTCGCACCCGGGCATCGGACGCACCCTGCGGCAGATCAGGATGGCCCGGATCGACGGCCCGGAGGGCACCCTCGTCGTCGACGTCACCAACGGCCGCTTCGAGGACGAGAACCCGGTGTTCACCCGGGACGGCCGCTACCTCGCCTTCCTGTCCTGGCGCGGCTTCGACCCGGTGTACGACGTGCACACCGGCGACCTGTCCTTCCCGCTGGGCTGCCGCCCCTACCTGGTGCCGCTGTCCTCCGCGACGCCCTCCCCCTTCGCCCTCAACCCCGAGGGCCGACCCGCGGCCGGCGGCCTGGACCCGCTGGAGGACGAGCCCGGCGAGGGCGGCGCGGTGACCGTCGAGGTCGAGGGTCTGGAGAGCCGGGTGACGCCGTTCCCGGTCACCGCCTCCAAGTACTCGGCGCTGGAGCCGGTCGCCGGCGGTGGCCTGGTCTGGCTGCGCTGGCCGATCTCGGGCGCCCTCGGCGAGACCTTCGCCAACCCGGCGGACCCGAGCGAGCGGCCCACGCTGGAGCACTTCAACCTGGCCAAGGCGAAGAAGTCGGAGCTGGTCGACCACCTGGACTGGTTCCGGGTCAGCGGCGACGGCAGCCGCCTGGTCGTGCTCGACGAGGGCGAGCTGCGGGCCGTACCGGCGAGCGAGGTGGGCGACGGCGACTCGACCACCTGGATCGACCTGCGCCGCGTCCTGCACGAGGTCGACCCGGTCGCCGAGTGGCGCCAGGCCTACGACGAGGCGGGGCGGCTGATCCGCGCCTACTTCTGGGACCCCGGGATGTGCGGCATCGACTGGGACGCGGTCCTGGACCAGTACCGTCCGCTGCTCGAACGGGTCGCCTCCCCCGACGAGTTCGCCGACCTGCTGCGCGAGGTGCTCGGCGAGCTGGGCACCTCGCACGCCTACGTGGTCGCCGCCCGGCGCAACGAGGGCCCGGCGCACTACCAGCGCTGGCAGGGCCTGCTCGGCGCCAACCTGGCCTGCCGGGACGGGCGGTGGCTGGTCCGGCGGATCCTGCCGGGCGACTCCTCCGACTCCAAGGCCCGCTCCCCGCTGGCCGGCACGGGCATCCGCGACGGGGCGGTGCTGACCCACGTCGACGGCCGCCCGGTGGACCCGGTCCTCGGCCCGTCCCCGCTCCTCGCGGGCGCGGGCGGTACGACGGTGGAGCTGACCTTCGCGCCCGCCGAGGGCTGCCAGGGGCCCTCCCGCCGGGTCGCCGTCGTGCCGCTCGTCGACGAGCGCCCCCTGCGCTACCAGGACTGGGTGGCCAAACGCCGGGAGGTCGTACGGGAGTTGAGCGGCGGCCGGTGCGGCTACCTGCACATCCCCGACATGGGCGGCTCCGGCTGGGCGCAGTTCAACCGCGACCTGCGCATGGAGGTGTCCCGGCCCGCGCTCATCGTGGACGTGCGCGGCAACGCGGGCGGGCACATCAGCGAGCTGGTCATCGAGAAACTGACCCGGACCATCCTGGGCTGGGACCTGACCCGGGACGCCCAGCCGGTGTCGTACACCTCCAACGCCCCGCGCGGTCCGGTCGTCGCGGTCGCCGACGAGGCGACCTCCTCCGACGGCGACATGATCACGGCCGCGTTCAAGCTGCTGCGCCTCGGCCCGGTGGTCGGCCAGCGCACCTGGGGCGGGGTGGTCGGCATGACCGGCCGGCACCGCCTCGGCGACGGCTCGGTGATCACGGTGCCGATGAACGCGGCCTGGTTCGACGCCTACGGCTGGTCCGTGGAGAACTACGGCGTCGCCCCCGACGTCGAGGCGCTGCGCACCCCGCTGGACTGGGCCGAGGGCCGCTACCCGGTCCTGGACGAGGCGGTGCGGCTGGCGTTGGAGCTGCTGGAGACCGACCCGCCCGCCACACCCCCCGGTTACGAGGCCGTACCGGACCGGTCGCGTCCGCCGCTGCCGCCGAGGGAGTAGAAGCTCCGCAGAACCCTCCGGTGGCACGGGAAAGGGCGCCCACCCGGATCGACCGGGAGGGCGCCCTCTCACCTCAGCGGCGGCGCGTCAGGCGTCGAAGCTGTCCTGGAGGCGCTCGTCCTCGTCACGACGGCGCGAGGACGGGTCCTGGTGCTCCGACTCGCGGCGGCGCGAGGCCGGGGAGGACGGGTCGATCTCGTCCTCGTCGCGACGGCGGTCGCGGTTCTGGAACTGGTCCCGCGCCTGCTCGGCCCGCTGCTTGCCCTGCTGCTGCATGCGCTCGGCCTTGTCCTGGAACTGGTCCTTCATACCCATGTGGGTTCACTCCTGTGGTGATCGGGCCCGACCGGATCGGCCGGGCGCTCGATCAGATTCACACGAGCGGTGACCGTGCGCATGTCGATCACTTACGGACCGTAGTCGCGCTGGTCGGGCGGTGTTCGTCGGCCGCTCCACCGGCGCCGACCAGGCCGATCCGCCTGCCGTTCAGCCGGTCGCCGAAGCGCCGCATCTCACGCTGTCCGACGGTGCCGATGAGAGCCGGCAGGTAGCCGCGCACGCCCTGCATGCCGCGCAGCCACCACTGCCCGTAGACGTGCGCGGAGCGGCGTTCGACGCCCTCCACCAGCCGGTCGACGGCCGGGCCCAGCGGGTAGGTCTTGTTGGTCGGCCAGGGCAGCCGCTGCCGCAACTCCCGCATGACGTCGTCCTGGTCGGCGCCGCGCACCATGTCGGTGTCGGTCCAGGACAGATAGCCGACGCCGACCTTCACGCCGCGGTGCCCGACCTCGCCGCGCAGGCTGTGCGCGTACGCCTCGACGCCGGACTTGGAGGCGCAGTAGGCGCTCATCATCGGGGCCGGGGTGAGGGCCGCCAGCGACGCGATCTGGAGCAGGTAGCCGCGGCTCTCCAGCAGCGCGGGCAGGAAGGCGCGGGCGGTGACGGCCGAGCCGATCAGGTTGACCTCGATCACCCGGCGCCAGGACTCCGGGTCGGAGTCGACGAAGGGGCCGCCGGTGGCGACGCCCGCGTTGGCGACGACGATGTCGACCTTCCCGAAGCGCTCCTCGACCTCCGCCGCCACCCGGGCCATCGCCTCGTGGTCGGTGACGTCGGCGTGCCAGTGGTCGCTGTCGCTGTGCAACCGGGCGGAGACCTGCTTGAGTTCGTCCGGCTCCAGGCCGACCAGCGCCACCTTCACCCCGCGCGCGGACAGCTTGCGGGCCATCAACTCCCCCACGCCCCGCGCGGCTCCGGTGACGACGGCGACGCGTCCTTCCAGGCTCACCCTGCTCATGCGCTCTCCTCGACGGGTACGGCACGCTCACCGCGTGCGCTGGGTATGTAGGTGGCGGCGAGCGCCCGTATCTTGCCGGTGACCAGGTCCGGCGCCTCCACCGGCGTCATGTGGCCGAGTCCCGGGAGCTCCGTCAGGCCCACGCAGTCCGGCAGCGCGGCGGCCAGCGCGCGGGCGTGCACGGGCGGCGTCAGCCGGTCCGCCGTACCGACCACGATCTCCACCGGCATCCGCAACTCCCGCACGCCGTGGTCGAGGTCGAGCAGATCCAGCACCTGGGACCAGCCGTGCCGGACCCGGCTCGGACAGGCGTGCACGATGCGGGCGCAGGCGTCGACCATCTGCGGGGACGAACCGGGGCCCATCGTCCCGTACTTGAGGATCCGGCGGGCCAGCGGTGTGACCGGCCCGAGCGGCGCCCGGGAGCCGAGGACGCGCCGGGTCAGCCAGGTGCGCACCCGGCCCGCCCGCATCGGCACCACGGTGGCGGAGGCCACCAGCCGCGCGCTGCCCGTGCTGGTCAGCAGGACGGCCGCCGCGTGCTCGCGCACCGCGGGCCGCGTCGCCGCCGCCATCAGCGTCATCCCGCCCATGGAGTGCCCGGCGATCACGGCCCGCTCGCCCGGCGCGAGGGTGGCTTCCAGTACGGCTTCGAGGTCGTCGGCGAGCGGCTCGGTGCCGTACGCCGGGTTGGCCGGGCTGCGGCCGTGGCCGCGCTGGTCGTAGGCGATGACCCGGTGGTCGGCGGCCAGTGCCCGGATCTGCGCCGCCCAGAAGGCGGTGGAGCAGCACCAGCCGTGCGTGAGGACGACCGCGGGCGCGTTCTCGGGGCCGTGCACCTCGACGTGTATCCGGGCGCCGTCGGCGGCGGTGACGGTCAGCTCGTGGGCGGGGACGGGCGGCGCGTACGGCCCGTCGGCGACGTGCAGCAGGCGGCTCACGCGCTCACCTCGGCGTCCGCGCCGGTGTCCGCGTCGGCGGCCTTCGCCGTGGTCACCGCGGGGGCCGGGCGCAGCACCTGGTACTCCGCGAGGTCCACGCGCCGCGTCTCGCGCCGGAACTCGGCGGTGGTGCCGGGCCAGACGGTGGTGTTGCGACCGCTGGCGTCGAGGTACCAGCTGGTGCAGCCGCCGGTGTTCCACACCGTGCGCTTCATGCGCTCCTGCACCCGGTGGTTCCAGTTGCGCACGGCGGCGGGGCGCGGGTCGAGGGCGGTGCGGCCGCCGAGGACGTTGAGCTGGCGCAGGTAGTCGGCCATGTAGTTCAGCTGGGACTCGATCATCAGGATCATCGACGAGTTCCCGAGACCGGTGTTGGGCCCGATGACCGTCATGAAGTTGGGGAAGCCGGCCGCCGTGCCGCCGCGCAGCGCCTCCATGCCGCCCTTCCAGGTCTCGGCGAGGGTCCGCCCGTCGGCGCCCACGACCCGCTCGGCGATGGGCATGTCGGTGACGTGGAAGCCGGTGCCGAAGACGATCGCGTCGGCCTCGGCCTCGGTGCCGTCGGCGGCGACGAGCGTCGACCCGCGCACCTCGCTCAGGCCGCTGGCGACCACGTCCACATTGGGCTTGGCGAGCGCCGGGTAGTAGGTGCTCGACAGCAGGATCCGCTTGCAGCCGATGCGGTAGTCGGGGGTGAGCTTGGCGCGCAGGGCCGGGTCCTTGATGGCGGCGCCCATGTTGCGCTTGGCTATCTGCTCGACGAAGCCCAGCTCGTCGGGGTGCTTGGTGAACGCCTGCACCTGGAGTTCGCGGATGCCCCACAGCAGCCCGCGGCGGAGCTTGGTGGTGGCGGGCAGCGCCCGGTGCAGGGCCCGCTCGGCGCCGCTGATGGCCCGGTCCACGCGGGGCATCACCCAGGCCGGGGTGCGCTGGAAGAGGGTCAGCCGGCCCACCTTCGGCTGGATGGACGGCACGATCTGGATGGCGGAGGCGCCGGTGCCGATCATGGCGACGCGCTTGCCCGCGAGGTCGTAGTCGTGGTCCCAGCGGGCCGAGTGGAAGACCTTGCCGGGGAAGGTGTCGAGCCCCGGGACGTCGGGGACCTTGGGGTCGGACAGCGGCCCGGTCGCGGAGACGACGACGTCGGCTGTGAGGGTGCCGCGCACGGTCTCGACCTCCCACCGCAACTGCTCGGTGTCCCACGCCATCCGCTTCACCTCCGAGTCGAAGCGGAGGTGCGGACGGAGCCCGAAGGTGTCGGCGACGTGTTCCAGGTAGGCGCGGATGTGCTCCTGCCCGGAGAAGGTGCGCGGCCACTCGGGGTTGGGCGCGAAGGAGAAGGAGTACAGATGGGACGGCACGTCGCAGGCGCAGCCGGGGTAGCTGTTGTCGCGCCAGGTCCCGCCGACACTCCCCGCCCGCTCCAGGACGACGAAGTCGGTGATCCCTTCGCGCCGCAGCCGCACGGCGGCCCCGAGGCCGCCGAAGCCGGACCCGATCACCGCCACCCGTACGTGTTCGTGAACCTGCTCGTGCTCGGCCATTCCGGAGCCTCCACGCTTGCCTGGACCGTCTGGAACCGTTCGGAACCACTTGGAACCGTGCCAGTGAACACTGGCGCAATGGGAGCGTAGAACAGCTCCGTACTCATGGGTAGGGGTCGGACGGAGGAAAGTTACCGCGGGTACGCCATAGGGTCGTGCCGTGACCGAGAAGCACGAATACCGCATGGAGGAACTGGCCCGGCTGGCCGGCATCACGGTGCGCACCCTGCGCTTCTACCGCGAACGCAAACTGATCCCGCCACCCCGCCGCGAGGGCCGCATCGCCTGGTACGACGACCACCACCTGGCCCGGCTGCGCACCATCGCCGCGCTGCTGGAACGCGGCCACACCCTCAACGGCATCGCGGAACTGGCCGACGCCTTCGACCACGGCCGCGACGTCGGCGACCTGCTCGGCCTCGGCGAACCCACCGAGGAGACCCCGGTCCGCCTCACCCCCGAGGAACTCGCCGCCCGCTTCGAGGGCGAGGTCACCCCGGAGAACCTGGCCGCCGCGATGGAGCTGGGCTACCTCGGCACCGACGGCGACGAACTGGTCCACATCAGCCACCGCCTGCTGGAGGTCTCCTCCGCCCTGGTCCGCGAGGGCATCCCGCTCGGCGAGGTCCTCCAGGCCGGCGTCCGCGTCCGCGAGCACGCCGACGCCCTCGCGGAACTCTTCGCCGACCTGATACTGCGCCATGCCCCCGAACCGGAACTGCACCGCCTGCGCCCGCTGGCCCGCAGCGTGGTGGAGGCGGAGCTGTCCCTGGCGCTGGACCGGCGGATGCGCAAGCAGACGGACGGAACGGACTGAGAGGACCGGACGGGGCCCTCAGCGGTCGTAGACCACCGTGACCGGCGCGTGGTCGGACCACCGCTCGGCGTGCGTGGCGGCACGCTCGACGTACCCCTTGACGGCCTTGGCGGCCAGCCCGGGAGTGGAGACGTGGTAGTCGATCCGCCATCCGCTGTCGTTGTCGAAGGCCCGCCCCCGGTACGACCACCACGAGTACGGTCCCTCGACGTCCGGGTGCAGGGTGCGCACCACGTCCACGTACCCGCCCTCCGCCGGGTCGAGGACGCGGCCGAGCCACTCCCGCTCCTCCGGCAGGAACCCGGAGTTCTTCTTGTTGGCGCGCCAGTTCTTCAGGTCGGCCTCGCGGTGGGCGATGTTCCAGTCGCCGCAGACGACGACCTCGCGCCCCTCGGCGGCGGCGCGCTCGCGCAGACCCTTGAGGTAGGCCAGGAACTCGCCCATGAAGCGGACCTTCTCGTCCTGGCGCTCGGTGCCGACCTCGCCGGAGGGGAGGTAGAGGGAGGCGACCGTCACACCGGGCAGGTCGGCCTCGACGTAGCGGCCACTGGTGTCGAACTCCGTCGAGCCGAAACCGACGCGCACGGCGTCGGGCTCACGGCGCGTGTAGAGGGAGACACCGGCGCGGCCCTTGGCGGCCGCGGGGGCGTGCGTCACGTGCCAGCCCTCGGGCGCGCCGACGTGGTCCGGCAGTTGGTGGGGTTCGGCCCGCACCTCCTGGAGGCACAGCACGTCGGCGGAGGTGCCGGCGAGCCACTCCACGAAGCCCTTCTTCGCGGCGGCGCGCAGGCCATTGACGTTGACGGAGGTCACGGTGAGCATCCCGGCACGATACCGGCACACTGGACGATGTCCCGCTCCGGACTCCGCATCGATATACGGTAGGAAGCATGAACATACGCCGGGTCCCCTTCGACCACCCCGACGCCGTCAAGCTCAACGACGAGGTCCAGGCCGAGTACGACGTCCGCTACGGCGACGGCGGCGACGCCACGCACCTGGACCCGTCGGACTTCGCGCCACCGAACGGCCAGTACCTGATCGCGTACGACGAGAACGACGTCCCGGTCGCCTCGGGCGGCTGGCGCAGCCAGGACGCCAACGACGAGGGCAATCTCGACGGGGACGCCGAACTCAAGCGGATGTTCGTGATCGAGCAGGTGCGCGGCCGCGGGCTGGCCCGCCGCATCCTGGCCGCCCTGGAGGAGGACGCCCGTGCGGCGGGCCGGATCCGGATGGTGCTGGAGACCGGCACCAAGCAGCCGGAGGCCGTGGCCCTGTACACGTCCAGCGGTTACGAGCCCTGCGGGAAGTTCGGCTACTACCGCTTCCACGAGGACAGCCTCTGCTACGCGAAGGCACTCCGGGTCCGGTAGCCGCGCGTCGCGGCCGGTGTCAGGCCGCGGTGCCGCCCGTCCTGCGGCGGCGTGCGACGACGACCAGGACGCCGCCCGCGGCGAGCGCGAGGGCCGCGCCGATCGAGCCGAGCAGCACCGCGGAGCCGGTGGAGGCCAGCGCGCCACCCCGACCGCCCTGGGGCGACTGGCCGCCGGTCGTGCCACCGGTCGCGGAGCCGGTGGTCCCGGCGGTGGAAGTCCCGCCGGCGGTGCCGCCGGTCGTGTCCGAGCCGCCGGTCGTCCCGGTGCCGCCCGTCGTCTGCGAGCCGCCGGTGGTGTCCGTACCGCCCGTGGCGTCCGGGCCGCCGGTGCCGCCGCCGCTGTCGCCCGGCGTCTCCTCGTCCCCCGTGCCGTTCAGCACGATCCAGCCGGTGTCGTTGGAGGGGTCGCCCTCCCACGGGTTGTCGTGCTCCGGCAGCGCGATCCTGCCCTTGGCGCCCGCGACGACCTCGTCGATGCGCAGCTCGAAGGGGAAGGTGCGCGCGTCGTCCTCCAGGAAGGGGGTGTCGGCGAAGCAGCGGTACACGTCCGGGGTCTCGTCGTTCACGGGACGGCAGGGGCTGTCGACGACGCTGGCACCCTCGGGGATCTGCACGCTGAAGCCGAGCGGTTCGCCGCCCGCGCGCAGCGACCCGATCCAGGCGGGCCCGTGGTTGCTCATGCGGACGTCGACGGTGACCGTCTCGCCCTGCTCACCCGCGACCCGCGCACCGGTGAGGTCGAGGTCGTAGGTGTTCTGCGTGGGCAGGTCGATCTCGGCGTACTTGGAGTAGTCGCCGACGTGGCCGCTCTCGACCGGCTCGAGCGTGAGCGTCCTGCCTGTTCCCATCCGGTGCCCGGCGCCCGCCCGCAGTTCGTCGGCGGCTTCGGCGCCGACGGCGTCGAAGCCGTAGGTGAAGATGTCGCCGAGCGCGAAGTCCGCGGTCTTCACCTCTACCGGCTCGCTCAGTTCGTAGGCCATGCCGTGCAGGAACTCGCCCTCGAAGGTGCACAGCGCGACCTGGCGGTAGCGGATCAGGTTGTCCTTGTTCTCCTCGGCGTACGAGCAGTTGTCGTACGACTCGGGGAAGGAGAGGCCGCGGGTGCCTGCGTATCGGAGCACCACGCCGTGGGCGGGCATGCTGCCGACGTTGCGGAAGCCGAGCGGGGCCCGGTAGGTGTCGCCGGGGCGGAAGCCCGCGGGTTCGGCGGGGAGCTTCTTCTTGAGCAGCTCGGGACCGCCGACGAGCACGTCGACGGTGTGCTCGTTGAACTCCAGGCCCTCGCCCTTGCCGGTGACCTTGATGGTGCCGTGGTCGCCGGCCTGGGCGGTGTCCTTCGGGTCGAGGCGGATCTTCCAGCTCGGGTTGTACGAGGAGCCGGGGTAGAGGGTGCTCTCGTGGCAGACGGCGACGAGGCCGTCCGCCTCGCACCACTTCGGCAGGGTGACCTTCGCGAAGCCCTTGAGCGCGGTCGCGTCGACGGTGATCTCGTAGCCGTTGTTGGGGAGAGGCTGTGGTTCGGTGTCGCCGTCGGGCTCCTCCCCCGGGCCGGTGAGCCCCAGGCGGATCTGCGGCTCGCCGGGCTCGCTCTCGGCCCCGCCCAGCGCCAGACCCACCTGGTCCGGGCCGGTGATGGTGACGGGGAGCGGCGCCCCGCCGTTCGCCACCTGGTTGTCCGCCGCGTGCGCGACGCCGGCCAGTCCGGCCGCGGCGAGCCCGGCGGCGGCCGCCCCGGCCACGGCCGCACGCGCCCAGGGCGAGCGCAGGGAGCTAGGTCTCATGTGTGCTTCTTCCGTTCCCCGGACGACAAGAAGGTGCCACTGTGTGACACCGCGCACAGGTGACCCATGGGAAACACCGATGGTTGCGCCGTACATGATCACGGATGCGTCTCGGCGGCGTGGGCGGTGCCGGGGCCAGAGTTGAGGCTGGGCCAGGGAACGACGAAGGCCCCGTCCGATCGTGATGATCGGACGGGGCCTTCGTCAATGTGCGTGGACCTGTGGGGATTTGAACCCCAGACCCCCTCGATGCGAACGAGGTGCGCTACCAGACTGCGCCACAGGCCCTTGCAACGAGTGAAACTCTAGCACCCCGTCCGGCCTGCACAAAAATCCCTTCCGGCTACTCGTTGGCCGCGCGGGGACGGTCGCCGTCGTCGTACTGGTCGAAGAGCGGCGTGCGGCCCCGCTCCCGGGCCCGGCGGGCCGACGCGGCACGGCGGGCACCGCTGCGGGCCGGGGCCTCCGGGCGCTCCTCGGCCGGTGCGTGCGCCGGCGCGTCCGCCGGGCGGTCCCGGTCCGCTCCGGAGGCCCGGGCGGCGTCCTCCTGGTCGGGTGCGACGGCCGAGGAGCGGGCCGAGCTCCACGCGTCCGGCGCCGCGAGGTCCACGTCGGGCGTGGCGCGGGGGGCGACCGGGGCGGTCACGTAGGTGGGCAGGGGCACCGGCACCGGGTCCCAGCTGTCGCCCTGCGGGCGCCCCCGGCGTTCCCGCTGCTGGTCGACCCACTCGGCGTGGTCGGTCTGCTCGACCAGGGCGCGCCGGTCCGCTGCGAGCGCGGACATTCCGGCGCCGGACTCCGTCTCGGGTCCTTCGTCCGGCTCCTCGGCGTCGAGGTCGCCGACGGTGCCGGGAGCGGCGGGAGCGGGTCCGCGCCGACGCGGGCGCGGGTCGCGGTCGCGCAGTCGCTGTGCGGCGACCTCGGCCTGGCGGCGGTCCATCTGGAAGGCGAAGCGCCGGCGCTCCTGCGCCCGCAGATGGGCGATGTAGGCGCTGAGCAGCACCGCGGGCACCCCTGGCGCCCACAGGAACGCGAGCCCGCCGACCGCCGCGACGACCGAGCCGAGCGTGAAGGCGAGGAACAGCATCACGGTGGTGCGCCGGCGGCGGGCGAGCGCCTTGCTGCGCCGGGCCCGTGCCGCGGCCCCCGGTGAGACGGGTGCGCGACGCGCCTGCGGCACCCGCTCCCGCGCCGGTGCCGCGCCGGTGCCGGCCTGGCGGCCGGGTTCCGCGGACTGTCCGGGTCTCGGCGCGTCCTCGGGGCCACCCGCCCGCGGGCGCGCCGTTTCGGGCCGCTCCGCCGCCTGCCGGGGCGGGGTCGGCCGGGTGTGCCGTCGGGTCCTGGACACGGCGAAGGCCCGGACGTCCACCGAGTCGGTGACGGCGTCCGGGGCGTCGGCGTCGGGCCCCGCCTCGTCGGCGGAGCGCGACCGCAGGTCCTTGGCGTACCGGCGCTCCATGCCCGCCCGTCCGGACAGGAGCCGGATGGCGGTGCTGAAGCGTTCGGTCGGACGGGCCTCGTTCAGCTCGTCCTGCCTACGGAGCCACATCGGCACCAAGTAGGCGGCCCAGGCCCCGACGATGACTGCGTAGATGAGGCCGCTGCTGCTCACGCCTCACACGGTAGAGGGGTTTGCGTGAGGCCATCCGCCAATTGAGCCGGTGTGTCGCACGATCTGGCTGATATTTCGAACTTTTCTTGTGACCGATCCGATCAGCCGACTGCCAGGATCGCGAAATTATCCGCTTCGGGACGGTCACGACCCGATCAATTTCGAACGTTTATTCAATTCCCGGTGTTGCCGGTGCTGCCGCTGTTCCCCGCGTTGGGGGTACTGCGGTGCCGTGACCGGTGCCATCGCCGCAGCAGTCCCTCGGGAACCTCTTCCGCGGTGAGCGCGAAGACGAGATGGTCCCGCCAGGCCCCGTCGATGTGGAGATAACGCGGCCTGAGACCCTCCTCGCGGAATCCGAGTTTCTCCACGACCCGGCGGCTGGGCGCGTTCTCGGGGCGAATGCAGACCTCGACGCGGTGCAGTCCGACGGTGCGGAAACAGTGGTCCACGGCCAGCGCCACGGCCGTCGGCATCACCCCGCGGCCGGCCACCGCCTCGTCCACCCAGTAACCGACGTGCCCGGAGCACATCGACCCCCAGGTGATGCCGGCCACCGTCAACTGGCCGACCAGCCGCCCCTGGTACTCGATGACGAACGGCAGCATCCGGCCCGCGTGGGCCTCCGACCTCAGGTGCCGCACCATCTGCCGGTAGGTCGGCCGGTGCGCGATCGGGCCGCCGGGCCCGGGCGGCGGAATGGTGGCCTCCCACGGGCGCAGCCAGTCCCGGTTGCGCCGGTTGACCTCGCGCCAGTTCCGCTGGTCGCGCAGCCTTATCGGCCTCAGGACGATGTCACCGTCCGTCAGCTCGGCGGGCCAGGACGGGCCGTTCAGCTCGCACCCCCACCGCTGGCGGGTCTCGGGTGGTCGCCGCCGCGGATCTGGTCCACGGCGTGCTTCAGCAGCGGCTCCAGCACCGCGAGGCCGTCCTTCACCCCGCCGGAGGAGCCCGGCAGGTTGACGATCAGCGTGCCGTCCGCCACTCCGGCCAGTCCCCTGGAGAGCGCGGCGGTCGGCACCTTGTCCCGGCCGTACGCCCGGATGGCCTCCGCGATGCCCGGGACCTCCCGGTCGATCACGGCCCGGGTGGCCTCCGGGGTGCGGTCGGTCGGCGAGATGCCGGTGCCGCCGGTGGTGACGATCACGTCGTAGCCCGCGTCGGCGCCCGCCCGGAGGGCGGCCTCCACGGGGTCGCCGTCGGGGACGACCTGCGGGCCGTCGACGGCGAAGCCGAAGCGGCGCAGCCCCTCGGCGATCAGGGGTCCGCCCTTGTCCTCGTAGACACCGGCGGCGGCCCGGTTGGACGCCGTGACCACCAGGGCGGCGTACGGCCCCAGGAGGGCGCCTCCCACGCCGGCGTCCGGCGTCATGACCGGTTCCAGTCGCCGGACTTGCCGCCCGTCTTCTGCTCCACCCGCACGTCCGTGATGACCGCTCCCTTGTCGACCGCCTTGACCATGTCGACCACGGTGAGCGCGGCGACGGAGACCGCGGTGAGCGCCTCCATCTCGACGCCCGTACGATCCGTCGTCCTCACCGTGGCGGTGATCTCCACGGCGTCGTCCGTGACCGACAGGTCCAGTTTCACACCGGAGACCGACAACGGGTGGCACAAGGGGATCAGGTCGGGGGTGCGCTTGGCGCCCATGATGCCCGCGATCCGCGCGGTGGCCAGGGCGTCGCCCTTCGGCACGCCCTCGCCGCGCAGCAGCTCGACCACGCGGGGCGCGACGAGGACGCGTCCACTGGCGCGGGCGGTGCGGGCGGTCACGTCCTTGCCGGACACGTCGACCATCCGGGCGGCGCCCGCCTCGTCGATGTGCGTCAGCCGGTCCTGCGGGTCCTGTCCGCTCCCGGACGGCCGGTCCTGGGTACTCATGCTCGTGTGGCGCTCCCGGTCCTGGCCCGGCGCGGTGCGGCGCGTGGGCCTGCTGTGCGCGACACGCTACCGCCATCGGGCCCCGCTCAGCCGAGCAGGACCACCTCGACCTCGGTGCCGGGCTCGACGGACTCGGTGTCCTCGGGGACGACGATCAGGGCGTTCGCCTGCGCGAGGGCGGCCACGAGATGCGAGCCGGAGCCGCCGACCGGGGTGACCGAACCGCCGTCGTGACTCCCCCGCAGGAACTGCCTGCGGCCCTTCGGCGAGGTCAGCGCCTTGTCCGCGGCCAGGGACGCGGTGACCGTCGGACGGTGCACGTCGGGCAGCCCCATGAGGGTGCGGATCGCGGGGCGCACGAACAGCTCGAAGGAGACGTACGACGACACCGGGTTGCCGGGCAGGGCGAGCAGCGGGGTGTGGTCGGGGCCGACGGAGCCGAAGCCCTGGGGCTTGCCGGGCTGCATGGCGAGCTTGCGGAAGTCCACGCCGCCGCCCGGCTCGTCCTCGTCGCCGACGTGCGCCAGCGCCTCCTTGACCACGTCGTACGCGCCGACGCTCACCCCGCCGGTGGTGACCATCAGGTCGGCGCGCACCAGCTGGTCCTCGATGGTGGCCCGCAGGGTCTCGGCGTCGTCGGCGACCGCGCCCACCCGGTAGGCGATGGCGCCGGCGTCGCGGGCGGCCGCGGTGAGGGCGAAGCTGTTGGAGTCGTAGATCTGACCGGACGCCAGCTGTTCGTCGGGCTGGACGAGTTCGCTGCCGGTGGAGAGCACCACCACGCGCGGGCGCGGGCGCACCCGTACCGTGCCCCGGCCGATCGCGGCGAGCAGGCCGATCTGCGGCGGGCCGAGGACGGTGCCCGCCGCCAGGGCGCGGTCGCCGGAGCGGACGTCGCTGCCCCTGGCCCGCACGTGCGCGCGTTCCTCGGCCGGCCGGTACACGTGCACGTGGCCCTCGGCGCCCTCCGGGGCCAGGCTGCGGGCCCGCATCCCGGCAACCGGGCCCTGGCCCGACCCGCCGTCGGTCCACTCCACGGGCACGACGGCCTCCGCGCCGGGCGGCAGCGGGGCGCCGGTCATGATGCGGGCGGCCTGTCCGGGACCGACCGACGGCGTCTCGGCCTGGCCGGCGGCGACGTCCCCGACGACCTCCAGGACGGCGGGGAACTCCTCGCTGGCGCCCGCGACGTCGGTGACCCGCACCGCGTACCCGTCCATGGAGCTGTTGTCGAACGGCGGCAGGGACAGCGGCACCGTGACGTCGTCGACCAGCACGCAGCCCTGGGCGTCGAGCAGGTTCAGCTCGATGGGGTCCAGGGGGCGGACGGTGGCGAGGACGTCGTCCAGGTGGTCCTGCACCGACCACAGCCGGTCCGGGCCGGGGCCCGCGGCGGCGTGGTCGTGGCCGGTGTCACGGTGCGCGCTGCTGCTCAACGTCCCTGCATCTCCTCGGCTACGTAACTGCGGAGCCATGTCCTGAAGTCCGGGCCCAGGTCTTCACGTTCGCACGCGAGTCGGACAATGGCACGCAGGTAGTCGCCGCGGTCGCCGGTGTCATAGCGGCGGCCCTTGAAGACGACGCCGTGCACCGGGCCGCCGACGGACTCGTCCTCGGCGAGCTGCTGGAGGGCGTCGGTCAGCTGGATCTCGCCGCCGCGGCCGGGCTCGGTCTTGCGGAGTATGTCGAAGACGTGCGGGTCGAGCACGTAGCGGCCGATGATGGCGTAGTTGGACGGGGCGTCGGCCGGGTCCGGCTTCTCGACCAGTCCGCCGACCTTGACCACGTCGCCGTCCGCGGTGCTCTCCACGGCCGCGCAGCCGTAGAGGTGGATCTGCTCCGGCGCGACCTCCATGAGGGCGATCACGCTGCCGCCGTACTGCTCCTGGACGTCGATCATGCGCTGGAGCAGGGGGTCGCGCGGGTCGATCAGGTCGTCGCCGAGCAGGACCGCGAAGGGCTCGTGGCCGACGTGCGGGGCGGCGCACAGCACGGCGTGGCCGAGGCCCTTGGGGTCGCCCTGACGGACGTAGTGCATCATCGCGAGGTCGCTGGATTCCTGGACCTTGGCCAGGCGGCTCGCGTCGCCCTTCTTCTGGAGGGCGGACTCCAGTTCGTAATTGCGGTCGAAGTGGTCCTCGAGGGGGCGCTTGTTGCGGCCGGTGACCATGAGGACGTCGCCAAGGCCGGCGGTGACGGCCTCTTCGACCACGTACTGGATCGCCGGCTTGTCGACGACCGGCAGCATCTCCTTGGGAGTGGCCTTGGTGGCCGGCAGGAACCGGGTACCGAGACCGGCTGCTGGGATGACAGCCTTGCTGATCCTGGGGTGGGACTGAGTCATGCGCGCCACCATATCCGGTGCCTATTGGGAGAATCTGTGTCGCCTGAGCCTCCGCGCTCATATGAGCAGATCAGAGTGGTACGGGAGTGACCATTGCCTCACAACGACCCCGCGGACGGGCCCGGCAAGCGCCTCCTGCGGCGGGACCTCCTCGCGGCGCGCACCCGGATGACACCGGACGACGTGCGGGAATCCGCGGACGCGCTGGCCCGGCGGGCACTCGGTCTGCCGGAGGTCGCGGGGGCGCACGCCGTGGCCGCGTACGTCTCCGTGGGCGCCGAGCCTGGCACCCTCGCGCTCCTGGACGGGCTGCGCGCGCGGGGGGTGCGCGTGCTGCTGCCCGCACTGCTGCCGGACAACGACCTGGACTGGGGCGAGTACACCGGGGAGGGCTCCCTCGCGCGCGTGCGCCACGGCGGGCGGATGGAGCTGTTCGAGCCCGCCGGTGAGCGGCTGGGCCCGGAGGCGGTGACGCGGGCGGACGTCGTGCTGCTGCCGGGGGTCGCGGTGGACGGCCGCGGTCTGCGCCTGGGACGCGGGGGCGGCTCGTACGACCGGGTGCTGGCCCGGCTGGAGGCGGCGGGTGCGCGCCCCGCGCTGCTGGTGCTGCTCTACGACCGGGAGGTCGTCGCGCACGTCCCCGCGGAGCCGCACGACCGGCCGGTGGACGCGGTGGTGACGCCGTCGGGGGTGCGCAGGTTCCGCTGACGCCGGGACCCACGGGTGCCGGACGGCGGAACGGCCTCCACGCGTGCGTGGAGGCCGTTCCGCGTCCGTCGGCGGGGGCGGGTCCGGCTACGGCTTGAGCACCAGCGTGTCGCTCGTGCTCTCGTCGACGGCCTTCCTCGAGAAGGCCCACGGCAGCAGCTCGCCGTTCGCCCACTTGTCGGTCTGGTCCGTGTAGTGGGCGCTGTAGGCGTGCCCGGAGGCGCCGGTGAGGTTGATCCAGCGGGACTTGTCGAGGTCGCCGAGGTTGACCACCATCCGCATGGACGGCACCCAGATCACCCCGTAGCCGCCGGCCGCGTTCCAGCCGGAGGCGTTGACCGCCGCCTCGCCGCCGCTGAGCTTCCAGGGGCCGCGGTTGAGGGCGTACTTCAGGAAGCCGGGGCCCTCGGTGCCCAGGGTCTGGTTCTTCAGGAACAGGCGGTGCAGGCGGCCCCAGTTCCAGGTGTCGATGTCCTTGCCGAGCTTGGCGGTCAGCTCCCAGCGGGCGTCGGTCATGGCGCGCTTGAACAGGTCGTCGCGGTTGTGGTCGGCGCCCTTGCGGGTGCCGTTGGCCGGCGTCGTCCACCAGTCGCTCTTGGGCTTCTCCATCAGCGTGCGGACCACCTCGAACCAGCGGTCGCCACCGTCCGGCTGCGCCTGGTCGGCGTCGCGCTGGCCGCATTCGCGGACCTTGTTGGTCTCGTCCGCGGGGCCGGTGGTGTTGACCGGGTCGACCCACAGGCACTGGCCCTCGACCCGCAGTTCCTTGGGCAGCTTGTTGCCGAAGGCGAGCTTGAGGATGTTGCGCCAGACCGCGTTGAAGTAGGCGGCGGCGGCCGAGTCGGCGTCCTGGGTGTAGTCCCAGCCCTCCAGCAGCTTCTGCGCCTCGCGGACGTCCTTGTCGGCGATGTCGATTTTCAGCAGCTGGGGCACGAGCAGCTTGGCCATCTCGCTGCTGTTGTCCAGCTGCATCTGGCGCATGTCGTCGGTGGAGATCTTGCCGCCGTCCTTGATCTTCTGCTCGATCAGGGAGGTGATGCGCTGGCTGCGGGCGCCGTAGCCCCAGTCCGTGGTGAGCGTGTACGGGTACTTGTCCGCGTCGACGACGGCCTGGTTGGCGGTCACGATGTAGCCGCGCTCCGGGTCGTACTCGTAGGGCAGCTCGTCCTGGTCGATGTACTCGCCGGTCCAGCGGAACTTCGGGTCCCAGCCGGGCGCCGGGACGGAGCCGTCGTGGCCCTCGGCGCGCACCGGGATCCGGCCCGGCAGGGTGTAGCCGATGTGCTCTTCGTCGGCGTAGACCAGGTTCTGCGAGGGCACGTCGAACAGCGTGGCGGCCTCGCGGAAGTCGTCCCAGTTCTGCGCCCGGTCTATGGCGAAGACGGCGTCCATGGAGGTGCCCGCCTCGAGCGCGGTCCAGCGCAGCGCGACGCCGTACCCGTCGCCGCGGTCGGGGGCGGCGGTCTCGACGGTGGCCTTCTTGCCGGTCTTCACCAGCTCGTCGTCCCGGTCGGAGAGCAGGGGGCCGTTGTTCGTCTCACGGACGACGATCTTCTTGGAGTCGCCGCCGGCGACCTTGATGGTCTCCTCGCGCGTCTCGAAGGGGACCACCTTGCCGTCGTACTGGTAGCCCTCGCCGGTGATCTTCTCCAGGTAGAGGTCGGTGACGTCGGCGCCGGAGTTGGTCAGGCCCCAGGCGATCTCCTGGTTGTGGCCGACGACCACGCCGGGCATGCCCGCGAAGGTGTATCCGGCGACGTCGTACCGGCACTTGTCGGAGACGGTGCGGCAGTGCAGGCCCATCTGGTACCAGACGGAGGGCAGGGACGGCGACAGGTGCGGGTCGTTGGCCAGCAGCGGCTTGCCGGTGATGGTGTGCTTGCCGGAGACGACCCACGAGTTGGAGCCGATGCCGTTGCCGTTCACGCCGACGGCGGTGGGGACGTTGTCCAGGACGTTCTGGAGACCGGCCAGTTGGCCCTCCAGGGCGCTGCCGGATCCGGTACCCGTGCCGGTGCCGGTACCCGTGCCCGTGCCGGTCCCCGTGCCCGTGCCGTCGCTCTCGTCGCCGCCCGACGCACCGCCGCCGTCGAACGTCTCGGTCAGCTCGTCGTACTGGCCCTCCTGGACGATCGCCTTGTTGCGGTCGTACGGGTAGGCCGGGTAGAGGTCGGCGATCTGCTTGGGGCCCAGGCGGCTGGTCATCAGCGCCCGGTCGACCTCGTCCTGCATGTTGCCGCGCAGGTCCCAGGCCATCGCCTTCAGCCAGGCCACCGAGTCGACCGGGGTCCACTCCTGGGGCTTGTAGTCGTTGGTGAAGCCGAGGGCCGCGTACTCCAGGGAGATGTCCGCGCCGTCCTTGCCCTTCAGGTAGGCGTTGACGCCCTTGGAGTACGCCTGGAGGTACTTCTTCGTGGAGTCCGAGAGCTTCTCGTCGTACTCCTTCTTCGCCACCCGGTGCCAGCCCAGCGTGCGCAGGAACTCGTCGTTGTCGATCTGGCTCTTGCCGAACATCTCCGACAGGCGCCCGGCGGTCATGTGCCGGCGGACGTCCATCTCGTAGAACCGGTCCTGCGCCTGGACGTAGCCCTGCGCCATGAACAGGTCCTCCTCGGTGGAGGCGTAGACCTGCGGGATGCCGTACCCGTCGCGCTTGACGTCGACCGGGCCCGACAGGCCGTCCAGCGTGATCGAGCCCTTGGTCTGCGGGAAGGACGCCCGGACCGTGCTGATCGACCAGTACGCCCCGTAGGCGAGGCCGCCGATGAGGGCCAGGACCAGCACGAGGACGAGCAGGCGGCCCTTGCGCCCCTTGCGCCCCTTCTTCCTGCCGGACGTGCCGGCCTGCTGACCCGTGGAGGCGGTGGTGGTGGGGGGCATCGCTGTCCTTGCTGTCCTAACACGAGCGGCAGGGGCGGGCTGTGCTTCGTACGGAGCGCCGTGCGCGGAACGCCGAACGCTGGAGCAACTCTAGGCGCAGGCCCGGCTCCGCCTTGACGCGGAGTCGGGTACAGGGACGCACGGGCGTTCGATCTTGCCAAGCCGAGCGTCAAGAAAGCGTCAAGAGTTAGGTAAGGTAACGAAGTAGTTGCCCGCAGAGCATGGCGGATTCGTGTGCCATGGGGTGGTGCGCCGGTGCACCACCGGTGCACGCCTCGCGCGCCGAGCGGGCGCGCTCGCCCGCGCTGTGATCCATGCGGTGCGCCAGGGAAAGGGAACGGCCGCTGACTGTCCACCACCTCAACCAGCTCCTGCTCGTCTGCTCGCTCGTCCTGCTCATCGCCGTGGCGGCGGTCCGGATCTCCTCGCGCAGCGGGCTCCCCAGCCTGCTCGTCTACCTGGCCATCGGCGTCGCCATGGGCCAGGACGGCATCGGCGACATCAAGTTCGACAACGCCGAACTGGTCCAGGTCATCGGCTACGGGGCCCTGGTCGTGATCCTGGCCGAGGGCGGACTCGGCACGAAGTGGAAGGAGGCGAAACCGGCGCTCCCGGCCGCCTCCGCGCTGGCGCTGGGCGGCGTCGCGGTGAGCGTCGGCGTGACCGCGGCGGGCGCGCACTACCTCACCGGGCTGGAGTGGCGGCAGGCACTGATCGTCGGGGCCGTGGTCTCCTCCACGGACGCCGCGGCCGTCTTCTCCGTGCTGCGCCGGATTCCGCTGCCCAAGCGGATAACGGGCACGCTGGAGGCCGAGTCCGGCTTCAACGACGCCCCGGTGGTCATCCTCGTGGTCGCCTTCTCCACGGCGGGACCGATCGAGCACTGGTACGTACTCCTCGGCGAGATCGCCCTGGAGCTGGCCATCGGCGCGGCCATCGGACTCGCGGTCGGCTGGCTCGGGTCGTGGGGGCTCAAGCACGTGGCGCTGCCCGCCTCCGGCCTCTACCCCATCGCCGTCATGTCGATCGCCATCGCCGCCTACGCGGCCGGTGCGATGGCCCACGGCAGTGGCTTCCTGGCCGTCTACCTCGCCTCGATGGTCATGGGCAACGCGCGGCTGCCGCACTGGCCCGCCACGCGGGGTTTCGCCGACGGACTCGGCTGGCTCGCCCAGATCGGCATGTTCGTCCTGCTCGGTCTGCTGGTCACCCCGCACGAGCTGGGCGACGACATCCTGCCCGCCCTGGTCATCGGGCTGGTGCTCACCATGGTGGCGCGCCCGCTGAGCGTCGTGCTGTGCCTGGTGCCCTTCCGGGTGCCGTGGCAGGAGCAGGCCCTGATGTCCTGGGCCGGGCTGCGCGGCGCGGTGCCCATCATCCTGGCGACGATCCCCATGGTGGAGGGCGTCGCGGGCAGCCACCGCATCTTCAACATCGTCTTCGTGCTGGTCGTCGTCTACACCCTGGTGCAGGGCCCGACGCTGCCGTGGCTGGCCCGCAAGCTGCGCCTGGGCAAGGGCGACGAGGCGGCCGACCTCGGCATCGAGTCGGCGCCCCTGGAACGGCTGCGCGGGCATCTGCTGTCCGTGACGATCCCCGAGGGCTCCAGGATGCACGGGGTCGAGGTCAACGAGCTGCGGCTGCCCACCGGGGCCGCCGTCACGCTGGTCGTCCGCGACGGGACGTCCTTCGTGCCGCTGCCGACCACGGGGCTGCGCCGCGGCGACGAACTCCTGGTGGTCGCCACGGACCCGGTGCGGGACGCCGCCGAGGCGCGGCTGCGCGCGGTCGGCCACGGCGGCAAGCTGGCCGGCTGGCTCGGCACCGGAGGCACCGAGGGCGCCCGAGGCAATCACAGGTGAGCATACGAGAGGTGCTCCCTTTCACAGGCCGCCCCTCCCCCGCCCCCTGTACGATGAAGGCCGCACCTGATCGAACCACCTCTGTCTGAAGCAGAGCTGGCGCGACCGTATGGCGGCCGGATCGCCCCCTCATCCACGCGGGCTCCGGCATCTACCGCAGTCCGCGCGAGTGGACAGCTCTCGGCGCTCCCGCACGACGACCGTCACGCAGCGGGACCGCGCTACCAGGCGGCAGAAAGGCACGGGCCGTGGCATCCACGGTCACCCGTCCGGGATACGGGCAGCTGCTGCGCACCCGCGGCGCCTGGACGTTCCTGCTCCCCGGCTTCGCGGCACGCCAGCCGTTCGCCATGCTGACGCTCTCCATCGTGCTGCTGGTGCAGCACACCACCGGCTCCTACGGCGTCGCGGGCGCCGCCGCGGCCGTCACCGGTGTCTCCATGGCCGTGTTCGCCCCGTACAGCGGCCGGCTCGCCGACCGCTACGGGCAGCGCGCCGTCCTGCTGCCCGGCGTGCTCGTGCACGCGGCGTCCGGGCTGACCCTGACCGTCCTCGCGCTCGCGGACGCGCCCCTGTGGGCGCTGTTCCTGGCGGCGGTACCCACCGGCGCCTCGGTGCCGCAGGTCGGGCCCATGGTGCGGGCCCGCTGGGCCGTGAAGCTCAAGGACTCCCCCCTGATGAGCACGGCGGCCGCCTTCGAGTCCGTCACCGACGAGCTGACCTTCGTCCTCGGCCCCCTGGTGGCGACCGCCCTGTGCACGGCCGTCGACCCGGCCGCGGGCCTGGTCACGGAGGCCGCGCTCACCCTGGTGGGCGGTCTGCTGTTCGCCGCCCGGAAGAGCACCGAGCCGAAGGTCGGCGACGCCGACGGCGGGCACGCGCGCGTGGAGCACGTTTCCGCGCTGCGGGTGCCCGGCGTGCGGGTGCTGATCGTCGCCTTCCTGGGCATCGGTTCCGTCTTCGGCGGCATGCAGGTGTCGCTGGCCGCGTTCACCGAGTCCATCGGCGAGCCCGGTCTCAACGGCGTCCTGTACGGCGTCTTCGCGGCGGGCAACATGATCTCCGGCCTGGCCTGCGGCGCCATCGCCTGGAAGGTGGCCCCGCAGCGGCGCCTCCTGGTCGGCTACGCCGCCCTGGCGCTGACCGCGTCCGGCCTCTGGGCCGCGCACTCGGTGCTCGTACTGGCGGGCCTCGGCCTGCTGGTCGGCATGTGCGTCGCGCCCGCCATCGTCACCGGCTACACCCTGGTCGAGGGCCTGGTCCCGGCGGGCGCCCGCACCGAGGCCTTCACCTGGCTGACCGGCGCCGTCGCACTGGGCCAGGCGGCGGCCGTGACCGTCGCCGGACAGCTGGAGGACCGGGTCCGGGACGGTGCCGGGTTCCTGGTGCCGATGGGCGGCACGGTCCTCGCGCTGGCGGTCCTGGTGGCGCTCCGGTCGCGGCTGGCGACCCGGTCCCACGGCCGCACCGTCGCACGTGGTGTCGGTCACCGCGCGCCCGCCGCAGTGGACTGATCCCGCGGAATAGGTCACTATGGACCGTCGTTAGCACTCATCGAGTGAGAGTGCCAGGAGGAAGACAGTGCCGACGTACCAGTACCAGTGCACCGAGTGCGGCGAGGGCCTCGAGGCGGTGCAGAAGTTCACCGACGACGCCCTCACCGAGTGCCCGAACTGCCAGGGCCGCCTGAAGAAGGTGTTCTCGGCGGTAGGCATCGTCTTCAAGGGCTCCGGCTTCTACCGCAACGACAGCCGCGGCAGCTCGTCGAGCAGCTCGCCGGCGTCGTCGTCCTCGAAGACGGCCTCGGCTTCGTCGTCGTCCTCGGACTCGGGTTCGTCCTCGGCGTCCTCGTCGGGCTCCGGTTCGTCGTCGGGCTCCGGCAGCTCCTCCGCGGGCACCACCGCCGCGTAGCACCCGGCTCCCACCGTCGCGCGGGACCCGGTTCCTTCCCTTCCGCCGCGCGGGACCCACTTCTTACGAGACCCTGTCGTCGCCCGACGACGGGGTCCTCGGCGTTGTGCCGGGCGGTTAGGGTGCGGGCATGGCGAACAAGGTGAAGGCCGAGATCGGCGTGATCGGCGGCTCCGGGTTCTACTCGTTCCTCGACGACGTGACCGAGGTCCGGGTCGACACCCCGTACGGGCCGCCCAGCGACTCCCTCTTCCTCGGCGAGGTCGCCGGCCGGCGGGTCGCCTTCCTCCCCCGGCACGGTCGCGGCCACCATCTGCCGCCGCACCGGATCAACTACCGGGCCAACCTGTGGGCGCTGCGTTCGGTCGGCGCACGCCAGGTCTTCGGCCCGTGTGCGGTCGGCGGCCTGCGCCCCGAGTACGGGCCGGGCACGCTGCTGGTGCCGGACCAGTTCGTCGACCGCACCAAGTCCCGCCCGTCGACCTACTTCGACGGGCTGCCGATGCCCGACGGCACGGTGCCCAACGTGGTGCACGTGTCGCTGGCCGACCCGTACTGCCCCACCGGACGGGCCGCCGCGCTGAAGGCGGCCCGGGGGCGGGAGTGGGAACCGGTGGACGGCGGCACCCTGGTCGTGGTCGAGGGGCCCCGTTTCGGGACCCGCGCGGAGTCGCTGTGGCACCGGGCGCAGGGCTGGTCGGTGGTGGGGATGACCGGCCACCCGGAGGCGGCGCTCGCCCGCGAGCTGGAGCTCTGCTACACCTCGCTGACCCTGGTGACCGACCTCGACGCCGGCGCGGAGAGCGGCGAGGGCGTCTCGCACGAGGAGGTGCTGCGGGTGTTCGCGGCGAACGTGGACCGGCTGCGGGGCGTCCTGTTCGACGCGGTGGCCGCGCTGCCGGCGTCCGGCGAGCGGGACTGCCCGTGCGGGGCGGCGCTGGGCGGGATGGATCCGGGGATCGCGCTGCCGTAGGGGTGCGCAGGCCCGCAGGCCGGGGGAACGCCACGTTCCGGTGAGGGAGTTGTCCACAACCGGTCCGTGGTCCACGGGCTTCGGCGGGACGCGGCGAAAAGCCCCATCGTGGGAGCGCAAGCCGGTCCCTCGTCACAGGTGGTGGTCCCCGTGTTCCGTCCCGCCCTGCCCTTCCCCTCGCCCTCCCCTTCCGCTTCCTCCTTCCCGTTCTCCCTTCCGCCCGGCACCGATGCGCCGCCCACCTGCGAGGTGCCGCAGTTCGCCCCCGTGCGGGTGCGCGGCGGACGTCATCGGCTGCACCGGCTCGTACGGCACCGGCGGCGTGCCCTGGCCGCCGGGCTCGCGGTCACGGCCGCAGCGCTGGTGGCGGCGGGCCCGCATCCGGGGGCCGGCGGGCAGGACGCGCGGCGGGCACGCGGACATCCGGTGGCCGATCCGGTGGGCGAGCGGCCCGCCACCCGGTTCGTGGCGGCACCGGTGCGCATCGCCGACGCGGCCACGGTGCGGCTGCTCAGGCCGGGCGACCGGGTCGACGTCGTGGCGGCCGGGGACGGCGGTGCGGACGACGCCTCGGTGATCGCACGCGGTGCGCGGGTGACTAAGGTGCCGGAGCCCGTGGCGGATCCGGCGGCGGGCGGGGCGCTGGTCGTCGTCTCGGTGCCGCGTGCCACCGCCCACCGGCTGGTCGGCGCGGGTACCACGGAACGGTTGGCGGTGACCCTGTGCTGAGCCAGTCAAGTCCCTCGTTCGAGGGATGGGATTGGACAGGACGGCCCAACGCTGTCGTAGGTTGCGGAGCGTTTGGTTCCTACACCTGTTCAAGCGAGGAGTGCGCCCACCGTGAGCGAGAAGAACGAGCCGAGCGTCTGGCAGGGCTTCAAGGCCTTCCTGATGCGCGGAAACGTCATCGACCTGGCGGTGGCGGTCGTCATCGGCGCCGCCTTCACCAAGATCGTCAACTCGGTGGTGGACGGGGTCATCAACCCCCTGGTCGGGGCGTTCGGCACGCAGAGCCTGGACAGCTACAGCTCCTGCCTGAAGGGCCCGTGCACCGGGACCGGCGACAGCGCCACGGGCGTGCGGATCCTCTGGGGCTCGGTGCTGGGCGCCACCCTCACGTTCCTGATCACGGCGGCCGTCGTGTACTTCCTGATGGTGCTGCCCATGTCGAAGTACCTGGCCCGGCAGGAGGCCCGCCGCAAGGCGAAGGAGAGCGCCGAGGAGGTCATCGAGGTCTCCGAGCTGGAGGTGCTCAAGGAGATCCGCGACGCCCTGATCGCACAGCGCGGTTCGGGGCACGACCGCTCGTAGCGCGGGCGGTCCGGGCCCGGGCGGCTCACAGGTGGTGGGGCGGCTTCTCGTCGAGGAAGCGCTTCAGGTCGGCCGCGCTGTCGCCCTCGGGCCGCTCGCCCCAGCCGCGGTCGGTGTCGTCCGAGCTCTGCTGGTCCAGCGGGTCGTCGAAGACCAGCGCGGGCCGGGGGGCGCCGGGCTCCGGTTCGGGGGTGGTACTCATGCGTCCAGGGTACGGCTCGCCCCGTGGACGCCGTTCCCCGCGCCCCCGTCCACCGCGGCGGACGGGGGGTCGCGCAAGCACGTCCGCACCGTCTCTGCTGTGCTGGGAGCCATGATGTCCAGTTCCCCCTCCGCGAGCGCGCCCGCCGGGCCGCCGCCCGACGGCCACCCTCCGGTGCGCCGCCTGAAGGCCCGCCACCGGCACGAGTCGCACCGCGCCGCCACGCCGCTGGAGCTCTTCTTCGACCTGTGCTTCGTCGTCGCCATCGCCCAGGCGGGCGTCCAGCTGGTGCACGCCGTCGCGGAGGGCCATGCCGGCGAGGGCGTCCTCAACTACGCGATGGTCTTCTTCGCCATCTGGTGGGCGTGGATGAACTTCACCTGGTTCGCCTCCGCGTACGACAACGACGACGTCCTCTACCGGGTGGTCACGCTGGTCCAGATCGCCGGGGTGCTGGTCCTGGCGGCCGGGGTCTCCCGGGCCTTCGAGGACCACGACTGGGTGGCCGTCGTCATCGGTTACCTGATCATGCGGGTCGCCATGGCGGCGCAGTGGCTCAGGGCGGGCCGGTCGGCCGCGCCGCCGGAGAGCACCATGGCCCGGAGCTACTCGGTCGGCGTGCTGCTGTGCCAGATCGGCTGGCTGGGGATCCTGTTCCTGCCGGAGGACGACCGCGGCTGGCTGTTCCTGGTGATGGTGGTGCTGGAGCTGTGCGTTCCGGCGTACGCCGAGCGCAAGCACCCGTCGTCCTGGCACCCGCACCACATCGCCGAGCGGTACGGGCTGCTCACGATCATCGTGCTCGGCGAGACCATCGCCGCGGCCACGGTCGCGGTGAAGTCGGGCATCGAGGAGAACGACGCGCTGGGCGAGGTCCTCCCGATCGCGGCCGGCGGACTGCTGATCGTCTTCGCGGCCTGGTGGATCTACTTCGTGGTGCCCGTGCACAGTTATCTGAGGTCCAGCAGACAGTCCTTCCTGTGGGGTTACGGCCACTACCTGGTGTTCGCATCGGCGGCGGCGATCGGCGCAGGACTGGAGGTGACGGTGGAGCAGGCCGTGGGCAAGGCGCACATCTCCGCGGTGGCCGCGGCCGCGGCGGTGACCGTGCCGACGGCGGTGTTCCTGCTCACGGTGTGGGCGCTGCACGCGCGGCACTTCAAGGTGGGCGTCGCCGAGCAGCTCGTGCTGCCGACGGCCGCGCTCCTGGTGCTCGGCTGCACCTTCCTCGGCGCCGAGGCGGTGCTCGTGGCGGGGATCGTCCTGGCCCTGACCGTGGCGGCCGGGGTGGCGCTGACCGCGCGGCGCACCGAGCGGGAGCGGCGCGCGGCGGCACCGGCCGCCTGAAGCACGGCCGCCTCCCGCCCGTCGCCTCCGGCCGCCTCCCGTCGTCTCCAGCCGCCTCCCGCCGCCTCTCGCCGCTTCCAACCGCCTCCCGCCGCTTCCCGCCGCTTCCCGCGCCGTCGCGGGTGGCTGGTCGAGACTGGCCGCATGACAGTTGACGCATTGACGGACGTCGCCGGTCTGCTGGTGGGGCACGCGACCCGCACCGGGGACGGGTGGCTCACGGGGACGACGGTGGTGCTCGCGCCGGAGGGCGGAGCGGTCGCCGGTGTGGACGTGCGCGGCGGCGGCCCCGGCACCAAGGAGACCGACGCCCTCGATCCGCGCAACCTGGTGCAGAAGGTGCAGGCGGTGGTGCTGACCGGTGGCAGCGCCTACGGACTGGACGCGGCCTCGGGCGTGATGGCCTGGCTGGAGGAGCGCGGGCGCGGCGTGCGGGTGGGGCCCGCTCCGGCCCACGTGGTGCCGGTGGTGCCCGCGGCCTGCGTCTTCGACCTGGGCCGCGGGGGCGACTTCCGGGCCAGGCCGGACGCGGCCACCGGGTACGCGGCGGTGGCGGCGGCGCACGCGAGCGCGCCGGGCGCCGCGGTGGCCGAGGGGTGTGTCGGGGCGGGCACGGGTGCCGTGGTCGGCACGCTGAAGGGCGGGGTGGGCACCGCGAGCACCGTGCTGGACTCGGGGATCACGGTGGCGGCGCTGGTGGTGGCCAACGCGGCGGGATCGGTGACGGATCCGGAAACCGGGGCGCTGTACGGGGAGTTGTTCCGCGGCGGACGTGTCGAGTACCCGGCGCCGGAGGTCCACGAGGCCGCGGGGCGGCGGCTTGCCGAGGCCGCGGCGAGGAACGCGCCGCCGCCGCTGAACACCACGCTCGCCGTGGTCGCCACCGATGCCGACCTGACCAAGGCGCAGGCGCAGAAGCTGGCCGGCACCGCGCACGACGGGATCGCGCGTGCGGTGCGGCCCGTGCATCTGCTCAGCGACGGGGACACGGTGTTCGCCCTGGCGACCGGGGCTCGTCCGCTCGACGCCGGGCAGCCGCTCGCGCTGAACGAGGTGCTGGCGGCGGGCGCGGACGTGGTGACGCGGGCGATCGTGCGCGCGGTCCGGGCCGCCGAGCCGGTGGACGGCCCGGGCGGGGCGTGGCCGTCGTACGACGGGCTGTACGGCGGGATGTAGGGCGGGATGTAGGGCGGGCTGCAGGGCGGACCGGAGGGCCGGGAGGACTGAACCGGCCGTCGCCCCCGGCCGGTTGACCCGTCCGTGTTGCGATTGTCCGGGTTTTGTCACGTGACGGCGTTTCCGGCGACCGGCGGGAACCCCACGGGCCGCCGGGCGCCTCTACCCGGCTGAAGCGGACATCGCACAACACCCGAACCTGGAGCAGCCCGTGACAACGCCGGACATAGCCAAGCGGCGCGTACTGGGGGCCTGTGCCGCCCTGGTGGTCGGCGCCCTCACCCTCACCGCCTGCGGCGGGAGCGCCAGCGCCGACGACAAGCAGGACGGCAAGGGCGGCGCCGGGTCCGCCGACACCTCGGTCGCCAAGCTCGTGATCTCGGCGAAGGACGGGTCGACCGGCGCCTCGATCAACTCGACCGGGGTGAAGGTAAGCGACGGCAAGCTCACCGACGTGAAGATGACCGTGGCCGAGAGCGGTGCCGCCGTACCGGGCGCGGTGTCCGGCGACGGCGGCAGCTGGAAGCCGAAGGAGCAGCTGGAGCGGGGCACGAAGTACCGGATCACGGCGCGGGCGAAGGACGCCGACGGCCGCCCGGCCGCCGCCGACTCGGTCTTCACGACCGTCTCCTCGGACAACAGCTTCGTCGGCACGTACACCCCGGACGGCGGCAGCACGGTCGGGGTGGGGATGCCGGTGTCGTTCACGTTCGACAAGGCGATCACCGACCGGAAGAGCGTGCAGTCGCACATCTCGGTCACCTCCAGCAGCGGGCAGGAGGTGGTCGGGCACTGGTTCGACGGGCAGCGGCTCGACTTCCGGCCCGAGGAGTACTGGAAGGCCGGTTCCAAGGTCACGATGAAGATCGACCTGGACGGGGTGGAGGGCGCGAACGGCCTCTACGGCGTGCAGAAGAAGACCGTGACCTTCACCGTGGGCCGCGCGCAGGTCTCCACGGTGGACGCGAACACGCAGACCATGACGGTGGTGCGCGACGGCAAGACCCTCAAGTCGGTCCCGATCTCGGCGGGCAGCGCCGCGAACCCGACGTACAACGGGCAGATGGTGATCTCGGAGAAGTCCGAGCAGACGCGCATGAACGGGTCGACGGTCGGGTTCGGCGGCGAGTACGACATCCCGGACGTGCCGCACGCGATGCGGCTGAGCCAGTCGGGCACCTTCATCCACGGCAACTACTGGTACAACCGCGGCAACCCGCCCTTCGGCGCCCAGGGCACCAGCCACGGCTGCGTCGGACTGGCGGACGCGCAGGGCGCGCAGGGCGACACCCCGGGCAAGTGGTTCTACGACAACTCGCTCGTCGGGGACGTCGTCGTCGTCAAGAACTCCCCGGACGACACGGTCGCGCCGGACAACGGACTCAACGGCTGGAACATGCCCTGGAGCGAGTGGACCGCCCAAAGCGCGGCCTGATCGGCTTGTGACCAGGGTTTTTTGACGGTTCGTCGGGCCGCGCGGAAACTTTTCGCGCGGCCCCCGCGTTTTTCGTGCGTACGTTTTCTCGGTTCCCGGACATGATGTCCGACCGAGGGGCTACGGTATGCACCCACAAGGTGACATGCAGCAACGCCGGGAGAAACCTTGAGCGTTCCGTACGAGACGGCAGCGTACGAACCACCCGAGTCGCCCGAGTCTCCGGAGGAGCACCTCATGCGGCTGCTCGGACGCGCCCTGAACTCGTTCGAGCTGCCCGACGAGACGATACGGCGGCTGGACTGCGCGCTGGCGCACGACGGTTCGCTGCACTCCGCGCACCACAGCGCCGGACTGCACCGCGAGACGTACCGGCACACCTGGCTGCTCGCCGACGGTTCGGCGCTCACGCTGTGGGAGCTGGTCCACAACACCGCCCCGGGCAGCGAGCCGCAGCACGAGGTCTACCTGGACGAGGAGGAGCTGCGCGCCGCGGGTTCCCGGCTGGCCCTGCCGCCCGAGGCCCCGGACTTCGAACTGCCGGTGCAGGTGCAGTTGTCGCCGGTCCCGGCCCCGCGCCACGCCTACGTCCCCGACGCCTCCGCGGACCACGCCCGCAGGCTGCTGCGCCGCGCGGAGAACGCGGACCGTCCGGACGCCGACCTCGCCGCCCGGCTGTCGACGGCGTGCGGGCACCAGATCACCCAGGCATTCGGCGGTCCCGGCCGCGCGGGCCGGGCCCGGGTCGGCTTCTCGCTCTACGAGCACGCGTTCCTGCTGCGCGACGGCGTGGAGGTCTCCCTGTGGGAGGTCGAGCACACGGCCACCCCGGACGGGCGGCACATGTGCGAGGTCTACGACAGCGAGGACACGGCCCGCCGGGCGATGGAGCGGCGCGCGGCCCAGGTCTCCCCGTAGCGCGCCCCGCTCCGCCGGCCCGTCGAGTCCTGCCCTACGCGGCCACCGCCTGCTTCGCGCCCGGCGTCGGGGACGACGGGTCCGCGCCCCCGCCGGGTCCCTGGGCCGAGGTGCCCGGCACCGGCTTGCGCAGCCCCTTGAGGACGATCACCAGGGCGGTGGTGACACACACCCCGGCCGCGACGGCGACCAGGTAGAGCAGCGGGTTGCCGATCAGCGGGACCACGAAGATGCCGCCGTGCGGGGCGCGCAGCGTCGCACCGAAGGCCATCGACAGGGCGCCGGTGACCGCGCCGCCCACCATCGAGGACGGGATGACGCGCAGCGGGTCGGCCGCGGCGAACGGGATCGCGCCCTCGGAGATGAAGGAGGCGCCCAGCACCCAGGCGGCCTTGCCGTTCTCGCGCTCGGCGGCGTTGAAGAGCCGGCCGCGCACGGTGGTGGCCAGGGCCATCGCCAGCGGCGGGACCATGCCGGCCGCCATCACCGCCGCCATGATCTTCATCGCCGAGTCGCTGGGGCTCGCCACCGCGATGCCCGCGGTGGCGAAGGTGTAGGCGACCTTGTTGACCGGGCCGCCGAGGTCGAAGCACATCATCAGGCCGAGCAGCGCGCCGAGCAGGACCGCGTTGGCGCCGGACAGGCCGTTGAGCCAGTCGGTCATCGCCGACTGCGCGGACGCGATGGGCTTGCCGATCACGACGAACATCAGGAACCCGACGACCGCCGCCGAGACCAGCGGGATCACCACCACCGGCATGATGCCGCGCAGCGCCTTCGGTATCGGCACCCGCTGGATCGCCAGCACCACCGCACCGGAGATCAGTCCTGCCGCCAGACCGCCGAGGAAGCCGGCGTTGATGGTCAGCGCGATCGAGCCGCCGACGAAGCCGGGGACCAGGCCCGGCCGGTCGGCCATGCCGTAGGCGATGTAGCCGGCCAGCACCGGGACCAGGAAGGCGAAGGCCACGCCGCCGATCTGGAAGAGCAGCGCCGCCCAGCTGTCCGCCTGGGTCCACACGAAGTGGTCCATCACGGAGGGCGCCTTGTTGATCTCGTAGCCGCCGATCGCGAAGCCCAGGGCGATCAGCAGACCGCCCGCGGCGACGAACGGGACCATGTAGCTGACGCCGGACATCAGCCACTTGCGGAGCTTGGTGCCGTAGCCCTCGCCGGACTCGCCGCCGCGCTCGACGGGGGTCGCGCCCGGGGAGGCGGAGGTGACCTCGCCGCGGGCCGCCTTGGCGCGGACCTCGCCGATCAGCTCGCCCGGCCGGTTGATGGCGGCCTTGACGCCGGTGTCGACGGTGGGCTTCCCGGCGAAGCGGTCCTTCTCGCGCACGGCGACGTCATGGGCGAGGATCACGCCGTCCGCCGCCGCGATCACCGCCGGGTCGAGCCGGGTGAAGCCGGCCGAGCCCTGCGTCTCGACGACGACCTCGACGCCCTCCTCGCGGCCCGCGTTCTCCAGCGACTCGGCCGCCATGTAGGTGTGCGCGATGCCGGTGGGGCAGGAGGTGACGGCGACGATGCGGAAGGGGCGCCCGGGCCGGCCGGAATCCGCACCGGTGCTGCCCGGGGCGGCCTCGGCGGAGGCCGCCGCCGAGACCACCCCGGTGTCCTCGGTCTCCTCGGTCTCCTCGGGAGCGTCCTCGGCCGGGGCCGGCTCCTCCCCGCGGATGAGCGCGGCGGCGGCCGCCGCGTCGCCCACCGAGCGCAGCGCGGCGGTGAACCCGGCGTTCATCAGCTGCCGGGCCAGCGAGGAGAGGATCGTCAGGTGGGCGTCGTCGGCGCCCGCCGGAGCGGCGATGAGGAAGATCAGGTCGGCCGGTCCGTCCGCCGCCCCGAAGTCGACGCCTGCCGTGCTGCGTCCGAACGCGAGCGTCGGCTCGGTGACGTGCTCGCTGCGGCAGTGCGGGATGCCGATCCCGCCGTCGAGGCCGGTCGGCATCTGCGCCTCACGGGCGGCCACGTCGGCGAGGAAGCCCTCCAGGTCGGTCACCCGGCCCAGGGCCACCATCCGCTCCGCGAGGGCGCGCGTCGCCGCCTGCTTGGTGTCGGCGGACAGGTCGAGGTCGACCAGATCCGCGGTGATCATGTCGCTCATCGCGGGCTCCTTAGCTCGCGTATCGCCCGGAACGTGGGGTGAGGGGCGGGGGCGGGGAGGGGGACGGGGGCACAGCGGTGGGGGTCGGGGGCACAGCGGTGGGGGACGGGGGCGGCCGCGGGGAGGGGGCGGTGGGCGAGGCGGGGAGTCATGGCGCCAGCTCCCCCAGTACGCGGTCGACGGGCACCTCGGCCGTGACCGTCACGGCGGCCGGGTCCAGGTCGTGCGGCGTCGGCATCACGCTGCCGGGCAGCTGGACGGCGGCGGCGCCGTGCGCGACGGCGGAGGCGAGGGCGCCGGGCCCGGTCCCGCCGGCGACGAGGAAACCGGCGAGGGAGGAGTCCCCGGCGCCGACGTTGCTGCGTACGGCGTCCACGCGGGCGGTGCCGAACCAGGTGCCCGCGTCGTCCACGAGCAGCTGCCCGTCGGCGCCCAGGCTGGCCAGCACCGACCGGGCGCCCAGCTCCCGCAGCTCCTCGGCGGCCTTCACCGCGTCGCCGACCGTGGCCAGCGGACGCCCGACGGCCTCGGCCAGCTCCTCGGCGTTCGGCTTGACCACGTCGGGCCGCTCGCGCAGCGCCCGCAGCAGGGCCGGTCCGGAGGTGTCCAGGGCGATGCGGACGCCGGCGGCGTGCGCGCGGGCGACCAGGTCGGCGTACCAGGAGGGGGCCAGGCCGCGGGGGAGGCTGCCGCAGCAGGCGATCCAGTCCGCGCCGGGCGACTGGCGGCGCACGGTCTCCAGGAGCAGTTCCCGTTCGGCCGGGGTGAGTTCGGGACCCGGCGCGTTGATCTTCGTCAGGACGCCGTCGGCCTCGGCGAGCGCGATGTTGGACCGGGTGGGTCCGGTGATCGGGACCGCCGCGACCTCGATGCCCTGCGCGTCGAGCAGGTCGGCGACGAGGGCGCCCGGTGCTCCGCCCAGCGGCAGCACCGCGACGGTGCGCCGTCCGGCGGCGGTCACCGCGCGCGAGACGTTCACGCCCTTGCCGCCGGGGTCGACCCGCTCGCCGGTGGCGCGGACGACCTCGCCGCGGTCGAGGGAGGGCACCTCGTAGGTGCGGTCCAGCGACGGGTTGGGGGTGACGGTCAGGATCATGCGCGTACTACTTCCGTGCCGGCGCGCTCGATGTCGCCCGCGTCCTCGGGGGTGAGTCCCTTGTCGGTGATCAGCAGGTCCACGTCGCCGAGGGCGCCGAAGCGGGCGAAGTGCTCCTGGGCGTACTTGGAGGAGTCGGCGAGCAGCACCACGCGCCGGGCGGCGGTCAGGGCGGCCCGCTTGACGGCTGCCTCGGCCAGGTCGGGGGTGGTCAGTCCGTGCTCCACGGAGAACCCGTTGGCCGCCACCACGGCCACGTCGGCGCGGATCTCGCCGTACGCGCGCAGCGCCCAGGCGTCCACGGCGGCGCGGGTACGGTGACGCACGCGCCCGCCGACGATGTGGAGCTGGATGCCGGGGTGGTCGGCGAGGCGGGCCGCGATGGGCAGGCTGTGGGTGACCACGGTCAGCGAGGCGTCCGGCGGGATCGCCGCGGCCATGCGGGCCACCGTGGAACCGGCGTCGAGGATCAGCGTGCCCTCGGCCGGCAGTTCCGCGAGGGCGGCCCTGGCGATGCGGTCCTTCTCGTCGGCGGCGGTGGACTCGCGCTCGGCGAGGTCGGGTTCGAAGTCGAGCCGGCCGGCCGGGATCGCGCCGCCGTGCACCCGGCGGAGCAGCCCCGCGCGGTCGAGCGCCTTGAGGTCGCGGCGGATGGTCTCCGCCGTCACCTGGAACTCCTCGGCCAGCGACACCACGTCCACCCGGCCGCCGTCCCGGGCGAGCCGGAGGATCTCCTGCTGCCGCTCCGGTGCGTACATGACCGTTCACCTCCGACCGATGCCCGAACCTGTGGTTTCGCTGGGAGGCTACGCCTGGTTGTCCGGAATGTAAACAGGAAACAGAAACACTCGGACCCAAGCAGGCATGAACGGGCATCGGCATGAGAGGGCGGGTCCGGCACCTCCGTGCCGGACCCGCCCACTGCCCACCGTCCCTTCGCGCGTCCGCGGTCTCAGACCAGCGCGGGCTCCTGCTCCTCCGCGCGGTCCTCGGCCGGGCCGCCTTCGACGTGCTGGGCCGGCCGCCGGGGCAGCGCGAACATCAGCAGGAAGATGACGGCCAGCACCGCGGCCACCCAGCCCAGCGCGTTCTGGAAGGCGTCCACGTAGGCGGGACCGATGCGGTCGGGGGTGAGGCGGTCGCTCATCGTGCCGAAGAAGACCACCGACACCAGCCCGAGCCCGAGCGCGTTGCCCATCTGCTGCACGGTGTTGATGAGCCCCGACGCCGCTCCGGCGTGCTCGCGCGGCACCTGGGAGAGGACCGCGTCGGTCAGCGGCGCGACGATCAGGCCCATGCCGAGGCCCATCACGACCAGCGGCAGCGCCATCTGCCAGGAGGTGATGGCGAGCCCGTAGCGCCCGGACTCCCACATGTAGAGGAGCACTCCGGCCGCCATCACCAGCGCGCCGGTCTGGAGCACCTTGCGCCCGAAGCGCGGGACCAGCTTCTGCACCGAGATCCCGGCGGCCGTGGACACGGCGATCGAGAACGGCACGCCGGTCAGACCGGCCCGCAGCGGGCTCCAGCCGAGGCCGAACTGCATGTACAGCGTCCACACCAGGAAGAAGACGCCGAGCGCGACCCCGAAGACGGTCTGCACGGCGATCCCGGCCGCGAAGCTCTTCACCCTGAACAGCGACAGCTCCACCAGCGGCGAACCGTCCCGCGCGCTCTTGCGCCGCTCGTAGGCGACCAGGACCCCGAGGACCACCAGCGAGCCGGCCATCGACAGGTACCCCCACAGCGGCCAGCCCAGCTCCTCGCCCCGGGTGAGCGGGTAGATCAGCATCAGCAGGCCGAGGGTGACCAGCGCGACCCCGACCAGGTCCAGCCGGAGGGCGCGCGGCGCCTTGGACTCGGTGATGAAGCGGCTGCCGAGGACGAGGCCCGCGATGCCGACCGGCAGGTTGATGAGGAAGATCGGCCGCCATTCGAGGCCGAAGAGGTTCCACTCGGTGAGCAGGGCGCCCAGCAGCGGGCCGGAGACGGCCCCCAGACCCACGATGGCGCCGAACAGCCCGAAGACCTTGCCGCGTTCGTGCGCCGGGAAGGTGGCGTGCACGATCGACAGCACCTGCGGCACCATGAGCGCCGCCATGCCGCCCTGGAGGATGCGGGAGGCCACCAGCATCTCCGGGTTGGCCGCCAGGCCGCACAGCGCCGAGGCGAGGGTGAAGCCGCCGATGCCGACGAGGAAGACCCGCTTGCGGCCGTGGATGTCGCCGAGCCGCCCGCCGGTGATCAGACCGGCCGCGAACGCGAGGGCGTAGCCGGCGGTGATCCACTGGATCTGGCTGAAGGAGGCGCCCTCGTCCCGCTGGATCGAGGGGATGGCGATGTTGACGATGGTGACGTCCACCAGGTCCATGAAGGCCGCGGTCATCACGATCGCGAGGGCGAACCAGCGACGCCGGTCGCCCGCCGCGGGCGGGACGGGAGCCGGTTGCGGGGTCTGCTTGAAGGTCATGGGAGCAACGTAGGCGGCCAGTAGGTCGGATCGTGTCCTAGATGTGCGGCATCCTCGAGCACATGACGACGGACACTCCGGCCCGGCTGCTGACCCTCCTCTCCCTCCTCCAGACGCCCCGCGAATGGCCCGGCGGCGAGCTGGCCGACCGGCTCGGGGTCTCCCGGCGCACGGTCCGGCGGGACATCGACCGCCTGCGCGAACTGGGCTATCCGGTGCAGGCGACGATGGGCGCCGACGGGGGCTACCGGCTGGTGGCGGGCAAGGCGATGCCGCCGCTGGTCCTCGACGACGAGGAGGCGGTGGCCATCACGGTCGGGCTGCGGGCCGGCGCGGGGCACGCGGTCGAGGGCCTGGACGAGGCGTCGGTGCGGGCCCTGGCCAAGCTGGAGCAGGTGCTGCCCTCGCGGCTGCGGCACCGGGTCACCACGCTCCAGTCCGCGACCACGCCGCTGACCAGCGGGGACGGGCCCAGCATCGCGCCCGAGACGCTGACCGTGATGGCCTCGACGGTGGCCGGGCACGAGCGGCTGCGGTTCGCCTACCGCGCGGCGGACGGCACCGGGACGCGGCGCTCGACGGAGCCGTACCGGCTGGTCTCCACGGGGCGGCGCTGGTACCTGGTCGCCTACGACCTCGACCGGGACGACTGGCGGACCTTCCGGGTGGACCGGGTGAGCGAGCCCTTCGCGACGGGGGCGCGGTTCACTCCCCGGGAGCTGCCGACCGGGGACGCGGCCGAATACCTGCGGCGCTCGATGCAGCGGCGGCACGACTCCTACGAGATCACGGTCGTCTTCCACGCACCGGCCGAGGCCGTCGCGCCCCTGCTGCCGCACTGGATGGGAACGCCCGAGCCGGTGGACGGCTGCGCGTCGTGCGTGGTGCGGGCGACCGTGTCCGGCCCGGTGGAGTGGACCGCGGCCCGGCTGGCGACGACCGGCCTGGAGTTCCGGGTCCGGGAACCGGCGGAACTGGTGGAGTGCGTACGGGAGCTGGGGGCCCGGCTGGGACGCGCGGCGGGGTCCGGCTGACCGGCGGGCCGACGCAGCGACCGCGACCGGCGGGCAGGCCGGCGGCGGCGCCCGCCAGGGGTCTCACCCCTCTCCCGCGGGCCCGGCCTCCCAGGCGAACCCCCGTAGCACCTCCAGGTTCAGCAGCGCCTGCTCCAGGAGGCTGCGTGCTCCCTGCGGGGAGGTCGACGCCCAGTGCTCCGCTGCCACGCGCACCGACGCACCCGCCACCGCGGCCGCGAAATGCAGCCGGGGCGAGGCGGCCAGGCGTACGGCAACGTTGTCGTCGCCCTGGGCCATCCGCGCGGCCAGCGCCTGGACCAGCCCGCGCTCCGTGGCGTGGCAGACCTCCGCCCACACCTTGCGCAGCGCCGGACTGCTCTCGGCCAGGCGGATGAGGGTGCGGGCCCACTCCCAGGAGGGCGCCGACACACCGGCGCCCGGGGTCAGCGTGTGCCGCACGGCGCGTTCCAGTGCCTCGGGCGGCGACAGTTCGGCCGGGGCCTCGCGCACCGCCCGCACCCAGCGCTCGGCGCCCAGGGCGTAGAGCGGGGCGATGGCCTCTTCCTTGGTGGCGAAGTAGCGGTAGAAGGTGCGCGGGGCGACCCCCGCCGCCCTGGCGATGTCCTCGGCCCGGGTGGCCCGCAGGCCCTGGCCGACGAAGAGGCGGGCCGCCGCCCGGGCGATCTCCATCCGGGTCTCGGCCTTGCGCCGCTCGGTCAGTGAGACCGGTCCGGCCGGTCCGGGGCCGGGCCCGGGACCAGGCCCGGGAAGTGCTGGAATGGTGCTGCTCACTTCGGCAGGCTATGCCGCTGTGGCAGAATCTGCCATTCGGCGGGCCACCCCGGGGTTCAGGTTCGGGGTGCCCCGCCTCCCCGCTCTGCCCCGCTGCCGCTCCGGCTCGCGGCCGTCCGGGTCCCCCGAGACACGGAAAGAGCCGGGCTGCGGCGCCCCAGGGGGGGGAGGGGCAGCCGAGCCCGGCTCGGGAAGTCCCGGCGCCGGGGGGAGTGCGTCGGGACGTGGTCTTCGGTGGTTGGTCTCCGGTGGTGCCGCGATACCGGCTCGAACGTCTTTTTCCCGGCCCCCACGGATTGAAGCAGCGTTGTACGGCCATGTTTGCGCCGGGTCCGACACCCGGCGTACGCCCCATCCGCCCCGTCACGCCCCCACGTCACGCGGCATCCGGGCCGTACGGCCGGCGTCGCCTCCCGGCCGGGTCAGGCCGCCGCCTCGAAGCCGGTGTCGCGGGCCAGCTTCTTCAGCTCCAGCAGCGCGTGCTTCTCGATCTGCCGGATGCGCTCGCGGGTGAGGCCGTGCTCCTTGCCGACCTCGGTCAGCGTGCGCTCACGGCCGTCGTCGATGCCGTACCGCATCTTGATGATGGAGGCCGTGCGCGGGTCCAGGCGGCCGATGAGGTCGTCCAGCTCCTCGCTGCGCAGCAGGGTCAGCACCGACTGCTCGGGCGACACCGCCGAGGTGTCCTCCAGCAGGTCGCCGAACTGGGTCTCGCCCTCGTCGTCCACCGACATGTTCAGCGAGACCGGGTCGCGGGCCCAGTCGAGCACGTCGGTGACGCGCTCCGGCGTCGAGCCCAGCTCGGCCGCGATCTCGGCGGGCTCCGGCTCGCGGCCGTGCTCCCGGTTGAACTCGCGCTGCACGCGCCGGATCCGGCCCAGCTCCTCCACCAGGTGGACGGGCAGCCGGATGGTGCGCGACTGGTCGGCGATGGAACGGGTGATGGCCTGCCGGATCCACCAGGTCGCGTACGTGGAGAACTTGAAGCCCTTGCGGTAGTCGAACTTCTCGACCGCGCGGACCAGGCCGGCGTTGCCCTCCTGGATCAGATCCAGGAGCGGCAGGCCGCTGCGCGGGTAGCGGCGGGCGACCGCGACGACCAGGCGGAGGTTGGAGCGGATGAAGACGTCCTTCGCCCGCTCGCTCTCGTCGATCAGGGCCTGGAGCTCCTCACGGGTGGCGTCCGCCCCGGTCTCCTCGTACCCTTCGAGGACCTGCCGCGCGAACACACCCGCCTCGATGGTCTGGGACAGCTCGACCTCCTTGGCGGCGTCGAGCAGCGGGGTCCGGGCGATCTCGTCGAGGTACATGCCGACCAGATCGCGGTCGGCGAGCTCGCCGCCGTTCGCGCGGACGCTGGTTGCCGAGCCGGAGGTCTCGCCGGCGGCGGACTTACGACGGGCGACGGCACGGGTTGCCATGCGTGCTCCCTTGCGATGGTGGTTCAGCGGGTGGTCCGGTGGACGCTCGGGCGCCTTGCGGTTGTCTCCGTGTCTCCAGCCCCTCTCGGGACTCTCCTCGGGTGCCCTGCATCCGATGGAAACAACGACTGGAATCCGGACAGAATTCCCAACCTGCCCCTCGATTTTTCTGATCATGCAGTACCCTGTGCCGCCACAGAGGGAGGGGCGGCCATGCCGGAAACTGCCGAGGTCCAGGTCAGACCGGGAGTCGAGGAGGATCTCAAGCCACTCACCGACCTCTACAACCACTACGTACGTGAGACGCCCATCACGTTCGACACCGAGCCGTTCACCGCGGAAGGGCGCCGACCGTGGCTGCTCTCCCACCCTGAAGACGGCCCGTACCGCCTGAGGGTTGCCACGGACGCGGAGTCACAGGAGATTCTGGGGTACGCCACATCCAGCCCCTACCGCGCGAAGCCCGCCTACGCGACCTCGGTGGAGACCACCGTCTACGTCGCCCCGGGGGCCGGCGGCCGCGGCATCGGCTCGCTCCTCTACGCGTCCCTCTTCGAAGCCCTGGCCGCCGAGGACCTGCACCGCGCCTACGCCGCCGTCGCCCAGCCCAACGAGGCCTCCGCCCGGCTGCACGCCCGCTTCGGCTTCCGGCACGTGGGCACGTACCGCGAGGTGGGCCGCAAGTTCGGCCGGTACTGGGACGTGGCCTGGTACGAGAGGCCGCTCTAGGGCCTGTCGCCACTCCCCCGCCGGGTACGGGCGCTCAGCCGAACTGCACCGAGCGCTTCGCCAGGCCCATCCAGAACCCGTCGATCACCGACCGCCGCAGGTCCAGCTCGCCGGCCGCGTCCGCCGCGCCCATGGTCACGAACAGGGGCGCGAAGTGCTCGGTGCGCGGGTGGGCGAGCCGGCCCGCCGGGGACTTGCGGGCGAAGTCGAGCAGCCCGTCCACGTCCCCGCCCTCCAGCGCGCGCCGCCCCCAGTCGTCGAACTCCGCGGACCAGGAGGGGATGCCGCCCTGGCGCAGCGCGGCCAGGTTGTGGGTGAAGAAGCCGGAGCCGATGATCAGCACGCCCTCGTCGCGCAGCGGCGCGAGCCTGCGGCCGATCTCCATGAGCCGCGCCGGGTCGAGGGTCGGCATGGAGACCTGGAGGACCGGGATGTCGGCGCCGGGGTACATCTCCACCAGCGGCACGTAGGCGCCGTGGTCGAGACCGCGGTCGGGGACGTCCTGCACGGGCGTGCCGGGAGCGCGCAGCAGCTTGCGTACGGAGTCGGCGAGCGCGGGCGCGCCGGGCGCTCCGTAGCGCACCTGGTAGTAGTGCTCCGGGAAGCCCCAGAAGTCGTAGACGAGGGGGACCGTCCGGGTGGCGCCGAGGGCGAGCGGGGCCTCCTCCCAGTGGGCGGAGACCACGAGGATCGCTTTGGGACGCGGCAGGTCCGCGGCCCAGGCGGCCAGCTCGCCGGGCCAGACCGGGTCGTCGGCGAGCGGCGGGGCACCGTGGCTGAGGTAGAGGGCGGGCATGCGCTCCCGGACGGCGGCGGCCATGGCTACTCCAATACTTGAACTCTCAATCTTTACTTGCCATCAATCTACGCCGACTTTGTTTAATGTTCAAGGAACCGTCTCGTACAGTGGGACGCATGAACGACGAACCCCGTTGGCTCACCGCCGAGGAGCAGCTCGTCTGGCGCTCCTACATCGAGGCCGCCACCCTCCTCGAGGACCACCTCGACCGGCAGCTCCAGCGCGACGCGGGCATGCCGCACGTCTACTACGGCCTGCTGGTCAAGCTGGCCGAGTCACCGCGCCGGCGGCTGCGGATGACCGAGCTGGCCAAGTACGCGAAGATCACCCGGTCCCGGCTCTCGCACGCGGTGGCGCGGCTGGAGAAGAACGGCTGGGTCCGTCGCGAGGACTGCCCCTCCGACAAGCGCGGCCAGTTCGCCATCCTCACCGACGAGGGGTACGAGGTGCTGCGCCAGACCGCACCGGGCCACGTCGACGCCGTGCGTCAGGCGGTCTTCGACCGGCTCACCCCGGAACAGCAGAAGTCCCTCGGCGAGATCATGCGGATCGTCGCCGAGGGACTTCAGCCGAGCGAAGCGGGTGCGGACCTGCCCTGGCTGCGCTGAGCGCGCGGCCGGGGCAGGTCCGGGGGAACCGTGCGTACGGGGCGTCCCCTCCCCGTACGCACGGGTGGAACAGGGGCCCGAGCGGGTACCGGGGCGGTCGTCAGTGGGCGACGACCGGCACCCGCAGCTCGTCCTCGGCCTCGTCGCCCGCACCGGACCCGGTGACGGCGCCGCCGCCCGGACGCCCGGCGTCGATGAGGGTCAGGGCGATCGCGGCCGCGACGACCAGGATGCCGACGGCGAACCAGATCGCGCTGGTGTAGCCCTGCACCTGGCCCTCCAGCTGGACCAGCTGCTGCTGGGACCGGGAGGCCGCGCCACCCATGTGGTCGGCGATGTAGGACGTGGTGGCGGAGGCGGCGATCGTGTTCAGCAGCGCCGTACCGATCGCGCCGCCCACCTGCTGCGAGGTGTTGACCATCGCGGAGGCGACACCGGCGTCCCGGGCTTCCACGCCCGTGGTGGCCAGGGACATGGCCGGCATGAACGCCGTACCCATGCCGAGGCCGAGCAGCAGCATGCCGGGCAGCAGCACACCGGCGTAGGAGGTGTTGATCTCCAGCTGGGTCAGGAACAGCATGCCGACGGCGGCGACCAGGAAGCCGGGGCCGATCAGCAGCCGGGGCGCGACCCGGGTCATCAGCCGGGCACCGATCTGCGTGGAGCCCGTGATCATGCCCGCGATCATCGGCAGGAAGGCGAAACCGGTCTTCACCGGCGTGTAGCCCCGCACGATCTGCAGGTAGTAGGTCAGGAAGAGGAACAGGCCGAACATCGCGATGACGGCCAGGCCCAGTGAGAGGTAGATCCCGCCCCGGTTGCGCTCGGTGATCACGCGCAGCGGCAGCAGCGGGGCCTTGACCCGGGACTCGACGAGCACGAAGGCCAGCAGCAGCACGGCCGAGCCGACGAACATGCCGACCGTCACGGTGTCGCTCCAGCCGTTGGACTCGGCGCGGGTGAAGGCGTAGACCAGCGCGACCAGACCCAGGGTGGACAGGATGACGCCGGGGATGTCGAGCGGCGAGCGGTTGCGGCCGCCCCTGGGCTCACGGATGACCAGGTACGCACCGGCCGCGGCGACGATGGCGAACGGGATGTTGACGAAGAACGTCCAGCGCCAGTTCAGGTACTCGGTGAGGAAACCGCCGAGGATCAGGCCCACGGCGCCACCGCCACCGGCGATCGCACCGTAGATGCCGAACGCCTTGGCACGCTCCTTGGCGTCCGTGAACATCACGGCGAGCAGGGAGAGCGCGGCGGGCGCGAGCAGGGCGCCGAAGACTCCCTGGAGGGCGCGGGAGCCGAACAACATCGCCTCGTTGGTGGCCGCGCCGCCCAGCGCGGAGGCGACGGCGAAGCCGGCCAGACCGAGCACGAAGGTGCGCTTGCGGCCCCACAGGTCGGCTATCCGGCCGCCGAACAGCAGCAGACCGCCGAAGGCGAGGGCGTAGGCCGTGACGACCCACTGCCGGTTGCCGTCGGAGATGCCGAGGTCCTGCTGCGCGGAGGGGAGGGCGATGTTCACGATGGTGGCGTCGAGGACCACCATCAGCTGGGCGAGCGCGATGAAGACCAGCGCTTTCCAGCGACCGGCGTCCGGGGCGTCGCTGACGCCGGAGGCCTTGACGGCTGTTTGAGACATGGGGATACCCACTTCGGACTTCGTGACGGAAAAAGATGAGAAAAGGGACGAGTGTGCCCGCACCGACGGCCCGCAGTCAGCGGCGGAGCCGAGAGTCCGGCGTCGGTGGCGGTACTGGCATTACTGGCGCTACTGGCGTTACTACTGGTCGCAGGGCCGGCGCAGGTCCTCCAGAGTCACGGCCGCACCCGGGAGGACGGAGCGGGCGGGAGCCCGCAGCCCGTCCAGGAACAGCTGAAGATGGCGATGGACGAACCGGTCGGCGCTCAGGCACCCGGTACCGGCCGGGGGCCGGCTGAGCTGGGCCGCGGCGATCATCAGATCGCCGACGCCCACGTCGCCGCGGAGCTGACCGGCCGCCTTCGCCCGGTCCATGACTTCGGCGACCAGGCGCTCGACCCGTCCGCGGGCCGCCTCCAGGTCGGGGTGGTTCTGGTCGAACGTGCTGGCCACCATGGGGCACAGGGCGCTGATCCGCTCGTCGGCGGAGGCGTGCACGAAGCGCTCCAGCGCCTCGAACGCGTCACCGGTCTCCGCGAGGGCCAGCTCGGCCGCCCGTGCCGTACGGTCCATAACCGAGCAGACGACCTCGCGGACGAGGGCGTCGCGGTCGGGGAAGTTGCGGTACACCGTGGCGTTGCCCACACCGGCCCGGCGAGCGACGTCGTCGAGCGGCACGTCCGGCCCGTGCTCGACGAACATCTCCCGGGCGGCGAGGACGATCCGCTCCCGGTTGCGCAGAGCATCGGCGCGGGGCCGGGCCACCTTGCGCTGATCGGGAACCGCGGTCTGCACGGCGTACTCCTTCGTGTCTGTGGTGTCTGTGAGGGTGTCGGCCACGGTTGTGACGACTGGGTTCACGATCCGGGGAGCAAATCCCCGTTTCGCTCGGACACAGGTCTAAACGGGGAAACGATCCCCGGTTATTTCCCGCCACCGAAGAACTTTCCGGTGACCTGAGTCACACCCGGATCCCGGCCCGTCCCCCGGTCGGCGGCTACCGGTGAGAAACCCACGATCGGCCTCTCCAGCGCGCGCCCGCCCACCCCTCGGCACAGGGTGAGCGCAAGGGTGCAGCCGGTGCCGGGCGGCTGCCGTGGCCGGGGAGGTCCGCATGCAGCCGCCGCCGCAGGCGCAGCCGCCGAGCCGCCGCATACGCCCGCGCAGACTGGCCGCCGCCGGGACCGTCGCCGTCCTGACCCTCGCGCTCAGCACCTCGGCCGGCACCGGCCGCCTCGCGCCCGGCACCTCGACCGCGGGCGCCGGCCCGACCGCCCTCTCCCGCTCCTCCGCGCACGGCCCCTGCATGATCGGCGGCGGCGCCGAGATCCAGATGTCCGAGGGCGTGCCCACCTCCGCCGGCTACGCCCGCTCGACCGGCACCGTCCGCGCCCTCAACCTGATGATCGACTTCTCGGACGCGCCCGGCGAGGGCAAGGCGCTCGACCGGTACGCGGAGTTCTTCCCGCAGACCGAGGAGTGGTTCCGCACCAGCAGCTACGGCCGCCTCGACTACCGCCCCGAGACCCCGGTCCGGGACTGGCTGCGGATGCCCAAGTCGTTCGCGGAGTACGGCATAGAGCGCGGTGCCCCCTTCGAACCCGGCTACCGCAGACTGGTCCAGGACCTGGTCGCGGCGGCCGACTCCAAGGTCGACTTCCGCTCGTACGACCTGCTGAACGTCCTGGTCACCCCGAACGCGGGACCCTCCGCCCTGGACACGGTCCTGTCCGTGACCTTCGCCGGGAACCAGGAGGCCCCGGTCGCCGACGGCGTGCCGGTGGCCAACGCCTCCTTCGTCTACTCCCGCCAGGACGACGGCTCCGGCTCCTACGACGAGACCGGCTACCGCGTGCTCCCGCACGAGAACGGTCATGTCTTCGGCCTCCCGGACCTCTACACCCAGGAGGGCGGCGGGGCCGTCGGCCACTGGGACATCATGAGCGAGGACTGGGGCGCCAACAACGACCTCCTGGGCTGGCACAAGTGGAAGCTGGGCTGGCTCGACCCGTCCCAGGTGCACTGCGCGTCCGCGCCGGGGACCACGGAGTACACGCTGACCCCGCTGGCCCGCAAGGGCGGCGACAAGCTGGTCGTCCTCCCGCTGAGCGGCACCTCCGGCTACGCCGTCGAACTGCGCACCCGCGGGGGCAACGACGAGACGGTGTGCCGGCCCGGCGTACTGATCTACAAGGTCGACGCGGACGTCGACACCGGCATGGGCCCGGTACGGGTGTACGACTCCCGGCGCGACAGCGGCGGCTGCACCCGCAGCCCCAACGTCCACGCCGAACTCTCGGACGCCGCCTTCACCCCGGGCGAGACCTTCGAGGACCCGCGCAAGGGCGTCACGATCAAGGTGTCGGAGAAGGACGGCGAGGGAGACGTCCGGGTGCGGGTGACGCGGAGGTGACGGCCGGGCGATCGAGGCTACCGTAGGCGGCCTGCCGTGATCGCCGTACCGGAGAGCCGATGCCCGCCCACACCACTCACGACGCCGCCCGGGACGAGGCGGTCGCGCCGCTGCTGCGCGGCATCGCCGTACTCGGCCGGCTGACCGGGGCGGACGACGGCACCCTCAGCCTCAGCGCCCTGGAGCGGACCACCGGCCTGGCCCGCTCCACGGTCGACCGCCTCACGGCGACCCTCGCCCGCATGGGGTACGTCCGGCTGGACGGCCGGGACGTGACCCTGGCCCCCCGTCTGATGGAGCTCGGCAACGCCTATCTCGCCGCGCTCCGCCTCCCCGCCCTGCTCTCCGCCCGCGCCGACGACCTGGCCGACGAACTGGACGAGTCGGTGTCACTGGCCGTCGGCGACCGGGACGGCATCCGCTTCATCCACCAGGCCACCCGCCGCCGCGCCATGTCCCTGAGCTTCCGCATCGGCGACCTGCTGCCGGCCGAACGCACCGCCCCGGGACCCCTGTTCGCCGCGGAATGGACCGCACCGGACTGGCACCGGTGGCGGGAGCGCCGGGCCGCGGACCCGGAAGACCGCTCCTTCCCCGCCGTGCCGCCACGCGAACCCGACGCCCCCGGCGAGGACTTCGCCCGGCGGGCGGCGAAGGCGGCGGCCGACGGCTGGGCGCTGGACGACCAGCTGATCGAACCGGGCCTGGTCGCGGTCTCGGTCCCGGTACGGGACCCCGGCACCGGCCGGGTGGCGTGCGTGGCCAGCGTGGTGAGCCACACCAGCCGCCACACCGCACCGGACCTGCGGGCCGCCCTGCTCCCCCGGCTGCGCGCGGCGGTCGCGGCGATGGAGGACGACCTGCGCACCGCGCCGGCCCCGGAACCGGGACCGCCGCCCGCCGGCCTGGCCCTGTGGACGGGCGCCTCCAAGCAGGAACTGGGCCGGGAGTTCGTCGAGTCCCTGGCCCGCGGCCTGACCGTACTGACCGCCTTCGGCGAGGGCCGCTCCGCGCTGACCCTGGCCCAGGTCGCGCAGGCGACCGGCCTGGCCCGTGCGACCGCCCGCCGGGCACTGATCACCCACGCCCGGGCGGGCCTGGTGGCGCCCGCCGCCGACCACACCTTCACCCTCACCCCCCGGGTCCTCTCCCTCGGCTTCCCGCCGCTGTCCCGCACCTCCCTCCCCGAGATCGCCCAGCCCCACCTGACCGCCCTGGCCGAGCGTGTCCACGAGTCGGCGTCCCTCGCCGTCCTGTCGGACTCGGGCGAGGAGATCCAGTACACGGCCCGGGCGTCCGCGGCCCGTGTCCTGAGCGCCCGGGTCACGGTCGGCACCCGGCTGCCGGCCCGTGCGACGGCGCTCGGCCGTGTCCTGCTGGCCCTGCCCGAGGTCCGGGCGCGGGGCTACGCCCTGGTCGACGAGGAGCTGGAGGCCGGGCTGCGGGCCATCGCGGTCCCGGTGCGGGACCGTACGGGGCGGGTGGTGGCGGCCCTGAACGTCGCGCTGCACGCGGCCCGCCGCACGGCGGACGACTGCGTGGCGCAGATCCTGCCGGAGCTGCGGCACACGGCGGACCTGGTGGAGACCGAGCTGCGGGTGGCGGGGCGCTTCTGCCGCGTGGCGGCCGTCTGACCCACCATGGGGGGCAGACAGCGGCCCGGGGCGCACCTGGCGTTCGTCAGGTGCGCCCCCGGGCCGGTTGCGCCAGGAGCCTGCGGGGGATTTTTTCAGGCCCCTGCGCACGAGGGTACGGAGCGTGTTCACGGCGGCGCACCTGGCGTTCGTCAGGTACGGGTCTTACCTTCGGCAGTACGACGGCCGGGCGGCAGAACGCTCCGCCCCCACCATCCCGGCCCGCACGCACCCACCCGCAAGCACCCACCCGCACCCGTCCTCAGGCACCGCCGCGCAGTTCGCGCAGCAACCGGGCGACGCTGAAGGCGAGTTCGATCGACTGGGCGGCGTTCAGCCGTGGATCGCAGGCCGTCTCGTACCGGCTGGCCAGGTGGGTGTCCAGCACCTCGTCGAGGTCGCCGCCGAGGCACTCGGTGACGTCGTCGCCGGTGAGTTCGAGATGGATGCCGCCCGGGTGCAGGCCCTCCTCGCGGTGCACCGCGAAGAACTCGGCCACCTCGGTGGTGATGTCCGACAGCCGGCGGGTCTTGTAGCCGCTCGCGGAGACGAAGGTGTTCCCGTGCATGGGGTCGCAGGCCCACACCGGAGCGTGCCCGGCGTCCCGCACGGCCCGCAGCAGCGGCGGCAGCAGCTCCGCGCCGCGCCCGGCGCCGAGCCTGCTGATCAGGACGAGCCGGCCCGGCGCCCGGTCCGGGTCCAGCCGCTCGCACAGCTCCCGCAGGTCGGCGGCGCCCATGGTGGGCCCCACCTTGACGCCGACCGGGTTGTCCACCCCGGCGAGCAGTTCCACGTGCGCGCCGTCGACGCGGCGGGTGCGGTCGCCGATCCACAGCAGGTGCGCACTGGTGTCGAACCAGCCCCGCCGCTTCTCGTCGTACCGGATCAGCGCCTGTTCGTACTGCGGCAGCAGCGCCTCGTGCGAGGTGTAGAGCTGGACCTGGTGCAGGGCGGCCTGGGAGCGGGTGTCCAGGCCGCAGGCGGACATGAACCTGAGGGCCCAGGTGATGTCGTCGGCGGCCTTCTCGTAGCGCTGTCCGGCGGAGCTGCGCCGGACGAACTCCTGGTTCCAGTCGTGCACCTGGCCCAGGTCGGCGTAGCCGCCCAGGGTCAGCGCCCGCAGCACGTTCAGGGCCGCCGAGGCGTGGTGGTAGGCGCTCAGCAGCCGGCCGGCGTCCGGGCGGCGGGCCTCGGCGGTGAACTCGGGGCCGTTGACGATGTCCCCGCGGTAGGCGGGCAGTTCGACACCGTCGACGGTTTCCGTGGGGCGGCTGCGGGGCTTGCCGAACTGGCCGGCGATCCTGCCCACCTTCACCACCGGCAGCCCGGAGCCGTAGGTGAGCAGGATGGCCACCTGGAGGATGACCCGCAGCTTGCCGCGCACCCCGGCCTCGGTGCAGGAGCCGAACCGCTCCGCGCAGTCGCCCGCCTGGAGCAGGAAGCCCTCCCCGGCGGCGACCTGGGCCAGGGAGTGGCGCAGGTCGAGGATCTCGTCGGGCAGCACCAGGGGCGGCCTGAGCGCGAGGGTGTCCTCCACGCCGCGCAGTTCCCCCGGGTCGGGCCACTCCGGCTGCTGCGCGGCCGGCCGGCTCCGCCACGAGCCGGGGCTCCATCCGCCCCGCCCGGCCTCGGCCGCGGGGCCGGCCGGGATCGGGGCCGCGGTGCCGGTCCCGGCCGGGGCCGTGCGGGGTTCCGTGTACGTGTCGCTCGCCGTCATCCGACCAGTTCCTTGATCGTGGCGCCGGGGTCTCCGGCCCGCATGAGCAGTTCTCCGACCAGGACCGCGTCCACCCCGGCCGCTTCCAGCGCGCGGGCGTCGGGTCCGCCGCGCACGCCGCTCTCCCCGACCATGACCCGCCCGGTGCCGACCCGCCCCCGCAGCCGGGCCGAAAGGGTCCGGTCGATCGAGAAGTCCCGCAGGTCGCGGTGGTTGACGCCGATCACGTCGGCGCCCGCCTCCAGGGCCACCTCGACTTCCCGTTCGTCGTGCACCTCGACCAGCGCCTCCATGCCGCAGGCACGGGTGCGGGCCAGGAGTGCGGCGAGCCGTGCCGGGCTGAGCGCGGCGACGATCAGCAGCAGGGCGTCGGCGCCGAGCGCCCGGGCCTCCAGGATCTGGTACTCGTCGACGACGAAGTCCTTGCGCAGCACGGGGAGTTCGCAGGCGGCGCGGGCGACGGCCAGGTGGTCCGGGCTGCCGCCGAAGCCCGCCTCGTGGGTGAGCACCGACACGGCGTGGGCGCCGCCGCCCTGATAGGCGCGGGCCAGTTCGGCCGGCCGGTAGTCGTCGGTGAGCGGCCCCTTGGAGGGGCTGCGGGGCTTCATCTCGGCGATGACCCCGAGCCCGGGTTCGCGCAGCGCGGCGGCGAAGTCCCTGGCCGGGGGCGCCGCCGCGGCCAGCTCGGTCAGCTTCGCCTCGGTGCGCAGCGCGCGCCGGCGCCCGGTCTGCAGCTCGGCCTCGGCGACGAGGCCGGCGAGGATGCCGCTCATGCCGGCACCTCCACCAGGTCCGCCCGCTGCCAGGAGGCGTGGGCCCAGCGGTCGAGCAGGTCGGCGGCGGCGCCCCCGTCGACGGCGGACGCGGCCAGCCGCAGCCCGTCGGACCAGGTGCCGGCCAGGCCGGCGACCCGCAGTGCCGCGGCGGCGTTGAGCAGGACGACGTCCCGCGCGGGTCCGTGCCCGCTCGGCCAGGACACGGCGCAGGACGGCCGCGTTGACGGCGCGGTCGCCGCCCGCCAGGTCGCCGGGGCGGGACCGGGCCAGGCCGTGCTCGGCGGGGTCGAAGCGGTGGGTGGTGCGCCGTCCGTCGCGCAGTTCGACCAGGTGGGCGGGGGCGCCGGTGCTCAGTTCGTCCATGCCGTCCGCGCTGTGGAAGACCAGGGCGCGGGTGACGCCGAGCCGTTCGAGTACCTCGGTCATCGGTTCCACCAGCTCGCGGCTCGGCACCCCCAGGGTGCGCAGCCGGGCGCCCGAGGGGTTGCACAGGGGGCCCAGCAGGTTGAAGACGGTCCGCGCGCCCAGTTCCCGGCGCGGTCCCGCCGTGTGCCGGAAGGCCGGGTGGAAGACCGGGGCGAACAGGAAGGTGATCCCGGTGCGGTCCAGGCAGGCTGCGGCCTCCTCGGCGCCGAGGTCGATACGGACGCCGAGTTCCTCCAGCACGTCGGCGCTGCCGCAGGCGGAGGAGGCGCTGCGGTTGCCGTGCTTGGCGACCCGTACCCCGCAGGCGGCGGCGACGATCGCGGCGGCGGTGGAGATGTTGAAGGTGTTCAGCCCGTCGCCGCCGGTCCCGCAGGTGTCGAGCAGATCGCCGCCCGCGCGCGGGACCGGGGTGGCGAACTCCTGGGCGGCGCGGGCCATGCCGACCAGGTCGTCGGCGGAGGCGCCGCGCACCGTGACGCCCAGGGCGAAAGCGGCGATCTGGGCGGCCGTGGCCTCGCCGCGCATGATCACGCGCATCGCGTCGGCCGCCTCGGCCTCGGTGAGGGACCGCTCCACGAGTGTTCTCAGTGACTCAATCATCGGCGCACTCCAGGAAGTTCGCGATCAGCTGCTTGCCCTCGGGGCTGAGCACCGACTCCGGGTGGAACTGCACCCCGTGGACCGGGTGCGTGCGGTGGCGCAGGCCCATGACCGTGCCGTCCGCGGTGCGGGCCGTGACGGTCAGCCCGTCCGGCAGGCCGGCGGGATCGACGACGAGCGAGTGGTATCGGGTGGCGCTGAACGGGTCGGGCAGGCCGGCGAAGACTCCGCTGCCGTCGTGGTGCACCGCACTGGCCTTGCCGTGCACCTGCTCGCCGCGCACCACCGAGCCGCCGTAGGCGACGGCGACGGCCTGGTGGCCCAGGCACACGCCGAGGACGGGCAGCCGTGGGCCGAGTTCGCGGACCGCGTCCACGCAGACGCCGGCGTCGGCGGGGGTGCCGGGGCCCGGCGAGAGCAGCAGCAGGTCGAATCGGGCCAGCTCGGCGACGGTGACGGCGTCGTTGCGGAACACCGTGGGGCGGCCGCCCAGTTCGGCGACGTAGTGGACGAGGTTGTAGGTGAACGAGTCGTAGTTGTCGATCACCGCGACCCGCGGGCCCGGGCGGGTGCCGGTGGGGGCGCTCATGCCGCCGCCTCCGCCCGCCGGACGGCCGTGAGCATGGCGCGCGACTTGTGCAGGGTCTCGCGGAACTCGGCCGCGGGGTCGGAGTCGGCGACGATTCCGGCGCCCGCCTGCACGTGTACGTGGCCGTCGGCGACGACCATGGTGCGCAGGGCGATGGCGAAGTCGGTCAGACCGTCCGCGCCGACGAAGCCGAGCGCGCCGCCGTACACCCCGCGCTGCTCGGGCTCCAGCTCGGCGATGATCTCCATGGCCCGGATCTTGGGTGCCCCGGAGAGCGTTCCGGCGGGGAAGGCGGAGCGCAGGGCGTCCAGCGCGTCCCGGCCCTCGGCGAGCCGTCCGCGCACGGTGGACGACAGGTGCATCACGTGGGAGAAGCGCTCGACCCGCATCAGCTGCTCCACCCGGACCGTGCCCGGTTCGGTGACCCGGCCCAGGTCGTTGCGCCCGAGGTCGACCAGCATGACGTGTTCGGCGCGTTCCTTCTCGTCGGCACGCAACTCCCGCTCCAGCCGCAGGTCCTCGGCGGGGTCGGGGTGGCGGGGCCGGGTGCCCGCGAGGGGCCGGGTGCGCACCGTGCGGCCCTCCGCCTTGACGAGCAGCTCGGGCGAGGCGCCGATCACGTGCCGGCCGCCGCCCAGGCTCAGGTGGTACATGTACGGCGAGGGGTTGGTGGCCCGCAGGTGCCGGTACAGGTCGGTCGGCCGGGCGCGCAGCGGTCTGCTGAGCCGCCGGGAGAGCACGATCTGGAAGGCGTCACCGGCCGCGATGTGCTCCCGGGCGCGGGCGACCCGCTCGGTGAACTGTGCCTCGGTGAGGTTCGCGGTCCAGCCCTCCGTCCCGTGGTCCGCCGGCGTGGCGGCGGCGAGCGGGCGGCCGGAGAAGACGGCGGGTGCCGGCGCGCGGCGCAGTGCGCGGTTGAGGCGCCCGATGCGGGCGACGGCGTCGTCGTAGGACTCGCGGGCCGGGCGGTAGAGGGTCATCAGCAGGACGCGCCGGGTCGCGTGGTCGAAGACGACGAGGTCGTCGGCGGCGAGGAAGGCGGACTCGGGCAGTCCGGGCGGCGGTCCGGCGGCCAGGGGCAGGTCCTCGAAGTGGCGGGCCGCCTCGTAGCCGAGGTAGCCGACGACCCCGCCGTGGAACGGCGGCAGTCCGGGCACCGGCGCCACCGACCGGGCCAGGTGGGACCGCAGCGCGGTCAGCGGGTCGCCGCCGGGCGACTCGAGCGGGACCGGGCGGTGACCGACGTACGAGTACCGTGCCACGCCGCCGGAGACCGGCACGCTCTCCAGCAGGAAGCCCGCCTCGTCCGGTCCGCACAGCTGGGCGAAGGCGGTGACCGGGCTGACCGAGTCGTCCAGGAACTCCTGGTGGAGCGGGACGACGTCGTGCTCGCGCGCGAGTGCCGCGGCGGCGGCGCGGTGCGGGACGGTGGCGCGGGCGGCCTCCTCGGCCTCCGGTGCGCCCTGCGCGCCCTGCGCGCCCTGTGCGTCCTGCGCGTCCTGCGCGTCCTGTGCGCCCTGTGCGTCCGCCGTGGGTGCCTCGGCGGCGTGGGTGGTCATGCCGCCTTCCCGGCGGTGGCCGAGACCCGGCCCACTCCGACGACGGCACGCCGCGGAATGGTGACGCGCCACCCGCCGGTGCCCTCCTCCCGGCGCAGTTCGCTCGAGGCGAGGCCGCCCTCGGCGTCCGGGTAGCGGAAGACGGACTTGGCGGTCTCGGCGACCCAGCGGTACGCCTCCTGCTCGGTTCGCCCCTCGAAGACCTTGACCAGGCCGTACATGTTCAGCAGGTACCGGCCGATCTCCAGCTCCGCCTCCTCGGGGGTGGCGGCGACCGCGGTGTAGGGGTCGTCGATCTCCACCACCTCGCGGTGGTCGTAGCCTGCCTTCTCCAGGTACCCCTCGATCTCGTCCCGGGTGAAGTGCAGGAACTTGTGGCCGGTCGCCGAGTACACGTCGGTGACCTCCTCGAACCACACGTCCACGGGCGAGCCGACGAGGAAGTCGTGCAGGACGAAGGTGCCGCCGGGGCGGAGCATCCGGCGGGCCTCGGTGGCCACCGTCTGCCGGTCCGAGGGCGGCACGTGGTGCGAGCCGTAGGCCAGCAGTACGGCGTCGACGCTGTGGTCGCGCAGCAGCGGCTGCTCGGCCTGCTGGAGCAGGGCGGGCACGCCGGCCGCCCACGCCGTGGTCACCATGTGGGGGGACGCGTCGCAGGTGAGGATGTTGAAGTCGCCGATGCCCAGCTCCTCGCAGACCTTGCGCACCAGTCCGTCGCCGCCGAGCAGGTCGACCAGGACGGGCCGGTCGCCGGCCGCGGTGCGGCGGGCGGTCTCGGCGAAGCCGAGGAGCTTCCTGATCCCCGTCTCGCGGGCGCGCCGGTTGAGGGCCTGGGCCTGTACGTACTCCACGCCCCGGCTGCCCTCCCCGTCGGCGCCGAAATCGTCGTGCCGCCCGGGGGCGCTGCCCCTGGCCGCCTCCCAGGCGGCGATCCGCCGCGGGTCGGCGAGGGCGTGCAGCTCGGGGTGGCTCCGCCGCAGTTCCGCCAGCTGCCCCTGCACGTCGTCCCCGGTCACGGTGGGTCCGCTCGTCTGTGCGCGCATGCGTCGGGATCTCCTCGGGTGGGGGTGGACGCGGGCAAGACGATGCCCGCCGGGCCTGCCGCCACGACGGTAGGAGCGTCAACTTTCTCCTCGATATCGATTGGTTTTCGCCCCGCCCGGCCAAGATCCGTCCCTGTCGAAAGTAAGGCCCAAGAGACGTCGTTCGTGCCTGGTGGCGGCGGATGGCGGGCTCCTACAGTCACTTCGCGGGGGACGCAGCCGAGACCGGAACTGAGCGCGGAGTCGAGCCCGGAGGGCGTCAGGGATGAAGAACCAGTTGGACGAGCCGGGGGGCGCGGTCCGCGTCGGCGGGGGTGGTGGCCTGAGCGCGGCGGAGGTCGCCGAACGGGTCGCGGCGGGGCAGGTCAACGACGTACCGGCCCGGTCGAGCCGCACGATCGGGGAGATCGTCCGCAGCAACCTGTTCACCCGTATCAACGCGATCATCGGCGTGCTGTTCGTCATCGTGATGATCGTCGGGCCGGTGCAGGACGGTCTGTTCGGCGGCGTCATCCTCGCCAACACCGCGATCGGCATCATCCAGGAGGTGCGCGCCAAGCGGACCCTGGACCAGCTGGCGATCGTCGGCGAGAGCCGGCCCCGGGTGTGGCGGGACGGGCGGCGGCTCGAACTCAGCGCCTCCGAGATCGTCATCGACGACTCCATCGACCTCGGTCAGGGCGACAAGATCGTGGTGGACGGCACCGTCACCTCGGGCGACAACCTGGAGGTCGACGAGTCGCTGCTCACCGGCGAGGCCGACCCGGTGGTCAAGCAGCCCGGCGACCCGGTGATGTCCGGCAGCTTCGTGGTGGCCGGCTCGGGGACGTTCACCGCCACCCGGGTGGGCAAGGAGGCGTACGCCTCGCAGCTCGCCGACGAGGCGCGGCGGTTCAGCCTCGTCAACTCGGAGCTGCGCAACGGCATCGACCGGATCCTGAAGTTCGTCACCTGGGCGATCGTCCCGGCGGGCATCGCGCTGATCATCACCCAGTTCGTGGTGAACGACGACAACTTCTCGGAGGCGATCCGGCGCATGGTGGGCGGTCTCGTCCCCATGGTGCCCGAGGGCCTGGTGCTCCTGACCTCGCTGGCCTTCGCGGTCGGCGTGGTCCGGCTCGGCAAGAAGCAGTGCCTCGTGCAGGAGCTGCCCGCCATCGAGGGGCTGGCGCGGGTGGACACGGTCTGCCTGGACAAGACGGGCACGCTCACCGAGGCGTCGATGGACGTCGACGAGGTCCTTCCGCTGCTGCCGGAGCTGCCGGTCGACGCGGTGCTCGGCGCCCTGGGCGCCGCCGACGAGCGGCCCAACGCCAGCCTCCAGGCGATCATCGAGTCGTACCCCGCTCCCGAGGGCTGGCAGCGCACCGCCACCGCGCCTTTCTCGTCCGCCCGGCGCTGGAGCGGCGCCTCCTTCGTCGAGCCCTCCGGCACGGAGTCGGCGTGGCTGCTGGGGGCACCGGACACGATGCTGCCGGCCGGACACTCGGTGCTCACCGCCGCCGACTCCTACGGGGCCCGGGGGCTGCGGGTCCTGCTCCTGGCGCGCAGCGACCGGCCGCTGGACGCGCTGATGGACGACCCCGCCGCCGTGCCCGCCGCCGTCACGGCCGCCGCGCTCGTCGTCATCAAGCAGCGGGTGCGGCCGGAGGCGCGGGCCACCCTGGACTACTTCGCCGACCAGGGCGTCACGGCCAAGGTGATCTCGGGCGACAACGCGGTCTCGGTGGGTGCCGTGGCGTCGAGCCTGTCGCTGCCCGGGTCGGAACGGCCGGTGGACGCCCGGTTCCTGCCGGAGGACCCGGCGGAACTGGCCGACGCGGTCGAGGAGAACGCCGTCTTCGGACGGGTGGGGCCGCAGCAGAAGCGGGACATGGTGGGCGCGCTCCAGTCCCGCGGGCACACGGTGGCGATGACGGGCGACGGCGTCAACGACGTCCTCGCGCTCAAGGACGCGGACATCGGCGTGGGGATGGGCTCGGGCAGTCCGGCCACCCGGGCGGTCGCGCAGATCGTCCTGCTGAACAACAACTTCTCGGCGCTGCCCTCGGTGGTCGCGGAGGGGCGCCGGGTCATCGGCAACATCGAGCGGGTGGCCAACCTCTTCCTCACCAAGACCGTCTACTCGGTGCTGATGGCGCTGGTCGTCGTGATCGCCCAGGTGCCCTACCCGTTCCTGCCGCGCCACATCACGCTGGTCGGGTCGCTGACCATCGGCATCCCCGCGTTCTTCCTCGCCCTCGCGCCCAACAAGGAGCGGGCCAGGTCCAACTTCGTCGGCCGGGTCCTCAGGTTCGCGATCCCGGCCGGCGCGCTCGCGGCCACCGCCACCTCGGTCGCCTATCTGATCGCCCGCTCGGTGTACGACGACAACCTGGACGCCGAGACCTCGGCGGCGACCCTCGCGCTGTTCCTCACGGCCCTGTGGGCGCTGGCCGTCATCGCCCGCCCGTACACCTGGTGGCGCGTGCTGCTGGTGCTGACCATGGCGGTGAGCTTCGCCGTGGTGCTGGTGGTGCCCTACCTCCAGGAGTTCTTCCAGCTGAAGCTGGTCGGCGTCACCGCGCCGTGGGCGGCGGTCGCCTGTGCGGCGGTGGCCGGGCTGGTGCTGGAGTTCGTGTGGGCACGTATGCGGCGTCGTCTCGACGCCGACTGAGCCCACCGGGCGGTCGACCCCCGTACCGCCCGGTGAAGAGGAGGGGACGCCCGGTCCGTGCCGGGCGTCCCCTCCGTCTTTGTGCGCCCAGCGCCGGCCGGAACGTCACGATCCGGCCAAACCTGCGCGGCGGTGCGACCGGAGGAGCCGCCTCCGGGACGCTCGCCGGCCGGCCCGCCGCGGGACCGGAACGAGCCCCGGCATCCGCCGCCACCAGCGGATTTCACATTCCTTACGCAATCGGCGGCGAGAGCAACCGGCAGGTAACTTCAGGGCTGAATCCAGGCCATCGGGGAATAGCAAACGGCGCACTGACGAAAGCCAGGGCAGAGACCTGCCGAAAGTTGAGTGTTGGAATCAAAGAAGATCCGTATTATTCCGACTGCAGGCAGGGGGGAGCCGGCTACGAAGGTTAAAATCCGCAGGTCAGATTGGGCCGGGTCGCAGGCAGCGCCGCACCGGCAACCACGACCGCGACTTTCGCGACGCACCCCCCTCGCACTGCCGCCCGGCCACCGGTCCGGGCGCATGACCCGAAGGGAAGTGAGGCTCACGCACGGACCAGCAGCTCCTGACGCAGCGACCCGGACCCGGAGGTGAGCGAGATGACGACGAGGCCCCGACCAGCGGTGAACCCGGCTGACCCGGCCGTAACGAAGTCTTCATGCCCGTGGCACCCGACGGCTTCGGAGAGTTTCGGCACGCAGACATCAGCACAACTTGACGCGGGGGTATCAAGAGGTCATGGATCTTCGGCTGATAGAACCGATATACCAGAGAATCGGAAATGCGGAAGTCTCCCAAAAGGAAACCCCGATCGCCGGTCTCGAATTCGGAGTGCTCGGGCCACTCGAAGTGCACATGAATGGCCGAGGTCTTACGGTGGGCGGTCCCCGGCAACGGGCGGTGCTCTCCGCACTACTTCTCTCCGCTAATCAGGTCGTTTCTTTCGACTCCCTGATCGAGGAGGTCTGGAACGGCCGTCCGCCCAGTACCGCGCGCACTCAGGTGGCCATTTGCATCGCCACACTGCGCAAAATCTTCCGCACCGCGGGCTGGGAACAGGAAACCATCATCACGGCCACACCCGGCTACATGCTCAGCCTCGCCGGCCACTCACTCGACTCGCTCCGTTTCGAACAACTGGTCTCCAGAGCCACCGAACTGACGGCGGACGGCCGTCCGGCCCCGGCGGCCGAGGCGCTGCGCCGGGCTCTGGCCCTGTGGCGCGGCCCCGCCCTGGGCGGCGTCCACGCACCCTTCGCCGAGACCGAGGCGGCCCGGCTGGACGAGCAGCGCATGCTGGCCGTCGAACAGCACATGGCGCTGCGCCTCCAACTCGGCGAGCACCAGTCGGTCCTGGGCGAACTCCAGGCACTGGTGGGCGCCTGCCCGCTGCGCGACCGGCTGCGTTACTACCTGATGCTCGCTCAGTACCGTTCGGGACGGCGGGCGGAGGCACTCACGACATTCCGCGACGGAATGCGGTATTCCATCGAAGAGATCGGTCTCGAACTGGGTACCGACCTCCAGTCGCTGCACGACTCGATCCTGCGCGACGAATTCCCGCAGCTCGGCGTCCTGGGCATAGCGGCGGCGCGAAAGGACCGGCCGCAGACCGTTCCGAGTCAGCTTCCGGAAAGCGACGCCTACTTCATCGGGCGTAGCCGGGAGCAGTGGTTGATGGATGATGTGCTGCTCGACGGATCGGCGCAGAATCCGCCCGCCATCGCCTACCTCACCGGAAGTCCCGGAATCGGAAAGACGAGTCTGGCGATCAACTGGGCGCACCGTGCGGCGCACAGATTTCCCGACGGGCAGCTCTTCGCCGACCTGCGGGAGGGCGGCCCGCTGGAGGTGCTCCACCAGTTCCTGCGCCAGCTGGGGGACGAGGGTCCGCCGCCCGCCGAGCCCGCGGAGGCGGCGGAGCGGTACCGCGGACTGCTGGAGGGCAGACGGGTCCTGATCGTGCTCGACCATGCCTCGTCCTACGCCCAGGTACGTCATCTGCTGCCCACGAGCGGCGGGTGCTGCGTACTCATCACCGGTCGGGCCAACCTGGACGAGCTGATGCAGAAGTACCGCACCTTCCGGCTGCGGGTCGAACCCCTGTCGGACGACGAGGCGCGGGAGACACTGGCCGGCGTGCTGCGGGACTCACGGGCGCAGGACGTCCCCGAGGCGACCAGCAGGCTCGCCGCGCTGTGCGGGCACTCGCCGCTGGCGCTGCGGGCCGCCGCGGCCAGGCTGCTCACCAAGACGCACTGGCGCGTGCTCGACCTGGTCTCCCGGCTGGAACGCTCGGGTGACCGGCTGGCGGCCCTCAGCATCGGGGAGGACTCGCTGCGCGCCCGGCTGGACCGCAGCATGCGGGAGCTGGACCCCAGGGTGGCCTTCGCCTACCGGGAGCTGAGCCGCCTCGGTGACGCGGACTTCGACGCGGAGCAGGCGGCCCGGGTGCTCGGCACGGACCTGCTGGAGGCCGAGGACCTAATCGAGACCCTGGTCGACGCGCAGCTCCTGGAGGCGGTCGGCCGCAACCCCTGGGGCGGGATGCGCTTCCAGTGGCAGGAGCTGGTGCGGCTGCACGCGTCCCACTGCCTGACGGCCGCGGGGTCCCTGGAGACCGCGGCCCCGGTCGCCGTGGCCCTCACCGACTGAGCCGGAGACGGCGACGGCCCGTACGCCCCGCCGGGAGCGTACGGGCCGTCGTGTCCGGTCAGTTGCCGGTGCTCATCGCCTCCACGAGGCTCCTGGGCCGCATGTCGGTCCAGTTCTTCTCCACGTACTCCAGGCACGCCTCCCGGTCGGACTCGCCGAGGGCGACCGTCCACCCGGCGGGCACGTCCACGAAGGACGGCCACAGCGAGTGCTGCCCCTCATCATTGACCAGCACGAGATAGCGGCCGTCTGCGTCTTCGAACGGATTGGTCACGTCGCATTCCTTCCGGGAGCGTCGGGCTGGAGACTCTGCGCGGGTCGCGGACCCTGCCGACCCCGGTCAAGGTACTGAGACCGTCTTTCCTTCCGATATCGATCCGTTTTCCCACGGGCCGCTCAGCGTCCGTGAACGAGCACCTCCGGGTCCTGCCGGGCGGCGGTGTCGAGGCGGGGGCCGTACCGCCGCAGCCGTTCGTCGAGGAAGGCCACCACCAGCTCCCTGGTGACGCGCCCGGCGTCGGCCGCGCCGAGCGTGACCTCCTCGCCCGCCGTGCCGGTGCGTTCGAGGAGCCGGGCGTAGTCGGTGAAGGACAGGTGCCCGGCGCCCCGCACCGACAGCCAGCGGCGCGGTCCCGACAGGTCCCGCCAGGCCCGCTGCCAGGTGGGGTCGGCGCCGGGCCGGCCGTGTTCGCCCGCGCCGAGCAGCAGGAACGGCCGGTCCACCCGGCTCCTGCCGCCGGTGTGGACGGTGCCGTCCAGGTCGGCCGCGGCGGCGAAGCCGGCGTCGGTGCGCAGCGCCTCGAAGGCGGCGGCGCCGCCCATCGAGTGGCCCACCACCGCCACCCGCGACGGGTCGAGCCGCGGCAGCCCCACGGCGCCCGGCGACCGCAGCAGCCGCTCGCGCACGAAGCGGAGGTCCGCGGCGCGGGTGGCGGCGACCCGTGCGCCCTCCGGCTGCCGTCGGCAGGCCAGGCAGCCGGTCACGCGGCCGTCGGGGTGGCTGATGGCCGGGGCCTCGTAGGCGTGGTCGACCGCGGCGACGGCGTACCCGCGGCTCGCCAGCTCCTCGGCGAGCCCGGTCAGCGACGAGCGGGGCAGCGCGAAGCCCGGCGAGAGCAGGACCAGGGGCAGCCCGCGGGCGGGCGCCGGCAGCGGCGGCGGGGCCGTGCGGGCGTGCACGCGGATACGCGCGAGCAGGTCGTCGGGCACGCCCTCGACCCGGTGGAAGCGCAGGATCAGCGCCGACTCCCGGGCCGTGACGTACGAGGCGCGCGGCGCCCGCGAGGGCAGCGCCGGGTACCAGAGCGAGAGGGCCAGTTCGCGGTACCGGTCGGGGTTCCAGGGGTCGCGCCGGGAGGTGTCGCGCAGGTGCGCGGTGCGCACGCCGACCGGCAGGGCGCCGGTCGGCGCGGGCACGGCGGACGCGGTCCACGCGGCGTCGGCGGCCGGCGCGGCCCGCGCGGCTGCCGTGCCGGGGGCGCCCGCGCCGAAGGGCACGAGGGCCAGCAGCAGGGCCGCCACGAGGGTGGCACACCGGTGCGCCGGACGACCGGCTCCCATCACGTTCGGCATCAGCGCTCACTTCGTCGGAAGCAGGGACACCGATCACGCTAGGAGCGGGAAACACGAGGTGAAAGCGGCAACGGCGGTTTCATCACCTTGGTCACCGCAAGTGGATGCGATCTTCGTGGGCCGGACGGTGAAGCGCCTGGACTTCCGTCGTCCGCCGGGCGGGCCGGCCCTGTCCTTTCGACAGGGCCGGGCGCGCGGGCGGGACCGTCACATGAAGACCATCGTGAGGTGGGTGTCCGCCACGCCCGTGACGTTCTTGGGGCCGTACTCCGACTCGGTCGGGTCGTAGTCGAACTCGACGTAGGGCTTGTCGGTGAAGTGCGGGCAGGCCAGGGTGCTGGTGCTGGAGTCGGGCCCGGACTCCGTCTCCCAGTCGATCCACCAGCCCACGCAGCCGGAGTCCCCTCCGTTGAAGGGGCCGCCGGGCTTGAGGTCCTCGACGTGGCCGGTCACCCGTACCTCGCCGTCCTCGACGCAGACGGTGATCTCGCCCCGGCCGAAGTCCTCGGTCTCGCTGTCCGTGACACAGCCGGAGGCCGCGGGCCCGGCGGGCGCGGCGGAGGCGGCCGTCGTCGGGAGCAGGGCGACCGCGCCGATCGCCGCGGTGAGCGCCGTGGCGCGCAGGATTCCACGCATGGTCGTGTCCTTTCCATCGGTGGTGCCGGATGACGGTGGTGGCGCGGATCCTCGGGGTGCCGGGGCCGCGGCGGTCCGCCGCCCCGCGGCTCAGGGCGAGGGTGTGTGCGGCTCCCGGATGCGGGCGCGTCCGGCCACGCCGAAGCGCAGGGTCTCCCGCAGCCGGACCGGGCCGTCGGTGTCCCCGGACCGGGCGGCGTCCCTCAGTTCGCGGGCCATCGCCTGCGCCTCGGCCGCCCAGTCGTCCAACTGGTCGGCGACGGGACCGGCGTTGGCGGTCAGGATGCGGGCCCAGCGTTCCGGGTTGGCGTCCGCGGTCCTGGTGACGTCCCGCAGGTCCTGACCGGCCAGCCGTACGGCCGACTCGTCGCCGCCGAGCAGCCGCGCGGCGACCAGGCTCGCGACCAGGTGCGGGGCGTGCGAGACGAGGGCCACGGCGCGGTCGTGGGTCTCGGGGTCCAGCAGCACCGAGACCGCCCCGCACAGCGCGACCAGTTCCAGCGCGCAGTTCAGGGCGAGGTTCCCGGTGGCCTCGGTGGGCGTGAGGGCCCAGGGCCTGCCGTCGAAGAGGTCGGCGCGGGCCTGGACCGGGCCGCTGCCGCCGACCACGGGGGCGCCGCTGACCAGGGAGGTCAGGTCGCAGCCGTGCGCCCTGACCTCCCGGTGCAGCCGCACCTTGACGCCGGAGACGTCGGTGTAGCAGCGGGCCGTGCCGAGCTTCTGGTGCTCGGCGAGCACCGGCGCGACCTGGTCGGGCGGCACCGCGAGCACCGCGATGTCGGCCTGCCGCGGCGGCGGTGCCGCGAAGCCCGCCCCGCAGCGTTCGCCCGCCAGCGCCGCCTCGGGGTCGGCGTCGGTCAGGTACGTGGTCACGCCGTGCCGCCGCAGGGCGAGCCCGACGGAGCGGCCGATCACACCGGCGCCCACGATGACGACGCTGCGCATGCGTCTTCCCCTCCTCGGCCCGGGGCCCGCGCTGCCCTGCCCGGCTCAGCTCTGCTCTGCTCGGCTCAGCTCTGCTCGGCAGGCTCGGTCGGCTCGGCTCGGCTCAGCCGAAGATCTTGACGGCCTGGTAGTACGTCCAGGCGGTGCTGTTGCAGGCCGTGTTCTTCTCGCCGGTGTAGCCGGTGCAGACGCGCTTCATGTCCTCGTAGAAGGCGCTGTCGATGCGGCTCTTGTTGGCGTCGAAGCTGCCCGCCGCCTTGTAGTTGCGGTATCCGAAGTCGTGGCGCGCGCAGGCCGTGTTGAACGGGAAGCCGAAGGGGTTGTCGGGCGCCTGGGTGCACAGGTCCGTGGACCAGTCGAACTCGTAGGCGGCCCAGGCGGACTGGTTCCGGTTGGCCGCGATCCAGGCGTTCTGGCTGGACGCGCTGGTCTGGGTGAAGGAGGCGAGTACCTGGGGCTTGTCCGCGGGGGCCGCCTGGGCGGGCGCGGCGGCGACGCCGAGGGCGAGCGCCGCACCGACGGCGGCGAGCGTGGTCCGGGTCCTGGTGGTGGTGCGCACGGGCGGCCTCCAAGGTGGGGGGGCGGATACGGCTCCACCACCTTGGCTGGGCCCGCTATGGGCCCCTTATCGCACCGGTATCGACGAAGGGGCCGCACTCCGGCAGCCGGAGCACGGCCCCTGGGGAGCCCGGACGAGCGGCGGGTCAGGCGTCGCGGCGGCGCAGCACCGCGGTGCCGGCGGCGTAGGCGGCCAGGGCCCACAGCAGGAGGACCAGCAGCGCGGTGCCGGCGCCGTAGGGGTCGCTGTCCTGGGTCAGCAGGACGGTACCGGCGACGCTCGGCATGTAGTCCGAGGCGGTCTCCAGCCACTTGGCGCCGACGACGCCCATCAGCTGGGGCAGCGCGAGCAGGACCATGATGAGGGTCGTGATGGTGCCCGCGGCGCTGCGCAGGACGGTGCCGAGCCCGATGGCCATGACGGCGAGGAGGGCGAGGTAGACCCCGGCGCCGAGCGCGGTGCCGAACAGCTGGCCGCTGCTGTAGTCGCCGTAGTGGCCCATCAGGGGCGCGGCCACCATGGTGCCCAGCAGGCTGAAGACGAAGCCCGCGGCGACCACGACGGCGGTGACGACCAGGGTCTTGGAGCGCAGCATCCGGCCGCGCGCGGGCACGCTCTGCAGCGTGGTGCGGATCGAGCCGCTGGAGTACTCGCTGGTGAGGGCGAGGGTGGCGAGGACCACGATGGTCAGCTGGGAGATGAGGAAGGCCTGCGAGGCGTGGTGCGGGGCGGGCATCGTGACGTCGACGCCCTTCTTCGCGCTGGCGTCGGCGGAGGCGCCGACCATGGCGGCGAAGCCAACGGTGAGCAGCAGGCCGACGGCCAGGTTCCACCAGGTGGCCCGCACGCTCCAGAACTTGGTCCACTCGAACGCGACGGCACCCTTGAAGCCGCCGCCCTTCACGGGACCGACGAGCTTGGGGACGGTTGTAGTAGTCATATCCAGTTACGCCTTCTGGTGGTCCGGGACTTCGGTGACCTGGGAGAGCGCGGGAGAGCCGTACTCCACGCTCGCGGCGGTGAGTTCCATGTACGCCTGTTCCAGGCTGGCCTTGCGCATGCTGAGTTCGTGGATCGGAACGCGGTGGTGGAAGGCGAGGTCGCCGATCTCCTCCAGGGTTCCGCCGACGACGAGGAGTTCGTCGGGCGCGGAGTCCGCGTTCGGCTCGACGCGCAGCCCGGACTCCAGCAGTTCCCGCCTGAGCACGTCGGGCTGCGGGGTCCGCACCCGTACGGCGTTCAGCGAGCTGCCCGCGATGACCTCCTCGATCGGCGCGTCGGCGATGATCTTTCCGCGCCCGATGACCAGGAGGTGGTCGGCGGTCTCCTGCATCTCGCTCATCAGGTGACTGGACACGAAGATCGTCCTGCCCTCCGCCGCGAGGGACCGCATCAGCTCGCGGACCCAGCGCACGCCGTCCGGGTCCAGTCCGTTGACCGGCTCGTCGAAGAGCAGCACCTTGGGGTCGCCCAGCAGGGCGGCCGCGATGCCGAGCCGCTGGCCCATGCCGAGGGAGAAGGAGCCGATGCGCTTGTTCGCCACCTCGGACAGGCCCACGGTCTCCAGCACCTCGCCGACCCGGGACGCCGGGATCCCGTTGCTGCGGGCCATCCCGAGCAGGTGGTGCCGGGCCGAACGGCCGGGGTGGCCCGCGCGGGCGTCGAGCAGCGCGCCGACCTCCCGCAACGGGTGCCGCAGCTCCTCGTAACGCTTGCCGCCCACCAGGGCCCGCCCCGAGGTGGGCGCGTCCAGACCGACGATCATGCGCATCGTCGTCGACTTTCCCGCGCCGTTCGGGCCGAGGAATCCGGTGACCTTTCCCGGATTGATCTCGAACGAGAGGTCCGAGACGGCCGTCTTGTCGCCGTACCGCTTGGTCAGTCGGTCCAAAGTGATCATCGCCTGGTGGCTCCTTCCAAAGTCACGTCCTCAACGCTAGTGAGAGGCAAGGGCCCGAAACATCTGGCGATCGGCAACGACCGCAGTCGACTTTCGGCAGATCCGGCGGCCGGGGCCGCTCTTGTAGCGTGCTGGAATGCACCGATGGCAGGCCGTGCGCCGACGAATCGAATCGCTTGTACGGGTCCTCGGCTCCGAGCGCCCGTTCACCCGGCGCGCCGATCTGGTGCTGCTGCTCGTACTGCTCGTGCCCTCCGCGTTCGCCACCGGGACGCTCGGCACCGCGCCGGTCGCCTGGCTGACCGCCTGTCTGCTCATCGCGGCCGCGGTCGTGGTGCAGCGCACCGCGCCGCTGCTGTCCCTGCTGCTCGCGGCGCTGCTCACGCTGTTCTATCCGTGGTTCGGGGCGAACCTGTGGCCGGCCATGGCGACGGTGGTGCTGAGCTGCCTCGCGGGCCGCAGACTGACCCGGCTGTGGCCCGCGCACCTGGTGTTCCTCTGTGTCGCCGTGGCCGGGCTCCTGCTGGTGGGCACCGTCGGCCAGAGCAAGGACTGGCTGAGCCTGCTGATGACCGAGTTCGTCGCCTGTGTGCTGCCCTGGTGGGCCGGCAACTGGTGGAGCCAGCGCACCGCGCTGACCCACGCCGGCTGGGAGCACGCCGAGCAACTGGAGTGGCGCCAGCGCTACATCGCCGACCAGGCCAGGATGAAGGAGCGGGCCAGGATCGCGCAGGACATCCACGACTCCCTGGGCCACGAGCTGAGCGTGATGGCCCTGCTCGCCGGCGGCCTGGAGCTGGCCCCCGGGCTGTCGGACCAGCACCGGGAGTCGGTGGGCCAGCTGCGGGAGCGGTGCACGATGGCCACCGAGCGGCTGCACGAGGTGATCGGGCTGCTGCGGGAGGACCCCAATCCGTCGCTGACCCCCGCCGACGAGTCCGTCGCCCAGCTCGTGCGCCGTTTCCAGCGGTCCGGTACGCCGGTCCGGTTCCAGGAGGACGGGGCCCGGGACCGCCCCGGCACGCCGCTGCTGTCCGACCTCGCGGCCTACCGGGTGGTGCAGGAGGCGCTGACGAACGCGGCCAAGCACGCGCCGGGCGCGCCCATCGACGTACGGGTGACGCACACCGCGGACGAGACGGTGGTGTCGGTCGTCAACGAGCGGCCGGAGCAGGGCGGAAGCGTTCCGGCGGCCGGGAGCGGGTCGGGGCTGATCGGCCTCGACGAGCGGGTCCGGCTCGCGGGCGGCACGCTGCGCACCGGCCCGCGCGCGGGCGGCTTCGAGGTCTACGCGCGGCTGCCGCGCGGCGCCTCCTCGCCGTCGCGGTCCACCGAGCCGCCGGGGCTGGCCGACGGGGACGGCACGGCCGGTGGCCCGGGCGACGGCACGGTGCCCGGGGTCGCGACGGCCGGGAACGAGGGGCGGGCCGCGGCCGACGCGGCGGACCTGCCCGCCCCCGCCGGGCCGTGGCGCAGCGCCTCCCGGGCCGCGCTGCTGCGCACCAGGGCCCGGATCAGGCGGGACGCCCGGCGGGCCGCGCTGATCCCGGCGGTGCTCGGCGCCGCCATCGTGGCCTTCCTCGGCGGGCTCTACGTCTTCACCTCGGCGACCACGTCCCTCGCCCCCGAGGACTACGACCGGATCCGGGTGGGCGAGACCCGCACCGAGCTGGCGCACGCGCTGCCGGAGCGCCGGATCAGGAAGCCGCCGCCGGTCACCTCCGAGCCGTCCGTCCCGGCCGGCACGACCTGCGAGTACTACCGGGCGAGCAGCGGCCTGCTCGACTTCGGCGGCGCCATGTACCGGCTGTGCTTCAAGGATGATGTCCTCATGGCCAAGGACACGCTCTGACCACCAGGGAAGGATCGGATGATTCGCGTACTGCTCGCCGACGACGAGACCATCATCAGGGCCGGGGTTCGCTCCATCCTGACGACCGAACCGGGCATCGAGGTGGTCGCCGAGGCGGCCGACGGGCGGGAGGCGGTCGAACTGGCCCGCAAGCACCGGCCCGACGTGGCCCTGCTCGACATCCGGATGCCGGAGATGGACGGCCTGACGGCCGCGGGTGAGATGCGGACCACCAACCCGGACACCGCGGTGGTCGTCCTCACCACCTTCGGCGAGGACCGGTACATCGAACGGGCCCTGGACCAGGGCGTGGCCGGGTTCCTGCTCAAGGCGTCCGACCCGCGGGACCTGATCTCCGGCGTCCGGGCGGTGGCGTCCGGCGGCTCCTGCCTCTCCCCGCTGGTGGCGCGGCGGCTGATGACCGAGCTGCGCCGAGCCCCCTCACCGCGCTCGGAGGTGTCGGGGGAGCGCACGACGCTGCTGACCAAGCGGGAGCAGGAGGTCCTGGGCATGCTGGGGGCCGGGCTGTCGAACGCGGAGATCGCGCAGCGGCTGCACCTGGTCGAGGGCACGATCAAGACGTATGTCAGCGCCATCTTCACCCAGTTGGAGGTCCGCAACCGGGTGCAGGCGGCGATCATCGCGTACGAGGCGGGACTGGTGAAGGACAGCGACCTCAACCGTTAGACGCCGCGCGGTCCTTGACGAAGCGGGCCAGCCGCGTCGCCCCCTCGGCGGCGCGGTCGGTGGTGAGGTAGCTGCACGAGAGGCGGATCTGCCGGTCGCCCGCGTCGTCCAGGTGGAAGTGGCGCATCGGCGTCCAGATGACGCCGTACTTCTCCGCGGAGACGTCCAGCGCGGCCTCGTCCGCCTCGAAGGGCACGTCGAGGGTGAGGAAGAACCCGCCGTCCGGGTCGTTCCACCGCACGCCGTCCGACTCCGGTGAACCGGGCGGCAGTTCGGCGGCGAAGGTGTCGCGCAGGCACCGCATCGTGGACTGGTAGTGGCGGGCCGAGGCCTCGTTCGCCGCCCGCAGTCCCCCGCCGTTCTGCAGCAGCAGTCCGGCGACCGCGGCCTGGCTCAGGGTGGGGGTGTTGACGGTGACCATGCTCTTGACCTTGGCCAGTTCGTGGGCGAGCAGACCGGGCGGCCGTCCGTCCGCACCGGCCACGAGCTGGTCGGCGACGACGAAGCCGACGCGGGCGCCCGGGAAGGCGGTCTTGGCGAAGGAACCGAGGTAGACGACGCGCCGTTCGGTGTCGAGGGACTTGAGGGTGGGGCGGCGCACCCGGCTGAACACCCCGTAGGGGTTGTCCTCCAGGAGGAGCAGGTCCAGCCGCGCGGCGGCGTCGAGCAGGGCGGTGCGGGCCTCGCGCCGCATGCTGACGCCGGTCGGGTTGGAGCAGTCGGGCACGACGTACAGGCACCTGGCGCGCCGGCCGCTCGCCTCGATCTCCCGGACGGTGCGCTCCAGCCCTTCCGGGCTCGGCCCGTCGGGGGTGCCGGGCACCGGCACGACGGGGATGTCCAGCAGGCCGGCCGCGCCGGTGATGCCGACGTAGGCGGGACTGTCGACGAGGAGCACGTCGTCCGGTCCGGTGAACAGGGCGCGCAGGGTGAGCAGGACGGCCTCCTGGCAGCCGACCGTCACCACCACGGAGGCGGGGTCGACCGTCAGGTCCTCGTCCACCTCGAGCATGCGGGCGACGATGTCCCTGATCTGCCCGGCGGTCTCGCCGTACTGGTAGAGCGCGGTGCGGACGCGTTCCTCGGAGTGGCCGCGCTCGCGCAGGTGGTCGAGGTAGGTCTCGATGTACCCGGGGACGCGTGCGACGTCGAAGTCTCCCTCGTAGGGGCGTCCCGGGGCGAAGGAGATCGCCTGCGGGTAGCGGAGGGTCACCTCGTTGAGGAAGTTCATCGTGTCGAGCAGCGGGGCGGACAGGCTGGGGTGCAGGGCGGTCCGCGCCAGGACGCCGTCCCGGTCCGTACGCGCTGGGGTGGTGGTGGTCATCCGTGGCTCCTGTCTCGGTGCGGCGCCGGGCGGGGCGCGGTGGGCGGGCCGGGGTGCGGCGGGCCGGAGTACGGCGGGGCCAGGGTGTCCGGGCCGATCGTGCCGGTGGCGGCGTGGCCGGTGAGCACCATCGTGTCGGCGAAGTCCTCGGTCAGCAGGGTGAGCATCCGGCGCACGCCGGCGCCGCCGTCGGCCGCCAGCGCGTACAGCGCGGGGCGCCCGACCAGGACGGCACGGGCGCCGAGGGCCAGGGCGGCCAGGACGTCGGCGCCGGTGCGGACGCCGCCGTCGAGGAGGACCGGGCAGCGGCCGCACACGGCGGACACCACCTCGGGCAGCGCCTCCAGGGTGGCCGGTGCGCCGTCGAGTTGGCGGCCCCCGTGGTTGGAGACGACGATGCCCGCGACGCCCGCCGCGACCGCGGCCTCGGCGTCCGCCGCGGTCAGCACGCCCTTGGCCAGCACCGGGAGGCCGCTCGCCGCGCCCAGGCGGCCCACGAAGGACCAGTCCAGGCGGCGGTCGAAGGCGAGCCTGCTGTGCGCGCCGGGGGTGGCGCTGCCGGCCGCCGCCGTGCCGGTCAGGTTGGCCGGAACGATGTGGTCGGGGACCGCGAAGCCGTTGCGCAGGTCGCGCAGCCGGCGGCCGGTGAACGGGGTGTCGACGGTGAGCACCAGCGCCTGGTAGCCGCTGTCGCGGGCCCGGCGGGCCAGGCCCAGGGTGGTCTCGTGGTCGCGGAAGCAGTACAGCTGGAGCCACAGCGGTGCGCTCGCCGCCCGGGCCACCTCTTCGAGGCTCCGGCCGGCGAAGGTGCTGACGACGAGCGGGAGTCCGAGCGCCCCCGCCGCCGCGGCGGTCGCCGGTTCGCCGTCGGGGTGGGCGAGTCCGTGGTAGGCCACCGGCGCGATGCCCACGGGCGCCGGCCACCGGGAGCCGAGCACCTCCACGGAGGTGTCCGGCTCCTCGATGCCGGGCAGCGCCCTGGGCCGCAGCCGTACGGCCCCGAAGACGGCCTCGTTGGCGGCGAGGGTCCGCTCCCGCCCCGCGCCGCCCGCGATGAAGTCCCAGGTGGCGGCGGGCAGTTTGCCGTGCGCGAGCCGGGCGAAGTCGTCGAGCGTGAGCGGCTCCGGCGCCCGGGCACCGGAGCCGCCCGCCGCGCTCCCGGCCGCCACTGGCGCCGGGGCCACCGACCCGCCGGGTCCCGCGGGAGCCGGGTCCCCGGGTTCCGCGGGTGCCGGGCCGTCGGGGCCCGCGGGAGCCGGGCCGTCGGGGCCCGCCGGGTGCCGGACGGCGGAGGTCATCGGCCGGCCACTTCCCGCTCCCGCTCGACGGCCTCGTACAGGGCCTTGATGTTGGAACTGCCGAAGCCGCGGGCGCCGTTGCGCTGGATGTACTCGTAGAAGAGGGTGCCGCGCGGGTAGGGCGAGCGGGTGAAGATCTGCAGCAGGTAGCCCCACTCGTCGCGGTCCGCGAGGACGTTGGTCTCGCGCAGGTCCTCGATGGCGTCGGCCATCGCGCCGACCCGCTCGGTGAGCAGGTCGTAGTAGGCACCCGGGGTGCGCAGGAAGGCCACGCCGCGGTCGCCGAGCGAGCGGACCGAGCCGACGATGTCGTCCACCAGGAAGGCCAGGTGCTGGACGCCCGGCCCGTCGTGCGCGCTCAGGAACTGGTCGATCTGGCCCGGCACCCGGGTGTCGTCCGGCTCGATGAGCGTGAAGGTGATACCGCCGCCGGCGTTGCGCACGACGATGGAGTCCATCGCCTGCTCGCCCACCTCGATGTACTCGGAGGAGTAGTAGGGCATCTCGAAGGCCGCTTCGTAGAACTCGGCGGTGCTCCGCAGCGTGCCGGACTCCAGGCAGACGGCCACGTGGTCGAGGAGGGGCCGCGGCCCCGTGCGGCCGGTGGCGGCCGGGAGCAGCGCCCAGTCCCGGTCGGGCGGCAGCAGCCCCGCGCCGTCCCCGCCCGCCGCCGGGACCAGGGTGTGCCGGATGTCCCCGAAGCCGGAGACGGTGGCGAACCACGCGTCCTGGCCCGCCCGGTGGGAGGGCGTCGGGGCCTGCAGCGCCTCGGCACCGGCGAGGACCGCGCGGTCGAAGCAGGAGCGCACGTCGTCGCAGCCGAAGGCGAGGTCGGCGATGGAGTCGCCGTGCCGCTCCACGTAGCGGGCGACCGGGGTGTCCGGCGCCAGCGCCTGGGTGACCACGAGCGTGACCTCGCCGCTGCGCAGCACCGTGGACCGGCGGTCGTGGGTGCCGGTGGCGGGGCCCGCCACCGCCAGGGGGACGAAACCGAGGCTGTCGACGAGGAAGCCGGAGGCCTCCCGGTCGTCCGCGACGTACAGCTCGGCGTACGCGATGTCACTGGGCGGCATGGCGGCTCTCCAATGAAGGAAGGGGAAAGGAGGGAGCGCTGAGGGAACGCCCGCCGGGGAGAGGGAAGGAGGTCCTCTCTTTCTCCGGCAGTAATGAGAAATGCGCGTGGCCACACTCTACAAATGACCCGTATAACCTCGCTATCGACTGGTTATCAAGGCTCCTACCTGCGGTTATCTTCCCCAATAAGCATATTGACCAGCTCGTCGCAGCCTTGCTAGCGTCCCAGTTCGCCCTCAATTTAATGCCGTCCGGTAAATGCCGCACGGGCACACATCTTGTTTGTTTTGCATTGTGAGGAGACAGGTGTCTGAGAACTCTTCGGTTCGGCACGGTCTGACGAGCGCGCAGCACGAGGTGTGGCTCGCCCAGCAGCTGGATCCGCGTGGCGCGCACTATCGGACGGGCTCCTGCCTGGAGATCGACGGACCCCTGGACCACGCGGTGCTGAGCGAGGCGCTGCGGCACACCGTGGCCGGTACGGAGACGCTCTGCTCGCGCTTCCTCACCGACGAGGAGGGCCGGCCGTACCGCGCGTACTGCCCGCCCGCGCCGGAGGGTTCGGCCGCCGTCGAGGACCCGGACGGGGTGCCGTACACCCCCGTGCTGCTGCGCCACATCGACCTCTCCGGTCACCAGGACCCCGAGGGCGAGGCCCAGCGGTGGATGGAGCGGGACCGCGCGACGCCGCTGCCGCTGGACCGGCCCGGGCTGAGCAGCCACGCGCTGTTCACGCTCGGCGGGGGCCGGCACCTGTACTACCTGGGCGTCCACCACATCGTGATCGACGGCACCAGCATGGCCCTGTTCTACGAGCGGCTGGCCGAGGTGTACCGCGCGCTGCGGGACGGGCGTGCGGTGCCCGCGGCCGCCTTCGGGGACACGGACCGGATGGTCGCGGGCGAGGAGGCCTACCGCGCGTCGGCGCGGTACGAGCGTGACCGGGCCTACTGGACCGGCCTGTTCGCCGACCGCCCCGAGCCCGTCTCGCTCACCGGGCGCGGCGGCGGCCGGGCCCTCGCGCCGACCGTGACGAGCCTGGGCCTGCCCCCGGAGCGCACGGAGGTGCTCGGCCGGGCCGCCGAGGCGACCGGTGCGCACTGGGCGCGCGTGGTCATCGCCGGTGTGGCCGCCTTCCTGCACCGGACCACGGGCGCCCGGGACGTCGTGGTGTCGGTGCCGGTCACCGGGCGCTACGGCGCGAACGCCCGGATCACCCCCGGCATGGTCTCCAACCGGCTGCCGCTGCGGCTGGCGGTGCGCCCCGGCGAGAGTTTCGCGCGGGTGGTCGAGACCGTGTCCGAGGCGATGAGCGGCCTCCTGGCGCACAGCCGCTTCCGCGGCGAGGACCTCGACCGCGAGCTGGGCGGAGCGGGGGTGTCGGGGCCCACCGTCAACGTCATGCCGTACCTCAGTCCGGTGGACTTCGGCGGTCCGGTCGGCCTGATACGCAGCATCAGTTCGGGTCCGACCACCGACCTGAGCATCGTGCTGACCGGCACCCCCGAGTCCGGCCTGCGCGTCGACTTCGAGGGCAACCCGCAGGTGTACGACGGCCAGGACCTGACGGCGTTGCAGGAACGCTTCGTCCGGTTCCTGGCGGAGCTGGCGGCCGACCCCGCCGCCACCGTCGACGAGGTCGCGCTGCTGACGCCGGACGAGCGGGAGCGGGTCCTCGACGGGTGGAACGACACCGCCCACGAGGTCCCGGAGACCACGCTGCCCGAGCTGTTCGCCGCGCGGGCCGCCCGCACACCCGGGCACGAGGCCCTGGTGTACGAGGGCACCTCCCTGACGTACGCCGAACTGGACGCCCGCGCCGAGCGGCTGGCCGGTGCGTTGACGGCGCGGGGCGCGGGCCCGGAGCGGTTCGTCGCGGTCGCCGTGGAGCGGTCCGCGGAGCTGGTGGTGGCGCTGCTCGCGGTGCTCAAGTCGGGCGCGGCGTACGTGCCCGTGGACCCCGGCTATCCGGCCGACCGCATCGCGCACATCCTGCGGGACGCGGGCGCGATGCTGGTGCTGACCACCCGGGACACGGCGGACCGGCTGCCCGGGGACGGCACACCGCGGCTGCTGCTCGACGAGCCGGCCGCGGCGGGGGCCGCCGCGGCGGCCCCCGCCCCGCCCGTCGCCCTCCCGCGGGCGCTGCCCGCCCCCGGCCACCCCGCCTACGTCATCTACACCTCGGGTTCCACCGGCCGCCCCAAGGGCGTGGTGATCTCCCACCGGGCGATCGTCAACCGGCTGGCCTGGATGCAGGACACCTACGGCCTGGAGCCGTCCGACCGGGTGCTGCAGAAGACGCCGTCCGGTTTCGACGTGTCCGTGTGGGAGTTCTTCTGGCCGCTCGTCCAGGGGGCCACCCTGGTCGTGGCCCGGCCCGGGGGCCACACCGACCCGGCCTACCTGGCCGACACCGTCCGGCGCGAGGGCGTGACCACCCTGCACTTCGTGCCGTCGATGCTCGACGTGTTCCTGCGGGAGCCCGCCGCGGCCGCGCTGGGCGCTGCGACGCCGGTACGGCGGGTGTTCTGCAGCGGCGAGGCGCTCCCGGCGGAGCTGCGGGCCCGTTTCCGGGCCGTGTCGGACGTGCCGCTGCACAACCTGTACGGGCCCACCGAGGCCGCCGTCGACGTGACGTACTGGCCGTGCGCCGAGGACACCGGCGACGGGCCGGTGCCGATCGGACGGCCGGTGTGGAACACCCGGATGTACGTGCTCGACGCCGCGCTGCGGCCGGTCCCGGCCGGTGTGCCCGGCGAGCTGTACATCGCCGGTGTGCAGCTCGCCCGCGGCTACCTGGGCCGCCCCGCGCTGAGCGCCGAACGCTTCACCGCCGACCCGCACGGCGCGCCCGGGAGCCGGATGTACCGCACCGGCGACCTGGCGCGCTGGAACCACGACGGCAGCCTCGACTACCTCGGGCGCGCCGACCACCAGGTCAAGCTGCGCGGCTTCCGCATCGAACTCGGCGAGATCGAGGCCGCGCTCGTACGGCAGCCGGAGATCGCCCAGGCCGCCGTCGTCCTGCGCGAGGACCGCCCCGGCGACCAGCGCCTGGTCGCCTACACCGTGCCCACCCGGGCCCCGGACACCCGCACGGGCACGCCCGCGGACACGGGGACGCACCCCGGGCCGGACGGCGCGCCGGAAACAGACCCGGGCACCGGGCCCGCCGCCGGGGCGGACGCCGGGACCGGGGCCGGGGCTCACGCCGGTCTGGACGGCGCCGTGCTCGCCGCGCGGCTGCGGGAGTCGCTGCCCGGGTACATGGTGCCCTCGGCCTTCGTCGGTCTGCCCCGGCTGCCCGTCACGCCGAACGGCAAGCTCGACCGGCGGGCCCTGCCCGCCCCCGCGGAGTCCGGGCGCGCCGGCGGGCGGGCGCCGCGCACGCCGGGCGAGGAGCTGCTGTGCACGCTCTTCGCCGAGGTGCTCGGGGTGGCCGAGGTCGGTGTCGACGACGGCTTCTTCGACCTGGGCGGCCACTCGCTGCTCGCCACCCGGCTGATCAGCCGCATCCGCGCCACCGCCGGCGCGGAGGTGCCCATCCGGCGGGTCTTCGAGACGCCGACCGTGGCGGAGCTGGCGCCCGCGCTGACGGACGGCGGGCGGGCCCGCGCCGCGGTCACCGCCCGGCCGCGCCCCGACCGCCTGCCGCTCTCCTTCGCCCAGCGGCGCCTGTGGTTCATCCACCAGTACGAGGGGCCCTCGCCGCTCTACAACATCCCGGCCGCGCTGCGGCTGACGGGTCCGGTGGACGCAGCCGCGCTGTCCGCGGCCCTCGGCGACCTGGTGGCCCGGCACGAGAGCCTGCGCACCGTGTTCGCCGAGGACGCGCAAGGCCCCCACCAGGTGATCCTGTCCGCCGAGCGGGCCGCGCCCCGGCTGGAGACGCTGGACAGCACCCCGGAGCGGCTGGCCGCCGACCTCGCGCGCACCGCCCGGCACACCTTCGACCTGACCCGGGACATACCGCTGCGGGCCACCCTGCTGCGGGTGGCGCCCGAGGAGCACGTGCTGCTCCTCGTCCTGCACCACATCGCGGGCGACGGCTGGTCGCTGGCGCCCCTCGCCCGTGACCTGGGCACCGCCTACGCCGCCCGGACCGCCGGCGCGGCCCCCGACTGGGCGCCGCTGCCGGTGCAGTACGCCGACTACACGCTGTGGCAGCGTGAACTGCTCGGCGCCGACGGGGACGGCGCGGGCACCGGGGACGGCGGTGAGGGTGCCCGGCAGCTCGCCCACTGGCGCGAGGCCCTGGCCGGGCTGCCGGAGCGGCTGGAGCTGCCCAGTGACCGGCCGCGCCCGGCGCGCCGCGACAACTCCGGCGCGCGCCTGGACGTGTCCGTGCCCGCCGATCTGCACCGCTCGCTGGCCGCGCTCGCCGCCGAGACGCGGACCAGCGTCTTCATGGTGCTCCAGGCCGCGCTCGCGGGGCTGCTGACCCGGCTCGGCGCGGGCGAGGACGTGCCGATCGGCTCGACCATCGCGGGCCGCACCGACGCCGCCGTCGAGAACCTGGTCGGCTTCTTCGTCAACACGCTGGTGCTGCGCACCGACACCGGCGGCGACCCGGCCTTCCGCGAGCTGCTCTCCCGCGTCCGCGAGCGCGACCTGGCCGCCTACGCCCACCAGGACGTGCCCTTCGAGCGGCTCGTCGAGGCGGTCAACCCGGACCGGGCCACCTCCCACCATCCGCTGTTCCAGGTGATGCTGACCTTCGACACCACCCAGCAGGACGCCCTCGGCGAGCTGGGCCGGCTGCCCGGGATCACGACGTCGCTGCTGCCCCTGCACACCGGACTGTCCCGGTTCGACCTCGTGTTCGCCTTCGACGAGCGGCGGGACGCCGCGGGCGGGCAGGCCGGTCTCGACCTCGCGGTGGAGTTCAGCACCGAGTTGTTCGACGCCGGCACCGTGCGCGCCCTCATCGAGCGGCTGCTGCGGCTGCTCACGCAGGTCGCCGCCGATCCCGGCGTGCGCCTGGGCGACCTCGACGTCCTCCTGCCCGGCGAGCACCACGACCTGCTGGTGACCGCCAACCGGCCCGGCACCGCGCCGGCTTCACCGGCACCCGCGTCACCCGCCCCGGTGACGGCCACCCTCCCCGAGCTGTTCGAGCGGCAGGCCGCCCGGCACCCCGACCGCACCGCGCTGACCTTCGAGGACACCTCGCTGTCCTACGCCGAGCTGAACGCCCGCGCCAACCGCCTGGCCCGGCTGCTGACCGCCCGTGGGATCGGCCCCGACGCGCTGGTCGCCCTGGCCCTGCCGCGCTCCGTCGAACTGGTCGTGGGCCTGCTCGCGGTGGTCAAGTCGGGCGCCGCCTACGTGCCGCTCGACCCGGGGTACCCCGCCGACCGGCTCGCCCACGCGCTGTCCGACTCCGCGCCCGCGGCGCTGCTCACCGACCGCGCCACCGCCGGCCGGCTGCCCGCCCACGAGGTGCCCCGCATCGTCCTCGACGACGCCGCCGCCCCGGCGGACGGCGGCACCACGGGCGGCGACCCGGCGGACGCCCACCCCGCCACCGACCTGGCGCAGGGCGAGCGGGTCAGGCCGCTGGACCCGAGGGACACGGCGTACGTCATCTACACCTCCGGCTCGACGGGCCGCCCCAAGGGCGTGGCCGTGCCGCACGGCAACGTCGTACGGCTCTTCTCCGCCACCGCGCCCTGGTTCGGCTTCGACGAGCACGACGTGTGGACGCTCTTCCACTCGTACGCCTTCGACTTCTCGGTGTGGGAGCTGTGGGGCCCGCTGCTGCACGGCGGCCGGCTCGTCGTCGTCCCGCACGACGTCACCCGGGACCCCGCCGCCTTCCTCGCGCTGCTCGCGCGCGAACGCGTCACCGTCCTCAACCAGACGCCGTCCGCCTTCCACCAGCTGGCCGCCGCCGACCGCGAGAGTCCCACCGAACTCGCCCTGCGCACCGTGGTGTTCGGCGGCGAGGCCCTGGACCTGTCCCGGCTGGCCGACTGGTACGAGCGGCACGCCGAGGACGCCCCCGCCCTGGTCAACATGTACGGCATCACCGAGACCACCGTCCACGTCTCGCACTTCGCCCTGGACCGGGCCACCGCGGCCGCCTCGTCCGCCAGCACCATCGGCGTCAACATCCCCGACCTGCGGGTCTACGTCCTCGACGACCGGCTGCGCCCCACCGCGCCCGGCGTCACCGGCGAGATGTACGTGGCCGGTGCGGGCCTCGCCCGCGGCTACCTGGGCCGCCCGGCGCTGACCGCGGACCGCTTCCCCGCCGACCCGTACGCCGCCCTCTTCGGCGAGCGCGGCACCCGCATGTACCGCACCGGCGACCTGGCCAGGCGCCGCACCGACGGCGGCCTCGACTACCTGGGCCGCGCCGACCAGCAGGTCAAGATCCGCGGCTTCCGCATCGAGCCCGGCGAGATCGAGGCCGTGCTCGCCGCCCACCCCGCCGTCGACGACGTGGCCGTGGTGGCGCGCGAGGACGTCCAGGGCGACCCCCGGCTCGTCGCGTACGTGGTGACCGGCTCCGGCGCCACGGCCCGCACGCTGCACGACCACGCGGCCGGGCACCTGCCCGACCACATGCTGCCGTCGGCGTTCGTCACCCTGGACGTGCTGCCGCTGACGCCCAACGGCAAGCTCGACACCAAGGCGCTGCCCGCCCCCGCCCGCTCCGGGCAGGTGACCGGACGCGCGCCGCGCGGGCCGCGCGAGGAGATCCTGTGCTCCCTGTTCGCCGAGGTGCTCGGGGTGCCCCGGCTGACCGTCGACGACAGCTTCTTCGACCTCGGCGGGCACTCCCTGCTCGCCACCCGGCTGGCCGGCCGCATCCGCAGCACCCTCGGCGTGGAGCTGTCCGTGCGACGGCTGTTCGAGACCCCCACGGTCGCCGGGCTCTCCGCCGCCCTCGACGGCGCCGAACGGTCCGGCACCGGCCCGACGGCCGGGGAGCGCCCGGAGCGGCTGCCGCTGTCGTACGCCCAGCAGCGGCTGTGGTTCCTGCACCAGCTCGAGGGCCCCTCCCCCACGTACAACATCACCGGCGCGCTGCGGCTGACCGGTGACCTCGACCCCGGGGCGCTGCGCGCGGCCTTCCAGGACGTCGTCACGCGCCACGAGAGCCTGCGCACCGTCTTCTCGGAGGACGGGCACGGCGCCCGGCAGACCGTGCTCGACGCCGCCGGTGTGCGCTTCGAGCTGCCGGTCGCCGACGTCACCGAGGACCGGCTGGACGAACGCCTCGAGGAGGCCGCCCGGCACTGCTTCGACCTGACGGCCGACATCCCGGTGCGGGCGGAGCTGTTCCGGCTCGGCGCGCGGGAGCACGTCCTGCTGCTGATGGTGCACCACATCGCCGGTGACGGCTGGTCCCTCGGCCCGCTGATCCGCGACCTGGCCGCCGCCTACACGGCCCGCGCGGCCCGCCGCGCCCCCGACTGGGCGCCGCTGCCCGTGCAGTACGCGGACTTCGCCCTGTGGCAGCGCGCCGCGCTCGGGGACGCCGCCGACGCCACCAGCCCGGCGGGACGGCAGCTCGCGCACTGGAAGGAGGCCCTGGCCGGGCTGCCCGACCGGCTGGAACTGCCCGCGGACCGGCCGCTGCCCGCCGTCGCCTCGCACCGCGGCGGCCGGGTGCCGCTCACCGTCCCCGCGCCCCTGCACGGCGGTGTCGCGGAGCTGGCCAGGGAGTCCCGCACCAGCGTCTTCATGGTGCTCCAGGCGGCCCTGGCGGCCCTGCTGACCCGGCTGGGCGCGGGCGAGGACGTACCGCTCGGCACCCCGGTGGCGGGCCGCGGCGACGACGCCGTCGACCAGGTCGTCGGCTTCTTCGTGAACACCCTGGTCCTGCGCACCGACACCGGCGGCAACCCCACCTTCCGCGAACTCCTCGACCGGGTCCGCGACACCGACCTGACCGCCTACGACCACCAGGCCCTGCCGTTCGAGCACCTGGTGGACGTCCTCTCCCCGACCAGGTCGCTCTCCCACAACCCGCTGTTCCAGGTGCTGCTGAGCCTGGACACCACCCAGCAGGACGCCCTGGCCGCGCTCTCCGCCACCGGCCTCGGCGTGCGGCTGCTCAACGTCGCCACCGGGGTCGCCAAGCTGGACCTCGCCCTGGAGATCGCCGAGCACCGCGACGCCGACGGCTCCCCCGCCGGGCTGGTGGGCGCCGCCGAGTACAGCGCGGACCTCTTCGACGAGGGCACCGTCACACTGCTGGTGGAGCGGTTCCTGCGGCTCCTGGACGCGCTGGTCGAGGACCCGTCCCGGCGCATCGGCGACGTCGACGTGCTCGGCCCCCGGGAACGGGAGCGGGTCCTGACCGAGTGGAACGACACCCCCCGCCGGCCGGTGCAGGGCACCTTCGCCGACCACGTCGCCCGGCACGCCGCCGAGCGCCCCGGCCACCTCGCGGTCGAGACGGCCGGCGCCGCGGCGCCCGACGGCGCGCTGACCTACGGGGAACTGAACGAGCGCGCCAACCGGCTGGCCCGCGCCCTCCTCGCACTGGGCGCGGGTCCGGAACGGTTCGTGGCGGTCGCCCTGCCCCGCTCCGCCGACCTGGTCCTCTCGGCGCTCGCCGCCTTCAAGGCGGGCGCGGCCTACCTGCCCGTGGACCCCGCGCACCCCGCCGAACGGATCACCCACCTCGTCCGGGACGCGGCCCCCACCCTGGTCGTCACCACGTCCGCCCTGGCCGCGAGCCTCCCGGAGACCGGCACCCCGGTCCTGCTGCTCGACACCCCCGAGACCGCCGCGACCCTCGCCGCACTCCCCGGCCACGACGTCACCGACGCCGACCGGCCGGTACCGCTGCGCCCCGAGCACCCCGCGTACATGATCTACACCTCGGGAACGACCGGCCGTCCCAAGGGCGTCGTCGTCACCCACACCGGGCTGCCCGGCCTCCTGGAAATCTTCACCCGCGACTGTGCGGCCGGCCCGGGCAGCAGGATCCTCCAGCACCTCTCCCCGAGCTTCGACGCCTCGTTCTGGGAGCTGGCGATGGGCCTGCTCACCGGGGCCACCCTGGTCGTGGCGCCGCCGGAGACCACGCCGGGACCGGAGCTGGCCGAGCTGGCGACCCGGCACGCGGCGACCCACCTGAGCCTGACCACGTCCGTCCTCGGGCTGCTGCCGCCGGGCTCGCTGCCCGACGGACTGACCCTCGTCGTGGGCGCCGAGGCCATCCCGCCCGAGCTGGTGGAACGCTGGTCGCCGGGCCGTACGATGCTGAACTCCTACGGGCCCACCGAGACCACCGTCTGCTCCACCATGAGCGACCCGCTGTCCGGCACCGCCGTCCCGCCCATCGGCTCCCCCGTCGCCAACAGCGCCGTGTACGTGCTGGACGCGGCGCTGCGCCCGGTCCCGCCCGGTGTGCCCGGCGAGCTGTACGCGGCCGGGGCGCATCTGGCCCGCGGCTACCACGACCGCCGGGCGCTGACCGCCGAACGGTTCGTGGCCAACCCCTTCGGCGAGCCCGGCGGCCGGCTCTACCGCACCGGCGACCTGGTCCGCTGGCGGCCCGACGGCCGGCTGGAGTACCTGGGGCGCGCCGACACCCAGGTCAAGATCCGCGGCCTGCGGATCGAGCCCACCGAGATCGAGGCGGTCATCACCGAACGCCCGCACCTGGCGCGGGCGGCCGTGATCGTACGCGAGGACCGGCCCGGCGACCGGCGGCTCGTCGCCTATGTCGTGCCCGAGCCCGGCACCACCGTGGACACCGCAGGACTCCGCGCCGCACTGCGCGAAACCCTGCCCGACCACATGATCCCGACCGCGTTCGTGGTGCTGGACGCGCTGCCGCTGACCCTCAACGGCAAGCTGGACCGCAAGGCGCTGCCCGCCCCCGACTACTCTGCCCGCACCTCCGGCCGGGCCGCCCGCGACCCGCGCGAGCGGCTGCTGACCGAGCTGTTCGGCGAGATCCTCGGCGTGGAGCCGGCCGGCGTCGACGACGGCTTCTTCGACCTGGGCGGGGACAGCATCCTCTCCATCCAGCTCGTCGCCCGCGCCCGCGCGGCGGGCCTGGTCCTGTCGGTGCGGGACGTCTTCGAACACCAGACGCCCGCCCTGCTAGCCCGGTCGGCCGCCGCCGCACCCGCCGGGGAGCGCACGGCGCGGGACTCCGACGTCCCCGCCGACGGCCCGGCGCCGCGCACCCCGATGATGGGCTGGTTCGCCGCTCTCGGCTCCGACCCGGCCGCGTTCAACCAGTCGCTGGTCCTGCGCGTGCCCGCCGCCCTCGACCCCGACGCGCTCGACACCGCCCTGCGGGCCGTGCTCGACCGGCACGACGCGCTGCGCATGCGGGTGGCCGACGACTGGACCATCGAGATCGAGCCGCCCGGCTCGGTGACACCGGCCGACTGCCTGGTCCGCTTCGACGCCGTACGCCTCGACGAGGCCGCCGTGCGCTCGGCGGTCACCGAGCAGGCACGGGCGGCCCGCGACCGGCTGGCCCCGGCGGACGGCCGCATGCTCCAGGCCGTCTGGCTCGACCGCGGCGCCGACCGGGACGGGCTGCTCGTCCTGGTCGCCAACCACCTGGTCGTGGACGGCGTCACCTGGCGCATCCTGGTCCCCGACCTGGCGGCCGCCTACGCCGGCGAGACCCTCGCCCCGGTGGGCACCCCCTGGCGGCACTGGGCCCTGTCCCTCTCCGACCTCGCCGGGCAGCCGCGGACCGAGGAGGAGCTGGACCACTGGCACTCGGTCCTCGGCGACACCCCGCACACGCTCCGTCTGGACCCCGCGCGGGACACCCACGCGACCGCCGGCGAGATCACCGCCGAACTCGACACGGACACCACCGAGGCCCTGCTCACCTGGGTACCCGGCGCCTGCCACGCCACGGTCAACGACGTGTTCCTGAGCACCTTCGCCCTGGCCGTCGCCGCGTGGCGGCGCGGGCGCGGCGAGGACCCCGACGCGCCCGTCGTGCTCGACCTGGAGAGCCACGGCCGGCACGAGGAGGCGGTCCCGGGCACCGAACTAAGCCGTACGGCGGGCTGGTTCACGTCGATGTACCCCGTCCGTCTCGCACCGCCCGCCGCCTCCGGGGACGGATCGGCGCTCCGCGCGCTGAAGTCCGTCAAGGAGCAGCTGCGCACCGTCCCGGGCGACGGCCTCGGCTACGGCCTGCTGCGCCACCTCAACCCCCGCACCCGGGACGCCCTCGCCGCCCTGCCCCTCCCCGAGTTCGGCTTCAACTACCTCGGCCGGATCGGCCAGGAGGGCACCGACGAGGCCCCCTGGACCATCGAGGGCGGCGACGTCGCCGGTATCGACGGTGCCATGCCGCTGGCCCACCCCGTGGACGTGAACGCCGTCGCCCGGGAGACCACCGACGGCACCCGGCTGCGCGCACGCTGGACGTACTCCCGCACCGCGCTCGAGCCCGAGGACGCCCAGCGGCTCGCCGACACCTGGTTCCGGCTGCTGCGCCGCCTCGTCGAGGAGGCCCGGCAGCCCGGCGCGGGCGGCCTCACCCCCTCCGACATCGCTCACCCGGCCCTCGCCCAGGACGAGATCGAGGGCCTGGAGCACACCGTCCCCGGCCTCCAGGACATCCTGCCCCTCGCCCCCCTCCAGGAGGGCTTCCTCTTCCTCAACCTGTACGACGAGAACGCCCGCGACGTCTACGTCGGCCAGCTCGCCTTCGACCTGGAGGGCTCCTTCGACGGCACCCGGATGCGCGCGGCGGCCGGGGCCCTGCTGCGCCGCCACGCCAACCTGCGCGCCGGGTTCCGGCAGACGGCGTCCGGCGCGTGGGTGCAGGTGGTGCCCGCCGAACTCGAACCCGACTGGCGGGAGTGCGACCTGACCGGCCTCGCCGACGAGGCGGAACGGGACGCCGAGGCCGGGCGGCTGGCGGCCGGGGACCGCGAACGCCGCTTCGACCTCACCAGCCCGCCGTTGATGCGCTTCACGGCGATCCGGCTGTCCGCCGACCGCGTCCGGCTGGTGATGACCAACCACCACATCCTGCTCGACGGCTGGTCCATGCCCCTGCTCTGGCAGGAGCTGACCGAGCTGTACGTCTCCGGCGGCGACCCCGTGAGCCTCCCCCCGGTCCGCCCGTACCGCGACTACCTGGCCTGGCTCGGCGCCCGCGACCGGGACGCCGCCCGGGACGCCTGGCGACGGTCCCTGTCCGGACTCGACGAGGCCACCCTCCTCGCCCCGGACGCCGGCCCGGCCGGGGCGGCACCGCTGGGCATCCCGTTCGGCCTGGACCGTGACGCCACGGCGGCCCTGTCCGCGTGGGCGCGGGGTCAGGGGGTGACCATGAACACGGTGGTCCAGGGCGCCTGGGCCCTCGCGCTGGCCCAGGCCACCGGACGCGACGACGTCGTCTTCGGCGCCACCGTCTCCGGCCGCCCGCCCGAGCTGCCCGGCGTCGAATCCATGATCGGCCTGTTCATCAACACCCTGCCCGTCCGCGCCCGCATCGACCAGGCCGAACCCCTCGGCGACCTCTTCCGCCGCCTCCAGAGTGAACAGGCCCGCCTCCTGGACCACCAGTGGCCCGGACTCGCCGACATCCAGCACTGGGCCGGACACGGCGAACTCTTCGACACCGCCATGGTCTTCCAGAACTACCCGGTGAGCGCCGACACGACGAGCCGCCAGCTGGACGGACTGCGGGTGGCCGGTTTCGACGCGGTCGAGAGCACGGACTTCGCCGTCAACCTCGTCGCCCACACCCGCGACGACGTCCTCGGGCTGCGCCTCGACTACCGCGCGGAGGCCTGCGCCGGCGACCTGGTCCGCTCACTGGCGGACCGGATGGTGCGGGTCCTGGAAGCACTGGTCACCGACTCGGACCGTCCCGTCGCCCACCTGGACACCCTCGACCCGACCGTGCGGGAGCGGGTCCTGGTGGAGTGGAACGGGACCCCGACCCAGCTTCCCGGGACACCGCTGCACGAACTGATCAGCAGCCAGACCCGGCAGACGCCGGACGCCGTGGCGGTGGTGTGCGACGGCACCTCCCTGACCTACGCCGAGCTGGACGGGCGCGCCAACCAACTCGCCCGGCATCTACTGGGAGAGGGGCTCGGTGCGGAGCAGTTCGTGGCGATCGCGCTGGCCAAGTCACTGGACGCGGTAGTCAGCATGCTGGCCGTACTCAAGACCGGCGCGGCCTACCTTCCGATCGACCCGGACTACCCCGCCGAGCGCATCACCTACATGCTCGACGACGCCCGCCCCGCCCTGATCCTCGCCGAGCCGGTGGACCCCGCTGCGTATGCGAGTCGTCCCGACGGTCCGCTCTCGGACGCGGAACGCCGTAGCCCGTGGTCGGCCCGACACGCCGCCTACATGATCTACACCTCGGGCTCCACCGGCCGCCCCAAGGGCGTCGTCATCGAACACCACGCCCTGGCCACCTACCTCCACCGCGCCCGCAACACCTACTCCGCCATGACCGGCGTCACCGTCCTCCACTCCCCGCTGGCCTTCGACCTCACCATCACCGCCCTGTGGACGCCTTTGACAAGCGGCGGCACGGTCCACCTCACCAGCCTCGAAGAGTCGGACACGCAACCGAGCCTGATCAAGGCCACCCCCAGCCACCTCCCCCTGCTCACCACACTCCCCGAGACGGCATCCCCGTCCCACACCCTCATCCTCGGCGGCGAAGCCCTCCACACCGACCAGCTGACCGACTGGCGCACCCAACACCCCGACGTCCAGATCATCAACGCCTACGGCCCCACCGAATCCACCGTCAACATCACCGACCACCACCTCGACGGTTCGGAAGAAGGCTCCGTCCCCATCGGACGGCCCTTCGCCAACACCCAGGTCTACGTCCTCGACTCAGCCCTGCGACCCGTCGCACCCGGCGTCACCGGAGAGCTGTACCTCGCAGGCGAGCAACTGGCGCGCGGCTACCTCGGCCGCCCCGCCCTCACCGCCGAACGCTTCACCGCCAACCCCCACAGCAGCACCCCCGGCGCCCGCATGTACCGCACCGGCGACCTCGCCCACTGGAACCACCACGGCCACCTCACCTACGACGGACGCGCCGACCACCAGATCAAACTCCGCGGCCACCGCATCGAACCGGGCGAGATCGAAACCACCCTCACCACACAACCCGGCATCACCCAAGCCACCGTCCAACTCCGCGAGGACCAGCCGGGCGACCAGCGCCTCGTCGCTTACCTGGTCACATCCACCGCATACGACGAGAACACCGTGCGCAACGCACTGGCCGGCGCACTGCCCGACTACATGGTCCCCTCCGCCTACGTCACCCTCGACGCCCTCCCCCTCACCCCCAACGGCAAACTCGACCGCACCGCCCTCCCCGCCCCGGCCTACTCGGCGTCCACCGCAGGACGAGCACCTCGCACCCCCCGCGAAGAAGTCCTCTGCACCCTCTTCGCCGAAGTCCTCGGCGTCGACCTCGTCACCATCGACGACAACTTCTTCGACCTCGGCGGACACTCCCTCCTCGCCACCCGCCTCGTCTCCCGCACTCGCACCGCACTCGGCGTCGAACTGTCCATCCGGCAGCTCTTCGAGGCGCCGACCGTGGCGGGTCTCGCCGAGGCCCTCGAGGCGTCGGGCACCGTCCGTACCGCGCTCACGGCGAGGCCGCGCCCCGAGCGCATCCCGCTCTCCTACGCCCAGCAACGCCTCTGGTTCCTCCACCAGCTCGAAGGACCTTCGGCGACCTACAACACCGTGCTCACGCTGCGGCTCGGCGGCGCCCTCGACGTGGAGGCCCTGCGCGCGGCGATCGGTGACGTCGTCGCCCGGCACGAGAGCCTGCGGACGGTCTTCACCGAGGACGAGCGAGGCGCGTACCAGATCGTGCTGCCCGTGGAGGCGGCCTCGACGCCCTTCAGCGTCGTCGACGTGGCCAAGGAGGAGATCGGCGACCGGCTCGACGAAGCCGTCGGCCACTGCTTCGACCTCGCCCAGGAACTTCCCGCGCGCACCTCGCTGTTCCGGGTCTCGGAGCGGGAGCACGTACTGCTGCTCCTCATCCACCACATCGCCAGTGACGCCTGGTCCCGCGCCCCACTGGCCCAGGACCTCACGGCCGCCTACGCGGCCCGCGTCCGCAGCGAGGCGCCCACCTGGGCCCCGCTCACCGTCCAGTACGCCGACTACGCGCTGTGGCAGCAGGAGATCCTCGGCGACGACACCGACGCCGACAGCCTCGCGGGCCGCCAGCTCGCCTACTGGAGACAGCAGCTAGCCGGCCTGCCCGACCAGCTCGACCTCCCCACCGACCGGCCCCGACCGGCGGTCGCGGGGTACTCGGGGGACCGTGTTCCGTTCACCGTGCCGACGGAGCTGCACACGCGGCTGACGGAGCTGGCGCGCGCCACCAACACCAGCGCCTTCATGGTGGTCCAGGCTGCGGTCGCCGTCCTGCTCACCCGTCTGGGCGCCGGTGAGGACATCCCGATCGGCACCCCGATCGCCGGGCGCACGGACGATGCCGCCGACGACCTGATCGGGCTCTTCATCAACACGCTGGTCCTCCGCACGGACACGTCCGGTGATCCGACCTTCCGCCGGCTCCTCGACCGTGTACGGGACACCGACCTGGCCGCCTACGCGCATCAGGACCTCCCCTTCGAGCGGCTGGTCGAGGCACTGAACCCGGCACGCACGCTGTCCCATCACCCGCTCTTCCAGGTCCTGCTGACCTTCAACAACACGGACCACGAAGGCGCGCTGAAGGACATCTCCGACCTTCCGGGTCTCACCGTCGCACTCCGGGAGGTCCAGCGGACCTCGTCGAAGTTCGACCTCTCCTTCGGGTTCGCGGAGTCCTTCGACACGTCTCGCCGGCCACAAGGCATCGAAGCGGCGCTGGACTTCAGTACGGAACTTCTCGACCGCCGTTCCGCCCAGGCGATCGCGGACCGGTTCCTGCGGGTGCTGGAAGCCGTCACCACGGTCCCGGACCGGCCGATCGGCGCCGTCGAGCTGATGGACGCGGTCGAGCGGGAGCGGGTCCTGGTGGAGTGGAACGGGACCCCGACCGAACTTCCCGGAACACCGCTGCACGAACTGATCAGCAGCCAGGCCCGGCAGACGCCGGACGCCGTGGCGGTGGCGTGCGACGGCACCTCCCTGACCTACGCCGAGCTGGACGGGCGCGCCAACCAACTCGCCCGGCATCTACTGGGAGAGGGGCTCGGTGCGGAGGACTTCGTGGCGATCGCGCTGGCCAAGTCACTGGACGCGGTAGTCAGCATGCTGGCCGTACTCAAGACCGGCGCGGCCTACCTTCCGATCGACCCGGACTACCCCGCCGAGCGCATCACCTACATGCTCGACGACGCCCGACCCGCCCTGACCCTCACCGAACCGGTCCCCGTGGAGAGCTACGCGGAGCACTCCGTCGCGGCCGTCACGGATGAGGAACGCCGTAGCCCGTGGTCGGCCCGGCACGCCGCCTACATGATCTACACCTCGGGCTCCACCGGCCGCCCCAAGGGCGTCGTCATCGAACACCACGCCCTGGCCACCTACCTCCACCGCGCCCGCAACACCTACTCCGCCATGACCGGCGTCACCGTCCTCCACTCCCCGCTGGCCTTCGACCTCACCATCACCGCCCTGTGGACGCCTTTGACAAGCGGCGGCACGGTCCACCTCACCAGCCTGGAGGAGGCTGACGTCCAGCCGAGCCTGATCAAGGCCACCCCAAGCCACCTCCCCCTGCTCACCACACTCCCCGAGACGGCGTCCCCGTCCCACACCCTCATCCTCGGCGGCGAAGCCCTCCACACCGACCACCTCGCCACCTGGCGCACCCAACACCCCGATGTTCAGATCATCAACGCCTACGGCCCCACCGAATCCACCGTCAACATCACCGACCACCACATAAGCGAAGACACCCCTGACGGCCCCGTGCCCATCGGACGGCCCTTCGCCAACACCCAGGTCTACGTACTGGATTCAGCCCTGCGACCCGTCGCCCCCGGCGTCACCGGAGAGCTGTACCTCGCCGGTGAACAGCTCGCCCGCGGCTACCTCGGCCGCCCCGCCCTCACCGCCGAACGCTTCACCGCCAACCCCCACAGCAGCACCCCCGGCGCCCGCATGTACCGCACCGGCGACCTCGCCCACTGGAACCACCACGGCCACCTCACCTACGACGGACGCGCCGACCACCAGATCAAACTCCGCGGCCACCGCATCGAACCGGGCGAGATCGAAACCACCCTCACCACACAACCCGGCATCACCCAAGCCACCGTCCAACTCCGCGAAGACACCCCCGGCGACCAACGCCTCGTCGCCTACCTCGTCGTCAACGACCCCACCGAATACGACGAGCCCGCCCTTCGGGACGCACTGGCCGGCGCACTCCCCGACTACATGCGCCCCTCCGCCTACGTCACCCTCGACGCCCTCCCCCTCACCCCCAACGGCAAACTCGACCGCACCGCCCTCCCCGCCCCCGCATACACGGCATCCGCCACCGGACGCACCCCCCGCACCCCCCGCGAAGAGATCCTCTGCACCCTCTTCGCCGAAGTCCTCGGCGTCGACCTCGTCACCATCGACGACAACTTCTTCGACCTCGGCGGACACTCCCTCCTCGCCACCCGCCTCGTCTCCCGCACTCGCACCGCACTCGGCGTCGAACTGTCCGTGCGGCAGTTCTTCGAGACGCCGACGATCGCCGGGCTGTCGGGGGCGTTCGACCGGGCCGGTCGTGCGCGGGCCGCGCTCACCGCGAGGCCGCGCCCGGAGCGCATCCCGCTCTCCTACGCCCAGCAACGCCTCTGGTTCCTCCACCAGCTCGAAGGACCTTCGGCGACCTACAACATCCCCACCACCCTCCGCCTCACCGGCACCCTCGACACCGACGCCCTGCACGCCGCGCTCAACGACCTCCTCGCCCGCCACGAAAGCCTGCGCACCACCTACACCGAGGACGACCAGGGCCCCCGTCAGGTGATCCACGCCTGGGAGCCCGGAATGCTGCCGCTCGGCGTGGTCGACACCGGGGAGGGCGAGCTGGACGCGATGCTCTCCGCGGGGGTGCACCACGCGTTCGACCTGACGGCGGGCATCCCGGTGCGGGCCACGCTGTTCCGGATCTCGGAGCAGGAGCACGTGCTGCTGCTCCTCATCCACCACATCGCCACCGACGCCTGGTCCCGCACCCCGCTGGGCCGCGACCTCGCCGCCGCCTACTCGGCGCGCTGTGCGGGCGACGTGCCGGCGTGGGAGCCGCTGCCGGTGCAGTACGCCGACTACGCGCTGTGGCAGCAGGAGGTCCTCGGCGACGAGGCCGACGCCGACGCCCCCGCGGGCAGGCAACTCGCCTACTGGAAGGAACAGCTCGCCGGCCTGCCCGACCAGCTCGACCTCCCCACCGACCGGCCCCGGCCGGCCGTCGCGAGCCAGGACGGCGACCGCGTCGCCTTCTCGCTCGACGCGGACCTCTACGTACGGCTGACCGAGCTGGCCAGGGCCACCCACTCGAGTACGTTCATGGTGGTGCAGGCGGCGCTCGCCGTACTGCTGACCCGGCTGGGCGCGGGCGAGGACATCCCGATCGGCACCCCGGTCGCCGGGCGCACCGACGACGCGACGGAGAACCTGGTCGGCTTCTTCGTGAACACGCTCGTCCTGCGCAACGACACCAGCGGCAACCCCACCTTCCGGGAGCTGCTGGAGGACACCCGCCGCACCGACCTGGCCGCCTACGCGCACCAGGACCTCCCCTTCGAGCGGCTGGTCGAGGCACTGAACCCGACCCGTACGCTGGCGCACCACCCGCTCTTCCAGGTGATGCTGATCCTGAGCACGGCGGAGACGGACCCGGAGGCCTCGCTGGCGCTGCCGGGACTGCGGGTCGGCGCGGAGCGCAGCCGGCTGGGGGCGGCCAAGGTCGACCTGGCGTTCGCGCTCGCCGAGGTCCGGGACGGTGAGGGCCGGAGCACCGGGCTGACGGGCGCGCTGGACTTCCGGACCGACCTGTTCGACGGTGCCACGGCCCGGTCCCTCGTGGAGCGGTTCGTGCGGACGCTGGAAGCGGTCGTCGCCGATCCCGGTGTGCGGCTGTCCCGGGTGCCGGTGCTGAGCGGGTCCGAACGGCACTCGCTGCTCGGCCGGGGGACCGGCCCGCTGCTGGAGGGGCTGGACGCGACGCTGCCCGAGCTGTTCGCGGAGCAGGCGCGCCGGACGCCCGGGGCACCGGCCCTGGTGCGGGGCGGGACGACGGTGTCGTACGCCGAACTCGACCTGCGCACGAACCGGCTGGCCCGGCTGCTGCGGCAGCAGGGGGTGCGGCCGGGTACGCCGGTGGTCATGCTGATGGAGCGGTCGCCCGCCCATGTCGTGGCGACGCTGGCCATCGCCAAGGCGGGCGGCGCCTACGTGCCCCTGCACGACACGTATCCCCTCGACCGGATGCGGCACGTGGTGGCGGACACCGCCGCGACGCTGATCCTCACCGACCGGGCCGAGGCGGCGCGGGCCGGGGAGCTGGGCGCGCGGGTGATGGTGGTGGACGAGTTCGGCGCCGCCCCGTCCGGCTCGGAGGCCGACGCGGACCCCGGCACCGACCCCGGCACCGGATCCGGCTCGCGCTACGGGTACGTCGACGATGCTCCGGAGGTGGGCCTGCGGCCGCAGGATCTCGCGTACGTGATGTACACCTCCGGGTCCACCGGAGTGCCGAAGGGCGTCGCGGTCACCCACCGCGGGGTCGTGGACCTGGTCCGCGACCACTGCTGGCGGCCCGGCGTCCACGAGCGGGTGCTGCTGCACGCCCCGCACGCGTTCGACGTGTCCTGTTACGAGATGTGGGTGCCCCTGGTCTCGGGCGGGACGGTCGTCGTGGCACCGCCCGGACACCTGGACCCGGCCGCGATCACCGATCTGATCACCGCCCACGACATCACCGCGATCCACCTCACCGCGGGCTTCTTCCGGGTCGTCGCGGAGGAGGCACCGGAGTGCTTCGCCGGTGTCCGGGAGGTGCTGACCGGCGGTGACGTGGTCTCGCCCGCCGCGGTGGCCCGGGTCCTCACGCACAACCCGCGGGTCGTACTGCGTCACCTGTACGGGCCGACCGAGACGACGCTGTGCGTGACGCAGCACGAGGTCACCGCGCCGTACGAGGCACGCGGCAGCCTGCCGGTCGGGCGGCCGACGGGGAACACCCGGGCCTACGTCCTCGACCGGTACCTCCAGCCGGTGCCGGCCGGCGTGCCGGGCGAGCTGTTCATCTCCGGCTCCGGCCTGGCGCGCGGCTACCTGGACCGACCCGACCTGACCTGCGAGCGGTTCGTCGCCGATCCGTACGGCGGGTCCGGCGAGCGGATGTACCGCACGGGCGACCTGGTCCGCTACAACGCGGCGGGCGAACTGGAGTACCTGGCCCGCGCCGACGACCAGGTCAAGATCCGCGGCTTCCGGGTGGAACTGGGCGAGATCGAGACGGTCCTGTCCACCCGCCCGGAGCTGGCCCAGGCCGCCGTGGTCGTCCGCGAGGACCGCCCCGGCGACCGGCGCCTGGTCGGCTACGTGGTGGCCGCGGCGGGCCGGGACGGCGAGGTGGACCCGGACGCGCTGCGCGCCTTCTCCCGCCAGGCGCTGCCGGACTACATGGTGCCGTCGGCGTTCGTCGTCCTCGGCACCCTGCCGCTGACCGCCAACGGCAAACTGGACCGCAAGGCGCTGCCCGCGCCCGACTACGGGGCGGCGTCCACCGGGCGGGCCGCCCGCACCCCTGCCGAGGAGCTGCTGTGCACGCTCTTCGCCGAGGTGCTCGGCCTGTCCGCGGTGGGCGTCGACGACGGGTTCTTCGATCTGGGCGGCGACAGCATCCTGTCCATCCAGCTCGTCAGCCGGGCCCGCGCCGCCGGACTCCCGCTCGCCGTCCGCGACGTCTTCGAGCACCAGTCGACGGCCCGGCTGGCCGCCGCGCTGACGGACCGGGACGACGCGGCCTCCGTGCCGGAGGCCGAGGCGGTGCCGCCGTACGGTCCCACCCCGCTGACCCCCGTGATGGCCCGTGTCGCCGAACTGGGTCTGGGCGGCGACGACTTCAACCAGTCGGTCGTGGTGTCCCTGCCGCCCGCGGTGGACCGGGACCGGCTCGTCCCGGCCCTGCAACGTGTGCTCGACCACCATGACGCGCTGCGCCTGCGCATCCTGCCCGACGGGAGCACGGAGGTACGCGCCCCGGGCAGTGTGCCGGCCGCGGACGTCCTGCGCGTCGTCACGCGGGCCCCCGGCGCCACCGGCGAGGCGCGCGACGCCCTGCTCGCGGAGGCGGCGTGCGCCGCACGGGACCGGCTCGCACCGGCCGAGGGCCGCATGCTCCAGGCGGTCCTGGTCGACGGCGCGGACGGTACGGGCGACACGGACGGTACGAGCAGTACCGGCGGCACATCCGGCGCGGACGGCGTACTGATCCTGGTCGCCCACCACCTGGTGGTCGACTCGGTGACGTGGAGCATCGTCGTACCGGACCTCGCCGCGGCCTACCGGGGCGAGGAGCCCGCCCCGGTGGGCACCTCCTGGCGGCAGTGGGCCACCTCCCTGGCACGGCTGGCCACCGACCCGCGCGTCGAGGCGGAGACCTCCCACTGGGAGCACACGCTCGCCGAGGCGGGCACGCTGCGCCTGGACCGCGGCCGCGATCTCCAGGGCGACGCCGGACGCATCGGCCTCGACCTGGCCCCGGACACGACCGAGGCCCTGCTCACGCGTGTGCCGGGGGGCGTCAACGCGAGTGTGCACGACGTGCTGCTGACCGCCTTCGCGTTCGCCGTCGCCGGGTGGCGGCGCGGGCGCGGCGAGGACCCGGACGCGCCCGTCGTGCTCGACCTGGAGAGCCACGGTCGGCACGAGGAAGCGGTGCCGGGCGCCGAACTCAGTCGCACGGCGGGCTGGTTCACGGCCCTCCACCCGGTGCGGCTGGCGCCGGACGTCACCGACTGGGCGCGGCTGCACCAGGACGGCGACGCGCTCCGGGACGGCCTCAAGCAGGTGAAGGAACAGCTGCGGGCCGTACCGGGCGACGGCCTCGGCCACGGCCTGCTGCGCCACCTCAACCCCACCGCGGGGCCCCGCCTCGCACGCCTTCCCGAGCCCGACTTCGGCTTCAACTACCTGGGCCGCCGGGTCACCCCGGCCACCGGCACCCCGGAGCCGTGGACCGTGACGGGCGGCGGCCTTGCCGCCTCGCGGCCCGCGGCGCCGATGGCACACGCGGTGGAGCTGAGCGCCGTCGTCCACGAGGGGGCGGACGGCCCCCGACTGCGCGCGGAGTGGACCTACGCACGCCGTCTGGTCCCCGATCACGACGCCCGCCGCCTGGCTGAGGAATGGTTCCGGGCGCTGGAAGCCCTGGTGGAGCAGGCCGGCCGGGCCGGCACCGGCGGTCTGACCCCGTCCGACGTGACCCTCGGCTCGCTCAGCCAGTCCGAGATCGAGGAATTTGAGTCCGACCTTGAGTCCGAGTGGGAGATTGAGCAGTGAGCCAGCAACCGACCCGTGCGCGCGGCAAGATCGAGGACATCCTTCCGCTCTCCCCGCTGCAAGAGGGCTTCGTGTTCCTCGGGCTGCTGCACACCGAGGGGCCCGACCTCTACATCGGCCAGGTGGCCTTCGACCTGGAGGGCCCCTTCGACGGCGCCCGGATGCGCGCGGCGGCCGGGGCCCTGCTGCGCCGCCACGCCAACCTGCGCGCCGGTTTCCGCCAGCGCAAGAACGGGTCCTGGGCCCAACTGGTCCTGCACGAGGTCGACCTGCCGTGGCAGGACGCCGACCTGAGCACGCTGCCCGAGGAGGAGCGCCGGGCGGAGGCCGACCGGCTCGCGGCCGCCGACCGTGCCCGCCGTTTCGACCTGGGCCGGCCCCCGCTGCTGCGCTTCACCGCGATCCGGCTGTCCGCCGACCGCGTCCGGCTGGTGATGACCAACCACCACATCGTGCTGGACGGCTGGTCCATGCCGGTCCTGCTGCGCGAACTCATGGCGCTCTACGCCGCCGAGGGTGACGCGTCCGCGCTCCCCCGGGTCCGTCCCTACCGCGACTACCTGGCCTGGCTCGACGCCCGCGACCGGGACGCCGCCCGCGACGCCTGGCGACGGTCCCTGTCCGGGCTCGACGAGGCCACCCTCCTCGCCCCGGACGCCGGCCCGGCGTCGACCGCTCCCTCGCAGGTGTCCTTCACCGTGGACTCCGAGGTCAGCGGCGCCCTGTCCGCGTGGGCGCGGGGTCAGGGGGTCACCATGAACACGGTGGTCCAGGGCGCCTGGGCCCTCGCGCTGGCCCAGGCCACCGGACGCGACGACGTCGTCTTCGGCGCCACCGTCTCCGGCCGCCCGCCCGAGCTGCCCGGCGTCGAGTCCATGATCGGTCTGTTCATCAACACCCTGCCCGTCCGCGCCCGCATCGACCAGGCCGAACCCCTCGGCGACCTCTTCCGCCGCCTCCAGAGTGAACAGGCCCGCCTCCTGGACCACCAGTGGCCCGGCCTCGCCGACATCCAGCACTGGGCCGGACACGGCGAACTCTTCGACACCGCCATGGTCTTCCAGAACTACCCGGTCGAGGAGGGCGACCTCACCGCCCCCGCCGACCCGGACCGGCTCCAGGTCGCCTCGGCCGACATCAAGGGCGGTACGCACTTCGCCGTCAACGTCGTCGCGACGATGCGCGGCGCCGAACTGTCCTTCCGCGTCGACTACCGCCCCGACCTCTACGACGAGGCGTACGCCCGCGACTTCGGCCGACGGATGCTGCGGGTCCTGGAAGCACTGGTCACCGACTCGGACCGTACCGTCGCCCACCTGGACACCCTCGACCCGACCGTGCGGGAGCGGGTCCTGGTGGAGTGGAACGGGACCCCGACCCAGCTTCCCGGGACACCGCTGCACGAACTGATCAGCAGCCAGACCCGGCAGACGCCGGACGCCGTGGCGGTGGTGTGCGACGGCACCTCCCTGACCTACGCCGAGCTGGACGGGCGCGCCAACCAACTCGCCCGGCATCTACTGGGAGAGGGGCTCGGTGCGGAGCAGTTCGTGGCGATCGCGCTGGCCAAGTCACTGGACGCGGTAGTCAGCATGCTGGCCGTACTCAAGACCGGCGCGGCCTACCTTCCGATCGACCCGGACTACCCCGCCGAGCGCATCACCTACATGCTCGACGACGCCCGCCCCGCCCTGATCCTCGCCGAGCCGGTGGACCCCGCTGCGTATGCGAGTCGTCCCGACGGTCCGCTCTCGGACGCGGAACGCCGTAGCCCGTGGTCGGCCCGACACGCCGCCTACATGATCTACACCTCGGGCTCCACCGGCCGCCCCAAGGGCGTCGTCATCGAACACCACGCCCTGGCCACCTACCTCCACCGCGCCCGCAACACCTACTCCGCCATGACCGGCGTGACCGTCCTCCACTCCCCGCTGGCCTTCGACCTCACCATCACCGCCCTGTGGACGCCTTTGACAAGCGGCGGCACGGTCCACCTCACCAGCCTCGAAGAGTCGGACACGCAACCGAGCCTGATCAAGGCCACCCCCAGCCACCTCCCCCTGCTCACCACACTCCCCGAGACGGCATCCCCGTCCCACACCCTCATCCTCGGCGGCGAAGCCCTCCACACCGACCAGCTGACCGACTGGCGCACCCAACACCCCGACGTCCAGATCATCAACGCCTACGGCCCCACCGAATCCACCGTCAACATCACCGACCACCACCTCGACGGGTCGGAAGAAGGCTCCGTCCCCATCGGACGGCCCTTCGCCAACACCCAGGTGTACGTACTGGATTCAGCCCTGCGACCCGTCGCCCCCGGCGTCACCGGCGAGCTGTACCTCGCAGGCGAGCAACTGGCCCGCGGCTACCTCGGCCGCCCCGCCCTCACCGCCGAACGCTTCACCGCCAACCCCCACAGCAGCACCCCCGGCACCCGCATGTACCGCACCGGCGACCTCGCCCACTGGAACCACCACGGCCACCTCACCTACGACGGACGCGCCGACCACCAGGTCAAGCTGCGTGGCCACCGCATCGAACCGGGCGAGATCGAAGCCACCCTCACCGCACAACCCGGCATCACCCAAGCCACCGTCCAACTCCGCGAAGACACCCCCGGCGACCAACGCCTCGTCGCCTACCTCGTCACATCCACTGGATACGACGAGAACACCGTGCGCAACGCACTGGCCAGCGCACTGCCCGACTACATGGTCCCCAGCACACTTATCACCCTCGACGCCCTCCCCCTCACCCCCAACGGCAAACTCGACCGCACCGCCCTCCCCGCCCCCGCATACACGGCATCCACCACCGGACGCACCCCCCGCACACCCCGCGAAGAAATCCTCTGCACCCTGTACTCGGAGATCCTCTCGGTGAACACCGTGGGCATCGACGACAGCTTCTTCGACCTCGGCGGGCACTCCCTCCTCGCCACCCGCCTGGTCAGCCGCATCCGCACCACTCTCGGGCGGGAGCTGCCGATCCGGCAGCTCTTCGAGACGCCGACCGTCGCGGGCCTCTCCCGTGCCCTGGACACGTCCGGCACGCTGCGCACCGCGCTCGCGGCGAGGCCGCGCCCCGAGCGCATCCCGCTCTCCTACGCCCAGCAACGCCTCTGGTTCCTCCACCAGCTCGAAGGACCCACCGCCACCTACAACATCCCCACCACTCTTCGCCTCACCGGCGCCCTCGACACCGACGCCCTGCACGCCGCGTTCAGCGATCTCCTCGCCCGCCACGAAAGCCTGCGCACCATCTACGCCGAGGACGACCAGGGCGCCCAGCAGGTCGTGTTGCCCGTGGAGGCCGTCGCGACGCCGTTCGCCGTCGTCGACGTGGCCGCGGAGGACGTGGCGGAACGGGTGGCCGAGGCGGCCCGGCACGCCTTCGATCTGGGCGCGGAGATCCCGGTCCGGGCGCGGCTGTTCCGGGTCTCGGAGCGGGAGCACGTCCTGCTGCTGCTCGTGCACCACATCGCCAGTGACGCCTGGTCCCGCGGCCCGCTGGCCCAGGACCTCACCACCGCCTACACCGCCCGCTGCACCGGCGACGCACCCACCTGGCAACCCCTCCCCGTCCAGTACGCCGACTACGCCGTCTGGCAGCAGGAGATCCTCGGCGACGACACCAACGCCGACAGCCTCGCGGGCCGCCAGCTCGCCTACTGGAGAGAGCAGCTCGCCGGCCTGCCCGAACAGCTCGACCTCCCCACCGACCGGCCCCGGCCCGCCACCGCCGACCACACCGGCGACCGCGTCGAGTTCACCGTCCCCGCCGACCTGCACACCCGCCTGACCGAACTCGCCCGGGCCACCGACACGACCCTCTACATGGTGCTCCAGGCCGCCCTCGCGGCCCTGCTCACCCGGCACGGCGCCGGCGAGGACATCCCGATCGGCACCCCCATAGCCGGACGCACCGACGACGCCACCGACCACCTCATCGGCTTCTTCGTCAACACCCTCGTCCTGCGCACCGACACCAGCGGCAACCCCACCTTCCGCCAACTCCTCACCCGAGTCCGCGACACCGACCTCACCGCCTACACCCACCAGGACCTCCCCTTCGAACGCCTCGTAGAAGCCCTCAACCCCACCCGCTCCCTCACCCACCACCCCCTCTTCCAGACGATGCTCACCCTGCACAACACGCAGGGCACGAAGACGGACCGGTTCGCCGGGCTGGCGGCCGAGGTGGTGGCGTCGGAGTCGGTCTCGGCGCGCTTCGACCTGTCGTTCGCGCTGGCCGAGCACTTCGGCGCCGACCATTCCTGCGAGGGCATGAGCGGCGGCGTCACGTACAGCACGGCGCTCTTCGACCGTGCCACGGTGCGGGACCTCGCCGACCGGCTGGTGCGGCTGCTCGCGGCGGCGGTGGCGCATCCGGGGCGGCCCGTGGGGCAGTTGGAGATCATGGACGCGGCCGAACGGCGGCTGGTGCTCCAGGAGTGGAACGACACCGCGGCCGAGCCGCCCGCCGCGTCGGTGACCGGGCTCTTCGAGCGGCAGGCGCGGCGGTCGCCGGAGGCGACGGCCGTGGAGTTCGGCGAGGTGCGGCTGTCCTACGCGGAGCTGAACGCGCGCGCCAACCGGCTGGCCCGGCACCTCGTCGCGCGGGGCGCGGCGCCGGGCCGGTTCGTGGCCGTGGCGCTGCCCCGCTCGGCGGAGCTGGTCGTGACGCTGCTGGCGGTCCTCAAGTCCGGGGCCGCGTACCTGCCGATCGACCCGCACTACCCGGCCGAGCGGGTGGAGTACATGCTGGCCGACGCGGGGCCCGCGCTGACGGTGGCCGAACCGGTGGCGGAGGCCGCGCTGTCGGGGTACGGGGACGCGGACCTCGGGGTGGACGAGCTGCGGGGCCCGGTCCACGGGGCGCATCCGGCGTACACGATCTACACCTCGGGTTCCACGGGGCGGCCCAAGGGCGTGGTGGTGCCGCGCGGGGCGCTGGACAACTTCCTGGCCGACATGGGCCGGCGGTTCACGCCGGGGGCCGGTGACCGGCTGCTCGCCGTGACCACGGTGGGCTTCGACATCGCGGGCCTGGAGATCTTCCTCCCGCTGCTGCACGGCGCGGTGCTGGTGCTCGCCGACGAGGAGACCGCGCGCGACCCGCACGCGCTGCTGCACCGGGTGTCGGCGTCGGGGATCACCATGGTCCAGGCGACGCCGAGCCTGTGGCAGGGGGTCGTGGCCGTGGCCGGGGACGAGCTGGCCGGGGTGCGGGTGCTGGTGGGCGGGGAGGCGTTGCCTTCCGAGCTGGCGCGGGCGCTGACGGACCGTGCCCGCGGGGTGACGAACCTGTACGGGCCGACGGAGGCGACGATCTGGGCGACGGCGGCCGATGTCGCCGAGTCCGGGCCGGTCATCGGCCGGCCGCTCGCCAACACCTCGGCCTACGTGCTGGACTCGGCGCTGCGGCCGGTCCCGGTCGGCGTGCCGGGCGAGTTGTACCTGGCCGGGGAGCAGCTCGCGCAGGGTTACCACCTGCGTCCCTCGCTGACGTCGGAGCGGTTCACCGCCGACCCGTACGGCCCGGCCGGTACCCGGATGTACCGCACGGGCGACCTGGTGTGCCGGCGCCGGGACGGTGCGCTGCGCTATCTGAGCCGGGTGGACCAGCAGGTCAAGCTGCGGGGCTTCCGCATCGAACTCGGGGAGATCGAGGCGGAGCTGTCCCGGCATCCGGCGGTCGCCGAGTCCGCGGTGACGGTGCGCGAGGACCGGCCGGGCGACCGGCGACTGGTCGGGTACGTCGTACCGAAGGGGCCGGTGCCGAGCGCGCGGGAGCTGCGCGAGCGGCTGCGCGGGCGGCTGCCGGAGTTCATGGTGCCGACGGCGTTCGTGGTGCTCGACGCGCTGCCGCTGACGCCGAACCGGAAGCTGGACCGCAAGGCGCTGCCCGCTCCGGAGTACGACGGCGAGCCGGTGGGCCGGGGGCCGCGGGATCCGCGCGAGGAGATCCTGTGCGCGCTGTTCGCCGAGGTGCTGGGCGTCGCCCGGGTCGGCATCGACGACGGCTTCTTCGACCTGGGCGGGCACTCGCTGCTCGCGACCCGGCTGGTCAGCCGCATCAGGACGGCGCTGGGTGTCGAGCTGTCCGTGCGCCGGTTCTTCGAGACGCCGACGATCGCCGGGCTCTCCGGCGCCCTGGACCGGGCGGCGGGCGCGCGGGCGCCGCTGGCGGCCCGGCCGCGGCCGGAGCGGGTCCCGTTGTCGCCGGCGCAGCAGCGGCTGTGGTTCCTGCACCAGTTCGAGGGGCCGTCGGCGACGTACAACATGCCGACGGCGCTCCGGCTGTCCGGTCCGGTGGACCGGGCGGCGCTGGAGCGGGCGATCGGTGACGTGCTGGTCCGGCACGAGAGCCTGCGGACCGTGTTCGCGGCGGACGACGGGGGTTCGTGGCAGGTCGTGCTGCCCGCCGACCGGGCCGCCGGCCGCCTGGACGTGGTCGACGTGACCGCCGGGGAGGTGGCGGAGCGGGTCGGCGAGGCGGCCCGGCACGCCTTCGACCTGACGGCCGACATCCCGTTCCTGGCCCGGCTGTTCCGCGTCTCGGACACCGAGCACGTCCTGCTGCTGCTCATCCACCACATCGCGGGCGACGGCTGGTCGATGGCCCCGCTGGCCCGTGACCTCACGGCCGCGTACGCGGCGCGCTGCGCGGGCGCGGCACCGGACTGGGAGCCGCTGCCGGTGCAGTACGCCGACTACGCGCTGTGGCAGCGGGAGGTCCTCGGCGACGAGTCCGACCCCGACAGCGTGGCGGCGCGGCAGCTGGCCTACTGGAAGGAGGCCCTGGCGGGGCTGCCCGAGCAGTTGGAGCTGCCCACCGACCGGCCCCGCCCGGCGACCGCGGGTTACACCGGCGACCGCATCGCGTTCACGGTGCCGGCGGCGCTGCACGCGCGGCTGACGGAGCTGGCGCGGTCCACGCACTCCAGCCTGTTCATGGTGGTCCAGGCAGCGTTCGCGACGCTGCTGACGCGGCTGGGGGCGGGCGAGGACATTCCCGTCGGCACGGCGGTCGCGGGGCGCAACGACGCCGCCACCGAGGATCTCGTCGGGTTCTTCGTGAACACGCTGGTGCTGCGCACCGACACCGGCGGCAACCCGACCTTCCGCGAGCTGCTGGGCCGGGTGCGCGAGCGGGACCTGGCCGCGTACGCGCACCAGGACGTGCCGTTCGAGCGGCTGGTGGAGGCGCTGAACCCGGCGCGCAGTCTGGCCCACCACCCGCTGTACCAGGTGATGATCACCTTCAACAACACGGCCGACGCGGGCGCCCGCACCGCTCCGGACGCCCCGGCGGCGTCCGGGGAGGCGGGCGCGCTCCTGAACGCGACCCGGATGACGGCCGGTACCGGGGTGGCCAAGTTCGACCTGGCGCTGACCTTCGGGGAGCGGCACGACCCGGCGGGCGGTCCCGCGGGCATGCGCGGTTCGCTGGAGTACCGCACGGAGCTGTTCGACCCGGAGACCGCGGAGTCGGTGATCTCGCGGCTGCTCGGGGTGCTGGGCTCGGTCACCGCCGACCCGGACCGGCCGATCGGCGGGATCGGCCTGCTGGACCCGGCCGAGCGGCGGCAGGTGCTGCGGGAGTGGAACGACACCGCGCGCCCGCAGCGCGAGGGGACCCTGCCCCAGCTGTTCGAGGAGCAGGTCGCCAGGACTCCGCGCCGCCCGGCGTTCTCGGCCGGCGGGACGACGCTGACGTACGCCGAGCTGAACTCCCGCGCCAACCGGCTGGCCCATCTCCTCGCGGAGTCCGGGGCGGGTCCGGAGCAGGTGGTGGCGATCTCGTTGCCGCCGTCGGTGGAGATGGGCGTGGCGGTGCTCGCGGTGCTGAAGACGGGGGCCGCGTACCTGCCGGTCGATCCGGGCGCTCCGCGCGAGCGGATCGCCACCATGGCCGAGGACGCGGCGCCGGTGTGCGCGCTGACGACGTCGGCGGTCCCGGCCGGGGTGTTCCCGGCGGAGCTGCCCCGGCTGCTGCTCGACGACCCGGACGTCACCGCCCGGCTGGCCGCGCAACCCGCGCACGACCTGACGGACGAGGACCGCACGCAGCCGCTGTCGCCGTGGAACGCGGCGTACATCATCTACACGTCGGGCTCCACGGGCCGTCCCAAGGGGGTGCTCGTCGAGCACCAGCCGGTGCTGAACTACCTGGCGGTGTCGGCGGAGCTGTACCCGGGCGTGGCGGGCAACGCGCTGCTGCACTCGCCGCTCTCCTTCGACCTGACGGTGACGGGCCTGTTCGCGCCGCTGCTGAACGGCGGCTGCGTGCACCTCGCGGACCTGGAGGAGCTGCACGAGCGGGCGCTGGACGGCGAGGTGCCCGACCTGCCGCAGACGACGTTCCTGAAGGCGACGCCGAGCCATCTGCCGCTGATCACCGGGCTGCCCGGGGTGTGCGTGCCGGACGGGGAGCTGGTCCTGGGCGGCGAGTCGCTGACCGGCCGCGCGGTGCGGACGCTGCTGGCGGCGCATCCGGGGGCGCGGGTCCTCAACGAGTACGGTCCGACCGAGACGATCGTGGGCTGCACGACCTGGCGGGTCGAGTCGCCGGACGACCTCGCGGACGGTGTGCTGACCATCGGCCGCCCGTTCCCCAACACGCGCATGCTGGTCCTCGACCCGTATCTGCAGCCCGTGCCGGCCGGGGTGCCGGGCGAGTTGTACGTGTCCGGGGTGCAGCTGGCGCGCGGCTATCTGAACCGGCCCGGGCAGAGCGCGTCGCGGTTCGTCGCCAACCCCTTCGAGGGGCCGGGCGAGCGGATGTACCGCACCGGCGACATCGTGCGCTGGAACCGGCGGGGCGACCTGGAGTTCATCAGCCGGGTCGACGACCAGGTGAAGATCCGCGGCTTCCGGGTGGAGCTGGGCGAGGTCGAGTCGGCCCTGTCGCGGCACCCGGGGGTGCCGGAGGCGGTGGCCGTGGTGCGCGAGGACCGGCCGGGCGACCGGCGTCTGGTGGCGTACCTGGTGACCGGGGCCGGGCCGGTGCCGGTGCCCTCGGACGAGGAGTTGCGGGAGCGGCTGCGCGAGACGCTGCCCGACTACATGGTGCCGTCGGCGTTCGTGCGCCTGGCGGAGCTGCCGCTGACCGGCAACGGCAAGCTGGACCGGGGGCGGCTGCCCGCGCCCGACTACGCGGCCGCCGGCACGGGCCGGGCCCCGGTCACGGCGCGCGAGGAACTGCTGTGCGCGCTGTTCGCCGAGGCGCTGGGCCTGGAGTCGGTCGGTGTCGACGACGGCTTCTTCGACCTGGGCGGCGACAGCATCCTGTCCATCCAGCTGGTCAGCCGGGCCCGTGCGAAGGGCCTCACGCTCTCGGTGCGGGACGTCTTCGAGCACCAGAGCGTCGCCCGGGTCGCCGAGGCACTCGAGCTCGCCGAGGCGCAGGCCGCCGACGGCGCGGCGGGGGCGTCGGCGGGCGCCGTACCGGGAGAGCCGGGAGAGGCGGAAGCGGCGAGCGGGCCGGTGCCCGCGACGCCGATCATGGGGTGGTTCGCCGCACTGGGCGGGCCCGTCGCGCCGTTCAACCAGTCGGTGGTGGTGTCCGTGCCCGCGGACCTGGACGCGGAGCGGCTGGTGGCCGCCCTCGGAGCGCTCCTGGACCGGCACGACTCGCTGCGGCTGCGGGTCGCCGCGGACTGGTCCATGTCCGTGCCCGAGCCCGAGCCCGGCGGCACGGACGCCGCCCATCTCCTCACGCGCCGCGCGGCCGGGGACGTCGACGACGCCGGGCTGCACGCGGTGGTGGCCGCGGCGGGCGCCGCCGAGCGCGACCGGCTGTCCCCGGCCGACGGGCGGATGCTGCGGGCCTGCCACGTCGACCGGGGACCGGACCGGCCGGGGCTGCTGGTCCTGGTCGCCCACCACCTGGCCGTGGACGCGGTCAGCTGGCGGCTGCTCGTGCCGGACCTGGCCGCCGCCTACCAGGGCCGCCCGCTCAGCCCGGCGGGCACCGCCTGGCGCCAGTGGGCGTCGGCGCTGCGGGAGCTGGCCGGCTCCCCCGTCACCGAGGCCGAGACGGACCACTGGCTGGACGCGGCCCGCCCGGCCGCCGAACCCGCGGACCCGGTACTGGACCCGGCGCGCGACACCCACGCCCGCTCGGGACAGGTCGTCCTCGACCTCGACCCGGACACCACCGACGCCCTGCTCACCTGGGTGCCCGGGGTGTTCCGGGCCGAGATCAACGACCTGCTGCTCACCGCGTTCGGGCTGGCCGTCGCCGACTGGCGGCGCGACCGGGGCGCCCGGGGCACGGCGCCCGTCACGGTGGACCTGGAGAGCCACGGCCGCCACGAGCACCTGGTGCCGGGCGCCGATCTCACCCGCACCACCGGCTGGTTCACCTCGATGCACCCGGTGCCGCTGCACCCCGAGATCGACGACCCGGACTGGGCCGAGGTGTGGGACGGCGGGGCCGCGGCCGGGCGGGCCCTGAAGCGGGTCAAGGAGCAACTGCGCGCCGTCCCGCGCGACGGCGTGGGCCACGGCCTGCTCCGTCACCTCAACCCGCGCACCCGGGACCGTTTCGCCGCCCTGCCGGCACCGGCGTACGGCTTCAACTACCTGGGGCGCCACACCGGCGGCCGGGGCGGCGGCGCACCGGGCGGCGGCGCCGGGCCCGAGCCGTGGAGCGTGCTCGGGCGGGGCGTGGCGGGCCAGCACCCCGACACCCCGCTGGCGCACCCGGTGGAACTGGTCGCGGGCGCCCACGACACCGACCGCGGGCCCACGCTGCACAGCGTGTGGACGTACGCGGACGCCGTGCTGTCCGAGGCCGAGGTGCGGCGCCTGGGCGAGGGCTGGTTCCGGGCCCTGAAGGCGCTGGTCGAGCACGCCGGCCGGCCCGAGGCGAGCGGTCTGACCCCCTCGGACGTCTCCCTCACCTCGCTCAGCGAGGACGACATCTCCCGACTCGAGAGCGAATGGGGCTCCCTCTGATGGCCAAGTCCGGCTTGGAAGACATCCTGCCGCTGTCCCCGCTCCAGGAGGGGATGCTGTTCCACAACCTCTTCGACGACCAGGAACTGGACGCCTACAACGTCCAGGTCTTCATCGACCTGGAGGGCGGCACGGACCCGGAGCGGCTGCGCCGGGCCGGGCAGGCGCTGCTGGAGCGGCACGCCAACCTGCGGGCCGCCTTCCGGCACGAGGGGGTCAAGCGCCCGGTGCAGCTCATCCCCCGCCGGGTCGTCCTGCCCTGGGGCGAGGAGGATCTGGCGGGCGTCGCCGAGGAGGAGCGGGAGGCGGCGGCGGAGCGGGTCGCCGAGCGGGACCGCTGGACGCGCTTCGACCTGTCCCGGCCGCCGCTGATCCGCTTCACCCTGGTCCGGCTCGGCCCGGCCCGCCACCGGCTGCTGCTGACGCTCCACCACATCCTGGCGGACGGCTGGTCCATGCCGATCCTGCTGCGCGAGCTGATGACCCTGTACACGGTCCACGGCGACGGTACGGCCCTGCCCCGGGTGCGCCCCTACCGCGACTACCTGGGCTGGCTCGGCGGCCGGGACCGGGACGCCGCCAGGCAGGCCTGGACGGAGGCGTTCGCCGGGCTCGACGCCCCGAGCATCGTCGCCCCCGGCCGGGGCGCGCTCACCGCGGCGCCCGAGCGGATCGACTTCTCCGAGGACGAGGCGGCGAGCGCCGCGCTGACCCGGTTCGCCCGGTCCAACGGGCTGACGGTGAACACGGTGATCCAGGGCTGCTGGGGCCTGGTCCTGTCCCATCTGACGGGCCGGGACGACGTGGTGTTCGGCGTGACCGTCAGCGGCCGCCCGCCGGAGCTGCCCGGCGTCGACACCATGGTCGGCCTGTTCATGAACACCCTGCCGCTGCGGGTGCGGCTGCGGCCCGCCGAGACGCTGACCGGGTTCCTGCGCCGGTTGCAGGGCGAGCAGGCGCGGCTCATCGACCACCAGTGGGTGGGCCTCGCGGAGATCCAGCGCTGGGCGGGCTCCGGCGAACTCTTCGACACGGCCATGGTGTTCGAGAACTATCCGCTCAACTCCAGCCGCGGCCTCCCCCCGGGGGCCGCGCCGGACGCGGACCTCCCGACCGTCCTCGGGGTCCGTTCGAAGGACCAGATGCACTACCCGCTGGGGCTGCTGGCGCTGCCCCGCGAGACCCTGCGGTTCTCGCTGGGCTATCTGCCGCAGGTCTTCGACCGGGCGCGGGTCGAGGCGGTGGTCGCCGCGTTCCGCCGGGCGCTGCGCACCGTCCTGGACGGCCCGGACACCCGGGTCGGCGCGGTCGCGCTGCTCGACCCGGAGGTGCGGGGCACCGTCCTGGAGAAGTGGAGCGGCTCGGACGACGTGCGGCCCGCCGAGCGGTTCACCGACCTGTTCGAGGAGCAGGTGGCGCGCACCCCCGGCAAGACGGCGCTGATCGCCCCGGACGGGCGGCTGACCTACGCCGAACTCGACGCCGCCGCCAACCGGCTGGCCCGGCGCCTGGTCGAGCTGGGCGTCGGCCCGGAACGGCACGTGGCAGTCGCGGTGGGACGCCGCACGGAACTGGTGGTCGGCATGCTGGCGGTGCTCAAGGCGGGCGGCGCCTATGTGCCGGTCGACCCGGAGTACCCGCCGGACCGCATCCGCCACATGATCCAGGACGCGGACCCCGCGCTCGTCCTCACCACCTCCGACGTGGACGACCGGATCGGCGAGGAGTGCTGCGGGCCGCTGACGTTCGTCATGGACGACCCCGGCACCGGAACGTCGCTGGGCAGGCACTCCGGGAGCGCCCTCACCGACGCCGACCGCGCGGCGCCGCTGCTGCCGGGCCATCCGGCGTACGTCATCTACACCTCGGGCACGACGGGCCGCCCCAAGGGCGTCGTCGTCGAGCACCGGGCCCTGTCGGCGTTCGTGCGGCACTGCCGGTCCTCCCAGGCACCGGACATCTCGGGGCTGTCCGTGATGCAGGCGTCCGCGTCCTTCGACCAGAGCGTCGGCTCGCTGCACGCCCCGCTGATCAGCGGCGGCTGCGTCCGGCTGACGGATCTGCGCGCCCTCGCCGAGACGGCCGGGTCCGAACCCGGCTTCCACCGCGCCACCTTCATGAAGGGCACCCCGTCCCACCTGGCGCTGCTGGCCACCATGCCGCCGGAGGTCGCGCCCTCGGGCACCCTGACCCTGGGCGGCGAGGAGCTGCGCGGGGAGATCCTGGCGCCCTGGCGCGAGACCGTGCCGGACGTGACGGTGGTGAACGTCTACGGGCCCACCGAGGCCACCGGGCACTGCCTGGAGCACTGGATCGCCCCGGACCGCACGGTGGAGCCGGGCCCGGTGCCGATCGGCACCCCGCACGAGGGAGTGCGGGTGTACGTCCTCGACTCCGCGCTGCGCCCGGTCGCGCCGGGCCTGGACGGCGAGGTGTACCTGGCGGGCGTGCAGCTGGCGCGCGGCTACCTGGGCCGCGGCGGGCTGACCGCCGAGCGGTTCACGGCCGACCCGTTCGGCGCGCCGGGCAGCCGCATGTACCGCACGGGCGACGTCGCGCACTGGAACGAAGCGGGGGAGCTGGTCTTCGCCGGGCGCGCGGACCGGCAGGTCAAGCTGCGCGGGTACCGCATCGAGCTGGGCGAGATCGAGGCCGCCGTCGCGGGCGGGCCGGGGGTGCGCCAGGCCGCGGTCGTCCTGCGCGAGGACCAGCCGGGCGACCAGCGCCTGGTGGCCTACGTCGTCCCGGACCCCGGCCACTGGGACGAGGCCGCCGCCCGCGCCCGGCTGGCCCTGTCGCTGCCGGACTTCATGATGCCCTCGGCCTTCGTCGCCCTGGACGCCCTGCCGCTCAGCCCGAACGGCAAGCTGGACCGGGCGGCGCTGCCCGCCCCGACGTACACCGGCCGGACCGCGGGCCGGGCGCCGCGCACCCCCGCCGAGGAGATCCTCTGCGACCTGTACGCGGAGGTCCTGTCGCTGCCGGCCGTCACCGTCGACGACGACTTCTTCGACCTCGGCGGTCACTCCCTGCTCGCCACCCGGCTCGTCAGCCGGGTCCGCACCACGCTGGGGGCCGAGCTGTCCATCCGGCAGTTCTTCGAGGCGCCGACCCCGGCCGCGCTCGCCGTGGTGCTCGCCGGGGCGGGCCGGGCGCGGGCCGCGCTCACCGCACGGCCCCGTCCCGAGCGCCTCCCGCTCTCCTACGCCCAGCAGCGCCTGTGGTTCCTCCACCTGCTCGAAGGGCCGAGCCCCACCTACAACATCCCGACCGTGCTCCGGCTGAGCGGACCGCTGCGCCCGGAGGCGCTGCGCGCGGCGCTGCTGGACGTGGTCGGGCGGCACGAGAGCCTGCGGACGACGTTCACCGAGGACGAGCTGGGGGCCCGCCAGGTGGTGCACCCCGCCGACGGGGTCCGGCCGGTCTTCGAGACGGCCGAGTCCACGGAGGCCGACTACGAGGCCGACCTCGCCCGGGCGGCCCGGCACGCCTTCGATCTGGGCGCGGAGATCCCGGTCCGGGCGCGGCTGCTGCGGCTGTCGGAGCGGGAGCACGTCCTGCTGCTGCTCGTGCATCACATCGCCAGTGACGCCTGGTCCCGCGGCCCGCTGGCCCAGGACCTCACCACCGCCTACACCGCCCGCTGCACCGGCGACACACCCACCTGGCAACCCCTCCCCGTCCAGTACGCCGACTACGCCGTCTGGCAGCAGGAGATCCTCGGCGACGACACCAACGCCGACAGCCTCGCGGGCCGCCAGCTCGCCTACTGGAGAGAGCAGCTCGCCGGCCTGCCCGAACAGCTCGACCTCCCCACCGACCGGCCCCGGCCCGCCACCGCCGACCACACCGGCGACCGCGTCGAGTTCACCCTCCCCGCCGACCTGCACACCCGCCTGACGGAACTCGCCCGGGCCACCGACACGACCCTCTACATGGTGCTCCAGGCCGCCCTCGCGGCCCTGCTCACCCGGCACGGCGCCGGCGAGGACATCCCGATCGGCACCCCCATAGCCGGACGCACCGACGACGCCACCGACCACCTCATCGGCTTCTTCGTCAACACCCTCGTCCTGCGCACCGACACCAGCGGCAACCCCACCTTCCGCCAACTCCTCACCCGAGTCCGCGACACCGACCTCACCGCCTACACCCACCAGGACCTCCCCTTCGAACGCCTCGTAGAAGCCCTCAACCCCACCCGCTCCCTCACCCACCACCCCCTCTTCCAGGTGGTGCTGTCGCTGCGCAGCACCGCACCGCGGGCGGACGGGGAGGGCGCGGCGGCGCTGCCGGGCGGGCTGACGGTGAGCGGCACGGGCGGTGCGGCGGCGACGGCGGCAAAGGTCGACCTCGGGTTCTCGGTGACGGAGCGCCGGGCGGCCGACCACACCCCCGACGGGGTGGCGGGCGTCCTCGACTTCCGCACCGACCTCTTCGACCGCGGCACCGCGCAGGGCCTGGTGGACCGGCTGGTGCGGGTGCTCGCCGACGCGGCCGCCCACCCCGACCGGCCGCTGAGCCGCATCGACGTGCTCGGACCGCGGGAGCGGCACCGGGTCGTCGAGGAGTGGAACGCGACGGCGAAGGGGCTCGCCCCGGCCACCCTGCCCGAGCTGTTCGAGCGGCACGTGCGGGAGCGCCCCGACGCCGAGGCGGTGGTCGTCGGCGACACGTCGCTGAGCTACGCGGAGCTGAACGCGCGCGCCAACCGGCTGGCCCGGCTGCTGGTGGCGCGGGGTGCGGGCCCCGAGCGGCTGGTGGCGCTGGCGCTGCCCCGCTCGGCCGAACTGCCCGTCGCCGTCCTCGCGGTGGCCAAGGCGGGCGCCGCATACCTGCCGCTGGACCCGGCCCACCCGGCGGAGCGGATCGCGGGCACCCTCGACGACGCGGCACCGGTCGCGCTGCTGACCACGGCCGCGGTGGCCACCGGCCTCCCGGACACGGACGTGCCCAGGCTGCTGCTGGACGAGGCGGACGGGGACGACACGGACACCGGTGACCCGGGCGGCACCGCCCGCGCCGGAGCCGACCTCACCGACGCCGACCGGCTCGCGCCGCTGCTGCCGGGGCATCCCGCGTACGTCATCTACACCTCCGGCACCACCGGCCGCCCCAAGGGCGTCACCGTGACGCACTCGGGCCTGCCCGCCCTGCTGGACATCTTCACCTCGCAGCTGGACGTCGTCCCCGGCAGCCGCGTCCTGCACCACCTCTCCCCCGCCTTCGACGGCGGGTTCTGGGAGCTGGCGATGGGGCTGCTGACCGGTGCGACCCTCGTCGTCGTGGAGCCCGGCACCGTGCCGGGGCCCGCCCTGGCCGCGCTGGCGGTCCGCCACCGGGTCACCCACGCGGCGATCACCCCCGCGGTGCTCCAGCTGATCCCCGAGGGCGCGCTGCCCGCCACCACGACCCTGGTCGTGGCCGCCGAGACCTGCCCGCCCGAACTGGTCGCCCGCTGGTCCGCGGGACGCCTGATGCGCAATTCCTACGGGCCGACGGAGACCACGGTCTGCGCCACCATGAGCGCCCCGCTGTCGGGTGCGGCCGTCCCGCCGATCGGCGCGCCGATCGCCGACACCGCCGGGTACGTCCTGGACGAGGCGCTCCAGCCGGTGCCGCCGGGGGTGCCCGGCGAGCTGTACGTGCGCGGGCCCGGACTCGCCCGCGGCTACCTGGGCCGCCCGTCGCTGACCGCGGGCCGCTTCGTGGCCTGCCCGTTCGGGCCCGCGGGCGGCGTCATGTACCGCACCGGCGACCTGGTCCGCCACCGCGCGGACGGCGACCTGGAGTACCTGGGCCGCACCGACACCCAGGTCAAGCTGCGCGGCATGCGCGTCGAACCGGCCGAGATCGAGGCGGTGACGGCGGGCCTGCCCGGCGTGGCGCAGGCGGCCGTGCTGGTCCGCGAGGACACGCCCGGCGACCGCCGCCTGGTCGGCTACGTGGTGCCGGACGCCGGGGCGGGTGTGGACCCCGGCGCGCTGCGGCAGGCGCTGCGCGGCTCGCTGCCCGAGTACATGGTGCCCGCCGCCCTCGTGGTCCTCGACGCGCTGCCGCTCACCACCAACGGCAAGCTGGACCACCGCGCGCTGCCCGCCCCGGAGTACCGCACCGTCGAGGGCCGCTCGCCGCGCACCCCGCGCGAGGAGGCCCTGTGCCGGCTCTTCGCCGAGGTCCTCGGTCTGGAGCTGGTCGGTCTCGACGACGGCTTCTTCGACCTGGGCGGCCACTCGCTGCTGGCGATCCGGCTCGTGGAGCGGGTCCGTGCCGAGCTGGGCGAGGAGCTGGGCGTGCGCGACCTGTTCGCCGCCCCCACGGTCGCCGACCTGGCGGTGCGGCTCGCGGCCCGCGGCGGCCGGGAGCCGATGGAGCGGCTGCTCCCGCTGCGTGCCGCCGGTGCCGCCCGGCCGGTGTTCTGCGTCCACCCCGGTTCCGGCATGAGCTGGTGCTACTCCGGCCTGGTGCGCCACCTGCCGCCGGGCATCCCGGTGTACGGCGTCCAGGCCGCCGGACTCGACGGCGACGGGCCGCTGCCCGCGACGCTTCAGGAGATGGCCGCCGAGTACGCGGACCTGGTCCAGGAGACGCAGCCCGCGGGCCCGTACCGGCTGCTGGGCTGGTCGCTCGGCGGCAACGTGGCCTTCGCCATGGCCCGCGAACTGCGCGCCCGCGGGCAGGAGGTGGAGCTGCTGGCCTTCCTGGACGCCTATCCGCGGCAGGCGGGCGCGGGCCCGGAGGCCCCGCTGGCCGAGGTGTTCGCGCACAACCTGCGCGACGCCGGGTTCGACCTCGCCGAGGAGGAGCTCACCGGCGGCCGCTTCCCCACGGCCCGCTACCGCGCGTTCCTGAACGCCACCGGGGACCCGATGGGCCGCCTGGACGAGGCCGAACTGGCCGCGGTCCTGGAGGTGTTCATGAACAACGCGGCCCTGATGCGCGGCCACACCCCCGGCACCTACGACGGCGACGTACTGGTGCTGGCGGCCGAGCGGGCGGACGGCGACAAGCTGGCCCGCCGCGGCGCCGAGTCGTGGCGCCCGCACGTGCGGGGCCGGATCGAACGGGTCGGTGTCGACGCCGACCACCTCGGCCTCGTGCAGTCCGACGCCGCCCTCGCCGTCATCGGCCGCGCGCTGGCCGACCGCCTGGACCCGGCGACGGGTCCCGCGGCTTCCGCAGCAGTCCCCGAGACCGAAGGAGTCACCGCCATGAACCCCTCGCCCGAGCCCGCCCCGTCGCCCGAGCCGCTCGATTCGACCGAGGTCGCCTGAACCATGCCCGTCCTCACCGTCAACGGCATCAGGATCAACTACTACGACGACGCGCCCCCGGCGGGTGCGCAGGCCGCACCCGCCGTACTGCTCGTCATGGGCTCGGGCGGCAGCGGCCGGGCCTGGCACCTGCACCAGGTGCCCGCGCTGGTCGCCGCCGGGTTCCGGGTGATCAGCTTCGACAACCGGGGCATCGCGCCGAGCGAGGAGTGCCCCGGGGGCTTCGGCATCGACGACCTGGTCGCCGACACGGCGGCCCTCGTCGAGGAACTGCGGCTGGGGCCCTGCCGGGTGGCCGGCATCTCGATGGGCGCGCACATCGCCCAGGAGCTGGCCCTGTCCCGGCCCGACCTGGTGGACCGGCTGGTCCTGATGGCGACCCGGGCCCGCCCGGACGCGCTGCGCGAGGCGCTGTGCCGCGCGGAGATGGAGCTGTACGACCAGGGGATCCGGCTGCCCGCCGCCTACGAGGCGGTCGTCCAGGCCATGCAGAACCTGTCCCCGCGCACCCTCGACAACGACGTGCAGGCCCGCGACTGGCTGGACGTGCTGGAACTGACCCGGCGCTCCGGTGCGGGCTACCGGGCCCAGCTCGGGGTGCGGGTGGACGGCGACCGGCGGGAGGCCTACCGCGGCATCCGGGCCGCCACCCGCGTCGTCGCCTTCCAGGACGACCTGATCGCCCCGCCCCACCTGGGCCGGGAGGTGGCCGACGCGATCCCCGGCGCCGAGTACGAACTGGTGCCCGACTGCGGCCACTACGGCTACCTGGAGTCGCCGGACGCGGTGAACAAGAGCCTCGTCGAATTCCTGCGCCGGTGAAGGAGAACCCGTTGAAGACCGAGCCCGATGTCCAGAGCGGTACGCCGACGCCCGCCGACGGCCCGCTGATCGCGCTGGCCCGTGAGGTGTGCCCCGGCTTCACCCCCGGGGAGGTCGTCTACCGCAGCCGCACCTCGCTGGTGGTGGGCGGCGAGCTGGACGGCGTCGAGGCGCTGGCCAAGGTGCGCACGCCCGACTGGCGGCGCCAGTGCCTGCGCGAGATCGACACCTACGACCTGTTCGACGCGGTGCCCCCGCCGGTGCCGGTGCCGCGGCGGTTCGCCTCCGACCGGGAGCGGGCCGTGCTGGTCATGGAACGGCTCACCGGGGAAGTGCTGGCCCCGGACCGGTTCCCCCTCACCCCGGTCTCCCGGGAGGACCTGGCCGGGGTGCTGGAGGCCGTGGAGCGGCTGCGGCACTGGCGGCCCGCGGCGGCCGGCTCGTGGGCGGTGGACTACCGGGGGATGCTGGAGGGGTTGCACGCCCAGGGCGTCTTCGACGACGCGCACTGGGCGGACCTGCTCAGGCTCCTCGAACTGTCCGGCGTGCCCCGCGAGTTCGGTCACGGCGACCTGGTGCTGGCCAACGTGGTCCGCAGCCGGGGCCGGCAGGTCCTGATCGACTGGGCGAGCAGCGCCCTGTTCCTGCCCGGACTCGACCTGGCCCAGCTCTGGATGCTCCTCGGCGACGTCCCCGGGGCGCGGGCCCGCGTCGAGGTGGAGGTGGCCGAACGCGCCGACGAGCGGGACGGGATGATGCCGTTCCTGGTGAACCTGACGCTGCTGCTGTACCGCGAGCGCCGCGCCCACCGGCGGTTCACCGACGACGCCTCGCGGGCCCGGGCCGTGGGGCTCGACGCCGCCTGGGAGCTGACCCGGCACCGCGTCCGGCAGTGCCTGGCGACGGCCGGCTGACCGGCCCGCGGCACACGAAGGGGCCTCCCGGCGAAGTGCACCGGGAGGCCCCTTCGTGTGGGGGGGGAAGGCGGTCTACTGGATGAGCAGTTGGTGGCTGGCCAGCTCCCGGTAGAGGGGGCTGGTGCCGGTCAGTTCCTCGTGCCGGCCCGCGGCGACGACCCGGCCGTGCTCCAGGACGACGATCTGGTCGCTGTCCACGACGGTGGACAGCCGGTGGGCGACCACGAGCAGCGTCCGGTCGGCGGTGACGGTGCCGATGGCCTCCCGCATCAGGGCCTCGTTGCGGGCGTCGAGGTTGCTGGTCGCCTCGTCGAGCAGCATGATCGGCGGCGCGGCCAGGAAGGTGCGGGCCAGCGCCAGGCGCTGCCGTTCGCCGCCGGACAGCAGGACGCCGCCCTCGCCGACCTCGGTGTCCAGGCCCTGCGGCGCCCGCTCGATGACGCCCATGAGGTTGACCGAGCGCAGCACCTCCCGCATGTCGTCGTCGGTGGCGTCGGGCGCGGCCAGGGAGAGGTTGTCGCGGACGGTGCCGGCGAGGACCGGCGCCGACTGCTCGACGTAGCCGAGGCGTCCGCGCAGCTCGCGGCGCGGCAGGTCGCGTACGTCGGTGCCGCCGACCCGGACGGTGCCGGAGGTGACGTCGTAGAACCGTTCCACCAGCGACAGCAGGGTGGACTTGCCCGCTCCGGAGGGGCCGACGAGCGCGGTGCGGGTGCCGTGGGGGACGGTGAGGGAGACGTCCCGCAGGACCGTCTCGCCGTCGGCGTAGCCGAAGCTGACGCCCTCGAACTCGATCGCGGGCGGCCGCCGTTCCGCGTCGGCGGGCCCGGTCCCGGGCCGGGTGCGTTCGCGCACCGTGAGCGGTCCCGCGCCGGCGTCGGTCTCCTGCGGCAGGTCCACCATCTCCTCGATGCGCTGCAGGGCGCCGAGCCCGGACTGGAGCCGGGAGTAGGCGGTCAGCGCGCGGCCGAGGGGGAACCACAGCATGAAGAGGAAGAGCACGAAGGCGACCATGTCGCCGACCTGGATGGCGCCGCTGGCCACCCGGGCGCCGCCGAGGCCGAGGACGACGAGGAACGCCACCTGGATGGTGGTCGAGGTGATCGGGTTGATCATCGCCTGGAGCCGGGCGATGCGCATCCCGGCGTGGTAGGCCTGCTGCGCGTACCCGTCGACGGCCTTCCCCTCGCGTTCCTCGGCGCCGCTGGCGCGGATGGTGCGCACGGCGGAGATGGCGCGCTCGACGGCGGAGGTCATCTCGCCGATCCGGTCCTGGGCGTCGCGGGAGGCGCCCCGCACCCGCCGGGAGAGGCCGACGACGGCGAGGACGCCCAGCCCGAGGCCGAGGGCGGTGGCCGCGAACAGGGTGGGGTCGATCAGGCACATCATGAGTGCGGAGCCGCCGACCATGACGACGTTGGTCACGGTGTCGAAGAGGCCGGAGGTGACCACCGCGCGCAGCATGGTGGTGTCGGCGCCGACCCGGGAGAGCATGTCGCCGGTGCGGCGCTGGTCGTACTCGGTGATGGGCAGCCGCAGCAGCCGGGCCACCAGCCGGCGGCGGGCGGTCAGCACGAGCCCTTCGGCGGCCCGCTGGAGCAGGTAGTCGCGGATCCCGCCGAGTACGGCCACCACCACGAGGACGCCGATGAGCAGGGCCACCAGCCGCCCCACCGGCTTGTCCGCCTCGATGTCGGCCAGCACGTCCCGGGTCAGCACCGGCTGGCTGAGGGTCAGCAGGGTGACCACCAGGGAGAGCACCGCGACGATCCCCAGCGTCGGCCAGTAGCCCTGGAGATACGGGAACAGGGAGCGCAGCCCGACCTTGCGGACCGGCGGGGCGGGCGGTCCGGACTCCGGCGCGTTCTTCGCGCCGGAGTCCCGGGCGGGCGGTCGCTCCCTGGTCTGCGTGCTCGTCATCGCACTCCTACTCCTGTCTCACTGCGGGGGCTTGGCCGGTCAGGCGGGCTGCGGGGCCGATCCGAGCACGTAGCCGTCGGCCGGCCGCATCGCGCGCGAGCGGCGCAGGTCGGTGAGCACGAAGGTGCGCTGGAGCCAGCGGTCGGTGCCGTCGTAGCGGGGGGTGAACTCGGTGCGGCCGTGCACGGTGACGCGGTTGTCCACGATCGCCAGCTCCCCGGGCAGGAGGCGGTGGGTGACGGCGGTGGCGTCGAACCGGGCCTGGAGTTCGCGCAGGGCCTCGGCGGCCCGCTCGGTCACCGGCTCGGTGGCCGCCAGGTCCACCCGCAGGTCGGGGTCCGAGCGGTCGCCGAGCAGTACCGGACCGGGTGCCTCCTCGGGGCCGCTCAGCTGGAAGGAGGGCGGCGGCGCGGTGCGGAACTCCGGTGCCCACAGGGCGTCCACGGTGGAGTCGGACAGCAGCGGCAGCACCCGCCGCACGCACGCGGTGCGCAGGCCCGCCCGGCCCGTGGGGTCGGCGCGCAGGCACAGCAGCATCACGAAGTCGGGGCGGTGCTCGTGGAAGGCGTTCTCGTTGTGGAACGTCAGCAGGGTCGAACCGGCGTTGCCCTGGAACTCCTCCATGCCCGGCACGGGGACGACGTCCTGCACGAGGGCGCCGTTCTTCTCCGGCAGGAACGCGCCGGGGTCGCCGAGCCCGCAGGCGGTCATCAGCAGCACGGCGGCGCCCAGCGAGGCCTCGCGCTGCACGGAGCCGTTGACCCGCGGGGTCGGCGGCAGCCCCATGGAGTCGACGGGCAGGCCGCGCAGCACCATCGCGCCGTCCGGTCCCGAGTCCCGGCGGAATCCGGCGAGGTCCCGGCGCAGGGTCGCCGGCCAGGCGTGCCAGGCGTTCCTGGCCGCCTCGACCCATTCGGCGTCGTCGGGCCGCCCGGTCGCCTGCGTGGCGAGTTTCCAGGCGATCTCCTCGACGAGTTCCGCGTCCGACTGATCCAGCGTCACGTCGTAGCGCGACGCCGGTCCCGCGGCATTCGCAGCCATGGTCAGAGCCTCCGTCCACCGTCGTTTTGTGTGTACTCGGGACGCTATGGGCCGTCGTTATCGGCCGCGTATCGAGCGGGCATGGGGAGAGATCCCGGCCAGCGAGAGCAGCAGGTCCTTGACCTCCGTCGCGGCGACGGACTCCCCCAGCGGCGCGTCCGGGTCGGAGACCAGCAGCACCGGCGCGTCCTCGGGGCGGCCGGGCAGGCGTCCGTGGCTGCCGCGGACCCGGGAGCCGTCCAGGGGGACGACGTTCATGGTGTAGCGCAGACCGAGCTTCTTGCGGGCCAGCGCCGCCGCCGCGCGCAGCCGGGCCGCCGCCGGGGCGTGGTGGTCGAAGCCCAGCTCGGCCGGGTCGTAGCCGGGCTTGCGGTGGATCTCGACGGTGCGGGCGAAGTCCGGGGCGCGGGCGTCGTCCAGCCAGTAGTAGTAGGTGAACCAGGCCTCGGGCCGGGCGACGGCGACGAGTTCACCGGCCCGCTCGTGGTCGAGGCCGTGTTCCTTCTTCCCGGCCTCGCCGAGCACCTCGGCGACACCGTCCAGGCCGTTCAGCAGCTCCTCCACGCGCGGCAGGTCGGCGGCGTCGCGCACGTAGACGTGGGCGACCTGGTGGTCGGCGACGGCGAATGCCCTCGACGTCCAGGGGTCCAGGTACTCCATGCCGTCCTGGGTGTGCACGGCCAGCAGCCCGGCCCGGCGCAGCGCCCGGTTGACGTCGACGGGCCTGCTGACCGGGGTGATGCCGTACTCGCTCAGCACCACGACGGTGACGCCGTCGCGGCGGGCCTCGTCGAGCAGCGGCGCCAGGGTGCGGTCCAGTTCGGCGGCGGCCCGGCGGGCCCGGCGGCTGTCCGGGCCGAAGCGCTGGAGGTCGTAGTCGAGGTGCGGCACGTAGACGAGGTTCAGGTCGGGTCGGTGGGTGCGGTGCAGATGGCGGGCCGCGTCGACGATCCAGCGGGAGGAGGCCAGGTCCGCGGTGGGCCCCCAGTAGTGGAAGAGCGGGAAGGGCCCGAGGCGGCCGGTCAGCTCGTCGTGCAGGGAGGCCGGGTGGGTGTAGCAGTCGGGCTCCTTGCGGCCGTCGGCGTAGTAGACCGGCCGGGGTGTCACCGTCCAGTCGACGTCGGCGCCCATGGCGTACCACCAGCAGACGTTGGCGACGGTGTAGCCGGGGTGCAGCGCGCGGGCCGCCTGCCACACCTTCTCGCCGCCGACGAGCCGGTTGTGCTGCCGCCACAGCAGTACCTCGCCCAGGTCGCGGAAGTACCAGCCGTTGCCGACGACGCCGTGCTCCGCGGGCGGCCGGCCGGTCAGCAGCGTGGACTGCACCGAGCAGGTCACGGCGGGCAGCACGGTGTCCAGGCGGGCGCCGGTGCCGGCGTCGCGCAGCGCCGAGAGGCGGGGCATGTGGGCCAGCAGGCGCGGGGTGAGCCCCACGACGTCCAGCACGAGCAGGCGCTTCACGGGGTGCTCTCCTCCGTCAGGCCGAGGGCGGTCAGGGTGTCGCGGGTCCAGGCGAGTTCACCGGCGATGCCGTCGACGAGGCCGCCGCCGTCGGGCGCGCCGGGCAGCACCGGCCAGGTGTAGGTCTCCACCTCGACGTGGTCGGTGAGCGCGGCCGGCCCGCCGAGCAGGGTGGTCAGCGCGGCCACCAGTTCGGGGCGGGTGCTGCGCAGGGGCGACGGCAGGTCGCGCTGGACGGGCACGTGGTAGTGGACCCGCCAGGCCGCGTCGCCGGACAGCGCGCCCCGAAGCGCCTCGGGCAGGTCGTCGACGGCCGCCGGGCCGCCCGGCGCGGCCTGCCGCGTCTGGTGCAGGAACCGCCGCTCGGCGAAGGCGGCCAGCGCGGCGCGGGCGGCCGGGTCGGTCGGCCGGTCGGCGTGCACCGCGCAGGACGCCTGGGTCTTGACGACGGGCAGCGCGGCGGCCAGCCGGGTCAGCGCGGGTCCCGGCTCCTCGAAGGCGACGGCGAGGTGGCAGGTGTCGACGCAGACGCCGAGCCGTTCGGGGTCCGCGCCGGCGAGCCGTGCCTCCGCCTGGCCGGTCGTCTCGATCAGGCACCCGGGCTCGGGTTCGAACCCGACGCGCACGGTGCGCCCGGTGTCCGCGGCGAGCGCCGCCAGCCCCTGGGAGAGCAGGTCGAGGTGGCGCCGGGCGAGGTCGTCCCGGCGCGGGGTCCAGGGTGTGCGCCAGGCCAGCGGCAGCGTGGAGACGGAGCCGCGGGCGGCGTCCGGCGGCAGCAGCTCGGCCAGGACGCGGGCGCAGGCCAGGGTGTGGTCGAGGCGGGGCCGCTCGGTCCAGTCGGGCCGGTAGACGGCCTTCTTGACGGTCGGGGCGTGGAAGCCCGCGTAGGGGAAGGCGTTGAGGGTGACGACCTCGATGCCGCGCAGGTCCAGTTCCTTGCGGAGCAGGTCGAGCGCGGACCGGTCCGCGGCCAGGGCCGTCACGACCGGTGCCGCCAGCCACAGCCCGAGGCCGATCCGGTCGGCGCCGAGCCGTTCGCGCACCGGCTCCCCGTAGCGGGCCAGCTGGGCGAGGACGCCGTCGAGGTCCTCGGCCGCGTGGACGTTGGTGCAGTAGGCGAGGTGGACGGTGGTGCCGTCCCGGTGCCGCAGGCGCACGGCCCGTCACCCCTCCCCGCGGCGGATCGAGCTGCCCTCGAACTCCGCGCGGGCGCCGGGTGCTTCGGGGCCCTCGGGGCCCTCGGGGCCGTCGAGTTCGAGGCGTCCGCTCTGCCCGTAGAAGGCGACCGGATTGCGCCACAGCACCTGGTCGACGTCGTCCTCGCCGAAGCCGGCGGCGCGCATGGCGTCGGCGGTGCGGCGGGTCTTCAGCGGGTCGCTGCGGCCCCAGTCGGCGGCGGAGTTGACGAGGATCCGCGCGGTTCCGTACTCGCGCAGCAGCGCGACCATGCGGTCCTCGCTCATCTTGGTGTCGGGGTAGATCGAGAAACCCATCCAGCAGCCGCTGTCCGCGACGGCCCGCACGGTCACCTCGTTGAGGTGGTCGACGACGACCAGGCCCGGGTCGATGCCGGACTCGCGGACCACGTCCAGGGTGCGGCGGGTGCCGTTGGCCTTGTCGCGGTGCGGGGTGTGCACCAGGACGGGCAGGGCGTGCCGCACGGCGAGTTCGAGCTGCACGGTGAACGCCTTGTCCTCCTGCGGCGTCATCGCGTCGTAGCCGACCTCGCCGACCGCCACCACCCGGTCCCGGACCAGGTAGTCGGGCAGGACGTCGAGCACCCCGGCGAGCCGGGGGTCGTTGGCCTCCTTGGGGTTCAGGGCGAGCGCGCAGTGGTGGCGGATGCCGAACTGCTCGGCCCGGTAGGGCTCCCAGCCGAGCAGCGCGTCGAAGTAGTCGGTGAACGAGCTGACGCCGGTGCGCGGCTGGCCGAGCCAGAAGGCGGGTTCGACCAGCGCGCGGACCCCGGCGGCGGCCATCGCCTCGTAGTCGTCGGTGGTGCGGGACGTCATGTGGATGTGCGGGTCGAAGATGCGCGTCACGCCGTGGCCTCCGTGGATACGCGGTGGGTGTGCAGGTAGGCGGCGACGTCGGGCGGTAGTGCCCGTCCCGCGGCGCGCCGCTCGGCGGCGAAGTCGGCCATCATCCGGCCCAGTTCCGCGTCGGCGCGCTTGTCCACAGCGGACACCAGGTCCAGCGGGACACCGACGAACACGCACTTGAGGACGGCCTGCCGGAAGGCGTGCGCACCGAGCCGGCGGGCGCCGTACGGGCCGACGGCGGCGGCGATCAGCCTCGGGTCGTTGCACCGCAGCGCGTCCTCGACCAGCGGCAGCCCCAGGTCCCCGAGGTCGCCCACGGCCTCCAGCAGCGACAGCGACCGCAGGACGGCCCGACGTTCGGGCCCGCCCCCGATCCGGTACAGCCGGGAGACGACGGCCGCCAGCGCGGCACCGCGCACCGGAAGCGCGGCGAGCAGCAGCACGCGTACGGCGTCGTCGACGCTCCACGCCGTGCCCGGACCCGTGCCCGCACCCGCGCCCGCCTCCGCGCCGACGTCCAGCGCGCCCCGGCCGCACCGCCGGGCGGCGACCGCGAACCTCCCCTCGACCTCGCCCGCCTCGCGCCGCACCGCCGCGCACGCCTGCTCCAGCCACGCGGCGGCGTCCGGGGCGAGCGCCCGGTCCAGGGCACCGGAGAGGGTTTCCGGCAGGGACCGGGTTCCGTCGTCGCCGGGGATCACGCGGCCGCTCCCCGGGTCGCGGGGCGGGCGTCGGCCTCGGCGGCGCGCAGGAAGTCCAGGGACCGGCGGGCCACTTCGGGGGCGGCGTGGCTGTGCCGGGGCAGCTCCACCGAGACCAGTCCGCGGTAGCCGGTGGCGGCCAGCGCGGACAGCACGGGCGGGAAGTCGATCTCCCCGCTGCCGAACTCCAGGTGCTCGTGGGTGCCCCGGCGCATGTCCTCGATCTGCACGTTGACCAGCCGGTCGGCGACCCGTCGTACGCAGTCGGCCACCGGCTGCGGCTCCAGGCAGCGGCAGTGCCCGACGTCCAGGGTCAGCCCGAGCGGGTGCGGGCCGCCGAGCCTGCGGCACAGTTCGTCGTAGGCGTCCAGGGTGTCCACGAACATGCCGGGCTCCGGTTCGAAGCCCAGCACGACCCCGGCCCGCGCGGCGGCCTCCACCACGGTGCCGCAGCCGGCCAGCAGCCGGTCCCAGACCACCTGCCGGGGCGTGTCGGCGGGGGCGGCGCCGCTCCAGAAGGACACGGCCTCCGCGCCGAGGTCGGCGGCGATCCGCACGGCCCGCAGCAGCAGGTCGACCCGGCGCCCGGCGCCCTCGGCGGACATCAGCACCGGCTGGTGCTTGCGCCAGGGGTCGAGCACGTACCGCCCGCCGGTCTCGACGACGACGGCCAGCCCGAGCCGGTCCAGCCGGGCCGCGAGCCGCCGCAGCCGGTGCGGCAGGTCGTCGGCGAACGGGTCCAGGTGCCGCGGGTCCAGGGTGAGTCCGACGCCCTCGTAGCCCAGGTCCGCGAGGACGGCCAGGGCGTCCTCCAGCGGATGGTCGCCGAAGCCGTTCGTGCCGTACCCGAATCTCGTGCCGGCGCTCATGTGGGGGACACCTTCCTGCCGAGTCGTCGGGCCCACGGGAGGGCGCAGGCCAGCGCGGCGCCGGCGGCGCCGCGTCCGGCGGTCGCGGTCAGCGCCGCCTGGAGCGGGATCAGCGCGTGGATGCCGGCCGCCACCGCCCGCCGTACCTGCGGCGCGGCCGGGTTCCGCGCGGCCGCGAGCTGCGCCGCCGCGCCCCCGTACGCGTACACGGCCGTCAGGCCCGCGGCCAGGACCCGGTCCCGGGTCGGCCGACGGCGGCCGCGCAGCAGCACGGCGGCCCCGACCGCCCCGCCGACGGCGAGCGACTGCCGGGGCACCGCCCGGGGCGCGCCGCTCACCTCGTACCGGCTCAGCCGGGTGACCATGCCGGTGTGCAGGGCGACGGTGGCCGCCGCGGGCAGCGCCCGGCGCAGTCCGCCGGGTCCCGCGCCGCCCAGGACGTTCAGCGCGCGGGCCGCGGCCATCGCGGCGGCACCGGCCGGGGTGGGCTTGAGCACGAGGTCGTACGCCCAGACCACACCGGCCAGGGGCAGCGCCGTGGCCAGGCCCCGGCGGCCGCGGGCCAGCGCCGCGAGGCCGAGCCCGGCAGCGGTGAGCCCGCAGCCGACCGCGCGGGCCGCGGCCGGGCTCACCGCCCCGGAGGGCACCGGGCGTTCGGGCCGTTCCACGGCGTCGAGGTCGCGGTCCGCGTAGTCGTTGAGCGCCATCCCCGCCCAGTACAGGCAGACCGACGAGGCCGTCATGCCGAGCAGTTGGGGGCCGAGCGGCCGCCGGGCCGCCGCCGCTCCGGCGAGGACGTCCCCGGGCACCGACAGCGCGGCCGGGGCCCGGACCAGGCGGGCCAGGTCGTGCGCCCGCGGCAGCGCACTCACGCGGGCGCCCCCACCGAGCGCGCCCAGCCGACCAGGCTCGCGTACTGCGCGGCCAGGTCGTGCTCGGCGGAGCCCACCGGGTCCTTGAAGAAGAAGCCCAGCTCCGGCACCGGCCCGGCGACGCCGCCGCGGTGCGCGAGGGCCATGAACCGGGCCAGGTCCAGCACCAGCGGCGCGGCCAGCGAGGAGTCGCAGCCCTGCCACGTGAACTGCAGGGTCATCCGGGCGCCGAGGAAGCCCTCGAACGTCACGTGGTCCCAGGCGGTCTTCCACTCCCCGAGGTCGGGGACGTGGTGGATGTGCACTCCGCCCTCGACGGCGTGGCCCAGCTCCGCCTCCAGCACCAGGCCCTTGGAGGCGTTCTTGCTGACCACCCGCTCCGGGTCGGCGAGGGTGGCCCCGTCGCCGCCGCCCAGCAGGTTGGTGCCGGACCAGGAGCGCACCCGCAGCGCCCGGCGCGCGAACATCGGCGCGAGCACCGACTTGACCAGGGTCTCGCCGGTCTTGCCGTCGCTGCCGGCGTAGGGCAGGCCCTGTTCCCGGGCGAGTTCGTCCAGCGCGGGCAGGCGCGCCCCCGTCGACGGGGTGAAGTCGACGAAGGCGCAGCCGGCCATCAGCGCCGCGTAGGCGTACAGGGAGCTGACGGGCAGCGGCCGTTCGCCCCGCGCCAGCGCCTCGCGCAGGGCCGCCGCCGAGGCGTGCCCCGGCCGCGGCACGGCGGGCGGCTGGGTGGAGGAGACGTTCACGACGACGACCCGGTCCAGACCGAGGCGTTCCCGGAAGCCGGTGAGGTCGGCGACGATGGCCCCGGCGGCCGACGCCTGGTCCGGGGTGCCGTCGCCGCCCTCCTCCGTGCCCGGCGGCGCGGGTCTGATCTCGGCGTCGGCCGCGTCGAGTTCCGCGGTCAGCGCACCCGGCAGGCCGCGGGGCACGACGCCCGCCTCGGCGAGCTGCTCGGCCCGTTTGACCAGGCCGGTGCCGACGACGTCGTGGCCGCCGAAGACCAGCTCGTCGAAGCCGGGCAGCGGCAGGCCGTCGAAGGCCTCGAGCGTGCTCACACAGCCGGTGGCCGGCACCAGCCCGGCGCGCAGCGCGGCGGCGCCGACGACGGTCGTGGTGGCCACCGAGCCGCGGGCACCCACCAGCCAGATTCCGGTACGCATGGTGTCTCCTCCTGTCCTTGCCGTTGTCCTCGCCGCGGCGCCGGGTCCGTCAGCTCATGCCTTCGGGCAGCGGGTAGGACAGGAAGTCGCGGTCGAGCCGGTGCACGCTGCGCGGCAGCCACTTGGCGGCCTCCCGGGCCACGACCCGGCGCGGCAGCGGCTCCTTGACCTCGAACTGGGAGGGCTTGGCGATGGTCTGGATCGCCCACGCCATGGCGTTGATCGGGGCCATCCGCTCCCAGCGGTGCCGGCTGATGTCCAGCAGCATCATCGACCGCATGAAGATGAACCAGATGTGGTATCCGGGCGGCGGGTTGCCGTTCATGGTGTGCACCGGGCGCTCCCGGCGGGGGTCGTTGAGCACGCCCTGGGCGAAGTCCGCGAAGGCGCCGACGATGCCGTGGCCGTGGGGCCGGTAGTAGGTGTCGAAGACGCCGAGCTGGGCCTTGGAGAGCACCTTCAGCGGGCCCTTGATGGGGGTGACGTACTCGATGAAGTTGTTCGGGTAGTCGCTGGTGGCGGCCATGGCCATCCAGGCGTCGAAGATGGCCCGCTCCCAGCCGTCGCCGAGCGCGGTCTCGATGTCGGTGAACGCCTGCTCCAGCTCCGGGGCCACGTTGTAGAGCGTGGTCTCGTCGAACATGTACCAGAGTTCGTTGGCGCGGCGGTCGCCGAGCATGCCGGGTACGTCGGGGAAGTCGCCGGGGCCGTGGTGCGGGGTGACGGGGCGCTCGGCGGCACCGGCCGGAGCGGCGCCCAGCAGGCCGGCGCCGGCACCGAGGCCGACGGCCGCGGCGCCGCCGAGGGCGGTGGTCATCAGACGCCGCCGGTCGAGGTGGTTCGACATGGGTTCTCCTAGGTTCTCTCGCGCGGGCAGGGTGGGGCCGGGGGTGGATTCAGGGGTTCGCGGAGGGCGACGGCGGCGGCAGCGGTGGGAGGCCGGCCTCGGCGTCGTGGCGCTGGATCCAGGACACGTCCTCGACGAGGGACGACATCGTGCCCGTGGACTCGGTCCCGTCCTCGTCGGGCCGCAGCCGCTGGGAGCCGCCGCCCCGGGAACCGAGCTGGACCCGGGTGGTGTGCGGCCTGCGGACGTCCTCGTAGGTGTCCAGCGCGGCCGCGATCGCCCGCCGGGCGGAGGAAGCGGAGGCGGAGGCAGCGGAGGCGGCGGATGCGGAGGCGGAGGCAGCGGCCGAGGAGTCCCGGCCCGTCGTGGCGTCCAGGCAGTGCGCGAGGACCGCCGCGTCCTCGACGGCCTGGCTGACGCCCTGGCCGTGGTGGGGCAGCATCGGGTGGGCCGCGTCACCGAGCAGGGTGACGGCGCCCTCGCTCCAGCGGGCCAGCGGCTCACGGTCGTACAGCGCCCAGCGCCGGGACTCCCGCACCGCGGCCACCAGGGACTTGACGTCGGTGTTCCAGCCGTCGAAGCGGGCGGCCAGTTCGTCCAGGTCGCCGGGGGCGCTCCAGGACTCCAGGCGCCAGCGCGGGTCGGGCACGACGGCGACGAAGGTGAGGAACCGCCCGCCGCGCACCGGGTAGACCAGCATGCGGGCGTCCGGTCCCGCCCACACCAGGAGCGTGTCACCGGGCAGACCGGGGACCTGGTCGCGGGCGACGACGCCGCGAAACGCGCTCTGGCCGGAGAAGACGGCGGTGTCGGGCCCGGCGAGGGTGCGGCGCACCACGGAGTGCGCCCCGTCCGCGCCGATCAGGACGTCCGCGCCGGCGGTGGACCCGCCGGCGAACTCCAGCCGGACCCCGTCCTCGGTCTCGGTGAACCGCTCGAGCCGGTGTCCGGCCCGCACCGTGCCGGAGGGCAGCGACTCGGCGAGCATGGTGTGCAGGTCGGCCCGGTGGATCGTGTAGTACGGCGCCCCGAACTCGGCGAGCCACTCCCCGCCCATCGGCTGCCGCACCAGGGTGCCCCCGTGCGACCAGTCCCGCACCTCCATGCCCGCGGGCCGTACGCCGAGGGCGCGCAGCCGCTCACCGAGGCCCCAGCGCTCCAGGAGGCGGCTGCCGTTGGGGCCCAGGTGCATGCCCACGCCCGCTTCCCTGAGTTCCGGCGCCTGCTCGTAGACGCGTACCTCGTGGCCCTTCCGGGTCAGGGCGAGGGCGGCGGCGAGTCCGCCGATGCCCCCGCCGACGACTGCGATCCGCAGCTTCGGCACCACGCTGTCCCTTCCTCTCGTGCGCCTGGTTCGTCGCTCGGTCCGGTCAGCTCCGCTGGTCCTGGACGGGCTCCGCGCCCGACCAGACGACGGCGGCGGAGCCCCAGGTCAGCCCGCCGCCGAAGGCGGTCAGGAGCAGTCGGTCCCCGGAGCCGATACGCCCCTGCGCGGCCGCGTCGGCCAGCGCGAGGGGGATGGACGCGGCGGCGGTGTTGGCCACGTCCGCGATGTTCGACACCACCCGCTCCCGGGGCAGCCGCAGCCGCTTCGCCACCGAGGTGAGGATGCGGAGGTTCGCCTGGTGCCCGACGAAGGCGTCCACGTCCGCCAGGTCCCAGCCCGCGTGGGCGGCGGTGGAGCGCGCCGACTCCGTCATGGTGGTCACGGCACGGGCGTAGACGTCGCTGCCGCGCATGGTGAGGTACGCGCCGTCCGGCGGGATGGTGATCAGCTCGTCGCCGGTGCCGTCGCTGCCGAGTTCGGTGTGCAGCACGGCGCCCGGGTCGCCGGTGCTGCCGCGCTCCAGGAGCACGGCGCCCGCGCCGTCGCCGAACACGACGGCGGTGCCCCGGTCGTCGGGGTCCACGATCGAGGAGTAGACGTCCGCGCCGATGACCAGGGCCCGGTCGCAGGTGCCCGCGGTGATCATCGCGTCGGCCACGGACAGCCCGTACACGAAGCCGGAGCACACGGCGGACAGGTCGAACGCGGCGGCGGCCCGCAGCCCGAGCCGGGACGCCACCCGGGGCGCGGTGGCGGGGCAGCGCCGGTCCGGTGTGGTGGTGGCGAGGAGGACGAGGTCGCAGTCGTCCCGTCCGGCGGACTTCAGCGCGGCGGCCCCGGCGGTGACGGCGAGGTCCCCCGTGGTGGTCCCGGGGGACACCCGGCGCCGGCGCTCGATGCCGGTACGGCTGTGGATCCAGGCGTGGTCGGTGTCCAGGTGCCGCGACACCTCGTCGTTGTCGACCACGGTCTCCGGCAGACAGGTGCCCACCCCGGTGACGACGGCCCCGGTCCGACCGCCGCCCGCGGCGCTCACGCGCGTACTCCGGCCTGCACGGTGCCGGGGGCCGGGGCGGTGCCCGGGGCCGGGACGGTATCCGGGGCCGGGGCGTTACCGGGATGGACCGCGGCGGCGCCGGAATGGGCCGCGGCGGTGCCGCCGTGGGCCGCGGCGGCGTGGCGTTCGGCGAAGTCCGGGTGGGCGATCGGGGCGCTGATCAGGCCCTCGGGCACGGCCAGTTCGCGCAGCAGCGCGTCGGCGTCGAGGGGGGCGCCCGCCGCCTCGTGCCGGGCCGCCTCGAACCCCAGGAGGGCGTCCTGGTCGAGGATCCCGGCCCGCAGGGCGGTCAGTGCGTGTTCCAGCACGCAGACCGCCGCGTACTGCGCGAGCAGCCGCCCGGACAGCGGGGTCGATGCCTGCCGGGCCCAGTGGCCGACCGCCAGCGTCTGGTGGACGGCACGGCTCCACTGCGCGCTGGCCTCACCGGCGCCGTCCTGCTCCACCCGGTCCAGCAGGACGTCGCAGACGGCCCGCAGCACCCGGACGGCGTCCAGCCGTTCGGCCCCGGCGACCGCTTCGTCCAGCACCCGGTCGAAGTCCTCGCGGTGGCGCAGGGCGAACCGGGTCGCCTGGTAGCCGAGGACGGTGTTGTCACCGCCGAAGGTGACCGCGATCTCGTAGTCGTGCAGCAGCGGCGCGATCTGGTTGGCGTCGTGGTAGCCGAGCCCGCCGCACAGCTCCCGGGTCTCGGCCAGCGTGTGCCGGGCGTCGCCGGTGCAGCCGGACTTGCCGCACGAGATCAGGGCGTGCAGCACCTGGTCGCGGGCCGGTGCTCCCTCAGCGCTCCGGGCCACCGCCACCTCGGACAGCGCCGTCATGGCGTGCCGGGCGGCCAGCGAGCGCCCCACGGCCGCCGACAGCCGCATGCGGTAGTGCTCGTGGCCGATCAGCGGTCTGCCGAAGGTCTGCTTGACGGCCGCGAACCGCGTGGTGATCGCGCAGGCGAGCAGTTGCGCGTGCGCCGCCCCCACCGACGGGAAGAGCCGCTCGTGGGTGAAGGTGGCGAGGCACTCCTCGAACCGCCGGTGCCGCGGCAGCGGGGACCGGTAGGTGCCCTCCTCGTCGATCGACGCCCAGCGGTTCATCAGCGCGGACGGCGGCAACCGGTGGTCCGTGAAGGTCAGTACGCCGGTCTGGTTGGCCGTGACGCCGCCCTTCGGCTCGGCCCGGCCGATGCGCACGCCGGGCAGTACGGCCCCGGCCTCGCGCAGCGGTACCCGCAGCCAGTGGTGTCCCTCGTCGCGCCCGCCGACCTCCAGCCGGGCCAGCACCATGGCGACGTCGCCGCTGTGCAGGCTGTTGCCGGTCCACACCTTGCTGTCGGCGGGCCGGGGCGTGTTCAGGACCAGGGTCCGGTCCTGCGGGTCGTACGTCGCGGTGGTCCGCACCTGCTTCAGGTCCGAGCCGGTCAGCAGCTCGGAACCGGCGAAGCAGTACAGCCGCTCCATCGTCTCGATCTCTCCGGCCCAGGAGTCCAGTTGCTCCGTGCCGCCGTGGCTGAGCAGCGCGTCACCGGCGATCTGGTGCGAGACCAGGACGTTGAGCAGGGAGAGGTCGTACGCGCCGATCCAGCCCATGGTGCGCAGGAACTCCGGGAAGCGGGCGCTGTCGCCGCGGCCCAGCCAGCGGGAGTTCGCCGCGAACCCGGCGCCGTTGAGGAGCCGCGCCCGGCGCAGCGTCAGCAGGCTGTACTCGAGGACGCTCAGGTCGTCCGGTCGGATGATGGCGAACTCGGGCCCGGAGAGGACACGGGCCAGCTCTTCTTCGCGTTGCGTCATGGGCTCTCCAGGAAGGGAAGCTCGGATCCGTGGACGCCGTGGCGTCGTTCAGCCGGCGGCCAGCACCAGGGCGCAGTTGCTGCCCCCGAACCCGAAGGAGGTGCTCACGGCCACGTTCCCGTCGTGTCGGCGCACCCCGCCGAGGACCAGGTCGAGTTCGGGCAGTGCGGGGTCGGCCCGCTCGGTGTGTGCGATCGGCGGCAGGACGCCGCTGCGCAGGCTGCGCAGGGTCAGTACGGCCTCGATGGCACCGGCCGCGCCGAGGGTGTGGCCCAGCAGGCCCTTGTTGGCGGTCACGGACGGACCGTGCGGGAAGAGGCGGGCGAGGAGCCGGGCCTCCGTCAGGTCGTTCTGCGGGGTCGAGGTGCCGTGCGCGTTGACGGTGGTCACGTCCCGTGTCGTCAGGCGCGCGGCGGTCAGCGCCTGTTCGACGGCGGCCGCGGCGCCGGCGCCGTCCGGGCGAGGGGCCGTCGGGTGGTGGGCGTCGGAGGTGTCGGCATGGCCGAGCAGCCGCCCCAGCACCTCCGCGCCCCGGGCACGCGCCTTGGCCGGCGACTCCATCACGACGGCCGCGGCGCCTTCCGAGATCACGAAACCGTCGCGGTCGGCGCAGAACGGCCGGGACGCGTCGACGGTCTTCTGCTCGGAGAGCGCGCCCATGCGGGCGAACCCGGAGACGACGAGCGGGGTGACACCCGCGTCCGTGCCGCAGGCGACGACCGTGTCGCAGACACCGGCGTTCAGCAGCGTCTTGCCGAGCCCGAACGCCGAGGCTCCCGAGGCACAGGCGGCGGCCACGGTGTGACCGGGCCCGGTGATCCCGTAGCGGGCACCGATGGTTCCGGCCGCCATGTTGATCAGCGACCGGGGGTGCAGGTACGGCGAGACCAGGTCCGGGCCCTGGCGCTCCATCCGCCGGTACTGCTCGCCGTGCGTGGTCACACCCCCCAGGCCGCTGCCCACCACGATGCCGACCCGGCTGCCGTCCCAGCTGTCCGGGTCGAGCCCCGACTGCGCCAGCGCCTCCGCCACCGCCACCAGCGCGAACCGGATGAACGGGTCGGTACGGGCGGTCCCGCGCCCGGTCAGCTGCCCCGGCCGCAGCGCGGGCACCCGCAGGCTGTGCCACGCCCCGGTACCGGCCAGCGGCTCGGGGTCACCGCTCTCCAGGGACCGGGCGGCGCACATCGCCTCCCAGGTCGAGTCGGCGTCGGTACCGGCCGGCGTCACCAGCCCGACACCGGTGATGGCGACGGGCCCCTCGGTCACGCCGCTTCCAGACCCGAGCCGGCCAGCAGGACCACTTCCCCGACGGTGAGATCCGCGATCCGCGTCTCCTCACCGCTGAGGTCCACGCCGGTCTCCTCCTTGATCCGCACGATCAGCTCGGCGACGGCCAGCGAGTCCAGCTCCAGGTTCCGCAGCGACGCACCGTCCGTGATCTCCGCGGGGTCCACTTCCAGATCCTCGGCCAGAATCCCGTGCACAACCGACTTGGGGTCCGTACTCATCGCGTTCACCTCTGGGGCTCAGGATTGATTCGACACCTCGAAACGAGATCGGGCTCCACTGTGCTGGCGACGGATATGCGGGACCTATCGCGCCGTTATCGGGGCACGGAGACGCCTGAAACGAACGACGGACGACCACTGTCCGACCACCCACGGAAGCCCTGCCTCCGTACCGCCCCTCCACCGGGCACCCGACAAGGCCACGCCCCTCCAGGTTCGACGCCCCCGCCCCTCCCGTACGGCGCCCCAGCGACCGCGGGGGCCCACCCGCTACACTGTCGCCAGTCTCCTCCGCCTCCGTAGCTCAGGGGATAGAGCACCGCTCTCCTAAAGCGGGTGTCGCAGGTTCGAATCCTGCCGGGGGCACCGGTTCAGAAGGGGCCCACCTCCGGATTTTAAGGAGGTGGGCCCCTTCTGACATCAACGCGGGCGGTCACTGTCGCCTGCGTCCTCATCTGAGGTCGCGGACTCGCAACCGCGGGACGATCTTCAGGATGCGTCGGCGTAGGCGAGGTGGGCGCCACAGACGGTGCACCGGAAGAGCATGGCGGTCATCCCCTCGCCCAGGCGGGCCAAGAGGCGCTCGAGCCGGCTTTCGTCGCGGTGGCCGTCGAGGCGCAGGTCGGCCCGCAACTGGTCGAGGGCTTCAGGGTGCTCCGCCAACTCGGGGTACCCGACTTCACCCACGAAGGCACCTGCGTCGTGGCAGTGGACGAGCCAGTGCGGATCCTGCCAAGCGTGGAACCCGGGTGTGCGGCGGGTGACCTCGTGCAACACGTCGTCGCTCACGCCGTCGAGACCGTGGGAGTCGGTGAATTCACCCGCGAAGCGTTCAGCCGCGCTCCCGTCTGCGATGCACCAGGGGCAGAAGCGTCCGCTGACCTCTTGCGCGGAGTAGAAGGTTGCCGTGTAGATCCAGCCCGTGCTGCGGCCGCAGCAGGCGCACGGCTCGGCGGACGCGCGGATGGACCCGCTTGCCAGGGGGTCAGGGTGATACCGGAAGAAGGGTAGGTCGACGCTCAACGCGACTTCTTGATGCCGTCGCCGTGCTGTGCGTCGGCGGGCGGGGCCGGTCGGTTCAGGCGGGCTGTCAGGGTGGTGGCGAAGTCCTCGGCGCGGGACAGTTGGGTTCGGAGTTTCTCCACCTGTTCGGCGGCGGCCTGCTGGTACGTGCGGACGCGTTCCAGCAGGGCGGTGCGCTCGGCCGGGTCGAGGGCGGCGTCGCCGCCGTCCAAGCGGTCGGTGGCGTCGAGGAGGTCGCGCATCTGCTCGAGGGTGAAGCCGAGCGGTTTCATCCGGCGGATGACCATGAGCCGGGCGACGTCGGTCTCGGTGTAGAGGCGGAAGCCGCCCTGGGACCGGGCGGAGGGGATGACCAGGCCGGTCTCCTCGTAGTGCCGGATGGTGCGCAGGGACAGCTCCGTCCGCGCGGCGACCTCACCGATCTGCATGTGCCTGTCGTCCACGCCGTGCATGCCGTTCTCCTGGCTCTTCCCGTCGGTCCGTCGGTCCGTCGGCCCGCCGACCTCTACTCTAACGTTAGGGTAGAGTTGGTGATGGTGAGGGCGGCCCCGGCTGCCCCGCTCTGCCGTTCCGGGGCCGATGACGCCCCCGGCGAAGATCCGATTCCCGCGGGAGAGAGCGTGCGCGAGCCCCTGAAGCCGGTCGCCGCCGCGTGCCCGCCGTGAGCCTTCGCCCCTGGACGTGAGCAGCCTGACCAGTATGTGTCGGCGCTGCCCCGCGTCCCTCGCCCCCTAGACTTCCGGCCCGCTCCGCGGGTCGCCCGCGGGGTGCCGTTCCGGCCCCCTGCGCGCCCTTGCCGCACGCCCGGCCTGCCCGTGGGTGTGCCCGAGCACGACAGGTACGCATCCTCTTGTCTTCTGCCGCTGTGACTCCCACGCCCCCGGCCGCGCGGCTGCGCGCCCTCAAGCCGGACTGGCTGAACGATCCGAAGGTCTGGCGCACCGAGGTCCTGGCCGGTCTCGTCGTCGCCCTGGCGCTGATCCCGGAGGCCATCTCCTTCTCGATCATCGCCGGTGTCGACCCGGCGATCGGCCTGTTCGCCTCCTTCACCATGGCCGTGACGATCTCCGTCGTCGGCGGTCGCCGCGCGATGATCTCCGCCGCCACCGGCGCGGTAGCACTCGTCATCGCGCCGGTGAACCGGGAACACGGCCTGGGCTACCTGGTCGCGACCGTCATCCTGGCCGGCGTCTTCCAGATCGTCCTGGGCGCGGTGGGCGTGGCCAAGCTCATGCGGTTCGTGCCCCGCTCGGTGATGACGGGCTTCGTGAACGCCCTCGCCATCATGATTTTCATGGCGCAGGTGCCGGAGATGCACGACGTGCCCTGGCCGGTCTACCCGCTGATCATCGGCGGCCTGGCGCTGATGGTGTTCTTCCCGAAGGTCACCAGGGTGGTCCCGGCCCCGCTGGTGTCCATCGTCATCCTCACCGTGATCACCGTCGCCGCCGGGATCGCGGTGCCCACCGTCGGTGACAAGGGCGAGCTGCCGTCCTCGCTGCCGGTGCCGGGCCTGCCCGACGTGCCCTTCACCCTCGACACCCTGACCACCGTCGCGCCCTACGCCCTCGCCATGGCGCTGGTCGGCCTGATGGAGTCGCTGATGACCGCCAGGCTCGTCGACGACATCACCGACACCCACTCCTCCAAGACCCGTGAGTCCATCGGGCAGGGCGTCGCCAACATCGTCACCGGTTTCTTCGGCGGCATGGGCGGCTGCGCCATGATCGGCCAGACCATGATCAACGTGAAGGTGTCCGGCGCCCGTACCCGCGTCTCCACCTTCCTCGCCGGTTCGTTCCTGATGGTGCTGTGCATCGTCTTCGGCCCGGTCGTCTCCGACATCCCCATGGCCGCTCTGGTCGCCGTCATGGTCATGGTCGCCTTCGGCACCTTCGACTGGCACTCCGTCGCGCCCAAGACCCTGAAGCGGATGCCCGCCGGGGAGATCGCCGTCATGGTCATCACCGTGATCGTCGTGGTCGCCACCGAGAACCTCGCCATCGGCGTCGTCGTCGGCACCGTCACCGCCATGGTCGTCTTCGCCAGGCGCGTCGCCCACCTCGCCCAGGTCACCGCCGTCACGGACCCCGACGGCACCACGGTCGTGTACCGGGTCACCGGAGAGCTGTTCTTCGCCTCCTCCAACGACCTGGTCGGCCAGTTCGACTACGCGGGCGACCCGGACCGGGTCGTCATCGACCTCTCCGCCGCCCACATCTGGGACGCCTCCTCCGTGGCCGCCCTGGACGCGATCGAGACGAAGTACGAGCAGCGCGGCAAGACCGTCGAGATCACCGGCCTGAACTCCCCGAGCGCCGACCTCCACGGCAGACTCACCGGCGAACTCACCGGCAGCCACTGACCCCCGTCGTGCCGAACCACGCCTCCGCGAGCGCCGGGAGTGTTTCCGCGCCGGGTACGGGCAGTTCGCGCAGGTACCAGGGGAGGTCGCTGTACACGTGCAGCAGCGTGTACGCGAGCAGCACCGACGGGTCGAAGGTGCGGCCGTACGCCTTGGCCAGGCGGGCCAGCAGGTCCGGGTCGCCGCCGGTGACGAACAGGCCGACGCCCACGAAGTCGTAGGCGCGGTCACCGATCATGGCGGGTTCGAAGTCGAAGAGCCCGGTCAGCCGCCACCCGTCGGGGTCGACCATGAGGTGCTGCCGCATCACCTCGGTGTGCAGCAGGCAGCCGTCCGGGTCCCGCGGCAGCGGGACCGAGGCCAGGAAGTCGGGGATCTGCTCCAGCCAGCCGGCCGGCAGCCCGTTGGCGCGCTGCTGTCGCACGGCGCCGGCTCGCTGCCGGTCCAGGAAGGCGCCCCAGTCGCCGGGGCCGAGGACGTCCCCGAGGGGGCCGGGGTCGAGGGAGTGCAGTACCGCGAGGGTTTCCCCGACCTCGGTGACGAGCCGTTCGCGGTGGTCGCGGGGCACGCGGTCCCAGGCGCGGGCCAGGTTCTCGCCGTGGAGGCGGGACATCAGGACGTACTGCCAGCCGTTCTCGCAGGGGCCGAAGTCACGGACCCGGGGGGTCGGTGTCGGGAGCCGTCCCTGGAGGTGGGTGAGGACGCGGCCCTCCGCGACGCCGTCCTGCGCGACGGCTCCCGGGAACAGCTTGAGCACGTGCTCGTCGCCCACCGCGTAGACCGGCCGGGAGCCGTCCGGGAAACGGGTCAGCGGTGCGTCCGCGAGGCCCAGGCGTGCGCACAGGCCGGCCGCGCCGGGGCGCATCACCGTCTCGTCGGGGACGACCGCGTCCCACTCCTCGTCCGTTTCCACCCGGGGCAGCATGACCGGGACGGTAGGCCACCGCGTACGGGGGAGCAACGGAGATTCGACGCTCCCCCGCCGCTCCTCCCTTCGCCCCCCGCCGCTCCTCCCTTCGCTCCTCCTTCCGGCGTACGCCCGGTAGTCCCGGTCTGCCCGGCGGGCGACAGTGGCGGGGGCGGGCGCCGTCGGTGTCCCGTCCCGGCACGCCGTTCGCGAGGGAGCGTCGATGGCACGGAAGGCGGGGCGGCGCCGTGCGCGGCAGTCCGCGGCCGGGCGGCACGGCGGTGTCCCGTGAGCCATCCGGGCACCCTCGTCCTGATCCTGGCCGCCGCGGTCCTGGCGCCGCTCCTCGCCACGCCACGGGGCGGCGGGTCCGGGTTCCCCTGGTCATCTTCGAGATCGCGCTCGGCATCGTGATGGGGCCAGACGTACTCGGCTGGGCCCGTCCCGACGACGTCGTGGACACGCTGGCCGACCTCGGCCTGTCCATGCTCATCTTCCTGGCCGGCTACGAGATCGACTTCGCCGCCGTCCGGGGCGACACCCTGCGCCGTTCCCTGTGGTCCTGGCCGATCGCCCTCGCGGCCGGGATCGCGCTGGCGCTGCTCGTCAGCGGCGGGGACGTCTTCGGGGCGTTCGTCATCGGCACCGCGCTCACCAGCACCACGCTCGGCACCGTACTGCCGATGCTGCGGGACAGCGGCGAGCTGCGCGGCCGGTTCGGGACGGTGATCTCGGCGTTCGGCGCGGTCGGCGAGTTCGGGCCGGTGATCGCCGTGGCGCTGCTGCTCAGCGGACGGCGGCCGGCCGAGTCGGCGGCGCTGCTGGCCGCGTTCGGAGCGATCACGGCAGCCGCCGTGTTCTGGGCGCTGCGCCCGAGACCGCCCTGGTTCGCCCGGCTGACCGAGCGGACCCTGCACACGAGCGGCCAGTTCGCGGTCCGGTTCGTGATGCTGCTGCTCGCCTGCATGCTGGGCCTCGCCGAGGTCTTCGGACTCGACGTCCTGCTGGGCGCGTTCGCGGCCGGCGTCCTGACCAGGCTGGTACTGCTCCGGGCCGCGCCCGCGAGCAGCGGGGAGGTCCTCGGCAAGGTCGAGGCCATGGGCTTCGGCTTCCTCGTGCCCCTCTTCTACGTGGTCACCGGCATCGAGTTCGACCTGGACGCGCTGCTGCACGACCCGGGCGCGCTGCTGCTGGTGCCCGGGTTCCTGCTGCTCTTCCTGCTGGTGCACGGGGGCCCGGTGTACCTCCTCGCGCCCAGGGATCTCGGCCGCGGGGACCGGGCGGCGCTGGCGCTGTTCACCTCGACGTGCCTGCCGCTGGTCGTCGCCATCACGACCATCGGCGTCGACCAGGAGCTGATCGCCACGGACCGGGCGGCTTCGCTGGTCGGTGCCGCGATGGTCTCGGTACTCGTGTTCCCCCTGCTCGCGGCCCGGGTGCGGGCGACGGTCCGGACGGCGCCCGTGACGGACGGGGCCGAGGACTCGGAGGCCTGGTGACGGGTGCACCTCCTGGACTAGATACCCCCTAGGGGTATACATTCTCCGTCATGGACCACGACATGGACCACAGCACGCACCACAGCACGCACCACTCCGCCCCCGCGGACAACGGGCACGCCCATGAGCACGGGCACGGGCACGGGCACGGCACCACCTGGGCGACCGCCATGCAGGCGACGCTGCACTGCCTCACCGGGTGCGCCATCGGCGAGATCCTCGGCATGGTCATCGGCACCGCGCTGATGTGGGGCAACGTGCCGACCATGGTGCTGGCCATCGCCCTGGCCTTCGTCTTCGGCTACTCCCTCACCCTCTTCGCGGTCGTGCGCGCCGGGGTGTCCCTGAAGGCCGCGATCAAGGTGGCGCTGGCCGCCGACACGGTCTCCATCGCGGTGATGGAGCTGGTCGACAACGGGATCATCGCCCTGGTCCCCGGCGCCATGGAGGCGCACCTGTCGGACGGGCTGTTCTGGTACGCCCTGCTCGGCGGCTTCGCCGTGGCGTTCGTGATCACCACGCCGGTCAACAAGTGGATGATCGGCCGCGGCAAGGGCCACGCCGTCGTCCACGCCTACCACTGACCGGCCGGACCGGTCCCCGGCGAACTGCTCGCCGGCCTCAGCCCAGGCCGGCGAGCAGTTCCTGGCACGCCTGCTCGCAGCTCCGGCACGCCTCGGCGCAGACCCGGCAGTGCTCGTGCATGCCGGCGTGCCGGGCGCACTCGTCGCCGCACGCCGCGCAGACGGTCGCGCAGGCCTGGAGCACGGCCCGGGTCACGTTGGCGTCGTAGCCCGTGTGCCGGGACAGGACCGCGGCCGTGGCGGTGCAGACGTCGGCGCAGTCCATGTCGGTGCGGATGCACTTGGTCAGATCGGCGACCGTGGGCTCCGACAGGCAGGCGTCGGCGCACGCGGTGCACGCCTGGGCGCACCTGAGGCACTCCTCGATGCACCTGGCCATGGCCTCCCGGTCCACGCCGCCCAGGTCGGCCGGGTAGGTACGGAGCAGGTCGTTGACGGTGGTGGGCATGGCGGCCGCTTCCCTTCCGTTCACGGGTACGTGTGGGTGGTGCCTGCCGGGTTTCACCCTGCGGCGCACCGCAAACCGGCGCCGAACACCTGTCGGTATGCTCCCCGCCGTGGCCGTCCGCCGACCGAGAACAGCGAGAAGAGCACCGTGACCCCGTACGACTCCGAGTACGAGTACGAGTACGAGTACGAGAAGGACGGCGCGGCCATCTACCGCCAGTCCTTCGCCACCATCCGCGCGGAGGCCGACCTGTCCGGACTGCCCGCCGACGTCGGCCGGGTCGCGGTCCGGATGATCCACGCCTGCGGCATGGTCGACCTGGTCCGCGACCTGTCGTGGTCCCCGGACGTCGTCTCGCGCGCCCGCGAGGCCCTGCGGGCCGGTGCGCCCGTGCTGTGCGACGTGCGGATGGTGGCGAGCGGTGTGACGCGCGCCCGGCTGCCCGCGGACAACGACGTCGTGTGCACCCTGTCCGACCCCGCCGTCCCCGAGCTGGCGGCCCGGCTCGGCACCACGCGCAGCGCCGCCGCGCTGGAGCTGTGGCGCGACCGGCTGGACGGCGCCGTGGTCGCCGTCGGCAACGCGCCCACCGCGCTCTTCCGGCTGCTGGAGATGATCGGCGAGGGGGCTCCGCGCCCGGCCGCGGTCATCGGCGTACCCGTCGGCTTCGTCGGTGCCGCCGAGTCCAAGGAGGCGTTGGCCGCCCACCCGTCGGGAGTGGAGCACCTCGTCGTACGGGGGCGTCGCGGGGGCAGTGCGCTCGCCGCCGCCGCGGTCAACGCGATCGCCAGCGAGGAGGAGTGAGCCGCGCGCGGTACGGCGGCCCGCACCCGGCCTAGGGCCTCGGCGAGCGCCTCGCGCGGGTCTCCGCTACCCACCGTGCCGCCTGCCCGGGTTCGGCCACCACCGGTACCCCCTCGGGCACCGGGGGCCTGCGGACCACGACCACGGGCAGCCCCGCCTCGCGGGCGGCCGTCAGTTTCGGCGCGGTGGCCGCTCCCCCGCTGTCCTTGGTGACCAGGACGTCGATTTGGTGCCGGCGCAGCAGCTCGCGCTCCCCGTCGAGGGTGAAGGGGCCGCGGTCCAGCAGGACCTCCGTGCGGGGCGGGCGGGCCCCCTCGGGCGCGTCGACGGACCGGACGAGGAACCACGGGTCGGCCAGCGGGGCGAAGACGGCCAGGCCCGTGCGGCCGGTGGTCAGGAAGACCCGCCGGCCGAGCGCGGGCAGCAGCGCGGCGGCCTCCGCCAGGGAGCCGGCCTCGTGCCAGACGTCCCCCTCGACCGGGCGCCAGCCGGGGCGTCGCAGCACGAGCAGCGGGACCCGGGCGGTGGCGGCGGCGTGTGCCGCGTTGCGGGTGATGGTGCCGGCGAAGGGGTGGGTGGCGTCGACGAGCAGGTCGACGGCGTGCTCGCGGAGCCAGGCGGCCAGTCCGTCGGCGCCGCCGAAGCCGCCGACGCGTACCTCGCCCGGTGGCGTCCTGGGCGCGGAGACCCGTCCTGCCAGGGAGGTCGTCACGCGCGGCCCCGCCGGCTGCTCGGCCGCCAGCAGTTCGGCCAGGCGGCGGGCCTCCGTGGTGCCGCCGAGGATCAGCACGTGCACGGCAGTCCGTCTCCCTTCCCCGGTTCCCGCTTCTCCCGGTCCCGCTTCCCCGGTTCCCGCTTCTCCCGGTCCCGCTTCCCCCGGTTTCCGCTTCCTCCGGTTTCCGCTTCTCCCGGTCCCACTTCCTCCGGTTGCCGCTGTCGGCGGTCGCGTCGAGCCAAGCACATCCTCCGGCCGAGTTGCCGGACGGGGCCGATGCGAGAGGGTGAGGAAGGTGAGAGGGGAAGGCCGCGAAGGGAGAGCATGCGGTGACTGGCGATCCCATCGGCGACGCCGCGGTGCTCAACGCGCTGTTCGCCAACTCGCCCCAGGGTCTGTTCGTCTTCGACTCCGAGCAGAAGGTCACCCGCTACACCCCGGGCGGCCGCGGAGTGCGAGGGCTGTCCGAGGACGACGTCCTCGGACAGCGGATCGCCGACTTCGCCCCCGAGTTGGAAGCGGGCGAACTGCAGGATCTGATCGACGAGGTCCTGTCCACCGGCGAGGCGTTGCGGGGCCGCCTGGTCCGGGGCAGGGCGCCGTCCGGCCCGCACCGCACCCTCGCCGTCGAGGTGTCCCTCTTCCCGCTGCACGACCTCGGCGACGGCAGGCCCGGTCTGGTGGGCGTGGTCGAGGACGTGACCGAGCGGCAGGCCGCGGCGGACCGGCTCGCCGTGCTCAGCGAGGTGCACGCGACCGTCGGCTCCACGCTGGACGTACGGACCACCGGCGACGAACTGGTGGCGGCCCTGGTCCCCGCCTTCGCCGACGCGGCCACCGTCGACCTGCTGGACGACGGTGTCGTCGCGGCCGAACGGGCGGCCGGTCCCCCGCCGACGGAGGTTCCGCTGCGGCGGGTGGCCTTCGCCCCGCCGGTCGCCGAGGTGAGCCGCAAGGAGGGCGACAGCCGTCCGCTCCCCTTCCCCACCCCGTACACGCAGGTCCTCAACGACATGCGGGCCCGGCTGGTCGGCGTCTCGTCCGACGACCCCTGGCTCTCCACCGACCCGGAGGGCTTCGAGCCACTGGTCCGGACCGGCGTGCACTCCATGATCGTCGCCCCGCTGCTGGCCCGGGACACCGTGCTCGGGCTGCTGACCCTGTACCGGCACCGGACCGACCCCTTCGAGGAGGCCGACCTGGACGTGGCCCGGCAGGCGGCGTTCACCGCGTCCGTGCACCTGGACAACGCGCACAGCTACCGGCGCGAGCACACCGTGGCGGCCGCCCTCCAGCGGCGGCTGCAGCCCGGCGAGATCCCGCTGCTCTCGGCGGTGGAGACCGCCCACGTGTACCTGCCCGAGAGCGCCGGCGGCGACTGGTTCGACGTCGTCCCCCTCTCCGGCACCCGCGTCGCCCTCGTCGTCGGCGACGTCACCGGCCACGGCATCGAGGCGGCGGCCACGATGGGGCAGCTGCGCCTCGCCGTGCGCACCCTCGCCCTGCGGGACCTGGAGACGGACGAGCTGCTGACCCACCTGGACGAGGTCGCCTCCCAGCTGGCGGACGCCTCCGGTCCGGGTGGCAACGCCCCGGTGGCGACCTGCGCGGTCACCGTCTACAACCCCGTCTCCCGGCACTGCACCATGGTCTGCGCGGGGCACCCCGCCCCCGTCGTCATCGACCCGGACGGAGCCCCCCGCACCGTGGACGTCCCGCAGGGGCCGCCGCTCGGGACCGGCGGCGGACACGTCTTCACCCCGGCCGTGCTCGAACTGGCGCCGGGCACCCTGCTGGCCCTGCACACCAACGGCCTCACCCGGGGCAACGGCGAGCACGGGGACGCCGCCCGGCGCCGTCTCGAACACATCCTGGCCTCCACGACCCGGCCGCTGCAGGAGCTGTGCGACACCGCCGTCTACCACATGGCGCCCTCCCGCCACGACGACGCCGTCCTGCTGCTCGCGCGCACCCGCGCCCTGTCGCCGGAGCACGTCGCGGACTGGACGCTGCCCGCCGACGCCTCCGTGGTGGGGACCGCCCGGCGGCTCGTCGACCGGCAGCTCGCCTCGTGGGGTTTGGACGAGGCGGTCTTCACCACCGAACTCGTCGTCAGCGAGCTGGTCACCAACGCCATCCGCTACGGCAAGGGCCCGGTGCGGCTGCGGCTCATCCGCGACCGGGGCCGGCTGCTGACCGAGGTCACGGACGCCAACAGCGCCAGCCCCCATCTGCGCCGGGCCCGGGAGAACGACGAGGGCGGCAGGGGTCTGTTCATCGTGATGCGGCTCAGCACCCACTGGGGCGTCCGGCACAGCCGGCACGACAAGACCATCTGGTCCGAGCAGCGGCTCGACGCGGGGCCGCCGGGCACGTCCGGCCTGCTGGACGCCTTCGACGTGCCGGACGCGGCGGGGCTGTGAGCGGGACTGCGAGCGGGGCAGTGAGCGGGACGGACTGCGAGCGGCTGTCAGCGGGACCGTGACCGGGACTGCGCCCGGCCCCGCGCTCACCGCTCCGTTCCGTCGGCGGCGTGCCGCGCGTTCGGGTCGGCCAGGAGGTGGCGGGGGTCGGCGGCGCGGGTGATGGCGGACTCCACGGCGGCGACGCGGTCGGCGAGCAGGCCCAGGGCGGCGACGGCACGGGTGAGCGGGTCGTCGTCCGGGCCGCCGAGGGTGCGGGCGCGGACGTGGGCGGTGCGCACCTCGGCCCAGCGGTCGGCCTGCTCGGGGGTGAGCGTGCCGCGCAGTTCGGCGAGCTTGAGGAGGTTGGCCTCGGCCCCGTGGGTCAGGGTCTGCGCCTCGGCGGTGTAGTGGTCGTCGAGGACGGCGGCGCGTTCGGCGTCGTTCATGACGGGGCGGACACGCTGGGCGATCTTGTTCATGTTGCGGTAGGAGCCCTGGAGCCGGAAGGCGGGTTCGGTACGGGTCTCGTCCGACCGGGCCGCGGAGGCGATGTAGGCGGCGTTGACGGCCAGCACCGTCTCGCGGGCGGCCACCAGGTGGCGCAGGACGGACAGGATCCGCTCCAGCTCGGCCGGCGGGTAGGCGTGGTCGAGGCGGTCGGCGCGGGCGGTGGGGTCGCCGGTGGCGAGGCGGACGAGCAGCTCCAGGTCGGCGCGGTCGCGTCCGGCGAGCGGGGCCAGGACCGGGTTGGCGGTGAGCGCGTTCTCCAGGAAGCTGAGCGCGAAGGCCTCCTCCTTGCCGGTGAGGACGTCGCCGAGGTTCCAGACGTCGGCCCGGTTGGCGAGCATGTCGGGGACCTGGAAGCGGGCCCCGGACTCGGTGTAGGGGTTGCCGGCCATGCAGACGGCGAAGCGCTTGCCGCGCAGGTCGTAGGTGCGGGGCGCGCCGTTCCACACACCGTCCACGCGGCGGGTGGCGTCGCACAGCGGGATGAACTTCTGGAGCAGCTCCGGGGAGGTGTGCTGGATGTCGTCCAGGTAGAGCAGCGTGTTGTTCGCGGACGCCAGCGCGAAGTTGATCTTCTCCACCTCCTGGCGTGCGGTGGCGTTCGGGGCGTCGGCCGGGTCGAGCGAGGTGACGCCGTGGCCGAGCGCGGGGCCGCCGACCTTCACCAGCATCAGGCCGAGGCGCTCGGCGACGTACTCGACCAGGGTCGTCTTGCCGTATCCCGGCGGGGAGAGCAGCAGCAGGAGGCCGCCCGTGTCGGTGCGCTTGCCGTCGCCGGTGGCGCCGAGCTGTTTGGCCAGGCTGTCGCCGACGAGCGGCAGGTAGACCTCGTCCACGAGCCGGTTGCGGACGAAGGCGGACATGACGCGCGGCCGGTGGTCGTCCAGCCGCAGGCGGGCCCGCTCGGCGCCCACCAGGGCGGTACGGCGCCGCTGGTAGGCGCGGAACCCGGGGACGTCGTGCGCGGCAAAGCGGGCGGTACGGGCGAGGAACTCGTCGAGGCGCAGCGCCAGCCTGCCTCCGGTGATGCGCGGGTGGGTGCCCAGCAGGCCCTCGGCCGTGGCCGTCGGCGGGACGTCGCCGTCGTAGCGGGGCAGGTCGGGGCAGAGCTCGGCGGCGACCGCCTCGGCCAGGTCACCGGGGGTGAGGTCGGCGCCGGTGGCGGCGGCGTACGACGAGATCCACGCCTCGGCGAGCTGCCCCCGGGCGGCCAGGTCGTCCAGCGCGGCCAGGTCCTCGTCGTAGGCCGGGCTGCCCACGGTGCGGCGGAACTTCTCCAAGAGCGTGCGCGTACCGGCACCGAGAACGAAGCCGCCGGGGCCGGCGGTCAGCTCGTGGAAGAGGTACGCGGCGGCCGCACGGGCGCTGTCCTCGCCGGTCGCCGAGTCCGTCCGCGTCCACGCGTCGAGAGCCTCCGCCAGTTCGTCCTCAAGGTCGCCGATGGCGGTCGAGAGGCCGAAGGTGTCCCGGGCGCGGGCCAGGGACAGCGCGCGGCGGGTCCAGGAGTCGCGTGTCTCCGGTGTGGTGCCGTGCGCCCAGAAGAGCTGGGCGGCGGCGCGGGCGGCCGGCTCGTGGACGAGGGTGCCGGCCCTCTCGTACAGGGGCAGCAGCGCCGTCAGGACGACCGTCGCGTCGTGGTCGTGCACGCCCCGCTCGTAGCCCTCGTCGTACGCCTCCTGCGCGGCCTCGCGGACGAGGGCGGGCAGGTCGTCGGCGTCGGCGAGGGCGCTCGCGCCGTGCTGCCGCAGCAGGCGGGCGGCGAGGTGTTCGGCGCGGTAGACGCCGGGGGACTCCGAGGGGAGGGTGCGGTCCCAGTGGGCGCGGGTGGCCGCGAAGTCCGGGTCGGTCACCGGTGAGCGGTAGTCCGTGCCGGTGAGGGCGAAGGCGAGCCCGTCGCCGTCGGGGACGAGGGTGAGGTCGAGGGGCTGGGTGTTGACGGCGAAGCGGTGGGCGCCCAGGCGCAGGGTGCGGCCGTCGTCGGCGTACAGGTCGGTGCGGTCGCGCAGGGCGCGGGAGGCCTCCTGGCGGGCCGACTTGAGGCGCCCGTCCAGTTCCTCGGCGCGGACGCTGTCGCCGAGGGTGCGCAGTTCGTCGGCGGTGCGGCGGACCTTGGCCGGCATGGGGTCGGAGGCGAAGTACGTGCTGACCGCGTCGGCGTCGGCGAGCGTGGCGCAGCGCCGGGTGATCGTCTCCATGATCCGGGCGGCGGAGGCGGCGAGTTGCTCGGCGCGGCGTGCGCGGGTGTCGGAGAGGGCCTGCTTGCGGGCGGCGAGCGCGTCGTAGATCTCGGTCCGCTTGTCGGCGAGTTCGGCGAGGAAGCCGTCGAACTCCGCGAAGCGGGACTCCAGGTCCTCCAGGCGGGCAAGCAGCCGCGCCAGCTGGTCGTCGCAGCGCTCGGGGGTGTCGGCGGCGGCGAGCGCGGCGGTGACGGCCTGGCCGAGCAGGGCCGTCTCGGCGGTGAACTCGGCGCGGCCCTCACGGTCGAGGAGGGCCCGGCGGCGGGCGTCGAGGGTGGCGCGGGCGCGGTTGACGCCGCCCAGGACGGCGGCGACGCGTTCCAGCAGGGCGGTGCGGACGGTGGCGTCGCCCATGTCGAGTTCGGCGACGACGTCGGTGACCGTGCGCAGCCCGTCGGCGAGTTCGTCCAGCCGGGCGGCGACGGGTCCGGCCTCGGCGACGGTGGCGATGGCCTCCGCGTCGGCGACGAGCGCTTCCACGTCGGCGCGCTGGGCGTCGAAGGCGTCCTCGCGGGCGAGGAAGGCCACGGCGCGCCGGCCCAGCTCGGCGAGGGACTCCTCGGCCTCCGCGGCGAGGGCGTCGATGCCGGGGGCGTCGGCGTACCGCATCTCCTTGACGGTCAGCAGATGCCCGTGCGCGTGCCGCAGTTCGGTCAGGCCGCGTACCCAGGCGGCGGCCTCCTTGGGCGCCTCGCCGCGCAGCCGCCGGACCACCGACGCGATCCGCTCGGCGGCCTCGTCACGGGCCTCGGCGGCGCGCCGGGTCAGGTCACGCACCGTCTCGTACTCGGCCAGCACCTGCTCGGCGGTCTCGCGCACGGCGGCCAGCGCGCCGGCCAGGTCGCCCAGGTCCGCCTCGCCCAGCCAGTGGTGGGCGTCGGCCGCGCGTACGCAGGAGGCGGCGAGCGCCCGGTAGCCCTCGGCGGTGGTGATGCCCTCGCCGACGGCCCCGGCGACGGACAGGCAGGCGGAGATGCCGCGCACCAGGTCGGCGTTGCCCACGCGGGCCAGCGGTCCGCTCCCGGCGGGCGCGGCGGCGGCATGCGTGTCGGAGACGTACGGCGAGTGCCACAGCTGCACGGGGTGCACCTGGGCGGGTTCGTCGCCGTCCGCGCGCAGCACGGTGAAGGTGCCGTCCTCCGCCAGGGCCCAGCCCCGGCAGGGCAGCGGGTTGGCGACCTCCTTGCGGATGGTGTTGTACGACAGCAGCAGGCCCCGGCTCTCGCCGCGCGCGTGGAAGGCGTACAGCACGTCCTCGCCGTTGGGCGAACGCACCTCGCGCTCGAACTCCAGCCCGGACGCGTCGAGTTCGTACGTCTTGTGGACGCCGGTGGCCAGGCAGTAGCCGCCGGGGAAGACGATGCCCTGGTCGTCGGGCAGGCGGCGGCAGGCGGTGCCGATGCCGTCCAGGCGGACCACCGACTTGGTCAGGGTGTTGAACACCAGGTGCCGGTCGGTGTCCTCCTTGTAGGGCCGGACCCGCAGCAGGATCAGGGCACCCACCCGGGCGTGCGCGATGTCGGCGTCGGCCAGGGACTGGAGGGGTTCGTCGACGGGCTCGGAGTAGACGCCCCCGGCGGTCTCGGTGTCGTCCTCCAGCTTGACGGTGAGGGCGCCGCCGACCGCGCTGACGTGGAACTCGCCGCGCACCGACACGTGCGGATGGCGGCCCAGGACGTGGTCCTCGCGGGTCGCGGCGGTCCACTCGAAGTCGTGGGAGGGCGGGAACACGTCGTCGCGTTCGCCCCGCGCGTCCAGGAAGGCCGCCCGCCCGTCCTCGGTGAGTTCCCAGCGCAGGACGCGGATGTCGTCGGCCTTCTCGCCGGTGCGGAAGACGGCCAGCAGCCTGCCGCCGACGGGGCGCAGCCGCAGCAGCCGGGCCTGCCGGTAGTAGCGGTGCAGGTCCGCGAACTCCCGCACGAAGGCCGGGTCGTCGAGCAGGCCCGGCACGGCCGGCTCGGGCAGCGGGTTCAGGTCGCGGTCGTACAGGGTGAAGACGTCCGCCACGGCCGCCGTCCGGGTGCGGTGGCCCGGGCGGCCGGTGGCGCCGAGGAGCAGGGCGTCGCCGACGGCGGCGAGGTCGCACGGCACCCCCGGATGCTCGGTGCGCAGCCGCTCGGTGGAGGCCAGTTCGAGCCGGGCCGAGCCGAACTCCTCCACCCGGCGGGCGTTGAGGAGCCCGGCCCGGCGGGCGAGGTCGGCGGTCTGCGCGGCGAGACGGTCGCGCAGCACCTCGTACGCGCCGGCGTCGGCGGTGTCGCCGGTGTCGCCGGTGTCGTGCGTGCCGGTCGCGGCCTTCTCCGGAGCGGTGGCCATGAGCGGTTGGTCCCTTCCTGCGAGCGGGGTGCCGGAACCGTCGACCCCCGTACGGCGGTCCCGGCACCCGGTCGGTGATGGCCGGTCAGGCCCTGGCCGTGCCGTTCAGGGCGGTCAGCGGGGTGTCGGCGAGGCCCAGTTCGCCCGCCCGGTCCAGGAGGCGCTGGACCTGCCCGGCGTCCGTGCCGCCCGTCTTCATCAGCTTCATCAGCAGCGCGGAGACCGTCAGGTTCTGCACGTCGGCCGTGGAGAACGAGCCGAGCACGCGGGTCAGGTCGTCGGTGAAGCTCGACGAGCCGTCCAGCCAGGGCCCGGCGAGGGCCTGTGCCGTCTCGGAGTGCTTGACGAACCCGTCGACGCCCTTGCCCAGCGCGACCGAGGACATCAGGCGGTCGAAGAAGACCGTGTCGCCGCCGACGATGTCGATGTCGGCGTTCTCCAGACCGGTGGCGAGCACCGTGGCCTGCGCCTCGGCGACCTGCCGCTGCACGTCCAGGCCGGCCAGCCGGATGTCCTTCTCCGCCTCCAGGCGCAGCCGGTACTCCTCGTGGCCGCGCGAGGCGTCGTCCAGGGCGGCCATCGCCGCGGCCTTCTCGGTGAGTCCCGCGGCCTCCGCCTTCAGCTTGCTGCCGATGGCCTCCGCCTCGGCGAGCGCCTTGGCCCGCGCGCCCTCGGCCTCGGCGCGCATCCGGGCCCCGGTCGCCTCCGCCTCGGCGCGGCCGGCCTTCTCGATGACGTCGGCCTCCTTGTCGCGGACCTGGACCGCCGCGAGCCCCGCCGCGGCGGCCTCGGCCTGGATGCCCTCGGCCATCCGCAGCTTGGCCTGCGCCTCCAGGTCGGCGCTCTTCAACCGGGCCTCGGCCATGGTGAGTTCCTCGGCGGCACGGTGGGTGGCCGCCGCCTCCGCGGCCTCGGCGGCCTTGATGTCCTTGACCAGCCGCTCCTGCGCCTGGGCCTCGGCGGCGATGATCACGGTCTGCCGGTCCCGCTCCGCCTCCTCCACGGCGCGCAGCTTCTTGATGGACTCCTCCTGCTCGGCGACCGTGCGGTCCACGGCGACGCGCTCGCGGATGACCTCGGCGATGTCCCGCCGCTCGGCCTCGACCTCCTTCTCGGCGGCGATCCGGGTCAGCTCGGTCTCCCGCTCGCGACCGATGGCCTCCAGCATGCGGTCCTTCTCGATGCGCTCGTTCTCCACGGCGATGACCCGCTCGCGGTTCTTCGCGGCGACCGCGACCTCCCGGGCCTGGTTCTCGCGCTGCACGCCGAGCTGCTCCTCCGTGCGCAGGAACGCCGCCTGCGCGCGCAGCCGCTCCTCCTCCACCACCCGTGCCGTCTCGGCCTCCTCGCGGGCCCGGGTGGTGTCGATCTCGCGCTTCTGCTTGATCTCGGCGTCCGCCTGCCGGCGCTCCAGCTCCAGAACGGCCTCGCGCGCGTCGACGTTCTGCCGGGTGATCTCCTTCTCCTCGGTGCGCCGGGCCTCGTTGGTGCGCACGTGCTCGACGGCCGTCAGCTCGGTGATCTTCCGGATGCCCTGGGCGTCCAGGACGTTGGCCGGGTCCAGCTGGGTCAGCGGCGTCTGCTCCAGGTAGTCGATGGCCGCGTCCTCGAGGTGGTAACCGCTGAGGTCGACGCCGATGACCTCGATGATCCGGTACCGCAGCTCCTCGCGCTTGGTGTAGAGGTCGGTGAAGTCCAGCTGCTTGCCGACGGTCTTCAGCGCCTCGGAGAACTTCGCGTGGAACAGCTCCTGCAGCGTGTCCCGGTCGCTGGCGCGGGCCGTGCCGACCGCCTGGGCGACCTTGACGACGTCCTCGACGGTCTTGTTGACCTTGACGAAGAACGTGATGCGGATGTCCGCCCGGATGTTGTCCCGGCAGATCAGCCCCTCCTTGCCGGCCCGGGTGATCTCGATCGTCTTCACCGAGATGTCCATCACCTCGGCCCGGTGCAGCACCGGCAGCACCACCTGGCCCGTGAAGGTCACGTCCACCTTGCGCATCTTCGAGACGATCAGCGCCTTGCCCTGCTCCACCTTGCGGAAGAGCCGCGAGACGCCGAACAGCACGAGGGCGACGACGAGCAGACAGACGACGGCGAGGACACCGATGACTTCCATGGCATACGTCCTTACGGCATGAGGCGGCTGTCGCGGCGGCCGGACGAGCGCGGCCGGCCGCCGCCGATGTTGGTGTGGTGACGCCCGTGCGGACAGGCGTGGTTCCGGGGGCGGATCTTCGAACGGACCGCGCCCGCGCCGGACCCCGGCAGCGGCGGAAGGCGGGTCTCAGACGGCGCGGCGGCCGTGTGCCGCGGCGCCGGCGGCGCGCGGGGCGCGGCCGGGTTCGTCGGGGCGGGGGCGGAGCCGGTGGAGGGGGCGGACGAACGGACTGTGCGTCGTCTTCGTCGTCATCGTCCGGCCCCCTCCGCGCAGTGCTCCCCGTGCGCCCCATGATGCGTGACGTTGCCAACTACCCGCATTGCCGGTTTCCGGAAGCGTTCACCAGGGCTTGGGTGCCGGTGAACCGCCCTGGGGCGATCAGCGGGGCGATCAACGGGCCGGCCATACCGGAAGCCGATCGGAAGCGCATCGGAACCCCGGAAATCTGGTTCCGGAAGCGCCGCCACTGGTCGGATCGGTCGATGCACAAGGCACATCGACCCACTCGGGGCGCGTGCCGTATCCGCCCGGCCGGATACCGGCGGCAATGAGGTGACAGATGAGCAGTACCCGCGTCCCGCCCGGCGCCAGGGGTTCCTACCCCGCACCGGGGCTCGCACTCACGCCCGGCCCCGTACGCAACCAGGCCCTGACCGTGATCGCGGTCCCCTTCGTCCTCATAGTCGTGCTGGCCGTCGTGCTCGCCGCGACCGGCCCGGACGACGGAGCGCCCGCCACCGACGGGCTCTACGGCAGCGGAGCGCTGCCGGACTGGGGTTCCGGCACGACCGACGACGGCACGACCGACGACGGCACCTCGGGCGACGGCACCGACCCCGACGGCGCGTACGGCAACGGCACGTACGAGGACGGCACTTACGGCGACGGCACGTACGACGACGACACGTACGGCGACGGCACCACGGACGAGACCCCCACGGACGACACCACGACCGACACCGCGACCGACGGCACGGCCACCGAGGACACCGCGACCGAAGGAAGCGGGCCGGAGGCGACCGTGACGGCGTACTTCGACGCCATCAACAACCGCGACTTCGCGGCCGCGTGGGAGCTGGGCGGCAAGAACCTCGACCAGGACTACGACTCCTTCGTCGCCGGCTTCGGGACGACGCAGCGGGACGACGTCACCGTGACCGGGACGTCCGGCGACGACGTCTCGGTCACGGTCGTGGCCTGGGAGACCGACGGCACGCAGACGACGTTCGAGGGCACCTACACCGTCAGCGGCGGCGTCATCACCTCGGCCGACATGCGGGAAGGGAACTGAGCAGCCATGACCACCCACGCCGCCCCGCCGCCCCCGGACACGACGAGCAACGCCACCCGCCTGCTGTGCGCGGGCACCTACCTCGACCCCCACTACCGCAAGGCCGTCATCCGGGAGCTGCTGACCCACCGCTACCGGGTCGTGGCCCCCTCCTACGGCTACGACGCCGCGCCCGTCCTGGCGCACGCCCTGGCCGCCCACAACCTGCGCCGCAACCAGCTGATCGCCCTCGCCGCGGGCGCGGTCGTCATCGCGCTGCTCATGGCCGCGGGCGTACTGGGCGGCTGGACGGCCGCCCTGTTCGCGTTCTGGCTCGCCTGGGCCACGATGTTCCTGCGCAGGCTCGCCATCCTGCAGACCCTCGCCGAGCACCTCGCACCCCAGGCGGACGACCGCACCGGGTTCGACGGCTCCCACCCGATCACCTCGCGCCTCACCCCGGAACTCGTCGGCAAGATCAACCGGGAGCAGGCCTCGGACACCGTGTACTACGGCGGCTACAAGCCCTTCATCGGCGCCGGCCACTCGGTCAAACGGTGGGCCAACGCGGAACTGCTGCTCGGCGCCCCGAAGTCCCGGGCCGGTGCGCTCGGCCAGAACCTGCTCAACGGGCACGTCCCCGCCCAGCACGGACCGGCGGACGGCACGAACGGCGCGGGCAGCGCGGACGGCACGGGCGGGGGCGGACGGACGGAACGCAAGCCGATCATCCCCTTCACGGTCGACGACATCACCACCCGGGTCTGCGAGGAGCTGCTGGCGGAACTGCGCGACAAGCCCGCGCCGAGCCACCGCGTCGAACTGCTCTCCGTCGACCGGCGCCGGTTCACCAAGGCGGTGCGGACCGCCGAGGGCAGCGACCCTGTCGCCGTGCTCCTGGACACGCCCGACCCCGGCCACCCCGACCACACCGCCGCGCACTGGCGGGAGGACTACGACGCCCGCCGCGAGTACCTGTGCGTCCGCATCGGGGCCTGGCAGCAGGAGCTGGTCACCTCGGTGTTCATCGGCTTCGACATCAAGGGCAGCACCCTGCACACCGAGTTCTACACCTACGTGCTCGGCCCCCTGCCGGAGAGCTTCCACCTCGCCGACCGGCTGCCGGCCGCGATCGACGGCAGGCTCATGTGCCGCATCGCCTGGGACGTGACCCGCAGCGCGCCCGGCGAGCTGCTGCGGCTGATCACCAACCCGCTGCGCGAACGGCTGCCCAGCCGCTTCTCCACCGACACCGTCCGCAAGCTGGTGGGCCAGCCCGCCGACACCAGCGAGTTCCGGCTCGGCCGCTACGCCCTGACCGCGGTGGACTGCGGCGCCCTCACCAGCGTCCGCGAGCTGGCGCCCGACCACGACTTCCACCACTTCTTCCAGGAGTCGGACGCGATCAAGTACATCCAGATCATCGAGCGCCACCTGCTGCAGATCGTCGGCGACTTCCTGCGCGACCACGACGTCGACACCCGGGAGCACGAGGCCAACCAGACCAACATCCTCCAGCAGAACTTCGGCGCCAACAGCACCAACAACTTCGGCGGCAACCAGAGCGTCGGCAACACCAACACCACCCAGACCTTCGGCAACAACTCCGGCGTCACCAGGGAGGCACGGCAGGCATGAGCGGCCAGCAGTTCCACGGCAACAGCTTCGGCCAGGGCAGCAACAACAACTTCGGGGGCAACCAGAGCACCGGCAACACCGACACCACCCAGACCTTCGGCGACAACTCCCCGATCCACGCCGCGCCGCCCGCGCCGTCCACCCCGCCCGCACAGCCGTACGCCGACGGATGGCGGCGCCCGGCCGCCGCGGTGCCTGGGGACGCCGAGCGGGCCCGCAGCGTCTTCGTCGTGCACGGCCGCGACGACCAGGTGCGGCGCGAGATGTACGAGCTGCTGCGCCGGCTCGACCTGCGGCCCAAGGAGTGGGAGGACCTGGTCCGGGCGACCGGCCAGGCCTCCCCCTTCCTCGGCGACGTGGTCGCCGGAGCCCCCGCCCAGGCCCAGGCGGCACTGGTCCTGCTCACCCCGGACGACGTCGTCACCCTCCACCCGGACCTGCGCGGCCACGACGAACCGGACTACGAGACCCGGCCGGTGTGCCAGCCGCGCCCCAACGTCCTGATCGAGCTGGGCATGGTGCTGATGGCCTACCCGGAGCGCACGCTCATCGTCGAGGTCGGCGGGGTGCGGCCGATCGCCGACATCGCGGGCCGCAACGTGGTCCGCTTCGACGGCTCCGAGACGGCGCTCGGCAAGGTCGTGGAGCGGCTGAAACTGGCGGGCTGCACGGTCAACGACACCGGCTCCGACTGGCGCCGGACCTATCCCTTCCGCCACCTGTCCGCCTACCACCGCCGGCCGTAGGCCTCCTGCCACCGCCGGCGCAGTCGTCCGGCGGATCCGGCGCCGCTCGGGGGACCGGCGCAACCGGCCCCCGGGGCACGTCCCGTCACCGCGGTACGTGTCCCGGGGGCCGGCCCGTTACGAACCGACCGAAACCACAACTCCCCCAAACGGACAATTGATACGCTGCCGACACCTCTCCCGCGACCACCGGTCGGGAGAGTGTGAAGCGAGTGGAGACCACTTGTATGGCGCGCATCCGTGTGAGCGTCCTGGGTCCGGCCAGGCTCGAAATCGACGGCGTACCCGCCCGGTTGACCCCGTTGACGACACGGCTGCTGGTCCGGCTGGTGGCGGCGGACGGCGAGCCCGTCCCGGTGCGCCGGCTGCACCGGGACGTGTGGGCACTGGACGGCGAGCAGCCGCACGCGGCCCAGCGCCACCGCAACGAGGTGCAAAAACGCGTCCTCGAACTGCGCCGCGCCCTCGACCCCGCGCAGCGCGGCGACGGCGCCCGGGTGCTGCGCACCGAGCAACTGCTGGCCGGCCCGGCGCCCGAGACGGCGTACCGGCTGGTGCTCGCGCCCGGCGAACTGGACTGCGCGGAGTTCACCGACCTGGTCGACTCCGCGCTGCTCGCGGCGCCCGCGTCGGCCGCCGACCGGTTGGCCGCGGCGCTGGCCCTGGTGCGCGGCTGGCCCTGGCCGAGGCGGGCGACGAGGACTTCGCCCGGCCGCTGGTGCGCCGGCTCACCGCGCTGTACGAGACCGCCCGCCGCCAGCTGATCCGCAGCCGGATGGACCTGGGCCGCCACGACCTCGCACTGCCGGTCGCGGAACGGATGGCCCGGGAGCGGCCGGACGACCAGGACGTCGCCGAGCTGCTCGGCGCGCTGCGGGCCCGGCTGCGCGAGCGGCACGGACGGGAGCTGCTGCGGCAGCCGTTCCCCGGCGCCGGTGACCTGGTGGTGGTGCGCGGCGACCTGTTCGACCAGGACGACGCCAATCTCGTCGTCGGGTTCACCGACACCTTCGACACCGCCACCGAGCAGGACCTGGTGATCAGCCGGGACAGCGTCCAGGGCCAGCTGGTGGAGCGGCTGTTCGGCGGGGAGCGCAAACTGCTGGACGACCGGATCCAGGCCGGGCTGAGGGCGTTCCGGCCGGTGCGCACCGAGCGGCCCCAGGACAAGCCGCGCGGCCGGCGGGTGCGCTACCCGCTGGGCACCACCGTCCCGCTGACGGTGGACGGCCGCCGGGTCTTCGCGGTGGCCTACTCCCGGCTCGGCAACGACCTCGTCGCCCGCTCCGGGCCGGCCGATCTGCGGGCGAGCCTGGACACCCTGTGGCCGGCCGTCGCCCGGTACGGGATGTACCGGCCGCTCGCGATCCCCCTGATCGGCTCCGGACTGGCCCGGATCGTGGAGCTGGACCGCACCCGGCTGCTGCTCATGATCGTGCAGAGCTTCGCCGACCACTGCCGCCGTGACCCGGCGACCGCCCCGGAGCTGCGCGTCGTGATCCGCCCGGCCGACCTGGAGCGGACCGACCTGTCGGTGCTCGGCACCTACCTGCGCACCACGCGGCTCCCCGGCACCAGCGCCGACACCGGCATCGGCACCAGCGCCGACGTCGGCGCCGGCACCGGGAGTCAGGACACCGGTGCCGGCGCCGGCGACAGCGGTGGGGCGTACGGCCGCCGGTGACGTCGACATGCCCTTACGGCATCAGCGACCCCGCTTCCGGAACCAGCGGCGCACCGCTTCCGAACCGCTTCCGGTTCCGGTTCCGCTTCCGGCGCCGGTCCGCGCCGGTCGGCGGCCCTTCCTACCGGGAGTCGGCCCGGCGCGCGGCCCCGGCCGGCCACACGACGTCGACGGGGATCCCCGCCTCCCGGGCCGCGAGCACCAGGTCGGCGGTGCCGCCGCCCCGGCCGCTGGGCGGTTCGCCGTTCCACACGGCCACCAGCCGGTCGGCACGTTCGAGGAGCAGGGCGTTGGCGGCCTCGTACGCCTGCCGGTCGGCCCGCTCACGGGGCAGTACGACGACCTCGTCGGCGGCTGCGGCGAGGCGGTCGAAGAGGGGGGCGTCGGCGGGCTCGACCGTGCTGCGGCGGTAGTCCCGCGAAGGGACGACGACGACCAGGCGACCGCCGACGGCCAGTACGGCCTCGGCGAACAGCGAGTCGGCCCCCTTGGCGATGCAGGAGAACCCGACCAGCGTCTTCCCCGGGTCCAGGTCCCGGTACCGGGCCAGCAGTTCGTCCAGGGCGGCGCGGACCGCGGGGACGCTCTCCTGCGTCAGGTCCATGTGCCCGGTCACCGCGAGGGCCGTCACGCTCTCCCCCTCGGTCGATGGCCTGGTGGCAGGCCCCGGATCCTATCGCGGCCGGTGGCTCACCGGGCGACGAGGGCGAGGAAGCCCATCACGTAGGAGACGGCGAAGACGACCGGGACCCACTGCTCGACGTAGGTCAGCGGCAGATACCGGCGCCAGTCCCGGCCCTCGCCCAGCGCGCCCCACTCCCCCCTGCTGTACGCGAACGCCGGCAGCCTCTCCTCGAAGGCGCCGATCACCGCGTACTTGGCGCGGTTGAGCTGCCGGTACGACCGCACCATGACGTACCATGCGGCGCACTGGACCAGCAGGATGACCAGCCCGGCCAGCAGCAACGCGACGGACGCGCCGGCCAGTGCGCCGCCCGACACCGCGGCCACCACGGCGACCACCGCGCTGTTGAGCGACAGGAAGAACGTGTTGGTCAGATTCCGCCGGGCACTGATCCGGTCGGCCATCTCCACGCAGAGCTTGTACTGTTCGAGCACCGCCTGCCGGTAGCGGTCGTCGGCCACCGAGTACTCGGCCGCGCCGACCTCCGTGTTCCACAGCGCGTCCCCCATGTCACTCATGCCTCGCCGTGCCTCCCGTCCGCCCGGCGTTCGAGTTCGAGTTCGGTCAGCCGCACCATGGCGGGCCACATGGCACGGTCCAAAGAGCCCACGAGCTGGTCTTCGAGCGGCGAGGGCCGGCGCAGGGCGACGAACCGCGCCGTCCAGTCCGGCTCGAAGTGGATGATTCCCCGGACCCGGGACGACAAAGCACGGCTGCGCCGGTACGCGGGCAGCACGCCGGGCGCCAGGTCGCCCGCCAGCTGCCGGAACTCGTCGTACGCCTTCTCCTTCATCGGCACGAGCAGCAGCAGCCGCTCCGGGGGCAGGATCCGCATCGCCTCGCGGATCTCCCAGAGCGTCCCCCGTCCCTTCCCCAGCACGATCACGACGAGCGTGGCGCCGCGCATCATGGTGCTCACCGGCGTCTGCCAGTCGTCCGGCGGCAGGTACATCCGCCGGGCACCGGCCCGGGGCACGCGCTCCCCGGGCGCCCCCACCCCGACGAGGGTGCCGGCCCAGGAGAGGGCGTCGGCGATGCGCTCCTCCTCGCCCTGGCCGAGGCTGACGGCGGCGGCCAGCCAGGCGCCCGCCAAGGGGATGCGATGGGGGCGCGAGAGCCGGTGGTCGTCGCCAAAGGAGCGCAGGTAGAGGACGTACTGGCGGCCCGCGAGGTCGTCCGGGGAGGAGACGACCGTGTCGTAGTACTGCACTGCGGTGCGCAGGATCGTGTTGCCCAGGCCGACGAAGAGGACCGTCTGCGCGAACAGGGCGGCGACGACCAGGGACGCCCACCACGGGTTGCCGCCGGTCGTCAGCAGGTCCCGCAGGGCGAGGAGGGCGAAGCAGAGGAACAGCGAGCCGAGCCCGGAGACGACCGCGCCGAAGACGCCGGTCATCGCGAACGGGACCCGGCGCGCCCCCGGCCGCCGCTCGCCGAGCGGCTCGGCGGCCCGCAGCAGCCCGTTCTCCTCGCGGTGCCGCCGCAGCGCCGACAGGGTGAGCTGCGCCGCGCGCCGCACCTTCCTGCCGTGCAGGAAGAACTGGAGGCCGAGGAGGAAGAGGACGGCCGCACTCCCGTGCGGACCGAGCGAACCGTCCCGCAGGATCAGGTAGTAGGCGAAGGCCTGCGCCAGCACACCCGTCGCGCACAGCCCGGTCCCGGCCGCCAGGTGCCACAGCGCGGGCTTCCTGGTCGTGGCGTAGGCGACGGCCACGGCTGCCACGCCGCACAGCACCGCCGCGTACACCGGTCCCCACAGGACGGCCACCAGTACGGACACGGGGAGGGCCGCCGGAAACCACCGGGGCAACGGCTTCTCGGGTAACCGGTCGGGCGACTGTCCCGGCTGGGGTCTGCTCATCCTGGCCACACCGTAGTGAACCGCCGACCGGGCCGGGCGGGAACCCCGTGGCGTCACACGATGCGGTGATACGGCCGGTGCCCGGCCCCCGCCGGCGGCCGCGCTACGGCGCCGGGCTCGGGCCCGGGACGCTCAGCGCGGCGAGCCGCTCCGCGAAGGGCGTGACCTCCTCGAAGGAGTCCCGCTTCGGCAGCGGGCGCCCCGCCGACGGCCCGGACGCCCGCGCGGCCCCCGACAGCCCCGACATCAGCGCCGCCAGCTCGGTCGCGGCCCGCCCGATCCGGGCGTCCAGCCCCTCCGCGCCCCAGTCCTCGGAGGCGGCGTACACGCCGGTGGGGACGATCACCGCCTTCAGGTAGGCGAAGAGCGGCCGCAGCGCGTGGTCCAGCACCAGGGAGTGCCGGGCGGTGCCGCCGGTCGCGGCGATCAGCACCGGCTTCCCGGTGAGCGCGTCCTCGTCGGTGACGCTCAGCGCGTCGAAGAACGACTTGAACAGCCCGCTGTACGACGCCGAGAACACCGGCGTGACGACGATCAGCCCGTCGGCCGCCGCGACCTCGGCGAACGCGTCCGCGAGCGCCGGTGCCGGGAAGCCGTTGGTGAAGGTGTGCGCGATCTCCACGGCGAGGTCGCGCAGCTCGATCACCCGGACGTCGGCCGGGCCGGGCTCGGGCGCGGTGGCCGCCGGGGCGGCGACCGCGGCCAGCCGGTCGGCGAGCAGCCGGGTGGACGACGGGACGCTCAGCCCCGCGGAGACGACGACGAGCTTCATGCGCGCGCTCCTTCCTCGGCCGGGGCGTCCTTGCGGGAGGCCAGCAGGGACGCGTGGGTCGGCGCGTCCGGCACGTTCGCCGGGCGGTTCTTGGCGAACTCCTCGCGCAGCACCGGGACGACCTCCTCGCCGAGCAGGTCGAGCTGTTCCAGGACGGTCTTCAGGGGCAGCCCGGCGTGGTCCATCAGGAAGAGCTGGCGCTGGTAGTCGCCGGCGTAGTCGCGGAAGGCGAGCGTCTTCTCGATCACCTGCTGCGGAGAGCCGACGGTGAGCGGGGTCTGCGCGGTGAAGTCCTCCAGCGACGGTCCGTGTCCGTAGACCGGCGCCTCGTCGAAGTAGGGCCGGAACTCGCGGACCGCGTCCTGGCTGTTCTTCCGCATGAACACCTGGCCGCCGAGGCCGACGATCGCCTGCTCGGGCGTGCCGTGCCCGTAGTGGGCGTAGCGGGCCCGGTACAGCTCGATCATGCGCTTGGTGTGGTCGGCGGGCCAGAAGATGTTGTTGTGGAAGAAGCCGTCGCCGTAGTACGCGGCCTGCTCGGCGATCTCCGGGGAGCGGATGGAGCCGTGCCAGACGAAGGGCGCGACGCCGTCCAGCGGACGCGGGGTGGAGGTGAAGCCCTGGAGGGGGGTGCGGAACTTGCCCTCCCAGTTCACCACGTCCTCGCGCCACAGGCGGTGCAGCAGGTTGTAGTTCTCGACGGCGAGGTTGATGCCCTCGCGGATGTCCTTGCCGAACCAGGGGTAGACCGGGCCGGTGTTGCCGCGCCCCATCATCAGGTCCACCCGGCCGTCGGCCAGGTGCTGGAGCATCGCGAAGTCCTCGGCGATCTTCACCGGGTCGTTCGTGGTGATCAGGGTGGTGGAGGTGGAGAGCACCAGCCGCTCGGTGCGGGCCGCGACGTAGCCGAGCATGGTCGTCGGCGACGAGGGCACGAAGGGCGGGTTGTGGTGCTCGCCGGTGGCGAAGACGTCGAGCCCGACCTCCTCCGCCTTGAGCGCGATGGCGACCATCGCCTTGATGCGCTCACGCTCGGTCGGCGTACGGCCCGTGGTCGGGTCGGGCGTGACGTCGCCGACGGTGAAGATGCCGAACTGCATGATCGCTCAACCTCCGCTTTGTTGACGGTTCAACTATACCCGTCCAACGGTGGCCCCCGACCCGTTATTCCGCAGGTCCGTGCGAAGCTGCCCGCATGCTCGTGCTCCGCTCCGCCGCCCTCTTCGTCGTCGCCGCCCTGTTCGAGATCGGCGGTGCCTGGCTGGTGTGGCAGGGCGTGCGCGAGCAGCGCGGCTGGCTCTGGGCGGCGGGCGGGGTCCTCGCCCTCGGCGCCTACGGCTTCGTCGCCACCTTCCAGCCCGACGCGCACTTCGGCCGCATCCTCGCCGCGTACGGCGGGATCTTCGTGGCCGGCTCGATCCTGTGGGGCGTGGTCGCCGACGGCTACCGCCCGGACCGCTGGGACATCGCCGGGGCGCTGGTCTGCCTGACCGGGATGGCCCTGATCATGTGGGCCCCGCGCAACGGAGGCTGACTACCCTGGTCGGCGACCCGCACCACCGACCGAGGAGCAGCACCATGGCCACCGCAGCAGCCGCCCCGTCCGCCGCCTCCCGCATCGCCGTCGTCACCGGCGCGAGCAGCGGCATCGGCGCCGCCACGGCCCGGCAGCTCGCCGCGGCCGGGTACCGCGTGGTCCTCACCGCCCGCCGCAAGGACCGCATCGAGGCGCTGGCCGAGGAGATCGAGGCGGCCGGGCACAAGGCGACGGCCTACCCCCTGGACGTCACCGACCGCGAGGCGGTCGACGAGTTCGCCACCGCCTTCAAGACGGTCGGCGTCCTGGTCAACAACGCGGGCGGCGCGCTCGGCGCCGACCCGGTGGCCACCGGCGACCCGGACGACTGGCGCCGCATGTACGAGACGAACGTCATCGGCACCCTCAACCTCACCCAGGCCCTGCTCCCCAAGCTGGAGGCGAGCGGCGACGGCACGGTCGTGGTCGTCTCCTCCACCGCGGGCCTGTCCACCTACGAGGGCGGCGCGGGCTACGTCGCCGCCAAGCACGGCGAACACGTCCTCGCCGAGACCCTGCGCCTGGAGATCGTCGGCCGCCCGGTCCGCGTCGTCGAGATCGCGCCCGGCATGGTCAAGACCGACGAGTTCGCCCTGACCCGCTTCGCCGGCGACCAGGACAAGGCGGCCAAGGTCTACCAGGGCGTCGCCGCCCCCCTGACCGCCGACGACGTCGCCGACACCATCACCTGGGCGGTCACCCGCCCCGCCCACGTCAACATCGACCTCCTGGTCGTCCGCCCCCGCGCCCAGGCCTCGAACACGAAGGTGCACCGGGAGGCGTAGACCCGCCCCCGGTGCACCTGGCGCGTCCGGGCGTCAGCCCTTCACGCAGACGACCTGCTTCAGCTTCGCCACGACCTCCACCAGGTCGCGCTGCTGGTCGATGACCTGGTCGATCGGCTTGTAGGCGCCCGGGATCTCGTCCACGACTCCGGAGTCCTTGCGGCACTCCACACCCCGCGTCTGCTCCTCCAGGTCCTTGGTGGAGAAGCGGCGCTTGGCGGCGTTCCGGCTCATCCGCCGACCGGCGCCGTGGGAGGCGGAGTTGAAGGACTTGGCGTTGCCGAGTCCCTTCACGATGTACGAACCCGTGCCCATGGAACCGGGGATGATCCCGAAGTCCCCGGAACCCGCGCGGATCGCGCCCTTGCGGGTCACCAGCAGGTCCATCCCGTCGTACCGCTCCTCGGCCACGTAGTTGTGGTGGGCGCTGATCTCCTGCTCGAAGACCGGCTTGGCCTTCTTGAACTCCTTGCGGACCACGTCCTTGAGGAGCGCCATCATGAGCGTGCGGTTGTACTTCGCGTACTCCTGCGCCCAGAACAGGTCGTTGCGGTACGCGGCCATCTGCGGGGTGTCCGCGACGAACACCGCGAGGTCGCGGTCGACCAGACCCTGGTTGTGCGGGAGCTTCTGGGCGACGCCGATGTGGTGCTCGGCCAGTTCCTTGCCGATGTTGCGGGAACCGGAGTGCAGCATCAGCCAGACAGAACCGGTCGTATCCGTGCACACTTCGACGAAATGATTTCCGCCGCCGAGCGTACCCATCTGCTTTCCGGCCCGTTCGTGACGGAACTTGACCGCTTCGGCGACTCCGTCGAACCGCCCCCAGAAGTCGTCCCACCCGCCGGTCGCCAGCCCGTGGAAGCGTCCCGGCTCAAGGGGACTGTCGTGCATCCCCCGCCCCACCGGAATCGCCTGCTCGATCTTCGAGCGCAGCCGGGACAGGTCACCGGGCAGGTCGTTCGCCGTCAGGGACGTCTTGACCGCCGACATGCCGCAGCCGATGTCGACGCCCACCGCCGCCGGGCACACCGCGCCCCGCATCGCGATCACGGAGCCGACCGTCGCACCCTTGCCGTAGTGCACGTCCGGCATGACCGCGAGGCCCTTGATCCACGGCAGGGTCGCGACGTTGCGCAGCTGCTGGAGCGCGCCCTCCTCGACCGTCGCCGGGTCGGTCCACATCCGGATCGGCACCTTCGCGCCCGGCAGCTCCACGTACGACATATCGTCCTCATTCCCCCGGAAAACAAACAGAAGTCTCGAAGCGCAAAACCGGCGCCAAGGGCAGCCAAAGGGACGGCTGACCGGCGTTCACGGCGGCGCGTGCGATACACATTGTCTCCAGGGGACGCCCCCGCGCGGCAAGCGAATAACCAGCGGGGACACTGGAGTACCGACCACAGCCACACCGGCGAGAGGAGCCGCACCGTGCAGCGGAAGGCCTACGTACCGGGCGTCGCCGCCCTCCTGGCGGCGTTGCTGGCCGGCTGCACCGGCGGCTCGGGCGGCGGCGCCACCGCGGACGACTCGAACCCGGGGCAGCCCGGGGTCGCGACCGAGGCGGCCGAGCCCGGCAAGTACCGCACCCTTCCTGAGCCGTGCGCCGTGGTCGGCCACAAGGCGCTGGACACCCTTCTGCCCGGCATCGAGGAGATCGCCGACGAGGAGCAGCGCGAGCGGGCGTACTCCGGCGAGCCGACGCTCGCGTACGACACGGACCGCAAGGTCGGCTGCCGCTGGAAGGTGGAGTCGGCCGAGGCCACGGACCATCTCTTCGTGGACTTCGAGCGGGTGGTGTCCTACGACGGCTCCGTGAGCGACGCCGGCGAGGCCGAGGAGCTGTTCGCGCAGCAGGTGGAGGCGGCCGACCTGCCCGAGCCGGTCGTCTCGGAGTCCGGGTCCGCCACCTCGGACTCCCCGTCCGGCAGCCCCTCCTCGTCCTCCTCCGGAGAGTCCGGAGAGTCCGGGGAGTCCGGGGAGTCCGGAGAACCGGCCGGCGGCGCGGGCGGCACGCCCTCGTCCTCGGCCTCCGCCCCCTCGTCCTCCCCCTCCTCCTCGTCGACCGCGTCCCCCGCCGAGGTCCAGCCCCGGCTCCTGGACGACCTGGGCGACGAGGCGTTCGTGGACGACGCGCTCAGCAGTTCCGGCTCGACGGCGAAGCGGCGCACCGTGACTGTGGCGTTCCGCACGTCGAACGTCGTGGTGACCATCGAGTACGCGGAGCAGTCGGCGACGCTCGGAGTCGTCCCGGACAGCGAGGAAATGCAGGACATGGCGCGGAAACTGGCCTCCCAGCTGGCGGACTCACTGGGCGGCTGAGCCCCGCCGGGGCTCCCCCGCGCCCGCGCGCGCTGCCGCCGAAGCGCGGCCGCGCGATTTCCTCACCGCGTACGGTGGCCCCTCGGACCCGTTCCGAACGCAGGAATGACGAGTGCCATGAGTGAAGGAACCATGCAGCTACGAGCCCAGCGTGACCAGCGAGACCCGCAAGCGAAGCGAGCGAAGCGACTCACCCGCGTCCTTGTCGGCGCGGCCGCCGTACCCGTGATGCTGGTGGCAGCCGGCTGCTCCTCGGACTCCGGCTCCGACGACGGCAAGGACAAGGCCGCGCAGGAGTCCGCCGCGTCGAAGTCCGCGAGCCCGTCCCCGACGGTGAAGGCCGCGGCGTACGGGAAGCTTCCGCAGCCGTGCTCGGTGGTGACGAAGAAGACGCTGGACGACCTGGTGCCCAAGGGCGACTCCGGCAAGGAGGGTTCGTCCAACGACACTGCGACGCGGGCCAGTTGCTCGTGGGACAGTCTCGACGACAACGGCGTGAAGGGTTCTCAGTTCCGCTGGCTGAGCGTGTCGCTGCTGCGCTTCGAGTCGGACGTGACGCGCGGCGAGGGCGAGAAGCTGGCGCACGACTACTACCTGAAGCAGGTGAAGGACGCGCAGGCCGCGGAGGGCGCGAAGGGCCTCAAGACCGCGCCGGTGAGCCGCACGGGCAACGAGGCCTCCGTGGTGAGTTACGACCTGAAGAAGAAGGAGGGCACCTTCAAGCAGCAGACGGTCGTGGCACGGGCCGAGAACGTCGTCGTGACCCTCGACTTCAACGGCGCGGGCCTGGCGGGCGACAAGACCCCGGACGCCGGCGACCTGGTGAAGGACGCGCAGAAGGCGGCCAAGGAGGCGGTGGCCGCGGTGATGAAGGCCAACGACACCTCCGCCGGCGGCAAGCCGAGCGGCACGCCGCAGGGCTCCGGGTCCCCCTCGGAGCCGGCGTCCGAGACGTCCTCGAAGGCCCCCTCGAAGTCGAGCTGACGGGCCTCTTGGGCCTACCGGCCACCCGTCCCCCGCACACATGTGCCACTCTGTTGCGCGCAACAACACGCAATGGGAGGGGAGTACGGGTGGCCGCGCCACTTCAGCTGACCCGGACGCACCGCGTCCTCATCGGCCTGGTCGTCTTCGGTGCCGTCATCATCGCCGGGATCGGCTTCGCGGGTTCGTACGCGGCGGTGCGGGAGCTGGCCCTGAAGAAGGGGTTCGGGAATTTCAGTTACGTCTTCCCGATCGGCATCGACGCGGGCATCTGTGTGCTGCTCGCCCTGGACCTGCTGCTGACCTGGATCCGCATCCCCTTCCCGCTGCTGCGGCAGACGGCGTGGCTGCTGACGGCGGCGACGATCGCGTTCAACGGCGCCGCGGCCTGGCCCGATCCGCTGGGCGTGGGCATGCACGGCGTGATCCCGATCCTGTTCGTGGTGTCGGTGGAGGCCGCCCGGCACGCGATCGGCCGGATCGCCGACATCACCGCCGACAAGCACATGGAGGGGGTCCGCCTCACCCGCTGGCTGCTCTCGCCGGTGCCGACGTTCCTGTTGTGGCGGCGCATGAAGCTGTGGGAGCTGCGCTCCTACGAGCAGGTCATCAAGCTGGAGCAGGAGCGGCTGGTCTACCGGGCCCGGCTGCGGTCCCGCTTCGGCCGCGCCTGGCGCCGCAAGGCGCCCGTGGAGTCCCTGATGCCGCTGCGGCTGGCCCGCTACGGCGTCCCGCTGGCCCAGACCGGCCCCGCCGGGCTGGCGGCGGCGGGCATCGAACCGGCCCTGCTCCCGCCGGTGCCGCGGCAGCTCCAGGAGACGGACCCGCAGGTTCCCGCGGGCGAGCAGCGCGCCGAGCTGGTCAAGGGCCCGGAGGCGGACCGTCCCCGGCCCGCGGACCGGTCCGGGCCCCAGGACCGGTCCGGGCCCGAGGATCCGCCGCACGGTGCCGGGGAGGAGGACGGCCCGGAGCAGAGCCCCTGGTTCAACACCCGCCAGGTCGCCTACCAGGGCGGTTACGACCCCAGCTACGACCCGGGCGAGCAGTACGCCCAGTGGTACGAGGAGCAGCAGCAGGCCGACGAGTACCGGGACCAGTACGAGGAGGAGCCCCCGCTGCAGGAGCCCTCGCCGGAGGAGACGGGCAGCTTCCCGATACCGGTCGTGCCGGGCCGCACCCGCGAGCTGGGCGAGGGTGCCGGCACGGCCGAGCCGGCCCCGACCGAGGAGGACTACTACACGGTCTTCCGGAAGTCGATCGACGGCAGCTACCCCACGGTGGCCCAGTTCCGGGGCGACGTGGAGGCGACCTTCGGGGTGCCGCTGGCTCCGCGTGAGGCCGATCGCATGGTGAAGGCGTTCAGCGAGCGCCACATGCGGGAGCTCCAGGAAGAGCACATCGCCTAGCGGCGCGAGTACGGCGAAGGGGGCGCCCGGTGTTCGCCGGGCGCCCCCTTCGCCGTGGTTCCGCCGGTCCTACTCGCCGAGCAGGGTCCGCACCCGGTCCTGCCCCACCGCGAGCAGCAGCGTGGGCAGGCGCGGGCCGGTGTCGCGGCCGACGAGCAGGTGGTAGAGCAGCGCGAAGAACGTCCGCTGGGCGGTCTTGATCTCCGGCGGCAGCTCCTTGGGCGTGGCGTCGGCCGGGAAGCCCGCCTGGACCTTGGGGACCCCGTAGACGTGGTGGGTGAGCCCGTCCAGGGACCAGTGGTCGGCCAGCCCGTCGAGCAGCAGCCGCAGGGACTGCCGGCTCGGCTCGTCGAGGGACTTGAGCAGCTCGGCGTCGGGCTCCTGGCGCACGATGGTGCGCTGGTCGGCGGGGACGTGGGTGTTGATCCACGCCTCGGCCTTGTCGTAGCGCGGCCGGGCCTGGTCCAGCAAGGCGATCGGGTCGGCCGGGTCCAGCTCGCCGAGGATGCGCAGCGCCTGGTCCTCGTGCCCGGCGGTGATGTCGGCCACGGAGGCGAGCGTGCGGTAGGGCAGCGGCCTGGGCGTGCGCGGCAGCTCACCCGCGGCCGTGCGCACCGCGCGGGAGTGCGCGGCGGCGTCGGCGGGGAGGGCCGAGCCGTCGGCGACCTTGGCGTCGAGGCGGTCCCACTCGTCGTAGAGCCGCTGGATCTCCTGGTCGAAGGCGATCTTGAAGGACTGGTTGGGGCGGCGGCGGGCGTACAGCCAGCGCAGCAGCTGCGGCTCCATGATCTTCAGGGCGTCGGCCGGGGTGGGCACGCCGCCCTTGGACGAGGACATCTTGGCCATGCCGCTGATGCCGACGAAGGCGTACATCGGGCCGATCGGCTGCTCGCCGCCGAAGATGCCGACGATCTGCCCGCCGACCTGGAAGGAGGACCCGGGGGACGAGTGGTCGACGCCGCTGGGCTCGAAGACGACGCCCTCGTAGGCCCAGCGCATCGGCCAGTCGACCTTCCAGACCAGCTTGCCGCGGTTGAACTCGCTCAGCCGCACGGTCTCGGAGAAGCCGCAGGCGGTGCAGGCGTAGGTCAGCTCGGTCGAGTCGTCGTCGTAGGCGGTGACCGTGGTCAGGTCCTTCTCGCAGTTGCCGCAGTAGGGCTTGTACGGGAAGTACCCGGCGGAGCCGGAGCTGCCGTCGTCCTCGGCGGCGGCGCCGGAGCCCTCGGCGGCCTCCAGCTCGGCCTCGTCGACCGGCTTCTGCGACTTCTTCGCGGGCGCCTTCTTGGTGCGGTACTGGTCGAGGATGGCGTCGATGTCCCGGCGGTGCTTCATGGCGTGCAGGATCTGCTCGCGGTAGACGCCGGAGGTGTACTGCGCGGTCTGGCTGATCCCGTCGAACTCGACGCCCATCTCGGCGAGCGAGTCGACCATCGCGGCCTTGAAGTGCTCCGCCCAGTTGGGGTGGGGGGAGCCCTTGGGGGCCGGGACGGAGGTGAGCGGCTTGCCGATGTGCTCGGCCCAGGTCTCGTCCACGCCGGGGACGCCGGCCGGGACCTTGCGGTAGCGGTCGTAGTCGTCCCAGGAGATCAGGTGCCGCACCTCGTGTCCCCGGCGGCGCACCTCGTCGGCGACCAGGTGCGGGGTCATGACCTCGCGCAGGTTGCCCAGGTGGATGGGGCCGGAGGGGGAGAGTCCGGAGGCGACGACGACACCTGGTTTGCCCGGGGCACGGCGCTCCGACTCGGCGATGACCTCGTCCGCGAAACGGGAGACCCAGTCGGTGGTCTCTGTGCTCTGAGCCACGATCGGCACGTCCTCTTTCCTGAAACTTCCCCGGAACCGCTCCGGAGACAGCCGGTACGGTCGCACGGCTGACCGCTTCATTCTCCCAGCCCGGCCCGCATCCGCGAAAACCGCTTTTCACCGCGTGGGATACTCGGTTTCCGTACCACTTCCAGGAACCCGAGCAGAACGGCAGCCACTCCATGGCCTCGGTCACGTCCCTCAGCGACTCCGTCCAGCAGCACCTCGCGTCCGCCCTGACGGCCACCCGGCCGGAGGCCGCCGGCGCGGACCCGCTGCTGCGACGAAGCGACCGGGCGGACTACCAGGCCAACGGCATCCTCGCGCTGGCCAAGAAGACGAAGGCCAACCCGCGGGAGCTGGCGACCGAGGTCGTCGGGCGGATCACCACCGGTGACGAGCTGATCAAGGACGTCGAGGTCTCCGGCCCCGGCTTCCTCAACATCACCGTCGCCGACCGGGCGATCACCGCGAACCTGGCCGCGCGGCTCGCGGACGGCGAGCGCCTCGGCGTGCCGCTGAAGCAGGACGCGGGCACCACGGTCGTCGACTACGCCCAGCCGAACGTGGCGAAGGAGATGCACGTCGGCCACCTGCGCTCGGCGGTCATCGGCGACGCCCTGCGCTCCATGCTCGACTTCACCGGCGAGAAGACGATCGGCCGGCACCACATCGGCGACTGGGGCACCCAGTTCGGCATGCTCATCCAGTACCTGTTCGAGCACCCCGGCGAGCTGGCCCCGGCCGGGGACGTCGACGGCGAGCAGGCCATGTCGAACCTGAACCGGGTGTACAAGGCGTCGCGCGCGGTCTTCGACACGGACGAGGAGTTCAAGGAGCGGGCCCGGCGGCGGGTCGTCGCCCTCCAGTCCGGCGACAAGGAGACCCTCGAGCTGTGGCAGCAGTTCGTGGACGAGTCGAAGGTCTACTTCTACTCCGTCTTCGAGAAGCTCGACATGGAGATCCGCGACGACGAGATCGTCGGCGAGTCCGCGTACAACGACGGCATGCCCGAGACCGCCCGCCTGCTGGAGGAGATGGGCGTCGCGGTGCGCTCCGAGGGCGCGCTCGTGGTGTTCTTCGACGAGATCCGCGGCAAGGACGACCAGCCGGTGCCGCTGATCGTGCAGAAGGCCGACGGCGGCTTCGGCTACGCGGCCTCCGACCTGACCGCGATCCGCAACCGGGTCCAGGACCTGCACGCCACCACGCTGCTGTACGTCGTCGACGTACGCCAGTCGCTGCACTTCAGGATGGTCTTCGAGACGGCCCGCCGGGCCGGCTGGCTCGGCGACGAGGTCACCGCGCACAACATGGGCTACGGCACGGTGCTCGGCGCGGACGGCAAGCCCTTCAAGACGCGTGCGGGCGAAACCGTGCGCCTCGAGGACCTGCTGGACGAGGCGGTGCAGCGGGCGGCCGAGGTCGTCCGGGAGAAGGCGCGGGACCTCACCGAGGACGAGATCCAGGAGCGGGCGGCACAGGTCGGCATCGGCGCCGTGAAGTACGCGGACCTGTCCACGTCGCCGAACCGCGACTACAAGTTCGACCTGGACCAGATGGTCTCGCTCAACGGCGACACCAGCGTCTACCTCCAGTACGCCTACGCCCGCATCCAGTCCATCCTGCGCAAGGCCGGCGAGGTCCGCCCGGCCGCCCACCCGGAGCTGGAGCTGCACGAGGCGGAGCGCGCGCTGGGCCTGCACCTGGACGCGTTCGGCAGCACCGTCTTCGAGGCGGCCGCGGAGTACGCCCCGCACAAGCTGGCCGCGTACCTGTACCAGCTGGCGTCGCTGTACACGACGTTCTACGACAAGTGCCCCGTCCTCAAGGCCGGGACGCCGGAGCAGGTGGAGAACCGCCTCTTCCTGTGCGACCTCACGGCCCGTACTCTGCACCGGGGCATGGCCCTGCTGGGCATCCGGACGCCCGAGCGACTCTGACGCTCCGCGTCCGGCGTACGCTCATGCGGCCCGCCCTCTCCCCGCGAGGGAGGGGGCGGGCCGCATCGCGTACTGTGTCCCGTCGTCCGCCCGCGGAGGGGGACATTCCGGTGACCGACACCGACTGGAGAGCTTCGTGCGAATAGGAAAGACGTCCGCCGGGAGCCGTCCGGCGGACGCGCCTCAAGGGAGCGCCGGCCGGCAGGCACCCCGCGGCCGGATCGGCATCCTGGACGGACTGAGGCTCTGCGCGGCCCTCATGGTCGTCCTCTACCACTACGTCGCCTTCGGCGAGGGCTGGGAAGGCTCTCAGGCGCGGCTGTTCCCGGTGCTCTTCCGGCCGTCGGCCTACGGGTGGCTCGGTGTCGAGCTGTTCTTCATGATCAGCGGCTTCGTCATCTGCATGAGTTCGTGGGGCCGCAGCGTCTCCCACTTCTTCACCTCGCGCGTGATCCGGCTCTTCCCCGCCTACTGGCTGGCCATCGTCGTCACCACCGCCGTCGTGTTCTTCATGCCGGGCGGCATCACCCCGTTGCCCTGGCGCGACCTCCTGGTCAACCTGACCATGCTGCAGCGGCCCATGGGGGTCGACGAGGTCGAGGGCGTGTACTGGACCCTCTGGGCGGAGATGCGCTTCTACCTGCTCTTCGCGCTGGTCGTGTGGCGGGGCGTGACGTACCGGCGCGTGGTCGTCTTCTGCTGCGTGTGGGCGACCGTGGCGGCGCTGGCGACACGGGGCGACGCCAATCCCCTCACCGACCTGGTGATGGCGCAGGACTGCTGGTTCTTCATCGCCGGGCTGGCCTTCTACCTCATGTACCGCTTCGGGCAGAACCTGCTGCTGTGGGGCATGATCGCCTTCTGCTTCGCGATGGGCAACCACACGGCGATGGCGACCTGGCGGGCGACGCTGGACAACGTCGGACACAACGTCCCCGGCTGGGGCGTGGCGGTCGTGCTCACAGTCTTCTTCGTGACGATGGCGGGTGTGTCCCTGGGCTGGTTCCGCCGGATCGACTGGCGCTGGCTGCCCACCGCCGGGGCTCTCACCTATCCCCTGTACCTCCTGCACGAGTCCATCGGCTGGGAGGTGTTCCACCGCTACCAGTACACCGTCAACCAGTGGGTTCTGGTCGGCGGGACGCTGGCGGGGGTCCTGGTGCTCTCCTACCTCGTGCACCGGTTGGTGGAGAAGCCCATGTCCAAGCGCCTCAAGACCGGTCTGACCAAGGCCTTCGAGCAGATCCGGGCCGAGGGGGCCACGCCTCACGAGCGGCCCCCGACGCCCGTCGGGCCGGCGCGTCCGGAGCCCGGTCCGCCGGGCTCGGGACCGCTGCCACACGGGCACGAACTGGACTCCCCGACTCGGACACTCAGGCTGCCCGCAGCCCCTCCCCCAGCCTCCGCAGCCCCTCCGCGATCTCGTCCGGTGTCTGGGTGACGAAGCAGAGCCGCAGCGTGGCGCGGTCGGGCTCGCCGGCGTGGAAGGGGGCTCCGGGGACGTACGCCACGTCGTGCCGGACCACCTCGGGGAGCAGGGCGGTGGTGTCGTACCCCTGCGGCAGCCGCGCCCACAGGAACATGCCGCCCTCGGGGCGGGTCCACACCGACCCGGCCGGGAGGGCGTCCGCGAGGCCCGCGAGCATGGCGTCCCGGCGCTCCCCGTAGACGGCGGCGACGCGGGCGACGTGGGCGTCCAGGTCCCGGTCGGCCAGGTAGCGGGCGGCGGCGAGCTGGTTGACGGTCGGGGTGTGCAGGTCGGCGGCCTGCTTGGCGACCGCGCAGGCCCGGCGCAGCTCGGCGGGCGCCCGCAGCCAGCCCAGGCGCAGGCCGGGCGCCATGACCTTGGAGAAGGAGCCCAGCAGCACGGTCCGGTCCCGGGCGCCCTCGTAGGAGGCGATCCACGGCACCCGCTCGCCCTCGAAGCGCAGCTCGCCGTACGGGTCGTCCTCGACGATCCACAGGCCACACCGCCCGGCGACCTCGGCGAGGGCGGCGCGGCGGGCGGCGGGCACGGTGCGGCCGGTGGGGTTGGAGAAGGTGGGGACCGTGTAGAGCAGCTTGGGTCGCTCGCGCACCACCAGCTCCTCCAGTGCCCCGGGGTCCATCCCGTGCTCGTCCCCGGGCACGGCCACCACCCGGGCGCCCGCGAAGCCGAAGGCCTGGAGCGCGGCCAGGTAGCAGGGGCGCTCGACGAGGACGGTGTCGCCGGGTTCGAGCAGGGCGGTGGCGAGGAGCGAGAGGGCCTGCTGCGAGCCGGTGGTGACGAGGATGTCGTCGGCGTCGGTGACCAGCCCGCGGGCCGAGGTGCGGGCGGCGAGGGCGGCCCGCAGGGCGGGTTCGCCCTCGGTCGTGGAGTACTGCAGGGCCCGCGCGGGCGTCTCGGCGAGGACGTCCCGGTACGCGGCGGCGATGCCCTCCGCGTCGAAGAGTTCGGGGGCCGGCAGCCCGCCCGCGAAGTTGATCACCTCGGGGCGGGCGGTGACGGCGAGGATGTCCCGTACGGGCGAACCGCCGATCGACCGGGCCCGCGCGGCGAGCGGCGGCAGGGAAGCGGTGGCGGCGGGCGCGTTCTCAGTCACGGTCATGGGCGCAGCGTAAAGAAATAGGTGCCGCCTACAGGAGACTTTCCGCGATCCGGACACCCGTACGACTCGCGAGCGCGACCGCGTGACCGCCTGACCGCGCGACCGCGTGACCGCCTGACCGCGTGACCGCGTGACCGCCGAACCGTCAGCCCTTGGTGCCCAGCCCGCCGTACACGTTGATGTCCGCGTCCGTCACGTCGTTGATGTCCCGGTAGCGGACCTTCTCGATGTCGTCCAAGCCGGCCAGGTACGACTCCTCCGGCTGCTCCGGCACCGGTGCCGCGTGGTCGGGCCGCCAGTGGTGTACCGGGACGACCCCGGGCTCGGCCTGCTCGACACCGGCCTCGGTGAAGAAGCGCTCGACGTCCTTGCGGGAGCGCAGCACGAAGGTGAAGCCCCGCTCCGTGTACGTCCGCTGGACCGCGCGGATGTTCTCCGGGTTGAGGTCCTCGGTGAGGTGGCTGAGGACGAGCCGGCTGCCGGCGGGCAGCGCGTCCATCAGCTCGCGGACGATCGGGTACGCCTCCTCGTCCTCGACGAAGTGCAGGATGGCGACGAGGCACAGGGCCACCGGCTGGTCGAAGTCGAGGGTCGCCGCGGCCTGTTCGAGGATCCGCGCCGGGCTCTTCAGGTCCGCGTCGATGTAGTCCGTACGCCCCTCGGGACCGCTGGTGAGCAGGGCGCGGGCGTGGGCCAGCACGACCGGGTCGTTGTCGACGTAGACGACCCTCGACTCGGGGGCGATGCGCTGGGCGATCTGGTGCACGTTCTCGGCGGTGGGCAGCCCGGTGCCGATGTCGAGGAACTGCCGGATGCCGTCCTCACGGGCGAGCGCGGTCACCGCGCGCCGCAGGAAGTCGCGGTTGTGCCGTACGTCGAGGTAGCCGCGCGGGTTGGCGGCGAGCCCGGCGGCCGCGGCGGCGAGGTCGGCGGGGTAGTGGTCCTTGCCGCCGAGGAAGACGTCGTAGACCCGGGCCGGGTGCGCCTTGCTGCTGTCGATCCTCCTCCGCAGCTCCGCGGGGTCCTGGCTGAGGGCGTCACCGGGCATGGGCGTCCCACCTTTCGGATGTCGCCTGAGGAAGCGAACCGGTTAGATGGTCAACAACCTATCCCCCGGCCGGACTTGCCGCTGCCCCGCCGCGACCGCCGGGTCAGCCGCCCTCGACCGGCTCCCAGTGGTCGCTGCCGAGGGGGTACGCGTAGTAGGAGTCGTCCCGGGAAGCGCTGGTGCGGAACGGCTTGCCGTGGTCGTCGACGCGCGTCGTGCCCTGCCGGCCGCCGCTCGACCACTCCAGTTCCAGATACCAGCTGACGTCGTGCTCGCTGGTGTGCGCGCTGACGTAGAAGACCTCCGGGTCGGATTCGCTGACGCTGTACGGGAAGTCCCGCTGGCCGCCGATCGGCGCGGCCGTCGGGGTGCCGAGGTCCAGCGAGACGTCGAACGCCTTGGTGTTCACCTGGCCGCCGCAGCCGACGCCCATCGCGTACTGGTTCCAGTCCAGCGCCGGACCGCTGCTCACCACCCGCACGTGCAGGTCCTTGAGGACCACCGTCTCCGGACCGGTGCCCTGCACGGTGAGGACGGCCGTCTGCCGGTTCGCGGACACCGCGTTGAGGGGGGTGGCCCAGCCGACGGCGTCCTGCTGGGGCGGGGGCTTGGACACGTTCTTCGGACTGCGGTCGATGAGGAAGGAGTGCTCGCAGGGCACGTCCCAGTAGTACGGGGTGGTGGACACGGTGAGCAGGGGCCCGGCGGCGGGTGCCTCGCGGCTCGGCGTGGCGGTGGCCCGGCGGGAAGGTGACGCGGAGGGGGACCCGGACGGGGACGCGGAGGCGGACGGGGAGGGCGTGGGGGAGCTCGCGCTCGGGGGGGAGGCCGGACCGGTCGCGGTCCCGGACACCCGCGCGGAGGTCTGCGCGACGGCCCCGGCCGGACCGTGCCCGCCGTCCTCGTCGGGGCCGGAGACGAGATTCGCCACGAGCGCCACGGCGGCGCTGACGGCGACGACACCGGACGCGGCGTAGAGCGCGGCGCGCGGGATCCGACGGCGGGCCGGGCCGGGCGGCACATCGGGAGCGACGGCACGCGGGGCCCCGGGTGCCGATGCCGGGTCCGGGGCGGGTGTGGCGTTCGGGGCCGGTGCGGCGTTCAGGGCCGACGGTGCGTCCTGGGCAGCCGGCGGTGCCGCCGGGGCCGGGGGTGCGACCGGGCCCTCCGCGCCCTCGGTGACCGCGCCACCCGCACCACCCGCGTCGCCCGCACCACCGGTGTCACCCTCGGGCTCCTCCTTCTTCACCCCGCGCAGCGCGTCCGCGCGGATCCAGCGGCGGTGGAGTTCGAGCAGTTCCTCGGGCGTCGCCCGGCACACGCGGGCGAGGCGTTCGACGGGCGCGAACTCGACCGGCACCACCTCCCCGCTGACGTACCGGTGCAGGGTCGAGCCGCTCATGTGCAGCCGCTTGCCGAGTGCCCCGTAACTGAGCCCGGACCGCTCCTTCAGCTCCCGAAGCAGCGCCGCGAAGTCGTCCCCCGCCACCGTTCCTCCCTCTCCTCGCATCCCCGTACCGTGTCCCAGAGGGACGCCGTTCCCGCAGGTCAGAGCGTTCCTGGCGTCCCAGCGTCCCGCATGCTCCCCCATCGCTGGCGGCCGGGACGATCAGCACCGCAAGCTGTGGTCATCCAAGCAGCCGCTCCCGGTGAACGGTCGAGCGGCTCGCCTCAACTGCCACATTCCCAGGGGGACCTGCCATGTCCGCACGCCGCATCACCCGTACCCGCCTGTTCGCCGCCACCACGGTCGCGCTGGCCGCGCTCTCCCTCACGGCCTGCGAGGGCGACGAACTCACGGGCTCCCCGGCGCCCGAGTCCGCCACCTCCGCACCGGCGGGCGGGAACAGCCCCCGCCCGGCCGGAGACAGCGGCGACACGGGGTCGACGGGCACCGCCGGCACCGCCGGCTCCAACGGCTCCAACGGCTCCAACGGCTCCAACGGCTCCAACGGAAACGACAACGCCTCGGGCGCCGGGTCCGGTTCCGACTCCGGGTCCGACACCGGAGCCGGAACCGGAGCCGGGACCGACGACTCCGACTCGGACGTCCCCGGCGAGTGCTCCGCGTCCGACGTACGGATCACCGCGGCGAACGCCCCCCGCCCGATCAACCACCTGCTGCTGACCGCCACCAACACCGGCTCGAAGACGTGCGCGCTGCCGCCGTACCCGGCGACGCGGTTCGGCGAGGCCCAGGCCGTGCCGCCGGTCGCGGAGTCCAGCAAGCCGCAGTCGCTGACGACGCTGGCCCCGGGCGAGTCGGGCTACGCGGGCGTCCGCCTGTCGTCCGGCGACGGCAGCGGCGAGAACGGCTACGACGCGAACACCCTCACCATCCCGTTCGAGGACGGCTCCATCGCCACGGTCAAGCTGCCCTCCGGCGGCGTGTACGTCGACACCGCGCTGACGGTCACCTACTGGCAGACCGACGCTTCGAACGCGCTCGAGTACTGAAGGGGCCCGCGCGCCCGCGCGCCCCGCACCCCTTGCGTGAAGGGCCGGCACAGGTCGCTCAGCGCAGTGTGCGAGCGACCTCGGTCGCCCAGTACGTCAGGATGTTGCGCGCGCCCGCCCGCTTGATCCCGGTGAGGCTCTCCAGGATGGCCCGGTCGCGGTCGATCCAGCCCTTCTCGGCGGCGGCCTCGATCATCGAGTACTCGCCGGAGATCTGGTAGGCGGCGACGGGCACGTCCGAGGCCTCGGCGACCTTGGCGAGGATGTCGAGGTAGGGACCGGCCGGCTTGACCATCACCATGTCGGCGCCCTCCTCCAGGTCCAGCGCCAGCTCCCGCAGCGACTCCCGCGCGTTGGCGGAGTCCTGCTGGTAGGTCTTGCGGTCGCCCTTGAGCGAGGACCCGACGGCCTCGCGGAAGGGCCCGTAGAAGGCGGAGGCGTACTTGGCGGTGTACGCGAGGATCGCCACGTCCTCCCGCCCGATCTGGTCGAGGGCGTCGCGGACGACGCCGATCTGCCCGTCCATCATCCCGCTGGGCCCGACGACATGGGCGCCCGCGTCGGCCTGGACCTGCGCCATCTCGGCGTACCGCTCGAGCGTGGCGTCGTTGTCGACCCGCCCCTGGTCGTCGAGCACCCCGCAGTGCCCGTGATCGGTGAACTCGTCGAGGCAGAGGTCGGACATGACGAGCAGTTCGTCCCCGACCTCGGCCCGCACGTCACGCAGCGCGACCTGCAGAATCCCGTCGGGATCGGTCCCGGCGGTCCCCGCGGCGTCCTTCTTCCCGTCCTCCGGCACCCCGAAGAGCATGATCCCGGAGACCCCGGCCTCGACCGCCTCCGCGGCCGCCTTCTTCAAGGTGTCCCGGGTGTGCTGCACGACACCGGGCATCGCCCCGATCGGCACCGGCTCGCTCACGCCCTCGCGGACGAAGGCGGGGAGGATGAAGTCGGCGGGGTGCAGCCGGGTCTCGGCGACCATCCGACGCATCACGGGGGTGGTCCGCAGCCGCCGGGGCCGGGTGCCGGGAAAGGATCCGTACGTCGTCATACCACCTACGCTACGCCCGCCCCACCCGTGCCTTTGCCGACGGGAAGTCGGCCCGGGCCGACCCCGGCCCGGGCCGTCCGATTCGTTCAAGCGCACGGCCCCGGCGACTCGCTAACGTCGCTGCCATGAACAGCACCGGCAAGGAGTCCCGCCACCTCGGCGTCCACATCGACCGCACCGCGGCCGACGTCTACGCCTACGCCTCGGACCCGGCCAACCTGCCCGCGTGGGCCCACGGCCTCGGCCCCTCCGTCGAGAAGAGCGCGGACCACTGGGTCGCGGAGTCCTCCCCCATGGGCCGGGTCACGATCGTCTTCACCCCTCCCAACGACCTGGGCGTACTCGACCACCACGTCACGCTCCCCTCCGGCGAGACCGTCCACAACCCGGTCCGCGTGCTCGCCGACGGCACCGGGAGCGAGGTGGTCTTCACCGTCCGCCGGCAGCCGGGGACGACCGACGCCGACTTCGAACGCGACGCCGGCACGGTCGCCGCCGACCTGGCCCGGCTCAAGGATCTGCTGGAGTCGGACACCCCCTAGGGCCTGTCTGACAATTCCCGTCTGCCGCGCGACGCCATGCACGCACTCTCGCCGCACCGGCCCCAGACCCGAGTACGGCCAGTACGCGGGTCTGGGGCCGGCGCACCGAGAGCACGCACCTGACGCCGCGCGGCCGCCCTTCGGGCGACGACGCGAATTGTCAGACACCCCCTAGGACGCGGCGGGCGGTCCGGCCGGCGGCCACGGGACGTCGGTGAGGAGCGGCAGCAGCACCTCCTCCTCGTAGTCGAGATGCGCGTTGAGCCGTGCCGACATCTCCTCCGCCTCGGCCCGGAAGCGGTCCGGTTCGGCGACGGCGATGCCCGCCAGCAGCGCCGCCAGCTCGCCCCGGACGCGCGCGATCGCACGGTGCTCGTCGGCGAGCCGGTCGAAGACGCCGGACAGGTGGGGATGGTGCCGGGCGATTCCGGGGAACAGGTGCCCGTCCTCACTCTCGTGATGGAACTCCAGCGCCTGGCAGAACGCCAGGCAGCGCTGCCTGATTTGCAGCCCGAGCCCCGGCTGCGTACCGACGGCCCCCGGGGCCGCGAAGTGCGCCTCGGCCTCGGCCCGCACCTGCCGCAGCTGCGCCCGCAGCCAGGTGTGCGCCTCCAGCAGCTTGTCGGCGAGCGTACGGACCTCTCGGGGCCCCTCCCATCCCTCGGGCTCGGCCCGCTCCAGCACCACGACCGGCAGCTGCCTGCCGGTGCGGGCCTGGTAGTCGCCGTAGCCGGGCGACGCCCGCACGACGTGCGCGAACAGTTCCTCGCGCCGGGCCCCCTCGGCGGGCACCGCGAGCGCCTCGAAGCTCGACGTGCCCACCTCCACCCGGACCACGGGGTGGGCGAGCAGGTTGTGGTACCAGCCGGGGTGTCGAGGCCCCCCGAGGTTGGACCCGACGACGATCAGGGAGTCCCCGTGGCGGACGTAACCGAGCGGGGTGGTCCGTGCGGCGCCCGACCTGGCGCCGGTGGTGGTCAGCAGGAGCAGGTCTCCGCCCTCGAAAGGACCTCCGACCTTCCCCTCGTTGGCGCGGAACTCGTCGATGACGGACTGGTGGAACGACGTGGGCATACGGTTCTGTGTCTCCAGGACGGCAGGCCGCGGCGACGGCAACGACACGTGCCGCGGCGTGCGAGGAACGAAGGGCGAGCACGAGACCGACGCGCGGAAGCGCTGCGTCGGACGACTCGGAATCAGGGCGCGGAGTATGAACGCATCACGTACCCCTTGCATGAAGGGTGCTCGCCCGGTCGCCGGCCGGCCCACTGCTCTTTGACCGGCGCCACGCGGCACCGCCCTCATTACACGCACCGGCCCGCCGCCTGTCAACGCGGTCCCGCCCGCCACCGGTCGCCGGACCGGACCTACCGCACCCGTACGACGTGCTTGCCCCGAACGCCCCCGGCCGCCAGGGCCCGTTGGGCGTCGGCGACCCCGTCGAGCGGGTGGACGGTGTCGACGACGGGGACGATGTCACCGCTCTCGGCGAGCCGGGCGGCCTCGGCGAGCAGCGCGCCGTCGGGATTGCCGCTGAAGAAGCGGATGCGCCCCTTCCCGTGGACGACGGAACCGAGCACGGTACCGAGCCACGCGAGCGGCCGGTCGAGGTCGGGGGCGACGGCGACCATGCGCCCGCCCGGCGCCAGCAACCGCCGCACCCGGGCCTGCTCGGTGCCGACGGTGTCGAGGACGACGTCGAAGCGGCCGACCTCGGACAGCGCGGTCGTCCGGTGGTCCAGTGCCTCCTCGGCGCCCAGCCCCCGCACGAAGTCGAGGTTCCGCCCGCCCGCAAGGGCGACGACGCGCGCCCCGAGCACCTTTCCCACCTGCACGGCGACACTGCCCACACCGCCGCTTCCGCCCCGGACGAGCAGCCGCTCACCGGGCTGGAGGGCGGCCTTGTCGCGCAGCGCGGTCAGCGCCGTGGTCGCGCCCGCGATCAGCGAGACGGCCTCCTCCGGCGTGAGGTTGTCGGGGGCGGGCGCGATCCGCCGGGGGCTCACGGCGACGTACTCGGCCATGCTGCCGGTACGGCGCCCCAGCAGCCCCCACACCCGCCGGCCCTCCCGGACCCCGCGCACCGAGGCCCCGACCTCGGCCACCTCCCCCGCGAAGTCGATGCCGCACCCCTTGGGAAAGGTCCGCCCGGTCACCAGGCGCACTTTGCCGGCCCGGTCGTGCAGGTCGCCGCCGTTGACCCCGGCGGCCCGCACCCGCACCAGCACCTCGTCGGGTCCGATGCCCGGCACCGGCCGCCGTCCGACGTACAGCACCTCGGGAGGCCCGTAGCGGTCGAAGAGAACCGCCTTCATCTCACCCATGTCTCGCACCCATGTCTCGTGACCCACGTCGCGTTCGGGAAGCGCGGAGGCGAGGCCCGCATCCGCTGCTAACCTCACGCTAGACACCTAAGTGGACGACACCCTCCACTTAACCCGGAAGTGAGAAACATGCCTGACCAGCCCTCTCACAACCCCGTGGAGCACACCACCGGGGAGGCGGCGGCTCCCGCGCCGGACGCGCTGCGGGCCGACGCCCGCCGCAACCGCGAACGCGTCCTGGAGGCCGCGCGCGAGGTCTTCGCCGCCCGGGGCGTCGACGCCCCGATGAGCGCGGTCGCCCGCCGGGCGGGCGTCGGCGTGGCCACCCTCTACCGCCGCTTCCCCACCCGCTCGTCCCTCGTGGCCGCGGCCTTCGACGACCAGCTCGCCGTGTGCGCGACCGCCTTCGACGAGGCCCTGGCCGACCCCGACCCGGGACACGGCCTGTACACGCTCCTGCGCAAGGTGTGCACCACGCTGGTCACCGACCGCGGCTTCGAGACGGTGTTCATGGCCGGTTTCCCGGCGTCCCTGGACTACGACCGGGAGCGCGCCTGCGCCGAGGAGCGCCTGACCCACCTGGTCCGCCGCGCCCGCGACGCGGGCCGGCTCCGCGAGGACTTCTCCCCCGCCGACATCCCCCTGCTCCTCCTGGCCGTGAGCGGCCTGGCCTCCCAGCCCCCCGAAACCGCCGTCCCCGCCGCCCACCGCCTCCTGACCTACCTCTTCCAGTCCTTCCAGGCCGCCCCGCCGCCCCGCCCGGCCCCCCTGCCGCCCGCCCCGGCGCTGGACCTGAGCGGGCTGCACCGGCCGACCGACCGCCCGTAGCGGGTGCGCCCCTCGCCCTCGGCTACTCGGGGAACGGACCGCGGACCGAGACCCCGCCGTCCAGCACGATCTGCTGGCCGGTGACGTAGCGCGACTCGTCCGAGGCCAGGTAGACGGCTGCGGCGGCCATCTCCTCCGACGTGCCGTAGCGGCCCGCCGGTATCTCCGGAACCCATGCGGCGGAGGGGCCGGCGTTGACGGCGGTACTGATCGCCCCGCCCGCGACGACGTTCATCCGGATGCCGTCGGCCGCGTACTCGGCCGCGACGGTCCGCGCCAGGCTGTACAGGCCGGCCTTGGCGGCGCCGTAACCGGCCTGCATCGGCGCGGCCATGAAGCCGGTGACCGAGCCGATGCCGACGATGTTCCCGCCGGTGCCCTGCTCCAGGAACAGCCGCAGCACGCGTCGCACCGCGCGAGCCACATAGCGCAGGTTCAGTTCGTAGACGGTGTCCCAGTCGGCGTCATCCATCTCGTGCAGTTTGACCGCGGGTACGAAGGCCACCTGCCCGCCGACCACCGTGATCAGGACGTCGAGACCGCCGAGCCGGTCGGCCGCGCCGACGATCACGTCCTCGAGTTGCTCGCGGGAACGCACGTCGCCGCTCAGCGCATGGGCGACGTGCCCGGCCGCCCGCAACTCGTCCGCCGCCTCGGTCGCCCGTGCGGCATCCACGTCGGCCACCGCCACCGCCGCCCCCGCGGCCGCACAGGACCGGACGATGCTCCGGCCGATCCCGGCCCCGCCACCCCCGATCACCAGAGTCCGCTTGCCGTCGAGCCTGCCCAACCCGGTCATGCACCCTCCACCGTCGTCAAGTCGCCCAAGGCTAAGCGCAACCGCCCCCGCCCCGCCCCGGTACGACGCGGTCGGGTACGACGCGGCCCGGGGCAACGCGGTCCGGGGCAACGGCAGCGGGGCGCCCGCAAAGGACGCCCCGCATCAGCTCACGTGGAAGACCATCTCAGGTCGACGACCGCCGTCTCCGTGACCCCGGCCGCCGTTCGCTCGGCCGCGTCACCGGATCCCCCGCCTCCAGGGCCGCCGCCCGGCGCCGCAGGCCGAAGTCGGCCAGGGCTTCCGCCAGCTTGTGGACGGACGGCTCGGGAGCCATCACGTCGACGCGCAGCCCGTGTTCCTCGGCCGTCTTGGCCGTCGCCGGGCCGATGCAGGCGATCACCGTGACGTTGTGCGGCTTGCCCGCGATGCCCACCAGGTTGCGGACCGTGGAGGACGACGTGAAGAGCACCGCGTCGAAGCCGCCGCCCTTGATGGCCTCCCGGGTGGTGGCCGGCGGCGGCGAAGCGCGCACCGTGCGGTAGGCCGTGACGTCGTCGACCTCCCAGCCCAGCTCGATCAGACCGGCGACCAGGGTCTCCGTGGCGATGTCGGCGCGGGGCAGGAAGACGCGGTCGATCGGGTCGAAGACCGGGTCGTAGGGCGGCCAGTCCTCCAGGAGACCGGCGGCCGACTGCTCGCCGCTCGGGACCAGGTCCGGCTTGACGCCGAAGGCGATCAGCGCGTTGGCCGTCTGCTCGCCCACCGCCGCGACCTTGATGCCCGCGAAGGCACGGGCGTCGAGGCCGTACTCCTCGAACTTCTCGCGGACCGCCTTCACCGCGTTGACCGACGTGAAGGCGATCCACTCGTAGCGGCCCGTCACCAGGCCCTTGACCGCCCGCTCCATCTGCTGCGGGGTGCGCGGCGGCTCCACCGCGATGGTCGGGACCTCGCTCGGGACGGCCCCGTAGGACCGCAGCTGGTCGGAGAGCGAAGCCGCCTGCTCCTTCGTGCGCGGGACGAGGACCTTCCAGCCGAACAGCGGCTTGGACTCGAACCACGACAACTGGTCGCGCCGGGCGGCGGAGCTGCGCTCGCCGACCACGGCTATCACCGGGCGGCCGCCGTCCGGGGACGGCAGCACCTTCGCCTGCTTCAGCGTCTGCGCGACCGTGCCCAGCGTCGCCGACCAGGTGCGCTGCCGCGTGGTCGTACCGGCGATGGTCACCGTCAGCGGGGTGTCCGGCTTGCGGCCCGCCGAGACCAGCTCACCGGCCGCCGCGGCCACCGAGTCCAGCGTCGTCGACACCACCACCGTGCCGTCGGAGGCGCCCACCTCGGTCCAGCAGCGGTCCGACGCCGTACGGGCGTCCACGAAGCGCACGTCCGCGCCCTCCGCGTCCCGCAGCGGCACCCCGGCGTACGCGGGCACGCCGACGGCGTTCGCGATGCCCGGGACGACCTCGAAGGGCACCCCGGCCGCGGCGCACGCCAGCATCTCCTCGGCGGCGTACGCGTCGAGCCCGGGATCCCCGGTCACCGCACGCACGACCCGCCTGCCGCCCCGCGCGGCCTCCATGACAAGATGTGCGGCATCCCGCACAGCGGGGGCGCCGAAGGTCGTTGACGCACCGTCAACTACCGTCAGCTGGGGCGCGCCTGTGCCCGGATCCGACGGATCGGCATCCGTGTGCACTTCCGACACGCCCTGCTTCGCGTGCGTGCGTACGACGTCGAGCACCTCGTGCTCGGCGACGAGGACGTCCGCGTGCGCCAGCGCCTCGACGGCGCGCAGAGTCAGCAGTCCCGGATCTCCGGGTCCGGCACCGAGGAAGGTGACGTGCCCGTGTTCCGGACCGGCGGGAAAGGCGGTGGGGCTCAATGTGCTCGCTCCCCCATCAGACCGGCCGCGCCCTGGGCGAGCATCTCGGTGGCGAGTTCGCCGCCGAGCGCCAGCGCCGCCTCGTGCGTCTCGGGCACGGGACCGGTGGTGGACAGCTGCACCAGCGTCGAGCCGTCGGTCGTGCCGACGACGCCGCGCAGGCGCATTTCCTTGACAGTCTGCCCGTCGGCCAGAAGGTCGGCCAGCGCCCCCACGGGTGCGCTGCAGCCGGCCTCCAGGGCGGCGAGCAGTGACCGCTCGGCCGTTACGGCGGCCCGCGTGAACGGGTCGTCGAGCTCGGCGAGCGCGGCGATCAGCGCGGCGTTGTCCGCCGCGCACTCGACCGCCAGTGCCCCCTGGCCGGGGGCGGGCAGAACCGTGTCGACCGACAGGAAGTCGGTCACCTCGTCGATGCGCCCCACCCGGTTCAGCCCGGCGGCGGCCAGCACGACCGCGTCCAGCTCACCGCTGCGGACGTATCCGATGCGCGTGTCCACGTTGCCGCGGATCGGGACGGTCTCGATCTCCATCCCGTGGGTGCGGGCGTACGCGTTCAGCTGCGCCATGCGGCGCGGCGCGCCCGTGCCGATGCGCGCCCCGCGCGGGAGGTCGGTCAGCTTGCGCGCGTCCCGGGCGACGACCACGTCCCGCGGGTCCTCGCGCTCCGGGATCGCGGCCACGACCAGGCCCTCGTGCTGCGCGGTGGGGAGGTCCTTGAGCGAGTGAACCGCGAAGTCCACCTCTCCCCGCAGCAGCGCGTCGCGCAGCGCGGCGACGAACACGCCCGTGCCGCCGATCTGCGCCAGGTGCTCCCGCGACGTGTCGCCGTACGTGGTGATCTCGACCAGCTCAACGGGCCGACCGGTCACCTGGCTCACGGCGTCCGCCACCTGCCCGGACTGGGCCATGGCGAGCTTGCTCCGCCTGGTCCCCAGCCTCAGTGCCTTCTCAGTCATGCCGGCCCTCGGTTCTTCTCAGTGGTGCTGTTCCCGGCGCGGGAGACGGAGGCCACCGTCTCCTGGTCGAGGTCGAACAGGGTGCGCAGCGCGTCCGCGTACCCGGCACCGCCGGGTTCGGCGGCGAGCTGCTTGACCCGCACCGTCGGCGCGTGCAGCAGCTTGTCGACCACACGCTTGACGGTCTGGGTGATCTCGGCCCGGTGCTTGTCGTCGAGCCCCGGCAGCCGCCCTTCCAGGCGGGCGATCTCGCCGGCCACGACGTCCGCGGCCATGCTGCGCAGCGCGACCACGGTGGGCGTGATGTGCGCGGCGCGCTGGGCGGCGCCGAAGGCCGCGACCTCGTCGGCGACGATCCGGCGGACCATGTCGACGTCGGCGGCCATCGGTGCGTCGGCCGAGGCGTCGGCGAGCGACTCGATGTCCACCAGGCGGACCCCGGCCAGCCGGTGCACGGCGGCGTCGACGTCCCGCGGCATCGCGAGGTCGAGCAGGAAGAGCACGGGCTGCGGGCGGGGCACCTCGGCGACCGGCTCCGGGCGGCGGCGCTCGGGGATGCGGCCGACGCGGGTCGCCGTCGCGGCGAGCGCGCCGATCAGCTCGGCGTCCGCCTCCGGCCCCGGCCGGCCCGTCTCGCGCGGCCGGTCCACCGCCGTACCGCCCGCGGCCCACGCACCGTGCTGCTCCAGCGTCGCCGCGTCCATGCCGGCCACGGCGGCCTCGCCCATGACGGAGAAGCCGGAGGGGACGGAGGACACGGAGGAGAGGTCCAGGGGGCAGTTCTCGTCGGCGGCGCTCCCGGCACCCGGCAGCGGCGTTTCGCCGGCTTCCCGTACGGCGGTCTCCCGTGCAGCGGTCTCCCGTACGGCGGTGTCCTCGACGGCGGGCGCGCCGGTACGGCCCTCCACCGTCGCCGCCACGGAGTCGGCCGTGAGGACCAGCCCGGTCGCGCCCGTACAGGAAACGGCCACGTCGGCACGTGTCAGCTCGCCCTGCACCGCGTCCATCGGTACCGCGCGGGCCAGCACGTCCGTGTCGTCGCCCTCGGAGAGGATCCGTGCGAGGCGCTCGGCGCGCTCGAAGGTGCGGTTGGCGACCACGATCTCGGCGACCCCGGCCCGCGCCAGCGTGGCGGCGGCCAGCGAGGACATCGAACCGGCACCGATGACCAGTGCCTTCTTGCCCCGGGCCCACTGCTCGACGTCGGCCCCGGCGGACAGCTGCTCCAGGCCGAAGGTGACCAGGGACTGCCCGGCCCGGTCGATGCCGGTCTCGGAGTGGGCGCGCTTGCCGACCCGCAGCGCCTGCTGGAACAGGTCGTTCAGGAGCCGTCCGGCGGTGTGCAGGTCCTGGGCGCGGGCCAGCGAGTCCTTTATCTGGCCGAGGATCTGCCCCTCGCCGACCACCATCGAGTCCAGCCCGCAGGCCACCGAGAACAGGTGGTGGACGGCCCGGTCCTCGTAGTGCACGTAGAGGTAGGGGGTCAGCTCCTCCAGGCCGACGCCGCTGTGCTGGGCGAGCAGCGTGGACAGCTCGGCGACACCGGCGTGGAACTTGTCCACGTCGGCGTACAGCTCGATGCGGTTGCAGGTGGCCAGCACCGCGGCCTCGGCGGCCGGTTCGGCGGCGACCGTGTCCTGGACCAGCTTGAGCTGCGCGTCCGCGTTCAGCGAGGCCCGCTCGAGCACGCTGACGGGGGCGCTGCGGTGGCTCAGCCCGACGACGAGGAGGCTCATGCCGGCATCACGGCGGGTACGTCCCCGTCGGGTCCCTGGTCGGCGGAGCCGGTGGAGTGCTGCTGCTTGCGGGCGGCGACGGGCGGTGCGGCGCCGTCGGCCGCGGCCTCCTCGCCCGCCTTGCGCTGCTCGTGGAAGGCGAGGATCTGCAACTCGATCGAGAGGTCGACCTTGCGCACGTCGACGCCCTCGGGGACGTTCAGCACGGTCGGCGCGAAGTTCAGGATGGAGGTGACACCGGCGGCCACGAGGCGGTCGCAGACCTGCTGGGCGGCGCCGGCGGGGGTCGCGATCACACCGATCGAGACACCGTCGTCCTGGATGATCTTCTCCAGCTCGTCGGTGTGCTGCACCGGGATGCCGGCGACGGGCTTTCCGGCCATTCCCGGATCGGCGTCGATGAGCGCGGCGACGCGGAACCCGCGGGAGGCGAAGCCGCCGTAGTTGGCGAGCGCGGCACCGAGGTTGCCGATACCGACGATCACAACCGGCCAGTCCTGGGTGAGGCCGAGTTCGCGCGAGATCTGGTAGACGAGATACTCGACGTCGTAGCCGACACCACGGGTCCCGTAGGAGCCGAGGTAGGAGAAGTCCTTGCGCAGCTTCGCGGAGTTGACCCCCGCGGCGGCCGCCAGCTCCTCGGAGGAGACCGTGGGCACCGAGCGCTCGGACAGCGCCGTCAGTGCGCGGAGGTACAGCGGAAGCCTGGCGACGGTGGCCTCGGGAATCCCTCGGCTGCGGGTCGCCGGTCGGTGTGCTCGGCCAGTTGCCACGGTGCTCCTGCGGGTAGAGCGGGGCTGTAGGCGGTCATACGTCCCTACATGACCGCCCCGTCGAATGCAGGCTATGTCTTTGTGAACGCGTGCACAAAGATGGTGTCCGATTTGCCCGGCCAACGTGACCGGGGTCACGCGCCCCCGGCGCACGGAACGGGAACCGGCACATACGTACTCTCGTTCCTCACTCATCGGGGGCAAAGCCGTACACGCTCCTCACGATCAACGCCCCCGAGACCTGGTCGCCATCGATCCTAAGCGACCATACGGACTACTTGTACTGATCGGTCAGTACCTTGCGCAGCCGTTCCTCGTTCACACGCCAGAAGGTGTGCTGCCGGCCGTCGACCAGCACGACCGGAATCTGCTCCCAGTACTGGTCGTGGAGTTGGCGGTCCTCGGTGATGTCCTTCCCCTCCCAGGGGACGCCGAGTTCCGCGCAGACCTTCTCGACGACGAGCTGTGCGTCATCACACAGATGACAGCCGGGTTTGCGAATGAGGGTGACGAGATGGTTCTCGGAGTGCTCAGGGGGCTGCGTGGGCTTCCGGCGGAAGAGGGGACTCATGCCGGCCATTCTCGCGCGCGCGGGCACGACCGCGGGCGGGACCGCGGACGGGCCCTCGGAGCACGGCCGCTTAACGGCACCGCCGCCCGGAGTTCACAGCCTGCGAACCCGTCGGCTCCGAAGCATCCGAACAAGCTGGCTATGCTCACTGGCATGGCCGCTCTTCGATGGCTCACTCCCCGTAGGCGCTCCGCCACGGCGCGGAGCGTGTTGGCAGGCGAGGCCTCGGCGGAGGCAGCCCGCAAGTCCGCGGAAGCCGCCGAGACCGCCGGGTCCCCCCAGGAAACCGCCCCCGGCTCCGGTGTCGCCGAACCGGAGTTCCCGGTCCACGGCGACGACCGCGCGGCCGCGTTCTTCGACCTCGACAACACCGTCATGCAGGGCGCCGCGATCTTCCACTTCGGCCGGGGCCTGTACAAGCGGAAGTTCTTCGAGACCCGCGACCTCGCCCGCTTCGCCTGGCAGCAGGCCTGGTTCCGGCTGGCCGGGTTCGAGGACCCGGAGCACATGCAGGACGCCCGCGACTCCGCGCTCTCCATCGTCAAGGGCCACCGCGTCTCCGAGCTGAAGTCGATCGGCGAGGAGATCTACGACGAGTACATGGCCGAGCGGATCTGGCCCGGCACCCGCGCCCTCGCCCAGGCCCACCTGGACGCCGGACAGAAGGTCTGGCTGGTGACGGCCGCCCCGGTGGAGATCGCCCAGGTGATCGCCCGCCGCCTGGGCCTGACCGGCGCGCTCGGCACGGTGGCCGAGTCGATCGGCGGCGTCTACACGGGCAAGCTGGTCGGCGAGCCGCTGCACGGCCCCGCGAAGGCCGAGGCGGTCCGGGCGCTGGCCACGGCCGAGGCCCTGGACCTGTCCCGCTGCGCCGCCTACAGCGACTCGCACAACGACATCCCGATGCTGTCGCTGGTCGGACACCCGTACGCCATCAACCCGGACTCCAAGCTGCGCAAGCACGCCCGCCAGCTGGAGTGGCGGCTGCGCGACTACCGCACCGGGCGCAAGGCCGCGAAGGTCGGCATCCCCGCGGCCGCGGGCGTCGGGGCGGTGGCGGGCGGCACCGCGGCGGCCATCGCGCTGCACCGCCGCCGCCGTTGACCGGGCCGTTGACGCAGTCGTTGACCCAGCCGTTGACCCAATCGGGATGACGTACCCCCGGGACGGGCTCTCCAGTCCCCTGTACTCACATCGGCCACAACACGCTCTGTAGTCACCAGGAATCCGAACCGTTCCGGTCACCAAGCGATCATTCTGGCGCATCTGATCGAGCGTCAATCGGGCACAGAAGCGACGTAATCGATGATTTGAGCAACTGGGCGTAGCAGTGCCTGCACGAAGCGTTATTCTCCTCAGACGCATTCCGGTACCCCACCTTCGCTACGACGGGTGAACGGTTCCGTACTGCACGTGATGGAAGCTCTGCCTCTGGGAGTCCCGTGTACCCACACGTCGGGGTTGACGCCTCGGGCCTGGCTACGCTGCGCGCAACGGTCAAATCAGCCCAAGACCTGTTGCGCGGCTTCGTCCCCACCGCGTATGCCGTCCCCGCCCTCGCCGCGGCCGCCGTGCCCGCCGGTCCGTGCTACGCACTGGCCGAAGGAAGCGCCGCCGTCGGCAGACGAGCGCGGTCGTCCTCGTCCGGGGCCGCCGCCACCACCCACCGCCGCCCGGCGGCGGACAGCGACAGCGCCCGCATGATGGAGCTGGTCGAGCGGGCCCAGGCCGGCGAGGCCGACGCCTTCGGCCGGCTCTACGACCAGTACAGCGACACCGTGTACCGCTACATCTACTACCGGGTGGGAGGCAAGGCCACCGCCGAGGACCTCACCAGCGAGACCTTTCTGCGGGCGCTCAGGCGCATCGGCACCTTCACCTATCAGGGCCGCGACTTCGGCGCCTGGCTCGTGACGATCGCCCGCAACCTGGTCGCCGACCACTTCAAGTCCAGCCGCTTCCGCCTAGAGGTCACCACCGGCGAGATGCTCGACGCCAACGAGGTCGAGCGCTCCCCCGAGGACTCCGTCCTCGAGTCCCTCTCCAACGCCGCCCTGCTGGACGCCGTACGACGGCTCAACCCACAGCAGCAGGAGTGCGTGACCCTGCGCTTCCTCCAGGGCCTCTCGGTCGCCGAGACCGCCCGGGTCATGGGCAAGAACGAGGGCGCCATCAAGACGCTCCAGTACCGGGCCGTGCGCACCCTCGCCCGGCTCCTCCCCGACGACGCCCGCTGAGCGACGCCACCGAGGCGCTCACCCTTCGTATTCCCCAAGTCACCACTGGTGAAAGTCCGTTGAGTCCGCCGTCCGATCATCCGCCGTCCGTAACCCAAGTGCCGCGCCGCTCGTTGTGCGGGATGCAGGCTCCCTGTGGTCACTCCCCGGCCGACTCCGATCACCCGATCGGATGGTTCCGACCGGGGCGTGCAACCCTCAGGACCCCCTGGGGAGTCGACCGTGATGACGAGAGGAGGTGCCGCCAGTGATCGCGAACGTATCGGCACACCGGCGGGCGAACGCCTTCGCCCAGGCCCTGGAGGAGCAGTCGGACTCCGGGGCGGCGGCCGAGCAGTCCGGAGGGCCGGCGACCGCCGGGGCCACCGCGGAACCGACCGAGCAGGGTCGCCTGGTGACCCTCGCCCATGGTCTGGAGACGCTGCCCCGGCCCGAGCTGGACCCCGAGGTCAAGGTCGTCCAGCGGGCCCAGCTCGTGGCCGCCTTCGAGGCCATGCTGCAGGAGGGCACCGCGAGCGGCGGGGCGACGGACACGTCGGTACCGGAGCAGCGCCGGGCGCGCGGCGCCCATCGGGCTGCCCCGCTGAGCAGGTTCCGGCCCCGCTCGCGGCTGGCCAAGGGCCTCACCGCGGGCGGGCTGAGCGTGAGCGTGGCCGCCGGTGCCTTCGGCGGAGTCGCCGCCGCCAGTTCGGACGCCCTGCCCGGCGACTCGCTCTACGGCCTCAAGCGCGGCATAGAGGACTTCCGCCTCGGCCTCGCCGACGGCAACGACGAGCGGGGCCGGGCCTACCTGGACCTCGCCTCGACCCGGCTCAGCGAGGCCCGTCGGCTGATGGAGCGCGGCCGCAGCGGCCCCCTCGACCACGAGTCGCTCGGTGAGATCCGCCGCGCCCTGTCCGGCATGCGGCACGACGCCTCCGAGGGCCACCGCCTGCTCAGCGCGGCCTACGCCCACGACCCCGACTCGCTGGCTCCCATGCAGGCCCTCTCCGCCTTCTCCCAGTCCCACCGGGAGACCTGGGGAGCGCTGCGCGAGCGGCTGCCCCTGCAGCTCGGGGACGTCAGTGAGCAGGTGTCGTCGGTGTTCGACGCCATAGACGACGACGTGGCCCCGCTGCAGTCCATGCTGCCGCAGCCGCCGGCCCAGGACGAGAACGGCGGGGACGACGGTCTGCCGGGCGGTTCCGGCTCGGCGACCACCGGCACCCCCGGCTCCGGTCACTCCTCGGCGCCCCGCACCGGCGACGAGGGCACGTCCGAGCGCGGCCGCTCGCAGTCCGACCGGCCCAGCGAGTCCGCCCGCTCCGGCGACGAGAGCGACGGCCTGCTCGGCGGCGGCACCGGCGGCCTGCTCGACCCGCCGAAGGACGACAGCGGCACCGCCTCCCCCTCCACGGGCAACAACACCCCGCCCGCGGAGCCGGACGTCACCCTCCCGCCCCTCCTCCCGGGCCTCCTGCCCGGCCTGGGCATCGAGGCGGAGGACGCGGACTGAGCCGACGCGGCGCGTGTACGGCGGTGGGGCAGGCCCATCGCCGTACTGGCCGTCAGAAGAACACCGACCTCCGCTGCACCAGCAGCTTGTAGAGCGTGTGCTGGATCTGCTCTCTCACCTGGTCGGTCAGGTTGAACATCAGCACCGGGTCCTCGGCCGCCTCCGGTGCGTAGCCGTCCGTCGGGATCGGCTCACCGAACTGGATCGTCCACTTCGTCGGCAACGGCACCGCGCCCAGCGGCCCCAGCCACGGGAAGGTCGGCGTGAGCGGGAAGTACGGGAAGCCCAGCAGCCGCGCCAGCGTCTTGGAGTTGCCGATCATCGGGTAGATCTCCTCCGCCCCGACGATCGAGCACGGCACGATCGGCGCCCCCTGCCGCAGCGCCGTGGAGACGAAGCCTCCCCGTCCGAACCGCTGGAGTTTGTAGCGCTCGCCGAACGGCTTGCCGATGCCCTTGAAGCCCTCCGGCATCACCCCGACCAGCTCGCCCTGTGCCAACAGCCGTTCCGCGTCCTCCGCGCAGGCCAGGGTGTGGCCCAGCTTCCGCGCCAGCTCGTTGACCACCGGCAGCACGAACACCAGGTCCGCCGCCAGCAGCCGCAGGTGCCGGTCGGCCGGATGGTGGTCGTGCACGGCGACCTGCATCATCAGCCCGTCCAGCGGCAGCGTCCCGGAGTGGTTGGCGACGATCAGCGCACCGCCCTCGGCCGGGATGTTCTCCACGCCCTTCACCTCGACGCGAAAGTACTTCTCGTACACCGGGCGCAGCAGGGACATCAGCACCTGGTCGGTCAGCTCGGCGTCGTAGCCGAAGTCGTCGACCTCGTAGTCCCCCGTGAGCCGGCGGCGCAGGAAGGACAGGCCGGCCGCGAGGCGCCGCTCCAGGCCCCCGTCCTGGTCGCCGCCGTCACCGACCGCCGACCGAGGCGCGGGCGACTCGTCCGGCCCGGGTGCCGGGTCCTGCGCGGCGGCTCCCCGTACGGGCAGCGGCTGCACGTCGCCCACCGGCCCCTCACCCACCGGCGCCGACTCGGCCGGGCCGCCCCTGCACCGGCTCCCCGCGCCGCGGCTCCCCCGCGACCGGTCGTCGTCGAACGGAATGACCTTGGCGTCCGCCATCGTTGATGCGCTCCTCAGTTGGCGCTCTGCGTCGGGAGATGACCGCTGTCCCGCAGGGACAGCTCCGCGATCCGGTCGACGGCCCCCGCGAGGGCCTCGGGCGGCAGCAGCCCGGCGCCGCGCCCGCGGGCGAAGTCGCTGAACGCCCCGGCCGTCGAGTACTTCGGCCTGAATCCCAGCGTCTCGCGCATCTGCGTGGTGTCCACCACCCGACCGTGGGTGAGCAGCCGGATCTGCTCGGGGGAGAAGTCCGTCATCCCCAGCGTACGCACGAGCGAACCCGCCCAGGTGACCGCCGGCAGCAGCAACGGCACCGTGGGACGGCCGAGCCGCCGCGAGCACTGCGAGAGCAGCAGCACACCGTCCCCGGCGATGTTGAAGGTCCCGCTGTTCAGCGTTCCCCGCCGCGGCTCGTCCGCACAGACCCGCAGCACCTCGATCACGTCGTCCTCGTGCACGAACTGCAGCCTCGGGTCGTAGCCGAACACCGTGGGCAGCACCGGCAGTCCGAAGTACGAGGCGAGCGGCGTGTCCGCGGCCGGGCCGAGGATGTTGGCGAACCGCAGCACCGTCACCGACACGTCCGGCCGCCGGCGGGCGAAGCCCCGCACGTACCCCTCGACCTCGACCGCGTCCTTGGCGAAGCCGCCGCTGGGCAGGGACTTGGGCGCGGTGGTCTCGACGCAGACGGCCGGGTCGCGCGGCGCGGACCCGTAGACGTTGGTACTGGACTTCACCACCAGCCGCCGCACCGTCGGCGACTTCTGGCAGGCGCCGAGCAGCTGCATCGTGCCGATGACGTTGGTCTCCTTCACCGAGGCGCGACTGCCGCTGCCCAGCGGCGTGCCCGTCACGTCCAGGTGGACGACCGTGTCCGCACGCGTCTGGGCCAGCACCCGCCCGATGGCCGACTGCCGGATGTCCGCCTGGACGAACTCCGCGCCGCCCAGATGGTGCTCGGGCGCGACGGCGTCCACGCCGATCACCCGCTCCACACCGGGATCACGCTGGATGCGCCGGACGAACCGGCCGCCCAGCTGCCGGGCCACTCCGGTCACGAGCACGACCTTGCCCAAGATCAGCGCCTTCCTTCCGCCTGCACCGTAGCCTGCCGCGTTCCCCGCCTGCGGGCCAACTTAGCCGGTAGGTGTTGCGCCGTGATGACCGCCGGACGCGGCACGTGACGAAAAATGACGGCCGGACGACGACCGGAGGACGACCGGAGGACGACGGCCGAACGACTGTGGCCCCCCACCGAATGCGGTGGGGGGCCACAGACCACGCCGACGGCGCAGCGTCGCTTACTTCTTGTTGCGACGCTGAACGCGCGTGCGCTTCAGCAGCTTGCGGTGCTTCTTCTTGGCCATCCGCTTGCGCCGCTTCTTGATAACAGAGCCCACGACTATCCTCGCTCACTTCTCATCACTCGGTTGGTGAGCGCCATGGGCCCACACGACCTACGAGGGGCCAGCCTACCGGTCCGAGCGCTGAGGGTGTAATCGAGGGCCGTCAGGCCGTTTCCACCCCCACGTAGCTCTCGCGGAGGTACTCGTGAACCGCTTGCTCCGGGACGCGGAACGACCGTCCGACCCGGATCGCGGGCAGATGACCGCTGTGCACCAACCGGTACACGGTCATCTTGGACACGCGCATCACCGAGGCGACCTCCGCCACGGTAAGGAACTGAACCTCGTTCAGAGGCCTCTCGCCAGCTGCAGCCATGACACACCTGAACCTTCCGCACTCGACGGCCACCGGCTTCCCCTTCCGGTGACTCTTCGTCGCTGCGTGCTCACTCCCCAATGTAGGGGCGGGTGATGCGAATGGGGAAGAGGTGCACCCATCGCTTCCCTACCGTGACAGACACGCCCGATTGAGTACGTAGCGGGTAAGCGGCCGGTAGTACTCGGACCGCACGGCGTCATCAAGTGGAACAGCGACGGACACGGACCCCTCGGCCTCTCCTACGAAGAGCGCGGGATCGTCCGTATCGGCCGGCCCGATCGCCTCGAACCCCAGCTGACCTGCTCCGCAGACCCACCCGTGGTCCCCGATCACCAACTCGGGCAGCGGCCCGCCGTCCTCGGCCGCGGCCGCCAGCGCGGTCCGAACCGGCAGCGGCGAGTGCGTGTGCGCGCCGGGCTCACCACCGGCGCGCCCGGCACCGGGCTCCCGCACCAACGCGACTCCACGGACGTAGTCGAGATTGTACGTGCGTAGACCGAACCGGGTCGTTATGTCGACAGAGCGACCCTGCGCCGGGGTGAGGACAGTACATCCCGCCGCCGACAGCGCCTCGGCCAAGGCGACGTAGAAACCGAGCAGCCGGTGCGGGTGCCCGGTGCCGAGCAGCACCGGGGCCCGGCGTCCGGCGGCCGCCGCGAGCCGCCCGGCGAAGGCGTCCAGCGCCGCGAGGGTCCGGTCCGGGTCGATCACGTCGTGGCCCGAGACATCGCGCGGATCGGCCGAAACCCCGCACCTCTCCGCCATCAGCCCGAGCAGCTCCCGCGGCCCCCAGTCCCGCTCCGGATCGATCCCGATCAGCACCCGGGGATCCCGAGCGGCGAACAGCCGGTAACTCCGCAGACTCACCTCCCGAGAGGTCGCCACGACCCCGGCCAGCCGAACATCAAGAAGATGAGCCCGAAGAGCTCCACGGGTCAGCACACCTCCGATGCTGCCGGGTCTTCCCATCGGCAGCATCGGAAACGGAAGAACCTACGCACAGTCGGCGTAACGCATCGCCGCCGCTGCGGGCAACCGTGCCGCTGGACAGCGCACCCACCCGCCCAGCACCAACGCCGGGCAACCAAGAAGCCGACCTCCGAGAAACCCCCCTACGCCAACAACCCCCGCAACGGAAACACCGCCCGCCGAGCCGCCCGCACCGCCTGGTCCAACCGATCCGCAGGGTCGTACCCCGCCTCCCACGAGGCGTACGACACCGGCCACCGCCCATCGGTCATCCGCATCGGCCCCAGCTGCCGCGTCCGCGCGTACACCTCCTGCCGCCACCCCTCCGGAATCACCGTCTCCGGCTCCACCGGCCGCCCCGCCGCGACCCCCACCAGATGCGCCCACGACCGCGGCACCACCTCCACCACGGCGTACCCGCCGCCCCCGAGAGCCACCCACCGCCCCCCGGCGTACTCGTGCACCAGCTCGTGGCACGCCACCTGCACCGCCCGCTGCGCGTCCAGCGACACCGCCAGATGCGCCAGCGGATCCTCGAAGTGCGTGTCGGCACCGTGCTGGGTCACCAGCACCTGCGGCCGGAACTCCGCCAGGACCTCCGGCACCACCGCGTGGAACGCCCGCAGCCACCCCGCGTCCCCGGTTCCCGCCGGCAGCGCGACGTTCACGGCCGACCCCTCGGCGCAGTCCGCCCCCGTCTCCTCCGGCCACCCGGTCTGCGGGAACAGCGTCGACGGATGCTCGTGCAGCGACACCGTCAGCACCCGCGGGTCCTCCCAGAACGCAGCCTGCACCCCGTCCCCGTGGTGCACGTCGACGTCCACGTACGCGACCCGCTCGGCACCCAGCTCCAGCAGCCGCGCGATCGCCAGCGCCGCGTCGTTGTACACGCAGAACCCGGACGCCGCCCCCGGCATCGCGTGGTGCAGCCCGCCCGCGAAGTTCACCGCGTGCAGCGCGTCCCCGCGCCACACCGCCTCCGCCGCCCCCACCGACTGCCCGGCGATCAGCGCGGACACCTCGTGCATCCCCGCGAAGGCCGGGTCGTCGACCGTCCCGAGCCCGTACGAACCGTCCGCCGACCGCGGATCCGCCGACGCCGCCCGCACCGCGTCGATGTAGTCCTCCCGGTGGACGAGCCGCAGCGTCGACTCGCCGGCCGGCCGCGCCGCGACGACCTCCGCCTCCCGGTCGAGCCCGAGGGCGCCGACCAGACTTCGCGTCAGGGCGAGCCGGACCGGGTCCATCGGATGCTCGGGACCGAAGTCATAGCCCGTTACTGCCTCGTCCCACATCAGCTGTGCGCGGCCGCTCATGCCCGCCACCGTATCGGTCCGGTTGTCCCTCGAACGACCTGGCGTACACGACCGTCACCAGCACCAACACCATCGGCACGAGCATCGCCCCGCGATAGCTCCAGGCGTCCCCGAGCGCGCCCACCAACGGCGAACCGATCAGGAAACCGACGTAGTTGAACACATTGAGCCGCGCCACCGCCGCGTCGGAAGCCCCCGGGCGACCGTCCTTCTCCGCCGCCAGCCGCCCCGCCGCCGCGAACGTCTGCGGCACCAGCACACACAGCCCGAGACCCAGCAGGGTGAAGCCCAGCATCCCCACCCAGGCCCCCGGCGCCGAGGCCACCACGGCGAACCCGCCCGCCGCGACGACCGCCCCGCCCCGCACCACCGCCACGGCCCCGAACCGACGCACCCCGAAGTCCCCGAGAGCCCGCCCCACCAGCGTGGTCACCATGTAGACGTTGTACGGCACGGTGGCCAGCTGCTCGGAACTCCCCAGCACGTCCTGGAGGTACTTCGCGCTCCAGTTGGAGACGGTCGAGTCCCCGATGTACGCGAACGTCATGACCAGGCACAGCGGCAGCAGCACCTTGAAGCCGACACTCGCCCCGACTCCGCCCCCGACCGTGTCCTCACCGGTGCCCGCGCCCTCCGCACCCTCAAGGTCCCCGTCGACGTACCACCGGCTCCCGACCAGCGCCGCCGGCAACAGCAGCACCACCACCGGCAGATACGACACCCACAGCGCCAGGTCCCAGTGCGCCCCCGCCCAGGCCAGCGACGCCCCCAGAATCCCGCCGAGGCTGTACGCGGCGTGGAACCCGAGCATGATGCTGCGCCCGTACGCCCGTTGCAGGCTCACCCCGAGCATGTTCATCGACGCGTCCAGCGCGCCCACGGCCAGCCCGAAGACGGCCAGGGCGACGGCCAGCACCGCCACCCGGTCCCCCGCCCCGACACCGAGCAGCGCCAGCAGCACCACCGGCTGGGACCAGCGCAGCAGCCGGCTCGGCCGCACCCGCCGCACCAGGCGCTCGCTCACCACACTCCCGACGCCGGCCAGGATCGGCACGGCGGCGAGGAAGACGGGCAGCAGCGCGTCGGAGACGCCGTACCGGTCCTGGATGGCCGGGATACGCGTCACCAGCAGGGCGAAGGCGACACCCTGGGCGAAGAAGCCGAACGCGAGCGAGGCCCTGCCGCGGCGCAGCACATCAGTCATGGCGGCGAGCGTAGGGCCCCGACTTACCGGTGGGTAGATCCAACCAAAGATGAATTCTTCTCAGCTTCCAGGACCACGTCGAGCGCGTTGAGCGCGTCGAGCGCGTCGGCCGAGTCGTCCGTGGTGACGGCGGCCCCGATCATGTGGACCATGGGCCCCGCCCCGAGCGCACCACTCACCACGAACGCGACCAGCATCGTCACGATCATGACGACCGTCCCGAGCCACACCATCGTGTCGACGGGCAACGCGTAGACCCCCACGATCCGCACCCCGCACTCACCGACGAAGGCGACGCCCCACACCGCCGAGAACCTCAGCTCCGCCCTCCTGAACGCCGGCGACTCCCGCCGCAGCCGTCCCCAGGCCGCCTCCCGGCCCGCATCTCCCTTCACCAGCCACGGTTTCAGCGTCGCCGTCATCATCGGCCGCCCCAGCGCCACCGACCCCAGCAGCGCGAACCCGACCAGGCTCGTGACCGCGCTGTCCTTGGCCAGCATCAGCCGGGCGTCCCCCGTCCCGAAGCCGATCAGCAGCCCGGCCAGGTTGGCCAGCAGGATGAGCAGCGGCAGCACGTTCACCTCCCGCTGTCTCACCACCCCCCACCCGGTCCGCAGCACGGGCCCGACACTGCTCCAGCCGAGCGCCGCGACGGCGCTCATCCCGAACGCGCCCTTCAGCAGGTAGTACGACCCGAGGGGCACACCCACGTCCAGGAGGAGCGACACGACGGTCCGGGACTTACGAGGCTTGGTCATGCACTCAGCTTCGCGGCCGGGCAGGGTTCCGCAGTAGAAACAACCGTCCAGATCCGTGCATGACAAATGTCAGGCCTCAGCCGCGCAGCAGGTCGGCCAGCTCCCCCATGTCCGCGAAGAGCCGAGTGGCTCCGCCCAGCTTCTCGGCGGGCGTCATCGCGGTGAACCCGTACACGTCCATCCCGGCCGCGACGGCGGCCCGCACACCCAGCGGGCTGTCCTCGACCACGACACACCGCTCCGGCGCCACGCCCATCCGCGCGGCCGCGTGCAGGAAGAGATCCGGCGCCGGCTTCCCACGCCCCACGTCCTGGGAACTGAAGATCCGCTCGTCGTCGAACCACCGGTCGAGCCCGGCCTTGCGATGCCCCGTCCGAATCCGCTGGTGACTCCCGGAGGAGGCCACGCAGTACGCCACCCCGTCCGCGGCGAGCTTCTCCAGCACATCGACGGCACCGGGAACGGGCTCCAGCTCCCGCTCGAAGGCGGCGAACACCCGCGCGTGGAAGACGTCGTCGAAGTCCGAGGGCAGTCGCCGCCCCGTCCGCTCCAGTACGAGGTCGTGCACGCGGTGCATGGCACCACCCATGTAGTCCCGCAGCGAGTCCTCGTACGACGTCGGGTGTCCCAGCTCGGTGAGATAGCCCGCCAGCAGCCGGTTGGAGATCGGCTCACTGTCGACGAGAACACCGTCGTTGTCGAAGATAACCAAGTCGTAGCGCATACGGAGACCCTAAACGCAGAAAACCCCGCACCGTTCCCGGTGCGGGGTTTCCTCGCAATGATTGTTCGGCGGCGTCCTACTCTCCCACAGGGTCCCCCCTGCAGTACCATCGGCGCTGTAAGGCTTAGCTTCCGGGTTCGAAATGTAACCGGGCGTTTCCCCTACGCTATGACCACCGAAACACTATGAAACAGACAACCAACCGGTGACCAACACAGTCTGATTGTTCGTGGTTTCAGAACCAACACAGTGGACGCGAGCAACTGAGGACAAGCCCTCGGCCTATTAGTACCGGTCACCTCCACACCTCACGGTGCTTCCAGATCCGGCCTATCAACCCAGTCGTCTACTGGGAGCCTTAACCCCTCAAGGGGGTGGGAGTCCTCATCTCGAAGCAGGCTTCCCGCTTAGATGCTTTCAGCGGTTATCCCTCCCGAACGTAGCCAACCAGCCATGCCCTTGGCAGAACAACTGGCACACCAGAGGTTCGTCCGTCCCGGTCCTCTCGTACTAGGGACAGCCCTTCTCAAGACTCCTACGCGCACAGCGGATAGGGACCGAACTGTCTCACGACGTTCTAAACCCAGCTCGCGTACCGCTTTAATGGGCGAACAGCCCAACCCTTGGGACCGACTCCAGCCCCAGGATGCGACGAGCCGACATCGAGGTGCCAAACCATCCCGTCGATATGGACTCTTGGGGAAGATCAGCCTGTTATCCCCGGGGTACCTTTTATCCGTTGAGCGACGGCGCTTCCACAAGCCACCGCCGGATCACTAGTCCCGACTTTCGTCCCTGCTCGACCCGTCGGTCTCACAGTCAAGCTCCCTTGTGCACTTACACTCAACACCTGATTGCCAACCAGGCTGAGGGAACCTTTGGGCGCCTCCGTTACTCTTTAGGAGGCAACCGCCCCAGTTAAACTACCCATCAGACACTGTCCCTGATCCGGATCACGGACCCAGGTTAGACATCCAGCACGACCAGACTGGTATTTCAACGACGACTCCACCCACACTGGCGTGCGAGCTTCAAAGTCTCCCAGCTATCCTACACAAGCCGAACCGAACACCAATATCAAACTGTAGTAAAGGTCCCGGGGTCTTTCCGTCCTGCTGCGCGAAACGAGCATCTTTACTCGTAGTGCAATTTCACCGGGCCTATGGTTGAGACAGTCGAGAAGTCGTTACGCCATTCGTGCAGGTCGGAACTTACCCGACAAGGAATTTCGCTACCTTAGGATGGTTATAGTTACCACCGCCGTTTACTGGCGCTTAAGTTCTCAGCTTCGCCCCACCGAAATGGAGCTAACCGGTCCCCTTAACGTTCCAGCACCGGGCAGGCGTCAGTCCGTATACATCGCCTTACGGCTTCGCACGGACCTGTGTTTTTAGTAAACAGTCGCTTCTCGCTGGTCTCTGCGGCCACCCCCAGCTCACGGAGTAAATCCGGTCACCGGGTGTGGCCCCCCTTCTCCCGAAGTTACGGGGGCATTTTGCCGAGTTCCTTAACCATAGTTCACCCGAACGCCTCGGTATTCTCTACCTGACCACCTGAGTCGGTTTAGGGTACGGGCCGCCATGAAACTCGCTAGAGGCTTTTCTCGACAGCATAGGATCATCCACTTCACCACAATCGGCTCGGCATCAGGTCTCAGCCTTGTGTGCGACGGATTTACCTACCGCACGGCCTACACCCTTACCCCGGGACAACCACCGCCCGGGATGGACTACCTTCCTGCGTCACCCCATCACTCACCTACTAACCGCTTGGTTCGGCGGCTCCACCACTCCCCTCAACTCCGAAGAGATCAGGGCGGCTTCACGGCCTTAGCATCACGATGCTCGATGTTTGACGCTTCACAGCGGGTACCGGAATATCAACCGGTTATCCATCGACTACGCCTGTCGGCCTCGCCTTAGGTCCCGACTTACCCTGGGCAGATCAGCTTGACCCAGGAACCCTTAGTCAATCGGCGCAAACGTTTCTCACGTTTGTATCGCTACTCATGCCTGCATTCTCACTCGTGAACCGTCCACAACTCGCTTCCGCGGCTGCTTCACCCGGCACACGACGCTCCCCTACCCATCACAGCCGGCGTTGGCCGTATTGCTGCAATGACACGACTTCGGCGGTACGCTTGAGCCCCGCTACATTGTCGGCGCGGAATCACTAGACCAGTGAGCTATTACGCACTCTTTCAAGGGTGGCTGCTTCTAAGCCAACCTCCTGGTTGTCTGTGCGACTCCACATCCTTTCCCACTTAGCGTACGCTTAGGGGCCTTAGTCGATGCTCTGGGCTGTTTCCCTCTCGACCATGGAGCTTATCCCCCACAGTCTCACTGCCGCGCTCTCACTTACCGGCATTCGGAGTTTGGCTAAGGTCAGTAACCCGGTAGGGCCCATCGCCTATCCAGTGCTCTACCTCCGGCAAGAAACACACGACGCTGCACCTAAATGCATTTCGGGGAGAACCAGCTATCACGGAGTTTGATTGGCCTTTCACCCCTAACCACAGGTCATCCCCCAGGTTTTCAACCCTGGTGGGTTCGGTCCTCCACGACCTCTTACAGCCGCTTCAACCTGCCCATGGCTAGATCACTCCGCTTCGGGTCTTGAGCGTGCTACTGAATCGCCCTGTTCGGACTCGCTTTCGCTACGGCTTCCCCACCCGGGTTAACCTCGCAACACACCGCAAACTCGCAGGCTCATTCTTCAAAAGGCACGCAGTCACGAGGATGGAGCAAGCTCCATCCCGACGCTCCCACGGCTTGTAGGCACACGGTTTCAGGTACTATTTCACTCCGCTCCCGCGGTACTTTTCACCATTCCCTCACGGTACTATCCGCTATCGGTCACCAGGGAATATTTAGGCTTAGCGGGTGGTCCCGCCAGATTCACACGGGATTTCTCGGGCCCCGTGCTACTTGGGTGTCTCTCAAACGAGCCGCTGACGTTTCGACTACGGGGGTCTTACCCTCTACGCCGGACCTTTCGCATGTCCTTCGCCTACATCAACGGTTTCTGACTCGTCTCACGGCCGGCAGACCGTAAAAGAGAGATCCCACAACCCCGCACACGCAACCCCTGCCGGGTCTCACACGTATACGGTTTGGCCTCATCCGGTTTCGCTCGCCACTACTCCCGGAATCACGGTTGTTTTCTCTTCCTGCGGGTACTGAGATGTTTCACTTCCCCGCGTTCCCTCCACACTGCCTATGTGTTCAGCAGCGGGTGACAGCCCATGACGACTGCCGGGTTTCCCCATTCGGACACCCCCGGATCAAAGCCTGGTTGACGACTCCCCGGGGCCTATCGTGGCCTCCCACGTCCTTCATCGGTTCCTGGTGCCAAGGCATCCACCGTGCGCCCTTAAAAACTTGGCCACAGATGCTCGCGTCCACTGTGCAGTTCTCAAACAACGACCAACCACCCATCACCCCGGGAATAACTCCCGAGTGCACTGGGGCCGGCAACTGAAGGCGACCTCACGGCCGTACCCTCAGACACCCAACAGCGTGCCCGACACGAGTCCCTCTTTGAAGTCACGTTCCACGCCGAAGCAGTACTAGTGATCCATCAAGAAGACCGTGCCGAGTAGTCAACGTTCCACCCATGAGCAACCGTGCAGGACATTTGCCTGCAGTCGGCTATGTGCTCCTTAGAAAGGAGGTGATCCAGCCGCACCTTCCGGTACGGCTACCTTGTTACGACTTCGTCCCAATCGCCAGTCCCACCTTCGACAGCTCCCTCCCACAAGGGGTTGGGCCACCGGCTTCGGGTGTTACCGACTTTCGTGACGTGACGGGCGGTGTGTACAAGGCCCGGGAACGTATTCACCGCAGCAATGCTGATCTGCGATTACTAGCGACTCCGACTTCATGGGGTCGAGTTGCAGACCCCAATCCGAACTGAGACCGGCTTTTTGAGATTCGCTCCACCTTGCGGTATCGCAGCTCATTGTACCGGCCATTGTAGCACGTGTGCAGCCCAAGACATAAGGGGCATGATGACTTGACGTCGTCCCCACCTTCCTCCGAGTTGACCCCGGCGGTCTCCCGTGAGTCCCCAACACCCCGAAGGGCTTGCTGGCAACACGGGACAAGGGTTGCGCTCGTTGCGGGACTTAACCCAACATCTCACGACACGAGCTGACGACAGCCATGCACCACCTGTACACCGACCACAAGGGGGGCACCATCTCTGATGCTTTCCGGTGTATGTCAAGCCTTGGTAAGGTTCTTCGCGTTGCGTCGAATTAAGCCACATGCTCCGCCGCTTGTGCGGGCCCCCGTCAATTCCTTTGAGTTTTAGCCTTGCGGCCGTACTCCCCAGGCGGGGCACTTAATGCGTTAGCTGCGGCACGGACAACGTGGAATGTTGCCCACACCTAGTGCCCACCGTTTACGGCGTGGACTACCAGGGTATCTAATCCTGTTCGCTCCCCACGCTTTCGCTCCTCAGCGTCAGTATCGGCCCAGAGATCCGCCTTCGCCACCGGTGTTCCTCCTGATATCTGCGCATTTCACCGCTACACCAGGAATTCCGATCTCCCCTACCGAACTCTAGCCTGCCCGTATCGACTGCAGACCCGGGGTTAAGCCCCGGGCTTTCACAACCGACGTGACAAGCCGCCTACGAGCTCTTTACGCCCAATAATTCCGGACAACGCTTGCGCCCTACGTATTACCGCGGCTGCTGGCACGTAGTTAGCCGGCGCTTCTTCTGCAGGTACCGTCACTTTCGCTTCTTCCCTGCTGAAAGAGGTTTACAACCCGAAGGCCGTCATCCCTCACGCGGCGTCGCTGCATCAGGCTTTCGCCCATTGTGCATCCCACTGCTGCCTCCCGTAGGAGTCTGGGCCGTGTCTCAGTCCCAGTGTGGCCGGTCGCCCTCTCAGGCCGGCTACCCGTCGTCGCCTTGGTGAGCCATTACCTCACCAACAAGCTGATAGGCCGCGGGCTCATCCTGCACCGCCGGAGCTTTCGAACCTCGCAGATGCCTGCGAGGGTCAGTATCCGGTATTAGACCCCGTTTCCAGGGCTTGTCCCAGAGTGCAGGGCAGATTGCCCACGTGTTACTCACCCGTTCGCCACTAATCCCCACCGAAGTGGTTCATCGTTCGACTTGCATGTGTTAAGCACGCCGCCAGCGTTCGTCCTGAGCCAGGATCAAACTCTCCGTGAATGCTTTACATCACGGGAGCGGAACAGTCGGAGGAATAATCCGACCGTTCACAGCGTCCTCGCTGTTGTGTTACTTCAAAGGAACCTCAACCCGATCAGGAATCCGATCAGGTCGGGGTATCAACATATCTGGCGTTGACTTTTGGCACGCTGTTGAGTTCTCAAGGAACGGACGCTTCCTTTGTACTCACCCTCTTGGGCTTTCCTCCGGGCGCTTCCCTTCGGTCTTGCGTTTCCGACTCTATCAGATCTTTCCGATCCGATTTCCTCGGTGCTTTCCAGGTTCCCGCTTTCGCGTTTCCCTTTCCGGCGGTTCCGACTCTATCAGATCCTTTCGGGCCCTGATTCCCCGTCAGAGGGGGTTGTCTCCGCGGCCGTTGGGCCGTTTCAACGAGGTGAGACTCTAGCGGACTCCCGGCTCCCGAGCTAATCGGGGGCCGCGTTCTTTCGAACCTGGATTCCTCATTCCGTTAATACGCGCACCGACAGAACGACGACGCCGACAACGCGACTGTTCGTCGAAGAGTGGTGAGTACTTGCGGAATCGCTGTCCGGGGACCGACCGGGGTCGGCGCTCACGTCGGACAACTCGGAGAACACTAGGAGGGTGGGCGGGTCGTGTCAAATCCCGGGTCGTACGGCCTCCAGGGGCGTAGTGTCGGGTGCGTGATGACGCGTACGTGTACCCAGCTCTGGCGGGCCGCCTGACGGCGGCCGTACACACGTATGCACTCGACGGCCGCCGCTTCGGCGGCCGTTCTCGTATCTCCCTCCAGGAGGGGCGGCCGGCGGGTGGCGGCGGCCCTGACCAGGAGGTGGAGAGATGACACGGGTCTTCAGTGGGGTCAAGCCGACCGGGCACCTGACGCTGGGGAACTACCTGGGCGCCATGCGGCGGTGGGCCGCGGTGGACCAGCACCGGTCCGACGCGCTGTTCTGCGTCGTCGACCTGCACGCGCTGACCGTGGACCACGATCCGGCGCGGGTGCGCAGACTCAGCCGGCAGGCCGCGTCGCTGTTGCTGGCGGCGGAGCTGGATCCCGAGCTGTGCACCGTGTTCGTGCAGAGTCACGTGGACGAGCACGCCCGGCTGTCGTACGTACTGGAGTGCGTGGCGACCGACGGGGAGATGCGGCGGATGATCCAGTACAAGGAGAAGGCCGCGCGGGAACGGGTCCGGGGCGGGAGTGTGCGGCTGTCGCTGCTCACGTACCCCGTGCTGATGGCGGCCGACATCCTGGCCTACGGGACGGACGAGGTGCCGGTCGGGGAGGACCAGACGCAGCACGTCGAGCTGGCGCGGGATCTCGCGGTGCGGTTCAACCAGCGGTACGGGCACACGTTCGTGGTGCCGCGGGCGACCAGTCCGGCGGTGGCGGCTCGGGTGATGAATCTGCAGGAGCCCGCGTCGAAGATGGGGAAGAGCGACGACACCGGGCCGGGGATCGTCTATCTGCTGGACGAGCCGGACGTGGTGCGGAAGAAGGTCATGCGGGCCGTGACCGACAGCGGACGTGACGTGGTGTACGACCCGGAGGAGCGGGCCGGGCTCGCCAACCTGCTGGAGATCCTCGCCGCCTGCACGGGTGGGGAGCCCGCGGAGCTGGCCGGCGGGTACGACTCGTACGGCGCGCTGAAGAAGGACACCGCGGAGGCGGTCGTCGAGATGCTGCGGCCCGTGCGGGAGCGGCATCTGGAACTGTCCGCCGATCCCGGGTACGTGGACGGTGTGCTCCGGGAGGGGGCCGAGAAGGCCCGGGCGATGGCGCGGCCGACCGTGGACGCGGCCTACCGGGCGATCGGGCTGCTGCCCCCGGTGAACGCGGCCCGGTAGGCGCGGGGGCTGGTGGCGAGGCGTGCTGCGAAGTGCTGGCGCATCATGACCTCGCTGCCGAACCCCGCCCGGCGGGCGACCTCGGGCATGGGCAGGTCGGTGCGTTCGAGGAGCTTCTGGGCCGCGGCGATGCGCTGGTCCAGCAGCCAGCGCAGCGGCGTGGTGCCGGTGGCCGCCGCGAAGTGGCGGGCGAAGGAGCGCGGGGACATGCCGGCTCGGGCGGCCAGGTCGGCGACCGTGAGGGGCTCGTCGAGGTGGCGCAGGGCGTGTTCGCGGACGCCGGCGAGGGCGTCGGCGTCGCGGTCCGCGTGGTGGGTGGGGTGCTCGATGAACTGGGCCTGGGTCCCGGTGCGGAAAGGCGCGGTGACCATCGAGCGGGCGATGGTGGCGGCGGCTTCGGCGCCGTGGGCCAGGCGGACCAGGTGCAGGCAGAGGTCGATGCCGGCTGCGGTGCCGGCGGCGGTCCAGATGTTGTCGTCCTCGATGAAGAGGGCGTCCGGGACGACCGTGACCCTGGGGTGATGGGTCCGCAGGAGGTCGAGCAGGCGCCAGTGCGTGATGGCGCGGCGGCCGTCGAGCAGCCCGGCCTGGGCGAGGGTGAAGGCGCCTCCGCACAGGGCGGCGACGGTGGTGCCGCGGTCGTGGGCGCGTCGGAGAGCGGCGAGGACCGGGGCGGGGGCCGGGGTGAGGTGGTCGTCGAGGCCGGGGACGACGACGAGGTCGGCTTCCGCCAGCCAGTCGAGGGGACGGTCGGGGTGGAGGGCGAGGCCGCCGCGCATCGGGACGGCCGTGGTGCCGTCGGCGGCGACGCGGCGCAGGTCGAAGGCGGGGGCGCCGCGGTCGGTGCGGTCGGTGCCCCAGACCTCGGTGATGACGGCGACGTCGAAGGCCCGGATGCCGGGGAAGGCGACGAGGGCCACGCGGTAGGGCGCCGCCGCACTCGCTGCTGCTCCTGCCATGGCTGGCAGTAAACCATCGATCGCCGACTTCCGGACCTCTGGGGCGTGGCGGGTCCGGGCGGCACGATCGGGGCATGGACATCGCCGAGAACGCAGCACTGGTGGTCGTGGACGTGCAGAAGGGCTTCGAGGAGGTCGGCTTCTGGGGTACGCGCAACAACCCTGCGGCGGACGACAACATCGCCGCGCTCATCGACGCGTGGCAGTCGGCCGGGCGACCGGTCGTCTTCGTGCGGCACGACTCGGTGAAGGCCGGGTCGCCGTTGCGGGAGGGGTACGAGGGCAACGGGTTCAAGGAGTACGTGGAGCAGCGGCGCGGGAAGGTGGGCGGGGCCGAGCTGCTGGTCACGAAGAGCGTGAACTCGGCGTTCCTCGGCGCGCCGGACCTGGGTGCCTGGCTGCGGGCGGCGGGGATCCGGCAGCTCGTGCTGGTCGGCATCCAGACGAACATGTGCGTCGAGACGACGGCGCGGATGGGCGGGAACCTCGGGTACGAGGTGGTGGTCCCGTTGGACGCGACGTACACCTTCGACCTGGAGGGGCCCTTCGGCTGGCGGCAGAGCGCGGACGAGCTGGCGCGGGCGTCGGCGGTGTCGCTGCACGGGGGCGGGTTCGCCCGGGTGGTGACGACGGAGGAGGTTCTGGCCGGGTGCTGACCGGGTAGGGGCCGCCGGGACGGTCAGTCCTTGGTGCCGGAGGCCAGTTCGCGGCTGCGGTCGCGGGCGGCCTCCAGCGCGGCGATGAGGGCGGCGCGAACGCCGTGGTTCTCCAGTTCGCGGATGGCGTTGATGGTGGTGCCGGCGGGGGACGTGACGTTCTCGCGGAGCTTGACCGGGTGTTCGCCGCTGTCGCGGAGCATCTTCGCCGCGCCGATCGCCGACTGCACGATCAGGTCGTGGGCCTTGTCGCGGGGCAGGCCGAGGAGGATGCCGGCGTCGGTCATGGCCTCGACCAGGTAGAAGAAGTACGCCGGTCCCGACCCGGAGAGGGCGGTGCAGGCGTCCTGCTGGGACTCGGGGACGCGGAGGGTCTTGCCGACGGCGCCGAAGATCTCCTCGGTGTGGGTCAGGTGGGCCGCGGTCGCGTGGGTGCCGGCCGAGATGACGGACATGGCCTCGTCGACGAGGGCCGGGGTGTTCGTCATGACGCGGACGACCGGGGTGCCGGGGGCGAGGCGCTCCTCGAAGAAGGAGGTGGGGACGCCCGCCGCGCCGCTGATGACCAGGCGGTCGGCCGGGACGTGCGGGGCGAGTTCGTCGAGGAGGGTGCCCATGTCCTGGGGCTTGACCGTGAGGATCAGGGTGTCGGCGGACTTGGCGGCCTCGGCGTTGGTGACGGGGGTGACTCCGTGGCGGGCGCGGAGTTCGTCGGCCCGTTCCCGGCGGCGGGCGGTGACCAGGAGGTCGGCGGGGGCCCAGCCGGCTCCGATCATGCCGCTGAGGAGGGCTTCGCCGATCTTGCCGGTGCCGAGGACTGCGACTTTCTGGGTCATGGGTGTGGTGCCCTCCGGAGGGTGCGCGTGGTCCGGGGTCATCCTCGCACTGCGTGCGCGGGTGGGGGTTGCGCGTCCAGTCCGCGGGATGCGGGTGGGTGGTGGGGTTGGGTTCAGGTTTTCGCCCCCGCCGCCTATGCCGTTCGGCGTTTCAGGGTTGCTGCCCCCAGAGCCAGGACCAGCAGGGCGCAGCCGGCGACGATCAGGGCGTCGCGGACGAAGGTGGCGGTCATGTCGGTGTGACGCAGGACCTCGTTCATGCCGTCGACGGCGTACGACATGGGCAGGACGTCGGAGACGGCCTCCAGGGCGGGGTGCATGTTGTCGCGCGGGGTGAAGAGGCCGCAGAGGAGGAGCTGGGGGAAGATCACTGCCGGCATGAACTGGACCGCCTGGAACTCCGAGGCCGCGAAGGCCGAGACGAAGAGGCCGAGTGCGGTGCCCAGGAGGGCGTCGAGCAGGGCGACCAGGAGGAGGAGCCAGGGGCTGCCCGTCACGTCCAGGCCCAGGAACCAGACCGCCAGGGCGGTGGCGAGGGCCGACTGGACGATGGCGAGGGCGCCGAAGGCGAGGGCGTATCCCGCGATGAGGTCGCCTTTGCCGAGGGGCATGGCGAGGAGGCGTTCGAGAGTGCCCGAGGTGCGCTCGCGCAGCGTCGCGATGGACGTGACCAGGAACATCGTGATCAGCGGGAAGATGCCGAGGAGTGAGGCGCCGATGTTGTCGAAGGTGCGCGGGCTGCCGTCGAAGACGTAGCGCAGCAGGAAGAGCATCACGCAGGGGATCAGCATCAGGAGCGCGATGGTGCGGGGGTCGTGGCTCAGCTGGCGCAGGACGCGGGTCGCGGTGGCCGTGGTGCGGGAGAGGCTCAGGGGGCGGGTGGGGGCCGGGAGCGTCGTCGCACGGGCGGGTGCGGGGGCCGTGGGGGTGGTCATCGGGTGGTCTCCTTCGTGCGGGCCGCCGCGTTGGCCTTCGCCTCGTCGACCAGGTGGAGGAAGGCCTCCTCGACCGTCTCGGAGCCGGTACGGGTGCGCAGGGCGTCGGGGGTGTCGTCGGCGAGGACCTCGCCCTCGCGCATCAGGAGCAGCCGGTGGCAGCGCTCGGCCTCGTCCATGACGTGGGAGGAGACGAGGAGGGTGGCGCCGCGGTCGGCGGCGAGGGTGTGGAAGAGGGTCCACAGGTCGCGGCGGAGTACGGGGTCGAGGCCGACCGTGGGTTCGTCGAGGACCAGGAGTTCCGGGGCGCCCAGGAGGGCCACGGCGAGGGAGACGCGGCTGCGCTGGCCGCCGGAGAGGTTGCCGGCCAGGGCGTCGGCGCGGGTGGTGAGGTCGACGTCGGCGATGACCCGGGTGACGTCCTCGCGGCGGCGGTCGGCGGCCGCCCGGCCGGGGTCGAGGATCTCGGCGAAGTAGTCCAGGTTCTGGCGGACGGACAGGTCGTCGAAGACGGACGGGGCCTGGGTGACGTAGCCGATGCGGGTGCGCAGGGCGGGGTGGCCGGCCGGGCGGCCGAGGACGTCCAGGGTGCCGGTGACCTTGGCCTGGGTGCCGACGATCGCCCGCATCAGCGTCGACTTGCCGCAGCCGGAGGGGCCGAGGAGACCGGTGATCCGACCGCGCGGAACGGTGAAGCCGAGGCCGCGCAGGACGGTGCGGGAGCCGCGGACGACGGTGAGGTCTTCGGCGTGGACGGCGGGCGGGGCGGGGTCGCCGCCTTGCCCTTCGGGCGGCCGGGAGGAGTGCTCCGTCGGGTAATTCATCATGTGATGAATACTCCTCCTGGGTGCTCGCGACGTCAAGCACGGCGGAGCAGCGGGCAGCGCGCAGCGGGCCACCGGGCGGCGCACTGCCACGCCGTCGGGGCTGTCAGGTCGTGCGGGTCGGGGCGAGGAGGAGGTGGACGTCGTACGTCTCCTCGACCAGGCCGTCCGGGAAGACGGCCAGCAGGTGTCGGCGCTCCTCGGTGAAGAAGGCCGTGGCGCGTTCCTCGGTGTCGGTCAGGAAGACCGAGTGGCTGCCGACGTTGGCCAGGTGGGTGTCGAGGGGGACGCGACGGCTCCAGCGGATCTCGTGGTGGACGAAGTCCAGGTTGCCGGTGGGGTCGGCGAAGCGGGCGTCGAAGTTCCGTTTCTCGGCGGAGAGGTTCAGGCCGGCGAAGTGCCGGTCGATGCGTCGTCCCGAGTCCGCGATCCAGGGCACGTCGTGGGCGTCGGTGTTCCACCACAGCGCCAGGGCGCCGCCCGGCCGCAGCACGCGCAGCGCCTCCGGGACGGCCAGGGCGGGGTCGGTCCAGTGCCAGGACTGGGCGTAGGTGAGCAGGTCGGCGCTGTGGTCGGCGAGGGGCAGGGCGTTGCCGTTGCCGCGCACCACGGGGACGCCGGGGAGGGTCCGGCGGAACTCGGCCGCCATGCCGGCGCCGGGTTCGACGGCGATCACGTCTGCGCCGCGCTCGTGCAGGCGGGCGGTGGCGAGACCCGTACCGGCGCCGACGTCCACGACGCGGGAACCCTGGAGGGGACGGCCGGTCAGCTCCTCCAGCGCGTCGAAGAGGGCGGGCGGGTAGGAGGGGCGGTTGGCGGCGTACTGGGCCGCGGCCGCGTTGAAGGAATGGGCCCGGGCGCTGTGGTCGGCCTGCGGAGGTGTCGTCATGCGGCCATGGTGGCCCGGTGGATCGGCGCAGCGAAGGGGTTTGCGGGAGGGCCGCGGGAGGGCGCCCTCCGGGCCCTCGGACCGGTCTGCCGCTCAGTCGGCCCGACGGCCGGGCCGGTCCGACGGCCGGCCGGTCCGACGGTCGCTCGACCGCTCGGGATCGCGGGCCGCTGCTTCCGTCGGCGGGGTTTACGGGGGGCCGCGGGAGGGGGGCCTCCGGACCCTCGATCCGCGTCGGCCACTCGGCCCTGGTCAGCCGGTCGGCCCGGTCGGTCGCTCGACCGATCGGGCCCGTCGGCCGCTACTTCCGGCAGCGCAGGATCACGGGAGGACCGCGGGAACCGCGGGAGGAGGGCCTCCGAGCCCTCGATCCGCGTCGGCCAGTCGGCCCTGGTCAGCCGGTCCGTCGGATGGTCGCTCGACCGATCGGGCTCGCGGGCCGCTACTTCCGTCGGCGTAGGTTCACGGGGGACCGCGGGGACCGCGGGAGGGAGGCCTCCGAGCCCTCGATCCGCGTCGGCCACTCGGCCCTGGTCAGCCGGGCCGTCGGCAGGCCGGACCGTCGGTCGGCCCGAGGGTCGCTCGGCTCGTCGGCGGGTCGGCCCGACGGCCGCTTGGTCTGTCGGCCGCTCGGGCCGAGGGGTGTTCGGGCCGACGGGCGTTCGGGCTCACGGGCCGAGGGGCGTTCGGGATCGCGGGCCGTTACTTGCGGCGGTGTTTCTTCATTGGGTTGCCCGAGCGGCGGGTGGTGCGCTTCTCGTACTCCTCGCGGGCCCTGTCGTACTCGGCGCGGTGCAGTTTCTCGCCCGGTGCCTCGGTGAAGGTGCGGAAGAAGTAGGCGAGGAGGGAGCCGACGAAGCCGATGGCGAGCAGGCCGCGCATGGAGGCCTGGCGGTCGGGGTCGGGGCGGCTGGTGAAGCCGGACCAGGTGTGGCGGAAGGCCAGGGCGCTGCAGATCGCGAACATCACGATCATCAGCAGCGATACGAAACTGCCGATGTCGGCGATCTGAAGGCCCTGGTAGGCGACGCGGAGCACGAAGCAGGCGGCGGCTGCCACGGCGAGCGAGCCCACGGCGAGGCCCGCCCGGCGAGCGGCGTAGCCGTCGTCGTGGTTCACCCAGGTCGTGCCGTAGAACCGGAGGGGTTCGGGGCGGGGGCCCGCCTGGGTGTCCGGGATGCCGTTCTTGCCGTTCTCTGCGCTCACCCGTCGATTATGGCCCGCGCCTCCCGGGGCGTGCGGTGCGGTCAGCCGCCCTGGCCGGCGCTGCCGAGCGGGCCGACCCGCACCGGGGTGCCGGAACCGTCCGTGACGGGCAGCGAGGAGCCGCCCGGCCAGTCGAGGGTGACCGACTTCGTCTCGTCGGGCGGGGTCACCACCAGGCCGGTGATGCGGACGCCGGAGCCGCCCGAGTCGTTGACCGGGTAGGTGATGCCGAAGGTCACCGTCTCCCCGTCCTTGAGGACGATCCTGGGGGTCGGGTCGCCGGTGCGCTCGGCGGACACGGTGCCCGAGTTCGTCTTCAGGTCGACGCCCGCGTAGCCCGCGAGGGAGCAGTCCCGGCCGCCGCCGTTCTTCAGGTCGACCGCGACGGTCCCCTCGGTGTCGCCGCCGACGGTGGCGTCCATCGCCGTGATCTCCAGCTCGTCGGTGCTGCACTTGGCGGCCGTGCCGTCCTCGCCGGCGCCACCGGTTCCGCCGGTACCGCCCGAGCCCCCCGTTCCCTCGGTGCCGCCGGTCCCGTCGGGGGACTCCGCGGAGTCCGAGCCCGCCGAACCCGACCCGCCGTCCGAGGAGGCCGTGGTGGAGGCGGCCGGCGGAGCGGTGCTCTGGCCCGCGGCGTCGTCGTCGTTCTGGCAGGCCGTGAGCGAGAGACCGGCGGCGAGGGCCATGGCGGCGATGGTCAGCTTGCGAACGCGCATCGTTGTCTACCTCAGGATCGGTTGGCGTGCCGGTCCGCCCGTACCCATCGGTGCGAGCGGCGCTTCTGATCAACAAGAGCCGCTCGGCCCGGCACACCGTTCCCCTCGGCAACCTCCTAGTACGTCCTCAAGACATCCCTGTTACAAGGTCAGCAGCGCGGGGCCACCCAGCCGTCGCTGCCGGTGAGGATGTACGCGTCGGAGACGTACTGACCGCCGCCGATGTTGTCCCAGATGTTCGAGGTGCCGTAGGGGCCGGAGACCCACTGCCCCGTGCGCTGGCAGTTGATCGTGACCCTGGAGCCCTCGGCCAGGACCCGCACCAGGGAGTAGTTGGTGCCCGGGCCGCTGCGCACGTTCAGGCGGTAGCCCGGCGCGACCGGGTAGGAGCGCAGGGCCGCCGCCGCGACGACTGCCTCGCCCGCTGTCTTTTCGCCCTCTTCCCCGCCGCCGATGTCCTGGACCTGGTCGACAGACATGAAGAAACTCCCCCCGTTGAACACCCCGCGACTTTCGCGGGGCACCGTTGATACCCCAAGAACAAACCATGAAACGCCAGTTCGCAACGCGCACACGCGAGTCGGCAGGCCGCCTCTGTCCCGTACGCCCCATCGACTAGGCTCCGAGCATCGCTCGCGCGAACGAACAGCACGGGGGTGGTTCCATGGCGCCGCAGCGGGATGCCGGAGCGGACGCGGAAGCGGAACTTCCGGAGTACGCCGGCCACTACCGGCTGGAGTCCCGCCTCGGCTCGGGCGGCATGGGCGTCGTGCACCTGGCCCGCAGCACCTCCGGGATGCGCGTCGCGGTCAAGGTCGTACACGCGACGTATGCCAGGGACCCCGAGTTCAGGGGGCGTTTCCGGCAGGAGGTGGCGGCGGCCCGGCGGGTGAGCGGGGCCTTCACGGCACCGGTCGTGGACGCCGACCCGGAGGCCGGACGGCCCTGGATGGCGACGCTGTTCATCCCCGGTCCGACGCTCTCGGAGCAGGTGAAGCGGAACGGGCCGATGGACGAGCCGCAGCTGCGGCGGCTGATGGCCGGACTCGCCGAGGCGCTGCGCGACATCCACCGGGTCGGCGTCGTGCACCGGGACCTCAAACCGAGCAACGTCCTGCTCGCCGAGGACGGTCCGAAGGTCATCGACTTCGGCATCTCCCGGCCGAAGGACAGCGAACTGCGCACCGAGACCGGGAAGTTGATCGGCACACCGCCGTTCATGGCGCCCGAGCAGTTCCGGCGGCCCCGGGAGGTGGGGCCCGCGGCCGACGTCTTCACCCTCGGTTCGCTGATGGTGCACGCGGCGACCGGGCGGGGGCCCTTCGACTCCGACAGCCCCTACGTCGTCGCGTACCAGGTCGTGCACGACGAGCCCGATCTGACGGGCGTTCCGGACTCGCTGGCGCCGCTGGTGCTGCGGTGCCTCGCCAAGGAGCCGGAGGACCGGCCGACGCCGGACGAGTTGATGCGGGAGCTGCGGTCGGTCGCGGCGGCCTACGACACACAGGTGTTCATACCGGCACCGCGGACGGAGCGGGCCGAGGCCCCGGCGGAGGCCGGTGCGGAATCTGCGCCGCGGGCCTCCGTCGAGCCGATCGAGCCGTCCGGGCCGTCTGGGCGGGCCGAGCGGTCGGGGCGGGTCGTGCGGCGGCTGGGGAAGCGGTCGGCGCTCGTCGCCGGGGCGGTGGGGCTCGCCGTGGTCGGGAGCCTCGTCGCCGTGCAGGCGTTCGGCGGTTCCGAGCCCGCGGGTACGCCCACCGCGCAGAGTGCGCCGGGCGGGTTCGGGGCGTGGGAGGCGGTGCCCGCGGCGGAGGGCGGCGGGATGCCGCAGTGCTCGTACGCGGCGCGGCGGCTGCTGTGCGCCCGGCCCGGCGTGGTCTTCGCCCTCGATCCGGCCGACGGGAGCACGCTGTGGCGGCACCCCGTCGAGGAGGCCGTGCGCAGCGAACCGCCGGTCGTCTCGGGCGGGCTCGTGCAGCCCGAGGTCGGCCTGCTGGGCCCGCTGGAGGCGCTCGACCCCGCGACGGGCGAGCCGGAGTGGCAGGAGGACATGCCCGCGTACGACGGACTGCGCACCGTCGGCGACATGCTGCTGCTCACCCGCGCCGACGGGACGGTCACCGGCGTGGACAGCGCCACGGGGCGGACGAGGTGGACGCACCGGATCCCCGGGCAGGCGGTGCCGTACTTCACCTCGTTCGCCGGGGAGCGGCATCCGGCGGCGTACGCGACCAGCCAGAGCGCGGACGGGCGCCGGACCCACGTCACCGCGGTGGACCCGGCCGGCGGGGGCGTGCGCTGGGACACGGAACTGGCGGGGTCGCTGACGCCCGTGGGGGCGGCGGACGGCTCCGTGTTCCTCGTCGCCGAGGGGGCGACCTACGGCGACGTCAAGGCCGTGGTGCGCTACACGCCCGCCACCGGGGCGACCCGGCGGGTGACGCTGCCGATCCCGGTCGAGCAGGCGTCGGCGTCGGCGGGCGTGCGCGGGGACACCGTGCACCTCATGGGCGCGGGCGGGTCACTGGTCGCCGTGGACATGGCGGCGGGGAAGCAGGCCTGGCGGCTGGAGACGGGCGTGAGCCGGGGCTCGGCGCCGGTCTCCGACGGGCGGCACGTGTACGTCACCGCGCCGGACGGGCGGCTCCTCGGCGTCGACGCGCGCAAGGGCAAGCTCCTCGGGCAGACCCGGCCCCGGCTCGGCGCCGACTCCGACACGGTGCCCGCGTCACTGCCCGCGCCGCTGCTCGCGGGCGGGCACGTGTACGCCGGGGCGCCCGACGGGACCGTGTTCGGGGTGGCGGGGCGGGACCCGGAGGGCTGGTGACTCGCCCCGGGTCCCCCGGTGGGTCTCAGCCCAGCTTGCTGACGTCGCGGACCGCGCCCTTGTCGGCGCTGGTGGCCATCGCGGCGTACGCCTTGAGGGCCGCGGAGACCTTGCGGTCGCGGTTCTTCGGGGCGTACACGCCGTTCAGGGCCTGCTCGCGGCGGGTCAGCTCGGCGTCGTCCACGAGCAGCTCGATGGAGCGGTTCGGGATGTCGATGCGGATGCGGTCGCCGTCCTCGACCAGGGCGATGGTGCCGCCGGCCGCCGCCTCCGGGGAGGCGTGGCCGATGGACAGGCCGGAGGTGCCGCCGGAGAAGCGGCCGTCGGTGACCAGGGCGCAGGCCTTTCCGAGGCCGCGGCCCTTCAGGTACGAGGTCGGGTAGAGCATCTCCTGCATGCCGGGGCCGCCCTTGGGGCCCTCGTAGCGGATGACGACGACGTCGCCCTCCTTGACCTGCTGGGTGAGGATCTTCTGGACGGCCTCCTCTTGCGACTCGCAGACGACCGCCGGGCCCTCGAAGGTCCAGATGGACTCGTCGACGCCGGCCGTCTTGACGACGCAGCCGTCGACGGCGAGGTTGCCGCGCAGGACCGCGAGGCCGCCGTCCTTGGAGTAGGCGTGCTCGACGGAGCGGATGCAGCCGCCCTCGGCGTCCTCGTCCAGGGTGTCCCAGCGCTCGGACTGGGAGAAGGCCTCGGCGGAGCGGACGCAGCCGGGGGCCGCGTGCCACAGCTCGACCGCCTCCTTGGAGGGGGAGCCGCCGCGCACGTCCCAGGTCTTCAGCCAGTCGGCCAGGGACGGGCTGTGGACGGAGTGGACGTCCTCGTTGAGCAGGCCGCCGCGGTGCAGTTCGCCGAGGAGGGCGGGGATGCCGCCGGCGCGGTGCACGTCCTCCATGTAGTACGTGCGGTCCTTGGCCACGTTCGGCGCGACCTTGGCCAGGCAGGGGACGCTGCGCGAGAGGGCGTCCATCTCGGCGAGGCCGTAGGAGACCTCGGCCTCCTGGGCGGCGGCCAGCAGGTGCAGGATCGTGTTGGTGGAGCCGCCCATCGCGATGTCGAGCGCCATGGCGTTGCCGAAGGCGGCGGGGGTGGCGATGTTGCGGGGCAGGACCGAGTCGTCGTCCTGCTCGTAGTAGCGGCGGGTCAGGTCGAGCACCGTGCGGGCGGCGTTCTCGTAGAGCGCCTTGCGGGCGGTGTGGGTGGCCAGCACCGAGCCGTTGCCGGGCAGGGAGAGGCCGATGGCCTCGGTCAGGCAGTTCATCGAGTTGGCGGTGAACATGCCGGAACAGGAGCCGCAGGTCGGGCAGGCGTTCTCCTCGATGCGGAGGATGTCCGCGTCGGAGATCTTGTCGTTGACCGCCTCCGACATCGCGTCGACCAGGTCGAGGGTGCGGACCGTGCCGTCGACCAGCGTGGCGCGGCCGGACTCCATGGGCCCGCCGGAGACGAAGACCGTGGGGATGTTCAGGCGGAGCGCCGCGTTGAGCATGCCCGGGGTGATCTTGTCGCAGTTGGAGATGCAGATCAGGGCGTCGGCGCAGTGCGCCTCGACCATGTACTCCACGCTGTCCGCGATCAGGTCGCGGGAGGGCAGGCTGTAGAGCATGCCACCGTGACCCATGGCGATGCCGTCGTCCACGGCGATCGTGTTGAACTCGCGCGGGATGCCGCCGGCCGCGGTGACCGCCTCGCTGACGATGCGGCCGACGGGGGCCAGGTGCGTGTGGCCCGGCACGAACTCCGTGAAGCTGTTGGCGACGGCGATGATCGGCTTCCGCCCGATGTCCGCGCCGGGTACACCGGAGGCACGCATAAGGGCGCGGGCGCCCGCCATGTTGCGGCCGTGGGTGACTGTGCGGGACCTCAGTTCGGGCATCGTCGCTCGCTCCTTCGGAGAGTTATGACTGCCGTCGAGCGTACGCCGGTCATCCAGGGGTCGGGACAGGGTGTCCGGAATGCGGGACGCGCGTCTCGCCGGACGCCGTCGGCGGGTGGCCTCGGGGATGGCGTCAGGGTTGCCTCGGGCGTGCCTCAAGAGTGCCTCGGGCGTGCCTCAGGGGCCGGTGAGGTGGCCCTGTACGACCGGGGCCAGGCGGGCGACGATCTGCTCCGGGTCGGCCGAGGCCAGCGGTTCCACCTTGATCACGTAGCGGAGCATCGCGCACCCCACCAGCTGCGCCGCGGCCAGTTCGACGCGCAGTTCCGCGTCCGGCAGGTTCAGCTGGGCGGCGACCCGGCGCAGCAGCTGGGCGGCGATCAGCCGGCGGAAGACGGTGGCGGCGGTCTCGTTGTTCACGGCCGAGCGGAGGATGGCCAGCAGGGGGGTGCGGGTGGCGGGGTTCTCCCAGACGCCGAGGATGAAGCGGGTCAGACGCTCGCCGACCCCGTCCAGGGGGCCGTCGGCGATCGCCTCGGGGGCGTCCATGGCGGGCGCGAAGGCGACCTCGATGGCCGCCTCGAAGACCTGCTCCTTGGTGCCGAAGTAGTGGTGCACCAGCGCGGGGTCCACGCCCGCGGACTTGGCGATGCCGCGCACGGACGTCTTCTCGTAGCCGCGCTCGGAGAACTCCTCGCGGGCCGTGGTGAGGATGCGGTCGCGGGTGTCCCCGGACTCCGTACGGGGCGGGCGGCCGCGGCGACGGGCGGCCCCGGTCCCGGTCGCGGTCCCGTTGGCGTCGTCGCTCACCGGCGGTCCGTCCGCGCCGCGTGTGCGGCGCCCGGTGCCGGGGGCACGGTCTGCGCCAGGTGCAGCCGGGTGAAGGCCAGTGCCTCGGCGAGATCGGCCTCGCGTTCGGCGCCGGACATCGCGCGCCTGGTGTTGACCTCGATGACGACGTGGCCGTCGAAGCCGGTGTGCGCGAGGCGCTCCAGCACCTCGGCGCAGGGCTGGTTGCCGCGGCCGGGGACGAGGTGCTCGTCCTTGGCGGAGCCCTTGCCGTCGGCCAGGTGGACGTGACCGAGGCGGTCGCTCATGCGGTCGATCATGTCGAGGGTGTCGGTGCGGGAGGTCGCGGCGTGGCTGAGGTCGATCGTGAAGTGCCGGTAGTCGTCCTTCGTCACGTCCCAGTCGGGGGCGTAGGCCTGCATCTCGCGGTCGCGGTAGCGCCAGGGGTACATGTTCTCGACGGCGAAACGGACGTCCGTCTCGTCGGCCATCCGCCAGATGCCGTCGACGAAGTCCCGCGCGTACTGGCGCTGCCAGCGGAACGGGGGGTGCACGACGACGGTGGACGCGCCGAGCTTCTCGGCGGCGGCGCGGGCGCGCTGGAGCTTGACCCAGGGGTCGGTGGACCAGACGCGCTGGGTGATGAGCAGACACGGTGCGTGCACGGCGAGTATCGGCATGCGGTGGTAGTCGCTGAGCCTGCGCAGCGCCTCGATGTCCTGGCTGACCGGGTCCGTCCAGACCATCACCTCCACGCCGTCGTAACCGAGGCGGGCGGCGATCTCGAAGGCCGTCGCCGTCGACTCCGGGTAGACGGAAGCCGTCGACAGGGCGACCTTCGTGTCCTGGATGCGGACGGCGTCGCTTGGTTTTGCCACGGGGGTCAGGTTACGGGGTGGGGTCGGGTGGGTGCGGGGTGCCCGTTCGGCGTTGTGGTGAGTGCCATAGATGCGGAGCGGGGCGGGGTGGGGCGGGGGTGGGGCGCTTTGTGGTTGCTCGTGCGTCCCTACTGGCCCATGTGATCCAGCCTGCGCAGGATCACGCCCTCCCGGAGCGCCCACGGGCAGATCTCCAGGCTCTCCACGCGGAAGAGGTCCATCGCGGCCTCGGCCACCAGGGCGCCGGCCAGGAGCTGGTGCGCGCGACCCTCGGAGACGCCGGGGAGCTCGGCGCGCTCGGTGCTGGTCATGGCGGCCAGGCGGGGCACCCAGGCCTCCAGCGAGGCACGCTTCAGCTCGCGCTGGACGTAGAGGCCCTCGGCGGAGCGGGCGGCGCCGGTGATGCGGGCAAGCTGCCGGAAGGTCTTCGAGGTGGCGACCACGTGGTCGGGGGCGCCCAGGCGGCTGAACTCGCCGACCGTCCGGGCGATCTCCGTACGGACGTGGCGGCGCAGCGCCCTGACGTCGTCCGGGTGGGGCGGGTCGTCGGGCAGCCGGGCCGCGGTCAGCCGGCCCGCGCCGAGCGGCAGCGACACGGCGGCGTCCGGTTCCTCGTCCATGCCGTACGCGATCTCCAGGGAGCCGCCGCCGATGTCGAGGACCAGCAGCCTGCCCGCGGACCAGCCGAACCAGCGGCGGGCGGCGAGGAAGGTGAGCCGGGCCTCCTCGGCGCCGGTGAGGACGGTCAGCTCGACGCCGGTCTCGGCGCGCACGCGCGCGAGGACGTCGTCGGCGTTGCTCGCCTCGCGCACGGCCGAGGTGGCGAACGGCAGGAGGTCCTCGACGCCCTTGTCCTCGGCCGCCTGGAGCGCCTCGCGGACAACCGCGGCCAGCTGGTCGACACCGTCGGGGCCGATCGCCCCGTCCTCGTCGAGGAGCTGGGCGAGGCGCAGTTCCACCTTGTGCGAGTGGGCGGGCAGCGGGCGGGCGCCGGGGTGCGCGTCCACCACCAGCAGATGCACCGTGTTCGAACCCACGTCGAGGACACCGAGTCTCATGTACGGAACGCTACTGCCAGCGGCGGTCGCGGTGGTGCCGTCCTCGCGCTCGGGCGACTTACCCTGGAGCCGTGCCAAAGACGAAAAAGGCGAAGGACGAAAAGTCGGCCAAGAAGGACAAGAAGAACATCGCGGGCGACGAGAAGGGGCTCGACTTCGCGCGCGCGTGGGTGGAGTTCCCGGATCCGGCGGACGACGAGCAGGTCTTCCGGTGCGACCTGACATGGCTGACCTCCCGCTGGAACTGCATCTTCGGCAGCGGCTGCCAGGGCATCCAGGCGGGCCGCGCGGACGACGGGTGCTGCTCGCTGGGCGCGCACTTCTCCGACGAGGACGACGAGAAGCGGGTCGCCGGGCACGTGGCGCGGCTCACGCCGGACATCTGGCAGCACCACGCCGAGGGCACGCGGAACGGCTGGACCTCCGAGGACGACGAGGGCTCCCGCCAGACCCGGCCCTTCCAGGGCTCGTGCATCTTCCAGAACCGGCCCGGGTTCGCGGGCGGTGCGGGGTGCTCGCTGCACATCCTGGCACTCAAGGAGGGCCGGGAGCCGCTGGAGACCAAGCCGGACGTGTGCTGGCAGCTGCCGGTCCGGCGGACGTACGAGTGGATCGACCGGCCCGACGACACGCGCGTGCTGCAGGTGTCGATCGGTGAGTACGACCGGCGGGGGTGGGGTCCCGGCGGGCACGACCTGCACTGGTGGTGCACGTCGGCGACCTCGGCGCACGGAGCGGGCGACCCGGTGTACGTCTCCTACCGGCCGGAGCTGGTCGAGCTGATGGGCAAGGCGGGGTACGACCGGCTGGTCGAGCTGTGCGAGGAGCGGCTGGCCTCGCAGCTGCCGTTGCTTGCACCGCATCCGGCGGATCCCGCCGCCGGTCGCTGAGACCGGCCCGTTCCGTGCCGGTCTACGAGTCCGACGGGCTCGGGGCGCCGCTGTCACTGCTGCTCGGCGGCGGGGACGAGCCGTCCGTGCCGCCGGTCGGGGACGGTTCGTTCGGCGTCGGATCCGGGTCGGGCGGCGTCGGCGACGGGTCGCCGGTGGGCGTGGGGCCGGGCGGCTGCGACGTGGACGGTGACGGGTCCGGGCCGCCCGGGTCCGGGTCACCGCCCGGGTGGGACGGGGACGAGGTGTCGTCCGGCGGGCCGGGGCGCGGGCCCGGGCGGGACGGGGCGGGCGCGGTGCCGTACCCCTCGATCGCCACGACTGCCCCGGCGGGCGAGACGGCCATCCGTGCGCTCCACCGGCCGGACGGCTCGCGCAGGTGGTCGACGTACACCCTGACCGTCACTGCCTCGCCGGGGCGCAGGGTCCCCGAGGACTGGCTCAGGTAGAGCCAGGAGGCGCCGACGGACGCGGACCAGTGCACCGGGGCGTCGCCGGTCGCGGTCAGGGTGACCAGCGTGGTGTCGCCGTCGTGGCCCGCCGTCACCTCCAGGTGGCCGGCCCCCTTCCCACCGGTGCCGGAGACGCCGACGACCTCCACGGAGACGTCGGCCCCGCCCTTCTCGCCGAAGCCGGTGCCCGGGGTGGTGCTCGCGTTGCCGGCGTTCTCGTAGCCGTAGGCGCCGCCCGCCGACTCGCCGTCCGGGGCGTCCTGGTCCTGCGCCTCGCTGGCGCTGGCCGAGCGGCCCTCCTCGCCCTCGACGACGGGGGTTCCCCGGTAGGCCGCCCACAGGGCGAGCACCGGGGCGGCGACGACGGTGGCGACGACGGTGGTGGTGACGGCACGGGCGCGCAGACGGTCCCGCCGGGCCGCGCGATCCTTGGGGTCCATGGGGAAACCGCGCCGGTCGAAGCGGGGGGCTGCGCCCCGCGCGCGCGAGGTGTGAGCCAGGGCGACGTGCAGCGCGCTGCGGGGGGCCTCCAGGACGGGCAGTTCGGCGGGGGTGACGCTGGTGCCGGGCCAGCGGCCGGGGATCGCGCGCTCGGCCGTCCGGCGGCAGCGGGGGCAGTCGTCGACGTGCCGGACCAGTTCGCGGCGCAGGGCGCTGCTGAGGACGTAGCGGTTGTCGCCGGTGAGGCGGGCGACGCCGGCGCAGGTGCCGGTCTCCACGACGGCCAGGGCGGCTCGGGTGCGTTCCACCTCGCAGGCGGCCGAGGCGAGCAGTTCCCTGGTGGCGGCGAGGTCCGTGCCGAGGACGGCGGCGACCTCGTGGGGGGCGAGGTGGTGGCGCACGGCGAGTTCGAGGGCCTCGCGCTGCTCGGGGGTGGTGCCGGCGGCCTCCGGCCAGGCGAGGAGGGCGAGTTCGCTGCGGTGCCGCTGGTGGGTCTCGTCGTGGGCGGGGGTGGTGGGTGTGGGTTGCGCGGTTCGCGCGGTTCGTGCTGTTTGCACTGTTTGCGCTGTGGTGGGTGTCGGGCGGCCCGCCGCGTGGCTGCTCGGACGTTTCTGCTTGGCCTCGGCCAGCTTGCGCAGGCAGGCCCAGCGGGCCAGCGCGTAGAGCCAGGACCTGCGGTCGGCCGCGGGGACGGGGCCTCGGTGGCCGCGGCGCTCGGCGATGGCGAGGACGTCGCCCAGGGCGGCGGTCGCGGCGTCGTGGTCGCAGAGCACGGACAGGCAGTACGTGAACAGGCCGTCCAGATACGCGTCGTACGCGGCGTAACGCGCGGGTGGGCGGCGCTGCGCCGGCGGCTGCGCCAGGGCCCTGGCCGCGGTGCGGTCACGCGCTTCCCGGTGCGCCCGGTGTGCGCCGGTCGTGCGGGTCGTGGTTTCCGGACTGCTCCTCATCACTCGGCGACCGTAGGGGGCTATGGGTGGCGCGAACTGGCGCGTTGGGCACTTTTAATCCGTACGGGTGAAACGATCCCTCATAAGGGGACAGGAAGCCGTTCTTCCGTGGCGGGGGCGGGGGCGGAGTCGTCCGTTCGGGGTGCCTGCGGCGGCCTGCGGGGGTTCGGTGGGGGTGCGCGTTGCGCGGTGTGTGCGGTGGGTGGGTCGGGGTCGCGCCGGGGGTGTCCGTCCTCGGAACGGCGCGGAATCGGTCGGCCACAGAGGCTCGGGGCGCGGACGCGCCAACCGCTGCGGGCGGACACCCCCCGACACGACCCCTTCTCGCCGTACGCGGCTGCGGCCCGCCCTCGCTCCGCGCCCCTTCTCGCCGTACGCGGCTTCCCCGCCGCATCGCCCCCGGCCGCCGCTGCGGGCCGTCGTCGCCCCCGCCGCAGCTGCGCGTGACCGCCCCCCTGCCGCAGCTGCGGGCAGTCGTGCCGCTGGGGCGGCACGGGTGGGCGCAGCGGCACCCCGCAACGCCTGGTCGCGTCCCCCCTCGCGCCCGCACCCGCGCCGGAGCCCCGGTAGCGCCGGGCCACGTACCCGGAGAGCGGACCCCGGGGTCGGCTGTCAGTGGGGGCGGTTACGGTTCGTGCATGGCTGCCCGTACGAAGTCCGCCAAGGAACGGCCGTCCTACCGCTGCACCGAGTGCGGCTGGCAGACGGCCAAGTGGCTCGGCCGCTGCCCCGAATGCCAGGCCTGGGGCACGGTCGAGGAGTACGGCGCGCCCGCCGTGCGTACGACCGCCCCGGGGCGCGTGACCACGTCCGCGGTGCCGATCGGGCAGGTCGACGGTCGGCAGGCGACCGCCCGTTCCACCGGCGTGCCCGAGCTGGACCGGGTGCTGGGGGGCGGGCTGGTGCCCGGGGCCGTGGTGCTGGTCGCCGGTGAGCCGGGGGTCGGGAAGTCCACGCTGCTGCTGGACGTCGCGGCCAAGTCGGCGAGCGACGAGCACCGGACGTTGTACGTCACCGGTGAGGAGTCGGCCAGCCAGGTGCGGCTGCGGGCCGACCGGATCCACGCCATCGACGACCATCTGTATCTCGCCGCCGAGACCGACCTCGCGGCGGTGCTGGGGCACCTCGACGCCGTCAAGCCGTCGTTGCTGATCCTGGACTCCGTGCAGACCGTCGCCTCGCCCGAGATCGACGGCGCCCCGGGCGGCATGGCGCAGGTGCGGGAGGTCGCGGGGGCGCTGATCCGGGCCTCCAAGGAACGCGGCATGTCCACGCTGCTGGTGGGCCACGTCACCAAGGACGGGGCCATCGCGGGCCCGCGGCTGCTGGAGCACCTCGTGGACGTCGTGCTGCATTTCGAGGGCGACCGGCATGCGCGGCTGAGGCTGGTGCGGGGGGTGAAGAACCGGTACGGGACGACCGATGAGGTCGGGTGCTTCGAGCTGCATGACGAGGGAATCACGGGGCTCGCCGATCCCAGTGGACTGTTTCTCACCCGGCGGGCCGAGCCGGTGCCCGGGACCTGTCTGACCGTCACCCTGGAAGGGCGCCGACCGCTGGTCGCCGAGGTGCAGGCGCTGACCGTGGACTCGCAGATCCCGTCGCCGCGGCGTACGACCTCGGGGCTCGAGACCTCGCGGGTGTCGATGATGCTCGCCGTGCTGGAGCAGCGCGGGCGCATCAGTGCGCTGGGGAAGCGGGACATCTACAGCGCGACGGTCGGCGGGGTGAAGCTCTCCGAGCCGGCCGCCGACCTCGCCGTCGCGCTGGCGCTGGCGAGTGCGGCCAGTGACACCCCGCTGCCCAAGAACCTCGTCGCGATCGGCGAAGTCGGGCTCGCGGGAGAGGTGAGACGGGTCACGGGGGTGCAGCGCAGGCTCTCCGAAGCGCATCGGCTGGGGTTCACGCACGCCCTGGTCCCGGCCGATCCGGGCCGGGTCCCCGACGGCATGAAGGTCCTGGAAGTCGCGGACATGGGGGACGCCCTGCGGGTGCTTCCGCGCTCGCGTCGGCGAGAGGCCACACGGGAGGAGGAGGACCGCCGGTAGACTTTGCCCTGGTCTCGCCCGTCCGTACGACCGAGTGTGCGACACGGGAGCGCCAGAAGAACCTGCGACCGGAGGAGTGCAGTGGCAGCCAACGACCGGGCAGCAGCTCCCGGAAAGTCCGGTGGGAGTGCCGGTGCCGATGGCCTGATGCGCGCCTCACTGAGCGCCGTGGCGCCGGGTACCTCCCTGCGCGACGGCCTGGAGCGGGTCCTGCGCGGCAACACCGGCGGTCTGATCGTGCTGGGTTCCGACAAGACCGTCGAGTCGATGTGCACGGGCGGTTTCGTGCTGGACGTCGAGTTCACCGCGACCCGGCTGCGCGAGCTGTGCAAGCTCGACGGCGGCATCGTGCTGTCCTCGGACCTGTCGAAGATCCTGCGGGCGGGGGTGCAGCTCCTCCCCGATCCGACCATTCCGACGGAGGAGACCGGCACGCGGCACCGGACTGCCGACCGGGTCAGCAAGCAGGTCGGGTTCCCCGTCGTGTCGGTCTCGCAGTCGATGCGGCTGATCGCCCTGTACGTGGACGGGCAGCGGCGGGTGCTGGAGGATTCGGCCGCGATCCTGTCGCGGGCCAACCAGGCGCTGGCGACCCTGGAGCGGTACAAGCTGCGCCTCGACGAGGTCGCGGGCACGCTCTCGGCCCTGGAGATCGAGGACCTGGTGACGGTGCGGGACGTCTCGGCGGTCGCGCAGCGGCTGGAGATGGTGCGCCGGATCGCCACCGAGATCGCCGAGTACGTGGTGGAGCTGGGGACGGACGGGCGGCTGCTGGCGCTGCAGTTGGACGAGTTGATCGCCGGTGTGGAGCCGGAGCGCGAGCTGGTCGTGCGGGACTACGTGCCCGAGCCGACCGCCAAGCGGTCCCGTACGGTCGACGAGGCGCTCGCCGAGCTGGACAAGCTCAGCCATGCCGAGCTGTTGGAACTGTCCACGGTGGCGCGGGCCCTGGGGTACACCGGGTCGCCCGAGACGCTGGACTCCGCGGTGTCGCCGCGCGGGTTCCGGCTGCTGGCCAAGGTGCCGCGGCTGCCGGGCGCGATCATCGACCGGCTGGTGGAGCACTTCGGCGGCCTGCAGAAGCTGCTCGCGGCGAGTGTGGACGACCTCCAGACGGTGGACGGTGTCGGCGAGGCGCGGGCGCGCAGCGTGCGGGAGGGGCTGTCGCGGCTGGCGGAGTCGTCGATCCTGGAGCGTTACGTCTGACGCGCGGCGGGCCCCGGGGGGCGGCCGCGCCTCGGGTCAGTCGTTCTTGAGGACGAACGACGTCTGGACCTTCTCGAAGCCCGCCGCCTTGGCCTCCACCAGGTAGGTGCCCGCCTTGGCCGAACCCGCCGGCGGCGTACCGCACTCGGGCGCGCTCGGCTTGCGGTCCCACTTCACCGTGTACTTGATGCCGCTGCCGGCGGTCACCCGGTAGCGCAGGCTGCCCGCGCCCTCGACGCAGTCGTCGGAGGCCCAGTAGGCGTCGTCGCCGCTGGCCGGGGTGATGGTGAACACCGCGTGCTTCGGGCCGAGATCGACCTCGCAGTCGCCGCCGGACGTGTTCCGCGCGGTCAGTTCGAACGCGGGGGTCTGTCCGGGCGAGTAGCTGTTGCGGACGCTGCGCAGGCTGAACTTCACCGCGCCGGGCGTGCAGTTGGGCAGGCTCGACCCGGCCGGCAGCGCGTCGCCCGCGCCGACGCCGGTCACCGCGCCGCCCCCGCCGCCTCCGGCGCTTCCCGACCCGGCCGATCCGCCGCCGCCGGACTCATCGCCGCCGGAACCGGAACCGTTCCCGTCACCGTCGGAACCCGACCCGGAACCCGAGCCGTTGGAGTCGCCGCTCCCCGACTCGTCGCGTCCGCCCGGCGCCTGGCTGATCGCTGGGCCGGATCCCGAGGGGCCCGGAGTGATCGACGGTGCCGGGTTCTTGCCGTTGGCCCCGTCGTCTCGGCCCTTGCCGCCGTCCCCGCCGCCGGAGACCACGATCCACGTGATCAATAGCGCCAACAGGGCGAAAAGAGACAGCAGTACGGCCCTCCGTCGCCAGTAGATGGTGGAGGGAAGCGGCCCGACCGGATTGCGCAGAGATCCCACGGCGCAAACTGTACGAGAGATCGGCGCGTTCCCTTGTCCCACCCGCCGTTTGGGCCCGCAACTTTTACGGATCATCATTCCGGAGACCGTTCCGGAGCCCCTGCCGGCGGGGCCGGGAGGGGTCTGACGACGTCCTCGGCGGTCTCCGGGTGGCGGTGTTCCCGTGCGGCGGTCCTCCCGTGGCAGGATCGGAGGGACATGACTGCGCCCACGAAGCCCTCGCCAGGCGGACCCTCCGACCCCGCCGCGTCCGGTGTGCCGCTGCACGCCCCCGTCATCGACTGGTTCGACGAGCACGCCCGCGATCTGCCGTGGCGGCGCCCCGAGGCCGGCGCCTGGGGCGTGATGGTCAGCGAGTTCATGCTCCAGCAGACGCCGGTCAGCCGTGTCCAGCCCGTCTACGAGCAGTGGCTGGCCCGCTGGCCGCGCCCCGCCGACCTCGCCGCGGAGGCGCCCGGCGAGGCCGTGCGCGCCTGGGGCCGGCTCGGCTACCCGCGCCGCGCCCTGCGCCTGCACGGCGCGGCGGCGGCCATAACGGAACGGCACGGCGGCGACGTACCCGCCGACCACGCCCAGCTGCTGGCGCTGCCCGGCATCGGCGAGTACACGGCCGCGGCGGTCGCCTCCTTCGCGTACGGCCAGCGGCACGCCGTGCTGGACACCAACGTCCGCCGGGTCCTCGCCCGCGCGGTCACCGGTGTGCAGTACCCGCCGAACGCCACCACCGCGGCCGAGCGGAAGCTGGCGCGGGCGCTGCTGCCCGCGGAGCAGGCGAGTGCCGCCCGCTGGGCCGCCGCCTCGATGGAGCTGGGTGCGCTGGTCTGCACGGCGAAGAACGAGTCGTGCCACCGCTGCCCGATCGCGGCCCAGTGCGCCTGGCGGCTGGCCGGCAAGCCCGCCCACGACGGTCCGCCGCGGCGCGGCCAGACGTACGCGGGCACCGACCGGCAGGTGCGCGGGCGGCTGCTCGCGGTGCTGCGGGACGCGGCCGGGCCGGTGCCGCAGGCGGCCCTCGACCAGGTGTGGCAGGAGCCGGTCCAGCGTGCCCGCGCCCTGGACGGCCTGGTGGCCGACGGTCTGGTGGAGCCGCTGGCGGACGGTCTGTACCGGCTGCCGCTGAGCTGACGCACAGCCTGCTTGTCCATGTGACAGCTCCGGCGGCATCTCCGTGACAGCCCTTCCGCCGGACAAATCGCCCGATGTCGCCATCAAGTGGGCTGCCGATTTACCCGGTTCCTACTTCCGTTACACAACCGACGGACAGCCGAGGGTTTGCCGCAGGCTGCATCGCACAGCGCCGTGACAACGCTTCCCTACCTTCGTTTGTGTGCCCCCCGGGCACAGCACGACTACGGACCACAGGCAGTGGGCCGGCGGTGACCACCGTCGGAGTACGGGGATCGGAAGGCGGTTGACATGGGCGAGGTGCTCGAGTTCGAGGAGTACGTCCGCACCCGGCAGGACGCGCTGCTGCGCAGCGCCAGGCGCCTGGTCCCCGACCCCGTCGACGCCCAGGACCTGTTGCAGACCGCGCTGGCGCGGACGTACGGGCGCTGGGAGACCATCGAGGACAAGCGGCTCGCGGACGCCTACCTGCGCCGGGTGATGATCAACACCCGGACCGAGTGGTGGCGGGCGCGGAAGCTGGAGGAGGTGCCGACCGAGCAGCTCCCCGAGTCCCCCATGGACGACGCCACCGAGCAGCACGCGGACCGCGCCCTGCTGATGGACGTCCTGAAGGTGCTCGCCCCGAAGCAGCGCAGCGTCGTCGTGCTGCGACACTGGGAGCAGATGTCAACGGAGGAGACCGCCGCCGCCCTCGGCATGTCGGCGGGAACGGTCAAGAGCACGCTGCACCGGGCGCTCGCCCGGCTCCGCGAGGAGCTGGTCGCCCGCGATCTGGACGCACGGGCGCTGGAGCGTGAGGAGCGGGAGCGTTGCGCGGCCTGACCGACGGTCGGACACCCGGGGGGACCCGGAGAACCACGCAGGCGGCGAGTACGGCGGTGGCCGTGTTCGTCGCCCTCGGCGTTTCCCTGGCCGGCTGCGGGACCGGGGGCACCGGCGCCCGGGACGAGGGGCCGGCCCACGCGGACGCGGTGGGCGGCGCGGGCTCCGCGTCCCCGGCGCCCGCGGCGAAGGCGTCCCCCTCGAAGGCCCCCGACCGCGTCGACGCGGTGCGGCTCGTCAAGGCCGACCCGAAGGTGTCCCCGGAGGTCAAGCGCGAGCTGAAGCCCTGCGTCGCCGACGAGTACCCGATCGACGTGTCGTACGGGAAGGTGACGGACGGCTCGGCGGACGACGTCGTCGTCAACGTGCTGACGTGCGGTGACGCGGTGGGTGTGGGCAGTTACGTGTACCGCGAGGAGGACGGCGCGTACCAGAATGTGTTCAAGGCCGAGGAGCCTCCGGTCTACGCGGAGATCGACCGCGGGGACCTGGTGGTGACCAAGCAGGTGTACGACAAGGGCGACCCGGTGTCGAGTCCGTCCGGCGAGAACGTGATCACGTACCGCTGGGCCTCGGACCGGTTCACCGAGGAGTACCGGACCCACAACGACTACAGCAAGGCCGCGGGCAACGCGCCCACCCCGGTGCCGGAGCCGGACAGCTGAACCGCCGGCCGCCCCGGCCGGTGTGAACCGGCCGGCGTGAACCGACCGGGCCGCTCGCACCGATGACCCAGTGAGCGCGGTACGCGTAGCTGCGGCCCGTTCGACCGTTCGGCCCGACCACACCATGAGGACTGAGAGCACCGGGATGGCAGATCAGACCCACGTCCTGTTCGTCGAGGACGACGATGTCATCCGCGAGGCCACCCAGCTCGCCCTCGAGCGGGACGGCTTCGCGGTCACCGCGATGCCCGACGGACTCTCCGGCCTGGAGTCCTTCCGGGCCGACCGTCCCGACATCGCCCTCCTCGACGTCATGCTCCCCGGCCTCGACGGCGTCAGCCTGTGCCGGCGAATCCGGGACGAGTCCACGGTGCCGGTGATCATGCTGTCGGCGCGGGCGGACTCCATCGACGTCGTCCTGGGCCTGGAGGCGGGCGCCGACGACTACGTCACCAAGCCGTTCGACGGGGCCGTGCTGGTCGCCCGGATCCGCGCGGTGCTGCGGCGCTTCGGGCATGCCGGGGGCGGCGACCGGACGGAGGGCGCAGGCGCGGCGGAGACCGGGGGCGTGCTCACCTTCGGCGACCTGGAGGTGGACACGGACGGCATGGAGGTGCTCCGCGCCGGTCGGCCGGTGGGGCTCACGCCGACCGAGATGCGGCTGCTGCTGGAGTTCTCCTCCGCGCCGGGGACCGTCCTCTCGCGCGACAAGCTGTTGGAGCGGGTGTGGGACTACGGCTGGGGCGGGGACACCCGGGTCGTCGACGTGCACGTGCAGCGGCTGCGCACCAAGATCGGCCAGGACCGGATCGAGACGGTCCGCGGCTTCGGCTACAAGTTGAAGGCCTGAGCGGGGATACAGGGATATGCGGGGGTTCTTCCGACAACGCCGGAGCGTCTCGCCGCCGGGTCACCCGTACGACCGCACGGGGCCGGGCGAGCACGCGGGGCCCGGCGGGCACGCCGGACGGGGCGAGCACACGGGACCGGGTGAGCAGGCGGGACCGGATGGGCGTACGCGGGGCCTCGGTGCGCGCGGGCTGCGTGCCCGCGGTATCCGCACCGGGCTGCGCTGGAAGCTGAGCGCGGCCATCGCGCTGGTCGGCGCGCTGGTGGCCGTCGCGCTGAGCCTGGTCGTGCACAATGCCGCCCGGGTGTCGATGCTCGACAACGCCCGTGACCTCGCCGACGACCGGGTCCTGATCGCCCAGCGCAACTACGAGCTGTCCGGGCGGCAGAACTTCCCCAACGCCCAGATCGACGACCCCGCCCTGCCGCCGGAGCTGCGCCGCAAGATCGAAGCGGGGCGGCGGGCCACCTACGTCTCCGAGCGGCCGGACGGTGTGACGGACATCTGGGCGGCCGTGCCGCTCAAGGACGGGCACGTGATGTCCCTGCACTCCGGTTTCACCGACCGCAGCGCGGACATCCTCAGCGACCTGGACCAGGCCCTGGTCATCGGTTCCATCGCGGTCGTCCTCGGCGGCAGCGCGCTGGGCGTGCTCATCGGCGGTCAGCTCTCGCGCCGGCTGCGCGAGGCCGCCGCCGCCGCGAACCGGGTCGCGAGCGGTGAGGCGGACGTCCGGGTGCGGGACGCCATCGGCGGCGTCGTGCGGGACGAGACGGACGACGTCGCGCGCGCCGTGGACGCGATGGCGGACGCCTTGCAGCAGCGCATCGAGGCCGAGCGCCGGGTCACCGCGGACATCGCGCACGAGCTGCGCACCCCGGTCACCGGCCTGCTCACGGCCGCCGAGCTGCTGCCGCCGGGCCGGCCGACCGAGCTGGTCCTCGACCGGGCGAAGGCGATGCGCACCCTCGTCGAGGACGTCCTGGAGGTGGCCCGGCTCGACGGGGCCTCTGAGCGGGCCGAGTTGCAGGACATCATGCTGGGCGACTTCGTGTCCCGGCGGGTCGCCGCCAAGGACCCCGCCGTCGAGGTGCGGGTGATCCACGAGTCGGAGGTCACCACCGACCCGCGCCGCCTGGAGCGCGTGCTGTTCAACCTGCTCGCCAATGCCGCCCGGCACGGCCGTTCCCCCGTCGAGGTCAGCGTCGAGGGCCGGGTGATCCGGGTCCGCGACCACGGGCCGGGCTTCCCCGAGGACCTGCTGGCCGAGGGCCCGAGCCGGTTCCGCACCGGCAGCACGGACCGGGCCGGCCGAGGACACGGCCTCGGCCTGACCATCGCGGCCGGTCAGGCCCGCGTCCTGGGCGCCCGCCTCACCTTCCGCAACGTACGCCCGGCCGGCGCCCCCGCGCACATACCGGCCGAGGGCGCGGTCGCCGTCCTGTGGCTCCCGGAACACGCGCCGACCAACACGGGGAGCTACCCGATGCTGCCGGACCGGTCGAAGGGCGGGGCGTCGTCGTCGGCCCGGGACATGTCCCGGGAGGCCTCCCAGGGGGTGTCCCGGAAGCCGTGACGCCGGGCTCGGCGCTCAGGTCTCAGATCTAGATCCGGTCGAGTGCGGCTCGCACCCGGTCGAGCCCTTCCGCCCGCCAGTGCTCCCGGTCGGGCATCTGGTCGTCCCGGCGCCACCGCCAGGCGGCGAACAGCGCCCAGTTCAGCGCGCGGCACCGGTGCGTCAGAGCCTGGTCGGCGCCCGCGTAGTGCTCCGCCGCCTCCTCGGGCCCGTGGGCGAGGTCGAACTCGACCGGCCCGCGGCAGCAGGTGGCGAGGTCGACGAAGAGCGGGCCTTGGCGCGTGTTCAGGAGGTTTCCCGGGTGCGGCTCGCCGTGCAGCAGTTGGTCGCGTGCCGGGTCGGCGCCGATCTCGGCACTCAGGCCACTGAGTGCGTCGTGGAGGAAACCCCGGTCGGGGTCGGACAGCTCGGGTGACCGCTCCCGGTCGTCCACGCCTTCCAGCGCCACGGCCACCCGGTCGCTGAAGTGCGGTGCGTCCACCTCGATCCGGCGCAGGGCGGCATGGTGCCGCATGAGCGCGTCCGCGTAGTCGGCCGGCGCGATCTCCGGTCCCACCGGCGGGTAGTAGGTCCAGAGCGAGACGGCGAAGGTGTCCCGCACCTGGACCCTGGGGTCGGTCCGGGGGTCGAGCCGGCCCACCGGGGCGCCGGCGTCGGTGAGCCGGTGAGCGACCTCCACTTCGAAGGCGGAGTCGGACAGATGCCCCGCGGGCGCGACCCGGGCCAGAACGTCACAGGGCAGCAGGCGCAGTACGACGCGGTCCGAGTTGTGGACGACGACCACCTCGTCTGCCCGCAGGCCCTGCTCCGAAGCGGCCGTCCGGCCGGCCTCGACTGCGCGGCGGAGTTCCGCTGGCTCCACACCGTCCTCCTTCGTGGGGTCGGTGCTCATGATTGCGGCGCGAGTGGTCCCGGTCGAGAGCTTTTCGCCCCCGGCGGCCGGACGCCGGAGGTCACAGAGGCAGTGGGCGGGCCTCGACCAGGTTGGCCATGACGAGGGTGGAGCTGAGCCGCTGGACGCCGGGGAGCGAGGCGAGGCGTTCGTCGTAGAGCCGCCGGTACGCCTCCAGGTCGCGGGTGACGACGCGCAGCAGGTAGTCGGGGTCGCCGAACAGCCGCTGGGCCTGGAGGACATGCGGGATCTCGGCGACGGCCGCTTCGAAGGCGGCCACGGTCTCGCGGTCCTCATACCGCATGGTGACGAAGAGCAGTGCCTCGAAGCCGAGACCGAGCGCGGGGGCGTTCAGTGCGGCGTGGTAGCCGGTGATCGCCCCGGAGCGTTCCAGCGCGCGCAGGCGCCGGTGGCAGGGGGAGACGCTGAGGCGGACCCGTTCGGCGAGTTCGGTCAGGGTCTGCCGGCCGTCCCGCTGCAGCTCGGCAAGGATTTTACGGTCCACGTCGTCCATGGGGGAAATTCTTCCACCGTCACGGCTGCGGCGGGGACATCTTGAAAGCACCTTTGGGGCAATCCTTCCTAACCTTCCTCAGGAGGAGCTGGAAGAAGTGTGAGGTGGAGACGGTGGAGATGGCCGGCATCGGGGCCTTCTGGTCGGTGTCCTTCCTGCTGGTGCTGGTCCCGGGAGCGGACTGGGCCTACGCGATCACGGCGGGCCTGCGCCACCGGTCGGTGCTGCCCGCCGTCGGCGGCATGCTGAGCGGATACGTCCTGCTGACCGCCGTGGTCGCCGCGGGCCTGGCGACCGCCGTCGCCGGTTCGCCGACGGTGCTGACCGCGCTGACGGCCGCCGGGGCGGCGTATCTGATCTGGCTCGGCGCCACGACACTGGCCCGCCCCGCGGCGCCCCGGGCCGAGGAGGGCGGCGAGGGAGACGGCTCCGGCTCGTGGGTGGGCCGTGCGGCCAGAGGGGCGGGCATCAGCGGCCTCAACCCCAAGGCGCTGCTGCTGTTCCTCGCCCTCCTGCCGCAGTTCGCCGCCCGTGACTCCGACTGGCCCTTCGCCGCGCAGATCGTCGCCCTCGGCCTGGTGCACACGGCCAACTGCGCCGTGGTCTACACGGGCGTCGGCGCCACGGCCCGCCGGATCCTGGGCGCCCGCCCGGCCGTTGCCACCGCGGTGTCCCGATTCTCGGGCGCCGCGATGATCCTCGTCGGTGCCCTGTTGCTGGTGGAGCGGCTGCTCGCCCAGGGGGCGACACATTAGTCTGACGATCATGGCGGACTGGGGACTGCGACCGGCCTCGGCGGGGGACGTCGAGGCGGTGGCCGAGTTGCGTGCCCTGGTGCTGCGGGCGGATCTGGAGCGGCTCGGGCGGTACGACGCGCGGCGGGTGCGGCAGCGGCTGCGGGACGGGTTCGTCCCGGCGCACACCCGGGTGATCGAGGTGGGCGGCGCGTTCGCCGGGTGCGTGGCGCTGCGGCCGGCGGAGGACACCCACTGGCTGGAGCACTTCTATCTGGACCCGCGGGTGCAGGGCGCCGGCATCGGTACGGCCGTGCTGCGCGAGCTGCTGGAACAGTGCGACCGCGAGGGCACGGTGGTCCGGCTGAACGTACTGCGGGGCAGTCCCGCCCGGCGGCTGTACGAACGGCACGGATTCGCCGTGACGAGCGAGGATCCGGTGGACGTGTTCATGGTGCGAGGAGTTCCTCGCCCGGCAGGCGGACCGGGGTGAGCGGTAGCGGGCGGGCGGTTACCGCAGGCCGTCGACGAAGGACTGCCAGGCACCGGCTCCGACGGTGACGACGGGCCCGGACGGGTTCTTGCTGTCCCGGACGGGGACGGCACCGGTGGGGCATCCATCGGCAACCTCGACGCAGTCGCCGCCCGTGTTTCCGCTGTACGAGGCGGTCCGCCAGGCGGCGCCGTCAGTGACGGTGCACTCCACGCATTCCCCGCCGGTGTTTCCGCTGTAACTGGACTTACGCCACTGGGTGTTCCTCGGGCTGGGAGCAGTCTCCATAGCGTTCCTCCATCACACGGATGATCAGTTCCGCCGAATCCTCCACGGAGAGGGCGGCAGCCTGCAAGCGAGCGTAACGGAGCGCGGCTTCCCTCATGGTCTCCGGATTAGCCGTCATGTGACCGGAGATGACGTCTTCCGTATAGATGATGTCCGGGTCTTCGTCGAAGCGCATGGCGGTGAACGAACCGGCGAGACTGGCATGCGCCCCCGCCTCGTTCGGCAGGACCTGCACATGCACCCAGCGGTGACCGGCGAACTCCAACAGGCGGGCCAGTTGCCGCCGCATGACCTCATGTCCGCCGATTGGCCTGTGCAGCACCGCCTCGTCCAGCACCACCCAAGCCAGCGGCGGCCGCTCACGCTCCAGGATGCGCTGGCGTTCCATCCGGCCCGCCAGCAGACCTTCCAAGTCGTCCGGCATGCCCGTCGCCAACACCGCCCGCGCGTACTCCTCCGTCTGCAGCAGCCCGTAGACGAGCTGCGCCTGGTACGTCGAGATGTACGCCGCCTTCGCCTCCATCTCCGCGTACGGCTGGAACCACGTCGGGAGTTGGCTGCGCAGCACCAGGCCGATCAGACGGGAGAACAGGCCGTCCGTGCCCAGCGCGGCGTCCACCCGCTCGGAGAAGTCCCGCGTCGGGACCTTCTTGGTCGTCTCGATCTGGCCGATCAGGGAGCCGGTGCAGAAGATGATGTCGCCGAGCTGGCCCTGCCTGAGGCCGTGGGCCTCGCGCTGGCGGCGCAGCTCCCAGCCGTAGTAGTCGAGCGGTGACGCGGTCGGGTCGAGGGACTGGATGTTGGCCACTGCGGCACCTCACTCCGGGACTGCGGACGGCAACACCTCTCGGCGTTCGTTTCTGTGCGTAGTCGAGCGTACGCACCGCGTCGCAGGGTGGTGGCGTGAATCACGTAACCGGTCCGCAGGCGGCGGACGTCGAGAGCCAGTACCACGCCGAGTTCGCCCTGGGCGCGCACTCGGCCCGTCATCTGCGCCGTGTGCTGCGGCTGTACCTCGTCCGCTCGGGCCTCTCCGACGTGGCCGACGCCGCCGAGCTGGCGCTCACGGAGCTGGTCGCCAACGTCGTACGGCACGTGCCCGGACGGCGTGGCCGCGTGTGCTTCCTGCTGCGGCCGGGCGGGGTGCGGGTGGAGGTCGCCGACGGGTGCCCGGAGCTGCCGGTCCCGGCCGCGGGGGACGCGCTGGGCGAGGGCGGGCGGGGGCTCGTGATCGTCGCGGCGGTGACCGACCGGTGGGGTGTCACGCCTTACCCGGACGGGCGGGGCAAGACGGTGTGGTTCGAGTGCGTCGGCGCGGCGGACGAAGCAGGCCCCCGGGTGGTCGGAACCATCCGGGGGCCTGGTCAGGAGGAAGGCGGCGGGCCGCCGCGAGGTCAGACGGCCTCGGTCACCGGGGCCTTCGCCGTGGCCGGGTCGCCGTCACGGTCGGCCGGGGTGTCGGCCTCCTTCGGGCCCGCGCCCTTGAGCGGGACCTCCTTCACGAAGACCGCCGCGACCAGTGCGAGGACGGCCACCACGGAGCCCAGCAGGAACGCGGTGTGGGTTCCGGCGGACACCGCGTGCTGGTAGGCGTCGCGGATCGCCGCCGGCAGCGCGTTCAGCGCGTCCGCCGTCAGCGTCGCCGACTGCTCCGTCGCCTTGGCGCCCGAGCCCGCGGCCCGCTCGGCCATGACGTCCTGGACGCGGTTGTTGAACAGCGCGCCCATGATCGCGACGCCGAAGGAGGAGCCGAGGGTGCGGAAGAGGGTGGTGGAGGAGGACGCGACGCCCATGTCCTTCATCTCCACGCTGTTCTGCGCCACCAGCATGGTGATCTGCATCAGACAGCCCATGCCGAGACCGACGACGGCCATGTACAGGCCGGAGGTGAAGCGGGTGGTGTCGGTGTCCATGGTCGACAGCAGGTACAGGCCGACCGTCATCAGCGCGCCGCCCGCCAGCGGGAAGATCTTGTAGCGGCCGGTGCTGGTGGTGACGCGGCCGGCGACCATCGACGTGACGAGCATCGCGCCCAGCATGGGCAGGAGCAGCAGCCCGGAGTTGGTGGCGGACGCGCCCTGCACCGACTGCTGGTACAGCGGCAGGAAGAGGGTGGCGCCGAACATCACGAAGCCGACGATGAAGCCGATGACGGACATCAGCGTGAAGTTGCGGCTGCGGAAGATGTGCAGCGGCAGGATCGGCTCGGCGGCCCTGGTCTGCCAGAACACGAACCCGACCAGCGCGGCGACGCCGATGCCGATCAGCTCCATGATCCGCGCGGAGGTCCAGGCGTACTCGGTGCCGCCCCAGGTGGTGACGAGCACGATGGCGGTGATGCCGATGGTCAGCAGCGCGGCGCCCAGGTAGTCGATCCGGGCCTCGCTGCGCTTCTTCGGCAGGTGCAGTACGGCGCTGATGGCGATCAGCGCGACCACGCCGAGCGGAAGGTTGATGTAGAAGGACCAGCGCCAGCCCCAGTGGTCGGTGATGGTGCCGCCGACCAGCGGTCCGCCGATCATCGAGAGCGCCATGACACCGGCGATCATGCCCTGGTACTTGCCCCGCTCCCTGGGCGGTATCAGGTCGCCGATGATCGCCATGACGCCGACCATCAGACCACCGGCACCCAGGCCCTGGATCGCGCGGAAGCCGATCAGCTGGCCCATGTCCTGGGCCATGCCGCTGAGCGCCGAGCCGACCAGGAAGATCACGATCGACGTCATGAACGAGCCCTTGCGCCCGTACATGTCGCCGAGCTTGCCCCACAGCGGGGTGGAGGCCGCGGTGGCCAGGGTGTACGCGGTGACGACCCAGGACAGGTGTTCCAGACCCCCCAGCTCGCCCACGATCGTCGGCATCGCGGTGCCGATGATCATGTTGTCGAGCATCGCGAGCATCATCGCGATCATGAGGGCGAGCAGGACGACCCGCACGCTCCTCGGCTGCTCGCCGGCGCCGGCTCCGCCGGTCGCCGCCTCCGTTTTCTCGGCCATCTCTCCTACTCCCCCAGCTACCGCTGTGCCACTTGCCACTTACTTGCCGCCCGGCAAGTTGTCTACACTGGGAAAGGTAGGCGCGTAACTAGCCGGGCGTCAAGTAAGTTTTTCGGAAAGTGCGCGGGGCAGGAGGTGCGTAGGAGGATGGGCGGCACAATGAACGGCACCAAGCAGCAGCGACGCCGCGGGGACACCCGCCAGCGCATCCAGGACGTGGCGCTCGAGCTCTTCGCGGAGCAGGGGTACGAGAAGACCTCCCTGCGCGAGATCGCCGAGCGCCTGGACGTCACCAAGGCCGCGCTCTACTACCACTTCAAGACGAAGGAAGAGATCCTCGTCAGCATCTTCGAGGACCTCTCCCGGCCGCTGGAGGACCTGATCGAGTGGGGGCGCGAGCAGCCGCACACCCTGGAGACGAAGCAGGAGATCATCCGGCGCTACAGCGAGGCACTGGCCGGCGCGACGCCGCTGTTCCGCTTCATGCAGGAGAACCAGGCCACGGTGCGTGACCTGCGGATCGGCGAGCTGTTCAAGCACCGGATGTTCGGCCTGCGCGACATCCTCATGGACCCCGAGGCGGACCTGGTCGACCAGGTCCGCTGCGTCACGGCGCTGTTCACGCTGCACGCCGGGATGTTCGTGCTCCGGGACCTCGAAGGCGACCCCGAGGAACAGCGTGCTGCCGTTCTCGAGGTCGCCATCGATCTGATCACCCAGGCCCACCGGGGAGCCGCGGGCGCGTAGGGGTGCCGTCACGGCACCCCCGGCCCGTCCGTCAGACGGTCACACCCTTGCCGCGCAGGAAGGCGACCGGGTCCACGGCCGAGCCGTAGTTCGGGGTGGTCCGGATCTCGAAGTGCAGGTGCGGACCGCTGGAGTTGCCGGTGTTGCCGGACTTGGCGATCGACTGGCCGGTCTTCACGATCTGGCCGATCTTCACGTTGATCTTGGACAGGTGCGCGTACTGGGAGTACGTGCCGTTGCCGTGCTTGATGACGATGGCGTTGCCGTAGGCGGGGCCGTCGCCGGCGCCGTTGCCGCCGGCCTTGACCACGGTGCCGCCGTGGGCGGCGACGACGTTGGTGCCGATCGGCACGGCGAAGTCCTGGCCGCTGTGCTTGTGCGCCCACATGCCGCCGTTCTGGGCGAAGCTGGCGCTCAGCTCGTACTTCTTGACCGGGTCGACCCAGGAGGCGGCCTTCTTCTTGGTGGCCGTCTTCTTGGCGGTGGTGCTCTTCTTGGCGCTCGCGGCGGCCTTCTCGGCCTTCGCCGCCTTGGCCTGCGCCGCGGCCTGGGCCTCTACGGCGCTCGCGGCGGCGGTGGTGCTGGAGGCCGCCGTGGTGCCGGTGGCGGCCGCGACCCCGGCTCCCAGTGCGACCGAGGCTCCGAGGCCTGCGGCCATCACCGCGGCGCGGGTGCGGATGGTCGTACGGGAAGAACGGGACGTGACACGCGGAAACATTCGAACCTCATGGGGACGGGTGCAGAGGAATGCCCACCGGCGGGACGCACAAGGCGCTCACCGGGCGGGCTCAACCTTGGTAACCCGGCGACCCCGAACCGCACAAAGGTGTGACCTACGACCCTATTTAGTACTTCAGAGTGAAACTTCATGACTCACACCAGAGCGGCCATTTTGGACAAAACCAGCTCAGAGCCCCGGAAAGCCCCCCATCAAGTGCTCCGGTATGTCCGTTTTCGTAGTTCTTGCGGCGGCCACTATTCCCCGTAGTACACGGCAATCGGCCTGTGCGGCACATCACCGGTGGGCATGATCGAAGAGGCGGTGAATGTGACGGGGGCTACTCCCGTCCCGGTTAACCCGCCCCCCGTACAAGGGCGTTCACCTAGGCTCGGGGCATGGTCGACGTCACAGCACTCGGGGCCCGTGTCGCGTCCAGCGCGGTCGTACCGCTCGTCCGGCGGCTCTTCGTCCGGGACGGGCCGGGAGCGGGGCTGGTGGACCGCCCGGTGCGGATATCGGCGCTGGTGTCCTTCCGGGGCGAGAAGCGGAACGTCACGCCCGAGGACGTCGACAGGATCGCCGGAGAGCTGGTCCGCAGGGCGCTGACCTCGGCCGGACCCGGCGAGGAGCCCGTGGACGCCGCGGAGGCGGCGGCCGTCAAGGACGCCCTGGCCCGCACGCTCGCCCGGCTCGGCGAGATCACCGTCGAGGACTACGAGGCCGTCGGGCTCGGCCCCGAGCGCTTCGCCCGCGAGCTGGGCGCCGGCGTGCCCCTGGCCCCGTACGGGCTCGGCGAGGGCGGCACGCTGCTGTACGAGCGGCTGCTGCACACCGCCTCGCTGCACATCCTGAACTTCCTCACCCAGCGCTCCACCTACGTCGCCCGCCAGCAGACCGTCCAGACGCAGCAGCTGGCCCGGCTGGTCCGGGCCGTCGACGTCCTGCTGGAACGGCTGCCGTCCCAGTCCGCCGAGGACGCCGGGTTCGAGGAGCGCTACGCGGACCACGTCGCCGCCCGGCACGGCACGCTCACCATCTACGGGCTGGACGCCGGGACCCGGGAGTGGCCGCTGGACACGGCGTACCTGAGCCTGGAGGCGACCCGGCCGCAGCACGGGCGGCAGGCCCCCGCGGGGGCCGGTCCGCTGCGCGTCTCCGCCGAGCAGGTGCTCGCCGGACACGACCAGGTGTTCCTGCGCGGCGTCGCCGGGTCCGGCAAGACGACCCTCGTGCAGTGGCTCGCGGTCACGGCCGCGAGCCGGGTCTACGACCATGGGCTGACCCACCTCATCGGGCGCGTGCCGTTCGTGCTGCCGATGCGCCGGATCGTGCGGCCGGGGGCGGAGCTGCCGTTACCCGGGGACTTCCTGCGGGCGGTCGGCGCGCCCGTCGCGGGAGAGCAGCCGCCCGGCTGGGCCGAGCGTGTTCTGCGGGCCCGGCGCGGGGTACTGCTGATCGACGGCATCGACGAGATCGCGGACGACCGCCGGGCCACGGTCCGCCGCTGGCTCCGCGAACTGGTGCGGACCTTCCCGGGCAACCTGTGGCTGGTCACCTCGCGCCCCTCGGCCGTACCGCAGGACTGGCTGGCCGCCGAGGGGTTCCACGAACTGGACCTCGCCCGCATGGGACCTACGGAGGTCGACACGTTCATACGGCGCTGGCACCGTGCGGCCGGGGCCGAGGAAGCGGTGGGCGAGGCGCTGCGACGGTCCGTGCGGACCACCACCGAACTGAACCGCCTGGCCACCAACCCCCTCATGTGCGGCATGCTGTGCGCCCTGCACCGCGACCGGCGCGGTTTCCTCCCGCAGGACCGACGGTCCCTGTACGAGGCCGCTCTGACCATGCTCCTGGAACGCCGGGACCGCGAGCGCGAGCTGCACGCCCCCGCCGGGACCGCCCTGTCGTACGCGACCCAGGTGCAGCTGCTGCAGAAGCTGGCGTGGTGGCTGATCCGCAACGGCCGGGCGGAGCTGGACCGGTCCGAAGCACTCCAGATCATCGGCCGGGCCCGGCCGGCGCTGAACCTCGCCGGTGTCGGCGACGAGGAGGTATACGCCGCGCTGCTGCTGCGCTCCGGACTGCTGCGCGAGCCCGCCGAGGGCCGGGTGGACTTCCTGCACCGCACCTTCCAGGACTATCTGGGCTCCCGGCTGGCCGTTCAGGAGATGGACTTCGACCTGCTGGTCGACCACGCCGACCGGGACGAGTGGGAGGACGTGATCCTGCTTGCCCTCGCGCACGCCCGGCCCAAAGAGGCGGAGCACATGCTGCGCCGGCTCACGGAGCCGGGCACCCCGCGCGGCTCGCTGCTCGCGGCGGCCGGACTGCACTACACGGCGGAGGTGGAGCCGGGGGTCCGCGAGCGGGTGGAGCGGGGGCTCGCGGCCCATGTCCCGCCGAACGACCTGGCGGCGGCGCAGCAGGTGGCGCGGGCCGGGGGTGATCTGGTGCTGGGCATGCTGCCCGGCCCGGACGGCATCGACGAGCGGACGGCGTACATGACCGTGCAGACCGCGATCGAGGTCGGCAGCGAGGCGGCGCTGCACTTCCTGCGCCGCTACCGGGACCATCCGAGCGAGGAGGTCCAGCGGGCCCTGGCCGCCGCATGGGACCGCTTCGACCGGGCCCGGTACGCGCACGAGATCCTCGCCCACCTGTCCTACCAGTCGTATCTCATGGTGACCACGCCCGAGGACCTCCGCACGCTCGGCGCACTGGGCGGCTGGCAGCGCCTCATGATCCACGGCTCCTACCGGGTCGAGGACCTGACGGCCCTGATCGTGCCCGACCGGCTCACGCACCTGGCACTCGACGCACCGCACCCGGTGGAGGGGCTGTCCTGGCTGTCGGCCTTCCCCCGCCTGTCATCGGTCTACGTGGGCACGGACGTGGACGGGTCGGTGGCCGGGCAGGTCCCGGCCTGGGTGGCGGAGTTCGAGACGCCGTCGTCCGCAGAGCGCACCCACCTCGGGGAGTAACCACCTTCATGGATGCCGTCGTCCGTACGCCCTCCCGTCTCGCCGCCCCCCTCGTCCACCGGCTCTTCCGCGACCCCGCCCGGCCGCCCGTGTTCTCCGAACCGGTCCCCGGCCTCGTCTCCTGGCGCGGTGCCAGGGCCACGGCCACCCCGGACGAGGTCCACCGCACCGCCGCCGACCTGGTGCACCTCGCCGCCGAGCGGCATGCCGCGCCCACCGCCGAACTGGCCCCGGTCGTCGACGTCCTGGCCCGCACCCTGCTCGCCATCGCCGAGGTCGACGTCACCGACGCCGACGCCGTACGGCTGGGTCCGCAGGACTACGCGCGGCGGCTGCGGGGCGCGGTGCAGGGCGCCGACCGGGAGCTGTCGCCGGACGCGGCCTGGTTCCACGACGCGCTGCTGGTGTCGGTGTGCCTGCACGTCCTGCACCACCTGGTACGGCGCTCCGCCTACCTCCAGCGGCAGCTGCCGGGGCGGGCCAGCCGGATCGCCCAGCTGGTCGACCTGGGCGACGCGGAGGCGGCGGCCCGGCATGCCGAACGGCCGCAGGAGGACGTGGCGTTCGAAGCCGAGTACGCCGAGTGGGTGGCCCGGCGGCACGGCTGGCTGACCATCGTCGGCGTCGACTTCCCCAACGCGCCCGACCGTTGGCCCCTGGAGGAGACCTACCTGAGCCTGGAGGCGGAGGAGCGCAGCGGCGGGGTGGGCGGCACCGAGGACGAGCAGCGCACCGTGCTGCTCGCGGACCGCGCCCTGGAGGACCACGACCGGGTGCTGCTGCGCGGCGGCGCGGGTTCGGGCAAGACGACCCTCGTGCAGTGGCTGGCCGTCGCCGCCGCCCGGGAGGGCTCCCGGATCCCCTTCGTGCTGCCCGTGCGGCGTTTCGCCCGCGAGGGCTTCCCGGCCCCGGACGACTTCCTGCACGCGGTCCGGCACCCGCTCGCCGACCGGGCTCCGGAGGGGTGGGTGGTGCGCACCCTGCTCGCGGGCCGGGCGCTGCTGCTGGTCGACGGCATCGACGAGGCGCCGGAGAAGACGCGGGGCGAGCTGCGCGACCGGCTGCGGCGGCTGCTGCGGGTCTTCTCCGGCAACGGCTGCCTGGTCACCTCCCGGCCCTCCGCCGTCTCGGACGGCTGGCTGTCGGGGGGCGGGCTGGCCGAGGAGGACTTCGTCGAGCTGTCGCTTGCGCCCATGTCCCGGGACCGGGTGACCCGGTTCATCCGGGACTGGCACTCGGCGGCCCGCCTCGACGAGCAGAGCCGCTCCCCCGGTCCGCGGGAACGCGAGCGGGAGCGCAGCACGCTGGACGAGTACGAGCAGCGGCTGCTGCACTCCGTACGGATCTACCGCGAACTGCGCCAGCTCGCCACCAACCCCCTGATGTGCGGCCTGATATGCGCCCTCAACCGGGACCGGGCGGGCTCCCTGCCCAGCGGCCGCAAGGAGCTGTACGACGCCGCCCTGGAGATGCTGCTCCAGCGCCGCGACCCCGAACGGGACGTGCTGTACGCCGACGACGTGCGGCTCCAGCAGAGCACCAGGGAACGGCTGTTGCAGAAACTGGCCCACGCCATGCTGGAGGAGGACGCCTCCGAGCTGCCCCGGGAGCGGGCGGTGGGCATCCTGGACGCCGCGCTGCCCGCGATGCCCGCCGCCCGCGCGCAGGGGGACGGCGCGAAGATCTTCCGGCATCTGCTGCACCGCACGGGCCTGTTGCGCGAACGGTCGGGCGAGTCGGTCGACTTCGTCCACCGCACCTTCCAGGACTACCTGGCCGCCAAGGAGATCGTGGCCCGCGGCCGCTTCCCCACGCTGGTGGACCACGCCCACCAGTCCGAGTGGGAGGAGGTCATCCGCATGGCCGCCGCCCACGCCCGCCCCGAGGAGTGCGCCCAGTTCCTGGAACGGCTGCTGGCGCCCGCGCCGGGACTGCGCCGCCCGCAGATCAACCACCGGCGGCTGATGGCCGCGGCCTGCCTGGACCACGTCACCGAACTCGACCCGGCCGTCCAGCGGCTCGTCCACGACCGCACGAAGAACCTGGTGCGCCCGACGACCGAGCTGGCCGCCCGGGGGCTCGGCTGGGTCGGCCCCATCGTCCTGGAGCTGCTGCCCGACCCGGGCCAGGTCCCCGACGACCGGCAGGCCCTGCTGCTCGCCTGCACCGCGACCCGCGTCCAGGACGACGCGGCCATCGACTACCTGGTCCGGCTGCGCTCCCGTGCCGCCCTGCCGGTGCGCACCGAACTGGCCCGGGGCTGGCGGCACTTCGACACCGAGCGCTACGCCCAGGAGATCATCGCCCACCTGGACCCGGACGGCCTCTACTTCCCGGTCGCCGACACCGCCGAGATGGCGGCGCTGCGCGAACTCGGCGGGCGGCCGCGCATCCAGGTGGCCGGGGTGATGCGGGCCGAGGAGCTGCTGGCGGGATTGCTGCCCGACCAGCTGACCCACCTGTGGCTCAACGCGGAGCTGCCCGACACGGACGTCTCGTGGCTCTCCGGCTTCCCCCAGCTGCGGGTGCTGCGGGTCAATCCCCGGCTGCCGCGGGTGCGGAACGTGCCGGACGGGGTGGAGATCACGGCATAGGCGCAGGCCGGAGAGCTGACTACTGCTCAGTAACCCAATCGTTGCCGTCCGGCCACTTGCTGGGGCAAGCATGCACGCGACAACTTTGCCGTCAGGCATCCGCGCAGGCAGGCATGAGAGGACCCCACCCCCCATGACCGTTCAGAACGGACAGACCAGACAGACCCGGCGCCGCACCTGGACACGGGTCGCCGGCACGGCCGCCGTGGTCGCGGCGGCGCTCACCGCCACCGTCACACCGTCCGTCGCCGCCCCGGCCGAGACCCCGCCCGCGTCCGTGACGGCGGCCGCCGCCGACGACGTCGACTACGACACCTGGCAGCGGGACTGCGCGGCCGTCATGGACACGGCGCTGCCGTACCTGAAGGAGCGGATCGCCGACTCCGCCCCCGGTGAGAAGCAGGCCGTCGTCCTCGACATCGACAACACCTCCCTGGAGACCGATTTCGGCTTCAGCTACCCCCAGCCCGCCAACCGGCCGGTCCTGGAGGTCGCCGAGTACGCCCAGGAGCACGGCGTCGCCCTGTTCTTCGTGACCGCCCGCCCCGGCATCATCGAGGCGCCCACCAAGTGGAACCTCGCCCACGCCGGGTACGAGTCCTCGGGGCTGTACGTCCGCGGCTTCCTGGACCTGTTCAAGGACGTCGCCCAGTACAAGACCGAACAGCGCGCCGAGATCGAGTCGGACGGCTACACGATCATCGCGAACATCGGCAACAGCGCCACCGACCTGTCGGGCGGCCACGCCGAGAAGACGTTCAAGCTCCCGGACTACGACGGCCAGCTGTCCTGACGCCTGGCACCTGACACCTGACGTGAAAAGGGGCTGCTCCGGGACCGAGGTCCCGGAGCAGCCCCTTTCGGGCTCACCCCGGAGGGCTACGCCTCCTTGCTCAGGTTCGGACCCGCGCCGCCACCGGCCGCCTGCTCGATCGGCGGGACGTCGGGGAGGGTCGACTTCTCCTCACCCCGGAAGGTGAAGGTCGCCGCGTCGCCCTCGCCCTCGGTGTCCACGACCACGATGTGACCGGGACGCAGCTCGCCGAAGAGGATCTTCTCCGACAGCGAGTCCTCGACCTCGCGCTGGATCGTGCGGCGCAGCGGACGCGCGCCCAGCACCGGGTCGTAGCCCCGCTTGGACAGCAGCTCCTTGGCGGACTGGGAGAGCTCGATGCCCATGTCCCGGTCCTTGAGGCGCTCGTCGACCTTCTGGATCATCAGGTCGACGATCTGGAGAATGTCGTCCTGGCTGAGCTGCGGGAAGACGACCACGTCGTCGACACGGTTGAGGAACTCGGGCCGGAAGTGCTGCTTCAGCTCGTCCTGGACCTTGTTCTTCATGCGCTCGTAGTTGGACTTCGTGTCGCCCGCGGCGGCGAAGCCGAGGTTGAAGCCCTTGGAGATGTCCCGGGTGCCGAGGTTGGTCGTCATGATGATGACCGTGTTCTTGAAGTCCACGACCCGGCCCTGGGAGTCGGTCAGGCGACCGTCCTCCAGGATCTGCAGAAGGCTGTTGAAGATGTCCGGGTGGGCCTTCTCGACCTCGTCGAAGAGGACGACCGAGAACGGCTTGCGGCGGACCTTCTCCGTCAGCTGGCCGCCCTCCTCGTAGCCCACGTAGCCGGGGGGCGAACCGAAGAGGCGCGAGACCGTGTGCTTCTCGCTGAACTCCGACATGTCGAGGGAGATCAGCGCGTCCTCGTCACCGAAGAGGAACTCGGCGAGCGCCTTGGACAGCTCGGTCTTACCGACACCGGACGGGCCGGCGAAGATGAACGAGCCACCGGGACGCTTCGGGTCCTTCAGGCCGGCACGGGTACGGCGGATCGCCTTGGAGAGCGCCTTGACGGCGTCCTTCTGGCCGATGACCCGCTTGTGGAGCTCGTCCTCCATGCGCAGCAGGCGGGACGACTCCTCCTCCGTGAGCTTGAAGACCGGGATGCCGGTCGCGGTCGCGAGGACCTCGGCGATCAGCTCGCCGTCGACCTCGGCGACGACGTCCATGTCGCCGGCCTTCCACTCCTTCTCCCGCTTGGCCTTCGCGGCGAGGAGCTGCTTCTCCTTGTCGCGCAGGGAGGCGGCCTTCTCGAAGTCCTGCGAGTCGATCGCGGACTCCTTGTCGCGGCGGACGCCGGCGATCTTCTCGTCGAACTCGCGGAGGTCCGGCGGCGCGGTCATCCGGCGGATGCGCATCCGGGATCCGGCCTCGTCGATCAGGTCGATCGCCTTGTCCGGCAGGAAGCGGTCCGAGATGTAGCGGTCGGCGAGCGTCGCCGCCTGGACCAGGGCCTCGTCCGTGATGGAGACGCGGTGGTGGGCCTCGTAGCGGTCGCGCAGGCCCTTGAGGATCTCGATCGTGTGCGGCAGCGACGGCTCCGCGACCTGGATGGGCTGGAAGCGGCGCTCGAGGGCCGCGTCCTTCTCCAGGTGCTTGCGGTACTCGTCCAGCGTGGTCGCACCGATGGTCTGCAGCTCACCGCGGGCCAGCATCGGCTTGAGGATCGACGCGGCGTCGATGGCGCCCTCGGCGGCACCCGCACCGACCAGCGTGTGCAGCTCGTCGATGAACAGGATGATGTCGCCGCGGGTGCGGATCTCCTTGAGCACCTTCTTCAGGCGCTCCTCGAAGTCACCGCGGTAGCGGGAGCCGGCGACCAGGGCGCCGAGGTCCAGGGTGTAGAGGTGCTTGTCCTTGAGGGTCTCGGGCACCTCGCCCTTGACGATGGCCTGCGCGAGGCCCTCGACGACGGCGGTCTTGCCGACGCCGGGCTCACCGATGAGCACCGGGTTGTTCTTGGTACGGCGGGACAGCACCTGCATGACCCGCTCGATCTCCTTCTCGCGCCCGATGACCGGGTCGAGCTTGGACTCACGAGCGGCCTGGGTGAGGTTCCGGCCGAACTGGTCGAGGACCAGGGACGTGGAGGGGGTGCCCTCCGCAGGACCGCCGGCGGTGGCGGTCTCCTTGCCCTGGTAACCGGAGAGCAGCTGGATGACCTGCTGCCGCACCCGGTTCAGATCTGCGCCCAGCTTGACCAGGACCTGGGCGGCGACGCCCTCGCCCTCGCGGATCAGGCCGAGCAGGATGTGCTCCGTGCCGATGTAGTTGTGGCCCAGCTGGAGGGCCTCGCGGAGCGACAGCTCCAGAACCTTCTTGGCACGGGGGGTGAAGGGGATGTGGCCGGACGGGGCCTGCTGGCCCTGGCCGATGATCTCCTCCACCTGCTGGCGGACCGCCTCGAGCGAAATCCCGAGGCTCTCAAGGGCCTTGGCGGCGACACCCTCACCCTCGTGGATCAGGCCCAGGAGGATGTGCTCGGTGCCGATGTAGTTGTGGTTGAGCATCCGGGCTTCTTCCTGAGCCAGGACGACAACCCGCCGCGCGCGGTCGGTGAACCTCTCGAACATCGTTAATCGCTCCTCAGAGCGGTCAGGCAGTAAGGGGAACTTCCCCTCCCTGTCCTTCCGCAGCTTAGTCCCGCAAGCGGGGACCGCTCATTCCAACTGCCGACACCGTCGATGGCCTCCTGACCCCTGACGCCGACATCTGCCACAACCCGATGGTGCGAGACGATGTTCCCGCAGGCCAGGCACTTACCCCACTCGCCAGTACGCCGATGGCGAACGCGAGACGGCCCGATCTGCATGTCGCCCCCTCCCACTAGGGATGTCTTACCCGCGGGGACTGACACTCCATGCCGCGCGCACCGGTTCCCTCCGCTACGGGCGAACAACCTTGCGCCTCCCCGCACCCCCGCACGCCCCCTCTTGACGCCCTGTTCCGCCACTCTGTGCACTCCTGCCGCCACCCAGCGTAACCCGAGCGCTCTTTCGACTGTTGCACTTGGCATGGTTGGCGCCTCGCACTCGGTCCCCGTCGCTCCCGCGTCCCCCGTCGTGCCGTCGCCCCGCCGGCCCACCGGGAACGGCGGCTCGGCCCGGGAGCGGACACGGTGGTGGTACGAGAGCGTGCTCGGGTGGCCGACGGCGCCCGGGGAGCCGGTGCGGCTGCGCACGGGCGTCCGCTTCGACGTCCTGGACGTGCCGACCGCCGCGGGGTACGCGACGCTGGAGCGGCTCGGGTGGTCCGGCCGGGGCCCGCAGGGGTTCCCGGTGGCCGTCCGGGGCGAGCGGATGCTGCTGCTCGTGGCGGCGGGCGGCGCGGAGGAGCTGCCCGGGCTGCTGGAGTGGCTGGAGTGGGGCTCGCTGGCGCTCGACCTGACGGCGGTCGGAGCGGACGGCCTCGTGGAGGCGCCCCTTGTCCCGGTCGTCCCGGAGCCCCGCCCGGCCGGGCCGCCGCGTCCCCCGGAGCGCGACGGCGTGCGGGGGCCGCCATCTGGCTGCGGCCCCCGGAGCCGGGGTGCGGGGCGGGGTCCTCGCTGCCGGCGCTGTCGGCCCTCGGCGGCGCCGGCAACGCCCTGGATCTCGTCCGGCTGGTCCGCACACTGGCCACGCAGTGCCACCGGGTCCGGCTCACCGCCGACCGCCCACCTCGGGCGCGGCCGGTGACGCGGTCGATGGCGCCGCCGGTGGCGCGGGTCGAATAATCAGCCGTTGGCCTGCTCGTACGCCTCGCGGACCTTCGCGGGGACGCGGCCGCGGTCGTTGACGTCCCAGCCGTTCTCCTTGGCCCAGGCGCGGATCGCCGCGGTGTCCTGGCTGCCCCCGGAAGCGGCGCGCGCCTTGCCGCGGCCGCCCGAGGCGCGGCCCCCGGTACGACGGCCACCCTTCAGGTACGGATCGAGAAGACCCCGGAGCTTGTCCGCATTGGCGGTGGTGAGGTCGATCTCGTAGGTCTTGCCGTCCAGTGCGAACGTCACGGTCTCGTCTGCCTCGCCGCCGTCGAGGTCGTCGACAAGAAGGACCTGAACCTTCTGTGCCACCGGATTTCCTTTCATCGATAACTTGAGGGCCGGGGGTCCGTCGGCGTCCGCCGTATCGCCGTCCCTTGTTATATGCAGTACTGCAGTACGCCGGAAAGCAAACCGCTTTTGCCGGAAAAACACAAACCCCCGGCAGAGACCGGTAGCTCGACTCCGGGCCGGAAACGTGCGCGTTTCGGACATAGGGGAACCCATGAAGGGCACGTCGGTGGAATAAACCTCGAACGGATCGCGAAGGGTGCTCGGGGCCGCGGATGCCTAGCGTCGGGCGGCGATCACAGATGCAGAAGCATCCGGCTGTTGCCCAAGGTGTTCGGTTTCACTCGTTCGAGCCCCAGGAACTCCGCAACGCCCTCGTCATAGGAACGCAGCAGCTCCGCGTACACATCGGTGTCGACCGGCGTCTCCCCGATCTCCACGAAGCCGTGCTTGCCGAAGAAGTCCACTTCGAAGGTCAGACAGAAAACGCGGCGAACACCGAGCCAGCGTGCCGTGTCCAGCAACTTCTCCAGCAGCTTGTGGCCGACGCCCGCGCCCTTCAGGCCGGGCTTCACCGCGAGAGTCCGCACTTCCGCGAGGTCTTCCCACATCACGTGCAGCGCGCCGCAGCCGACCACCTCGGCGTTGTCGTCCCGTTCCGCGACCCAGAACTCCTGGATGCTCTCGTAAAGCGTCACCATCGCTTTGTCGAGCAGGATGCGGTCACGGACGTACGCGTCGAGCAGCCGGCGTACGTCCGGGACATCGCTGGTGCGGGCCCGCCGGACGCTGATGGCATTTGACATGTGGGGACGCTATCGCTCGCCGCCGTCCGCTACCGCGCCGGGTCCCGGTGCGGGGGTTTCCGGTCCCTGCACGATGCGGATGGCGTCTCCGAGCGCCTGGCGCTGTTCCTCGCTCATCATGCCGAAGAAGGCGACGAGGGCGGCGGCGGGGTTGTCGCTCTGGGACCAGGCATCGTTCATGAGGGCGGCGGCGTAGGCGGCGCGAGTGGAGACCGCCTCATATCGATAGGCCCGGCCTTCGGACTCGCGGCGCACCCAGCCCTTCTGATGGAGATTGTCCAAAACGGTCATCACGGTGGTGTACGCGATGGACCGTTCCTGTTGCAGGTCTTCCAGGACTTCTCGAACGGTCACGGGGCGGTTCCACTTCCACACCCTCGTCATGACCGCGTCTTCGAGTTCTCCCAATGGGCGAGGCACGCTTCGAACGATAGTGGGAGATCGGAGCGATCGCGTGCCGGACGTGCGGCTTCGCCGGAAAACGGGCACAAAAGGGGCGTACGGCTCCTCGGAAGAGGGAGCCGTACGCGGTCCGTCCAGAGGTCGGACTTCGGGGTCGGGCCTCGGGGTCGGGCCTCGGGGTCAGGCCTCGGGGTGGGGGGACTGCTGTCGGGCACCCTCCGCCCGTGCGAGGGCGGCGTCGACGACCGCGTCCTCCTTGGCCTTGTTGGCGCCGCCCTGGGTCTTCACGATCACCCGGATCAAGCCGATGAAGAAGACGGCCATGACGGCCGGGGGCAGGAGCGCGGAGACGTAGTCCATGGGACCAGGGTAGCCAGGCGCCGTCAGCCGACGGCCAGGTGGTGCCGGGAGTCCGGGGCGGGCGGGGGCGGCGGGGCGGGCTTGCGGGGCGGGAAAACCTCGCCGGGGGTGGGGACGGGGCGCTTGGGGGTCTCGGGGGCGGGGGCGGGGGCCGGGCGGGGGGACGGTTTCGCGGCGGGCTTCTGCGGGGGCTCCTTGCCGGACTGGCGGCCGCCGGGGACGGCGTGGAGGCGGGTGCGGGCGGCGGGGAGGGTGACGGTGGGCGCGGTGGGGGTGGTGGGCGCGGTGGCCGTCTCGGGGGCGCAGCGGGCCAGGAGGGCGGCTGCGGCGGGGGTGCCGCGCAGGGCGCCCAGGGCGGCCAGGTCGTCCGCGCCGGGGCGGTGGCCGGCGCCCAGTGCCTCGTCCAGGAGCGCGAGGTAGCCGGTGGCGGTACCGGGGAGGGCGGCGCGGTACCGGGCCAGGTCGGCCAGCAGGAAGGAGCGCAGCCTGGCGCCCTCCCGCATCGCCTCGTCGAGCGAGTCTGCGAGGTGGAGGCAGTCCTGGGCCTCCTGGGCCGAGACCGGGCTGGGGTTCAGGGCGAGGGCGAGGGCTCGCCGGAGCACGCGAAGCTCCTGAGCACCGAACGCCATGCCGCCGCGGGGTCCGTAGGGCGTGGGCATGCGGCGACGATACGCGCTAATCAGACAAACCCCGCATAGGGTGCGCGGGTGTGGCGCACGCCCCCACCCGGATGCGGGTGCCTGCGGCGGCCTGCGGGGGTTCGGTGGGGGTGCGCGTAGCGCGGTGCCTGCGGTGGGTGGGTCGGGGTCGCGCCGGGGGGTGTCCGTCCTCGGAACGGCGCGGAATCGGTCACTTGAAGAGGCTCGGCGCGTTGACGCGCCAACCGCTGCGGGCGGACACCCCCCGACACGACCCCTTCTCGCCGTACGCGGCTCTCCCGCCGCGTCGCACCCGCCGCAGCTGCGGGCAGTCGCCGCCCTCTGCCGCCGCTGCGGGCAGTCGTGCCGCTGGGGCGGCACGGGTGGGCGCAGCGGCACCCCGCAACGCCGGGCCGCGCTCCCCCCCTCGCGCCCGCACCCGCGCCGGAGCGCTACATGCGCGACACGTTGCGCTCGTACACCAGCCGCAAACCCATCAGCGTCAGCCACGGCTCGTGCTCGTCGATGACCGAGGACTCGCCCAGCACCATCGGCGCCAGCCCGCCCGTCGCGATGACCGTCACGTCGTCCGGGTCGTCGGCCAGCTCCCGCGCCATCCGGTTGACGACGCCGTCGACCTGGCCGGCGAAGCCGTACACGATGCCGGACTGCATCGCCTCGACCGTGTTCTTGCCGATCACGCTGCGGGGGCGGGCCACCTCGATCTTGCGGAGCTGCGCGCCCTTGACGCCCAGCGCCTCGACCGAGATCTCGATGCCGGGTGCGATGACGCCGCCGATGTACTCCCCGCGCGCGCTGACCGCGTCGAACGTCGTCGCCGTGCCGAAGTCCACGACGATCGCCGGGCCGCCGTAGAGCTCGACGGCCGCGACCGCGTTGATGATGCGGTCGGCGCCGACCTCCTTGGGGTGGTCGGTGAGGATCGGGACGCCGGTCTTGACGCCCGGTTCGACGAGGACCGCGGGGACGTCGCCGTAGTAGCGGCGGGTGACCTCGCGGAGTTCGTGGAGGACGGAGGGGACCGTCGCGCAGATGGCGATGCCGTCGATGCCGTCGCCCAGTTCGTCGCCGAGGAGGGGGTGCATGCCCATGAGGCCCTGGAGGAGCACCGCCAGTTCGTCGGCCGTGCGGCGCGAGTCCGTGGAGATGCGCCAGTGCTCGACGATGTCCTCGCCGTCGAAGAGGCCGAGGACGGTGTGCGTGTTGCCTACGTCGATCGTCAGCAGCATGGCGTCTACTCCGCCGCTCGCAGGTCCAGGCCGATGTCCAGGATCGGGGAGCTGTGGGTGAGGGCGCCCACGGCCAGGTAGTCGACGCCCGTGGCCGCGTACGCCTTGGCGTTGGTGAGGGTCAGGCGGCCGGAGGCCTCCAGGGCGGCCCGGCCGGCGACCAGGGCGACCGCTTCCTCGCACTCGTCCGGGGTGAAGTTGTCCAGGAGGATCAGGTCGGCGCCCGCGTCCACCACCTCGCGCAGCTGGTGCAGGGTGTCGACCTCGACCTCGATGGGCACCTCGGGGAAGCTCTCGCGCACGGCGTTGAAGGCCTCGGCGACGCCGCCCGCGGCGACCACGTGGTTGTCCTTGACCAGGGCCGCGTCCGAGAGGGACATGCGGTGGTTGACGCCGCCGCCGCAACGGACCGCGAACTTCTCCAGGCCGCGCAGGCCAGGCGTCGTCTTGCGGGTGTCGCGGACCTTGGCCTTCGTGCCGTCCAGGGCGTCCGCCCACGCGCGCGTGGCCGACGCGATGCCCGACATGCGGCACAGGAGGTTCAGCGCGCTGCGTTCGGCGGTCAGGATGTCGCGGGTGCGGGTGGTGACGGAGAGCAGCTTCTGGCCCTCCTCCACGCGGTCGCCGTCCTCGACGTGGCGCTCCACCTCAAACTCGTCGGTGCAGACGACCGACAGCACCGCCTCGGCGACCCTGAGGCCCGCCACGACGCCCGCCTCGCGGGCGGTGAAGTCGGCCGTGGCCACGGCGTCCTCGGGGATGGTCGCCACCGTCGTCACGTCCACGCCGCCGGCCAGGTCCTCCTGGATGGCGACGTTCGCGATGTCCTCGACCTCGACGGGGTCGAGGCCGGAGTCCAGCAGGAGGGCGGCGAGGGACGGGTCGAGGCCGCACTCCATGTAGGCGTCTTCTTCGGTGTCCGCGCCGCAGGCACAGCCGTCGCCGCAGCCTCCGGTGGAGGCGAGGGGGAGTTCGGTGGGGTCGGAGGGGTTCACTGCTGTCACTGCTCCTGGGGACGGTGCGTCGGCTGGGCGCCGTGGACGGTCGGGGGGAATTCTGGCGTGTCCGTGGTGTGCACGGCGAGGGTGCGATCAGGGTTCAGCCGTACGACGACGTGGCGGCGCCACGTGGTGTCGTCGCGGTCCGCGTGGTCCTCGCGCCAGTGGCAGCCGCGGGTCTCCTCGCGCTGTGCCGCCGCGGCGACCAGGACGCGGGCCACGCACAGGAGGTTGGTGGCCTCCCAGGTGTCGACACCGGGTTCGGAGGTCTTGCCGTGCTCGTGCAGGGCCTCGCGGGCCTCGGCGTGGAGGCCGTGCAGCCGGTCGGCCGCGCGCGCGAGGGAGTCCGCCGAGCGCAGGACGCCGGCGCCCTCCGTCATGATCCGCTGGATGGTGAGGCGCGCCTCGGGCGGGAGGAGGGGGTGCTGCGGGTGTCGCGGGTGGTCCGGCTGTGGGAGGGGGGCCGGTACGCGCGCGTGGAGGGTGCCGGCCGTGTGGGTGGCCGCTATGTCGGCCGCGATGCGTTCGGCGTACACCAGGCCCTCGAGGAGGGAGTTGGAGGCCAGGCGGTTGGCGCCGTGCACGCCCGTGCAGGCGACCTCGCCGCAGGCGTACAGGCCGGGGACCGTCGTACGGCCGTGGGCGTCGGTACGGACGCCGCCCGAGGCGTAGTGGGCGGCCGGGGCGACCGGGACCGGTTCGGTGACCGGGTCGATGCCGTGGGCGCGGCAGGCGGCGAGGATCGTGGGGAAGCGGTGCTCCCACATCGTCCTGCCGAAGTGGCGGGCGTCCAGGTACATGTGGTCGGCGCCGTGCTCCTGCATGCGGCGTGTGATGGCCTTCGCGACGATGTCCCGCGGGGCGAGTTCCGCCAGTTCGTGCTGCCCCTGCATGAAGCGCACGCCGTCCGCGTCCACCAGGTGGGCGCCCTCGCCGCGTACCGCCTCGGAGACCAGGGGCTGCTGGCCCTCGGCGTCCGCGCCCAGGAAGAGGACGGTGGGGTGGAACTGGACGAACTCGAGGTCGCTGACCTCGGCACCGGCGCGCAGGGCGAGGGCCACTCCGTCGCCCGTGGAGACGGAGGGGTTCGTCGTCGCCGAGAAGACCTGGCCCATGCCGCCGGTGGCGAGGACGACCGCGGGGGCGTGCACCGCCCCGACGCCGTCGTGCTGGCCCTCACCCATGACGTGCAGGGTGACACCCGCGGTGCGGCCCTCGGCGTCCGTGAGGAGGTCCAGGACGAGCGCGTTCTCCACCGTGCGCAGCCCTCGCGCGCGTACCGCCTCGACCAGGGCGCGGGAGATCTCGGCGCCCGTGGCGTCGCCGCCCGCGTGGGCGATGCGGCGGCGGTGGTGGCCGCCCTCGCGGGTGAGGGCCAGGCCGCCCTCGGTGGACTCGTCGAAGTGCGCGCCGGTCGCGATGAGCCGGCGTACGGCGTCGGGGCCCTCTGTGACCAGGATGCGGACCGCTTCCTCGTCGCACAGGCCGGCGCCGGCGACCAGGGTGTCGTCCAGGTGCTGCTCGGGGGTGTCGCCCTCGCCGAGGGCCGCGGCGACGCCGCCCTGGGCCCAGCGGGTGGAGCCGTCGTCCAGCCGGGCCTTGGTGACGACGACGGTCCGCAGACCTGCGGACTCGCAGCGCAGGGCCGCGGTCAGGCCCGCGACGCCGGAGCCGACGACCACCACGTCCGCGGCGATGGCCCAGCCGGGCGCGGGGGCGTGCAGTCGTATGCCTGTGCTGGTCACGAGGCGGCTCCGAGGGGTCCGAAGGTGAGGTGGACGTTGTCGATCAGGCGGGTCGCGCCGACCCGGGCGGCGACGGCGAGGACGGCCTCGCCGGTGTGGTCGTCGCCGATCTCGGTGAAGTCCGACGGGTCGACCAGGGCGAGGTAGTCCAGCTCCAGGGGCGGGGTGGCCCGGGCGGCGTCGTCCAGCACCAGGCGGGCGGCGTCCCGGACGGCCGTGGCGCTGCCGGGGGCGGAGGTGGCGACGGCGTGGGCGTCGGCCGCCGCGCGGGACTCGCCCAGGGCGCTGAGCGCCTCGGCGCGGGCCTGGGTGGCGGGCACCTCGCGGGCCCTCGCGCACAGCGCCTCCTGCGCGGCGTGCCGGTCCAGCCCCGCGAAGAGGGCCTGGGAGAGCGCGAGGGCGGTGCGGCGTTCCGCCGTCGAGAGGTAGCGGTTGCGGCTGGACAGGGCGAGGCCGTCCTCCTCACGCACGGTGGGGACGCCGACGATCTCCACGCCGAAGTTCAGGTCGCGGACCATGCGGCGGATCAGCGCGAGCTGCTGGGCGTCCTTCTGACCGTAGAGGGCGAGGTCGGGGCGGGTGAGGTGGAGCAGCTTGGCGACGACGGTGAGCATGCCGTCGAAGTGGCCGGGGCGTGAGGCGCCCTCCAGGCGTTCCCCCATGGGGCCCGCGGTGACGCGCACCTGAGGTTCGCCGCCCGGGTAGACCTCGTCGACGGCAGGGGCGAAGACGGCGTCGGCGCCCGCCCGCCCGGCGATCTCCAGGTCGGCGTCCAGGGTGCGCGGGTAGCGGTCGAGGTCCTCGCCGGCGCCGAACTGGAGCGGGTTCACGAAGACCGTGACGACGACCTCGCCGTCCGGTCCGGCGATGTCGCGCGCCGTGCGGATCAGGGTGGCGTGGCCCTCGTGCAGGGCGCCCATGGTCATCACCACGGCCCGGCGACCGCGCCGCACACGCGCGTGCAGCTCGCCGGCGGTGCGCAGGAGGACGGGAGGGGTGGGGGTCGTCATCGTGCGCCTCCGTCGTCGGTGCCGGTCGGGCCGGTCGGGCCCGTCGGGCCGGTCGGGCGTTCAGGGCCGGTGGGACCGTCGGGGCCGGTGGCGCCGTCGGGGTCCGGGGTGCCCTCGGAGCCCGCGTTGGCGCCGGGTGTGTGTGTCCGGCCGTGGGGTCCGTCCGTGGCCGGGCCGTCCGTGGCCGGGCCCTGCGCGTCGGTGGGGCCGTCGGGGCCGGTGCTTCCGTCAGGGCCCGGGGTGCCCTCCGGGCCAGGGGCGCCCTCGGCGTCCGTGTCGGCGTCGGGGGTGCGTTCCGGGCCGGTGGAGGCGTCCGCGGCCGGGATTCCGGTGGGGCCCGGGCCTGGGGAGTTCTCGGCGAGTACGCCGAGCAGGTCCTCGGCGAGTTCGGGCTTCAGCAGGCCGTGGTCCAGGGCGCGGTCGGCGGTCGCGCGGGCCATCGCCAGGTAGCCGGCGACGGCCTGGGGGGCGTGTTCGCGCAGCTCCACGATGTGCGCGGCGACCGTGCCCGCGTCGCCGCGCGCGACGGGGCCGGTGAGGGCCGCGTCGCCGGAGCGCAGCGCGTTGTCGAGGGAGGCGCCCAGCAGCGGGCCGAGCATCCGGTCGGGGGCCGTCACGCCGGCCGTGCGCAGCAGCTCCATGGACTGGGCGACGAGGGTGATCAGGTGGTTGGAGCCCAGCGCCAGCGCCGCGTGGTACAGCGGGCGCCGGTCCTCGGCGATCCACTCCGGCTCGCCGCCCATCTCGATGACCAGGGCCTCGGCGGCCAGCCGCAGCTCCTCGGGCGCGGTGACGCCGAAGGAGCAGCCGGCCAGGCGCTGGACGTCCACCGGGGTGCCGGTGAAGGTCATCGCCGGGTGCAGGGCCAGCGGCAGGGCGCCGGCGCGCAGCGCGGGGTCCAGGACCCTGGCTCCGTACCGCCCGGAGGTGTGCACCAGCAGCTGGCCAGGACGCACCGCCCCCGTCTCGGCGAGCCCGGTCACCAGGCCGGGCAGGGCGTCGTCGGGGACGGTCAGCAGGACCAGCTCGGCGCGCTGGAGGACCTCCGCGGGCGTCATGAGCGGCACGTCGGGCAGGAGGGCGGCGGCACGCCTCCTGGAGGCGTCGGAGACCCCGGAGACGGCCACCGGACGGTGCCCGGCGAGCTGGAGGGACGCGGCCAGCGCGGGGCCCACCCGCCCGGCGCCGACGACGCCTACGGTGAGCCGCGCGGGGCGGTCCTTGGGGTCTGCCTGTGGGGTTGTGTTCACGCGACGGCGGCCTTCCCGTTCCAGTCCGCTCGGGGTACCGGACGATTTCTCGTCATGTTAACGCGATCGGTCCGGGCGGCGTCCGGTTGTCCACAGGCTGTGGGTTTCCGTGCGGCGCCGGAGCACACACCACGCGCGCGTGTCGGAACGTGTGCGGAAACCGGGTGCCCGGCGCGCGGTCCGCGCGACATGATCCCTGCATGAGCGACACGGCAGAACAGGAAGAGCGGGCGGCACCGGCCGGACCGGAAGCGCCGCCGGCCAAGGACGAGCCCGAGGAGCAGCGCAACAGGCGCGGCCGGGAGCGGCGCGTGGCCGCCCTCCGCGGCGCGCGGCGCGTACTCGCCCGCCCGGGCTTCGTCACGACCCTGCGCGAGCGCATCGCCCTGCTCGACGGGGCCGAGGAGCTGTACGACCTCGACGAGCCCTCCGACATGTACGGCAACGGCGTCGTCGAGGCCCTCGAGGAGAGGACCGCCGCCCTGCTCGGTACGGAGGCCGCCGCCTTCTTCCCGACCGGGACCATGGCCCAGCAGGTGGCCCTGCGCTGCTGGGCGGGCCGCACCGGCAACCCGGTCGTCGCCCTGCACGGTCTCGGCCATCCCGAGCGGCACGAGCGCAACGCCTTCAGCCGGGTCGGCGGCCTGCACCCGGTACGGCTGACCGACGCGCCCAGGCCGCCGACCGCCGACGAGGTGCGCGGCTTCGAGGAGCCGTTCGGGGCGCTGATGCTGGAACTGCCGCTCAGGGAGGCCGGATACCTGCTGCCCACCTGGGAGGAGCTCACCGAGGTCGTCGAGGCCGCCCGGGAGCGCGACGCGGTGGTCCATTTCGACGGGGCCCGCCTGTGGGAGTGCACCGTCCACTTCGGCCGCCCCCTGGCCGAGATCGCGGGCCTGGCGGACAGCGTGTACGTCTCGTTCTACAAGTCCCTCAAGGGCTACGGCGGCGGCGCCCTGGCCGGTCCCCGGACGCTGGTCGAGGAGGCGAAGGCCTGGCGGCACCGGTACGGCGGCCAGGTGTTCCAGCAGTTCCCCACGGCGCTGTCCGCCCTGGCGGGCCTGGAGCGCGAGCTGCCCCGGCTGCCCTCGTACGTGGCCCACGCGCGCGTGGTGGCGGCCGCGCTGCGCGAGTCACTCGCGGCGGCGGGGCTGCCGTGGGCGCGGGTGCACCCCGCGGTGCCGCACACGCACGAGTTCCAGGTCTGGCTGCCCTGCGAGCCCGACGCGGCGGGTGAGGCCGCGCTCCGGCAGGCCGAGGAGACCGGGACGATGCTGTTCTCCCAGCCCTGGGACGCGGCCGGTCCCGGGGTCGCCCTCACTGAGGTCTCGGTGGGCGAGTCGGGGCTGGAGTGGACGGCCGACGACGTGCGGGCGGCGGTCGCCGACTTCGCCGCCCGGCTGACGGCCTGACGGCCTGACGGGCGGGCGCGGGACCCGGCCTCCCGCCGACGGCCGGACGGACCGGTCGGCGGGGGCCGCCCGCCCGGTCAGCCCAGGGCCCGCGGCCACCGGGACCGCCACCGGCGCAGAGCCCGCCGTACCCGCCCGCGCGCCGGGCGGCCGGCGAGCACGGCCTGGAACCGACGGCGGTCGTGCCACTCGCGGACGACCCGCCGGTCGTGGGCGCCGGGCGCGGGCGGCGCGGGCTCACCGAGCTGCCGGGCCCGGTAGGTGTCGAGGAGGTACTGCTGCGTGATGCTCATGGCGGATCGCCCTCTCAGGGAGACGTAGAGGTGGGTACGGGCTCCGCGGTTGCCCCGGCGACCCCAGCCTGCGCCGGTCCCCGCCCCGCGGTCGCGCCGATTGACGGCGGCGGTCAATCGGCGGCGGCGTTGTCGGTGGCGGCGTGCACCATGGGGGCATGAGCGTGCGCATCGACATCACGGGGCTGCGGCCGGAGCGGGTCGCCGTCGTGCCCTCTCCGCTGGCCGAGCTGGGTATGGCGCTGCACGCGCTGTCCGAGCCGGGGCACCACCCCGGGCTCCAGGGCTGGGTGACGGGCGTGACCGCCCGGCTCGACTCGCACCTGGCGGACCGGATGTGCGAGGCCGACTTCCTGTGGCGGACGACCTTCTCGGACCTGTTCATGCCGTTCGCCGGGGTGCCGGGCCGCAGCACCCTGCCCGGTGCCACCCTCGCCGACGACCTGGACCTGCTCGACAAGCTGTCCGACGAGCAGTTCGTCGACGCGGCCCTGGAGTTCACCTGCGCGCTGCCGTACAGCACCGGCGGGGTCTCGGCGCTCGACGACTCCGAGGTGCGCCGGCGCGCGCTGGACCTGGCCGCCGCGCGGGGACCGCAGCAGCTGCGCTTCAGCGAGCGGCTGCTGGCCGATCCGCCGCGGATCCGGGACTGGCTGCGGCAGTTCGCCCGGGACTGCGACGAGGCGTTCTTCGCCGAGGCCTGGTCCCGGCTGCGCCACCAGCTCGCGGCCGACGCCCGCCGCAAGACGGACCTGCTGCGCCACAAGGGCCTCGCCGAGGCCCTGGCCGCCGTGTCCCCGGCGGTGACCCTGGACGAGGGCGCCGCCCGGATCACCGTCGACAAGCTCGGCGACGGCCGTTCCGCGACGGCGGACGGCGGCCTGCTGCTGGTCCCGACGAGCCTGGGCTGGCCGCACCTGATGGTCCTGCACCGGCACGACTGGCAGCCGGTGCTGCACTACCCGGTCGGCTCCCCCGAGCTGGCCTCACCGCCCTCGGTCGAGCAGCTCACGATGCGGATGACGGCGCTGTCCCACCCCGTCCGGATGCGGATCTGCCGGTACCTGGCCCGCAGTGCGTACACCACGGGCGAGCTGGCGCAGGTGCACGGGATGACGGCGCCCGAGATATCCCGGCACCTGGGCGTGCTGAAGAAGGCCGGACTGGTCACCACCCGCCGCCGCGGCCGGTACGTCCTGCACCAGCTGGACGTCACGGTGGTGGCCCGGCTGGGCAGCGACTTCCTGGAGGGGATACTGCGCTAGCGCCCCCCTGGCGTCGCGGGGGGGGGCTGCGGGCCGGCCGGTCAGTCGACCCGGATGTGCCGGATCCCGACCCCCGCCTGCCGCATCCGGGTGCGCAGGGCGCCCTCGTTGTTGGGTTTCAGGGTGAGCCCCGCGAGGACGGCGATCCGGTCGGCGGTCTTCGGGACGGTCGTGTGGTCCGTCCACAGGTGCTCGGCGAACTCCGGCTCGGCCAGCCGCTCCAGGCAGTGGTCGAGCTGTCGCACCGCCCAGCTCTCCCGACGCGGCCCGCCAGCCTGCCCCGTCCTCCCCGTCACGTACCGCAGGGCGTGCCCGGGGCCGCGTTCGCGCAGCCGTCGCAGGACGGTCTCGCGTTCGGCGAGGAGACTGAAGTGGTGGACGTCGTGGCCCAGTTCGCGCAGCCTGCCGACGGTCTCGGCGAAGTACCCGGGGTCGGTGACGGTCATGGGCGCGATCACCACGCCGTCGTGCTTGGTGAGGGCCAGGTCCAGCACCTCCACGACGCCCTGCCGCCAGGAGACCAGGTCCTGGAAGTTGTCGATCAGCGGCCTCCGGCCGCGGGCCTCCCGCAGCTCGGGCGGCAGCATGCGGCGCAGCCCGAAGCCCGCGTGCTCGGGGTCGCAGACGACGCTGCCGGGGAGTCTGCGCCGTATCTCGTGCGCAGGCAGCGACTGGATGGATTGCCGCCCCCAAAGGGGCCGTTGATCCACAGGAGCATGCGCAGACCCTACCGACGAGCGGTCCGACGCGGAGCCCTCCGCACAGGTCCGTCAGCCCTGTCCGCCGCCGGCCCGCACCAGCCCCGTCTCGTAGGCGAGGACCACCACCTGCACGCGGTCGCGCAGGCCCAGCTTGGTCAGGATGCGGCCCACATGGGTCTTCACCGTCGCCTCGGACAGCACGAGCCGCGCCGCGATCTCGCCGTTGGACATGCCCTGCGCCACCAGCACCATCACCTCGCGCTCCCGCTCGGTGAGCCGCTGGAGCTCCTTCTGCCGGGGCTCCTGCCCGGTGGCGGGCAGCATCGGCGCGAACCGGTCCAGCAGCCGCCGGGTGGTGGAGGGGGCCACCACCGCGTCGCCGCTGTGCACGGAGCGGATCGCGGCGAGCAGCTCGCCGGGCGGCACGTCCTTGAGCATGAAGCCGGAGGCGCCCGCCTTCAGCGCCGAGAACGCGTACTCGTCGAGGTCGAAGGTGGTCAGGATCAGCACCTTCGGCGCGTTCGGGTCCACGCAGATGCGGCTGGTGGTCTCCACGCCGTCGAGCTTGGGCATGCGGACGTCCATCAGGACGACGTCCACGGCGGTCGAGCGCAGCACCTGGAGCGCCTCGACGCCGTCGCCCGCCTCCGCGACGACCTCCATGTCCGGCTGGGCCGCCAGCACCATCCGGAACCCGGTGCGCAGCAGCACCTGGTCGTCGACGAGCATCACGCGGATCGCCATCGGGGCCTCTTCTTCCTTCGCTTCCTTACAGGTGTCAATGCGGTACGTGCGTGGGGGCGCGGTGGTCAGGGCGCGGGTTTCAGCGGCAGCAGCGCACTGATGCGGAATCCTCCGCCCGGACGCGGGCCCGCGTCCAGGGTTCCGCCGACCATGCCGATCCGCTCGCGCATGCCGATCAGCCCGTGGCCCTGGCCGTCGAAGCCGCCCTCCTCGTACAGCTCGTGCGGGGCGCCCTTGCCGTCGTCCTCGATGAGCAGCCCGAGACCGTCGTCGAAGTAGACCAGGCGCACACTCGCGCCCGCGTTCTCGCCGCCGTGCTTGCGCGTGTTGGTCAGCGCCTCCTGCACGATGCGGTACGCGGTCAGCTCGACGCCGCTGGGCAGTTGCCGGGGGGTGCCCTCGATCTTGAAGTCGACCGGCAGCCCGGAGGTGCGGCACTGCTCGACGAGGTCCTCGATCTGCTCGACGTCGGGCTGCGGCACGTACTCCCCGGCCTCCTTGTGCTCGCCGGTGCGCAGCACGCCGAGCAGGCGGCGCATCTCGGCGAGCGCCTGCCGGCCGGTGGAGGAGATGGTCTCCAGGGCCTTCTTCGCCTGGTCGGGCGCCGCGTCCAGGACGTAGGCGGCGCCGTCGGCCTGCACCACCATGACGGAGACGTTGTGCGCGACGACGTCGTGCAGCTCGCGCGCGATCCGGGCGCGCTCGGCGGCGACCGCGACCTTGGCCTGTGCCTCGCGCTCCTTCTCCAGCCGGGTCGCGCGCTCCTCCAGCTGCGCGAAGTAGGCGCGCCGGGTGCGGATGGAGTCGCCGAGCACCCAGGCCAGCGCGAAGGGGACCGCCTGGAAGACCGTCACGGCGATGGTGGTGCCCATGCCCAGCTCGCTGTCGGACCAGCGCAGCTGAGCCAGGGGCGCCGCGCACAGGCCGGTGGCCAGCGCGGTCCGGGAGGCCCAGCGGGCGCCGGTCGCGGCCACGGTGTAGATGATCACCAGGAAGGCGAAGTCGGCGGGCATCGTCGAGACGTCGAAGACCAGCTGCCCCACACCGAGCACGACGGCGAGCAGCAGCATCCGCTCCGGCGCCCGCTGGCGCAGCGCGATCACGACGCCGAGCAGCACCACGAAGGGGACGATCAGCGCCAGGTTGTCCGTCCCGTCCGCCCGCGTCCCCGGGGTCGCCGCGGAGACCAGGGAGATTCCGAGCACGACGAAGGCCCAGAACGAGTCGACACCGGTCGGGTGTCGGCGGAGGAAGTCGTAGAGGCGCTGCACGTAACCCAGCGTAGGGAAGCGGAATAGGTGCAGGGGTCAACCGGAGGGCCGATCCGCATCGCCCGCGCATACTCCGCAAGGTGGAGGGACCGCTCTTCTGTGCCCCTAGCCTGGGCTTGTGACACCAGGGACGGCAGGGTTCAGAGGGGCTCCCGAGACGCACGGGAAATGGCGGGGCTGGCGGGAGGCCACGCAGGAGGCGCTCTACGGACCGGAGGGCTTCTACCGCGCGGGGCCCGAGGGCCCGGCCGGGCACTTCCGTACGTCCGTGCACGCGTCGCCGCTGTTCGCGGGGGCCGTGGCGGGACTGCTGTGCCGGGTCGACGAGGCGCTGGGCCGGCCCGCGGTGCTGGACTTCGTGGACATGGCGGCCGGCCGGGGCGAGCTGGTCGCCGGGGTGCTGGCGGCCCTGCCCGCCGACGTGGCCGCCCGCACGCGCGCGTACGCCGTCGAGGTCGCCGCCCGCCCGGCAGGGCTCGACCGGCGGATCCAGTGGCTGCCTCGGCCGCCGGACGGCGTCACCGGGCTGCTGTTCGCCAACGAGTGGCTGGACAACGTGCCGGTGGACGTGGCGCAGGTGGACGCCGCGGGCGTGGCGCGCCGGGTGCTCGTACGGGGCGACGGGGCCGAGCGGCTCGGCGAGCCGGTGGCCGGGGCGGAGGCCGAGTGGCTGGCCCGGTGGTGGCCGCTGCCCGCCGAGGAGGGGCGGCGCGCGGAGATCGGGCTCCCCGCGACGAGGCCTGGGCGTCGGCCGTGGCGGCGCTGGACGCCGGGCTGGCGGTGGCCGCCGACTACGCGCACACCGCGGCCGCCCGCCCGCCGTTCGGGACGCTCACGGGCTTCCGTGAGGGCCGGGAGACGGAGCCCGTGCCGGACGGGTCGTGCGACATCACCGCACACGTGGCACTGGACGCGTGCGCGGCCGCCCACACCGCGAGGTGCACTCCGGAGTACGCGCCCCCGAATGCGCTCACACGCCCCCAGCGCGAGATCCTGCGGGCGCTCGGTGTCACCGGCGCACGCCCCCCGCTCGCGCTGGCCTCCACCGACCCGGCGGCGTACGTGCGCGCCCTCGCGAGCGCCTCCCAGGCCGCCGAGCTGACCGCGCGCGGCGGCCTGGGCGATTTCCGGTGGCTGCTCCAGCCGGTGGGGCCGGTCGAAGCCGGGGCGCTACTTGTCGATGTCGCCGACCACGAAGAACAGTGACCCCAGGATCGCCACCATGTCCGCGACCAGCGTCCCGGGCAGCAGCTCGGCGAGCGCCTGGATGTTGTTGTACGACGCCGAGCGCAGCTTCAGCCGGTACGGGGTCTTCTCACCCTTGCTGACCAGGTAGTACCCGTTGATGCCGAGCGGGTTCTCGGTCCAGGCGTACGTGTGGCCCTCGGGCGCCTTCAGCACCTTCGGGAGCCGCTGGTTCACCGGCCCCGGCGCCAGCTCCGCCAGGCGGTCCAGGCAGGCGTCGGCGAGGTCGAGGGCGTTGTGCGTCTGCTCCAGCAGGACCTCGAAGCGGGCCAGGCAGTCCCCGTCGGTCCGGGTGACCACCTTCAGCGTGTCCTGGAGTTCGCCGTAGGCGAGGTACGGCTCGTCGCGGCGCAGGTCGAAGTCGACGCCGGAGGCGCGCGCGATGGGCCCGCTGACGCCGTAGGCGTGCACGGCCTCGGCGGACAGGGCGCCCACGCCCCGGGTACGCCCCCGGAAGATCTCGTTGCCGAGCACCAGGTCGTCGAAGACGTCCATGCGCGAGCGGACGGCGGCGACGGCGCCACGCGCGCGCGTGGTCCAGCCCGCCGGGAGGTCCTCCTTGAGACCGCCGACGCGGTTGAACATGTAGTGCATGCGCCCGCCGGAGACCTCCTCCATCACGTTCTGGAGGACCTCCCGCTCCCGGAAGGCGTAGAAGACCGGGGTGATGCCGCCCAGCTCCAGCGGATACGACCCGAGGAACATCAGATGGTTCAGCACCCGGTTCAGCTCGGCGAGCAGTGTCCGCGTCCACACCGCGCGCGTGGGGACCTCCATGCCGAGCATCCGCTCGACGGCGAGGACGACGCCCAGCTCGTTGGAGAACGCCGACAGCCAGTCGTGGCGGTTGGCGAGCATGATGATCTGACGGTAGTCACGGGCCTCGAACAGCTTCTCCGCGCCGCGGTGCATGTAGCCGATCACCGGCTCCGCGCTCGTGATGCGCTCGCCGTCCAGAACCAGCTTGAGCCGCAGCACGCCGTGGGTGGACGGGTGCTGGGGCCCGATGTTGAGCACCATGTCGGTGCTCTCCGCGGCACCGCCGATTCCGACCGTGGTCTCCGTCGTAGGAGTCATGAACACAGTCTCCCCTACGTACGCTGGCCCCATGGAGACGGGGAGCCCGGACGACGCGGGCACGGCGGGGACGGCGCGGGCGGCCGGGCGGGCGACTCCGGCGGGCCCGTCGGCCGCGCCGCGGGACGAACCGGGGTGGACCGGCCTGCCGCCGGGGCTGCTGCGTCTGCGCCGCCTGCTGCTGGTGGTGTGGCTGGGCCTGCTGACGGTCGCCGCCGGCGTGCTGCCCGCCCTGTTCCTCGACCCTCGCTGGGCCGTCCTGGCCCTCCTGCCGCTGGCCCTGACGGCCTGGGGCTGGGTGATGCTGGAGCGCAACTGGCGCTCCTGGCGGTACGCCGAGCGCGCCGACGACCTGCTGATCAGCCGGGGTGTGCTGTGGCGGGAGGAGACCGTCGTCCCGTACGGGCGCATGCAGCTGGTCGAGGTGACCTCCGGGCCCGTCGAGCGCCACTTCGGCCTGGCCAGCGTGCAGCTGCACACGGCCGCCGCCGCGACCGACGCGACCATCCCCGGCCTCGACCCGGCCGAGGCGGAACGCCTCCGCGACCGCCTCACCGAGCTGGGCGAGGCCCGATCGGCGGGCCTGTGACCGGGTCCGGGACGGGGAGTGGCGCGACCGAGGGCGGTACGGCCGGGCGCGCGGACGGCACCGCGGAGTACATGGGCGAGCCCGGCCCGGCGCCCCCCGACCGAACCTGGAACGCCCCCTCGCGGAACCCGGAACACGAAACCGCCGACCCCTCGGCACACGCGGCAGCCCCCGCCCCCGAGACCCCCGGCACCACCAGGACGCCGACGAACAGCGCGAGCGAACCCGGCCGGACCGACCCCGACCGACACGAGGACAGCCCTCCGAGGAAGGCGAGCCACGACGACACCGCCGAGCCCTCGGAGCACGCCGAACCCTCGAAGCACACCGAACCCTCGGAGCACGCCGAGCCCTCGGAGCACGCCGCGGACGCCGCGTCCGAAGCCACCGGCCCCGACCGCGGCGGCCCCGGCGCGGGTGCCGACGGGACACCGGCGAAGGGGGACGCCGCGAGCCGCGGCCGGGGCGGCGAGGTCGTGGAGCGGCGCCTGCACCCCGTCACGCCCCTGCGGCGGGCGTGGGCGCCGGTCGCGGTGCTCGTCGGGTGGGCCGTGCACGATCCCGACCAGGCGCAGCGCCAGCTGACCCGGCTGACCACGACCCACCTGCTGATCGGCCTCGCCGTACTGATCCCGGCCGCCGCCCTGTACGGCTTCCTCACCTGGTGGTTCACCCACTACGCGGTGACCGACACCGAGCTGCGGATCCGCACCGGCCTGCTGTTCCGGCGTACCGCGCACATCCGCCTCGAACGCATCCAGGCGATCGACGTCACCCAGCCCCTGCTGGCCCGGGTCGCGGGGGTCGCCAAGCTCAAGCTCGACGTCATAGGCACCGGCAAGAAGGACGAGCTGGCCTTCCTCGGCGCCGGCGAGGCGCGGGCACTGCGGGCCGAGCTGCTCGCGCGCGCGGCGGGCTTCGCGCCCGAGACCGCGCACGAGGTCGGCGAGGCCCCCGCGCGGCAGCTGCTGCGGGTGCCGCCCGGCGTCCTCGCCGTCTCCCTCCTGCTGACCGGCGCGACCTGGGGCACACTGCTCGCCGCCGCCGTCGTACCGACGCTGCTGTGGCTGGCCACCCACAACCTGTGGACGGTGCTGGCGACCGCCCTGCCGCTGGTGGGCGCCGCGGGCGCGAGCAGCGCCGGCCGGTTCGTCGGGGAGTACGACTGGACGGTGGCCGAGTCCCCGGACGGGCTCCGCATCGACCACGGCCTGCTCGACCGCGCCCACGAGACGGTACCGCCGGGCCGGGTGCAGACCGTGCGCCTCGTGGAACCGCTGCTGTGGCGGCGCCGCCGCTGGGTACGGGTCGAGCTGGACGTGGCCGGGTCGTCGAACTCCGTGCTCCTGCCGGTCGCCCCGCGCGAGATCGCCGAGTCGGTCGTCGCGCGCGTACTGCCCGGGGTGAGCGTGCCGCCCGGACCGGAGCTGACGCGCCCGCCGCGCCGGGCCGCACGCTGCCGACCGCTGTGGTGGCGCGGCCACGGGCTCGCCGTCACCGACGCGGTCTTCGCCGCCCGGTACGGCCTGCTGCGCCGCAGCCTGGCGCTCGTGCCGCACGCCAAGGTCCAGAGCGTCCGCCTGACGCAGGGCCCCTGGCGCCGCGCCCTGCGGCTGGCCGACGTCCACGTGGACACGGGGGCGAACAAGACCGTGACCGCCCGCCTGCGCGACGCCGAAGAGGCCGCGGAGCTGCTGCGGAGCCAGGCGGAACGGTCCAGGACCGGCCGCCGGGACGCCCCGCCGGACCGCTGGATGGCCTGAGCCCGAGCCCGCGGCCAGGGGGCCGCGGGTCAGGAGACCGCGCTGCGCAGCCCCTGTACGTCGATCTGCTCGGTCTCGTCGTGGGCCGTCAGGTCGATCACCTGGCCCACGCCCCGGGACTCCTCACCGGCCTGCTTGAAGGAGACCTCGGCCTCGGCCTTGTGCAGGGCGAGCGCCTCCTGGCCGACCACGTCGGCGAGGTCCTCGTTCTGGACGGTCTCCAGAGCGGCGTCGGACGCGCCCGCCGCGCCCGCCGCGTTTTCGACGGGCTTGCTGCCGAAGAAGTCGAAGCCGCCCTCGACCACCGGACGCCGCGCCGGGGCGGCCGGTACGACGGCCACCGCGGTCGGCACCGTGAAGTGCCCGTCGGCCCGCCGGGTGGGCTGCGTGGGCTGGGCGGACTGGGTGGGCTGCGCGGGCCGCTCGTCGGACGTCGTGGTCGGGGAGGCGGCGGCGGTGCGCTCATGGCCGTCGGCCGCCTCGGGCTGCCCCTGCGCCTCGTCCTCCGGCCCCGCCTCGGTCGCGGGCACGCCCTCGCCGCCGCCGTCCCCGTCGTCGTCACCACCGGAGCCGTCCGGGACCTCGGAGGCCGCAGCCCGGTCGCCACCGTCCGGACCGGCGGGCACGTCGCCGCCGAAGCGGGCCAGGGCCGCGTTGGCGCGCAGGAACAGCCGGGAACCCTCGGGCGAGAAGACCGCAGGAAGGGCGCCCTCTTCGACCGCGGCATCCGCCCCGGACGTTTCCTGCTCCCGCGCCTCCTGCACCGGCGCCTCCTCTGCCGGAGCGGTGCGGGCCGCCGGCAGCGCGGGTGCCTGCGGCGCGGCCTCTATCTCCAGCAGCCGGCGGCCCTCCAGCGCGCTGGCGCGCTCGGTCTCCGCCGTGGCGTAGCGCCGCAGCAGCGAGGCGTGCTCGTTGCGCAGCCCCGCCAGCTCGGTGCGCTTGGCCCGCAGCCGGTGCTCCAGCTTCTGCCGCAGCTCGCGCGACTCCTCCAGGTCGGACTCCAGTTCGGCGACCCGTTCCTCGAAGCGCCACTCGTCGCTCGCACGCGCGCGGGTGAGGTCGGCGACCTGCCGGCCCGCCTGCGCGTCCCAGTGCCGCATGACGACCGCGCCGACCACGGCCGTCACCGCGGCTGCCGCGGCCAGCACGCGAAGGATCATGGTCTCGCTGAACAACCAGGGCCCGAGGGCGCAGACGACCGAAACACCTGCGATCGCCGACGGAGGAAGCAGCCTGTGCAGAGGCGGGGAATGGCGGTGACGTCCACGTGGCATGGCCAGAAACTTACCGCGCGTAGGCGAATCTTGGCGCCCCGCCCCGTAAAAACACGGCCATCTCCGACGTGTTCACAGCGAACGGGGAATCCACATCCCCGACGACGGACGAATTACCCCCGGATTCCAAGATCATTCAGGAGTCCCGCTCTCCCCCCAGCCGCTCATCGAGCCACCGCAGGGTCGCGGGAATCTCCCGCCGCCAGGTATTGAAGTTGTGCCCGCCGCTTTCCAGGATGATCGACGAGATCCGGGTCGGCCTCTTGTCCTTCACCAGATCAATGAACTTCAGCGTGTCCTTGTAGTTCGTCTCGCCGGTCCTGCTGCTGGTGACGAGCAGTGAAGTGTCGGGCGCGGGCGCGTGCTTGAGGTACCACCACAGACTGGCCCGCTTCTCGAGCCCCTCGTCCCCCTGGAAGAGATCACCCGTGGTGGGGTCGTTCGGCGCGTCGTAGTACGGCGACAGCCCGGCCCCGGCGGCGTACACCTCCGGATGGTGCGCGGCGAGTTTCAGGGCGCAGTAGCCGCCGGTCGAGTTGCCGACGACGCCCCAGCTCCGCGGCCCCTTGGCCACCCGGTAGTGGGTACTGACCGCCTGGGGCAGGTCCTTCGCGAAGAACGTCTCCGTCTGCGGCCCGCCCGGAACGTCCACGCACTCCGTGTCGCGCGGCGGTGCCACCGTGGGCCGCAGCATCACCAGGATCATCGGCCGCATCCGACCGGCCTTCGCCAGCTCAAGCGCCGTACGCGGGTAGTGAAGTTTCTCCACCAGCGCCTCCGCCGTCCCCGGATAACCGGTCAGGACGACGGCCGCGGGAAACGTACGGCCACGGTGCCGCGGCTGAAAGTACTCCGGCGGCAAATACACATACGCCGGTGACGCGATCCGAGACGTACGCCCGACGACCCGTATCTCGTCCACTCGCCCGGAGACGTCCGGCCGCGCCCCGCCCGCCGGCGTCACCCGCCGGTCCCCGACGACCCGCAGCGGCCCGCCGCCCACGCCGGCCGAGTGGTCCACGACCACGCCCTGCCCGTCCTCCCGCCCGAACAGGTCGGCCCAACTGCCGTAGAACCCGAAGGACTGATTGGCGACCAGTCCCACCGCCGCGAAGACCGCCACCTGGGTGACGAGCAGCAGACCGGCCCTCCCCAGAACGGCCCGCACACTCCGCCCGGCCAGCCGCGGCCACAACCACACCGTCCCGGCGAAGAGCAGCACGCCGGCCACCACCGCCAGCGCCAGCACCTTGTTGCTCGTGAGACCCATGCCTTGCTACCCGCCCGCGCTTTCCGTTGATCAGGGGAGTGAACCTCTCCCTCCGAGACACCGTCCTAGAGGGCGCAATGTCGCCGGATGCCCGGAACGGGCCCGGGATCCACGATCTCTCGCAGAACCACAGGTGCGATGTCTGTCAGGACAGATGAGGAAATGTCGGGCGAGGTTCCGACGAGGCCCACCCGCATACGCCGCGCACTGCGCGGCCCCCGCCCGGACCGGATCCCCCTCCTCGTCGGCCGCGCCTGCGTGCTCGTCGGCCTGCTGGACATCGCGGCCGGCTCGTTCCCGCGCTTCCGCCACAGCCGGATGCACGCATTCGCCGAGGTTCTGCCCGGCGCCTTCGGCCCCTTCGCCGCCGCCCTCTCGCTCAGCGCGGGCGTCCTGCTCCTCCTGCTGGCCCACGGTCTCAAGCGCCGCAAACGCCGGGCCTGGCGGGCGGCGGCAGCCCTGCTCCCGCTGGGCGCCGTCGCGCAGTTCACGTACCGCCACTCCCTCCTCGGCGTACTGATCTCGCTGGCCCTGCTGTTCCCCCTGCTGCGCCACCGCGACGAGTTCGCCGCCCTCCCCGACCCCCGCAGCCGCTGGCGGGCGCTGGCCAACTTCGTCCTCATGAGCGCCGGTTCCGTCCTGCTCGGCCTGCTCGTCGTCAACGCCCATCCGCACCGCATGCTCGGCGACCCCAGCCTGGCCGACCGCATCACCCACGTCCTCTACGGCCTGTTCGGCGTCGAGGGCCCGGTGGACTACCGCGGCAACACCTCCTGGACGGTCGCGTTCTCCCTCGGCGCCCTCGGCCTCCTGACCGCCATCACCACCATCTACCTGGCCTTCCGCCCCGAGCACCCCGCGGCCCGCCTCACCGAGGACGACGAGACCCGCCTGCGCGCCCTCCTCGCCCGGCACGGCGGCCGCGACTCCCTCGGCCACTTCGCACTGCGCCGCGACAAGGCGGTCGTCTTCTCCCCCAGCGGCAAGGCCGCCGTCACCTACCGGGTCGTCTCCGGCGTGATGCTGGCCAGCGGCGACCCGATCGGCGACGTCGAGGCCTGGCCGGGCGCCATCGAACGCTTCATGGACGAGGCCCGCGCGCACTCCTGGACCCCGGCCGTCATGGGCTGCTCGGAGACCGGCGGCGAGGTCTGGACCCGCGAAACGGGCCTCGACGCCCTCGAACTGGGCGACGAGGCGGTGGTGGACGTGGCGGATTTCTCCCTCGCCGGCCGCGCGATGCGCAACGTGCGTCAGATGGTCAAGCGCATCGAGCGCGCCGGTTACGAGACCCGGGTACGGCGCGTGGCTGACCTCTCCGACGCCGAACTGGACCGGGTGCGGCGCGCCGCCGACGCCTGGCGCGGCACGGACACGGAGCGCGGCTTCTCCATGGCCCTGGGCCGCGTCGGCGACCCGGCCGACGGCGACTGCCTGATAGCCACAGCCCACAAACAGGACACGGAACCCGGCGAGTACGGCGACCTGAAGGCGGTCCTGCACTTCGTGCCGTGGGGCACGGACGGCGCGTCCCTGGACCTCATGCGGCGCGACCGCGCGGCCGACCCCGGCATGAACGAACTCCTGATCGTGGCCGCGCTCCAGGCCGCCCCGAAACTGGGCATCGCCCGCGTGTCCCTGAACTTCGCGATGTTCCGCGCGGCACTCGCGCGGGGCGAGAAGATCGGCGCGGGCCCGGTCCTCCGCGCGTGGCGCGGCCTGCTGGTCTTCCTCTCCCGCTGGTTCCAGATCGAGTCCCTGTACAAGTTCAACGCGAAGTTCCGCCCCCGTTGGGAGCCACGCTTCGTCGTCTACCGCCGCTCGGCCGACCTCCCGCGCATCGGCTTCGCCGCGATGCAGGCGGAGGGGTTCGTCACGCTCCCCGTTCCCCGCTTCCTCCAGCGCCGGACGCCCTCGCGCCGCCCCTGCGCCCACGGCGTCCCGGACCGGGAGGCACGGACGGCGTGACGTACGGAGGTCCGTTACGGGTGCCGCGTGACCCGGCGTTACCGGGGCTCCGGCGCGGGTGCGGGCGCGAGGGGGTGCGCGGCCCGGCGTTGCGGGGTGCCGCTGCGCCCACCCGTGCCGCCCCAGCGGCACGACTGCCCGCAGCGGCGGCAGAGGGCGGCGACTGCCCGCAGCTGCGGCGGGTGCGACGCGGCGGGGAAGCCGCGTACGGCGAGAAGGGGTCGTGTCGGGGGGTGTCCGCCCGCAGCGGTTGGCGCGTCCGCGCCGGGAAGTTCTGTGGCCGACCGATTCCGCGCCGTTCCGAGGACGGACACCCCCGGCGCGACCCCGACCCACCCACCGCACACACCGCGCAACGCGCACCCCCACCGAACCCCCGCAGGCCGCCGCAGGCACCCCGCGCACCCCCCGCAGCCCACCGCCTACGCTGAACACATGAGCAAGCAGACCGGCCGCCGCCGACGCCATCTCGCGGGACTGACCGCATGGGACCGCTGCGCGGTCATGGGAGTCGTGAACGTGACCCCCGACTCCTTCTCCGACGGCGGCCGCTTCTTCGACACCACGGCGGCCATCAAGCACGGCCTGGACCTGGTCGCCCAGGGCGCCGACCTCGTGGACGTCGGCGGCGAGTCCACCCGCCCCGGCGCCACCCGCGTCGACGAGGACGAGGAACTCAGGCGCGTCGTCCCGGTCGTACGCGGTCTCGCCTCCGAGGGCGTGACGGTCTCCGTCGACACCATGCGCGCCTCCGTCGCCGACCAGGCCCTCGCCGCCGGCGCCGCCCTGGTCAACGACGTCAGCGGCGGCCTCGCCGACCCCCGGATGATCCCGGTCGTCGCCGACGCGGGCGCCCCCTTCGTCGTCATGCACTGGCGCGGCCTCCTGAAGGACGGCAACGTCAAGGGCACCTACGTCGACGTCGTGACAGAGGTAGTCGACGAACTCCACGCACGCGTGGACGCCGTCCTCGACGGCGGCATCGCCCCCGACCGCGTGATCGTCGACCCCGGCCTCGGCTTCTCCAAGGACGCCGAGCACGACCTCGTCCTCCTCGCCCACCTCGACCGCCTCCTCGCCCTCGGCCACCCCCTCCTCGTCGCCGCCTCCCGCAAACGCTTCCTCGGCCGCGTCCTCGCCGGCCCGGACGCCGCCCCGCCCCCCGCGCGCGAGCGCGACGCGGCCACCGCCGCGGTCTCCGCGCTCGCCGCGCAGGCCGGCGCGTGGGCGGTCCGCGTCCACGAGGTCCGCGCCACGGCCGACGCCGTCCGCGTCGCCCGCGCCGTCGAAGGAGCCCGGTGAACGCGCCGCACCTCGACGTCGAACAGGTCGAGGCCGCGAACACCGCCTTCTACGAGGCACTGGAGGAGGGCGACTTCGAGAAGGTCTCCGAGTTCTGGCTAACCCCCTCCGACCTGGGCATCGACGAGTCGTACCACGACCCGGCCGACGCCGGCGTGGTCTCCTGCGTCCACCCCGGCTGGCCGGTGCTCACCGGCCGCGGCGAGGTCCTGCGCTCGTACGCCCTGATCATGGCGAACACGGACTACATCCAGTTCTTCCTCACCGACGTGCACGTCTCCGTCACCGGCGACACCGCCCTGGTCACCTGCACCGAGAACATCCTCAGCGGCGGCCCCGCCCCCGACGGCGGCGAGGAGCTCGGCCCGCTCGTCGGCCAGCTCGTCGTCGCCACCAACACCTTCCGGCGCACACCCGCCGGCTGGAAGCTCTGGTCCCACCACGCCTCCCCCGTACTCGCGGAAACCGACGACGAGGACGGCGAGGACACACCCCCCTGACCCGGCTGCCGGGACCCGGCACCCGGGCCCCGGCACTCAGGATCGAGACCGGAACCGGAACCGGGACCGGGGCCGGGGCCGGGAAGTGGTTGGAATCACGGACCGGCGGGTAGGGGCGGCTACCAACCCGTGATCCACCGGGACCGCCAGGGAGAACGCACGGTGAAAACCCGCCCCCTCCCCACCCCGCCCCGCCCCCCGCGGCCCGCCCCTGTCGGTGCACGCGGGTAGATTCGACTGGGGCCGCCGTACCACCCGCACGTGGTACGACCGGCCGAGACCGACGACTGCAGGAGTGATTCGCGTGGATCGTGTCGCGCTGCGCGGCCTGAAGGCCCGCGGGCACCACGGTGTGTTCCCCAAGGAGCGCGAGGACGGCCAGACCTTCCTCGTGGACATCGTCCTTGGCCTGGACACCCGCCCGGCCGCGGCCGACGACGACCTGGCGAAGACAGTGCACTACGGCATCGTGGCCGAGGAGGTCGTGGCCGTCGTCGAGGGCGAGCCGGTCAACCTCGTCGAGACCCTCGCCGAGCGCATCGCCCAGGTCTGTCTGAAGCACGAAGGGGTCGAGGAGGTCGAGGTCTGCGTCCACAAGCCGGACGCACCGATCACCGTCCCCTTCGACGACGTGACCGTCACCATCATCCGGAGCCGTGTATGAGCGCCCCCTTCGCCCAGGGTCCGAGCGACCCGACCGTACAGCCCGTGCCCGCCTCCGTCATCGAGCAGGTCGACGCCGCGGACACCACCCTGTCCAACCCCAAGCGCGCGGTGGTCGCCCTCGGCGCCAACCTCGGCAACCGCCTGGAGACCCTCCAGGGCGCGATCGACGCCCTGGAGGACACCCCCGGCGTCCGGGTCAAAGGCGTCTCGCCGGTCTACGAGACGGAGCCGTGGGGCGTCGCCCCCGACAGCCAGCCCTCGTACTTCAACGCGGTCGTGATCCTCAAGACGACCCTGCCCCCGTCCTCCCTCCTGGAGCGGGCGCACGCGGTCGAGGAGGCCTTCCACCGGGTCCGCGACGAGCGCTGGGGCCCGCGCACCCTGGACGTCGACATCGTCGCCTACGCCGAGGTCGTCTCCGACGACCCGCACCTCACCCTCCCCCACCCGCGCGCCCACGAACGCGCCTTCGTGCTGGCTCCCTGGCTGGACGTCGACCCGGAGGCCGCCCTGCCCGGCCGGGGCAGGGTCGCCGACCTCCTGGCCGCCGTCACCCGCGACGGCGTCGCGCCCCGCGCCGACCTGGAACTCCAGCTGCCCGAGTAGTCGTTAAGGTCGACGAGGACGACGAGGCCGGGACGACCGCGCCGGGGAGCCGAAGGGACACCGGAACACCGTGAAAGAGCTGCGCATCAGGGTGCTGGCCGGCGTGTTCGTCGTCGCCGGAATCCTGTCCTGGGCCGGCGCCCGCCTGTGGAACTCGGTGGGTACGCTGCCGAGCGTCCCCCTGGCCGCCCCCGTCGTCCTCGCCCTGATCGCGGTGATCCTGCTGGCCACGGCGCTCTCGATCCGCGCCCGCCTCAAGGCCCAGCGGGACCGCGTCCCCGGCGCCAAGGGCGTCGACCCGATGATGGCGGCCCGCGCCGTCGTCTTCGGCCAGGCCAGCGCCCTGGTGGCCGCCCTCGTCGCCGGCATGTACGGCGGCACGGGCGTCTTCCTGCTGGAGTACCTCGACATCCCGGCCCGCCGCGACCAGGCCATCTACGCGGGCGCCTCGGTCGTCGCGGGCATCGCCGTGATAGCGGCCGCCCTCTTCATGGAACGGGTCTGCAGACTCCCGGAGGACGAGGACGACGACCACCCGGGCGCCGCATCGGCGGCATGACCCGCCCCCGGGGACTCAGCGAGCCATGATCAGACTCATGGCCTCGTTGCGCGTGGCGACATCCCGCAGCTGACCCCGCACGGCCGAGGTGAGGGTCTTCGCCCCTGGCTTGCGGATGCCCCGCATGGACATGCACATGTGCTCGCACTCGACCACGACGATCACCCCGCGCGGTTCCAGGATCTCCATCAGGGAGTCCGCGATCTGCGTGGTGAGACGTTCCTGCACCTGCGGGCGGCGCGCATAGACGTCCACGAGCCGGGCCAGCTTCGACAGACCGGTGATCTTCCCGCTGGTGGACGGGATGTAGCCGACGTGCGCCACCCCGCGGAACGGCACCAGATGATGCTCGCAGGTGGAGAACACCTCGATGTCCTTCACCAGGACCATCTCGTCGTGCCCGAGGTCGAACGTCGTCGTCAGCACGTCCTCCGGCTCCTGCCACAGGCCGGCGAATATCTCCTTGTACGCCCGTGCCACGCGCGCCGGAGTCTCCCTGAGGCCCTCGCGGTCCGGGTCCTCGCCGACCGCGATCAGCAGTTCGCGTACGGCGTTCTCGGCCCGCTTCTCGTCGAACTCGCCGATCCGGCCCTCGCCGTCCAGCGTCACGGGGTCGGTCATGTTATGCCTCGTTCCTGATCCGTCCTGCGACGGCATACGAAAATGCCGCACCCCCCAAGGCTAGAACCTGGGGGGTGCGGCATACATTCCGGGCCCGGTCGGGCCGCCTGGGCGGTCCGAGGCGGCCGGGGTCAGCTCTCCGGGCGGTCCTCCGGTGCTCGCTCCGGTGCCGGAGCGGGCTCCACCGTAGTGCTCTTGGTGGTGGAGATCGCCGCCGTCGCGCCGTTCGCCCCGTTCGTCAGTGCCAGCTCCTTGGGGGAGAGCACCGGCGGACGCGTCGAGGGCGTACGGCGGGAAGAACCGGTCCAGGCGGGCCGGGACGGGCGCTTGACGATCTGGGCGAAGACCTCGGCGATCTCCTCCTTGCCCAGCGTCTCCTTCTCCAGCAGCGCGAGGACGAGGTTGTCGAGGACGTCGCGGTTCTCGACCAGGATCTCCCAGGCCTCGTTGTGCGCCGTCTCGATGAGCTTCTTGACTTCCTCGTCGACCAGCGCGGCGACCTCTTCCGAGTAGTCGCGCTGGTGCGCCATCTCACGGCCGAGGAACGGCTCGCTGTTGTCGCCGCCGAACTTGATCGCGCCGAGGCGCTCGGTCATGCCGTACTGGGTGACCATCGCCCGGGCCAGGCCGGTGGCCTTCTCGATGTCGTTGGCCGCGCCGGTCGTCGGGTCGTGGAACACCAGCTCCTCGGCCGCGCGGCCGCCCAGCATGTAGGCGAGCTGGTCGAGCATCTCGTTGCGCGTGGTCGAGTACTTGTCCTCGTCCGGGAGCACCATCGTGTAGCCGAGGGCGCGGCCTCTGGACAGGATGGTGATCTTGTGGACCGGGTCGGAGTTCGGTGAGGCCGCCGCGACCAGGGCGTGACCGCCCTCGTGGTACGCGGTGATCTTCTTCTCCTTGTCCGACATGATCCGGGTCCGCTTCTGCGGGCCCGCGACCACGCGGTCGATCGCCTCGTCCAGCATGTGGTTGTCGATCAGCTTCTGGTCACTGCGGGCCGTCAGCAGGGCGGCCTCGTTCAGCACGTTGGCCAGATCGGCACCGGTCATGCCGGGCGTACGGCGGGCGACGGCCGACAGGTCGACGTCGGGCGCGACCGGCTTGCCCTTCTGGTGGACCTTGAGGATCTCCAGCCGGCCCTGCATGTCCGGGCGGTCGACGGCGATCTGCCGGTCGAAGCGGCCGGGGCGCAGCAGCGCCGGGTCGAGGATGTCGGGCCGGTTCGTCGCGGCGATGAGGATCACGCCGCCCTTGACGTCGAAGCCGTCCATCTCGACGAGCAGCTGGTTCAGGGTCTGCTCGCGCTCGTCGTGACCGCCGCCGAGGCCGGCGCCGCGGTGGCGGCCGACCGCGTCGATCTCGTCGACGAAGACGATGGCCGGGGCGTTCGCCTTGGCCTGCTCGAACAGGTCGCGCACTCGGGAGGCACCGACACCGACGAACATCTCGACGAAGTCGGAACCGGAGATCGAGTAGAACGGCACGCCCGCCTCGCCCGCGACGGCACGCGCGAGCAGGGTCTTGCCGGTACCGGGCGGGCCGTACAGCAGCACACCCTTGGGGATCTTGGCGCCGACGGCCTGGAACTTGGCCGGCTCCTGGAGGAACTCCTTGATCTCGTGGAGTTCCTCGACGGCCTCGTCGGACCCGGCGACGTCGGAGAACGTCGTCTTGGGGGTGTCCTTGGTGATGAGCTTCGCCTTGGACTTCCCGAAGTTCATGACCCGGGAGCCGCCGCCCTGCATTTGATTCATCAGGAACAGGAAGACGACCACGATCAGGACGAACGGGAGCAGGGAGAGCAGGATCCCGACGAACGGGTTCTGCTTCGACGGCGACACCGTGTAGCCGTCGGGGATCTGCTTGTCCTGGTACTTGTTCTGAAGTGTGTTGGCGAGGGTCACGCCCTGGTCGCCGATGTAGCTCGCCTGGATCTTCGAGCTGCCCTCGACCTTCTGGCCGTCCTTGAGCTGGACCTTGATGGTCTGCTCGTCACCGGTGGTCAGCTTGGCCGACTCGACCCTGTTGTCGTTGATCGCCTGGACGACCTGGCCCGTGTCGACCGTCTTGTAGCCACCGGACGAGCCCACGACCTGCATCAACACGACCACGGCAAGGACGGCCAGCACGATCCACATGATTGGCCCACGGAAGTATCGCTTCACGTCCATCCACACGGAGCGGTGTCGCCCCGTCCCTCCTGCCATAGTGAGTTTGATAAGACAGTTCTTCTGACGGTACCCCAGCGTGGCGGCCCTCAGCCGCACGGGCGGGCCGACGTCCCGTCTGCATGCTCCAACGGCGCGGGGGCCCGAGGGGTTCCCGGGTGACCCGCACAAACACCGTGAAGCCCGTTACAGGACCGCGTCAGCCGCCGTACACGTGGGGCGCGAGCGTACCGACGAACGGGAGGTTGCGGTACTTCTCCGCGTAGTCGAGGCCGTAGCCGACGACGAACTCGTTGGGGATGTCGAAGCCGACCCACTCCACGTCGATGGCGACCTTCGCGGCGTCGGGCTTGCGCAGCAGCGTGCACACCTTGAGGGAGGCGGGCTCGCGCGAGCCGAGGTTGGAGATCAGCCAGGACAGGGTCAGGCCGGAGTCGATGATGTCCTCGACGATCAGGACGTGGCGGCCCTTGATGTCGGTGTCGAGGTCCTTGAGGATCCGCACCACACCGGAGGACTGGGTGCCCGCGCCGTACGAGGACACCGCCATCCAGTCCATCGTGACGGGGGTGGACAGCGTGCGCGCCAGGTCGGCCATGACCATCACGGCGCCCTTGAGCACGCCGACGATGAGCAGGTCCTTGCCCGCGTACTCCGCGTCGATCTTCGCGGCCAGCTCGGCCAGCTTCGCGTCGATCTCTTCCTTGGTGATGAGTACCTTCTCGAGGTCGGCACCCATGTCGTTCGCGTCCACCCGCATCACTTTCGGTCGTCCCACCGGCCGGTCCGGAGCGTCCGTCGATCCGTCTGCGGATCGGTGGAGGGTCCGGATTCAGCCTTGCCGAATCACCAGTCTGCCACCCTGCCGCCGGGCGACGACTTTGCCGGGGAGGTTGATGGCCCCCTGACCGCGCCAGCCGGTGATGAGCCGGTCGACTTCCTCGATGTGGCGGGCGAACAGGGCACCGCCCGGCGCACCGGCCTCCAGGGCGGCGCGGCGCAGGATCCGGCGGCGTACGGCGGGCGGCAGGGCGTACAGCTTGGCGCACTCCAGTCCGCCGGTGGCGTCGCGGACGCCGGCCTCGGCCTGGCGGGCCCAGGTGTCGAGGGCGTCGGCGTCGTCCCGGGAGAGCTGGGCCGTACGGGCGAGGGCCTCGACGACGCCCTTGCCGAGCGCCTTCTCCAGGGCGGGCAGACCCTCGTGGCGCAGCCGGGAGCGGGTGTAGGCGGGGTCGGTGTTGTGGGGGTCGTCCCACACCGGGAGGGACTGGACCATGCACGCCTTGCGGGCGGTCTGGCGGTCGACCTGGAGGAAGGGGCGCCGGTAACGGCCGCCGGCCCCCGAGACCGCGGCCATGCCCGACAGGGAGCGGATGCCGGAGCCGCGGGCGAGGCCCAGCAGGACGGTCTCGGCCTGGTCGTCGCGGGTGTGGCCGAGCAGGACGGCGGCGGCGCCGTGGCGGGCGGCGGCGGCGTCGAGGGCGGCGTAGCGGGCGTCGCGGGCGGCGGCTTCCGGGCCGCCGGCGCGGCCGACGGTCACGGCGGTGGCCTCCACGGGGTCGAGGCCCAGTTCGCGCAGGCGCAGGACGACCTCTTCGGCGCGCAGGTCGGAGCCGCTCTGCAGGCCGTGGTCGACGGTGACACCACCGGCCCGGACGCCGAGCCGGGGGGCCTCGAAGGCGAGGGCGGAGGCGAGCGCCATGGAGTCGGCACCGCCGGAGCACGCCACGAGCACGAGCGGTGCCGTGGGAAGTCCGGGCGCACGCTCAGGCGTACGTTCGACGGCCGTCGCGGCGGGAACGCCGGCCGGGGTGTTCAGTTCGGTGAGGATGTCGTGGAGGACGCGGCGGACCGCCAGGCGTATCGCCGCGACCGCAGGATGGGGACCCATGTCCGGTGCCCTTCATGAAGTTGTCGGGGGTGAGCCCGAGGTTCGGTCACGCAGAGTGTGTAGATGGTGACAGAAACGGGCCGTTCCCTGAGCATCGCACGCCTGCCGAAGGCTCACGGTCCCTCGGACGGGTGATTGAAGGGTCGTTCGCCTGCCGTAGGCCGGAATCGTTTCACGCCCCGCCCGCGCGGCTCACGCCTCCGGCTTGCGGTGCACCCGCGCGATCCAGTCCGCCGGTTTGGCGATCTCCGACTTGGTGGGGAGCGTGTTGGGCGAGGTCCAGACGCGGTTGAAGCCGTCCATGCCGCACTCCTCCACGACGGCCCGTACGAACCGTTCGCCGTCCCGGTACTGGCGGAGCTTGGCGTCCAGGCCGAGCAGCTTGCGCAGCGCCATGTCGAGGCGGGAGGCGCCCTTGGCGCGGCGCTGCTGGAACTTCTCCCGGATCTCCCCGACGGTCGGCACGACGGCCGGTCCCACGCCGTCCATCACGAAGTCGGCGTGCCCCTCCAGGAGGGACATCACGGCGGTGAGGCGGCCGAGAACCTCCCGTTGGGCCGGGGTCTGCACCAGCTCCACGAGCGAGCGGCCGCCGTCGTCCTCCTCCGCCTCGGGACGGCCCCCGGCCAGCGACTGGGCGGCCTCGCGGACCCGCTCGAGCACGGTCATCGGGTCCACGTCGGTCTCGGCCAGGAACGACTGGATTTCGCCCTCGAGGTGGTCGCGCAGCCAGGGCACGGCGGTGAACTGCGTGCGGTGCGTCTCCTCGTGCAGGGTCACCCACAGGCGGAAGTCGTGCGGCTCGACGTCGAGTTCGCGTTCGACGTGGACGATGTTCGGTGCGACCAGGAGCAGCCGGCCGCCGCCGTTCGCGCCGGCGGGCAGTTCCCGGGTGGCGGGGGCGAACGTCTCGTACTGGCCGAGGACGCGGGAGGACAGGAACGACAGCAGCATGCCCAGCTCCACGCCGGTGACCTTGCCGCCGACGGCGCCGAGGACCGCGTTGCCCGCGCCGCCGCCGCGCCGCTCCTGCATCTTCTCCAGCAGGGGCTTGAGCAGCTCCCGGAACCCGGCGACGTTGGCCCGGACCCAGCCGGGCCGGTCGACCACCAGGAGGGGGGTGTCGTGGGTCTCCTCGGTGCCCATCCGGGTGAAGCCGCGGACGTGCTCCTCCGAGGACTTGGCATGGCGGCGGAGCTCGGCGACGACGGCCCTGGCCTCGTCGCGGCTCACCTCGGGGCCCGGCCGTACGAGCCGGGTCGCGGTCGCCACCGCGAGGTTCCAGTCGACCATGCCGGAATTTGCGCCGATGCTCGTCATGCGTCAACGGTACGGGAGCGCTGCCGCTGGGGGCAGGCTGTGCGGTGCCCGGGGGGACGCCTACGAGGTCGGCAGGGCCGAGGTCCGTTGCCGAGGCACCCGTCGTTGCGGTGCCGTGCCCACCCTCCCCCATTGCCCGAAAGGCATGGGAGGTGCCCCCATCGCCCTGCGGAACGACTGCCCACGGCGGTCAGGAGACCAGGGTCGTCGCTGCCCTGTCCAGGGCCGACTGCGCCGACCAGGCATCCGTCGTGTCGTTGGCCAGGAAGGCGAAGCCGAGGAGGCGGCCGTCGGGGGTGGTCACCGTGCCGGCGAGGGTGTTCACGCCCGTGAGGGTGCCGGTCTTGGCCCGGACGAGGCCCGCTGCGCCGTCCGTGTAACGGCCGGCCAGGGTGCCGGTGAAGTGGGCGACGGGCAGGCCGGTGAGGACCGGGCGCAGCTGGGGCCGGGCCGGGTCGGCCGCCTCGGCCAGCAGCGCGGTGAGCAGGTCGGCGCTGATCAGGTCGGTGCGGTCCAGGCCGCTTCCGTCGTGGAACCGCGCGCCGCCCACCGGCAGGCCGAGCTGTTCCAGGCGGGCCGCGACGGCGGCGCCCGCCCCGTCGAAGTCGGCGGGCTTGCCGGTCGCCACGGCGGTGTGGCGGGCCAGGGCCTCGGCGAGGTCGTTGTCGCTGTTGGTCAGCATCCGTTCGACCAGGGCCGACAGCGGGGGCGAGGAGACCGTGGCGAGGGTGGCGGCGCGGCCGGTGGCCTTGGACGGGCCGGGGGCCGACGCGGTGACGCCGTGCTGCTTCAGGAGGCCGGCGAAGGTGCGGGCGGCGTCGGCGGCCGGGTCGGACACGCGGGGGGCGGGACCGCTGGTGGAGTCGTCGGTGCGGCCCTCGTCGGTCATCAGGGCGGTGACGCGGGCGAGGTTCTCGTTGACCCCGATCGGGTGCATTTCCGTACCGGCGTAGAGCGTCGTGTCGTACGACAGCGTCACCTCGCGCACGCCCCGCTTCTTCAGGGCGGCGGCGGTCTTCTCGGCGAGGGTGCGCAGGCTGGCCAGGTCCCGGGCGTCCTCGCGCGCGGTGAGGGTGGGGTCGCCGCCGCCGACCAGGACGACCTCGCCGGTGTCGGCCTCCAGGGCGGTGCGGGTGGTGAGGCGGTGGTCGGGGCCGAGGGCGGTGAGGGCGGCGACCGCCGTGGCGATCTTGGTGGTGGAGGCCGGGGTGAGCGGGGCGTCGGAGCCGAGGCCGTACAGGCGCTTGCCGGTGGTGAGGTCGACGACGGCCGCCGCGCGGCGCTCGCCGAGCCCGGGGGCGTCCTTGAGCAGGGGGTCGAGGAGGTCCGCGAGGTCCTGGTCGCCCGGTGCCGCCTTGACGCCACCGGGGGTGGTGGTGCCGCCGAGACCGGCCAGTACGGCCCCGGCGCTGGGCGCGGGCCGGGGCGAACCGGACGACGTGCCGGAGGCCCCGGATCCGCGGCCGTGATCTGTGCCACCCGTGTGCTCCAGGGCGACGGCCCGGTCCCGCTCGGCCGTACGCTGACCCGTGGAGTCCCAGGGGCCGGCGACGGTCACCACCCCGGCGGCCAGTGCCAGCCCGGCGGTGGCGGCACCGGCGGTGTACTGCCAGGTCTTCGGCCTCGTGATCCGGGTGAGCCGCGGCGCCGTGGCCCGTGCCAACCGTGCGACCCGCGGTCCGGCGGCCCGGACGAAGCGGGACAGACGGGGACGTACGGCATCCGCGGCCCGCGCGACATGCGGTCGCGCGGTCCGCCAAGGCCTCAGCTCTGGCACTGCCACCAGCCCCTTTCGCGATCACACACCTGCGTGAGGGACACTTAACCACCAGAACTATGTGCTGATCATGGAGGAGCGTCCGGTGGAGTTCGACGTCACGATCGAGATCCCGAAGGGTTCGCGGAACAAGTACGAGGTGGACCACGAGACCGGTCGTATCCGCCTGGACCGCCGCCTGTTCACCTCGACCGCCTACCCGACCGACTACGGCTTCGTCGAGAACACCCTCGGCGAGGACGGCGACCCGCTGGACGCGCTGGTCATCCTGGACGAGCCGACCTTCCCGGGCTGCCTCATCCGCTGCCGCGCGATCGGCATGTTCCGGATGACGGACGAGGCCGGCGGCGACGACAAGCTGCTGTGCGTGCCGTCGACCGACCCGCGCGTGGAGCACCTGCGTGACATCCACCACGTGTCGGAGTTCGACCGCCTGGAGATCCAGCACTTCTTCGAGGTCTACAAGGACCTGGAGCCCGGCAAGTCCGTCGAGGGCGCCGACTGGGTGGGCCGCACCGAGGCCGAGGCCGAGATCGAGCGGTCCTACAAGCGCTTCAAGGACCAGGGCGGCCACTGATCAGGCGCCTCTCCCGTAACAGGCCGCACGCACACGCGTGCGGCCTGTTCGTGTTTGAGTGACCATACTGAGGTCAACAGGAGGGTGTGTTCGTACCAGGGAGCGTTGCGCAGGTGACGGAGGCGGAGGACCCAAAGCCGCAGTCGGACGAGGCCCGCAGTGCCTTCCGGCAGCCGAGCGGCGTCGCGGCGTCGATCGACGGCGAGTCGTCGACGACGTCCGAGTTCGAGATCCCGCAGGGACTCGCCGTTTCCCGGACCACCGGCAGCGAGTCCGAGACGACCTCGGAGTTCTCGCTCCCCGACGGCCTGGAGGCGCCCCCGGCCGCTCCGGCGGACGCCGAGGGCTCGGCGTTCACCATGCCGAGCACGCACAGCGCGTGGACCGCCCCGACCGCCTTCACCCCGGCGAGCGGCTTCCCCGCGGTGAGCCTGACGGACGTGCCCTGGCAGGACCGGATGCGCGCCATGCTGCGGATGCCGGTGGCCGAGCGGCCCGCGCCCGAGCCCTCGCAGAAGCACGACGACGAGACCGGCCCCGCCGTGCCGCGCGTGCTCGACCTGACGCTGCGTATCGGAGAGCTGCTGCTGGCGGGCGGTGAGGGCGCCGAGGACGTGGAGGCGGCCATGTTCGCCGTCTGCCGCTCCTACGGCCTGGACCGCTGCGAGCCGAACGTCACCTTCACCCTGCTGTCGATCTCCCACCAGCCGTCCCTGGTCGAGGACCCGGTGACGGCGTCGCGCACGGTACGCCGCCGGGGCACCGACTACACGCGGCTCGCGGCCGTGTTCCACCTGGTGGACGACCTCAGCGACCCGGACACGAACATCTCCCTGGAGGAGGCCTACCGGCGCCTGGCGGAGATCCGCCGCAACCGGCACCCGTACCCCACCTGGGTACTGACCATGGCGAGCGGTCTGCTCGCGGGCGGGGCCTCGCTGCTCGTCGGTGGCGGGCTGACCGTGTTCTTCGCGGCGATGTTCGGCTCGATGCTCGGCGACCGGCTGGCGTGGCTGTGCGCCGGGCGCGGGCTGCCGGAGTTCTACCAGTTCGCGGTGGCGGCGATGCCGCCCGCCGCGATGGGTGTCGTGCTGACGGTGACGCACGTCGACGTGAAGGCGTCCGCGGTCATCACCGGTGGGCTGTTCGCGCTGCTGCCCGGGCGGGCGCTGGTCGCGGGGGTGCAGGACGGTCTGACCGGCTTCTACATCACCGCCGCGGCCCGTCTGCTGGAGGTCATGTACTTCTTCGTCAGCATCGTCGCCGGGGTGCTGGTGGTGCTGTACTTCGGGGTCCAGCTGGGCGCCGAGCTGAACCCGGACGCCAAGCTGGGCACCGGTGACGAACCGTTCGTGCAGATCTTCGCCTCGATGCTGCTCTCGCTGGCCTTCGCGATCCTGCTCCAGCAGGAACGGGCCACCGTCCTCGCGGTGACCCTGAACGGCGGCATCGCCTGGTGCGTGTACGGCGCCATGAACTACGCCGGCGACATCTCGCCGGTGGCCTCCACGGCCGCCGCGGCGGGGCTGGTGGGCCTGTTCGGGCAGCTGATGTCCCGCTACCGGTTCGCGTCGGCGCTGCCGTACACGACCGCGGCGATCGGGCCGCTGCTGCCCGGTTCGGCGACGTACTTCGGTCTGCTGGGGATCGCTCAGGGCGAGGTCGACTCGGGGCTGCTGTCGCTGTCCAACGCGGTGGCGCTGGCGATGGCCATCGCGATCGGGGTGAACCTGGGCGGGGAGATCTCCCGGCTGTTCCTGAAGGTGCCCGGCGCCGCGAGTGCGGCGGGACGCCGGGCGGCCAAGCGGACGCGCGGGTTCTAACGGCCCTGGTCGTACGGGTACTGGTCGCCGTACTGCTGGGGCTGGTCGCCGTAGCCCTGCGGGTACTGCTGGGCGTACGGCTGCTGCGGGGGCTGCTGGCCGCCGTAGGGCTGGTTGCCGTAGCCCTGGTCGTACTGCGGGGGGTACTGCTGCTGCGGCTGGTCGTACGGGTCGACCCGGCGGAGCTGGGTCGTGGCGTCGTCCATGACCGGGTACGGGGGCTGGGGCTGGTGCTGCTGGGCGGCCGGCGGGGTCGGTGCGGCCGCGGCGGCGCGCTGCTTCTTCTTGCGCTCGCGCAGGTACTCGATGGCGATCGGGACGACGGAGATCAGGATGATCAGGACGAGGATGCCCTCGACGTGGGCCCGGATGAACTCGATCTGGCCGAGCCAGTAGCCCGCGAGGGTGACGCCGGTGCCCCAGGCCACGCCGCCGATGACGTTGTACGTGAGGAAGGTGCGGTACTTCATGCGGCCGGCGCCCGCCACGATGGGGGCGAAGGTGCGCACGATGGGCACGAAGCGGGCCAGGACGATCGCCTTGGGCCCGTACTTCTCCATGAACTCGTGCGCCTTCTCCAGGTTCTCCTGTTTGAAGAGCTTGGAGTTGGGGCGGCTGAAGAGCTTCGGGCCGAAGAACTTGCCGATCATGTAGCCGACTTGGTCGCCGAGGACGGCGGCGGCCACGATCAGGGTGCACACCAGCCACAGCGGCTGGCTGATGTACTCGCCCTGGGCGACGAACAGGCCCGCGGTGAACAGCAGCGAGTCGCCGGGCAGGAACGCGAAGAGTCCCGACTCGGCGAAGACGATGAGCAGGATGCCGGGCAGACTGAACGTCTCGATCAGATAGTCCGGGCTGATCCACTCGGGACCGAGCGCAAGGGTGGTCACGGGATTGTGGCTCCTGCTGCTGGGGGGAGGCGGGCTGGACCTGGCTGCCCAAACGTACAACGCAGCCGCGGTGCCCCAGGTTCCACGGGGCGTCTTGGGGTGCGCTGTGACGTTCCCCGGGGAAACCTGAGAACCATGGGTATTGAAGAATACGGCGGCGGCCAGGGCCCGCAGCCCGACGTGCTCGTCGTGACCACCAACGATCTGCCGGGCCACCGGGTGCAGGAGGTGCTCGGGGAGGTCTTCGGGCTGACCGTGCGCTCCCGGCACCTGGGGAGCCAGATCGGTGCCGGACTGAAGTCGCTGGTCGGCGGTGAGCTGCGCGGCCTGACCAAGACGCTGGTCGAGACCCGCAACCAGGCGATGGAGCGGCTGGTCGAGCAGGCACGCGCGCGGGGCGCGAACGCGGTGCTGTCCTTCCGTTTCGACGTGACGGAGGCGGCGGACGTGGGCACCGAGGTGTGCGCGTACGGGACGGCGGTGGTCGTGGCCCGGGAGTGAGCCGTGGGAGTGAGCCGTGGGAGTGAGCCGTGGGGTGAGACGGGCGGGGGACCCGGGCCACGACCACCGCTCAGGGGGTGTGCCGGACGGCGTTGGCGAGGATCGCGTCGCGCATGTAGGCGGCGAGGCCCGGCTTGGCGGCGTCGATGTTTCGCGTGAAACGTTCGTCGGACACGTACATCTCGCCCAGGCAGGTGTGCATCTCGTACCCGCAGTCGTAGTGGTTGCGGGCGATGCCCTGCCGGTGGTCCTCGGCGGCGTCCATGGCCCCCTCGGAGTCGGCGGGCTCACCCGCGTCCATCAGGGCGACGAAGCGCCGGGTGAGTTCGTCGGCCTCGTCCTGGATGCGCTGCCAGTCCTCCTTGGTGTACGAGGCGGTCTTCTCCTTGGACTGGCGGTAGGCGTCGGTGTCGCCCCAGCGTTCCTGGACCTCCTCCTCGTACTGGTCGGGGTCGAAGTCGCCGAACACCTCGAACTTCTCCTCGGGCGTGAGGTTGATTCCCATGCTGCGTGCCTCCATGGCCTGCTCCACGGCCGCCGCCATCCTCTGCAGCTTCTCGATCCGGGCGGACAGCAGCTCGTGCTGGCGGCGCAGGTGCGCGCGCGGGTCCGCGGCCGGGTCGTCGAGCAGGGCGGCGACCTCGTCGAGCGGGAAGCCCAGCTCCCGGTAGAACAGGATCTGCTGCAGCCGGTCGAGGTCGGCGTCGCTGTAGCGCCGGTGGCCCGCGTGGCTGCGCTCGCCGGGTGCGAGCAGGCCGATGTCGTCGTAGTGGTGCAGCGTGCGCACCGTCACTCCGGCGAAGCCGGCCACCTGTCCCACGGAGTAGCTCACTTCCGCTCCTTTCTCTGACGCCGTCCACGCTGCCTCCTCACGTGACGTGAGGTGCAAGCCCGGACGTTCCGCGTGCCACGCCGCGCCCGGCCCCGCCCTTCGCGGCGTCCGCCGCCCCGTGTCCCCCGCAGGAGCTACGGGGGACCGTCCACTCGGGGGTGATTCGGGAACGTGGCCGCCTGCGTAGCGTTCCTGGCAGGTCGCCGGAAGGCACGCGGCCGATGCCACCCGGAGGTCACCATGAGCACGACTCGCACCGCTTCGCCCCGGCCCGCGCGCCGGGAGGGTGGCCGCTTCTCCCAGTCTCCCCTCGTCTGGATGCCGGCCGGGATCGTGGGTGTGGGGCTGGCGTCCGGGCTGGCCCCGGCGGGCGGGGTGGTCGCCGTCGTCGGCGCGGTCGTGGCGGTCGCCGTCTACTGGGCGGTCATGCGCTTCGTCGCCCGGCGGAGCATGCCGGAGATCGCGGGGCCGGGAGCCGTGACACGGGCGTTGTCCGGCGCCGCGATCGGCTTCGCGTTCATCACCGTGTCGATGCTGATGCTCCTCACCGAGTTCTCGTTCACCGAACGATCCGGCAGCGCCCTGCCGATCGTGGCGAGCATGGCCGCGATGCAGCTCGGCGCCGCCGTGACCGAGGAACTGATCTTCCGCGGCCTCGCCCTCCAGGCACTGGAGAAGATGTGGGGCAGCTGGGCGGCTCTGGCGACCACCGCGGTGCTGTTCGGCCTGCTGCACCTGGCCAACCCGGACGCCACCCTGTGGAGTTCGACCGCGATCGCCGTCGAGGCCGGCGTCCTCCTCGGTGCCGCGTTCCTGTGGACGCGCAACATCTGGTTCGTCGTGGGACTGCACTTCGCCTGGAACACCGCCCTGGGCCTGATCGGCATCCCGGTCTCCGGCCACGCCTCGGAGGGCCTGATGACCACCAACCCGACCGGCCCCGAGCTGCTGACCGGCGGAGACTTCGGCCTGGAGGCGTCGATCGTGCCCGTCGTCGTCAGCCTGCTGATCGCGATCCCCATGCTCGTCGCCGCCCACCGGCGCGGCAACCTGGTCCCCATGCGCCGCGGGCACCGCTGACCACCCGTCAAGGTGTGCCCGGACCGGCGGGCGCGTCCGCGGCCAGCGGGAACCCGGTGCCCGTGAGCCGCTCGGAGACCTCCCACAGACGTCTGGCGGTCTCGGGGTCCTTTGCTCGACCGGACGGCTCGGCGAGCGCGGCGGGTCCGCGCACGCCGCCGAAGCGGCTCGGGCCGGCGAAGCTCCCGGCGGGTACCTCGCCGGTCGACGCCAGCAGGGTCGGGAGCGCGCCGCCCTGCGGGCCGTGCGCGAGGAACGGCGTGCTGAACGCCACGAGCGCGTCGAAGAGCCGGTTGCCGCTGGTGATCCGGAACCCGGTCGACGCCCATCCGGGATGCGCGGCCGTGGCGGTCACCGGCGAGCCGGCCTCGGTGAGCCGGCGCTGCAATTCGGACGTGAACAGCAGGTTGGCCAGCTTGGACTGGCCGTAGGCGCCGAAAGGACGGTAGGGGCGCCGCTCCCACTGGAGGTCCTCGAAGTCGATGTGTGCCGAACGGTGGGCGCTGGACGAGATCGTCACCACTCGGCCGGTGACGCGGTCCAGGAGGAGGTTCGTCAGCGCGAAGTGGCCGAGGTGATTGACGCCGAGCTGGCTCTCGAAGCCGTCCCGCGTCTCCTGGCGAGCGGCGGTCATCGCTCCGGCGTTGTTCACGAGGACGTCGACCGGCTCGCGCAGGCCTTCGGCGAACTCCCGGATCGATGCGAGCGAGGCCAGGTCGAGGGCGCGGACCTCGGCCCGGCCTCCCATGTCGCGTGCTGCCGCACGCCCCTTTGCCTGATCGCGGACGGCGAGAATCACCCGCGCGCCCCGCATGGCGAGCGCCGAGGCGGCGGATCGACCGATGCCGCCGGCGCCCCCGGTGATCACGACGGTCCGGCCGGTCTGGTCAGGGATGTGTGAAGAAGAGGAGAGAGTGGACACCGCTCGAATGTAACCACTGGATACAATGTAGTCAATGGAAACTGCTTGGTAGTCTGACGAGATGACCCCGCCCCGTCCGTACCATCACGGCAACCTGCGTCAGGCGCTGCTGGACCGTGCTGCGACGAAGCTCCACGAGAAGGGGGCGGCAGAGCTCTCCCTTCGGGAGCTCTCCGGGGAGATCGGGGTGACTCATGCCGCGCCGCGCCGGTACTTCCCGGATCGCCAGGCGCTGCTCGACGCGCTCGCGGTGGAGGGGTTCGCGCGGCTCGGGGCGCGACTGCGGGAAGCGGCCGCGGCCCCGGGCGGGCCCACGGAGCGGATCCGTTCGATCGCGGACGCCTACATCGGCTTCACGACCTCCGAGCCGAACCTGGTCGAGCTGATGTTCGCGCACAAGCACGGCGCGGGCGCGGAAGCCGTGGCGCGCAGCGCCGCCGAGGCCTTCGAGCCGATCCTCGACGTCTTCCAGCAGGCCCGGCCCGAGGGCGGCCCCGGCGCGCAGGACGCGCAGCGGGCCGGCCTGGTCTTCCTCGCCACGTTCCAGGGCCTGGCGGGATTGATCAGCTGCGGCATCGTCCCGCCGCACCAGACCGACGAGCTCGTCGCCGACGCCGTCGCCCGGTTCGACGACAACGGGAGACCGGCGCCCGACACGGCGTGAGGTGCGGGCCCGCGCCCGTCCGTACGTCCCCGGGTGCGGCCCCCCGGGCCCCGGCCTACCGTCGGACGCATGTCACTGCACCAGGGTCCCCGCCCGTCCCACGACGGCGATCGTGACCGGCGCCGGCTCGCCGTGAACCCCTTCCACGCGGCGGCGAACCCGCTCGGCGGCATGACCGAGGCCCCGCCCTCGCACCGGCTGCCCGACTCCCCGCTGCCGCCGGAGACCGCGTACCGGCTGGTCCACGACGAGCTGATGCTCGACGGCAACGCGCGGCTCAACCTGGCCACCTTCGTCACCACCTGGATGGAGCCGCAGGCCGGGGTCCTGATGAGCGAGTGCCGGGACAAGAACATGATCGACAAGGACGAGTACCCGCGCACCGCCGAGCTGGAGCGGCGCTGCGTGGCGATGCTCGCCGACCTGTGGCACGCGCCGGACCCGTCGGCGGCCGTGGGCTGCTCGACGACCGGGTCGAGCGAGGCGTGCATGCTGGCGGGGATGGCGCTCAAGCGGCGCTGGGCGCTGCGCAACGCCGACCGCTATCCGGCGAAGGACGTGCGGCCCAATCTCGTGATGGGCGTGAACGTCCAGGTCTGCTGGGAGAAGTTCTGCAACTTCTGGGAGGTGGAGGCCCGCCAGGTCCCGATGGAGGGCGACCGCTTCCACCTGGACCCGCAGGCCGCCGCCGAGCTGTGCGACGAGAACACCATCGGGGTCGTCGGCATCCTGGGCTCCACCTTCGACGGCTCCTACGAGCCGGTCGCCGACCTGTGCGCGGCCCTGGACGCCCTCCAGGAGCGGACCGGGCTCGACGTCCCGGTGCACGTCGACGGGGCCTCGGGCGGCATGGTCGCGCCCTTCCTGGACGAGGACCTGGTGTGGGACTTCCGGCTGCCCCGGGTCGCCTCGATCAACACCTCGGGGCACAAGTACGGGCTGGTCTACCCCGGCGTCGGCTGGGCACTGTGGCGGGATGCCGAGGCGCTGCCCGAGGAGCTGGTGTTCCGGGTGAACTACCTGGGCGGCGACATGCCGACCTTCGCGCTGAACTTCTCCCGGCCCGGCGCGCAGGTGGTGGCGCAGTACTACACGTTCCTGCGGCTGGGCCGCGAGGGCTACCGGGCCGTGCAGCAGAACGCGCGGGACATCGCGGGCTCCGTCGCGCGGCGGGTGGCGGCGCTCGGCGACTTCCGGCTGCTGACGCGCGGCGACCAGCTGCCCGTGTTCGCCTTCACGACGGCCGACGAGGTGACGGCGTACGACGTCTTCGACGTGTCCCGGCGGCTGCGGGAGGGCGGCTGGCTGGTGCCGGCGTACACCTTCCCGCCGCACCGCGAGGACCTCTCCGTGCTGCGGGTGGTGTGCCGCAACGGCTTCTCGGCCGACATGGCGGACCTGCTCCTGGACGACCTCGAGCGGCTGCTGCCCGAGCTGCGCCGGCAGCCGCACCCGCTGACCCGGGACAAGGGGGCGGCGACCGGGTTCCACCACTGACCCCGGCTCCCTCGTCGGCCCGGGCTGCCGCGGGCGCCCGCCTCCGGGTTCCCCCGGGAGCGTCGCGGTGAGGCGGCTCAGGTCGCCGGGCGCGATCCCCGCGGTCAGCGAGACCGGCGCGTCCTTGGCCGACGGAGCCGGGCGACGCCCGGCCGTTCCGGCGGTCCTGGGGGGGTGCGCGCCCCGCACACCACCGGTCGGCGGCCACCAACCGGTCGGCCTGGGGCCCGGCCTCCCCCACGTCCACCAGCTCCACCACGGCCGCCCGGAGGAGGCGGACGCCGCACTCGACCGCGCCGCCCGCTTCCTCACCGCCCACCTCGCCGCCGGGCGTCCCGCACCCGTCCACTCACGCGGGCGCCGCCGGCCCACTTCGCCGCGCCTCAACGGCTCAGCCGGGCGAACCTCCTCACCGCCAGCGGGAAGAACACCGCGAGCAGCGCCAGCGGCCAGGCGACGGCGGCCCAGAGGTGGCCGGACTCGCCGCCGGGGCCGCCGAAGAGGTCGCGGACGGCCGTGGCGGTCTGGGACATCGGGTTCCACTCGACGACGGTGCCCAGCCAGCCGGGCATGGAGCCGGGGGTGGCGAAGGCGTTGGACAGGAAGCCGACCGGCCAGACCAGGATCTGCACCGCCTGCACCAGCTCGGGCTTGCCCGCCACCAGGGCCAGGAAGATGCCGATCCACAGCATGGCGAAGCGGAAGAGCAGGAGCAGGCCGACCGCGCCGAGGAAGGCGCCGGGGCCGCCGTGGGCCCGCCAGCCCAGCGCGTACCCGACGCCGGTCAGCACGGCGAGGCCGAGCGCCGACTGGAGCATGTCGGCGGCGGAACGGCCGACCAGGACCGCGCCGTTGGCCATCGGGAGGGAGCGGAAGCGGTCGACGACGCCCTTGTCGAGGTCCCGGGTGACGGCGATCATCGTGCCCTCCAGGCCGAAGGCCATGGTGAGGGCGAGCATCCCGGGGACCAGGTAGTCGACGTAGTCGCCGCTCAGGCCCCGGCCGCCGCCGACCAGGTAGCCGAACATCAGCAGCAGCATGACGGGGAAGACCAGGTTCACGACGACCGTCACCGGCTGCCGTCCCCAGCGGGCCAGCTCGCGGCGGGTCATGGTCCAGGAGTCGGACAGGGCGTACGACGTGGCGTTCGGAACGCTCGTGCTCACGCGGCCTCCTTCGTGCGGTCGGTGAGGTGCAGGAACACCTCGTCCAGGGTCGGCCGGCGCAGCGCCACGTCCTCGGCCTCGATACCGGCCTCCTCCAACGCCCGTACGACGCCGGAGAGCGCGGCCATGCGGTCGGTGACGGGGGCGCTGAGGAGCCGGCGGTCGGTATCCACGCGGACGCCGGTGAGCGGCAGCAGGGCCACCGCGGCGCCCAGGTGGCCGGCGTCGCGCAGGACGACGTCGACGCGGTCGCCGCCGGTGGCGGCCTTGAGTTCGTCCGCCGTGCCGTCGGCGACGACACGGCCGGCGTCGACGACCGAGATGCGGTCGGCGAGCTGGTCGGCCTCCTCCAGGTACTGGGTGGTGAGCAGGACCGTCGTACCGGCGCCGACCAGGGAGCGGACCGAGTCCCACACCTCGGCGCGGCCGCGCGGGTCGAGGCCGGTGGTCGGCTCGTCCAGGAAGAGCACCTCCGGTTCGGTGATGAGGGACGCGGCCAGGTCCAGGCGGCGGCGCATGCCTCCGCTGTAGGCGCTGACCGGCTTGCGGCCGGTGTCGGAGAGGCCGAAGCGGACGAGCAGTTCGTCGGCACGCGCGCGGGCCCGGCGGGCGCCCAGGTGGTGCAGGCGGCCGAACATCTCCAGGTTCTGCCGGCCGCCCAGCTCCTCGTCGAGCGCCGCGTGCTGGCCGAGCAGGCCGATGCGCAGCCGCACCGCGTACGCCTCGGCGACGACGTCGTGCCCCGCCACCTCGACGCGGCCGGCGTCGGGCCGCAGCAGCGTGGACAGGATCCGGACCAGGGTCGTCTTGCCCGCTCCGTTCGGGCCCAGCACGCCGTGCACCGTGCCGCGCGTGACCGTGAGGTCGAGTCCGTCCAACGCGTTCTTGCTGCCGTACTCCTTGCGTGCTCCTTCGACGGTGATCGCCGCGTCGGCCACTGCCACTCCCCGCTTCCCTTTCGAGAGACAAGCTAGCCAAATTTGACTACTAGCTCAGAAGATAACCCCCGACCCCCCATTGGTCAAACTTGATTAGCGAGCATCCCCGTAGTGCGGCCGCCCCGCGGCGAAGGGGTTCTCCTCCCCCTCCGCCAGCACACCCACGAACGGCTCACCCTCGCCGGCGAAGGTGTACGCGCCGCCCCGGACTCGTTCGATGAGGCCGCGGGTCCACTCGGCACCGGAGTCGGCCGAGTGGACCCAGTAGTTCATGATCTCGCCGATGTGCCCGTACTGGCCGGGCCCCTCCGCGGGCATGTAGTACTCGGTGACGGAGGCCCGCCACTCCTCGATCCTGCGCACCCGCTCCTCCAGCAGGGCGAGGGCCTCCTCGCGCGGGAGGTCGACCATGAAGCCGAGCGCCGCGGTGAGCACGTCCGGCCGCTGGTCGTAGGCGGTGAGGTAGGCGCGGAGCAGGGAGAGGTACTCCTCGGTGCCCTGCCCGGTGATCTCGTACTCCACCCGCGGCGGCCCGCCCGCCGTGGACGGCGCGATCTCGTGCGCGAGGAGCAGCCCCTGTTTCGCCATCTGCTTCAGCGCGTGGTAGATCGAGCCGGGCTTGGCGTTGGACCACTCGTGCGCGCCCCAGTACTCCAGGTCGTTGCGCACCTGGTAGCCGTGGGCCCGCCCGTGCTGGCGGACGGCGCCGAGCACGAGGAGACGGATCGCTGACATGGGGTCCAGCCTAGATCCGGCCCCGGGCGCCGCCCGCCGGGACCCTCGGAACTCTCGGCCCGCTAGAACGGGAAGCCGCTGCGCCCGTGCTGCACGGAGATCCACTTCTGCGTGGTGAAGGCGTCCAGCATGGTGTCGCCGTTGAGGCGGCCGAGGCCGGAGTGCTTCTCGCCGCCGAAGGGCACGATCGGCTCGTCGTGCACGGTCCCGTCGTTCACGTGGAACATGCCGGTGTCGATCCGCTTGGCGAAGTTGACGCCGCGCTCGACGTCCCCGGTGTGCACGGCGCCGCTCAGCCCGTACGGCGTGTCGTTGACGAGGCGTACGGCCTCCTCCTCGCCGTCGAAGGGGACGAGGAAGGCGACCGGGCCGAAGACCTCCTGCTGGAGCAGCGCCGAGTCGGCGGGCAGGCCGGTCAGGACCGACGGCTCGACGAGGTTGTCGGTGACCGAGCCGCGCACCAGGGCGGTGGCGCCCTCGGCGAGCGCCTGCTCGACCACGCCGGAGAGCGCGTCGGCCTGCGAGGAGTTGATCACCGGGCCGATGACGGTCGCCGGGTCGCGGGGGTCGCCGGTCTTGAGGGTGTGCACCTTGGCGACGAACTTCTCGGTGAACTCGTCGGCCACCGCGCGGTCGACCAGCACGCGGTTGGCGGCCATGCAGACCTGGCCCTGGTGGACGAAGCGGCTGAAGACCGCGGCGTCGACCGCGTAGTCGACGTCGGCGTCGTCGAGCACCACCAGCGCGCTGTTTCCGCCCAGTTCGAGGACCGAGCGCTTGAAGTTGGCGGCGCAGACCGTGGCCACGTGGCGGCCGACCTTGTCGGAACCGGTGAAGGAGATCACCTTGGGGACCGGGTGCTCGATGAAGGCGTCGCCGATCTCCGCGATGTCGGTGACCACCACGTTGAGCAGGCCGCCCGGCAGTCCGGCGTCCTCGAGGATCTTCGCGACCAGCGTGCCGCCCACGATCGGCGTGTTCTGGTGCGGCTTGAGGACGACGCCGTTGCCCAGGGCGAGGGCCGGGGCGACCGACTTCAGGGAGAGCAGGAAGGGGAAGTTGAAGGGGCTGATGACGCCCACGACGCCGACCGGCACCCGGTAGACGCGGTTCTCCTTGCCGTCGACGGGCGAGGGGATGATCCGGCCCTCGGGCGCGAGTGCCAGGTGGACCGCCTCGCGCAGGAACTCCTTGGCGAGGTGCAGCTCGAAGGCGGCCTTCAGGCGGGTGCCGCCCAGCTCGGCGACGATCGCCTCGCCGATCTCCGCCTCGCGCTCCTCCACCAGGCGCAGCGCCTTCTCGAACACCGCGCGGCGTGCGTAGGGGTTCGTCGCGGCCCACTGCTTCTGCGCCCGCTCGGCGGCCCGGTAGGCGGCGTCGACCTCGTCGACGGTGGCTATCGTGATCGAGGCGAGCTTCTCGTTGTCGTACGGGTTGAAGTCGATGATGTCCCAGGAGCCGGTGCCGGGACGCCACTCGCCGTCGATGTACTGCTGGGCGAGGTCGGTGAAGTACGACGACATGTGTTCCCTCAATCCCCTTAGCTGCCGCAGCCGCCGCGAGCGAGCCGCCTGACTGGGCGTCATCGTACTGACGTTTTACGAGAGTTGAAGGAGTCCCCGCAGAAGGTCCCGGCTCTCGTCCGGCCCCGGGCTGTCCTGCTGGAGTTCCTTCAGCGCCGTCTCGTACTGGGTGACGTCCTCCTGCTTGTCCAGGTACAGCGCGCTGGTGAGCTGCTCCAGGTAGACGACGTCCGAGAGGTCCGACTCGGGGAAGCTGAGGAGCGTGAACGCGCCACTCTCGCCGGAGTGCCCGCCGAAGCCGAACGGCATGACCTGGAGGCGCACATTGGGGCGCTCGGACACCTCGATCAGGTGCTGGAGCTGGCCGCGCATCACCTCGCGGTCGCCGTAGGGGCGGCGCAGGGCGGCCTCGTCGAGCACGATGTGGAACTCGGGGGCGTTCTCCGCGACCAGGTGCTTCTGCCGCTCCAGGCGCAGCGCCACCCGCCGCTCGACGTCCGCCTCGCCGGCGCCCTTCATGCCGCGCCGGACGACCGCGCGGGCGTACTCCTCGGTCTGCAGCAGGCCGTGCACGAACTGCACCTCGTAAGCCCGGATCAGCGAGGCGGCGCCCTCCAGGCCGACGTAGGTGGGGAACCAGCTGGGCAGCACGTCCGAGTAACTGTGCCACCAGCCCGCGACATTGGCCTCCTTGGCCAGGGAGAGCAGGGAGGCGCGCTCCTGCTCGTCCGTGATGCCGTACAGCGTCAGCAGGTCCTCGACGTCCCTCGTCTTGAAGCTCACCCGGCCCAGCTCCATCCGGCTGATCTTCGACTCCGAGGCGCGGATCGAGTAGCCCGCGGCCTCGCGCGTGATCCCCCGCGTCTCACGCAGTCGCCTGAGTTGTGATCCGAGCAGCATGCGCCGCACCACCGATCCGGGCTCTCCCGCGCTCACGTTCGCCAGCCTCCCCAACCGTCTTCAGGGGCCGCAGTCTGCCACTAAAACACTCCGAGCAGTACTCGTCCGGTTACGGAAACGGAATCGAGCCAAAGGAAATGCACAGGATCATGCACGCGGTGGGCCAGAACCGGCCGTCGGGAGAGATGAAAGGGAGGCGAAGATGACGGAAAAATTGACCAACAAGCGGTACGGGCAGGTCCATTTCGGTCACGTGCACGTGCATCTGCCCTTGCATCTGCGGTACGCATCCGAAACCATGGTCCCGCACCACCGCGCCGCATCGCTACGACCGCGAATTCCCGGGAGTGCCTCGCATGGGGACGAATGGATCGACCATGCTCGAGCCGTTACGGCAGGGCCTTCCGCCACTCGACCCCGCGGCAGTGTCCAACGCCGCCTCCTGCGCCCTGCCGCCCCGGTACGAAGCGGTGCGCGAGGCCCGGAAGTTCACCCGCAGGACGCTCGACGGCTGGGACACCGGCGACCGCTTCGACGACGTCTGCCTGGTGGTCTCGGAACTCGTCACCAACGCCCTGCGCCACGCGCTGCCCGCGGACACCCCGCGCCACGACGAGCAGCACGGCCCGGTACGGCTGCACCTGATGCGCTGGACCGAGCGACTGGTGTGCGCGGTGCGCGACCCCAGCCACGACAGCCCGGTGGCCCGTGAGACGGACGACTTCTCGGCGGAGTCGGGCCGGGGCCTGTTCCTCGTCGACTCCTTCAGCGACAGCTGGGGCTGGCACCCGCTGGCCGGGACGCTCAACGGCAAGGTGGTCTGGGCGCTGTTCCGGATATAGCCGGACACGGGCCGCCGTCCGACTCCGGACCCTTCCGCTCCGGGGCCTTCCGCTCCGGGCGCTTCGGCTTCGGGCGCTTCGGCTTCGGCGCCTGCGGCTCCGGACCGCTCCGGGTCAGCTCGCGATCAGGTGGTCGAACTCGCCGTCCTTGACACCCAGCAGCATGGCCTCGATCTCGGCGCGCGTGTAGACGAGCGCGGGACCGTCGGGGAAGCGGGAGTTGCGCACCGCCACCGCGCCGTCGGGCAGGCGCGCGAACTCCACGCACGATCCCTGCGAGTTGCTGCGCCGGCTCTTCTGCCAGGCCGCATCGTGCAGCTGCGTGGCGGCCATGCCGTTGTACACGTCGTACACGTCGTGGTCCACAGGTCGCTCCCCGGTGTGCACTGGCTGATGTGGCCATTGATGCAGTGGTCAACTGATCCGGATCATAACCCCGTTCACGTGCAGATGCATGAGCAAATGCACGTGCACGCGCGGTGTTCCTGCGGTTACAGCTTTGACGACCGCTTTACCGAGCCCTGCCCACTACGACGCCGGGGCCCGAGAAGTCGTTCCCGCATGTGCCCCCGAATTCGAAGAATATGCAACAACATGCGACAACACCGGGGCCCGAACGGTACGGGCGGGCCCCGGTGTTGTCGCTGGTGCGTGAGGTACGGCGGGCGGGTCAGCGCGTGCCGTACGGCAGCAGCGCCATCTCGCGCGCGTTCTTGATCGCCCTGGCCAGCTGCCGCTGCTGCTGGGACGTCACCCGGGTGACGCGGCGGCTGCGGATCTTGCCGCGGTCGGAGATGAACTTCCGCAGCAGTTCGGTGTCCTTGTAGTCGACGTACGTCACTCCGTCCCGGTCCAGCGGGTTGGGACGCTGCCGGGCGGGTGTGCGGTCGGCCTTGCGGGGTCGGGGCATGGATCAGACCTCCAGGAGGGTGTCGAAGGCGGGCGGCAGCCGGTCCCAGGCGGCCTGCCCCGCGGCGTACTCGGCGTCGGTCAGCAGGCAGGACTCCAGGAGCCGTTCCAGGCCGTCGCGATCGAGGCCCGGGGAGGTGAAGACCAGGTGCTGGCAGCGGTCGCCGTGCTCGGGGTGCCAGTCCAGCGCGGCGGCGGCACGGCGCACGGGCGGCACCAGTTCCCACGCCGCGTCGGGGAGCGAGGCGAGCCACGGCCCCGCGCTCTCCACGCACAGGGCACCGCCCGCGGCGTCCCAGTGCAGCAGCGTGTCCCCCTTGCCGGCCAGCCAGAACCGCCCCCGGCTGCGGGCCGCGGCGCAGGTCAGGTCCTCGAGCGCCGCGTACAGCCGCTCCGGGTGGAAGGGGCGGCGGCGGTGCCAGACCAGGGTGGCGACGCCGTGCGCGTCGGCCTCGGCGGGCAGCAGGGCGCAGGCCGGGTGCTGGGCCGCGGCCGCGGCCTCCACGTCGAACCCGGCGAGGGCGGCCCGCGCCAGCTCCGGGCTCGCGTGGGGTGCGCCCGCCGGGTTCCCGTGGCCGATCGGGACCCGGCGGGCCGTCGGGTGCAGCTGGGCCAGCAGCTCGCGGTCCTCGTCGTCGGCCTCCGGCGAGCCGGGGAGGGGCTCGGCGAGCGCGAGGACGGAGGCGTACTCCACCTGTCGCGCGAAGGTGTCGGCGACGGTGCGCCGGTCGGTGGCCGCGGCGGCCAGACCGCCCTCGGCCAGGTCGTCGCCGTTGCCGAGGTAGGGCAGCACCAGCGCGGGATCGACGGCGGTGACCACGCCGGCGACGGTGAAGCCGCCCGCCGTCACCACCTCCGCCATCGCCTTGGGCTCGACCGAGTCCCACAGCTCGACGACCGCGAGCGGGGTGCCCCCGGCCTCGGCGAGCCGGACCAGCTCGGGCACGAGGTCCTCGCGCAGCGCGCAGCACGCGCAGTCGTTGACCAGGGGCGCCTCACCGGCGGCGAGGATGCCGGTGGCGTCCCGGACGGTCCGTACGACCGTGCCCGCGGCGGCCGTCGCGAGGTCGTGGTGGAGGACGACGCTGCCGCGCACGTCGGCGAGCAGCCGGGCCACGGCCGCCCTGCGCGCGTCGGCGTGCAGCCCGCCGACGATCACCACCGGCGGTTCGGGGAAGCGGCCCGGCTCGCTCATGCGCCGTCCTGCTTCCCGTACCGGCGCTCGAAGCGCTCCACGCGTCCGGCGGTGTCCAGGACACGGGCGGTGCCGGTGTAGAAGGGGTGGCTGACGTGGGAGACCTCGACGTCGACGACCGGATAGGTGTGGCCGTCCTCCCACTCGACGGTGCGCTCACTGGTCATGGTCGAGCGGGTGAGGAAGGCGTAGTCGGCGGCCCGGTCCCGGAAGACGACGGGGCGGTACTCGGGGTGGATTCCCTTGCGCACGGCGTCTCAGCGCTCCTCTCGGAAGTCGACGTGGCGGCCGGCCGCCGGGTCGTACTTGCGCAGGACCAGCCGGTCGGGGTCGTTGCGGCGGTTCTTGCGGGTGACGTAGGTGTAGCCGGTCCCGGCCGTGGACCGGAGCTTGATGACCGGACGGAGTTCGTTGCGTGCCATGCTGCTATCTTACTGAAAATGAATTCCATTAACAGCTAGGACCCGTCCGGTCCGGAGGAGAGGTACGTCACCGTGTCCGCCCACTGCATGCTGACCGGGGCCCGGCCCGGCTTCGGCAACCGCATCTCCCACTCCCACCGGCGCACTTCGCGCCGCTTCGACCCCAACATCCAGACCAGGCGCTACTGGCTGCCGAGCGAGAACCGGCACGTGCGGCTGAGGCTGAGCACGAAGGGGATCAGGACGGTCGACTCGATCGGCGTCGAGGCGGCCGTGGCGCGCATCCGTGCCCGCGGGGTGAGGATCTGATGGCGAAGAAGAGCAAGATCGCGAAGAACGAGCAGCGCCGGGAGACCGTCGCGCGGTACGCGGCACGCCGGGCCGAGCTGAAGGAGATCCTCCGCCGGCCCTCGTCGACGGAGGCCGAACGGCTCGCCGCCCGGCGGGAACTGCGCGGGCAGCCGCGCGACGCGAGCCCCACGCGGGTGCGCAACCGCGATCAGATCGACGGACGCCCGCGCGGATACCTCCGGGTCTTCGGGCTCTCCCGGGTCAATCTGCGCGAGCAGGCGCACGCCGGGCATCTTCCCGGGGTACGCAAGTCCTCCTGGTAGCTTGCGGCTGTTCGGGGCCGAACGGCCGTCCGGCTACAGCTTGGAGCTTCCGGTGACGTGGGTGACTGCGGAGAACACGGCGAGCACGGAGAACACGGCGGGTGCGCGGGGTACAGGGGTCGCGGCGGGTACGGCGACCGCGCCGGGCACGGACGCACGGTCCGGCGGGGTCGCGCTCCGGCGGACGCGGCGGGCACGGCGGTCCGTGCGGGTCGCGGCGCTGGGCCTCGGGCTGGTGGGGGCGCTGGCCCTGACCGCGTGCACCGACGGCGGTGACTCCGACGGCGGCGGTTCGGGTGAGGGAGCGGGCGGCGACAAGTCCTCGGCGGCGCCCGGCGCGTCCGCGAGCACGGACCCGGGCGGCGACGCGGGCGGATCGCCGTCCGCCGGTGCCGCGGGCGAGCTGGAGGGCAGCTGGCTGGCGACCACCGACGGCCAGGCCGTCGCCCTGATGGTCACCGGCGACAAGGCGGCCCTGTTCGCGACCGGCGGGACCGTGTGCAGCGGTACGACGGAGGAGACCTCCGGCACCCGGACGATCCACCTCAAGTGTGCCGACGGCAGCACCGACCGCGCCACCGGCAAGGTCGGCACGGTCGACGCCACCTCGCTCACGGTGGCCTGGGAGGGCGAGCTGGGCGAGGAGACGTACACCAGGTCGGAGGGCGGCTCACTGCCGCCGGGACTGCCGACCACCGGCATCGGTTCCTGAGCGCGGCTCCGGCCGCCGGGTCCGCTCCAGCGGCCGGTGGCGACCGACCCGGGCGGCGTCGGCCGCGCGGGTGCCCTCGGTCCAGCCGGCCGCGTCCGCGGCGCCGCGCAGACGGGTCGTGGTGGTCTCCGGGAACATGCGCTCCATCCGGTCGGTGACCGCGGCCTCGCGGGAGGCGAGCACCGGCAGGAGGTCCGCGTCCGCCGACCCCGGCGCCCCCGTCGTGGCCGATTCCTTCGCCGCTTCCGTGGCCGCTCGCGTGGCTGCCTGCGCCGCGGCCCGCAGCCTGGTGCCCGCGCGGTGGGCGTAGGCGGCGAGGAACGACTGCCGGAAGGTCTTGGTGCGCTTGCGCCCGCCGGCCCGCTGACCGGCCTCCGCCTTCGTCATCGCGGCCTCGGCCTGCACCAGCAGGGAGGTGTAGAGGAGTTCGACCGCCTCCAGGTCGGCCTCGAAACCGACGACGGTGGAGAAGCCGAAGGGCTCGTTCCACACGGCCGCGCAGTGGTTGGCGTCGGCCACCGCGTCCAGCAGCACGGCCTTGGCCTGCTCGTAGGGCGGCTCCACCCCGATCCGGCAGGCCCCCGGCGTGTCGGGCGAGGGCGCGTGTCCTTGCGCCTGCGCGGCCAGCAGCGCCTCATCGACGCTGTGCCGTGCCATCAGCTCCTGCGCCTTCGCGCTCAGCGCCTCCGCCTCCTCCGGGTACCCGGTCGCCTCCGCCTTGGCCAGCAGCGCCCGGATGCGGGCCAGGGCACGGGACTCCGGCCGGTTCTCCCGGCCCCGGCGCGGCCCCTCCCCCGCCTCCAGCGGCTCCAGACCGGGCAGCCGCAGCAGCAGGCGGTACAGCTCCAGTACGGCGGTGGCGTGCGAGAAGCGGTCGGTGCGGGGCGGCGCCGTCCCGTCCCCGCCCGGCAGGTCGTCGAGCTGCGCGGCCCAGCGCGGACCGCGCGCACGGTCGTCGGGCGCCTGGGCGAGGATCAGTTCGGCCACCAGCCGTACGTGCACGTCGTCCAGTTCGCGGCGCACGATCCGTACGAGGTCGGCGGGCTGCCAGCCGCGCCGCCAGGCCGTGGCCACGAACTCCCGACCGCGCCGGGCCAGTTCCGCGTCCGCCGCCGGATCGGCCGCGAGCAGCGAGGCCGCGGTGTCGAGGGCGTCGTCGGCGGCGTCGTACAGGGCGGTCTCGAAGGCACGGTCGACGGTGCGGGGCGTACTCACCCGGCGATGGTGCCACGACTCCGGGGACACACATCGACTGTCAACCATCGGTTGACAGTCGGAGGGGTGCAACCTACGGTTGACACATGACGACGAACCCGAGCATCACGTCATCCGTACGCCTCGACGAACTCATCACCGCGATCAAGAAGGTGCATCCGGAGCCGTTGGAACAGCTCCAGGACGCCGTCATCGCCGGCGAGCACCTCGGCGAGGTGGCCGACCACCTCATCGGCCACTTCGTGGACCAGGCCCGGCGTTCGGGCGCGTCCTGGACCGACATCGGCAAGAGCATGGGGGTCACCCGGCAGGCGGCGCAGAAGCGCTTCGTGACCAAGGAATCGGCCGACCTGGACGCCGGTCAGGGCTTCAGCCGCTACACGCCCCGCGCGCGCAACGTCGTGATGACCGCCCACAACGCGGCCAAGACCGCCGGCAACGCCGAGGGCCTGCCCGAGCACCTCGTCCTCGGCCTGGTCACGGAGCGCGAGAGCCTCTCCGCCAAGGCGATCGCCGCGCAGGGCGTGACCCTGGACGCGATCCGCGAGGCGGCGACCGCGGCGCTCCCGCCGGCCGCCGCGGAGGTCCCGGAGCTGGTGCCCTACGGCCCCGCGGCCAAGAAGGTCCTCGAACTCACCTTCCGGGAGGCCCTGCGCCTCGGCCACAACTACATCGGCACGGAGCACATCCTGCTCGCCCTGCTGGAGCACGAGCACGGCGAGGGCGTGCTGAGCGGGCTCGGGCTCGACAAGGAGGCGACCGAGCGGTACGTCGTCGACGCGGTGGCGGAGTTCATCCACCTCACCGAGAAGGCCGAGAAGGCCGAGAACGCGGGGGCGAGCGGGGAAGGCGGGGCGGCCGGAGGGGCCTGAGCCACCGGACGCGGCCGTGCGCGGGGGCCGTGAGCGGCGGCCGTGCGCGGGGGCCGTGAGCGGCGGCCGTGCGCGGGCAGCCGTGAGCGGGTAGCCGTGAGCGGGCAGCCGTGAGCGGGCAGCCGTGAGCAACAGCCCCGGACGACGGCATGGCCGACGGCCGTTGTCAGTCCCGCCTGCGACACTCGCGACATGGCCGAGAGGTGGGCGCTCGCGGTGGCCGAGGGCGGTGGCGTGGAGGTCGCCCCCCTCGGCCCCGACGGGCTGCCCGCCGGGCCCGTGCGGCGGGAGCCCGGCCTCGCCGAGGCCGTCCGGGCCAGGCCGGACGTCGCGCGCTGGGTGTGGCGGTCCACCGCCGAGACCGCGCCCCGCCTGCTCGCCGCGGGGGTGCGGGTGGAGCGGTGCTACGACGTGGAGGCCGCCGAGACCCTCCTGCTCGGCCACGAGGGGCGGTACGGGGAGCCGCGGTCGGCCGCGGCCGCCCTGGCCCGGCTGCGCGGCGGCCCCGTACCGCCCGACCCGCCGCAGCGCTCCGCCGAGCCGGGCGCGCAGTCCTCGCTGTTCGAGCCCCAGGCCGTCCACCTCCCCCTGTCCGACCTGCTCGCCGTCTACGCCGAGCAGCAGCGCCGGCACGACCGCTCGGCCCGCCCCGACCGGTTGCGGCTGCTGACGGCGGCCGAGTCGGCGGGGATGCTGGTGGCCGCCGAGATGAACCGCGCGGGGCTGCCCTGGCGGGCCGACGTGCACCGCGAGGTCCTGCACGGCCTGCTGGGCGAGCGGTATGCGGGCGGGGGTGAGCCGCGCCGTCTGGCCGAGCTGGCGGAGGAGGTGTCGGCGGCGTTCGGGCGGCGGGTGCGGCCCGACCTGCCCGCGGACGTGGTCAAGGCGTTCGGGCAGGCGGGCGTGAAGGTCGGCTCCACCCGCCGGTGGGAGCTGGAGTCGCTGGACCACCCGGCCGTGAAACCGCTGATCGAGTACAAGAAGCTGTACCGGATCTGGGTCGCCCACGGCTGGTCCTGGCTCCAGGACTGGGTGCGCGACGGCCGGTTCCGCCCCGAGTTCCTGGCCGGCGGCACCGTGACCGGACGCTGGGTGACCAACGGCGGGGGCGGGCTGCAGATCCCCAAGGTGATCCGGCGGGCCGTCGTCGCCGACCCGGGCTGGCGGCTGGTCGTCGCCGACGCCGACCAGATGGAGCCGCGCGTGCTCGCGGCGATCTCCCGCGATCCCGGCCTCATGGAGGTGGCCGGCCGGGAGACCGACCTCTACCAGTCCGTCTCCGACCGCGCCTTCTCCGGCGACCGCGCCCAGGCCAAGCTCGCCGTGCTCGGCGCGGTCTACGGCCAGACGTCCGGCGACGGCCTGAAGAACCTCGCCGCGCTCAGACGCCGCTTCCCCAGGGCCGTGGCGTACGTCGACGACGCGGCGCGCGCGGGCGAGGAGGGCCGGCTCGTGCGCACCTGGCTGGGGCGCACCTGCCCGCCCGCGGCCGGCGCGGCCGACGGCGCCGAGGAGGCGGGCCTGCCGCAGGACGATCCCGCCGACGCCGGGGACCGCGCCCAGGAGTGGGTGCCGGGGTACGCCTCCACCAACGCCCGCGCCCGGGGCCGCTTCGCCCGCAACTTCGTCGTCCAGGGCAGCGCCGCCGACTGGGCCCTGCTCCTGCTCGCGGCCCTGCGGCAGACCTGCGCGGACATGGCGGCCGAGCTGGTCTTCTTCCAGCACGACGAGGTGATCGTGCACTGTCCCGAGGAGGAGGCCGCCACCGTCGTCGCGGCGATCCGGGACGCGGCGGAGCTGGCGGGACGGCTGACGTTCGGGACGACGCCGGTGCGGTTCCCGTTCACGACGGCGGTGGTGGAGTGCTACGCGGACGCGAAGTGAGCGCGGGTGGGGCGCCGTCGGGGGCGAGATCCCCGGACGCGGCGGCGGTGCCCCGCCCCGCCCGGAACGGCTCCGGACGAGACTACCGACATGGATCTGCTGTCTCTTCGCTACTTCCAGTCCGTCGCACGTCACCAGCACATCAGCCGGGCCGCGGAGGAACTGCGGGTGGCCCAGCCGTCGGTGAGCCGGAGCATCATCCGGCTGGAGTCAGAACTGGGCACTCCGCTCTTCGACCGCAGGGGCCGCCGCATACGTCTCAACGAGCACGGTGCCGCCTTCCTGGTCCGGGTCGAGCGGGCGCTGGCGGAGCTCGAGGACGCCCGGCGGGAGGTGGCCGACGCCGGTCGCGGCGGCCCCGGCCGGGTCGCGGTCGCCGCCGAGACCCTGCTCCAGCTGGCCGGGGTGCTGTCCGCGTTCCGCGAGCTCCGGCCAGGAGTGCGGGTACGTCTCTTCCAGGCCCCGGTGGATTCGATGCGGCGGCATCTGCGTGCGGGCGAGGTGGACTTCGCCCTCGCCTCCCAGCCGCTGACCGGCCCCGAGGTGTGCTCTGCCGAACTGGCCCGCGAGGAGGTACTGCTGGCCGTACCGCTCGGGCATCCCCTGGCCGGCCGGGAACGGGTCACGGTGGCCGAGCTGGCCGACGAGGACTTCGTCAGCACCCGCCCCGGTCACTGGCAACGGGTCCTGCTGGAGCGGCTCTTCGCCCGTGAGGGGCTGGCACCACGCGTGGTCTGCGAAGGCGACGAGGCGGCGGCCACTCCCGAACTCGTCGGTGCCGGTGTGGGCATCGGCCTGATGCCGGCCGTCGCCCGCCGCGTCCTCGGCGAGGACGGCCCGGTCGGCTGGCTGCGGCTGGACGCCCCGGACTGCCACCGGACGCTGACCCTGGTGTGGCGCCGGGACGCCTATCTCTCCCCCGCGGCCCTGGACTTCCGCCGGCTGGCCGGGGAACGGCTCATGCCCGACGCGTCATGAGTACATGGCGAAGCCGGTCGTGGACGGCATGAGAAACCCGCCCATAGCGTCGAAGGCAGTCACGGACGCGACCAGGGAAGGCGGACGATGAGCCGACGACACGGCACCACGAAGACGCGTTTCAGCACCTACACGGAGGCGGTCCTCGACGTCCTGTCCGCCACACCGTCCCGGCCGGTCCTGACGACCGCCGAGGGATCGGTGATCAGCGCGGGGGCGTTACGGGACCAGGTCTGCCGGCTCGGCGGGGAACTGGAGCGGCGCGGCGTGGGCAGGGGCGACACGGTCGGCCTGCTCACCGGCAACAGCGCCGACGGCCTGGCCGCCCGCTACGCCGCCAACCTCACCGGCGCCCGGGTGGTCGTGCTCTACGAGGGCATGAGCGCCTCGGTCATGGCCCGCATCCTGGCGAGCGTGGACGGCGCCCTCCTGCTGGTGGACGACCTGCGGCACGACGTGGCCCGGGAGCTGCTGCCGCTGCCCGGTGTTCCTCCGGTGCTGTCCCTGGGCCCGAGCGGCTTCGCCGAGGACGTACTGGCCGCGGCCGCCCGGCAACCGGCGCGCGCGACGCGTCCGACGCACGCTCCGGTGGGACCGGACGACGACTGGCGCATCGGCTACACCGGCGGGACCACGGGGATTCCCAAGGGCATCCGGATGAGCCACGGCTCCTACCGAAGCAGCCTCGAACGCAGGCTCACCGGCGCCGGCGACCCGCCCCGCTTCCTGGCCTGCACCTCACTCGCCCATCTCGCCGGGATCTTCGCCGACACGGCCCTCCTGGAGGGCGGATCGGTCGTCCTGCGGCACGGCTTCGAGCCCGGGGACGTGCTGGCCACGGTCGAGCGGGAGCGCATCACGCACACCTGGTTGCTGCCGCCCCTGCTGTACCGGCTGCTGGACCACCCGGACCTGTCCACCACCGACCTCTCCAGCCTGAGCCGCGTCACCTACGGCGGCACCGCCGCCGCACCGACCAGGCTGCGGCAGGCGGCCGGACTCCTGGGCCCCGTGCTGTACGGCCTGTACGGTCAGGCCGAGGCTCAGCTCATCACGGAGACGGGCCCCGACGAGCAGGAGCTGACCGGCCGCGAGGGCCACCCGACGGTCGGCCGGGCCGTGCCCGGCGTCGAGATCCTCGTACAGGACACCGACGGCACGCCCATGCCGCCCGGGACGCCGGGCGAGGTACTGGTGCGCTCGCCCTACGCGATGCACGGCTACTGGAAGCAGCCCGAACTCACCCGTGAGGTACTGCGCGACGGCTGGGTGCACACCGGGGACGTCGGCTACCTCGACGAGAACGGCTACCTCTACATCGTGGACCGGATCAAGGAGATGATCGTGGTCGTCGGCGGCCACGTCTATCCGGCGGAGCTGGAGGCCCTGCTCCTGGACCACCCCTCCGTCGCCCAGTGCACGGTCTTCGGCAGCCGGGACGAGGAATCGGTGGAGCACGTCCACGCCGCCGTGGTGCCCGCGCGCGGACACACGCCGTCACTCGAGGAGATCCGCGCCTTCGTCACCGCCCGCAAGGGACGCCTCTACGCCCCCGAGACCGTGCACCTGGTCCCCGCCATCCCCCTGACCGCGGTCGGCAAACCGGACAAGCGGCGACTGCGGTCCCTGCTGCCGGGCTGACCCCGACCTCCACGGACACAAAAGAAGGCCAGGCCGGACAACATCCGACCTGACCTTCACCCGAGCCGCCTTCGGGATTCGAACCCGAGACCTACGCATTACGAGTGCGTTGCTCTGGCCATCTGAGCTAAGGCGGCGCGCCGTGCACCCATGGTGCGATCAGCAACGTCGGCAAGTCTACACAGTTTCCCGGGGTGCTCCGAACCCGCCCCGGAGGCGTGGGCCCCGGGGCGGGCAGGCGGGGGTCACGAGCAGCGCTTGCCGTCCTTCGGGGCGGTGCCGGTCAGCAGGTACGTGTTGATCGCGGAGTCGATGCAGGAGCTGCCGCGGCCGTAAGCGGTGTGGCCGTCGCCCTCGTAGGTGAGGAGGTGGCCGGAGGCGAGCTGGTCGGAGAGGGCCTCGGCCCAGCGGTAGGGGGTGGCCGGGTCGCGGGTGGTGCCGACCACGACGATCGGGGTGGCACCGGCCGCCTCGATGCGGTGCGGCTCACCCGTGGGCTTCACCGGCCAGTACGCGCAGTTCAGGGAGGACCAGGCGAGGCCCTCGCCGAAGACCGGGGACGCCTTCTCGAACTCGGGCAGGGCGTCGCGCACCTCGTCCGGGGAGGAGAAGGCGGCGGGGAGGTCGAGGCAGTTCACGGCGGCGTTGGCGAACATCAGGTTGCTGTAGCCGCCGTCGGCCTCGCGCTCGTAGTAGCTGTCGGAGAGGACCAGCAGGCCGGCGCCGTCCTTCTCCTTGATCGCCGACGTCAGGGACTCGCGCAGTTGCTGCCAGGCGCCCTCGTCGTACATCGCGGCGATCACGCCGGTGGTGGCGAGGGACTCGGTGAGCTTGCGGCCGTCGGCGTCCCCGGCGGGCAGCGGCTTCGCGTCCAGGTCGTCGAAGAAGGACTTGAGGTTCTTGCCGACCTGGTCGGGGCTGGTGCCCTTGTCGCCGAGGGGGCAGTCCGGCTGCCGTACGCAGTCCTTCGCGAAGGACTGGAACGCCGTCTCGAAGCCCTCCGTCTGCTCCAGGTTCAGGCGGCGGGCGGGCAGGGAGGGGTCCATCGCACCGTCCAGGACCAGGCGGCCCGTCCGGTCGGGGAAGAGACCGGCGTAGGTCGCGCCCAGGAAGGTGCCGTACGACGCTCCCACGTAGGTCAGCTTCTCGTCGCCCAGCACCGCGCGCAGTACGTCCATGTCGCGGGCCGCCTCGACCGTGGAGACGTGGCGCAGCAGCTTCGGCGCGTCCGCCCCGCAGCCCTCGGCGAACTCCTTGTAGGCGTCGACCAGCTCGTCCGTCTCGCCCGCGTCGTCCGGGGTGACGTCGGTGCGCGTGTACGCGTCCATCTCGCGGCCGTCCAGGCACTCGACGGGCTCGCTGCGGGCCACGCCCCGGGGGTCGACCGCGACCATGTCGTACTGGGCGCGGACCTTCGCCGGGTAGCCGATGCCCGCGTACTGCTGGAGGTAGCCGATCGCCGAGCCGCCCGGCCCGCCCGGGTTGACCAGCAGCGAGCCGAGGCGCTTGCCCGGCCCCGTGGCCTTCTTGCGGGCCACCGCGAGCCGGACGTCGCCGTCGGCGGGTTTGGCGTAGTCGAGCGGGGCCTTCATGGTGGCGCACTGGAAGCCCGGGACGCCGCAGTCGCGCCAGCCGAGCTTCTGCTCGTAGTACGGCGAAAGCTCGGCGGGCGTGGCTTTCGGCAGCGGGGTCAGGGTCGCCGTGGCCGCCTCCGTCGCGCCGACCGCCTCCGCCGCGGGCGAGCCGGCGGACGTCGAGGCGCCCCCGGCCGAGCAGGCGGTGGCGAGCAGCGCGGCGGTGAGCAGCGTGGCCCGGAGACGGGTGCCGCCGGTGCGGGTCCTGCGGTGAGTGCGCCTTGTGTCCATTCAGCGAGCGTAACTCTCCGCGACGGAGCCGTTGCGGTGCGTGGTGCGCGTGCCCCGTACGTGTTACGGCGTCAACCGGTCGTGGCTCCGGCGCGGGCCGGGGGCTCGCGGGCTCAGCCCGATCTGAGGGCCATCGTCATCGCCTCCACCGCCAGCAGCGGGGGCACATTGCGGTCCAGGGCCTCTCCGCACGCGGCGACCGCCTCGATCCGGCGCAGCGTGGACTCGGGGGTGCTGCCGCGGGCGAGCCGCTCCAGGGCGTCCTCCGCGTCGGCGTTGGCGATGGCCACGCGGGAGCCGAGCTGGAGGGCGAGGACGTCGCGGTAGAAGCCGGTCAGCTCGCTGAGGGCGAGGTCGAGGCTGTTGCGCTGGGTGCGCGCCTTGCGGCGTTTCTGGTCGGCCTCCAGGTCCTTGATCACGCCGGCCGTGCCGCGCGGGAGCCGGCCGCCCTGGGCGGCACCGAGTGCCGCCTTCAGCTCCTCGGTCTCCTTGGCGTCCATCTCCTCGGCGAGCTGCTTGGCGTCCTCCGCCGCGGCGTCGACCAGCTCCTGGGCCGCCTTGAGGGCACCGCCGACGTCCTCCACCCGCAGCGGCAGCTTCAGCACGGCGGCCCGGCGGTCCCGGGCGGCCTTGTCGGTGGCCAGGCGGCGGGCGCGGTCGATGTGGCCCTGGGTGGCGCGGGCCGCCGCGGCGGCGACGTCCGGTTCGATGCCCTCGCGCCGTACGAGCATGTCGGCGACGGCCTCGACGGACGGCGTGCGCAGGTTCAGGTGGCGGCAGCGGGAGCGGATCGTGGGCAGGACGTCCTCGACGGAGGGGGCGCACAGCAGCCACACGGTCCGCGGCGCCGGTTCCTCCACGGCCTTCAGGACGGCGTTGGCCGACTTCTCGTTCAGCCGCTCGGCCTCCTCGACGAGGATGATCTGCCAGCGGCCGTTCGCGGGTGAGGTGAACGACTTGCGGACGGTGTCCCGCATGTCCTGGGCGCGGATCTCGGCGCCCATGGCGACCACGGTGCTGACGTCCGCGTGGGTGCCGACCAGTGCGGTGTGGCAGCCGTCGCAGAAGCCGCAGCCGGGGACGCCGCCGAGAGCGCGGTCGGGGCTCACGCACTGCAGCGCGGCGGCGAACGCCCGGGCCGTCTGTGCCACGCCGGAGCCGGGCGGGCCGGTGAACAGCCAGGCGTGCGTCATGCTCGTCGACTGCGGCAGCGGGCCCTCGGCCGCGGCGGCGGTGACGAAGGCGTCGGCGTCCCGGGCGGCGGCGGCGAGCGGCTCGCACACCTTCTCCTGCCCGACGAGGTCGTCCCACACGGTCATGGGTCACGCCGTCCTTTCCTCACACCGAGCCCGCACACAGAGCCGTCGCACCGAGCCGTCACATCGAGCCGTGACACCCAGCCGTGACACCGAGCCGCCGCGCTGATCCGCGGCGCGCCCTCCATTGTGCGGGGCGGCACCGACAACGCGGCGGTCCCGGTGCTCAGCGTCGTCCCCGGCCCCTGCCCCGGCCGCCGCGGCCCTCGTCGTCCCGGCCGCCCTCGTCCTCGTCGTGCGGCCCGAGCAACTCGTCCGCCAGCGTCGGCAGGTCGTCCAGCGGGGTCTCCTCGGCCCAGTCGGAGCGGCGCCTGCGGGACGGCGGTGCCTGGTCGGGGTCGATCTGGGGCAGCTCACGCGTGCGGTCCTGGGCCTCCTCGGCCGGGCTCTCCTCCCGGAAGTAGCCCGGCGGGACCCGGTCGGCGGGGTCGTCCCCGCGCACGGGCGGCAGGACGGCCGTCTCGTCGGCGTCTCCCGGCGGCGTCACGGACGGCAGGACCGCCGTCTCGTCGGCGTCCCGCGGCTCCACCGCCGGAAGCACCGCCGTCTCGTCCGCCGCGCCGGACGGCACCGGCGGCTTGGGCAGTTCGGTCGTCACCTCGGACTCGGACTCGCCGGACGCCCGGCCGCCGTCCTTCACATCGTCGGCCTGGTCGTCGTCGGGCGTGTCCCGGACCGGACGCAGTACGGCCGTGTCCTCCACCGGCCCGCCGGAGGCGTTGGTCGGGGTCACGATCGGGGTCGGCACGGTCGCCGCGTCGGTGGGGGCCGAGGCGGCCGGCTTCGGACGGGGGGCGTCCGCCGCCGCGGGGGCCGCCGACTTGGGACCGGCCGCGGCCGCGGCCGCGGCCTGCTCCGCCGCCCGGCGCGCCTCCTCGGCGCGCAGCAGGGCCTCCTCGGCCTTGCGCTGCTTCTCCAGGCGCCGGGCCTCGGCCTCGGCGCGCAGCCGCTCCTCCTCCTCGGCCTGCTTGCGGCGCCGCTCCTCCTCGGCCCGCAGCCGCGCCTCCTCCTCGGCGCGCGCCTTCTCCTCGGCCAGGAGCCGGGCCCGCTCCTCCTCGGCCTTGCGGCGCGCCTCCTCGGCCCGCTGCCTGGCCTCCTCGGCCTGCCGCTCGGCCTCGCGCCGCTGCGCCTCCTCCAGCTCGCGGCGCTTGCGCTCCTCCTCCTCGGCGCGCACCCGCGCCTCCTCCTCGAGGCGCTCGCGCTCCAGCCGCTCCTCCTCGGCCTTGCGGGCGGCCTCTTCCTCGGCCTTGCGTCGGGCCTCCTCCTCGGCCTTGCGACGCGCCTCCTCCCGGGCCTTGATCTCGGCCTCGGACAGCGGCAGCACCTGGTCGAGCCGGTGGCGTACGACGGTGGTGACGGCCTCCGGCTCCTGACCGGCGTCCACGACGAGGTAGCGGCCGGGGTCGGCGGCGGCCAGGGTGAGGAATCCGGAGCGCACGCGCGCGTGGAACTCGGCGGGCTCCGACTCCAGCCGGTCCGGCGCCTCGGTGAACCGCTCGCGGGCGGCCTCCGGCGCCACGTCCAGCAGGACGGTCAGGTGCGGTACGAGCCCGTTGGTGGCCCAGCGGTTGATGCGGGCGATCTCGGTCGGCGACAGGTCGCGCCCGGCGCCCTGGTAGGCGACCGAGGAGTCGATGTACCGGTCGGAGATGACCACGGCACCGCGCTCCAGGGCGGGCCGCACCACAGTGTCGACGTGCTCCGCGCGGTCGGCGGCGTACAGCAGGGCCTCCGCGCGGTGCGACAGTCCGGCGCTGGAGACGTCCAGCAAGATGGAGCGCAGGCGCTTGCCGACCGGGGTCGCGCCGGGCTCGCGGGTGAGCACGACCTCGTGCCCCTTGCCGCGGATCCACTCGGCGAGGGCCTCGGCCTGGGTGGACTTGCCGGCGCCGTCGCCGCCCTCCAGGGCGATGAAGAAGCCGGTCGCGGCCGACGTCGGCACCGGGTCGTCGCCGCCGAGCAGCGCGTCCCGCAGGTCGTGGCGCAGCGGCACGCCGGAGCGGTCGTCGACCTTGGCCAGTACCAGCGCGGCCAGCGGCAGCAGCAGCGCGCCGAGCAGCATCAGGACGAACGCGGCGCCGCCGTGGGCGAAGACGAACCTGCCGTTCTCCAGCCGGTGCGGTCCGATCGCCGCGGCCAGCACGGGCCCGACGACCGCGCCGAGCGCCACGTAGACCCGGACGACGGCGTGCAGGTGCTCGGTGGTCCGGGCCCGGCGGTGGTCCTCGGTCTCCTGGTCGAGCAGCGCGTGCCCGGTGTTCGCGGTGACGCCCGCGCCGACGCCCGACAGCGCGAGGAGCAGCAGCACGGTGGTGTCGTCCGGGACGAGACCGGCGGCCAGCAGGGTGACGCCGGCGAAGGCGATCGCCAGGGCGAGCAGCCGCCGGCGGGACAGGGAGGGCAGCAGCGCGGGCGCGGTGCGGATGCCGACGACGACGCCGCCGGTCAGCGCGCCCACGGCCAGGCCGTAGAGCACCGGGCCGCCGCCCAGGTCCTTGGCGTGCAGCACCGCGACGGCGACCGTGGCGGCCACCACCGCGGCGACCGCGGCGCAGGCGAACACCAGCAGCGGGAGCACTCCGGTGCGGCCCTTGTCGACGACGCCGCCGCTCCGGGGGCGGCGCATGCCCTCCAGCGGCGACCGCGCGCGCGGGGTGCGCAGCGCGGGCAGCTCCAGGAAGCTCACCACGGACAGGGACGCGGCGAACAGGCCGGCCGCCACGTACGAGCCGAGCGCCGCCTGGTGCTCGGCGAACCAGTCGACGCCGGCGCCCAGCAGGTTGTTCAGGAGTCCCGCGACGACCAGCACGGCGGCCGCGAGGGGGATGGCGACGAAGCTCGTGCGCAGCGACAGGCGGCGCAGCGCGTCCATGTGGTCCGGCAGCGGCCGTACCGTCGCGCCCTCCAGGGGCGGGGCGGGCAGCAGCGCGGGCGCCGCGCTCTCCCGGCACACCGTCCAGAAGCGCTCGGCGACGCCGGTGACGAAGGCGGTCACCAGGAGGTAGGCGAGCGCGTCGTCGGGCGTCCAGTCGATCCACAGGGGCGCGACGATCAGCAGGGCGGCCCGCAGCCCGTCGGCGCCCACCATGGTCCAGCGCCGGTCGAGCGGGCCGTCCTGCGAGGTGAGGGAGGTCAGGGGCCCGAGCAGGACCGCGCCGAAGAGCAGCGTCGCCAGGATCCGGACGCCGAAAACGGTCGCCACTGCGAACGCCACGCCGCGGTAGCCCCCGCCGAAGGAGCCCGCGCCGATCGCGGCCTGGACCGTGAGGAGGACCAGCACCAGCAGGGCGAGGATGTCGCCCACACCCCCCACGAGCTGTGCGCTCCACAAACGCCTCAGCTGCGGACGGCGCAGCAGGGCGCGGACGGCGCGCTCGCGGGAGTCCGCGACCAGGGCGTCGTCCGGGGCGGGGTGAGGGGCCGTTGGCTGCTCGGCTCGCGTCATGCGTTCAGCCTATCGGTCGCCGCCGACAGTCCGGTGTGCGCGGCCGAACGTACGCGCGCCCCGACACCGAAATGATGCCGGGGCGTTCGTTTTGCGAAGAGCGTGCGTGGAGACGCGAGAAGGCGTGAGGAGGAGCGGGCGGGCCTGATCCGGGCTCAGTCCTCCGACGCCTTCGACGCGGTCGCCTTCTTCGTCGCCGTCTTGGCGGTCGTCTTCTTCGCGGTGCTCTTGGCGGCGGTCTTCTTGGCCGCCGTGGTCTTGGCGGCGGCCGTCTTCTTGGTGGCCGTCGCCTTCTTGGCCGGGGCCTTCTTGGCGGCCGTCTTCTTCACGGCCTTCTTCGCCGTCTTCTTGGCGGGCCCCTTGGCACGCTTCTCGGCCAGCAGTTCGTAGCCGCGCTCGGGCGTGATCTCCTCGACGCTGTCGCCGGAGCGCAGGGTCGCGTTGGTCTCGCCGTCGGTGACGTACGGGCCGAAGCGGCCGTCCTTGACCACGACCGGCTTCTCGCTGACCGGGTCGGTGCCCAGCTCCTTCAGCGGCGGCTTCGCCGCGGCCCGGCCACGCTGCTTGGGCTGGGCGTAGATCGCCAGCGCCTCCTCCAGCGTGATCTCGAAGAGCTGCTCCTCGGTCTGGAGGGACCGCGAGTCCGTGCCCTTCTTCAGGTACGGGCCGTAGCGGCCGTTCTGCGCGGTGATCTCCACGCCCTCCGCGTCGGCGCCGACGACCCGCGGCAGCGACATGAGCTTCAGGGCGTCGTCGAGGGTCACCGTGTCCAGCGACATCGACTTGAACAGCGAGGCGGTGCGCGGCTTCACGGCGTTCTTGCCGGTCTTCGGGGTGCCCTCGGGGAGCACCTCGGTGACGTAGGGGCCGTAGCGGCCGTCCTTGGCGACGATGGCGTGGCCGGTGGCCGGGTCGGTGCCCAGCTCGAAGTCGCCGCTCGGCTTGGCGAGCAGTTCCTCCGCCAGCTCCACGGACAGCTCGTCCGGGGCCAGGTCCTCGGGGACGTCGGCGCGCTGGTGGTTCTCGGCGTCCTTCTCGCCGCGCTCGACGTAGGGGCCGTAGCGGCCGACGCGCAGCTTGATGTCGTTGCCGACGGGGAAGGAGGACACCTCGCGCGCGTCGATCGCGCCGAGGTCGGTCACCAGCTCCTTCAGGCCGCCGAGGTGGTCCCCGTCGCCGTTGCCCGCGTCGGCCGCGCCGCCGCCGCCCGTGCCGTCGCCCTCGCCGAAGTAGAAGCGGCGCAGCCACGGCACCGACTGGGCCTCGCCGCGGGCGATGCGGTCGAGGTCGTCCTCCATCCTGGCGGTGAAGTCGTAGTCGACGAGCCGCCCGAAGTGCTTCTCCAGGAGGTTGACCACGGCGAAGGAGAGGAAGGACGGGACGAGGGCCGTGCCCTTCTTGAAGACGTAGCCGCGGTCCAGGATGGTGCCGATGATCGACGCGTACGTCGACGGGCGGCCGATCTCGCGCTCTTCCAGCTCCTTGACCAGCGACGCCTCGGTGTAGCGGGCCGGGGGCTTGGTGGCGTGGCCGTCGACCGTGATCTCCTCGGCCGTCAGCGCGTCGCCCTCGGCGACCTGCGGCAGGCGCCGCTCGCGGTCGTCCAGCTCGGCGTTCGGGTCGTCGGCGCCCTCGACGTAGGCCTTGAGGAAGCCGTGGAAGGTGATGGTCTTGCCGGAGGCGCTGAACTCGACGTCCCGGCCGTCGGAGGCGGCGCCGCCGATCTTCACGGTGACGCTGTTGCCGGTCGCGTCCTTCATCTGGGAGGCGACGGTCCGCTTCCAGATCAGTTCGTACAGCTTGAACTGGTCGCCGGTCAGGCCGGTCTCGGCGGGCGTGCGGAAGCGGTCGCCGGAGGGGCGGATCGCCTCGTGCGCCTCCTGCGCGTTCTTGACCTTGCCGGCGTACGTGCGCGGCTGGGGCGGCAGGTAGTCGGCGCCGTACAGCTGCGTCACCTGGGCGCGGGCGGCGGAGACCGCCGTGTCGCTCAGGGTCGTGGAGTCCGTACGCATGTAGGTGATGTAGCCGTTCTCGTACAGCTTCTGAGCGACCTGCATGGTCGACTTCGCGCCGAAGCCGAGCTTGCGCGAGGCCTCCTGCTGCAGCGTCGTCGTACGGAACGGGGCGTAGGGCGAGCGGCGGTACGGCTTGGACTCGACCGAGCGGACGGCGAAGCGCGTGTTCTCCAGCGCGGCGGCGAGCGCGCGGGCGTTCGTCTCGTCGAGGTGGAGGGTGTTCGCGCTCTTGAGCTGCCCCAGGGAGTCGAAGTCGCGGCCCTGGGCGACCCGCCGTCCGTCGACCGTCTGGAGGCGGGCGACCAGCGACGACGGGTCGGAGGCGTCTCCCGCGCGGCCGGTGGCGAAGGTGCCGGTGAGGTCCCAGTACTCGGCGGAGCGGAAGGCGATGCGCTCGCGTTCCCGCTCGACGACGAGCCGGGTGGCGACGGACTGGACGCGGCCGGCCGACAGGCGCGGCATGACCTTCTTCCACAGGACCGGCGAGACCTCGTAGCCGTAGAGGCGGTCGAGGATGCGGCGGGTCTCCTGGGCGTCGACGAGCTTCTGGTTCAGCTCGCGCGGGTTGGCGACGGCGGCGCGGATCGCCTCCTTGGTGATCTCGTGGAACACCATGCGCTTGACCGGGATCTTCGGCTTGAGGACTTCCTGGAGGTGCCAGGCGATGGCCTCGCCCTCGCGGTCCTCATCGGTGGCGAGGAAGAGTTCGTCGGACTCCTTCAGCAGGTCCTTGAGCTTCTTGACCTGGGACTTCTTGTCCGCGTTGACCACGTAGATCGGCTGGAAGTCGTGTTCGACGTCCACACCGAGGCGGCGGACCTCGCCGGTGTACTTCTCCGGCACCTCCGCCGCGCCGCTGGGGAGGTCGCGAATGTGCCCGACGCTCGCCTCGACGACGTAGCCAGGGCCGAGATAGCCCTTGATCGTCTTCGCCTTGGCAGGCGACTCGACGATGACGAGTCGGCGGCCGCCGTTCGCGGTCTCGCTGGTCGGGGACAACTTCGCTCTTCTCTCCGGTCGACGCTGGGCCTTCCCAGGGCGTGGTCCCGGGTCGGGTCGTTCTGTGTTTCGATCGTGACGCTGCGGAGTGTGACGGTACCTCCCGCCCCCGTGTCAAACGGGAAAAGCCCGCAACGGCCACTCGAACGGTAACCCGACGAACCCCGTTCCTGCCGCCCGGAGTGCTCACCCGCCCCGACGCGGGTATCCGGAGTGCGATCCCCCGGTTACTCGGGCGGCGCTTCGGCCGAGGCCGCCAACCGGCTCCTCACGCCTGCGCCAGGCACCACGCCCCGACGCCCAGCGCGATCACCCCGGCGACGCTCGCGACGGTCGCGGATGCGACGGGGCTCACACCGAGCGCGACGGGCCGGCCGTGCCGCACCCGCGTCGTGGTCCACACCAGCAGACCGGCCCCGAACAGGGCGAACACCACTCCCGCGAAGATCGCCGGCCCGCTCTCCATGGTCCCCGTGCCCCTTTTCTCCAGCCCGCGCGTGTCCAGCCTCCGGGAGGCTGTCACGCACGGGCGGCGGGCAGGCGAACCCGAGGTGAACGGGGAGCCGACGGATCCGCCGGGTGCCGTCGGGCGGGGCCGGGTCCCGTGCACCGGCTGGGGCGGGCGGCGCGGGCGACCACGGGAAAAGAAATTGGGTGCGCGCACCCACGCCCGGCGACCGGGCCGCCCTACGCCGGTTCGAGGAAGCCCTGCTCCACCAGCAGCCGGATCTGCGCGGGCGTGCGGTCGCGCAGGGCCACCGGGTCCTCGCCGACCAGCTGGGCGATGGCGTCCAGGATGCGGCCCGCGCTCATCGTGCCGTCGCAGACGCCCGCGAACCCGGCGCCGACGGTGTCGACCCGGGTGGCCCGGCGCATCCCGCGGTTCTGGCGCAGGACGACGTGCTCCGGGTCCTCGGCGCCGGGCAGCCCGACCTGCTCCTGGACGACCTCGGCGGACAGCGTGAAGTGCGCCTCCAGCAGGGCCGCGTCGTCGTGGGAGCGCAGGTAGTCGACGCGGTCGAAGTGGGCGCGCACGGCCTCGCCGAGCGGCTGCTCGACCGGGTGCGGCCATTCCTCGGCGACGACCGAGGGGTCCGCGGCCCCGGTCCGGCGCAGCGTGATCCAGCCGAAGCCGACGGCCTTGACCTTGCGCGCCTCGAACTCGTCCAGCCAGGCGTCGTACCGCGCCTGGTAGTCGGCGGGATCACCGCGGTGGTCGCCCGCGTCCCGGAGCCACAGCTCGGCGTACTGGGTGACGTCCTGCACCTCGCGCTGGACGATCCAGGCGTCGCAGCCGCGCGGCACCCAGGAGCGCAGCCGGTCCGTCCACTCCTCCCCCTCCACGTGCTGCCAGTTGGCGAGGAAGTGCGCGAACCCGCCCTCGTTCAGGCGCTCCCCCGTCTGCTGAACGAGCGAGCGGCACAGATCGTCCCCGCCCATCCCGCCGTCGCGGTAGGTGAGCCGGGCGCCGGGCGAGATCACGAACGGCGGGTTGGAGACGATCAGGTCGTACGTCTCGTCGTCGGCGACCGGTTCGTAGAGGGAGCCCTCGCGCAGGTCGGCGGCCGGGGCTCCGGACAGGGCGAGGGTGAGCGCGGTGATGTGCAGCGCGCGCGGGTTGACGTCGGTGGCCGTCACGCGGGTGGCGTGCGCGGCGGCGTGCAGCGCCTGGATGCCGGAGCCGGTGCCGAGGTCGAGGGCGGCGGAGACGGGCGTACGGACGGTGAGGCCGGCCAGGGTCGTGGAGGCGCCGCCGACGCCGAGGACGACGCCCTCGGCGTGGTTGCCGATGCCGCCGGCGCCGCCGACCGCGCAGCCGAGGTCGGAGACGACGAACCAGTCCTCGCCACCGGGCCCGCCGTAGGGCCGTACGTCCACGGTGGCCGTCACCTCGTCGTCGCCCGCGCGGTCGAGCCAGCCGCTCTCCAGGCAGGCGTCGACGGGCAGGACGTCCGCCACGCGCGCGTGGGGGACGGGTTGCTGGAGCAGGAACAGCCGGACGAGCAGTTCCAGCGGCGTGTCGCCGCGGGTCGCCCGGAGCGCGGGCACGGTCTCGCTGCGCGACAGCGCCGCGTAGGCGGGGGCGCCGAGCAGCTCCAGCAGTCCGTCGGCGGTGAAGGACGCCCCGAGCAGGGCGTCCCGCAGCCGGGTGGCGACGTCGGGGCGGTCGGCGGAGGGCAGGGGGGACAGGCTGGCGTTACTCACACCCCCATTGTGGCCCTGCGGTCCGCACCCCGCCCCGCGTCCGCGCGGGGTCTTCGGCCCGGTCAGCCCTCGGCGGCCGACGGGGTCACCGAGGCCGACTTGCAGCTGGGCTGCTTGGCCATTGCCTGGCCGACGTCGCCCTCCTCCAGGGTCTTCAGCGCGTTGCTGCCGCTCTTGCTGAGCTTGTTCAGCTCGGTGGCGATGTCCTTGAGGCCGTCGGCGAACTTGGCCTGGTCCTTGGTGTCGAGCTCCTCCACCTGCTTGCGCAGGGAGGCGTACGAGGCGGAGAGGCCGTTCAGCTCGGTGACCGCGTCCTTCTGCTTCTTCTCGCCGTCGTCGACGTCCGGCGGACCGGCCTTCTGCACGGTGGCGCCCATCGCCTTGTAGGCGTCGGACATGTCCTGGAACGCCTTGGCGTCGGTCTTCTGGACCTCGGCGGGGGTGCTGTTGTCCGAGGTCTCCTTCTGGATGGCCGCGTTGGCCGCCTCGATCTTCTTGGCCTGCGGCTGCACACCCTCGCAGACGTCCTTGGCCCAGGAGTCCAACTTCTCGTTGTCGTCGCTGCTGCTGCATCCCGTCAGCGCCAGTACCAGTACCGCACCGCCGGACAGTGCGGCCGCGAGCTTCTTGTTCACCGGATTGGTCCCTTCCATGGCTCTCGGCCCCGGAACATACACGCCGGATGGGGGACATCGACCGGACGAACATCCGTTATGACGGTATTGAAGCCATTTGCACCAAGAGAGAGAAGGCTCACGGTGAGACGGCGCGCGCGGGCGCGAAACGGGCGGACGACGCGTCAACACGCGCCGTCCGCCCGTTCCTTGAGCGGGGCCCGGACCGGACCCGTGCGGTGGTCCGGAGGGCGGAGGCTACGAAACCACCGCCGGATCCGCCGACTTGGGTTCCGGGTCGGCGTCGTCCTCGTCGCCCATGGCGATCCCGCGCCGCTTGGACACGTAGACGGCCGCCGCGATGACGGCGAACGAGACGACGGCGATCAGCACCCGTACGCCGACGCTCTTGTCGGCTCCGTAGGAGAACTTGATGACCGCCGGCGCGATGAGCAGCGCCACCAGGTTCATGACCTTCAGCAGCGGGTTGATCGCCGGACCCGCGGTGTCCTTGAACGGGTCGCCGACCGTGTCACCGATCACGGTGGCGGCATGGGCCTCGCTGCCCTTGCCGCCGTGATGGCCGTCCTCGACGAGTTTCTTGGCGTTGTCCCAGGAACCGCCGGAGTTGGCGAGGAACACCGCCATCAGCGTCCCGGCGCCGATCGCGCCCGCCAGGAACGCGCCGAGCGCGCCGACGCCGAGCGTGAACCCGATGAAGATGGGCGCCATCACGGCGAGCAGTCCGGGCGTGGCGAGTTCCCGCAAGGCGTCCCTGGTGCAGATGTCGACGACCTTGCCGTACTCGGGTTTCTCGCTGTAGTCCATGATTCCGGGCCGTTCCCGGAACTGCCGCCGCACCTCGTAGACCACCGCGCCCGCCGACCGCGACACCGCGTTGATCGCCAGCCCCGAGAAGAGGAAGACGACCGCCGCGCCGGCGATGAGCCCGACGAGGTTGTTGGGCTGTGAGATGTCCATCATCAGGTTCATCGGCGCGCCCTCGCCGCTGAGTTTCTCGCCCACGTCCGCCGCGCCGGTGGTGATCGCGTCGCGGTACGACCCGAACAGGGCCGCGGCGGCGAGTACGGCGGTGGCGATGGCGATGCCCTTGGTGATGGCCTTGGTGGTGTTGCCTACGGCGTCCAGGTCGGTGAGCACCTGGGCGCCGGCGCCCTCGACGTCGCCGGACATCTCGGCGATGCCCTGCGCGTTGTCGGAGACCGGCCCGAAGGTGTCCATGGCGACGATCACGCCGACCGTGGTGAGCAGGCCGGTGCCGGCCAGCGCCACCGCGAACAGCGCCAGCATGATCGACGTACCGCCGAGCAGGAAGGCCCCGTAGACGCCGAGGCCGATCAACAGGGCGGTGTAGACGGCGGATTCGAGGCCGAGCGAGATTCCGGCGAGGACGACGGTGGCGGGACCGGTGAGCGAGGTCTTGCCGATGTCCTTGACCGGGCGCCTGGTGGTCTCGGTGAAGTATCCGGTGAGCTGCTGGATCAGGGCGGCGAGCACGATGCCGATCGCGACGGCGACCAGCGCGAGGATCCGCGGGTCGCCGCCCTTGCCCGCGATCGCCGCGTCGGTGACACCGTCGAGGTCGGCGTACTTGCCGGGCAGGTAGACGAAGACGGCGACCGCCACCAGCACCAGCGAGATCACCGCGGAGATGAAGAATCCCCGGTTGATCGCGCTCATGCCGCTGCGGTCGGAGCGCCGGGGCGCCACCGCGAAGATGCCGATCATGGCGGTGAGCACGCCGATCGCCGGGACCAGCAGCGGGAACGCCAGCCCGGAGTCGCCGAACGCCACCTTGCCGAGGATCAGCGCGGCCACCAGGGTGACCGCGTACGACTCGAAGAGGTCGGCGGCCATGCCCGCGCAGTCGCCGACGTTGTCGCCCACGTTGTCGGCGATGGTCGCGGCATTGCGCGGATCGTCCTCCGGAATGCCCTGCTCGACCTTGCCGACCAGGTCGGCACCGACGTCGGCGGCCTTGGTGAAGATGCCGCCGCCGACCCGCATGAACATCGCGATCAGCGCGGCACCGAGGCCGAAGCCCTCCAGGACCTTCGGCGCGTCGGCCGCGTACACCAGCACCACGCAGCAGGCGCCCAGCAGGCCGAGCCCCACCGTGAACATGCCGACGACGCCGCCCGTGCGAAACGCGATCTTCGTCGCTTTGTGCGAGACGAGAGTGAGATCCTTTTCCGGTTCGCCGGGCGCCGGAGTCGCTTCCCGGGCCGCCGCGGCGACGCGCACATTGCTGCGTACCGCGAGCCACATGCCGATATAGCCGGTGGCCGCCGAGAAGGCCGCGCCGATCAGGAAGAAGATCGAACGTCCGGCACGTTGATTCCAGTCGTCCGCGGGCAGCAGCATGAGCAGGAAGAACACGACGACGGCGAATACGCCGAGCGTGCGCAACTGCCGGGCCAGGTAGGCGTTCGCGCCTTCCTGGACGGCCGCCGCGATCTTCTTCATGCTGTCGGTTCCCTCGCCCGCGGCGAGCACCTGGCGCACCAGGACACCCGCGAGCACCAGCGCTGCCAGCGCGACGACCGCGATGACCGCGACCAGCGCGCGGTTTCCGTCGGTCAGCACGGCAGCCGCGAGATGAGAGGTAGGAAGCTCCGCCATTCGTCCTCCTTGACGCTTGGGCTGAGCTCAAGATGTGGACGGGATTGTAGGTACCGGAAGCCGATCAAAACAGTGCACGACAAAAGGAATTGCTCTGTCAACCACAAGGGCACCGGAAGTAGTAATGGCCCTCCGGCATTAATTCCGCGATCCGCTCGATGATCCGTTTCACGAACAGCTTGGTGATCAATTCCCCATGCCATTGATCGTGAATGAATTCACTTAACGTCCGCACGGCACCAATGTATGTCCGCCCATGGCAAAGGGCCCCACCAGGTGGGGCCCTCCGGGTGACACATGGGTGAATGCGGGGGTCGGGCGGGGGTGACGCGGGGGTCAGATCGGTGGCAGCACCGCCGACGCGGTGGGCCAGGTCATGCGGATCAGTCCGCCGTCCTCGCCCGCCGAGACCTCCACGTCGTCCACGAGTCCGCTGATCACCGCGAGGCCCATCTCGTCCTCCTCGGCCTCCAGCTCGTCGGCGGCGTCCCCCGAGGTCTTGACCCCGGGGACCGCGTGCGGCGCCTCGTCACCGACCTCGATGGAGAACTGCTTCTCCTCCTCGATCAGCGACACCTTGACCGGCGCCGTGATGCCGACGTGCTGATGCAGGCCCACGGCCCGGGTGCAGGCCTCGCCGACGGCGAGCCTGACCTCGTCGAGGACGGCCTCGTCCACTCCGGCCCTGCGCGCCACCGCGGCCGCCACCAGACGGGCGGTACGGACGTGCTCGGGCAGCGCGCTGAAACGGAGTTCGACGGTGGCCATGCATCCCCCTCGGACTGCGGGCGTGCTTTCGAGGGTCCGGGCCGCCGACAGCCCGGACCCCCCTCGTTCTACTTGCTGTCCCGGGCCCCGAGGGGCCCGGGACCGGTCGTCAGTCGGTGGCCGCCACCGCTTCCTCGACCGAGGTGTGAATGGGGAACACCTTGGTGAGGCCGGTGATACGGAAGATCTTGAGAATGCGCTCCTGGTTGCAGACCAGCCGCAGCGAGCCCTCATGGGCACGCACTCGCTTCAGTCCACCCACCAGCACGCCGAGCCCTGTGGAGTCGAGGAAGTCCACGCCCTCCATGTCGACGACGAGGTGGAAACTCCCGTCGTTCACGAGCTCGACCAGCTGCTCACGCAGCTTGGGCGCGGTGTATACGTCAATTTCGCCACCGACCTCGACGACCGTACGATCGCCGACGGTACGGGTCGACAGGGACAGGTCCACGGATCCTCCAGCACCTTGCTATCGAGCGGTCGTCCCTCGGGACACCTCGGCTTGAAGCCCCCAGGACGGTTCGCCAGCCGCGATGGCATTCAATCACTTACCGGCAGGCGTGCACGACGCCTTGGTCCCATTGTCCGTCACGCCAGTGACAGACTCGGTGCCGATGGCCAAGAATCACCGACCCGATCGATCCCCGGCGGAGCCCGGCTCCCGGCCGGAACCGGGCATGCTCCTGGACCGGCTCGCCGCGGGACCGAGCCGGGCTGCGCGCATCACTCATACGGAGCACTTGCCCCCGCGTGCGGGCCGTCATGCCGTCTGGCCCGACCGGATTCGACCGGAGGTCCTCGCCGCGGTGCACGCCGCGGGGATCGAACATCCCTGGGCCCACCAGGCACGCGTGGCGGAGCACGCCCTCGACGGCGACTCGGTGGTCGTCGCCACGGGCACCGCGTCCGGCAAGTCCCTGGCCTATCTGGTGCCGGTCCTGTCGGCCCTCGTGGACGGCTCCGAGGCGCCCAACGGGCGCGGCGCGACGGCCCTCTACCTGGCCCCCACCAAGGCGCTGGCGGCCGACCAGTGCCGGTCGGTGAAAGAACTTTCACAACCTTTGGGGACCTCCGTGCGGGCCGCGGTCTACGACGGCGACACGCCGTTCGAGGAACGCGAGTGGATCCGCCAGTACGGAACGTACGTCCTGACCAACCCGGACATGCTGCACCGCGGCATCCTGCCCTCCCACCCCCGCTGGTCGTCGTTCCTGAAGGCACTGAAGTACGTCGTCATCGACGAGTGCCACACCTACCGGGGCGTCTTCGGCTCCCACGTCGCCCAGGTGCTGCGCAGACTGCGCAGACTGTGTGCGCGCTACGGCGCGTCGCCGGTGTTCCTGCTCGCCTCCGCCACCGCCGCCGAGCCCTCGGTGGCGGCCCGCCGGCTCACCGGGCTCCCGGTGATCGAGGTCGCCGACGACGCGTCACCCCGCGGTGAACTGGTGTTCGCCCTGTGGGAACCGCCGCTGACCGAACTGGAGGGCGAGAAGGGCGCACCGGTCCGCCGCACGGCCACCGCGGAGGCCGCCGACCTGCTCACCGACCTCACGGTGCAGGGCATGCGCTCGATCACCTTCGTCCGCTCCCGGCGTGGCGCGGAGCTGATCTCGGTGATCGCCCAGGAGCGTCTGGCCGAGGTCGACCGCTCCCTGGTCCGGCGGGTGGCGGCGTACCGGGGCGGTTACCTCCCCGAGGAGCGCCGGGCCCTGGAACGCGCCCTGCACTCCGGCGACCTCCTCGGCCTCGCGGCGACGAACGCCCTCGAACTCGGCCTCGACATCTCCGGCCTGGACGCCGTGGTGATCGCCGGGTACCCGGGCACGCGGGCCTCGCTGTGGCAGCAGGCGGGCCGGGCAGGGCGGGCCGGGCAGGGGGCGCTGGCCGTGCTGGTCGCCCGTGACGACCCGCTGGACACCTTCCTCGTCCACCACCCGGAGGCCCTCTTCGACCAGCCGGTGGAGTCCACCGTCCTCGACCCGGACAACCCGTACGTCCTCGCCCCCCACCTGTGCGCGGCGGCGGCGGAACTGCCCCTGACCGAGGAGGACCTGAAGCTCTTCGGTCCCGCCTGCGAGGAACTGCTGCCCCAGCTGGAGGCGGCGAAGCTGCTGCGCCGCCGGACCCGGGCCTGGCACTGGACCCGCCGCGAGCGGGCCGCCGACCTGACGGACATCCGCGGCGAGGGCGGACGTCCGGTCCAGGTCGTCGAGGAGGGCACGGGCAGGCTGCTGGGCACCGTGGACGCCGGTGCCGCCCACACGGCCGTCCACGAGGGCGCCGTGCACCTCCACCAGGGGCGCACGTACCTCGTCCGCTCCCTGGACCTGGAGGACTCCGTCGCGCTGGTCGAGCAGGCCACCCCCGCCTACTCGACGGTGGCCCGCGACACCACGGCGATCTCGGTGCTGGAGACCGACATCGAGGTCCCCTGGGGCGACGGGCGCCTCTGCTACGGCTCCGTCGAGGTCACCAACCAGGTGGTCTCCTTCCTGCGCCGGCGCCTGATCACCGGCGAGGTCCTGGGCGAGACGAAGCTCGACCTCCCTCCCCGTACGCTGCGCACCCGCGCGGTGTGGTGGACGGTCACCGAGGACCAGCTGGACGCGGCCCGGATCAACCCGGAGATCCTCGGCGGGGCCCTGCACGCCGCCGAGCACGCCTCGATCGGCATGCTGCCCCTGTTCGCGACCTGCGACCGCTGGGACATCGGCGGCGTGTCGGTCCCCCTGCACCCGGACACGCTGCTGCCGACGGTGTTCGTGTACGACGGCCACCCCGGCGGCGCGGGCTTCGCCGAGCGGGCCTTCCACACGGCCCGCGACTGGCTCACCGCGACCCGCGAAGCCATCGCCTCCTGCGAGTGCGACGCGGGCTGTCCGTCCTGCATCCAGTCCCCCAAGTGCGGCAACGGCAACGATCCGCTGCACAAGCGGGGAGCGGTACGGCTCCTCACGGTGCTGCTGCGGGGGGCGGCGGAGACGGAGCAGGCGGGGTAGTCGGGATAGACGGGAGCGACCTCGCGGAGGGCGGGGGTGGTGCGGGCGCGGGCGTTTCGAGCGGCGCGGGGCCCGCCCTCGCCCGGACCTCCGCCGTGAACGGCCCGCTGCCCGACGCCGCCGTCACGTCAGAGATCTGCCCGGTGAGCACGCAGCGCACCAACCGCACCTCCTGCGCCCGCGCGACCCGCCCCGCCCTCTCGCACGCCGCGGTGGCGCCCTGCGCCCAGTCGTCCGCCGCGGCGAGCGCGGCCAGATCGGCGCCGCCCGCCGCGCGGTGCCGGGCCACGACGGCCTGCCCCAGGGCCAGCACGATGCCGAACACGAAACACAGAACGGCGATGGCGGCAACGCTCCACACGGTCGCCGACCCCCGGTCGGAGGCGTTCCCACCGGCGCCGTCCCGCACGGCACCGCCCTCACCGGTTGCGTCCCGCATGGGTCGGCCTCCGCCGGTTGCGTCCCTCACGGCTCGCCCCTCACCGGTTCCGCCTCTCACGGCTCGGCCCCCACGGGCTCGGTCCCTCACAGCTCGGCCCTCGCGGGTTCCGCCTCTCACGGCTCGGCCCCCACGGGCTCGGTCCTTCACGGCTCGCCCCCCACCGGTTCCGCCTCCGTCGGCCCCGTCCCCACCGTCTGCTCCGCCGAAGCCACGGCCTCCTCCCGTACCTCGAAGGGCAGTCCGTGCAGAGCCGGTGGCTCAGCCACCACGACGACACGGACCAGGCCCGCCTCCCGGTTCACCTTGACCCGCGCTCCGCGTGGTGCCGCCTCACGGGCGAGCTGCACGACCGCGTCCTCCGGATCCTGTCGTGCCGCCGCACGGGCCCCAGCCCGGGCCGCGTCCACGCACTGGATCTGAGCGGCCACCACGAGCAGCCCCCACACCAGCGCCATCGCGAACACCACCAGCACGGGAAGCACCACGGCAGCCTCCGCCGTCACGAATCCGCTGTCCGGACCGGGGCTCGCCCCGGCGGCCGGGGCTCCGCGCAGGCGGCCTCCGCACGCACCGCGGACCAGGGCCCCGGCTCTCACCGCCCTCTCACATCCGCGCATCGAGAGCCCCCTTCACGATGCCCTGCAGCTCCGCACTGACCGTGCCGCTCGTGACGACCTTGTACAGGACCACGGCGAAGGCCACCGCGGCGACGATCCCCATCGCGTACTCGGAGGTGACCATTCCCGCGTCCCGCCGCGCGGCCCGCCGTCGCACCGCACCGAGTACTCCGCCCACCAGGGCACCCAGCCGTGCCCGCACCATCTGATACATCACAACCCCCGTAAGGTTCGGTTCCGTTGCTCGCTTGTTCATCCGTTGCTCGACCGCTGCTCGTCCGACGCCCGATCCGTCAGCCACCACCTCCGCCGCCACCCAGCACCCCGCCGGCCAGTCCGATGACCACCGGCAGTACGCCCACCGCGATGAACGCGGGCAGAAAGCACAGCCCCACCGGCGCGGTGACCATGACGGCCGCTCGACGGGCCCGGACCGTCGTGGTGCGGGCCCAGTCGGCACGGGCCTGGGCGGCCAGGCGGGCGACCGGGCCCGCCGCGGGCAGGCCGGACACCTCGGCGCGCTCCAGCAGCCGCGCCAGCGGCACGGCCCCGGGACGGCCGCCAACCCCTGCCAGGCACCTGCCGGTTCGCCGCCGAGGCGCACCTCCGCGGCACCGCGCCCCAGCGCGTCCCCGACCGGCCCGCCCAGGGCCTCGCCGACCGCCCGCGCCGCCGCCACCGGGCTCGCGCCCGCCGCGATGCAGGCCGCCAGCAGATCGGCCGCCAAAGGCAGTTGGCGAGCGGCTTGTGCGGCAGCAACCTCCGCCGCCTCGGTGCCCGCGGCCGAACGCCGGGCACTCCAACGCCACAGTGCGGCCGCGCCCACCAGCCCCACCAGGACCCCGACCGCACCGCCGACCAGGGCCCAGCCAGCGCCCACCGTGCCGACCAGCGGCAGCCAGGGGCGCAGGGCGCTCAGCGCTTCGGCGCGTCGCCCGGCGGAGCGGACCGGCGCCGGCTGCGGTGCCAGTAGGCCCCTGAGCCGCCTGCGCAGCGCCCGGCCCCGCCGCGCGGCTCCGAGACCGCGCGTCAGCCGGCCGACGACCACCGCCATCGCCACCGCCGCCCCCAGCCTGTGGACAAAGTCGCCGTTCACGAAGCCGCCTCCGCTCCGCGCACGATCCGCGTCACCCACCACACGCCCAGGCTCTCCAGAACCCCGCCGGCCAGCAGACAGCCCACCCCGGCACCGGTGTGCAGCAGCACGTGCAGGGGGTCGGACCCGAGGGCGACACCGAGCAGCAGGCCCAGGACCGGAAGGCCGGCGAGCATCACGGCGGTGGCCCGGGCGCCGGCCAACTGGGCGCGCAGGTCCGAGCGCTGGTCCCGCTCGGCGCGCAGCGCGCCCTCCAGCCGGTCGAGACCGGCCGCGAGCCCCGCGCCCTGGTCGACCGCGACCCGCCAGCACGCCGCGAGCCCGCGCAGTCCCTCGGCGCCGGGCTGCCCGGCCGCCGACGCCAGCGCGCCGGGGACGTCCCCGCCGAACCGGGCCGCCGCGAGCACCGCCGCCTGCGCCTCACCGAGCCCGGCGGAGTCCTGCGCGGCGCACAGGAGCGCCTCGCCCGGTTGCCGCCCCGCCCGCACCTCCCCGGCGAGCGTCCCGCACAGGGCGATCACCGCGTCCTGTCGGCGCTCCTTGGCCCGCCGCTCCCGAGCGGCCAGCCGCACCCGTCGCAGTACTGGCACTCCGGCCGCCCCCGCGACGACCGGCAGCACCGAGGTGCCCAGGATCGCCAGCACCAGCCCGGCGGCCAGTGACCACCACTCGGGCCTCAGCCGGCCCCTGAGACGCCGCAACTCCTCCGTCGTCCGACGCGCCGCGGGCAACCCGGCGGCGCATGCCCCACCAGGCACGTCAGTCCCACCAGACCCGTCAGTCCCGCTCGGCCCACTGGTCGCGCGCGTCCGGCTCTCGGCGAGGACCGTCCGCGCTCGCCGTACGCCTGAGTGCCACCCTCCTGCCAGCCAGGCGGCCGCGCCCAGGCACACCAGGACCACGCCCGTCGACAGCTCGCCCGTCCCCGGCATGCCCGTCACCGGAGTGCCGGTCACCGTCATGCTCATCACCTCCGCGCCTCCCGTCCGAACGCCTGCTCTTCGACCCCCGCACCGCGCAACAGCTCCCGCAGCCGCTGCCAGCCGCGTTCGGCCACGAATGCCTCCGCCCCCCATCGCAGCGCCGGCACCGTCCTCACCAGCCCCGAGGGGTCCCGCTCCAATACGTGCACCTCGGCGATCCGGCGCCGTCCCGTGCGGTCGCGGACCAGGTGGAGGACCACCGAGAGGGCCGCCGCGAGCTGACTGTGCAGAGCCGCGCGGTTCAGGCCCGCGGTCGTGCCGAGCGCCTCCAGCCGCGCCGGTACGTCGGCGGCGGCGTTGGCGTGCACCGTTCCGCACCCGCCTTCGTGGCCCGTGTTCAACGCGGCGAGCAGATGGACCACTTCGGGACCCCGGACCTCACCCACGACCAGCCGGTCCGGCCGCATGCGCAGCGCCTGGCGCACCAGGTCCTCCAGGGTGACCAGACCGGCACCCTCCTGATTGGCCGGTCTCGTCTCCAGACGGACGACGTGCGGATGGTCGGGTCGCAGTTCCGCCGAGTCCTCGGCCAGCACGATGCGCTCGTCCGGTCCGACCAGACCGAGCAGGGCGCTGAGCAGCGTCGTCTTGCCACTGCCGGTACCGCCGCTGACGAGGAAGGACAGCCGGGCCCGCAGCAGGGCGCGCAGCACGCGGTCACCGTCGGGCGGCACGGTGCCCGCCGCAGCCAACTCGCGGAGGGTGAAGGCGCGCGGCCGTACGACCCGCAGCGCGAGGCAGGTGCAGTCGACGGCGACCGGTGGCAGCACCGCGTGCAGCCGGGTGCCGTCGGGCAGCCTGGCGTCCACCCAGGGCCGTGCGTCGTCGAGCCGGCGCCCTGCGACGGTCGCGAGGCGCTGCGCGAGCCGCCGTACCGCCGCCGCGTCGGGGAAGGAGACCGGTGCCAGCTCCAGGCCGCCGCCCCGGTCCACCCAGACCCGGCCCGGTGCGGAGACCAGCACGTCGGTCACCGATGGGTCGGCGAGCAGCGGCTCGAGTGGTCCGCTGCCGACCAGTTCCGACCTGAGCTGTTCGGCGGCACCGAGGATCTCGGCGTCCCCGAGCACCCGCCCCTGCTCCCGCAACGCCTGCGCCACTCGCGCGGGCGTCGGCTCCGCCCCGCTCTCGGCGAGCCACCGCCGCACACCGTCGAGCATGCCGGGCGCGGCGCCGAGACCGTTCTGTGCGACCGGCACCGGAGACCGCAGCGAGCCCTGCGCCTGCGTCCGCGCCGACGCCGACCCGGGAGCCGGTCCCGTCAGCCCTGAGGGCGCCGAACCCAGCCATGTCGTGGGCGCCGAGCCCGCCGATGCTCCGGGGTCCCGGCGCCCAGCGCCACCAGCGGGCGGCAACGGTCCCGTAGGCGGCCTGCCGGGCTGCCGGATCACCCAGCTCGGAGCCACCCGCGTGTCCAGTCCGTCGGGGGTCCCCGGGGCCCCGAGCGCCTGCCCTCCCCGCCCCTCTCCCTCAGCCGCCCCCGCAAAGCCGCTCTGCGCTCCCGCCGCCACCGCGTCCACCCCGACCCGCCTTCCACCGCTCACCACCGACCCGGTCACGCCCCTCACGAGCCGCTCCCGCCCCGCTCGTCCGTCTCCGCCAGCGCCCGATCCCAGAACTCCCGGCAGAAGCGCGCCAGCGGGCCGCGGGTGGGTGTGCCCGGGGGGCGTCTGCTCTCCGTGGCCCGCAGCAGGCCGGACTCGACCGGCACCTCTCCGGCCAGGGGAAGGCCGAGCAACCGGGCCACCTCACGGTCGTCGAGTCCGGAGCCGTAAGGTCCGCGCACCGCGACCCGGAGGTCGCGCAGCACCATGCCCACCGCCGCCGCCACCCGGCCCGCCGCCGCGACGGCCCGCAGCTCGGCGGGGACGACGAGGAGCCCGATGTCGAGCTGCGCGAGGACCTCGGCGACCCCGTCGTCGATCCGGCGGGGCAGGTCGACGACGACCGTGCCGCCCCTTCGCCGGGCCGCCGCGAGCACCGCTCGAACGGCCTGCGGCGGTACCGCGACGCAGTCGCCCCGGTCCCAGCTCAGCACCCGCAGCGAATGCAACTGGGGCAGCGACTCCTCCAGGGCACCGCCGCCGACCCGCCCTCGCGATGCCGCGAACGCCGGCCACCTCAGCCCCTCGGCCGTCTCACCGCCGAGCAGGACGTCGAGGCCGCCGCCCAGGGGGTCGGCGTCCACCAGGAGACTGCGCAGCCCCTCCCGCGCCGAGGTGACGGCGAGCGCGCAGGCCAGCGTGGACGCTCCGGCGCCGCCCCGGCCGCCGATGACGCCGACGGTGAGGGCCGGACGGCCGACGCCCTCGGCGACGTCGGCGATGCGGTCGACCAGCCACTGTTCGCCGTCGGGCAGCATCAGGACGTGGTCGGCGCCGATCTCGACGGCCCGCTGCCAGATCCCCGAGTCGTCCTGATCGCGGCCCACGAGGACCACTCCCCGTCTCCGCACCGCTCCCCGGACCCGCCGCGCGGCGTCGTCCCCGACGAGGACCAGGGGCGCGGTCTCCCATCCGGTCCGCCTCCCGGCCGCCGCGGGTGCGGGCGACGCCGAGGAAGCCACCGCCGTCGGCGCCGAGGGCGTCGACGGAGGTGAAGGCGGCGTCACGGGCACCGAGTGGTGCACCTCCGGCGTGGCGCCCGCGGCCGCGCACAGGCGCAGCAGGTCGTCGAGGAGCTCCGTGTCCTCGGTGACGATCAGGGGCCCGCTCTGCCGCCCTCCGGCGGCGGACGGCGGGTCGTGCGTGATCGTTCCAGTCATGGTCTTTCCCCCTTCGGCGCGGCTACCGCCGGCGCGCCCCGTGTCTTGTGGTCTCTCGCGCAGCCGCCGTGGCCCCGCGATTCGCGGCCGCGTGAAGAACCGGAAAGCGGTCCCCGCACGAGCGGCTCACATCACGCGTCCGGCAAACAGATCCGGCCGAGGAAGTCGGCACGGCCCGGACGCATGGGAATCACGGTGCAGCGATCCGGGAAATCGTGTGGATCTTGGTCAAAAACTGTGGACAACTCGATGGTTGTGAATATCGACTCACTCGAACCGGTGACCCTCCTCCGGTTCCGCTCCGCCCCGCGTGCGACTGCCGCAGAGCAGTCCGGTCACTACGCTGTGTAGCGGATCGTGGTCGCGACAACGCCTGAGCCCCGCGCCGCAACGGCACGGGGCCCAGATCGTAAGAAGAGCGGAAAACCCACCCGGACATGCGACGACCCCCGCCGGGGGGGAGAGCGGGGGTCGTCTCCACGGCCGACTCGGGGGGGGGAGGAGTCGGACCGGGTTAGCACGGTCGCGAACGATCCGTGACTTCCATGGTGTACCCGAGAGCCCTCTCAGGCAAACCCACGCGCCACAGCTTACGCCGAATGGGCTGCGCCTATGCTCAGGGTTGTGGAAAACCACCCCTCGCCCCACTCCGCGTCTCACTCCATGCCCCGCACGGCGGCCTTCTTTGACCTGGACAAGACGGTCATTGCGAAGTCGAGCACGCTCACGTTCAGCAAGTCGTTCTACCAAGGCGGGCTGATCAACCGCAGGGCCGTGTTGCGTACCGCATATGCCCAGTTCGTGTTCCTCGCCGGCGGCGCCGACCACGACCAGATGGAGCGGATGCGCGAGTACCTCTCCGCACTGTGCCGCGGGTGGAACGTCCAGCTGGTCAAGGAACTCGTCGCCGAGACCCTGCACGACCTGATCGACCCGATCATCTACGACGAGGCGGCCTCCCTGATCGAGGAGCACCACACCGCCGGTCGCGACGTCGTGATCGTCTCGACCTCGGGAGCCGAGGTGGTCGAGCCGATCGGCGAGCTGCTCGGCGCCGACCGGGTGGTGGCGACCCGCATGATCGTCGGTGCGGACGGCTGCTTCACCGGAGAGGTGGAGTACTACGCGTACGGCCCGACCAAGGCGGAGGCGATCCGGGAGCTGGCCGGGTCCGAGGGGTACGACCTGTCCCGCTGCTACGCCTACAGCGACTCGGCGACCGACCTGCCGATGCTGGAGGCCGTCGGCCACCCCCACGCGGTCAACCCGGACCGGGCGCTGCGCCGGGAAGCCCTCGCGCGCGAGTGGCCGATTCTCGACTTCCATCGCCCGGTGCGGCTCAAGCAGCGGATCGGGGGATTGTCCGTCCCCCCGCGTCCCGCCCTCGTCGCGGCCGCCGCGATAGGCGCAGCGGCGGCGACCGCGGGTCTCGTCTGGTACGCGAGCCGACGACGGTCCCCGGCGGCCTGATCAGCGCCCTCGGGCCGATCGGTCGTCGGCTCATCCTCGACCGGATCAGCCCTTTCACCCGCGTATGACCGTGAAAGTAAAGAAGTGCGGCGAGCACTTCCGCTTACTCGGGACCGGTAGTACAAAGGATTCAACGGCCCGCGAGACCAAGGACATCCGAAAGGATCACCTTAAACACGCATTTGGCCCCACGGACCGAGCATGGACACCGGGCACCCACGCGACGTCGACCCGTCGATTACGGGCCAGCCGCACCAGGTCACGGGCGAAGTTCCCGGCCTGATGGGCACATATCGAGGACGCTTGGTAACCGGGTGGTCATGCCAGCGGCGGTACGAGGCTCTCGTACCGCCGCATTCCTTTGGCTTCCGCCCACGGACCCGGCCCCCTGTCCGGGGAACAAGCACGAACAGGCGCGGACGGGCCCTACGCCGCCCCGCGCTGGAGCGCCTCGCACACCGCCGTCGACTCGCGGGCGCCGAGGGCGACCGCCTTGCCGCAGTGGGCGATCCAGGCGGCCATGCCCTCCGGGGTTCCGGAGACGTAGCCGTCGAGCGCCGCCAGGTAGGCCGCGCGGCCCAGCTCCGCGTGACCGACCTCGGCCGGGCACACCGACTTGGGGTCCAGTCCGCTGCCGACCAGGACGATGCGCTCCGCCGCGCGCGCGACCAGGCCGTTGTCGGAGGTGAAGGGGCGCAGCGCCAGCAGTTCCCCGTGCACCACCGCGGCCGTCACCAGCGCCGGCGCGGAACCGCCGGCCGCGACCAGCGCGGCCAGCCCGTCCAGGCGGCCGTGCGCCTCCGCGGCGTCGGGCAGCGGCAGCTCGACCAGCGGTTCGTCCACCGGCTCGCCGTTCTGGCGGGGCCGCCCCACCTGGTCGGCCTTGTCCGCGGCCGCCACCAGGTGCAGCCGGGCCAGCACGCGCAGCGGCGACTGCCTCCAGATGGACAGCAGCTGCCCCGCCTCGGCGGTCAGCCGCAACGCGGCGCCCACCGCGCGGGCCTCGACGTCTCCACTGAAGTCGCTCCGCCGGCGCACCTCCTCCAGGGCCCAGTCCGCCCCGGACAGCGCCGCCGAACCCCGGGCGCCGCGCAGTGCCGCCTCGGAGGTGATCTCGTTGCTGCGGCGCCGCATGATCCGGTGACCGTAGACGCGGTCCACGGCCTTGCGTACGGACTCCACGGACTCGGCCACGCCGGGCAGGGCGCCCAGGGCCGCGAGCGGATCGGCGTTCGCGCCTGTCGTACTCATGAGTAAGACCCTACGCAACCCGGCGCCGTGCCCCACGAATGAGTGGTCTTCTTCACCCCCGGCCCGCCCCTCGTGCCACCTACAGCTATCAAGCCACTACTCTTGGTGAACATGAAAATTGCTTTCGTCGGGAAGGGCGGCAGCGGCAAGACCACCCTGTCCTCCCTGTTCGTCCGCCACCTCGCCGCCACCGGCGCACCCGTCGTCGCGATCGACGCCGACATCAACCAGCACCTGGGGGCAGCGCTGGGTCTCGACGACGCGGAGGCGGCCGGGCTGCCCGCGATGGGCGAGCACCTTTCGCTGATCAAGGACCATCTGCGCGGCACCAACCCGCGCATCTCCTCCGCCGAAAAGATGATCAAGACGACGCCGCCCGGCGAGGGCTCGCGCCTGCTGCGGGTGCGCGAGGACAATCCGGTCTACGACGCCTGCGCCCGGCCGGTGGAACTCGACGGCGGAGCCGTCCGTTTGATGGTCACCGGGCCCTTCACGGACGCCGACCTGGGAGTCGCCTGCTACCACTCAAAGACCGGCGCGGTGGAGCTGTGTCTGAACCACCTGGTCGACGGCCGCGACGAGTACGTCGTGGTGGACATGACCGCCGGCTCGGACTCGTTCGCCTCCGGCATGTTCACTCGCTTCGACATCACGTTCCTCGTCGCCGAGCCGACCCGGAAGGGGGTCTCCGTCTACCGCCAGTACAAGGAGTACGCCCGCGACTTCGGCGTCACCCTGAAGGTCGTCGGCAACAAGGTGCAGGGGCAGGACGACCTCGACTTCCTGCGCGACGAGGTCGGGGACGACCTGCTGGTCACCGTCGGGCACTCGGACTGGGTGCGCGCCATGGAGAAGGGCCGCCCGCCCCGGTTCGAGCTCCTGGAGGAGACCAACGGCCGGGCGCTGCGCACGCTGCACACGGCCGTCGACGCGACGTACGAGCTGCGGGACTGGGCGCGTTACACCCAGCAGATGGTCCACTTCCACCTGAAGAACGCCCACAGTTGGGGCAACGAGCGCACCGGGGACGACCTGGCGGCGCAGGTCGACCCCGGTTTCGTCCTCGGCGAGGAGGTCGCCACCCCGGCGTGACCCGCCGGTCACCGCGACCTCGTACGCCTCGGAGCGGCGCCGGCGGCCCGGCCGCCCTACTGCTTGGCGGCCGGTGCCCCGGGCACACCCTTGGGCGCCGGTGCGGGCGCGGCCGACAGGAAGGACGCCCAGCCCTTCTTCGGAGCCTCACCGACGCCGAGGGTGCGCAGCTTCTTCAGGACCTTGGGGTCCTGGGCGTCCAGCCAGTCCGCGAGTTGCCGGAAGGAGACACAGCGCACCTCCTCCTTGGTGCACACCGTCTCGACGACCTCCTCCACGGCGCGCATGTAGGTGCCGCCGTTCCAGGACTCGAAGTGGTTGCCGATGATCAGCGGCGCGCGGTTCCCGTCGTAGGCCCGCTCGAAGCCCTTGAGCAGGCTGTCACGCATCTGGTCGCCCCAGAACTCGCGCTTGGCGGGGTCGCCCTGGGTGGCGGTGCCCGACTGGTTGACCATGTAGTTGTAGTCCATGGTGAGCTGCTCGTAGGAGTGGCCGGGGAACGGCACGAGCTGCATCGACAGGTCCCACAGGCCCTCCTTCTTCGACGGCCAGACCTGGTTGTTCACCCCGCTGCTGTCGTAGCGGAAGCCCATCTGGCTCGCCGCCTTCGTGAAGTTCTTCTGGCCCTCCAGGCACGGGGTGCGGGCGCCGATCAACTCCTTCTCGTAGTCGAAGGGCAGGGGCGCCGCGTTCTTCATCCCGGTGTTGGTCTTCCAGGTCTTCACGAACTGCTTGGCCTGGCTGATCTCCTCCTTCCACTCCTCGACGGACCACTCGCCGACCCCGCCGCCGGCGCCGCAGAAGTGCCCATTGAAGTGGGTGCCGATCTCGTTGCCCTCCTGCCACGCCAGCCGCAGCTGCTTGACGGTGTCGGCGATGCCCTGTTCGTCGTTGAAGCCGATGTCGGAGCGGCCCGGGGAGTGCTGGGGCGGGCTGTACAGGTCCCGCTTCTCGGTCGGCAGCATGTACACGCCGCTCAGGAAGTACGTCATGGTGGCGTTGTTCTCCTTGGCCACTTCGCGGAAGTGGGAGAACAACTTCTGACTGTCCTCACCCGCACCGTCCCACGAGAACACCACGAACTGCGGGGGCTTCTGACCGGGCTTGAGACGTTCGGGCCGGGGCAGGTGCGGCTGGGCCCCGGTGTACGCGGTGGAACCGTCACCGATCAGCCGGACCGCGTTCTTGGGCGCCGGTGCCGCCTTCCCCTTCTCCTTCTCCGGACCTTGGGTCCCTTCGCCGGAACCGGTGCCGTTGTCGATCGCGCAACCGGCCAGCGACGCGGCGCAGACCGCGGCGACCACGGCGCGCGCGGCCGTCTTGCGGGAGGCCATCCTGCGGGTGGCGGCCATGTCCGCCCACCTTCTTCCTTCTCTCGGGCCAACGCCGACTAGGCGATGTCGGGTGCTGAGCCGGGCCGTGCCGTCAGCGCCGTCAAGGTGACACGGAAATGAGAAGGAATTAGTACGACAAGCCGATGAAATAACCGCTCCACCCGAATGCGCGGGGCGTTACTCCATTCGCGCTAAAAACCTATGCCTCTTCTTTACTCTGAATTACTCTCTATTTACTCGCTGTAATCGAACGGATTCTCAGGAGACAGGAACATGTCAGCCTGCGTCCCCGCCCGCGCCGATTCGGCCCGGACCAAGCACGTCCACCAACCCCACAGCCCGCCGCCCCACGGCCCCCGGCGCTTCCGCGTCGCGGGCGCCGACGTCTCGGCCGCGATCGCGGTCTTCCTGATCGCCCTCCCCCTCTCCCTGGGCATCGCCCTCGCCACCGGCGCCCCCCTCCAGGCCGGCCTCGTCGCCGCCGCGGTGGGCGGGATCGTCGCCGGACGAATCGGCGGCTGCCCGCTCCAGGTCAGCGGCCCCGCCGCCGGGCTCACCGTGGTCACCGCCGACCTCATCCAGCACTACGGGTGGCGTACGACCTGCGCCATCACCGTGTTCGCCGGGATCGCCCAGCTGGGGCTGGGCTGCCTGCGCGTGGCACGCTCGGCGCTCGCCGTGAGCCCCGCCATCGTGCACGGCATGCTCGCCGGCATCGGCGTCACCATCGCCGTCGCCCAGCTGCACATCGTCCTCGGCGGCACCCCCCAGAGCTCCGTGCCCGACAACCTGGTCGCGCTGCCGGCCCAGTTGGCGAACCTCCACCCGGCCGACCTGGCCGTGAGCGTGCTGACCCTGACCCTGCTGCTGCTCTGGCCCCGCATCCCCGGCCGGGCGGGCCAGGTTCTGGGCAAGCTGCCCGCCGCCCTGATCGCCGTCGCGGGTGCCACCGTGGTCGCAGCCCTCACCGGGCTTCGCCTGCCCAAGGTCGACCTGCCGTCCTGGAGCAGCCACGCCCTGGCCTCGCTGCCCGACGGTCCGGTACTCGGTCTCGTCGCCGCCGTCCTCACCACCACGCTGGTGTGCAGCGTGCAGTCCCTGCTCGGCGCGGTCGCCGTCGACAAACTGGTCGCCGCCCGGCCCTCCCTGACCGGCCGCGTCAAGCGCTCCGACCTCGACCGGGAACTGCTCGGTCAGGGTGCCGCCAACATCGTCTCCGGGTCGCTCGGCGGACTGCCCATCGCCGGTGTGGCCGTGCGCAGTTCCGCGAACGTGGCGGCGGGCGCCGTCAGCCGGAACTCCACGATGCTGCACGGCGTTCTCGTAGTGATCGCCGCACTGCTGATGGTCCCGGCCCTGGAGCTCATCCCGCTGGCCTCGCTCGCCGCCCTGGTCATGGCCGTCGGCCTCAAGATGGTGTCGCTGAACCACATCCGCACGGTGACCCGCCACCGTGAGGTGCTGGTCTACGCGGTCACCACCTGCGGCGTGGTGTTCCTCGGCGTCCTGGAGGGCGTCGCACTGGGCATCGCCGTCGCCGTCGGTGTCGCCCTGCACCGGCTCACCCGCACCCGGATCACTCACGACGACACGGAGGGAGTCCATCACGTACATGTACGCGGCCAGTTGACCTTCCTCGCGGTGCCCCGGCTCAGCCGGGTCCTGCACCAGGTGCCCCACGGAGCGGACGCCGTCGTCGAGCTGGACGGGTCGTTCATGGACCACGCGGCGTACGAGACGCTGCAGGACTGGCAGAAGACGCACACCGCCCAGGGCGGCTCCGTCGACATCACCGGCCGCCGGCCCGGCACCCGGATCTCCGAACCGGCCGAGGAGGACGGCTGCCGCTGCCGTCCTTGGACGCCCTGGCGCAACCACCAGTGCGAACACCCGCCGACGGCCCCACCACGCGGCACGGACCGGCAGGCGGCCACCGACGGATCCCCCGCCGGAAGCCTCGGCACCACGACCGGCCCGAACGCACCCGGCACAAGAGAAACAACAGGCGCAACAGACGGGTCCGGTGCCCCCGACGGGCCCAGCGGGCACGAACTCGCCCGCGGCATCAGCGCGTTCCACCGCAACACCGGCCCACTGATGCGCCGTGAGCTGGCCCGGCTGGCCCGGGAGGGACAGCAGCCCTCCCAGCTCTTCCTGACCTGCGCAGACTCACGGGTGGTCACATCGATGATCACCTCCAGCGGTCCCGGCGACCTGTTCGTGGTGCGCAACGTCGGCAACTTCGTGCCGCTGCCCGGCGAGGAGAGCGGCGACGACTCGGTGGCCGCGGCGATCGAGTACGCCGTGGACGTGCTGAAGGTGCGCTCCATCACGGTGTGCGGGCACTCCGGGTGCGGGGCGATGCAGGCACTGCTCGGCGCCGAACACGGTGGTGCGCGCACGCCCCTCCAGCGGTGGCTGCGGCACGGCCTGCCCAGCCTGGAGCGCGCCCTGCCGGACGTCGACGTGGACGGGAACGAGCAGGAGCAGAAGCAGGGGCCCGGTCGCGCCCGCCCCCGGCTGGCCGGACGCGGGGCCGCCGACACGGCCGAGCGGCTGTGCCTGGCCAACGTGGTCCAGCAGCTGGAGCACCTGCGCGCCCACGACTCGGTGGCCCGCGCGCTGGACGCCGGAGACCTGGAGCTGCACGGCATGTACTTCCACGTGGGCGAGGCCCAGTCGTACCTGCTGTCCGAGGACGCGGAAGGCGGCGTGTTCGAGCTGGTGCGGGAGACGAACCTGACCGCCTGACCGCCCGGCAGGACCGTCCGAGCGGTCCCGGGGAACCACGGCGCGGGCGGGTGTGAGCGGCGTTACACACCCTGAACCCCGCGCCGTCGGCGTCCGTGGGTACGGGTGACCACGGACCACAGAGCCACGGAGGAGACACAGCAGGCAGACGGCGACCAGAACAGGTCTAAACCATTTGCCCGTCGACCCTTGTCATCGGCCCCCCGGGTCTGATGAGCTGTGGCCTGGGACACAACGGACAACCCTGAGAAAGGGAGATGTCGTGAGCAACGAATCCTTGGCCAACCTGCTCAAGGAAGAACGCAGGTTCGCACCCCCCGCCGACCTGGCCGCGAACGCCAACGTCACGGCGGAGGCGTACGAACAGGCCAAGGCTGACAGGCTCGGCTTCTGGGCCGAGCAGGCCCGCCGACTGACCTGGGCGAAGGAGCCGACCGAGACGCTCGACTGGTCGAACCCGCCGTTCGCCAAGTGGTTCAAGGACGGCACGCTGAACGTCGCCTACAACTGCGTGGACCGCCACGTGGAGGCCGGCAACGGCGACCGCGTCGCCATCCACTTCGAGGGCGAGTCCGGCGACAGCCGCGCCATCACCTACGCCCAGCTGAAGGACGAGGTCTCCAAGGCCGCCAACGCCCTGCTGGAGCTGGGCGTGCAGAAGGGCGACCGGGTCGCCATCTACATGCCGATGATCCCCGAGACGGCGATCGCGATGCTGGCCTGTGCCCGCATCGGCGCCGCGCACTCGGTCGTCTTCGGCGGCTTCTCCTCGGACGCGCTGGCCACCCGCATCCAGGACGCCGACGCCCGCGTCGTCATCACCGCCGACGGCGGCTACCGGCGCGGCAAGCCGTCGGCGCTCAAGCCGGCCGTCGACGAGGCCGTCGAGCGCGCGGGGATCGTCGAGCACGTGCTCGTCGTCCGCCGCACCGGCCAGGACGTCGCCTGGGACGACTCCCGGGACAAGTGGTGGCACGAGACCGTCGACGGCCAGTCCGCCGAGCACACGCCCGAGGCGTTCGACGCCGAGCACCCGCTGTTCATCCTGTACACGTCCGGCACGACGGGGAAGCCCAAGGGCATCCTGCACACCTCCGGCGGCTACCTCACACAGACGGCGTACACCCACTGGGCGGTCTTCGACCTCAAGCCGGAGACGGACGTCTTCTGGTGCACCGCCGACGTCGGCTGGGTCACCGGACACTCGTACATCGTCTACGGCCCGCTCGCCAACGGCGCGACGCAGGTCATGTACGAGGGCACCCCCGACACCCCGCACCAGGGGCGCTTCTGGGAGATCGTGCAGAAGTACGGCGTGACGATCCTGTACACGGCGCCCACCGCGATCCGGACGTTCATGAAGTGGGGCGACGACATCCCCGCGAAGTTCGACCTGTCCTCGCTGCGCGTCCTCGGCTCGGTCGGCGAGCCGATCAACCCCGAGGCGTGGATCTGGTACCGCAAGAACATCGGCGCGGACGCCACCCCGGTGGTCGACACCTGGTGGCAGACCGAGACCGGCGCGATGATGATCACGCCGCTGCCGGGCGTCACGGAGGCCAAGCCGGGTTCCGCCCAGCGCCCGCTGCCCGGCATCTCCGCCACCGTCGTGGACGACGAGGCCAACGAGGTGCCGAACGGCGGGGGCGGCTACCTGGTGCTCACCGAGCCGTGGCCGTCGATGCTGCGCACCATCTGGGGCGACGACCAGCGGTTCATCGACACCTACTGGTCGCGCTTCGAGGGCAAGTACTTCGCGGGCGACGGCGCCAAGAAGGACGACGACGGCGACATCTGGCTGCTCGGCCGCGTCGACGACGTGATGCTCGTCTCCGGCCACAACATCTCCACCACCGAGGTGGAGTCGGCCCTCGTCTCCCACCCGTCGGTCGCCGAGGCGGCCGTGGTCGGCGCGACGGACGAGACGACCGGACAGGCCATCGTGGCCTTCGTGATCCTGCGCGGCACCACTGCGGAGAGCGAGGACCTGGTCGCCGAGCTGCGCAACCACGTCGGTGCCACGCTCGGTCCGATCGCCAAGCCCAAGCGGATCCTGCCGGTCTCGGAGCTGCCGAAGACCCGCTCCGGCAAGATCATGCGGCGCCTGCTGCGGGACGTCGCGGAGAACCGCCAGGTCGGCGACGTCACGACGCTGGCGGACTCGACGGTCATGGACCTCATCCAGACGAAGCTTCCGGCCGCGCCCAGCGAGGACTGAGCCGGCCGCAGGCACCCCGAGGGCACCCGGCGCCGGACGCGCGCCGGGTGCCCTCGCCCTGTGCGGCATCCGGGGCCCGGGTAAGCTGGACGGAACGTAAGAGAATCATCAAGATCCTCATGGTGCGCCGGGAAGTCTGGTCGGCATGTGTTCCGTGCTGCCCACCGACCGGAGGTTCTCCTCGTGACCGCGCCCCGCACCCCCCGCAAAGCCTTCGGACGGCTGTCCCTGCCGGAGCGCACCTACATCGCGGACGCGCTGCGCACCGAGACCGTCGGTGGCGTCCTGTTGCTCGTCGCCGCGATCGCCGCCCTGGTGTGGGCGAACATTCCGGCGCTGCACGACAGCTACGAGAGCGTCAGCCACTTCCACTTCGGCCCCGCGGCGCTCGGCCTGAACCTGTCGGTCGCACACTGGGCCGCCGACGGGCTCCTCGCGGTCTTCTTCTTCGTCGCCGGCATCGAACTCAAACGCGAACTGGTCGCCGGTGACCTGAAGGATCCCAAGGCCGCCGCGCTCCCGGTGGTGGCAGCGCTGTGCGGCATGGTCGTACCGGCGGTCGTCTACACCGTCACCAACACCGCGGGCGGCGGCTCCCTGTCCGGCTGGGCCGTGCCGACCGCCACCGACATCGCCTTCGCGCTCGCCGTACTCGCCGTCATCGGCACGTCGCTGCCGAGCGCCCTGCGCGCCTTCCTCCTGACCCTCGCGGTCGTCGACGACCTGTTCGCCATCCTGATCATCGCGGTCTTCTTCACCGACGGTCTCAACTTCGCCGCGCTCGGCGGCGCGGTCGTCGGGCTCGTCGTCTTCTGGCTGCTGCTCCGCAAGGGCGTGCGCGGCTGGTACGTGTACGTCCCGCTCGGGCTGGTGATCTGGGGCCTGATGTACAACAGCGGCGTCCACGCCACCATCGCCGGTGTCGCGATGGGCCTGATGCTGCGCTGCCACACGCGCGAGGGCGAGGACCACTCACCCGGCGAGCACATCGAACACCTGGTGCGTCCGCTGTCGGCGGGCCTGGCGGTGCCGCTGTTCGCCCTGTTCAGCGCGGGTGTGGCCATCTCCGGCGGGGCGCTGGCCGACGTCTTCACCAAGCCGGAGACCCTCGGTGTGGTGCTCGGGCTCGTCGTCGGCAAGACGCTGGGCATCTTCGGCGGCACCTGGCTGACCTCACGCTTCACCAGGGCCTCGCTCAGCGACGACCTCCAGTGGGCCGACGTGTTCGCGGTGGCGACCCTGGCCGGCATCGGGTTCACCGTCTCGCTGCTCATCGGCGAGCTGGCCTTCGAGGACGACGCGGCGATGACCGACCAGGTCAAGGCCGCCGTCCTGACCGGCTCGCTGATCGCGGCCGCCCTGGCCACGGTGCTGCTGAAGATACGGAACGCGAAGTACCGGGGGATGGTCGCGGAGGAGGAGCGCGACGACGACCTCAGCGGTGTCCCCGACATCTACGAGGAGGACGACCCCGCGTACCACCTGCGGGTGGCCGCCGTCTATGAGAAGAAGGCCGCCGAGCACCGCCGGATCGCCCAGGAGATGGAGTCGGCGCGGCTTGCCGAAGTGGCGGGCGGGGCAGGCGATGAGGGCGACGGTCCGGCATGATCTGACGAGACGGTACAAAAGACGGGGCCGTACGCAGTCGAGCGGACACGGGCCGGGCCGGACACGGCCGGGCCGAGGACGACACGACGCCACGGAACCGTACGCAGAAGAGCCAGCAGAAGAGGGAGACCGCGATGAGCGCACCCGACGGCAGCCCGGTCGGCACCGAACGCAGCATCGGCCAGCTGTTCGCCTCGGCGACCACCGAAATGTCGGCGCTCGTGCACGACGAGATCGCGCTGGCGAAGGCGCAGCTGAAGACGGACGTCAAGCGCGGGGCCACCAGCGGCGGCGCCCTGTCCGCCGCGGGGCTGGTCCTGCTCTTCTCGCTGCCGATGCTGAGCTTCGCACTGGCCTACGGCATCCGGACCTGGAGCGGCTGGAACATGGCGCTCTGCTTCCTGCTGTCGTTCGCCGCGAACGTGCTGGTCGCGATCGTCCTCGCACTGATCGGCGTCGTCTTCATGAAGAAGGCCAAGAAGGGCCGCGGCCCGCAGAAGGTCGCCGCCTCGGTGAAGCAGTCGGCGGGCGTGCTCCAGAACGCCAAGCCGCACCCCCGCCCGGAACTGCCCGCGGACCGGTCCCCCGAAGCGATCGAGGCTGTGGCACGCTCGTCCTCATGACGGGCTCCAGCACACCTCCGGGGCAATCCCCCTCGCCGCAGCACCCCAACCCCACCTCGGTCGTGCGCCTCGGCATCCCGGGCGGACCCGAGGTGACCCACCGGGACGTCGCGGCCAACGGCGCCCGCTTCCACATCGCCGAGCTGGGTGACGGGCCGCTGGTGCTGCTGCTGCACGGCTTCCCGCAGTTCTGGTGGACCTGGCGGCACCAGCTGGTGGCGCTCGCCGACGCCGGTTTCCGCGCGGTCGCCATGGACCTGCGCGGCGTCGGCGGCAGCGACCGGACCCCGCGCGGTTACGACCCCGCGGGCCTCGCGCTCGACATCACCGGCGTGATCCGCTCGCTCGGCGAGCCGGACGCCGCGCTGGTCGGTCACGACCTCGGCGGCTACCTGGCCTGGACGGCCGCCGCGATGCGGCCCAAGCTCGTACGACGGCTCGCGGTGTCCTCCATGCCGCACCCCAGGCGCTGGCGCTCGGCCATGCTCGGGGACGTCCGCCAGAGCCGGGCGGGCTCCTACATCTGGGGTTTCCAGCGGCCCTGGGTGCCGGAGCGTCAACTGACCGCGGACGACGGCGCGCTGGTCGGCCGGCTGCTCCACGACTGGTCCGGGCCGCGGCTGCTCGACGACGAGGCGGTGACGGCGTACCGGCGTGCCATGTGCATCCCCTCCACGGCGCACTGCTCGGTCGAGCCGTACCGCTGGCTGGTGCGCTCCCTGGCCCGCCCGGACGGCATCCAGTTCTACCGCCGGATGAAGCGGCCGGTGCGCGTGCCGACCCTGCACCTGCACGGCTCCCTGGACCCCGTGATGCGGACGCGGAGCGCGGCCGGGTCGGGGCAGTACGTCGAAGCGCCCTACCGCTGGCGGCTGTTCGACGGGCTCGGACACTTCCCGCACGAAGAGGATCCGGTCGCCTTCTCGACCGAACTGATCAACTGGCTGAAGGATCCCGAACCCGATCGATGACGGTTCAGCGATCGTTCGGTGAGCGATCGGTCAGCGTTCGGTCACCGAACGGAAGCACCCGGTATCCGAATCGGAACGCTCGTCCTATGAACGGCCACTTGCCCGGCGCATAGGCCAATTGGGGGCGCCGGGAACGGTTATCGACCTTGGGGCGGGGGCACACGTCCGGGTATGGGCTGGACGCACGACTACAGTGACGTAGCACGCGACGGCCGCTCCACGAGCGGCGTGAGCAGCACCCACCGACGCGGCGGCACCCCGCAACTCGCGGGTGCGGACCTTCGGGTGGGCATTCCGCGCATCCTGCGCCGCCGGGCCCGCTGGGTCTCCGTACGCCTGCGCCATCCACGGACCTGAGACACGCCGCACCGGCGCCCCCGTGCACGGGCCTGCCCGGACGCGGGGCTAGAGCGCGCAGCTGTCGCTGTCCACCTGCTGACTGGCGGTGCGGCCCTTGCTGATGTCCTCGCGGATCTCGTCCGCGGTGAGCGCGTAACCGGTGTCGGGGTCGTCCAGGGACTTGGCGAAGACCACGCCGTACACCTCGCCCTCCGGCGTCAGCAGCGGGCCACCGGAGTTGCCCTGACGGACGGTCGCGTACAGCGAGTAGACGTCCCGGCGGACGGTGTCGCGGTGGTAGATGTCCGGTCCGTTGGCCGTGATGCGCCCGCGGACCCGCGCGGCACGGACGTCGTACGCCCCGTTCTCCGGGAAGCCCGCGACGATCGCGTCGTCGTCGCCCCGCGCGTCCTCGTCCTCGCCGGTGAACCGCAGCGCGGGCGCGTCCAGTTCCGGCACGTCCAGTACGGCGATGTCGCGCCGCCAGTCGTAGAGGACGACCGTCGCGTCGTACTTCCGGCCCTCGCCGCCTATCTGCACCGTGGGCTCGTCGACGCCGCCCACGACATGCGCGTTGGTCATGACCCGGCGGTCGGCGAAGACGAACCCGGTGCCCTCGAGGACCTTGCCGCAGTCGGGGGCGGTGCCCATGACCTTGACGATGGAGCGCTTGGCGGTGACGGCGACCGGGCTGTTCACCAGCGCGGGGTCGGGCGGCGGCGTGTCGAGGACCGGCTCGTTGGAGAACGGGCTGAAGACCTGCGGGAAGCCGTTCTCCGCGAGGACCGAGGTGAAGCTGTCGAACCAGGTGTCGGCCTGCGCGGGCAGCACCTCCTGCACCCCCGCCAGCACCGTGGACTGCCGCACCTCCTTGCCGACCGTCGGCATCGTGGTCCGCGCGAGGGCGGAGCCGAGCAGCCAGGCGACCAGGAGCATGGCCACGACGTTGACCAGGGCGCCGCCGGTGGCGTCCAGGGCGCGGGCCGGGGACCACGTGATGTAGCGGCGCAGCTTGTTGCCCAGATGGGTCGTCAGGGCCTGGCCGACGGAGGCGCACACGATGACGATGACGACCGCGACGACGGCGGCGGTCTGACTCACCTCCGCGTTGTCCGTCAACGCGTCCCAGATCACCGGCAGCAGATAGACGGCGACGAGACCGCCGCCGAGGAAGCCGATCACCGACAGGATGCCGACGACGAAGCCCTGCCGGAAGCCGACGATCGCGAACCAGACGGCGGCCAGCAGCAACAGGATGTCCAGCACGTTCACTGATTCAGGCCTCGCCTTGTCGTCTGCGGTACGCAGGCCACCCTGTCATGCGCGCCAGTCCAGCGGGACCTGCTTCTCCCGGTCCCAGGGCCGCTCCCAGCCCGCGAAGTGCAGCAAACGGTCGATGATGCCGGCGGTGAAGCCCCACACGAGCGCCGATTCGACCAGGAATGCCGGACCCCGGTGCCCGCTGGGGTGGATGGTCGTCACCCTGTTGGCGGGATCCGTGAGATCGGCCACGGGGACCGTGAAGACGCGTGCGGTCTCGGCCGGGTCCACGACACCGACCGGGGTGGGCTCGCGCCACCAGGCCAGCACCGGGGAGACGACGAAACCGCTCACCGGGATGTAGAGCTTGGGCAGCACCCCGAAGAGCTGGACGCCGGCCGGGTCGAGTCCGGTCTCCTCTTCCGCCTCGCGCAGGGCGGCCCGCAACGGGCCGTCACCGCGCGGATCACCGTCCTCCGGGTCCAGGGCGCCGCCCGGGAAGGCGGGCTGGCCGGGGTGGGAGCGCAGGGAGCCGGCCCGCTCCATGAGCAGCAGCTCCGGGCCCCGGCCGGCCTCCTCGCCGCCCTCGCCCGCGCGCGTGCCGTCGCCGAACAGGATCAGGACGGCGGACTGGCGGCCGGCGCCGTCCGCCGGCGGCAGGAAGCGGCTCAGCTGGGTCGGCCGGACCGTCTCGACGGCCCGCACCACCGGGTCCAGCCAGCCCGGCAGACCCTCCTTGCTGAGCAGCGCGCCCCGAGTGCGGTCCCTCGCGGGACCCTGAGTGTCGCTCGCCCGTGTCATCGCCACCCCCGTCCTGCAGACTCCAACGCCCCGAGCCCCCGAGATCGTTCCGTCACCCGGCCCCCAGCGGCGGCGCCGGCTTCCCGCCCGCGTCCAGGTAGGCCTGCGGGGGCTTCAGCCGCTGCCCCGGGAAGCCGCCCTTCTCGTACTTCAGCAGCTTCTTCGCCTTCTCCGGGTCCGTCTCGCCCTCGCCGTACGCCGGGCACAGCGGGGCGATGGGGCAGGCGCCGCAGGCCGGCTTGCGGGCGTGGCAGATGCGGCGGCCGTGCCAGATGACGTGGTGGGAGAGGTCGGTCCAGTCGCTCTTCGGGAAGAGCGCGCCGACGGCGGCCTCGATCTTGTCCGGGTCGGTCTCCTCGGTCCAGCGCCAGCGGCGCACCAGGCGCTGGAAGTGCGTGTCCACGGTGATGCCGGGGCGGCCGAAGGCGTTGCCGAGCACGACGAAGGCGGTCTTGCGGCCGACGCCGGGCAGTTTGACGAGGTCTTCGAGGCGCCCGGGGACCTCGCCGCCGAAGTCCTCCGTGAGCGCCTTGGACAGCCCTATGACCGACTTGGTCTTGGCCCGGAAGAAGCCGGTCGGACGCAGGATCTCCTCGACCTCCTCGGGGACGGCGGCGGCCAGGTCCTCGGGGGTCGGGTACTTGGCGAAGAGGGCGGGCGTCGTCTGGTTGACCCTGAGGTCGGTGGTCTGGGCGGACAGCACCGTGGCCACGACCAGCTGGAACGGGTTCTCGAAGTCCAGCTCCGGGTGGGCGTACGGGTAGACCTCGGCGAGCTCCCGGTCGATACGGCGGGCGCGGCGCACCAGCGCGGTGCGCGACTCGCCGCGCGGCGGCTTAGGGGCGACGGTCTTCGCCGGGGCGACGCCCTTGACGGCGGCGGTGGCCTTCCCCGGGGCGACGGCGGGCTTCTTGGCGGGCGCCTGCCTCTTGACGGGCGGGACCTGCTTCGCGGCGGCCGCCTTGGCGCCCGTCTTGCCGGCGGTCTTCTTGGCCGCCGCCGTCTCCTTCGCCGCGGTCTTCTTGGCCGCCGTCTTCTTCGCCTCGGTCTCCTTGGCCGCCGTCTTCTTCGCGGCGCTCTTCTTCGCGGCGGACTTCCTACTCGCGTTCGCTGCGGTCTTCTTACTCGCGGCGCTCTTCTCCACGGCACCCTTCTCCGCAGTCACCCTCTTGGCAGGCACTGCCTTCTTTGTCGCTTTCGCCGTTTTCCTACCGCCATCGGGACCCTGTTCGCCCACAGCGGAATCGCGATGTGCACTCACCCGCGCAGCCCCCTCGGCCTGTGCTCTCACCGGCGATTTGGACACCCGGCCAGCCTACGACCCGGCACCGACATCCGCCCCGGACCTCGAAGACCGGCGCCCAATTGGACCCCTGCCGCGTACCCCGGGACATCAGTGCGGCATCCTTGTGACAGATCACACTGTTTGGACTGTCCGGCAAAATGGGCACCACGGACCCCTGGTACACCGGGGGAACAAGATCCTCTGAGCCGGTCGACAAGGAGAGAACTCGTGGACGACGTTCTGCGGCGCAACCCGCTCTTCGCGGCGCTCGACGACGAGCAATCCGCGGAGCTCCGCGCCTCCATGAGTGAGGTGACCCTCGCCCGCGGCGACACCCTGTTCCACGAGGGGGACCCCGGAGACCGCCTCTACGTGGTCACGGAAGGCAAGGTCAAGCTCCACCGCACGTCCCCCGACGGGCGCGAGAACATGCTGGCCGTCGTCGGCCCCAGCGAGCTGATCGGCGAGCTGTCGCTCTTCGACCCGGGCCCGCGCACGGCGACCGGCACCGCGCTGACCGAGGTCAAGCTGCTCGCCCTCGGCCACGGCGACCTCCAGCCCTGGCTGAACGTCCGGCCCGAGGTGGCCACCGCGCTGCTGCGCGCCGTCGCGCGCCGCCTGCGCAAGACCAACGACGCCATGTCGGACCTGGTCTTCTCGGACGTTCCCGGCCGTGTCGCCCGCGCCCTGCTCGACCTCTCCCGCCGCTTCGGCGTGCAGTCGGAGGAGGGCATCCACGTGGTGCACGACCTGACGCAGGAGGAGCTGGCCCAGCTGGTCGGCGCATCCCGCGAGACGGTCAACAAGGCGCTGGCGGACTTCGCCCAGCGCGGCTGGCTCCGCCTGGAGGCCCGCGCGGTGATCCTCCTGGACGTGGAGCGACTGGCCAAGCGCTCCCGCTGATCCGCCGCCCCGCAGACCCCTCGGGGTCTACCCGGGGCTCCTATTCGGGCAGCTGGACGATCCCGTGTTCGCCCAGGTACTCCAGCTGCGCCCGCACCGACAGCTCCGCGGCCGGCCACAGGGAGCGGTCGACGTCCGCGTACACGTGGGCGACGACCTCGCGCGGCGTGCGGTGGCCGTCCTCCACCGCCGTCTCGACCTGGGCGAGACGGTGGGCGCGATGGGCGAGGTAGTACTCCACGGCACCCTGGGCGTCCTCGAGGACGGGCCCGTGCCCCGGAAGCACCGTGTGCACCCCGTCGTCGGCCGTGAGCGACCTGAGCCGGCGCAGCGAGTCCAGGTAGTCGCCGAGACGGCCGTCCGGGTGGGCCACCACCGTCGTGCCGCGGCCCAGGACGGTGTCGCCCGTCAGGACCGCACGGTCGGCCGGGAGATGGAAGCACAGGGAGTCCGCCGTGTGCCCCGGCGTCGCCACGACCCTCAGTTCCAGGCCGCCGACCCCGATCACGTCACCGGCCGCCAGGCCCTCGTCGCCCAGCCGCAGCGCCGGATCCAGGGCCCGTACGTTCGTGCGGGTCAGCTCGGCGAAGCGCGCGGCGCCCTCCGCGTGGTCCGGGTGACCGTGCGTCAGCAGCGTCAGCGCGACCCGCTTGCCGGCCCGCTCGGCCGTGTCGACGACGTGCCGCAGGTGGGCGTCGTCCAGTGGGCCCGGGTCGACGACGACGGCCAGGTCGGAGTCGGGCTCGGCGACGATCCAGGTGTTCGTGCCGTCCAGGGTCATCGCGGAGGCGTTGGGCGCGAGGACGTTCACCGCGCGCGCGGTGGCCGGTCCCGACAGGACGCCGCCGCGCGGCTGTCCGGGCAGTGCTGCTGCGTCCGTCATGCGGGGGCTCCCCCGGTCGGGTCGGTGGGCGTCGCCGGTGCCGTGCTCGGGACGTGCTTGGTGAACTCCTCGTGACCCGGCCAGGACAGGACGATCTCGCCGTCGACGATCCGTGCCCGCGCCAGCACGGGCGTCATGTCGCGGCCGGGCGCCGACGCCAGCGCCTCGGCCGCCGTGGCGCACCCGGCGAGACCGCGCAGGGTCGCGACGGTGGGCGGCATCATCAGCAGTTCGCCCTTGTCGTACCCGGCGGTCGCGTCGGCCGGTGTGATCCACACCGTGCGGTCGGCCTCGGTGGAGGCGTTGCGGGTGCGCTGCCCCGCGGGAAGCGCCGCCACGAAGAACCAGGTGTCGTAGCGCCGGGACTCGAACTCCGGGGTGATCCAGCGCGCCCAGGCCCCCAGCAGGTCGGAACGCAGGACCAGGCCCCGGCGGTCCAGGAACTCCGCGAAGGACAGCTCACGGTCGACCAGGGCGGCCCGGTCGGCCTCCCAGTCCGCGCCCGTCGTGTCGCCGACCACCGAGTCACCGGTCGGACCCGCGAGCAGGACACCGGCCTCCTCGTACGTCTCGCGTACGGCCGCGCAGACGATCGCCTGGGCGCCCGCCTCGTCGACGCCCAGCCGGTCCGCCCACCACGCGCGCGTGGGGCCCGCCCAGCCGACGGCGCGGTCGTCGTCGCGCGGGTCGACCCCGCCGCCCGGGTAGGCGTACGCGCCACCGGCGAACGCCATGGAGGTACGGCGGCGCAGCATGTGGACGGCGGGACCGGACCGGGCCCCGGTGGGCTCGGTGCCGGTACCGGTGTCCTTGAGGAGCATGACGGTGGCCGCGCGCTTCGGGGTGACCGGGGTGAGGGTGCCGGCCGCCAGCGCGCGGATACGGTCCGGCCATTCCGGTGGGTACCACTGACCATTCGCCTGACCATTCGCCATGGCCGGAGGCTATCCGGTGACGGGCGGATGTTCGAGTGGCCCAAGGGACCCGGTGGGCGTCAGGAGGGCAGGCCGGTCAGCCACTCGGTGAGCAGCCGGTTCGTCTCCTCGGGGCGCTCCTGCTGGAGCCAGTGGCCGCAGCCGTCGAGAAGGTGCGAGGCGCGCAGCCCGGGCAGGGTGACCGGATACGCCTCGATCGCGTCGGTCAGCCAGGTCGTGGAGGCGTCCAGCGCGCCGCCGAGGAACAGGGACGGCTGGGTGATCGGGGCGCCCTCGTGCGCGGCCAGGTCGGCCCAGTCTCGGTCCATGTTGCGGTAGCGGTTGAGGGCGCCGGTCAGGCCGGTGCGCTCGAACTCCCCGGCGTAGACGTCCAGGTCCTCCTCGGTCAGCCAGGAGGGCAGCCGCCCGGCGGCCGGGAACCGGTCGCGCATCCGGCCGCCGGGGGCGACGAAGTGCGGGTCGGGCTCCTCCGGGCCGGGCATGGTGTCGGCGGACAGGGCGGCGTAGAGGCCGCCGAGCCAGCCTCGTACGTCGGGCTCGATCTCGGCCTCGGCGCGGCCGGGCTCCTGGAAGTAGGAGACGTAGAACTCCTGCCCGGCGAAAGGCCCGGCCGGGTCGCTCATGCCGGCGAAGACGTCGCTTGGCCTCGGTCCGCCCGGCGGGGTGTACGGCACGCTCAGCAGGCCCACCGCGCGGAACACGTCCGGCCGCAGCAGCGCGGAGTGGGCGGCGATGTTCGCGCCCCAGTCGTGGCCGACGACCACGGCGGAGCGTTCTCCCAGCGCCTCCACCACGGCGACGTTGTCCGCCACCAGGTCCAGCATCCGGTACGCCTCGACGACGTCCGGCCGCGAGGAGCGCCCGTAGCCGCGTACGTCGAGGGCGACGGCGCGGAACCCGGCCGCGGCCAGTGCGGGCAGCTGGTGGCGCCAGGAGTACCAGGACTCGGGGAAGCCGTGCACGAGCAGGACCAGCGGCCCGCTGCCCTGCTCCACCAGGTGGATCCGGCCGGCGGGTGAGGGCACCAGCCGGTGCACGGGCCGGTCGGCGGCCTGTCCGGGCCCGCCGTCCTGCCGGGCGTCTCGTTCGCCGGTCTGCTGGTCGGTCACGGGCGGCTGCGGCATGGCTCCTCCTGGCGCATACGGTCGGTACGGCCCCCGTCGGAACCGGGAGGACCGGCCTGGGCCGGCTACCGCTCCGTACGGGGCACCGGGACCGATCCTGCGGGGGGCGGTGCGGCGGGCGCGAGGTTTGTTGCCGGGCTGGCAACGCGCCAGCCGCACCCGGCGCCGGCTCTCCCCGCTCCGTCGGTGTACGGCGGGAAGTCCGCCCAGTCGGCGTACCGGACGCCCGGTCCGCTACGGCTGGACCAGCTCCACCTGGATCTCGACCTCCACCGGCGCGTCCAGCGGCAGGACCGCCACGCCGACCGCGCTGCGGGCGTGCACGCCCTTGTCGCCCAGGACCTCGCCGAGGAGTTCGCTGGCACCGTTGATCACACCGGGCTGGCCGGTGAAGTCGGCGGCGGACGCGACGAAGCCGACGACCTTGACGACACGCGCGACGCGGTCGAGGTCACCGGCGACGGACTTCACGGCGGCCAGGGCGTTCAGCGCGCAGGTGCGGGCCAGTTCCTTCGCCTCGTCCGGAGTGACCTCGGCACCGACCTTGCCGGTGACCGGAAGCTTGCCCCCCAGCATCGGCAGCTGGCCGGACGTGTAGACGTACGGGCCGGACTGCACGGCCGGCTGGTAGGCGGCCAGCGGCGGAACGACCTCGGGCAGCGTCAGGCCCAGCTCGGCGAGCTTCGCCTCGACGGCGCTCATGCCTGCTTCTCCCGCTTCAGGTAGGCGACGAGCTGCTCGGGGTTGTTCGGCCCGGGCACGACCTGGACGAGCTCCCAGCCGTCCTCGCCCCAGGTGTCCAGAATCTGCTTCGTGGCGTGGACGAGCAGCGGCACGGTTGCGTATTCCCACTTGGTCATGCGGCCGACTCTAGCCGCTGGCCGGGGCACCTCCGCAGCCGCTGTCCGGGGGCCGTCCGCGGCCGCTGCCCGGCCCCCGCGGGCGCCGGCCGGGACCACGTTGTCCACAGCCACCGGCGTACTCCGCGCGCGGACTGGTTACGCTCGAATACGTGAGCAGGCTCCAGGTCGTCAGCGGCAAGGGCGGTACCGGCAAGACCACGGTGGCCGCGGCCCTCGCGCTGGCCCTGGCCACCGAGGGGAAGCGCGCGCTTCTCGTCGAGGTCGAGGGCCGCCAGGGCATCGCGCAGCTCTTCGAAACGGAGGCGCTGCCTTATGAGGAGCGGAAGATCGCCGTCGCTCCCGGGGGCGGGGAGGTGTACGCCCTCGCCATCGACGCCGAACTGGCCCTTTTGGACTATCTCCAGATGTTCTACAAGCTCGGCAGCGCCGGACGGGCCCTGAAGAAGCTCGGCGCGATCGACTTCGCGACCACCATCGCGCCTGGGGTCAGGGACGTCCTGCTGACCGGCAAGGCGTGCGAGGCGGTCCGGCGCAAGGACAAGCAGGGGCGGTTCGTGTACGACTACGTCGTCATGGACGCCCCGCCGACCGGTCGCATCACGCGCTTCCTCAACGTCAACGACGAGGTGGCGGGACTCGCGAAGGTCGGCCCCATACACAATCAGGCGCAGGCCGTGATGCGGGTGCTGAAGTCGCGGGAGACCGCCGTGCACCTGGTGACGCTGCTGGAGGAGATGCCGGTCCAGGAGACCGTGGACGGCATCGCCGAGCTGCGGACGGCAGGGCTCCCGGTGGGCCGGGTCGTCGTCAACATGGTGCGTCCGCAGGTCCTGGACGCCACCGATCTGGAGCTGGTCCGGGAGACACCGCGTACGGCGCTGGCCCGGTCCCTGTCCGGGGCGGGACTCGGCGGGGCACGGCGGGGCGGCCACGCCGAGCGGCTGGTGGACCCGCTCCTCGCCCAGGCCGGCGAGTACGCCGAGCGATACGCGCTGGAGCAGGAGCAGCGGGCGGTCCTCGGCGAGCTGGGCCTGCCGACGCACGAACTGCCGCTGCTCGCGGAGGGCATGGACCTGGCGGGCCTGTACGAGCTGGCCACCGAGCTGCGGAAGCAGGGGATCGCATGAGTCCGGACGACCCGGCCCGTCATCAGAAGGGCGGCCAGGCCGGCCACCAGGCCCGCCACCAGGAGGGCGGCGCGCGCCGTCTGGCCCCCGCGCGCGTGCTCGACGTCGACGCCCTGCTGGAGGACCCGCGCAACCGCATCGTGGTGTGCTGCGGTTCGGGCGGGGTCGGCAAGACGACCACGGCCGCGGCCCTGGGCCTGCGGGCGGCCGAGCGCGGCCGCAAGGTGGTCGTCCTCACCATCGACCCGGCCCGGCGGCTGGCGCAGTCCATGGGCATCGACTCGCTCGACAACACCCCGCGCCGTGTGAAGGGCGTCGACGACGCGGCGGGCGGCGAGCTGCACGCCATGATGCTCGACATGAAGCGGACCTTCGACGAGATCGTCGAGTCCCACGCGGATCCCGAACGGGCGGCGGCGATCCTCGGCAACCCGTTCTACCAGTCGCTCTCGGCGGGCTTCGCGGGCACGCAGGAGTACATGGCGATGGAGAAGCTGGGGCAGCTGCGGTCGAGGGACGAGTGGGACCTCATCGTCGTCGACACGCCTCCGTCCCGCTCGGCGCTGGACTTCCTGGACGCCCCCAAGCGCCTCGGTTCCTTCCTGGACGGCAAGCTGATCCGCGTCCTGCTGGCCCCGGCGAAGGTCGGCGGCCGGGCGGGAATGAAGTTCCTGAACGTCGGCATGTCGATGATGACCGGCGTCCTGGGGAAGGTGCTGGGCGGGCAGTTCCTCAAGGACGTGCAGACCTTCGTGGCCGCGATGGACTCGATGTTCGGCGGCTTCCGGACGCGCGCGGACGCGACGTACAAGCTGCTCCAGGCGCCCGGGACGGCGTTCCTGGTGGTCGCGGCCCCGGAGCGGGACGCCCTGCGCGAGGCCGCGTACTTCGTTCAGCGGCTGGCGGCCGAGGACATGCCGCTGGCCGGTCTGGTGCTCAACCGGGTCCACGGCAGCGGCGCCGACCGACTGTCGGCCGAGCGGGCACTCGCCGCCGCGGAAAATCTTGAGGATCCCCGCATTGTGGATCAGGACGGCGGGAAAGCTGGACTTCGTACCTCTTCCGGCAACTCTCCCGACACGTACGGCAGTTCAGAACCGGCCGGCTCCGAGCCCGGCGACTCGGCCCCCGACACCTCACCCGGGGCCACCAACGCCCCTCCCGAGGCTTCCGACAGCTCACCGGAGGCTTCCGACACCTCACCCGAGGTTTCCGACTCGGCGGAGCGGTCGGTCGACGCGCTCGCCGCGGGCCTGCTACGGCTGCACGCGGAGCGCATGCACCTGCTCGCCCGCGAGCAGCGCACGCGTGACCGCTTCACCGCGCGTCATCCCGAGGTGGCGGTCACCGAGGTGGCCGCGCTGCCCGGCGACGTGCACGACCTCGCGGGACTGCGGGACATCGGGGCACGCCTGGCCACCGGCCGACCCGAGCTGCCCGAGCCGGGCGCCTGATCCGGCCTCGGGGCTCAGACCACGGCCGCGTAGTTCTCGTACACCTCGTCGTCCTCGAGGGGCACGATGCCGACCCCTCGTTCGTACTCTGTCCGCGCCGTCTCGAGTAGCCGGCGCCAGGAGGTCACGGTGGGCCGCCTGCGCAGCAGCGCGCGGCGTTCCCGCTCCGTCATGCCTCCCCACACGCCGAACTCGACGCGGTTGTCGAGCGCGTCGGCCAGGCACTCGGTCCGCACCGGACATCCGGTGCACACCGCCTTGGCCCTGTTCTGCGCTGCTCCCTGAACGAACAGTTCGTCCGGATCGGTAGTGCGGCAGGCGGCCTGCGCACTCCAGTCGGTTACCCAGCCCATACCGGCGCCGTCCTCTCCCGAATCGAGGCTCCCCCACGGCGGCAGCGGCATATTCACCGCCGCCAGTTGAGGACGTTACGGAAGGTGGGCACAGCGCAACACCCCCTTCGGGCCCAATCTTGAATGGCCCGAACGGACTATGGGTAAGCGGCAGATCACCCGGGGGAGTGAGCTGGCGACATGCGCGACGATCCAGACATTCGGGTCATCTCTGTTGCGCCACAACGGACACCGATTGACACACAAGGCGGATTCGGACACGCACCCCACACGCCGTGGCACGCGCCGGTACACACCAACGCGCCCCCCAGCGGGGCCCCTCGGAAAAAAATCGAGCGGATCCGGAACGATTCGGGGTCGCCGGACGTATTGATACGTGGCCTCACTGCTGTGACAGTTGAGTGCAGCTTAGGCCAAGGCATATACGCGTGTCCGGCGAATGAGAACGTAGGCTGCCTCCATGCCAAAGAAGCGCTCGGGCGGTGGTCTGTCGCCAACGCAGCAGGCCGCCAAGTTCCTCGGTGTCAGTGTGCTCGCGGGAGCAGTGCTGGCCGGCATCGCGTTGCCCGCCGTGGGCGCGCTGGGGCTGGCCGCCAAGGGGTCGGTGGAGAGCTTCGACGCCCTCCCGACCAACTTGAAGACTCCCCCGCTGAGCCAGCGCACCGCCATCCTCGACGCCGAGGGCGGCACCATCGCCACGGTCTACTCGCGCGACCGCACGGTGGTCGACCTCAAGGACATCTCGCCGTACATGCAGAAGGCGATCGTCGCGATCGAGGACTCGCGCTTCTACGAGCACGGCGCGGTCGACCTGAAGGGCGTCCTGCGCGCCCTCAACAAGAACGCGCGCAGCGGCGGGGTCTCCGAGGGCGCCTCCACCCTCACCCAGCAGTACGTCAAGAACGTCTTCGTGGAGGAGGCGGGCGACGACCCGACGAAGGTCGCCCAGGCCACCCAGCAGACCATCGGCCGCAAGATCCAGGAGCTGAAGCTCGCGATCCAGGTCGAGGAGGAGCTGGGCAAGAAGAAGATCCTCGAGAACTACCTGAACATCACGTTCTTCGGCCAGCAGGCCTACGGGGTCGAGGCCGCCTCGCAGCGCTACTTCTCCAAGCACGCCAAGGACCTCAACGTCCAGGAGGCCGCCCTCCTGGCCGGCATCGTCCAGTCGCCGAGCCGGTACGACCCGGTCAACGACGAGGCGGAGGCCACCAAGCGGCGCAACGTCGTCCTGACACGCATGGCCCAGGTCGGCGACATCTCCCCGGCCCAGGCCGACAAGGCGAAGAAGGCACCGCTCGGGCTGAAGGTCAGCAAGCCGAAGAACGGCTGCATCACGGCCGTGAACGACGCGAGCTTCTTCTGCGACTACGTGCGCGAGGTCTTCCTGAGCGAACCGGTCTTCGGCAAGACCCGCAAGGACCGGGCCAAGGTCTGGAACCAGGGCGGCCTGACCGTCCGCACGACGCTCGACCCGCAGGCCCAGGAGTCGGTGCACCAGTCCCTCAAGGACCACGTCAACAAGTCGGACTCGGTCGCCGCGGCCAGCACCCTGGTCGAGCCCGGCACCGGCCGGATCGTCGCCATGGGCCAGTCGAAGCCGTACGGCTACGGCAAGAACGAGACCGAGATCAACTACTCGGTCGACCACGCGGTCGGCGGCTCCAACTACGGCTTCCCGACGGGCTCGACGTTCAAGCCGTTCCTGGCGGCCGCGGCCCTGGAGGAGAACGTACCGGCGACGAAGGAGTACTCGTCGCCGTACGACATGGACTACCCGAGCCCCATCCAGACCTGTGACAAGCCCTGGATCAACGACTCGGGCTACCGCCTCGAGAACGAGAACGAGTCGGAGGTCGGCCCGTACCGGCTGAAGGAGGCGATGGCCAAGTCGGTCAACACCTACTTCGTCCAGATGCTCGCCGACATCGGCCTGTGCCCGGTCGCGTCCATGGCGGACAAGCTCCACGTCCACCAGGGCAACGGGGACAAGCTGCCGCAGAACCCCTCGGCCCTCGCCCTCGGCTCGGTCGGTATGTCCCCGCTGACGATGGCGAGCGCCTACGCGACCTTCGCCTCGCGCGGCATGTACTGCACGCCGGTCGCGATCGAGTCGATCACCCAGAAGGTCGGCAACAAGCAGAAGTCGCTCGAGGTGCCGAAGTCGACGTGCTCGCGCGCCATGACGGAGAAGACCGCGGACAGCGTGAACACCCTGCTGCAGGGCGTGGTCGACTCCGGTACCGGTAAGGCAGCCGGTCTGAGCGACCGCGCCAACGCCGGCAAGACGGGTACGACCGACGAGCGCAAGAACGCCTGGTTCGTCGGCTACACGCCGAACATGTCGGGCGCCGTCTGGGTCGGCAGCGCCAGCCAGGAGGTCGAGATGAAGAACATCACGATCGGCGGCGTCTACCACCCCCTCGTCTTCGGTGGCGCGGTCCCGGGCCCGATCTGGAAGGACGCCATGACCGGCGCCCTGTCGGGCAAGGACTCCCCCTCGTTCAACCTCGTCGACATCCCGGACGGCGACAAGAACAAGGACAAAGACAAGGACAAGGACAAGGGCCGCGACGAGGACAAGCCCGACGACGGGAACAACGGCGACGACGACGGCTTCATCGCCGGTCTGACCGACGGCGGCACCGGCAACGGCGGCGGGGACGGCGGCTTCCCGGGCAACCTGATCCAGGGCCCGGGCAACGGACCCGGCGGACGACGCTGACCCGTTCCCTTCACGTGTGAGGGCCCTCCCCGCGACTGCGGAGAGGGCCCTCACACGTTTCCGACGTTACGGCGGGACCGGCTTCGGCCGTGTCGTAAGGACGACGCCGCGACGGCTCAGCCGGCCAGGAGCCTCTTGACCGCGGCGGCGACCCGGCCGCCCTCGGCCTGCCCGGCCACCTTCGGGTTCACGATCTTCATCACGGCGCCCATGGCCCGCGGTCCCTCGGCGCCGCCCGCCTTCGCCTCCTGCACGGCCTGCGCGACGATCGCGTTCAGCTCGTCGTCGGAGAGCTGCTTCGGCAGGTAGGCGGCCAGCACCTCGCCCTCCGCCTTCTCCCGCTCGGCCTGCTCGGCGCGGCCGCCCTGGGCGAAGGCCTCGGCGGCCTCGCGGCGCTTCTTCGCCTCGCGGGTGATCACCTTCTGCACCTCGTCGTCGGAGAGCTCGCGCTTCTCCTTCCCCGCGACCTCCTCCTTGGTGATCGCGGCCAGCGTCAGCCGGAGCGTGGAGGAGCGGAGCTCGTCGCGCTCCTTGATCGAGGAGTTGAGGTCGTCGTGCAGCTTCGCCTTGAGCGTGGTCATGGACCTGATTGTCGCAGGTACGCGAGGAACGGCGCCCGCCGATTTCCGTGCCCACGGTGACGGCGACCGCGGCCGGCCTCCCGGCGCCGCTTCCCCCGCCGCTTCTGACACGATGGACGTATGCGCGCGCGATATGGAGTACCCCTGGGAGTCACGGCGGTTGGCGCCGCCGGTCTGGTCTACGCGGCGGGGATCGAGCCCCGCTCCTTCCGCCTCCGGCGGGTGACGGTCCCCGTCCTCCCGTCCGGGATGCGTCCCCTGCGGGTGCTCCAGGTCTCCGACATCCACATGGTCGGCGGTCAGCGCAAGAAGCAGCGCTGGCTGCGGTCGCTGGCCGGGCTGCGTCCCGACTTCGTGATCAACACCGGCGACAACCTGTCCGACCCGGAGGGGGTCCCCGAGGTCCTGGACGCCCTGGGCCCCCTGATGGAATTCCCGGGCGCCTACGTCTTCGGCTCCAACGACTACTACGGTCCGCGGCCCCGCAACCCCGCCCGGTACCTGCTCGAGAAGGTCCAGGGCCGCCACGGCCTCAACGGCAACCCGCCCGTCGTCGGTGCCGTCCACAACCCGTGGGAGGACCTGCGCGACGGTTTCGACGCCGCGGGCTGGCAGAACCTGACGAACACCCGCGGCACGCTCAAGATCGAGGGCGTGTCGGTCGAGCTGACGGGACTGGACGACCCGCACATCAAGCGGGACCGGTACACCGAGGTGTCCGGCGGCCCGTCCGCCACGGCCGACTTCTCGATGGGCGTGGTCCACGCGCCGTACCTGCGCGTCCTGGACGCCTACACGGCGGACGGCTACCCCCTGATCCTGGCCGGCCACACCCACGGCGGCCAGCTGTGCATCCCCTTCTACGGCGCCCTCGTCACCAACTGCGACCTGGACACCGACCGCGTGAAGGGCCTGTCCACGCACACGTCCGACGGTCACACGGCCCACCTCCACGTCTCGGCCGGCTGCGGCGCGAACCGATACACCCCGTTCCGCTTCGCCTGCCCACCGGAGGCGACGCTGCTGACGCTGGTGGGCCGGGAGGGCTGACCGACCCCCGGGGGGGGAGGTTGCGGGCGGATCCAGACGGTCACCGGGGTAGCCGGGCAACCGAGTAACCCACACGGCCCACCCACATAGCCCACTATGTCCGGTCTGTCTACGTTGAGGCCATGACAGCCCCGATACCCAGGGACATCCCGGACCTCCCCCCGATCCCGGGCCACGTCGTCCTGCCGCCCACCGTCGTACCGGCACGGGCCGTACTGATCCCGGCCCGCCGTCGCACGGTCGCCGCCTTCCGAGGCCTGATCGCCCTGCTGGCCCTGACCGGCATGGCGATCGAGCTGCTCGCCGCCGACATCCCGCCCACGACGGCCCTGAGCCACTTCACGATCCAGAGCGGCATCCTGCTCGCGCTGGTCATGCTCGCCTCCGCCCGGTGCGCCTGGTCCGCCCACCACCCGCTGCCGGGCGCCCTCACGGGCGCGGCCCTCTTCTACGTCATCGCCGCCGCCCTGGTCCACCACGTGCTCCTGGCCCACGCGTCCAGCCCGTTCGCCACGCCCGACGTCACCGGCACGGCATGGCAGACCGCCGCGACCCACATCCTCCACACGGCGGTACCGGTGGCCGCGGCCCTGGACTGGCTCCTCCTCACCCCCGCCGGCCGCCTGCACCTGCGCCAGGCGCCCGCATGGCTCCTGTACCCCCTGGCCTACCTGGCCTTCACCCTGGCCCGCGGCGAGCTGCTCCCCCCTGGCGCCCAGGACCGCTACCTCTACCCCTTTCTCGACGTCGCCCAGCACGGCTACAAGATCGTCCTCGGCAACGCCCTCCTCGTCGGCCTCGCCCTCTACGCCCTGGCCGTACTCCTCGTGGCCCTGGACCACATCCGCCCGGACCCGGTCCGCCGCCCCCGATAAACCGGATTTCGTCTCCGGCCACCGGTGGGCTAAAGTAAACGACGTCGCCGCGACGAGCAGCGACGATCGGGGTGTGGCGCAGCTTGGTAGCGCGCTTCGTTCGGGACGAAGAGGTCGTGGGTTCAAATCCCGCCACCCCGACAGTGAAGTACCAGGTCAGGGGCCTGATCCGCTTAGCGGGTCGGGCCCCTGAGTGGTTCCGGGGGCAGGGGACACTCTGCACGTGCCTTGTCCCGCGACAGACCAGCTGCCCTCCGTTGAACGTGCCTTCCTGGCAGAGAGTCCCCCGCTGCCGCGCGGTCTCCTTCCCGCTGTGTGACACGTACACGAAGCCGTGCTGATAGTTGGCACATGGAGGCGATTGATGCCGCACGCGCCGTCGTAGAGGAAGCATTCCGAAGCGCGGCCGCGTTCCTGGGCGGCAGCTTCGCGCGTGCACGTCGGGCCGTTAGGCCTCCGAGTGGACGAGGCGCGTGAGGGCTCGTAGGCCGGAGACGACCTCGGGGGCTCGGGGGGCCTGATCGGGGTCGGTGAGCCATTGGGCCATCAGGCCGGTGAAGAGGGCCAGTTGGGTCGAGCCGAGGGTGCGAGCGGTCGCGTCGTCGATGTCGTCCTCGGGGGTGCCGCGCAGGAGGGCGGCGAGACCTCGGCGGCCCTGGGCCTGGCCGGTGGCGAGGTAGCGGCGCAGGTCGTCGGAGTGTTCGGCCTGCACGAGGGCTTCGAGTGTGGCGAGCCAGAGCGTGCGGTCCTCGGTGAACGACCGGATGACCGCTGCCCACAGGGCCTCGTAATGCTCGGCTGCGCTCGCGCCTTCGGTGCCGTACGCGGACAGGGTCCGGCCGAGCCGGGTGCCCCATTCGTCGATCGCCTCGATGAGGGCCGAGGTGAGCAGTGCCTCGCGGGAGCCGAAGTGGTAGCCGATCGCGGCCATGCTCACGCCCGAGGCGGCGGCGATGTCGCGCACGGTGATCCGCGCCCAGCCCTTTTCCTCCAGGCAGCGCCGGGCTCCGGAGAGCAGATCTTCGCGGTTTCCCATGGCAGGGCAGGCTACCGGAGGGCTGGCGCGTACGCCTTAGGCATGCGATCTATACAAGTGTATTGCGCGTCCGCGCAAAGGCTGGCTATGGTCGTCCCGTTCGCATCGACCAATGCCTTCGGGACCTCCGGGAGTTGCCATGAACCGCCGTCGTCTGCTCGCGCTCACCGCCGCCGCACTCACCGCAGGAACCCTCCTGCCCGTCGGCACCGCCTCCGCGAGCACCGCCTCCGCCGGGGCCGCCGCCGGGAAGCCGGACCCAGTGGTCGACGCGCTGCAGCGGCGCGCCGTGCCCCTGGGCGATCTGGACGGCGTCGTGCGGATGCTCGGCGACGCGCGGGTGGTGGCCCTGGGCGAGGCGAGCCACAGCGGCCACGAGTTCTTCGCGCTCAAGGCGCGCCTCTTCAAGAGGCTGGCCACGCGGGGCTTCACCACGTTCGTCCTGGAGGCGAGTTGGAGCGCCGGGTCGCGTCTGGACACCTACGTGACCCGCGGTCTCGGTGACCCGGAACAGATCATGCGTGAGGAGTTCCAGGGCCAGTACGTCTTCTGGAACACCGACGAGTACCTGGATCTCATCCGGTGGATGCGGCACTACAACGTCAGCCACCCCGGCCGGCCGTCGCTCCGTTTCGTCGGCAACGACCTCGGCTATCCCGGGCCCGAAGCCTTCGACCAGGTCACCTCGTACGTCACCGCGCACCGGCCCGGTGTCGCCGGGCGGATTGCCGCCCTGTACGGCGGGCTACGGCCTGCCCGGGACGCGTCGGCCGGTACCTGGATGGGGCAGCAGCTGGGCAAGAATCCGGCGTCCCGCCGGACCGAGGCCGACCGTGCGGAGCGGGCCCTCACCGTCCTGCGCGCGTCGGGGCGGCCACGGGGCTCCGCGGGCCGGGCCTACGACTGGGCCGTCCAGAACGCCACCGCCGTCGCCCAGAGCTTCACCGGGTATGCCTTTCCCGACGAGGAGTTCCCGGAGCGGATGCGCTACCGGGACCAGGTCATGGCCGACAACACCGCCTGGTGGCTGGCCCACACGAACGGCAGGATCCTGCTCGCCTCCAACAACGGTCACGTCGCCTACACCAGCGACAACCCGCAGGAGTTTCCCGAACCGGTCGGCGCGTTCCTGCGCAGGAAGCTCGGCGGGAAGTACGTGAGCGTCGGCCTGACCTTCAACGAGGGCAGCCTCAACGCCCTGCCCGACTTCACCGCACAGCAGCCGCAGAAGTACGCCGTGGACCCCGCTCCGGCCGGGCACAACGAGCACACCCTGGACCAGGTCCGCCACCGCGACTTCGCCCTGGACCTGCGCACCGCCCCGCCCGCGGCCCGGGCCTGGCTCGACACCGCCCGCCCCACCCGTTCCTACGGCCTGTACTGGTCCGACCAGGATCCGGAGACCGCCCTGGGCCGCTCCTACGACATAGTCATCCACCTGCACCGCGTCGAGGCGGCCCGCCTCCGGGCGTTCACAAGCGTCGAGGACGGTCAGAGCCACCGCTGAGCCGCTGTGCGGGACGCGGTGCTCACCAGCGGTGGGCGGGCCTTGGCGCTCATCTGCCGGTGTACGGGGCGGCCTCGGGCAGCTCCACCGTGACGCGGAGGCCCCCGCTGTGGCGTGGGGTGAGGGTGAGGGTGCCGTCATGGGCCTGGGTGATGGTGTTGACGATGGCCAGGCCCAGGCCGACGCCGGGATGGTCGGTGTGTACGCGTTCGGTACCGCGCTGGAAGGGTTCGGTGAGGGTCGAGGCCTGGTCGGGGCTGATCAGGTCGCCGGTGTTCTCGACGACGAGCCGCGTGGTTCGGGGGCCGGGGGCGGTGTGGATCCAGACCCTGCCCCGGCCGGGGAGGTTGTGAACGATCGCGTTGTGGACGAGGTTCGTGGTCAGTTGGAGGAGGAGGGCCGGTGATCCGAGGGCCAGGGTTACGTGGCCGCTGGTTTCGAGGGTGACACCGTGCTTCTCGGCGAAGGGGAGCAGGGTCTCGGTGGCTTCCTCGGCGAGGAGGGACAGGTCGACCTGCTCCCGGGTGAAGGAGCGCTGGCCGGCGCGGCTGAGCAGGAGCAGGGCCTCGGTGAGGTCGATCGCCCTGGTGTTCACGGCGTGGAGGCGGTCGATGATCTCGCCGGGATCCTGGTGCGGGTCGGTGCGGGCCACGTCGAGGATGGCCTTCGAGACGGCCAGCGGGGTGCGCAGCTCGTGCGAGGCGTTGGCCGCGAAGCGCCGCTGTTCGGCCACGTGGGCTTCGAGGCGGGCGAGCATCTCGTCGAAGGCGTCGGCCAGTTCGCGGTACTCGTCCCTGCGGCCCGGCAGCCGGATGCGGTGGGCGAGGGAGCCGGTCGCTGCCGTGCGGGTGGCCTCCGTGATGCGGTCCAGCGGGGCGAGCATGCGTCCGGCGAGGAACCATCCGCCCACGAGGCCGAACACCAGGAGGAACGCCATGACCCAGGCTGCCGTGGGCGCGAAACTGCGGAGGAAGATCGTGCCGGGAGTCGCTCGCACCGACCCCCATTCATTGGTGATCAACCACCCCTGTCGTACGAGGAACACCCCCACGGCTGCGAGCAGCAGAGCACCGGCGAGCATGAGGAATCCCGCGTAGCTGAGGGTGAGCTTCAGTCGGACGCTCAGGCCGGGTCTCCTATCCACTGTCGCCGCCCGCCTGCTCGGTGACGGGTGCCGTGTCGATGCGGTAGCCGACGCCCGGCACGGTGGCGATGATCCCCGGTTCGCCCAGTCGCTTGCGCAGGGCCGAGACGGTGATGCGGACGGCGTTGGTGAACGGGTCGGCGTTCTCGTCCCACGCGCGTTCCAGAAGTTCCTCTGCGCTGACGACGCCTCCGTCGGCAGCGACCAGGACTTCGAGCACGGCGAACTGCTTTCTGGTCAACGCGACGTAGCGGCCGCCCCGGTAGACCTCCCTGCGGAACGGGTCCAGGCGCAGGCCGGCGATCTCCCGCACCGGAGGCCTGCTGTGGGCCCGCCTGCGGTCGAGTGCCCGGAGCCTGAGCGCGAGCTCCTGCAGTTCGAACGGCTTGGTCAGGTAGTCGTCGGCGCCGAGTCCGAAGCCGGACGCCTTGTCGTCGAGGCGGTCGGCCGCGGTGAGCATGAGGATCGGCATGCCGCTGCCGGAGGCGACGATGCGTTCGGCGATCTCGTCACCGGACGGGCCCGGGATGTCGCGGTCGAGGACGGCGATGTCGTAGGCGTTGACGCTCAGCAGCTCCAGCGCTGTGTCGCCGTCGCCCGCGATGTCGGCCGCGATGGCCTCCAGGCGCAGGCCGTCGCGGATCGCCTCCGCCAGGTAGGGCTCGTCCTCGACAATCAGCACACGCATGGTTTCGAGGTTACGAGTCGCCACATATCGTCGGCATATCGAAAACCGCATACGTGCCGGCAACACGCCGCCGCGTTGACTGGGCGCATGCGTCAGACCTCACCACCGCCGCCGCCAGCACCAGCAGTCCCACTGCCGCCGACCGCAGCGGTACCGGCACCGGCACGGAGACGGCTTTCCCGGACAGCGCTCCGCAGCGCCGCCCGGCCGGAGCTCTGGAGGCGTGCGCCGGTACTCACGGTGTCGGCGCTGCTGCTGGGCCTCGTGATGATGCTGCACGCGGAGATTCCGAACCGGTTCGGGTCCGTCGGCAGCCTGGTCGAAACCTTCCTGCCGTGGTTCGGCCTGTTCCTCCCCGTGCTGGCCACCGGAGCGCTGTGGCGCCGCTCCCCCGCCGCGGTGACCGCGCTGGTGCTGCCGGTCACGGTGTGGCTGAGCCTCTTCGGCGGACTGCTCGGCGACAAGTCCGGCTCGGGCGGCGACCTCACCATGGCCTCCCACAACGTTGGCGCCGAGAACCCGGACCCGGCCGGCACCGCCCGCGACCTGGCCGCCTCCGGAGTGGACGTACTGGCGCTGGAGGAGATCACCGCCCAGGACCGGGAGGTGTACGAGAAGGGGCTGGCCAGGGAGTATCCCTACCACACGGTGCAGGGCACGGTCGGGGTGTGGAGCAAGCTGCCGTTGTCGGGCACCCGGCCGGTCGACATCGCGACGGACTACGGGCCGTTGGCGGAGACCAAACCGGCCGACGTCACGATGGCCGGCAATCGCGCGCTGCGCACCACGGTGGCCACGGACAAGGGCCCACTGGTGGTGTACGTGGCCCACCTGGGCTCTGTACGGCTCAATCCCCGGTCGGGATTCTGGACGGACTCCCGCGACCGGAACGCGCGGGCGCTCGGCGCGGCCCTCGCCGCCGACCGCAGTGAGCGGGTCGCGCTGCTCGGCGACCTGAACGGCACTGTGGACGACCGCGCGTTGACGGGCATCACCTCGCAGCTGCACTCGGTGCAGGAAACGGCCGGGGACGGGTTCGGCTTCAGCTGGCCGGCGAAGTTCCCGGTGGCGCGGATCGACCAGATCCTGGTCCGCGGCGTGGAGCCGACGGGTTCATGGACGCTCCCCGCCACCGGCAGCGACCATCTGCCCGTGGCGGCCGGGGTCAGCTGGTGAGCCTGGTGAGCCTCGTTGGCCTGGTCGACTTGGTCGGCCCGATTGTGAGCATCGTCTGACGGGGCAGGGGGCGGGGTCGGTTCGGTCCGTCCCGGCCCAGCCCCAGCCCCAGCCCCCAGCCCGGCCGGGAACATATCGTCGGCGTATCGAAAACCGCATACGCGTCGACAACACCCCGCCGCCTTGACTGGGGCCATGGCCTACAGCGAACCAGTACGAACAGCGGCCCCGGCGCGGCCGACCGTCCGGCCGATCAGCGCAGCAGAGCACCTGGCGTTCGTGCGGGCGCAGCGCACGGTCAGCTTCCTGCAGACCCCCGCCTGGGGGCGTGTCAAGACCGAGTGGCGCAGCGAGTCCCTGGGCTGGTTCGACGGCGGGCGGCTGGTCGGTGCCGGGCTCGTCCTGCACCGGCCGGTGCCACGGCTCGAGCGCTTCACGCTGGCCTATCTGCCCGAGGGGCCGGTCATCGACTGGACCGGTGACATCGACGCGTGGCTCGATCCGCTGGCCGCGTATCTCAAGGCGCGTGGTGCGTTCGCGATACGGGTCGGTCCGCCGGTGTGCACGGACGTGTGGAGCGCGGACGAGATCAAGGTGGGCATCGCCGATCCGGGCACGCGGCGACTCACCGGACTGCCCACTCGGTGGACGGATCCGGTCGGCGCCCACGTGACCGGTCGGCTCAGGGACGCCGGCTGGCTGCCGCAGAGCCCGGAAGACGGCTTCGGGGTCGGGCATCCGCAGTTCAAGTACGAGGTGCCACTGGCCGGAAGAACTGAGGACGACCTGCTCAAGGGCATGAACCAGCTCTGGCGGCGCAACATACGGAAGGCAGCCAAGGAGGGCGTCGAGGTCACGCTCGGTAACGCCACGCCTGGGTATGCCGCGGTCGGGGAGGCGGCGGTCGCGGACGACGTGAAGGCGTTCCACGACCTCTACGTCCACACCGCCGACCGGGACCGCTTCACCCCCCGGCCGCTGAGCTACTTCGCGACCATGTTCACCGTGCTCGGTGCCGAGGACCCCGAGCGGATCAAGCTCTACCTGGCCCGCCACCACGGCGACCTGGTCGCCGCCACCGTCATGGTCCGGGTCGGCACCCGGGCCGTGTACGCCTACGGCGCCTCGTCCACCGGGAAGCGTGAGGTGCGTGGCTCCAACGCCTGCCAGTGGGCGATGATCCGCGACGCGTTCGCCGCCGACTGCGACGTCTACGACCTGCGCGGCATCACTCCGACCCTCGACGCGGACGATCCGCACGTCGGACTGATCAAGTTCAAGGTCGGCACCGGGGGTCGGGCCGTGCGGTACGTGGGCGAGTGGGACCTGCCGCTGCGGCCGTTGGTGTACCGGACCTTCGACCTCTATATGAAGCGACGTGGTCGATGAGCCGCCCCCCCACCCGACATTACTGGTAGGTAATATATCGTCAGGATATCGAAAAGCGCATACGGGACGGCAACACCGAGACGCCTTGAATAGAGGCATGACCTTCTCTTCGTCCTCCTCGGCCTCTTCGCCCTCCTCGACCCCTCCCCCGTCATCGCCCCTTCCGGTAACGGAAATCACGATTTACGGCTGCGGACTGGACGAGGCCGCATTGTTCCGCCGCACGGCGCCCCGTTTCGGCGTCGATGCAAATCTCACGGAGGCCGCCGTATGCGAAGAGAACGCCGAGCTGGCGGCCGGACATCAATGCATCAGCATTGACCACAAGGCCCCGGTCACGCCTGCCACTCTCCGTGCACTCCACCGAGCCGGCGTGACGTACATATCCACCCGGAGTATCGGTTACAACCACATCGATGTGGCATACGCGGCCGGCCTGGGGATATCCGTCGAGAACGTCGCCTACTCCCCCGCCAGCGTGGCCGACTACACCCTGATGCTCATGCTGATGGCGGTGCGCAACGCGAAATCCACCGTTCGCCGCGTGGAGCTGCACGACTACCGGCTGAACGAGATACGCGGTAAGGAGCTGCGCGACCTGACCGTCGGGGTGATCGGGACGGGGCGTATCGGTGCGGCGGTCGTGGACAGGCTGCGGGGTTTTGGCTCCCGCGTGCTGGCCCACGGAAATCGGCCCACCATCGCGGCAGATTACGTCTCGCTCGACGAGTTGCTGCGGTCGAGCGACATCGTTTCGCTTCACGTACCGCTGACCCCGGACACGCATCACCTTCTCGATCAAAGACGTATCCGACGGATGAAAAAGGGCGCGTTCGTCATCAATACCGGACGCGGCCCGCTCATCGACACCGAGGCACTGGTACCGGCGTTGGAGAGCGGCAAATTGAGTGGCGCGGCGCTGGATGTCGTCGAGGGCGAGGAAGGAATCTTCTACGCCGACTGCAGAAACAGAACCATCGAAAGCACGTGGCTCTCACGGCTGCAAAAGATGCCGAACGTACTCATCAGCCCGCACACCGCCTATTACACCGACCACGCCCTGAGGGACACGGTCGAGAACTCCATCATCAACTGCCTCAATTTCGGAAGCAGGAAACAGTATGGCTGAGTCGGACAAGTTGGCCAGGTTGAAGGTCGGCATTGTATTCGGGGGCTCTTCCGAAGAACACGTCGTTTCCGTCAAGTCCGCCCAGGAGGTCGCGCGCAACCTCGACACGGAAAAATACCAGCCCTTCTTCGTGGGGATCACGAAGGACGGCGCCTGGAGACTCTGCGACGGTCCAGGCCCGGACTGGGAGAACGGTGACTGCCGTCCGGTCGTGCTGTCACCGGACCGGAGCCTGCACGGGCTGCTCGTCCTGGAGCAGGGGCGGTATCGGTCGGTCCGCCTGGACGTCGTCCTTCCCGTCCTGCACGGCACCCTCGGTGAGGACGGTGCGACGCAGGGGCTGCTGGAGCTCTCCGGCATTCCGTACGTGGGCTGCGACGTCCAGAGCTCCGCCCTGTGCATGGACAAATCCCTCGCGTACGTCGTCGCCAGGAGCGCGGGGATCGCCACTCCGGATTTCTGGACCGTGACGGGGGACGAGACCGTCGATCCCGGCCGGCTCACATATCCCGTCTTCGTGAAGCCGGCCCGTTCGGGGTCGTCCTTCGGCGTCAGCAAGGTGTCCCGGCCGGAAGACCTGGCGACCGCGGTGGAGTCCGCCCGGCGGTACGACACGAAGGTGCTGATCGAGGCGGCCGTCGTCGGCAGCGAGATCGGCTGCGCCATCCTGGGGAACGACCCCGACCTGATCGCGGGCGAGGTGGACCGCATCGCGCTCTCCCACGGATTCTTCCGGATCCACCAGGAGGAGCAGCCCGAGAACGGCTCGGAGAACTCGACGCCGGTCGTTCCCGCCGACATCCCGGCGGAGAAGCGGTCGCTCGTCCAGGAGACCGCGAAGACCGTGTACCGAGCGCTGGGATGCCGAGGGCTGTCCCGCGTGGACATGTTCCTCAAGGAGGACGGGGAAGTCGTCCTCAACGAGGTCAACACCCTGCCCGGCATGACCTCGTACAGCCGTTATCCGAGAATGATGGCGGCCGCGGGGATGCCACTGTCCGAGGTGATCGACCGGCTGCTGTCCCTGGCGTTGACGGGGAAGCTCCGATGACCGGGGACTTCGCCTTCGTGGACGAGTTGGTGTCCGGAATCCGGTGGGACGCCAAGTACGCCACCTGGGACAACTTCACCGGCAAACCCGTGGACGGATACCTGGCGAACCGGATCGTCGGCACCAAGGCCCTGTGCGCGGCTCTGGGAAGGGCACAAGAACGGGCCGAAGACCTCGGCTTCGGGCTGCTCCTCTGGGACGGCTACCGCCCGCAACGCGCCGTGGACAGTTTCCTCCGCTGGTCACAACAGCCGGAGGACGGGCGGACGAAGGCCCGGCACTATCCGAACATCGGCAGGGCCGAGATGTTCGACAGGGGGTACGTGGCCGCCAGGTCGGGCCACAGCCGAGGTGGCACCGTCGACTTGACGCTGTACCACCTGACCACCGGTGAACTCGCGGCCATGGGCGGCGACCACGACCTCATGGACGCGATATCGCATCACGACGCCCCAGCCGTCTCGCGGGCCGAGGCGGCGAACCGACGGCATCTGCGCTCGATCATGGCCGCCTGCGGTTTCGCCTCGTACGACTGCGAGTGGTGGCACTACACGCTGAAGAAGGAACCTCACCCGGACACCTACTTCGACTTTCCCATCGCGTAGGCGTGCGGGCGAGGGGCCGAGTGAGCGGAGCCACGCTCACGCCACCACGAAGGTGCGGCCGGGCGCGGCGTACTCCACCGGGCCCTGGTAGCGCGCCGCCGCCCGGGCGAGAGCGGCCGACGGCTCCAGGTACGGGCCGAGGTGGGTGACGACCAGGCGGTGCGCGCCGGCGGTGGCGGCGGTCGTACCCGCCTCCTCCGGGGTGTGGTGCACCGCCTCCGTACCGGCCGGCGGTGCCTGCGCGGAGTCCGCCTCGCACAGCAGCACCGTGCAGTCGTCGGCGAGCTCGGTGAGCGCCTCGCACGGGGCGCTGTCCCCGGAGTAGGCGAGACGTGCACCGTCCTCGGTCGCGACGCGGACCCCGAAGGCGGGCATCCCGTGCGACACGGCGCGGCTGGTGAGTGTGAGGCCACCGATGCGGGCACGGTGTCGGTCGTGGAGTTCGACGACCCGGAAGGCGTCCTCGACCGGGCTCCGCTCCGGGCCGTTGGTGAGGAAGTCGGCGAGCCGGTCGGCGATGCCGGGCGGTGCCAGCAGGGGGACGGGGGCGGCGAGTTCGACTTCCGCGTACAGCAGGCCGTAGTACGCGGTCAGCAGGTCGGCGCAGTGGTCCGCGTGCAGGTGGGAGATCCAGATGCCGTCGAGCTGGTCCAGGCGTATGTGCTCGCGCAGCGCGCCGAGCGTCCCGCTTCCGGCGTCCATCCACAGTCGGGTGACCCCACCCTCGCCCTCACCACCGCCACCGCCACCGCCACCGCCACCGCCACCGCCACCGCCACCGCCACCGCCACCGCCACCGCCTTCGACGAGGTACCCCGAGCAGGGATTCCCTGCCCGGGGGTACGGGCTCGCGCTGCCGAGGACCGTGAAGCGGAGATCGTCCGTCATGGTCGCGGAGTCTACGAGCGCTGCCGTCCCGTGCGGTGGGTGAGCAGGAGGGCCGCCACCGTCAGAGCCTGGATGCCGAGGATCATGGCCTGCACCTCGGGCTCCTCCACGGCGAGCAGGATCATCGTCGCGTTGACCGCGAAGTGCACGGCGATCGAGGCGGCGATGCCGGCGCGCTCGTAGGCGGCGGTGACCAGCATGGCCATCGGGATGTTGCTGACGACGAACAGGACACCGCTCGGGGTGGCGAGGCCCAGGTCGTGCTGGACGGTGCCGTCGATGAAGAAGAGCGGGAGGTGCCACACGGCCCAGGTGACGCCCAGGACCAGGCAGACCTGGAGGGTGCCCAGCTTCTCGCGCAGCCGCGGGTAGGCGGTGCCCCGCCAGCCCGGCTCCTCGGACAGCGGGCCGCTGACCAGCATGCCGACCAGGAACGCGGCGGGCCCGCCGAAGTCCTCGACGGCGTCCTTGGCCACGTCCAGGCTCAGTTCGGGGCCGCCCGCGCGGCTCGCGAGCAGGGCGGCGGCCAGTACGGTCGCCGAGCCCAGTACCAGCAGCAGTACGGCCTTGAGCAGGTGTGCCGCCCGAAAGGGGACCACGTGTTCCGGGACGGGTTCGCCGCGTCGGCGGCGGCGCACGCGGATGACGAGGGCGCCTATCAGGGGGCCGAAGGCGCCGAGCATGTAGGGGGCGTTGGCGGCTTCGTTCGTCTCCGTGCCGCCCAGCGCGATCGCCGTACCCCAGGAGAGCCAGCTCACGGCGAAGGCGATGACCATGAAGAGGGTCAGGTCGGCGCGGTAGTTGCGGCCGGGGGCCGGTGCGACGGTGTGGGCGGATGCGCCGAGTGTGGTGCCGTGCGACGCCGTGCGTGAAGTGGGCATGCCAAACCTTCGGTTGTCCGTGGTGATGGAGGTCGCGGTAATGGGGGTCGTGGTGGTGGATGTCGTGGGTGGCGGATGTCGTGGGTGATGCGTGTCGTGCGCGCCCGACGCTGTTTCGTTGCGCTGCGGTCAGGAGCGGGTCGTACGCCGCTCCGCCGCAGGGGCGCCCGAGGGCTCGCGCAGGCCGGCCTGGAGCCAGGTGGCGACGAGGGCGAGCAGTTCCGGGTCGACCGGCTCACGCAGGAGGCGACGGTAGGCACGGAGCGTGGGCGGGCCCGGGTCGCGGCGCAGTACGTGGGTCAGGTCGGGGATGCGGTGGATCTCGGCGTGACCGCCGGGCACCAGGCGCCGGATCTCGTCCAGGTCGGCGGGAGGAACCTGGACGTCCTTGTCGCCGGTGACGGCGAGCACGGGGACCACGGCCGGAACGGCGGCCAGGTCGTCACGGGTGTCGTGGACGAGCATCTCGCGCATCCAGCGGGCGTTGACCCGGAGACCGGCGATGCGCGCCACGTCGGTGCGGGTGCGCTTGACGCGGGCCAGGACGCGCTCGCCCAGAGCGCCCAGCGGGCGGCGCAGGAGGCGGACCGGGGCGGGCATGCCCCCGAAGACCGACGCCGCCTGCCAGCGGAAGGCCGCCTCGCCCTCGCGGGCGAACCCGGCCAGCAGTACCACCGCCGCCACCTCCTGCCGGGCGGCGAGGGTCATGGCGTGGAGGGCGCCTTCGCTGTGGCCGACGACGCCGACGGCGTCGGGGCGTATGTCCGGGTGCGCGGCCAGGGCGCGCAGGGCGGCGCTGGCGTCGCGGCGGTTGTCGGTGAAGCCGCTCTCCTCCCAGACGCCGGGCGTGGACCCCGCGCCGCGCCGGTCGTAGCGCAGCGTGGCGACGCCCGCCGCGGCCAGGGCGTCGGCCAACGGGCGCCCGAGGTTCAGCGGCAGCCTGGGCGTGTTGCCCTCGCGGTCCAGGGGGCCCGAACCGTGCAGCAGGAGGACGGCGGGGTGCGGTCCGGGGCCGGCGGGAAGGCTCAGGGTGCCGGCCAGTGAGGTCCCGTCGTCCGCGGTGACCGTCAGGTCGGTTTCGGGCAAGGCTCCGCCTCTCTCGATCGCTCTCAACTACGAGAACGTTATCAGATGTGAGAACATGAGTCTCATGGCTACCTCGAATCTCCTCCTCCACCCGGTCCGCATGCGCATCCTCCAAACCCTGGTCGGCGCAGGCGAACTGACCACGGCTCAGCTGCGCGAGCGGCTCCCCGACGTCTCGCCCGCGTCCATGTACCGGCACATGGCCACGCTCACCGAGGCCGGTGTCCTGGAGGTGAGCCAGGAGAAGCGGGTGCGCGGCACCGTCGAGCGCAGCTACCGGGTCCGCCAGGACGAGGCCCTCGTCGACGAGGACGCCCGCGCCGCCATGACCAAGGACGACCACCGGCAGGCCTTCACCGTCTTCACCGGCGCCCTCATGGCCGACTTCGACCGCTACCTCTCCCGCGACGACACCGAGCCCGTACGCGAAGGCGTCCTCTACCGGCAGGGCGCGGTCTGGCTGACGGGCGAGGAGTTCACCGAACTCGTCGCGGAGCTGGAGGCCGTGGTCGCCCGTCGCACCGGGCGCAGACCGGACGACGGCCGCGTCCGCCACCTCATCAGTCTCGTCGTCATGCCGGACAAGGAGGGCGGTACGGCGTAAGGGAGGCGTATGGGAGTGGCACGGGATGGTGGCGCCCGGCCGGACAGGATCTAGGGTGTCCCGGATTGCCGGAAGGACTGGCCTGGAGAGACAGGGAGGCGGCCGTGGGTGCTGCGCGTACGAGCAGGACACCGTTGCCGGGGACGGGCGTGCGCTACGACCTGGTCACCCGTGAGCGGCGCCGGCTGTCGGTGGTGGCGGAGCAGGGCGGGGCGCGGACGCTGAGCGCGTACCGCAGGGACGCTCCGGACGACGCCGCGCTCTCGCTGCGGCTGGACGCGGAGGAGGCGGCCGCGGTCGTCGACGCCCTCAGGCCCGCCCAGCACAGTCCGAGCCTGCTGTCGACGGCCGAGCTGGGCCTGGTCGCGGAGCGAATCGGGCTGTCGGCGGCGTCGCACTGGAACGGGCGCCTGCTGGGCGACACCCGTACCCGTACCGAGACCGGCGTGTCCGTCGTCGCGGTGCTGCGGCGGGCCGAGGCGCTCCCGTCCCCGGGGCCGGACTTCCGGCTGGCCGACGGCGACACACTGATCGTGATCGGTACGCGGGAGGGCGTCGACGCGGCCGCGGAGATCCTCGGGCGGGAGTGAACCCGGCCCCTCGCGCCGGTGCGCCGGGCCGCCGCCCCGACCTCACGCGTTGGCGTGCGTCGACTCCGCGGGAGCCGCGGTGGCCGGCGCGGCCTTGCGGGGGCCACGGGTGAGGCGGCGGGCGAGGGGCTCGGTGAAACGCGCCGTCAGCGGACCGAGTACGACGAGGATGAGGACGTACGCCGTCGCCAGCGGGCCGATGCGGGGCTCGACCCCCACCGCGAGCCCGGCGATGACGATCGAGAACTCGCCGCGGGCCACCAGCGTGCCGCCCGCCCGCCAGCGGCCCGCGCCGCGCAGGCCGGCGCGGTGGGCCGCGTACCAGCCGGTGGCGACCTTGGTGAGAGCGGTGACGGCGGCGAGGAGCAGGGCCGGGACCAGGACCGGCGGGATGTCGGCCGGGTTGGTGGACAGGCCGAAGAAGACGAAGAAGACGGCGGCGAACAGGTCGCGCAGCGGGGTGAGGAGGCTGCTGGCGCCCTCGGCGACCTCGCCGGACAGCGCGATGCCGACGAGGAACGCGCCGACCGCCGCGGAGACCTGGAGTTCCTGGGCGATGCCCGCCACGACGAGGGTCAGGCCGAGGACCACCAGCAGGAGCGTTTCCGCGCTGTCGGAGGAGACCGCGCGGCTGATCAGCCGCCCGTGGCGCAGCGCGAGGTAGAGGACGGCGCCGACGGTGCCCAGGGAGATCAGCAAGGTGACGGCGCCGCCGGCCAGGCTGACGCCGGCCAGCAGGGCCGTGAGGATCGGCAGGTAGACGGCCATGGCGAGGTCCTCGATGACGAGGACGCCGAGGACGACGGGGGTCTCGCGGTTGCCCAGCCGGCCCAGGTCGCCGAGGACCTTGGCGATCACGCCGGAGGACGAGATCCAGGTGACACCCGCGAGTGCGACGGCGGCCACCGGGCCCCAGCCCAGGACCAGTGCCGCCACGGCGCCGGGTACGGCGTTCAGCACGAAGTCGACCGCGCCGGAGGGGTACTGGGTCTTGAGGTTGGTGACCAGTTCGGAGGCGCTGTACTCGAGGCCGAGCAGGAGCAGGAGCAGGATGACGCCGATTTCCGCGCCCGTGGCGGTGAACTCCTCGCTGGCCTGCATGGGCAGGATGCCGCCGTGGCCGAAGGCGAGGCCGGCCAGGAGGTAGAGGGGGATGGGCGAGAAGCCCACGCGGCCGGCGATGCGGCCGAGGAGGCCCAGGGCGAGGATGATCGCTCCGAGTTCGATGAGCACGGCGGTGGTGTTGTGCACGGGCGTCTGTCCTCCGGGGGGTCGGTGGCGGCGGGCGCGCGGGGCCGCGGGGCGGGGTACGGGGTGCGGGCCGGGCGGGGGCGCTGCCCGGCGTTGCAGGGCCGCCGCTGCGTCCACCCGTGCCGCCCCCAACGGCATGACTGCCCGCAGCGGCAGCGGCGTTGCGGCTGCCCTCAGCTACGACAGCGGCCGACGGATGCCCGGTGTCGCGGCGGGTGGCCAACGACGGCGTGGCGGCTGTCCGCGGTTACCACGGCGTTCGGCGGATGCCTGCCGTTGCTCGTGGCTGAGGTGGAGCGAGGAGGTGCGTCAGGATTCGGGGACGCTGTCTCGGGCCGTGTTGTCGATGCGCGTGGGGTTCACGGGGTCGGCGGGGCTGACGGTCGGGGCGGCTCGGTGCGTCTGGTGCATCCGGCTTGCCCCCGTCTCCTCGAACTGCCGTACCGTCTGGGTGAACTGATCGCCCGTCCGCTCGACGGAGCATCACGGCTCGGTAAAGAAGTTTACCGCATCACTTATTACGCATTGTGATGCTTTTCGGGGTGCATGGGGAGCAATGGCTCGGACTCCGGAGTGCCGTGCTCGCCCAGCCAGCGGGCCAGTTTGCCGCGGCGGCCGACGGCGCGCAGTCGGCGTTCCGCCGCCTCCCGGACCTGGGGTGTGGTGATGAGGAGCAGTTCGTCACCGGCGCGCAGCACGGTGTCGCGGTCGGGGACGAGACTGGCGCCGTCGCGGACGACCAGGGTGACGGCCGTCGGGTGCGGCAGCCGCAGTTCGAAGACGGTGACGCCGTGCAGCCGTGAACCCGGCGGGACGGACACGGTGAGCAGGTCGGCGTCCAGGAGGTCGAGCGGCGCCGTCTCGACCTGGATCTCGCGCAGCGCGTCCGGACGGGTCACCCCCGTCCACCGGGCCACGGCGGGCAGGGTGGGCCCCTGGAGCAGGGTGAAGAGGACGACGAGCACGAACACGATGTTCAGGGCGTCGCGCGCGCCGGTCACCCCCGCCACGACCGGGAAGGTCGTGAGCACGATGGGGACCGCGCCGCGCAGACCGGCCCAGGAGATGAAGACCTGCTCGCGCCAGGGCACGCGGAACGGCAGCAGGCAGAGCAGTACCGACACCGGCCGGGCGAGCAGCAGCAGGACCAGGCCCACGACCAGGGCCGGGAGGATCGCGGAGGGCAGTTCGCTCGGGTCGACGAGCAGGCCGAGCATGACGAACAGCCCGATCTGGGCCAGCCAGCCGACACCCTCGGAGAAGGAGCGGGTGGCCGCGCGGTGGGGCAGCTTGGCGTTGCCGAGGACGAGCCCGGAGAGGTAGGCGGCGATGATGCCGCTGGCGCCCAGCGCTCCGGCGGCGGCGAAGGCGATGACGCCGAACCCGACGGTGGCCAGCGGGTACAGGCCGGTCGCGGGCAGGGCGATGTGCCGCAGCGCGGCGACGCCCAGGCGGCCGGTCACCACGCCCAGGACGCCGCCGACCACGAGCTGGAAGAGGAGGTTGCCCACGACGGGGAGCGGGCCCGGCAGATCGGAGGTGGTGGAGAAGAGCAGGACCAGGATGATGGTGGGCGCGTCGTTGAAGCCGGACTCGGCCTCCACCAGCACGCTCACCTTGCGCGGCAGCGGCAGGGCGCGCAGTACGGCGAAGACGGCGGCGGCGTCGGTGGAGGAGACGATCGCACCGATCAGCAGGGCCAGCCGCCAGTCGATCCCCAGCAGCCAGTGCGCGCCCGCGGCGGTCACCACCACGGAGATCACCACGCCCACCGTGGCGAGCACTCCGGCCGGAGCGAGCAGGCTCCGGACGTCGCTCCACCGGGTGGTCAGCCCGCCCTCGACCAGGATGAGCGCGAGGGCGGCGGCACCCAGTGCCTGGGCCAGCTGGGCGTCGTCGAAGCGCAGACCGAGCCCGTCCTCGCCCGCGACGAGCCCGACGCACAGGAACAGCAGCAGGCTGGGCAGGCCGATGCGGTGGGCGGCGCGGGCCGCGGCGATGCTGGCCAGCAGGACCGTGCCGCCGATCAGCAGCATCACGTACAGCTCGGACAGGGTCATCGGACGCGCTCCGGGCCGCCCGCGCCCGCGTGCACAGCCCCGTAACCGGCGTGCGCAGTCCCGTACGCGGCCGTCTCCACGACCACGTACACGCCAGTGCCCACCGCCCCGTACACGCCCGTGCCCACCGCCCCGTGCCCGCCGGGTTCAGGACCCGGACGGCGGGCACCGGGTACCGCGCTCGCGCCGGTGCGGGTCGAAGAGTTCACCGGCGACTCCGGCGAAGACCAGCCCGGCGGCGATGAGCAGCCCGTGGGCCAGGAACAGGCCGGCGGCCAGCGCGCCCAGGGCGGCGGCGAGCAGCAGCCAAGCCCGGTGGTACCGGTACTCGCGCGGGCGGCAGGGCCGGCCGTCGGCGATGGCACGGGCGAACTGGGGATCCTCGCGGTGCAGGCGGGACTCGATCTCGTCGAGCCGACGGTCTTCGGGTACGGGCATGGGGTCCTCCTCCCGACGCGGGGCCCTGGACGGGCGACGCGGTCAGCGGGGCGGGCCATGTGCTCTCCTTGCGGGGTGGGGCATCACGATCACACCAGGACGGAGCGGCCGGGTAAGGGGAGTGGGTTCCAGACTCGCCCGCACGGGCATGTCCGGGCCATCCGGGGCGGCACCCAAATACGGCGGCCTGCGACCTGTAGGTGTACGTGTAGACGCACGTGATCCGTACGTGATCCGGGTGTCCTGCGCGCCCGCAGGGGGCCGACCGGGAAGGACCAGCTCGTGATCGTTTTTGGCACCAAGGGATACCTCTACCAACTCGCGATACTGACCCTGGTGTGCGACCGGTGCGGCAACCCCGCCGCGCACACGCTCAGGAAGCGGGTCACGAAGTTCACCCTGTTCTTCGTGCCGCTGTTCCCCTTCTCGACGAAGTACGCGACCCAGTGCACCTTCTGCGGCGCCGAGCAGCAGGTGACCAGGGAGCAGGCGGAGCAGCTCCAGGCGCAGGAGGCCGGTGGTCAGGCGTACGGGCCGTCCGGTCAGCAGCCGTACCAGCGGCCCTAGCGAGGGCGGCGGAGGTTAGCCGCTGCCCCCTGCCTTCCGCGTTGCCGGTTTCCGGCAGCGTTGACTACCCTCACGTTGCCGGACACCGCGCACCGGGCGTGAACGGCAGGGGAGGCGCGGGGTGACGGACCTGCAGACGGAGCAGCGGGAGACGTACCTGGCCGGGTACGCCGAGATCCTGGCGGGCGTCGCCGACACGGGGCGCCGGCTGACCCGCGACGAGCTGGAGGAGCGCAGGCTCTTCGGAGAGCAGGCCGCGGAGGCCGGTCACAGCCTGCGCAGTCTCGTCCGGCTGCACCTGGACGCCACCCGCACGTCCTGGCCCGGCCGCGGTGCGGCGGTCTCCGGCACCGACGTCACGGGCACCGTGCTCGCCGCCGTCGCCCAGGCCGTGGACGCCTTCGCGGAGGGCTACGAACGCGCGCAGCGGCTCGCCGTACGCCAGGAGGAGGCCGCGCGGCGGGAGTTCATCGACGACCTGCTCTACGGGCGCAGCGACCTCGGCCGCCTCGCCGAACGGGCCGAGCGCTTCGGGCTCGTCCTCTCCCACGCCCACGCCGTCGCGGTGGCCCAGGGGCCCGAGGCGTACGACGACACCGCCCCGGTCACACGGATCGTGGAGAGCGCGCTCATCTCCCGCTTCGGCGACCGGCGCGTCCTGATCACCACCAAGAACGGGCAGTTGATCTGCATCGCGCCCGGCGACCAGGACGAGGTCCTCACCTTCTTCGCCAAGCAGGCCTACGCCGCCACGGACGGCAACCGGGTGGCCGTCGGGCGGCCGCAGAACGGCGCGGGCGGCGTCGTGCACAGCTACGAGGAGGCGCTCAGCACCCTCGAACTCGCCGACCGGCTGGGCTTGGAGGAGCCGGTGGTGCGTGCCGCGGACATGCTGGTCTACCCGGTCCTGGCCCGGGACCGGCAGGCGATGGCCGACCTGGTGCTGAGCGTGCTGGGTCCGCTGCGCGAGGCCCGCGGCGGTGCCGAACCGCTGCTGCGGACCCTGGAGGTGTACTTCGACGCCGGCTGCACCGCGGCCGAGGCCGCCCGGCGTCTCACGCTCAGCGTGCGGGCGCTCACCTACCGGCTGGACCGCATCCACCAGCTGACCGGGGCGAACGCCTCCGACCCGGTCCACCGCTACACGCTGCAGACCGCGGTCATCGGAGCCCGGCTGCTGGGGTGGCCCGCCCAGGAGATCTAGCCTCGCGGGCCCTCCCGGCGACCGGTCGGCCCGGGGGCGTCAGTCCGTGATCTCCACCTTGCCGTTCTCGGAGGTGTCCCGGCCTGCCTCGCCCTTGGCCGTGATGCCTTCCTTGGCCGTGATGCCCTCCTTGGCCGTGCCCTCCTTGGCCGTGATGCCCTTCAGCAGGGACGCCAGGTCGACGCCCGTGGTCGAGCCCAGCAGTTCCATGCCCTGCGCCACGTTGTCGGCGACCGTGCGGGTGAGCCGGCTCGCGCCGTCCGTGGAGATGACCGTCATCTTGTCCACGGCCGCCAGCGGCTCGGACGCCTTCGCCACCACCTGCGGCAGCACCTCGACCAGCATCTGCAGCACCGCGGCGTCGCCGTACCGGTCGAAGGCGTCCGCCTTCTTCTCCATCGCCTCGGCCTCGGCCGCGCCCCTGGCACCGATCGCGGCGGCCTCGGCGTCACCCTCCAGCCGTACGGCGTCCGCCAGGGCGCTGCGCCGCTGCTTCTCGCCCTCACCGGTCAGGCGGGCCCGCTCGGCCTCCGCCTGGGCCGCGGCGATACCGGCGGCGCGCTCGGCCTCGGCCTGCTTCACCCGCGCCACCCGGCGGGCCTCCGCCTCCTGCTCGGCGGCGTACCGCTGGGCGTCGGCGGGCTTGCGCACCTCGGTGTCCAACTGGCGGTCCTTCAGCGCGGCCTGCCGCTCGGCGACCTTCTCCTGCTCGGCGAGGATGTCCTGCTGCCGGGCCGCCTCCGCGAGGGGACCCGAGGCGTTGGCGCGGGCCTCGGCCTGGTCGGTCTCGGCCTTGATCTCGGCCTGCTTCAGGTAGAGGGTCCGCTGTGCGACCGCGATCTCCTCCTCCGCCTTCAGCCGCGCCTGCTCGGCCGCCCGCCGGGCGACCGCCTCCGCGATGTCGGCCTCCTGCTTCGCGCGTGCCGCTTCGGGACGGCCGAGGTCCTCCAGGTAGGAACCCTCGGTGGTGATGTCCTGGATCTGGAAGGCGTCGAGCACCAGGCCCTGCCCGGACAGGCTCGCCTCCGCCTCCTCGGCGACCTGGCCGGCGAAGGCGGCCCGGTCCCGGATGACGTCCTCCACGGACATCCGGCCGACGATCGCGCGCAGCGCGCCGGACAGCACCTCCTGGGTGAAGCCGACGATGCCGTCCTGCTGCATCAGGAACCGCTGCGCGGCGGCGCGGATCGCGTCCTCCGTGCCGCCGACCTTGACGATGGCGACGCCTTCGAGATTGGCCTTCACCCCGCGCAGCGTCACCGCGCCGCGCACAGCGACCGGGATGTGCCGGGAGGAGAGGTCGAGCGTGAACCGCTGCTGCACGAACGGCACGACGAACACGCCGCCGCCCACCACGACCTTCTGGCCGCTGTTGTCGGTGAACACCCGGCCCGTCTCCGGGTCGGTGGACCTCTTGCCGCGCCGCCCGGTGACGATGAACGCCTCGCTCGGACCGGCCACCTTGTAGCGGCTGACCACCACCAGGGCGAGCAGCACCAGGAGTACGACGACTCCCACCACCGCGATGACGACAGGACTCATGACAACGCCCCCGAATCACACAGAGAGAACAGAGAGAACAGAGAGCAGAGAGAACAGAACAAACAGAGAACGAGTGAAGGCAGAGACGGCAGAGAAGGCGCGGGCCTCAGCGGTCCACCGGGCGCACCAGCACCGACGTCCCCGTCGGCACCGCCTCGACCCACACCTCGGCGCCCCGCGCCAGCGGCACCGTGCTGCGCGCCGCGCACTTCAGCGGCTGCCCGGCGAGCCGGAGCAGGACCTCGCCGTAGCCGTCCGCCGGGATGGCGGTCACGACCTTGCCGGACGTGCCGAGGAGGTCGTCGGTACGAGGCGTGACGGCGGTCCGGTCGCGCATCAGGGCGCGGCCGAAGCGGTACGTCAGCCAGCCGGCCCCCACTCCGGCGACCGCGCCGACGCCGGCGGCGCCCGCGGGACCGGTCCAGCCGGTGCCGAGGGCGATGGCGCCACCGAAGCCGGTCATCGCCACGAACCCGGCGACGACCGGCAGCGACAGCCACCCCTCCAGGACGCCGTCCAGCACTCCGTCGAAGACGCCTTCCAGCAGTCCGTCGAAGACCAGCGACAGGGCGAGCAGCACGACCCCCGTGATACCCAGCCCGAGAAACCAGGCCATGCGTGCCGTCCCCCTCCCGCCCGTCGCTGAGCTTCGGTGAGATGAATCGTCACACGCGGCGCGACAGCACGTCATTGCCGAGTACCGGCAATCTTTACGCGTCTTTGATGCCGCCCTCGATCTCTTCCGGCGCTCCTGGAACCGCGCCCGATGCCTGTACTGTCCTTCCCCAAATGGGGACTCATACGGGGAGCGTTCCGAACCAGGTTCCGCAGGGCGACGAGTACGCGCACATGGTGGTGTGCGGCGACGACGGGCTGGCCCACCGGCTGGCCGCCGAACTGCGCGGCGTCTACCGCGAACAGGTCACACTCGTCGTCCCGCCCGCCGGGCGCCGGGTGCGCCAGCCGGTGGTCGGGCGGGCCCGCGCGGCCTCGGCGGCGCTGCTGGACATGGTCAACGCGGCGGTCAACCGGACGGGCAACGCCGATCCGGGCGGCGCCGACCGAGAACTGGACGCCACCGAGCCGACCGAGGACGTACTCGCGGACGCCGGTGTCGAGCGGGCCACCGCGCTGGCCCTGGTGTACGACGACGACGAGACCAACATCCGGGCCGCCCTGACCGCCCGTCGGCTCAACCCCCGGCTGCGGCTGGTCCTGCGGCTGTACAACCGGCGTCTGGGCCAGCACATCGAGGAACTCCTCGATCAGAGCGCGACCTTGGCGACGGGCGACGGGCCCGGGTCCGGTACCGGCTCCGGCACCGGCACCGGAGCCGGGTCCACGACCGTCCTGTCCGACGCCGACACCGCCGCGCCCGCGCTGGCGGCCACCGCCCTCGTCGGCACCAGCAAGGTCGTCGAGACGGACGGTCTGCTGCTGCGCGCGGTCGAACGCAATCCGCCCCGCCCCGGCGAGGTGGCCGACCCGGGGCTGTGCACTCTGGCGCTGCTGTCCGCGACGAGCAACGACCCGGCCGGTGCGGACGGTTCGGAGGGCAGCGGCGAGCACGGGCCGCAACTGCTGCCCGACGCGGCGGCGGTGGAGGCGGCCACCGGACGCGGGACCGTGGCCCTGGAGCAGGTGTCGTACTCCGGGCCGCCGCTGCCCGCCGGGCGGGCCGGTGTGCCCGCCTTCGGCGAACTGTTCTCACGGCGGCTGCGGTGGTCGCTGGCCGGCCTGGCGGCCTGCGTGGTCGCCCTCGCCGTGGCACTGATGCTGGTCACCGGCGACCATCCCCTGCACGCCACGTACGTGACACTGCTCGATCTGTTCTCCATCAACGAACCCGCGCACAACAAGGACACCGGCCGTCAGATCCTCCAGCTCCTCTCCGGGTTCGTCGGACTGCTGCTGCTGCCCGTCCTGCTGGCCGCCGTGCTGGAGGCGCTCGGAACCTTCCGCAGCGCGTCGGCACTGCGGAAGCCGCCGCGCGGGCTCGGCGGGCATGTCGTACTGCTGGGTCTCGGCAAGATCGGCACCCGCGTCCTGACCCGGCTGCGGGAGATGGACATCCCCGTGGTGTGCGTCGAGGCGGACCCCGAGGCGCGCGGCATGGCGACCGCGCGGCGGCTGCGGGTGCCGGTGGTACTCGGGGACGTCACCCAGGAGGGCGTCCTGGAGGCCGCCAAGATCCACCGCGCGCACTCCCTGCTCGCGCTGACCAGCGTGGACACCACCAACCTGGAGGCGGTGCTGTACGCGCGGTCCGTACGGTCGCGGCTGCGGGTGGTACTGCGCCTGTACGACGACGACTTCGCGACCGCCGTGTACCGCACCCTGCGGGCCGCCCACCCGGGCGCGCTCACCCGCAGCCGGAGCGTGACGCACCTGGCGGCGCCGTCCTTCGCCGGGGCGATGATGGGCCGGCAGATCCTCGGGGCGATCCCCGTGGAGCGGCGGGTGCTGCTGTTCGCGGCGGTGGAGGTGGCGGGGCATCCGCAGCTGGAGGGGAAGACGGTCGGGGAGGCGTTCCGGGCGGGGGCGTGGCGGGTACTGGCGCTCGAGGTCCCCGACGGCGAGGTCTCCGACGGTGGGCGGGCGCAGGGCGGTGCGCCGGAGCGGGCGCGGGAGTCGCGGTTGGTGTGGGAGCTGCCCGACACGTATGTCCTGCGGGGCTCGGACCGGGTGGTGCTGGCGGCGACGCGGAGGGGGCTGGCGGAGTTGCTGGGGCGGCGGGCCGCCCGGCGAGGGGTGGACGTGTAGGGGCGCCGCCCCTACGGCCCCGCCAGGGGGGGCGCCGCCCCCTGGCCCCCGGCCTGTGCCGACCCACCACCCGACTCGGTCGGCCGAGAAGCTAGCTCTTCGGCAAGTTCCTCTCCGCGAAGTCCAGTTCCAGACGGACCTGCTTGATGCGTTCGTCGACGACCAGGGAACCGTGACCCGCGTCGTAGCGGTAGACCTCGTGGACGGCGCCCCTGGCCTCCAGGCGCTCGACGTAGTTCTCTACCTGGCGGATCGGGCAGCGCGGGTCGTTGACGCCCGCCGAGATGTACACCGGGGCCTTGACCTCGTCGACGTAGGTCAGCGGGGAGGATGCCTCGAAGCGCTCGGGGACCTCCTCGGGGGTGCCGCCCAGCAGGGTGCGGTCGAGTGCCTTGAGCCCCTCCATCTCGTCGTGGTACGCGGTGACGTAGTCGGCGACCGGCACGGCCGCGATGCCCAGCGTCCACGCCTCGGGCTGGGTGCCGATGCCGAGGAGGGTGAGGTAGCCGCCCCAGGAGCCGCCGGTGAGGATCAGGCGCTCGGGGTCCGCGAGGCCCGAGGCGACCGCCCATTCCCGCACCGCCGCGATGTCCTCCAGCTCGATGAGGCCCACCCGGTGCTTGAGGGCGTCGGTCCACGCGCGGCCGTAACCGGTGGAGCCCCGGTAGTTGACCCGGACCACCGCGTACCCGTGGTCGACCCAGGCGGCCGGGCCCGCGGCGAAGGAGTCGCTGTCGTGCCAGGTCGGGCCGCCGTGGATGTCGAAGACCGTCGGGAGCGGACCGGCCGCCCCGGCCGGCTTCTGGACCAGGGCGTGGATGCGGCCTCCCGGCCCCTCGACCCACACGTCCTCCACCGGGACCGAGCGGGGCGACTTCATGCCGGGCGGGTCGAGGACGACGCGGCCGGTGGTGGAGCGGACGGCCGACGGCTCGGCGGCCGAGGACCACAGGTACTCCACGCTGCCGTCGGGGCGGGCCGTGGCCCCCGAGACGGTGCCGGCGGGGGTGTCGATCTCCGTCAGGCCGCGCTCGGCGAAGTCGTAGCGGAACAGCTCGCTGCGGGCCTCGAAACCGTGCACGATCAGCAGGCCGGAACCGTCCGGATACCACTCGGCGCTGACGTCACCGGGCAGCTCCAGGGCCAGGTCGGTCTGCTCGCCCGTCGCCACGTCCCACACCAGGGGCTCCCAGCGGCCCCGGCGCTGATGGCCGATGAGCAGCCGGGTGTCGCCGTCGACCGGCGCGAAGCCCAGCACCTCCAGGCCCAGCTCCTCCTCGCCGCCCCTGGTGTCGTCCAGCTCGGCGACCGTGCTGCCGTCGGGACGCAGGACGCGCAGCGCCGAGTGCATGGCGTCGCCGTGCTCGGTGTGCTCGATCGCGATCAGGGAGCCGTCGTGGGAGAGGTCGCCGACGCCCGCGGACTCGCGGTGCCGGTAGATCTCCGCCGGGGCGCCGCCGTCCCCGCGCGCGAGGTGGATCGTCGTACCGTCCTCGTCGGTGGAGCGGCCGATCACCGCCGTGCGGCCGTCCCGGCCGAGGGCGAGGCCCGCCGGATAGGAGGGGTCGAGACCGGGCACGGCCTCCTCGTCCGCGCCGCCCGCGAAGGGCTGGCGGCGCCAGACGCCGAACTCGTCGCCGTCCTTGTCGTCGAACCACCAGATCCAGTCGCCGTCCGGCGCGAGCACGCCGTCCGTCGTGCCGTTGGGCCGGTCCGTGACCTGGCGCTGCTCCCCGCTCGACCGGTCCCAGGCGTACAGCTCGTACGTCCCCGTCGCGTTCGAGACGAACAGGGAGCGGTCCGGGGCGTCCTCGGCCCAGTCGGGCAGCGACACCCTCGGCGCCCGGAACCGCTTCTCCCAGTCGGGCACCTGCTCGCCCTGCGTCTGCCGCAACCCGTTGCTCTCAGTCATGGCCCCATACTGCCCCGACCCGGCGACACCGCGCAGAAGAGATCCCCAGCCTGTGGACAACCTCCTCCGTCCGTCACGTTTTCCACAGCCCCGCGGCCGGGTGGTCCGGGCGCGCACCGTACCGTGGAGAGCGTGTACCGGTTTCTGCTGACGCCCCGATGGTGGGGGATCAACGTCTTCGTCGTCCTGTCCATCCCCTTCTGCATCTTCATGGGTTCCTGGCAGCTCGGCCGTTTCGAGGACCGGGTGCAGGACCACGAGACGGCCTCCACGCAGCAGGAGTCGGCCGCCCGGGACGCCGCACGCCCGCTGACCGAGCTGCTGCCCGTGGACAAGGCGACGGTCGGCAGGCAGACCACCGTCACCGGCCGGTACGACGATCAGCTATTGGTCCCGGAGCGGAAGCTCGACGACCGGGAGGGCTTCTACGTCCTCACGCTGCTGCGCACCGACAGCGGTGAGGCCCTGCCGGTCGTGCGGGGCTGGCTCCCCGGCGAACCCGACCCGGCCAAGGCCCCGGCCCCGCCCACCGGCGAGGTCACCGTCACCGGGGCGCTCCAGGCCGCCGAGTCCCCCGGCGCGGGCGGCGTCAGCGGGCGCTCCGGGTGGCCCGACGGGCAGACCGGCGCGATCAGCGCGGCGACGCTGCTGAACCTCGTGCCCTACGACGTGTACGACGCCTGGGTCACGCTGAACGAGGGCGACTCGGGGATGCGGACCGTGCCCGTGAGCGCGCCGCAGAACACCGGCCTCGACCTGAAGGCCTTCCAGAACCTCGGCTACACCGCCGAGTGGTTCGCGTTCGTCGGCTTCGTGATCTTCATGTGGTTCCGGCTGCTGCGCCGCGAGGTCGAACTCGCCCGGGACGCCGAGCTGGGCCTGGTCGCGGAGGACGGGGAGGACACGGAGGACGAGGACGCCGGACGGGCCAGGGCGGGGCTCGTCTCCTGACCCGCGGGGCCTGACCCACGGGAACTGCGTCCGCGGGGCCTGACCCACGGGACCTGCGTCCGCGGGGCCTGACCCACGGGGACCTCCCCCGCGCGGTTTGCCCCGCGGGGGCTACGCTCCCGAGCCCGAGTCCGCCAGCAGGCCGGTCCAGTAGACGGTCCCCACGCACGCGTTGGACACCGTGGCCGTCGCCGATCCGGAACCGCCCTCCGGCGTGTACGTCACCGACACGCTGCCCTCGGCCGGGCCGTCCTCGGTGATCAGCTGGGTCGTGGGTCCGGCCTCGCCACCGCCCGCGGAGGTGCCGCCCGCGGCGGTCGTGTCCGCGGTGGGCGAGGGATCGGGCGAGGGCCCGCCGCTGCTGCCTCCCGTGGTGCCGCCGGTGGTGGGACAGGTCTCCGAGGGCACCCAGGCGAACTGCACCTCGTACGCGGCGCCCGGCGCCAGGGCCAGCGAGGCGGTCTCCAGCGACGGGTCGGGCAGTCCGGCCGCGGCGTCCCCGGCGGCGTGCCGTGCGGTGCCGATCCTGGTGGCCTCGGCGGCGCCCAGCGAAGCGGTGACCACGTTGCCGGGGCCGGTGACGGTACAGCCGTCCGAGGAGACGTTGGTGACGCGGAAGGAGCCGTAGACCACGCCCGTGGAGTCGGGCTCGGCACTGCTCGCGACGGCCGGGCCGAGCGACCCCGGCGCGCACGCGGGGACGTCGGCGGGGCTGCTGGCGCTGGGGACGCCCGAGGGGGGCGCGCCCGTCGCGGCGCCGGGCTCCTTGCCGCCGGGCGTCTCCTTGGGGCCGACCTTGTCCGGGTCCTCGGGCGTGTCCCCGGAGCCGGCGACGCCGCTCTGCCCGCCGGCCGGGTCCTTGCCCTGGGAGGCGCCGCCCTGGGCCTGTGAGGCGTTGCCCGCGACGGACGGGTCGGCTCCCGCGCCGGTGGCGTTGGAGACGTGTACGAGGGCCGGGACCGCCGTGCCGAGGAAGAGGGCGGCGGCCGCCGCGCCGACGAGTGCCTGGCGCTTGCGGGCCCGCCGGGCGGGCACCGCGCGCCGCAGGTGCTCCAGGGTGCCGTCGCTCGGTTCCATCTCCCGGACCGCCCGTTGCATCATCGCGCGCAGGGCGGCCTCGTCGGTGGCCGGCCCGTCGGCCCCGGGAGCGTCGGGGCCCTGCGCGGCGGGGCCGTGGTTCACAGTTCCCTTCCCAGCGTGCGTGTCGTGCGTGTGCTTCTGCTGTTCCCGCCCGGCCGGTCCGGCGGGCGCGCCATGCCCGTCACGGGCGTCCGGTCCTGCGTCGTGACCGTCGCGGGCGTCCGGTCCTGCGTCGTGCCCGTCACGGGCGTCCGCCCCCGGGTCACGCCCGTCGCGGGCCACCGGCCCCGGGTCACGCCCGTCGTGGACGTCCGACCCCGGATCACGCCCGTCGCGGGCGTCCGGTCGCGCGTCGTTGCCGTCGCTCATGCGGGAGCCTCCATGGCCACCCTGAGCGCCGCGATCCCGCGCGACCCGTAGGCCTTGACCGAGCCCAGGGATATGCCGAGCGTCTCGGCGACCTGGGCCTCCGTCATGTCGGCGAAGTAGCGCAGGACCAGCACCTCGCGCTGCCGGCGCTGGAGCCCCTTCATCGCCTTGATCAGGGAGTCGCGCTCCAGCTGGTCGTACGCCCCCTCCTCCGCGCTCGCCATGTCCGGCATGGGCTTGGAGAGGAGCTTGAGGCCGAGGATGCGGCGGCGCAGCGCCGAGCGCGAGAGGTTGACGACGGTCTGCCGCAGGTACGCCAGGGTCTTCTCCGGGTCGCGGACGCGTTTGCGCGCCGAGTGCACCCGGATGAAGGCCTCTTGGACGACGTCCTCGCAGGAGGCCGTGTCGTCGAGGAGGAGGGCGGCGAGACCGAGCAGCGAGCGGTAGTGCGCCCGGTAGGTCTCGGTGAGGTGGTCGACGGTGGTGCCCGCCGCCACGTCCTCGGCGCCGTCGCGCTGGTTCGATATGCGGGCCGGCCGCGCTGCGGGCATCGGCGCGATCACCGGCATGCCACCGGCCGGACCGGCCACACGGGGACGGACGGACCGGACGGGAGGGCGCAGAGCCGCGCCCCGCGTGCCTGCGGTGAAATCGAGAACCTCTGCCACGCCAGTTGGACACGTCCACCCCCGTGAGGGTTGTACGTGCCGGGCGTCACGTTCCCGTGTCCGTCGGGCAGCCGCCCGGGCGGCCACCCGGCTGACGGTGCGTCATAGGCCCTCATCGTCCGCTCTTCCCCTGTGTTCCATGTGAACGGGCGTCCCCACGCCCGCCCTCGGCGTCCCCGCGCCGAACCACGCCCCGCGCCACGAATGGGTGACCGCAAAGACGCTCCCCGCCGCTCGCACGGTTGCGGAGGGCGGGGAGGAAATCCTCTGACGGCGCGGGTGCCCGGTACAAGTAGTCCGGACCAACTTCCGGATCACATCTCGTCCATGGATCCTACAAACGAAACCCACGGCCGCCGGGCCTTTTCGCCTCTCTGATCCCGGTTCAGCCGAACTCGGCCGCCACCAGCTCCGCGATCTGCGCGGTGTTGAGCGCGGCGCCCTTGCGCAGATTGTCCCCGCAGACGAAGAGTTCGAGCGCGGTCGGGTCGTCCAGGGCCCGGCGCACCCGGCCGACCCAGGTCGGGTCGGTGCCGACCGCGTCGGCGGGCGTCGGGAACTCCCCCGCGGCCGGGTTGTCGAACAGGACGACGCCGGGGGCGGTGGCCAGGATCTCCCGGGCCCCCTGGACACTGACCTCGCCCTCGAAGCGGGCGTGCACGGTCAGGGAGTGCGTGGTGACGACCGGCACCCGTACGCACGTCACCGCGACCGGGAGGTTCGGCAGCCCGAGGATCTTGCGGGACTCGTCCCGCACCTTCATCTCCTCCGAGGACCAGCCGTCCTCCCGCAGCGATCCGGCCCACGGTACGACGTTCAGCGCGACCGGCTCCGGGAACGGCCCGGTGTCGTCGCCGACGGCCCGCCGCACGTCACCGGGGTGCGTCCCCAGCTCGGTGCCGGCCACCAGCGACAGCTGCCGGCGCAGCGTGTCCACGCCGTCCCGCCCGGCCCCGCTGACCGCCTGGTACGAGGAGACGACCAGCTCGCGCAGCCCGAACTCGGCGTGCAGCGCGCCCAGCGCCACGATCATGGACAGCGTCGTGCAGTTCGGGTTGGCGACGATCCCGCGCGGCCGCATCCGCACCGCGTGCGGATTGACCTCGGGCACGACCAGCGGCACCTCCGGGTCCATCCGGAAGGCGCCGGAGTTGTCGACCACCACCGCGCCCTTGGCGGCGGCGAGCGGCGCCCACTGGGCGGCGACCTCGTCGGGCACGTCGAACATGGCGACGTCGACCCCGTCGAAGGCCTCTTCGCTCAGCGCGACGACCTCGACCTCCTCCCCGCGCACGGCCAGCTTGCGGCCGGCCGAGCGCGGGGAGGCGATCAGGCGGATGTCGCCCCAGACGTCCGCGTGCTGGGACAGGATCTGGAGCATGACCGAGCCGACGGCACCGGTCGCGCCCACGACGGCGAGCGTGGGCCGGCCGGTACGGCCGCCGTCCCGGCCGGTGTCTTGCCTGGCGGACATCAGCGCCCGGTGCCCCCGTAGACCACGGCCTCGTCACTGTCGGAGTCGAGTCCGAAGGCGGTGTGCACGGCGCGCACGGCCTCGTTCACGTCGTCCTTGCGGGTGACGACCGAGATGCGGATCTCGGAGGTCGAGATCAGCTCGATGTTCACCCCGGCGTCGGAGAGCGCGGTGAAGAAGTCGGCGGTGACGCCCGGGTTGCTCTTCATACCCGCTCCGACCAGCGAGATCTTGCCGATCTGGTCGTCGTAGCGCAGCGAGTCGAAGCCGATGCCCGGGCGGTTCTTCTCCAGCGCGTCGATGGCCTTGCGGCCCTCGCTCTTGGGGAGCGTGAACGAGATGTCCGTCAGGCCGGTGGAGGCGGCGGACACGTTCTGCACGACCATGTCGATGTTGACCTGGGCGTCGGCGATGGCGCGGAAGATCGCGGCCGCCTCGCCCGGCTTGTCGGGCACCCCGACGACCGTGACCTTGGCCTCGGAGGTGTCGTGCGCGACTCCGGAGATGAGGGCCTGCTCCACGTGCTTTTCCCCTTGCTTGATCGGCTCGCTGCTGACCCACGTGCCCTGCAGTCCGCTGAAGCTGGACCGCACGTGAATCGGAATGTTGTACCGGCGGGCGTACTCCACGCAACGGTGGAGCAGCACCTTGGAGCCGGAGGCAGCGAGCTCCAGCATGTCCTCGAAGGAGATCCAGTCGATCTTCTTCGCCTTGGGCACCACGCGCGGGTCGGCGGTGAACACGCCGTCGACGTCGGTGTAGATCTCGCAGACGTCCGCGTCGAGCGCGGCGGCGAGGGCGACGGCCGTGGTGTCGGACCCGCCGCGGCCCAGCGTGGTGATGTCCTTGCTGTCCTGGCTGACGCCCTGGAAGCCGGCCACGATGGCCACGTTGCCCTCGTCGACCGAGGTGCGGATGCGACCCGGCGTGACGTCGATGATCCGGGCCTTGTTGTGGACCGAGTCGGTGATGACTCCGGCCTGGCTGCCGGTGAACGACTGGGCCTCGTGCCCCAGGTTTTTGATCGCCATGGCCAGCAGCGCCATGGAGATACGCTCCCCGGCGGTCAGCAGCATGTCGAGTTCGCGCCCGGCAGGGATCGGGGAAACCTGCTCGGCGAGATCGATCAGCTCGTCCGTCGTGTCGCCCATCGCGGAAACGACGGCGACCACCTGGTTGCCGTTCTTCTTCGCTTCCACGATCCGCTTGGCGACGCGCTTGATGCCCTCGGCATCGGCTACGGAGGAGCCTCCGTACTTCTGCACGACAAGGCCCACGTGCGCTCCTCGCTCAATCCGTCTCTTTCCGCACGTACGTATATGTACTGCGGTCGGCTCATTTTACCGAGCGTCCGGGTTTCACCCCTGCGGTATCGCATGGTGAGACTCCGGACCGCCCACTGTTCGGGGTGGCTCATGCCCAGGGGGACGCGGGTCACTCGGGAAAGTGCGGTGTGTCACACGTTCACAAGTGGCTTCCCGCCACGTGGAAGACCGGGTTGGTTGAACGTACAACCCTTGCGGCCCCTGGTGCGTCCGACGCCTCACGACCACACCCGCGAAGACGGCGCCCGCGCCACGTTCCGACGGGTGCTGCCGGCGCCGCTGATGCGGATGGCCCGGACTCCCTGGATGCCCCGGAACCCCCGGAAGGCGCCGCTACTTGACCGGCCGCAGGCCCAGCGGTCCCGCGATCTCCCGGACCATGACCCGGCCGGCCTCCGACTCCAGGGTCTCGTCGCCCAGCTCCTGGTCGGTGTCGAGGCCGTCCAGCTCCTCCAGGGGCTGGTTCAGGCGGACGTGGGCGACGACCGACTGGAGGGCGCGCAGCGTCGCGGAGGCGGTGGAGCCCCAGTTGGAGAAGTAGGAGAACTGCCACCACCACAGGGCCTCCGTGGTGCGGCCGGCCTTGTAGTGGACCATGCCGTGGCGGAGATCGGTGATGACGTCGGTGAGGTCGTCGGAGATGCGGGCCGGGACCGGGGCCTTGCGCGGCTCGTAGGGGTCGAAGACCTCGGAGTAGACGTCGACCGGGTCGAGGATGCGGGCCAGGTTCTCGCGGATCTCGTCCACGTCGAGTTCCGGGCCCGGGTCGGGCTCGTAGCGCTCGTCCGGGACGATGTCCTCGTGGGCGCCCAGCCGGCCGCCGGCCAGCATCAGCTGGGAGACCTCCAGGAGGAGGAAGGGGACGGCCGAGTCGGGCTCGTCGCCCTTCGCCACCTCGGTGACGGCCACCAGGAAGCTCTCGATCTGGTCGGCGATCTGGACCGCGAAGTCGTCCGGGTTCTGGTCGGTCGCGTGCAGCGTGGCGTCAGACATCTAGGAGTCGTCTCCCCTCGAAGGCGCGGCCGAGGGTCACCTCGTCCGCGTATTCCAGGTCGCCGCCCACCGGGAGGCCGCTGGCCAGGCGGGTGACCTTGAGGCCCATGGGCTTGATCATGCGGGCGAGGTACGTGGCCGTGGCCTCGCCCTCAAGATTCGGGTCCGTGGCCAGGATCAGCTCCGTGACCGTGCCGTCCGCCAGGCGGGCCAGCAGCTCACGGATGCGCAGGTCGTCCGGGCCGACCCCGTCGATCGGGCTGATCGCGCCGCCGAGCACGTGGTACCGCCCGCGGAACTCGCGGGTCCGCTCGATGGCGACGACGTCCTTCGGTTCCTCCACCACGCAGATGACGGAAGGGTCGCGCCGGGCGTCGCGGCAGATGTTGCACTGCTCCTCCTGCGCGACGTTCCCGCAGGTCGCGCAGAAGCGGACCTTGGCCTTCACTTCCATGAGGGCCTGGGCGAGCCGCCGTACGTCGACCGGCTCCGCCTGGAGGATGTGGAAGGCGATCCGCTGCGCGCTCTTGGGACCGACGCCGGGCAGCCGCCCGAGTTCGTCGATGAGGTCCTGGACCACGCCTTCGTACAACGGACTGCCGTCCTTCCTGAGGTTCGTGCACTACGTACGGTAGATGGCTTCGGCCGGTCTGAGAAAGGCGAACCCGGAAAGCCGGGGACGCGGACTCAGAACGGCAGGCCGGGGATGCCGCTGCCGCCACCGCCGAGGCCCTGGGCGAGCGGTCCGAGCTTCTGCTGCTGGAGGTTCTGCGCGTTCTCGTTGGCCGCCTGGACTGCGGCGACGACCAGGTCGGCGAGGGTCTCGGTGTCCTCCGGGTCCACCGCCTTCGGGTCGATGACGAGGCCGCGCAGCTCGCCGGAGCCGGTGACCGTGGCCCTCACCAGGCCGCCGCCCGCCTGGCCGTCGACCTCGGTCTGTGCCAGTTCCTCCTGGGCCTTCGCCAGGTCCTGCTGCATCTTCTGGGCCTGCTGGAGCAGCTGCTGCATGTTGGGCTGGCCACCACCGGGGATCACGTTCAGCTCCCATCGCGTCCGGTCACTACCGTTTTGCCGTTCGGCACGAGCCTACGTGGTCCGGGCGGCCCTCGCCCCAGCACTCTTTCGAGTGATGCCCTGGGTGCCCTATACCTGATCAACGCCCTCTTCCGGGCGGAAAAGCGACGGAACCCGGCCCTTCGCCACCCATTGGGCGGTAGGAAGGGTTCCGGCGCGGGGTTCCGGCGTACGAGTCCTCAGGGACGGCGAGCGGTACGGCGAGCAGTGGCGAGCAGTAGGGAGTGCCGGGTGGGTCAGCCGGAGATGCAGCCCGAGGGGCCGCCGCAGCGCGGGCGGGACGGCGAGGGCGGGGCGGCCGGGACGCGGCCGGGCGACCTGACCGGGCGGACGTTTCCCCTCGGGGACTGGGCACTGCCCGCCGAGCGGCTGGACGAGCTGTACCGGTGGGTGGAGCGGGGCGCGCTGGACACGGCGGCCTGGTACCTCGCGGACCGGGTGTGGAAGCGGCGCGGTGCCGTACTGCTGCGGGGCGGGGCCGCGGTGGGTGCGGCGGCCGGGGCGGCGCTGCCGCTGCTCGACCTGTCGGGCGCGGTGGGCGGGGTCGCGCCCTGGGGGTATCTGGCGCTGCTGTGGGCGGTGGCGTGTGTGGCGGGCGACCGGTACTTCGGGGTGACGTCCGGCTGGATGCGGGACGTGGCCACGGCGCAGGCGGTGCAGCGGCGGCTCCAGGCGCTCCAGTTCGACTGGGCGTCGGAGAGCGTGCGGGAGGTGCTGGGCCCGGCGGACGGGACGGCGAGCGAGGCGGCGGAGCGGTGCCTGCTGGTGCTGCGGCGGTTCTCGGAGGACGTGACGGAGCTGGTGCGGGCGGAGACGGCGGACTGGATGGTGTGCTTCCGTCCGGGGCCGGGGCCGCTGGGACCGCACGCCGCGGCGGCGGCCGACGGGCCGCGCCCGGACGGCGCGGGCACGGGCGCCACCGGGCGGTTCCCGCTCCCCCCGCAGAACGGCACCCGTCCGAACATGCCCCGCCAGCGTCCGCCGGAGCCCCGCTGACCCCGAGGCGGCGCGCGCCCCGGCCGCCGCCCGCCCCGTCAGTACCCCTGTGCGCGGGTGTAGAGCAGGGACTCGCCGGTGTCGTCGTTGGTGCGTTCCAGGCTGCCGTCCGGCCGCAGGGTGACGGTGCTGGGGCCGCCCGGGGTGCAGCTGCTGGACGGACCGGTCCTGACCGCGGACGGGCCGAGCCGCAGCGGACCACCGGAGCCCGGTTCGGCCGTGAGGGCGGCCTCGAACACGCAGTGGTACGTGCCGGTGTCCGTCGGCCCGTCCGCCACGAGGGTCAGCACCGTGTCGCCGACCTCGCCCGGCACGATGCTCAGCGTGCGGGGGTGTGTCCCGGAGGCGTTGTCGATGCTGGTCGACCAGTCGCCCACGTACCCGGCCGGGACCGTGCCCTCGTCGGCGGCCGGGTCGGTCGACGGCGACCGGCCCCCCGTCGCACCGGACGAGCCGGAGGCGCCCGTACCCGGGTCCTGCGGCGCGCCGGTGGACCGCGTGGGCGTGGGGTCGCCGCCCGCACGACCGTCGTCGTCCCCGCGCATCAGGGCGTAGACCGAGCCGCCCGCGCCCAGCGCGACGACCAGGGCGACGACGATCAGCAGCGCGGTGGAGCGGCCGCTGCGGACGGGCTCGTGCGGCGGTCCGTACGGGGGTGGGGGTCCCTGGGGCGGGGTCGGGCCGAGGCCGCCCCCGCCGCCGTACGGGTGCTGGTGTCCGGGCTGCGACGGGTGCCAGGCCGGGGCCGGGTCGTACCCCGAGGCCGGTGGCCGGGGGTGGCCGTGGACGCCGGGCGGGGGCGTGGCCGGGTGGCCCGCGACCTGGGTGGGGAGATGGTTCAGCGGGTTGCCACCGCCGCTGCCCGGCTCACGCGGAGGAGGCGGCCCGCCGCCGGACGCCGGGTCGGTGCCCTGGGCAGCACCCTCGCCGCCGGACCCGTCGCCGCTGGCCCCACCGCCACCCGGCCATGCGCCACCGGGGCCTGCGCCGCCAGGGACAGCACCATCAGGCCCTACGCCGCCGGGGCCGGCACCACCAGGCTCCACGCCGCCAGGGACAGCACCACCAGGCCCCACACCCCCGGGACCAGCACCACCAGGCCCCACACCCCCGGGACCAGCACCACCAGGCTCCGCGCCGCCGGGTCCCGCACTGCCTCGCCCCGCACCGCCGGGTCCCGCACCCCCAGGCCACACCCCGCCAACCGCCGCGCCGTCGGGCAGCGCGGCGCCGGGCGTCGCTGCCGATGCTGCGGGTGTGCCGGAAGGGGTCGGGCCGCCCCCGGGCCGTGCCGGGTCTTCGGGGTTCTCCGTGTCCAGCAGCTGTACGGCGTGGCGGCCGAGCTGGGCCACCAGCGCGCTGGGCAGCCACGGGTCGCGGGAGCGGCCGCCGGTGACCGTGTCCTGCGCGCCCGTGCGCTCCAGGACGTCGGCGAGGGCCGGCCGCGCCGCGGGGTCCTTCCGCAGGCAGTCGCGCACGAGGTCGGCGATGCCCTCGGGCACGCCCTCCAGGTCGGGCTCCTCCTGCGCGATGCGGAACATCAGGGCGTGCGCACCGCTGTTCGCGGCGCCGAAGGGCAGCTTGCCGGTGGCGGCGTAGGCGAGGACCGAGCCGAGGCAGAAGACGTCGCACGCGGGCGTGACCCGGTCGCCGCGCACCTGCTCGGGCGCCATGAAGCCGGGCGAGCCGACGAGCGCGCCGGTGCGGGTGAGGCCGCCGTCGGTCACCGTCTGGAGGGCGCGGGCGATGCCGAAGTCGATGACGCGGGGGCCGTCGATGGTGACCAGGACGTTGGACGGCTTGAGGTCGCGGTGGACGATCCCGGCGGCGTGGATGTCCTGGAGCGCGTGCGCCAGACCGGCGCCCAGGGTGCGCACCGAGCGTTCCGGCAGCGCGCCGTGGTCGTGCCCGACGACCTGCTGGAGGCTGGGCCCGGCGACGTACCCGGTGGCCACCCACGGCACGGCGGCCTCGGTGTCGGCGTCCAGTACGGGCGCCGTCCAGTACCCGCCGACGCGGCGCGCGGACTCGACCTCCTGCCGGAATCGCTCGCGGAACTCCTCCAGCGCGGCCAGTTCCTCGCGCACCAGCTTCACGGCGACCGTGCGCCCGCGGTCGGACCGGGCCAGGTAGACGTGGCCCATGCCGCCCATGCCCAACCGGCCCAAGAGCCGGTAGGCCCCAACGTGCTGCGGGTCCCCGTCCCCCAGTCTCCGCATGCCGCGCCGCCTTCCCCCCGAACATGAGCAACAGGCCGAGGATAGTGCGGGGCGGCCCGGCGGTAGGTCGCCGCTCGTCCACGGTTCCGTAACGGAGGGGCCCCGCGCGCCCCCGCCGCGTCGGCACCGCGTCCGCGCCGCGTCGGTCGCCGCGTCGACAACCTGTCGTGGAAAGCCCCCGACCGCAGACAGGACGCCGATTCCGTTTCCGCATCGCGGACATCTACCCTCGGCCGCATGACCCCTCAGCCCTCCCCCCAGGCCAGCGCCGCCGTGAAGGCCGCGGACCGCGCGCACGTCTTCCACTCCTGGTCAGCCCAAGAGCTGATCGACCCGCTCGCCGTCGCCGGCGCCGAGGGGTCGTACTTCTGGGACTACGAAGGCAAGCGCTACCTCGACTTCTCCAGCGGGCTCGTCTACACCAACATCGGCTACCAGCACCCCAAGGTCGTCGCCGCGATCCAGGAGCAGGCGGCGCGGATGACGACGTTCGCGCCCGCGTTCGCCGTCGAGGCGCGCTCGGAGGCGGCCCGGCTGATCGCCGAGCGGACGCCCGGCGACCTGGACAAGATCTTCTTCACCAACGGCGGCGCCGACGCCGTCGAGCACGCCCTGCGCATGGCCCGGCTGCACACCGGCCGGCCCAAGGTGCTCTCCGCCTACCGCTCGTACCACGGCGGCACCCAGCAGGCGGTCAACGTCACCGGTGACCCGCGCCGCTGGGCCTCCGACACCGGCACGGCCGGGGTCGTGCACTTCTGGGCGCCGTTCCTGTACCGCTCGCGCTTCTACGCCGAGACCGAGGAGCAGGAGTGCGCGCGGGCGCTGGAGCACCTGGAGACGACGATCGCCTTCGAGGGCCCGGGGACCGTCGCCGCGATCGTCCTGGAGACGATCCCGGGCACCGCGGGGATCATGATGCCGCCGGCCGGCTACCTGGCCGGGGTGCGCGAGATCTGCGACAAGTACGGCATCGTCTTCGTGCTCGACGAGGTCATGGCCGGATTCGGCCGCACCGGCACCTGGTTCGCCGCCGACCTGTACGACGTCGTGCCCGACCTGATGACCTTCGCCAAGGGCGTGAACTCGGGCTACGTGCCCCTCGGCGGCGTCGCGATCTCGGCCGAGATCGCCGCGACCTTCGCCGAGCGGCCCTACCCCGGCGGACTGACGTACTCCGGGCACCCGTTGGCCTGCGCCGCCGCCGTCGCCACGATCAACGTGATGGCGGAGGAGGGCGTCGTCGAGCACGCGGCGCGGCTCGGCGCCGAGGTCGTCGAACCGGCGCTGCGGGAGCTGGCCGAGCGCCACCCGAGCGTGGGCGAGGTGCGCGGGACCGGCATGTTCTGGGCGCTGGAGCTGGTGCGCAGCCGGGAGACCCGGGAGCCGCTGGTGCCGTACAACGCGACCGGGCAGGCGGCCACGCCCATGTCGGCGTTCGCCGCCTCCGCCAAGGCGCACGGCCTGTGGCCGTTCGTGAACATGAACCGGACCCACGTGGTCCCGCCGTGCAACGTCTCCGAGGCGGAGCTGAAGGAGGGCCTGGCGGCCCTGGACACGGCACTGTCCGTGGCGGACGAGTACACGGAGTAGGCGGAACGGGCCGAGGGGACCGAGCGCGTAGGGTGGCGTGCTCGTACGCGGTAGACATGTGTACGAGCACGCCCCCGGGCGACGCCTCCGGGCGACGCCCCGAACGCGACGAGGAGACGCCCGCCCATGCCCGGTCCCAGCGGTACCGGTGCCGTCACGCGCAGCACCCTGCGGCAGCAGATCGCCGACGCGCTCCGTGACGAGGTGCTGGCCGGCCGGCTCCAGCCGGGGCAGGAGTTCACGGTCAAGGAGATCGCCGAGCAGTACGGCGTGTCCGCGACGCCGGTGCGCGAGGCCCTGGTCGACCTGTCCGCGCAGGGACTCCTGGACGCCGACCACCACCGCGGCTTCCGCGTCCACGAGTACTCGGTCGACGACTTCCGCGGCATGATCGAGGCCCGCAGTCTCGTGACCGACGGCATGTTCCTCTCGCTGGCCGCCGACCTGCCGGGGGGTCCCGACCCGGCCGACCCGCGGATCGCCGCCGCCCTCGCCGGGGTCCGCCGGCGAGGCGAGGAGGCCCAGCGCGCCGCCGCGGCCGGGGACCTGACCGTCCTGATCGGCTACGACCTGCGCTACTGGCGCGAGCTGGCCACTCTCTTCGGCAACCCCTACCTCTGCGACTTCCTGCACCGGCTGCGCGTGCAGAGCTGGGTGTGCACCGTGCAGCACCTGCGCCGGCTCAGCGAGCTGCGCGGCGCGCTGTGGTCCGGGCACACCGCGCTGGTCGACGCCCTGGCCCGGCGGGACGTCCCGGGCGCGCGTGCGCTCGTCGACGCGTACAACAGCCACTCGCTCGCCCTGATCGAGGGGCTCGCCGGCGAATGACCAACGCCGGACGTGTCGTGGCCCGGCCCCAGATGGGTATGGGTTCTGCACGCGACGCGCCCCGGCGCACACCGACTACGCTGCCCTGACCACCGTGCTGTGTGAGGAGCCCTCTTTTGGCCTGTGACCTGTGGCTGGTACCGCTCGTCGACGTCTTGTGCCACACGCCGGACAACCCGTTCGCCGAGGAACTCGCGCAGTACGACAAGGTGCTGGCCGAGGCCGGGCTGCCGCCGGTGCCGGTGTACCAGTACATGCCGGGGCTCTCCGGCGAGGTCGCGCCGGTGGCCGGCTTCGACTACGACGCGCTGCACTTCCTGCGCCGGGCGCACCTCCTCCAGGTGTGCGGCCTCCCGGTGACGCCGGTGGACGAACTCGGCGGCGACTACGAGCAGTTGCTGGAGATGTTCGAGTCGACGGCCCAGCAGTCCCACCTGGTCTGGCACTACGACCACGCGGGCGCCTACGTGCCGGTCGACTTCCCGCACCCGCTCTCCAGTGACGAACTCCTGTCGGGCGGCGGCCCGTTGGGCTCCTCGCACACCCTGCTGCGGGAACTGGAGGCCGTCGCCCCGGCCCTCGGCATCGACCCGGCCAACCCGCCGGCCCCGCCGCAGCCGCCGCTCGCACCGACGGAGCTGGAGGAGCCGGCGGTGCCCGCACCGCACGACTCCAGCCCGTTCGCCCGGGAGCGCCATGTGTGGCTGGGTCTGCACGCGGCGGCGACACGAAGCCTGGCGCAGGGGTCGATGATCGTCTTCAGCTGATCCGCCGAAGGGCCGTCAGCCCAGCTGGGAGAGGCCCTTCGCCAGGTCGTCGATGTTCATGATCGGGCAGAGGTCGACCTCGGCGTTCAGCTCCATGAGGAACGGTTCTCCGATCGGCGGCATCTGCGAGCTGTCCTGCATGTCGAGGACCAGCAGGGCGGTCCGCCGTCCGTCGATGGTGCCGAAGTAGGCGGCCTCCGGCCCGATGCGGTCGACGGTCTCCTTGATCAGGGCCTCCATCCTGCCGCTGCGGATCACCTCGTTCGACTTCTCGGTGTCCAGCGTCGCCTTGAGCAGCACGCGCATCGCACTCACCTTCTTCTGCCGACGCGACGTGTACGAATTCAGCCTATGCCCGTGATGTCCAGTTCGTTCAGGCGAGCGGGTTCCGCGATCACGTCGATGCCGGTGATGCGGCCGTCGGCGGCGAAGTCGAAGCGGAGCACGACGCGCAGCCTGCCGTTCTCGGCCATCGCCATGCCCACCCGGCCGTCGACCAGGACGACGGCGGCGGACCTGGCCCGGGCCATCGAGGCCATCGCGCCCCTGGCCACCTGCTCCATGCCGCTGACGGTGACGGGTCCGGGCGTCGGGACGACCGCCGCGTCCGCACTCAGGACGACGTCCGGGTGCAGCAGGGCCACCAGCGCGTCGAAGTCGCCGCCGCGGGTGGCCGCCAGGTAGGCGTCGACGGCGCGGCGCCTGCGGGGCAGGTCGGCTTCGGGCGCGGGGACGCCCCGGACCCGGCGGCGGGCGCGGCTGGCCAGCTGGCGGGTGGCGGCGGGGGTCTTGTCGAGCATCGCGGCGATGTCGTCGAAGGGCACGTCGAACATGTCGTGCAGGACGAACGCGAGCCGCTCGGCGGGGCCGAGGGTGTCCAGGACGATCAGCAGCGCGATCCCCACCTCGTCGGCGAGCTGCGCCTCCTCGGCCGGGTCCGCGGCGGTGCCGGTGGCGGCCGGTTGCCTGCGGGCCGCGTCGTCCAGCGGCTCCTCGCGCCGGGTGTCGCGGGCGCGGAGCAGGTTGAGGCAGACCCGGGCCACGACCGTGGTGAGCCAGCCCGAGGGATTGCCCACCTCGGAGGTGTCCGCCCGGTCGGCCCGCAGCCACGCCTCCTGGAGGGCGTCGTCCGCCTCACCGAGCGAGCCGAGGATCCGGTACGCGACCGCCCGCAGCCGGGGCCGGTCCAGCTCGAACTGCCGGGCCATGTCGTCGGATCGTGCGGGCACCGTACGGGTTCCTTCCGCCTCCGGCGCCCTCGGGGGCGCGTCGCCCCAGTGAACCATCCCGGCGTGCGCGCGACCGCGGCGGTCTCGGCGCACCAGGTCTCGGCGCACCACGTCTCGGCACACCACGTCTCGGCACACCACGTCTCACCGCACCAGGACGATGCCCGGCGGCCACAGCACCCCGGTGGCCAGCAGCAGGGCGGGTCCCAGGTGGACGGGGCACACCCGCAGCGGCGCCCGCAGGTGCCGGGCGACCTCGAAGCGGACCGGGTCCCCGCAGTCCTCGAGGCCGTTCTCGCCGCCGTACGGGCCCCGGCAGGAAGCGGCGCTGTAGCGGTCGGTCATGTCTCCGATCCGACACCACCGGGCACGCCGACGCCCGGCGAAGGGGGCCGAACGAAGGGCCGCGGGGAGCGAACGGCTACAGGACGGTGGCGGCGTCGTCGAGGCCGATGCACTTGCGTTCCTGCGGGATCCACTTCACGGCGGGGTCCAGCGCGGCGAGGATGCCGCCCACCTCCTCGCGCGGACCGGAGTACGTGAACTCCACGGCCGGTGAGCGGCCGTACGTCCGCAGGACGCTCACGCCGTCGCGCTTGAGCCGTGCCTCGTCCAGGACCCAGTCGACGCCGTCCGCGGTGACGCAGAGGTTGACGTTGGGCTGCAGTTCCTCGGCGCCGCAGCGGAACACCGCCTTCTGGCCGCCCCAGGACGCGACCCCGTCCCCGAGGGCCCAGTCGCGCGAGGCGCCGGGTATGTCGTCCGGGAGGCGGGAGACGACCTCGTCGCACTTGGGGTCGCCGGCGTGCGGCGCGGCGGAGACCCGGTGGCCGTCGACGTAGAAGGCCCCGCCGGTCACGACGACGACCGCCGCGGCCAGCCAGATCCACGTCCGGGTGGTGGGCTTCCGCATGTCCGCTCGCTCCGTGCTGTCCGTGCCGTTCGTCCGCCGGGAGGGCGGCTCCGGCCAGCGTATCCGCCGTCCCGACGGCGGCGGCCGGGGCCCCGTGCGGGGTCCCGACCGCCGTGGTGCGTGCGCCGTGCCTACAGGAACGAGTTGATCTCGATCGTCTCGTCCCGGCCCGGGCCGACGCCGATCGCGGAGATCGGGGCGCCGGACATCTCCTCCAGGGCCTTGACGTACGCCTGGGCGTTCTTCGGCAGGTCGGAGAAGGACTTCGCCTTGGTGATGTCCTCGCTCCAGCCGGGCAGCGTCTCGTAGACCGGCTTCGCGTGGTGGAAGTCGGACTGCGAGTACGGCAGCTCCTCGACGCGCTTGCCGTCGATCTCGTAGGCCACGCAGACCGGGATCTGCTCCCAGCCGGTGAGGACGTCGAGCTTGGTGAGGAAGAAGTCGGTGAGGCCGTTGACGCGGGTGGCGTAGCGGGCGATCACCGCGTCGAACCAGCCGCAGCGCCGGTCGCGGCCGGTGGTGACGCCGCGCTCGCCGCCGATGCGGCGCAGGGCCTCGCCGTCCTCGTCGAACAGCTCGGTCGGGAACGGTCCGGCGCCGACGCGGGTCGTGTACGCCTTGAGGATGCCGATGACCCGGCTGATCTTCGTCGGGCCCACGCCGGCGCCGGTGCAGGCGCCGCCCGCGGTCGGGTTCGACGAGGTGACGAAGGGGTACGTGCCGTGGTCGATGTCCAGGAGCGTGCCCTGGCCGCCCTCGAAGAGGACCACCTTGTCGTCGTCGAGGGCCTGGTTGAGGACCAGGACGGTGTCGGCGACGTACGGGGCGAGCTTGTCGGCGTAGCCCAGCAGCTCCTCGACGACCTGGCCGGTGGCGATGGCGCGGCGGTTGTAGAGCTTGGTGAGCATCTGGTTCTTGACGTCGAGCGCCGCCTCGACCTTCTGGGTGAGGATCGACTCGTCGTAGAGGTCCTGGACCCGGATGCCCACGCGGTTGATCTTGTCGGCGTAGGTCGGGCCGATGCCGCGCCCGGTGGTGCCGATCTTGCGCTTGCCGAGGAAGCGTTCCGTCACCTTGTCGACGGTGACGTTGTACGGCGTGATGATGTGAGCGTTGCCGCTGATCAGGAGCTTGGACGTGTCGACGCCGCGCTCGTTCAGCCCGCTCAGCTCGGAGAACAGGACCGACGGGTCGACGACGACGCCGTTTCCGATAACCGGCGTGCAGCCGGGGGAGAGAATCCCGGAAGGGAGCAGGTGAAGGGCGTACTTCTGGTCGCCCACGACTACCGTGTGGCCGGCGTTGTTGCCGCCCTGGTAGCGCACCACATAGTCGACGGAACCACCGAGCAGGTCCGTCGCCTTTCCCTTGCCTTCGTCACCCCACTGAGCACCGAGCAGCACAAGTGCGGGCACGCGCGTACACCCCTTCCGGGCGGGGCATGTCCATGGTCGAGGGCGTATGCGACGGGTTTCCGCCACGTACACCGCGACCGTCGTTGGCCGCCAACCGTCGGACCGGGTGCCCCGGAATAGACGAAGCCCCTGGCGCAACAGCGCAAGGGGCTCTTGCACAAAGATGCTACCCGAGGAAGCGAGGCATGGCCGAGGTGGCGACTTCCGCGAGCTCTTCCGCGAACTCTTCCGCGAGGTCCGATCAGCTTCTGGTGGTCGTCGATCCGGTCGCCCGACGCATGGACGGGGAGTCCGTCCGGATCGCGAAAGACGTGCTCAGCGCGGGTGCGTCGCACACGAAGGTGTGTCTGCCGGACGACCCGGAGGAGTTCGCGCGGGCGCTCGGGCGGCGCGGTTCGCGGCGCCCGGTGGTGATCGGTGACGACAGTGCGCTGCTGCGGGCCGTGGCCCTGCTGCACCGGCGGCGGGAGCTGGCGGGCTGCGTGCTGTCCGTGGTTCCGGTGGGGTCGGCGCTCGGCCTCGCCCGGTCCCTGGGGCTGCCGACGGGGGCGGTGGCGGCGGCGCGGGCCGTGCTCGACGGGGCGGAGCGGCGCCTGGACCTGCTCGTCGACGACAGCGACGGGGTGGTGCTGGGGACGGTGGGGATTCCGCCCGCTCCCGTGCCGGTACCGGTGCGGGCGGACGCGGGCCCCGGTCCTGAGGGGACGTCGTCGGTCCGCCCCTGGCTGCGGACCTGCCAGTCGCTCGTACGGACGCTGGCCTCCTCGCGTACGGCCCGGACCGCCGTGGCGCCGGGGACGCCCGGTCCGGCCCGGCTGCGGGTCGAGGTCGACGGGGTGACGCTGGTGGACCTGGACCAGCCGGTCGAGGGGGTGTCGGTGACGCCGGGCGCGGCGGGGGTGGCCGTGGTGGAGGTGCGGCCCCTGTCGGTGGGCGCGCAGGCGTCGCCGCTGACGGCGAGCGGACGGACGGTGACCGTGTCGGGGGCGCACTTCCGCTACCGGGCCGACGCGGTGGTGTGCGGGCCGGTCGGGACCCGGACGTGGGTGGCGCGCGAGGGGGCGTGGGGGCTGACGCTGCCGGCGGGGTAGGGCCGGGGGTAGGGCCGCTCAGGGCGCCTTGAAACCGGCGGTGTCCAGCAGGCAGTCGAACGGGGCGGGGATGGGCAGTTTCTCGCCGAAGGGCATGGTGAGGCGGGATTCGTATCCCTTGGCGGACGGCGTCCACAGGACCGTGGCCTGCTCCTCCTGCATGTCGAGGAGCAGGTAGACGGGGACGCCGGCCTTCGCGTACGTCTCGACCTTGTCGGTCAGGTCGTCGTGCCGGGTGGAGAAGGAGGTCAGCTCGGCCACGAAGGAGAGGGCTTCCCCGTCCAGGTGGTTGCTGACGGTCGCCAGCGCGGTCGCCTCCGCGGCGTAGACGTCCGGCCCGAACGCCCTTTCAACGCCGGGGAATACGAAGAGACTCGGCGCGCGGTCGATCACATGCCCATCTGGCAGGTGCGGCTCCAACTGCTCGCACACCAGGCGCATCACGAGGGTGTAGTAACCCCTGGACCACGGCGACACAACGATGCTCCCCCTCATGATCTCGGCCCTGTAGCCGTCGGGTACAGCCAGTTCGTCGAGGGCTACCAGCAGTTCCTCGAAGCCCTGGTACTCAGTGCCGCTCATCGTCGGTCGCTCCGCCATGACAGTCATGATGCGCCCTCCCCCTGATGCGGACCAGTCGCAACTCGGCGTAGCGGACCGGTCACGCTCGCCCGAACCGCTCCTCCCGGTGCACCCGCCAGCGTTCCATCATCGCCACGATCTCCCCGTCGACGAACTCGAAGAAGGCGAGGGTCTCGGCCATGCGCCGGCCCGCCGGGGTGTCGGCGCCGAGACTGGCGACGCCGTCGCTCAGGGCGCTCTCCCAGCGCTTGAGGACGGCCTCGCGGTTGGTGAGCGCCTCGTACCACTGGTTGCTGTGCACCCGGTAGCGCTCCCGGCGCGAGCCGGGTTCGCGCTCGCGCGAGACCATGTGCTGCTGCGAGAGGTAGCGCACGGCGCCGGAGACGGCGGCCGGGCTGACCCGAAGGCTCTCACCCAGCTCCGCCGAGGTCAGCGTGCCCGAGTCGGAGGCGAGCAGGGCGGCGAAGACCCGGGCGGGCATGCGCTGCATCCCGGCCTCGACGAGTTGGGCCGCGAAGCCCTCCACGAACTTCGACACCGCCTCGGGGTCGCGCCCCGGCCCCGCCGCTCCCGCTGCTTCCTTCGTCATCCGTCGATCATCTCTCACCCTGCGTCGCTCATCATCCTGACGGTTTCTTAACTTCACAAGTTTCTGAAAGTAGCGTACTTTCCGAAACATGACGAAGGCAATCAGCGTCTCCGGACTCCACAAGTCGTTCGGACGCACGCACGCTCTGGACGGCCTCGACCTGGAGGTCGAGACCGGCGAGGTCCACGGATTCCTCGGGCCCAACGGAGCCGGCAAGTCCACCACCATCCGGGTCCTGCTCGGCCTGCTGCGCGCCGACGCCGGCGCCGCTCAGGTGCTCGGCCGCGACCCGTGGGCGGACGCGGTGGAGGCGCACCGGCGGATCGCGTACGTCCCCGGTGACGTGACGCTGTGGCGCAACCTCTCCGGCGGCGAGGTCATGGACCTCTACGGCAGGCTGCGCGGCGGACTCGACACCCGGCGGCGCGCGGAGCTGGTCGAGCGGTTCGAACTCGACCCGACCAAGAAGGGCCGCACGTACTCCAAGGGCAACCGCCAGAAGGTGGCCCTGGTGGCCGCCTTCGCCTCGGACGTCGACCTGCTGATCCTCGACGAACCCACCTCCGGACTCGACCCGCTGATGGAGGAGGTCTTCCAGCGCTGCGTGGCGGAGGAGCGCGAGCGCGGCCGGACCGTGCTGCTCTCCTCCCACATCCTCAGCGAGGTCGAGGAGCTGTGCGACCGGGTCAGCATCATCCGCAAGGGACGGACCGTCGAGAGCGGATCGCTCGCCGACCTGCGCCACCTGACCCGGACCAGCGTCACCGCCGAACTCGCGGGCGCCCCGAACGGCCTCACCCGCCTGCCCGGCGTGCACGACCTCGACGTCCAGGGCCACCGGGTCCGGCTCCAGGTCGACACCGACAAGCTGGACGCCGTCCTCAGGTCGCTGAGCGAGACGGGCGTGCGCTCGCTGACGTCGACGCCGCCGACGCTGGAGGAGCTGTTCCTGCGGCACTACCAGGCCACCGACGAGACGGAGTCCGGCGCGGAGGTGACGGCGCGATGACCGCCACCGCCGAAACCGCCGCCGGCACCTTCGCGGCCCGGTCCGGAGGCTCGCGCCAACTGGCCGGCACCGGCACGCTGCTGCGCTTCGCCCTGCGCCGCGACCGCGTACTGATCCCCGTCTGGGTCGGGGTGAACGCGCTCATGGTGCTGTCCATGCCGGGCACCATCAAGGGCCTGTACGGCACCGCCGCGGAACGCGCCGACCTGATGCGGCAGATGGAGACCAACTCCTCGCTGCGCGCGCTGGTCGGCCCCGTCTTCGACGACGGTCTCGGTGCGCTCACCGCCTGGCGGGTCGGCCTGTACGCGGGGGCGCTCGCCGCGGTGATGAGCCTGCTGATCGTCGTACGGCACACCCGGGACGAGGAGGAGAGCGGTCGGCAGGAGGTCGTCGCCTCCGGAATGGTCGGCCGGCGGGCCCCGCTCACGGCGGCGCTGCTGGCGGCGGCGGTCGCCAACGCCGTACTGGCGCTGCTGATCGCCGTCGGACTGGCCGGACAGGGAGCGGTCGGCGCGTCGGCCCTCGGACTCGGGGTCGCGGGCGTCGGGATGCTCTTCGCGACCATGGCGGCGATCGTCGCCCAGCTCACCGAGAGCGCGCGGCTGGCCCGAGGGCTGACGGCCGCGGTGCTGGGCGGGGCCTTCGTACTGCGGGCGGCGGGCGACTCCGCGACGGACGACGGCTCCTCCGTCCTCACCTGGGTGTCGCCGCTCGGCTGGCTGGAGAACCTGCGGGCCTTCGCCGGTGAGCGCTGGTTGGTGCTGCTGCTGATCGCGGGCGCGACGGTGGCGCAGGGAGCCGTGGCCTACGGGCTGGCGGGGCGCCGGGACCTCGGCATGAGCTTCCTGCCGACCCGGCCCGGTCCGGCCGCCGGACGCCTGCGTACGGCCGGTGCGCTGGCCTGGCGCCTGCAGCGGGGCGGCGTCCTCGGCTGGAGCATCGGCTTCTTCGCCGCCGGGGTCGTCTACGGCGGGATGACGGAGGGCGCGGCCGATCTGGTCGGGGACAACGAACAGGCCCGCGAGATCATCGAGCGGATGGGCGGGCAGGCCGGGCTGACCGACGCGTTCGTGTCGGCGATGGTCGGCATGCTCGGGCTGATCGCCGCGCTCTACGTCGTGGCGTCGGTGCTGCGGCTCGGCGGCGAGGAGACGTCCGGGCGCGCGGAACCGGTGCTGGCGGGCGCGGTGGGCCGGCTGCGGTGGGCCGCGGGCCACCTGGTGATCGCCTTCGGCGGCGCGGCGCTCATCATGCTGCTCGCCGGGCTCGGTTTCGCCGCCGGGTACGGGCAGGACTTCGGGGCGATCCTGGGCGCCTGCCTGGTGCAGTTGCCGGCGGTGTGGGTGATCGGCGGGGCGGCGGTGCTGCTGCACGGTCTGCTGCCCCGGGCGGCGGTGGCCGCGTGGGCCGTCGCGGGCGCGGTGCTGCTGCTCGGGTGGGTCGGACCGGCGCTGGACGTGCCGCAGACCGTGCTGGACGTGTCCCCGTACGGGCACCTGCCGAAGCTGCCCGGCGGGGAGATGAGCTGGTCGCCGGTGCTGGTGCTGGTGCTGATCGCCGGGGCGCTGGTGGGGGCGGGGCTCGTCCGGCTGCGGCGGCGGGACCTGACGTGACGTTCCCGGGGCCTGCGGGACGTCGGAATCCGGACAGATCGCGGCGGATCGCGGCGCCCTCTTGCGGGGAGGCGGCGCGACGGAAATAGTTGAACGCTAAACCACACTGGAAGGGGAGCACCCACATGAGCGTCGCGCTCGTACGCAACCCCGGCGAAGGCACCCACTACCACTACTACGACAGCGTCCAGGAACAGGTCGTCTCGCACACCGAGACCCGGGGAGTCGTCAGCGTCGCGCGGCTGACCATGCGCCGCGCGGACGCACCGCCCCTGCACGTGCACAGCCGCGAGGACGAGAGCTGGGTGGTGCTGTCCGGGCGGGTCCGCTTCTGGGTCGGTTCGGCCTCACTCGACGCGTGCGAGGTCCACGACGCCGGGCCCGGCTCCTACGTCTTCGGCCCCCGGTCGGTCCCGCACACGTTCCAGCCGCTCACCACCACGGCGGAGGTGCTGGTCATCAACAACCCGGGGGCGATCGAGGGCTACTTCCGCTCGGTCGGGCCCGCCGGGGCCCGGCACGACCTGGACCACGTGGACGGACTCGCCCGCTACGGCGTGGCCCTCCTGGACGACCCGCCCCACGCCTAGGGCGTGCCGTGCACCCGCGGTGAAACCGATCGTCCGGGTCTGAGCGTCAGGGCAGGTATGAGTCGGGATGCGGTGACGGGTGGTGGCTGTGCGGTCTCGTTCGCCGGGGCCGTGGGTGCGGTGGTCGTGTGGTGGCAGACCTCGCGCACCCAGCGGCACCTCGGCAACGAGTTCGAGAACAACGGGCAGGACTTCGGCGCAGTCCTCACCGAGCTGCCGTTCGTCTTCCTCGCCGGGGCCGTCGTGCCCGCCGTGGTGTGGGGGCTCGGGGCCTGGCTGCTGGGACGGCGCCGCCGCCCCGAGTCCTCGGAGCCCTCGGAGTCCTCGGGGGTCTCAGAGTTCCACGCGTAGTTCCGTCAGGCCGCGCATCACGAAGTTCGGCCTGCGTTCCGGTTCCGCCGCCAGGCGCAGGCCCGGGGCCCGCACCAGCAGGGACGTCATGGACGCCGCCAGTTCGATGCGGGCCAGCGGGGCGCCGATGCAGTAGTGGATGCCGGCGCTGAAGGAGATGTGCGGGTTGTCGCGGCGGGTGAGGTCGAGGCGTTCCGGGTCGGTGAAGACCGCCGGGTCGTGGTTGGCCGAGCCGAACAGCATCGCCACCTCCGCGCCGCGCGGGAGGGTCGTACCGTCGATCTCGATCTCGTCCAGGACCCAGCGTTCGAAGAGCTGGAGCGGGGTGTCGTAGCGCATCAGCTCCTCCACGGCCGACGGTACGAGGGAGTGGTCGGCGCGCAGGGCGGCCAGCTGGTCGGGGTGGCGGAAGAGCGCCAGCCAGCCGTTGGTGGTGGCGTTCACCGTGGCCTCGTGGCCGGCGTTCAGGAGCAGGACGCAGGTCGAGATCATCTCCTGCTCGGTGAGGCGGTCGTCGTCCTCGTCGTGGGCCGCGATCAGACCGGAGATCAGGTCGTCGCCGGGCTCCTTGCGGCGGGCCGCGATCAGCGCGCGCAGGTACTCCGAGAAGTCGAGCGAGGCCCGGACCGCCTTCGCCGCCGTCTCCTCGGACGGGTTCAGCTCGTACATCCCGCAGATGTCCGCCGACCAGGGGCGCAGCGGGGCCCGGTCGGACTCCGGGATGCCCAGCATCTCGGCGATCACGGCGACCGGCAGCGGCTCTGCCACGTCGGTGAGCAGATCGCCGCCGCCCGCCGCGACCAGCCGGGCCACCAGGTCGTCCGCCAGGCCGTGCACGTACGGCTTCAGCCGCTCCACGGTACGCGGCGTGAACGCCTTCGACACCAGGCGCCGGATACGGGTGTGGTCCGGCGGCTCCAGGTCGAGCATGCCGTGGTCGTTGAGCGTGTGGAAGGGCTCCTGCTCCGGCGGGGGCGGCGTGCGGCCGAAGTCCTCGTGCGTGAAACGGTGCCGGTAGGTCCGGCCGAGGCGGCGGTCGCGCAGCAGCGCGGAGACGTCCGCGTGGTGCGGGACCAGCCACTGGTCGCTCGGCTCGTAGTAGAGCACGCGCCCCCGGGCCCGCAGCTCGGCGAAGGCGGGGTAGGGGTCGGCGACGAAGGCGGGGTTCCAGGGGTCGAACGCAAGGTCGGACACGTGCGAATCATCGGATGCAGCCGTCATGGACGGACGATAGATCCCCGACCCGGCCGGTGCATACACTCCGCTGATGCATGCCAAATGGGTGGGGGCCGCCTTGGCGGCGGGACTGGCACTGTGGTTCGGGTGGGGACTGGCGGGGTCGGTGACGGTGGGATGCGCGCCGCATCCGAGGGGAGGCTGCGGTGTCCCGGAGGGCGGCGGCAAGTACTTCGCCGCGATCATGATCGCGCCCGTCCCGCTCGTTGTCCCGTTCAAGACCGGCTTCCACCGCAGGGACTGGCGTCCGGTTCTGGGCTACTCGGCCGGCGCGGTCGCCGGGGCCGTGGTCGCCCTGGCCATGGGGACCTCCCTCGGTCACTGGATCGTGGCACTCGTCCTGGTGGCGTCCGCGGCGCTCGTCCCGTGGTGCACATGGTGGAACAGCGACGCGGTGCGCGAAGCGAGGCAGCGCGAGCGCGCACAGCGCCAGCGCGAGGAGCGGCTGGCACGGGCACGGGCCCGTAGGAGCCGACGGCGACGCGAACGGCGGCAGCGCCAGAGGGAGCTGCGGCGGCAACAGCAACCGGACGGCGGCCGGTGACCGGTAGCGGCGTCGCCGCTGCGGTCAGCCCGGTGTCACCAGCCGCGCCTCGTAGGCGAAGACCGCCGCCTGGGTGCGGTCGCGCAGGCCCAGCTTCACCAGGATGCGGCTGACGTGGGTCTTGATCGTCGACTCGGCGACCACCAGGCGCTCGGCGATCTCCGAGTTGGACAGGCCCTGCGCGATCAGGACCAGCACCTCCGTCTCGCGCTCGGTCAGGTCGCCGTAGGCCGCCTGCGCCGAGGGCATCAGGCGCGGGGTGTCGGAGAGCTTGGAGAACTCGGTGATCAGGCGCTTGGTGATCGAGGGGGCGAGGAGGGCTTCCCCGGCCGCCACCACCCGGACACCGTCCGCCAGCTGGCGGGCCGAGGCGTCCTTGAGGAGGAAGCCGGAGGCACCCGCGCGCAGTGCCTGGTACACGTACTCGTCGAGGTCGAAGGTGGTGAGGACCAGCACCTTGGACGTGCTGTCCGCCGCGACGATCTCCCGGGTCGCCTCGATGCCGTTCAGCTCGGGCATGCGGATGTCCATCAGGACGACGTCCGGGGACAGCTCGCGGACCTTCGCCACCGCTTCCCGGCCGTTGACCGCCTCGCCGGCGACCTCGATGTCCGGCATCGCGTTCAGCAGGACCGAGAAGCCCTCGCGCACCATCATCTGGTCGTCGGCGATCAGTACGCGGATCCTGCTGTCGGTCATGCTTCACCTTCGGTCCGGGCAGCGGCGACCGGCAGGAACACCGCCACCTCGTACCCTCCGTCGTCCGTCGGTCCCGCCGTCATCTCGCCGTTCAGCATCGAGACGCGTTCACGCATGCCGGTGATGCCGTGCCCCGCGCCGGGCGACGCCTTGACCAGGGTGTTCGGCGGGACGGCGGTGTTGACCACGCGCAGGCCCAGGCCGCCCAGGACGTAGGAGACCTCGACGCGGGCCGTCGCGCCGGGCGCATGGCGCAGGCTGTTGCTCAGCGCCTCCTGCACGATCCGGTACGCCGACAGCTCCACACCGGGCGGCAGCTCACGCACCGCTCCGGTCACCGCCTTGTCCACGGCCAGGCCCGCCTCGCGCACGTTGGCGAGCAGGGCGTCCAGGTCGGCGAGCGTCGGCTGCGGGGCGTCCGGGGCCTCGTAGTCCTCGGCGCGGACGACTCCCAGCACGCGGCGCAGCTCGGTGAGGGCCGCCACCGCGTTCTCCCGGATGGTGGCGAAGGCCCGCTCCAGCTCCTCCGGCGGGTTCTCCACGCGGTAGGGCGCGGCCTCCGCCTGGATGGCGACCACCGACATGTGGTGCGCGACCACGTCGTGCAGCTCGCGGGCGATGGTGGTGCGCTCCTCCAGCAGGGTGCGGCGGGAGCGTTCGTGCGCCGTGACCGTCTGCTGGGCGGTCACCTCCCTGCGGGCGGTCTGCCGTATGTGCCAGAGACAGACCACGAGCAGGGCGAACGCGGACGTCACCATCATGGGCCCGCTGTTCGTGTAGGAGTACGACCCGCCGAAGATGGCGTCCGCGAGGAAGCCGTACACGCAGGTCAGGACCCACATCCAGACAGCGGTGCGGGGCCGGGTGCGCAGCGCCACGACGATCAGCACCGCGAGGTGGCAGATGAACGCACCCGGCATCCAGGGCCAGTCCCACCCGGCGCCGTTGATGAGCGCGACCAGCGGGGTCACGGCGAGGGACAGCCAGAACGCGCCGATCGGCCGCACCAGCGTGGCCAGCACCGGGAGGGCGCACAGGATGCCGCTCAGCAGGGCCGGCACGTCGCCGCCGGGCAGGTCGCCCGAGACCGCCCCGACGACGAAGGTGATGAACGCGATCACCCCGATCACCGCGTGCGGGAGGTGCTGCGCGTCCGAGCGCAGCCGGCCGGGCAGTCGGCTGACGAACGGGCCGTCCGTGTGGCGGGGCGGCAGGACGCGGTAGGCGAAGGGCTCGTGGAACAGGTCCTGGCGCAGCCCTCGCAGGGAGGTCCGGGCCAGCCGGTACTCCTGGCTGCGGGCCCCGCCCTCGTGCTGCTGGTGAATCGTCTCGGTCACGCTCACACGGTAGGCCGACCGGAAGTGGCCGGTCGTCCCCGTGCAGACGGGTTCTCCGGCGTCCGTCTCAAGTACTACGGGGGCCACCGCGCGTCGCTCCTCAGTACCCCGCGGGGCGCACCAGCCCCGACTCGTACGCGAACACCGCCGCCTGCGTGCGGTCCCTGAGACCCAGCTTCACCAGGATCCTGCCCACATGGGTCTTCACCGTCTGCTCGGCGACCACCAGACGCTGGGCGATCTCCGCGTTCGACAGGCCCTGCGCGATGAGGGCGAGCACCTCCGTCTCCCGCTCGGTCAGCTCGCCGACGCGGGCCTTCAGCGGGGCGCGCGGGCGGTCGTCCAGCCGGGAGAACTCGGCGATCAGCCGCCGCGTGATCCCCGGCGCGAGCAGGGCGTCACCGGCGGCCACCACCCGGACGGCCTCGGCGAGCTGGTCGGCGGAGGCGTCCTTCAGCAGGAACCCGGAGGCCCCCGCCCGCAGTGCCTCGTACACGTACTCGTCGAGGTCGAAGGTGGTCAGCACCAGCACCCTGATCTCCGGGGTCGCCCCGGTGATGCGCCGGGTGGCCTCGATCCCGCCCAGCTCGGGCATCCGGATGTCCATCAGGACGACCTCCGGGGCCAGCTCGGCGACCTTGGCCACGGCGTCCAGGCCGTCCACCGCCTGCCCGATCACCTCGATGTCGGGCTGGGTGTTGAGCAGCACGGTGAAACCCTGCCGGACCATCTGCTGGTCGTCGGCGATCAGCACGCGGATCACGCGGCCGTTGCTGCTGGTCGTCATGGGGAGTCGTCCTCGGTGGAAGGGGCGGGGGGATCCGAAGGGTGGGAAGGGTCCGAAGGACCGGTGAAGGGCCCGGCGGGCAGGTCGGGGCCGTCGGCCGGCAGGAGCGCCGCCACCAGGTAGCCGCCGTCGGGCGTCGGGTGGGCCGTCAGCGTGCCGTCGAGCATCGCCACCCGCTCCCGCATGCCGAGCAGCCCGTGCCCCGCCCCCTGCGAGGGCGCCGGGGCACGCTTCGGGCGGGTGTTGGTGACCTCCACGCGCAGCCCGATCGGAAGGTGGACGAGGCGGACCCGGGCAGTCGCGCCCGGCGCGTGCCGCAACACGTTGCTGAGCGCCTCCTGCACGATCCGGTACGCCGACAGCTCCACGCCGGGCGGCAGCGGTCGGCGCGTGCCGCTGCTGTCGGTGGTCACGAGCAGGCCGGCCGCCCTGATGTTGTCCACCAGCGCGTCGAGCCGGTCGAGCGTCGGCTGCGGGGCGTGCGGCACGGCACCGTCGCCCGCCTCGGAGGCCACCGGCACCTCCGGGTGCTCGGCACGCAGCACGCCCAGCACCCGGCGCAGCTCGGTGAGCGCCTCCAGGGCGTTCTGCCGGATGCCGGCGAGGTTCTCCTTGAGCTCGTCCGACGGGTTCTCGACGAGGAGGGGCGCGACCTGGGCCTGGATGGAGATCACCGACATGTGGTGGGCAACCACGTCGTGCAGCTCGCGCGCGATGCGGCCGCGCTCCTCCAGCAGGGTGCGCCGGGCCCGCTCCTCGGCGGTGAGCGTGGTCTGCTCGGCCAGCTGGTTGCGTGCTTCACGGCGGCCTCGCAGGGCGGTGCCGAGGACGACGACGACCGTGAACAGGATGACGGCGAGCTGACCGGTCGGCAGGTAGTTCGACGCGCCCATCAAGCCCTGCACCAGGTAGGTGGTGAGCGCGGTCAGGACCAGCGCCTCCAGGGACACACGCGTACGCACCCGCAGGGCGAGCAGCAGCATCACGAACAGGTGCCCGATGAGCCCGGCGGCCGTCCACGGCCAGGTGAACTCGTAGCCGCCCGGGACCATCTCGGCCCGCACGGCGAAGGCCCCGACCAGCATGCCCGCCATCGACAGCCACCACGCCGCGACCGGTCGCCACAGCGCGAGCGCCATCGCGCCCGCCTGGGCGACGGCGATGAGGAAGGCGAACCCCGGTTCGATCCCGCCGTTGTCCCCGAGCTGGGCGGCGTCCCCGACCAGCACACCGAACGCGGCGAGGAGGACGACCCCGTGCGGGACCCAGCGCAGCCACACCGACGGCGGCAGCGGGTCGGCCCGCCAGGTCCACAGGTCGTCGTGCAGCACCCTCAGTACACGCTCGGCCCGGGCCCGGGACCAGGCCCACTGCCGTTTCCCCCATCGCGTCACGGGGTCCACCCTAGACATGGCGTGCACCTGCCGTGGTCGCCCGGCGCCGCGGGCGGTGCGCGCGCACGACCCGGGAGCGCCCGCGTCCCCGGCCGTGCTGCTCGCAGGAGCGGAAGGTGGCCCAGCAGCCGGCCAGGACCAGCGCGAACACCGGGAGCCAGGCGATCCGGGCCGCGACCCAGTCCAGGCCGTCGGGGCGCGTGTGCAGACCGGGCAGACGGCCCGCGAGGAGCCCGGTGGCCGTGGTCGCCATCAGGGCCGTCTGGTGCCAGAGGAAGATCGTCATCGCGGAGAGGTTGACCAGCGCGACCGCGGCCCACGCCACGGGACGCCGCAGCGCACGGCGCAGCCGCTCGCGCAGCAGCAGGGCGAGACCGCACTGGGCCAGGCCGAAGGTGACGGCGGCCAGGGTCGGCGGGTTGAGGTTCGACACCGACGCGCCGGGGACGCCGACCATCGACGCCGGGTAGCCCGCCCAGGCGACGAGCGCCGCGGTCGCCGCCGTGCCGCCGGCCAGCAGGATCCAGCCCGATCGGCGGCGGTCCAGCTCACCGCGGGACCAGGCGGCGCCCAGGGTGTACGGGACCAGCCAGCCGGCGGCGAGGTTGACCCAGCCGAGCCAGGACGGGGCGCCGAGGCCGAAGCGCAGCAGGTCCACGTGGAGGACGACGACCAGTGGCCACAGCGGATGCAGCCGGGTCAGCAGCGGCGTCGCCGCGGTCAGCGCGGCGAAGACCAGCAGGAACCACATCGGGGACAGCGCCAGCTTCACCAGCGTGTGCACGGTCCCGAAGTCCGCGCCCGTGAGCAGGAGCAGCGCCGCCGTCACCGTCCACAGGGCGAGGACCGCCAGGACCGGCCGGAAGAGCCGGGACAGCCGGGCGGTCAGCCAGCGGCCGTAGGACTCGCCCCGGGCCCGGGCCGACGCGTGTCCGCGGGTGGCGACATGACCGCCGACCAGGAAGAACACGGCGAGGGTCTGGAAGGCCCAGGAGACCGGGGCCAGCCAGGGCATCTCCCCCAGCGGGCTGGCCGCGTGCAGGCTGGTGCCGTCGGCGACCAGGGCCGTCACCAGCCAGTGGCCCAGGACCACGCCGAGGATGGCGAAGGCGCGCAGGGCGTCCACGGCCCGGTCCCGGTCCTCGGGGGTGGCCGCGTCGACACGGGCGGCGGCCTCGCGCAGGGCACCGCGCGCGAACGACGGTGCGACGGTCGGGGGGACGGTCGCCGTCGCAGTCGCAGTCGCAGTCGGAGTCGGAGTCGGGGCAAGGTCAGGCATGGGTCACCTCCGTGGTCTCGCCCAGGGCTATCCGGGCCAGGTTCGTCAGGGAGCGGGAGCCGGGGTCGAAGTAGTCGCTGTGGCCGCCGTCCCCGGCGTCGAAGACCCGGGCGCCGAAGGCCGGGGAGACCGGGTCCGTGCCGAAGCCGACGGTGGTGCCGAAGAGGTCGGCGCTGACATGCGGCACGTGCTCCACCCAGTCGTCGGCGCCCCGCCCCGCCCATATCCGGGCCTCGGAGTGCAGGCCGGCGGCGGTGTCGGCGCCGGTGCCGGGGCTGCCGACCAGGGCGATGTCGGCCACGTCCAGGCCGTCGGCGGCGCGGGCGCAGACCACCGAGCCGTAGGAGTGGCAGAGGAGGGCGAGGTGGGTGCCGGGGCCGGTGATCCGGCGCAGGTCGGCGACCAGGTCGCGCAGCTCGGGGGCGGCCCGGTCGGCGCGGTCGGTCGTGGCGACGGTGGTGCTGACGGTGCCCGGCGTCTCGTAGCCCAGCCAGGCCACGACGGCGGTGCGGGTCCCCGCGGGAGCCTCGGCGACGAGCTGCCGGTGCAGGGCCAACGCGGCGGCGCGGAAGCGGCCGTAGGTGTCGAGGCCGGTGTCGGAGCCGGGGACCAGGACGGCGACGCGGTCGGCCCGCGCCAGGTCGCCGAAGACCTCGGTGGCCAGTCCGGCGCCCCGGCCGTCGAAGGCGAGGAGGTGGCGGGACCGGTCGGCCATCGCGCGGTCCGCCGCCGCGCGGTGGCGGTCGCCGTGGTCGGCGGCCATCCGGGAGGCCTCGGCCGCGTTGGCTCGGTTGGCGGTGTACGCCTTCTCCAGCGTCGCGGCCGTCGGGGCCGCGAGCGCGGCGGGCGGCGGGGCGGGGATCTCGGGCCGCGCGGCCCCGGAGAGGGGAAGCGCCACGGCACCCGCGATGAGGGCGGCACAACCGGCGCGGCGCCATCCGCCCACCCGCCGCCGCCAACGTACCGTCGTCCCGGGCCCCATGGCCGCCCCCCCTCCAGCACGCCCGCCCACCGGGCGCGTCTGGAAGGGAAGTTATGGATCGGGCCGGGTAACCCGCGTCCCGCCAGGGAACTCACCTGCGGGGTAGCTCTCAGGTACTACGGGTACGACGGCACCCGCGGTCCGCTCGATCGAGGGGGCCGGTGACACTCCCGGCGGAAGTGGTCACGCTCTTCGCGACGCGTCCTCCCCGCCTACCAGGCCAACTGCGCGATCTCCTCCGCCACCACCGCACACGCGTCCGCCGCCGGGTCGATCAGCGGATAGTGGCCGACGTCCTCCAGCAGCGTCACCCCGACCACCTCCCCGGCCTTCGCCGCCGCGTCCGCGTACGCCTCGGCGACCGCCTGCGGGACGTCCACGTCGGCGCGGCCCTGCACGAGGGTCGTCGCGATCCCCGTGGGCAGCAGGAGGGCGGGGTCCGCGTACGGGCGACGCTCGGCGAACAGCTCGCCGCCGCCCAGCAGTTGGCGCGCCGCGCCATCGCACACGCCGAGCCGGTCGGCGACCTCGAAGTCGGCGATCGGCGCGAGCGCGACCACGCCGCGCAGGGGCGTCGGGCGGTCGGTCCGCCACGGGGCGTCCTCGGGCAGCAGGTGCCTGGCGGCCGCCCACAGGGCGAGGTGGCCGCCGGCGGAGTGGCCGGTGAGCACCACGCGCCGCGCGTCCGCCCGCGGCAGGTGCTGACGGACCAGCTCCGGCAGGGCGTCCAGTGCGGCGGCCACGTCGTCGAACGTGTCGGGCCAGCGCCCCGCGACGGGATCACCACCCGTGCCCTGCGCAGCGGCGCCCTGCGCACCGCGCCGGTACTCCACACTTGCCACGGCGAAGCCCCGGCGGGCCAGGAAGCCGGCGAACGGGCTGATGTGGCGCCGGTCGTACGGGGCCCGCCACGAGCCCCCGTGCAGGACCACCACGACGGGAGCGGCCTCGCCCGGGCCCGTCCCGCCGCGCGGCACGTAGAAGTCGATCACCTGGTCGGGGTGGTCGCCGTAACCGGCGGTGCTGTCGGGTTCGACCGCCGGGTGGGAGAGGGCCGATTTCTCCTCCGCCGCGTCCCTCGCGGCAGCGGCGCCCGGTTCTGCGGCGGCGTCCGGCATGGTCAACCTCTCAGCGGCGGAACGGTGTTGGCGGACCGGAAGAATGAAATCGGCCGTTGGCGGGACGTTATCAGGCCGATGACGTGCGCGGACATGGGGATGTGACGCTGGGTGAGGACCGGACGCGGATGCGCACGGTCCCCACTCGGCGGCCCCGGCCGCGACTCAGCCGGCCAGCGTCCGGGACAGCACCCGCGCCGCCCGCTCCACGTCCGCGAAGCCGACGTACAGCGGGGTGAAGCCGAAGCGCAGCACGTCGGGCGCGCGGTAGTCGCCGACCACCCCGCGCTCGATCAGCCGCTTCATCACCTCGCCCGCGTCCTCGCAGCGCAGCGCGACCTGGCTGCCCCGCTCAGCGTGCGCCGCCGGGGTCACGGACTCCACGCGGCCGTCCGGGACGTACGCCCCGACGCAGCGCAGGAAGAAGTCCGTCAGCGCCAGCGACTTGGCCCGCACCGCCGCCACCGAGACCGCGTCCTCGTCCCACACGTCCAGCGCCGCGTCCAGGGCGAGCAGGGAGAGGACGTCCGGCGTGCCGACCCTCCCGCGCACCGCTCCGGAGGCCGGGGCGTAGGCGGGCCGCATGCCGAACGGCTCGGCGTGCGAGTTCCAGCCCGGCAGCGGGGAGTCGAAGCGGGGCTGGAGGTCACGGCGCACGTACAGGTACGCGGGCGAGCCGGGGCCGCCGTTGAGGTACTTGTAGGTGCAGCCGACCGCGAGGTCCACGCCGTGCTCGTCGAGCCCGACCGGCAGCGCGCCCGCGCTGTGGCACAGGTCCCAGACCGCGTACGCGCCCGCCGCGTGCACGGCGGCCGTGAGTCCGGGCAGGTCGTGCAGCCGGCCCGAGCGGTAGTCGACGTGGTTGAGCAGTACCGCGGCGGTGCGGTCGCCCAGGGCGCCGGGGACCTCGGCCGGGGCCACGGGCCGCAGGGCACAGCCCGTCATCCGGGCCGCCGACTCGGCGATGTACCCGTCCGTGGGGAAGGTGGTGGCGTCGACCAGGATCTCGTCCCGGACCGGACCGGCCCCGCCGTCGCCTCCACCGGCGCCGTCCTCCTGCGCCATGCGCACCGCGGCGACCAGCGCCTTGAAGACGTTGACGCTGGTCGAGTCGCCGACCACGACCTGGCCTGCGGCCGCGCCGACCAGCGGGGCGATCCGGTCGCCGATCCGCTCGGGCGCGGTCCACCAGCCGCTCTCCTCCCAGGACCGGATGCGCAGCTCGCCCCACTGCCGCCCCACGACGTCCGCCACGCGCGCGGGGACGTGCGCGGGGAGGGCGCCCAGCGAGTTGCCGTCGAGGTAGGTCACGTCGTCGAGGACGAACCGCCCGCGCACCGCCGCCAGCCCGTCGGCGGCGTCCAGCTGCTCCGCCTCGCCCGCGAGGCTCGTCGGCTCAGACATACGACCGCGCCGTCCACAGCTCGGGGAACACGTTGCCCCGGGCCCGCTTCTCCAGCCAGGCCACCCCGGCGGAGCCGCCCGTGCCGGTCTTGGAGCCCATCGCGCGGCGGGTGGCGACCAGGTGGTCGTTGCGCCAGCGCCACACCAGCTCGGCGACGTCGGTGAGGGCCTCGCCGAGGCGGGCCAGCTCGCCGTTCTGGTCGCCGGAGTAGACGGCCGTCCAGGCGGCCTCCACCTCGGGGGCGGCCTCGTACTTCCGGGTGAGGTCGCGCCGGAGCACGGCGTCCGGGATGTCGTACCCGCGCCGGGCGAGCAGCCGGACCACCTCGTCGTACAGGCTCGGCTCGTGCAGCGCCTTCTCCAGTTCCGCGTGGACGCGCGGGGCGCCGCGGTGCGGGACGAGCATGGACGCGGACTTCTCGCCGAGCAGGAACTCCAGGCGGCGGTACATCGCCGACTGGAACCCGGAGCCCTCGCCGAGGGCGGACCGGTAGGAGTTGAACTGGGCGGGCGTGAGGCCCGCGAGCGGCGTCCAGGAGGCGTTCAGCGCCTCCAGCTCCCGCACCGAACGCTTGAGCGCGTCGGTCGCCACCGGGATCCGGTCCTCGCGCAGGGCGCGGGCGGCGGTCTCCCATTCGTGGACGATGACGGTGAACCACAGCTCCATGACCTGGGTCGTGACCAGGAAGACCATCTCTCCGGGATCGTCCGAGAGGGTGTGCTGGAGGTGGGTGAGCACGTCCGCCTTGACGTAGTCCTCGTACGGCGTGCTGCCCTCGAAGTCGAGATTCGGGGCGTCGTGGGACATCGCTGTCTCCTGATGTGCACGGGTAGCGGTCCGCCCTGCCGTTACCGGCACGGGGCCCCGGTCCCCAACGGCATCCTCCGCAATCGTCGCAGGAAACCGCAAGGCCCGCCCGCGCACGGCGGACGGGCCCGGGGGCGTCGGGGCCGGGTCAGCCCAGCACCTCGGCCGCGGCCGGCGAGGAGTCCTTCAGGAACTGGCTGCAGCGCTCGTACTCCTCCTTCTCGCCGATCGCCTGGGCGGCGCGGGCGAGGGCGTGCAGGGCGCGCAGGAAGCCGCGGTTCGGCTCGTGCTCCCAGGGCACCGGGCCGTGTCCCTTCCAGCCGCTGCGGCGCAGGGCGTCGAGGCCGCGGTGGTAGCCCGTACGGGCGTACGCGTACGACTCCACGACGCTGCCCCGCTCGAACGCCTCGTCGGCCAGGCGGGCCCAGGCGAGCGAGGACGTCGGGTACTTCGCGGCGACGTCGGCGGGGGAGGTGCCGCCCGCCAGCAGCTCGCGCGGCCCGGGGTCGTCGGGGAGGTGGGTCGGGGGCGGTCCCCCGAGAAGGTTCTCGTGAATGGCCATGGGACAAGTCTGCGGCATCGCCGGGGGCGGCCGGGCGGGGTGGGGTGCGTTGTCGGGTGCGGGTGCGTGGTGGTTGAGCGCGCAGTTCCCCGCGCCCCTCGAGGGCATGACCCGGGCGTCGGCCAGGGCGGTGCCCCGCAGTCCCTTCCGTGCGCGGTTCCCCGCGCCCCTCGACGGCATGATCCGGGCGCCGGTCCGGGGCGGTGCCCTGCGTCACCCTTCGTGCGCGGTTCCCCGCGCCCCTTGCTCCAGCGGGGGTGTCAGGACCGAGCCGTGGGTGCGGCACTCGGGGCGGGGGCAGTCCGGGGCCGGGCGGCGCACCGTGGTGAAGGCGATCAGGGAGCCCGCCACCAGGACGCCCGCGCAGATCAGCATGGCCGGCCCGAACGCGTCGTCGAACGCGTCGGCCGACCGGTAGGCCTCCTCCCCCATGCCGGTGAGCAGGGGCAGCGCGGCGACCGCGACGAGCCCCGCCGCACGGGCCGCCGCGTTGTTGATGCCGCTGGCCAGACCGGCGCGCGCGGTGTCCACGGCGGCCAGCACGCTCGCCGTCAGCGGGGCGACCAGCGTGACCATGCCGAGGCCGAGCACCAGCAGGGCGGGCAGCACGTCGGCGAGGTACGAGGCGCCGGGGCCGACCCGCAGCATCAGCACCATCCCGGCGGCGCAGAGCAGGGGGCCGACGGTGAGCTGGAGGCGCGGGCCGAGGCGCTCGGCGAGTTCGCCGGAGCGGGCCGAGAGCAGCAGCATCAGCACGGTGGTCGGCAGCAGGGCCGTACCGGCGGCCAGTGCGGACCAGCCGACGACGACCTGGAGCTGGAGCGCGGCGAGGAAGAAGAAGCCGCCGAAGGCCGCGTACACGCACAGCGTGACCAGGTTGACCGCCGTGAACTGGCGGGAGGAGAAGACGTCGACCGGCATCATCGGGTCCTTGCCGCGCCGCTCGACCAGGACGAAGGCCACGGCGGCCACCGCCCCGGCCACCGCGCTGAGCGCCACCGCCCAGGACGCCGTACGGGCCTCGATCAGCGCGTAGGTGAGCAGCGCCAGGGCCGCCGCGCACAGGGCGGCGCCGAGGACGTCGAAGCGGGTGTGGGCGCGCTCGTCCGAGGACTCGGGGACGTGCCGCAGCGCGATCGGCGCGCACAGCAGCGCCAGCGGCACGTTGAGCAGGAAGACCCACCGCCAGCCCGCGCCGTCCACCAGCCAGCCCCCGAGGAACGGCCCGACCGCCGCGCCGACGCCCCCGAACCCCGACCACAGGCCCACCGCACGGCCCCGGTCGTCGGCGTGGAAGGAGGCCTGGATCAGGGCGAGGGAGCCGGGGGTGAGCAGCGCCCCGCCGACGCCCTGGAGGGCGCGGGCGGCGATCAGCACACCGGCGTTCGGCGCGAGGCCGCACAGCAGGGAGGCGGCGGCGAACCACAGCACCCCCAGGACGAAGATCCGGCGGCGGCCGAACCGGTCCCCGAGGGCGCCGCCGAGCAGGATCAGGCCGGCCAGCGTGACCATGTACGCGTTGACGGTCCACTGGAGGGCGGCCAGGTCCGCGCCGAGGTCGCGCCCGATGTGGGGCAGCGCGACGTTGACGACGGTCGAGTCCAGCAGCGCCATGCTGGAGCCGAGGACGGTGGTCAGCAGGATCCACTTGCCCTGCGGTGAGGACAGCCGGACGTCGGGCATGCCCCCAGGTATACAGCGAGCCCGGCGCGAAGGGCGCCGGGCTCGTGCGTACGGTCGTGTCGACCGGGTGCTACTTGATCTTCTGGCCCGCCGAGCGCAGGTGGCCGCAGGCCTCCACGACACGCGCGGCCATGCCGGCCTCGGCCAGCTTGCCCCAGGTGCGCGGGTCGTACGTCTTCTTGTTGCCGACCTCGCCGTCGACCTTCAGGACGCCGTCGTAGTTGCGGAAGACGTGGTCGACGACCGGACGCGTGAAGGCGTACTGGGTGTCCGTGTCGATGTTCATCTTGACCACGCCGTTCTCCAGGGCGGTCGCGATCTCCTCGGCGGTGGAGCCGGAGCCGCCGTGGAAGACGAAGTTGAACGGCTTGCTGCCGGCCGGCTGGCCGTACTTCGACGCGATGCCCTCGTTCAGCTCCTTGAGCAGCTCGGGGCGGAGCACGACGTTGCCCGGCTTGTAGACGCCGTGCACGTTGCCGAAGGACGCGGCGAGCAGGTAGCGGCCCTTCTCGCCCAGGCCCAGGGCCTCGACGGTGCGGACCGCGTCGTCGACCGTGGTGTACAGGGAGTCGTTGATCTCGTGGGAGACGCCGTCCTCCTCGCCGCCGGTCGGGGTGATCTCGACCTCGAGGATGATCTTGGCGGCACGGGCGCGCGCCAGCAGCTCCTCGGCGATGGAGAGGTTGTCGGCGAGGGTCTCGGCCGAACCGTCCCACATGTGCGACTGGAAGAGCGGGTTGCGGCCGGCCTTGACGCGCTCCTCGGAGACGGCGATCAGCGGGCGTACGTACCCGTCGAGCTTGTCCTTGGGGCAGTGGTCCGTGTGCAGGGCGACGGTGACGTCGTACTTCTCGGCGACGATGTGCGCGAACTCGGCGAGGGCGACGGCGCCGGTCACCATGTCCTTGTTGTGCTGGCCGCCCAGGAACTCGGCGCCGCCGGTGGAGATCTGGACGATGCCATCGCTCTCCGCCTCCGCGAAACCGCGCAGGGCGGCGTGCAGCGTCTGGGAAGAGGTCACGTTGATGGCGGGGTAGGCGAACTTTCCTGCCTTCGCCCGGTCCAGCATCTCGTTGTAGACCTCGGGAGTTGCGATGGGCATCTGTCCGCTCCTTGTATGTGCGGGTGGGCGTGTTGCTGCTTATGGCCCTGACCTAGGACTGGGGGGCGACGTCATCGTCGGCCCCATCCTTCCAGACGGAACGGGAATACCCGAGTGGACCCCGGCCCCGTCTCGGCCCCTGGTCCCCCTGGTACCCCTGGCGTCAGTCCAGGCCCAGCTCGTCCTTGCCGTACGCGTACAGGTACGGCACCCCCGCGCCGTCCTGGATCTTCTCCGCGGCGCCCGTCGCCCGGTCCACGATCGTCACGACGGCGACCACCTCGGCGCCGGCCTCGCGCACGGCCTCGACGGCGGTGAGCGGGGAGCCGCCGGTGGTGGAGGTGTCCTCGACGACCACGACGCGGCGGCCCTTGATCTCCGGGCCCTCGACGCGGCGCTGCAGCCCGTGCGCCTTGGCGGACTTGCGGACGACGAACGCGTCCAGCCTGCGGCCGCGCGCGGCGGCGGCGTGCAGCATGCTCGCGGCGACCGGGTCGGCGCCCATGGTGAGCCCGCCCACCGCGTCGAACTCCAGGTCGGCGGCGAGGTCCAGCAGCACCTGGCCGACCAGCGGCGCGGCCTCGCCGTCCAGGGTGATGCGGCGCAGGTCGACGTAGTAGTCGGCCTCCAGCCCCGAGGAGAGGGTCACCTTGCCGTGCACCACGGCCTTGTCCTTGATCTGCTGCAGCAGCTCGCCGCGTACGTCCGTCATGTACGCCAGCTTAAGGGCGGCGCCAGGACCAGGTGGTCGTGGCCTCCAGCGGCTCCAGGGGCGTGACCAGGCGGGGGAGGGTGTTCAGGCCGTTGGGCGGGCCGGTCTGCGGCTCCACGCAGACGGCGGCCTCCTGCTCGTCGTACACCACGGCCCACTGCTCCCGGCTGGTCACCTTCAGCTCCAGCAGCCCCGGCCAGGTCAGCGTGACGTCGACGCCGTCGGGCATGCCGAAGCAGTCGTCCCAGGGGCGGGGCTTCGGCTCGACGCGGTTGCCGGTGGGGAGGTGGTCGTCGCCGCGCTCCTCCTGCCAGGCGGGGTCGAAGGCGATCTCCACACCGGTGCCGTCGAGGGTCCGGTTGAACCAGGGGTGCCAGCCGATCTGCGCCGGGAAGGACGACTCGTACGTCTCCACGGACATCGACAGCGTGAGCCCGTCCTCGGCGAGCGCGACCACCTGGGTGACGCGGCCGGGGTAGGGCCAGGGGTCGACGAGGTCGTACGTGATGACGGCCTCGTCGGCGGTGACGCGGGCGGTGCGCCAGGCGGCGTCGCGGGCGGTGCCGTGGATGGCGTGCGGCGGGGAGTTCAGCGGCATCTGGTGGACCACGGCGCCGTCGCTGAAGCGGCCGTCGCGGATGCGTCCGCACCAGGGGACCATCGGGAAGCAGCCGTAGCGCTCGCCCTGGCGGAGCAGCTCCGTGCCGCCGACGCGGAGTCCGCCGATCCGGCCGCCGTTGCCCGGCAGCACGGTCGCCTCCGCGTCGCCCGCGGTCAGCGTGATGGGTTCGTTACTCACGCCACGACCCTACTGGGGCGATCAAGGGCGCCCCACCCGGCGGTGGCTCCGCGGCGGGTCCGGACGTGGCTCCGCGCCGGGTACGGACGTGACTCCGCGGCGGGTCCGGCGGTGGCCAGCGGCGGGTCCGGCGGTGGTCAGCGGCGTCTGCGCAGTGCGCGGCCCACCACGATCGCCGACGCCACGGCCAGCGCCGCCGCGGGGGCGGCCCAGCGCAGGGGGCGCCGACCGCGCTCGCCTGGGGCGCGGGCACGGGGCGTACCGGCCGCGCGGCGGGGCGTGGTCCACCTCCTCGGCGCTGCGGCCGATCATCGTGCGGCGCGCGTGCGCCGCCTCGGCGGGGGGCGGGACGGCCGGCTCGTCGTCCGTGCGCCCGCCGCGGTCCGCGTCCCCTTCCGCCTCCGCCTCCGTCTTCTCGTCCGTGTGCGCGTCTGCGCCTGCGCCTGCGTCCTCGTCCGCGTCGCTGTCGCCGTCGCCGTCGCCGTCGCTGTCCGCGAGGGAGGACGGGGGGACCTCGGTGTCGAAGACGGAGGCGGGGCGCGGCTCGGGTTGCGGGCCCGGCCCCGGCTCCGGCGCGGGGGGCGTCTGCGCCGCCGTGCCCAGGTTCTCCGCGAACCGGGCCAGCAGCCGGGTCGTGGCCGACGCCACCGAGTCCGGCGGCAGCTCCGTGACCCGCCCGTCCGCGGTGGCCGTCCCGGTGAAGGTGAGGGTGGCGCCGCCCTCGGCGTCGTCCGCGCGGAGGGTCAGCGCGAGCGCGACCGCGCCGGTGCCGCGCGACTCGGTGGCGTCGCCCTCGACGGAGTACGTGCCGTCCTCGCGCGCGGACAGGCGCAGGGAGCCGCGGTAGGTGATGGAGTGACTGCCGATGCGCACCTTCAGCCGGCCCGCGACGGGCTCGGCCCCGGCGTCCTGCTGGAGCCCCGGAACCGCCCGGGCGACCCGGACGGGGTCGGCCAGCACGTCCCTGAGCCGCTCGGCCGGAACCGGAACGAACACCTCATGCTCCATGTCACGGCACCCTACCCAGCGGCGGCCCGCCGCACCCCCCGTCGGCGCAAAGTCACCCGGCGCCCGCGCTCCCCGGCGTCACCAGTCCCGTCTCGTACGCCACGACCACCGCCTGGGCCCTGCTGGTCAGGCCCAGCTTGGTCATGGTGCGGTTGAGGTGGGTCTTCACGGTGGCCTCGCTGATGAACAGCCGGTCGGCGGCCTCGGCGTTGCTCAGTCCGCGGCCGACCAGTTGCAGGACCTCGGCCTCGCGGCCGGTCAGCGTCGTCAGCGCGGGCGGCGGCGGACCGGCGTCCGGCGGGTCCGCCCGCCCCGTGTCCGTCATCCGCGTGAACGCCTCCACCAGCCGCCGGGTGACCGCGGGTGCGAACAGCGCGTCGCCGCCGTGCACCGCGGTGACCGCGGCCAGCAGCCGCTCGGGGCCCGCGTCCTTGAGCAGGAAGCCGGACGCGCCGGCCCGCAGGGCGCCGTACACGTACTCGTCGAGGTCGAAGGTGGTCAGGACGAGGATGCGGGGCGCCGGGTCCACCGCCTCGGCGAGGATCCGCTCGGTGGCCTGGATGCCGGTGAGGCCGGGCATGCGGATGTCCATCAGGACCACGTCCGGCCGGGTCCGGGCGGCCAGCTCCACCGCCTCGGCGCCGTCGGACGCCTCGCCGACGACCTCCATGCCGGGGGCGGCGCGCAGCAGCGTGGCGAGGCCGGTGCGGACGAGGTACTGGTCATCGACGACCAGCAGGCGGATCGGCCCGGCGGCGTCGTGGTGCGGCCCGTCCGTCGGGCGGTCTGCGTCGGTCATTCCCGCACGGAGTCTCCCCGGCGTGCGACTTGTACCGGCGTCGGAAGGGTCAGGCGCACGCCGAATCCACCCTCGCTGCGCGGGCCGACGGCGATCGTCCCGCCGTAGAGCTTGGCCCTCTCCCGCATCCCGATCAAGCCGTGGCCGCCCCCTTCGGCAGGTGTGTCCGGATCCGGTCCCCCGGCCGGTCCGTCGTCGGTCACCGAGACGGTCACCTCGCCCGCGCGGTAGGCGAGTTCGACGGCGGCGTCCGCGCCGGGCGCGTGCTTGAGCACGTTGGTGAGGGCCTCCTGCACCACCCGGTAGACACACAGCTGAACGCCTGGCGGCAGGGGGCGCGGGGTGCCGGTGACACGCAGCCGGACGCCCACGCCGCCGGTACGCACCCGGGTGACCATCTCGTCGAGCTGGTCGAGGCCGGGAGCGGGGGCGCCGTCCGCGCCCTGTACGCCGTCGGCGCGCAACAGGCCGAGCATGCGGCGCAGTTCGGCCAGGGCCTCGCCGCTGGCGCCCTCGATGGTGTCCAGGGCGTCGCGTGCGGTGCGGGCGTCGGACCGGAAGACGAAGCGGGCCAGTCCGGCCTGGACGTTGATGACGGCGATGTGGTGGGCGACCACGTCGTGCAGTTCGCGGGCGATCCGCACGCGTTCCTCGGCGACCTCGCGGCGGGCCCGGTCGGCCTGTTCGGCCCGCAGCCGCAGCGTCAGCTCGCCGGTCTGGCGGGCCACGTACCCGAACCGCCACAGCACCAGCGGGAAGCCCACGGCCTGCCCCGCCACCGAGGCCATGGCCCCGGAGTCGCTGCGCAGCCCGGCGTAGATCCACACCCCGGCGAGCAGGGCGGCGCAGGCGGCGGCGATGCGGGTGGGGCGCTGGGCGGCGACGGTGTAGACGGCGAGCATGGGGCCGAAGGAGCCGACGACGGGCCAGTAGTCGAGGGTGATGTAGAGCGCCCAGCAGGCGTGCACGGCGAGGCAGACGGTGACGGGGGCGCGGGTGCGCAGGACGAGCGGGAGGGTGAGCAGGGCGACGAGCGTCCAGGCGAGCGGGTCGAGCGCGGGCCACCCCTGGGCGACGGCCTCGGTGCCGAGCAGGACGGCCACGGTCGTCAGCGCCGCGGCGATCAGGCCGTCGGCCGCCAGGGGGTGCAGGCGCATTCCCGCAGCGTAGGTCCGCCGCCCGGCGTCGGCGTCATCCTTCTGCCGTACCGCAGAAGTTGCAGGAACCGGGGGACTACCGCGCTGGGTTGGCTCCGTTCTCCACCCACCGCCGGATTCCGGGACGCGCGGGCGGCCGTAGATTCCGGGTGCGAGCGATCCACAGGGGGGTGTGGCGGTCCGTCCCGCACCCGGGGGAGGGTCGGACCGCCGCACGGGGACGCGGTGGATCGCGGTCGCGGCGCCCGTGCGGGCGGGGTTCAGAACCGCGGATGCACGAGCGTGGAGGGCGGCAGCCCGGCCATCCGGGTGCGGGCCGCCTCGCGGATGCCCCGGGCCAGGGAGTCCGGGGTGAGGGTGTGCGGGCGGGGTGCCGCCGGGTCCAGGCGCGGGACGGGGGCCGTGCGCGCGGCCAGCAGGAAGCCCCAGCCGCGGGGCGCCGGAGGGTCCGCGGCCGCGCGGCGGGGGCCGGGCGCGGAGCCGGTGCCGGTGTCGCGGGCGTCGACGCGGTAGGCGACGGCGGGCAGGCCCGCCGCGCGGAGGGTGGCGTCCACGGTCCAGAAGGCGCGGGGGTGTGCGGCGACCGGGCCCGCGTGGACCGCCAGCCGCCCGTCGGGCGCGAGCACCCGGCGCAGCAGCCCGTAGAACTCCTGGGAGTACAGCTTCGTGCTGGCCGTGACGCCCGGGTCGGGCAGGTCCGAGATCACCACGTCGTACGTCCCGGAAGGCGTCGCGCGCAGCCGGTGGAAGGCGTCGCCCGGGAGGACTCGCACGCGCGCGTCGCCGTAGGCGTGCTCGTTGAGGGTGGAAAGACCGGGGTCGTGCCGGGCCAGCCGGGCGAGGCCGGGGTCGGCTTCGAGGACGTCGACGCGGCGCACGCCGGGGTGGCGCAGCACCTCCCGCGCGGCCAGGCCGTCGCCGCCGCCGAGGATCAGCACGCGCGCGTGCGGGCCGCTCATGGCGGGGTGCACCAGCGCCTCGTGGTAACTCCGCTCGTCGCTGCCGCGCACCCGCAGCCGCCCGTCGAGGAACAGGTCGAGGGGGCGGCCGTCGGCGTCGCCGGTGAGGACGACCTCCTGCACGTCGGTCCGGACGGCCACGCGGACGTCCTGGCCGTACACGGCGTGCCGGGCCGCGCGTTCGAAGTCGTCGGCGAGGACGGTCGCCGTGGCGAGCAGGGCGAGGACGACCGCGTTGGCGGTCAGCAGCAGCCAGCGCGCCCGGCGGGTCAGGTCGCGCCGGAACAGGCCGAGGACCAGGGCGGCGCCGACGACCGCGTTGACGGTGCCGGTGAGCAGCGCGCCGGTGAGCTGGCCGAGGAAGGGCAGCAGGACGAACGGGAAGGCGAGGCCGCCGACGAGCGCGCCGACGTAGTCCGCGGCGAACAGGTCAGCGACGGCGCCGCCCGGGTCCTGCCTGCGCACCCGCTGGATCAGCTCCATGAGCAGCGGCACCTCGGCGCCGATCAGCACGCCGATGGCGAGCGAGAAGGCGACCAGCAGGATGCGCGGACCGTCGGCCCACAGGCCGCCCCAGCCGCCGGTCCAGGCGAAGACCGCGTACAGCAGCATGGCGCTGGAGCCGCCGACCAGGGCGAGCGCGGCCTCCAGCGCGCCGAAGCCGGCCGCCGCCAGGCCGCGCAGCCGTTTGGCGGCGAGCGAGCCGAGGCCCATGGCGAAGACCATGACGGACAGGACGACCGACGCCTGGGTGACCGAGTCGCCGATCAGGTACGAGGCGAGCGCGACGAGTTCGAGTTCGTACACGAGCCCGCAGGCCGCGCACACGAACACGCCCGCCAGCACCAGGAACCGCCCGACGGCCGGCCGGACGGGCAGCCGCGCGGGCGCTTCCGGGCCGCAGGGGCCGCCCCAGGACGGCGGAGAGCCGGGCGGGGCGGGCGCGTGCGGTTCGATCACGCAGTGACGTTACGTCACTCCAGCACTGCGCTTCGTCACCCACACGTGTGAAACTCAGGGCCTGTCGTGCACCACAGGTTTATTCGGTCCCGTTCGGTGCCCGGCCGCTCGCACCCGCCGGTGCCGCCCGCTCACACCGCGGACGGCCTGAGCCGGGCCGTCGGCACCCGCACGCCCACCCGCGTCCGGGTCGCCACCAACTGGCCGTCCTGCGGATAGGCGTGCCAGGTGCGCCAGTGCACCTGCCCCTCGTGCCGCTGGGCCAGCAGCGCGGTGAAGGCGTGCGGGCTGCCGGGGAAGACGCCGACCAGGCCGTGCGGGTGGTCGGAGACCAGGGCCAGCAGTTCCTGCGCGCGGCCGGCGAAGGAGCCCGGCGTCAGCACCTCGACGCGGGCGGCGAACTCGTACTCCCAGTCGCCCACCCGTTTGGCGACGCCCAGCGGGAGGGGGGTGCTGCTGCCGGGGATGCACGCCACCGTCTCCGAGCAGCTGCCCCGCTCCTCCTCGAGCAGGACTTGGTGGGAGGCGCCGAGCAGTCTCAACTGCAGCCTGGCGTCCGTCAGTTCGATGTCGAGACAGGCGAGCGCGGGCAGCGGCTCGCGCCCCAGGGCCCAGGCCAGGTCGGCGGCGCGGGTGTCGGTGTAGGCGGTTTCGAGGGTCGTGAGCATGGATCGGCTCCGCAAGCAGACAAGGAGAGGAAGGTGTGGGGCCCGCGCATCCGTGGCACTGCCGGGGATGCGGCCCGCTCAGCCCAGTCGGCCGGTCAGGAGGGGGGTCAACAGGTCGTCCGAGGAGCTGCGTTGATGAGGGAGAGCGAATCATGAACGATGGCGCCGCCACAGCGTTTTTACCCAACTTCGTGACGTTTCCATCCCTCAGGGGGCTCCACAGCTCAACTGTTCAACCCGGGCGCACACCCCGCCCGTACGGAGTGCGCCGGGCGTGGGAGCGCCCACCGGGAGTGTGGCCCGGCGGGCGCTCGTGGTGGGGACGCGGGGCCCGGCCCCAGGAGCGGGCCCCTACAGGGGATGCGGTTCCCCCTGACCGAAAGGCTCAGCTGCCCCGTGTCAGCCGCCGCCTCCGCCGCATCCGCCGCCCCCTCCCCCGCAGGACGACCCGCCTCCGCAGGACGAGCCGCCACCACAGGAGTGGCCCGAGTGGTGGCCGTCGGAGGACGAACCGCCCCCGTCGCCCGCCCACCAGCTGTTGGTACCGCCGCCGCTGTCGCCGCCCCCGCCGGTGCTCGACCGGCGCGGCCCCCGCCCGGCCCGGGTCCGGGCCGCGCCCGAGGTGCGCCGGCCCGCCACGAGTCCCCTGATCACCAGGGCTGCGATCACGAACAGGATGATGCCTGTGACCACGGCTCCACCCTCCTTCCGTTCCCGGGCCGCGCCCGGAAGTCCCCCGAAGCAATCCCCCGTCGGACGCCTCGCTGCGTGTCGATTGCCTGTCGCCTGCCTGTGGATCCCGCCGCGAACCTCACCGGCGTGCACGGGAGATGCCCCCCGCCGCCACGCCCCAAAGCAGAGTTGAGGAAGTCCAGAGCTTCGGCGCAGGATGACCGGCATGACCTCGATGAGCTCCAGCGCCCGCCCCCTCCTGAACCGCCGGCTCGCGGAGTTCGGGACGACGATCTTCGCCGAGATGTCCGCCCTGGCGGTGCGGACCGGGGCGATCAACCTCGGCCAGGGCTTCCCCGACACCGACGGCCCCGAGGAGATCCGCGAGGCCGCCGTGCGGGCGCTGCGCGACGGGCGCGGCAACCAGTACCCGCCGGGCCCCGGCGTCCCCGAGCTGCGCGCCGCCGTCGCCGACCACCAGCAGCGCCGCTACGGCCTGTCCTACGACCCCGACACCGAGGTCCTGGTCACCGCCGGCGCCACGGAGGCCATCGCGGCCGCCCTGCTGGCCCTGCTGGAGCCCGGCGACGAGGTGGTCGCGCTGGAGCCGTACTACGACTCGTACGCGGCCTGCATCGCGATGGCGGGCGGCACCCGCGTGCCGGTGACCCTGCGGCCGCACGAGGGCGCGTTCCGCCTGGACCTGGACGAGCTGCGCGACGCGGTCACCGACCGCACCCGGCTGCTGCTGCTGAACACCCCGCACAACCCGACGGGCACGGTCCTCACCCGCGACGAGCTGGCCGCGATCGCCGAGCTGGCGGTGGAGCGGGACCTGCTGGTGGTGACCGACGAGGTCTACGAACACCTGGTCTTCGACGCCGCCGAGCACGTCCCCCTGGCATCCTTCCCGGGGATGCGGGAGCGCACGGTGACCATCGGGTCGGCCGGCAAGACGTTCTCGTTCACCGGCTGGAAGGTCGGCTGGGCCACCGCCGCGCCCGCCCTGCTCACGGCGGTCCGCTCGGCCAAGCAGTACCTGACGTACGTGGCCTCGGGGCCCTTCCAGTACGCCGTCGCCGAGGCGCTCGCGCTGCCGGAGTCGTACTTCGCCGCCTACCGGCGGGACATGGAGGCGAAGCGGGACCTGCTGGCGGCCGGGCTGGCCGAGGCGGGCTTCGGGGTGTTCCGCCCCGCCGGGACCTACTTCGTCACCACCGACATCCGCCCGCTCGGCGAGCGCGACGGCTTCGCCTTCTGCCGCTCCCTGCCCGAGCGCGCGGGCGTCGTCGCCGTACCCAACGCGGTCTTCTACGACCACCGGGAGGAGGGCGCGCCCTTCGTGCGGTTCGCGTTCTGCAAGCGGACCGCGGTGCTGGAGGAGGCGGTGGGGCGGCTCAAGGCGCTCTCGGCGTGAGCCGGACGCTCTCGGCGTGAGCCGTGGGAAGTGAGAGAGCCCGGCCCCCGCAACAGCGGGGCGCCGGGCTCTCCGGAGTGGTGCCGCGGGGGCGGACTACTCGCCGTCCTCGTCGGTCGGCTTCTCCGCCTCGTTGACGTCCTGCTCCAGGCCGAGCTGCTCCACGAGCCACCGGTCGAACTCGATCGCGGCCCGCACCCAGCTGACCGTCGAGGAGACGAAGTGCTCCAGGCTGACGCCCATGCCGATCAGCATCTGCGCCTCGCCGATCAGGCGGACCGTGCCGTCGTCGTGGGTGTGGGAGTACACCTTGGGCCACAGGGTGCGCCGGTTCCAGTCGTCGACCGACTCGAGCAGCTGCGGCTTCTCGTCGATCTGGTGGGGCCGGTCGTAGAACGTCCGCACCGAGAAGACCTGCTGGTCACCCTCGCCGCGGAACATGAAGTACGTACGGAACTGCTCCCACGGCGCCGCGAGGTCACCCTCGTCGTCGACGACGTACTTCAGCTCCATCTGTTCGAGGAGCTGCTTCACAAGATCCTGATCCGGGACGACGGGGCCCGCCGGTCCTTGGGGCTGCGGCTCGGGCTGCTTGCCCCCGAAGTTCGGAATCGAAGACGGATCGATAGACATTCTGGGACACTCCTGCGGTCGTCTGGCTCGTCCGGCCATAGCTGAGACCAGACGTACTGACCACCCTCTCTCGCCCGGGCCGTGCCCGGCAACCTGCCTGGCCGGGAGCCGGCCGCGCGGTCGGGTCAGCGTGAGTACCAGAACCCCGGCCCCATCCCCTTGGTTCGCCGCAGGTCTGTGAAATACCGGCGGGCTTCCTCTTCGTGGCAGTCGATCCCGACGGCCTCCTCAACCCCTCTCGAGGGACTCACACCGCTCGCCCGTCGCTGTGAGGCGGAGGGAAGGTACATGTGTACGCTTCCCGACTTGTGCGTACCTTCGCAGAAGAAGCGAGCACCGGCCTTGACGAGGAGAGCTGCCCGGCTCTCCCAGTTCTTCGCAGCACGCCACTGTTCTCGGTAGACCACGCCGGTCGGCTCCTCCTCCCAGCGCGCATGGACCACCGGCTCGGCTTCCAGTCTCGAGATCGTCATCGCGTGTTCGTCCATCTGCCGGGTGAGCGCAGCAACGGCCGCCGGTGCGGTTGCCGTGCCGATGGCAACGGTGAGATTGGCGAGCGCGTTGCGCAACTCGGCGATGGCTGCGGTGTGGTCCCGCCCCGGTACGTATCTGCGCTTCGTCTCGGTCAGGTCACCGGCACGGCCCAGGAAGTCTTGCTCCACGACTCCACAGAGACTTTCGGCGCGCCACGTCGCAGGAGCCTCGCAACGGTTCATTTCGGAAACGGACCGACACTGGTAGTACGTCAAGATCGCAGCCGTGCCGTCAGCCAGGTGATTCTTCTGGTTCCGCACGTACATGGGGCGACCGCACAAGCAGAAGACCACGCCGAGCAACGGGGTCCGCCAGCCCGTGCCCGGTCTGGATTCCGCTGCGCGCGGCTCGGTGACAACCGCTTCCTGCAACTCTGCGAACTCTTCGGGCGTGAGGACGGGTTCCGCCCAGACCACGGCTTGGCCTTCTACGTCCAGGACAGGTTCAGAACGATGCATCATCACACCCATCAGGGCGGGTGATCTCAGTATGTTGCGCAGTGGCGTCACGGACCAGCGGGTCCCCTTCTCAGGCCTGCGTTCCTGTCTCGGAAGATCCTTGTTCTGTTCTCTGCGCTGGTGATCACGGGCGCTGGGCACGCCCCGAAGGTTCCAGTCTCTCGCCACGGCGTAGACGGTGTCCTCGCCATGCACGAGGCGGTCGTAGGCTTCACGCACAAGCTGCGAGGTACAGGGATCGACGACCAGACGCTTGCGGCGCTCCCCCAGGTGGGAAAAGACCTCGACACGGTAGCCGAAAGGCCAGACACCGCCGTTCCAGAGCCTGTTCTCACGGAAGAACTGCGTACGGTCGAGCTGCTTGGCCTGCACTGCTTTGCGATACTTGGCCGCCTGTGCCGCCTTGATACCCGCGAGCATCCGTCCGTCTTCGGATCGGATGTCGAACGTCGGATCGTCGAGGACCTCGACGTCCTTCCCGTTCTTCAGGACCCAGTCGACAAAATGCCACCAGTGCATGTCGTCCCGCGTAATGCGGTCCTGCTCGGTGACCATGAGCACGTCCCATTCGTGGACCAGCGGCTCTAGGAGCCATCTCCTCAGACTGGGACGCTGGTCGAGATGGACAGCACCGGAGATGGTGGCATCGACGACCCGGCCCACCTCCTTGTAAGTGCCCTGCCGCATCGCGCGCGTGAGGGCCTCATCCTGCCTGGTGAGCGCCGAGGACGCCTCACTGTCACGACTGATGCGCTGAACGGCCAGAACTCGCTTCATGTCGACACCCCTCCCGTTCGACACAACGAGCACATCAACACATCAGTTACGTCAAACAGCCATTATCGACTCGAAGCTCATCGTGAAAGCCCCCTTGAGAGGGCCCGCCCGCACCACGACCACGCGGTCCTGGAACACCTGCTCCAGGACCGCGATGGGAGAGGACCTTGCGCACTACAGCGTCTTGCCGCTCGCCGGTCCCACGATCAGGTCGTCGCCGAAGCGGTCCACCCGGACCGTGTCGCCGTCCTTGATCTCGCCGGAGAGGATCTCCCGGGCGAGCCGGTCGCCGATCGCGGTCTGCACGAGGCGGCGCAGCGGGCGGGCGCCGTAGGCCGGATCGTTGCCCTCCTCGGCCAGCCAGGCGAGGGCCTCGTCGGTGACCTCCAGGGTGAGGCGGCGTTCGGCGAGCCGCCGGGCCAGGCCGTTGATCTGGAGCCGTGCGATCCGGCTCAGCTCCTCCTTGCTGAGGGCCGAGAAGACCACCAGGTCGTCGAGCCGGTTGAGGAACTCCGGCTTGAAGGAGGACCGGACCACCTCCAGGACCTGCTGCTTCTTCTCCGCCTCGCCGGTCGTCGGGTCGACCAGGTACTGGCTGCCCAGGTTGGAGGTGAGCACCAGGATGGTGTTGCGGAAGTCGACGGTGCGGCCCTGGCCGTCGGTGAGACGGCCGTCGTCCAGCACCTGGAGCAGGATGTCGAAGACCTCGGGGTGCGCCTTCTCCACCTCGTCGAGCAGTACGACCGTGTACGGCCGCCGCCGCACGGCCTCGGTGAGCTGGCCGCCCTCCTCGTAGCCGACGTAGCCGGGCGGGGCGCCGACCAGCCGGGCCACGCTGTGCTTCTCGCTGTACTCGGACATGTCGATGCGGACCATGGCCCGCTCGTCGTCGAAGAGGAAGTCGGCGAGCGCCTTGGCCAGCTCGGTCTTGCCGACGCCGGTGGGGCCGAGGAAGAGGAAGGAACCCGTCGGGCGGTCCGGGTCGGCGATCCCGGCCCGGCTGCGCCGTACGGCGTCGGAGACGGCCCGCACGGCCTCGGTCTGGCCGATGAGCCGCCTGCCCAGCTCGTCCTCCATGCGCAGCAGCTTCTGCGTCTCCCCTTCGAGCAGGCGTCCGGCGGGGATGCCGGTCCAGGAGGCGACGACGTCGGCGATGTCGTCGGCGCCGACCTCCTCCTTGACCATGGTGTCCCGGGCCACCTCTTCCTCCGCCTCGGAGGCGGCCTCCAGGTCGCGCTCCAGGTCCGGGATCTCGCCGTAGAGCAGCTTGCTGGCGGTGTCGAAGTCGCCGTCGCGCTGGGCGCGCTCGGCCTGCCCGCGCAGTTCGTCGAGCTTCTCCTTCAGCTCGCCGACCCGGTTGAGGGACTGCTTCTCCTTCTCCCAGCGGGCGGTGAGGCCGCGCAGCTCCTCCTCCTTGTCGGCGAGGTCGCGCCGCAGCCGCTCCAGGCGCTCCAGGGAGGCGGCGTCGGTCTCCTTGCCGATCGCCAGCTCCTCCATCTTCAGCCGGTCGACGGAGCGCTGGAGTTCGTCGATCTCGACGGGCGAGGAGTCGATCTCCATCCGCAGCCGGGAGGCGGCCTCGTCGACCAGGTCGATGGCCTTGTCGGGCAGGAAGCGGGAGGTGATGTACCGGTCGGAGAGGCTCGCGGCGGCCACCAGCGCGCTGTCCGCGATCTGCACCTTGTGGTGGGCCTCGTAGCGGCCCTTGAGTCCGCGCAGGATGGCGATGGAGTCCTCGACGGTCGGCTCGGCGACCAGCACCTGCTGGAAGCGCCGCTCCAGGGCGGGGTCCTTCTCGATCCGCTCCCGGTACTCGTCGAGCGTGGTCGCGCCGACCATGCGCAGCTCGCCGCGCGCGAGCATGGGCTTGAGCATGTTCCCGGCGTCCATGGCGGAGTCCCCGCCGGCGCCGGCGCCGACGACGGTGTGCAGCTCGTCGATGAAGGTGACGACCTGCCCGTCCGAGTCCTTGATCTCGGCGAGCACGGTCTTCAGCCGCTCCTCGAACTCACCGCGGTACTTCGCCCCGGCGACCATGGCGCCGAGGTCCAGCGCCACCAGCCGCTTGTCCTTCAGGGACTCGGGCACGTCCCCCTTGACGATGCGCTGGGCGAGCCCTTCGACGACGGCGGTCTTGCCGACGCCGGGCTCGCCGATGAGGACGGGGTTGTTCTTGGTCCGCCGGCTGAGCACCTGGACCACCCGCCGGATCTCCTGGTCCCGCCCGATGACGGGGTCGAGCTTCCCGTCCCGGGCCGCGGCGGTGAGGTCGGTACCGAACTTCTCCAGGGCCTTGTACTGGCCCTCGGGGTCGGCGGTGGTCACGCGACGCCCTCCCCTCGCCTTGCGGAAGGCCTCCTGCAGCTTCTTCGCACTGGCTCCCTGCCCCTCCAGTACCTCACCGGCCGCGCCGCCCTTCGCGGCGATGCCGAGGAGCAGGTGCTCGGTGGAGAGGTACTCGTCCCCGAGTTCCTTGGCGCGTGCCTGGGCGTCGGCGACCACGGCGAGCATCTCACGGCTGGGTTGCGGGGGTGCGACGGTGGACCCGGTCACGCTGGGCAGCCCGGCGACGATGCGCTCGGCGCCGGTGCGCACCGCGGCGAGGTCGGCCTCGACAGCGGCGAGCAGGTCGGTGATGTTCTCGTTGTCCTGCCCCTGGAGCAGGGCCAGGAGCAGGTGGGCGGGGGTGAGGTCGGCGTTTCCCTCGGTCACGGCCCGGTTGCTGGCCGCGTTGATCGCGTCCCGGCTCCGGTTGGTCAGCTCGGCGTCCACGTTCTGGCTCTCCTCCTCGCGTCAGTGCTGACTCATCCAGCGTACACAAAGTTGAGTCGATTCCACTCAAGGTGGATCGCCCGTCTCCCTCAGGGACGCCAGAGTGCTCGCACAGGGAGTCGGGACCACGTCGCACGAGTGCCTTTTCGGCCAGCCGTGGAACCGGCCGCTGTCGTGGGATGTCCGCACATGCGACAGCGGCGTCACCGTGTTCAGGTCACGGTGACGCCGCTGCCGGGGGGAAGCACCTGAGCGATTGTGTTACGACGGGGGAATCGCGTCAGGCACTGCGGGGGGTGGCCGAGATGGTCCTCACTTCGGGGATCTCCGGCTGCTCGAGCCGGTGGTCCCGCTGGTCCAGGTTCACAAAGATCATTCCGTACCGGATGGCACACCGGACGGGCTGCGGCGCCCCCCGAGGCCGCCGCAGACACCGGTACGCACGCACGTCGCCGTCCTCGTCCAGCGTGACGACGACCGGCTCGCCGAAGACGGTCACCATCAGGGAGTCACCGGCGTGCGGGATCGCGGTGACCAGGTCGATGAAGTGCCAGCCGGAGCGGTAGGCGCTGGCCATTTCACGACGGAAGGAGCGGTCGTCGGGTGGCGTGGTCACTTCAGCCCCCCGAGTTCGCAACGCCCGATGGCCAGTGACTGTCCGCCCGAACATCGCCCTCCGTATCGGAGTTAAAGCTCAGCGCTCCGAAGATGGCGGCGGCGAAGAGGGCGCCAGCAAGCACCGAGCGAACCAGTCTGTTGCGCATGGTCGGCTTCGTCCTCACTCGTAAGTCTCCTCTTCCCCCGTCAGGTAAGACGATGGCTCATTCCCACACCTCATGGCCACACAATCGGTGCATCATGTTCCTGCATGTTCAGGACCCTGGGGGGTGGAGATTTGGTGGCAAATCAGACTAAGGCGTCGCATCCCCATGCGGTGACCGAACTGTGCGACGAAGGTACCCGGCTCTACGCGAACGCCCTACGCCTGGGACGGATCGCGAGGGCAGACGTGGAATCCGCTCCCTGTCTGATGGAACTCGCGCTGATACACCCGGATCCGGACGATGCCGACTGGTTGCGCCCCGTGCCTCCGTCTGCCGCTCTGGCTCAGCGCCTGCACCCCCTCGAGCGGGAGATCACGGAACGGCGGCGGCTCTCGATCGAGCTGGCGGACGCGTTCGAACCTTTCATGGCCATCGGCACGCAGCCGGCGCGGAGCGAGCACTCCATCACGGTGCTGGAGGGCGGTGACCGCATCAACGCGGCCCTCAACCTGGCCACCACCCAGTGCCGGACGGAGATGCTCACGGTACAGCCGAGTGACGACCAGTTCTCCGAACGCAGCCTCATTCAGGGACTCGAGCGGGACAAGCCGCTGACGGAGCGCGGTGTGCGGATCCGCACGCTCTACCAGCACACGGCCCGGTACAGCCCACAGAAGATCGCCTACGTCGCCCAGCTGTCCAACGGCAAGGCGGAGTACCGCACGATCGACGAGGTGGTGGAGCGCCTCATCGTCTGCGACGAGACCGTGGCGTTCATCCCGACGCGCGACGACCAGCAGGTTGCCCTCGAGATCCGTAATTCCGGCCTGGTCCGTTACCTGATCAAGGTCTTCGAATTCATGTGGAGCCGGTCCGTGCCGCTGAACGCCGGCGCGCCCTACGAACCCGCACCGGGTGGTATCACCGACATCCAGTACTCCATAGCCAAGCTGCTGGTCGAAGGACACGTCGACGAGGCCATCGCCCGGCGCCTGGGCATGAACGTACGCACCTGCCGAGCACACATAGCCAAACTGGCACAGTCCCTCGGTAGTGGCAGTCGCGCCCAACTCGGCTACCTCATAGCCCAGTCGGGGATCCTGGAGACGGATCACTGATCCCAGTCGACGAAGAGAGCCACACGTGACCCGAGAGATGCATCACCACGGAACGGAGGAGCTGTGTGATGCGGGCCTGGAGATCTACGCCCGCGCACTGCGGGAAGGACACCTTCCCAGCGCCGAGGCAGCCGCGGCTCCCTGCCTGATCGACAACGGCGTGCTTCACCCGGCCGTCGAGGACCTGGACCGCCTCGAGCCCGTACCGCCCACCGTCGTGCTCCAACGCCTGCTCCGGTCCTCGGAGGACCGCATCGCCGACGAGAGACGGCGCGGGCAGCGGATGGCCGATGTCTTCGAGCCCCTCATGCGTCTGGGTCGCCGCGATGCCCCCACCGAGGACACTCCGGCCCTCAGAATCCTCAGCAGCAAGGAGCGCACCGGCCAGGCAATCGAGGAAGCCATGGCCGAGGGCAGGAAAGAACTCCTCGCCATCCAGCCGCACGACTCACACGTCGGGAAGCGCCCCGACATCCTCGAAGGGGCCATGAAGCGGGACCAGGACTTCCTCGACCGCGGGGCCCGCGTACGGGCGTTGTACCAGCACACCATCCGCCACGCCCCCTACACGCGCGCCCGCTACGAGCAGCTGACCGGTGACGTCGAGGCGCGCACGCTCGACGAGGTGACCGAACGCCTGATCATCATCGACCGCACCGTCGCCTTCATCCCCGCCAGCGCCGACCGCTCCCTCGCGCTCGAAGTCCGCCACCCCGCCCTCATCGCCTACTTCGTCAACACCTTCGACCGCCTCTGGCACCTCGCCACGCCCATGTACCCCCAAGCCGTCCACCAGCCCACCCTCAACGGCATCACCCCACGCCAACGCGCCATAGCCGCCCTCCTCGTCGAAGGCCACACCGACAGTGACATCGCCGACCGCCTCGGCATGAACGTCCGCACCGCACGCGTCCACATCGCCAAGCTCGCCGCCACCCTCGGCAGCGAGAGCCGGGCCCAACTCGGCTACCTCATCGGGCAGTCGGGGATTCTCGACCAGGAAGCATGACGGGGGACGGGGCGCTGCGCGGGGAGCCGTCCAGGCCGGCCTGGGCTATGCGGACGCCCAACTGCGTGCGGCTGGCCGCGCCCAGGGTCTCGGAGAGCCGGGCGATGTGCGCACGGGCCGTACGGACGCTGATGCCGAGGCGTTCCGCGATCACCGCGTCCTGGTGGCCCTCCGCGAGGAGCGCCGCGATGGACTGCTCGCGGTGGGAGATGCCCTCGATGCCGGTGTCGGGGAGGGGGGCGGTGAGCGGGATGGCGAGGCGCCACAGGCGTTCGAAGACCGTGACCAGGTAGGAGATCAGGGCGGGATGGCGCAGCTCCAGGGCCATCGTGCGGTCGGTGTTGGCGGGGATGAAGGCGACGGTGCGGTCGAAGAGGATGAGACGGTCGATGACCTCGTCCAGGGTGCGGGCTTCCACCGCGTCGCCCATCAGCTCCAGGTAGTTGAGCAGGCCCTGGCCGTGCCGGGCCACGTGCGTGTACAGGTCCCGCATCCGCACCCCGCGCCCGCGCAGCGCCAGCGCCCGGTGCAGGCCCTCGGACAGCTCGTGTTCGCGCCGGATGCCGCCGGGCTGGACGGTGAGCACCTCCGTCGTACAGGCCTGCGTCGCCTCGTCCATCGCGGCCTGGATGCGGGACAGCCCGTCCAGGACCCGGATCGCCGTGCTCTCCGTGCCGGCCGGGGTCTGGAGCAGCCGGCCGAGGTCCGCGTACCACTCGAAGGCCTCCACGGCCGAGCCCACCCGCCGCTGACTGGCGCTGACCTCGTCGTGGACCCCGCGCAGCAGCCGCGTCATCACCTCCTGCGGGGAGGTCGGCACCAGCCAGTCCATGTCGTCGGGGTCGGGGTGCAGCAGGGCCAGTTCCAGGAGGCAGGGCACCGGCTCGGCGTCCCGGCGCGGTACCCGGCCGCGCCGGACCGCCCGGGAGTAGACGCGGTCCCCGGCCGCGCACAGCCGGTCGGCCCCGTGGGGGTGCTCCTGAGCCCCGTGCCCGGCCATCGCCCATCCCACCCCCGGTTCCGGCTCTTCCGCAGCGCAACTATGCGCGGCCGGGACCGGCTCCGCAACAAGGCTCCGCAGCGGACGGAGGCCGAAAAGAGCCGGTTGCGGGCGGAACGCCCGGTCACCGTGGAACCGGGCGGACACGCGGGCTGTCTACTTCAGACCGAGCTCCGCGCACGCGTCCTCGTACTTGGCGGTGCAGATGTCGGTGACCTTGTAGAAGCCCTCCGCGACGACCGTCTCCTCGATGTTGGCCTTGGTGAGGGCGACGACGGGGACGAGCTGGGCGGGGATGCCCTTGTGGGTGGGGCTGTCGACCTTGTCGCGGGCCAGCGCGTCGAACTGGATGTCCCGGCCCTGGACCCGCGCCACGGCCATCTCCGCGGCGTTCTCGGCCTCCTGCGGGTAGGACTTGTACACGCTCATGTACTGCTCGCCGGTGACGATCCGCTGGACCGCCGCGAGTTCCGCGTCCTGGCCGGTGATCGGCGGCAGGTCGGTGACGCCCGCGTCCTCCAGGGCCTTGATGATGCCGCCCGCCATGCCGTCGTTGGCGGAGTAGACGCCCGCGATCTTCTTCTTGCCGATCTTCTCGATCGCCTCGGTCATGTTCGCCTCGGCGTTCTCCGGCTTCCAGTCCTTGGTGTCGAAGGACTGGGCGATCGTCACCTTGCCGTTCAGCTCCGACAGCGCGCCCGCCTTGAACTGCTTGGCGTTGGGGTCGGTGGACGAGCCGTTCATCATGACGATCTTCTCGGAGCTCTCCGGGTCGCCGCCGAGCGCCTCGATGAGCGAGCGGCCCTGGACCTCGCCGACCAGCTCGTTGTCGAAGGAGATGTAGGCGTCGATCGGGCCCTCGGCCAGCCGGTCGTAGGCGATGACGGGGATGCCGGCGTCCTTGGCCTTCTGCACGCCGTCCGCGATCGCGTGCGCGTCGACCGCGTCCAGCACGATCACGTCGACCTTGTCCTCGATCATCTGCTGCATCTGGTCGGCCTGCTTGGTGGCGCTGGCCTCGGCGTTGGCGTACTTGACGATGCCCTCGTCACGCGTCAGCTCGCCGACCTTCTTCTTGAAGAAGGGGTAGTCGAACTGCTCGTAGCGCGTGTTCTCCTTCTCCGGCAGCAGCAGCCCGACCAGGAGGTCGTTGCCCTTGGTCGGGCTGGCGTCGTCGCTGCTCTCCGACGCGCCCAGCATGCCGCAGGAGGCCAGCGAGAAGGTCATCAGGGACGCGGCCACGGATATGGCGATTCGACGGGCACGGCTGCTCACTGCGCTAGACCTTCCGACACACGGGCGTAGTTGGTATCCAGGTGACCCAGGTGACCCCGGTGAAGAGAGCCAACGCTGTCTTCACCAAATCGTCAAGAAGTACTAGACCAATGAGACAGCACCGTTGTGAACCGGCCCCGGAGGACGCGGTGGTCCTCCGGGGCCGGTGATGCCGTTTTCCCTTGTGCCGACTGCCGGTCCGGCTCAGTCCGAGGACTGGCCGCGGCGCCCCGGACGCCAGACCACCAGGGCGCTGGTCTGCTGTACCTCTTGGTAAGGGACCAGGTCACGGCGGTACGACGCGTGCACCGCGGCCTCGCGCTGGCGCATCGCCGTGGCCGCGCCGTCGAGGGCGGCGGCCAGCTCGGCCGCGCGGGCCTGGAGCTCGGCGACCTGGTTCTCCAGTTCGATGATGCGCTTGATTCCGGCCAGGTTGATGCCCTCGTCCTGCGACAACTGCTGGACCTGCCGGAGCAGTTCGATGTCGCGGGCCGAGTAGCGCCGGCCGCGGCCGGCCGTGCGGTCGGGGGAGACCAGGCCGAGGCGGTCGTACTGGCGCAGCGTCTGCGGGTGCAGGCCGGAGAGCTGGGCCGCCACCGAGATGACGTAGACCGGGGTGTCCTCGGTCAGTTCGTACGGGTTGCGTCGACGACCGTCCATTCCCGTCATGCTCCCTTCGCGGCCTGGAACAACTCCGCCCGCGGATCCTCGTCCGCGGTCGCCTCGCGATACGCCTGAAGCGCGTCACGAGCCTTCCCCGTCAGATCCTTCGGAACACTCACCTCCACGGTGACCAGGAGGTCGCCGCGGGTGCCGTCCTTGCGGACCGCGCCCTTGCCCCGGGCCCGCATGGTGCGGCCGTTGGGCGTGCCCGCCGGCAGCTTCAGCGTGACGGACGGACCGCCCAGGGTCGGGACGCGGACCTCGCCGCCGAGGGCCGCCTCGGCGTAGGTGACCGGGACGGTGACGGTGAGGTTGTCGCCCCTGCGGCCGAAGACGGGGTGCTCCTTGACGTGCACGACCACGTACAGGTCGCCCGCCGGACCGCCCCGCTCGCCCGGCGTGCCCTTGCCGCGCAGCCGGATGCGCTGCCCGTCCGAGACCCCGGCGGGGATACGGACCTGCATCGTCCGCGAGGACTTGGCGCGTCCGGAGCCCTTGCAGACCTCGCAGGGGTCCTCGGCGATCAGGCCGCGGCCCTTGCAGTCCGGGCACGGGTCGGTGAGGGAGAAACCGCCGCCCGAGCCCCGGGCGACCTGGCCGGTGCCGACGCAGGTCGGGCACACGCGCGGCGTGCCGTTCTTGTCGCCGGTGCCCGAACAGGCCTTGCAGGGCGCCTGCGAGGACATCCTGAGCGGCACGGTCGCGCCCTCGATGGCCTCGGTGAAGCTCAGGGTGACCTCGGACTCGATGTCCTGCCCGCGCCGCGGCTGCGTACGCGTGCCGGTGCCCGGTCCGCCGCCGGTGCGGTTGAACAGGCCGCCGAAGACGTCCCCGAGGCCGCCGCCGAAGCCGCCGGCGCCGCCCTGGCCTCCCCCGCCCTGGGCGCCGCCTCCGAAGAGGTCGCCCAGGTCGAAGTTGAAGGTGCCGCCGCCGCCCGCGCCCGGCCCCGGGCGGAAACCGCCGTTGCCGAAGAGGGCGCGGGCCTCGTCGTACTCCTTGCGCTTCTTGGGGTCACCGAGGATGTCGTTGGCCTCGGAGATCTCCTTGAAGCGCTCCTCCGCCTTGACGTTTCCCTTGTTGGCGTCCGGGTGGTTCTCGCGGGCGAGCTTCCGGTACGCCTTCTTGATCTCGGCCTCGGTGGCGTCCTTGGGGACGCCGAGAACCTTGTAGTAGTCCTTCTCGATGAAGTCCTTCGTGCTCATCCCCGACGTCCCTCCTCTCGCGCCCTGTGCGTCACCTCGAGCTCAGCCCTCGTCCGGGCCACCGCTCTCCTTGGTCCCGGCGTCGTCCTCCGCGCCCGAGGCGTCCTGCGCCTCGGTGGCGTCCTCGGCCGGCTTGACCGTCTGGGCGCCCGGCTGCGGCTCGGCGACCGCCACCCGCGCGGGGCGGATGGTGCGTTCGCCGATCCGGTACCCGGGCTGCAGGATCGCCACGCAGGTCGTCTCGGTGACGTCCGGTGCGTAGGAGTGCATCAGGGCCTCGTGGATCGTCGGGTCGAAGGGCTCGCCCTCCTTGCCGAACTGCTGGAGGCCCAGCTTGGCGACCGTGGTCTCCAGCGACTCCGCGACGGACTTGAAGCCGCCGACCAGTTCGCCGTGCTCCCGGGCACGCCCGACGTCGTCGAGCACGGGAAGCAGCTCGGACAGGAGGTTCGCGACGGCGACCTCCTTGACCGCGACGCGGTCCCGCTCCACCCGGCGGCGGTAGTTCTGGTATTCGGCCTGGAGGCGCTGGAGGTCCGCGGTGCGCTCGTTGAGCGCGGTGCGCACCTGGTCCAGCTGGGCCACCAGGCCCGCGTTCTCACTCGCGTCCCCGGCCGGGGCCGCCCCCTCTTCGGAGGCGGCCTGCGGCTCGGCGTCGTCAGGGGTGGCGCCGGAGGGGACGTCGGGCTTCTCCTCGAAACCCGGGGTCTCCTCCGTCACGCGGCACCGTCCTTGCGCTCGTCGTCCACGATCTCGGCGTCGACGACGTCGTCGTCGGCCTTGTCACCGGCGCCCGCGTCGGCACCGGCGCCCGGGGCCTCGCCGCCGGCGGCCTGCGCGGCCTGGGCGTCGGCGTACATGGCCTGGCCCAGCTTCTGCGAGACGGCGGCGACCTTCTCCGTGGCGGTGCGGATCTCGGCGGTGTCCTCGCCCTTGAGCTTCTCCTTCAGCTCGGCGACGGCGGACTCGACCTCGGTCTTCACCTCGCCGGGGACCTTGTCCTCGTTGTCCTTGAGGAACTTCTCCGTCTGGTAGACGAGCTGCTCGCCCTGGTTGCGGGACTCGGCGGCCTCGCGGCGGGCGTGGTCCTCCTCCGCGTACTTCTCGGCCTCCTGGCGCATCCGGTCGACCTCGTCCTTCGGCAGCGAGGAGCCGCCGGTGACGGTCATCTTCTGCTCCTTGCCCGTGCCCAGGTCCTTCGCGGTCACGTGCATGATGCCGTTGGCGTCGATGTCGAAGGCGACCTCGATCTGCGGGACGCCGCGGGGCGCCGGCGGCAGACCGGTCAGCTCGAACATCCCGAGCTTCTTGTTGTACGCCGCGATCTCGCGCTCGCCCTGGTAGACCTGGATCTGCACGGAGGGCTGGTTGTCCTCGGCGGTGGTGAAGATCTCCGAGCGCTTGGTCGGGATCGTCGTGTTCCGCTCGATCAGCTTGGTCATGATGCCGCCCTTGGTCTCGATGCCGAGGGACAGCGGGGTGACGTCGAGCAGCAGGACGTCCTTGACCTCGCCCTTGAGGACACCGGCCTGGAGGGCGGCGCCGATGGCGACGACCTCGTCCGGGTTGACGCCCTTGTTGGCGTCCTTGCCGCCGGTCAGCTCCTTGACCAGCTCGGCGACGGCGGGCATACGGGTGGAGCCGCCGACGAGGACGACGTGGTCGATCTCGGACAGCTGGATGCCGGCGTCCTTGATGACGTTGTGGAACGGCGTCTTGCAGCGCTCCAGCAGGTCGGAGGTCAGCTGCTGGAACTGGGCGCGGGTGAGCTTCTCGTCCAGGTGCAGCGGGCCCTCGGCGGAGGCCGTGATGTAGGGGAGGTTGATCGTGGTCTCGGTGGACGAGGACAGCTCGATCTTGGCCTTCTCGGCCGCCTCGCGCAGGCGCTGGAGCGCCATCTTGTCCTTGGCCAGGTCCACGCCGTGGCCGGACTGGAACTGCTTGACCAGGTAGTCGACGACGCGCTGGTCCCAGTCGTCACCACCGAGGTTGTTGTCACCGTTGGTGGCCTTCACCTCGACGACGCCGTCGCCGATCTCGAGCAGCGAGACGTCGAACGTACCGCCACCGAGGTCGAAGACCAGGATGACCTGCTCGTCCTTGTCCAGGCCGTACGCCAGCGCGGCGGCGGTCGGCTCGTTGACGATGCGCAGGACGTTGAGGCCCGCGATCTCACCGGCCTCCTTGGTGGCCTGGCGCTCGGCGTCGTTGAAGTACGCCGGGACGGTGATGACCGCGTCGGTCACCTTCTCGCCCAGGTAGGACTCGGCGTCCCGCTTCAGCTTCTGCAGCACGAAGGCGCTGATCTGCTGCGGGTTGAAGTCCTTGCCGTCCAGGTTGACCTTCCAGTCGGTGCCCATGTGGCGCTTGACCGAGCGGATGGTCCTGTCGACGTTCGTGACCGCCTGGCGCTTGGCCACCTCGCCGACGAGCACCTCGCCGTTCTTGGCGAAGGCGACGACGGACGGCGTGGTCCTGGCGCCCTCGGCGTTGGTGATGACGGTGGGCTCGCCGCCCTCCAGAACGCTGACGACGGAGTTAGTCGTGCCCAGGTCGATGCCGACCGCACGTGCCATGGTGAATAACCTCCAGCTGACTTGAGTGGAACAGGCTCAAGTGTGCACGACACCCGGCGATGGGTCAACAGAGGTGAGTCGAGCCGACTCAACTCTTATCCGTTCCTTACACGCAACGGCGCTCCGACCTGCACGTTCTCGGTACTCGTGGCCTGACGAACCGGAAAAATCGCCGCCCGGAAGGACGCACCCCCCGCGCCTCCGGTTGCCCCACGAAGCGCCTGGGACACTCCGGCCCGCGGCCGCCGCACGCGCGGATACACGTCCACGGCAGTCAGCGCGCAGAGCACCCCGGCGCCACCGACCGGCCCGTACCCCGTCCGGGCGAGCACGGCGGCCCCGGCGAGCAGGAAGCCGGTGAAGAGCGACCCGCACGCGCCGAGCGCGATCCGCGCGGGATGCCAGTTGTGCGGCAGGAACCCGGCGAGCGCGGCGGCCGGCACGAGCAGCAGCACCGCGGGCCCGTCCATCAGCTCCACCGCGGCACACGCGCCGACGCCGAAGGCGGTCACGACACCCACCGTGCCGGCCACCCCGTCGGCGTGGTCGAGCCCCCGGAAGGCGCCGGTAACCAGCGCCACCCGGCCCACCGCGAGCGCCCCGGCCACCGGCCCCGTCTCGCCGTACGGCACCACGCAGGCCGCCGCCACGGCCGTACCGGCGAGGAGCCACCGCCGTAGAGCCCGGGCATAAGCTATGCCGAATATCATGCTTTGCGACGAATCGCACCGCCACACCGGCATGGCACCGGTGTGGCGCCGACGGGACACCGGGTCCGGACGGACCCACCGGGGTCAGGGTTGCCTCAGCGACGCAGATCACCGCACGTCCGACTACAGTGCGGCGGAGGATGGGGGTACTCTCAGACGAACTGAATAAGTTACCGCTTAGTAATACCGCCCCCTCGTAACCTCGCAGGCCCGAGGAGCCCCCAAATGCAACTCGCCGCGATCATCGTGTCGCTGGTCCTGATCGTGGTCGGCGTCGCACTGTTCGGCCGCGCCGTCCTGCAGATCGTCAACTACATGCGGCTGGGCCAGCCGGTGCCGGCCGGAACGCGGACCAACGACCCCGTGGACCGCACCGTCACCGTGGTCCGGGAGTTCCTCGGCCACACCCGGATGAACCGCTGGGGCATCGTCGGTGTGGCGCACTGGTTCGTCGCGGTGGGCTTCTTCTCCCTGCTGCTGACCATCGTCAACGCCGTCGGCCAGCTCTTCCAGGCCGACTGGATCCTGCCGGTCATCGGCGACTGGGCGCCGTACAACGTCTTCGTCGAGTTCATCGGCACGATGACGGTGCTCGGCATCCTGGTCCTGATCGTGATCCGGCAGCTCAGCCACCCGCGCAAGCCGGGCCGCAAGTCCCGCTTCGGGGGCTCCAACTTCGGCCAGGCGTACTTCGTCGAGGCCGTCATCCTCATCGTCGGCGTCTGCATCTTCATGCTGCACGCGCTGGAGGGCGCCCTCCACCACGTGGACGGCTACGAGGCGTCGTTCTTCATCTCGTATCCGGTCGTCTCCGCGTTGCAGGACGTGGACCTCGGCACGCTCCAGAACCTGGTCTACTTCTTCGCCGGGCTGAAGATCGCGACCTCCTTCATCTGGATGATCACGGTCGCCCTGAAGACCGACATGGGCGTGGCCTGGCACCGCTTCCTGGCCTTCCCGAACATCTGGTTCAAGCGCGACGCGAAGGGCGGCACCGCGCTCGGCGCGCTGCTCCCGATGACCTCGGGCGGCAAGCCGATCGACTTCACCGACCCCGGTGACGACGACGTCTTCGGCGTCTCCCAGGTCGAGCAGTTCTCCTGGAAGGGCCTGCTGGACTTCTCCACCTGCACCGAGTGCGGCCGCTGCCAGTCGCAGTGCCCCGCCTGGAACACCGGCAAGCCGCTCTCCCCCAAGCTCCTGATCATGTCCCTGCGCGACCACGCGCACGCCAAGGCCCCCTACCTGCTGGCCGGCGGCGGCAAGACGATGGAGGGCGAGGAGAAGGCGTCCGAGGAGCAGCTGGCGGGCGTGCCCGCGGCCGCGCTGGCGGAGGCCGAGCGCCCGCTGATCGGCACCCTCGAAGAGAACGGCGTCATCGACCCCGACGTCCTGTGGTCCTGCACCACCTGCGGCGCCTGCGTCGAGCAGTGCCCGGTCGACATCGAGCACGTCGACCACATCGTCGACATGCGCCGATACCAGGTCATGATCGAGTCGGCGTTCCCGTCCGAGGCGGGCACGATGCTCAAGAACCTGGAGAAGAAGGGCAACCCCTGGGGCCTGGCGAAGAAGCAGCGCCTGGAATGGCTCAAGGAGCTGGACTTCGAGGTCCCGGTCGTCGGCAAGGACATCGAGGACCTCACCGAGGTCGAGTACCTGTACTGGGTCGGCTGCGCCGGCGCCCTCGAGGACCGCGCCAAGAAGACCACCAAGGCCTTCGCCGAGCTGCTGCACATCGCGGGCGTGAAGTTCGCGATCATGGGCGGCGACGAGAAGTGCACCGGCGACTCCGCCCGCCGCCTCGGCAACGAGCCCCTGTTCCAGGAGCTCGGCATGGAGAACGTCATGTCCCTCAACGCCGCCTTCGGCGAGGAGATGGACGAGGACGGCAAGGTCACCGACGAGTCGCGCAAGCCCAAGTCGGCCAAGAAGATCGTCGCCACCTGCCCGCACTGCCTCAACACCCTCGGCAACGAGTACCCGCAGCTCGGCGGCGACTACGAGGTCATCCACCACACCCAGCTGCTCCAGCACCTGGTCGACGAGGGCAAGCTGCTCCCGGTCACCCCGGTCGAGGGCATCATCACCTACCACGACCCGTGCTACCTGGGCCGCCACAACAAGATCTACACCCCGCCGCGCGAGATCATCGCCGCCGTCCCGGGCGTCCGCAACGAGGAGATGCACCGCCACAAGGAGCGCGGCTTCTGCTGCGGCGCCGGCGGCGCGCGGATGTGGATGGAGGAGCGGATCGGCAAGCGCATCAACAACGAGCGCGTCGACGAGGCCCTCTCCGTCAACCCGGACATCGTCTCCACGGCCTGCCCGTTCTGCCTGGTCATGCTGACGGACTCGGTCAACGGCAAGAAGAACGACGGCAAGGCCAAGGAGTCCATCCAGGTCGTCGACGTCGCCCAGCTCCTGCTGGACTCCGTCAGGACCCCGGCCGACCCGACCGGCGAGCCGGAGCCGGAGAGCGAGCCGACCCCGGAGCCGGTGAAGTAGCCGCCGCTCACCCGCTCGACCGACACCCCCGGGTTCCGTCCGAACCCGGGGGTGTCGCCGTATGTCGAACGCGTGCATGATTACCCGGTCGTTGTCGGTGCTGGTGGTACGGGTTGATACGGACGAGGTGAACGGTGCGGCGCCTGCGAAGAAACACCCTGACCGGCACGGCCGCCGTCGGCTGCCTGCTGCTGCTCGCCGCCTGCGGCCACGGCCCGGCGCCCGCTGCCGAGGACGCCGCCGCGTCCACCCCCGTACGCGCCGCCCAGGCCCCCGCCCTGCTCCCCGTCCCGCACGGCGAGGGCAGCGAGGTCCCCGACGACTTCAACGGCGACGGCCACCGCGACCTGGTCCTCGACAACCTGGTCACGGCCGAGACCCACACGGACGACGCGGGCATCGGCATCGTCTACGGCTCTCCCCGCGGACTGGTACCGGGAGCCCGGCAGCTGCTCACGCCGGAGAAGTTCGCGGCGCCGACCGACGGCCAGTTGCCGGCCGTCTTCGAGGCGGAGGCCAGCTGCGACCTCGACGGCGACGGCTTCACCGACCTGGTGGTCACCACCGACCCGCCCTACGACGGCCAGGGCCGCCCGCCGGTCCCGCTCCAGCTCCTCTTCGGCTCCCCGTCGGGGCCGACCGGCCGCGCGGTCCCGCTGACCATCCCCGACAAGGCCCGCTACGGCAACGACTGGCCCGAGCGCCCGGTGTGCGGCGACTTCGACGGCGACGGCGCCCAGGACCTGGTCGTCCACGCCTCCGCCGGCCGCCTCAGCCACCTGCGCGGCCCCTTCACCCGCGAGGGCGCCCCGCGCCGGGCCGACGCGGCCATCCCGTCCCCCGGCGAGGCGCCGACCGGCCCCGCCGCCGACGTGAACCGCGACGGGTACGACGACCTCGTCGTCCGCACCTCCGCGGGCCCCGGCAAGGCGGCCCTCGTCCTGGGCGGCCCCGACGGCCCGACCCGCACCGGGGTCACCCTGCCCACCGGCGTCGACATCGCGCTGGGCGCCTTCGGCAAGGGCAAGGCGCTGGACGCGGCGGTGGGCACCCCGGACGGCACCGCACTGCGCTTCGACCTCCCCAGCGCGGCCCGCGGCACCCTCGGCACGCCGGGCTCGATGCTCGACGCCGCCGACTTCGACGGCGACGGACTGAGCGAGCTGGTCTCCAGCGGCTCCGGAGTACGCGTGTACCCCGGCCGCGGGACGGGCCCCACGACGCGGGGCGCGGTCACGGTGCGGCCCGCGTCGACCGGCACGACCCGGGTGCTGACGGCCGGCGACTTCGACGGCGACGGCCTGGCGGACCTGGTGCTGCGCACGTCCCAGGGCGACACGAAGGACTCCGTCGAGGTCCACCGGGGCGCGGCTAAGGACCTGGTCACGGCACGGGCCGCGGTCACGTTCTCGACGGCGCAGTTCCTGCCCGGCTCCTGACCCGCTCCCGGCCCGCTCCCGGCCCCGCGGGAGGACCGGCGCGGCCGGCGCCCGCCCGGCACCTCGGCCCCGGGCGGGCCGGTAGCGGGGGCGGTGTGCGGCGCGGCTAGGGTTCCTCCGCGCGTCACAGGGGAGGGAAACAACACCCGCGACACACGGCCCGACGTGGTCGGCCGCGACCGGGCGGGACGCCTGTGGTCCAGCCCCGGCAGCGGCTACCCGGGCCGGATCATCGGCACCGGCGGCTGGAACACGATGGGGTACCTCGTCGGCGTCGGCGACTTCAACGGCTCCGACGCCCCCGACCTCCTCACCGTCACCAACGACAGCTACAGGGACGACGGTTCGTCCTACGGCGCCGGCTGGCAGCTCACCTACCCGGGCCGCGGCGACGGCCGCCTCGCAGCCGCGTGGCGCGTGCAGGACGGCTGGTGGGGCTTCACCGCCTTCTGCTGACGGCGCGCCCCGCCCCACCGGGGCCGTACGCCCCCCGTACGGCCCCTAGGGGACGTCCCGGTCAACCCCCGTAAGGGATGTCACAGCTCGGCCGCAAAGGACCCCCCGAACGGCCGGGCCCCGCACGTCACTCTCCGGGACCAGGTACGTTCGAAGGCGTGGCTGGATTCAGGATCGGACGCGGCCGGGACAACGGCGCTCCAAACGCGCGACCGCAACGCCCCCCGTACGGACAGCAGGCGCCCCAGGGACCCCCGTACGGCGGCCCGGCGACGCCTCAGCAGCCGTACCCGCAGCCGCCGTACGGAGGTGGCGCCCCAGGACCGGGCCGGGCCCCCGGCGGATCCCCCTGGCCGCAGGCACCCGGCGGCGGGCACGGCGGCGGACCTGTCGGCGGGCACGGTGAGCCGGAGTACTTCGGCGACGGCGGCTACGGACAGGGCGGCCCCGGCGGCCACCCCCAGCAGGCCCCGTACGACCCGTACGCGGCCAACAACCCGGGCCACACCCAGGCGTTCACGGTCGACGACCCCTACAACCAGGGCGACACCTACCGCGCCGGCTCCGCCCCGGCCCCCGGCCCGATCGGTCCCCGCCTGCACTGGAAGGACCTCCTGCGGGGCGTGATCCTGGCGCCCAACCAGACCTTCCTCCAGATGCGGGACTACGCGATGTGGGTCCCGGCGCTCATCGTGACGTTCCTCTACGGCCTGCTGGCGGTCTTCGGCTTCGACGGCGCCCGCGAGGAGGCGATCAACGCCACCCTCTCCAACGCGATCCCGATCGTCCTGACCACGGCGGTGGCGCTGGTGCTGAGCGCCTTCGTGCTGGGCGTGGTCACCCACACCCTGGCCCGCCAGCTCGGCGGCGACGGCGCCTGGCAGCCCACGGTCGGCCTCTCCATGCTGATCATGTCCCTCACGGACGCCCCGCGCCTGGTCGTCGCGATGTTCGCCGGCGGTGACGCACCCTTCGTCCAGATCCTCGGCTGGGCCACCTGGGTCGCGGCCGGCGCCCTCCTCACCCTGATGGTCGGCCGCTCCCACGACCTGCCCTGGCCCAAGGCGCTCGGCGCCTCCGCCATCCAGCTGATCGCCCTGCTGTCGATCGTGAAGCTGGGCACGTTCTAGTCGCAGACATACGGAAGGGCCCCGGCGTGACGTGCGCGCCGGGGCCCTTCCGTATGTCTGCCGCCGTCCGTCGGACCGTCCGGTCAGGCGTCGAGCACCTGTCCCTGCCGCCGCACGACGGGCGGCTGAACGCTCCACGGGAAGTTGATCCAGTCGTCGGTCCGCTTCCACACGTACTCGCACTGGACGAGGGAGTGGGACTTCTCATAGATCACCGCGCTGCGGACCTCGGCGACCGTGTCGAGGCAGAAGTCGCGCACCAGCTTGAGCGTCTTGCCGGTGTCGGCGACGTCGTCGGTGATCAGGACCTTCTTGTCGGAGAAGTCGATGACGTTCGGGACCGGCGCGAGCATGACGGGCATGTCGAGGGTGGTCCCGACCCCGGTGTAGAACTCCACGTTCACGAGGTGGATGTTCTTGCAGTCCAGCGCGTACGCCAGCCCACCGGCGACGAAGACGCCCCCGCGGGCGATGGACAGCACTATGTCCGGCTCGTACCCGTCGTCGGCGACGGCCTGCGCCAGCTCGCGCACGGCGACGCCGAACTGCTCGTAGGTCAGATTCTCCCGAACATCACTCATGCGCGCGTCCTGCTCATCCTGCTCGTCACTGGCTTCATACCTGGGTCCGATGGAAATTGAGGAAGGACCGGGAGGCGGTCGGCCCCCGCTGGCCCTGGTAGCGGGACCCGTAGCGCTCGCTCCCGTACGGGTGCTCGGCCGGCGAGGTGAGCCGGAACATGCACAGCTGCCCGATCTTCATCCCCGGCCACAGCTTGATGGGAAGAGTCGCGAGATTGCTGAGCTCCAGCGTCACGTGCCCGGAGAAGCCCGGGTCGATGAACCCGGCGGTGGAGTGCGTGACCAGCCCGAGCCGCCCGAGCGAACTCTTCCCCTCCAGCCGCGAGGCGAGATCGTCCGGCAGCGAGACGACCTCGTACGTACTGGCCAGCACGAACTCGCCGGGGTGCAGGATGAACGGCTCGTCGCCGTCGGGCTCCACGAGCCGGGTCAGATCCACCTGCTCGACGGAGGGGTCGATGTGCGGGTACCGGTGATTCTCGAACACCCGGAAGTAGCGGTCGAGACGCACGTCGATGCTCGACGGCTGCACCATGGAGTCGTCGAACGGATCGATCCGCACCCGCCCGTTGTCGATCTCGGCCCGGATGTCCTTGTCTGAGAGAAGCACGCACCGAGGATACGCAAGACGCGCGGAGCAGCGACAACCGCCGCCGCGCCGCGCGCCCGGACCCGCTCTGCCTGCGTGCTAACGCCTCTCCGCACCCACGGGCACGGCACTCCGCAGCCGCGCACACCGCGGACATCGGACGAGCCGACCGGGGCCGAGTCGATCGGCCTGCTGCATCGGGAACGAGGTGGCGGTGAACACGTGCCCATCGGCACAGCGGACGACGGTGCGCTCCATCAAGTCCTTCAAGTCCCTTCCCCAAGAGCCGCGTCTGGCTTACTACCCTGACGACAAAAGCCACAGTACGGGATGAAAGAGGCGACTCTCCAGGCGGCACTCCGCCCTCACGCGCACCCTCTGCGGGGCCCCCACGGTACGCCCCAACTCCGAGCCGCCGCAGCCGCATCCCCACCCCGGAACGACCACCGGCTCCACGGCGCGAACACCGGGAGCCGGGCATGGGGTAGAGTGAGCGAGCGTCCAGGCACCGACCATGTCGGCGTCTCACGCGGGTGTAGTTTAATGGTAGAACATCAGCTTCCCAAGCTGAGAGCGCGAGTTCGATTCTCGTCACCCGCTCCATGCGAAACCCCCAGGTCGAACACCTGGGGGTTCTTTGTTGTCGTCGAGCCCGGCGACCTCCCGTTGCCGTTCCTCGTCGGGATGCTGTTGGACCGGCGCGGCCTCCCCGCACGGGCGGTAGGCCCGCACCATCGCTCCCCTGAGCTACTGGTGCACGCGCCCACACACCGGCCGGCCTTTCTCCATCCAGTTCGGCAGCGCGTGGCGAACAGGACCGCGTCAGCGACTCCCGTGCCGGTTCCTCCGGCAGGCGCAGGCCGCGGATCTCCTGCGGCCCGGCGTGGACGCGTAGTTGGCGGCGGTCGGCCTGCTCGCGATGTCCGCCGGGCTCGGTCCCAGCATCCTCGTGGGTCAGCGCAGCCCCGAGTCCGCCGTCGCGGTCCAGCTCAACCGCGTCTCGGGCGGGCGGGTGCGCCCCGCCTTCCCCTGCCGTGACGTCGTGGGCGCCTCACCCGGTCGGGCCGATGTCGATGACGTCAGCGCCGAAGGCGGCGACGAGCGCCTGCACGATCAGGCCGGGTAGCTCGGTCCGCCCGTCGTCCTCGGCCCAGCACACCAATGCCGTGTGCATGGCAGCCAGACAGGCGCCGGCCGCCGCTCGGGCGCGGAACGCCTCGTCGGGATCGGTGGCCTCATCCCCCAGGGCGTCGACGATCGCTTGCTGAAGGGCGTATTGGCTGTCCAGGTGCCTGGCCCGCAGGGCAGGCGTCGAGATCATGAGCTGGAGGCGGGCGAGCAGGAACGCGTCGCCCGCCGCCGGGTCGTCCGGGCGACCACCGCCGGTCAGCGTCGCGGCCGCCTCGACGAGCGCACTGCTGATACGGCGGACCAGGGGCTGCGCGGCGGACGTGGCGGCGATGCGCTCGGCGACGAGCGGGCCGTTCTGGTCGACGAGCACCAGGTCTTCCTTCGTGGGGAAGTGCCGGTACACGGTCATGGGCGACACGCCTGCGGCTTCGGCGATGTCGCTCACCGTCGTGGCGTCGTATCCACGCTCGATGAACATCCGTACCGCGAGCGCCTGAATCGTGCGCTGCGTCTCCGCCCGCCGTTGTGCTCGCAGTGTTGAGTGCCGGCCCACCATGTGGTAGACCCTACCTTACTGTTAGTGACTACCAGATGGGTAGTCACTCACTGAAATGAACAGGGGTGGGCATGAAGGACGCAGTAGACGACCTGACGGGCAAAACGGCTCTGGTGACCGGTGCGTCGCGCGGCATAGGACGAGCGATCGCGGTCCGGTTAGCGGTGAAGGGGGCCGCGGTCATCGTGCATTTCGGCGCGGACGAGGACGGTGCGGCAGCGACGGCCGACGAGATCGAGCGTGCCGGTGGGACGGCGGTCACCGTCCGGGCGGAACTGGGCGTGGAGGACGACGTCGACACGCTCTTCGCGGGTGTCGAGGCAGCACTGGCCGGGCGGTCGCTCGACATCCTCGTCAACAACGCGGCGGCCGCACCCGCCGGGCCGCTCGGGGCCACGACGCGCAAGGAGTTCGACCACCTCTTCGCGGTGAACGTGCGAGCGCCGTACTTCATCGTCCAGCGCGCACTGGACCTGCTCCCCGACGGCGGCCGCGTCATCACGATCTCCTCCGTGGCGACCCGGATGGCCAACCCCTCCCAGACCTCGTTCGCCATGACCAAGGGAGCGGTGGAGACCATGAGCATGACGCTGGCCAACGAACTGGGCGTGCGGGGGATCACGGTGAACGCGGTCGCTCCCGGCGCCACCCGGACCGCGACCAACGGGGCGTCCTTCGAAGCACCGGGCCTGGCGGAACTCATCGCCGGCACGACGGCGCTCGATCGGCTGGGCAGGCCCGACGATGTCGCCGACGTGGTCGCGTTCCTCGCCTCCGACGCGGCGCGGTGGATCACCGGGCAGGTCATCGACGCGAGCGGTGGGCTGTTCCTCGGGCCGCGCGTCTGACCGCACGGAGCCGGTGACGGCCGTACGTCGGTGACGCCGTCAGCGGCCTTTCGGGCTGACCATGCCGAGCGCCCTACGGCGGTGGTGGGACGAGGCTGGTGACCGGCCTGTTCTCGATCCCGGAGGGCATGGCGTACGCCTCCGTCGCGGGGTTCGGTCCGGTGGCGGGCCCGTACGCGGGCGTCGTCCCGGCGGTGGTGGGGTCGCCGACCGCCCGGGCCGTCCTGACGGTCACCACCCTCACCAGCGCCATCGCCCGACCGCGTGCGCGGGTTGAGGGCGGCATGGTCCCGGCCAGAGGTGCCTGTTCGAGCCGCTGGAGGCCGCCCTGGCCGAGGCCCGCCGCAGCGTCCCCTCACCGGGTCGCGGCGCGGACGACGCCGACGCGCCCGGTACGTGAGCGGGACCCGCCGGGGTCTCCTCGGCGCCGAGTTGCCGACCGCTCCGCTCCGGGAAAGCCTTGAGTGGCTGTCCGGCCCGTCGCCGCAGGAGAGGTCAGGTCGTCATGGTCGACCACGCGAAGCCCCCCACCCCCGCCACCGTCGCGGCGAACCGGGCCGCGGTGAGCCGGTACGCCATGGACGACCGACAGGACTTCGCCGACAACGACCACGGCTTCATCGCCCCGCTGCCGGGGCAGGTCAAGGCCGCCGACGGCCGGGTCGTCTTCGACCCGGGCTGGTTCGACTACCTCGCCGAGGACGCTCCGGCGCCCGACTCCGTGCACCCCAGCCTGTGGCGCCAGTCGCAGCTCATGGCCAAGAGCGGGCTCTACCGGATCGCCGAGCACGTCTTCCAGGTGCGCAACAACGACATCGCCAACCTCACCGTGATCGAGGGCCACACGGGCCTCGTCGTCATCGACTGCACGGGCTCCGTCGAGTCCGCCGCCCAGTCCATGTCCATGATCCGCGAGCACGTCTCCGACCAGCCCGTGACGGCCGTCGTCTACACCCACACGCACGTCGACCACTACGGCGGTGTCAAGGGCGTGGTGAGCGCCGACGACGTGGCCTCGGGCCGGGTCCCGATCCTGGCGCCCGGCACGATCGCCTCGTTCGACAAGTACGCCATCGGCGAGAACGTCATCGCCGGCAACGCCATGTCCCGGCGCGCCGGTTACGCCTTCGGCAGCCTCCTCGGCAAGAACGCCTGCGGCTGCGTCACCAGCGGCATCGGCACCACGACCACCTCCGGGGCCACCGTGTCGTACCTCTCCCCCACGGACCCGATCACCGAGACCGGCACCCGGCGCGAACTCGCCGGGCTGGAGTTCGAGTTCCTGTACGCACCGGACACCGAGGCGCCCGAGGAGATGCACATCTGGATCCCGGAGCTGAAGGCCCTCACCTGCGCCGAGAACGCCAACCACACCCTGCACAACATCCAGACCCTGCGCGGCGCCCGCACCCGCGACGCCCGCAACTTCGCCCGCTACCTGGACGAGACCCTCCAGCGGTGGGGCGACGAGGCGGAGCTGCACTACGGCCCGCACACCTGGCCCGTCTTCGGCAACGAGAACATCACCGCGTTCCTGGAGTCGCAGCGCGACACCTACAAGTACATCCACGACCAGGCACTGCGGCTGGCCAACAAGGGGTACACCCCGCTGGAGGCGGCCGAGATCGTCGAGCTGCCCGAAGAGCTGGGCCGCAAGTGGTTCAACCGCGGCTACCACGGCACGCTCCACCACGACGTCCGCGCCGTCTTCACCAAGGAACTCGGCCTGTGGGACGGCGACCCGGTCTCCCTGCACCCCCATCCGCCGGTGGAGACCGCCCGCCGTCTGACCGACCTGATCGGGCCCGACGCGATCCTCACCGAAGGACGCCGGGCCTTCGACGCCGGCGACTACCGCTGGGCGGCGCAGATCCTGCACGCCCTGGTCTTCGCCCAGCCGGACCACCAGGAGGCGCGTGACCTCCAGGCCGACGCCTACGAGCAGATGGGCTACCAGGCCGAGGGCCCGCAGTGGCGCGGCATCTTCCTGACCGCCGCCAAGGAACTGCGCGAGGGCGTCGCCCCGGCCGCCTTCGCCACCGCCAGCCCCGACTCGATCCTGGCCATGCCGATCGACATCCTCTTCGACTACGCCGCCGTCCACCTCGCCGGTGACAAGGCCGCCACGGCCGACCTGCGCATCGACTTCCGCTTCACCGACACCGACGAGACGTGGACGATGCGGGTCCGCCGAGGCGTCCTCAACGCCCGCCGCGGCGCCTCGCCCGACACCCGCTTGACGGTCAGCGGCCCCAAGCCCGCCCTCGTCGCCTGCCTCCTCGAGCCGGCCGGCGCGGAACGCCTCGCCGAGGCCGGGGAGATCACCCTCGTCGGCGACGAGACCGCCCTGACGACCCTGGCCGGACTCCTCGACGACTTCGACCCGGACTTCGCCGTCGTCACCCCCTGAGGCGCGACTCCTCGGTCAGGCACCCGGAGCGGCCGCCGGTCACGGTGCCGAGCGTCTCCGCTGGAGCAACCAGGTGCCCCCTGTCACCGCCCCCGTCACCAGTAACCCTATGATCAGCGACTTCCTGAGCTCCGCCACCTCACTGCCGTCGTCCGCGAGAGCCACCGACAGCGCGGCGATGACGGCCGTGATCACCAGCCCGACGGCCAGGTTCTTCCTCACCCGCGATTTCAGCAACTGCTTCTCCTTCCCCTGTGGATGAGGCCCTGCCGGCCGTCTAGCGGGTGGCGGACCGTGCTCCGTCCACGGCGGGCAGGGAAGGCGGCTCGTAGTCGTACAGGTATCCCTGCGCCCGTTCGAAGAAGGGGAGGAGTACGCGCATCTTCGCCGCGTTGACCTGGCGCTTCACGGCGCCGGGGCGCTTGCTCTCACGGGCGTTGTGGCCGTGCTTGAGCAGCTTGTCGATGCGCGGGCGACGTGTCGCGTCGTAGGCCTCGAGTGCCGCCGGGACGGTCGGGGTGCCGCTCAGCGCCGCCGCGAGTTCCAGGGCGTCCTCGACGCACATCGAGGCGCCGTGTCCGACACCGACCGGGTGGGCGGCGTCGCCGACCAGGATCATGCGCCCGCTGTGCCACTTCGCGACCGGGTCGCAGACGTTCAGGCAGCCGGACGCGACTACCGATGTCGCGGCTCCCACCATCGCCCTCGGCATCGCCTCCGGGAACAGCTCGGTGACGCGCCGCAGCCATCGCGCGTCGTCGACGCCTCGCAGGTCGGGCTTGACCGGGTCCCCGATCTGAGCCGTCCACCACTGGGTCCGTTCGTCGATGCTGGTGTACACGAAGGCGCCGTTGCGCGTGTAGGTGAGGTCCCAGACACCGGGCTCGACACCCGTCAGGGTGGAGATTCCAGCGACCCCGTAGAGCCCCGCGTACTCCGCGCGCGGCGCGGACGGGTCGATCAGCCCGCGCACGGTCGACCAGATGCCGTCGGCACCCACGAGCAGCTCCGCGGTCTCGCGCCGGCCGGAGGCGAACTCGGCCACCACGCTGTCCGCCGACTCCGTCGCGCCCACCAGGCGTTCGCCGGTGACGATCCGCGCGCCCGCGTCGAGTGCCGCGCGCCTCAGGAGCGCCACGAGCCGTCCGCGCTGGAGCGCGACGCTGCGCATCGGGTCGGCTCCGCGCCGAAGGCGCGGCACGTCTCCCAAGAGGCGGCCGCCACCCGTGTGGAACCGCATCCGGTCGATGGGGAATCCGGCTGCCCGCACGTCGTCCAGGCAGCCCAGCTTCTCCAGCGCGCGCAGGCCGTTGACCGCCAGGCTGAAGTGGGCGCCGACCTCCTCGACGGGAACCTCGTACGCCTCGTAGACGGTCACCTCGTGACCGATCTGCCGCAGTGCAAGGGCGATGGCGGGTCCGGCTACCCCGCCACCGATCACGATCGTTCGCACAACGCCTCCCTGAATCCAGTTTCACTGAATACTGATTCGGTGAAAGTCTGTTCCGATACGCTGGCATCTGTCAACAGCCGAGGGAGGACGCCATGCCGCAGGCGGGGACCACCAGTCGAAAGGTCCGGGCGGCTCAGACGCGTGCCGCACTGCTGGACGCGGCGCGTGGGCTGTTCAGCGAGCGCGGCTACCTCAATACGAAGATCACCGACATCACCGCCGCGGCGGGCCGCTCGACGGGCTCCTTCTACGAGCACTTCGCCGGCAAGGACGAGCTGCTCCAGGCGCTCCTCGCCGAGATGGAGGAGGCGATCGACGAGCGCATGGTCGGCCTGGAGCACCCCCGGGACCACGACCTGACCGACCGCGACCAGCTGCGCGACCACCTCGGTGTCGCGTGGACGGTGATGCGGCAGAACCGCCCGGTCACGCTCGCGCTGTTCCAGGCGATGGTGGCCGACGACCCCGGCACCGGCCGGGCCTGGCACGACCTGCGCGAGCAGACGCAAACCATTCGGGAGCACCTGCGGTACCTGGACGAGCGCGGACACCGGCTGCCCGGCGACCCCGAGTTCGTCGCGGCGGCGATGGGCGCGATGCTCGTCACCCTCAACTACGCCGTGCTCACGCCCCCCGGCGGCGAGGAGGACCAGCGCGTCGTCGACACCCTCACGGACCTGCTGCTGTACGGGCTGGCCGGGCCGGCGTCGCGTTCGGCGGACGAAGCCTAGCGGCGTGGCCCGCCGGCCTCTCACGGTCCGTGGCGCCTTCCGGAAGTACTCGCGCGCCGCTGTCGATCCCGTCGCGTCCCGTTCGACATCTTGATGTAGGACGCATCGCCCGGAACCGACAGGACCTGATGAGGGAACGCATGGATCAGCTACTGCGAGTACAGAACTTCACCGTCTCGCGCGACGGCGTCGCCGCCGGCGAGGACCAGAGTCTGGAGCGGCCCTTCGGCCACGACGTCGATCCGGGGCAGCTCTTCGCCTGGGCCGGTGCCACGGCGAGCTGGCCCAACCGCACCGAGCCGGGAGGAACCCGGGGCCTCGACGACTACTTCACCCGGGACTTCAGCCACAACATCGGCGCCGAGATCATGGGCCGCAACAAGTTCGGGCCCCAGCGCGGCCCGTGGCAGGACCACGAGTGGCAGGGCTGGTGGGGTGACGAGCCGCCGTTCCGCACGCCGGTGTTCGTCCTGACCCACCACCCGCGTCCGTCGTTCACGCTCTCCGACACCACGTTCCACTTCGTGGACGGCGAACCCGCCACCGTGCTCGCGCAGGCGCGGGAGGCCGCACGGGGCAAGGACGTCCGGCTCGGCGGCGGGGTGAGCACCGTCCGGGAGTTCCTCGACGCCGGCCTCGTCGACACCCTGCACGTGGCCGTCGCGCCGGTGACGCTCGGGTCCGGGCTGCGCCTGTGGGACTCGCCCGAGCAACTGCTGGACCGGTACCACATGGAGGTCGTGCCCAGCCCGAGCGGCATGACGCACCACCTCTTCTGGCGTCGGTGACGGGAGGGGTACGCCCGGTCCGGAGGCGAGCCGGCGCGGTGTCTCGACGCGCCGGCCGCCGCCCGGGCGCGGAACGCCGCGCAGGCGCCACCGCCCCGGGACGGTGACGGCCTCTCCCGCCGCTGATCTATCTTGGCGGCCATGCAGTCATACACGATCGGCCAGGCGGCCCGGCTGCTCGGCGTGAGCCCGGACACCGCGCGGCGGTGGGCGGACGCGGGCCGGGTGGCGACCCATCGCGACGAGGCCGGCAAGCGGCTCATCGACGGGAGGGACCTGGCCGCCTTCTCCGTGGAGCTCGCGCAGAGCGGGAGCGGTGAGGAGGAGGCCTCCCACACCTCGGTGCGCAACGCCTTCCCCGGCATCGTCACCGCGATCAAGCTCGGTGACGTGGCGGCCCAGGTGGAGATCCAGGCCGGTCCGCACCGGCTGGTTTCGCTGCTGACGCGGGAGGCCGTGGAGGAGCTGGGGCTGGAGGTCGGGGTGGAGGCCACCGCCCGCGTGAAGTCGACGAACGTGCACGTCGACCGGGTCTGAGCCGGTCGGCCCTGAAGGTGACCGGCCCGACCGGCCGACAGCGCGCCGTACGAACGCACATGCCAGGCGATGAGACCGGTGATCCCGCTCATGCGAAGTACCAGGAGACTTTCGGCTCGCATCTGCGGCAGTATGTTCGGCGTGTGCTCTGTCCCTGACCTTCGCCCTGCCCTTCGGGCCCCGACCTTCGGGAGTGGACTCGTGATGAACCGTTCCGCGCGCCGGATCCGCCGGACACTTCGGGTGACCGGCGCGGGTGCCGCCGCGCTGGTGGCCCTGAGTGCCTGCTCCTCGTCGGACTCCGGCTCCGATTCCGGTGCCTCCTCGTCGGGCGGCGGATCGGGCGGGCTGTCCGGGACCGTGAACGTCTTCGCCGCGGCCTCGCTGACGGAGAGCTTCACCGAGTTGGGCAAGGAGTTCGAGAAGCGGCACCCCGGCACCGAGGTCGTCTTCAACTTCGGCGGCAGCGACTCGCTCGCCGCGGGCATCACCAGCGGGGCACCGGCCGACGTGTTCGCCTCCGCCAGCCCCAGGACCATGAAGGTCGTCACGGACGCCGATGCCGCCGCCGGGACGCCGGTCACCTTCGTCCGCAACCGGCTGGAGATCGCCACCCTGCCCGGCAACCCGGACCGGGTCGCCTCCCTGAAGGACCTCACCGGACCGGACCTGAAGGTCGTCCTGTGCGACAGGACGGTGCCGTGCGGAGCCGCCGCCCGGAAGGCGCTCACCGCCGCCGGTCTGAAGCTCACCCCGGTCTCCTACGAGGAGGACGTGAAGTCGGCGCTCAACAAGGTGGTCCTCAAGGAGGCCGACGCCGCGGTCGTCTACCGGACGGATGTGAGGGCGGCCGGTGACAAGGTGGCGGGCGTGGAGTTCCCCGAGTCGGCGAAGGCCGTCAACGACTACCCGATCACCCTGCTCAAGGACGCCCCCAACGCGGACGTGGGCAAGGCGTTCATCGAGCTGGTGCGGTCCGCCGCGGGGCAGAAGGTCCTGACCGGGGCCGGGTTCACGGCGCCGTGACCACTCCGCACAGGACCGGTGCCGCGGCCGGCCGGCGCGCGGACGGGCCGCGGCGGCGCCAGGTCCGGGGCGGTGCTCCCCTGCCGCTGCTCGTGCCCGCGCTGATCGGCCTGGCGTTCCTGGTGCTCCCCCTCGTCGCCCTGCTGATCCGGGCCCCCTGGGCGAGCATGCCGGAGCTGCTGACCAGCACCGAGGTGTGGCAGGCGCTGCGCCTGTCGCTGATCTGCGCCACGGCGGCGACCGTGGTGAGCATGGTGATCGGCGTGCCGCTGGCCTGGCTGCTGGCCCGGGTGGAGTTCCCGGGACGCGGCCTCGTCCGGGCCCTGGTGACGCTGCCGCTGGTGCTGCCGCCGGTGGTGGGCGGTGTCGCCCTGCTCATGGCACTGGGCCGCAACGGCGTCGTCGGGCAGTGGCTGGACTCCTGGTTCGGGATCACGCTGCCGTTCACCACCACCGGGGTGATCCTCGCGGAGGCGTTCGTGGCGATGCCGTTCCTCGTCATCAGCGTCGAGGGCACCCTGCGCGCCGCCGACCCCCGCTACGAGGAGGCGGCCACCACCCTCGGCGCCTCCCGCTTCACCGCGTTCCGTCGGGTCACGCTGCCGCTGATCGCGCCCGGGATCGCCGCCGGTGCCGTGCTGGCCTGGGCGCGGGCGCTCGGCGAGTTCGGGGCGACGATCACCTTCGCCGGGAACTTCCCCGGCCGCACCCAGACCATGCCGCTGGCGGTCTACCTCGCCCTGCAGAGCGACCCGGAGGCGGCCGTCGCCCTCAGCCTGGTACTGCTGGCCGTGTCCATCGCCGTACTCGCCGGACTGCGCGACCGCTGGATGACCGCCTCATGACCGACACCGAGAAGAACGCCGGGAACAGCACCGGAATGAGCACCGGGAAGAACGCCGCGCAGCCGAGCACGGCCGCCGGGGCCCAGGCCGTCGGCGGGGGCCTCGACGCGCGGCTCGTCGTGGAGCGGGGCGGCTTCCGACTCGACGTGGCCCTGACCGCGGCCCCCGGCGACGTCGTCGCGCTGCTGGGCCCGAACGGCGCCGGAAAGACCACCGCCCTGCGCGCCCTCGCCGGTCTCGTCCCGCTCTCGGACGGCCATCTGCGGCTCGACGGCGCGGAGTTGGACCGTACGCCACCGGAGTCCCGGCCGGTCGGGGTCGTCTTCCAGGACTACCTGCTCTTCCCGCACCTGACCGCGCTCGACAACGTGGCCTTCGGGCCGCGCTGCCGGGGCGCGACCAAGGCGCAGGCCCGGACGCAGGCCGCCGCCTGGCTGGAGCGCCTGGGTCTCGCCGGGCACGCCGCCGCCAAACCGCGCCGGCTCTCCGGCGGCCAGGCCCAGCGTGTCGCCCTCGCCCGCGCCCTGGCCACCCACCCCCGGCTGCTGCTCCTCGACGAACCGCTCGCGGCCCTCGACGCCCGCACCCGCCTCGACGTCCGCGCGCAACTCCGCCGCCACCTGGCCGACTTCGAGGCCGTCGCCGTACTGGTCACGCACGACCCGCTGGACGCCATGGTCCTCGCCGACCACCTCGTCGTCGTCGAGGACGGCCACGTCGTCCAGGAGGGCACCCCCTCCCACATCGCCCGCCGTCCGCGCACGGACTACATCGCCCACCTGGTCGGGCTCAACCTCTACCGAGGCCGGGCCGAGGGCCACACGGTACGGCTCGAGGACGGGCCCGCGATCACGACCACCGAGGAGCTGACCGGGCCGGCCTTCGTCGCCTTCCCGCCCAGCGCCGTCACCCTGCACCGCGAGCGTCCCACCGGCTCCAGCGCCCGCAACGTCTGGCGCTGCGAAGTGGCCGGTCTGGAGACCCACGGCGACCAGATCCGCGCCGACCTGTCCGGCGAACTCCCCCTCGCCGCCGACCTGACCACGCTCGCCGCCGCCGAACTGGAGCTGCATCCCGGCGCCACCGTCTGGGCCACGGTGAAGGCCACTCAGACACACGCCTACCGCGACTGACGCGTGGGCCCCGACGGCGCGGGGCGCCCGGCGACCGGCCCAGGGTGTCAGGGCGTGTACAGCGACTGCACCCTGGTCACCCGCCCCTGGCCGTCGAAGCTCAGGTCGAAGCCGAGGAGCGCGCGGTCCGAGGAGGGCCGGCCGGTCAGGCGGCCGACGAACTCGTCCTGGGCGTACGCGGCGGGGTGCTTCGCGTCGCCGAGCGGGACCGACAGGAGTACCTGGGCCTCCTCGGTCATGCTCACCTCGGTGTAGGGGCCCTCGCCCGGGACGATCACCCATGCCTCGAACCGGGGGTGGGGCTTCTTCTCGGCGGGCCGCACCGACAGGTAGGTCCGTCCGCCGGCGGTCCGGGCGTCGTCGATCTGCACGAACTGCTTGGTGCCGGCCCAGCGGGCCGCGTTGGCGCCGGCCGCGGAGGCGCTCGGTGCGGAGGCGCTCGGTGCGGTGGCGCTCGATGCGGTGGCGCTCGGTGCGGTGCTCGGGGCCGTCCCGTCCGGCGCCGGGGTGGGCGCCGCCGAGGTCCCGGACGCAGTAGCGGTGGCCTTGGCGGTCGCGTCCTGCCTGTCGTCCGGCCCGTCGTCCGGGCCGCCGCACCCGGTCAGGGCCAGCAGGCCGAGGGTGACGGCGGTGAGGCGGCGGACGGCAGTGGTCCGGCGGTGTGCGACGCGCATGGTGAAGTCCCCCCAAGGACGTGGTGCGTTGTGGATACGCACTCTCTACGCGCCGACCCACCCGGCCGGTTGCATGCTGATCCGGGTTTTCCCGCCGGATCAGTCGCCGAGCCAGTAGGCCTCCCGCAGCGAGTGCACGCGGCCCTCGCCGTCGTAGTCGATCGCGAAGGCCCACTTCCGCCCGGCGGCCAGCCGGTCCAGCAGCTCGTCCAGTCGCAGGTCCGCCGGGTTCCCGCCGGACAGCCGCCGTGCTTCGACCGGCGTCCCCCGCGGCAGGGTCAGCGTGTGCACCTCGCCCGTGGGCGTCGCCCCGCCCCGCGCGGTACGCAGCGGCTCGACGGTGACCTGCACCGTGTCGCCCTCAGCCACCGCGTCGTACACGTAGGCCAGCTCCTCGGCGTACTCCGCTCCCGGAGCGGGCGTCGGCGGCACGAAGGGCGAGGCGGTCGCCGTCGGGAGGACGGCGGGCGGCTCGGGGTCCCGGGCGGCCCGGACCAGCGACAGGCCGCCCAGGGCGACCGCCGCGGCCAGCAGCGCGCCGCCGGACGCCAGGGCGGCCCGCCTGCGGCGCAGGCGCTGCTCGCCGCGCGCCCGGATCCGCTCCGCGGCCGGCGGCACCGCGTGCCGGCGGCCCGACTCGGCGAGGTCCGCCAGGGAATCCTTCAGCCTGTCAGCCATGACGCACCTCCGGCGGGCGACTCGTCCGCGGATCCAGTTCGGTGTCGGACAGCAGCCGGGCCAGCGCCGCCCGGCCGCGGCTCAGCTGCGCCTTGACCGTACCGACCGGACTGCCGACCTCGGCGGCCACCTGCTCGACCGTCAGGTCGCACAGGTGGTGGAGCACCACGGCCCGTCGCTGCGCCTCGGGTATCCGCCGCAGCGCCTGGACCAGCAGCACGTGGTGCGGTTCCGGGGGCGGAACGGCGGCCGGCGGGCCCTGGCGCCGGGCGAAGGCGAGCGCGGTGCGCACCTTCCGCCACCGACTGACCGCCAGCCGCCAGGCGACCGTGCGCACCCATGCCTCGGGGGCACCATTCAGGTCCAGCTCGGCCCGCCGTTCCCAGGCCCGGGCGAAGGCCTCCTGCACCACGTCCTGCGCCTCGGCGAGGTCGCCCGTCATCGCGTACAGGTGACCGATGAGCCGGCCGACGCTCTCGGCGTAGAAGGCGTCGAACTCGTACGCGTCCGCACCCCGGCCGGTGCTCGGTTCGTCTGGTGGTCGCATGTCTCCCCCGTCAGGCTGCACGGTGCCATCCGACCGCCTCCCGGTACAAGGAGCCCGCGGCGGCGACGCCGGTCCGCCCTCGCACCGGTCCCGGCAGCCTGGCGGGCCTGAACACTGCCGGATGCCGTACAGGCGGGGGCGTCGGGGCCGGTGGCACCATGCGCGCATGACCGCCGGCCAGGAAGTGAGCGTCCGGCCGCCGCGCAGGCGGCCCCTGTGGGTGTGCGTCGGGGTGGGCGCGGCCGGGGCCGTCCTGGCCGCGGGACGCCTGGTGTACTCGGGTGCGTTCGTGGACTGGTGGGTGGGCGGCGGGCTGCTGGCCGCTCTGGTCGGCGTCGCCTTCCTCCACGGGGTCACCCTCGAGGTCGGCGCCGACGCGTACGGCGTGCGCTACGGCTCGCTGCTGCGCCGTCACCGGAGCGTGCCCTGGGACGACATCGCCGACCTGCGCGTCCACATCCAGTACGGGCGGCACGGGGAGGAGTACTTCCGCGTCGGCGTGCTGCTGCGCGACGGGCGGACGCGGCGGCTGCCCCTGCCGGTGTCCGGGTCCCGGGACGACCGGCCGGACTTCGACGCGACGCTGGACGCGCTGCGGGCCCTGCACCGTCGGCACGGGAACCCCGAGTCGGACCGTCTCGCCGTCATCTCCAGGCGCACCGCGGGGCGGGGCACCGCCGGACCGCTGTTCCTGTGCCTGCTGCTGCTCGCGGGGGCCGGGCTGGCCGCGTGGTTCGTGCCGGTCACGGGGGCGACGAAGGAGGCGTGGGACTCGGCCGTCCCGTGCGCGGCCGGGACGCCGTCCGAGGAGCGCGGCGCCTGCCTCACCACCCGGCCGGCCGTGATCGCGCGGACCGAGGTGGGCCGGGCGAAGCAGCCCAGCCGGCTGTACTTCGCCGACGGCCGGCCGGTGGACCGGCTCACGGTCTCGCGGGAGGGCGCCCAGGGGTTCCGGGCCGGTGACCGCGTCGAACTCACCCTGTGGCGCGGACAGGTGAGGGTGGTGGCGGCGGAACACCACGTGTGGCGAGAGCACTTCACCAGCGCCGGTTCGGTGGCCGTACTCGCCGCCGCGCTCGCCCTCGCGGCCGGGTACCCGGGGGCCCGGGTGCTGGTGCACCGGCGCGGGCGCCGGCTTCCCGACGACGAGGTGCTGCCGTCGGCGCTGCCGTTCGCGGGCGTACTGGCCGGCACCGCGCTGTGGCTGCTGCCGTTCTGCTACGTCCATCCCCTGGGCCCGCCGGCCTCCCCCGGGCCCCTCGCCTGGTCGGCCGCGGGGTCCCTGGCCACGCTGGGCCTCCTCGTCCTGGCGTGGCGCGCCACCCGGATCAGCACGCCGCAGACCGCCGCGACGGCCACGGCGGCCGGAGCCGTGGCCGAAGAGAGCGGCGGGGCGGACGTGTTCCTCGCCGCCCGCTTCCTGGAGAGCACCGACTACAACCCGAACCACTTCGGCACCCATGTCGTACTCGGCGACGGCCCGCCCGCCGTCGTCCCCCACCCCGGGCCGGGGCGGTTCGCGGCGAGGCCCGTCCCCGCGCACCGGCTCACCGTCAAGGGCGTACGGCGTCCGCGCGGCGGCGACGGCGACGGCGTGCCCCGCGGCTGGCACGTCGCCGAGCTCGACGACGCGGGCGGGCCGGTCCGCCTCGCGGCGGCCCCGGCCGACCTGGCCCGCATCCTGCACGCCCTGGGCGCGGCGGGGGCCGCCACGGACACCGAAGCGGCCGGGCTGCCGAGACTTCCGTCCGAAGGGGGCCCGCGATCATGTCTGTTCTGAGCACGGAGGACTGGTGGCTCATCGCCTTCGGCGCCACCGTCGTCTACACGGCCGCGATGTACTGGTGCATGCCGACGTCCAAGGCCCGGCTGCGCATGTTCGCCGCCCCGCTGGCCGGTTGGCTCTTCCTGCTGCCCAACGCCACGGTGAAGGGCTACTCCGTCCCGCACACCCTCTACGTCTACAGCGGCGTCCTGCTCACGTTCGTCGTCATGCTGGCGCCGATCGCCAGGAAGGTCGCGGCCGACATCCGGGAACAGGAGGAGAAGCCCTGGGACAAGGTCCCCCTCAACACCTTCTCCCTGTACTGGATGGCGGGGTCGGGCACGGCTTGCACAGGAGTCGCGGCCTATTTCTGGGAGTACCTCGCCCATGGGTGAGCCGTAGCCCGCGCCGAGTTGTCCGCGAACTCCCCCGGGATTGTCCGTGATCGGTAACGGAGGGATCCCGCGGCGGGTTTCTCCCGTCCTGTCATGTGGTCCCCGACGTGGTCGGAGACCGGCGGCGAGTAACTACGCGAAGGCGGGGCGGCGGACATGGCGCGGCACGGTGGTGGACGGGGCTGGTACGGCAAGGTGGTCGGGGCGGCGCTCGGTGTGACGGTGCTCGCCGTCGGCGCCTCGGTGTGGACCGCGCAGGCCGACTCCGTCGGCGGCGGCCCGACGCCGCGGGCGACCGCGTCGGCCACGCCGGGCGGCGACGCCAAGCCGGTCGACATCAGCATCGCGCACGCCTCGGAGGCGGGGCCGCGCGGCGTGAACATCACCATCGACGACGGCCCCGACCCCGCGTGGACGCCTCAGGTGCTCGACCTGCTGGAGGAGTACGGCGTGAAGGCCACCTTCTGCATGACGGGCCTTCAGGCCGAGGCCCACCCGGACCTCGTGAAGGACGTCGTCGCGGCCGGGCACCGGCTGTGCGACCACACGGTGTCGCACGACACCGCCATGGACAAGAAGTCCGAGGCCTACCAGTCCAAGGAGATCCTCGACGCCGAGCGCATGATCACCGAGGCGTCCGGGGGCGTGCGGCCGGTGTACTACCGGGCGCCCGGCGGGGCGTTCACCCCCTACAGCCGCAAGCTCGCCGCCTCCCACGGGATGCGCCCGCTGGGCTGGAACGTGGACACCAAGGACTTCGAGCGGCCGGGCTCGGACGCCATCGTCGCCACCGTCAAGCGGGAGCTGTCCAACGGCCCGACCATCCTCTTCCACGACGCCGGGGGCGACCGCACCCAGACCGTCGAAGCCCTGCGGCAGGTCCTGCCCTGGCTGAAGGAGCAGGGCCGCACCTTCGGCTTCCCGGTGCGGTGAGCGCGCCCGCCGTTCAGACCGTCGGGACCGGCTCCGGGGTGCGGGGCGCCACCGGGCGGCGGCGGGTCGGGACGCCGAGGGTCGGGTTGGCGACGCCCCAGGCCGCGGACTTGCAGACCAGTTCCTTGTAGCGGGCGGCGAGCCGTCCGGTCAGGGCCGCGCGCACGGCGCGGTCGTCGGCGGTGACGTACTGGATCAGGCCCTGGCCGCGGCCGAGCGAGATGCACTGGTTGAAGTAGCGCGGCGTCACGTTCGGCAGCTTCCGGCCGGTCAGCCGGGCGGCGATGGCGTCGGCGGCCTGCCAGGCGGTGGGCACGCCCGAGGCGCACGACATCCGCAGCGGCCTGCCGCCGGGGCCCGCCGCCAGCGCCGCGTCGCCGACCGCGTACACGTCCGGGTGGGACACCGAGCGCATGGTCCCGTCGACGACGATCCGGCCGGTGTCGGTGACGTCCAGCGTGGTGGCCCTGGCCAGGGGGTGGACGGCGAATCCGGTGGTCCACACCGTGACGTCGGCCGGGACGGCCGTGCCGTCGGCGGTGACCACGTGGTCCGCGGCCACGGCCGTGACGGCGGCGTTCTCGTGCGCCGTGATGCCGAGGGTGGTGAAGACCTTCCGCAGGTGGCGGCGGCCCTTGGGGGAGAGCCAGTCGCCGAGTTCGCCGCGGGCCGTGAGCGACACGTCGAGGTCCGGGCGGGCCTCGGCGATCTCGGACGCGGCCTCCAGGCCGGTGAGCCCGCCGCCGACGACGACCACGGTCCGGCCGGGCTCCAGCCCCGCCAGGCGTTCGCGCAGCCGGAGCGCTCCCGGGCGGCCGGCGATCTCGTGGGCGTGCTCCGCGGCACCGGGGACGTCCTGCGGGTCCCAGGCACTGCCGAGGGCGTAGACGAGGGTGTCGTAGACCAGTTCACCGGTGCCGTCCTCGTCGGTGACGGCGACGGTCCTGCGGTCGGCGTCCACGCCGGTGACCTTTGCGATCCGCACCTCGACCCCGGTGTTCGCGAACATCTCGTCCAGCGGCCGGGCCCTGAGGTCCTGGCCGACGGCGAGCTGGTGCATCCTGACCCGTTCGACGAAGTGGGGCTCGGCGTTGACGAGGGTGATGGCCGCGTCCTCACTCCGCAGCCGCCTGGCAAGACGGCCGGCGGCGACGGCTCCGGCGTATCCGGCGCCCAGGACGACGATGCGGTGCTGCGTGGGGTGCTGCATGACGTACTCCCTTGTCTGCGGCCGCTGAGCCTCTCCAGCGGGACTCGCCCCTTGAACCGGGCGGCTCGCCGATTCCTGACAGGGGCGGGGAGTGACGCGCGCCACAGTCCGGTCAGAAGGCGCGGACCAGGGGTTCCCCGTGGTCGGTGGCCGCCCACCGGCGGGTGGCGCGTTCGAGCTTGTCGGGGTTGACCTGGTTGCGGAAGCCCGCGAGCCCCTCGGGGGTGATCTCCAGGCACATGATCCCGATGACCCGGCCGTGCACGACGGCCACGACGGCGGGGTCGCCGTTGGCGGTGGTCGCGTGGATCTCGGCGGGGCCGCCGGTCAGCGCGCGCTTGGCCTTGCCGGGCTTGAACAGGCCCCGCAGGAACGTCGCCACGGCCTGGGCGCCCTCGAACGCCTTGGCGCGGGCCGGCACCTTCCCGCCGCCGTCGCCGATCGACACGGCGTCCCGGGTGAGCAGCTCGACCAGCGGTTCGGTCCGGCCGCTGGTGGCCGCCGCGAGGAACTCCTCCACGATCCGCCGGGCGGCGGCCTCGTCGACCTCGGTACGGGCCCTGCCCTGCGCGATGTGCTTCCGGGCCCGGTGCAGGGTCTGCTGGCTGGCGTCCTCCGTGATGTCGAGGATCGCGGCGATCTCCCGGTGCGGGTAGCCGAAGGCCTCACGCAGGACGTACACTGCCCGCTCGCCCGGTGAGAGCCGCTCCAGCAGGGCGAGGACCGCCAGGGAGACCGACTCGCGCTGCTCGGCCGTCTCGGCGGGGCCGAGCATCGGGTCCCCGGCGAGCAGCGGCTCGGGCAGCCACTGGCCCACGTAGGTCTCCCGGCGGGCGCGGGCCGAGGTGAGCTGGTTGAGGCACAGGTTGGTGAGGACCTTCGTGAGCCAGGCCTCGGGAACCTCGACGCGTGCGACGTCGGCCGCCTGCCAGCGCAGGAACGTCTCCTGCACGGCGTCCTCCGCCTCGCTCGCCGAGCCGAGGAGGCGGTAGGCGATGGCCTCCAGACGGTGCCTGGAGGCCTCGAACCGTTCCACGTCGCGCACGGTCAGGGCCATGGCCCGGATTGTAGCCACGGCTCAGTGCCCGGCCCCCGGTGCCACCAGTTCCCGGAGCGCGATGTTGAGTTCGAGGACGTTGACCCGCGGTTCGCCGATGAAGCCGAGGGTGCGGGGGGTGGTGTGCTCGTCGACCAGCTCCTGGACCCGGTCGGCTGACAGGCCGTTCTTCGCGGCGACCCGGTGCACCTGGAGGTCGGCGTACCGCGGGGAGATGTTCGGGTCCAGGCCGGAGCCGGAGGAGGTGACGGCGTCCGCGGGCACGTCCTCGGGCCGCACCGGGTGGCCGGGCACGGAGTTGTCCCTGACGACGGCGGCCTTGGCGTCCTTCACCCACCGGAGGAGTTCCGGGTTGTCGGCGGAGCGGTTGGTGGCCCCGGACAGGATCAGCTCGTACTGGGTGTTCACGGTGTTGGTGCCGAGGCCGTTGGCCGGGCGGCCCTGGAACCATCTCAGGTCCGGCTCCGGGGTTGTCCGGCCCTCCTTCAGCGGCGGGTTGTAGGACTGGCCGATGAGGGAGGAGCCGACGACCTTCCCGTCCGCCTTGATCTCGGAGCCGTTCGCCTGCCCGGGGAACAGCCCCTGGGCGACGCCGGTGACGACGAGCGGGTAGACGATGCCGGTGACCACGGTCAGGACGAGCAGGGCGCGCAGGCCGGCCGTGAACAGCCGGGCGGCGTTGGTCAGGGAGGTGTTCATGTCGGTCAGCCGATCCCGGGAATGAGCGAGACGATCAGGTCGATGAGCTTGATGCCGACGAACGGGGCGACCAGCCCGCCCAGTCCGTAGACGCCGAGGTTGCGGCGCAGCATCCGGTCGGCGCTCATGGGCCGGTAGCGCACGCCCTTCAGGGCGAGCGGGACCAGTACGACGATGATCAGCGCGTTGAAGACCACCGCGGACAGGATCGCGGAGTCCGGGGAGGACAGGCCCATGATGTTGAGCTTGTCCAGGCCCGGGTACACGGCCGCGAAGAGCGCCGGAATGATCGCGAAGTACTTGGCGACGTCGTTGGCGACGGAGAACGTCGTGAGCGCCCCGCGGGTGATCAGCAGCTGCTTGCCGATCTCGACGATCTCGATGAGCTTGGTGGGGTCGGAGTCGAGGTCGACCATGTTGCCGGCCTCCTTGGCGGCCGACGTTCCGGTGTTCATGGCCACGCCGACGTCCGCCTGGGCCAGCGCGGGGGCGTCGTTGGTGCCGTCGCCGGTCATCGCGACCAGTTTGCCGCCGGCCTGCTCGCGCTTGATGAGGGCCATCTTGTCCTCGGGCGTGGCCTCGGCGAGGTAGTCGTCGACGCCCGCCTCGTCGGCGATCGCCCTGGCCGTCAGCGGGTTGTCGCCCGTGATCATGACGGTCCTGATGCCCATCCGGCGCAGCTCGTCGAACCGCTCACGCATGCCCTGCTTGACGACGTCCTTGAGGTGGATCACCCCGAGGACCCGCGCGCCGCGGTCGTCCTCGACGGCGACGAGCAGCGGTGTGCCGCCCGCCTCGGAGATGCGGGCGGTGACGGTGTCCGCGTCGTCGGCGACCGTGCCGCCGCGCTCCCGGACCCAGGCGGCGACGGAGCCCGCCGCGCCCTTGCGGACCCTGCGGCCGTCCGCGTCCACGCCCGACATACGGGTCTGGGCGGTGAACCCGATCCATTCGGCGCCGACGAGTTCGCCTGAAGAAGAAGAGGCGCGAAGCGCTTCCCCGGAAGGGCGGTGGTGGGCGACGGTTGGGCGCTCGCGCAGGCCGTACTTCTCCTTGGCGAGGACGACGATCGAGCGGCCCTCGGGTGTCTCGTCGGCGAGCGAGGAGAGCCGGGCGGCGTCGGCGAGTTCGGCCTCCGTCGCACCGCGCACGGGCACGAACTCGGCCGCCTGCCGGTTCCCCACCGTGATCGTGCCGGTCTTGTCGAGGAGCAGCGTGGAGACGTCACCGGCGGCCTCGACCGCGCGGCCCGACATCGCCAGCACGTTGCGCTGCACCAGGCGGTCCATGCCCGCGATGCCGATCGCGGAGAGCAGCGCGCCGATCGTGGTCGGGATGAGGCAGACCAGCAGGGCCACCAGCACGATCATGTCCAGATGGGTGCCCGCGTAGTCGGCGAACGGCGGGAGGGTGGCGCAGGCCAGCAGGAAGACGACGGTCAGCGAGGCCAGCAGGATGTTCAGCGCCACCTCGTTCGGCGTCTTCTGCCGGGCCGCTCCCTCGACCAGGTTGATCATCCGGTCGATGAACGTCTCGCCCGGCTTCGTGGTGATCCTGACGACGATGCGGTCGGAGAGCACCCTGGTCCCGCCGGTCACCGCGGACCGGTCGCCGCCGGACTCGCGGATGACGGGCGCCGACTCCCCGGTGATCGCCGACTCGTCGACCGAGGCGACACCCTCGACGACGTCCCCGTCGCCGGGGACGACGTCCCCGGCCTCGCAGACGACCAGGTCGCCGACCGTGAGTCCGGTGCCGGGGACCGTGGTGCCGTCGACCCGGCGGGCGACGGTGTCGGTCCTGGCCCTGCGCAGGGTGTCGGCCTGGGCCTTGCCGCGGCCCTCGGCGACCGCCTCCGCCAGGTTGGCGAAGAGCACGGTCAGCCAGAGCCAGGCGCTGATCGTCCAGCCGAACCAGTCGCCGGGGCCCGTGACGGAGAAGGCGGTGGTCAGCACGGAGCCGACGAGGACGACGAACATGACGGGCGACTTCACCATCACCCGCGGGTCGAGCTTGCGGAACGCGGCGGGCAGCGACTTGACCAACTGCTTCGGGTCGAAGAGGCCCGCGCCGACGCGGCCCTGTCCGGGCTTGTGCCCGGTGGGTGCGTCGTCGTGCGGCGCCCGGTTCGGGATGGTGAGGGTGGACATGGCGTCCTCTTGTTTCCGCGTGTGAGTGGTCATGCCAGTCCCTCGGCGAGCGGGCCCAGGGCGAGGGCCGGGAAGTAGGTCAGCCCCGTGATGATCAGGACGGCGCCCACCAGCAACCCGCTGAACAGGGGCTTCTCGGTGCGCAGCGTGCCCGCGGTGGCCGGCACCGGCTGCTGCCGGGCCAGCGAGCCCGCGAGGGCCAGGACGAACACCATCGGCACGAACCGGCCCAGCAGCATGGCGAGGCCGAGGGTGCTGTTGAACCACTGGGTGTCGGCGTTCAGGCCCGCGAAGGCCGAGCCGTTGTTGTTCGAGGCGGAGGTGTAGGCGTACAGGATCTCGGAGAAACCGTGCGCCCCGCTGTTGGTCATCGAGTCGCCCGGCGTGGGCAGGGCCGTCGCGGCGGCCGTGAACACCAGGACCAGGGCCGGGGTGATCAGGATGTAGCAGGCGGCGAACTTGATCTCGCGGATGCCGATCTTCTTGCCCAGGTACTCGGGCGTACGCCCGACCATGAGCCCCGCGACGAACACCGCGACGACCGCCATGACCAGCATGCCGTAGAGCCCGGACCCGACCCCGCCCGGCGCGATCTCGCCCAGCATCATGCCGAGCATGGTGATGCCGCCGCCGAGGCCGGTGTAGGAGGAGTGGAAGGAGTCCACCGCGCCGGTGGAGGTCAGGGTCGTGGTCACCGCGAAGAGCGACGAGCCGCCGATCCCGAAACGCAGCTCCTTGCCCTCCATCGCGCCGCCGGCCGCCCGCAACGCGGGACCGTGGTGGGCGAACTCGGTCCACATCATCAGGGCGACGAAGCCGACCCAGATGGCGGCCATCGTCCCGAGGATCGCGTAACCCTGGCGCACCGAGCCGGTCATGACGCCGAAGGTCCGGGTCAGCGCGACCGGGATCAGCAGGATCAGGAAGATCTCGAACAGGTTGGTGAACGGCGTCGGGTTCTCGAAGGGATGGGCGGAGTTGGCGTTGAAGTAGCCGCCGCCGTTGGTGCCCAGCTCCTTGATCACCTCCTGCGAGGCGACCGCACCCCCGTTCCACTCCTGGGTGCCGCCCATGAACTGGCCGACCTCGTGGATGCCGGAGAAGTTCTGGATTACGCCGCAGGCCACCAGGATCACCGCGCCGACCACGGCGATGGGCACCAGGACGCGGACGACACCGCGGACCAGGTCGGCCCAGAAGTTGCCCAGTTCACCGGTGCGGGACCGCGCGAAGCCGCGGACGAGAGCGACGGCGACGGCGATGCCGACGGCCGCCGAGACGAAGTTCTGCACGGCCAGCCCGGCGGTCTGCACGACGTGGCCCATGGCCTGCTCGCCGTAGTACGACTGCCAGTTGGTGTTGGCGACGAAGGACGCGGCGGTGTTGAACGCCTGGTCCGGGTCGATGGAGGCGAAACCGAGCGAGCCGGGCAGCACGCCCTGGAGCCGCTGGAGCAGGTAGAGGAAGAGGACCCCGGCGAGCGAGAAGGCGAGGACGCCGCGCAGGTACGCGGGCCAGCGCATCTCCGTGTCCGGGTCCGCGCCGATGCCCTTGTAGATCCACTTCTCGATCCGCAGGTGCTTGGGCGAGGAGTAGACACGGGCCAGGTAGTTGCCGAGGGGGACGTGGGCGAGCGCCAGCGCGGCCGTGAGCGCGAGCAGTTGGAGCACGCCGGCGAGGACGGGGCTCATGCGGTGCTCAGAACCTCTCCGGGTGGATCAGGGCGAGGACGAGGTAACCGAGCAGGGCGACGGCCACGATGAGGCCGACGACGTTCTCCGCGGTCACAGCTTCGTCACCCCCTTGGCGACAAGGGCCACGAACGCGAACACCGCGATCGTGGTGACGACGAAGGCCACATCGGCCATCGCTGGCTCCTAGTGAGGTGCGGAAAAGAGGCTGACAGGGAGATGAGAGCCCCGTTCCGACCGGATCCGGCCACCGTTGACGGCTTCCATACGGCGGCGTGAGCGCCTTTGACACGTCTCTGACGAGGGGGCGCCCCGCGTCTCCCGCGACGGCGGGCCGCCCGCCCCGCGCGAAGACGACGAGGCGCAGGACCACGAAGCGAGCGATTCCGGCGAGCGCGGAGGCGAACAGGTAGACGGCCTGTTCGAGCACCGCACCGGGCGCCGCCACCACCTGGTGCAGGCCGAGCACGGCCGCACACGTCACCGCGTACGCGGCGCCCGCCGATCCGGCGGACTGGGTGTGCTGGCGCCAGGTCGTACGCCCGCCCGTGCCGAAGGTGAAGCGGGCGTGCAGCTCGGTGCCGAGGAGGGTGGAGGCCGCGGTGACCAGGGCGTTGGCCAGGGCCCAGGGCATCCAGGAGGCGAGGCCGGCCACCGCGAAGCCGGCGGCGAGGCCCACGCCGCCCCCGCAGAGCACGAAGCGGGCGAAGGCCGCGAGCGCGCCGGGCGTGGCCTGTCGACGGCTCTGCACTGCGTCCATGGTCGGACCGCCCCCCTCCGTAGCGCCGTTAATGACACCACTATGGCACACATTTGGCACCATCGGGAGCCATTTTTGGCGTCACTCGCGCCATTGCCCGGCCGGGCAACACCGAAGGCGGCGCATCCGGCGAGGTGTCGGGGTGCGCCGCCCTGGGACGAACGGGTCGCGGGTGCCGCCCGCGGAGGTGGCCGGGGTGGCCGCCCTACTTCGACTCGCGGTTGAAGACCGACTTGGACCAGAGGTAGCCGAGCGCGCAGAGGGCGACGCACCAGCCGACGGCGAGCCAGCCGTTGTGCCCGATCCCGGTGCCGAGGAGCAGGCCGCGCAGGGTCTCGATGGCGGGCGTGAACGGTTGGTACTCGGCGATCGGCTGGAACCAGCCCGGCATCGAGTCGATGGGGACGAAGGTGCTGGAGATCAGCGGGAGGAAGATCAGCGGCAGCGCGTTGTTGCTGGCGGCCTCGGCGTTCGGGCTGATCAGACCCATGCCCACGGCGATCCAGGTGAGCGCGGTGGCGAACAGGGCGACCAGCGCGAAGGCCGCGAGCCACTCCAGGACGGTGGCGTCGGTGGAGCGGAAGCCGATGGCCGCGGCGACGGCACCGACGAGGACCACGCTGATCACCGACTGCAGCACGCTGCCGACGACGTGTCCGGTGATCACCGAGCCGCGGTGGATGGGCATGGTCCGGAAGCGGGCGACGATGCCCTCGCTCATGTCGTTGGAGACGGAGACCGCGGTGCCGACCGTGGTGCTGCCGATGGTCATCAGCACCAGGCCCGGCACGATGAACGCGATGTAGGCGGCCCGGTCGGCGCCGCCGCCGCCGATCCCGGCACTCATCGCGTCGCCGAAGACGTAGACGAAGAGGAGCAGCAGCATGACCGGGGTGAGCAGGAGGTTGAGGGTGAGGGAGGGGTAGCGCCGGGCGTGCAGGAGGTTGCGGCGCAGCATGGTGGAGGAGTTGCGCACGGCGAGGGTGAGGGTGCTCATCGGACCGTCTCCTTGGTCGTGTCGGACCGGTCGGTCCGGTCGGTCCGGCCGGTCCGGCCGGTCCGGCTGGGGACACCGGCCCCGCCGGTCAGGGCGAAGAAGACGTCGTCGAGGTCGGGGGTGTGCACCGTCAGGTCGTCGGCCTCGATGCCCGCGCCGTCCAGGCGGTCGAGGACGGAGCGCAGGTCGCGCTGGCTGCCGTCGCTGGGGATCTGGAGGGTGAGGGTGTCGTCGTCGCCGGTGCCGCCGGGCAGGGCGGTGGCGGCGTCGCGATAGGCGTCCGGGTCGGTGAAGCGGAGCCGGACGTGTCCGCCGGGGACGAGCCGCTTCAGTTCCTCGGCGGTGCCTTCGGCGGCGATCCTGCCGTCGTGGAGCACGGCGATGCGGTCGGCGAGTTCGTCGGCCTCCTCCAGGTACTGGGTGGTGAGGAAGACGGTGACGCCGCCGGTGACGAGCTCGCGGATGATCTGCCACATGGTGTGGCGGGAGCGGGGGTCCAGGCCGGTGGTGGGCTCGTCGAGGAAGATGACCCGCGGGCTCCCGACGAGGGTCATCGCGATGTCGAGACGGCGCTTCATGCCGCCGGAGTAGGTGGACGCCGGCTTCTTCGCGGCCTCGGTGAGGCCGAAGCGCTCCAGCAGTTCGGCGGCGACCCGCTTCCCCTCGCGCCGCGGGAGCAGATGCAGGTCCGCCATGAGGAGCATGTTCTCCTCCCCGGTGATCAGACCGTCCACCGCCGAGAACTGTCCGGTGACGCCGATGGCGGCGCGGACCGCCTGCGGGGCGGTGGTGAGGTCGTGGCCCGCCACCTGGGCCTGCCCGCCGTCGGCGGAGACGAGGGTGGAGAGGATCTGCACGGTGGTGGTCTTCCCGGCGCCGTTCGGGCCGAGCAGCGCGAACACCGACCCGGCCGGGATGCGCAGGTCGATGCCGTCGAGGACGGTCTTGTCGCCGTACGACTTGCGCAGATTCGCGGCGGAGACGGCAGCGGGCGCCTGAGGACCGGTTCCCGGGGTGGTCGTGGACATGACAGACGAAGGCATGGAGCCCTCCCGTTCGAGGGGGGATGACAGGGGTGGGTGACCGACGGACAGGGGCGGGCGCGGTGCTCAGGCCTTGGCGCGGCGGACGTCGATGTTGCCGTACCGGGTGCGGGCGTGGACCTTGACGGTCTCCTCGGACCCGGCGGGGCTGTCCGACGCGGTGAGCGTGTTGCGCACCAGCCCGCCGCTGGACTGGACGTCGAGCCAGGCTGCCGTGCCCTCGCGGACGCCGACCTCGATGGCGCCGTAGGAGGTCTCCAGCCGGATCTCGCCGCGGACCACCTCGTCCACCCGCAGGGTGCCGTGGGCGGTGGTCGCGGTGAGCGAGGCCTCGGCGTGGGCGACGTTGATGTCACCGTTGGCGTTCTTCACCCGCAGGTCGCCGAGGGCGGCGCCCACGGTCGTGGAGCCGTGCGAGTTCCTCAGTACGGCCGGGCCGTCGATGACGCCGACGCGGACGCTGCCGGAGCTGGTGGTGATCTCGGCCGAGCCCTCGACCCGGTCCACGGTGACCGAGCCGTGGGAGGCGTTGAGCTCGAGCGGTCCGGTCGTGTCCAGGCGCACGTCACCGCCCGGGGTCTTCACCCGGACCTCGCCCAGCCGGCCCTCGCCGAGGACCTGGGTCCAGGAGCCGACCGTGTCCACACGCGACCCCGCGGGCAGTTCCACCGTCACCTCGACCGCGCCGGTGGGACCGATGAAACGGCGCTCCTTCGTGCTGATCGTCAGGACGCCGCTCGCGTAGGAGACCTCGGTCTGTTCGGCGGCCCGTACGTCCTTGTCCCGCCCCGGGTCGCCGGGGCGCACCTCGACGACCGTGTCGGACCGGTCGCTCGCGGTGAACCGGATGGAGCCGGCGCCCACGTGAGCGTTCACCGCGATCGGTCGGGGAGTGTCGAAAGAAGGCATGGCTGTACCGTCCTCTTGAGTCCGTGGGGCGTCCCCGCTGGTGGGACGTGGTGTGAGCGCTGTGCGGTGCGGTGCTCGGTTCTCCGTCACCCGGGCGCGGGTGCGGGTGTCGGCGCGGGTGGCTAGCGCACCCAGCCGGTGAAGCTCTGTCCGACGGTGCGTGCCCGCTCCGGCGCGGGCGGGGTGCCGCCGCCGTCGACGGCGGCCGACACGGCCCGCACCAGCCAGGCGTTGACCGACAGCCCCTCGCGGCTCGCGGCCTCCTCGGCCCGCGCCTTGAGGTGGGCCGGCAGGCGCAGGTTGACACGGGCGGTACCGCCCTCGTCGCCGTCGGCGGGCGCCGGCGCCCTGAGCGTCTCGACGGGCGCGGCCTGCTCCGTGGCACCACCGCCGTCGGTGGGCGGCGGCGTCACCACGAAGTCGGGCTCGAGCCCGCGCAGCCGTACGTCGACCGAACCGGGGGCCAGTTCGCGGGTGATCTCGTCCATCGCGGCGGAGAGCACGTTGAGCATGGTCAGCCGGGTCGCCGACTCCAGCGGAGCGATGAGCCGCTCGGCCAGCTCGCGGGCTTCGTCGCCCCCGGCTTCGGCGGCCACCGCGAGTTCACGGCGAAGTGTGTCGACATACGGGGTGAGGTCCATGGCGCCATGATGGCACCACGATGGCGCCATACGCAAGAAGCAACGACGCCAAGACCCCGAGTCGGTACACCGAAAGCCCCCGATCTGCGGGAACGCCGGAGAAAGAATCTGCACCGACCTGCACCCCCGTGACGCCATGAATGGCACCACGGGGATGCAGGCGTCGTCGGCTACTCGGCGAGCCCGTGTGCCGCCACCCGCTTCACCGTCCCCCCGGCCAGCCGGTAGGACAGACCGACGACCGCGCACCGGCCGGCGGCCACCTCGTTCGCCAGCAGCGCCGAGCGGCCCACCAGCCCGTCGACGCTGCGGCGGATGTGTTCGTCCACGAACTCGTCGACCTGGGTGCGGCCCAGGGCGCGCGCGGCGAGCACGCTCGGGATCACCCGTTCCACCACGTCCCCGAGGTAACCGGCCGGGGCCGCGCCGCCGCGCTCGGCCTCGGCGGCCGCGGTGACCGCGCCGCAGGAGTCGTGCCCGAGCACCACCACGAGCGGTGCGCCCAGCACGGCGACGCCGTACTCGACGCTGCCCAGCACCTCCGCGCCCGCCACGTGGCCGGCCGTCCGCACCACGAACAGGTCGCCCAGCCCACGGTCGAAGATGATCTCGGCCGCCAGCCGCGAGTCCGAGCAGCCGAAGAGCACCGCGAACGGATGCTGGCGCGGGGCCAGCTCCGACCGGCGGTCGGCGTCCTGGTTGGGGTGCAGACGGTCACCGCTCACGAAGCGGGCGTTGCCCTGCAACAGCGCCGCGTAGGCCTCGGCAGGGGAGGAAGGGCTCAGATCAGGCATGGGTGCACGGTACTGGCCCGATCGCGGAACGGCGGGCAGGCCCAGCGCCGGTTCGAGCGCTGCGCTACGCCCGCTCGGGCCCCGGCTCGGGCCGTCCGGCCCGGAGGTCCGCGAGCAGTTCGGCCTGTCCGGCGAGCACACCGGACAGGATGCCGCGCGCGACCCTGAGCAGCTCGGCCACCTGCGGGCTGGTCAGGGAGTAGTACACGGTCGATCCCTCCTTGCGGGACACCACCAGGTTCGCCCGGCGCAACACCGCGAGCTGCTGGGACAGATGGGCCGGCTCGATTCCCACCTCGGGGAGCATCTCCGCCACCGCGTGCTCGCGCTCGCTCAGCAGTTCCAGGACGCGGATGCGCGCCGGGTGGCCGAGCGTCTTGAAGAACTCGGCCTTCAACTGGTACAGCGGCGTGCTCATCGTGCCTTCGCCCTCCTCGCGCCGCGGCGGCGCGGCCCGGTCGGCCCGCCCGGGGCGCGTCGCGCCCGTCCCGTCCTCATCAGCATGCCGCCCATCCTCGCCCGAGCCACCCGTCAGGCCGAATCCGCCGGGACGAACCCGGTCGCACCGGGGCGGTGCCGGGTTACTCCGACCGGCTGTGGACGGGCGGCACGCCCCGGACCGACGGGGGAGGGTGGGCGAAAGGCGAACCGCACGGTGGGAGGCGAGGCACGCGTGATGGCGGAGGAACGGCGGCGCTCGCCGGACGAGCCGACCTCGGCCGACGTGGACTCCGGCGCGGGTCCCACGGAGGACTCCGGCGCGGGTCCCACGGAGGACTCCGGCGCGGGTCCCGGCGCGGGTCCCGCGGAGGGCTCGGGGGAGGGGTCCGCCGCCGCCGGCCGCGGCGGCGACCACGAGCCGTACGCCTCGCTCCTCGACCTGCCGCTCAGCTCCGACCTGAACCGGATCGGCGAGCAGCTGCACGCCCTGGCCCGCGCCCAGCGGACCCTTCAGGAGCTGCTCCAGGCCGTCGTGAACATCACCGGCGAGCTGGAGCTGCCCGCGGTGCTGCGCCGCATCGTGCGCACCGCGATGGACCTGGTGGGCGCCCGTTACGGGGCCATGGGCGTCCTCGACCAGGAGGGCAGGCTCCTGGAGGAGTTCATCCCGCTGGGGCTCACCACGAAGGAGCTGGCCGACCTGGAGGGGGTGGAGCTGCCGCGGGGCAGGGGCCTGCTGGGGCACCTGATCCACCATCCCGAGCCGCTGCGGGTCAAGGACATCTCGCGCCACCCGGAATCGGCGGGCTTCCCGCCCGGACACCCGCCGATGCGCAGCCTGCTCGGGGTGGCGATCAGTGTGCGCGGCCGGATCTACGGCAACCTCTACCTCTCCGAACGCAAGGACGGGCAGCCCTTCGACCGGCACGACGAGGGCGTGATCCGCGCGCTGGCCGGCACGGCGGGCGTGGCGATCGAGAACGCCCGCCTCTACCAGCAGGTCCAGAACAGCAGCGAGCAGTTCCAGCGGCTGCTGCTGCCGCGCCTGCCCGACCTGCGGCCCTTCACCGCGGGCGCGGCCTACCGCCCGGCGAGCGCGCCCGCCGCAGTGGGCGGCGACTGGTACGACGCCATGCTGCTGCCCGGCGGGGCGTGCGCGGCGGTGATCGGCGACGTCGTGGGGCACGACCTGCGGGCCGCGGCCGACATGTCCCAGATCCGCAACATGCTGCGCGCCCTGTACTACGACCCCGGCGCCGCGCCCAGCACCTCCCTCGCCCGGCTCGACCGGATCATGAACGCGGCCCTGGACGAGGCCCCGGTCGCCACCGCGCTCCTCGCCCGGCTGGAGCCCGCCGACGGCACGTGGCAGCTGCGGTGGTCCAGCGCGGGGCACCCGCCGCCGCTGGTGCTGCTGCCCGACGGGCGGGTCCGCTACCTGGACATGGAGCCCGGGCTCCCCCTCGGGGTGGCGCCCGACCTGCCGAGGCCCGACCACTGCCGCCCCCTGCCGGTGGACAGCACCGTCATCCTGTTCACCGACGGCCTCGTGGAGGTCCCCGGCCAGCCGCTGGACCGGGGCCTGGACGCCCTGGCCGTCACCGCCTCCCGGCTGGTGGGGCTGGCACCCGAGGACCTGTGCCATGCCCTGGTCGCCCACCGGCCCGGCAACGGCCACGACGACAAGGCGGTCATCGCCCTGCGCACCCCGCCCCTGACGAGCTACGGCGCCTCGTGAGCGCGGCCGGTCCGCGCCTCACACCGGTCCGCGGCTCACAGCGGGAGCGTGATCCAGATGCTCTTGCCCCGGCCGTCGCCGTCGCCCCGGACCACCGCGGTGCCGCCCAGGGTGCCGGTGAGTTCCATGACGGTCGCCAGGCCCCCGGTCCGGCCGGTGGTCGGCGCGCCGTGCAGCCGCGGCTGGTGCGGGTGCCGGTCGTGCACGGCGAAGGCCAGGCAGTCGTCTCCGGCCGCGTACGTGACGGTCACCTGCTCGCTCGGCGGCGACGCGTGACGGACGCTGTTGGTGACCAGTTCGCTGAGGATCAGCAGGGCGGGTGCGACGGCGGGGTGACCCGGGTTCACGCCCCACTCGGCGAGGGCCTGCTCGGCCGTCTCCCGGGCCACCCGGACCGCCGGGGGCGCTGCGGGCAGGGTGAGCACGTGCCGGTGGGGCATGGGCTGGAGCAGGGTGCTCATCGCGTCTCCACAGGGGAAACCGGTCCGCGGCTTCCTGCGGACCCGGGGCCCCAGCATCCAACGACTTGCGAACTTTCGCAATTCAGCAGGCGTGCGGCCCCGGGGCGCTCAGGCCGCCTCGAGCCGTGGTTCCGGGAGCGCCGGCGGGGCGGGCACCGGTTCCCAGCCCTTCGTGGTCCGTACGTAGCCGTGGAGCACCGAGGCCATGGCCAGCAGCAGGAGCGGTCCGAAGACCCACGGGTGCCGGGCCATCTCCAGCGACAGGTAGCGCGTCGAGGCCAGGATCGCGGCGAACACCAGCGCCCCGTGGGCGACCAGCAGGCTTCCCGACCGGTCCCAGCCGCGGTCCAGGGAGCGCAGCCCCGCCTCGACCGTGACCGCGAACACGACGCCGGCGATGAGGTCGATGGCGTAGTGGTAGCCGAACCCCAGCGTCGCGGTGAGCGTGGCGACGAGCCAGAACGTTCCCGCCCAGCGCAGGACGCGCGGCCCCTTACGGGAGTGGATGAAGATCACGGTGGCCCACGCCGTGTGCAGGCTGGGCATGCAGTTGCGGGGGGTGACCCCGTCGTACGTGAACGGGTGCGGCGGGCCGACCGGCGGGAGCGTGTGGGGCCACAGGTCGGCGATCGCCCACTCCGCGCCGCCGGTGCCGAAGGCGCCCGTGCCGTAGGCGAAGACCGGTCCGACGACCGGGAAGATCATGTAGATGGCCGGCCCGAGCAGGCCTATCAGCAGGAAGGTGCGGACCAGATGGTGGCGGGGGAACCGGCGCTCGGCCGCCACCCCGCGCAGTTGGTACAGCGCGACGACGACCGCGGCCACCGCGAGCTGGACGTAGACCCAGTCCAGTACGTGCTCACCGACCGCGCCCGTGGCCTCGACGGCCCGTCCCACCAGCCACGACGGGTTGCCCAGCGCGTGGTCGGCGGTCGCCACGTACGGGTCGAGGACGTCCGGGCGGGTCTTCGACGTGATCAGCAGCCAGGCGTCGCCGGTCTTGCGGCCGGCCACCAGCAGGAGGCCGAGCCCGACGCCCTTCAGCAGCAGGATCCGTTCGGGGCCGGTGCGCCGGGTCAGGGCGATGACCCCGCAGCCCAGGACCACCCACAGCGCGCCGTTGCCGAAGGAGTGGCTGCCGGACGCGGTGGCGTCCGCCGCCCACCGCACCAGTACGACGGCCAGGTCGATGCCGACCGCGACGGCCGCCGCGACCAGCCGCTGCCGCCAGGTGAGCACCACCATCGTCAGCGCCAGCCCGGCGTAGAGCAGGGGCCCCGAGGCGGGGGCGAACACCAACTCCTTGGCCTGGTTGGTCATCGGCCCCGGCAGGCCGTAGCGGCGCGCGGCGATCTCCAGCGCGACGAGGAACGCGAGGGTCGCCGCACCCGCCACGGCCCAGAGTCTCGCCCGCGTCCCGCCCCTGGGTATTCGCGGTGTTTCCCGTGAAGACATGCACAGGAAACTAACCCATCAGTGGCTGGGCTCCGGCTGCCAGGCGAAGCCGTCGGGGTCGGCGAACGGGCGGGTGCCGCCGGAGACGACGAGACGGTGCGAACCGGTGCCCTCGGCGGACACCCCCGCGACCTTGGCGAGGGCCCGGCGCTTGTAGAGGGAGAGCTTGACGGTGTCCGGGCCGGTGGCGAACTCGACGTACTTCCCGCCGAAGCTCTTGCCCACGGTGAGGCCCTGCTCGACGTAGAACCGCTTGGTGGCCTTGACGTCCTCGACGCCCAGGAGCAGCACGATCTCGTCCACGTCGCGGGTGACCGGGGCGGTGTCCTTCTTCGCCGAGGTCGCGATCTGCCAGACCGTGCCGTCCGGTGCCTGCACGACGCCGCCGTAGCCCCACAGCGACTTCGCGGCGGGCTTGAGGACGGTGGCGCCGGCGTCGACGGCGGCGGTGAACAGGGCGTCGACGTTGCCGGGCTGGGCGACGACGAGGGACAGGGTGAAGCCGCGGAACCCGCTCGTCGGGTCGTCCGAGGCGCGGAGCCGCACCCGTGATCCGTCGAGCCCGAAGGCGTCGGCGTAGAAGCGGGCGGCGGCCTCGGTGTCGGCCACCTCGAGGGTGACGGAGTCGATGGAGTTCATGTCCTAGACGTTATGGGCGGGCGGGTCCGCGGTGCTTCTCGAAAACTGACCGGCTCCCCCGCCCTGCCGGAACGTTCCGGCGCCAGGCAGACTCTTCGGCACAGGCACGACCACGGAGGATGACGTACACATGATCACGCTCACCAAGGAAGGCGGCCCCGCGGACCTGGACGGAGTGACCCACCTGTCCATCGGCGTCTCCTGGGACCCCACCGCCGGCAGCAGCGGCGGTGTGCTCGGCAAGCTGCGGCGCAAGACCGGCACCGACCTCGACCTGATCGCCGTCGCGATGCAGGGCGGCGACCCGGTGCGCCTCGCCGGGCTCGACTCGCTCGACCCGATGGGCAACGGCTCGCTGCTGCACAGCGGCGACAACCAGACCGGTCACGGCGACGGTGACGACGAGACGGTGACCGTCGAGTTCGCGCGGCTCCCGAGCGCCATCACCTCGATCGTGTTCGTCGCCGCCGCGTACAAGAAGGGCAGCTCCTTCCAGAAGGCGCGCAACATCAGCTTCAAGGTCTACGACGCGACCGGGGGCAGCTCGGAGCAGGTCGCCGACATCTGGCCCAGCCTGCTCAGCCAGGACAACGGCTGCGCCGTGGCCAAGGCGGTGCGGGTCGGCGGCACCTGGAAGCTGGAGGTCGTCAACGAGACGGGCAAGATCAAGCAGGGCGACGAGCACGCCCTGATGCGCTTCGCCGTCAGCAAGTAGTACGGCGCTACGGCCCGAACGGCGGCGCTACGGCCCGACGGCGGCGCTACGGCCCGGCAGCGGGCGCCCGGCAGCCGGCGCCGGTCCCTCACGCGCCGCCGGACCAGGCGTCCGGCCGGGGCGTCAGGACCGCCCCGGCCACCTCGGAGGCGGAGGCCATGACGTCGGCCGCGAACCGGCGCCGGCCGACGCCGAGCCGGCGCAGCCCCGCGCCGTGGTCGGCGGCGACGACCACGGTGGCGGCGAGCAGGAGCAGCCGCCACAGGGCCATCACGGGGCGGCGCGTCACCGCGGGGAGTTCGGCCAGCGAGTGGTGCAGCCGCTCGCAGTGGAAGGGCACGTGGCGCCGCTCGTCGGCCAGGATCCGGCCCGCCACCTCCGAGGTCAGCGCGTCGTCGGTGCCGTCCCGCAGGGCCCGGTAGTAGCGCAGCGCCACGACCTCGGCGATCATCAGCACCAGCAGTTCGGTGCGCAGGCCCAGCAGCCGCCGCAGCCGTACGAAGACGGTGTCGCTCCAGTGGCCGCTCAGCGTCGGCCTCCCCCCGGCGGCCAGCAGCCGGGCGAGCAGCCGGGCGTGGTTCTGCTCCTCGGCGACGAAGAGCCGCACCGCCCGCGCGTAGTCGGCGTCGCCCGCCTCCTCGGCCTTGGCGACGAGGTTCGCGCCGTCGCCGTCCTCGCCGACCTGGAAACGCTGGATGCCCGCCCACACCGCACGGTGCAGTACGGCGCCCCGCTCCCAGTCCGGGTCGCCCTGCGCCGCCCTGCGCTCCCGCTCGTCCTCGAACCGCCGTGTCCACTTGGCGAACCCGTCCGTACCCACTGCGCCGCCCCTCCCCGGGGCACGCCCGCCGTGCCCTGGAAGGGGACGACGCAGCGCGGCACCGAACCGTTCCCCCCGGCCGTTCAGCCGCTCAGCCGCTCGACCCGTCAGCCGCTCAGGCCGAGTTCGCCCGCGCGCACGCCCGCCTGGAACCGCGACCCGGCGTCGAGGGCGTCGAGCAGCGCGGCGACCCGGCGCCGGTAGGTGCGCAGCGACATGCCCAGCTCCCGTGCGGCGGCCTCGTCCGTGGCGCCGGAGCCCAGTGCCCGCAGCACCGTCCGGCTCCCGGCGTCGAGGTGCGGCCGGTCGCCCCGCAGGAAGGACGCGAGGTCGGTGGCCGCCTCCCAGGCGGCCTCGAACAGGGCGTGCACGCCGCCGACCAGGGTGGGCGCACCGGTCACGGTGTACGCGCGGCCGCCGGGCGCGTCCGCACCGGCGAGGATCGCCCAGCGCCGGTCGATGATGATCGTCTCGTGCGGCAGGGCACCGGCGGCGATCCGCACCCGGGCACCTCGGGCCGCCAGCTCGCCCAGGTGCGCCCGGCCGCCCTCGTCGGCCAGCGCGGCCGGGCTGAGCAGCTTGCGGACGTGCGCGGCACCACTGTCCCGCACCCGCGCCCGGGCGACCTGCCGGGCGGCGGGGCGGGGCCAGGTGTCGAGGTCGCGGGCGGCGCAGACGAACTCCTCCCGGACCGAGGAGAAGAGATGCCCGGCACGGGCCAGCAACTCCGTATCACCGTGCACCGTCATGCTCTCTGCCATCGGGGCCATACGGCCATTGTGCCGCCCGCGCCTCACCACCGGCCGGGGTCCCGGTGAGTGCCGCACCCGCGCGGACCCACGGCGCCGCCGTCGGCGCCCCGGCGGCCCTCGACGACGGCCCCCGCGGCCATGGCGGCCACCGCCCCGTGCGCACCACCCGCTGCGTGGAAGTCACCGGCTTCGCGATGCTCCCCCGGCGCCAGGGCGACCACCGGCGCCCTCGCAACCACCAGCGCCCTCGCAACCACCGGCGTCACCGTGGCCGTCGGCGCCCGCGCCGCCCTCGACGGCGGCAGCCGCCGGCCTGGCGACCCCCGCACCCGTGGGGGCCACCGGCTTCGTGAGGCCACCGGGCCCGCGTTGCTCCCCGGCGCGTCGGTGTGGTGGCCGGGCCGCGGGGCGGGGGCTGGCAGCAAGCTGCCAGGGGCTCGTGGTGCGGGGGGCGTGCCACGCAGGGTGAGGGCATGAGCAACGACTTCCGCCTCGGCGGCGACCTTCCGATCGGGCGGCTCGGCTTCGGAGCCATGCGCCTGCCCACCAACACCTTCCACGGGCCGGCCCGCGACCCGGAGACGGGCCGCGCAGTGCTGCGCCGTGCCGTGGAACTCGGCGTCGACCACATCGACACCGCCGCCTTCTACACCAGCGGCGACGGCTCCGTCCGCGCCAACGACCTGATCCGCGAAGCCCTGCACCCCTACCCGGACGGCCTGGTGATCGCCACCAAGGTCGGCCCGCTGCGCACCCCGGACGGCGGCCTGGAGGCGACCACCGATCCCGGCGCACTGCGGGCGCTGGTCGAGGAGAACCTGGAGGGCCTCGGGGTCGACCGCCTCGACCTGGTCTACCTCCGCATCGGCGGCATCGAGCCGCCGCCGCACGGCGAGTCCGTCGCCGCCCGCTTCGAGGCGCTGGCCGCGCTGCGCGAGGAGGGCCTGATCCGGCACCTGGGCCTCAGCCACGTGGACGCCGGGCACCTCGCCGAGGCGCGGGCGGTCGCACCCGTCGCGGCCGTCCAGAACCATCTCGGCACCGACCGGCGCGACGACACGGAGGTGCTGGCCCGCTGCGAGCAGGCCGGCATCGCCTACGTGCCGTACTTCCCGCTGGGCGGCGGCCTGGCCGACATCGGCGGGGGCCGCGTCGCCGAGGTCGCGGACCGGCACGGCGCCACGGTCCCGCAGATCGCCCTGGCCCGGCTGCTCGCCTCCTCGCCCGTCACCCTGGCCATCCCCGGCACGGGCTCCTTGGCCCACCTGGAGGAGAACACCGCCGCCGGGTCGATCGTCCTGACCGCCGAGGACCTCGCCGACCTCCGCTGACCCCGCCCGCACGGACGTGTCCTTTGTCTCGGTGCGGGGGCTTCCGCGCCACGGACCGGCGCCGCCCGCCAGGTCGGCGGGGAGAACCCGGCGGCCGTCCCGGGAATATTCCCCGGCGGCCGATCGGCCCAAGATTATCGCCGGCACCCGGCCGATCACGGCGTGCTACTGTCGGACGAAGTTGCAGTTGTGGTTGCCTGAAGGTTTTTTCCGACGGGGTGATCATCGCGGCGACCGGAGTGCACACAGGGTGAACTCCGAGCACCGTACCGAAGGAGAAAACATGGCTTCCGGCACCGTGAAGTGGTTCAACGCCGAAAAGGGCTTCGGCTTCATCGAGCAGGACGGCGGCGGCCCCGACGTCTTCGCCCACTACTCGAACATCAACGCGCAGGGCTTCCGCGAGCTGCTCGAGGGTCAGAAGGTGACCTTCGACATCGCGCAGGGCCAGAAGGGCCCGACGGCCGAGAACATCACCCCGGCCTGACGCTCACGCACACCGCGCAGCTGGGGCCCGCACCTAGGGGTGCGGGCCCCAGCTCGCCGCGTTTCCGGGCGCACGCCGCCCCGCGGGGGCCACGGATTTCCCCCCGCGCATTCGACTCACCCGCGTTCCCCGCGTCTCCGCGTTCCCCCGCATTCACCAATTCTCCCGGTCCGCCCGGCCCAACACGCCGAAATCGACCGGTCCGGCTCGTTCTTGCGATTCCCTGCGCCGCTCGTCCGCTGCGGGTCTCCCTTGATACGTGCCGTATCAAGGAAGGTTCCCCATGAACCGCGCACGCACCAACGACCGCCGGCGCGCCGGCGACGGCCCCCGTCGCTCCCGTTCGGCCGGCCGCCCCCAGAACTCCGGCCGCCGCCCGGCCGCCGCGCCCCAGGGCGGCGAGTTCGCCCTGCCCAAGACCATCACCCCGGCGCTGCCCGCCGTCGAGACCTTCGCCGAACTCGACCTGCCGGCCCGCATGCTGACCGCGCTCGGCGACCAGGGCGTGACCGAGCCGTTCCCGATCCAGGCGGCGACCCTGCCGAACTCCCTGGCCGGACGCGACGTGCTCGGCCGCGGCCGCACCGGTTCGGGCAAGACGCTCGCCTTCGGCCTGGCCCTGCTGGCCCGCACGGCGGGCAGGCGCGCCGAGCCGCGGCGTCCGCTCGCCCTGGTCCTCGTCCCCACCCGTGAGCTGGCCCAGCAGGTCACCGACGCGCTCACCCCGTACGCCCGCGCCGTGGGCCTCAGGTCGGCCACCGTGGTCGGCGGCATGTCCATCGGCCGGCAGGCCGGGGCGCTGCGCTCCGGCGCGGAGGTCGTCGTCGCGACGCCCGGACGGCTCAAGGACCTCATCGACCGCGGCGACTGCGCCCTCGGCGACGTCACGATCACGGTCCTGGACGAGGCCGACCAGATGACCGACATGGGCTTCATGCCGCAGGTCACCGCCCTGCTCGACCAGGTCGCGGCGGACGGGCAGCGGATGCTGTTCTCGGCCACCCTGGACCGCAACGTCGACAAGCTGGTCCGCCGCTACCTGACCGACCCGGTGGTCCACTCCGTGGACCCGTCGGCCGGTGCCGTCACCACGATGGAGCACCACGTGCTGCACGTGCAGGACGAGGACAAGCAGCGCGCGACCATCGAGATCGCGGCGCGCGACGGCCGGGTCATCATGTTCCTGGACACCAAGCACCGGGTGGACCGGCTGGTGAAGCACCTGCTGAAGAGCGGGGTGCGCGCCGCCGGCCTGCACGGCGGAAAGTCCCAGCCGCAGCGCACCCGCACCCTCGCCCAGTTCAAGGACGGGCAGGTGACTGCGCTGGTGGCGACCAACGTCGCGGCCCGCGGCATCCACGTCGACAACCTCGACCTGGTCGTCAACGTGGACCCGCCCGGCGACCACAAGGACTACCTGCACCGGGGCGGCCGCACGGCCCGGGCCGGCGAGTCCGGCAGCGTCGTCACCCTGGTGACGCCGGACCAGCGGCGCGAGATGACCCGGCTGATGTCCCTGGCCGGTATCACCCCGCAGGTCACCCCGGTCCGCTCGGGCGAGGCGGAGCTGGCGCGCATCACCGGTGCGCAGACCCCGTCGGGCGTCCCCGTCGTCATCGCCGCACCGGTCGTGGAGCGCCCCCGGCGCGCCGCGGCCGGCGCGAGGTCCTCGTCCCGCGGCCGCCGCAGCCGTTCCGCGCAGGGCCGCAGCGGCGGTCAGGGGACCGGCGCCCAGGCCCGTACCGGCGCCGCACAGCCCCGCACCGCCGGCCAGCCCCGTACCGCCGCCCAGGGGCGGCCCACCGGCGAGTCCCCGCGCCGCAGGCCGCGCCGCCAGTCCACCGGCGGTTCGGCCGGCTCGGCGGCCTGACCCCCCTAGGACACCCGCCCCGGGTCCGGACGCGGTCCGGATCCGGGTCCTGACCCCACCCGCCCCATTCCGCTCGTTGGAGGCATCATGCGCTGTGTCATCGCCCGGTACCCGTTCGACCTCACCAAGAGCGGGGTGCTGGACTCGATGAAGGGCGTCACGCCCGAACCCGTCACCGGTGAGTCCGTGACCATCGGCCGTCGCCGCTACCCCGTCAAGCAGGTGGGCGAGGTCGTCACCCGGCAGGACCGGCGCGACTTCAGCGGCGGCGAGGTGACCCGGGCCATGGCCCGCCTCGGCTTCACCTGCCACCCCGCCCCCGGGGCCGAACCCGCCCCGGCGGCGCCCGCCACCACGCCGGTCGAGACGGCGTCCGCGCTGCTCGGCGGCACCGTCGGCACCCCCCAGGAACTCTGAGGCGGGATCAGAACAGGCCCGTCGCCCGGCCCCCGTCGTCCCAGCGGACCTCCAGCACGCGCTGGACGGCCGCGCGGTCGAGGGGGCCGAACACGTGCGGGAACAGGGTGCCCCCGGCGACCCCGGGCGGCGGGGCGGGTTCGGCCGCCTCCCACACGCACCTCGCGGTGAGCCGTTCCTCGTCCAGGAGCAGGGCCACCAGCGGCCGGGGCGCGCCGCGGTAGAAGGCGTTGACGACGGCGAGCGTGGTCTCCTCGTCGGGCGAGCAGTGGACGAACCCGTCCCGCGTGAGGGAGTCGGGCGCGTACGGCCGGCCCGGGTCGGCGTTCCACTCGGCGAGCGGTACCACGTGGTAGATCATCACCCCGTTGTAGCAGCCGTGCCGTCCGTCACGGCCGGGCCGCCCTGCTCCGCGGGGCCGTGCGCCGAGGGCGTGGGCACCACGGTGCCGGGCGCGTTCGTCGGCGCCTGCCGGACGGGCGGGTCGCTCGGCTCGGCCGACGGCTCGGACGACGCCGTCGACGGCCCCGACGGCGACGGCTCCGAGGGCGACGGCGTGGCGCCGGTCGGCGCGGATTCCTCGGTCGGCTGTTCCGGGCCCGGACCGGGCGCCCGGGTGGAGTCGCTCGGCGGCGCCGGGCTCGGTGTGGCCTCCGGCGTGGGGGCGGCCGGGGCCGGGGCCAAGGGCGGCGCCGGGCGCGCGGGCGGGGTGGGGGCCGCCAGGTTCAGCGGCAGCGCGATCAGGGCGGCGGCGGCAGCGGTCGCGGCGGCACCGGCGGCGGCGCGCAGCAGGCGCCGCCGGGACGCGGCCCGGCGGATCGCCTCGTAGCGGCCCGGCGGCGGGCCCAGGAAGTCGGCGCCCGGACGCAGCACGACCAGCAGCGGATCGTCGCGGTCGGAACCGGGCTCGTCCATCTCGTCCTCAAGGCGTGTGGTCAAGGCTTCTCCTCAGATGGACGCGGAGCAGTTCGCGGGCCGCGTGCAGGTCGGCCTTGACGGTTCCCTCCTTGCGTCCGGTCAGCACGGACACCTCCCGGATCGGCATGTCGGCGTAGTAGTGGAGCAGGATCGGCACCCGCAGCCGCTCCGGCAGCGACTGTACGAGCAGCCGCACCGAGGGGTCGGCCTGTTCCGGGTGCGGGCGCACGGCGACCTCCGCGGTGACCCGGCGCACCGCCCGGCGCTCGCGCTCCAGCTTGCGCCAGTGGTCGCGGACGAGGTTGGCGGCGGTGACGTAGAGGAAGCCGCGGGGCTCCTCCACGGACGTCCAGCGGGCCCAGAGCCGGGTGAACGCCTCGGAGGCGATCTCGTGGGCCGTCTCGTCGTCGTCGACGAGCCGGCGGCACCAGCCGGCGAGGCGCGGATACAGGGCGGCGAACAGCTCGGACGCCGCCCTGTCACGGGACCGTTTCAACGCTCTCCATGGTCGTGAGGGTATGCGGTGCGGTGCGCACCGGGTCCTGTCCTAGCGGCCCTTGGTGGCGCTCAGTTCGGCGAAGACGATCACGTTGTCCCGGTACTCCTCGCCGTCGCGCGGACCGCCGCAGGTGATGAGCCGCAACTCCGGCCCCGCCACGTCCCCGTAGACGTCGTCCGTCGGGAAGTCGGCCTTGGCCACCGTCCGTACGGCGGTGACCGTGAACTCGGCGGCGGTGCCGTTCTCCAGGCGGGCCTCGATCCGCTCGCCGCGGCGCAGTCGCGCGAGGTGCCGGAAGACCCCGTCGCCGTACCTGCCCACCGTGACGTGGCCCAGGAGGACCGAGGGACCCACCTGGCCCGGCGTCGGCGAGTGCCGGTACCAGCCGGCGCGGTCGTCGTCCGTGACGGGCGGGACCTCCACCGTGCCGTCCCCGGCCAGTCCGAGACCCATCACCGGGGTGTCGACCCCGATGGCGGGGATGCGCAGCCCCACCGGCACCGAACGCGCCAGGGGCCGCACCGACTTGGCGGGGGCCCGCGCGGGCGGTGCCGCGGCCGTCGAGGGCGCCAGCCGGTCGGGTGCCGTGCCGCCGTCCCCCTGGCCGCCGCCGCAGCCCACGAGCAGCGCGGCCAGCGCGGCGGTCGCGAGGACCCGGCCGGGGCGGGGGATCATGCGCCGGTCGCCGCCGCCCGTCGACGGCGTACGACGAAGAGGACCGCGCCGCCCGCGAGGAGCACCCCGCCGGCGCTCGCGCCGATCAGCCCCTCGTCGGTCCCGGCCGGGTCCGAGGGCCCCGCCACCCCGGTGTCGGCCGCGCCCTCCGGTACGACGGAGACCTGGCCGTCGGCCGGCGCGGGGGCCGGTGCCTCGGTCGGCTCGGCGGCGGGGGTGCTGACGGACGGCACGGGGGTCGCCTCGGCCGGTCCGGTGCCGGGGCTCGGGGCGCTCTCGGCGGGGGCGGAGGGAACGGGCGTGGGGTCGTCGGCGAACGCGGGTGCGGTGCCCGCCAGTACGACGGTGCAGGCCAGGGCCACGGCACTGAGGATGGTTCGGCGCATCGGGTCGCTCTCTCTCGTCGTCGGCACGTCGGCGCGTGGGCACCGGCGCACCGCGTGGGGGTGATGCGGGTCGGACGGAGAGACGAGGCGGGGACCCGCCGGGTTGTAAAGGAATGGCAAAGTCACCCCGGGTCCGCGGCCGCCCCGCTTCTTACGGACCCGTGACGTGCGGACCGGCGCGCCCGGCCCGGCGCCCGGCCGGGCCTAGCGTGTCGGACATGCGCGTACTGGTCACCGGCAGCGCCGGGTTCATCGGGTCCCATGTCGTCGAGGCCCTGCGGGAGCACGGGCACGAGCCCGTGGGCTACGACGTCCGCGAGGACCCCGGCGCCGACGTGCGCGATCCGGCGGCCCTCGCGCGCGCACTCGCCGGGGTGGACGCCGTGTGCCACCAGGCGGCGATGGTCGGCCTCGGCAACGGGTTCGCCGACGCGGCGGAGTACGTCTCCCGCAACGACCTGGGCACCGCCGTCCTGCTCGCCGCGGCGGCCGGGGCGGGTGTGCGGCGGCTGGTGCTCGCCGGGTCGATGGTCGTGTACGGGGAGGGCCGGTACACGTGCGCGCGGCACGGCGTGGTGCGGCCGGGGCCGCGCGCCGTCGCCGACCTGGACGCGGGCCGGTTCGAACCCACCTGCCCCCGGTGCGGCGCGGACCTGGCCCCGGGCCTGGTCGGCGAGGACGCCCCGGCCGACCCGCGCAACGTGTACGCCACCACCAAGCTGGCCCAGGAGCACCTGGCCGCCGCCTGGGCCCGGACGACCGGCGCGACGGCGGTGTCACTGCGCTACCACAACGTGTACGGCCCCCGGATGCCCCGCGACACCCCGTACGCCGGTGTCGCCTCCTTCTTCCGCTCCGCGCTGGCCCGCGGCGAGGCGCCGCGGGTCTTCGAGGACGGCCGCCAGCGCCGGGACTTCGTGCACGTGCGGGACGTGGCCGCGGCGAACGTCGCCGCGCTGGAGTCCGCCCGGCCGCCGGAGGGCGCCCTCAGCGCCTACAACACCGGCAGCGGTGAGCCGCACACCGTGGGCGAGATGGCCGTCGCCCTGTCCGCCGCCCACGGCGGGCCCGAGCCCGTCGTCACCGGCGAGTACCGCCTCGGCGACGTCCGGCACATCACCGCCGACTCCGCGCGCCTGCGGACCGACCTGGGCTGGCGGCCCCGGGTCGGATTCGCGGCGGGCATGCGGGAGTTCGCCCGGGACGGGCTGCGCGGGGACTGACCCGGGGACCGGCCCGGGGCTCAGGCCTCCGCCGGCGGCAGGGTCACCTCGAAGCGGCAGCCGCCGGGGATGTTGCGGACCGTGGCCCGGCCCCGGTGGGCCTCGACGATGCCGCGGACGATGGCGAGGCCCAGGCCCGCCCCGGCCGGGGGCGTACGGGCGTGGGTGCCGCGCCAGCCGGTGTCGAAGACCCGCGGCAGGTCCTCCTCGGGGATGCCGCCGCAGCCGTCGGTCACGGAGACCACCACGCCGTCGGCGGACCGCTCGGCGGCGACCGCGACCGTGCCGTCGGCCGGGGTCCGGCGGATCGCGTTGACCAGCAGGTTGCCCAGCACCCGGCTCATCTCCTTGCCGTCCACCTCGACCGGTACGGCCGCCACCGCGTCGCCGACCAGCCGTACGCCGTGCCGGCGCGCGAGCGGGTCCGCGCCCGCCAGGGCGTCGCCGACCAGGTCGTAGAGCGAGATCCGGGCCGGGGCGAGGACGAGCGTGCCGGCGTGGATGCGGGAGAGTTCGAAGAGGTCGCCGACCATGTCGTTGAGGCGTTCCACCTCGGCGCGGATCTGCCGCAGGTAGCGGTCGGGGTCGGCGGCGACCCCGTCCTCCAGCGCCTCGGACATGGCGCGCAGCCCGGCCAGCGGGGTGCGCAGGTCGTGCGAGATCCAGGCGACCAGCTCGCGCCGGGAGGTCTCCAGGGCGCGCTCGCGCTCGCGGGACTCGGCGAGCCGGGCGCTGGTGGCCGCCAGTTCGCGGCTGAGCGCGTCCAGTTCGGCGGTCGCCGGGGTGCTGGGGGCGGCGTAGTCCCCGTCGACGCCGAAGGACCGTGCCGCGGCCGTCAGTTCGCGGCTGCGGGCGACCACCCAGCGGCCCAGCAGCAGCGCGGTGGCCAGCGAGACGACGGCCGCCATCGCCACGACGGTCGTGACGACGGACAGGTCGTGCGGGGACAGGAACATCGCCCAGGCGACGGCCAGCGTGCCCGCCAGCATCGCGAGGACGGCGACCGCGGCCACCACGGCGAGCGACGCGGTCAGCGAGCGACGCCGGATCAGCCGCAGCACGGCCGCCCCCACCAGGCCGGTGGCGGCGGCGCCCGCGAAGGCGTAGAGGGCGATGAGGAGGGTGGCGTGCACGGTCAGTCCGCCTCCCGGCCCGCGGGGTCGAAGCGGTAGCCCACGCCCCACACCGTCTGGATCAGCCGGGGCCGGGCCGGATCGTCCTCGACCTTGCCGCGCAGCCGCCGGACGTGGACGGTGACGGTGGACAGGTCCCCGAAGTCCCAGCCCCACACCTCACGCATCAGCTCCTCCCGGGCGAACGCCCGCCCCGGATGCCGCAGGAAGAAGACGAGCAGATCGAACTCGCGCAGGGTCAGGGCCAGTTCGGCGCCGTCCTTGGTGGCCCTGCGGGCGGTCGGGTCGGCGGTCAGGCCGGCCGCGGACGGCGGGCGCGGCGCCGGGGCGGGCCGGGTGCGGCGCAGGACGGACTCCACCCGCAGCACCAGCTCCCGCGGGCTGAACGGCTTGGTCACGTAGTCGTCGGCGCCGACCTCCAGACCGAGGACGCGGTCGTCCTCGTCGCCCCGGGCGGTCAGCATGATGACCGGCACCGGCCCCCGGCCGCGCAGCCGCCGGCACACCTCCAGTCCATCCATGCCGGGCAGCATCAGGTCGAGCACCACCAGGTCGGGACGGTGCCCGGCGGCCAGCGCGAGCGCGTCCGGGCCGTCACCGGCCCGGTCGACGCGGTAGCCGGCCCGGTCGAGGTACCCGGCCACGACCTCGGCGACGGTGGGATCGTCGTCCACGACGAGGATCCGGGCCGGGTCGGCCGGGGGTCCGTCCGGGGGGCCGCCCGGAGGTCGGTCCGGGAGTCCGTCCGGGGACGTGTCCGGGAGTCCGTCCGGGGACGTGTCCCGGGGCCCGACCGGAGCCGTGTCCCGGGGCCCGACCGGAGCCGTGTCCCGGGGCCCGACCGGAGCCGTGTCCCGGGGCCCGACCGGAGCCGTGTCCCGGGGCCCGACCGGAGGCGTGTCCGGGGGCGTGTCCGGGGGCGTGTCCGTCGGGGCGGGCCCGTGGGGCTGCTGGTGCATGCGGCCAGCCTCGCACCGTCGTCCCGCCGGCGTCCCTCCCGAGCGGGGCCGGGTGCCCGACGTCCGTGTTTCGTAAGGAGTGGAAGCCCGATTCGTCCGGTTCCGGTTCGTAGGGTGAACGCCGTGACCACCTCGCCCGCTCCGGACGTCGACGTCGTACTCCCCTGCCTGAACGAGGCCGGAGCCCTCCCCTGGGTCCTGGCCCGCATCCCGGCCGGCTGGCGTGCGCTCGTCGTCGACAACGGCTCCACCGACGGCTCGGCGGACCTCGCCCGCTCGCTCGGCGCCACGGTCGTGACCGAGCCGCGACGCGGTTTCGGCGCCGCCTGCCACGCCGGACTGACCGCCGCGACCGCCGACGTCGTCTGCTTCTGCGACTGCGACGCCTCCCTCGACCCGGGCCTGCTGACGCCCTTCGTCCGCGAGATCCGCGCCGGGACCTCCGACCTGGTCCTCGGCCGCCGACGACCGCGGGCCAGGGGCGCGTGGCCGGTGCACGCCCGCGCCGGCAACCTCGCCCTGGCCCGGATGCTGCGCCGCCGCACCGGCCTGCGGCTGCACGACCTCGGCCCGCTGCGCGCCGCCCGCCGCGAACGGCTCCTCGGCCTCGGCCTGACCGACCGGCGCAGCGGCTACCCGCTGCAGATGGTCGTCCGCGCCGCCGACGCGGGCTGGCGGATCGCCGAGCACGACGTCCCGTACCTGCCCCGCACCGGCGCCTCGAAGGTGACCGGGACCTGGCGCGGCACCTGGCACGCGGTGCGGGACATGCGCCGCGTGCTGGCCGAGCCGCCCGGCCGGCCGGTGCCGAGTGACGCGGCCCACGAAGGGAACTCACGGTGAGCATGGTGAACACCCTCCTCGTCATCGCCAAGGAGCCGCGTCCCGGCCGGGTCAAGACCCGGCTCACCCCGCCCTTCACGCCCGTCGAGGCGGCCGCGCTGGCCGAGGAGGCCCTCGCCGACACCCTGGCCGTCGTCGCCGCGACGCCCGCGCGGCGCCGGGTGCTGGTGCTCGACGGCGCCCCCGGCCCCTGGCTGCCGCCGGGCTTCGACGTCGTACCGCAGTGCGCGGGCGGTCTCGACGCCCGCCTCGCGGACGCGTTCGCCGGCTGCACGGGGCCGGCCCTGCTGATCGGGATGGACACCCCGCAGGTGACGCCCGGCCTCCTCGACGTGGACTTCCACGACTGCGACGCGTACTTCGGCCCGGCCGAGGACGGCGGTTTCTGGGCGCTGGGCCTGGCCCGGCCCGAACCCGCGCTGCTGCGGGGCGTACCCATGTCGACGCCGGTGACCGGGGCCGTGCAGCGCGAGCGGCTCGTGGCGGCGGGACTGCGGGTACGGGACCTGCCGCCGCTGCGCGACGTCGACACCGCCGCCGACGCCCGCGCCGTCGCCGCCCTGGCCCCGGACGGCCGGTTCGCCGCCCGGCTGGCGGCCTGCGCACCGGTGGCCGACCGGCGGCGGGCGAGCCGGTGAAGGGCGCCGCGCGACTGGCCCCCGGCAGGCCGTCCCCGCCCCCGCCTGGGAGACCTCCGACCCCTATGCCGCCGCCCTGCGGTCGGGCCACGGGCCGCTGTTCCTGCGCCGCACCGACGGCTGGCTGCTGCCGCTGGAGGTGGAGCGCTGGTGTGCGCGGGCCGACGCCGTCGACCTGGACGTCCTCGACCGGTGCGAGGGCGCCGTGCTCGACGTGGGCTGCGGCCCCGGCCGGCTGGTGGCCGAACTCGCCGCCCGGGGCCGCACCGCCCTCGGCATCGACGTCAGCGAGGCCGCCGTGACCCGCACCGTGGGGCTGGGCGGGCAGTCACTGCGGCGCTGGGTGTTCGAGCCGCTGCCCGGCGAGGGACGCTGGGACACCGTGCTCCTCATGGACGGCAACATCGGCATCGGCGGCGACCCCCGCGCCCTGCTCGGCCGCGTCGCCGCCCTGCTCGCGCCCGGCGGCCTGCTGATCGCCGAGACGGCCGGGGCCGACATCGACGAGCGGGCCCACGTGCAGGTCGTCGGCGACACCGGCCGCGCGAGCGACCACCCGTTCCCGTGGGCGCGAGTCGGCACGCCCGCCCTGCTCCGGCATGCGCACGACGCCGAGTGGCGTCCCGCCGGTCAGTGGACCTCGGGGGAGCGCCGCTTCGTCGCGCTGCGCAGCAGCCGCAGGGCGAGCAGCAGCGCCGAGCCGCCGAACAGCGCCGCCGTGATCAGCAGCCAGCGGGTGAGGAAGCCCTCCGCCGACAGCCCGGTGACCCCCGCGTAGCCCGCGTCGACCCGGCCGCCGATCAGCGGGAACCACACGAGCAGGAGCAGCCCGGAAAAGGCCGCGGGGAACCGGACGTACGACGTCCACTCACGGTGGCGGGCCGCGTCGAGACCGCCCGTGAGAGCCCGGTCCAGCCCCGCGTACAGCGGCAGCAGCACCAGGTCGTGCAGGAGCGCCGCGCCCACGAACCAGAGGACCACGCCGGGCCAGTCGCCGGCCAGCAGCCGCACGCCCGCGTAGCCCGCGAGCGCGAAGGAGCAGGCCAGCAGGAGGATCTGGAGGGGGCTGCCGAGCGGCGGGCCCGGCCGTGACGGCCTGCGCAGGAGGTTCATCCCAGGTCTCCGAACGTCATCCGGGCCACCCACTTGGTGTTCAGCACGCCGGGCGCGGCGGGCACGATGATCCGGGCCGGGTGGCCGTGGTCCGGGCTCAGTTCCTCGCCGTTGACGTACAGGGCGAGCAGGGAGCGCGGGTCGGCCACCTGGTTGGCGCGCAGGGCGCCGCTGCGGAAGGCGCCGCGCCGCTGGAGGGACTCGACGAACACGTCCGGCGGGTCGTCCTCGTGGCCCACGCGGGCGGCGAGGTCCCGCAGCCGTACGCCGCGCCACCACTGGTCGGACGTCGACCAGCCCTCGACGCAGGCGATGGGCAGGGCCGCGCTGTGCTGCTCCATGGCGAGCAGTTCGGCCCGGCTGAGCCGGACGGTCCCCGAGCGCCCGGTGACGACGAGCCGCCAGGTGTCCTCGCCCGTCTCGGCCGGGTCGATGCCCACGTGGGCGGCCGTCTTGTTGATCTGGAACCCGTTCGGACCGCCGCCCGGTTCGGGCCCGCCGTGCGGGGAGAGCACGGCGGTGGCCCGCAGCGGCCCGTCGAAGCTGCGCCCCGCGTTGGTGGCGAACATCAGCAGCGAGCCGCCCCCGACGAACCACAGGGCCCCGCGCCGCGAGACGGTGGGCGCGGCCGGACGCGGGGAGACCAGGTCGTCGCGCTCCTCGCGCATCGCCCGCAGGTTGCGCAGCGCGATCGGCGTCTTCAGCACGGCGTGCGCGACGAACGCGGCGAAGAAGACCCAGGCACCGTAGAAGTGCAGCGGGTAGAAGGAGCCGGGAAACAGGTACTCCAGCTGGATGTTGAGCACCCCGGTGACGAACTCGAACAGCGCGCCCCCGACCAGCAGCAGCAGCGAGATCCGCTCCAGCGCGTGGGCGAGCGAACGGACCGGCGGCAGCGTGAACAGCCTCGGCACCACCGACCACAGCTTGGCCAGCAGCACCGGGATCAGGACCAGCCCGAGAGTGACGTGCACGCCCTGGGTGAGCCGGTACAGCCAGGGCGGGTCGGTCGGCCAGGCGAAGAGGTAGAAGCCGAGGAGCCCCTTGTCCGGGGTCTTGTCGTTGACCGGGTCCAGACCGGGGTTGTAGGCGGCGTAGGACACCAGACCCGTCACGAACAGCACCGTGATGCCGACGAGCAGGACGAGGCCGAGCACCGAGGTGAACCAGGGCCCGCGCAGCGGGCTGCGCCAGAAACCCGGCGAGGAGGGGAGCCGTGGGGCGAGGTCGCGCATGTGCCGACCGTAGGCCGCGAGGGGCCCCCGGGACGGTCCGCGACCCATGACGAAACGCTGACGTCCGCCGTGCGCACCGCCCCTCGCGCGATCTTCCGTCCTACGGTGCCGGTGTGACCCGCCCCCGCTCCTGCCCCGACCTGTACGCCGCCGCGGCGGCCGCGCTCCTCGTGACGGCCGCCGTCCTGGTCGGCCGGTACGTGTACACCTATGACGACCTGATCGTCGGCTGGCCGCCCCTGCTGGGCCGCTGGGACCCGCACCTGGGCCCCGGCACCCCGGCGGCGGTCCTGGTGGCTGCTGGGGTGGTGGCGTACGGCCCGGCCGTCGCCGCCCGGCTGCCGTGGCGCGCGCTGCTCCCGGCGGCCTGGGGGACGGCGCTGGCGTGGACCTGGTCGCTGGCCCTGATCGACGGATGGGACCGCGGCATCGCCGGACGGCTCACCACGAGCCAGGAGTACCTCTCGGTCGTCGACCGCTGGCACGACGTCCCGGCGACCCTGCGTGACTTCAACGGCCACATCCTGCTCCACTCCCCCGACAACTGGCCCGCCCACGTCGCCGGTCACCCGCCCGGGGCCACGCTGACCTACGTGCTGCTGGACCGGATCGGGCTCGACGGCGGGGGCTGGGCCGGGGCCCTGACCATCACCGTGGGCGCGACGGCCTGCGTGGCGGTGCTGGTCACGGTGCGGGCCCTGACCGGCGAGCGGCTCGCCCGGCGGGCGGCGCCCTTCCTGGCCCTGGCACCGGCCGCGGTGTGGATGGGCACGTCCGCCGACGGCTACTTCGCGGCGGTCGCCGCGTGGGCGGTGGCGCTGCTCGCCCTCGCGGTCACCCGGCGCTCACCGGGGTGGGCGGCCGGCTCGGGACTGCTGTTCGGGCTGACCTGCTACCTCTCGTACGGTCTGACGCTGTTCGCGGTGATCGCGGCGGCGGTGCTCGTGCTCGGCCGGCGCGGGGTGCGGGAGCGCCCGGTGCTGCTCGCGGCGCTCCTGGCGGGGGCGGCCGTGGTGCCGGTGGCGTTCACGGCGGCCGGGTTCGACTGGTGGGAGGCGTACCGCCTGCTGGTCACCCGCTACTACGAGGGCGCGGCCGGTGTCCGCCCCTACGGGTACTGGGTGTGGGCCAACCTCGCCTGCACGGTGCTCATCACCGGCCTGGCGACGGTGGCGGGACTGCGGCGGGCCGGGGGCGTACTGGTCCGGCGCCGGGCCGGGGGCGAGCGGGCGGACGGGGCGCGGGCCGGGGAGGTCCGTCTGGCGTTCCTCGTGGCCGCCGGACTGCTCGCCCTGCTGGCCGCCGACCTGTCCGGCATGAGCAAGGCGGAGACGGAGCGCATCTGGCTCCCCTTCGCCCTGTGGCTCCTCGCGGCCTGCGCGTTCCTCAACCGGCCGCGCGGATGGCTGACGGCGCAGGCGGTACTGGCGCTGCTCGTGAACCACCTGGTGGCGACCGGCTGGTGAAGACACGCGAAGGGCCCGCACCGTGCGGTGCGGGCCCTCGACACGTACTGCGCGACTACCGCGCGACGTACTGCACGCGTGGTGTTACGCGGGAACGATGTTCTCCGCCTGCGGGCCCTTCTGGCCCTGCGTGACGTCGAAGTTCACCCGCTGGCCCTCCTGGAGCTCGCGGAAGCCCTGGGTGGCGATGTTCGAGTAGTGGGCGAAGACGTCGGCGCCGCCGCCGTCCTGCGCGATGAAACCGAAGCCCTTTTCGGCGTTGAACCACTTCACGGTACCGGAAGCCATGCTTTTTTCTCCTAGGCAGTGTTGAAGGCCCGCACTGTGCGAGCCCCCCATCGCCGCGATGATCACCTGCCCGGAAACCCGGTAACACAAATGGCAACCACAACTGCAACTGATGTCCAGCCTAGCACGAAATGCATCGACAACCCGGTAAGAAATCGCCGACAGAGACCGGTTGCTTTCGCGGCGGAATGTATTCCCATCCTGAGCGAATATATGTTTCAACGGGGGTCGGATTTCCACTCACGGCGGTGTCGGTATCGCTCAGGGCCCGAGGACCAGGACGCCGTACGGGCCGAGTACGGACGACTGGAGGGTGTCGCCCTCCGCGTAGCGCCAGCCCCAGGAGCGCAGCGCCCGTACGGTCGCGCCGTCGGCGCGGTCCACCAGCGTGACGCCGAGGGCGGCGTCGTGTTCGGCGAGCAGGCGGGCCTGGAGGCGGCGGGCGAGGTTCCAGGCCCGGTCGTGGTGCTCCCGGCGCACCCGGGCCGGGACCACGATCCCGGAGACCAGGAAGAGTCGGCCCGACGCGGCGACGGGCAGCACGCTCCCGGTCAGGTACCGCTCCGGGCCACGCGCGCCGGGCGGGTCGCCGCCGGGCACGGGGTAGCCGTAGGCGCAGCCGGTCAGGACGGTGGTCTCCGCTATCAGCAGGCCGAAGCCCGGACGCCGTACGTCGGCGGCCAGCCGGCGCAGGAAGGCGCCGCGGGCCGCGTTCCACGCCCGGGGCCCGCCGCCGGAGGTCTGCGCGTACAGGTTGCCCAGCTCGGCGAACCGGTCCTCGATCTGACGCCTGGTCAGCGGCCGCAGCCGCTCCCCGGCCTGCGGCGAGGAGCGCTGTGCCGGGCCCGGCCGACGGGTGCCGGCGGGGCGTCCGTGAGGCTCTGTGGTCGCCGGCCGCACCGGCACGTGCACCGTCATGAGGCGATTCCTGCCCCGGGCTCGGGCGGGTCCGGCCCGGTGTCGTCGATCGCCGGGAGCGGCACCGGTGTCGGGGCCGGTGCGCGGCGTTCCCCCGGTTCCTCCACGGTACCTCCGGCCCCGGGCCCCGTCCCGGCGCGTCCCCGGTGGGTCACCGCCCGCAGGGCAGGTCCACGTCCAGGACGGTGGGGCCGCCGGGCGGGCTGGTCAGCCGGAGGGTGCCGTCCAGTGCCGCGACGCGGCGGCGGATGCCGGTCAGACCCGAGCCGCCGTCCTCGTCGGCGCCGCCCCGGCCGTCGTCCTCGACCAGCAGGCGCAGCCGGCCCCCACGGGCCCGGGCCGTGACCGAGGCGCGGGCGGCGCCGCTGTGCTTCGCGATGTTGGTGAGCGCCTCGGCCACCACGAAGTACGCCGTCGCCTCGACCGACGCCGCGCACCGCTCGGGCACGTCGGCCTCGACGCGGCACGGCACCCCGCAGTCCGCCGCGAGGCCCGACAGCGCGCCCGCGAGGCCGCGGTCGGCCAGCACCGGCGGCAGGATGCCCCGCGCCACCTGGCGCAGCTCCGCCAGGGCCTGCTCGGCGGCGGACTGCGCCCGCTCCAGCAGTTCGTCGGCGCCCGCCGGGTCCCGCGCCGCCATCCGGCGCGCCGCGCCCAGCAGCACCGTCACCGACACCAGCCGGTTCTGCGCGCCGTCGTGCAGGGACCGTTCGATCCGGCGCAGCTCGGTGGCGTGCGCGTCCAGGGCCGCGGCCCGGGTCGCGGTCAGTTCGGCCACCCGCAGGGACAGGTCCGTGCCCGGGCCGGCCACCAGCAGGCGCCGGGCCGGGGCGGCCTGGAGGCGTGCCATGCCCGGGCCGAGGCCCAGCACGATCGCGGTCCAGCCGACACCCAGCAGCGTCGCCGCGAGCGCGTCCGGCCAGCCGTGGGCGGTGCCGATGCCGATGGACGTGGTCGTCGCCTCCCCGGGGCTCAGCCGCCACCACAGCGGGAAGGTGGTGTCCCGGACGGCGCACAGCGGCAGCAGCAGGCCGAGCAGGCCCAGCAGCAACCCCAGGGTGGCGTGCCGGACCAGCCAGCCCAACTCGCGCCGGGTGGTGGGGTCGGCCAGGGCGAGCCGCAGCCGGGTGGGCGGCGGATCGGGCGGGACGATCTCGATGCCCCGGCCGGACAGGCGTTCGCGTTCCCGGCGGGCGAGGGCGTGCAGGGCGCGCAGTGCGCCGGGGGCGAGCAGCAGCCCCAGGCCGGCCGGCGCGGTCACGGCGGCCACCGCCAGCAGCACCAGCACGCCCAGTGCCTGGAACGCCGTACCGAGCCCGCCGACGAGCTGCCCCGTCGCGGCACGGGCGGCGCGCAGGGTCCGTACGGCGGTCTCCCGCACGGACGCGACCGGGACCGTCATCCGTCTGCCTCCCTCCGGGCCGTACGCACCTGCGGCGTGGCGTGCCCGACCCTATGCCGCCGGACGGGCCCTCGGCGGGTGCGGAGCCGGAAAGTACAGCCTGCTGTACCCCGGACCGGGCGGCCCACGGGATCGGCCGCGGGGGGTCTCGCTCCCTAGCGTCGGAGGCGACCGAGAGCGACGCCGACGGAGGCCGCAGCCATGACGCACCAGGACCACCAGGACCCCTACCGCCTGGGCCCACCCCAGGCCGCCCCCACTCCCACCCCCGGCCCCGGCCCCACCCCCGGCCCCGGCCCCGGCCCCGGCCCCGGCGACGGTCCGGACGCCGTCTCCCGCGGGGACGTCGTGCGCGCGCTGCTGTGGGCCGTCGTGGTGCTCAGCGCGGTCGCCAACATGGCCCTCTCCTTCACCGGTGCCGCCGCCCCGCTCCACCTGGCCAGCGGCGTGGTCACCGTCCTCGCCGCCGGCACCCTCGTCGTACGCCGCCTGCGGGGGCGGCGATGAGCACCGCCGTCCCGGCCGCGACCGTCACCGGGCGCCGGGCGCCCGCCATCGCCCTGGACCGGGTCGCCCGGACCTACCCGGGCGGTGTCCGCGCGCTCGACGAGGTGTCGCTGACCGTGGAGCACGGCACGTTCCTCGCGGTGATGGGGCCCTCGGGCTCCGGCAAGAGCACCCTGATGCACTGCGCCGCCGGGCTGGACTCCCCGACCTCGGGCAGCGTCCGCATCGACGGGCGGGAGATCTCCGGTCTGAACGAGACCCGGCGCACCGAACTGCGCCGCGAACGCGTCGGGTTCGTCTTCCAGGCGTACAACCTCATCCCCTCGCTCAGCGTCGAGGACAACATCACGCTGCCGCTGCGCCTGGCGGGACGGCGCCCGGACGGCGACTGGCTGCGCGCGCTGACCGAGCGGGTGGGGCTGGCCGACCGGCTGTCGCACCGCCCCGCCGAGCTGTCCGGCGGCCAGCAGCAACGGGCCGCCGTCGTGCGGGCGCTGGCGGCGAAGCCCGCCGTCGTCTTCGCGGACGAGCCGACCGGCGCGCTGGACCTGCGCAGCGCCCACCAGGTGCTCGGCCTGCTGCGCGCCCTCGTCGACGACCTGGGTCAGACGGTGGTCATGGTCACCCACGACCCGGCCGCCGCGGCCCGCGCGCACCGGGCGCTGGTGATGGCCGACGGCCGGGTGGTCGAGGCCCTGGAGCGGCCGACGGCCCCGCAACTGGCCGAGCGTCTCGTCGCGTTGGGAGAGCGGTAGGCATGCTGCACCTCGCCCTGCGGATGGCCGCGCACCGGATCACCGCCCTGCTCGCCGTGGCGTGCGCGGTCCTCGGCGGCGCGGCCCTGCTCACCACCACCGGCGTGCTCGCCGAGTCCGGGCTGCGTTCGCAGCTGCCGCCCGGGCGGCTCGGCGGCGCGGACGTCGTGGTCGCCGCCGACCAGGAGTTCCACCCGAGCGGGGACCTGCCGATCGCACTGCCCGAGCGGGCCACCGTCCCGGCCCGGCTCGTCGACCGGCTGGCCGCCCTGCCCGGCGTCACCGCGGCCGTCGGCGACCTCGGCTTCCCGGCGGCGCTCCTCGACGGGCGCGGACGGCCCGTCCCCGTCGCGCAGGACCCGGTGACGGCGGGGCACGGCTGGTCCTCGACCCGGCTGCTGGCTCGGCGCGCGGGTCGAGGGGCGGGCGCCGTCCGGGGCGAAGGGGTCGCCGTGGACGCGGCGGCGGCCGACGCGGCGGGCCTCGCGGTGGGCGACCGGGTCCGGGTCGTGGCCAACGGCCGTCCCGCCGCCGCCTACCGGATCTCGGCGCTGGTCGACGCCCCGGGTGCGGGCGGCGGCGTCTGGTTCGCGGACCGGACGGCCGCCGCGCTGGCCGGGCGCGGCACCGGGAGCGAAGGCCCGCGCGCGGGGACCGTGGACCTGGTCGGCCTGCTGGCCGCCGACGGCGCCGGGGAGCGGGTGGCCGACGCCGTCCGCGCGGAGGTCGCGGGCACGGACCTCCGGGTGACCACCGGTGCGGACCGGGGCGAGGCGGTGGCGCCGGGCGTGGGTTCGGCGCGCTCGCTGCTGATCCTGCTCGCCGGTTCGCTCGGCGGGATCGTGCTGCTGATCACCGGGTTCGTCGTCGCGGGCGCGCTGGGCGTGACCATCGCCGGGCAGCGCCGCGACCTGGCGCTGATGCGGGCGGTCGGCGCGACGCCGAGGCAGATCCGGCGGCTGGCCGCCGGGCAGTCGACGGTCGTCGCGGCCCTCGCCCTGGTGCCGGGCGTGACGGTCGGCTACCTGCTGGCCGGCTACTTCCGCGAGCTGCTGGCCGACCGCGACGTACTCCCACCCGAACTCCCCCTCACCGTCAGCCCGTTGCCCGCCCTCGCCACACTGCTCCTGATCGCGGCGGCCGTGCAGCTCTCCGCCCGGTGCGCGGCCTGGCGCACCTCGCGGATGCCGGCCACCGAGGCGGTCGCCGAGTCGCGCAGCGAGCCGCGCACCCCGTCGCGGGCACGGACCGGGGCCGGCCTGCTGCTGATCCTCGGCGCCTGCGCTCTCTCGGTGGTGCCGCTGCTGTCCCGGACGGTCCTCGGCGCCTCGGTCACCTCCATCGCGGGCATCCTCGCCGCGATCGGGCTGGCGATGTGCGGCCCGGCGCTGGTCAGGAGCGCGGGCGAGGCCGCCGTACGGCGGCTGCGGCCCGGGGTGGCGGCGCCGACGTGGCTGGCGCTGTCCAACGTACGGGCCTACGCGCTGCGGCTGTCCGGTGTGGTCAGCCCGCTGGCCATGGGCGTCGTCTTCGTCCTGACGTACACGCTCACCCAGACCACGGTGCTGGCCGCCACCTCCGACGACACCCGCACCGGCACGCTCGCCCAGTACGAGCTGACGGCACCGGCGCTGGGCGGGCTGCCCGACGGCACCCTGTCCGCCGTGCGGGACGTGCCCGGCGTACGGGCCGCGGCGCCGGCCGGGACGACCACGGTGGTGTGGGAGTACGAGGAGCTGGGCGAGCCCGCGGTCGAGTCCGCCTCGGCGATGATCCTCACACCGGACGCCCGGGACGTCCTCGACCTCGGCGTGACGGACGGCGGCCTGGACCGGCTGACCGGGGCGACGGTCGCCGTCAGCGCCGAGGCCGCCCGCACGCGGGACGCCGGGCTCGGGAAGCGGGTGCGCCTGGTGCTCGGCGACGGGGCGCGCGTCGAGGCCCGGGTCGTCGCCGTGTACGACCGGGGGCTGGGCTTCGGCCCGGTCGTCCTCTCCCGGCAACTGGCCGCCGGGCACACCACGACCGACCTGGACCAGCGGGTCCTGGTCCGCACCGACGGCACGTTGCGGGCCGGGACGGACCTGGCCGCGCTGGCCGCCTACCGACCCGGCCTCGCCGTCGCGGGCACCGCCGCGGACGCCACGGGGGCGGACGCGCCGCCCGAGGTGTGGATCAACCTGGCGGTGGTCGTGGTGCTCCTCGGCTATCTGCTGCTGAGCATCGCCAACAAGCTGGTCGCCGCCACCGCCCAGCGCCGCACGGAGATCGCCGCGCTGCGCCTGGTCGGCACGACGCCCCGGCAGATCCGCGCGATGATGCGCCGCGAGGCCACGGTGATCGCCGCCGCGGCCCTCGTCTCCGGCCTCCTGCTGTCCGCCGTCCCCCTGGCCCTCCTCGGCCAGGGCCTCCTCGGCCACCCCTGGCCGGCGGGCCCCGCCTGGCTGCTCCCGGCGGTGGCGGCGACGGTGGCGCTGACGTCGTACCTCACGACCGAGCTACCCACCCGCCACGCCCTGCGCACACCTCCGGCGGACGGGCTGCGGGCGGGCTGACCCGGCGACCGGGGGCGGTTCTGGGCCCCCGGTCGCGCTCTCAGGCACCCCGGTCGCGCAGGGCCGCGCGGGCCGGGAGGGTGACGGCGGCCAGGCCGAGGGCTACCGCGGTCGCCGCGAAGGCGGCGTACAGCAGCGGCGGCACGTGCGGGAACTCGCCGGTCAGGCCGCGCATCATCGGGGTCAGCGTGATCATGGCGATGGCGGTGCCCAGGGCCACGCCCGCCGCCGACACCAGCAGGCTTTCCCAGCCCAGCATGCGCAGCACCTGGCGCCGGGTGGAGCCGACGAGGCGGAGGGTGTGCAGTTCGCGGCGTCGGTCCAGGACCGTCATCACCAGGGTGTTGACCGCGGCGACGGCGGCGAAACCGCCCAGGACGGCGGCCATCATGTAGTTGGCCCAGGCGCCGAACTCGCGGTCCACGTTCTGCGCGAGGGCGTAGCCGGAGGCGTCGGTGACCTCGCCGAGGGGGGCGAGCGGCCCGGCGTCGCCGCCGCTGACCAGCAGGGTGTCGGCGAAGGCGGACGTGACGTGCCCGTCCAGGGAGGCTCGGTCCATGGTCACCGCCGGCAGGCCCAGGCCGCGGCCGTAGACGGCGACGACTTCCGGGGCGGCCTTCGTGCCGTCGGGCAGGTAGAGCGACAGCCTGTCGCCGAGGCCGGTGTCCGTGGCGGTGGCGAGGGTCCGGTCGATGGCGATGCGGCCCTCGCCCACCCGGTCCAGGCTGCCCTCGCGCACGTCCAGGTCCTGCACCTGCGCGAGCTGGGCGCCGGAGCCCGAGACGCCCTGGGTCGCCGTCCCCTGCAACGAGGTCTCGCCGCCGCCCCGGACGGGCACCAGCACCTGCGTGTCCAGCAGGCTCACGGCCGCGTCGACGCCGGGCGCGCGGGCGGCCCGGTCGGCGGCGTCGGCGGGCAGGCCGGCCGGGGCGGTGACGACGTGGTCCGCCGTGATGCCGTCGCGGAGCTGCTCCGAGGCGACGTGGCTCTCGCTGGTGTGCATGAAGACCAGCGTCGAGGCGAAGGCCATCGCCAGCACGATCGGGGTGATCGCGGAGGCCAGGCGGCGGGCGTTGGTACGGGAGTTGGCGGCGGCCAGCGACGCGGAGGCGTCACCGCCGCGCAGCAGCAGTCCGAACAGCCCCGCGCACAGCCGGGCCAGGATCGGGCCCAGCAGCGCGACGGCCAGCATGAAGAGCATGACCACGCCGAGGGAGGCGTTGGCCGCGTCGGAACCGGCGGCGGAGGCCGCCACACCGGCGAGCGCCGAGCCGCCGCCGACCGCGGCGACACCGAGGACGGTACGGACGACACCCGGCCGCAGCCGCTCAACCGAGGCCTCGGCGAGCGCCTGGCCCGGCTTGATCTTCGCGGGCCTGCGCCCGGCCGCCAGGCCGGCGCCCAGCGCCGTGAGCAGCCCGACGCCGACGGCGGCCAGCAGCGGGAACCCCGAGACGTGCAGTTCGACCGCCTCGGGAACCGCCCCGCGGTCCTGCATCTGCCCGAACCACCAGTGCGCGAGCCCGATGCCCGGCAGGCAGCCGAGCAGCCCGGCGAGCGGGGCGACCAGGAGCGCCTCGGCGGCGACCGCGCGCCGGATCTGCCGCGGGGTGGCGCCGACGGCGCGCAGCAGCGCGAACTCGCGGGTGCGCTGGCCGACGGAGAGGGCGACCGTCCCGGCCGCGGTGAAGACCGCGACCAGGGTGGCGATGCCGCCGAAGGAGCCGCCGATCGCGAAGAGCGTCTCCTTGCCGTACGCCAGCCCGTGGTCCTCGACCTCGCCGCGGTCGTCCCCGGTGAGCGTCCGCGCGCCGGTGCCGGTGAGGGCCTTCTCCACGGCGGCGGCGAGGGCGTCCGTGTCGGCCCCGTCCTTCGCCGTCACGGCGATGGCGTCGGCCTTGCCGGGGTGCCCGGCCAGCACGGGCGCCTCGGCGTCGGCGAACCAGGCCGTGGCCGCGCCGCCCGCCCCCTCGCCGACGGTGTCCCCGGCACCGGCCTCGGCCAGCCCGGACACCCGGAATCCGGTGCGGCCGTCGGCCGTCTCCAGCACGACGGTGTCGCCGACCCCCGCCTTGGCGGTACGGGCCGCGTCCGCGCCGAGCACGACCTCGCCCGGGTGCGGTGCGCCGCCCTGCGTCAGCGCGGTGCCGGTGAAGACGTGCGAGCCCCAGCCGTGGCCGGTGAGCGCGCCCGCCGAGTCCGCGCCGTGCACCGGGAAGGTGAAGTCCGGCACGGCGGCGGCCGCACCCGGCACCTGGGCGGCCTTCGCCGCCAGCCCCGCGTCCACGCGGGCGGTGTCGGGCAGCGGGTACTCGGTCTCCTCGGGGCCGTCGACGGTGTCGGCGACGACGCGCGCGGACTGGTCGGCCGCCGCGACGACCGGCGCGTTCGCGTACCGCTCGGCCGGCACCGAGGCGCGGATGCCGGTCTCCAGCAGGACACCGCAGGCCGCGACGATCAGCGCCGACATCAGCAGCGCGACGAACGTGCCCGCGAACGAGGCGGGCTTGAAGCGTACGGCCGCGCGGGCCAGGCCGTTGGGCTTGAGACTCATGCCGCCACCCCCGCCGCGGCCGTCGCCCGCGCCCGGCCGGTGAGCGCGGTCATCCGCGCCGCGATCTGCTCCGCCGAACCCCGCTCCAGGTGGTCGGCGAAGGCCCCGTCGGCGAGGAACAGCACGCGGTCGGCCCAGGCGGCCGCGGCCGGGTCGTGGGTGACCATGACGACGGTGGCGCCGAGGCTGTCCACCGCCTGCCGGAGCAGTCCGAGGACCTCGGCCGCGGTGCCGGTGTCGAGGGCGCCGGTGGGCTCGTCGGCGAAGATCACGTCGGGGGTGGTGACCAGGGCGCGGGCGACGGCCACCCGCTGCTGCTGGCCGCCGGACAGCTCGCCGGGCCGGCGCCGCGCCTTGTCGGCGAGCCCGACCTGCGCGAGTACGTCGGCCGCCCGGCGGTGGTCCTGGCGCTGCCCGGCCAGGCGCATGGGCAGCAGGACGTTCTGCTCCACGGTCAGCGACGGCAGCAGGTTGAACGCCTGGAAGACGAAGCCGAGGCGGCTGCGGCGCAGTTCGGTCAGCTCGTTCTCGTTCATGCCGGTGATCTCCGTACCGCCGAGTCGCACCGATCCGGCCGACGGCCGGTCGAGCCCGGCGGCGCACTGGAGGAAGGTGGACTTGCCGGACCCGGAGGGGCCCATGACGGCGGTGAAGGTGCCGCGCGGCAGGGCGAGGTCGATGCCCGCGAGGGCGTGCACGGTGCCCGTGCCGCGGCCGTACCGCCGCCGGACCCCGCGCAGCTCGACGGCGAGCCCGGGCGTGGCGGCGGGCGCCTCGGGGCGGTGGTCGCGGTGGTCCGCCCTCGCCCGGTCGTCCGCCTTCTGCCGGTTGCCCTTGCGTAGCCTCATGGTGCCGTCTCCTCGTCCGTGCTTCGTGCGTCTCTGTGACGAGGTGAAGAGTGCGGGGACGGCTCGGCGCCGGGCGTCATACCGGGGAGCCAATGTGGAGGTGCTACCCCGGTAGGGGGCGAAGGAGGGAGGCGGGGCACCGTGGACGGGCGGGTCGTCGGTGCGACCGGCCGGGCGGGACGGGCGGGACTACTCTCCCGGGGCCACCAGCCCCGACTCGTACGCGAAGACCACCGCCTGCGCGCGGTCGCGCAGGTCGAGCTTGGTGAGGACGCGGCTGACGTGGGTCTTGACCGTCTGCTCGGCCAGCACCAGGGTCCGGGCGATCTCCGTGTTCGACTGGCCGCGGGCGACCAGGGTGAGGACCTCGGTCTCACGTTCCGTCAGCCCCTTGAGCCGCAGCGCGGGTTTGCCCCGTGACGCGGGGCGCTGCTGGGCGAAGTCCGCGATGAGGCGGCGGGTGACGGACGGGGCGAGCAGCGCGTCGCCCGAGGCCACGACGCGGACCGCCGCGATGAGGTCGGCCGGCGGCGCGTCCTTCAGCAGGAAGCCGCTGGCGCCCGCCCGCAGCGCCTCGTACACGTAGTCGTCGACGTCGAACGTGGTGAGCATCAGCACCCGCGGCCGGTGGGTCACCCCCGGCGGCGGCGACAGCAGCCGGCGCGCGGCCTCCAGCCCGTCCATCTCGGGCATCCGCACGTCCATGAGGACGACGTCCGGATGCGTACGCCGGCTCAGCTCGACGCCCTGCGCGCCGTCGGGGGCCTCGCCCACCACGTCGATGTCGCTCTGGGCGGCCAGCAGCGCGGCGAAGCCGGCCCGCACCATGGCCTGGTCGTCGACGATGATGACGCGCGTCGTCACGTGATCTCCTCTTCCGTCAGGGGAAGTTGTGCGGCGACCCGGAAGCCGCCGTCCGGCAGCGGCCCCACGTCGAGGGTGCCGCCGACGAGCCTTACCCGCTCGCGCATGCCGACCAGTCCGTGCCCGGTGCCGCCCACTTCGAGCGGCCCGGCGGGCGGCTCGGGCGGCGGGTCGTTGACGACCAGGACGATGAGCCGCTCGGCGCCCTGCCCGTCGGCGGGCCGCGCGACCGTCAGCGACACGTGCGTCGCCGCTCCCGGCGCGTGCCGTACGACGTTGGCGAGGGCCTCCTGGACGATCCGGTACGCCGAGAGGCCCACCGCCTCCGGCACCTCGGCGTCGCAGGGGGTGAACTCCACCGGCCCGACCGTCCGCGCCGTCGCCTCCACCAGCTGCCCGATCTGCGCGAGGCCCGGCTGGGGCACGAGTTCGCCGTGCGCCTCCTCGTTGCGCAGCACGCCGAGAAGGCGCCGCATCTCGCCGAGCGACTCCCGCGCGGTCGCCGCGATGGACGTGAACTCCTCCCGCACGTCCGGCGGCAGCGCCGCGAGGCGGTACTCCGCGGTGTCCGCCTGCACCGTGATGACGGACATGTGGTGCGCCACCACGTCGTGCAGCTCGCGTGCGATGCGGGCGCGTTCCTCCAGCAGCGTGCGCCGGCCCCGCTCGGCCTCGCTGATCGTCTCCTGCTCGGCCAGCCTGCGCTGCACCTCGTACCGCTCGCGCAGCGCGCCGCCCAGCAGGAGTGCGACGCCCCCGAGGATGGTGAGCAACAGGTCCTTGGCGCCGGTGCCGTGGGGGGCGACGAACCCCAGGCCGACGTTGGCGCCCGCCGTCGCCAGCCACACCAGCAGCAGCGTCCGGCGCCGCTCGCGCAGGCCCAGGGCGAGGCAGAGGCCGATGTACCCGACGATCTCCATGGGCGGGAACGGCCACAGCAGCCGCTCCTGGAAGTCGACGGTGAGCAGGGCGAGCGCACCGGCCACGTCCGCGGCGAAGACCACGTACCAGGCCTGCAACGGCCGTACGACGGCGAGCAGCAGCGGGGCGGCCTGGGCGACGGCCAGCGCGCTCGCGAGGGCGCCGTTCAGCCCGTAGTCGGCGGTGAGGACCACGATGGTGGTGGGCAGCAGGGCGACGCACAGCACGAACGCCACGGCCCACGGCAGCAGCCGCACCCACCGCCGCGACGCCCCCGCGAGCAGCGCGCGCGGGCGTTCCGCCTCCACTGGGATCATGGGCACCAGCCTAGGCGCCCGGTCTGCGCCGCGACGGCGTCCGGAGGGGCGGCGGATTCGCGGGGCGGGGGCATGAGGGGCTCCTTGACGGTGCGGCCGGGGACGGTGTGGGCGGGGACGGTGTGGCCGGGGACGGTGTGGTCGGTTGGGGGCTGGTCGGTTGGGGGCGCTGGGAGTCGCCGGCTCACGCCGCCAGCGCGAAGTAGCCGAAGCCCGCCGCCAGCACCGCCGCCGCCGCACGCCGGGCCGTGCCGGTGCGGTCCCACGGGGACTCCAGCGGGCGGGCGAACCTCGCGATCGCCACGAGCAGCCCCGCGAAGAGCGGCATCCAGGCCGGCCGGGCCAGGACCCAGCCGCCCGTGTCGGGTGCGGCGGTCAGCCCGGGGATCTCACCGAGGTACGAGCCGGGGACGGCGGCGGCGAGCATCGCCGTCTGGTGCCAGCACAGGATCGTCATCGCCGACAGGTTGACGATCACCACCGGCGCCCACAGGGCGGGCCGCCGCAGCAGCCGGGCCAGCCGGTCGCGCAGCAGGATCGCCGCGCCGGACTGGGCGGCGGCGAGCGCGAGGACCAGCAGGGACGGCGGGTGGGAGTTGGTCCGGGCCTCACCGGGGACGCCCACCATCGACATCGGGTAGTGGAAGGCCAGCAGCAGCGTGGCGAACAGCGCGGCACCGCCGGCCAGCAGCAGCCACGCCCCGCGTCTGCCGATCCGCCCGTCCGCCCAGGACACTCCGAGCTGGTAGGCGAACATCCAGCCCGGCAGCAGGTTGAGCAGACTCAGCCAGGACGGCATCGCGTCCGCGAAGGGCCCGTACCGCAGGAAGTCAACCACCGCGACGGACCCGATCAACGGCACCGCGGCCCGGGCGCCCAGGCGTTCGGACGCGCGGACGCAGTACGGCGTGAGGGCCGTGATCACGGCGTAGACGCCGACGAACCACAACGGCTGGACGACCAGCGTGGCGGCGGTGTGCAGGGTGTCGCCCGGCACACCGAGGCCGTAGTGCAGGAGAGGAAGGAGCAGCGCCCACACGGCCGTGACACCGAGGACCGGCCGCCCCAGCCGCCTGAGCCGCCCGACCGTCCACTCCCGGGCCGACCCCTTGCGACGCCGGTAGGAGAGGAACGAGGAGTAGCCGCCGACGAGGAAGAAGATGCCCAGCATCTGGAGGACCCAGCTCGCCGGGGCGAGGGCGCCGAACGTGGCCAGCGGGCTGGCGTTGTGCAGTCCGCCGCCGCCGTCGAGGGTGAACCCGCCGACCAGCCAGTGACCGGTGGGCACGGCCAGCAGCGCCAGCGCGCGCAGGCCGTCGACGGCGCGGTCGCGGTGGGCCGGGGTCCGCTCGTCGACCCGGGCGCCGAGCCGGGCGAGCCTGGCGAGCAGCCCCCTCATGAGCGCTCTCCGTCCGCGATCGCCGCGAACGCGGCCAGGGTGGAGGTGCCGGGCGCGAAGTACTCGTCGTGCGCCGGGACGTCGTCGGCGGGCAGGACGGTCGCGCCGAAGCCGGGCGAGGTGGGGTCGACGCCGTGGCCGAGGCCCAGGAACTCGACGTTGGGGACGCGGTCGATCCAGTCGTCCGGGGACTTCGCCGCCCAGACGTGGGCGCCGGTGCCGAGGTCGCCGACGTCGTCGGCGCGCATGCCGGGCGAGCCCATGACGACGATGTCCCGGGCGTCGGTGTCGTCGGCGGCGAGGCCGCAGACCACCGAGCCGTAGCTGTGGCAGAAGAGGGAGGGATCGGGAAGACCGGCCGCGTCCAGCCCCTCGGTGAGACGGACCAACCGCTCGGCACCCGCCTCGGCGAGCCGGCCCGTCGCCAGGTCGAGTCCGATGCCGGAGGGCGTCGTGTACCCGGCCCAGGCGATGACGGCCGTGTCGTCGCCCGCCGCCGCCTGGAGGTCGGCGGCCCGCCGCGCCGTACGGTCGAAGGTCCCGGCGTCGATGTCCGAGCCCGGGACGATCACCGAGACGTGGGCTGCGTTCTCCAGGTCGCCCGCGACCCGCGCGATCGTCCCGCGCCCGCGCGGGTCGTACGCCAGCACCCGGTCCCCCGCGGGCGCGTTGGCCTCGTAACGGAGGTGCACCGGGACGCCGTCGAGGTTGCCCACCACGGCGGGATGGTCCTCGGCGAGTCTGTGCCGCTGGGCGCCGCTCAGCCCGGCGAAGAACGCGGCCACCTCGGCCGGGGTGGCCGTGGCGGGGTCCGGCAGTTTCCTGCCCAGGGAGTCGTCCGCCAGCCAGGCGGCGGTACCGGGGAGCGGGCCGCCGGGCGCGCTCTCACTGCTCGCCGACGCCCAGCCGGCCGTGCCGCCGACCAGCAGCGTGGTCAGTACGGCGGTGGTCAGGACCCTCCTGAAGCGACCCATCCGTCCGCCTCCTCCGTCTCGTCGTGACGCTGACGAAGGGAAGGTAGGAAGCAGCTACGGGCCGGGACGTCACTCCGGAGAGCCAAGCCGGGAGTGATACCCCGGTAGGGGGTCGGCTACGAGCAGGTCGGCCGCGTCGGCGACCGACCCGTCCCTCAGACGGAGGCCGCCGTCCACTCCCGCAGCAGCGCCAGACGCTGGTCCTTGGTGGGGGCGACGTCCTCGGGCTCGTCCCGGCGCCAGCCGACCAGCTCCCCGACGGTGGTGGTGCCGTCGGCGAGGCGGGCAAGAAGGGAACGGGAGAGTTCGTACTCGTCGGGCGTGTGGATACCACCGGTGACGGCGGCCAGAACGCTCGCCTCGACCGTGCCGTCCCCCTCCGTCTCCACGCACACCGTGAACAGCGGCGGCTGTTCGCCGTCGCCTGTGAACAGCACGACGACCGAGTCGAACGCCATGGACGCCAGCCGCCGCCCGGCCGACCGCACGGCCACGTCGCGCACGTCCAGCCCCCGCACCTCGTCCCACCCCCAGGACCGGCCGCCCTGCCCGTCCCCCAGGATCTCCACCCCGCCCTCGGTCAGCCGCACACCGGGCCCCGCACCGACGGGCTTCGCCCCCAGGTACACACACCCCTCAGTGATCCAGAACAGGCCGACCATGGCCATGGGCGTCTCCTCCGACGGGTACGGATGTCGCTGTCGCTGTCGTGGGTGGAGACGAACGCGCTCACGCCGAGGTTCCCTCGTCAGACCCGTCGGAGGTGACGTAGAACTCCATCCACTCGACTCCCGCAACGGCGAAGCGGGACCCGGTGTTCGCCGAGGCGATCCCGTCGAACTCACCATCCGTTCCCGGGGCTCCCAGCGACCAGGGCGTCGCGATCCGCCACGCGCTCCGGAGGACGGCGAGGAGCGCGGCCTCCGGGCCGTCCGACTCGAGGGGCGACGTCAGGCACAGTTCGGCAAGCTCGGGGTACTTCCAGTACCGCTCGTAGGTCTCGATCCGGATGTCCCTGTCCAGCCGCGCCGCCAGCCGGCCGACTACGCGCTCGGCCCCGCGACGGTCACTGGCGTGTACGTGGCAACGCCACCGGATCGTCTCGAACATACGGCAAGCATCGCGCACCGGACCGGGGTCCACCGGTGGCCCCCGGCATCGAGTCGGCCCCGGCCGTCCGCACGACCGGGGCACCTCGCCGTCGTTCGGTGATCAGGGCGCCGCGGCGCGCTCCGCCGAGGGCGTCGGTCGTGGAGCCGACCGGTCCAGGGAGGTGACGACGGAGGCGTGGAACCGCTGCACGGCGTCGTCGACGCTCCGGATGAAGCCCGACTCCGTCTTGCCGCGGGAGTTGCCCATGCCCTTGAAGAGGGAGAGCCGGAAGCCGGTGATCTGGGCTCCGTTCTTCGGAAGCATGTCCGCGGGCTCCGGGCGCAGCCGCTCCAGAGTGCCCCGCGGTCCTCCCGCCTCGCCTTCGACGAGGGTTTCCACGTGCAGGTCGGCCGGTGCCTCGGCGAGCCGTCTGATGAGTCGTTTCGACCAGGTCAGGGGGTACCCCTGCTCGGGTGCCGGGATGTCGAAGGACGTGCGCAGCTTTCCGGTGCGCAGGTCGGCGGTGATCGCCAGTACGCCCGGGGTGCCTTCGATGCGCAGTTCGGCGTGCAGTCTGCCGTCCGCGCACAGGCGGTCCGCCATGTCCGCCCGCCGGGCCCCGGGATCGGCTCCGCGCTTGGCGCGCTGCACGGGGAGCACCTTGTGCCCGAGTTCGCCGCCGAGTCCCAGGCAGACCTGCCTGACGAGACGCTCCCAGCTCTCGACCACCTCCAGCAGGCGCGGATCGCCCTGGCACAGGGTCTCGTCGTCGATGCCGCGGCGAACGGGCACCCAGGCCGCGCCCATGTTCTGGAAGCCGTGGCAGCCGGAGTTCTCGTGCTGGAGATAGTGGAGGAGCTCCTGAAGCAGCCAGGCGTGTGCGGCGTTGCCCACGCCCTCGTGCCGCAGCAGCATCTGTGCCTGGTGTGCCACCTCGGCCCAGGACAGGTGCCACAGGGCCACCTTGTGCTTGCGCCGGCCGTCGATCTTGACGTCGACGAGCGGGCTGCCCTCCAGCGCAACGTCGTTCGAGAGCGTGATGACGGCCTCGTAGCCGCGTCTGGCGGCGATGTCCGCGTACGCCTGCACCTGTTCGGGCCTGAGTGCGTTGCCGTTGGTCTTGGTCTCGACCAGCGCCGTCCACAACTTGCCGGCCCGCTCCACCCGGATGACGCCGTCCGGGCGGCGCGGGGTGTCGCCGTGCGGCAACGAGACCTCGGTGAAGGTCTCCATGCGGCCGGCCGGAGCGCCGAAGGCGGCGGTGAGCCTCCTGCCGAACTCCGGTACCTGCGCCATCACCGACAGCAGCACCGAGGTGGCGCGTGTCTCGCGGTCCCGGTCGCTCTTGAGCGCGGACACCGGGAAGAGCCTCGCCTCCTTCCAGGAGTCGTTCTCCGCGAGGGACTTCTTCACCACCTTGGGCAGGGTGACCTTCTTCTTGGCGGTGCGCGGACGTGCGGCTGTCTTCTTCGGCTGCGCGTCCTCCTCCGGCCGCCGGGGAGCGGGCACCGCTTCCAACGGCGTGGACGGCACCGGCTCGGCCGTCGCCGCGGGTGCGGATTCCGGCTCCGCGGCGCGGGGCGGTTGCTCCTCGGTGACAGCCGCGGGACGGGCGACGTCCTCCGCCTCGTCGTCCGGCTGCTCGTCCTCGCCGGACGCGTCGTCGTCGATGTCCACGCCGAAGTCGGTCGCCAGCCCGGCCAGGCCGTTGTCGTACCCCTGGCCGACGGCCCGGAACTTCCACTCCTCACCGCGGCGGTACAACTCGCCGAAGATGAAGGCGCTCACCGACCCGGCGTCGTCGATCGCGAACCGCAGCAGACCGTCGCCGGTCCCGTCGGCCAAGGTCACCCGAAGGTCGTCCAGCTCACCGAACCGGGCGCCCTCGTACCGGCTGGCCGCGACGACCACCCGCTCCACGTCCGGCGGGATCGCCGTCAGGTCGAAGACGATACGGTCCTCGCTGCCCTCCCCCGTGGGAGCCTTGCCCAGGAGTTGCACACTGCCGTCGGCGGCGACCGCGTTGTTGTAGAAGTAGAAGTCGGCGTCGCTGCGCACCTTCCCCTGGCCGCCCAGCAGCAGGACGGACACGTCCGCATCGCCTTCGCCGGTCGGACTGGCCCAGCCCAGGCTCACGATGACCGAGCCGACGCTGTCACTCAGAGTCGACAGGGCGACGTTGGACCCCTTGACCATTTCGTACACAGAACCCCCCAAGCACTTGCGTTCGAGCGCGGACGGACTCCCCTAGCCCGTCCGCCGTGTCGCGCTGTGACTCACAGCACACTCAGCGCACGGCGGCACTCTAATGCGTGGTGGGGGCAATCGTGGGTCAAGCGCACAAGGCGCCTGGAAGGGAACGGAACGCGGCCGACCGGGGGGCGATCGGCCGCGTCGCGTTACGACGCCACCGGCGTCGTCGGGCCCACCAGTTCCGTCAGGACGTCCTCCATCGTGACGAAGCCCAGGACCGAGCCCGTCTCGCCGGTGACGGCGGCCAGGTGGCTGTCCTCGGTGCGCAGGGCGGTGAGGGTGTCGTCCAGGGGGGTGTCGATGCGGACGCGGGTGACGCGGTGCAGGGCCGTGCGCGGGAAGGGGCTCTCGCGGTCGGTCAGGCCCAGGGTGTCCTTGATGTGCAGGTAGCCGAGGACGGTGCCGCCGGGGCCGGTGACCGGGAAGCGGGAGTAGCCCGCGTCGGCGGCCATGCGTTCCAGCTCGGCCGGGGTGACCGTGTGCGGGACGGTGCGCATCTTCTGGGCCGGGACCAGGATCTCGCCGACCGGGCGGGTGCCCAGCTCCAGCGCGTCGCGCAGGCGCTCGCCGTCGGCCGGGGTGAGCAGTCCGGCCTCGCTGGCGTCGACCACCATGCGGGCCAGCTGGTCGTCGGTGAAGACGGCCTCGACCTCGTCCTTCGGCTCCACCCGCAGCAGCTTGAGCAGCGTGTTGGCGAAGGCGTTGATGCCGAAGACGACCGGCTTCAGGGCCCGGGTGAGGGCGACCAGCGGCGGGCCGAGGAACAGCGCGGTGGTCGCCGGGGCGGCCAGCGCGATGTTCTTCGGGATCATCTCGCCGATCAGCATGTGGAGATACGTCGCCAGGGTGAGGGCGATGGCGAAGGCCACCGGGTGGACCAGCGCGTGCGGCATGTGGACCGCCTCGAACACCGGCTCCATCAGGTGCGCGATGGCCGGCTCCGCGACCGCGCCGAGCACCAGGGAGGAGACGGTGATGCCGAGCTGGGCCGTGGCCATCATCTGGGAGATGTGCTGCAGGCCCCACAGGGTCATCCGGGCGCGCTTGTCGCCCGTCTTCGCGCGCGGCTCGATCTGGCTGCGGCGCACCGAGATCATGGCGAACTCGGCGCCCACGAAGAACGCGTTGGTCAGCAGCGTCAGCGCGCCGATGAAGAGCTGTACGACGGTCATCGGGCCAGCTCCCGCTCGCCGTGCGCCGACCGCTCGCCGGCCGGCCGCTCGTACGCCGACCGGGCGTCGTCCGGCACGGGTGCCGTGACGCGCAGACGGTCGGCACGGTGGTGGTCGACGTCGAGGACGTCGATGCGCCAGCCGTCCAGGGCGACCACGTCACCCTTGGCGGGGATGCGTGCCAGGTGGGTGGCGACCAGGCCGGCCAGGGTCTCGTACGGTCCCTCCGGCGCGGTCAGGCCGATGCGCTCCAGGTGGTCCAGGCGCAGCGAGCCGTCGGCCTCCCAGGCCGCGCGGCCGTCGGGGTCCGCGGGGGCGGGCAGCAGGTCCGGTATCTCGACCGGGTCGTGCTCGTCGCGCACCTCGCCGACGACCTCCTCGACGATGTCCTCGACGGTCGCCACGCCCGCCGTGCCGCCGTACTCGTCGATGACGACGGCCATGGTGCGGGTGGCGCGCATGCGCTCCAGGAGGCGGTCGGCGGGCAGGCTGTCCGGTACCAGGAGCGGCGCGGTGGCCAGCTCGGTGACGGGGGTGGCCCGGCGCTTCTCCGGCTCCAGGGCCAGCACGTCGCGGATGTGGACGGTGCCGACGACCTCGTCCAGGCTGTCCCGGTAGACCGGGAAGCGGGACAGGCCGGTGGCGTGCGAGAGGTTCGCGGCGTCGGCGGCGGTGGCGTGGGCCTCCAGGGCCTTGACGTCCACGCGCGGCGTCATGACGTTCTCCGCGGTCAGCTCGCTCAGGTGCAGCGTACGGACGAAGAGCTCGGCCGAGTCGGCCTCCAGGGCGCCCTCCGCGGCCGAGTGCTGGGCGAGGGCGACCAGCTCCTCGGCGCTGCGGGCGGACGCCAGTTCCTCGGCCGGTTCCAGGCCGAAGCGGCGCACGAAACGGTTCGCCGTGTTGTTCAGGTGCCGGATGAAGGGGCCGAAAGCGGTGGTGAAGCCGCGCTGCGGGCCCGCGACGACCTTCGCGACGGCCAGCGGGCGGGAGATCGCCCAGTTCTTGGGGACCAGCTCGCCGACGACCATCAGGACGACGGTGGAGAGCACCACGCCGAGCAGGGTCGCCACCGTCGAGGCGGCGCCGCCCAGGCCGATCGCCGTCAGCGGGCCGCGCAGCAGCACCGCGATCGACGGCTCGGCCAGCATGCCGATGACCAGCGAGGTCACCGTGATGCCGAGCTGGGCACCGGACAGCTGGAGGGTCAGGGAGCGTACGGCCCGCAGGGCGCCGTCCGCGCCGCGCTCACCGGACTCGGCGGCACGCTCCAGGTCGGAGCGCTCGACGGTGGTGAGGGAGAACTCGGCCGCGACGAAGAGCGCGCAGGCCAGGGTGAGGAGGAGGGCCAGCAGGAGCAGCAGGACCTCGGTCACCGTGCCACCCCGCTTCCCTCACGCACATACGGGGGCACTGGTGGGCCGGCCGTGGCACGGCCGGTACTGGGAGGCTCCATTACGGAACGGGACTCCTTAACGGGGTCGGTGGGCGCCGGTACCAGCCGGGCGCCCGAGGGTTCTCCCTCATGGTAAAGGACGAGCAAAAAGATCGGGAGTCCTGAGACCCCTATGCTTCTACTCGCCTGTAGAGAACGGCCGGCCGGTTCCGGTTGTTCCCCGCACGAACGCGAAGGAGAGAACGCCTCGATGGTGTTCAAGCGGCTGCTCGGTTCCCTCGGCGTGGGCGGACCCACGGTGGACACGACGCTCGCCCCGGGCGCCGCCCGGCCGGGAGGCACCCTGTCGGGCCGGGTCCGCATCGTCGGCGGCACCGCCGGCCACGACGTCGAGCAGGTCGCGCTGGAGCTGGTGGCCCGCGTGGAGACGGGGGACGGGGAGCACGGTGACGGCGAGGGCGTCGTCGTCTTCGGCCGGCACACCGTGAGCGGCGCCTTCCGGCTCGCGGCGGGCGAGGAGACGAGCATCCCGTTCACGGTGACGCTGCCCTGGGAGACCCCGGCCACCGAGCTGTACGGGCGGCAGCTGGGCGTCGTGCTCGGCGTGCGCACCGAGCTGGCCGTCGCCGGGGCCCGGGACTGCGGCGACCTGGACCCGTTCGCCGTGGCGCCGCTCCCGGCGCAGGAGGCCGTCCTGGAGGCCCTCGGCCGGCTCGGCTGCGGATTCCGCTCCGCCGACCTGGAGTACGGCCGCATCGGCGGCACCGGGCAGCAGCTGCCCTTCCACCAGGAGATCGAACTGACCCCGCCCCCGCACTTCGCCCACCAGGTCGACGAGATCGAGCTGACCTTCCTGGCCGTACCCGGCGCCCTCGAGGTGGTGCTGGAGGCGGACAAGCGCGGCGGCCCGCCCTCCGACGGCCACGGCGGCCACGACGCGCTCAGCCGCTTCACCGTCCCGCACGAGGGCTCCGCCGGACCGCGGGACTGGAACGCCCTCGTCGACGGCTGGATGCGGGAGCTGGTCGAGCACCGGGCGTCGTACGGCTCCCACGCGGTGTACGGCCACGACTCCGGGGTCGGCGCGGCCGTCACGGCCGGGGCCGCGGGGGTCGCCGGGGTCGCCGGGGTCGCCGGGGTCGCCGGGGGGACGGTGGCGGCCCAAGTCGTCGACGAGGCGGGGGACTTCTTCGAGGGCCACTCCGGCGACGGGGAAGGCTGATAGCTTCTACAGTGCTGTAGAGGTTCGGGACCGCCAGTCCCGGTCTCCCCGACCAGTCCGATCACCCCTTCCCGTCACATCCCTTCCCGTCCGACCGGTACGGAGTACGGAGTTCTCATGGCCCTGTGGGACCGCTTCAAGGAGTCCGCGTCGCAGATGCAGACGCAGCTCGTGGCGAAGAAGAACGACCTCAAGAGCGGCGCCTTCCGCGACGCGAGCATGGCGATGTGCGCGCTGGTCGCCGCGGCCGACGGCACCGTCGACGCCTCGGAGCGGCAGCGGGTCGCCCAGCTGATCTCGACCAACGAGGTGCTGCAGAACTTCCCCGCCGACGACCTGCGCCGCCGCTTCGAGGAGAACCTGGACAAGCTGACCGCCGACTTCGCCTTCGGCAAGGTCGGCATCCTCCAGGAGATCGCCAAGGCGAAGAAGAAGCCCGCCGAGGCACGGGCCGTGGTCCAGATCGGCATCGTGATCGGCGGCGCCGACGGGGACTTCGACAAGGACGAGCGTGCCGTGGTCCGCGAGGCGTGCTACGCCCTCGACCTGCCGCCGCACGAGTTCGACCTCTGAGAACCTCCGAGAGCCTCTGAGAGCCACCAGACCGTGCGGGCCCCCGGGCCCGCCGACCGTGCCGTAGATTCCGTGTGCGGGCCCGTGCCGCGGGCCCGTGACCGTACGTCCCCCAGGAGAGCGCCGTGTTCGGACTCAGCGAGCTCGCGATCATTCTCGTCGTCGTCGCGGCCGTCCTGGCCGTCAAGAAGCTCCCCGAGCTGACCCGCTCGGCGGGCAAGTCGGCCCGCATCCTCAAGTCCGAGGCCCGCGCGGCCAGGGACGCGGACGAACCGGGGACGCCGCGCGTCATCCCGGGGGAGACGGTCAAGCGCGAGGACACCGACACCGGTAACGACGGCGGCACCGGCCCCCGGGGCTGACCCCGGCCCGTCTCACGCGCGGGGCTCGCGGTCCCCGGCGCGGGTGCGGTGCGGGCCCAGTTCGCGCAGGACCTCGCCGAGTTCGGCGGCGGTGAGCGCCGGCTGCCGGCAGGGCCGCGGCGGCCGGCGCGGTGCGCAGGCCGCCCAGGAACAGGGCGAGGGGCGGCGCCAGGCGTCCGGCGCGGTCCCGGCCGCGGGCGCGGACGCGCCGGCCGCCGTGGCCGCGGTCGCGGCGCTCAGTGCCGGGACGGCGCGGCCGAGCGCCGCGAGCCCGAACAGGACGTCCTCGGTGGTGACGTCGGCGCGGACGGTGCCCTCGTCGCGCAGTCGGGTCAGCAGCGTGTCCACGGTCCGGCGGTTGTGCTCGTGCACGGCCTCCAGGCTGTCGACGCCCCGCAGGTGCGTGGTCATGAGGTCGTTGGAGCCCCGGTCCGCGGCCAGGGCGCCGAAGACCACCTCCAGATAGCCGGTGAGCCCGGTCCACGCGTCCGGCGCTTTCCTGGCCCGCTCCCCGGCGTCCATCGTGCCGGTCAGCGAGTCCCGGAACACGGCGTCCACCAGGGCGGCACGGGTGGGGAAGTGGCGGTAGAGCGTCGCGTTGCCGACCCCCGCCCGGCGCGCGATCACGTCCAGCGCCGCGTCCAGCCCCTGCTCGGTGAACACCTCGTGGGCCGCCTCCAGCAGAAGCTCCCGGTTGCGCCGCGCGTCGCGTCGCTGCCGGGGCGCTCCGTCGCGTGCGCCGACGGTCATCCTCGCCCTCCGGGTCGTACGAACCGGGGAGTGCTCCCCGTGCTCCGAACGCCGATGCTATCGTCGGCGGAGGAAATGGGGAGCACTCCCCGTTTAGCCGTCCTTCACAGGAGGTCCCATGACCGCGCCCACCTCCGAGGAACTGGCCGCCCTGCGGGCCGTGGGCGCCGTGCACCGGGTGCTCGTGCCGGGCAGCGGGGAGAGCCGGCTGGTGGTGACGCGCGACGCGGCACGGGCCGCGCTCACCGACCCGCGGCTGCGCAACGACATCCGGCACTCCGCTTCCTGGGACAGCGACGGCGGGCACGCCATCGGCCACAACATGCTCCAGAGCGACCCGCCGCTCCACACCCGCCTGCGCCGGCTGGTCGCCGGACACTTCACGCCGGGCCGGACCGCCGCCCTGCGCCCGCGCGTCGAGCGCATCGCGCACGACCTGCTGGACGCGCTGCCGCCGACGGGCACGGCCGACCTGGTCGCCCGGTACGCGCTGCCGCTGCCGGTCACGGTGATCTGCGAGCTGCTGGGCGTGCCCGAGGCCGACCGCCAGGGCTTCCACACCTGGTCGAACGAGCTGGTCATGCCCACTTCGCCGGAGGCGGCCGGGTCGGCGGCGACCGCGCTGACCGGCTACCTCACCGAGCTGACCGACGCCAAGCGGCGCACCCCGGACGGCACGCTGCTCGGCGATCTGGTCGCCGCCGCCGACAGCGGCGAACTCACCCCGGACGAACTGCTCGGCATGGCCTTCCTCATCCTGGTCGCCGGGCACGAGACGACCGTCAACCTGATCTCCGCCACCGTGCACGGCCTGCTCACCCACCCCGACCAGCTCGCCCGCCTGCGCGCCGAGCCGGAGCTGACCGAGGCCGCCGTGGAGGAGTCGCTGCGGTACCACTCGCCCGTCCACTCCTCCGCGTTCCGCTTCGCGGCCGAGCCGCTGGAGCTGGCGGGCACCGCGATCGCGGCGGGCGAACCGGTGCTCGTCTCCCTCGCCGCCGCCTCCCGCGACCCGGCGCACTTCCCCGATCCCGACCGCTTCGACATCGGCCGCCGCCCGCGGGGCCACCTCGGTTTCGGCCACGGCCCGCACCACTGCCTGGGCGCCCCGCTGGCCCGCGTCGAGGCCGCCGTCGCCGTACGCCTGCTGCTCGACCGGCATCCCGCGCTCGCCCCGGTCGCCGACCCGGCGGCGCTCACCTGGCGCACCAGCACCCTGCTGCGGGGGCTGGTGGAACTGCCGGTGCGGCTCGGCTGATCCCGCTCGGTACGGGCTCGAGAAGGGTTCTCAGGAAGGGTCCTCCGGTACGGCCGACAGCAGGCTGTGCACGATCGGCCCCGCCGAGCCGCCGCCGGTGACGCCCTCCTCGACGACCACGGCGACGGCGACGTTGCCCCGGTGGGCGACGAGCCAGCCGTTGTTGTCCTGGTCGTCGGAGACCTCGGCGGTGCCGGTCTTGGCGCCGATCTCGCCGGGCAGGTCGGCCAGGACGCGCGCGGTGCCGTCGGTGACGGTGGCCCGCATCAGCCCGCGCAGCTGGGTGACGACCTCGTCGGGGAGCGGCTCGGTGCGGGTCTCGTCCTCGTTGCCCGCGGTGACGGACGGCTGGTGGAACTCGCCGGAGACCGCGGTGGCCGTCACCGACGCCATGATCAGGGGGTTGGCCTGGACCCGGCCCTGCCCGATCATCGACGCGGCCTTCTCCGTCTCGTCCTTGGGCACCGGCACCGAGCCGTCGTACGTCGGGATGCCGATGTGCCACTCCTGGCCGACCCCGAAGTAGGTGCGCGCGACCTTCCCCAGCTCCCCGTCGTCGAGCTTGCCGCGCAGGCTGATGAAGGCGGTGTTGCAGGACTCGGTGAAGTCCTTGCGGAAGGTGGCGCCGGGGTGTTCGGAGGTCTCCACGTTGTGGAACTCCTTGCCCACGGTCAGGTACTTGGGGCAGTCCACGACGTCGTCGGGCGCGACCGCGTCCTTGAGCAGCAGGGCGCTGCTGGTGACGATCTTCCAGGTGGAGCCGGGCGCGTAGGTGCCGGAGGCGGCGCGGTTGAAGCCCGAGGAGGGCGAGTTGGCGAGGGCGAGCACCTCGCCGTTGTCGACGCGCAGGGCGACCAGGGAGGCGTTCTTGCCGTCGGCCTCCCCGAGGGCCTGTTCGGCGGCCGCCTGCCACCCGGCGTCCAGGGTGGTGCGCACGGGCCGGTCCGCCGTCGCCGGGTCGGGCTTCTTGCCGAAGGACGCCTCGGTGCGCACGGTCTCGCCGCTGGCCCGGTCGACCAGCTCGACCGCGCCGCGCGGGCCGCCGCCGCCCGCGTCACCGGCGAGCCGGCCCAGGAGCGGGGACAGGGACGGGTACTCGGCGCCCACGAGCGAGACGCCCGCGCGGTCCGTGACCTTCGGCGGGGCGCTCTCCTCGCGCTCCAGGCGGAACTTCTCCGTCTCGCTCAGCCGCGGGTGCACCAGCGACAGCCGCCAGTCCACCTTCCAGCCGCCGTCGTCCTGCTCGCGCAGCGGCAGCTCCGACTCGTACGTCCAGGTGCCCAGGCCGGTGACCGGCATCCGGGCGGTGAAGGGGATGCCGAGGGTGCCGTCCTCGCCCTCCTTCACGCCGTCGGCCGCCGCCGTCAGCTTCGGTTTCTCGATGTCGAGTCCCGCGGTGAAGCTCTGCAGCACCTCCTGCGCCTTGCCGGGCTCGGTGGTGCGTCCGGCCGCGCTCGGCAGCCGCCCGGCGGCCCAGTCGGCGAGGAAGGCGCGCGCCTGCTCCGTCGCGGCGGGGTCGGGTCCGTCGTCGCCGCGCGCGAAGGGGCCGAACCCGGCGGCGTACGAGCCGCCCGCGGCTGTCGCGAGGACGACGCCCACGGCGGCGACGGCCCGCACACCGTTGCGGGGCCTGCGGCGGCGGGGAGAGGTGAAGTGGGGAGCGTCGGGCATGGGAAGGTCCTTGTCGGTCAGCGGCCGGGGCCGGTGAGGAAGTCGAGGATCGTGCCGGTGGCGTCGAGGGCCCTGCTGACGGGGCCGAACCCCTCGGGCGGGGGGACGGTCGAGCCCGGCCAGGTGTGACCGGCGTCGTCGACGACGAGGAGTTGCACGGTGCCGCCGGGCCGCCGGGAGCCGCCGGGGGCCTCGTTCCCGAGCCGCCACACCGTCCGTTCGTAGCCCTGCTCCTGCCGCGTGACCGGCTCGCCCGCGCCCCCGGCCGCCGCGAACGCCGCCGCGCTGTCCCGCGCCGACCGGGTCGGCAGGATCGGCTCCTTCGGGTCCGGCGGCGGGGAGGGGAGGCCCGCGAGGGGCCGTACCGGGTCGTCGGCGCCGTAGACGACCATGACCGGGACGGGCCCGGTCGGCTCCACCGCGGCGTCGCCCGTGGGGAGCTGGCCGGAGACCGAGGCGGCACCCGCCAGCAGCGCGGGGCGTTCGGCGGCCATGCGCAGGGCCATCGAGCCGCCGTTGGAGAACCCGGCGACGTAGACCTGACCGGGGTCGGCCCGCTCGGTGCGGACCAGGTGTTCGATCAGCGCCTCGGTGAACCGCACGTCCAGACCGGGGTCCGGGCGCTGCTTCGTCGCCCGGGTGCCCGCGCCCCAGCCGTGGCCGAGGCCCTCGGGAAAGGCGACCAGCATGCCGCGCGCGGTGGCGGCCCGCTCCAGCCGGGTCTTCGCCCGCAGTTCGGCGGCGTCGGCGCCGCGGCCGTGGAAGGCGACGAGGAGGGGCCGCGGGCCGTCGTCGCCCTCGGCGGCAGGGGCGGGGGGCCGGTGCAGGAGGTACTGGCGGATGTCACCGTCCACCCGGAGCTGGGCGCGGACCTCCGGCGCCGCGGTGGCGGAGGGGGCGGGGGCGGTCGACGACGCTCCCGGACGCCCGGAGTCGGCGCCGTCGCCGGCGTCGGTGGCGCAGCCGGCCAGGGGGAGGACGAGGGCGAGGGCGAGCCCGCCGGCCCATCGACGGGCGCGGAGCGCGGGATCACGGTCGCCGACGCGGTCACCGGCGCGGTCACGGTCACGGTCACGAAAGGAGCGCATGGCCCGAGGAGAGCAACCCCGCCGAGCCCCTGTCCAAGACCGATATCGATGTCGGATCGATCAATCCCCGATATGATTACTGGTCGTGGACCTGGTGCGGCACCTGGAGTGCTTCGTGGCTGTTGCAGAAGAGTCACACTTCGGCCGTGCCGCCGCCCGGCTCGGCATGGCCCAGCCGCCCCTGTCGCAGCGCATCCAGCGGCTGGAGAGGGAGCTGGGCGTCCGGCTCTTCGAACGCACCAGCCGCCAGGTGACGATCACCGAGGCGGGCACGCTGCTGCTCGCCGAGGCCCGTGAGCTGCTGGCCCGCGCCGAGTCACTGCGGACCGCGGCACGCCGCATCCGGGACGGCGAGAGCGGCCTGCTGCGCGCCGCCCTGTCCCCCGACATCTCCGGCGAGACCGTCGCCGCGCTGCTGGCCGACTTCCGCCGCCGGCACGCGGGCCTCGAACTGGAGCTGCACGAGCTGACCACCGCCCAGCAGCTCGCCGGGTTCGCCGCCCACGAGCTGGACGTCGGCCTGATCCACCACCCGTGCGACGTCACCGGCCTGGAACTGGGCCCGGTGCTCCGCCGCGACCTCGGCGTCCTGCTGCCGCGCGGCGCGCCCCAGACGGAGCTGGACGCCGTGCCGCTCGCCGCCCTCACCGGCTACGACCTGGTCCTCTTCCCGCGCGCCGACGCGCCCGCGGTCTACGACGACCTGCTCACCTCCTGTGCCCGGGGCGGCTACACGCCCGCCGCGGTACGGCACGGCCAGGGCGCGAGCTTCGTCCGCGGCCTGGTCCTGTCGTCCGGGGCCGTCGCCCTCGGCCCCCGCGACACCCGGCTCGTGGCGCCCGGTGACCAGGACCTGGTCTGGCGCCCGCTGGCCGGGGCGCCGCCCGCCTGGCGGCACTCCGCGGCCTGGCCCAAGGGCGCGGCGACGCCGCCGTCGGCGCCTTCGCCGACGCGGCCACCCACGCCCTGCGCACCACGGCCGACGCCCACTCCGAGGCACCCGCCCGGCCCCTGCACCTTCGCCCGGCATCGGAGTACTGGCTTTGACCGACACCGCCGCCCTCGGCCACCGACCGACGCACCCCAGCATTGCCACCGGCCCCGACCGCCGTCGCCCGACGGCCCCCACCCGGACCGGCGCACCCGTCGCGGCGGCCGCCCGGCCGGTGCCCCACGGCCCATGCACCGGAGGCCCGGCCATGACCTCCGCCACCACCCTCCGGCACCGACCGACACACCCCACCATCCCCACCGGCCCCCACCACCGCAGCCCTACGAACCCCACCCGAACCGGCGCACCCATCGCGGCGGCCGCCCGGCCCGTGCCCCCGGCGCGGGCGCCGGAGGCCCGGCCAGGACCGCCACCGCCCTCCGCCACCGACCCCGGCACACCACCGCCCCCACCGGCCCCGACCGCGCACGCACGTCGACCCCCGCCCGGCCGGTGGGGGTCGGCCCGGCGCCGGAGGAGCGGTCATGAGCGACACCGTCACCGCCGCACGGCTGGACGCCGCGTTCGCCGATGCCGGGGTCACCGGGTGGCTGCACGCCGTGGACATCGACTCGGGGGCGCAGGTCGGGGCCGGGGCGGACCAGCCGGTCTGCACGGCCAGTGTCCACAAGCTGTGCGTACTGGTGACGCTGCACGAGCTGGCGGCGGCCGGGGAACTGGACCTCACCGAGCGGATCGAGTGCCCGCCGACCGGCCGCACCCCGGGGCCCACCGGGCTCGCGGCCATGCTCGACCCGGTCCTGCTGTCCCTGCGCGACGCCGCGTTCCTGATGATGTCCGTCAGCGACAACACCGCCGCCGACCTGCTGCTGCGCCGGGTCGGCCTGGACGCCGTCAACCGCACGACGGCCCGGCTCGGCCTCACCCGGACACGGGCGGTGTACGGCTTCGGCGAGATGCTGGGCACCATGCGCGAGGACGCCGGGCCCGACGGAGCGCGGGCGCTGACCGACCCGCACGTCATCACCCGGCTGCGCGCCCTGGACCCGGCCCGCACCAACCGCAGCACCCCGCGGGACATGACCCGCCTGCTCGGCTCGGTGTGGCGGGACGAGGCCTGCCCGCCCGAGTACGGCGCCGCGATGCGCCGGATCATGGGCCTCCAGGTGTGGCCGCACCGGCTGGCCTCGGGCTTCCCCTTCGACGACGTGCACGTGGCCGGCAAGACCGGCAGCCTGCCCACCCTGCGCAACGAGGTCGGCGTCGTCGAGTACCCCGACGGCGGCCGCTACGCCGTGGCCGTCTTCACCCGCACCGCCCACACCGCGGCCGTGCTCCCGGCGGCGGACGCGGTGATCGGCACCGCGGCCCGGATCGCGGTGGACTCATTGCGCGCACCCTGACGACCGAGGGCACCGGGGTTGGGAACTGCTGGCCGTTGACTGTGGATGAGTGTGCTCTGGTGTGAACGAGTGAGTGTGGGGTGGGGTCGGAGGGCTTGGTGTCCGGGTGGGAACGGCAGTCTGTCTGTCGAATGCGTGACCCTGGGCAAGGCTGTTCGTTGGGTGAGGTGTACAGGGTTGTCACGGCTGTGCGGGGGTGTGGGGTGGGTGGTCTGCGGGGGCTTGCGGCGCCGTTCGTCGTGCCGGACCCGTCCGGGGTAGCGGTGCGTACCCGACTCAAGCAGCTCACCACTACCGATGTGGAGGTACTGCGGCAGGTCGGCGCGCATCTGGGCGCACTCGCGTCCCGTGATCTGACAGCGCGTTGTCGTGACGGGCTGGATCATGATGCCGGGGCGTGGGCGGTGCGCAAGCGCGCGCTGACACCCCTTTCGTCGGCCCGTTGGGCGGGTGCGATCACCAAGGCGTCGCATGATCAGTGGGCGCTGGCCCGGCGTAGTGCCCACGCGTATCTCCAGTCGTTGGAGGCCGGGACCCGACTGCTGCACTGGGCCACCACCAGCGGCGTGAAGGCCAGCGCCGTCGAGGACCTGGACTTCACCGCCGAGAAGACGCGGGAGAAGCACGGCCGCAAGCGCCGCTTCCGGCAGCTGATCTCCGGCATGCCCACCAGCAGGCTCCGCGCCCGCCTGACCTCCATGGCCGACGCCACCGGCATCACGATCATCGCCGTCGACCCCGCCTACACCTCCCGCTGGGGCGCCCAGCACTGGCAGAACCCCCTCACCAGCACCACCCGCAAGACGACCCGGCACGATGCGGCGAGCATCGCGATCGGGCGACGCGCCCAGGGCTATCCCATCCGGCGTCGGACGGCACCGCCCCGCACCCACCAGAGCGATGGATGCAGGCATCGGTCCGCCCAGACCGGACCGGAGACTCCTGGGCGTGAGGGAACCCGCCCCCGCCTTCCCGGACCACGGACACGATCCGTGCCACCGGACGCGGCGCGAACGCGGGTGACCAGGACATCCAGAACCGTTCGGGATGTCCGCAGTGCACAGGAATGGGTCCAAGACTCACTCCTGCTTACTGAATAGGAACGGTTGGAGAGCGCGAAGCAGGTGGCGCCGCGTCCGGCACCGACCAGCGAGACGCCGCTGCGCCAGAGCACCGGCTCGTTCCGGATCACGTACCGCCCGGCGGGCGCGCGCACCGTGCGCGGCCGCCCGTCCTCGGCGGTGGCGTCGCCCAGCACGTCCACCAGCTCCTGAAGGGCCGGCCGGTCGTCGGCGGTGCCGTCCCCGACCAGGCCGTACTCATGGGTGTCCGCCGTCAGCGGCGCGGTCATGGGCTGCCCCTTCCACCGGTGACGACGACCGGGCACCAGCCACCGGCCCGCCCCAATCGCGCGTTCGCGCGTCAGGCCGCGGGCAGGAACACGGGCAAGGACACAGGCAAGAACACAGGAATGGACATATCAGGCGCTTTATCTCATTTGGGGGTACATAATCAGAACATGAGTACGGCAACGTATGTACTGCTGGCCGCGCCCTCGGGCGGTGCCAAAGTGACAGTGGTCTTCATCATCGGACTGGTGATCGCCGGGGCGTTGGTCTGGGCCGTACGCGTCGGCATGCGGGTCATGGACCGGGAGCCGGACCGCCCCCGCGCCGACGAACAGCCGCACCTCCCGGACACCGGGGCCGTCCGCGAGGAGCGCGAGATGCGCGAACCCGACGAGATCCCGCTGAACAACGACGGGAGCCCGCGGCTCATGCCCTACGAGCTGCACCACTCGGGCAGCCGCCGCGGCGAGGACCAGAAGCGGCGCCGCTGGCTGCCGGGGTCGAGCGGGGCCTTCGGCAGCGGTGGGCCGGGACACGTCTGAGGCCGTGGGCGACGCCGCCCCCGGCGCCTTCACGGACGAGGTCTACGCGGCCCGCATGGACCGCACCGCGTACGAGGCCGCCGCCCTGGGGCTGGCCGGAGTGCTGGTCACCCCCGGCCCCGACCTGGTGTGGCTGTGCGGCTACCGGCCCACCGCCCCCGCCGAACGCCTCACCCTCCTCGTCCTCACCGCCACCTCCCAGCCCCGGCTGCTGGTGCCCGCGCTCGACCGCCCGACCGCCGAGGCGGCCCCCGGCGCGGGCGCGGTACGGGTCTCCGACTGGTGGGAGGGACAGGACGCCTACGCCGCCGCGGCCGGTCTGCTGCGCCCGCACGGCCGGTACGCCGTCTCCGACGCGACCTGGGCGCTGCACCTGCTCTGCCTCCAGGCGTCCCTGCCGCTGGCCACCTACCAGCCGCTGTCCGTCGTACTGCCCATGCGGCGCGCGGTGAAGGACGAGCAGGAGGTGGCCCTGCTGACGGCCGCGGCAGCGGCGGCGGACACCGCGTACGAGGAGGTCCTCGGGCTGCGTTTCGGCGGGCGCAGCGAGCGCGAGCTGGCCGCCGACCTGGCCGGGCTGCTGCGCGCGCACGGCCACAGCCGCGTCGACTTCACGGTGGTCGGCGCCGGACCCCACGCGGCCGACCCGCACCACCGGCCCGGGGACCGGGTCATCGGGGACGGGGACATGGTCGTCCTGGACTTCGGCGGCCTCAAGGACGGCTACGGCTTCGACATCGCCCGCACCGTGCACGTCGGGGCGCCCACGGACGAGGAGCGGCGGGTCCACGAGACCGTCCGGGCCGCGCAGCGGGCGGCCTTCGGGGCGGTGCGACCCGGGGTGTCCTGCCAGGAGGTCGACCGGGCGGCCCGCGCGGTGCTCGAGGAGGCCGGGCACGCCGGGCACGTCGCGCACCGCACCGGCCACGGCGTCGGCGTCACCACCCACGAGCCGCCCTATCTGGGGGAGGGCGAGGAGCAGCCCCTCGAACCGGGCATGTGCTTCTCCATCGAGCCCGGCATCCACCTCCCGGACCGCTTCGGCGTCCGCATCGAGGACGTCGTGACCTGCACGGAGGACGGGGCGCGACGGCTCAACACCACCTCGCACGAGCTGGTGATCGTGCGCTGAGGGTCCCGGCCGGAGGTAAAACCGCTCGCGTCGGCGCCCCGGCCCTGCGTACCGTCGCCCTCATGAAGCGCGCCTGTTCGTCCTTGATGACGACGCCGGGGACCCCGGCGCGCTGACTGCTGACCAGAAGTCCGAAGCCCCGGGGCCGAGCGCCCCGGGGCTTCGTCGCGTGGTGCTCGTCCCGTGGACCGTTCCGAGGGAGACCACCATGCACGACCGGAACCACGACCGGGACCACGGCCACGACCACGGCCGTCACCGCGACCACCGGCGGCTCGGCCGCGAACTGGCGCTGTTCGACACCGACCCCCTCATGGGCGCGGGCCTGCCGTACTGGCTGCCCGACGGCGCGGTCGTCCGCCACACCCTGGAGGAGTACGTCCGCGAGGCGGAGCGCCGGGCCGGCTACCGGCACGTCTACTCCCCCGTCCTCGGCAAACGCGAGCTGTACGAGATCTCCGGGCACTGGGAGCACTACCGCGACGACATGTTCCCGCCGATGGAGCTGGGCGCCGAGGAGGTCGTGCTGCGCCCGAGCCTGTGCCCGCACCACGCCCTGGTCTACCGCTCCCGGTCCCGCAGCTACCGCGAGCTGCCCCTGCGCATCGCCGAGCTGGGCGCGATGTACCGCTCCGAGCCCTCCGGCGTCCTGGGCGGACTGACCCGCGTGCGGGCCATCCACCTCAACGACGCGCACGTCTTCTGCGCCCCGGACCAGGCCGCCGACGAGGCCCGCGCCGCCCTCGGGCTCATCCGCCGCGCCCACGCCGACCTGGGCGTCCGGGCCTCCCGCTACCGCCTGTCGCTGCCGGGGCCCGGCGGCAAGTACGTCGCGGACCCGGAGCTGTGGCGGCGGGCCACCGCGCTGCTCAGGGAGGCCCTGGACGGACTGCCGTACGAGGCGGTGGAGGGCGAGGCCGCCTTCTACGGCCCCAAGATCGACGTACAGATCGAGGACGCGGCCGGCCGCGAGTCGACCCTGTCGACCGTCCAGATCGACTTCCACCAGCCCGAACGCTTCGGCCTGCGCTACGTCGGCCCCGACGGCACCCGGCACCGCCCGGTCATGGTGCACCGCAGCGTCATCGGCAGCGTGGAGCGAGTGGTCGCCCACCTGATCGAGGCGCACGGCGGCGCCTTCCCGGCCTGGCTGGCCCCGGTACAGCTGGTGGTGCTGCCGGTGGCCGACGCCCAGCGGGAGGCGGCGCACGCCCTCGTACGGCAGGCCGTCGACCGGGGCCTGCGCGCCGAGGTCGTCGGCCCGGAGCGCGGCAGCCTGGGCGCCCGGGTCCGGGCGGCGCGGAAGGTGCCGTACCAGGCGGTGATCGGCGCGCGGGAGGCGGAGAGCGGCGACCTGGTCGACGTACGCCTGCGCGACGGCCGCCGCCCGGGCCGGCTCCCCGGCACCGAACTGCTGCACCGCATCACCGACCGGGTCGAGGCCCGCGCCCCGGAGCTGTGGCCGTCCACCTGAGCCCGCGCTCCCGGCACGGGGCCGCGTCTCCGAGCCGGGGGGACTCGGGCGCACCCGCGTAAGGTCACCGCATCGGCGTCCCCCCGCGAAGTACAAGGAGCCCCCGGCCGTGAGCACCGTCTCCGAGCAGCAGCAGCCCATTCCAGTGATCATCGACTGCGACACCGGCATCGACGACGCCCTGGCCCTGCTGCTGGCGGTCCGGCACCCGCGCCTCGACCTGCGCGCGGTCACCTGCGTGGCCGGGAACACGGACGTGGCGGGGGTCGTCCGGAACACGCTGACGGTGCTGGAGCGGGCCGGAGCCCCGGACGTCCCCGTCGCCCGGGGCGCCGAGCGGCCGCTGATCGAGGGCGTGCGCACCGCGCGGCACGTGCACGGGGCAGACGGCATGGGCGACCTCGGGCTGCCCGCGCCCACCCGCGCCCCCGCCGACGTGGACGCGGTGACGCTGCTGCGCCGGGAGATCCTCGCCTCCCCGCGGCCGGTCACCCTGATCCCGACCGCGCCGCTGACCAACATCGCGCTGCTGCTGCGCACCCACCCGGAGGTCACCGGCAACATCGAGCGGATCGTGTTCATGGGCGGCGCGGTGGCCACCGGGAACGCGACGCCGGTCGCCGAGTTCAACGTGTGGCACGACCCGGAGGCCGCCGCGATCCTGCTCACCGCCGGGGTGCCGATCACGATGTACGGCCTAGACGTGTTCGAGCGGGTGATCGTACCCGGCCCGGACGTCCGGCGGCTGCGCGCGAGCGCCGAGCCCGGCACCCGGCTCGCCGGGGAGCTGCTCGCCCACCGCGGCCCGGCCACCGACGCCACGGACCCCGGCGGCGGGCTCGGCGACGCGGGCGCGGTCTGCGCGGTGATCGACCCGGCGGGCCTGACCACGCACCGGCTGCCCGTCGAGGTGGCCCTGGCCCCCGGGCCGTCCCGCGGCCAGACCCTGGTCGACCGCCGGCTGCGCGTCGGCGAGTCCGAACTGCACGACGGCATGCGCGAACAGCCCCTGGTGGACGTGGCGTTGGACGTGGACGTGGCCCGGTACGTGGAGCTGTACCTCGGCACGGTCGAGCGCACGGTGGCGTAGCCCCCGGCGCGTCGCGGGCGCACGGGTTCCCTTTTCGGGTGATCTGGACAGACGTACCAGATCAGCTCGTGTCGCCCGCACGTACCGACTCGGCATCTCGAAGGAGGCCGCGTGACCGTACGCAGCACCGCCAGCACCCCCGACCTGTCGTCCAAGGATCCCAACTGGTGGCGGCAGGCCGTCATCTACCAGGTCTATCCCCGCAGCTTCGCCGACGCCGACGGCGACGGACTCGGCGACCTGCGCGGCGTCACCCAGCGGCTGACCCACCTGGCCGCCCTCGGCGTCGACGCCCTGTGGCTCAGCCCCTTCTACCCCTCCGAACTCGCCGACGGCGGCTACGACGTCGACGACTACCGCGACGTCGACCCGCGCCTGGGCACGCTGGACGACTTCGACGCGCTGGCCGCCGAGGCCCACCGGCTGGGCCTGAAGGTGATCGTCGACCTGGTGCCCAACCACACCTCGCACCGCCACGCCTGGTTCCGGGAGGCGCTGGCCGCCGGTCCCGGATCGGCGGCCCGGGACCGGTACGTCTTCCGTGCCGGTCGCGGGGCCAACGGCGAACTCCCGCCCACCGACTGGCAGTCCGTCTTCGGCGGCAGCGCCTGGCAGCGGGTGCCCGACGGGCAGTGGTACCTGCACCTCTTCGCACCCCAACAGCCCGACCTGAACTGGGAGAACGAACAGGTCCGCGCCGACTTCCGCAGCACGCTGAAGTTCTGGTGCGACCGGGGCGTCGACGGCTTCCGCGTCGACGTCGCGCACGCGCTGGTCAAGGACCTGACCGAGCCGCTGCGCGACCTCGGCGCCCCCGAGCTGAGCGGCGAGGCGGCCCTCGCGCGGTTCGCCCCCGGCACCCACCCCTTCTACGACCGCGACGACGTCCACGAGGTCTACCGCGACTGGCGCAAGATCCTCGACGCCTACACCCCGCCCCGCACGGCCGTCGCCGAGGCCTGGGTCCCGGGCCCCCGGCGGGTGCTGTACGCCCGGCCCGACGAACTCGGCCAGGCCTTCAACTTCGAGTACCTCCAGACCGGCTGGGACGCGGCCGAGCTGCGCGAGGTCATCACCGGCTCGCTGGCCGACGCGCGGGCCGCGGGGGCCTCGGCGACCTGGGTGCTGTCCAACCACGACGTCGTCCGGCACGCCACCCGCCTGGTCCTGCCGCCGGACACGGACACCGACGCCTGGCTGCTGTCCGGCGGCCACGCGCCCGCCGTCGACCCGGCGGCCGGACTGCGCCGGGCCCGCGCGGCGACGCTGCTGATGCTGGCGCTGCCCGGCTCGGCCTACCTCTACCAGGGCGAGGAGCTGGGGCTGCCCGAGGTGGCCGACCTGCCCACCGAGGTCCTCCAGGACCCGATCTGGGAGCAGACCGGCCACGTCCGCAAGGGCCGCGACGGCTGCCGGGTGCCGCTGCCCTGGACGACGGAAGGGCCCTCGTACGGCTTCGGCGCGGGCGCGGCGTGGCTGCCGCAGCCGCCCGGCTTCGCGGCGTACGCCGTCCAGGCCCAGGACGGGACGGCGGGCTCGACGCTGGAGCTGTACCGCACGGCGCTGCGCCTGCGCCGCAAGCTGCTCGACGGCGAGTCGCTGACCTGGTCGGACGACGTACCGGCGGGGGTGCTGCGGTTCGACCGCTCGGACGGCTGGCGCTGCGTCACCAACCTCTCCGGAGCCGTGGTCGACCTGCCGGCCGGTGAGGTGCTGCTGAGCAGCGCGCCCCTGGAGGACGGCGGCCGGCTGGGCCCGGACACGACGGTGTGGCTGGGCCTGTAACCGGTCCGCGCGGTCGCCCGGTGCGCTCACCCGGACGGCCGCGCACGCTGGTGGCGGGGCGCGGACGGTGGTGCCGTGGAGACGTGACCGATCCTGAACGGCGCCGGTCGCACCGGCCCGCCAGGAGGCACCGATGCAGCACGCCCCCGCCGCCCGCCCGTCACGCGTCCCCGCCGTCCGTCCGCTGTCCGGTGCCGCGCTCGCGGCGGTGCTGGCGCTGACGGCGACCGCCTGCGTCGGTGGCGGGCGGGGTGCGGACGGGGCGGACGGCACCGTGCCGCCGGCCGCGCAGTCCCCGGCCGCGCTTCCGTCGTCCGGCCTGCCGCCGGTGCTCACCCGGGGGCAGGCGCGGGCCGCCCTGATCACGGCGGCCGACCTGGGGGAGGCGTGGGAGCCGACCCGGGGTGCCGCGACCTGGCGCGACGAACTGCTCAAGGCCACCGCCGAACGGCCCGACTGCCGACGGCTGCTGGACGTCCTCTACACCGAGGACCTCTTCGGCTCGGACGCCGCCACCGCGCCCCGGGCCACGGCCGCCCTGGACGACACGGAGGACGGGGCCCAGCTGCACTACCGGGTCACCTCCTACCGCGCCGCCGACCTCGACCGGACGCTGGCGTGGCTCGGGACGCTGCCGGACAGGTGCGGGCACTTCACCGCCCGGCCCGCCCGCGGCACCGCCCGGGACGTCCGCGTCACCGGCCTGGCCCTGCCGCAGGCGGGGGACGCCCGCCGGGGACTGCGGGTGATGGTGGGCGGCACGGCGCCGGACGACGACTCCGGCGGGGACGCCCGCGACGGGACCGGCGACGGGACCCTCACGGTGGACCTGGTCGCCGTCCGTCTCGGCGACGACGCGATCAGCCTCACCAACGGCACCCTCGGCGAACCGGCCGACGACGCCACCCGGACGTCCGTCGACATCGGCACCGGCCGCCTGGCGGAGGCCCGGCGACAGGGCCGGGCCCAGGTCTAGGGCCCGTCCGTCCTGGCGCCGAGTCGGGGCACACAGGCCGGGGGCGGCAGGGGGATTACAGCGGCGGCTGGGCGGGAGCCGGGCCCAGGGTGGTCGTGCCGGGCGCGGTGCGGTGCCCGAGGCCGGTGCGGTAGGCGTCCAGGGCGGCCTCGACGCGGCCGGTGCGGCGCAGCAGGTCGCCGAGGAGGCGGCACAAGTCGGCCAGGTCGCCCGCCGCACCGGCCCGCTCCAGCAGGCTCAGCGCACGGACGTAGTGCTCCTCGGCGGCCTCGGTGTCCCGGGCGTCCTCGGCGATGATGCCGAGCAGCCGGTGCGCGCCCGCGGAGTGCACGGCGCCGCGTTCGGAGGAGAGGTCGTCGAGGACCCCGTGCAGCAGCTCGGCGGCCTCCTCGGACTTGCCGCGCCGGTGCAGTACGTCGGCCAGCTCGACGGCGACCTGGCTGCTGTACAGGGCGGCGCGGGTGGCCGAGAGCATGGCGAGGGCCTCGCGCATCTCCGCCTCGGCGCGCGGCAGTTCGCCGTTCTGGGCGCAGACGTAGCCGCGCATCCAGTGGCAGTTGGCCAGCTCGGTGCCCAGTTGCAGCGTGCGGTACAGCTCGGCCGCCTTGGCCAGCGAGGCGTCGGCCTCGGCGAGGCGCCCCTCGGCGAGCAGGGTGCGGGCGACCGAGCGGTGCATGCGGGCCACCAGCGCGGGATCCCCGGCGCTGGGCGCGAGGGCGAGGGCGAGTTCGGCGGCCTGCGCGGCGCGCGCGTGGGCGCCCATGTCCATGTACGGGCCGATCGCGCTGGCGTAGAGCAGCAGCAGCGCGTCGGGGTCGTGCAGTCCGCCGCGGTTCAGCTCGTCCAGGGTGGACTCCAGCAGGTAGACGGCGTACCGCAGTTCACCGGCGAGGTAGTGCGAGAGCGCGCGTCCGCGCAGGGCGGGGACCCGGGCGGGCAGCGGGGCCCCGGCGTCGACGAGGCACTGCTCGGCGCGCTCGAAGTACTGCCGTCCCGCGGCCAGTTCGCCGGTCTCCACGGCACACTCGCCGAGCCCGAGCAGCGCGGCGGCCCGCTCCTCGGCCAGCTCGTACGTCTCGGCCTCGGCGAGCAGCCCGGTGTACTGCGCGGCCGCCTGCTCGGCGCCCTCGGTGGCGAGGGTGCGCTGCGCCTCGGTGAGCCTGAGCCGCAGGTCGGTGGCGAGGCGGGCGGGGCGTCCGGTGACCAGCTCCTCGTATCCGACACCGAGCCGGTCGGCGAGGTGCCGCAGCGCCTCGTCGGAGGGGCGGACGCGGCCGGCCTCCAGGGTGGAGATGTAGGCGGGTGTGTACGCCGGTTCCGCGAGCTGGCGCTGGGTCATCCCGCGCTCGGCGCGCAGGCGCTGCACCCGGCGTCCGATGGCGTTTCGGTCGTCACGGTCCCCCACTGCCAACTCCCCATGAGGCTCTTGCCGTTCGGCGCGGACGGCTCTAGGTTAAACCGCGTATTAAGCGCGCTTAACCGCGCTTGACACAATCCCTCATCCCACAGAGGACACCGTGCCCGTACGCTTCCGCACCGCCGAACGTTACGCCAGAGCGCTCACCGCCGCCGTCGCCGCCGTGGCCTGCCTGCTGCTGGCCGCGAACGCGGGCCCCGCGGACACGGCACCGTCCCCCGCCCCGGCCCAGGAGGCCGGACCGCCCGCGGACGGCCCGGCCCCGGCGGACGGCTAGGCCGTCCCGTCGGGAGGGGCGCCCTCGGTCCTGCGGCGGGAGCCGGTCCGCTCAGCCCTGGGTCTGGAGCCGGCTCAGTTCGCGCTGGACATGGTCCAGGGCGCCCTCGCGGCGGCCCGGTACGCGGCCGCGCAGCGCGGCGAGGGCCGCGCCCAGTTCGCGGGCCGGTCCGGCGTCGCGGATCCGCCCCCACTGGTGGTGGGCCCGGTCGACGGCCGCCTCCACGGCGGGCGCCTGCGGGAGCTGCCCGGCGCCGAGCCGGGCCTCGGCCACCGTCAGCCAGGACCGGCAGCTGCGCACCGGGTCCCCCGCGAACATGGCCAGGTCGGCCCGGACCTCCGCCCAGTGCAGCGCGTCCTCGGAGGCGGGTCCGTGCGCGTGGGCCGCGGCCCGCTCGTGCCGGGCGGCGAACGCGTCGGCGTCCCCGTGCCGACCGGAGCGCACGGCGGCGGCGATGACGGCGTGCGGGTCGCCCGCCACCGGCCCCGGCGCCGTCAGCACCAGGTCGGCGCCGGTCACCGCGCCGCTGCCCGGGGCGTCGGCGGCGGCGCGGGCCAGCGCCTGCTGGTGCAGCTCGTCCGGCGGCGGCCGGTGCCCGCTGCGCAGGATCGTCGCCACGCCCCGCATGTACGACGGGACGGCCACCGCCCGCCGTGCGGGCGGCGGCGCGACGCGACCGTAGACGGCGTTGTTGCGCCCGGAGTCCAGCGGACTGGTCCGCAGCCACTGCCAGGTCTCGTGGTCGGCGTGCAGATCGAGCAGCAGCGTCGTCGCGCCGCTCGGCCGCAGCCGCAGCTCCTCGCGGATCCAGTGCCAGGGCAGTGCCGTGTAGCGGACGGTCGACGGGGTCGTGCGGGCCAGCGCCAGGTGCGGCAGGCGCTGGCGCCGGTCCAGCTGGAGCTGTCCGGCGACGTAGACCGTGAGCGGTCCGGGGGCCGCCGCCGCGGCCCGCAGCCGGGTCAGGACGGCCTGCGGCTCCAGCGGGTCGGCGAGTTCGACGACGTTCGCCGTGTCCGTGCCGGAGAGCACGGCGGGCGGCACGGCCGCGAGCACGGGGAGCACGGAGGCGGCGTCCACCAGGCACCCGCGGCCCACGGGCGACGCCGCGAGCAGCAGCACGGTTCCGGGCATGTCCCTGTCCCCTCCCCCTGTCGATCACGTACGTCGATCACGTACGGCAGCACCGTAACCGCTGCGGCTGCGAAGCGGGGCACTCAGCCGCCGCCGGACGGCTCCCGGCCGGCCGGTGTCCGCCGTACCGCGAAGACCGTGGTGTCGTCGGCCACCCGCCCCCGGCAGTGCCGCAGCGTGCCGTCCCGGACGAGGGACACCAGCCGCGCGGGCACGGCGCTGCGCGGGTCGACGGCGAGGGCGCGGGCGATGTCGTCGGCCGGCCGGTAGAAGACCCCGCCGGGGTCCCGGGCCTCGGTCACCCCGTCGGTGACCAGCAGCAGCGTCTCGTCCTCGGCCAGGTGCAGCCGGTGCACCGGCGGCGTCCCGGACCGGCCGGTGGGCGCCAGTTCGGCCATGCCCAGCGGCAGCCCGCCCACGACCGGCAGCAGGCGCACCCCCCGCGGGCCGACCGCCATCGGGGGTTCGTGGCCGAAGACGACGCAGTCCACGGCGTCCGGCCGGCCGGGCGGGAACCCGACCAGCACGGCGGTGGCGAACCGGTCGCCGTCGGCCCGGCCCAGGCCCGCGGTGTGCTCGCGGTGGCGCAGCATGCGGATCTCCAGGCGCTCGGCGACCGTCGCGAGGTCCGCCTCGTGGTACCCGGCCTCGCGGAAGGTGCCGAGCAGCGCGGCGGCCGTCTCCACCGCGCCGAGCCCCTTGCCCTGCACGTCGCCGACGAGGACCCGGGTGCCGTGCGGTCCGGGCTGGATGTCGTAGAAGTCGCCGCCGACGCGGGCCTCGCTGTCCGCGGAGAGGTAGACGGCGGCGTGGTCCAGGCCGCCGAAACCCCCCGGGAGCGGGCGCAGCACGGTGCGCCGGGTGGTGTCGGCGATGTCCCGCATGTGCAGCATGCGCCGCTCGCCGCCGACCCGGACGGCGGCCACCCCCACGGCGACGACACCACCGAGGGCGACGAGCAGCAGGCCGGCCATGCCGGTCTCCTCCCGGTGCTTCCAGACCAGGTCCGCCATCATGTAGACGGCTGTCGACAACACCGCGAACACCGCCGTGCTCCACACACCGCAGATCGCGGCCGCGACGCCGGGGACGAGCACGGTCCAGGCGATGATCTGGAACACGTTGCTCGTCACGTCGGCCACGGCGATACCGACGAGCATGAGCAGCGGGAACAGCCACGCCGCACTGTGGCCGCGCACGCTCAGCAGCTCGTGCCGCGACAGGGCGTCGCCCCGGCCCGCGGCCCGGACGAGCCCGCCCAGCAACTCCCACCGGCCACGCACCGGCCCGCGCACGCGACCCCTCACGGAGGAAGCGAAGCACGCGTCCCACCGCCCCGCATCCTGACTTGCCAGTCGGCGGACCCGGGTGTGCGCTGGTAGACGGGGCGAGGCGAGAGGAGTGCTCTCATGGCTCACGCGGTACCCACACGCGGAACGTCCACCGGCGCCCGCACCGGCGGCACCGGTACGGGAAGGGATCCGGGAAGGGATGCGTCCGGGCGCCGGACGCCCGACGTGTTCGGCGCGCGGACCCACCTGCTGGCGAAGTGGGCGATGCCGCTGGCGATCGGCCTGGTCTACGGCTACTGGGCGGCGTCCGTCCGCCGCCACGGCGGCCCCGTCACCGGCTGGAACCTGCTGTTCGGCTTCATGACGGTGCTCGCCTTCGCCCTCCTGTGGTACGCGGTCCGCGCCGTGGCCGACCGGCTGCCGCGCGAGGGCCACGCGGTGCTGTGGGGGGCGTTCGCGGGCAGCGCCCTGGGCTTCCTCTACTCGGGCAGCGGCGTGGCCATGTTCACCTGCGTCCTCGTGTCCCTGCTGCTCGCGGCGGCGGTGACGGCCGGGCTGTACTACCTCTTCGCCACCCGCCAGGACGCCGAGGACGCCCGGGCGGCCAGGCACCGCACCCTCACCCGCACCACCTGACCGGCTCGTCCCCGGGGGCCATATGCAGTCACGCCGGTCGCCCGGCGGGGGCGCGGGGGTTTGCCTGGGAGGGTGTCCCCCCGCCTCCGGAGCACCCTGTCGGCCGCCCTGATCGTCCTCGCCAGCCTGCTCGCACCGTGCGCCACGCTGGCGGTCTGGGCGATGCACGGGCCGGCCGACACGGGCCGCTACGTCGCGTCCATGGCCCCGCTCGCCGACGATCCGGACGTGCGGGACGCGGCCGCCGACACGCTGGGCGCCGGGTTCGCGGGGCTCGTCGACGAGGTCACGGCAGGACCCGTGAACGGCAGCGTGCGGCTCTTCGTGCGGGACGCGGCCCGGTCGTTCACCCGGACCGAGGCCTTCCACGAGGGCTGGGACGCGGCGAACCGCACCGTCCACGCCGCCGTGCTGCGCGCCCTGCGGGACGACGGCGCGGCCGGCCACGCGATCACCGTCGACCTGGCCCCCGTCACCGAACGCGTGCGGGACCGGCTCGCCGAGGACCACGTGCCCTTCGCCCGGCGCATCCCGGTCCGCCACCTCGCGGTCACCGTGCTCCCGGCCCGCACGGCGGACCGGCTCAGGGAGGGCTACCACGTGCTCGACGTCGCCGCCTTCTGGCTGCCGCTGGCGGCCGTCGTCTTCGCGGTCGCCGCGATCGCCGTCGCCGCCCGCCGCCGCCGCGCCCTCGTGGCCGCCGGGATCGGCACCGCCCTCGGCGGCGTCCTGCTCGCCCTCGCCGTCCTGGTCGGCCGCCGGCTCACCGTCGCCGAACTCCCCGGCCCGGTGGACGGCCCCGCCGCGGGCGCCGTGTACGACGCCCTCACCGAAACACTGCGCACCGCCTCCTGGCTCCTCGTCGCCCTCGGCCTCACGGTCGCGCTGGCCTCGTGGCTCACGGGCCGGTACGGGCGCCCGCCGCGCCGCCGGTCCCCCGCGGAACCCACCGCGGAGCCTGCCTCGAAGCCCTCCGCCGAGCCCGGCCCGCACCGGCCGACGCGCACCCGGCTCTGAAACCCCTTGGCCAGGACCGCGCCCGGGCGGCTAACGTCGCCGCCCATGACCGAGCGGCGGACCGAGAGCGGCACGACGACCCTGTGGCGGCCCACCGGCCCCGAGGAGCTGGCGCTCGTCGAGGCCTCCGGCTGGACGGCCTGGCCCCCGCGCCTGCCCGAGCAGCCGATCTTCTACCCGGTCCTCAACGAGGACTACGCCGTCCGCATCGCCCGCGACTGGAACGTCCCCGCCTCCGGCTCCGGCTACGTGACCCGGTTCGAGGCCGACACCGCCTTCCTGGCCCGCTACCCCGTACGCCGGGCGGGCGGCGAGACCATCCTGGAGCTGTGGGTCCCGGCGGAGGAGCTGGCCGAGTTCAACCGGCACATCGTGGGCCGTATCGAGGTCGTCCGCGAGTTCCACGCCCCGGCGTAGATTCGGGCATCGCACCGCGAGCGAAGGGCCGGGACTTGGACACCGAGACCGACACGGCGAACGGCACGTGGACGGACGCCGACGACGGACGGACACCCCGCCGCACCGGACGGCGCCTCGGAGCCTGGTGCGCGGGGCTGCTGTTCACCGGGGTGAGCGTGGTCGTCGGCTGCCGGGCCGCCGACAGCGACGGCGCCACCCCCGTACCGCAGCTCCTCGCCTTCCTGCCCTGGCTGCTGGTGCCGACCGGCGCCGGGCTGCTGCTCACGCTGCTCGCCCGGTGGTGGACCGGCGCGGTGTGGGGCGTCGCGCTGCTCGGGCTCCTCGCGTGGTTCATCGAGCCGTACGGCAAGAGCGTGGAGCCCACCGGACCGCCCGTCGCCGAGGTCCGGGTGCTGACCTCGAACGTGGAGTTCGGGCAGGGCACCGACGCGCTGATCGCCACTGTGCGCCGCGAGAAGCCCGACCTCGTCTTCGTACAGGAGTGCGAGCGCACGTGCGACGCGGCGCTGCGGCGCGACCTGGCCGCCGGTTATCCGCACCGGCGGGCCGTCCAGGGCGACGGCTCCAAGGGCTCCGTGATCCTGAGCGCCTTCCCGCTCCGGGCCGCCCCCGCCGTCCCCGGCGCCATGGGCATGCCCGCCGCCGTCGCCGACGTACGCGGCCACCCCGTACGGCTGCTGCTCGCCCACCCGATGCCGCCGCTCGCGGACCGGGTGGACCTGTGGCGCGAGGAGCTGGACGCCCTGCGCGACGCCGCCGCGGGGGACCGCGGGACGCCCACCGTCCTGGCCGGCGACTTCAACGCCTCGCAGGACCACGCCGCCTTCCGCCGCATCCTGGACACGGGGCTGCGCGACGCGGCCCGGCTCGCGGGCCAGGACCGCACGCCCAGCTGGCCCGCGCGGACCCTCCCCGTGTTCGGCGCGCAGATCGACCACGTCCTGGTCTCCGGGGACTTCGCCGCGCGCGACGCCCGGTTCCTGGACCTGGCCGGCACCGACCACCGCGCACTGGTCGTCGACCTGACCCTGCACGCGGCGGCCGGCTGACCGCGTCCCTTCGCCTCCCGGCCGGGTCAGACGCCGATGTCGCGGCCGTCCGCGCGCCACACCGCCACGACCGCCGGGCGCACGATCTTCCCGGGCCCGTCGGGCCAGGAGCTGGCCGGCTGCTCCACGGAGGCGCCGTCGACCTCGCCCGGGTGCTGCACGGCGACCAGCACCCGCCGGTCCTGGACGAGCGGGCCGCAGGTCTCCGCACCGGTCGGCACGGTCAGGAACTGCTTCAGCTCACCGCGCCGGTCGCCCTTGGTCGCGACGCCGAAGAGCCCGTCGTGGCTGCCGAGCGCGTTGCCGTCGGTGGAGATCCACAGGTTGCCGTGGTCGTCGAAGGCGACGTTGTCCGGGCAGGAGATCGGGCTGACCCGGTCCTTGGGGAAGCCCGCGAAGTAGGTCGCCGGGTCCTCCGGGTCACCCGCGACCAGGAACAGCGACCACCCGAAGCGGGTGGCGTCGGCCCGGTTCCACCGCTCGGTCAGCTCCAGGACGTGGCCGTGCTTGTTGGAGTTGCGCGGGTTGGCCTCGTCGGGGCCCGCGTAACCGGCCTTGCCCCGGTTGGAGTTGTTGGTGAGCGCGACGTACACCTTGCCGGTCGTGGGCGACGGCTCGATGTCCTCGGGCCGGTCCATCTTGGTCGCGCCGACCTTGTCCCCGGCGAGCCGCGTGAAGACGCAGACCTCCTCGGCGCTCATCCCCTCGACGTGCGAGACGGCACCGTCCTCGGTGGCGGTGACCAGCGGAATCCACTCGCCACCGCCGTCGAACTCGCCGTCGCGCGGCAGCGTCCCCGTCCCGTCGATCTCGATGGCGGGGGAGTCGCCGCTGAGCTTGGCGACGTACAGCGTCCCCTCGTCGAGCAGCGAGAGGTTGTGCTCGCGCGCCCAGCGGGAGTCGCCGTGCCGCATCCGCTTGCTGCCGACGAACTTGTAGAAGTAGTCGAACCGCTCGTCGTCGCCGGTGTAGACGACCGGCCGCCCGTCGTGCGTGAGCCGCACGGTGGCGGCCTCGTGCTTGAACCGGCCGAGCGCGGTGTGCTTGCGCGGCGTCGACTCCGGGTCGTACGGGTCCAGCTCCACGACGTACCCGAACCGGTGCACCTCGTTCGGCTCCTGGGCGACGTCGAACCGCTTGTCGAACCGCTCCCACTTGCGCTCGGTGGCCCCGGTCCCGATCCCGTACCGCTTGTCGGTGTCCCGGCTGCTGTTGGCGAAGTACTGGTTGAAGTTCTCCTCGCCGTGCAGCGTGGTGCCCCACGGGGTGGTGCCGCCGGAGCAGTTGTTGAGGGTGCCGAGCACCTTGCGGCCGCCGCGGTCGGCGGAGGTCCTCACCAGGTCGGACCCGGCCGCCGGGCCGGTCAGCCGGAACTCGCTGGTGGCGGTGACCCGCCGATTGAGCCGATGCCGCGCCACAGACGTCAGCCGCCCACTCCTCCGCTCCTCCTCCACGGCGACGACCGACAGCCCGTGCGCGGCCCAGGCGATCTCGACCTGCTCACGGGTCGGGTTCTCGGGGTCGTAGCCGCGGAACATGAGCACCTCGTCGGTGTACTCGTGGTTCGCGACGAGGAGCTGCCGGTCGTGCTCGCCCCGCAGCGGCAGCAGCGCGAGGAAGTCGTTGTTGTACCCGAACTGCCCCGCCTGCGCCTCGGCGCTCTGCTTCTCCGGGTCGAAGGCGGGCGCCCCGCGCAGAATGGGTTCACCCCAACGGATGACGACCTCCTGCCGGTACCCCTCCGGAACGGTCACGGCGTCGTCGGTGTTGGGCGCGACGGGCGTGAACCGCAGTCCGCGCGCACCGGACGCCTTGGCGGGCCTCCCGTGCCCCTTTCCGGCCGCGGGCGCGGCCTGCGCCGACGGCGCCCCCGCCACCCCGACGGCCCCGGCGCCCGCCGCGGCGACGGTCACGACGGCGGCGGCACGCATCATGGAACGGCGGCTGAGCGCACCGGCGATGACATCGCCGACGTACTCGTTGGAGCTGGTGTTCGGCACCTCGTGGAAGCAGGCGTCGCCACACCGGAAACGGCAGGTCATCGCGGACCGGCCGCCAGGATGCGAACCGGACGGCGTCCCGATCAACGGCAGGAGCTTGCGCACTGTGTTCTCCCCTTGAGAATCCCTGTATGCCCTGGTGTCAGCGCGACCGTAGGCGTGCATACGTGCCGGGACCGGGCGTCGCGGTGAACGCCGGGTGAACCCGCGGAATCCTCGGGGGAATTGCGGCGACGACCGGATCCGGCCTTGACGCCTCGTCGCCCGCATGCCAGACCCTGCACAAGATCACAAGCCGGGACCGCTAACCTTACGTGTCCGTCCTGGCCAGGGATTGACGGCACCAACTCACTCGAAGGGTTGCGCACATGGGCATTCTCACTCTCCTGCGGAACGCGTTCGGCCGCTCACGCAAGGAACGGACCGCACAGGCGGAGGGTGCGACGCAGGAGACGGCACCGCCGGTCACCGCGCCGGAGCCGAAGCTCCCGTCCCAGCCCACCGCACCCCCGGAGCCGGCCGAGACCACCTCGGCCGAGCCGGAGCCCTCCCAGATCCCCGAGCCCCGCTCGGAACCCACCCCCGACGAACACGACCTCGTCAAGGCCGCCTTCACCAACATCACAGTCCCCAAGCCAACCCCGGCGTCCCCGGGCACGCTCCCCGAGCCGGAGGCGAAATCCGAGCCAGACGCGGACGCGAAGCCCGAGGCGAAGCCAGCGGCGCAGCCCGAGGCGGAGGCGCAGCCGGACACCGAGGCGAAGCCGGAGCCGGAAGCCAAGCCGGAGGCGCAGGCACAGCCCGAGCCCGAGGCGAAGCCGGACGTCAAGGCGGAGGCGAAGCCAGAAGCGAAGCCGGAGGCGAAGCCCGAGCCGGAGGCGGAGGCGAAGCCCGAGCCTGAGGTCGCGCCCGAGACGAAGCCGGAGGCTGAGCCGGAGCCCACCCCCGAACCCGCAGCCGCCGACGGCGAGGAAGCCCCACAGGGGCCACCCGCACCCGACAACGAAGGCAGCACGGGCGGTGCGGGTGGGAACACGGACGCCGAAGGCGCAGCCGAGGCGTCACAGCCCACCACCCCGCCGGAGGCACCCCGTGCGGACACGGACGCCGAAGGCGAAGCCGAGGCGTCGAAACCCGCAACCCCCGCAGCGCGCCTCCGCTCCCGCGCCCCCGGCCTCACCACCGCCTACAAGGCAGCCGGCGCCGCGCTCAAGAAGCGCGACCTCACCGGCGCCCGCGCCAAGGTCCACCTCGTCCTCGACCGCTCCGCCTCCATGCGCCCGTACTACAAGGACGGCTCCGCCCAGGCCCTCGCCGAGCAGACCCTCGCCCTCGCGGCACACCTCGACCCCGAGGCCACGGTCCACGTCACGTTCTTCTCCACCGAGGTGGACGGCACCGGCGAGCTGACCCTCACCGACCACGAGAACAAGATCGACGAGCTGCACGCGGCGCTCGGCCGCATGGGCCGCACCAGCTACCACGCCGCCGTCGAGGCCGTCCTCGCCCACCACGAGAAGGAGGCGCCCGGCACCCCCGCCCTCGTGGTCTTCCAGACCGACGGCGCCCCCGACGCCAAGACCCCCGCCACCCAGGCCCTGACCGGCGCCGCCGCGGACCACCCGAACGTCCACTTCTCCTTCGTCGCCTTCGGTGACCCGGAGAACAAGGCCTTCGACTACCTCCGCAAGCTCAAGACGGGCAACGCCTCCCACTTCCTGGCCGGCGAGACCCCGAAGGAGCTCACCGACAAGGAGCTGTACGAGGCCGTACTGGCCACCTGGCGCCCGTAGCCGGTCCCAGCGGCCGCACGCACGGCCCCTCGGGGGGTGGATAAAGGGGAAGCCCTCCGTCCACCCCCCGAAACGCGTGTGAGCCGACCTCCACGGGCCCAGTAGGATTTCGACCATGGCGGCCACTGGAACCGAGAAGCAGGGGGCGAAGGCGTACTACGTCTCGACCCCCATCTACTACGTCAACGACGCTCCTCACCTGGGCCACGCCTATACGACCGTCGCAGGCGACGTGCTCACCCGCTGGCACCGCCAGCGCGGCGAGAAGGTGTGGTACCTCACCGGCACGGACGAGCACGGTCAGAAGATCATGCGCACGGCCGAGGCGAACGGGGTCACCCCGCAGGCCTGGGCCGACAAGCTCGTCACGGAGTCGTGGAAGCCCCTGTGGGAGCACCTCGACATCGCGAACGACGATTTCATCCGCACCACGCAGAAGCGGCACACCGACCGCGTCCAGGAGTTCGTGCAGGACCTGTACGACAAGGGCGAGATCTACAAGGGCGGGTACGAGGGTCCGTACTGCGTGGGCTGCGAGGAGTACAAGCTCCCCGGCGAGCTGCTCGACGGCGAGGGCGAGTACGCGGGCCAGAAGCTGTGCCCGATCCACAAGAAGCCGGTGGAGATCCTCAGCGAGGAGAACTACTTCTTCAAGCTGAGCGAGTACAGCGAGAAGCTGCTCGCCCACTACGAGGCCAACCCGGGCTTCATCCAGCCCGAGTCCGCGCGCAACGAGGTCGTGAATTTCGTCCGCCAGGGCCTCCAGGACCTCTCCATCTCCCGCTCGACCTTCGACTGGGGCGTGCCGGTCCCCTGGGACGACAAGCACGTCATCTACGTGTGGATCGACGCCCTGCTGAACTACGCCACGGCGGTCGGGTACAACGAGAACCCGGAGAAGTTCGAGTCGACGTTCCCCGCCGACGTGCACCTGGTCGGCAAGGACATCCTGCGCTTCCACGCGATCATCTGGCCGGCGATGCTGATGGCGCAGGGCCTGCCCCTGCCCGGGAAGGTCGCCGCGAACGGCTGGCTGATGGTCGGCGGCGAGAAGATGTCGAAGTCCAACCTGACCGGCATCAAGCCGCAGGACCTGACCTCGCACTTCGGCGTGGACGCGTACCGCTGGTACTTCCTGCGCGCGATCGCCTTCGGCCAGGACGGCAGCTTCTCCTGGGAGGACTTCTCCGCCCGCTACACCAGCGAGCTGGCCAACGACTACGGCAACCTCGCCTCCCGCGTGGCGGCCATGGTCGGCAAGTACTTCGGCGGCGAGCTGCCTGCCGCGACGGCCGACGGTGACGCGGAGCAGGCGATCCACGACGGTCTGACCAGGGCGGTCGCGGAGGCGGACCGGAAGATCGGCGAGGAGCTGGACTTCCAGGGCGGCATCCTGGCGGTCTTCGACTTCGTCAAGCAGGTCAACGGCTACATCACCGAGCAGGAGCCCTGGAAGGTCGCGAAGGACGATTCGCCGGAGGGCAAGGCGCGCCTGGCGACGATCCTCTACACGGCCGCGGAGGCACTCCGCGCCGTGGCGGTCCTCCTGAACCCGGTCATGCCGGACACCTCCCAGAAGCTCTGGGACTCCCTCGGCGCCGAACCCTCCCTGGGCGCCCTCGCGGACCAGCAGGTCCAGGACGCGGCGGACTGGGGCCGGCTGCCCGCCGGTGCGGCGGTCACCAAGGGCGCGGTGCTCTTCCCGCGTCTCGAGGAGAAGCCGACCGCGTAACGCGCTCGCTACAGCAGGGGCCCGGGAGAGGCGGAAGCTTCTCCCGGGCCCTCGGCGTTTGCGAAGATCGTACGAACAGTCGGCTCATGTGGGGGGACTTCCATGGCACTCTTCGGCAACGCGCACAGCATCGACCCGGCCCAGGCGCAGCAGGAGTACGCGCGCCTGCTCGGCCAGGGTGAGCAGGTACACGCGGCCTACCTGCTGATCCGGGACACCATCCTGTTCACCGACCGGCGGCTGATCCTGGTCGACAAGCAGGGCATCACCGGCAAGAAGACCGAGTACCACTCGATCCCGTACCGCAGCATCACGCACTTCGCGGTCGAGACGGCCGGCCACTTCGACCTCGACGCCGAGCTGAAGATCTGGCTCTCCGGCTCCCAGACCCCGGTCCAGAAGACCTTCACCAAGGGCGTCGACATCTACGAGGTCCAGGCGATCCTGACCCAGTTCGTGGCCCGGTAGGGTCCGCGCGGGCTAGATGCGCGAGTTGCGCAGCGACTGCCACACGGCGCCGGCCAGTGCCCGCGTCGCCCGCGGGACCGACAGGTGTTCGTGCTCGCGGTACAGGGCCCAGTTGTACTCCACGAGCGAGAGCTTGTTGGAGGACAGCGATCCCGCCTGATGGGCCCTGTACACCGCGAGCGGCTCGGCCAGCCCCCGGGCGTCGGCGCCGTCCCGCATGATCGACAGCCACAGGGCGTAGTCCTGGCGCTTGCGCATCTCCGGCATCAGCCTCGTGCCCAGGACGTTGCGGTCGTACATGGCGGTGAGAGCACCGATGTGGTCCTGGACCAGCATCGCGCGGTAGTCCACGTGCCCCCGCGCGCGGATCACCCGGCCGTTGGGGACCCAGTCGGTGCTTTCGCCGTCGTGGTCGGCGTCCATCTTGTAGTACGAGGTGAACGTCAGGGGCGCGGTGCCTTCCGCGGCGAAGGCGAGCTGCTTCTCGGTCTTCTCCGGCAGCCACATGTCGTCCGAGTCGAGGAAGGCGACGTAGTCCCCGCGGGCCCGCTCGATGGCGAGGTTGCGGGCCCGGCCCGCGCCGCCCCGCTCCGGCGAGGAGCGGGGCAGGACGCGCTCGTCCTGGGCGGCGAACTCGCGCAGCAGGTCCATGGAGCCGTCGGAGGACTGGTCGTCGGTGACCAGCAGCTCCAGATCGCCGTGGGTCTGCGTGAGCACCGACCGGACGGCTGCGCCGAGGGTGGCCGCCGAGTTGTACACGGGCATCACGACGGACACCAGGGGCACGGCACTTCTCCTTCGTGGTTCGGGAACGACAGATCAGGACCGGCAGATCGGGAACGACAGATCAGGACCGGCAGATCGGGAACGACAGATCAGGACCGGCAGATCGGGAACGACAGATCACGAACGACGGTCGCCGCGGTGCGGCCGCCGCGGCCTACTTCGGCTGCGGCTTGCGCACCGTCAGGTGCAGTTCCCTCAGCCGGGTCTCGTCCAGTTCGGTCGGGGCGCCCATCATCAGGTCCTGGGCGTTGCCGTTGAGCGGGAAGGCGATGGTCTCGCGGATGTTGGGCTCGTCGGCCAGCAGCATGACGATGCGGTCGACGCCGGGGGCGATGCCACCGTGCGGCGGGGCGCCGAAGCGCAGGGCGCGCAGCATGCCGGCGAACTCGCGCTCGACGGTCTCGGCATCGTAGCCCGCGATCGCGAAGGCCTTGAGCATGATCTCCGGCTCGTGGTTCCGGATGGCGCCGGAGGACAGCTCGACGCCGTTGCAGACGATGTCGTACTGCCAGGCGAGGATGTCCAGCGGGTCCTGGTTCTCCAGGGCTTCCATGCCACCCTGCGGCATCGAGAAGGGGTTGTGGGAGAAGTCGATCTTCCCCGTCTCCTCGTCCTTCTCGTACATCGGGAAGTCGACGATCCAGCAGAAGCGGAAGACGTTCTCCTCGAAGTGGCCGGCGCGCTTGGCGGCCTCGACGCGGACCGCGCCCATGATCTTGGAGACCTCGTCGAACTCGCCCGCGCCGAAGAACACCGCGTGGCCGGGGGCCAGCGAGAGCCGCTTGGTCAGCTCCGCGACGTTCTCCTCGGTGAGGAACTTCGCGATCGGTCCGGACAGCTTGCCGTCCTCGCCGACGCGGACCCAGGCCAGGCCCTTGGCGCCCTGCGAGACGGCGTAGTCGCCGAGCTGGTCGAAGAACTTGCGGGGCTGGCCCGACACGTCCGGGACGGGCAGCGCGCGCACGTGCTTGCCGGCGAAGGCCTTGAACTCCGAGCCCTCGAAGACGTCGGTGATGTCGACCAGCTCCAGCTGGGCGCGCAGGTCGGGCTTGTCGGAGCCGTACTTCAGCATCGCCTCGCGGAACGGGATCCGCGGGAACGGCGAGGTCACGTGGCGGCCGTTGCCGAACTCCTCGAACAGCTCGGTCATGAGCTGCTCGATCGGGCGGAAGACGTCCTCCTGCTCGACGAAGCTCATCTCGACGTCGAGCTGGTAGAACTCGCCCGGCGAGCGGTCGGCGCGGGCGTCCTCGTCGCGGAAGCAGGGCGCGATCTGGAAGTACCGGTCGAAGCCCGAGATCATCAGCAGCTGCTTGAACTGCTGCGGCGCCTGCGGGAGGGCGTAGAAGCGGCCCGCGTGCAGGCGGGAGGGGACGACGAAGTCGCGGGCGCCCTCGGGGGAGGTCGCGGTGAGGATGGGCGTCGCCATTTCGTTGAAGCCGAGGGCGACCATCTTGCTGCGGATCGAGGAGATGACCGACGTGCGCAGCATGATGTTGCGGTGCATGCGCTCGCGGCGCAGGTCCAGGAAGCGGTACTCGAGCCGCCGCTCCTCGTTGACCCCGTCCTCGGTGTTGATGGTGAAGGGCAGCGGCTGGGCGGCGCCGAGCAGCTCGACCTCGCCCACCTCGACCTCGACCTCGCCGGTGGGCAGATCGGGGTTGATGTTGTCGGCGCCGCGGGAGACGACCTTGCCGTCGACCCGAACGGTCGATTCCTTGGTGAGCTTGTCCAGCGCCTCGTACGCCTCGGTGCCCGGACGGGCGACGAGCTGCGTGATGCCGTGGTGATCGCGCAGATCGATGAAGAGGATGCCGCCCAGGTCGCGCCGATTGTGCAGCCAGCCACTCAGTCGGACGTCGGTGCCGACGTCAGAGGAGCGGAGCTCGCCGCAGGTGTGGGACCTGTACCGATGCATCGTCGTTCATCCAGCCTTCGCGGATCGGGGATGGTGTTTCGCGTTTCACGTGAAACAACCCCAGCGTACCGGGCAGCCACGGCTGCCTTCCTCCCGATTGACGCGCCACGAGCCCACCACGAGCCCACCACGGACCCGCTCCCGGCCCGCTCCGCCGCCCCGGCGAGCGGTGGCAGCGTTCGACGACCTCTTCTTAAAGTGGGGCAATGCGCACTGGTGAGCCCCTGCCCGAGGTGGGGGACGTCCTTGCCGCCCTCGCGACCGGACTGTGGCACTGGGACACCGCTACGGGTGAGGTCACGGTGGACGGAGAGGCCGCCCGCCTGCTCGGCCTGCCCGCCGAACCGGCGACCCTCACCGAGGCGCAGGTACGGGCCCGGCTGCATCCGGTGGACTGGAACGAGATCACCGGGGTGGTCCAGCTCGCCGTCGCCGAGGGCACTCTCGCCGAGGTCCGGATCCGGATCATGGACGAGCACGGCCAGGTCGTCCGGGTCGTGCGCAGCCGCTCCAAGCCCTCCTTCGACACCGTGCGCAAGGCGTACGTGCTGACCGGCACCCTCCAGGAGGTCGCCGAGCCGAGGCCGGGGACCCCCGCGGGGCGCAGCGCGGTGACCGGCGAGTGGCGGCGCTCGCGGGAGGCCTTCCTGCTGGACGCGGGCCGGGCACTGGCCGAGGCGCGGTCCACCGAGGAGGTGCTGCGGGTCGCGGCGGGGCTGTCGATGCCGGGGTTCTCCCCGGACGGGCTCGCGGTGTTCGGGGTCTCGGGGGACCGCCTCACCGTGATCGGGCACCACGGGCAGCCGGAGAACGAGGCCAATCCGTTCGTGGACATGTCCCTGGAGACCGACTACCCGGCCGCCGAGGTGGTCCGTACCGGCCGCGCGGTCTACCTCTCCTCCCCGCAGCAGTACCGGTCCCGCTATCCCATGACGTGGTCGCTCGCCGAGCGCTTCGGCCGCCGCTCCTGGGCCTACCTGCCGCTGACCGTGGCGGGGCGCACGATGGGCGCCTGGATGGCCGCCTTCGCCTATCCGGTCGCGTTCACGCCGGACGAGCGCTCGGTGCTGACCACGGTGGCGCGGATGCTCGCCCAGGCCCTGTCCCGGGCCGGCGCCGCGGAGAACCAGCGGGAGCTGGCCGAGGGGCTGCAACGCTCGATGCTGCCCATGCTCGGCCCGGAGATCCCCGGCATGGACATCGCCGCCCGCTACGTCCCCACCGGCGGCGGCCTCCAGGTCGGCGGCGACTGGTACGACATGATCCCGCTGCCCGGGGGCCGCTTCGCCCTGGTGATCGGCGACGTCCAGGGCCACGACGTGCGGGCGGCCGGGCTGATGGGGCAGCTGCGCATCGCCCTGCGCGCCTACGCCTCCGAGGGGCACCGTCCCGACGCGGTGCTGGCCCGTGCCTCCCACTTCTTCCACGGCCTCGCCACGGCCGCGGACGACCCCGGCGACCTGCGCTTCGCGACCTGCTACTACGCCGAGGTCGACCCGGCCACCGGCACCGTGGAGAGCGCCCGCGCCGGGCACCTGGACCCGGTGGTGCGGATGGCGGACGGGACGGCGCTGATCCTCGCCACGGCGGGCGGGCTGCCGCTGGGCATCGACCCGGACACCGACTACCCGACGACGCGGCTCGCCCTGGAACCCGGGGACACCCTGATGCTGTGCACGGACGGCCTGGTCGAGACCGGCGGCCACGATCTGCAGAGCGGCTGGCACCGTCTGCGGGTGATCCTGGAGGAGCACGCCGGCGGTCTGGAGGAGCTGGCCGACGCGCTGGTCCAGGCCGTGCACGGCCCCTCCTCGCACCACACCGTCGGCCCGCTGTCCGACCGCCGGGAGGACGACATCGCGCTGTTGCTGCTGTGCCGGCAGGGCGAGGGCTGCGGCTGCGGCGAATCCACCGCGACCCGGGCGCCGGTGCGCCGCACGATGCTGACGGTCGCCCAGGCCGAGCCGGCCAGGATCGCCACCGCCCGGCAGCACCTGCGCGACCTGCTGCACGACTGGCCGGGCGAGGAGCAGCGCGACGCGGCGGTACTCCTGCTCTCCGAGATGCTGACGAACGTCCTGGTCCACACCGACACCGACGCCCTGCTCGTCGCCGAGGTGGCCGGGGAGCCGGGCGAGCGGCGGATCCGGGTGGAGGTCACCGACAACGGCGACGACCTGCCGCACAAGCGCAGGCCGGGCGAGATGGCGTCCTCCGGACGCGGGCTGATGCTGGTCGAGCTGCTCGCGGACGCGTGGGGCGTCGCCCCGCGCGGCGAGGGCAAGAGCATCTGGTACGAGCTCTACGAGTCCGCGGCCCCGGTCGACGGCGCCGGTCCGGCGTCCGGCCCGGAGGCGGCCGTAGAGGCCCCGTAACGCCCTTGCAGCTCGTGTACGACCCCGAACGCCGCCGCGGTCAGCGGCACGGCGAGGAGCATTCCCAGGATGCCCGCCACCGACGCGCCCGCGGTGAGCGCCAGCAGCACGACGGCCGGGTGCATCTGGACGGTACGGCTCTGGATCATCGGCTGGAGCACGTGCCCCTCCAGCACCTGCACGGCCAGCACCACCCCGAGGGCCCACAGCGCGATGACGAACCCCCGGTCGGCGAGCGCCACCAGCACGGCGACGGCCCCGGAGATGAACGCGCCGAGATAGGGGATGTAGGCGCCGACGAAGACCAGCGCACCGAGCCCCACCGCGCCGGGGACGCGCAGGACGAGCAGCCCGACGGTGATGCACAGCGCGTCGATGAGGGCGATCAGGGTCGTACCCCGCATGAAGCCCTCGACGGCGCCGAAGGCCCGCCGGGCCATGGCCTCGACCGTGTCGGCGGCGCCGGGCGGGGCGAGGGCACGCACCGTGGTGACGGCGCGGTCGGAGTCGCGCAGGAAGAAGAAGACGAGCAGCAGGGCGAGCACGGCCATGGCGATCATCTCGCCGACGACACTGATCCCGGTCACCACGCCGGAGGCGGCCGTGCCGCCGAACTTGCCCAGCAGCTCGCGGCCGTTGGCGGCCAGGTCGTCCAGTGAGGTGCCGGCGGCGCCGAAGTGGTCGGCGACGCCCTTCGCCGCGTCCCGCAGCGAGGCGACGATCTGGTCGCCGGTCTCGACGAGCGCGGAGACCACGATGTACACCGCCCCGCCGACCACGGCCAGCACGGCCACGCAGGTCAGCCCGGCGGCCAGCGACCGCTGCACATGGGCCTTCACCAGCCGGGCGTGCAGCGGCCTGAGCAGCGCGGTGCCGAGCAGCGCGAGCAGCGCCGGAGTCACGGCGGTACGGAACTCGACGCAGAGCCGGATGGCGACGTAGACGACGCCGCTGGCGAGCAGGATGACGGCGCACCAGGCGGCGAACCGGCGCACCGGACCGGGGAGCAGCTGCACGCCCCCACCCGATCACGCACCGGGCGGGCTGTCCTGCGCGGACGGCCCGCCCGGGTGACGCGCGGTCAGGCCCCGGGGCCCTCGCCCGACATGCCGTGCACCGCCGGGACGGTGCCGAGGCGACCCTTCTGGAAGTCCTCGAAGGCCTGCATCAGCTCGTCCTTGGTGTTCATCACGAAGGGGCCGTAGTGGGCCATCGGCTCCCGGATCGGCCGGCCGCCGAGCAGCACGACCTCCAGGTCCGGGGTGTGCGAGTCCTGCTTCTCGTCCGCGCGGACGGTCAGCGAGCCCCCGGCGCCGAAGACGGCGGTCTGCCCGAGGTGGACCGGACGCCGCTCGGCGCCCACGGACCCGCGTCCGGCCATGACGTAGGCGAGGCCGTTGAAGTCCTCCCGCCAGGGCAGGGTGACCTCGGCGCCCGGCGCCAGCGTGGCGTGGACCATCGTGATCGGCGTGTGCGTGATGCCGGGGCCGTCGTGCCCGTCCAGCTCACCGGCGATGACGCGCAGCAGCGCGCCGCCGTCGGGGGAGGTGAGCAGCTGCACGCTGCCGCTGCGGATGTCCTGGTAGCGCGGGGCCATCATCTTGTCCTTGGCCGGCAGGTTCACCCACAGCTGGAGCCCGTGGAAGAGCCCGCCGGACATGACCAGCTGCTCCGGCGGCGCCTCGATGTGCAGCAGGCCCGAGCCCGCCGTCATCCACTGGGTGTCGCCGTTGGTGATGGTGCCGCCGCCACCGTTGGAGTCCTGGTGGTCGAAGATGCCGTCGACGATGTAGGTGACGGTTTCGAAGCCGCGGTGCGGGTGCCAGGGTGTGCCCTTGGGCTCCCCGGGCGCGTACTCCACCTCACCCATCTGGTCCATCATGATGAACGGGTCGAGATGGCGGTAGTTGATCCCGGCGAACGCGCGGCGCACCGGGAAGCCCTCGCCCTCGAAACCGCTGGGCGCGGTGGTCACGGTGAGCACGGGACGTGCGACGGCGTCGGCGGGTGCGGATACGCGGGGCAGCGTCAGCGGGTTCTCGACGGTCACGGCGGGCATGTCGACCTCCTCGGGCGGCGTGCGCCCCACTTTAGTTGAGCATTGAACTTCTTGCCACCTGGAACCACGAAAGCCCGGAGGTCATTCCCTCCGGGCTCGCGGACATCCGTTCGGCGGCGTCTAGCCGTACATGCGACGCATGGCGAAATCGACCATCTGTTCGACGGCCTTGGCGTCGAACACCATCCGGTGCTCGCCCTCCATGTCCAGGACGAAGCCGTAGCCGGTCGGCAGCAGGTCGATCACCTCCGCTCCGGTGATCACGAAGTACTTCGACTCCTTGCCCGCGTACCGGCGCAGCTCCTTCAGGCCGGTGAACATCGGGATCACGGGCTGCTGGGTGTTGTGCAGCGCGAGGAAGCCGGGGTTGTCGCCGCGCGGGCAGTAGACCTTCGAGGTCGCGAAGATCTGCTGGAAGTCCTCGGCGGACATCTGGCCGGTGGTGAAGGCGCGCACCGCGTCCGCGAGCGAGGGCGGGGACGGCTCGGGGTACAGCGGCGGCTGCTGCCCGTACCCGCCGCCCATCGGCTGCTGCGGGGGCGGGGCGTACTGCTGCTGCTGTTGGCCCGCGGTCTGGTCGTAGCCGTACATGCAGCACAGAGTAACGAGTAACGAGTCACAGATGGGCGGCCCGGGGTTGCTTCTTATTACCGACGGGTAGCATCATCGTAGCTACCAGTTGGTACGTGTACGGATGCGAGGAGCGAGTGCCTCGCCGATCTCTCAAGGGAGCGTCGCCATGGGGCACTACAAGCCGAATCTCCGGGACATCGAGTTCAACCTCTTCGAGGTGCTCGGCCGCGACAAGGTCTACGGCAGCGGCCCGTTCGCGGAGATGGACACCGACACCGCCAAGAGCGTGCTGGAGGAGCTGACCCGCCTCTCCGAGAACGAGCTGGCCGAGTCCTTCGCCGACGCCGACCGCAACCCGCCGGTCTTCGACCCGGAGACCAACACCGCGCCCGTCCCGGCGTCCTTCAAGAAGAGCTACCAGGCCTTCATGGACTCCGAGTACTGGCGGCTCGGCCTGCCCGAGGAGATCGGCGGCACCACCTCCCCGCGCTCCCTGATCTGGGCGTACGCGGAGCTGATCCTCGGCGCCAACCCGGCCGTGTGGATGTACTCCTCGGGCCCGGCGTTCGCCGGCATCCTCTTCGAGGAGGGCAACGAGGTCCAGAAGCACATCGCCTCGATCGCCGTCGAGAAGCAGTGGGGCTCCACCATGGTCCTCACCGAGCCGGACGCCGGCTCGGACGTCGGCGCCGGCCGTACCAAGGCCGTCGAGCAGGCCGACGGCTCCTGGCACATCGAGGGCGTCAAGCGCTTCATCACGTCCGGCGAGCACGACATGTCGGAGAACATCCTCCACTACGTCCTCGCCCGCCCCGAGGGCGCCGGACCCGGCACCAAGGGCCTGTCCCTCTTCCTGGTCCCCAAGTACGAGTTCGACTTCGAGACCGGCGAGCTGGGCGAGCGCAACGGCGTCTACGCGACCAACGTCGAGCACAAGATGGGCCTGAAGGCCTCCAACACCTGCGAGATGACCTTCGGCGACCGCCACCCCGCCAAGGGCTGGCTGATCGGCGACAAGCACGACGGCATCCGCCAGATGTTCCGCATCATCGAGTTCGCCCGCATGATGGTCGGCACGAAGGCGATCTCCACCCTCTCCACGGGCTACCTCAACGCCCTGGAGTACGCCAAGGAGCGCGTCCAGGGCCCCGACCTGGCCAACTTCATGGACAAGGCGGCACCCAAGGTCACCATCACGCACCACCCGGACGTGCGCCGCTCCCTGATGACGCAGAAGGCGTACGCCGAGGGCATGCGCGCGCTCGTGATGTACACCGCCTCCGTCCAGGACGAGATCCAGGTCAAGGAGGCCAACGGCGAGGACGCCTCGGCCGAGCACGCCCTCAACGACCTGCTCCTGCCCGTCGTCAAGGGCTACGGCTCGGAGAAGGCCTACGAGCAGCTCGCCCAGTCGCTCCAGACCTTCGGCGGCTCCGGGTTCCTCCAGGAGTACCCGATCGAGCAGTACATCCGCGACGCCAAGATCGACACCCTGTACGAGGGCACCACGGCGATCCAGGGCCAGGACTTCTTCTTCCGGAAGATCGTCCGCAACCAGGGCGCCGCGCTGAACTCGCTCGCCGAGGACATCAAGAAGTTCCTGGCGCTCGCCACCGGCGGCGAGGAGCTGTCCGGCGCCCGCGAGCACCTGGCCAAGGCCGCCGTCGAGCTGGAGGCCATCGTCGGCCTGATGCTCACCGACCTCGCCGCCACCGAGCAGGACGTCAAGAACATCTACAAGGTGGGCCTCAACACCACCCGCCTGCTCCAGGCCTCCGGCGACGTGATCGTCGGCTACCTGCTCCTCAAGGGCGCGGCGATCGCCGCCGAGAAGCTGCCGACCGCCTCCGCCAAGGACAAGGCCTTCTACACCGGCAAGATCGCCGCCGCGAAGTTCTTCGCGGCGAACGTCCTGCCCGGTCTCACCCTGGCCCGCAAGGTCGCCCAGGGTGTCGAGCTGGACCTGATGGAGCTGGACGAGGCCGCGTTCTAGGACGGGCCCCGCGCCAGAAGCCCGTTCCGCACACCCCCACGAGGGCCCGCTCCCGCCAGACGGGAAGCGGGCCCTCGTACGTCGTTAAGGTGAACCCCATGAGCGCACCCTCCCGCTTCGACCGCGGCCACACCGACGACCTGATGACCTTCCTGTCGGCGAGCCCGACCCCGTACCACGCCGTGGCGAGCGCCGCCGCGCGGCTGGAGAAGGCCGGTTTCCGCCAGGTCGCGGAGACCGACGCCTGGGAGGCCACCAGCGGCGGCAAGTACGTGCTGCGCGGCGGTGCGATCGTCGCCTGGTACGTCCCGGAGGGCGCCGCGGCGCACACCCCCTTCCGCATCGTCGGCGCCCACACCGACTCCCCCAACCTGCGCGTCAAGCCCCGCCCGGACACCGGGGCGCACGGCTGGCGCCAGGTCGCCGTGGAGATCTACGGCGGCCCGCTGATGAACTCCTGGCTCGACCGGGACCTGGGCCTGGCCGGCCGGCTCTCGCTGCGCGACGGCTCCACCCGCCTGGTCAACGTCGACCGCCCGCTGCTGCGCGTCCCGCAACTCGCCATCCACATGGACCGCAACGTCTCCACGGAGGGCCTCAAGCTCGACAAGCAGCGCCACCTCCAGCCCGTCTGGGGCCTGGGCGACACCGTGCGCGACGGGGACCTGATCGCCTTCCTGGAGGACGAGGCGGGCCTCGCCCGCGGCGAGGTCACCGGCTGGGACCTGATGACGCACTCCGTGGAGCCCCCGGCGTACCTGGGCCGCGACCGGGAGCTGGTGGCGGGCCCGCGGATGGACAACCTGCTGTCCGTGCACGCCGGGACGGCCGCCCTGGCCTCGGTCGCGGCCTCCGGCGCCGACCTCCCCTACATCCCCGTGCTGGCCGCCTTCGACCACGAGGAGACCGGCTCCCAGTCGGACACCGGCGCCGACGGACCGCTGCTCGGCGGTGTGCTGGAGCGCTCCGTGTTCGCGCGCGGCGGCTCCTACGAGGACCGGGCGCGTGCCTTCGCCGGCACCGTCTGCCTGTCCTCCGACACGGGCCACGCCGTCCACCCCAACTACGCGGAACGGCACGACCCGACGCACCACCCGCGGGTCAACGGCGGCCCCATCCTCAAGGTCAACGTCAACAACCGCTACGCCACCGACGGTTCGGGCCGCGCCGTGTTCGCCGCCGCCTGCGAGAAGGCGGACATCCCCTTCCAGACCTTCGTCTCCAACAACTCCATGCCGTGCGGCACGACCATCGGCCCCATCACCGCGGCCCGGCACGGCATCAGCACCGTCGACATCGGCGTGGCCATCCTGTCGATGCACAGCGCCCGGGAGTTGTGCGGCGCCGACGACCCGCACCTGCTGGCCAACGCGCTGGTGGCCTTCCTCCAGCCGTAGCCGCAAGGGCGCAACCCCGCCCCACGGCATGAGGGTTGAAGCCGGGGGTACCCGCACGGAACCGGATCGGCCGGAAACCCGGAACCGACCGGATCTGACAGGGAGGCAACACTCATGGGCCTCGGCGGGTGCATCATCCTCATCGCCGTGGGAGCCATCCTCACGTTCGCGACCGACTGGGACATGCAGGGCGTCAACCTCGACCTGGTCGGCGTGATCTTCATGGTCGTCGGCCTGATCGGCGTCGCCACGTTCAGCAGCATCGCCCGGCGCCGCCGCGTCGTGATGCCGCCGACGACCCCGGTCGTCGAGGAACGGCCCCACCACCCCACGCAGGACGGCTACCGCGACGGCTACGGCGCCTGACGGCACCGGGGAGCCCACCGGCGCCGCCCCGGCTTCGCCCCGCCCTCCTCACGGTTCGGTCAGCAGGCGCCCGGGGTCAGCGCGTGTCCGCTGGTCGCGTCCACATGGTCCGGCACCTCGTCGTGACGGTCGCCGACGGTGAGTGTTCCGGTCGGTTCGAACAGCAGGATGGCCGTGGGAACGGGCGCGTACGGCTTGTGTTCCGTGCCGCGCGGGACGGTGAAGACGGAGCCCTTCGGCAGGACGACGACGCGCTCGCCGGCGGGCTCGCGCAGGCCGATGTGCAGTTCGCCGTCGAGGACGAGGAAGAACTCGTCGGTGTGGTCGTGCACGTGCCATACGTGCTCGCCCTCGACCTTCGCGATGCGGACGTCGTAGTCGTTGACGGCGGTGACGATACGGGGGCTCCACTGCTCGGCGAAGGAGGCGAGGGCGGAGGTCAAGGAGATCGGTTCCTGAGTCATGGCGCCATCGTCCGGGGTGACAGGGGCGCGGACGAGTGCTAGGAATCGCATATGTCGCAAGGATCCTCTCAGCCCTCGCGCCCGCATCGTGTCGCGGTGATCGTCGACGAGGGCACCAACCCGTTCGAGGTCGGCTGCGCCACCGAGCTGTTCGGGCTGCCGCGGCCCGAGCTGGGGCTGCCGGAGCCGCTGTACGAGGTGACGCTGTGCGCTCCGAGTCCCGGGATCCGCATGAATCACGGGTTCTTCACCCTCACCGACGTGCCGGGGCTGGACGCCGCGGACGACGCGGACACCCTCGTCGTGCCCGGCCGGCCGGACAACGTGGTGCCGCGCGTCCCCGCCGTGCTCGACGCCATCCGGCGCGCACACGCCCGCGGCGCACGCGTGGTGAGCCTGTGCACCGGCAGCTTCGCACTCGCCGAGGCCGGTCTCCTGGACGGGCGGCGGGCCGCGACCCACTGGCTGTGGGCGGAGTCCTTCCGCCGGCTGCACCCCCGCGTCCGGCTCGAACCGGACGTGCTGTTCGTGGACGACGGCGACGTTCTCACCGCCGCGGGCAGCGCGGCGGCACTGGACCTCGGACTGCACCTCTGGCGCCGGGACCACGGCGCCGAGATCGCGAACGCCGTGTCCCGGCGCCTGGTGTTCGCCGCGCACCGGGACGGCGGTCAGCGGCAGTTCGTGGAGCGGCCGGTGCCGGACGTGCCGGACGAGTCGCTGGCGCCCCTGCTGGCGTGGGCGCAGGAGCGTCTGGGTGAGCCGCTGACGGTGACGGACCTGGCGGCGCGCGCGGCGGTGTCCCCGGCCACGCTGCACCGGCGGTTCCGGGCGCAGCTCGGGACGACGCCCCTCGCCTGGCTGACCGCCGAGCGCGTGACCCTCGCACGGCGGCTGATCGAGCGCGGGGAGGAGCGGCTGGACGCGGTGGCGGCGCGCAGCGGACTGGGGACCGCCGCGAACCTCAGGGCGCGGCTGCGACGCGAGACGGGACTCAGCCCGTCGGCCTACCGGCGGCGTTTCGGGACGGGTACGGGGGAAGCGGTCAGAACATGAGATTCCTCGTGTACGACCGGCTCCTCGGTATCGGTGACGACTACTGGATCGAGGACGACCAGGGCAACAAGGTCTTCCTCGTCGACGGCAAGGCGATGCGGCTGCGGGACACCTGGGAGCTGAAGGACGCCCAGGGACGGGTGCTCATCGACATCCACCAGAAGATGTTCGCCCTGCGCGACACGATGGTGATCGAACGGGCCGGCGAGCCCCTGGCCCGCATCAAGCGCAAACGTCTCTCCCTGCTGCGCAACCACTACCGGGTCGTCCTGGCCGACGGCACCGAACTCGACGTCAGCGGCAAGATCCTCGACCGGGAGTTCGCCATCGAGTACGACGGCGAACTGCTGGCCGTCGCCTCCCGGCGCTGGCTGACCCTCCGGGACACCTACGGCGTGGACGTCGTACGGGACGACGCGGACCCGGCGCTGCTGATCGCCCTGACGGTGTGCGTGATCCACCTGGCGGAGAAGGAGCGGGAGGACGACTGAGGTCCGGCGGGCCGGCGGCTCCTCAGGCCGTGCGGCGGACGGCGCGGCCGAGGAGCAGCGGCACGACCAGGTGATGCACCGGCGCGGCCAGGGACCACAGCATCCGGCCGCTGCGGTCCTCGAAGCGCACGTACGTCGCCCAGAGCAGCCGCGCGGCGTCGACGGTCACGACGTTGCGGACGGTCAGCGACGGGGCGCGGGCCTCCACGGCGATGCGGTCCGGCGCGGACTCCACCGTGCGCCACCCGATCACGTGCCGTGCCGAGACCCTCGGTCCCAGGCGCAGGCCGAGCACGCCCGACCAGCCCACCCGGAGCAGGGTGCGCAGCGGCGCGGGGGTGTCCTCGAAGGTGGTCCGCGCCCACTGCTCGGCCGTACGGCGGGGAAGCCCCGCGAGCGGAAGCGCGAACGCCGACGCGAAGTGGGCACCGGCGGGTTCCACCCGGACGCGGCGGACGGCGGAGGTACTGGTGCGTGCCATACCCGTAATTCTGGGCGCCGCGACCGAGCGCCAAACACGCTGGGTCACGGCTCCTCACACAGTGCGCTCAGCGCGGCGGCTCCAGCCCCAGCACCCGGTCCTTCAGGGCCGGGAACTGCTCCCGGGTCCGCGCCACCCGCTCCGGGTCGAACTCCACCGCGAGGACCTCCTCGTCCGCACCGGCCTCCGCGAGCACCTCGCCCCAGGGATCCACCACGATCGAGTGACCGGCCTGCGGAACCCCGGCGTGCGTCCCGGCCGTTCCGCAGGCGAGCACGAAGGCCTGGTTCTCCACGGCCCGCGCCTGGGCCAGGAGCGTCCAGTGGGCCCGGCGGCGTTCGGGCCAGCCCGCCGGGACGACCAGGATCTCGGCACCGGCGTCGACGAGGGAGCGGAAGAGCTCCGGGAAGCGCAGGTCGTAGCAGGTCGCCACGCCGAGGGTGGTGTCCGGCAGCCGGACCGTCACCGGCTCGCGCCCCGCGCCCATCAGCACGGCCTCGCCCTTGTCGAAGCCGAAGCGGTGGATCTTGCGGTAGGAGGCGGTGAGATCACCGGCGGGGGAGAGGACGAGAGAGGTGTTGTAGAGCCGCCCGTCCGGGCCGCGTTCGGGCACCGACCCGGCGTGCAGCCACACGCCGGCGTCGCTCGCCGCCTTCGCCATCGCCTCGTACGTCGGGCCCCGCAGCGGCTCGGCCGCCGCGTCGAACTCCTCGAAGGCGAACGCGCCCGTGGTCCACAGCTCCGGCAGCACGACGAGGTCGGCGCCCGCCTGCTCCCTTACCAGAGCCGCCGCCCGCGCGCGACGCGCTTCGACCGTTTCGTCCTCGTTCACGGCGATTTGAATCAAAGAGGCGCGCACACTACCACCGTCCTGGCATTCGAGCCGTCCACACGGGCCTACGATCGTCACACGAAAGCACTGCCGGGGTGCCGCACAGCAGCGTAACTTAGCGTTCCAAGACACCCGCCGACTGCCGCCACCGCCACTGGCACCGCCGCCACCAACCGCCCGTGTACCGACCGCCGAGGGGTCCCGTTCCGTGAGTCTGCATCCCGCCCTCCAGCCCTACGCCGACGCCTGGACTCACTCCATCGAGGCGATATCCGAGCTGGTCCAGCCGCTTGTGGAGGCAGAGTGGAACCGCCGGACCCCCTGCCCGGGCTGGTCGGTGCGCGACATCGTCTCGCACGTCCTGGGTCTGGACTCCGAGATGCTCGGCGACCCCCGCCCCATCCACACCCTCCCGCGCGACCTCTACCACGTCACCAACGACCACCAGCGCTACATGGAGATGCAGGTCGACGTCCGCCGCCACCACACGGCGCCGGAGATGACGTCCGAGCTGGAGTACATGATCATCCGGCGCAACCGCCAGCTGCGGAACGAGTCGCGGGACCCCGGCACGAAGGTGCGCGGCCCGCTCGGCACCGAGCTGACCCTGGAGGAGGCGATGCGCCGGCACGCCTTCGACGTGTGGGCGCACGAGCAGGACCTGCGCACGGCCCTCGGCCGCCCCGGCAACCTCGACTCCCCCGGCGCCCACGTCGCCCGCGACGTGCTGCTCGGCGAACTGCCCGCCGTCGTCGCCGAGCGGGCGGACGCGCCGCGCAGCTCGGCCGTCGTCTTCGACGTGCACGGCCCGGTCGAGTTCCTGCGTACCATCCGCGTCGACATCCAGGGCCGCGGCACCCTCGAATCGTCCCCGGCCCTCGGCCCCGCCGCCACCCTCACCCTCGACTGGGAGACGTACTTCCGCCTGGCCTGCGGCCGGGTGACCCCGGAGGCGGCGGCGGACCGCATCAAGACGGAGGGCGACCCGGACCTGGCGGCGGCGATCCTGCGCCACTTCACCGTGACGCCGTGAGTTTCTAGCCCGTTGGGGGTGCCCCCTCTGGGGGAGTTTGAGGACGAGGCCGTTCAGGCCGAAGCGGGGGTCGGGGGGCGGCAGCCCCCAGCCCGGCCCGCACCCACGCCGGGTGCCTACACCGGCACGTGCACCTTCTCCACCCGGCTCGCGACCAACCGCTCCCGCTCCCGCAGCGCGGCCCGCTTGCGCAACCGCAGGATCTGCGTGACACCGAGCGCCTGCAACACGAACACCGACGAGAACGCCACCCCGTAGTCGTCCCCCGTCGCGTCCAGCAGCACCCCCACCGCGAACAACGTGGTCATCGACGCCACGAAGCCCCCCATGTTGGTGATCCCGGACGCCGTCCCCTGCCGCTCCGCCGGATTCGCCGGCCGCGCGAAGTCGAAGCCGATCATCGAGGCAGGGCCGCACGCCCCCAGCACCGTGCACAGCACCACCAGCAGCCACATCGGCGCGTGCTCGGCCGGGTAGGCCAGCGTCGCCGCCCAGAGCAGCGCCGTCGCCCCCACCGTGCCGAGCGCCAGCGGCAGCCGCGCCGCGTGGTGCCGGGCGATGACCTGGCCGTAGACCAGGCCGACGGCCATGTTGGACAGCACGACGAGGGTGAGCAGCGTGCCGGCCGTGGCCCGGGTCAGCCCCTGCGCCTCGACCAGGAACGGCATCCCCCACAGCAGCAGGAACACCATCGCCGGGAACTGGGTGGTGAAGTGCACCCACAGCCCGAGCCGCGTCCCCGGCTCCCGCCAGGACATCGCGATCTGCCGCCGTACGTACGCGGCCCCCTGGTGCGGCAGCGGCTCCGGCTCGTGGCCCTCGGGGTGGTCCTTGAGGAAGAGCAGCAGCAGGACGAAGACGACGACACCCGCCAGCGCGCTGCCCGCGAACGCCGCGGTCCAGCCGATGCCGTGCAGCAGCCGGGCGAGGACGAGCGTGGAGACCAGGTTGCCCGCCATGCCGACGAGACCGGCGAGCTGGGCCACCATCGGCCCGCGCCGGGCCGGGAACCACCGGGTGCCCAGCCGCAGCACGCTGATGAACGTCATCGCGTCCCCGCAGCCCAGCAGCGCCCGCGAGGCCAGCGCCATGCCGTACGACGGGGAGAAGGCGAAGCCCAGCTGACCCGCCGTGAAGAGCACGACGCCGAGGCCCAGCACCTTCTTGGTGCCGAGCCGGTCGACCAGCAGGCCGACGGGTATCTGCATGCCGGCGTAGACCAGCAGCTGGAGGATGGAGAAGGTGGACAGCGCGGAGGCGTTGACGTGGAAGCGGTCGGCGGCGTCGAGACCGGCGACCCCGAGGGACGTGCGGAAGATGACGGCGACGAAGTAGACGGAGACGCCGATGCCCCATACGGCGATCGCGCGCCGGCCCCCGGCCGGATCACCGGGCAGGGCACGGCCGGCCGAGGTGGCCGTACTCATCGGACCTCCCCCCGCGCCAGGTTCGAGAACCAGCCCACGTGCCGGCCCACCACGGCGACGGCCGCCTCCACGTCCCCGGCACGCAGCGCGTCGAGGATCTCCTCGTGCTCGGCGAGGGTGTGGGCGATCCGGTCGGGGTGGGAGTGCATCACGGCGACGCCCATGCGCAACTGGCGGTCGCGGAGCTGGTCGTAGAGGCGGGAGAGGATCTCGTTGCCGCCGCTGCGGACGATCTCGGCGTGGAAGCACCGGTCGGTGACGGAGGCGGCGGCGAAGTCACCGGCGGCGGCCTGCTCCTGCTGCCGGGCGAGCAGTTCCTCCAGCCGTTCCACGAGCCCCGGCGGGGCGGGTACGGCCTTCCTGGCCGCGTGCTCCTCGACCAGCAGCCGGGTCTCCACCACGTCGGCGATCTCCTGCGCGGAGACGGGCAGGACCAGGGCGCCCTTCTTGGGGTAGAGCCGGATCAGCCCCTCGACCTCCAACCGCAGCAGCGCCTCGCGCACCGGAGTGCGGGAGACGCCCACGGCCTCGGCCAGCTCACCCTCGGTGAGCAGCGTCCCGCCCTCGTACCGGCGCTCCAGGACGCCCTGCTTGACGTGGGTGTAGACGCGGTCCGCCGCGGGGGGTTGCTTCACTGCCGTGGTCATGCCGACAGGATAGATACAACAGGGACACAAGAGGGATCCGGTCCAGCATCCGGACGCCGACTCGCCCCGCTCACCCCTCGGAGGGAACCGGGGGACTCCCCCAGGCCCCGCCGCGCAACCATTCACCCCCCTCGGGTGTCGGACTGTCGCGGCCACCGCTCCATCGACCACAACTCGGCCGCACATCAGGGGAATTCACCACAATCGGGGTAATCGACTCAATGAATGCCAATCCGGGCGCCACCGCATCCGTCCGTCCGCGCAGGGCCCTCGCCGCCGTCCTGACCGGCACCGCCGTCCTCGCCACCGGCGTCCTCGCCGCCGCTCCCGCGCAGGCCGCCGCACCCGACCGCGCGCTCGCGGCGCCGGTACAGGCCGCCGCCGTACCCTCGATCGCCGCCAAGGGCGGCTTCGTGATGAACAACGCGACCGGCAGGTCGCTCTACACCAAGGCCGCCGACACCAGGCGCTCCACCGGCTCCACCACCAAGATCATGACCGCCAAGGTCGTCCTCTCCCAGCCGAAGCTGAACCTGGACGCGAAGGTCACGATCCAGATGGCGTACAGCGACTACATCGTGTCGAAGAACGCCTCGTCCGCCCGCCTGATCGTCGGCGACCAGGTGACGGTCCGCCAGCTGCTGTACGGGCTGATGCTGCCCTCCGGCTGCGACGCCGCTTACGCGCTGGCCGACAAGTTCGGCTCGGGCAAGACGCGGGCGGCGCGGGTGAAGTCGTTCATCGGCAAGATGAACGCGACCGCCAAGAGCCTCGGCCTGAAGAACACGCACTTCGACTCGTTCGACGGCATCGGCAACGGCAAGAACTACTCCACGCCGCGCGACCTCACGAAGATCGCGAGCAGCGCGATGAAGAACTCCACCTTCCGCACCATCGTCAAGACCAAGAAGTACACGGCGAAGACGAGGACGAAGAAGGGCGGCACCCGCACGATGGCGCCCTGGACCAACACCAACACGCTGCTGGGCAGTTACAGCGGAGCGATCGGCGTGAAGACCGGGTCGGGGCCGGAGGCCAAGTACTGCCTGGTCTTCGCCGCGACCAGGAAGGGGAAGACGGTGATCGGCACGGTCCTGGCGTCCTCGTCGTCGGCGCAGCGCGCCAAGGACGCCACGAAGCTCATGAACTACGCGTTCACGAAGTAACCCGCACCCCGCCGCACCACCACGAAGGGCCCGTCGCCGACGCGACGGGCCCTTCTCGCTGCGCCGGCCTCCCTGTACCGATGAAGCACATGGTGATAGTTTCATTAGCACCATGCTGCTGAGTCTGGACAAGACCGACACCCGCCCCCTGCACGAACAGGTGGCCGGCGCCCTCCGGCGCGCCATCGCCGAGGGGGAGTGCGCCCCCGGGGACCGCCTCCCCTCGGCCCGCGACCTCTCCGAGGCCCTGGACGTCAACGTCAACACCGTGCTGCGCGCACTGCGCGGCCTGCGGGACGAGGGCCTGCTGGAATTCCGCCGGGGCCGGGGGGTGACGGTGGCCGAGGGCGCCCGGCCCCACTCCGAACTGCAGATCCGGGTACGGGAACTGCTCGCCGAGGCGGCTCGGCTGGGCTACAGCAGGACCGATCTCATCGACATGATCAGGGGGATGCCATGAGGGACACGACAGCGGCGCGGCGTACGACGGCGGCGGTCTGGACGGCCGGGGTCACGGCGGTGCTCGCCGCGATGCCGCTGCTGGCGCGGGACCGGCTGCCGGACCGGCTGGCGACCCACTGGGGCCTGGACGGCGACACGCCCAACGGCTCGATGCCCCTGTGGGCGGCGTCCCTCGTCCCCGCGCTGATCTGGCTGGTGACGGCGGCCGCGGTCACCGTGCCGCTGATGCGGGCGGGCCCGCCGGCCCGCCCCTGGACCACCGTGACCCTGCTCCCCATGGGCGTCGTCCTCACCGGCGCGCAGGCCGCGGTCATCCGGGCCAACCTGGACCGCGCGGACTGGCACGAGGCCCGTCAGCCCACCGCCTGGGTCGTCGCGATCCTGGCCGCGGCCCTGCTCGCGGGCGTGGCCGCATGGCTGCTCGTCGCCCGGCGGCGCGGCACCTACGACGCCACGACGCCCGACGGGGGCACCCCCGCGCTGGACATTCCGAAGGGCCGCCGGCTGGTCTGGTTCTCCCGCACCGCCAACCCCTGGCTCCAGCTGATCGCGGCCGCGATCGGCCTGGTGGCCGTGGGCGCACTCGTCGCGCTGGCCGGTGGCGTGGCCGCCCCGGGCACCCTGTGGGCGCTGTTCGCCGGCTGCGCCGCCGGGTCCCTGGCCTGCGCGGTCTTCTCCTCGGTCCAGGCCCGCGTCTCGGAACGCGGTCTGGAGGTCTCCTTCGGCCCGCTCGGCTGGCCCGGACGCCGCTGGGCACCCGGCGACATCGACACGGCCCGGATGGAGGTCCGCCGCCCCGCCGAGGTCGGCGGCTGGGGCTACCGCCTGAGCGGCCTCGGCACCACGGTCATGCTGCGCGCCGGCGAGTGCCTGGTCATCCGCCCCCGGGGCCGCCGAAGCGACTTCGCCATCAGCATCGACGACGCCGAACGCGGCGCAGCCCTCCTCAACACCGTCCGCACGAACCGGCCCCGGGGCTGATCCCGACCGGCACCGAGGGATGCCCGAGACCGTAACTGGAGGTTACGGTCTCGGCGTTCCCGCAGGCAGAAGGGGCGCCGCAACTCCAGCTTGCGGCGCCCCTTCCGTCATGAACCCAGTCGGTTCGCGGCTCTCATGCCCAGCTGATCAACCGCTTCGGCTGCTCCAGGACCGCTGCCACGTCGGCGAGGACCTTGGAACCCAGCTCGCCGTCGACCAGGCGGTGGTCGAAGCTCAGGGCCAGGGTGGTGACCTGGCGGGGCTTCACCTTGCCCTTGTGGACCCACGGCTGGAGCTTGATCGCGCCGACCGCCAGGATCGCGGACTCGCCCGGATTGAGGATCGGCGTGCCGGTGTCGACGCCGAAGACGCCGACGTTGGTGATGGTCACCGTGCCGCCCTGCATGGCGGCCGGGGAGGTCTTGCCCTCCCTGGCCGTCGACACCAGCTCGCCCAGCGAACCCGCCAGCTGCGGCAGGGTCTGGGCCTGGGCGTCCTTGATGTTCGGGACGATCAGGCCGCGCGGGGTGGCGGCGGCGATGCCCAGGTTGACGTAGTGCTTGACCACGATCTCCTGGGCGGCCTCGTCCCAGGACGCGTTGATGTCCGGGTTGCGCTTGATCGCGACCAGCAGGGCCTTGGCGATCAGGAGCAGCGGGTTCACCCGCAGGCCCGTGTACTCCTTGTCCTGCTTCAGCTCCTCGACCAGCTTCATCGTGCGCGTCACGTCGACCGTCACGAACTCGGTGACGTGCGGCGCCGTGAACGCCGAACCGACCATCGCCGCCGCCGTCGCCTTGCGCACGCCCTTGACCGGGACACGGGTCTCGCGCGTCGTGTCGTACGACGCCGGGGCCGACGGGGACGGGGCGGGCGCGGCCGGCTCGGAACGCGGGGCCGCCTGGGCCGGCTCGGGCGCCGACACCGCCGCGTGCACGTCCTCGCGGGTGATGATGCCGTCCGGGCCGGACGGGACCACGGTCGCCAGGTCGACGCCGAGGTCCTTGGCGAGCTTGCGCACCGGGGGCTTGGCCAGCGGGCGGTCGCCGAGCGACCGGGGCGGCCGGTGCCGCGGGTGCCGCAGGCGCTGCCGGGCCGTGGCCGTTCAGCTCGGCCTGGATCGCCGCCGACGGCGCCTGCGCGGCGGCCGGGGCCTCCGCGCCCTTGCGGGGGCGGCGCTTGGTCGAGGAGGTGGAGACCCCGTACCCGACCAGGACCGGCTGGCGGCCCTCCGGCTTGGGCTCCTCCGCCACGGCCTCCTGCACCGGCTCCGCGGCCGCCGCCGCGCCGTCGCCGACGGCCACCGCGATGATCGACGTACCGACGTCGACCGTGGTGCCCTCGGGGAAGTGCAGCTCGCGGACCACACCGTCGTAGGGGATGGGCAGTTCGACGGCGGCCTTGGCCGTCTCGACCTCGCACACCACCTGGCCGTCGGTGACCGTGTCACCGGGCTGGACGTACCACTTGAGGATCTCGGCCTCGGTGAGCCCCTCGCCCACGTCGGGCATCTTGAACTCACGCACGGAGCTGTCCGTCATCGTCGTCACGCTCCCCTCCTCAGTACGCCAGCGAGCGGTCGACGGCATCGAGCACCCGGTCCAGGTCGGGCAGGTACTCCTCCTCCAGGCGGGCCGGCGGGTACGGCGCGTGGTAGCCGCCGACCCTGAGAACCGGGGCCTCCAGGTGGTAGAAGCAGCGCTCGGTGATCCGGGCCGCGATCTCCGCGCCCGAGCCCAGGAACACCGGCGCCTCGTGGACCACGACCAGGCGGCGGGTCTTCTCCACCGACGCCTGAACGGTGTCGAAGTCGACCGGCGAGATCGAGCGCAGGTCGACGACCTCCAGGGAGCGGCCCTCCTCGGCGGCCGCGTCGGCGACCTCCTGGCAGAGCTTCACCATCGGACCGTAGGCGGCCAGCGTGAGGTCGGTGCCCTCGCGCACCACCCGCGCGGTGTGCAGCGGGCCGGGGATGGCCTCCTTGTCGACCTCGGCCTTGTCCCAGTACCGGCGCTTGGGCTCGAAGTAGATCACCGGGTCGTCGCTCTGGATGGCCTGCTGCATCATCCAGTACGCGTCCGCCGCGTTGGACGGGCTGACCACCTTCAGGCCCGCCACGTGCGCGAACAGGGCCTCGGGGGACTCGGAGTGGTGCTCGACCGCGCCGATGCCGCCGCCGTAGGGGATGCGGATGACGACCGGCATCTTGACCTTGCCCAGCGAGCGGGCGTGCATCTTCGCGAGCTGGGTGACGATCTGGTCGTAGGCCGGGAAGACGAAGCCGTCGAACTGGATCTCCACCACCGGGCGGTACCCGCGCAGGGCCAGGCCGATGGCGGTGCCGACGATGCCGGACTCGGCCAGCGGGGTGTCGATGACCCGGTCCTCGCCGAAGTCCTTCTGCAGGCCGTCGGTGACCCGGAAGACACCGCCGAGCTTGCCGACGTCCTCGCCCATGATCAGGACCTTGGGGTCCGACTCCAGCGCGCGGCGCAGCGATTCGTTGATCGCCTTCGCCAGCGCCATCTTTTCCGCTGCCATGTCAGACCCCCTCTGCGTCTGCGAACGATGCCTGGTACGCGGCGAACTGCGCCCGCTCCTCGTCCACGAGCGCGTGCCCGTCCGCGTACACGTTCTCGAAGATGGCGAACCGGTCCGGGTCCGGCATGGCACGGACCACTTCGCGCACTCGTTTGCCCAACGTCTCGCTCTCGGCCTCCAGTTCCGCGAAGAATCCCTCGTCCGCGTGGTTTGCGAACTCCAGGAAGCGGCGAAGGCGCAGGATCGGGTCCTTCGCCTCCCAGGCGGCGCGCTCGTCGTCGTGCCGGTAGCGGGAGGGGTCGTCCGAGGTGGTGTGCGCGCCCATGCGGTACGTGTACGCCTCGATCAGGGCCGGTCCCTCGCCGCGCCGGGCGCGGTCCAGGGCCCAGCGGGTGACCGCGAGGGAGGCCAGCACGTCGTTGCCGTCGACGCGGACGCCGGGGAAGCCGAAGCCCTGGGCGCGCTGGTAGAGCGGCACCCGGGTCTGCTTCTCGTTGGACTCGGAGATCGCCCACTGGTTGTTCTGGCAGAAGAACACCACGGGGGCGTTGTAGACGGCGGCGAAGTTGAACGCCTCGCTGACGTCGCCCTGGCTGGAGGCGCCGTCGCCGAAGTAGGCGATCACGCCCGAGTCGGCACCGTCCTTGGCCACGCCCATCGCGTAGCCCGTGGCGTGCAGCGCCTGCGAGCCGATGACGATGGTGTACAGGTGGAAGTTGTTGCTGTTGGGGTCCCAGCCGCCGTTGTTCACACCGCGGAACATGCCGAGCAGGTTGGTCGGGTCCACCCCGCGGCACCAGGCGACGCCGTGCTCGCGGTAGGTCGGGAAGACGTAGTCGTCCTCACGGGTGGCCCGGCCGGAGCCGATCTGGGCCGCCTCCTGGCCGAGGAGAGAGGCCCACAGGCCCAGCTCGCCCTGGCGCTGCAGGGCGGTGGCCTCGGCGTCGAAGCGCCGGGTGAGCACCATGTCGCGGTACAGGCCGCGCAGCTCGTCGGGGGTGATGTCGGCGACGTACGAGGCGTACTCGGCGTGAGCGGCGTCCTCGACGCGCTCGCCCTCGGGCGTCAGCAGCTGCACCAGCTCCGTGTCGGAGCCCTTCTCGGCAGCGGTACGGGTGGTGCTGGTGGTGCGAGTCGTGCGCTTGCCGGTGCCGGCCTTGCTGCCGGTGGTCCCGGCCGCCTTGGTGCCGGTGGTGCCGGCCGCCTTGCTTCCGGCGCTGCGTCGCGGCTTGCGCGCGGCAGTGCTCTCGGTCACGTGTGCTCCTCCGTCGGTCCGGCCCCCGGGTTCGCCGGAAGCCAGTGCGGCTCACCTGCGGCCCGGCGGACGCACAAGGGTGGGTGCGGCCCGATCGGGAACAGGCGTGACAGGTGCCCCGGCGAGCGCCCTGCGAACAGCACGTTACCCAGTGCTCCACATTTCTGTGAAACCCCTCCTGACCTGCGTTTTTACTCGGATTTCCAAGTAAATCGGCGAAGAGCGGAAGTTTTACTGGTCACAGCCTTGCAGGGGGCCGGAACAACGGCACGTTATCCCGGCCACCCCGGGCACGGGAAGAGTCGGTGTGTGACACTGACCGCGTGCGCGAAGACGGAAAAATCCGGGTATTCCTCCTCGACGACCATGAGGTGGTCCGGCGCGGAGTGCACGATCTGCTCTCCGGCGAGGCCGACATCGAGGTGGTGGGCGAGGCCGGTACGGCCGCCGAGGCGCAGGCCCGGGTCACGGCCACCCGCCCGGACGTCGCGGTGCTGGACGTGCGGCTGCCGGACGGCAGCGGCGTGGAGGTCTGCCGCGACATCCGCTCCCGGGACGACTCCGTCCGCTGCCTGATGCTGACCTCCTTCGCCGACGACGAGGCCCTCTTCGACGCGATCATGGCGGGCGCCTCCGGTTACGTCCTCAAGGACATCCGCGGCGCCGAGCTGCTCGGCGCCGTGCGGGAGGTGGCGGCCGGTAAGTCGCTGCTCGATCCGGCGGCCACGGCGCGCGTGCTGGAGCGGCTGCGCGGCGGCGGGGCCAAGCCCGACGACCGGCTGGCCCGGCTCACCGAGCAGGAGCGCCGCATCCTGGAGCTGATCGGCGAGGGACTGACCAACCGCGCGATCGGCGAGCGGCTGCACCTGGCGGAGAAGACGATCAAGAACTACGTGTCGAGCCTGCTGGGCAAGCTCGGCATGCAGCGCCGTTCCCAGGCGGCCGCCTTCGTGGCCCGCCTGGAGGCCGAGAACCGCTGACGGGCTTACTCGGGACTTACGTCCTCTCCTGCCGGGGCGGGCGGCCCTGTTCCGGGGCCCCGGGCTCCCGCACAGTGAGACCATGCCCTCCGACGAACAGCTCGCCGTCGGCCTGCTCGGCCGCACCGCCTACGGCCGGGCGGCCACCACCCTGCGCGCCCTGCCCTTCCTCGCCCACGCGCGGCACATCGTGGCCGACGGCCGGGTCCTGCTGCGCATGCCCAGGAGCTGGGGATACCACCGGGTGTGCGCCGGGAGCGTCGTCGCGTACGGAGCGGACAACCTGACCTCCGCGCGGCCCGGCGAGAGCCTGTGGACCGTGCAGGTCGTGGGCCGGTGCGAGGCCCACGAGCCGAGCACCGCCGAGCTGGAGCGGTTCGGTCCGACGCCGGACCGGGTGGACGGCGAGCCCTTCGAGCCCGCCTACCTGCGCGTCGACCCGCAATTCGGCACGGTGCACTTCACGGACGGGTCGGCGGGGCCGCTGTGACCTCCCCGGGGCGTCCCCGCAACGCGACGCGCGCGTGGAGCCCGTTTCCGGGCCGCACGCGCGCGTAGGGCTTGCGGTACGGGTCAGCCCTCGCCGCCCTCGGAACCACCCGGGGCACCGGTCGCGCCGCCCGTCGGCTCGCCACCGCCCGTGGGATCGCCGCCGCCGGTCGGTTCACCACCACCGGTCGGCTCACCGCCGTCGGTCGGGTCGCCCGTCGGATCACCGGTCGGGTCACCCGTCGGATCGCCGGTCGGCTCCCCCGTCGGGTCGTCCGTCGCGGTGTGCGAAGGCGACCACGTCGGTGTGTACGGCTTGTCCCAGTCCCCGTCGCCGGTGCCGCCCCCGCCCGAGCCCTGCTCGGTGCCCGGGTCGGTGGTCTCCTGCGTCGCCTCGTCGCTGGGCGAGGAGCTGGGCGACTCCTCGCCGGTGCTCTGGGAGGTGGTCGCCGACGGGCTCTTGTCCGTCTCGGTGCCGCCCTTGCCGTCGTCGCCGTTGTTCAGGGCGAGCGCGACGCCCGCCGCGATGGCGATCACCGCGAGGACGGCCAGTATCCAGAGCTTGCCGCGGCCGCTGCCCTTGTTGCCACCGCCCTCGAAGCCGCCGTCGTCCCCGTCGTAGCGGCCCGGCAGGATCGGCTGCGGGATCTGCTGGGTGCCCGACGCCCCGTGGTCGGCGGGGTGCGGCATCACCGTCGTACCCGCGAGACCGGCCGACGGGGTGTGCCGACCGTCGTGGGCGGCGACCGGGCCGGTGTTCCAGGTGCCGGTGTGGCCGCCCTGCTCGTACAGCATCTGCAGCCCGTACTGGACCAGGCCGCGCATCTCCTCGGCGGTCTGGAAGCGGTCGTCGGGCTCCTTGGCCAGCGAGCGCATCACCAGGCCGTCCAGCTCCGGCGGGGTGGCGTCGGAGACCTCGGACGGGGGCGTGGGGATGTCCTGCACGTGCTGGTAGACCACCGACAGCGGGGTCTCCCCGGTGAACGGGGGCCGCAGCGCGAGGAGTTCGTAGAGCAGGCAGCCGGTCGCGTACAGGTCGGAACGGTGGTCGACGGCCTTGCCGAGCGCCTGCTCGGGGGAGAGGTACTGCGGGGTGCCCATGACCATGCCGGTCTGCGTCATCGTCGACTGGGCGCCGTGCAGGGCGCGCGCGATGCCGAAGTCCATCACCTTGACCGCGCCGTTGTTGGTGATGATGACGTTGGCGGGCTTGATGTCGCGGTGCACGATGCCGTGCTGGTGCGAGTAGGCCAGTGCCTCCAGGACGCCGGAGACGATGATCAGCGCCTGCTCGGGGCCGGGCGCCTCGGCGTTGAGGAGGAGGTCGCGGATGGTGCGCCCCTCGACGATCTCCATCACGATGTACGGCACGGACTGGCCGCCGACGACGTCCTCGCCCGAGTCGTACACGGCCACGATGGCGTGGTGGTTGAGGCCGGCCACGGACTGTGCCTCGCGCGTGAAGCGGGCCTTGGAGACGGGGTCCTCGGCGAGGTCGGCGCGCAGCAGCTTGACCGCCACGGTGCGCCCGAGGCGGACGTCCTCGGCGGCGAACACCTCGGCCATGCCGCCCCGCCCGAGCCTGCGGGTCAGCCGGTACCGGCCGTCGCCGACCAGGCCGCCGTTGCCCCAGTTCTCCGGCGCGTCAGACATACCGCCGCCAGATGCCTCGGGTTCGGACGGGCCCTGGGCGCGCTGCTGCTGTGCCATCAGTCCTCGCCGTCGTTTCTGCCCGCGGTACGCGCGGTGTTGTTACGGTCTCCGTCGGCCACGCTACAGCCTTCGCGGGGGCCTCCGGTCCGAGATGGGCGCCGGGACCGGACATGAGACGGACCGGTCATGAAACCCTGGTTCCGTACTCTCGTGCAAATTCCGTGTAGCGGCAGTACCCCGGCTGTAACGCTTCCGCGACGCTTCTTTCGCGTACGGTCACGGAACGGGCACCGCGCTTGACGTGTCGGTGCCCTGGGGCAGACTTGGCCGGGAATAGCACTTTCGATCACGAGCGCGCGTGCCGCTGCCACCGGCGCCCGCCGCCTATGGGGGACGCAGAGACATGAGCCAGGACGGCGGACAGGGACGGTATGCGGGGCGGGCTCTCGCCGGCGGCCGTTACCAGCTGCGCGACTTGCTCGGCGAGGGCGGCATGGCCTCGGTGCACCTGGCGTACGACTCGGTGCTCGACCGCCAGGTCGCGATCAAGACACTGCACACCGAGCTGGGTCGCGAACAGGCCTTCCGCGAGCGCTTCCGCCGCGAGGCCCAGGCCGTGGCCAAGCTCACGCACACCAACATCGTCTCGGTCTTCGACACCGGTGAGGACGACCTCGACGGCATGACGACGCCGTACATCGTCATGGAGTACGTCGAGGGTCGGCCGCTCGGTTCGGTGCTCGACGAGGACGTGCGGCAGCAGGGCGCGATGCCCGCCGACAAGGCGCTGAAGATCACCGCGGACGTGCTGGCCGCGCTGGAGATCAGCCACGAGATGGGCCTGGTCCACCGGGACATCAAGCCGGGCAACGTGATGATGACCAAGCGCGGCGTGGTCAAGGTGATGGACTTCGGCATCGCCCGCGCCATGCAGTCCGGCGTGACCTCGATGACGCAGACCGGCATGGTCGTCGGCACCCCGCAGTACCTCTCGCCGGAGCAGGCCCTCGGCCGCGGCGTCGACGCCCGTTCCGACCTGTACTCGGTCGGCATCATGCTGTTCCAACTGGTCACCGGGCGCCTGCCGTTCGACGCCGACTCGCCGCTGGCGATCGCGTACGCGCACGTGCAGGAGGAACCGGTGGCCCCGTCCGCCGTCAACCGCGCCCTGCCCCCGGCGGTGGACGCGCTGGTGGCCCGGGCGCTGAAGAAGAACCCCAACGAACGCTTCCCCAGCGCCGAGGCGATGCGCGACGAGTGCCTGCGCGTGGCGGCCTCCTTCCAGGCGGCCCCGCCGAGCATCGTGCCCGGCGCCCAGACGTCGAGCGGCGCGGGCGTCGGCTCCGCCGTGTTCCCGCCGGTCGGCCAGGGCACCCCGGCACCCACCGGCCCCGTCCAGACGCCGTACCAGCCGACGCCGTCCCCCGGCCCGAACCCGTACGGCACCCCGGCCCCGGCAGCACACTCACCGGCGTACGGCTATCCGCAGCAGGCGGGCTACCAGACGCCCGCCCCGGCGCCGTACGCGCAGCAGCAGGGCTCGGCCACGCCGCCGCCGTACAACCTGACGCCGTCGGCCCAGGGCTCCGGCCCCGGTTCGCCGGGCGGCAAGAGCAACAAGCCGGTGATCATCGGCTCGATCGTGGTCGCTGTCGTGGCCGTCGGCGGGCTGATCGGCGCGCTGCTGATGAACGGCGGCGGGGACGAGGACCCGGAAGCCGGTGGCGGCGGCTCCTCCACCGCGTCGGTCTCCGCGTCGCCGTCGAAGGCGGCGGGCTATCGCGGGCCCGACAAGGAGAAGACGATCGAGAAGGACAAGTGCACCGAGCCGGAGGAGTCGTACAACGACCCGGACAAGATCAAGGTGCCGGACTTCACGTTCAAGTACATCGGCTCGGTCAAGGAGTGCTTCAACGCCGCGGGCTGGCAGATGAAGGTCGTCGAGGTCGACGAGAACACCTACGGCGAGGGCTCGGTCCGGGACCAGTTCCCCACCGCCGGCACGGACGTCGACCCGGAGAACATGCCGGAGATCCAGCTCAAGGTCTCGACGGGCAACCCGCCGTCCGAATGAGCCCGTGAGGTGACGGGTGGCTGACGTCGAAGGGCCCGGCAGCGTGTGCTGCCGGGCCCTTCGCGGTGTCGGTGGTCGTCGTTCCGCAGTGGGTCGTCGTGAGCAGGCGTCCTGAGTGGGGCGTCGCCTACAGGTAGGGCCCGCCGGAACGGCCGCCCGGGTGCGGGGGCTCCTCGCCCTCCGGGACGGCGCCCGGCGGAAGCGCGCGGCGCATCTGCTCCAGCTGGGCCCGCGCGGCCATCTGCTGGGCGAACAGCGTGGTCTGGATGCCGTGAAAGAGGCCCTCCAGCCAGCCGACCAGCTGGGCCTGCGCGATCCGCAGCTCGGCGTCGGTCGGCGTGCCGTCGTCCGTGAAGGGCAGGGAGAGCCGCTCCAGCTCCTCCACCAGCTCCGGGGCCAGACCGTCCTCCAGCTCCTTCACCGAGCTGGCGTGGATCTCCTTGAGCCGGACCCGGCTCGCCTCGTCCAGGGGGGCGACCCGCACTTCTTCGAGCAGCTGCTTGATCATGCTGCCGATCCGCATGACCTTGGCGGGCTGCTCCACCTGCTCGGTCACCGGAATCTCGCGGGAGTCGTCGTCCCCGCCGCTGAGCGCCATTCCGTCCTGGCCGACGACCAGGATCTGGGGGTTCTCCGGCGACCTGTCGTTCCTCGGCATCTCCATGCCGCCATTGTCTCGCACCCCCGGTCCCCGGGCGGGCGGTGCCCCCGCGGAAACCGCCCCGACGCGTTCGGCGGCGCCCGGAATGCCGGTGTCGGCGACCGGTGTGAGGCTTGTCCCGTCGATTCCGTTCCGTCGACCTCGCTGCGTCGACTGCGGTGCGTCGATACCGGTGCGTCGATACCGGTGCGTCGACTTCCACGACGCGACGCTTTCCCATTCCAGGACTGCTCATCATCGGGAGGGGGTCACGGACGTGACTCCATGGCTGCGCACACTGCGGGCGACGGGGCTGGTGGGAGCCCTGGGCGCCGGCGCGGTGGTGGCGCCGTACGGGGCGGGGCCGGCCCACGGCGCCGGGCGCCCGGCGGTGGTGGCGGCGTTCACGGCGGCACCGTCACCGGAGCGCTCCGCGCCGGGGTCGGCCACCGTCCCGGACGGCTCCGGCACCCATGACGGGCGGGGCGGTCACGAACGTCCCCGGCGCCCCGACGGCCACGACCGTACGGAGCGCCCGGACGGCGGATCCGCCTCCCGGCCCGCCGAGGACTCCGGCCCGGCCGACAGCGCGGGGCGCGGTTCGCCCAAGCCCTCCCGACCTTCCCCGTCGCCGTCCTCGTCCCGTTCGCCGTCGGCGTCCGGCACCGAGGCCGGCTCCGAGCCGTCCCGGGCCGGGAGCCAGCCGGGTGAGGGAAGGCAGCGGCCCGGTCGCGCCGAGGAGCGGGCGCCGGAGCGGGACGGCGGGGGCGAGGACGCCGACCGGTACGGGGACGGCGGCGACGGCGTCCCCGAGGACGACCCGGCCACCGCCGTGCCGCCCGGCCGGACCGAGGCGGCGCAGGTGCCCCGGCCACCCCGTCCCGGTCCCCGTCGCCGGGCGGCACGCCCACCCGGGCCGCCGCCGAGCCCGTACTGCGGGTGCTGCCGCTGGGCAGCGGGCTGGTGCTCATCGGGCTCGGCCTGGCGCTCGGCCTCGTGGGACTGCGCCTGCGCCGGGGGTAGGGACCGCCCCGGCGCCGCGACCCGGCCGTGCGTCGCCTACGAGGTGACCAGCAGCACCTTGCCGATGTGCCCGCTCTCCTCCACCACCCGGTGGCCCTCGGCGGCCTCGCTCATCGGCATCTCTCGGTCGACGACCGGGCGGACGTGTCCCCCGGCGAACAGCGGCCAGACGTGCTCCTTGACGGCCGCCACGATCGCCGCCTTCTCCTCCAGGGGGCGGGCCCGCAGCGAGGTGGCGCTGACGGCGGCGCGCTTGGCGAGCAGCGTGCCGATGTTCAGCTCGCCCTTCCGGCCGCCCTGCATGCCGATGATCGCGAGCCGGCCGTTCACGGCGAGGGCCTGGACGTTGCGGTCCAGGTACTTCGCGCCCATGTTGTCCAGGATGACGTCGGCGCCCGCGCCGCCGGTGGCGTCCTTCACCTCGGCGACGAAGTCCTGCTCCCGGTAGTTGATCAGGATGTCCGCGCCCAGCTCGGCGCAGCGCTCCAGCTTCTCCTTGGTGCCCGCCGTCACCGCGACCTTCGCGCCGACGGCCTTGGCGAGCTGGATCGCCATGGTGCCGATGCCGCTGGAGCCGCCGTGCACGAGCAGCGTCTCGCCGGGGCGCAGGTGGGCGACCATGAAGACGTTCGACCAGACGGTGCAGACCACCTCGGGCAGCGCCGCCGCCCGCTTCACGTCGAGACCCTGCGGCACCGGCAGCAGCTGGCCGGCCGGGACGACGACCTTCTCGGCGTAGCCGCCGCCCGCGAGCAGCGCGCACACCTCGTCGCCGACGGCCCAGCCGGACACACCGGGGCCGACCTCGGCCACGCGGCCGGAGCACTCCAGGCCGGGGTACGCGGAGGCGCCGGGCGGGGGGTCGTAGAAGCCCTGGCGCTGCATGATGTCGGCGCGGTTGACGGCGCTGGCCGCCACCTCCACCAGGACCTCGCCCTCGCCGGGCTGCGGGTCGGGGACCTCGGCCCACACCAGCGCCTCGGGGCCTCCGGGTTCGGGAATCGTGATCGCATGCATGAGGGCGACGCTACTCCTGATGCCCTCCGTCCTCCCCCGCCGGAAAATCCCCGTGCGTCGGCGATGAGTTTGCGCGACGGTAAAGGTCTTCCCATGCGTAGCCCAAGAACGCGTACACCAAGAACGCGGAAGGACCCACAGCATGAGCACGCACACGTCCGGACTCGCCATCGAGACCGCGGGGCTGGTGAAGACGTTCGGCGAGACCCGGGCCGTGGACGGGGTCGACCTCGCCGTGCCCGCCGGCACGGTCTACGGCGTCCTCGGCCCGAACGGCGCCGGAAAGACCACCACGGTGAAGATGCTCGCCACCCTGCTGCGGCCGGACGGCGGCCACGCTCGCGTCTTCGGGCACGACGTGGTGCACGAGGCGGACGAGGTACGCGGCCGGGTGAGCCTCACCGGGCAGTACGCGTCCGTGGACGAGGACCTCACCGGCACCGAGAACCTCGTCCTGCTGGGGCGGCTCCTCGGGCACGGCAAGGCGGCCGCGCGGGAGCGGGGCGACCAGCTGCTGGCGGCCTTCGGCCTGACGGACGCCGCGGCGAAGCAGGTCAAGCACTACTCCGGCGGCATGCGGCGGCGCATCGACATCGCCGCCTCCATCCTCAACACCCCCGACCTGCTCTTCCTCGACGAGCCCACCACCGGACTCGACCCGCGCAGCCGCAACCAGGTGTGGGACATCGTGCGGGCGGTCGTCGCCCAGGGCACGACCGTGCTGCTGACCACGCAGTACCTGGACGAGGCGGACCAGCTGGCGTCCCGGATCGCCGTCATCGACAAGGGGCGGGTGATCGCCGAGGGCACCAAGGGCGAGCTGAAGGCGTCCGTCGGGGCGGGCTCCGTGCATCTGCGGCTGCGGGACGCGGAGGAGCGGCCCGAGGCCGAGCGCGTGCTGCGGAACCTGCTGGTGGCCGAGGTGCAGCCGGAGCCCGATCCGGTGGCGCTGACCGCGCGCCTCGGGGTGGCGGCCAGTGACACCGCCGCCGACCAGGCCGCCAAGGCACTCGGTGAGCTGGCCCGGGCGGGCATCACCGTCGACAGCTTCTCCCTCGGGCAGCCCAGCCTCGACGAGGTCTTCCTGGCGCTGACCGGGCACGACACCGGCCAGAGCACCGGCACCGGCACCGGTACCGGCACAGACAAGAAGGACGGGGTGGCGGCATGAGCACGGCCACGAGCACCGAGAACAAGGACCTCTCCCCGGTCAGCACCGAGTCGCTGGCGGCCCTGCTGGTGACCAGGGAGCGGCCGCCGCGGCCCAGCGCGCTGTCCACGTCCCTCACCTTCGGCTGGCGCGCGATCCTCAAGATCAAGCACGTGCCGGAGCAGCTCTTCGACGTCACCGCCTTCCCGATCATGAACCTGCTGATGTTCACGTACCTCTTCGGCGGTGCGCTGGCGGGTTCGCCCAGTGACTACATCCAGTTCGTGCTGCCGGGCATCCTCGTGATGTCGGTCGTGATGATCACGATGTACACCGGGGTCTCGGTGAACATCGACATCGAGAAGGGCGTCTTCGACCGCATCCGCTCGCTGCCGATCTGGCGGCCCTCGGCGATGGTCGGCTATCTCCTCGGCGACGCGCTGCGCTACACGATCGCGTCCGTCGTGATGCTCTCCGTCGGGCTGCTGCTCGGCTACCGGCCCGACGGCGGGTTCGTCGGCGTGGTCGCCGGGATCGCCCTGCTGCTGCTCTTCTCGTTTGCCTTCTCGTGGATCTGGACGATGTTCGGGCTGATGCTGCGCACGGAGAAGTCGGTGATGAGCGTCAGCATGATGGTGATCTTCCCGCTCACCTTCCTGTCCAACGTCTTCGTCGACCCGAAGACCATGCCGGGCTGGTTGCAGGCCTTCGTCAACAACAGCCCGATCACCCACCTGGCGTCCGCGGTGCGCGGCCTGATGGCGGGCGACTGGCCCGGGGCCGAGATCGCCTGGACGCTGGGCTGGGCGGCCCTGTTCCTGCTGGTCTTCGGACCGGTCACGATGCGGCTCTACAACCGCAAGTAGTGCGTTCCGGGGAGCGTGCCCCGCGACCGGGCCGTGCGGAGCGGCTCAGTCGCGGGGGAGCGGGCGGGCGTCCGGCGCCACATGGGTGGCCGGCGTCGCCCGTACGATCGTGATCAGGCGGTCCGTCAGCTCCAGCCCGCCCACGGCCGGGTCGTCGTAGCCCAGGACCCGGTGCCCGCGCAGCACGCTCACCACCAGGTCGTCCATCTCCCGGGGGTTCTTGCCCACCTCGGCCTTTATGACCGGCCGTTCGACGAGGTCGAGTCCGCTGCCCTGACTGATCAGGTCCTCCATGACCATGCCGGCGGCGGGGCTGAGCACGGAGAGCCCGAGCAGCCGCCCCGCGGCACTGGCGCTGGTGATCACGGCGTCGGCGCCGGACTGCTTCAGCAGCGGTGCGTTCTCCTCCTCGCGGACCGCGACCACGATCTTCGCCCCGCGGTTGAGCTGCCGGGCCGTCAGCGTGACCAGCACGGCCGTGTCGTCGCGCTGCGTGGCGATGATGATCTGCTTCGCCCGGAACGCCTCGGCCCGGTTGAGTACGTCGCTGCGGGTCGCGTCCCCCACCACACCCGCGTAGCCGTGGGCCGTCGCGGCCTCGATGGCCTTGCCGCTCGGGTCGACCACGACCACCTGGTCCTTGCGCAGCCCGGTCGCGCAGACGGTCTGGATCGCCGACCGCCCCTTGGTTCCGAAGCCGACGACGACGGTGTGATCCCGCAAGGCGGACCTCCAGCGGTTCAGGCGCCACTCCTCCCGAGTGCGCTCGGTGAGGGCTTCCAGCGTGGTGCCGACCAGGATGATCAGGAACAGCACGCGCAGGGGCGTGATGACGAAGATGTTGGTCAGCCGGGCGGAGTCGCTGACCGGTGTGATGTCGCCGTACCCGGTGGTGGAGAGGGTGACGGTGGCGTAGTAGAAGGCGTCGAGGAGGTCGACGGAACCGTCCGAGTTGTCGGTGTAGCCGTCGCGGTCGACGTACACGACGAAGGCCGTCACCACGAGGACCACCAGGGCCACGGACAGCCGCTTGGCGACCTGGCGGAACGGGTGCTCCACCAGTTTCCTGGGGAGTTTCACCTTGTGCGTCACCAGGTGTTCGTCCGCCTGCCGGGCGATCGCGTCCTGGCCCGGAAGTTTCACGTGAAACACACCCCGATTCCGCCGGTGGCCCAGGGCAGGTCGAGCAGCTCGGCCTCCTGACCCGACCGCGCGCCGCCCGGGGGGACGACGGCCAGGGCGTCGGCGGCGGCGATGCCGCGCAGCATCGCCGGACCGTTGTAGTGCAGCGGTACGGCGCCCTCCCCGCGCAGCACGACCGGCACGAGCCGGGTGTCGTACGGGTGCCCGTGCACGGCGTCCCGCAGCGGCAGCGTGTACGGCTCTGGCGCCGGGCGGGCGGCGAGCGTGCGCAGCAGCGGCTCGGCGAGGGTGAGCAGTCCGGAGACGGCGGCGAGGGGGTTGCCGGGCAGCCCGACGAGGTGCTGGTCGTCCTTGAGGCGGGCCAGCAGCATGGGGTGTCCGGGGCGGGCCTTGACACCGTCCACGAGGAGTTCGGCGCCGATGCGGCGCAGGGTCGGGTGGACGTGGTCGACCGGGCCCGCGGCGGTGCCGCCGGTCGTGACGACCAGGTCGGCCTCGGAGGTCGTGACGGCGCGGTGCAGGGCCTTGGCGTCGTCGCCGATCCGGCGGACGGTGCGGACCTCGGCACCGAGGGCGCGCAGCCACGGCGGCAGCATCGGGCCGAGCGCGTCACGGATGAGGCCGTCGTGCGGGAGCCCCTGGGTGAGCAGCTCGTCGCCGAGGACGAGGACGTCGACGCGGGGGCGGGGAACCGCGGTGAGCGTGTCGTATCCGGCGGCCGCCGCCAGCCCCAGGACCGCCGGGGTCGCCAGGGTGCCGACGGGCAGCAGCTGGTCGCCGCTGCGGCACTCCTGGCCGCGGGGGCGGATGTCCTGGCCGTGGACGACCTCGCGGGTGGGGTGCAGGCGTCCGCGTTCGTCGGAGCGGCCGTGCTCGGTGCGCAGGACGGCGGTGGTGTCCGGGGGGATCCGCGCGCCGGTGGCGATGCGGACGGCCTCGCCGTCGATGAGGGGCGCGGGCGCCGCGTGGCCGGCCAGCACCCCCTCGTCGCGCACCGCCCACGGGCCCGGTCCGGCGACCGCCCAGCCGTCCATCGCGGAGGTGTCGAAGGAGGGCAGGTCGGTGAGGGCGGCCAGGGGTGCGGCCAGGGTGAGGCCGAGGGCCGCGTCGAGGGGCACGGCGACGGGGGTGCGGCGGGCGGCACGGGCGGCGGTGCGGGCGGCCCGCTCGGCGGTCGCCCGGGCCTCGGGCCAGGGGGTGGCCTGGTGGTGGGCGTCCGCCGGGTGGTGCGGGGCGGGCGTCCCGTGGCCGCCGTGTCCGTCGGGTCGTCCGGGGCTGCCGTGGCTGCCGTGGTTGTTGTCGCGACTGCCGTGGCCGGGGGTCTCCCTCACGAGGGCGAGCGCCTCCTCGACGTCGAGGTCCTCGGCGTCCGCGCCGGCCCGCGTGCCGGGGGAGGACATCAGGCGTCCGGGCGGGTGTCGGGGGTGGCGTCGGGCGCCACGTCGGGCTTGCCCCGCGAGGGGGCGGACCCGGTGTCGGCGGCTTCCTCCGCCCAGCGCTGGGCGAGGGCCGCGGCCTTGCGGGCGGTCTCGGCGACGGCCTCGGGCCCTCCTCCGGCCCGCCCGGCCGCGTAGCCGACGAGGAAGGTGGTCAGCGGAGCGGCCGGCCGGGCCACCCCGTGGGCGGCGTCGCGCGCGAGATCGAGCAGGATCCCGGTGTCGACGTCCAGGTCGATGCCCAACTCGTCCTTGGCTGCGGAAATCCATTCATCCAACACGTGACCATGCTCCCTGATGCGTGCCCTTGCGGTGGCGAGGTCGTCCCAGGTGTCGCAGTCGAAGGAGGCGACGGCGTCCGGGACTCGGGTGAGGCGCAGAGCGCCGGTCAGGCGGCGCAGCGGCAGCCCGGTCAGTCGGGCCCCGTCCGCCCGTGCGTCTCGGCCGGCGCGGTCCCGTGCGAGGGCGGCCAGTTCCCGGCGCAGCGCCGACGCGCGGTACGCGGCGACGAGCGGCTGGTCGCGGCCGGCGGCGTCGGTGAGCAGCACCCCGTCGGCGTCGCCCGCGGCGAGGGCGGACAGCAGCCGCCCCACGGTCGGTCCGGCCAGGAACGGCAGGTCGGCGGAGACCACGAGGACGTACTCCGCCGTGGTGTGCCGCAGTCCGGCGGCGAGGGCGGCGAGCGGTCCGCCGCCCGGCGGGTCCTCGCGTGCCCAGGTGACGGGCCGCGCGGTGGGCCGGGGATCGGCGACGACGACGGTCCTCCGCGCTCCGGCGCAGGCGGCGAGCACCCGGTCGAGGAGAGGGCGGCCGCCCACCCGCAGACCGGGTTTGTCCGCGCCCCCGAGCCGCCGGGCGCCCCCGCCGGCGAGCACGACGGCGTCGTACCCGGCGCGGCCGGGTCCTGTCGGCCCGGGATCCGGCGCGGGGTCGGTGCCGGCGCCTGGGTCGCCGGGGGGCTCGTACGCGGTCACCCCCCGAGTATGGGGCCCTGCGCGATCACAGGGAACGCAGGGGAGCCCGCGTGATCGGAGTGTGCGCGGACACACCGTCATCCTGTGGGCGTCATCACCCCGGTCACAGGGTCCGCAGCAGCACCGCCGGCTGTTCCACGCAGTCCGCCACGTACCGCAGGAAACCGCCCGCCGTACCGCCGTCGCACACCCGGTGGTCGAAGGTGAGCGAGAGCTGCACGACCTGACGCACCGCCAACTCGCCCTCGTGCACCCACGGCTTGGGGACGATGCGGCCGACGCCGAGCATGGCCGCCTCGGGGTGGTTGATGATCGGCGTGGAGCCGTCGACGCCGAACACGCCGTAGTTGTTCAGCGTGAAGGTGCCGCCGGTCAGCTCGCCCGGGGTCAGCCGGCCCGCGCGGGCCGCCTCGGTCAGCCGGGCGAACTCCGCGGTGAGCGCCTCGGCGTCCCGCGCGTGCGCGTCCCGGACGACGGGCACGACCAGGCCGCGGTCCGTCTGGGCGGCGAAGCCGAGGTGGACCCGGTCGAGCCGGACGATCTCCCGGGCCTCGGTGTCGACCGTCGAGTTCAGCTCCGGGAAGCGGGCCAGGGCGGCCGTGCAGATCCGGGCCAGCAGGGCGACCAGGGAGATCTTCGGGCCGCCGGACGCGTTCATCGCGGTGCGCGCCCGCATCAGCTCGGTCGCGTCGGCGTCCACCCAGCAGGTCGCGTCCGGGATCTCGCGCCGGCTGCGGGAGAGCTTGTCGGCGACGGCTCCGCGCACGCCCTTGAGGGGGACGCGGGTGCCGTCGGAGCGCGAGGCGGAGGACGCGGCGGCGGGCGCGGAATCCGGCACCCGGCCCGTCCCGGCCTCGGGGTCCGCCGTACGACCGCCCTGTGCGGCGGCGGCACGCAGCGCGTACTCGACGTCCGCGCGCAGGATCAGCCCGTCAGGTCCCGAACCGGTCAGTTCACGCAGGTCCAGGTCGTGCTGCCGGGCCAGCCTGCGCACCAGCGGGGAGATGACCGGGACCGGTCCGTCCACCGGCTCGGCGGTGCGCACCGGTCCGTCCACCGCACCGGCGCCGCGGACCCGGCCGTTCGCCCGCCCGGACGCGCCGGTGGCGGCCTGGTGCCCGGGCCGCACCCTGCGCCGCCGCGCGGGGGCCTCGGAGGTGCCGTAGCCGACCAGGACGTTCCCGGAGCCCTCCGCCTTCGTCTCCGCGGCGGGGGCGTCTCGGCGGCCGCTGCCGCGGCGGGCGCCCCGGTGACCGGTGTCCCGGCGGCACCGGCATCCGTCCCGGAACCCCGCGCCGGGCCGTCGGCGGCCGCTCCGCCGCCGCCCACCGCCACGGTCACCAGCGGCGCCCCCACCGGCAGCTCGGTGCCCTCCTCGCCGAAGCGGGCGGTGACCACACCGCCGTAGGGGCAGGGCACCTCGACCATCGCCTTGGCCGTCTCGACCTCGACGACCGGCTGGTCCACGGCGACCACGTCGCCGACCTCGACCAGCCAGCGCACGATCTCCGCCTCGGTGAGCCCCTCGCCGAGGTCGGGCAGCTTGAACTCCAGAACATGCCCGTCAGAAGCGTGTGCCATCAGCTTTCGGCCTCCCACTGCAGGCGCCCCACGGCGTCCAGGATCCGGTCCACACCGGGCAGGTGGTGACGCTCCAGCATCGGCGGAGGATACGGGATGTCGAACCCGGCCACACGCAGCACCGGCGCCTCCAGGTGGTGGAAGCAGCGCTCCGTGACCCGGGCCGCGATCTCCCCGCCCGGGCCCCCGAAGGAACCCGACTCGTGGACGACGACCGCGCGTCCCGTCCGCCGCACCGAAGCGCACACCGTCTCGTCGTCGAACGGCACCAGGGAGCGCAGATCGACGACTTCGAGGTCCCACCCCTCGGCCCGGGCCGCCTCGGCCGCCTCCATGCAGACGGCCAGCGACGGTCCGTACGTGATGAGCGTGGCACTCCGGCCGGAGCGCCGCACCACCGCGCGGCCCATCGGCTCAACGGACGCCGGCTCCTCGGGGTTCCACGCGTCCTTCGACCAGTACAGCCGCTTCGGTTCCAGGAAGACCACCGGGTCGTCGGAGGCGATGGACGCGCGCAGCAGCCCGTAGGCGTCGGCGACCGTCGCGGGCGTGACGACATGGAGCCCCGGAGTCGCCATGTAGTACGCCTCGGACGAGTCGCTGTGGTGCTCGACGCCGCCGATGCCGCCGCCGTAGGGGACGCGGATGGTCAGCGGCAGGGGCATCTTCCCGCGGGTGCGGTTGCGCATCTTGGTGACATGGCTGACGACCTGCTCGAACGCCGGGTAGGCGAAGGCGTCGAACTGCATCTCGACGACCGGGCGCAGCCCGTACATCGCCATGCCGACGGCCGTGCCGAGGATGCCGGCCTCGGCGAGCGGCGTGTCCGTGCAGCGGTCCTCGCCGAACTCGGCGGCGAGCCCGTCGGTGACCCGGAAGACGCCGCCGAGGGTGCCGACGTCCTCGCCGAGGACGTGCACGCCCGGGTCGGCGGCCATGGCGTCGCGCAGTGCGCGGGTGAGGGCCTGCGCCATGGTGGCCGGCTTGGCGGCGACGGTGGTCATCGACGTCCCCCTTCCGGTGCTCCGGTCTGCCGTGCCGCGGTCTCGGCCTCCGCGGCCAGCTCCGCGCGGAGCTGGTCCCGCTGCTCGCGCAGCTGCGGGGTGGGCTCGGCGTAGACGTGGTCGAACAGCTCCAGGGGGTCCAGCTCGGGGTCCTGGTTCATGCGGGCGCGCAGGTCGGCGGCCATGGTCTCGGCGTCCTCGCGGGCGGCGCGGATGCCGTCCTCGTCGAGCAGGCCGCGCTCGGTCAGCTCCCGCTCCAGCAGCTCGACCGGGTCGTGCCGGCGCCAGGTCTCCACCTCGGCGTCGCCCCGGTAGCGGGTGGCGTCGTCGGCGTTGGTGTGCGCGTCGACGCGGTACGTCACCGCCTCCACCAGGGTGGGGCCGCCGCCCGCGCGTGCGTGGCGCACGGCGTCGGACAGCACCTCGTGCACCGCGGCGGCGTCGTTGCCGTCGACCAGGCGGCCGGGCATCCCGTAGCCGACGGCCTTGTGGGCCAGCGACGGGGCGGCGGTCTGCTTGTCGAGCGGGACGGAGATCGCGAAGCCGTTGTTCTGCACGAGGAAGACGACCGGGGCCCGCCAGACGGCGGCGAAGTTCAGCGCCTCGTGGAAGTCGCCCTCGCTGGTGCCGCCGTCGCCGACCATGGCAAGGGCGACCACGTCGTCGCCCTTGAGGCGGGCGGCGTGGGCGAGACCCACGGCGTGCGGCAGCTGGGTGGCCAGCGGTGTGGAGAGCGGGGCCACCCGGTGTTCGTAGGGGTCGTAGCCGGTGTGCCAGTCGCCGCGCAGCAGGGTGAGGGCCTCGACGGGGTCGACGCCGCGCGAGACGACCGCGAGGGTGTCGCGGTAGCTGGGGAAGAGCCAGTCCCGCTCCTCGAGGGCCAGCGCGGCGGCGATCTCGCACGCCTCCTGGCCGGTGCTGGAGGGGTAGACGGCCAGCCGGCCCTGCTTGGTGAGCGCCGTGGCCTGCGCGTTGTAGCGCCGGCCGCGCACCAGCCGCGCGTACAGCGTGCGCAGCAGCTCGGTGTCGGCGCGGTCCGCGGCCTTGGTGCCGAGGACGCGGTAGGGCTCCGCGTCGGGCAGCAGCGGCGCGGGGTCGGTTCGGGGCTGCCAGGCGGGCGGCGGTGTGGGCCGGTACGCGCCCCGCTGCTCCATGACCGTCATGACGGCACCTCCTCGTGGGAGACGGCTCCGGGCTCGCCACGGGTGTGACGGGCCTCACCTACCGATTGTTCGGTCGTCGGCACATTTTGGCTACATGCGGCCCCAGGCTGTGGACAAACGGTTCTCCACAGCCTGTGATGGACGCAGTACGTCCATGAGGGGAAGGCGGGGGCGCGTGGCATCTGAACAAATGGCCGACCGGGCCGATCGCCCCGGGGAGGGCGGCGGCCCGGAGGAGCCCGGCGCCCCGCCGCCCGCGCGCCCGCTGGACGCCATCGACCAGGACATCCTGCGCATGCTCCAGGCGGACGGCCGGGCCTCCATACGGTCGGTCGCGGAGCGGGTGCACGTCTCGCGCGCGAACGCCTACGCCCGCATCAACCGGCTGGTCGAGGACGGCGTGATCCGCGGCTTCGGCGCCCGCGTCGACCACGAGCGCGCCGGACACGGCACCTCGGCGTACATCACCCTGAAGATCGTCCAGAACTCCTGGCGAACGGTCCGCGCCCAGCTGCGGCAGCTGCCCGGGGCCTCGCACATCGCCCTGGTGGGCGGCGACTTCGACGTCCTGCTGCTGGTGCACACCCCGGACAACCGGGCCCTGCGCGAGCTGGTGCTCAGCCGCCTCCAGGCCATCCCCGAGGTGCTCAGCACCCGCACCCTGCTGGTCTTCGAGACGGAGGACCTCGAACCGCAGGGCTGACCGGCGGCGGGGCCGGCCGGACGCCGCCGGCCCGACCCGCGCACGACTCAGGACGCCTTGCGCAGTCCGCCGAACACCAGCCGCGCCACCGCGTCGACCACCTCGCGCTCGCCCGCGCCACTCGTGCCGCTCGCGCCACTCACGCCGCCCCGGCCGTCGGGACCTTCGGGGCGGTACCACTCGACGATCGAGTTGATCATGCCGAAGACGAGGCGGGTCGCGAGCCGGACCTCCACGTCGGCGCGCACGTCCCCCTCGGCCGCCGCGTCCTTCAGCAGGGCGGCGACCCGGTGGTCGAACTCGCGGCGGCGCTCCAGCGCCCACCGCTCGGTGCCGGTGTTGCCGCGCACCCGCAGCAGCAGCGTCACATAGGGCAGCTCGGCCATGAGCACCTCGACCATGCGCCGCACGACGTACTCGAGGCGCTCGGCGGCGGTCCCCACGCGCGCGTGCTCCTCGTCGAGGATCCCGAAGAGCTCGTCCAGGGCCCGGCTCACGGCCCGGCGCAGCAACTCCTCCTTGCCCGTGACGTGGTGGTATATCGACGACTTGGAGATCCCCGCCGCCTTGGACAGGTGCTCCATGGAGGTGCCGTCGTAGCCGCGCTCGATGAAGACCTGCACGGCCACGGACAGCAGCGTCTCGGGCGTGTACGTGTCGCGCTTGGCGGTGGTCATGAGTCGGTGTCCTCTCGGGCCTCGGCGGCCTCGGCGTGGCGGCGGAGCGCGAGGGACGGCGCGCAGCGCCCGGACGGTTCCCACTCGTGGACGTCGGACAGCAGGTCGCGGGCCCAGGCGGCACCGAGCCGACGGCTCCATGCGAAGGGACCGAGGGGATAGTTCACACCCAGCCGCATCGCCGTGTCGACGTCGTCCGGGGCGGCCACACCCTTGGCCACGGCGTCGAACGCCAGATCGATGATCCGGGCCACGGTCCGGGCCACGATCATGCCGGGCACGTCGCCGATGACGCTGACCTTCTTGCCGAGCGCCTGGAAGAGGCCGGTGGCCTCGGACAGGAGGCCCGGGCGGACGCCTCGGGACGCGGACAGGGCGATCCGGGTGGCCGCGCGGTAGTCGAGGGCGAGGTCGAAGTGGACGAGGTCCTTCGACACCGGCAGCTCGCCGTCGGTGAGGCACAGCGTGCCGCCGCCGGGCAGGACGAGCCGTCCCGCGCCGTACCCGTCCTCCGGACGCACCTCGACGCCCGCCTCGCTGATCAGCGCGACCAGCTCGGCCGCCGGCCCCAGGTCCCCCTCGACCACGACGTACGCGGGCGCCTCGGCCGGTGCGGCGGTGTGCGGTTCGGGACGTTCGGCCCCGTCCCCGTAGTCGTACCAGCCCCGTCCGCTCTTGCGGCCCAGGCGGCCGGACTCGACCAGGCGGCGCTGGGCCAGGGACGGGGCGAAGCGCACGTCCTGGAAGAACGACTGCCACACGGAGTGCGTGACGGACTCGTTGACGTCCTGGCCGATGAGGTCGGTCAGCTCGAAGGCGCCCATCCTGAAGCCGCCCGACTCGCGCAGCACGGCGTCGACGGTGGCCGGGTCGGCCGCCCCCGCCTCGTACGCCGCGAAGGCCTCGGCGTAGAAGGGCCGGGCGACGCGGTTGACGACGAAGCCGGGGGTGTCGGCGCAGGCCACCGGGGTCTTGCCCCAGGCGCGGGCCGTCTCGTACGCGCGCGTGGCCGACGCCGGGTCGGTGGCGAACCCGGAGACCACCTCCACCAGCGGGAGCAGCGGCGCGGGGTTGAAGAAGTGCAGGCCCACGAAGCGGCCGGGGACGCGCAGTGCGCCGCCGACCGCGGTGACGGACAGGGAGGAGGTGTTGGTGGCGAGCAGGCAGTCGTCGCCGACGACGTCCTCCAGCGCGCGGAACAGCTCCTGCTTGACGTCAAGACGCTCCACGACCGCCTCGACGACGAGGGCGCAGTCGGCCAGTTCGCCGAGGGTCCCGGCGGGCACGAGCCGGGCGCGGGCGGCGTCCCGTTCGGCGCCGGTGAGGCGGTCCTTCTCGACGAGCCGGTCGAGCCGGGCACCGATCGCGTCGGCCGCCTCCCGGGCGCGCCCGTCGACGGCGTCGTACAGCCGCACGGGGTGGCCCGCGACCAGTGCCACCTGGGCGATGCCCTGGCCCATGGTGCCGGTGCCGACGACGGCCACGGGGCTGCTGAGGTCGAGTGCTGTCATGTGCGCGATCCTCCCGCACGGGGTTTTCCACAGATGCGGCGGTCCCCCTTGTCCCGACCGATCGTTCGGTTACTCTAGCCGTGTCCGCCTGTTTCTGCCCAGGTTTCCCCCCAGGTCACGACTCGACGGAGAGCTCGTGAGACGAGGAGTTGGTCCCGCATGGCCGCCGAACTCACCGCACACCAGCTGATCGCCCGGCACCGGCCGACCCTGGACCTGGCGCTGGAGACGATCCGCACGCGCGCGTACTGGTCCCCCCACCCCGAGCACCCCAAGGCCTACGGGGAGAACGGCAGTCTGGACACGGCCGCGGGCAAGGCCGCCTTCGACGCCCTGCACGGCACCCGCCTCGACCTCGGCCAGCCCGGCACCGACGGCTGGGTCGGCGGCGAGGTCTCCCCCTACGGCGTCGAGCTGGGCGTGGAGTATCCGCACGCCGACCTCGACGTGCTGCTGCCCGCCATGCGGGCGGGACAGAAGGCGTGGCGGGACGCGGGCGCGGAGCTGCGCGCGATGGTCTGCCTGGAGATCCTCGGGCGGATCGCCGCCCGGACCATGGAGTTCGCCCAGGCCGTCATGCACACCTCGGGGCAGGCCTTCATGATGGCCTTCCAGGCGGGCGGACCGCACGCCCAGGACCGCGGCATGGAGGCCGTGGCCTACGCGTACGTGGAGCAGTCCCGCACCCCCGAGACGGCGGAGTGGACCAAGCCCCAGGGCAAGCGCGACCCGCTCGCGCTCACCAAGCGCTTCACGCCCGTCCCGCGCGGCATCGGCCTGGTCATCGGCTGCAACACCTTCCCGACGTGGAACGGCTACCCGGGCCTGTTCGCCTCCCTCGCCACCGGCAACGCGGTCCTGGTCAAGCCCCACCCCCGCGCGGTGCTGCCGCTCGCGCTCACCGTCCAGGTCGCCCGGGACGTCCTCACCGAGGCCGGCTTCGACCCGAACCTGGTCGCGCTGGCCGCCGAGCGCCCCGGCGAGGGCATCGCCAAGACCCTGGCCACCCGCCCGGAGATCCGCGTCATCGACTACACCGGCTCCACCGCCTTCGGCGACTGGCTGGAGGCCAACGCCCGCCAGGCCCAGGTGTACACGGAGAAGGCCGGCGTCAACACGGTGATCGTAGAGTCGACCGACGACTACCGGGGCATGCTCGCCAACCTGGCCTTCTCGCTCTCGCTCTACAGCGGCCAGATGTGCACCACCCCGCAGAACCTGCTGATCCCCCGCGACGGCATCCGCACCGACCAGGGCTCCAAGTCCTACGACGAGGTCACCGCCGACCTGGCCCGCGCCGTGGACGGCCTCCTCGGCGACGACGCCCGCGCGAACGCCCTGCTCGGCGCGATCGTCAACCCGGACGTCAAGGCCCGCCTGGAGGCCGCCGCGGGTCTCGGCGAGGTGGCCCTGGCCTCCCGCGAGGTGACCAACCCGGAGTTCCCGGACGCGATCGTGCGCACCCCGGTGATCGTCAAGCTGGACGGCGCCAAGCCCGAGGACGAGGCCGCCTACACCAGCGAGTGCTTCGGTCCGGTCTCCTTCGCGGTCGCCGTCGACTCCGCCGACCACGCCGTGGAGCTGCTGCGCCGCAGCGTCCGGGAGAAGGGCGCGATGACGGTGGGCGCGTACACCACCGACCCGGAGGTCGAGGAGGCCGTGCAGGAGGTCTGCCTGGACGAGGCGGCCCAGCTCTCCCTGAACCTCACCGGCGGTGTGTACGTCAACCAGACGGCCGCCTTCTCCGACTTCCACGGCTCCGGCGGCAACCCGGCGGCCAACGCGGCCCTGTGCGACGGCGCGTTCGTCGCCAACCGCTTCCGGGTGGTGGAGGTCCGCCGCCCGGCCTGAGACAAGGGCCCTAGGGCACCCGCGGTGCGCCCCCGCCGGCGCTCCAGTGGTACAGCGTCATGGCCACGCTGGTCGCGAGGTTGTAGCTGGAGACCTGGGGGCGCATCGGCAGCGCCACCAGACGGTCGGCCCGCGCGCGCAGCTCGGGTGTGAGCCCGCTGCGCTCGGAGCCGAACGCGAGCAGCGCGTCGTCCGGCAGCTCCAGGCCCCGGATGTCCTCGCCCTCCGGGTCCAGCGCGAACAGCGGCCCCGGCGGCAGCCCGGCGACCTCCAGCCGCTCCACCACGGTCGCGAAGTGCAGCCCCGCCCCGCCGCGCACCACCGTGGGGTGCCAGGGGTCGAGCGTGCCGGTGGTCACCACGCCGGTCGCGCCGAAACCGGCGGCCAGCCGGATCACCGCCCCCGCGTTGCCGAGGTTGCGCGGCTGGTCGAGGACCACCACGGGGGCTCGGCGGGGCGTGCGCGCCAGGGTCTCCAGCCCGGCCGCCCGCGAGGGCCGCACGGCCAGCGCGGCCACCGCCGTGGGGTGCGGCCGCGCGACGAGCGACGCGTACGCCTCCCGCGACACCTCGGTCAGCAGCCCCGCCAGCACCTCGCGCACGTCCGGCGCCAGCTCGTCGGCGAGGGCCAGGGCACCCGCGCGGTCGCTCGTGACAGCCACCGGCACCTCGGCGCCGAAGCGCAGCGCGTGCTTGAGGGCGTGGAAGCCGTCCAGCAGCACGCACCGGCCGGCGTTCCGTTGCCAGGCGGCCGGCGGGCCGGAGTCGGGTCCGGGCTCTGGTCCGGGGTCGGTCATGCCCGGAAGCCTACGTGCGTGGGGTCGGGGTCCTTCCCGTCCACCGCGCCCGCTCCGGCCGCCGCCCCCTCGGCCTCCCTGGCCCGGGGCCCGGGTACCGTCGCCGTACGCCCGGGCCCGTCCTCGTGCCCGTCCGGTGCCTTGGCCAGGTCCCCCGAGGGCCCGCGGCCGGACAGCCTGCCACGCGCGCGTGCCGCCCAGCCGCCCAGCCGGCGCAGGAACGAGGTGGGCAGGAAGACCGCGTCGGCGGCGATCATCGCCAGCGAGAAGAACGGCAGCCCGAGCGTCACGGCGATCACCGCGTGCTCGATCATCATCGCGGCGAGCAGCACGTTCTTGACCCGCCGGTTGAACAGCGTGAACGGGAAGGCGACCTGCACCGCGACCGTGCCGTACGTGATGAGCATGACCATCGTGCCGCTGGCGGCCAGCGCGTCGGAGAGTGCGGGCCACGGCGAGAAGTAGTCCAGGTGCAGCGGGTAGTAGGCGGCCGTGCCGTCCTGCCAGCGGGAACCCTGGATCTTGTACCAGCCGGCCGTCGCGTAGATCAGGCAGGCCTCGGCCATGATCACGACCAGCGCGCCGTTGTGCACGATGTTGGTGACCACGTCCAGCAGGATCCGCGGCTGACTGTCCTCTCCGCCCCGCCCCACGGCCCACCACAGGCCCAGCGCGACCCACACCGCCCACAGCAGCGCCGGGACGAACCAGTCGCCGCCGAGACCGCCCGCCAGCGTCACCGTGAGCAGCAGGAACCCCAGGGCGCACCACAGCACCGGCCCGACCCGGTCCTCGACCCGCTCGCCACGCGCGCGTGCCGCCGCCGCGCGCCGGGCACGGCGGGCGTCCAGCGACCACACCCGGCCGCACCGGGTGAGGACCAGGTAGATGCTCATCAGATGCACGACGTTGTCGCCGCCGTCCCCCATGAAGACGCTGCGGTTCTGCAGCGAGAGCACGCCGACCATGAACAGCACGGACATGGTCCGGGTGCGCCAGCCCAGCAGGAGCAGCACGCTGCTCAGCACGGCCACCGCGTAGACGATCTCGAACCAGGCCCGCCCGTCCGACCACATCAACGCCGTGAAGGCGCCGTTGTCCGAGATCATCTGCTCGGCGAGGTCGTGGCCCCAGGGACTGTCGGGGCCGTACAGCTCGTTCCGGTGGGGCAGTTCGCGCAGCAGGAAGAGCAGCCAGGTGGCGCTGAAACCGATGCGGATCACGGCGGTCTGGTACGGGCCGAGCGCGGCACCCGTGACGCGGGCGATGGAGCGGGAGACGGAGAGGACGGCGGCGTTCACGCGGCGCCCCCTTCCTGTGCGGCCTGCCCGGACTGCGCGGCCTGCCCGGACTTCCCGGCCCTGACGTCCCGGTTCTCCGCGGCCACGGACCACCAGGGCAGCTCGCGGACGGTCGGACGGTCGGAGACCTTCTCACCGCTCCACGGGGGCGGCTCCACGTTGGTCGTGCGGGAACGGTACTGGACGCGCTCGACGACGTCCCCGGGTCCGGCGGCACCGCCACGGTCCAGGCGCAGCAGCGCGATGCGTCGCAGATACGTCTCGGAGAGGGTGCCCCGCAGTCCCACCGGGCGGTCCTCGGAGTCGTGGCTGGCGACGAAGAAGTCCCAGGCCCGGCGCAGTTCGTTCTGCTGGGTGTGGCTCGGCAGCGGATTGCCGTCGATGGCCCGGCCGTCCTCGGCCGACAGGTCGTACCAGCGGGTCGTCCGTATCTCGCCGTCCGCCGTGCTGATCTCCGCGCGGAGCTGGACGGAGACGTTCTGCTGGAGGGGGTTGGGAGCGAAGAGCTTCCAGTTCTGCTCGAACTCGGGGAAGACCCACTCGTCCACCACGGAACCGTGCTGCTTGGTCAGGGTGTTGGACGGGGCCACGTGCAGGAACACCAGGCCTATGTGGGCACAGACGGCGACCGCGACCACCGCGAGGGCGACCACGGCACCGACCTGGTAGCGCGGGGAGAGCGCGGCGACCCCGGTGGGACGACCCGGCTCAGCCGTCCCGCCGGGCTCAGCGCGCTCGGGAGCGTCAGCGGGCTCGGGAGCGCCGGCCGGCTCGGGAGCACCGGCCGACTCGACATCCGCGGCGGGCTCGCCGGGCTCAGCGGGCTCGGAGGCGCCGGCGGGCTCGGGAGCCCCGGCGGATTCCGGAGCCCCACCGGTCCCCTCCGGCCCCGCTTCGCCGCCCGGCCCGCCCGTCCGGCCCGGCCCGCCCTGCCCCTGACCTTGCCGGGCGTCCGAGCCCTTGTCGTACGCGTCCATTCCGCCCCGTTCGGTCCCGATCCGTCCATCCGCCCGCCCCGCCGGGGGGGCCCACGCGCCACCCTCACGGCTGCTCGGCGGCGTTCGCACGCGAACGGTACTCAGGACCGGCCACCCGCACAGCCCCCGATGGGCCGACCGCATCGTGGCCGTCGCCACATCCGGCGGGGGACAGCCTAGAGAACGTGCCCCGGACCGCCCTTGTCGTCCACCACGGGACGCCCGGCCGCGGCCCACTCCTGCATGCCCCCGTCGACGTTCACCGCGTCGACGCCCTGCTGGACCAGGTACATGGTGACCTGCGCCGAGCGGCCCCCGACACGGCAGAGCACGTGCACCCGGGCGTCCTGCGGCGCGGCCTCGGCCAGCTCACCGTACCGGGCCACGAACTCGCTCAGGGGAATGTGCAGCGCCCCGGCGGCATGACCCGCCTGCCACTCGTCGTCCTCCCGGACGTCCAGCAGGAAGTCGCCGTCCGCGAGGTCCTCGACGCCGACCGTGGGCACACCAGCTCCGAAACTCATGCCCCAGACGCTACCCGAGCCGGCCGCCCGGCTCAGTCCTGTGCGAGCGCGGCCGCCAGCTCGGCCTCCCGCTCGCGCACCTGGGTCGCCAGCTGCTCGGCGATCTCGTCGAGGAGCCGGTCGGGGTCGTCCGGGGCCAGCCGGAGCATGGCCCCGATCGCGCTCTCCTCCAGCTCCTTGGCGAGCAGCGTGAGCAGTTCCTTGCGCCGGTCGAGCCATTCGAGGCGGACGTACAGCTCCTCGCCGCGGCTCGGGCGCCGCTCGGGCACCGGCCCGGCGGCCCACTCCTCGGCCAGCTCGCGCAGCTCGGCCACGTCACCGCGGGCGTAGGCGGCGTTGACCCGGGTGATGAACTCCTCGCGCCGGACCCGCTCGGCCTCCTCCTGGGCCAGGTCGGGGTGGGCCTTGCGGGCCAGCTCGCGGTAGAGCTTGCGGGCCTCCTCGCTCGGCCGGACCCGCTGCGGGGGCCGTACCGCCTGGTCCGTGAGCATCGCGGTGGCCTCCGGGAACAGCCCGTCCCCGTCCATCCAGCCGTGCAGCAGCTCCTCGACCCCGGGGATCGGCATCAGCCGGGCCCGTGCCTCGTCCGCCCGGCGCCGGTCGTCGGCGTCGCCCGTGCGGGCCGCCCTCGCCTCCAGGATCTGCGCCTCCAGCTCCTCGAGCCGGGCGTACACCGGGCCGAGCCGCTGCTCGTGCAGCCGCGAGAAGTTCTCGACCTCCACGCGGAAGGTCTCCAGGGCGATCTCGTACTCGATGAGTGCCTGCTCGGCGGCCCGTACGGCCTGTTCCAGCCGTTCCTCGGGACGCGGCGCACCCCCCTGCTCGGGCTCAGCTTCGGGCGTCGTCACCCGACCAGCCTAGGGCCTGCGGACACGGTGGGCCGCCCGCGCGGCTCCCGCCCGCTCACACCCCGGCCGCGCCCACGCCCCCAGCCCCCTCACACCCCGGCCGCGCCCACGCCCCAGCCCCCTCACACCCCGGCCGCGCCCACGCCCCCGGCCCCCTCACACCCCGACTCCGCTCACACCCCCAGCTCCGCCGCGATCCGCCCCGTGCGCACCGCGCCCACCAGCTCCGCGTGGTCCGCCTCGGTGCGGTCGGCGTAGGCGACGGCGAAGGCGGCCACCGCCTCGTCCAGTTCGTCGTTCTTGCCGCAGTAGCCCGCGACGGTCCGCGGGTCGGCGCTGTGCGCGTGGGCCCGGGCCAGCAGGGCGCCGGTCATGCGGCCGTAGTCGTCCAACTGGTCGGCGGCCAGGGCCGCGGGGTCGACGCTGCCCTTGCGGTTGCGGAACTGCCGTACCTGGAAGGGCCGTGCGTCGACCGAGGTCCAGCCCAGCAGGATGTCGCTGACCACCTGCATCCGCTTCTGCCCCATGACCACCCGGCGGCCCTCGTGCGCGGCCTCGGGCGCCTCGAACCCGGCGGCGGCGAGGTGCGGCAGCAGCGCGGAGGGCCGGGCCTCCTTGACCTGGAGCACGAGCGGTTCGCCCCGGTGGTCCAGGAGCAGCACGACGTACGAGCGCGTGCCCACGCTGCCGGTGCCGACGACCCGGAAGGCGACGTCGTGCACGGCGTACCGGGCCAGCAGCGGCAGCCGGTCCTCGGAGAGGGTGGCCAGGTACCCCTCCAGGGCGCCCGCGACCGCCGCCGCCTCGGCGTCCGTCACCCGGCGCAGCACCGGCGCGGCGTCCACGAAGCGCCGCCCGCCGTCCCCGGTCGGCTCGGTCGACTTCGCGGCGAAGCGCCCGCTGGTGTTGGCCCGCGCCTTCTCGGAGACCCGCTCCAGCGTGCCGAGCAGGTCGTGGGCGTCGGTGTGGGAGACCAGTTCCTCGTCGGCGATGGCGTTCCAGGCGTCCAGCGCGGGGAGCCTCGCCAGCAGCCGCATGGTGCGCCGGTAGGCGCCGGTCGCGTCGTGGGCGGCCTCGCGGCAGGTGTCCTCGTCGGCGCCGGCCTCCCGGCCCGCGAGCACGAGCGAGGCGGCGAGCCGCTTGAGGTCCCACTCCCAGGGGCCGTGGACCGTCTCGTCGAAGTCGTTCAGGTCGATGACCAGGCCGCCGCGGGCGTCCCCGTAGAGACCGAAGTTGGCGGCGTGCGCGTCCCCGCAGATCTGGGCGCCGATCCCGGTCACGGGCGTGCGCGCCAGGTCGTACGCCATCAGGCCCGCCGACCCGCGCAGGAACGCGAACGGCGTGGCCGCCATCCGCCCGGCGCGGATCGGGGCCAGCCCCGGTATCCGGCCGCGGCTGGACTCCTCGACCGCGCTCACCGCGTCCGGCCGGGCGGCGTCCAGGCCGAGCGCGGCGTGCGCGGACCGCGGGACGCGCGTGCGCAGCGCCTTGCCCTCGGCCTTCGGCGAACCGGCCACGGGCCACCGCGCGAACCCCGGGACGTACGGCACCCGACCGCCCCGCGCCGCCCCGGCCGTCGGCTGGGCGTCCCCGCCCCCGCCCCCGTCCGCACGCGCCGCCGACACCACCCGGGCCGCCGCCTCCCCGGTCGCCGCCTCCGTGCCCGTCCCCGCCGTCGCCCCGGTCATCCCGGCCGCCCTCCCCGTCCTCGTCTGCGCTCGTCGTGCTCGTCCGCACCTGTGCGTCACGTGTGTGCCGTACAACGTCGTACGGCGTCGTACCGCCTCGCGCCCGACCGGCCACCCCGGGCCCCGGCGCGCCACGACCGTACCGCCGGCCGCACCGCCCGTACACGGGCCCTGCCCGCGGCCCTCATAACGCCGGGCAGGGGGTGAAACAGGAGGTGCCCCCGACCCCTGCGGCGCGCCTACGGTGGCCAGCGATCACCAAGGAGCGCGCCCGCCGTAGCAACAGCAGCCTGCCCCGCGCCGGCGGGCGCGCTCCCTGTCCCGGACGTCCCGGATGTCGCACGTCCCGTCCAGCTTCCCCAGGGACCACTCACCGAGGAGACCGAGGAACCGCCATGACCTCCGACACCCCCACCACCCCTGACGAGCCCGGGCCCAGGCCCGGCCCGGGCTCCGGCGCCGACCGCGGGATCAGCCGCAAGACGCTGCTCAGGGCGGCCGTCGCCGCCGGTGCCGCCGTCCCGCTGCTCGCCACCGGCGGCGTCGCGCTGGCCCGGGACGCCGCCCGCTCGGGCGACGGGCAGAGGCTGACGCCGACCCCGTACTGCGACGACGGCGACGACCTGACGCCCGACCAGATGGAGGGCCCGTACTTCAAGCCGAACTCCCCGCTGCGGACCAGCCTGGTCACCCCCGGCACCCGGGGCACTCCGCTGACCGTCAGCGGCTACGTCTTCGGCCGCAACTGCGTCCCGCTGTCCGGCGTGCTCCTCGACTTCTGGCAGGCCGACGACAACGGCGACTACGACATGGCCGGGTACACCTTCCGCGGCCACCAGTTCAGCGACGCCACCGGTGCCTTCGCCCTGAAGACGATCGTGCCCGGCCTCTATCCCGGCCGTACCCGGCACATCCACGTCAAGGTGCAGGCCCCCGGCGAGCCCGTGCTCACCACCCAGCTCTACTTCCCCGGCGAGCCCCGCAACAGCACGGACATGATCTTCGACCCGGCCCTGCTGATGAACGTCCGCGGCGCCGGCGGCGGCAAGGAGGGCACCTTCGACTTCGTCCTGAACGTCGACGGCGACACCGGCCCCACGGATCCGCCCACCGACCCGCCCACCGACCCGCCGGGCGGCACCTGGGCGAGCGGCCACGCCTACACCTCCGGCGACCGGGTGACGTACGGCGGCCGTTCCTACCGCTGCCTCCAGGCGCACACCTCGATGACGGGCTGGGAGCCGCCGAACGTGCCGGCCCTGTGGCAGTCGGAGTCCTGAGACCTTCCTCACAACGCACGCATCGCGGGTCACCGCACCCGGACACGCGGAAGCCCCCCAGGTCCGAGACCTGGGGGGCTTCCGGCTGGTGCGCGAGGGGGGAGTTGAACCCCCACGCCCTTGCGGGCACTGGAACCTGAATCCAGCGCGTCTGCCTATTCCGCCACCCGCGCATTGGGTGTGTCTTCCGGGCTTTTCCTTGCGGTCCGGCGCCTTCCGACACGAGAACATTAGCACGCTGACAGGGGTCGATTCACATCCCTTTCCCCCGGCGGAGCGGGGCGCCCGACCTCCTTCGGGCACTCGTCCCGGTCCGTGGCCGTTCACGTATCAACCTCGTACCGGTACGGCCCGTCTCCCCAGGAGCCGGTGGGGGACCGCACTCAGGTGCGGGACACTGGTCTGCGGCCGCCTCTACGATCCTGGGCATGAGTTACCTGCGGGAGCACATCCCGAAGGTCCGCGGGAGTTCGAAGGGGAGCTCCGGCGGGAACTCCGAGAGGCGTCGACACCCGTCGACCGGGCCGACAGGGGGAACCAGCCGATCGACCGGCGCGTGGATACGATCAGTAAGCAGTACCAGGTGGGCAGTGCACGGACGCACGGCACTGCGCGAGGCAGCACGACGCAACGCAGCACGACGCAAGGCAGCAGTACGCAAGGCAGTCGACAGGACGGCAGCGACGGAGGAGGTGCCCCATGGGAGTCCTGAAGAAGTTCGAGCAGCGTCTCGAAGGTCTGGTCAACGGCACCTTCGCGAAGGTGTTCAAGTCCGAGGTGCAGCCCGTGGAGATCGCGGGAGCGCTCCAGCGCGAATGCGACAACAACGCGACCATCTGGAACCGCGACCGCACCGTCGTGCCCAACGACTTCATCGTGGAACTGAGCACGCCCGACTTCGAGCGCCTCAGCCCCTACTCCGGACAGCTCGGCGACGAGCTGGCCGGCATGGTCCGCGACTACGCCAAGCAGCAGCGCTACACCTTCATGGGACCGATCAAGGTCCACCTGGAGAAGGCGGACGACCTCGACACCGGCCTGTACCGGGTGCGCAGCCGTACGCTCGCCTCCTCCACCAGCCACCAGGGCGGTCCGGGCGCCGCCGCGCCCCCGGCCCCGCCCGCCCGGCCCGCCGGACCGGGCGCCGGGTACGGCTACCCGCCGGCCGCCGCCCCGGCGGGCGCCCCGCCCATGCCGTCCGCGCCGCCACCCGGCGGCCGCCCCGGCGGCTACGGCTACCCGCAGCCCGCCGGCGGCCAGCAGCCCCCGGCCGCACCCGCACCCGGCGGACGCACCCGCCACTGGATCGAGATCAACGGCACCCGCCACCAGATCTCCCGCGCGACGCTCGTGATGGGCCGCAGCACCGAGGCCGACGTGCGGATCGACGACCCCGGCGTCTCCCGCCGGCACTGCGAGATCCGGACCGGAACGCCCTCGACGATCCAGGATCTCGGGTCCACCAACGGCATCGTGGTGGACGGGCAGCACACCACCCGCGCTACGCTCCGCGACGGCTCACGGATCGTCGTGGGCAGCACCACCGTTATCTACAGGCAAGCCGAAGGGTGATCCGGGGGCAATGTCAGAGCTGACCCTCACGGTCATGCGGCTGGGTTTTCTCGCCGTACTGTGGCTGTTCGTGATCGTGGCCGTGCAGGTCATCCGCAGCGACCTCTTCGGTACGCGGGTCACCCAGCGCGGCGCGCGGCGCGACGCCGCCCGACCGCAGCAGACCGCCACGCGCCAGGGCCAGGCGCCTCCACCGCAGCGCCAGCAGTCCGGCGGGGGCCGCGGCCGCCGGGGCGCGCCCACCAAGCTGGTCGTGACGGAGGGCACGCTCACCGGCACCACCGTCGCCCTCCAGGGCCAGACCATCACGCTCGGCCGGGCACACGACTCGACGATCGTGCTGGACGACGACTACGCCTCCAGCCGCCATGCCAGGATCTACCCGGACCAGAACGGCCAGTGGATCGTCGAGGACCTGGGCTCCACCAACGGCACCTACCTGGACCGGGCCCGGCTGACGACCCCCACACCGATTGGCCCCGGGGCGCCGATCCGCATCGGCAAGACCGTCATCGAGCTGCGGAAGTAGTGCTACACCAATGAATGAGCGCGAGCGGAGCGAGCACGCAGCGGCGGCCGGCACCCCGGGCCCCGGCGCGCTCCCGACCGGAGGGTGGGCAGTGTGGCTCGACACGACCGGCTGCAGTCGGAGCCGACGGGCGAGGTGCGCATGAGTCTGTCACTGCGCTTCGCCGCCGGTTCCCACAAGGGCATGATCCGGGAGGGCAACGAGGACTCCGGCTACGCCGGTCCGCGCCTGCTCGCCATCGCCGACGGCATGGGCGGCCAGGCCGCCGGTGAGGTCGCCTCCTCCGAGGTGATCTCCACCATCGTCGCCCTCGACGACGACGTGCCCGGCTCCGACGTCCTCACCTCCCTCGGCCACGCCGTCCAGCGCGCCAACGACCAGCTGCGGCAGATGGTCGAGGAGGACCCCGCCCTGGAGGGCATGGGCACCACCCTGACCGCCCTGCTGTGGACCGGGCAGCGCCTGGGCATGGTCCACGTCGGCGACTCCCGCGCCTACCTGCTGCGCGACGGCGTCCTCACCCAGATCACCCAGGACCACACCTGGGTGCAGCGCCTGGTCGACGAGGGACGGATCACCGAGGAGGAGGCGGGCACCCACCCGCAGCGCTCCCTGCTGATGCGCGCCCTCGGCAGCGGCGACCACGTCGAGCCCGACCTGTCCATCCGCGAGGTGCGGGCCGGCGACCGCTACCTGATCTGCTCCGACGGACTCTCCGGCGTCGTCTCCCACCAGACGATGGAGGACACCCTCGCCAGCTACCAGGGCCCCCAGGAGACCGTCCAGGAGCTGATCCAGCTCGCCCTGCGCGGCGGCGGCCCCGACAACATCACCGTCATCGTCGCCGACGTCCTCGACCTCGACACCGGCGACACCCTCGCCGGGCAGCTCTCCGACACCCCGGTGGTCGTCGGCGCCGTCGCCGAGAACCAGGCCCAGATGGGCGACAACGGCATCATGCAGACCCCGGCCGGGCGCGCCGCGGGCCTCGGCCGGCCGGGCGGACAGCGCGGCGGGGGCGGCGAGTTCGGCCCGCCCGGCAGCGGCGATGTCACCGGCTTCATCCCCACCGACGGCTTCGACGACTACGGCCCCGACGACTTCGTCAAGCCCCGCAAGAGCCGCAAGTGGCTCAAGCGGTCCCTCTACACCGCCCTCGCCCTCGCCGTCATCGGCGGCGGCACCTACGGCGGCTGGCGCTGGACCCAGACCCAGTACTACGTCGGCACCAACGACGACCACCTCGCGCTGTACCGGGGCATCAGCCAGGACCTCGCCTGGGTCTCGCTCTCGAAGGTCCAGAAGGACCACCCCGAGATCGAACTCAAGTACCTGCCGCCCTACCAGCAGAAACTGGTCGAGGCCACCATCCCCGAGGGCGACCTCAACGACGCCCGGGCCAAGATCGAGGAACTGGCGGTCCAGGCCTCCGCCTGCAAGAAGCAGGCCGCCAGGCGCACCGCGGAGACCGAGAAGAACGCGAAGACCGGCGAGGGCGAGGCCGGAGGCACCACGGGAACCACTCCCGCCTCCTTCACGTCCAAGGCCTCACCCAGCCCGAACCCGTCGGGCTCGCCCGAGGCACCCGAATCGTCCGAGTCCCCGTCCACGACCGCACCCACTCCAGGCTCAGGACCGACCCTCTCGGAGGAAGAGCAGAAGGTCGTCTCGCTGTGCGGTAAGCAGTAGGCAAGCCGTGAGAGGCCCTGTCACACGATGAGCAGTACTACCAACCCGTCGACGCACCACACGTCCACGATCGGCGCCATCGGCGCCCCGAGCCGGCGCAACACCGAGCTGGCTCTGCTCGTGTTCGCCGTCCTCATCCCGGTCTTCGCCTACGCCAACGTGGGCCTGGCCATCAACGACGAGGTGCCCGCGGGCCTGTTGAGCTACGGCTTCGGCCTCGGCCTGCTGGCCGGCGTCGGCCACCTCGTCGTGCGCAAGTTCGCCCCGTACGCGGACCCGCTGCTGCTGCCGCTGGCCACGCTGCTCAACGGCCTCGGACTGGTCGCCATCTGGCGGCTGGACCAGTCCGAGCTGCTCCAGAGCATCCACCAGGCCGGCAACGCCGCACCCCGCCAGCTGATCTACACCGCGATGGGCATCGCCCTGTTCGTCGCCGTGCTCGTCTTCCTCAAGGACCACCGCGTCCTGCAGCGCTACACCTACATCTCCATGGTCGGCGCCCTGTTCCTGCTGCTGCTCCCGCTCGTACCGGGCCTCGGCAAGAACATCTACGGCGCCAAGATCTGGATCCAGGTCGGCTCCTTCTCCATCCAGCCCGGTGAGTTCGCCAAGATCGTCCTGGCGATCTTCTTCGCCGGCTACCTGATGGTGAAGCGCGACGCGCTCGCCCTGGCCAGCCGCCGCTTCATGGGCCTCTACCTGCCGCGCGGCCGCGACCTCGGCCCCATCCTGGTCGTCTGGATCGTCTCGATCCTGATCCTCGTCTTCGAGACGGACCTCGGCACCTCGCTGCTGTTCTTCGGCATGTTCGTGATCATGCTGTACGTCGCCACCGAGCGGACCAGCTGGATCGTCTTCGGCATGCTGATGTCCGCCGTCGGCGCCGTCGGTGTGGCCACCTTCGAGCCGCACATCCAGCAGCGTGTAGACGCCTGGCTCGACCCGATGCGGGAGTTCATGCTCTCCCGCGCCAACCAGGTCGGCCACTCCGAGCAGGCCATGCAGGCCCTGTGGGCCTTCGGCTCCGGCGGCACCCTCGGCACCGGCTGGGGCCAGGGCCACTCCGAGCTGATCCGCTTCGCCGCCAACTCCGACTTCATCCTCGCCACCTTCGGCGAGGAACTCGGCCTCGCCGGCCTGATGGCCCTGCTCCTGCTCTACGCCCTGATCGTGGAACGCGGCGTGCGCACCGCCCTCGCCGCCCGCGACCCCTTCGGCAAGCTCCTCGCCATCGGGCTCTCCGGGGCCTTCGCCCTCCAGGTCTTCGTCGTCGCCGGCGGTGTCATGGGCCTCATCCCGCTCACCGGTATGACCATGCCCTTCCTGGCCTACGGCGGTTCCTCCGTCATCGCCAACTGGGCGTTGATCGGCATTCTGCTGCGCATCAGCGACACCGCGCGCAGACCGGCACCCGCCGCGCCCGCCAACCCCGACGCCGAGATGACCCAGGTGGTCCGACCGTGAACAAGCCACTGCGCCGAATCGCGATCTTCTGCGGCCTCCTGGTCCTCACCCTCCTCATCCGGGACAACTGGCTCCAGTACGTCCAGGCCGACGAGCTGAAGGAGGACGAGCACAACCGCCGGGTCGCCATCGAGCGGTACGCCAGTCCCCGCGGCGACATCATCGTCGACGGCAAGGCCATCACGGGACACGCCACCACCGAGGGCGACTTCAAGTACAAGCGCACCTACAAGGACGGCGCCATGTGGGCGCCCGTCACCGGGTACGTCTCCCAGGCCTTCGGCGCCACCCAGCTGGAGTCCATCGACGACGGCATCCTCACCGGCAACGACGACCGGCTCTTCTTCCGCAACACCCTCGACATGATCACGGGCAAGAAGCGCGAGGGCGGCAACGTCGTCACCACCCTCAACGGCGCCGCCCAGAAGGCCGCCTACGACGGTCTGAAGAAGCAGGGTGCCAAGGGCGCCGTCGTCGCGATCGAGCCGTCCACCGGCAAGATCCTGTCGATGGCCTCGTACCCGTCGTACGACCCCACCTCCATCGCGGGCAGCAACGACGCCGCGGGCGAGGCCTGGAACAAGCTCCAGAAGAAGAACAACCCCGACGACCCGATGCTCAACCGCGCGCTGCGCGAGGTCTACCCGCCCGGGTCCACCTTCAAGGTGGTCACCGCGGCGGCGGCCCTGGAGCACGGGAAGTACGACTCGGCCGACGAGAAGACCGACTCCCCGCTGCCCTGGACGATGCCCGGCACCAGCACCGAGCTGAAGAACGAGGGCAACATCCCCTGCGAGGACGCCACCCTCCGCGAGGCCCTGCGCGTCTCCTGCAACACCGTCTTCGGCAAGCTCGGTTACGACCTCGGCAACGACAAGATGCTGGAGACGGCCAAGAAGTTCGGCTTCACCGAGGAGCAGTTCGTCCCGGTCCGCTCCAGCGCCTCCGTCTTCTCCGAGGGCATGAACGACTCGCAGGTCGCGCTCTCCTCCATCGGCCAGTACAACACCGCCGCCACCCCGCTTCAGATGGCCATGGTCACCTCGGCCATCGCCAACAACGGCACCCTGATGAAGCCGTACATGGTCGACGAGCTCCAGGGCCCGGGCCTCGACACCGTCGAGAAGACGGACCCCGAGGAGATGAGCGAGCCGCTGTCCGCGGACAACGCCCAGATCCTCCAGTCGATGATGGAGACCGTCGTCGAGGACGGCACGGGAACCAACGCCAAGATCGACGGCGTCAAGGTGGGCGGCAAGACCGGTACCGCACAGCACGGTGTCGACAACAGCGAGAACCCCTACGCCTGGTTCATCTCGTACGCCAAGGCCGACGACGGCAGCTCGCCCGTCGCCGTGGCCGTGGTGATCGAGGACGAGAACGCCGTCCGCGACGACATCTCCGGCGGCGGCCTCGCGGCACCGATCGCGAAGAACGTCATGGAGGCCGTCATCGACAGCAAGAAGTGACCGCGCCATGAACGGGACGTGACTCCGGTCACGTCCCCTTCACATCGGCGCACGTTGCGATACCGGTCCTGTATCGGCTGCCCGGCTCGGCCAAAGGGCCAGGAGTGAGCCGGGTACGGTAGGCCGGACGGCAGCCTCCGACCGTACAAGCATGCCGGTCGGGACCGACGGAGAGGGCTGGTAGGTAACCATGGAAGAGCCGCGTCGCCTCGGCGGCCGGTACGAGCTGGGCCCTGTGCTCGGCCGTGGTGGCATGGCGGAGGTTTACCACGCTCATGACACCCGGCTCGGGCGCCAGGTGGCGGTGAAGACGCTGCGCGCGGACATGGCGCGCGACCCGTCCTTCCAGGCCCGCTTCCGCCGGGAGGCCCAGTCGGCCGCCTCGCTCAACCATCCCGCGATCGTGGCGGTCTACGACACGGGCGAGGACTACATCGACGGGGTCTCCATCCCGTACATCGTCATGGAGTACGTCGACGGCTCCACACTCCGTGAGCTGCTCCACTCCGGCCGCAAGCTGCTGCCGGAGCGGACGCTGGAGATGACCATCGGCATCCTCCAGGCGCTGGAGTACTCGCACCGGGCCGGCATCGTCCACCGCGACATCAAGCCGGCCAACGTCATGCTCACGCGCAACGGCCAGGTCAAGGTCATGGACTTCGGCATCGCCCGCGCCATGGGCGACTCCGGCATGACGATGACCCAGACCGCCGCGGTGATCGGCACCGCCCAGTACCTCTCCCCGGAGCAGGCCAAGGGCGAGCAGGTCGACGCCCGGTCCGACCTGTACTCCACGGGCTGCCTGCTCTACGAGCTGCTCACGGTGCGGCCGCCCTTCGTGGGCGACTCCCCGGTGGCCGTCGCCTACCAGCACGTGCGCGAGGAACCGCAGGCGCCCAGCGTCTTCGACCCCGAGATCACGCCCGAGATGGACGCGATCGTGCTGAAGGCCCTGACCAAGGACCCCGACTACCGCTACCAGTCGGCCGACGAGATGCGCGTCGACATCGAGGCCTGCCTCGACGGCCAGCCCGTCGCCGCCACCGCCGCACTGGGCGCCATGGCCGCCGGCGGCTACGGCGCCTACCCCGACGACCAGCCGACCACTGCCCTGCGCTCGGACGGGGGCGGCGGCGCCACGACCATGCTGCCGCCCATGAACCCGGACGACGGCGGCTACGGCTACGACGAGCGCCCCGACCGGCGCCGCCAGCAGCCCCGCAAGAAGAACACCTCCACGATCTTCCTGGTGCTGGCCGGCGTCCTCGTCCTGGTCGGCGCCATCCTGATCGGCAAGTACGCCTTCAGCGGGGACGGCGGGCCGGGCAACGACAAGGTCCCGGTGCCCGCCTTCGTCGGCCTGAGCAAGGCCGACGCCCAGCAGCAGGCCGACAACATCGACCTGGTGCTGACGTTCAAGCAGCAGGAGTGCGAGGACCAGCCCAAGGGCAACATCTGCTCCCAGGACCCCAAGCAGGGCACCGACGTCGAGAAGGAGTCCACCGTCAACCTGGTGGTCTCGACCGGCGCGCCCAAGGTCGCCGTGCCGAACGTCATCGACAAGAACATCGACGAGGCGAAGAAGCAGCTCGAGGACAAGGGCTTCGAGGTCGAGACCAAGCAGACCGAGTCCTCCCAGGACGAGGGCACGGTCCTCAGCCAGGACCCCGACCCGGGCAAGGAGCTGGAGAAGGGCTCCACGGTGACCCTGGAGGTCGCCAAGGCCGAGGAGAAGGCCACGGTGCCCGACGTCGTGGGCCGCACCTGCGACGAGGCCAAGGCCCAGGTGGAGAGCGGCGGTGACCTGACGGCCACCTGCACGGACCAGCCGACGAACGACCCGAACCAGGTCGGCAAGGTCATCTCCACGACGCCCCAGTCCGGCACGCAGGTCGACCCGGGCTCGAAGGTCACGATCGTCGTCGGCAAGGCCGTGGAGAAGACGAAGGTGCCGGAGGTCCGCGGCAAGACCCTCGCGGAGGCCCGGCAGATCCTGCAGCAGAGCGGCTTCACCAACGTGCAGGTCGCCCAGGGCTCCCCGGGCGACGACAACGCGAAGGTGTTCGCCTCGAACCCGCAGCCCGGCAGCGAGGTCGACGACCCGGCCGCCACGCCCGTCACGCTGATGACCGTCCCCGGCAACGGAAACGGCAACGGCGGAAACGACAACGGCGGCACCATCGCGGGCCTTCCCGGCTTCGGCGACTGACCCGCCTGCCCGACCGACCGACCGGAGCCCCGGTCCCTCAGCTCAGCCGAGGGACCGGGGCTCCGTCGTACGCGTCGGCCCGGTGGGCCTTCAGCGCAGCTCCTCGGGCGGTGTCCGGTCGCCGTCCACCTTCTCGGTGCGGACCAGCTCGCCCCACACCACGTAGCGGTAGCGGCTCGTGTAGACCGGGGTGCAGGTCGTCAGGGTGATGTAGTGGCCGGCCTTCTTCTTGCCCGACTCGCCCGGGATCGCGTCGAGGACGTCGACGTTGAACTTCGAGGTCTCGGGGAGGACGGCGTACGTCTTGTACACGTACCAGGTGTCCTTCGTCTCGAAGACGATCGGGTCACCCTTCTCGATCCTGTCGATGTTGTGGAACTTGGCGCCGTGCCCGTCGCGGTGGGCGGCGAGCGAGAAGTTGCCCTTCTTGTCCGAGGTGGGCAGCGTCGCCTTCACCGGGTCGGTGTAGTAGCCGGCCACGCCGTCGTTGAGGATCTTCATCGACGTGCCCTTCTCCACCAGGATGTCGCCCTCGCTCATCGCCGGGACGTGCAGGAAGCCGATGCCCGCCCTGGTGTCCAGCGCCCCCGGGCCGTCCTGGCCGTTCCCGCCCACCCGGTCCTGGGCCCAGTTGTCACGGACCTTCTCGGCCTGTTTGTCCGCCGCGCGGTCGGCGACCACGTTCGTCCACCACAGCGAGTACACGACGAACAGGCCCATCACCAGGCCCGCGGTGATGAGCAGTTCACCGAGGACGCTGACCGCCTGCGCGACGATCCGGCCGGGTCGACGCCGCCCGCGACCTCCCGTCCCGGCCTGCTCCTGGTGCTCCGTGTCGGTGGTCGCTGCCACTGGTCATCCGCCCTTAACTGACGAGCGCATCCGGCTTGCCCTTGCTGCGCGGCCGTTCCTCGACCATCTTGCCCCACACGATCATGCGGTACTTGCTGGTGAACTCCGGCGTACAGGTGGTGAGGGTGATGTAGCGGCCGGGTCCCTTGAAGCCGGACTGCTTCGGGACCGGGTCCAGCACGCTCACGTTGCTCGGCGAGGTCACCGGCAGGATCGACGCCATCTTGTAGACGAAGTACTTGTCCTGCGTCTCCACCACGATCGGGTCGCCCGGCTCCAGCTTGTTGATGTACCGGAACGGCTCGCCGTGCGTGTTGCGGTGGCCCGCGAGCCCGAAGTTGCCGGTCTTCGCGTCCGGCATCGCCGTCTTCAGCCCGTCCTCCGCGTAGTGCCCGACCATGCCCCGGTCCAGCACCTTCTTGCTGCTGATGCCCTCCGCGATCGGCACCACCACGTCCAGCTTGGGGATGTGCAGCAGCGCGAACCCCTGGCCCGGTTCGAAGGACCCGGGACTGCGCTTGCCGTTCGCCCAGTCATCCTGGAGGTTGCTCGCGGCCTGGTTCGCCTGCGCGTGCGCCCGCACGTTCGTCCACCACAGCTGGTAGGTGACGAACAGCAGCATCAGCACGCCGGTCGTGATGAAGATCTCGCCGATCGCCCGGCTGGCGACCACCGCGGCGCCGGGCTTGCGCGCCCGGGCCTGCCGACGGGCCTCCACGCGCGACAGGGGCGCCTTCGGGGCCTGCTCGGCCTCTTCCTCCGGGGCCAGGTCCCTGGGCGCCCCACGGCGCCCGTGACGCCGTTTCGCGGCCTTCCTGCGGGCCGCGCGACCGCCGCCCACCGGACCGCCCCCGGCCGACCCCGTTCCGGCGGCCGTCCGGGGCGCCGGGGGATCCGGGATCCGCAGCGCCACCGTCTCGTCGTCCCGGAGTGGCGGCCGGTCCTCCTCGCCCACGGCGTACTCCTCGTACCGGCCGCCCCCGAACGCACCGGAATCCCCGTACGGCTGTCCGTACGAGGATCCCTGGTCACCGGCCGTGCCGGAGTCGCGCTCGGGGCGCAGCGCGGTCACGCCGAGGCCCTGCCCACCACCGGGGCGAGCCCCGCCGACCTCGCCACCGCGTCCTGGTCGCCGCACTCCACCAGCCAGTTGGCCAGCATCCGGTGCCCGTGCTCGGTCAGCACCGACTCCGGGTGGAACTGCACGCCCTCGACGAGCAGTTCCCGGTGGCGCAGGCCCATCACGATCCCGTCCGGCGTACGGGCCGTCACCTCCAGCTCGGCCGGCACCGTGGCCGGCTCCGCCGCCAGCGAGTGGTAGCGCGTCGCCGTGAACGGCGAGGGCAGCCCCGCGAAGACGCCCCGGCCGGTGTGCTCCACCGGCGAGGTCTTGCCGTGCAGCAGCTCCGGCGCCCGGTCCACCACACCGCCGTACGCCACCTGCATCGACTGCATGCCCAGGCACACGCCGAAGACCGGCACGCCGGTCGCCGCGCAGTGCCGGACCATGTCGACGCAGACGCCCGCCTGCTCCGGGGTGCCCGGGCCGGGCGAGAGCAGCACGCCGTCGAAACCGTCCTGGGCGTGGGACGTCGACACCTCGTCGTTGCGCAGCACCTCGCACTCGGCGCCGAGTTGGTAGAGGTACTGGACGAGGTTGAAGACGAAGCTGTCGTAGTTGTCGACGACGAGGATGCGCGCGCTCACTGGTTGTCCACCGTCACATCGTTGAAGGGCAGCAGCGGTTCGGCCCAGGGGAAGACGTACTGGAACAGGACGTAGACCACGATCATCGCCAGCATGAGCGAGAGCAGCGCCTTCACCCACGCGTTCCCCGGCAGATGCCGCCAGATCCAGCCGTACATGCCGTCCCTTCCGTCGCACCACGGCGCCAGACTCACGCCGTACCGCACCAGACTAGCGGCGCGCGGCTCTCGGGAACGGTCCTAATCCACAGGCTGGGCATAGTGCAGGTCCGCCGTGCCGGAGTAGCCCGGCAGGGTCGCCCGGCCGTCGTCCTCGACCTTCCAGCCGAGCCCGTACACGTTGACGTACACCATGTAGTTCTGGATCGCCGGCGACTTCGCCAGCGCCTTCTTCAGCCGCTCCGGGTCGCCGACCGCCTGGATCTTGTACGGCGGGGAGTAGACGCGGCCCTGGAGGATCAGGGTGTTGCCGACGCAGCGCACCGCGCTGGTGGAGATCAGCCGCTGGTCCATGACCTTGATGCCCTCGGCGCCGCCCTGCCACAGCGCGTTCACCACGGCCTGGAGGTCCTGCTGGTGGATGACCAGGTAGTCGGGCTGCGGCTCCGGGTAGCCGGGTAGCTTCGCGGTGGCGTCCGGCGGGGCGTCGTCGAGCGTGACGGTGATCGCCTCGCCCTTCAGCTGCTGCGTACCGGCCTTCTCCTCCAGCGCCGCGAGCTTGTCGTCCTCCGACTTCGTGCGGCCGTCGTCGCGTTCCGCGAGCGATTCGACGTCCTCGCGCAGGGCTCCGTTGGACTCCTCCAGAACGCCGTTCTCCCGGCTGCGCTCATGGATGAGATCGGACAACTTGAGCAAAGAGGAGTCGGTACGGATATTGGTGCCCTTCGCGGTGTTGAAGCTGGTGAAGAAGATAAGTCCCGCGAGGGCGAAGACGGCCGCCGTGAGTACCCGCACGGGCCGGAAACGGCGCCGGCGGACAGGGCTGGATCCCGTCCCGGGGGAGTCGGCAGAATTGCTCAACGTACCCTTATCTCCTTCGGCGCCACGGAAGGACTACGCTAACGGACGCCCGGGGGAGCGCTCAGAGTCCCCTCGTCCCATGTACGCCGCCCACCGAGACCGAGCCCCGTTCCCTGCGCGGCCACGCAGCGCATCGACAGGAGAGACCCTCGTGCCGAAGTCACGTATCCGCAAGAAGGCCGATTACACGCCGCCGCCCTCGAAGCAGGCGACCAGCATCAAGCTGACCAGCCGCGGCTGGGTGGCGCCGGTCATGCTGGCCATGTTCGTCATCGGCCTGGCCTGGATCGTCGTCTTCTACGTCACCGACGGTTCCCTGCCCATCGACTCCCTCGGCAACTGGAACATCGTGGTGGGCTTCGGTTTCATCGCCGCGGGGTTCGGCGTCTCGACGCAGTGGAAGTAGCCCCGGCGGTGGCTGCCCGTTAGCTCTGCCCAGGGGTATTCGCGGAGTTATCCACAGGCATTGTCCACATGCTGGGGAAAAGAAAGACGATCTGTGGATAACCCCCCTGGTGTTGACGCCGGTGTGACGGAAGTACCGGCTGGACCCAGCTTCCGAAAACATGTTCGCCCCCTGCCTGACCTGCGCTAACACTGGTCAGTGACAGGGGGCACATGCGTTCCCGCACGCTGTGCACAAGATCCGCCACCTACTGTGGACAACGGGCGCTCAGGTGAGCTGCGCCGACCTCAGCAGGGTCAGGCCGACGACGACCAGCAGGACCAGCGCACAGGTGCCGTACTGGACGAGCGTGCGCCGCTCACGGGGCGCGTGGAGCATGGCGTAGCCGATCACGGCACCCGCGACGAGGCCGCCGACGTGGGCCTGCCAGGAGATGTTGCCCCGGGTGAAGGTGAAGATCAGGCTGATCACCAGCAGGATGACGACCGGCCGCATGTCGGCGTTGAGCCGGCGCACGAGGGCGGCGGTGGCGCCGAAGAGGCCGAAGATCGCGCCGGATGCGCCGAGGGTGGCCGTGGTGGGCGAGGCCAGCAGGTAGGCGAGCACGCTGCCGGCGAGGCCGGAGACGAGGTAGAGGGCGAGGTAGCGGGCTCTGCCGAGGGCCGCTTCCAGGGGGCCGCCGAGGAACCAGAGGCTGATCATGTTGAAGCCGATGTGCCAGATCTCCTCGTGGGTGAACATCGTGGTCACCAGCCGGTACCACTCGCCCTCCGCGACGCCCTCGGTCGGGACGAAGGGGGCGGGGGGCCAGCGTCCGATGAGCACCATGTCGCTGAGGAAGGACGACGGAAGCGCCTGGACGGCGATGAACACCGCCACGTTGATCCCGATCAGGATCTTGGTGACGAGGTGGGGGTCGGCCGCGACGGTGCCGCCCGCGAGGGTGCGGGGCCGGGAGGCGCCCGGGGCCGGTCCGGTGGCGCCCGGTGTGCGGCCGGCGGCGCAGTCGGGGCAGTGGAAGCCGACGGAGGCGTTGACCATGCAGTCCGGGCAGATGGGGCGCTCACAGCGGGTGCAGCGGATGCCGGTCTCGCGGTCCGGGTGGCGATAGCAGCCGGGCAGGCTCTGGGCATCCGGTCGGCCGGCCGCCGCGTGGTCCATGGCATCCCCTCGGTCGTCCCTGCGGGCGGTGTGTGCAGATGCACCGCCCCGCCCTGCTCTACGGATGAGCGGGGCGTTTGGTTCCTGCCCGGTGCGGCGGGGCGTCAGGCGTTCCGTGTCTCGACGACGACCGACTCGATGACGATATCGGTGAGGGGCCGCTCGGTGCGGGGGTTGGTCCGGGCGGCGGCGATGGTGTCGACGACCTTCTGACTGGCCGCGTCGGTCACTTCGCCGAAGATCGTGTGCTTGCGGTTCAGCCAGGTCGTCGGGGAGACGGTGATGAAGAACTGCGAGCCGTTGGTCCCCGGGCCCGCGTTGGCCATGGCCATCAGGTAGGGCCTGTCGAAGGCGAGGTCGGGGTGGAACTCGTCCGGGAACTGGTAGCCGGGGTCGCCGGTGCCGTTGCCCAGCGGATCGCCGCCCTGGATCATGAAACCGCTGAGGACCCGGTGGAAGACGGTGCCGTCGTAGAGCCTGGCCATGGATTTGTCGCCGGTGGCGGGGTGGGTCCACTCCCGCTCGCCGCGGGCCAGTTCGACGAAGTTCTTGACGGTCCTGGGTGCGTGGTTCGGCAGCAGCCGGACCTCGATGTCACCTTGGCTGGTCTTCAGGGTGGCGTAGAGCTGCGCGGCCACGAGGTGCCTTCCGTCGTCCTGTTGTGCGCACCGATCCTCGCACGGCCGGGGGCGCGTTCGGCGCTCATACCGCTGGGTCACGAGCGTGGGGCGCCGATCCGTGGCATGGTCGTGGACAGGCTCGTGTTGCCCGGTATTCACCGGTTATCGACGTTGATCAGCTCTTGTTCGCAACTTCATCACCACTTGCCCCAGAGGACGCGGCGGCATCGTCCGTGACCCGGATGCCCGCCCTCGCATGCCTGGCAGCGCGTCCACAGGCATGATCCGTAAAAGGGTGGAAAGTCGAATTACCGTACGCCACCGAGGAGGAGGAACCCGTGACCCGCATCGACAGCGTGCGCGCCGCGACCGGTTCGGCGAAGGACAGCGTGCTGCACGCCGCGGAAGTGGTGGCGCCCTACGCCGACACGGCCAAGGACAGGGCCGCTCATTATGCACAGGAGGCGCGCGTACGGCTGGCGCCCAGGGTGTCGCAGGCCACGTGCCAGGCGCGCCTGCAGTACGGCACCCACGTGGCGCCGCGGCTGGAACAGGCCCGTACGCATGTGCCGCCGAAGATGGACGCGGCCGCGCAGGAGGCTGCCGTCCGTACGCGTCTGGCCGCTCGGCAGGCGGCCGACTACTCACGTCCGAGGATCGAGCAGGCGGTGGCCGCGGCGGGTCCCGTGCGCGACGAGGCCACGGCGCGCGGTGCCGCCGCGCTGGCCGCGCTGCGCGGTCAGGTCACGGCCAAGGAGATCCAGAGGCTGACGCGCAAGCACCAGCGTCGGGCCAGGGTCGGCCGGGTCGCCAAGGTCCTCGCGGTGGTGGGGGTCGTCGCGGGCGGCGCCTTCGCCGCGTGGAAGTGGTGGGACAAGCAGGCAAACCCGGACTGGCTGGTGGAGCCGCCGGAGGCGACGGAGGTTCCCGAGTCGGGTCGGCTGACGTCGGTGGACGGCACCGGTGAGGCGGTTCTCGATCCCGAGGTGCAGGCCAAGCAGGCCCAGGAGGAGGCGGAGGGCGACGAGCCCCGCTGATCTCCGCTCGCCGTACTGGCGCCGGGCCGCCTTCCGTTCGTTTCGTTACCGCCGCGGGGCGGGAGACCGTGAGTCTCCCGCCCCGCGGCGATGTTTCACGTGAAACGGCGCTCAGCGGCCGTAGCGGCGTTCCCGCAGGGAGTAGGAGCGCAGGGCGCGCAGGAAGTCGATCTCCCGGAAGTCCGGCCAGTACGTCTCGCAGAAGTGGACCTCGGCGTAGGCGGACTGCCAGAGCAGGAATCCGGAGAGCCGCTGTTCGCCGGAGGTGCGGATGATGAGGTCGGACTCGGACCGTGTCTTGGAGTACAGGTGCTTGGAGATGTGCTCCATGGTGAAGGTCTCGATGAACTCGTCGATGTCGCCGCCCTGGGAGCTGTGCTCGGTCAGGGCGGAGCGCACGGCGTCGACGATCTCGCGTCTGCCGCCGTAGCCCACGGCGACGTCGACCTTGGTGCCGCCCTTGCGGCCCTGGGTGGCGGCGGTGGCGGTCTTGAGGCGGCTCGCGGACTCCGCGGGCAGCAGGTCCAGGGCACCGACGGCCTCGACGGGCCAGGGGTTGCCCGGCGCGGCCAGCTGCTCGACGACCTCGGCGATGATGTCGATGAGGGGGTTCAGCTGCTCTTCGGGCCGGGCGAGGTTGTCGTCGGAGAGCATGAAGAGGGTGACGTGCTCGATCTGCGCGGAGTCGCACCAGCGCAGGAAGTCCAGCACCTTGGCGCCGCCGGCCCGGTAGCCCTCGCGGGGGTCGTCGATGCCCGACATCTTGGCCCACCGGCGGTTGCCGTCGAGCATGATGCCGATGTGCTGGGGGCGTGGGCGTCCTTCCAACTCTCTGACCAGCCGCTTCATATAGAGCGCGTCGAGAGCGGCCCGTACCTTCGCCCGCATGGTCTACCCCTTCCACCTCGTCGGTAGCGACCAGACGGCTCCGACGGCGATGAGCCACGTGGCACCGCCCCGCAGGGGTCTGCGCTGATGCCCTGTGGGGTGACGATATCAAGAGCAGACAGCACCACCGGGGCGCCGAGACGGGCCCGTCCGGGGGCCGGTTCCCGTGGTGGCGCGGGCGCCGGAGCGCTGTTCCACGTGCTCAACTGGCCCTTTCCCTCCGGTCGTTGTTGATCACCCCGGCGGTGCGTGCGGTGTCGGGCACGGTGTGCGGCCGGCGACGGTGAGGAACGTCTCCGTCCACCCACGCCCGCGAGAGCGGGCCCCCTGCGGCCCGCCGGAACCGAACAGAGCGCCTCCGATCTACGTTTCCGCAGGTCGGAGGCGCTCTTGGCGGTGGAGCCTAGGGGAGTCGAACCCCTGACATCTGCCATGCAAAGACAGCGCTCTACCAACTGAGCTAAGGCCCCTCGGGTGGCGTCGCCGGTCCTGGTGTCGCGGACCGCCGGTCGCCGCGGACAAGAGTACCGGGTCGCCCCCCGTATCTCACAAATGATTGGGGCTCCCGGGGAACGACCACGCTCCGTAAGATGCTCGGCGTGGTTCGCTGGAGCGAACTGCGGTTTTTGGGGAAGCGATGGGGAGACGCAATGGACGCCGCACAGCAGGAAGCCACCGCAAGAGCGCGGGAACTGCAGCGGAACTGGTACGGGGAGCCGCTGGGGGCGCTCTTCCGCAGGCTTATCGACGATCTCGGTCTCAACCAGGCTCGTCTCGCGGGAGTGCTGGGGCTGTCCGCGCCGATGCTGTCGCAGCTGATGAGCGGCCAGCGGGCGAAGATCGGCAATCCCGCGGTGGTCCAGCGGGTGCAGCTGCTGCAGGACCTGGCGGGGCAGGTCGCCGACGGCAGTGTGAGCGCGGCCGAGGCCACGGAGCGCATGGACGAGATCAAGAAGTCCCAGGGGGGCTCGGTGCTCAGCAACACCACGACGACCACCAGTAGTTCGGGTGCGCCCACGGTCAAGCGGGTGGTCCGGGAGATCCAGTCGCTGCTGCGCTCGGTGGCGGCCGCCGGGGACATCATCGACGCGGCGGACTCCCTCTCCTCCTCGCATCCGGAGCTGGCTGAGTTCCTGCGGGTGTACGGCGCGGGCCGCACCTCGGACGCGGTCGCGCACTACCAGTCCCACCAGAACTGATCCCGTGGGGCCCGGTCGCCGAGGGGGTCGGCGGCCGGGCCCGCGGGAGTGGCGCGACAGGTCCCAGGGGAGGAGCGGCGCACAGCCATGGGTGAGGTCTTCGCGGGCCGGTACGAGCTGGTCGACCCGATCGGCCGGGGCGGGGTGGGTGCCGTCTGGCGCGCCTGGGACCACCGGCGCAGGCGTTATGTGGCCGCGAAGGTACTCCAGCAGCGGGACGCGCACTCGCTGCTGCGGTTCGTCCGTGAGCAGGCGCTGCGGATCGACCACCCCCATGTACTGGCCCCCGCGAGCTGGGCCGCCGACGACGACCAGGTCCTGTTCACCATGGACCTGGTCACGGGAGGCTCGCTGGTCCACCTGGTCGGGGACTACGGGCCGCTGCCGCCCGAACTCGTGTGCACGCTGCTCGACCAGCTCCTGTCGGGCCTGGCGGCGGTACACGGGGAGGGGGTGGTGCACCGTGACATCAAGCCCGCCAACCTGCTGCTGGAGGCGACGGGGACGGGCCGCCCGCGCCTCAGGCTGTCCGACTTCGGCATCGCGATGCGGCTGGGTGAGCCCCGGCTGACCGAGACCAACCTCGTGGTGGGGACGCCGGGTTATCTCGCGCCGGAGCAGATGATGGGTGCGGAACCGGACTTCCCGTCGGACCTCTTCGCGGTGGGGCTGGTCGCGCTGTATCTGCTGGAAGGGGCCAAGCCGGACGCCAAGGTGCTCGTCCAGCACTTCGCCGAGCACGGTACGCCGCCCGCTCCGCGCGGGATTCCCGAGCCGCTGTGGCAGGTCGTGGCGACGCTGCTGCAACCGGACCCGTCGGCGAGGTTCCGTACCGCGACGGGGGCGCGCAAGGCACTGGCCGCGGCGGTGGAGCTGCTGCCGGAGCCCGGACCCGACGACGAGCTGATCGAGATCTTCGACCAAGTGGGCCCGCTGCCCACGGGGTTCGGGCCCGAGGGCCCGCTCAAGAGGGCCTCCGGCGTGGACGACGTACCGACGGACCCGCGACGCCCTGCGGGCACATCTTCGGGTACGGACCCGTCCCCGCCCGCCACTCCGTCGACACCCCCCACGACACCCCCGTGGCAGGACACGCCTCCGGCCGGCCCGCCGTCCGGCCCGGACCGGCCGTCGCCCGGCAGTCCGGGCACGCCCCCGACGGGCCCGGACTCGACGCCCGCGTCCACACCGCCCGGCACTCCCGCGACGGCGACCGGCACCCCCGCCGCCCCCGGACGGCCGCCCGCGTCCCACCGGGACTGGACGCCCTCCGGGCCCGCCGCACCGCACGGAACGCACTCCGAGGAGGTGCCGCCGGCCGAGCGGTCGGGTGCCATGTCGGAGACCGGCAGTTTCCACCTGCCGCCCCCGCAGCCGACCGGTACGCCGGCTTCGGACGCGGCGGCGTCGGACGCGGCGGCCGAAGCGGTGCAACCGCCCGCGCCGTACCCGGCGTTCACGGGCGGACCGCGGCACCTGCCGCCGGACCGGGCCCCCGGCCGCGGCCAGTACCCGGCACCGCACGGGCCGCCGCTCCCCGCCCAGTCCCTCGCGCCGCCCCCGGCGCCGCGGGCCGACGTGCCCACCGCCGCGTACACCGCCCGGAACCCGCGGTCCGCCCCTCCCGCCCAGCACCGTGGGGCACGGCGCCGCCGCCGTCCCGGTCCTCCGGCGCGGGTGGCCCTGCCGGTACTGCTGCTCGCGCTGGCCTGCTACGCCGTGGGCTTCTGGGCGCTGACCCGGATCTGAGTCCGGGCCGCCGGACGACCGGGGCCTGCCCCGGGTCGGTCCTACGGCCGGGGCCTGCGCCTGGCCGTCGCCGTCCACACGGCCAGGCCGAGCAGCAGCAGGCTGCCGGAGCCGATGCCGCCGACCGCGACCGCCTTCATCGCGAGGTCGTCGTCCGCGCCCCCGTCGGCCGGGACGGCCACCCGGTCCTGTGCGGAGACCTCGAAGAGGCCCTTCGGCCGGGACTCCCCCGCGTACCCGGGGCCGGTCCCCGCCGATCCCCCGAGTCGCAGCCGCAGCGTCAGTGCGAAGGGGCCCTGGCCGAAGTCGTCGGCCACCTGTGCCGCGAGGTGGACCACGACGTAGTAGTCACCGGCGAACCGCAGCGCGCCGACCTGCCCGGCGGTGGCGTACCGGTTGGAGTACGCCACCGGCGGCAGGGGGGCCAGGCCGACCGTGGTGGTCCGCCCGGTGTAGCCCTTGGCCGCGTCGTCCACCTCGCCGCGCACGGGGTTGTGCAGGGCCAGCCGCAGGGCGCCGGTGGCATAGCCGGAGGCGTCCGCGGAGCCGGCGAGTTCGGCGGTGGCGTACACCTGGCGGCCCCAGTCGACCGGCACCTTGTAGTAGAGGGTCTCCCCGGGCCGGATGTCGTCGCGCCAGACCCCCTGTCCGACGAGGGTGGCGTGAGCGAATCCGTGGCCGCCCGGCCGGCGTTCCGGCTCGCCGGCGAGGGGTTCGGGCGAGGCGGAGTCCCAGGCCTCGGGGGCCTTCGTCGCGCCGCTCTCGCGCGGGCGGGGCTCGGTGGCGACGGTGAGTTCCAGGTCCCAGTCGTCCGGCGGGGAGTCCTGGGGCCGGGTCCGCTCGACGCCCACGTAGTAGGTGCCGGCGTCCTGGCACCGGTGGGCGGCGGGGTCGATCTCGCGCATGCCCCGGGCGGTGACCGGGCGGGGGCTGCGGGCGGCGCCGAAGGTCGCGCTCTGCACGGAGCACGAGCCGCCCTCGGCGTCCTGCACGGAGACCCGGATGCCGTCGACCGCGGTGACCTCCCCGTCGGCGCCGGGAACGGCGGTGACGGAGACGTAGGCGTCCGAGGCGGCGTCGAGTTCGAGGCGGTAGTAGAGGGTGCCGTTCCTCGGCAGGGAGCTGCGGTAGGTGGCGCCCGCCGCCAGCGGTTCGGCGCCCGCCGTGCCACTAGCGCCCGCGATCCGTACGGCGTCGTCGGCGAAGCCGTATCCGGCGGCCGAACCGGACGAACCGGACGCGAGTCCGGCCGCGACCGACGTGGCGCCGGGCAGGGCGGCGGTCGTGGCCAGTACGGCGGCGAGTACGACGGCCGTCACGGCCACGCGCCCCGCCGCGCCGCTCCGCCGAGCCGTACACCACCGTCCCATGACCCGCCACCCCTCGCGCTCACCGGCTCTGTCGCCGCCCGCCCCGAGCGGACCGTGCCCCCTCAGGGCAACACAAAACCCCGACCGTTCGACGGCCGGGGTCTGCTCAGGACCGGATGTCGGTCGTACTCACGAACCCGTGGGCACGGAGTCAGTCGCCTCCGTCCACAGATCCTGCTCGGCGCGATCCGCCTGGATCTGGCGGTACACGAGGAGCCCGCCGATGGCGGCCAGTGCGACCAGGAGAAGCTTCTTCACCGCGCGACCTCGTCTTTCCTTGACGTTGGGGACCTTCGGCGCCCGACTATACACACCGGCCGATACCGATCGGTGACCTGCGTCGGCGGTCAACTGCCCGTCGCCGGAGCCCTTTAGAAGCGGACGAACCCATTCTGATCGGAGGGTGATCACACCCTCACGTGTGGTGACTTTTGCCCACCTCCCTCCCGTCTGCGCACCTTTTCCAGCGCCTTGCGGCTATTCGGGTGGTGTTCATCTGAACATCGACGCGCCACGGGCGCAGGTCCACCACTTCGCGGCCCTCATACACATCATGAGGAAAGTACGCAAATCGCCCAACCCGAAAGTGAGGGGCCATGGCCCGGAACAAGGTCCTGACGCTGTGGACCAGCATCGTCACCGCCTTCCTCGCGCTGTGCACGGCGCTCGGACTCGCCACGACGACGGCCGCCGCGGCCGTACCGCAGACCGGAGCGCACAGCAACACCGAGAGCGCCTCCCCCGAGGCGGCACCCGCGGCCGCGCTTCCCCTGCCCCGGGCCCGAACCGGCTCCCTGCCCCCCACGATGAAGCAGCGCATCCGCGCCGAGGCGCACGGCGCGGCACCCAGCTGCCGCAGTCACCCGCTCGCCGACGCCGCCGCGACGACCACCACGACCACCGGTCTTCCTTGCGACGACACCGCGGTCGAGTCCCGGGCCCAGCACACCATCCCGCTCCAGCGCTGAGCGGCCCGCGCCCCCCGACCCCGACGTAACGGCGATCTGCGTACCGCACCACACGCGAGAAACGGCCCGGCCGCTCGACAGAGCAGCCGGGCCGCCGCCGTACCCGGCTCTTCAAGACCTCTTGAGGAGTTGTAGCCTGCGACCGTGCCCAAGGCCTATGAAGTGATCGCGGACGATCTGCGCCGCTCCATCCGGGTGGGTGAGCGGCGGCCCGGCGACCGGCTGCCCTCGGAGGCCGACCTCGCCCACCACTACCGGCGCAGCGTGCCCACCGTGCAGAACGCGCTCCGGCTGCTCAGCGACGAGGGACTGATCGACAAGCGGCACGGCCTCGGCACCTTCGTCCGCCGCCCCCGCACCCCGGCGGTACGGGACAACCGCCGCCACCAGTGGGAGAAGGACCGGGCCCGCCGGCCGCTCGCCACCAGGGCCGAGACCGGCGCCACCGAGCACGACACCGGCCTGCGGGGCGACGACCTGGTCTTCCACGCCGAGTACCGCGAGCTGAAGGCGTCCGGGGAACTGGCCGAGGCCTTCGGCGTTCCCGAGGGCACCGTGCTGCTCCAACGCACCTTCCGAACGCGGTACTCGGCCGAACCCGCCCCCTTCAGCCTCGTCACCTCCTACCTCGTCCGCGACCTGGTCGCGGCCAATCCCGACCTCCTGGACGAGGCCAACGAGCCCTGGCCGGGCGGCACTCAGCACCAGCTCCACACGGTGGGCGTCGAACTGGACCGCGTGGAGGAGCGCTTGACCGCCCGTCCGCCGACGCCGGAGGAGGCCGCGGCCCTGGACCTGCCGCCGGGCACGTCGGTGATCCTGCTCCGCAAGACCTCGTACGACACCGGCGGCCGGGTGGTGGACGTCTCCGACGTCACCCTGCCCGGGGACCGCACCGAACTGCTCTTCACGACCCGTCTGGAAAGGTGGTGAGTGCCGTCGTGAACCGGCGCGTCGTCATCGTCACGGCCGTCCACGGCCCGTCCGCCCCCTTCCTCCCCGAGGCGTACGCCTCGCTGTGCGCACAGGAGCTTCCCGACGGCTGGGAGTGGCGCTGGGTGATCCAGGAGGACGGCCGCACGCAGGACGTCCGGCCGCACGTGCCCGACGATCCGCGGGTCGTGTTCCACCAGGGGCGCCACGGACGGCAGGGCGGGCCGGGGGTGGCGCGCACGATGGCCCTGGCCCACGCGGACGGGGCGTACGTGAAGGTCCTGGACGCCGACGACCGGCTCACTCCGGGCGCCCTGGCCCGCGACCTGGCCGCCCTGGAGGCCGACCCGTCGATCGGGTGGGCGACCTCGCGGGTCCTGGACCTCCTGCCCGACGGCTCGACGGCCGGTTTCCCCGGCGACCCGGCGCACGGGCCGATCGAACGCGGGGAGGTGCTCGACTTCTGGAGGGCGAACGGCTTCCGGGCCCAGGTCCATCCGGCGACCCTGCTGGTCCGGCGCGACCTGCTGCTGGCCGTCGGCGGCTGGATGGCCCTGCCCGCCTCCGAGGACACCGGCCTGCTGCTGGCGCTCAACTGCGTGAGCCGGGGATGGTTCACCGAGGACGTGGGTCTTCTCTACCGCAAGTGGGAGGGCCAGGAGACCGGCCAGGCGTCCCACGTGGAACCCGCGGAACGCGATGCCCGGATGGCGGTGGTGGAGGCCAGGGCGCGCGCGCTGGCGTCCTTCGGGTGGCGGCTGCCGGAGGGCACCGGCGACTTCGACCGCTGAACGACGGGAGCACCAGACGGCGGGAGCACCTGATCGCGGGAGCACCCGAGGGCGGGCCCCCGGCGGCCGGAACACGAAGCGGTCAGGGCAGCCGTTCCGCGTCCACCCGCGAGAAGACCAGGTCGCTCTCCCCGGTCACCGGCCCGCGCAGCCGCACCGGCGCCCGGGGCGCACCGCTCAGCGCCGGGGGATAGCTGCCGGGCGCGTAGTCGTTGGCCAGCCGGTAGCCGTGGAACCCGGCGTCCCGCATCACCGCCAGCAGGTCGTCGACCCGGTCCCCGAGCCGGGCCATGCGCTCCGGTGCCACCTCGACCGCGATCTCCGCGTCGGACCGCAGCGCGCCCAGCATCGGAGCGAGCCCGCGCACGACACTCCCCTCCGCGCCCTCGACGTCGATCTTGATCACCCGGACGGTCGCGATCTCCGCCGCGTCGAGGAGTTCCGGCAGCGGCCGGGCCTCGGTCCGGAAGCTCGACTCCACCGGGCCGTCGTACGGGACGATGCTGTTCGCCCCCGTGTTCCGCGAGCTGGCGAGCGCGAAGGTCAGGGTCCTGGTGCGGTCCGAGACGGCGGCGTTGAGCGCGCGGATGTTCCCGAGGCCGTTGAGCCGGGCGTTCCCCACCAGGCGCCGGTGGACGTCCGGAGAGGCCTCGATCGCGACGACCCGGCCCGCGTCGCCGACCAGCCGGGCCGCCAGGACGCTGAAGACGCCGATGTTGGCCCCGACGTCGACGAAGCCGTCCCCCGGCCGCAGCCGGCGCCGCAGCCAGGCGGTCAGGTGCGGCTCCCAGGCACCGAACAGGTACAGGTACCGCTGGATGAGGTCCTGCGTGTCCACGGCGAAGCGACCGCCCGAAGGCAGCTCGACGACCGCCCGGCGGGGGTGCTCGCGCAGGTGCGCGTTGAGCCAGCGCGTCGCGAGGGCCGCCTTCCCGAAGGTGCTGGGGCCGTTGCGCACGTACCGCGTCGCGAGTCCGGCCAGGGTCTCGGCGACGGCGCCCGGTTCGCCCCGCGTGCTCAGCCCCGGACCCCTTCCGCTTCCGTGCGGGCGATGGTGATCGCGGCGGACGGACACCCTTCGGCCGCCTCGCGCACCCGCGGGGCGTCGACGTCGTGTTCCCGGCCGGGTATGACGGCTCCGAGGCCGCCCACCTGGGTGAAGACGGACGGGGCCCGGTGGACGCAGTCTCCGGAGCCGTAACACTGCTCGGGGTCGACGGAGATCCTCATGCGCACTCCAGCGGCGGTCGGTTTCGGAGCCTTCACGACCTGACTGCCCACGGATCGGCGTACTGAACCCGCCCCGCACGCAGGCTTGTTGACCGGACCGCCGGTTGGCCCGCCCGCCCCGGTCCTCGTAAGATCGTCCGGCAATCCCACATTCCGCCGCGGCCCCGCGGCGGCCTCGACGGCCGTGACGGCCCGTGGTGGCCTGCGGAGTGCCGAGTGCGGAGTTGCGACCGAGGGGGGACGGTTTGGGGACCGGCGAGCAACTCGTGACGATCGCGGCCGTGCTGGTCGGCGCGCTGACCACACACGTCACGAATCACCTGATGGAGCGGAGCCGCAACCGCAACCAGCTGCTGACGCGGTGGGACGACAAGAAGGTCGACGCCTACGGGGAGTACGTGGACGCCGCCAAACTGCGGATCGCCGCGTCCGTGCCGCTGTACGAGGCGCGGGAGGGACTGCGCGAGACGCACCGCGCCGAGGAGGACCTCCGCGACGACCTCGCTCAGGCGAGCCTCCGCTGGGGGTCGGCCTTCGAGCGGGTCATGCTGCTCGGCGGGGACGACGCCATCGAGTCCGGGCACGAGCTGAACGTGGTGCTCGCCGAGATCGACTGGCAGGCGACCGGCCGGGTCGACGGCAGCCTGGAGGAGTGGCGGGAGCGGCACCGGGCCGCGTTCCGCGCCATCAACGCGTTCCACGAGGCGGCCAGGGACGATCTCGGCATCCGGGGCCGCGTCACCGGCGAGAAGCACCCGGAGCGCGACCTGCTGGTCCCGCCCGCCCGCGGGTCGTCCACCGGCTCGGCCACCGGGGACTGACCGACGGCGGCTGCCACCGCCCGTTCACATGTGCGCGTCGGCATGGTTTGGCCCCGGTCCCTCCCCTCGTGGGGACCGGTGCCAAACCATGCCGGCGCCGTTTTCGCGTGCGGTACCGGACGGCTCGGAGGGACGGGCCACCGAAAGCTGACCGAGAACATGCGGCCCCATGGGGTGGCTCTCCGAGTACTGAGCCGCTGACCTGTCCGGGTGCCGCGGGGCCGCCTCGCCACTGCGACGCGATCCTGCCACCCGAGGTCGCCGCGGAGGAGGTTCCGGAACCCGGAAGCTGCTGTAGCCGCAGGTCAGCCGTATAGAGTGAGTTTTCCGGTCCGGACGTCCAGGTGCGGGGGAAGTAAGGAGTGGAGGCCTTGAGTTTCGACTCAGGGGCACGCACGGCCTTCGCAGAACGCCTCGCACTGCTGTACAGGGAGGCCGGCAACCCTCCCCTCAAACGTGTGTCCGAGGCCGTCGTCCGGCTCCAGCGCGTCGACGAACGAGGGCGTCCGGTGCGGGTCTCCGCCCAGCGGATCAGCGACTGGCGGCGGGCCAAGAACGTGCCGGCCCAGTTCCCCGCCCTCGCGGCCGTCCTGCACGTCCTCATACCCCAGGCCCGGCGCGCACGGCCCGTACCGGTCTCCGCCGGTCTGTACGACCTGGTCCAGTGGCAGCGCCTGTGGGAGCGGGCGGTGGCCGACCCGAGCGGTGAACGCCCCGGGGCGGCCGCGGTGGAGGAGCAGGCGCCCGCCGAGGCTCCGGCGGCCCTCGGCGGGGTCTGCCCCTACCGGGGCCTGGCCGCCTACCGTCGGCAGGACGCCGACTGGTTCTTCGGGCGGGAACGGAGCACGCGGGCCCTCCTCGCCCAGCTCGACGCCGCGCGGGACACCGGCGGTCTGGTCATGCTGGTCGGCGCCTCCGGGGCAGGGAAGTCCTCCCTTTTGAACGCCGGCCTGGTGCCCGCCCTGCGCACCGGCTCGCGGGACGCCGGGTGCGGTCCGCCCAGAAGGGTGCTCCAGCTCGTACCGGGGACCGACCCGCTCGGCGAACTGACCCGCCTGGTACCGCGGCTCGCGCCCGTCGTCGCCGCCATAAGGGAAACGGCGGACCGGGATCCGGGTTCCCCCGGGACCTGGGACCGGGGCGACCCGGAGACGGAGGACGCCGTCAGGGCAGCCTTCGCGGCCTGGGCAGCATCCACGGAAGCCCCGTACGGGCAGGAGGGGCAGGAGAACCGGGGCGGACCTACGGGACTGGGCGGGCAGCACGGGCCGGACAGGCACCGTCCCGGCCCTGCCGACCCTGCCGACCCGGGAAGACGGACCGGACGGGCAGCCGAGGCCGATCGGGCAGGACAAGCCGACCAAACAGGGCGGGCCGACGAGGCAGGGCGGGCCGACAAGGCAGGCCAGGCAGGCCGAACCGACCGGGACAGCTCCCCGGACCTGAGCGGCCCGGACGTCTCGGCATGCCGGAACGACCGGACCGGACGGACGGCCCGGGTGAGCCAGGCGGTCGGACCGGACCCGGGTGACCGGACCGACCTGGTCGCCCCAGCGGGGCAGGCGGACGGGGGCGTCAGGGCCGACCCTGGCGACGAGACGGGCAACACGGGCCAGGTCGATCAGACGGAGCAAACCGGGCGAGAGGGCCAGAAGGACCGGGAAGACCTGGGAGGCCAGGAAGGCCAGGGAGGCCGGGGAGACCAGGGAGACCAGGGAGACCGGGGACGCCAAACGGACCGGAGCGGCCGGACCGGCCGGGAGATTCGGCCCGCCTCGATCGCCCCCGCGAGGCGGCCGGCCGGGGACGGCAGGGCAGACCCGTACGGCGAGGACGGCCAGGACGGGCAGCCCGGCCGGAACGCACAGGCCGGCCAGGACGCACAGGCCGGCCGAACCGGCCAGGACAGGCAGGTCGGCCTCGGCGATCGGGCTCGACAAGCCGACCCCGGCGCCCAGGACGGCCCGACCAGCCCGGCGCGACGGCTCGGCAGCACGCCCTCGGACGGCGAGACCCGCCCGGACGGCCCGCCGGGGCAGGCGAACCCGACCGCCCGGGCGATCCGGACGCGCCCGCCGGGCACGGCACCCTCCGACGGCCGGGAAGACCACGCAGGCGGCCCCGACGCCCCCGCCGCTGCCCGGCCGGTCGTCATCGTGGACCAGTTCGAGGAGCTGTTCACGCTCTGCGCCGACGAGGCGGACCGGCGCGTGTTCATCCGGCTGCTCCAGGCCGCCTGCCTGCCCGGCGCCGACGGGGACCCGCCGCCGGTGCTGGTGACCCTGGGCGTACGCGCCGACTTCTACGACCGGTGCCTGCGGTACCCCGAGCTGGCCGACGCGCTGCAGCACCGGCACATGGTGCTCGGACCGCTGACCACGGCGGAGCTGCGCGAGGCGGTGACCGCCCCCGCCAGGGCCGTCGGCATGGAGCTGGAACCGGGACTCGCCGAGCTGATCATCCGCGAGGTGAGCTCCGACGCCCCGCGCGGTGGGGGCGCCTCCCACGCCTTTCGGGCCGTGGGCGAGCACGACGCCGGCGTGCTGCCGCTCCTGTCCCACGCCCTGCTAGCCACCTGGCAGCGGCGCAAGGCGGGCCGGCTGACCCTGGCCGGGTACCGCGCGGCCGGCGGCATCCAGGGCGCGGTGGCCGCGACCGCCGAGCGGGCCTGGTCCGGTCTGGACCCGGCGGCCCGCACGGCCGCGCGGCTGCTGCTGCTCAGGCTGATCCGGCTGAGCGAGGACACGCAGGCCACCCGCAGGCGCAGTACCCGACGCCGGCTGGCCGAGGAGGCGAGGGACCCGGGCAAGACCGAGGAGTCCCTCGAGGCGCTGGTGCGGGCCCGGCTGGTGACGCTCGACGCGGACACCGTGGAGATCACCCACGAGGCGCTGCTGCACGCCTGGCCCCGGTTGCGCGACTGGATCGACGAGGACCGCGCCGGAAACCTGCTGCGGCAGCGGCTCGAGGAGGACGGCCTGGCCTGGGAGGAGTCGGACCGCGACTCCGCGCTGCTCTACCGGGGCTCCCGGCTGGCGCAGGCCGACGGCTGGGCCAAGTCCGCCGACGACACCTTCCTGACCCGCAGCGCGGTGGAGTTCCTGGCCGCCGCGGTCAGGCTGCGCAGGCGCACCGTCATGATCAGCCGTGCCGCGGTGTCGGCGCTGGTCGTCCTGGCCCTCCTGGCCGTCGGTTCCGCGGTGCTCGCCTGGCAGCAGCGCAACGACGCCGTGTTCGAGCAGGTGGTCGCCGAGGCGGACCGGGTCCAGGACACCGACCCGTCCCTGTCGGCCCAGCTCGATCTGGCGGCCCACCGCCTGCGGCCGGACGACGAGGACGTCAGGAACCGGCTGATCTCGATCGTGAACGCGCCCCTGGCCACCCCCCTCCTCGGGCACACCGGCGCCGTCTACCTCACCTCCTTCAGCCCCGACGGACGGATCCTGGCGACGGCCAGCTACGACCGGACCGTCCGGCTCTGGGACGTCTCGGACCCCGGCCGGGCGAAGCAGCTGGGCAAGCCCCTCACCGGACACACCAGCTGGGTGAGCACCGCGGTCTTCAGCCCCGACGGCCGCACCCTGGCCAGCGCCTCGGACGACGGCACGATCCGGCTCTGGGACGTCACCGACCCCGGCCGCCCGCGACCGCTCGGGGCACCGCTGGACGGCCACGGCGGCACCGTCTACCTGCTCGCCTTCAGCCCGGACGGCCGTACCCTGGCCTCCGCCCACGACGACCACTCCGTCCGCCTGTGGAACGTGGCCGACCGACGCGCACCCGAGGCGCTCGACACCCTGACCGGTTCCACGGGAGCGGTGCGCTCGGTGGCCTTCAGCCCCGACGGGGACACGCTCGCCTCCGGCGGCGACGACGACAAGGTCCGGCTCTGGGACGTGAGCGATCCCCGCCGACCCGAACCGGCCGGCGCACCGCTGGCCGGCCACAGCGGCCTGGTGCACTCCGTGGCCTTCAGCCCCGACGGCCGCACCCTCGCCAGCGGCAGCGCCGACGACACCGTCCAGCTCTGGGACGTCACCGACCCCGACGGGGCGAAGCCCGTCGGCGCACCGCTCACCGGCCACAGCGGTCCCGTCTGGGCGGTGGCGTTCAGTCCCGACGGCGCCATGCTCGCGGTGAGCAGCGCGGACAGTACGGCGAGCCTGTGGAACGTCAGCGACCCGGCCTATCCGTCGCAGGTCGGGGTGCCCCTGGCCGGAGGCAGCGGTGAGATGTACGCGCTCGGCTTCAGCCCCGACGGCCACACCCTCGCCACCGGCAGCGGCGACAGCAAGGTCCGCCTGTGGTCGCTGCCGACGTCGGACATGATCGGCCGTATCGGGGCCTTCCGTCCGGACGGGCACGTACTGGCCACGGCGGCCCGCGACGGCCGGGTCCGGCTGTGGGACGTGACGGACCCCGGCCGGCCCGTCTCGCTGAGCGCCCCCTTCGAGCCGGGGGACGGTGACATACGGTCGTTGGTGTTCTCCCCGGACGGCGGGACGCTCGCGGTCCTCGTGGGGGGCAGCGCGCTGCAACTGTGGGACGTCACGGACCCGGCCGGGCCCACCGCCCACGGGCCGCCCGTGGCGCTGAGCACCCGCTACGCGGGCCCCGACACGCTGGCGTTCAGCCCGGACGGCCGCACCCTCGCGACGGCCCACGACGACCGCACCATCCAGTTGTGGAACGCCGGAGACCCGGCCCACCCCCGTCGCCTGGGCAAGCCGCTCACCGGCCACTCGGGATACGTGAACACGCTCGCGTTCAGCCCGGACGGCCGCACCCTGGCCAGCGGCGGTGCCGACGACGCCGTACGCCTCTGGGACGTCACCGACCCCGCGCACGCCACCCGCCTCGGCGCGGCCCGTACCGGGCACCTCGGGCCCGTCAACGTCCTCGCCTACAGCCCCGACGGCCACACCCTGGCCAGCGGCAGCGACGACGGCACGGTGCGGCTCTGGGACGTCACCGAGCCGGGCGAAGGGTCAGGAGGCGGGACCACGCTCGCCGGACACACCGACTCGGTGGTGTCGCTGACGTTCAGCCAGGACGGCGACACCCTGGCCAGCGGCGCCAACGACAACACGGTCCGACTCTGGAGCGTCACCGACCCCGCCGAGGCGGCCCCCATCGGCCGGGCGATGAGTCCCAACGCCAAGACGGGCAACTTCCTGTCCTTCAGCCCCGTGAGCCACATGCTCGGGGTGTCCAGCGGCACGGACACGGTCCGGCTGTGGAGCCTGGGCGTGGACGACGCCATCGACCGCATCTGCTCGGCCACCCGGGGTGTGCTGACCGAGGAGAAGTGGCACGAGTACCTGCCACGCCTGGACTACGAGCCACCGTGCCACCAGTGAGGCACTCCCCGCCCCACACGTGATCCCTGTCACATCTCCGGTGCCCGACCGACCAGTCGGCACCCACTGGACACCCGGCCTTGTTAGCCTTGGCCACAGCCCGACCGCTGGCGCATCCCCCGTCGCCAGCGGTCGGGTCTTTTCCTGGACTCGTCCCACCGCGGCGCCCGGCGGCGAACGCGAGCGAACGCGAGCGAACGCGAAGACCCCCAACCGGTACCGGCTGGGGGTCTTGGTGCTGGTGGGGCTAACAGGATTTGAACCTGTGGCCTCATCCTTATCAGGGATGCGCTCTAACCAACTGAGCTATAGCCCCGCCGCGCTCTGCGGTGTATGTCCCGCGCGCTGACTCCTGAAGATTAGCGCACGAGGCGGGCAGTCCCAAAATCGGTTGTCGCGCGGACCGGAGGCCGGGACGGCCCGCGGATCACTCGTCCTCGGCGAGCGTCAGCTCCACACCGCCGACGAAGCCGGCGGACAGGTTGTAGATGAACGCGCCCAGCGTGGCCAGGGCCGTCGCGAGGACGACGTCGATGACCGCGATGATCGTGGTGAACATCAGCACGTTGGGCAGCGACAGGAAGGACTGCAGGTCGAAGCCGTTGGACTCGTTGGAGCCGGTGGCCTCGGAGATCGTGCCGCCGACCGTCGAGAAGACGCCCATGGCGTCCATGACCATCCACAGCACGGCGGAGGCGACGATGGTGCAGATGCCCAGCGCGATGGAGAGCAGGAAGCTGACCTTCATCACCGACCACGGGTCCGCCTTCGACACGCGCAGGCGTGCCTTGCGGACGCGGGGCGTGGTGCGGGCGCCGGTGCGGGGGCGGCGCACGGCGGACGCGTTGCCGCCGTGGGTCTGGTTGCCGCCCTGGGTCTGGTAGGCCTGCGGCGGGTGGTAGGGCCCGCCGGGCTGCTGGGGCTGCCGCTCTCCCGGCAGCGGCGAGGCCGCCTGCTGAGTCCGCTGGCCTCGGGTGTCCGTCACAGTTCCCCCCTGGGATCCATGCGTTGAGGACGAGCTCCCCGAGTGCGAGTCGGTCGCTCCGTCGTCGATCTTGCGCAGTTGAGTCGTGTGCGAATCCGTCGCACGCGCGGCTGAGCCACGGCCGCCGCCGCCCGTTTCCGTACCCGTGGGGGTACCGGCCGATCCGGCGCCCGTGGCTCCGCTCACGATGACTCTCTCCTCGTGCTACTCGGCCGAGGGCGCCTCGCCCTCGTCCGTGCCGGTGGTCTCGGCACCCTCGGCGGTCTCGTCGACGACCACATCGCCGTCGACCTCCTCCGCCTCGCGTCCCGCCTCGGCGTTGCGTGCGATACCGACGACGGCATCGCGCTTGCCCAGATTGATCAGTTGAACGCCCATGGTGTCACGGCCGGTCTCCCTGACCCCGTTGACTCGCGTACGAATCACACCGCCCGAGAGTGTGATGGCGAGGATCTCGTCGTGCTCCTCGACCACCAGCGCGCCCACGAGCGACCCGCGGTCCTCGACGATCTTGGCGGCCTTGATGCCGAGGCCGCCGCGACCCTGGACGCGGTACTCGTCGACGGAGGTCCGCTTCGCGTAACCGCCGTCGGTGGCAGTGAACACGAACGTACCGGCTCGAACAACATTCATCGAGAGCAGCTCGTCCCCTTCGCGGAAACTCATGCCCTTGACACCCGAGGTGGCACGCCCCATCGGACGCAGTGTGTCGTCCGACGCGGTGAACCTGATCGACTGCGCCTTCTTGCTGATCAGCAGCAGATCGTCCTCGGCCGAGACGAGTTCGGCGCCGATCAGTTCGTCGTCGCTCCCGTCCGCCTGCTCCCGCAGGTTGATCGCGATGACACCGCCCGAACGCGGCGAGTCGTAGTCCTTCAGCGGCGTCTTCTTCACCAGGCCGGCCTTGGTGGCCAGGACCAGGTAGGGAACCGCCTCGTAGTCGCGGATCGCGCGGATCTGGGCGATCGTCTCGTCCGGCTGGAAGGCCAGCAGGTTCGCCACGTGCTGGCCGCGCGCGTCCCGGCCGGCGTCGGGCAGCTCGTAGGCCTTGGCGCGGTAGACGCGGCCCTTGTTGGTGAAGAACAGCAGCCAGTGGTGCGTGGTGGACACGAAGAAGTGGTTGACGATGTCGTCTTCCTTGAGCTTCGTGCCGCGCACGCCCTTGCCGCCGCGCTTCTGCGCCCGGTAGTCGTCGGTCTTGGTGCGCTTGATGTAGCCGCCACGGGTGACCGTGACGACGATGTCCTCCTCGGCGATCAGGTCCTCGATGGACATGTCGCCCTCGTACGGGATCAGCTTGGTCTTGCGGTCGTCGCCGTACTTCTCGACGATCGCGGCCAGCTCCCCGCTGACGATCTCGCGCTGGCGGACCGGCGAGGCGAGGATCTCGTTGTACTCGGTGATCTTCGCCTGGAGCTCGTCGTGCTCCCGGACGATCTTCTGCCGCTCCAGGGCCGCCAGGCGGCGCAGCTGCATCTCCAGGATCGCGTTGGCCTGGATCTCGTCGATCTCCAGGAGGTCCATCAGGCCCCCGCGCGCGATCTCGACGGTCTCACTGCGCCGGATCAGCGCGATGACCTCGTCGATGGCGTCCAGGGCCTTGAGCAGGCCGCGCAGGATGTGCGCCCGCTCCTCCGCCTTGCGCAGCCTGAAGCGCGTACGGCGGACGATGACCTCGATCTGGTGGTTCACCCAGTGGCGGATGAACGCGTCCAGGGACAGGGTGCGCGGCACGCCGTCGACCAGGGCCAGCATGTTGGCGCCGAAGTTGGTCTGCAGGTCGGTGTGCTTGTACAGGTTGTTCAGGACGACCTTGGCGACCGCGTCCCGCTTGAGGACGATCACCAGGCGCTGGCCGGTGCGGGACGACGTCTCGTCGCGGACGTCGGCGATGCCGCCGATCTTGCCGTCCTTCACCAGGTCGGCGATCTTCTGCGCGAGGTTGTCCGGGTTGACCTGGTAGGGCAGCTCGGTGACCACCAGGCACTGGCGGTTCTGGATCTCCTCGACCTCGACGACCGCGCGCATGGTGATCGAGCCGCGGCCGGTGCGGTACGCCTCCTCGATGCCCTTGCGGCCCACCACCAGGGCGCCGGTGGGGAAGTCGGGGCCCTTGATGCGCTCGATGAGCGCGTCGAGCAGCTCCTCGTGCGAGGCCTCGTAGTTCTCCAGGTACCACTGGGCGCCGGCCGCGACCTCGCGCAGGTTGTGCGGCGGGATGTTGGTCGCCATGCCGACCGCGATGCCCGCCGAGCCGTTGATCAGCAGGTTCGGGAAGCGGGCGGGCAGGACGGTCGGCTCCTGGGAGCGTCCGTCGTAGTTGTCCGTGAAGTCGACGGTCTCCTCGTCGATGTCGCGGACCATCTCCATCGACAGCGGCGCCATCTTGCACTCGGTGTAGCGCATGGCCGCCGCCGGGTCGTTGCCCGGCGAGCCGAAGTTGCCGTTGGAGTCGACCAGCGGCATCCGCATCGACCAGGGCTGGGCGAGGCGGACCAGCGCGTCGTAGATGGAGCTGTCGCCGTGCGGGTGGTAATTGCCCATGACGTCGCCGACGACGCGGGCGCACTTGTAGAAACCGCGCTCGGGGCGGTAGCCGCCGTCGTACATGGCGTACAGCACGCGGCGGTGCACGGGCTTGAGGCCGTCGCGGACGTCGGGCAGCGCACGCGAGACGATGACGGACATCGCGTAGTCGAGGTAGGAGCGCTGCATCTCCGTCTCGAGCCCGACGGGCTCGACACGCATCGCCAGGGCGTCACCCTCGGGCGTGGTCACAGGAGTGTTCTCGTCGGTCATTGCTGGTGAAGGTCCTTCCTGGTGCGGTCAGCTGAGACCGACTCAGATGTCGAGGAAGCGGACGTCCTTGGCGTTGCGCTGGATGAACGCGCGCCGGGCCTCGACGTCCTCGCCCATCAGCACCGAGAACAGGTCGTCGGCCTGCGCGGCGTCGTCGAGCGTGACCTGGCCGAGCACCCGGTGCTCCTGGTCCATGGTCGTGATGCGCAGCTCCTCGGCGTTCATCTCGCCGAGGCCCTTGAAGCGCTGCACCGAGTCCTCGCGGATGCGCTTGCCGGCCTGGCGGCCCATCTCGATCAGCGCGTCGCGCTCGCGGTCGGAGTACGCGTACTCGAAGTCGTCCCGGCCCCACTTGATCTTGTACAGCGGCGGGCGGGACAGGTACACGTGCCCGGACTCCACCAGCGGCCGCATGAAGCGGAACAGGAAGGTCAGCAGCAGGGTGTTGATGTGCTGGCCGTCGACGTCGGCGTCCGCCATCAGGATGATCTTGTGATAGCGGAGCTTCTCGATGTCGAAGTCCTCGTGCACCCCGGTGCCGAACGCGGAGATCATCGCCTGGATCTCCTGGTTCTGCAGGATCCGGTCGATGCGCGCCTTCTCGACGTTGAGGATCTTGCCACGGATCGGGAGGATCGCCTGGTACTGCGGGTTCCGGCCGGACTTGGCCGAGCCGCCGGCGGAGTCGCCCTCGACGATGAAGATCTCGCACTTGGTCGGGTCGTTCGACTGGCAGTCGGACAGCTTGCCCGGCAGCGAGGCCGACTCCAGCAGGCCCTTGCGACGGGTCAGGTCACGGGCCTTGCGGGCCGCCACGCGCGCGTGGGCCGCCTGGATGCCCTTGCGGATGATGTCCGCGGCCTCGTTGGGGTTGCGGTCGAGCCAGTCCGTCAGGTGCTCGTAGACGACCTTCTGGACGAAGGTCTTCACCTCGGTGTTGCCCAGCTTCGTCTTGGTCTGGCCCTCGAACTGGGGCTCCGCCAGCTTGACCGAGATGATCGCCGTCAGACCCTCGCGGATGTCGTCACCCGTGAGGTTGTCGTCCTTCTCGCGCAGCAGCTTCTTGTCGCGCGCGTACTTGTTGATCAGCGAGGTGAGCGCCGCGCGGAAGCCCTCCTCGTGCGTGCCGCCCTCGTGCGTGTGGATGATGTTGGCGAAGGAGTACACGCCCTCCGTGTAGCCGCCGTTCCACTGCATCGCGACCTCGAGGGACAGGCTCTTGTCCTTGTCCTCGGCCTCGAGGTCGATCACGGTGGGGTGCACCAGCTCTCCCTTGCGGGAGTTGAGGTACGTCACGAAGTCGACGATGCCGCCCTCGTAGTGGTACGAGACGCTCTTGACCTCGTGCTTCTCGTCCTCGCCCGCCTCGTCCGCGCCGGCGGTGGCCTTCGCCGACTCGCGCTCGTCGGTGAGGTTGATCTTCAGGCCCTTGTTGAGGAAGGCCATCTCCTGGAAGCGCCGGGAGAGCGTCTCGAAGGAGTAGTCGGTGGTCTCGAAGATGTCGCCGTCGGCCCAGAAGGTGACCGTCGTGCCGGTCTCCTCGGTGGCCTCGTGCCGGGCGAGCGACGCCGTGGGGACGCCCAGCTTGTACTCCTGCGTCCAGCGGTAGCCGTCGGTCTTGACCTCCACCGCCACCCTCGTGGAGAGGGCGTTGACGACGGAGACGCCCACGCCGTGCAGACCACCGGAGACCGCGTAGCCGCCGCCGCCGAACTTGCCGCCCGCGTGCAGCACGGTCAGCACGACCTCGACGGCGGGCTTCCCCTCGGAGGGGACGATGCCCACCGGGATGCCGCGGCCGTTGTCCACGACGCGGACACCGCCGTCGGGCAGGATCGTGACGTCGATCGTGTCCGCGTGACCGGCGAGTGCCTCGTCGACGGAGTTGTCCACGACCTCCTGCACCAGGTGGTGCAGGCCCCGCTCACCGGTCGAACCGATGTACATACCGGGTCGCTTGCGGACCGCGTCCAGACCCTCGAGGACGGTGATGGCACTGGCGTCGTACGACGCGGAAGCATCGCCGTGCGGGGTGCTCACCGCGTCGTTCACGCCGGTGTCGGTGGACGGGTTGTTCTCGTTGGGGTTGCCGGAATCGGCCACGAAGCGCCCTTTCTGGCACAGCACGAGCCGGGCTCGTCGGCAGGTTGCCGGAGCGGCTGCGGCATGTTGCGTTGGTAAGCCTTGATCAGCGTTGCTCAGCTAGTCCCGGACGGTCCCCACGTTCGGGGCGGGATTCTCTCCCATTCTACCGGTACCACTGACACTGATGGGGGTTTGCCGGTACCTGAGTCCGCATGTGCCGCCCTGAACGAGCCTCGTCCGACTCCCGATATGCGGAAGGGGGCCTCAAGAGGCTCACAACGGCACTCAGCGCTTCGAGGCGTCAACCCTTTGCTACTTGGGAGTCAGATCGGGACGCGCGCTCACGCACGGTGGTACGACGCGGCGCGCGCCGACGGTTCACGCCGCCCGTCGTCGCCGTTTTTTGTGAGGTACATCACGCATCCCTGACGGGGTGCCAGAACGCCCGCACATCACCCGTAGGTGTCCCCCGGCCCCTGGCTCCCGGGGGCCCGCAACGGCCCGTACCGCCGGCCCTGACCACCCGGGCCACCCGGTCCGAGAACCTTGATCATCCGTACCGACCCGTGCCCCAGGTCCTCGTTCAGGCGCGCCACCAGCGTCGGCGCGAGCAGCCGCAGGTTCGTCGCCCACGCCGTCGAGTCGCAGCGCACCACCAGCACCCGCTCGTCCTCGTCGTACCGCTCCGGCACGCAGTGCTTCGCCACGTCCGCACCGACGATCTCCGGCCAGCGGCCCATCACCCCGCCCACCGCGGCCGGTGTCTCCCAGCCGCGCTCGGTGATCAGCCGGTTGATCGCGGAACCCAGCGCCATGGGGTCACGGCCGTCGGCCCGCGCCCCGGAGCGCAGCCCCCCGCGGCGCGCCTGCTTCTTCTGCTGGGCCGCGTCCCCACGCGCGCGTGCCGCCTCACGAGCCGCCCTGAGCGCCACGCGCGCGAGGTCGACGCCGGACGGCTCCGGACCGCCGCTCGCGCGCCCGCCGGGGGACTCTCCGGGGCCCGGCTCCGGTGCGTCCGCGCTCATACGCGCTCCACCGTCCCCTCCGCCACCGTGAACCGCGCCCCCGCGAGCACATGCGGTACGTCGTCCTCGACCGCGGCCGTCACCAGCACCTGCTCCCCGGGCGCCACCAGCTCCGCCAGCCGCTCCCGGCGCCGTGCGTCCAGCTCGGCGAACACGTCGTCCAGCACCAGCACCGGCTCGTTGCCCTCGGCCCGCAGCAGGTCGAACGAGGCCAGCCGCAGCGCCAGCGCGTACGACCACGACTCGCCGTGGGACGCGTAGCCCTTGGCGGGCAGAGAGCCGAGCTTGAGCAGCAGGTCGTCCCGGTGCGGACCGACCAGGGTGACGCCCCGCTCGATCTCCTGCTTGCGCGCCTCGGCGAGCGCCGCCATCAGCTGCTCGTACAGGTCCTCACGCGTGTGCGCCTCACCGGGCGCCGACGGCTTGTACTCCAGGGCGAGGGGGCCGCCGCCCGGGGCCAGCTGCTCGTACGCCTTGTCGGCCAGCGGCTGCACGGCCGCGATCAGGTCCAGGCGCTGGGCGAGCAGTTCGGCGCCCGCGCGCGCGAGGTGCTGGTCCCAGACGTCGAGCGTGGACAGGTCCATCGTCCGGCCGCCGTGCCGGCGGGCGAGCGCGGCCGACTTCAGCAGGGTGTTGCGCTGCTTGAGGACCCGGTCGTAGTCCGAACGCACCCCCGCCATCCGCGGAGAACGGGCGGTGATCAGCTCGTCCAGGAAACGGCGCCGCTCGCCGGGGTCACCCTTGACCAGCGCGAGGTCCTCCGGCGCGAACAGCACGGTGCGCACGATGCCGAGCACGTCACGCGGTCTGACCTGCGAGGACCGGTTGATGCGGGCGCGATTGGCCTTGCCCGGATTCAGCTCCAGCTCGATCAGCTGCTGCCGCTCGCCCTGCCGGACCTGGGCCCGGATCACGGCCCGCTCGGCGCCCATGCGCACCAGGGGGGCGTCGGAGGAGACCCGGTGACTGCCGAGGGTGGCGAGGTAGCCGACCGCCTCGACCAGGTTCGTCTTGCCCTGCCCGTTCGGGCCGACGAAGGCGGTGACGCCCGGGTCCAGGGGCACCTCGACCCGGGCGTACGAACGGAAGTCGGCCAGCGACAGATGCGTGACGTGCATGGTCGTGCGCCGACCTCCCCAGCGTTCCGGTTACTTCTTCTCGACCGCGTGGCCGCCGAACTGGTTGCGCAGCGCCGCGATCATCTTCATCTGCGGCGAGTCGTCCTGCCGGGACGCGAACCGCGCGAAGAGGGAGGCAGTGATCGCGGGCAGCGGCACCGCGTTGTCGATCGCCGCCTCCACAGTCCAGCGTCCCTCACCGGAGTCCTGTGCATAACCCCGGAGCCCGTCCAGGTGCTCGTCGTCGTCGAGCGCGTTGACCGCGAGGTCGAGCAGCCAGGAGCGGATCACCGTGCCCTCCTGCCAGGACCGGAAGACCTCGCGGACGTTCTCCACGGAGTCGACCTTCTCCAGCAGCTCCCAGCCCTCGGCGTAGGCCTGCATCATGGCGTACTCGATGCCGTTGTGGACCATCTTCGCGAAGTGGCCCGCGCCCACCTTGCCGGCGTGCACGGCGCCGAAGTCGCCCGTCGGCTTGAGGGCGTCGAAGACCGGCTGCACCTTGGCGACGTTCTCCGCGTCGCCGCCGTACATCAGCGCGTAGCCGTTCTCCAGGCCCCATACGCCGCCGGAGACGCCGCAGTCGACGAAGCCTATGCCCTTGGCCGCCAGCTCCTCCGCGTGCTTCTCGTCGTCCGTCCAGCGGGAGTTGCCGCCGTCCACGACCACGTCGCCGGGCTCCAGCAGCTCGCCGAGGCGGTCGACGGTGGCCTGGGTGGCCTCGCCGGCCGGGACCATCACCCACACCACGCGCGGGGCGCTGAGCTTGCCCACGAGCTCTTCCAGGCTGTGGACGTCGGCGAGGTCCGGATTGCGGTCGTATCCGACGACGGTGTGGCCCGCGCGGCGGATCCGCTCGCGCATGTTGCCGCCCATCTTGCCGAGGCCGACGAGACCGAGCTCCATCAGTTGCGTTCCTTAAGGTGTGCGAGGTGGCAAGGCGGCACCTCCGAACCCGCCGGACGGGTGCCGCGGCACTTTCGTACCCGCGTCGACCCTAAACCCGCACGCCCGTGCACAGCTGTGGGCATACGCGCTCAGACGTATGCCCCCACCTGCGGGTTCGTCCCCACCCTGTGGACAGCCACCGGCCTGACGCGGCTCAGCCGCTCAGCCGCTCAGCCGCTCAGCCGCACCGGCATGATCAGGTACTTGTAGGCCTCGTCCGCCTCGGCGTCCACCGCGGGCCTGCCGCTGAGCAGCGCCGGCTTCGTGGAGGTCGTGAAGGACAGCTGGGCGACCGGGGAGTCGATGGCGCTCAGACCGTCCAGCAGGAAGGTCGGGTTGAAGGCGATCGAGATGTCGTCGCCCTCCAGCTGCGCGTCGACCCTTTCCACAGCCTGTGCGTCGTCGCTGGAGCCGGCCTCCAGGATGAGCACACCCTGCTCGAAGCTGAGCCGCACCGGGGTGTTGCGCTCGGCGACCAGGGCCACGCGCTTGACGGCCTCCACGAAGGGGGCGGTCTCGATCACGGCGACGCTGTTGAACTCGGTCGGGAACAGCGTCTTGTACTTCGGGAGGTCACCCTCCAGCAGACGCGTCGTCGTCCGGCGGCCCGCGCCCTCGAAACCGATCAGGCCCTCGCCCGCGCCCGAACCGGAGAGCGCCAGGATCACCTGGTCACCGCTGGTCAGCGCCTTGGCGGTGTCCTGGAGCGTCTTGGCGGGCACCAGGGCGACCGCGGAGATGTCCGGGTTCTCCGGCTTCCACAGGAACTCGCGGACCGCGAAGCGGTAGCGGTCGGTGGAGGCCAGGGTCACCGAGTCGCCCTCGATCTCGATGCGCACACCGGTCAGGACGGGCAGCGTGTCGTCGCGGCCCGCGGCGATCGCCACCTGCTGCACCGCCGAGGCGAAGACCTCGCCGGGCACCGTGCCGGTCGCCTCCGGCATCTGCGGCAGCGCCGGGTACTCCTCCACCGGCAGGGTGTGGAGGGTGAACCGCGAGGAGCCGCAGACCACCGTCGCCCGTACACCGTCTGTGGAAATCTCCACCGGCCGGTTGGGCAGGGCGCGGGAGATGTCGGCGAGCAGACGGCCGGAGACGAGGACCGTGCCCTCCTCCTCGATCTCGGCCTCCACCGACACCCGCGCCGAGACCTCGTAGTCGAAGCTGGACAGGCTCAGCTGCCCTTCCTCGGCCTTCAGCAGCAGGCCCGCGAGGACCGGCGCCGGCGGACGGGCCGGGAGGCTGCGAGCCGCCCAGGCCACTGCCTCCGCGAGTACGTCGCGTTCCACCCGGATCTTCACTGTTGCCGCCTCCTGCTGTTGCCGGCGCTGCTCGCCCTGCTTCGCCTTCGTCGTCTGACCGGTGTCGCCCGCCGCTGTGAGGGGCAGAACACCGGGGACCAGTCTGACGCACCCCACTGACAGTAGGTGCCGTTCGGGGTCAAGTCGTGACGAGGCGCGGTCGGGCCCGAGAGGCCGAGTTGTGCACAGGACCCGCTTCGAAACGAATTCCGCTCTCTCTCTAGTCGTCAGTAGTAGTAGGGCCTGTGGATACCGTGGATAACCTCGTTTGCCCAGGTCAGAGCAGGAATTTTGTCCACGGGTCCTGTGGGCGGAGCCGGTGGACAACCGGGCGTATCTGTGGAGAACAGAAAGTTCTGCACACACCGTGCACAGGGAGAGGCGACTTCTCCCCAGCGCCGTCCCCAGCTTTACCCACGTTTCCCACAGCCCAACCAGGCAGCCTGGTGTGACGGCTTTCACTCGACGCGGTGACAGGGCGCGTCACGTTGCCGAACAGTGGACAGGCATGTGGAGAAGCTGGTGATCGCTGGGGACAACCCCCTCCAGCCTGTGGGTTGCCCGTGGACAACTGAATGCACAGCCTGTGGATCATTTCTTCGTCCACAGCCTGTGGAGATCCTTCGTCCACGAATCCACAGGGACCTGACCTGCCCTGATGATCCCTCACCAGGCTGGCCTGTGGACAGGATCGGGACAACTTCCCAGTCCCCAAGGTGTGGACGGAAAAAACTGGCCGAATCTGTGGAGGACGGCCGTAACCCGGCGGGGATTCGAACAGCGGACAGGACAGCCGTACGAGCCGGTGGAGACGCGGGGACGTGCGAGGGGGCATGCGAGGGGCATGGGAGGGGCATCCGGGGGCCTCCGGCGGCATGGGAAAGGCGCCCCCGGGGGTCCCGGAGGCGCCTTCGTGACCGGTGGCGGCGGTGGTCAGCCGTTCTTGATGCGGTTGGTCAGCTCGGTCACCTGGTTGTAGATCGAGCGCCGCTCGGCCATGAGATTGCGGATCTTGCGGTCCGCGTGCATCACCGTGGTGTGGTCCCGGCCGCCGAACAGTGCGCCGATCTTCGGCAGCGAGAGGTCCGTCAGCTCGCGGCACAGGTACATGGCGATCTGCCGGGCCGTCACGAGCGCGCGCCCCCGCGAGGTGCCGCACAGGTCCTCTACGGTCAGGCCGAAGTAGTCCGCGGTGGCGCCCATGATGGCCGTGGAGGTGATCTCGGGGGCCGAGTCCTCGCCGCCGGGGATCAGGTCCTTGAGGACGATCTCGGTGAGGCCCAGGTCCACCGGCTGCCGGTTGAGCGACGCGAACGCCGTCACCCGGATCAGCGCTCCCTCCAGCTCGCGGATGTTGCGCGAGATCCGGGAGGCGATGAACTCCAGTACCTCCGGCGGGGCGTTGAGCTGCTCCTGGACCGCCTTCTTGCGCAGGATCGCGATGCGGGTCTCCAGCTCCGGCGGCTGGACGTCGGTGATCAGCCCCCACTCGAAGCGGTTGCGGAGCCGGTCCTCCAGGGTCACCAGCTGCTTGGGCGGCCGGTCGCTGGAGAGCACGATCTGCTTGTTGGCGTTGTGCAGGGTGTTGAAGGTGTGGAAGAACTCCTCCTGCGTCGACTCCTTGTCCGCGAGGAACTGGATGTCGTCGACGAGCAGGATGTCCATCTCGCGGTAGCGCTTGCGGAAGCTGTCGCCCTTGCCGTCGCGGATGGAGTTGATGAACTCGTTGGTGAACTCCTCCGAGCTCACGTACCGCACGCGCGTGCCGGGATAGAGGCTGCGCGCGTAGTGCCCGATGGCGTGCAGGAGGTGCGTCTTGCCGAGTCCCGACTCCCCGTAGATGAACAGGGGGTTGTAGGCCTTGGCGGGTGCCTCGGCGACGGCGACGGCCGCCGCGTGGGCGAAGCGGTTCGAGGCGCCGATGACGAAGGTGTCGAAGAGGTACTTCGGGTTCAGCCGCGCGGTCGGCTCGCCCGGACCGGTGGCCGGCGCCGGCTGCGCCGCCAGCGGCCCGGGCGCCCCGGTGGCGGGCCCGGGGCCGACGGGGCCGCCGCGGTGGACGTGTCCGGATCCCGGCGGGGGCTCGGGCAGGTCGCGGCGCGGACCGCGCTGCTCGTAGTCACCCCGCTGCTGGTCGTAGTCGCCGCGGGGTTTGTCGTACTCGACCCGGGACGGTTCGTAGTCGCCCCGGGGCTGCTCGTACTCGCCGCGGGACGGTTCGTAGTCGCCCCGGGGCTGCTCGTACTCGCCGCGGGACGGTTCGTAGTCGCCGCGCTGGGCGTCGTACGACGGGCGCTCCGGGGGCTGCGGCCGGTAGTCCTGCTGGTACGAGGCGTGGTTCTCGTGGGAGTACGGGGGCGGCGGCTCCTGGCCGTACGGCTCCTGGGCCGGGGACGCGTAGGGGTCCCGCTCCGGGAAGCCGAGGCGCTGCTGCTGCCAGCCGTAGTCGTCCTGCTGCGCGGGGCGGGGCCAGGAGCCGGGCTCGGGGCGCTGGTACTCCTGCGGATAGGCGGGCCGGGCGGTGGGGAGCTGGTCGGCGCGGTTGCGGCCGTATCCCTCGTACTCGTCGCGGTCGCGGTACTCCTCGCGGCCGCCCTGGCCGGGAGCGGGGAGCTCGGGCTCCTCGTAGCGGTGCTGGGGGCGGGAGGGCGGCGACTGGGGCGTCTGCGGTGGGGGGCCGGCGGGTTCGCCCGCGGTGTCGTCGACGGTGATCGCGATGCGGATCGGGCGCCCGCACTCGCGGCTCAGGGTCTCGCTGACGATCGGCGCGAGGCGGCCCTCCAGTACGCCCTTCGCAAATTCGTTCGGTACGGCGAGCAGGGCGGTGTCGGCGACCAGCGCGAGCGGCTGGCAGCGCCGGATCCAGTGCTCGTCCTTCGACTCGACGCCCTGCCCGCGGCCCTCTCCGAGAAGTTGCTCCAATACGCGTGGCCACACTGCGGCAAGATCGGCAGGTACGTCAGCCACAGGGCACGCTCTCTCACGAGTCCCTCGAAGGTGTGATTCGGGGACGGGTCGGGATGAAACTCGGGTGGGGCAGGGATAAGGGAACGAATCGGAGTCCAGT